>CAWDSW010000001.1:0-945633 GCA_963805095.1 uncultured Solirubrobacterales bacterium
CCCGAGCTTAGCCAACTGGCTCGGATCCCTTAGACATCCAACTTAGACAGTTGGTCCAGCTCGGCGCAGCACGACCGCAAGCCCTCGGGCCAAGCCAGACCACGAGATCTCTGTACATAGGGCGAATGGCAGTTTCGCCGGCGATCAGATAGTTTCTCCAGCTCGCTGGACGAATCGTCTAGTTTTTCCCGCCAAGCTGTCAACCCGGACTCCGAACTTTGGCCAACGAGCGACGCACCAGGGTGTGCCTGCATGCCGATCTGGGATGACGTGATCCCGGCCGCCGAGCAGGCGGAATACGACAAGGCCGGGTGGGGTGGCGAGGTTGGCTTCGGAGAGGCCCCTGCGCTGATCGTGGTCGACATGTACCGCGCGTTCGTCGATCCGGCGTACCCGTTCGCGGCCGAGTCGGCGGTCGAAACCTCCCACCAGATCCTGCCCGTCCTAACCGCGTTCAGGGACCAAAACCTGCCGGTCTTCTACAGCACTGCGGCGCGCCTGGAGACGCCGGCCGCGCGCGGTCGGTGGAAGGTGCGCGCGACCACCGAGGCCCCGGTGATGCAGTCCGACGACGCCTACGAGATCTGGCCTGAGTTGGCCCCCCAAAAGGGCGAGCACGTGTTCGTAAAGACCTTCCCCAGCGCGTTCGTGGGCACGACGCTGCTCAGCCAGCTGATCTTCAATCGCGTCGACACGCTGGTCGTCACGGGCACCGTGACGAGCGGCTGCGTGCGCGGAACCTGCCTCGACGCGTTCAGCAACAGCCTGCGGGTGATCGTGCCCGAGGAATGCGTCTGCGACCGTGGCGCCACGTCCCACGCCGTGGCGTTGTTTGAGATCCACATGAAGTACGGGGACGTGGTGCCCGTGGACCGTGTCCTGTCACACGTAATGGAGGCTTGATGACCACCTCGACGATGCCGTACGGCTGGGGGCGGGTGCCGTTCGACTATGAGAGCCGGCTGCCCTGGCGCAACCTACCTTTCCCGGAGGAGGAGTACGAGCAGCGAATCGCTCGCCTGCGTCTCCTGATGGCCGCCGAGGAGATGGACGGCGTGATCGTCGTCGGCACGGGCGAGGACTCGGCGAACATCCGCTATCTCGCCAACTTCCAGGACTTCTACGGCGGTGAGACGGTGCTGGCGGTCCCGGCTGACGGCGAGGTCGTGATGGTCACCAACGCGGTGATGCACGGCGAGCCGATGCACTCGGGGATCGCCGACGCGTGGCCTCGGGACGTGCGTGCCGCCGCCTCCCCGCGCACGGTCACGGGCAGCGCTCGCCCGATGACGCTGGAGGACCACGTCAAGGACGCGCTCTCGACCCTTCCCGCCAACGCCACCGTCGGCATCGCCGGGCGCGCCGGGCAGATGCTCAGCGACCGACTCGACCTAAAAGCTCTCGGCTGGACCACGAAGCCGGCGACGCCGCTGATCATCCAGCTGCGCTCGATCAAGTCCGACCGCGAGGTCGAGGTCCTTCGGAAGGCGGCCTCGATCGCCGATGCGGGCGCCGTTGCGGCGATGGAGTCGGTCGCGCCCGGCGTCACCGAGTTCGATATCGCGGCGGCGGCCAACGACGCCATGTTCCGAGCCGGTGCGGAGCACCCGGCCTTTGCGATCTCCGTCGTCGCGGGCCCCAGATCAGGCCTCAAGCACGCGGCCCCGACGGCCTATGCCGTGAAGCCCGGGGACATCGCCTACGTCGACTTGGGCGGGCGATACATGGGCTATCTGAGCGACTCCAGCCGCCAGACGGTGTGCGGCGAGCCCTCGCCAGAGCAACTGCGGATGATGGAGACCCAGATCGCGATCGTCGAAACGGTCAGCGCCGGAATCAAGCCCGGCACGGTGATCGGCGACATGGCCGCGGTCGCGACTGAGATGGCCGAGGCCGAGGGCTACGCGGACTACCTGTACTTCCGCGGCCACGGAATCGGCACGGGCTTTGACGATCGCCCCGCGCTGGCGCCGAACAGCCCCCACACCTGGGACGAGGGGATGGTCTTCTGCCTCGAGCCGATGCTGATCAGGCACGGATTCGGGACGGCGTGCTGGGAGGACATGTGGCACGTCACGGCTGATGGTTGCGAGCGCCTGAACCGGGCTCCATACCGGTTCTGGAGCGTCCCCTAGACGACGGTTTCGGCGATGCTTCTGCGGTACATCTTGCGGCGGGTCCTGGCGCTGATCCCGGTGGTGATCGGCGTCACGATCGTGACGTTCGCGATCATCCACGTGACGGCCGGCAGCCACGTTCCCGGGCTGACGCTGAGTCCCACCCTGAACCCGGCCGAGATCAAGCTGATCCGCCACAACCTCGGGCTCGATCGCCCGGTCGTCGTCCAGTACCTCAGCTGGCTCGGCAACGCGGTCCGGGGGAACTTCGGCCTCAGCCTCGAGGACCACAGCTCGGTGTTCGGCGACATCGTCTCGCGGCTTCCGGCGACGCTGGAGTTGACCGGCGCCGCGCTGCTGCTCGGTCTAATGCTGGCGATACCGATAGGGGTGCTGGGTGCGGCTCGGCGGGGGTCGAAGGTCGATCACATCCTCACCACCGTCTCGGTCGCCGGCTTCGCGATCCCGCAGTTCTGGCTGGGGCTCGTGCTGATCCTGCTGTTCTCGGTGAAGTTCACCGAATGGGGGCTTCCGGCGCTTCCCCAGAGCGGTGACGCGAGTCCGACCGGGGGCGGGCTCGGCGACCACCTCGCGCACCTTGTTCTCCCGGCGGTCGTGCTCAGCTTCTACTACATCTCAACCTGGTCGCGCTACCTGCGCTCGAGCATGGTCGAGGTCCTCTCGCAGGACTACATCCGTACCGCGCTGGCGAAGGGCGCGACCCGCCGTCGCGCCGTGCTCGTCCATGGCCTCCGGAACGGGATCGTCTCGCTGGTGACGCTGATCGGCCTCTCGATTCCCTACCTGATCAGCGGAGCGCTCGTCGTCGAGATCGTCTTCAGCTGGCCCGGAATCGGCCTGCTGGCCTACCAGCGCGCCCAGGACTTCGACTACACGACGGTGTTAGGGATCACGACCTTCGTCGCATTCCTCGTGATCCTCGGCAACCTCGTGGCAGACATCGGGACGGTGCTGCTCGACCCCCGGGTGGCGAGCAGCATGCGCGCGGAGGCCACGGCATGAGCGCCCTCGACGCCACCGCCCAGGGGATGATCGGCGAGGTCGGCGAGTTCGACACCTACGGAGGCCACACCGGCTACTGGCGGGGTTCACTGCGCCGGTTGATGTCCAACCGGGTCGGCGTCGCCAGCGCGATGTTTCTGCTGCTTGTCATCTTGGCGGCGATCCTGGCGCCGCTGATCTCGCGCTACAGCCCGACGCAACAGGACCTGCTCTCGACCTTCAGTGGCCCGACTTCGAAGCATTGGCTCGGCACCGACGAGCTCGGACGCGACACCTATGCGCGCCTTCTCTACGGCGCTCGCACGACGCTCGGGATCGCCTTCGTGGCGGTCGCGGCGCAGCTCGTGATCGGCACGGTCGTCGGAATCGTCGCCGGCTTCTTCGGGGGTGCGATCGATCAGGTGCTGATGCGCTTCGTCGACGCGATCCTCGCGTTCCCGGACATCTTCCTGTTCCTGCTGATCGCCGTGCTGTTGCAACCGTCGCCGCTCGGGCTCGCCGGCATGCTGGCGGCGATCGGCTGGGCCGACCTCTCGCGTCTGATCCGAGCAGAGGTGATCTCGCTGAAGAACCGCGACTTCATCGTCGCAACCCGGTCCGTCGGAGCAAGCGACTCCCGGCTCATGTTTGGTCACATCCTGCGCAACGCACTGCCGGTGATCATCGTCGCCGGAAGCCTGCGGATCGGGCAGGTGATCCTGCTCGAGGCGGCACTCGATTTCCTCGGACTCGGCGTGCAAGAGCCGACGGCGAGCTGGGGAAACATGCTCAGCAACTCTGAAACGTACTTCTACCACTCGGTCTGGCTGGTCGTGATTCCCGGCGTCGCGATCTTCATGACGGTGGTAGCCACCAACTTGCTCGGCAACGCCCTGCGGGATGCGCTCGACCCGCGCCTGCGAGGGATGTGACCGAGCTTTGACAACCGACAGCTCGATTCCAAGACCACTGTGCTCACTCAACGAGGAGGAGACGAAGTGAAGGACGAACAGAAGGACGAACTCGAAGGCGGCCTTAGCTCTCGTAGGGACCTGCTCTTTATGGGCGGCCGCTTGGCCGCGATGGCGGCGATGGCGCCGCTGCTGGAGGAGATGTTCGACTCCCCGGCCTCCGCCAGCACCACGATGGCCAAGCTGCGTGCGGCAAGCGGCGGCGGGACGGTGATCGAGGGCAACCAGGCCGATCCAACGACGTTCAACCCACTCGTCGGCCAGGACTTCGCCGCCTACATCGTCGCGGCGACGTGTTTCAACGGCCTGCTGACGATCGACAAGAACGGGCACCCGCAACCGGCGATCGCAACGGGTCTGCCGAAGGTCACGAACAACAGCAACACCTACACGTTCAAGCTTCGCTCGAACGCGAAGTGGTCGGATGGGACCCCGTTGACCGCCGATGACGTCGTGTTCACGTTCAACCTGATGTTCTCGCCGAAGTACAAGGACTTCGCGTGCGCCTACAGCGGCGACGCCAAGGCCTATATCAAGTCGGCGAAGGCGATCAACGCCCACACGTTCGAGCTGACCACGAAGAAGCCATACGCGCCCCTCCTGCTCGAGCTCTGCACGCTGGGGCTGCTGCCCAAGCACGTGCTCGGCAAGATGACCGGCAAGCAACTGAACACGGCTGCGTACAACCTCAAGCCGACAGCTGTCAACGGTCCGTTCACCCTGGTCAACTGGGCGAAGGGCTCGCAGATCACGTTCGCGGCCAATCCACACTACTGGCGTGGGAAGCCCAAGCTCAGCCAGTACATCATCAAGATCATCGCCAACCCGACGAGCATCGTTCAGCAGCTCCAGACGGGCGCGATCCAGGTTGGACCGGTCACCTCCGACCAGTACACCGCGATCGCCAACAACTCGCAGATCGATCTGATCAAGTTCCCGTCGACGGCCGTCGAGGTGGCGACCTTCCAGCTCAGGCCGACCGTCCCGTCGTCCAAGTTCTTCAAGGACACGCGCGTCCGCCAGGCGCTGTGGTGGGCGCTGGACCGCAAGGCGATCATCAAGAGCGTGTGGTTCGGGACCGGCGCCCTCTTCACGAACTCTCCGGAACCCCCGGGTACGTCGGCGTACACCGCCAATACCTCCCCGAATTACCAGCACAACCCCGGGAAGGCAAAGCAGATGCTGGATGCGGCGGGATGGAAGATGGGCCCCGGTGGCGTCCGTCAGAAGAACGGCGTCAAAGCGCAGTTCACGATCATGACCACGACCAACCCGCAGTACGTCACGACGATCGAGGCGATGGCGCAACAGTGGAAGGCGGTCGGCGTCGATGTGGCGACCCGCCCGGTCCCGATCGGGACGATCATCGATCAGCTCGCGCACACTCGCACGTTCGACATGATCATGATCGCCAACAACCTGCTGTCAGCCGATCCGGACCTGTCGGCTTACTACCACTCGCGCAACACCGTCCCGGGTGGCCTCAACGGCGGGGATTACAAGAATCCGAAGATGGACTCAATCCTCGATAAGCAACTCGGGGAACTGGACGTGAAGAAGCGCTTGAAGTTGCTCCACGAGTTCCAGAACGTCTTCGGTCAGGATCCTCCGGGTATCCCGGTCCTGTCTCTGACAGGTGCGTATGGTGTCCGGAAGAACGTCAAGAACGAAAGCTTCAACACGTATAACCAGTTCACCCCCCGTCCGTGGCTGAGCTCGGTGACGGTGGGCAAGTAGATGGTCATCCCAGAACCTAAGGTCGTCCACATCCCGATGCGGGATGGGGTTGAACTGATCGGCGACGTCTACCTCCCAAATGGGGAGGGAAGCTTCCCGACACTTGTGTGCAAGTCCCCGTATGACCGCAAACGCCCACCGCGCTTCGGTGAGATCGCGGAGTTCCTCGACAACGGCTACGCGGTGGCGATCGTCAGCTTCCGTGGACGGTTCGGCTCCGGTGGGCACTTCAACGAGTGGACGACCGAAGGCTGGGATCCCCATCCGGACGGCTACGACACGATCGAGTGGGCCGCGGCGCAGCCGTGGTCGAACGGCAAAGTCGGGAGCTATGGCATCTCCGCCGATGGCCAATGGCAGCTGACGACGGCGGCGACCAAGCCGCCTCACCTGTGTGCGATGGTCACCAGCTACGCGGCGGATGGCAGGACGTGCGCTGAGAACGGGATGTTCACAGCGACACTGCCGCGGTGGGCTGCCATGAACGACGTGTTCGCAGTCGATATCGGAACTCGCGATGAATGGGAGTGGTGGCTCAATCGGTGGAAGGAGACCGGAGCGCCACTCCTGGCGAGCTTCGTCCATCCGGGCCTGCTCGACACGATGGCGAGGATCGACGACGACGACTACTGGAACGAGTTCGATCCGGCGACCCGTTACAGCGACTTCGACATTCCGGTGCTCTACGAGTGTGGCTGGTACGACCGCTACACCGCGGTCCAGATTCGCCATTTCCTCGGTGTCACCGCGACGGGCGGTGAGGGAGCCCGAGGCAAGCAGAAGCTGGTGATTGGACCGTGGGTGCATGGTGGCAACCTCGCCCCTCAGAACGACTCAGTGAAGTTCCCTCGCCATGCGCGCAGCCGCCGGATCGAGCTACAGGTCCGGTGGTTCGACCACTGGATGAAAGGGGAAAACACGGGCTTGATGGACGAACCTCCCGTCAGCGCGTACGTCGTCGGCGACCACCGCTGGCTGAACACGACGACCTGGCCGCCCCCGGAGGTCAGCGAGCGGATTCTGTATCTGTCGGCCGACGGAGCCGGGTCGGATGCCGGCTCCGTCCACGACGGCCTGCTGTCGGAGTCCGAGCCAGGTTCGGAAGCTCCGCCGGTGGAGTTCGTCCTTGATCCGTTCGATCCGGTCCCGACGATCGGCGGGCACGGTGGCGTCGGGTGGATGTGGCCCGCCGGTCCACTGGATCAACGCCCGGCTGAGGCGAAGTCGATCACCTACACCACGGGGGCACTCGACGAGGACCTCGAAGTGGTCGGAGATCCGGTATTCGAGTTCAACCTCTCGAGCTCGGTGGTCGACACGGACGTCGTCGTCACGGTCTCCGACGTCCACCCGGACGGGTACTCGCAGATCGTCATCCAGAGCGCGGTTCGGGCGCGATATCGCGATCCGGGTAAGACCGAGCTGCTGCAACCAGGTCAGATCTACCCGATCACGCTCGGGATCTCGGCAGTTGCCCATCGGTTCCTGGCGGGCCACCGGCTGCGGATCGCTATCGCCGGTTCGAGCTTCCCCGGGTATCTGCCCAACGCCGGCACTCCCGAAGAGCCATATCTCGCCACGAACCCCGTGGTGGCCACCAATGTCATTCACCACGACGGCGAGCACCGGTCACGACTCATACTGCCCTGCATGCCGGTCGGAGGGTGAGCATTGAGCGACTCGCTGCTCGAGGTCGATGATCTGCACGTGGGCTTCAAGGCGGACCGCAAACGCACGACCGAGGTGGTCTCGGGCGTCTCGTTCAGCGTTGCCCGCGGCGAGGTGCTCGGCATCGTCGGGGAGTCTGGAAGCGGCAAGACCCTGACGGCACTCAGCATCACCCGGCTCCTCCCCGGAGCCGGGCGGATCACCTCCGGCTCGATCCGGTTTGATGGGATCCGGCTTACGGAGTTGAGCGAGAAGGAGATGGCGGCCATCCGTGGCTCGCGGATCGGGATGGTTTTCCAGGACCCGATGTCGGCGCTCAACCCGATGTATCGCGTCGGTTGGCAGGTGTCCGAGCCACTGCGCCTGCACGCCAAGGAATCGCGGGCCGATGCGTTTGCCGACGCCGTCAAGATGCTGGAGCGCGTCGGCATCCCGGCGGCGGCGGAGCGCGCACGCCAGTACCCGCACGAGTTCTCGGGTGGCATGCGTCAGCGGGCGCTGATCGCCTCCGCGTTGACCACGCGGCCGCCGTTGCTGATCGCCGATGAGCCGACGACCGCTCTGGATGTGACGGTCCAGGCCCAGATCCTCGAGCTGCTGAAGGAGACGACGGCTGAGTTCGGCACGGCCACGATCCTGATCACCCACAACCTCGGCGTAGTTGCGGGCATGTGCGATCGAATCGCCGTGATGTACGCCGGGCGGATCGTGGAGACCGGGCTCACTGAGGACGTGCTGGTGAAGCCGAACCATCCCTACACGTGGTCCCTCCTGCGCTCGATCCCGCGTTTGGGCGACCGGTCAAAGACGTCGCTACGAGCGATCGGCGGTCAACCGCCCGACCCAGCTCGCCGGCCGCGGGGTTGCGCGTTTCATCCACGGTGCGAGTTCCGCCAGGATCGCTGTGCAACCGACGATCCGGCGCTAGCACCACTCGGCGGTGAGGGGCAGCTGGCTGCCTGCTGGGTCAGCCAGGAGCGTGGAGGCCTCGATGGCCGCTGAGGCCGCGCCCGCGACCGCAATGGCGGAGGCGCCAGCCGGGCCGACGCCGCTCGTCGAGGCCGAGCACCTGACCAAGCATTTCCGGGTGACCGGTGGCGGCGGAGCCGTCGTCCATGCAGTCGACGATGTGAACCTGTCGATCTACGACGGCGAGACCGTCGGCCTGGTCGGCGAATCCGGGTGCGGGAAGTCCACGCTCGGACGCACGCTCCTGCGTCTCGTCGAGCCGACATCGGGGGACATTCGCTTTCGAGGAACGTCGATCATCGGTCTCAAACGAAAGGCGATGCGGCGGTTGCGCGGGGAAGCGGCGATCATCTTCCAGGACCCGTTCTCGTCGCTTGACCCCCGCCAGACCGTCGGCGACATCATCACCGAGACGCTGACGATCCAGACGAGCCTCAGGCGTCGTGCCCGCGGGGCCCGCATGCGAGAGCTGCTTGAAATCGTCGGGCTCGACGCCGGCCATGCCAATCGGTATCCACACGAATTCTCCGGCGGTCAGCGTCAACGCGTCGGCATCGCCCGCGCGCTTGCCGTCGACCCGAGCTTCATCGTCTGCGACGAGCCGATCTCCGCCCTCGATGTCTCGATCCAGGCACAGATCCTCAACCTGTTGATGCGGCTTCAGCAGGAGCTGAACCTGACTTATCTCTTCATCGCGCACGACCTCGCCGCGGTCAAGCATGTGTCCGACCGAATCGCCGTCATGTACCTCGGAAGGATCGTGGAGATCGGTGATGCCGAAGAGATCAACACCCACCCGCGGCATCCGTACACGCGTTCACTGCTCTCGGCGATTCCAGATCCCGACCCGCGCGTGGAACGCGCCGCCAAACGCGAGCTGCTCAAAGGCGAAGTGCCATCTCCGACCAATCCCCCGTCTGGGTGCAGGTTCCGGACCCGGTGCCCGATCGCCCAGCCGGAGTGCTCGCAGACCATGCCCGAGCTCGCCAGCGGCGCCGGGCGCGAGACGAGCGTGGCGTGTCTTTACCCACTGGCCCACGACGCTGTGGAGGTGGCGTCCTGATGGGGGACGCAGAGCACGAGCCTTCTGCCTTGGACGCACTTAGGGCCACGACGGTCAGGCGTGCGGCCAACCGCAGGGGCCGCACCGCAGACGCCGATTGGATCTTCGCGATGCTCCGCCCGGTGATCTCCGCGATCGCGGACACGTTCGGTCGCAACTGCGAGGTCGTGCTGCACGACTTCCGCAAGCACGACGGCACGATCGTCGGCATCGCGGGCAACGTGACGAACCGTCACATCGGCGGATCCGTCAGCCAGATCGGTATGGCGATCATCGCCGAGGGCGACGGCGCCCAGGATCAATACAGCTACATCACCAGGACCCCGGATGGACGCGTGCTCAAATCGATGACGATCACGTTGCGCGATCGGCGCGACCACGTGGTCGGGGCAATCTGCATCAACTACGACATCACCGAGCTGCGCACCGTCGCAGGAATGCTCGAAGACCTCACCGGATCTGCGCTGCAGAACCCGCAGCAGATCAGGTTCGCCGACGACGTCGAAGAGGTAGTCGCCGAGATCATCCGCGAGGAGGAGGTCTCGTTGGGGCGGCCGATCGATCCTCACAGCAAGCGCGATCGGCTGGAGGTGATTCGCGGCCTCGAGCGTCGCGGCGTCTTCTCGCTACGCCGATCGGTGCCCCAGGTCGCCGAGCACCTGGGAGTTTCACGGGCAACGCTCTACAGCTACCTGAGCGATGTCCGCCAAGAGCAGAGCGACAGCATTGGAGGCGGCAGATGAGCGAAGCCATTCCATCAACCACGACCGCAGAGGAGCGGCTGGCCGAACTTGGGCTGACCCTCCCGGCTCCAGGACCGCCGGGGGGGAACTACACGAAGTCGACAAGGTCGGGTCAGCTGCTGTTCGTCTCCGGCCATCTGCCCGATTCCTCCGGCGAGCCGCTGTACACCGGCAAACTCGGACGCGATCTGACGACGCAAGAGGGATACGCAGCCGCCCGCCAGGCGATGCTCAGCCTGCTCGCGACGGTGCGCGCGGCGATCGGCTCGCTTCGCGATGTCGAGCGCTTTCTAAAGCTATTCGGGATGGTCAACAGCTCCGAGGACTTCATCGAGCAGTCGCTCGTGATCAACGGGGCATCCGACCTTCTGCGCGACGTCTTCGGCGAAGCCGGGCTACACGCGCGCTCGGCCGTCGGCATGATGCAGCTGCCGCGGAACAACTGTGTCGAGCTCGAGGCGATCGTCGAGATCACCGATGGCCGGTGAGGGGCCGTTCGCCGTCGCCGAGCTGCGCCGCCTAGCGGCAGAGATGCTGGGCGTTTGCGGCGTCACCGTGGAGGACGCGGCGCTCGTCGCCGACGAGGTGGTGGACGCTGAAGAACGCGGCTACGACTCCCAGGGCTTCGTCCGCCTCCCGTCCTACGTTCGCTGGGCGCGCGACGGTTCGATCGTCTCGCCGGCGCGGCTGGAGCTGCTCAGCGAGACGCCGGCCACGCTGACGCTCGACGGAGGCAACGGGTGGGGCCACGTGATCACGCTGCGCGCGGTGCAGCGCACAGCCGAACGGGCCCGGCAGACGGGCGCCGCCGTCGCGACTGTGCGTGACGTACCCCACAACGGGCGCCTCGGCTATTACGTGGACGCGGCCGCGCGTGATGGCGTGATCGCGATCGTCGCGGGCTCTGGCGATCCCGGCAGCGCGACGATGGCTCCGTGGGGCGGGCGCGAGCCACGTCTATCGACCAATCCGATCGCGTTCGGATTCCCCAACCCCGAGGGCGAGGCGCCGATCGTGGTCGACCTGTCGACAACGCAGGCCGCTCGCGGCAAGGTCCTGCTTGCGGCCGCTCGCGGTGATTCGATCCCGGAGACGTGGGCATTCGATGCGGCCGGAACCCCGACCACCGACCCCGCGCGGGCGCTGCCGCCGCACGGAACGCTGGCGCCGCTCGGCGGCCACAAGGGATACGGCCTCGCGCTCGTCGTCGAGCTGCTCGCCGGAGGCCTGGGCGCCAGCTATCCGCCCGAGACCGGCGCCCTGTTCATCGCGGTCGTCGACCCGGCCGCCCTGACGCCGGAGCAGGCCACCACCGCGGCCACTGTCGAGCAGATGATGACATCGAGCGAGACTCGGCCGGGCTTTGACGAGGTGCTGCTGCCCGGTGCCGGCGGCGGACGCCGGAAGGCGCTCGCCGAGATCGAGGGCGTGACCATCACGAGCTCGGTCTGGGCCGACGTCGCGACGCTCGCCGCCGAGCTCGAGGTCGAGCTTCCCGGACCACTGTGAGCCGTTTCGACCTGGTCGTCCGCGGCGGCAGGCTCGCCAACCCCCCGGGTATGCCGTCCGGCAGGCTCGACCTTGCCATTGCCGGCGGACGCGTCGAGGCGATCGCGCCGGAGATCGATCCCGGGCTCGGCGCGAGCGTGATCGAAGCCGACGGCCTGATCGTGATGCCCGGGCTGGTCGACCCGCACGTCCACGTCTCCGGCCGATTTGGTCGGGCCGTCGGCTGCCGCATGCTGCTGCGAGCCGGAGTGACCAGCGCGCTCGACCTCGCGGGCGATCCCGCCGACCTGATCGTTGCGCTCGCGTCCGCCGGATGCGGACTGACGATCGGCGTGCTGGTGCCGGCGATCCCAGAGTTGACGGTCTCCGGTCCGGATCCAAGCGAGTCGGAGCTGGGCGAGCTTCTCGGACGCTCATTGGAGGCGGGCGGGTTCGGGCTGAAGGCGCTCGGCGGTCACTTCCCGATCACCCCGTCCGCGCTCGACCGGCTGATCGACAGCTGCGCGACCACGGGTGCCCACTGCGCCGTTCACGCCGGCTCGACAGAGACGGGGAGCGACATCACCGGCGTCGAGGAACTGGTCGCGGTCGCGGCCGGCAGGCCCGTCCAGCTTGCACACGTCAACTCCTACTGCCGCGGGCAGATCGAGGACCCGGTCGCAGAAGCGGCGCGAGCCGTCGTCGCGCTCGAAGGAGCCCGGAGCCTGTGGTCCGACTCCTACCTCGCGACGATCAACGGCGCCGAGGCGTCGTGCGTCGACGGCGTTCCGCGCAGCAACGTCGTCAAGACCTGCCTGCGTCTCGGCGGCTTCGAACCCACCGAAGCCGAGCTGCGGCGCGCGATCACCGAAGGCTGGGCGCAGATCCATGTGGAGGACGGCGACGGCGTTCAGCTTGCATCGCCGGAGGCAGGCCTGCGGGCCTTCGACGCGGCTGCCACGGATGTCGGTGTCAGCTTCGCCGTCAATCCGCCGGCATCGGCACTGGCGCTGGCGCTCGCCCGCAAATCGAGCGGCGAGTTCGTCGTCGATACCTTCGGAAGCGATGGCGGTTCGCTGCCACGCAACTCGACCCTCACCCAGGGCATGGCGCTCGTCGCAGCTGGGGTGCTGACGCTGTCGAACCTCGTGCTCAAGGCTTGCCGTGAGCCGGCGCTCAGGCTGGGACTCCTCGACAAGGGCCAGCTCACCGAGGGCGCCGATGCGGACCTGCTTGTGACCGACGCGGACGGCGTCTGCCGCACCGTGATCGTCGGCGGGGTCACCCGGATCAGGGCCGGCGAGATGCTCGACGTCCGAGGTGGCACGCTGCTCTGTACACCCGCCGGCACGGCTGCGGCTGCCGCCGCGGGCGTCGGTCACGTGACGCCCAGAATCTAGATGCCCGAGGTCGGCGAGCTTCGCTGTGACGGCTGCGATGCGGCCCTCCCGCAGTGGAGCACGGCTTGGCGCTGCCCGTGCGGCGGGACGCTCAGCTGGGACCCCGGTGCCGACGTCCTCAAGAGCCCGCCGAGCCCCGGACTTTGGCGACGGCCGGAGCTACTGCCGCCGGTGCTGCCGGAGAATCGGGTGACTCTTGGCGAAACGGAGACCCCGGTCCTGGACCGCGGGGTGGTCGGTTACAAGCTCGAGTTTCTGTCGCCGTCGGGATCGTTCAAGGATCGCGGCGCGGCCTGCGTCGTCAGTTGTCTGAAACAGATGGGAGTGCAAGCGGCCGCGCTGGACTCCTCGGGGAACGCCGGGTCCGCGATGGCCGCCTACCTGGCCCGGGCGGGCCTGGCCGCATCGATCTTCGTGCCCGAAACCGCGAGCGCCGGCAAGCGAGCGCAGATCGCCGCCTACGGGGCCGAGTTGGTGGCGATTGGTGGCGACCGCCGCGAGGTCACGGGCGCTGCCCAGGCTCACGCGAACGCGACCGGGACCGTGTACGCGAGTCACCTTTGGTCGCCGTATTTCATCGCCGGCATGCGGACTCTCGGAGCCGAGCTCGCAGACCTCGGACCGCTCGACGCCGTGATCTTCCCGGCGGGGTCCGGGAGCCTGGTGCTCGGGGCATTCCAGGGGCTGGAGGCTGCCATGGATAGCGATGGTTACCGATGGCCGCGGATCTACGGAGTCCAGGTGGATGCGTGCCGACCGCTGGTGGACGCATACGAGGCCGGCGCCGACGAGCTCCTCGGAGGCCCCGTCGGAACCGGCAGGTCGATCGCCGAGGGCATCCTCGTGGCGGCGCCGCCGCGGGCGAGCGCGGTGCTGAAGGCGGTCCGGGCGACTGGCGGCGCGATGATCGGCGTCAGTGAGCAGGACGTCGAGCGCGCGGCGACCTCGCTCTGGCGTCAGGGGATCTACGTGGAGCCGACCTCGGCGGCCGCCGAGGCAGGCCGGATCGAGCTGCTGCGCCGAGGGCTGCTGGACGAAGACGAACGGGTCATCGTCGGGCTCACCGGCAGCGGACTCAAGACGCAGAGCTGATCTGCGATCCTGCGCGTCAGGGCCGAGGAACTTCGACCCGTCAAACCGCAGAGGAGCTAAGCGAATGACTGGGAAGGCCGACTTCACCGAGGACGAGTGGAAGCTCGTACTCGAGGCGCCCCCAAGCGCCGGTTTGATTGTCCTCACGGCCCAGAAGGGTGGGACGTTCCGCGAGACGATCGCGATGGCCAAGGCATATACCGAAGCGCGTCAGGAGCATGGCGAAAGCCAACTGCTCGACGAGATCACGGCCACCAAGCCCGAGCGCGACCACACCCACTACCACTCCCCCGCAGAGCTCAAGCAGGGAGGCCTGCAGCACCTGCGTGACGCCGTGGCGCTGGTCGAGGCGAAGGCCACGCCGGAGGAGGTCGACGACTACCGGCGCTTCATCCTCACATTGGCCGACAAGGTCGCCAGCGCCCACCGTGAACACGGCCAGAGCGTCACAGACGCGGAGCACGAGGCGATCGCCGAGATCGGCGCGGCGTTGGGCGGCGACGCCACCTAACCGGCTGCATCTCCGTCGATCGGGCGCTAATCGCCAGACCGCGCGAGCGGAGAGCGGTCGCCGACCGACCAGTTGTGGCCGAAGGGATCGCGGAACCCACCCTGGCGGTGGGTTCCCCACGCGTGCTCGTGATCGATCATCGCGGCTCCGGCGATCGCGCCCGCCGCGATCGCCCGCTCCCGGACGCCGTCGGGATCATCGACGAACAACTCGATCCGGGTGCTGGTGGCGCCGACCCGGTCAGGGCTGTCCTCGTCGGGATTGTCCGGGTTGACCTGGTGGAGGAAGAACGGCGCCCCTTCGACCTCCAGGCCGGCGACGCCTCCCAGGTTCCAGAGCTCCGTGGCGCCGAGCGCGTCCTTGTACCAGGCGAGCGCCGCGTCGGCGTCGGGAACGATCAGCATCACCGAGATGACTGCCGGCTCGTGTTGTTGCATTCCGGTTACCTCCCTCGCCGTGGCTCGCCGTGGTCGACAGCTTCCGGCGAGGGAGTCTCGCATCTGAGGTCGAAGATGCATCTTCAGTCGAGGTCGCCACGCCCGATCCGCCAGACGCCGATCACGAGCGGGATCCCGATCCAGACGGCGAACGTCGCCAATGCGTGCGCCCACTGAGTGCCGCTCATCGACTGCTGGGTCAACGGCGCCAGCGTCTGTGAGGACTCGAGCCAGCGAGCAACGCCATCCAGTGCATGGATGTTGCTGGCGAGGGCCTCCCAGACCGTCGGCAGCAGCAGGTAGGCGACGATCGCGGGGGCGCTGACCAGGATCGCGGCGCCGAACGCGAGGCCCATGACCATGCCCGAAGCCAGGAACACCCAGGACTGCGCGATCACCTGCCACGAGAGGCTGCCGGTGCCGCCCGGGTGATGCCCGAGTGCGGCAGCGCTCACAACCGTGAGCAGCAGGCAGACCACGAGCGCGATCGTGGAGACGATCGTGCTCGCGCCGAGCTTGGCGCCGACGACGCGCCAGCGGCTGGGCACCAGCGTGAAGGTCGTCAGCGTCGTGCGCTGGGACCACTCGCCGCAGATCAACAGGATCCCCATCACCGGCAGCAGCAAGGCGGCCGGCTGCGCGGTCGCGTGGAGTACGTGGGTGAAGGTCGCGTCGCGACCACCATGATTCGCCGAGGCGATCAGCGCGACCGCCACGGTAATCAGGGCGACGCCGATCGGTAGCCAGAAGCCCGACCGCGTGTTGACCATCTTGCGCAGCTCGACGGCGGTTAGCCGTCCGAGCCCCGGGCGGTGATCCTTCCCCGAACCAATGGACGGGGCCGTCCCCGCCCGGTGAAGCGTTGTTGTGGCACTCATTACATGGCCTCCTGGAGCTCGATGTTGGAATCTGAACGGTCATCTGACGTGGCACTGTTGGTGAGCTGGAAGAAGAGGTGCTCGAGGCTGGATCCATCGTTGGCCGCTCGCAGCTCGGCGAGCGCGACGCTGCCGCGCAAGGCCGCCCGGCCGACCTCCTCGGGGTCGGCGTCGGTCAGCAGCGCGCCGTCGGCGCCATCGCTGACCGAGATCGAGGCTCGAGGCGAGCGTCCGGCGCAACAGCTCGCCGGCGGTCCCGTCGCCGGCCGCACGGACGATCGTCCTGGGGCCACCGCCGAGCAACTCGCTCGGCGTTCCCTGGGCGACGATCTGGCCGCCGGAGATCACCACCAGCCGATCGGCGGTTGCCTGGACCTCGTGCAGCAGATGCGAGGAGAGCAGGACGGTGCCTCCGCGATCGGCGAAGTCCCGTCAGCAGCTCGCGCATCCAGCGCATACCCTCGGGGTCAAGGCCGTTGGCGGGCTCGTCGAGGATCAGCACCTCGGGGTCGCCGAGCAGCGCGTGAGCGATGCCGAGCCGCTGACGCATCCCGAGCGAGTACTTCCCGACGCGCTTGTGCGCGGCCGCGGCATCGAGTCCGACGACCTTGAGCATCGTGCTCGACGCGGCGGCGGTCGACGTCCATCAGCTGCGCCGAGGTGGCCAGCACCTCGCCGCCGCGGCGACCGCTGTGCTGGGCGGAGGCGTCGATCAGCACGCCGACTCGGCGGCCCGGGTTGGGAAGCTCTGCGAACGGCAGCCCCAGGACTGAGGCGTGGCCGCTGCTCGGCTGTGCCAGTCCGCACAGCATCTTCAGGGTCGTCGACTTGCCGGCGCCGTTGGGCCCGAGGAATCCGGTCACGGTCCCGGGCTCGCAGCGAAACGACACTTCCTGTACGGCGGTGTGACCGTCGTAGCGTTTGGTGAGTGAGTTGGCTTCGATCATGCTCGGCAGCATCGCCGCATCGCGTAGCTCGTCGCTACGGCCGAATGTCGCTGATCGCGAAGCCGATCGGCGGTCTCCCGCACCGCCTTTCGGAACGAGCGGATCGACTTAAGTTGGTGGCGCCGCGGCCGTCTTGCACCTACCGTCAGCACCAATGAGCGTTTCCGCCGCACCCGACGGCCGACTTCCGCGCTGGCAGCGGTGGCTGCTGCCGGCGATCATCGGCGCCGAATACGCCGGGCGCGACGCGGACGGTGGCACCAGCCTGCCCGCGGTCGCTCCGCGACTGGCTGGTGGACATCGTGCTGTTCCTCTTCGCGGTGATCGTGGGCGGCGCGGTCCTTGCGAACCACCAGCACCACGTTGGCACGACGATGCTCGTGATCGACGGCGTGGCCGCGATCGTGCCCTGCCTGGCGCTGTGGGTGCGGCGTCGACACCCGCTCGCCGTCGGCTGGCTCGCGGTTGGGTTGTTCGACCTTCAGCAATGCCAGCGGCGGCGCCGCGCTGGTCGCGTTGTTCACGGTCGCGGTTCACTGCACGCCGCGGCGAACGCTGCAACTGGCGCTGCTGTCGGCCGTGGCGGGCGTCACCAACGCGGCGATCTACACGACTGACGGCCGTTCGACTTCGGCAGCCTTGCGTTCTGGCTCGTGATGACGGTCGCGGTCGTCCTCTTTGGGCTGTACGTGCGGGCCAGGCGCGAGCTGGTGCTCTCGTTGCAGGAGCGGGCCCGCCGCGCCGAGGACGAGCAGCAGCTGCGCGTACGCGAGGCGCAGCTCGCCGAGCGAGCGCGGATCGCGCGCGAGATGCACGACGTGCTCGCGCATCGCATCTCGCTGCTGAGCGTTCACGCGGGTGCGCTGGAGTTCAATCCCGACGCCTCGCCCGAGGAGATCGCCCGCGCAGCGGCGGTGATTCGAATCAGTGCGCGGGAGGCGCAGGAGGAGTTGCGCGAGCGTGATCGGCGTCCTGCGGGCGAGTGACGAGACCGAGACCACAGAGCCCCCGCAGCCGACGATCGCGGATCTCACCCGGTTGATCGACGAGTCGCGCGCCGCCGGGATGGACGTCACGCTGACCAGCGCGATGGAAGGACAGGCGCTGTCGCCGATTCTCGGTCGCACCGTCTACAGGCTGATCCAGGAGGCGCTGACGAACGTACGCAAACACGCACCTGGCCAGGTCGTGGCAATCGCGATCGAGGGCGAGCCGACGGCCGGAGTGCGGGTCGAGGTCGTCAACCGGCCGAGGGTTGGCCAGGCCCCCGCGACGATCGCCGCGCCTCGCGACGATGTCGCCAAGCGTGACGGTAAACGCGGCGACCACGTCGGGTCGGGAATGGGCCTCCTGGGGCTCGCCGAGCGCGTGACGCTCGTCGGCGGCCAGCTCACCAGCGAGGCGCTCCCCGGAGGCGGGTTCAGGCTCGCGGCAACCTTGCCGTGGAGCGGCCCCGAGGCCGAGGAGCAGCCGGCCGGGTGACCGCCGCGAAATCCAATGGCGGCGCGATCCGCGTGCTGATCGTCGATGACGACGCGCTCGTCCGCGCCGGCCTGACGATGATGCTCGGCGGTGCGCCCGGAATCGAGGTGGTCGGGGAGGCCGCCGACGGCAGCGAGGTCCTCGGTGCGCTCGACCGACACCGCGCCGACGTGATCCTGATGGATCTGCGAATGCCGAAGGTCGACGGGATCGCGGCGATGGAGCTCGTGCGCCAGCAGGCGCAGCCGCCGGCGGTGCTCGTCCTGACGACGTTCGACACCGACGATCAGGTGCTGCGTGCGCTTCGTCGCGGCGCCGCCGGCTTTCTCGTCAAGGACACGCCGCCGGCGGAGATCGTCCGAGCGATCGAGCTCGTGGCGGCCGGCGAGAGCATGCTCTCACCGACGGTCACGCGGCGCCTGATCGACAGACTCGCGGGGGAGGGCGACGCCTCGGCGCGCCACGCCGAAGCGGCGGGGCTGCTCGAGGAGCTCTCGCCACGCGAGCGTCAGATCGCGGGCGCGATCGCCCGCGGGCAAGTCCAACGCCGCGATCGCCGCAGAGCTGCACCTCAGCGTCGCGACCATCAAGAGCAACGTCTCGGCGATGCTGGCCACCCTGCAGCTCGACAACCGCGTCCAGATCGCGCTGCTCGTGCAGGACGCGGAACGAGCTTGATCAGCTGAGCGGCCGATAGTCAGCCGCTGACTTCGATACGGTGCCGCAATCGATGGATCGCGGATGCGCTGACGGCGGCTTTGGTGTGCCGATCGGCAACTAGTGACGCTGGATGAGCGCCCCGACGGGCACCGAGGGGCTGCAACCACAGGAGCTCGTCCTGACGATCTTCGGCGCCCACGTTCGTCGCCCGCGGCAGGTGTGGTCAGGGGGCCTGGTCGAGATCCTGGAAGGCATGGACTTCACCAGCGGCGCCGCCCGGGCCGCGCTCGCGCGGCTCGTCAAGCGGGATCTGCTCGCCCGAATCCGCGACGGTCGGAGAGCGTTCTACTCGGTGACGCAGCGCTCGAGCGCCTTGCTTTCGGAGGGAGACGATCGGATCTTCAGCTTCGGTCGCGTCGAGCCGGCGGTTGACCTCTGGACGGTGTTGTGGCACGCGATTCCGGAGGATCGACGTGTCACCCGCTCGCGGCTGGCGTCACGTCTGCGGTTCCTCGGGTTCGGAGCAGTCCAAGACGCGACCTGGGTTGCGGCCCGGGATCGCGAGCGGAAGGTGCGGCTACTCCTTGATGAGCTCGATATCAAGGCGTATGCCTCGGTCATGGTCGGCCACATGTCGACCGACGTGCCGCCGCTTGCGCTGATCGGCCAGGCATGGCGGATCGATAAGACGCGCGAGCATTACGAGGCGTTCCGCGAGGAGTTCGACGGTCTCCGGCGGGCGTCGGTACGCAGCCGGATGTCCTCCGCCGAGATCTTCCGGAGCAGGATTCTGATGCTGCATCGGTTCCGCGGATTCCCCCACATGGATCCCGAACTGCCCAAGGAGATCGACCCGCTGCGTGAAATGCGGACCCGCGCGGTCGAGACGTTCGACGAGGCGTACGCGGCGCTCGAGGAGCGCGCCAGCGAGTACTTCTGGCAGAAGGTCGATCCGTCCGCTTTCACCTAGGAGGACCACGCGGTTGGGCAGTCTCCTCCTCCCCGTGAGGAGGAGGAGACTGACGGGCCTTGCGGAGAATTCACGACACTTCACCGCGCTAGCCTGTAAACTGATGTTCGGTGAGAGATCTGAAGGTTGCGATTCGCGGGGGCGGACCGGGTGGACTCTATGGGGCCATCCTGTTCCGCCGGCTCGGCCATGAGGTGACCGTCTGGGAGCGCAATGCGCCCGACGACACCTTCGGCTTCGGCGTCGTGTTCTCCGACGAGACCATGACGACATTCGAGGCAGCGGACCGTCCGACATACGCGAAGATCACGGCCAGCTTCGCGCGATGGGGCGAGATCGACATCTTCTACCGCGGCCAGCGGCGCACCTCCGGCGGCCACGGTTTCTCCGGGCTCAGCCGCGCACGCCTGCTGGGGATCCTCCAGGAACGTGCGACCGAGCTGGGGGCAACGCTTCACTTCGAGTCTGAGTCGCCGCCGCTCGACGAGCTTGCTGCCCATCACGACCTCGTGATCTGCGCCGACGGTGTCAACAGCAGGTCTCGGGAGGAGCGCAGCTCCGCGTTCGGGCCGTCAATGGAACGCCGCCACTCGAAGTTCATGTGGCTGGGAACCGACCTCGTGTTCGAGGCGTTCACCTTCCACATCGTCGAAACGAAGTGGGGGGTGTTTCAGTTGCACTGTTACCCGTTCGACGAAAGCACCAGCACCTTCATCGTCGAAACCGACGAGGCGACGTGGGGGCGCGCAGGGTTGGACGTCAGCGAGCAACTGGAACTGGCGCCGGGGGAGAGCGATGAGCGCTCGATCGAGTTCTGCCGGACGTTGTTTGCCGACGTGCTCGACGGTCACGAGTTGATCGCGAACAACTCCAGGTGGCTCAACTTCCACACCGTGCGTAACGAACACTGGCACGACGGCAACGTCGTTCTGTTGGGCGACGCGGCCCACACGGCCCACTTCTCGATTGGCTCCGGTACGAAGCTGGCGATGGAGGATGCGATCGCGCTCGCGTGGGCGTTCCACGCCGCGGCGCCCGACGCGGAGACCCGAGACATATTGCAGAGCTACGAGGACGAGCGTCGACCCATCGTGCTCTCGACCCAGAGGGCCGCGCAAGCGAGCCTCGAGTGGTTCGAGGGGATCTCGCGTTATGTGGGCCAGGACGTCGACGAGTTCGGTTTCAACCTGCTGACGCGGAGCCGGCGAATCACATATGAAAACCTGCGGCTGCGCGATCGTGAGTTCGTGGCCTCCGTCGATGCGGCGTTCGGCGCCCGCGACGGAGCGGACGCCAGCGCGTCGACGCCGCCGATGTTCCGTCCGTTCCGCCTACGCGGACTGGAGCTGTCGAATCGCGTGGTCGTCTCGCCGATGGATATGTACGCGGCGGTTGACGGCGAGGTCGGCGACTTCCATCTCGTCCATCTCGGAAGTCGTGGCATCGGCGGCGCTGGACTCGTCATGACCGAGATGGTCTGCGTATCGGCCGACGGGCGGATCACCCCGGGCTGCAGTGGCCTGTACCGCGACGACCACGTTCCAGGCTGGCGGCGGATCGTCGAGTTCGTCCACTCGGCCGGTCAGACCCGGATCGGGTGTCAGATCGGGCACAGCGGCCGGAAGGGCGCCACCAAGGTGCTGTGGGAGGGCGATCACGTCCCGCTCGAGGAACCGTGGGAGCTGCTGGCCCCTTCGGCGCTGCCGTACTTCGACGCGAGCCCGATGCCGTCTGAGATGGACCGCTCGGCGATGGACGACGTTCGCGACCAGTTCGTCGCCGCGGCTCGCCGCGCCGAGGCAGCCGGGTTCGACCTGCTCGAGATTCACATGGCCCACGGCTACCTGCTGTCGTCGTTCCTGTCACCGTTGACCAATCGGCGATCCGACGAGTATGGCGGCGACCTCTCGGCTCGAGCTAGGTTCCCGCTCGAAGTGTTCAACGCGTGTCGGGCGGTCTGGCCGGGCGAAAAGCCGATGTCGGTGAGGGTCTCCGCGACCGACTGGTACCCGGGCGGCTTCACCGGCGACGATGCGGTCGAGCTGGCGGCGATGCTGGCGGAGCACGGCTGCGATCTGGTCGACGTGTCGACGGGTCAGGTCTGGGCTGACCAGCGACCGGCGTACGGGCGCAGCTATCAGACGCCGTTCGCCGACAGGATCCGCCATGAGGTCGGCATCGCGACGATGGCGGTCGGCGCGATCTCGAGCCACGAGGACGTCAACACGATCATCCTCGCGGGCCGCGCCGATCTGTGCGCACTCGGGCGACCGCACCTATACGACCCGTACTGGACCCTGCACGCCGCCGCCGACCAGGGCTACGAGTTGGGGTGGATCGTGAACTACCTGTCCGGGGCGCGGCGACCGAACGATGGTCGTGCGGATGCCGCGAAGGCGACGCCGCGGTCGTTCGACGCCGGCGCTGAGCCGCCGCCCCAGCGGTGGCTGCCTCGCAAGCCGATCATGACGGCCCATTGACCGGACCACCGGCGCCGAGAACAATCTGCTTGCGTTCGCGGTGACCTGTGTAGTATGGCCCCGGCCGACCCCGAAAGGAGACCGCATCGCATGTCAAGCTTCAGCGTGACCGATCTGACTGCCGCGCTCGCTGACGGGTCGGTGGACGTGGTGGACCTAACCCAGCCCCTGTCTGAGACGACTCCTGTGCTGGTTCTGCCGGAGCCGTTCGCCAACACGCCACACCTGACCCGGAGGCCGCTCAGCCACTTTGACGACGCCGGTCCGGCATGGGCGTGGGATGTGCTTGAACTGGGCGAGCACACCGGTACCCACCTCGACGCGCCGATTCACTGGATCACGGGCAGGGACGGAGAGGATGTCGCCTCGATCCCGCCATCGAAGCTGATCGCGCCGGTCGCGATCGTCGACAGGACTGCGGCGGTCGCCGAGGATCCGGGCTATCTGCTGACCGCGGCCGATCTGGACGCCCATGAGGCGGAGCACGGTTCGATCGCTCCAGGGTCGTGGGTCTTCTTTCGGACGGGCTGGAGTAGCCGCGCGCAGGATGAGGCCGCCTTTCTCAACGTCACTGATAACGGTCCGGTCTCACCGGGACCGGACGTCGCGGGTGCCCGCTGGCTGGCCGAGCACCCGAACGTCGTCGGCTACGGGGTCGAGACGGTCGGGATCGACGCTGGGTCGGCCGGCGGGATGGACCCGGGCTTTCCGGTCCACAACTTCCTGCTGGGTGCGGGCCGCTACGGGCTGACGCAGCTTGCGAACCTGGCCGCGCTCCCTGTCACCGGAGCCTTGGTCGTCGTCGCGCCGCTGAGGCTGGTCGGTGGCACGGGCAGCCCGGCGCGAGTACTCGCGTTGGTCCCGAGCTGAGGCCTCATTTCCGGTAGGGCCCAAGCCGACCCGCTGATGACAGCTTCGCGCACGACGGACACCGGGGCGTCGACGACGTCAGCCGAGCCTCGATTCGCACTGCCGAGGATCGCGCTCGGCTGTGGCAGTTTCGGCGGGATCGGATCGGCGCCCGAGTTCTTCGGTCAGGGGCTCGACGACGGACAGGCCGCCGAGCTGATGGACGCGGCCTGGGAAATGGGGATAACCCACTTCGACACGGCCGACGGGTACGGTGGCGGCCGCAGTGAGATCGCGATCGGGCGCTGGATCGCCGCGCGCGGGGTTCGGCCGACGCTCACGAGCAAGACCTTCCACCCGCTGGTGGCGGGCGGGGATCGCGGTCTGGACCCGGACCGGGTGGGGAGGAGCCTCGAGGCGAGCCTCGAGCGACTGGGGGCCGAACGTCTCGAGCTCTACCTGGCGCACGAGCCCGATCCGGAGGTTCCGCTCGACGTCGCCATGACCGGCTTCGAGGCGCAGCGCGCCGCCGGTCGAATCGACGCCTACGGCGTCAGCAACGTCAATGCCGAAGAACTCGAACTGGCGCTGCGCGGCGGGCGGCCGACGGTCGTCCAGAACGGTTACTCCTTGCTGCAGCGAGCGGACGGAGCCGGGCTGCTCGATCTCTGCCTACAGCGCGGCGTCGCCTACACCGCCTACAGCCCGTTGTCCGGCGGCTGGCTGACAGGCAAGTACCGACGCCGCACCGCCTATCCGGACGGCTCGCGGATGACGCAGCGCCCGGAGCCATACGCCGCGCTCGCCGGCGAGCACACATTCGCGGCGCTCGACGCGCTGGCGGAATTCGCGCGTGCCCGGGGGCTGTCGATGGCCGGCGCGGCGATCGCGTGGCTGCTCGCCGACCCTCGGGTCAGGCAGGTCGTCCTCGGGCCCGGCCGACCCGAGCACCTGGCGCCGGCCGCTGAAGCCCTGGCCAATCCGCTCAGTCCGGCCGACCGCGACGAGCTGACGGAGGCGTTTGACTGATGCTCGTCCTGGACGACGACGCCGTCCGCGCCGCGCTCACCCCGGAGCAGTGCGAGCGCGCGATGGTCGACGCGTTGATCGCCCACGCCGATGGCCGCGGAACGTTCCCGCTGCGGACGGTGGTGAACCCGCCGGGTGCAGGTTCGATGCTCGGCCTGATGCCGGCCCACCTCGCCGGCGCGCCCGGCAGCTTCGCACTGAAGGCCGTATGCCTCGTCCAGGCCAACCACGCGCGGGGGCTCGATACTCACCAGGGGCTGGTCCTGCTGTTCTCCGCCGAGACGGGAGTCGTGACGGCGGTCCTGAATGCATCCGCCCTAACCGAGATCCGCACCGCCGCGGTGACTGCAGCAGCGACCCGGGCGCTTGCCCGGGACGACGCCGAGGTTCTGGCGATCGTCGGAGCGGGCGTACAGGGACGCGCGCACCTGCGAGCGCTGCGTGGGGTACGCCCGTGGCGCGAGGTGAGGATCGCGTCGCGCAGACAGTCCGGGGCCGAGGCGCTCGCGGCCGATGCGAACACACTGCTCGGAAACGGCACCGCGGTCGTCGTCGCGCCCGACGCCCGTTCAGCGATCGCCGGAGCCAGGACGTCAGCCGACGCTGCCGCGACTGTTGCAGCAGACGTGGTCGTGCTCGCGACGACCTCCCGCGAGCCGGTGGTGGAGCGAGACTGGCTCGCCGCCGGCGGCCACGTCAACGCGATCGGGGCCAGTTCTCCGACCGCGCGCGAGCTCGACGTCGCGACCGTCGCAGAAGCGGTTCTGTTCTGCGACAGCCGTGAGTCGCTGTTCAGCGAGGCGCTCGAGTTCCGGCTGGCGCGTGAGCAGGGCGCGATCGACGGTGAAAGCCACGTCCGAGCCGAGCTCGGCGAGCTCTTCTCCGGCCGCCGCCCAGGCCGCCTCGACTCCTCCGAGCTGACCCTGTTTCGCTCGCTCGGTGTCGGGATCGAGGACCTGGCCGCCGCCGAGCTGGCGGTCGCACGGGCGCGCGAGCTCGGTCTGGGAATGGAGGTGAGTCTGTGATCGCGATCGAAGAGATCGAGGCTGCCCGCGAGCGCATCGCCGGCATCGCCGTACGCACGCCGCTTGTCGAGCTCCCGGTGGACCTCGGTGAGAGAAGGATCTACTGCAAGCTCGAGACGCTGCAGCCGATCAACTCGTTCAAGCTACGCGGAGCGGCGAACGCAGTGCTGAGCGCCCCACCGGAGGTCTATGCCGAGGGGTTGGTGACCGCCAGTGCGGGGAACATGGCACAGGGGGTCGCATGGATGGCCCGCGAGCTCGGAGTGCCGGCGACGATCGCAGTCCCCGAGCACGCGCCCGAAACCAAGCTCAGCGCGATCGCCGCGCTCGGGGGACGGGCGATCAAGCTTCCGTACGACGATTGGTGGCAGACGATCGTCACCGGCCGCATCGAGGGGGTCGCCGGTCACTTCGTGCACCCCGTCGACGATGAGGGCGTGATGGCCGGGAACGGCACGATCGGACTGGAGATCCTCGAAGACCTGCCCGAGGTCGACACGGTTGTGATCCCGGTCGGAGGCGGCGGCCTGGCAACCGGGATCGCCAGCGCGATCCGAGCCCGCCGGCCGCAGACCCGGATCGTCACCGTCGAGCCGGAGACCGGCGCCGCGCTGCGCGCCGCGTTGGCGGCGGGAGCGCCAACCGACGTCGACTACACGCCGTCGCTGGTCGACGGCTCGGGTAGCCGACGCGTGCTCGACCCAATGTGGCCTCGGCTGGCGCCGCTCGTCGACCGAGCAGTCGCGGTTTCGATCCCGCAGGTGCTGGCAGCGATTCAGCTGCTGGCGCGGCGGCTACGCATAGTCGCGGAGGGCGCCGGGGCGCTGTCGACGGCGGCGGCGGTCAACGGCCTGGTCGAAGGAGCGACCGTCGCGTGTGTCGTCTCCGGCGGCAACATCGACCTGGGGACGTTCGCGCGGATCCTCGCCGATGACGACCGCACGGAGGGGGGTGCGTGACGGCGCCCGGGGCTTGCCGCCCCCTGGCTGCCGGTGCCCGACGATCGCGCGCCTCAGGCCGCGTCGGCGCACTCGCTGAGCGCCGCGACGAGTCGGTCGACTTCGTCGATCGTGTTGTAATGAATGAAGCCAAGCCGCACCGCGTCACCGTCGTACCCGAGGCGCTTGTAGAGGCTGAGCGAGTACCACGAGTCGTGCGCCCAGACACCGATGTTCCGCTTGGCGAGGGCCGCGGCCACATCGGCGGCTGGGGCCCCGTCGACGTTGACCAGGAAGGTGGGCACCCGCCCGTCCATCGTCGGCAGCCCGTAGACCGTGACGACGTCCGGCAGCGCCGTCAGGAAATGCTCGCCGAGCGACCGCTCGTACGGGACGATTGCCTCGAAGCCGCCGATCGAGTCCAGGTAGTCGATCGTGACGTTGAAGCCTGCCAGCAGCTCGTACGGCAGCGTGCCGGTCGCAAAGCGCCGGCCGAGCGGGTCGTTGGGGGCGGGTATCGCCTTGTACGGCCGCCAGGTCGAGGAGACGGCCTCGCGCGCGTAGGCGATGCCGAGGTGCGGGCCGCAGAACTTGTATGGAGAGCACAGGAGCACGTCGGCGTCGATCGCGCGCACGTCGATCGGCTCGTGGGCCGCGTAGTGGACGGCGTCGATCCAGGCGAGCGCCCCGGCCTCGTGGGCGATTCGGCAGACCTCCGTGGCGTCCGTGATGGTGCCGACGGCGTTTGATGCCCACGCGAACGCGACGACTCGAGTGCGGTCGCTCAGCTTTGAGCGCAGGTCATCGAGGTCGTAGGACGTATCGGGGTGAAGCTCGACGTGCTTGAGCACGAGATCGCGGTCAGCGGCCAGCTCACGCCACGGAGCGACTCCGCCGTCGTGGTCCAGCGAGGAGACGATGATCTCGTCGCCCGGCGCGAAGTCACGTCCGGCGGTCCGACTGAAGACGAAGTTCAGCGACGTCATGTTGGGTCCGAAGGTCACCTCATGCGGCGCGCATCCCAAGAAGCGGGCGGCCTTCGCTTCGGCCTCCTCGAGTATTTCCTTGACGCGGAAGCTCGTCTCATAGCCGGCGCCGAGGTTGGCGCTGGCATCGCGGAGCGCACGGGCGATTGCGTCCCCGACCTCGTCTGGAACCTGGGATCCACCCGGAGCATCCAGGAAGACGAAGCCGGTCTGCAACGCACTGAACCGCTCACGAGCTCGCCCCAGCGCGTCGCTGCGTGTTACGACCTCGGGCATCAATACAACTCCTTGTTAGCAAAAATGAGGATGGCAACAACATACCACCATTTACCCTTCCGGAGTCAGGAGTAAGAGTCACCGATGAGTCCATCGATCAGTCGGCACGCACGTGCGACATGGCAGGGAACAGTCGACGACGGCGGGGGTGTAATCGCGCTCGGCAGTGGCGCGTTCACTGGTGAGTTCACCCTCCGCGGCCGCGTTGAGGATATCGAGAAAGCGACGAATCCGGAGGAGATGATCGCCGCCGCATCAGCGGGTTGCTTCACGATGTCGTTGGCGTCGATGCTCGCCGACGCGGGCACCCCTGTAACTGACCTGCAAACGACCGCCCGGGTTCGGCTCGAACAACGCGACGAGGGCTTTAGGATCACCCGAATCTCGCTGACCTGTGTGGGCCAGGTCCCAGGCGTCGACGCGGGGCGATTCACGGAGCTCGCCGAACGCGCCAAGGCGACCTGTCCGGTGTCCCTGGCGCTCGCGGGGACCGAGATCGTGCTCGATGCAACGCTAGCCTGATGGCGACGCGTGAGCGACAATAGTGCCGGGGGTATCGCTGCCACGGAGGAAGCAGCGATACCCAGAACCAATCAACCAACAGGTCGGCTGGCGAATAACGCCTGCCATCCTAATTTCACAAAGAGGGGGAAGGAACAATGAAGGTACGTCTCGCAATGCTGGGAGGGGCCGCGGCGGCGCTAGCCATCGCCGGCGGCTCAGCCAGCGCAAAGAGCCCGGCGGGCTCGGGCCCGGCCGCCACGGCGGCCAGTGCCTGCACTGCCTCGCTCGCGATTGAAGGGCCGTTCACCGGCCCGGTCGCGCAGCTTGGGCTCGAGCAGTTGCACTTCGCGCAGCTGGCGGTTGCTCAGGAGAACAAGGCATACGGGATGCACGTGTCGCTCGCCCAGGACGACACGCAGCTGACCCCGTCGATCGCGACGACCAAGACGCAGTCGATCATCGCCTCGAACGCGGTCGCGACGATTGGACCGGCCGGCAGCCAGGAAGTGGAGGCCGTTGGGCCGCTGTTCGGGCGGGCCGGGATGGCATTCATCTCCGGTTCGGCCACGGCGACGACGCTGGCCTCAAGCGCCAACCCGACGTTCTTCCGGGCCGTGCCCGATGACAGCGTCCAGGGCCCGCAGGACGCCAACTACATCATCAAGCACCTGCATCCCAAGGCCGTGCTGCTCGTCGACGATGACGAGGCTTACTCGCAGGGTCTCGCGAAAGTGATGACGCCGGTCCTTCAGAAGGCCGGAATCAAGGTCAATCATCAGACCTACAACGGCACCGACACTGGCGCGACGCTCGCGAACGCCCTCCAGTCGCTTGTCACCTCACAGTTGACCTCTGACGAGACGGTGACGATTCTGCCTTGGCAGACTGCCGCCAACGCGCAGATGTTCGGACAGGATGTCCAGCAGCAGGGGAAGAAGACGATCCTGTTCGGCACCGACGGAACCGACTCGCCGACTCAGTTCAAGACTCCCGGGCAGCTATGTGTCGAACTTCGGTCCGGACATCCAGCACGCCAAGGGCGCGCTCGAAAAGTCGATCGTGAAGGGTGTGACGAAGTACGGTCCGTACGGCGCCTTCGGCGTCCCGACCTATGCGGCTACCGAGGTCGCGATGCAGGCGATTCATTCGGTCTGCGCCAAGGGGCAGACGCCGTCTCGCAGCAACGTCCTCGCTGCTGTCCGCAAGACGAACATCGCCCCGAGCAAGAACCCGCTCGGAGCCAAGATCGCGTTCACGTCGCACGGCAACCTGGCAGGCAGCCGCTTCTATCTGTTCAAGATCAACGGCGCCGGGAAATACGTCTCGATTCCTAACAAGTAGGTCTCAGTCAGTGGCGCGTGGCGGAGGGGTGACCAATTCACCGCTCCGCCACGGTTTGCTTCACCACTGAAACCCATCGCTCAGCTCGACGCCTTCGATGCATGAACTGATTCAGACGATCGTCAACGGTGTGACCACCGGGATGCTCTACGCGTTGGTCGCGCTCGGGTACACGATGGTGTACGGGATCCTGAAGCTGCTGAACTTCGCGCACGGCGACCTCTACATGGTCGGCGCCTACATCGGCTACTTCGTGATCCAGTGGTTCGGTGGACCAACGGGACTGGTGATCCCGGTGCCGCTGCTCATCGCGATCATGTTCCTGCTGGCCGCGCTGGGCACGGGGGTGCTCGGGGTGTTGATGGAACGGTTCGCGTACCGGCCGCTGCGCAACGCGCCGCGGATCGCGCCGCTGATCACCGCGCTCGGGCTCTCGTTCATCATCGAGAACTCGGTGCTGCTCCTGTTCGGCGGCTTCGTGCGGAGCTATTCGACGTCGAGCTTCATCCCGTTCTCGACCGGAATCCACATCGGGGCGCTGTCGATCGACGCCGTGCAGATCCTCGTGATTCTCGGCTCGGTCGTGATGATGGCGGGCCTGCAGCTGCTCGTCAGCCGCACCACGCTCGGCAAGTCGATGCGCGCCGTTGCCGCGGACCGCGAGGCGGCCGAGATGATCGGGATCAACGTCAACCGCACGATCGCGCTGACGTTCTTCATCGGCTCCGCGATGGCCGGCATCGCCGGCGTTATGTCGGGTCTGGCGTTCGACCAGATCTCGAACACGATCGGATTCCTGGCGGGCCTCAAAGCCTTCACTGCCGCGGTCGTCGGCGGGATCGGCTCGATCCCGGGAGCGATGCTCGGCGGCCTGTTCATCGGGCTGTGCGAGTCGTTCGTCTCGAGCTACATATCCAGTCAGTTCACCGACCTGATCGTGTTCGGGATTCTGATCGCCACGATGCTGATCCGCCCGACTGGAATCTTCGGTCGTCCGGTGCTGCAGAAGGTTTAAGTAAGGAGCTTTCCGGTGCCGATCGGCGTAGACGAGTGGGTGGCGCAATCGGGGGATCGCCGCGAACAGCGCAGTGGCTGGCGCGGACGGCTGACGGGGCGCGTCGAGCGCGTCGGGTGGTGGCCGAGATGGACGATGCTCGTGATCGCCGGGCTTGCCTTCGGTCAGCTGTCGCTGAACGTGAACATCGAGACGGTCGCGTTCAACTGCCTGATCTACGCGATCCTGGCGATCGGGCTCAACATCACCGTCGGTTGGACCGGAATACTCGACCTCGGCTACATCGCATTCTTCGGCACCGGGGCGTACGGCTACGCGCTGTTCTCCTCGCACGCCCTTGGTTCCGGCGGGGTCGGTGGAGTCGAGCTGCCGGCGATCGCGTCGATTCCACTCGTTGTCGTCGGGACGGCGATCATCGGGGCGGTGGTGGGGCTGGCGTCACTGCGCGTCTCGGGCGACTATCTGGCGATCGTCACGCTGTTCGTCGGGCAGGCGTTCGTGGAGTTCGTCAACAACGTCGACCCGACTCACCTCGGCGGTGTCAATGGCCTGTTCGGGCTGCAGCCGATCGAGTCGTTCGGTCGGTCGATCGAGACACCGCTCGGCTATTACTACTTCGCGCTGATCGCGTGTGCGCTGCTCATCGTCCTGATGCGCAATCTGGAGAGATCTCGTACCGGGCTGGGGTGGCGCGCCATCCGCGAGGACGAGCTGGCGGCAGAGGCGATGACGGTCAAGACCAACTTGCTCAAGATCATGGCGATCAGCTTCGGAGCTGCCGTCGCCGCGCTGGCGGGAACGATGTTCGCCGCCCAGCAGAGCAGCGTGTTCCCGACCAACTTCACGGCGAACATCCTGATCCTGATCTATGCCTGCCTCGTGCTCGGCGGCGTCGGATCGATCTGGGGAGCGCTGCTCGGCGGGATCGTCGTCACCGCCGGAGAGGCGATGGTGGCGAGTCCGCTCGACGCCGGCTACCTGTTCTACGGGCTGATCCTCGCCGCGCTGATCACAAAGGTGCGGCCATGGCGCACACTGGTGGCGGTGCTGGCGGGGATCGTGGGATTCGGCCTCGCCGCCCATGCGATCGTCGGCGCGATCTCGCCGAGCGCGGTCGCCGGCTCACCGGGGAGCGCCGGCTGGATCGGCGCGCTCGTGAGCCACTGGGTGATCGTGCCAGAGAACGCGACCACCTACGGAAACATCCTCTACATCCTTGTGATCTGCCTGACGTTCGCGCTGGTTCGTGTGCCCAGACGCTACCTGCCGTTCCTGCTGGTGCCGACGGTGTACATCGCGGCGTGTTGCTGGGAGGCGAGGCTGGTCGTAAACCCCTCGATCACGGCGCAGATCCTGATCGGTGCGATCCTCGTCGCGACGATGGCCGCCCGCCCGCAGGGGTTACTTGGCACGATGCGGGTGGAGGTGGTGTGAAATGGCGGCGCCGGCTGAGTCAGCCGGGGGAGCGGCCCCAAGCTCGGCCATGCCCGAGCCGTTGCTCTACCTCGACAAGGTAGGGATGCGCTTCGGTGGGCTGCAGGCGCTCAGGGACCTCGAACTCGGCGTCGGCGAGCGGGAGATCGTCAGCGTGATCGGGCCCAACGGCGCCGGTAAGACGTCGGTCTTCAACGTGATCACCGGGGTCTACCGCCCGACCGAAGGCGATGTCCGCTTCGCGGGGAAGTCGATCGTCGGCCTGAAGCCGCACCGGATCACCGGCGCCGGGATCGCGCGTACCTTCCAGTCGCTGCGGCTGTTCCTGAACATGACGGTGCGCGAGAACGTGACGGCCGCGACCTATGGCGCCACCTCGGCGACGCCGGTCGAGTCGATGCTCGTAATGCCGCGTGACCGGCGTGAACGGCGGAACTCAGACGCGTTGGCAGAGGAGGTTCTCTCGTTCTTCGGTCAGCGGCTCGCCGGGTACCGGTGGGACCAGCCGGCATACACGCTCTCCTACGCCAACCGCCGCCGCCTGGAGATGGCACGGGCACTCGCGACCCGGCCGCGGCTGCTGTTGCTGGACGAGCCGGCCGCCGGGATGAACCCCAACGAGACGCACGAGGTGACCGAGCTGATCGGCCGCCTGCGTGAAGAGCTGTCGCTCGCGATCCTCGTCATCGAGCACGACATGCACGTGGTCGAGGGGATCTCCGACCGCGTCGTCGCGCTCGATCACGGGGTCAAGATCGCCGAGGGCACCTATCACGAAGTCGCAAATCACCCGAGGGTGGTCGAGGCGTACCTCGGCAAGGATCCCGCGGCGCTCGCTGAGACGGACCACTAGATGCTGCTCCAGCTGGAAGAGGTCACCACTTTCTACGGCAAGATGCGGATCCTCGAGGGCGTCTCGATCGAGGTCGACGCCGGCGAGCTCGTCTGCCTGCTGGGCGGCAACGCGTCGGGCAAGTCGACCACCCTGAAAACGATCCTCGGGATCGTGCGGCCCCGCGCGGGGCGCGTGCTGTTGGACTCGGTCGACGTCACCACTCACGAGGTGCCCGACCGGATCGCGCGCGGACTGGCGATCGTCCCCGAGAACCGCAGGCTATTCGGGGACATGACCGTGCTCGAGAACCTGGAGCTCGGCGCGGTGCTCCAGGACAGTAAGTTCTTCAAGGAGGACCTGGAGCGGGTCTACACCCTGTTCCCGAGATTGCACGAACGCCGCAGTCAGCTCGGCGGAACGTTGTCGGGTGGCGAGCAGCAGATGGTCGCAATGGGCCGGGCGCTGATGTCGAGGCCGCGACTGCTGCTGATGGACGAGCCCTCGATGGGGCTGTCGCCGGCGCTCGTGCAGCAGAACTTCGAGATCATCAAGGAGGTTCACGAGGCCGGCGTGGCGATCCTAATGGTCGAGCAGAACGCGACGATGGCGCTGTCGATCGCCGACCGCGGTTACGTGCTCGCCACCGGGTCGTTGGTGCTGTCGGGGTCCGCCTCTGACCTCCTGCGAAGTGAGGATCTCAAGCGCGCGTACCTCGGGCGTTGACCAGCACTCGACCCCCGAGAAGTCCGCGCTCTCTGGGAGGTCAGAAGACCCGTGTCACTGGGGTCCCGCCAGCGGGGTCTGCAGCGGGAAGTGACAGGCGGCGCGATGCCCAGCGGCGTTGAACGCTCGCAGAGGCGGCTCCTCCACGGCGCACCTCTCCTGCGCCAGCCGGCAGCGCGTGCGGAAGCGGCAGCCAGACGGCGGCGCAGATGCGGACGGCGGCTCTCCCCAGACGGCGCCCTTGCGCTTGCGCCGCGCCTTGGCCGGATCGGGATCCGGGATCGACTCGAGTAACGCGGCCGTGTAGGGGTGGGCCGGCTGTTTCAGGACCTCTGTCCCGGTTCCGATCTCCACCAGCTTGCCGAGGTACATCACCCCAATCCTGTCCGCCAGGTAACGGACGACGGCAAGGTCGTGGGAGATGACGATGTAGGTGAGCTGGCGCTCGGTCTGCAGCCTTCTCATCAGGTTCAGCATCTGCGCCTGGATCGACACGTCCAATGCCGAGACGGGCTCATCGGCGACGATCAGCCGCGGCTCGAGCGCCAGCGCTCGAGCGAGGCCGATCCTCTGGCGCTGGCCGCCGGAGAACTCGTGCGGGTATAGCTCGGCGGCGCGGGGCGGGAGCCCGACCTCCTCGAGGAGCTCGCGCACGCGATCGGCCTGCTCGCGCCTGCGGCCGATGCGCTGCGACGCCAGCGGCTCGCGGATGATGCTGCCGACCCGCATCCGCGGGTCGAGCGAGCTCTGCGGATCCTGAAAGATCATCTGCACGTCTTGGCGCTTGCGCCGAAGCGCGCTGCCTTTCAATCGCGAGACGTCTTCGCCGTCGACGAGGATCGTGCCGGAGCTGACCCGATCCAAGGCCACGACCAGCCGCCCAAGCGTCGTTTTGCCACAGCCCGACTCGCCGACCAGACCAAACGCCTCCCCGACCCCGACCTCGAAGCTGACGTCGGAGACGGCGTGCACCGACGCGACCTGACGCTGCAGCACGCCGCGACGGATCGGGAACTCCCTGACCACGTCCTTCACCACCAGCAGCGGGCCAGCGGCGTCCCGCGTTTCGACGCTGTCCACTGGCGCTCGCGCGACCGAGGCGTTCGCTGGGCCCGCCTCGGTCGCCTCGACGTACTCGACGCGCGGCCTCGGACCGTCTACCGGGAAGAAGCAGGCGTACTGCCGCCCCGCTGCTGGGTCGACGAGCGGAGGGTCCTCGACCCGGCAGCGCTCCTGCGCATGCCGGCAACGCGGCGCGAACCTGCAACCGATCGGCGGGCTTGACAGGTCCGGCGGCGTGCCGGCGATGCCCCGGAGCATGACGTTTCGGTCGGTGTCCAGCTCCGGGACCGACTCGAGTAGCGCCTGGGTGTACGGGTGGCGCATCGCGCCGAAGATCTCAGCGGTTGTGCCCGTCTCGACGATCCTGCCCGCATACATCACGGACACACGGTCGGCCCGCCCGGCGATCACGCCCAGATCGTGGGTGATCAGCAGCATCCCCATCTGCAGCCGCTCCTTGATCTCGTCCAGCAGCTCGAGGATCTGCGCCTGGATGGTGACGTCCAGGGCCGTCGTCGGCTCGTCGGCGATCAGGAGCTTGGGCTCGCAGGCAAGCGCCATCGCGATCACGACGCGCTGGCGCAGCCCGCCCGACAGCTGGTGCGGGTAGAACGTCAGTCGCTCTCGGGGACTGGGCATTCCGACCAGCTCGAGCATTTCGACGGCGCGGTCAAACGCCTCCCGCTTCGAGACGTTGCGGTGGACTCGCACCGACTCGGCGATCTGATCGCCGACGGTCATCGTCGGGTTCAGCGACGTCATCGGGTCCTGGAAGACCATCGCCACCTCATCGCCGCGGACCTCGCGCATCTGCGCGGCCGACAGCTCCCGCAGTTCGCGCCCATTCAGCTGGACGCTGCCCTCGACGATCTTCCCTCCAGGGGGAAGGAGGCGCATGATCGACATCGCCGTCATCGACTTGCCGCACCCCGACTCGCCCACCAATCCGACGGTTTCCCCGGCTCCGATCGTCAGCGTGACGCTGTCCAGCGCCTCGACGGTCGAGCGGCGCATCCGGATGTGCGTGCTGAGACCCTGTACCTCGCACAGCGTGGTCGACGCGGGGCCATCTCGGTGCACGCCGTGGCCGGCATCAGTGCCAGTCTGCGGCCCAGTCATGTGCGCGCCTTCGCGGCCATCGGCGTTGCTCGGCAGCCGTCGCTAGCGACGCTGGAGCCGGACCTCGAAGGCGTCACGAAGCGCGTCGCCGATGAAGTTGAATGCGACGACGGTAAGCACGATCGCGACACCCGCGGGGTAGATCAGCCACCAATACCCGCTGTAGACGTAGTTGAGCCCATTGGTCAGCATGCCGCCCCAGTTGGCCGCCGGCGGAGGGACCCCCAGTCCCAGATACGACAGCGCGGCCAGCAGCAGCACGGCGTCGGCGACCGCAAAGGTTGTCAGCACGACGATCGTCCCCATCACGTTGGGGACCAGGTGACGCACCAGGATCCGCGGCTTGCTCGCGCCGCTGCCGATCGCCGCCAGCACGTACTCTCGCACCCGCAGCGAGAGGCACTCCCCCCGCACGAGCCTCGCCGTCCCCAGCCATGAGATAAGTGCGATCACGAGAATCAGCACCGGGACCGTGGGCGTAAACACGCTCGCAAGCAGAAGAATGAACAGCAGCGGTGGGATCGAGAGGAAGGAGTCCACCAGCCGCATCATCACCGAGTCGACCGCGCCTCCGAAGAACCCCGCTATCGCGCCCCAGGCGGTTCCCAGCGTGCTCGCCAGAATCGCCGACGCCACGGCCACCTCCAGCGAGCTCTGGCCGGCCAGCATCAGCCTGCCCAGGACGTCGTAGCCCACGTCGTCCGTGCCAAGCGGGTGGTGCGCGCTCGGCGCCTGGGTCACCTCGAGCGGGTTGGTGTGGACCTGGTCGGTGACCCAGACGAGCGGGCCGACGAAGCTGAACAGGATCATGAACACGATGATCCCCACCCCCACGAGCGCCAGCCGGTGCTCGGCGAACGCCCTGAGCACCAGTCGCCCGAAGCTCTCCGAGCGCTCGGCTTCGACTTCGCCCGTCCCGAGGGCCGCGCCTTGAGCGGGCGCGATCATCGCGTCGGTCCCCTCGCGTCAGCTTGGCAAGCCGCGCCGGTCACGCGTAGCGCACCCTCGGGTCGGCGACGGAGTACAGCAGGTCGGCCACCAGCGAGCCCAGGACGGTGGCCGCCGAGATGACGACGGTGAAGCCGAGGAGCACCGCGTAGTCGTGCGAGAGCGCCGCGTTCCAGAACAGCAGCCCCATCCCGGGGTAGTTGAATACCGACTCCACCACCACCGCGCCTGACAGTGCGGCCGGCAGACTCAGACCGATCAAGCTGATCACCGGCAGCAACGAGTTCCGCAGGACGTGGTGGGAGATGATGCGACGCTCCTTCACACCCTTGGCCCTGGCGGTGCGGATGTGGTCCTGCACGAGCGTCTCCACGGCCGAAGAGCGCATGTAGCGGCTGAACACCGCGATGCTGACGATCGCCAGCGTGACCACCGGCAGCACGAGTGCGGAGGGCTGCGAGAGGACGGCGCCGACAGTTGCCCCCTGCGGCCCCTCGGCCGGGAAGACGTGCAACTGGACCGCGAAGGCAAGGATCAGCAAGATCCCGAGCCAGAAGACCGGCATCGAATACCCAACGAACGACGCCCCCGTGAGCAGGTAGTCGCTGAAGCGGTTGCGGCGCACGGCCTGCAACAGGCCGAGTGGAACCCCAATCAGGAGCGCGACGCCATACGCCAGGCCGACCAACAGGGCGCTCTTGGGAAGGTTTTGCACGAGCAGCGAAGCGACGGACTGGTTGTAGTGGTAGGAGTAGCCGAGGTTGCCGCGGATCAGGTTGCCCAGGTAGCGGATGTACTGCACGAAGATCGGCTTGTCATAGCCGTTCTGCACCGTGAACAGCCGCAGCTGCCGGGCGGTGGTCTTCGGGCCAAGTAACGCCCGAGGCCCGCCCGGCAGCAGGTGCACCATGATGAACACGATGACGGTCACGCCGACCACCACGACGACCGCCTGCAGGAGGCGACGACTCAGGTACGCCGCCATCGCGCTCCCTACTTAGTCAGATACCAGTCGGACGGGTTCAGGTACTCGAAGACGTCGTAGTCAAAGCCCTTCAGCTTTGAGTTGACGACGGCGATTTGGAACGGCGCGATCGCCTGCCAGATCACCGGAACCTGCTTGGTCAGGTAGTTCTGATACCGGTTCAGGTTGCTCTGGTCATTGCCAGGCGTGAACGTGGCCTTGATCAACTTGTCGGCCGTCGGGTTCGAATAGCTGCCCAGATTGAACCCGCCGCCGGTCTCGAACAGGTCCTCGCCCGTCGGGTAGATGCTGGGGGCGTAATCCCAGCCGTTGCCCCAGTTGTCCATCTGCCATGAGCAGTCAGACTGGGTCGGCTTGCAGGCAACGGCCTCGGAGATCGCCTGATCGACCGTGGTGCCATGGGCCACCAGCTTGATCCCCGCCTTGGCCGAGTCGGAGATCTCGTTCTCGACCGACTGCTGCACCGCCTGGATGCCGGTCGCGTAGGTGTAATTGAACTCGAGCTTATCGCCGGCTGCGATTCCGGCGCCGCACTCGTTGCTCTTGGTGCCGGGACGCTGGCAGGTGTCGATGCCGTTGGGCACCACGTGCCAGCCGCGGGACTTGAGCAGCTTGACTGCCTTCGAGACGCCGAACGAGTACGGGCAGCTCTTCTCAAACGAGCTCGCGAAGGTGTTGGGCGGGGCGATCGGGACCGGGCCGCAGGTCTGCACCGCCGTGCCGTGGTAGAAGGCCTTGATGTCGCCCGGTTGGTCGACGAGCTCCTCCAGCGCCTGACGGATGTACGTCTGGCTGAGGATCGGACCCACCTTCGGGTTGTGGAGGTTCACAACCGCGTAGCCGACACCGAAGTTCGTCCAGGGCTTGACCGTGTACCCCTGAGACTTCAGCAGCGACTGCTCGCTGATGTCAGCCGCCGGCAGGTATCCGATGTCAATCGAGTGACCGGCCCGCAGGACGTTGAACTCGGCCGCGTCGCTGGAGAATGGGAGCAGCGTGATCTTGTCCAGGTGTGGCTTGTCGACGCCGTCGTAGGCCTTGTTGGGCACGAATGTTCCCGTGCCGGACGTGGCCAGGGAGGCGAGCTTCCACGGCCCGTCGACCACCTGCCAGAGCGGGTTTGAGGAGTAGGTGCCAACGCCCTTCTTCGCCTGGCCGTTCAGGAAGTTGTAAACCGCCGCGCACTTGCTGACGGACTTCAGGCACCCGCCGCTGCCGGGCTTCGCGCCCACGGAGGTGACATCCCAGCTCAGCGGGAATGGTGTGATCTGGGAAAGCTCGTTGTACCAGAACCACTTGTGCGAGTACGAGCGCGTCAGGTGGAAGCTGATAGTGCGCTTGTTGACGATCGTGGTGCCGGTGACATTGCTGGGATACGCGCCTGGGACCGCGGCGACCCATGTGTGCTTCTCGGCTGTCACCATGTTCTGCCAGAGCTTGACGTTCTGCGCGGTGAGCGGATCACCGTTGGACCAGTGCAGGTTCTTGAGCTTCACGGTGACCGTCCTGCTGTTCTTCGACCACGTCGGAGCGTCCGCCAGCGACAGTCGCGGGTTCATCACCGGATTCTGCCCGATGCCCGGCCAGTAGAGGGGTTTGTAGAGGAAGAAGTCGAACGCGTTCGCGGTGGAGGCGTAAGCCGGGCTCCACATCGGGAAGATGTAGTTGGGCACCGAGCCCGGCAGCATCGCGAACGTCGCGCTCCCGCCCTTGACGACCGCCCCGCTCTTGCCGATCGCCCCCGCCGGGGCCGCCACCAGGATGGCGACCACGGCCAGCAGCGCCACGATGGGCGCCAGGTGGCGCCGACCGCCTAGTCCGTCACGTACGGGTTGAAGCCCGCCCGCGGAGCGCGGTTGTGGGCTGTCGGCAGAGCGGTTAGTCGTCGGTTTCAAAGAGATCACCTGTGAATGCTGTCGGGGGCAAGCGCGGAAAGACGGGTCATACTAGGAATTACAGTGTTTATTCAGGGTTAAGCTGCCGGACGGTGACAGTCAGCGCTTGCGGGCGGCTGGGGCGTCGAGCTGGCTTTCCACGAGGTCGACAGCTACGTCCACCGCGTCCGCCAGGCGCGCCTCGTCGACCAGCTCGAGGCGTTCCTGGGGGGTGTGGTACTCGGGATAGGGGTGGTAAGTGATCGCGACCGACGGAATCCCCGCCTCGTCGAATGGGACATGGTCTGAGCCCGGCTGGGGTGGAGTGACGTGAACGGTGTAGCGCTGACCCAGCCCGTGACGCTGGATGATCGCCCGGGCCCGCCCGCGCAGCTCCTCTGGTCCGGCCATCACCTCGAACGTGTCCCCGCTGGCGATGCAGTCGAGGCATACGACGCCGACGATGTCGTCAAGCTCGCCGCGGATCTTGGCCTCGTCGACGAAGCGGCGCGAGCCGAGCAGGCCGACCTCCTCTGCCGCGAACGCGCAGAACAGCAGCGAGCGCGCGTGGGGTCCGTTGGCGCGCAGGCGCTCGAGCACTCGGAACATCCCCTCGACACCGGTGGCATTGTCGATCACCCCCGGCCCCCGCCAGACCGAGTCGAAATGGGCGCAGACGACGACGGCCTCGGAACTCTCCCCGTCGAGCCGGGCGACGATGTTGGCGTCCCGCAGGCCGGGCACTTCCCTTCCGGCCGTCTGGAGGCGAGCCTGTGGCTGCTCAATAGCGGCAAGGCGGTCTCCGTCGGCGCGCCCGATCCAGACTGCCGGCCCCCCGACTCGCATCGGGGTGCGAGCTAGTCCGGGAATCGCAGGCCCGCGCGAGTTGACGTGGATTCGCGCTCGCTCGCGGCCCTCGGCGTCATCGATCGTGAAGACGGGGCTCCCGGATCCGCCGGAGTCGTGCGGCTTTTCCGTCGAGCCGATCAGGCGCACGACCCCATGCAGTCCGTCCGGCGGCGTAGACGGCGCGTAGAAGCAAGGGCCCGCGGGCCAGCGCTCGCCGTTGATCTCAAGGACGGGCTCCTCCGGCTCGTAGCCGGTGAGCTCGAACTCCTGGACGCTCGGCGAAAGCCCGAGCTCTCGGAAGGCGTCAGCGATCCGTCGCCCAGCGGTGGCCGCCTGCTCTGATCCGGCAGGCCGCGCGCCGACCTCAACGCCCAGAGTGTGAACGAGATCCATGCGTCGGTTTGTCTGGCAAGAGTCGGAGCTCCATTGGGTCGCGACATCCTACATACCACCATGGTTGAGTGTCAATCGACATGTCACCGCGCCGAGTCGTCTGCCTCGACGCGGCCGCCGGCCGTCGATACCCGACGGATTCGGACGCCGTGCAGTCAGATCCGCGGTTGGCCGGATCGCGGGTCGTCGGCGAGGTACGCGGCGGCCGGACTCCCCGCCGGCGTGAAGACTCCCAGCACGCGCATGTCCCCGTCGCTGACGTTCTCGTTGATGTGCACGGTCCTCGGTGGAATCCGAACGGCACTATCGGGGGCCATCGCCTGGACGCCGCCGGCCTGGTGGTATCTGGCCGCACCGTCGAGCAGATAGACGATCTCGTCGTACTGGTGGAAGTGCCAGGGGGCGGCGCCGGGGGGTACCACTCCGACGAACATCGTCGCGCGAGCGCAACTGTTCTCGGGCCCAAGCAGGACCTGAAACGACCGCCGGCCGGTCGCCGACCCCGGTTGTCCGAGGTCAAGCGAGACCTTCGCGACGCGCTCGCCAAGCGGCGCGTGCTCGTCGCAGCCAGGGCCGGCTCCGAAGACGGCGAGCTGCGCCGGCGTCAGCGCGTGTACCGCAGCGGGCGCCGCGGCATCGCACAGAAACGCCGAATCGGAGTCGACCGCGATCCGCTGTCCGGCGACTGTCAGCTCCGCCGCTCCGCTGAGCACGTAGACAAGCTCATGGCGGTCCGGACCGGAGCCGAGCGTCAGCCGCGCTCCGGCCTCGAGCTCCACGACGTCGAGTGCCAACGGCGAGCCTGCGCGCGCTGGAACGAGCCGCCGCCAGACCAGCCCCGGCTCGTCGCCGTCGATCGGGCAGCGCCGCGCGTCAGCGACGAGCTCGTGGTCTCCGTCGGCCGGCTCGGAAGTCCTGTCCTCAGCGGTCACGCGCGATCATCGTTCCGATTCCGTCTCCCAGCAGGTTGATCCCCACGACGAGCAGCATCAACACGATCCCGGGATAGATCGCAAGGGACGGATGGCTGGTGATCGTCTCGAGACCGTCGGAGATCATCCCGCCGATCGACGGGTTCGGCGGCTGGACGCCGAGCCCGAGGAAATCGAGGCCTGACTCCAACAGGATCACGATCGGGATGTTGAGGGTCGCGACGACGATGACGGTGGGGAGGACGTGGGGGACAATGTGGCGCAGCATGATCCGCCGGCGGCGAGAACCGAGCGCCTGCTGGGCGATGATGAACTGACGCTCCCGGAGGACCAGCGTCGAGCCGCGAGCGACGCGAGCGAACAGCATCCACTGAGTTCCCGCGAGCACGAGGATCAGCGTCAGCATTGACGCGCCGGCCGCACCGATGACGCTGATCGCGAGCAGGATCACGGGGATCGCCAATAGCCCGTCGCAGATTCGCATGACGAAGTCGTCGAGCCAGCCGCCGACGAAGCCGGCGATCTCGCCGACCGCGACCCCGGCGATGCCGGCGATCAGGACGCTGGCCAGCGCGATCTCGACCGAGATCCGGATGCCGAACATCAGCCGTGCCGCGAGGTCGCGTCCGAGCGCGTCGGTCCCGAGTGGATGGGTGAGCGACCCGCCGTGCTGCCAGAACGGCGGCTGAAACGGGTTCTCAGGCTGGGCAACATACGCCGCGTTATGAACGATGGACGCCGCGATCGCCAGCAGAATGAAGACCATGACGATCACCACACCGGTCCACAGTCCAATCCGCGGGAGGTTTGATTGGCCGATCCTCGGGGTCACGTTCGCCTCCCCGCCGCGAGGGAATCGCGGACCTGTGGATCAAGGACGAGGTATGAGAGGTCGACCAGCAGGTTCAGCAGGATCACCGCCGCGGCGGTGATGATCGTGATCGCCTCGACGACGCCGTAGTCCCCGTTCTGGATCGACAGGATCGACAGCTGGCCGATTCCGGGCCAGGCGAAGATCTGCTCGGTGATCACGGCGCCCGAGATGAGTTGGCCCACGAGCAGTCCGCCGTACGTCAGTACGGGGATCAGCGAGTTGCGCAGGGCGTGACGGATCACGATGTCGCGCGGCCTGACGCCGCGCGATCGCGCAGCCTTCACGTAGTCGGTCGCCAACGCCTCGATCATCGCCGTCCGCGTCAACCGGATGAACGAGATCATCGGCGCGAGGGCGAGCGATACCGCGGGAAGGATGATCGACGAGAACCCCTGATCGCCGGAGACCGGCAGCAGCGCCAGGTCGACGCCGATCAGGAAGATCAGGATGACCGCCAGCCAGAACGACGCCACGCCCTGCAGCAGCCCGACGAGAAGCCCGAAGCTGTGGTCGGTCCAGGTCCCGGCGCGGACGGCCATCAAGACCCCGATCGGCACGCCGAAGACGATCGCCAACACGATCGCCGCGATCGCCAGCCGCAGCGTCGCCAACGCGCGTGAGGCCACCAACGACAGGATCGGAACGTGGAACTGGGTCGACGTTCCGAAATGACCGACCGCCGCGTGGCGCAGGAAGATCCAGTACTGCGCGGCGATCGAGCGGTTGAGGCCGAGCAGCCGGGTCTCGACGGCTCGCTGATGCGGCGTTGAGCCGGGCGGAAGCAGAATGTCGACTGGATTGGCGGCCAGGTGGCTGAGGCCGAATACGACCGTCACGACGATGAACAGCAGCACCACCGCCTGGGCCAGCCGGCGGAGCACGTAGCGCGCGATTGCATGCGCGCCCGTGTCCGCCTGGGCCAACCCAGGCGATGGCTCGAGTTCCTGCAGTACGGAGGCGGTCGTCACCGCGCCGGTGGCGAGTCTCCGCGGGGTTGCTGTTGGCTCACTTCCACTTGGCGTAGTACATGTACTCGACCTCGGTCGGCGGCGCTTTCCACTGCAGCGACTTGCTCATTCCCCAGGCGTCGTCGTAGACGAACAGGTAGATGAACGGCGGGTCCGATTGGATCTGCGTCTGTGTGCGCTTCAGGTTGGAGATGTAGCTCGTCTGGTTGCGGGCCACCGCAGCCGCGTTGATCGACTTGTTGACGCTCGGATTGTTGTACCACGAGAATCCGGTCTTGCCGCCGAGCACGATCGTCTGGAACATCTGCAGCGGATCCGGGAACGTGGATCCCCATGCCCCGTAGAACGCGGCTGGGATAGTGCGCTTGGCTGTGACCGTGGCGAACTTGTCGAACGAGACCTGGTCGATGGTCACCTTGACCCCGACCTGCTGAAGCTCACTCGCGATTACCTGAACGATCTGCGGGCCGAGCACATAGTGGCTCGATGGAACCATGATCGTCAGCGGGAAGCCGTTGGGATACCCGGCCTGCTTGAGCAGCGCCTTGGCCTTAGTGGGGTTGTATGGGAAGGGTTTCGGAGAGCTGTTGAATCCCGCGAAGTAGGACGGGACGAGGTTGGCGACGACGCTACCGAGCCCGTTCAGCGGCGACTTGATCAGCGCCTTCTTGTCGACTGCGTAGTTGAGCGCCTCACGGACCAGCTTGCTCTTGAGGTAAGTGTTGTCGAGCGTATCGAGCCAGATGGCCGCGACCCGCGTGCTCGGCACGGTGGTCACCGACAGGTTCGAATTACGCTGCACCGTCGATACGTTGCTGGGGTCGAGGCCGAACACCAGGTTGACCTTGCCCGACAGTAGGGCGGCCAGCTGCGATGTCGTCGACGGCATCGTGTCCCAGACGAGCTTGGAAATCGGCGCCTTACCGAGGAAGTAATTGGGTTTGGACTGCATCACGATCGACTGATCCGGCGTGTAGCTGGTCATGGTGTAGGGGCCGGTGCCATCCGGCTTGGTCGTGAGGCCGCCGCTCTGCCCGACCCCAGAGCCGGTCGGGACGATCAGCAGCTGCGTCAGGGATGCCAACAGCGACTGCGTCGGCGACTTGGTGTAAAGCGTCACCGTGTATGGCCCGCTTGCGACGGCCTTGGTCAGCGACGGGAATAGGAAGGCGGCGAGTGCGGGTGAGCTGTGAGGAAGCTGCCCCAGCAACGCTTTGACGGTATAGACGACGCTCTGGGCGTTGAACGGCTCACCACCGGCGAACTTCACTCCCCGACGCAGGGTGAACTGGAGCTTCGTCGGGCTGAGCTGCTTCCACTTCGTCGCGAGCACCGGAATGAACTTGTGGAAGTTGGTTCCCTGGCCGGCGAAATCCACGAGCGGGTCGTACAGGTTTCGCAGCACGCTGTAGGTCGCGGTTACGCGCTGCTGCAGCGGATCGAGCGACACCGGATCCGTGCTCTCGGCGATTGTCAGCTGGGTTGGCTTCGTCTTGGCCGGTGCAATCGATGCCGATGCGCCAGTGACGGCGGCAAAGGCGAGCGCCACCAAAGCGAGCGCGGCGACGTGTCTCTTGGTAAACCTCATGCAGCCCTACCTCCTATCCCATTCGGGACGTTCGATGAACGTATGAGTTGAAGTCAATTGGTTCGTGAGGAATCGGCGGTGACCAGCTGTGGCACGGACGAGATCAGTTCCCTGGTGTAGGCGTCAGTCGGTGCGCGCAGGACCTGGTCGGCGACGCCGCATTCGACGAGGCGACCGAGGTTGAGAACACCGATGGTGTCGCTCATCGCCGCGACAGGACCGAAGTCGTGGGTGATGAACAGCATCGAGATGCCCTCGTCCTGCTGAAGGCGACGGAGCAGATTGAGGATCTGCGCTCTCGTCGAGACGTCCAACGACGACACGGCCTCGTCACAGATCAAGAGCCTTGGCTTCAGGATCAGCGCGCGGGCGATGCACGCTCTTTGGAGCTCGCCCCCCGAACACTGCCGTGGGTATCGGTTCCCGATCGTCTCCGGCAGCCCGACAGCTGCAAACGCGTCGCTGACTCGCGCAGATAGGTCTCGAGGAGCGCGACCCTCGTGAATCTGCACGGCCTCGGCGATCGAGGCGCGGACGGTGAGCCGGCTGTCCAGCGAGTTGCGAGCGTCTTGGAAGATGACCTGCAGCTCTGGACGCAGGTTGCGCATCTCGGACCTCGACAGCGTCTCGAGGGCTTTGCCTTGGAATTCGATCCGGCCGTCGTAGCTGCCGTTGAGCTGCAGGATGCACTGGGCGAGCGTCGACTTGCCGGAGCCGGATCCGCCGATCAGGCCGAAGGTCTGGCCGGGAAGGATCTCGATGCTGACGTCCTCGAGTGCCGGCTTCGAGTCGGAGCGCCGGCCGTACCGTTTGGTGACGCCGATCACGCGCAGAACCGCCTTCTGGTCGGGGTCGGTGCGGCGGAAGCCATCGTCCGGCTCGCCGCGCGGCCGCGCTGAGGTCGCCGCTCCAGCGGTCCGGGGATGGAAGGTCCGGACGAGTCGGTCTGGCTCCACCTCGAGCAGGGCCGGATGCTCGCTGGCACAGGGATCGTCAGAGGTGTCACCCGCATAGGGGCAGCGGGGATAGAACCAACAGCCGGCCGGCCGATCGCCGATGTCCGGCGGACGGCCCCTGATCGTCCGCAGCCGCCGGGAGCGGATCGTTGGGTCCTCTGGGTCCGGAACCGCCGACAGCAGCGCCTCGGTGTAAGGGTGGCGTGGATCGTGCAACATCGACGCCGTGTGTCCGTACTCGACCACCTCGCCGGCGTACAGGACGGCGACCCGGTCTGCCACCTGCGCGACCACACTCAGGTCGTGGCTGATCAGGATCAGGCCGATCCGTTGGGTCTGACACAGTTCGGCGAGGAGCCGCATGATGCTCGCTTGAACGGTGACATCGAGCGCCGTGGTCGGTTCGTCGGCGACGATCAGCTGAGGCCCGCAGGCCATGGCCGCCGCGATCATCACCCGCTGGCGCATTCCGCCGGACAACTGATGGGGATGGGACTTCAGCAGCTGCTCCGTCGGGTCGAGATCAACCAGCTCGAGCAGCTCCAGCGCGTGGCGCCGAGCGGCGGCCCGCGACAGGCCGAGGTGTGTCCGCGGCCCCTCCGTGAGGTGACGTTCGATCGTCAGTACTGGATTGAACGCGGCGATGTGATCCTGGGGCACGAATCCGACCACCGATCCGCGCAGCATCCGCAGCCTGCGTTCGGAGGTGCCGACGAGGTTCTCGCCGGCGACGGTGATCCGGCCGTCGACTCGTAGGCCCGCCGGCAGGAGCCCGGTGGCGGCGGCCGCGAACGTCGATTTGCCGCACCCTGACTCGCCGACTACCGCCAACACCTGCTCGGCGTCGACCGTCAGCGAGACCTCGCGCAGGATCTGTTCGCCTCGGGCCGTGCTGACGGTAACGCCCTCCGCTTCGAGTACAGCGGTGCGTGGCTGTCGCGGCGGGGCGACGTCAGATTCGGCTCGACCGGCAAGCTCGGTGGCGGCTTCCATGCCCATCCTGTCCGCGGGGCCGGCCTCGCTCACGCCGCACGTGACTCCCGGCCGAGCGAGGAGAGCATCCGGCAGACAACCTCGTGTCCGCGCTCGAACAGCTCTCTGGGTAGGTGCTCGTCCGGGGAGTGCGCGCGAGAGGTTGGCAGGCTGAACGCCACGTTGACGAATGGTCCCCCAGCGGCGCGGGACAGGATCGCGGCGGCTGGAAGCGATCCGCCGGTGACGACAGCCCTGGCTTGGTGGCCCCACGTCTCCGTAAGCGCGGCCAGGGCTGCTGTCGCCGCCGGCGCGTCGCTGTCGGACCGGGCAGGCCAGGCTCCCGGGAGCGTCCACGGGATATCGACCTTCGCCCCCGTTGGCGCATGGCTGCGCAGATGCGCCGAAACGAGGTCGATGATCTCGATCGGGTCCTGATCGAGCACGAGCCGGCAGCTGATCACCGCCTCGGCCTGCGCGACGACGATCGTCTTGAGCGCGTCGCCGACGTAGCCGCCCGTGATTCCGACGATCTCCACTGTCGGGCGGGTGCGGATCCGCTCGCCCGGCGTGTAGGCGGGGTCGCCGACCAGTTCAGAGGCGCCCGACTCGCGCAGGAGAGCCTCCGGGTCCACAGCATCCGCCGGTTCCGTGTCGATTACCGCGTCGTAAAATCCCTCGACCAAGACGCGACCGTCGTCGTCGTGCAGCGTCGCGAGCAGGCGCGCCAGTGCAGCCGCGGCATTGGGAACGGCGCCGCCGTACTGGCCCGAATGCAGGTCGTGCGAGGCGGTCGTGACGCTCACTCGAAGCGCGGCCATACCACGTACGCCGATCGTCACGCTGGGATCGTCGGCGCCGGCGATGCCGCCGTCGGCTATCACCACGGCATCCGCGTCGAGTTCGTGTGCGTGGTGCTCGGCCACCCATTCCAGCGCGTATGGGTTCGACTCCTCGTTGCCTTCGATCAAGACGCGGACATTGCATGGCAGGCTCTCGCCGAGCTCGTGCAACGCGCGCAGCGACTGCAGATAGATCAGCAGGTTCCCCTTCATATCTGCGGTCCCCCGGCCGAAGAGCATGCCGTCGCGGTCGGTCAGCTCAAACGGGGGCGAGGTCCATAGATCGAGCGGTTCGACTGGCTGGACGTCGTAGTGGCCGTACACCAGGACGGTGAATGCACCGGGCCCGGCATCGAGTCGCTGCGCAAGCACAACCGGATGCTCGGGTGTCTGAAGCACCCGGGCGTCAAATCCGGAGGTCTCCAGGTGAGAGCACAACCAGGCGGCGCACTCATTCATCTCGCGTTCGTGGCCCGGCTCGCCGCCGACAGTCTCAAACGCGATGAGCTTGCGAAGCTCGTCCAAGTGCGCCTCACTGCGGCTCCTGAAGTGCTCCTCAAGGGCTGTGAGCGAGGCCACGCTGATGAAAGTTACTCTACATATCAGCATGCATGAGTGTCAAGCGAGAAGTACGCTGCGATACTCAACGAACGAGGAGACGACCATGAGCGTGACCACCTACCTCGACGTCAACCGCGAGCGACAGCTGTCTGAGCTCATCGAGTTTGCCGCGATCCCGAGCATCAGCGCGCTCACGGCCCATCAGGACGACGTCGAGCGCTGCGCGGGGTGGTTGCACGAGCACATGGAGCGGATCGGGCTCGAAGCCGTGCGCCTGATCAGAGCCGGTGGAAACCCGGTTGCCTATGGGGAATGGCTGCGTGCGCCGGAGGGAGCGCCGACCGTCCTGATCTACGGTCACTACGACGTTCAGCCCGCCGATCCGCTTGAGCTGTGGACCTCGCCGCCGTTCGAGCCGACGATTCGTGATGGTCAGATATACGCGCGCGGGGTCTCCGATAACAAGGGCCAGATCTTTGCGGTGCTTGCCGGCTTGGAGGCGTCGCTGGCGGCCGAGGGCTCGCTGCCGTGCAACGTGAAGGTGATCATCGAGGGTGAGGAGGAATTACGCGCCGACTACCTCGATGAGCTGATGCGAACCTCGCCCGAGCTGTTGGCCGCCGATGTGTTACTCAACAGCGACAGCGGCTTCCTGGCGCCGGGCGTTCCCTCGGTGCCCGTCGGACTGCGCGGGATGGTCGCCATCGAGTTCACCGTCAGAACCGGTACGACCGACCTGCACTCAGGGATGTTCGGCGGAGTCGCGCCGAATGCCCTGCAGGCGATGGCAGCGATCGTGACGACGCTCAAGGATGGCGACGGCAGGGTCCTGGTCGATGGTTACTACGAGGACGTCCGCGAGGTTTCCGGCGGAGAGCTGGACGCGTGGGACCGGTTGGGCGTCGACGATGCCTCGGTGCTCGAGCAGACTGGGACGTTTTCGTTGATGGCCGAGCCCGGCTATGGGCTGCTGCACCGGCAGTGGGCGCGACCGACGCTCGACGTGGTGGGGATGTGGGGCGGATTCCAGGGGCAGGGGCTGAAGACGATCATCCCCGCCGCTGCGCACGCCAAGCTCTCCTGCCGGCTCGTGCCTGACCAGGGAATGGACGACATCCTCGACAAGCTCGAGGCGCATCTTCGCCGCGTCGCCCCGCACGGTGTCGAGTTGACGATTGACTGGCGCCTACCCGGAGCGCCGGCGATGCTCACGCCGGTCGATCATCCGGCTGTGCACGCCGCGGTCGACGCGTTGACGTCAACCTTTGGACGCCGTGCTGAGGTGGTGCGCCAGGGTTTCTCGGTGCCCGTCAACGAGATCGCGCAGCGAAACCTCGGGGTTCCTGCCGTGATGCTTGGGTTCGCATCGCCCACCGACGCCTGTCACGCCCCCGACGAGCATTTCTCGCTGTCGAGCTTCGACGCGGGTCGTGCCGCGGCGGTCGAGTTTCTGCGCGGTTACGCGGCCCGGGTCGCCGTCTGAAGCGCCGTCCCGTCCTCGTCGGCGAGCGCGGCGGCGCGCAGCTCTGCGAGCCGCGCGGCGGCGCCTGGTGACCCGAGGAGCGAGTCGGCGGTGGCCATCAGCTTGTGAAAGCTCTCCGCTCCGTGCGCCCAGGTCGAGCCGTAGCCCTTCAGCACCGCCTGGCACTCGACGATCTCCCGCGCGAGGTCGGGGTCGGCGGCGGCCGCCAGCGCCCTCCCGATCCACGACTCGATCGCCCTCTGCTCACGCACAAAGCGCAGCGATCGGGGGCGCAGCGGACGCAGCCGGGCCATCGTCGTCAGCAGCGCGTACCCGGAGATCGAGGTCGTATTGAGGATCATTCCGTCGGCGGTCAGCTTCTCGACGATCTGCCGGAAGGTCCGTGAACGGCGCAGGCCGGCGCCGAGCGCTGCCGGCATCGTGTCGGTGATCTCGTCGATCTGCGGGTGCAGAAAGTCGTGGACCTCGAACAGCTGGTCCGGCTTCGCCTTGGCCTCCAAGCGCACTCGTTCGATCCGGGCACGCCTGGTCTTCTGCAGTGCGACGTGGATGGTGTCCTGGTAGCACATCCAGAGAGCGATGTGGCGAGCCGCCTCGAGCGTCAGGCGGGCCTCGCCATCACGATCGGGCTCGACCGCGGCGAAGCGGGCGACCCGCTGCAGGTAGCGCTCGGCGTATGCCCGGTCCTGGTAGACGGCGGTCCGCACCAGGCCGTGGAGCGTCATCGACCGTGCGGCGGCCGGCAACCCGAGGGTCCGCTGCGCCAGCTCGCCCAGCTCGGGTCCCACCAGCTCCGACGGGTCCTTTGCGGCGAGCTGGGCTCGTCGCCGTTCGTCGGTTTCCTTGTCGGCCTCGACCGTCCGCGAGGTGCCGCTCCAGATCGTCGTCGGGAGGGCCACCGCTTCGGCGGCCGGCTCAGAGACGGTTGCGGCGGCGGCGAAGCCGGCGTCGAACGCGGCGAGCGACGCATCGACGCCCTTGCCGAACGCGCGGATCGGCGCCTCGAACTGTTCGCGTGAGAGCGGGAACGCGCCCGAGCCTGCGAGCGCCCCAAACAGCGACGCGCTGATCACCGAGTCCGCCTGCTCGGCCAGCGCCGCGAAATCGGCCGCGATCAGGCGCTTCGACGAGCGCTCGGCCGCCGCGAGCAACTCGCGATCGTCGACGCGGCCGTCGCCCAGTGCCATCTTCTCGTCGATCGAGTAGACGCGATTGGTGGAGGCGATCAGGGTCGTACGGTCGGGTGTGGCGAAGCCGCGCTGGATCGCGCGGCCGCACTCCATCAGCTCGGACGCGATCACGACGTCGACCTCGCCCGGCGTGGGGAAGATGCTCATGATCGGCTCGCTGCGAACGGACGAGGCGTCCGCGTCACCATTGGTCGAGTCCGGCGGGAACAACTCGACGTAGTAGACGGTGGCACCGGTCCGCTGCGCGACGCCCGCGACCGAGGTGTTCTGCGCATGCCAGCCGGCCCGTTCGGCGGCCGCAACAGTCCAGTCGGCGAGGACGCCGCCGCCCTCGCCGCCGAGCGCCAGGACGGCGAGCGTCAACGGCCTGCGGCCCTCGGACCAGTTGGACATCAGGAGGCCTCGAAGCGTGCGGCGCGGGCCTCCAGCCCGGCCGAAAGCCTCGTCATCCACCACCTACGAGCCTTGACTGTCAGCTTGTCGCGCAGCGTCGGGTTGTGAACCACGTCGGAGCGATAAAAGGACGGGCAGAGGACCGCGGCTTGGGCGTTGGAGCCACAGACGCCGCAGCCGACACAACTGTCGAGCACGGTCGTCACCGGATCGGTTCGCATCGGATCGGGATTGGAGGCGATCGTCAGCGACGGGCAACCGGAGATCCGCACACAAGCGTGATCCCCCGTGCACGTCTCCGGGTCGACGCCGAAGCGCTCGCGCTTGACGCGCTTGCCATCCGCCAGCGCCTTGCGCATCTCGGGTCTTACCCGTCGCTGGCGGTTGAGCTGACACTCACTCTGCATCACCACGACCTTCGGTCCGGGCTCGTCCGTCGAAAGCGCTTCGATGAAGGTGTCGCGCACGGCTTCCACGTCGTAGGTGTCGTCGATAGTTCTCGTCCACTCGACCCCGACGCCTCGCGCCGCCTGCTCGATTGGGTGCTGTGTCGAACGTGTCTCGACCTCTGCCTTGGACGAGAGCAGGTCCTGGCCGCCGGTCGCCGCGGCGTACGCGTTGTCGACGACCACGAGCAGTTGGTCGGACTTGTTGAAGACAGCGTTGCCGACGCCGCTGGTCAATCCGTTGTGCCAGAAGCCGCCGTCTCCCATGACGGCGATCGTGCGCCGGTCCGCACCCGGAGCGCTGAGCGCCGCGGCACCGGCCGACCCAAGTCCATACCCCATCGTTGTCGCACCGATCTCGAAGGGCGCGTTGATCGCGAACAGGTGGCAGCCGATATCCGCTGAAATGTGGTGTTTGCCGGTTTCGCGCTCGGCCAGCTTCAGGCCAGCGAAGATCGGTCGTTCGGGGCAGCCCGTACATAGGCCCGGCGCTCGCGGTTGCACGACTTCGGCGGCGACGCGCGGCGCGAACGGGCTCTGGGGGTCGGAACGGTCGCGGAGCAGCGCCGGTTCGTGCTCGATCGCTTCGGGCAGGACCGCCCGCAGGAACTCGGCGATGCCCTTGGTCACGGCGGCCGATGTGTACTCGCCGGCGACCGGGAGCATGCCCTTGCCGTATAGCGCGGTGTCGACGCCGTTGCGCCGGAGGATCGTGTTGAGGTTCTGCTCGATGTAGTCGGGCTGACCCTCCTCGACCAGGAGGACGGCGCGCTTGCCCGCGCAGAACCGGAGGATCTCGTCGTCGATCACCGGGTAGGTGACGTTCATGACGTACATCGGGATCCGAGTGTTGCCGAACGCGTCGGAGCAGCCGAGTAGCTCGAGTGACCGGTTCACGGTGTTATAGAGCCCGCCCTGCGTGATGATCCCGATGTCAGCGGCCCCGTCGTTGATGAACTCATTGAGCCCGCGCTCCTTGATGAAGCGGACGGCAGCCGGCCATCGTTGGGCGATCTTCTCCTGTTCGTGGACGAAGCTCGCGGGTGGCAACACGATCCTGCCGACGTCACGTCTGGGGTTCTCGATCGCGTCGCGGACGCTCATCGCGGGTCGGCGGTTTGCCTTGGCGATGAAGCTCCCGTGCAGATGACACGAGCGCAGGCGCAGGTCGAGCAGCACTGGGGTGTTGGTCGCCTCGGAGAGCTCGAAGCCGTGCTCGACCGCCTCGACGATCGCCGCGACGTTCGGACGCGGATCGAGCAGCCACATCTGCGACTTCATCGCAAATGCATGGGCGCGCTCCTGCATGATGCTCGATCCCTCGCCGTAGTCCTCGCCGAGGATGATCAGGGCACCACCCTGTACGCCCCCGCTCGATAGGTTCGCGAGCGCATCCGATGCGACGTTCAGCCCGACCGTGGATTTGAAGGTGATCGCGCCCCGCAGGGGATAGTGGACCGAGGCTGCGAGCATCGCGGCCGCGGTCGCCTCCGACGCGCTGTTCTCGAAATAGACGCCGAGCTCGTTGAGGATCGGCTGGGAATCCCCCAGGACGTCCATCAGGTGTGAGATCGGAGCTCCCTGGTAGCCGCCGACATAGGCGACCCCGGATTGCAGCAGCGCCTTGGTGACGGCCAGGATTCCCTCGACTCGGAGCTCCTCGCCCGCGCCTTTGCGCAACTGCTCGACCTCAGTGGCAAAGGAACGTTCCGCCATTGCTAACTCCTTGTTCGCAGCCGGGCCACCTCGCTCTCAGTCTAATGGGCAGGACAGGAGGCCCGTAAATGGTCGACAGATCAGCCAGATGCCGTGTAGTACGTCACGGCGCGCAGATGGTCACGCGTGCCTGGGCCACGCGCGCCTAGGCCACCCACGCGTGTTACGACGCTCCCTCCTCGCGCACTCTGGAATAAAGCCCCCGCGCGATGATCTCCCGCTGTATTTCGGAGGCGCCCTCGTAGATTCGAGGGGCGCGTACCTCGCGGTACAGGTGCTCGAGTAGATGACCCCGCTGGAGCGCCTGGGCACCGTGGAACTGCACCGCGGTGTCAACCGCCTCCTGCGCAACCTCGGTGGCCATCAGTTTCGCCATCGCCGCGGCCTGTGTGGTCGGCCGCACTCCAGCGTCGTACGCGGCAGCCGCGCAGTGCACGAGTAACCGCGCTGCCTGCACCCTGGTCGCGACGTCAGCCAATCTGTGGGCAATTGCCTGACGGTCCTTCAACGGCCCGCCAAATGCCTCGGCGCTGCGCAGTGAACGCGACTGCCGCATCGATCGCCGCACTCGCCATGCCGATAGCGGATGCGCCGACGCTGGGGCGGAACAGTTCGAGCGTCCGCATTGCGACCCCGAAGCCTTGGTCCACGTCACCGAGCACGTAGCTCGAGTCGACGCGAACACCTTCGAACAGGAGTCGTCCGACAGGGTGTGGCGATAGCAATTCGATCGGTTCGCCTGTCAGCCCAGGGGAATCTCCCGGCACCAGGAAGGCGGTCAGGCCACGCGCTCCGGCTCCGTCGGTCGACCGCCCGAACACCGCGTATAGGTCGGCGTCGGGTGCATTCGAGATCCAGGTCTTCTCGCCGTCGAGTCGCCAGCCATCTCCATCCCGCGTCGCCTGTAGCGACAGCGCCGCAACGTCGCTCCCGGCGTGGGGCTCTGAGAGGGCGAACCCGGTCACCACCTCGCCGCTGGCGACACGTGGGATCCACTCGTCGATCACCGCCGGGACTCCGAAGTGCAGCAACGGGAAGCTGCCCAGGCCCTGCATCGCGAACGCCGTCTCGGCCTCGGTGCAAGCGCGGGCAAGGCCCTCGCGAATCAGGCACAGCTCGAGTGCCGAGACGTCGGTTCGCCAGCCGCTCGCGTCGCGGGTGAACAGGCGCCCGAGCAAGCCTTGCTCCGCGAGCTTGGAGACGAGCGCGCGATTGATCCTTCCAGGTGCGTGCTGCGGCGCGGCCAAGGGCATGAACACCTCGCGCGCCTGACGCTCCGCGGCGGCGAGCAGGTCCCGGTGGCCAGCGCTCAGATGTGCGTCACGGATATCCATCGGGATTGCGGCCGAAGCGGTCATCACCGGCTCTCCGGAACGACGGCGACGGCCATCAGCTCGATCAGCGCGTCGTCGTCAAACAGGCGGGTCACCCCGAACAGCCCAGTGGCCGGGTAGCGACGCCCGAACGATTGCTGCCACAGGCGGCCGAGTTCAGGGAGGTGTCGTTTGTAGTCGCTCGGATCGGTCACGAAGATCTGCATCGAGCAGATGTCCTCCGGGAGGCCGCCCGCCGCCCGCAGCGCCGTGACGACGTTCGAGGCTGCAACCGCGAACTGCTCAGGCAGCGTCCTGCCCTCGATCGTGCCATCGAGCCGCAACGCCGTCTGGCCGCCCAGGAAGACGGTCCGTCCGGGAGCGGCCACCACCGCGTGGGCGTAGCCGACCGGGTTGCCGAGCTCGTGAGCGGTAACGATCTCGTGGTCCACCGTCAGCGCCCCTTCCATTGCGGCGGTCGCTTTTGCGACCACGCCTCGTAGAACTCCCGGTGATCCTCGGCCAGCATCAGCAGCGCCTGCGTCGATGCGTCGAGCTCAATTGCGCTGGCCATGTCCATATCCAGCTCCCGTGAGATCAGCGTTTTGGTCGCGGCATACGCGAGCGCTGGGCCGTCCGCCAGGCGACGCGCGAGCGAATCCGCCCGGCTCATCAGCTGATCGGCTGCAACGACATCGGTGGCGAGGCCGATCTCCATGGCCCGCTCTGCCGAAATCTTGTCGCCAAGCATCAGCAGCTCAGTCGCGCGGCCCATGCCCACGACTCGAGGCAGCAGGTAGGCAGCGCCCATATCCGCGCCAGATAATCCGACCTTTGTGAAGAGAAAGGCGAACGAGGCGCTGTCCGCGAGCAGCCTGAAGTCCGATGCAAGCGCCAGCACCGACCCTGCCCCAGCCGCGATCCCGTTGACGGCGGCGATAACCGGGATCGGGCAATCTCGGATCGCTCGGATCATCAGGCCGGTCATGCGCGTGAACTCGAGCAGCTGAGCCGGCTGCATCTTCTGCAGCTCGCCGATGATCTCCTCGACGTCCCCGCCGGAGCAGAAGCCCCGACCCTCGCCGGTGATGATGACCGCCCGCGTGTCGCCGCGAAGTGGCAGCTCCGCGAACAGATCTCGTAGGTCCGCGTAAGCCTCGAACGTCAGCGGATTGAGCTTATCTGGCCGGTTGAGGGTGATTCTGGCCACGCCCTCTGTGACCGATAGGTCGAAGTGTCGCCAGGTCACTGTCAGCGGCGGCGACGCGCGGAACGGTGTCACGTCTGGATTCCTCCTCCGTCGAGCACGATCGTCTGCCCGTTGATCGCATCGGTTGTGGGCGATGCCAGCCAAATAACCGCGTCAGCCACCTCGCGGGGATCGAGCAGACGCCCGAGGGGAGCCAACCTGGCCAACGCCTCGATGCTCTCCTGCTGGGTTCGCCCCGTGCTCTGCGCGATCCGTGCCGCGGACGTGCGGGTCATCTCGGAGTCCACGAAGGCCGGGCAGACGGCGTTCGCGGTCGCGCCGGTGCCGGCCAGCTCAGCTGCGGCCGAGCGCGTTATGCCAATCGCGGCGTGCTTGGAGGCCGAGTAAGCACCGGCGTACGCCAGGCCAACTCGGCCGGCCGTCGACGCCACCGTCACGATTCTTCCCTCCCGGCGCGCCCGCATGTCCGCGATCACCGCGCGCGTGAACAGGAACACGGCTGTCGCGTTCGTGGCCATCTGTGCGTTCCACGACTGCAGCGTGGTGCGGTGCAGAGGCGCGCTGTCAGAGACCCCAGCATTGTTGACGAGCACGTCCACGGATCCGACCTCGCGCATCAGCGCAACCACAGCGGCCTCATCGGTGACATCGCAAACAACCGTGCGCACATGTGCTGGGTCGGCCGAACGAACCTCCTCGAGCGCGGCGGCGTCGCGCCCGACCGCGATGACGGTGTCGCCGAGCGCGGCGAAGCTGTGCACAATCGACCGCCCGATCCCTCGGCTTCCTCCCGTCACCACGACCGTTCGACTCACTAGCACGTTGATGTGTAACAGATCATCTGGGCGAACCCTCAGGTGAGCCGGCGAAGCGTCTCCCGCACATCGCCGAGCGTCGTCAGCGGGTTGATCAGACACAACCGGTAGACGGTGCGGCCGTCAAGTTCTGTGGAACTGACGGCCGCAAAGCCGCTGGCGGTGAGCAGCGCGGCACGCTCGACGTGCTCCGGACCGCTGAGACCAACTTCCGCGAACGTGATCACCCCGAGCTGGGCGGGCGTCACGACCTCCCAGCGGGGATCGCTCTGGAGCAGAGCCTGGACGTCCTCGGCGAGCGTGATGCTGCGGGCGATCGCGTCCGCGACAGCGCGGGTCCCATGCGCCTTCAGGGTCAGCCAGAGCTTGATCGCGCGGGCGCGACGGCTCAGTTCCGGGCCGCGGTTGCGCAGGTCCACCTGCCCCGTCGTCTCGGTCTGGACGTCGCGGAGGTACTCGGGGTTCATCGTGAAGCACGCCTCCAGCGCGCCGGCTCGCCGTACCAGTACGCACCCGACGTCGAAGGGCTGGAAGAGCCACTTGTGGGGGTCGAGCGTCAGCGAGTCGGCACGCTCGAGGCCGCTCAGCACGGCCCGACCCGCCTCGGTCATCGCTGCCGGCGCGCCGTAAGCGCCATCGACGTGAAGCCAGAGGTCGTGCTCGGCGCAGAGGTCGGCGAGGGCATCGAGCGGGTCGCAGGCGCCCGTGTTGGTGGTCCCGGCGGTCGCGATCACGATCCCGCGGCCCTCGCCACGATCCGCGCGCAGCGCGCGCCGCACGTCCCCGATGGCCCAGCGGTGCCGGTCTCTCGCGGGCACCATCCGGATCTGCTCTCCAACCAGACCCAGCAGGCGCAGGTCACGCGCAATCGAGGAGTGAGTCTGGTCTGACAGGAAAGCGGTCCCGTCATAGCCCGCGGCTCGCGCGGCGGCGAGCGCTGTCAAGTTGCCGATCGAACCCCCAGAGACGAGCACGCCCTCGGTGCCCGGGGGAAAACCCATCAGCTGCCGGAGCCACTCGATCACGACCAGCTCGAGCTGGGCGGTCCCCGAACCGCCGGCCCACGACGACGCGATCGCGTTGTAGCCGACTCCGAGCCACTCTCCAAGGATCCCGCTGAGGCTCCCGGGACTCGGCACTCGAGCGAAGTAGCGAGGGTGGCTGGCGTTCTGCATGTTCGCCAGCGCGTGCTCGGCCACGAGCTCGATCAGCTCCTCGATCTCGCCCGGCTCCTGCGGAACGGGGCCCGACAGCGCGGCTAGCGACTCGCGATCCGCCTCCTGGATCACGGGTCGCTGGTCCATCTCGGCCCAATGGTCAGCGACGCGATCGACCAGCTGGTGGCCAAGCTCGCGGAAGCGCTCGGCGCTCAGGCCGAGCGGATCGCCCGCACGGTCGGGTGCCGTGGGTGGTCCGGTTAGACCACCCACGGCAAGGTACCCCCGCTCACGCCAGGTCGAACCGATCGAGGTTCATCACCTTTGTCCACGCCGCAACGAAGTCGCGTACGAACCTCCCGCCCGCGTCGTCGCTGGCGTAGACCTCGGCCACCGCCCGCAGTTCGGAGTTAGAGCCGAACACGAGGTCAGCGCGGCTGCCGGTCCACTTCAGCTCGCCGGTGGCCCTGTCGCGACCCTCGTACTCCTTCGCGGTGCCGTTTCCACCAGAGACCGGCCCCCAGACCGTGCCCATATCGAGCAGATTGACGAAGAAGTCGTTGGTCAGCGCCCCCGGCCGGTCCGTGAAGAGGCCCACCGACGAGCTCCCGGCATTCGCGCCGAGCACCCGCAGACCTCCGATCAGCACCGTCATCTCAGGTGCGCTGAGGGTCAGCAGGTTGGCCTTGTCGACCAGCAGGTACTCAGCGCCCAGCGGGTGCTGAACGGGCTGGCCCGAGTCGTAGTTCCGGAAGCCATCCACCGTCGGTTCCATGACGGCGAAGGACTCGACGTCGGTCTGTTCCTGGGAGGCGTCGGTCCGCCCCGGCGTGAACGGAACCTCGACCTCGTGTCCCGCGGCCCGGGCGGCTTGCTCGACCGCCCCGTCGCCCGCGAGCACGATCAGGTCGGCTAGCGACACCCGCTTCCCATCCGGCGCGGCCGCGTTGAAGTCCCGCTGGATCCCCTCCAGCACCTCCAACATGCTTGCAAGCTGGTTTGGGTCGTTGACCGTCCAGCCCCGCTGCGGCTCGAGCCGGATCCGCGCGCCGTTGGCGCCGCCGCGCTTGTCGCTCCCGCGGAACGTCGACGCCGACGCCCAGGCGACCCGAACGAGTTCGGAGACCGAGAGGCCGGAGGTGAGCACGCGCTCCTTCAACTGTGCGATCTCGGAGGGCCCGATCAGCTCGTGATCGACCGCCGGAACCGGATCCTGCCAGATCAATTCCTCGCTCGGGATCTCGGGCCCGAGGTAGCGAGCGATCGGCCCCATGTCGCGGTGGGTCAGCTTGAACCAGGCTCGCGCGAAGGCGTCCGCGAGCTCCTCGGGATGTTCGAGGAAGTGCAGTGAGATCGGCTCGTAGACCGGGTCGAACCGGAGCGACAGATCGGTCGTCAGCATGGTCGGCGGCCGCCGGTCCGCCGGATCGATCGGGCCCGGGACGGTGCCGGCCCCGGCGCCGTCCTTCGGCTCCCACTGGTAGGCGCCGGCCGGGCTCTTGGTCAGCTCCCACTCGTAGCCGAAGAGATTCTCGAAGAAGCGGTTGCTCCACTGCGTCGGCGTCTGGCTCCAGGTGACCTCGATCCCGCTGGTGATCGTGTCCGCGCCACTGCCCGTGCCGAAGCTGTTCCTCCAGCCGAACCCCTGCTCCTCGAGCGGTGCGGCCTCGGGCTCGGGGCCCACGTACTCGTTCCCGTCCGCCGCTCCGTGGGTCTTGCCGAACGTGTGTCCGCCGGCGATCAGCGCGACGGTCTCGTAATCGTTCATCGCCATTCGTTTGAAGGTCTCGCGGATGTCGACCGCCGCCTTCAGCGGGTCCGGGTTCCCGTTCGGCCCTTCCGGGTTGACGTAGATCAGGCCCATCTGGACGGCCGCCAGTGGGTTCTCCAGTTGGCGGTCGCCGGCGTAGCGCTCATCCCCGAGCCAGATCTTCTCAGGCCCCCAGTAGACGTCCTCGTCGGGCTCCCAGGCATCCTCGCGGCCGCCGCCGAAGCCGAACGTCTCCAGGCCCATCGACTCCAGAGCGACGTTGCCGGCGAGGACCATCAAGTCCCCCCAAGACAGGCTGGCGCCGTACTTCTGCTTGATCGGCCACAGCAGTCGCCTCGCCTTGTCGAGGCTGACATTGTCAGGCCAGCTGTTGATCGGCGCGAACCGCTGCTGGCCCGTGCCGGCGCCGCCGCGGCCGTCGTTGATCCGATAGGTGCCGGCGGCGTGCCATGCCATCCGAATGATCAGCGGGCCGTAGTGGCCGAAATCGGCGGGCCACCAATCCTGGGAGGTCGTCAACACCTCCTCGATGTCCTGCTTGACGGCCGCGAGGTCCAGGCTCAGGAACGCCTCGGCGTAATTGAAGTCCTCACCGAGCGGGTTGGCGACCGCCGGGTTCTTGGCGAGGATCTTGAGGTTGAGCGCGTGGGGCCACCAGCCGCCGTTGCCGCCACCCTCGGACGGGTACGGCGCGCGTCCGTTGGTGACAGGACAAGCGGCGCGGCTGTGCGTACTGACCTCTGAGGTAACGGTGCCGGGATGTCCCTCGTTCACTTCTCCAGCGACTGCGTCAAGCGGGTCAGACACGTGAGTCCTTCTTTCTTTCAAGTCAGGGGGCTGATGGGTTGGGGGATTGGTCACTGATGGCCTGTGCAGGCGAGCAGTCCGGGCAGAGGCCCCAGTAGATGACCTCGGCCTGTTCGATCTTGTATCCGTGATCGTCGGGCGCCGTCAGGCACGGAGCGACGCCGAGCGCGCAATCGACATCGGCGATCGAGCCGCACGACCGGCACACGACGTGGTGATGATTGTCGCCGGTCTGCCGCTCGTAGCGTGCGACGGATCCGGAGGGCTGGATACGACGCAGGAGCCCGGCGGCGGTCAGCATGCGCAGCACGTCGTAAACCGCCTGGTGCGAGACAGCACCGAGGTCCTCGCGGACGATCCGGATGATCGAGTCCGTGTCAGCGTGCGAGTGGCGCTGCAGGGCGCGCAGAACCGCCACCCTCGGACGGGTCGCCCGCAGGCCGGCCTCGCGCAGTGTTGCCTCCGATTCCGACGACGTGGGCATCGTCTCCAGTATCGGCACGTTTCTGGAATCAATCAAGAGTGCGTCAAGAAAAATCACGGCTCCCGCCAGATCGCGCAAGACCCGAGTCCGCGACCCAGCCCGGATTGTGTGCGCGCGATAACAACTCCGTTAGACGTGGGCTTTTCGTGCCGGATCCGATCGATATTGGTCGAAATCCCAGAAATACTTGAGCGGGGCCGCCTGGTAAAGAGGAGCAGAACTGATCAGCAAACCAACGTCACGTCGGGCTGGACGACCGGTCGTAGTCACGGGCGCCATCGTGCTGCTGGCGGTGCTGATCCTCGGGCGCACGCTGGGCGTGTCTGCGCCGCCCGTCGGGGGGCTCGATCCGGCGGTGTTCAGTCCCGGCGCGTGCGTCGCCTACGCGCCGATTCGCGGCGACCGCCACCTCACCGTGTTCCTCGACGCCGGCCACGGCGGCCTCGATCCGGGGGCAACCGGGACCACCGCGTCGGGTCAGACGATCTACGAGGCGGACGAGACGCTGCCGGTCGAGCTCGACGCCGCTGCGCTCTTACGCCGCGGCGGCTTCCGGGTGGTGGTGTCGCGGACCCGCAACACCACCGTCGTGCGGCTCCGACGCGGCGACGTGGCGGGCCACGAGCTGACCGTCAAGGGCGTCCACGACGATGTCGCCGCTCGGGACGTCTGCGCCAACGATGCCCATGCCAACGTCCTCGTCGGGATCTACTTCGACGCCGGTGGGCCGAGTAACGCGGGCTCGGTCACTGGCTACGACGCCGTCCGGTCGTTTGCTGCCGACAATGTGCGGCTGGCGAACCTCGTGCAGTACGACGTGCTCGCGGCGATGAACGCGCGTAGCTGGAACATCCCCAATGGGGGTGTGGAACTCGACAACCAGCTGGGCTCCTCGCTAACCAACGAGTCGGTCCGCTACGGCCACCTACTGCTGCTCGGACCTGCCTCCGGCAGCTGGTTCACGACGCCGAGCGAGATGCCTGGCGCGGTGATCGAGCCACTGTTCATCACCGACCCCTCCGAGGGGTCGATCGCCGCCAGCCGGGACGGTCAGCACGTGATCGCCGGCGGTTTGGCGAGCGCGATCGAGCAGTACTTCGCGCCGGCCAAGCGATCGCGGTCCACCCATTAGGCGCCGGCGAGCCGGCCTTTGGCCTCGGCGTACAGATCGGGGGGCAGCGGTCCGCGCGCCGCGGCCTCAAGGTTCTCACGCATGTGCTCGAGGCTGCTGGTGCCGACGATCGTGCTCGACAGCGCCGGGTGGCTGAGCGTGAACCGCAGGATGAACTCGTGCCGGGTCATACAGTTGTCGAGCAGCTCGTCGAGGGCGGCCGCCTGCCAGCGGTCCTGGGCGGCGGGGCCGTTGGCACCGAGCGGCTGCACGGTCCAGTTCTTGTCCTCGGCAGCCGACCCGCGCGCGACGCCGCCGCGGATCAGCACCCCGGCACCGGCGGCAGCCGCCCGCGACAGCATCTCGTCGTGCTCGGGCTGGAGCGCCGAGTAGGGGATCTGGAAGACGTCGAAGACGCTCATCTCGATCTGGTCCGGCAGGTTCGGCAGCGTTCCCGACATCCCGAGGAAACGGATCTTGCCCTCGTCCTTGAGCCGTTCCATCTCTTCGACGGTGCCGCCCGTCTCCAGTTCCCCCCGTGATGGCGACATGTGAACCTGGACCAGGTCAAGGTGGTCGGTCTGCAGTCGCCGCAGGCTCTGCTCCACTCCGGCGCGGACGTTTGCCGCGGAGAAGTCGTGGGGGAAGGGAGGCACCGAGTCGCTGGGCAGCGACAGCGCGCAGCCGCACTTGGACGCTAGGAAGTACTCGTCCCGACGGCCGCTGAGGTACCGGCCGATCAACTCCTCGCTACGCCCGTAGTCGATCGAGGTGTCGATCAGATTGATACCGGCGTCCAACAATTCGTTGAGCAGCAGGTCCGCCGCTGCCTCCTCGATTTCCGGTCCGCGGGGCCGGCCGCGCAGCTCCATCGCGCCATAGCCGAGGATCGACACCTCGGCCCCCGTCCGGCCAAGAACTCGCGTGGGAATCGTCATCGCAGCGACCGCCGCGGACCCTACAGCGTTGCCTGTTGAACCGCAGTCGGGGCCAGTCGTCGGGACTATCCTCTGGAAAACCATCAGGTAATGAGATGGCGTCGACACCACCCCCAGAAGCAGAGACACCAGGCACTGAAGAGGACGAGGACGAGTACGAGCTGACGCTGTTCGGGCGGGTGGTGATTCCGCTCGGAGCGTTGCTGGTCCGTCTCGACGCCGGCCCCGAGCCATCGGACTTCAAGGGCTGGGCCGGACTGGTCAGGCGGTTGATTCGCCGCTTCTGGGTGCCCTTGGTCGGCACTGCCGCAGCGCTCGTGGTCGCGGCCGCGGTCGTCGTGTACCTCGCCACGCGGACGGCTCCCAACCCGAGCACGACCGCGGCGGCGAGGCTTGTGCTGAAGCCCTCCACGGGCCAACCGCCGGCGGTCGCGAGCCCGGAGTACCTGGCCCTCTCCTACAGCGGCGTGAAGTTCCCCAACTACACGTCGATGCACGCGGTCGCGACCGGGCAGCTCAGCAACAAGATTGACGGTCGTGACGCGATGACCGTCTTCTACCGCCTCGACGGTGGCCCGCGGCTCAGCTACACGGTGTTCTCAGGTGCGCCGGCTCGTCCCCCCGTCGGCTCCCATGTCCACGTCGTCTACTTCGGCGGGGTGGGGCTCAACACCTACGACGCGCACGGGCTCACCGTGGTGACGGTCGTGCGCCACGGGCGGACGACCGTCACAGCCTCCTCGGCGCCGCAGACCACCGTGCTGACCCTGGCCGCTGCGCCGGTCCTGAGCGGGTCGAACCAGTCGAGCTCCGGCTGCGCGGCCTGCGGCTGAGGGCTCCGCCACCGCCGAGCCCTGGCCGGGGTCCCGCCAAGCCCTCGCCGGGGTCCCGCCGAGCCCTGGCCGGGCCCTGGCCGGGCCCTGGCCGGGCCCGGGCGCCAATGCCGCCGCTCGACTGTCCACATCGTCGGGCGCGATCCGTATAACGGGAGGTGCGTCTCCGCGAAGACGCCTAGATAACGCACTCATTCTGCACGCCAACCCCTCCCCGGCGACCTTCAGATGCCTCCAAGAACCCGAAGCAACTCCGGCTCGAACCCTGCGCCCAAGCACCAGGGCAGCAGCACCCCCTGGACCCGCAACCTTCGTGGCCCGACCGGCCAGCTGTTCGGCGATCCCGCGCCGACTCCAGACGAAGGGAGCTTCCAGGTCGACAACACCAGCGACGCCTACTACGCCTCGCCCTACTACGCCCAACACGCCAAGCAGGTCCTGGCGGTTCCGGTCGGCCCGCCGGCCGCGCCCATGAACCTCGCGGACGTAACCGGAGCCGACTTCCTCGCGCCGATCATCGCCAGCAACAAGATCACCTTCCACTCGGTCGGAGACACGGGCGCCTCGTCGACCGGGGAGATCCCGCACGAGGCGGCGGTGGCGGACGCGATGGTGTCCGATCTGGCCGGTGCGACCGCCGACGCTCCGGCATTCATGTTCCACCTCGGGGACGTGATCTACAACTTCGGAGAGGCGGAGTACTACTACGACCAGTTCTACGAGCCCTACCGCGAGTACGACCGGCCGATCTTCGCGATCCCCGGCAACCACGATGGTGAGGTCACCTACATCCACGGGGGTGCCGAACCAGACGTCCCGACCCTGCAGGCCTTCATCGCCAACTTCTGCACCAGCGAGCCGGCCAAGCCCCCGGATGCGGGAGGTCTGGCGCGCACGACGATGACGCAGCCGGGCGTGTACTTCACGCTCGACGCCCCGTTCGTATCGATCATCGGGCTCTACACCAACGTGCTCGAGGGCCCCGGCGTTCTGACCGACTCGAGCGGCCATTACCCGGCTCTGAAGAGCGACCCGCAGTTCGGCTGGCTGGTCGCCGAGCTCAAGCGACTGGCGCCGCGACGGGCGGCGGGTGAGCGGGCGGTGCTGCTCGCATGCCACCACCCACCGGCGTCAGCCGACAAGACCCACGGTGGCACGACCGGCCTCGCGAACGACCTCGATCGGGCCTTCGCCGCCAGTGGCCTGTGGCCCGACGCGATCCTCTCCGGCCATGCACACATCTACCAGCGCTTCTCGCGCTCGGTGAACGGCAGGCAACTTCCGTATGTCGTTGGCGGAAGTGGCGGGCACGACGCCCGGGTGCCTCCAGGGGAGAAGGCCGGCGAAGCCCCGAGAACCTGGGGCGAATACACACTCGAGGTCGGTCCGGTGGCCGAGTACGGCTACCTGACGATCACGGTCGATATGGGCGACCCGAACGCCCGGACGCTGACGATCGCATTCACGGCGCCGGCGCAGCCTTCCGCATCCGATCAGGTCGTGGTGGCAATCTAGTGTCGTAGGGCATAGATTGGGGCACCGGATGACTCATGGCTGATCACGTCCAACTGACCGGGAGCGGGCGACCGAAGAAGGACAACGCGGTCCGGGTCGCGGATCTCGATGCGGGTGAGCAGGTCGAGGTGACGGTGACGCTCGCCGGACCGGCTCTGCCCGATCCGAGTCCAGGCAAGACGCTGTCGCGAGAGGAACTGCGCCGCTACGGCGCGACCCCCGACACGATCAAGCAAGTCACCGAGGCGCTACAGGCCCACGGGCTGCGAATCGAGGGATACTCGGAGCTGACCCGCAGCCTGCGGGTAAGCGGCACGGTCGCACAGATGGAATCGGTATTCCGCCCCAAGCTCGGCACCTACCGGACCTCTGGCGGGCGGGTCTTCCGAGGCCGGGAGGGGGACCTGCAGATCCCGGCCGAGCTCGACGGGCTGATCACCGGCGTCTTCGGATTCGACCAGCGTCGCGTCGCGTACCGAAAGGCGCAGCGAAGCGCCGCTGCGGCGGCGCTGCCGGTCAGCCCGGTGTCCCCGAGCCAGATCGCCGCGCACTACCGATTCCCGGCCGGGACCGGCGCCGGTCAGACGATCGCGATCGCCGAGTTCGGCGGCGGATTCTTCCCCGACGACCTGGCAGCGTTCTGCGCCAAGCACGACAGCCCTGTGCCGAAGGTGACGACCGTGAGCGTCAACGGCGCCCCGATCCTGACGCTCGAAAAGATTCGACAGCTTCCCGCCCAGCAGCAGACCGAACAGCTCGGAGACAGCAAGGAGGTGGGTTTGGATGTCCAGATCGTCGCCGGACTTGCGCCGGACGCCGCGATCGTCCTCTACTTCTCCACCTTCGATCAGAAGGGCTGGGTGGACCTGCTCAACGAGCTGATCGATGGCAAACCCGCGACGTCGATGGTTCTCTCCGTCAGCTGGGGGCTCACGGAGGACGATCCCGACTGGTCGAAGGGCGCGCTGTCGGCGATCAACGAACGCCTGCAGGCGCTCGCCAACCTGGGCATCACTGTCTGCGCGGCGGCTGGCGACGATGGCTCCGGCGACCAGCAGACCGACGGCCGCGCCCACGTCGACTTCCCGGCGTCGAGCCCCTATCTGCTCGCCGTCGGCGGGACGATGTTCGAGGGCGCGAACGAGGTCGTCTGGTGGGAGGCTCCAGGCCAGCGGACCCCAAACGGAGGAGGCTCGACCGGCGGTGGCGTCAGCGTCGAGTTCCCCCGCCCGAGTTGGCAGGACGTCAAGATCGCGTCGCTCAACCCGGACAGCATCGATGGACGGGTCGTGCCGGACATCGCCGCGCTCGCCGGGTCGCCCCTGTATGACCTGATCTTCACCGGAGAGGATTCGCCGAACGGCGGTACGAGCGCGGCAGCCCCGGTCTGGGCGGCCCTGCTCGTGCGGCTCGCATCAGCCGGCTGGAAGCCGGGATTTCTGACGCCGCTCCTGTATGGGCCTGGGCCGTCCGGCGCGCCACTCGGCGCCTCCGACTGCGTCGACGTCACCGCTGGCGATAACACCTCGCAATCGCCCGGCAAGGGGTACAAGGCCGGCCCTGGTTTCGACGCCGTCAGCGGCTGGGGAGTGCCGATCGGCGTCGGGCTTCTCACTGCCCTCGCGGGCCGAGCCCAAGGCTGATTCGGCTTCTGAGCGGACCCATATCCAGCCGACTTAAAAATCCTAAGCGCGCACTCAACAATTCGCGCGGCTCGTGTAAGCTCCCCTCAGGACACAGGTATCCGCACCCCCTTACACTCTCTCCTCGAGGAGGCGCGCACACATGATCGGACTGACGCGCTGGTGCATGGCGCATCGGCGGTTGATCGTTGTCGGCTGGATTTTGATCGCGGTCGCGGTGACCGTATTGGCCGCCGGGGTTGGACGTCAGTACGCGTCGGACTTCAGCCTGCCCGGAACCGAGTCCCAGCGAGTCGTCGACCTGCTGAACAAGGAATACAAGTCGCAGGGAGGGGACGTCGACACGATCGTCTGGCACAACGCGCATGGGCGCTTTGACGCACCCGGCGTCAGGGCGAAGATCGACCCGATGCTGGCCCGAGTCTCGACGATGCCACACGTCGTCAGCGTGCTCAGTCCGTACACGCCGAACGGTGCCTTCCAGGTCTCCAAGGATCGCCAGACCGCGTTCGCGACGATCAACTACTCGACGCGTGCCAACCTCCTGCCGGACGCGACCGGCAAGCCGGTTCTGAACGCCATCGACGCGATCCACGTGCCGGGCCTGCAGGTGGCGGCGGGCGGGCAGGTGATCGAGCAGGCTGAGGGCTTCAACATCGGGCCCGCGACTTTCGTCGGCGTGATCGCGGCGCTGGTGATTCTGTTCCTGACCTTCGGGTCACTGCTGGCGGCGGGCCTGCCGATCGTGACCGCCGGGATCGGCCTTATCACCGGGACCGCGCTGATCGGTCTCGCGACCCACGTAATGAGCATGTCCAACGTCGCTCCCGAGCTGGCGCTGATGATCGGGCTCGGCGTCGGCATCGATTACGCGCTGTTCATCGTCACCCGCTTTCGGGAGAACTACGCTCGCAGCGGCGACGTTGAGCGGTCGGTCGTCCAGGCGATGGACACCTCCGGCCGCGCGATTCTGCTTGCCGGCACGACCGTGGTGATCGCGTTGCTCGGGATGTTCGCCACCGGCGTCTCATTCCTGTACGGATTGTCGATCGCCTCGGTCCTGACGGTGCTGCTGACGATGCTCACTTCGCTGACGGTGCTGCCCGCGCTGCTGTCGAAGTACGGTGCTCGCATCGCCCGCGTCAGGGGCCGTCGACGCCGCCGCGCGAAGGTGGCTGCCGGGTCCGCCGGGACGGGCGCGGCCGGGGTCGCCGCGGGAGTGAACGTCGCCACAGCAGTGAACGGCGACTCGGGCTCCGTGGGAGCCGCTGCCGACAACGGCGGAACGTTCATTACGTCAGGGGCGGAGGGCTCTCGCTGGCGAGCCTGGAGCCGGACCATCCAGCGCCACCCGCGGGCGTTGGCGGCGGGTTCGCTGGCGCTCATGATCGCCTGTGTGATTCCGTTCTTCACGATGCGTCTGGACAGCAGCGACGCCGGCAACGACCCGGCCGGAACATCCACCCACCAGGCCTTCAACCTGCTCGCCCGGGGCTTCGGGCCCGGCTTCAACGGGCCGCTGCTGGTCGCTGTCGAGCTCCACGGGGCGGACCCACATACGGCGTTGCCGGCCGTGCGCTCGGCCGTCGCCGCAACTCCCGATGTCGCAACCGTGGCGGCGCCGAGGATCGCCCCGTCAGGGCGGGTCGCCGTGATGGAGGCCTATCCAAAATCGGCCCCGCAGGCAGCGGCTACGACCGACCTGGTCAACCGACTGAGGGACACGGTGCTACCGCCGCTCAAGCAACAGCACGGCGTTTCGGTTCTGGTTGGAGGCTTCACCGCCGGGTCGATCGACTTCTCGAATGTCCTCTCGAAGAAGCTGCCGCTGTTCATCGCGATCGTCGTGGTGCTATCGGCGCTGCTCCTGTTCGTGATCTTCCGTTCGCTGGTGATTCCGATCCAGGCGGCGGTCATGAACCTGCTGAGTATCGGCGGAGCGCTCGGTGCGACCGTGCTGGTCTTCCAGCACGGGTTCCTGGCGAGCTTCTTAGGGATCCAGCCGGGACCGGTCGAACCGTGGATCCCGGTGATCATGTTCGCGGTCGTCTTCGGCCTATCGATGGACTACGAGGTGTTCCTGATCTCGCGCATCCGGGAGGAGTGGGTCCACAAGGGCGACGCCTCCGCCGCTGTCGCCAACGGGATTGCCTACACCGGGCGGGTTATCACTGCGGCCGCGGCGATCATGATCTGCGTCTTCCTGTCGTTCATGCTCGGCGATGAGCGTGCGATCAAGGAGTTCGGCTTCGGCCTCGCGGCCGCCGTGTTGTTGGACGCGCTGGTAATCCGCTGCGTGATGCTGCCATCGGTGCTCGAGATCCTCGGTCCGATGACCTGGCGGTTGCCATCGTGGCTCGACGCGAGGCTGCCGCGGATCAACATCGAGGGCGGCGAGCCCGCGCATCATGCGATGCCGGCGGCGAGGCCCGTTCCCGAGCCGGTCCCTTAGCGAATCCGGTTTTCCGCGTAGCGCCGGGCCGGGGTTACTTCGGCGACCCGGCCCCGGCGTTACGCGACCAGCGGCGCCAGCCGACGCCCGAGAATCTCGACGAACTCGAGGTCCGCACCTGGGAGCGTCTGACACATCATCCGGCTGACGCCAACGTCCTGCACCGCGCGCAGCTGCTCGGCGACCTGCTCGATGGTGCCGACGATCCAGCCCTTGGGCGGCTCACGCAGAAGCTCCTCTACGTCCACTCCTCGGAACTCCGCGGCGCGGCTCGCCCGCGCCCGGAGATCGGCTTCGTCGACGCCGGCGATGACGCCGCCCATCACGGACACCGGCATCCGTTGGCGGCCGGCCCGCTCACACGCCGCATCGATCCGTCCCTTGATCTCGGCGACCTCCTCAGGGGTCGCGAACGCGGTGTTGTACTCGTCGGCGAAGCGGGCGGCCAGCGCGGCCACCTTGGGCTTGGCGCTTCCACCCATGATCAGTGGGGGATGTGGCTGCTGAACCGGCTTGGGCTGCGCGTCCAGATCGACCAGGTGGTAATGCTTGCCGGCGAACGAGAACGGTCCTGGACCCCAGTTGCCATGGACTATCTCGAGCTGCTCGGCGAGTCGTTCAATCCGGGTGCGTAGGTCGTAGTACTCAAACCCGTAGGCCGAGTGCTCGCGCTCAAACCAGCCGGCTCCGAGTCCGAGCTCGAAGCGTCCACCCGAGGCGTGGTCGATGGTGGTGGCGAGCTTCGCCAGCTCAGAGGGATGCCGGAACGTCGCCGGGGAGACGAGGGTCCCCAGCCGTAGGGTCGTCGTGACTCCGGCGAGTGCCGCGAGCGTCCCGAGCGCGTCGAGCGAACCTCGCTCGGGGAATCGCTCGTCGAAGTGCAGGTAGTGATCAGAGCGGAAGAGCGCCGCGACCCCGTGACGCTCGCACGCCCCCGCGATCGCCGTCCATTGGGGCCACGTGATCCCGTCCTGGCCCTCGATCATCAGGTCTAGGTTCATCGGCGGAAATCTAACCGTCGTGGCGAATCGAGCGATCGCTGCGTAATCTCCATGGCACCGCATGAACGCAAGTCCAAAGAGGTGTGCGATGGGATTCGGTGACAAGGTCAAGCAGGTTGGCCAACTGGTGCAGCGGACGGTGTCCAGCAACCAGGACAGGATTGGCGGCGCGGTCGACACCGTCGGCTCCGTGGCCAACAAGACGACTAAGGGGAAGTTCGCCGACCAGATCGCCAAGGTGGGAGAGAAGGCCAAGGAGGGCGTCGGCAAGCTCAGCGCAGATGGGCACACGGCGGCCGACGCTGAGGCCGGCGCCAAGGCGAGCGGCGCCGACGACGCTGCCAAAGCGGCGAGCTCCGCCGAAGGAGCCGGCGAGCAGGAGGACCAACCCTCCGAGCCGCCGGCGAGTACATAGAACACGACTGCCAACCACCCAGCCGCGGGTCACAGATGACCGGACTGCCAACCATCCGGCTGGGACGACAGGGCCTGGGCCGACCAAATCGATGACTGAGCCCAAATTGACGTATCCGTCTGCTTGCGATCAGTCATCCAGGAAAGGACGTCCGTGACGACGCTCGTATCAGCATCCGGGACCTTCTCGATTGGCGGCGAGATCTCCGTCAACCGCCTCGCCTTCGGCGCGATGCAGCTCACCGGACCGGGGATCTGGGGCGACCCGAAGGATCCCGAGGAGGCGGTGCGGGTCCTGCAGAGGGCCGTGGAGCTCGGCGTGAATTTCATCGACACCGCCGACTCGTACGGACCGTTCGTCTCCGAGCTGCTGATCAAGCGGGCGCTGCACCCCTACCCCGACGGACTGATCATCGCCACCAAATCCGGCCTTACCCGCCAGGGCCCGGGCCGCTGGCACCCGGTCGGGCGCCCGGAGTACTTGCGCCAGCAATGCGAGCTCAGCCTCCGGCACCTGGGGCTCGAGCGGATCGAGCTCTACCAGCTCCACAGGATCGACAACAAGGTCCCGCTTGAGGATCAGCTCGGCGAGCTTGTCGCGCTCCAGCAGGAGGGAAAGATTGGCCACATCGGTCTCTCGGAGGTGACGGTCGCGCAGCTGCGCGAGTCACGCCGGCACGCCACCATCACCACGGTCCAGAATCTCTACAACCTTTCCAATCGCTCCGCGGAGGATCTGCTCGAACACTGCGAGGCGGAGTCGATCGGCTTCATCCCATGGTTCCCGCTGGCCACGGGGCGGCTCGCGAATCCCGGCAGCCAGCTTGACCGGATCGCAGACGAGCTCGATGCGACCCCGGCGCAGCTGGCGCTCGCCTGGCTGCTGAAGCGCTCCGCGGTGATGCTCCCGATTCCCGGTACGTCGTCGGTGGCGCACCTGGAGGAGAACCTCGCCGCCGCCCAGATCGAGCTGACCGACGACCAGTTCGACGCCCTCAGCGCGGCATCCGAGTGACGAGTTCCGCCGCTCGCCAGGTGTTCGAGGAGGTGCCGCCGCCGCTCACCGGCCTGCGGGGCTTCAGCGCCGATCAGGAGCTACTCGAGGGCATCCTGGACGACGTCATTCAGGCGGGCGGCGCCGCGCACATGCTCGCGCTGCGCCAGCGGGCGGTCGAGCTTGCCCGTCGCGCCCGGCGCGGCGACGATGCCGCCGGGGACGAGCTCGGCGAATTGATCGCCGGGCTCAACCTGACCGAGATCGAGCTGCTCGTCAGGTCGCTGACCCGCTGGTTTCAGCTCGTCAACCTGGCCGAGGACAATGAGCGGATCAGGCGCATCCGGGCCCGGACCGCGCGTGAGCATCCGCTGCCGCGGAAGGGTTCGATCGAGGAGGCCGTGTGCCAGCTCGCTGACCGCGGTGCGTCGGCCTCTGAGATCGCGAGCCTCGTCGGTCGGGCTGAGATCCGGCTGGTGATGACCGCGCACCCGACCGAGGCTCGCCGTCGCACGACGATCGGCAAGCTCGCGCGGATCTTCTGGGAGCTGCGGGCGCTCGACGACGAGCTCGGCCGTGACCAGGACGCGGCCCGCGAGCGGATCCTGGCGACCGTGCAGGAGCTATGGGGGTCCGACGAGCTCCGGGCGACGTCCCTGACCGTTCTCGACGAGGTCAGAGGTGGGCTGGCTCACTTCACCAGCACCCTCGCGGAGACCATTCCGCTGCTGTATCGCGATCTCGAGGTTGCGCTGGCGCGGCGTTTCCCCGACGCCCCGATCGCCGTCCCGCCGCTGCTTCGGTTTGGATCCTGGATCGGCGGCGACCGCGACGGGAACCCGTACGTCACACCGGAGACTACGACTCAGACGCTGGCCGTTCTTCGGGAGCAGTGCGTCCGCTTTCTGGAGACGAGGGTCGAACTGGTCGCCGGCCGGCTGTCGCTGTCCGAGCGCGTCGACGGTCCCGCCTTCGGCATCGAGCCGATCCTCAAGCGGGGCGCCGAGTTGTTTCCCGCCCTGGCCGAGCAGCTGCACGGATTGAACCCGGAGGAGCCATATCGCCGCGCGCTGACGTTCATCCGCGAGCGCCTGCGCGCCACCGCCGCCGGCGATCTCGACGCCGGCTACGCCGGGCCGGACGAGCTCGTCGCCGATCTGCGCACGATCGAGTCCTCGCTGAAGCGACGGGGGGACGTCTATACGGCCGCCGGCGACCTGCACGACCTGATCCGGCAGGTGGAGGTCTTCGGGTTTCACTTCACGACGCTGGATATCCGCCAGCACGCCCAGGTCCACCGCGCGGCCCTGCATGAAGTCTTCGGAGCGCTCGGGATCTGCGGCGACTACGAGAACCGCTCGGCCGCCGAGCGGGCCGAGCTGCTGGTGGCGCACATCGCCGAGCAGCGCCCGCTGATTCCCACCGACACCACGCGTTTCTCGGTGGCGACGCGCGAGGCGGTTGAGACCTTTCGGATGATCGAGCGGGCGCTGTCCGGTGCCCACGCCGGGGCGATCGATGCGTACATCATCTCGGGCACGGAGAGCGCCACCGACGTCCTCGAGGTGCTGCTGCTGATGAAGGAGTCAAGCCTCGCGAGTGCAGGCGGGGAGAATGCGATGCTCCGGATCGTGCCGCTGTTCGAAGCGGGCGCGACACTCGAGAGCGCTCCTGAAACGATCGAGCAGCTGCTGAGCACGCCCGTCTACCGCCAAGCGCTGATCGCGGTGGGAGACGAGCAGGAGGTGATGATCGGCTACTCCGATTCCAACAAGGACGTCGGCTACGTCGCCTCAGGCTGGCAGGCATACAGAGCACAGAGCCGGATCGCCGAGGTGCTACGCGGGCACGGGGTCGGATGGGTCTTCTTCCACGGCCGCGGTGGCGCCGTCGGGCGCGGTGGCGGCCCGACGAACGGCGCGATCCTGGCGCTGCCACCGGGCACCGTGGAGGGGCGCTTGAAGATGACCGAGCAGGGAGAGGTGCTCAGCGCCAAGTACACGGTCGGCGAGATCGCCCACCGCGAGTTGGAGCTTGCGACCAGCGCGACATTGGCGGCAGGCGGCCTCCGCGGGCGGCCGGGGTCGAGATCGGAGGCCCAGCGTTTGCAGCACTACGAGCAGATCGTCGAGGAGATGGCCGCTGCATCCGCCGAGATGTACTCGCGAGTGGTCCACGAGGATCCGGACTTCGTCGACTTTTTCATCGCCGTCACGCCGGTGCAGGAGGTCTCCCGGCTGCGACTCGGCTCGCGCCCGGCACGCCGCCAGGAGGGCGGCGGGATCGACGATCTGCGCGCGATCCCATGGGTGTTCTCGTGGACGCAGTCGCGGATCGTCCTGCCCGCGTGGCTCGGACTCGGCACCGCACTGCACGAGGCACGCGAGCGGCACGGTCTCGAAACCCTGCAGACGATGGTCAGCGACTGGAGGTTCTTCAGCGCGCTGATCTCGAATGCAGCGATGGGTTGCTCCAAAGCGGACCTGGGGATCGCTCGGCGATACGTGCAGCTATGGGACGACGTGACGACGCGCGAGCGGATTTGGGGCCAGCTCGAACACGAGTTCGAACTCGCCTGCAGCGAACTGATCGCCATCCGCGGAGGCACCCGGCTGCTCGATCCCGAGCCCGTCCTGCAGATGTCGATCGACCGCCGCAACCCCTCCGTCGACCCGCTGTCGTTCATCCAGATCGAGTTGCTGCGTCGCCGCCGCGCCACGGCTGCGGCGGCGACAGGCGGGACGTCGGCGATCGACACCGCCCGAGACCCCGAGCTGGAGCGCGTCAGCCTCCTGGCGATCAACGGGATCGCCAGCGGCCTGCGGAATACGGGATGAGCGCCGCGACGATCCTGACCGACCCCACCGGCGAGCTGGAGGCGACGTTCCTCCCGAACCTCGGAATGGTGCTCAGCTCGCTGCGGCTCCGCGGGGATCAGCTCCTCGCCCAGGGCGGCGGGCCCGAAGCCTACGCGGCGCACGGCGCCACCTTCGCGATCCCGCTCCTGCACCCGTGGGCCAATCGCATCGCCGCCTGGAGCTACGACCTCGACGGGCACCACGTCGACGTCGACCCCACCTACGCCCATCGCGATCCGGCCACGGGGCTGCCGATCCACGGCGTGTTGGCCGCGAGTCCCTATTGGCAGGTGCTCGATCAGACGGGCGGTTCGCTGACCGCGGAGCTCGATTTCGGAGCCCACGCCGAGTATCTGGCGGCATTTCCATTCCCACATCGCCTCCGCTACGCGGCGAGCCTCGACGAGCGGAGCCTCACCGTCAGCTTGACGGTTACACCGACCTCGGATCAGCCGGTGCCGATCGCATTCGGCTTCCATCCGTACCTGACCTTGCCGGGATCTGACCGTCGCGACTGGGTGATCCGGCTGCCGGTCGCCGAGCGGTCCGTCCTTGACGCGCAGCAGCTCCCGACCGGCGACGGCGAGCCACTGAAGCCGGGGGCGCTCGACGGGGCGCTGGGGGCGCGGACCTTCGATGACGGCTTCGAGCGGCTGATCGGCGAGGCGCCGGCGTTCAGCGTCGCCGACGGCGACAGACGCCTCGAGCTCACCTTCGAGGCCGGGTACCCAGTGGCGCAGGTGTTTGCGCCGACGGGATCGGACTTCATCTGCTTCGAGCCGATGACCGCGCCGGTGAACGCGCTGGTGAGCGGACGCGGGCTGAGGTTCGCTCAGCCGGGAAGCGAGTTCACCGCGACCTTCGCGGTCGCCGTCTATTAGACCTCTGAGAGAAAAGGAGCCCCGCGATGGAAACCTGGGACGCGATCACCGCCCGCCGTAACGTCCGCGACTTTGAGGACCGCCCGATTCCCGAGGCCGACCTCGAGCGCATCCTCGAGGCGGCCCGTCGGGCTCCATCGGCCAGCAACCGGCAGCCGTGGGATTTCGTGGTGGTGACCGATCGTGACCAGCTGCGGGGGCTCTCCGAGGTCTGGCAGGGAGGCGGCCACATCGCGCGCTCGGCCGCAGCCGTCGCAATCGTCGTCCCCGACGAGTCGGAGCAGCGGATGCGCGAACTGCACGCCTTCGACCTCGGGCAGGCGTCGCTGCAGATGATGGTGGTGGCCGCCGATCTCGGCATCGGCTCGGGCCACTCGTCGGTCGGCGACCAGGACCTCGCCCGACGGGTGCTCGGCCTTCCCGACGACAAGATCGTCGGAATCATCATCGACTTCGGGTACCCGGCCGACCGGCCGCTGCGGCCGATCCGCAACCCGCGTCGGCGGCCATTCGACGAGGTCATCCACCGCGGCCGCTGGTGATCAACTGCGGCGGGTCGAATAATTTCGACCAGGTCGAAATTATTCGACCCGCACTCAGCTCTCGATGCCGTCGCGGTCTGCCCACGCCAGTAATGGACCAACGTCGAACACGGCCTCGTCGATCCCGGCGTGAAGGTCGCCGAGACGCGCGAACCGCTCGGGCACGGTCGCGATCGTCAGCTCCGCCGGGTCGATCTCGTCGAGCTCGTCCCAGCTGAACGGCGCCGAGACCCGCGCCGACGGGACGCCGCGGACCGAGTAGGCGCTGGCGATCGTGTGGTCGCGCGCATTCTGTCCGTAGTCGATGAAGACCTTCGTCGGGTCTCGATCCTTGCGCCACCACTCGGTTGTCACGTCGGACGGAACACGGCGCTCGACCTCGCGCGCGAACGCCAGGGCGGCGCGGCGGATCTCGCCGAAGCCGAAGCGAGGCGAGATCCGCACATAGATGTGGATGCCGTTCCCTCCCGAGGTCTTCGGCCAGCCGACGGCGCCAAGTTCGTCGAGCACCTCGTGCGCGACGGCGGCCACCCGGCGGACTCGTGAGAATCGGCAGTCGGGCATCGGGTCGATGTCGATCCGCCACTCGTCGGGCAGCTCGACGTCTGCCCGCCGCGAGTTCCACGGGTGAAACTCGACGGTCGCCATCTGCACCGCCCAGATCACGCTCGCCAGCTCGGTGACACACAGCTCATCGGCGGTGCGGCCGAACCTGGGGAAGTAGATCTCGACCGTCTCGACCCACTCCGGAGCGCCCTTCGGCAGCCGCTTCTGGTGGACCTTCTGGCCGCTGACGCCGGTCGGGAAGCGGTGCAGCATGCACGGCCGCTCGCGCAGCGCCCGGACGATCCCGTCGCCGACACCCATGTAGTAGCGCGCGAGGTCGAGCTTGGTCTCGCCGCGCTCGGGAAAGTAGACCCGATCAGGGCTCGAGAGCCTGACCGTGCGGCCGCCGACCTCGAGCTCGACGGCGTCGCTCACTGGCGCCGACTCGCCGCTCGTGCGCCACCGGCGAGCATCGCGTCGGCGTCCCGATCGCCCGCGACCGCGCGCAGGTGCCGGAAGGGCTTACCCTCGCGCAACTCCCGGACGACCCCGTCGATCAGTCCGCCGTCGGGCAGCTCGCGACCGTCCGTGATCGCATCGACGAGCTCGCGCTTGCGCTGGATCAGCCGCGCCATCGTCTCATCGATCGTCGCGGCCGCGAGCAGGTACCAGGCGGTCACCGCGTCGCGCTGGCCGATTCGATGACATCGATCCTCGGCCTGTACGTGGAGCGCCGGCGTCCACTCGAGCTCGAGGAAGCAGACGTTCGACGCCCTCGTGAGTGTGATTCCCTGGCCGGCGACGCGGGTCGCGCCGACGATCAGCTGCGGGCCGTCAGGTCTTTGGAAAGCGGCGATCGCGGCTTCGCGCTGGGCGATTGTATCCTCGCCGAGCAGGTGCAGCGCGTCCGGGAAGCGCTCGAGTACGGCGTGCTGGACCTCGATGTGGCGCGCGAACACGACCAGCGGCTCGCCGGAGGCGAGGAAATCGTGGATCCACGTCAGCGCGGCGGAGAGCTTGCCGCGAGCGGCGAGTCGCTGCAGCGCGGTCAGCTGCGCGAGTCGCTGCGCTCGCAGCGCCGCGGCGATCTTGGCGTCGAGCTCGGAGAGGTCGAGCGGTTGGCTGCGCAGCCACTCGATCACGTCCTCTTCGGCGAGACGATACTCGGGCTCGTTGTTCAGCGCGACCGGGACCACGACCTGGCGCTTGGCGGGGAGCTGAGGCAGCACCTCGGACTTCAGACGGCGGACGAAGCAGTGACGTCGCAGGTGCCAGTGGAGCCGCTCCTCGCTCAGCTCGCCTTCGAACTGGCGGCTGAAGCTCGCGCCCGAGCCGAACTCGCGCAGGCGCCCGATCACCCGGAGCTGGGCGATCAGCTCGTCGGCGTGGTTGAGGACCGGGGTGCCGCTGAGCGCCAGCCGGAGGCCGTCGGGAGGGACCGCGTCGGCCAGTCGCCGGACGGCACGGGTCCGTTTGGCGTGCGGGTTCTTGCAGTAATGCGACTCGTCGGCGACGAGCGCCCGCGGGCGGCGGCGGGCGAGCGTCGCGCGGTGGGCCTGGACGAGCTCGTAGTTGACGATCGTGATGTCGGCCGGGGCCGGGAGGGCCCCCGCGACCCGAGACGATCTCGCGTGAGCGGTGCGGGAGCCAGCGCTCCGCCTCGCGGGCCCAGGTCAGCTTCAGCGACGCCGGGCAGACGACGACCGCCGGGAAGGCATCGTCGGCCTCGAGCGTGGCGAGCGCTTCGACGGTCTTGCCGAGCCCCTGCTCGTCGGCCAGGAAGCAGCCACGCGCCTGTAGCGCATAGCGAACTGCGGCCCACTGGAACGGCGCCAGCTCGCTGTCGCCACCGAGCCGGGCGGCGACCTGATCCAGCGGTTCGGCGGCGGTCGCGCGCGAGCGGTTGACGGCCTCTCGAGCCGCCCGCTGCTCGGCGGCCAACTCAGCCAGAGCAGTCGCCGCGAGCGGCTCGACCTTGACTTCGTGCAGCGCGACGAAGGCGTCGAGCTGGTCGGCGATCCAGGGATCGAGCTTGAGCTCGCCGGCGCGGGCGCCCGGCAGTTGTTCGAAGGCGCCGACGATCTCGGGATCCCACAGCGTCTCCAGGGCGAAGTGCTCGCCGGCCACGCCTCGGGCGAGGATCAGCCGGGCTGGGGGCGGCTCCTCGCCGTGCTCGACGGCGTCGAGGCAGCGCCGCGCGCCGATACTGAACCGCGGGTCGCGGAGGTCTCGGAGCGCGGACGCGGCGGTCTTGGTGAGCGGGACCAGCAGACGCCCCTCGTACTCGGCGGCCCCCTCCCTGAGGGCCGGCGGCGGCGTGCCCGCGAGGGTGTCGAGCGCCCACCAGCCGCGGCCGTCGTGGCGGGTCGTGCGGACGTGTCCAAGCCAGCGCAGCTCGCTCGAGGCCAGCCACTCGCCGACCTCGCTGGTCGTCGTCAGGTCGGGGTACAGACGCAGAATTTCGTTGAGGCGGACCGCGACCCAGCCGTCGGCCGGCGCCGACCATTCGCGCCGGTCCCAGTCGAACCGCCGGCCGGGCAGGGTTCTGACCGCCGCCACCAGGTTCCCGTCATACGGAAACGCGAGTACGACCTCGCGGGCGCCGTCGCCGGTCTCGCGCAGGTGCACGTTTGGCTCGTCGGGGAGGGCGCGCATCTCGACCAGGCACGTTAGAGGCCCGCGCGGAGGCGAGCAGCAAAGAGGGGAGGCACCTACAATGCCCGCGCGATGAGCCCCCCGGAAGGAGTCATGCGGCTGGTCATCTCATGTCCCGACCGTCCGGGAATCGTCGCCGCGGTGTCCCGTTTCCTGTTCGAGCAGGAGGCCAACGTGATCTCGCTTGACCAGTTCTCGAGCGACCCGCTCGACGCGGGCACCTTCTTCCTACGGATGGAGTTCACGCTGCCGCCGCAGAGATCCGATGGGCTGCCGGAGCGCTTCGGGCTTGCGGTCGCCGAGCGATGGCACATGACCTGGCGGATGTGGAGCGCGGAACGGCCGAAGCGGATCGCCGTGCTGCTCTCCCGCGAGGACCACTGCCTACAGGAGCTCCTGTGGCGCTGGCGGCGGCACGAGCTCAGCGGCGAGATCGTGCTCGTCGCCTCGAACCACCCCGACCACCGCGAGGCGGTCGAGGGATATGGGCTGCCCTACCACCACGTGCCGGTGACGAAGGAGGGTGGGAAAGCGACATCCGAGGCGCGGCTGTTGGAGCTGCTGCACAGACAGTGCGACCTCGTCGTGCTGGCGCGGTACATGCAGATCCTGTCCGGGGAGTTCCTCGAGCGCCTCGCGGTGCCCGTGATCAACATCCATCACTCGTTCCTGCCGGCGTTCGTCGGGGCCGAGCCCTACCGCCAGGCGAAGGAGCGCGGCGTCAAGCTGATCGGCGCGACCGCCCACTACGTGACCCCTGAGCTCGACGGCGGTCCGATCATCGAGCAGGACGTAATCCGGATTGGGCACGACCACGACATTCCGACCCTCGCCCGCCTGGGCGCCGACATCGAACGCACGGTGTTGGCGAGAGCCGTCCGGTGGCACTGCGAGGACCGGGTGCTGCGCCACGGCAACCAGACGGTCGTCTTCTAGATGATCAGCCATCTGGGCATCTGGCGGCGGCGCGCGCAAGAATCTGCCCCGTGAGCGAGACCGAGCCGCGCGCTGAGGCCGATGCTCAGCGTCGCTGGCTCTCCCCGCAGCCGAACCTCACCGGTCTGGGGATCATTGCCTCCTACAGCCGACGCTTCTGGGCGCTGCTGATTGTCCTGGGCGCGATCACCGGCCTCGCCGCCTCGGCGCTGATCAAGCTGCTGCGGCTCGTCGAGCGGCTGACCTATGGCCTTCACGGCGATCACATCGTGACCCTCATCGCCGCCGCCGAGCACGCCGCGGGGTGGCGCCGGATTGCAGCGCTGCTCGGCGCCGCCGTGATCGTAATCGTGGGTCTGCAGGTGCTGGGACGACGGTCGACCGGAGGGTCGGAGGTGACGGAGGCGATCTGGCTGCGATCGGGTCGCCTCGACCTCCTGGCGAGCGTCGCCAGGTCGATCCTCTCGATCGTGACGATCGGAATGGGCGTCTCGCTCGGTCGCGAGGCGGCGCCGCAGTTGGTCGGCGCCGCGACCGCCAGCCGGCTGTCGGAGTGGGGCGACCTCCCCACATGGCAGCGGCGATTGGTCGTCGCCTCCGGCGCGGGCGCCGGCTTCGCGGCCGTCTACAACGTCCCGCTAGGGGGCACGCTGCTGGCGCTCGAGGTGATGCTCGGCACGCTGGCGCTGCCGCTGGTCCTGCCGGCGCTGCTGACCTCGGTTACCGCCACCGCGGTCGCCTGGATCTTCCTCGGGACCGGTCCGATCTACCACGTGCCGACCTACGTCCTGCACGACTCGCAGCTTCTCTACGCCGCGCTGATGGGCCCGATCATCGGGATCGTCGCAGTCGGCTGGACGCGGCTGATCGCCGCCGCCAACGCCGCTAGGCCGAAGGGGCTCGGCCGCTACGTCGCGCCGATCGCGGCGTTCGGGGTGCTGGGGCTGCTGTCGCTGCAATACCCGCAGTTGCTCGGCAACGGCCGTGCGATCGTGCAGCTGACGATCGTGGGGCAGCTGTCGCTGGGCCTGATGGCGGTGCTCCTGGTGCTGAAGCCGCTGGTCACCGCCGGCTGCATCGGGGCCGGGGCGCCGGGTGGGCTATTCACGCCGACCTTTGCGGTTGGGGTGTTGCTCGCGGGCGTCGGTGGCTCGCTGTGGTCGCACGTCTGGCCCGGCGCCGCGGTCGGCAGCTACGCGCTGATCGGCGGCGGGGCGTTCCTCGCGGCGGCCATGCAGGGCCCCCTGTCGGCGACCGTGCTGGTGCTCGAGTTGACCAGGCACTTCGACGCGCTGATGGTCCCGACGCTGCTGGCCGTGATCGAGGCGACGGTGCTCGCCCGCAGACTCGGGGCGGACTCGATCTACTCCGCGAGGCTGGTGCGAGCAGGGCTGCCCGACGAGCGCCCGGCCGGCAATGCGGCGGCCGTCGCCGCGCTGTACGCGCTCGACGAGACGCTTCCGGGCGACTTCACTCAGCCGCCGGCGTAGCCTCCCGTCAGGCGAGTTCGCGCCGGTCGCGCAGCTGCAACTCGCCGGTTTCGACGTCGTGGCCCTTCTCACAGCGCAGCGCGACTCCGACCTGGCTGCCGCAGCCCGCGTGGGTCAGCTCGACCCGAGCCCCACCCGGGACCAGCCAGCGATCACCCCAGCGCATCATCGCGACCAACACCGGCAGCAGTTCACGGCCCTTGTCGGTGAGCCGATATTCGTTGCGGGTGCGCTTGCCCGTCTCGCGATAGGGGACCCGCTCAAGCAGCTCTTCCGCGGTCAGATCGCGCAGCCGCTCGGCGACGACGGGCTCGCTGAGGCCGGAGCGCTGCACGAACTGCTCGAAGCGGGTCGCGCCGTAGAAGGCCTCCCGCAGGATCAGGAACGCCGAGCGCGTCCCCACCGTGTCGAAGGTCCGCGCGATCGGGCACCCGTCGGCGGTCCAGCCGTCACGCGGATCAAGGCTCCCGGCCATCTGAATGTCGGCGACCACGCAGGTCATTCTAGCTGACATAGGCAGTCATAAGCCAGGTCTGTTAACTTGTCTGGCTATGCCAACCCTAAGCCAGCTTCGCAAGCGCGACGCTTCCTCGACGCAGGTCCTGGTGATCGTCTGCGCCGGCGTGGTCCTCGCCAGCATCGACCTGTTCGTCGTCAACGTCGCGCTGCCCGACATCGCCCGCGACCTTCACCAGCCCAACCTTGGCGACCTCTCCTGGGTGCTCAACGGCTACGCGATCGTCTACGCGTCACTGCTGGTCGTCTTCGGGCGTCTAGCCGAGGGACGCAGCCGCGACGCGGGCTTCCTGCTCGGCGTGCTGATCTTCACGCTCGCCTCGGCGGCTTGCGGGCTGGCCTCCAGCCTCGCGATGCTGGTTGGCTTCCGGATCGTCCAGGCTGCCGGCGCGGCGCTGCTGACGCCGACATCGCTGAGCCTCGTCCTCGCGACGACGAATCCCGAGCGCCGTCACGGAGCGGTCCGGGGGTGGACCGCGGTTGGAGGCGCGGCCGCCGCGCTCGGCCCGGTCGCTCGGCGGCCTGCTCGTCGCCGTGGGCTGGCGCTGGGTGTTCTACGTCAACGTCCCGATCGGGCTGGCGGCGCTCGCGATCGGGTGGCGGCGGCTTCCCCATGTCCCCGGTCATCCGGTGCCGGCGCCCGACGCGCTCGGCGCGGCGCTGATCACCGCCGGCGTCGGTGCGCTCACGCTCGGCCTGGTCGAGGGCAACGATTGGGGCTGGGGCTCGACGCGGGTCCTCGCTGCGCTCGCCGTCGCGGCGATCATGCTCGGCCGGCTTCGTCGCGCGCACGCTGCGCCATCACAACCCGTTGATCGACCCGCGGCTGTTCCGGATCCGCGAGTTCACCGGGTCATCGGCAGTGGCGCTGACCTTCTCGACGGCGTTCGGCGCGATGCTCCTGTCGATCGTCCTGTGGATGCAGCAGGTGTGGGGGTGGTCGGCGCTCGAAACCGGCCTGGCGTTCGCTCCGGGTCCGCTGATGGTGCCCGTGTTCGCTTTCCTGATCACAGGGCGGCTGATCGTGCGCTTCGGTCCCGGGCGCGTCATCGCCCTCGGCGCCAGCGTCTACGCGATCGGCGTCGCGTCGTGGGCGCTGCGCGCCGGGCTCGCGCCGGATTACGTCGGACAGGTGCTCCCGGGCACGCTGCTGACGGGCGCCGGCGTCGGGCTGACGTTGCCGACATTCATGGCGACGGGGGCCTCCTCGCTGCCGCCGCAGTCATTTGCGACCGGCTCGGCGGCGGTCAACATGCTGCGCCAGGTCGGACTCGCGGTCGGGGTCGCGGTGTTCGTCGCCGTGCTCGGCTCACCCCAAACGCCGGCCGCGTCACTGACGGCGTTCCAGCGCGGATGGATCGTGATCGCGTGCGTTGCTGCCGGCGCCGCGCTCACGGGCGCGGCGCTGCTCGGTGCCGGGCGTCCGCGTGCCGTCGCTGCCCGGCGCGGCGCGGTGGCGGTGACAGCTGCCGAAGATTGAGGCAGCCTCTAGCCGGCTCCTGTAACGCTGTAGCCTCCATGGTCCGGCGGATCGCCCACTCGACCAGGGTCGTAAGGCCCAGCCGGGTACCGCGCCCTCGCGGGCGGCCAGCCCCGGTGGTCGGGAGTGTCCAAGCCGCCCAGGCATGACACTCAAGTCCTGGGACGTATGTAGTTAGTGGCGGTTGAGCTCGGACCTGTGGGGCCAGGCAATTGCCTGGCCCCACAATCAAATTTGGGCGGAACGGGAGGGTGCGATGAGCGAGACGGTCAAGTTCCTGCTGGGCGAGCGGGACATCCCGACCCACTGGGTCAACCTGATGGCCGATCTGAATTTCGACCCACCCCCACCGCTACACCCGGGGACCGGGGAGCCCGCCGGGCCCGACGACTTAGCGCCGCTGTTCCCGATGAACCTGATCCTCCAGGAGGTCTCGACCGAGCCGGAGATCGAGATCCCCGACCCGGTGCGCGACGCCTACAAACTGTGGCGGCCGACGCCGATGCACCGCGCCCGTCGGCTGGAGCGTTCGCTGGATACGCCCGCGCACATCTACTACAAGTACGAGGGCACCTCGCCGGCGGGTTCGCACAAGCCGAACACGGCGGTCGCGCAGGCGTACGAAAACGCGGCGGCCGGAATCAGAAAGTTGACGACCGAGACGGGCGCCGGTCAGTGGGGGTCGTCACTGGCGTTCGCCTGCCAGCTGTTCGGATTGGAGTGTGAAGTTTGGATGGTCGGATCGAGCTACGACCAGAAGCCCTACCGCCGCTCGATGATCGAGACCTGGGGGGCGACGGTCCACCGCTCGCCGTCGCAGCTGACGAACGCCGGCCGGTCGCAGAGCTCGCATCCGACCGGTTCCCTGGGGATCGCGATCTCCGAGGCGGTCGAGGTCGCGGCCCAGAACGAGGACACCAACTACTCGCTCGGATCGGTCCTGAATCACGTGCTGCTGCATCAGACGGTGATCGGGCAGGAGGCACTGGCGCAGATGGGGATGGCGGGCGAGGAGCCGGAGGTCGTCATCGGCTGCGTTGGGGGCGGCTCGAACTTCGGCGGGTTGACGATCCCGTTCGTGCGGCGGGTGCTGCGCGGCGAGGCGCAAACTCGCTTCCTCGCCGCTGAGCCCGCCGCCTGTCCGACCCTGACCCGCGGGGTCTATGCCTACGACTTCGGCGACACGGTCGGGCTGACGCCGCTGATGCCGATGTACACGCTCGGGCACGAGTTTGTACCGCCGCCGGTGCACGCTGGCGGGCTGCGCTACCACGGCGACTCCCCGCTTATCTCCGGGCTCGTCAAGGCCGGCATCGTCGAGGCGCGGGCCTACCGGCAGAACGAGACGTTCGAAGCCGCCGTCCGGTTCGCGCGCACCGAGGGGATCATTCCCGCTCCGGAGGCGGCGCACGCGATCAAGGCGACGATCGATGAAGCGCAGGCGGCCCGTGAGGCAGGCGAGGCGCGCGTGATCCTGTTCGGCCTCTCAGGACACGGACACTTCGACCTGAGCGCGTACGACGACTACCTGAGTGGCAGCCTGGAGGACCCGGAGTTCTCGGAGGCCGACCTCGAGCGGGCCCTGGCGGGGCTTCCGCCGGCGCCGGCGCTGACCTGACCGCTCGACGGCGCCCGCCGGAGCGAGCCGTTTGGATCGAAAGCCGGTGATAACCGGCTTAACTTCCATCGCACCTGCGCAGCTGCCGCAGCTGCAATCAAACGGCCGGCTCCCAGAGGCGCTCGCGCAGGCCGCTGGCGCGGGCGACCGGGCGCGCGATCGCGGCCCGGATCGCCGGCTCGTCGCCGACGACGATCAGCTGCTCGCGGGCGCGGGTCACGGCGGTGTAGAGGAGCTCCCGGCTGAGCAGGCGCGAGCTCGGGTCGGGCAGCACGACCCCTGCGACCTCGAACTGCGAGCCCTGGGCCTTGTGGACCGTCGTCGCGTACAGCGTCTCGACCGCCGCCAGCCTCGACGGCGCAAATCCGACCAGCCCGCCCTCCCGCTCAAACACGGCGCTCTGCTCGCCATCGGGCGTATCGATCACGACCCCGGTATCGCCGTTGTAGAGCCTCAGCTCGCGGTCGTTCTCCGTGATCAGGAGCGGCCGGCCGGCGTAGCTTCGCTCGCCCGGCTCGAAGCCCTCGATCGCGTCGGCCAGCCAACGCTCGACCCGGGCCGCCCAGCCGGCGACGCCGTACCGGCCCCGGCGGTGGGCGCAGAGCAGCCGGAAGCCGCCGAGCGCCGCCAGCGCGGTCGCCCCGTCGCCGGCGCGGCCAGCGGCCACCACCGCTCCGTAGGCGGCGACGGCGCGCTTGCGCAGGAGCCCGAGCGCCGCGTCGTCGTCGCCGTCGCCGGGGAGCCAGGCGATCTCGCCGCCACCGCCGCCAAGCGCCGCCAGCGCCGCGTCGGCGTCGCCGACGCGGACTGCGTCGGCGAGCCTCGCGATCGCGACGCCGAATCGGTGGCCGCGGGAGAGGACAACGACGCCGTCGCCGAACGAGCGCGTTGGGGTTGGGTCGCCGGCGGGCTCGCCGCCGGCGACTCGCCCCAGCACCGCCCGCATCCCGGCCCCGATCAGGGGACCATCCGCGGCCGGCCCGACGATGTCGCGGAGTACGGCGCCCGCCTCGATCGCGCTCAACTGGTCCGGATCGCCGACGAGCACGACCCGCGCGTCGGTTCTGACTGCCTCCAGCAGGTGCGCCATCAGCGACAGCGACACCATCGAGGTCTCGTCGACGATCACGAGGTCGTGAGGCAGGCGGTTACCGGCGTTGTGCCGGAAGCGTCCGTAGGCGAAGGAGAGGAGGCGATGGATCGTGCCCGCCTGCAGCGAGCGCAATTGATCACGGACCTGATCGGTCACCGGTAGGCGGTCGGCCTCGTCGTGGACCGCCTCCTGGAGCCGCGCTGCTGCCTTGCCGGTCGGAGCACACAGCGCGACCAGCGGGGGCGGCGAGCCGCTGCTCCCCGCCCCGTTCGCGACCAGTGCCGCGATCCGGGCCACCGTTGTGGTCTTGCCGGTTCCCGGTCCCCCGGCGATCACGGTCAGCCCGCGGAGGACCCCGCTGGTCGCGGCTACGCGCTGCATCAGATCGCCGTCGTCGTCGGAGAAGATCTGGGCGACCGCGTCGGCGAGGTCGGCGAGTTCGACTCTCGCCAGCGGTGCCTCCGCGAGCGCCGTCAGCGCCCGCGCCAGCGCTCGCTCCTGGCGCCAATAGCGGTCGAGGTAGAGCTTCGAGCCGAGCAGCCGCAGCGGCCGGGGTTCGGTGGTTTCGTCCTCGCCGACCGCCACCAGCCCCGTCGCGGCCGACACCGACGCAGTCCAGTCGGAGACGTCGGGCCACGGCAGCGTCGAGATCGGCAACTCCTCGTTCTCGACGGCGACCGTCCGCGAGATCGTCTGCAGGTCGACGAGGACGCTGCCGAGCCGTGGCGCCCGCACGGCAAGCGCAGTCGCGAGGAGCACCGAACTGCCGCGGGGCTCCTCGACCCCGATCCGGGCCAGTGAACATAGGGTCCGCGCGACGTGGATGTCGGCCGCGGCCAGAACCCCTGCACGGTTGAATTCGGCGAGCGGCTCGTGGGCTCGCAGGGCGACCTCGGCGCCGAACGGGTCCTGCTCGATCACCTCCTCCAGTTCGCTCGGCAGGACGCTCATCCGACCCGCTTCCCCGCCAACAGGTCGCTGAGCGCCGCGATCAGGCCGCTCGGCGGCCGCCACGAGAACACTCCCGATCCGTCCGCGGATCCGGTCATTCCGCGCAGGAACAGGTAGTGGATCCCGAGCAGATCGGCGTCCGGGTCATACCCCGGCACCCGCCAGCGCAGATACCGATGCAACGCCACCAAGTAGAGGAGCGCCTGCAGCGCGTAATGGAAGCGCTGCATCTCTAGGGCCAACGCCTGGGGGCGGTAATGCCAGGCGGTCAGGGTCTCGCCCGCCGCCGCCAGCCAATTCGTCTTGTAGTCGATCACGGCGTAGCGCTCGCGACCACCCGCATCGCCCACGCGCAGCACGAGGTCGATCGTCCCGGTCAGGTAGCCCCGCAGCGCTCCGGCCAACATTGGATCCCGGAGCCGGTCGGCGTACCCGGACAGCGGGTCATCCACCGGCAGCAGCTGCTCCAGAACCCCCGCGATCGCGGCCACGCCAACCGACGCCGAGGGCCGGTCCCCGCCGGCCAACGGCAGCTCGAATTCGAGCTCGTCGAGCCGATCCTCGGGCCCGACGCCGGTCAGGGCGATGCCGCTGAGCGGTCCACCGAGTGGAGTCGCCAGCGCCTGCGCGAGCCCGTCTGCAGCCACGGAAGGATCGCACCCGAGCGCCGTCGCGCCGCCCCCCAGGGCGGCTCCACCGAGCGCCCTGGCGAGTTCGGTCTGGAGGCCGGAGGCGCCGAAGTCGACCTGCTCGAGGGCGCGGTGCACGAGCGTTCCGACCCGGGTCCCAGCCCCCATCGCGGCGAGCGGCAACGCCTCCGCCGGCGCCCCGGACGCCGGCGCCGGGTCCCCGATCTCCAGCGGCCCCGGCGGCTCGTCACCGATCCCGGCCTCCTCGGGCTCGCTGGCAACGCGCTCGTCGTGGGCCGCCGCGGTGATCGCGGTATAGGAGGTCCGTCGCCACGCCGCGTCGATCGGCCGCTCGAAGCGGGCGACTCGGAGGTCGTCGGGCGCCCTCGGGGGTGCGCCCCACGAAGCGATGCCGTGAAGTCGCGACCACTCGACCGAGACCGCTTCCGGCGCCTGCGCCGCGATCTCCTCGAACCGGGCGAAGGCCCGCTCGTCGGTCGGCGTCTCCTCGGCCCGCGACTCGACGTTGCCCTCGTGATCCCGGGCGAACAGCAGGCGAGTCAGTGGCGCGTCGCGGCTGCCCCATGTCCCCGCCCACCAGATCACCGCTTGGTGGCACGCCCGCGTCAGCGCCACGTAGGCAAGCCGGAGGTCCTCGCCGCGCTCCTCGCGGTTGTGGGCGGCCAGGTGCGAGAGGTACTCGTCGCCCTCGAGAGCGACGTCGATCGCGCGGGTGAGCGCTTGGTCGTGGGCGGTGGTGGGCGGGCTCTGATCCTCGTGGAAGTAGACGGGCTCGCCCTCCTTGGCGATCTGGCTGGGATCCCACAGGAACGGGCAGTAGACGATCGGGAACTCCAATCCCTTGCTGCGGTGAATGGTCAGCACCTGCACCGCGGCGGCGTCGGATTCGAGCCGCCGCGTGAGCTCGTCGGCCGTGCCCTCACGCGCCGCTGCGGCAACCCGCTCCCGGAGCCAGCCGGCGAGTGCCGCGAGCCCCAGCTGTTCCGCGCGGGCGGCACCGTGCAGGAGCTCGGCGACGTGGCCGAGGTCCGTCAGCCGGCGCTCGCCGTCGGGCTGGGAGAGCAGCCGTGCGGGCACGCGCTCGCTCGCCAGGATCGTCTGGGTCAGCGCTGCGACGCCGCTGTCGCGCATCACCCGTGCCCATCCGTGCAGCCGCTGGTGCAGCGCCTCGAGCTCGTCCTCGCCGGCGGTCGCGACCCGGGCCGCGTCCCAGCCGAGGAACGGCGTCAGCGCCGCGGCGCGGGCGCGTGGCGGGGAGGCCGGTCGCTCGAGCGCCTGCAGCAGCCGCTCCCAGTCGGCGGCGGCTTCGGTCGCGAACACGCTCCCGGCTCCGTTTATCACCGCGGGAACGTCGGCCGCCAGGAGCTCGCGGTGGACCAGCGCCGCGGTCCAGCGGGTGGGCACCAGCACTGCGACGTCGCCGGGCGCGACTGTGCGCTCCGCCACCGTCTCGCCGCTCGGTGAGCGCCGCTCGATCCGGGCGTGAGCCGACAGCAGCGCGACCACGTCGGCCGCGACGTCGCGCGCGACGTGGTCGCGCGCCGAGCCAAGCGACGCCCAGATCCCGCTCGCCGTCCGCTCGATCGACGGGTCGCGGCGGTCGACGACGCGGATCCGCAGCGCCTTGGACACCGGCGCTCCATGCAGCCGCGGGCGGTCGTTGGCCGGCGCCGCGGCGACGCGCCGGTAGACGATCTGCGGGTGGCCGAGGCGGGTGGCGCCGAACAGTGCGTCGAAGCCGTCGAGCAGGAGCTGGTCGCTGCGGTAGTTGACGGCGAGCGTCGACGTCGCCGCGGCCGATTGCGCCGCTCGCAGGTACGCGTAGACGTCGGCGCCGCGGAATGCGTAGATCGCCTGCTTGGGGTCTGCGATCAGGACGAGCGTGACTTCACCGCCGGCAAACGCGCGCTCGACGATCTCCCACTGGGTCGGGTCGGTGTCCTGGAACTCGTCGATCAGCACGTAGCGGTAGCGGGCGCGCAGCTTCGCGATCGCGGCGGCACCATTGCAGCCGGTGAGCGTGTCCCGCAGTCGGGTCAGCTGATCGTCGAAGGTCATCAGCGCGAGCCGGCGCTTGCGCCGCTCGAGCTCGTCGCGCGCCGCCAGCGCCAGCCGCCGGCGCATCGCGCGGTCGCTGGCCTGTGGCGCCGCCAGCGGATGCACGGGCGCGGTCGGATTGTCGATCGCGACCCGGGCGATCCGTCCCGCCTCCGAGCGACTGATGGGGACCTCGAGGTTGCGATGGAAGCGCCGCACGTAGAGGTCGTCGACGACTTCCTCGACGAGGTCGTTGACGTTGTCGACGAACGTCACGTCGGGTTCGAGATCGCCGAGCGTTCCGAGTTCGTCGAGCACCTTCTGACAGAACCCGTGCGTCGTCTCGATCGTTGCCGCGTCGAAGCCGGAGATCGCGTTCGCGAGCCGGTCACGTCGCCGCCTGACTGCGTCAGGCTGGCCGCGCAGCAGCATCGCGACGATCTCATCCTCGCCGCGCGGCTCGGCGCCCGCGAGCGCGCGCGACAGCTCGAGCTCCGTCAGGACCAGTCGCTGGCGGACCCGCTCGCGAAGCTCGCCGGTGGCGGCCCGCGTGAAGCTGACGAGCAGCAGCTCGTCGAGGCTCGCGCCCTCGGCGATGCATCGCGCCGCGAGCGCCGCGATCGCGTACGTCTTGCCCGGTCCCCGCGCTCGCCTCCAGGACCGTCACGCCGGTCGGCAGCGCGCTCGTCAAGTCGAAACGAGCGGGTCCGCTCACAACTCCTCCAGCAGCTCGCGCCTCAGAAGCGGCTCCCACAGCGTCAGCGCGTAGCGGCCGAGCTGCTCGATCGGCGGCAGCTCGCCGCCGAACACGAGCTGGTGCTCGGGCTCGGCGTCCTCGCCCTCGTATCGAAAACGCGATGCCCAGATCCCCAGCGCCGCGGACTCCGGGTCACCGTCGCCCCGCAGCGCGACCTGCGCGTACTCGGCGGCCGTCCGGCCGGGGAGCGGCAGGGGCTCACGCATCCCCTCGGCGCGCAGCGCCGCGAGCTTGCCGAGCTCCTCGAGCGCCAGCTGACGGCGCTCCTGCTGGTCGCGTGCGAGCGGAGGGATCCGCGCGACCGCGACGCGCTCGTCCTCGCCGCCTCGCTCGCGGCTCCCACGGCCGATCGTGACGGCCTCGTAGGGGACCTCGGGGTGGGCGGCGCTCAGCGCCAGCAGCCTCACCCACGCGGCGATCCGCTGGCGCGGGCCGAGCCGCGAGTAGCCGACGCCGATCAGCGCACCGCCGCGGACTCCCGAGACGGTCCCGGTCAAGCGAATCCCGCCGGGGAGGACGACGTTGGTCTCGAGCGTCGCCGGCTCGATTCCGGCTCCGTGGACGCCGGCGCGCTCCGCGATCGCTCTTACCCGGGGCCAGGCCTTGGCGATCACCGGCTCGCCGAGCGCCCCCGGCGGCAGCGTCCCGCGGGCGATCTCGGCGAGCGAGACCTCGCGCGGAGCGATCCCGGCGAGCATGCCGTCCAGCAGGTTCTGGCCGACCCGCCAGTCGTCAAGGGGGTCGAGCTCGACCGGCAGCCCATCGGCGACGTCGTCGGGCTGGGCGCCGGTGCTGAGCCCGAGCCGCTGGCGCAGGAACGCGCGCACGGGGCGCTGGGCGAACTCGATCAGCTCCGCGAGCGCGAGCGTCTGCGCGTCGGACGGGGCTGGGAGCGGCTGGCGCAGGAATGGAGCGGTGCCGGTGTGGGGCGAGGCGAGCGCGCGGGCGCCGTCGAGCGCGACGGGGTCGTAGCTCCACGGCCCGGGCCCGATCAGCTCGCCCGCCGTGAAGTTACGGGGATCGAACGGCTGCAGCGGATGCCGGACGAGCACCTGGTCCCGGGCGTCGCCGTCGCGGCAGCGGGCGGTCGCGTCGATCGCGTCGAACAGCTCACCGACCGGCACGGCCGCCGGCAGCGGCGCATTGGTGCGCTCGTCGCTGCCGCTGTAGGTGATGATCAGCGCCTCCTCGGCGGCGAGCAGCGCGTCGAGCAGCAGCTGGCGATCCTCGGAGCGGGGGTCGCGATCGCCGACCGTGGGCTCGGCCAGCAACAGGTCGTCGCCATCGCGCGCGGTGTGCCGTGGGAAGGCGCCGTCGTCGAGGCCGAGCAGGCAGACGACGCGGTGGGGCACGGAGCGCATCGGCATCAGCGTGCAGACCGTCAGGTGTCCGCTGCGGAAGTTGGCACGGGTCGGCCGCCCCGCGAGGCGGTCGGCGAGCAGCGCTCGGATCTCGGGGAGCGTCAGTGCCGCGTTTGCGGCGGCCTCCTCGGAGATGTCGCCCAGCAGCCGGTCGAGCTCGCGCCGCTGCCAGGCGTCGCGATCGGCGGTCGCGGTCAGCGCGTCGACGGCCCGCTCCAGCTCCTGCGCCCAGGCGCCGACAGGATGCGGTTGCGCGAGCGCGTCGAGCGCGGCGCCGAGGCGGTCGATCAGCTCGGCGAAGCGTCCAGCCAGTTCGATCCCGCCGCTGTCGACCGCATCGAGTGGCAGGGTCTCCCCGAACCGGCGTCGGTCGGCTTCGCCGAGGGCAACGCCGAGCAGCAGCCGACGCAGGCCCGCCTGCCAGGTGCCGGCCTCGAGCATGTCGAGTTTGAAGTCGCGGCGGTGGGCTGCGTCGAGGCCCCAGTGGATGCCCGCCCCGGCGACCCAGGACTGGATCTGGGCGAGGTCGTCGTCGTCGAGCCGGAAGCGGCGCCTGACCGGCTCGGTGTCTGCGAAGTCGAGCACCTCCGAGGCGGTCAGTCTCGCGTGGGCGAGCTCCAGCAGCCGCGCGACGACGCTCAGCAGCGGGTTGACCTGGCGTAGCGAGCGGTCGGCGAGGCGAACCCGGAGATCGATCGTCACCCACGTCCGCGCTGGCTCCGAAAGTCGCCTGAATCAGCGGCGCGAACGTTTCGATGTCCGGACACATGACGATCGATGTCCCGAGGCTCGAGCGTTGGATCGTCCGCCAGTCGGTGCAGGATCGCCTCGCGCAGCACCTCGACCTGGCGGGCGCGGCCGTGGCAGGCGTGGATCCGAACGCTGTCGTCGTCGTCGGCCAGCAGCAGCCGCTCGTCGACCGCGCCGGGCAGCGGCTCGCCCGGTGCGGGTCGATCCGCATGGATGTCGGCCTGGAGGCGGCCCAGCAACGTCGCGGCCTGACCCTCCGTCCCGGCGTGGTGGCGATCGCTGAGCTCGCCGCCGACGTCAGCACCAGCTGCAGTTCGCGGGAGTCGCGGCCCCAGGAGGCGAGCAGGCGGTTGCTGGCGAGCTCCGCGGTCGGGTCATCGGCGCGCGGCGGGAGCGAGCGGATGGGCTCGGCCGAGCCCGTCCGCTCGCTCATCTTGTCCCACAGCACCGGCGAGGGGTGCAGCAGCATCAGGTGAACGTCGCGGTTGGCGGCCAGCGCCTGCAGCACCTGCAGGTGGCCAGCCGGAATCCGGGTCAGTCCGAACACCGTGATCCGATCCGGCAGCGAGACGAGCTCCGGCTCGTCGCGCAACCGCGCCGACGCCGGACCGAGACGCTCGGCGCCGCTCGGCACGCCGATCCGCTCGCGCAGCCGGCGCCAGAGCTCGCCCTGCCAGTCGCCGGACGGATCCGTTCGCGGATCCTCGCCGCGGGCCCAGGCGAGCAGCAGCTCGGGTCGCCGCACCGAGTACTCGTCGAACAGGCGGGCGAGTCGGCGCAGCCGTGCGAACCGGCGCTCCTGGCCGGCCTGCAGGTGGCTGGCTAGCAGCGCCAGCCACGGCTCCTCGAGCGACATCCTCGACGACCTCGAGCAGCGGCCAGGCCATCCGCTCGGGGAGCCAGGGGTCCCGCTCGGGGTCGATCCCGCTGGCGAGCGCCAGCGCGGCGCCGACGAGTCTGCCGGGGAAGGGAAACTCGACGTTCGCGCAGACGCCGTCGGCGCTCTCAGGTGCCGTTGGCGTGGTGCCGAGCCGCGCCGAGAGTCGCTGGATCAGCCAGCGCTCGATCCCGCGGGTCGGCACCGAGACGACCTCCGGCGCGAACGGGTCTGCTCGGCGGATCGGCGAGGATCCCCGCGAGCACGTCGGCGAGCCGATCGGCCCGCTCAGCTCGGTGCAAGTAGAGCATCGCCAATATCCAATCGTTTAGGACGGTAGAGTGCGCGCCCGTACTGTGAGCGAACGATGAGCGATGACGACTGGCGATCCGCGCGACGTTGACGAGCGATGCTCGTGCCGCCGAGCTCGGTGACTGCTCAACCAGCGGCGGCGTCGACCACGAGCTCGCGACCGCGGCCGGCGACCGCGTGGTCGTGTCGGTCGATGACCACGAGGTATTTCTCTACGCGAGCAGCCGCGAGCAGGCGGAGCGTGGCTCGGAAGCGCTGAGGCAAGCTAGCCGGCGACCGTGGTTGGGAGATCACCTCGGAGCTGCGCCGCTGGCACCCCGTTGCCGAGGAGTGGGAGGATCCGGACGCGCCGCTGCCGTCGAGCGACACGGCGACTCGAGCAGGAGCACGCCGAGCTGATCGCCCAGGAGCGGCTGGAGTCAGAACGCGCCGGCTACTCGGAGTGGGAGGTGCGCGTCCAGTGCGCCTCGCATCGCGACACCGTCCAGCTGGCCCACCGCCTGCGCTCCGAGGGGATCCCGTACCTGCGTCGCTGGCGCTACGTGTTGATCGGCGCGACCGATGAGGAGAGCGCCGCCGCGCTCGCCGAGCGGCTCTCTGCCGAGGCGCCGCCCGGCAGCACGGTGACGACCGAGGCCAGCCTGGCGGCGATCGACGCCGAGACACCGGCCAACCCGTTCGCGGTCTTCGGCGGCCTCGGCGGCTAACGGCGCTCGGCCGCAGACGCGGCCCGCCGCAGACGCGGGGCGTCTGACCACGCACTGTGCAGCGTGGTCAGACGGTGAAGACGATCTTGCCCCGCAGGTCCCCGGCGAGCATCGCGGCGAAGCCCTCGCGTGCTTCGGCCAGCGGCAGCGTCTGTCGATCGTCGGGCGGATGTCGCGGTCGACGCAGAAGCGAATCAGCCGTGCGAGCTCGTCGCGGGTGCCCATCGTCGAGCCGACGACCGACAGCTGCAGGAAGAAGATCCGGGTGAGCTCGGCCGGGGGGGCGTCGCCGGTGGTCGCCCCGGAGATCACGATCGTGCCGCCGGGTTTGAGCGCTCGGATCGAGTGACTCCAGGTCGCGGCGCCGATCGTCTCCATCACGGCGTCGACGCGCTCGGGCAGGCGCGCGCCGGGCTCGAAGGCGGCGTCGGCGCCGAGCGCCAGCGCGCGCTCGCGCTTCTCCTCCGAGCGCCCGGTGACCCAGACGCGGATACCGGCGGCGCTCGCGAGCCCGATCAGCGCGGTCGCGACGCCGCCGCTGGCGCCCTGGACGAGGATCGTCTGCCCGGGGGTCAGCCGGCCGCGGGTGAACAGCATCCGGTAGGCGGTCAGCCAGGCGGTGGGCAGGCATGCGGCCTGCTCGAAGGTCAGCTCGGGCGGCTTCGGCGACCAGGTTCGCGGCGCGGCACCGCGACCCGCTCGGCGAGCGTGCCCTGGTGGCGCTCCGAGAGCAGCGAGCGGCGCGGGTCGAGCGTCTCGTCGCCGCGCCACTGCGGGTCGCTGACGACGGCGTGGACGATCACCTCGTTGCCGTCCTCGTCGACGCCGGCGGCGTCGCAGCCGAGGATCATCGGCAGCTGCTCGCTCGGACAGGCCGACGCCGCGCAGCGACCACAGGTCGTGGTGGTTCAGCGACGTCGCCCTGCACGGTGACGTCGCCCAGCCGTCCGGCGGCTCGGGCTCGGGGCGGTCGCCGACGACGAGGCCGCGGAGCGGATCGTCGGGGTTGATCTGCTGCGGCGTAGGCGGCGAGCACCTGCCAGATCATGGCTTATACGCTGCCTTGGTGCTTGAACGATTAAAGGGCGTGGCACTCGACGTCACGCCGATCCGCGAGTCGCGGGACTTCCGCCTGCTCGCGGGCGGGTGGATCTGTTCGAGCCTCGGGACGCAGGCGGCGCTGGTGGCGCTGCCCTACCAGATCTACGTGCTGTCGCACTCGGCGGCGCTCGTCGGTCTGCTCGGCGCATTCGAGCTCGGGCCGATGATCGTCGTGTCGCTGCTCGGCGGGGCGATGGCCGACCGCCACGACCGGCGGCTGATGCTGGCGGTCGCGCAGGTCGGCGTGATCGTCGTCGTCCGCGGCGCTGCTGGCGATCTCACTCGCCGGCAGCCGCCGGTGCTGCTGCTGCTGATCCTCGGGGGACTGCTCGCCGGCTGCACGGCGCTCGACGGCGTCGTCGCGCGCGGCGATGATTCCGACGATGCTCGGGCCCGAGCGGATGCGCGCCGGGATCGCCTTCAACTACGGGATCGCGCAGGCGACCGCGATCATCGGCCCGGCGCTCGGCGGGCTACTGATCGCGGCTGACCGGCGTCTCGTTGGATCTACGCGATCGACGGTGTCAGCTGCGTCGTGATGCTGGTCGCGGCGCTGGCGATGGCGCCGCAGCGACCGATCACGACCCACGAGCACCCGCCGGTCGGCAAGGCGATCAAGGAGGGGTTGCGGTTCGTCGTCTCCGACAAGGCGCTGGCCGGGTCCTACGTGATCGACATCGGGGCGATGATGTTCGGGATGCCGCGGGCGCTGTTCGCGGTGCTGTCGCTAACGCGTCTACCACGCGGTGCCGGCGGGACGGGGGCGCTGTACGCGGCGATCGCCGCCGGCGGGACGGTCGCGGTGCTGAGCTCCGGCTGGGTGCTAGCGCGAGGCGCCTGGGGAGGATCACGATCGTCTGCGTGACTCTATGGGGCCTCGCGATCGTCGGCGCCGGGCTGGTGCGGTCGATCGCGCCCGCGGCGGTGCTGCTGGGGTTCGCCGGCTGGGCCGACGGATTCAGTGCCGTGTGCCGCTCGACGATCTGCACAGACGCTGACGCCCGACCGTCTGCGCGGCCGCACGAGCTCGGTCTTCAGCCTGGTGGTGACCAGCGGGCCGAGGCTCGGCGACATCGAGTCGGGGCTGGTGGCGGGGTTGGTGGGGGCTTTGAACTCGGTCCTGATCGGCGGGATCGGGTGCCTGGTCGGGGTGGGGGCGACGATGCTCGCGTTCCCTGAGCTCGAGCGCTACGACGCTGACCGGGCGGTGGCGACGATGCGAGCTGCCGACGAGGAATGGCGCCTGGCCCAGGAGGGCGCGCGGGCGTAACCGGCGTTCTTTCGCGATCGTTAGTACGAAATACCGTGCTTTCGAGGGAAAGAACGATCGCTCAGCGGCTCTCGACCGCGCGCTTGAGCTCCTCGGCGCGTGCGTTCACAAGCTCCGCGCGGAGCACGCCGACGAGCGGACCGCGGATCACGAGCCCGAGGCGGCCGAGGTCGACCTCTACCCGGTAGGTCGCATGGGTGCGGGCGCCGCCGTCGAGCTCGTTGAGCTCCCAGGAGCCGACGACCGATTTGAGCTGGCCGCTCTCCTGCACCCACGAGAGCCGTGAAGGCGACTCGTAGGTGAACCGCACCTGCGAGTGCAGCGACCGCACCTTCCGTCGACCTCGACGTCGGCCAGAACCACGCGCTCCTCGGCGTCGCGCTCGAGTCCGGTCAGCTTTCGCATCCCGCCCTGCCAGCCGGGCGATTGTTCGACGTTCTGGACGATCTCCCAGACGTGCTCGATCGGAGCGTCGATCTCAGCGGTCGATTGGCCGTCAATCGTTCCCATCCCGTACCACCTCTCGACTCGCTTTCCTGCCAGGATACGTGTGCCGAACGCCATGAAGGAGCTGTCCGCCAAAGCCAGTGATATTGCACCCTCGCCAATCGAGCGCTGCTTCACGCTGCTCGCCGACGTCGAACGCTACCCGGATTGGTACCCCGCCGGCGTCAAGCGGGTCGAGGTGCTCGAGCGCGACCCGGATGGCCTCCCGAGCCTCGTGGCGGCGTTGCTGTCACTCGGCGACGGGCCGATCCGCAAGGACTTCGACCTGCGGCTGGCGGTCACCACCACGAGCCCGCGCGAAGTCGAGCTCACCCGCGTCAAGCAGAACGCGGCCGATGGCCGAGCACATGGTCGTCTCTTGGGCGCTCGCTGAGGATGGCGCGGCCGGGACGCAGTTGACCGTCGAGCTACAAGCGGCGCTGAACCTGCCGCCGTTTCTGCCAGTCGGCGCGATCGCGCAGTCGGTCGCCGACGGCTTTCTCGCCGCGGCGCTGGCGAAACTCGCGACCGAGTAGTCGCCGGGCCTGCGCCACAGCCGCTCAGCCGCTCACAGCGCCCGGCAGTCACAGTTACCGCCCTGTTACCGCGGACCCCCTACAACAGGGGAATGTCACGGAAGGGCTCTCGCCGCATGCTTCTCGCGCTCACGTTCGCGGTCGCCTGCACGGTCGCGATCGCGGCGTGTGGCGGCGCGTCGCCGAAGAAGTCAAACAAGTCCGGACACCGTTTCAGCGCGTTCCTGGCGTATAGCGAGTGCATGCGCTCCCACGGCGTCACCAACTTCCCGGACCCGGTCAACGCTGGCGGCATCCAGTTGCCGGCCGGGATGAACCCGGCGGCACCGTCGTTCAGAGCCGCACAGTCGGCCTGCTTTCACCTGATGCCAGGTGGCGGCCCGGCCCGCCACCCGCTCTCCAAGCAGCAGATCGCGGCGATGGTCAAGACCTCCGAGTGCATGCGCTCCCACGGCGTCACCGGATTCCCGGATCCGTACTCGTCGCCGAACGGGCCGCCGAACCTCAACCCGGCGAATTACAGCTCGGCCGAGTATGCCGGCGGTGAGGTGCTCGCGATCCCGAAGTCGATCGACCTCAGCTCGCCTGTCTTCAAGGAGGCGGCAAAGGCCTGTCACTTCAGCTGACGCGCCGCGGGGCCGTCCCCGCCGCGAGGCCGCTGTCGGATTCGCGGCCTCGCGACGGGGGCCGGCCTCCGGCGGCGGCGGATCAGGGCACGGGCCGACGGCGGATCAGGGCACTCGCCGACGGCGGATCAGGGCACTCCCCGACGGCGGATCAGGACGCTCGCAGGCGGCGCGACAGGGCACTCGCCGACGGCGAATCAGGGCGTGCCCCGGCGATTCAGCACGCCGTGAGCGCCAGCCGCCCGGCCTCGAGATCCAGCAGGGTCCGCTTGCGCGCGAGTCCACCGCCATATCCCGTCAGCTGCCCGCTGGCGCCGATCACGCGATGGCACGGGACGATCACGGCGACCGGATTGCGACCGTTCGCCAGTCCGACCGCGCGCGCCGCCCTGATCGTGCAGACCTGGCTCGCGATCTCCCCGTAGGAGCGCGTCTCCCCGTAGGGGATCGAGAGCAGTGCATCCCAGACGCGTCGCTCCCAATCGGTCCCGATCAGGTCCAGCTCGAGGTCGAACGCCCGTCGCTCGCCCGCGAAGTACTCATCGAGTTGCCGGCGCGCGGCCGGAAACGCGTCATCGTCGCGCCTCCAGGAGCGGTCGGCGACCTCCGCCACCTCCGGTTCGACGAACCACAGGCGTCTCAGCGCGGGCGATCCGGCTTCGCCGCCCAACAGCAACTCACCGACCGGGGAATCAATCACTGTGTAGATCTCGTTCATGTGTCTACAACGTGCCGGAGCCCGAGGTCGTGAGATCACCTTCGACCCGCGGCTCGAGGCCCATCGCCTCGGCGATCAGCTCGTAGGAATGACGACGCGCCTCGTGGTCGTAGGTGATCGTGACGACGATCACCTCCTCGGCTCCGTACTCATCGGCGACGGTCTCGAGTCCGGCCCGGACTCGCTCGGGGGAGCCGATGATTCCGCGTCTGCCGGGGAGGAAGCCGTCCGCCTGCTCCCCGATCGAGCGCAGGTACGCGAGCGCCTTCTCCGGCGGCGGGACCTGGATCAGCTTGCCCTGGCGGAGCATGCGCATCGTCATCCTGCTCGGGGCAGCCAGATACGCGGCCTGCTCGTCGGTCTCGGCGCAGATCGCCCAGACCGCGACCGCCGTTCTCGACGCCTGCGCCTGATGGTGCTTCGCAAAATGCTCGCGGTAGCTGTCGGCCAGGGTCGCCCCGTCGGGATTGATGAAGTCCGCGAAGGCATAGGGGAGTCCGACCTCGCCCGCCCAGATCGCGCTCTGCGGGGATGACCCGAGCAGCCACACCTCCGGCTTGTAGGGGCGCCCCGGCAGCGTTGCCGCGAGCCGCGCGAACGGGTGGTCGGCCGGCAGCGAGTCGTCCAGGTATCCGAGCAGTTCGGCCAACTGCTGCGGGAAGTCGTCGGGCGAGGCCTGCCGGCGGTCGCGCTGAAGCGCGAAGGTCGTCAGCGGATCGGTCCCGGGCGCACGGCCGATCCCGAGGTCGATGCGCTGGCCGTATAGACCGGCCAGCAGCGAGAACGCCTCGGCGACCTTCAGCGGGCTGTAGTGGGGGAGCATCACGCCGCCGCTCCCAACCCGGATCCCGCTCGTCGCCGACGCGATCGGGCCGATCAGAGCCTCCGGCGCCGGCCCGGCAAGCATCGGCCCGCCGTGGTGCTCGGCCACCCAGTAGCGGTGGTATCCGAGCCGATCGGCCAGCCGCGCGAGGTCGATCGTGTTGCGCAGCGCATCGCTGCCGCCCAGTCCCTCGGGGATCGGGGACTGGTCCAGGACGGAGACGCGCATGGGACAAATGGTAGGCGGCTCGAGGACCACCCCCCGGGCGGGTGGTTTGGTCCGTGGCGCCCTAGATGCAACGCCCAGCCGGCCTCAGTGTATGTTCGACCGTGACCACGACTTTCAGGCCGCAGAGCCGCTCCCGGCCCCTCACCGCGCCGCCGGGGCCAGGAGGAGCGGCCGTCGCCTCGGTGGGCATGAGCCTGCCGCCGAACATCGTCCACTCGCGCGAGATCGAGCAGCGGCTCGGGCTGGCGCCCGATTGGATCGAGCGGCGCACCGGGATCCGCGCCAGGCGGATCGCATCCGAGCACGAGCGACTCGATGCGCACGCGACGCACGCTGCGGCCGAGGCGCTGGCGGTCGCCGGGATCGACGGGAAGGACGTCGACCTGGTGCTGGTCGCGACGACCACCGCCGACGAAGTGATGCCGAACACGGCGCCGCTGGTCGCGACGTCCCTCGGCGCCACGGACGCCGGGGCGTTTGACATCGGCGCCGCCTGTACGGGCTTTTTGTCCGCGCTCGCGACCGGAGTCGCGATGATCGACGCCGGCCGCGCCGGCTGCGTGGTCGTCATCGGCGCCGACTTCATGTCCCGCGATCACCGATCCGCAGGATCGGGGCACCGCCGCCGTCTTCGCCGACGGAGCCGGCGCGATCGTGCTGGTAGCCACCGGGGAGTCGACCCGAATCGGACCGGTGGTGCTCGGCTCCAAGGCAGACGTTACGGGCACCATCCGCGTACCGCGTGACACTTACCGGATCGGGATGCGCGGCCACGAGACCTACAAGGAGGCCGTCAATTGCCTGTCGGTGTCGACCGAGCAGGCGGCCGCCGCCGCCGGGGTCGCGCTCGGGGAGATCGACCTGTTCGTCTATCACCAGGCCAACGGCCGCATCCTCGCCGCCGTCGGTGAACGGCTCGGGCTGGATCCTGAACGCGTCGTCGACTGCATCAGCGACCACGGGAACACGTCGGCGGCGACGCTGCCGCTGGCGCTCGCTCACAGCGTCTCCGGAGGGCAGCTTGCGCGACGGGGACCGGGTGCTGCTCGGCGCTTTCGGCGGGGGCTTGACGTGGGGGGCGACGGTGCTCGAGTGGGGTCTCGCGACGTGAGCGTCGCCGTCGCAAACCGACCCGGCGACGAACTTCGCGACGCGCGCACCACGCCGCTTGACCGGCTGAACTCGCTCTGCGATCCGGGGTCGCTCGACGTGATCCGCTCCGAGGTCAGGTCGATCGCGATGGGCGATCGCGCAGTCGCCGGCGACGGCGTCGTCGGTGGAGCGGGGCTGATCGACGGGCGCCCAGTCTTCTGCTACGCCCAGGACGCGGCGTTCGCCGGCGGTTCGCTTGGGCGCTGCACACGCCGAGACGATCGTCCGGGTGCTCGAGCTCGCGGAACGTGCCCGCGCTCCGGTCGTCGGCTTCGTGGGCTCCGGCGGCGCGCGGATGCAGGAGGGCGTTGCCGCGCTGGGAGGCTACGGCCGGATCTTCCGACAGGAACGTCGCCCTCTCTGGGAAGGTGCCGCAGATTTCGATCATCACCGGCGTCTCGGCGGGTGGCGGGGCGTACTCGCCGGCGCTGACCGACTGGGTGATGATGACCGAGGACGCGAGCATGTTCCTGACCGGCCCCGGCGTCGTCAAGGAAGCGCTTGGCGAAGAGGTGACCGCCACCGAGCTGGGCGGCCCGCGAGTGCATCAGCGCAACGGCGTCTGCCACTTCGTCGCTCCAACCGACGCCGACGCGGCGCGGCTGGCGCGACGGCTGCTCTCCTACCTGCCGAGCCACTGCGACAGCGCACTGCCGGTCGCGCCGGCTTTCGGGCCCGGCGCGACCGACCCAGCCGCTTCGATCCCCGCCGAGTCCCGCGGCGTCTACGACGTCCGTGACGTGATCTCCGCGCTCGTCGACGCCGGCGAGATGCTCGAGGTCTCGTCCGGCTGGGCGCGGAACCTGGTGACGGCATTCGCCCGGATCGAGGGCCGGCCGGTGGGCGTGATCGCCAACCAGCCGCGATATCTGGGCGGGGTGCTCGACGCCTCCAGCTCGGAAAAGGGCGCCCGCTTCGTCTCCCAGTGCGACGCGTTCGGCGTGCCGTTGCTGGTGCTCGTCGACACGCCCGGATTCATGCCCGGGACGCGGCAGGAGTCGGCCGGCGTGATCAGGCTCGGAGCGACCCTGGTACAGGCGTTCGCTTCCGCGACCGTGCCGCGGGTGACGGTCGTGCTCCGCAAGGCCTTCGGCGGTGCCTTCATCACGATGAACTCGAAGGATCTCGGCGCGGATTACGTGTTCGCGTGGCCGCAGGCGGAGGTCGGCGTAATGGGCGCACGGCCTGCCGTCGGGATCATCCACCGGCGCGAGCTGGCCGCGGCGGATGACCCCGAGACCGCTCGCCTCGAGCTCGCCGAGCGCTACGCGGACACCCACTTGCGGCCGCAGGTGGCCGCCGCGTCAGGCCACATCGACGAGTTGATCGAGCCCGTCCAGACGCGTTCGCGGGTCGCCTGGGCGCTGCGGTCGCTCGGCGGCGCGAGGACGTGAGCCTGGAGGCCGGGACGGCGGCGTCCTGCTGACGGGCGCGACCGGGTTCGTCGGAATGGAGGTTCTCGCCCGGTATCTCGAGCGCTCAGACCGTCAGATCACGTGCTTGGTGCGGGCCGACAGCGACCGCGCCGCCGGTGAGCGGCTCGACGCCATCCTCGACAACCTGTTCGGACGTGGCAGCGGCCGATTCGACGGTCGCGTCGATGCCGTCGCGGGTGAGCTCACGGCGCCCGGGCTTGGGTTGTCGGAGCGGCGGCGCGACCAGCTCGCCTCAGAGGTGACGACGATCGTCCACAGCGCCGCGTCGGTGTCATTCTCGATGGAGCTCTCGGAGGCACGAGCGGTGAACGTCGAGGGCACGCAGGCGGATGCTCGAGTTCGCTGCGCTCGCGCAGGCGCGCGGCGGCCTGCGGCGCTACGCACAGGTGTCGACCGCCTATGTCGCGGGGACCCATGACGGCAACTTCGCCGAGTCGGATCTGGACGTCGGGCAGGAGTTCCGGAACTCCTACGAGCAGTCGAAGTTCGAGGCCGAGCAGCTCGTCCGCACTCAAGGCGGGGATCTGCCCTGGATGATCCTGCGGCCGAGCATCGTCGTCGGCGATCGTCGCAGCGGTTGGACGGCGGCATTCAACGTTCTCTACTGGCCGCTGCGGGCGTTCTCGACGGGGGCTGTTCAAGACCGTCCCGGCCAACCCCGCCTCGCCGCTCGACGTGGTCTCGATCGACTACGTCGCCGACGCGATCCACGAGCTTTGCGAGGGCCCGTTCGTCGCACACGAGACGTTTCACCTGACGGCCGGCGCGAAGGCCTCGACGCTGGGAGAACTGGCGATGCTCGCCAGCACCTACTTCCGGCTGCCGCTTCCGCAGGTGGTCCCGCCGTCTGAGTTCGCCGCCGTCCAGGGATCCCTCTCGGACCTCGCGCTCGAGTCGAGCCGCGCGTACTTCCCGTACTTCGCGATTGGGTCCGTGTTCGACAACACGCAAGACGAGCGCCAGGCTCCTGCCCGCAGGAATTCAGGCATCGCCGCTGGCCGAGTACCTAGAGCGGCTACTCGACTTCGCGACTGCGAGCCGCTGGGGTAAGCGGCCGATCGCCCGGGCCGAGGCGCTTGTCTCGTAGGGCCCTACTGGGATAGGGCCCAAGCTCCGCGGATGCTTGCCGACGTCGCGCGATTCCTCACGGATGACCCGGACGAGTTGGTGCAAGCGGCGTTCGCGTGCCCGTTCTGCCTGCGCATCGCCGGGATCGAGTGGCGGGCGATGTTGGCCGGTTATGACCCGACCGTGGAGTGTGCCTGCGAGGCGTGCCATCAGCGCTGGCTCGTCTACCTGACGCCTGAGCAGGCGCTGCGGCTGAGCGTGCTCCACCACTAGCATGGGGTCGTAATGGCCTCGGAGGTGTCGGAATCGGCGGAGCGCGCCGGCGCAGCCGCCGAGCGTCCGTTCGTCGAGGCGCTCGAGTTGTTCGTCGAGGTGCTGACTCAGACCGAGCAGGGCGTCAGCGCCGGCGAGCGCTTCTACGACAACCTCTGCGGAGCGATCTGCCGGCTAGCCCGGATGCGCCGGGCGGTGATCTTCCGCTACGACCCCGGCAGCCGAAGAGTGCGGGCCGCGGGGGCCCACGGGCTCGACGTCGGCCAGTTCGCCGGTGCCCACATCTCGGTCGACACGGCGCCGATCACCGCCCAGGCGCTGAAGGCAGACCAGGTGATCGAGGTGGCCGGCGACCTGCGGGGACAGTTCCCGCCCGAGTACGCCGCGCTGGTCGATGAGCCGATGCGACTCGCGTGCGCGCCGATGCGCGCCGCCGGTCGGGCGATCGGGGTGATCCTCGCCGACCGGCAGCTCGACGCACCGCCGCTCGACGCCGCCGAGCGTCAACTGCTGTTCACGCTCGGCAAGACGGCGGCGCTCGCCTCGGTCGCCCGGACGGTCGCGACCGCAGGCCGAGAACGCCAAGCAGCTGCAGCAGCGGATCGACCTCGCGCGTGAGGTTCACGAGGGCGTGATCCAGCGTCTGTTCGGGGTGTCGATGGTGCTCGACGGCGACGGCGACCTGCCGAAGCCGAGGCGCGGGCTCGCTGTGCCAGCGAGACGCAGGCCGCACTGTCCGAGCTCCGCAACGCGCTGCAGCGCCCGCTCGGGCGGGCGCCTCAGGCGACCGAGACGACGCTGTCAGCCGAGGTGCAGCGGCTGTCCCGGGTCCATCCCGAGCTTGGCATCGCGCTAGACGGCGACGGCGGCGACGAGGTGCCGCCGTCGCTCGAAGCCGTCGCCCAGAGCGTGCTGATCGAGGCTGTCCGCAACGCTCGCAAGCACGCCGAGCCGACCGCGGTCCGGGTCCGGACCGGCCGTGCCGGCGGCGCTTTCGTGCTCGAGGTCGTCAACGACGGCGTCGGGGTCGGCTCGGCGAGCCCCGGGATGGGTCTGCGCTTGGCGGCGTTCGAGGCGCTGCAGAGCGGCGGGGTGCTCGAGTTCGGCAGCCCCGAGCCCGGATCCTGGCAGGTGCGACTGGTGGTTCCACACGATGACTGAGCTGGCGATGGATGACGGCAGCCGCAGCCCCGAGCGCCTGCGGGTGCTTGTCGTCGACGACCACGACGTCGTGCATTGGGGGTTCCGGCTGATGCTGACCCAGCAGCCGTGGGTCGAGCGCTGCGTGGCCGCGTCGACCGGCGACGAGGCGGTCGAGCTGGCCTCCCGCTACCGCCCGCACGTGGCGGTCGTCGATCTGTTCATCGGCGAGGAGTCCGGCGCCCAGGTGTGCGAGCGGCTGCGCGCCGCCGAGCCGGGGACGCGGGTGCTGCTGTTCTCCGGCGCCGGCGAGATCTCCTCCAGCGCCGCACGCGCCGCCGGCGCCTCCGGGTTTGCCCACAAGGACTGGCCGGCGGCGAAGATCGCCGCCGCGGTCAGGCTCGTCGGACTCGGCGGGACGGTGTTCGAGCGTCAGGATCGGACGGCGTGCTGGGCTTGAGCGAGCGCGAGCGGGAGGTCCTGCAGGCTGATGGCCGCCGGGTCGACCAATCCGGAGATCGCACAGGTGCTGCATCTCTCCAAGCACACCGTCAAGGAGCACACGAGCTCGCTGTATCGCAAGCTCGACGTTCGTAATCGCACCGAGGCGGTACAGAAAGCACAGCGGCTCGGACTCCTCGCATAGCGGCCCGGAGCTCGACCCCTACTTCAGCAGTTGCCCGAGCGTGTGTCTCGTGCGCGTCGGCGTGGAAGCTGGTCGTCGCCCTATCCCCGACGCGAGCTGCCATCGGGCTCGATGAGGCGGTCATTTCGTTGGCCTTCCGGTTGGGTTTCAGGCGACCTGCTGATTCCGGGTTGCGCCCTCGCCAAGCGCCGCGCGCCGCCGTGGCCCGGGCGGTAGGGTGAGGTGCATGGAACTTCGTGAACTCGGACGTACCGGTGTGAAGGTCAGTGAGCTGTGCCTGGGCGCGATGATGTTCGGCGCCTGGGGGAACCCCGACCACGACGACTCGATTCGGATCATCCACCGCGCCCTCGACGGCGGCATCAACTTCATCGACACCGCCGACGTGTATGCGCAGGGCGAGTCGGAGGAGATCGTCGCCAAGGCTCTGGCCGGCGGCAAGCGCGACGACGTGTTTCTCGCGACCAAGGTCCACGGTCAGATGGGCCAGAACCCCAACCACTTCGGCAACTCTCGGCGCTGGATCATCCAGGAGGTCGAAAACAGCCTGCGGCGGCTGCAGACCGATTGGATCGACCTCTACCAGATCCACCGACCGGAGGAGACCACCGACATCGACGAGACGCTCGGCGCGCTGACCGATCTGGTCCGCGCCGGCAAGGTCCGGTATCTCGGCTCCTCGACGTTCCCAGCCAGCCAGATCGTCGAGGCCCAGTGGGTTGCACAGAGGCGAGACCGCGAACGCTTCATCTGCGAGCAGCCGCCGTACTCGATCCTGGTCAGGGGAATTGAGCAGGACGTGCTGCCGACGACGCAGCGGTACGGCATGGGCGTGATCCCCTGGAGCCCACTGGCGGGCGGTTGGCTGACGGGTCGCTACCGGGTGGGCCAGGAGCAGCCTTCCTCGACGCGCTCCAGCCGGCTGCCGGACCGGTTCGACCTGTCGTTTCCCGCCAACCAGCGCAAGCTCGAGGCAGCCGACGCCCTCGCCCAACTGGCCGAGGAGTCCGGAATGACGCTGATCGAGATGTCGCTCGCCTGGGTGATCCGCCACCCCGGCGTGACCTCGGCGATCATCGGCCCGCGGACGATGGAGCATCTGGAGTCGCAGCTGAGCGCGGCCGAGGTGACCCTGTCGGACGACCTGCTCGACCGGATCGACGAGATCGTTCCGCCTGGCGTGAACGTGAATCCGTCCGACGACGGTTACGCGAATCCAGCCCTGGAGCCGGCTGCGCGGCGCCGTCCCGAGCCGGCGGCGGTCGCCGTCTAGAGCCGTCGAGCCCAGGACCATTCGATGCCGAAGCGTTCGGCGATCGTCACAGGCGCCTCGCGCGGGATCGGCAGGGCGATCGCCGAGGCGCTGGGCGCCGATGGCTACGCGCTGACGCTGACGGCACGTAAGCCCGAACCCCTCGCCGAAACGGCGCGGGCGCTCGCCGCTCAGGGTTTCGAAGTGCAGCACATGGCGGCGGACGTCGGCGACGAGGCGGCGATAGCCGCCGTCGTGGCGCTGCACCGCGAGCGCCACGACCGACTCGATGTCCTCGTCAACAACGCGGGGATCGGCGTCGGCGCTGCTGCGGGGGAGCACGCTACGAAGCTCGTCGACCTCCAGCTCGCCGTCAATCTGCGCTCGATCGTCCTCTTCTATCGGGAGGCTCTGGAACTGCTTCGGGTTGCGGGCGCCGAGCACCGCCGGGCGCAGGTCGTCAATCTGGCGTCGATCGCCGGCAAGTCGCCGTCGCCGTGGCTGTCGGTCTACTCGGCAACCAAGGCCGGCGTGATCGCCTACACCGAGGCGATGAACCGGGAGCTGAACGCCGACGGGATCAGATCAGTCGCGCTGTGCCCCGGGTTCGTCGACACCGACATGACCGAGTTCGTCAGGGGTTCGGTTCCGCCGGAGCAGATGATTCGCCCCGACGACATCTCAGCCGCGGTCCGCTTCGTGCTGTCGCTGTCGCCCACCGCGGTCGTGCCCGAGATCGTCTTCCAGCGGTCCGGAGAGTCGCGCTCGTCGGCCGGCTCCCCCTGATCAGCACGAGCCGGATGGCCGCGCTCAGTCCCAGCTGATGCCCGGCGCCTGCACGGCCTGCGCCTCGTCGGCCTGAATCACGTGCATCACCGCGTTGATCAGCGCCAGGTGTGTGAAAGCCTGCGGGAAGTTCCCGAGGTGCCTGCCGGTCTGCGGATCGATCTCCTCGGCGTAGAGCCCCAGCGGTGAGGCGTAGCCGAGCAGGCGCTCGCACAGCTCCCGTGCGCTCTTGAGCTCGCCGATCTCGGCCAGCGCCGACACCAGCCAGAACGAGCAGATCATGAACGTTCCCTCGCGGCCCGAGAGCCCGTCGTCGGTCTCCTCGGTCCGGTAGCGCAGCACGAGTCCGTTCTCGGTCAGCTCATCGGCGATCGCCAGCACGGTGCTGCGGATCCTCGGATCGTCGGGCGGAAGGAAGCGCAGCAGCGGCATCAGCAGCAGCGCCGCATCGAGCGCGCTCGTGTCGTAGTGCTGGACGAACACGCCGCGCTCGTCGACGGCGTGCTCGCAGATGTCGGCATGGATCTCGTCGGCCGCCGCCTGCCAGCGTTCGACCCGCTCCCAGTCCTCGCGCAGCTCCGCGAGTCGCGCTCCGCGGTCGCAAGCCACCCAGCAGAACATCTTTGAGGAGGTGAAGTGCTTGGGCTCGCCGCGGACCTCCCAGATACCGCGATCGGGCCGGCGCCAGTTGTCGATCGCCATCTCGACCTGGCGCCTGAAGGATCGGCCAGACGCGCTCGTCCAGTGCGTCGCGCGAGCGCGTGTGCAGGTAGACCGAATCGAGCAACGCTCCCCAGACGTCGTGCTGCTCCTGCCTGAAGGCGTCGTTGCCGACCCGGACCGGCCGGGCTCCCTCGTAGCCACCGAGGTGGTCGAGTTCGTGCTCGTCGAGGTTGCGCTCGCCGGTTGGCCCGTACATCACCTGCAGCCCCTCCTCGTGGTCGGCGACGTCGGCGATGAAGTAGAAGAAGTCGTTGGCTTCCCAGTCGAAGCCGAGCGTGTACAGGGCCCACAGCATGAAGGTCGAGTCGCGGATCCAGCTGTAGCGGTAATCCCAGTTGCGCTCGCCTTGCGGGGTCTCCGGCAGCGAGGTGGTAGCGGCTGCCAGCAACGCGCCGGTCGGCGCGTAGGTCAGGCCTTTCAGCGTCAGCGCGCTGCGCTGCAGATACGTGCGCCACGGGTGGTCCGGGAACGTTCCCCGGTCGAGCCAGTGCTGCCAGTGGTGGGCGGTCCAGACGAGGCGAGCATGGGCCTCGTCGAGGTCCGGCGGCGGCGGGTGCTCTGACCAGAACAGCGCGCAGAACAGCTCCTCTCCCTCCTTCATCCGGTGTCGAGCGGTGGCACGGGAACCCTCGAACCCAAGTCGCAGGTCGGTCCGCAACCCGACCCACAGGTCGGACCCGGGCGCCGTCGCGATTCCCTCGCTGTACCCGCCCTCCGAGTACTCCCACCTGACGCGCCGGGCGCCGTAGTCGAACACGGGCTCGCAATCCAACGTCACCTCGACCTGGCCGTTGACGCAGCGGACCGTACGTAGCAGTACGTGGTCGGCGTCGTAGTCGGTCGGAGCCCGTCGGTGAGTCCCGGAGCGGTCGCCCTCGTGGTGCCAGGCGCCGATCAGCAGCACATCGCGGACGACGAGCCAACCCGAACCGGTGCCCCAGCTCGTCTCGAGCACCATCGTCCCGGGCAAATACCGACGGGCGTTCGGCACCGTCACTCCGGACGGACCGACCCGGAAGGAGCCGGCGTCGCGATCGATCAGCGCGCCGAAGATGCTCGGCGAATCGACCCGGGGTAGACATAGCCATTCGACGCCGCCGCTGGGTGCGACCAGCGCCATCGTCTCGCAGTCCGACAGGAAGGCGTACTCCGCAATCGGCGGGAACGGGCTGCCGCCGAGCAGCGGGCTGCTCGCCGTCGGCTGCCGCATCTGCGGCAGGGTCGGAATCTGTGGTGCGAGTGGTTGCGGCTCGCCGCCGTCGACAGGCTCGATCATGCTCTCATCATCGGCAGCAGCTCCCACATCGCTGATCAGTCATCGACGCCGCATCCAATCAGATCGCCTGGCGGCAATCCACGGCGCTGCGCCGCGCGAGGTCGATCGTGGCGGCTGGCGCGAGGTACACGCTGGGGTCTGATCGCAGCGGTCGCTCTGACCAGGCGGGACGGAGGGTTCGAGACCAACGTATCGGGACCCGTCATCATGAATGTCAATGAGCACTGGCCGACAGGGACTTGGAGCGATGAACGGAACGCCCGGTACGGGCGCGATGCGGGCGCTGCGTGGCCAGGACAAGAAGCCGCCGCCGCTGATGGACCCGACCCGCCAGCGCGACTCCCGTCGGATCCTCCGGCTGTTCAAGCCCTACCGGGTGCGACTGACGATCGTCCTGGTGATGATCATCGCGACGGCCGGGATCGGCATCCTCAGCCCGTTCCTGTTGCGCGCGGCGCTCGATGACGGGCTCCTGGAGCACAACAATCAGATCCTGACCGAGACCGTCCTCGGGATGATCGGCATCGCACTGATCACCCAGGCGACCGGCGTCTGGCAAACATATCTTTCCAACGTCGTCGGCCAGCAGGTGATGCACGACCTGCGAGCGGCCGTGTACCACCGCCTGCAGCGGATGTCCCTGGCGTTCTTCACGCGGACCCGAACCGGCGAGGTGCAGTCTCGGATCGCCAACGACATCGGCAGCCTCGACAACGTCGTCACGAGCACCGCTACCTCGATCGCCTCCAACGTCACCACGGTTGCGGCCGCCTTGGTGGCGATGTGCCTGTTGGACTGGCAGCTCGCGGCGCTGTCGCTGGTGTTCGTGCCGCCGTCGGTGTGGTTCACACAGAGAGTCGGGAAGATGCGTCGCCGGATCACCACCGAGCAGCAGCGCCGACTGGCCGACATGAGCGCACTGATCGCTGAGTCGCTGTCGGTGTCCGGGATCATGCTCGGCAAGACGATGGGTCGCGGCGCCGACCTCGCCGACAATTTCACCGACGAGTCCAAGGGGATCGCCGACCTTGAGGTTCGGTCGCGGATGGCCGGCCGCTGGATGATGGGGACGATCCAGTTCATCTTCGCGGCCCAGCCCGCGGTGATCTATTGGCTGGCGGGACAATCCTTCCTCAGCAGCACCATCTCGATCGGCACGGTGGTCGCGTTCACCACGCTCCAGACCCGGCTCCTGTTCCCGATCAACTCGCTACTCGGTGTGCAGGCCGACGTGCAGTCGTCCCTGGCGCTGTTCGATCGCATCTTCGAGTACCTCGACCTGCCGGTCGATATCGTCGAGTCCGAGCACCCGGTCGACCTGGAGCCCGACGCCATCGTCGGGGAGGTGCGCTTCGAGGACGTCTCGTTCCGCTATGAGGCGGCCGATGACGACACCTGGACTTTGCGTGACATCGACCTGGTGGTCGCGCCCGGGACACGCACCGCCGTCGTCGGCGAGACCGGCGCCGGGAAGACGACGCTCGGCTACCTGGTCGCGCGTCTGTACGAGCCCCAGAAGGGGCGGCTCACGATCGACGGGGTCGACATTCGCGAAGCGAGCCTCGCGTCGCTGGCCGCCACCGTCGGCGTCGTCTCCCAGGAGACCTATCTGTTCCACGCCAGCGTTCGCGAGAACCTGCGCTTCGCGCGGCCCGAGGCGACCGACGAGGAGATCGAGGACGCAGCTCGGACCGCCCGCATCCACGACCTCATCGCCTCGCTGCCCGATGGCTACGACACGATCGTCGGAGAGCGCGGTTACCGCTTCTCGGGCGGCGAGAAACAGCGGATGGCGATCGCCCGCACGGTTCTGAGAAACCCGCCGGTGCTGGTTCTCGATGAGGCCACCAGCGCGCTCGACACCCAGACCGAGGGGGCCGTCCAGGCCGAGCTCGAGCGGCTCGCCGAGGGACGCACGACGATCACGATCGCTCACCGACTCTCGACGGTTCGCGACGCCGACCAGATCATCGTGCTGGACCACGGCCGGATCGCCGAGCGCGGCACCCACGAGGAGCTGCTCGACCGCGGCGGACTGTATTCGGCGCTCGTGATCCGCGACGTCACCGACGCGCCGGTCTGACAGGCGGCCTCTGGCGCCGGGGCAGGCCTATCCGGGCCAGCCCCGGCGAGAAACCGCTCAGGCGGTGACTTTGCGACCGTTTCTCAGACGGCGCTGCGGTCGAGCGCCGGCTGCCGCCGGACCTGGCCCTCGACTCGCAGGTGAGGCAGTACCCGCTCCATGAAGCCCGGGAGCTGCCAGTTGGCCCGACCGAGCAGCAGCATCATCCCCGGCACGAGCACCGAGCGGACGATCAGCGCGTCGAGCAGCACTGCGCTGGCTAGCCCGACACCGAACAGCTCGATGATTCGCTGGCCCCCGAGGACGAACGCCGCGAACACCAGGACCATGATCGCGGCGGCGGCGGTGATCGTCTTGCCGGTGGCGGCCAGGCCGTGGGTGACCGCCTCGCGGTTGTCCGCGCGGTTGTGCCATTCCTCGTAGATCCGGCTCAGCAGGAACACCTCGTAGTCCATCGAAAGGCCGAAGAGGATCGGGAACATAAGCACGGGGGCGAAGGCTGCGATCGGGCCGGGCGAGGCACCCAGCAGCCATCCGAACCAGCCGTACTGGAAGACGAGCGTGACCACTCCGAGGGCAGCGCCGGTCGTCAGCAGGTTCATCAGCGCTCCCGCCAGCGGCACCGCCAGGCTACGAAACACCATCATCAGCAGCAGCGATGCGACGAGCGTGACGATCGCGACGAACAGCGGTAGCTTCGCGGTCAGGACGTCGGCGAAGTCCGCGAATACGGCCGTCTGGCCTCCGACGAGGACTCGAACTCCCGTGCCCCGCGTCGCCATCGGGATCACCTTCGAGCGCAGGGCGCCGAGTAGCGTCGAGGTCGACGCGGCCTGCGGCGAGCCCCGCGGGTAGACGTCCGCCAGGGCGACACCGGGCCTGCCGTCGCGGCCATCGATGAAGCTCGGCTTTGTTACCGCGGCGACCCCCGGCGCGTGGGCGGCTTCGCCTGCGACGTGGGTGAAGACCGCGCGGCCGAGCGGCGAATCGGTGTTCGCGACCAACAGCAGCGGGCCGTTATAGCCCGGCCCGAAGCCCTTGGCGAGCAGCTCGTAGGCCCGATAGGTGGTGGTGCCGTCGGGGTCTGAGCTGGCGTCGGTCGAGCCGAGCCGCATCGATAGGAACGGGGCGGCCAGTGCGACCATCACGGCCATCGCGATCACCGCGAAAACGGCCGGGCGGCGGGCCAGCAGCCCCGTCCAGCGGCGCCAGGCCGACGACTCGTCCGTGACGCGGAAGCGGCGGGACGAGATCGCGCGCCGGTCACCCCGACGCAGGGCGCGTTCGCCGAACAGTGCCAGCAACGCCGGCAGCAGGGTTAGCGCCGCGAGGACTGTGAACGCGACCGTGATCGCGGCGGCGATCGCGACTCCGAACAGGAAGCTGACCCCGAGCAGCATCATCCCCAGCATCGCGACGCAGACGATCACGCCGGCGAACAGCACCGCCCGCCCGGACGTGTCGAGCGCCTGCACCACCGCCTCTTCGCTGTCGACCCCCCGGAGCCGCGCCTGTCGGTAGCGGGTCAGGATGAAGAGGGCATAGTCGATGCCGACCCCGAGTCCGATCAGCAGGGCCAGCTCGCTCGAGAACGACGCCATGTTGATCACATTCGACAGCAGGCCGTCGAGGGCGTTGGCGGTACCCAGCGACACGCCGGCGGTCAACAGCGGCAGCATCATCGCCGGGAACGTGCCAAACACGGCCAGCAGCACCGCTCCGGCGGCGAGGAACCCGATCGGGATCGCGGTCGACGAACCGGACGGATCTCCGACCTCGGCGACCTGGCCGCCCGCGGCGAACTGGACGCCGTGGCCCGAGGCGGAGCTGATGATCGAGTCGAACGCGACGGACTCGGCAGTCGACAGGTTCGCGGCGCTCTGGTTGAAGTTGACGGTCGCGAACGCAACCTCGTTGGAGGGGGCGATCTGGCCGGAGCCGCGGGGGCTGTACGGGGACGTGATCGAGCCGACGTGGGGCAGCCGCGCGACCCGCTGGATCAGCGCCTCGGCGCGGGCGCGGACCGCCGCGTCGGTAACGCTCCCGTGGTCGACCGCGATCACCAGCTGATCGCTGTCGCCCGATCGCGCCGGTGCGGCCTGCTGCAGCAGACGTGTCGCCTGGGCGCTCTCCGTATTCGGGAGGGTGAAGTTGTCGGCGTAGCCGCTGCCGACGCCATGCTGAATCGCGGTACAGGCGATCACCGCAATCAGCCAGGTGGCGACAACGACAAGCCGGTGGCGGAAGCACCACCTGGCGAGAGTTCGCATTTGAGCCAAGTGTGGTCGCTCCAGAGGTTCGCGCCCTTAAGCTCTCGCAAAGAGTCTGCGGTGATCTCGCGCGCAGGAGGCGTACGATCGGCCGGGTGCCACGCCCGAGCGCCGGAATCCTCCTGTACCGCCGTGTGGACGGGGAGCTCGAGGTTCTGCTGGTCCATCCCGGCGGGCCTCTCTGGGCCAAGCGCGACGCCGGCGCCTGGTCGATCCCGAAGGGCGAGTGCGAGCCAGGGGAGAACCCTCTGAGGGCGGCCCGCCGCGAGTTCGCCGAGGAGACTGGCAGTCAGCCTCCGGCGGGTCCCGAGCTAGCGCTGGGCGAGATCAGGCAGAAGTCCGGCAAACGGGTGAGCGCCTGGGCGCTCGAGGGTGATCTCGACACCGACACGGTCCTCAGCAACACGTTCTCCTTCGAGTGGCCGCCGCGATCGGGCAGCACGATCGAGGTCCCCGAGGTCGATCGGGCGGAGTGGTTCGGGCTCGAAGCGGCACGGGTGAAGCTCAATCCTGCGCAGGCGAGGCTTGTCGATCGGCTCGTCGCGTGTCTCGACCACGCTCAGGTCGCAGACGGCACCAACACCGATCCGGTATGATTGAGCCATCAAGGGTTCAATCACAGCCACGCTGTTCACCGATCCAGCCTGTCCTTGGGCTTACTCCGAGAACCCCGCGCTGCGGGTGATCGAATGGCGCTACGACGATCAGCTCGAGTGGAAGCTGGTGATGGTCGGGCTCAGCGAGGACACCTCACGTTATGAGTCTCACGGCTACACGCCGCTGCGGATGGCCCAAGGTCAGCTGAACTTCCGTTCACGCTACGGGATGCCGTTCGCCGGCGCACCGAAGTCGCGGCTCAGCGCTTCTTCGCGCGCCTGCCGGGCGGTCGTTGCCGCGCGGGAGCTGTGGCCGGGCAGCGAATGGGGCGTGTTCAGAGCGCTCCAGCTCGCCAACTTCACGACGCCGCTTCTGTTCGATGACGACGACCAACTTCGCGAGGTGTTGAGCGCCGTCCCGGGAGTCGACGCGGACCGGATCGTGCTCGGGCTCGACACGCCCGAGGTGGTATCGACCTACGAGCGCGACAAGGCGATGACGCGTACCGCCGCAGGCTCGGCGACCGAACTCCAGGGCAAGGCCGGCAACAGCGACGGAGCGGTTCGCTACACCGCCCCGTCGGTCGTCTTCGAGAGCGAGGATGGGCGGAGGCTCGAGGCCGGTGGTTTCCAGCCGGTCGAGGCTTACGACGTGATCGTCGCCAACCTCGACCCGACGCTTGAGCGCAAGGCGCCCCCGGCCGACCCGGTCGAGCTGCTGGAGCACTTCGAGTTCGGGCTGACGACCCAGGAGGTCGCGGCCCTGCTGACGCACGGAAATGACCGCCCCGATCGCGCCGGCGCCGAAATCGCGCTGCTCGGCTTGGTCGGCGAGGGACGCGCTGATCGCCATCCGCTCGGGGACGACGCGCTGTGGGTGCTGCCAGGTGGCTGGCGACCGGCCGGTCCGGCGGCCGTACTGGCCGGCCGCGAAGCCGTCTGACTCAATCGCTGTCTGCGGTGCGGTGCCGCAGGCTGTGCTGGACGGTCACCCGGGCCCGGATCGATAAGGGTCCGAGGGCCGAGCTGGACGGCAGGAATGAGACCGACATCCCTAACTACGCCGAGGATCCAGCCGGGAGCGTCATCCCTCTGAGCGCCCACATCCGGCTCTCGAACCCGCGTACCGAGGCCACCGCGGACAGTCGCATCTTTCGCCGCGGCTACAACTACGACCTCGGCGTCGATCTCAACGGCAATCTCAACATGGGCCTCGTCTTCAACTGCTTCTGCCAGGATCTCGACCGTCAATTCGTGACGGTACAGAAGCGCCTGATCGGCGAGCCGATGGTCGATTACATCTCGCCGATCGGCGGCGGCTACTTCTTCGCCGTCCCCGGCGTCCGCGACCGCAACGACTGGTACGCCTCGGCGTTGTTCAGCTGAGGCCTGCCACCGATGCTCGACGCTACGGGCGCCGGTGCTGTTGGGTGATGTGCGCGTAGTAGACTCGCGCCTCGAAGCCGCCTCGAGACCTGCGACGGAAAGAGGAGGTCGTGGCCGGGATATCCGATGATGTGGGTTCGTCTGAGGACGAGGAAGCGACCGCCGAAGAGCTGACCGGTGACGAACCGACCGGCGAGGAAGCTACCGCCGAGGAACCGACGGGCGAGGAAGCGACCGGCGAGGCAGCGACCGCCGAGGAAGTCACCGACGAGGAAGCGACCGGCGAGGAAGTCACCGGCGAGGACGTGACCGCCGAGGAGGCTCGGTCGATCACTGAGCTGTCGGTACAGCTCGGCCATGATATTGGTGCGCTCGTCTTTCGCGAGACCCAGCTTGCGATCATTCGCAATCCGCGCCGTGTCCGGCGGGCTCTCCGCAACCTCACGGCTGGCCTGTTCGCCGGGCTCGCGTTGGTGACGGCCTTTGCGTTCGCGAACGTGGCCGCCATGAACGCTCTCAGGACCGTCATGTCGGGTTGGCTCGCGGCCCTATCGCTCTGCGCCGGTTGGCTCGCAATCGGGTCCGCGCTTGCCCTCGCGCTGAGCGTCCGCGCCGGGCGTGCCACGGGCTGGAGGTGGTGGCGCGCGGGCCGGGCAGGGCGGGAGGGGAGCCTTCATGAGCTCGAGCGCGCGCGTGCTGAGGCCGAGGATGCGGTCCGCGAAACCCTGGGGCGGCTGGCGCCGGCGATGACCGTCGAGATCGCGACGGCGGTCGCCGGCGACACGGTGGGTGGCGTCGTCAACGTGGGTGGCGATCTCCTCGAAGCCACCGACGATGTCGTCGAAGAGCTCACGGAAAACCTGCCGGCCGGCAGCGTCGTCAACCAGATGTGGGACGTCGTCCTGATGCCGGGCCGCCTTGGCGTCAAGGTCGCGACAACAGTTCTTCGGCGCGGCGAACCCCGCGAACAATGAGCCTTCCGGACGTCGTATCTCGTGAGGCGTGGGTGCGGGCGCGCCGTCAGCTGCTCGAGGAGGAAAAACGCTTCACGCGCGAGCGGGACCTCCTTTCCACGCGACGGCGTGAGTTGCCGATGGTGCCGGTCGGGGTCGAGTACGTGTTCGAGGGCGAGGCGGGAACCGTCACGATGGTCGATCTATTCGCGGGTCTCCACCAGCTGGTCGTCTATCACGCGATGTGGCTGTACGACCAGGATCGACCTTGTCCCAGCTGCTCCGCGTTCCTGGATCAGATCGGCGACCTCGCCCACCTGCGCGCGCGGGACACCAATTTTGCGGCCGTCTCACGCGGGTCGCCCGAGCGGATGCGCCTGTTCCGCGAACGTCTGGGTTGGCGCTTTCCGTGGGTGTCGTCGCGTGACTCGAGCTTCAACTACGACTACCACGTGACCTTCGACGAAACCGTCGCGCCGATCGAGTACAACTACCGATCTCGCGCGGACCTGGAGCGCGACGGGGTGCCGATCGACGAGTGGGAGCAGCCGTTCGACCTACACGGCCTCAGCGTCTTTCTGCGTGATGGCGACCAGGTCTTCCACACCTACTCGGCCTACGCCCGGGGTGTCGACAACCTGGGGTTCATCAGCAGCTTCCTTGACCTCACGCCGCTTGGCCGCCAGGAGGAGTGGGAGCAGCCCGCGGGCCGCGCGAGCGCATTCGGCGGGGAGGCCGGGCAAGCCGTTCCCGCCGTCGCCTACCACGACGAGTACTGACGCCAACCGCCTCGCCTCAAGCCAGGGTCAGTCGCCCGTCGGCGCGACTCCGGCGGGCTCGACCATCAGGATTGCCGTCCGCTGCGGGGCGCGGGTACGGTGCAGGATGCCTCTGGGGACCGTGTATCCCTGATGGGGCCCGAGGACGATGGTGTCCCGATCCTGCAGGTCGATCAGCAGCTGACCGTCGAGCACGAGGAAGAATTCGTCGTCCGCGTCGTGCTTGTGCCAGTGAAAGTCGCCCTCCAACAGGCCCAACCGAACGACTGCGTCGTTGACCGTCGTCAGCGTCTGGTTGAACCACGGCTCGTGCTCGGCGATCTCGGCAGGGATGTCGATCACCGTCAGACTGCCGTACTTGTCATCGAGGTGGATGTCGTATTCCGGATTGGTCATCGCACTCGTTTCATCGGTCACCTGGTGTCGTCGCGTTCTCGAAGACGGCGGCGACGCCCTGGCCACCACCGATGCACATCGTCTCGAGGGCGTAACGACCACCGCGACGGCGGAGCTCATGCAGCATCGTCGTCAGGATCCGCCCGCCGGTCGCGCCGATCGGATGGCCCAGGGCGATCCCGGAGCCGTTGACGTTCACCCGTTCCATGTGGTCGGGCAATTGCCACTCGCGCAGGACCGCCAGAACCTGGGCTGCGAACGCCTCGTTGAGCTCGATCAGCGACATGTCGGCGAAGCTCAGGCCGACTCGAGCGAAGGCCTTGGCCACGGCCGGCACCGGCCCGATGCCCATCTTCTCCGGCGCGACCCCGGCGACCGCCCAGCTGACCAGGCGGGCGTATGGCCTCAGGCCGAGCTCCGCAGCCCGCTCGGGGTGGGTGACGATGCAGACGGCGGCGCCATCGTTCTGACCGCTGGCGTTTCCGGCGGTGACCGTTGCATCGGGATCGTCCCTGAGCATGATCGGGCGCAGCGCCGCTAGCTTTTCGAGCGAGGAGTCTGGGCGCGGATGCTCGTCGCGGTCGACGATCGTCGGGGGCGCCCCACGCTTGCCGGGCACCGTGACCGGGACGATCTCCTCGGCGAAGACCCCGCGCTCGCGCGCCGCGACCGCGAGCCGGTGGGAGCGCAGCGCCAGCTCATCCTGCTCCTCGCGTGAGATCACATACTGCCGGCGAAGGTTCTCCGCGGTTTCGATCATTCCGCCAGGGACGGGGTGGAACTCGCCGCCGGCGCCGACCCGCGAGGCCTGCAGGCGGTCCTTCAGCGTCGCGCCGCCGCTCCTGACGCCCCACCGCAGCTCAGTGGAGTAGAGCTCGACCTGGCTCATGCTCTCGGCGCCGCCGGCCAGGACGACGTCGGCTGCGCCAGTCTGGACGTGCAGGCACGCGTCGATCACCGCCTGCAGCCCGGAGCCACAGCGGCGATCGACCTGTGCCCCGGGCACCGAGACCGGAAGGCCGGCGTCGAGTGCCGCGATCCGGCCGAGGGCGGGGGCATCGCCGTTCGGGTAGCCCTGGCCGAGGATGACGTCGTCGATCTGCTCTGAGGGTAGGGCCGTGCGCGAGATCAGCTCCTTGATCACGGTCGCGGCGAGCGCAGTCACGGGAACGTCGCGGAAGGCCCCGCCAAAACCCCCGACTGCGGTTCGCAGCGGCTCGCAGATCACAGCGTCGCGCACGGGAACGGAATCTATCTGGACCGCGCCCCGGAGGGTTCCACGGGCAGACCTAGAATCGGTAGTCGATGAAGTCTGACCTGAGCATTCGCTCCGCGACGCTGATGACGCTGGCCGTTGGACAGTTCGCAGGCCGCGTTCCCGGCCTGCGGCGCGTGCCGCTGCTCCAGGTCATCGTTCTCGGGCAGATGGTGCTGCTCGCCCGCGAGCACCTCGAGCGGTTGACCCCACGCGAGCGGCACCGGGTCGTCGTGCTGGTCCGCGGCTGCAAGGGTCGCGTCAGTCAGCTATCCGACGACGAGCGCGACGAACTGCAAACGTTGATCGGCAAGATCGAAGCCCGGCTGTTCGCCGAGACGGCGGCGCGCACTCTGTCGCCGCTGCCGCTGCCTGGCAGGGTCATGCGTCGATGGTGATGTGCCCAGGCTCGGCGGCGACCCGCTGCAGCCAGGCACGGATTTGCGGATAGGGCTCGAGATCGAAGTCACCCTCGTGGGCGACGTGCGTATAGGCGTAGACGCTGATGTCGGCGACCGAGTAGTGCTCGCCGACCAGCCACGTTCTGTCGGTCAGGCCTCGCTCGAGGGCCTCCAGGCCCCTGCGTCCGGCGTCGAACCGCTGGCGCCAGAACGCCTCAGCGGCCTCGACGCCGAATAGCTTCAGGAAGCGGGTGACCGCCAGGTTCGGCTCGATCTCGTACTGCTCGAAGAACTGCCAGGCCAGGACCTGCGCGCGCTCGTAGCGGTCGGCGGGCAGGTACCGGGTGTCCTCCGCGAGGTAGTCGATGATCGCGTTCGACTCGGCCAGGGGCCGGCCATCGTCGAGCACCAGCGTCGGCACCCGGAGCGCCGGGTTCAGATTGCCGATCACCGCGGGCCGGTTGGAGCGGTCGGCGACGTCGAGCTCGTGGAGCTCGAGCGGGATCCCGAGCTGGGCGGCGAGCAGACGGACCTTGTAGCAGTTGCCCGAAACCCGGCTGTTGTAAAGCAGCATCGCCGACATTTAACGCACTGGAGGCTCCCGATCGGACGGTCGGCGATCCTCGTGGGCTCTGACGGCACGGCCGCCTTGAGCCGCCGCGAAGAGGCGAATGCTCGCAGAGCTACCCTTTAAGGCCGGGCCTATCGTCTGCCCAGAAGTCGGGATCGCTGCCTGTCGATCGAGAAGGACACGTCATGAGGTTGCTCCGAACCGTTTCAACCCGCCGTCTGCTAACCGGCCTACTCGGCGTCCTGGTCGCCGGCTTGGCCTCTACGGCGATCGCGATCGCTGCCGTGGGGAGCGGACCGGTGCCGCCCCCGGCCTCGCTGGCCGGCGCAATCCACACCGCGATACAGGGCAAGCCCGTCGCCGGGGTCAGCGCCGACATCACCTTCACCAACAACCTTCTTGCCGGCAGTTCGATCGAGACAGCCGATCCGCTACTGACCGGGGCAACCGGCCGGTTGTGGGCCAGCGACGGCCATCTGCGGGTCGAGCTCCAGTCCGACAACGGCGATGCGCAGCTCGTGCTCGACAAGCAATCGTTCTGGATGTATGACCCGACGTCACGGACCGTCTATGAGGGAGCGCTCCCGCAGAGGCAGGGTTCGACCAGTACGAGCAACGTCGATCAGACGCTTCCGACCGTCGCGCAGATCCAGCGGTCGCTCGACCGGCTCGGGACCCACGCCGGCGTTTCCGCCGCGACTCCGACCGACGTCGGCGGTCAGCCCGCCTACACCGTCGAGCTGACCCCGAACTCGAGCGCCGGACTGCTCGGCGCGGTGCGGTTTGCGTTCGACGCCAATCAGGGCAGTCCGCTCGACTTCGCGATCTTCCCGCGCGGCGATAGCACGCCGGCGCTGGAGCTGCAGGCCTCGAATGTCAGCTACGGTCCCGTGCCGCTGTCCGACTTCCAGCTATCGCCCCCCGCGGGCAGCACGGTCGTGCACGTGTCGCTTCCGCAGCGTCCGCAATCAGCCGCCGCGCCGGCCGACAAGGGCAGCGTCGACGTCGTCGGCGAGGGTCTCGGTGCCGTGCTGGTGGCGAAGCATCCTGTACCTGGCGGCGCTGGTGCCGGCAGTGGTCCCGCTGGACCACTGCCGGTGAAGACCGTCTCGGTCGACGGCGTCGACGCCAAGGAGCTGCCCACCTCGCTCGGCACGGTGCTGCAGTTCACCCGAGACGGGGTCGGCTACCTGCTGGCCGGCTCGGTGACCCCGTCGAGGCTGGAGTCGGTCGCCGCTTCACTGCCGTGACCGAGACGCCACCGCCGGTCGAGGTTCGCGGTCTCGTCAAGCGGTATGGACAGCTGACGGCGGTCGATGGTGTCGACCTGACCGTGCGGACGGGCGACGTCTACGGGTATCTGGGACCCAACGGCGCCGGCAAGACGACTTCGCTGCGGATGATGCTTGGGCTGATCCGGCCGACGGCAGGGGCGGTCAGGTTGTTCGGCCGCGATCCAAACGAGACCGCGGCTGCGCTCGACGGTGTCGCCGGCTTCGTCGAGGCGCCGACGTTCTACCCGTATATGAGCGCACGGCGTAACCTCGAACTGTTGGCCGCATTCGACGGCGACGACGCGAGCGCCCGCCTCGACTCGGCGCTCGAGACCGTCGCTCTGACCGATCGCGCCGGTGATCGCGTCGGTGGCTACTCGCACGGCATGCGCCAGCGACTCGGGATCGCGGCGGCATTGCTGCGGGCGCCGAAGCTGCTGCTGCTCGACGAGCCGGCCACCGGGCTTGATCCCGCCGGGATGAGGGACATGCGAGTGCTGATCCGGCGCCTCGCCGACGACGGGATGACCGTCCTGCTGTCCAGCCACCTGCTCGCCGAGGTCGAGGAGCTGTGCGACCGAGTCGCGATCCTGCGCTCTGGGCAGATCGTCTACGAGGGGACGATCGCGGCGCTGGCGCGCGGGGCGGGCACCGTCTACCGGCTCGCGACCACCGATGATGAGCGGGCCCGGGCGATTTGCTTCGCTCAGCCGGGAATCGGAGACCCCCAGGTCCAGCACGGGCGGATCACCTTCTCCGCGAGCCAGGAATCTGTCGCGGAGCTGTCACGGGCGCTGGTCGGGGCGGGGGTCCTGATCCACGAGCTAGCCCCGCAGACGGTCACCCTCGAGGACCTGTTCTTCTCGTTGACCGAGGGAGACGAACCCCGCCCGCCCGCGCCGACCGCCACCACGCCGCCGAAGGAGCCCGACGCGGTTGAGGCGGCGCTGTGAGCGCGGTCGCGAAGATCTCCGCGGGCGCGCCGGCGTCGGTGCCGCGCGTGTCACGTCGGCCGGGCGTGCTGACCGTGTACCGCTGGGAACTCGTGAAGCTCCGGTATCAGAAGCGCACCTACCTGGGGCTCGGGGGAGCGGTGATCGTTCCGGTGCTGTTCGTGCTCGCGATCCACTTTCAGCACATGCACCATCGCGGTGGGGACTTCGCGTTCTCCGACTATCTGAACCGCAGCGGGCTGGCGATGCCACTGGTGATCCTGCTCTTCGGCGCGGTCTGGTTGTTCCCGCTGATCGTCGCCCTTGTAGCTGGTGACATCTTTGCGTCCGAGGACCATAACGGAACGCTGAAGACGGTCCTGACGCGCTCGCTCGAGCGTCATCAGATCTTCGCCGGCAAGGCGTTGGTCGCGGCCAGCTACGCGGTCGCCGCGATTCTCCTGACGGTGACCGTGGCCGTCGTCGCGGGCTGCATCCAGTCGGGCTTCAACAGCCTCCAGAGCCTGTCCGGGACGATCGTCTCCGCCCCACGGGCCCTCGGGCTCGTCTACGCCAGCTTCGCCGTCTATCTCGTCCCGATCGCGGCGATCGTGTGCATCGGCCTAATGCTCTCGACGCTGACGCGCAACAGCGCCGCGGCGATCGTCGGCACGCTGATGATCTCGCTGCTGATCCAGCTGCTCGGAGTGCTGCCGGGCCTGACCGGCCTGCAGCCCTACCTGTTGAGCACCCAATTCAACGCCTGGCAGGGGCTGTTGCGGACGCCGACCGACTGGGCTCCGATCATCCGCGCCTTGTGGGTGTGCGCGCTGTATGCCGTGCCGGCCCTGACGGCCGCGTTCCTCGTGTTTCTGCGCCGCGACGTCGCCGGCGGGTAGGTCCGGGCGGTGCGGTCGCCCAATGTGCGGGTCACGAGCTAGTCGAGTTGGGCCGGGGGGCCGGGCTCCGTCGGAGAACCGGGTCTGTGGTCGGCCTCCGGGTCGAGGTCACACACGAGCCACGCGACGTCACGCCAGGCGCCCAGCTTCCAGCCGATACCCGGGTACACGCCGATCTGGATGAATCCGGAACGCCGGTGCAGGGCGATACTCGCGTCGTTGGGGAGCGTCACGCCGCCCACCGCCAGCCTGATGCCCTGACTCCGCAGCAGGCTCAAGAGCTGCTCGTAGAGTGCGGTGCCGATCCCGCGGCCGTGGCGCCCGGGATCGACGTAGACGCTCGTCTCGGCGGTCCAGCGGTATGCGGCCCGTTCGCGGTGCGGACAGGCGTACGCAAACCCGGCAACCGTGCCGTCGTCGTCGGCTACGAGGAACGCGTGGCTGCGGGAATAGCGGGCGATTCGGTCGGCGAACTCCGAACCGGTCGGGGGCACGGCCTCGAAGCTGGTCGCCGACCCGGTCACGAACGGCGCGTAGATCGCGAGGCAGCCTGGAGCGTCGCGTTCTGGATCGGCGTGGCGGATCAGCACGGACCGAAATCTAGGGCCTGCGAGCTCAAATCGCGCACCGCTCGGACGCCGAGGTAGCCTCGAAGCGGTGACCACCGTCGATGCAGTCGTCGTCGGAGCAGGCCCGAATGGGCTCACGGCCGCGATCGAGCTCGCCCGGGCCGGGCGGTCCGTGCACGTGGTCGAGCGCCGGGACCAGGTCGGCGGCGGCGCCCACACGGCCGCACTGACGCTTCCGGGCTTCCGCCACGACCTCTGCTCGGCCGTGCATCCACTCGCCGTCGGCTCGCCGGCGCTGTCGTCTCTACACCTGGAGCGCCACGGCCTCGAGCTGGTCTTCCCGGAGATCCAGGTGGCACATCCGCTTGACGATGGCACCGCCGTAGCGGTTCGCCGTTCGGTAGCCGAGACCGCGGCAGCTCTGGGGGAGGACGCACGGGCATACGAATCGCTGATCGGGCCATTCGCGCAGGGTTGGGAACGGCTGAGGGACGTGCTGCTCGGGCCACTCGCACGCTGGCCGCGCGCGCCACTGCTCGCCGCCCGATTCGGGCTGGCGGGCGTGTTCTCGGCTCGAGCGCTGGCGCGGATCGCGTTCAAGGGTGAGCGGGCGCGGGCGTTGCTGGCGGGATCGGCGGCGCACTCGATGCAGCCCCTGAGCGGCGGCGGGACAGGCGCTTTCGGGCTGGTGCTGTTGACCCTCGCGCACGCCTGCGGCTGGCCGGTCGCGCGCGGTGGGTCCGAGGCGATCGCGCTCGCGCTGCGGGCCGAGCTCGAGTCGCTTGGGGCGAGCATTCAGACAGGCGTCGAGGTGCGATCGCTCGAGGATTTGCCCGAGCTCCGGAGCGCTCGCGCGATCCTGTTCGACCTCACTCCTCGTCAGCTGCGCGCGGTCTGCGGACCAGATGATCTGCCCGAGGGTTACCGGCGGGGGCTCGAGCGCTTCCGCTACGGGCCCGGCGTGTTCAAGGTGGACTACGCGCTGTCCGGACCGCTTCATTGGACAGCATCCGAGTGCCGGATCGCCGGGACCGTCCACCTTGGCGGCTCGCTGGCGGAGATCTCGGCATCCGAGGCCGATGTCGCCCGGGGCCGGCCACCAACGCGTCCCTACGTCTTGGTTGCGCAACCGAGCGTGATCGATCCTTCGCGGGCGCCCGCAGGCAAGCACACTCTGTGGGCGTACTGTCATGTCCCCAACGGGTCGGGTGTCGACATGACGACCGCGATTGAGAGGCAGATTGAGCGGTTCGCGCCCGGGTTCTCAGACCTCGTCCTGGCCCGCGCCATCCACGGGCCCGCGGCGCTCCAGGAGCTGAACCCCAACTTCATCGGTGGTGACATCAACGGCGGCGCGGCGACCCTCTGGCAGACGCTCGCGCGGCCGGTCCCGAGGCTGTCCCCATACACGACCCCGAATCCGCGCCTGTTCCTGTGCTCGTCCTCGACGCCGCCAGGGGGTGGGGTCCACGGGATGTGTGGTTACCACGCGGCTCGAGCCGCGCTGGCCGGGCCGCTGCGCTGACGCGCTCCTGCACTCGGTCTGCGACGGGCTCTTACAGAGTCCTTATTCGTCTACCTTCATGCTGACTGGAAATGCGTGTGCTCGTTGCCGAAGACGAACGACGCCTCGCCGACGCAATCGCCCGAGGCCTGCGCCGCGAGGGGATGGCGGTCGACGTCGCACCCGATGGCGACGAGGCGCTGTTGAAGACCAGGATCGTCCGCTACGACGTGGTGGTGCTCGATCGTGATCTCCCGGGTGTCCATGGAGACGAGGTCTGCAGAGTTGTGCGCGGCGAGCGCCCGGAAACCGGGATCATCATGCTGACCGCCGCCGCGGATCTGGAGGACCTGGTCGAGGGACTCTCGCTCGGCGCCGACGACTATATGCCCAAGCCTTTTCGCTTCGCCGAGCTGGTTGCCCGCATTCGGGCGCTGGGCAGGCGCTCTGCGCCGAGCCGGCCGCCGGTGCTACAGCGCGGTGACCTCGAGCTCGACCCCGCGCGCCGGAGCGTCGTGCGCGGCGGCCAGCCGATCGAGCTGGCGCGCAAGGAGCTCGCGGTGCTCGAGGCGCTGATGGCGGCCGACGGAGCGACCGTCTCGGCCGAGGAGCTTCTGGAGCGCGTCTGGGACGAGCAGACAGATCCGTTCACCAACGTCGTCCGGATGACCATCATGACGCTGCGGCGCAAGCTGGGGGACCCACCGGTGGTGGAGACCGTAATCGGGGTCGGCTACCGAATGGCGTGATGTTCGGCAGCGAGCGGACCGATGGAGCGGAGGCCGGCTGCAGTCAAGGCTCGCGACGAGGGCGAGAGGGTGCGAGCGCTGCGTCTGATCCCCGGCAGCGCGCGCACCATCAGGTTCCGGCTGACGCTCGCCTACGGACTGGTGTTCCTGTTGACGGGCGTCGCGCTGCTGACCAGCGGGTATTTCCTCGTCCGTCACAACCTGGACCAGCGCCTCGGGCTCCGACGGGCGCTGCGGTTGCCGCCGTTTCCGGACGAGAACCAGTACGGCAACCACTTTCTCTACCGGTACTTCGAGGATGTAAGGCGCGAGCTGGCCAACGGCGAGCTGCACCGGCTCCTGATGGAGTACGTGGCCGCGCTCGTACTGATGACCGGGATCTCGGTCGTGGTCGGGTGGCTCCTCGCCGGCCGCGCGCTGGCGCCGCTGCGGAAGATCACCAGCACCGCACAACGGGTGTCCGGCGAGAATCTCGGGGAGCGGATCGCGTTGGAGGGTCCTCAGGACGAGCTCAAGGAGCTCGCCGACACCTTTGACGGCATGCTCTCGAGACTCGACAACGCCTTCAAGGGGCAGCGCCACTTCGTCGCGAACGCGTCTCACGAGCTACGAACGCCGCTGGCGATCATGCGCACCGAGATCGACGTGGCGCTCGCCGATCCAGACGCGGGCACCGATGACCTCCGCGCGATGGGCGAGGCCGTCCGCGAGACGATCGACCGCAGTGAGGCGCTGATCGCGGCGCTGCTGGTGCTGGCACGCAGCGAGTCGGTCGTCGGCCGCGCCGAGCCGGTCGATCTGGCGGCGCTTGCCGCCGACTGCGTCACCGACCTGCACGCCAGGGCCGAGAGCGCCGAGGTGGAGATCCAAACCGACCTTCAGCCGGCGATCGCCCGTGGCGAGCCACGGTTGATCGAGCGAATGCTCGCCAACCTGATCGACAACGGCATCCGCTACAACGAGCCGGGCGGCGACCTGAGCGTCGCCACGAGCACCGCAAGCGACAGCACTCAGCTGACGGTCAGCAACACCGGTGCGGTGATCGATCCCGCGCAGGCACAGGCCCTGACCGAGCCGTTCCGCCGCCTCAGCCGGGTCAGCGGCGGCTTCGGCCTCGGCCTTTCGATCGTCCGCTCGGTGGCCGAGGCACACGGAGGCACGATCGCGCTCAGCGCGCCGCCGGACGGCGGTCTGGTCGTCACCGTGACTCTGCCCGCGGACACCGCCACCGTCGCTGCTGCGAGACGCCAGCGGTCGCTCACGAAGAGCTGAGCGCGTCGGGCTGTCGCCTCCGTTTTACACTGATCTGACGGCGGCCTGGATACGGTTTCGCCATGCCGAGGTGGCGTCCCGACGCAGGAGGCGGTGCACAGGACGATGGAACATCCCCGCGCTCCGTCGGCGCGCGCCGCTGGACGCCACCTGGCAGCGACGAAGTGCGCCTCGTCGCCAGCGGGACGGGGACCCTCCTCGCCGCGCCGCTTCCTGGTGAGCCTCCGGATCCGACTGCCCGTCCGGAGCGCTCGCCAGGAATCTGACCCGAAGGACAGCCTTCTACGCATACGCGCGGGCCTGGAGTTCGAACAACTCCGCGTAGACGCCGCCATTCCCTATCAACGCCTCGTGCGAGCCCGCCTCGAGGACCGTGCCGTGATCGAGGACGACGATCAGGTCGGCCGAGCGAACGGTCGAGAATCGGTGCGAGACGATCAAAGTGATCGTGCCGTACTCGGCGCCCAGTTCGCGGGCGATCGCCGAGTAACGCGTGAACAAGGCGCTTTCAGTCTGTGCGTCGAGGCTCGCGGTCGGCTCGTCGAGGACGACGAGCAGCGGGCGTTTACGCATCAGGCCGCGAGCCAGCGCAAGCCGCTGCCACTGACCGCCCGAGAGCTCCCGGCCGCCGGTGAAGCGATTGCCGACTCTCGTCGACAGGCCGTCGGGTAGTTCGGCCTCGAGCCGGGGCGAGCCTGCTCGCGTCAGCGCTTCGCGTACGGCTTCGTGGTCCTCGACCCGGGAAACGTCGCCGACCCCGACGCTCTCGGCGAGGATGAACTGGAGACGCTGAAAGTCTTGGAAGGCCGCGCCGATACGCCGCCGCCAGGAGTCCACGTCGAGCTCGGCGAGGTCGGTGCCGTCGATCGTGACCCGGCCCTTGGCCGGCGCATACATCGCACACAGGAGCTTTACGAGGGTCGTCTTGCCGGCGCCGTTCTCGCCGACAAGCGCGACCGTCCTCCCGGCGGGAAGCTCGAGCTCGACGGGACCCAACGCGACGGCGTCATCGGAGCCCGGGTAGGCGAACGTAACCGCCTCGAGCCGGATGCCGGTGTGCAGTCGCGCCGGCACCGCGACCCTTTCGCTGGCCCGGTCGGCGCGGTCTGTGGCGCGATCCTCCAGCCATAGAAGCCGTCGCGCCGTGGACGCTGCGGTAGCGAAGCTGCCGGCGGTGTCGGTAGAGCGCGAGATCTGAGTCTGGGCCCGGCGCAGCAGGCTGACGGACATGACGACTGCGCCAGGGCTGACATGGCCCTCGGCTGCACGGAGGACCAGCACCACGATCGCCGCGATCAGGCCGGCCGCGAACACGAGCCACCCGGCAGCCTCGAGCAATGCGCTTAGCTGCGCCGTCCGAACCGTGCGTCGCCTCACGCGTTCGAGCAGATCGTGGTGACGGCGGGCGACTGCGTCCGTTACGCCGTAGGTGCGTAGCTCACGGGCGGAATCCGGGCTCGTCGCCAGCGCGAACAGATCTGAAAGTAGCCGGCGATCCTCGGCGAGGGCGTCGTCGGAGCGCTGCTGGAGTCTCGCGGCCCAGCGATCCGACAGCGCCGGGGCCAACGCCAGCAGCGGTACGAACAGCACCGGGAGATAGACGGTCGCGAGCAGGATCACAATGGCGACCGCGCGCAACGCCTGCCCCGACAGATTGATGAGTTGTCGCGGCGCCGCTGCCAGCGTCCTCCGGCTACCGGTCAACTGCTCGATCTCTGCGAGCAGCTCGGAGCGCTCGAAGTGCTCGAGCGTCGGCAGTGCAGCCACCTGCCTTGCGATCCGGACGCTCAGCACCAGGCTGATTCGGTCGGTCAGGAGCGTTCCCTCGGTGCCGCCGATGATCGTCATTGCCCAGGCGAGCGTGAACAGGCAGGCGAGGAGTCCTGCGCCGAGGGCGATTGAAGTCGAATCATGCGCGATCGCTCCGTCGACAATCACCCGGTAGCCGACGCTGTAGAGGACCGATGCGGCGGCGCCGGCGAGCGTCGTGATCAGGCAGACGGTTGCGGTCAGCGACGCCGCGCGGAAGCCGGTGCCGAGCAGGACTCCTGCGGTTCGTCGCCAGCGCCGGATCACCTGGCCGACTCGGAATGTCGGAACCGCGCGGCCTGCAATCCGAACATCTCGGCGTACACGCCGTCGTGGTCGAGCAGTTCCTGGTGGGATCCGATCTCGGTGATCTGACCGCCATCGAGCACCGCGATCCGGTTGGCCCGCCTGACGCTCGCGAAACGGTGGGAGATGATCATGCTGGTGACTCCGGCAGTCAGCTCGAGAAAGCGGTCGTAGAACGCTGCCTCGGCACGGACGTCGAGTTGGGAGGTCGGTTCGTCCAGGACGAGCACTCGCGCCCCCGTCTGAACTGCGTAGAGCGCGCGCGCGAGTGCGATCCGCTGCCACTGGCCACCGCTGAGGTCGACGCCGCCGGCGTAGTGCGGCGACAGCACCGTATTCCAGCCATAGGGGAGTCGGGCGACGATGTCTGCGGCACCGGCTAGCTCAGCGGCCCGCAACAGGGCGGGCTTGTCGACGTGTCGATCGCCGAACATCGCGATGTTCTCCGTCGCGGTCATCGGCAGGCGGGCGAAGTCCTGGTAGACGACGGCGACCTGTCGCTGCCACTCGCGAGCGCTGAGCGTGTCCAGGTTCACGCCGTCAACCGAGATCCGCCCGCCGGTCGGCTCGCGCATGCGGGCCAGCAGTGTCACCAGCGTCGTCTTGCCGGCGCCGTTGATGCCGACCAGCCCGAGCGAGTCGCCGACGACCAGCTGCAGGTCGAGTTCGTGCAGGACGGGGTCCTGGCTGTCGGGGTAGCTGAACGTGACCCGATCGAAACGCACCAAATGCCGTGGCAACCCGGCTGCGGAGGCGCGTCCTCGGACAGGCACGGCTCTCCGTCCGAGCCCGGTCGTCAGTGCCTCCAGATCCGGTACCGACAACAGCAGCTTCTCGAGGTTGATGTCGCCGTAGCTGATCGAGCCGACCGCCATCGTGGTCGGCAGCATCGTCACCATAGTCACCAGCGTCTGCAGGGAGATCTGCTGGCGGTAGGCAGCCAATCCGAGCACGGTGACCGCGACGCCGTAACCGACCAGGACGGCTCCAGCGGAAAGCAGCACCGTCCGGTTCAGACGCCGGAGGTCACGCCATGCCGGCGCGGTCCCCTCGAGCCACTCCTGGGCGTGGCGATCGGCTATCCAGTCGGCGAGGCCGAAGATGCGCATCTCCTTGCCGGCCGCCGGGCGCCATGCCAGTCCGAGCAGGTACCAGCTGCGGCGCAGCGGTGCGGCGGCGGAGCGCACTCGCGTCGCCTGTGCACGCAGACCGCTCGCCAGCGGTCCCCGGACCGCGAGCCACACGGCCAGCAATCCGATCCCAACCCACCACTGAAAGGTGGCTAGGACGATGCAGGCCAACAGCCCGGTCAACCGCTCGCCAAGCTGGGAGACCAGCGCGATTGGAGCGCCGGCGGGCTGTCCGTCCAATAGCTCGCCGCGAGCAGAGGCGAGCTGCTCGCTCACCTCCCTGTTCTCGAGGTGCTCGATTCCGACTGGGGCGGAGACCGCCTCGATCAGGCGGCGCTGCATCAGCGCATCGACTCGGGCCGAAGCGGCCGCTGTCAGAGCGTCCTCGGCGGGTCCACGCATCAGCGACAGCGCGTAGATCGCGCCCGCCAGCGCAAGATCGATGAGCAGCGTGTGCCCGGCATCTGACGAGATGCCGAGTTCAACCGCGGCCGGGATCGCGGAAACGACGCGCGCCATCGCGACGAGTACAAGCACCGGGAGCGTCCCCTCGGCGACGACGAAAACAACGGCGCCCAACGTCAGCGCGCGGCTTGAGTTCCACAGGAGCGACAGCGCCCGGGCTCGAGGGGATCGACGCAGCGACAGGGCGCTCGTCGCAACCAGGCGACGCAGCGACGTTGGCCTCACGGAGACAGCGCGGGTCGTTAGTCATAAATTCGGGTGCGAATTTCTGACTAACGACACTAGGGAGCCGGCAGCACGTCAGCCAGGCCTGCGGACGCATTCTCCGATGCGGATTGCGTATCGCTGAAGAGCTCCGTTGCCAGCGCCGTGATCGCCGCGACCGACGCTGTCGGGGGCGCCGGCCGACGCAGCAGCGTGACCCGGCTCGCGGCGTCGCGAAGCTCCCGATACACCACGCCCGGGTGCGGTGCGGCGGCGCTCGCCGGCATCCGGTAGATCCCAATCCCCGCAGCGACGAGCGCCAGTGCTTCGGCGGCCGAGCGGACATGCTGGACGATGCGCAGCTCGATTCCTCGATCTCGGGCCGCCTCGATCACGCGGTCGTAGGCAGTCGGCGCCAGCGTTCGCTGCAGCGCGACCATCGGCTCGCCGGCGAGTTCCGCCAGTGAGACGGTGGCGCGCTCGGCGAACCGGTGCCCCTCGGGAAGCGCCAGCACGGAAGGCTCGAGCCGCAGCGTCTGCTCCAGCATCTCGGCGCTCGCCCAGGTGCGGCGGGCGATCGCCAGGTCGATGTCGCCTCGGCGGAGAGCCGGGATCAGCTCGATGAACGCGAGCTGTGAGACCGACAGCTCGATGTCCGGGTGGCGTTCGGTCGCGGCGCCGACGAGGGGCGCGAGGAACGCGCCGAGGGTGCTCCAGACAAAGCCGACTGATACGCGCCCACGCATGCCGCGACGGGCATCCTCTGCCCTGGCCCAAAGCCGGGCGTGTGCGCCGAGTGTGTCGCGCGCGTCGGCGAGCAGCATCGCACCTGCCTCAGTCAGCTGTGTCTGGCGCGGGGTGCGGACGAACAACTCGACCCCGAGGTCGCCTTCGAGCGCGCGCACGAGCCGGCTGACCTGCGGCTGCGTGATGCCAAGCCGCAGCCCGGCGCGTCCGAAGTGGAGCTCTTCGGCAACCGCCACGAAGGCGCGCAGCTCCCCGAGGTCCATGCCGATAGCGTATGCATTCCCGGAGCCGGTGGTGCGCATTAGGGCGAATGCACGTCGATTGATCGGAGGATCCGAGCGGGACCGGTGCCAGGCATACTTGCCGCGATGACCGAGCGCGAGGTGCTTTGGACGCCGTCGCCGTGCCGCGTCGCGGCGGCAACGCTGACGCGCTATCAGCGCTGGCTGCGCGTGGAGCGTGGCGTGGACACCCGCAGCTACGACGAGCTCTGGCGCTGGTCGGTCTCAGATCTCGACGAGTTCTGGGGTTCGATCGTCGAGTTCTTCGACGTGCGGTTCTCAGCGCCGCCGTCGGCCGTCCTCGGTCGCCGGACGATGCCCGGCGCGGAGTGGTTCCCCGAGGGCAGGCTGAACTATGCCGAGCACGTGTTCCGCAACCGTCGGGGAGAACTGACGGCGATCGAACACGTCTCCGAGCTTCGAACGCTGGGCTCCTGGACCTGGCAGCGCCTGGCACAGGAGACCGCTCAGATCGCGGCGGGGTTGCGGGCCCGGGGCGTTGTGCCGGGCGACCGGGTGGTGGCGTACATGCCGAACATCCCCGAGACCGTGGCGGCGTTCCTGGCGTGTGCCGCGGTGGGCGCGATCTGGTCCTCGGCGGCGCCCGAGTTCGGCGGGAGGGCGGTGGTCGATCGCTTTAGCCAGATCGAGCCGAAGCTGATGCTGGCGGTCGACGGCTACCGCTATGGCGGCAAGGACTTCGGCCGCGGCGAGCTCGCGCGGGAGATCGCGGCCGCGTTGCCGTCCGGTCCGGAGGTGGTCCTCTTCGGCTACAGCGACGGGAGCGGTTGGGAGCCGGGATTCCTCGGCGAAGGGTCAACCTTGGAGTTCGAGCAGGTGCCGTTCGAGCACCCGCTATGGGTGCTTTACAGCTCCGGCACGACGGGGCTGCCAAAGCCGATCGTGCACAGCCAGGGCGGGATTCTGCTGGAGCAGCTGAAGATCTCTCATCTGCACGTTGACGCGCAGCCCGGCGACCGGATCTTCTGGTTTTCGACGACCGGCTGGATGATGTGGAACCTGCTTGTCGGCGTGCTGCTCACAGACGCGCCGATTGTGCTCTTTGACGGCAACCCGGGGTATCCGACGATGGAGCGTCTGTGGGATCTCGCCGAGCAGACCCGGATGACCTGCTTCGGGACCAGCGCTGCCTTCATCGCGGCATCCATGAAGGCGGGCGTGCATCCCCGCCAGGGACGCGACCTGCGGCGCTTGAGGTCGGTCGGCTCCACCGGGTCGCCGCTGTCTCCCGAGGGCTTTCGCTGGGTGTACGACGAGGTCGGACGCGACACATGGCTGTTTTCGACCTCCGGCGGGACCGACCTGTGCACCGCGTTTGTCGGTGGCGTGCCGACGCTCCCGGTGCGCCTGGGGGAGCTCCAGGCGCGCTCGCTCGGCGCAGCGCTCCAGGCGTGGGACGAAGATGGCAACGCGGTCGTCGATCAGGTCGGCGAGTTGGTCCTGACCGAGCCGATGCCCTCGATGCCGATTTTCTTCTGGGGAGATCCGTCGGGCGAGCGGTATCGCGACAGTTACTTTGCGACCTACCCGGGTGTCTGGCGCCACGGCGACTGGGTCGAGATCACGTCCAGGGGCGGCGCCGTGATCTACGGGCGCTCCGACTCGACGATCAATCGCGGTGGCGTCCGGATGGGGACCAGCGAGATCTACCGGTCGGTGCTGTCGCTCGACGACGTGGTCGATGCGTTGGTCATCGACCTGCCCCGCGAAGGGACAGACGGCTGGATGCAGCTGTTCGTGGTGCTCCGCACCGGGCAGACGCTGACCGACGAGCTGATCGCCGCAGTCCGGCGTCGGCTGCGGGAGGATTGCTCCCCGCGCCATGTTCCCGACGAGGTCGTCCAGATCGCCGAGGTGCCGCGAACGCTGTCGGGCAAGCTATTGGAGGTTCCGGTCAAGCGGATCCTGATGGGCACCCCGGCCGAACGGGCAGCCAGCCGGGAATCGCTGGCCAACCCGGCGGCGCTCGACCAGTTCGTGGCGATGGCCAGAACTCCCGCTGTGAGTGCAAAAGCCCGTAGCTAAAGGCCTTTGCCCTCCTTACGGCACGCGTCCCCCGGCGCCTTCTTACGAACCTCTGAGTTAGCTCTGTTGACATGAGGTGCGCGGGCGCCTGCTCCTCCCGTCCAGGGGCCCGCTCAAAGCTTCGACAGAGAGAGACAGACAGATGCGTAGCCTGAAAACGTTCCTGCCCGCGTTGTTGGGGGCCGCCGCCGGCGCCGTCGTCGCGGTCGTGATCGCGTCGGGTTCGGGCGGATCGACCAAGACGGTGACCACCGTCGTGTCCTCCGGCCAGTCGGCGTCGACGTCGGTCCCCTCCGCGCTCGGCACCACCCGCGGCATGACCATCAACCAGATCTACCGGACCGACAGCCCCGGCGTGGTCGACATCACCGTTACCTCGCAGCAGTCCTCGACCCTGTTTGGAGGCAGCAGCCAGGAGACCGAGGGAGAGGGCGCCGGTGTCGTCTACGACAAGCAGGGCGACATCATCACCGATGAGCACGTCGTAGCCAACGCCAATTCCGTCACGGTGCACTTCAACAACGGCGTCAGCGCACCCGCCAAGGTCCTCGGCACCGATCCCTCGACCGATGTTGCGGTGATCAGGGTTGACGTACCCGCCCGGGATCTTCATCCGATCCCGTTCGCAAACTCCGACACGGCCCAGGTCGGCGACCCGGTCGTCGCGATTGGTAGCCCATTCAGCCTGCCGGAGACGACCACGGCTGGGATCGTCAGCGCGGTCGGGCGCCCGATCACGGCGCCCAACAACTACACGATCACAGGCGCGATCCAGACCGATGCGGCGATCAATCCGGGTAACTCGGGCGGTCCGCTCCTCGACGCCAATGGCCACGTGCTCGGGCTCAACGATCAGATCCAGACGAACTCGGGCCAGAGCGCCGGCGTCGGCTTCGCGACTCCGGCCAATACCGACATGCAAGTCGCGTCCACGATCATCTCGGGCAAGAAGGTCGAACACCCCTATGTCGGGGTGTGCCTGAACTCGGTCTACAGCGGCGACGGAGCCCAGATCTCAGTGAGCGGTGGGTCGACCTGCGCGACGCCGATCGTCGCCGGTTCGCCGGCCGCCAAGGCGGGCCTGCAACCCGGCGACGTGGTCACGGCGATCAACGGAATGAGAGTCCACTCGACCAACGGCTTCATCGCGACCGTTGCGAACTACAAGCCTGGACAGAAGGTGACGATGACCGTCCGCCGCAATGGCAGCAAGATGCAGCTCCAGGTAACCCTTGGGGACCGACCGGCGACCGCGCCCACGGGTTGACACCGGCGATAACACACCCCGGGGCCCCGCCTGTGGCAGCCACATGGCCACCACCGGCACCCCTGGGAAGGCGTCGCCGCCCTCAGGCGCCGGTCTCCAGGGTCGCGAACGGCTGGCGTCGCCCGCGGATTGCGTAGGCGGCGCCGGCCGCGGCGGCCACCACGATCAGGATCGGCCCCAGCACGCCGCTGCCGAACAGGTCGGCGATCCAATAGGCGACGGCGCCCAGCAGCGCCGACAGCGGCAGGGTCAGGAGCCACGCGATCATGATGTTGCTCGCCACGCCCCAGCGGACCGCCGACAGGTTCTTGCCTGCTCCGGCACCCATCCCTCCTCCGGAGATCACCTGCGTCGATGACAGCGGGAAGCCGAGGTGCGATGAAACGAGGATCACGGCCGCGCCGGATCCCTGGGCGGCGACTCCCTGCGCCGGGTCCATCTTGATGATCCGAGTCCCGACGGTCTTGATGATCCGCCAGCCGCCGGCGTAGGTGCCGAGGCCCATGGCGGTCGCTGCGGCGAGGATGACCCATAGAGGCACCTGGAAATTGTGCGCGCTCAGGTCCCCGTGAGCGACCAAGGCCAGCCCGATGATTCCCATCGTCTTCTGCGCGTCGTTGGTGCCGTGCGCAACGGATAGGGCGCCGCCTGAGACCAGCTGGAGCAACCTGAAGCTGCGACGCACCGACCCTGGTCTCCAGTGCGCGACGATCCTGTAGATGGCGAGGATCGCCAGCCCGGCGAGCAGAAACGCGATCAGCGGCGCGAACACGGCGGGCTCGACGACCTTCGTCAGGAGCCCATGCCAGTTGACGGCGCCACTTCCCACGCCGGCGATCAGCGCCCCGATCAGGGACCCGATCAGCGCGTGGGACGAGCTCGACGGTAGTCCAAAGACCCAGGTAGCGAGGTTCCACGCGATCGCGCCGACCAGCGCCGCGAACGCGACCAACTCGGTCACGGCGCCGGCTGACAGGATCCCGGTCGCGATCGTCGCCGCCACGTTCAGCGATAGCAGCGCGCCGGCGAAGTTCAGGATCGAGGCGAGGGCGACCGCGGACCGCGGCGAGATCGCGCGGGTCGAAATCGCCGAGGCGACGACGTTGGCGGTGTCGTGAAAGCCATTGGTGAAGTCGAACACCAGCGCCGCCGCGACGACGATCACGAGCAGCACGTCGCTGTGCATGGCCGGCGTCGCCTCGGTCAGGAGACGGTCGCCGCTGCGGCAGCGAGCGTACGTTCCATCAGCTCGCGATGGACGCTGCGGGTACGCCCGGAGCGTCGGTGCCAGTGACCCTCGGCGTCCAGCGTCCACGCGTTGGTGTCGTCCGCGAAGCAGCGCTCGAGCGTGTCCTCGAGCTCAGCCTGGAGCTCCTCGCTCTCGACCGGCACGAGCAGCTCAACCCGGGTATCCAGGTTGCGAGGCATCAGATCCGCTGAGCCGATGTAGTACGCGTGCTCGTCGCCGAACCGGAACGAGTAGATCCGCGAATGCTCGAGGAAGCGCCCGACGATCGAGGTGACGCTAATCGTCTCGCTGACCCCGGGGATCCCGGGCAGCAGGCAGCAAATCCCGCGCACGTTGAGGTCGATCGGAACGCCTGCTTGCGAGGCTATGTACAGCGCCTCGATGCATCGCTGGTCGACCAGCGAGTTCATCTTCATCGCGATCCGGGCCGGCTCCCCGGCACGGTGGGCCCTGATCGTCCGCTCGATCAGCTCGAGCAGCGGCACCCGCATCGAATCGGGCGCCACCAGCACCTTGCGCTGGCGTGGCGGATGCGCGTAGCCGGTCAGCGTGTTGAACAGGTTCACGACCTCCTCGCCGAGCTCCCGGTCGGTCGTGAATAACCCGAAGTCGTCGTACAACCGGGCATTCTTGGCGTGGAAGTTGCCGGTCCCGATCATCACGTAGTTGCGGACCTCGCCGTGCTCGGCGCGGACGACGAGGATCGCCTTGGCATGTGTCTTCAGCCCCGGGATCCCGTGGACGACATGGGCGCCGACCTCCTCGAGCTCACGCGACCAGCGGATGTTCCGGCGTTCGTCGAAGCGCGCCTTCAGCTCCACCATGCAGACAGCCTGCTTGCCCTTTTCAGCGGCGTCGATCAGCGCCGGCACCAGGGCCGAGTCGTCGGACGTTCGGTACACGGTCATCTTGATCGCCAGCACCTTGGGGTCGTCGACCGCCTGCAGGACGAAGCGCTCGACGCTGGTCGAGAACGACTGATAGGGGTAATGGACGAGGAGGTCCTTCTGGCGCATCGCCGCGAACACGTCTGCCGGACCGTCGTCTTCGTCGCTCCGCGGCAGCAGCGCCGGATGGGTGATCGGCGTCCAGGGGATCTGGCGCAGGTCGGAGTGGCCGTCGATCCCGACGATCTGCCAGAGATCGGTGAGGTCAAGCATGTCCGCCTGGTCATAGACCTGACTGGGCGTGATCCCGAGCCAGTCGATCAATCGCTCGCGCATGTGCGGCTCGATGCCAGCGCCGACCTCGACTCGCACCACCTCGCCGAAACGGCGTCGACGGAGCTCGTCCTCGACCGCCTGCATCAGGTCGTCGGCTCCGTCGGAGATCTCGAAGTCCGCGTCCCGCGTGACCCGGAACAGGTTGTGGGAAATGATCTCCATCCCCGGGAACAGCGCATCGAGATGCCGAGCGATGACCTCCTCGAGTGGGACGAAGGTGTCCTTGGAGATCGGGACAAAGCGCGGCAGGACCTCTTTCGGAACCTTCACGCGCGCGTACACCTCGGTCCCGACAGTCGGGTCGTGAAGGTGCACGAGCAGGCTGAGCGAGAGGTTTGAGATATACGGAAACGGCCGGCCGGGGCCGATCGCCAGCGGTGTCAGCGCCGGGAAGATGTGCTCCCGGAAGTGGCGTTCGATCTTGGCCGCCGGAGCCCCCGAATCCTCGACGGAGACGATTCGGATGCCATGGCTCGCGAGCTCTGGTCTGACCACTTCGGCGAACTCGTTGGCCTGGCGCGCGTCGAGCGCGCGAACCTTGCGCGAGATCTCGTCCATCAGCTGGGTCGGCAACAGGCCGTCAGGACCGCGGGCATCGATGCGTGCCTCGATCTGGCTGTGTACCCCGGCCACCCTGACCATGAAGAACTCGTCGAGGTTGGAGGTGTAGATCGCGAGGAACTTGAGCCGCTCGATCAGCGGCACCTTCTCGTCCTCGGCAAGCTGGAGGACGCGATCGTTGAAGTCGAGCCAGGACAGCTCGCGGTTCGCGTACAGGTTCGAGTCGCGCAGGTCGGCGACCGAGACATCGGATTCAGCGCGTGATACGGCCATGTCCGAAATCTACGCGGTATTGGAAATCGTTCGGGTCATCCCCCGATTACGAGCGGTCGATGGAACACTCTGCGGAAGGCGTCATCGTCGCCGTAGCGCTCCACGCTCCAGCGCGGGAGCGTCAGGTCGCCGTCCGCGTGCAGGTGCAGCGCGATCCCGTCACCGTTGGTCTGCAGACGGGCCTCGCTGACCGATTGATCGCGCCCGCGCTCGAGGTGCTCGGCGAGCCGGAGGATCATCGAGCAGCGCTCGAGCATCTCCTCGTCGCCCGGCCGACCCAGCTTTGCAAACTCACCGAGCTTCGGTGCTCCCTTGCGGTGATACCGCGCGATCTGGGCGATCAGAGCCCGCTCGCGCGGATCGAAGCCGGGCAACTCGGCGCTTGCGATCAGGTAGCGCGAATGCTTGTGGTGGTCGTCGTAGGAGATCGTCATCCCGACGTCGTGAAGCATCGCCGCCGCCCACAACAATCCCGCTTCGCAAGGCTCCGGCTCGAACATCTCGGCCCGCACGAGAGAGTCATGCATCTGCAGCGCCAACAGCGCAACGTGCTCGGTGTGCTGAAGGTCCGCCTCGTACTGTGTCGCGAGATTGCGAACCGCGGCCTCGCGGACGTCGGGGAACAGCGGATCGGCCTCCTCGAGCAGCGTGCGAGCCAGGAAGATGCCCTCGCGCAAGCCCGCCTCGGTGACTTCGATTCCGTCGAAACCGCCGACCGCCAGCACCGTCTGCAGGGTTACCGCCGCCGCCAGGATGATGTCCGCACGACCGGGCTTGATACCCGGGACCGTGTTGCGCTCCGCCGGTGGCAGCGCAGCGAGCGTCGAGATCAGTTCGCCGAGCGCATCGCCGCTGATCAGGTAGCCCTGGACGCCGATGTCGATGCCGCCGACGGCACCGAACGCAGCACGTTGGGCGGCGGCGGCGAGGTTACGGACCGCTCCGCCGGTGCCGACGAGCCGGCCGCCGTGCGCTGTCAGCCATGTGGCTTCGCGGAGCGTCCGTTTGACATGATCGCGGACCCGCTGCAGGTCCTTCCGCCGGGTTGGACGATTCGCCGGCGTGTCCGACAGGAACTGCTCGGTGACGCGGACGGCACCGAGCGGGTAGGAGACCAGGTCGGTCTCACGTCGTCCCGCGACCTGGATCAGCTGGATACTGCCGCCGCCGATATCGAGCACGATGCCGTCGCTCAGGGTCGTGGTGTTGACCGCCGCTACATAGCCGTAGTGAGCCTCGTCGTGGGCCGACAGGACCTCGACGTCGTAACCGGTCGCTGCCTTGATCCGTTCGAGGTACTGGTGCTGGTTGCTGGCATCACGGATCGCGCTGGTGGCGATCACGTGGACGTCATCGCCGCTCAGCCCGGCGGCGCGGCAGAAGCGGTCGAACACGATCAGCGTCTCGAGTCCGCGGTCCATCGCCGCCTCCGACAGGGCGCCGGAAGTACCCATGCCCTCGCCGATCCGGACGGTCTCATAGAGCTCGTCGGTCTCCTTCCACCACTGGGTGGGAGGGTCGGGCTGGTAGCTGTAGACCACCAAGCGCCACGAGTTGGAGCCGAGGTCGATCACCGCGATCTGGCGTGGCGTTAAGCCACTGTGCCCGGCTGCCCGGGTGCTTCGCCAGCTCATGTGTTCATGATCCGCGCGGCGGCGGACGGCCTGGCCGCTTCACCGTCGGCATTCCCGGATTGTGGGCCCATTTCAGAATCAGGGTGTGGCCGGCCGCATCCTGGCGCGCCATGATTCTGAAGTGGGCCCTCAGCGAGAAGATCGACGATCAGCGCCGAGAAGGCGAAGCCGCGAGCGGCAAGCCCGACCCCGGTGAGTGGGTTGTAGTACTCCCGCAGTCCGTGCCGGTCGACTGCGAGCAGCATCGAGTCGGTGATCCGGTCGGCGTCCGCCGTGTAGCCAAGGTCGCGCATCGCGGGCACCAGTAGCCAGCTGGTGTTCATCCACGACGGGCCGCGCCAGCAGCGCCAGATCTGGAAGCCCGGTCGGAACGACGCCTCCTCCATCGACACGGATGGGATCCCGAACGGCGCCCGATAACGACGATCGTCGAGCAGATGCTCCTCGACCAGCCGGCGGCGCACGTCCTCGGGAAGCTCGGCCAGAGCCAACGGCGCCAGCGATGACCAGGTTGACACCTGAAGCGGCCGTTCGGCCGAGCCCGCGAGGTCGAAGAACAGGCCGGTGCCGGGGTCGTGGCAGCGCTCGCAGCAGCGCCCGCTCGGTGTCGCGTGCGCGCTCGAGGTAGACGCTCTGGTCGGTGGCCCCCGGATCGAGCGCGCAGAGCCTGACCAAGGCCCGCAGCGCGAGCGCATAAAAGACGTTTACGAGCACGTCCTCGACGTGCTCCTCGTAACGGGCGGCGATCGTCGCAGCGTCGTAGGACAGCCGTCGGTAGCGCTCGACCAGCCAGAAGTGGCCCGGATGGTCATGGCGCATCCAGCGGAAGCAGTCGTCGTACTTCGGCGAGTCATCGAGTCCGGATTCGTCCGGCTGAATGATCGTCAGCAGCCCGTCGCCGTCGGGATCGCGGTGTTGGGCCAGCCAGTCATAGTGCAGGCGCAACTGTGGCAGCGCTTCGGTTGCGAACCCCGGATCGTCTGGCGAGGCGTCGGCGACCAGCTCCCACGCCAGCGCCAGCAGCGGCGTCTGGATCGTCGCGGTCGCCGAGCAGCCGAACACTGTATGGGTCCCGTAGAACGGCGCCCGCCGCCAGTAAGCCGGGCGATCCCAGAAAGCGGTGTGCGGGATGAACCCGTCGAGTCGACCTGCTCGCAGCAGCGTCCGGAGCTCCTCGCGAGCACGCTCCGGATCGATGTGACGCCAGGCGATCGCATGAAAGCACGAGTCCCAGTACCACTGGTGGCGATAGCGCGGCGTCGCCGGACAGGTGAAGGCGTACGGGACTCCATCGCTGGCGCGGTGTCCCTGTCGCCAGTTGTCCCGCAACACCAGTTCGGCAGCGGAGCGGACGCGCGAAATGACCTCGCGTTGAGAAAAGTCGGACATCAGGCTCGTACTCCCAAGGGGGACTTTGGCGGCCATGTGGCCATCAACCTTGGGCCCCCAGGCAATGTCGGTCGCCCGGGTCATCGACCCTGGCTGCCAGGGCCTCCAGATCGGCCAGCTCCTGGGACAAGGCGGCGTCCCAGCTGTGCTGCTCCACGAGCCTGGCGGCCGCGTGTCGGCCGGGGTTGCGGCGCCGTGCGCGCTCGATCGCCCGAAGCAGATCCGCAGCGTCCCCGGCCTCGAACGTCTCGACCGAACCCCGGATCAGCTCCGCCGACGGGGTGCACGATGCGGTTACGACCGATGCTCCGCACGCCGCCGCCTCGAACGAGACGAGCCCGAAGGTCTCGTGTGGCCCCGGCTGGACGACGCAGCTCGCGGACACCCTTTTCGCGGCTCAGCCGCCCGGCGTAGAGGACGTGGTCACCGGGCTCGTCGACCTCGTCCCGCGCCCACGGGCCGAAGGCCGGATCGAGGCCCAGCCGCAACGGCAGCGTCGAGGGGCGGCAGGCGTCGGGGCCCGGATCGACGACTGACATCACGGCGTCCACCTCGAGGTAGGCGCGCCGGTACCAGCGCCGCAGCGCCGCGCGGTAGAGCTCCTGCGGCCCGGGAACCCCAGCCGCGTTCAGCGCTGGCGATGCGTGGTGTACCGCGATCACCACCGCCCCTAGCTCGTGCGCCGCGCGGCATGCCACCCGTGGTGTCCAGAACGGATCGTGGAGTAGCACGACGTCGGGCGAGAGGGCTCGCAGCGTCGTTTGCAGCCCGGAACCGCCGAGCGGAATCCGGTAGCCGTTCGATGCGGCGAGCCGTAGCGAGGGCTGCTCATGGCGAAACCCATCTCCCCGCGCGTCGGGGCTGCCTGGGCGCCCCGGAAACACGAGGTGGTGCTCGAACGCCAGGGTCCTGCGGGCGAACGCCGCCTTGGCCTCCAAATATGTTCGGATCCCTCCGCCTCGGGCGCCGTAGAAGAGCGCGACATCGGCTATCCGCAGGTGTCGACGACGCGGTTCACTGCACGCCTGTGCCTGATTGACTCGACTGGGCCCGACGTCGGCGCTCAAGGCGGCGCCCAAGTCACGGCTGGGGGGAGAGGTAGCGAGCGCGACACTCTCAGGCGGCATGGGCGACCTCGGACGCCGCGTCGGGCGCGAGCGCGTCCGACCACGCCGCCGCGAGCTGCCGCAGGGAGCGCTCCCAAGTGCGCTCCCGAGCTGCCAGCAGGCCTCCGGTCGCCAGGCGCTCGCGCAGCGTCGCGCGGCGGGCGAGCGACCGCATCGCCTCGGCCAGCGCAAGCGTGCTGGCGGGGACCAGACATCCGTTACGTCCGCTCTGGATCAGCTCGGCAGCAGCGCCGTCGCCGACCGCGAGGACCGGCAACCCGGACGCCTGAGCGTCCAAAATCGGTTGCCCGTAACCGTCGGCATTCGGGCAGACGAGCAGGTCGGCGCTCGCGTACGCCTGCGCGAGCATGTTTCCGTCCAGAGGACCGCGGAACGTGGCGGTGGCGCCGAGTCGGCGTCGAAGCTCGGGCTCGTCGGGTCCGGCGCCGGCAAGCACCAGGTGCAGCCGCGGTTCTCGCTCGTGGGCTAGTTGGAAGGCGTCGGTTAGAAGCTCGACCTCATGGTCCGCGTCGAGCGGGCCGGAGTAGAGCAGGTTGATCCGCGCGACCGCACCGTCGCCGCCGGCCGGCATCGCCGCCGGGTGGTAGTGCGCCGGGCTGAAGTGCTCCGGGTTAACGCCCAGCTCCCAACGGCGGATCCGGCTCGGGTCGATCCCCAGTGCGATCAGCTGCTGGTCGGTCGCCTGGCTGGGCGAGAGCACCAGTCGGCTGCTGGGATGCAGCGCCGAGCCGAAGCTGGAAACGAGCGGGATCCCCGCCGAGTCGGCGATCTGTGCCGCTCGCTCTGCCGCCTCTCCTGATCCGCAGAGATGGATCAGGTCACCGCGGGCGTGGCTCAGCGCGTCTGTGAACTCAATCGCGTGTCCCGGCACGCCGCGCGCTCTGAGCTCATCGAGCGTCCGCGCCAGCGCCGGGTCAGATACGCCCCCCGTGACAACCGTGGCGAGCGTCGGCACCTCTGACGATGTCAGGCGGCGAAATGCGTAGGTGTGGGTACGGTGGGCCGATGGCGCCACGGGCGTTCGCTCGATCCCGTGTGGAGTGACTCGGCCAGCGCGCAGGTGGCCGAGCAGTTCTTCGGTCGTCGCGGCGTAAGGGGTCTTGGTCCAGGTCTTGCCGACGTTCCCGCCGGTGCGGTCGCCCGATCCCGCGATCGCGCCGCCGCCGATCGATTCGACGATCGCCGCAGCGGGTGCATTGATCTCGTGCGGCTGCGCACCGTTGCGGGTCTCCCAGAGCGGGAACAGGGTCCCGAGCCTGTGCCGTTGCTCGGGGGTCAGCGGTGTTGTGATCGTCCGGAACGGATGTGCAAGCCCGGCCGCGATGTCTCGGTCATCGAGGTACGCGGCCACTTCCTCGATGCTGTGGCGGTGGCCTGTGAGCCACTCGTGGTGCTCGGGCGTGATTCCGAAACAGAGGATCTGGATCGCCTGCCGTGAGTGCGCGAACCTGGCCGTGAGCTTGACGGAGACAAAGGTGTCCCGGAGATGTGAGATCTCGAGACAGCCGTCGATCGAGTCCTCGTCGGTGATCGTGACGAAGTCCATCCCGCGGCGCTTGGCGCTCTCATACAGCGCGCTGGCCGATGTGCTGCAGCGGGCCGTTGCCCGGGAGTGGCAATGAAGGTCTACGCGAACTGCGGTTCTCATCAAGTCAGCAGCATCGCCCGCCGGGCGAGCGAACTCGTGATGAGTCAGGCAAGTTCCGGTTACGAAGATGTAAACGTCATCGGGGGGTCCGCCCGGCGAGACACCCGATGGGCTCGCGTCAGCTACCGGGGTCGGCGCGGAGGAACCGGATTCCGGTGAGGATCATCAGCACCGTCATCGTGGCGGCACTGCTGAGACACCACTCGCAGTAGGCATGGATCGAGTGGGCCTCGCGGTAGGTGAGATACGCGCTGAAGCCGAAGCCGATCAGCGCCGTCCCGAACGCGATCGCGCGACCGAGTTCGCCACGGATCGCCAGGCTTCCGAGGATCACGGCGTAACCGACCAGACCGAGCACGGCGACCGGAATCCCGGCCAGCTTGGACCACGTCGAGGACTGAACCGTTTGGCAGCTCGAGTGGCCGCCGTGGCCTCCCAGACACAGCAAGCCCTTCAGCCCGGCGTAGTGCTCGTAGGTCAGGTAGGCCGCGATCAGCAGCCCGATGGTCGCGAAAACGAGGATCGCTGCGAACAGGGGATCGACCTTGCGCAAGGCCCGGGACCCGCTTCCCCGCTCCGCTGCGGTGGTCACTGGACCGCCTGCACCGCCGCGGCGAGGTTGCCGTAATTGGGCAGAGCGCCTCCCGTGCCCTCGACCATCTCGGAGCCCTTCTTACCCGTCATGATCAGCGTCGGCGTGCCACTCAGGCCTTGGGCGGAGGCGGACTGCTGATCGGCCTCAACCTGCGATAGCAGAGTCGGGTCGCCCTGATCGGACTTCCACCTGTTGAGGTTCAGTTTCGGGATCTGTCTGGCGAGGCCATCGAGGTAGCTGGTGTTGACGTAGCCCGTGTCTTCCTGGCCCTGCTCGTGGTAGAAGAGCTCGGTGTAGTCCCAAAACAGCCTCTGCTTGCCGGCGGCGTAGGCCGCTACCTGCTGGGTGTTGAACGTCTGCTGGTTCTGCGGGCAGCCGGTCGCCGTGCAGAACGACTTATAGACGACCTTGACCTTGCCGGTGCGCACCTGATTCTGGATGAATTGCGGGAAATCGTTGAGCGTGAAGTCGCGGCAGATCGGACACTGCAGATCGCCGAAGTACGTCATGGTCACCGGCGCCTTCGGGTCGCCAAGGGTCGTGCCCTGCTGCGGGATTCCGTGAAGAAGCTGGTTGACCTGCGCGTAGGTCTTGGTCGCGTCGTGCCCCTTCTGGAGGCCGGCGGAGTTGTTGCCGCCGCCGCTGGAGACCACGATCGCGACCACGATCACGACGATCGCCACTCCCAGAACGCCGCCGAGCATCATGTAGCGGCGTCGTTGCTGGGCCTTGGCGGCGGCCTGGCGCTCCTGCTCCAGCCGTCGGGCGCGTGCCTGTTCTTTCTGTTCTTTACGAGAGGCCATTGCGACGGGCAAAGATAGCGGTCATTTTGAAGAGTTGCGCAAGTCCGGACAGGGCGCAGAGCGGCGGCTCAACTTCGGTAGCGCCGCACTTTGCAGGTAAAGATCTTGTGATGATCCTGGCACAATGACACGGCTCAGACCGGTGCATTACAGTTCCGACCTATGTCGTCAGATGTAAGCGACACGCTTGCGGGGATGGCGGCGTCAGCCGCGACGCAGCGAGCGCAGAACCGTCTCCGGCTGGCGGTCGTCGATCGAGACCCGGGCTTCATGCAGGTTTTGTCGAACCGCCTCGATGCGCTCGGCTGGGATCTCCGTGCTCTGTCGAGCGCCGTGACCGTTGATGCGCTGGTTGGGATGCGTCTGAACGCAGTGGTGGTGGATCTGGCCGTGCTCGGTCCCGGCAGCTGGGAATACCTCGAACGCGTCTGCGCCCGGCTCCCGGGGCTTGCTGTGATCGTCTGCACGGGTCCGTCGTCGGTGGCGCAGAGGGTCCGCGGGTTGCGGCTTGGCGCCGATGCTTGGATGACGAAGCCGTGCCACGCCGAGGAATTGATCTGCGTGATCGAGGCGGCCATCCGCCGTCACCGGCGTAACGAGATGCCGCACATGGACGACGCTGTGCACGTTGGCGAGATCACGATCCGTCCCGATCTCTACCAGGGGTACGCGGGCGAGGTGAGCCTCGAGCTGACCGCACGCGAGTTCGAGATCCTGCACCTGCTGTCTCAGTCAGACCGGGTGCTGCGTCGGGAGGAGATCTACGAGCGGGTCTGGGGCTACGCGATGGCGCACGGGGACCGCTCGGTCGATGTGTTCGTCCGCAAGCTCCGACAGAAGCTGCGTGTTGCTTCACCGATGTGGAGCTACATACACACCCACTTCGGCGTGGGCTATCGCTTCGCTCCGGAGGTCGACCAGGTATCCGCAAGCGCTCGCGCGGATTCCGTGGGCGGCCGAGCCGGCGACGATGAACCCGAGCTAGAGCCCGCGCTGGCCCGCTGACGGCTTCCCGTCGGTCCGTCGGAAGATGCCGACGAGCCGGGACCCGACCATACGTCTGGCGGGCGCGGAGGTTTTCACGCGTATCAGGGAGTTCACAAACGCTTTACGTTTGAGTAACGCGATTTGTCGTGGCTAAAACGACGATGGCGGAGCATGGCGACCACGACCTCGACGACGCCGGAAAGCCTGTCGGTCGGGCCGCTTGAGATCATCCCCGCTGAGCACCTCGCTCGCGCCAGTGGCCACGCCCTGACGCTCTCGATCCGGGAGCTGCGTCTATTGACCGAACTCGCCCGCCGGGTCGATCGGATCGTGTCCCGGGACGAGCTCTTTCGGCTCGTCTGGGGTCGGGAGAGGCGGACCGGGGATCGCTCGGTCGACGTCTACGTCCGCAAGCTTCGCGTCAAGCTCGAGGTGGCGCTTCCGTGCTGGTCGTTCATCCACACTCATTTCGGTTTCGGCTACAGGCTGGCCGCCCAGCGCCGGATGCCGGGCGCACACTCTACGCTCGAGTAGCCGCCGTCTTGGCTAACCTTGCGTAGGTCGTTTAGCTGGGGCGCAGCCGGGGGATCATGAGGCTTTGATCAGATTGGCGAGGCGAACGCATGACGAGAACAGGTGACAGGGCTCCTCTCCTGACCGATCCGGCGGCGATGGAGTCGTACAGTCGGTTCCGCGAGGATCTGCGCCGGCTCGAGGAGCAGGCGACGGCTGGGCTCGATCTGATCGTCTCCCAGTTGGATCGCGCGCTCGAGTCGATCAACTACCAGGACGTCGAGCTCGCGGGGATGGTCGTCGCCGACGACGAGCAGATCGACGGCCGCTACCTCGAGGTGCACCACGGCGTGCTGTCGTTGCTGAGCACCTACGCTCCGACTCCCGACGATCTCCGTCTTGCCGCCGCGCTTCTGCACATCATCCGCTGCGTCGAACGGATGGGGGATCAGTGCGTCAACATGGCGAAGCTCGTCCCCCTGTCAGGCTACGAGGCGCCGAAAGACGCGACGCTGCTGGAGCTGATGGAGCGGATGGGCAAGCTCGCCAGACAGCAGGTGATCCAGACGAAGGAGGCGTTTCGCACGCGCCACGTCTCGCTCGCGAAGGATCTGGCCCGTCAGGACGCCGATGTCAATCGGCTGAACCGTGAGATCTTCCAGCGCGCTGTCGATGTGGGGGACGAGCCAGAAGTGCGAGAGTGGGCGATGTTCATGACCCTGATGGCGCGGTGCCTGGAGCGGATCGGTGACAACGCCGTCGACGTCGCCGAGCAGACGGTGTTCGTCGTCACCGGGTTGTTCCGCGAGTTTCACAGGACCGATGTGACGCAGGCCCGTCCTGGCGGGCCGGCTTCCTGATCGCCCCGCGACCAGGCATCCGTCTGTCAGGCCGCGACGAAGCTCCGGGTGTCGGACGGTGTCGCCGCGGCGTCAAGCTGACCAGTGAGCGCGGAGGCACGTTCGCGCATCCGTGCCACGCTCCGGAGCTTGATCGCCTCGTAGCCGCGCACAAGGTCCGGAAGCGCGGCGAGCTCTGCGACGAGGCCCTGTGTCGCCGGGGTCAGCCGCTCCAGCGCCCCGTCCAGCAGCCGGCGGTACTCGTCGATCAGGGCGCGCTCAGTGCGTCGCACCTCCGTGCGCCCGAACGGGTCGAGCGCTGTCCCGCGAAGCCGCCGCGCCGATCTGAGCGTCGCAAACAGCGGGGTCGCGGAGCGACCGAGCTTGAGCTTGCGCCGCAGGCCCAGATGTCGCAAGAACGGCGGGTGTATCAGCGTCTGAACCCTGATCCCGGATCCAAACTGATCCTCGAGCCGAGCGCGTTCGACCGCGTCGAGGTGCAGGCGGGCGACCTCGTACTCGTCCTTGTACGCCATCAGCTTGAATAGCCCGCGGGCGTGGGCCTCGGCTATTCCAGCGCCACCGCCATCGAGCCGCCGCTCCTCGGTCTCGGCGACGCGCGACACCTGGCGTGCATAGCTCGCGGCGTAGCCAGGACCCTGGTAGGCGATCAACTCGGCGGCCCGCCGTCCGACGAGTTCTCTCAGCCGGGTCGGGACCCGCGCCTCGTCGAGGATGCGTCTGACGCGGGGGTTCTCGTCCGCGCGGTTGGCCCGCTCAGCGGCCGCCGGGAGCATCGCTGCCGTCAGGAGAGCCGGGGCCGCAGCCGAAGCGCGGCCCCAGCGAAATGCCTCGATGTTGCGCTGTACGGCGGTGCCGTTGAGCTCGATCGCGCGCTCGATCGCGTCCGCTTCCAGCGGCAGGCAGCCGTGCTGGAAGGCGGCGCCGACCATCAGCAGATTGACCGGCAGGTGGTCGCCGAACAGCCTCTCGGAGATCGTCTCGGCTGGGATCGTCAGCAGGGTCGAGGAGCTGTGCCGGCGAATTCGGCCGATCAACCGCTCGGCGGAGGGGGCGGGCGCATCCGCATTGGTGACCATCGTCGCGGTTGGCGTGAGGTCGGAGTTGAGGATCGCGACGGTGCGGTCGTGGTCGAGCGTCGCGAGCGTCCCTGGGTCAGCGGCGCCGAGCAGGTCGAGCCCGATCAGCACGTCGACGCTGTGCTGGGTCGCGCGCAGCTGGCCGCTGATCGGCGCGGGCGAGATCCGTACGTCGGAGATCACGGGGCCGCCCTTCTGGGCGAGACCGGTCTGCTCGAGCCCGGCCGCGTGAAGCCCCTGGATGTGCGCGGCCATCTGCAGGATCGCTGACACGGTCAGGACGCCGGTGCCGCCGATGCCCGGCAACCGGATCAGGACGGTGTCGTCGACCAGACGCTCGGGGTTCGGCAGGTCGCTCGGCGCAAGCGGTGGGGTGCGTCGGGCGTCGATCATGGGATCGCCGTTGGCCTTGGGGGTGATGAGCATGAACGACGGGCAATCGCCCTTGAGGCAGGTGAAGTCCTGATTGCACGAACCCTGGTGGATCTGGGTCTTGCGTCCGAACTCGGTTTGCACCGGATGGACGGACAGGCAGGTCGACTTCTCGCCGCAGTCGCCGCAGCCCTCGCAGACGCGCTCGTTGATCCAAACGCGCTCCTTCGGGGTCTCGAGCTTTCCGCGGTTGCGCAGCCGACGTTTCTCGGTGGCGCAGCGGTCGTCGTGGATCAGGACCGTGACGCCGGAAACGCCGGCGAGCTCGCGCAGGGCTGAGTCGAGCTCGTCGCGGTGGCGAACGCGTGCGATCGGGTCAAGCTTGACGCCGCGGTAACGCTCCGGCTCGGGCGTCGTGACGACGATCTGCCGGGCCCCCTCCAGCGCGAGCTCTGAGATCAGCGCGGGGATCGGCAGACGGCCCTGCGGGGCCTGACCGCCGGTCATCGCGACCGCGTCGTTGTACAGCAGTCGGAAGGTGATGTTCACGCCCGCGGCGATCGCGGCGCGGATAGCCAGCGAGCCAGAGTGGTGGAAGGTCCCGTCGCCGAGGTTCTGGAGGAAGTGTGGCTCGTCGCAGAACGGCGCCAGGCCGATCCACTGCGCGCCCTCGCCGCCCATCTGCGGCATCCCCAGGATCTGACCGTGAGAGCCGGTGCGGTCGAGCGCGACCATCGTGTGGCAGCCGATTCCGGCGCCGACGAGCTCCTCGGCCCCGGCGCGCGTCGAGACATTGTGTGGACAGCCGGAGCAGAAGTACGGGGTCCGGCGCGGCTCGCCGGGCTCGCTGAGGACCGGCGACAGTTGACCCAGGAGGCGGCGAGCGTCGAGTCGTTGCCGGGCCGCCTCCGGCAGCGGCGAATCGGCCAGCAACGTAGCCAGGGCGTCGGCGACATCGTCGGCTCCCACCTGTCCGCCTGCGGGGAGCAACGGACGCTCGGCCGAGTCGTACTTGCCGAGGATCAGCGGCTGGTGTGAGCGGCGGTACAGCGCCTCCCGAAGTTGCGACTCGATGAACGGCAGCTTGTCCTCGACGACCAGCACCGTCTCCAGTCCGGCTGTCAGATCGGCGAGCACTCCGGCGTCGAGCGGCCACGGCATCCCCAGCTTGATCAAACGGATGCCGGCCGCCTCGAGCCCCTGCTCGTCGATAGCGATGTCGGCGAGCGCTCGCAACACCGCCTGAAACGCGACCCCGGCGGCGACGATTCCGATCCGTGGCCGGCGCGGGTTGAACACCGCCCCGTTCAACGACGTCGCGATCGCGTACTCGTGAACGCGACGGAGGCGCTCGGTCAGCAGATCGGCCTCGGCCTCGAGGTTACTTGGGGGCAGGAGCACCGGCGGTGAGCGCTCATCGCGAGGAGCGATGTTCGGGATCGCCTCGAGGGCTTCACCGGCCTCGATCGTTCCCGACGAATCTGCCGTGTCGGCGACGATCTTCAATCCCGTCCAGAGTCCGGCGTGGCGGGACATCGCGACCGCGTGCAATCCGAGGGTCAGGATCTCAGCGATGTTGCCGGGGGCCAGGATCGGTACGACCATGCTGCGACAGAGCGGCTCGCAGGAGCTGGGCACCGTCGAGGACTTGCTTGCGGGGTCGTCCCCGATCCACGCGACGGCGCCGCCGAGCGCGGCGGTTCCGCTGAGGTTGCTGTGCCGGATCGCGTCCGCCGCGCGGTCGAGGCCCGGGTTCTTTCCGTACCAGAATCCCGTTACCCCCTGCTTGCGACGGCCCGGGACCTCACCGAGAAGCTGGGTCCCACCGACAGCGGTGGCGGCGAGTTCCTCGTTGACGCCGGGGGCGAAAACGACGCCGGCACGATCCAGTAGATCGCTGACGCGCCGCAGCTCCAGGTCGAGGCCGCCGAGCGGTGACCCCGGATAGCCGCTGATGAAAGCGCCGGTGTCGTGTCCCCGGCGTTGATCGAGCCGACGCTGGTCGAGTGCGAGCCGCACGAGCGCCTGGATCCCGGAGATCAGGATCGGTCCACTTGGCGCCACGTACCGGTCCTCCAGCGTGACGTCTGTGCGCCGCGCTGTCGTCGTCATGCCGCGAGTCGCTCCGGGGTGCCCTTCGGATTGGAGGCACCGGGCGCGTGGCCGTTGGTGCCCGCGACCGTGGCGGCGGCGAGAGCGCGTTCGGCGCGGCGTTCGGCCACCGCCAGTGGCGTTGCCGCGACGAGCTCGGCTTCCTCGAGGATCTCGGTGACCCGGTCGCCGATCCGGCCGAGAGTTGCGGTCAGGGTCTCACTGTCCCACGAGCTCGCGACGGCATAGATGTGAACGACGCCACCGGCGTTGCTGACGAAATCCGGCACATAGGTGATTCCGCGCGAGGCGAGGCTGGCGGCTAGTGACCTGTCGGCGAGGATGTCATTCGCGGCGCCGACGATGATCCTGCACGACAGCCTGCCGAGCGTGGCCCTTGAAATCACTCGGGCTACGGCGCAGGGTGCAAACACATCGCAGGAGACCTCGAGCGCTCGTTCGGCCGCGACGCTGGTTCCCCCGACCTTGTCGGCGAGCTCGGCGGCCCGGGCGTCGTCGATGTCGGTCACGATCACCGAGGCGCCGTTGAACGCGAGGTCGTGGGCGAGCGCTGCTCCGACATGGCCGACGCCCTGGATCAGGATCCGGACGCCCTCGAGGTCGGCGCGGTTGTCGACGCTCGTGACTGCCGCCCGGATTGCGCTCGCCACGCCGACCGCCGTCCACGGGGACGGATCGAGCCGCGAGCAAGACACCGGAGCGCCGGAACCGCCGATGATCGCCAGGTCCTCAACAGTGGTACCCATGTCCACACCCGGTATGTAGGTACCGGCAGTCCGAGCGACGAACTCGCCGAAGCGCCGCATCAGCTCGGTCCGCTCGGGGCCATCCAGCGGCTCGTGTCCATCCTGGATGATCACCGACTTGGCGCCACCATACGGAAGTTCCGCGACCGCGTTCTTCAGGGTCATCGTCCTTGCGAGTCGGTGAACCTCGGTCAGCGCCGCGTTCTCGTTGGGATAGCTCCGCAGCCGCACCCCGCCGACCGCGGGACCCAACCTGGTGTCGTCGATCGCGATCGCGGCCCGCAGTCCGACCGAATCGTCGTGGCAGAGGATCAGCTGCTCCCCACTGAACAGTTGCGACGTTGACCCCGAGGAAAGCATGTTGCTAAGGAAAGCGCTTGTGCGGATAAGCGCAATGGAATTCGCAGAAAACAGGCCACGAAACGCACGGATCATTCGTCTGGCGTCGTCAGAGTTATTGAATTGTCCGTTTTGAAGACCGTTTGCGCTATACCCGCATCTGCATGTCCCACCAGGTTGTGCTCGACGAAATCGACCTGCGAATCCTCGATCTGCTTCGCAGCGACGCCCGTAGAACGATCTCCGACATCGCGGCTACGGTGAACCTGTCGGCGGCGCCGGTCAAGCGGCGGATCGATCGGATGGAACGTATCGGTGTGATCGCCGGCTACACGGTGCTGGTCAACGAGGCGAAGATGGGGCCGTCGATCGACGCCTTCGCCGAGCTGCGGATCCCCGGGACCGCCAGCATCGATGAGATTGTCGGGGCGGTCGTCGGGATCGCCGAGGTCACCGAGGTGTTCACGCTGGCGGGGGACCCCGATGCGCTTGTCAGGATCAGGATTGACGACGTCGACCACCTCAAGCAGGTGATCAACCAGCTACGGCTGTCCGGAACCTTCACCGGCACCAAGACCCTGATGGTCCTTGAACACTGGAGCCGCGCCCGCGACGAACGGTAACCGGGGCTCCCCGGCTAGGCGCCCTCACCGTCCGGGCGTCGGGCCCGGAAGGTGAACGCGCCGCACATGACCAGCTTGGTGGCGTTCGTGGCCTGCGGGTCGAGGCCGGCGAGCCGAGCGTAGCCGTCGATCAGCGCGTTCAGCGGCGAGCGTGCCGCCCACCACCGGTCGAACTGGCGCCGGAGCCAGCCGGGGGGCGAACTCCCGAACAGCCGCACCGAGATGAGGGCCATGCCGTCGATGCCGGGTCGCAGCTCCACCGGCTCGAGGCCGGCGGCGCGCAGGAGGTTGCAGAGGCCCACCGGCGTGAAGTTCCAAAGACTCAGCGAGTGGTAGGGCTCGAGCTGCGAGGTCGAACCGGCGAAGCAGCCGCCGGGGACCAGGACCCGGTGGGCCTCTGCCAGCAGTGCCTCCGGGTGGCGGACGTGCTCGAGCACCTGCCTGCAGTAGACGAGATCGAAGCTCGCGTCGGGGAAGGGAATCGTGACCCCGTCGAACGTCTCGAACTCGGCGTCGCTGCGTCTCCGAGTCCTCACCTCCGGCGAGTCCGGGAGGTCGAGCCCGATCCACCTGACCTCCGGATCCACCGAGCGGAAGCGGTCGACCGAGTCGCCGTCGCCGCAGCCGAGGTCGAGCACCCGCCAGGGATCGGTGCGATTCTCGTCCCGGCCGAGCCGCTGCTCGATGTGGTCCTCGGCGAGGGCCTGGTGGGCGTCTGCGCCCGGGACGACCGACCCGAGCTCGTCCAGCAGTTCGCGGCCGGGAAACCGAGTGGCTCTCGAGCTCATGCCGGGCACATTAGAGTCACGATGTCCGGACCGAATTAACGCGGGGACGTTGGCGGTTCTGGACACACGGATAATGACCGTGGAGGACCGGATCCCTACGGTATTGCGCATCGTGGAGGTAGTTCCAGACTGCGCCCGATTCGATGACTCGCGACACTAGGGCTCCGCAGATCGTCGCGTTCGGTGGTGGGGGGTTCTCGACGGAATGGGGGAACACGCTGCTGGATGACTACGTGCTCTCGCTCGCCGATGCGGCCCGCCCGCGAGGATCTGCGGACACTACGAAGCCGAGGGTCTGCTTTCTGCCGACGGCCAGCGGCGATGCCGATCATTACGTCGTCCGCTTCTACCGCGCGTTTCCGGCCAGTCGCTGTGAGGCCTCCCATATCTCGCTGTTCCGCCGCGAGACCGGGGTCGGCGACCCGCGGGCCCATCTGCTCGCGCAGGATCTCATCTATGTCGGCGGCGGCAGCCTCGTTTCACTGCTGGGAACCTGGGCCGCCCACGGGATCGACGACGCTCTACGTGCCGCGTGGAAGGCCGGGGTCGTGCTCTGCGGCGGCTCGGCCGGCGCGCTGTGCTGGTTCTCGCAGGCGCTAAGTGGCTTCCACGAGGGGCCGGCGCGGAGGATCGAGGCACTCGGTCTGCTGCCGTGGAGCTGCGCCGTCCACTACCACGAGGAGGACGACCGCCGGGCTGCCTACCTCGCGGCGATCGGCCAGGGGATGGCGCCGGGTTTCGGGGTCGGCGACTCGGCGGCGCTTCACTTTGTCGGCTCGGAGCTGAGCGAGGTGGTTGCGTCAAGGCCGAGGGCCCGTGCGGCGTTCGTCGCGCCAGACGACGCCGGCGTCGCGGCCGAGCGCGAGTTGCCGGTTCGGTATCTGGGCGTCTCGGCGCTCGACGGGCTCCCAGAGTCGGCCGCGGTCGCGGCATGAGCCTTCCAGACCCGCCGGGCAGGCGCGCCACGGTGCCGGATCCGCGACGGATCCTGGCGATGGGCGGCGGCGGGTTCACGATGCACGAGCAGGATCGAAGCGACGCCCTGGACCGGTTCGTGCTTGAACTGGCCGGCAAGGAGGCTCCGAGGATCTGCTTTCTGCCCACTGCCAGCGGCGACCCGCGCGACCAGGTGACTCGCTTCTACGAGCGATTCGGTGGCTGGCCGTGCCAGCCGAGCATCCTCTCGCTGTTCCACCTTGGGCGTGATCGGATCGATCCGATCGCGCACCTGCTCGAGCAGGATGCCCTCTATGTCGGCGGTGGCTCGATGCGCAACATGCTGGCGATCTGGCGCGAGCACGGGATCGACGACGCGATGCGCACCGCCTGGGAACGCGGCATCCTGCTCGCGGGGCTGAGCGCGGGCGCGATGTGCTGGTTCGAGGGCGGCGTCACGATGAGCGGCGGCACGCCGGAGGTGGTCCACGGCCTCGGGCTGCTTGACGGCAGCCTGTCGGTCCACCTCGACGGCGAATCCGAGCGATTGCCGGTGTTCAGGCGTGCTGTCGCGACCGGCGAGCTGCCGCCTGGGTTCGCGGCCGATGACGGAGCCGCGCTGCTGTACAACGGCACGCGGCTGGTGGAGTCTGTGGCTGCCGGGCCGGACGCCCGCGTGGTGCACGTGGACGCCGACGGACAGGGCGGGGCTCGCGAGACCTTGCAACCGGTGCGGCTGCTGCGGCGCGCCGCCAACTCCGACGAGCCAGAGCGCGAGTCCGATGGAGTCTCGGAGCTACGGGCTCTGCGTGCCGGTCGCCACCGCTGGGACTGAGCGGCCGACCATACTCAGACCTCATCGCGTGGACCGACCCGGGTGGTGAGCCGTGCGTCGTCGTAGAGCTCGAGATCGGGGTCCTCGTCGGAATGAGTGGCAGGTAGCCCGGGCAGCGCGAGCGTGAACACGGCCCCTCCGTCCGGCGCGTTGGCAGCCGTAACCGTTCCCTGGTGTTGGTCGGCCACCTGCCTGACGATTGCAAGTCCGAGGCCGCTGCCCTGTCGGGAGCGCGAATCGACACCTCGATAGAAGCGGTCGAAGACGTGCGGGAGGTCCCGCTCGTCGATGCCGGCGCCGTGATCGCGAACGCGAACCTCGGTGGCGTCGACGTCGATCTCGACCCGGCTCCCGCCCGCATGGCGGGCGGCGTTGTCCAGCAGATTGTTGACAGCCCGGCTGAGGCGTTCGGGGTTGCCCTGGATGACTACGGGTTGCAGGCGGGCCGTGAATTCCACCTCTGGAGCGTTGCGGCGGGCGCGGTGCAGCGCCTCCTCGACCAGCCGGTCGAGCCGCACATCCTCAATCGTGTCCGGTGGCAGATCGCCCCGCGCCACCTCGATCAGATCTGAGACGAGCGCACTGAGCTCGGCGGACTGCTCGACGACGTCGGCCAACAGCCGCTGGCGATCTTCCTCGTCGAGTTCGCCGCCCGCGAGCAGCACCTCGGCGTTGGTGCGCAGGCTCGTCACGGGCGTACGCAGCTCGTGAGAGGCGTCGGCGACCAGCTGGCGCTGCTGGTGCACCGACTCGTCGAGCGCATCGCGCGAGGAGGCCAGGCGCGAGAGCATTTCATTGAAGCGGTTCGCCAGCCGTCCGACCTCGTCATCGGTGTGAACGGTCAGCCGCTGGCTGAGGTCGTCGGTCTCGCCGATCAGCTGGGCCGTCTTCGTCATCTCCGCGAGCGGGGCGAGGACTCGGCTCGCGGCCATTCGGCCGAGCGCCGCCGCCACCGCGATGCCGGCGAGGAACACCAGCGCGAGGATCAGACGCAGCGTCGACAGGACATTTTCGACGGGAGCGAGCGGACGCGCCAACTGGACCGCTATCTGCTCGCCGGAAACGTTGACGCCGACCAGCGGGAACGTGTACATCCGCAGGATGGTCCCGTTCACGGTTACGTCGTTCATGAATGCCGGTTGGCCGGCGGCGACCGCGGCGGCCTGCCGGGTGCCCGGCAACTTGAGCGCGGGATCGGGCAGAGCGATCGATCCGTCCGCCAACACGACCTGTTGATACGGAGCGGGACCGCCGTTGCTCGCGGGGTTTGTGGGAAGCGGCTGAGCCAGCGAATGGCCAGGGTCGCTCTGAACCGACTGCGCCTGACTTATGAGCTCGCTGTCGATCTGATTCAGCAGTTGCGTGCGGACGACTTCGTAGGAGACGAAGCAGGCGATTGCAACCGCGATTGCGACTGCACCGGCGGCCACAAGGCTGATGCGCTTGCGTAGCGGCACGCCAGCGTCAGTCGCGTAGGACGTAGCCGATGCCGCGCACGGTGTGCAGCAGCCGCGACCCGCCGCCCTCCTCGGTCTTGCGTCGCAGGTATCCGATGTAGACGCCGAGGGCATTTGAGGTCGGGCCGAAGTCGTAGCCCCAGACGTTCTCGAAGATGGTCGAGCGTGTCAGGACCTGGCGAGGGTGCTTCATGAACAGCTCCAACAGCAGGAACTCGGTCTTTGAAAGCTCGATCAGGCGGGCGCCGCGGTGGACCTCGTGCGCGATCGGGTCCAGCACGAGGTCGCTGAAGCGCAGAACCTCAGGGGTATCGCCGTCGTCGCCGGCGCGACGGAGCAGCGCCCGCAGCCGGGCCTGCAGCTCACGCAGGGCGAACGGTTTGACGAGGTAGTCATCGGCGCCGGCTTCGAGGCCCTTGACGCGGTCGTCGATCGCGTCGCGGGCGGTCAGCATCAGGATCGGAGTACGGTCGCCGGCCGCGCGCATCCGACGGCACACCTCGACGCCGTCGATTCCGGGCATCATCACGTCGAGGATCACCGCATCGGCGGGGCTGTCAGCGAGGTGGTCGAGCGCCTCGCGCCCGTCTGCAGCCAGCTCTACGTCGTAGCTGTCGAGCTTCAGAGCGCGCTCAAGTGCCCGCCGGACGGCAGGCTCGTCGTCTACCACAAGGATGTGCGTCATGAACGCATCCTCTGTCGCCTACGTAACAGTACGTGAAGAACGGTACCGCTTCGGCGGCCCGTTCTTTGCACCGTTATGAGCCAGATAGACCCATAGAGGGCCAAAGAACGGCAGCGATCACCCCAGCGGCCGGAAGGTACCGCGGTGGAACACCAGTGCGCCTGTATCCCGGTGCACGCTTAGCTCCAGCACCTCGCCCAGCACCAGCAGGTGGTCGCCCGCGTCGACGCGCTGGTAGATGCGGCAATCGATCCAGGCGGCGATGTCGGTGAGCAACGGCGAACCGGTCGCGGGGGCCGGATACCAGTCGAGCCCCTCGAACTTATCGCCGCCGGTCTGGGCGAAGCGATGGGCCAGGTGCTCCTGGCCGTCCGCCAGCACGTTGGCGCAGAACGTGCCGCCCGCCTCGATCGCGGGCCAGCTGGTCGAGCTCTTGGCGGGCGAGACGACCACCAGCGGCGGCTCGAGCGAAACGGACATGAACGATCCGCAGACCAGCCCGCTTGGGTGCTCGGGATCCCCTCCGGTGACTACCACGACCCCGGTCGGCAGCGCACCAAGAACCTTCCGGAAGTTCTCGGAATGGGGGACCGTGATCGACTCAGCGTCGCCCATGAGTTCGAAGCCTATCGAACGGTGCATTGGGTACGCGGGTGCGCGAGCGGCGGGCGGCGAGCGCGCGAGCGGCGAGCGGCGAGCGGCGAAGCACCTTCTAGCCGGCGGTCAACCCGCAGAGCGGATCAACAGCGGCGCGTGGTCGGAGGGTTTGCGGCCCTTGCGGAAGTTGCGGTCGATGCCGCACTCCTGGAGACGGTCCGCGAGGCCAGCGCTGACGAGGGCGAGGTCGATTCGGAGTCCGAGCCCCTTATGGAAGTTGCCGGCGCGGTAGTCCCACCAGGTGAACTGCTGCTCGTCCGGGTGGACGTGGCGGTAGGCGTCGACGAGCCCACCTGCCTCGAGGATCGCCGCCAGTCGAGTGCGCTCGTCGGCGGTCACGTGAGTTGAGCCGACGAAGGCGGCCGGGTCATAGACATCAGCGTCGGCCGGCGCGATGTTCATGTCGCCGGCGACCATCAGCGCACCGTCGATCATCCCCACGCGAACGGCCGCCGCGTCGAGGAACGCGAGCTTGCGGGGAAATTCCGGGCTGTCGAGGGTGCGGCCGTTGGGCACGTAGGTGCTGACGAACCGAACCCCATCGACGGTCGCCTCGCACCAGCGGGCCTCGGTCGCGACCGGATCCTCGGGCAGGCCGGCGGCCGGGTCGGCCAACTGCCGCGGTTGCCGTGCCAGGATCGCGACGCCCGCCCATTGGCCGGCAGACTGATGATGGACCGAGTAGCCGGCCTCCTCGAGCTCGGCGACCGGGAAATTCTCAACGGTGCACTTCGTCTCCTGCAGGCAGACGACATCCGGGTGATACAGGGCGAGCAACTCGAGCACGCGCGGTAGGCGGGCGCGCAACGAGTTCACGTTCCAGGTCACGGTGAGCATCAGGCTCTCGCGAGCTTACGTCCCTGGCACGATCTCGCGTATCCCCGTGGCGACGCCCTCTCACATCAAGCCGATGCTTGCCCGGCCCGGGCCGCTGCCGGCCAACCAGCGCGACTGGGCGTTCGAGGTGAAGTGGGACGGAGTTCGGGCGATCGCATACGTCGGGCCGCAGGGTCTGAGGGTCGAGAGCCGCAACCTCCGCGACATCACTGCCTCCTATCCCGAGCTCGCCGGCCTGGTCGAGGTCCTCAGCGGACGAGAGGCGGTGCTGGATGGAGAGATCATCGCGTTTGGCGATGATGGCCGGCCGAGCTTCGAGCGCTTGCAGCGGCGGATGCACGTCACCGGCCGCGGCGCGGTCGCCGGGTTGGCCGTCGAGATCCCGGTCGTGTACGCGATCTTCGACCTGCTCCAAATCGATCGGGAGCCGCTGATGGCACTCGGCTACGAAGAGCGGCGCGCGCGCCTCGAACAGCTCGACCTGAGCGCGCCCGCCTGGCGCGTCCCCACGGTGCACATTGGCCCCGACGCGGGGGAGAGGCTGATGCAGGCGACGCTGGCGGGCGGGCTCGAGGGCGTCGTCGCCAAACGGCTCGGTTCCCGCTACGAGCCCGGTGCGCGCAACGGCAGCTGGCTGAAGCTCAAGCACACGCACCGAGAGGAGCTGGTGATCGGTGGCTGGTTGCCCGGCACCGGGCGCCGGCGCGACCGGATCGGGGCGCTGCTGATGGGGCACCACGACGACGCGGGCGGCCTGAGCTACGCGGGAAGGGTCGGCACTGGGTTCGACGAGCCGATGCTCGCGCGGCTGGCCAGACTGCTGACGCCGCTCGTCCGCGGAAGGACCCCTTTCATCGGGGCGCCGAAGCTTCCGCGCGAGGCCATCTTCGTCGAGCCCGAGCTGGTCGCCGAGATCGAATTCAGAGAATGGACGGCGGACGGGGTGATGCGGGCGCCGTCGTTCAAGGGGCTGCGTGGCGACAGACCGGCCGCGTCTGTCGTCAGGGAAAGGGAGCCGGCACAGAAGGCCGGCTCCCCGATCTCGGCGCGACCCCCGGTCCTGGAGACGCTCGAGGAGCTGCCTGCCGGTGGGCGCGTCGTCGAGATCGACGGCCACCGGCTACAGCTCTCCAACTGGGACAAGCCGATGTTCCCTGAGGTCGGTTTCACGAAGGGCGATCTGATCGAGTTCTACGCGGAGGTCGCGCCGGCGGTGCTGCCGCACGTTCGCGGGCGGGCGCTGACACTGAAGCGCTATCCGAACGGGGTCCAGAAGCCGTATTTCTACGAGAAGCAGTCGCCCTCGCATCGCCCCGACTGGGTCGCCACGGCCTCGATCGGCGGAGTCGACTACACGGTCGTCGAGGAGCGGGCGACGCTCGTCTGGCTGGCGAACCTGGCCGACGTCGAGCTGCACACGTCGCTGGCGCTTGCGAGCCGGCCGGAGCGACCGACGCTGCTCGTGTTCGACCTCGACCCGGGCGCGCCCGCCGGAATCGTCGAATGTTGCGAGGTGGGGGTGGTGCTGCGGGGGATGTTCGACGCGCTCGACCTGGTCAGCTGTGCCAAGACCTCGGGGTCAAAGGGGCTGCAGGTGTACGTGCCGCTGGGGGGTGAAGCGGTCAGGTACGAGCACACCAGGGAGCTTGCCCGGAGGATCGCGGAGCTGCTCGAGGGCCGGATGCCGGAGCTGGTCGTATCGAGGATGACGAAGCGGCTGCGCGCTGGACGAGTACTCGTCGATTGGAGTCAGAACGCGGCCCACAAGACCACTGTCACCGCGTACTCGGTGCGGGCGCTCGCGGCGCCGGGCGTCTCGACCCCGGTGAGCTGGGACGAGGTCGAATCATGCCGCCGGAGCCAAGACGGCTCGTCGCTGGCTTTCACCCCGGAGCGGGTGCGCAGACGCCTCAGCGAGTTGGGCGACCTGTTCGCTCCGGCGGCCAACGTTCGCCAGGCGCTGCCGGCGCTGTGAGGTGCGGCGAGCCGGCGCGGTGATGCGAGGCGGTCCCGGCGCTCTGATTGCCAAGAGCGCGCGCCGCTCCGAGGTCCGTGTCCGCCCGCGCTTCCGTCTAATCTGTCCGGGGACGGTCTGACTAGGAGGATTGGCCGGGATGGATCAGATCCAACTTCGCAACCGCCTGTTGGTCGCGACCGGGATGTGGCGGGACGCGACCGGGGAACCGCTCCCGAAGATGCCGCCTGGCAATCCGGCGGAACAGATACAGCAGTTTGAGCTGCGGCTGGTCAACCGGCTGTGGGAGGGCGCTACCCCGGAGAATGCGAGGGAGGTGGCGGACCGGACATGGGATCTTGTCCACGACCGGCCCGACTCTGATCCGGTCAAGCAGCGCGTCGTCGAGTGTCACGAGGCGCTCGCGAAGATGACGCGGCTCGGCGACTGACCGTTCAGCCGGCGTCAGGAATGTCAGGGCCGGGGGCCCGTGTTGTCGGCAGCAGCGCCGCCACCGGCCGGCCACCATTCTGGTTAGCCGAGTCCCTCGTCAGTCCGGCGGCCGCGTACGCGTCTGCCTCGTCGAGCGTCTCGGCCTTGAGCAGGGCCGCGACGAGGTCATCGAGCTGGCTGCGCCTGTCGCGCAGTAGGTCGAGCACCTCGCGGTAAGCCGATTCGACGATCCGTCTGACCTCCTCATCGACCAGTCGCTGGGTCTCCGGCGAGGACTCCGAGACGCCCGGCAGCAGGATCCCCATGCTCTCGGACGGGATCACCGCGATCGGCCCGATCGCGCGACTCATCCCCCAACGCCCGACCATGTAACGCGCGATCCGCGTCAGGTGCTGGATGTCGGACTCGGCCCCGGTCGTCATGTCGCCGAACACGATCTCTTCGGCGGCGCGACCGCCGAGTGCCACCTTGATCTGGGCGAGCAGGTGGCGCTGGTCGAGGTTGAAGCGGTCGGAGTCGGGGGCCGAGAAGGTGACGCCAAGCGCCTGTCCGCGGGGGATGATCGAGACCTTGCGCACGGGGTCAGCGCCGGGGGTGAGCATCCCGACGATCGCGTGGCCCGCCTCGTGGCACGCGGTCCGGCGCTTGTCGTCTTCGCTCATCATCACGCTCCGAGCGGCGCCGAGCACGATCCGCTCGAGTGAGGCGGTGAAGTCCTCGTTGCGCACAACCGTGTGGTGTCGCTTGGCGGCCAGCAGCGCCGCCTCGTTGACGAGATTCGCCAGGTCGGCACCGACCATCCCCGGCGTCGTTGAGGCGATCTGGCCGAGGTCGACGTCCGAGGCGAGTGGCACCGAGCGTGTATGCACGCGCAGGATCGCGTCCCGGCCGGGTCGATCGGGCGGCTGCACCACGACGCGCCGGTCGAACCGCCCCGGTCGAAGCAGCGCCGGATCGAGCACTTCGGGGCGGTTTGTCGCGCCGAGCACGATCACGTTGGTGCGCGCGTCGAATCCGTCCATCTCGGTGAGGATCTGATTCAGCGTTTGCTCGCGTTCGTCGTGGCCACCGCCAACGTTCGGCCCTGCGGCTGCGCGCGACCGGCCGACCGCATCGAGCTCGTCGACGAAGATGATCGCCGGGGACGCGGCCTTTGCCTGCGCGAACAGGTCACGGACACGAGACGCGCCGACGCCGACGATCATCTCGACGAACTCGGACGCCGACATCTGGAAGAACGGGACGCCCGCCTCACCCGCGACGGCTCTGGCGAGTAGCGTCTTGCCGGTACCGGGGGGGCCGCTGAGCAACACCCCGCGCGGGATCTTCGCCCCCAGAGCCAGGTACTTCTCGGGCTCCTTGAGAAAGTCGACGATCTCGTGAAGTTCCTCCTTGGCCTCGTCGATCCCGGCGACGTCCTCGAACGTGACCGGTTGCTCCAAGGCTTCAACTCGTCGCGCGCGTGAGCGCCCGAACGACATCAGGCCGCCGCCACCTGCCGACGCCGCGGCTCGGCGCATCAGGAACACGAACAGCAGCACCAGCAGGAGCGTCGGACCGAACCCGAAGATCAGCTCGGTCAGGAACGAGGCGCCCTGGTTCGGGTTCTGCGCCCCAACGGTGACCCCCTTCTGCTGCAGCTGCGTGAACAGAGCATGGCCGTTTGCGAACGCCGGGATCTGCGTCGCGAAGTAGATCGTGTGGCTGTGCTGGTAGGTGATCGCGTGCTTGAACGTCCCCTGGACCGCCAACGAGGTCGACGACACGCTTTGCACGTTGCCACCGTCGACCTGGTGGATGAAATTCGGCGAGTACGGAATCGTCACCCGTGGATTCGGCTTGAGCGCCTGCGACGAGATCCACAGGTTCAGCGCCAACAGCCCGATCACGATCACCGCCAGCCATATCCGCTGCCGGCGGGCCGACTTCCGCGGCTTGCCGCCCTGCTGCCCGGGGCCGCGGCCGTCAGGGGCAGGCGTCACCTTCCAGCCCTGATTGGGTGGCGGCGAGGGCGGGCGCCCGCCTCCATCCTGCCGGGGGCGGGTGGCCATCGGCCGCTTGGGTGCATCCTCGGCCATCGCGACATTGTCGCAAGCCCGCGGGCGGGCTCCTGAGACCCCTTAGTTTCTACCTAAGCGGCACTTGGGCCCCAGCCCCACGAGCAGGGCTCGGACCGATTAGAGAAGGCTTTCGACTCTACTCCGGAACGAGTCCGAGCCCTCGACCGTCGCGCCGGCTGCGTACGCACGCTCGGCCAACCCGCGGTCGGACGTGACGACGCGGACGGCGTGGGGGTCGGGGTCGGCCCGCAATCGCCTGACGATCTCATCATCGGCGGCGTTCGCCTTCGCCTTTGGCGCGTGGGCGACCTCGATCACCGTCGAGCGGATCGGCGGCGACGGCTGTCGTTCGAACACGACCACGACGTCCTCGCCCTCCGCCGCCGCCCAGCGCTCGAGCACGTCGACCAGGCGCAGCATCGCGCGGTCGCGATCGCGCCACCACGCGTCGGGTCGGGACCCGATCACGTTCATCCCGTCGACGAGCCACCGCATCGTCCGACTGTATGCGACAGGACTCCCGAAAACCGGCTTCGAACCACGGGCCAGTCATTCATCTGCCTACCTTCTTGTGTTCAGATCGTGAAAGCGTCCATTCGGCGGCCCCACCGTCTTGTCGGCGTGCTAATTTGCCGCGCCGTAAGGCCGTCTTTATGACAGGGCGGCGCAAAGCAGGTGCAGGCTCCGATGGTGACGGGAGAGACGTCCTCGCGGTGGCAGCACTTCTAGCTACGGAGGATGACTCCACATGCCAACCGGAACAGTCAAGTGGTTCAGCGACGAGAAGGGCTTCGGCTTCATCACGCCCGATGAGGGCAATCGCGACCTCTTCGTCCACCACACCGCGATCAGCGCGGATGGTTATCGCTCTCTCTCAGAGGGTTCGAAGGTGTCCTACGAGGAGGAGGCGGGCCCGAAGGGTCCGAAGGCGATCAACGTCATGAAGCTCTAGGCGTAGCCTGCGCTGTGCGGCCGCTGACTTTTGAGTACAGCGGCCGCATCCGGCGTGGTCGCCGATCCTAGTGGTCCGCGACGTAGCCGTCGGCCGGTTCCAGCGGTAGTTCCGAGGCGTGCCACTCGAGCATTCCGCCAACCAGGTTGTGGGCGTCAAAGCCCGCCTGACGTAGGGCCTCGGTGGCCATGCCTGATCGCTGGCCGCTGCGACAGTAGAAGATCACCGGCCGGTCTCGGTCGATCGTGCCCGCCTGCGTCGGAAGCTCGGTGAGCTCGATCCATCTCCCGCCTGCGATGTGGCCGGCCTCATGCTCGCCTGCGGTGCGGACGTCGATCAACTGGATGTCGTCCTGCTCGAGCATCATCGCTACCTGCCGTGGCGTGTAGTCATCGCTCATCAAATCGAGGTTACCGACGGCCGGGAACCCGCTGATTTCTGGCTTCTGGCGGAACGATCAAAATGAGCCCTATGGCTGTGTGGCCAATCCTGTATGCTGCCCCGCCAACACACCCAGCCGAGTCCGTACCGCACGTCGGCACGGAGCGGGGGAACCCAGTTGATGAGCCCCACATAACCGGGCTCTTGGGGCGAATCGCCGCCAGATTGCGGCGTAGCGCGAACTCTTTCAGCGCGAGCCCGACAGCTAACCCCGTAGGCCTGAGAAAGAGAAGGGGTTGGTTTGTCGTACTTCATACCTGTGTCTGGTTGGCGCCGCACAGCGACCGCCAGCTTGCTGCTGGCAATTCTGGCGAGTTTTGCCGCCGTCGCGTCCGCGTCGGCGGCAGCGAGGTTCGGCGGCCGTCTACTGCGCCCCGGGTCACAGGGCGTCGATGTGACAACGCTTCAGCGCGATCTGACCGCAGCGGGCTTCTCGACCATGAGCAGCGGGATCTTCAGCCAGCAGACCATGGCGCACGTGAAGGCTTTTCAGCGCCGCTACCGGCTGACGGTAGACGGCGTCGTTGGCCCGTCGACGTACGTAAAGCTGACCAAGGTGTTGCACAGGCTCGCGACCATGCCCGACACCGCGCTCGCCGCGTCGGGGGCGCAGACGGCGACAACCGCCACGACGCCGGCGCCGCTGCCGCCCAGCGATAGTGGCGGTGCCGGATTCGTCCCGCCGCCGGCAGATGCTCCGGTCGAGCCGGCGAACTACGACAACCTGACCGGACTCGTCCAGGCGCCGGCGGGCGCGCCGATGGTGATCCAAGACGTGATCGACGCGGCCAACCAGATTGCGTTCAAGCCCTACATCTTCGGCGGCGGGCACGCCAGCTTCGATTCGGCCGGCTACGACTGCTCGGGCTCGGTCAGCTATGCGCTCCATGGCGCGAAGCTGCTCTCGACGCCGCTTGACTCGACCCAGTTCGAGTCCTACGGCGTCACTGGTCCGGGTCGCTGGATCACCATCTATGCCAACGCCGGCCACGCCTTCATGGATGTGGCTGGGATGTGGTTCGACACTGCGGCTCAGAGCGCCCAGAACGGCAACGACCGCTGGTCACCGTCGCGGATATCTCCGGGAAGCGGTTGGGTCGTCAGGCACCCGGCCGGCTGGTAGTCGGGCGGCGACGACGCTGGTTGACGGCGGGGCAGTTTTGACGTAGAGGTGTGAGCGCGCCCGGCGCGCTCACGGCGTTACGATGCCGATCAGATGTCCGCGCTGGCCGACACGTACGCGATCCCGCCCGAGCACCTCGAGTTTCAGGACCTGATCCGCCAACTCGCCCGCGAACAGATCGCCCCGCGGGCCGCGGAAATCGACGAGCAGGCCGAGTACCCGCACGACCTGCGCCGGATGCTGGCCGCGCATGACGTGCTCGGGCTTCCGTTTGAGACGGATCACGGCGGCACCGGCACGGGCACCCTGATGCTGAACATGGCGGTTGAGGAAATCGCCAAGGCGTGCGCCTCAACCGCTCTGATCCTGATGATCCAGGATCTTGGGACGCTGCCGATCAAGTTGTTCGGCTCCGATGAGCTGAAGGAGAGATTCCTGCCGCGCTGCGCCTCGGGAGAGTGGACGCCGGCGTTCGCCTTATCGGAGCCTGAGGCGGGGTCGGATCCAGGCGGGATGATCACTCACGCTCATCTGGACGGCGACGAGTGGGTGATCACCGGCACCAAGAACTGGATCACCAACGTCGGCGTCGCTGACTTCTATGTGGTATTCGCGGTCACCGATCCCGACGCCGGCCACTCGCACGGGATCACCGCGTTCCTCGTCGAAGCCGACCGGCCCGGGTTCAGCGTCGGCAAGCTCGAGCACAAGCTCGGGATTCGCGGCTCGCCGACCGGCCAGCCGGTGTTCGACGAGGTGCGCGTGCCGGGCGACAATGTGGTGGGCGAAGTTGGCAAGGGCTTCGAGGTGGCGATGTCGACGCTCGATCGCTCACGGCTCGGTGTCGCCGCACAGGCGCTCGGGATCGCACAGGGAGCGACCGACTACGCGGTCGCGTACGCGCGCGAGCGTCGACAGTTCCGACAGCCGATCAATTCGTTCCAGGCGATTCAGTTCAAGCTCGCGGACATGGAGACGCAGTGTGCGGCCGGCCGCGAGCTGCTCTACCAGGCGTGTTGCAAGGTCGATCGCGGGGATCCGGACTTCGGCAAGTACTCGGCGATGGCGAAGTTGTTCTGCTCCGACACCGCGATGTCGGTGACGGTCGAAGCCGTGCAGGTTCTCGGCGGCTACGGTTATGTGAAGGAATATCCGGTGGAGCGAATGTTGCGCGACGCGAAGATCACACAGATCTACGAGGGAACCAATGAGATCCAGCGTCTCGTGATCGCCCGTACGCTGAGGTGAGCAGGATGCAGTTGAGCCCTCCCAATGGCCGCCAGGTAGCTCTCGCAGCGTTGGCTGCGCTGATGGCAGGTCTGGGGGTGATAACACTTCTGACCGGCTTCAGCAGCTCGCCCGCGGTGCGGCTGCTGCAGGGCCTCGCCGTCTTCGGGCTCGGGGTGTTGATCGTGGTTGGCGTCGTGGTACTGGCGCTGGTGCGGCTTGGCGGCTGGAGCGACCCCGAGTCCGAGTACGAGTTCGAGCAGATCGTGCGCCGGGCCGAGGAGCTTGCGGCCGGGACGTCGTGGGAGGAGCTCTATGACGACGCCTACCGGAGCGGTGACGTCGATCGGTATCAGGGCGACAGTCGTCGCGGCGTGGGCCTCGACCCCGGGGACGACGACGAGTTCAACGCGCTCGTCAGGTCTGCGATCGACGACCTGCCGCTGGAGTTCCATCGTGCGCTCGAACACGTCGCCATCGTCGTCTCCGACGGCGGCGCGTCGGCTCGGGTCGGCAGGTTCCGCCGCGGTGCCTACGGCCTCTACCAGGGCGACACAGTCGTCAACGACTACTTCCACGACCGAATCGTGATCTTCCGCGACACGCTGCTGCGGGACTTCGGGCGCGACCCCGACCGACTCCGGGCACAGGTGACCCGAACGCTGCGCCACGAGCTCGCCCACCATCTGGGCTGGGACGAACACGGAGTCCGCGAGCTCGGGCTTTAGCGGTCCTCTCTACGAGAGCGCCGGCCTCGCGCGTGGTCGCTAAGGCGGCCGGCGTGCCAGCGACAGCGCGAACATCCCGTCGGGATCGGTGAGCCAGTCGTCAAGCACCAGACCAGCCGAGGCCAGGTCGCCCCGCACCCGACGCTGGGTGAACTTGGCGCTGATCTCCGTGCGCATCTCCTCGCCGGCCTCGAAGGTGACCGACAGGTCCAGCGCCGGGATCGTCACGACGCAGTCCCGGGTCGACCGCAGTCGCATCTCGATCCACTCGTTCTCGGTGTCGAACCGCGCGACGTGCTCGAAATCCTCGGGCACGAAGTCGGCGCCGAGCTCGCGATTGATCACGTACAGCACGTTGCGGTTGAACTCCGCGGTGACGCCCTGGGAATCGTCATAGGCGGCCTCGAGCACGGCGCGGTCCTTGACGAGATCGGTCCCGAGCAAGAGCGCGTCATCGCGACGCAGGAGCGCCGCGATCTTGCCCAACAGCGTCCGTCTCGCCTGCGGCATGAAGTTGCCGATCGTGCCACCGAGCAGCGCCACCAGTCGTGGCGCGTCGCCTCCCGCTGGAAGCTCGCCGAGGTGCCGCTCGAAGTCGCCGATCACCCCGTGGACCGTCAGCGTGTCGTAGTCGTTTACGAGCTGCTCGGCGGCCTCGCGAACGACGGTCTCGGACACGTCGAGCGGGACGTAGCGGCGGAGGGTTCCCGCCTCCTCCATCGCGTCGAGGAGGATCCGCGCCTTGACCGACGCACCCGATCCGAGCTCGACGAGCTCGCCGGCGCCGGTGAGCGCGACGATCTCGTCGGCGCGTTCGCGCAGGATCTCGAGCTCAGTGCGGGTCGGGTAGTACTCGGGGAGCTCGGTGATCTGCTCGAACAGCTCCGAGCCGCGGGCATCGTAGAAGTGCTTGGGCGGCAGTTCCTTGAACGGGCGCGTGAGCCCGGCGAGGACGTCGCGGCCGAGCGAGCGCTCCTCGTCCTCGGTCAACCAGGAATCGATCCTGACCCGTTCGCTGTCGAGGATCGCCCTCAACTCAGGTCTCTCGCGATCCTGATCCCCGAGAAGATCTGGCGGCGCTGCGGGAAGTCCCAGTTGCGGAAGGACGCCGTGATCACCCGCGAGCGGGTGGCCCAGGAGCCGCCACGAAGCACGCGGTAGCCGCTCCCGAAGAACACCTCGGAGTACTCGGGATACGGGTGCGCGACAAACCCCTGGTATCCGGCGAATTCGCTGGACGTCCACTCCCAGGTGTCGCCGATCATCCCCAGGCAGCCATACGGCGACGCGCCGGCGGCGTGCACGTCGACCGGCAGTGGACCGGTGGCGATGTGGTCGAGGTTGGCGCGTGCGCCGGCAACCGCCACCTCATCGCCCCATGGCATCACGCTCGCCTCGTGGCGCTCCTGATTCCAGGTCGCCGCCTTCTCCCACTCCGCCTCGGTCGGCAGCCGGGCGTCGTGGGCTCGCGCGAAGGCGTCCGCCTCGAACCAGGACACGTGGACGACCGGTTGCGCCGGGTCGAGTGGGTGCACACCGTCGACGCTCCACTCGCCGTCCAGAGCCTCGGTCCAGCCCCCGGTTTGGTGATGTCGTACTGCTGCTTCCAGGCCCATCCCTCTTGGGACCACCAGTTGCGGTGGTCGTAGCCACCCCGCATCACGAACTCCAGGTAGTCGGCGTTGGACACCGGGGCGCGGCCGATCCGGAAGCCCGGAACGAGCTCCGTGTGCTGGGGGCGCTCGTTGTCGTAGGCGAAGCCATTCGCGCCAGCACCGATCGTGACCTCGCCGGCCGGCACCGTGACCATCTCAAGGCCGCTGACCTCGGGTGACGTTCGAATCGGGGCCGGCGCTGCGGTGCTCAATGTGTAGCCCGGAAGGCGCGCCAGCGCGAGCGTCTGCAGCATCGTCTCGCAGTGCTGCTGCTCATGGCGGATGACCAGCTCTGCGACGAGGTCCTCGCCGCGCTCGGCGAGGACCTCGAGCGACCGTTCGCGCACCTCGTCTAGAAAGTCGCGCGCCTCTACGGGGCGCAGGTACGGCAGCGTCCCGCGCTGGGCGCGGGGTGTCTCGAACGCGTCGTAGACATCCATCAGCTCGTCGCGCAGCAGCGGCCGGCCGCCGTAGCGGTGAACGATCCAAAGATCCTCGAACGCCGCGATATGGCCGAGGTCCCAGACCAACGGGCTCATCAGCGAGGAGTGGACTCGCTCGAGCTGGTCGTCGTTGACCGGTGCGACGAGCGCCAGGGTCCGTTCTCGACTCTCTACGAGCGCATCGGCGATCACGCCCATCCGCTTTGATTCTAGATGGTCCGCCATCGAGGCTCGCCAGGCCAGCCGCAGGGCCCAATCCGCGAGGAACTTATAGGCTGCCCGCCGTGGATTCAGAAGCCGAGCGCCCTCCCACAATTGCGCAGCGCCCGGATCGCAATCTGGCTCTCGAGCTGGTCCGCGTCACCGAGGCGGCTGCGCTGGCGGCCGCGCGCCTGATCGGGCGTGGCGACAAGGAGGGAGCCGACCAGGCCGCGGTGGACGCGATGCGAAACGTGCTCGACAACGTCTCGATGGACGGCGTCGTCGTGATCGGCGAAGGCGAGAAGGACGAAGCGCCGATGCTTTACAACGGCGAGCGGATCGGTGACGGTCACCCGCCGCTGGTCGATATCGCCGTCGACCCGCTGGAGGGCACTCGCCTGACGGCGTTGGGGATGCCGAACGCGATCACCGTGATCGCGCTGGCCGAGCGCGGCTCGATGTTCGACCCGGGCCCTTGCGTGTACATGGAGAAGCTCGCCGGCGGCCCTGAGATCGCCGATCTGCTCGATCTCGAGCGCCCACTGCCCGAGACGCTCGAGCTGGTCGCCCGTCGCAAGGGCACCGACATCCGCGACGTGATGGTCGTGATGCTCGACCGACCGCGCCACGAGGAGCAGATGCGGGCGGTGCGAGAGGCGGGTGCTCGTGTGCGGCTGATCACCGACGGCGACGTGGCGGCATCGTTGCTCGCGGTCTCCGAGAACACCGCGGTCGACCTGTTGTGGGGCATCGGCGGAACTCCCGAGGGAGTGATCTCGGCGGCCGCGATCAAATGCCTCGGCGGCGAGCTGCTTGGCCGCCTATGGCCTCGCGACGAGGACGAGCGCACGCGGGCGATCGACGCCGGCTACGACCTTCAGCGAGTGCTGGGAGTCGGGGATCTGGTCAAGGGGCAGGACGTCTTTTCTCGGCAACCGGGGTCACTGACGGCGACGTGCTGGAGGGTGTTCGCTACCACGGCGGCGCCGCGACGACCGCGTCGCTGGTGATGCGGGCTCGGTCCGGGACAGTGCGTCAGGTGACCGCGCGACACGATCGCGCCAAGCTCCGAGGCCTCGTCGGCGAACGCTACGGCTGACGCTGCGGAGCCGTTGCGCGCGCCGCGTCGCCCGGAGAGTCTGAGCTGAACCGGCCTATCTGCGACTTTGCCAGCTCCAATGTCGCCAGCGACCGCAGGAACGCGTGCGTGACCAGCACGTGGACAAAAGCCTGTGTCGCCTCATAGACGGCGGTGCTGAGTCCGGCGGCGATCGCGGGGTAGAAGTTCGCTACCTCGACCTCGATCCCGATGCTGACCTGGTCTGACGCTTTGTTGCCCTTCGCGCCGTTGGATGGCTCGCCCGCGGCATCCTCACAGGTGACGTCCAGCGACAGCCAACCAGAGCCCCGACCGCCCCGGGCGACCAACAGGCCGTCGCGAATGCGCCAGCTGATCCTCCCGTGGCCGGGCTCGAGCAGGTAGTCGGGAGCTTCGAACCTGAGCAGCGTCAGCGGCCGGCCGATCAGGACGACCGAGCGCTCGTCCTGCCCGTAGACGACCCTGATCAGCCGCAGGGTGACCCGGGACAGGAATCGCCAATATGTCCGCCCGAGGTTCTCGAGGCTGGCGGGCTTCCACAGCCGCTCCATGTCCCGCCGGGACAACGTCAATCTGGCCGCCTGGGTCGAGCGCACCGCACCGTCGGCGGCAATCACGGTCGAGCGCCGGGGAGAGATGATCACCGTCTGGCCCGGACGTCGCCGACGGCCCGCGCGCCTGGCTCCCAACCATGCGAGTAACGCGCCGACTGTTCCGGCGAGCCCGAATCGCGACACTGACCGATTGTGCCCGACGCTCACCGTTCCGGCTGCAGATCGGAGGATGGCGTCAGGCTCTCCGTGAGGGTTGCGTCAAGCCGCCGGCGGCGGCGAGAGCGCTCCGATCCGTGCCGTCTCTGTCATCCCGAGCGCCGTAGCAGTGGCCGAGGTCAGATCCCAGCCGACATGTCTGGCGTAGGGCCCGCGGTCGATCACCGGTACGACGAGCTGGCGCCCCTTGTAATAGATCGCGACCATCGAGCCGCACGGCAGGGTTCGGCTCGCGACGCCGATGGTTGCGCGGGTGAGTCGCTCGCCGCACGCTGTCCGGCGCCCGAAGAGCCCGGGGCCGAAGATCGTGGCGACCGCCCCGCGGTAGACGGTCAGCGTGAGGGCGGGGGTTGCCGCGAATGTCAGGGCCTGGGCAGCTGTGCGACGGGGCGCCAGCGCGGCGGCGCGGGCGGTGGCCATGTTGGTCGCGGCAGAGTCCAGCACCGCCCGGACCGAGAGCGAGCCGCTCTTGCTCACACGCCAGCTCGCGGCGAACGCTCCTCCGGCGCCGACCGTCGCCGACGCAGCCTGGACCCATTCCCCCGGCAGCGAGCCGTGCCGTTGGATCGCGATGGTCTCGCCTTCCTTCGCCTCCGAGACGGTCCCGGTGAAGCTCACGGTGCCCTTCAGGAGGGCCGTGGGCGGCGAATCCAGAGTGATCCCCCCGCCGCTGACCGAGCGGAGCCCACTGACCTGCAGGACCGAGGTCGCGCCAGGCGCGCCCCGTGTCAGGACGCCGGTGATGCCGGCACCGCCGCTGGTCGGGGACACGCGTGCCGACGCCGGACTCGGTGCTACCGGGCCGAGCAGCCCGGCGGTGAGAATCGCCAGCGCCAAGCACGCGCTTACGAGCGATCGGAGCTGGTGGCGATTGGAGTCGTCGGTCACTGGTGGCGTCCGCGCCGGCTGGCCGACGAGGCTCTGGCTGGTGCCTACGAGGTGAGCTGACGGGCTCGCGCTGTGCGCTACAGACCAAGGTTGGTCCGATTCGCCCCAGCGAACGCCTTACGCGGCGTCGCAAGTGGGTCCCCCGCCGGTCGCCCGCGGACGGGCGGCCGTTCGGCTATATAAGTGGGCGGTATCTATACCAACTTCACGGCGCAGGCGCGGACTCGCAGCCGGCCCGGGGCCGCCAACTCTGCCTCAATTTGAAATAGATGAAACGCTTTCGCCGCTCGGATGTACTAATTGTCAGATTCGCGAGCCCTGGGCGTCTCCGCCTTGACCGGTGTTTTAACGCCGCGTACCATTGCGCCGGAATCTGCTTGAGTAGGTGTTTTGCGCTTTGGACCGCACGTCCGGCCATGAGGCAGGGCGGTCTGAGCTGATCGGTACGCTGGCCATACGACGGAAACGGAACCAGATGTCAGTAGCAGAACTGCAGGAACTTGAAGAGGTCAAGACCCTGGTCAATCGCGGCCAGCAGCTCGGCGTCCTCACGTTCGCCGAGATCAACGGCGCGATCGCCGAGCTTGACCTCGACGAGACCGATGTCGAGGAGCTGCACGGCTACCTCGAACGAGCCGAGATCGAACTGGTCGAGGAGGCCGATCCGGCCGAGACGGCGGCCGAGGTGGAGCGAGCTCCCGACAAGCGCGGCCGGCGCAAGTCCAAGACGGCGCTTGACCTGAAGCCGGACATGACCACCGACTCCCTTCAGCTGTTTCTGAAGGACATCGGCAAGGTTCGGCTGCTCACGGCGCAGGAAGAGGTAGATCTCGCCAAGCGGATCGAACGCGGGGACCTCGACGCCAAGCAGAAGATGGTCGAGTCGAACCTACGGTTGGTCGTCTCGATCGCCAAGAACTATCGCAACCAGGGCCTGCCCTTCCTGGACCTGATTCAGGAAGGCACGCTCGGGCTCGTCCGCGCGGCGGAGAAGTTCGACTACCGCAAGGGCTTCAAGTTCTCGACGTACGCCACCTGGTGGATCCGCCAGGCGATCGCGCGCGCGTTGGCGGACAAGGCCCGCACGATCCGCATCCCAGTGCACGTCGTCGAGAAGCTCAACAAGATCGGGCGCGCCGAGCGCAAGCTCGTGACCGAGCTCGGTCGCGAGCCGACCGCCGAGGAGATCGCGGAGGTCACCGGGATCGAGCCCGAGGAGGTCGAGTCGATCAAGCGCTCGGCGCAGGCGCCGGTGTCGCTCGAGAAGCCGGTTGGCGACGAGGAGGAGTCCGAGTTCGGCCAGTTCATCGCCGACGAGCGCGCCGAGTCCCCGTACGAGCGGGCAGCCGAGATCCTCACCAAGGAGGCGTTGCGCGAGGCGCTCGAGAATCTGAGCTATCGCGAGCGGCGCGTGCTCGAGCTGCGCTACGGCCTCGGCGGCGAGCATCCACGCACGCTCGACGAGGTCGGTCGGACGTTCAACGTCACGCGCGAGCGGATCCGGCAGATCGAGAACCAGTCGCTGAAGAAGTTGCAGTCGCTAGCCGAGGCGCAGAAGCTTCGCGACGTCGCCTAAGAGCTCTAGCCGGTCCGGTGGGCACTTCAGTTGGTGAAGTGTCGCGCTAAACTCGACTCCCGAGATGGCAAGCAGCGAGACGTGTCCGGTCTGCCGTACGGCCGAAATAGTGTGCGGCAAGTGGACCCTGCTGCTCGTCAGGGACCTGGCCGAGGGCCGGTCGCGGTTCTGCGAGCTTGAGCGCTCGCTCGAGGGGATCAGCCCCCGAACGTTGTCGCTGCGTCTGCGGGCGCTCGAGGAGGAGGGAATCCTCGAGCGCCAGACCTTCCCTGAGGTGCCACCGCGCGTCGAGTACGCACTGACCGAGAAGGGTCGCGCCCTGGTGCCCCTGATTGAGGACATGCGGGCCTACGGGCTGGCCTGGCTTGCCCGCGGCTGTGCCGATGACCCGGCTCAGTCCTCGGACGAACTCGCTCGCGGCCGACGCTGCGCTCGTCGACCCAGTCGCAGAGACCGCCCGCGCCGCCGCAGCGATCGCCTGACAGACGGCCGCGACCGCGATCACGGTCGCGATCGCCGCCGACGAGCTGACCGGAGTCGCATCCCGGTCGCGCGCTTGCGCGAAGAGGACTGGGCGGCGCGACGCCGAAAGCGCGCCAGGTGAGAAACCCGACGCTCCACAGCCTGCTGCACCAATTCACATCCGACGTTGGCGCCGAGCTGACGCAGGTTGCCGACGGAGGCGATCAGGTTCCGTTCGAGGTGATCGAGAGTGGTGGGTCGGGCCGAGGCGGCGTTCCGTTGTACTGCTATCGCGCACTGACTGGCGACTTCATTCGCGCCCGGCTGGGTTTGCTCGCCGGGCTCGCGAGCTACGCACCGGCGGTAGGCGGACTGGAGAATGCGGGTTCCACCGATCTCTATCTGCGCGCGCGGGGCGAGTCGGTTGTTCCCGAGGACGCACGGCAGCGGGCCGACGCGGCGCTGCGGTCCTTCGTGGCCAGGGTGTTCGATGAGCGCAGCAGCTTCGACCTCGACCCCGAGCGCTTCGAAGTCGCCTACGGTGAGCTGGAGCGTGCGCTATATCGGGGTCGGTGCGTCACTGAGGTGATCGCGCCACTGCGCGGGCTCGATCTCGATCGCGACGTCACCGAGCTCAACCTCGGTGGCGGCCTGCTGTTGATCCGTCCCGATGCGATCGTCGGGGCGCCGCCGGAGCTGGGCGCTGAGCTCGAATCCTCGAGGGCGGCGCCGGCGCTGCTGATCGTCCTCAGAAGTGCCCACGAATGGCCACAGCAGCCGCCGGTCTCGAACGCACGGTCGAGGTTTCGCCGCGTGCTGACCGCCCTGCGCCTGTTTGAGCCCGGCGGCTACTCGATCGGCCCGAGCTGCTACGCGCGGGTCGACGGGGGCGCGTGGACGCAGGTCGCGCTTGGTCAGAGCGGCCGCCCGCGCCTGATCACGCGGATCGAGCGCGATCAAGAGGACGAGCTCCGTGCTTTCACCAGCCTCGTCGCGCGCCGCGTCCCGGCCACGTTCGCGGCTGCGCGCAACGCGGCCGAGCAACCGCTTCCCGATGGCTCCGGTGCCGGCGAGCTGGCGTGGGCGCTTGCCCGCTTTGAGATGGGATGTGAGCGGTTGGCGCCGTTCGAGGCGCTCAGCGATTACCTGCTGGCGCTGCGGGCGCTGCTCGAGCCCGAAGGGCCGGCCAGTGGAAGGCTTGCCCAGCGGCTCGCCGTGATCTGCGCCCCGCCCGACGGGCGGGGCCAGCTGGCCGAGCGCACCGCCCAGGCGGTCTCGCTCGAGCGGGCGGTGATCGCGGGCCTGGCCGCCGCGTCGCCGGGCGTTGGCGCACTCGTCGACGAGCTCGCCGAGCACCTTCGGGCGATCCTCCGAGACGTCCTCTGCGGACACCTCGACGCCGACGTTCGCGGGATGGCCGACGAGCTGCTCGCCGAAGCTGCCGCGGAGTCCATCGCCTAACCGACGAGCCGGACAATATTCTCCGGCGGATCGGCGACGTCTATCACCTGCAGCTGCGGATGCGCCCGTATATGGCGCGCGCGTTCAATCTCACGGCCGAGGAGCTGACCGGCCGCTTCCTGGCGCCGCTGGTGAACGGTCGCGAGCTGGTCTACAACGACCGCGAGTGGTTACCGCGCAAGACGACGGTGACGATCTATGAGGGACCCGAGTTGCCCGTCGAGCAGATCGGCATGGGCAGGGGCTGGGGCAACGTCCAGCGCAGTGGCACGGACGTCACCGAGCGGATTCTGAGCCGGGCGCGGGAACGGGTGGCGCGTCACCCTGCGCTCGATCGGCTGCAGGAGCGCCTCGCGACCAGCCTCGAGGCGGGTCCGGTCAGGCTCGCTGAGGTCGTCGTGCTGGCGGACGACCTGATGGGGGACCGCCGTGTCAGTGAGCGGCTGGCAGTCGCTGAGCTGGCGGTGTGGGAATTGCTGCAGGGCGACCGCGGGACGCTGCGTGCGGACGGTGTTGTGGTCCAGGCCGAGCGCTGGCAGGAAGTCTTGCTGCGGTTTGGCAGCTGGCGAGGCGAGGCCGTTTGCGTACAACGCCGGCCATAGCCTGCTCGGGACGCGAGCAAAGGTCAGGACATCGCGTCACTGATCAGCTGGGCGCGGTCCTCGTCTGAGGCGAACAGGAATTCACGCATCCGCAGTAGCCCTGGAACGTCGTGGACATCCTCGTCGAACTGCGGGATCAGCAGCAGGGGCTCGTCGGCATCGAGCTCGTTCCGGAGCCTGGCGACGTTCGTGGCGTCTCGCTCGGCCAGTAGGTGGTAGTCGTTCAGGTTGGCGAGCACCCGGTCGGCGAGCCCGCGACCGAGCGTCGCGGACAGCTCGCCGTCGAGTCCGTCGACGCTCCCTGCGCAGCGCAGGTCGTGATGGAAGCGGTTGACGACGAAGCCGGCGAACGGGAGGCCACCCTCCCTCAGCGTCCGGCGAAACCAGATCGCCTCGTCGACCGGCTCGCTCTGGGCCGAGGTGACGAGCACGAACGCCGTCCGGGGCGAGCGCAGCAGCTCCTCGACGTGCTGAGCGCGAGCGTGGAAGCTCTCCGTCATGTCGCCCAGCAGCGCGAAGAAGCCGGTCAGGTCGGAGATCGGGTCGACGCCGGTGACGCGCCGCAGCGCCGACAGCAGCGGCGCGGTGCCGACGCCCAACACCCGCATCCCGAGCCCGGTCGGTCGGAGCAGGACCTTCAGCATCCGTCCCTCCAGGAACGCGGTCAGCCGGCGCGGGGCGTCGAGGAAATCGAGCGCGTTGCGCGAGGGCGGCGTGTCGAGCACCAGCAGGTCGAACTCGCCCTCGTGGGCTAGCTCGTAGAGCTTCGGCGATCGCGGTGAACTCCTGCGAGCCCGAAACCGCGCTCGACAGCTCGCGGTAGACCCGGTTGTGCCTTGATCTCCTCGGCCCGCTCCGGATCGGCGCCAAGCGGTCGATCAGCTCGTCGAAGGTCCGCTTGGGGTCGAGCATCATCGCCCACAGCTCGCCCTGCAGCTCGACACCGGCCGCGGCCAGGCAGCTCGACCGGCCGTGGCTCGTTGGCGAGCTGCTCGAGCCCGAGCGCGGTCGCCAGCCGCTGCGCCGGGTCGATCGTGACGACCGCGACCTTCGCGCCGTCGGCGGCCATCCCCAGCGCGATCGCCGCGGCGGTCTCGTCTTGCCGACGCCGCCGGAGCCGGCGCAAACGCAGACCCGCCGGCCGCCGAGCAGCTCGGCGACGTTCAACCCAGCTCCCGATCGAGGATCGCGGCGAGCAACTCCAGCTGCTCGACCTCGATCGCGCGGCGCGAACACGAACGGCAGCGTCAGCACGCGGCCCGGGAATGCGTCGCGCAGACGCTGTTCCTGCTCTGCCTGAGTGGCCGCGCGCGTGTGCTCGGAGACCGCGGCTCCGATCGCTGCGCGCACCAGGGGTGACTGGGCGGGCTGGCGGTCGCCAACGCGGCCGCCCGGCGGGGTCGCGTAACTTGACAGGGCCTCCGTCAGGATCGGCAGCTCCTCGTCCGTGAAACGGTCCGGATAGCGCGCGTTGACGACGACCGCGTCGAGGTCAAGGCCGCTCGCGGAGCAGCGCCTCGTGCAGCGAAACCGTCTCGTTGACCGGCATCTCCTCCGGCGTGCAGACGGCGAGGATCGCCGGTGAAGTCGCGGTCGGCGATCGTGTCCGCGATCGTGTGAGCCTGGTGGGCGATCGGCCCGACCCGAGCGATCTCGGCGAACGTGCTCGGGGTCCGCAGGATGCCCGACGCCGTGCCCGGTCGCGGGAGCGTCGACGATCACGAGGTCGTATGGCGCGGCGCCCTGGGTGCGGCGGCGCGGCTGGGCCAGCTCCCAGGCCTTGCCGAGTAGAGCAGCTCGCGCATCCCCGGCGTCGCCATCGCGAAGGCCTGGAACAGGCGGCTCTGACCGAGCAGATGCCCGAGCCGGCCGGCGCCTTGACGCGCAGGTACTCCTCCATCGCCTGCTCGGGTGACGATCGAGATCGTGCACAGCGCCGGGGCGAGCTCGAGCTCTTCAAAGGGCGCGACTGTCCCGGAACCCGTAGGCGCGCGCGAGACGGCACCTCGCCGGTTAGCTCGGCGACGATCGTGCGCATGCCCCTGCCGCGCCGCGGCGAGCCCGAGCGCGCCGGCGACGGTCGATCTTGCCGACGCCGCCCTTGCCGGTGACGAAGATCAGGCGATGCTGCAGCAGGGCTCGGGGCACGGACCCAGGAGACGTTAGACCCTCTTTCGGAAAGTCGCCCGCCCGGCTTGAGCTCCATCCCGACAAAGGTGCTCCCGACAGCTGCTGGGACTAGCAGCGCCGCGGCGTCGTGTTGCAGGAATCCCCGGGTAGCGTGCGAATACAGGCGCGAATGCGTTCCTCAGCAGAATCTCGCTCCGGAGGACGCTCCCGTGAACCAAGGTGATCGCGTTCGCCAACCAGAAGGGCGGCGTCGCCAAGACCACGACGACGCTCAACCTCGCCGTGGCCTTCGCCGAGGAGGGCCACCGCGTCCTGTGCTGCGACATGGACCCGCAGGGCAACCTGACGATGTCCCAGGGCATCGACCCCGACACGCTCAAGAAGTCGATGTACGACGTGCTCGTGCACCACATCTCGATCCGCGAGGTGATCCACAAGCGCGAGGTCGACATCGCCTGCGCGTCGATCGACCTCGCCGGCGCCGAGATCGCGATGTCGACGATGATCGGCCGCGAGCGCGTCGCTGGAGAAGGCGCTCAGCGAGGTCGAGGACGACTACGACTACTGTTCATCGACACTCCGCCGAGCCTCGGGCTGCTGACGATCAACGCGCTGACGGCGGCAGACAAGGTGATCGTCCCCGTCCAGTGCGAGTATCTGTCGATGCGCGGGCTGATCCAGCTGCAGAACACGCTGGCGATGATCCGGGAGAACCTCAACCCGGACGTCGAGATCGAGGGCATCCTGCCGACGATGGTCGACACCCGCACGCTTGCACGCCAAGGAGGCGATCGAGCTGCTGGAGGAGAACTTCGGCGACCAGGTCTTCGCCTCGCGGATCCGCAAGACGGTGCGCTTCGCGGAGGCGCCCGTGAAGGGCATGTCGGTGCTCAAGTACGATCCCGACGGGATGGCCGCGCAGTCCTACCGGCAGCTCGCGAAGGAGGTCCTCTCGAATGCCAAACGCTAAGCGCGCGAGCATGCGTGAGGGGCCGCTGGCGGCGCTGTTCCGCAAGACCGCCGAGGAGACGGCGCCTGGCGGGAACGGTGAGGACGGCGACGAGGCGCCCGGCTCGAGGGACCGGCGCCCGACCGTGCGGAGGCGTTCGACCGCTCGACGGCGCCCCATCCCTCGCTGGCGCGTCGCTGCCGATCGAGCCCCCGGCACCGTCAGAGTCCGAGCCGAGTCCGCGGAGCCCGCAGGAGCGCCTGCGCTCGGCCTTCTCGGCCGACATTCCCGGCGAGCCTGATGGACCCGCCGGCCTCCGTGCCGGCCGCCTTCGGCTCCGCGCGCGCGAACGGACGTCCTACGCCGTTTCAGATCGCGCGTTCGGAGTCGTTCGCGGCGCGAGCTGCCGGCTGGGCAAGCCGGTGATCCGCGTCGTCGGCGTCGGTGGCGCCGGCGTCAACGCCGTCAACCGGATGATCGAGGCCGAGATCGAGGGCGTCGAGTTCATCGCGATCAACACCGACCTGCAGTCGCTGCAGAACTCCGCCGCGCCACAGACCCTGCACATCGGCGACGCGATCACCCGCGGTCTCGGCTCCGGCGCCGACCCGGACGCTCGGTCGGCAGGCCGCCCGATGCGGAGTACGACCAGATCAAGGCGCTGCTGCGCGGCTCGGACATGGTGTTCATCGCCGCCGGTGCCGGTGGCGGCACCGGCACCGGTGCGGCGCCGGTCGTCGCTCAGATCGCCCGCGAGCTCGGGGCGCTGACCGTCGGCATCGTCACGCGTCCATTCCAGTTCGAGGGCACGCGCCGGCGCGAGTCAGGCCGAGGCCGGGATCGACGCGCTCGCCGACGCGGTCGACACGCTGATCGTCGTCCCCAACAACCGTCTGCTGACGGTGCTCGACCGCAACACGACGATGGTCGAGGCGTTCCGGGTCGCCGACGACGTGCTGCGCCAGGGCGTCCAGGGCATCTCCGACCTGGTGACGCTGCCGGGGCTGATCAACCTCGACTTCGCCGACGTCCGCACGATCATGTCCAACGCCGGCAACGCGTTGCTCGGGATCGGCATGGGCACAGGCGAGCGTCGCGCGATCGACGCCGCCGAGGCGGCCGTCTCCTCGCCGTTGCTCGAGACGAGCATGGAGGGTGCGCGCTCGATCCTGCTTTCGATCACCGGTGGCTCCGACATCTCGCTGTGGGAGGTCAACGAGGCGGCCAAGGCGGTCGCCGAGGCAGCCCACCCCGACGCCAACATCATCTTCGGCGCGATGGTCGACGAGAAGATCGAGGACGACCAGGTCTGGGTCACCGTCGTCGCGACCGGGTTCGGGGGTCGCGGTCCGAGGCCGCGAATGGACGAGCGCCCCGGGGTGGAGAGACGCCCGCGAGAGGATCGCTGGCGGGTCGGGGACCACCGCGGTGAGCGGGACCAGCGGGGTGAGCGGGAGCGGCGCGGTGGACCTGACCAACGGAGCGGGGGCGAGCAGACGTGGCGCGAGCCGGCCGGCGAGCCACGGGTCACTCGGGCGAGAGATTGGGACCGAGATCGAGACCGCGATCGGAATCGACCGGCTCGGTTCATGGACGTCGAAGTGCCCGAGTTCATTCCGCGGCGCTGACCCCCTATCTCGATAGGGCCTGAGCTGATTCGCGCGCGCGGACCGGAGTCCGGCCGTGGCTGAGATCGGCGTCATCGCCGCCGGTCATCAGCTGAGCGCTCGCGCTGGCGCCGACGCCCTGCGATCCGGCGGCAACGCCGTCGACGCGGCGATCGCAGCGATGCTGACGGCCTTTTGCTGCGAGCCGCTGCTGACGGGGCTCGGCGCAGGTGGATACATGCTCGTGGTTCCGGTGACCGCAGAGCCCGTCCTGCTCGATTTCTTCGTCGAGATGCCGGGGCGCGGGCTTCAGGCCAGAGCCGTGGCGGAGCTCGTACCCGTGGAGATCTCATTCGGGGACGCGGTCCAGGTGTTCAACATCGGACCCGCCTCGGTCGGCACCTACGGAGTCCCCGCCGGCGTCGCGGCCGCCAGCGAGCGGTTCGGACGGCTGCCGCTGTCGGAGCTGACCGCACCCGCGGCCAGGCTCGCTCGTGATGGGATACGCCTCAATGGACCCCAGGCTCGGATCGTCGAGATCCTCGGCCAACTCGTCACCTCGACGCCCGAGTGCGCCCGCGCTGTTCGCGCCACGGGGCGAACTGCTGCGAGCCGGCGACGTCCTACGCCAACCCGAGCTCGCCGACGCCTTGGAGTTGCTCGGCGGCCACGGCGCGGCTCCGTTTTACACCGGCGCGCAGGCGGCTGCGATCGCCGACTGGCTGGCCGCGCGCGGTGGCCTGCTGACGCTCGATGACCTCGCCGCATACCGAGTGATCGACCGCGATCCGGTCCGGGTGCAGTTCCGTGGACGCGAGATCCTCACCAACCCGCCGCCATCGGCGGGCGGAATCCTGATTGCCAGGGCGCTCGGCCTGCTGGCAGCGGAACCCGGACCGGCGCCGTTAAGCGCGGTGATCGAGGTGATGCGACGCACGCAGGCGGCGCGCACGACCGAGTTCCTCGCCGGGCTCGACGAACCTGGGTTCGCTGAGACGTTCCTGCAGACACAGCTCGGTGGCGGATCGGCTGGCGCCGGTCGCCTCGGCAGCACCACCCATGTCGCGGCGCTCGACCGCGATGGGCTGGCGTGCTCGGTCACCTGCAGCAACGGGTCGAGCTCGGGAGTCGTCGTCCCCGGCACCGGTATCCACCTCAACAACATGCTCGGCGAGCAGGACCTGAACCCGCTCGGATTTCACCGCTATCCCCCAGGCCGCAGGCTGCCGAGCATGATGGCGCCGACCGTCGTCCGCCGAGCCGGCCTTGTCGAGCTCGTGCTTGGCAGCGCCGGCTCAAACCGGATCCGCTCGGCGATCCTGCAGACGATCCTGCGGGTCGTCGACGACGAGCTTGACGCCGGGGAGGCTGTGACGGCGCCCCGGGTGCACTTTGAGGACGGCGTCCTCTTCACCGAGCCGGGCGTGGCCCTCGATTCCGTCGACATCGGTCGGTCCGCCCACGCCGGTTTCGGCGAGCTCAACCTGTTCTTCGGCGGCGTCCAGGCCGTTCAGCGCGACCAGGCTGGGAGCTTCTGGGGCGGTGGCGATCCGCGGCGCGGGGGCGCCGCGATCGTCGTCAGCGACGAGGACGTCGCCTGAAGAGAGCGACCGCACCGCTCGCGTTCGTCCAACCGCGACCGCTCAGCCGAAGCGAACCTTGCCGTTGGACTTCGCCCGGGCCTGGGCCCGGTCAACGAAGTCCAGGCGAGTGATCGCGGCGCGGAAGAGCCGCGTCACCAGCCGCAGGCGGGCGTTCTCCGAGCGCAGGTCCAACAGCCCCTGCTTCGCGGCCAGGCCGAAATCGACCGTGGCCGCCATCTCATACGCGCTCATCACCCGCAACTCCTCGGCCTGGGGCTCGCGATCGGTCGCCCGACGAACCAGCTCGCCGTACGCGTCGTGCGCGTCGGCGCGCAACCGCGCCTGCACCCGCTCACCGCGATCGACGAGGAACTCGATCACACCCGCCGGATAGGGGAGATGTTCCTGGCGCTCGATCATGCGGAATGGACGGGTCCCCCGGGTCAGCAGGTTCATCCGACCTTCGTCGTCGCGGTCGAGCACGCGCTCGATCCGGCAGGCGCAGCCGACGTGACGGAGGCCGTTGTCGGACAGCCAGACGACCCCGAACTCTTGATCTCGGGCCAGGCACTCGCCGACCATCGTCTTGAAGCGCTCCTCGAAGATGTGCAGCGGCACCATCTCGGTCGGGAGCACGACCAGCTCGAGCGGAAACAGGGGAAAGCCGTGGGCGTGTTCGGATCCCAGGCTCACTGTCGCCGGCCGGTCAAGAGCAGGTTGTAGAAGACGCTGGCCGGCAGCCGTGGCTCGAGCACGGCGGCATCGAGCCGCTGCAGTGCCAGATAGCCGTGAAACGCGTAATTGCGCCAACGCGTCGGAATGTCCTGTGCCCGGGCGCTCGCCTCGAGACCGCGGTTGAACCAGCCAAACCAGTTTGCGGTCAGCTCCTCCCCGTTGATTTCGACATCGACGAACCCTGCCGCGCCCGCCAGCCGGGTCAGATCCCGCGGCGCGAACGTGTGGATGTCGACGACCGACTCCAACTCGCTCTCGGTCAAATCCTCGTGGGCCGCGCCATTGGCCGGCGCGGGCGCGGCGCCGACCAGCGCGCGCCACGCAGGCGCCGCGATCACGGCGGCCCGCTTCGGCCAGCGGGCGAGACGGTCGCCGAACCGCGAGGGCTCACCAGCGAACACGATCCGGCCGCCACGGCGCAGCACGCGATGGATCTCCGCGAACGCCCGATCGAGATGAGGCAGGTGATGCAGAACCGCGTGACCGAAGACCAGGTCGAAGCTCTGATCCTCGAACGGGAGCATCTCAGCGTCGGCGACCGCCGTGCCGACATCGACCCCAAGGCGCGCGGCGTTGTCTGCCAGCGTCGCGAGCATCCCGGGCGAGATGTCGGCGCAGGTGAGCTCGCCGGTCACACCCGCCTGCAGCAGGTTGAGGCCGAAGTAGCCAGTACCGGCGCCGATCTCCAGGGCCTCCCCGAAGCCCGTGGCCGCGACCGTCGGATCCATCACCTTGCGGAGCTTGCCGAGGACCTGGCGCTGGCCGACCTCGCCGAAATCGATCCCCCACTTGGCGTCGTAGCCGGCGGCCGTGATGTCGTGGTAGCGCGCGTTGACGTCGCGGATCTCTTTGGCGGATCGAACGACGGCGGCCTGCATCTCGCGGTGACGTTACCGTGTGCCCGTTGTGACGGCCGACGCGCTGTACGTTCAGAAGGACCAGCCTCCCGGCGTGCCGCCGCTGTCCCTGACCGGCGAGCGCACGCTTCCCGACGTCCCGGCAGAGAACTACTGGTACCAGCGGCACCTGGTCGTCTATGAGTGGATTGCCGCGCGAGTCGGCGGGATGCGCGTCCTCGACATGGGCTGCGGCGAGGGCTACGGGCCGGCGGTGCTGGCGAAACGCGCGGCTGCGGTCGTCGGCATCGATGCCAATCCGGAGGCCTACGAACACGCACGGCTGCGCTACACGGCACCCGGGCTGACGTTCGAGCGCGGGCTCGTCGAGAGCCACGGAGAGCCAGGGACGTTCGACGCCGTTGTATTCCTGCAGACGATCGAGCACGTCGTCGATCCCGTGGTGGTGCTCCAGCACATGCGAACGCTGCTGACCCCAGGCGGCGTCGCCTACGTCTCGACCCCGAACCTGCTGACCCTGGCCCGGCCTGGCGCCGAGAAGTCGGACAATCCCTGGCACCTGAAGGAGTACACCGCCACGGAGTTCCGGCGAGTCTGCGAGGCGGCGTTCCGGTCGGTCGACCTGCTCGGCGTCCATCACGCCCGCAAGCTTCGGGCGCACGCGCTGGCGCTGTCGCTCGGTTGGGACCGGATCCACGAGGCTTTGCGGATCACCATGCCCTTCTACGACCGTTTCACGCCCGCGATCGCAACCAGCGATTTCGTTCTGCGGGCGGACTCGCTCGAGCGCGCGCTCGATTTCCTGGCGATCTGTCGCTGAGCGTCCGCCGCCGTCCTGACCCTGAGCGCGTCGAGGAGCCCGGCGCCCGCGCCGCCTGGCCGACGAAAACCCCGCACGCGCGGATCCCCGTTCAGAGGGTTGCGCACTTTTCCACGGTCAGCGACCAAAATCCCACACACCCGCCTCGCCGCTGACGACCGTTGAAAGGTTTTCCTCCGCGCCACAGCGCCTGACGGAGGCCTCTCGAGACTGCTCGGCGGTGCTACCGGTGGCGCAGCCTCAGCGACTTGCCATCCGCCGTCAGCTGCGAGGCGCGTCGAGCAGCGCGGTCAGGATTCGGGCGAGACGGGATTCTACGTCGACGATCGCGTGACTCAGCCGCGGGTCGTCCCGGTATAGCTGAGCGACCTCCGGACCTGGAGTTGCCATCTGCCAGAGCACGCCCGCAAGCCCGGTGGCGGCGGCGATGGCATCGACCGCTCTCTCTTCGTCCAACCGGGGCCGCAGGCGCCGTAGCTCGGCGCAGATCAGCCCCACCTCTTCGAGCGTCACGAGCTTGAACCTGCGAACGGACTCCAGCGATACGTTGCGCTCGAGGTTCAGCGGCGCCTGGGCGAGCAGATCGCAGAAGATCGGTCTGGCAACCAGCGAGCCCGCAAACGCGCCGGCGATCTCGGCAGAGGCCGTCTCGCAAGTCAAGCGCGCGAGTCTTGAGCGGAGGCTCGCGGACCAATCCCGCCAGCCGAGGGCGGTCAGGGTCAGAAAGATCTGCTCGCGGGTTTCGAAGTAGCGCAGCATCGCCGACTTGTGCAGGCCGACCTCGCCCGCGATGTCGGTCAGGGTCACGTTGCGAATTCCGCGAACGGACGCAAGCGAGACGGCCGCGGTCAGGATCGCCTGTTCGCGCTCGCGTTTCGCTGCAGCGGAGCGCGCACGTTGAAAGTGGGTCGAAGGCATGCGTGGGACGATAGGAACAGGCAAATCTAACGGAGTACTGTTGCGTAATTATCACAACTGTGTTTTACTAATGCCATGTCAGTTTGGTTCATCACGGGTTCGTCGCGCGGGTTCGGACGCGCGCTGGTGGAGTCGGCGCTCGCCGCCGGACACGAGGTCATCGCGACCGCGCGTCAGCCCGAGCAGCTGACGGAGATGGTCGAGGCACACCCGGACGCACTTGCCGCCGTTGCGCTGGATGTCGCCGATGCGGCGGCGGTCACCGCGGCGATCGACGCCGGCGTAGAGCGGTTTGGTCGTCTCGACGTCGTCGTCAACAACGCGGGGTACGCGAACGTCGCCCCGATCGAGACGGGCGACGAAGCCGACTTTCGCGCCCAGTTCGAGACCAACTTCTGGGGTGTCTACAACGTCTCGAAAGCGGCGATTTCGCAACTGCGTAGCCAGGGTGGCGGAACGATCGTCCAGTTCTCGTCGATCGGTGGGCGTGTCGGTGGCTCGCCCGGAATCGCCAGCTACCAGGCGGCCAAGTTCGCGGTCGACGGCTTCAGCCGGGTGCTCGCAGTCGAGACCGCGCCCTTCGGAATCCGCGTGATCGTCGTCGAGCCGAGCGGCTTCGCGACCGACTGGGCCGGCACCTCAATGACGGTCCACGAGATCGTGCCCGATTACCAACAGACGGTCGGAGCCATGCACAGCCTGGTTCGAGGCAGCTCGAGCGCTGCGGCGGGGGATCCAAAGCGCGGGGCTGAGATCGTCGTCGCGGCCGTCGACCGCGAACATCCGCCGACCCATCTACTGCTCGGCGTCAACGCCGTCGAGATGGCCCTCACCTACTCGAAGAGCCAGATCGATGAGGCGACGGCATGGGCCGAGGTTGGCCGGTCCGCTGACTTCGCCGAGTGCTACCCGGTCGAATTGCCACCGGACGTCGAGATCCCCTAGCAGGCTGTCGGAGCCGCGACGCTGGCGCCTAAGCCCAGCGAAAACTCTGCGGGTGCTTGCGCATGCGAATGACCCTGGCCGGGATCCCGCCGACGACCGCGTCATCGGGCACGTTTCTGGTGACCACCGCGGTCGCGCCGATCACGACGTTGTCTCCGATGGTGACGCCGCGCAGGATGCAGACCCCGTAGCCGATCCAGACGTTGTGGCCGATCCTGACGTCGCGCTTGCAGATGCCCTGCTCCCGGATGGGGCGTTCGACCTCGTCGGTGCAATGATCGAAGTCGATCATCATCGTGCGGTCGGCGATGATGCATTCGCGACCGATCGAGACGTGTTGGTAGCAGGAGATCGTGCACTCCTGCCCGAGCACCGACTTGGCTCCGATCGACACGGTGCCCTCATGGACGCGGATCTTGGTGCCATGGCCGATCCAAGACCAGCGCCCGAGGATGACGGTGGCATCGCGTCCGATCTCGAAGTGAACCCTGGGCAGCACGAAGCACAGGCCATCGGTCTGGAGCCGTCCTCGCCAGCGCAGCTTCAACCACAGCCAACGCGCGATCAGCCGCACATACGCCCAGCGGAACATGTGGTGCGTCCAGGCGAAGCGCAGGAACGTCAGCGGCCCGCCGCGCAGCGGAGCTGGCGGCAGCCGCAGGTCAGCGGGGGGAAGCGTGAGTGCGGGCGCCCGCCTTGCCGAGGGTTGGGCTGCGGTGCGCGGCGCCACCGCGCAATCTTAATCGCCAACGTCAGGACGCCGGCGGAATCGTGCATCATGCCCAGCGATGAGCGAGGCGACGGCCGATCGCGCGGAGTCCCTCGCCAAGCGTCTGCTCGACGGCGATCGGCGTGCGCTTGCCCGAGCGATCACGCTGGTCGAGAACAACGACCCCGTCGGGTGGGCGGTCGTCCGAGAGACGTATCCCCACAGCGGCCGCGCCGCGATCATCGGGTTCACCGGTCCGCCGGGGGCCGGCAAATCGACGCTGTTGGCGGCGATCACCAAGTGCGAACGTGAGCGCGGCCGGACCGTGGCGGTGCTCTCGGTCGATCCATCCTCGCCCTTCACAAGCGGTGCCCTGCTCGGCGATCGGATTCGGTTGAGCGATCACTTCCTGGACCCCGGCGTGTTCATTCGCTCGATGGCCAGCCGCGGCGTCCTCGGCGGCCTCAGCGAGTCGACGCTCCAGGCGGCGCTGCTGATGGACGCCTCGGGCCGCGATCTGGTGCTGGTCGAGACCGTCGGCGTCGGACAGGCCGAAGTCGACATCGTCGACCACGCGGATACGGTCGTGCTGGTACTGATGCCCGGCTCCGGTGATTCGGTCCAGGCGTTGAAAGCCGGCGTGATGGAGATCCCGGACGTGATCGTCATCAACAAGGCCGATCACCCGCTCGCCGCGACGATGGTGCGCGAGATCCGGGGCGTGCTTGCACTCGCTCCCAGCTACGGCTGGCAGATCCCGGTCGTTCGTACTGAAGCCCAGCGCGGAGAGGGGGTCGAGGAGCTGCTCGAGGCGCTCGCTGAGCACCGCGCTCACATCGAGGCCGACGGGACGCTGGCCGAACGACGGCGGCGGCACCTGCGCAACGAGGTGCTGGCGATCGCGACCTCCCGGGTTCGCCGCGAGCTGGCTGAGCAGCTCGCCGACGACCGGCGGTTCGGCGAGCTGCTGGAGCGAGTCGTCGCTCGCGAGCTGGATCCGGCCAGCGCCGCGGCGGAGATTCTGCGCTCGCGCGGCTAGCTCTCGCGAACGTCGCCGACGCGGGTGTCGCGCTCCACCTCGGCGGCGCGGCGCTCGTCGAGCTCCCGGCCTCGTCTGACGAACTCCAGCAACAGCTCCAGCTGCTCGGTCGTATACTCGTCGTAGAGCCGGTCTCCGAGGGAGGCGTGCTCGGTATAGAACGAGTCGAGCTCAGCTACCTTGTCAGTCGTCTCGACCAGCACGCGCCGACGGTCGCTCGCGTCGCGGACCCGACGTGCGTAGCCGGCGCGCTCGAGGCGGTCGAGCGCCGTGGTCATTGCACCCGAGGACAGGCCCGTAAGCTCGGCGAGTCGACCGGCGGTCACCGGTCCCTGCTGGCCAAGGAAGTCCAGGCATCCCATGTCCGTGAGGTTCAGCCCGACGGCGTCGCCGACGGCACGGTCGAACCTGGCCGTCGCGCTCTGCGAGCGCCGTACCTCGGCGAGTAGTTCGGCGAATATCTGCTGCTTATGACTTGACAATCAAGACGTTTGATGATCAAACTATTTGATGTACGAGAGATTTTAGATGACGACGAACGGAGAAGTGCCAATGGAGGCTGCGATCGAGGCGGCCGAGCTGCGGAAGACCTACCCGCCAGCGGTGACGGCCCTGGACGGCGTCAGCCTGTCGGTGCCGGTGGGTTCGATCTTCGGCGTGCTCGGGCCCAACGGAGCCGGCAAATCGACGCTGACGCGAGTGCTCTGCACCCTGACCACTCCCGACAGCGGCAGCGCATCGGTGTGCGGCATCGACGTGCTCTCACGTCCAGTGCAGGTGAGGCATGCGATCGGCGTCGTCGGCCAGCAGCATGGCTCGGACCCGAACGCGACCGGTCGCGAGAACCTCGTGTTGCACGGCGAGTTCTACGGACTGTCCGGTCGGGAGCTGCGAGGGCGAGTCGCTGAGTCGCTCGAGCGCTTCGACCTGGCCGAGGCCGCCGACCGTCTGGTGCGCACGTACTCGGGCGGCATGGCCCGCAAGCTGGACATCGCCATGGGCCTGCTCAATCACCCGCAGGTCCTGTTTCTTGACGAACCGACGACCGGCCTTGACCCGGAGGCGCGGGCGCAGATGTGGCAGGACATCGAACGGCTGGCGACCGAGGAGCGGATGACAATCCTGCTCACGACCCACTACATGGACGAGGCCGACACGCTAGCCGCCGAGTTGGCGATCATCGACCGAGGCCGCGTCGTCGTGCAGGGGAGCCCGGATCAGCTCAAGCGCGAGTTGTCCGGCGATGCGCTGCAGGTCGAGCTGGCGGACTTCGACGGAGATGCCGCCCGGGCCGCGCTCGCAGATGTCGACGGACTCGAGGGCGTCGAGGTCGAGGGCCGGACGTTGCGCGCAGGCGCCGCGGATGGCGGCGCGGCGCTGCCCGGAGTCCTCGCCGCGCTCGACGGGCGTGGAATCAGGGTGGCGTCGGTCAAGATCGCGCGGCCGTCGCTCGACGCCGTCTACCTCCGGCACGCCGGCCGAGCGTTCGACCAGGCGGAGCAGGAGAGCGCGCAGGTGCCGGCATGATCGCGCTCCGGCAGAGCTGGCAGGTATACCTGCGCTGGCTGCGCGTCCTGAGGCGCCAACCGGCCTTTCTGCTGATCACGGTCGTGCAGCCGATCGTCTGGCTGCTCCTGTTCGGCGCCCTGTTCAAGGCGGTCGCGGACATCCCGGGCTTTCACGGCCCCTACATCGATTTCCTCACGCCGGGTGTGGTGGTCATGCTCGCGGTGTTCTCCGCCGGTTGGTCGGGGATGGGCTTCGTCGAGGACATCCAGGGTGGGGTAATGAACCGGATGCTCGCCTCGCCGGTCTGGCGTGGGGCACTGAACGTCGGCAGCGTCGCGTATGCGGCGTTTTCGATGATCCTTCAAGCGCTGCTCGTGATCGGGCTCGCCCTGATTCTCGGCGCTGACTTCAAGGGCGGAGTTGGCGGCGTGGTCGCGATGCTCGTGGTCGCGTCGCTGCTCGCCGCGACGGTCGCGTCGCTGTCGAACGCCGTCGGACTGGTCGGGCGCCAGCGCGAGACGGTGATCGGGGCCGTCAGCTTCGTGCAGCTTCCGCTCACGTTCCTCTCCACCGGCATGATGCAGAAGGACCTGCTGCCTCATTGGATGCAGGAGGTAGCCAAGTTCAATCCGGTCAATTGGGCGGTCGTGGCGGCCCGATCAGCGGCGATGCAGAAGACGGACTGGGGGCTCGTCGCCAGCCGCGCAGGGCTGCTCGTCGTGCTGATGCTCGTCGCCGCTTACATCGCCGAGCGGGCGTTCGTCCGCTACCAGCGGTCGCTCTGAGCTCGTTCTTTCGAGCCCAAGTACGGCATGACGTACAACGCCTCGAAAGAACGTGCTGGTCGTCACGCCCCGAGCGCTCGGGCGATCACCAGCTCCTGGATCTCATCGGTCCCCTCGCCGATCGTGAGGATCTTCGCGTCGCGGTAGAACCGGCAGATCGGGTACTCCTCGATGTAGCCGTAGCCGCCGTGGATCTGGACCGCCTCGTCGGCCGCATGCACGGCGAGTCGGCCGCTCTTCAGCTTGGCCTGGGCGGCGAGCAGCCGAAAGTTGCGGCCCTGGTCCTTGAGCCAGGCGGCCTTCTGCACCAGCAGTCGGCACGCCTCGGTCTCGACCGAGATGTTGGCGAGCTTGGCCTGGATCGACTGGAAGCTCGAGATCGGTCGGCCGAAGGCATGGCGCTGCTTGGCGTACTCGAGCGCCTGGTCCAGCGCCCCCTGGGCGAGGCCGACGCCCATCGCGGCGACCCCGATCCGGCCGATGTCGAGCACGTGGAGAAACTGGCGCAGGCCAGCGCCGCGAGGCCCGACCAGATTCTCCTCGGGGACGCGGCAGTCGGTGAACGTAAGCGGCCGGGTGTCGGAGGCGTGCCAGCCCATCTTCCGGTAGGGCTCGCCCGGCTCGTAGCCCGGCGGTGCCGTTCTCGACGACGAGGTTGGAGATCTCGCGACGCCCGCCGTCGCCGTCCCCAGTTACGGCGGTGATCACCACGAGCCCCGAGATCTCGGTGCCGGCGTTGGTGATGAACTGCTTGGCGCCGTTGATCACCCACTCGCCGTCGTCGAGGACCGCGCGGGTCCGGGTGTTGCCGGCATCGGAGCCGGCTTCTGGCTCGGTCAGGCCGAAGGCGCCGAGCATCTCGCCGCTGCAGAGCCGGGGGAGATAGCGCTGCTTCTGGGCCTCGGAGCCGAACAGGTACAGCGGCTGGGTGCCGAGCGAGGTGTGCGCGCAGAGCGTGATCGCGACCGAGGAATCGATCCTGCGCCAGCTCCTCGACGACGATGCGCGTAGGCCTGGGTGTCGCCGCCGGCTCCGCCGTACTCGAGTGGAAACGGGATTCCCATCAGGTCGAGCTCGCCGAGCCGCCGCACGATCTCGTAAGGGAAAGCCTTCGTCCGGTCGAGTCGCTCGGCCGCCGGCGCGATCTCGCTCTGGGCGAACTCGCGGACCGTGTCGCGCAGGAGCCGGTGGTCGTCGGCGACTCGAAGTCCATGGCGCGGGACGATACGCTCGACCGACGATGCCCAAGACCGTGATCCTCGTCTGCGGCCCGAACGCCATTCGGCAAGCTCGGTGGGAGCTTGTCGAGCGTCGAACGCGACCGCGCTCGGCGGCGATCGCGATTCGGGCGGCGCTCGAGCGCGCCGAGGTCGCGGGCGAGCAGGTCGATCACGTCGTGATGGGCCACGTACTCCAGGCCGGACAGGGTCAGATCCCCTCGCGCCAGGCTCAGATCAGCGCCGGGATCCCCAAGGAGGTCTCGTCGGAGACGATCAACAAGGTCTGTGCGTCGGGGATCCGCGCGGCGGGCATGATCGACGCCTCGATCCGCGCCGGCGATATCGAGGTCGGGGTTGCCGGTGGCATGGAGTCGATGTCCAACGCCCCGTATCTGCTCAAGGGTGCCCGCTTCGGCTACCGCATGGGCGACGGCGAGGCGATCGACGCGATGATCAACGACGGTCTGCGCAACCCGTTCACGGGCAAGCTGATGGCGCTGGAGGCCAGCGAGGTGGCGCTCGAGCTCGAGATGACGAGGTCGGACATGGACCGCTGGGCGCTGCGGTCCCACGAGCGCGCGATCCGCGCCACCGACGAGGGCCGGCTGCCGGACGAGATCGTCCCGGTGACGGTCGACGGCCGCAAGGCCGCGACGATCGTCGAGGTCGACGAGGCGCCGAGGCGGGACAGCACCCTGGAGGCGCTCGCCAAGCTACCGCCGCTGTATCTGGAGAACGGGACACACACGGCGGGCAATTCTCCTGGAGTCAACGACGGCGCCGGCGCGCATGGTGCTGGCGAGCGACGAGTGGGCCCGGCGCGAACAGCAGGACGCCGCTGGCGACGGATCGTTGCGCAGGCGCAGATTGCCGACGAGTTTCCGTACCTCGCCCGGACGCCCGCCAAGGCGTCGCTGGCGGCACTCGCGCGGATCGGGCGCACGCCGCAGGAGGTCGACCTCTGGGAGATCAACGAGGCGTTCGCGTCGGTCACGCTGAACTCAATTCGGATGCTCGAAATCGACGAGGACGCGGGTCAACGTCAATGGCGGCGCGGTCGCGTTGGGCCACCCGATCGGCGCTTCCGGCGCGCGGATTCTCGGCACGCTGGTGCACGAGCTTCGCCGCCGCGGCGGCGGGCTCGGTTGCGCGGCGATCTGCTCGGGCGGCGGCCAGGGTGACGCCGTCATCGTCGAGGTGGACGGAAACCACGGCTGAGCGACCGGGCAGCGAGGTGAGCGTCGGCCCTGACCCCGACGGCATCGAGATGACGCCGGGCGAGCAGGTGGCCGACCCCGGTCGCGAGCTGCGCCCCCAGCCCCGCGCGGCCGCGTTCTTCGATCTCGACAAGACGCTGATGCAGGGCTCATCGGCGTTTCAGTTCGCGCGGGCCGTGCGCGAGGCCGGGCTGATGAGCCGCCGCCGGCTGGTGGCTGACGCGGTTGCGAACCTCGTGTTCCGGTTCCGCGGCGCGACCGACACCGACTCGCTGGCGCTGAGGGACCGGATCGCGGCCTCGCTGCAGGGAATTCGAGTCAGGGATCTGGAACGTCTCGGCGTACGCGTGCTGGCGCGGATCCTCCCGAAGCTGTACCCGCGGATGTTGACGATCGCCTACGACCACCAGGACGCCGGCCGTCCGGTTTACATCATCACCGCAGCTGCGCAGGGCCTCGCCGACGTGCTCGCGACCGTGTTGTCCTTCGACGGCGCGGTCGGATCGACCCTGTCGGAGATCGAGGACGGCGTCTACACCGGGCGCGCCACCGGCGCCTTCCTGTACCGCGACGCCAAGGCCGAGGCGATGGCCGCGTTGGCGGCCGAGCACGGATTTGACCTGCAGGCCTCATACGCGTACTCCGATTCGGCCTCGGACTTACCGATGCTGAGCATCGTCGGGCACCCGGTGGTCGTCAACCCCGACGCTGAGCTGACCCGAATGGCCCGCGAACACGGCTGGGAGATCCTGCGACTGGACCCGCTCAGGCGACACCTGGCGCTGGGCGCGGGGCTGGTGGTGGCGGCGGCGGCCGGCGGTGCCGCCGCCGTCATCGTGACGTCGCGTCGATCCGGCAGCGATCCTGGCGTCGCGGCGGTCCGGCCGCGCACCCCTCGGGGCCGGCGTTCATAGAATCGGCGCCGTGGCCCTCTCCACCGACAGAAAGATCCGCGTAGTCGTCGCCAAGCCCGGCCTCGATGGCCACGATCGCGGCGCCAAGATCATCGCCAGGGCGCTTCGCGACGCGGGGATGGAGGTGATCTACACCGGGCTGCACCAGACGCCCGAACAGATCGTCGAGACGGTGATCCAGGAGGACGCCGACGCGGTCGGTCTTTCGATCCTCTCGGGGGCCCACATGACGCTGGTGCCGCGGATCCTCGAGCTGTTCCACGAGCAAGGGGTCGACGACGTGCTGGTGACCGTTGGCGGGACGATCCCGCCCGACGACATCCCGGAGCTGAAGGCGCTCGGCGTCGCCGAGGTCTTCACGCCGGGGACGTCGGCCGAGTCCGCGATTGACTTCATCCGGAGCAGTGTGCGGGCCTAAGAGGCTCTTAAGAGCCCGTCGTCTCCGGATGCCAGCGGACAATCCGAAACCCGTGTCGGATCGCAGCCTGTAGCGGCGCCTCCTCAAAGCGTCCGTTCGCATCGGTCGGGATCGCGATGAAGCGGCTGGCGCCCGGGTTGACAGCGGCAATCCGCGCCAACAGGAGCTGAACCTCCTCCGGATCGGAGACGAGCTCGGGCCGCGCCACGACGTCGCGGCCCCGTAGGCGGATTGGAACGGCGGGGCCGTCCACGAGGTTTAGCGTCCAGCGACCGCCGCCTGGGGTCAATAGAACGTCGCCGTCCTGCACGTAGCTGAGCGGCTGGCGGTAGATCCTGCCTGTGCGCCGCCCCGTGATCGTGGCGAGCATCAGCCGTTTGCCAAGCGGGGTCGGGAATGGGGCAGCGAGAACGCGGCGCATCGGGACGTTGACGAGGCGCATCGCTCGGGCCTGCAGGCGGCGGGCGAGCGGCCGGTGTTTTTCTCCATCTAGTAATTTATTCATACAGTGCGTCTAATTGAATCACTGAAGTAGATTCCCGTCAAGCTGCCTCGATGAGTCCTCGCCCGTACAACCTTGGAAAGCGCCAGGCGCAGATCAGCGCGGGACGCCGGCAGGTTCTCGACGCCGCCCGGGGGCTGCTCGCCGAGGCGACCAGCTATCGGGACTTCACCGTCGACGCGGTGGCGGGGCGGGCCGGCGTGGCGCGGGCGACCGTCTACTACCAGTTCGGGTCCAAGCCGGGCTTGCTGGAGGCGGTCTGCGACGACCTCGCCGCGGCAGGTGGATTGGCCGACCTGGCGGACGCCTTCACGGAGGACGATGCCGAGGCGGCGTGGCAGCGGTTCGTGGCGGCCTTCGGTCGTTTCTGGGACGTCGACCGGCCGGTGATGCGGCGCCTGCGCGCACTCGCGCAACTCGACCCCGAGGTGGCCGACGTGATCGCCGCGCGGGACCAGCGCCGCGGAGAGGGGATCGAGGTGCTCCTCCGCAGGCGCCTCCACGACTCGGTGGACGCGGCAGCGCGTGTGGCGGTTGCGCGGCGCCTACTCGCGCTGACGAGCTTCGAAGTGTTCGACACGGTTGCCGGGGTGGAGCGATCTCCGGCGGAGGTCGTCCCTGAGATCGTCGAAATGACCGAGGCGGTGCTAGCGGCTGCGACCAAAAGCCGGCAAGCGACTACCTGATCCGTAGCCCGTGCCGATTTGCCGTCGGCTAGGGTGCGTAATTCCGTCAACCTCCCTGTGGACGCTGGGCGCTTGCCGACTTCCAGTCATGGAGGCCCGCCGCTTGGTCCGTTCCGCGCGACCCGATTGACTCGTCAGTCAACGCGTTAGAATCTCCGCGTACGAAACTCCTAGGAGGCCACCTTTGAAGATTTGCGTCCTGGTCAAAGAGGTACCCGACGCCGCCGTCGAGAAACGCATCGATGCGTCGACGGGGCGGATGGACCGATCAGGTGAGAAGAACCTGAATCCCTACGACACCCACGCGATCGAGGCGGCCATGCAGCTGCGGGAGGGTGGCGCGGTAGAGGTTGACGAGATCGTGGCGGTGACGATGGGCCCCGAATCGGCGGTCCGCGCCCTCAACAAGGCGGTCTCGCTCGGCGCTGACCGCTCGGTCCATCTGACCGACGACGCGCTCGCCGGCTCAGACGTCGCCGCGACCGGCTACGCGCTTGCGAAGGCGCTCGAGTCCGAGGCGCCCGACCTCGTCCTGCTCGGCCAGCAGTCGGACGACGGCGAGTGCTACACGATCGGCGCGGTCGTCGCCGAGCACCTGAAGATGCCGTCGCTGACCCAGGTGATCAAGCTTGATGTGGAATCCGTCCCGCCCACCACCCCAGCCACCCTGCGCCTGGAGCGTCAGGCGGAGTACGGCTATGACACGGTGCAGGTCAGCCTGCCGGCGGTGATCTCGGTCGGCGATGCGATCAACGAGCCGCGCTACCCGTCGCTGAAGGCGATCATGGGCGCCAAGAAGAAGCCGCTCGACACGCTCTCGGGGGCCGACGTCGGAATCGACTCCGCTCTCGTCGGCGCCGACGGCTCTCGCGTTCAATGCGGTGAGTTCCACGACCCGCCGGCCAAGGCCGCCGGCCAGATCATCGAGGACGAGGACACGGGCGAGACGGTCGCCAAGATCATCGCCTGGCTCGACGAAAGGAAGCTGATCTAGATATGGCCGACGTTCTGGTCTACGTCCTGCACCACGAGGGCGCCTTCAACAAGAACTCGCTCGGTGCAGTCTCGGAGGGCGCCGCGCGCGCTGCCGAGATCGGTGGCGAGGCGCACGCGGTGGTCGTCGGCGGCGACGACCTGACCGACGAGCTCGTCGGGACCCTCGGCGCCCAAGGCGCCAGGAAGGTTTTCCGCGCGAAGGGGCCCGAGGGCCTGGCGCAGCCGGTGATTGACGTGATGGCGAAGGTGATCGAGGATCACGGTCATCGCTACGCGCTGTTCGGTGGGGGGCTGCTCGGTTTCGAGATCGGCGCGGGACTGGCGGCGCGCCGGAACGCGGGCGTGACGATGGAAGTCACGGCGATCAGAACGGATGCCGCTCACCCGGGCGAGCTGGTCGCCGAGCGGCCGATCCTCGGCGACTCGAAGATCTCTGTATCCCGCTATCGCGGCGATCTGGGGATCATCATCGGGCGGATCAACGCTTTCGAAACCCGGCCCGCCGGTGACGGCAAGGCCGAGGTGATCGAGGTCGAGGTCGAATACTCGCCGTGGTCGACGCGGGCCGCGATCGTCATTCGCGGCGAGCAGCGCGGCGCCGACGTCGACATCGAGGGTGCCGACATCCTCGTCGCGGGCGGTCGCGGCCTCGGCAAGGCCGAGGGCTTTCAACTGGCGGAGGAACTCGCGGCGGCGTTCGGCGACAAGGCGGCGGTGGCGGCGACCCGCGCCGTCGTCGATGCCGGCTGGTACCCGTATGCGGCGCAGATCGGGCAGACCGGCAAGACCGTCTCGCCGAAGCTGTACCTCGCCGCCGGAATCTCGGGCGCGATCCAGCACAAGGTCGGGATGCAGTCCTCGGAGAACATCGTTGCGATCAACAAGGACGCGAACGCGCCGATCTTCGAGTTCTCCGACCTCGGGATCGTCGGAGACCTGAACAGGATCCTTCCGAAGCTGACCGAGGCGATTCGAGCGAGGCGGGACTCCTGACGTGGCCGGCGAGGAGCGTGTGGTGACGGTGCCGGCACCGAAGGCCGGCACCGGAAACGGCGCGCCGTTCCCGGCACAGTTTCCGCCGCCCGTGGATCCGCAGGCCGAGTTCGTCAAGCGCGGGCTCGATTCCGAGGAGGAGCTGATCGACGTCGGGGTCGCGATCGTCGGCGGCGGCACCGCGGGACTCGCGTGCGCCAACCGGCTCCTGCAACTGCTCGCCGATGACCCCGAGACGATGGAGAAGCTCGGGGAGGTTCCGGTCGCGGTGATCGAGAAGGCCAAGACGTGTGGCGGACACATCATGTCCGGCGCGGTGATGCGCCCCGGACCCCTGCAGGCGCTGTTCGGAGAGCTGACCCGCGAGGACTGGCGCCGCGAGCGGTTCGCCTTCGGGGAGGTAACCAAGGAGGCGGTCTACGCGCTGCCGAGCGCGAGCCGGGCGATCAAGGTTCCGACGCCGCCGAACTTCCGCAACCACGGCAACGAGGTGATCTCGGTGGCGGCGATGGCGCGCTACCAGCAGCGGATCGCCGAGGAGGCGGGCGCCTATGTCCTGACCGAGACGGCCGCGACGCAGCTGATCGTCGACGGCGGCGCGGTCGTCGGCGTGCGCTCGGGTGACAAGGGGCGCGGCAAGGACGGCGAGCAGCTGCGCAACTTCGAGCCCGGAGTCGACATCAGGGCGACCGTGACCGTGCTGGCGGAGGGCTGTTGGGGCCACCTGACCGGAGTCGCGATCGGCGAGTTCGGGCTTGGCGAGAACCGCGAGCCGCAGGTCTGGGAACTCGGGGTCAAGGAGGTCTGGAAGGTTCCCAAGCCGCTCGACCGCGTGATCCACACCCTCGGCCCCTGGCCGCTGCACCTCTCCGCCAAGTACGGCCAGATCGGCGGCACCTGGCTGTACCCGATGAAGGATGAGACGACCGGCGAGAATCTCGTCTCGATCGGGTTCGTGGTCGACCTCGAGTACGCGGATGCGACCACCTCGGCTCACGACCTGCTGCAGACCTTCAAGACCCACCCGCTCGTTCGCAGGATCCTGGAGGGCGGTGAGCGCGTCGCGTGGAGCGCCAAGGCGCTGCCGGGGGGCGGTTATTGGTCGATGCCAAAGCTGTCGATGCCCGGCGCTGTCCTGGTCGGGGACGCCGGCGGGATGGTCGACACGATCGCTCTGAAAGGGATCCACCACGCGATCCAATCGGGCAGTCTCGCGGCCGAGGCGATCTACGCGTCCGTCGCCGCGGGGGAACCACTGGAGGACTACGAACGGATGGTCGAGCGGTCCTCGACGGGCAAGGAACTGTGGGAGGTCCGCAACACGCGCCAGCCCTTCCAGAAGGGAATGCTGCGAGGGGGCCCAGCCGTCAATCTGGCGCTCCTGACGAAGGGGAGGCTGCCGTTCGGCCGGCTCGCATGGCACCGCGACGATCAGCAGCCGCTGTTCGTCGGGGACACCAGCGCTCGGTACCCCAAGCCCGACGGCAAGTACATCTTCGACAAGCTGTCGAGCGTCTACATCTCCGGGAACGCGACTCGCGACGACGCGCCGAATCACATCCGCGTACAGCGGCGCGTGCCGCGAGAGATCGCGGAGGCGTGGCGGTGGATGTGTCCGGCCGGCGTCTACGAGATCCCAGACGATGGGGTGGGCGGGTCCGAGTCCGGGCTGGTGGATGTCACCGTGAACTACACGAACTGCGTGCAATGTGGCGCGATCACGGCGAAGGGCGGCAGGCTGACCCCGCCGGAGGGCGGCGAGGGCCCGCTCTACACGATCACCTGAGACGCGACGGAAACTTCCCCGCGCCCGTACGGTTAAGGGGGTGTGAAGCTCGTGGCTGCAACAGCTATGGCTGCGGCCGCCGCAGCCTCCCCGATCCCGCCGGTTCCGAGCACGAACCCGCCGCGGGCCGAGTTGTCGGCAGTTGCGTGCGTGAAGGCGCTCGACCCGGTCGGGCGGAGCGTCTCGGTGACAGCGACGATGCGACCGCTGAAAGGCACGCAGAAATTGAGCATCAACGTCAAGCTGCTGGACAAGGCGGCCGGCGTGCACATCTGGTCACCCGTCGCGGGGCCTGGGCTTGGACAGTGGCTGTCGCCAACCGATCCGCCCACGCTCGGGCAACGGCCCGCAGACGTCTGGAACGTCCGGCATCCGGTTGCCGACCTGACCGCTCCCGCCGCATACCGCTTCAGCGTCCAGTTTCGGTGGTTCGGGACCGGGGGCAAGGTACTCGGGGGACAGACGCTGACCAGCGACGTCTGCCAGCAGCCGGAGCTGCGCCCCGACCTGGTCGTGGGCACGGTCGCGGTGACTGCGGCCGCTCGTCGGACCCGGCGGGCTTATACGACCACGATCTCCAATACCGGCGCCACCGCCGCGACTCAGATCCTGGTCGAACTCGACGTCGACGGAACCGTCGTGCCGCAGACGATCAAGCGCCTCGCTCCGCATTCGAGCCAGCGTGTGAAGTTCACCGGACCAGCCTGCAACGCTGCCGTGCCCGCGAGCGTGACCGTGGACCCGAATGACCAGATCGACGTCTCGAGCCGTGCCCAGGCGGTCGCACAAGTCAACTGCGCAGCAACACCGGTTGGCACGAACAGCGCGCCCGTCTCCGGTTAGAGGTTTCACGCCGCCGTGGCTCAGCCTGGAGTCACGACGGCGACCCGAGCCCGCCGCGCTGTCCTACGAACCCGAATTGTGCCGCTATCCTTGGTGGTCGAGATGAAGACTGAAATTCACCCCGATTACATCGAAGCTCACGTCTCCTGCACCTGCGGTAATCAGTTCACGACGCGCTCGACCAAGCCTGAGATCCACGTCGAGATCTGCTCCGCCTGTCATCCGTTCTATACAGGCCGGCAGAAGCTGGTTGACACGGGTGGGCGGGTCGAGCGGTTCCAGCGTCGCGTCGCCAAGGGACGCCGGGCCGCCCGCACTGCGGGCGTCTGACACCAGAGCCTATGCCTGACGCCCCGATTGGCGGCCAGGCCGTCCTGGAGGGCGTGATGATGCGCGGTGTCGCGCACTGGGCCGTCGCTGTGCGCATGCCGGTGCCCGAGCTCGAAGGCGACACCGCGGTCGCCGGCCGCGCCGCCGTCTCGGCCAACGGAGCATCCGCTGCCGCCGTTGCGGAGGCCGTGGTGGTTGACCGCGCTACAGAGGCTGCGATCCACGCCGGGGACGGCGAGATTGCGATTCACGAGTTCGAGATTCCGCGCAAGGAACGGCGGCGTCGATTGGTCCGACTTCCGTTGGTTAGGGGTGTCGTCGCGCTGGTCGAGTCGCTGCGAATCGGGTTCCGGGCGCTATCGATCGCCGCAAACGCCCAGATGCCCGAGGAGGCGCAGGAGATGTCCGGCGGTATCTGGGTGGTGACGATGGTGATCGCGGCGGTCTTTGCGATCGGCCTCTTCTTCATCGTTCCGGTCACCCTGACGAACCTGATCAAGCACCAGCTCGGCTCCTCGCTTTTGTTCTGGCTTGTCGAGGGCGTGGTGCGGACCGCGATCTTCCTCGGCTATCTGGTGCTGTTGTCGAAGATGCGCGACCTGCGGCGGGTGTTCGAATATCACGGTGCAGAGCACAAGGTGATCGCCTGCCACGAGGCCGGCGACGAGCTGGTCGCGGAGCGCGCAGCGCTATATCCGCGGCTGCATCCTCGCTGCGGCACGAGCTTCCTGCTGGTGGTGATGATCGTCGCGATCTTCGTGTTCGCGCCGATCGGGCTGCCGGCGTGGTGGCTGCTGGTCCTCACCCGGATCGTCGGGATCCCGATTATCGCTGGGATCTCGTTCGAGATCATCCGATTCGCCGGGCGCAACCGGGAGAAGCGCTGGGTGCAGATCATCATGTATCCGGGGCTGCAACTGCAGCGACTGACGACCCGGGAGCCGGACAAGAGCGAGTTGGAGGTGGCGATCGCCGCCCTGCGTGCGGTGTTGAACCGCGAGGTTCCAGGCCAGCTGACCGCCGACGACATGCTCGGGCTCGAAGTCGTCGCGTAGCGGCCACCTAGCCCGGTCGGCAGTTCGACCCGACTTCTAAACTCGATCAACGGATGCTCGACGACCTCGCTAACCAGATCGAAGCGCGCTTCCGCGAGTTGGAGGCTGAACTCTCGAACCCGGACGTGATCAGCGACCGGGCGCGATTCACGGCGGCCTCGCGCGCCTACCGGGAGCTCGAGCCGGCCGCACGGCTCGCCGCTGAGTATCGGCGCGCGGCGGATGACGCGGCCGGCGCCAGGGAGCTGCTCGCGGAGGATGGCGATGATCAGGAGCTGCGGGAATTGCTGAGGACCTCGACCGAGCGCCTGGAGGCGCTCGAGGAGGAGATTCGTGTGGCGATGGTCGAGCGCGACCCCAACGATGACAAGAACGTGATCATCGAGATTCGGCCGGGCATCGGCGGCGACGAGGCCGGGCTGTGGGCCGGGGATCTTTTCAAGATGCTGACCCGTTACGCCGAGCGCCTCGGCTTCAAGACCGAGGTGCTGTCGATCGGCGACGGCACCTACACGTTTGCGATTAAAGGCGACGGGGCGTACTCAGTGTTCAAGTTCGAGGGTGGCACCCATCGGGTCCAACGCGTCCCCGAGACCGAGTCCCAGGGCCGGGTTCATACCTCGACGGCGACCGTCGCGGTGCTTCCCGAGGTCGACGACGTCGAGGTCGAGATCGATCCGAACGACCTGCAGATCGATGTCTATCGCTCGTCGGGGCCGGGCGGTCAGTCGGTCAACACGACCGACTCGGCGGTCCGGATCACGCACAAGCCCTCCGGGATCGTCGTCTCGATGCAGGACGAGAAATCGCAGCTTCAGAATCGCGAGCGCGCAATGCGGGTGCTCCGCGCCCGCCTGTACGAGCGGGCATTGGCCGAGCAGAAGGCCGAACAGGCCGCCTCGCGCTCGGCGCAGGTCGGTACGGGCGAGCGGGCCGAGAAGATCCGCACCTACAACTACGGTGAGCGGCGGGTCAAGGACCACCGGATCAACCTGCTCGTGCACAACCTCGACGAGATTCTGATGGGCCAGTTGGACGAGCTGACCGACGCCCTGCAGGACGACGAGAAGCGCCGTCGCCTGGCCGACGCCGCCTGAGTGGCCCGGCGGGCGTGACGACGGTTCGCGATGAGCTCGCGTCGGGCGCCGAAGCGCTGGCTCAGGCAGGTTGCGATAGCCCGCGACTCGATGCCGAGCTGCTACTCGCGGAGGTGATGGGGACGGACCGTGCCGGGCTCGTGATCGCGAGCTCGGATCGGCTGACCGGCGACCAGCGGACGCGATACATGGCGCTGTTGACGAGGCGGGCGATGCGCGAGCCGACCGCGTACATCCTCGGTCGCCGCGAGTTCCGGCGGTTGTTGTTCGCCGTGGATCCGCGAGTGCTGATCCCGCGTCCGGAGACAGAGCTGTTGGTCGAGGTCGGGCTGGAGCTGCCGCCCGGCGTGCGGGTGGCGGACGTCGGAACCGGCAGCGGGGCTGTGGCACTGGCGCTGAAGGACGAGCGCCCCGATCTGGCCGTGACCGGGATCGAGCGCGATCGGGCGGCGCTTTCCGTCGCCCGGGCCAACGCCCAGCGGCTGCGGCTGGACGTTCGCTGGGTCGAGGCAGACCTGCTCGATGAAGGCGTCGCGTACGACGCCGTCCTGGCGAACCTTCCGTATGTGGCCGAAACGGAGGAGCTGCCGCCGGAGGTCCGCGAGTTCGAGCCCGCCTCGGCGCTGTTCTCCGGCGCGGACGGGCTCGACGCGATCCGGGCGCTAGTCGATGTCGCAAGCGAACGGGACGAGGTCTCGACACTGGCGCTGGAGATCGGCCTCGGGCAGGCGGACGCGGTGATCGATCTTCTGGGCGACGCCGGTTTCACCTCGGTGGAGCGGCGGCAGGACCTGGCCGGGCATGACCGCGTGGTCGTGGGGCGGCGGTGAGAGAGTTCGAACGGATCATCGGCGGCGGGGGCGTGATCCTGTTCCCTTCCGACACGGTCTACGGGCTGGCGTGCTCTCCGGACGACGCAGGTGCCGTCGAGCGGCTGTACCGGCTCAAGGGTCGCCAAGCCGACAAGGCGGCGGCAGTCATGTTCTTCTCGCTTGAAGCGGCGCTGGCGGCGCTCCCGGAGCTGGGAGACCGCACGCGTGGCGCGCTTGGCCGGCTTCTCCCCGGCGGGGTGTCGGCGCTGGTGCCCAATCCGCGGCACCGCTGGCCACTGGCCTGCCGAAGCGACCCCGAGACCCTCGGCCTGCGGGTCGTGTCGGTGCCCGCAATCGGCGGGACGGATGTGGCCGTGCTGCAGTCGAGCGCGAACCTTTCCGGCGAACCCGAGGCGCGACGATTGAGCGACGTCGACGAATCGATTCGCCTCGGGGTCGATCTGGCGATCGATGGAGGCATACTTGCGGGGACGCCGTCGACCGTGATCGACCTGCGCTCATACGAAGCCGGCGGCGTCGGTCCGGGGCCGTGGTCGATCGTCCGAGCCGGGGCCGTCGAGGAGTCCGCGGTCAGCGCCGCGCTCGGAGGCCAGTTCCACTTCGACCCGGCGACCTACGGCTCGATGATCCGCGAAGAGATTCCCGCGTACGGCGAGCTCCAGGAGCAGCTGCTGGCGAGCAGTGGCGCGGGAGCACGGCGGATCCTGGAGCTCGGAACGGGCACCGGCGAGACGGCGATCCGGCTGCTCCAGCGTCATCCGGCGGCAGCCCTGGTCGGGATCGATGAGAGCCCGGCGATGCTGGACAGGGCACGTGAGGCGCTACCCGGTGAGCGAGTCCGGCTGGTCACGGCACGGTTGCAGGACCCACTGCCGGCGGGTCCCTTCGACCTGGTGGCGAGCGCACTCGCCGTCCACCATCTCGATTCCGGCGAGAAGGCCGGCCTTTTCAGACGCTTGCGAGCGGTGCTCGCCCCCGGTGGCCGATTCGCGCTCGCCGACGTCGTGGTGCCGTCCGATCCGGCCGACGCGGTCGCCGAGCTCACCGCTGATTACGACAAGCCGAGCTCCGTCGCCGAACAGCTCTCCTGGCTGGCTGAGGCCGGCTTCGCGGCACGCGTGACCTGGGCGCGACAGGACCTGGCGGTGATCTGCGCGCAGCTCCCAGGCTGAGAACCCACTCGGCGCCGCTCGGGTCGGCCCGGAGCGGAGATTCTCCGCGAGCCGCACAATCGCACGAATGCTCGAGCAGCTTGGCAGCCACGCGCGCAGCGCGCGCGCTGATGATCGCTGTGCAGCCGCCACCTCCGCTGGTAGCGTTGGAAGCGTGACCGAGCTTCCGCCCGACTACTTCAACGCCTCGATCGGCGAAGTCGATCCCGAGATCGCCGAGGTACTCGATCTGGAGCTCCATCGCCAGCAGCGCACGCTCGAGATGATCGCCTCCGAGAACTTCGTGCCGGTCTCGGTGCTCGAGGCGCAGGGCTCGGTGCTGACCAACAAGTACGCCGAGGGCTATCCCGGCAGGCGCTACTACGGCGGCTGCGAGTTCGTCGACATCGCCGAGCAGTTGGCGATCGACCGGGCCAAGGGGCTGTTCGGCGCCGAGCACGCCAACGTCCAGCCGCATGCCGGCGCTACGGCAAACACCGCCGTCTACCCGCGCTGCTGAGCCCCGGCGACACGTTCATGGGGCTCGAGCTCGCACATGGCGGCCACCTGACTCACGGAATGAAGATCAACGTCTCAGGCAAGCTCTACGAGGTCGCGACCTACGGGGTCGACCCGGAGACGAGCGTGATCGACATGGACGAGGTCGCGAGGATCGCGCGCGAGCACCGCCCGAAGATGATCGTCGCCGGCTGGTCGGCGTATCCGCGGCAGCTCGACTTCCCGCGGTTTCGGGAGATCGCCGACGAGGTGGGCGCGTACGCTGCTGGTCGACATGGCCCACTTCGCGGGCTTGGTCGCGGCCGGGCTGCACCCGAATCCCGGTGCCGTATGCCGACGTGGTCACGACCACGACCCACAAGACGATCGGCGGTCGGCCGCGGCGGGGCTGATCCTGTGCCGCGAGGAGTACGCCAAGAAGATCAACTCGGCTGTCTTCCCGGGCCAGCAGGGCGGACCGCTCGAGCACGTGATCGCCGGCAAGGCGGTGGCGTTGAGGATCGCGGCATCCGAGCAGTTCCGCGAGCGCCAGGAGCGCACACTCGTAGGCGCCAAGCTCGCTCGCGGAGGCGCTGCTCGGCGCCGGCGCCGGGGTGTCGGTTCTGACCGGCGGCACCGACGTGCACCTGGTGCTGGTCGATCTTCGCGAGTCCGAGCTCGACGGCAAGCAGGCGGAGGATCGGCTGCACTCGGTCGGGATCACCGTCAACCGCAACGCGGTCCCGTTCGATCCGCGCCCGCCGATGGTCACCTCCGGGCTGACGGATCGGCACGCCGGCGCTGGCGACCCGCGGGCTGCAGGCGGAGGACTTCTCGAGGTCGGCGCGATCATCGCGGCGGCGCTACAGCCCGGCGACTTCGAGGCTCGCAGCGGCGAACTGAGCGATCGCACGGCCGCGATCGCCGACCGCTACCCGCTATACGCAGGACTGCGTCAGCGCGTCACGGCCTAGATGGCTGAGTCAAATCTTGAGATAGCGTGGCGGCGAGTCTGAGCAGCTCGACCACAACAGATGTGGCGGAGGTACTCAGAGTTGGGTCTGCAACAGGGGGATAGTCTTCTGATTGGGGCCGGGGAATGAGCGGTCTGACCGCGACCTTGCTGGCACCCGACAGGATTGCGGTCGGCCTGCATCATCATGCGCACGCGATGGCCGGGACAGCCCGTTACAGGGACGCAGCCCTTGCCTTCATCGTCGCGACGGTGGTCGCCGCGATGCTGACGCCGCTGGCCGCGCGGCTCGCGCGGCGGGTGGGCGCGGTCTCGGTGCCGTCGGACCGCGGCCTCGCGGAACGCGCGACGCCGGAGCTTGGCGGTCTGGCGATCCTGGCGGCCGTCGGGCTAGCGCGCCGACTTCTGGATGCCGTCCTCGATCATGCTGTCCCACACCCCGCATGGAATTGCCGGCTCGGCAGGAACCGTGCGCACCTGGGGGTTGATCGCGGGCGCGGCCCTGATCGCGCTGGTCGGCGCGCTCGACGACGCCTGTGACCTGCACTGGCCGATCAAGCTCGCCGGCCAGGTCGCCGCGGCGGTGATCGCCGTCAAGGCCGGCGCGGTGATGACCAACGTGACAATCCCGTTCATCGGCTCGCTGCAGTTCCCCGACGCCGGCGGGCCGCTGACGGTGATCTGGCTGGTCGCGCTGATGAACGTGGTCAACTTCTCCGACGGCGTCGACGGGCTCGCCGCCGGGGTTTGCACGATCGACGGGATCGCGTTCGCGGTGATCGCCTTCAGCCTGCAGGGCGCCACGGGCGCGGCGGCGGTGCTGGCGGCGATCACCGCGGGGGCGGCGCTCGGCTTCCTGTTCCACAACTTCTACCCGGCGAAGGTCTTCATGGGCGACGCCGGCGCGAACCTGCTCGGCTACCTGCTCGGCGTCGTGGCGGTGATCGGGTCGCTGAAGACCAACGCCGTCGTCGCCTTGGCTGGTGCCGCTGCTGATCCTCGCCGTGCCGTTCCTGGACACCGGCTTCGTCGTCGCCAAGCGCCTCAAGTACGGGCAGGCAAGCCGTGGTCGGCCGACGCCGACCACTTCCATCACCGGATGGCGCGGATCGGCTTCATCGCAGCGCAAGACGGTCGCGTACCTGTACACCTGGACGGTGATGCTCGCGCGGCGTCGCGGTCGCGCTGCGGGTTCTGCCGTACATCCGCACCACCACGGCCACTACCGCCTCGGGTGGTGATCGCGATGGGCGCGATCTTGCTGCTGGTCGCGCTGGCGGCCAGCATCTACCTGGTCTTCGTGCTCGAGATCTTCAAGTTCAAGGGGCTGCGCACAGATCGAGCTACGCGCGACTCGACCCGGAGACCACCGCGGAGCACGCATCGACGAGACAGTCGAGCAGCGACATCGAGACCGGCGAGTTCGAGGTCGTGGCGAGAAGTAGTCGCGTGCGGATCTCAGCCTCGCCGAGCTGAACCCGTTCATCACCGCCGATGGCTCGGAGATCCGTGAGATGGCGGGGCCAAGCGTGGACGACGGCGCGCAACCAGAGCCTCGCCGAGGCGACCGTCGAGCCCCGGCGAGCGAGACGCTCGAGCACTACCACCCCGCTCCGAGGAGCTGTATTACTTCGTCGCCGGCAACGGCCGGATGCGGCTCGGCGAGGCGGACGAATCCGACGGTCATCGCCGGCGACTGCGTCGTGATCCCGCCGGGGACTCCGCACAAGCTGTGGAACACCGGGACCGAGCCGCTCGTGCTGCTGTGCTGCTGTGCGCCGGCGTATTCCGACGACGACACCGTGATGACGGGCCGGTAGTCCGTGCTGTGTCGGACACGCGTCTGAGCGACCACGCGACCGGGCGGCCCTCCGGCCTGACGGTCGAGCTGGCCGGACTCGGTCGTCGCGACTCGTCGCGCTGGCGGCGGTCGCCGCTACGTGAGCGGCTTCTCGGCGATCGTCGCGTTCGTCTTCGCCGGCCTGGCGCTCGCCGGCGGGCCTGGATCGTCTCGTTCGCGACCGAGCAGGTCGGCGAGCGCTTCGGCGTCGGCGGTCACCGGCATGCTGCAGTCGACGCTCGGCAACCTGCCCGAGTTCTTCGTCGTGCTGTTCGCGCTGCAGGCCGACCAGCCGATCGTGGCCGAGACGGCGCTGCTCGGCTCGATCCTGGTCAACGCGCTGCTCGTGCTCGGGCTCGGTGCTCGTCGCCGGGCTCGGCCGCGCAGCCTGACGGGGTCATGCGCTTCAGCCCGCGGCTGCCCAACGACACCGCGACGCTGCTGCTGGTTGCGTCGCTTCATCATCGTGCTGGTCGGGATCGTCGCAACTCGGCGCACGACCCCGCCGCGCACCACGTCCAGACGATCTCGATCGTCGGCGCCGTCGCGCTGCTGGTCGTCTACGGCATCTGGGTGCGCCAGTACCTCGACGCGACCGACGCCCCGGCGGACGAGTGCGTGGAGGCCGCCGACGGCTCCGATCGCGACGAGCGTCACGCTGCTGGTCATCGGCCGGCGTCGGCGCCGGCGTTCGTCTCGGACTGGTTCGTCCACGCGCTGGAGCCGACGATCCACTCAGCTGGCATCTCTCACAGGCGTTCGCCGGGCTCGTGATCGTCGCGATCGCGGGCAACGCGGTCGAGCACGCGGTCGGGGTCGTGCTGGCCGCCAAGGGGCGCGCCGAGCTGGCGATCTCGGTCGTCAAGAACTCGGTCGCGCAGATCGCCGCGTTCCTGTTCCCGCTGATGGTGCTGGTCTCGCTGCTGACCGCCACGACGCTGACGTTCGCGCTGGCGCCGGTCTACGTCGGGGCGCTGTTCGCCACGGCGGTGATCGTCTGGCAGATCACCGGCGACGGCGAGGCGACGCAGTTCGAGGGGGTCGGCGCTGGTCGCCGTGTACATCGTGCTCGCGACGGTCGCCGGCCTTCGAGCAGTGGTGACCGTCGCGAACAGGAGACGGCGCTCCCCGGCTGCTAAGCTGACGTTTACGTAAGAAACGGATTTGCGTCACGGGAGGCGATGGCGCCTGACGACGACGACCGAACAGCGACCGCCAGCAGAGGACCGCCACGGCGTCGACTCGGCGTCGACGCGAGCCACGACATACAAGTGGTGGGCGCTCTCGTGTACGAGCCTGGGGATGCTGCTCGCGACGATCAACTCGGGCACGCTGATCATCGCGCTGCCCGACCTGGAGCGCAGCCTGCACACGAGCCTGCTGACGCTGGTGTGGGTGATCCTCGTCTACATGATCGCCTCGACCGTGCTGGTGCTGAGCGCCGGGCGTCTGTCGGACCAGTTCGGACGCAAGAAGGCGTACATCGGCGGTTTTCTCGCGTTCGCCGCGGCGTCGCTGGGCGCGGGCTTCTCGGGCAGCGGCACCGAGCTGATCCTCTGGCGGATCCTGCAGGGCATCGGCGGCGCGTTCCTGTTCGCCAACGCCGCCGCGATCGTCACCGACGCGTTCCCGCGCGAGCAACTCGGGGTGGCGATGGGGACCAACACGATGGTTGCGGCGGTCGGTCTGGTGATCGGCCCGGTGCTCGGCGGCGCGCTGGTCGCCATCTCCTGGCACTGGGTGTTCTGGTTCAACGTCCCGTTCGGCTTGCTCGGGCCGCGTGGGCGTTCGTGGTGCTCCGCGAGATCACCGGCCGGTCCGAGGACACGCTCCTTCGACGCGCTCGGGACCATCACTTTCCTGCTTGGCCTGACGGGGCTCGTGCTCGGGATCTCCAAGGGCGGCATCGAGGGCTGGCACGGTCCGCTGGTGTTCGGCGGACTGATTGCAGCGGTCGTGTTCCTGCCGCTGTTCGTCGTGATCGAGCGCCACCACAGAGCGCCGATGCTCGACCTGTCGATCTTCAAGAACCGGCTGTTCTCGGCCGCCGCGGCGGCGGCCTTCCTCAACGGTTTGGCGCGGTTTGCGCTGATGTTCGTGTTCGTCTTCTACTTCCAGGGCGTGCAGGGCGACTCGCCGATCATGGCTGGGCTGAAGCTCGCGCCGCTGGCGGTCGGGATGGTGATCGCCTCGCCGATCGCTGGCATCTACGCCGACCGCCACGGATCGCGCGCGCTGGCGTCGATCGGGATGCTGGTGACGGCGCTCGGGCTGGGGCTGATGACCATGCTCGGACGTGATACGAGCTACTGGTGGCCCGGCCTGTACATGCTCATCGTCGGGATCGGCTCCGGCATGTTCAACTCGCCCAACACGGCCGCGATGATGGGCACCGTCGCTCCGCACCGCCGTGGGATCGCCGCCGGCGCCCGGGTATTGGTGCAGAACACCGGCGCCGTGCTGTCGATCGCGTTCGTGATGGCGATCATCACCGCGGCGGTGCCCAAGACCGTGCTGTTCAGCGTCTTCTCGGGCCTCGGCCAGAGGATCACCGAGCCAACAGCTGGCTCCGTTCCTGGCGAACATGCACACGGCGCTGTGGTGCCTGACCGCGGTCTCGCTCCTCGGCGCGGTCGTGTCGTTCGCGCGGCCCAAGCACGTCTCCGCCGGCGATCGCCGACGAGCGGCCTCAAGGCCGAGGCGGTGACGGTCTGATGGCGGCACTCGAGTCGGCCTCGGCAGCCGAGCGCATCGATGCGGATCGGCGAGGTCGCCGAGCTGACCGGGACGACGCCGCGCACGATCCGCTACTACGAGGAGATCGGCCTGCTTGGGTCCGCCGCTGACCGCGAGCAGGGCAAGCACCGCTGCTACACCGAGGCGGACGTCGAGCGAATTCGCGAGATCGTCCGCCTACGCAATGCGCTCGGGCCTCACGCTCGAGCAGCTCCCCAGAGCGTTGACGCCGAAACCGCGCGCGCCGAGATCCGACGGGAGCTCGGCGAGACCGACGACCCCGCGCGCAGGCGGGAGCTGCTGCTGCAGGCGCAGGTCCACATCGAGACCCAGCTCCGCCTGGTCCGCGAGCGCCTCGGCGAACTGGGCGCCCTGGAGGAGGAGCTCGTCTCCAAGCAGGGACTGGTCGCCGAGAAGATCGACGCCCTCCGCTAGGACGCCAGCCGCCCGACGCGGAGGTAGGCCGCCGGTCGTCGCGCCTGAGAACCTAAATCCCGCTAAAGTGGCGTCCGCCCGGCAGGAGGCCCGGCGTCCGGGCGGCGGCAGCCAACCAAAGCGCGGGCAACCTTAACCAGCCGACCCAGCGGCATCCGAATCGGTAGGATCCGGCGCCGTCAAGCGGGCGCGCCACAGCCCGCCGGAAGTATGTGTTATTTGTATCAAACCGTCTTTGGGTATGAAAAGGGGAGCGCGTGCTCGGCGACCCGGCGCACGCTGGTGCCGGTCCGGACGCCTACCCACCGGAGCTTTCGTTGGCGATAGCCGCGAAGGTTGCTGATGAAGGCCGCACGGTGGCCGCGCTCAAGTTCCTGGACGTGGTGGTTGTGGTGATCGCTGCAGTGCCCGCAATACTGCTCGGGGCGCCGGCTTTCGGCTACATCGTCGGTGGCGGAGCGTGGCTGCTTCAGCGCGCCGTCCAGATCACCGACCGACGGTGGGCGGCGCGAATCCGCGAACCCACCACCCAGGTCGGCGTCCACGTCTTTGAGGCCTTTGGGCGGATCTGGTTGCTGGCCGGCGCGATCGTTGTTGCCGGCGTCGTCGGCGATCGCGCCGACGGGCTGACCGCTGCGCTTGTGATTTTCGGCGCCTATTCGGTGGCGCTCGGGATCAGATTGCTGAGCGGGCGCCCCGAGGAGCCCGCCGCGAGATGAGCGCGATCGCGGCGTCACCGCCGACGCCGGCGGCCAACGAGCCGAAGCAGGGGATGAGCAACGGCAAGAAGCTCGCCCTGGCGATCGTCGGCCTCTGGCTCGGGGGGCTGATCTTCTTCATCGCCGTCTTCGGCTTCAAGCCGCACAAGGCGCCGGAGGTCGCCAGCGGCGTCTTCACGCCGACCAACGAGTTCAAGCTCGACACCTGGTTCAGCGTCGGCCCGATCGACTTCAACAAGGGCGTCCTGTACGTGGTGCTCGCGGGGCTGATCACGATTGCCGTGCTGTTGTACGTCGCGCGGCGGATGCAGCAGCGGCCGGGCCGCATCCAGGTCGCGGTCGAGATGTTCTACGACCTGATCCGCAGCATGACCAGCGAGAACCTCGACGACTCGATGTCGCGGAAGTACTTCCCGCTGATCGCGACGCTGTTCGTCTTCATCCTCGTCTCGAACCTGATCGGCTACATCCCGCTGCCGATCAACTCGATCGACAAGTTCACGGTCTTCGGCGTCCACATCCCGATCGTTCCAGATCTACGCCGCCGACACGAACGTCGCGTTCCCGCTGGTCCTGTCGCTGCTGGTGTTCGTCCTGTTCAGCTGGGAGCGACTCAAGTCCACCACGGGCCGATCGGCTTCCTCAAGAGCCTGATGCCCGCCGGCGTGCACCGGGCCGATCGTGCCGCTGATCTTCGTGATCGAGGTTCTCTCCTACTTCCTGCGGCTGATCTCGCTGACCGTCCGTCTCTGGGCCAACCTGCTCGCCGGTCACATGCTGATCGCATTCATGGGCGGCGAGCTCGGCGTGCTCGTCGGCGACCCGTGGGTGCAGTGGCTGCTGCTGCCGATCGGGATCGCGATCTTCCTGTTCGAGGCGGTCCTGATCGCCGGCCTGCAGGCATTCATCTTCTCCATCTTGACCGCGATCTATCTCGGTGACGCGGTCTCCAGTCACTGATCATCAACAAGGAGCTATCGAGTCAATGCTGTTTCTCCACTTCCTGTCGATCTTCCACCCGCTCTTGACGGCGGCGGTGGATCCCACCACCTACGGCGAGAAGGCGGGCGCGCGCGATCGCGCTCGGCGTTGGCGCCGGCGGGGGCGCAGCCGGCGCCGGTGCCGGCATCGGCTCCGTGTTCAGCTCTGCGATTCAGGCCAAGACCCGGCAGCCGGAGCTGCGGCAGGACATCGAGCGCGACCAGTGGCTCGGCTTCGCCCTGACCGAGGCACTGCTTCTTCTACGGCCTCGTCGGCGGGTTCATCGCCTTCTTCCTGCTAAAGCGACGATGCCCGCCGCCGCACATATCACCGATCGCCGCCAGGGCTCGTTCCTGATCACCCCCAACGTGGGGCTGATGATCTGGGTGCTGGTCGTATTCCTGATCTCGTATCTGATCCTGCGCAAGTGGGTGTTCCCCGTGATCGGGCAGGCGCTCGACCGTCGCGCGCAGACCGATCAACGGACTCGATCGACGCCGCCGAGAACCTCCGCAAGGAGGCCGACCAGGTGCTGGCCGAATACCGCGAGCGGCTGGCCGAAGCGCGCTCCCAGGCCGATGAGATCGTCACCCGCGCCCGGCAGGCGGGCGACGCACACCAGAAGGAAGCCGTCGAGGCGGCCCGCGCCGAGCGGGAGCGGCTGATCGAGCAGACCCGCCGCGACGTCGAGTGCCGAGACCCGCCGGGCGATCGACGAGATCCGTCGCGAGGTCGCCGACCTGACGGTGATGGCGACCGAGAAGGTCACCCGCAAGACGCTGACCGACGCCGACCAGCAAGCCGCCTGGTCGAGGACGCGCTGTCCGAGCTCGACTTCAGTGCCCTGGGCGGAGGCGAGAACTAGCCCCGGGGTGGGCGGGATCCGATCCCCGGGCTAGTAGGCAAGCCAATGGAAGAGATCGCCCAGGTATATGCGCGGTCGCTGTTCGAGGTCGCCGGGGAGCAGGACCGGCTCGACCCGGTCCACGAGCAGCTCGGGCAGTTCGCCGACGCGCTGACACGCCAACCGCGACATGGCGGTGTTCCTGTTCTCGCCCTACTTCTCGACCGAGGAGAAGAAGGACGGACTGCGGCGCTCCGTCGACGGCGCCGAGCCGGTCTTCATGAACTTCCTGGAGGCGCTGATCGAGCGCCATCGGATGCCCGCGATCTTCCGGATCCGCGACCGACTTCGACGAGATGTGGGACGACGACCAACAAGCTGCTGCCGGTCGAGGTCACCAGCGCCGTCGCGCTCGACCCGGAGACCGTCGAGAGCCTCGGGCGGAGGATCGGCGAGCAGACCGGAAACGAGATCGAGCTGTCCAGCCGGGTCGACCCCGACATCCTCGGGGGGATCGTGCTGCGGGTCGGAAACTTCATCATGGACGCGTCGATCCGCAGCCGTCTCGAGCAACTTCGCAGGGAAGTGGCGCAGGCCTAGCCCCGTGGGCGTTCCGGCCACCTGCCAAGCTTCCATAAACCACGCCGCGCCCACGCCAAGGAGCCGTACCGAACATGCAGATCAACCCAGACGAGATCACCTCCATCCTGAAGAGCCGGATCGAGGGTCTCGGGACCTCGAGCGCCGACCTGACCGAGGTGGGGACGGTGCTGTCCGTCGCAGACGGAATCGCTCGCATCCACGGGCTTGAGAACTGCATGTCGTTCGAGATGCTCGATCTGCCGCACGGCGTCACCGGGCTGGCGCTCAACCTCGAATCCGACAACGTTGGCGCGGTGCTGTTCGGCGAGTGGGAGCACATTTCCGAAGGCGACACCGTCAAGCGAACCAAGCGCCTGCTGGAGATCCCGGTCGGCGAGGACCTGCTCGGCCGGATCGTCGACCCGCTCGGCAATCCGCTCGATGGCAAGGGCCCGATCCACACGACCGAAACCAGGCCGATCGAGCACAAGGCTCCCGGCGTCGTGCAGCGCCAGCCGGTGAAGCAGCCGATGCTGACCGGTCTGAAGGCGATCGACTCGATGATCCCGATCGGCCGCGGCCAGCGGGAGCTGATCATCGGCGACCGGCAGACGGGCAAGACCGCGATCGCGGTCGACACGATCATCAACAACCGCGACAGCGGGCTGATCTCGGTCTACGTCGCGATCGGTCAGCGCAAGGCGACCGTCGTGGCGCTCGCGAAGACCCTCGAGGACGCCGGCGCACTGGACAACTCGATCATCGTGATGGCAGCCGCGGACGAGTCCGCGCCGATCACCTACCTGGCGCCGTACGCGGGCTGCGCGATGGGCGAGTACTTCCTCTACAGCGGCCGCCACGCGCTGGCGATCTACGACGACCTCACCAAGCACGCCTATGCCTACCGGCAGATGTCGCTGCTGCTGCGCCGGCCACCGGGCCGCGAGGCCTACCCCGGCGACGTCTTCTATCTCCACTCACGGCTGCTCGAGCGCGCGGTCAAGCTGAACGACGATCTCGGCGCCGGCAGCCTGACGTCGCTGCCGGTGATCGAGACGCAGGCGGGCGACGTCTCGGCCTACATCCCGACCAACGTGATCTCGATCACCGACGGCCAGATCTTCCTCGAGCCGAAGCTGTTCTACTCCGGTGTCCGGCCGGCGATCAACGTCGGCATCTCGGTCTCGCGGGTCGGCGGCGCGGCTCAGATCACGCCGATGCGCCGGGTCGCCGGGCGGCTGAAGCTCGAGCTCTCTCAGTACCGCGAGCTGGAGGCGTTCGCGCAGTTCGGGTCCGAGCTTGATCCCGAGACCCAGCGGACGCTGGCGCGCGGCGAGCGGCTCGTCAAGACGCTCAACCAGAGCGAGCGCCAGCCATTGTCGATCGAGATCCAGGTCGTGCAGATCTACGCCGCGACCAACGGCTACCTCGACCGGATCGAGGTCGACAAGGTCGAGAGGTTCCTCGCCGGGTTGTCGGACGCGGTACATGCGGGGTCCTCCGAGGTGCTCGAGAAGGTCGCCGCCGGCGACTGGTCCGACGAGACTCAGGAAGCGGTCAAAGACGCCGTCAGCCAGTACGCTGAGGACTTCGGCTACGACCTCGACGAGGAGGGCCACCCGCTGGAGGACGCCGACGCCATCGCGGCCTAGCTGGCCGGCGGCGAGGCAGATCAAGTGGCAGCTTTGTCAGACACCTCGACATCAGGACGGACCCGGTAGCGCATGCCCTCGCAGCGAGACGTCCGTAACCGGATCGCGTCGGTCAAGAACATCCAAACGATCACGCGCGCAATGGAGATGGTCGCCGCGGCGCGACTGCGCCGCGCCGAGCAGCGGATCGACGCGCTCCGGCCGTACGCGGACGCGATCCGGCGGATGACCAGGGAGGCCGCCGACGCGGCCGGGGCGGTGCCGAGCATGCCGATCCTGTCCGAGCACGAGTCGTTGTCAAATGTGGGCTTGCTCCTGATCGCCGGCGATCGCGGGCTCGCCGGCGCGTTCAACTCGCAGATCGTTCGCGCGGGCGTCGCAGCCGGTCGCGAACACGAGGCAAACGGCGTAGCCTCGCTGTACTTCGCCTCGGGCCGCCGGCCGTCGTCATCGTTGACGTTCCGCGGACTGCAGGTGGCCGCGAGCTTCACCGGGTTCTCCGATCGTCCCGCCTACGCGGACGCGCGGCGGATCGCAGAGCGGCTGATGAGTGCCTACGTCGACGGCGACGTCGATCGCGTCGAGATCATCTACAACGGCTACATCTCGCCGATCTCGCAGGTCGTCACACGTGAGACGCTGCTGCCGCTGCAGCAGGCGAGCGTGTTGCCCAGCGAGGAGCAGTCCGGCGCGGATGAGCCCGCCGAGTCCGGCGACGAGGATCCGCGCCGGCGAGCGTTGGTCGAGTACGAGCCCGACCCCGAAAAGATCCTGGAGCGACTGGTCCCGGATTACGTCGAGGTCTCGATTTTCAGAGCTCTGCTGGAGTCGACTGCGTCCGAGCACGGCGCGCGGATGACGGCGATGCGCAACGCCTCCGACAACGCCGGCACGCTGATCGAGGACCTTACTTTGGAGATGAACCGAGCCCGCCAGGCGGCGATCACCCAGGAGATCTTGGAGGTCGTCGCCGGCGCTGAGGGCGTCTGAGACGAAAATTGGGCTTTAAGAACATGGAGCGATATGTCAGCGACAACTGAGACGCAGCAAAACACCTCAGCGACGGATGAGGGGCGGAACACCGGCCGGATCGAGGAGATCCAGGGAGTCGTGATCGAGGCGGTATTCCCGGACAAGCTGCCAGAGATCAACCACGCCATCATCATCAAGCGTCCGGAGGCGGCGCGGGCCGAGGAGGCGGGCGACATCGCCGCCGAGGCCGACGAGTGGCTCGTCTGTGAGGTGCAGCAGCACCTCGGCGACGACCGAGTGCGCGCGGTCGCGATGGACATCACCGACGGCTTGTCGCGGGGGACCGAGGTGGTCGACACCGGCGCCCCGATCACGGTCCCGGTAGGTCCGGTCACGCTCGGTCGGATCTTCAACCTGCTCGGCGAGCCGATCGATCTCGGCGAGCCGATCGCCGACGATGTGGAGCGCTGGCCGATCCACCGCGACGCGCCAAGCGTTGAGGCGCTGACCCCCACGACCGAGATGTTCGAGACCGGGATCAAGGTGGTCGACCTGCTGGCGCCGTACGCCAAGGGCGGCAAGGTCGGCCTGTTCGGCGGCGCCGGGGTCGGCAAGACCGTGATCATCCAGGAGCTGATCAACAACCTCGCCCAGGAGCACGGCGGCCTGTCGGCGTTCTGCGGCGTCGGTGAGCGCTCGCGCGAGGGCAACGACCTCTGGCTCGAGATGAAGGAGTCTGGCGTGATCGACAAGACCATGCTCGTCTTCGGTCAGATGAACGAGCCGCCCGGAGCCCGGATGCGCGTCGCGCTGTCGGGGCTGACGATGGCGGAGTACTTCCGTGACCAGGAGGGTCAGGACGTGCTGCTCTTCATCGACAACATCTTCCGGTTCGTGCAGGCGGGCTCGGAGGTGTCGGCGCTGCTGGGGCGGATGCCCTCGCAGGTCGGCTACCAGCCGACGCTGACGGAAGAGATGGGCCAGTTGCAGGAGCGGATCACCTCCACCCGGAAGGGCTCGGTGACCTCGATCCAAGCGATCTACGTTCCCGCGGATGACCTCACCGATCCGGCGCCGGCGTCCGCCTTCGCCCACCTCAACGCGACCACGACGCTGTCCCGGTCGATCGCCTCGAAGGGCATCTACCCGGCGGTCGACCCGCTCGACTCGACTTCGACGATCCTCAAGCGCGAGATCCTCGGCGACGAGCACTTCGAGGTCGCCAACAACGTCAAGCAGGTGCTGCAGCGCTACAAGGAGCTGCAGGACATCATCGCGATCCTCGGGATCGACGAACTGTCCGACGATGACAAGGTGACCGTCAACCGCGCCCGCAAGATCGAGCGATTCCTGTCGCAGCCGTTCCACGTTGCCGAGCAGTTCACCGGCACCCCGGGGGTGTACGTGCCGATTGCCGAGTCGATCCGCGGCTTCAAGGAGATCCTCGAGGGCAAGCACGACGAGCTGCCCGAGCGGGCCTTCTTCCTGAAGGGCACGATCGATGACGTCGTCGCGGACGCCAAGCGCGACTAGCGAAGGCACCCGCGGAGGACGCCACCGATGCCACACACCAAGTTTCAAGTCGAGGTCCTCACCCCAGAGGGCGAGGTGTTCAACGAAGAGGTCGAGATGGTCTCGACGCGGACGACGCTGGGTGAGATCGGCATCCTCGCCAACCACTCGCCGGTGCTCGCGACACTCGAGCCGACCGAGCTGCGTCTCTATCGCAGCGACACGGAGATCGTGCGGTTCGCGCAGGGCGAGGGCTACCTGCAGGTCGGCGGCAACCACGTGATGCTGCTCGTGCAGGACGCGGTCACCCCCGACCAGCTGGACGTGGGCGTGCTGCGCGAGCGGCTGGCTGAGGCCGAACGCGAGCTCGACGCTGCCGGCGAGGACAGCGAGCAGCGACGTCAGGCGCTGCGCAACCAGCGGCGCTGGCAGGCGTTCCTAGGGATCGCCGAAAGCTAATGAAAAGCTAGTGGCTCGCTTTCGTCGTAGGCCAGACCTGTCCCTATTCTGAGCGGATGGTCGATGAGCGAGTGCTCGCCGAGCGGTTGATCCGCTACGACACCTCGCGCCCGGAGGAGCTCCTGGCAGCGGCAGGATTCGTCCGCGGCTGGCTCGAATCACGTGACATCGAGGTTCGTGAGGATGAGGCGCGAGGTTTGCCGGTGCTGGTCGCCGAGGTCGGCGGCGGTGAAGACGTGCCCTGCGTGGTCTTCCACGGTCACCTCGACGTCGTTCCCGGGAGGCCCGAGCAATTCGATCCGCAGATCTACGGAGACCGCCTCGTCGGGCGCGGCGCCTACGACATGAAGGGCGGTCTCGCGGCGATGATGTGCGCGCTCAAGGACGTCGAGGGCCAGGGGCGGATCCGCGTTAGGCTGATCTGCGTGGGAGACGAGGAGTCGGAGGACCTCGACGTCAGGTCAACCGATGGGATCGTCGCCCGAGGCCTGGGCGGCAACTTTGCGATCACCGGCGAGCCGACCGACATGCACATCGGCGTCGAGGCTAAAGGCGTGCTGGTGATGCGCATCGTGGTTCACGGCCGCGCAGCGCACAGTTCGACGCCCTGGCTGGGGGACAACGCGGTGCTGAAGGCGATCGACGTGTTCCGCACTATCGAGACATTGCCGTTCAGCCGTGAATCTTCCGATCTGTTCCCCCGTCCCTCGATCAACGTCGGGCGGATTGATGGAGGCGACGCGCTGAACAAGGTTCCAGACCGCTGCACGATGTGGGTCGACGTCCGCTACCTGCCCGGACAGGATCCGGCGGTGATCCTCGAGCAGGTGCGTGCGATCCCCGAGATCGAGGTGGAGCGCACGTTTGTACACCCGACCGTGTCGGTCGCCCGTACCGACCCCTACGTCCGGGCACTGCGGGATGCGGTCTCACGCTCGACGAGCGGCGAGGCGATGAGCGTCGGCCGCGATGGTGCCTCCGACGCCGCGTCGTTCATCAGAGCGGGCATCCCGGCGGTCGAGTTCGGACCCGCCGGCGGCGGCCATCACGGACCCGAGGAGTGGGTCTCGCTGGCGAGCCTGTCGGCCTACCGCCGGGCGCTCGGTGACTTCATCCATGCGCTCCCGGTGTCGCTCACGGCGTTGCGTTCGATCAAGGGCGGGGTGGCGTCGTGAAGGTCATGCCTCGCACCCGCGTCGGCGTGGTGTGGCGGTTCCTGCTGGCCGCGGTCGTGGTGATCGCGTGTGCTGCCGGGACGACCGCGGTCGCGGGGCTGCTCGAGGTCAAGAACATCGTCAACGAGTTGAAGCTCGGAAAGCCGCTGAAACACGTCAGGGAACTCACCCTCCCGCCCCCCGGGTCGCCGCAGACTCTGCTCCTGATCGGCGCCGATCACCGTATCGGCGAGGGCACCGGGATCGGCAACACCGACACGATGATGCTGGCGAGGATCAACGACAACTCGGCGACGATCAACCTGCTGTCGATCCCGCGCGATCTGGAGGTCACGACCTCGGACGGAGGGATCACCAAGATCAACGCGATCTACTCGGAGAGTGGCCCGAGCGGGCTGCTCAGCGTGCTGAAGAGCCAGGTTTTTCCGGGGCTCAAGGTCAACCACATCCTGATCGTCAGCTTCCTCGGCTTCGCGCGGATGATCGATGCGATCGGCTGCGTTTACACGATGGTCGACCACCGGTACTACAACAACACCGCCGTGACGGATTACTCGAGCATCAACGTCGAGCCCGGGTACCAGCGCCTGTGTGGCGACAACGCAGGACCGACGGGCGCGCTTGCGTTCGTACGCTTCCGCCACACCGACTCCGATCTGGTCCGCGAGGCGCGCCAGCAGGACTTCATCCGCTGGGCGAAGGAGGGATTCAGCACCGCCGGCCTGCTGAGCGGGAAGGACCACCTGATCAAGGTCTTCGCCCACAACGTGCAGACCGACCAGAACCTCGACAGCACCGATGGCCTGATCAATCTGGCCGATCTGGCGATCAACGCAAATGGACATACGTTGAAGAGCTTCGAGTTCCCGGTCGACAGCACCCCACTGATCGACGGCGACAGCTTCATCCAGTCGGACCGGACCCGGGAGGAGGAGATCTACAAGGCGTTCATGACGCCGACCAAGAATCCCGCCCCGGCGCTGCCCGCGAAGCCATCGCGCCAGCCCGCCCGGGGCGGCAAGCACAAGGGCGCGCACAAGCATCACTCGGCGCCGATCTCCACTGCCGGCCTGATCGCCGACCCGGGTGACGGGCGCTCGCAGGCGGGACAGCTAGGCAAGATCGCGATGCCCGTCTACTACCCGGATGACATCGTCAGTGGCCCCTACGCCGGATACTGCTTCACCCTGACCGCCAACTGCGACACGCCGCCCAACCCGTCGAGCGTCTACCAGAACTCATACCCGCGCAAGTACGTGATCCGGGCGCCGGACGGCACCAAGTATCCGGCGTACGTGATGACGCTCGTGATCAACCCCGTGCTCGGCGAGTACTACAGCGTTCAGGGAACGACCTGGAAGACGCCGCCGATCCTCACCCACGCTCCGGTCGCACGCGTGCAGGTGGTCCGCGGTCGCCCACTCTATGTGTACGAGAATGGCGGCAAGGTCAGCGTGGTGGCGATGCACACACGGCATGGCGTCTATTGGATCGCCAATACGCTCGAGGACTCGATCCCGAACTCCCAGATGGTCGCCATGGCCGCCTCGCTCACGCTCGAGCGTTGACCGTTCCGACGCCGCTGAGATCGCGGACGCGGCTTGCCAGGTCGAGCCGATAGGCTGACGACGCTCATGAATTCGGCGCAGCGCGAACCGGTCGCCGTCATCGGCACCGGGTACGTAGGGCTCGTGACCGCCGCCGGCTTTGCTGAGCTGGGCAACGAGGTTTGGTGCGTCGACATTGACGCCGACAAGGTGCGCCGGCTGCAGCGCGGCGAGGTACCGATCTACGAACCGGGCCTGGCGGAGTCGATCGCCGCCTGCGCGGGGCGTCTGCACTTCGGCACCGAGCTGGCGCCGGCGCTGGAGCACGCTCGACTGCTGTTCGTAGCCGTTGGGACGCCACCCACCTACTCGGGCGATGCGGATCTGAGCGCCGTCCACGCGGTGGTCGATGCGATGCCGGTCTCAGACCAGCACGCGCTGGTGATGAAGTCGACCGTGCCGGTTGGAACGGGCGCCTCGCTTCGCCGAGCGCTGTCCGAGCACGGCAAGGCGGCCTTCTCCTATGTCTCGTGTCCCGAGTTCCTCAAGGAGGGCTCGGCGCTTGAGGATTTCCGCCAACCGGACCGGGTCGTGGTCGGCGATGTCGGAGACTGGGCCGGCGACGCGGTGGTCGAGCTGTACGCCCCGCTGGATGCCCCACTGGTCAGAACCGACATCGCCAGCGCCGAGATGATCAAGCTGGCGGCGAACGCGTTCCTCGCGACGAAGATCTCATTCATCAACGAGATCGCGAACGTTTGCGAAGAGACCGGCGCCGACGTGCTCGAGGTGGCGCGGGGGATGGGCCTCGACCACCGAATCGGCGGGCACTTCCTGCGGCCCGGGATTGGATTCGGCGGGAGCTGTTTTCCGAAAGATGTTTCCGCCCTGAAGCAGCTTGCCGGCAACTCTGGGTACCACTTCCAGCTGCTGACCGCGGTGATCGAGGTCAACGAGCTCCAGAAACGGCGGGTGATCGCGAAGCTGCAGAAGCACCTGGGAACGCTGGTCGGCAAGACGGTGGCCCTGCTCGGGCTCGCGTTCAAGGCGAATACGGACGACATGCGCGAGGCCTCCTCGCTGGTTCTCGCCGCCCGATTGCAGGCGGATGGGGCACGGGTGCGGGCGTATGACCCCGTTGCCGAGCGCGAGGCGCGCAAACTGATGACGGGCGTTGAATTTGCCTCCTCAGCGCTCGAGGCGGTCATCGGTGCGGACGCGATCGTTCTGGTGACCGAATGGCCCGAGTTCGGGGAGCTCGACTGGAACGAGGTCGCGAGGTCGACCCACGGTCGCGTCGTGATCGACGGCCGCAACTACGTGGACGGCGACGCGGCGCGGGCCGCCGGCTTCGCTTACGAGGGTGTTGGTCGCTAGTGCGCCGATCCGCATGCCTTACGCACGGAATCCCCGGCTTGCGCGCACAGCCGAGTGACAGGGGACGATCGCCGTGCAGGCTCTGATCCTGGTCGGCGGCGAGGGCTCCCGCCTGCAGCCGCTGACCTCGACGATGCCGAAGCCGATCGTGCCGCTCGTCGATCAGCCGTTCCTCAGCTACATGCTGGAGTGGCTGCGGCGTCACGGGGTCGACGACGTGGTCCTGTCCTGCGGATTTCTCGCCGCGGGGGTCAGGGCAGTGCTCGGCGGCGGCGAGCGCTATGGAGTCAGGCTCAGGTATGTCGAGGAGCCCGAGCCGCTCGGCACCGGCGGGGCGCTGAAGTACGCCGAGGAGTTCCTTGAGGAGCGCTTCTTCATGCTCAATGGCGATGTCCTGACTGATATCGACCTGACCGTGCAGCTCGCTCAACACGAGCGCACCGGTGCGCGGGCGACGCTCGCGCTGGTGCCAGTCACCGATCCCAGCGCCTATGGGCTGGTGCCGCTCAACGAGGACGGCTCGGTCCGCGAGTTCCTCGAGAAGCCGGGCGCCGACGAGGTGATCAACACCAACCTGATCAATGCCGGCGCTTACGTCCTCGAACGGGAGGTGCTGGCAGGAATGGCCCCGGCGGGGAGCAATATCTCGATCGAGCGGGATTTGTTCCCAATGCTCGTCGGACACGGACTGTACGGCTGCCCATCCGGCGGCTACTGGCTGGACATCGGAACGCCGAGCCGCTACCTGCAGGCGACGTTCGACATCCTCGAGGGAAACGTCGAGACGGGAATCGGCGCGCGGCTGAGTGCCTCCGGGATGCGCCTGCTCGACGACGTGCAGGCAAAGGGCCGGGTCGTCGCTCCCGCGGTGGTCGGCACCGACTGCTTCGTCGGCGCCGGTGCGATCGTCGGCGGCCGGGTCGTGCTCGGCAACGGCGTCCGGATCGATGACGGGGCTCGGGTCGAGAGCTCGGTTCTTCTCGATGGCGTCACCGTGGGTGCGGGGTGCACGATCAGCGACGCGATCATCGGCCCAGGGGTGAAGATCGGCCCACGGTGCCGAATCGAGGACGGCGTCGTGCTCGGCCGGGCGGTCCAGATTGGCTCCGGCAACACGCTTGCGGCCGGGGTCCGTATCTTCCCTGACGTGCAGCTACCAGACGAGGCGATCAGATTTTGAGCACGACCCTGAGCTTGTCCCCCGACGCCGTCGCAGAAGTCGACATCAGCCGTCAGATCACCGAGACGCTTGGATTGCACGAACACCTGCGCGACGCACTGTGGCGCGTCGAGTCGGCCGACATGAAGCCTCACGACTCGCCTGGAGGGTTGGTGGTCGCTGGGATGGGCGGATCGTCGATCGGCGGGGCGCTGGCCTGTGCAGCGCTCGGTGATCGGGCGTCGCGACCGATCATGCTCGCCCAGGACTACGGGCTTCCGTCCTGGACGACGCCCGATACGACCGTCCTGTGTTCCAGCTACTCGGGTAACACCGAAGAGACGCTCGCCGCCTACACGGCCGCGCAGGCGCTCGGCGCGACGACGATCGTCGCCACCACCGGCGGAAAGCTGGCGGAGCTGGCACGGGCCGACGACGTTCCCGTGATCCCGCTTCCGGGCGGATTCCAGCCGCGCGCGGCGGTCGGGTACGCGCTTGTCGCGGCGCTCGCGGTGGCAGCGCTGTGCGGGGCCGCGGAGCAGCTGCGCTCAGAGATCGATGTGGCCGCGGGCCACGCCGAGCAGCTCGCGGCGCGCTGGGGGCCGGATATCGGCGGCGACAACCTCGCAAAGACGCTCGCACGCGCTCTTCACTCCACGATTCCGCAGATCTGCGGAGCCGGGCTGACCATACCGGTCGCATATCGGTGGAAGACGCAGATCAACGAAAACGCGAAGATTCCAGCGTTCGCGTCCAACCTCCCCGAAGTCGACCACAACGAGATCGCAGGGTGGGACAGCGCTCGTGCGCTGGGTCCATTCAGCGCGGTCTTCCTGGACGACTCTGACCTGCACCCGCGCGTCAGGCAGCGGATCGAGCTGACCCGCGGCCTGATCGCCAGCCGCGGGGGTCCGACGTTCAGGGTCGAGACGGACGGCCAGACACGCCTGGAGCGGCTCGTGTCGGTGCTGCTGCTGGGCGATCTCGTGTCGCTCTACCTGGCGGTGCTGCGGCGCGTCGACCCGGCGCCGGTGGAGGCGATCGACTCGCTGAAGGCCGCGCTCGACCAGGGGTGAGAGCATGAACGACCACTCGATCCAGGGTGGCTGCCTCTGTGGTCGCGTCCGCTTCGAGCTGGAGGCGCCGCCGACGGTCGCGGGCTACTGCCACTGCACGCGCTGCCAGCGTCGAACCGGAACCGGGTTCTCGGCCCAGGCGCGGGTCGACGGCCGGACGTTCAGGATGATGAGCGGTGCCGAGCTCGTCGGCGGCTGGCGCCCGCCAGATCGGGGCTTTGAGAAGTGCTTCTGCACGGAGTGCGGGGCGCACCTGTTCTCGCGGAACCCCGATGACCCGACGCAGATGAGCATCCGCATGTCCGCGTTTGATGAGGACCCCGGCGTGCGGCCGAGCTACCGGCAGTTCGTTGCGTACGCGGCCGCATGGGAGCCGATCCCAGAGGATGGACTCGAGCGGTTCCCAGAGGGTCGCCCGCGCCCACAGTTCGACTGACTGACTGACGGGCGGTTCGGGCCGGGCCGCCCGCGCAAATTCGAACCTTGACACGCTCGTGGTAATGTACCGGGGCGAATGGATGGTCTCACGATCCACGAGGCATCGGAGACGACCGGCTGGTCGGCGCGGATGCTTCGTTACATCGAGCAGGCTGGCCTGGTCTCGCCGGGTCGGACCGCCTCTGGTTATCGGATCTACGGACCCGCGGAACTCCAGCGACTCCGCACTCTGAAGGAGCTTTTGAGCCGTTTCGGCGTCGCGCTCTCGGACGTGGCGTTCGCCGCTCGCCTCGAGTCGGACACGGCGCTTCAGCGGGAGACCAGGTCATGGCTCAACGACAAGGCCAAGCGGCCGGACGACGTCGAGCCGGCGGACTGGCTGCGCTTCGAGCAGGACAAACACGAGCGGCTTCTCGGGGTGACGGTGGCGGCCACGTGGCCACAGCCGGGGTCCCAGGCGCAGTCGCTCCAGAGTGCGTGATACCGGATGCCGACGAATGATCGGTATCGAACAAAGAACGGGAGATAGAACATGAGCACCACGGCTGCGCTGACTGATTTCAAGGTTGCCGATCTGAGCCTGGCCGAGTTCGGCCGCAAAGAGATCAAGCTGGCCGAGCACGAGATGCCAGGACTGATGGCGACCCGGCGCGAGTACGCCGACGAGCAACCGCTGAAGGGCGCACGGATCACCGGATCGCTGCACATGACGATCCAGACCGCCGTCCTGATCGAGACGCTGGTGGCGCTCGGCGCCGAGGTTCGGTGGGCGTCTTGCAACATCTTCTCGACCCAGGATCACGCGGCCGCGGCGGTTGTCGTCGGCCGCAACGGCACCCCGGAGAATCCGTCGGGGACGCCGGTGTTCGCGTGGAAGGGCGAGACGCTCGAGGAATACTGGTGGTGCACCGAGCAGGCATTGACCTGGCCAGGGAGTGATTCGGATGTTCCGACCGGGCCGAACATGATCCTCGACGACGGCGGCGATGCGACCTTGCTCATCCATAAGGGGGTCGAGTTCGAGCGTGCCGGCGCAGTGCCGGATCCGTCAACCGCCGAGTCGGAGGAGTTCCGGGTGGTGCTCGAACTCCTCTCGAGGACTCTTGCAGAGGATCCGCAGCGTTGGACCAGGACCGCCGCCGACATCCGCGGAGTCAGCGAGGAGACGACGACGGGGGTTCACAGGCTGTACCAGTTCGCCCAGCAGGGAACGCTGCTGTTCCCGGCGATCAACGTCAACGACTCTGTGACGAAGTCAAAGTTCGACAACAAATACGGCTGCCGCCATTCGCTGATCGACGGCATCAACCGCGGAACCGATGTGCTGATCGGCGGAAAGGTGGCGGTCGTCTGCGGCTACGGCGACGTCGGCAAGGGCTGTGCTGAATCGCTGCGGGGCCAGGCCGCTCGTGTCGTCATCACCGAGATCGACCCGATCTGTGCGCTGCAGGCGGCGATGGACGGCTTCCAGGTCGCGCTCCTGGAGGACTTCGTCTCGACCGCCGACATCTTCGTCACCACGACCGGCAACAAGGACGTGATCACGGCGGCCCACATGGCGCAGATGAAGCACCAGGCGATCGTCGGGAACATCGGCCATTTCGACAACGAGATCGATATGGCAGGGCTGGAGGCGACTCCGGGGATCGAGCGGATCAACGTCAAGCCTCAGGTCGACGAGTGGGTCTTCTCCGACGGCCACTCGATCATCGTCCTGTCCGAGGGTCGACTGCTGAACCTCGGCAACGCGACCGGCCACCCGAGCTTCGTGATGTCGAACTCGTTCACAAACCAGGTGATCGCGCAGATGGAGCTCTACGGCCGCACCGACGTCTACGAGCGCCGCGTGTACACGCTGCCCAAGCACCTGGACGAGAAGGTCGCAAGGCTGCACCTTGACGCACTCGGCATACGTCTGACGGAGCTGACCTCCGACCAGGCGGCCTACCTGGGGCTGCCGATCGAGGGCCCGTACAAGCCCGACCACTATCGCTACTAGTACCTGGCGGTCGAGGAGTCGGCGGCCGGGACGGCGACGCGTATGGCGCGCTCAGCGCTTCCCCCGCACGAGGTCGCCGACCTTTCGCTGGCCCCGGCCGGGGCCGACCGGATCCTCTGGGCGGCAGGGCAGATGCCGGTGCTCGCCCAGGTGGCCGAGCGGTTCCAGGGCCAGCGTCCGCTGAGCGGAGTCAGAATCGCGGCGTGCCTGCACGTGACGGCCGAGACGGCCAATCTCCTGAGGGCGCTGAGACTGGCCGGGGCCGAGGTGGCGCTGTGCTCGGCCAACCCGCTGGCGACGCAGGATGAGGTCGCGGCGGCGCTGGTCGTGGAGTACGGAGTCGAGGTACGAGCCCGGCGGGGTGAGGACTTCGACTCCTACCAGGCTCATATCGCGAGCCTGATCGCCGGCGCCGAGCCGGACGTCCCCTGGATCACAATCGACGACGGCGCCGACCTGGTCGTTGGCGCGCACGAGGCCGACGTCCTCGGGCCGGCACCGCCTGGGGGCGCAGGCTTGGCGACCACGTCGCCGCCAAAATCCCCCCTCGACTCGCTGCTTGGCGGCACCGAGGAGACCGCAACCGGGTTGCTGAGATTGCGCCGGCTCGAGGAGCAATCCGGACTCCGGTGCCCGGTGCTCGCGGTCAATGAAGCCCGCACCGAGCGAGCGCTGAACGACCGCTACGGGACTGGCCAGTCGGCGCTCGACGGGATCGTGCGTGCCAGCAACGTGCTGCTCGCCGGGCACACGGTCGTGGTCGTCGGCTACGGCTGGGCCGGTCAGGGCGTTGCCGAGCGGGCCCGCGGCGCCGGCGCGATGGTGATCGTCTGCGAGGTCGAGCCGCTCCGAGCGCTTGAGGCGAGGATGGCGGGTTACGACGTGATGCCGTCGCTTGACGCGGCGGCTCGGGGCGACATCTTCATCACCGTCACCGGCTCCCGGCGGGTACTGCGAGCCGAACATTTCGAGCGGATGAAGGACGGTGCGCTGCTCGCCAACGCCGGCCACTTCGACGTCGAGATCGATCTGGAAGAGCTGCGGGAGTTGGCCGACGGCGGGCCGCGCCAGGTCAGGCCGCTGGTCGAGCAGTACGAGTTGGGCGACGGGCGCCGGCTGAACCTGCTGGCCCACGGCCGGGTCGTCAACCTGGCGGCGGCCGAGGGTCATCCGGCGGCCGTGATGGACGTGTCGTTTGCGCTGCAGGCGCTGAGCATCGAAGCGCTGGTCTCCGATCGCGCGCGGTTTCCCCCTGGCGTGCAGGCGGTACCAGCCGAGATCGATCGTGAGGTCGCAAGGCTCAAGCTCGCGGCGCTTGGCGTCGCGATCGACGTGCCGACGCAAGAGCAAGCCGACTACCGCCGCAGCTGGACCTGGTAACCGCAGCCGTTGGGGTCTGCGAGGATCCACGGATGACCCAGCCGAACCGACCACCCTCCCCCCGGCGACCGCCCGTGCTCCGCGGCGGGATCGACCTCGGAGGCACCAAGATCGAGGCGATCGTCGTCGACGGCCGCCACCGAGTGATGGGGTCCTCGCGCCGGCCGACCCCGACGAACGGGACGCCGGCCGACGTCGCTCGGGAAATGGGCGCGGCGATGATGGAGGCGGCGAGCGCCGCCGGCATCGAAGCCTCACGTTTGTCGGGCATCGGAATTGGATCGCCGGGCACTGTCGACACCGCCACCGGGACGGTGTCGAGCGCGAGCAACCTCCCCGGTTGGGGGGAAGCTTCGCGCTCGGGCCGACGCTGGCCGACGAGCTCGGGACCCGGGTGCGCGTCGGAAACGACGTCCAGGTCGCCACCGATGCCGAGTTTCAGCTCGGTGCCGGCCGCCCGTACCGGTCCGTGATCGGGGTCTTCTGGGGGACCGGTGTCGGCGGCGGCATCGTGCTCGACGGCGAGCTCTGGCGGGGCCGTGGCGGGGCCGGCGAGATCGGCCATGTGGTCGTCAAAATGGGCGGGCGCCGCTGCCCATGCGGCAACCGGGGATGTATGGAGGCCTACGCCGGGCGCCTGGCGATGGAGGAGCGCGCGCGGGCCGAGATCGAAAAGGGCCGCAAGTCCGACCTGCTCAAGATCGCGCGTCGCAAGGACCGGGACCGGTTCACCAGCTCCGTTTGGGGCACCGCGATCGAACAAGGGGACCGGCTTGCGACCGAGCTGATCGACGAGGCGCTGGAGGCGCTCGGAACGGGTATCGCCTCGGCGCTGAACCTGCTCGACATCGAGGCCGTGATCATCGGGGGTGGACTCGGCGTCCGCTTCGGCGAGCCGTACGTGTCGAAGATCGGCGAGGCGATGAAGCCCCATCTGTTCCCGGGACACCAGCCGCCGGCCGTCCATCTGGTGGGGCTGGGGGACCTTGGAGGCGCGATCGGCGCGGCCTTGCTGGTGCGCAGGGGGCGTTGAGCCTTCCTGAACGAGCGTCTCTTTCGGGCTCATGGTCCAGCGGGACCATGAGCCCGGGCGATCCCGCCAGTCAGGCGACCTCGTAACGGTCGGCGCGCTCCTGTTCGCGCTCGCTCTCGGACAGCATCTGAATAAACAGGAAGACGAGCGCGATCCCCATCACGATCGACTGCTCGAGCGCCATCAGCGCGCCCGCGAGGTTCTGGTCGACCCGCGCCGAGAGCCCCCAGTAATGCGCGTGGTGCTGGTACCACGGGTAGAGGGACTCCGGCGAGAACGCGAGCACGACACCGAGGACGCCGACGAACCCCTTGGTGACGACCATGTACATGACGGGGCCCATGCCGCCGAGCCGCATTCGCGAGCGGATCGGCGAGATCAGGTGCCACCAGTACAGGAAACCCGCCGCGGCGAAGCAGACGTGCTCCAGGACGTGGATGTTGCCGTTGGCAAGCGCCGCGTCGTACAGCGGTGGAGCGTGCCACAGCCACATCGCCCCCACGTAGGCGATGATCCCGAACCCCGGGTGCGCGAAGACCCCCGCGCGAGCCTCGACTCGCGTCACGTGCCTGGTGGCTGGTCGCAGAATCCCCTTGGTCAGGCTCAGGATCAGGAGGATCGGCACGATGTCCAGCAGCAGGATGTGCTGGACCATATGGACCGACATCAGATTGTCGGACAGCGCGTCAATCGGCGAGACCAGCGCCGCCAGGACGCACAACATGGCGCCGGCGAAGAGCGCCAAGCGGCCGTAGCCGGGGGGTGCGGCTCGCCGGCACCGCGGGCACGGCGCCAGCCGGCGCCGTACAGGACCGCCAGCGCCAGCACACCCACGACGACGCTCGGCTCAAAGGTCCAGACAATCGGCGGCGTCACTTCTGACCCATTGTTCCATCGACAAACGCCTCACGTCGATCTACCCTTGTAGCGACCATCAGAACCCTTCTGTCAAAGGAGGTCGGTCGATGCGTATCGATATAAAGGGGCGCAACCTGCCTGTCTCGGAGGATCTGAGAGAGCAGGTCGCAAAACGGTTCCGAGTGATCGACAGGCAAGTGTCTGAGCTGGCGGAATTGGAGGTCGAGGTCTTCGAGGAGCGCAACCCGGCGATCCCCGATTGCCAGGTGGCCGAGGCGACCCTGCATCTGAAGGGTGTGACCCTGCGTGCTCGCAGCGCCACTCCCGACATGCAGCACTCGATCAATGTCGTCAGCAGGGAGCTGGCGGTGCAGGTCAAGCGCCACCGTGACAAGCGGCGGCGCCGACGCGAGTCGCGGGCGGCGATCGGAGAGGAAATATCCGGTTCAGCGGACAATTCGACGGCGTCGATACCCGACTCAGCGGGTAATCCGATTGCGTCGTGAGATGCCCAAGGGGGCGGCCTTGGCGGCCGATCAGGCCGCCAACGGCAGCCCTCCGGCGGGCCCCGGTCGAGCTCCCTGAAGAAGGGCCGAATAACGCCTTTCAGGCGCCATTCGAGAGGGGGTCCAATGCTACGCTTTGGCCATGTCGTTCCTAGACCGCGCGCTTCGCATGGGCGAGGGCAAGAGGTTCAGAACCTACGAGCAGCGGGTCAGCCGGATCGGCGGCTTCGAATCCGAGATGGAGGCCTCGACCGACGAGGAGCTCCGCGAGCTGGCCGACCAGCTGCGGGAGCGGGCTCGTAACGGAGAGAGCCTCGACGAACTGCTCCCCGAGTGCTTCGCGCTGGTGCGCGAGGCGGGCAGGCGCACGCTCGGGATGCGTCACTTCGACGTGCAGCTGATCGGGGGCATGGTTCTGCACGACGGGGGAATCGCCGAGATGAAGACCGGCGAAGGCAAGACCCTGACAGCGACGTCCGCGGTCGTGCTCAACTCGCTGGCCGGACGCGGCGTTCACGTCATCACCGTCAACGACTACCTGGCTCGCCGCGACGCGATGTGGATGAAGCCGATCTACGACCTCCTCGGGGTCCGCGTCGGAATCCTGCAGAACATGCAGCCGTACGACGAGAAGCGCGACGCCTACGCCGCCGACGTCACGTACGGGACCAACTCGGAGTTCGGGTTCGACTACCTGCGCGACAATATGGCGACCACGCTCGAGGAGAAGGTCCAGCACGGCGGTCGCGAGAAGCCGGACGAGGGCTCGCCGTACCACACCTACGCGGTTGTCGACGAGGTCGACAACATCCTGATCGACGAGGCGAGGACGCCGCTGATCATCTCCGGTGCGCCGGAGCAGGCCGCCGACCTCTATGTCACGTTCGCGAGGCTGGCGCGGACAATGATCGCCGGCAAGACCCCTGACGGGCTGCTCCCGCAGGAGCGCAAGGCGTTCGTCGCGGATTTCGACTACGAATTCGACGAGAAGCACAAGACCGTGTCGGTGACCGAGCGCGGGGTCGCCAAGGCTGAGCGGTTCCTGCGGATCGACCACCTGTACCGCGCCGAGAACGGGCCGCTCGTCAACCACCTCAACCAGTCGCTGAAGGCGGAGTCGCTGTACAAGCGCGACGTCGACTACGCGGTGATCGACGGCGAGGTCCGGATCATCGACGAATTCACCGGCCGCATCCTCGAAGGCCGTCGCTGGTCGGAGGGATTGCACCAGGCGGTCGAGGCCAAGGAGGGCGTCGCGATCCAGGAGGAGAACCAGACCCTCGCGACGGTGACGCTCCAGAACTACTTCCGGATGTACGACAAGCTCGCCGGGATGACGGGGACTGCGCTGACCGAGGCGACCGAGTTCATGAAGATCTACGAGTTGCCGGTGATTCAGATCCCGACCAACGCCCCCATGGTCCGGGCGGACCGTGAAGACCAGGTCTACAAGACCAAGGACGGCAAGTGGTCGGCAGTGGTTCGTGAGATCGAAGCTCGCCACGAGAGCGGCCAGCCGGTGCTGGTCGGGACGATCTCGGTCGAGGTCTCAGAGCTGCTGTCCGAGCGGCTGACGCGGAGGGGGATCGCCCACACGGTGCTCAACGCGAAGCCCGAGCACGCCGAACGCGAGGGCCAGATCGTCGCCGAGGCGGGCGCGCCCGGCGCGGTCACGATCGCGACCAACATGGCCGGCCGTGGCGTCGACATCAAGCTCGGCGGCAGCCCCGAGCATCTCGCCGAGCAGGAAATGGCGAAGCTGGGCATGGAACCCGGGATGCCGGACTACGACGAGCACCTCGAGCGGGTGCAGGCCGAAATCGAGCGTCGTGTCGAAGCTGGTCGCGAGCAGGTGGTCGAGGCAGGCGGGCTCTGCATCATCGGCACCGAGCGCCACGAGTCGCGCCGGATCGACAATCAGCTTCGCGGTCGCTCGGGCCGGCAGGGAGACCCCGGCGAGTCGCGTTTCTTCCTGTCCGCCGAGGACGACCTGGTGCGCCTGTTCGCGGGCGACCGGATCTACAAGATCCTCGACAAGCTCGGGACGCTCGACGAGGAGGGCAACGAGGAGCCGATCGAGGCCAAGATGCTCTCCAAGCAGATCGAGAAGGCGCAGAAGAAGGTCGAGGACCAGCACTACCTGATGCGCAAGCACACGCTCGAATACGACGATGTGCTCAACCAGCAGCGCGAGGTGATCTACACCTACCGCGACGAGGTGCTCGAGGGCCGCGACATGCGCGATGCTGCGCGTGAGGAGATCGTCAACCTGATCGAGCGTCTGGTGAACGAGTACCTCGCCGGTGACTTCGTCGAGGACTGGGACGTTCCCGGTCTGCTGGCGCGGGTCCAGGAGGTATTCAGCCCCAGCGACGAGCTGCTGGACATCAACCCGGACACGATCGACCGCGAGGACCTGGCGCTCCGCCTCCAGGAGGAGGCGCTGGCGCAGTACGACCGGCGCGAAGAGGAGCTCGGCGAGTGAGTTGATGCGCGCGCTGGAGCGGTTCCTGCTGCTGCAGACCATCGATCAGCGCTGGCGCGAGCACCTCCACGACATGGACTACCTGCGTGAGGGCATCCACCTGCGCAGCGCCGCCCAGATGGACCCGCTGGTCTCCTACAAGAACGAGGCCTTCAATCTCTTCGGCGACCTCATGAACATCATCTGGGGCGACTTTGCGGGGATGATCTACCACGTCCAGGTGACGCTCACCGAGGATCCAGACGGGATGGCGCAGCAGCCGCCGGCGCCGCCGCGGCGTCCGAGCGCCGCGTCGAGCTCCGCGACTGGCGGCGGTCGTGTCAGCTATTCAGGTGGGACCGGGGTGGCGACCGGCGCGCAGGCGATGGCGGCAGCCGCCGCCGGTGCGGCGCTCGACGAGCCCGACGCCGGTGGCGGTGGTATTCCCGGGCTCTTCCCGGACACTCCGGCCGTGGTCGTCGAGCAGCGTCGGGCCGCGGACGAACCCGGTCGCAACGACCCCTGCTGGTGCGGGTCGGGCAAGAAGTTCAAGAAGTGCCACGGCGCCTGAGCGTCTGCCAAAACACCCTGCTATTTCGCGGTTTCCGCACACGGCTCGCTGCATCCTGACAGGTTCGCCGCGGGCGGTTTCCGCGCGTCGCGCCCAACCGGCTTGACGGCGCTGCTGCCATTTGAGAGGCTCGCGACTCAGTGGTTTCGCGAGCCATTGAGCGCAGGCAAAATGGTCGGGCTCCGATGGGAACGGGCAGCGTCACACCAACGGGCGCGGCTCGCTGTGAATTCGACCGCACGCGACCCGGCGCAGACGGTTGCCGTCGCGCGTTCATAGCCGCCTGGACACTTCCCGCACGTGCCACCATAACTCGGCAAGCGAGCGCAGCTGCAACAGGGGTCTCCGGGAAGCGGTCTCTCAGCGACCCCATAGCTGCGACCCCCTCGCGCTTCAGACGCGGTTGCCGAGTTACGGTCGCCCGGCCCTCCCCGTGGCCACCCAGGTGAGCGGACCTCCCAAGGGCGTCCCCAGGAGCAGGTTCGGGGAGAACGCGACGAGCCTGCTCAGGTTGCAATAAGGACCTCCATTGTGTGCGCGGGGGTGTCCCGGCGCGAACCTCGGTTGCCCCGGTGCGTGGTTATGGTCGCTCAGCGGTCGAGCGGACCTCTTGCCCGCCGAGCTCGAGCCCGCGCCGGGCGAACTCCAGGACCGTCCCGGTGGCGTCGAACCGCCTGGGGATCCGGCCAAAGATCCTCGCCCTCAGCGCCTGATGACCGCCCGGCCAGCCGTGGCCGCCGCCCTCGACCCGGTACAGCACGACGGGCGGTGCCGTCGGCGTCCGAGTGTTCGGCCAGTCGTCCGCCCCGACGAGGTCAGCCCCCCAGGTCAGCCGCGTGACGGGTCGGTCGCGGTCCGCCGGATCGAGCCGGACCACGGCCGGTTCGCCCGCGACCCCGTTCACCTGCGCCCAGTCGTCGAGCAGCGTTTGCGCCGCGACGACCTCATGGCCGCTGGTGTCTGCCAGCGCCAGACGGACGCGCAGGCTCGCCTGGCGACGGAACCTCGAACGCGAGCGCCCGCCCTCGAACGGGAACGATTTGTCGGCGGTGCCGAGGATCATCACCACCGCCGCCGGGCGGAGGGGCGTCGGGGTCTGAACACGGCTCGCCTGGCGAGCGGCGCCGGCGACCAGCGCAACTCCTGCGACGTCGACCGCGGCGGTCCGCGCGACGCGTTCCGCGAACGCGGCGCCGTTGGACAGCCCGACGAGGAACACCGCCCGGTCACCGGCCGCGCCCGTGTTCCGCAGACGCGTGATCAGGGTGTCGAGAAACGCCACGTCGTCACCACCATCACGTCGCGCGGTCCCGTGGTCGTCCCACACCCGCCCGAGCGCGTCAGGGAAGGCGGTCGCGAACCCGGCGGCCGGTCCGCGCTCGGCCAACCCGGTCCATAAGGCGAGCTTGCGCCCGGTCATCCCGAGCCCGTGGAAGACGATCAGCAGCGGCGCCGGTGCGCGCGGCTGGTCCTCCGGGACCCAATAGGTCCGCTCGATCCCATCGATGTCGATCGTGCGGAACTGGAGCTCCAACGGGGGCGACACGCATCCAATGCTAGGGTTGCCGAGATGGCCACCGTCCCATCAGAGCCGCTTTCGCAGCGACTCGTGGCAATCCGTGCGCAGCTCAAGCTGCTCTCGGACTATCTTTGACCCAGCCACGCTGAGCGAGCGCGTGACGGCGCTCGAGGCCGAGATGGGGGAGCCCGGCTTCTGGGACAACCAGGACAGGGCCGCGCAGGTAAACGCCGAGCACGCCCGTGCAAGCCGCCGGCTCAACACGTTCCAGTCGCTTGAGGCCGACGTCGAGGACCTCGAGCCGCTGGCTGAGCTCGCGGCCGACGACCCGGAGATCGCGAGTGAGCTCGAGGAGCAGGTCGCCAGCGTCCAGGCACGGCTGGACGAGCTCGAGGAACAGCGGCTGTTCTCCGGTCGCTACGACGCCGGCGACGCATTCGTGACGATCAATGCAGGCGCTGGCGGCACCGATGCCCAGGACTGGGCCGAGATGGTGTTGCGGATGGAGATGCGGTGGGCCGAGAAGCGGGGCTTCGGGGTGGAGCTGCTCGAGGCATCACCGGGCGAGGAGGCCGGGATCAAATCGGCCACGTTCCTGGTCAAGGGCGAGAATGCGTACGGGCTCTACAGCAGCGAGAAGGGCGTCCACCGGCTCGTCCGGCTGTCGCCGTTCGACTCGGCCCACCGCCGGCAGACCTCGTTCGCCGGGGTCGAAGTGTCGCCCGTGGTCGAGGATGTCGGCGAGCTCGAGATCGACGATGACGACCTGCAGATCGACACCTACCGGGCCAGCGGCGCGGGTGGTCAGCACGTCAACAAGACCGATTCTGCGGTGCGGATCACGCACAGGCCGACGGGCATCGTCGTGCAGTGCCAGAACGAGCGTTCGCAGTCCTCGAATCGCGCCGAGGCAATGGCGATGCTGCGCTCAAAACTCGCCGAGCGCGCCGAACGCGAGCGCCGCGAGGAGATCGCGCGCGAGCGTGGCGAGGCGCAGGACGTCAACTTCGGCTCGCAGATCCGCTCCTACGTTTTGCACCCGTACACGATGGTCAAGGACCATCGGACGGACTTTGAGATGGGGGATGCCAATCGGGTGCTGGGCGGCGACCTCGACGGATTCGTACGCGCCTATCTGCTGAAGGCCGCGAATGCCGGGTGAGAAGGCCGCGAATGCCGCGTGAGCTGCCTCGGCAGCCGACCACGCCGTACCTGGAGGCGATAACCGCCTACGGCTTTCGCGGCTCGACGAGGTTCCACGTCCCCGGCAACAAGGGCGGCGCCGGCGCCGACCCGGGACTCCGCAGCGCTGTCGGCGAACGGGCGCTGTTGCTCGATATCCCGCAGGACATCGAGGGAATCGACGTCGGCCCATCGCCGACTCCGTACGAGCGCGCGGAGTTGCTCGCGGCCGAAGCATATGGAGCCGGCCAGTGCTGGTTTCTGACCAACGGCGCCACCCAGGGAAACCATGCGCTGTCGCTGGCACTGGCGCCACCTGGGACGCGCGTGATGATCCAGCGCAACTCGCACGCCAGTCTGATCGACGGGCTGGTGCTGTCCGGGGGCCTGCCCAGCTTTGTCGCCCCCGAGTACGACCCGGAGCTGGGGATGGCGCACGGGGTCGAGCCCGATGCGCTCGCTGAGGCACTCGGACGCGCCTCGCTGAGCGGCCCGATCAACGCGGTCTTCATCGTCTCGCCGACGTACTACGGGATGGCGGCCGATGTCGCCGGCTGTGCCGAGGTCGCACACGCCGCCGGCGTCCCACTCGTGGTCGACTGCGCCTGGGGGGCGCACTTCGGCTTCCACGCGGATCTTCCGCCCTCGCCGCTCCAGTTGGGCGCCGACGCGATGCTCGCCTCGACCCACAAGATCGTCGGCAGCATGACCCAGTCGGCGATGCTGTTCGTCGCCGACGGCGATCGCGTCGACGTCGGCGCCGTCGCCCGAGCGGTGCGGCTCGTGCGCTCGACCAGTCCCAATGCGCTGCTGCTGTCATCGCTGGACGCCGCTCGCCGCCAGCTCGCGGTGCACGGCGAGGCGCTGCTCGATCGGACGCTGCGCGCCTCGGCGCGGGCGCGGGCTGCGATTGACGAGATTCCGGGATGCAGAGTGGTCGGGGAGACGATGGTCGGCAGGCCCGGAATCGCCGGCTGGGATCCGCTGCGGATCGTGATCGATGTGCGCGGCACGGGGCTGACCGGCTACCAGGTCGCCTCGGCGCTGCGGGCCTCGTTTGATATCTATCCGGAGCTCGCGACCCACGCGACGGTGGTTCTGGTGCTCGGGCTGGCGCAGCCGTTGGACGCCCTTGAGCAGGTCGCCCACGATCTCGGCGAGACGATCCGGCGGGTCGCCCCGACGATCGAGCCCGACGACCCGCCAGTGGTGACGCGGCCGGCCACGGGTGGCGACGACGAGACCGCGATTGCACCCCGTGAGGCGTTTCTTGGCCACAGCGAGGCGGTTCCCGTGCATCAGGCGGTCGGTCGCATCTCGTGCGAATCGATCGCCGGCTATCCGCCCGGAATCCCGACGCTGCTGCCTGGGGAGCGGATCACTCCCGAGGTCGTCGAGTACCTGCGTGAACTGACGACGGCGGGGGCGCGGCTGCACGGGGCGGCGGATCCGACCTTCCGGACGATCCGCGTGCTGACCGAGACTTCTTCGCGATCTATTTGAAATAGCCGCTAACTGTTAAGGCCAATGGGCCGAAACATCTTGGACTCATCGCGGGACCAGTCGCGTGCGGCTCAAGTTTCGACGACCGCTCGCCGAACAAAAACTGACATCCCACACGTTGACCTAGGAAAACGATGAACGCACTCGCTGTAATGCTCCGACGGATCGATCGCGGCTGGGCCGTCACCCTGACCGACGGCCGGGAACTGGCGCGCTTCACGGGCCTCGGCGCCAAGCGTCGAGCGCTTCGTTATCTCGCCGGCATATCCCTTGCGTAGACGCGACGGGGCACGGGCCTTCGCGGTCATGCCCCACGGCTGCTCACCAGCTCTCACCCGGGAGGCCTTCGGGCCTCCCGCGTAACATCGAACCGGGTGGACACCAAGCAGTTGGCCGAGATGGTCGCGAGGGCGCTGGCCGAGGACCTCGGCAGCGGCGATGTGACGTCCGAGGCGACGGTCGGCGCCGAGGCGATGGCCGAGGCCCGAATCACTCAGAAGGTCCCAGGTGTGGTATTCGGTCTCGACGCCGCGGAGGCCACCTTCCGAGCGCTGGATCCGACCGTCGCCCTTGTGCGGACCGGACCGGAGGGCCGCTGGCGTGAGCGCGGGCCGGTGCTCGAGGTTGCCGGCACCGCCCGCGTGCTGCTCGCCGCCGAGCGCACCGCGTTGAATTTCCTGCAGCGCCTGTCCGGGGTCGCGACGATGACCGCGCGCTGCGTTCGGGCGGTCGAGGGAACCGGCGTACGTATCCTCGACACCCGCAAGACCACCCCCGGGCTACGACTGCTCGAGAAGGAGGCCGTCGTCGCAGGCGGCGGCAGCAACCACCGCGCCGGCCTCTACGACGCGATCCTGATCAAGGAGAACCATGCGGCGCTCGCCGGCGGCGTCGCTGAGGCGGTCGGGCTGGCGCTCGCGCACTCGCCGGGGCTGCCGCTCGAGGTCGAGTGCCGGGACCTCGAGGAGGTGGAGCAGGCGCTCGCCGCCGGGGCGCCGATGATCCTGCTCGACAACATGGACGTCGAGCGCCTGCGCGAGGCGGTTTCGGTGGTCGCGGGGCGGGCCGAGCTCGAGGCCAGTGGCGGCTTCACGCTCGAGACGATCCGGGATGTCGCAACGACCGGCGTAAACTTCATATCCGTCGGTGCGCTGACGCATAGCGCTCCGGCTCTCGATCTCTCACTGCTGTTGGAACCGGTGTCATGAACTTGCCGATGCTCAACGGGGACGCTGGCTCCCTTGGTCTGGCCGATGGGCCGCTGATGCTCGAAAACATCCCGCTTTTGCAGGACGAGGTGCGCGCGCTGGCCCGCGAGCGGAGCGCCGTGATCCTGGCGCACAACTACCAGCTTCCGGAGATTCAGCAGGTGGCGGACTTCGTCGGCGACTCGCTCGGGCTGAGCCGTCAGGCGGCGGCCGCCGAAGCAGAGACGATCGTGTTCTGCGGGGTGCACTTCATGGCCGAGACGGCGTCCGTCCTGTCTCCCCGGAAACGCGTTCTGATCCCAGATCTTGACGCCGGCTGCTCGCTCGCCGACTCGATCACGGCCGAGCAGCTGCGGGAATGGAAGGCGTCTTACCCAGGCGCGGTTGTCGTCATGTATGTCAACACGACCGCAGCGGTCAAGGCTGAAACCGATTACTGCTGCACCTCGGCCAACGCCGTCCAGGTCGTTGAGCACATTCTCCGCGAGCACGGCGAGGACGCCGAGATTCTGTTTGGCCCCGACATGTTTCTCGGAGCCTACGTCGAGCGGACACTCGGCCGCCGTCTGCACGTCTGGGACGGCGAGTGCCATGTGCATGCGGGCATCCGGCCCGACGACATCAACACGGTGCGTGCGGCCCACCCCGACGCCGACTTCTTGATCCACCCGGAATGCGGGTGCTCGACGAGCGTGATGGAGTACGTCGCAGCGGGTGATGTGGCGCCCGAGGGCGTACACATGCTCTCGACCGGCGGGATGCTGGAGTATGCGAACGAGCACCGCGGCAGCGGTGGCACGGCGATCGTCGCGACCGAAACCGGCATGCTGCACCCGCTGCGCGAGATCGCCCCCGATTTGGAGTTCATCGCCGCCAACGAGGCCGCCTCCTGCAGGTACATGAAGATGATCACGCTGCCGAAACTGCGCGACGCGCTGCGCGACGGCGTCCACGAGGTCAAGGTCGACCCCGCGATTGCCGAGCGCGCGCGGCGGCCGATCGAGCGGATGATCGCGATCGGCTAGCAGCATCGCGACGACTCGGCCGTCGCGATCGACTAAGTCAGGTTCCGGGTCGCTGTTTCAGTGTTTCCGCGAGCAGGTCGACGCCATGCCAGACCGCATCGCGGACCGGCGACAGCTGAGTCTGCTTGCGATGGAACTCGGGGGGTGTGTAGCAATGGACGTCGGCCGCGGAGCCCATCTCGAGGCCGTCCCACAGCGACCCCGCGACGTAGACACGCTCGAGCCACGGCACCTGATCGAATGCCGCCGACACGAGCACAACAACGAACTCGGGCCCCCGCTCGCGCTGGGCTGGGGCGCCGTGCTCGTCGGCGACTCGGGCACCGCCCAGATATGCCGCCTCGATCTGCCAGCGGTCCGAGACCCGCGTCATATAGCGGCGCAGCTCCGCCCGATTGAGGCTCCGGCCGACGCTCACGGCGGCATTGTCCTCGCTCCGACCCTGGCCGTGCAAGGGCGTGGCGCAACCTCCCCTCAGTAATCGGCGATCGCTGCCATCGCAGGCGTGAACGCCGCGAGCGCCTGCCAGTTTTCGGGCCCGTCGACCATCAGCGCGAAAGCTAGACGCTGTCCGTTCCGGGCGTTGCAGTAGCCGGCCAGGTTCGTGACGTCGTCCAGTGTCCCGGTCTTGGCGACGCATCGTCCCTGCGCCGGAGTATGTACGCCGATGGGCTCGACGGTGCCGCTCTTGCCCACGATCGGTAGCGCAGAGACCAGTAGGTGGCCGACGCGAGCTCCTCGAGACCTTCGTCAGCAGCTCGACGATCTGCGCCGGCGACGAGCGGTCGGCCTTGTCGAGGCCGGAGCCATCCCAGATCGTCGGCGTGATGTTGTACTGGTCAGCGATCGCCTGGCGGATCTCGACCGCGCCGGCCGCGAGCGTGCCCTCGCCGAAAAAGTCGGCGCCGATCTGCTTGGCCAGCAGGTCGGCGATCAGGTCATCGGAGGGAACGTCCATCAGGCGCACAAGCACCGACATCCGGGGAGAGGAAACAGTCGCGAGGACCCGGGCGCCCGATGGTGTACGCGCCGCCCTGCGCCCGAGCCGCGCCGCGATCCCCTGGGAGCGCATTGTGATCACCAGCTCGCGCGCCGCGAACACGGGTGGGGGAAACCCCTTGGCGCTCGCGCCATGGTCATAGACCAGCGCGCTGAGCTCGCCGCCATAGTCCGGGGTGTCCGGCCGGTTTTGGGTCAACGGTCCACCGCGATCGGAGTCGAACAGCGACTCATCGCCGAAGACGTGGCCTGTCACCCTGCGGATTCGGCGCCTGGAGAGCTGCGAGACGAGCTCGGCGGCGGTCGGCCCGTACCCGTCCTCGTCCAGACGGTTGAAGTAGCCGTCGCCGAACGTGGGATCGCCGGCGCCGCGAAGGTACAGGTTGCCGTGCCAGACGCGGCCGGGGCCCATCTGGCCCGTGCCCAGGACATCAGTGCGCAACCTTGCGTTCGGGCCGAGCATCGTCAGTACTGCGAGCGAGGTGTAGAGCTTCTCGACCGAGGCCGGAGGACGTCCGACGTTCGGCTTGCGGCTGTACAGCGTCGTCCCCGTCGTCAGGTCCTTGACGAGCACGCCGACGTGCTGACCCTGGTGCGCAAGCGCGGACGTCAACCGCGCTCGCAGTTGCGTCAACGCCGGGGACTGCCGGGGAGGTTGTGCTCGCGTGGGCGGAGCAGGCGCACTGAGCCGGGTCGCGTGCCGCAGCTCGCTGGAAGCGACCGGTTTCAGCCTCGTCGGCGAGTGCCCAGGCCTTGCTGGATCGCCGCGGCTGCTGCCACAGGCCGCCAGCGAGATCGCGCTCGCGATCAAGAGCAGGATCAGTACGACCGGACAGCGGGCGCCGCCCCCCCGCCGTCGAGAGCCCTCAGCTCGATTCAAACTCCTGCACCGTATGTGGGCCGACGCAGGCGATTGACAGCTCGTCCGCGATCCCCTGCGCGACCTCGGTCACATCCTCGATCGACACGGCGTCCAGCCGCGCGATCACATCATCGGGGTCGATCGACTGACCGAACACGATCGACTGTCCCGCGGCGTTGCGTGCGATCGCTCCGGTGTTCTCAAATGCAATCGTCCGTGCCCCGGCGGCGTACGCGCGAGCACGTTCGACCTCCTCCTCGGTCGGTCCGTGTTCGCGCAGTTCGTTCACGATCTCCCGCATCCGGCGGTAGGCCTCGATGCACTTGCCGCTTTCCAGGCCCGCGCTCAGCTGCAGGACCGGAATATCGGCGTAGGCATGGGGGAAGGAGCTGACCGAGTAGGCCAAGCCACGCTGTTCACGGATCTCGTCGAACAGGCGCGAGCCCATCGAGCCGCCGAGGAGCGTCGAGTAGATGACCAACGCTGCGCGCTGGGCCGTGTCGGTGACCTCAATCTGGGGGCGGTAGGACATCCGCAGGTGCGACTGGTTGGAGTCCCGCTCGGTGACGAGGATGCGCTGGACCAGCGCCGGCGCCGGCTCGTATGGCTTGGGCGCATCGGTAGCCGGGAAGCGCCCGAACATCTCTTCGAGCTCGCGGTCGGTGGGAAGTGCCTCGAGATTGCCGACCGCGAACGCTCCACCGCGCGACGGCGCCCATCGGCGGGCGCGGAACGCGACGACTCCCTCTCGGGTGAAGGTCTCCTCCAGGTGTTCGGTGGTACCCAGCACCGGCCTGCCCAGTGGATGATCGCCGAACACCGCCTCGTCGATCAGGTGCTCGGCGACCGACGCCGGCTGATCGTTATAGCGCGCGATCTCCTGGACGACGACGCCGCGCTCGCGGTTGAGTTCGTTTGGGTCGAGCCGTGGGCGCCCGACGAAGTCGGTCAGTAGGTCGGCCGCCTCACGGGCACGCGTGGAGCGGGCGGTGATGTGAAACGCGACGAGATCGTGGCTTGTGTAGGCATTGAGAACCGCGCCGTTGCGCTCCGCGGCGCCGTTGACGTCGCGGTAGGTCACATACTTCTCGCCCCCCTTGAACACCAGGTGCTCGAGGAAGTGGGCCATGCCGTTCTCGTCGGGATGCTCGGTGCGCGCACCCGCGTCGAACGCGACCAGCAGCGTCACCGCTCGCGTGCTCTTGAGCGAGATCCGGTGCAGCGGCAGCCCGTTGGGCATCACGCTCGTTGTGATCTCCGGCATCGGCGGGACACGGTAGCGGTAACGGCCAGGTAGGTCCAGATCCCGGTTCGCTCGGGGTGCTCGGCCCTTGGCCATCCGTGAACCGGGCTGCAAATCCGGTTGCACTCCGGTCGGGAACCTCCGGTATCGGAGGACCGGTCGCTACTCTGCCGAAGCTGTATGGCTACCTCAGACCCGAAGGCCCGTGGCCGCCGCCGCTCCGAGCAGGCGCCCACCGGACGCCTCACAGCTGGGACCGGACCCAAGCTGAAGCGCCCCTCGGAGCTCGCCGCAGTCAGGACGGTGGTGGAGTTTCGAGGTGTCTCGATGAAGTACCCGAGCGGCGACACCGGACTCGATCAGGCCACGTTCTCGATCAATCGTGAGGAGTTCGTGTTCCTGGTCGGCGCGACTGGCTCAGGCAAGTCGACGCTGATGCGGCTCCTGATCAAGGAGATCGAACCCACCGAAGGGGTGGTTCGCGTCGCCGGTCGCGACATCAGTCGTGTCAGGCGCCGCCAGGTCGCCTACTACCGGCGCAACGTCGGCGTTGTCTTCCAGGATTTCAAGCTGCTGCCAAACCGGACGGTCTATGACAACGTCGCATACGCTCTGCAGGTCACGGGGCACTCGCGCCGGGAGATCCGCGCCAAGGTGCCGGACGTCCTGCGGTTGACAGGGCTGTCAACGAAGTTGCACAACTATCCCGACCAGCTCTCCGGCGGTGAGCAGCAGCGTGTCTCGATCGCGCGTGCATTCGTCAACCACCCGCCGCTGCTGCTGGCCGACGAACCTACCGGAAACCTCGACCCGGACACGAGCATCGACATCATGCGACTGCTCTATCGGATCAACCGCACCGGCACCACGGTGCTGGTAGCAAGCCACGACCACGTGATGGTCGACAAGATGCGTCGCCGCGTGTTGGAGCTCTCCCGCGGTCGGATCGTCCGCGACGAGGCCACCGGCCTGTACGCGCGCGACGAATCGACGCGCGAGTTCGCCCAGCGACTGCGCGGCACGGGCGAACGCCCCGACGGGATCTAGCTAGCGGTGCGCCTCGGCTTCTTTCTCAGGGAAGCGCTGCGGTCTGCGCGGCGCAATGCCGCGCCGAGCTTTGCCGCGCTGGCGACCGTCGCGGTCACGATGATCGTCGTCGGCGTGTTCATTCCGATCGTCCAGGCGACGCAGGGTGCGGCCAACAGCGTTCGTGACCGGGTCCTGGTCGACGTTTACATGAAGACGGGCGCGACGCGGGCGCAGGACGCCCGGGTCCATCGCGAGCTGCTCGCGATCCCGAACGTCGAGCGCGCCGTGTTCGAGTCCAAGCAGCAGGCCTTTCGGCAGCAGAAGAGGCAGGATCCCAGCGCGTACGCGCTGCTGTCCTCCAACCCCCTTCCGGATACGTTCCACGTGTACCCGAACGACCCATCGAACGTCCTGGCGATCCGTAGTGCGCTGACGCCCCCGCAGCCCGGTGGCCGTACCGGCATGCTGGACCCGGCGATCGGAAGCGTCTCGAACCACAAGACCGATACCAGGAAACTGCTGAAGGTGACCAACCTTGTGACGATCACCGCGGCGGCCCTGGCGGTGCTGCTGACACTCGCCTCGGTGTTGCTGATCGCCAACACGATCAGGCTGTCGCTGTTCGCGCGTCGCCGGGAGGTGGAGGTGATGAAACTGGTCGGCGCGACCGATTGGTTCATCCGCTGGCCGTTCGTGATCGAGGGAACGATCGTCGGGGCGGTTGGGGCGATCGGCGCTCTCTGCATCCTCGGGCTCGCCAAGGTCGTGGTGTTGGATCCGCTGGCCGGCAATTGGACCCTGATCTCGGCGCCGCGGACGATTCCGTTCGTCTGGCTCGTGGTCGTGCTGATGGCCGCCGCGATCGGCGTCTCCGCAGTCGGCTCCGGCCTGTCGCTGCGGCGTTTTCTGCGGGTCTAACCCTTACTGGTCTATTAGCAGCAGGGGGCCCGCGCCCGGCTACCCTGGTCGCGTGGAGCAGAGCAGGAGAAAGCGGACCCGACGACGCTGGCCGCTCGTGGCCGTATTGATCGCCACGCTGCTCGTCGGAATCCTGCTCGGCGGACATCCCGGCTGGCTGCCAGTGGGGCTCCGCAACGTGTTCGTCTCGCAGACCGCGAACGAGCGCCAGGTCCAGACCGTCCTCGACCTGGTGGCGCAGAACTACTACCGGCCCGTCAACACGCAGGGTCTGCTGAACCACGGCCTCGAGTCGGCCATCTCGAGCCTCGACCCGTACTCGCACTATTTCCCGCCGGCCCTGTACAAGTCCTTTCAGCAAGAGACCAACCCGCAGGTGACGGGCATTGGCGTCGAGGTCAATCCCGAGCCCGTGGCCGGAGGGATCGAGATCGAGGAGGTCTTCCAGGGCTCGCCGGCCGCCAAGGGAGGGCTCACGCACGGAGACATCATCGTTGCCGTCAACGGTAGGCAGCTCAGCGGCAAGACCGTCGGCGAGGGCTCGAAGCTGATCAAGGGCCACGCGGGAACCTCGGTCGTGCTGACGATCCGTCGCGACGGCAAGACCCATAACGCGCGGCTCGTGCGCCGGACCGTGACAGTGCCGGTCGCCTCCTCTAAGTTGATCCACTACCGCGGCCATAGGCTCGGCTATCTGCAGTTCACGCAGTTCACGCAGGGCTCTGCCCGACAGTTGCGTGCGCAGGTTCGCCGGATGCTCAACAAGCACCCGGCGGGCCTGATCCTCGACCTCCGCGACAATGGTGGCGGCCTGCTCGCCCAAGCGGTGGCGGCCGCCAGCATCTTCATCGAGGACGGCACGATCGTTTCCACCCGCGGACGCAACCAGCCGACGCACGTTTACCTCGCCAAGGGCAACGCGATCGCGCCACGAATCCCGATGGTCGTGCTGGTCGACCACGGCACCGCCTCGTCGGCTGAGATCGTCACTGCGGCGCTACAGGACCGCGGGCGGGCCACCGTGGTCGGCACCCACACCTACGGGAAGGGCGTCTTCCAGGAGATCCAGCCGCTCAACGGCGGGGGGGCGCTCGACCTCACGGTCGGCGAGTACTTCACGCCGAACGGACGCAACCTCGGGGGCGGCGGCGTCAAGCGCGGCGCCGGCGTCACGCCGAACGTTCACGCGGCCGCCGACACGCGGGATCCCGGTCGCGCGCTGGGGGTTGCCGAGCGAGTGTTGGCCAGCAAGATCGGCAGCGGGTGACGCGAACCACCGGGAGGTCGGGTGCCGCTACTGGAATGTCTCCCACCCGCCCCAGTAGCGTCAATGAAGCGCGCGTGGCACTCGTGCAGCGACGCGGCAAGTTCCTCGTCGCCGAGCCGTTCTTCGCTCCCGGACCCCGGCTCGCGGTCAGTCGCGACTCCCGCTACGACGTCGACGATCTGGTGCTGGTCAGGCCGGGGATCTCCGGACGGCGCGGCCGGGGCAGTCGTGCGCAGGTCGTGCGGCGTATTGGACGGCCCGGCGTCGCTCGCGACGTGATCGAGGCGCTGATGCTCGACCGGGGGCTCGCCCGCGGGTTCGATCCGGCGGTGGGCCGGGCCGCGCGGAGCGCATCGGAGACGCCGATCTCGGTGTCCGAGAGCCGCCGCGACCTGCGCACGATGCCGACGTTCACGATCGATCCGGCGACGGCCCGGGACTTCGACGACGCGATCTCGGCGACCGACGAGCAGGGCGGCGGCTGGCGCGTGTGGGTGCACATCGCCGATGTCAGCTCCTACGCGAGCCCCCGCTCGCCGGTCGACCGGGAGGCATACCGTCGAGGGACGAGCGTGTACGTCCCCGGCGCGGTCGAGCCGATGCTGCCGGCGGAGCTGTCCAATGGCGCGTGCTCGCTCGTCCCCGGCGAGGATCGCCGGGCGCTGACGGTCGAGCTGCTGGTCCGAGGGCAGGATGTGGTCAGCTCCTCGTTCTACCGGTCCGTGATCCGCTCCGATCGTCGGCTGACCTACCCCGAGGTCGACGCGATCTTCGTCGGGGAGCCGAGCGTTGCCGCCTTGGGGAACCTCGGGTCGGGACTGCAGGCCGCGCGTCGCGCCGCCGCCGCCCTGGGGGATCGGCGCGCCGCGAAGGCGGCGCTCGTGCTTGAGTCGACCGAGCCCGAGTTCGCATTTGACCGCGGCCGGCAACGTGATCGGGATCGAACCGATCGAGCAGACTGAGTCGCATCGGCTGATCGAGTACTTGATGATCGCGGCCAACGAGCAGGTGGCGCGATTCCTGGAGGCGCGCCGGGTGCCCACCCTGTACCGGGTGCACGATCGCCCCGAGGGGCTCGCGGTGCAGCGGATGATCGACCAACTGGCGTCGCTCGGAGTCCCGGCGCCGGCGGTGCCAGGCGGTCCATTGACACCGCAGCAGGCTGCCGACCTGGCGGGCGAGGCGTCGGCGATGGTCGCCGACTGGGTCGCGGCGCACGGCGGGCGCGGGGCACGGGCGCTCAACCGGATCGTCCTGCGGTCGCTGAAGCAGGCCTACTACGACGATCGCAATCGCGGCCACTCGGGTCTGCAGCTGCACAGCTACTGCCACTTCACCTCGCCGATTCGCCGCTACCCGGATCTGATCTGTCACCGGTCGCTGCTGTCGGCCCTCTCCGGAGAGGAACCCGCGCCGGAAGCCTCGTGGGTGGCCGCGGCCGGGCCCGCTTGCTCGGCTCGGGAGCGCGCGGCGATGACGATCGAGCGCGATGCCGACGACGTGGCGCGCTGTTTCCTGCTCGAGCGCGAGCTGACCCCGAGAGAGCGCGGCGATGCCGTGTTCGAGGGTGAGGTCGTCGGTGTGATCGGTGCCGGCGCGTTCGTCGCGTTCGGCGAGCGGGGCGAGTACGAGGGTCTGCTACCGGTCCGGCGGATGCGCGACGATTGGTGGGAGCTCAACGAGCACGAGACCGCGCTGATCGGGGTGCGCGGTGGACGGGCGATACGGCTCGGCGACCGCATCGCCGTTGGTGTCGACGGGATCGACGCAGCTCGCGGCCGGGTCGACCTGGTACCGGTGGGCGCTCTGGACGACTAGAACGCCGGTGGGCGTGGGCATCAGTCGTTGATGTCGATCACCGGGATGATGTCGGGCAGCCGGTGCCCCTCGGAGACGTGCTCGTTTGGGACCACCGCGGTTCCGATGGCGAAGAACTCGATCACGTGGCTTCCCCAGCCGTGGCTGTTCTCGTGAAGCTTGACCTCGACGATCCCGAGCACCCCGTCGCCGATGTCCTCGGCCTCGGTCTGCATCCGCTCCATCGCCAGCTCTCGCGCGTCGTACAGCGCCTGCGTGTACTGCTCGAGTTCGACGTTGCGGCCGGTCTGCTTGATCGATTGGATCATCCCGCGGTGAGCGACGTGGTAGACGCAGCTACCCATCACCATCCCCACCGGGCGCTTGCCGGTCTGCATCAGCGTCCAGAAGGCCTGGCCGGAGAGGTCGCTCGTGAACGGGCGGCCGCTGGGCGCCCGATGCAACTTGCCCTCCTTATGGCGGATCGCTGTGCCGATGGCGATGAACTCGGCCATATCCTTGCCCCACTCATAGCGGCCAATATCGAGGCGGACGCCGACGACGCCATCGGCGCCAAGTTGATCGGCCTCCTCCTCCATCCGCGTCATCGCCAGCTCACGCGCGTGATACATCGCCTGGCTCAGCACATCCAACTCCTGGTTACGCCGCAGACTCCCGAACTGGTACCCGACGTGGTAGATGCTCGATCCGACTACCAGGCCAACGGGCTCGAATCCGGCCTTCTCAACGCACAGATACTCGTTCACGGAGAGATCTGAGGTGAACAGCCCGCGGGCGTTCATCTGCAGACGCTCGCTCGCGTGCTCGGCGAGGCCCTCGGTGCTGTTCGGATCGTACTTATCCATCGGCCACGCTCCTCCGTTCGACTAGGCGCCGAGGTTGATCGACATCATCGGCTCTGGTAGCGGAGTCGGATACGGTTCCCGCGCCGCCAGCCGGATCGCGGTACCGAGGACATTCATCGTCACATGGAAGTAGTGGTGCCTGTAGCTGCCCTGTTCGTACTCGTAGTGCTCGATCGTATGCCGCAGCGTCGAGATCACGATCGTGTTGGCGCGCACAGCACTCGCCTGCTGGCGGACCTTGGCCATGGCCCGGTTACGGGCGTCGTAGACACCTTGTGAGATCTCGGTGATCTCGGTGTTCATCTGGGCGCCGGCACCGAACATGCCGCTGGCGTTCATCACCCAACTCGAGTTCATGCCGAGCTGCACCGAGAGGACGATCGTGTGACCGACCACGCCGCAGACCTCCGCGCCGATCCGGCGGAGCATGTAGACATCCTGACCGGAGAGCGTGCAGAGCCCGAGCCGGCCGCCGCGACGGGGCGGTAGCGTGCTGTCACGCACGGCCGTGCCGAAAACGACGAGCTCGATGCTCCCGGCCTTGCCCAGTGACCCCGCTTTCATGTCGATCGCGATCACACCATCCGCACCGGCCAGCTCGGCCTCTTGGCCCAGTCGGTCGAACGCACGAGTGCGAGCCAGGTTCCACGGCTCGGACAGGCTCGGGATCTCGTCGCTGACATACGACATTCGACGCGCCCCTGACCAGCCATGCTGAACGACCGACGATCCCATCACCTGCGCCACCGGCTGGAGCCCCGACGCCTCGGCGACTGCGTACCCCTTGGCACTCAGATCGCTGGTGAAGAACGGGGTGCTGGCGGTTGCGACTCGCTTCAAGCGCTCTTCGGCACCGAGCGGGATCCCGCCCTGCCGGATCCGCTCGAGGTCGACCTCCGCCGCCAGCCTCTCCTCGTTCGTGGGCGGCGGCGTTCTATACCTGCCAAACGGAGACATCTCCGGGATCGTGACAGAACCGAAGGACCGGTCGCGCAGGGGAACCCCAGCTGCCCTCGGTAGACTCGGCCGCGTGCGATTCGAGCTGACCGGAATCGACGGACGTCCCCTTGAGCCCGCGACTTTCGATGGCAAGGCGGTGCTGGTCGTCAACGTCGCATCGCGGTGCGGGCTGACGCCTCAGTACGAAGGTCTGGAGCGTCTCCAGCAACGCTACGGAGGCTCTGGTTTCACCGTCCTCGGCGTGCCCTGCAATCAGTTCGCCGGCCAGGAGCCGGGGACCCCGGAGGAGATCCAGCAGTTCTGCTCTGCGACCTATGGCGCGACCTTTCCGCTGACCGAGAAGCTCGAGGTCAACGGGCAGCGCCGTCATCCGTTGTATGGGTGGCTGACGACGACGCCGGACGACGACGGTGTGGCGGGCGAGATTCAATGGAACTTCGAGAAATTTGTGATCTCGGGCAGCGGTGAGGTCGTCGAGCGTTTTCGTCCTCCGGTTGAGCCGGAGGACGAGCGGGTGACCAGCGCGATCGAGAGCGTTCTGCCGTGAGGCGTGCGGCGTCGCCGAGGTCCGGCGGCGGTGTGTGCGAGGCGGGCGAGTGACCGCGATCAGAGCGACCGAGGTGCGCGTGGGTGACCGTCTGCGGGCGCGGGACGGCACCGAGCTGACGGTGACGCGGATCGATGATGGGTTCCTCGGACGTAAAGAAATGCTCGCGTTCGTCGAGGATTCAGCGGAGCAGTGGTTCAAGCTCCCGGCGCTGCGCGACGGCGACGTCGAGCTCGTCGACCGCGGTTGACGTCGGGTCAGAGCCCTGACGTCCTACAGTCATCGGTCTGATGGCGAAGGGCAAGGGCAAGCGCAAGACAGCGTCGGGCGACGTCGCGACCAACCGCCAGGCGTCGTATCGCTACAACCTGCTCGAGAGGTTCGAGTGTGGTCTCGTGCTGACAGGCACCGAGGTCAAATCGCTGCGCGACGGCAACGCGCAGTTGAAGGATTCCTACGCGGTCGTGCGCGACGGCGAGGTGTGGCTGATCGGCCTGTACATCGCGCCGTATCCAGCGGCCGCGCGGGACAACCATGACCCGGAACGGACTCGGAAGCTGTTGCTGCACCGCGGCGAGATCGAGCGGCTCGTGGGGCTGACCCAGGAGCGGGGACTGACGCTAGTGCCGACGCGGATCTACTTCGCGGGGCCGAGGTCGCGTGCCAAGGTGGAGATCGCGCTCGCGCGAGGTAAGGATCTGTACGACAAACGCGATTCGATTCGGAAGCGCGACACCGCTCGCGATGTCCAGCGCGAGCTTCGGGAGCTGAGCCGTTAGCGGAGCGTCCGTGCGCGTTTGTTCGTGCGGGTCGAATAAGTTCGAGCAGGTCGAAATTATTCGACCCGCACGCGCACCCTCGACCCGCGGGCGGATCAGACGATCGTGCGGGGTAGGTTCGTCGCCTGCATTCCGAGCACCAGCAGCGCTATCAGGCCGATGTAAACCCCGGCGATCAGCGCCCGGTCCAGCGGCGGCACGCGGTAGTAGGAGCCGACTGCGCCGTGGCGGTACTGCTGCCAGCGGCGGTATGTCTCGAACGCTCCGAGAACCAGGATCAGCACGAAGATCGGGTTCGGTGCCAGCACCGCCAGCACCACCAGCGCCCCGAAGCCGACAACCCACATCCACGGGCTCATCGCGGCCATCGCGCGGCCGCCGTCGAGCGGCACCACCGGAATCAGGTTGAAGAGGTTGATCAGAAAGCCCGTATAGGCCAGCGCGCGCCATAGATCGTTGCCGGTCGCGTGCCAGATCAAGATGCAGGCGGCCGCGGCGATGCTTCCCAGAATCGGGCCGGCGAGGCCCACCTTCGCTTCGGCGAGAGCGTCGTCGCCGAGCGATCGCGCGCCGATCACGGCGCCGAGGAACGGGATGAAGATCGGCGCGCTGGCTTTGATCCCCTGGCGGCGCAGCTGAATCACGTGGCCGAGCTCATGCAATAGCAGTAGCGCGACGAAGCCGGCGCCGAATCCGAACCCCCAGATCGACGCGTAGGCGACCAGCGACACGCCCATCGTCCCGGCGGTCGCCAGCAGCTTGACCTTGGGGAGGAACAGCAGGATCGCCTTGAGCTTGGCGAGAAGCGCGAGCAGGGCCGCGCCCGCGGCGCCGAGCTTCTCGCGCAGCCACGAGCGGCGCGACTGCGGCTCCGCCGTCGGCGGCGCGGGCTGCAGCGGCGGCGCGGGCTGCGGCGGCGGCGCCTCCAGAAGCGGATTGGGGGGTTCCATGACCACGACTCATTGTGACGCCCGTCTACAATCCCTTATGAAGAAATAGAACCCCCGGGGACGACAGGCTTCGACGTGGTCGGATCGTGGGGGTGGTTGCGAGTCGAGGTGCCCGGGAGGCCTCGTTAAACACCTGGGAAACAATAAGTGCGGATTCGCACAACTTTGATCTTGGCCTCGCCGCTGCCTAACAGCAGCTAGCTAGCTGAGACTCATCTCGCCCCCGTTCGCCCACGTGCGGGGATCCGGGATCAACTAGTGGGCTAGCTCGGTGAGGATTTGCTCCCTCCGATCCGAGGACCACCCAGGGAGCTGGCTCTCCGGAACCCCGCCGGCGTGGCGACCGGAGAGCGAGATCAGAGCGCCGGATACGCTCGTAGACGCCATCTCCTGCGCGACCGCGGACGCGGGTTCGATTCCCGCCGTCTCCACCTTCGAACCGCCCTCGGCACCAGCGGGGGCGGTTCTTCTATGAGAGCAAGGGTGTCGCGGAACTCGGGTTTGTCATGACATCGCCCCGAGTAAGGAGTCGATCGTGCTTCAGCCCTGGAAGCCCCCCGCGCCGCAGACTAGAGTTAGTCGCGAGTGGGGGAGCCGCACCAACGCGAGCGTGAGTTGTCGTCCTGCGCGGCCAACGAGCCGGTGCAGGGTGGCCGCCGCGGGCGCGCGCACGCCACGGCGCGCGCGCTCGTACTGGCAGCCACGTGCCTCGCCGCGCTGCTCGGCGGGGCCAGCCCTGCCGCCGCATCGGTGGTCCCGCCCGCGCTGACAATCGCGTTAGCACCGACCACGATTCCGCTGAACGGGGTTTCTCGAGCTGACGATCACGGTCACGAACCCGAACACGAGCACCACGCTCACGGGCGTCAACTTCTCGGACAACTTCACGCCAGGTTCCGGCCTCCAGGTTGCGAACCCCGCGGGCATCGGCAGGACGTGCTCGGGAACATGGAACGCGACCCCGGGCGACTCCTTCTTCAACTTCGGCGGCGGCACGCTCCCACCCGGCTCGGACTGCTCGCTCACGGTCAACCTGACCAGCACGAGGGCAGGCGTCATCAACAACGCCACTAACCCGCCGGGGTCGAACGAGGGCGGGACCGGCGTCGCCAGCAACGCAGCGACCCTGACGGTGGTCGCGCCGCCGTCAATCGCGATGGTGTTCGGGGCGGCCTCGATCTCACCGGGCGGGACAACCCCGCTGACCTTCACGATTACGAATCCGGCCGCGAACACGGTCGCCGAGACCGGGGTCGCCTTCACCGATACCTTCCCGACGGAGCTCGTCGTCGCAGTGGCGCCCGGCGACGCGACTTCGTGCGGTGGGACGTTCAGCCCGGACGCAGGTGCGACCTCGATCTCTGTTGCCGGCGGCACGATCGCCGCCGGCTCAACCTGTACGGTCGTGGTCAACGTCACAGGCACCGAGGTCGGCGAGCTGACGAACACGTCTGGTCCGGTCAGCTCGACGAATGGCGGTACCGGCAACACGGCCTCGGCGATCTTGACCGTTGCCTCGCCGCCGTCGATCTCCAAGGCGTTTGGCGCCAGCGCGATCCCGCTGAACGGCAGCACGCCGCTGACGTTCACGATCAGCAACGCGAATGCGACGGTCGCGCTGACCGGGGTCGGGTTTTCGGACGCGTTCCCGGCCGGGCTAGTGGTCTCGACCCCGAGTGGCCTGACGAACTCGTGCGGCGGGACGATGGGCGCGGCCGCGGGTGGGGCCTCGGTCTCGTTGACTGGCGCCACTATCGCCGCCAGTTCGAGCTGCACGGTCGTGGTCAACGTCACAGGCACCGCGGTCGGCGAGCTGACGAACACGACGAGGCAGGTCAGCGCGAACGAGGGGGGGACCGGGAACACGGCTACGGCGACCGTGACGGTTGTCGCGCCGCCGTCGATCGCCACGGCGTTCAGCCCGACGTCGATCCCGCTCAACGGGATGAGCACGCTGGCGTTCGCGATCACCAACCCGGCCGCGAACGCGGTGGCAGAGGCCGGGGTCGCTTTCGCGGACACGCTGCCGGCGGGGCTCGTAGTGGCGACTCCGAACGGCCTGACGAATTCGTGCGGGGGGATGGTGAGCGCGGTCGCGGGTGGGACCTCGCTCTCATTGACCGGCGGTTCGCTCGCCGTCAGCTCGAGCTGCACGGTCGCGGTCAACGTGATCGGCACGACCGGAGGCGAATTCACGAACACGTCGGACGCGATCAGCTCCACCAACGGCGGCAGCGGGAACACGGCGACGGCAAAGCTGACCGTAGTCGTGCCGCCGGCGATCAGCGTCACCGTCGGAGCCTCCTCAATTTCCTTGGGCGGATCGACGTCCTTGGCGTTCACGATCGCGAACCCAAATGCGGGCAGCTCGCTCAGCGGTGTCGGGTTCATCGACACGCTCCCCGCCGGGTTGGAGGTCGCGACGCCGAACGGCTTGAGCGGTTCCTGCCCCAGTGGGACGGTGACAGCCTCGGCGGGCTCCGACGTGATCGCTCTCACCGGCGCCGCACTCACGGCCGCAAGCAACTGCACGTTCTCGATCGAGGTCACGACGACGGCCACTGGAACGCTCACGGACACGACGAGCACGATCTCCTCGACCGAGGCGGGCAATGGCAATGCCGCTAGGGCCGAGCTAACGGTCCAGTCGCCCTCACCGCCGCCGTCTCCATCGCCCGCGCCCCCGTCAACGCCACCGCCACCGTCTCCATCGCCCGCGCCCGCGCCCCCGTCACCGTCTCCATCGCCTCCGCCAACATCACCCCCACCGAAGGCCAAGCCGAGCCACCAGTTCCTGGTCTCCGAGATCCATGGTCACCGCAACGGTAACGTCACCTTCTTCGTCAAGGTTCTGGGACCCGGCACGATCGACGTGCTCGAAACGGCGTGGGACGACAACTTCGCCACCGCCACCGCCGCATCGGCGCTGCTGCAACCGGCGCCGAACCGCTTTGTGTTCTCCCGCAAGCACGTCAAGCTGTCGCGCGGCGGAAGGATCCTGATCACCGTGAAGCCGTACGCCAAGGGCCTGCGCCTGATCAAACACCACAGTTACAAGGTCCGGATCCGGGTGTGGGTTACCTACATCCCGACTGGCGGCACCCAGCACACGATCGGATTCGAGGGCGCGCGTAGCGTGATCCTGACGCGCTACGCCCAGCCGGCCGAGCGGGCCGGAACCGCGGGTCGCGACCTACGACGGCGATAGCAACAACCATGCCGTGTCCGGCGCCACCGCCGCGGAGCCGGTCAGGGGCCAGCGCGGCGTCGCCGTCGATTCGACTGCGCGGCCTGGGTCGACGATCGTTGGTTCGTCGATCGCCGATCAGGCGACGGTGCCGGGTGGGGGTACCCGCGGACTCGATCGCCTTCGCCACCGTCTTGTCGTTCACAGCGAGTGCCCGCGCGATCGCCCTGTCGCTCAACCCGAGATTGCGCATGTGCTCCGCTTTCCCGGCGATCTGCAGGTAGACCGGCTCCTCCGCCTCATCAATCATGAGCGCCTCGAGCGGGATCTGCGCCGCGGTTCGAATTCTTTGCGTCCCTGTCCACCTTTTGCAAAGAATTCGAACCGGTCTCCGCTCAGGAGGTCGTTTCGATTAAGGGACGGTGGCGAGGGTCGTGACGACGCGATCGAACGGCTGGGAGGTCGGCGTGGGCTTCAGGGCGACGCCAGCATGTGAGAGCCGTCGGCAATCACCCGCGCGTTGATCGCACGCACCAGCGCCGGCGTGACCTTGAGCTCACGTCGGTCAAAGGTGATCAGCCCATCGACCTCGTCGTCGACGTCCGTGGCGGCGGTGTAGATCGCCCCGCTGAGTCCGGTCTGTCGCGCCTGGCGGTCGACTTGTGTGAGGAGCTGGACGTAGCGGCGGGTCAGGGCCTGGGAGTTCGCCTCTCGCTCGTAGCCGAACGTCTTTCCCGGCCAGACGTCGCCCGGGACCCCGAGCGCGAGACCGCCGAACTCGCCGTCCTCGATTGTCTGCGTGGCGCTGGCCGTCTGGACTCCAGGGCTGGGGTATGAGTGCACGTCGAGAACATCGCCTGCGGTTGCCCGTCCGCACCCGCAGACGTTGTACCCGCTGGTGGTATCGATCAGGCGGGTTGGATCCCAGGTGTGCAGGTCGTGCGCCACCTCGCCGGGATCGAACTCGCCCCACCCCTCGTTGAACGGGACCCACTGGACGATCGAGGGGTGATCGATGTTGGCTTCGACGATCGCGTGCAACTCGCGCAGGAATTCCTGTTGCGCGGCGGCTGTCGGTTTGGCGGGCACCATCGCCGGCATGTCCTGCCAGACGAGCAAGCCGAGTCGGTCGGTGTCGTAGTACCACTGCTGCGGCTCGACCTTCATGTGCTTGCGGACCGCGTTGAAGCCGAGCGCCTTCTCGATCTCCAGGTCATACGCGAGCGCCTTCGGGGTAGGTGCGGTGTAGCCGCCGTCTGGCCAATAGCCCTGGTCAAGCGTGCCGAGCATGAACGTGGGCTGGCCGTTGAGCTCGACCTTGGCCACCCCGCCGACCAACGCGACCGAGATCGAGCGCATCCCGAAGTAGCTGCCCACCGCATCGACTGGTTGCCCGCCGCTGATCAGCCGCACGGAAAGGCCGTACAGGTAGGGATCCTCGGGAGACCACAGCCGGGCATTGGGCACCGCCACGGTCAGCGTCGCGGTCGCCGATCCCTCGACGTTGCCCACCTCGTGCGTGCCCTGGTACGCGATTGCCTGGATCGTGTCGCCCGTCGCGTCCGTCGTGTGGACGGTGACGCTCAGGCTGTCGTTCTGGAGGTCGGGGGTCGCGTCGACGCTGTCGATGTGCGCCGCCGGGACCGGCTCCAGCCACACGCTCTGCCACATCCCCGAGTTGGCGGCGTACCAGATGCGATGAGGCCGCAGCCGTTGCTTGCCAATCGGCTCACTGCCACGGTCGACGGGCGCGTCCACGCCGACGATCACCTCCTGGACGCCGGTGGGGTGCAAGGCGGCCGTGATGTCCATGCTGAAGGGGTCATAGCCCCCCCGATGGGCCCCTACCCGCCGGCCATTCACCCACACCGTCGCCCGCCAGGCGGCCGCGCCGAAGTTCAGCACCACCCGCTGCCCCGACCACGACGACGGGATCGTGAACGTGCGGCGGTACCACGAATACTGGTAATGGGCGCCGATGCCCGACAGGGCCGATTCCATCGGGAATGGCACCAGGATCCGTTGCGCCAGCGCTATGCCCACCGGCGGTTGCGCCCCCGCACCCGACGGAGCGAACTGCCACACGCCGTCGAGATTCTCCCAGGCGCTCCGGGTCATCTGCGGCCTCGGGTAGCCCCAATTCAAAGTGGTCGGCGACACCTGCGCCGTCCAAGGGGTCGAAAGCACCGGCCGCTTGGACTGCCAACCGGTCTGCGCCGGGCCGGCCGGGGCGCTTCGCCCGGGGCGGGGTGGCGCGCTCGGGGCGGGCGGTAGCCCCTGCATCACCCCGGTCACAAGCCGGTGGATCGACCCAAAACCTGCCGGCCCCTGCCCCGCTGCCGCAGCCCGGGAGGAGCCTCCGAGCAGCGCCAGCGAGACGACCAGCACCGCCGGCACCAACCGGCCCGTTAGAGCTCGCCCACTCACCCGAGCGAATCTACCGGCAGGTAGGGAAACGCCCTCCACGGCTCCGGAGGGCGCTTCGATCGTTCCGCGTGCTGGCGCTAAGCGGTGCTTCGTCCGACGAGCGGCGTCAGCGCCCCACCGGGGCGCCGTTCGCGACCAGCGATGTGCTGCTGCGCGCCTGGTGGGCGAGCCAGACCAGAGCGATCGTCAGAACGACCGCGACGTAGAACCCCCACCCGAAATACGAGAAGTGGATGTGGAAGAGGAACTTGAGCGCGACGAACAGCGCGGCGAGCAGGGCGAGCACGAACCGCGTTTGGTGGCGGCTGCCGCCGACGCTCGGCACCGTCGTCTTCGGCGACAGGTGCTCGAACGCGAGGTCCGCGATCAGTGCCGCCAAGGCCAGCACGCCCAGGATCCCCAGCCAGCCATCGGGCGAGCCGGTGGCGGTGGAGGTGACCGTGAACGGGCCGACGCTGATGCTGAACCACGGCAGCGCGACCAGCGTGATCAATAAGAGCAGGGCGACCCCTGCGAGAACCCAGTCGTCTCTGGATACGTTGTCGAACTTCATACGCCACGACCTCCCCCGGCTTTGGATGGTCCTATCGCACCCCGCGAAGGGTGTGCGTGCCCAACTAAAAACGCACGATTGCATGCGCTTATTTCCATGGGTTCATACCGGATTCCTGCTCCGTCGGCGCCGCCCGGGATTGATTGGAAGGGCGGGCGGCCGCCCGGGGCCCGGCCGCCCGTGTTCGTCAGTAGCCTGCTAGCCGGCGGGCCGGCTACCCGGCGAACAGCACAGAGAGGTTCACGTGGATGGCGACTGAACAGACACCCGCTCCGATCGACCGCAAGCGGCTTCGCAGTCAGCGTCTCCGCCAGGTCAACTTCCAGGGGGATGCGCTGCGGCTCGGCATGAACTGGACCGAGGACGACCTTCGCAAGCCGCAGGTGCTCGTCGAAAGCGCCTACGGCATGGGTCACCCTGGCACGTTTCACTTCCGCGGCCTGATCGAGGAGGTCTCAAACGGCGTCTTTGAGGCGGGTGGCAAGCCGGCCGAGTTCGTGGTCTCCGACATCTGCGATGGCGTCGTCCAGGCGACCGACGGAATGAGCTACTCGTTGATCTCGCGGGACATCATCGCGGCGATGGTCGAGATCCACGCGCTCGGCCATCCCCACGATGCGATGGTCGTGATCTCAGGCAACGACAAATCGGTACCGGCCCATCTGCTGGCGATCGCTCGCTGCAATCTGCCCGCCGTACACGTTCCGGGCGGGACCCAGCTGAACGCCCCTGACTACGTCACCTCCGACGAGATATGGGAGATGGCGGCGTCGGTCAGGCGTGGCGAGATGGCGGAGGACGCGCTCGAGCTGGCGCAGCGCGGGGCATGCCCAACCTGTGGGGCGTGCCAGTTCATGGGCAGCGCCTCCACGGGACAGGTGCTTTCCGAGGCGCTGGGGCTCGCCCTCCCCGGATCGGCCCTGGTGCCCCAGCCGCTGACCAAGCTGTTGCGCTACGCCCGCGCCGCCGGCAAGCAGGTCTTGAGACTGATCGCCGAGGACCTGACGCCGCGACAGATCCTGACCCGCGAGGCGTTCGAGAACGCGATCGTCATCCACGCGGCGATCGGCGGTTCAACGAACGCTCTCCTGCACCTGCCGGTGATCGCTCACGAGGCCAGCGTGGAGATCACCATCGACGACTTCGATCGCATCCATCGACAGGTTCCGGTGCTCGCGAACGTGAAGACGACCGGGCGCTACCCGGTCGAATACTTCTGGTACGCCGGCGGCGTGCCGGCCGTGATGCTGGAGTTGCGCGACATGCTGCATCTGGATTGCATCACCGTGACCGGCAAGACCGTCGGCGAGAACCTGGAGGAGGTCGAGCGGAGCAAGTTCTTCATGCGCGAACGGCTCGGCTACCTCAGGAATTTCCGGATCGCGAGGGAGGAGATCATTCGTCCCCGCGACGATCCATTCGGAACGGATGGTGGTATCGCGATTCTGCGGGGGAATCTCGCACCCGACGGCGCGGTGGTGAAGACGTTCTCCGTACCCAAGGAGATGCACGTGCACACCGGTCCGGCTCGAGTCTTCGAAGACGAGCCCGAGGCGATCGACGCGCTGATCGAGCGGAAGATAAAGCCGGGTGACGTGATGGTGATCCGCTATGAGGGGCCGCGCGCCAACGGGATGCCCGAGATGTACTTCGCGGCGGCGATCCTCTCAGCCGACCCGACGCTGAGCAGTACGACCGCAATCGTCACCGACGGCCGCTACTCGGGAGCGATGAAGGGTCCGTGCATCGGACACGTCAGTCCTGAGGCACTGGAGGGAGGTCCGATCGCGCTGGTGCAGGAGAACGACCTGATCGAGCTGAACGTCCCCGAGCGGCGGCTCTCGATCGTTGGATTCGATGGCCAACCGCGGTCCGAGAGCGAGGTGAACGAGCTCCTCGCTGAGCGCCGCGGCCGGTGGTCACCGCGACCCTCTCGCCACAGCCGAGGCATCCTGTCGCTTTACGAACAGGTTGCCAGCGGCGCTTCGCACGGTGCTTCGCTGCTTGGCAACGGCGCCGCTGGAGCGGCTGCCACGTCGACGACGCCATAAGTGAACAGGAGAGTGTCCGTGGCGAGTACACCAGCAAAAGTCGTGATCGCCGACTACGACTACGACGACGTCGACATCGAGCGAGCGATCATCGAGCAGGCGGGCTTTGAGTTCATCGCGGCTCAGTGCAAGACCGAGGACGAGGTGATCGAGGTCGCTCACGACGCCGCCGCGGTGGTGACCCAGTACGCGACGATCACCGCGCGCGTGATCGAGGAGCTTCCCGACTGCCGAGTGATCGCGCGCTACGGCACCGGCGTCGACATCGTCGACGTCGACGCCGCCACCAGCCACAACGTCCTGGTCACCAACGTCCCCAGCGACTGGTGCGAGAACGAGGTCGCCGACCACGCGATGGCTCTGCTGCTGGCGGTGGCGCGCAAAATCAATGTCTACGACCGGGCGACCCGCGCCGGCATCTGGCAATGGCAGTCCGGAGCGCCGATTCACCGACTGCGCGGGAGCGTCCTCGGGCTGCTGTCGTTTGGCGCGATCGCCAGGCAGATCGCCGCCCGCGCCAGGGGGTTCGGCATGGAGATCACCGCGCACGATCCGTACGTCCCAGCCGACGAGATGACCTCCGCGGGTGCCAGGGCGGTGTCATTTGACGAGTTGGTCACCCGGTCGGACTGCGTGGTCATCCAGGCTCCACTCACATCACAGACGCGTCGCCTGTTCGACGAGGTCCAATTGCGACGAATGAAACCCGCCGCGATCCTGGTCAACACGGCTCGCGGCCCGATCGTCGATGATCGTGCGCTGCACCGGGCTCTCAGCGAGGGATGGATCGCCGGCGCAGGCCTCGACGACATCGAGGAGGAGCCGGGCAAGGTCAGAGACTGGCGATCTGAGAACCCGCTGTTCGGGCTGGATAACGTGGTGATCACCCCGCATGCCGCCTACTACTCGGTGGAATCGAGCGGGACGGTGAGACGGTTCGCCGCCGAAGAGGTGGTGCGGGTCCTGACCGGGGAGCGTCCGCTGTCGCCGGTGAATGCGGCAGATTTGGTCGAGGCACGCTGGACGCGATCACCGTAGCTCAGCACTGCCGGGCCTCGCCGACCCGCGACCCCGACGCGCTTATCACTAGGGGCTGGGGAGCTTCACACCGCAGGTCGCGGCTGCCTGGTGGAAGGCGGGCGACCTCAGTGTGGTGACGCTTATTCCGGACTCGAACATCATTCCCCGGATGACCAGCGTCGGCGCGTTTGCCGGTGGAGTGCTTCCGACCGCGACCGGGTCTGGGAAGCTGGTCACGCCGTGCGACCGCATGCACTTGGAGAACCTGAGCGCCGCGGTATGGGCGGAGGCCGTCATCTTCGGCTGTGTCCTCGAGCCCGGCATCAGGTGGCCGCAGTCGTGCTGCGCACGCCGGAATGATGGCGATTGGGGGTCGATGCCCGAGCTGGGCGTCAACCGGACACTGCCGTTGGCGCTCGGATCGGGAAAATTCGAGACGCCATGCGATCGCATGCATGCGGAGAACCGGAGCGCCTCTGAGTCGGCAACCGACCTCGACCGCGCATGGTGGCTGGTTGAGGAGCCGCACGCCGACGCCAGAGCGGCGCATCCGACGCCGAGTAGCACCGTCTGAATCCCTCTGTGAGACCGCATCCAGGGAGTGTTTAGCCGCTGGCCGGTAACAGCCGGGTAACTCTGCGATTTACCGGCGCGTCGTAGGCGCCAGCCATACTGAAACCGTGGGTGGGACGTCGAATCCGAGCGCTGGCGGCCAGCTGGCTCACGGGGCAGGAAGGCTGATGGCGTGGTTGTGGCGGCTCGCTCGCGGAGGGGTCGTCAAGCGCGTCGGGGGCACCGCTCGAGCCCGCGTCATTGTCCTGTTTGGCCTGGTGCTGGCGCTGAACGGCGCCGACCTGGCGACGGTCGGTGCGGTCGCGCCCCAGCTCGAGGCCTCGCTGCACATCGGGGTCGCCAAGATCGGGCTGTTGAGCGCTGCATCCCTGCTGGTCGGCGCGATCGCGACGATCCCGGTCGGACTGCTGGTAGACCGGGTCGCGAGAATCCCGCTGCTGTCGATCAGCATCGTCCTGTGGAGCATCGCGTCGCTCCTGAGCGCGTTCGCCGGCAGCTACACCAGCCTGCTGCTGACCCGGCTGCTCCTCGGCGCGGTCGTGGCGTCGGCGGGGCCCGCGATCGCGTCGCTGACGGGGGACTACTTTCCGTCCAGCGAGCGCGGCCGTGTGTACGCCTACATCCTTGGCGGTGAGATCGCCGGCACCGCGGTCGGGTTCATCGTCTCTGGGACGGTTGCGGTGATCACCTGGCGGGCGGCGTTCGTGCTATTGGCGATCCCCGGATTCTTTCTCGCGCGTGAGCTGTATCGGACGGTTCCGGAGCCGCTCCGGGGCGGCCAGAGTCAGCTCGCCCCCGGCGTCGAGGACCTTGACGAGGTCGCAAGGGCTGCCCGCGAAGCTCAGCGCGCCGGTCGCGACGGGCCTGCGACGGAGGCGTTCGTGCCTCCGGAGCCGGTACCCGAGCCAAACGCCGCCGCGCGGATCGCAGTCGAGGACCTTGGTGTCGAGCCCGACCCCGAGCTGATCCTCGAGGCCGACCCGCGGACCCTGAACCTCGCCGACTCGATTCGCTACATCCTGCGAATCCCGACGAACGTTTTGATGATCTTCAGCTCGTCGCTCGGTTACTTCTTCTTCTCCGGACTGCAGGCGTTCGCGCTGCTCTTCATCAAGGGCCACTATCACGTTGGCCAGGCGACGGCTGAGCTCGTGCTCGGCGTGTTGGTCGCAGGCGCGATGGTGGGGACGCTGGTCAGCGGCAAGCTGACCGACGACCTGGTCCGGCGTGGATCGCTCAACGCGCGGGTCTGGATCCCGGCCCTCTGCTACATCGGCGCGTCGCTGTTGCTGATCCCGGCGTTCGTCGCGAACAAGCTAACACCCTCGCTGTGGCTTGCGGCCGTCGGTGCCGCGTTGCTGATGGCCGCCAACCCGCCGCTCGACGCGGCACGGCTGGACATCATGCCGGCCGGCCTGTGGGGACGGGCGGAGAGCGTCCGCACCTCAATACGCTCGCTCGCGCAGGCGCTCGCGCCGCTGATCTTCGGAGGACTCGCCGGTCTGATCGCGGGCTTCTACCCGTCGCAGGCTCCGATCGGCACCCATCCGGCGCCACCCAACCAGAACGAGGCCCATGGCCTCGAGATCACGTTCCTGCTCCTGCTGCTGACGCTGACGGCGAGCGGCCTCTCGCTGCTGCGCGCTCGGCACACCTACCCCGTCGACGTCGCCACTGCCGCGGCGTCGAACCAGGGGTGGGACGAGCCGGCCTTCACGTCGCGAACAAGCGGCTCGCGTACCAGTCCTGCTGATCCTTCACTCCCGGCAGGGCAAAGAAGTAGCCGCCCCCAACAGGAGTGATGTAGTCGACCATCGGCTCGCCGATCAGTCGAGTCTGGTTGGCTTCGAACTGTCGCACCAGGTCCTGCTGGAAGCAGTTGAAGATCAGTCCCATGTCGAGGTTGCCGTTGAGGTCGACGCCGCGGTCGTAGTTGTACCCGCGGCGATAGATTCGGCTCAGCTCGGTCGCCTGCGTGCGCGGGTTCGCGAGCCGGATGTGGGCGCTCAGCGGGATCAGGTTGCCGAGGATGTCGTTCGCATAGTCCGGGGTAGCGGTCTCGCTGGCGCCATCCAGCGGCGCGCCCGAGTCCCTGTATCTCCCGGTCATCTGCTGCTGCTCGGTGAGCGAGACGCGGTCCCAGAACTCGATCAACTGCTTGATGATCCTGATGACGTGATAGCTGCCGCCCGTCGCCCACGCCGGCTCGCCGATCCCGTCGGTGACCCATAACAGCCGGGCCGCGACCGCCGGGTCGTCGACGTTGGGAATGGCGATCCCGTCCTTGAAGCCGAAGTGGTTGCGCGGCACCCCGGTCGGACGCGAAGGCGCCACAAACCCGTCGAGGCGCCAGTTGAGCTGCATCGCGCCGCGCGTGTGCTTGGCGATCGTGCGCAACGCGTGGATCGCCGTGTCGGAGCTGCCGGCGCAGATCTGCACCAACAGATCGCCACCGGTCTGAGCGGGGTCGAGGTCGTCGTTCGGGAACGGGAGCATCTCGGTCAGCCGGATCGGTCGGCGATCGGCGAACCCGAAGCGAGCGTCGAACAGTCTGGCGCCGAATCCGACCGTGACCGTCAGCCCGGACGACCCAGTTGGCTCCCGAAGCCGGTCGCGCCTGCAAACCAGGTCGTGACCGCCACGGCGGCCTACCCGGTGCCGGCCGCAATCGAGGGCAACACGGTTCATGCTCGCCTGGCGGGCGGCTCGGCGATGGTCACCGCAGTCGGCCCGGCGATTCCATCCTGGGTATCGACCGACGTCCAGAGTGGCCACTGGCGAACGGGCGAGGCGACGCCCGCGACATTCATCCTCACGTTCACGTCCGCAAAGGGGGCCGTGCCGCTCAACCCGAAGGCGTTCTCGGTGATGACCACGCAGGGTCAGATCGTGCGCCCAGCGATCACGGTCCGTGGCGGCGGTGCGTTGCCCGAGACCGTGGCGCCCGGAAAAGCACTGCAGCTGAACGTCAAGGCTGGGCTGCCCGATGGTGAGGGCGAGATTCGGTGGGCGCCAGGCGGGAAGCTGCTCGTCGCCTGGGTGTACGAGCTGGAGTTCGAATAAGCGCTACAGCTGTCCGCGTCCGGGCGGGGCCTCGAAGTCGAGGTCGGGCATCACAGCCACCACCCCTGTCGGGTTGAGCATCGGGTGGGTCCGGTAGTAGTGGTTGCGGATCTCGGTGAACGAGACGGTGGCGGCGACTCCTGGCCACTGGTACAGGTCGCGGAGGTAGGGCCACAGGTGCTCGTATTCGGCGAGCTTGCGCCGTGAGCACTTGAAGTGGATCTGGTAGACGGCGTCGAAGCGGACCAGCGTCGTGAACAGCCGCCAATCGCTCTCGCGTGGCTCGGCGCCGAACAGGAAGCGGCTGGCCAACAGGCGCTCGTCAAGCTCATCGAGCATCCCGAAGACGCCGGCGACCGCGCGTTCGTAGACCTCCTGGCGGGTGCTGAAGCCGGCCTTGTAGACGCCATTGTTGACCGCGTCGTAGATACGCTCGTTGAGCGCGTCGATCGCTGCCGCCTGTGCCGCCGGGTAGAGCTCGACGGGATGCGTCGCGAGCGGCGCGAACACGGTTGAGAGCATCCGGAGGATCTCGGCCGACTCGTTGTTGACGATCGTCGCCAGCTCTCGATCCCACAGGACCGGGACGGTTACGCGATCCGGATAGCTCGGATCGGCGCGTAGATATGCCTCGGCCAGAAACCCGAACCCGTTGACCGGGTCCTCGTAGCCGTTGCCGGTGAACGCCCACCCGTGCGCATCGCGGATCGGGTCGACGAACGAGATCGAGATCGCATCCTGAAGGCCCATCAGCTCGCGAGCGATGATCGTCCGGTGCGCCCACGGACAGGCGCGCGCGACGTACAGGTGGTAGCGCCCGGGAGCCGGCGCGAATCCGCTCGAGCCGTCGGCGGTAACCCAGTTCCGAAAGCGGCTCACCTGCCGGCGAAACGAGCCCTCGAAGTTCTCCGCGGAGCCGACTGTAAATGGCTGACGGGCGCGCGCCATGTCGCCCAAATTTAGAGCTGATCGCGACCGAGCACCTCGCTGGTGTCCTCGAGCAAAAGTTCGGGCGGCGGCGGGAAATACGATGCGTGCGTGGGTCCGCGCCTGGCGATCGAGCAGATGGGACAGGGCGAGCCGCTCGTGCTGCTCCACGGGATCGCGACCGACCGTCGAATATGGGACCTCGTGACCCCGCGGCTTGCGGCTCAGCGACGCGTGATCTCGGTCGACTTACCGGGGTTCGGCGGCTCGATGCCGGTCGGCGACGAGTTTGACCTCGGGCAGGTCGCGGACAGGATCGCGCGCGGGTTGGCGGCGCAGGGAATCCGCGGGCCGTTCGATCTTGCCGGTCATTCACTTGGCGGGGGTGTGGCGCTGACGCTCGCGGCCAGCAGGCCGCGAGCGGTGCGGCGGCTGGTGCTCGTCGCGCCGGCCGGGCTGAAACCGCTACCGCGTCGGATCGCCGGAATCCTCGCCTCGGCTGCAAACGGGGTGATCGCCGTCCGCCGGGGGGCCGCGCCGCTTACGGATCTCGCGTGGGGGAGACGGCTGCTGCTGATGGGGGTTGTCGCCGACGGTGCCGAGCTCCCGCCGTCGCTGGCGCGTCGGATGGTGCAGGCGTCATCGACCGCGGTGCGAACCGCGCCGGCGCTCCGGACGATCGCGACCGCCGACCTACGCCCGCTGCTGACCGAGTCCCGGACACCATTGGGCGTGATCTGGGGGGAAGCCGATCAGACGATTCCGGTCGGAACCGTCGCGGAGGTAATCGAGGCGCGCCCCGACGCGATGGTCGTACGGCTGCGGGGACACGGGACATGTGCCGATGGTGGAGCGTCCGGAGGCGTTCGTCGACGCGCTCGCATGGCTGTTGCAAAGGCTTCCTCGCGTTCTCAGAGACGAAACAACTTCATCCGCAGCTCCCCCTATGCTGTTTTAGAGCAGCTTTGCAGGGCTTTTCGCGATGCGCCCCGACCGATCCGCCCACCGCCGCGAGTCTCTGACACTGGCCGACGGCCGTCGGCTCGCATATACGGACACCGGTTCGGTCAGCGCTACACCGGTCGTCTACTGTCACGGGGCGATCGGGGCCCCCGTCGACGCCACCGTGGACCTGGCGCGGATGACCGACCGCCTCGGAATCCGCTACATCGCGCCCAGCCGCCCTGGCGTCGGCGGATCGGATCCATCCCCGCGCCGGACGATCTTGGACTTTGCCGACGACGTCAACGAGCTCGCCGACGCGTTGTCCCTGGAGCGGATCTCGGTGGCCGGGGTGTCCGCCGGCGGGCCGTATGCGCTGGCTCTCGCACACCGGCTCGCCGACCGCGTCGGGCGGGTCGCCGTGTGCCAGCTCGCTGTCGCCGCTCTGCGCGCCGCATCGTACGCCCGGGATGGGCCTGCGCATCCGGCTCGCGATGGCAGCCGTGGCTCGAGCGCCGGGTCTCTGCGAGTGGCTCGGCGACGCGGCGTTGCCAATCGTCGCAGCGCATCCGTCGCTGGTCAGCCGGGTGATCGCGGCCCACGCCGCCCCTTCGGAGCGCGCCCGACTCGGCTCACCCGACGAGCGGATCGCCGCCTCCCGGAGCTTCCTAGACGCCGCCTGCGGTGGCGTCGGCGGGATCATCGCCGACTACCTGACGTACTCGGCGGACTGGGGCTTCGACCCTGCAGAGGTGCGCAGTGAGGTTCATCTCTGGCACGGGCTCGGCGATCCTCTGGTCCCGGTGGAGCACGCGCTCCAGCTGGCGGCGGCCCTCAGGCACTGTCGGATCTTCTTCGATCCCGACGAGGGCCACCACTTCTTCCGTTCGAGCCTCGGGCGAATCCTCGGGGTGCTGATCGGGCGCGAGCCAGACCCGGGGTTCGGAGTCGAGACGACGATCGATGGCGTCCGCGCCCGGATCGCCCAGGTCAGCGGGCCGGGGCCCGCAGGCCGTCGATCAGCAGCGTGAGCATCCGCCGCCAGCCGATGGGGTCGACGCTTCGCGCGGCGCGGGTCGCGGCGAACAGCAGCCGGATATCGGCTGCTGTCGCGTCATCCCGGACGGTTCCCTCGTCCTGAGCCTCGACGACCAGCAGACCGATCGCCTCGATCGCATGGCTGCTCGCATCGGCGACCGTTGCATGATCGCTGACGCGCTGCCAGGCCTCACCGAGGAAGTCGTCGGCCGACTGACGCTCGACAAGCATCCAGAGCATCTCGGTCAACGCCGTCCAGCGGTCGACATCGCGCGCGGCGGCGGCGATCGCGGCGTCACGGATCTGTCGCAGGCGCTCGTTGACCAGCGCCGCAAGGAGGTCGGCCTTGGACGGGTATTGCCGATAGACGCTCGCGACGCCGACACCGGCGGCGGCGGCGACCGCCGGCATCGGTGCGTCGAGACCATCGGCGGCAAACACTCGGCCGGCGGCGTACAGGATCCGCTCCCGTTTGGCCTCGTGGGAAAGGGTCGCCCAGCTCGGCTCCGGACCCTGCGAGGTCCACGCTTCGGCCGCCTCTTGCGCTGTACGCGGAATGGTCATTCCGTTACAGTAGCTGTGTGGCCGCTCGCGAGCACCACCTTCACGTCCCCGAGCGGACACACGAAGTCCATCCGAACCTGATCCTAGCCGTGCTGTCGCTGGCCGGGCTCGCGTACGCGGTGCTGTCCTCAGCGGTGATCCCGGCGCTGACGACTCTGCAGCACGAGCTGCACACGAGCGAGACCGGAGTGACCTGGCTGTTGACGGGATTCCTGCTGTCCGCCTCGGTTGGAACCGCGGTGATCGGCCGTCTCGGCGACATCTACGGCAAGGAGCGGGTGCTGCTGCTGACGCTCGTGGTGCTCGCCTTCGGGACGCTGCTGGCCGCCTTGGCGACGACGCTGGCGGTGCTGATCGTCGCGCGTGTGATCCAGGGCGTTGCGGGCGGGATCTTCCCGCTCGCCTTCGCGATCGCCCGTGACGAGTTTCCGCGCGATCGGGTCGCCGGCAGCATCGGCCTGATGTCGTCGATTCTGGGCATCGGCGGCGGGCTCGGCCTGGTTATCGGGGCCCTGATCGTGGAGCACCTTGGCTGGCACTGGCTGTTCTGGCTTCCGCTGGCGGTCACGGTGCTGGCCGCGATCGCCACCTGGCGCTACATACCCGAGTCGCCGATCCGGGCGCCCGGACGAATCAACTGGTTGGCCGCCAGTGTGATGAGCCTTGGGTTCTCGCTGGTGCTTATCGGAATCGCGCAGACATCGGTCTGGGGTTGGGGAAGCGTCAAGACCGTCGCGCTGTTGGCCGCCGGACTGGCGGTCTGCGGGCTGTGGGTGGTCATCGAGCTGCGCAGCACCGTGCCCCTGGTCGATATGGCGATGATGCGGATCCGCGGCGTCTGGACGACCAACCTGGCCGCGTTCCTACTCGGGGCGGGGCTCTATTCGTCGTTCATCGTCTATCCCGCAGTTCGCCCAACTGCCGAAGAGCACCGGGTTCGGGTTTGGCGCCTCGATCGTCGTCGCCAGCCTGTACCTGCTGCCGGCGGCGCTCGGGATGGGCTTGCTGGGAAGCCTCGCCGGCCGCGTCGCGCGGCGATATGGCTCGAAGCTGGCGCTGGTCGTCGGATCGCTGATCAGCGCGGTAGCGTTCGCCTATCTGGCGCTCAGGCATGCGCACCCCTACAACATGCTGATTTCCTCAGCGCTGCTCGGGGTCGGCATCGGCCTTGCCTTCTCGGCGCTCGGCAACCTGATCGTGCAGGCGGTTCCGCCGTACCAGACCGGGGTCGCGAGCGGGATGAATACCGTGATGCGGACACTGGGCGGGGCGCTCGGCGGACAGATCGCGGCCACCCTGATTGCCGGCCACACGGCGAACGGCCTGCCGACGGTGACTGGGTTCACCGAGACGTTCTGGATGGCCACCGGCGTTCCTGATCGTCTCCGGGCTCGCGGCGATGCTGGTCCCGACACTCTCGCACGGGCCGGCGGCCGCCGAAGCGGTCGAGTCCGAGGCGGCCGCCGAGGGCGTGGCGGCCTAGCGTCCTGAACCAGAGGTTTTCGTCCAACCAGCACTTGAAGTGCACGCGCTAGGGTTGCGGCCGCAGTGCGGCGCGCCTGCATCGATATCGGTTCGAACACGACCCGGCTGCTGGTAGCCGACTGCGACGGCCGCAGGCTCGTCGAGCGCTACCAGGCGCGGGCGTTCACGTCCCTCGGCGACGCGCTCCGGGACGATGGCGAGATCCCGTCGGCAAAGCTCGACGAGGTCTGCGCCGCGGTCGAAGGTCAGCTTGCAAGCGCCAGATTGCTCGGCGCCGCGGAAATCCGCTGCGTGGCGACGGCGGCGGTCCGGCGTGCGAGCAACGGAGACGTTCTGATCGAGCGCGTCGCCGGCAGCTGCGCCGGCCTCGAGGTCGAGCTGCTGTCCAGCGAGGACGAGGCGCGACTCTCGTTCCTCGGGGCGATGCAGGGCGTCGAAGGCGAGCCGAGCGGGTCGGTCAGCGTCGTCGACGTCGGCGGAGGTTCCTGCGAGCTGGCGGTCGGGACACCCGTTGACGGCGTCACCTGGTGGGCGTCGTTTCCGCTTGGTTCGAGCGACATCGCCCACCACTTCCTGGCCGGCGATCCCCCCTCGTCAAGCGACGTCGAGCACGCGCGCGAGTGCGTCCGCGAGACGCTTGGCGGGTATCGAGCCGCCGCCGACGGTCACCGGCGGTGGCGGTCGGCGCCAACTCGCTCGGCCGGCTCGTCGGGCCCGTGCTCGACGCGGGTACGTTCGGCTCCTCGCTGAAGCTGCTGCTCGGCTCGAGCCGCAGCGACCTGGTCGCCTCGCTGGGACTCGACCTCGAACGACTGCGGCTGCTGCCGGCCGGACTTCTGATCCTCGAGGCTGTGTCGAGCTGGTCGGGGCGCCGCTGCAGATCGTCAGCGGCGGCCTGCGCGAGGGCGTCCTGCTCGAGGCCCGCTGAACCGATCCAGAAGACCGCCGGTCAGGGCGCCAGCGTTGCACGCGATCGAGCCGCCCCTCCTTACCAATGAACGCCCTTCGTCAAGCGCGCGAGCGCGACCTGCTCGCTCGACGCGCGCTCGCTCGGGTCGCTGACGCCGCTGGCCGCCGCCGAGTCCGGGAACACCTTGTAGGCGGTCGCCAGGACCTGATCGACGAGCTTTGGGAACAGCGCGTAGCTGACCTCTCCGAGCGTCCCGAGCCTGGTCCCAACCTGCTTGGGCCGGGTCCGGATCGACTCGCAGATCATGTCCGCCGCCTGGTCCGGCGAGATCGTCGGGAAGCGGTCGTACAGCTTGGTCGGGGCGATCATCGGCGTCCTCACCAGCGGCATGTGGATCGTCGTGAAGTGGACGTTGTCGCCGATGCACTCGGAGCCGACAACGCGGGTCCATGCGTCGAGCGCCGACTTCGAGGCCACGTAGGCGGAGAACCGCGGCGGATTCGTCTGCACGCCGATCGAGGAGATGTTGATGATGTGGCCCGGACCGCCGCTCGCGCATCTGCGGCAGCAGCGCCATGATCAGCTTGATCGTCCCCAGGTAGTTGAGCTGAATCGTCCGCTCGAAGTCGTGGAACCGGTCATATGACAGAGCGATCGAGCGGCGGATCGACCGACCGGCGTTGTTGACCAGGATGTCGATCACGCGGGTGCTCGGCGAGCACCCGCTCGCAGAGTGCGTCGACCGAGTCGGGGTCGGAGAGGTCCGCCGAGTACACGTGGGCGACGCCGTCGGCGTGCTCGATCTCCCGCCGAGTCTCCTCGAGCCGCTCCAATCCTCGTGCGACCAGATCGGGATGCCGCCGGCGCGCGGCGACCTTCAGCGCGGTCGCGCTGACCGATCCCGCTGGATCCGCCCGTGATCATCACGACCTTGCCACCGATCGCGCATGGAAGCTCGAGGTGCGAAAGCGGTCGGGGTCCAGGTTCCGCTCCCAGTAGTGCCAGAGCTTGTCGGCGTAGCTCTCGAGCGCGGGCGCCGCGATGCTCGGATCCCTCGAGCGCTTCGCGTAGCGTTCCGCGTGTCGAACTCGGCGTGCAGGTCGATGTAGGAGACCACCTCCTCGGGGATGCCGAACTCTGCCAGCCCAGCCGCCCGCACGGCCCGGGCGGCGGGGACCTGCGCCAGCAGCGACAGCGCGGCCCTCGGGAACGGCCGTCAGCGGTCCGCCGTTGATCTGGGCTGCGAACCGAGGGGCGTGGGCTGCTTGCGCGAGCGCGTTGACGACGTCGACGACCCGCTGGCGCGTCGGATTCGCGAGGTGGAAGGTTTGCCCGTCGAGGCCGGGCCGGTGCGCGATGTGGTCGATCGCCGCGACCACGAAATCGACCGGGACGACGTTGGTATGGCCGAACTCCGGCCCGACCAGCGGCACCCAACCGGGGAGCCGTTCACCGGCGCGCTTGATCAGCGGGAAGAAGTAGTACGGGCCGTCGACCTTGTCGATTGCGCCGGTGCGCGAGTCGCCGACCACGATTGCGGGTCGGTAGATCCGCCAGGGAGTGATCGAGCTCCCGTCGCACGATCTGCTCGGCCTCGAATTTGGTGCGGTGGTAAGGGTGCTCAGCGGCTGACCCACGTCGAACATGTCCTCGGTGAAGACGCCGCGGTAGTCGCCGGCGACCGCGATCGAGGACATGTGGTGCAGGCATCCTGCGTCGACGACGGTCGCGAGCTCCACCGCGTGCCTGGTGCCCTCGACGTTGGCGCGATGATCGGTCTCGAGGTCGGCAGTCATGTCGTAGACGGCGGCGAGATGGAAGAAGTGCTCGATGCCGTCGCCGTCCGCAGTGCCGCCACGGTCTGCGTCGTCGACCCCGAGCCGCGGCTCGTCAGATCGCCGAGGAGGGGCCGGATCCGATCCGACGCCGTCGGGTCGACCTCGCCCCAGCGCTCGATCAGGCGCTCGAGCCGCGGCAGCGACGCGGGCCGCGTCGAGCACGTGGATGCTGACGCCGGGGCGCTGGCTCAGGAGCCGCTCGACGAGACGTCTGCCGATGAACCCAGTAGCACCGGAGACGAGATACGCCACCGGACCAGCCTAACGGTCGCTACCGGCACTGGGAAGGCGCAGCCAAAAACGCCCGGAGCTGGGGCGACCGGCGCGAGCGCTGCTACCAGCCGCCCTTCCATTCGACCGCCGACTCGCGCCGCTTGGCGGCGTCCTGGCGGGCGTGCTTGCGGTGATCCAGCCACGCCTGGATGCAGCGAGAAGACGACGATCACGGCGGGAAGAACGCGATCACGATGAACATCGCGTCGGTGACTGCTTGTCGTCGGTCGGGCCGTAGATCCCTCGCCGTCGTGCGTGATCGCGAGCGCCGACGGGACGAACACGAACAGCGCGACCAGCGCGACGGACAGCAGCAGCAGGATCCGGTTCCGACGCGCTCACGCCGCAAGCCTACCGGACCCGCGGGTCGAGTCTGGAGACTGGCCACCGGTCGCGTCCAGCGCCTCGCAACAGCACCGGGTTGTACGCCTGCCGCGCGTCGCTGTCGTGACCTCCAGATGGCGAACCGGCGCCTCGAACACCGGCGGCGTCCAGCGCGGCGGCGAGCTGCCAGCTGCTTGGCCGGCGGGACCGCGTCGTCGCGGTGGTCACAACGACCGCCGTTGGCACCGGCAGCGGGCGCAGCCAGGGTCGCGAGTCGAAGCGCCCGAGCTCGCGGCCGGCCTCGGCGATGTCCCGGGCGCTGTGACGCATCATCTCCGAACGCATCCACGCGTCTGCGGCGACGGGCCCGAGACCGGCCCGCTTGAAGCCGCAGCGCCAGACACCTGCCGGGCGCCACCGACAGCCCGAAGCCGACGAGCGGCATCAGCTTCCAGGTGCGCCGCAGCTCGTCCTCCTGCCAGTGCTGAGCGGTGCCGCTCAGCACGAGCCCGGCGACGACCTCAGGGTGGTCGCGCGCGATCAGCTGGGCGATCGCGCCACCCATCGAGTAGCCGAACGATCAGCGCGGGCGCGACGCCAAGGTTCGCAGACACGCCGGCGGCGTCGGCGGCGCAGTCATCGAGCCGGAACGGGACCAGCGGGCGCGGGCCGCGGCCGTGACCGCGATGGTCGATCGCGATCACCCTGTAGCCGGCCGCGATCAGGTCGCTCATAGACCGTCGCCAAGTTCAGGTCGGCGCTCGCGACCCAGCCGTGCAGCATCATCACGACCGGTCCGCGCGTCGCCGGACTGGCGGACCGGAATCCCGCAGGAAGAACTCGCCCGCGCCCGGGCACGTGAACGTCCGCGCCGGCGGCAGCTCGACGCGGAGGCATCGGGCGCTGGCTCGAAACGGAGCCACGCCGGATCCTAGCCGACGTCGGACGTCGCGTGCCTTGCGGCCTCTACCATCAGCTGCATGGCCGTCATCATCGCCTCCGATCTCAGCAAGGACATCTCCGGCGAGCCGCTGTTGCGCGGCATCTCGTTCAAGCTCGAGCGCCGCGACCGGATGACGCTGTCCGGTCGCAACGGCGCCGGCAAGACGACGCTGCTGCGGATGATCTCCGGCGAGGCGTCGATCGACGGCGGCGAGCTCGTGCTGGCGAAGGGGACGAAGGTCGCGCTGCACGACCAGCGCCCGCCGCGCGACCAGCGACGTGACGCTGCGTGACTACATCCTCTCCGGCGCGCCAGAGCTGGTGGCGCTCGAAGCGCGAGCTGCAGCGAGCTCGAGCAGCGGATGGCCGACGGCGACTACGAGGAGCCGACGCTCGACGGCTACGCCGACGCGCAGGCCGCGCTCGAGCACGCCGGCGGCTACACGTGGCGCGAGCGGGCGCTGGCGACGCTCCACGGCCTTGGCTTCAGCGACGACTCGGTGCTGGACCGCCAGCTCGAGACGTTCTCGGGCGGCGAGCTGACACGGGCCTCGCTCGGCGCGTGCGCTGGCCGGAAGCCCCGACCTGCTGCTGCTCGACGAGCCGACCAACCACCTCGACATCGACTCGCTCGAGTGGCTCGAGACGCATCTGGTCGCGCTCGACGCGGCCGTGATCCTGGTCGCCCACGACCGCTGGTTCCTCGAGTCGGTGGCCACCTCGGTGCTGGAGCTCGAAGCCGGCCGTGGGAAGTTCTTCCCGGGCACCTGGCACCAATGGCGCAAGGAGAAGGCGGCCGCGCGAGCTCGCGCTCGGCCGCGCGATCGAGCGCCAGCAGGCGGAGATCGAGCGGCTCGAGAAGTTCGTCACGCGGTTCCGCGCCGGGCACTCGCGCGCGGCAGGCGCAGTCCCGCCAGAAACGGCTCGACCGGATCGACCGGCTGGAGCGCGACGCCCGAGACGGGCGCGGCCTCACGTTCGCGTTCAAGCCGCCGGAGCGCAGCGGTCGGGTCGTGTTCGAGCTCGAGGACGGCGGCGTCAGCATCGGCGACCGGGTGCTGCTGGACCATGCCGAGCTGTGGCTGGAGCGCGGCGAGCACGTCTCGGTCGTCGGCCCGAACGGCGCCGGCAAGACCACGCTGATCGAGACGCTGGTCGGGGTTCGGCCGTTCGCCGACGACGGCATCGAATGCCCGTGACGCAACCGGGATGGCTGTCAGGGGTGGCCAGCGGGCCACCCCGGACATAGATGCGGCGGTGGCTGGCCGCTCGGGTCCCCTCGTCACCGGCAAGCTGCGAACGGGCCACAACGTCAAGGTCGGGTTTCTCTCCCAGCACGCGGACGAGATCGGCGGTGGCACCGCCCGGACGGTCCTGGAGGCCTGCCAGCGCGCGACGGGTCTGACGCCCTGCGGCGGGACGGGCGCTGCTCGGCCGGTTCCTGTTCAGCGGCGAGGAGGCCGAGAAGCCGCTCGACGGGTTGTCCGGGGGCGAGCGGCGGCGGCTGTCGCTCGCGATCCTGGTCCAGTCGGGCGCCAACGTGCTGATCCTCGACGAGCCGACCAACCATCTCGACATCGAGAGCCGGGAGGCGCTGGAGGACGCGCTATCTCAGTTCACCGGCTCGCTGCTGCTGATCTCACACGACCGGGCGCTGCTCGACGCGGTCGGGACGCGGACGGTCGCCTTCGAGGATGAAACGCTGCACAGCTACGTCGGGGGCTGGCCGGAGTACCTCCGAATCCGCCAAGAGCGCGAAGCCGCGGGTGGGCGGGACCAATTTCAGCATCAGACCCCCGCGAAGTCCGCCGGCAAGCCGGTCAGGAACAAGCCTGCGGGCCCCAGCAAGAATGCCAGGGCCAGACAGGCCAGTTTGGAGCAGGAGATCCAGCAAGCGGAGGCGGCGCTGCAGACGCTCGAGGTCGAGCTCGCCGACCCGGGCGCCTGGGCGACGCCCGAGAAGTCGGCCGCTTCGACCGAGCGCCACGAGCACGCCAAGCGAGCGGTCGATGCGCTGTACGCGCGCTACGAGGAGATCGCCGGCTAAACCCGGACACTAGGCTCGCAGCGCCTCCGTCGGGCTGAGTCGGGCCGCCTTCGCGGCCGGGTAGAGCCCCGCCAGCGCGCCGATCAGGAAACCCGCGCTCGGCGCCGCGATCAGTGCGTACAGCGGCACCACGAACGGCTCGTGTTTGGCCGCCGCGTAGACCTCGGTCGCGCCGGCTCCGAGCGCCAGCCCAGCGACGCCGCCGATCGCCGCCAGCAACGCGGATTCGGCCAGGAATTGGACGGTGATGTGGCCACGGGTGGCTCCCAGCGCGCGCCGAAGTCCGATCTCGCCGCGGCGCTCGAGCACCGAGATCACCATGATGTTCGCGATTCCGATCGCGCCGACGAGCAGCGCCACGGCGCCGAGGCCGAGCAGCAGGGTCGTGAACTGGCCCTTCGCCGCAGCGCGGGCCTCGAGCGCGTCCGATGGGCGGTCGACGCCAACGCCGCTGGGGTCCTGAGGGTTGGCGGTGGCCGCCAGCAGGTTGGCGACGCCCGTGACGTCGTTCTGGTTGGCGCGGACGTACACCTCGGAGGCATTCGGTTTCGTTCCGAACAGCCTCCTGGCGACCGGCAGCGAGACGAATACGTTCGCGTCGAGGCTCGAATCGAGCACGACCGGCTTGAGCACCCCGACCACGACAAACCAGCGGTTGCCGACATAGATCATCACGTGACCCCCGACGCGCTCGATCTGCAACGTCGCCGCCGCTTGGGAGCCGAGCACCGCCTCCGGATAACGATTGGAGATGGCGTTGAGGAAGTGGCCGGAGGCCATTGCGGTGCCGAGCACGCGGGGCAGATTCTCGTCGGCGGCGTCGACGCCGATGCCCCCGGTCTCCTCGGTCGGCACGTGCGGCGTCCGATACACGTTTTGGTTGCTCACCTGGTAGACCGCGGCGGCGCGTCTTACGTTCTGCATGTGATCGATCAGCGGCACGGCACTGGTTGGGAGCACGGCGCTGTTGCCGAGGAAGTCGGTGCCGGGCGAGACCGTCAGCAGGTTGGTGCCGAGACTGTCGATCTCGGCGAGCAGGTTCGCCTGGGCCGAGGATGAGACACCGACGACCGCCACCATCGCGCCGATCCCGATTGCGATCCCAAGCGCTGAAAGCGCGGCTCGGAGCTTTCGCGTCCGCAAGCCCTGCAGCGCCACGCCCAAGAGCTCGTGCGGGGGTAGGCGGGCAACTTCCGGGCGCCGCGATCGCCGGCGCAATCGGCGACCGCGCGGGACTCTGCCCGCGGCGGCCGAGGTCGTGCTCATCGGAGATCGTCGGCGATGATCTCGCCGTCCCGCATCTGTAGGCGGCGGGGGAAGCCGCTTGCGACCGTCTCGTCGTGGGTGATCAGGACCAGGGTCGCCCCCTCCGCCGCAAGCTCGTGCAGGAGCGCCAGCACGCCCTCGCCGGCTCGGGAGTCGAGGTTGCCGGTCGGCTCGTCGGCGAGCACGATCGTCGGGCGTTTGGCGACGGCGCGGGCGATCGCGACCCGCTGGCGCTCGCCGCCCGACAGCTGCCGCGGTTTGAACTCAAGCCGGTGGCTGAGGCCGACGCGTTCGAGCGCGGTCCTGGCGGCCTGTCGCCGCTGACGCAGCGGCATCCCGGTGTAAAGCATGCCGTTGGCGACGTTGTCGACCGCGGTCATCGCCTCCTGCAGGTGAAATGCCTGGAACACGAACCCGATCCGGTGCGCGCGCAACCCCGCAAGCTCGCGGTCGCTGGCTTCGCCGACGATCTGCCCGGCGACCTGCACCCGACCTCGGGTGGGACGCTCGAGCGTCCCCAGGACACTCAGCATCGTTGTCTTGCCCGACCCCGATGGTCCGACGACGGCGACCTGGTCGCCGTCGGGAACCTCCACAGTGACGTCCCGCAAAGCGGTCACGCCGCCCGGGTACTCCTTGACGACGTTGTCGAGGCTGACTGTCATCCCTGGGAGTCCGTCACCCGTAGGCCAGGATGGATCCCCGAGCCCGAGATCTCTACGTACCCGGCGGCAAACATGCCGGTCCTCACCGGGATCAGCGTGTGCGGCGGTGACGCCTTCTGCACCGCGTAGGTGCTACCCGAGGTCGCCAGCAGCGCCGTCACCGGCACCGACAGGACGTGATTGGCGCGCGCCTGGACGAAGTTGACGCTGACCGCAGCCTGATCGAGGCCCTTGCCCGATACGTGCTTGTCGAGAGTGACCGTCACGGGGACGCTCGCGGACCCGCCGCCGCTGCCGGTGTTCCCGGTGGCACCGCCCGAGCTGGAGCTCTGGGCGACCGAGCTGACAGCGCTGATAGTCCCGGGAACGGTGCTCCCGTCGGGCATCTCGACCGTGACGTGACCGCCCACGACCGCCTCACTCTGCGAGCTGGGCGAGAGATCGACGGTCACGACCAGGTGGGTCGACGTGGTGTCCATGATCGCGGTGCCGGCGCCACCGCCGTCGGCGGGCGAGCTCGGCTGTCGGCTGGAGTTGGTCGGCGACTTCGTGGAGTGTCGGACTTCGAGGAGTTGGTCGGCGACTTCGTGGAGTCGGTCGGCGACTTCGTGGAGTCGGTCGGCGACTTCGAGGAGTTCGTCGGCGACTTCGAGGAGTTCGCCGGCGACTTCGAGTTGCTCGACGGCGTCCCGTTATTAGACGAGTTGCTCGGGCCGTTCTGGTGGGCGAGCTCCTGCTGCTGCTGCCTGACCAGCTGCAGCAGCGCCTTCAGTGTCTGCGCGCTGAGGTTGTCGCTGCCGGTGGTACCGGTCGTCGAGTGTGATGGGGCCTGAGATGACGCGCTTGGAGACGGGGGCTTGCCAGACGGGTTATCGCTCGTTGTACTGGTCGTGGACGGCCGATGGGTGGTGGTGGTCGTGGGGGTCGTGCGCGCCGGGGTCGTAGGCGCGTGCGTCTTTGGCGTGGTCGTCGTGCCGGTGGCGGTTCGCCGCGGGGTCGTGGTCGTCTGGGTCGTGGCCGTCGGCGGGGTTGTGGTCGTGGGCGTCGTCTTCGTCGGTCTGGTCGTCGCCGGGGCTGCGGTCGGAGTCGTCACTGCGGCCGTTGGCGGGGGTGTGGTCGGAGTCGTCGTGGCCACCGTGGTCGTGGTCGTGGTCGTGTCGGCGGTAGTGGTCGTGGCCGTGGGATCGGTCGTGTCTGTCGCCGCGGTTGTGTCGGTCGTCGTGTCGAGGCTGACGAACTCGGCGTGCGGCGACGGATCCGTCAAGCTGACGGTGGAGCCAACGCTTCCGAGCACGCTTGAGACGAGCTGCTTACCGGGAAGGAACACGATCTTGCCGAGCAAGATCTTGCCGCTCTGGCCCTCCCCGAGGTCGTACTGCAGCTCCTTGACCGCCGCGGTCGTCGCGGCCTGCCAGGTGTCGTCGACGACGATCCCGTCGGGGTTGTAGCCGAGGTCGACCAGGTTGGCGTTGAGCGCGAGGATGTCCGGGCCGGGCGAGTCCGAGGAAGACAGGTCCCGATAGGCGGGCGTCGTTCCGTCCATCAGCAGCACCGGCTTGTTGTCGACGCGGAACAGGGTCTGCCCGGGCTTGATCACGTCGCCGGCGCTCGGCAGCCACGTGATCGTGCCGGAGACCCTGTTGTAGACCGTGAACGAATGGGGGTGGCCGAGGGTCCCGGACTCGGTGTCCTCCTCGACCAGGTTGCGCCGCTGGACGGTGGTCGAGCCGGTGTATCTGCTCGCAGAATTCCCGTTCGTCGAGCGGGCTCCGTTGCTGCCTGAGACGAGCACGAGGTACAGGGCCGCCGCGACGGCGATCACCAGTGCCGAGGCCGCCGCGATCCGCGCCCGCCGCCCGCGCCCGGATGGTGATGACGGCGCACCATTCATGGCCTTGGTGCCTTGCCGAGCGCGTTCTGGATCAGCGGCATGCAGACCTTCGCCGCAGACCTGAACGCGGGGGTTTGCGAGAACGCGGGCGCCTTGCCCGGCCCCGCGGTATCACCGCCGGGACCATTCGGTCCAACGCCGATCCTGATCCCGATGCCACGTCCGCCCGGGCCCGTTGCAATCTGCGGATCAGGGAAGTTCTGGACGCCGTGCGCGCGCATGCACTCCGCCATCTTCAGCGCACCCTGTCTGAGCTTGGCGAGCTGGGCCGAGCTGATCGGCGGACCCTGGGGCAGTTCCTTCCGACACTTCTGGAACGCCGCCCGAAGCGTCGACTGCGTGACCGTCGCGCCGCCGATTGTCACGGTGCCGTTCGACCCGCCCTGAATGCTGAAACCACCGCCGGGACCACCGCTCGACGATGGATCGGGGAAGCTGGGGATGCCGTTGGCACGCATGCACTGGGCCATCTTCAAGCCGGCCTTGGCGCGACTGCTCGAGCTCGCGGCCGCGGAGCCGCCGCTTCCATTGTTAGTCGATCCACCGCAGCCGGCGAGCAGCACGGCTGCCACGAGCAGGCCCGTGGCGGGTGTGAGAATTCGGAGCATGGCGAGAGTGGTAACGAGAGGCCGGTTACAGCACGGGAACAGAGATCTAAGAACTCGCGAAGAGAGCCAGTGCTTCGATCGCCATGGAGGCGGCTCCCAGTGCGCTCAGGCTGTGGTCGGACCGTGTAACCCAGTCGTAACCGTCTCCCGTCCATCCTCACCTCATGCGTACGAGCGTGAGCGCCAGACGATGAGGGTGCTGGTGGTCGAGGATCACGTCGAGCTCGCCGAGACGATCGCGGCGGGGCTACGCCGTGAGGGGATGGCGATCGACACGGTTCATGACGGCAACCACGCGCTGGTCCTCGCCGACCTCTACGACTACGACGTGATCGTGCTGGACCGCGACCTGCCGGGCCTGCACGGCGACCGGGTCTGCGAGCGACTCACCGGCGGCGACGGCCGCGCGAGAATCATGATGCTGACCGCTTCCGGTGCAGTCGCCGATCGCGTCAGTGGACTGGGGCTCGGGGCTGACGACTACCTGCCCAAGCCGTTCGCGTTCGCCGAGCTCGTGGCGAGGATCCGCGCCCTCGCGCGACGTGCCCAACCGGCGATTCCCCCCGTCCTGGAGCGTGCCGATCTACAGCTCGACACTGCCCGCCGGGTCGCCCTCCGTGGCGGCGCGTCGCTCGACCTGAGCGCCAAGGAGCTGGCGGTGCTGGAGCTGTTGATGGCCGCCGATGGCGCGGTGATCTCGACCGAAGAGCTGCTCGCGCGTGCCTGGGACGAGGCGGCCGATCCCTTCACCAACGTCGTCAAGGTGACGATCAGCCGGCTGCGCCGAAAGCTCGGCGAGCCCGGAGTGATCGAGACGGTGCCGGGTGCTGGCTATCGCATCTAAGGTCCCGTTCCGGATGACGCTGCGGCTGCGTCTGACGCTGCTCTACGGCGCCGTCTTCCTGATTGCCGGGGCGGCGCTGCTGGGAATCACCTACGCCCTGTTTGCGCACAGCATCAATTCCGACCAGGTGGCAGTCCTGCCCGGCCCACGCCTGCGGTTCCTGGCACCGAACGCGGTAGGCCTCCTAGGGGGATCCGGCGTCGTCGCGTTCAATCCGAAGGTCGGGAGCGTAACCCTGGAAGGGCGGCCGCCGGCGAGCGGAGGGAACCCGAGGGCCGTCAAGCCGACGAGTCAGCAGGCGAAGTTGTTCGCGAAGTTCAGGGCCAACGGGCAGAGGCAGCTGGACCTGTATCGCAGGCGGGCGAATACGGCGCTGAGGACCCAGCGCTCGCAGTCGCTCGCGTCGCTGGAGACAAAGTCGGGGATCGCGCTCGGGATCATGGCGCTTCTGTCGATCCTGCTCGGGTGGCTGGTCGCCGGCCGCGCGCTGCGACCGCTGCGGACGATGAATCAACGCGCCCGCGAGATCACCGAGGAGAGCCTGCACCAGCGCGTCGGGGTCGAACCGCGATCCGATGAGCTCGGCGAGCTCGCCGCGACCTTCGACGCGCTGCTCGAGCGCCTGGAGCGGGCGTTCGAGGCGCAGCGGCGGTTTGTCGCCAACGCCTCGCATGAGCTGCGAACGCCACTGACCCTGGAAAGGGCACTCGTGGAGGTGGCGCTTGCCGATCCCGACGCATCCGTGTCGTCGCTGCGGCGCTGCTGCGAGCGCGTCCTCGTCTCGAGCGCTCAGCAGGAGCGGGTGATCGACGCGCTGCTGACGCTCGCCCGCGGCCACGCCGGGGTCGAGTCCCGGGAGCCGGTTGACCTCGCGCAGCTGGCGGCGGAGCTGCTAGCGGCACGGGCGATCGACACCGCCGCCCTGACCGTCGAGGCCACGCTGGACCACGCAGTCGTCGACGGAGATCGAGCCCTGCTCGAACGGATGGTGGCGAACCTGATCGACAACGCGATCGCCCACAACATCGCCGAGGATGGTTGGATCACGGTGCAGACCGCGGTCGAGGGAGGAAACCCCGTTCTGCGGGTCGCCAACTCTGGACAGATCGTTCCGCCGGAGCGGCTCGAAGAGCTATTCGAGCCGTTTCGACGACTCGAGGGTGAGCGCATCGGCCTGGATCGGGGACTCGGGCTGGGACTCTCGATCGTTCGCGCGATCGCGCTCGCGCATGGAGCCAAAATGGACGCGGAGGCCCGCAATCGGGGCGGTCTGGAGGTCGAGCTGCGGTTTGCCCCGGCGCTGGCCCGCACGGGGGCGACGACCCCAGTGGCGTCAGCCGCGGACCGGCACGTCGTCGGTCGCGTCGGCGCTTCTCTCTAGACTCGTTAAGGGGAATGGCTCCAGGACGCGAGTCTTCGACGGTCAAAGTCGCGCTCGTCGACGACGACACGGGTCTGGTGGCGGTGCTGGAGCGGCGGTTCGTGGCTCTGCGCTGGCAGCTCGAGGTACTGAACTACGCCCCCGGGCACGACCACCTGGCGGCGATGCGGCTGCACGCGGCGATCGTCAACCCGGCGCTGAGCGGGCTCGACTACATCGAGCGGATCGGAACGGCGCTACCGGGGCTCGCGGTGCTTGTACTGGCGGGGCCTGCTCCCGTCGCCGATCGCGTCCGTGGGCTCCGAGCCGGGGCCGACGACTGGATCACCAAGCCCTGCCACCCGGAGGAACTGGTGGCGAGGATCCAGTCCGTCCTCAGGCGCCGCCGCGCCGGCGAGCTCGGGAGCGACGACGAGGCCGCGGTCGCCGGTGAGCTGACGATTCGGCCGGACATGTTCGACGCCTACGCCGGCGAGGAGGTCGCGGGACTCTCTCGGAAGGAATATGACCTCCTGCGGCAGCTCGCCGGGGCGGACGGACGGGTGCTCGAGCGTGAGCAGATCTACCAGCGGGTGTGGGGCTACACGATGGTGCGCGGCGACCGTTCGGTTGATGTGTTCGTGCGCAAGCTCCGGACCAAGCTCGAGCGAATCTCGCCGGGCTGGCGCTACGTCCACACGCATTTCGGGGTCGGCTACAGGTTCGCCGCGGAGCGAATCGACGGGGCGGGCGCCGACGGCGGCGCTCGGGAGGCGACGCTGCCAGCGCCGACGCCCAGCGCGAGCGTCGAAGGCGAGGTGGGCTCGGAGCGGCCGGCGGTACGATTTGACACGGTCGCCGTGCGCTAACGGCGGCTCCTGTCCGCCCAAACCTGTTTACCCGGTGAAGCTCAACCCTCACGTACGCAACTTCGGGATCATCGCCCTGATCGCCGCCGCGATCGTCGTGATTCCGGGCGGCGGTCGCGCCGGCAGCTTCATCGTCCAGGTCATCTCGCTCGCGTTTCTGGCGGCGATCGCGTGGATCGCTTCCCGCCTCTACCGGGAGCATCGGGCGTCGCTCTACGCGCTCGGCGATCGCAAAAGGCTGATGCTCTACGTGGCCGCCGGGGTGGCGACCCTCACGTTCACCGCCAGCGGAAGGTTGCTGGACACTGGCCTTGGGAGCATCGTCTGGATCCTGCTGCTTGCGTGCTGTGCGTACGTCGTCTTCTGGGTGTTTCGCTCCTCGCGCGAATACTGAGTACGACCCGCCACCGCTGCGTAACCTAGAACGCAGTGTCGGTAGTTAGCTCCGACCGCCGCAGCGGTCTGCCTGATGAACCTGGCGTCTACCTGTTCCGTGACAGGGAGGGCCGGGTCATCTATGTCGGCAAGGCGAAGTCGATCCGCAAGCGGGTCGCCTCTCACTTCTCGAACCCCAGCACCCGGGCCGGTCGTGACCTGCTCGGAATGATTGACCGGATCGAAGCCCTGGTCGTGCAGACCGAGGCCGAGGCCCTGTTGGCCGAGCAGAACTTCATCCGCCAGTACAAGCCCCGGTTCAACATCCGGCTGCGCGACGACAAGTCCTACCCGTTCATCGCGATCAGCCTCGACGAGGACTTCCCTCGGGTCTACTTCACCCGTGAGCGCCACCGGCGTGACCGCGCCTACTTCGGCCCGTTCAGCAGCGCCAAGCGGACTCGCGCGACGCTCGAGGTGCTCGGCAAGGTCTTCATGTTCCGCACCTGTGAGGGGCCCGAGCCCGGCCGTCGCAGCGGCTCGCCCTGCTTGGATTACTACATCAAGCGCTGCCAGGCGCCATGCGTCGGCTACATCTCCAAGGAGGACTACCGGAGCAACATCGACGGCGTGATCGCGTTCCTGTCGGGCCGCTACCGGGAGATCGAACGACGGCTGGAGCATGAGATGAACCTGGCGTCCGCCGAGCAGCGCTACGAGGATGCAGCCCGCGAGCGCAACCGGCTGCGCGCGGTTCGCCAGCTGCTCGAGCGTCAGCGGGTCGCCAATGACGGGACTGGAACGCTGGACGCGATCGCGGTCGCGGTGGGGGACAGCGACGCCAATGCGCAGGTGCTCCAGGTCCGCGATGGCGTTCTCTCGGACCGTCAGAGCTTCTACCTCGACAATGCCGGGGAGGCGGAGCTGGGGGAGGTGGCGGAGGCGTTCATCCTCCAGTACTACGCCGCAGCGATGCTGATCCCGGCGCTGGTCGTCGTGCAGCACGAGCTTCCCGATCCGGAGGCGCTCGCCGAGGCGCTCAGCGAGCGACGCGGGGCGAGGGTCGAGGTTCGTGCCGCGGAGCGCGGCGACAAGCGGCGGATCCTCGAGCTCGCCGAGCGCAACGCGCGGCTTGCCCTCGAGCAGGAGAAGCTGCGCAGCGAGCGTCGCCGCCAGCAGCGAGTCGAGGCCCTCGACGGTCTGCAGGCGGCCCTCGGCCTCGATGCGATCCCGCTGCGAATCGAGTGCTTCGACATCTCGACGCTGATGGGGACCAACACGGTCGCCTCGATGGTCGTATTCGAAGGCGCGGCGCCGAAGAAGTCCGACTACCGGCGGTTCAGGATCCGGAGCGTCGGGGACGCGGCGGACGGTGCGGGTGCACCGAAAGGCACCCGCACCGGCAATGGACGCTCGGGCGACTACGGTCCGGACGATTTCGCGGCCATGGAGGAGGTGCTCGGGCGGCGGATGGCGCAGTTCGAGACCCAGCACGATCGCTCGCCCCACGACAAGGACTATGACGCGAGCTTCGCCGCCCTGCCGAACCTGATCGTGATCGACGGCGGTAAGGGGCAGCTATCCGCTGGACTCAGGGCGCTGCAGGGGTTCCGGGACCGAGGGGTGACCGTGATCTCGCTTGCCAAGCGGATCGAGGAGGTGTTCATCCCTGGCCGCGAGGAGCCGCTGATGCTGCCCCATGACACTCCGGAGCTGCAACTGCTGCAGCGGGTCCGCGACGAGGCTCACCGGTTCGCCATCACGCACCACCGGCAGCGGCGCGACCGGGCGATGACCGCGTCGATCCTCGACGGGCTCCCGGGAGTGGGGCCCGCCCGCAAGCGTGCGCTCCTGACGCACTTCGGGTCGCCGGACGCGGTGCTCGCCGCCAGCCGCGAGGAGCTGGAGGCGGTTCCGGGGGTGTCCGGCAGGCTCGCGCGAGAGTTGCATCGCGAGCTGCACAAGTCCGGAGTGTGATGATCCGGCTCATCGCCTCTGCGCGTCCGCCACAACCGTCAAGCTTGGAGGACCATGGAGCAGATCGACGTCAGTGAGCCGACGGTCGACCCGCGACGACGACGACGCTCCGGTCGCGCTTCGCGATCTGGTCGTGATCACGGGGTTCTCGGGCGCCGGAAAATCCACCGCGTTGGCCACGTTCGAGGATGAGGGGTACTTCTGCGTCGACAACCTGCCCTCGGAGATGATCAGCTCGCTCGTCGAGCTCTTCATGCACGCGGGGTCGAAGGTTGAGTACGCCGCAGTCGTCTCAGACGTGCGAGCCGGAAACCTGTTTGAGGGGCTCGCGTCGAAGCTCGACCAGCTGCGTGCCAACGGCCTCGGCTATCGGGTCCTATTCCTCGAGGCCGACGACGACACCCTGCAGACCAGATACAAGGCAACCCGTAGGCGGCACCCGCTGGCGCCGTACGGGAGCGTTGCGGAGGGGATCGCGCGCGAGCGTGAGATCCTCGAGCCGCTGCGGGCGCGAGCGGATGTGATCGTCGACACCGGCGGGTTGACCGCGGCGATGCTCCGCCGCAAGCTGGCCGAGCAGATGCTGCCGTCGCGCACGCCGGGCCGGCTGGTGGTGACCGTCGAGAGCTTCGGGTTCAAGTACGGCACCGCACGCGATCCCGACCTGATGTTCGACGTCAGGTTCTTGCCCAACCCGCACTACGAGCCGGAGCTGCGGCCGCTGACCGGACTCGACGACCGCATCGTCGAGTTCATCAACCTCGACGGGTCCCTGGACGCCTTCTACGCGCGGCTGTTTCCGTTCTTGGATTATCTGCTGCCGCAGTACCTTGCCGAGGGCAAGACGCACCTGGTGATCGGGATCGGCTGCACCGGCGGCAGGCACCGCTCCGTCGCGATCGCAGAGCACCTGACCGAGCACTATCGCGGTCAGGACGAGTACCTGGTCGACGTGGTCCACCGAGACATCGACAAGCCGGGATGATCGGCCGTGGCGGCTCGAGGCGCTTTCAGTTCGAGTGCCTGGCGGGATCGGCAAGCTCCTAAAACAAGTAGCCTTGCGGGCGCTCGCCGGCTGCAGGCCGACGTGAGGTTCTTGGCCTGGCAGGACACGACCACCGGAGGGTTGGCATGGCTGTGCGAGTCGGTATCAACGGATTTGGCCGAATCGGTCGGAACGTCTTCCGCGCTGCCTACGAGCAGGGAGCGGATATCGAGTGGCTGGCGCTGAACGACCTGGTCGACCGCCGCACGATCGCACACCTGCTCAAGTACGACTCCAACTACGGGCCTTTCCCGGGGCTGGTTGAGGTAACCGATTCGGGGATCGCGGTCGACGGCAAGGAGGTCAAGGCGCTCGCCGAGAGCGACCCCGCGGCGCTGCCGTGGGGCGAGCTCGGCGCCGATATCGTGATCGAGTCGACCGGGCTCTTCACCGACCGCGAGCACGCCCAGAAGCACCTCGAGGCGGGCGCCAAGAAGGTCGTGATCTCGGCACCTGCGACCTCGCCGGACGTGACCGTCGCGCTCGGGGTGAACTTCGACGAGGTCTACGACGCCGATAGCCACCAGATCATCTCCAACGCCTCGTGTACGACCAACTGCCTGGCGCCGGTGGCGAAGGTCCTGCACGACACGATCGGGATCAGGCACGGGCTGATGACCACGATCCATGCCTACACGGCCGATCAGCGGCTGCAGGATATGCCCCACCGGGATCTGCGGCGCGCCCGCGCCGCCGCGGTCAACCTGATCCCGGCGTCGACCGGCGCGGCGCGAGCGATCGGGTTGGTGATCCCAGAGCTGAACGGCAAGCTCCACGGATTCGCGGTGCGGGCGCCGGTTCCGACCGGCAGCGTCGTCGATCTGACAGTCGAGGTCGCGCGCGAGACCTCGGTCGAGGAGGTCAACGAGGCGATGAAGGCGGCGGCGACGAGCGGTCCCCTCGCCGAGTACTTCGAATACACCGAGGATCCGATCGTCTCCTCTGACATCGTCAAGAACCCGGCGTCATCGATTCTCGACTCGCAGCTGACCTCAGTGGTCGACGGCACGCTGGTCAAGGTCGTGTCGTGGTACGACAACGAGTGGGGTTACTCGTCCCGGATCGTCGATCTCGTCCAGAAGCTCTAGGCCCCAGCGGGCGCCGAACGGGGCGGGAACCGAGCCAGAGGGAGGGTGGCGCGATGAAGTCAGAGCGAGAGTGGGGCGAATGAGAACGCTGCCCGATCTGGGTGAACTGAACGACAAGCGGGTGCTCGTCAGGGTCGATTTCAACGTGCCGATCGCCGATGGAAAGGTCAGCGACGACACCCGGATTCGGGCGACGTTGCCAACCCTGCAGGAGCTGCGGCGTCGCGGCGGCAAGCTGATCCTCGTCTCGCATCTAGGTCGACCCAAGGAGCGCGAGCCGGAATTCTCGCTGCGACAGGTCGTCGGCCCGCTGACCGAGCTTGCCGGCGGGGTGGTCAGGATGGCGCCGGCGGTGGTCGGGGACGAGGTGACGGAGATGGCGGATTCGCTGGCGGCGGGGGACATCATGCTGCTGGAGAACGTCCGCTACGAACCCGGCGAGACCAAGAACGATCCGCAGCTGGCCGCCTCGCTGGCGGCGCTCGCGGACGTTTACGTCGACGACGCCTTCGGGGCGGCCCATCGCGCCCATGCGTCAACGGTGGGGGTGGCGGAGCTCCTCGTCGAGCACGCCGCCGGATTGCTGCTGGAGAAGGAGGTTCGGGTCCTGCGCGAGCTGCTCGAGGACCCGACTCGCCCGCTCGTCGCCGTCCTGGGCGGCGCCAAGGTGAGCGACAAGATCAAGGTGATCGAGCGCTTCCTCGAGGTGGCGGACACGATCCTGATCGGTGGCGCGATGGCGTTCCCGTTCCTGGCGGCCCGTGGCCACGGCGTCGGCGCCTCACGCTGTGAGGCCGAGGACGTCGAGCTCGCGAGGACGCTGCTCGCCGATCCCCGTGCGGTCGAGAAGCTGGAGCTACCGGTCGATCTCGTGCTCGGCGACCAATTCTCAGCGAATGCCGCCGTCACGCCGCTCGACGCTGTCGAGGTTCCCGACGGGCTGATGGGTCTCGACATCGGACCGAGAACAGCGGCCGCCTACGCCGAGCTGATCGCCACAGCCGGAACGGTGTTCTGGAACGGCCCGATGGGCGCATTTGAGCTGAAGCCGTTCGCTGCCGGCACGCGTGCCGTGGCGGATGCAGTCGCTGCCGCCACCGCTACGACCGTGGTCGGCGGAGGAGACTCGGCGGCGGCGGTGGCGGAGTTCGGTCTCTCAGACAAGATCACCCACGTGTCGACCGGTGGCGGTGCGGCACTGGAACTGATCGAGGGCAGAGTGCTGCCCGGCGTCGAGGTGCTCGCGTAGTGGTGCCAAATAATCGAGACGGGGGAAGAGGATGAGCGGCGCCGGGGGGCGACGCCCGCTGGTGGCGGGCAACTGGAAGATGAACAAGACCGTTGAGGAGGCTGAGGAGTTCATCCAGCAGCTGCTCCCTCGGGTCTCGACCGCCGACCAGGTTGACGTCGCGATCTGCCCGCCGTTCACCGCCGTCGGCCCGATGGTCGACTCGACCAGGGGCTCGCGCGTGCAGGTGTACGCGCAGACGATGCATCACGCCCCGAGCGGGGCGTTCACCGGCGAGGTGTCCGCGCCGATGCTCAGCGAGCTGGGCGCGCACGGCGTGATCCTCGGCCACTCCGAACGCCGCGAGCTGTTCGCCGAGACCGACAGGGCGCTTGCCCAGAAGGTCCCTGCGGCGCTCGACGCCGGCCTCGTGCCGGTCCTGTGCGTGGGAGAGACCGAGGCCGAGCGCGAGCAGGGCGATACCGAGCGCAAGCTCCGCCATCAGATCCGAGAGGACGTCGCCAAGGTGCCGCTCGAGCGGCTCGGCGAGGTCGTGATCGCTTACGAGCCGATCTGGGCGATCGGCACCGGGCTGGTCGCGACGCCCGAGCAGGCACAGGAGGCGATTGCGTTCATCCGCGCGCTGATCGCGGATCGCGCGCAAGAGCAGGCGGAGATGACCCGGATCCTCTACGGCGGCAGCGTCAATCCCGGGAACGCGGCCGAGCTGCTGTCGCTGCCCGATGTCGACGGTGCGCTGGTCGGCGGCGCCAGCCTCGAGGCTGAGTCGTTCGCGACGATCGTTGCCGCGGCCGGCTGATGGTCGCATCGGGTTCGGGGACGATCGCGCCCGGTCCGCGCTCGGTGCCGGTGCCGTCGTGTGTGCTGGTCGTGCTCGACGGCTGGGGGCTCGCTCCGCCGGGGCCGGGAAACGCCGTCACGCAGGCGGCGACGCCGGTGTTCGACTCGCTCTGGGATGCGTATCCGCACACCGAGCTGAGCGCCTCGGGAGGGGCCGTCGGGCTTCCCGCGGGGCAGATGGGCAACTCCGAGGTCGGCCACCTGAATCTCGGCGCCGGCGCGGTTGTCATGCAGGACCTGACGAGGATCGACGAGGCTGTGGCGGACGGCACGCTGGCGGCCAACGATGTTCTGCGAGCTGCCTTCGAGGGTGGAGGACGCGTGCACCTGATCGGGCTGGTGTCGACCGGCGGCGTGCATTCGAGCATGGAGCACCTCCGGGCGCTGATCGGCCTCGGGGCTGAGCTCGGAGTCGCCGACCTGGTGATCCATGCGTTCACCGACGGTCGTGACACGCTGCCACACTCCGGCGCGGATTTTCTCGAGCAGGTCGAGGAGTGGACGCGGGAGGCCGGCTCCAGCCGAATCGGCACCGTCGTCGGCCGCTACTACGCAATGGACCGCGACAAGCGCTGGGACCGTGTTCAGCTCGCCTACGACCTGCTCGTTCACGGCCGCGCCGAGCACCATGCCGCGTCCGCGGCGCAGGCCGCGCGGGATGCCTACGAGCGGGGCGAGACCGACGAGTTCATCAAGCCCGTGATCATCGGTGAAGACGCGGCGATCAGGTCGCAGGACAGCGTGATCGCGTTCAATTTCAGGCCAGACCGGATGCGCGAGATGACCCAGGCGCTCGCGGATCCAGAGTTCGCCGAGATCGGCCGCGGCGGCGCGGGGACCGTCGCGCGGTACGCGACGATGACCGAGTATGTGGAGGGCTGGCCGTACCCGGTCGCGTTCCCGCCGGCCCACCCATCGGTGACGCTGCCGATCGTCGTCGCCGCCAACGGCGGTAGCCAGCTGCACGTCGCCGAGACCGAGAAATACCCGCACGTGACCTACTTCTTCGGCGGCGGGGAGGAGACTCCACAAGTGGGCGAGCGCCGCGAGCTGGTGCCGTCTCCGCGTGACGTACCGACCTACGACCACAAGCCCGAGATGAGCGCTCGCGAGGCCACGGCCGCGTTCGTGTCCGCGTGGCGCGAGGATTCCCCGGCTTTCGGAATCATCAACTTCGCCAACCCCGACATGGTCGGGCACACGGGCGTGATCGCAGCCGCGGTCGCTGCGATCGAGACCGTCGACCGGTGCCTGGGCGAGGTGGTCGAGGCGGTTCACGCGAGCGGGGGCGCCTGCCTGATCACCGCCGATCATGGCAACGCCGACCACATGCTCGAGCCGGACGGCAGCCCCAACACGGCTCACTCGCTCAACCCGGTGCCGGTGATCGTCACCGTTCCTGGGCTGACTCTGCGCGAGGGAGGCGTCCTCGCTGACGTCGCGCCGACGATCATCGAGCTGCTCGGCTATTCGCAGCCGGACGCGATGACCGGCGTGTCGCTGATCGGCTGATCCGGCTCCGGGGGCGGTTGGCGGTTGGCGGGTCGAATTTGTCAACCGGTGGTTGACAAATTCGACCCGCACCCGCCGACGGACCAGCTGGGCCGCCGCCCGCGGCCTCCACCCTTGGGTTGAGCACCGGGCTTGAATCCACCCGCGAATCGACCCGTGCGCCGATGTGCGAATCGCCGCCGGACCGCATGATCTCGGGCATGACAACTACTGATTACATCCTCGATTCAGCGCTGGTCCTCCTGGTTCTCCTGCAGATCAAGGAGCGGCGGATGACGACGCGCCTGCTGGTCCGGCCGCTCGTGATTCTTGGCGTCGCGGTCGCCAATTACTTCCACAGCATCCCGACTGCCGGCAACGACCTGCTGCTGATCGCGGCCGTCGCAATGATCGGCGCGACGATCGGCGCCGCCAGCGGCTTCACCGCGATCATGCGGCGCGGCGACGACGGTGGCGTGACGACCCGCAGCGGCTGGTGGTCAGGTCTGTTCTGGGTGCTTGGGATGGGCTCGCGGTTCGCGTTCGCGATCTGGATCGCCCACGGGGGCGCCGCCTCGATCGCGAGCTTCAGCGCGCACAACTCGATCACCGGCGAGTCGGCCTGGACCGACGCACTGCTGGCGATGGCGGTCTGCGAAGTCCTCGGTCGGACCCTGATCCAGGCGGCGCGCTGGCGGCGCCTGGAGGCGGCACCGGTTCTGAGCTTCGCCTGAGCCGAGATCGTCTAGGCCAACCGGCGGTACTTTCCCCTTCTGATGTTCCTGTATTCGATCGACCGGCCATACGCGACGCTGATCCGGCTCGGAGGGTTGGGGGTGGTTGCGTGGACCGTGCTCGCGTCCAACCAGCCCCCCGGCACCTCGGGCCGAGGGCTGGTCGTGCTGATCCTCCTGATCGTGTGCGCGACCGTCTGGCTCTGGTGGACCTTCGTGACGAGCCGGCTGAAGGTGCTGACGCCCGACGTGTTCGTACTCGCCGGAGCCGGCGGAGCGCTGACCGGCGCTTCCCCATCGAGCGCTGCGAGCGCGTGCGTGTTCGTCGCCGTGGTCGCCGCCGCTGTCCGGGTCGGATTCCGGAAATCACTGCCGGTTGTGGCGACCGGAGCGATCGGCGTCGCTGTCAGCTCCGCCGTCTATCACCAGAGCGCTCTGGGGGTGGTCGCCTACTCGCTCGGCTTCCTCGCCGCGACCCTCGGTGCCGAGAATCTGCATCAGAGTCAGGGGCGCGCCGAGCAGGCCGAGCTGCTGCTCGCCCAGACCCAGCGCTCCCACGAGGAGCAGCTGCGAGCTGCCAAGCTCGAAGAGCAGGCGCGGATCGCGCGGGAGACCCACGATGTGCTGGCGCACACGCTGGCCGGCCTGACGATCCAGCTCGAGGCCACCACGGCGCTGATAGAGCAGGGGGCGGACCGGACGACGCTGCTCGAGCGGGTGCGACGCGCGCACGAGTTGGCACGCGACGGGCTCCGCGAGACCCGGCGCGCGGTCGGCGCGCTGCGCGGCGACCCATCGGTATCGGTTCGGGCCGGCATCGAAGCGCTGGTGGCCGACTACGACTCGGCCGCGAAGACGCCAATCGGGCTCGAGCTCGAGGGTAACCTGGCGGGTCTCGACGACCAGGCAGGGGAGGCGGTCATCAGGGTTGTCCAGGAGGCGCTGACGAACGTGCGGAAGCACGCTTCCGGCGCCACCGTGTCGGTCACGGTCAACGCCGGCGAGCCTCCCGACGGGGACATCCTCGTAATCGTCGAGGACACGCCGGATACTGCCGGCCCACGGCGCGAATCGCACGCGCTGAGCGCCAGCGGCGGCGGCTACGGGCTGCGGGGCATGCGCGAGCGCGCCGAGCTGCTCGGTGGCTCACTTGACGCCGGGCCCAGCGATGGCGGCTGGCGCGTGGAACTGCGGGTTCCGGTGCTCGCCGGGGCACGACGCGTGAAAAGCACGCTATGACGTGCTCAAACCCTAAGGGACTCGATGATGAGCGCTGACCTGACGGTGATCGTCGTCGACGACCAGGCGCTCGTCCGCGAGGGGCTGATGACGCTGTTGGACGCGGCGCCCGGGATCCAGCCGATCGCGGCCGCGGTCGACGGGCAGGAGGCCATAGAGCTGTGCGCTCGCCACCACCCTGATGTGGTCCTGATGGATCTGCGGATGCCGAGGGTCGACGGCGTGGAGGCGACGCGCCAGATCCGAGCCGCCGATCCCGAGGTGGAGGTGGTCGTGCTGACGACCCATGCCGACGAAGCATCGATTCTCGACGCGCTCCGCGCCGGCGCTCGCGGCTATCTGACCAAGGACGCCGGGATCGCCGAGATCTCAAGGGCAATCCAGGCGGCGGCGGCCCATCAGGCGGTGCTCGACCCGCTCGTGCAGGCCCAGCTACTGGCCGCCGCGACGAGCTCCACGCCGGCCGCGGCCCATATCGGGCGGGTACTGCCCGACGAGCTGACCCCGCGCGAGGCCGAGGTGCTTTCGCTGATAGCGCGGGGCCTCTCGAACCGCGAGATCGCCGAGACGCTGGTGGTCAGCGAAGCGACGGTCAAGACTCACGTGAATCACGTCTTCTCCAAGATCGGCGTACGTGACCGAGCCCAGGCGGTGCACTACGCGTACACGCACGGCCTCGCAGACTGACGCGCGCCGCCCTTGACGCGTGGCTGCGCAAGCGCTGTGGTGGCCTCGATCTAACAAGCCGGTTACAGGGCTTTTTCAGTTAGTGCCGGACGCGTTCGGCGGGGCTGGAGTGCGCGCTTGCACCTGCGCGGCCTTGCCGTTGGAAACGCCACGACGAAGCACCGCCTGCGCGGCCGAAAGCGCCTCGTCAAGCTTCTTGTGCTTGGGCTCATCGACGGCGCCAATCGTCGCCCGGCGCTCCTGCGCCGAGGCCACGAGCGGCTGCAAAACGTCGATCGGCAGCGGGAAGACGATCGTCGAGCTCTGATTGCCCGATACCTCAATCAGCGTCTGCAAATAGCGGAGCTGGATCGTCACCGGATTCTGGCTGATCACCTCGGCAGCGTCGTTCAGCCGGGCTGCAGCCTGATACTCGCCCTCGGCGGCGATGATCTTGCCGCGGCGCTCGCGCTCGGCCTCGGCCTGCCGTGCGATCGCGTGCTGCATCCGCTCGGGGATCAAGACGTCTTTGATCTCGACGGCGGTGACCTTGACGCCCCAGGGCTCGGTCTGGTCGTCGATGATTTTCTGAAGGTGCTCGTTGAGCGTCTCACGATCGGACAGCAGCGAATCGAGGTCCACCTTTCCGAGGACCGAACGCAGCGTCGTCTGGGCGACCTGGGATGTCGCGGAGGTGACGTTCTCGATTTCGAGGACAGACCTGGCTGCGTCGACGATGCGGTAGTACGTGACCGCGGTCACCCGTGCCGGGATGTTGTCGCGGGTGATGATCTCCTGGGCCGGAACCTGGAGCGTGATTGTGCGGAGGCTCACGCGGACCATTCGATCGAGGATCGGCATCAGGACGACGAGCCCCGGCCCGCGCGCGGGCACGGCGCGGCCGAGCCGGAACACGACGCCGCGTTCGTATTCCCGCAGGACGCGGATCGATGTGGAGACGAGCACGACCGCCGTCACGACGATCAGGGCGAGCACGACGATCAGCGCGGCGATCATTGGTACAGCTCCCATTCCTCGGCGCGCCGGACGCACAGCGTCAACCCGCGTATGTATTCGACCACGACTCGGTCCCCGCGCTCAAATGAACCCGGGTCATGCTCGCCGGCGCCCAAGATGTCGTCATGGCGCGCTCGCCACAGAGCCCCGTCGACGAACACCTGCCCACCGTCGTCGTGCCACTGGCGGACCTCGCCGACGCGTCCGCTGAGCGTCTCGCTCCCCGACCGAATCGCGCGTTTCCTCGCGCGGCTGAACTCGCGCCCGACGACCAGGGTCCAACCGCCGGCGGCGAGTCCGAGGAAGACGCCGACCGGAACTGCGAGGGCAGCCGGGCCGCCGAGCGACAGGATCGCAGTGATCCCACCGATCAACAACGCGATACCGCCGATCGTCCCCAGCGCTCCATTTGGCACGTGGGTCTCAGCGGCCACCAGTGCGGCTCCTGCTACGAGAAGAGCGATTCCGAGTGCTAACACACCGCCTCCCCTAACGATCATACGCCGGTCGCGGCGTCTGCCCGCGCACTTGACGTGCGACCATCCGAGGCGGGATGCGGCGCGCCCGAAGCAGCGAGCGATGACCGGTACCGACGTGGCCCTGGTCCTGTCGGTGTTCGTCGCCTGCTCGGTCGAGGCGGTCGAGGCGCTGACGATCGTGCTGGCGGTCGGAACCACCCGCAGCTGGCGCTCGGCGCTGATCGGTGTCGGTGCGGCGCTGGCGGCGCTGGCGGTGGTGACGGCCGCGCTCGGTCCAGCGTTGACGGCGCTGCCGCTGAACGCTCTGCGGCTCGCGGTCGGTGGGCTGCTGCTGATCTTCGGCCTGCAGTGGCTTCGCAAGGCGATCCTTCGCGCGTCCGGGCTCAAGGCCCTGCATGACGAGGAGGCAGCGTTCGCAGAGGAGACGGATGCGGCGCGCGGCGCCGGGGACGTCGATCTGGGTCTCGACGGCTACTCGTTCCTGGTCGCGTTCAAAGGATCGTTCCTGGAAGGGCTGGAGGTCGTTTTCATCGTCCTCACCTTCGGGTCCAACCAGAAGAACATCCCCCTGGCCGCGGCCGCCGGGCTGGTGGCGGTGCTCGTGGTCGTCGGCGTCGGCGTGGCGATTCGGGCCCCGCTCGCCCGCGTTCCCGAGAACGCGATGAAGTTCGTGGTCGGGGTGATGCTGACCTCGTTCGGGGTCTTCTGGGGCGGGGAGGGCGCCAACGCCCACTGGCCGGGTGGCGACGCGGCGCTGCTCGGGATCATCCCGGCGATCGCGTTGTTCTCGCTGGGGACGGTGGCAGCGCTCCGTCGCTACCTCGGGGCCGCCGGCGTGAACGAGACGGCGGTGAGCGTATGAGCAGGCTGGTCGCCCTGCTGCGTTTCCTCTGGGACTTCGTGATCGGCGACGATTGGCGGGTCGCGTTGGGGGTGGCGGTCGCGCTGTCGCTGACCGCCGTCCTTGCCGACAACGGCGTCAACGCCTGGTGGCTGCCGCCGTCGGCTGCGGCGATCCTGCTCACCGTCTCGGTCTGGACCGTCGCGCGAAGCCGGCGGTCGTAGCCGCCGTCAGGTGGCAGGCGCCGGGTCCTGCGCGCCGGCGCCGATCAACTGGTTCACCCACTCGCCCGAGATCTGGCGGGTCGTTGCGTTGATGCGATTCCAGGCATTGATCGCGGCGATCTCGAGCACGATCGCGCCGAGCTGCTGCTCGTCGAAGTGTCGGGCCACCTCATCCCAGACATCGTCAGGTACCGGATCCGAACGGTCTGCGAGCCGAGTGGCGCACTCCGTCAGCGCCAGCACGGCCCGCTCGGCATCGCTGAAGTAGGGCGCCTCCCGCCAGGCGGAGATCATGAAGATGCGCTCGTCGGGCTCGCCCGCGAGCTTCAGCTCGCGCGCGTGCATGTCGCAGCAGACGCTGCAGCCGTTGATCTGGCTGGCGCGCAGTTGCACAAACAGCAGAGTGCTCTCGGGCACGTCTGCCAGCTTGGCGGTGTCGGAGAGCATCTGCAGCGCCTTCATCGCGCGGGGAGTCTGCATCACGGGGGTCTCGATACGCGGTTGCATCGCTTGGTCCTCCTACCAGGTTGGTTGGTGGGTCTACAGATCTGACTCGTCGAAGACGAGGAATGTGACAGCGAGGATCACGGTGGTCGGTCGGTGCCCGGTCGGTGCCCGGGGGAGCGGCCGGGTTAGAGTCGGCGTCACAGCACGTCGCTTGCTGGTCCGAATCGACAACCGAAAGGGATTTAGCGTGCCGTTCGTCAAGGTTGGAACCGAGAACAGTGCCGATATCGAGATCCACTACCGCGATCACGGCTCCGGTAAGCCGATTGTCCTGATCCACGGCTACCCGCTCGACGGCAACTCGTGGGAGCGTCAGGAGCGTGTGCTGCTCGAGAATGGCTACCGCTGCATCAGCTATGACCGCCGCGGCTTCGGCCGATCCAGCCAACCTACGACCGGCTACGACTACGACACGTTCGCGGCGGACCTCAAGGCGCTGCTCGACCACCTCGCGCTCGATCAGGACGTGGTGCTCGCCGGCTTTTCGATGGGCACCGGCGAGGTCACCCGCTATCTGGGGACCTACGGCTCGGCCGGTGTCAGCAAAGCTGTGATGTTTGGCGTGATTCCGCCGTTTCTGCTCCAGACTGACGACAACCCGAAGGGCGTTCCGGGAGATGTCTTCGACGGGATCAAGCAGACGGTGCTTGCCGATCGCTACGCCTGGTTCGACGGGTTCTTCGCCAACTTCTACAACACCGACGTGCTCGCGCCCGAACGCATTGGGGATGCGGCGTTGCGCGCAAGCTTCCAGGTCGCCGCCGGCGCCTCACCGTACGCGTCCTATGCGTGCGTAGACACCTGGCTGACAGATTTCCGTGGCGACCTACCCAAGATCGACGTGCCGACGTTGGTGGTCCACGGCACCGCCGATCGGATCCTGCCGTTCGAAGCGACCGCCGCGCGGCTGCGAGACGAACAGCTGATCGCCAACCTCACCGTGGTCGAGGTTCCCGATGGTCCGCACAACATCGGTTGGACCTTTCCGGAGGAGACCAACGGCGCGCTGATCGATTTCCTCAACGCCTGAGCTGCGCCGACCAGGCGGGGACGAAGTAGACTCGGCAGGCATCGTTCTCGGCTGTGAAGGGATTAGCGGAGTGCCGTCGGGGCCCTGTCGGGATAGCCAGATGAATTTGAACGTGTTTCGAGGGGGATTCTTGTGAGCGAGCGGCTCGTCGTCGTTGTCATGCGAGCTGCCGGCGCGGCGGTGCTGTGTGCCGCGGCGGTGCTGTTGAGTGCGTCCCCGGCGGGCGCCGTGTCGAGTTGCGGGAAGGTCACGCCGGTGATCAAGTCAACGCTCGGGGTCGCCGCGAAGGCTCCGACCGTTGTACGTAACGGACATGTCCTCGAATGCATATTCGGGCAGCCCGGCACGAAGACGGTGATGGTGAACTTTCAGTCAGACGTGTCACCCGCCAAGCTCAAGGTAATGCGCAGCGTCTTCGGGGGGCACTCGACGACGACGTTTTCCGGCCTGGGCCTTCCCGCGTTCTCGAGCGTTCAGGGAGCTGGAAGCGCCAAGAACACCGGGCTGGTCGTGCTCAAGGGAGGCACGGCGGTGGAGGTCTTCTGGGGCGGGCCGCTCTCAAAGATCGCCGCACTAATGCGGAAGATCCTGCCCACCGTCTGAGTCCGGGGTGTCGGCCTCGAGGTCGATCACCTCGAAACCAAAGCGGTCTGCCAGGCGCTGAGCAACGAGCGAGCGATGACACGCTCCGGCGGTCGCCTCGACACACATCAGCGCGCCGATCCCGTGAACCGGCAGCCGCCGGATCACGGGCTCGAGCGGCACAAGATCGAGGATCTCCGCGGTGTACCGGCCGATGTATTCGGGGGAGAGGCGCACGCGCGAGCGCTTTCCGACTCCTTTCCTGGCGTCCTCGCGGTATTGGAGGTGTCGCAGCTCCGTGTCCGGAGCGAGCTCCGGGTGGTGCTCGTACCCAATCCGGTCATCGGCCAGCAACCGCTGTAGGCGCAAGGAGTTCGCCCATGAGTACTCGCTGCCGCGGACGCCTCGGCGCTGCCGGATGTCGATCACCTTGGTAACCCCGGCGCCGTTGAGCGCACGGAGGAACGCTGCCGAGTCGAACTCGTAGACACCGATCGTCGCGATTCGCGGCATCCGTCCTAGGGTCGGCACTCCGCGCCGCCGATCAAGTCCGCGAAACGCTGCAGGTACAGAGGCCAGCCACCGTCGCCGCCGACGCCGTCGCGCAGCGCCCGCCATTCGCCGCCGTGGCGGTCCAGGTTGCGATGCTCGAGCTCAACCCGAGTGCGGTTACCTGCGTCCGCAACGAAACGCACCTCGACCTCGCTGGTGTTCTCCAGATCGGCCTCGATCTGCCACCGTGGGCTGATGTCCCAGCTGATCACGAACCGCCGGGGCGGCTCGTAGGCGAGCACCCGAGCCCAGCGGCACTCGCTGCCGTCAACGCCTCGGTCGTAGAGGTATCCGCCAACACGTCGCTCGAACAACGACTCGGCGATCTCGACGCCCAGGAGGCTGTGGTCTCGAGGCTTGACGAGGTCAAACTGCTCCGTGAACACCTCGAATGCGACCTCGATCGGCGCCTCGACGACGATCGAGCGTCGCACGGTAGTGAGTGGAACCTGGGTGTGGCTGCTCATCGTTGCTCCTTGGTCGTCTGCTCGACGGCCGCGGCATACGCGGCCAGCCCCCTCTCCCAGAAACGCTCGAGCTCCGTGCGCAAACCAACCAGCCCGTCGGGGTCGACCCGATAGATCCGGCGGGTGCCCACCCGCTCGTCCACGACGAGCCCGGCGTTCTTGAGCACCCGGAGGTGCTGGGACACCGCCGGCCTGCTGATCGGCAGCTCGCTGGCCAACTCGACGACGGCGCGTGGGCGTTCGACGATGAGCTCGAAGATCGCCTTGCGAGTCGCGTCCCCGAGGGCCGTCCACGCGTCTGTTCGATCGGCCTCCATCAACGGTAAGGCTACACGAACCGTAAGTCGCAGACAACCGATGCCAGGTTCGATCAGGCCGAGAGTTCGCGGGCGACCGCATCGGCGAACAGGCGGCCCTTGAGGGTGAGCTGGACGCGGCCGTCGACGACCAGGACGCGGCCGCGCGCGATCTCGGCCTCGAGCGCGCTCGCTCCTGCGTCGTTCAGCGACGAAAGCGCCAAGCCCTCGCGAAGTCGCAGACCGAGCAGCACCGCCTCGAGCGCCTGCTGCTCGGGGGTGAGGACCTCGCGATCCGCGATCGGAGACTCGCTCCGGCGCAACCGCTGGGCGTACTCGGCGGGTCGCCGGACGTTCCACCAGCGGACGCCGTCAAGGTGCGAATGCGCGCCGGGCCCGATCCCCCACCAGTCGAACGACCGCCAATAGCCGATGTTGTGATGGCAACGCGACTCCGCGCCTCGCGCCCAGGAGGCAAGCTCGTACCAGTCAAACCCGGCGGAATACAGATGCTCGTCGGCGCGAACGAATCTCCGCGCCTGCTCGTCGTCGTCGGGCGCCGGCAGTTCCCTGCGGCGAATCGCCGCCGCCAGTCCGGTCCCCGGCTCGACCGTCAGCGCATACGCCGACACGTGATCGGGTTCGGCTGACAGCGCCGCCTCGAGGCTTCGCTCCCAGTCCTCGTCGCTCTCGCCGGGGGTGCCGTAGATCAGATCCAGCGAGACATGCTCGAAGCCGGCTTCCCGCGCCTCCAGGGCCGCGGTCACCGCCCGTCCCGGGGTGTGCACTCGGTCGAGCGTACGCAGCACGTGGGGTACCGCGGATTGCATGCCGAGCGACACGCGGGTGAAACCTCCCTGCCGCAGCGCCCGGAATGTTCCAGCGTCGACCGACTCGGGGTTGGCCTCGGTCGTGATCTCCGCGTTCGGTGCCAGTCCGAACGTGTCGCCGACGCCACCAAGGAGGCGCAGAAGTTCGCCGGCCCCAAGCAGCGTTGGCGTTCCGCCGCCGATGAACACGGTGCTCGCCGGTCGATCGCCGATCTCGGTGCGTGCCTGGCGTAGCTCCAACAGCGCCGCGTCGACGAACTCGTGCTGCTGTCCGCGACCGTCGGGAACGTAGGTGTTGAAGTCGCAATAGCCGCAGCGCGCGGCGCAGAACGGCACGTGGATGTAGACGCCGAAGGGTGCCTGCGGAGGGTCCATACGACAAAGGATGATGCGTGCTTGACAGGTGACCAAAAGGTCACCTATTATCTCTGGCGTGGACAAGGTCTTCAAAGCGCTTGCGGATGCGACTCGCCGCGGTCTGCTCGACCGCCTGTTCGAGCGGGACGGACAGACGTTGAGCGCGCTCGAGGCCCGCGTGGATATGACTCGATTCGGGGTCATGAAACATCTGGCGGTGCTCGAGGATGCGGGCCTGGTGACGACGCAGCGCCGGGGCCGCGAGAAGCTCCACTACCTGAACGCAGTCCCGATCCGGCTCGTCCACGACCGCTGGGTGAGCAAGTACGCCGAGCCCTGGGCAGCGACGCTCAGCAGGCTCAAGACACAATTGGAGGACGACACAATGACGACGGTCAAGACGGTCTCGTGGGCCGATGGCTCAGCTCCGGTCTCGGCAGGCACCGCCGTATTCGAGGTGTTCATCAAGACAACGCCCGAGCGACTCTGGGAGGCGATCACCGATCCGAAGCAGCGCGCGAAGTACAGCTTCGGTGCCGAGGTCCACTCGGACTGGTCGGAGGGGTCGACCTACAGCGGCGGGGTGCCGGGCGTCGTGGACATCGTCTCCGGAACGAATGTCGTGGTCGACCCGCCGCGCCTGCTGGTGCAGACGTTCGACGCGCTTTGGAGCGACGACGTGAAAGCCCAGGGAACAACCCGCGTCACCTGGGAGATCGAGCCGGTGAGCAGCTCGTGCCGGCTGACGGTCACCCATGACCAGCTGCCTCCGAACGCGAACGCTGAGCTGTACGGGGGCTGGCCGATGATCCTCTCTGGCCTCAAGACGCTGCTGGAGACCGGTGAACTACTCGACACTCCGGGTTCATTGATGTATTCGCGGAGCGACGCTGGGCCGTTTGGCCGCTGACCTGGGTTCGCCGCGACGCGATCCCAGCCACGCGAACGGTGCGGGTAATGCCGCCCGCACCGTTTCTGAGTCCATAGCCGCTCAGGAACCGGAGCTGGCCGCGAAGGACTGTTTGACCTGGACGAGGGCGTTGTCGACCGCTTGCATCTGGGACCCGGTGAGGACGCCGCTCGAGACCAGTTGGTTCGGATCGATCGAACCGGACTCGACCGCGCTGTCGATCACGTCTGCCTGGTGCTGGTTGATCGTGCCCGCGGTTACCAGGCCCTGAAGGGCTGCTCTGGCGGCGGTCTGGAGGCGGGCATCTGCGGCCTGGTTATCGGCGATGGAGCTCTGGGTTTTGCCGCCCGGGCTCGCGATGTTGCCGTTGCTCCCACCCTCCGGGCTGCCCGCGAAGGAGCGCTTTACCTGAATCAGCGCATTGTCGACGGCGCTCATCTGGGACGCGGTGATGACGCCGCTCGCGACCAGTTGCTGGTCATCGACGGTGCCGGCGTCGATCTGGCCGTCGATCACATCTGCCTGGTGTTGGCTGATCGTGCCGTCTTTGACCAAGCCCTGAATGGCCGCTGTGGCGGCCGCCTGGACGCGGGAGTCCGCGGCCTGGGTGTCGGCGCTGGGGCTCTTGGTCGTGCCGGGGGCCGTCGCGCTCCTGGCGTGGCGGCTATGACCGTTCGGATGAGTTGTGGACGCAAGGGCCGGCAACCCGAACACACACGCCCCAACGAGCACTCCGAGCAGACCGACCGCCGCGGTGCGGGCCCAGCGGGTCCGCAGCTGTTTACCCAACATGTAATGCCTCCGCTCTCGAACGAGCTCGCCCTGTCGGGAGCCCTGGTTCCGCGAGCTTTGACCGCTCGGCTGAACTGGCACTGAAAGGCGCGCCACCTTCAGCGAATCTTCAGCGGTGCGGCGCGACAATGGCTGCGTTGTGAGTGAACCCCGCCCCCGGGTCGTGGTCGTCGAGGACGAGGAACCGGTTCGCGTCGCAGTGGTGCGGGCGCTCCGAAACGACGGGTTTGCGGCAGTGGGGTTCGCGGACGCTTGCGACGTCGAGCTGATCCTCGCCCAGGCACCGGATCTCGCGATGCTCGACGTGATGCTTCCAGCCGGCGACGGCTTCGTGCTCGCGCGCGAGTTGCGCGCCCGCCGCGATGTGCCAGTTCTGTTCCTCACTGCCCGCGATGCGATCGCTGACCGGGTCGCGGGATTCGCGCTCGGCGCCGACGACTATCTCGTGAAGCCGTTTGCGCTGGAGGAGCTGCTGGCCCGAACCCGGGCCGTGCTTCGCAGGACCGGGCGCATCGGATCGGTCGTCGAAGCTGGCGACCTCCTGCTCGACGAGACGGCCGGGGGGCTGACGCGGAACGGGACGCCCGTCGAGCTCACGCCGACCGAGTTGCGCTTGCTCGCCTTCTTGATGCGCCATCGCGGGCAGGTGCTCTCCAAGGACCAGCTGCTGACCCAGGTCTGGGGGTATGACGCCTACGACCGCAACCTCGTTGAGGTGCACGTCAGCGCGCTGCGGCGAAAGCTCGAATGCTCGGGACCGCGCGTGGTCCACACCGTGCGCGGCCTCGGCTACCGCTTCGCGCCATGAGGACGGTCTCACTGCGGTTGCGGGTGACCGTCGCCACGCTCGTCGTGCTGGCGCTGTCGCTCGCCGGCTTCGCCGTCGCCGTGACGCTCCACTACCGCAGCGGTCTCGAGCACAACTTGCGCAATCGTCTGACCGCCGGTGGGCTGGCGCTGCAGCGAACGTCGCCCACTGACCTCAAGCAACTGATGAGCTCGCTGGCGCTCGAGGGCATCGACGTCAACCTCGGGGACCCGCGGCGGCCCGTGACGAAGCCGGGCGCTGGGAGACACCAACGGCCTGCAATCGTTCCGGCGCCGGTGACCCATCCATCGGTGACCCATCCATCGGTGAGCAGCAGGGGCAATTTGCTGGTGCTCAACGTGCCCGTCGGCGTCAGCGATCCCAAGCTCAAGAAACTTCTCAGCCCGCGACCCGACACCGCCATCAGTACCGCCAGATTGACGGCCAGCCAGTCGAGCGTGGATACGCCCGTACACCAGCTGGTCGTGGTTGAGGTGGTGGCTGGGCTGGTCGTGATAGTGCTCGCCGGGGTACTGTTGCTGTTGGGGCTGCGTACGGCGCTCTCGCCGCTGGCGCGCGTCGGTAGGGTCGCCGAGCGGATCGCCGCGGGCGACCGCGGCCAGCGGCTCAACCCCGAGCAGCGCAACACCGAGCTGGGGCGGATGGCGGCCTCGTTCGATGAGATGGTCGACGCGTTGGCCGCGTCGGTCGAGCGTTCGAATCGCTCCGAGGCGGCGATGCGCCGCTTCCTCGCGGCCGCATCACACGAGCTGCGCACCCCGATCGCCGCATTGCACGCAACCATCGAGACGCTCCTACGCGAGCAACCTCCTCGGCCTGAGCGCGACGGGCTTGAAGCCCAGCTGGCACGCGATAGCGCGCGTCTGGGGACTCTAGTCGACGATCTCCTGAGTCTCGCGCGGCTGGAAGGCAACGACTCGATTCGCCGCGAAGAGATCGATCTCGGTCAGATCGCCCAGACCGTCGTTGACGAGACACGGGCCCGGTTTCCGGGCGTTGATATCGAGGTGGCTCACCTCGACGAGACGACAGTCGCCGGCGACGCCGACGGCTTGGCGCGTGCAGTCCGAAACCTGCTTGACAACGCTGTGGCGGCGACCGCCGGCCTCGGTCGCCTGGGTGTTGAGCTGACGGCCTGCGAGGGCGTCGTTGTTCTGCGAGTGATCGACGACGGTCCCGGGGTGCCGTCCGGCGAGCGCGAGCGCGTCTTTGAGGACTTCGTTCGGCTTGACGGGGACCGGCGCCCAGGCGCCGGTCTCGGGCTCGCGATCGTCCGCCGGATCGCCGAGCAGCATGACGGGGCGGCCATCTGCGAGGACGCCGAACACGGGGCGTCCTTCGCCCTCAGGCTCCCCGCCGTCCACCGACCACCGGCAATCCCGGCGAGGAGTCCAAGCCTGTAGTAGACCATGGCGCAGAAAGTGCAACTCGTCCAAACAGGAGCGCTGCCATGCCAGAAACCCGGGATGAACACGTCGAAAAGCGCCGTCTCCGCATCACCGGTGCCAGCCTTACGGGCGTAATCGCAGCTGGCCCTCGCGTGCTTGGCCCCTCGGCGCTGGCGCCGATCGCCGTCGCGGCTTCGGCGATCGGCGCGGTGGCGGTTGGCCGAATCGTGATCGCCGATGCGGTGATCCGCAGGCTCCGCGCCGAGGAGATCGAGATCGGCGCGTTGAAGGTCGGCTCACTTGAGGTTGCAGGCCGTCGTTGGCCTGCTGAGTGAGTTCCGTACACGACCTAGTCGGCGCCACGCTCTAACCCTTGCGCCAGACCGACACATGCGACGTGCTCTCGTGATCGAACGGCTGAGCGTTCCAGTCCGACCACCGTGACTCGAGTGTCATCCCGCCAATTCGCGCCATCAGGTCGAGCTCCGCTGGCCACACATAGCGGAACGTGAACGCCAGATGGCGTAACCCGGAGCCTTGTCGGCGGATGTGATGCGAGACAAGGCGCTGCTGCGCGGTGTCGTACTCGTCGATGCCCCAGCGCTTGCCGTCTGCGAGAAAAATGACGTGTCTCTGGCCAGGCGACAGGCTACGAAGTGCCGGTACGCCGACCTCGACTACGAAGCAGCCGCCGGGTTCGAGGTGGATCGCCGCATTGGCGAAGCATGCGACCTGGTCGTCCTGGGTGGTGAGGTTGCCGATCGTGTTGAACACGAGGTAGACGAGGCTGAACGTGCCCTCGACCAGGGTGCTGGCCATGTCGCCGATCGTCACCGACAGCTCGCGCCCCCCGGGCTTCCGACGCAGCTGGCGGACCATCGACTCAGACAGATCGACTCCGCAGACCTCGACGCCGCGCCGGGCGAGCGGCAGCGCGACCCTTCCGGTCCCGATCGCAAACTCGAGTGCTCGGCCACCGTTCGCCAGCCTCGACAGCTGCTCGACGGCCGGCTCAACCCTGCCTGGATCGAACATCTCCGCGACGGACTCGTCGTACGTTTCAGCGACCTCGGGACCGAAATGATCTTCACGCACGCTCGGATTGTTGCTCTCGGTCGCTCCCACCGGCTCTCGGCAGGCCGCAGCAGCCGTTAGTCGAGCGTGCCCTTCACACCGGCGGTCGCTCCGGCACGCCAGGGGTCTGGGGCAAGCGCCGCGCGCAGCGCCTTCGCAAAGGCGCGGAAGCACGCCTCCCACCGGTGATGCGGGTCGCCGCCCGCGACCAGCCGCAGGTGTACGGTCGCGCGGCAGCCCTGGGCGAAACCTTCGAAGAACTGGGCGATGTCGGTGTTGTGGGCGTCCTCGACGTCACCGGTCCAAAGGGAGTCAGGGAGCTCGAGGAAGTGGTTTGCGCGCCCCTCAAGCACCACGTAGGCGAACGCGAGCGCGTCGTCGATGCCGCCGAACCCGGAGCCGTCGCTCGCGACGCCATTTGGAATGCGCCGCTCGACGGTTTGACGGATCGCGTGACCGAAGACGACGCCGACGTCCTCGCAGATCACGTGCGTGAGCCGAAATCGGCGAGTGCGATAGGTCGCCTGCAGGTTGAACCCGCCGTACCACGCGATCATCTCGAGCATGTGATTGAAGAAATCGATCCCGGTGTCACAACGAATATCGTCGTCGCGCGCGCCGAAGCCGACCGTTACCTCGACGGACGACTCGCGCGTCTCGCGCCCGAGCGTGATCCCGCCGTCCGGACGCTCCGTCGCCGAAAAATTGCTTGGCAGGCTAGAGCTGGGCATCGACTGGCTCCTTTCGGTCGGCTTCGTAGGCACCAGCGTCGGGGGTGAGGACATCGGCGAAGCCGGTATTGACGAGCGCTTCGCGGTGGATCAGGTCGCGGACGTGGTGCTTGAGCTCGAGGAATTCGCTCGTCAGCTGGACGCTGTACTCGCGCGGGCGCGAGAGCCCTATGTCCACGACCTCCTTGACCCGGCCCGGCCGCGCCGAGAGGACGTACAGGCGGTCGGAAAGGTAGACGGCCTCATCGACGTCGTGCGTCACGAACAGGACTGTGAGCGACTCCTCGCTCCAGATCTTCAACAGCAGGTCCTGCATCAGCGAACGCGTCTGAGCGTCGAGCGCGCCGAATGGCTCGTCCATCAGCAATATCGTCGGCTTGTAGGCGAGGGCGCGCGCGATCGCGACGCGCTGCTGCATTCCGCCAGACAGCTCGCCGGGGTAGTTTGCCTCGAACTTCGACAGCCCCACGACCTCGAGGAACTGGCGCGCGATGTTCCGTCGCTCCTGTTTGGAGTGGCCGGTCAGCCCGAACTCGACGTTCTTGCGAACCGTCAGCCAGGGGTACAGCGTGTACTCCTGGAAGACCATCCCGCGGTCACGCCCGGGCCCCTCGATCGGGTGGCCGTCGAGCAGCAGCTCCCCCGCGGTCGGGACCTCCAGACCAGCGATGACCTTCAGTAGCGTGGATTTGCCACAACCCGAAGCGCCGACGATCGAGACCATCTCGCGGTCGTGGATCTGCAGCGAGATGCCGTCCAGCGCGACCACGTCGGCCCCGCGCCGGCCGTAGAAGACCTTGCAGAGGTCGACCGCCTCGACCTTGGGTCCCCGGCTCATCGGCGCCCGCGGTGCGCCATGTACGGGAACGACCAGGCGTAGATGGCCTTGAAGCCGAAATCGAACGCGAGGCCGAGGATCCCGATGACGATGATGTCGAAGACCATCGTGGGTGTGTCGATGTAGCGGGATGCTTGCTGGATACGAAAGCCGAGGCCACTGGTCGCCCCGATCAGCTCGGCGACGACGAGATACGTCCAAGCCCAGCCCATCGAGATCCGCAGCGTGTCGACGATGCCCGGCAGCGACGCGCGCAGGATCACCCGCCGGATCACCTGGTCCTGCCGCAGGCCCATCGTGTAGGCGATGTCGACGAGATTCCGCCGAACCGTCTTGACGTTGTCCATCACCAGCAGCACCTCCTGGAAGAAGATGCCGATGAACAGGATCACGAGCTTCTGTGTGAGCGTGGCTCCAAACCAGATCAGCGTCAACGGCACGAACGCGACCGCCGGCATGTAGCGGATGAAGTCGATCGGCGGCTCGAAGAACGCCTCGCCGTGCTTGTAGACACCCATCAGCAATCCGACCGGGATCGCGACGGCGCTGCTGACCAGGAACCCCAGGACGATCGTAGACACGCTCGTGCCCATGTCGGTCCAGAGGATGCCGCTGTTGACCTGGGTCTTGAACGCGTGCCAGACCTGGGTCGGCGTCGGCAGGAACAACGGATTGACCCACTGCCCGTAGCTCGCGGCGGACCATAGGCCGAACAGCAAGGCCATCGAGAACAGCGCGACGCAGACGTACACGCCTCTCGAGGTCGGCTCGTACGGCCGGGGCTTGGCCCGCGCCCAGCGACTACGTGATCGCCGTTGGGCGCGGGTCGCGGTCGTGTCCGCGATCGCTTGCTGCATGTGCTTACTTCTGGGCCGAGAAGTTGAGGGTCGTGTTGAAGGGCGTGAGGGTCTTGATCACACCCTGGGTCTTCATCGTGTGGCCGATCCCGTTGTACTGCTTCTTCAGCGCGCCCGACTTGTAGAGCTTCTGGTTGTCAGCGATCGAGTAGAGCTGGACCCCCGCGAGAGTCGAGGCGAGCGAGCTCGGCGTCGAGCCGACGCCGGCCGCCATGATCGCGACCGCGCTATTCCGATGCGTTTGGAAATAGTTGATCGAGTCCTGCCAGGTCTTCACAAGATCCTTGACGACAGCCTGGTGGCTCGACAGCCAGGACTGGTTGGCGGCAAGGTAGTCGCTGATCAGTCCTGGAGCGTCCTTGCTCGAGTAGAGCACGTGCACGCTGCTTGCCTCGGGGCCGCTGGTCGCGTTGCTGATGTAGGGCTGATAGGTGACCGCGGCGTCCACCTTGCCCGCGATCAACAGCGTTCCCGCCTGGGCGGCCGGGGCATTGACGACCTTGATCTTGCTGAACGGGATGTGGTTGACCTGAAGCAGGTAGTGGATCAGCAGGTCGCTGGTGGTCCCCTGCTCGTAGGCGACGGTCTTGCCGACCAGCTGCGAGGGCTTCGTGATGCTCTTGGACGCGAGCACGGCGTCCGCACCGAGCGAGGCGTCCTCGTAGATCAGTGCGCGCATCTGCGCCTTGCCGGTGGAATCGAAGCGGACGATGCCATTCGTCGGCTCGTTTGAGACGTCGGTGCGCCCAGCGATCAGCGCTGAATCGCGGTCAGCGTCGGTCTGGAAGTTGACGATCTTGACGTTCAGCCCGTTCTTGGCGAAGAAGCCCTCCTTCTGTGCAATCCACCACGGCGCGTATCCGATCCACGGTTCCGTGCCCATCGTGACGTTGATCAGGCTCGGCGACGCCGAACCCGACGTGGCGTAAGCCAGCGACGCGATGCCCACCAGGACCGCCGCCGCAAGCGCTCGGCGCTTGTTCATAGAACATCCCTCCCGTTGACTGCTTGATGTGTGTTGGGCTCCTCGCCCGTTCTTCCCACGCCGTACCCAGATCGGCGGGAGATTTCAAGTGCTGTCTCGCGCAGCCGCGGGCCCGATGCCAGATCGAAGCCGTCAGCGGTCGCCTCGAGGTACGTCGCCCCAATGGCGCCAATCGGCGCGCCGCTGTGGTCGAAGATCGCAGCCGCGACACATCCGACGCCGGGCGTTGTCTGCCCTCGCTCGTTTGCCCAGCCGCGACGGCGGATGAGCTGGCGGCCGGCGTGGATGCGGTCGATGGCGCCGTCGTCCCGCGGTGCATTGCCATAACGCGCCTCTAGGTCGCGATCGTCGAGGAACGCGAGCTGAACCAGGCCGACCGCTGTGCTGGCGGCGGGTAGCCGAGCGCCGACGGCGGTGACGAGTTGCACCACTGCGTGCGGCGGGTCGACCTTGTCGAGGTAGACGACGTCGCGCCCCGCGAGCACCGCGAGGTGGCAGGTTTGGTTGAGCGCGCGCACAAGCTCGTCCATCTCCGCCCGAGCCGTGTCGCGCAGCGACATCTGACGCAGGAACCCGGTGCCGGTCTCGAATGCGCGTACCCCGATCATCAGTCGCCGGTCGTCAGCACCGGCCTGCAGGTACCCTCGCTCGACGAGGCTTCGCAGCAAGATCGACGCACTGCTGCTGGGGAGTCCAAGCTCGGCCGTGATCGCGCTCCGGCTCATTCCGTCGGGGCTCGCGGCGACCAGCTCGAGGATGTCCAGGACTCGCTCGGCCGACTTTGGGCTCACATATGTGAGTGTCGCCTCAGCCATGTGAGCCGCTGTATACCGAGCACGATCTGAGCCGTCAAGCACGCATGCCTGACCGGTTGGGCGGTTCTGAGGCGGGCGCTCTTGCGTCCGCCCAGGCAAAAGCTCAGACTGTTCATGCAGGCAGACATGATTCTGGTATGTCAGACATAGCAAGCATTCCTACGGTGAAGTCGAGGCGACGCGCCGTCCTGAAGGAGGCGTTGTGAGCGATCAGCGCCGGGTCATCGTGTCGGGCGGGACCAGCGGCATCGGTGCCGCCTGCGCCGGCCTGCTCGCCGAACGTGGCGCGAAGGTATGGATTCTGGGCAGGCGTCGGCAGACCGTCGAGGCGGCGCTGGCCGACATCCCCAACCTGGCGGGCGGCACCGCCTGCGACGTGACCGATGGCAAAGGCGTACACGACGCGGTGGTGGCGGCGACGGATGCATTGGGGGGTCTGGATGGGGCGTTCGTCAACGCCGGCGTGGACGGTGTCGGGCACAGCGTGCTCGAGCTGACGGCCGACGACCTGCGACGCGTGCTCGATGTCAACGCTGTGGGTGCCTTCACCGTTGCCCGCGAGGCTGCGATCGCGATGAGCGCCGGCGGGGCAATCGTGTTCAACGCCTCGGTCAACGCGCTCCGGCCCGAGCGCCTGTTCGCCGACTACAACGCGTCGAAGGCGGCAGTTCTGTCGCTCTCTCAGACGATGGCGATTGAACTCGCATCGCGCGGGATCGTCGTCAGCGCTATCTGCCCGGGGTACATCCCGACGGCGATGACCAAGCGCTACCTCGAGGATCCGCCGATCGCGGCCGAGCTGCTCGCGGAGATCCCGGCGGGGCGGTTTGGAACCGTCGAGGAGGTGGCCGAGCTCGTCTGCTTCCTGCTCTCTTCGCATGCGGGCTACATGGCCGGAGCCGTAGTGTCAATCGATGGAGGACGCGTTGTCTGAGAGGCAGCTTGGGCCGCTTGCAGTCGTGCGCTGGGATCAGGCCGACGAGGAGCGTCGGAGGAGCCTGCTGGAGCGCGGACTCGACAAGATCTTCGATCCGGGGCTCGAGCAGAGCATTCGGGAGATCGTCGATGATGTGCGCACCAACGGCGATGCCGCGGTCTGCCGGGCGCTGAAGCGGTTCGATGGGTGCGACATCAGCCCGGATCGGCTGCTCGTCTCCGACGAGGAGTTTGAGCAGGCCCAGAGCGCACTGTCTGCAGATCTGCTGGCGGCGATGCGGCTGGCGATCGCGAACATCCGCGCGTTCAACGAGTACGCCACCCGGGAGCGCGAGTGGCGCACGGAGATCCAACCCGGCCTGATCGTCGGCGAGAAGCTCACGCCGATCGTGAGCGTCGGCCTGTTCGTGCCGAGCGGCAAGGGCTCCTTCCCATCGGTTCTGACTCAGCTCGGCGTGCCGGCAGTGGTCGCGGGCGTGCCCGAGATCGCGGTGGTCGTCCCGCCGGTGCCGGGCGGCGATGGCGAGGTTGACCGAGCCGTTCTGTGGATTGCCCGGGAGCTCGGGATCAGACAGGTCTTCCGGTCCAACGGACCGGCGGGAATCGCGGCACTGGCGTTCGGCACCGAGAGCTTTCCGCGCGTGCGCAAGATCGTCGGTCCCGGCAGCCCCCCGGTGCAGGCCGCACAGATCTACTGCCAACTGTTCGGCTGCCACACGCAGATGCTGTGCGGGCCATCGGAGAGCCTGATCCTCGCCGACGACAGCGCCGACCCGCGCCTGCTTGCGGCCGACCTGCTCAACGAGGCCGAGCATGGCCCGGATTCATCGTCTGTGCTCGTGACGGACTCCGAGGAGCTGCTCGAATCCGTCCAGGCCGAGCTGGCCAGGCAGCTCGCCGACCTCCCGCAGCCCCGGCGCTCCTACGCGGAGCTCGCGCTCGGCCAGAACGGTGGCTGCGTGCTCACGTTAGACCTGGATCAGGCGATCGAGGTCGCCAACGAGTACGCGCCCGAACACATGCAGCTCGTGGTCGGCTCGTCGATCGAGGATGAAACCGTCGCGCGAGTGCAGCACGCCGGCGAGTTGCTGATCGGTCAGAACACCCCGATCTCGCTCGGAAACTACGTGATCGGCGTGCCGGCAGCGCTACCCACCGGTGGGTTTGCACGGGTCACGTCCGGGATCACCGCCGAGACATTTCTGAAGCGCACGTCGATCGCAAAGGCGGACCGCCGCACTCTCGAGGCGCTGGCGCCTGCGGTCGTTTCGTTCGCGACGCACGAGGGGTTCCCGGCGCACGCCGCCGCGGTACTCGCCCGCGACGGGGACGATCCCCGCAGGAGCCGGCGATGAACCCCGCGATCAGTCGTCGCTGCCGCGGCTGGCAGCAGGAGGCGGCGCTAGGAATGCTGGAGAACAATCTGCACCCGGACGTGGCCGAGAAGCCCAGCGAACTCGTCGTCTACGGCGGAATCGGGAAGGCGGCGCGGAACCACGCGAGTTACGAGGCGATCCGACAGGAGCTCATGCGATTGGGCGACGAGGAGACCCTGCTGGTGCAGTCGGGAAAGCCGGTGGCGGTGTTCGAGACGCATGAGCGGGCTCCGCGAGTGCTGATCGCGAACACGAACCTCGTTCCGCGGTGGGCGACCTGGAAGCACTTCAACGAGCTCGATGCGGCCGGACTGATGATGTACGGCCAGATGACCGCCGGTTCGTGGATCTACATCGGGAGTCAGGGAATCCTGCAGGGGACGTATGAGACCTTCGCCGCGATCGCCAAGAAGCGCTTTGGCGGATCCCTGCGAGGGCGCCTGGTCGTTACCGCCGGTCTCGGCGGCATGGGCGGCGCCCAGCCCCTGGCGGTGACAATGTGCGAGGGCACCGCCCTGTGCATCGAGGTCGAGGTCAGCCGCATCGAGCGCCGGATCAGGAGCGGCTACCTGGATGAACGGGCCGTCGATCTGGATGATGCGCTCAAGCGGTTGCGGACCGCGGCGTCTGAGGGCCGCGCTCTGTCCGTCGGTCTGCTTGGCAACGCAAGCGAGGTTCTGCCCGAGCTCTCCCGCCGGCATGCCGAGATCGACATCGTCACCGACCAGACCTCCGCGCACGATCCGCTGAACGGATACATCCCCGCGGGTCTCACGGTCGAGCAGGCAGAGAGCCTGCGTGCGTCCGATCCCGAGGAGTACCTGAGACGTGTCGGCGAGAGCGCGGTCACGCACGTCGCAGCGATCAGGGACCTGGGTCGGCAAGGGGCGGAGGCGTTCGACTACGGCAACGCTCTGCGCGGCCTTGCGCACGAGCACGGTGACGACGACGCGTTCTCCTATCCGGGATTCGTGCCCGCTTACATCCGCCCGCTGTTCTGTGAGGGCAAGGGTCCGTTCCGCTGGGTCGCACTGTCAGGCGACCCAGCGGACATTCACAAGACCGACGAGGCGATCCTCGATCTGTTCGGCGATCAGGAGAACGTTGCCCGCTGGATCCGGCTGGCGAGCGAACGCGTTCGCTTCCAGGGCTTGCCGGCCAGGATCTGCTGGCTCGGATACGGCGAGCGCCACCTCGCCGGCCAGCGGTTCAACGAAATGGTCGCCGTCGGGGAGCTGAGCGGGCCGATCGTGATCGGTCGCGATCACCTCGACGCCGGCTCGGTCGCCTCGCCGAGCGCGAGACCGAGAAGATGCTCGACGGCTCCGATGCGGTCGCTGACTGGCCGATCCTCAACGCCCTGCTCAACACGGCGTGCGGCGCCAGCTGGGTCTCCGTGCACCACGGAGGGGGCGTCGGCATGGGCAAGTCGATTCATGCCGGCCAGGTTGTCGTAGCGGACGGGTCCGAGCTGGCGGCGGAACGGCTCTACCGCGTGCTGAGGGCTGATCCGGGGCTCGGCGTGGTTCGCCACGTCGACGCCGGCTACGAGCAGGCGATCGACTTCGCTCGGCAAACCGACGTGCGGATCCCGATGCTCGAGGGCTAGTGGCCGGTATCTCGATCGTCGGTGCGGCACAGGTGCTGCGCCCCCCGGCAGACGGCCTTCCCTACCTGCGCCATGACCGTGCCGGCGAGCTCGTCACCGAGCCCGCAGCGCTCACGGTCGACGGAGCCACGATCTCCGCGTTCGAACCGTCGCGCGACGCCTCGATCCAGATCAACGCCTCGGGATGCGCCGTGCTCCCCGGCCTCGTCGACTGCCACACCCACCTGCCGTTCGCGGGTTGGCGAGCCGGCGAATACGCACAGAAGATCGCCGGCGTTCCGTACGAGCAGATCGCGTGGGAGGGAGGCGGGATCAAATCGTCGGCGAGATCATTGGCGATGGCGACCGATGAGGACGTTCTCGCTCAGGCCGGCGCCGCCGCCGCGGAGATGCTCGCGCACGGAACCACCACCTTCGAGTGCAAGAGCGGCTACGGCCTGTCGGTCGACGGAGAGGCTCGCTCGCTCCGCCTTGCAGTCGCGCTCGGCGAGCGAGTGCCGCAGACCGTCCTCTCGACCGCGCTCCTGGCGCACGCTGTGCCGGATGGCTATGACGCCGACGGCTGGATGACGACGATCGCGAGGGCGATGCCCGATCTGCTCGCGGCGGGACGGCCAGAGTCACTCGACATCTACGTCGAGAGCGTCGCCTTCACCAACGAGCACCTGCGCGCAATGGGGCTGCTCGCCAAGCATCACGGCCTTGCCCTTCGGGCGCACGTCGAGCAGTTCAACAGCCACGGCTCCGTTCCGGTGGCCATCGAGGCGGGCGCGCGCTCGGTCGATCATCTCGCCTGCCTGCCGCCTGATCACATCGCGCCGCTCGCGGCCTCGGAGACGGCCGCGGTGCTGCTGCCAGGCGCTGCCTTCCTTGGAGGCGAGCACTTGGAGCCCGCGCGCGCGCTCGCCGACTCAGGAGCGATCTGCGCCCTCGCCACCGATTTCAACCCCGGGACATCACCCGTCAACTCGCTGCCGCTGATCATCGGCCTCGCCGTCCGCCGGTACGGCTGGTCGGCGCTCGAGGCGCTGCTGGCTTGCACGCTCAACGCCGCTTGGGTGCTGAACCGGCCAGACCTGGGCTCCTTGGAGGTCGGCCTTCGGGCCGACCTCCTGATCCTCGACGGCCCGATCGATCAGATTCCGTACCGACTCGGACACAACCCGGTGGCGTTGGTGATCGCCGGCGGCGAGCTTGTCCACGTCCACCCGGATCACGCCTGGAGGATCTCCCGGTGAGCCTCGCCGAGCGGCTCGCCGGACTCGATGGGATCGGGATTCAGTCCGGCGCCGTGCGCCGGCTAGCCTGGACCGACGAGGACCGCGCGAGCCGCCGCTGGTTCGACGAGCAGGCCCGGGATTCCGGGCTCACCGCTCAGCGAGATCCAGCCGGGAACCTATGGGCGTGCCCGGAAACGCCGCCTCCGTGGTGGGGTATTGGATCGCATCTCGACAGCGTTCGTGGAGGTGGACGGTTCGACGGTCCGCTTGGGGTTGCGGCGGGATTCGAGCTCGCAAGCCAGTCTGAGTTGCCGCTGGCGATCATCTCGTTCGCCGACGAGGAGGGCGCTCGTTTCAACACGCCGACATTTGGCAGCCGGGCGCTCACCGGCACGCTCGACGGCGCTGTGCTGGCACGCACCGATGAGGACGGCGTCGTGTTGGCCGAGGCGATGAGGGCTGACGGGCTGGAGCCCGAGAGGATCGCAGACACACAGCGGTGGCTGGCGAGGCTCAGCGGCTTTGTCGAGCTGCACATCGATCAGACGACGCTCCTCGCCGAGGCTGGCGAGCCGGTTGGGATCGTGACTTCGCTGGCGAGCCGGATGCGGCTCGAGGTGACCTTCACCGGTCAGGCCGATCACGCGGGTACGACGCCGCCCACGCGCCGCCGTGATGCGCTCGGCGCCGCGGCGAGGTTGATCGTCGGCGCCGACGAGATCGGCGCGCAGCTCGGTGAGCTCACCGTCACAAGCTCACGAATCCTCGTCGAGCCGAATGCGACGACCACCGTGGCCGCTCGCGTCCGTCTTTGGATCGACGCCCGGTCGGCCGACCCGGAGAAACCCCAGCGATGGCTGGCGAGGCTCCAGGAAGAAGCACAACGGCTGGCGGAGTCCTCAGGTGTCGCGATCTCGATCGCGATCGCCTCCCAGTCTCCAGGGCAGGAGTTCTCGCCGATCATCCTGGCGCGGCTGCGCGCCGCCGGCCAGAGCCTGGTCGGCCGACCGATGCCGGACTGTCTTTGCTTCGCGGGTCACGACGCCGGCATCCTGGCGGCGAGGATTCCGGCAGCGATGGTCCTCGTCCGCAACCAGTCGGGCATCAGTCACGCGCCCGAAGAACACGTCGAACTCGCCGACGCCGAGACCGGGATCACGTTGATCGGGCACGCGCTTGGGGAGTTGATCCAGCGGCAAGGATGAGCGAACGCTTTACAGACATAGAAGCGATGCCGAACGTCCACTCCCATGTCTTTCAACGGGCGATGCGGGGGCGGGCCGAGCGCGTATCCCCGTCTGCGCCGTGACGACTTCTGGACTTGGCGCACGGAGATGTTCGCGGTCGCCGACGCGCTCAACCCCGAGTCGCTGACGGCGATCGCGCAGGCGGGTTTTGCCGAAATGCGGGCCGCCGGCTATGGCGTCGTCGGCGAGTTCCACTACGTGCACCACCAGCCCGGCGGCATTCCGTACGAGGATCCAAATGCCCTCGCGTATGCCGTGGCACAGGGAGCGAAAGCGGCGGCCCTGCCATTGGTGATCCTCCCGGCCGCCTACCACCGCAACGGCTGGGACGGCCGCGATCGCCCGCCCGTCGGCGGGCAGCAGCGGTTTTGCGACCCGGACGTCGAGTCCTTCCTTGCCCGGGTCGACGCGCTCCGAGCCTGGGCCAGGGACCAACCGTCGGTCGAGGTTGGGATCGCGGCGCACAGCGTGCGGGCTGTGCCCGCCCGATGGTTGGAGGCGATCGCCCGGTACTCGGACCAGCACTCGATTCCTCGCCATGTGCACGCCCATGAGCAGCGCCGAGAGCTCGTCGAATGCGAAGCCGAGCACGGCTGTTCCCCGATTGACCTGCTCGACCGCTGCGGCTTCCTAGGTTCGCTTGCGAGCGTGATCCACGGCGTGCACGTGACCGATGACGACATTGCACGGCTCGCTCGAACCGACACCACGGTGGTGTCCTGCCCGACAACGGAGGGGAACCTCGGTGACGGATACCTTCCGGCGATGCGGTACGCCGACGCCGGGGTCAAGCTCGCAATCGGCAGCGACTCGCAGGTCCGGATCGACCCGTTCGAGGAGGCGCGCGAGCTCGAAAGCGGCTCGCGCCGGGAACGCGAACTACGCGCTGGTCTGCTGGCCCGCACCGGCGATCTGTGGGCCGAGCTGTGCCGCAATGGCCGCCACAGCCTCGGCGTCGGGCAGGTTCCTCGCGTGCGGATCGACCGTGAGCACACGGACCTGCGCGGCGTCGCGACAGTCGACCTCCATCGGGCGATCGTGACGAGCGCTTCCGCCGCCGTGGTCGTCCGATGAAACTGCGCGAGCTGGTCGAGCTGAGCGGCTTGCAGCGCCCTCGGGGGCGCGCCGACCAACGCCGCCTGGCGACGTTGCACAACCTTGCTGCCGTACGCCGGGCGGCGGCGAGGCGGACGCCGCGGCCGGTGTTCGACTACGTCGAGGGCGGAGCCGACGGTGAGCTCAGCTTAGAGCGGAACATCGCGGCGTTCCGCGAGTGGGAGCTGGTCCCGCTCGCTCCACGTGACGTTTCGGCGGTCAGCACGACGACCACGTTGTTCGGCCAGGACCTATCCCTGCCGCTCGTGTGCGGGCCAACCGGCTACACGCGGATGATCGACCAGGCAGGCGAGCTTGGGGTCGCACGCGCGGCCGCACGCGCTGGGGTGCCGTATGGGCTGTCGACCGTCGCTTCGACGTCGATCGAGGATGTCGCCAAGAGCGGCCATCGGAACCTCTGGTTCCAGCTCTACGTGTGGCGTGACCGCGAGATGACTCGGTTGCTGGTCGACCGCGCCTGGCGCGCCGGTTATCGCGTGCTAGAGGTGAGCGTGGACGTGCCAGTGGCCGGCATGCGCACCCGCGATGTCCGCAATGGCTTGACGGTTCCGCCGCAGCTGACGTCGCGCACGCTCTGGAGCGTCGCCGTCAAGCCCGGTTACTGGCTTGCGCTGGTGCGCAACCCGATGATCACGTTCGCCAACGCGCCACCTAGTGTTGCGCGCGGCGCCGGTCGCACGATCCACAACATCACCTTGCAATTCGACCCCTCGGTCGACCTCGACGACGTCGCCGAGCTGCGCTCGCTGTGGCCCGGGACACTCCTCGTCAAGGGCCCATTCGGTCCGAATGCGGCGGTCGCCGCGATCGCAGCCGGGGCGGACGGAGTCCATCTCTCCAATCACGGCGGCCGCCAGCTCGACCGAATCGTGCCACCACTTGTGCTGCTGCCGGATGTCCGTGCGGCCGTCGGCGAGGAGCCGACGGTGATCGTCGATTCGGGTATCCGCGACGGTACCGACCTGGCGATCGCCATCGCCCTCGGCGCCGACGCCGGCGCGATCGGGCGCGCCTACCTGTACGGCCTGATGGCGGCCGGGGAGCCCGGAGTCGACCTTGTACTCCGGCTGTTCGCCGAGCAGTTCCGCCGAGCGCTGGCTCTCCTTGGAGTGGTCTCGGTCGAGGAACTGCGCGAGCGCGGGGCCTCGCTGTTGCGCCACCGCCCTAACTCAACGGTCCCGTGACTGATTCCGCACTGCTAAGCAGTGCGCCGCTACGGACAAGGCCCACAACCGCCTCGATCTCCGGCGAGAGGAAGCGATCGGAGCCGGGTCCGTCCACAGCCGTGCGAACCTCCTTCAGCACCGCGGCGGTCGCGCGCGCCGGCTCAAGCGGCCGGCGTAGATCGAGACCACGGGAAGCCGTGAGAATCTCGATCGCGAGAACCCGGGTGAGGCCGTCCACCGCGCGGCGAAGCTTGCGCCCGGCCGCCCATCCCATCGAGACGTGATCCTCCTGCATCGCCGAGCTCGGGATCGAGTCAACCGACGCCGGGACCGCGAGCCGTTTCATCTCCGAGACGATTCCCGCCTGCGTGTACTGGGCGACCATCAGGCCGGAATCGACGCCGGGATCCGCTGCCAGGAAGGCCGGCAGCCCGTGGCTACGTGCCGGATCGAGAAACCGGTCAGTTCGACGCTCGGACATGCTCGCGACGTCGGCGGCAGCGACGGCGAGGAAGTCCAGTACGTAGCCGACTGGCGCACCGTGAAAATTGCCGTTCGACTCGATCTTCCCATCGAGCTTGACGACCGGGTTATCGATCGCCGCCCCAAGCTCACGTTCCGCGATCAGACGGGCGTGAGCCGCTGTGTCTCGCGCCGCGCCCGACACCGCCGGTGCGCATCGCAACGAATACGCGTCTTGGACGCGAGTGTCCTCTGGACCTCGGTGGCTCGCGACGATCGAACTTTCGGCGAGCAGCGCGCGGACGTTGGCGGCTGCGACCAACTGGCCGTGCTGACCACGGAGCTCTTGGAGGTCTGCGGCGAACACAGCGTCGGTGCCGAGCAGGGCCTCGACGCTCATCGCGGTCGCAATGTCAGCGATCTTCAGAAGCGCCTCCAGATCGTGGAGTGCTAAGACCAGCATCGCCAGCATCCCGTCGGTGCCGTTGATCAACGCCAGCCCTTCCTTCTCGGCCAGGACGACCGGGGTCAGCCCAGCGTCGGCGAGAGCCTGCGCCGCTTGCGTCAGGCGGCCGTCAGGATCCCGAACTTCCCCTTCACCGATCAGAGCCAGCGCGCAATGCGCGAGCGGAGCGAGGTCCCCGGAGCAGCCGAGTGAGCCGTACTCCCGCACGACCGGCGTGATCCCGGCGTTGAGCAGCTCCCCGTAGGTGGTGGCGGTCGCCTCGTGCACGCCCGTGCGACCGGTCGCCAGCGTCGACAGTCGCAGGAACATCATCGCCCTGACCACCTCGCGCTCGACCTCGTCGCCGGTTGACGCGGCGTGGCTTCGAATCAGGGAGCGCTGCAGATCCGCCCGCAGCGCGGGCGGAATGTGGCGGGTCGCGAGGGCTCCGAACCCGGTCGAGACACCGTAGTGGGGGAGGGGATCGTCGGCGAGCGCCTCGACCATCTGACGGGAGGAGCGGATTTCGCTCAGCGCCTCCGGCGATAGTCCCACGCGTGCTCCCGCGCGCGCCACCGCCACCAGTTCGTCGACGGTCGGAGCACCGATTCCGATGAGGAGCTTGGATTTATCCATGGCCTCCATTCAACCCGAGATACGTGCGCGTGTCAGCGCGCGCCGCTATTCATGTCTGGTATTTGAGACGGGTGCCATTACGCTGAAGGAGGATGAACGTCAGATGAAGAGTTGGGACCTGATTTCGATGCCGGTTCGTGCGCACTCGCCCGAGATCCTCTACAGCGGGGACGGTGGCAGGGCGATCGTGCTGGAGATTCCCACCGGGGAGAGCTTGCAGGACCACCAGGTGCACGAGCACGCCTGGCTAACAGTGATCAGCGGTGAGGTCGAGATCACGGCTGAAGATCAGACCACATCGGGCGGGGTCGGGCTGATGGTCGAGTTCGCTCCAGGTGAGCGCCACGCCGTGCATGCCCGAACAGCTGCACGGCTGCTGCTGCTGCTGGCGCCGTGGCCCGGCGATGGTCACCCGGGGGCGATGGCGCTGGCCGACAAGCAAACCGTCCGACAGCGGGCTGCCGAGCACAACAGACCTGCTTGACGGTCGGCTCATGTCGGGACCGCGCTCCCGGCGTACGGCGGGAATGAGGACCGATCCTGACCTAGTTCGGGCGTACGCTTGCGGCGTAGTCGGGACAGCGACCGAACGGAGCACTCGAATGGCGCAGCGCGACGGATACATCCCAGGCGTCCCATGCTGGATTGACACGAACCAGCCCGACCCCGAGGCGGCGGCTGCCTTCTACGGCGGCCTGTTTGGCTGGGAGTTGGAGGACGTGATGCCTGCGGAGGAACCGGGCACGTATTTCATCGGACGGATCCGTGGCGGTGATGTCGCTGCGATCGGTTCGATCCCCGAAGGTGCCCCGCCGATCGCGGCGTGGAACACCTACGTCTGGGTGGAGAGCGCGGAGGACACCGCCGAGAAGGTGGCCCGGGCCGGCGGGAAGGCTCTGATGGCGCCGTTCGATGTCTCGGATGCGGGCCGTATGGCCGTCTTCGCTGACCCCGGGGGCGCCGTGTTCTCCATCTGGCAGGCGAAGCGCCACAAGGGCGCGAGGATCGTCAACGAAGCAGGATCGCTCAACTTCAACGACCTCAACACGCGCGACCCGGACCGGGCAAAGGCGTTCTACGGTGCGGTGTTCGGCTGGGAGACGATGCCGATGGGGGGTTCGGTCGAGATGTGGACGCTCCCGGGTTACGGCGATTACCTCGAGCGCGACCGCCCAGGTCTGCGACAGGAGATGGCGGAGATGGGAGTCGGCGGGTTTGAGGATGCAGTCGCGAGCCTGAACGTGCTCGGGCCAGACCAAGCCGATATCTCGCCGCACTGGAGCGTCACGTTCACGGTCGACGACGCCGACGCGATCGCCGCGCGGACGGCCGAACTTGGCGGGAGCGTGCTCGTGCCGCCGTTCGATGCCCCTTGGGTGCGCACGACGGTGCTGGCCGACCCGCAGGGCGCAACCTTCGTCGCCAGCAAGTTCGTCCCCGGGAATCGGGACGTATCCGCCGCATCTGCGTCGACCGCGGCCTGATTGCGGTTCTCAGCTCTCACCTGGCCCGTTCTGCTGCCGGTGATGTCTGCCGCGCCGAGGCTACGCGGATACGGAGCTCGGCTCACGGGCAGCGATCGCTTCCAGTGCCTCGCGGAGTGCGGAGATCTTGGCCTCGCCGTAGCGCTCGGCCCAGTCGCGCTCGATCTCGTCGATCAACTCGAGGCCGATTCGCTGAGCCTCCCTCCCTCGGTCGGTCAGCCGGATGATCTTGACGCGGCCATCGGTGGGGTCGGGTCGTCGCTCCACATAGCCGCGGCGCTCCAGGTCGGTGGTGACCTCGCCGACCGATTGCTTGGTCATCCGCGCGCGCTCCGCCATGTCCGTCAGCCGCGAGCCGTCAGCGTCGATATTGCCGAACACGCACCCATGGCCGGGACGGATGTCGTCGAAACCCGTGGCGCCGAAGCGCCGGAACAGCTCCTCGGAGAAGTCCGCGAAGACCACGCTGAGCAGCCGAATCATCGGCTCGCGCGTAATTCGATCAAGATCGTTTGACATCTGGTAAGGAGGCCTGATAAGGTAGCCAGATTGTCAGGTTACCAGACCGTAAGGCATCGTGACAAGGTTTACTTACGAACTTTATCCGATCAATCGGAGCAATGGATGGGGTCAGAAGCGGTGGACGCTCGCGACGGCGATGGAGATCTCCTCGCCGCTGGGCGCGTTGATCGCTGATCCCTGGGCCAAAGGAGGTATTCCGACATGACCAAGCGTTCCGATATCGATCGGCGGTGGATTGCGCTGATGCTGCTGACGACCGCACAGCTGGTCGTCGTTCTCGACGCATCGATCGTGAACGTGGCCCTGCCGAGCATCGGGAAGGGGCTGCACTTCTCCGATAAGAGACCTTCCGTGGGTGGTGAACGCGTACATAATCGCGTTCGGTGGGTTTCTGCTGCTGGGCGGTCGAGCGGCGGATCTCCTGGGCCGCCGCCGAGTGTTCATGGCCGGGCTGGCGGCGGTCGCCGTGGCCTCACTGGCTGCGGGCTTCGCCGTGACGCGCGGCGAATTGATCGTCGCGCGCGCCGCGCAGGGCTTGGGCGCGGCGTTCATCTCACCGTCGGCGCTTTCGATCGTGACGACACTGTTCACCGACGGCGCTGAGCGCAACAAGGCGCTGGGCGTTTGGGGCGCGGTCTCGGGCGCGGCCGGTGCGGTCGGCGTCCTGCTGGGCGGCGTGCTCACTTCGGGTCTGAGCTGGAAATGGGTGCTTTGGGTCAACGTCCCGGTGACGTTGATCGCGCTCGCGCTCACCCCGCGTCTGGTCCCGGAGAGCCGATCGGATTCGACCGAGCGTAACTTCGACACGGCCGGAGCGGTCACGATCACGGGGGGTCTGTCGGTCCTCGCCTACGCGCTGCTTGATGCGAGCACCGCTGGATGGGGCTCGACCAAGACGATCGGCCTGCTCGCGCTCGCGGTCGCGCTGATTGTCGCCTTCGTGCTGATCGAACAGCGGTCGAAAGCGCCGTTGGTGCCGCTGCAGATCTTCCGGCAGCGGACATTGACCGGCGCCAACGTTGTCGGAATGCTGCTCGGCGCCTCGCTGTTCTCGATGTTCTTCTTCATCACGCTGTATATGCAGCAGGTGCTGCACTACAGCCCGATCCACGCGGGCGTGTCGTATCTGCCGCTGGCCCTGACGATCATCGTCGCGGCCGGCCTCGGCGGCCAGCTCGTCACGCGATTCGGCTTCAAGCCGATCCTGGCGGTGGGGATGGTGTTCGTCGCCGGTGGACTCCTCTGGTTCAGCCACATCGCGGTCAATGGCAGCTTCTTGAGCGACATCCTCGGTCCGTCGCTACTGGCAGCGATTGGCCTTGGACTGGGCTTCGTCACCTCGACGATCGCCGCCGTCGCGGGCGTCAAGCCACACGAGCAGGGGCTCGCAAGCGGTCTGATCAACACCTCACAGCAGGTCGGAGGAGCAATCGGCCTGGCCGTACTTGCGACGGTCGCGACCACCCGCACCAATCACGTGCTGGCGACCGGCACCGCGAGCGTTCCACACGCCCTGACCGAGGGGTTCCAAGCGGCGTTCCTCGGCGGTGCGATCATCGCAGCCGTCGGAGCCGTCCTGACGCTGGTTCTGATCCGTACCCGCGACAGCCGCGCGCAGCTCGATCCGGTCCAAACGGCAGCGAGTCCCGCGCAGGGATAGGTCAAGTTCAGCTGGCCGCGGGAGCTCAGCTGGCGGTTTGAGGCGTCGCTCCCGTGGCCGGCCGAATCCGGTCGACTATGTACTCGGCGATCGCCAACGACGAGGTGGCTGCCGGCGAGGGCGCGTTGCGGACCACGACGATCCCGCCGACCTCCGCTATCCGGAAGTCGTCGACGAGCGAGCCATCCTCATCGACCCCCTGAGCTCGCACCCCCGCCGGGCCGGGCTCGACGTCCTCAACCGACAGCTCTGGGATGAAGCTCCGCGCTTCGGCCACGAACGCCCGGCGGGAGAACGAACCGCGGAGCTCACGTGCTCCCATGCGCCAGTGCCTGCGGGCCAGTCGCCGGAAGCCGGTGGCCGAGAGCACCTCCCACAGGTCCGTCGGCGAGAAGTCGCGTCGGCGGTACCCCTCTCTCGCGAACGCGAGCACAGCATTGGGTCCGATGTCGACTCCTCCGTCGACGCGTCGGGTGAAGTGCACCCCCAGAAACGGGTACGCCGGATTGGGCACCGGATAGATGAGCCCTCTGACCAGGTCGCGTCGGTCGGCCACCAGGCGGTAGTACTCGCCGCGGAAGGGGATGATCCACGGGGCCGCGGGCTCGCCGACCATTCGCGCCAGACGGTCGGACTCCAATCCGCCGCACACGACCAGGCGGTCGAACGCCAACTCCGACCCCGACCGACTGGCGACCCGGATCTCCCCGGCTGAGCGCCGGATTCCCGTCACCTCGAACCCGAGCTCCAGTCGGCCGCCGCCGGCGACGACGTCGTCGGCATACGACCGGGCCACCGCCGGAAAGTCAACGATCGCCGTCTGCGGGGAGTGCACGGCGGCGACGCCGTGAACGTGCGGCTCGATGTCTCGCATCTCGGATGCGGACAGTCGCCGTATCCCAGGCACTCCGTTCGCCGTGGCCCTCCGCTCCAGCTCGTCCAGGCGGGGCAGCTCCTGGGCGTCGCGCGCGACGATCAGCTTTCCACACTCCTCATAGCGAACCTGCCGCTCGGCGCAGTAGGCCTTCAGCAGCTCGATACCGCGTCGGCAGAGCGTCGCCTTGAGCGATCCCGGCGTGTAGTAGACGCCCGCGTGCGCGACACCGCTGTTGTGCGAGGTCTGATGAGCTCCGATCCGATCCTCCTTGTCAAGGATCGTGAGCTCCGCCTCCGGCTCCACCTCCGCCAGCCGGCGCGCTACCGCCAGGCCGATGATCCCGGCACCGACCACCCCGATTCGCTGCGCTGGCATCGACTCAGTCTGACATTTGGGGCGGTTGGTCACAGTGCCGCGTGTACACGACCGCCTTCAACCGCCCTCACGGACCGAGCGTCGGTCTCGAACCCGCGAGTACCGCCTGTTCGCGACGCCGTGGCGAGAAAGCTCGGAAACGGTGACGCGCGTGGTGTAGCGTGAGCTCATGGTCAAGACGGTCGAACAGCTCGATCGAGTGATCATCCGCTTTGCGGGCGATTCAGGCGACGGGATGCAGTTGGCGGGGAGCCGCTTCACGGACGCGACGGCGGCGTTCGGCAACGATCTGGCGACGCTCCCGGACTTTCCAGCCGAGATTCGGGCGCCGGCCGGGACGCTTGCGGGGGTCTCGGCTTTCCAGATCCACTTCGCCTCTGAGGACATTCTCACGCCGGGCGATGCCCCAGACGTGCTCGTCGCGATGAACCCAGCGGCCTTGAGGACGAATCTCCCAGAGCTGAGTCGGGGCGCGACAGTCATCGTCAACGAGGACGCGTTCAGCAAGCGGAACCTGGAGAAGGCGGGCTACGCCGCAAACCCGCTGGAGGACGGGTCGCTGGACTCCTTCCAGCTGCATCGGATCCCGATGAGCGCCCTGACGGGCCGCGCGGTCGAAGGGATCGAAGATGCGACCACTCGAGACGCGGGCCGGGCTAAGAACCTGTTTGCGCTCGGAGTTCTGTCGTGGCTCTACGGTCGGCCGACCGAGACGACAGAGCGTTGGATGGAGGCCAGGTTCGGCGACCGGCCGGGGGTGTTGGAGGCAAACCGCGCCGCGTTCCGCGCCGGATGGGCGTTTGGAGAGACGACGGAGCTGCTCGACGTTCAATACCGAGTGAATCCGGCGACGGAATTCCGATCGGGGACCTATCGGACCGTCAACGGCACGGCCGCGCTGTCATTCGGCCTGATCGCGGCTTCGGTTCGGAGCGGTCTGCCGCTGCTTCTTGCCAGCTACCCGATCACGCCCGCGTCCGAGATCCTCCATACGCTCTCGCGCTACGCCCGCTACGGGGTTTCGACAATCCAGGCTGAGGACGAGATCGCTGCAGCTGGAATGGCGCTGGGCGCCTCGTTCGGCGGTCGGATCGGCGTCACGGCGACCAGCGGCCCTGGGATGGATCTGAAGGCTGAGACGATCGGGCTGGCGGTAATGCTCGAGCTGCCGCTCGTGATCATCGACGTCCAGCGCAGCGGACCGTCCACCGGGATGCCGACGAAGACCGAGCAGTCGGACCTGCTGATGGCGCTCTACGGGCGTCACGGAGAGTCGCCGCTCCCGGTGATCGCCCCCAGCACGCCGAGCGATTGCTTCAACGTCGCGTTCGAAGCCGTGTCAATCGCGATCCGCTACCGCACGCCGGTGATCATCCTCTCCGACACCTTTGTCGCCAGTTCCAGCGAACCGTGGCGGATCCCCTCCGTCGGCGATCTTCCCGTGATTCAGCCTGATTTCGCGACCGCCCCGACGGACGGCGAGACGTTCCTGCCCTACGCCCGCGACGAACGCCTGGCGCGACCGTGGGCCATTCCCGGAACCCTGGGGCTTCAGCACCGGATCGGCGGCATCGAGAAGGCCGACGGAACCGGCAACATCTCCTATGACGCGGCCAACCATGAGCGGATGACAAAGCTGCGCGCGGCAAAGATTGCTGGGATCGCGGACGCGCTCGTGCCTCTGACGGTCGATGCCGATCCGGACGCGCGGGTGCTCGTACTCGGTTGGGGATCGAGCGAGGGTGCGATCCGCGCCGGCGCGGCCCGCGCGCGGGCACAGGGCCATCGGGTTGCGACCGCGCATCTGCGACACCTGAATCCGCTGCCTCCCGGCACCGGGGACGTCTTGAGATCGTTTGACCACGTCGTGGTGCCCGAAATGAACAGCGGGCAGCTCGCGCAGCTGCTGCGCGCACGGTTCCTGGTCGACGTCGAATCCTTCACGAAGGTCCAGGGTCAGCCGATCTGGGCCTCGGAGATAGAAGCGCTGATAGAGGAGCGGCAATGACGGCGGTGACGAGCGCGGAGGGTGGGGATCGGAACCAGGCGGCCCTCTCAAAGGCGGATTTCCAATCGGGTCAGGAAACGCGCTGGTGCCCCGGCTGCGGCGACTACGCGGTTCTTGCTGCGGTCCAGCAGTTCATGCCCGAGCTCGGCATCCCGCCCGAGCGGATCGTGTTCATCACGGGGATCGGATGCGCGGGCCGCTTCGCCTACTACATGGACACCTACGGGATGCACAGCATCCACGGTCGAGCGCCCGCGATCGCGACAGGTCTCGCCACCGTTCGCGATGACCTTTCGATCTGGGTCGTCAGCGGCGACGGCGACGCTCTCTCGATCGGCGGCAACCACCTGATCCACGCGCTACGGCGCAATGTCCCGGTCAAGATCCTCCTGTTCAACAACCAGATCTACGGGCTCACGAAAGGTCAGGCCTCGCCAACCTCCGCGCTCGGCAAGGTCACGAAGTCAACGCCGTTCGGGGTCTCCGACCATCCGTTCAACCCGATTGCGCTGGCGATCGGGGCGGAGGCGACCTTCGTTGCGCGCACGCTTGACCGCGACCGACATCATCTGACGAGCGTGCTCCGCGCCGCCGCGCAGCACCAGGGTGCTGCGCTTGTCGAGATCTACCAGAACTGTCCGGTGTTCAATGACGGGGCATTCTTCGCGATGACCGAGAAGGAGACCCGCGACCTCAACCAGATTCGACTTGACGCCGGACAGCCGATCCGCTTCGGCGTCGACAGCGAGCGGGGTATCGCGATGCGCACCGACGGACGACTTGAGATCGTCGATGTGGCCTCGGTCGGCGTCGATGCACTGCTCGTTCACGATCCGGTCAGGGGGGACCCGGGCCTTGCGTTCTCGCTCGCCAATCTGTCAAGCGATCCGACCGAACCCACCCCGATCGGCGTCTTCCGCGATGTCCAACGCCCCGTCTACGGACGAAAGCCAAGGACCGACTGCGCCGCGACCGACGACGAGCTCACCGAGCTGCTCGCTTCAGGGGACACCTGGACGATCGGTTGAAGTGGGCTGATGCTTGAAGTGGCCGGTGGACTCAGCTCGGAACGTGCTGATGCTCGCGCTCGGCGGCGAGGCGCGGTGTCGACGAGTTTTTCGTGTGTCGAGGGGGATGGTGGTCCGGGGATCGCGAGTTGTCTGGATGAGTCGGGGGGAGGGTCGGGGGGTCAGCTGGATACCTCGACTCCGGGTCAGCATACGTATGCCGTGACCCCGACGAGTTTGGATGGGTTTACCCAGGACGCGAGTGTGAGTTATACGGTGGCTGCTGTTCCGGGGGCGACGATCATGACCCCGGCGAGTGGTGCGGTGTATGGCGTTGGGCAGTCGGTGTCGACGAGTTTTTCGTGTGTCGACGGGGCTGGCGGTCCGGGGATCGCGAGTTGTCTGGATCAGTCGGGGGGAGGGTCGGGGGGTCAGCTGGATACCTCGACTCCGGGTCAGCGTACGTATGCGGTGACCGCGACGAGTTTGGATGGGTTCACCCACGACGCGAGCGTCAGCTATACGGTGGCTGCTGTCCCGGGGACGACTACAACAACCCCGGCGAGCGGTCCGGTGCATGCGATCGGACCACCGGTGCCCGACAATCATCACCAGGTCTTCACGATCCGAGGCCGCCGGAACGGAACGGTGACATTTTCGGTTACCGTGCCGGGACCGGGGCGGATCGACGTGCTGGTGACCGGTGGGACGACAATTTCGCCCGAGCGGCGATCGTGCTGCCTCCGGCGCCGCACCGGTTCGCGTTCGCGCGTGCGCACCGGCTGGTTCCGCGAGCGGGGACATTCCAAATGAAGGTGACGCCGAATCCGAGGGGGCGCCGGTTGGTGGCGCATCCTCGGTATCGGGTGACGTTGCGGTTGTGGGTCTCCTACACGCCGACGGGAGGGCGTACTCGCATTCTCGGTTTCTACGGACTCCACCTGAAACGTTAGCGCCGCTCCGTAACCAAACACGCTCTGCTCGGGTGGCCCCGTCGGCGACTCGCTGACGACCACTTGAGGCGGTCTCGACGACCTCGTCGAGCGGTCGCCTTCATGCATTCGAGCTCCTCCACCAGACCCTTTGCGTTTGCCCTGGCGCTGGCGTCCAGTTGAGCGCAGGGCCCGGGGCCGGTGGCCCGAAGGCCACCGGCCCCGAGCGATGGCGGCCTCATCGAAGCCTCGCCGTGAGCCACCTGTTCGCGTCCGAGTTGGAGAAAGGATCATGATGGACGCATGTGAGGTCCCAAGAATCGGGATCATCGGCGCAGGCCGGATCCGCCACTCGCCGGCCACAACCCGATCCGTCTACCTTGAGTTCGCTGCATGATGCGAGCCGACCTCCTCAACCGACGGAACGAATTGAGATAGGAGGCTGTCAAGTCATGAAGGTCGCACTCACAGGCGCAACAGGATTCGTCGGGTCCCACATCCTCACCGAACTGCAAGCCCAGGCCACGACGTGAGCGCGCTCGTCCGTGACCAGGCGCAAGCCGACAGCATCGCGGCGCGTGGCGCCATTCCGATCGTGGTTGACCTATACGACGGCCCCACGGTGGTGGGCCTGTTCGAGGGTTCGGACGGAGCGATCCACACCGCAAGTCCAGGCGACGACACCAGCGCAAAGCTGGACTCAGCGGTGGCCGATGCAGCGATCGAGGCGTTCGCCGGCACGGGGAAGCCCTATCTCCACATCAGCGGCATGTGGATCTACGGCGACAACACCTCTGTCAACGAAGAGTCCCCGATCAACTCGCCTGCGCTCGTGGCGTGGAGGGAACCGATCGAGAGCCGGATTCTCAGCGCCGCGGACATGCGCGGCGTCGTGATCGTCTCGGGCGTCGCCTACGGCGATGGGCGGCGGCGTTCCGGGGCTGTTACTCGGCTCACCCCGAGACGAGGACGGAAAGCTGATCATGCTCGGCACGGGACAGCAGCACTGGTCGACGGTTCACGTCGCCGACATAGCCGACTTCTTCCGGCGCGTGCTCGAGGACGACTCGGCTCGTGGCCGTTACGTCATCGGTGATGGACTGAATCCGACGGTCGCCAAACTAACCGAGGCAGCCGCGGTCGCGGTTGGGGCTCCGGGAGCCGTCCCCGGCTCAGATGACGAGGCTCGCAACCGCCTGGGTGACTACTTTGCCGCTGTGCTCCTACTTGATCAGGGCACCTCCGCAGCCAAGGCTCGCGACCGGCTTGGGTGGCTTCCTGGTCATCCAGGACTCGTCGAGGATCTGCGCGATGGAAGCTATCGCGAGGTCACCGCCTGAGCGGCACCTCTGACGACTCCATAGACGTTATAGTCAGGACGTCGCTGATGCCGCAGCGAGCGCACGGGGTTACGTGAACAAGCGAGTCTCCAGACAACAATGAATGGTTACACTCCGCCAAAGACGCTCGCAGAGTGCGTAGGTGTTGTCACCGGCTCCGCCAGCGGGATTGGCCGTGCTGCGGCGGCGCGTCTCGCGTCCGGCGGCGCCAGGCTACTGCTGGTCGACCGCGATGAGGCCTCGCTCCGAGATGCGGTCAGTGAGCTCCGTGCGAATAAGGCTGAAGTCGATGCCGTCACGCTCGACATCCGTGAGCCGGATGCAGTGGGAGAGGCACTAAGGACGGCCCGCCAGGAATGGGGATCGATCGACATCGCCATAAATTGCGTGGGAATCACGGGCGAGACCGGCAAGCGGAGCCACGAAGTCGATCTCGCCGATTTCGAAAATGTCGTGGCCGTCAACCTGGGCGCGGCATTCATCTTCTCGCAGCAGGTACTGCCGATGATGCTCGAGCAGAATTACGGTCGCCTACTCCACGTTGCGTCGATTGCAGGCAAGGAGGGAAACGCAGGGATGGTCGCGTACTCGGCGTCAAAGGCGGGCCTAATTGGCATGGTCAAGGCCCAGGCCAAGGAGTACGCACGCGATGGAGTAACCGTCAATGCGCTGGCTCCCGCGGTAATTTGGACGCCACTGGTGGAGGCGATGCCCGAGCGACAGGTGCAATACATGACTGAACGGATTCCCATGGGGCGCTTGGGCACACTTGACGAAGTGGCCGAGATGATCGCGTTCATCGTCTCACCAGAGGCGAGCTTCTGCACTGGCTTCACGTTCGATCTGTCGGGCGGACGGGCGACCTATTGAGGCCGGTGCCCGGCGGCCACGCTCGGGCGATGCACGCGCCAGGTCCAAACCCACTCGCCCCTGGGCCATCCGCCCCTGGCCCGCCCCCGCGCCGGACCCACCGGCTGGGCCGCCCAGACCCGACCGGTCGCTCGCTTCCGTGTACCGGCCCAGTCTCCACAGCGCTGCGGCCGTCAGGCCGCAGATCGCGACCGGATTGCCGATGGCCAGGACCGCCGCTGTCTCGCGTTGGAAAAGCGCTCGCACGCCCACCAACCTGATGGCGTGTGAGTGTTCGTCCCGCGTATCCGGGGAAGAATCTGCACGAGGCTTGGACGGTAACCCGGCGTGAGTGGTTTTCCGGCGGCCGGCGGCCGGCGGCCGCGGCACGCGGCACCTCGACGCCGGCGGTCGTTAGCGCAGCGGGGCACGCACGCCGTTGTCGGAATAGGCGACTCCCTGTGTACGCAGCATCGCAGCCACGTTGCGCTTGAGCGTCGCTATGCCATCGCCACGAGTTGCCTTGCGCGTCTCGGTGATCTGGAGCTGAAGCGCCTCGGCCCGCTCGTCGTCGCCCTCGGTGATGGCGGCGATCAGCTCGGTGAACAGCTCCGGCCGGAAGTTTGCAAGCGCCGGGACAGCGCCGTTGGAGCCCATCCGGAACGCATCGAGCGACATCGAGTCCTCCCCGATAAATGTCTCGAACTCCGGCCTGCCGGCGACTTCGCGCACCGCCACGTAGGCTTCGTGACGCTCACGCGACTTCGTCGAATCTTTGAGGCCCGCGAGCCCGCCCGCGGCGAGCTCGGCGGCGAGCTCGGGAGAGAGGTCGTTGCCCGCATACGCGGGGATCACGTACGCGAGGACGGGGATCCGGTCCGCGGCGCGGATCATCTGGCGGTAATGCTCGCGCAGGCCGTCGTCATTCACCCTGAAGAAGTACGGCGTGATGACGGCGACCGCGGTTGCGCCGGCCTCGACGCAGCGCTCGAGGAGTTCGCGCGACGCGCGGGTTGACGGACGCCCGACCTGGGGGATGATGCGGCGGCCCGGAGCGGCGTGGGCGACCGCTCGCGTGGCGGAGACGACCTCGTCATCGCCGAGCAGTGGCCCCTCGCCATTGGTGCCGCAGACGAAGAAGCCGTCCACCCCGGCATCGGCAAGTGCGCTCGCGTGCGCCGCGATCGCCTCGGCGCTCACAGCGCCGTGATCGTCATAGGGGGTCACGATCGGGACGATGGTCTGGAATCGAGGGCTCACGCGACGATCTCCTCGACGCGTCTGGCGCCTCCGGTTGTCACGACGTAGGTGTTCTCGATCCGAACGCCGAATCGGGCTGCGAAGTACGCGGCCGGCTCGAGTGCCAAGATCATGTTCTCCGCGAGCGGGATCGAGTCCTCCGGAAGGATCTGTGGCCGCTCGCCGAGCTCGACGCCCAAGCTGTGGCCTCCATGGTGAGGTAGGGCGGTTGCGTCGGTAATACGCGACGCGATCGCGCCCCGACCGACGGCGTACAGTGCCGAAGCAGCAAGCCCGGGCAACGCCGCGGCAGCCATCTCGTCGAGCACGCCGGTGACCACGTCGCGCACGGAGGCGACCTCGGTGTCACCCCCGTAGGTGCGAGTCGTATCGCCCCAGTAGCCGCGATGACGGACCGAGATGTCGCAGAGGACGGGCGCGCTCGCCGGTATCGGATCGACGCTCGGGACGCAGAACGGCGGCGAGATCAGTGTGGAGTGCTCTCCCGCTGCCACCGTGCCGACCCAGCCGACCGGACGGCCAGCCGCCTGTTCGGCCGCGGCGCGTGCCGCGGAGAACAGAGCAAGCTCCGATTGTCCATCCGTGGCGCCCTGCTCGACGACGCCCTGCGCGAGGAAGGCGAGCCTCGTCGCTGCCGCGACTCGCGCGATCTCGTCGAGATCCTTGACGCGCCGGATCCGTTCGAGGGCCTCGTCGAACGGTTCCAAGACGCCTCCGAGTAGCTCCACCACGGCTGGTCGGCCGGCGACAGCGAGACGACCGGCGCCCACGATCTCTCGACACGCTGCCGCGAGCCCCGGAATGGGGTCGAGAGCCAGAAGATCGTCGCGGCCGAAGGCGCGGATGTCATCGACGTCCGAGTCCTCCTCCGCGGCGGGGAGCTCAAGCCGACCGCAAACTAGCGTTCGATTTCCGTCGGCGGTGACGATCACCGCCACGAGATCGGCGAGATCAGAGAGATATCGGTCGTAGCCGGCGAGATGCGCCGCGTGCAGCGATCCGAACGCGACGAGCCCGTCACACTCCGCCGCGCTCAGTTCGGTCACGATCCGATCGATCCGCGACGGGGTCGCGGCCGCGCCTGTCGATGCTGTCCCGGTAAGGTCCACGGGTCCAATCTATATGACCGCGGTTACCCCGTCCCAGCGCCACTGGGACCCCAGGGAGCGGTCGCACCAATCATGAGAATCGCGTCCGTCGAGCCTATTCCAGCTAGCGTGCCCTACACCCACACTGAGGTGTCTTCGCAGGTCAGGCGTGACGGTGTCACCGACGTGCTCGTGAGGGTCACGACCGAAGACGGCCACGTCGCCTGGGGCGAGGCGTGCAGCGGAGCCGACGCGCCATCCGTCGCCCAAGCGATCGAGGCGATGGCGCCGTTCGTCGTTGGTCGCGACCCGTGGGACCGCGAGCGGATGCGCTCGGACATCTGGACATACGGTCTCTGGCAGTTCCGCGCCGGGACCGCGAACTTCGCGTGGGCCGGTATCGACATCGCGCTATCGGATATCTGTGCGCGCGACGCCGGCCAGCCGCTGTACCGCCTCTTCGGCGGGGCCGTGCACGACGACATCTCGTACTTCTACTACCTCTCGCGGGACGACGATGACGGCCTTGGCGCCCAGATCGCCGAAGGCCTCCGTCTCGGGTTTGAAGTCTTCTATCTGAAGGTGGGACTCGACGACGCTGCGGACGAGCGGATGGTTCGTACCGTCCGCGACGCGCTGGGGCCTGGGCCGCTGCTACGCCTAGACGCCAACGGTGTGTGGTCGATGCCGCAGGCACTGAGGATGATGGACCGCCTTCGCGAGTTGGACATCGACTTCATCGAGCAGCCGGTGCGTGACAACCCTGTCGGCCACCTCAAGGAGCTACGTTTGCGGGCCCCGATCCGCGTGGCGGCCAACGAGGGACTCTGGAGCGAGGCACAGGCTTACGAGCGCATCGTCGCCCGCCAGGCCGACATCTACTGCTTCAGCCCGTACTGGGTTGGCAGCCTCGCAGCGTTCCACCGGCTCGCGCACGTTGCCGCATACGAGGGCGGCCTGGTGTGCAAGCACACTCATGGGGAGTTCGGCCTCGCCGCCGCGGCGAGCCACCATCTGCTGCTGACGCTCCCCAATCTCGTCCGGGGTCACCAGCAGACGAGCAACGTCATGCACGGCGACATTCTGCGCGAGCCGCTGCCGATCGCCTCCGGCCCGCAGTGGGGTGTCCCGGAAGGGCAGGGACTTGGTGTTGAGGTCGACGAAGACGCGGTGGCCGAGGCGGCCGCTCGGTATCGCGTCGATGGCCAGTACCTCCCCAACGACCCCGCGGCGGTCGCCGCAGGCGCTCGATGAGCGGCCGCTTGCAGGACAAGGTGGCGATCGTCACCGGGGCCGCGTCAGGCATCGGTCGCGCCGGCGCACAGGCATTCGCGCGCGAGGGCGCGAAGGTGGTGCTGGCGGATATCAACGAGAGCCGCGCCCGGGAGATAGCGGGCGGCATCGAGTCTGAGGGAGGGGAGGCGCTGGTCGTCCTCACCGATGTGTCCTCGAGCGAGCAGGTCCAGGCGCTCGTCCGCCGGACCATCGCCCACTTCGGGCACGTCGACGTGCTCTTTCACTGTGCCGCCGACGTGCATTTCATCAACAACCAAGACCGCAGGGTCACGGAGATGCCGGAAGCCGTGTGGGACCGGATGATCGCGATCCACCTCACGGGTACGTTCCTGATGTGCAAGTACGTGGGCGCGGCGATGATCGAACACGGCTCTGGTTCGATCGTCCTGACGGCGACCACAGACGCGCTGATGGGCGTGGCGGGCCTCGACTCGTACACCGCCGCCAAGGGCGGGGTGGTGGCGATGACCCGTTCCCTTGCGGCCGGCCTCGCGCCCGACGGCGTCCGCGTCAACGCAATCGCGCCGAGCTTTGTCGCGACCGAGTCGCAGTTAGAGTGGATGGCGGATCCCGAGCGCGCCAAAGCCCTGGATCCTCTACATCTACTTCCTCTCGCGACCCCCGAACAGATTGCGCCGTTGGTGGTCTACCTCGCGAGCGACGAAGCCGCGGTCGTGACTGGAGGGATCTACCCGATCGACTCCGGATACATGGCGTTCAAGGCCCAGATCGACGTGATGGGCGCGATGCAGACCGCGCCGAAGGTGGAATGACGCGGTCCGACCGCCTCAGGTCGAGATCACGGCGACGCAGTCGATCTCGACCTTGATGCCGTTCAGGAGCCCGGACACCACCGTGGTCCTCGCGGGTCGTGGGTCTCCGAAGAACTCGGCGTAAACCTCGTTCATACCGGCGAACAGGTCGGCGCCGCTGATGAACACCCCGCAGCGGACGACGTCCGCGTAGCCTACGCCAGCCGCCGCCAGGACCTTGCCGAGGTTCTCGAGTGTGATCCGCGTCTCCTGCTCGATCGTGCCGAGCATGTGCTGTCCGTCCCGCAGCGGCCCCTGGCCCGAGACGTAGAGGAAGCGACCCTCCGCGATGATGCCTGGTGAATATGCACCCGCTGGAGTCGTACCCTGGACCTGTGTCTTCATGGATGCCTTTCGCGCTTGGGGACTCGCGCGCAGCCCGTTTCCGCCTCTGGCGAGCAGGCGGTCCGTGAGACAAGGCGAGCCGCGCTCGCGTATCCTAGCCTGCGCTGAGCCACCCCAGTCAGGAAGTTGGAGCAATGCGCATCGAGGAACTCGACACCCCCGTCCTGACGGTCGACCTCGACGCAGTGGGCCGCAACATCGCGCGCGTTCAAGCTCGCAGCGATGAACTTGGAGTCGCTCTGCGGCCCCACATCAAGACGCACAAGCTGCCGGCCATCGCCCACATGCAAATCCGTGCCGGCGCGTCCGGGATCGCCTGTCAGAAGCTCGGCGAGGCGGAGATCATGGCCGCGGCGGGCATCCGCGACATCCTGATCACGTTTCCGCTCGTCGGCGCGAGCAAGGCTTCGCGATTTGCAGCGCTCGCCGCCGAGTGCCGAGTGGCAACCGTCGGGGACTCCGAGACGGTGCCTCGAGGCCTCTCCGCCGCCCTCGCGGCACGCGGCGCAAGCGCGGCGTTTCTCGTTGAGTGCGACACGGGCTTCGGTCGGACGGGAGTCCAGACGCCCCAGGAGGCGGCCGAGCTGGGCGCACTGGTCGATGGACTGCCAGGCCTGCGCTTCGAAGGCTTCATGACATACCCAACGCTGGCGGGGACGGCAGCGTGGCTGGATGAAGCGGTAGCGGCAGCCCGCGAGCGCGGCCTCGAGCCTCGTTGGATCACCGGCGGCGGAACGCCGACCGAGCGCTGGACGGCGACCGAGGACGCACCGGTGCTGACCGAGGTGAGAGCGGGAACATACGTCTACGGAGATCGCATGTGCATCGCCGATGGCAGCGTGGCGCTGGGCGACTGTGCGCTGCGGCTGCGCGCGACCGTCGTCAGTCGACCGACGGACGACCGGGCGATCATCGATGCCGGCTCCAAGGCGCTGACCAGCGATACGAAGCCCGGACTCGACGGCTGGGGGTACGTCGTCGAGTACCCGCAGGCACGGATCTACGCGCTCAATGAAGAGCACGGTTACGTCGACCTCTCCGCCTGTGACGATCGCACGCAGGTGGGCGACCTGGTGACAATCGTCCCAAACCATGCCTGCGGGACGACGAACATGCACGACGAGGTCGTGGCGCACCGCGGCGGGACGGTCGTCGCCGTGTGGCCGATCGACGCACGCGGCAAGTTGCGGTGAGGGCCCGCGCGCTGACGGTCGGGGAAACGATGGCGCTCGTCGACCCGGTGGGTCCGATCGCCTACGGGTGCTCATTGACGCTGCGGATCGCGGGCGCGGAATCCAATGTGGCGATCGCCCTGCGTAGGCTCGGGATCGGGGTGCGCTGGATATCGCGGGTCGGCATGGATCCCCTGGGCGACCTGATCGCCGACACGCTCGCCGGTGAGGGCGTTGACACATCGCTGGTGCGTCGCGATCCGGACGCCCCTACCGGGATGTTCATCAAGCTACGGACCGATTCCTCCGCCACAGTCCAGTACTACCGGGCGGGCTCCGCGGCGAGTCGTCTGCGAATCGACGACGTACCCGACACGGCGCTCGACGGCATCGAACTCGTGCATCTGACCGGGATCACGATGGCGTTGAGCGCATCGGCGCGAGCGACCGTCGTCGACGTGGCGCGGCGGGCGAGAGCGCGAAAGGCCAGGGTGGTATTCGACCCCAACTGGCGCCCTGCGCTGTGGGCGACGAGCGACGAGGCCGCAGCCGCGTTCGACGAGATCCTGCCATACGCCGACTGGGTTCTGTGCGGAGCCGAGGAGGGACGGATTCTCTTCGGCGGAACCACGCCCGCCGAGACGATCGAGGAGATCCGCGCCCGAGGCGCAGCCAACGCCGTGGTGCGGATCGGCGCCGAAGGCGCACTCCTGGTCGGTCCTGCGGGTGCGACGACGGTCGCGCCGGAGTCGATTGTCGATGTGATCGACGAGATCGGGGCCGGCGACGCGTTCGCCGCCGGATTCGAATTCGGCCTGCTCGAGGCGCTGACGCCGCGTGAAGCGGTGGTTCAGGCGAACCAGATGGCGGCCGCGGCGCTGAGCGGCACAGGCGACTGGGAGACGCTCCCGTCGCTGGAGGACCTCACCTCGCGACCTGCCTGAGCGTCAGCTGGGTGCGCCGGTGTCAGCCGGGGTCCAGATGGCCTCGTGCGACTCGGCGTCGAAGAGATACACGCGCTGCGGATCGACCGCAAGTCGGAACGGTGCACCATGGCGCGCGGAGGTGTCCCGCGGCAGCCTCGCCCTGAACTGAGTGCGCCTCGAGAGCACGCCGTCGACATCACGCGAAATGGCCGTCCCTTCGACCGGCGGTACCTCGAGGCTGAAGAGTGCGTTCGCCTCGGTCCCCAGATACTCGACCACATCACAATCGAGCTCGATGCGCGGTAGCGATTCGGGGGCCAGAGTGTCCTCGATCAGGTCTGTCGGCCGGACGCCGACAACGACGCGGCGGCCGTCCAGCCGCCGGCCGACACCATCCTCGAGCGAAAACGACAATCGCTCACTGGCTCTGAACGTGTGACCCTGCATCGACCCGGTGACGACATTCATCGCCGGCGATCCGATGAACGTCGCGACGAAGACGTTCGCAGGCCGATCGAAGACCTCCCTCGGGGTGCCCCGCTGCTGCAGGACGCCGTCGCGCAGCACCACGACGTAGTCGCCGAGCGTCATCGCCTCGACTTGGTCGTGTGTCACATAAACCGTGGTTGTGGCGACCGCCTCGCGGAGCCTGGCAATCTCGGCACGCATAGCCACACGCAACTGCGCGTCGAGGTTGGACAGGGGCTCGTCCATCAGGAACGCGACCGGACGGCGGACGATGGCGCGCCCCATCGCCACGCGCTGGCGCTGACCGCCAGAGAGCTGCCTCGGCTTCCGGTCGAGGTATCCCTCGATACCGAGGATCGCGGCAGCCTCGACGACCCGCTGTTCGATTTCGGCGCGCGGGGTCTTGCGCACCTCCAGCCCGAACCGCATGTTCTGGCGGACCGTCATGTGCGGGTAGAGCGCGTAGTTCTGGAAGACCATTGCGACATCGCGATCGCCGGGCGCGGCGTTTGTTACGTCGCGATCTCCGATGTGCACCGTCCCCTCGGTCGCCGCCTCCAGCCCGGCGATGATCCGCAGGAGGGTGGACTTCCCGCAACCCGACGGCCCGACCAGCACGGTGAGCTTGCCATCTGGGATCTCGAGGTCGATCCCGTGCAGCGCGCGCACGTTTCCACCGTAGTCCTTGACGATCCCATTGAGATTGATTCCGCTCATGCGTTGAGGTCCTCGGTGCTGCTATTTGCCGATGCCAGCGGTCAGGCCGCGAACGAAGAAACGTTGCCCCGCGAGGTACACGAAGAGCACCGGCAGGATCGAAAGGAACGAGGCCGCCATCACGAGGGGCTCGTTGGTGACGTAGCGGCCCTGGAACAGCGTCAGTCCCGACATCAGGGTGCGCTGGTTCTCGTTCTGGAGGAACACGAGCGCGATCAGCAGTTCGTTCCACACCCAGATCGCATTGACGATGACCAGGGTGAACACCGCCGCCGCGGATATGGGCAGGACGATCCGCCGCAACGTCGTCAGCGGGTTGGAACCGTCGACCGTGGCGGCCTCGATCAGCTCGCCCGGAAACTGCCGGAAGAAATTGGTGAAGAAGAACACGCCGAACGGCACGTTCAAACCGGAGTAAAAGATGATCACCGACCACAGCGTGTTGATCAAGCCGATCTGCACCATGAAGATGAACATCGGCGTCAACAGGACGACGGGTGGCACGACCATCAACGCCAGGTTCATTCGCAGGAAGAACTCGCGTCCGCGGGCACTGCTGAAGACGATCGCGTAGGCGGCCAGGAGCGCAAAAACCGTCGAGACCGCCACCGACGACGCCGCGACGATCGCGCTGTTCAGCGCCCAGCGGGGGATCGGCAGATCGAACAGGGCCTGACGGAAGTTCTCCAGCGTGAAGTGAACCGGGAGCCCGGTCGGATTCAGCGTGTAGTCGGTGCCCGTCTTGAGCGCCGTTTGCAGCATGAACCACGCCGGGTAAAGCGACACCACCACGAGCGCCAGCAGAAGCAGTTGCACCCCGGAAAGCCTGAATCTGCGAGCCATCAGGCGTCCGCCTGCCGCGCCCGCAGACGCATGTAGATGGCGATCAGGATCGTGGCGAGCGCCAGCAGCATCACCGACACCGTCGCCGCCGTGCCGATCGCCCCCAGCGCGAAGCCGTTCTTCCAGATGTACAGCTCCAGGACGCTCGAAGCGGTGCCCGGTCCGCCGTTGGTGAGCACATAGACGTAGTTGAAGACCTGTGAGAGCACCGTGATCGCCTGGAGCACCATGAAAAACTCGATGATCCCGCGGATCTGGGGAACCAGGATCCGGCGCTGGATCTGCCCCCAACTGGCCCCGTCGATGCGGGCGGCTTCGGTCACCTCCGGTGGAAGTGCGAGCAGCGCGGCGGTGAACACGACGACGCCGAAGCCGAGCTGCTGCCAGATCACGACCCCGCCAATCGAAGGGATCGCCCACTGGGACGTCCCCAGCCAATCGTGCGCGAGGAACCCGAGATGGATGTTGTGCAGGAAGGTGTTGAGCGTTCCGTTGAGCGCCAGCACGAACGAGAACGTCAGCCCGATCACGGTGGAAGGCAGGATGAAGGGGAGGAAGACGACGGCCCGGTACTGGCGCCAGCCCCGGATCCGATCGTTGAGCACGAGTGCGATCAGCAGCGCAAACGTCGTCGTGATCGGAACGGTTGCGAAGAGCTTCAAGTTGTTCAGCAACGACTGCCAGAAGACCGGATCCTCGAAGACGAAGCGGTAGTTGTTGAGCCCGACCGGCACGAGGTCCGCGACCGATCCCCCATAAAAGCTGTCGCGGATCACGACGACGAGCGGGAACAGGAAGCACAGCCCGATCGCCGCCAGAGCTGGGAGCAGGAAGGCCTGCGGCCAGCCGGGCCGGGCCAGGCGAAGCCGCCGTGGCGCCCTGCGGGCTCGTGTGAGAGCGGACGTAGTCAAGGTCAGCGAGCCTGACGCTGGGTCTCGATATTGCCGATGACGGTCAGCGGCCCGGTTGCCGTCGCGCCTCCGTCGACCACGATCACCTGGCCAGTGATGCTCGAGATCCCGTTGGCCATCGCGAGAAATGTACCCGCGATGTCCCTTGTCGTCGCGAGCCGGCCCAGGGGGGTATGCGCGGCGATCTCGTCGTAGTGGCTGGGTTGATGCCGCCACTCGCGGAGGTTGCGCTCGGTCGGGATATCCCCCGGCGCGACCGCGTTGATTCGTATCCCGTCGGCTCCGAGCGGAGAGACCAGGGAACGGACCAGCCCGATCAACCCGGCCTTCGCGGCCGCGTAGGCGGGTAGTCCGTACGACACCATCGCGTCGGTCGAGGTGGTGAACGCGATCGATCGGTCGCCGTCGAGCGCCCGCATGTTCGGCAACGTGGCCTGGAGGGTCACGAACGCGCTGACCAGGTTCAGCTCGACCGACGCCCGGAAAGCCTCGATCGGAAGCTCGGTGATGTCGGGGCCCGCTTTCTCCGCGGGCAGCGCGCCGCCTGCCACCGAGACGACGTGCCGGACCGGTCCAATCCCGCCGAGTGCCTGTCGGACGGCGGCCGGATCCGTGAGGTCCGCGATCCGGCACTCGAATCCGTCGCGCTCCGGGGCCGGCTCGACATCGAGCCCGAGCACCGCGAAGCCCGCCTCCAGAAACGCATCGACGGTGGCCGAGCCGATTCCCCCGGCAGCCCCCGTGATGACGACGCGATCCGGCATTCGGCTACTCCCAGCTCGCCAGAACCGCTGTTAGCTCGGCGCGTCCCGTCTCGTCGAGTGATGCGATCGGCGGTCGGACAGTACCTGTCGCCAGCAATCCGCGCAGCTCCATCGCGTCCTTCACCACCGAGACGTTGTTGGCGTTCATAGCGCGTGCACGCATCTCCTCGAACGGCCGCACCTTCTCCCAGACACGCATCGCACCGGGGTAATCGCCCCCTCGAAGCGCACGCAACATCTCCAGTGAGAGCTCCGGAGCGACGTTGACCAGGCCCGAGGTGAATCCAACCGCACCGAGCATCCAGAAGAACGGAGCCCAAATCTCAGCGAGGCCGCAGAGCAGCGTCACCGAGGAGCCGTAGAGGCGTGCAAACTCGCCAAAGAGCAGCAGGTCCGGGACGGCGTATTTGATCGCCACGACCTTCTCCAGCGGGACGATCCGCTCGAGGACTGTCGCCGGCAGCCCCCGCCCCTTGACGTAGAGGACCACCACGCCGTCGATCTCGCTGATGAGGCCCTCGTAGTACCGCAGCAGTCCCGCGTCCGAGATGTATGGGTCCGGGGGGTAGTGGATCATCGCGCCGACCGCCCCGCGCTCGATCCCCGCGCGAGCCTCCTGGGCGGCGGTCCCGATGTCGCCGCCGACTCCCACCAAAGCTCTGGCGGAACCGGCGGCCTCGATCGTCAGCGCCGTGACGCGTTGCGATTCCGCGGAGGTGAGACTCGAGTACTCCCCGGTGTTCCCGCAGGCGACGACCAGGCTGATGCCCGAGCCAACGATCCGTGCCACGACCGCCTGAAGCGCCGCCTCATCCACGACGCCCTCGGCGTCGAACGGCGTGACGGGAATTGCGCTGATCTCAGCGAACATGCCGTGCTCTCAACCTTCCATTTGCCAAAAATATGCCATTAAAAGTCTGGTATACCAGACATATGGAGAAGACGGACTCCCTCGCTCCTCTCGATGCGGCGCTGCGTGCAGAACTCGTCGTCGACGCCATCGAGCGCAGCATTCTCCGCGGCGAGATCGAGGCGGGCCAGCGTCTTGCCGAGCGCGAACTCGCTGAGCAGCTCGGGGTTTCGAAGACGCCGGTCCGCGAAGCGCTGAAGGAACTCGGCCGTCGCGGTCTGGTGGTTTCAGTCCCCTATCGCGGCGCGCATGTCCGGGCGGTCGATCCCGAGCAGGCCCGGAATATCTACTCGGTGCGACTCCTCCTCGAACCGGAGGCCGTACGCCTGGCGACCCGCGAGCAGACCGATGAGACGGTAGCCGCCTGCCATGCCGCGCTCGCTGACGCAGCGGATGCCGCTGAGCACGGCGAGGTCGCCGACATCTCGCTCGCCAACCGGCGCTTCCACCGCTCGCTCTACCTCCCTTGTCCGAACAATGTTCTCGTCGAGTTCCTCGACGCGATCCAGGACCGGGTGGCGATGATCAGCGTGTCGGCGTGGCGCCGCGACGCGACCTGGAGCAACGAGGCCGACGAGCATGCGGCGATCCTTGCCGCCGTCACGGCCCGAGACGGCGAGCACGCATCAGCCCTGCTACACGCTCACATCGAGCGCTTCCTGCAGGGAGCCGTCAGCGTGGACACCGCAGCAACTGTGGAGGCGGTGTCCGAGTAGTGAGGCAGCTCGCCGAACTCCTCGGCACTCCGCCGCGCGCCGGGATGCTCCCGAACTTCATCCTGTCACGCGTGGCCGAGCTCGAACGCCGACCCCAGCGGCGCTCGGACGACGAGATTCGCAGTCGGCTGCGCGACGCGCTCGGCATCGACCGGCTGCCGCGAGAAGACGCTCAGCGGTCGATCGGCACGATCGATCGGGGCGACTTCGTGATCGAGAAGCTGGTGTACGAAGCAACCCCCGGGCTCCCGGTTCCGGCCCACCTCTACCTGCCAGCCGCCCCCGGACCTCATCCGGCGGTCGTGCATCCGCCAGGTCACTGGATGGAGAACGCGAAGATCGAGGTCGTTCAACAGCAGTTCAACGCCCATCTCGCTCGCAACGGAGTGGCCGTTCTGGTCTATGACACCCTTGGACAGGGCGAGCGACGCGTCGGCTGGCACCAGCACGGACAGCTGGCCCCGCTCCTGGCGGGCTTTACGTCGATCGGCCTGATGGTTCGAGACAGCCTCGCCGCGCTCGGTCTGCTTGCGGCGCGAGACGATATCGACGCTTCCCGGCTCGGCATGACGGGCACCTCGGGCGGTGGCTGGTCGACGATGTTCGCGGCCGCCCTCGACGACCGGATCGCGGTCGCCGCGATCGCATGCATCGTCAACACGCATCTGAGCCAGATGCGCGACGCCGGCTTCGGGACGGGGTGGGACGGCTGGACCGACCTCTGCATCCAGGTGCCCGGCATCTGCGACATCGGCACGATCGCGGAGATCTACGCCTGTGTCGCCCCGCGCGCGCTCCGGATCGTCCACGCGCGCGAGGACCCGCCGTTCCCGCTCGTGGGTGCCCGCGAGGTAGCCGGCGGCGTCGCCAAGTTGTTTGCCGCCCGCGGCGCCGGGGACGCGTTCTCGTTCGTCGACGTCCCCGGCGGCCACGGCCTCCATCCCGCCGTGCGGAACGCCCTCTCCGAAGAGATCGTGCGCCGCCTGCGCGGGGTCGAGCCGACACCGGAACGAGATGTCGAGTTGCTCGACATGCAATGGGAGGTTCCGCACAACCTCGCGCGAGCCGAGCGGCCGATGTCAAAACGCTCCCAGTTGTCCGACCTCGGGTATTGCCTGCCGGAGGCGGTGGACACGAACGGACCAGTGGTGACCCTCGCGCGAGAGTTGGCCACGCAGGCGCGGACACGTCGGGCGGCGTTGACCCGAGAGCGCCTTCAGGACGTGATCGGACCGTTCCCGGAGCGGGTCCCGCTCCGGCCGTACGTGAGCAACCACATCGTCCTCGCGGGTGCCTCGGCCCAGCGCCTGACGTTCGAGAGCGAGCCGGGCATAACACTCGACGCGCTTCTGATCCTCGCCGACAACTGGTCGGAGAACCTGACGCCGGTGCTGGTTGTCCTCGATGAGGGCGGGAAAGCACAGGCGCTGAGCTCCCGCGAGGCTGAAACCGCGCGGATGCTGGGTTGGGGAGTATTCCTGCCCGACCTACGCGGAACCGGCGAATCGGCGGCCAGTGAGTTCGAGCAGGCCTCGGCCGCGTGGATGCTGGACCGTGATCTCCTCAACCAGCGCGTCTGGGACACGCTGCGCGCCGTCGACCACCTCTCCGAGCGCTATTCGAGTTCGCAGCAGATCGACAAGAGCCGCCTTGCCGTTTGGGGAGTCGGCGCGTTTGGCTTGGTCGCGCTCGTCGCCGCCGCGCTCGACCCCCGAATCGCCGCCTGCGGCGCCACCGACCTCGCGTCGCTCGAATCGCTGCTCGTACCCGATTCGACGGTGACACCGATGGCGTACCGCCACGCGCTACTGGAACATCTCGATGTAAGTGACCTCGTCCAGCTCATAGGCCCACGTCCTGCGGCGGCCGGCATCGCGCCGGACGGACTCGAGGCCGCGATCAGAGGAGTCCTGGAGGCAGCGTGAAGATAGGCGACATCCGGACGACGGTGGTCTCAGTGCCACAGAAGCGCCCGTACAAGTCCTCCTGGCGGCGGGGCTACCAGGGCAGCGCGGCACAGACCTCCGTGCTGGTGGAGCTGACGACGGACGATGGCCTGACCGGCCTCGGTGAGGCGCCGGTGGTGTTCGCGGGCCGCCCGGAGGTCACGGTCGCGTTGATCGAAGCGATCAAAGACCTGCTGTTGGGTCGCGATCCGTTCGACCACGACATCGTGCGCCGCCAGATCTACGCGGAGACCGCGATGTCGCATTTCGGCACGCAGGGCCTCTCATGGGCGCTCTCGGGCATCGACACCGCCCTGTGGGATCTTGTCGGCCAAGCGTGCGGCCAGCCGATCCACCGGCTGTGGGGCAGCGCTTGGCGGACGCAATCGCCGTTCTACGGCGACATTCCGGCGGGAGATCCGGCCGAGATGGCCGAGGAGGCGAAGGAATGGGTCGCGCGAGGGTTCCGCACGCTCTACTTCAAGGTCGGCTTCGGGCTCGATCTCGACGTGGCGCGGGCGCGCGCGGTTCGCGAGGCGGTGGGCGACGGTCCACGACTTCGCGTCGATGCCAACCAAGGTTGGTCACCCGGAGGTGCGCGTCGGGCGATCGCGAAGTTGGCCGAGTTCGATCTGGAGTACATCGAGCAGCCCGTGCTCGCCTCGAACCTGGAGGACATGGCCCTCGTCCGTCTGACGTCACCTATCCCGATCCTCGCCCATGAGGCGTCGCTCACCGTCGACGGCAGCCTCAATGTCGTCAAGCACCAAGCGGCCGACGCGCTGCAGCTCGACCCCCGCTTTGACGCTGGTATCGCGGGCGCGCGCGTAGCCGCCTCGATCGCCGAGACAGCCGGCCTGCCGGTTGTGACGCACACGTTCGGCGAGCTCGGCGTCGCAACCGCGTCGGTTCTGCATCTCCACGCGGCGCACCAGAACTTCATTCTTGACAACCAGACCTACTACTGGAACCTGACCGACGACATCATCGAGGATGGCCTGATGCAATTCGATGGGCCATGCCTCCCCGTGCCGACAGGGCCTGGACTTGGTGTGAAGCTCGACGGCGCGCGCGTCAAGCACTACGCCGAGTATCACCGCACCGAGGTGGCCGACCGGCCCCGACATCTGCCAGACGACCCGTTCTACGACCGTGACTACATCATGCGTCCGCGCGCATGAGGAAGCGAGGATGCACTACCCAAGCATTTATCACGCCATTATGCTGCATAAGCCGAAACACAAGTAAATGGAGGAAGTGCAATGCGAACGAGGAAAATCGTCGCGGCGATCCTTGCCGTGACGGCATCTGCAGTAGCCGTCGCAGCCTTCGGGGCTGGCACCGGCTCTGCCGCAACTAACGGGGGCCCTGCATACAGCGGCAAGCTCGTGTTCTGGTTCTGGGCGGAGTCCGATGCGCCCGGTGCCAACGCCTGGATGGCCGGCCGGATCAAGGCCTACGAGAAGCTGCACCCGAAGGTGACGATCCAGCTGGTGCCCCAGGCGACTTCTACGCTTCAAGGAGCGTTCGAAACCGCCGCGCAGTCGAAGAGCGGCCCCGATCTCGCCACCCAGTGGGCGACGCTCCCGACGCTGACCCCCGCGTGGGAAGGACAGACCGTCCCCGTCAGCAACTACGTGCCCAAGAGTGACATGAAGTACTGGCTCAACACCTCCGAGAACACCTTCCAGGGCAAGGTCTGGGCTGCACCTCTCTACCTGCTCGGGATTCCGTTCGTCTGGAACAAGACTCTGTTCCACAAGGCCGGTCTGAACCCGAACTCACCGCCCAAGACGTTCCCGCAGTTGCTCTCGGACTGCTCGGCGCTCAAGAAGGCCGGGATCACGCCGTTCATCATGGGTGACAACGAGCAGTCGGTCGGGTCGTGGTTCATGAGCACGATCGCGCTCGGCGACTTCAACTCGGTCAAGCAGGTGCTCCAGCTCTCGCTGGGGTCGGGCTCCGGAAACGCGACCTGGGTCTCGCAGCTCGGCCAGCTCTACAGCAACAAGTGCTTCAACGACGACATCGCGAACCTGCCGGCCCAGCAGGGCTTCAACGAGTTCGCTCAGGGCAAGGGAGCGATGGAGCTCGCCACTGACGGCCAGGTCGCTCAGGCCGAGAAGGTGCTTAAGAAGGGGAGCATCGGCGTGGCCAAGTACCCCGTTGCCGGGAATGGCAAGCTCGGCGAGGACTACGACGTGACGCAGTCGTCGAACGAGATGATCACGTCATGGTCGCAGCACAAGGAGGAGGCCGCGATGTTCCTTGTGTGGTTGCACACGCCGGCGAACCAGATGAGCTGGTACAAGGCGACCGGGGTGTTCCCGGCCGACAGCCGCTTCCCCGCCTCGGCGGTCAAGGATCCGCTCGCCAAGCAGCTGCTCAAGCTCGACACGGGTCCGAAGCAATTCTGGCTGGAGAACTACCTGCCGCCGCAGGTCGATAGCAACGGCGTCCGTGTTGCGACGCAGTCGCTTCTCTCTGGTGGTAGCTCCGTGCAATCAACTGCCGATGCGATCGCCCGCAGCATCAAGCAGTGGCAGGAGCAGCAGCCACAGCAGGTGCAGCAGATGAAGAAGTGGGCGGCCACGCTGAAATAGGCGCAGAGATAGGCGCAAACGCTCGGGGCGCGGATACCGCGTCCCGAGCGGACGCCACGAGGGGGGCAGGGTGGTTACTGGACGGCAGTGGTGGTCGACCGCCGAGGTGGCGCTCGGCGTGTACAGGTTTGAGGCGAGCGACGGGCCGCGGATCGTCTGCCAGGCGGCGGTCGTCGGAACCGATCGGGCGATCATCGTCGATTCCGGCTTGCCTGAAACGCCCGCCCGCTTGCTCGCGCCGTTCGTCCAGACGGTCGCCTCTCCGCGCACGGTCACACTGTTGTTGACTCATCCGGACAGCGATCACACCGGCGGAACCGCCGGGCTGGGGGAGGCGTGGCCCGAGATCGAGATCGCGGCGCACGAGGCGGATCGAGCGCTGCTGGGGTCGGCGCGACGCACGATCGAAGGACGGTATGAAGCATTCGCCGCCTCCGATGGAATCGCCTTGACAGACGCGGCGCGCGCCCGGGCCACGGCCCGGCTCGGAGGGCCGTTCACCGTGTCGCGGTGGCTGACCGGCGACTTCGAGCTGGGCCTTGGAGGAGTCGACTGCCGACTCGTCCACCTACCCGGCCATTCAGCCGGGCACATGGGGGTCTGGTTGCCCGAGTCACGGACTCTGATCGGGGGCGACGCCGTGATGGGCCGCGGAATCCCTAAATGCGATGGCGAGCTGCTGTACGGACCTCAGTTCGTCGATCCGAGCGTATATCTCGGGACGATCGATCGGATCGAGAACCTCGCACCAGATCTGCTGCTGCTCGCCCACGAGCAACCCCTGTTCGGCGACGCGGTCGGCGCCTTCCTCGAGGCCTCTCGGGAGTCTGTTCGCCGAATGGAACAGCTCACGCTGGATGCGGTCGGGAATGGCGCTGTGACGCTCCTGGAGGTCTGCGCGTACGTGCACGAACGCTACGGAGGGTTGCCCGACGGTGGCGCCGCAGATCTCGCCCCCAGCGTCGCGGGGATATTGGCCGCTCAGGAAGCGGCGGGCGACGTCGTGTGCGATACGACCGCGCGGCCGAGGCGGTTTCGCGCGCGGTAGGTGGGCCGGCCCTGTCAGGGTTTCCCGACGCCGCCTCGCCGGTCGCCGATGATTGCTTGACGGTCCGAGGCTGCTCGGATACATTCACGCGCGGTGGAACTTAGTTCCGTTCTGTGGGACAACATGGGAGATGCGATAAATGAGCGCATACGCGAAGGTCGGCTGGGATGAACTCAACAATGCGAAGGTCCCACCGCCTCCCGGGTATGTGCACCCGTGGCCCACGTTTGAGCCGTACGTGTCTCGCGTAGTCAGCGGGCCAGTCGACTGTGAGCATCTCGCCATGTCGATGAGCTGCGCCCAGCCGGGGCAGTCCGGCGAGCATCACAAGCATGAGACTGCCGAGGAGGTCTTCGTGGTGATGGAGGGCAGCTGCCAGATGCGGATCAACGACGAGGTCGTCGAGCTGCAGACACACGACACGATCAGGGTCCCGGCGGAGTCCTACCGTTCGATCCACAATCACACGGATCGGCCGGTGTGGTGGTCGACGTTCGCAGCCCCGATCGACGAGTTCCTGGCCGCCAGCGACGACTACCTGCCCGCTCGCGGTAAGAGCTGAGCGGCAGTCGATGGCCGTTGGCCCGGGCCCAGCGTCGATCCCCGCCGAGGAGTTCGCGGAGCGTCGCGCGCGGCTCGCCCGGGCTGCTGCTGGCCGTGGGATGGACGCTGTCCTGATCTGGTCGAGCGGCGGCTCAACTCTGGACGCGTTCGGTGACGTCTTCTACCTGAGCAACCACTACCCGATCGAGCCACGGGGCGCCGACTGGCCGCCCCACTGGACCGGCTTCGGACACAGTGCGATGATCGTCGAGTCCGACGCTTCGTCGGTACTGCTCGTCGGGCCACCTGACTGGCGTCGCGACCTCGTCCAAGCGGACGACGTGCGCGACGGCCGAGACCTGTATGCGCTGGTGGCCGATACGGTCGTCGGCCGTGGCCTAGAGACGGCCCGGATCGGTCTGTCGCGGGCTCAGTTGCTGCCGCTGCCGCTGTACCTCTCGTTGCGCGAGCGCTTTCCAGGCATCGAACTGGTGCCTGCCGACGAGATCGTCGAGGACTTGCGCATCGTCAAGAGCCCGGCGGAGATCGCGCTGATGCGCCACGCTCAGGATGTCAGCGTCGCAGTGATGCGCGCGATGTTGTCCGCGGTCGAGCCCGGGCGCACCGACGGTGACCTCGCCACGATTGGGTTCGCCGAGGCAACGGCACGCGGCGCGACACCTTGGGAGTTCGCGATGTCCTCAGGGCCCGACGCAGGGCACGCCTACCACCATCGCCTCCCCTGCTTCGACCCGCGCAGGCCGTACGTCGCCGGGGATGTCGTCCATCCGGACGTGTGGGGCTGTGTCGACGGATATTTCTACGACTTCCAGCGCAGCATGGTGGTTGGCGGCCGGCCGACCGAGGGCCAGCGTGAGGTGCTCGAAGCTGTGATTGCAAAGGTTCATCACGTCTGCGCCGCGCTGCGCCCGGGACGAAGTGCCGGTGAGGTACACACAATCGCCGACGCGTGGACACAGAAGCACGCGTTCGGTGATCCCGAGGCCGATGCGCGGACCGACGTGGGCTCCATCAACTTCTATGGGCACGGGATCGGCCTGGGCTTCGAGCGTCCGCTGCTGTTCGCCGGGGAGACGACTGTGCTGCGCCCGGGGATGACCATCGCCGTGGAGAGCTACGTCAGCGGGCCCGACGGGACCACGGCGATCTACGAGGAGACGGTTCTGGTGACCGACGACGAGCCGGAAATCATGACCGCCGCCTGCCCCTCGCACTGGTGGACGTGACCAGGGCCGGGGCGCTCAATCGCGAGCCGCTGCCTTTCTGAGCGTATTGCGGCTGACCATCGCACCTGTCGCAGCGACAACGGCCGCCCCGGTCACGATGAGCATCGCTCGGGTCGGACCGTGGCCCTGTGTCAGAGCTCCGGTCACCGCCGAGCCGACGGCCGCGCCACTGAAAACCGCGGTGTTCAACCATGAAAACGCCTCGGTTCGATTCCCTACGGGTGCGAGCCGCTCGAGCAGTAGGTACATCGTCGCGATGATCGGTGCCAGGAAGAACCCGTTCAGTACGAGGACCGGCAGGAGCTCTGGCAGGCCGTGGACGGCGGGCAATAGCCCGGCGGCGAGCGCGGCGACGACGAGCAGCATGAGGTACCGGCGGACGAGCCGGTTCCCCACGGCGGGTGCGAGTGTCCCCAGCCAGAAACCGCCGGCGACGCTGCCGAGGGAGTAGACGGCGAGCAGGAGTCCGGACCGATCGAGCGCATCGTGGGCCTCCGCGAAGGCCGGCACGGCGATCTCGAGCGCTCCGATCCCGGCACCGACCGCCGCCGCATGGAGAACCACGCTCATCACGCCGGGGGCCCGGACAGCGCTGGTACGGGTCACCGGTCCCGGCTCAGGATGCCACGAGCGCGACCGCCAGGAGCCCGCGAACATCAGCGTCCCGATCAGGCCGAGCCCGGCGGCTACAACGATTGCCGCGTTGGCCGACGCCTGTGCTGCGATCAGCGCGACGAGCAGGTTTCCGATCAGGAAGCTGCCCTCGGCGCACGCTGCGTCAAACGCATATGCGGTCTGGATCCTTTCGGGGTACACGAGCGCCGTCGTCCACAGACCCAGCAGCGCTGCGGACAAGGGTGGGTAGGTCAGCCCGGCCAGGGCAAGCGACCCGGCTAGAGCGAGAGTTCCGGCGTCGGCCACAGCTGCGACCACCATGAGCGCCAGGCCGGTCGAGTACAGCAACCCACAGACGAGTAGAACGCCGGTGTGGCCGCGGCGATCAACGAGGCGGCCTCGGATGGGAGAGCCGATGGCGGTGGCGGCGGCGAAGCTGGCGGTGCACGCGCCTGCCGCTGCATACGACCCGTGATGGGCGCGCACGAGGAGTACCGTTCCCAACGGGGTCATCCCCATGGACAGGCGGGCCAGGAACGCGCCGATCACCGGGACTGGAATGCCGGGTACCTCGAGCGTCGCCCGGAGGCTCGTACGGGCTGAGCTCACAGTGAGCCGCTATCGGCTGACCGCCTAGGCGACCGTGACACGGTGGAGCGGTTCGTATCATTGAGTGAAACCATGTTCCAGGGCGGAATCCAACAGCCGACCCTGTCTGACTCAGCGAGCCGATAGCGAGAGAGGAGCTCGTCGCAATGATCCAAGTCGTCGACCGCGTTGCGCGCATGCTTGGCGTGTTCACGCCCGAACAACCAGAGCTCACCCTGATGGAGTGCGCCACGGCGGCCGAACTGACCAAGAGTTCGGCACACCGGCTCCTGTCCAGCCTCGAGGAGGTCGACCTGGTGGAGCGGGTCGGGACGCGCTGGCGCCTCGGCCCGCGCGTCGTGTGGCTGGCCACCGTCCGGCTTGGCGCGCTCGACCTCCGCCGCGAGGCGGTTCCCTACCTGCGCGAGCTCAGCGGGAGCTACCACTCCGCCAGCGCCTTCTCGGTACCCAACGGCAGCGACCTCATCTACCTGGAGCGGTTCGAAAGTCCGGACGCGGTCGGGATGAACGCCCGTCTCGGCGGGGTTACGCCGATCTGGGCGGGGGCTTCGGGCCGAGCCATACTGTCCAGATTGTCCGTTGAGGAGCGCGACCGGCGACTCAGTGACGAACGCTGGCATCAACTGCCCACCGAGACCCGTGACTGGGTCCTCGGCGAGGTCGCGGAGGCGGAGCGGGTGGGTTACTGCGTCGAGGAGAGCAGTCGCTTCTGGCCGGGTGTCAGCGGTGTCGCAGAGGCCATTTGCGATCCTCACGGCGCACCCGTGGCGGCCGTCAGCGTGATCCTTCCGACCGATCGGTTCACTGCGGAGCGCGCCGAGGAGATCGGCAACCGACTGACCGGGATTGCGTCGCGCCTCGAGACGCTCACAAGCCTCGTCGAGAGCCCCACTTCCACCGACCAGCGAACACCTGTTTCGGTGGCTTGACGCTATCGAGTTGCCGCTGATACCGTTGCCATATCTGGAACACGGTTTCATCTAACGAGATAATACGGGGGGAGGGTGTTCCAGCGGAGGAGGCGGAGGCCCCAGCTCCGGAGCCTCCGGCCGTCGGCGGGTGGGCGCGTCACGAGATCCCGCGGGGCGAGTACGCGGAGCGTCGGGCCACGCTGCGGGCTGATGCGCGCGCGGCGGGTTTCGACGGGCTGATCGCCTGGTCGATGGGTGGCTCGACGCTCGACCGATTCGCGAACGTCTTCTACCTCACCAACCACTACCAGCCGTGCTGCGTGTTGCCCGACGGAGTCCCGCTCTGGACCGGGCTTCGGCCACGCCGCGGTCGTCCTGCCGGTCGACGGTGAGGCCATGCTGGTCGTCGACCAGCCGGACTGGCGGACGGACCTGGTCGAGTGCGACCGTGTGCATCGTCCGGCGCAACGTCTACGCCGGGGTTGTCGAGGCAGCTCGGGACGCGGGGCTCGCCGGCGGACGCATCGGACTGCTCGACGAGGAGCGCATGACGGTCGCTGCCTTGCGAGCCGTCTCAGCCGGCCTACCGCGGACGGCACTGGAGCGCGCCGACGAGATCGCGATGCGGCGCCGGATGATCAAGAGCCACGCCGAGATCGAGATGATGCGCCAGTCCTCTCGGATCAGCGGCGAGCTGATGAGCGCGATGTTCGCCGAGGTCGCCGACGGGACGCACCGACGCCGATCTCGTCGCCGCCGGGTACGCGCTCGCCTGCCGCCTCGGGGCGCAGCCCTACGAGATTGCGATGGCCTCCGGGCCCGGAAGATGGCCACCTGTGGTGGTCGCGCCTGCCCAGCTGGAACTGGCGCGGCCGTACGAGGACGGCGACATCGTCCATCCCGACATCTACGGCGTCGTCGACGGCTACTACTACGACTTCGTCCGCTCGATCGTCGTCGGCGGCGAGCCGACCGAGACGCGCAGAGCGCAGATCCTCGAGGGCGGCATCGGCTGCATCCACGCGGCCTGCGCCGCGGCGTCGACCGGGCAATCTCGCCGTCGGACATGTACGCGGCCGGGCGAAGCTACCTCGCGAGCACGGGCTCGACCACGAGGAGACCCGGGCGACGGGGTCGAGCCTGTCGACCGACGTGCTCGAGTCGATCGGACACGGCATCGGGCTCGGCTGGGAACTGCCGTGGCTGACGCCGACCTCGGAGATCGTGCTGGAGCCCGGGATGACGATCGCGGTGGAGCAGCACGTGAGCCGTCCCGGCGCCGGGACGATGCGCTACGAGGAGACCGTGCTGGTCACCGAGGGCGAGCCTGAGATCATGACGGCCTCCTGCCCGGCTCGATGGTGGTGAGGCCGGCCGACCCCACCTGGCCCGCAGGCGCTGGCCGTGTCCTCAGCCAAGGTGTGCTGCGATCTGGAGGGGTGCGACCTCGCGGCGCTCGTTCGCGACGTACGGCACGCCGGCTTGGGTGGTGTCAAAGGCGACTCTGGAGCGGAATCTCGACCGACCTTCTCGGGGCGTTCCGCGCTCGTTACGCGCGCTGCGAGGTCGCCTTCTCGATCAAGGCACACAACACGCTCGCGGTAATCCGGGTACTGCACGATCGCGGCGCCAAGGTCGACTGCAGCGCCGAGCACGAGTTCCGCCTGGCGCTCTTGGCCGGCGTGCCCGCCGAGGACATCATCCTCAACGGCAACGGCAAGAGCGAAGCCGCGCTTGCGACACGCGGCGGGACTTGGTGTTCGGCAGGTCAACGTCGACTCGCTCGACGAGGCGCTGCGGCTGGAGCGCGTCGCCGCCGAGCTCGGAACCCGGGTCACGTGTTGCGTCCGGATCCAGCTGTCCTACCGCCGCCTGCTCGAACAGGACCCCAGCTTCGAGTCCACGCTGCGCGTGGGGGAGGGGAAGTTCGGAAACAATGTCGTGACCGGTGCTGGCGATGCGAGACCGTCGAGGCGATCCACGCAGCCGACCATCTCGATCTCGTCGGCCTCTCGCACCACGTTGGGTTCTCCGGCTACATGGGCGATTACACGCCCGAGCGCGAGGTCATGCACCATCGCGAATCCACGCGCGAGGTCTGCGAGTTCGCCAACACGATCCGTCGCGACCTCGGCGTCGAGGTCGACCGGCTCGACCTCGGCGGTGGATTTCGCGCGACCGAGGCGATGCTGCTCTCGACTCCAGGAGCGGGAGCGGATCTCGGCGTGCACTCGCTTCCGGCCTCGGAGGACTACGCGACCGCGATCTTCTCCGAGATCGAGACACGGCTCGAGGTCAACTGAGCCACCGCTCGTCCAGTTCGAGTCCGGTGGCGGTCTCGTCAGTGACGCGGTGCTGCTGCTGACGCAGATCAGCGAAGTGAAGGACGTCACGGTTCCGCGACGGCGACGCTACGTGTCCGCGGACGCGTCGATGATGATGTTCGTGTCACGCGGGATGATGCGGGTCGGGCATCCCGTCGTCCCGGTCGACCGACCCAACGCCATGCCCGTCGACGACGTCCCGGTCGAGCTCGTCGGGCAGACCTGCGTTTACGACTCGATCGCCGAAGACATCGCACTGCCGGAGATCGGCCCTGGCGATGTCCTGGCCGTTCTGAACCAGGGCGCGTACTGCGAGACGCAGTCGACGCAGTTCAACGGCTTCCCGCGGCCGCCGGTGCTGCTCGTCGACGGCGAAGACGTCACGGTCGTCAAGCGGCGCGAGACGCTCGAGGACGTTCACGCCCGGGAGATAGTCCCCGCGGCCAAGGGGTCGTAGTGGCCGACCGGCTGTTCGAGTGCCTCGAAGAACTGCGAGACGAGCTGCTCGACGCCGTAACCCGTGTTGTGCGCATCCCGAGCGTCACCCCCAACTACCCCGGGGAACGCTACGAGGACCATGTAGGTGGGGAGGGGGCGGTCAGCCGTACGGTCGCCGAGCTCTATCGCACGGCGGGATGTGACATCGACGTATTCGGCGTGCGGCCCGGTCGCGAGAACGCGGTCGGCGTCCTGCGCGGCACCGGCGGCGGGCAATCCCTGATCTTCAACGGTCATGTCGACGTGGTGCCTCCCGGTCCATCCGCGGACTGGACCGGGGGCGATCCGTGGAGCGGGCAGGTGGCGGACGGCAACCTCTGGGGCCGCGGTTCGGCGGACATGAAGGGCGGCATCGTCTCCCAAGCCTTCGCAGCGATCGCACTGCGCCGCTCGGACATCCGGCTGCGCGGCGATCTCATCCTCGAGGCCGTTGTCGGTGAGGAGATGATGGAGCACGAGCTCGGGACCACCGCCTGCATCAAGCGCGGCTATCGGCGCCGACGCCGCCGTCGTATCCGAACCCTCCGCACCGCCCGAGACGTTGGCAGTGGTTCCGGCGACGGCGGGAAACATGTGGTTCGAGGTCTCGGTGATCGGCCGCACGACGCACACGTCGATGCGCGGCGAGACGATTCACCCCGGCGGCTATGGCAGCGCGGTCGGCGTCAATGCGATCGACAAGGCAGCGCTGATCTACGAGGCGCTCCGCGAGCTAGAGAAGTCGTGGGGCGAGACGAAGCGTCATCCCCTGTTTCGGCCCGGCCACTTCGCGATCCATCCGGGTGTCTTCGTCGGCGCGCCGACAAGTGGGCTCGTACCGTTTGCGATCTCGGACGCGGCGCGCATCGAATACGTCACGTGGTTCGCGCCCGACGAGTCGGCCGACGCTGTACGCGAGGAGATCGAAGCCTGCGTCGCGGAGGCTGCGCACGGCGATGCCTGGCTGCGCGAGCATCCTCCTCGCATCGAGTGGAAGAGCCACTGGCCGGCGGCGTCTGTCGAGCCCTCACATCCGATCGTCGCGGCGGCCGTTGCCGCCCACGAGCGCGCGACCGGCAGCTCCGCGACCGTGCACGGCTTTGCCGCCGTGCACGACGCCGCATTTCTCGTCGCCGCAGGGATCCCCGCCATCGGCTACGGCCCCGGCGACCTGCGTGACGCGCATTCCATCGACGAGCACGTTGCCGTCGACCAGCTGCTGACGGCGGCGCGGACATACGCGCTGCTCGCTACCGATTGGTGCGGCGCCGAGCTGCACCGGACATCCATCCGAAAGGGGACAACGCGCATGCCTGACGGATTCGTAATCTCGAGCTGGGCCGCCGAACCGAACGGTGGCCCGCATCGCATGCTCGCGGCACTTGGGTCGCGCTTCATGGAATTCGCCGAGACGCGTTTGGGAGCGGGAGAGGCATTCGAATTCGCTCCGCTCGGCGATCAGGAGCAGGCCCACATGGTCGTTGAGGGCGGCGCGAGTATCGCCGGCTTCGACGCAGGCGTGCTCGACGCCGTGATCGTCCCTCCCGGCGAGGCCTGCACGATCGAAGCAACAGACCCGAGCGGTTGCCGTGTGATCACGATGGTCGCGCCTTTCTCCGGCAGAGCTCCGGTGCACACCGAGGCAAGAAAGGCTGGGTGGGCTGATTTGACAGACAACGAGAAGATCCCAGCACCGGACGGTTACGTGCATCCGTGGCCGAGCTGGGACCCGTATGTGTCACGCGACTACGACGGGGTCATAGGCGCGGAGCGGATGTCTTTCGTCGTCAACCGGATGGAGCCCGGGACCTCAGGTCAGCACCACCGCCACGCCGAGGCCGATGAGATCGCCTACCTGCTGAGCGGGACCTGCCGGATGCGGGTCGATGACGACGAGCTGGAGGTTTCCGAAGGCGACGCCGTGATCGTCGGCGCACCGCATTGGCGCTCGTTCTTCAACGACTCTGGGGTCGAGTGCCGCTGGCTGGTCGTCGGCGCGCCCGTGGACGAGTTCTACGAGCCGGGACTGGTCGCCTACCACGCGGCGAACCGGCGCGGGTGATGTTCGACGTCTTGATCCACGGCGGCCGCGTGGTCGACGGCGCGGGGAACCCCTGGTTCGAGGCCGACGTCGGCATCGTTGGCGACCGAGTCGCCGCGATCGGACCGCTCGGCGGCGAGCAGGCGACCCGGCGCATCGACGCGTCGGGGCTGGTCGTCTCACCGGGCTTCATCGACGTGCACACGCATTCGGACATCCAGATGCTCGTGCATCCCCGACACGAGGCAAAGGTGATGCAGGGCGTAACGCTAGACGTCCTCGGGCAGGACGGGCTCAGTTACGCACCGACGGACGACCTGACGCTCGACCAGCTTCGGCGGCAGCTCGCCGGCTGGAACGACGATCCGGAGGGCTTCGACTGGAACTGGCGCACGGTCGCGGAGTATCTCGACCGGTTTGACGGCCGGGTCGCGATCAACGCGGCCTACCTGGTGCCGCACGGAACCGTCCGAATGCTCGCGATGGGGCAGGAGGATCGCCCAGCGACCTCCGACGAGATCGAGACCATGCGCGTGCTCATCGCGCAGGGGCTGGCAGACGGTGCCGTGGGCGTCTCCGCAGGCCTCACCTACGCCCCCGGGATGTTCGCGGCCGATAGCGAGATCGTGGCTGTCCTCGAAGTGATGTCCGGCACCGGTGGCTTCTACTGCCCCCATCACCGAAGTTACGGCGCCGGTGCGGTGCAGGCGTACAGCGACTCGATTGAGATCGCCCGCGCGGCCGGTGTTCCACTGCACCTCGCTCACGCGCACCTCGGCTTCGAGCTCAACAGGGGCAGGGCCCACGAACTGCTGGCGCTGATCGACGAGGCACGCGCCGAGGGCATCGACGTCACGATGGACACGTATCCCTACCTGGCCGGCTCGACTTATCTTCATGCCGTCCTGCCCGGGTGGGCGCAGGCCGGCGGGCCCGAGGCGACGCTGGCTCGGGTGGCGCAACCCGAGCTCCGCGAGCGGCTCCGGGATGACATCGAAGAGCGTGGATCCGACGGGTTCCATGATGTCCCGATGGATTGGAGCCTGCTTGTGGTGAGTGGCGTACGTCACGAGCGCAACAGGGCTTGGCTTGGGCAATCCGTGACCGAGCTCGCCGCGGACCGTGGCATCACGCCGTTCGAGTTCTTCTGCGACGCCGTGCTCGACGAGGAGCTCGGCACCACGACTCTGCTCCTGATCGGCAACGAGGAGAACGTGCAGGAGATCATGACCCACCCTGCGCACATGGTCGGCAGCGACGGCGTCCTGGTCGGTGATCGTCCGCATCCGCGTGGATACGGAACGTTCCCGCGCTACCTGGCGCGGTACGTTCGCGAGCTCGGCATCCTCAGCCTGGAGCAGGCAGTTCGGAAGATGACCTCGTTACCGGCGCAGCGGCTGGGCCTGCCTGACCGCGGTCTGCTGCGGCCCGGCATGGCGGCGGATGTGGTCTGCTTCGACCCTGACGGCGTGCAGGACACCGCAACGTACGAGGATCCGTGCAGAACGCCCGAAGGGATCCCCTACGTGTTGGTCAATGGAGTCGTCGTCGTCGATGACTCCGACCATACGGGCGCGCTGCCGGGGCGGGCACTGCGACGCGCCGGCCGTGGCACCGCCGTGAGAAGCTCGACCGTGTAGTCGTCGGACGGCACGGAGAAGATCTGGTCCGTCGGGCCAGTCTCCCGAACCAGGCCGTCACGCATCACGCAGATGCGATCGGCGATCGAACGCACGACCGCCAGGTCGTGGGTGACGAACACGAGCGAGGTGCCGTGGGCTCTGCTCAGCTCCGCCAGCAGATCCAGTACTACGGCCTGCACGGAGACGTCGAGCGCGGACACCACCTCGTCGCAGAGGATCAGGTCGGGCTCGGCGGCGAAGGCCCGGGCAAGCGCGACGCGCTGCTGCTGACCGCCGGAGAGCTCGCTCGGATAGCGGTCCAGGACCGAATCCTCGAGGCGCACCGACGCCAGCAGCGAGCTTGCTTCGCGCCCGCGACCACGCCGGTCGAGATCGGGGCGGAACAATTTCAGCGGTCGTTCTATGAGCCTCTGCACCGAGTGCCGCGGGTTCAGGCTCGAATCGGGGTTCTGGAAGACGATCTGCATCGCTCGACGCACATCCCGGGTGCGATCGCGCGCGTGGCCTGCCAGCTCCTGGCCCGCGAAGCGGATCTTCCCCGAGTCGGCGACGTGCAGTCCGGCGATCGTCCTCAGCATCGTCGACTTCCCTGAGCCCGACTCTCCGACAATCCCGAGCGTCTCACCGCGCGCCACACTCAGCGAGACACCGTGCACGACAATCGCGTGGGGGCCGTAGGAGCAGACGAGGTCGTCCACCTCGAGCAGCGGATTGGCCACCAACATCTCTTCGTCGTGTCGTTCCGCGGGGCGCCGATCGGAAGCGATCGCACCGAGCGCTGAGGCTCGGAGGCAGCGCACCAGTCGCAAATCGGCGACCGGTTCGAGTTGGGGATGTGCCGTTGTGCACACCGCTTCACGGAATCGGCACCGCGGGGCGAAGGCGCACCGTCCGTCGACGACCGATGGGGGAGGGACTCCGGGAATGCCGACGACAAGGTCGGACTGGTCGACATCGGGCGCGGCATCCAACAACGCGGCGGAGTAGGGGTGCCGTGGGTCGGTGTGAACAGCATCCGCCGGGCCCTCCTCGACGATCTCACCGGCGTACATGATCGAGATCCTGTCCGCCACGTGCCCGAGCAGGGCGAGATCGTGGCTGATCATGATTGCGGCGGCGCCGGTCTCGTCGACCAGATGGCGGATCAGGTCCACGATCTGGGCCTGAGTGGTGACGTCGAGACCGGTTGTCGGCTCGTCGAGAACGAGGACCGAGGGCCGACATGCCATCGCCACGGCGATCGCGATGCGCTGTTGCTGGCCGCCCGAGAACTGATGCGGGTACCGGCGCATGGCGGCTTCGGGAAACGGGATCCCGACGTCGGTCAGCAGCTCGAGTGATCTTGCTCGGACGGCCTCGCGGTCGAGATCGGTGTGCAACCGCAGCGGCTCGGCAAGAGCGTGCTCGATCTTTCGCAAGGGGTCGAGGATCTGCGAGGCGTCCTGGCCCACGTAGGCGATGTCATTGCCCCAGAGCCTTCGCAGCTGCGACCGCGTCAGGGTGAACAGATCGCGGTCTCGGAACATCGCCGTGCCACCGAGGCGGACGCTCGCGGGAGCGGGGAACCCGATGCTTGCCAGAGCCGCTGTCGATTTGCCGCATCCGGACTCGCCGGCAAGCCCGTGAATCCGCCCGGGCGAGAGCCGCACTGCGAAGTCCCGGACAACGATCGCGTCAGGCTGACGGTGCCGGCGGTACGCGACTCCGAGTCCGGAGACCTCGAAGACCGTCGCGCTCACAGGACGTTGTCCCTTCGCGTGCGTCCCGAGCTCTGCGTGATCGCGTCGGCTATGAGGCTCACGCCGAGGGACACCGCGCCGATCGCCAGGGCCGGCACGATCGTCTGAATCGGCTGGGAAATGATGGTTTGCTGCGAGTCCGCGACCATGACAGCCCAATTCGACGAAGGCGGCTGGAGGCCAAGCCCCAGGTAGTTGAGGGTGGCGACAAAGATGATGGCGTAGGTCAGCCGTGCTGCGAACTCGACCATGGCCGTTGGGAGGATGTTCGGGAAGAGTTCGTAGACGACGATTGCGGCTGTGCTCTCCCCGCGCGCCTGTGCCGCCTGGACGTACTCGCGCACCGAGATCGCGGCCGTCGCACCGCGCAGCACGCGCGCGATCCGAGGGGCGAACACAAGCGCGACAGCGAGGATCAGGACCGGTGGCGTCGGCTCCAAGACGCTCACGACCACGAGCACCACGAGCAGGTAGGGAAGCGAGATCAGCACGTCGATGATCCGGCCGATCACGTCGCCGATCCGCCCGCCACGGTAGCCCGCCACCATTCCCGCGCTACCCCCGACCAGGAACGCCAGGATGGTGGCAACCACCGGGATGACGATGATCGACCGCCCGCCGATCAGGAACCGGCTGAAGACATCCCGACCAAGTTCGTCGGTCCCGAGCCAGAGATGGGATGACGGTCCCTGGTTAGGCAGGGAGACGGCTATCTGGTTGACGCCATGGGGCGCGAGGAGCGGGCCGAAGGCGACGATGAACAGGAAGACGATCAGGATGCAGACGCCGATCTTGCCCTCGACCGGAGTCCAGATCGCGCGGAGCACGGCACCTGAGCGCGACGGAGGAGCGCCGTCCGGAACCCCCATCTCGAGCTCGGCGAGGTCGCCGACGGTCATGCCTGTCTATCCCTCAGCCGAGGATCCAGAACCACCAGCATCAGATCGGCGGTGAGGTTCAGCAGGACGAACCCGGCACCCACAACCAGCGCAACGGCCTGAACGACGGGGAGATCCTTATTCAGTACGGAGGTGACGAACAGGTTGCCGATCCCCGGGAACGCGAAAACAGTCTCCACCGCGACCACGCCCGCCAGAATGTCGGCCATCGTCAGCGCGATCACGGTCACGACCGGGATGGCTGAGTTGGGGACGACGTGTCGCCAGAGAATCTGTCGTCTGGACAGCCCGCGCAGCACCGCGCCTTGGACCATCGGTTGCTGGAGGATCTCGCGAACGTTCGTGCGTACCATGCGCGCCAGATAGGGCGTCAGGACCAAGGTGAGGGTGATCACCGGCATCGCGTAGGACTTGACCTCGTCCCACCCATGGCCGAACAGGATCCCACTCCCGGATTCGATCGGGAACCACCCGATCCAGACACCGAACACGATCAGCACGGCGATCGCGGTGACGAATTCCGGCAACGAGTTGAAGATCAGCGTCACCAGCGAGGTCCCGAGATCGCTGAGGCTCCCACTTCGTCGTCCCGTCGAGACGCCTATCCAGAACGCCAAAGCGATTGAGAGGATCATCGCGATGCTGCCGAGCACGAGCGTTCGCAGCAGCCGCGGGATCACCTCACTGGTGACGCTGGTCCGGTTGGCAAGGACCGACGTCCCCCAGTCACCGCGAACGTAGTTCCCCAGCCAGGTGAAATATCGCGGAATCAGCGGCCGGTCGAGCCCTTCCTGTTTGCTGTATTGCGCGACCTGGGCTGCCGATGCGCCCTTTCCGAGCGCGGCTAATGCCGGATTCGCCGGGACCGCGTTGGTCGCCGCGAACGTGATCACGGAGATCAACAGCAGCGTGCCTAACGCGATTGCGAGCCGGGCGCCCGCGCGGCGCCCGGCCCACAGGAATGCGCGGCGTGAAGGCAACGACGCTACGCGAGCGATGCCTGCCTGAAGTCGACCAGCGACGTCGGCGACAGGACCATCCCCTGCAGCCGCTTCTTGTGCGGCCAGAGGTTCTTCGACGCGAAGGGCCAGATGCAGGCCGTCTCATGGGCGTATCGGCGGCCCAACTCCCAGTAGATTTCCTTTTGCTTCTTGGGGTTCGTCGTCGAGCGGGCTTCCGTGATCCACTTGTTGATCGTCGGGTCGCTCAGACGGTCCTCGTTCCACTGTCCGCCCGTCTGTGCCATGTAGGGCGCCATCGTCGAGATGTGCTGACGACCCCAGTAGTTGGCGACGATGTTGGCCTTGAAGAGCTTTGTCTCCCACTGCGGGATCGGGACGTTCTCGACCGAGATGTCGATGCCGCCCTGCGCCATCGATGCTTTGAACACCGTGGCCATCTGGGGCATGCCGGGGAACGGTGCCGTCCAGGCCGTGTCCTTGAACCCGCTCGAGTAGCCGGCCTTCTTGAGCAGCGACTTCGCCTGCTCGGGGTCATACGCGGGCGGCTTGAGGCCTGGGGGAAAGAATGGATCCTTCGGGTTGATGAAGTAATCCGGGGTCGGCGTGCCCCAACCCTCCGCGACGAGCTCCACGTACTCCTTGCGGTTGATCAGCATCTTCATCGCCTGGCGCACGTTCGGATCGCTGTAGGGCTTGACGGTGCTGTTGATTCCCATGACATATGGGAAGCCAAACTCGTCGAGCAGGTAACTCGCGTTGTGCGCGGCCTGCAGGTTCTTGATCGTGCTGAAATCGCCGGGATCGGAGAAGTCGATGTCGCCGGTGATCACCGACTCGACCTTGGAGGCGACGTCGGTCACCGCGACGCCGGTGATGCCGTCGAGGTAGGGCCGACCGTTCATCCAGTAGTTGTCATTGCGGACAACCTGGAAGCCCTGACCGCCCTTGTAGCTGACACCCTTGAACGGTCCCGTCCCGGCATCCGCCTTGCTGAAATCGGCGCCACGCTGGATGATCTTCCCGTACCAGAAACCGAGCTTGACCAGGAAGAAGCCGTCGGGCGAGTAGAGGTTGAAGCGTACGGTGTGGGGATCGGGAGTGGAGATTCCGCTCTCCTTCAGCACCGGACCGAAGATCTCCGCGCCGTGTAGCGTGGCGCCGCCCTTGAGCATCCGGACGATCGTGTACTTGACGTCCGCGGCCTGCAGCGGCTTGCCGTTGTGAAACTCGACTCCCTTGCGGAGCTTGAACGTGTACGTTTTCGCGTCCTTTGAGACTGACCAGTCGGAGGCGAGCATCGGTGTGATGTTCCAGAACTGGTCCATCTGGACCAGCGAGTCGTACATCAGACCGGCACTGAGGAGGCCCATCGTCGATGAGTTCTTCTGCGGGTCAAACGAGTCGTCGGGGTTGATGTCGGAGATTGCGAGCTTGATCGTCCCACCGCGCTTGCCTCGCTGATGGGCGGCCAGCGCGTCCAGTGGGGCGGCGAGTCCGCCGCCCAACGCACCGCCGAGCGCGATTGCGCCAACCGTGCCAGCTCCCCGCGTGAGGAATCCGCGTCGGGAGAGCCCGTCCTCCGAGCCGGTGCTTACCGGTTCTGATCCACGCTGCGTCATTTGTTTCTCCTCGATGTTGCGACGGTCCGATGCACGCAGCGCTGTGTCAGTGCCCCCAGTTCCGCTGAAAGAGACATAGTTCCGCGTTACGAGATGATAGGCAAGGCCTTGAGCGGGTGTCAAGGCGCTCGTGAGGCCTGCCGCCTACAGATGTGCGGAGATGTCGACCGGGTTGGACATGTGCTGCGGCCGGCCGGCAGCGTACTCGGCCAGATTCGCGCAGAGCAGGTCGATGCTGCGTTCCCAGCAGGCAAGCGTGTTGCCCGAGATGTGGGGCGTGAGCCACAGGTTGGGCGCGTCCCACACCGGGCTCTCAGGCGGTGTCGGTTCCGTCTCGGTGACGTCGACCATCGCGCCCGCCAGGTGGCCATCCGTCAACGCCTCCACGAGGGCTGACTCGTCGACGATTCCGCCGCGGGCGACATTGACGACGACCGCGCCCGGGGCGAGCCGCCGGAGCTCGGCAGCGCCGATCAGCCCGCGTGTTGCTGCGGTCAATGGCGCACAGATGACAAGGAAGGTCGCCCCGTCGAGCAGTTCGTCGACCGCGTCGGCGGAGAGGAGGCGATCGATGGGCTCGCCGTTCGGCAGTCCGGCTGACCGGCGGCTGGCCCAGACCTCCATGCCCATTGCGCGGCAGATCCTTGCGATATGCCGCCCAACCTCGCCGTAGCCCACGATCGATACCCGGTTTCCGTAGAGCTCGGGACCTGACGCCATGAAGGGCGGCCGCCAGACGTGCCCCCGTTGATCCTCGAGATATCGCGGCATCCCCCGGGCGAGCATCACCATCCCAGCGACCGCGTACTCCGCCATCGCGGGGGCGTAAATGCCCCTGCTGTTCGTAAGGGTGCAGCCGCGTGCCTGGAGCTCAGGGGAGACGAATGCATCCAGGCCGGCCGACAGGCTGTGAACCCAGTGGAGGTTGGGCATGTGGGAGAGCAACTCAGCGAACGACCACGGCCCATCGAAGTCGCCGGAGACGACGGCCTCCGCCAGCGAGATGTCGGGGTCATCGGGACTGCCGCCCGAGACCGGCATCAGTCGTACCCTGCCCTTCGCTGCCGCCTCGATCCGAGGGCCGTAGTCGCGGGCGAGATGATGAGGCACGACCAGTTCGATCATCTGTCCCATAGTGTAAGACGAGGTCCTGCCCAATAAGATGCGCTGGCTAGCATGACCGCCCTAGCGCTTCGTCTCCTGTCAGACCTGGTAATCCCGCTGCGCGACGGCACGGCGACGTCCGCGGAGGTGTGGCTGGGGCCGGACGAACGGCCTCGCCCCGCGCTGTTGATGCGCACGCCGTACCCGAAGGAGCTCCAGGTTGTGCCCCCACTCTTGGACGTGAGGGAGATCGTCAGAGCTGGCTACTGCCTGGTGATCCACGATGTTCGCGGGACCGGAGCCTCGAGCGGGGCCTTCGAGCCGTTCATCAACGAAGGGCCCGACGGTGCCGCTGCAATCGGGTGGATCGCCGAGCAGCCGTGGTGCGACGGTCGCGTGGCCATGCTTGGCGCGTCCTACTGCGGCGCTGTGCAGTGGTTCGCCGCCGCGGAGCGCCCGCCGGCCCTGGCCGCAATCGCGCCGATATTGGCCGCGGACAACACCGCCGAGGGCTGGTCGTTCAACGGTGGGCACCGTGAACACGGGTTCCTTTCCACGTGGATCGCCGCCTCCCTTGTACCGGCGGCTGCGCAGTGGTCCGAGGATCTCGCCCTCGCTGCGGGGGACCCGACGAGGCTGGCCGGGATCGCACCGTGGTCGGTGCCGTGGTTCGCCGAGAATGCTGCGTCGGGGTATTGGAGCGACCGGACACCCCGACATGATGATGTGGACGTGCCGGCGTTCGTCGTGGCTGGCTGGTACGACGTCTTCATCGCCGGGGCGCTCCGATCATTCACGCGTGACACCAACGCAGATAGCCGCCTGGTGATCGGTCCGTGGGGTCATGACGGACTGTTCTCGCATCTGGTCGGCGACGCAGATCTCGGCGCGTCGGGCGACGGCACCGTGATGGTGAAACGACTGCTGGCCTTCCTCGCTGCCGTGCTCGACGAGCGCGAGCCGCCTGGACCCCGGGTCCTCGCGTACGTGCTCGGCCGCCGCGGGTGGCTCAATGCCGGGCAGTGGCCTCCCTCCGGGTGCGCGCGGCGAGCGCTGGAGCTCTCGGGTGGCGGCGAGTTCTCGGTCGACGTCGACGACCTGCCACAGGCGAGCGGTGGTCGCGGGTTGCTCGTGGGCGCGCCCGGCCATGGATGGGGCGTACGTGATCAGCGCGCCCTCGCGGCTCGCAACGATGTTGTGGTGCTGTCCTTCGCGATGGCCGATGACACGGCGACGCTTCTCGCAGGCCCCGTCTCGGTCCGACTATCGGTAGCCGCGACAGGGGGCTCAGAGCGCGATTGGATCGCCATCCTGTGCCTTGAGGGCACGGATGGCGCGTTCGCGAACCTCTGCGAAGGCGCCGTGCGGCGGCCGGTCACCGAGCGGGAGATCGTGATCGGTCTTGGCGACATCTGCATTGAGGTGCCCGCCGGCGCCAAGCTGCGGTTGATCGTCGCAGGCGGGTGGTGGCCGCGATGGGCACGGATCGATGAGCCGGGCACGCAGCGTGTAGACGCCGGCCTGCTCGACGTCAGCGTGCTGCCGCATGGTGCAGCGTCGATCAGCCAGCTGGAGGCCGCCGATGTCGGATCTTGAGCGCGAATCCGTGATGGACATGGAAGTGCTACCGGTCGCGGTGGTGCGCCGGCGAGCGCTCGAGCACAATGTCGCCGCGTTTGAGTCGTATTGCCGCAGTGTCGGGGCTGACTATGCGCCTCACATCAAGACGACCATGTGCCGCGTCATGTTCGACGCCCAGCGCGAGGCGGGTGCGTGGGCGGCGACCGTGGCCAACGTCACCCAAGCGCGGTGGCTGCGGTCCTGGGAGTGCCCCCGGATCGTCATTGCCAATCAGGTGGTCGACCGGATGGCGCTGGACTGGGTGGTCGACCAGGCCGATAACGGCGACTGCGAGATCTACTTCTGGGTCGACTCTCGCGCTGGTATCGACGCCGCTGAAGCAGCTCGTGCGCGGGCCGGCGCCGGGGCGGCGCTGCGTGTCCTGGTCGAGGTGGGGCACCGCGGCGGCCGGACCGGCTGTCGCTCCGTCGACCTCGCGCTCGACATCGCACGGGCTGTGTCTGCCTCTCCCGCTCTGGAACTCCACGGGGTCGCCTGTTTTGAGGGACTGGTGGGGCCGGCTGAGGCGGGGACCGTCGTCCCGGGGCTTCTCAGCCTCGCCGAGGGGGCGGTGGCCGGCATACGGGAAGCAGGGCTGGCAGCCACCCAGCGTCTGATCGTGACCGCGGGCGGTTCCGCCTACTTTGACCGCGTCGTCGAGACGTTTGGTGCTCTCCCTCAGGCCGAGACGCGCGTCGTCCTGCGGTCGGGCTGCTACGTGGTTCACGACGACGGGTTCTACGAAAACGTCTCACCGCTTGGCCGAGTGGGGGGCACCTCGTTGCGCGCGGCGCTGGAGATTTGGAGCGTCGTGCACTCGACGCCCGAGCCCGGGCTCGCGATAGCCGGCTTCGGCAAGCGTGATGTCGGCGTCGACATGGGGATGCCGCGGCCTCTTCACCTTCGCCGCGAAGGCGCGACGGTGTCCGTCCGCGAGCAATTAGTGGTCACCGCGCTCAACGACCAGCACGCGCACATCGCCGACCCAGGCGGGCTTCTGCGGGTCGGCGATCTGTTGGGCGTGGGCGTGTCCCACCCATGCACCACGCTCGATAAGTGGTCGCGGCTGGCCATGGTTGACGATCGAAATCGTCTGATCGAGTGGGTGGACACATCGTTCACCCGCCACGACCCAGCCGCGGCGACGGGCTGATCGGCGCCGGCTCAGCGGGCCGCTGACGGGGCGCTGCGGCCGAGAACGATCTTGGTGCGGGTCTCGGTCACCTTCGGGCCGCCTTGCCTGCCCCTCCTGATCTGATCGACCACGCGCTTCAGCTGATCGAGATCGGCTACGCGCACCCGCACGAGAGAGTCGGGATCGCCAGCGAGGGTGAAGGTTTCCAGGACCTCCGGAACGTGCGCAACCGCTGCGTCGATATCGTCCACCTGGGTGCCGGGAGCGAACCGGAGCTCGATGAACGCCTCGATCCGCTTTCCGAGCCGCTCGTAGTCGATCAGCGCCGTATATCCCGCGATCAGGCCGTCGTCCTCGAGGCGGGTAATCCTTCGCTTCGCCGCAGGTGGTGAAAGCCCGACGATCCTGCCGATCTCGCTGGCCGAGCGTCGCGAATCCTGTGCCAAGAGGTCAAGGATCCGCTGATTAGTATCGTCGATTGGTGTTCCCAGCACGTTCAAATCCTAACGTGAAAGGAGCCCGGGCTTTCAGAACGTAACGATATCTCCGTGATCACGGCAGGCGCCCTTGTCGCCGCGGTTGCCCGTCGCGACGATGCGGAACCATGACAGCCGTCGGACAGGACGTTTCGTTGGACACGCTCGAAGCTATCCAGGACCGGGTGCTATGGCTGGCGATGTCGATCATCCACCACGCGAACAAGGTGAGGCAGACGCAGTCCGGGCTGAAGGTCGGCGGGCATCAGTCTTCGTCAGCGTCGGTCGTGTCGATCATGACCGCGCTGTGGTTCGCGCACCTGCGTGCGGAGGACCGAGTGTCAGTCAAACCGCACGCATCGCCTGTCCTGCACGCGATCGAGTACCTGCTCGGCCAGCTCGATGCCAGGTACCTGACCACCCTGCGTGAGTTCGGCGGTCTCCAGAGCTATCCGAGTCGACTCAAGGACCCGGTGCCCGCCGACTTCTCGACAGGTTCGGTCGGTATTGGCGCGACCGCTTCAGTCTGGAGCGCTATCGCACACCGCTACATCGCTGACCACTTCGACGTTCCCGCAGGCGGGCGACACATCGCGCTGCTGGGGGATGCCGAGCTGGACGAGGGCGCAATCTGGGAAACGTTGGTCGATCCGATGGTCCCACGGCTGACCGAGGTCCTCTGGATCGTCGATCTGAACCGTCAGTCCCTGGACCGCGTGGTCCCAGACATCGCGGCGGGTCGCATCGGCCAGATGTTCCAGGCTGCCGGTTGGCACACGATCGACCTCAAATTCGGCCGCCTGCTCCGAGAGCTGTTCGACCGTCCCGGAGGCGGGGCGTTGCGGCGTCGGATCGACACGATGTCGAATGAGGAGTACCAGCGGCTGCTGCGCTCCGGCGCCGATGAGCTCCGTCAACGGCTCCCGGGGTCGGGTCGTGGGCGAAGTGAGCTCGCGCGCTTGATCGCGGAGCTGGACGACGACGAGATGCTCCGCGCGATCCGTGATCTCGGCGGTCACGACCTTGCCGATCTTCTGGCTGCTTTTGCGGAAGCCGACGGCACGAGCGGGAGACCCACGGTGATCTTCGCCTACACGATCAAGGCGTGGCGCTTGGCTACGCAAGGGCACCCGGCCAATCACTCCGCGCTGCTTTCCGGCGAGCAGATGGGAACGCTTGCGGATCAAGTCGGGGCGGACGTTGGCGAACCCTGGGCGAGATTTGCCTGCGGTACGGCCGCCGCAGCAACGTGCGAAGAAGCAGGGCAGCGGCTTCGCCGCCCAGAGGTAGCGCTGAAGGAACCGCCTGCGCCACCAATGAGTCTGCACCGCGAGCATGGGGGTCTCGCATCAACGCAACAGGCATTTGGCCGGCTGTTCGTAGAGCTCGAACATGCGCATCCGGACTTCGCATCGCACGTGGTGACCTTGAGCCCTGATGTGGCGTCGTCCACCAACCTCGGAGGATGGATCAACCGGGTCGGGGTCTGGCACCCCGACAAGCGGGTCGACTGGTTCGCCGACGACACGGACACCCTGGTGAGCTGGCGTGAGTCCGAGCTCGGCAGGCACATCGAGTTGGGGATCGCGGAGGAAAACCTCGTCGGCCTCCTCAGTGAACTCGGGACGACATGGTCCCGCGATGGACATCCCGTGATCCCGATCGGCACGCTCTATGACCCGTTCGTCAACAGGGCGCTTGAGCCGTGGTCGTTCGGAATCTACTCCGGCGGCCAATCGATCCTCGTGGGCACGCCGTCGGGGGTTACGCTCGCGCCCGAGGGCGGTGCTCACCAATCGATCATCACGCCATCGGTCGGGCTCGAACAACCACGGTGCGTTGCCTGGGAGCCGGCCTTCGGGCAGGACCTCGAATGGGCTTTGCTCCACGCGATGGGGCAGATCGGAAAGCCTGGCGGCTCGTCGGCCTACTTCCGACTGACCACCCGGCCGATCAACCAGGATCTCGCTGCGCTTCCGGTCGCAGGCCCAGACCGAGAAAGGCGACGCGACCAGGTCCTAGGTGGCGGGTACAGGCTTATCGCTGCGCAACGACGACCGCAGATCGTGCTGGTGGGTGTCGGCGCGCTGATGCCCGAGGTCATCGCCGCCGCTCTGCAACTTGACGGGGGTGGCGTGAGCGTCGATGCGATATGTCTCACCTCGCCCGACCTGATTTTCAGGGCCTTCCAGGCTCGCCGCGGTCTGGGTGCAGCGGCCGACGCGATCCTCGATGAGCTCTTCCCGCCGAGTCGCTCTGCGCCGATCGTTACCGTTCTCGACGGGCATCCACACACCCTCAGTTTCGTGGGCTCGATTCAGCAGGTACCGATCACCTGCCTGGGCGTTGACGACTTCGGTCAGTCGGGTGACATCCAGGATCTGTACCGCCATTTCGGCGTTGACACCGAGACCATCGTCAGTGCTGCTGTGGATCTGCTGGAGGAGGTATCACCGTGACGGTCATCGAGATGCCGAAGCTTTCTGACTCGATGGAGGGAGGTCTGATCGTCTCCTGGCTCAAGCAGGATGCTGACCTCGTGACCGAAGGCGAGGACCTGCTCGAGATCGAGACCGACAAGGCGACGATCGTGTACGCCGCAGAAGTTTCAGGAACCCTCGAGATATGCGTGCCGGCAGGGACGACGGTCGACGTCGGAACCGTCATCGCCGAAGTCCATGTCGGGAGCGCGGCCACCGTCAGTCCCCGCGAGCCAACCCCTCCCACCGCATCGACGAACGGCGAGGCCGCACACGGACAGGCGGAGATCGCAGCGCGGGCCGCGCCGGCTTTTGTGAGCCCCAATGTCGAATCGGAGGCGGTAGCGAGCGTGGAGAATTGGCGCGCCACGCCATTGGCTCGGCGCGTCGCACAAGCGCACGGTGCGGATCTGTCGGCGATCACGGGAACCGGGCCGCTGGGCCGCATCACGCGCTCCGATGTCCTTGGATGGCTGGGCATCGCGGCTGCCCCACAGCCGATGCCGAGGTCCGTCTCCGATCCGGGCCCTCCCGTTACCACGACCTCGTCGGTGACGTCGTCCGGACCAGGCGACAAAGGGTCTCTGGAAACCATGGAGCTATCGCGTCTGCAGGCCCTGGTCGCCCGGCGCATGATCGAGGCGAAGACGACAATCCCTCACTTCCAGGTGCAGACCGATGTCGCGATGGACAGGGCGGCACGGCTGCGATCTGAGATCAAGGAGTCAACCGGACTGTCGGTGTCCTACAACGGTCTCGTGGTCAGGGCCGCGGCTCTCGCCCTTCGCGACCATCCGTTGGCCAACGGGTCGTTCACGGACGGGGGCTTCGAGCTTCACTCGCGGATCAATGTCGGCATCGCGGTCGCAGCCGAGCGCGCGCTTGTCGTACCAACGGTTTTCGACGCTGACCAAAAGACGATCGCGGCGATCTCAATCGAGATCGATGAACTCGCGTCTCGTGTGCGCGAGGGCGCGATCACGCCACCGGAGCTGGCGAGCGCGACATTCACGGTCTCGAATCTAGGGACGTACGGAATGACCGCGATCTATCCGGTCATCAACCCTCCACAATCGGCGATCCTGGGCATCGGCAGTATCCGGCCGGCGCTGGCGAGGCGGGACGACGAGATCGTCGAGGAGAAGCTGATGACGCTGACCTTGAGCTGCGACCATCGCATCCTCTACGGCGTGGACGCAGCTCGATTCCTGTCACAGGTCAAAGCGCTGCTTGAGCAACCGCTTTCGCTGATGGTGTGAACAATTGACGATCGAGATACCGTCTCTACGGTCTCGGGTTGATAGGCGGCGAACAAAGGCGATGGACCTTCAGACTCAGCTGAAGGGACAGGAGGTCCTCTTCCTCGAGTCGGAGGCCGCTTAGCTGCTGGATCCGTTCGAGGCGCTGGCGGAGCGTGTTGGGGTGGATGACGAGACGTCGGGCCGTCAGCTGTGAGGCCCCGCGAGCCTCGAGATAGGCGTCAAGCGTGTCGATCAAGGCCGATCGTCGCTGTCGGTCGTAGTCGGCGAGCGTCGTTAGCGCCTGCGCGTGGGCAGCATCGGGTGGGTCTGACCCGATCAGCTCAACCAGGAAGCGATACGCGCCGAGCTCGTCGTAGGCCTGGGCGCCGCCGCCGGGCGCGAGCGCGCCGGCAACTCGGGCAGCGTCCTCGGCCTCGCTGAGGATCGCCGCGTCGCCGGCGGATGTGCTGCGAGGGTGGCTGATGCCAAAGCTCACGTTCAGTTCGGTGCCGATCGTCGCCAGCTCGGCACGCAGGACGTCGACGGCGCCGACGGTCGAAGGACGAGCACCAGCGAGTGCGACCAGTGCGCGAACCTGGCTGAACCCGATGTCCGTGAGCGCGACGTGCGAGATCAAACGAAGTCGCTCCCGAACCTCGCCCGCGAGGTGATCCTGCCATCCGGGCGCTACCGACGTGGCAGGGAGGGCGACGACCGCAACGTGAGGTCGGTCCGGATCCCAGCCCGCGGCGGCGGCTCGAGCCGCCACGATCGTGGGATTGCCGTGCTCCAGCGCGTCGAACACCTGCCGGACGACGCTGTCGGTGGCGAGGCGTTCGATCCGCGCGGCCGTGCGCAGCGCCAGCGCGAGCTGGTTGGTCGCAGTCTGCAGGAGCCTCGAGTCGTCATGGGCGAACGGCGCCTGCCGTCTGACCCTGATGATGCCCATCGGCCGCTCGCCTTCCAACAGCTGAGCGGTGAGTTTGCCGTCCGCGGGGGAGTGCAATAGCGCTTCCTGTTCGGGCTCAGGATCGGCGGGCGCCGATGCCACCTCCACGGCCGCGCCGTGGGTGTCGAGGATCGCGAGATTGCAACGGTCTGCGGCGAGGAGGCGCCGGATCCCCTCACAGCCGGCGGTGTAGAGCTCAGCGCGGTTCGTCAGCGAGGCGAGTTGATGGCTGAGCGTGCTCAGAGCCGACAGCGCGGCCACCTGCCGCTGGGTCCGGTCGTAGAGGCGCGCGTTGTCGATCGCCCCGGCGACGAGCGACGCCACGTGTACGAGCAGATCGAGTACGTCCTGACCGAACTCGCGCGGCGCCTCGGTGTGCAGAACGACGACGCCGATCACGTCGCCGTTCCGATCGACGAGCGGGACCGCGACCATCGATTGAAAGCGCTCCTCGTCGAGCTCGGCTACGTAGCTCATACGTGGGTCTTTGAGGGCTTCCTCCTTGATGAACGCTGGCGTCCGGTTGCGAGCGACCCAACCGGTCAGTCCTTCGCCGATGCCCAGGCTTACGCGACCCACCGCGTGTGCGAATACCGGCGAGGCGGCCCGGATCGTCAACCGGTCGCCCTCACGGAGGTAGATAAAGCACGCATGACATGCCGTGGCATCGACGAGGAGGTCCACCACGGCGTCGAGCACACGCTCCAGGTCGGGACCTTCGGCGATCGCGCCGATCACCGCGTAGAGCGTCTCGGTCTCGATCGGCTCACCTCGTCGCACCGGCTTCAACATCGTCAGATTATGTGGGACGCCTACATGATCCACACGTTAAGAGTGGCATCCGGGCCATAGTGGATGTGGTCATCGCACGGCACAATCGCCTGCATGTGCGGCATCGCCGGTCTGTTCGCGAAGACTCCCGAGATCGAGCTCGATCTCGGCGGGTTGCTCGCCGGAATGCTCGAGCAGCTCGCAGACCGCGGACCTGACAGCGTCGGCGTTGCGATCTACCGTGAGCCCGTCCCGTCTGGGTTCAAGCTCTCGCTGTTGTCGTCAACGAGCTGCACTGACTGGGCTGGTCTGGCGACACGCATCGACGGAGCTCTCGGCCACGCGTTGGTGCTGGCCGATCACGGTCAGCACGCGGTGCTGCATGTCGACTCGGACGCGTCGGTTGTCCGCACGTGGCTGGCGGAGCATGCGCTGGATGTCGCCGTAATTGGTGCTGGCAACGCCATCGAGGTCCACAAGCAGACGGGTCGCCCTGAGCCGATGCTCCGAGAGTGCGGCGTCCGCGCACTCGACGCGACCCATGGAATCGGGCATACCCGGATGGCGACCGAGAGCCGCGTCACGGCCGGTGGGGCGCATCCGTTCTCCACCGGGGATGATCTTTGCCTGGTGCACAACGGCTCGCTGTCCAATCACAATCGGGTGCGCCGAGACCTGCTGCGGCACGGCATCCGCTTCGCGACAGAGAACGATTCGGAAGTCGCGGCCGGGTATCTGACGTGGCGGTTGCAGGAGGGCGACACGCTCGCGCGGGCACTCGAGCTGGCGCTCGAGGAGCTCGACGGGTTCTTCACGTTTGCGGTCGGTACCCGTGATGGCTTCGCCGTCCTGCGTGACCCGATCGCCTGCAAGCCGGCCGTGATGGCAGAAACCGACTCATGGGTCGCGATCGCTTCGGAATACCGTGCAATCGCGACCCTGCCCGATGCTGTTGACGCGGAGGTGTGGGAACCGGAACCTGCACACGTTTACTCCTGGTCGCGATCGGAGCTCTTCGCATGACCCACGTTGGCCTGCTCGGATGACGATCGTCGAAGCGGCCGCGGCTCGGCTCGATCTCGACGTGATTGGCCTCCGTCGAGCGAACCAAGTCATGCAACAGGCTGCGGTCGGTCAGACGTTTGAGGTCTCGAACCCGCGCGGCGTGCACGCGATCGCGGCCGGGCTCCGTACCGCGATAACCGTAGACGTGCTGGGACACGCGGGTTACTACTGCGCCGGAATGAACCAGCATGCGACGGTCCGCATCCGGGGGACGGTCGGCGTCGGCGTCGCCGAGAACATGATGTCCGGCCGCGTGGAGGTCGGCGGTCGAGCCGGTCAATCAGCCGGCGCGACCGCACACGGCGGCCTGCTGGTGGTCGCCGGGGATGCGGCCGCCAGATGTGGGATCTCGCTGAAGGGCGGCGATATCGTCGTGCGCGGCTCGGTCGGACATGCCACCGCGTTCATGGCTCAGCGCGGTCGCGTGGTCGTGTTGGGCGACGCCGGTGCTGCCTTCGGGGATTCGATCTACGAGGCTCGACTGTACGTCCGAGGGGCGGTTTCCGACCTCGGTGCCGACTGCGTCGAGAAGGAGATGTCCGAGGTTCACCTGCGCGAGTTGGGCGGCCTGCTCGAGCAGGCTCGGATCCCCGGCGTCGCCGCAGGGGAGTTTCGTCGATATGGCTCGGCGAGACAGCTTTATCACTGGCATCCGAGTAATGCAGGCCTGGTATGAGCTCGCGAACGTCAGCGACCTTCGACCGGGAGACGATCGCCGAGATCCAGCGGGCTGCGCGCGACGGGGTTTACGCGATCCGCGGGTTCGGCGCAAAACGCCACCTCCCACACTTCGACGATCTGCTGTTCCTCGGCGCGAGCGTCTCCCGGTATCCGCTCGAGGGGTACCGTGAAGCATGCGGAACCGACGTCACGCTCGGCACCCGGAACGCGGAACGAGCCGTCCACATCGAGATTCCAGTCACGATCGCCGGGATGAGCTTTGGTGCGCTGTCCGCCAGCGCCAAGGAGGCCCTGGGACGCGGGGCGTCGATGGTCGGCACGAGTACAACGACCGGAGACGGCGGCATGACCGAGGAGGAACGAAGCGCCTCGGAAAAGCTGGTCTACCAATATCTGCCATCGCGCTACGGGATGAATCCAGACGATCTGCGTCGCGCCGACGCGATCGAGGTCGTCGTGGGCCAGGGGGCCAAGCCGGGAGGCGGCGGATTGCTGCTCGGCCAGAAGATCTCGGAGCGAGTTGCGGCGATGCGCGACCTGCCGGCGGCGATCGATCAGCGGAGCCCGTGCCGGCATCCCGACTGGACCGGACCGGATGACCTCGAGATCAAGATCGGGGAGTTACGGGAGATAGTCGATTGGCAGGTTCCGGTCTACGTGAAGATCGGCGCGTCGCGGCCGTATTACGACACCGCACTGGCGGTCAAGGCCGGTGCCGACGTTGTGGTATTGGACGGCATGCAGGGCGGCACCGCAGCCTCGCAGGAGGTATTCATCGAGCACGTCGGGATCCCGACACTCGCCGCGATTCCGCCAGCCGTCGCTGCCCTGCAGGAACTGGGGGTGCATCGCTCGGGCGTGCAGTTGATCGTCTCTGGCGGAATTCGCACTGGGGCGGACGTCGCCAAGGCGATCGCGATGGGCGCCGACGCCGTCTCCATCGGCGTGGCCGCGCTTATCGCACTCGGCGATAACAGTCCTGAATACGCCGCTGAGTACGCGGCGATGGGCTCGGCTCCGGGTCTGTATGACGCGTGGCACGAGGGCCGTGACCCCGCGGGGATTTCGACGCAGGATCCGCTGCTCACTGCGCGCCTTGACCCCAAGGCCGGGGCCGAGCGGATCGCTAATTACCTGCGGGTCCTGACGCTCGAGGCCCAGACGATCGCGCGTGCATGCGGCAAGTCGCACGTCCGCAATCTTGAGCCCGAAGACCTCGTGGCCGTGACCGTTGAGGCCGCAGCGATGGCACGGGTGCCACTGGCCGGTACCTCGTGGGTCCCGGGAATTGGCCAAGTCGAACGATAGGAAGCAAAGTTGAGTGCACAGATCTCGCCCGCGACGCTGCCGACGACGACCGAAACGCTCCCCGCCGGGGTGGAGTTCGTGGCAGTGATGTGGGTTGATGTGCATGGGGCGAGCAAGGCGAAGATGGTGCCGCGGTCGGCCTGGACGGCAACCTGCGAGCAGGGCGGCGGCGCGGGTTTCGCTGCGTTCGCCAATGACGGCTTTGCGCGCGGTCCCGAGCACCCGGAGTTCGTGGCGATCCCGGACCCGGCGACGCTGACGGTATTGCCGTACCAGCGAGACACGGCGGTTGCGTTCTCGCGGGTGATGGACGGCGACGGGGTCGCTTCGTGCGACGCCCGCTCGATCCTCGGGCGCGTGCAGCGGATCGCGGTTGAGAGAGGGTTGCTGCCTGTGGTGGGAATGGAGCCCGAGTTCTTCCTGTTGCGGGAGAACGGCGCCGGCGGCTACGCGCCCTACGACGGATTCGACACGCTCGACAAGCCCTGCTACGACCTGAAGGCGATTCTCCGGTCATCGTCGGTACTGAAGGAGATCGTCGCTGCGATGGAGCGGCTCGGCTGGGGCGTCACTGCGCTCGACCACGAGGACGCCAACGGCCAGTACGAGATCAACTTCGAGTTCGCCGACGCACTCACCACGGCCGACAGGTTCACGCTGTTGCGGACGCTGATCGCGGACATCGCCCGTCAGCACGGCGCGATCGCGAGCTTCATGCCGAAGCCACTTCCAGGGAGGACGGGATCGGGAGCGCACGTGCACATCTCCGCGACGGGGCCGGACGGTGAGAACCGGTTCCTCGATCCAAATGACCCACGGGGGTTGGGCCTCTCTACGGTCGCCTACAGCTTTATTGCGGGCGTGCTCGAGCACGGTCGGGCGCTGAGCGCGCTGGCGATGCCGACGGTCAACTCCTACCGGCGGATCAACGCCTCGGGCGGGCTGTCGGGCGCCACGTGGTCGCCGAACGCGATCGTCTACGGCTCGAACAACCGCACGGCGATGCTGCGGGTGCCGGCGCCCGGTCGGATTGAGAACCGCGGGGTCGACTCGTCGTGCAACCCGTATCTGGCCGTGGCGGCGATGATCGCCGCCGGGCTCGACGGCATCGAAAGGGGTCTCGACCCAGGGGCCCCGGAGACCGGGGTCGCCAGTTCTCTCGGCGCGCGGGTGCTGCCGCGAACGCTCGTCGAGGCGCTGGACGAGCTGGAGCTCGACACGGTCCTGCGCGACATGCTCGGTGAGGAAGCCCTCGCCGAGTTCATTGCCGTCAAGCGGATGGAGTGGGCGTCGTACATGGAGACCGTTACCGATTGGGAATACGACACCTACCTGCGGCGTACGTGACGGATGTCGTTTCAGTTGACGTGTCCGAACTGCGGCGCCCGCGAGGTCACGGACTTTGCGTTTGGTGGCGAGGCGAGTCCACGGCCGACGGCTCGGCCGACGCAGCGCGAGCTGAATGCCTACGTGTACATGCGCCGGAACGTCGCTGGAGCGCAGGTCGAATGGTGGCAGCACCGGTCCGGTTGCCGCGCGTGGTTTCTGGCGGAGCGCGACACCCGGACCAACCACGTCATCTGGACGGCGCTGCCGGGCGATGCGCCCGACCGCTCTCGGAACGGTGAAGCAAGCCCAGCGTGACTCGCCTGGCAAAGCAACCCGGCGAGCGGCTCGACCGCTCGCGACCGTTGACGTTCAGCTTCGACGGTCATCCGGTTCAAGCGTACGCTGGTGATACGGTCGCCAGTGCGCTGCTCGCGCAGGGACGGCGGACGCTGTCGCGCTCGTTCAAGTACCACCGCCCACGAGGTGAACTGTGTGGTTGCGGCCAGTGCGCCAACTCGCTGGTCACCGTCGACGGTCGACCTGGGGTGCGGGCGTGCGGCGAGCCGGTCAGCGCGGGGATGCAGGTAACACATCAGAACGCCTGGCCGTCGCTGGACTGGGATCTGATGCGAGTGACCGACAAGCTCGGCGGCCCGTTCACCCCGGTCGGTTTCTATTACAAGACCTTCATTCGCCCCCGACGCCTCTGGCCCCTGTACGAACGGGTGCTGCGCAACGCGGCCGGGCTAGGACGCCTGCCCAAGCGTCAAGACGAGCGTGAGTGGGTGACCGAATACCGGCGGCGACACTGTGACCTGCTCGTCATCGGCGGCGGCGTCAGTGGCCTCGCAGCGGCCGCAACGGCCGCCGAGGCCGGACTCGATGTCGTTCTGTGCGATGAGGACACTGAACCCGGCGGCATCGCGCTCGCCGAGGGTCACGGTGAGCTAGTTGCCCGGCTGCTGGCCCGGGCGACGGCGGCCGGAGTCGAAATCCTCGTTCGCGGGGCGGCGCTCGGCTTCTTCGACGGGCTCGTGCCCGTCTGGCAGGGAAACACGCTGCATCAGGTTCGCGCCCGCCGGCATGTGCTGGCAACTGGCGCGATCCAACAGCCGCTCGTCTTTCACGACAACGACCTGCCCGGGGTGATGCTGTCAGGCGGCGCCCGTCGGCTGGCCGCGCTGTACGCCGTCAAGCCCGGGGGGCGGGCCGTGGTGGCGACCGTCGATGACCGCGGGATCAAGGATGCACTCGCGCTCAGAGCAGTTGGTGTCGATGTCGCTGCGGTTGCAGATCTCCGCGACGCGTCGTCGGCGGATGGCGCGTTGGCCGCGGAGCTGCTCGATCACGGGATCGAACTTCTGTCGAGCTCGACCGTCGTGCGGGCCGCGGGTGGGAAGCAAGTCGCGACTGCCACGGTCGCGCGTGTCGATCAAGCCGGGCGCGCGGTTGGTCGAACTGCCCGCAAGATCGAGTGCGACCTCGTGGCAGTCTCAGGTGGTGCACAGCCCGCGCTGTCGCTGTTACTGCAGGCCGGCGGCCGCGCGAGCTACGACCCTCTCCGCTCGGCGTTCGTGGTCGCAGAGGTCCCGGCGGGTATGCACGTCGCGGGACTGACGGCCGAGCACGGAGATTCGGCGGAGCTCTCGGGTCAGGGGGCGGCCATGGAGGTGATCGGCGCGCTCGACGGCCGCGGAATCCGCGCAAGCGAGGAGCCGGCCGAGCTCCTCGCGCGCATGCGCGAGTTCCGTCCGCGAGCTGTTTCTTGCCCACCGGTTGTCGCGACCCCGCCGGCGTGCGCCACCGATGGCGGCCGGGCCGGGAAGTGCTTCGTCGACCTCGACGAGGACGTGACCACCAAGGATGTGGTGAACGCGGTCGCCGAGGGCTACGACTCACTCGAGCTTTCCAAGCGGTATACGACAGCGACGATGGGCCCCTCGCAGGGTCGGTTCTCGCAGCTCGCTGCCGCCAGGGCGGTGGCCCGAGCGACGGGTCTTAGCCTCCAGGACGTCGGGCTTACCACCGCCCGCCCGCCGTGGTCGACCGTTCCGCTCGGGGTGCTGGCGGGCCGTCCGTTTGAGCCGGCAAAGCGCTCGTCGCTGCACGCCCGTCACCGCTCGCTGGACGCCAGCGTCCGCTGGGCCGGCGACTGGCGACGGGCCTATGACTATGGCGACCCCCAGGGCGAGGCGTTGGCTGTCCAGCGCACGGCGGGCCTGATCGACGTCTCGACGCTCGGGAAGCTGCTCGTGCAGGGGCCTGATGCGGGCGAGCTTCTGGACCGCATGTACCCGAATCGGATCTCCAACCTGAAGCCGGGGCGCGTCCGCTACGGCGTCATGCTCTCGGAGGCTGGACGGATCACCGACGACGGCACCGTGTGCCGAATTGACGACGTGACCTTCTACCTGACCACGACGAGCACCGGCGCCACGGCGGTTGAACAACAGCTCACGTGGTGGCTGACCGCTTGGGGGCTTGACGCCCACGTCACAGACCTGAGCCAAGGGGTCTCGGCGATGAACCTGGCCGGCCCGCGGGCGCGGGGCGTACTGGCCGGACTGACCGAGCTCGACTGCTCCGCTGACGCCTTCAAATACCTCGACGCGCGCAACGCTGTGGTCGCCGGCGTGCCGGCGTTGATCCTGAGGATTGGCTTCGTCGGTGAGCTCGGCTACGAGATCCACTGCCCGGCGCCCCAGGCTCCGCACCTTTGGGACACGATTCTCGGCGCTGACTTGAGCCGTGGCGCCGGTTCCCCCAGCGGCGACGGGGCCGTTGTCGTTACCCCCTTCGGGCTCGAGCCACAACGCATTCTGCGCCTGCAGAAACTGCACGTGCTCGTGGGGCAGGACACCGACTCGGAGTCGACGCCATTCAACACTGCGATGGACTGGATCGTGAAGCTCGACAAGCCCCAGGACTTCATCGGCCGCTGGGCGCTCGAGGAGACGGCCGGGGAGCTGCCCACGACGCGGCTCGTTGGCTTCACCGTCCCGAGCGGTGAGGTTGTCGCCGAGGGCGCGGTGGTTCTCCAAGATGGAGCCTCGAGCGGCTGTCAGGTGACGAGCTCCAGATGGTCGCCGAACCTTGGCGCCTCGATCGGGATGGCAACGGTGCCCGAAGAGCTCGCAAGGGACGGCGCGCAAATCGAGATCTCCTACGCGGGAAGGACCCACACGGCGCTGGTGACAACACGGCCCTTCTACGACCCGGATGGCGAGGTTCTCCGCTCGTGAACCTCGACTTCATGGCGCCCCGGTTGACGGACGGCGCTCCCCCTGCGGAGAGCCCGCTGCTGTCGGTCGCGTCGCGTAGCGGCGCCACGATCGGCCTCCGCCAGGGATGGCTGGTTCCGGTCGGGTTCGGCGACGAGGCCGAGCAGCGGCGCGCGATCGCAGAGACGGTCGGCTTTGCGGACGCGTCCGCGCTCCCCAAGATGGAGCTGCACGGTCACGCAGAGCTGTTGGCCCGCTGCGCCGGTGGACTGACGCTCGGCATGGCCACGCCGCACGAGGGAGCATGGTGGTGTCCGCTGACGCCGACGCGAGTACTGATGCTCGGCGGGTTTCCGAGCATGGGCGAGCTCGGTGAATTGGGCGTTCTTGACGTCACGACGCAGCTCTGCGCGCTGCGGATCACGGGGCCACTGACACGGGAGCTGATGGCACGCTTCTGCGCCCTTGACCTGCGATCGGAGGTGTCCCCACCGAGATCGCTTCGACCCGGATCGGTGGCGCGAACCCCAGGGCTGGTGCTCGTCGAGGCCCCGGACCGGTTGCTGGTGCTGGTTGGCGCCGCGCTGGCGGAATACCTATGGACGGTCGTGGACGATGCAGCCCGCCGACTCGGGGGAGGCCCGGTCGGAATAGACCTACTCGCGACAGAGCCGGTTATGGCCGAGCAGTCCACCGCCCGTGCGTGACCTCTTCCTTACCCGCCGAATGTGGCGTACCCGCCCCGACCTCAGGAGACACTACGACGTCGTGATCATCGGCGGGGGCTCGCATGGATTGGCGACGGCTTATTACCTGCGCAAACACGGCATCACCGACGTCGCGATCCTGGAGAAGGGTTACATCGGCTCCGGCGCCGCCGGCCGCAACACGACCATCATCCGCTCCAACTACAAGACCCCGGAAGGGGCGCGGTTCTACGACGCCTCCGTGAAACTGTACGAGGGTCTTGCCAAGGACCTCAACTTCAACCTGCTGTTCAGCCAATGCGGTCACCTGACGCTGGCGCACTCTGACCGGGCGCTGTTCGTAATGGCTAACCGGGCGGAGGTCAACCGCCTGAACGGCATCGACTCGCAGCTGATCGGCCCCGATGAGATCCAGCAACTCGCGCCGACGATGTACATCGGCGAGGACACGACCTATCCGATTCTCGGCGCGCTCTACCACCCCCCCGGAGGGATCATCCGCCATGACGCGGTCGTGTGGGGGTTTGCCCGAGGTGCCGACCGGGGCGGCGCCGAGATTCACCAGTACACAGATGTCACGGGCCTCGAGCGGACCGGCGACCGGATAACGCGGGTTCACACCAACCGCGGCGACGTCAGCGCCGGAACGGTACTGAACTGCACGGCCGGCTGGTCAAGCCTGACCAGCGACATGGCGGGGGTGAAGCTTCCGATTTCCACCCATATTCTGCAAGCGTGCGTGACAGAACCCGTGAAACCCTTCCTGGATGTCGTGATCGTCTCCTCGCAGATGCATGTCTACATCTCGCAGTCGGACCGCGGCGAGTTCGTGATGGGCTCAGAAATCGAACCGTGGACTACATACCGTACCCGCAACACCCTGAATTTCCTCCAGGATTTGACCAGACACACGCTCGAGCTATTCCCCCAGCTTGAGCACGCTCGCCTGCTGCGCTCCTGGGCCGGCCTATGTGACATCTCACCCGACTACAGCCCTATCCTGGGTAGGACGGAGGTCGAAAACTTTCACATCAGCGCCGGCTGGGGCACCTACGGGTTCAAAGCTGCGCCGATCGTCGGCAAAACGCTCGCACAGCTGGTCGCGACCGGGCGCACACCAGAGCTGATCGCACCATTCGAACTTGAACGGTTCTATACCGACCGACTCATCTCTGAGCTGGCGGCCGCGGCCGTCAGTCACTGACGCTCTGGGCGCTCGTGAAGCGAGCCGACGAGACGAAGGTGGTGTCGTAGTTGGTGGTGCCGGCGAGTGCCAGGTCGGCCAGCATTTCGCCGATCACACCCGAGAACTTATAACTGGTGCCTGAGCAGCCGCAGCTATAGACGACCTGTGGAAACCCTGGGTGGGCCTCGATGATGTATTCCTCATCGGGGGTCATTGTGTACATGCAGGTAAGCACCTGGGTGACAGAACCGCTCGCGCCCGGCATGTAAACGTCGAGTGCCGCGCGCAGGTACTCGATCTCGGCCGCGTCCACCTCGCGGCGGATGGTGCGAGCGGTCGTCGGTTGACCTTGATCGTGCCGTCCGATCTTCAGGCCAAGACCCTCGATCGAGGGTATGCCGTAGAACCAACCCTCGGCTACGGCGAGCAGGAAGTCGGGCGCGCCGTGCTCGGCGGCCCAGATCCGTGGGCGGCTGGGTCGGAAGTAGGCGTTCACGACGCGGACGACCTGGAGAGGCAATCCGAGGTCACCGAGGAGCTCGCCGGACCAAGGGCCGGCTGCCAGAACAAGACGCTCGGCGCGGTACGTCCCAGCCGATGTGGTCACCTCTACACCGCCGCCGTCTGCCCGCCAGCCGGTGACCGTCTCAGGACGCCGGATTGTCGCTCCGTACCGCTCGGCGACTTCGAGGTGGGCGGAAATGCCCACCTCAGGCCGTAGAAATCCTGCGTTTCCTTCGTAGGTTGCCACCATCCCCTCTCGAAGGTTGAAGCCAGGGAATCGCTCGCGGAGAACGGTCTCGTCCATCAGTTCGCGCTGGCCGCCAAGGGTCAATTCGTCGTGACTTGGCGTGGCAACAGCCTGACGCTGATCAACCGGTACTCGCTGGTGCGGATGCGGCGGTACGCCGGCGGCGGAATCGATCAACGTGACCTCGCCAATCAGGTTCATGATGTTTTGGCCCGACTCGGCTTCTAACTCGCGCCACAGCTCAAATGCGCGCCCAGTCATCCGGTCCATTTCCGGGCCAACGGCAGATCGCCGGATCATCCGGTGATGGCCGTGCGACGAACCTTCCTGGTGACCCGACGGGTACATGTCGAGTCCCAGCACCGCTTGCCCGCGCTTTGCGAGCTGGTAGGTGGCACCAGCCCCCATCGCGCCGAGTCCGACCACGATCACATCGTGGGCCATCAGACCCTCGACTGTATAGGGGGCGCGGGGTGTCCGACGGTCGTCATCGCCCCGCGCCCTTCGAGGTGCTGGGCTACGCGGGCACGGGCGGTGGCGGCTCTTGCTCGCGCTGCGCCAAGGCGGCTTGTTCGCGCTTCTCGAAGAACTCTGCGCCCTCGATGCTGACGTGCGGCAGATGTCGGTCAATCCAGCCGGGGATATACCAGTTGACCTTGCCCATCAGGATCATCAGCGCGGGCACCAGCAAGCAGCGGACGACGGTCGCGTCGAGCAGCACTGCCACCGCGAGCCCGACCCCGAATTGCTGGACGGTCGGGTTGCCGTTGAGCAGGAAGCTACCGAACACGAACACCATGATCGATGCGGCCGCGGTGATCACTCGCGCGCTGGTGACCAGGCCACCAACGACCGAGCCCTTGTTGTCTTCGCCCTCGTGTACGTGCTCCTCGATCTGGCTTACGAGAAATACCTCGTAGTCCATCGAGAGTCCGAACAGAATCGCGAACATGAACAGCGGCACGTAGGAGACGATCGGAACCGGATTGCTGTGGCCGAAAATGCCGATCGCCCAGCCGTACTGGAAGATCGCGGTCAGCACACCGTACGAGGCCGCGATCGAGAGCAGGTTCATCAACGCCGCCTGAGCCGGGACCACGACCGTCCGGAACGCGAGCATCAACAGCAGGAACGCGAGCGCGATCACGACTGCGATCTGCAGCGGCAGCTTGCTTGAGATCTTCGACGCGAGATCGATGTACGCCGCGGTCTGACCGCCCACGTAGGCGGTCAGGTTTGACCCCTTCTCGGCCGCTGGAATCGTCGTGTCCCTGAGCGTGGTGACGAGATTCGCGGTCGCCGGCGCCGATGGCGCGGTAGTCGCGATCGCGTTGAAGAACGCGATCGTCCCGGCCTTGTCAATCGCGTACGGCGTGACCGCCGCGACCCCGGGCAAGGCTTTGACGTCCTTCTGCAGCACCACCAGCCGCTGATCCTGAGCGCGCGGGTCGGTCTGCGCGCCGGGCGGGCTCGAGCTGCCCTGGGAGGTCGACGACGAGCTCGAGTTTCCGGACGGCGCCTGGGCCGGCGTCCCCAGCTTCACCGCGATCAGCAGTGGTCCGTTGACGCCCTGGCCGAAGTTCTTGCTGAGCTGGTCGTAGGCCTGGCGTGCGGTGGTGGTGGAAGACAGCGCGCCGATGTCCTGCTGACCGAGGGTGAGCGACAGCACCGGAATCATCAGCGGCACGAGGATTGCGAGCGCGGCCAGTCCTGCGATCCACGGGTATGACGCGATCTCGTGCGCCCACTTCGCCCACAGGCCGCCCTCCGATGGGTGCGACTCGGGGTGACGATCGCGGACCCGCAAGGAATTTATGTGCGGTCCGGTTATCGCCAGCACCGCGGGTAGCAGCGTCAATGCGGCCAGCACGGCGATGACGACGGCGATCGCGGCCATCAATCCCATCGTCGTCACGAGTGGGATCCCTGCGACGGCCAATGACACGAGCGCGATCGTCACGGTTGCGCCGGCGAAGAAGACCGCACCGCCCGAGGTGGCGGCCGCGCGCGCGATCGATTCATTGATGTCGAGGCCATCCCTCAAGCCGCGGAAGTGGCGTGTGATGATGAACAACGCGTAGTCGATCCCAACCCCGAGACCGATCATCGTCGCCAGGGTGGGCGCGACAGTCGGCACGGAGACGACCTGGCCCACCAAGCGGACGATCGCGAGCGTCGAGGCGAGTGCGAAGATCGCCGTCAGGATCGGCAGCACCATCGCCACCAGGCTGCCGAAGGTGAACGCAAGGATCACCATCGCCGCGATGATTCCGATCAATTCGCTGGACTCGGTCGAGGGCGATGAGACCTTCTGTCCGATCTGGCCGCCGGTCTGCACCTCGAGGCCGGCCGATTCGAGTGGTTTGGAGGCGGCATCGATGATGTCCTGCGCCTGCGCGACTGATAGCGACCCGGGATTGACCGAGGTGGTGACCGATATGTAGCCGGTCGCCTGGTCCTTGCTCAGCTGTGCGGCGCCCTGAGGCGTCAGCGGGCTGACCGCCGACGCCACGTTTGCAGCCTTCGCCACGTCGGACGTCGCTGTGTCGATCGCTGTCGCGTACTTGGCCTCGGTCAGCCTGCCGCTCTTGGCATGGATGACAATCGGGTTAGTCCCGTTTGACTGGTCGCCAAACGGCCCGGCGAGCGCGTCTTTCGCCGACTGGCTGCCGGTCCCCGGCAGCGTCAGGTTGTTGTTGGTCTTGTCGCTCATCTGGTGCGACACGGCGACCAGCGCGATCGCGACCACCAGCCAGACGCCGAGCACGACGAAGCGCCGTCGCGTGCAGAAACCTGCAATTCGGTAGAGCACACCTGTCATTACCGGCCCCTTCCTCTCAGTCAGCGGGTTGCGCCGCCGCTGCGTTGACTGCCCAACATGTTCGGCGCGCCCCCCGCGTTCTCACAAGTGGGGAATCCCGTGAGTTTCCCCGCCAATTTTGCGAGTGCGGGCCTTGCGTCCCGAAGCCCCCAAGCTAGTCATTGATCGCTGCCGTGAGCTGGAACCGTGAGCGGATCCCGAGCTTTTGGTAGGCATTACTCAGGTGGCGCTCGACGGTCTTCTCAGTGACGAAGAGCTCCTGGGCGATCTCACGGTTCGTACGGCCGCTCACGGCCTCTCTGCATGCCCGCCACTCGGAGGCGGTGAGCGCGCCGCGCCCAGTCAGGTCTGTTCGCGCGCGACGGCCCGGGCCGCTCTGCAGCTCGGCGCGTGCACGCTCCTCCAGGGCCACCGCACCGCATTCCTCAGCGAGCCTGATCGCTCTGCGCTGGGCGTCGCGGCCCTCGCGCCGACGGCCGAGCCGGGTCAGCTCCGTGCCGAGATCGGCTAGCGTGTGTGCAAGCTCCAGGCGCGTTGCGCTCGGCTCTAGGACCGCAACCGCCTCTCGGAGCAGAGTCAGCCGCTCCTCGTCGCGGCCGGCCGCCGCCGCCAGCCGCAGCGACTTGCCGAGGGCCCCGGGCGCTCCAACTCGACGAGCCGTGACCAGGAGCTCGCTCGCAAGCCTGGCCGCTTCGTCACGGTCGCCGAGCGACGCCAGAGCGGCTGCGGCATAACCATTCATTTCGTTTGGCCAAGCCAGGCCTAGCGCGCGCAACCGTTCACCACACCGCAGCAACTCCGCCACACCCTCCCGGACGAGGCCCTGGGCAACCTGCAGCCGCGCCCGGGCGACCAGGAACTCCACGACGCCGCCGTGGTCCTCGCTGACACCGAGTACGTCTACGCTGTGCGCCGCCTCGGCCGCGGCGTCGAGGTCGCCGCGTTCGACGTGGACGAGAATCGCGACCGCGCTCAGCTGGAAGATCGCGATGTGGGGATACTCAACGAGCATCAACCCCGTCTCGGCCTCGATCTGCGCCTCGTGAAGCGAGCCTCGCGCAAAGGCGATCGCCGCGCGCTCGCGATGGATGATTCCCTGCCGCGCCGCGTGCCCCTCGATTCTGGCTTGGTCAAGCCCGGCAGCGAGAATCCGACTCGCGAGGTCATATCGCTCTCCATAGCGCAGTAAGTACAGCGCCAGAAGCACTGCCTGCTCAGCGCCGTTATGGAGTCCCGACATGAGCGCGGACTCAACCTGATCCATCGCGGCGGATGCCGAGCCTCCGTGGAACAGCGACTCCCGCGCGTCGTGAAGCGCGGCAACGGCCTCGAAGTCAGGATGACCGAGGGCCTGATTACGGAATCGCTCCAGGTGGCCGCCGTAATCGGCTTGGAGCCGAAGCACGGCCGTTGCGACCATGAGCAGGTCTGCGCCAAGCTCGAGCGAACGCACCGGATCGACGGGGCGGATCTCTGCGGCGAGCGAAGCCAGCGCGTCGATCGCGGCCTCTGACGAGTGCCCTCCGGACACGATCGCACATCGACCGAGCCACGATGCGGCGTCGGCACGAGTCTCCACGCTCGCGTTCGAGGCCAGACACGCCTGCAGATGTTCCTCGGAAGCTACGAACTGCATCTGGGCCAACTCCGAGCGGCCGAGTTCAGTCAGGATCTCGGCCCGCTCCTGGTCTGAGGGAGACTCCGCCAGAGCTCGGTGCAGGCGAGCGACCGCGGCGCCCGGCGCTCCACGCCGGACGGCGCCGAGCGCAGCAGATCTGAGGATCGCAACCCTTCTGGGGTCGCCCGTGGCCGGGGTCAGCAACAGGTGGGCCGTGATCCGCTCCGGTGCGGCTCCGCGGTCGATCAATGCATCGACGACTGCCGCATGTCGGGCATGACGCTCGCCGGCCAACATGTCCTCGTACAACGCCGCGCGTACGATCGGATGAACGAAGCCGAGCCGGTCCCTCCGCGCAAAGATGTCGGCACGAATCAGATCATCAGCCGTCTCGCGGGCCGAGTCGACCGGGATGCCGGATACCTCAGCCGCCAGTCCCAGCTCGGTCTCATCGCCGAGGACGGCCACCGCGCGAGCCAGCTCGGTGGCAAGCGGGCCAAGCGTGGCGAGACGATGCAGAACAAAGCGGCTCACCGCCGCCGGGCCGACGGACTGGACTTCCGGCGCCGCCTCAGCCGTAGGCACCACTCCGGCGGCCTCGAGGCCTCCGAGCAGCTCACGCAGGAATAGTGGGTTGCCTCCGGTCGCTACGTGACATGCGCGGCAAAATTCTTCGTCCGCGTCGCCGCCCAAGCGCTCGCGCGCGAGCACGGTCGCGGCTGACCGGCTCAGTGGTCGGGGTGTCAGCGCCGTCGTCGATGGGCGCGAGGCTAGCTGCGCCCAGACGGAGGTTGCCTCGGAGTCCGCCGAATCCGGTGGACGTCCAGCGAGAACCATCGCGACAGGGAGTCCTTCGATCCGCTGCGCGAGGTAGCTGATGAATCGCAGCGAATCGCGATCGGACCAATGGCAATCATCAACGAGAACCACGAGCGGCCCGTCGTCGGCAAGGTTGACCATTAACCAGTAGAGGCTGTGGAACGCACGGAACTGTCCATCAGCCGATCCCGAAGGACCTTCGTCTGAGTCGAACAGTCGCGCGGCGGGGGCTGCCGCCCCGGCGAACAGCGTGCTCGGCGCCGTCGGTTTGAGTATCACCGGTTCGAGTAGTTGCCGGACGACGCCAAACGCGAACGGCGCCTCCAGCTCGGAACCTCTGGCCTCCAGCGGGGTCATTCGCGCGTGCTCTGCCTCCGCGCGTGCCTCGCGAACGAGCTCGGTCTTGCCAACCCCGGCCGCGCCCTCCACTAGGAGTAGCGCACCCTCCCCGGCGCATGCGCCAGCCAGTCCTTCACGCATCATCTCCAGCTCCCGCTCGCGCTCGCGCAGGGCGCCCCCCGTAGCGAATGGCACCACGCGACCATACACCGCCTGCCAAGTCGCTTGAAGCCAAGATACTCACGGGAAAACTCACGGGGATCCTCCCTTGTTGGCGCGCCGGCCCGGCCTGAGGATCTGTCCGGTGGATGGCGTCTGCGAGCTCAACAAGCAAAAGGTCCGCCTGTTCATCGGTGCTGTACTGAACGACGGACGGCTGGAGATGATCGAGGAGCTGCTCGCGGCCGACTACGTGGGTCACCTCCCCGGGGTGCCAGTGGTCGGTCGGGATGCGATGCGAGCGTTGGTTTCGAGTCGACGCCAGGAATACCCAGGGCTGTTCGTGGAGGTCGAGGACCAGGTCGCCGAAGAGGACCGCGTCGTCACCAGGTGGCTGGTCGACGTGCCCAAGAGGACCTCTACCGGCAGCAGGAACTTCCTCTCCGGAATCTCGATTGTGCGGCTGCTGGCCGGCAAGCAGGTCGATTCGTACACCCAGCTGACGTGCCCGGTGATAGACAGATCTTCGGCTGAGAGGCGATCGAGTTGAGCTTGGGTCGCTCAACTGTGGGGTCCTGAGGCCTGCGGCTTGCGATGATCGGTCAGATGTTCGACCTATCTGATCCGAAGAGCCAGTCGGCCGCTCCGGTCCAGCGCGTCGGTCTGTTCCTACGGCCTCATCGGGACCTGGCGGTCATCATCGACCAGGTTGTGCGATGGGCGGGGAGCTCGGGTATCGAGGTGATCGGAGCCCCCGATGAGCCGCGGTTGCCCGCGTCGGTCAGACGACTCGCGGCGGCGGAGCTTCCTGCCGCGTGCGATGTTGTGCTCGCACTCGGCGGGGACGGCACGGTGCTGGGTGCCATTCGGCTTGCGGCTCCAGCCGGAGTGCCGGTCCTTGGAGTCAACCTCGGGACGCTCGGCTACTTGGCCGAGCTCGACGCCGCGCACCTCGACCGAGGGCTGATCGCTCTCCAATCCGGCGCCTTTCGGGTCGAGTCTCGGACGGCTGTTGCCCTGAATCCAGTTCGCGGGACTCGCATCGCTACGGCGGTTGCCTATAACGATGTCGTTCTCAGCCGGGTCCCCGGGCGCGGGCAAGCGAGACTCGGTCTCAGCGTCGATGGGGAGCTGCTTGCCCGTTACTCGAGTGACGGCATCATCGTCGCAACGCCGCAGGGATCGACCGCGTACTCGTTCGCTGCCGGTGGCCCGCTCGTATCGCCCAGAGCGCAGGGCATGATCCTCACGCCCGATGCGCCCCACGGTCTCTTCAGTCGGTCCGTCGTGCTCGCGGAGCACGAGCGGCTCGACATCGAGGTACTGGAGAGCAGCGCTCCGGTCTCCCTTGAGCTCGACGGCCAGCTGATCGACACGCTCGAGCCTGGCGCGATCCTCGAGGTCCTCGCCCTGCCCGATGCGGCGCAGGTTGTGCGAGTTCGGCCGGGCGGGTTTGCCGACCGCGCACGAAGGAAGCTGGGCATCGCGGATTCGGCGATCCCACCGATCACGACGTTGCCGGACATTCAGGGCGGCGATCGCGCAGCGCCATGAAGGAGGATGGCGTGGCGACACGACGGGATCAGCTTGTATACGTCCACGGAGGCGAGTTGGGTCTGCGCCGCGAGCGCCGCGGCGGTAACTGGGTGATTCTCGACTCGGCTGGGGAGCCCGTGACGGACCCCGAGGTGTTGGATCGGATTCGTCCTCTGCGCATCCCCCCGGCTTGGACGCACGTTTGGATAGCCGGCTCCCCGAACGCGCACCTTCAGGCAACCGGTCTCGATTCCAAGGGGCGCCGACAGTACCTGTATCACGCGCTATGGCGCCTGCGGCGAGACCATGAGAAGTACGACGACATGCTCGAGTTCGCGGCCACGCTTCCGCGCATCCGCACCACCACCGGGAGCCTGCTCGGCGCTCGCCCCGGCGAGCGCGAGCGGACGCTGGCTCTGGCTGTCCGATTGCTCGACATCGGCTTGTTCAGGGTCGGCTGGGACCGTTACGCTCGAGACAACGGACATGTCGGCCTGACCACGTTGCGGCGCCAGAACGTGACGGTGCGAGGATCCGAGGTTCATTTCGACTTCGTCGCAAAGTCGGGCAAGCGTCGCCGGATGACGGTGCGCGATCCGCAGTCGGTGGCTGTGCTGGCCGAGCTCAAGCGCCGTCGCGGCGCACCGGATGAGCTCCTTGTCTATCGATCACAGCGAGGCTGGCAGCGCGTCCACGCTCCCGACGTGAACAACGCGCTGCGCGCCTGGGGTGGAGGCCCGTACTCGGCCAAGGAGTTTCGCACCTGGTCGGCGACCGTACTCGCTGCGGTCGCGCTGGCCCGCGAGCACAGGGCTGGCGAACAGGGCCCGAAGGCGGTCGCCCGAGCAGTGCGCGACGTGAGCTCGGCGCTTGGCAACACACCGGCAGTCGCTCGCGCCAGCTACATAGACCCACGTGTGATCAGACTGTTCCAGAGCGACCGCGTCATTGAGCTTCCCGAGGCGACGCGGCCGGTGAAATCCGCACTGCAGATAGAACTGGCCGGTGACGGCGTGGTCATGGAGTTGCCGACCGACGTCGACGGCGACGCGGTCCGGCTCGAGATCGAGAAGCGCGTACGCGCGCTCCTTACGGCAGCGCTTTAGACCCCGAGTCGCGAAACATGCTCAGACGAATTGCTCTTCGGCCGCGTACTCCTCCCGCCGCGGAGTGAAGATGCTCAAATCGAGGACGGGCTCGTCGCCAATTGTCTCGGCGTAATGCTCGACGTTCGGAGGCACAACCAACATTCCGCCTGGACCGATCTCGGCGCTTTCGTCACCGACCGTGAACCGGACCTGTCCAGAGATGATGTAAACGATCTGCTCGTAACTGTGCGAATGCGGCCGGGGTTCATGGCCTGGATCCAATTTGGTCCACGCCAACGTCGCTCCTTCTCCAGTGAATACCCGGCGAGTGACGCCACCCCGAACCGGCGTCTCCTTGAGATTGTCGTAGTCAGCCAGTTTCATACCAACAGTCGTCTCCTGTCTGATTTCTGCGACCCAGAAGGTCTGATGTCGTCGTCCTGTGCGCCCAATCCCCGCGCTGTCGAAGACCGGAGGCGTGGCACAGGCGCGAGATCCGACCGCGCCAATCGCGACGGACATACTGATCGCGGATCATCGCTGGTTGCGGAGCCGGTCGAGGTGGCGGCGCCCGAGCTCGTTGGTCGTACGCAGGAACGAGATGATCAGCTCGAGTTCTTCACTTGTGAATCTCTGCGTGAGTGTCGTGTGCCAGTCCGTCGCCATCGGCCCCCAGATGCGCTCGGTGGATCTGTAGAACGCCGTCGTTACCTCCACTCGGACGCGACGCCGATCGGCGGAGCTCGAAACACGGCGGGCGTAGCCGACTTTCTCGAGCCGGTCGATCACGCCAGTGATGGCGCCGGCGGTGAGACCTGACCGGGCGGCGAGCTCCCCGGCGCTGAGCCCGCCGCTGTTTTCGACGATGTTGAGGCACAGCAGGTCGCTTTCGCTAATGCCGAGCTGCTTGGCAGCGAGACTGTCAAACGCGTCGTCCTGATTGCCGCTCACCCTGAACTCTTGGATGAGCTCTTCGACCAGTGCTTTCTTTGGTTTGCGCGGCATGTCCTTTAGCTGCTAAACTATTCAGTGCGTCAAGAACTTACCCTAGCACGAGCAACCGTGTCCAACCGAAGGGAGATCCAGATGGCAAGCGAGATGCGCATCGAGCTCATCCAGGTTCCGGTATCCGACATCGACCGAGCAAAGACGTTCTACGTCGAGAAGGTCGGCTTCGCCGCCGACCACGATCACCAGGTCACCGAAGAACTTCGCTTCGTACAGCTCACCCCTCCGGGCTCCGCCTGTTCGATTGCGCTCACCTCCGGTGCCCACGGCATGGCTCCGGGATCAGTCGAAGGGCTGCAGATGGTGGTCGACGACGCCGGAGCGACCCGCCAGGAACTGGCCGAACGCGGGGTGGACGTGAGCGACGTCCAAGAGTTCCCGTGGGGGAGCTTCGTCTTCTTCAAGGACCCCGACGGCAACGGCTGGGCGCTACAGGCGATTACCCATCGTCAGTAGTTGGTCTGACAATGGGCCGCCCGAGATTGCTGTGTGGCGCTCAGCTGTCCTGGAGGCCCTTAGCTCGAAGTTCGGCGACCGCCTGCGGGCTCTTGCCGAGTCCCTCGAGCTTCATCCCGCGGAGGATCGCTGGCACCTTGGTGAACTGGATGTCTCGGTAATCGACAACCTGGACGTGATTGCCCCAGGGGTCGTGGAAGTCAAGCGAGCCACCCGTCTGCACACGGATGTCCTGTGCTCGCAGGCGTTCGCGCACAGCCTCCTTGTCGTCGACCACAAGCCCGAAGTGTCGCGAGTCGTCCGGTGGCTGCGTGCGACCGGAGGTGAGGGCGATGAATTGGTCGCCCATATCGATGAACGCCATTCGGTTGCCGTGGCGTCCCCGGAGCTCGAACTCGAAGACACGTCCATACCAAGCGAGTGCTTCGTCGATGTCCCCGACCTCAAGCGCGATGTGGTTGATCCCAATCAGGCGTGCCATGCTTTGAGACACGCACCGTAGCGCGCCAACCGATCGTTTGGCTCGGGCGATGAGTTCTGGTTGGCGGCCAGGTCTTAAACCTCGATTGCTGAGCTCGAGTCAGAGAGGAGTCACCGATGACATCGCACCAGATCGTGCCGCGCGAGGAGTGGAGGGCGGCCTACCTGGAACTGCGCGCCGAGGAGAAGGAGCTGACTCGCCGCAACGAAGCGCTCGCCCGCAAGCGTGAGGCGCTGCCGTGGGTGCGTGTCACGACCGAGTATCGCTTCGAAACCAACGACGGCACCAAGACGCTCGCGGAGCTGTTCGAAGGCCGCTCACAATTGATCGTGCGCCACTTTATGCACGGCCCCAAGACTCCCGGGGGCTGCCCAGGTTGCACATTTGAGACCGACAACCTGGTCGGGGCGGTTGCGCACCTCGGGCACCGCGACGTTACGTTCATCCTCGCTTCGCGCTCACCGCTGGAGGTCCTCAACGAGTACAAGGCCCGGATGGGCTGGGAGATCGAATGGGTGTCCTCCGAGGACGTATTCGACTCCGACTTCTTCGAGATCATGCATATACCCACGGCACGCCGGCCCGGGAACATGCTCGACGTCATGGAGCTGATGGCGCTCAGTGCATTCGTGCTTCAGGACGGCGTCGTCTACCACACCTACTCGACCTACGATCGCGGCACCGAGGCGCTCAACGCGACCTGGCAACTGCTGGACCGCGCCCCGAAGGGCCGGGGCGAGAACTTCGACGGCTGGCCGCGCAAGCGCGACGAGTACGCGACCGTCTGACCACCCGCGATTGGCGCAGCAGTCGTCGCAGGTGGGCTGGGGATGATTTCGACGCGATGAATCTCAGAGATGTTGGTCGCGCTCGGCGAGCTCGGGAGTACGCCGTTTTAGAAGGCTTTCACGCGATCAAGCACGCGATTCGGTTCGGCGGCGAAATTCTGGGAGCCTGGACCGCGGATCCGGATGGGGTCGCTGACCTAACCCAAAGGCTCGCGCCGGATGTGCAGATCCCGGTCGAGGTTGTCGACCTCGAGGAGCTCAAGCGTGTGGTGCCCCGGGGCCAGATCGTTGCCGTCGCTCGGCGTCCGGTCCAGCCAGATCCGGACACCGTTCTGGCAGGCCCCGGCCACGTGGTGGTGCTCGAGGATCCCAGACACCTGGGCAACCTGGGCGCTGTGATTCGGGTGGCTGCCGCCGCCGGTGCCGGCGGCGTGATGACCACAGGCCGTCAGAACCCCTGGCACCCGGATGCGATCCGGGGCAGCGCCGGCCTGCACTTCGCGCTGCCGGTTCACCATATCCACACGGTGCGGACAGGAGACCGGGAGCTGGTGGCCCTTGACCCGGCCGGGGAGCCGCTCGCGCCCGCCGAGATCCGCGCCGCTGCGGTATTGGCATTCGGCGCCGAGCGCGACGGACTGAGCGATCAACTGCTGGCACGGGCAGCGCGACATGTCGCACTCCCGATGTCGGCTGGCGTGTCCTCGCTGAACCTCGCCACGGCCGTGGCCGCGACCCTGTACGCCCTGAAGCTCACCCCGCCGGTAGTCACGTGATCCGGCTGCGCTGACTGACCCAGTCCACCAACCGACCGCCTATCTGGGCACGGTGGGCCTCCATTGACGCGTGATCGCATGGGTGCTTTGATGGCGCGGAGGCGCCGTGATGGCGGTACCAGCCGGGGGCGAGGGATTGGCGAGTGCATCCGGCTAGGGTCCTTTCAGGTCTGAGCGTGGAGCGTCCGTGACGCTGGAAAAGCAGGCCGCGGAATCTGAATCCGACGAAAAGAACGTCACGGTCCGGGACGGATCCGCGGCGACGGGATCCCTCACCGGTGGTGCGCTCACCGGCGGCCGCGTGGGGGAGAAGGCGCTCGCCCTGCAGAAACTGATCGGAAACCGCGCCGTCTCCCGTCTGGCTAAACCTCCCGCCGAGGGATCGCGAGCCCGAACCGGGGTTGGCCTTGGTGCTGACCTCGCCGGATTGCGGCTCGCGCGCCAGGCCACCGAGACGCACGTCGACAAGTGGGCTGGCACCTTGGTCGATTACATCGTCATCAATTCGGTCAGCGGGCGCGCGGTATTCCACACTGCGAGCGGGGACGAGATCCGCGGCACCATCGCCACCGACCTGCAACCGGGCACCTATTCGGTGAAAGCCGATCGGGCGCACGCCGACACTGCCCACGGTGAGACCATGCGTTGGGTCTTCGACACTGGCCAGACCCGACCTGGCGCGCGCTTCCTGGTGGAACTCGAGGGCGCCTTGCCCGAGACGCTGGTCTATCCGGAGACCGTGCCGGTGACGGTGACGCTCGGGTTGGACAGTACCTCGCTTCAGAAGCTCGTGAAGAAACTCCACGCCCTGGTCGGGACGCGAGATACGAGTCCGCAGGCTTCGGCGCCAGCGGACGTCAGCCAGTTGGTGGCCACCGGGTTCACCGGCGGTCACCCCTACGACCAGGACTTCAGGGAGGGGTGCAGCCTGCTTCAGGCCCTGACCCGGGTCGACCTCGTCGAGGTCTTGACCGCGTCGACCGATGACGTGCGGCAGAACCTGTTGATCAACTTCGATAAGGCTCGGGCGGACAATCTTGTCGACGACGACCTGCTGGTCGTGCTCGATCGGCTGGAGTGGAAAGACGCCGCTCCGCAAAAGCTCTACGTGGACAACTTCACGAGCTTCGGGGTGGACCAGAAATCGTTCGCGCGCGATCCCGAGCGCGAGAAGAAAGGGCTCTGGAACATCCAGATCATCTTCTACTACGGCAACCTGACGCCCGACCGTGCGATCAAGCTCTACTACGACGACATCCTCGACGTGGACGTGTCCGCGCCGGCATTCAACAAGGTCGGAATGTGGGGGCTGGTGTATCCGGCCGCTTTGACCAAGGCGACCGTCCCGAGGATGTGGGATGCCAAGAAGAAGGTCCGAGACGAGATCGAGACCGGCAACTTCAACTTCATCTGGACGGCGTACAGCGCGACTCAGATGATGTTCGACGCCGTCATGATCGGATCGGGGATGCTGATGGCGACGATCCCGGCGGCGACGACGGGCGGGGTCCGCAGCGGTTATCGCGGCCCGTTCGGCACGGGCGGGCGAAAGCCGCAGGAGATCTACGACTACGTCAACCGCAATCCAAAGGCGCTCAGTGACAACGGCGGACGCGAGTACACACTCGGCGAGAAGCTCGACCGGCTTGCCCAGACGCGGCATCTTGGCGACGACGTCGCCCGTGTCTACGGCGCCCCCGAGAGCAACGTCCGCGGCGTGCGCAGCGGGGACTACCGGTTCGTGAAGGTCGACGGAACAGAGATCCGCGCCGACGCGTATCACCCGGAGAACGCAAACATGAACAAGATCTACGACACGATCATGCAGAAGTCCGGGACCCAGGCGGACGTGGTGGTCGTGGAGCTCAAGGAAGGCACGAGCACGAACGTCAGCGTGGCCGACGCCAAGGCCACTGCCGATTCCGCGATCAGCGCCTCCCGCGAGTCAGAGCTTGGCCTCAAGCGAGTGATCTTCGTCAAGAACGGCCAGATCATCGTTGACGTGATCAAGTAGCGACACCGAGCCGGGTCTGTATTCGTAACGCGGATCTTTGCGGTAGGAGACCGTCGTGCGCGACCGGCTCATGACGATTGGAGCTTTGGGTGAACGCCGGACTGGACCTTGAAGTTGCCGGCCGGGTGGAGCGGCCGGCGGTCGGTTTCGCGGCGATCTGCCTTGGCTATTTCGCAATCATTCTGGACGGCAGCGTGCTGAACGTAGCGGTGCCTGCGATCCGGGCCAATTTCCAGGGCTCTCTCGCGGGCGCTCAATGGGTCCTGAATGCCTATACGTTGACTCTCGCTGGACTGTTGCTGACAGCAGGCGCGCTAGGTGATCGCGTCGGTTTGCGACGGATGTTCCTCGTTGGGGTGACTGTGTTCACTGCGGCTTCGGCGGCGTGCGCTGCCGCACCGTCGATCCTCGCTCTGATCGCCGCACGCGTCGTGCAGGGGGTCGGCGCGGCGGCATTGTTGCCCGCGACGCTTGCGCTGATCCCGTACCTGTTCAGGGAGCCGGCGAGCCGATCGAGAGCTGCACTCATCTGGGTGGGGATCGGGGCAGCCGCGGTTGCTCTCGGTCCTCTGGTCGGAGGCCTGCTGATCGATCTGTTTGGATGGCGTAGCGTGTTCCTGATCAACCTGCCGGTCGGGGCTGTGAGCCTGCTGGTCGGATGGATCAGCGTGTCCGAGACGCCACGCCGTCGGCGCCGCGTCGATCGGTTCGGCCAACTCACTGCGGTGATCGCCATGGCTCTCGTGACGGCGGCGGTCATCCACGGCGGCGAAGCCGGGTGGCGCTCCCCGGTCACGATCGGCTTTCTCCTGGCTGGCCTGGCCGTTGGAGCTGCATTCTGGCTGACCGAGGGCCGGATCCGCGAGCCGATGCTGCCGCCCGCCTTCTTCGCCAACAGGCTGCGCACGGTGGCCGTCATTTGTGCGTCGCTGATGGGTTTTCTGTTCTACGGGACGCTCTTTCTGATGTCCCTGTACTTCCAGGAATTGCGCGGCTGGAGCCCGGGCTCGACCGGCGTCGCTCTGCTTCCCCTCACGGTCGGGACGCTGGCCGGACCGTTTCTGATCTATCGGCGCCTGTCGCCACGGTTTGGACATCCGGTGCTGCTGGTCGCCGGCTTCGCCTGCTGCGCGCTCGGCATCGGCGTGCTTGCGCCGACTGACGCCCACAGTCCATACAGCCAGATCGCGTTAGGGCTGCTGCTGATCGGCGTCGCCAGCACCGTCTCGTTTTCTGCGCTGACATCGCTGCTCCTGGCGAGTGTCACCGACGAGCAATCGGGTCTCGCCTCCGGTGTGCAGAACACCACCCGGCAAGCAGGCGCGCTGATGGCGGTATCGATCCTCGGGGCTGTCCTCAACGCCCAAGCGATCGGCGCTCGGCTCCCAACGGCGTTCGGCGTGCTCGGCGTCGTCGTGCTCCTCGCCATCGGTGTGTCGGCACTGTCGCTCAGCGGTGGACGTCCTGTGCAGCCGCTCGTTCCAGACCCCGCGACGGTGCGCGCCGGTGACCCGCCGTAACCGCTATATGTGGATCGACAATCTTGGTTGTGCAGAACCGAGAGCGCGTGTCGCGTCTAGAGGTTTGCGACCCACCGTAGAACGCGCGTGCGTCCCTTCTGCTTGGAGCGGTTCAGGCTCGTGGCTCGGGGTTGCCCCGGTGGTCGCGATAGATGCGGAGCGCGAATTGCCCGGACGGGTGCTGCCGCGCTTCGGCAACGAGTTCCTGGAGGGGAGCCGGGGTGGCCCCGAGCGGCGGCAGTGGGCCGCCATAGTTGTCGGGCCAGACCGCAGGCGCGGCTGCGATCGTGAAAGACATGTCGGTCAACGTGAAGCGGTCACCATTGATGTAGGGACGTCCATCGCTGATGCGCTCATCCATCGCTTCGAGGTGGGCAAGGATGGTGTCGCGAGCCTGAGCTGCGCGTTTGGTGGTGAGCCGTAGGAGGATCCGAAGCAGCAACTCAAAAGCCGGATAGCAACGGCTCACTGTCTGAACCTCGAATCCCGGCGATCCATCGCTGAGGGCCCGCACCATGAGATCCCGCCGGGGCACCAGGTGGTAGTAGGGGAACACCGTTGATGCCGACTGCATGACCGTATGAAAATCCTTCCAGTCCGCCGCCATGCGGGTTGGGTCGACCCCGGTCAGAAGCTTGCGGTCGGGCGCGGCCTGGGCCTCGAGGTAGTTCAAGATCTTTGTAACCGTGTCGAGGCGATGTGCGGCACCGCCATTAAGCGTTGGAATGCGGGGGGTGCCTGCCCGGGCGAGGGTCACGAAGGACTGGAAGACGATTACATGGCGCTCCTCTCGCGCCGTGACCCCGTAGTGGTGCAACAGAAAGCGGCTGAACTCGCTGTCGAGGCTCGGCGGGAATGTGTAGAGGGTGAGGTCGTCCACGTCAGCTCCTTCGCGCCGAGCCGATGGACACGGTCAATCCGGCCGGGTAGGGGCCGTTCCAGGACAGCTGCCCCTCGCTCCCCGGCGCGCGCGCTATCGCTGGCCCCTCGAGCAGGGCGGTCGCCAGGGCTGGAAGGTGCACGCGATTGATCTCGAGCCCGAAACACATGTGCAGTCCGTGGCCGAAGTGGAGATAGTCACTCCAGGGCCGGTCAAGTTTGAATTTCCGGGGCGAGGACACGCTCCGGCCATCGAACATCGCCGACTGAGTCGCGATCAGGACCGTCGAGCCTTTCCGGAATTGCGTCGCGCGCCGGGTTCCCGCAGCCACCGTGTGGTCCGCCGAGCAGATCCGCAGCAGCGCCCACGTCTGCGGGCGAAACCTCATCGCCTCGAAGATGTAGGCGCCCACCGTCCGCTGGTCGCCCGCCCGGGCCGCCTCCTGCGCGCGTTTCAGCTGGACGGGGCGGCGAAGCAGTTCCTCGATCGCACATGCGAACGCCTTTGACACCGTCGGGATCCAGCCGGCGATCAGCCCGATCAGGTTGTGGCGAACGCTGATGGCGTGGAGGCCGCCGTCTGCCGGGGGATGACGGAGCAGCCGCGTGAGCACCTGGTCGGGGACCTCGTCGCCCGCGTCGATTGCCTCACGTCGACTCCTGACGAGAGCGTCGATATGCGGGCGCATCTCGGCCGCGTCGGCGAGGGCCTGGTAGTGCGGTCCCGGCTTGTTTCCGACGTTCAGGAATATCTCTTGGAATATGTCCTTGGCCCATCGGACTTGGGTTGCGCTGTCAGGGCCGGGAGTGCCGAAGTACCCGTCGATGACATCGACGACCGTCGGGTCGACGAGCTCGCCGACGATATCTATCCGGCCCGGCGCCTCGGCGACACGCTGTCGCGCGGCGGCGAGTGTCGCGTTGCCGAGCGCCGGCAGGTCGTCAGAGCGGATCGCGCCTCGCAGCGCAGCGTGGTCGTGACGGTAGAGCGCCGTGTCATCGAGCCCCAGGATGAACGGGCCCGATATCTCGGTCATCTTGGCGTCGTAGAACGGGACCGTGAAGTGCTCGTAGTCGCTTAGCACCTCACGCACGTCCTCGGCCAGGGTCACGACCCCGAACCGGCTCGTCGCTATCAACGGGCGCAGCGCTCTCAGCACGGCGAACGCCGGCCGAGTGTGGTCGCTCAGCTCTTGGCTGATCTTCGACCACGGTCCCGTGGGGGGCTTGCCGTTCATGTCTCAGGCGGTCACGCCATCCGCGATCGCGGCGAGCGCCGTGATCCCGGGCGCGAACAGGTACTCGCCACCGCGCGTGGTGATGAACGATCCCTCCGCGGAGAGGAAGAAGGGCGGGTCGCCCTGGATCGTCATCTTTCCGTGCGCCCCGCCGATGATGAAGTCGGAGTCCTCACCGAGGTGGAAGCTGTTGCCGGCGTTGAGCCACTGGTTCTGCACGCTCTCGAACTGGCGCGAGATGCTGGCGTTGAAGCACACGAAGATCAGGCCGCGATCCTGGCCGTCATCCTCATGGCTACGACGGTCCAGGGGTGGTCCGTAAGGCATTCCCCGGCGGATCAGGCGGTGCCGGAATGTGAGCTTGCCGTCGAATCCGAGCGCGTCGCGCGGATTGGTCCTGCGGACGTGCGCTCCGAGCGGGCAGCGCAGCCCCTCCAGATCGTCCGCGTAGCGGAAATCGTTGGCGCCGGTCGCCTTGGGATGAAAGCCCTTGGGCTCTGCGCCCGGCGCGGTAACGAGCGGCGCTCCGTTCGGCCAGCGGCCGACGATCTTCGCCAGCAACTTCCTTTCGTCACCGTCGGGATACACGCGGCTCGCCTCGCGCACCGTGCGCCGAAACAGCGCGACGTCCTGGTAGAGCTTTCGCCACACCATGTAGGTCCCGTTGCGCCCGAGCGGGTCGTCTGGGGCGCTCGGGAGCCGGCGCTTGGGATCCGCCCGCGACTCCTCGTCCTCATAGCCGAGGATGAACTCCCCTGCTGCCAGCGCTCTCCAGCCATTCGCCAACGGAACGCCCTCGCCCGGGGCCTTGTCGTCGCTCACTCCCTCGATCGCAGGCTGTGAGAAGCCGTCGGCGAAACCGAAGTGCTCCCGTGAGCCCCTGATCAGTTCCGCGTGCACCTCGGCGACGATCGACAAGCCCCCACTGGCCTGGAGTCCGTCCCGGAGTTCGGAGAGAGCATTCTCGAGGACGGAGCCAGACTGGGCGTTGATCGTGATGAGGATGTGCGCCGCACCCGTGCCCAGGCCCTTCTCCCAGTGGGCCGGACCGCTCCCATCGAAGTCACCGATGTCATCGGCGCGCGCCGCCATGCCCTGGACGAACTCGTCCGAGAAGGTCTGGAGCTTCGCGTCGGGTACCCCAAGCGCAGCGAGGCCGGCGCTCGTCAGTGCCACGTTGAAAGTCGACTCCGGCCGGCCGCTATGCCACGGCATTGCTGTGGTGACGCGGTCTATGCGATCCCCTAGCCACCTACGGCCCTTGTCCGCATCTGCCACTCCGATGAACAGGTATGACGTCCGGCTGTAACGGTTGCCGTAGGCCCGCAGGATGTCTCCCTGGATGTCGGCGAGGTCGAGAGCCGACGCCGTCATGGTGCGAACTCCTGAAGAAATGCTTCGCGCAGCGCAGGCAACTCCATGCCCTGGGCCCGCGCCGCGAACGCGATCGCCTTTGCTCGAGCGTCGAGTGCTCGCTTAACGCTCGACACGCCGGCGTCCGGGTAGGCCGCAAAGAACAGGCCGGTCGCGATCTGGTTGTGCTTCAGGTACTCCTGCAAGGCCACGCCGCGGGCGGGGACTGGTGCGCCCTTACAACACCCCCAGACAGTCTCGGCTTCGGAGGCGAGTTTGCCGCACAGGCCATCGAGGAAAGCGTCGAGCGACCCGTCGAACGTGGCCGAGAACAACAGGTAGGGTGACGGCAGGTGCTCAGGCCGCGGTTGCCTGCGGTCGCTCACGAAGTCAGGAACGATCACCCAACGCCCGAAGTGAACCATGTCAAGACGTTGCAGCGGGCTGGATTGGGGTGAGAGCCCATCCAGAAATGCGCGCAGTTCACCGAAGCGATCGGTGATGATCGGCGTAAACACGGTCAGCGCGTACATCTTGCCGACTTTGTTGTTGTTCAAAGACACGACTGTCCGTCCGTGAGCAGAGCTTGCCACGCCGCGTGGAACTGCTCCGGTGACATCGATCCGGCTTTCTGCCACAGCGTCTCGAGCTTCGGGGCGATCTCGAGAGCCGAAAGAATCGTGGTGCTTGTCGCTCCCGGGTACGCCGAGTAGTAGTGGTTCGCGTTGAATTCGTTGTCCCTGATGTATTGCTTGAATGGACCTGACGGCAGCGCGTTGGGAAAGCCATAAGAGCTGCCCCAAAAACCCCACATGCCAGTTGTGAGTACGTAGGAGAAAGCGTCGATGTACTCCTCCCAGCCGCCGTTGAAGTTGCTCTCAAAATACAGATGGGGAAAGCGCAGCCGGATCTCCGGCTGATCACCGTTCGCCGGCAGGCGCCGCAGTAGCGACCATCGAGCGGCATGGATAAACGACAGCTCCTTGAGCGTGTTCAGAGAATTCTTTCTCAACCGAATAAATAGAAAGAACAGTGGGAGTTCCAAGAGGCCCCAGGACTTCACCGTGCTGAACACGGTGATCGAGACCGCTTCGCCGTCGACATTCCGGATCGAAGTGCCGGAAGCGGCGAGACTTCCGATTCGGCCCGACTTCAATCGCAGCAAGTCACCATCCCCAAGAGCCAATTCGGCGGAATTCGCTGAATCGAGTGCGACCGCAAGGCGCCGCCGCCTTCTGCGGATGAATGCAATTCTCGCTCGTCACGCTCGACCCCCTGAACGCCTCCGACGATTCCGCGCTCCGTGCATCTCAAACGCTTGCCTCCGTGCGCGTCCCCTCGCGGCAAGCCTACATCAGACGTAGTCGCGGCTGCGGTCCGCTCGGTTGCGGTCAAGCACTCAAGTGGCAGAATCCCAAATGAAGCCGAGCTGTCGGTCGTGGGAGCCCGTGCAGCGCTCCGCGGCTGGGAGCTGGATCGGGGCCGGCTTGACGTGCGGGAGATGTTCGTCGAGCTACATGCAAAGCCGCGCGTCGAGAAGATCGGCCCGCTGGTCCAGAAGGGTGCCGGCAGTGGGGGAGCCGGCGACGAGTAAAGCGATGCACGACCGCGCCTCATCCATGAGACCCGATGCCGGCGAACGCGGGTGAGTGGATCGTCGCGAGCAACTCTCGATCGTGGCTCGCGCATACCGTCACGCGATTGGGTGCGGCTCGGTCTCCGGCGGGGCCGTAAGCATGGCGTTGAGCCGGGGATTGGCAAGCCGCCGATTCGCATAGCCGAAGTGAATCGGCTGCATGTATGTCCCAAAGGCGCGGACCACTCGGATTGGTGCCAGCGCCACGTCGGGCGAGGTGACGTCCGCCGCGGCGGTGCGCACCCCTATCTGTCCGAGGCAGTTCACACACGCGTCGAGCGCCCGCTCGTGGGTGTAGCGCGAGCGGAGCGTGACGATACTTACCTGCGGCTCGGGGCTGCTCCGCAGTGGAGCCAGAGCGCTCACGGCTGCCGGGGAGATGTAGTACAGGCCGTGGTCGAGTGCGCTCCGCACCTGGTCGGGGCTTGAGATCGGGCGGCGATCATTCTCGCCCATCAGCCTTTTCAAGTATGGCCCGAAGTGACCGTGCTCAAGCACCGCTCGCTGCAGGGCGCAATCGACGTCCGCATCTGCCGCCAGCCCGACTGTCGCGCCCGGCCAGGATCTGCCGTCGCCGAGCCCGAGGCACACGACGCACGGGTGCTCAGTCCCAACGTCGAGCAGGTAGAGCTCCGTTTGGACTCCAAAACGATCCAGCTCGCTCAACGCTCGCTTCGTAACTGGGTCACAGCCAGCAGGATCGAGGGGCACGCCCGGCCTTTTCGCGAGCCAGTGGAGCATGAACGCGTCGCGTTCGATCAACTCATAGAGAGCGCGAAGCGCCGCGTCCTCGAACGTGCTGCCAACGGCCAATCCGTTGCTTGTCACCTGCGCGAACCGTTCTACCGGCTCGGCCGGGAAGTTCATATACGTCGCGAGTGCGGGCAGCCAGACGGGTTCCGTCGTGTCCAGCCACTGGCCATCCACCCACTGAATCTGCAGCTCCGGATCGAGCGGCGCAAATGGCAAATCCGAAGCTCTGTATTGCGCTTCGTCGTAGAGCACAAGCCACCGCGGGTCGAAGGCGCCGTCGCCGAGTTCGCGTGGCGACGCGCGGGTCAGCTTCGCGGGCTCCCACAGAGATGCTGAATAACGCTCAAGCCCCTCACCAATCGCACTCCAAACGGCCGCTTCGAGTGTGGCCCCCTTCCCCTCGCCGGTAAAGGCCGGCTCCCCGTTCTGATACGGCCCGACATGCGCGGTCGCGCAGACGGGAAGCGAGGGAGCGTCCGCACGATCGCTGTCAAAGAGCGCCACGTGTCGCACGATCCCGCCGCGGATATCGGCCAAGCCGGCCAGCTCATTCGGTACCACCGAAGCCGACACAACACGCAGGAAGCTCCCCTGTCCAAGGTCGGCTGCACCTCCACAGACCGAGCACCAGGGCAGCGGCACAACGCGGTGCAGCGTCGCGTTCTCGCCCTCCTCGACCAGAGCGCCGCCGTACGGGACGAGGTCGGGATGGCGGACCGCGAGTGCCACGTTCTCGGTGAGGGCGTGGACGAGCGCCGCGTCGTGTTCTGTCGAAGCTCCCTCTGCTGGCGCCGGGAGATCCGCGAACCGCACCATGCAGCAGTTCCAACACGCAGTCCGTCGCGGGTCAGACCACATTTCATAGAGCGTCGTACACGAACGCCCCCACAGCGATAGCGTTCGCTGTCCGGACCGGTGGAGCTCACGTGTGAGCTCACAAGCAGCGGGCAGGTCGAGCCCCGTCAGATCCGCGAGAACGAAGTCAGCGACCTCGGCAACGGGATCGCCGCGGGCAACGAGCTCGACGTCGAGCCGGCCCAGCTCCACACGCAAGTCCCGGATCAGCTCGGTCTCTCGCGCCGCTGCCGCGACCAGCTCGCGATCTGGCACGGCGCGCCCGAGGTCGGGAATGCCCGCGCCGTCAAGTCTGCGACGAAGCTCCAGCACCCACGCCGGGGCGTCTGGGCTGCGCGACCGTCGTAACCAAGGCAGTGCGTCAAGCACGAACGACGCATCACCTGAGCGAACCCGAACCGCTACGCCACGCGACGAGACGATCGTCCCGCCCCGAGCCGCCGCGACTCGGGTCTCGCCACGGGGACCGACTACTCGGCCCTCCCTCCCTCCTGCAGGCGCCCTCCGGCCTTAGCCAACTGCCGCAGTGCACCCATGAACTGCTCACCGCACGGCTCACACTGGTTGCACTCCATGCACCTCAACCGCAGAAAGAGGATCTCGCTGAGCACGGCCAACGGATCGATCAACTCTTCGATTTCGAATCTCGGAGTTCCCACGCCCACCTCCCGGTCATAGATTGGTGTACCCCTGAAGCACAACCCTACCTTCGCCCAGGGGCGGATTGCAACCAGATCTTGAATGCCGGTCAGAGCGTCTGTAACGCGTTTGCTCAAAGACCGGAATGCAGCGTGACGCGACCGGCAGCGCTCGCTCCGTCTGGTTCGGCATAGTGTCTTCCGTGGGTGCCGAGGTCGAGAATGCCGCCCCGGGTGGCGTCCGTGCGATGCTGGACCGAGATGCCGCGATAAGCGTGCGCGGCATCTCCAAGTCCTTTGGCGACGTGCGCGCACTGGTCGACGTCGATCTCGACGTCGCGCACGGGACCGTCCTAGGCCTGCTCGGCCCGAACGGTGCCGGCAAGACGACGCTGGTTCGAATCCTCACGACGCTGCTACGGCCGGACTCCGGGTCCGCTCAGGTGGCCGGCCTCGACGTTGTCGGACAGGAAGCCAGGCTGCGCGAGCGAATCGGGCTGGCGGGCCAGTATGCCGCCGTCGATGAGAACCTCACTGGGCTCGAGAACCTGACGATGGTGGGACGGTTGTACGGCTTCCCGCGGAGCGCCGCCAAGGCTCGCGGCAAGGAGCTACTCGAACAGTTCGACCTGGTGGACGCCGCCAACCGGTCGGTGAAGACCTATTCCGGCGGCATGCGCCGGCGCCTGGACTTGGCCGCTGCGCTGGTTGCGAAGCCGCCCGTCCTGTTCCTGGACGAGCCGACCACTGGACTCGATCCGCGCAGCCGCTTGGACCTGTGGGACGTGATCGAGACGCTCGTGAGCGAGGGCGCGTCCGTGCTGCTCACCACCCAGTACCTGGATGAGGCTGATCGGCTCGCCGACCGGATCGCGGTGATCGACCACGGCCGCGTAATCGCCGAGGGGACCTCCGACGAGCTCAAGGATCGGGTCGGCGGGGAACGGCTCGAGGTGCACCTTGAGGATTCCGCCCAGGCGGATGCGGCGGTCCGCGCGTTAGCTCCGATGTGTGGCGAGGAGCCGGTGATCACTGACGGGCTGGTTCGGATCGGAATCAGGCGGCGCCCCGGAGCGATCATCGAGGCGGTCCGCCGGCTCGATGAGGCAGACGTCGGCGTCGATGACATCGCGCTTCGGCGTCCGACGCTCGATGACGTCTTCTTGGCGTTGACGGGGCACGCAGCGGAGGAGAGCTCGGAATGAGACGCGCGTTTTCAGACACGCTGGTGGTGACCGAGCGCAACCTGATCCGACTCCCGCGCGCGCCCGAGCTGCTACTCGCCTTCACGGTCCAGCCGATCATGTTCGTCCTGCTGTTCCGACTACGTGTTCGGCGGCGCGATCAGCGTGCCGGGGGGCTCCTATGCCGAGTTCCTCATCCCGGGGATCATCGTTCAGAACATCGCCTTTGGCGGGTTCGTCACCGCGCTCGGGCTGAACGAGGACATGCACAAGGGACTGATCGACCGCTTCCGCTCGTTACCTATGGCGCGCCCAGCCGTCCTGGCGGGCCGGACGACCGCGGACATCGTCACCAACGGTCTGTCGATGACGATCCTGATCGTGACCGGGCTGATCATCGGGTTCTCGTTTCAGACAAGCGTCGTGCACGTGATCGTCGGAATCGTGCTCGCGCTGACGTTCGGCTATGCGTTCTCGTGGGTATTCGCGTTCCTGGGTCTGCTCGTCAAGACGCCCGAGGCGGCCAACTCAGTCGGCTTCATCGCGGTCTTCCCGCTGACGTTCATCTCCTCAGCTTTCGTTCCCGCCGAGTCGCTGCCGACCCCGCTGCGGCAGTTCGCGGAGGTTAATCCGTTCACGATCGTCGTCAACGAGCTGCGCTGGCTATGGACCGGCCAGCCGTCGCCAGACCAGCTGTGGCAGGCGTTCGCCTGGGTCGTGTTCATCCTCGCGGTTTTCGCGCCGCTGGCGGTACAGCGCTACCGCCGGGCCGCCAGTCGGTAGACCTTGATGCTCCGGCAGGGGATCTGATCCTCTCAGAGAGCGGCGGGGTACTCGCCGCGGCGGAGGGGCGGATGGGGGGCGAGACGCGGTATGTGAGGGGGTCAGAACCCTTTTGATGAACAGGTGTGGGCGACGGACGCGTCTGAGGGAAAGGCCAGAGCGGCGAGCTTGCGAGCCGCTTGTGCATCCAGTGTCCACGGATGTCGTGAGTCGGCTCGCCGGTCGGCGGATGCCTTATACAGTGGGGCGTCCGATGGTCTTTTCGGTCGACCACATCGTGTTCTCTGCGACCACCGCGGAGCGCGATCGGCTAGCCGCCGAGCTCGAGCCGCACGGCTTCCAGCAAGAACAGTTCACGCTGGTGTTCCCCGACGCGGGCGCGCGCAGCGAGAGCTGGAGCTTCGCCGGCGGCGGCTCCGTGGAGTTCGTTTGCGAGGATCTCCGCGGCGGCACCGGATCGCCCTGGTTTGACCAGAGCCCTCGGGTCATCGGCCTGGGGTTCGCTTCGGACGCCTTCGTGGCTGACACCCGCTGGGAGGACCTCGACGGCGCCTGGCGGATGGACGAGCATCACCGCCTACCCACCGGCGCCGACCTGCGGATCCACGCGGCCGGGCCGCATGAGCACCGCTCCGACTTCTACGTGTTTGTGATGGACCGCCCGGACGGCCGACTCCAGTTCCCGTTCCGCACGACTGGGCCGCGGCTTCGCCGGATCACGCTCACGGGCGCTGCGGCCGATACCTGGCGAGCCAACCTCGCCCGCTGGCTCGCGATTGAACCGGCCGGGGGTGAGCTGCGAATCGGCGACGTTGTCCTGGGGTTCGCGGCGTCGAATTCCCCCTCGGTGCGAGCGAGCCTCCATTACGAGTCCGAGTTGCAGCAGCCGGCGCGGATCGAGCTCGCGGGGGGCTCGATCGAGATCACGCCAGCGGGCGTCTGATGGCCACTCATTTTCTTGATGATTCCGAGCCGCATGCGTTTTGGGATCGGGGGCTTGCGCCGCGGGTTGAGATTGAGCCGGGTGACACGGTCGTGTTGGCGACGCGTGAGGGTACGGGTCAGGTGACGCCGGAGAGTGGGAGTGAGCAGCTGGTTCGTTTGCGGCCGGAGTTGATCCACGCGCTGAATGGTCCGGTGGCGGTTCGTGGCGCGGAGCCGGGCGATGTGCTGGTCGTCGATGTGGTTTCGCTCGAGCATGGTGGTTGGGGGTGGAACGGGGTGATTCCGGGGTTTGGGTTGCTCGCTGATGATTTCGCGGAGCCGTATATCCATCATTACGAGCTTGTCGGCGATCGCTGCGTGTTTGACGAGCGGATCGTGATCCCTTATGAGCCGTTTTGCGGGACGATGGGGGTCGCGCTCGACGAGGACGGGCGCTTTGATACGGCGCCGCCGCGGCGTAATGGCGGCAACGTCGATATCCGCCAGTTGACGGCGGGGTCGCGGCTGTGGCTGCCGGTCCTGGTCCCTGGGGGGTTGTTCTCCTGTGGCGATTGTCACGCCGCGCAGGGCGATGGCGAGGTCAACGGCACCGGGATCGAGACGCCGATGACCGTCACGCTGCGCTTCGATCTGGAGCCGGGGGCCGGTCGTGCGCCGCTGCCCGAGCTCCAGTTCCAGACCGCGGCGCGGCCGTTGACCCGCGCTGACAGCGCCGGGTACTTCGTCACGACCGCGCACGGGCCGGACCTGTTCGCCAACTCCCAGAACGCGGTGCGCTACATGCTCGACCATCTCGTCAGCGAGCACGGCGTCACGCGCGAGCAGGCGTACTGCATCAGCGGGGCCGCGGTCGACCTGCGCATCAGCGAGATCGTCGACGAACCCAACTACATCGTCTCGGCATTCCTCCCGCTCTCCATATTCACTCAGTGAGTAGCTCCACGCGCAAGCCCGGCTCGAGGTCGATCGCGTCGGAGGGCTCGACGATCTTTCGGGTCGCCGAGCAGGCGGGCGTCTCGATTACCACCGTTTCGCACGTCTTCTCCGGTAAGCGCCATGTCAGCGCGTCGACCCGTCAACGTGTCCTGGCGATCGCTGAAGAGATGGGCTATCAACCGACGGCCTCGGCCCGCGCGCTTGCGACCCGCCGTACGATGACGGTCGCTCTCCAGCACTCTGTCAGTGGTCCCGAAGACATGGTCAACCCGTTCATGGGGGCGATGCTGACGGCGATGAGTGAGACAGCGATGCGCGCCGGCTACTCGTTCCTGTTCGTGCCGCCAGGGCCGACGGCCGAGATCTTCGTCGGTCCACTGGTCGAGGACCGTCGGATCGATGGTGCGATCCTGGTCGACCCGACCACCGATGATCCGTTCGTCGCGGCGCTGATCGCAAATCGTCTGCCGCTTGTCTCGCTCGGGCGGATCGAGGGTCACCCGGAGTTTAGGGCGGTCGACCACGACCACCCGGTGATCACAAGGACCGCGCTCGAACACCTCCGCGAGGTCGGCTACGTCCACCCGGCGCTGATGTCCCTCCAGGCGCCCATGTCGCTGGTGATCGACACCGAGCGAACATTCACCGAGCTCGCGGGGAGGAACGCACCGATCATCGCGCTCGATGAGTTCTCCGAGCGCTGCGCTTACAGGGCGGCGCTGCGGCTGCTGGGTCGGCGCCGCCATCCGGACGCGATCTTCTGCGTCAGCGACCTGTTCGCGCTCGGTGTCGTCCACGCGGCACGCGAGCTCGGGCTTGACATTCCCAACGACGTCGGGATCGTCGGCGTCGGCGATTCCCCTGCTGCGCGCGGGATGAGCATCCCGCTCACCTCAGTTCGTGTCTACCCGGAGCTGGCGGGCGTGCGCCTATTCGAGACGCTGATAGCCCTAATCGAGGATCAGGCGGAGCGATCAATTGCGTCGCGCCGTGACGACGAGCCGCTGCCGGCCGAACTGGTCGTCCGGCGGTCGACTGCACGTACCTGACATCGGTACAGGCGCGTTCGGCCCCGTGGACGTTGTCACGGCGGTTGTACCCTGGTAGCGTCGCGCTCGCAAAGCCCTTTGTATGCCGATCGTGGGAGGATTTGTATGAGCGCGTCTGAATCGATCGGGGCGGCCCCCGTGGCCCCGACGGCTGGTTCCGGCCTCTACACCCGGACCAGCTCTGGGCTGGTCCGCGACATCTCCCCGGGCGCTGGGATCGCGCTGAACGTCTCATTCGTCTCGCTGCCGCTGGCGGTTCTGGTTGCGACCCAGGCCCCGTCGGCTTTCCCGGGTGCCAGCCCATTCTGGGTCTGCGTGTTCGCCGGGATCCTCTGCATCGCCCCGGTGATGCTGTACGCGCTGTTCACAGCCGTGATGCCGCGCTCGGGCGGCGACTACGTGTTCGTCAGCCGTAGCCTGCACCCTTGGGTCGGCTTCGCGGCGAATTTCAACATCACCGCCTGGTACCTGTTGGTGATTGCGTACTTCAGCTACCTGCTGGCCCCGTTCGGAGTCTCGACCGCGTTTGCGACGATCGGCGCCACCGCTCCGAGCGCGACGTTCACGCGCTGGGCGACCGATGTCACCTCCAAGGGGTGGGAGTTCGGGATCGGCAGCGTCACGCTGATCCTCGTCGCGATCCTGATGAGCTTCGGCCTGCGCCGGGTGATGGCGATCTTCAAGTGGTTGTTCGCCCTCTCGATCCTTGGCGTTGTGATTGCCTTCTTCGTGCTGCTGTTCAACGACCGCAGTGACTTTGTCAACGCCGTCCACGCCTACGGCGGCAGCTACTACGGGATCATTGCGGCCGCCCACCACACGGGCTTCACCGGCGGTAACGGTTTCAACCTCGGCAACACGCTGCTGGCGATGCCGCTCGCGTTCGCGTCGTTTGGCTATGCGATCGTGAGTGCCTACGCAGGCAGCGAGATCCGCTCGCCGAAGTCCTCCGGCCGCCGCGTGATGCTGATCTCGCTTGGAATCTCCGTGGTCGCAGTGGCGATTCTGATGGCACTGGCCTCCCGGACCTTCGGCAACGACTTTCTGGGCTCGGCGACGGTGCTCTCCAACGCCGGTAGCAAGGCCTACACGCTGCCTGCTGCCTCGTCGTTCTTCTTCTTCGTCTCGATGCTGACCGGCTCGACCGTACTGACGGTGATCATCAACGTCTCGTTCATCGTGGCGTTCATCGTGGCGCTCCCGGCAACCTTCCTGATCGCGACCCGCAACCTGTTCGCGTGGTCGTTCGACCGGATCATTCCGGACAAGGTCAGCGAGGTCTCGGAGCGCACGCGGTCGCCGCTGACCGCCAACGCTGTCGTCCTGGTGGTGACGCTCGCGTACCTTGCAGTGATCGTATTCGCCGGTGGCAGCTTCCTGACCCTGCTCTACACCGCTGGCATCGCCGAGCTGCTGACCTTTATGGTCGTCGCCTTCGCTGGGATCGTCTTTCCGTACCGCCGCAAGGCACTCTACGAGGAGTCCGCGATCGCCAAGTCGTTCATGGGACTCCCGCAGCTGACGCTCTGGGCGGTCGTGTCGCTGGCGGTCTACATAACGTTCTTCGTCTCGCTCTGCACCGCCGACGCCCTTGGCGCCAACTCGTCTGCCGGCATCCGCGCGACGGTGATCATCGCGGTCGTGAGCGTGTTGGTGTATCCGCTATCGAAGCTGTTCAACCGCCGGCGTGGGGTCGACCTCGGTTTGGCCTTCAAGGAGCTGCCGCCAGAGTGAGCCGGTTCCTGCGCAAGCGCGAGAAAACCGAGCGCACGCGGGTGTTCTTCGCTACTGACGTCCATGGATCGGAGCGCTGCTTTCGCAAATTTCTAAACGCGGCCGCGTCCTACGACGCCGACGTCCTGATCCTCGGGGGCGACGTCACCGGCAAGCTGATCGTCCCGATCGTTCAGACCGGCGAGTCGGCATGGCACGCCGAGCTCTTCGACGACCGAGTCGAGGCGGATTCGCCGGTCGCGCTCGGGGACCTTCAGAAGCGGATCAGGATGATGGGGCGCTACGACGTGATCGTCTCGCCGGAGGGCGAGCGCCAGCTCGCCGACAGCAAGGCCGCGGTCGATGACGCGTTCACACGGGTTACACACGAGAGCCTGCGGCGCTGGACCGAGCTCGCCGCGGAGCGCCTGTCGGGGTCCGGAATCCCGATCTTCATGATGCTAGGCAACGACGACGACCCAGGACTCGCAGACGTGGTTCGTGAGTCCTCTTACGTCACCTACGCCGAGGACGGGATCAACGAGCTCCCGGGCGGCTGGCAGCTGCTCTCATTCGGCCCCTCGACTCCGACTCCTTGGAACACGCCGCGCGAGCTGGAAGAACCGGCGATCGCCGAGGAGCTCGCGGCCCTCGCCGGGGAGCTCCAAGATCCGGGCCAGACGGTCTTCAACATCCATTGCCCGCCGATCGACACGCACCTTGACCAGGCCCCGCAGCTCGACGCGGAGCTCCGCCCGATTGTCGACGCGAGCGGAGTCCGAGTCGGATCGGTCGGCTCAATCTCGGTGCGCCACGCGATCGAACGCCACCAGCCCGCGCTAGGGCTGCACGGCCACGTCCATGAGTCCCCGGGCGCCTCCAAGCTCGGCGGCTCGCTGTGCATCAACCCCGGCTCGGAGTACGCCGACGGGATCCTGCGCGGCGCGATCGTCGACCTCGAGGTGGGTCGCGGCGTCCGTTCCTGGCAGATGATCCAGGGGTGAATGGATGAGCGAAATCGTCTGGGTCAACCCGGTCAAGGGCGAGGCGGCGATGTTGCTCGCAGCGACCCTCGGCCACGAGGCGCCGCTCGAGCTGCGGGTATGAGCGCATCCTTGCCCCAGCCCGACGACGAGGCCCGGCCCGACGCGTTTCAGCTGGTCGCTGCTGGACGCCGCCTGGTCGCGGCCGCGGCCGAGCGGTCGGTGACGCTACGCCTGCTCGGCGGCGCCGGCGTGATGCTGCACTGCGAACGAACGCTTGCGGGGGTGCCGCACCGCGAGATCGGTGACCTCGACGTGATCGTGCCGGGCAGGGACGGTCGTGCGGTGGGCGCAGTGTTCGACTCCGAGGGCTACGAGCCGGATCGCCGCTTCAACGCGATGCAGGGCGATCGGCGGATGATCTTCAACGGCCCGGGTGGCAAGGTCGACGTTTTCGTCGACAGCTTCGAGATGTGCCACCGCCTGGAGCTGAGCTCGAGGCTCACGCTCGAGCCCGAGACGATCACGGCGGCGGACCTGCTGCTGACCAAGCTGCAGGTCGTCGAGCTGACGCAGAAGGACCTTGATGACATCGCGCTGTTGTTGACCGAGCACGAGCTCGCCAGCGGTCCAGGCGACCACATCGACGTCGGCTACATATCGGCCCTGATGGGCGACGACTGGGGGCTGTGGCGGACCTCGTCGCAGACGCTGCAAGACGTCGCCGCCCGACGGCCCCAGCTCGTCGCCAAGGCGAACGAACTGGGTACCGCCTTTGAGGCGGCACCCAAGACCAGACGCTTTCGAATGCGCGCCCGGGTAGGCGACCGGAAGCGCTGGTATGAAATCCCAGATGAAACCTAAGGAGCCGCAAATGACCCGCGTGACGACCGCGACAGAAATCGAGGACTACCTCCGCGGGATGAACTTCATGAGCGCTTCCGGAGGCGGCGACCCGGGGGTCGAGCGCGCGCAGCTCTTGGCCGACCTTGAGGCGGGGCGCGAGCTCGGCTGGCAGCCGCTGTCGGAATTCGACCCCGACGACACTCTGTTCGTCACCTGCTACTCCGGGGCGATCGCGCCCGAGGTATTCGAGGACCAAACCGAAACAGCCGCGGCGCTCGGCGCCAGCCAGGCCCACGACCACGCCTTTCTCCCAGCGGTGCGACTGCTCGAGCGTCAGCTTGGCACCACCTGCAGAGGGCTGATCTCGATTGAGATGGGCGGGATCAACGGCGGAGCGATCCTCAGCGCTGCCGCACGCCTCGGCTTGCCGTTGGCCGATGCTGACTTCGCCGGTCGGGCGATTCCCGAGCTGCACGCGACGACGCTCGATCTTCACGACGCCGACGTGCTCCCGTTCGCGCTCGCCGATCGTTGGGGCAACGAGACTCTGATCGTCAAGTCCCCGTCGAATGCTTTCACCGAACGAATCGGCAAATTCGTCTCGCAGGCCGCACTCGGGATCGTCGGTTGCGCGTTCGCGGCGATGCCCGCCCGGCAAGCTGCCGACTGGGCCATCCACGGAACACTGACCGAGGCGCTCGCGTTGGGCAGGGCGATCCGGGAGGCCGACGCGGATCCGGTGCAGGCGGCCGCCGACCAGCTTGGCGGCTGGGTCCTGTTCCGCGGGACTGTGACCGGTCGCGACTGGGTCAACAACGGCTATATGGAGGGCACGCACATGCTGACCGGCGAGGGCGAGTTCGCCGGCCACGAGCTGAGGGTGTGGTTCCGCAACGAGAACCACGTCTCCTGGCTCGACGGTGAGCCGTGGGTCGCGAGCCCCGATCTGATCGAGTTCTGTGATGCGGAGACGGCGGAGCCTCGCGTCAATACCGACCTCGAGGTAGGCCAGAGGCTCGCGGTTGTCGGAATGCGTCGGCGCGATGCCTGGGATTCAGAGGCCGGCCTCAAGGTGCTCGGCCCGCAGCACTTTGGCTTCGACCTGCCGTTCCGCGGGATCGAACAACTCGCCGTCTGATGCGGGTGAATCGGGAGCTGGCGGAGCGAGTGCTGGCCGCGTTTGCCGGCTCTGACCTGGCGGTCCTCGAGTCGCTGACTGCGCCCGGAATACTTGTGTTCGGTACGGACATCGACGAACAATGGCGCGACCGCTCGTCCCTGCTTCAGGCACTCGACGGGATGCGGTCGTTGGGCTTGCGGGCCCGCTGGAGCGATGATCTCGTCCTGGGGGACGGGTGGGCCGCCGGAAACGCCGACTACACGCTCGCCGACGGCTCGGCACTACGGGTTCGGGTCTCGCTCAGCTTCGCTGGCGACCGGCTGGTTCACGCGCACTTCTCGGTGGCGCAGCCGGGGGGTCAATAGGTCCTGAGCGGCTCAGCCGGCGGTCGGGTATATCCCGCCGAGCGGCGCGCCGGGCCGGTGGCTGAGATGGAACCACGGGGGGAGCACGTCCGCGGTTCTACCGAGGGCCGCCGCCTCTCCAGCGGCACGTACCAGCTCTCGCTGGGGCACATCGACCCGGTAGTCGCCGCGGGCGTGGCCGACAATCACGACGCGGCCCGCGATGACCATCTCCAGGTAGCGGAGAGTCCAGTCCATCATTTGCAGGCACGGTCCCACCTCGTAGAAGCCACGCTCCCCCTGCGCGACGACCAGCACCGCCCGCTTGCCGCGCATCGCGGCGCGGAATCGGTGCTCGTCCCGGTCGAGCAGGCAGCTCCAGCGGTCGATGAACGCCTTGAGCTGCGCCGACGGCCCGTACCAGTAGAGCGGCGTTCCGAGCACGAGCAGTTCGGCCGATATGACCTGTTCCATCAGGGCGTCGAATCCGTCCGCGATTGTGCAGCTGTTTTCGCGTGCGCAAGCCGCGCAGTCGGCGATCGGACGGACCTGATCGGGGCCAATCTGGACGGCTTTCGTCTCATGGCCCACAGCGGCCGCGCCGGCGAGGAAGTCCGCGATTGCCGTCGCCGTATTGCCGTCGGGCCGGGGGCTCCCGCAGATCCCGAGCGCTAACGATCCCGTCTGCAGCACGGGCCGCCGGACCTGCCTACCACCAGCGGCTGCGCGCCGTGGTCAGGACCTCGAGGCCGTCGCCGCCGACGAGCCCGTTGTGCTCGAACATGGCCCCGCCGATCGACCGGTGGCCGAGCAGCAGCTCGACGGCCAGGTACATGTTCTCCTCTATTACCGTCGAGTCATCCTTCACGAGCCACGGGGCCTCCCACATCATCCCGAGCCCGTGGCCGATCGCCGGGAAGCCGGGCATCTCCGGCGGGTCGATCGGGATTGATGAGATGAACTCGTCCTCAGCCATGAGCTTCTCCGATTGGCCGTAGATCTCACCGCTGGTCATCCCCGGCTTGATGAACCGGCAGACCTGCTCGACGATTCCGATCGGCGCCTCCAGGAGCTTCAGCTGTTCGGGCGTCGGGTCATCGCCCACGACCCGGGAGCGTGCGAAGTCGAAGAAGTAGCCGCCAACAGAGCCGTAGCAGTCGACGTGGAACATGTCGCCGCGCTCGAAGCGCCGGACCGGATCAGCCGACGGTAGTCGGCCCCACGTGTAGGTGTGGGCGTGAGGACCGGAGCCGCAGGCGGCGTCGTAAAGAACGCCGCCGCCTCGCAGCAGCACACGCGAGGCCTCGCCGACGGCCTCCGCCTCGGTGGCTCCCTCGACGACCGCGTCGATCAGAGCCTCAAGCGTCAGGTTCCCGATCGCACAAGCGCGGCGGATCAGTTGCTGCTCGGCTGGGCTCTTGATCACGCGGAGCTGGTCGACGAGCGTGTCAGCACGGACCAGCGTCGCTTCGGGCATCGCCTCCTGCAGGCCGAGCCAGGCGGCGGCAGTCATGTAGCTGGCGCCTGCGACTCCAATGCGCTTGCCGGTCAACCCCTGCTCGCGCAGCACCGCGGCGGTCGTCCCGGTGACGTCGATCGCCGGCCGAACGGCATCCGCGACGACCAAGTCACGCCGCCACCAGGGCACGTCGACGACGACCGTCAGTGGCGCGTCGACTGGCACAATTACGACGCCGTGCGAGCGTGCGGTGCCGACGCCGGCCTCGTCCCCCATGTACGGCTGCTGCGAGTAATGGCCTGACAGCCAGAGCACGTCGGCGGACATGTCCATGAAGCCGCCGCCGCGCGAGTACACCACCACCGCATCGAGCCCGGCGGCCTCGGCGGCGGCGCGTGTTCGCTCTTGCCGCGCCCTGAACTCCGCGGCGGGGATAACGGTCCACGGGTCCAGGACCTGGTTCACGGTGCTGCTCGGATCGGTCATCGCGGCTCCCATGAGGCTGCTACACGCAAAACGCTTTGCTGAATCCGGGCAGCATATAGCGTCTGCGAACCGGAAAACACGGCTCTCAGAGAGCGAACGGCGGGCCTCGAACCCGCGACCTTCGGCTTGGGAAGCCCGCCCGGAAAGCGCAGAACAACCGTGCGGGGTCGTCAAGTGGCTGACGCGAGCAGCAAAGATCGGTGCCGGAAGGCAGTACCTCGAGCGCGCCCCGAAGGTCGTAGGCTGAGGGCATCCCAATGACTACGTCTCAGCACAGGATTGGATCGGGATTCGGGGCGGGGAGCACCGCCCAAGAGGTACTTGAAGGAATCGACTTGACGGGGAAACTCGCGATCGTGACCGGCGGTTATTCAGGGATCGGGCTCGAGAGCACCCGTGCGCTTGCGGGCGCTGGCGCGCGCGTCGTTGTTCCGGCGCGACGTCGAGCGACGGCTGCGGAGGCCCTCGCGGGACTTGAGGGTGTCGAGGTCGATGAGCTCGACTTGGCCGACCTTGAAAGCGTGCGCGCGTTCGCCGGGCGCTTCCTTGAATCTGGTCGGAGCGTCGCGATCGTGCTCAACAGCGCCGGAATAATGGCTTGCCCCGAGTCACGCGTTGGCCCTGGGTGGGAGGCGCAGTTCGCGACCAATCACCTCGGCCACTACGCGTTAGTGAACTTGCTGTGGCCGGCGATCGCGCGCGACGGCGCACGGGTCGTGTCGGTGTCCTCGGCCGGTCATCGTCGCTCCGCGATCCGTTGGGATGACGTGATGTTCAACCACGGTTATGACAAGTGGGAGGCGTACGGTCAGGCTAAGACGGCGAACGTTCTGTTCGCGGCGCGGCTCGACACGCTCGGCCAGGATGCGGCGGTGCGCGCGTTCTCGCTGCACCCTGGCGGTATATGGACGCCGCTGCAGCGCCACCTCACGACCGAGGAGATGGTCGCAGCGGGTTGGATCGACGAGCAAGGCACCGTGATCGGATCGGGGTTCAAAACCCCTGAGCAGGGGGCGGCGACGCAGGTCTGGGCAGCAACCTCGCCACAACTGGAAGGAATGGGCGGCGTCTACTGCGAGGACTGTGACATTGCCGAGCAAGTGCCGGTCGATGACACCAACGCAGGCGGGGTGCGCGAATACGCGACGAACCCTGACCAGGCCAAGCGCCTGTGGGCACTGTCCGCGGAGCTCACCGGAGTTGACGCATTCGCGTGACCTCGAATCGCCCGACTGCCACGCCGATGGTTGTGCTCGCCGTCGCACCCTCGGCAGGACTCCGCAACGCCGATCGCGGCGGTGGCGTGGACGATCCCTCTTGTCGGTAGGGCGGGTTCGGGCTCACGAGTGCATCGGCGACGATGGGTTCCCCATGCGTGCGCCATCCGCGGCCGCCTTGTGCCTCCAGGCGAAGGGTCCGGCGCGAGGCACAGTCACGACGGCACTGACGTGGCCAAGGGGCAGCTGCACCGTGGTGGTCGCGTAGTTCTCACTAACGTCGGTCCGAGGATCCCGTCGTTGCTACGGGGAACCCGGTGCGCGAGAAGATTTGCGCGACGAAAGGAGCCTTGATGAAGCACTATGACAACGAACCCGAACAGGGGATGCACGGCGCCGAGGCGGTAACGCACTTTCTCGGTCGAAAGCACGCTTCCTTTGAGCTGATCGAGCACGACGCCACGTACGCCGCGAGGGAGGAGGCGAGCGCCGCCGGCAGCCCTGCTCCTCGCATGGCCAAGACGGTCGTGCTGCATGACAGCGACGGCTACCGGATCGCGATCATCCCCGCCTCGGAGCATGTTGATCTCGACAAGGCGCGAGAGGTGTTCGGCGCGAGCGCGGACATGCGGCTGGCGACCGAGCCCGAGATCGTACAGGCGTTCCCGACATTCGATCCTGGCGCTCTGCCCCCATTCCGGGGCCTGCTTGGAACGCCGGAAGTGTTCGACACCCGCCTGCTGCACTACCACAAGATCCTTTGCAGCGCCGGTGACCATCGCCACACCCTCAAGATCTCTCCCGAAGAGATCCAGCGAGTGGGCGAGCCGGCCGTGGCCGACGTCTGCGTCGGAAGCCCGGCCGAGCACTGAAGCAATTCCGGGGAGGTGACCAGCCTTGAGCGCGGTGCGTCCGGACGACCGCTCTACTCAACCCGACGTCGCCGAGCTCACGATAGCGTTGGCCGTCAAGGAGGAGTCCGGGTGCGGCTCTGCAAGGGCCACTGCCGGACGAGCGCAACCCTCGATAGGCGTGTGCGCGCTCAAACTCCGATTCAAAGTTGGCGATCGCAGGTTTGCATAGGCAAATGCCGGATCCCGCACGCCACCTAACCAGCCCTGGATTCGGCGACCTACGGCTACGGTGACCCGCCGATTGGGGCGGCCGCTCGCGTTCACGCGGAAGCACGAGCGCTGGTTGGCGACCGTCCGCTCACCGGGTCTGTCGGCCTTAGGGAACGAGGCAGGTGATTGTCGTATGCTCGGTTTCGCCGGCGACGGCGGTAGCCGAGGCGTTGCAGGCCAAGCCTCCCGTGGCGCGCGCCGTCAGCGCGTAATGGCCCGCTCGGACGCGCAACGCAAAGTAGTCGTCACTCGTGGTCGTCGTGCGTGCAACTATCGCCCCAGCACGGTCGCGTGCCGAGACGGTGAAGGGCTGAATGATGCAGTTGGTCGGCGTGTTGCACTCGTGTACGTGACCGACGATCCGACCGGCGTGCAGCGCAACTCCAGCCGCAGTCGCCAACGTCGCCGATAGTGCCGCAAGCACGCCGCCCACAACCACCGCAACAACACGCCAAACCATGGTGCGAGGATAACGCAGCCCCGCTCTGCGACCGATCCAGCGAAGTGGCGAACCTAGATATTTTCACTGGTTCTGTACGACGGGCCGGGCCTTGAGATGGCGTAGTTCGCGAGCGTAGTCGGCGGTCTAGAGGATGCCGGGGATCAGTCGCGGCTCGCGTCGGTCCGCTCGCTCTCAGATCGACTTCAGACGCTCGGTGAAGTCCGCGATCAGCGCGTCGAGCACGCTACCCATCACCCCCTCGCCCATCGACGCCGCCTTGCCTGTGATCTGGGCGTTGGTGTGGACCGTGCCACCGCCGTCGCTCAAGCTGAATGTGACATCCGCGTTGGCGTTGCCCTGACCGCCCGCCTCGCTGGACTTCACCTGAAGCACCGCCCGGTGAGCGCTGTCGTCACGCTCGGTCACGTTCACCGTCCCGATGAACGTCATCGACATCGCGCCCATCCTCACGAGGATCTCCGCCCGGGCGGCGTCCGGTGCGGTCCGCTCCAGCACGCGGCCACCTTCCACGCACGGGATCAAGCGATCCAGATCGAGGATCGCGTCCCAGTTGTAGTCGGTCGGCTTACCGTTATCAAACGTGTGATCAAACTCGGGCAATGTTCCTCATTTCATAGATGCTTAGCTGTCGATCTCACGATTGATATCGATCGGCTCGCGCGACATGTCACCACTCATCGGCAATCACACCTTCGGACCCGAGACGGCCACGCTGACGGTCAGAACCGGCAAGCGGGGCGCGGCCGCGATGGCTGGGCATAACCTGCAAATCACCGTCTCCTCCTGGTCGGCGACGCTGGAACTGGCCTCCGACCTCGCCGACTCCAAGCTGTCCCTGCAGGCCGACTCGCGCTCCTTGCGGGTGGTCTCTGGAAGCGGAGGCGCCCAGTCGCTCGGCCCGGACGACATGGTGAACATCGAAGCAACGATCGACTCCGAGGTGCTGAAGGGCGGTGCGATTGGCTTCCAGTCGACCCATATCTACCCCGGCGCCGAGGACGGCGTGCTGCACGTCCACGGCGACCTCCACCTCCTCGGTCACATCGGGCCGCTCGAGTTCATGCTGAAACTCAACGACGCTGGCCACCTGAGGGGCAGCGCGATCATTGTCCAGACCGCGTTTGGGATCAAGCCATACTCGACACTGTTCGGAGCACTCAAGGTTGGCGATGAGGTCGAGGTGTCGGTCGACGGGACGCTCCCTCCTTAGAGCCTGTCTCAAAACCAGGGTGCGGCAGTCGCACTCGTGGACCAAGCCGGGCGGCTTGCGGGCGATCCGGCGCGGTGTACAGAGACTCATCCCTGCAGGCAATCATTTTGAGACAGGTTTTAATCGAGCGCCCGGCGCATGCATCGGTCGAGTTCGAGAGTTGGCGGACGACGCCGCATCGTGTGCGCAAATCCAATGGTGGCGGCGCTCAGCCGCCGGTCGTCAGGACTACCTTCGTCGCCTCACGCGCATCGAACGCCTGATACGCCTTCGGAGCGTCGGCGAGCGGCACGCGGTCGGTGATCACCGCCGAGGGCTTGAGCGCCCCGGCTTGGATCATCGCCAGCAGCCGCTCGCGGTCGCGTCCCGGGTTGCCGATCGAGAACGCCAGCGTGATCTCCTTCTCGAACATCAGGCCGTTGTTGAGCGGATAGTCGGGCTCAAAGTGCGCCCCGACCACAGATACGACGCCCTGCGGACGCACAAGATCCAGCGCCGAGGTCAGAGCCGCAGGGGAGCCTGAGGCCTCGATCACCGCATCGGCTCCGATCGCCGCGGTAGCGGCTGCGACCGCCTCGAATGCGGACGACGGATCGACCGCCTCGGCGCCGAGCGACTGGGCCAGCGCCCGCCGGGCAGGTATTCCGTCGACCGCGATAACCAGTCGCGCGGTGCCGACGGCGCAGATCAGCGCCATCAGACCCACCGGCCCACAGCCGAGCAGGACGACCACATCGCCCGCACCGACCGCGCCGCGTTGGACGGCCAGAAGGCCAGTCGGCAGGATGTCTGCGACGAACACCGCGTCCTCGTCCGAGACGTCGTCGGGGATCGGCCACAGGCAGCGGTCGGCCCGCGGCACCCGTACGAGATCGGCCTGTCCGCCCTCGAGCCGCGGGTAGACGCCGGAGTAGCCGAACAGGGCCCGCGAGACGCACTGCGTGGGCCGCCCAGCGCGGCAGTGCGCGCAGGTCCCGTCGGAGGTCATGCTTGTGTTGACCACGCGCTGCCCGGGCTCTAGGGCGCCGAGCGTGTCTCCCGCGTCGTGGACGACTCCCACGAACTCGTGGCCGAGAGTCGTTCCCAGCTCGAACCCGGGCGTGTAGCCGTGGTAGGGGAGCAGGTCCGCGCCGCAGATCGCGGTGTGGGTCACACGAACGATCGCGTCGGTGTCATCGGCGAGGCTCGGCTCCGCGACCTCCTGGACGGCAACGGTCTCGGTACCGACGAGTTTGACTGCCCTCATGCCGGCTCCTCCAGCTCGATCAGGTTGCCGTCGGGGTCGATCGCGAAGCAGCGGTGTCCGCCCCACGGCGGGGAGAACGGCTCGGCGAGGAATTGCACACCCATGCCGCCGAGCTCGCGGTAGGCAGCCAGGCAATCCGCGACCTCGAGCACGAGGATCGCGGCGAGCTCCGAGCGGTCGCGTGGGCCGACCATGGCGACGCCGGGACGGTCGTCGGCCGGGTGACCCTGCTCGGCCAGCGACAGCCGCGTCCCGGCCCTCGTGAGCGTTGCGTAGGGTGGATCGTCGTAGGTCGCCTCCAGCTCGAATCCGAGCTGGTCTCGGTAGAAGGCGACTGAGGAGGCGAAGTCCGACACCGCCAGAATCGCCCCTGCGCGGCGGACGTCGAGCGCCATCAGTCGCGGATGTGGCCGGCGTCGGCGACGATCACCTGGCCGGTCACCCAGCCGGACTCCTCGGACGCCAGGAACGCCACCGCCGGCGCGATGTCCTCCGGGAGCCCGTGGCGCGGGATGGCCTGGAGCGCCTGAACGAAGTCGAACGAGTCCTTGTGCGGTGTCGCGAGCGCGCCCTCGGTTCTGGTGATGCCCGGGGCGACCGCGTTGGCGGTGATGCCGTACTTGCCAAGCTCGGTCGCCAGCGCCCGCGTCAGCCCGACGACGCCGCCCTTGGCGGCCACGTACGGGCCCATGTTCGGGGTGCCGGCCAGAAACGCGTTGGAGGCGATCTGCACGATTCGGCCATAGCCCGCCTCGCGCATCGGGCCCTCGACGGCCCGTGAGACGAGGTAGGCGCCGTCGAGGTTGACCGACAGCAGCTTGCGCCAGTAGGCGAAATCGACCTCGTCCCATGGGATGAACGGGACGATCGCGGCGGCGTTGACAAGCACGTCGATCTTGCCGTAGCGATCGAGTGTCTCCTGAGCCATCCGCCCCGCGTCCTGTTCGCTGGAGATGTCGGCGGTGATCGCGAGCCCGTCCAGCCGCGAGGCCGTCGCCGCGGCGCCCTCGCCGTTGATGTCGACGACCGCGATCTCGGCGCCCTCGGCACGGAGCTTGTCGGCGATCGCCCGGCCAATTCCCTGCGCTCCGCCGGTGACGATCGCCACTCGTCCGTCGAGTTTCATGGCTGACCTCCCGTTGTGCTCAGCGCTCGGCTGCCGACGAACGGTTCGGGAGCGAGCGCGTAGCTGTTGAACGCGTCCATGTCGTGGGTGAAGATCACCTCGGCGCTCCATTCCTTGACGAGCCGCTTGATGCGCGCGATCGAGCGCACGCCGGCGACCGGGTCGTTGTGGAAGCCGGCCTGCTGGCCGTTCTCATACGCGCTCTTCGTGTACGAGACGTCGGCCATGAACATCAGCGGATGGCCGTCCTCGGGCTCGACCAGCATCGAATAGTGGCCGACCGTGTGGCCGGGGGTGTGGAACAGGTGGAGCCCGTCGGCGAACACCACGTCGCCCTCGATCGCCTCGAAGCGCGCGTCCGAGTGGTCCCAGCCCCTGTCCGCGTACCCAAGCCGCTCGAAGGGCTCCGGCGTCCGCGCCTCGCGCAGCTCGTCGCGGTGCAGGTAGACGGTCGCGTTCGGAAGTAGCTTGTTTGCCCCGCAGTGATCAAAATGCAGGTGCGAGTTGATCAGGACATCGACATCGTCGGGCTTGAAGCCGCACCTCGCCAGCTGCGCCGGGACGGTTTGCTCCTCTGTTTGCTGGGGGAGCTCAAACGGAAGCATCGCGTTGACGAGGTCGAGGTCATAGCCGCTGTCGAACATGAACAGGCCGTCGGGGTGCTCGATCAGCACGCTGTAAACCGGGAACCGCACCGGAGTGCCACAGCCGACGTTCCACGTGATGTGCGACTGGTCGATAACGAGCGACCCGCTGTCCAGCAGCCGCACCTTGGTTGCCTTTGCCATGGTCAGTCGAGTGCCTTTCGCACGGCCACGAGTGCTGCTGCGCGCTGCGCTCCAAGCTCCTTGACCCGGTCAGGCGTGTAGTCGAAGAAGCCGCTGCCGGTCTTGATCCCGAGTCGTCCGCTGTTCTTGAGGTCGGTGGCCGTGCTGGATACGTCGGTCATGTTCGAGAGCGACTGGTTGAGGTAGCTGGCGACGCTCGTGTAGATGTCGAGCCCGGCCATGTCGAGCAGCTGGATCGGTGGCACAACCGCGAGCTTGTAGCCGATCCCCCACTTGACGCACAGGTCGAGCCCCTCGACGTCGATCACGCCCTCGTCGACGAGCGCCAGGCATTCGCGCATGATCGCGTACAGCACTCGGTTCTCGACGAAGCCGGGGGCCTCCTTCTTGAGTGTCACCGGGTGGTAGCCGATCCGTCGGGTCAGCTCCTCGATCTGGCCGGTCACCGCGGGATCAGTCTGCTCGCCTGGGATCACCTCGTTCATCGGAATCAGATGCGGCGGGTTGGACCAGTGCCAGCCGATTACCCGCTCGGGGTGCTGAAGGCCCTCGGCCAAGGTCGTGGGCGGGATGCCCGACGTGTTGGAGGCGATGATCGTCTCTGAGGAGATCTGACCTTCGATCTCGGCGAAAACCTTGCGCTTGAGCTCGACCTGCTCGGGAATCGCCTCGGCGACGAGCTCCGCGCCGTCGAGCGCTTCGGCCTGATCGGAGCTGTAGGCGATGCTGCCGCCGTCGCGAACCGGCACCTCAAGTCGGTCGAGCACTCCCTCGACATTTCCGACCATACCCTTGGCGCGCTCCAGTGCATCGGGGCTGACATCGAACAGCTTCACCTGCAGGCCGGCCCGGGCGAGGACGGCGCCCATCCCCGGCCCCATCGTGCCCGTACCGAGAATTGTCGCGCGGTTCAGTTCATCCATCTGGTTCGCTTCCTTGTCCGAGGGTTGAATTCGACAGCTCCTGGATGCGCCGCCACACCCGCTCTGGGGTCAGCGGCAGCTCGTTCATCGGCACGCCCGCATCGGCGAGTGCGCAGACGATCGCCGCGGGAACGGCGGCGAACGCTCCTTCGCCGCAGCCCTTGGCTCCATAGGGCCCAGGGCCGTCCTCGTTCTCGACGATGATCGAGGTCATCTCGCGGGGCAGGTCTGCGATTCGCGGAATTCGGTATTCGAGAAGGCTGTCGTTGGCGATCCGGCCGTCGACGAACCGCATCTCCTCAAACAGCGCGTTGCCGATTCCCTGCAAGGTCGCTCCTTCGTCCTGTCGCTCGACCAGCTGCGGGTTGATCGCCTTGCCGACGTCGGCGATCGTCGACGTGCGTAGGACCGTCACGATCCCAGTCTCGGGGTCGATCTCGACCTCCGCGCCCGCGATGCACACCTCCCAGAAGTGTGGGCCCTCCGCGTAGGATCCCGTATCGCCGCCGCTCGGCCGGACCTCGCCGCCCTCGATGATCTCGCCGCCCCGGAAGCCGAAGCGCCGGGCGATCAGATCGGGGTACGAGATCTCGTCCTGGCCGAATGTCGCCCGCCCGTCGGTGAGTTCGATCTCCTCCGGGCTGACCTCCCACAGCTCGCCGGCCGTCTCGCGCAGCCGGTCGGCGACCGCGGTCGCCGCTCGCTTGACGGCGAGTCCCGCGATCGTGGTCGAGCGGCTGGCTCCGGTCGAGCGGTCATACGGCGTGAAGCGGGTGTCGGCGCCGTGGACGCGCACCCGCTCGCTCGGCACGCCGATCTCCTCAGCGGCGATCTGCGACATCACGGTCCGCGGGCCCTGGCCCATCTCGGTCGTGCCGACGTAGACATCGGCCGAACCGTCAGAGCAGAGTCGGACAGACGCCCGCGATACCGGATGTGCTCCGGCGGCTAGCAACCCGACGCTGACGCCGCGGCCGACCCATGGCCGCCGTGGCTGATCCCAGCCGACGCCCAGCGCGGCGCGCTCGACATCGCCGATCAGATCGGCGTCGAGCGGCTTGCCGCTGCCGTCGGGGCGGACCGGCTCGCCGGTCCGCACGAGGTTGCGCTGACGGACCTCGAGGCGATCGATCCCCGCACGACGGGCGATCTCATCGAGCTGAGACTCGCCGATCCACTGAAGGTGCGTCGCCCCGAACGCCCGGTAGGAGCCTGAAGGTGGCGTGTTGCAGTAGACACAGCCCGCGTCGACCTCGACAGCCTCAAAGCGATAAGGGCCCGGTGCAGCGTCGGCCGCCGTCGCGGTCACCCGGGGGCCGTTGTCGGCATAGGCGCCGGTGTCCATCGAGAACTCGACCTCGCGGGTCAACAGCGTGCCGTCGGCTGCGGCGGTCGTGCGCATCCAGCAGCGCATCCCGTGGCGGCGCGACGTCACCATCGACTCATCGACCGCGTTCACGATCCGCACCGGCCTCCCTGCCTTACGAGCCAGCGCGACGGTCAGCGGCTCCATCTTCGTGTAGGACTTCGAGCCAAAGCCGCCGCCGAGATACGGGACAACGATCCGGACCGAGCCGATCTCAAGCTCGAACAGGTCGGCGATCTCGGCCTGCACGAGGAAAGGGTGCTGACAGTTCGCCCACAGCGTGACGCCGTCGCCGTGGTAGTGAGCGATCGTGGCATGGGTTTCCATCGCGTACTGATAGACGGCGGGGAACGTGTAGCTCCCCTCGAAGCTGATCGCGGCCCGCGTGCGGGTCTCCTCGACGTTGCCGGCCGAGATCACGTGGCGGTAGCAGACGTTGCCCTGCCCCTCGCCGAGTTCGCCGAGGCCGTGGAAGAGTCCCACCTTCGGCTGGCGCTGGTGCAGCCGCGGCGCCTCCGGGGCGAGCGCCTTCTCGATCGTGTCGAGTACGGGCAACTGCTCATATTCGACCTCGATCGAACGCAGCGCGGCCTCCGCAGTCGGCCTCGTCGATGGCCGCCACGGCGGCCACTGGCTCGCCCACGAACCGGACTCGATCGAGCGCGACGATCGGGCGGTCCTTGATCGCGTGCCCGTAGTAGGGCTCGATGTCCGCGAGGTCGGCGCCGGTCAGCACGGCGACGACGCCGTCGCGCTCGAGCGCCGCGGTCGGATCGATCGAGCGGACCAGGGCGTGCGCGTGGGGGCTGCGCAGGACCTTGCCATGCAGCATCCCGGCCATCTCCATATCGCCCACGAACTGAGCCTCGCCGGAAAGCTTCTCGCGCGCGTCCTTGCGCGGTCGCGAGATCCCGACCTCGCGCAACGCCCGGCGCTCGATAACCGTCAACTCGCCACCTGCCGCGCGGCTTCCAGAATTGACCGATAACCCGTGCAACGGCAGAGGTTGCCGTCCAACCCGTGGCGGATCTCCTCCTCGCTAGAGAGTTCGCCCGCGTCGCGCAGGCTCTTGAGCGTCAGCAACAGCCCCGGCGTGCAGTAGCCGCACTGAACCGCCGCGTGGCTCACGAACGCACCCTCGAACTGCTCGAACTCCGGTGTCCGCGCGAACCCCTCGATCGTCAATATGTCGCGGCCGCCGGCCTCGACTGCGAGATAGTTGCAGGCGCTCACCGGATGGCCGTCGACGAGTACCGTGCACGAGCCGCAGACCTGGACATCGCACGAACGCTTGGCGCCGGTTAGCTGAAGCCGTCCGCGCAGAAAGTCGAGAAGCAGCTCATTGGGCTCGACCTGCTCGCGGACCTCGCGCCCGTTGACGGTCAGGGACAGGTCCATCAGTCGCCTTCCGGCATCTCAAACGCCCGGCCACGGCGACGAAGCTCCCGAATCCAGGCGTCCCAATATTCGTCGGCGAAGCCGTCCTGGTATTTCGTCGCGTGAATCCCGTCGAGCAGCGATTCAGGAATAGGGTGCAGCGGTCCGAACGACGTGGCGAGCAACTGCATGTGCAGCGTACGCTCCAGCAGCGCGCTGGCGAGCACGGCCCAGCGGACGTCGCGCTCGGCCACGAGGACGCCGTGGTTGCGCAACAGCAGCGCGGTCCCGCCGCCGAGCGCCTGCGCGACCTCTGCCCCCTGGCGCTGGTTCATGATCAGGTCCGGGACACCGTCGTAGATCGAAACGCCATTCTTGAAGAGGACGCTGTCGTGGGTCAGAAAGGCGAACTTGGCATCCGTAGCGCCGAAGGCAGTCGCGTACGCCGGGTGACCGTGAACGACGCTGCGGACGTCGGAGCGCCGCTTGTAGACCTCGGTGTGCAGCACCGTCTCCAGGTGCATCCCGTTACCGCCGACGGTCGGGTCGTCGTCCAGGTTTACCTCGAGGATGTCGTCGACCGTGACCTCGCCAAGCGCTACCCCCTTGCGCTTGATGTAGACCGTGTCCCCGTCGGAGGCGCGGGCGCTGACGTGTCCGAGTGTCAAGTCTTGGTAGCCGAGCATCGCGAGGATCCGGCACGCCCACGCGACGTCCTCGATCAGATGCCTGTCCTGGGCGGTCAGGCGATCACCGGCGGTGGTCCACAGCGTCACGCTTGCGCCTCCTTGCGTTCCGTGGGCGGATAGTCCGGATGCGGGAAACCGAACACCATAATCACGTCCTCTGCGCCCGTGTTGGCGACCGCGTGCCAGGTTCGGGCCGGGACGAACAAGCCGTGTCCGGCAGCGAACGGGACGTGCTCGCCCTCGAGGCGCAGCTCACCCGAGCCCGACAGCACGTATGCGACCTCCTCCGTCTCGTGCGAGACCATCGCCGTCACGCATCCGGGCGTGAACACTGAGTATCCGAGCGACGAGCTGTTGCCGCTCAGCGACTTATCGGTCAACACCATCCGGCTCCAGCTCCCGCCGGGCAGCGGGATCGGCTCGATGTCTTCGAGCGCGACCGTCCTCACCGTCGCCCCGTCTACAGCACCCATTTGCCGTCCCTCAGGATCCAGTGGCCGTTGTCGACGATCTGCATCGAAGCCTCGAGTACGACTCCGTCGAGGTGCAGCCGGGAGACGTTCTGGCCGCCGGGGTATGCGTTGTGGTTGTCGCCCAACGCGCAGTGGACGGTGCCGACGCGACCCTTCTCCGAGGGCGTTCCGAACGGCGCCACCTCGCTGACGCCGAACGCAAACTCGCCGATCACGGTCGCGTTTTCGACGCCGTCGACGACTTCGCGCAGCCGCCGGGCCTCCTCGCCGCCCTCGATCTCGACCGCCTTGCCGCCGTCGATCGTCCAAGTGATCGGCTCCTTGACCTGGCCCGGCAGGCCGATTCCGAGCATCACTCCATCGACAACCATCGTGCCCTCGGTCTTGTCCTCGACGGCGGCGAACGCGACCTCGGCCCACAGCGGCAGTGGGCCCATCATCTGGCCGCGCTTCTTGATCGACGCGACCTCGAGCGCGGGACGGTCCTTGATCGTGACTGTGAAGTCGGTCCCCTTGGCGGAGGTGACGCGCACCTTCTCGACGCCTTCAAGCGCCGCCATCGCGTCCCAGGCTCGCCGCTGGGCTCGCAGCAGCGCTTCCTCGGTCAACCCCCACGAGCCCATGCCCGGCTCGACCGACGCGATCTTCGCGTTCGCGGCGCACGACTCCTTGACCGCCGAGACGTGCGCGAAGCGATTCGCCCACTCGAGGTTCGTGATGATGATGATCTCGTCGGAGTTGACCATCGCCTGGTGCAGATTGCGGGGCGGAGCCATCGTGAACAGCGTGTCGGCCAGCCCGCGCCGGACCTGCGTTTCGTTGTTCATGACCACCGGCCAGGCGCCGCGATCGACGCACACGTCGGCTACCATGCGCGCCTGGTCGATGTGCTCGTCGTCGGTGATGATCGTCACCACATCGTCGGATTCGACCGACATGCAGACGTCGACCACCAACTCGGCGTCCTGCCGGATCGACTCGGCCGTCGCTGCTTGGGTTGTCTCTGTCACGGTCATGCCTCACGTCACCTCCTGTGTCTGAAACGCAGGCAGCACCTCGCGTGCGAAGCGCTGGACCTGTCCGAACTGATCGATGGCTCCGAAGCGGCAGATGAAGTGCGTCACGCCTCGGTCGCGGAACTCCCGCAACCACGCGACGATGTCGTCCGGGGTTCCGACAGGTCCCCAGTTGGAGAGGTCCATCGCCCGCGAGAGCTCGGGGTAGTACTTGGAGATGTAATCGTCGAAGTCCACTCGCGCCTGCTCCTTGGACTCGCCGATGTTCATCGTCACCTGGTAGGAGACTGTGTAGTCGTCGAAATCGCGCCCATGGCGGGCGGCCGCCGCTGTCAGGTAGCCGATCTGTTCGGTCAGCTCGTCTGGATGCTCGGCGCGGCAACAGGTCATCCAGCCGTCGCCCAGGCGGATGATGCGGTCGCAGGCGCGCTCCATGATCGCACGCATCTTCTCGCTCGGCTTGTCTCCGACGAGCCGTGGATTGGAGACGATCCAGATCGGTGGAGGAGTCTGCAGCGGGCGCAGTGGCGCCATCTCCGTCCCCGAGTGAAATTCGACGTCGTCGTAGCTGTAGTACTTGCCCTTGAAGTTCGTTTTACCTGTCCTGAACAGGTCGTTGAGGATCTCGAGCCCCTCCTCAAAGATCGTCGCGCGATCCGAGAACGCCAGCCCGAGCGCTTCGAACTCGCGCCGCACTCCCTGCTCGGGGTTGCCCATGCAGGACCCGAAAATCGTCCGCCCGCCCGATAGCGCGTCGAGCGTCGACCACTCCAGCGCCAGATACAGCGGGTTGCGCATCGAGCTGACCAGGCAAGCGGTGCCGAGCTTGAGCCGTTGCGTTCGCTGTGAGATCGCTGCGAGCAGCGCGATCGCCTCGTAGCGGGGCTTGGAGAAGAGGCTGTCGCCGACCCAGACCGAGTCGAAACCGAGCTCCTCGACGGCAACCGACAGTGCCAGCAGCGCCTGAAGGTCGTAGTCAGGGGCGATCAGCGGCTCACGGTTGTTGACGTTGACGCCGAACTGAAGCGGCTTGTCAGCCATGGGCAGGGGGCTCCTCTTCTGGTTGGCTTGCTGTCTGCTCCTCGAATAGCGCCCCGGCCGCGGATGAGCGCAGAACCCGCTGGGGGACTTCGATGTGCTCCTCGAGCAGGCGGGCCGCCAGCGCGGCGTCACCCGAGTCGACGGCGGCGACGATTGCCCGGTGCTCAGCCGCCGACTTCAGGACGCCCCCGCGCAGCTCGACCGACTTCTTCAGCAGTCGTCCCATCTGGGCGATCAGCTGCGCGTGCATCTGCTCTAGGGTCTTGTTGCGAGACGCGCGTACCAGGAACGCGTGGAAGTCGTGGTTGATCTCGAAGAAACGCTCGGTGTTCCCTGTCTCGGCCGCGTGCTCCATATCCCTGCACATGCGGCGCAGCTTCGCCCGGTCGGAGTCTCTGAGTCGGGGCACCGCGAGCTTGATCGCCAGCGACTCGAGCGCCTCGCGGACCTCATAGGCGTCGAGGAACTCCTGTTGGGTGAGTGTCTTGACGACCGCGCCGCGACGCGGAACGATCGTCACCAGACCTTCGGCGGCGAGCTGCCCGAGTGCCTCTCGGAGCGGGCCGCGGCTGACCCCAAGCGACTGCGCGAGGCTCACCTCGCCGAGCTCGGTGCCGGGTGTCAGGTGGTTGGCGAGGATCTCGTCGCGCAGGTAATCGACCACCTGCTCGCGCAGGGTCCGATTCTGCACGGGGACCTCGGTGGCTGGGCGCGTCGTGCTCATCTGGCTCCTCGGACATAAGGAATGCAGAGCGCCGGCGGCAAGTAGGAACGGCGGCCGAAGATCAGCAGCGACACGATGATCGCGATGAACGGAAGCATGTTGACCAGATCGGTGGAGATATTGACGCCGGCGAGCTGTAGAGCGGTCGCGATCGACAGGCAGATCCCGAACAGGAACGACCCGGCCACCACCCACACCGGCTTGCCTCGAGCCAGCATCGCGATCACGATCGCGATGAACCCCTGACCCTGCGTCATGAACGGGGTGAACACTCCGGCGCTGACGATCGCGAGGTACGCGCCGCCGAGCCCGGCGAGCGCTCCGGTGCTGAGCACCGCCCAGCTGCGGGTCGCGACGACGCTGACACCGGCGGCGTCGAGCGCTTCGGGCTTCTCGCCCGCCGCGCGGAGGTTCAGCCCGATATTCGTAGCGCGAAACATCCACACCAGGAAGCCCGTGAACACGAATCCTAGGTAGACGATCAGTGGCTGGTCGAACAGGCTCGGACCGAGGACAGGGATCTTCTCTAAGAGCGGGATCGAGACCGTCGAGGGCGCGCCGAGACGCGGATAACTGGTACCGAATTGAGCGCCTTGTAAGACGCTGGTGATGCCCTCGCCGGCGAGGGTGATCGCGATCCCGACGACGATCTGATCAAGGCCGAGCCAGACGCAGAGCACCATCATCAGCGAGGCACCGATCAGCCCGCCGATCGCCCCGAACGCGAAGCCGGCCGCCTCCGAGTGGACGTAGTAGGCACCGATGAAGCCGAGGTAGGCGCCGAGCAGCATCATTCCCTCGAGCCCGAGATTCAGCACACCCGCCCGCTCGGAGATCGTCTCGCCGAGGGCGGTGAACATCAGCGGCACGCCGGCGAGCAGGCCCCCGGCGACGAGCGAGGTAAGCACCGCCTCGCTGAACACGTTGCTCGCGGCCGCGAACTGAAGCACGATCATGCGCCCGCGCTCCCGGTCGACTTGCGGCCGAGCAGCGGCTTGCGAAACGCAGCCCGGAGCCCCGGCGTCAGGTAGCTGCGGCCGAGTTGACGCTGTCGGCCGAAGTACTCGATCACGGTCATGAACAGCAGGATCAGCGCTACCAGCACGAGCAGGAAGTCGGTCGGCAGGTTGACGTTCGAGGCGGCGATGTCGCCGCCTGTTGAGAGCACCGCGAAGAACGCGATGAACGGAATCACCGCGATCGGGTTCAGCCGGGCGAGGAACACGAACGGGATCACTGTGTCGCCGTATGCGGGGTTCCAGTTCGCCCGTACGTAACCCCAGACACCGAGGATGTCGACCGCGGCGGCCGCTCCGATCAGGGCGCCGCTGATCAGGAACGCGTTGATGATCAGCCGGCGGACGTTGACTCCGACGTGGGCGGCGGCGCGCGGGTTGGCGCCGAACACGTGCAGCCGCAGCCCGAACGCCGTCCGGTTCAGCACGTAGTAAGCGACGAATGCCGCTCCGAGGGCGACGAGCACGCCGATGTGGACCCGAGTCCCCGGAATCGACGGGAGCATTCGGTCGAGCGGGATCACCCGGGTCTGGGGGATGTTGACAGTCGGATCCTGGAACGGGCCCTTGACGAGGATGTTCGCGACGCCAATGCCGATGAACGACATCATCAGCGTGGTGATGATCTCGTTGGTCTCGTAGAACGCCTTCAGCAATGCCGGGACCAGCGTCCACGCCGCGCCCGCCCCGATCGAGACGAGGAACAGGATCAGCATCTCCAGCGGCAACGACATGTGCTGAAGGTCAGGCGCGAGCCCCGTGATGAAGGCCGCGCCGAGCAGGTACTGGCCGTCATAACCGAGGTTCCAGATGTTCGCGCGGAAGACGATGATCAGCCCAACCGCGATCAGCAGCAGCGGTGCGCCGAGCATCGCGCTATCTGCCCACGAGCCCTGCTGGACGCCGTACTGCCAGATGCCCTGGTAGAAGGTGACCGGGTCATGTCCGAGGATCACCAGCAGCAGAGCGCCGGCCAGCAACGCCAGGATCACCGGCGCGAGCGACCGGACCAGCGCGTCGTTGATCCTCGCGACCCGGCGCGACCGTGGCTGCGGCTGCTCCTCGCCCGTGTGGGGCGGCTCGACCTCGACGACGTCGGTCGGATGGGCGGGAAGCGAGATCGGCTCGGTCATGCGGCGGCCTCGATGCCGAGCGTCACATCCCCGATCATCAGCCTGCCGACCTGCTCGCCGGCGCTGGGCCCGTTGTCGACGATGCCCACAATCCGGCCCCGTGAGATGACGGCGATCCGGTCCGAGACCTCGAGCAGTTCATCGAGGTCCGTCGAAATCAGTAACGCTGCGCCGTGCTCGCGCAGGCCCCCGATGGTCTCACGCACGGCTCGGGTCGTCTTCAGGTCCAGACCGTAGGTCGGCTTGTGGAACACGACCACCTTGGCGTCGAACGAGAGTTCGCGCGCGAGCAGCAGTTTCTGGATGTTGCCCCCCGAGAGGGTGCCAGCGCGCGCGTGGATGCTGGGCGTCCGGATGTCGAACCGGTCGACGAGCGCGTCCGCCTGCCTTTCAATCGCGGTACGTCGGATGTTGCCCCCGGCGCCAGAAGGGCGACTGACCGATTCGCTTGAGCACGAGGTTGATCGAGACCGGCATGTCGCGCGACGATCCCTTCGCCGAGGCGGTCGTCGGTCACGTGGCGGAGCCCGAGCTTCTCGCGCCTCGCGACGCTGAGCGAGCCGATCGGGGCCCCCAGGTAGCTCGACCTCGCCGTGCGTCAGCCGGCGCTCGCCGCTGATCGCCTCGGCGAGCGCGCGCTGCCCGTTGCCGTCGACGCCGGCTACGCCCAGCACCTCGCCGAGCCGCAGCTGCAGCGACACGTCCTCGATCCCGGGCTGGGTGCCCTCGCCTCGAGCCGACGCGTGGCTCAATTCGAGCGCGATCTCGCCGCCGGCGCCGGCGGTCACGTCGGAGCGGTGCCCCTCGGCTGCGAGCTGGAGTTCGGGCAGCTCGGACGGTTGCTCCGAGTCACCGAACATGAGCTGCACGATTTCGGTCTCGAGCTCCTCTGGCGAACTCGAGCGAACGCGCTGATGGTCGATCGCCCCGGTCACGCGGCCGCCTCGTAGGACCGAGATCCGATCTCCGAGCGCCACCGCTTCGTGCAGTTTGTGGGTGATGAAGACGATCGCCAGCCCCGTCTCGCTTGAGCTGCTCGAGCACGTGCTGCAGTTCGCTCACGGCTTGCGGGGTCAGCATCGAGGTCGGCTCGTCGAGGATGAGAATCCGCGACCCGCGCCACAGCGCCTTGATGATCTCTACCTGCTGTTGGCGGCCGAGCGCGAGGTCGCCGGCGCGCGCGTCCGGATCGACCTCGACCCCGAGCATCGAGCCGAACTCCTCGAGCCGGTTGCGCGCAGCGGCAGCGTCGAGTCGCATCACGCGGCTGTCGCCGAGCATCAGGTTCTCGATCACGTTCAACGCCCCGATCAGCGTCGAGTGCTGGTAGACGGTGCCGATCCCGAGCTCCAGCGCAACCCGCGGCGATTCGATCCGGACCTCCTTGCCGGCGACGCGGATGACGCCCGCGTCGGGTTGCTGCATTCCGGCCAGGATCGCCATGAGCGTCGACTTGCCCGCACCGTTCTCGCCGAGCAGGCAGTGGACCTCCCCGCGGCGCAGCGCCAGCGAAACATTGTCGTTGGCGACCACGCCGGGGAAAGCCTTCGTGATCCGAAGCAGCTCGACCGCGTAGGTCTGATCGGTGGCCGTCGGCATGGTCAGGTCCGGCGTTCTGGTCGGCTGCGTGGGCTCAGGCGTGACTCACTGCCCCTTCAGCAGCGCTTGCGCCTGCGACGCCTTCGTCGCGACCGGGACCTTGATCTTGCCCGATTCGATTCCCTTCTGGGCGGCGGTGATGGCTGACCACACCGGTGCCGAGATGTACTTGCTGTGGAGCAGCGAGATGCCGCCGTTCTTCAGCGTCAGGTTGTAGCCGTGGGTGCCGAACGTGCCGCTCTTGATGTCCTGGAACGCCTGCGTGTACGCGCCTGTGAAGTTCCACAGCACCGACGAGAGCAGCACGTGCTTGTTGTCGATCGGGGTCATATCGCCGATGTCGCCGATGTACCAGACCTTGTGCTTCGCATTCGCGGAGCCGATCGCCTGCAGGTACCCGAACGACGCATCGTCGCCCATCGCAAAGATCACGTCGGCCCCCGACGCGATCATGCTCGTCGCGACCCGCTTGCCACCTGCCGCATCGTCGTACGACGCCGGGCCGATCTGGCCGAACACGATCGGGAGCTTAGGGTTCACGGAGTGCGCGCCCGCCGCGAAGCCGCCGGTCATCTCGTACCAGTTCGTGTCAGACGCCGAGATGATCACGCCGATCTTCTTGGTCTTGGTCGTGCGGGCGGCAAGGATTCCCGCAAGATAGGCGCCCTGCTGGCTGGATGTCGTGATGTTCGAGAGTGTCCCCTTCGATTTCAGCGACGGAATGTCGTAGGTGATCATCGGGACGCGGTACTGCTGGGCGACCCGCTGCGCGTTGGTGTCGAAGCCGCTGGCGTGCGCGATGATCAGCCCGGGCTTGCTGAGGGCCAGCTGGCGCAACACCGCCGTTGTGTTGTTGTAGCCGATGTCCTGGACGACCTTGACCTTCAGCCCGAACGGCTTCGCGGCGGCCTTGAGGCCGTTGACGCCCTGGGCGTTCCAGCCATAGTCGCTGGTCTTCGCCGGCGTGGCAATCGCCACGGTGCTGAACGGCAGACTGCTCGAGTGCGACACGCTTGCCGCAGCCGCGCTGGGCCTCGTGTTGCCGCTCGATGAGCTCGCCACCGCGGCCGCGATCAGCGCGAGACTGAGCATGGCGATCACGACTCGCTTGAACCTTATATGCATCCCAACCTCCTCCTAGCACCTCTCGCAGCACACGGCCTGCCATTCGGCTCGGCTGTGTGCTGTGAACTGTCAACAACGGACCATACTGTCGCGCGGCTCCGCTCGTCAACCAGTCCATCAAGCCCTAACCCGGCCATCATGAAATTCCGTCGGCTGTGAACTGTCGACAGCGTAATATCGCGGCGGTGTGGTCGCGGGTTGCGCGGATAGGCCGGCTTCGCCGCTGGTCGCTGGCGGCGACCGTCGCGGCGTGTGTCGCAGCTGGCGTAATCCTGATGGCAACTTCGGGGGCGGCGCTCCGGATACGGTGGCGTTGGCGGCAAACGGCGGCGCGGTGGGCCGTATCGCGACCGCGCCGCCGGCGGTTTTCCGCTCGGCGATGGTTCGCCGCCTGCGTGCCCAGCGCCTCAACTACAAGTGGGTTGCGTGCGTTCCGAGCGGCCGTAGGTTCCACGGCGTGAGGATCGTCCGCTGCAACGTCGACTTCGGGATCGACCCGCACGTCGAGGCCTACTGTTCCGTCATGCGCAGCGGCCGTCTGCTGACCAGCGCCGATGACCGGTCGATCCCGTGTGGCCCTGACAGAGCGGGCCGGATGCCAAAGCTGATCACATACCGCTGAGCGCCAGCGTCGTGACCCGTGAAAATATGACTAGGAGGAGTTCCGTGCGGCAACCAGATTTCACCCTCACCGCCGGCCCGACGATGGCCTCGTCGCGCGTCCTCGCGGCGCTGGGGTCGCCGATCATCTTCGACTACGACCCGGTGTTTCTGGAGCGCTTCCGCGAGACTGAACGTCTGCTGGCGCAGCTCTATCGCACGAGCGGCGACGTCGTGTTGATGCAGGGGGAGGCGGTCGTCGGGCTCGAGGGGGCAGCGCGTTCGCTGATCAAGTCCGGAACGCGGTGCCTGAACCTGGTCTCCGGAGTGTACGCGGCCTGGTTCGGCGACTGGCTGCGGGAGTACGGCGCCGACGTCCACGAGCTGCGGGTTCCGTACGACGAGGCCATCGACCCGGCGATGGTGTCGGAGGCGCTCGACGAGCACGGTCCCTTCGAGCTCGTCGCGCTGGTGCACTCAGAGACTCCGTCGGGCATCGAGAATCCGCTGTCTGAGATCGGCCCGCTCGTCCACGAACATGGCGCGCTGATGTTCGCCGACGTGGTCTCGTCGCTCGGCGGCACGCGGCTCGAGATCGACGCGTGGCATGTCGATGTCGCGATCGCGGGGCCGCAGAAGTGCCTCGCGGGGCCGCCCGGAATGTCGCTGATCACCGTCAGCTCGCGCGCGTGGGAGGCGATGGAGTCGAACCCGAGCGCTCCGCGCGGGTCATTCCTGTCGCTGTTGGACTGGAAGCACCGGTGGATCGACGGCGGCCGGGTTGCGTTCCCGTACACGCCTTCGGTGAGCGATGTAAACGGTGTTCACGCCGCGCTGGAGGAGGTGCTCGACGAGGGGCCCGACGCCGTCATCGCGACCCATCGCCAGGCGGCGCGCGCATGCCGCGCGGGCGTCCGGGCGATGGGGCTCGAGCTGTGGCCGAAGAGCGAGTCATATGCCGCCAACTGCGTGACCGCGGTCCGGATGCCCGCGGGAGTCGCCGTCGGTGAGCTGCTGACGCACGTGCGCGAGCGCTACGGCGTGATGCTCTCCGGCGGCTACGGCGAGTTGAAGGAGAACGTGGTCCGGCTTGGCCATATGGGCCCGGCGAGCCGTTCGCTCTACCCGCTGGTCGCGGTCTCGGCGCTCGGTCGCGGGCTGATCGACCTTGGCGCCTCGGTCGATCTCGGCGCCGGGGCGCAGGCGACGATGGAATCGCTGGCCGAGAGCCCGGCGGGGGTCCTCGAAGGCTCGACACCGTGAAGCTGACGCCCTTCCGGCTGCACCGTCCCGAGACGGTGGAGCAGGCGAGTGACCTGCTCGCTGACCTGGGGCGCGCGGCGGCGCTGTACTGTGGCGGCACGGAGTTGCTGCTGGTGGCGAAGCTTGGGTTGACCGACTTCACCGACCTGATCGACGTCAAGCGGATCCAGGAGTTGGCCGGAATCGACGCGAACGGAGGGCTCCGGATCGGAGCGACGACCACACATCGCGAGGTCGAGCACTCGCCGGTTGTCCGCGACCGTTGGCCATCGCTGGCGGCGATGGAGCGCCACGTCGGGAACATCCGGGTGCGCAACGTCGGGACGATTGGCGGCAACCTCTGTTTTGCCGATCCTCACTCGGACCCCGCGACCTACCTGATTGCGGCCGGCGCACACCTGATCGCTCGGCGCGGGGGCGGTGCGCCGCGGGAGATCGCGGTCGAGGAGTTCACTCGCGGGCCGTACCGGAATGCGCTCGCCGCCGGTGAGTTGCTCGTCGGCGTCGAGGTTCCGGAGCTGTCACCGGGGTCGGCGATCGTCCACCGTAAGATGTCGTTCAGCGAGCGCCCCGCCATCACGGTCGCGACCAGCGTGACCGTCAGCGATGGTGGGGTCGCCGAGGCTCGGCTGGTTGTCGGCTCGGTCGGCGTGACACCGGTGCGGCTGCGCGCCGCGGAGCGTGTGCTTGTCGGTGCTGACGCGAGCGCGCCCGGCGACCAGCGGCTCTTGCAGTTTGCGGAGGCCGCAGCCGACGAGGCGCAGCCGGTCGCCGACGCCAACGGTTCCGTGGGATACAAGCGCCAGCTCGTTCGCGTGCTCGTCGGCCGGTGCGCGCGCCAGGCCGTGGCGGAGGCATCTGACCAGGCAGCGGGCTAACTCCGCGACCAAGGACTGCCGCTGCTGCTAGGCCGGGCTGGCCTCGAGTTGGAGTATGCGCTGCAGCACAGGAACGAAGGCGAGCAGGCCTTCCGCCCCGAGAGCCTTTGGGTCCCGCGGCTCACCGAGACCCTGTGGTGCCGCGAATCTGTGAGAAAATACTCCTGTTGACATGTGGCAGTAAAAGCTTGGCCGACGGTGTGTTCCACAGGACAACGGACTAGCTGCAAAACCCTTGAATTCCAGTACTCGTTGAGCCCATGCGAATCGGACCGGAGCCCATCCCTCCGCGTGGAGTTGAGGCGGCACCCGGGGCGGTCCGGGCACCATGGTTTGAACAGCTTCGACCGGCTCATTGGTCATGCAGGACGCTCTGGGTGCTGAATGTGGTGGCGGAAGAGGCTCTGACTTGTGAGGATGGTCATTGCCCGAATTTGCGGTCGGGTTGACTGCGACCTACTCGGTTACTTAGCCTGAGCCGGCCGTGACTAGCCACCGACTCCACAAGATCGGGGTCAGATCGGTCCTCAAAACCCGGGGAAGTGGACGCCCCGTTTGCAGCAGCCTTGGATGCAAAGCCTGGCTCTGTTGGTTGGTCTGAGTGGTCGCGGGTTAGAGTCCGACGACGTAGCCCTGCACGACGTCCCTGCCCATCGCGATTCGGCACCCCCGAGCGTCTCCACGAGCAAGTATCTCTGCAAATGAAAATACGCTTCGATTCTTATGAAGTCGACGCGGTGCGTTTTCGGAGCTGGCCTGATCGACCGCTTGGGATTCCTCTGCGAGCGTCGGCCCCGGAGGGGCAGTGCACATGGTTGGCGGGCTGATCCTTGCAGCAGGAAGCGGATCGAGATTCGGGCCGGAGTCAAAGCTCGTCGAGGACCTCGGCGGCCGCCCGTTGTTGGAGCATGCGATCCGTGCGATGTGCGCTGTGTTCACCGTCGATCCGATCGTCGTCGTGCTCGGTGCTCAGGCGGACGTGGTCCGCGCTCACGTTCGCTTCGGCCGCGCCGGATCGCTCGTGTGTGAGGGTTGGTCGAGGGGGATTTCGGAGACGCTGAAGTGCGGCGTGCGGGCATTGGCTTCGGCCGACCGGGTGCTCGTTACCCTGGGCGATTCGCCGACCGTGACCTCCAGCGTCGTCGAACGGTTCGTGTCGGCACCACCGGGAGCGCGAGCTGTCTACGGTGGCCGGCCGGGACATCCGGCCGTACTGGGGCCTGCGCATGTCGCTGCCCTGCGCACGCTCGCCGGCGACAAGGGTGCTCGCGCACTGCTCGACGGACCCACGATCGAGTGCTCGGATCTGTGCTCGGGGATGGATGTGGATACGCCCGAAGACCTCGAGCTGGTCAGAGCCGAGTGGCGGACGCGGTAGGCGAGCGATCTATACGCGCAGCTCGGTCTCGCGCGGGCGGATCGAGCCCTCGGCGCTCGCGAGTGGCTGGCCAATGCGGCCCGAGCGTGCGGCGATCACCTCGGCCATGATCGAGATCGCGACCTCCTCCGGTGTGGCTGCGCCGATGTCCAGGCCGCACGGAGAATGCACGCGCCGCAGCGCATCGGCGTCCACGCCAGCGTCCGCCAGCCGCGTGGCTCGCTCCGCCGAGGTACGCCGGCTCCCAAGCGCGCCGATGTAGCCGGCGTCGCTGCGCAACGCCGCGAGCAGGGCGGGCTCGTCGAACTTGGGGTCGTGGCTGAACACGATCACGGCGTCACGACGTCGCAGGCGGTGCTCGTCGATCTCGCTGTCGGGCCAACCGACCCGCACCTCGGCGACCCGCGAGAAGCGGTCAGCGCGCGCGAAGGCCTCGCGCGCATCGACGATCACGACGCGATAACCGACCTGCCTGGCGAGCGCCGCGACCGCGAACGAGTAGTCAATCGCGCCAACGAGCACGAGTGTCGAAGGCACGCCGAAGGCTTGCAGGTGCACGCTGCGACCACGACCGAGCGCCTCGCCGCCTGCCCCGTAGTGGCGCACGGCACTGGTCCGCCACTCGGTGAGCGAGACCAGGTCGCGGGCAACCGTGTGGTCGAGCAGCTCAGGCCCGCCAAAGCCGCCGAGCACACGACCTTCCACGACGGCCAGCTTGGCGCCCGCCAGCGGACCATCGAGAACCGTTGCGACCCCGACGGCGACCTCGCGTGCGACGGCATCGAACGCCTCGGCGCAGACCTCACGCGCGGTCCCGCGCAGCTCGTGGACAAACACCTCAACGGTGCCGCCGCACATCAGGCCAACCGAATGGGCTAGCTGATCGGAGACACCGTAGGGGAGAAGCCGTGGTGCGTCGTTGCCGCTCTGGATCTCGAGGGCGTTCGTAACGACATCTGCCTCCACGCAGCCACCGGTAATCGAGCCTTCAATCGCGCCCTTGCCGTCGATCAGCATGAACGCTCCCGGCGCGAACGGCGAGGACCCCTCAGCGTCGACTAGCAGGGCGCACATCACGCGGCGCCCTTCGGCTAGCCACCGCAGGCCAACCGCGACCTGTTCACCAACGACGCTCATGCCCCTGATATTTGCAGAAGGGGTAAGACCCGTGATTACGCGTGACTCCTGAGGATTCGCGAGTGGTCGTAGGCATGCTCGCCGCTGTCGGCGTCTCGGACATTTCGCTACCGCCAGGGACGCTAGTAGTACCTAAATACGTCTACTTGGCAATGATCATGAAAGAGCAAATCTTGGTGGACAGCTTGGGCGACCGCCTCATGCACGTTGCGGTCGAGGCCTTCCGAAATCCGTTCTGACTCGACGGCGAGTTCGGCGAGCGGCCAGGCTGCTGATCGTTTCGGAACGCGGCGACGTCGTTGCTGGAGTCCATGCAGATCAGCGCAGCGTCAAGCGCGCACATCTCGTTTCCCTGCTGCGCCATCGACGCCTGTCGGGCGTCTCCAGCATGCTTGATGATGCGGGACACCTGACCAGCGACAGTTCAGCCGTGGGGAGCTTTGCATCGGGTGTAACGCGGACGCGCGGCGCTTAGCCCGTAAGCCGCGCCGCGACGAGCGTCAGCACCCGCGCCAGTGTCAGGCCCGCGTCCTCGCCGTCGCTCGAAGCGAACTGATCGGCGCCGTCGTCGGTATGGAACGCCCAGCCACCTTCTCGCCCGACTCCGATCAGCGCCGCTGGAACGCGGTGGGAGATGTTCCCGAAATCGGTAGCGAACGGCAGCGGCGCGGGATCGCTGACAAACGCGCGGCCGAGAGCGCGGTAAGCATCGGCGACCGCAGCCGTGATCTCGGCGTCGGGGCGAACCCCCTGGTAGACAAGACCCGCCTCCCACTCGCCCGCGAGCGCGGCGCGTAACTCGGCGGCGCGGTCCTCGAGCACCTGCTGATTGGGCGCCCAGGTGAGGAAGGTGCACTCGACGCCGAGGCCGGTGGCCTCCTCGACGTCGCCGTCGAGGACCAGCCGCTCGAGCATCACCTCGCCTGGGCGGTCGGCGTCGATCGCGGCGCGGGCGACCAGCAGCGGCGTCTGCTCGGCACCGGAGAGCGAGCGCGAGCCGAACACCCGAACACGGTCGCGGCGCATCCACAACGACTCGAGCGAGACCGTGTCGACGAACTCGGGGTGGGCATAGAGGGCGGCGTCGATGCCCTCCCAGAGACCCGCCTCGACCGACAGAGCCTTGCCTCCACCGCGCTCGATCGTCTCCGGAGCGTGGATCTCGTCCGCCGGGCAGCCCAGGACGACGACCTCGCCCGCCAGCTGATCCCGCAGGTCGGTCAGCGCGGCGGCCGCCGCCACGACGCCGCCCGATATCGGCCCATGCCCGCACGAGTGCACCGGCTCGACGCGGCCGTCGGCGCGCACGGCGGGCACCGCGTCGTAGATGCAAACCAGACCGACTCTGCGGCCGGAATTGCCGCCGCGCAGGACCGCGCGGAACGCCGTTGCCATCCCACCGACGCCCTGCTCGACTTCGAGTCCCAGCCCTGCGAGCAGATCAACGAGGTGGCGCGAGCACTTGTGCTCCTCGTGGCCCAGTTCGGGGTGCGCGTGCACGAATCGCATTACCTCGCCGACCACTTGCGCCCGCGCGTCGACCGCCGCCAGCAGCTCTCGCTCGCCGATCACGAGCTGAAGCCTCTGCCGATCGCGTTGGCGCCGACAAACGCCGTCTCAGGCCCCACGTCCGGGAAGGTGTCGCCTGCCGGGAAGTAGTGGACGGCAGGTGTAACGGAGGCGGCGATCCGCTCCGGGTCGCGCGCGTTGTAGTACGCGAGGATCGTCGCCTCGTAGTCGAAACTCACAGCCTGGTAGGTCATTCCTCGAGCCTCGCCGGTTGCCGGTCACGTACATATTCCGCAACCGGTGCCTGAGCACGTCACCGATCAGCCTATAGCGCGCTGGGGGACGACGTGACGATCAGCCACCAACCCTGCGACCCATCCACGATCGCCTGATCGGCCGAACCGAACGTTCAGACCACGCACAGGACATGATCGCTTCCTCGATCGGATCGTGCGCTGAGCGGCGCCGACAAATGTCGCGTGCCCATTCGCCGCCGCGGATGGGGGGTCGGCGTTCGGCGGTACCTCGGTACCGGGCCGCCGACGCGGATCCTACTCAGCGGGACCTCCTCGATCACGCTCGACGGCGGAGGCATCGCCGCCACGAACAACACACTCACGCTGACCAACACCCTGATCGCGGGCAACTCGCCCGACCAGTGCGACGGCTGCTGACGAAACACCTGAGCCTGAATGGGCTCCGCGCCGTCGGAGGCCACTCAGACCTCTGCTTGGAAGCGCTCGCGCCGTTGGGATTGGTCATGGCATTCCGTGACCAAGCTGACCCGTTTGCCTGTACGGCGGCGACCTCGACGGCAACCTCGTTTCGCGTTCGCACGCGACTCACCGCGATGAGCCGCAGAGACCCAGCTCGCACGGAAGCCTGCATCTCGCTGGCAAGTGCTTTCGTCATCTCAAGCGCCACCACGCAGACGATCCCAATGGCGACCTAGCGGCGGCTCGCGACGATGGTGTCGGACCGGAGTGCTTTGCCACTCAGTGGGAGGCTGTAGCCCGGATCGGTGATGTCCGGCCGGTTGAGTTGGGTTCTCGGGCGGCGGCGGGCAGACCCTCTTTGCCACTGTCGACCCGGTGGGTCTGACCGGCTTTCGCTGTGTCGCCCGTCGCCGACCGAGGACCGCCGGCGTGACTTGATAGGAGCTTGCCAGACCCCCACTGAGTGGTGTCCACCGGCAGTCCGCTTCGTCAGCTCATTTCTAACGAAGGGACGGCATTAGATGATCGTGATCGGGGTGGACGAGCCCGTTCCACACTGCCCTCCTGTTGTTGGTCATTGTGCAAACAGTCCAGCTTCTGCTGGTTGCGCCTGGATTCTCAGGCCGTCGCGGCGTCCTTGGGTGACCTGAATGGCGTGTCGTTGGCCGCGTTGGACCTGGTGCAACACGGTCTGGCGGGCCACTCCGCGGTGTTTGGCGGCTTCGTCGAGCGGTAGGTAGCCGTGGGGGACGTCTGGCACGCACCGGGAGCGGACAGTGCTTCTCGGACGCATAGCGGCAAGCTGTTGCGAACCAGATGAACGACGGACGTCTGGACGGTCGCTTGCGGCCAGGTGACGCGGATCGCGTCCGGCAGGCCTTTCAGCCTCGCAGCAGACGATCGAACATCGGCGATCCCGCTTTTGGGCAGCTCGGTCAGCATGCTCATCCACTGCTTGGCGCGTTTGCCGCCCGTCGGCCCAGCCACAGACCAAGCACGTCACGCTCGCCGTCGAGGTTCACTCCGATCGCGACGTAGACCGGGCGGTTGGCGACCTGGCTGTCGCGGACCTTCACGACGATCGCGTCGATCAACAACACCGGATAGATGCGGTCCAAAGGCCGCTGCCAAGCCAGCATGTCCGGCTGCACCTTGTCGGTGATCTTCGAAATCGTCTCCCTGGAGAGCTCGGTGGAGTAGATCTCAGCCAGGTGCGCGTGGATCTCATCGGGTGTCAGCCCCTTCGCATACAACGGGACCACGTTCGCACCGAGCCCTTCGAGCCGCCGCACCGCTTGAACACCGTCGCCGGCTCAAAGCCTCCTTCTCGGTGTCTCGGCGTGTTGAGCTCGACCGGTTCAACATCCGTGTTGAACGTCTTCGGGCAGCGGCCGTTTGCGGCGGTTCGGCGAGCCGCGCCCCTCCGGGCTATAGCGTTCATGGCCGAGATGCTCGGTCATCTCGACATCAATCCCAGCCTGCAAGACCTCCCTGACCATCGAGGTCAAAAGGCCCTGCTCTACGGTCAGCTCAACATCCCTCATCGCGAGCCCTGGAGACGAGCTCCAATGCCCAATCCCGCATCGAGTCCGGTCCCGTCGATCGGACAGCCGGGCAGCCCGCGCCCCGAGCCCTCATCATCAATGCCTGTCGTCCTACGTGCACCGATCGGTCTGATCCTCTCCGACCCGAACCTGCCGGGCCCTCCGCTCAGACCACCCCAAATACACAAAAAATCGGACAGTCCCACGGCGAGCAACAGTTGGCTGGTATGATGCCGCCCGGACTGGGTGTCTGACGAAGTAGGCGGCTTGCAGCAATTGCATAGGAGGAGTGACCCATTACTGGGTTCATCGCTCGTCGGCTAGCACAGGCGATCGTCGTGATTTTGGGGGTTACGGTGATTACTTTCCTGATGTTGCATTTGTTGCCGGGGTCGTTGGCCCGGCAGGTCTTAGGTCTGCGTGCGACGCCGCAGGCGATTGCGGCGTTCAACCGCGCGAATGACTTGAATGGATCGTTTCCCGCGCAGTACTGGAGTTTTCTGTTGAAGTTGCTCCATGGGAATCTGGGATATTCGTTTGCGGAGTCGCGATCGGTTGATTCGATCATTGCCAATGATCTCCCGCGGGATCTTGTGTTGGGTGTTCCGACGCTTGTATTTTCGCTCTTGATCGCAATTCCGCTCGGTATTTGGCAGGCGGTTCGGCGTAACAAGATCGTCGATTATGTTGGTACGTCCCTGAGTTTCGTCTTGTATTCGATGCCGGCATATGCGGTGGCGCTCCTGCTGATCCAGTTCTTGTCGATCAGCTTTCACCTGCTGCCGTCAGAGGCGCCGCAGGCGTCTTCTGTGGGCGGGATGCTTGCGGATCCGAAGGCGCTGATTTTGCCGGTTGCGAGTTTCACCTTCGTGAGCTTTGCGTATTTCAGCCGGTATATGCGTTCTGCGGCGATCGATACGCTCGCGCAGGATTACATTCGGACGGCACGCGCCAAGGGCTTGCCGGAACGGCTCGTGTTAATGCGGCATTTGTTGCGCAACTCGTTGATCAGCGTGGTGACGTTGGTTGGTTTGTCGATCCCATACATCATCACCGGCGGGTTGATTATCGAGCAAGTGTTCAACTTCGATGGTATTGGGCTTGCGTATTTCAATGCGGCGCAGCAGTCTGATTTTGAGTTGATGCTGGGTGTGACCGTGTTGGTCGGCGTGGTGACGGTGTTGGGAAATTTGATGGCGGATATCGGCTATGCGCTGCTTGATAAGCGGGTGCGGTATTGAGGGCGGTCGCTGAGACGGCGTCGGCGGTTGTGCCGGCGCCCGAAGCGGGCGAGCTGGTCGCGGCGAAGAGCCCGTGGCAGCTTGTTCTCGGGACGTTTTTGCAGAACAAGCTCGCGCAGGTTGGAATCGTCGTGATCGTGCTTCTGGTCTTGTTTAGCTGGATCGGCCCGATTTTCTACCACACCGATCAGGCCGCGTCGAACGTCTTGAATTCGAACCTGCGCCCCGGTGGCACGCACCCGTTGGGGACCGACCAGAATGGGTTCGACATACTTGGCCGGCTGATGGTTGGTGGTCAGAGTTCGCTGGAAGTTGGGTTCGCGGTTGGGGTTGCCGCGACCGTGGCGGGGCTGGTGTATGGCGCGATCTCAGGGTATTTCGGTGGTGTTCTGGACAGCGTGATGATGCGGGTGGTGGATGTTGGTTTGGCGATCCCGGTTGTGTTCTTCTTCATCTTCATGTCACAGGTCTTCAAGCCGAGCCTGTTTTTGCTGATCATTCTGCTGGTCGTGATCTCGTGGCTTGTGCCGGGGCGATTGGTGCGCGGTGAGGCTCTGACGTTGCGGACACGCGAATATGTCGAGGCGGTCAGGGGCATGGGCGGTCGTTCTTGGCGGATCATCGCTAAGCATTTGATTCCAAACACGATCGGCGTGATCGTCGTGACCGTGACGTTCCAGGTCGCAAACGCAGTACTGATCTTGGCGTTGCTGCAGTATCTGGGGTTTGGCTTGCCACCGACGGTACCGACTTGGGGATCGATGCTGGCTGACGGCGTGAACTTCTTGCAGGATGGGTATTGGTGGCAGGTTTATCCGGCCTTGTTTTGCATTGTTGTGACCGTGGTCGCGTTCAACCTTGTCGGTGACGCGTTGCAGGATGCGTTCGACGTACGGTTGCAGGAAAAGTAGTCGTGGCCAGTTTGACGGACGAGGCGGTGTCCTCCGCGCAGCCGATGCTGTCTGCACCGTTGCTCGAGGTTGTTGATTTGAAGACCGAGATCACGCTGAAGCGCGCGGTAGTGCACGCGGTTGACGGATTGAGTTTTACAGTGAATGCGGGGGAAACCGTCGGGATCGTTGGTGAGTCGGGTTGCGGCAAGTCGATATCGGCGCTGTCGATCATGCGACTGCTGCCTCCGAAAGCGTATATCGCGCGCGGTGAGGTCCGGTTGCAGGGCCGGGATCTCGTGACGCTATCTGACCGGGAGGTTCGGCGGATCCGCGGGAACGAGATGTCGATGATCTTCCAAGATCCCATGAGCTCGCTGAACCCGACGATGCCGATCGGCCGTCAGATCGCGGAGACGCTTCTGATCCATCGCGACGTGTCGAAGAAGGCCGCGATGGATCGTGCTGCGGAGGTGCTTGATTTGGTCGGCCTGCCGTCGCCGCGGGAGAGGCTCTTGGACTATCCGCATCAGCTGTCGGGCGGACTGCGCCAGCGGGTAATGATTGCGATGGCGCTGGTGTGCGACCCGAAGCTTCTTATTGCGGATGAACCGACGACGGCGCTGGACGTGACGATTCAGGCGCAGATCCTGCGTTTGCTGGGCCGGATCAAGCATGAGTTTCACATGGGGATCATTTTGATCACGCATGACATGGGTGTGATCGCCGGGCATGCGGATCGGGTCGTTGTGATGTATGCGGGACAGAAGGTTGAGAGCGCGCCGACGGAGGCGCTGTTTCGCGAGATGCGTCACCCATACACCGAGGCGCTGTTTGCATCGATCCCGAGGCTGAGCCAAGACCGCACGAAGCCCCTCTATTCAATTCCGGGGCTGCCACCGGATTTGCGGAGCCCGACTCCAGGGTGCCGATTTGTGGTGCGCTGCCGGTTCGCTACCGAACAGTGCTTCGCTTCCTCGCCGCCGTTGACGGGTGACAACCCGGACCACAGATTTGCGTGCTATCACCCACGCGAACATGCGCTTGCGGAGACTGGGCAGGTCGCCACGGCCGAGAGCGTATCGGATGTGGATGGCGTAGATGTGCTGTCGGACCCGCTCGCGTCTGAATCAGGCGTATCGGTGCTTGGCGTGAGTGAACCGGATGCTGGCCGGGACGGTCAGGCGTCGTTGGATCGTGAGAGTGCCGGGTTGGACGCGGTGCTCGAGTTTCGTGGCGTGTCGAAGGAGTTCGCGGTGACCGCAGGGGGGATCCTGCAGCGCCGGATCGGGACGCTGCACGCGGTCAGTGACGTGAGTCTTGAGATTCGGCGCGGTGAGACGTTCGGGCTGGTCGGCGAGTCTGGGTGCGGGAAGACGACACTCGGGCGGATCGGTGCTGCGCTTGAGCCGCCGACCGCGGGGCAGGTGCTGTTCGATGGCGCCGATTTGGGCGCCGCAAGAGGCGCCAAGCTGCGGGAGCTGCGGCGTGACATACAGCTGATGTTTCAGGACCCGTATGCGTCGCTCGACCCGCGGATGCGGATCAAGGAGATCGTTTCGGAGCCGCTCGATATCGCACATCGTGGCACCAGGTCCGAGCGGACTCAGACGGTGCGGCGGCTGCTTGACGAGGTCGGTCTGCCGCCCGACGCGGCAGGGCGCTACGCGCACGAGTTCTCCGGCGGGCAGCGCCAGCGCGTCGGGTTGGCGCGGGCGCTTGCGCTCAACCCGAAGGTGATTGTTGCAGACGAGCCAGTGTCGGCGCTTGATGTGTCGATCCGCTCCCAGATGTTGAACTTGATGAAGAGGGTGCAGCTAGCACATGGGCTCACCTATATGGTGATCTCCCACGATCTGTCGGTGATCCGTTACATGGCGGACCGGATCGGTGTGATGTACCTCGGCAAGCTTGTTGAGATCGGCACCGGCGACCAGGTGTATCTCAACGCCGCTCACCCCTACACCGCCGGGCTGCTCGAAACGATCCCGGAGCCCGATCCGAAGTTCGCACGCGCCAAAGCCGAAGCCGAGGTGCCGATCAAGGGCGAGCTTCCGTCGCCGCTCGACCCCCCGTCCGGCTGCCCGTTTCGCACACGCTGTCGGTTCGCGAAAGACATTTGTGCGGAGATCGAGCCGCTGCCGCGGCCGTTCGGCAGCGGGCACTACGCCGCCTGCCACTTCCCGCTGCAAACACCGGTCAACGAGCCCGCCGCGCCCGCCCGCAGCCAGCCCAGCGACTGCTAGCTGCGTCCGGTCGCCGGGCGCGAACCAGACCATCCAGGCGCCTCGCGCCAACCGAACCGAAGGTTCCACTGGTCCTCGACTGTTGCTTGACGCGCGGAGTCCGCTCTAATATATTGACCGACGTTTTCTCGTCTGCGCCCAGATGTTGCCTGTTGTGCACATCCGACTGTCGGTGCCGTGAGTGATGGCGCAGAGCAGCTGTGTTTCCCTAATACGAAGTTCAGGAGGCCGGACGCAATGCACTTATCTCCGTCGCGCATTATCGCCGTGCTTGCGATAGCGGCCGCCGCCGTGCTCGCCATACAGTCGCCGGGGTGGGCTCATACTGACACGCACCACGCGGCTGCGGCTTCCGTGCCGCACTCATCAGCCCCGTCTTCCAAAGCCGGCATCACAATCCCGACAACGGGGACCGGTCATAGAATACACGGCGGTACGGTTACCTTCACGGAGATTCCAGGCACGGTTCCTAACTATATTCTTCCCATCGAACCGCCGCAGAACTGCGGTCTGGAGAACACAAACGAGCTCACGGACCTCCTCTTTAGCCCTGTTTACTGGTTCGGGAACAACGACTCTCCGACTGTCGACTACTCTGATTCTATCGGTACTAAACCGGTAGCGTCAAATCACGGTAAGACCTATACCATCCACCTCAAGCCCTACATGTGGTCCGATGGCGAGCAAGTCACCGCCCGGGATCTAGTCTTCTACATGAACCTGGCGAAGGTCAAGCCGTTCGTCAATAACTGCAACGCCGTCCCGGGGCTGTTTCCGCTCAATGTGAGCTCTTACAAGGCCGTCAACCGGAACACGTTCCAGCTCACCTTCAAACATTCTTATAACGCCACGTGGGTGCAGTACAACGAGTTCTCGCAACTGGTCCCGTTCCCGCTGGCGTGGGACCGCACCTCTCTGTCACAGCCGGCGCCGACCAGCGGCAGCACTAACCTTCCTGACGAGACGCCACAAGGCGCGGCCAAAGTTCTTCACCTCCTGGCTAGCAACGCCACCGATCTCAGCTCGTGGGGCACGTCGCCCTTGTGGAGCGTCGTTGATGGCCCATTCAAGCTCACTGCGGCGACATCGACCGGGCGTCTCACGATGATTCCTAACGCTCATTACGCTGGTTCGCCGAAACCCAGCATCTCGAAACTGATCGAACTACCGTTTACGTCAGATACGGCCGAGTTCGATCTTGAGAAGTCTGGAGGCCCGAGCGCCGTCACTATCGGCGCGCTCCCGCCGCAAGACGCCCCGCAAGCCTCGGCGATGACGGCTGAAGGGTACACTGTCAATGAAGCTGCCGATGCCGGCTTTAACGTATTTACGTTGAACTTTCACAATCCGCACGTCGGGCCCGTGTTCAGCCAGCTCTACTTCCGTCAAGCGTTGCAGCATCTGGTGAACCAGCCAGGGTGGATACGTGCAATCTTGCACGGTGACGGCGTCCCGAGTTACGGACCGGTTCCCGTTACAGTGAAGAGCCCCCTTGTCAAAGGTATCAGCAGCGCGAATCCGTACCCGTATTCGCCGTCGGCGGCGCGGCAGCTACTTGTTAGCCATGGCTGGAAGCTCGCCCCTGGCGGAGCGAGCTACTGTGCCAAGCCCGGAACAGCCGCCGATGAGTGCGGCGCGGGGATTAGTAAACATGAAACCATTGCGTTCACGATCAATTACACATCGGGACTCGTGCCGGTCGCAACCGAGATGACGAGCCTGCAAAGTTCATTGAAGTCACTCGGCGTCGATGTTACGCTGACTACACACCCGTTCGTTCAGGTGTTGTCGGAAGACGCGACCTGCACGCCGAAGCAGGCGAAGTGCGGCTGGATGTCGGAGAACTGGGGCGCTGGCTTTACAGACGGTCTGGGCGCGTATTACCCGTCCGGTGAGCAATTGTTCGAGAGCGGATCGGCGGAAGATTTCTCGAACAACGATGATCCGAAGATGGACAAGCTGGTAAATGCTACGCTCACCGCGTCGCCTGCACACGAGCAGGCAGCTATGGTGAAGTATGACCTCTATGCCGAGCGGACTCTCCCCTACGTCTACCTGCCCCAGTCGGTAGGAACGTTCGGTCCTAGCGCTGGAACGCTTATATCCAACAAGCTCGGCGGGTACACGACCAATGTCCTTGGCATCATGGCGCCTCAGTACTGGTATCTGACGAAATAGGCAGTCAATACGGTATGTCGCTCACGTCGCCTGGCTCCCACATGCCTGTGGGAGCCAGAGGACGTGCGTACTGAACTAGTAACGATCGGATGACGGAGGGAAGTGTGTCTCGCTTTCAGATATCACAGCTGACGGACGTCGAGGAAGTCACGGACGCTCCGTTTGCTTACAGACCAGTGCGGCATCATTTTGGAATATCAACGTTTGGCGTCAACGCGATGACCGGACACGCGGTTGGGGATTGCATCGTCCGGCTGCATGATGAGTCCACTTGGCATAGCAGCGAGGAGCTCTACTGCGTCATCAGTGGTCGTGCGCGTTTCGAGATAGACGGCGAGATACACGACGCCCCCGCGGGCGCACTCGTATACGTGGAGCCAGGCGTGACGCGTACCGCGGTCGCCGAAGAGCCCAACACGACCATTCTGGCCGTGAGCGGAGCACCGGACGGATCCGTCTATAGGCCGACTGGGTGGGAGGTGGCGATGCGCCTGCGCTCATTCTTCGAGTCAGGCGCTTTGGTGGACGGCGCGGAGCGCGGGAACGAGCTGTTGACCGCCAACCCCTCCTACGGGGGGCTGTATTACGACACGGCTTGTTTGGAAGCGCGTGCTGGGCGGAAAGCGGACGCAATCAGCCACTTGGCACGAGCGGTTGACCTCAACCCGGGGTTTCTTCACTGCGCGCCCGACGACGAGGATTTCGCGTCGCTCCATGGAGAGCCGGAATTCGACCGGATCACGGCGCCCCGACACACGGAAGTGGAAAGCGTGACCGCGTCATGAGCCACGTGCGCACGACTAGCGGTCCGTTCGGCCCAACGCCTTTCGTGGCATAAGGTAGTGCGGCGTAATGAGTCTGATTCATACGTGCTATCGCATCACGGACATTGACCGGTCTGTTGCCTTTTACGAGGCTCTCGGCTTTGAGGAAGTTGGTCGTGGCGCGATTGGTGACGAGGCGATCAATGTCTTCATGAATCTACCCGAGGATGGGAAGGATCCGCGCCTCGAGTTGACCTATAACCATGGTGTTCACCAATATGAGCTGGGGAGCGCGTATGGTCACATCGCGATCACCACGCCGGATATGTCCGCAACACTGGAACGACTGAAGTCGGGTGGCATCAACCCTGAACGCGCACCTTATCGTGTGAATGGTAATGGCAGCTTGATCTGCTTTGTGCGTGACCCGGACGATTACCGGATTGAGATCATCGAGCGAAAGTGAAGCATTACGCGGAGGGCATTGCGCGCGCCGTTGAGCCGCGCGGCCTGACTGCGAAGGCTCGATCTCACAGACTGACGCGTTGAGATGGAGCGACGTCAAGGAAGATCGAGGGACGGAGATCGGCGGATGTGTGAAGGCAAGCGACTGCGTCGGGGCGTGTTCTTCGGACTATTCGATGCGCTGTCGTCTCCGCAGGCTGCCGCGGAAGTAGCGATCGCCGCCGAGGCGGCCGGTTGGGATGGTGTTTTTGTTTGGGATCACCTCCTGTACGGCCAATCGACGACCTGTATCGCCGACCCTTGGGTTTGTTTGGCGGCGATCGCCTGCGCGACATCGAGTGTTGTGCTTGGCCCGATGGTTACACCGCTGCCGCGCAGGCGGCCGCAGGTGGTTGCACGTCAGGCAGTCACTCTTGACCGCTTGGCCGGCGGGCGTCTGGTTCTGGGCTTTGGCAGTGGCGGCGACGACCGACGAGAGTTGTCGGCGTTTGGCGAGGCGGCGGCCCGGAGCGGACGTGGCGCGATGTTGAGTGAAGGCCTCCGAGTGTTGACAGAGTTGATGGGCGGAGAGGAGGTGGCGTATCGGGGCGCGCACTACCAAGCCGACCGCGTGCGCTTTCTGCCCCGACCTGGCCGTGAGACCGGCATCCCAATTTGGCTTGGGGCCAAGTGGCCGAATCGGCCGCCGGTGCGACGCGCCGCTCGATATGACGGGGTGTTCCCCGCCGGTCTCAGCAAGCCTGACGACCTAAAGACAATACGGACCTGGATCGCGGCGGAAGGCGGCGGACTCGACTTCGAGTATGTGGTCTACGGCTCATCAGACGCTGATGTGGAGCCATGGGAAAGGGCGGGTGCCACATGGTTCCTGACGCAGCTCGATCCCTTCACGACGAGTCTTGAGGCGATCCTAGCCATCGTGACTGCCGGGCCCACCTAGTGCCCAGACTTCCCGCGCCGGTTCCTCGCTACCGTTGCTCTGGATCTGCTGATCCATTTCGGTTCCCTACCGGGCCAAGGCCTCCCTCGCTACCGCTCTCGCGCGAAACGACATTCGCACGCGGGCAGCAACCGGTGGCCGAGCGTAGCGGAAACTCGTGGAAGCGCAAGTCAGCCCGCTGCCAACGACGTCCGCGGACCTGCGATCAAGCGGACCAGATCTCGTCGAACGCCACATGCCCTCAGAGCATTTTGGAAACGCCGCAGGTTTGTGCCAGGCAACGCACATGGCGGCTTCTACTTCACCGATATCGGTAAACGCCGCTACCGGGAGAGCGATATCGGCGTGTTGTACTACGCAAAGCTTGATGGATCGTCGATCGAGGAAGTGGTCTTTCCGATGTATAGGCCGAACGGGGTCGGCCTCTCGCCCGCTGGCGACGTCGTTTATGTGGCCGAGAGTGTGACGGCGCGGATCTGGGGCTACCCGATCACGTCCCCCGGGGTCGTCGAGCCGTCTCTCTCGTGGCGATGATCTCCTATATACGCTGGTCGATTTTCGATTTGTGGACTCGCTTGCCATCGAAGCGGGCGGCAACGTCTGCGTGGCGACTTCTCAACTCGCCGGGAATTACGGTGATCAGCCCACAGGGAGAGTGCATCGAACCCCACGAGTTCCCCGCGTCAGATCCAATATCACGAATATCTGCTTCGGCGGACCGGCGATGACAACGACCTACGTCTCTGGTCGCGGGCTTTTAAGCGAAGTCGAATGGCCGCGCCCCGGACTCACTCTGAACGGGGTCGCCGTAAGCTGACGATTGGGTATTTGCTAGGGCCAGCGACCGTCGCAGCAGCGCGCGTAGCACGTTTTGCTGGATGTCCCTGACCACGCCATCGGCGACGTGGTAGTCGGCGAGCTTCGCCGGACTCCAGGTCGCGAACGGTCGGCCGAGATCGGTCTGGACCGATAGCGCCACCTTCTTGATCTTCCGTCATTGGGGGAGCGTGCATGCAGCCGGGCGTCCGCGGGTAGCGCGTCGACCCGTCGCGGTTGAAGTTGTGGCCTACCTCCCCAACGGTGTCCGGATCGGTCAATACCACCTCGCTGATCTTCGCCGGCGACGTCCCCTGGCAGAAAGCAGAACGATCTGCGCACGACGCCACCTCACCACCGACACCGACGAACGATCCGCAACAGTCGGTTCCCATCCTCGTTGGTGTCTATCTCGCGGCTCCACTCGCCGCCAATTCTCGCCTTGGATCGCTGATTCGCATTTGGAAGAACGAAGTTCGGCGGCGCCGCTCACGCTCGTGGCTATGGAAACCGGCAAAAGCTGCCGGTCACAACACTAGCTGCCGAAGGCAGTCGGCCGCAGCATCCTTGTCGTCATTCATCGAGCTGCGTCCAGGGCGGCGAGGGCTCGTTCGGTCAGCGTCGTGAGCACGGTCCGTTTCCACATCGTCTGTGGGTTGCCGGGGAGTTCTGCGAGCGGATCGTCGGGGTCGATCCGTACGGGTACGTTGGCGACGCCGCCGGCGACGATGCGGACGTCTCCGTCGCTGCGGCGGGCGGCCGCGACGGAGACGAGCGGGAACGAGAACGCCTGGCGCTCGCCGAGGCGCGCGGTAGGCCGAGGCCGTCGGGCGGCGCCGGCAGCCGCACCTCGCTGACGATCTCCCCGGACTCGAGCGTGAGCAGCGAGCGGTTGTCCTCGGTCGGGATGCCGGTAGAGGTCGAGCAGCGGCGAGCTCGCGGCTCGCCGCGCCGAGCGCACGACGACGCGCGCGCCGCAGGCGGCGAGCGCGGGCGCGAGGTCGGACGGGATGCGCCGAGATGCAGTCGCCCGGCTTGAGGTTGTGCTTGCGGTGGTCGCCGATCTGCGCGTAGCAGGTGTCGCCGCCGCCGAGCCAGCAGTGCCACTCCTCGCCGCGGTAGTACCAGCAGCGCGTGCCCTGGCAGAGGTTGCCGCCGACGGTGCCGACGTTGCGCAGCAGCGGCGAGGCGGCGAGCGAGGCGGCCGTCGCGAGCGCGGCGTAGGGCGCGCCGAGCTCGGCCGCGGCGAGCGTCTGCGAGCGTCACGCCGGCGCCGATCGCGAAGCCCGCCGTCCGCGGCTCGAGCGCGCTCGAGGCCGCGCCGCGCGATGTCGACGAGCAGCTCGGGCGCGACGATGCCGCGATCGATCTGCCCGATGAGGTCGGTGCCCCCGGCGAGCGGCCGCGCGCCCGGGCGCGTCGAGCAGCTCGAGCGCCTCCTCGAGCGTCGCCGGCCGCTCGTATGAGAGTGCTCACGCGAGCGCCTCGAGCACGCGGGCTGGCGTCAGCGGCAGCGCCGCGACGCGGCGGCCGGTCGCATGGGCGAAGGCGTTGGCGATCGCCGCTGCGGTCGGGATGATCGGCGGCTCCCCGAGGCCCTTCGCGCCCGTGTTGCCGGAAATCGTATCGGGGATGTCGATGAACTCGACGACGATCGCCGGAGTGTCGGCGATCGTCGGCATCTTGTAGTCGTCGAGCGTGGCGTTAGTCGGCACGCCAGTAGTCGGGTCGACGACGCGCTCCTCCGATCAGCGCGTAGCCGACACCCTGCAGGATCGCCGCCCTCGACCTGACTCGAGGCGGTCAGCGGGTTGATGATCCGGCCCGACGTCGTGCACGGCCCAAATGCGTTCGACGATGACCCGGCCGAGGCCCGGATCGACCGCCACCTGAGCGATCTGGCAACCCCACGTGTTAATCGAGTAATCGTCGCTCGCGAGCGTGCGCGCGCCGGCGCCGTCCACGGTCATGCTGCCAAGAGAGCTCGTGAGGTCGGTGTAGGGGCGATCGAGCACATGGTCGGTCGACTGGATGCGCCCGTCGCGCAGGACCAGATCCTCCGGCGCGATCTCGTACTCCTGCGCCGCGACCTCGAGTAGCCCGCGGAGGGCGCTTGCTGCCGCGGCCCTGACGGCGGGGGTGATGCTGGCGGTAGTGACCGACCCGCCGGAGAGCGGCCCGAAGACATTCGGTCGCGTGTCGCCACCGCGGACGCGGACGCGGTCGAGTGGCAGCCCGAGCTCCTCGGCGGCAACGATCTGCGCCACCGTGTGGGCACCGGTGCCAATGTCTTGAGCACCGGTGACGACCGTGACGACCCCGTCCGCGCCGATGCTGACGGTCGCCGCGCAGGGCTCGGATGAGCCGAACCACAGCTGGCTCGCGCATCCGAGCCCGCGCAGCATCCCATCTGCCTGCACATCACGGAGCCGATCGCGATCGCTCCAGCCGGATAGCGCGGCCGCACGCTCGTAGCAGGCGATCAGCGACTTCGCCGAATATGGCCTGTCGGCGTTCTGGTCGTGGTCTGAGTGCGCGCGCCGACGCAACTCGAGTGGATCAAGTTCGAGGGCACGTGCAAGCTCGTCTATTGCCTGCTCGTAGGCGGTCACGCCTTCAACGAAGCCAGGCGCCCGAAACGCGTTTACCGGGCGCAGGTTCAGCTTTACTGGAAAGCGCATACCGTGGGCGTTCTCCGAGCGGTACGCTGACATTGCGAACCCGTGAACCATTGGCATTAGGCCGACGGAGCGTGCGCCCATGCCAATCACGGCGTCGCATTCCGAAGCGATGAGGCTACCGTCACGGTGCGCGGAGAGACGGATAGTCTGCTGCGTGGATGCGCGGTGCCCGCCGGCAAGCAACTCCTCGTGGCGGGTGAAGACGAGGCTGACGGGCCGTCGGGCGCGGCGCGAAAGCTCGACCGCGAGAATCCCCTCGGCGCCGGCGTCAACCTTGCTGCCAAAACCGCCGCCGATGAAGTCGGCGATCACTCGCACGCTGGTGTTCGGCAGGCCAAACCGCCTGGCGAGCTCGTTGCGAACGCTGAAGATCCCTTGCGTCGAGGACCACACCGTCAGCTCGTCGTCGCGCCAGTCGGCGACGGCGGCGTGCGACTCAAGCGGAGTCTGGATATGGAACGGGGTCGCGAGCTCGAGCTCGACTCGGACTTCGCCGCTCTCGAACGAGTCCGATTCGCCGCGGATCGACTCGGTCGGATCAGCGGCGAAGCGCTGGGCCCGCAGGCCCGCCCGTAGGTCGACCTCAAAGGGCAGCGCGTGGATATCGGGCGCGAGCAGGGCAAGTGCCGAGCGCGCCTGGCAAAGCGTCTCTGCGGCGATCACAGCGATGGCCTCGCCGGCGAACTCGGGTGTCCCGCTCAGCGGCGAGGGCTCGGTCCCGATCTGCTCGTCTGGGCCGATCACGGCGCGCACCCCTGGCGCGGCGCGCGCCGCCTCGAGATCGAGTCGCTCAACGCGCCCGTTCGCAACCGGCGAGCGCAACACGGCCGCGTGCAACATCCGGGGCAGCTGGATGTCGACCGTGAAGCGCGCTGCCCCGCTGACCCGCTGGGCACCGTCGATGCGAGGGGCCGGGTTGCCGACAACTGCGAGTTCGGCGTCAGCATCCCACGCCGGGAGCCACGTATCGGCCTCGTCGTACACCGAAGTGATCGTCAGCTCGAGCCCCTCGTAGACCATCTTGCCCTTGCGGATCTGCTTCACGTCGCTTCCTCAGAGGCCCGTAGCACGGCCAGCTCGATCTTGGGATACGCCCCGCAGCGGCATAGGTTGCCGCTCATACCGGCGCGGATTTCCACTCTGCTCGGGTGTGCGTTCTGCTCGAGCAGTGCGGTCGCTGAAACGATCTGGCCCGGTGTGCAGAACCCACATTGAAGGCCGTCTTCGGCGAGGAACGCACGCTGAAGCGCCGTCAGTCCGCCGGCCGAGATCCCCTCAATCGTCACGACCGGACGCCCAGCAACGGCGCCGACGAGCACTAGGCAGGAGTTCACGGCACGGCCGTCGAGCAGCACCGCACAGGCGCCGCAAGCGCCCTCGCCACAGCCGAGCTTGGTCCCGGTTAGCCCGAGGTCCTCGCGCAGGACGCTCGTAAGCCGCCGTGTCGGGTCGGTCTCGAGCTGGTAGAACGCGCCGTTGACGTCGAGTCCGACCTGCACGGGAAAGAGTCTATGCGAGGGGTTGGTTCCGCGGGGTGCGCGGCGGCCTCCGCACTGCGAGACTGCCAGCGTGCCTACTCGCGCCGACCTCTCCCGAACGCAATGACAGACGAGGCGAATGCGGTTCCCGACGAGCTTCGCTTTGCCGGCGTCCAGGAGCTGCGGGACGCTCTCGCGCGCGAGAGCTACCTGGCCGACGACACGCTGTGCACCGCACTGTTCGTCGCGTTGGAGCTTGGGCAGCCACTGCTACTCGAGGGTGAGGCTGGGGTTGGCAAGACGGAGGTCGCCAAGGCGCTCGCCGCAGCCACCGGCGCGCGCTTCATCCGGATGCAGTGCCACGAGGGCATCGACGTCCACCAGGCGCTCTACGACTGGGACTACGAGCGCCAGCTGCTCGCCGTCCGCCACGCCCAAGCGCTCACCGATGCCGGCGCGCCGATCGCGAATCGTGACGCGGCGTCCGATCTGTACGACCGCCGCTTCCTGCTCCGCCGCCCTTTGCTCGAGGCGCTCGAGGCTGACGACGCGGTCGTGCTTTTGATCGACGAACTCGACCGCGCGGACGACGAGTTTGAGGCCTTTTTGCTCGAGCTGCTCTCGGACTTCCAGGTCACGATCCCGGAGATCGGTACGGTCGTCGCCCAGCGGCGTCCTGCCGTGATTCTCACGTCCAACCGCACCCGTGAGCTGCATGACGCGCTCAAGCGACGCTGTCTGTACCAGTGGATCGAATATCCGTTGCCCGAGCGCGAGCTGGAGATCGTTGCCGCGCGGCTGCCGCAGGCGCCGGGGCAGATCGTAGAGAAGGTCTGCCGCGCCGTTGCGGTGCTGCGTGAGCAGGAGCTATACAAACGCCCCGGGGTCGGCGAGACGATCGCCTGGACGCAGGCTCTGCTTGTGCTCGGCTCGGATGACCTCGACGCAACGCTGTTTTCCGTGTTGAAGGTGCACGAGGACACCGACCGGGCGCGCGCGGCCGGCTGGCTCGATGGCATCTGACCCGCGGCGACGGGTAATCGCGCGTATCGCAGAGCTGGCAGCCGCGATGCGCGCGGAGGGGGCACACGTCGGGCTCGGCGAGCTGCTCACCGCGCACCGCGCGCTCGCGGCGGTCGATGTTGCCGACTGCGCACAGGCCCACGATGCTCTGCGGGCCGCGTTGTGCTCGGGCCGCGATGACTATGCGGCGTTCGAGCGGGCCTTCGCGCGGACGTTCGGTGCGGCTGCGGAGGCGCGGGGAGGCGAAGCCGGGTCAGACGATGTGGCCCAGGGCCGGGAGGCATGGCCCGAAACTGGCGCGGCGGCGCAGGATGAGGACAAGGACGAGGATCCCACCGAGCAGGCCGGCTGGAGCGATCTCGAGCGTCTGCGCAGTGCGGACTTCAGCGAGCTAGACAGCGCGCAACTCGACCCCGTCAGGGGATTGCTGGCGGCGCTTGCGCGCCGCGGCCCGATGCGCCGCAGCCGGCGCCTTCACTTAGTCCCCGGGCACGCCCGCGGCCGAGGTGCCCGCGTCGACGTGCGCCGCACCATCCGCGCGTCGATGCGCTCCGGGGGGGAACCTTTGCGGCGGCACTGGCGCGAGCCGAGCCTGCGACCGCGCCGACTTGTCGTCGTATGCGACACGTCGGGTTCGATGCGCCCCTATGCACAGGGACTGCTGCTCTACGTGCAGGCGCTCGTGGCCTCGAGCCGCGGCGTCGAGGCGTTCGTCTTCGGCACGCGACTCACGCGTGTGACAGCTGAGCTCAGCGGGCGCGACTCCCGTGCGGCGCTCGCGCGGTTGAGTGGTGCGGTCGAAGACTGGGCCGGCGGCACGCGGATCGGCGAGTCGCTGCGAGCCCTCAACCGTGGCCACGGGGGGCGAATCGGCCGCGGCGCTACGGTGATCGTGCTCTCCGACGGATGGGACCGCGGAGCGCCCGACGAGCTCGCCGCCGAGTTGGCGCGGCTGCGCCGCACCGCCCACCGCCTGATCTGGCTGAATCCGCTCAGTGCCCGCCCTGGCTACGAGCCGCTTGCCCGCGGAATGGCGGTGGCGCTCCCGCATCTGGACGCCTTTCTCGCCGGCAACTCGGTCGCTGGCCTCGAGCAGCTCGCCGCCCTGCTGGTCGCAGGGCTCGAGCGCGCTGGGCCCCGCCCGCCGGGCGCGCACCATCAAGGGTTCTCCTTCAGTTGAGCGGCCCATCCTGAGAAGCGCCCCGGACACGATCTCCGCCTCGGCGCTACGCGCCTTCAGCTCCCGTCGCGATCGGGCGTACCTCACAAGCAACCTGTCGATGTCCGACCAGGGAGCGGACCACCGAATCACCCGCACCCTGCACTCCGCATGCCACCGGCAGGATGACGTCTGCGCGGTCGTGTTCCTCGAAGCGCTGGTGCCGAGGATCCGCGTCGGCTCTCGATGAAGGAGGGGCGGGTGTCAAGGGGGTTTGGGGCGGGAGCCCCTGGTTGGGTTGCTTGGTTGCCGGGCGAGAGCTGCTTGGTCAAGCGCCGGGGGTGCGGGGCAAGGGTCATCCTGAGCTGGGGTGCTGTTGGCGAAGGGACGCTGGGATCAAGGTCCTGTCGGGCGGGCCCAGAGGAAGCAGGCACTTCGCAGGCGCACGCAACGATGGTCACGTGGCGCGGCTCGCCGTGGGCGCGCATGTTGGTGAAGACGTGGTGCAGTCGTTGTTGGGCACGGTGGCTGATCTGCAGGTCGTGGTCGGGTTGTCCCTCCGTGGCGGTTCTTCAGCGTCGCGCCGATCCTGGGTTCGCGTGCGCCGCGCCAGGCGGATCCGACCAGCAGCCGGCGCGCGAGCATCGATCCCCGTCTTCGTGATCGACCCTTGACGTTCAGACTCACCGGACTGCGTTCGTGAGTGGTCAGCCCCAGCCACGATCCCACGCGGTGGGCCTTCTCGAAGCGATCAAGGAACATCCGCTGGATCAACGCGCGCTCAATGCGCGCGAGCGCAGCACGCCTGATGGTCGCGGTAGAGTCGGCGGGAGGCGCAGGGGGGCTGCACGGCTTAGCCGACTGGCCTGGTCTCCTCCCGCCGCCGACATCGAACCGTGCATGCGGTTCTCCCGCACACGGCTCCCCCACGTTCCTCACCGAATGGCATTCAGCGTCCCGGACGCCCCGGCCGGTTGGGTCGCGGCGCGACGATGGTTCCGTTGAGGCTGATCAGCCCGGTGCGGTTCGGCGACTGGTAGGCGATGACCTTCATGCCGTATCCGCAGCCGCGTTCGTAGCGCTTGCCGGCGAACCGCGCGAGGCGGTCCACCGCGTAGTGGTTGATCTTGTCGAACGAGCGATCGGAGTTTCCATATCGGAGTAGCCCGACCAGCCCCGCAGGAACCGGTTTAGATCCTGCACGACGTCCTCGACGGGTACCAGTAGCCTGCGACGGTCGGTGATCTCCCGAACCCGGTAGCGCTGGGGGGCCTGCCGTGAGGGCCAGCGAACGAGGAAGCACAGATGCCGCGACCGCGGGGTGTTGCCGCGCGCCCACCGGTGGTGAAAGCCGAGGAAGTCCACGCCCTCACCACCTTTCTTCAGGTGCGCGATCCGCGCCTTGGCTTGCTTTAGCTCAAGGCCAAGCTCGGCCAGGATCGCCGTTAAAGCAGCGAGCGCTCGACAACACCCGCGACACCCGCCCGCTTCTCGACCTCAGCTGCCGCGGCGACAGCAATTGTGTTGGCGCTGACGGGAGTGTTCGGGCTGCGACGGTGCGGCGATCGCGAGGGCGTCGATTGCTCCTTCGACGATCAAGACCTGCCCGTCGTCAAGGAGCAAGTGGGGGCGTATAGCGCGGCGCTCTTGTCATACACGACGGTTCTGGGCGATTTGAGGTATTTCGGCGCGCGGCGGTTCTCGTCGGGGAGTGTGGAGCGGCCGACGAACCCGATCACCTGCTGAGCGCTGTCGGGAACTGGGATCACGAAGCGGCGGCGGAAGAGGTCGGTGAGCAGTTTGCCTTCAGGCCGGCGGGCGAGTCCGGCGTCGACGAGCTCATCGTCGGTGAATCCGTGGTCGCGGAGGTGGTTGACGAGCTGGTCGGGACGGTACAGACGCGTCTCGCCTGGACGACTACACGAGGATCGCGGTCGCAGCGGCTAGTCCCTCGTGCTGGGGGCGGGGGGCGGTCATGGGAGCCCACTCCTCCACAGGATGCGACCTGGATGCGACCTAAATCTTCGCAAGGGCCGCAGAACGTCGCACAAAACCGCATGCGCAGCGTGTGGCGACTCTTGGTCAGATTTCTCACATTTCCAGCCAAATCACGGCGAGGTTCTGCGAGATCGTGCGAGACCGTGCAAGCGAACGACGGGCCTCGAACCCGCGACCTTCGGCTTGGGAAGCCGACGCTCTACCAACTGAGCTACGTTCGCGTATTACCTGCAAATGAGCGGCTTTCAGGGGTCCGTTCCGGCTCGCTCGTTGCATTCTATGCACAAAACGTCGTGCTGGCCGGGTCACGAGCCAGTCTCTGACGCGTCGTCGTTCGCCTCGGTGCGGCCGACGGCGAGCAGGTCCCGGAGGTGCTCCTCGGAGTCGCGGGTGTGGTGCCCGTAGTGCATCTCCTCGCCGCAACGGCGCGAATCGTCCCGGAGTCGGAGCAACGTGATCTCGGAGCCGAAGCGATTTCGCGGCGCGCGCTGGAATTAGCGAAAGTAGCCTGTCTGCTCGTCGGACTAGCATTACTGTGCAGGGCCTTGCAACGCGCCGATCAGGATAGTCTCGGCCCCCGGTTTCCAAAGGCGTTAGTCGCTGTCGCGCTCCTGCCTGAAGCTGACCAGCGGGAGCACCCGTCTCACGCGGGCCGATCAACGACCCGCCTTCAAGCGTCGCTGGCTAGGGTGGCGGCCGCGATGGCGCCGTTGGACACCGCACAACCCCGTGTCAGATTGGTTCCGCGGACCCGATCGACCTCACGCGAACCAGATTCGCGCCGCTGACTCCCGAAACGCACCTGTGCAGCGACACTCGATGCTGTGGCCGATCTCGCCGACTCCCAACACTGCCCCTTCGCACGTCCTCGGCACTCGAGGCGGATATAACCTGCTACGAGGTCGCGCCCCCCATCCCTGCACACTTAGCCGGGGCATCCCGGTGCGCATTTCAGCGATGCCTTAGCGCAATCCAGGATGCCCCTTCGCTCAGCTACCCGCCCATATGCGGCGTTGCCGGCCGAGGCCAGAATGTCGCGAACCCGCCAGATCCCTATTCGTAAAGGCTTCCACCGAGGGGCGCAGCACAACAGAACGCCGCCTCGACCGCCTTCGCGTCCGGATTCTGGAACTGATGTGCGACGCCTGCTGGCACGAACAGAGCATCGCCGTCTCCGCCGATGATGCTGTCGTTAGTCTCCATGATGTTCACGATAAGTTGTCCTTTACCTTGCGGGTAGTAGACACGCTCACCTGGAACCTGTATTGCGTTCGTGATCCGGTTCGGTGGAACCTGAATTCGCCCGAACTGGAACTCATCCGTGCTCCATGCAAACGACGTCACGAACTGATGCCCAAAATCTCCACCGGTCACGAAGTTAAGCCACTGGCCATGATGGTAAAGATGCTTAGTATCAACATCGAAGTCCGCAGAAGCCGAGCGACCGCTCGCCGGTGGCCACTCGTGTAGATCTGCGTGACGTGACCTCGGCGCATCGCCCGATCGGAAGTTCGGCTGCGCGAAGGTGTCATGGGCATCGTGCCGATGGACCGTCTCCTTATGAAGGACGATCGGCGTCCTGAAGTTCATATAGTGGTCGTCATAGACAGGGTTCTGATGAAACTCATCTGTCATCTTTTGGCGGGGGATCATCCACAGCATCCGGCACGTTTCGCTCCCGAAATTGTGGCCGACATGCATCTGGAAAGCGGGAATGACTATCGCGTCACCCTTCGTCGCTTCAATCAACTGGCCAGTGTCGGGGTTTCCGATGTGGAGTGTTCCGTCGAGGAGAAGATAAGGTTCAGGATTGGGATGATTGCCGGGCTTGAAATAGTCGCCGGGCGCGAGCGAAAAGATACCCGTGTCGATAGTTTGGGTGCTCGCATAAAACCACACGGGCGTACGGTTCATGCCCGCGTTGCTGATGCCCCATGCCTGAAAGTAGGCTTCGTGTGCACGAATCGCACGCGGATAAGGCTCTTTCCCAAGAAATGGCCATTGCCCATCCCAGCTCGCCAGGTCCTCATAGGCCTGAGTAGGTGTTGCTATATCCATGTTGGACATTCCTCCTTTACTAGGAAGCTCCACGAGAACGGAGCGAATTGCTGGCCCCTGCTCGGAGCACGCGGCGGTCTACGTCGCCAGGGACGGCACCCGAAACAGGCGGTGTCATTTTGTGAATCTCTCCTTTCTAGGTATTCGAGGCGGAAGATGCAGGCATCTGGCGGCGAACACGATGTCCTCTTCGCTCAACCAGCCGGGTACGAAAACGGTCGAACGAGACTGCGGCGACCAAGAGCGCGCCCTGAGCGACGTCTTGCCAGAACGGATTCACGCTCTTGAGCACCAGTCCGTTGTTTAGAACGCCGATGACGAGAATGCCAAGCGCCGTACCAATGATTGTGCCTTCCCCGCCCGACAGAGTGGCTCCACCCAGCACGACTGCCGTGATGACTGACAGTTCGAGTCCGGTCGCGGCGGTCGGCGACGCCGACGCTAGCTGCGAGTCGAGGATAAGGCCGCTCAGGGCGCAGGCGAGGCCCGAGATGACGAAGAGAGTGAAGATGATTCTCTTGGTCCGGAGTCCGATCAGGCGCGCCGCGACAGGATTAGCGCCGATTGCGTATACGCTGCGGCCAAACACCGTAAAGCGCATCACCAACGCGAAGATGCACATGACTACTATCAAGATGGCCACGGGAACCTCGATACCCGCACCTATCGTAGCTGTGCCTAGTCCGCTAAACCCGTTTACGGGAAGAGAAAGGCCGTTGGACGTTACCTCGGCTAGGCCTTGAAAAGCAGACAGAGTCGCGAGCGTGGTAATGAGCGGGTTGATCCCAACGACGGTGACGAAATAGCCATTCACCGCGCCGGCGCCAAGGCCGATTCCGAAGGCTGCCAGAACACCCAACCCTACTCCGTGGCTCCCAGCGATGCTCGCCATCACGATTCCGGCGAGCGCGGTGATCGACCCGACTGAAAGATCGAACTGACCGGCCACGATCAGTAAGGTCCCCGGCGCCGCGACGATGCCGATAACCGCGACGGCCTCCAAGGTATTGAGGAGGTTGGTCCATGCGAGAAAGTACGGCGACAACAGCGAGAATAGGATGATCTCGGCGATCAGAACGAGTAGAAGCACGAACGCCTTGGGTAGTCGAGGCAGCTGCCTCCCGCGTGGGAGCTCAGGAGCAGGTTCGGCGCCGAGCGGCTCAGCGATGGCTTGATCAGTCATCGCTTCCATCGCCTCCTCCTGCCGCGGCTACCAGAGCCGACGTCGTGAGCTGCTCTCGAGTAAACCGCCGAGTGATCCGCCCACGCACCATGACCACCGCTCTGTCGGCTATCTGAGTGACCTCCTCGTGATCACTACTCGCCAAGAGCACGGCAACCCCGTCGTTGGCTAGTTGTCTGATTGCGCGATAGATCTCCTGGCGCGCTCCACATCAACTCCGCGAGTTGGTTCGATCAGCAAGAGCACCGTCACATTCTGCTCAAGCCAGCGACCGAGCAACACTTTCTGTTGGTTTCCACCGGACAAGGTCGACAGCGGCTGGTTCGGGTCGTTCCGGGAACGTACGCGAAGGAGGTCATGCCATTTTCGATACACCCGGGCTTCATCGCGCGCCGTAAGCCAGCCGCGAGAGGCGAGTCGACTCCAACTCGGAGCGCAGAGGTTCTGCGACACAGAGAGTTGCATGAACGCACCCTCACGCTGTCGATCGCCTGGAAGAAGCCCGATGCCCAGCTCGATGGCGCGAGACGGACGATCGATACGAACCGGAACGTCGCGTATCTCGAGTGCTCCCTCGTCAAACGGGCGTGCTCCATATATGGCCTCAGCCACCTCGCCAGTTCCGGATCCGACGTTGCCGTATAGGCCGGTGATCTCCTGCGCGCGGAGTTCGAGGCTCACCTTCGCGAAGGCACCATCGCAGGTTGCTTCTCGTAGGCGCAGAACCGGCGACGACTCGGCCACGCTCGCCAGCCCCCGCGTAGACAGGCTTGTCGCCGTCTCAAGCGTCCGTCCGAGCATCGCTGAAACCATCTGGGCCCGCTCGATTCCACGGGACATCCTCACTCATGACGGTCGAACCGTCTCGGAGCACTTGTACGCGATCCGCGATCGCCTCGACTTCGTCGAGGCGATGTGTGATGTACACGATCGCAACCCCGGACTCGCGAAGCCGCTTAAGGTAAGCGAAGAGTCTGGTTGCCTCGCTTGCGGACAGCGCAGCCGTAGGCTCGTCGAGAATAAGGCACCGCGTATCGCCGAGCATCGCTCGGGCTACCTCCACAAGCTGACGCTGCCCAACCGCCAGCGACCCGACTAGCTGCCCGACATCTACGTCGAGCGCTCCCAGCTCGCCCAGCACGCGCCGAGCCTGCACTCGCATCTGCGTCCAGTCTACTCGCCCGCCGCTCCTGGGCCACTGGCCAAGGCAGATGTTCTCCGCGACCGAGAGCGTCGGCGCCTCCATCAACTCCTGGAAGATCATGCGAACACCGAGTGCTCGGGCCGCTTGGCGGCGTGAGGGAAGTCACGACCTGCCCCCGACTTCGATGTCTCCAGTGTCAGGTTGCTCTGCCCCGACGAGGATTTTGACTAACGTCGACTTTCCGGCCCCATTCTCTCCGAGAAGCGCGAGAATGGAGCCTCCAGCGGCGTCGAGGTCCACCCCATGGAGGACCTCGACACCACCGAATGACTTTCGAATTCCGGTCGCCCTAACAACGGGTGTTACGGCCACTCGGTCTCCTGGCGAAAGCTAACCAACCTCGTGAAGGTCAGTGGCAGTTCAGCTTGTAGTACTTTCCGATCGTTTTTCCGGTCACGGCTACCAGTGGTACATACAGATTCTTCGGGATCTTCTGACCCTTGATCGCCTTGATCATGTACGGAATGCCGACCCATCCGTATCTCTCAGGAAAGATTGCCGTGGCAGTAATCCAGTGCGGATTTGTCTTCAGTCCACAGCGCGCGGGCGTATCGGCCTGCCCCAACGAGGCAGCGTAGAGATCGTTCGACCGACCTGCGGTCTTCGCAGCGGCGAACGCGCCCTCGATGCCTTCGTCGTCGATCGAGGTAACAATGATCCGTTTGGCGGACGGGAGAGACGTAAGCGCGTCAGCCATGTCCGTCTGCGCCTTGAGCCGCAGAAGCATCAAAGCCAATCTTTTTCAGGTTGTGCACAGCACCGCAGTACTTGGCGAACCCAGTGCGGTATCCACCCATCCGTTCGGTGTTCGGCTTGCCGATCTCGGGCTCTTCGAGCGAGACCCAAGCATCGTACTTACAGTTGAAATGCGACTTGAAATATTTGCCGAGCTGCTCACCAGCAATTTCGCCGCCGACGGTGTTATCCACCCCCATGAAATTCGTCTGGCATGGCGGCTGTGGAATGTCAACGGCAAACACAGGGACGCCCTTGGGCCCAGCAGCGCAGATCGAAGGCGCCGCGGATGTGTCGTGCTGGAAATTGATGATTCCCTGGACCCCTTCTGCCTTGAACGTCTTTGCGCACTGAAGGGCAGTTGCGTCGCTACCGGCGCCATTGCAGAAGACTAGGTCGACGCCGGCTCGTTTGGCCTGGGCCTCGATGCCTTGGGAGATGACATGGACGATCGGCACGGACTCGTCGTTAGACAGGTAGCCGATCTTGATGCCCTTCCCGCTGCCTGGCGCCGCAGGTGCTGCCGGCACGAACTTGGAAGCCGGCGAAGCCTGCGCCGGGTGTTTCGCGAGTGCATTCGTGACCGATGCGCCGCCTGCCACAGCGAGGACAACCGCACCAATCACCACCGTAGCCGGGAGCGCCGGCATTTTGCGAAGCATTACCTCTCCTCTCGTGAGCTTTGCCGGAATCGTTCGTGGAAACGGTTCCGGCAACTTACAGCGATGTTACGCACGCAGGATCCCGACGTCAATAGTGGGCGACATAGGGTCGAGTCGGGCGGGAGGCCTCCGTTCGCAGACACGATCCATCCACGTCGGCATTTGGACCGATGTCCGCGGTCACCGGCTTCCCGGTCGAACTGATTTGCCGAGATCTGGGCGTGTCGGAGCCCGTCTGGCCGCGCCGGGGGTACCCGCTCGGGCCCGCGGCTCCAAGGACGAGCGGCTCCAAGGACGAGCGGCTCCCGAAGGCGCTCCGAGACACGCAGGAGCGGTATGGTCGCCGACATAGCAGCTCGGCCGTGATGTCGTGCACGAAGGGCGTGGGCAGACCCAACGTTTACGTTGACTCAACCGCAGATCTCGTCAACGCGTCAGTTCCGTCGGCGATGACGAGGTGGCCCGCGTCGATGTGGAGTTCAACCGGCCGACCGGATTACCGCGGTCGAACCGGTGCGGGCGCTCTCGTACGCCGCGGACAGGATCTCGACCGTTCGCGCACCAAGATCCCCGGGCGATTGATTGACGACGTCACGGCCCGCCGCCATGTCGACGAGCGCCAACGGAGGGCCAACGCAGTCATAGGAACCTCCTTCCGGCCCGAGGTCGATCGTTTGCTCCCCGTCCACGCGAAGAAGGCGCGCCACGCCATACTCGATGCTGACCTGAAACTGACCGTCTCGACCCACCACATTGATGTCGAGTTCGTTCTCTGGGGCTCCGACTGCGTCCGAATGGCTTGAAGCACCCGAGAGCGAGCCAATCGCTCCATCTTCGAACTGCAGACTAATCGCCGCGTGAAGTTCCACAGGAGCTCCAAGTGGGGCGGTCATGAACGCTGAGACCACCCGGCCCCGTTGGCCCGTGAGCCAAAGCGCGGCGGCGAGCGCGTGCGACAGCTGAGCCTGGGCGTAACCGCCGCCCGAGAGCGCTGGATCGGTCCAGGTGCGCGGTTCCGGGATAGCTTCCGACGCGGCCTTGGGATACGCGCCGCGATTCGCGAGCAGCTCGCGTGTAAACGACGCCATCCGAATCGACACATGCTCGATCGGCCCCACACCAACGTCATGCATCAGCCTGGTCGCTTGAACAAGTAGAGGGCGATAGTTCCAGCCGAAGGAGCACACGAGATGCCGTCGCTCAGCCCGGGCGACTTCCACGAGATCCCATGCATCTTCGGGATCGATAGTTATCGGCTTTTCAACGAGCACGTGAGCGCCGGACGTGAGCGCCGCGCGAGCGTGTTCGTAATGGAAGGCGGTAGGACTCGCAACGATGCAGACATCGATCTCGGCGTCGAGAACCTCTTGATAGCTCTCGGAGGCAAACTGGAATCCAAATCGGTCGCGTATCTTCTCGAGAAGCTCCGAGCCCTCTCTGCAGACTCCAACGAACTCGAGTTCATCCCGGCGCGTTTCGAGGGTCGGCAGGTGCGATGCCACGACCCACGAACCCGCGCCAATCACGCCGACCCTCAGACGGCGCACGACGCACTCCGGTGAATGACTAGATGTGAGAGCTGAGGAGACGCGGCTTTGGCGAACCAGGGAACGTTTCCAGGACAGAACGTTCGACCCCCGGGCAGCTATTCAAGTCCAGGCCATCCCGATTAGCGTCCACGAAGGGCAATTCGGCCAATGCAAGCTCCCTCTCCGTCGAACTGGTGTCTCCTGGAATCGAATCTAGCGGACTCGACGAACTGGAACAACTACAGACGCCCCCGCGAGTCCCCTGCAACCATGGAAGCGAACTACGGGCGCGACTGGAATCGGCCGGTGTGGCAGACGTGGCCGGCCGGACCTGGTGCGTCCGTTCGCGACCCCGGTAGGGAACGTCGGGCTCGGCACAGCTGACTACGGCGGCCGAATTGGAGCTCCGCCGCGGCTTGTTTCGGAGCGGAGTTCGAAGAAGGGGTGGAGGACGTTTGACCGGAGTCGATGCGCAAGGTCTCCTCCGCGAATCGTTTCTAGGACCCTTGCATGACGCCACAGTTGACCGCAGGTGGCGTGATCGTCATCGACTCTGTCGCGGTAACGAGCCTTGCCGATCTCGCCGCGAATTCCCATCCGAACGCTGCCGTCGCTCCGATGGGCAGCGCCCTAGAAACACGAGACTTCGCGTCGGTCGCACGGCCGAGGATGCCGACGACATCGAGCTGGTCCGCGGGCGTATCAGGGTCACGCGTTCTGGCAGGCAGTCCGTGCCTCGAATGCGAGGACGGCCAGCGAGTCGACGTCGACGCCGAGATCGCCGAGGCGCGCGCCGCGGCCGCTTCTGTGTAGTAGGCGTGGTCGGGTGAGGTGCGCCGGCGGGCGCACTGCGCGGCTTCGAACAGCGCCCAGCGCAACGCCGGCGGTCCCTGGCGGGATAGATGTCCGGGGGCGCGTCGCTGGTCGGATTGGTGCACGGTGATGTCCAGCCCGGCGTAGCGGACCGCTTCCCGGGAGGATGAGAAGCGGTGCGGGTCACCGAGTTCCGCGAGGATTGTCACTGCAGTGACCGGGCCGATTCCGTAGTGCGCCAGCAGCGCCTTGCATCCTGGCTGGCGGCGTGCGTAGGCGCCTAGCTCCCGATCGAGCGGTGCGATCTGACCGTCGAGCGCTTCGATGATCGCGAGCGCAGCGCTCACCTGCTCGCGCGCGACCGGGGGAAGCGGCTGGGCCGCGAGCCATGCGAGCCCACCGGCGTTCATCAGGTCACCTCGCTGTGGGCAGCCGTGGTGGTAGAGCACCGACTGGATCCGCGGTTGCCACTTCCCGCGCTGCTCGGAGAGTCGGTGACGAAGCCGGACGCGAGCGCGGAGGTCGAGCAGGTGCTCGGGCGCGATCCAGGACTCCGGTATCCGTTTTGCCATCAGCAGCTCTCGCAGATGGCGAGCATCGGCACGGTCGTTCTTCGCGCGCTTCTTGTTCCCGCGCATCGCTGCTGTCTCTGCCGGCTCAGCGAGATGCACGCGAGCACCTACCCGCTGGAGTTCCTCGACAACGAACCGCCAGCCGGTCGTGACCTCAAGCGCGACCTCAAGCTCCTGGCCGTCGAAGCGCTCCAGGAACCGACGGACACCGCACCGTTTCGGACCCTTGGGCTAGGTGCCCGTAACGGCGATCGATCATCTCGGTTGACCTCCCCATGAGCCGCGACAGGTGGAGGATCGACACGCCGCCGGCAAGCGCTTCGGTAAGGCCCGCGTTTGGCGATGCCGGCAGCCTCTAGCGCCGGATACCAGATTCGGTTGCGCCAGTCGTTGAGGTTGAGATTTCCGCCTTTGTCGCTCCGAAAACAGGGATCGGGGTACCCGCGCGGGGATCGACTCGACGGCGTCGAGCGCGGCCGGCGTGAGTGGCACCCGGCGCCGATCCGTTTCCCGAGTAGGATCGGGCTTCGCTATCAAAATCATGAGGAGAGCCACCATGAGCGTTCTAGTCCGCTTCGCCCCCGCATCCTTAACAGCTCAGCAGTACGACGAAGCGATACGTAAGCTCGGCGATGAGGCTCCTGACGGGTGCGAATCCCACGTCTGCTTCGGCTCGGACGGGAACCTTCGAGTGAGCGAGATCTGGGACTCGCGCGAGCAGTTTGCGTCATTCGGCGAGCGCCTGATGCCGATCCTCGCTGAGGTTGGAATCAATCCCGGTGAGCCGGAGTTCCTCGAGGTTCACCGCATCGCCACGCGGTAGCAAGCAAAGCACCAAGCGGCCTTCCGGGACCGAAGAGGACAGGGGCCCCTCGCGTCAGGTTGGGCGTCGAACAAGGCGCGTGATCTTCCGTAAGCACACGGCGCGGGTGACCGTGTCCGGGCGACATGTCCGCTCCCAACCGCGATCCCTGTGTCACTGGCGGGAAGTCCCTCGACGCGATCAAGCAGCGGCCCGCACAGCTGATGCAGGGTGGCGAACGCCAGCTCGATCTCCGACTCCACCCCCGACGCGCGCACGACGAGCATGCTGGCGGCCGACGAGATCGCAAGGTCGATCAGCGCGGTCTTCCCAACCCCTGCCTCACCCGTAGCACGAGCACGCCGCTATGCCCAGCCCGTGCCCCCTCATGCAACCGATCGAGGACAGCGCATTCGTTCTGCCGACCACGCAGGGGCCACCCCCCGGAAGCCCGCTGACCGGCAGCCATTGGAAGCGATCCTAAAGACATCAGGCGCAACAATGTGTTGGCTTGGATGTCACCTGGCACCCTAAGGCAACGCCGGGGGTAATCCCTCCCCGACGCCCGGCGCGCGGTCGGCCGGGCCGGATCGGGGCTCGCGCGGCGGCGATAGCCTTGGAGGCCGAATGCGCCGGTTCGCAGTGCCAGGAATCATCACCGCGGTCGTCGTGCTGTTGCTTGCCGTGCTCGCTTTCGGGATCGCGCGCCAGGGGTCCAACAACTCGATCGACGCGCAGATCAACTCGGGTCACTACCCGCCGGCTCCGAGCTCTGGGATGGCGCTGCCGGTGCTCGGCAGGACCACGACCGAAAGCCTGTCGGACTTTCGCGGCAAGGTGGTTCTGGTCAACATGTTCGCCTCGTGGTGCCAGCCGTGCCAGGCCGAGGCGCCGGTGCTGCGCCGCGCGCAACAAATGCTCGCGGCCCACGGTGGGACGGTGCTGGGGGTGACCTACCAGGACGACCCCAGCAACGACATCACCTACATGCGCCAGTACCACCTCAGCTTTCCGGTGATCCGGGACGTCAACGGCAACTTTGCCCATGCCTTTGGCGTCTCAGGCGTGCCCGAGTCCTTCGTGATCAATCGTGCCGGCAAGGTCCAGGCGCTGCGTCGCTTCCAGCTAACCAACCGGTGGGTCAATGAGACGCTCCCGAAGATCCTCGCGGAGCGGGCATGAGCGCCGCCCAACGGCGACCGCGGGGCCGTGCAAAGGCCACCATCGTGGTGCTCGCAATCGCTGCCCTCGCCCTGATCGCCGGCGGCTCGGCCCTGGCCGCCGGACGTCTGAACCTGCTGAACGTCGAGACCCAGTTCATGTGCGTGTCCTGCCACGAGCCTCTGAACACGGTTTCCTCCCCCCAGGCGATAAGCGAGAAGCACGCCCTCGCTCGGCTGATCGCGAAGGGCGACAACATGCAGCAGATCCAGGACACCATGGTGAGCTACTACGGCGTGCAGGTGCTGGCGAGGCCACCGGCGAGCGGCGTGAACCTGCTGATCTACATCCTGCCGCCCGCGCTGCTCCTTGGAGGACTGGGTTTGCTCGCCTACACGCTGCCACGCTGGCGGGCACGCGCCCGCCGAGCCGGCCAGGCGCCGCTGGCCGCCGGGGCTCCGCTGTCGCGCGAGGACGCGGCGAGGCTCGACGACGAACTCACCAACTTCCGCTAAAGAGCCTTTTCAGGCCCCGCTCACATCGAGTCGGGCGCGCTGACGCCGAGCAGGTCGAGCACCAGCGCCAGCGTCGAGTGAGACGCGACGCACAGCGCGATCCGGAAGGTCTCGACCTCCGCCGGGGTCGCACCGACCACCTTGCAGTCGCGGTAAAAGGCCGTGAATACCTGTGCCAGCTCCAGCGAATAGGCGGCGATCCTGTGGGGTCCGCGCCGGTCGGCGGCCTCGGCGACCTCCTCTGGCAGTGCCACCAGTTGCTTGATCAACGCACGCTCGGAGGGATGCAACTCGCTGTCGGCCGACGAATCGGGGGCGATCCAGCTCGCCGCTGCCGACACCGCCTCGGCCACGCGCTCGGAGCCAACGCGCGCAAGCATCGAGGCGATCCGCGCATGCGCGTACTGAACGTAGTAGACGGGATTGTCGGCAGACCGCGAGCGCGCCAGGTCGAGGTTCAAATCGAGCGTCCGGTCGTGCGAGCTCTGCAGCATGAAGAACCTGGTGGCGTCCACACCGATCTCGTCGATCAGCTCGTCCAGCGTGACGAACTCGCCGCGCCGTTTGGACATCGCCGCGCGGGCGTCGCCCTCGATCAGGTGCACGAACTGCAGGATCAGCGCCTCCAGCAGGTCCGGGTCGCCGCCGAGGGCCTGAAACGCTGCCTTGAGCCTGGCGATGTACCCGTGGTGATCTGCTCCAACCGGGAGCAGCTGGCGCTCGAAGCCGCGATCGCGCTTGTTCTGCATGTAGGCGACATCGGCCGCGAAGTAGGTCGGCTCGCCCCCCGAGCGCCGCAGCACCCGGTCCTTGTCGTCCCCGAACGTCGTCGTGCGTAACCACACCGCGCCGTCGCTGCAGTAGACGTGGCCGGCCGCCTCGAGCGCTGCGATCGCGCGATCGAGCGCGCTCGGCGAACCCTCGTGGAGCGTTCGTTCGGAGAAGAACTTGTCGAACTGGACGCCGTAGCGGATCAAGGTCGCCTTGATCCCGTCGAGCAGGACCGCGACAGCTCCGGCGGCGACGACGTCGACGTCGACGGACTCATCGGCTGCTTCGGGGATCGCCGCCGCCAAATCCGTGACGTAGTCGCCGTGGTATCCGTCCTCGGGTACCGGGCGGTGGAGCGCCCGGGCCCTGACGGATTCGCCTAGCCGGTGGATCTGTGACCCAGCGTCATTGAAGTAGTACTCGCGCCAGACCGTGTGGCCGTAGTGCTCGAGGATCCGGGCGAGCGAGTCGCCGTACGCGGCATGGCGGCCGCTGGCGGCTACCAGGACCCCCGTCGGGTTGGCCGAGACGAACTCCAGCAGGATCCTCTCCGGCTTCGCAGCGCCACCGGCGGCGAACCGCGGGCCCTGATCGAGCACGAACCGCAGCGCGTCGCGGTGCCAGGCATCTGAGAGGAACAGGTTCAGGAAGCCCGGCCCGGCGACGTCGAACCGGACTAGCTCACCCCCGAGCGTTTCAGCCAACTCACTCCCGAGCCGCGAGGCGATCTCGCGCGGGGCCTCGCCCAGTTTCGGCGCAAGCAGCATCGCCGCGTTGGTCGCGTAGTCCCCCTGGTCTGGGTGCTTGGGCCGCTCGACCATGGGCGTGGGCATCGAACCGGCGGCGTCGCCGCCGCGGAGAGAGCCCGCGCCGCGCTCAACCGCAGCGCGCAATTGCGCGACTGGATCCATCGTGCTGAGCGTACTCAGGTCCTACTGGCCGGGGCCTTACGCGCTGGCGACCGGGACCGGCTGGAACAGGGCCTCGAGCGCCTCCAGAGCCGGGGGAGTGCCGAGCACGATCAGCGTGTCTCCAGCTTCGATCACTGCGTCCGGCGAGGGCTGCGTCTCAAGGCTGCCGTCCCCGCGGCGCAGCGCGACGATCACCGAAGCTCCACGCGCCTCGCCGATCGTGCGACCGACGCCGGCGGCCGCCTCGGGCACCTCGATCTGCTCGATCCGGTAATCGGCGATGTCGACGGCACCTCCGACCTGAGGATGTAGGGCGATCCGCGCCATCTCTGCCCCGCTCGTCTTGTACGGCGAGATCACCCGGTCGGCGCCCGCTCGTTTCAATTTCTTCTCGGAGTCATCGGCCGATGCGCGGGCGACGATCAGGATGTCGCTACGCAGCTCACGAGCGCTGAGGGTGATGAAGATGTTGTCGGCGTCGGAGTCGACGCAGGCGATCACCGCCGCGGCGCGCTCGATCCCAGCCTGCACGAGCGTATCGTCCTCGGTGGCCTGGCCCTCGAGCAGCGTGATCCCGTCGGACTGCGCGACCTCACGGTGCATCGGGTTCTGGTCGATCACGACCACCTTGCCCCCACGCGCCCGCAGGACCCGCGCCACCTGCCGACCGACCCGGCCGTAGCCGCAGACGATGTGGTGCTCTGAGTAGGCGTCGATCATCTTCTGTGTGCGTCGCAGCGCGACCACGCCGCTGAGCTGCCCGGAGACGAAGAACTCGGCGACCGTCGCGACGGCGTAGAAGAGCGTACCTATGCCGAGCAGTGCGAGCACGACGATGATGACCCGGCCGACGGTGTCACTCGGGATCGGGACCGTCCCGAGGGTCGTGATGATGTCGACAGTCCACAGGAAGCCGTACGGGACCGAGGTGCCCTCGTCCAAGGCGAGGCCAATCGAGCCCCCGATCGCGACCAGGATGAGGAACGCCAGCACGAATCCCAGCCGGCGGCTGAACGCCCGCAGGTCCCGGCGAGTGCGTCGGCGCTGGGCGGCGACCAGCCCGTGAAGGGTTTCTTGGTCGACTTGGGTCTGCTCGCGCTCTGCCATCAGTGGTGATAGGGCTCGCCGGCGAGGATCTTAAGGCCCCGGTAGATCTGCTCCAGGAGGACGACTCGGGCCAGCTGGTGAGGGAGGGTGATCGCGCCGAGCGAAAGGTGCTGGTCGACCCGATCGAGTTTGAGGCCGCCGAACGGCCCGCCGATCACGAAGCACAGGTCCAGGCCGCTCGCGCGGCGCCGCTCCAGAAACTCGCTGAAGCCGACCGAGTCGAGCGTCTGGCCAGTGCTGTCAAGCAGCGACACAAAGGCCCGCTCCGGGACTCTGCGTGACACGCGCTCGTCCTCGCGGACCTCCACCAGCTCGAGACGGGCGTAGCGGCCGAGTAGCTTGGCGTAGTGGGCGATGTCGTCGACAAACGGAGGCCGCAGCCTGCCCACCGCGACGACTACGATCCGCACGATGGGATACTAAGGTCCCATCCCAACTGGTGTGCACACCCGGATGCGACATATGACCTTCGCGATACTTCGTCCTCGGGGGTTCGACGTGGCGCTGCCACGCCTTCACCCCTTGCGTCCTCGTCTCACTCGATCCTATGCCGCCCCGGTCGCACCCCCCAATTGAGATAGGACCTAAGCCCCTATGGACGATCCGAACCAGCCAGAGCGCCACATCAACATTCACTTCTCGCCGGAGGTTATGGCGGGGAATTACGCGAACTTTGCCAACGTCAGTCACTCCGACTACGAGTTCACGATCACCTTCGCCCGCGTCGACCACGAGATCGAGGACGAGGAGATCCCCGGCGTGGTCGTCTCGCGGATCAACCTGTCGGCGAAGTTCATGCGCGAGCTGATCGACGCGATGGAGGACAACTACTCCAAGTGGCAGGCGCGCGAGAACATCAAGAACCTGCCCGAGTACGGCGGATCGACCGGCGGCGCCGAGGACGAGTAGGTCCTGAAGAGTCCTCGCGCTGCGACTGCGTCCGCTTATATGCGAGCGCGGCACCGATCCGCTCGGCCGTCGGCGGGTGGGTAGCCAGCAGACCGGTCAACAGCCGTGGCGGCTCCAGGTCGGCGATGTTCTGCAGCGCGATCGCGCGCTCGAATGAGACGAACGCCTGTGGAGCCTGCGACAGCCGTAGCGAGAACGCATCAGCTCGGCGCTCGACCGCCCGGGACAGGCGACTGGAGAGGACCCCAACAGGTAGCGACACGACGCCGGTGGCCAGGGCCAGCGCGGGCAGTGAGCCAGCGCTCGCCCTCGTCGCCGACATCGCCCAGCTGAGCCGCTGCACGGCGAGCGCTGCGGCGGGCGCGGTCAGCGCCGCGAACGCGACGCTGCGGGGTACATCCCGGTGGCGGACGTGGGCCAGCTCATGCGCGACGACGACCTTGATCTCGTCGCGGTCGAAGCGGTCGAGGAGCGTGTCGAACAGGACGACGCGCTTCGTCGGCCCGAGCCCCGTCACGTAGGCGTTGGCGGCTGTCGTGCGGCGACTGGCATCGACCGAGTAGACCTCGCCGACCGAGACGCCGGCGCCGGCTGCGAGCGACAGGACATCCTGACGGGTGTCCCCGTCGGGCAACGGGGTGAAGTCGTTGAACACCGGGTCCAGGACGACCGGCGCGAGCGCGGCCAACAATGTGCCGAAGCCGATCGAGCCGGCGGCGGCCGGCAGCCACCAGCCGCGCGGCCAGCGACGAGCGGCAAGCGTCACGGCGCCGGAGCCAATGGCGGCGAGCACGCCTTGGATCGCCGTCGCCTTGGCCAGATCGATGCCCCAATCGCGCCACGATTGGGTGGCGAGCCCAACCCGTAGCGCGCGGTGGCGGGCCAGCGCCGAGAGCGGCAGCCCCGGCAGTGAGACCGCGCTGGCGAGGGCTGCGCCGGCCAGCGCTGCGGTCGCCACGTCAGCCGCCCTCGCGCCGTCATCTCTGACAGAGACGCCGGGCGCCGCGGCCGGCACCGTAGGCCGGCCGTGGCGAGCCTGCCGCCTGACGACGCAAGCGAGGACCGCTGCATCAAGAGTGCTGCGCGCCAAGCGGATCGCCAGCTGTGGCCGCGCGAAGCGACGGCCGCGGGCGACCTCTTCGGCGCTGAAGTGATCGCGGATATTTACCGGCTCTGGGGCCGGAAGCGGCTCCCTGGGGGTCAACACTCTCACGGCGAGCTCGGCACTGAGGGCGGCGAGCCCAAGCGGCGTGAGCATGAAGGCGCCACGAACGGGCTTCACACGAGAGACTGTACGCCGTGCGGATCGCGATCGTTTCGGACGTTCACGGAAACCGCCACGCGTTCGACGCGGTCCTCGAGGAGGCTGACGAGGTGGGTTGCGACGAGCTGTGGTGCCTCGGTGATCTGGTCGGATACGGCGCCGAGCCCGACGCGTGCGTGCAACGTGCGCAGGCCCACGCGGCGGTCTGCTTGGCGGGCAACCACGATCTGGCGGTGCTCGGCCTGCTCGACCTCGATGAGTTCTCGGGCGGCGCCCGGACAGCGGCTGAATGGACCCGCCGGGTCATCGGCGAGCCGGCGCTGGAGTATCTGCGGACACTCAAGCCGAGCTGCGATGACGAGGAGGTTGGGCTGTACCACGCAAGTCCTCGCGATCCCATCTGGGAGTACGTGCTGTCGCCGCTCCAGGCCGAGATGTGCCTCGACGTCCAGGCACATCGCGTGTGTCTGATCGGGCACACGCACGTCGCGTTGTCGTTCTGCCGCGCCGCGCCCGGGTCCGCCACTGGCGAGACGCGAAGCGACGGAAAGGTCCTCGAGCTCGGGGAAGGCGAGTGGCTGCTCAACCCCGGTAGCGTCGGTCAGCCACGTGACGGGGACAGTCGGGCAGCGTGGATGGAGCTCGACCTGGGCGCCTGGACCGCCACGTACAGGCGCGCTGAATACGACGTCCAGGCAGCAGCTGCTGCGATCCACGCCGCGCACCTTCCAGCGTCGCTGGCTGACCGGCTGAGCTTCGGCCAATGACCTGAAACACGATCCACGTGCAACCGGCGAGCCGGCTGTCGTTCGGACGGGCGTCTAAAGTCAGACGGCCGATGGGCTTGAACAGGGTAATCATGGCCAGCGTCATCGGCTTGGTGGCATCGGCGGTCGTCGGCTGCGGCAGTAGCGCAGGCGGCCTGCTGACGCAGGACCAGGCCAGCCGGCTCCGAGCAGAACTGGACAGGGCGCAGGACGCGCTGGCCACGGGCCGCTGCGCGCAGGCGGCGTCCGCGGCTCGCTCGCTGCAGAACAGCGCTCAGAGCCTCGGCGGCGTCGACTCGAAGCTGGTTTCTAACCTTGTCCAAGGAGCCAACACGATCGCCCAGCTAACGGCGACCGACTGTCAGCCGCCGGCGCCAACCATCACCCGGCCGCCCAAGCCGACCGAGACTCACACTCAGACGGTTGCGTCGCCGCCGACCACGACGCAGTCGACCCCGCCCCCGACCACTTCGACGGCGCAGACAATCACGCCGCCGGTCACCACCTCAACGACCGGCGGCGGCGGGCTCAACACGACGACCGCCCCGGCAACGCCGACCTCGCCCGCGACCGCCCCGGCAACCTCCCCGGCGACCGCCCCTGCCGGGACGACTCCGGCGACCAGTACGAGCGGGGGCGCGGGCCTGCAGGGGCCGGGCCAGTGAGCGCCAGCGGACATACCAGCGCGGGCGGCGGGAGGCGGCAGTGAGCGCCAATTCGAAGATCGCCGGCCGCTACCGGGTGGAGGGGCGCCTCGGGGTTGGTGGCATGTCGACCGTGCTGTTGGCATTCGACGAGCGCCTCGAGCGCTACGTCGCCGTGAAGCTCCTGGCCGACCATCTTGTCGACGATCCGACGTTTGTCTCGCGCTTCCGCCGCGAGGCGCTGGCGGCGGCTCGGCTCGTGCACCCGAACATCGTCCAGGTGTTCGACTTTGGCCTCGACCGCGATGCCGGTCACCACTTCATCGTGATGGAGCGCGTCACCGGCCACTCCTGTGCCGAGCTGCTGCGCGATCGCGGCCACCTCGACGTTGAGCACGGCGTCGAGATCATCGCTCAGGCCTGTCGAGGCCTTGATTACGCTCACCGCAACGGGGTTGTGCACCGCGACGTCAAGCCCGGCAACCTCCTGGTCTCGGACGCCGAGGTGGTCAAGCTGGCCGACTTCGGGATCGCGCGGGCGACCGACCAGTCGAGCATCACGCAGGTGGGATCAGTGCTCGGGACCGCTGCCTACCTTTCCCCGGAGCAGGCTCGCGGGGAGGAAGCAGGCCCCTCGGCCGACCTGTATTCCCTGGGCGTGGTCGCCTACCAGCTGCTCTCTGGTCGCCTCCCGTATGAGGCGACCTCGCTCTCAGAGCTCGCCCTCAAGCAGCAGCGCGAGTCGCCGATACCGCTGGCGCGCCTCAACCCGCACGTCCCGGTGACGTTGTCCGACGCGGTGGCGCTGTCGATTTCGATCGATCCGACGCAACGCCCCGAGAGCGCGATCGAGTTCGGCGAGCTGATCCGCGATGGAGCGCATGGCATCTCGCCCTACCAGGAGGAGACGCCGACTCGTCATCTGACAGGTGGCGCCGCCACGCGTCTGCTCCCGGCCCGTGACGAGCCGACGGCGGCGACCCGGGTCGCGACTGCGCGACCGGCCCGTCGATCGGAGCCGGTGACCCCTGCCAGGGTCGCCAGGTCGGGGCGCCCGCCCCAAGCGACCAGGCGGCGGGAGCCCGTTGCTGCTTCGCGGCGTCAGGACGTCCGCCCCGCGGTCGTCAACGAGCGCCGACGTTCCCGTGGTGGAGCCATGGCACGGCGGCTCGTCTGGAGCGTGCTGCTGCTGGGCGTGGTCGTTGCGGCGATCGCGATCGGCGTGAGCTTCCTGATCTCGACGGCCAACCCCACGATCGTCCACTACAGGCACATCGTGGCCAACGACGCCCAACAGGCGATCGACCAGGTGCGGTCGATCGTCCATCGGTACACCAAGTAAGCAAATGGGGCCCTGTCCGAGGGCTCCAACATCCGGTCCTCAGACGCAAAGAGGGCGGGCCCCTCGGGACCCGCCCCTAGTGTCGCGGTTTCGCGCTCCGGCTAGGCCGCGGCGCCGTCGGTGATCTCTACCGTGTGGGCCTGCGGCGCCTCGGGCTTGGGGACGTGAATCTCGAGCACGCCCTTGTCGAAGCTCGCCTTGACCGACTCAGGATCCACACCCTCGGGAAGGGTCAGCGACCGGGCAAAGGTGCCGTACGAACGCTCGATCCGGGTGTAGCCGTCCTTGCGCTCTTCGTGCTCGGACTTACGCTCGCCCGTGATCCGCAGGACGCCATCCTTGACCTCGACGTTCACGTCGTCGTCACCGAGGCCGGGCAGGTCTGCCCGGACGACATAGTCGCCGTCGTTTTCGACGATGTCCAGCGCCGGGGTCCACCGGCGGGAAACTCGGCCGGATACCGGCGTAGCGGTGTCGAAAAACGTGTTGAAGAGTCGGTTGATCTCAGACTGCACGGGATACAACTCGCGGGCTGGAGCCCATCTAACAAGTGCCATTGCTTCCTCCAAAATAAGAATTCATTACGACCATCAGAACTATAAAATCTAAGTCGTTCTGTGTCAAGTTTAGCGCGACATTGGAGGCACCGCTACGGTGCCGCGCCGTCGAGCAGCGCGGCCGCAACTTCGGGCAGGCGCTGATCGTCGACCGCGCTGCGCAGTCGCTCCATCAGCCGGGCGATGAAGCTCAGGTTGTGGAGCGTGAGCAGCCGCGGTCCGGTGGCCTCACCCGCGCGGCACGCGTAGTGCAGGTAACCGCGTGTGAAGCCGGCGGCACAGGTGGGGCAGGGGCAGCCGTCGAACAGCGGCTCGCGCGATTCGCGCCAGCGGGCCTTGACCAGGTCGACACGCCAACGTTCCGCTGGCTCGGGGACGATCGCCACTCCATGGCGGGCGAGCCGGGTGGGCATCGCGCAATCGAATGTGTCGATCCCCTGCTGGACCCCCACGATCAGGTCGTCGACGTCGCCGATCCCGAGCAGGTGTCTGGGTCGGTCCGGTGCGACACGGTCGAGCACGTCGGTCGTCCAGCCGACGACTTCACGCATCTGCCGCTTGTCTTGCCCGAGCGAACCGCCGATCGCGACCCCGGCGCAGCCGGCTGCAGCGACGGTCTCGGCAGACTCGATCCGGAGGTCCGGCTCAATCCCGCCCTGCACGATCCCGTACACGACCTGGCCCGCGGGACCGTGCTGATCGTGCCAGCGCACGCAGCGGTCGAGCCAACGGTGCGTTCGCTCGGTCGAGCGGGCCGTGTACTCGCGGCTCACGTGGAACGGAGTGCACTCGTCGAACGCGAGCGCGATGTCCGAGTGCAGCGCCGCCTGAACCGACATCGAGGTCTCGGGCGTCATCACGTACTCGGTTCCGTCCACGTACGAACGGAAGCGGACGCCGTGCTCGCCGATTGACAGGATCGCGCCTCCCGACTCGCCACGGCGTCCCCGGCCCTTGATCTCGTCGGCGACGCTGCCATGGCCCATCGAGAAGACCTGAAAGCCGCCAGAGTCGGTGATGATCGGCTGCGGCCAGCGCATGAACTCGTTCAGGCCGCCGAATTTGTCGATCAACTCCGGACCGGGGGAGAGCATCAGGTGAAACGTGTTGCCGAGGACCATCTCGTAGCCGAGCGCTTCGACGTCCCGCGGCTCGAGGGTCTTGACCGCGCCGCGGGTGGCCAGCGGCACGAACGCCGGCGTCCTCACGGTGCCGTGCGCCAGCTGCAGGACGCCGGTGCGCGCCTGCGAATCGGCCGCGCGAGTGCGGATCTCGAACACGGGCGCCAGCGTACTCAAGGGCCGCCGACCGACCCACTCATCGAGGTACATTGACGCCCGATGTTCGGCACGGACCTTCGGAGCATTGGCGGCCGCGCCAAGGGCGCGCTGCCGGCCAGCAGGGCGGGACTCCTCAGCGCGGTGGCGACGGCTGGCCTGCTGGCTGGGTGCGGCGGCGCCGGCGTCCGGGTCGCCGATCCGAGCCACGGCGCAGCGTCAGATCCCGCTCGCGGCGGGCGACCCTTCAGCGCGCTGAAGGTCGGTTCGACCCAGCGCGTCGATACCGCCAGCGCACATCTCTTCGTCACCGTGGTGAAGGTGGTCGACCTCCCCGCAGACGACGACGCGCCGGTGCTGCCCGGATTTCGCGGGGTCGGCGTCAAGGTGGAAATCTCCAATACCGGCCCGGCGGCCTACGACAGCTTGGCGACCTCCGACTTCTCGATCACGGCAACCGACCCGAACGTCCACCTGCTGTTCGTCCCCTCGGGCCTCTGCCGCACCCCGCCGCGCGACTTCGACAGCCAGATCACAGCGGGCGAAACCCGCAGCGGCTGCCTGGCGTTCAGGATCCATGAGCATGCGCGGGTCACCGAGGTGACCTTCTCGCCCCACGGCAAGCCGGTCGGCCGGCTGTCCTGGGGCAGGTAGCTACCAGGCCTGTTCAGCGCCGCAATGCGGACAGCCGACGGTCGTCTGGACGTCGGCCTCGAACACGAAGCCGCAGCTGCAGTTGTAGACCGCGGTGTCCTGCACCGGATCGTGGTGGAGTCGGTGGCGCCTCGCGGGTGCAGACCCGTTGGCGACAGGCTCGGTCGAGGCGAAGCGGCGTTGCGGCCGCTCGCGTTGCTCACTGCGACTGATGCGGGCGAAGCCCTCGGCGGCGACGCCGCTCCGAGCGCGCCTCAGCAGATTTTCGCGCTTTGTTGATCTGACCGCCATGTATCTACTCAAACGGTAGGTGGACGGATTCGTTTCGCCGCCAGGCCACATAACGGGGCCGGTTATCCGACGTTAACACCGGGTACGGTCGTGGCCGCGTAAGCGCAACCTTGCGCAACGATCGGCGGCCCCTGGTGACGGCGTGGTCGTCGCGATCACTGTGGGACAATTTCTCGCTGATGGACCCCAGGGGTCGTGAGTCCCAAATTCGCACGCAGTCTGGGCGCGTCCGGACGCGCCTGACCGCAGGCGATGTCCTCGCCGTACCACCAGTACGACTGTTGACATCGCCTGCCGCCAGCCACGACCAGCCATCACCCATCCTGCATCCGGATTTATGACTCACGACCCAAGTCGGAAGCGCGCGATCCGTTTGGCGGTCGCGCTGACCGTTGCGCTGGTGCTCGCGGGCGCGTTGATCTACGTCAGCTTCAGCGCCGGTCGCGACGAACTGACTGCGTCGCAGTTGCTCAGGCGCGCGCGTGACGGCGGCCAGTACATCCTCGCTGGGACCGTGCTTGACGGATCGGTTCATCAGCGGGGCTCGTCGCTCAGTTTCAGCGTCCGCGATCCGAAGCTGCATGTCGCTGTCCCGGTCAGCTATCGCGGGATCGTTCCGGACCCGTTCGGCGTCGGCCGGGCAGTGCTGGTCGACGTGACGGACGACAACGGCCGCTTCGTCGGCCAGCAGAACTCGCTGACGACGAAGTGTCCGTCGAAGTACCAGGCGGCTTCGGGGTCCTAACAGCTGGATGCGGGCCGGTGACTGATGGCACAGCTCGGCCGCGCGATCCTGCTGCTCGGTCTCGGCGTCAGCGTCTACGGGGCTGCCGCCTCGGTCTACGGCGCCACACGACACCGCTCCGACTGGATCGACTCCGGTCGGCGAGCGGTATACGCGCTCGCGGGGCTGATGCTGATCGCGTGGGCGCTGCTCGAGGTCGCGTTTCTGCGCAACGACTTCTCCTTCAAGGTTGTCGCCCAGACCTCGTCGACGACGATCCCCGATCTTCTACAAGGTCGCCGCGCCGTGGTCCTCGCAACAGGGATCGTTGCTGCTGTGGGTGACGCTGCTGTCGTGCTGGTCGAGCTTGGTGCTGTTCCTGACGCGCCGTCGGCTGCGCGCGATCGCGCCGTGGGCGACAGCCGTGCTGCTGGGCTTCGCGACGTTCTTCGGCTCGCTTGCCGCGTTCGCCGCGAACCCGTTCTCGACTTTTGCCCCGGTGCCGCGCCCGCCCAGGGAGCGGGCCTGGACCCGCTGCTGATGCACCCGAGCATGATCATCCATCCGCCGATGCTCTATTCGGGGTACACGCTGATGGCGATTCCGTTCGCATTCGCGGTCGGAGCGCTGATCAGCGGCAGCCTGGGCTCCGATTGGATTCGGGACATCCGGCGGTTTGCCCTGGCGCGCGTGGCTGTTTCTCGGGATCGGGATCATTCTCGGCGCGCGCTGGTCGTACACGGAGCTCGGCTGGGGGGGCTACTGGGCGTGGGACGCCGTCGAGAACGCGGCGCTGATGCCGTGGCTCGTGACGACGGCTTTCATCCACTCGATCCAGATCCAGGAGAAGCGGGGGATGCTGAAGGTCTGGAACATGTCGCTGGTATTGCTCGCCGGGACGTTGTCGATCTTCGGCACCTTCCTGGTGAGGTCCGGGGTGCTCGACTCGATCCACGCATTCGGCGCTTCGACGCTCGCGATCCCGTTCGTCGCTCTGCTCGGGGTCATGTTCTTCGGCGCGATTGGGCTGGTCATGTTCAGGCGAAGCGCCCTCGCTTCCGACCATCAGATCGACTCGCTGCTGTCGCGCGAGGCGATGTTCCTGCTGCAGAACCTGGTGCTGGTCGCGATGGTGTTCGTGATCTTCTGGATCACGATGTTCCCGCTGATCTCAGAGGCGCTGACCGGCACCTCGGTGTCGGTTGGCCCGGCCGCGTTCACTCCGTTTGTGGTGCCGCTGGCAGTCGTCCTGGTCCTGCTGACCGGCGTCGGGCCGATGATCTCGTGGCGGCGCGTGACAACCGCGAACCTGCGCCGGAACTTCACCTACCCGGTTGCCTTCGGAATCCTGGTGACGATCGCGGTCCTGACGCTGACCGGAGCCGGCAGCAAGCCGCTGGCGGTCGCGATCTTCGGCCTGTCCGCGTTCGTGATCGCAACCGTGGTCCAGGAGGTCTATCGCGGCACCGCGGCGCGGCGCGCGATCACCCATGACGCCTGGCCGGTGGCGCTCGTCACGCTGTTTCGCCGAAATCGTCGCCGCTACGGCGGCTACACCGTCCACCTCGGCTTCGCAGTGCTGCTGATCGGTATCGCCGCGTCTTCGTCCTTCCAGCACTCCCGTGACGTCTGGCTGCTGCCCGGGCACAGCGCCACGGTCGATGGCTACCGCTTCCTCTACAAGCATCCGACGGCGACCGCGACCTCCGAGAGGGTCCAGTTCGGCGCCGCGCTACTCGTCTCCAAGAACGGCAAGCGAGTGACCGCGCTGAACACCGAGCGCGGCTTCTACCCCTCGACGAACATGAGCGACGGGATCGTCGGGCGCTTCTTCGACAGCAGCAACGCCGACAGCACCGTCGGGCTCGACTCGGGGCCGCTGCGCGACATCTGGACCGTCGTCAACTCGCGCCCGAGCGCGACGATGATCAGCGACATCAACCAGGCGGACCGGCTGTTCGCCAAGGACCTGAACCCGAGGACCGGAACCCCGATCGGGATGAGCCGCAATACCTTCTTTGGGCTGCGCGACCGGGCGGTGGTCGACATCGTCAACCAATACGTCAGTCATCCCTTCCGAGTCGAATTCCTGTTCATCGTTTCGCCACTCGTCAGCTGGCTGTGGGCTGGGGCGATCATCATCGCCCTCGGCGGCCTGATCGCGCTCTGGCCGGCGCCGCTGGCGTTGCGTCGTCGCAGCCCGGCGGTGCAACGCACGGCGCAGCCGCTGCCGGCGCGCGAACTCGTCTAGCCGGCACGGCCGGTCGACCGATGGTCTACGTGATCGTGTTCGCGCTGCTGCTGGGGGTGGTGTTCATCGTCAGCAGGCCGCTGCTGCGTGCATCGGCCGGGGAGGCGGAGGCGCCGGACCTCATCGCGCCGTCGTCGGACCGGCTGGAGCTCGAGGCCGCCCGTGATGCCAAGCTCAGGGAGATCCGTGACGCGGAGCTCGACCATCAGACAGGCAAGCTCTCCGACGCCGACTTCGCGGCCGTGGACTCGACATTGCGCGGGCAAGCGATCGAGATCCTGAACCGAATCGACGAGCTGGCCGGAAGCGAGCGGCTACCATAGGCGCGTGGTCAAGTTCATCCTCGACTTCATCCAGGTTCTCGTCAGCATCACGGTGATCGTCCTGGTGCTGATGCACTCGGGCAAGGATGCTGGTCTGTCCGGAGCCTTCGGGGTCGGCACCGGCGCTGGGCCTCTCGGTGGCGGTTCGCTGGTTGAGCGCAACCTGAACCGGTGGACGGTCTTCTTCGCGATTGTGTTCGCGGTGAACTCCGTCGTGCTGATCAAGGTCACCTGACCGCCCGCTGCCTTAACGTCTGGAGAACCGCGCTGCCCGTGCTGCCGGTGGAGGTCGCCTGCGGCATCGCCGACCCCGTGCGGGCGATCCGACTGGCACTGACGCAGTAACAGGAGCCCGGGTTGGGTAACCCGGGCTCCTGTCAGATGCCGATTGGGGTCTGACTATGGCGTCCGTGTGGCCGCCACAGTCGCCCCTAACCGCCGAAGAACGACTGGATGTAGTTCCTCGGCGAGCCGACGCCGGTTGCGTCGTCGTAGCCGGGGGTCCCGGTCAGTGCTGACGCGCCGGCACCGTTGATGCCGAGTTGCCGCAGGGTTGTGACCAGCGGCCCCGTGGCCGTGCTCGGGTCCGTGAAGTCGTTACGGACTTCGTAGGTCGGCGAGCTCGGCTCGGTCACGTCGTTGAACGCGCTGCTCCCGGCCCGGGCGTAGATCGCCGGGTTGGCGAACCCGATGGCGTGGCCGGCGACCTGCTGGGCGTCCGCCTCGATTCCGGCAAACGTCGGCGAGGCGAGGCTGGTGCCGCCGATTCGGCTCAGCGAGAACGCGAAGTGCACGCCGTCCGGCTGCAGCGTCGTCTGGCCAACCAACGTCCCGGTGGCGGGGTCGGCGTACGCCGACACATCCGGGATCACGCGCATCGGCGTGGTCGTGCTGCCCTCGGGGACGTCAGTCGCGAGGCTGTTGGGGACAACCCCGGCCTGGTAGGACGGCTGCGGGTAGGTGGTGCTGACGCCGCCACCACCGGAGCCGTCGTAGTCGGCCATCGGGTCGGCGGGCGGTGTGGTCGCCCAGGACAGCCCGTCGGCCGCGAGCCCTTCGCGGACGGTGCCCCACGGCGTCTCCCACTCGTAGTTGTTGTTCGGGCCGACAGCCAGGCTGGTGCCGCCGACCGAGGTGACCCATGGGCTCGAGGTCGGGTAGTCGACCTGGATCTGGTCGGAACCCGGATCCTCGTAAGTCGGGTCCTCGTAGCCGCTGTCGCCGCTCGAGAAGAAGAACCCGATGCCCTCAGTGGCGCCGGCCTGGAACACCTCGTCGTAGACCGCGCTGAGCGCCTCGCCGTCGGCGGGCTCGCCCCACGAGTTGGTCACGATCGAGGCCAGGTGGCTGTTGACGATCTGCGCCTCGGGGGCCAGCAGGCCCTGGTCGGTGCAGTCCTCCGCGCCGAAGTACCGCACGTTCGCATTCGGGGCCATACCGTGGACCGCTTCGACGTCGAGCGTCTCCTCGCCATACCAGCCCGAGGCGCCGCACTCGTTGATGAAGTCGAATTCCTTGGACAGGCTCTGCTGATACTGACCGTGGCGGAACTGCGGGTCACCCGTGTCCCTGGCGAAGCTGTTCGCGTCCGACTGCATCGTCGGGGAGGCATATGCGTCGACGACCGCGACGGTCTGACCGGCACCGGTCGCATGGGACGCGGTGACTCCATAGGCGCCCCGGATCTGCCGAGGCTGGTAGCCCGTCACTGCCCACGGCCAGTGAGCGCCGCTGGCCGTCGGCTCGTCGGTGGCAACCTTCTGCCCGTAGAAGTCCGAGGTCGGGCCTGCGACCCAGAAGTTCGCCGGTGGCGGCGGCAGCGCGCCGACTCCACCCGAGTCGGGCGGCGTCGAGCTGGCCTGTGCCGGCTGCTGGGCCGTTCCGGTCGTGTCGTTCGGAACCATGAAGTGCTGGGCGCTGTCGAGCCCAGAGACCGCTAGCACGTCACCCGCAATCGAGGCCGGGAGGGTTGCCGTCTGCTCTGGGGCGCGCGCAACCTGGCCCTGTGGGTCGGTGTAGCTGCCGAAGGTCACGCCGAACACAGCGCTGATCTGAGCCTCGGTTCCTTCGACCTCGACGAAGCCACCGAACCCGAGCTCGACATCGGTGATCTTGAGGCCGTCCTTCCTGAACTCCCTTACGAGGGCCTGCGCCGCGGCGGCGGACGGGCCGAACAGCGCCTGCGCCTGCGACGCGCTCAGGTAGTGCGCGTACAGGAAACTGTTGGGGTTCGACACTCCGGCCGCGAAGTTGGCGAGACCGGTCGGGTTCTTGCTTTGCAGATACACCCGGACGGTGACCAGATCCTGCTGTTGTTGGCCGGACTGCCCGTTGGCCCTGTGCGAGTTGTTGGCCCACGCGGGGTGGGTTCCGGGGATCGCATCCCTTGCGGGCGCTGCGGTCGCAGCTCCGGCTGCGATCGCCGAGATTCCGCTGAGGGCTACGGCGCTGATGAGGAGCGCTCGAACCCTGAAGCGGTGCGGTCGTTGAAACATGCACACCTTCCTGGTGAGGATTTTGCGATGCACCGACGCGCGACCCAACTGCCTCCCTAACGGTTGCCGTCGACGCTTGCGGGGATCCTCTCATACGCCGGGCGGATTCGCATCCGATTGAATTCGGGTTCATTGCGGCGGTGCGGCCGTCCGCTGACGGCAACTGGGGGCGGAGGCGAGGCCGGTGGCCCAGGCGATCCCGCCCGATGCGAGTGTGAGCTGGATGGGATTGCTCCAGGTCGCCGAGAAGTGGCCCAGGGCGTCGTAGTAGACGCGGCCCTGGCCGTACCGCCGGCACCAGACCAGCGGGTGGTCGGGACCGCCTGGCCCCGTGTCGAGTCGGACGAGGACGTGAACGTGGGGGCGCGGGTCGTGCTTGAAGACGTAGAACTCCTCATGGAGCATGAAGCTCCCCGGCAGCCCCCGCGTCGCCGGCGTTCCCCGGTCCTCGACGATCAGCTGCTGGGTGCTCGGGCTCGGGTGGCGGCTGAACTCGGCGCCGATCATCCGGATGTAGCCCGGCCAGTGGTGGAACGTGTCCGTCGCCGAGTGAAAGCCGATCAGGCCGCCGCCGCCGCGGACGAAGGCGACGAGCGCGCGCTTCTCGGCGGGGCTCATCGGCAGCTCCCCGGTCGTCAGCAGAAACATGACGGCCGAGGCGTGAGCAAGGCGATCCGGCGTCAGCTCGGCGGCGCTCGGCAGGGATTCCAGCCGGATGTGCCCGTTTCGCGCGGCGATCCCGCGGACCGCGGCCATCGCCGCTGGGATCGAGGCATGGTGATACCCGAGCGTCTGGGTCAGGACCAGCACCGTGCGCGGCTGCAGCTCCGCCCGGCCGACTCCGGCCGAAACACTGGTCGAGGCGATCAGAAGCGCGACCGCCAAGAGTCCGCCTAAACGCCGCATACGTGAGTTCTACCCAGAGCTCGAGGTTAGCGCTCGGATTGTCCCCAGCGGGTCGCACAAAACTGCAAAATGTGCGGCCGGGCTGATGTAATCGCCGCTCGTGGTCCGACATGATGAAGCCCAATGGACCACCGCTGGTCGCCGTCATCAAGCAAGTCGGCAGACGGATCGCCGCCCTTCTCGGCGTCGTCGTCTGCGAGGTGCGGCTCGTCGATATCGCGCCTCCGTCGGGGCTTAATTCAGGTCGGTGCGGCCTGATGATGATGCGACTCGCAGCGATCGCTGCCGGATTGGTGATCGCCTCGGCGATCGTCGGCGCCGGCTCGGCGCCGGCCGCGCCGACCGCGCCGACTGCGCCGAGCGCGCCGAGCGCCGATCACGGTGCGCTCGTCGCGGACGTCGCGCAGACTCCAGTCGGATGGGTTCCTCCCGGCTTCGTCGGGCTCTCGTTCGAGCTGCGAGATATCGAGGCCTACACGGGCTCCGATCCGACTGCGGTCAATCCGATGCTCGAGCAGCTGATTCGCAACCTGACACCGGGTCAGCAGCCCGTGATCAGGATTGCCGGCCACAGCAGCGACCGCGCGTGGTATCCGATCCCGAATGCTCCGACGCCGACCGGAGTGCGCTATGTCCTGACGCCAACCTGGCTCGCCGTGGTCAAGGCGCTGGCCGAGGGCGTCGACGCACGCCTGATTCTGGGCGTCAATCTGGAGGTGAACAGCGCGCAGGTCGCCGCGGCCGAGGCCAATGCAATCGTGGCTGCGATCGGTGCACCATGGCTTGACGCGCTGGAGCTCGGCAACGAACCAGATCTCTACACCGTCGTCGATTGGTACAAGAACAACGGCGCTGCGTACCGTGGTCGGTCCGCCGGCTGGGACCTCCCGGACTTCATTCGTGACTTCACCGAAATCGCGCGCGACCTTCCACAGGTTCCGCTGGCAGGGCCGGATGTTGGCACCGCATCCTGGCTCGGTGGGATGGGACAGTTTCTGGCGAGCGAGCCGAGGGTGCGAATCGCGACCGCGCATCTGTACGGGCCGGGGTGCCGATCAACGCCGGTGACCGTCGCGCAGTTGTTCTCCGACGCCTATACGCGTCATTTCGCGAGCAGTCTCGAGCCGGCAGTGCAGGCTGCGCATGCGCGCGGCGTCGCGTTCCGCCTCGATGAGACCAACGACATCAGCTGCGGGGGCCAGGCCGGGATCAGCAACACCTTCGCCTCGGCGCTGTGGAGTCTGAACGAGTTGTTTCAGCTGGCCCGGGCCGGTGTCGACGGCGTCAACGTCCACACCAGCCGAAGGACGATCGGCAGGCTGTTCAGCTTTGACCAAGTCGCCGGCACGTGGGAAGCACAGGTGGCACCGTCGTATTACGGGCTGCTCGCGTTCGCGCAGGCGGCACCACCGGGCTCGAAGCTGCTCGGCGTCAGCGGCTCGGTGACCAGCGGACCCGTACACGTGTGGGCAACGCGAGCGCCCGACGGCACCGAGCGGGTCGTCGTGATCAACCTGGGGCTGGGTAGTGGTCAGACGGTGCTCGTCCGTGCCGGGCAAAGCACTCGACCCGCGACCGTGGAGTGGCTGAGCGCCCCGAGTGTCAACGCCACCCAGGACGTCACCCTTGGCAGCCAGAATTTCGGCGCGGACACGACGACCGGCGAGCTGTCCGGACTGCCCGTGACACAGCCGCTCAACGATCCCCAGGGCAGCTACCGACTCCGGATCCGGGCCGGCACCGCGGCGATCATCACCCTGCCGGCCGGGTGAGCCCGGCCACGAGCACCCGGTCAAACGGCAACAGCTCAGGCATCGAAGTTACCTGCCTGTTACCCCCGCCTCAGTACAACCGCGGCCACTGCGGCAGACCGTGGAAGGAGTGCCAGGTGGGATCACCAGTGGATTGGGCAGACGCCTTGCGTCGTGTCCTCTTGTTCGGTTGCATCGGCGCGGGAGTTACCGTCTCTGTCGCCGGCTGTGGAAGCGCCGCTCATCGGCAGCTTCGATCGACCGATCCCCTGCTCGCACGTTCGGAGTGCATGCGCGCCCACGGGGTAAAGGACTTCCCGGATCCTGTCCGCGTCAACGGCAGCGAAGGTTTCCCAAACACGATCGGACGACCTGGCTCCTCGACGGTCTCCATCGAAGGGGTCGTGTTCAGCGGGCCCGTGTTCGAGGCTGCGGAGAAGGCCTGCGGCGCGGGAGGTTCAGCAGCGCACGGACCGCTGCTGACCCAGGCGCGCAAGGACGCGTTCGTCGCGCAGGCGCGATGCATCCGTAAACACGGCATACCCAACTTTCCCGACCCAACGTTTGGCCCCGCCGGCTGGGGGATCAGGAACGACCTCGGCCCTGGAGAAAACCCCGCTTCGCCGGCGATGCGCGCCGCTGAGAGGGCGTGCGCAGACGTCGGAGCTCCCCTTCCGGGGGTCTGAATCAGACCCGGCCCAGGTTCTGCGAGCCGGGTAGGCTCGGCATGTGGTTGACGAGACGGATCGTGCGCATGTTCGGTTGGCGGAGCTTGTCGCGGCGCTGTCGCTCGGGGTCGACCTCGGGTTCGGGCAGCCAATGGAGCATGTGCTACGGCAATGCTTGATCGCCCTACGGCTTGGTGAGCGGATCGGGCTTGACGAGCAGGCGCGGGCCGTCGTCTACTACACGGCTTTGCTTGTCAACGTCGGCTGTCATTCCGATGCGCACGAGCAGGCGAGGTGGTTCGGCGATGACATCGCGCTGAAGTCGACGAAATACGACCACGAGCCCGGGCTGCGAGCGGCGGCGGCGGGTTTGCGGCGGTTGGGCGCCGGCAACCCACCGCTTCATCGATTTCGTCTCGGGCTCGAGTTCGCGCTCTCTGGCCACCGCGAGGTGGATGACATGATTGCCCATCACGCCGCGATCGCGCGGACGCTGGGCGAGCAGCTGGGGCTACCTGGCAAGGTGCTCGAGGCTCTCGGCGGAGCGTACGAGCAGTGGGACGGTCGGGGGTGGCCCGGCGAGCTCAAAGGCGTGGACGTACCGATCGCGTCGAGGCTCGCCCAGCTGGCGGAGTTCGTCGAGGTCGCATACCGCGTCGGGGGAGTTGACGCGGCGAAGGAAGTCGCCCGAAAGCGCGGCGGTAAGCAGTTTGACCCCACGCTCGCCGATCTCATGTTCTCCGAAGCGGACATGATCCTCTCGGGCCTTGACTCGGTCGCGACATGGGATGCCGTGATCCAGGCCGAGCCCGCGCTCGCGGTCATGCTCTCCGCCGAGCGCTTCGACGCTGCACTGCTCGCGCTCGCGAACTTCGTCGACCTGAAGTCGCCCTACACCCTGGGCCATGCGCGGGCGGTCGCCGATCTCGCTGCCGAGGCCGGAGTGCAGCTCACCCTGTCTGAAGACGCGGTCCGTACCCTGCGCCGGGCGGGTCTCGTGCACGACCTCGGCCGGCTAGGCGTCTCGAACGCGATCTGGGACAAGCCCGGGCCGCTCGGCGCAGGCGAATGGGAGCGCGTGCGAATGCATCCTTATCTGACCGAGCGGATGCTTCACTTCTCCGAGGCGCTCGCGCCACTGGGCGCGATCGCTGTGCAGCACCGCGAACGCCTGGACGGCTCGGGATATCCGCGGGGACTCGCGGGGGCGGCCATCTCCCGTCCTGCCCGGATCCTAGCCGCTGCCGACGCCTACCAAGCGATGCGGGAGCCGCGCCCCTACCGACCGGAGCACTCAGCCGAAGCGGCAGCCGGCGAGCTGCGCGAAGGCGTCAAGGCCGGTCGCTTTGACGTCGACGCCGTCGAAGCGGTCCTCGGTGCCGCGGGCCATCGTGTGTCGCGTCGCCGCGAAGGGCCGGCAGGACTAACCGCGCGGGAGGTCGAGGTTCTCAGATTGCTTGCGCGCGGACTATCGAACAAGGAAATCGCCGAGCGCCTCGTGATCTCGCCCAAGACGACCGCCAACCACATCGAGCACATCTACGCGAAGATCGGCGCCTCGACCCGCGCTACGGCGAGTCTGTTCGCGATGCAGCACGGGCTCCTTCCCGAAGAGGAGTTCCTCACGGGCGTCACGCGGTGACGCTCGTCGAATCGGCGGCGGACCGAAAACCCCTCGTCCTGGACCGGCTCACAGCCGCGAAAGATGGGTAAAACCCCTCATGACGCCAACGTCGCCCGCATCTAGCCTGGTGGCCAGATCAACCGAAGGAGACGAACGGCATGGCGAAGGTATCGAGGGAGAGCGCTGCGAGGATCGAACAGCATGGCCCGGCGGAAGATCGCACCGAGGAACTCGACGGCTATTCGGTCAGTTTCGTGTCGATCAGCGAGGCGATGGATCTGGCGCCGATGCTCAAGGGGCTGCCGGATGACAGCTGTCAATGCCCACACTGGGGATACGTCTTCAAGGGCCGGCTGACCTGGCGCTTTGCCGACCACGAGGAAGTGACCGAGGCTGGCGATGCCTTCTACGCTCCTCCCGGCCATGCTCCGAAGGCCGACGCGGGCAGCGAATTCGTGCAGTTCAGCCCCGCCGAAGAGCTGCGATTGACCGAGGCGGCGATCATGAAGAACATGCAGGAAAGGCAGGCCGTCTGAGCGGGTACGTGAGAACCTGTGCTGGTCGCGGCGATAGCTGCAGCGTTCGCTATCGCCGCGTCTCTGGATCACCCGCACTGGGTGATGTGGCGGCCGACCGTCCGGAGATACGCTGCGTCAACCATGCCGCTATTCGGACGTGACCACGGTGCCGAGAAGAGGCACTACCGGATGCAGGAGAAGATGTTCTCGATCGGCGAGGACTTCTGGATCGAGAACGATGCGGGCGATCGGGCGTTCAAGGTCGACGGCAAGGCTCTCCGGGTCAGGGACACGCTGATCCTGAAAGATCCTTCAGGAGCCGAGCTGTTCAAGGTTCAGAAGAAGGCGCTGCACGTCCGGGACACCATGGACATCGAGCGTGACGGCAAGACAGTCGCAACGGTCAAGAAGGCGCTGGTGCACGTCGTGCGCGACAGATTCGCGGTGGAGGTCGACGGTGGCGAAGACCTTGAGGCGAAGGGGAATATCGTCGACCACGAGTACAAGATCGAGCGTGACGGAAACCACGTCGCGGAGGTCTCCAAGCGCTGGTTCCGAGTGCGGGATACCTACGGTGTCGAGATCGCTCCCGGTGAGACCGACGCACTGATCCTTGCCGTCGTCGTGTGCATCGATCAGATGTCCCACGACTGAGCGCCCCAGCCCCGGGACGATTCCAAGTCGGCTACGGTCGAGGGGCCCACTTTTGAGGCCCCTACCGCCTGTCGCTAGTCCATGTTGATCGCGACGTACTTCGTGTCGAGGTACTCGTTGATCCCCTCGGGACCGCCCTCGCGCCCGAAGCCGGACTGCTTGACGCCGCCGAACGGGGCGGCGGGGTTGGAGACCAGGCCCTGGTTGAGCCCGACCATCCCCGTCTCCAGGCGCTCGACCACGCGCAGTGCGCGCTTGAGGTCGCGGGTGTAGACGTAGGCGACGAGACCGAACTCGGTGTTGTTGGCGGCCGCAACCGCCTCGTCCTCGTCCGCGAACGCTCTGATCGGCGCGACCGGACCGAAGATCTCCTCCTTGAGCAGTCGGCTGCCCTCCGCAACGTCGGCGAGAACGGTCGCCTCGTAGAAGTAGCCTGGACGATCGACGGCGGTGCCGCCGGTGAGCGCGTGGGCGCCTCGACCGACCGCGTCGTCGACGAGCTCGGCGACCTTGTTGCGCTGGGTTCCGTCGATCAGCGGCCCGACCTCGACCTCGGGCTCGGTGCCGCGACCGAGCTTCATCGACCCAAGCCGGTCAGCCAGTCGCCTGGCGAACTCGCCTGCGACGGGCTCTGCGACGTGGAAGCGGTTCGCTGCCGTGCACGCCTCGCCGACGTTCCGCATCTTCGCGATCACCGCACCGGTGACGGCGGCGTCGAGGTCAGCGTCCTCGAACACGACGAACGGCGCGTTGCCTCCGAGCTCCATCGACAGCCGAAGGAGGCCATCGGAGGCCTGCGCCATCAAGGTCCGGCCGATCTCGGTCGAGCCGGTGAACGACAGCTTCCGCAGCCGCTGGTCGGCGATCAGCGGCCCCATCGCCGCGCTGGCCGAGGTGGACGTGACGAGGTTGAGGACGCCGCCTGGAAGGCCGCTCTCCTCGAGGATCTCGGCGAGTGCCAGCATCGTCAGCGGCGTCTGCTGGGCCGGCTTGACGATCATCGTGCAGCCCGCCGCGATCGCCGGCCCAATCTTCCGCGTCCCCATCGCCAGCGGGAAGTTCCACGGGGTGATCAGCAGGCAGGGCCCGACTGGCTGGCGCATCGTCAATAGCCGCCCCTGGCCGTTCGGCGCCCGCGAGAAGCGTCCGTCGATCCGCACCGACTCCTCCGAGAACCAGCGCAGGAACTCCGCGCCATAGATGATCTCGGCCTGGGCCTCCTTCAGGGGCTTGCCCATCTCGAGCGTCATCAGCAGCGCCAGCTCATCGGCGCGCTCGATGATCTTCGCGTAGGCCCGGTAGAGGATCTCGCCACGGGCTCGAGGCGGATGCTCAGCCCACCCCGGCGCCGCCTCAACGGCGGCATTCAACGCTGCCCGCGCGTCGTCAGGCGAAGCGTTGGCCACCTCGGTCAGGGCTTCCCCCGTGGAGGGGTCCTCGACGGCGAAGGTGCCGTTCTCGCCATCCTGCCACTCCCCGCCGATATACAGGCGGCGGGGGACCGAATCCACTACGTGCTGTTCATTTGCCGCAACGATCGTGCTCATAACTAGAAGTTACTGCTCCTCCGATCGAGGGGTTCTGGCGCGCGGCCCGGCTTTCCGGCTCGGGCCGCGCGACCAACCGTTCGGTGCGACAGATTCTCACGCTGCTGCGCCGAGCGCAGCCCGCTCCAGCGCGACCGCTAGGACCTCGTCGATTGTCATCGCGAAGTGGAACCGCATCGCGTCGCGGACCTCTTCGGGGACGTCGTCGACGTCGCCGCGATTGCGCTCGGGCAGGATCACCTCGGTCAGCCCCGCCGCGTGCGCCGCCAGCACCTTCTGCTTGACGCCGCCGATCGGCAGCACCCGGCCCTGGAGCGTCACCTCGCCGGTCATCCCGACCGTGTGCCGTACCGGCCGTCCGGTCAGCAGTGAGGTGAGCGCCGTGACCATCGTCACGCCGGCACTTGGGCCATCCTTCGGGATCGCTCCTGCCGGGACGTGGACGTGGAAGACGCGCTCCTCGAACAGGTTGCGGTCGATATGGAGTTCGTCGGCGTGCCCGCGGACGTAGGAGAGCGCGATCTGCGCAGACTCCTTCATCACGTCCCCGAGCTGACCGGTCAGCGTTAGCCCCGGCTTGCCCTGCATCGCCGTCGCTTCGACGAACAGGACGTCGCCGCCGGCTCCGGTCACGGCCAGACCTGTCGCGACTCCCGGAACCGCGGTACGAATCGCCGACTCCTGGAAGAACCGCTGGCGTCCAAGCGCGTCGCGTAGGGCTTCCAACTCGAGCTGCACGGGCGCCTGCGCGCTACCGGCCGCGATCTGGGTAGCCGTCTTACGCAGCAGCGTGCCCAGCTCGCGTTCGAGGTTCCTGACCCCGGCCTCACGGGTGTACTCGGTGACGACGGTTCGGAGCAGCTCATCGGAGATCTCGACCTCCTCGGTCCGCAGGCCATTGCGCTCCAGCTGTCGTGGCCACAGGTATCCGCGCGCGATCGCGACCTTCTCCGAGGTTGTGTACCCGTCGAAGCGGATCACCTCCATCCGGTCCAGCAGCGGTCCGGGGATCGTCTCGGCGACGTTGGCGGTGGCGATGAACAGCACCCCGCTCAGATCGAGCTCGACGTCCAGGTAGTGGTCACGGAAGCTGTGGTTCTGGGCCGGGTCGAGCACCTCCAGCAGGGCCGAGCTGGGGTCACCGCGCCAGTCGGCGCCGACCTTGTCGACCTCGTCGAGCATGATCACGGGATTCATCGTGTCGGCGTCGCGCAGCGCCCGCACCAGCCTGCCCGGCAGGGCGCCGATGTAGGTGCGGCGGTGGCCGCGGATCTCGGCCTCGTCGCGAACGCCGCCCAGCGACATCCGTACGAACTCGCGACCCGTTGCACGCGCAATCGACTCGCCGATCGAGGTCTTGCCGGTGCCCGGAGGACCGATCAGGGTCAGGATCGCGCCGGAGCGCTTGTCCTCGGTGATCCCTCGCTCCTGGCGCAGCTTCTTGACCGCGATGTACTCGACGATCCGGTCCTTGACGTCCTCGAGTCCGGCGTGGTCGGCGTCCAGCACCTCGCGAGCGTGCACGGGGTCGAGTCGCTCATCCGAGCGCTTGCCCCACGGGACGGCGATCAGCCAGTCCAGGTAGGAGCGGATCACGCTCGATTCGGCGGACTGCTCACCGAGGCGCTCCAGCCGCCCGAGCTCCTTCTCTGCCTGCTCGCGCACTTCGTCGGGCATCCCGGCCTCTTCGATCTTGGTCCGGTACTCCTCGACCACGGATGCGTCGTCCTCGCCGAGCTCGCGGCGAATCGATTCCATCTGCTTGCGCAGGAAGTAATCACGCTGCTGCTTGTCGGCGCCGGACTCGACGTCGTCGCGAATCCGCTTACGGACCTGCATCTCGGCGAGGCGCTCGCGCTGGAAGGAGAGGGCCAGCTGTAGGCGCTCGACGATGTCGACGGTCTGCAGCAACTGCACGCGCTGCGCGTAGCTCAGGTCCGGCGAGTACCCGCTGGTGTCAGCCAGCGCTCCGGGCTCGGTGATGCTGCGCAGGAACGCCTGGACGCGGCCGTCATCGCCGCGGAGCTCGAGGATCTCCTCGACCACCGCGCGATATTCGCGCTCCAGCTCACGAGTCTCCCGGTTCGGAACTCCGGTTGGGTCGGGGCTGTCCTCGACCTCGACATACAGACTCCCGTCGGGCATCGTCGACGCCGCTCCCGCGATGCCGCGGTGGAGGCCTTCGAGCACGACGGCGCGCGCGCCGCCAGGCAGACGGACGCGATCGTTGACGGTGGCAACGGTGCCGACGCCGGCGAACTCCTTGTCGTGGCGTGGAACCAGCAGGACGCGCTCTTCGTCGGCCGTGTCCACCGCCAGCGTGACGGACATGCCGGGAAACACGACTGCGTCATCGAGGGGGACTAGCAGTAGGCGGCTCATCAGACTTCAACTTTCATCAGGCACTTATCAGAAGTAAGTGAAGGATACCATGATTGAGGCCGGAATTCATTCGGATCTGAGTCATGTGGACTGAGATTATCGCATGCGCGGTTGTCGTCGGTGCGGACCGGGCAGCTGTCTGCGAACATCAGGCCGTCGATGACTGACGAAGAAGACACCCAGGAGCCGGGCACGCAGGAGCCGCACGACGTCCTGGCGGCCGAGGAGTTCGTCGTCCCGGCGCCCGACCCGATGCTGCAACACGAGCCGCTGAACGTGCCGGACGACCCGGACGATCCCGAGGGCCAGTCGCCGCCCCACGACGTGCTCGCCGGTGAGGAGTTTCCGATCCCGGCGGCGACAGGTCGAAGCGCAGCGGAAGAGGCGGCCGAGTCTGCGAGCACCGGTGGGTCAGGGGGGCGTTCCAAGGCGAAGGCGGGAGTGATCGGCGCCGTGGTCGTCGGGATCGCCGCCATGGTGCGCCGGCGCCGCGGCGGCAAGACGACGTAGGAACGCGACTCGGCCTGCATCGTGCGGGTCGAATAATTACGAAGGGGTCGAAGTTATTCGACCCGCTGGGAATGAATCAGCGGCGCCGCGGCGGCAGCAGGTCCGTGATCGTCCCCGCCTCCATCTCGGAGGCGAACGCGATCGTCTCGGACAAGGTGGGGTGCGGATGGATCGTCAACCCGATGTCCTCGGCGTCGGCGCCCATCTCTAGCGCGTGCACGGTCTCCGCGATCAGATCGCCGGCCCCGACGCCGACGATCCCCGCGCCGAGCAGCCGCTTTGAGCCCGGCTCGAACAGCAGCTTGGTGATCCCTTCCGGCCGCCCGAGCCCGAGCGCCCGCCCCGAGGCCGACCAGGGAAAGACCGTCTTCTCGTACTCGACGCCGTCGGCCTTGGCGGCGGTCTCGGTCAACCCCATCCAGGCGACCTCCGGGTCGGTGTAAGCGACTGACGGGATCGTCCTCGCGTCGAACTCGACGCCAGGAACCCCGGCGATCACCTCGGCCGCGACCTTCGCCTCGTGCGTCGCCTTGTGGGCGAGCATCGGCGGGCCAACGATGTCGCCGATCGCGAAGATGTTCGACACGTTGGTCCGCATCTGGCGGTCGACCGGGATGTAGCCGCGGTCGTCGACCTTGACGCCGGCGGCCTCGGCGCCCACTGTCCGGCCGTTCGGCGTCCGCCCGACAGCCACGAGGATCCGGTCGAACAGCCGCGGATCGCCCTTGGAGAACTCGACCTTGAGCCGGTTTTTCTGAGCCTTGACCGAGGTCGCCTGGGTGCCCACCATCACCGTCTCGTAGCGCTCACTGATTCGCCGGTGCAGCGGCTTTACCAGGTCGGGGTCGCACTCGGGGATCAGCTGGTCCAGCATCTCGACGACCGTCACCCTGGATCCCAGCGCGTCGTAGACCGTCGCCATCTCGAGCCCGATGATCCCGCCGCCCACGACCAGCAGTCGCTTCGGGATATCCGCTGGGGAGAGGGCTGCGGTCGAGTCGATCACGCGCGGGTCCTCGGGCATGAAGGGAAGCTTCAGCGCCTGCGATCCCGCGGCGATGATGCAGTTCTCGAAGGTGATCTGTCGATCCCCGACCGTCAGTGAGTTGGCGCCGGTCAGTTGTGCGACGCCGGTTACGACCTCTACCTTGCGCTGCCGGGCCAGCACCTGCACTCCGCCGGTCAGCTTCTCGACGACTTCGGTCTTCCAGCCCATCAGCTTCCCCAGATCGACCTTCGGGGCGCTGAAGCTGATGCCGTGCTCGCCCATCTCTTCGGTCTCGGCGATCACGCGAGCGGCGTGTAGGAGCGCCTTTGACGGGATGCAGCCGACGTTCAGGCAGACGCCGCCAAGCGTCTCGTAGCGCTCGATCAAAATCGTCTTCAACCCGAGGTCGGCGGCGCGGAACGCGGCGGTGTAGCCGCCGGGGCCAGAGCCAATGACCACGACTTGCGCGTCACGGGACGTCGGTGACCCCAGTGTCGCTGCAGACTCCCGTGCGCTGCGCGCGAGGTCGTCTGCTGCGGCACTGGCGCCACCCGACACCTCGGTCGTGTCCGGGGCTGGCGCGGCAGCGCCATCGCCGGCGCTCGCGTCGCCCCCGGCGCTCGGTGACGACGATGAAGTGATCTGCTTTTCCTCAACAGCTTCGACCGTCAGGATCAGGCCGCCCTGGGAGACGCGGTCGCCGACGCTGATTGCGATCTCCTTGACCGTCCCGGCAACAGGAGCGGGAACGTCCATCGTCGCCTTGTCGGACTCGAGCGTGACCAGCGGGTCCTCGACGGCGACCTCGTCGCCGGGCGATACGAGGATCTCGATCACCGGGACATCGGTGAAATCGCCGATGTCCGGGACAGCGACCTTGACGTCGCTCACAGCAGCGCTCGACGCAGGTCGCTGAGCACCCGAGCGAGATGCACCACGAACCGCGCGGCCGCGGCGCCGTCGATCACGCGATGGTCGTAGGACAGTGACAGCGGCACCATCAGCCGAGGCACGAACGATTCGCTCTGCTCATCCCAGACGGGCTTGCGGGCGGCGCGCGTGACTCCGAGGATCGCGACCTCGGGCGCGTTGATGATCGGCGTGAACGAGGTGCCGCCGATCCCGCCGAGCGATGAGATCGAGAACGTGCTGCCGGTGATGTCGTCGAGCTTGAGCTTGCCTCCGCGTGCCCGGCCCGACAGCTCGGTGAGCTCCGAGGCGAGTTCGAGGATGCCCTTTTGGTCGGCCTTCCTGATGACCGGGACGACCAATCCCTGAGGGGTATCGGCCGCGAAGCCGATGTTGTAGTAGCGCCGGAGCACCAGCTCCTCGCCGTCAAGTGCCGCGTTGAAGTCCGGGAATGCTTTCAACGTCGCCACCGACGCGGCGATCAGGAACGAAACCATCGTCACCTTGATCCCATCGCGGGCGTGCTCGGCGTTGAGCTGCTGGCGCCATGCCTCGAGCTCGGTGATGTCGGCCTCGTCGTTATGGGTGACGTGAGGGATCATCACCCAGTTGCGCGCCAGGTTCGGGGCCGAGATCCGCTGGATCCGCGTCCGCGGTACCCGTTCGACCTCTCCGAATCGCTCGAAGTCAACGACCGGCCACGGGGGCAGCTCGAGACCGGCGATGGTGGCCCCGCCGGCGACCGCGCCCGTGCTTCCGTCGGTCGCCCCGGCGCGGACGTCGTCGGCAACGATCCGGCCCTTGCGGCCGCTTCCGGAGACGTGGTGCAGGTCAACGCCGAGCTCTCGCGCCAGCCGGCGGACCGCGGGGCTGGCATACACCGCTTCGTGGCCGTTGGTCCGCGTTTGCGCCGGAGCAACGGCGGGTGCCTGAGAAGCGGCGGGCGCCGGAGATGCGGCGGGCGCTGCAGACTCGGCCTCCGCCTCCTGCGCTGCGGTGACATCGGCAGCCGCGGTCTCGGCAGTGGCGCCGTTCGCCGGCGTCTCGAGGTGGGCGGCGGCTTCGCCTCCGTCGACCTCGAGGTCGAGCAAAGGCGAGCCCTTCCCGACCTTGTCGCCGAGCTTCACGTGGACGGCCTTGATCGTCCCGGCAATGGGCGCGGGGACGTCCATCGTCGCCTTGTCGGACTCAAGTGTGACCAGCGGGTCCTCGACGGCGACCTGGTCGCCCGGCGATACGAGGATCTCGATTACGGGGACCTCGTCGAAGTCGCCGATGTCGGGTACCTCGACCGGCTGCACTTCCGAAGTCGCGCTCATACCGTGGTCGGCATCGGCGCCGCGGGGTCGAGCTCGTAGCGCTTGATCGCTTCCGCCACGACCTCCGGCTTGACCTTCCCCTCGTCGGCGAGCGACTTCAGCGCCGTGACTGTCACGTGGTGGCGGTCGACCTCGAAGAATCGCCGCAGAGCCGCCCGGGAGTCGCTACGACCGAAGCCATCGGTCCCCAGGACCCGGTAGCTGCGGGCCCGCTCACCCATCCCCGGGTCGGCGACCCAGGCGCGGATCTGGTCCGCGTAGGCCCGGATGTAGTCGGTCGAGGCGATCACCGGCCCGGCCCGCTTCGACAGCCGGCTGGTGACAAATGCCTCGCGCGGCTGCTTGGCCAGCGGGTTCAGCGTGTTCCAGCGCTCGACCTCGATCCCGTCGCGGCGGAGCTCCGTGAATGAGGTCACGCTCCAGACATCAGCGAGAACACCCCAGTCCTGCTCGAGCAGCTCGGCGGCCGCGAGCACCTCCCGGAGGATCGTGCCCGACCCCAGCAGCTGTACCCGCGGCTTGCGCGACCGAACGGAACCGGCATCCCGCAGCAGGTACATCCCGCGAAGAATCCCGTCCTCGGCACCCTCAGGCATGGGCGGGTGGACGTAGTTCTCGTTCATCAGCGTCAGGTAGTAGAAGACGTCCTCCTGCTCGGTGACCATCGCTCGGAGACCGTCCTGGATGATCACCGCCACCTCGTAGGAGAACGCGGGGTCGTACGCGCGGCAGTTCGGCACGACCGAGAACAGCACGTGGCTGTGGCCGTCCTCGTGCTGAAGACCCTCGCCGTTGAGTGTCGTACGACCGGCCGTGCCGCCCAGCAGGAACCCGCGTGCACGAGAGTCCGCACCTGCCCAGACGAGGTCCCCGACGCGCTGATAGCCGAACATCGAGTAGTAGATGTAGAACGGGATCATCAGCGTCGCGTGGGCGCTGTAGGAGGTCCCGGCGGCGATGAACGACGAGATCGACCCGGCTTCCGTGATCCCTTCCTCCAGGATCTGGCCGTGCTCGTCCTCCCGGTAGAACATCAGCTGTTCGGAGTCCTGCGGCTGGTAGCGCTGCCCGACCGGCGAGTAGATACCGATCTGGCGGAACATGCCCTCCATCCCGAACGTCCGCGATTCGTCTGGAATGATCGGAACGATCCGGGGGCCGATCTGCTTGTCGCGCAGCAGCGTCGCGAGCACCCGAACGAACGCCATCGTGGTCGAGATCTGACGCTCGCCGCTTCCCTCCAACTGCGAAGCGAACGCGTCAAGCGCCGGTACCTGCACGGCCTCCGCCTTCCGGCGCCGGACCGGCAGCGAGCCACCGAGCGCCGCTCGGCATTCGCGCATGTGTTGCATCTCCGGGCTGTCCTCGGGGGGCGTGTAGTACTCGGCCCGCCTGACCTGGTCGTCGGTCAGCGGGAGATCAAACCTGTCCCGGAAGGCGACCAGGGCGTCCTCGGCCATCTTCTTGGCTTGGTGGGTGACCATCTGGCCCTCCCCGGAGGTGCCCATCCCATAGCCCTTGATCGTCTTGGCGAGGATCACGGTGGGGCGTCCGACCTCCCGCGCCGCGTATGAGTACGCCGAGTAGACCTTCTGCTGGTCCAGCCCACCACGGTTCAGCAGCCAAATGTCGTCGTCCGACATATGTGCGACGCGCTCCAGCAGGACCGGGTCCCGCCCGAAGAAGTGCTCACGGACGTAGGCGCCGTCGCGGGACTTGAACGTCTGGTATTCGCCGTCGACACATTCCTCCATGACGTGCACGAGCCGGCCATCGACGTCGGCCTCGAGCAGGGGATCCCATCTGGCTCCCCAGATCACCTTGATCACGTTCCAGCCGGCGCCGCGGAAGTCCGCCTCGAGTTCCTGGATGATCTTGCCGTTGCCGCGGACGGGGCCGTCGAGCCGCTGCAGGTTGCAGTTGACGACCCAGATGAGGTTGTCGAGCTGCTCGCGTCCAGCCAGCCCGATCGCGCCCATCGCCTCCGGCTCGTCCATCTCGCCGTCGCCGAGGAACGCCCAGACCTTGCGGCCGCTCGTATCGAGCAGCGAACGCGCCGTCAGGTACTTCATGAACCGCGCCTGGTAGATCGAGGTGATCGCTCCGATCCCTAGAGAGACCGTCGGGAACTGCCAGAAGTCCGGCATCAGCCAGGGGTGGGGATACGACGACAGGCCATTGCCGCCGACCTCCTGGCGGAAGTTGTCGAGCTGCTCCTCGGTGAGTCTGCCCTCGAGGAACGCTCGCGCATAGTTGCCCGGGGAGGAGTGGCCCTGGAAGTAGACGAGATCGCCGCCGTGCTCGGCCGAGGGCGCGTGCCAGAAGTGGTTGAAGCCGACCTCATACAGGGTCGCCAGCGACTGGTAGGAGGCGATGTGTCCGCCGAGCTCGGACGAGAGCTTGTTGGCTCTGACGACCATCGCCATCGCGTTCCAGCGGACGATCGAGCGCAGCCGGCGCTCGATCAGCGGGTCTCGGGGGAGAGGCTCATCGAGCGACGACGGGATCGTGTTCACGTACGGCGTCGTCAGCGTCGAGATCGGGCCGCTGCCGGCGTGCTGGGCGCGCTCGACCACGCGGGTCAGCAGGTGGCGCGCGCGGTCGAGTCCGTCATGCTCGACCACCGCGTCGATCGCGTCGAGCCACTCGCTCGTCTCGCCAGCGTCAATATCGGCGCTGGCGCCGTTGGAAGCTTTGGTGTCGAGAGTGTCGGCCATCGAGGAGGGAGAGCGCCGGACAGCGATCACTATATCCGCCGCACACCGCTCCGAATGGTGCGCGTCAAGTACGGTGCACCGGATGCCGATCAGGGAAGTTGAAGGCCCCGTTGGCGCCCCTTGGGAGCGTCCGCTGCGCGGCGCCCTCGACCAGCTTGTCATCGAGTCCGCCGTGCTCGCCGCGAATCCGCTTGGCGACCCGGCGCGGCGCCCGCTGTACGTCTACCGCTCGCCTGGAGTGCTCGACGGCAGTGCCACCGGAGTGGTATCGATCTACGTGATCCAGGGCTTCACCGGGCAGGTTGACTCCTGGCTCTCACGCCCGAGCTTCGAGCCGACCGCGATCGAGCGGCTCGATGCGATGTTCGCCAACGCCGGCGAACCGTGCCCCGACGCGATCGTGGTCTACGTAGACGCATGGACTTCGCTCGGCGGCTCGCAATTCCTTAACTCCTCGGCGACCGGGCGCTACCTCGATTACCTGTGCGACGAGGTCGTTCCGTTTGTAGACAGCCGCTACCGCACCGCCGCCGACCGTGAGCGCCGTGGGATCGCCGGAAAGTCCTCGGGCGGTTACGGAGCGATGGTCGTGCCGATGCTTCGTCCCGATACGTTCGGCGCGCTCGCATCGCACGCCGGCGACGCGCTGTTCGAGCTCTGCTACCTGCCCGAGTTCCCGGTCGCGGTGCGCTCCCTGCGCGACCAATTCGACGGATCGATCGAGGTGTTTCTGCAAGAGCTCAGGTCGGTCGACCGATTCGACTACCGCCGGTTCGGACCCCTCCTGAACTTGTACGCGATGGCGGCCGCATATTCGCCGGACCCCGATCGACCCGGTGCCGTCGTCCTGCCGGTCGAGCTCCCCGCCGGGCGACTGCGGGCGGACGTGTGGGAAAGGTGGCTGGGGCACGACCCGGTCCGTATGGCTCGCGGCCACGCCGACGCGCTGCGATCGATGCGGAGGATCTACCTCGACGCAGGCCGCTCCGACGAATACTTCCTCGACCTCGGAGCCCAGGCGTTCTCCGCGGAGCTCGCGAAGCTCGGGGTCGACCACAGCCTCGCGCTTTTCGACGGGGGCCACGGGGGCATCGGTTATCGCTACCCGGGCGCGATCAGGGAGCTGATCCGGGCGCTTAATGAGTGATTCCAATGGGCGCAACCGCTGACAACGATCTCGCCTTCGCCGGAGTCGAAGCGCTGGCGCTGATGGTGCGCGCTCGCGAGGTGTCCGCTCGCGAGCTCGTGGAGTTGTACCTGCGACGGATCGAGGTACTCGACCCCGGGCTGAACGCGTTCAGGGTGACGCTCGCCGAAGAGGCGCTGGCCGCCGCCGATCGGCTCGATGCAGGCAGCCCGCCGGACGCCGGCCCGCTGGCCGGCGTCCCGATTGCCGTCAAGGACGACAGCCCCGTCGCCGGTCAGCCGATGACCTTCGGATCGCGCTCGCCGGCCCGGCCCGAGCCCGCAGACGGTGAGGTCCTGGGGCGCTTGCGCGCTGCCGGTGCGATCCCGATTGGGATCACCAACGTGCCGGAGCTGATGCTGTTCCCGTGGACTGCGAGCGACGCCAACGGGATCACCCGCAACCCCTGGAATCTGAGCCGAACCCCCGGCGGCTCGTCCGGCGGCTCGGCGGCGGCCGTCTCCGCGGGACTCGCGGCGGCCGCGACCGGCTCCGATGGCGGCGGCTCGATCCGGATCCCGGCGGCCTGCTGCGGGCTGGTCGGGATGAAGCCGACGCGCGGGCGGACCTCGACTCAGCCATACGGGGAGGACGCGATCGGGCTCAGCGTGTACGGGGCGTTGGCGCGGACGGTCACCGACAGCGCCCTGCTGCTTGACGCGATTCAGGGCACGACCGCCGGCGATGTTCACTCGGCTCCGGCGCCGCATGGCAGCTTTCACCAGGCGGCGCTGACCGTTCCGGATCGCCCGCTGCGCGTCGCCGTCTCCCGAAAGATCCCATTGGGTGTGCTCGCGTTCCTGTCGGGCGACCAGCGGCTCGCGTGGGAGCGAACCGCGCGGCTGCTGAGCGAGCTCGGACACGAGGTGATCGAACGCGACCCTGACTACGGGCTCGTGAGCCTCGAGTTCGTGCAGACCTACCTGCGGGCAGCGTACGAGGGCTATATGGGTCTGGAGCAGCCGGAGCTGGCGGAGGCCTCGACCCGGCAGTTCGCCCGGTTTGGGGGGATGGTCGTATCCGAGCGCCGGCGCGACGCCCTGCTCGCCAAACGGCCGCGGACGATAGAGCGGATCACGTCGCTGTGGGAGGACTCCGACGTGCTGCTGACCCCGGGTCTCGCCACATCGCCGATTGCGGCGGAGGGCGGCTACGGCCGCTCAGCGCTGTCCGCGTTCAACAGGGCGGCGCGGTTCATCCCCTGGTACCCGGTGTTCAACCTCACCGGTCAGCCGGCGATCTCACTTCCGGCCGGCTTCGGCACCGACGGGATGCCGCTGAGCATCCAGCTCGTCGGCAGGCTCGGTGCCGAGGAGACTCTGTACTCGCTCGCGGGGCAGATCGAGGCCGCGAAGCCGTGGGCGGTGCATCGGCCGGCGCTCGCGTCCGCTTAGAGCGGATCACGCCGGGCTGACGCGTTTCCCGGAGGCCGAGTGGTGGCCGCGAAAGGCGCGTCGCCGCGGCGGCCTGGTGCGTGGTTTGCGCCAGGCCGCCGCGATCGGCGTGGTTACTGGGTTAGGAGGCCGGTACCGCGGTGAAGGTCCCGCCGAAGGCCGTTATGCCGTTGCCCTCGCCGCCCGCGTCGAGCGCGTGCCCGAAGTAGTACAACGGCTTGCCGTTGTAGGTCACCTGGAAGTTCCCGTCAGGCCGTTGGATCGTCCCGAGCTGGGAGGAGTTGACACCCATACCGGCGATTGGAGGTCCGCTCGTGAGCACCGGCGGCCACACAACTGCGCAGGCTCCGCTGCACTGGGAGCTGGTGGCGGTGTCGGCGCTGAACGTGTATAGCGTCGCGCTCGGGGCCGACAGCATCGGGGTGCCGCCATCAGCACCGACGAACATCGAACCAGCCTGGTCGGCGATGGTGATCGACCCGGGCGCCACCGTGGCACTCGGGGAGAGCGTGTCCCAAATCCCGAGCGCGTTCGGATCGATCAGATTGTTACCAAGCGTCGGTCCTGGCCCACCCTTCGCCAGGTCAAACGCGAACAAGTAGACCGGCATGCCACCGTAGGTCACCTGGAAAGTGCCTTCGGGCCGACGGATGGTGCCGAGCAAGCGCTTGTTGACCCCGGTACCGGCGATCGGGGCACCGTTGGTGAGCAGGGGCGGCCAGACCGCTGCGCACGGGCCCGTGCAGGAGGTCTGGCCGGCCGGGTCAGTCGAGAGGACGTACAGCGACCGGTTGGCCCCAGCGGTCGGGGTATCGATCACCGGCCCGGTCGTGCTCAGCTCCAGGTTGACGTTGACGTGCCGATCGACCGCAGGGCCGCCGAGGGGAGACACCAGCCTCCAGAAGCCTAGGAAGGCCGTCACATCCTGGCCGTTCGTCTGCCCAGCTGCAGTGTCCTTCACAAACGTGTACAGCGGCTCGCCCGCATAGGTCACCTGGGTGATGGTGTTACCAGGGCCTTCGACTCGCTGCTCGGTGCCAAGCAGGGCCTGGCTGACGCCCGGGCCTGCAACCAGCGGGCCGGAAGCGATCACCGGCACCCAGACGTTCGTGCATGGGGCGCCGGCAGAAACGTTGGTCGCCAAGCAAGAGGTGACACCCTCGAGGCCGTCACCGGTGAAGTCGTACAGAGAAAAACCGTTGCTATTGACGAGCACCCGGCCCACATTCGCGGAGCCCGAGCCGGCAGAGCCGATCACGACCGCCCCGGCAGGCGGCTTGGGCCTGCCCTGGTCATGCCTGACCCGGTGGTGCTTGAACTGATGATGTTTGGCCTGCCCGTGATGGTGCTCCGCCCTGCCATGAGCGAAAGCCGGCACGGCGGTGAGCGCGAACGCGCCAACCATCGCGCAGCACCCCACGAACAGTCCCTTCCATCGGAACCGATGAACGGCACGATCGACCATTGGTCGCATAGATCCCCCTCTTTTTGTCCGGTGTCCCCGCACCGGCGGCCGGTGGATCCGGCCATGGATCGCGGTCCGGCCATTGTTGACCGCCCCGCGATCGCGAGCCTACCCGATCGGACATCCGCCGGACGCAGTTCCGATGCGGGCGGCGGGCTCATCTCACGGCCAGCCTGCTTCGAGGCTCGTCATGGCCCTGGCAAGATTCGAACTTGCGTCTCGCCGGTTATGAGCCGGGTGCTCTGACCGCTGAGCTACAGGGCCGTGTTCGGTCTGGGGACCCACCTGTCACGGCCACGTGGCCGCCACAACTCCCCCAATATTCCTGCAAAGTACAGGCTCGCTATCATGGCCGGCCAATGCATCTCGTGATCGCTTCCGGGATCCTGGGCCTTGGCGAATCGCCGAGTGCGTTCGGAACGACGCTCGCACTGATCCTGACCTTCGTCGTGATCATGGGTGGTGTCGTGACGTTGCTCATCGCCTACATCGTCGGTCAGGTGACCGTGGAGCGGAAGCAGAATCAGGAGCGCCGCCGCACTTACGACTCCGGTTCGTAGCCTCGTCCGTCAGGCGAGGAAGGAACCGCAGCGGCTGGCGTCGAATCAGACGCTGCCCCATGAAGCACGCAACAAGTACCACAGAGGCGCCAGAGGCGCCGAATGGCCGTCAGGCCCTTTCCGCCTACATCAAAGCGCGTTTCGACGAGTTCTCGCGCTCGCAGAAGGATGTCGCGCAGTACATCGTCGACCACCTCGACGAGGCGGCTTTTCAGACCGCCGAGGAGCTGGCGCGTCGGGCGAGCACCTCTTCCAGCACCGTCGTCAGGTTCTCGCAAGCGCTGGGGTTCGAGGGGTTCCCGGAGCTACAGCAGGCGGCGCGCGACGAATACCGCAGGCGTCCAGCCGGTGCGGGCTCCGACGGTGCCGCCGTCGGCGCGGCGGCGCCGCTGTTCTCGCTTGACCACACCGAGTTCGAGTCGGCGCTCGCAGCCGACCACGTCAACGTCGAGGACACGGCGCACAAGCTGTCGCGATCCGACGTCGAGGCCGCGATCGACGCGATCGTCGCCGCCGACAAGGTGCTGATCGCCGGCACCGACCAGATGGCGTTCTTCGCGAGCTACCTCCGACACCTGCTGATGTTGCTCGACCTTCGTGCCGAGATCGTCGCGAGCCCCTCGCAGGAGGCGCTCGGTCGGCTCAGCCGGATCGACGAGAATACGCTCGTCATCGGCTTGTCGGCGGGGCGGCCGCACCCGCTGATCACGCGGACGATGAAACTTGCCCGACACCGCCACGCGGTGACCCTGGCGGTCACCGACGCGACCCTCTCGGAGGTCGCACGACTGGCGCGGATTCGCCTGTACTACTCGTCCAACACGCCCGCGTTCGTGCGCTCGCACGCCGCTCTACTGTCGCTGCTGCAGGCGCTGGTCTACGGGGTTTACTCCCGCGATGCCCAGCAGCATGACGTGCGGATCAAGGCTTTCAGGCTAAAGTAGGCGCCGCTGCGTCAGCGGCGGGCGACGTACAACGACTGCAGCGCGCGGCCGACCCGGCCGTCGAGGTCATAGAGGACGGCCTCACTGACCGCGCCGCCCCCATCGGTGACTCGCATCCGCGCGTCGAGGCAGATCCACTCGCCCCGTGGCTCGCGCTCGATGTAGATCGTGAGGTCCGGGTTGATGAAGACAAAATCCGACCAGGGGAGCTCGGTCGCGATCCCGTTCGCGAAATCGGCGGCGCTGACAAGCTGCTGCAGCGGCGAGGGCTCCTCGCCTGCGATCAGCGGCACGCGCAGCCGGAACCAGGCGGTCGCCGGGCCGATCTCGAGGTAGGAGCCGGTTACAAAGCGGACCTCGATTCCGTCGCCGGGGAAGACCGGGCTCCAGCCGACGACGAACGGTTGAGGACGCGAGTCGTGTGGGGCCGCCGGTGGCCCCGTGAGGCCACCGGCGGCAACCGGCGCTCGCGCGACCCGCAGCGCCCGCGCCCGCATCACCTCGACGCCGGCCGGGGTCGAGATCGCACCCTCCAGGAGCTGCACCCGCCGGCCCGGCCTGATGACCGACGCCTCGACGATAAGGTCGCCGAGCGGCACTGGGCGCATCAGTTCGTAGGTGACGCGCGTGAACTGCAGGTCGCCGTCGGCGAGCGCCTCGAACGCCCGCATCACGATCGCCGCCGGCGGGCCGCCATGCTGGGCCTCTGCGTCCCACGGGCCGCGCGTCAGCTCCCCAGCATGCAGGAACCTACCGCGCTGCTCGTAGAGCGAAGCTTCCATCGGCGCGGACAGTAGTTAAACTCGGCTCATGGAGTCGAACGGCGGCACATCCCGAGACGAGGCGACCTTCACGGTCAAGGCCGGTCTGGCCGAGATGCTGAAGGGCGGAGTGATCATGGACGTGGTCACGCCCGAGCAGGCGAAGATCGCCGAGGATGCCGGCGCCGCCGCGGTGATGGCGCTCGAGCGAGTCCCGGCTGACATCCGCCGGGACGGCGGGGTCGCCCGGATGTCGGACCCCGAGATGATCAAGGGGATCCAGGACTCGGTCACGATCCCGGTGATGGCGAAGGCTCGGATCGGCCACTTCGCCGAAGCCCAGGTCCTACAGGCCCTCGAGGTCGACTACATCGACGAGTCCGAGGTGCTGACGCCCGCCGACGAGGACAACCACATCGACAAGTGGGCATACACGGTTCCGTTCGTCTGCGGCGCGACGAATCTCGGCGAGGCTCTGCGGCGGCTCGGTGAGGGGGCGGCGATGATCCGATCGAAGGGCGAGGCCGGCACCGGCGACATCGTCGAGGCGGTCCGGCACCTGCGGAAGATCCGGTCCGAGATTCGACGGCTGGCGACGCTCGGACCCGAGGAACTGCCGGCTGCGGCCAAGGAGCTGCAGTCGCCGCTGCCGCTGGTCCGCCAGGTTGCCGCCGACGGGCGGCTGCCGGTCGTTCTGTTCTGCGCCGGGGGGATCGCGACCCCCGCCGACGCGTCGCTGGTGATGCAGCTTGGCGCCGAGGGGGTATTCGTCGGCTCCGGAATCTTCAAGTCCGCCGATCCCGAGGGCCGCGCCCGGGCGATCGTCGAAGCGACCACCCACTTCGCGGACCCGGCCCGGGTCGCCGCCGCCTCTACCGGCCTCGGCCCGGCGATGGACAGCCTCGAGACTTCGAAGCTCCACGACGAAGAGCTGCTCTCCCCGCGCGGCTGGTGAGCGAAGCCGCAGCCGGCACCACGGGGTCGTCAGCCCCGCGGCTGGTGGGAGTGCTCGCGATCCAGGGTGGTTTCGAGGCTCACATCAAGCTGCTCGAGCGGGTCGGTGCGGAATCGCGCGAGGTACGAACGCCGGCAGACCTCGAGGGTCTCGACGCGCTGATCCTGCCCGGCGGCGAGTCGACCGTGATCACGAAGGGCATCGAACGCGAGCAACTCGCCGCGCCGCTGCGCGAGCTCGCCGGAGCCGGGGTTCCGATCCTCGGTACCTGCGCCGGCATGATCATCCTCGACCGCGTCCACCTCGGGATCCTCGACGTGCTGGCCCTGCGCAACGCGTTCGGTCGTCAGTTGCACTCGTTCGAGACCGAACTCGAGCTCGACGGAATCGATGGTGTCGGTGGCGGCCCGATCCACGCGATGTTCATCCGCGCTCCATGGATCGCCGAGCGCGGTCCAGCGGTCGAGGTGCTCGCCGAGGTCGACGGCCACCCGGTTGCGGTTCGCCAGGGCAACGTGCTCGCGCTCTCGTTCCACCCGGAGCTGGCGGGCGAGGACCGGGTCCACCGGCTGCTGCTCGAGCTGATCGACCGGCGCGCGCCATCCCAGTGAGCGATTTTCACAACGTGAGATAGATCGCGCGCCGCGCGTCTGTAGAGATGCTGAGCGGACTAGCGATGATCGGGGACGGGCCCTGGCGTCGCCCGTTGTGGCGATCGCCACAATCACGATGCTTGCTGCCTGTGGCGGCTCGCTCGAATCGATCGACGACGCGCGACTCGAGCCTCGTTGCCCACCGCCGGGGCGCGTACCGCCACGGCCCAGATCACCGCACTGCCGCTCACGCAGATCGCCGACGCGCGACCGCGGCGACCCCGACGCCCGTGGCAACCGCTGGTCGAGCCTGCACCGCCGCGGACCTCGACGCCGTCTTACCTCGGGCAGAACGGGGCAGCCGGCAGGGTCGTGCTCGGCTTCGCGCTGCAGCAACCGCGGGACCACGACCTGCCACACCTACGGCTGGCCGGGCGTCGAGTTCCTCGGCGCTCGAGCGGTCGGCGGCTCCCGACGCAGATCCAGGCGAGTCACCAGGGACGTCGTCGGTCCACGCCCGCCTCGGTGATCGCGCTGCGCCCGGGGAGTGGGCGAGCTTCCGGGTGATCGCCACCGATCAGGGTTCCAGCGGCGGCACCACCGGTTGCGACACCGCCGATGCGCTGCGGGTCGTCGCCCCCGATGACACCGACCACGATGAGCGTCGGGATCCCGGGCGGCGCCTACGAATGCTCGGTCGCGACCGTGTCGGCGCTGCAGTCACGGGACGCGGCCGCCGGCTGACCGGCCTCAGGTCGCCTCAAACCGACTGACTACGCCGTCGTCCAACTCCGTGCCGGCCCTCGGACAGCAGCAGGTCGAGGTGACCGAGCACCTCGGACAGGGTCAGGAACGCCTGCGTGACCGCGATGTCGCCCCACATCTCGCAGCGCGACCTGCGTGTGCCGTCAGCGGCTCCCGCTCGAGCATCCGCAGGATCTTGCCGGCTCGGCGCTCGTGCAGCCGTCAGGCGCTCCTCGATCAGCTCGCCATGGTTCGACACGGCTCCCCGTGGCCGCCGAGCACGATCTCGGCCGGGCAGCTCGCGCTGTCGCCCGCAGCGAACGCGATGTAGTCGATCAGCGGCGTCGGTCGCGGGCCGTCGGTCTCGCCGTTCAGCGGCCGGTGCACGACGGGGTTGGAGGAGATGTGCGCGAGCAGGTGGTCGCCGCCAATCAGGATTCGCGAGTCGCGCTCCCAGAACACCATGTCGGAGGGGCTGTGGCCGGGACGGTGGAAGACGTCGAAGCTGTGGTCGCGAAGCTCTAGCCGGTCGCCGTCCCGCAGGGGGCGCGTGACGGCCCCGCTCGAGCCGAACGTCCGGAACGCGGCGGCGACGACGCCGAGCACCGCGACCAGGTCCTCGGGAACTCCGTGCCGGCGCATCATCGCCTGGGCGTACTCGTCGTCCCCGGTCGCGCTCGCCTCGTAGTCCGGCAGCCACGTGCTGGAGCGGCGCGAACGCCGCGACCTCGGCGCCGGATCGGCGAGGCAGGATCTCGAGCAGCCCGACGTGGTCCATGTGCTGGTGCGTCAGCACGATCAGCCCGAGGTCCTCGATCGCGAATCCGCGTCCCGCCAAGGCCTGCTCGAGGTCGTCGAGCGACGATCCCGAGTTCGGCCCGGTATCGATCAGCGTCAGCGGCTCGCCGGTCGAGCAGATACAGATTGATCCGTCCGACCGCGAACGGCGTCGGCAGCGACAGCCATGGATTCCGACACCCGCTGCGAGCGCGAGTGCTCCCGCTGGCTCGCTCGGGCCGGCTCACTCGCGGATCAGCCGCGAGCACCTCGTCGCGCCTGGCCTCCATGTCCTCGGGCGAGCGCAGCGACTCGAGGCAGAGGCGCAGCAGCGGCTCGGTGTTCGACGCGCGCACGTTGAAGTGCCAGTCGTCGTAATCGATCGAGATCCCGTCGAGGCGACTCTGGCGAGCGTCGGCGTAGCGCTCGGCGATCTCCTCGATCTTGGCCGGGGCGTCGGTGACCTTGAGTTGATCTCTCCGGAGATGAAGTAGCTTGCTCGCGCAAGCGCAGCGAGCAACTCCGACATCCGCTTGCCGCTGGCAGAGAGCTCCTCGAGGATCAGCAGTGCCGGAATCGTGCCGGAATCGGCGCAGTAGAAGTCCCGGAAGTAGTAATGGCCGGAGACCTCGCCGCCGAAGATCCGCCCTCCTCGCGCATCCGCGCCTTGAAGAAGGCGTGGCCGACGCGGTTGATCAGAGCTGGGCCGCCGCCGGCCTGCACGATGTCGGCGACGGCCCGGCTCGCGCGGACGTCATAGAGGATCGTCTCGCTGGGGTTCTTGCGCAGCATCGAGCTCGGCGAGGATCGCCGTCAGGAAGTCGCCGTCGACGAAGCGGCCGGTGTCGTCGATGAAGAAGCAGCGGTCGCGCGTCGCCGTCCCAGGCGATCCCGAGGTCGGCGCCCTGGCGCACCACCTCGGACATGATGAACTCGCGGTTCTCCGGCAGCAGCGGGTTCGGCTCGTGGTCGGGGAAGTCGCCGTTCGGCGTCCAGTAGGCCTCGCTCAGCTCCAGTCCGAGCGCTCGAGCAGCGGCCCGACCATCGGCCCGGCCATGCCGTTGCCGCCATCGACGACGACCTTCAGCGGCCGATCGTGCGAGGGGTCGATGAACTCGATGGCCCGCTTCTGGAAATCGTCGTAGATCTCGACCTGCTCGACGCTGCCGCCGGCCGCGGGCTCGTCGGTTCGAGGCACCCATGCTCGACGACGAGCCGCTGCACGTCGCCGATGCCCTCGTCGCCGGACAGGGCATCGCGCCGCGTCTGACCAGCTTGGCGCCCGGTGTACGCCTTGGGGTTGTGCGAGGCGGTGCACATCAGCCCGCCGTCGAGGTCGCGCGAGCCGACGAGGAAATAGAGCATCTCCGTTCCGACCTGCCCGGCGTCGAGCACGTGCGCGCCCTCGGCGGCCATCCCGCTCGCGTAGGCGGCCGCCATCTCGGGCGCCGTGAGTCGCATGTCCCGGCCGAGGCCGAGCCGGAGCTCCGCGGTGGGCTTGTCCTCCATCTCCCCGATCACCCGCGCAAAGGCGCGACCGATCGGCGGCGCCGCTCGGCGTCGAGGTCGCTCGCCATGGATCCCGCGGATGTCGTAGGCCTTGAAGATGCCGGGGTTCATCGGGCCGGATCGTACCCCTCTGCGGAGTCTGTAGTCGGTAGTGGCGACGCAACCGGAGTCGCTCCGAACATCTTAGACTGTCCATGTCAGGGCATTCCAAATGGGCTTCGATCAAGCACAAGAAGGCGGTCGTCGACGCGCGCCGTGGTCAGCACTTCACCAAGCTCGCCCGCGCGATCACGGTCGCGGCGCAAGGAGGGGGGCGGCGATCCGAGGGCAACGCCGGGCTCGCCCTCGCGATCCAGAAGGCGCGCGACGCCTCGATGCCGAAGGACAACATCGAGCGCGCGATCCAGAAGGGCACCGGCGCCGGTGTCGACGCCGAGAGCTTGGAGACCGTGATGTACGAGGGCTACGGCCCGGGCGGCGTCGCGATGCTGATCGAAGCGCTGACCGACAACCGCAACCGCACCGCCGCCGACGTGCGCCACATCGTCGGCAAGCACGGCGGCTCAACCTCGGCGAGCCGGGCTCGGTCGCGTACCTGTTCGACAAGCAGGGCGTGATCGTGGTCGACGGTGAGCGCTACGGGGAGGACGACCTGATCGTGGCGATCGACGCGGGCGCGAGGACATCGGCGCGACGACGACGTCTACGAGATCATCACCGCGCCCGGCGACCTGACGATGGTCAGGGACGCCCTCGACGCAGCGCCGGGATCGAGATCGAGAGCGCCGACGTGACACAGCGGCCGAAGTCACGAGTGCCACTGTCGAGGACGATGCGGCCAAACTTATGAAACTCATAGACGCGCTCGAGGAGTCCGATGACGTCGGGGCTGTGCATGCCAATTACGACGTCGACGCCGAGGTTCTGGAGCGAATCGCGGGCTGACGGCGCCGCGTGATCGATCGACGCCCGCTACTCTCGCACCGCGATGAACTTGAAAGCAGTCACGACGGCCATCGCGGCCGCAGCGGTAGCGCTTGCGGTCTGGCGGCGTGTGGGGCAGCGCAAGGCCCCGGGCGTCGTTCTCGCCCCGGGTGGTGGGCAGACCGACGACAACGTCGCCCCGGCCACGACGCCGACGAACCGACGACTCCGACGCGGCCACCACGGCGACCAAGACGCCGACCAGCGGGCCGCTCTCCAAGGAGCCGGCGATCAAGCAGCCGAGCTGGTCGCGCCGCCGAAGAAGCTCGATCATCAAGGACTTGATCACGGCACAGGCGCGACCGCCAAGAAGGGCGACGAGCTGACGTCAACTACGTTGGCGAGCTCTTCAACAACGGCAAGGTCTTCGACGCATCCTGGAAGGACACGCCCGGCACGGCGATTTCGTGCCCTTTGCGATCGGCAAGGGTGCTGTGATCAAGGGCTGGGATCAAGGGCCTCGCGGGAATGAAGGTCGGCGGTCGGCGCGAGCTGATCATCCCGCCGTCAGACTTGCGTACGGGGCAAGCCGGTCAGCCGCCGACGATCCCGACGAACGCGACGCTGGTCTTCATCGTCGACCTGCTCAAGGTCTCCTGACGGCGAGCTGGGCACCGGCTCGGATCGCCGGCGGCGTGGTACTGGGGCCGGCCGGCGCTTCGGCGTCTTCGTAACGCCGCGTTAGCAAGGACCGTATCCCGGATTTAGTCAAGGGCGATAAGCAAGGGAGTGCGCTGATGCTTTCGATCCTGATGCCGGTTTACAACGAGTGCGAGCGCGTCGAACGGGCGATCGCCGAGGTTCTCGCGACCACTCTGCCGACGGACTTCGAGCTGCTCGTTGTCGACGACGGTTCGACCGATGGGACCCGCGAGATCCTGCGCTCGGGCGACTGGGAGGGCCGCGTCCGGCTGTTCGAGCACGAGCACAATCAAGGCAAGGGCGCCGCGGTTCGGACCGCTCTGGAGCACGCCGAGGGGGAGTTCTCGGCGATCTTCGATGCCGACCTCGAATACGAAGCCGCCGATCTGGCCCTGCTGCTGCCGCCGCTGCTCGAGGGTCGCGCGAACGCCTGCTTCGGCGTGCGCGCCTTCGACGGGTACACGAGCCACTCGTTGCTGTTCGTGCTGGGTAATAGGGGAGTGACGTTCGTCTGCAACGTCCTCTTCAACGTCTACCTGCGCGACATCATGACCTGCCAGAAGGTGATTCGGACCGAGCTCTTCAAGAGCCTGCCGCTGCGCTCGACCGGGTTCGCGATCGAGCCCGAGATCGCCGCGCGGCTCGTCCAGCATCACGAGCGAATCTTCGAGGTCCCCGTCCACTACCGGGCGAGAACCAGCGACGAGGGTAAGAAGCTGACGGCATACGACGGCCTGCGGGTGATCGCAACCCTGTTCAGATGTCGGTTCTCGACCCCCTGAGAGAGGGGCAGGGGCTCGGCGCGCGCCCCAGGCTCATCGCCGTTGGCGCGTGGGCGCGCGAGCATCCACTCGCCTTCTGGTCGCTCGCGTCGCTGTTACTGGGGGCGTTGAGCTGCGCGATCTGGACCCCGGTCCCCGGGTTCGACGTCCAGTCGTGGATCAACTGGGGCTGGTCGGCCAGCCACCCACAGACCGGAGGCTTCCTGATCCGGGGTGGACCCTCGTGGAAGCCACTGCCGGTCGTGTTCACCAGCTTCTACGGGCTGTTCGGCCAGGCGGCGCCGACGCTCTGGATGATCACCGCCCGCGCCGGCGGGATCCTTGGCCTCGCCGGGGTCTTTCGGCTTTCGCTCGAGCTGACCGATCGAGCCGGGCTGCCCCGTTGGTCTGGATGGGTCGCCGGCGTCGTCGGCTGTCTCGGGCTGATCATGACGGCGCCGAATATCGACGGGAACTGGCCGCACAACTTCTTCCGGGGAACCGTCGAGCCCAGCATGATCGCCGCCTGGCTGTGGGCGGTCGACGCGATCCTCAGGCGCCGCCACCTGCTCGCGTACACGCTCGTCGCGGCCGAGGGTCTGATGCGCCCGGAGGCGTGGCTGTTCCTCTTCGCCTACGGCGTCTGGCTGTGGTTCACGCACCCGCGGCTGCGCGTCTGGGTGGTGATCTGTCTGGTCGCGCAGCCCGTCGCGTGGTTCCTGCCGACGGCGCTGAGCACCGGACACCCGTTTACAGCGGCACAAAACGCACACGAGTTCAACGGCGAGCTCGGTCCGCACTGGCTGCGCGCGCTGCTCTTACGTTCGTACCACCTGCAATCGCTGCCGACGCTGGTGTTCGCGGCGGTCGCGTCGGTGATAGTGCTATCGCGTCAGCGCGCGAACCTGGCTGTCTGGAGAGCCCGCGACCGCGTCGCGCTGCGCCGGAGCCGCGACAGCCTGGCGCTGTCGCTGGTGGCATTGACGGTCGCCTGGTGGCTGATCGTGATCGTCGAGACGGCCGCGGGCTTTCCGGGACTCCAGCGCTTCTTCTACCCGGCCACGGCGACCGCCTGCGTGCTCTCGGGTCTCGGGTTCGTTGAGATCATGGTGTTTGCCGGCCGCTTCGCCGGAAAGGTGCTCGGCGGTCCCCGCGTCACGGACACGGCGGCCGCGGCTCGCCGCGGCGGCCCGATCGTTGCCGTCGGCGTCGCCCTGGTGCTTGGCGTTGCCTCCTACCCGTTCATCTCGAGTCGGCTCGCGTTCGCCCGGATCCAGAAGACACAGGTCCAGATCGAGCGCGCGCAGATGCACGAGCTCCGGGTCGCGATCAGAGCGCTTGGCGGGACCGAGGGGCTGCTGCCGTGCAAGTTCAGCTACGTCGATATCAACAACTCCTTCAGGCCACAGCTGGCATGGGAGCTGGGCGTCCCCATGCCCCGCGTCCGAGCGCTGCGGACGCCGGGCGTCGTGTTCCTCACGCGGTACACGTTGTACGACGGCAAGATGAACCCGTTCGGGCCAGGACTCAGGTACCGTCACTACCTCGGGCGTTGGGGCGACTGGAGCGTGTACCAGGTGTACGGCGCCGGTCCGAAGCCCGCCTGCATCGGCGACTGAGCCTCGTTGAGAACCGGTCCCGCCGGCCTCGTCGGGCGCCGGGGAGGCGTCCGAGCGCTGACGCAGAATCACAACACGATGATCGTCCTTGGAATCGACCCCGGCACCGCCAGCACCGGCTTCGGCGTCGTGTCCAGCCAGCGCTCACAGCTGCGAGCACTCGCGGCCGGCGTGATCGAAACTCCGCCCCGGGTCGCGCTGGAGCGCCGTCTGGCCGATATCCACGCGGGGATCGGAGAGCTGATCGAACGCCACCGGGTCGACGCTGTCGCGCTCGAGGAACTGTATTTCGGCGCCAACGTGCGAACCGCGTTCGCGGTCGGACAGGCCCGGGGGGTGATGCTGCTGGCGGCCGGACAGCGCGGCGTCCCGGCTCGCTCGTACACGCCCCAGCAGGTCAAGTCGGCCGTCTGCGGGAACGGCCGCGCCGGTAAGGATCAGGTCGGGCGGATGGTCGTGCGCCTGCTGGGGCTGGACGAGGTGCTCCCGCCGAACCACGCGGCCGACGCGCTCGCTGTCGCCGTTTGCGATGTCAACCGCGCGCCGCTGATGAGTGCCGTTCGGGCGGCGACGGCGTGATCGCGCTGGTCTCGGGCGTGGTGGCCGTGCGCCGGCACGACCACGTGATCGTCGACTGTGGCGGCGTTGGCTACCGTCTCGCGGTCTCTGCCGAGACGCTCCGGCAGGTGCCGGCTGTCGGCAATCCGGTGACCCTGCACTGCCACCTGATCATGCGCGACGACGCACTGCACCTCTATGGCTTCGCCACCGAGGAGGAGCGTGACCTGTTCCTGATGCTGCTCGGGGTTCAGTCGGTCGGGCCGAAGGTGGCGCTCGATGTGCTCTCGGGCGGCTCGACGCGCGAGCTGCTCGCCACCCTCGCGGCGGGCGACACCGCGCGCCTTCAGGCGGTCAAAGGCATCGGCAAGCGCACCGCCGAGCGGATCATCGTCGAGTTGCGCGAGAAGGTCGGCGTGACGGCGCCGGAACAGGCGATCCGGGTGAGCCGCTCCGACGATCCGAAGGTGATCGCCCGTGATGGCCTGATTGGACTCGGGTACAGCGCCAACGAGGTCGAAGAGCTGCTCGATGGCGTCGATGGCGACGAGCCCGAAGAGCTGATCTCCGCCGCTCTGAGGTCCGCTCGGCGATGACGATCCTCAGCGCCGAGCAGCTACCCGAGGACGATCTCGACCGCTCGCTGCGCCCCCGCCGACTCGAGGATTTCGTCGGCCAGGAGCCGCTCAAGGATCAGCTGGCCGTTTCGATCGCGGCGGCCGCGGGGCGCGAGGAGGCGCTCGACCACGTCCTCTTCGCCGGCCCTCCCGGCCTCGGCAAGACCTCGCTGGCGCAGATCGTCGCCGCCGAGCTCGAGGTCCCGTTCGTCCAGACCGCCGGCCCGGCGCTGGAGCGCAAGGGCGACGTCGCCGCCTTCCTGACCGCGCTCGAGCCACGGTCGGTTTTCTTCGTCGACGAGATCCACCGGCTCCCGCGCGCGCTCGAGGAGACCTTCTATCCGGCGATGGAGGACGGCTGTCTGCCGATCACCGTCGGCCAGGGCGCGGGTGCCCGGGTCGTCACGATCGACCTGCCCCCGTTCACGCTGGTCGGCGCGACCACCCGCACCGGCCTGTTGACGACGCCGCTGCGGGACCGCTTCGGGATTCAGCATCGGCTCGAGCACTACGCGCCGCTGGAGCTCGCGCGGATCGTCCGCCGATCGGCGCGTCTGCTCGGCGTCGCGATCGAGGACGACGGCGCGATCGCTGTCGCACACCGCAGCCGCGGCACCCCGCGGGTCGCCAATCGGCTGCTCAAGCGCGTCCGTGACTTCGCCGAGGTTCGCGGGGCGGGGGTTGTCACCGCTGAGATCGCGGCGTCCGCGCTCGACCTGCTCGAGGTCGACCACCTCGGGCTCGACCGACTCGATCGTGAGATCCTGCGCACCATCTGCGATAAGTTCGCCGGCGGCCCGGTCGGGCTCTCGACGCTGTCCGCGTCGGTCGGGGAGGAGCAGGACACGATCGAGGACGTCTACGAGCCCTACCTGCTGCAATGCGGCCTGATCGAGCGGACCACCCGAGGCCGCGCCGCCACTAGACGCGCGTTCGAACACCTCGGGCTCGAGCCGCCGCGTCCGCTGACGCTGATCTGAGCGTCGGCCTCGCCGGTCGAGACTCACGATTCTCTTCGATTCCCCAGGCTATCCTCCCGGCGGGCGCATCAAATGTCGCACGAGCACTACTTCATCTGTCCCCACTGCGGTAACCGCTCGATGGGGCTCGATCGCAACGCCGGCTTCCGGCGGGAGGCACGCGGCTGCGAGAAGTGCGGGTTCGCGTACCTGTTCGAGCTGCTCGACGACTACTACCCGGCGCCGAACGCGGCGTTCTTCGCGTGCGACGGCGAGGGCCGAGTGGTCGACTGCGGCCGTGGCTCGTTCGAGCTGACCGGGCTTCGGACCGAGTCGGCGATCGGTCAACCGCTGCAGGAAGCGCTGTCGCTGAACTTCGAGGACGGCGTCGATCACATCGCCACCGCGCTCGAGTGGGAGGTCCGCGTCAGCGGCAAGCCGGTCGAGCTGCAGGCCGGCGCCGAGCGAACCACCGCGGTCGCCGACATCTTCCCCGCCTATGACGACGAGGAGGGCGGCGTGCTGGTCGTCCTGACTCCAAGCAACAACCGCCACTAACCGTGCTTCACATTACCCTGACGGCCGTTTAGCACAAACCCACTAGCATCAGCCACCACGATGTCCGACCGTAAGCGCCACGGTTTCGTTCTGTTACTCGTCCTGGGTCTGATCGCGGCCTCCGCGGTCGTGATTCTGGCCAAGCCGACCCTTCTGGGGCTCGACCTGAAGGGCGGAGTGGAGCTCGTCTACAAGGGCGAGGCGACCGCCCAATCGGGCGTCAACTCACAGTCGCTGGCGCGCGCCGTCGACGTGATGCGAAACCGCGTCGACCAGCTCGGCGTCGCCGAACCGTCGATCCAGACAGAGGGCAGTAACGAGATCGACGTCCAGCTCCCGAACGCGACGAACATCCAGCAGGCTGAGCAACAGGTGGGGACGACGGCCCGGCTCGCGTTCTACGACTGGGAGAAGAACGCCCTGGTCACTCCGAGCGGAGGCGGCAAGGCACAGCCGGTCGCCACCCTGCTTCCGGCCGGTGACACAGGCGCGACGGCGATCAGCACCGGAGCCAACGGAGCCGTTGCGCCCGGTTCCGACAGCGCGGCCGCCGGCGCGATGAACTTCTACGACGCCGTCAAGCTCGCGTCGCAGCAGCCGTACTCGCCGAACCACAACAATGCGCAGAAGGGGAGCCTCGTCTACCTATTCGGCGCACCCGGGAGCAAGGCCTGCGCTGCGGCCGCGTCCGCCGCCGGCAAGAAGCCCGACCTGAACAACCACTGCCTGCTGACGCCGCCGGTCCAGGTGCCGAGCGGAACCCCGCCGGCGCAGGCCCGCCAGCAGGCAGAGCAGGGCCTCTCGCCGGTCGAGCGTGCCGGTGCGGAGATGCTGATCGTCGAGCAGGGCACGGTCGTCCTGCAGGCGTCACCTGCGAACTTCAACTCAATTGGCCGACAGTACGGCTCCCCGGACGCGGGCTACTACGTGCTGCGGGACAACGTCGCGTTGTTCGGCAACGAGATCACCGATCCGGTCCAGAGCACCGACCAGGGCGGGGCGCCGGACGTGTCGTTCGGCTTCACCGGCCAGGGCGGAAACAAGTTCCAGAACGTCACCGCGCAGATCGCCAACCGCGGCTCGCTGCTGAGCATCGGGAACCAGAATCTGCAACAGCATTTCGCGGTTGCGCTCGATAAGCAGCTGGTGACGGTCCCGTCGATCGATTTCAAGCAGTACCCCGACGGGATCACCGGCGGCAACGGCGCCGAGATCACCGGCGGGTTCACGATCAACACGGCGCAGAATCTCGCGACCGAGCTGCGACTCGGGGCGCTGCCGATCAACCTGGTGCGGATCTCCGAGAGCCAGGTGTCGGCGACGCTCGGACAGCAGGCGCTGCATCAGGGGCTGATCGCGGGTCTCGTCGGGATCTTGGTGGTGGTGCTGTTCCTGCTCGCGTTCTACCGGCTGCTCGGCTTGATCGCGGTCGCCGGGCTGTTGGTGTACGGGATCTACTTCTACGCGCTGATCAAGCTGATCCCGATCACGATGACGCTCGCCGGGATCGCCGGCCTGATCCTGACGATCGGCGTCGCGGCCGACGCCAACATCGTCATCTTCGAACGCGTCAAGGAAGAGATCCGCGCCGGCAGATCGATCCGGCAGGGCATCGCGATCGGCTACCGCAAGGGTCTGACCGCGATCATCGACGCCAACGTCGTCACGATCATGACCGCGTTCATCCTGTTCGTGCTGGCGACCGCGGACGTCAAGGGCTTTGCGTTCACGCTGGGCATCGGCACGTTCGTGTCGCTGTTCACCGCCGTGATGGCAACGCAGGCGATCCTGATGACGATGGGGAACTCGCGGGTGATCTCGCGGCCATCGGCGCTTGGCGCGGGTGGCAAGAGGCGTGGCTGGACGTTCGACTTCATGGGGAAGAGCAAGTACTTCTTCACGTTGTCAGGGGTGATCCTTTTGATCGGCGCCCTGGCGGTCGGCGGCAAGGGGCTGAACCTGGGGATCGACTTCACCTCGGGAACGCAGATCTCCGTTGGTCTGAAGCGACCCGCGACCATCGCCCAGGTCCGCTCCGCGCTGACGGTCGTCGGCGCGGGCAACGCGACCGTGCAGCGCGTGTCCGGCCATGACGTCGGGCCCAATGGCTTCCAGATCGCCTCGAAGTACCTGAACGCGCCCCAGTACACGAGGGTTCGCGACCAGCTCGACAAGCATTTCGGGATCCGGACCAACGTCAACGGCAACCAGGACTTCAACAGCACGAGCGTCGGCCCGACTTTCGGGTCGACCGTGGCCAACAGCGCGGTGATAGCGATCATCGCCTCGCTGATCGTGATCTCGCTATATGTGGCGCTTCGCTTCGATTGGAAGTTCGCCGTACCAGTGCTGATCGCACTAGCGCACGACCTGCTGATAACCAGCGGCGTCTATGCGCTGACGGGAAGGGTGGTGAGCACCGATACCGTCGCGGCGCTTTTGACCATCTTGGGCTACTCCCTATACGACACGATCATCGTGTTCGACCGAGTGCGCGAGAACATTCCGCGAATGCCGAGAGCTGCCTTCTCGCAGATCGTCAACCGCTCGATGTCAGAGGTGCTGACCCGGTCCCTGGCGACGACCACGTGCACGCTTTTGCCGATCATCGCGCTGCTGCTGTTCGGCGGAGCGACGCTGAAGGACTTCGCGTTCGCGCTGCTGATCGGCGTCGCCTCCGGCGCCTACTCGTCGATCTTCATCGCCTCACCGGTGCTGACGCACTGGAAGGAACGCGAGCACTCCTACCGCCTGCGCCGCAAGCACATCATCGACGACCTCGGGTATGTGCCGGCTTACGCGGAGGGCGGCGACATCGACCCCGTGCCGAGCAAGGTCCGCCGGACCGGCCGACTGACTGCGCCGCAGGGCGACGAGGTGTCCGCCGCCGAGTTCGAGCAGATGAAGAAGGAGCTGGGTCTGGAGGAGGAGCGTCAGCGTGCCAGCGCGGCGACGGCGACCGCGACCCGACGCGCGCCGAGGGCCTCGTCGCCGAGGACAGAGGCTGCTCCGACGGAGTCGCGGCCTAAGCCAGCGCCGTCGGTGCCCGCGCCGAGCCGACGCGTCCGAGGCCCGGCCCGAGACCGCCGCCGCGCCCGAGCCCGGACCCGAGAATGGCGCTCCCAGCGAGCACGGCACCGACAACGGCGCGGAGGTTGAGCGCGCCCCGGATGTCGCTGAGAACGACGGGGTCGCTCCGATCGACGCGCCGCGCGGTACCGGGGCGTCCAAATCCAAGCGCAGCCGCCGACGGCACGGGAGACGGTAATGGGACTGCTCGCTTGGGTGATGATGGGCCTAGCCATCTGGCACTTCACGATCTGGCTGCCCGACCGCTATTGGGGCGGGATCGTTGGCGCGTTTGTCGGCGCGATCCTCGGATCGGCCCTGTTCGGGCTGATCATCCATGGCTTCGTGATCCCGGGCCGTAACGACACAACGATCGTGACCGCGCTCGAGGGGATCCCGGGAGCCGTGATCGGGATCGGGCTTGTCTACCTGGAGGGCGTCAGGCGCGAGCGCGCCGGCGCCTCGGGCGGCATCGAGCTCACCTGACGGATCGCGTCCGCGTGACCGCCCGGGGGTTGTGACCGCCCTGGGTTTGTGACCGCCCGGGGTCGTGACCGCCCGGGGTCGTGACCGCCCGGGGTCGTGACCGCGCCGGGGTCGTGACGTCGTGCGACTGTCGACGGAGTCGCGGAAAAGCACTCACGGGCGTGTGGCGCGGGCCTGGCGAGAGCGGTCGCCTCAATGGCGTGGAAAAGCACTCACGCGGCGTGTGGCCGAGGCCCGGCGAGAGCGATTTGCCTCAAATAGCGTGGAAAAGCACTCGCACTGAGGTTGGCGACGCCGCGTGTGAGTGGTTTTGCCGGCGCCAGCACGCGGGCGGCGCGGTCACGCGGGCGGGCGGTCACGCGGGCGGGCGGTCATGCGCGGGCGGTCAACGTGGGGCGAACCACGACCGTCCGTAAGTGGCGGGTCGGTGCTAGGCCGGAGGTCGGTGCTAGGCGGCAGGCCGGTGACCTGACCCGGGTTCTGTCGGCGGCGGCGCCTACTCTGGCGCGATGGCTGACGCGGCTCTGCTCGACGAGATCCCCTCGACCGCGTCGAGATCTGACGCCCCCGCGGCGCCCCCGGCCCACCAGACGCGCCGTCGGATCGAGCTGGCCCCCTACGACCTCTCCGCTGCACTCGCGCTCGAGCACGAGCTGGGGATCAGCCACGTCCTCTCCCAGATCCTCGTCCGCCGCGGCTTTCGAGATCCCGACGACGTCCGCGAGCTGCTCACCCCGAGCGTTCGCCACGATCCCCTGGCCTTCGCCGGGATGGCGTCCGCCGTGGAGCTGGTCCGCCGCCACGTGGATTCCGGGGGGCGGATCGTCGTGCACGGCGACTACGACGTCGACGGCGTCTGCTCCACCGCGGTGCTGGTCAGGGCGCTGCGGTCGCTGCGAGCCGAGCCGGGGTGGTACCTGCCGAGCCGCAGCGACGACGGCTACGGCCTGTCGGCGACGACCGTCGAGCGCCTCGCGCGACGCGGGACCGATCTGCTGATCACCGTCGACTGCGGGATCACCGCGGTCGACGAGGTCGCGGCCGCACGCGCCGCCGGGATCGATGTGGTGGTCACGGATCACCACTCGCCGCGCCGCGATGGTCAGCTTCCCGACTGCGCGATCATCCACCCCGCCATCGGGGGCTACCCCGAGCCCGACCTGTGCGGGACCGCGGTCGCCCACAAGCTCGCCGAGGCACTCGGTGCGGCAACTGCGGAAGAGGACCTTGAGCTGGTGGCTTTGGCCACGGTCGCCGATCTGATGCCGCTGCGGGGGGAGAACCGTCGCTTGGTGCGAGACGGGCTCGCACAGTTGGGCGGCACCGCGCGACCAGGCCTGCGAGCGCTGTTGGCGGTCTCGCGCTGCGACCCGAGCGGGCTCGACGCAAGCTCTCTCGGCTTCCGGCTGGCGCCGCGGATCAACGCCGCCGGCCGGATGCGGCGCGCGGATGCGGCGCTGGAGTTGCTTCTGACCGACGATCCCCGGCGCGCCCAGGAGATCGCTGACGAGCTCGATGTCGTCAACGCCGAACGCCGGGCTGTCGAGCAGCGGATCGGGTGGGAGGCCGATGCGCTCGTCGCGGCGATGGGGGAGCGGAGCGCCTACGTGCTCGCCGGGGAGGGCTGGCACGCCGGCGTGATCGGGATCGTCGCCTCCCGGGTCGTGGAGCGCTACCACCGTCCGGCGGTGCTGATCGCGCTCGACGGTACCGATCCGACTCTGCCCGCCCAGGGCTCGGGCCGCAGCATTCCAGGCTTCGACCTGCTGGCCGCGCTTGACAGCGCCGGCGGGTATCTGCTCCGCTACGGGGGGCATCGGGCGGCGGCCGGGCTCAGCGTCCTACCCGAGAAGATCGACGCCGTCCGGGAGGCGATCGAACGGCACGCCGAGGAGGTCCTGACACCCGAACTCCTGCAGGCGGTCGAGCGCGTCGACGCCGTCGTCTCGGGTTCGGAGCTGACGCTGGGCCTGGCCGAGGAGCTGTTGGCGCTGGAACCGTGCGGCAGCGCCAATCCAGCCGCCAATCTGCTGGTCCCGGGCGCTCGGTTCGGTGACATCCGGACGATGGGGGAGGGCAAGCACGCCAGGTTCACGGTCAGCTCCGGAGGCGCGAGGGCGAACGCAGTCTCATTTGGCTGCGGAGGGCGAGTGCCGGGAGCCGGCGACGAGTCGCTCGATGCGAGCTTCAGGCTCGAGCGCAACGTCTGGAACGGGGCGATCGAGCCGCGCCTGGTGCTGCGTCATGCGTCGGCCTGCGCACCGGCGGCGATCACCGTGCTCGGGGAGCCCGATGACTACCTGACCGCGGTTGTGACCGAGCTCGAACGAGCGCTTCCCAGGGGGGAGGGTGGCAGCGATGCGGCCGCCACGGGCGAGCCCCCAGGAGGTGTCAGATCGCCGCCGGCCTTCGGTGCCGGCGGCGATCAGCAACGCGTCCTCCTTGACAGGCGGGGCGAGAGCCCGCTGGCGGTCCTGGCCGACGCGATCTCAGCCTCCGACGAAGACGGCGTGCTCGCCGTCTGCGCGGACGTGCCACGTCGCCTGAGCGGCCTACGTGACCGCGCCGGTGCGTTCGCGCTGATCAGCCACGCTGCGCTGTCCGAGGCGCCCGGACTGCTCGACCGCTTCGACCACGTGGTGGTGCTCGATCCGCCGGCCGACCCAGCCGCAGACGCGCTGACCCGGTACGGCTACGGGTACACCCATTTCTCGTGGGGCGACGCTGAGCTACGCTTTGCTCAGCAGATGCACGAGCAGGAGTACGGACTCCGGGCTTCGCTCGTAGCCCTCTACCGGAGCCTTAGGGAGCGGCAGAGGGTGGCTGGCGAGGAGCTCGAGCACCTGCTCCGTGGCGACGGCAAGCACGCCAGGTCCGCCAGGCTGGCGGGGCGGTTGCTGAGAGTCTTTACGGAGCTGGAGCTCGTCAGCCTCGACAGGGATCTGCCGGCCCTTGCGCTTGCCGGCGCCCAGCCAACCCAGCTGGAGCGCTCGGAGGCGTACCGGGCCTACACCAGAGCGTATGAGGACGGCCAGCGATTCCTGAGCAGAGCAAAACCGAGAATGAGCGTTTGAAGGCCAGCCGCGCGTCTGCCGGGCGCGTCAAGGCAGGCAGCGCTCCTGCGGTCAAATCCGATCGAGGACCCCGCTTGAGCGAGGCCGAACAGGCCCGGGCCGCGGCGCTGACGGAAGCCGAACAGCGGCTGCTCTCGGACCTGTTCGCGATCGTCGAGGAGCACGCCGATCAGACGGCCGTTCCGGTCGACCGCGAGCGGGTCGAGCACGCTTTCATCTACGCCTGCGAGCACCATGCCGACCAGCGCCGGCGCTCCGGCGAGGACTTCATCGTGCATCCGGTCAGCGTCGCCAAGATCTGCGCCGGGATGCGGCTCGACACCGAGACGCTGTGTGCCGCGCTTCTGCACGACACGGTCGAGGACACCTCGGCGTCGATCGAGGACGTCGAAGCCGAGTTCGGCGAGGAGATCGCCGGTCTGGTCGATGGCGTCACCAAGCTGACCGGCCTGACGTTCCAGTCGCGAGATGAAGCGCAGGCAGAGAACTACCGCAAGATGATGGTCGCGATGGCCTCGGACATTCGGGTCATCCTGATCAAGCTCGCCGATCGGCTGCACAACATGCGGACGATCGACGCGATGCCCAAGCAGAAGCAGATCGACAAGTCGCGCGAGACGCTCGACATCTACGCGCCGATCGCCCACCGGCTCGGTATCCACGCGATCAAATGGGAGCTCGAGGACCTCGCGTTCCAGACGCTGCACCCGCGCAAGTACAACGAGATGAAGGGGATGGTCGCCCAGCAGCGCGACGATCGCGAACGATACGTGACCGAGGCGGGCAGCTACCTGCAGAAGGAGTTGGTCGAGATCGGGGTCGAAGCGGAGATCTCCGGCCGCGCCAAGCACTTCTACTCCATCTACTCGAAGATGACCAAGAAGAGCCGTGAGTTCAACGAGATCTACGACCTGACGGCGATGCGGGTGATCGTCGGCTCGGTCAAGGACTGCTACGGCGCCGTCGGCGTGATCCATTCGTTGTGGAAGCCGCTTCCGGGGCGGTTCAAGGATTACATCGCGATGCCCAAGTTCAACATGTACCAGTCGCTGCATACGACCGTGATCGGGCCGGAGGGCAGGCCGCTCGAGATCCAGATCCGCACTCGCGCGATGCACGACCTGGCGGAGTTCGGGATCGCCGCGCACTGGATGTACAAGGACGAGCCGAAATCCGGGCGCGCGCCTACGGGCGCCAATGGGGGCGATTCAGCGCTCAACGATCCGGAGGGCAAGCTCAAGTGGCTGCGCTCGCTGGTCGACTGGCAGAAGGACGTCTCCGACCCGCGCGAGTTCGTCGAGACCCTGAAGGTCGACCTGTTCGAGGACGACGTCTTCGTGTTCACTCCCAAGGGCGAGGTCAAGTCGCTCGCCGCGGGCGCGACCCCACTCGACTTCGCCTACGAGATCCACACCGACGTCGGCCACCGCTGCGTCGGCGCAAAGGTCAACGGCAAGATCGTGCCGCTCTCATATCAGCTGCGCTCCGGCGACATCGTCGAGGTCCTCACCTCCAAGCGCGAGCGTGGCCCCTCGCGGGACTGGCTGGCGCTGGTCAAGACCACCCGCGCGCGCAACAAGATCAAGGCGTGGTTCAAGGCCGAGAACCGGAAGGACACCGAGCACGCCGGCCGTGACCTGCTGCAGGATCACCTCCGCAAGCAGGGCCTCCCGGCCCAGAAGATCGTCGCCTCGCCGTTGCTGGCCGACGTGATCCGGGAGATGGGCTTCCGCAAGGGAGAGGACTTCTACATCGCGCTCGGCGCGGCAAAGATCTCGCCGAAGGTCGTCGTCAACAAGGTGATGCAGCGTCTCAAGCAGGGGGAGGGCGCCGACACCGAGCCAACCGCGACCGAAGACCTGCTGGCGCCCCGCCGCCGTTCGAGGCCGACGACCTCCTCGAGCAAGTACGGGATCGCGGTCGACGGAATCGACGAGGTGATGCTGCGCATCGCCAAGTGCTGCCGTCCGGTGCCGGGCGACCCGATCGTCGGCTACATCTCGCTCGGCCGCGGGATCACGATCCACCGCGAGGACTGCCCCAACGTGGCGGTGCTGCGCAAAGACCCGGACCGGTTCACGCCGGTCGTCTGGGAGGGCGACGCCGAAACCGCATTTCGGGTCGAGATCGAGGTCCAGGGCTGGGATCGCCACCGGTTGCTGGAGGACATGGCCAGGACCTTCGCCGAGGTCGGAATCAACATCCTCGAGGCGCGTTGCACGGTCACCCATCCGATGATCCGCAACCAGTTCGTCGTCGAGGTGGGGGATGCCCGCACGCTCGACCAGGCGATCACGAGGCTGCGGAACATCGACGCCGTGTTTGACGCCTACCGGGTCACCCCGGGCGCCGGCGGCTGAGCCGGGCGGCGCTTACCGGGTCACCCCGGGCGCCGGCGGCTGAGCCGGGCGGCGCTTACCGGGTCACCCCGGGCGCCGGCGGCTGAGTCGCGCGCCAGCTGATCGCGGCAAGGCGGTTAGCCGATCGGACGGCGGCTCACTCGGTCACGAACCGGTTCTGGAGCCGTCCGATCCCCTCGATCTCGGCCTCGAACAGATCGCCGTTTTCGAGGAACCGCGGAGGCTTGGATGACTGCCCGACGCCTGAGGGGGTCCCGGTCAGGACCAGGTCGCCCGGCTCCATCGTCATGATCGTCGTCAGGTACTCGACCAGGGCGGCGACCGAGAAGATCAGGTCGTCGGTGCGGCTGCTCTGGACGACTGCCCCATTAAGGGTGCCGGTGATCGCGAGGTCGGGCTCCACACCGCCGAGTTCGTCGGCGGTGACGACCGCCGGGCCGACCGGTGTCGAACGGTTCCAGCACTTGCCCGCCGCCCACTGCGTGGTCTTGAACTGGTAGTCCCGCATCGACACGTCGTTGGCGACGGTGTAACCGAACACAACGTCGGCGGCGTCGGCTTCCCGCACGCGGCGGCAGCGCCGGCCGAAGACGAAGGTCAGCTCGCTCTCCCAGTCGACCCGGTCGGATTCGGGGGGGAGGGGGATCTCGTCGTAGGGGCCTGTCAGCGTCGTCGCCCACTTCGGGAAGAGGATCGGCGCATCGGGTAGCGCGGCGCCCGACTCCTCGGCGTGCAGCCGGTAGTTCAGGCCGATGCAGACGATCTTCCGCGGGTTCGCCGCGACGCTGAGCAACTGCTCGTCGCTGATCTGGACCGCCGCGCCGGGGGCGATCGCACCCGCGTCGCCTTCGCATGCCTCCAGTAGCTCGGGAAGATCATCGAACTCACGTCCGGCGACGGTCGCGACCGCGGTCGTCCCGTCCCAGGAGCCCAGCATTCGGTCGCCCTGCGGGAGGGCCGCTCGCATCAACCGCACAGATTCACCTCGGGTTTCGTGTACCGGATTCATTGATCGCCGCCGCATCGCCCGCCGCGACGATCTCGGCGAAGTGGCTGGGAGAGGGCCGCGCCTCGCCACGCTCGTAGCGGTGCACGAGCGCGACCACGGCGGCGTTGCAGGGCGCGCTCGCGCCAAGCTCGGCGGCCCGGCCGACGATCGCACCGTTGATCACGTCGACCTCCGTCGGAAGTCCACGCTCGACGTCTTGAAGCATCGACGCCTTGGTCGCGCCGGCGGTGCCGACCACGGTCTCAAGCGCCTTCTCGCGGACCGCGAGATTCGGGCTCGCCAGCGCCGCAGCCTCGATCCCGAGGACGGGTTCGAGCGTCAGCTCCTGAGCCATGCCGATGCCATGTCCCTCGGACCACAGGCTGAAGATCGCCTCGCGTCCGTGCGCGTCGGAGGCGACTTCGCCGTAGGTACAACCTCCGACCACCCCGAGCCCTGACAGGGTGGTGTTGACGAGCAGCTTCGACCACAGCTGGCCGGCGATGTTATCGGTCAGGTGCACTCCCGCGACCGGCTCGAGGATCTTGGCGAGCTCGCGAGTGCGCGTCTTGGGGGCCCCGTCCAGCTCTCCGATCACGAATGGGTTGTCGGTCGTCTGGCGCAGGCGGCCGGGACCGAGGTTGGTCGCGCCCATCTCGACGGTCCCAACGATCAGCTGCTCGCGGCCAACGATGGCCGCGATTCGGTCGTGCACCAGACCGTTCCCGAGGGCGACATACGTCTCGACGAGCTCGCGCGCCTTGATCGGCGGCAGCGCGACCTCGAGCGCCGTCGCCTTCAGGGTGATCAGGGCGAAGTCGAAGCGTTCGTCGACCTCATCGATGTCGGTGTGCGCGTCGATTCTCACCTCGCTGAGCTCGCCCAAGCGATCGAGCTGCAGGCCCGGGTCGCGCAACCGTTCGACGTGCTCCCGGTTGGCATCCAGCACGACGACCTGCCTGACGCTTGCCTGTATGAGCGCAGCGGTGACGCCGCCGATCGCACCCGCGCCGACGACGAGGACGCGGGCGTCGACTATCGGGAGCCCTCCCCGCCGTCGAACTCCATCGGGGGCGTTTGGTGCAACAGCTCGGCCAACGCGGCGTAGCGCCGGTCGCGCTCGGCCAGGAGCCGGGCGGCGGCGCCGTCGCCGTAGTCGTAGAAACCTCCGCCGCCGGTGGTGCCGCGCCGTCCTTCGCGGACAAGTCGGGAGAGCATCTCCGGGACAGCGAACCGCTCGCCGAATGCCTGCTCGTGCTGGCGGACGACCGCCTCGTAGATGTCGAGGCCGGCCATGTCGGCGATTTGAAACGGTCCAAAGAACGGCAGCCTGAAGCCGAAGCAGCTACGGACGACCTCGTCGATCTGCCCGGGCGATGCGATTCCCTCCTCGACACAGCGCGCGGCTTCACAGAACAGAGCCATCTGCAGCCGGTTGGCGACGAATCCGACGCTGGGACTGACCGTCGAAGGGCGCTTGCCGATCGACTCGAGCAGCTCTACGACCCGTGTCACGACCGCCGGCTCGGTCTGCTCGCTCGGAATCACCTCGACCCCCGGCGTCCATTCAGGCGGGTTGAACCAGTGCATACCCAGGAATCGATCCTGCCGGCCGACGAACTGGACGAGGTCGTTGATCGCGAGCGAGGAGGTATTGCTGGCGATGATCGCGTCGTCAGATGCGCCATCGTCGCAGGCGAACAGGACCTCCCGCTTGACATCGAGATCCTCGCTGACCGCTTCGATGATCAGCTCGGCACCGTCGATCGCGCTGGCAATCCCGTCGGCCGCCTTGACCGACTCGGACCTGGCCGCCGAGGCGTCGTCGATCAGGCCGGCCCGAGCGTGGGCGCGCATCCGCTCGATCAGCCGTTCGCGCGCCGCGAGGCTGAGCTCGGGCGTCGCGTCGGCGAACGTGACATCGAGCTTGGCGATCACGAAGCTCTCGGCGATTCCAACCCCCATTCTCCCGGCGCCGACGATCGTCGCGCGCTGGAGGGCCCCGGTCGGGACCATCACCGTTGCTCCTGTGCGCTTGCTGCGAGTTGCTCGCTGGCGGCCGGGCCCACCGGGGTGGGGAGCGCGCCGGGCTGGCGACCACGCGTTCCGAGCAGTTCGCGTGCCTCGGCAGGCGTCGCGGGACGCCGCTCGAGCTCTGCCGCGATCCGCACCGCCCGCTCGACGAGCTCTGCGTTGCTATGCAGCAGCTGCCCGCGTCTGTAGAAGACGTTGTCTTCCATCCCGACCCGAACGTGCAACCCCATCGCGGTGGCGATCGTCGTGAGCGGCAATTGCGTGGCCCCCATCGCCGAAACGGTCACCCGAAGGTCGCTGGGCGCAACCGGCAGCTCGTCAAGCCGCTGGGCCATGTCGAGCAGGTTGCGCGGCGTTCCGCGCGAGCCGCCCTGCGTGGGAGTGTGCAGAACGAAGTTGATCGAGTACGGAGGTTCGAAGATCCCCAGCCCCAACAGATACGCGGCCTCCTCAACCATCACCGCGGAATAGATCTCGAGCTCGGGCTTGATCGCACGGGCCCGGATCTCCTGCGCGAAGCGCTCGATATCGTCGCGGTGGTTTGCGAAGAAGACCTGCTCGCCGCGGATGAAGAAGTTCAGCAGCCCCATGTTGAGCGAGCACATCTCGGGTTCGAGGAGGACGGTGTTGAGACGCTCCGCAACGCTCAGGCGCGGAGAGCCGCCGGTCGTCAGCTGCACGATCGCGTCGGTCTCCTCGCACAACCGCTGGTGGATCAGGTTGTAGACCTCCGGATCCATCGTGTTGGACCCATCTGGGTTGCGGGCGTGCACGTGCAACACGGCGGCGCCGGCAGCGGCGGCTTCGATCCCCTGCTCGACGATCTCGCCGGGCTGCTCGGGAAGACGGGGGTTTGCCTCCTTGCCGTGGATGCCCCCAGTCAGGGCGCAGGTGATGACGATCGGTTCTGTACGAGATGTCCACATAATGTCTCTACGGTCTGACGAACGGACAACCTATCATCGGCGGCTCTGCCTCGCGCCGGCCGGACGGCGCCGTCGGATCGGCGGCTCTCCCTGGCGACCGAGTGGACGGCGCCATCAAGTGTGGGTCACTCCGGTTGGGGCCACCTCGACGCCGACATCCCACGGCACCCCGGGCAGTGGTTCGGGGGCGATCAACGTGATGTGTCGCTCGGGCGCCGCTGCAGCGTTCCACTGCTTGTGCGGGACGCCCGCGGGCAGTACGACGAGCTCGTGTCGGCGGGCGGTGACCTGGTCGAGGGCGATCTCGGCGCTCAGCTCACCGTCGAGTACGTAATAGAACTGATCGAACGGGTGAATGTGGGTGTCCGGGCCCGCACCGCCGGGCTCGACGGTCCCGACATAGAGCGTCATGTTCTCGGATCCGTCGCTGCGCTGCAGGAGCTTCTGGAGCGCGAATCCCGGGGTTGCCGCGTCGAAGCCGTCGCTGGCGAGCGGTTTGACGAAGTACGGGCGGCCGCCCGCATCGGTCGAATCGGTCGGCACCATCACCGGGTCGTTGGGGTGGGGGCCCGGTGCCAGCACCTCGAAGTGGAATTCGGGCACATCGCCCTCGTTCCAGTTGTGGTGCGGCGTGCCAGCCGGGATGAAGACCAGCGTGTCCGGTCCGGCGGTCAGGCGCTCGCTACCCAACTGGAGTTGCATCTCGCCGTCGATCACGTAGTAGAGCTGGTCGACTGGGTGGTAATGGTGGGGGGGAGCCGCGGCTCTTGGTGCCACATGGCTGCCGATCACACGGCAGCTCTCGCCGCTGTAGAGGATTTGGAACTCATAGCCCTCTCGGAGGTAGGCGGAGAAGTCAACCGGGCGAACGTGTCTCATGCCACGATCCTATTCGTCTGACCGTAAGACGACAAGCGGTTACCCCCGGCGTGAGGGCGCGGTGCTCTCGGCGACGCCCGGTCGCCCGTCGATCAGCGCGTTGGAGCGTCGACGCCCGCGAGGATCTGATCGCTGGCGGCGAGATGCAGCTCGAGGTCAAGGCCGGCCTGCTCCCAAGTGGCCCTCAAGTCGTTGACGTGCTTGCGCGCCATCAGCGCCGCGGCGTCGCCGTCACCGACCTGGATCTCCTCCAGGATCCGGTGGTGGAAGTCGAGCGCACGCTGGGTCAGTTTCGGCGAGGTCATGAAGCTCTCGAGGATTGGAGCAAGGAGCTGGGAGATCGGTGCCCGGATCATCACCAGCGCCGGGTTGCCGCTCATCTGCGCGACCTGCAGGTGGAACTCCTGGTCGAGCCTGCACCAAGCCGCGATGTCCTCGAGTGTGCTCGCCTGAACCGCGAGATTTGCCTGCAATTGCGCCACACCGTCGGTTTCGGCGCGGAGCGTGGCGAGCCGTGTGAGCTCGGGCTCTAGGATCAGCATCGCCTCGTGCAGGTGCCGGAACGTGACGTTGCCGCGCCGGAGCGCTCCCTGCAACTCGCGGTGGGCTCGTTGCTCATCGGCGGCCCTGACAACCATGATCTTCGGGCTGGCCCTGGCGATCAGGCCGGCCTCCTCGAGCGTCCGCAGCGCCTCGCGGACCGTCGAGCGGCTGACCTGCGCTTCGTGGGCGAGAGTTGTCTCCGACGGGATTCGGTCGCCGGGGGCCAACTCACCGGACAGGATCCGGCTGCGAATGATCGCCGCGAGAGCCTCGTAGGCCCTCGTGACGCGCACCGGTCGTCCTAAGAAGGTGTCATCGCGCATCTTGTTGTTGGCCAGACTGTCTGGCATACTCGCCATACAGTGAATCAGATCGACGGCGACATCGCGCGTGCCACCGTCGCCGGCTCCTATCCGACCTCGTATCGGGGCTTTGGTCCGCGCCCCGCGATGGCGGATATCAAGCTGTTTCACGGATATATGGCGGTCATACCCGAGATCGATCGGGAGGACTTCGCGGCGCTGCAGCGGCGCTTCGATGAGCCGTTCGTCGGGATTACCACGGACGGCGTGCCGCGGCATGACCTCTTCTCCCTGGCGGAGCCCGGCGGGTCCGCCGATTCGATCGCCGATGCCGCGCGCGCGTTTCTGCAGTCGCTGAGCTCAGACGATCAGCGGCTTGCGGGGTCGCAGCCGTTCGACAGCCCCCACCGGCGACGCTGGACCAACGCGTTCTCGACCTGGGTGCCGCCCGGGCTCCTGTTGGACGATCTGACCATGGTGCAGCGCGACGCCGCGATGGCGGTGATCCGGCGATGCATGAGCGAGTCCGGTTTCCAGGAAGCTCGCGATGTGATGAAGCTCAATGAGGCGCTCGGCGATCTCGTCCGTATGTACCGCGACACGCTCCGCGAGTGGATCTACTTCTTCACGATCTTCGGCGAGCCTTCCGAGACCGAGCCGTGGGGGTGGCAGCTGATGGGTCACCACCTCGTGATCAACTGCTTCGTGCTCGGCGAGCACGTCGTCATGTCGCCTGTGTTCATGGGCGCCGAGATGATCGAACTGGACGAGGGCAGGTTCGCCGGGCTCCGCATCTTCGACTCCGAGCAGACACGCGGCCTCGCGATGATCCGTTCGCTGTCGGCCGACCAGCAGGACACGGCGATCCTGTACAGGTCGATGCGCAACGCGGATCAGCCGCCCGAGTTCTACTCCGGACGCGTCGAGGGCCGGCACCGCGGCGGCGCTGGGCGCGACAACCTCGTGCTCAGTTACCAGGGGATCGCGGGAACTGCGCTCGACTCGGGCCAGCGCGAGGTGTTGATGGCGCTGATCGAGACCTACCTCGGTCGCAACGCATCGGCACACACGGCGGTCGAGCTCGCGCGTGCCGAGCGCCACCTCGACGAGACCTACTTCGCCTGGATCGGCGACCCCGACAGTGACGGGCCGTTCTACTACCGCGTCCACAGCCCCGCGGTGATGATCGAGTTCGACCACCATTCAGGGATCTTCCTGACCAGCGACGAGCCGCAATCGTTTCACGCCCACACGATCGTGCGGACGCCCAACGGGGGCGACTACGGCATGGAGCTGCTGCGCCAATACCGATAGCCGGGCGCAACGTCTCCCGGCGACCCGCTAGCCGGTGCTTGCCTGCGCGGCGCTCTCTCGCTCGGGGTCGATCCCTTCGATCGCATCGGTCAGGCTGGTCCCGGGCTGCAGCGCCGGCAGCGTCCCGTAGAGCAGCGGGATCGCACCGGACAGCTCCGCGGGAGACAGGCTGCGACCCTCGGCGCTGTGATACTCGCCGGCGACACGCCAGGCCTCCATCCTCCAGATGCGGTCGCCCTGGATGTAGATCACCTGACCGGTCAGCCAAGCGGCCTCGTCCGAGCTCAGGTATACGGCCAGCGGCGCGATGTTGGCCGGCTCGTAGGCGTCGAACGCCGCGGGATCCTCGGGCGCCTCGGGGAAGATGCCCTTGCCCATCCGGGTCCGCGCCTCGGGCCAGATTGCGTTCGCGGTCACGCCGTACGGACGCATCTCCATCGCCGTGACCATCGTCAACGCCAGCACCGCTCCCTTCGAGCATCCATAGAGGCCGCCGCGCGGGAAGCCGTAGAGCGCAATGCCGGAGACCGTGTTGATGATCCGACCCCCGTCCCGCCCGCCCCGTTCTCCCCGCTCTGCCAGGGATCGCCAGTGCCGGCAGGCGTGGTGGGTCAGCGCGAACGTGCCCTTGAGGTTGATCGCGATCAGTTCGTCGAACGCCGCCTCGTCGATATCCGCGATCAGCTCCCAGACGAGCACGCCGGCGTTGTTGATGACGATGTCGAGTCGGCCGTGCTGCTCGACGGTGTTCTCGACGAGAGCGCCCATCGCCGACCAGTCGGCGACCGACCCAGTGTCAACGGAGGCACGGCCGCCGGCGGCGGCGATCTCCTGTGCGACCGCCTCCGCCGAAGGCACCGTGGACGGGTCCGAGATTCGGTTGTTCACGACCACGGTCGCCCCCGCGGCGGCGAGCGCGAGCGCGTGCTCGCGCCCCAGCCCGGTGCCCGCACCCGTGACGATCGCCACCTTGCCATCCAGCGCGCCCATCCAGCGTCACCTCCTCGTGGCCGCCGCAGTAGCGGCCGTCGATCACTTCGTGTCGTCTAGCCAGCGGGGCCCGAAAGACCCTCGGCTCCAGTTTCGGCCTCGCGCACCACGGCCAGCTGCGCGAGCGCGTCCTGGAGCATCGGCTCCGACAGCTCGCGAGCCCGCAGTATCCGGATGCGCTCGTACATCCAGCGGAACTTCGTCTCGGCCTCGCCCGCTCCGATCACGCCGCTGCGAACCCGGGCGAGGAACATCTCAACCTGCACCTCGAGGAATGACAGCGAATCCGCAGCCTGGACGACGTCGGCATCGTGCCAGCCACCATCCTCATGGACGCGGATCAGCGCGCACGTCTCAGCCAGCACCACCGGATCGGCTCCCTGCTCGCCGAGCCAGCCGGCGGCGACGCGCATCGCGCGGTCTTGGTGCCAGTCGTTGTAATCCGTCGCGGGCCACGCTGGTTGCGAGCGCGGCTCCTGCGCGGGGACCGCGCGCTCGATGTCGTGTAGGACGGCCGCGAGCTGGAGCGGCTCGCTCGCGTCCGGTTCCAGCACCAGCAGCCAGTCTCGGGTCCGTTCGAGGTGGTGTGCGTGGGGGTGCGACTCCGCCACCCACGCACGCGCGCGGTCCAGCAGTTCGCCGTCGGCTACCACCGCTGCGCCTCGCTTGCCGGCACTTGGCCACCGACTACTGCCATAGCGCCTCGCTCGCGAGCTCGGCTCCCTCGGCCAGGGCGCGGAACTTTGCCCAGACGACGGTTGGGTGGACCTCGGGCGTGTAGATCGCGCGCGACGAGAAGCCGCAGTCGGCGCTCGCGATCACGTTCTCGCGGCCGACGAGGTTCGCGTACTGGATGATGCCGTCGGCGATCAGCCGCGGGTGCTCGACGAAATTGTGGGCATGGCAGAGGAAGCCGGGAACCAGGACCTTGCCGTCGGGCAGCTTCGTGTCCTCCCAGACTCGCCACTCGTGCTGATGGCGGGGGTTACCGACCTCGAACGAATACCCGCCGGCGTTGATCTCGAGCATCGGTCCGACGACGTCCGACAAGGGGGCGTCGTGCAGTCGCGGCCCGTGGTTGAGGCCGTAGCAGGTGTGCAGACGAATGCGGTCCTCGGGGATTCCGCGCAGGGCGTGGTTGACGACCTCGATATGCGCCGCCACGATCGCGTCGCGTTCCTTGGGCTCGCGACCCTCCATCAGCAGGTCGATCATGAATGGGTCGTCGACCTGCAGGATCAGCCCCGCGTCGATAATCGCCTGATACTCCTCGCGCAGCGCCTCGGCGATCGCCAGCACGTACTCCTCCTCGGTGGAGTAGTACTCGTTGAGGCCGAACGGATGCGGCGCCGACGCCGGCAGGAACGCCTCCTCGACATCGACTCCGCCGAGCGCAGCCTTGAGGTTGTCGATGTCGCGCCTGACTGCCTCCTGGCCCGCATATCGGATCGGGCCTGTGCAGACCATCACGTTGGCGCGGCTAGGACCCGAGTCCGACGAATACTTCCCCAGGTACTGCTTGTAGTACTCGGGGAACATGTCGACCTCGAGCTGCCACGAGGGCGCCAGCGACAGTCGGCCCTCGCGTGCCTCCATGCCGTCAAAGCGGTCGACCAGGTACTGGAAGAAGCCGAGCTTGCTCTGCTCGCCGTCGGTGACGACGTCGAGCCCCGCGTCGGCCTGTTCACGGACCACCTCGCGCACGCCTTCGCGGATCAACTCCTCGAGCGCGGTGCCGTCGGTGCCCCCAGCCTGGGTCTCCTTTGCCCGCATCGCGTCGAGCAGTTTGTGGGACCGAGCGAGGCTGCCGACGTGCGTCGTCAGGATCCGTTGGTCACTTCGCTTCACACCGTTCTCCTTGTGGGGTCGAGCCGGAGCGCCGCAGCCCCCGGACCATATGGTCGATGGCGGAGCGCCGGCCGGCGCTCGCCTGACTGCGAGCTCGCTCGCCGGTCTCGGGCCGAGCCTGAAGCAGGAAGATCTGGCGACCGGATCCGATACCCGGCCTACCCGCACCACCGCCCGGCCCGATCGCCCACTCGATGTCCAGCGCGGAGCCGCTCGCCCGCTCCAGGCGCTTTCCGATCTCCGCGAGCGCCACGACCTCGGCGTCGCTGAGCGAGCTGGCGCCGCCGACCTCATCGGACAGCGTGGTTCGGCTGATCGTGCCGAGCTCGTGGTCGAGTCGGTCGGCGAAGGGCTTCTGCGCGATCGCCCGCGACCGCAGCTCGAGCGTGACCTTGTCGATGCAGTAGCGATCTGGCGTCACCTCGCCCGAGACAAGCGGAAGCCCGAGGCCGACGGTGCTCTCGATCGTGATCTGCGACGGGTCCCCGGTGAGCGGGTCGATCGTGAACATCACACCCGCCACCTCGGCGTCGACCATCGTCTGGACGACGACCGCCATCTCGCCCTGCTCGGGTGCAAGACCCAGGTGAACCCGGTACTCGACCGCCTCAAAGCTGAACAGGCTCGCCCAGCAGTCGACGATCCGGCGCCTGACCTCGGCTGCGCCGTGGACCCACAGGAAGGTCTCCTGCTGTCCCGCGTACGAGGAGGCCTGGGTGTCCTCGCCCGTAGCGCTCGAGCGCACCGCGACGGCTGGCTCCGGCGCGCCCGGCAGCCGGGAATAGGCGTCGTCGATGTCGGCGGACTCGAGCGGCACCGCCGAGATCAGTGCGGCGATGTCCGATGTCGCGGCTTTCAATGCCGCGACATCGGTCGCACCGTGCAGCCGGTCACGGACCTCCGCAGCGAGGCCGTGGGCGTTCATCCACGCGGAGAAGACCTCGGTGCCGACGACGAATCCCGGTGGTACGTCGGCCGACAGCGACAGCAGCCTGCCCAGCCCGAGCGCCTTGCCGCCGATCCGCTCGACAGGAACATCAACGCACTCGGCCAGCGTGAGCACCGTCGCCGACAGCTGTGGGTCTTCGCTCACGCTGCGTCGGTGGGCTGCAACACACGCACCACGCCGTGGTCGCCGTCGACACGCAGCAGATCGCCGGTGTGGATCCGCCGCGTGCCCGCACCGGTTCCGAGGACGGCGGGCATCCCGTACTCGCGGCAGAGGATCGCGGCGTGAGACATCATCCCGCCGACGTCCGAGACCGCCGCGCGCACCTTTCCGAACACCGGGGCCCAGGCCGGCGCCGTGGCGGTGCAGACGAGAATCTCGCCGTCCTTGACCTCGTCGATCTGCTCGGTACTGGTGACCACCCGCGCGAGGCCCTCGACCACGCCCGGCGAGGCCGCGACGCCGCTCAGCTCTGTGCCGTCGTCGCCATCATCGCTCAGCCAGTTCTCGACGGTCTCCATCGTGATCCCGAATTGCGCTGTCAGGAGCCCGCCCAGCGCCGTCGGAACGACGCCGACGGCCGGCTCCGGAACCCACGCTCGCAGCGCCTCGACGATCTCGCGTCGGCGCGAGACCAGGGAGCGCCAGTGCCGAGTCAGGCCGGGGGAGGCCTGGGCCCAGCTGTTGGCCGTGTCGAACAGGGCCTGTCCGACCTCCCACCGATTCAGGTAGAAGAAGTCCTCCTGGTCGTCGAGCAGGCCGGCGCTGACGACCCGGTCGGCGAACTCGCGCATCTTGTTCCAGAAGATCGTGTGGTGACGATGCTCGATGTAGAAGTTGTGGTCCTGCAGATGCGGTGCCACCAGCCGCGCCAGGTCGAGGCCCTCGTCAAACGGCTGGCGCCGGTCTGCCGGGATCAGCGCGCGGTACTCGTCCGTCAGGCGGTCGCGCTCGGCGAGCAGCTCCGCCTGCGGGCGCTCGATCGCCTCGCCACGCTCGAGGCGGTCGATGTAACCGCCGATCGCGGCGAACGGGACCGAGAGATCGTCGATCCAGGCGCGTTCGTTGTGGAACAGCCCGGTGCCGGTCGAGACGTAGAACCAGGGGTCCTTGACGCGATCAAGTGCGGCCACCCACTCTCGGCCGGCCGCCTCGCGGTTCAGCCGGGCGAGGATGTCGGCCGCGCTCGCCGGAGCGGAGCTCGGTCCCGAGGCCCAGATCGAGCGCCAGCCGCGCCAGTTGCTTGAGCTCCTCATCGGGTCTGAACTGGCGGCAGCTCGACGCCCGCAGTGAGCCGGACCAATGTCTGTTCGGAGATGCCGGGAAGCACGTCCTTGCAGAGGTCCTGGAAGTTCAGCTGGGCGACGTAGGCCAGCACCAGCATCTCGAAGTGGTACTGGTAACAGAGGAACAGGTTGGAGATCGTCTTGCCCCACGCGTCGAGCAACGTGTGACCGCTGCTGTAGCCACGGCCGTCGAGCACGACTCGCTCGGGCTCGAGTTCAGGGAGGGTGGGAACGTCGATCGCCTGCAGCTCGGCGGTCAGCCCCTCGAGCTTGGCGATCCAGCGGGTACCCAGGTCTTCCCAGTTGTCGAAATAGTGACCCGCCCGCCGTGCGAACTCGGGCAGCCGGCGGTCCTCCTCGCTTGGGTCGGCGAACGGGACGTCGGCCAAATAGAGGCGACCGTTCAGAACCCGGCTGGCCGCTGACTTGGCGCCGGGAATGGCGAACAGGCGTGACACGACGGCGCTGACCGAGAGCATGTACGCCTCGTGGACGATCGTGTCGAATGGGTACTCGACGTCGGGGCGATGCATCCCGTCCCAGTACCAGAACTGCTCGCTCTCCCAGACCGCGTTCTCGCTCGAGAACAGCAGGTAGGGCGGGTACATGCTGCGCCAGTCCTCGGCGCCGGCAGGCGCCCCGATGTCCATCGGAGCGGGGAACCTGCGCTTTACGATGGTGGTCACAATCTCCTCTCCCGGGCCGTTGGCCTCCGACTCCCAACCGTAACGGAGAAACAACGTAGTTTCAAACCGATTGTCTGACGACGACGGCTACACAACCTCCGCTTGAGGGGAAGATCGAACCGAATGCCGCGTCTAATGACCGCAACCTAATCAGATAGTCGGACAATCAGACTTGACACGCGATTAACGCCGAGATAGCTTCTCGACAGTTCCGGCCCGACTCGGTCGCAGGCAGAGCGGCGCGGGTCCGGGTCCTGTGATCGAGGAGAGGAGGAAGTATGCGTGTTCCTGCAAGGCGCAGTCGGCTTGCGCTAGGTACGGCCGTGATGGTCAGCGCGCTGGTAGCCGCCGGAAGTGGCACGTCGATGGCCAGGGTCGCAAGAGGCACCCCTTCGTGCGTTCCACCCGTGCCGTCTTCGTTGCCGAAGGATCCGAACGGCGTCGCACACAAGCTGACCGGTGCCGCGAAGGCCGCGATGGGCGGCTATCCCGGCACCGTTTACGCGAGCCCGTGGTCTCACTACAAACCCAAGCACGGGCCGCCATGGGTCATCGGGATGTCCAACAACGAGGGCAACCTCAACGCCCAGGACGTCCTCAAGGGTCTTCAGGCGGAGGCGAAGCTGAACCCGGGGCTGGTGAAGAAGATCATCACCACGACGCCGCCGACCCCGAATGACGTGACGACGCAGATCCAGCAGATGCGCTCGCTGGTCCAGCAGCACGTCGACTTCATCATCTCGACCCTCGGCTCGCCGACGGCGCTGAACGGCGTCATCGACCAGGCCGCCAAGGCCAACATCCCGGTCATCAGCCTGCTCGGGCAGTCGACCGACAAGCATGCGGTCAACCTGCAGCCGAACCCGATTCAGCTCGGCTACTACGGAGCCAAGGGCCTGCTCACGTCGGTAGGCAGCGGCACGGGGCCGGTCCTGAGAGTCGACGGCATCCCCGGGCCTGTCGATCGACACGGGCATCAACACGGGGGCAACCGCGGTCTTCAACGCGTGCCACACGCAAATCGTCGGCGGTCGGTAGTCGGCAAGTTCGACCCGACGATCGCGAAGACCCAGGTGCTGACGTTCCTGTCGGCGCACCCCGGCACGTCGACGGCGTGTTCCAGGTCTCCGACATGGCGCCGGGGATCTTCAGCGCGTTCGCGCAGGTCGGCCGCAAGGTCCCGCCGGTCGACGACATCGGCGCACCGGCCGCCTCGCTGGTCTACTGGAAGCGAGCACGCCAAGAGCGGCTACAAGGGCAGTGGCGTCGCGATCCCGGCGATCAAGGACGGCACGTACTCGATGGCGGTCGCGCTCGCGATGCTGCGAGGGTGACGGCGTCAAGATCACCGACGTTCCGTACGCGCCGCCGGTGATCACGACGGCCAACCTGAACCAGTGGATCGAGCCGGGCTGGACGGCGTCGACCAACGCGCTCGGCGACGGCCCGCCGACGGCGGTGCCGATCACCGCGCTGCTCGACACGTACTTCAACAAGAAGCCGACGATCAAGTCACGCCTAAGGCCCTAACTGGGCGCCGGACCCGGGGCCGGTGGCCGAAGCCACCGGCCCCGGCGGACCATGCGTCGGTGGCCAGGCGTGCGAGAGACAATCGACCTGACCTGGTGACCACAGCAGCCGACGACGCGCCGCATCCCGACGGCGACCGGGGCGGGCGACGTCATCCTCCGGGTCGAGCACGTCGCCAAGGCGTTCGGTCCGACCCAGGCGCTGCGCGACTGCTCGGTCGAATTGCGCCGCGGCGAGGTGCTGTCGATCATGGGGGAGAACGCCTCCGGGAAGAGCACGCTCGTGAAGATCCTGTCGGGTGTGCACCGGCCGGACTCGGGACGAGTCGAACTCGGCGGGCACGAAGGTGGACCATCTCGGTTCCCCCCGACAGGCTCAGGCGCCGGGATCGCGACCGTCTTCCAGGAGATCCTGGTGGTACCCCAGCAGCGGGTGTTGACGAACATCTGGCTGGGGAGCGACGGATGCTCAAGCGGCGCTTCACCGACGAGGAGCGGCGGCGTCGCGGACGCGACGCGCTCGCCGAGCTGATCGACTTGCCCCGATTGGGGGCTACCGCCGGCACGCTTCCGCTGAGCGACCGCCAAGCACTATGCCTCGCTCGTGCGCTCGTCCGCGAGCCACGGATCCTGATTCTCGACGAGGCTACCTCGGCGCTCGACGTCGCCACCCGGGACCGCCTGTTCACCGTGGTCCGGCGGCTGCGCGAAGAGGGCTGCGGGATCATGTTCATCTCGCACCGCATGGACGAGGTCGAGGAGATCGCCGACCGCGTCACCGTGATGCGATCCGGGGAGAGCGTGGCGACGCTCGATCGCGCCGAGTCGACACTCGGCGCCTGGTCGAGCTGATGACGGGCGTCAAGGACGCGGGCGAGGAGATGCGCCCCAGCGTCGAGGTCGGCGAACGGGTGCGAGACCGTGTGCTGGTGCGGGCCACCGGCGTGCGACTGCACGACCGTGCCGCCGCGATCGATGTCGAGATCAAGCGCCGGGGAGCTCGTCGGGGTCGCCGGGCTCGAGGGCCACGGCCAGGACCGGTTCCTGCGCGTGCTGGCCGGAGCGCCTGCAGTCGACGGGGAGGTCGTCTGCATGACCGAGGATAAGCCCAGGGCGCTACGCAACCCGTCCGACGCGCTCGCGTCACGGGATCGCCTACGTGCCCAAGGACCGGCGCACCGAGGGCGATCTTTGCGACTCGCGTTCGATCCTCGAGAACTTCCAGGTGTCGACCGCTGCCGGCGGACCGCAAGTACGGACTGGTGCGCCGCTACCTGACCGAGCGCCGCTTCGACCGCTACGCCCAAATGATGAACATCAAGGCCGGCCACCGCGGCAACGCGATCACATCGCTCAGCGGCGGCAACTCAGCAGAAGGTCGTGATCGCGCGCTGGCTCGCGACCGATCCGAAGGTCCTGCTCCTCAACGACCCGACGCGCGGTGTTGACATCGGCACCAAGGGTGACATCTACCAGGTTCTGACCGACGCCGCTGCGGCCGGGGTTGGCGGTCGTGATGCTCTCCACCGAGGTGATCGAGCTGGTCGAGCTGATGGACCGTGTGCTGGTCTTCCGCGAAGGGGAGTTGTTCACCGAGCTCACCCACGGCGAGCTGACGCGGCCACGTCTGGTCGCCAGCTACTTCGGACGGGAGCACTGATGGCCGTCGAGACCGCCCGCCCCGGCTCCGAGCCGTCCGCCATCTCCACGTGGTTGAGCCGGGCGCCCAAGCAACCCGCGACATTCTCGGCGGTGCTGGCGGTGCTGCTGCTGATCGTCAACATCATCGTTCAGCCCGACTTCGTCGCTTCGGGGCAGATCGCCGGGACGCTCGGCACGCTGGCTCCGTTCGCGATCGCCGGGATGGCGAGCACACCGGCGATCCTCTCTGGCGGTGGCGGGATCGACCTGTCGGTCGCGCCGCTGATGGGCTTCACCAACATCCTGCTGGTCACCAAGCTGCTCGGCACGCCCTTTGGCGGCCCGGTGCTGGCGATTCCGATCCTCTTGATCATCGGCGCCCTGATCGGCGCGATCAATGGCGTGATGGTCACGCGGCTGCGGATCCCGCCCGTGATCGCGACGCTCGGCACGTACTTCGTGCTGTCGGGCGCCGACCTCTATCTAGTCCCCAATCCGGTGACCACGAAGCCGAACTGGACCGACGATCTGGCCGGCTCGGTCGGGCCGGTTCCGGGCGCGATCATCACGGTCGGGGCGCTGATCGTGCTGTGGCTGTGGCTCAAGCGCACGCCCTTCGTGGAGATGCTCTTGTCGGTCGGTGACCACGACGCGACCTCGTTCTCGTCCGGCGTCAGCGTCGATGCGGTTCGGATCGGCGCCTACGCGCTCGGCGGGCTGATCGCGGGTGCCGGCGGGATCGCGCTGACCGGCCTCGTGCAATCGGCCGACGCACAGGTCTTCACCAACTACGTGCTGGTCGCGCTCGCGGCGGTCGCCCTCGGCGGCACGAACATGCTCGGCGGACGCGGCGGGCTCGTCCTCTCGGTGGTCGGCGCTACGAGCATCTTCCTGCTCGAGAACCTCCTGACGAACCTGCACGCCTCGGCGTACTTCATCCAGGTCGCCTACGGCGGCGTTCTGTTTATCGCGGTGCTGCTCGGCTCGACCGTGTTCCGAGCCGAATCGGGGACGAGCTCATGAGCGCGCTGACACCGCTGCGGCGGATCTCGTCGGGTTCGGCCGACACGGACGATCAGCGGGCTGATTCGCGGTTCCGGCGGATGGTGCAGACAACCCCGTTCCTGCAGGTGATCTCGGTGGTCGTCCTATTCCTCGTGACCGGGGCGACGATCGACGGCTTCGTCAGCAAGAGCTCGCTGTACTCGACCTTGATCCTCGCCTCCTTCCTGGGGATCGCCGCGGCCGGCGAGACGCTCGTGATCCTGATCGGCGGGATCGACCTGTCGGTGCCGGCGCTGATCAGCGGCGCCAACCTCGTCTCGACGCTGCTCGCAGGCAAAGGCTGGGCCTTCGGTCCGGTGATCCTGTTCGTGCTGGCCTGCGCGGCGATCGTCGGCGCCATCAACGGCTTCGTCATCCATCGCTTCAAGGCGTCGCCGCTGATCATCACCCTCGCCACCGGCGCGATGGTGACCGGTGGAACGCTGGGCTGGACCCACGGTGGGCAGGTCAGCGGTATTCCACCGGGATGGCTGTCGCGGTTTTCCTCGCCGATCGGCAGCTTCCTCGGGATCCCATTCCCCCCGGTGCTGGTCCTGTGGCTGGTCATCGCGATCGCGCTTGGGGTGATCCTGCACCTGTCGGTCAGCGGCCGCAAGATCTACGCGACCGGCGCCAACGAGGAGGCGGCGGTCCTCGCCGGGATCAAGACCGAGCGTGTCTGGATCGGTTCGTTCATGGTCAGCGCGGTCGGTTCGGCGCTGGTCGGGATCGTGCTCGTCGGCTTCACCGGCCAAGGCGAGGCGGGAGTTGGCGACCCATACCTGTTCCTCGCGCTGGCGGCCGTGCTCGTCGGTGGAACCTCGCTGGTGGGCGCTCGCGGCGACTACTGGCGGACCGTGCTGGGGGCCCTGATCATGACCCTGTTCACAACCCTGTTGGTCGGTCACGGCGCCGGCCTGGCGCTGCAGGAGATCCTCACCGGCGTGCTGATCCTGCTGTTTGTCACGATCTATGGCCGGGAACAGCGAGTCCGTGACCGGGTGTAAGAGATTGCCTGGGCCTCAGTCGAGGCGGGATGCCCGAAGCTCGCACGCGCGCGCGTGCGCCTCGAGCCCGGCGATCCGGTGGTGGCGAGCCAGTGCCGCGCTGCCGGACGCCTCGCAAACCTCGGTCTCGCGGTAGGTGACCGTGTGCATGAAGGAACCCACCCAGAGCGGCTCGAGCTGGCCGACCCGCGAGACGGCCCGTGGTCTGGCGAGCATGTCCTCAGACAGTGCGATGGCGGCCCCCGGCCCGAGGAACAGCTCGCCGCACCGGGACAGGCGCTCGAGGAACCAGCGGGGTTCCAGCGTCATGACCTCGACGCGCTGCGGCGCGTAATGGTCGGCGAGCGCGCAGGCCGCCTCGCGGTCGTCGACGACATGGATCGTGCCGCGCCGGCTCCATGCGGCCTGCGCCCGGGCGGCTCCGGGAAGCGTCGGCAGCTGCCGCGCGATCTCGCTCGCGGCCCTGGCCGCGAGCGCGGGCGAGGTGGCGATCAGCACGGCCCGGGTTCGCGGGCCCGACTCGCCGGCGGCGATCAGGTCAGCCGCGATCAACTCGGGATCGGCGTGGTCGTCCGCGATGATCACAATTCCACGCCCGATCGAGCCTGCGTCGGCAGCGAGGGCACGGCGCTGCCCCTCCTCGAGCTCGGCGTCGCCGATCCCGAACACGCGCTCAGCGCGCTGGATCGACTCGGTACCGAACTGCATTGCCGCGAAGCCACGAGCGCCGCCGACTCGGTAGATCTCGGTCGCGCCGGCGAGTGCCACGGCCGCCACCAGCAGGGTGGCGGCGTCGCTGTCCGGCTCGCCGAGGCAGACCGCCACGCGTCGGACCCCAGCGCTCACGGCGGCGATCACCGCGGCCTGGGCGCTGGACAGCACCAGACCGCCCGGCCACGCTCCCGGCAGGCAGATCCCGGCCGAGCCGATCGCCACGTGCCTCACGCCCGCTCTGGTTCCGGGAAGGCCGTCGGTCTCGAAGTCGGCGAGCGCCGCTCCCTGCGCGGCGGCGAACCGCCGAGCGCGGTCCTGAACAAGCCTGAGGTCCGCCATCGTCGCCGGCGGAACCCAGCCGACGCACCGGTCGATCTCGTCGGGCTCGAGCGCCACGGGGCGAGCCGGCTGCCCGGGCCGGCGCTCGATCAGCGCATCGTCGCCGCGTCGCCTGACCGCATCGAGGATCGCGTCGACGTGATCGGCGAGGTCGCGACTGCTGTAGTCCTGAAGGTCGGTGGCAGATGCCGTGGTCATGACTACGTAGTCAAAGGTAACCATATTGTCTAGCCTGGTGGCCGTCAAGCATGAGTAGACGTTCTCTGAAGACCACCAGCCACGACGTCGCCCGGGAGGTCGGCGTGTCGCAATCGACTGTTTCGCGGGCGATTCGGCGCGATCCGCGGGTGGATCCCGGGACGGCCGCGCTCGTCCTGAACGCGGCCGAGCGGCTGGGATACGCGCCGAACGCGTCCGCGCGAAGCCTGGTCACGAGCCGTACCGGAATCGTCGCGGTCGTACTGGCCGACATCACCAACCCGTTCTATCCACAGCTCGTCGAGGTGCTTCACGAGCAACTCGCCCGCACCGGCTACCGGATGATTCTGTTCAACGAGCGCACCGACTCCCGCGGCGAAGGCGGGATTGAACGGTTGCTGGGTAGCGGCGGCGCCGACGGTGTCGTGTTCCTGTCGGTGACGGTCGACGCGGGGGTTGCAGACCTGCTGGCGTCGACGCCGGTGCCGGCCGTGTTGCTCAATCGCGACGCCGAGGCGCCGCTCGTCGATCACATCCTCGCCGACCAGGAGGGCGGCGCCGCCCAGGTGGCGGACCTGCTGGTCAGGCTTGGCCACACCCGGATCGCGTTCATCGGCGGTCCCGCCAACACCTCGACCAGTCGTGGTCGCGAGGCCGGGCTCCGAGCCGCGCTGGCTCGCCACGGCCAAGCGCTGCCGGCGGTGATGACGCGGGTTGGTGAGTTCACCCACCAGAGCGGCTTTCAGTGGACGATGGAGCTGCTCAGCTCGGACGAGCCACCGACCGCGATCTTCTGCGCCAACGACGTGATCGCGTTCGGCGCGCTTGACGCGACCCGGCGACTGCAGATCAAGGTGCCGGAGCAGGTCTCGATCGTCGGCTTCGACGATATCCCGATGGCTGGCTGGGACGCGTTCTCGCTGACCACGGTTCGCCAGCAGCTGACCGAGATGGCCCGTGGGGCTGCCAGATTGCTGATCGAGCGGATCGAGGACGGCGACGCCGGCGAACCGCGGCGGATCGTCTTCCCCACGCACCTGGTGCAGCGGTCGACGACCGGCCGGGCTCCCGCGTAATAGGGCTCGAGGAACCCCTTCCCGGGCCGGACCGCTCCTTCTGGGGCCAGACCGACCCGTTCCGGTCCCGACCAGACCGACCCGTTCGGTCCCGACCCAACCGACCCGTTCGGTCCCGACCCAACCGACCCGTTCGGTCCCGACCCAACCGACCCGTTCGGTCCAACCCCACCCGACCCGCTCCCCGCCCAAACCGCCGGAAAACCACTCACGCCCGGCCGCCGTCTGGGCCTTGTGGGGGTTCTTCCCCGAATACGCGGGACGAACGTTCACACGCCATCAAGTTGATCGGTGTGAGAGCACTTTTCCCCGCCGGGATGGCCCGACCAACCTTGACCGGCTCCTGGGCGAGACTGGTGTCCGACACCCCGGACTGTGGGCGCAAAGCACAAGGTCCCGGCGGCGAGAGGCGAGCCGACGCGCATCTGGCGAATTGCCCCAGGTCGGGGACCTGCGGGCCGCGGCCTCAGCGCTCTGGACCGTCGCGTGAGGGCGGCGTCACCCTGACCGTTCGTGCCGATGCCTCCGGTGTCTTCGTGATGACGACGGCCCTGCCGGTCGGCAGCGAGCGGATCTGCTCGGGATCGATCGCCGGCCGGTCAACAAGCCGGGCAGTGCTCCCGCGCGTCTTGCGCCAGCCCATGCCGAACCCCGACAGGACGCCTGCGGGTTGCTCGTGATAGGTCCGCTCCCAGGTCCTGACGGTGCCAGCCATCCGGGAAATCGCCTCGGCGGATTCGGGGACGTCCTGGCGGTGGGCGATCTTGACGCCGGTGTTGCCCGATACCTGGTCGCGCAGTCCCCGGGCGGCGCGATCGAGGTCCGACAGCTCCTGGGTCGCGACGAACACGCTGATCCCGGCCTCGCGGGCCCGCGCCACCAGCGCCATCATGTTGTCCGATCCGAGTGCCGAGAACTCGTCGATCGCGACGAACGCCGGCTCGGTGCGTCCGTGGCGCAGGCGGGCCCCGGCCGCCGTCACGAGATCCTGGACGACCAAGGTGCCGACCTGCGCCGCCAGCTGTCCGTAGGTCGCCGAGTTGAGGCTGAACAGCACGACATCGTCTCCGGCCAGCGCGTGGCGAAGGTCGATCCCGCGCGGCCCGTCGCCGAGGAACGCCCCCGTATGGGACTCGGTGATGATCGCCAACCGTGACGCGAGACCGCGGATCGCGCTGAGCTGATCGCGCGTCAGCGACCTCAGATAGTCGCTCAGCTCCTCGCGGCGATGCGGTTGAAGCCCTCGCCCGATGGCGATGAGCCGGTCCGGATCGAGCAGCCGAACCACTCGCGACAGTGTCACCGGCCGGTCCGGTTCGAGCTCGATCATCGTTCGCAGCGCCAGCTGCGCGTAGCGCTCGGCGGCACGTTGATAGTGCGGCTCGCTGAATCGCTCGGTGGCGATCAGTTTGTCCTTCAGCTCGGTCGCGTTGCCGACTGCGAGTGGGTTCCACTGACCCGGTCCGTCGAGCGTCCAGATCCGGAACGGCCGGCCGGCGCGCGCCGTCGCCCGCTCGAGGCTCTGGGCAAAGCTCGGCGAACCCTTCAGGTCGATGGCGACGACCGGGCGGTTGCGCGCGATCTCCTCGGACAGGATCCGTAACAGGGTTGTCGACTTCCCCGAGCCGCTGGCGCCGAGAATCAGGCCGTGCGCGGCCAGGTGCCGGTCACTCAGCGAGACGGCACGCCCCGATCCCTCGTCGACTCCGAGCAGAAAGCGATCCGGGCCGTCGGCCCGCCGCAGAGAGCCGCGGCGCGTCAAGACGGACGCCGCGAAGCCGCCGGCGCGCAGCGCGACCGTGACCGCGGCGATCGCGACAGCCACCCAGGCGGGCGCGACGACCAATGCCGCCAAGATCGCGACCCCGGCGAACCGGGGCCGCCACCACGGGAGCGGCGTCCGGTCGCTGGGCACCGGCAATCGGCTCATCGCTCGATCCCGATTCCGGCGTGGATCGGCGCACGATCCGGCGCGATCGGCGGCGGCGCCCCGTGGATCCCGGCCCCGGCGAGCCGCTGCACGTGGACGAGCGACGCGATCCCCGCCCGGCGTGCAGCGGTCTCGATCCGCCGGGCACCGGCGGCATCGGGCACGAGATACAGGACCGCCGCGATCCGGTGATCGCTCGCATACGCGCGCATGATCTGCCGCAGCCTGTCGGTGCTCTTGGCGCTTAGCTCGAGCTCGACGGCGATCTGGTGGCCGTCCGCGGTCCTCACCAGCAGATCCGGGTAATGGCGGGATGGCTGCCCTCCACGAGCGAAGGTCCCGACGCCGATTCCGGCCCACGGCCCTTGGCGATCCGCTCGATGATCGTCGGCGAGCAACTCGCGTTCGAGACGCAGGTCGGTCAATGTCCCGAACACGCCCTGGCGGGCTGCGAGGTGTAGCCAGCCGACTCCGATGTCATGCCGGTACGCCTTCAGATCGACCCTCGGCGCTGGCGCTCCGGACTCGATCGTGCGCAGGCCACGCCTCGTGATCGAGATCGATGCCGGCCTGCCTTGGAAGATCCGCTGGCTCGTGATCAGGTGTCCGACCGTCAGCCGCCGTAGGCGCGCGTTCAGCGCGCGCGTCGATTGGTCGGCGAACGCCATCGCGAGCTGCGGAACGACCAGTACCCGGTGCTCCGCGAGCAGCATCAGGATCTCGCGGTCGCGGTCGTCGATCGGCGGCGTTATAACGGCCACCTTCTATAGAGGCGCGGGCGAGGAGAAATTCACCCCCCCGGTCGCGATCTCCCGGGGTGCTCGCCCCGTGAGGCGAGCACCCCGGACACCATCCCCTATGCGAGGACTTTCAGCGCCCGAGGTGCCACCGAGAACTCGACGTCGTCGACCGTACCGATGTAGTCGCCGTCGACCTGCAGGGGCAGCGGCCGGTCGTCGAGCGAGCGAACCACCACGCGGGTCTGCTCGCTGAAGCCGACGATCTGGCGGTGATCGGTGACCCGGCGGCGGGATGACAGCGCTCGCCATGGGATCGTCGGGATGTCGAGCAGGCTCGTCCGCTTCAGAACCACCCCGGCGAGGTCGCCGCTGTCGAGCCGAGCGCCCTCGGCCATCTCGACGGCGCGATCGCCGAAGTAGGTGTACGGGGAGGCGTTCTGGACCAGCACGGTCGCGCCCTTGACACCGTCTTCCCCGCCTGGCAGCGACGCCTCGAGCCGCGGCGGGTGCACCACGTAGTGGCGGGCGAAGGTGCGGGCGGCGACCCAGCCGTAGTAGTACTCGCCGAGGCGCGACTTCAGCCGCGGGTGGGCGTCGACGTGCCGGACCACCTCTGCGTCGAGCCCGACTCCGGCCGAGAACAGGAAGTGGCGGTCGCCGGCGCGGCCCAGATCGACGGCTCGGGTGCGCCATGCGTCCGCCAGCGACAGCAGGTGTTCGGTGGCGTCGACCACATCGGGGGGGATTCCGAGCATCCGGCAGTAGACGTTCGCCCGGCCGCCGGGCAGGCAGGTCAGCGGCGTGTCCGATCCGACCAGGCCGTTGGCAGCCTCGTTGACGGTGCCGTCACCTCCGAACGCGACGACCGCGTCGTAGCCCTCAGCGGCGGCCTCGCGGCAGAGCTCGGTGGCGTGGTCGCGGCGTTCGGTGTCGACCGCGTCGACCTCGTAGCTTCCTCGCAGCGCGTAGACGACCAGGTTGCGCAGCCGGTCGGAGACCGTCGTCGCATATGGGTTGACGATCATCAGCAGGCGCTTGCCCGGCTCGCCGTCGGCGTCGCCGAGCGCCTCCTGCAGCTGTGGCCCAGGTTCGAAAGAGGTAGCGCTCACTGGCCTCTGAATACCAGAATGGGCGCCTCACCCGCTCTGCTGGACCGGACGTCCAAAGCTGCGCTTATAATTCAGAGCACATAGCAGTACGCATCCAGAGGGGTGGAGGGACATGGCCCTACGAAGCCCCGGCAACCTCCCGCAAGGGAACGGTGCCAATTCCATCAGGCTCCAACGACAGGCCTGGGAGATGTGGGTAGGGCGGGCCTCTTGGACCTCCGACCACTTCAACCCGGCGGAGGTTTTTTCATATGCCGCCAGAAGCACTCAGATGCAAGGAATGTAAGACGGAGTACCCGCTTGACGCACGCTACGTGTGCGAGCGGTGCTTTGGCCCGCTGGAGGTGGCGTACACGCCGCTGAACGGGACCGATCCCGCGCAGTTGCGGGCCCGGATCGAGGCGGGTCCCTACTCGCTGTGGCGCTACACCGATTTCCTTCCGGTCGAGCGCCCCGAGGCGGCGCTGGGCGCGGGCTGGACCCCGCTGCTGCGCGCCGACCGGCTCGAACAGGAGCTCGGACTCGACGAGGTCTGGATCAAGAACGACGCTGCCAACCCGACGCATTCGTTCAAGGATCGGGTCGTCTCGATCGGCCTCGCCCGGGCCCAGGAGCTGGGCTTCAGGACGATCGCCTGTGCGTCGACCGGAAACCTCGCCAACGCGGTTGCCGCGCACGCCGCGGCGGTCGGACTCGAGTCCTTCGTGTTCATCCCGTCCGACCTCGAGGAGCAGAAGATCCTCGCAACCGGAATCTACGGCACCCACTTGGTCGCCGTGCGGGGTAACTACGACGACGTCAACCGGCTCTGCACCGAGCTTTCGGGCGAGCACGAGTGGGCCTTCGTGAACATCAATATGCGTCCGTACTACGCCGAGGGGTCGAAGACGCTGGCCTTTGAAATCGCCGAGCAACTCGGATTCCAGCTGCCAGATCGGGTGGTCGCGCCGATCGCCTCGGGGTCGCTGTTCACCAAGCTCGCGCGCGGCTTCGACGAGTGGATCGACACGGGGCTCGTCCAGGGCGAGCCGCCGGTGTTCAACGGTGCCCAGGCGGCCGGCTGCTCGCCGGTCGCAACCGCGTTCGCGGCCGGCCAGGACTTCTGCCGCCCGGTGAAGCCCGACACGATCGCCAAGTCGCTGGCGATTGGCAATCCCGCCGACGGCCCCTACGCGATCGATCTCGCCCGACGCAGCGGCGGCTCGATCGACAGCGTCACCGACGATGAGATCCGCGACGGGATAAAGCTGCTCGCGCAGACGACCGGGATCTTCACCGAGACCGCCGGCGGGGTCACGATCGCGGTTCTGCGCAAACTCGCCGAGCGCGGCGACATCGACCGCTCCGAGCGGGTGGTCGCGGTGATCACCGGCGACGGTCTGAAGACGCTCGAGTGCGCCCGTGGCACCTTCGAGGCATGGGAGATCGACGCCAACGCCGCCGCCTTCGAGGACGCCCGCGAGCGTCTCGCCGTCGCGGCGTGAGAGGATTCGCGCCAGATGTCAGTCACCGTGAAGATCCCCACCCAGCTCCGAGCCGCCACCGACGGTGAGCCGGTGGCCACGGTCGACGGGGCAACCGTTGGCGAGGTGCTCGACGCGCTGTACGAGCGCTTCGCCGAGCTGCGGAGCCGGATCGCCGAGGACGGCGGGCTGCGTCGGTTCGTGAACGTCTACGTCGAGGGTGAGGACATCCGCTTTCTGTCCGGGCTCGAGACACCGGTATCCGACGGCGACGAGGTGACGATCCTGCCCGCCGTCGCCGGCGGCTAAGAGCGATCAGCCGACGAGTCCGAGCTCGGACATGACCGACTGCGAGTAGGTCTGCTCGGCCGATTGCGAGGCCGCGCTGAACTGAGCAACGAGCGTGTCGATCTCGGCGACCAAGGGGCGGTCGGCCTTCGTCTCGTGACTCTGCAGCACCGTCAGGAAATTGTGAAAGCGACTGCTGACGTTTGCGGAGGCGGCGAGGTAACCGTTCAGGAAGGATTGCGTCGCGACCGGGATCACCCGCGGATAGCTCGAAACCTGTGACGCGTTGGCGCAGAGGTCGCTCGGCGGCAGCCTCAGCACGGTCTTCTCCGCTCGGAGCAGCTGCCTGATCGCGTTCGCAGGGGCGCGATAGGACCACGGCAGCCCCCCGAGCACGGCTGAGAGCTGGGCGAACGGACGCTTCGCCTCCGACAGAAACGCGAGCGCGAGATCGCCGCCGATCTCCTCGCCGAAGTTCGCCAGAACCGCCTGGCGGACAGGGGTGCTGGGCTCGCCGCGAAGCTGGCTGAGGGCGTTCTGGCACGAGCTCGCGACGGTGCTCACCATCGCCGCGTCGCGTTGACGCCCGAGGTTGGCGTTCAGGACAAGCGCCTGGAGATAAGACTTGTAGGCGGTCAGCGCGAGGTGATCCGAGGCGGAGTTGAGTGAGGGTGGCGGCGTCGTCGGGGTCGTGCTGGTGCTAGGGGTCGTCGGCGTCGGCGTCGTTGCCGCGAGCGCCCCGCCCGCACCCGCAGATAACGCTCCAGCGAACACGAGCACGACAGTCGCAGCCGCGGCCAGCGGGAGCCAGCGGAGCGTTCCGCGACGCCCTGATTCAGGCTCGCGCCACGTAATTCGCGTCGTTCGGTTCGAACGCGGTGCAGATGATGGGTTCTGGATCATGCCTCTCGTCCTGAAAGAACGCGGCAGGGACGCCTAAGTAGCGGCGAACGACGATGGCCCCGCCAGGATAGTCGGGGCGTGAGGGGTCCCATCCAGGGCGGCCGGTCACAGAACCTTCAAGCCCGCCGAGGTTTGGTCCGCGACGCTCTCGCGCCCACTCTCGAGGCAGACGGAGCCCTTCTGGGTTCAGACGACGAACAACCCGACGGCGAACGCCGGCACTCACGTGACGATCAACGACACCGCGCCGACGAACGATCCGTTCAATCTCGCGCTGGTCGAGATTCTCTGAGAAGCTCGGAATGACCTCCGGCGGGTCCGGTCGCTCCGATTCCTCAGCCGAGGGGGCGACCGGCCCGCCGTTCGAGCGCCGGACTACGGCGGTTCAGACGGGCGCGCCGGTCGGGCGCAGATCCTCGACGAGGGCGTCGGACTCCATCACCTCGGAGAACATCGGATAGTCGAAGCGGATTGCGTTTTCGTGCTCCTCGCTTGAGGTCGCGGCGACGCAGTCCGACAGGGTGATGACCCGGTAGCCCTTCTCGTAACCGGTTCGCATCGTCGACTCGACGCAGCAATTGGTGAGGAAGCCGCCGAGCGCGATCGTGTCGATTCCACGGGCGCGCAGGATGAAGTCGAGATTGGTGGTTGCGAATGTGTCGAGGCCACGTTTGCCCTCGACCACCACGTCTCCTGCCTGGGGAGCCAGCGTGTCGATGATCTCGGCACCCCACTCGCCCTTGACGAAGGCGGTCGAGTCAACCACCCCCTTGAGGATCCCGTAGGGATGCTGCGAGAGCTCGAAGTATCCGGGGGCGAAGGTGATCGGCGCGTGGACGATCGTCGCGCCCGCAGCCCGGGCCACGTCGACCAGTCGCCGGGTGTTCTCGAGCATCCCGGTTTGCTCCATCACGCCCTTGACGGCATCGTGCAAAACGCCGCCCTCCGATGTGAAGTCGTTCTGGTATTCGATCAGGACGACTGCCGTGCGCTTCGGGTCAACAGGCACCGATTTCTCCCTTCCTATGTCGCTCGAGCGAACTCTAACCCGGGCGCCTCATACCTTGCGCGCGGAGGCTGCGCGGCCGCCCCGGGGCGCGGGTCAGCCCGCTTCAACAGCGGATTTGATTCGCTGTGCAAATTCCGGCGCGTCCTTGACCGCGGCGCGAGTCGCGAAGCCCACCAGCAGCTTTCCGACCCGGTGACCCTCGAAGGTGTTGTGAATGGTGACCTTTGTTTGACTGTCGCCAATGGCCTCCAGGTCATAGCCGCCATCCGGGACCGTGACTGCGTTTCTGGACCGCTCTGCCCAGCGGATCCTGGTTGGCTGTTCGAAGTCGGTCAGCTCGAACTTCCGGGTCGATTTCATGCCGGCATCCTTGACCGTGCTCTCGAAGACGGTTCCAACCCCGACCGGACCGTCAGTGGTCCGCTGGATCTGCTGCACCCGAGGACTGAACTTCGGGTCGTTTGTTCCATCCGCCAGGAATGCGAACACGTCGTCGATGGGACGGTCGATCACTGTCGTCGCGTTGAAGCCGTGCGCCATGCCGGTTCCTCCTCAGTCGATGATGTCGCCGCGAACTTACACGCTTCGGCACCGCCGTCCGATGCGATCGGGAATCTGGGTCGGTTGTCGCAGGCGTCCGGCTAGGCAGGAGCCAACCCGGAGCCGACCCAGTCGCTGCCGCCTTTGGCTCCCGGCGGGAGGAAGAAATAGCCGCCGCCGACCGGGGTGATGTAGTCGACCATTGGCTCGGCCTCCAGGCGGGTCTGGATCTTGACGAACTGGCGCGGCGGGTTCTGGTTGAAGGCGAGGAAGAGGAGGCCCTGATCGAGATCGCCAGCCTCGTCGATGCCGCGGTGGTAGTTGTAGCCGCGACGGAGGATCCGCTGGTCGGCGGTCGCGGGTGTGCGGGGGTTGGCGAGGCGGATGTGGGCGTCAAGCGGGATCCGCTTTCCCTTGGGGTCACTCGGATAGTCGGGGTTCTCGAACTCCCTGGTGCCGCCGAGTGGGGCGCCGCTGACGCGGTAGCGTCCGATCATCTGCTCCTGCTCGAGCATCCCGACGCGATCCCAGAACTCGACGTGCATCCGGATCGTGCGGGCGACCAGGTAGGTGCCGCCGGCGGTCCACGCCGGCTCGCTGCGGGGCTGAACCCAGATCACCCGGTTCATCTCGGCTGGGTCGGTCACCTCGGGGTTTGAGGTCCCATCGCGGAACGCGAACAGGTTGCGCGCGTTGCTTCTCTGGGTTGGTCCGCGTTTGGCGCTCTGGAAGCCGTCGAGCGTCCAGCGGACGACCAGACGGCCTGCCACCGCCCGAAGAATCTCGCGCATCGTGTGGACGACCGTGTCGCGGTGATTGGCGCAGATCTGGAGCACGATGTCACCCCCGGCGCGGGCGGGGTCGATCTCGTCGTGGTCGAAGGTCGGCATCGTCGTCAGGTACTTCGGTCGCTTGGAGGCGAGTCCGTAGCGGCTGTCGAACAAAGACGATCCGAAGCCGATCGTGACCGTCAGCGAATCCGGGCTGTCGATCGCACCGAGGATGCCCGAGTCCGGCGGCGGATCGTCGACCTCCTGGACGCCGACCGGGCTGCCCTGCGTCAGCCTCCGCGCCTCGGTCGAGATCGACTGCAGCGCCTCGAACAGGACGCCCGCATTGGGCGCAATGCTGTCGAGCGCGATCACGGTCGCCTCGCTCTGGTGCGGGTCGAGAATCCCGGATTGATGTCGTCCGTCGAAGGGGAGGCGCGAGTTGAGCGAACGCCTGTTGACCGCCTCGGCCTGCGCGTCGGGTGTCATCCTCGCCGGACTCGCCGACGCCTGCTCGACCGCGCCGGCGCCGAGCGCAGCACCCAATCCGCCGGCACCGACGAGACCGACCGAGCGGGTCAGAAAGCGCCGGCGATCGACCGGCTTCATCCGGAGGCCTTCCCGATTGCGGGGATGACTGGAATCGTCTTGGTCTCGAGCGTCCCCGGTATCTCCTCGAGCGCTCCGAGCGCGCCCGCCATCGTGCCGTTGATCTGCTCGCGCTGAACCGGGGTCAGCTGGGCCAGCGTGGGCCAGCTGCCGCCGTGCTGGACGCGCACCCGGTTGAACACCTGCCGCAGCTGGAGCATCCAGTTCTGGACCTCGACATAGGTGTTGTCGCGACCCTCGAGAAGACGCGTCAGCGTCTGGATCAGTTCATTGGTGGCAGCGATCCCGGCAGCAGTACCGAGCACGCCGGCGCCGCTCCACCGGACGTCGACGCCGCTGAGGAAGTCCCGCTGCGCGTCTTCGAGGATCTCGTGGGCGCGGGTAGCGTAGTTGAGCGGATCGATCTCGATCCTGGGCAGCACGTGTCGCAGGGTGACGTCATCGCGCTGGAGCATCACGACCCACTTGACCAGCGATTGTGGGGCTGCGCCAGTCCAGAGCCCCATCTCAATCCGGTGCAGCCCGGTGAAGTGGGCGTGGCGGGAGACGGTCTCGGGCATCCCATCCATCCGCCGATCCAGCGGGCCCGGGAGCAGCCCGTAGACGGCGCCGAGGTGCAGATAATCCGACCAGGCGACGTCCCATGCGCGTTTCGCCGCCGGCCGCGAGCCCGTGGACAGGGCGCTTTGCAGCGCCGGGAGGTCATCGCCGAGCTGAACCGCCCAGCGCTCCGCGTAGACGCGGAAGCGCGCGACCGGGATCGCGAATGCGCGCGGCGGCAATGGGGTCAGATCCCCGACGATCTGCCCGCGGGTGTTGACGCCCTGGTCCTCCTGGGCGGCGACCTCGGCACCGAACTTCTTGGCCGGAATGTCGGTCCCGACCACCTTGGTGATGTGCCGGTGCAGCTGGTTGGCGGGGTTCTGATGGGGCGCGACCGCGGCGACACCGAACGGCTGGTTCTTGTCGCTGTTCCCGCCCGGAATCAGGGCTGCGGCGACGATCACTATCACCGCCAGACCAAGCAGGCCCGCACCGAGCGCCAGCATCCGTCTCAGGCGTCCCCTGCTGCTGGGCCGGTCGTTGGGTTTACCTTGCGGATCGGTTGCCATTCGGGGTCGTCGCATCGCCTTGCGACGGATGGAAATTAGTGACGTCGATGGTGGCGGTTGTTAACACGATGTAGCCGGAGCAGGGGTCGAACGGGCGCCTGCCGGCGTCTACAACATGGTCACATCGGCTTCACGGCCAATTCACACGGCCGGCGCGACGCCAACAGAAGATGCCGCGACGGCGCTGCCGCGCGGCGGCCGCGGCGCGACCTGTACAAGCCGCCCATCAGCAAAGGAGTCCATTGTTGGCTACGCGCAAGAAGCGGATCTTCGCGGCAGCGGCAGGCGCAGCGGTGGCTGGAGCCACCGCGATCGGCCTGTCGGTCTCGTCGGCGGCTTCGCCTGGCAGCAGCAACCTGCCTGCTCCGAACACGCCGATCAAGCACGTGGTGGTGATCTACGACGAGAACATCTCGTTCGACCACTACTTCGGGACCTACCCGTTCGCAACCAACCCTCCGGGTGAGCCCCAGTTCCACGCTCTGCCGGGAACCCCCTCCGTCAACGGACTCAATGACGCGCTGCTGACGGCGAATCCAAATCTGAATCTGCCTCAGCGCCTCGGGCCTGATCAGGCGATCACCTGTGATCAGAACCACGGCTACTCAGCCGAGCAGGCGGCTTTCGACAGCGGCCTGATGGACAAGTTCGTCCAGGACACGACCGGCGGCGGATGCACCCAATCGACGTTCCCGGACTCCTCGAGCTACGGCCCGAACGGGATCGTCATGGACTATTACGACGGCAACACCGTGACGGCGCTGTGGAACCTGGCACAGCACTTCACGCTCAACGACAACAACTACAACACTCAGTTCGGACCCTCGTCGCCTGGTGCGATCAACCTGGTCAGCGGTCAGACGAACGGTGCGGTCGCCCACGGCGGAACGAGCAGCAACATCGCCAACGGGACGCTGATCGGCGACGCCGAGCCGCTCTACGATCAGTGCTCCAACGCGAGCACACCGCTGAACGCAGACGGAACTCCCGGTGGCGTCACGGCGTCGATGACCGCGCGCAACATCGGCGACCTGATGAACACCGCGGGAGTGACGTGGGGCTGGTTCCAGGGCGGCTTCACGCCGTCGTCGTTCCAGAGCGGCCGGGCGATTTGCGGCACGCAGCACGCGAACCTCGCCGGGGCGCTTCAGAACGATTACGTCGAGCACCACGAGCCGTTCCAGTACTACGCCTCGACGGCGAACCCGAACCACAACTCTCCGGCCTCAGTCAGCAACGTTGGCGTCAGTGACCCGGCCGGGACTCCGATGACCCAGGCGGTCAACCATCAGTACGACCTGGCCTGGTTCTTCAAGGCGCTGAGCAACGGCAACATGCCGCAGGTCTCGTTCCTGAAGCCTCCGGCATATCAGAATGGCCATGCCGGCAACTCGGACCCGCTTGACGAGCAGCAGTTCCTCGTCAACACGATCAACGCGATCGAGCAATCGCCCGATTGGTCGAGCACGGCGATCGTGATCGACTACGACGACTCCGACGGCTGGTACGACCACCAGATGGGCCCGATCATCCGGCAGTCGCTGGATGTCAATGACGCCCTGACCGGACCGGGCAAGTGCGGCTCGGGCACGACGCCCCCAGCCCAGAACGACCGCTGCGGCGTCGGTCCACGTACGCCGATGCTGGTCATCTCACCGTATGCGAGGCAGAACTTCGTCGACAACACGTTCACCGAGCAGGCGTCGATTCCGCGCTTCATCGAGGACAACTGGAACCTCGGACGGATCGGCAACAGCTCCGCGGACGCGTCGGCGGGGACGCTGATGAACTCGTTCGACTTCACCAGCTCCAAGCTCGCTCCGGCGATCATCATGAACCCCGACACCGGCGAGGTCGTCAAGACGATCCCGACCAGCGGTGGGGGTAATGGTGGTGGCGGCAACGGTGGTGGCGGCAACGGCGGCAACGGCGGCGGCGGTTCGGGACACTCTCCGTCGGGCACCGACGGCGGCAGTGGCTCCTCGAACAGCGCCGGCTCGTCGAGCGGCTCGAGCGGTGCCGGCGCAGGCAAGGCCGGGATGCCGGGCACCGTCAGGTTCAGCTGTCACCAGTCGGCCGGACGCCGCACCGTCACGCTCAACTGCTCCACCGGTCGGGAGGCGCAGTCGCCTGCGATGGTCAGGGCGAGGCTGTACCACGGTAAGCACCTGGTCCGTAACGTCGCTTCACCGATGCACGAACACCACGTGAAGCTGACGATGCGGTTGGGTCGCGACGCGGCTCGCGGTCGCTATACGACCCGCGTCGCCGTCGACGCCGCTGGAAGCGTTGCAGCGTGGACGCGCTCGGTGCGCGTCCGCTGAGTATCGGTACGTAGATCGATTCCGATAAGAGGGGCTCGGGCCGCGCCCGGGCCCCTCTTCGGTTCCCAGCTCGACCGCCGGCTCGCTCGCTGCCGCTCCCTGAGCGTCTACTGGCGAGGTGGTCGCCAGCAAGAGAGGACGCGACGGAGGCTAAAGGGTTTGGCGGGATCGTCCGATTCATGACCGGAACCTAGATGGCGAGCTTCGATCGTTTCGACAAGTCCGAAGGAAAGCCGGTCGTGCCGATCGTCGTCGGGACGCGGCCCGAGGCGATCAAGCTGGTGCCGATCATCCTCGCTCTGCGTGAGAGCGACTCCTACGAGCCGATCATCGTTTCCACGGGCCAACACAACCGGCTTGTGGAATACATCTTCGCCCTGGCGGACATTCGCCCCGATGTGACGCTGTGGGCCGGTTCACTGCGCGCGGCGCTCAACGAGCGCGTTTCGGAGGTGATGCGACGGTTTGAGGATTTCTATGTCGAGCGCTTCAACGTCGAACCCAACACGCTGCCGACCCAGGTGGATGTGCTTGCCGGTCGCCATCCGGCAGCCGTGCTCGTCCATGGCGACACGAGCTCGGCGATGGCCGCCGCGCTCTCGGCCTTTCATCTGCGGATTCCGGTGATGCACGTCGAAGCCGGCCTGAGGACCGGCGGCAACAACCTGACTCCGTTTCCCGAAGAACTGAACCGGCAGGTGATCTCGACGATCGCAGCGATGCACTTCGCACCGACGGCGTTGAACATGCAGAACCTGGTTCGCGAGAACATCCCGGTCAGCCAGATCTTCGTCACCGGCAACACGGGCATCGACGCGCTCCAGTGGGCCTCGAAGATCAACGTCCGCTTCGCCAATCCTCGCCTCCAAGAGATCGTCGACGGCGGCGAGCGCATCATCGTCGTCACCGCCCACCGTCGTGAGAACTGGGGTGACGGGCTGCGCGGGATCGCAGAGGGCGTGGCCCGGATCGCCGACGCGTACCCGGACACGACCGTGGTTCTACCGATGCATCCCAATCCCCGCGTCCGCGAGACGCTCTCGGAGCGGCTGGACGGCCTCGACAATGTCCTGCTCACCGATCCGCTCGGGTACGCGACCTTTGCTCGGCTGCTTGGGAGTGCCTACCTCGTGATCACGGATTCCGGAGGTGTACAGGAGGAGGCGCCAGCGCTCGGTAAGCCGGTGTTGGTCACGCGCGAGACGACCGAGCGGACCGAGGGGCTGGACGCCGGTACCCTGCGACTGGTCGGCTCCGAGCCGGGCCGGATCTTCGCCGAGGCCGCGCGCCTCCTGGATGATCGGGCCGCCTACAGCCGGATGGCCGACGCGCCCAACCCCTACGGCGACGGTCGTGCCGGCCGCCGCGTGGTCGCGGCGCTCGAACACCTCCTGCGTGGCGGCACCCCGCCGACACCGTTCGGCCCTGGCTATGACCGGTCGGTGATCGCGCTCGCCGCCGGCTTCGAGGCGGATGGTGCAACCTCGTTGCTGCACCAGCTCGAGGCGGACCTCGCCCAACGCGCGCCGTTGCTGCCTCTGTCGCAACCGGAGCCGACCCGCGAGGACCACGAAGGGATCGCCGAGGAAATCGCCGAAGAGATCGACGAAGCGCGCGGATCATTCGCATCGGAGCCCTGATGCCGCTGGGTGCCTGGGTGCTGTCGTGGGCATTCCGGGGGCTGGCTTGGCCTTGGGCGGGGCTGTTCACGATCTGCCTGTTGATCGTGGCAGCGGTCCTGTTGTGGTCGCTGCTGCTGTTCATCCGCGCACACGCGGTGCTGCTCGCGCCGCCTCCTGTCCCGCCCGACGGCAGCGGCGGCTTTGAATGGGTGTTCCTCGTGCCCGCGCTCAACGAGGAGGTGACGATCGCCGATAGCGTCGCGCGGCTAATCGCGATCCCCGTGAAACAGCGTCGGATCCTCGTCATCGACGACGGCTCCGAGGACCGGACGTCGGACATCCTCGCCGAGATCCAACACCCCGACCTGGTCGTTCTGCACCGGGATCTGCCTGAAGCTCGTCAGGGCAAGGCGGCGGCCCTCAATCACGCATACCGGTACCTGAGCGATCGGTCTGAGCGGGACCGAACGATCGTCGTCGTGGTTGACGCCGACGGCCGGCTGGACGGAGCCGCGCCCGGCTTTGCGGCCAGCCATTTCGTTGATCCGCGCGTGGGCGGCGTACAGTCGCTCGTCCGCATCTACAACCGCGGCCGCCTGCTGACGTGGCTGCAGGACCTCGAGTTCTCGGTTTACGGATACCTGTTCCAAGCTGGTCGCAGCGACTGGGGCACGGCCGGAATGGGCGGCTGCGGCCAGTTCAATCGGCTCAGTGCGCTCGACCAGCTCGCGGATGACGAAGGCCCGTGGCGCCACCGGCTCACCGAGGATCAGGATCTCGGCCTTCGCCTGATCGCCGCCGGCTGGCTGGGTCGCCAGGAGCTCCGCGCGACAATCGATCAGCAGGGTCTGCCGCATGTCCGGGCGCTTCTGCGCCAACGGACGCGATGGTCACAAGGCAACCTCCAGGCAATGGCACTGCGCCGCCAGATCATCCACTCCCCGGTCTCGCGAGGAGCGCGGATCGAGCAGCTCGCCTACCTGCATTTGCCCTTCCTGCAGGGCATCATCGGCATCGGCCTGCTTGTCGACGTCGTGCTCTGGGTGACTGGGGCAGCTTCGGTCTGGCACTCTGGTCCGGGCTGGGAGCTCGGCCTCTTCTACATCCTGGCCTTTGGCGCAACGACCATGGGATGCATCGCTGCACGGGCCTACCAGGGCCCGCTCGGCTGGTTGCGTGGATTGGCGATCGCGCAGGTCTACACCCCCTACAGCTGGTTCCTCTGGCCGGTCCTACTGCGCGCCGCGGCCCGTCAGCTGACCGCCCGCGGCGAGTGGGCAAAGAGCGAGCGCGAGCCACTCCCGCTCGAACCGCGTGACGGTCTAACCGCCGAGCATGGCCCGCCCGACGGGGACGAGTTGCAGGTACAGATCCAGAGTTAGCCAGTGATGACGGCTACATGAGGATGGCTCGGGCGGTGAGCTCCGTCGTCCTTGCCAGCATGTCGAGGTAGCCGTCGCGGAGAGGGGCGCTCTTGCGTATCTCCCAGAGCAGCTTGGCGTGATCCCAGGCGAGGTCCCGAGCCGCGACAAGCGAGAACAGCGCAATCGCCTCGTCGGTCTTCTTCGGCGTCACGTCCTCGATGTCGGCGATCAGACCACTGTCGAACCATCGGGCGACGTGCGTCTCGACGGTTCCGAGCAGGCCGTCAACGCGCTGGTAGTCGCGGTGGATCACGCTGCCGTCCTCGGGTGCGAGCCCGAGCTCCTCGCACGTTGTGACGATCGCGACCGGAAGATCGTGATTGATGTGCGCGGTCATGCCCGCGAGCGCGAACTGGATCGGCTCACGCCGTTGCGAGCGAGTCTCGATCAGCGGACGCCACGCCACTGGGCATGCCCCGCCCGAGGCGATCGTGGCCTCCGCGTCGAAGTACAGACCGGCAAACACGACATCGAGGCGCTCGACGAACGGAGGGTCCTCAAAGACCGTGCCGGCGCTCGCGCTATCGACGGCGAGGGTCACCTGGAGATAGAGCCGATCGAAGATCGCGACACCGTCCTTTCGGCCCAGAGACGCCTCGATCGCCCGCATCCGGGCGATCACCTCCGGGATCGTCGACACCCCCCCGACAGCGCTCACGACGCGATCCTAGCCCCATGCAACGGTCTCCGAACCCCCGCCCGTAAAGAGCGGTCCCAGCTTCGGCCGGATCTCGTCTGGCCCTGGCTTACCGAAGACCTTTTGAAATCGGACCTTTCCGGTGTGGTACGGTCGCCCTTGTCGGCGACCTGGGGTGTATTCATGTGTGTGCTTCGCTGGTTGGCTCGCCCGATCGGCTATCTCGCCTTCGTGGGAGCTCTCGCGGCGCTCTCGGCATCGTCGTGGTTACTGGGCGAGACCCATGAGTTGGGATTCTTCTCCGGCCGTCTCGCGCAGACCCTCTGGCGGTATCCGGAAGTTATTCGCCGTGGCGTGCAGACGGCGTGGCTGACTTGGCTGATCCTGTTCGGTCTCGCCCTGAGTCCGATCGATCCGCTTGCTACCCGCTGGGATGAGGCCGCGCTCGCGGCGGTGGCGTCCGGCGTGCTCTGGCACCGGCTTGTCGCCGCTCCGCAAGCCGGGCGTTGAGATTCTCAAGGGCCTGCTCCAGACCGACCTCGGTCGGGTCGAGCTCCCGCATGGCTGCCGCCAATCGGTACTCGGCGAAGTAGGCGGGGCTGACTCCGAGGGCGTGGGCCAGCAATTCCATCGCGCGGGTCGACGGCCTGTCATGGCCGTTGGCGAGCATGTTGATGTGCGCGTGGGTCATCCCTTTGCCGTCAATCGAGCTGGTTGCGTTGGCGAGACCGCGATAGCTGAAACGCCGAGCCTTCATCAGGAGACGAAGTGCCTCGCCAAAGGGCCGATCACTTTCGGCGGTCATCCAATACCTCGCATCGCATTTGGCGCGATCGTCACGCGATCCCAGAGGGTAGAGTCCTTCTGGTAGGTTACCTACCTACCACAGGACACTGTCTGCCGGCAGCGCTCAGGACCCGATCGGAAGGTCAGCGAAACGGGATCGTCCACTCACCCAGGATTGAAACCTTCGAGGGCAGGGCCTTCTGAACGACCAGCGGAACTGCCGGGTGGTGGCCACGACGCGCACGGATCACACGATCTGGGCCTCGTCTCGACGCGGCTTTCAATCGATGTAACCCTTCTGGGCGGCTTTGCCGTCGCCGTCAACGGCCGGCCGGTTTCACCCAAGGCTTGGCGTCTGAGGAAGGCGCGCGAGCTCATCAAGTTGCTTGCGCTCGCGGCGGACCACCAACTCCACCGCGAGCAGGTGATGGATGCTCTCTGGGGCGACCGCGAGCCGGCTGCGGCCGCAAACAACCTGCATCAGGCCGTGTACGTTGCACGCCGTACGCTCGACGCCGAGGCGATCGAGGTCCGGGATGAGATGCTCCTGCTCAGAGCGGACGTTGACGTCGACCGGCTGGCCATCGCCGCGGCCGCGGCACGTCGAGCCAGGACGCCCGCAGCGTACCGCGCGGCGCTGTCCGTCTACACAGGAGAGTTGCTCCCAGAGAACCGCTATGACGACTGGGCGCTGGGACGGCGGGAGGAGCTGGCCGAACTTGCAGCTGAGCTGGCGGCCGACCTCGATGCCCTCCCTGCTGCCGGCGCGGACCGACCGCCGTCGCTCCCTGCCGAAGCGAGTTCCTTCATCGGCCGCGGTCGCGAGCTAACCGAGCTCAAGTCGTTGCTTCGAGACACGAGGCTGCTCACCCTCGCCGGGACCGGCGGTGTCGGCAAGACCCGGCTGGCGCTGGAGTTGGCTCGCGCGGTCGAGCCGTCCCACCCGGATGGCGTGGTTCTGGTCGAGCTCGCCGGCGTAACCGACGCCGGGCTGGTTGCCGACGCGATTGCAGCCGCGCTCGACCTACGGGCCCTGTCCGGACAGCGAGTCATCGACGTCGTCGTCGAGTACGTCCTGCAGCGGTCTCTCCTGCTGATTCTCGACAACTGTGAGCACCTACTTCCGGCGACGGCGGGGCTTGCCGACACGCTGCTTCGTTCCGGGCCCCGGCTCACACTCCTAGCGACGAGTCGCGAGCCTCTGCGTGTGCCCGGCGAAGTCGTGTTCCGGGTTCCGTCGCTGGACATCGCAGACCCTGAGCAGACGCAGGGTTTGCAAGATCTCGGGCGTTACGAAGCGGTGCGGCTGTTCGTCGCGCGTGGCGTCGCCGCACGCCCGGGCTTCGTGCTTGACGAGGAAAACGCGGTCGACGTTGCCCGTATCTGCTTTCGCCTCGACGGCTTGCCGCTTGCGCTCGAGCTCGCCGCGGGCCGCCTGGGTGCGCTCGGTCCCGCGGCGATCGCGGAGCGCCTGGACGACCGATTCCGTGTGCTCCGCACGCGGAGCCATGCATCGCCTACACGGCAACAGACCCTCAAGGCGACGCTGCAATGGAGCCACGACCTGCTCGACCCAGACGAACGGACGCTATTCCGTCGCCTGGCAGCCTTCGTTGGGGGTTTCGAGCTCGAGGCGGTCGAGAGTGTTTGCGCCGACAGCGACCTGGACACTGCCGGCATCGCCGATCTGCTTGCCCGTCTCGCCGAGAAGTCGCTTGTGATCGCAGACGAGGGCTCGTCTCGCAGGCGCCGGTACGGTCTGCTTGAGACCGTTCGTCTTTACGCGCGCGAGCGCCTGGACGAGTCCGGCGAAGTGGCCACTCTTGCTGAGAGGCACGCCCAGTGGGCGCTCGCGGCGGCCGTGAAGGAGCGAGGCTCCCCACGCCTCGACCGAGACGCGACGAACCTGCGTGCGGCGTTCGACACTCTGCTCGAGAGCGCGCCGGACGATGCGCTCCGGTTCTGCGTTGAGCTGGGACCGTTCTGGTTACGCCGGATCGACCTGCGCGAGGCGCGTCGACGCTTCGACCAGGCGCTCACCGCCGTCCCGGAGCGCACAGCTCTGCGGGCGCAGGCGTTGCTCGCGGCGGCCGCGATCGACTTCCGCAGCGGCGCGCTCGCGCGCGGACTTCAGCTGGCAGAGGACAGCTACCTCGCGGCGTTCGAGGTTGGCGACGCGGACGGCCAATGGCGGTCGCTCCAGTTCCTGGGAGAGATCGCCGTCGCGGGTGACGCTGCCGACGTCGCGATGCCCTGGCTCGACCGCGCACTCGAGCTCGCGCGACGCGAGGGCTTTGCCGCTCGGGAGGCGATTTGCATCTATTCGCTCGGCGTCGCTTACTGGATCCGCGGAGATCTCGCTCGCGCCGAGGAACTTCTGACGGAGAGCATCGACCTCTTCTCCGCGCTCTCCGGCTCGCCCGAGCGGATCCCCTCCCCGGTCAACATCGCGGAGATCCGGATGGCCCGCTCCGATGACCGGCCCGGCGTGCGAGTTGTGTTTGAGGACACGCTCCAGCCGTTCGTCGAGATCTCCTGCGATGCCGCCGTCAGCTACGTCCTGGCGAATCAGGCTGGGATCGCACGAGCTCGCGGCGACATGGTGCGGGCGCGTGCACTCCTCGATGAGAGCGCGGCGCGCTTCAAGGGCTCCGGAGATGACGCAGGCACCGCGGCGGTTCTCGTTCGGCGGGCGTACCTCGAGCTCACCGAAGGCGCCCTTTCCACCGCCCGCCGCGCTCTCGAGCAGGCGCTCGAGATTCGGCGCTCACTGGGTGATCGGCGTGGTTTTGGCCTGGCGCTTGCAGGGCTCGGGTTCATCGACACGACAGCCGGCGACCTCCTCAGCGCCGAGCAACACCTAGCCGAGGCGAGCGACCTGTTTCGGCGCGCGGGCGATCGCTGGGCGCTTGCGAGCACGCTCTGGCGGACCGCCGACCTCGCCTTTGCCCGTGGAAACCTCGACGACGCTGAGGCCGCGCTTCTAGAAGCCCGTACGGTGCTCGTCCCTACACAGCGAGAGCGCTGGATCGCGAACACCCTTGCTGGGCTAGCCGAGGTGGCTCTGTTGCGCGGCGACGAAAAGCGCGCCTCTGAACTGTTGATCGACGCCCGCGAGCGCTATGCCGCGCGCCACGACGTCGTCGGTGCGGCTGACGCGGAGGAGCGGCTCGCCGGCATTGCTAAGGACCTCTAAGTCCGCGCAAATGGGCTCTCCGTAGAACTCCTGCAAGTCAACAAAGGAGTTGAACATGAGTCACACCATCGCCCCGGTCCTTGGGGAAGCAACGGTTCAGGAGCTACGGGAAGCCGTCCGCGGGGAGATCATCACCGCAGTCGATCCTGGGTACCCAGAGGCAAGCCGAATCTGGAATGCCGCGCACGATGGCCTCAAACCAGCGCTCATCGTCCGTTGCACCGGCGCCGCCGACGTGATCGCAACGGTCGGCTTCGCGCGCAGCAACGGCCTGACGATCGCCGTTCGTGGTGGCGGCCACAGCATCGCGGGTTTCTCGACCGCGGATGACGCGGTCGTGATCGACCTGTCGTCGATGGCGAGTGTTCGCGTCGATCCGGTTGCCGGCCGAGCAACCGTGGGTGGAGGTGCGCTGTGGCGGGATGTCGACCATGAGACGCAGGCATACGGGCTTGCGACAACGGGCGGGCTCGTGTCGAGCACCGGCGTCGCCGGGTTCACGCTCGGTGGCGGGATTGGCTGGACGATGCGGAAGTTCGGCCTCGCGTGCGACAACCTCGTCGGCGCCGACGTCGTCACTGCGGATGGCCGGTTCGTCCATGCCAGCGAGACGGAGAACGCGGACCTGCTCTGGGGTCTGCGCGGGGGTGGCGGCAATTTCGGGATCGTCACACAGTTCGAGTTCAGCCTTCACCGACTCGGGCCAATCGTCTACGCCGGGCCGATCTTTTTTCCGGCCGAGAACGCCCGCGAGCTCCTGACCGTCTTCCGAGATTGGGCTGGGGAGGCGCCGGACGAAATCACGGCGGTCATCGACCTGACGACCGCGCCGCCGCTACCGGTGATCCCTGAGGAGTGGCACGGCAAGAAGGTCGCTGCATTCGTCGCCACTTCAACCGGCCCGGTCGCCGACGGTGAGGGCCTCGTCCGTGCGATTCGGGAGGTAGCCGAGCCGATCGTCGACCTGCTTGGCCCGATGCCCTACCAGATGATTCAGACCCTGCTCGACCCGTTGTGGCAGAAGGGGATTCACGCCTATTTCAAGGCAACGAACCTCGCCCACCTCGACGATCAGCTGATCCAGCGGCTCTGCGAGCTCCACCTTGCGGCCCCCGGGCCGCAATGCGAGATCCATGTGCACCAAATGGGCGGTTCGGTTGGCCGCGTCGGCGACGGCGCGACGGCGTTCGTGGAGCGCTCGATGCCGTTCGTGCTCAACGCCGTCACGGGCTGGCACGACTCGAACGTCGGCGAGGCCCACATCGAGTGGGCGCGCGCCGTGATCGCCGCCGCCTCCGAGGCGTCAACCGGCCGTGCCTACGTCAATTTCCTAGGTGACTCGGACGCGGCCCGGGACTCATATGGCGACGAAACGTACGAGCGCCTCGTGTCGCTGAAGGATCGATACGACTCGACAAACGTGTTCCAGCTCAACCAGAACATCGAGCCGTCGACCGCGGACGCCTAATCCACAGAGACGACGAGGGCACCGTCTGTCTCGCCCAGGGACCTCGAAGCGCTTGACGGGACCAGCGCTTCGAGGCCTGGACGGCCGGTCGCGCGAGGGCAGCCTGGCGTGTTCGCAGCAGGCGACGTTCGCCACCGTTCGATCGAGTGAGTCCCTTGGGCGTGGGGGAAGGCGGTTTGACTGGCGACCGGACCGCAGCTAGCGTTGGCAGACGCTGGCCAGGCCGCCGCCGGAGACGGCTGGTTCCAAGCAGCCGCCGAGGATCCCCGATGACCTCACCTCTGATCCCTGAGCCCGGCGGTAACGCCCCTGTCTACGTCGTCGCCGGCGGCAACCACGTCACGATCGCGCTAGACCGCTCGCAGAGCGACGAACTGCTCGACGTCATCGAGGTCCGCGCCGCTGTGGGCGGTGGACCACCAGCCCATCGTCACGCGTTCGCCGAGTGGTTCCGAGTGCTCGAGGGGCAGCTCACGTTTACCGAAGAGCGCGACGGCGTCATGCGCGCCACCCACACGCTTGAGCCCGGCGACTCGGTATTCGTTGCCCCTTGGATCTACCACGGCACCATGAACCTCTCGGATCGGCCCTGCCGTTTCGAGGTCGTTGGCCAGCCCGCGATGATGTCGGGCTATTTCGCCGAGGCGGGTGTTCCCGTCGCCGACGTCGACGCTGAACCGGATCGCGTTCCGCCGGGACCCGCTGAGTTGCGGGTCATCTCGGCGCGGTGGGGCATCGAGTTCTGGGCCGGGCCGATGGAGCCCGGCCCACAGTCAGCCGCTGGCACCCCGGCCTGAGACGGCGTGCGACTCGGGCTGCACGCGCTCGGGATCGGTATTGGCGCGCGCCGTGAGGTGATCGACGCGGTTGCAGCCGCGGCTGAGGCCGCTGGGTTCAGCACGCTGTGGGTCGGAGAGCACGTCGTGATGGTCGATCGCAGCGAGTCACGCTACCCGTATGCACAAGACGGCCAGATCGCCGTGCCCGCCGATTCAGATTGGCTCGATCCGATGATCGCGCTCAGCTTCGCCGCCGCGGCGACGAGCACGATTCGGCTGGCCACGGGCGTCCTCCTGGTGCCCGAACATAATCCGGTGACGCTCGCCAAGTCGGTCGCCAGCCTCGATCGCCTCTCCCACGGCCGGCTGGCGCTCGGTATCGGTGTCGGCTGGTCGCAGGAGGAGTTCCGCGCACTCGGGATCCCGTTCAGGCGCCGCGGCGCGCGGACCGACGAGTACCTACTGGCGATGCGCACTCTGTGGCGGGAGGACCCCGCCTCTTTCGCCGGCGAGTTCGTGAACTTCGCCGAGATCCGCGTCAACCCCAAGCCCGTCCGCGCCAAGGGCATTCCGATCATCGTCGGGGGCAACAGCGACGCCGCGCTCCGCCGCGTCGCCCGGACCGGGGACGGCTGGTACGGCTTCAACCTGACAGACATCGCGCACGCAACGGAGCGGATCACGCGGCTGCGCACCCTTTGCGAGAGCGCCGGTCGCGACCTGTCAGAACTCGAGATCGCGGTCGCGTTCGACCACCGCCCCGACGCGAAGGACCACCGCGACCTGGCGCGGATGGGCGTTGACGAACTCGTCCTCGTGGCCGCACCCCCGGCAGACCCAACCCAGGCCGACGAGTGGGTGAAGAAGCTGCGGCTGAGTCTCGACTAGCCGAGCGGTGGCTCGGGCTGCCGGCCGTGTGGTGGTCAGGTCGGCGGGCGCACTGCGGGTGTCAGTTTGCGGTTCGCGTGCGGTAGAGCCAGGTGGCCGCCGGCGCGAACGCCACGAGGAGCACCGCGGACCAGATGACTGTTGCCAGCACGGCGTGTTGGAGTGGCCAGGCGTGGACGGTGGCTGCCGGATTGGGGTTACCGAAGAGTTGTCGGGCGGCGGCGGTGACCGCGCTGACAGGATTCCACTGGGCGATGGCGCGGACGACCGCGGGCATGTGCTGGGTAGGCACCAGGGCGTCGGAGACGATCGCGAGTGGAAACAGGACGATCAGCCCGATGCCCTGAGAGGATTCGGCGTCGCGGCTGTAGAGGCCGATGCAGGCGCACACCCATGACAGCGCGTAGCTGAACAACAGGAATAGGCCGATCCCGGCGGCCGCTGCGGCGACCCCGTCGTGAGGACGCCAACCCACAGCCAGGCCGGTCGCGATGACGATCAGGGCGCAGAGGGTCGCCGTCAGAAGGTCGGTCAGCGAGCGTCCGACCAGGATCGCGGGCTTCCACATCGGCAAGGTGCGGAAGCGGTCGATCACGCCTGAGCCGAGGTCGTCGCTGAGTCCGACGGCGGTCCCGATCGCCGAGGTCACGAGGTTCATCGCGAGCAGGCCGGCGATGGCGAACTCGGTGTAGCTGCCGTGTCCGGGCAGGATCATGCCCGACCCGAGGACGTAGATGAACAGCAGCGTGAACAGGATCGGCTGCACGGTCACGTCCGATAGCCGCAGGGGCTCGCGCCGAATGTGGACGAGGTTGCGTGAGGTCATGACGATGACGTCACGAACCCCATCGCGCAGACGACTCATCGGTCACCTCCGGTCAGCGCCAGGAACACGTCATCGAGCGACGGGGGGTAGACCTGCACGTCCTCGACTGTGATCTCCGCGGCGTCCAGTGCGCGCACCACGGTCGTGGCGAGGCCCCGGTCGCCGTTGACCGCGGCGCCAAGGTGCCGCTCGTCCGAACTGACACTCACGGCTCCAGCGGTGAACGGTGCGAGCGCCCGTGCCGCGTCAGGATGGGGCTCGGTGAGCGTGACCTGCAGCCGAGCGCCACCGACCTGTCGCTTGAGCTGTCCCGCCGTACCGGCAGCGATCGCCCGGCCGTGGTCGACCACGACGATCCGGTCGGCGAGCTCATCGGCCTCGTCGAGGTACTGGGTGGTGAGCAGCAGGGTTGTGCCGTCGGCGACCAGCGAACGGATCACGCTCCACATCCGCAGCCGACTGGTGGGATCAAGACCGGTCGTCGGTTCATCCAGGAACAGCACCGGCGGCCGGGTGACCAGCGCAGCGGCGAGGTCGAGCCGGCGCCGCATCCCGCCCGAGTAGCCCTTCACGGTCCGGTCTCCCGCATCGCTCAGGCCAAACTGGAGCAGCAGCTCGCCGCCGCGGACGCGGGCCGTGCCCGCCGACATTCCGCAAAGCCGGCCGATCATCACCAGGTTCTGTCGCCCGGTGAGCACCTCATCGACCGTCGCATCCTGTGCGGCCACGCCGATCTTGCGCTGTACCGCGGCCGGGCTGGCGACAACGTCATGACCTGCAACCCACGCTTGGCCGCCGTCGGGTTTCGACAGGGTCGTGAGGATCCGCACTGCAGTCGTCTTGCCGGCGCCATTGGGGCCGAGCAGACCCAACACGGTCCCCGCTGGTGCGGCGAGATCAAGTCCGTCCAAAGCCATCGTGGGGCCGAAACGCTTGCGTAGTCCCTGTGCTTCGATCACCGCTCGGTCTGTCATTCACACCGCCTTTTCATACGACCCAACGGCCCTTACCGGTCGTCAAGTAATTGCTGGTCGGCCGGTAAGTTATCAACAACTGACCGGTCGTCAAGTAAACTCTGCGCAAGGATGGCTCGACCACCACGACAGCAGGGCTCCGAGACGCGCGAGCGGATCCTCGAGGTCGCCCGCGAGCTCTTCACGCGACAGGGCTACGACAAGACGTCGCTGCGCGACATTGCCGAGCGGCTGCAGATCACAAAGGCGGCGCTCTACTACTACTTCGAACGCAAGGAAGACATCCTGCTGGAGCTGCACCTCCGCCTTCACGCGATGGGGAGCAGTCTCGCCGACGAGCTGGAAGCCGCCCCTGACGGACCCGCCAGAGTCGCGATCATGCCGCGGCTGGCCGACGAGATGATCGACTTCATGGTCGAGAACCGCGAGCTGGTGCTGCTCCATAGCCGCAACCGCAGCGCCTTCGAGTGGCTCGCCCAGAGCGAGCGCAACCGCCAGGAGAACGCGGACCTCGAGACCCGTTTTCAGCGGATCCTCTCCTCGCCCGATATCCCACTCCGGGAGCGGGTGCGAATGGCCGCCGTCACCGGTGTCATCACCGAGGTGTTCATCGAAACCGGCGCCGCCTTCGATGACGCCTCCCCTGAAGAGCTCGCCGAACTCGTCCGAGACGCGGTCGCCGACCTGCTTCCGAGAAAAGTCTGTACGGACGCATAGACAGCCGCTCAGCCAGTCTGCTCGGCCGGTTCCTTTTGTAGAAAGCGTTGACAAGCAGCCGTGCGGCTGCATATTATTGGCAGCCAGATGGCTGCCTATTCGCATCTGGATGAGGTGTTCAAAGCGCTCGCGGACCCAAGTAGACGGCTGCTGCTGGACAGCCTGAACGAGCGCAATGGCCAGACGCTGCGGGAGCTGTGCTCGCGGCTTGACATGGCTCGCCAGTCGGTCAGCAAGCACCTCGCTGTCCTCGAAGCGGCCAACCTCGTTACGACAGTTCGCCGCGGCCGGGAGAAGCACCACTACCTCAACGCGGCGCCCATCAACGACATCGCCGAGCGCTGGATCACGCGGTACGAGCAGGACCGCGTCAACGCGCTCGCCGACCTGAAAAGAGCACTGGAGGACAACCCCGTGGAGCCCGCGAAGCCTTCATTCGTCTACGCGACGTACATCCGGACCACGCCCGAGAAGCTGTGGCGGGCGCTGACCGAGCCGGCGTTCACCGAGCGCTACTGGTCGATCACGTTCGAGACCGACTGGAAGCCAGGCTCACCAATGACGTGGAAGACGCGCGGTCTGGCGATCGCGGACCCCGACCAAGTGGTGCTCGAATCAGAGCCGTACCGGCGCCTGTCCTACAAGTGGCAGACGCACTCGCCGGAGTGGGCGCAGGCGCTCAACCTGACTGAGGAGGCTGGCGACCGGCTTGCCTGCGAGCCGCGCTCGAAGGTCACCTTTGAGATCGAGCCGCTCGGCGATCACGTGAAGCTGACCGTGATCCACGACGACCTGGTGCCCGACGGGCTAACCGGCTCAATGGTCAGCACCGGCTGGCCGCGGGTCCTGGCCAACCTCAAGACGCTGCTCGAGACCGGCGACACGCTCCCGGACGTCCAGCTGAACACGCCAGCCAGGCTCGGCCTGACGCGATCAACAGCAACGTGATCAGCGTCGCGTTGATGGTCGCGATCGCCGCCGTCGTCTGAACAACCACAACAGGAGACCCGCCATGACCACCTCGTCCCACGCGACCGGCACGCGCGAGCAGTGGCTCGCCGCCCGCATCAACCTCCTCGAATCTGAGAAGGAGCTGACCCGCCGCAGCGACGAGGTCACCCGCCAGCGGCAGCAGCTGCCCTGGGTGCCAGTCGAGAAGGATTACCGCTTCGATGCGGACGAAGGCGGCGTATCGCTTGCCGATCTGTTCAGTGGACGTTCGCAGCTGCTCGTCTACCACTTCATGCTCGGACCCGGCTACGAGTCGGGTTGCCCATCATGTTCGGCGATCGCCGACGGCTTCAACGGGTTCGCCATCCACCTCGAGCACCACGATGTCGGTCTGATCGCGGTCTCACGCGCTCCGATCGACCAGATCCAGGCCTACAAGCAGCGCATGAGATGGACGTTCCGCTGGGTCTCCTCACATAACAGCGATTTCAACTACGACTTCAACACGTCGTTCACCGAGGAGCAGCAGCGCTTGGGCAACACTGAGTACAACTACGCCGCGAGGGACGTGCGTGGCGCCCTGGAAGCGACGCAGCCGAGCCCGCACGCCGCAATGGCCGGTACCGACAACGCCACCTTCCTGCGCGAGGCCCCCGGGATCAGCGCGTTCGCGCTCGAAAACGGCGTCGTCTACCACACCTACTCGGCGTACGCCCGCGGTCTCGACTCGCTCTGGGGCATGTACCAGTGGCTGGATCGCGCGCCGCTGGGACGCAACGAGGACGGCGCCTGGTTCCGTCACCACGACCGGTACTGATCCGCACGGGTAGCCGGCGCGGCGGCGGGCGGGTAGTTCGGCGGTGAATCGTCAAAACGCCGCGACCGCTCATGGCTCCGTAGGGATGGACGAGACACCCCGGCCGGTGGCAATCTTCAGCGTGCCTCGAGGGCGGTCGACAATCCGCACGAACGACCACAGGTTCGCTGACGAGAGCCCAAGCGCTGCGGTCGACTCGTTGAACCCTGGAGCGGCGGCTTCGGCAATCGCCTCGAACTCGCTCAGACTCTCCTCGGGACTGACGCTCGCGCTGTTGCGTGCCAGAGATTCCAAGCCACCAACATCATTCGGGGCGCATCCCCGATTCCGCTGGATCAGGGCGCAAAAGGTCGCAAATGGTTGTCCGGCACCCTTGCTGACGAGCGCCGAATTGAACGTCCCTCCACCACCGTCGACATCGTCGAAGCCGTACCAGTAGACCTCGGTGACATCTTGGATGGCGCCGAGATGCTTCCACACGTTCGCGGCGTCCGTCTGAACGACCGTATTACCGGCTGCGCAGGCGCCGAACGAGATTTCGGCGCCGCATACGCTTGATCCGTTGGCGTCCCCCGGCGTCCGATCCTGAAGGAACACAGCCGATTCGGTGACCCACACCTGGGGTGACGGTGATGACGGTAGCTGGGACACGAAATGGCTGAGGTCAGCGGTGCCCAACCCACCGGTGACGTCATCATAGTCATGCACGGCCCAGTAGCGCGGAAACTGTCCCGGCCACAACTCGGCATATTTGTCGCCACCGAGTTCGAGATCTCTCAGCTGCTGCACGTACGAGGTGAGGTAGGAGGAACTCTGGGGGTGAAACCCGGTGTATGCGGCGACCGCGTCGGACCAATCGTTCTGGATAACTACGGACTCAGCGAGCTCCCAGAGACCGGCAAGCTCAAGCGCGCCGCAGTCCGAATAGGTACGATCGCCACAGAGAGCAAAGGGGTACTGGTCGTGACCCGACCCGCAAGAATTCAACGGGTCTACACTGCATTGACTACCACCGAGACTCCCCGATAATGCGCCGTTGTATTGCGGGTTGGCTTCGCCCTCGTTGAAGGCTTCGAACTGGGTCACCGCATCCGGTCCGAGGTCAGAGTTCAGGGCCTTGATCAACTCATAGACGCCACAGAAATAGTCCTGGCCAGCCTGGGTGATGCCCGCAAGAAGTTGCGACCTTGACCCGTAGACCGGATCTGGAAAAGACGGAACGATGTCGTCGTCGTAGCCGCTGCCCGCGCTTATCTGCACATCTGGCGCGAGCTGCAGCTGCTCGGCGCCTTGGATGTCGTAGACGAGCGCGGCGAACCGCCTGTTTCCACCGTTCGCGGAATACGGAGAAGCGACGCACTCGCTCTCGGCGCTGGAGCACAGCGCGCCTACCGGACACGAGCCCAGCGCGTCATAGGGAATCCAGAAGCGGATAAAGCCGGTAGCGCCGTTCGGCGTGAGGATGCGCTGCCTGAAGCTGTTGAACAGACCTGATGTGAACGGAGGTTGGACAGTCAGCTCCCCCGACGGACACGGAACCTGCGACGACGAGCATGCGGCGAACGTCTCGCCTTGGCCCGAGCCGCCGTCCTGGCCGAAGAGCCCGTCTCCGTTCCCGCCGATCGTTGAGTAGCCGTAGGCGGCTGCATGTGCGGCTGGAGTAAGAAAGAGGAGGAGCCAGCCGGCCGCCAGCACGAGAAGGACGTTTCGCGGCCGTGCCAATCGGCCGAGGCTCAGATTTTGTGTGCGGCCGAACGGCAAGCTGCAAGTAGAACGCACCAGCCGCGCCCCAGTTTCGTGGGACGTTATTAAAGCCGGGTTATCGCGACGTCCGATCGTCACGAAGAGGCGGCTGCGACGGCGACGGACCGAGTTGGTCCGCCCGTTGCTGCATGAGGTCCGCGACCGGGCGAAGCCGCGGTCACCGCGTGGTGACTCCGGTCACCACGCGTAATGTTCGGGAGCGGTCTTGTAGCCAGGGAAGATTTCGTCGAGTCGCGCCAGCGCCGGTCCGTCGAGTTGGACCTCGAGGGCTCGGATGGCGTCGTCGAGTTGCTGCTGGGTGCGTGGACCGATGATCGGGGCGGTGACGGCGGGCTGGTGAAGTAGCCACGCCAGCGCGACGTGGCTGGGCTCGTGCCCGAGTTCGGCGGCGAAGTCCTCGTAGGCCTCGATCTGGGCACGCTTGGCCTGGACGATCGCGGCGGCCCGTCCTTCGAACCGTCGCTTGCCGTCGCGTTCCTTGCGCAGCACGCCGCCGAGCAGCCCACCTTCGAGCGGCGACCAGGGGATGATTCCCAGCCCGTAGTGCTGCGCGGCCGGGATCACCTCGAGCTCGATGTCGCGAGTGATCAGGTTGTAGAGGGACTGCTCGCTGGAGAGCCCGGTCAGGTTGCGCTGGGCGGCGGCGGCCTGGGCTTGGGCGATGTGCCAACCGGCGAGGTTGCTGCTGCCGGCGTACAGGATTTTGCCGGCTGTGATCGCAACGTCGATCGCTTGCCAGATCTCGTCCCATGGTGTGTCCCGGTCGATGTGGTGAAACTGATAGAGGTCGATATAGTCGGTCTGCAGGCGCTTGAGGCTGGCGTCGAGCGCGCGGCGGATGTTCAGCGCCGAGAGCTTGCCTTCGTTGGGCCAGTCGCCCATGTCGCCGTAGAGCTTGGTGGCCAGGACGGTCTTCTCTCGGCGGCCGTCGCCTTGGGCGAACCAGCGGCCGATGATCTGCTCGGTCGAACCCTTGCCCTCCCCTAGACCGGATACCCCAGCCGAGTTCAGCCCGTAGGCGTTGGCCGTGTCGAAGAAGTTGATGCCGTGCTCGTGCGCCGCGTCCATGATCGCGTGCGCGTCGGACTCGCTGGTCAACGGGCCGAAGTTCATCGTGCCCAGGCACAGACGGGACACGGACAGGCCGGAACGGCCGAGGTGAGTGAACTGCATCATGAGGACAAGTGCCTTTCTGGTGATGTCATGGCGCGCGTCGACCGGGAAGCCTAGTGCGGTCGATCTGTAAGGGCCGAGCCATTCGTCGGTGGGCATCGGCTGAAGGAAACGGACAGGCGCTCGTCACCAGAGCCGGATAGGGTTGCGCCGTGAGCGATTTAGCGCCCGGCATGCTGCGTCCTGCCGAGGCCGAGCTCGATGGCTACGCCTGGCTGCCTCGGATGCTCGACAAGGCGCGAGCCGACCTGGATGGCGTCGAGACGGGGTTCCCGTTCGGCTGCCCGGTCGACCACACCTGCATGGCAAGGCTCGAGATTGGGCCGCAGCTCGTGAGGGATCTGGTCGCCCGCCATGGCGCCGACGACGGGGCGATCCTCGCCGAGTTGCGCTCGCGCGGCATCCCACCGGCCGAGCGGCAGTGGTTCGACGCTCCGGCGGTGGAGGCCACGCTGCAGCGCGGCGGCCCGTACCTGCGGGTTCGCGCCGCGGAGGAACTGCCCGAGGACCCGGCGGCAGGCGGGCGCGTGTTCGCCGGTGGGGAGCATGGCGCCGGCGTCAGCGTGGTGCTGATCGACGCGCCGGTCGGGTACCGCCAGGAGCCGCACAGCCATCCAACCGAGGAGGTCGTCGCCGTGAACGCGGGCGCCGCAACCGTCCACCTCGGCGAGGCGCAGGCGCGGACGATCACCGCCGGCGAAGTCGTGCGAGTGCCGGCCGGGGTCACCCACTGGCTCGAGAACCGCGGCGGCGGGTCGCTGGGCGCTGTCGCCGTCTATGGCGCGGCCGCCTTCGTCACGAACGGCTGATTCAAGTGCCCAGGTAGCGGTGGCTCAAGCTCACCTTCGACTCTGGGTATGGCGGAGTGACGCCGGATCCCGGGCGACGACGATCGCGCCGGCAGATCGACGCGCCCGGCCATCCGTCGGACCCGCTTACGAAGACTGAGACATCTCAACGGCCGATTTGATCCCGTCGGTGGCTTCCGTTCCTGGCTGAGCGCCAGTCCCAGCAGGCGATCAGCCAGCTCGTGGCCAAGCTGGAGCAACTCGGCTACGTAGAGCGCCGCGTGGGCGCAGGACGAGGAGTCGGTCTACACCTAACGCCCGCCGGTCAGGCCGCCCAGTCCGATGGAACCGCCGCGAGGTGTTGCTCGAGCGGCGTGTGCGTGAGCTCTTAGGCGACGACACTTATAGGCGGCTCGGCGCCCAGCTGGAACACGCCCGGGGCCGCCTCAGTCCGGCAGCGACCGGGTCGACCGGTCATCAGCAGAACGCGACCCGCCAGGAGGCTGGCTGACAGCCGCTTTGCCCAGCTCAGGCTTGGAGTGCCCCAGGATCGAGGGGGACGTCGACCGCGTGTTCTTGGAGAGCGTCGAGCGGAACGACCTCAAGCGCTCGTTGATGGGTGGATGCGAGGACGACATAGGCTGCGGCGCCGTCCTTGTGGGCTTTCAGCCAGTTGGTTGCGGTCACACACCACCGATCGCCCGGCGCGAGCCCAGGGAATCGATATTGAGGCATCGGCGTGGTCAGGTCGTTGCCGATCCGCCGTTGGTGCTCGAGGAACTCGGTGGTGACAACCGCGCAGATTGTGTGGCTGCCGAGGTCCTCGGGACTGGTGTTGCAGCACCCATCGCGAAAGAAACCGGTGACCGGGTCGGTGCTACAGGGGGCAAGCGGTCCGCCTAGGACATTGAGTGCCGTCACGGTCCTAGTATCGCTTTGGCAGCGGTCGCAGGGAACTGGGGATGGCGATCGGTCCGTCAATTTGTTGGCGGCGGCTTGGCGCCCCGAGCGCCGAACGCAGCTCAGGTTGCCGACGAGTCGGCGGCTCTGGAGCCGCCGGACGCGGCGCGAACGGCGAGCGCTTGTGAGGTGTCCATCCACATCTCCCACCGGCCTGACGCCGACTCCTGCTCGTCCAGAAAGCGGTAGGGCCGGCGCCCGCTGAACTCGGTGGTCCGCAGGTGCCAGACGCCTCCCAGCACGCTTGCGATCCGCCGCCGCGGCCACCCGATGGAGTCTTCAATCACGGGGAAGCTGCGCGGCTGAGCGGGCGCCGCAGCAAGCGCGTCCAGAAGTTCACGCATCAAACCGCTGCAGCCGTCATAGAACCGCTCGATCTCGCCGGCGTCATCCATCGCGTTATGGGGCGCGTGCTGCGCCCATTCAGACCGACCCCGGTACCCGACATCGCCTCGGATTAGCCCTGCACTCGCGGGGTAGTCTGGCTTGGAGGTGAAGCGCGAGCTGTCTTGCCAGATCGTCGGCGCGGCTCCACAGGCCGTAGCCGTCCGTCATGGCTGGGAATTGGCGGTGTAGCGTTTGGCGACCAGCGTGATGAGTAGACCGGAGGATTCAATGGCCGACTATGCAGTGATCAACCCGGCGACGGGCGAGACGGTGCGCGAGTACGCGACGATCGGCGATGTCGAGCTGCGCGACGCGATCGGGCGAGCCGATAGGGCGCACGGCGACTGGGCGAGGTCGTCCACGGTCGAGGAGCGCGCTGCTCTCATCCGCCGGGTCGGCGAGCTGCATTCCGACAAGCGACAGGAGCTGGCCGAGATCATTGTCCGCGAGATGGGCAAGCCGATCGAGCAGGCGCTCGGCGAGGTCGACTTCTGCCGGGCCATCTTCGACTACTACGCCGATAACGGTCCGTCGTTGATGGCGGACGAGCCGATCAAGCTGCTCGAGGGAGACGGCTCGGCGCTTGTGCGCCGCAGCTCTTACGGAGTGCTGTTGGGAATCATGCCCTGGAACTACCCGTACTACCAAGTCGCGCGCTTCGCGGGACCCAACTTGATGATCGGAAACACCATTCTGCTCAAGCACGCGCCTCAGTGCCCAGAGTCGGCACTGGCGATGGAACGGATCTTCCACGACGCGGGCGTGCCAACGGACGCCTACATCAACATTTTCGCCAGCAACGACCAGATCGAGTGGGTCATCGCCGACCCGCGCGTGCGTGGCGTGTCGCTTACAGGCTCCGAGCGCGCGGGTGCCGCCGTGGCCGAGATCGCGGGTCGCAACCTCAAGAAAGTGGTGCTGGAGCTGGGCGGTTCCGATCCTTTCATCGTTTTGAGCACCGCCGATATGAACACCACCGTCGATCAGGCCGTGGGTGCCCGGCTGGAGAACTCCGGCCAGGCATGCAATGCCGCCAAGCGCTTCATCGTCGTCGATGAGCTCTATGACGAGTTCGTGGAGAAGTTCAGTGCGGAGCTGCTTGCGGTCAAGCCGTCGGACCCGAACAAGGAGGGCGTCCAGGTCGGTCCGCTGTCCTCGGCTACCGCGACCAACCGGCTCGCCGACCAGGTTGTGCGGGCGGTGGATCAGGGCGCGACCCTGCTGGCCGGTGGCGCGCACGATGGCAACTTCTTCGAGACGACAATCCTCACCGACATCGCCCCCGATAACGACGCCTATCGGGAGGAGTTCTTTGGGCCGGTGGCGTCGATCTATCGGGTCAGCGGCGAGGACGAGGCGGTAAAGCTGGCCAACGACACCCCGTTCGGCCTAGGCTCATACGTGATCACGAACGATCCCGACCAGGCCATGCGCGTCGCCGACCAGATCGACGCCGGGATGGTGTTCGTCAACGCCGCAGGCCTTGAGGGCGCCGAACTGCCGTTCGGTGGAGTCAAGCGTTCTGGCTTCGGCCGCGAACTCGGCCGCTTCGGCGCCGACGAGTTCGTCAACAAGAAGATGATCCGCATCGCCGGCTGACCGGCTGAATCCGGAAGGCCCTGTCCGTTCCGCCAGCGCGGGCCGTTCGGTACGAACTGACGTCCACAGCGGCCGACGCGGCGCTCTGATGAAGCTGCGCGCGGACCCCGGCTGCCTTCGGCCATTGCGATCGTTCGCGGTGCCGGCGGCGTGGTAGCTTGACCCCGGTGCCGCTTGCCAGACGTCCCCGGTACCGAGCGCGGTGGGTGCCGGCGGTGGCGCTTGCCTTCATCGTCCTTGTCGTGGTGGTGATCATCACGGTGAGCGGCAGCTCGCCGCCGAGCACCGGTTACGACGTCTCCTATCCTCAGTGCTCGGGTTCTTACCCGTCGGATCCGCTGTTCGGGATCGTCGGCGTAAACGGCGGGCGGGCTAACGAGGCAAACCCGTGTCTCAGCGGCGAGCTGCACTGGGCGCGCGACGCGCCGGGGCAGAAGCGCCCGAGCCAGCCAGACCTGTCGCTGTACATCGACACCGGTAACCCCGGAGGGCACCACGTCGCGGACTGGCCAAGTGGCGGCACCGCACCGGCCTATGGTGCCTGTAACGGCCTGCTGACTAACGCCTGCTCGTACATCTACGGCGAGCAGCGCGCCGCCTACTCCTATCGGCTCGTCGCCGTCGTCGACCCGGTCGGGGCTAAAACCGCGCCGTGGTGGCTGGACGTCGAACTGACACTCAGCTGGGCCGGGACCTATCAGCTCAACATCGCCGCGCTGCAGGGGTTCATCGCCGGCCTGCGCGACGTTGGCGCGACGGGTCCGATCGGGATCTACTCCACCAGCGCCCAGTGGAAGGAGATCACGGGGCTAACGGCGCAGACGACAACGACGGCCTTCAACGGCCAGCTGCCGGACTGGGTGGCCGGAACCGAAGCGAGTCTGATGCAGGCGCGGCAAAACTGCACCGCCGGTGGCTTCACCGGCGCGGCGCCGACGCTCGCGCAATATCGGGTCGGCTCGCTCGACGCCGACCTGCGCTGTACCGATCGCGGCGCCCCTTAGGAACATCGCTGGCGAGCGTCGACGAGGATCCCGACTTGCCTGCCCCAAGGTAAGATCCGGGACGAGGCCCCGGGCTTGCTGTTGGCTTGTGGAGTCGCACTTTGGCTGGGGATCAGGGTTCTCACGGGACTGCGCGGGGGAAAGGACTCGGAATGGACCGGGAATGTCAGCGGGGGGGAGGGCGCCGGTTTACCTGTGTCCGGAGCGCGCTGACGACATTGGTCGGGGCGTGCCTGCTGGTCGCGCTTGCCGGTGGCAGCTGCTTCGCGTCCGCGGCTTCGGCGGGTCCGCGGCTGACCCGGCCGGGGACCACGCTGAAGCTAGGAAAGACGGCGGTTGTCGAGTTCGACACCATCACCCCAAAGGCAAGAGCGGCCCGAGCTACAAGCTGCAGGTCGCAATCGAGTCGATCACGGCCGGATCGATCTCGGACTTCAAAGGGATCTCGCTGACCGGTGTCCCAAAGGGCGATTCCCCGACATATGTCAGGGTGAAGATGACCAACATCAGCGGAAAGTCGTTCCACACCAGTAGCCTCGACCCGGCCAACGCGGTACAGGCGGTCGTCGGCAATCACCTCGGCAGCAGCCTGATCGTCGCCGGCTACTTCGCTCGGTGTCCCGACGCCGACACGCCAAACCCGTTCAAGCCCGGCCAGACCTTCACGACATGCGAGACCTACATGCAGAAGGGCCAGGCGACGAAGATCGCGTACAACGGCTCGAGCGCGACACTCAACTCGCCGATCATCTGGTCGCGCTGATCAGCCGCCGCCCGGAAGCGCGCCCACGACAACGGTCGATTGCTGGTTGACATGTCTGGGCAGCTGAATGTCGCGATCGATGACACCGTACTGCTCGGTGTACGCCGCCGAGGCGACGACGAACACGAGAGTGGGAGACCCGCCTCGTATCGGTCACCGATGGGTAGGCGGCGTGGTTCTTCGACAGCTAGGGTTCCCCGCGCCACACCTACCTGCTGCCCAGCCGAGGAGATCGCATGTCCCGTTTTGCGAAGGTGAACCTGCTCGACGTCGAGGACTCCGTCGCCGGGCGGGTGGAAGGGCTCGAGGGCCGCTTCGGTCGTAAGCACTTGGACTCCCGCGACCTCGGTGTAAGTCTCTTTCGCTATGCCCCCAACCTCCGCAGCCCGATGGCTCACAGCCATAAGGAGCAGGAGGAGGCGTACGTCGTCGTCGCCGGCTCCGGCAGGATCCTGCTCGATGACGAAACCCAGGAGCTCCGAACCTGGGATGTCATTCGCGTCGCGCCGGAGGTGATCCGAGCATTCGAGGCCGGCCCCGACGGGCTCGACGTCATCGCCGTCGGCGGACCCAAGCCCGAGGACGGCGATGGCGTGCGCGCCAGTCCGACGTGGCCCGAAACGGAATAGTCGGGCCGACTGTTCAGCTATCGACCTTGACAGTCGAGTGGCTGCTTCACCGTTTCGACGATCTCTTCTGTGACCGCCCTGAGCCGGCCCGCCCGTGGGCCTGCGTTCGGCTCGTCCATCGCTAGTAACGGGGGTTGTCTGCTGCCAGGATCGGGTACGGCTCGTATCTCGTTCCGTCGACCGTCAGGCCGCCGAAGGCGAGCATTGGTGAGAGGCTGGCGTTGTAGAAGGCCGGGAAATTCAGTCGCGGCGTGGACGCGTCTGTGAGTTCGTGTAGCTGTTCGTCTGTGAGCTCGACGTCGAGCGAGCCGAGGTTATCGTCGAGTTGCTCGAGGCTGCGGGCGCCGATAAGGACTGAGGCCACTCCGGGACGCCTGCGGATCCACGCCAGGGCGGCCCGCGCCATCGTGGTGCCGGCTCTGGTCGGCGACATGCCGGAGCGCGTCGATGACGTACAACCGCGAGTACCGCCGCATGTTCGGACTGCCTCCAGGCCGTGACGCTCAGGCGTTCCGCCGAGCCATCACCGCGGCGGTACCCACGGTCTGAGCTCGGAGAAGTCAGAAGCGACAAACGCCGGCGAAGACACCAGACGAAGAGCCATGCCTCCGGCGACTGCTGCCCACCGCCGATCAGACAACCGCCGCGAACCGGAGGCTACTGGAGACCCTGCGAACGTTCGATCAGCCCGTGCTCATATGCGTAGACCACGATCTGCACGCGGTCTCGGAGCTCGAGCTTGTGGAGGATGCGCCCGACGTGGCTCTTAACTGTGGCTTCGGATAGGAAGAGCCGCTCGGCGATCTCGGCGTTCGAGAGGCTCCGCGCAACTAAGCAGCATGACTTCGTTCTCGCGCGTGGACAATTTTCGAAGGTTCGCGGGCTCCGGCGGGTCCAGGGACTCTGGTGTCGGCAGCCGGTGGGCGTAGGTGGTGAGCAGCCGGCGGGTAACGCTCGGCGCCACGACGGCGTCTCCCGCGGCAACGGCGCGGATCGCTGAGAGGAGGTCGCTCGGCTGGACGTCCTTGAGCAAAAAGCCGCTGGCTCCGGCGCGCAGGGCGGCGTACACGTACTCGTCAAGGTCGAAGGTTGTGAGGACGATGACGCGGGCCTCGCTGTCGGATTCGACGATGTGACGCGTGGCCTCGACCCCGTCCATGTGCGGCATCCGCACGTCCATGAGGATCACATCGGGAGCGAGGTGTGCGAGTGCGGCAAGCGCCTCGCGCCCGTCGCTGGCCTCACCGACTGATCTCGAGGTCGGGCTGGCTATCGACGACCATACGGAAGGCCATTCGCATGAGCTCTTGATCATCAACGAGCATGATGCCGATGCTCATGACACGACCCGGTCGGTCTCACCTGCAAGGGTGAGGCGGACGCTCCAGCCCCCATCGGGCAGCGGGCCGGCTTCGAGTTCACCGGCGAATGCCGCGGCGCGCTCGCGCATTCCCGCAAGCCCCCGGCCCGCCGACGGGACGTCGGGAGCGCGGGCGAGCGGCCGGCCGGTGTCGGTGACCTCGAGCACGACATGTCCTCCGTGACAGGACAATGACAGGTGCGCCGTCGCCGGGCGGCCGGCGTGCCTGAGGGTGTTGGTCAACGACTCCTGGGCGACACGGAACAGTGTCAGCTGCACCCCGTCGGAGAGCGTCTGCGGGTCGCCCTGGATGTCGAGCGAGACCGGGATACCTGCCGCTTCGACCCGCTCGAGCAGGTCGTCGAGCCGCTCGAGGCCGGGCTGCGGCTCGTAAGAACCCGAGCTCGGGTCCTCGTGAAGCACGCTGAGCAGACGTCGCATCTCGCCGAGCGCTTGGCGTCCAGTGGCCGACAGGCGCTCAATGGCCGATTGGGCGGCCTCGGGGGAGGACTGCAGCGCGTACCCTGCGCCGTCGGCGAGACCGATTATCACCGTCAGGTTGTGCGAGACGATGTCGTGCATCTCCCGCGTGATCCGGCCGCGCTCGGCTAGCGCCCCAAGCCGTCCCTCTTGGTCGCGTTCGAGCTCCAGCCGAGCGGCACGTTCCTGCGACGAGGCGACGAGCTGGCGGCGCTCACGCATCAGGAGCCCGAGGGCGCCGGACGCGACCCCAAGCCCTGAAATTCCGACCAAGATCTTCAAGGGGTCGGCGGGCGACCACCGCAGCGCCGCGAGGACTGCTCCTACCTCGACGATCGCCGCGGCCATAGCGACCTCTCGGACCTCGCCGTCGAGCGCGATCCAGAAGAACGAGACGAGGATCGAGGCGTTGGCTATCTGTGGGGTCGAGGTCAGCCACTGCGCGAATGCGATCGCAGCGATCAGGCCGAATGACAACCGCCGGTCGATCGTCCGCAGCGGCAGCGGCAGCACCAACAGGACACAGAACACGATCGTGTCGACGTGATGCAGCCGGCCCTGAACCGCCAGCCCGATGAAGCTCGCGAGCGCGAGCACGACAGCGACGACGACGTCGCAGAGCGTCGAGTGACGCGCGAGAACGCTCGTGTGCTTGATCGCGGTGCGAATGGCGCCGGCAAGGATTTCGTCTGATGAGCCCATTGTTCGACGAAATATGGCGCGCGGGTGCCCTAGATCTCAGTCGGGCTCGGGAGCCAGTAGCTCAGGGTCGCGCGCCAGCAGCGGCATGGAGCGCAGCTTGCGCAGGGATTCGGCGTTGTGTCCGACTTGCACAGCCGGGCGGGCGAGGGTGACCCAACTCACGAGTCCGATGAAGAGTAGAAGGGCGATCCCGCTGACCGCGCCGTCGCCCAATCGCAGCCCGCCGTTCCCGGTCTTGCTGAACCCATCTGCGAAGGATGCGCCCAGGGGTCGGGTGACGATGTAGGCGAACCAGAACGCGAGGATCGGGTTCATCCCAAAACGCCACCACCCGATCGCGGGAATGGCGATGATCGCGGCAAAGATCAACACCGAGGTCCAGAAGCCAAGGTTGAGCGCGAGTGCTGTCAGGTCACCCGCAGCCGTGCCGAGCGCGAACGTTGCGAGCACCGCCGCCCAGTAGAAACGCTCCCGCCGAGGGGTATTGATCTCGTGAATCGACAGCGTTCGCTCGCTGCGATACCAGAAGAAGAAGATTGCAGCGGTGAGGAGTGCGAACACCGGCGTGGTGATCTCGTAGCCGATCCCTGCTCCGTCACGAATGCCGTCGGCCACCATCGTTCCGAAGATTGCGACCATCATGACCGCAAACCAGTAGTACGGCGCCCGATACTCCTTTTGGCGCAGCTGCAACCGCAGCGCCAGAATCATTCCGAAGATGCCGATGAACCCGGCCAGCGGCACGCTCTTTTGACCCAGGAAGTCCGACATTGCCTCACCCATCCCGGTCGTCAGCAGCTTCAGCACCCAGAATATGAGGGTGATCTCCGGGACCTTAGTCAGGAACTGACGGCTCGAGCTCGTGTTGCGCACAGTCCGTCGCAAAGTACCGGTGGCTCCCACCCCGGCACAACTCCCCTCAGGAGTGAACTTCGACCCCGATCGTGTAGTCCTCAGGTCTGAATTGCGTCCCCCGGACGACGGAGTCCTGTCGAAGTCGGCCCCGTCCACGTCGTGAGCTGATCCCGGAAGCGAAACGGACCGAAGTCGACAGGCGCACTGAGCATCGCCGACATCGGCCCGTTTCTGACGCCTCGTTTCTATTCCACGGAGCCGAAGTCGATCACCTAGTGGCGCTGATTGTGGCCGAGTGCATCCGAGGAATCACGATCGCCGCGGAAGTGATCGTCGAAGTCGCGGCCGTACTGTTCGGGGACGAGAGCGACGCCGCGCAGCACTTGTCCGTATCGCGAGCTCTTGACCGTCCAAAATCGCTCGTTATCCAGCGGCGAGGTGGCGCTCACCTTGTCCGTGATCGCAACAACCTTGTTGGGGTCGGCTCCCTGGTCACCACTACCCGACACGGTCGAGGTGACCGCGTAGATCGTGACGGTGCCGTCCGGGTTGACCTTTCCGGTGATGTTCCGAAGCCCGTCTGTCGCTGGGGCCCACGGCAGCCCGGTCGTGGCGTTGTCGCCAAGTGGGTAGCCAGAGACCGTGTAGGGCGTCCCAAGGTTCAAGCCGTCCTGGAGGGTGTATGCGAGGTTCCATTTGGTGCCGTCGAACGTCCATTTCTGGAGGCCCGCCGTGGTCTGCTGGGCAGCGTCGGTGTACGTGTTCGAGTTCGGATCGTAGGTGGCGCTGCCGTTGCCCTCGTCGGCGACGTACATCGTGTTCTGGTTGGCGAACCAAAGGCCGAACGGGAAGCCGCTCGTCGCCTTCTTGGCGAGCGTGGTCGAGAACCCCTTGAGGATGCACATATTGCTGGGAAGCGGCGCAGTCGGGGGATCCGTGGTGTAGCCGGAGGTGCTCAGTGGCGCAGTCGGCAGCCTCGCACCCGGCTGTGGCACGCCGACGCCGCCCGTCGGACAGGCCTTCCCGGTCGTGTCGACGAAGTAGACCGTGTCGACGCCATTGCTGCCCGACCCCTTCGTGAAGTAGACGACGTTATCGTGGATCGTGAGGCCCCGGAAGTTGTCGTCCTTGCCGATCTTGTCGGAGTTCGTCGACGGGAGCTGACTGATGTCGAAGCTGCCCAGTGGCGTTGGCAGGCCGGGGGTCTGCAGGGCTTCGGGTAGGTTCGACGGCGTGACGTACTGGGCGCCTCCGCCCGTGACAACCCCGAGCGGCTGCGGGTTCCCGCCGTTTCCGGCGTTGCCCGCGACGTAGAAGGCGTTGGCCGCGTTGTTCAGGACGACGGCCCGTTCATTGTTGCCAGAGTAGGCGTTATCAAGCGTGAAGTGCCACCGGTCGTCTGAGTTGAGGTCGGCGATCACGCGGTAGGTGTTGGGCACCGTTCCCGCGACCGGATTTGTGCCGTCGATCACTAGCGGCGTGTTGCTGTTCGAGATGTCGAGCTCATTCGGCTGGGCGGCATACCCCGAGAACGTGAGGTCTTGGCCGGTAGTCGAGAAGTTCAGTGCCATCTCCGACTTGGATGAGAAGCTCGTGACGAGGCCGCCATCGACGGGAACCGGGATCCGGCTCAGCGGGACTCCGAACTGGTTGACGTCGTACAGATAGGCCTTCGATGTAACGCCGAAGCTCGAGTCCGGGACGTCGTTGTTGAATACGAACGGATACGTGCCGTCGGCGACGGCAGTCCCACCGCCCGGGAGTGACTGCCCGATCGTTAGCGGCGGGGGGATAGGCGAATACTCGCTGCCGCTGATCACCAGACTCCCCGGCCGAAGCGGCGAGTGCCCGTTTCCATGGAGCCCGGGGTGGTGGGCGGCATCGGTGTGGGCGCTAGCGCCTGCTACCAACGCAAGTGCGGCGAAAGCGGTGCCCGTATAGACGGCGCGCTTGCGCAGACGGTCGCGCCGTAGGGGCGACGAGTTGGCCATGGTGATCTCCTGTGATTGAAGAGGACGAACCTCTCGTTGGGCATACGGCGTCGGAACGTAGGCCTGACGATGCACCAGTTTGTTACGAATCAGTGACCAAACGGCCAGTCAAGCCGGAGGTATGAGCGAGCATTCATCCCAACGACGGTACGCGACCCTGTCGCTCCTCCTGGAGGCTGAAGGGGAGCTAGTCGCCAGGTGTGATCAATCGCCAGATCATGAGCGCTACGACTGGTGAAGCGGCGGTCCGAGCTCCGCTCGCTTGCAGAACCAAATCGATGAGCAAGAGGCCTGCCCGAAGGATCTGGGGTCCGACCTCGGGCGATGGTCTCTTCATACCTGAGGATGAACCTTGAGGGTCGGTAACGGGTCGTTAACAAGCGAGGCGACCGGGCCGACATAGCTTGGCCGGCGAACCCCCAACCTCAGGAGAGTTTGAATGGCCACTTCGTCGTCCCCTAAGCGCAATCGTCTGCGAGCGCCCGCCATCAAAGCGAGTGCCCTGGCGGGCGCGGCCGCCGCGGCGCTTGCGATCGCCTCGAACGCCGGCGCTTCGGTAGCCCCCGCCGCAACTCATGTCGGATTCGGGTGGAGCCATCTCGGATTCGGCAATACCGAGCATCGTCAGTCGGTCAAGCACGTGGTTGTGATCTCCGTCGACGGCTTGCACCAGTCGGACTTGGAGTGGTATGTCGCCGCTCACCCGACCTCCGAGCTTGCCCAGCTCGTTCGTGGTGGCGCTGAGTTCAGCAACGCCCACACCTCGGATCCATCGGACTCCGATCCGGGGGGGACCGCGCTGTTCACCGGTGGTGACCCGCGCGCGACGGGCGTCTACTACGACGTCGAGTACAACCATGACGTGTACGAGGCGGGCACGACGAACTTCGCGACAACGCCGCTCGGCGGTGATGTGATCTATGACTCTCCTGACGACCTCGATGACACGCGGCTCGACGCGGGCGAGCACATTCCCGGGATCGACCAGAACCCAGCATTGATCATGAATATGACGGGCAACCCGCAGTCGCTTCTGAACCCGGCGACGTTCCCGATCGACCCGATCACCCACCAGCCGATCTGGCCGCACTCTTACTTGCAGGTCAACACGGTCTTCGAGGTCGCCAAGGCCGCGGGCATGCGCACAGCATGGTCCGACAAGCACCCTGTCTATGAGTCATTCGACGGCCCGTCGGGCCACGGGATCGACGACCTGTTCACGCCTGAGATCGACTCCAACGCGGTGGAGCCCAACGGCCAACCGTACCCGGGCGGGATCTCCTGGACGGACAGTGAGGCCGCGACCAAGCAGTACGACAGCTACAAGGTCCAGGCGGTTGTCAACGAGTTGGACGGCTTTGACCACAGCGGCAGGACCCAGGTTGGCGTTCCGGGGATCCTCGGCCTCAACTTCCAGGCCGTGTCAGTTGCCGAGAAGCTCCTAGGCTCCAGCACCCAACTGATCGGCCCGGACGCAGGCGGGAATTACACGCTCGGTCCAAGCCAGGCTGGCGGCTATCTCCCCGGCACGACCACGCCCGGGCCAGTGCTGCAAGACGCGCTCAATTTCGTCGATGGTTCGTTGCAGCGATTCGTAGACACGATCCAGCAGCAGGGCCTGATGGGTTCAACGGCGATCATCCTGACCGCCAAGCACGGCCAGTCGCCGCAGGATCCCAATCAACTGAAGCGGATCGACGATGGGGCGATCATTGACGCCATCAACCAGGCGTGGACCCAGCAGACCGATGATCCGAACAAGCTGATCGTTGCCGGCACCGACGATGATCTGTGGCAGAGCTACCTGTCGGACCGCTCGCAGGCCGCAGCAGACTTCGTCAAAAGCTACCTGTGGAACCACGACTCTCCGGCCAAGCTGTACGACGGGTCGACCGTGGAGATCCCGCATTCAGGCCTCGCCCGTATCTACGCCGGCAGCGAGGCCGCTCGCTTCTTCGGAGTTCCCGTTTCCGACCCTCGCCACCCCGACGTCTTCGGGCGGGTGCAGGTCGGCGTGGTCTACACGACCGGCAGTAAGATCGCCGAGCACGGCGGCGATAACCCCGACGACCGTGACGTCCCGATCCTCGTCTGGGCCCCCGGCACGGTGCGCCCCGGCTCTTCCGGCAGCTGGGTCGAGACAACCCAGGTAGCGCCAACGACCCTGCGGTTGCTGGGGCTGGATCCGTTTGCTCTGAAAGCCGTTCGCGAGGAGGGCACACAGGTCCTACCGGGCATCCATTAACGGCTCGAGCCGGGTGCCACCCACGGTTGGGTGGCACCCGGTGCTCGTCGGGTGATTGGATCCCAGGGACACGTGGCCCGAGCCGATGGCCGGGCGGAGCTCTACCCGGAGGCGGGTTATGCCTGTGTCTGTTGCTCCTCGTCATTTTCTGCTGATCGGAGCCGGACCCGGTGTCGGCGCGGGCGTCGCACGCCGCTTCGGCCGTGAAGGCTTCCGCGGCACGCTGATCTCGCGCGGCGAAGCGGTCGAGCAACTCGCGCCCGAGTTGCGTAGCGATGGGTTTGAGATCGAGGCGGTTGGCGCAGACATCGAGGATCTGGATGGCTACCGGGTGACGCTCGACCGGATTTTCGGTGGCCCGGGGGCCCCGGGCGTGGTCGTCTACAACGCTGCGCTTCCGGATCCTGGCGAGATTCTCGACGCGACGGTCGGGCGGCTCCGGACGGCATATGACGTTGATGTCCTCGGCGCCGTCGTCGCGGCCCAGGTCGCAGTACCCGTCTTGCGGAACGCCGGAAGCGGCACGCTGCTGTTCACCAGCGGCGGCTTCGCCGACCATCCGGTTCCCGCTTTGGCGAGCCTGTCGATCGGGAAGGCCGCGCTGCGCTCGGCAGCGACCCTTATCGCCGCCGGTGTCCAAGCGGATGCGATCCATGCCGCAACCGTCACGATCGTAGGTTCCGTCGCGCGTGGGACGGCGTTTGATCCGGACAAGATCGCGGACTCTTTTGGACCGCCCACACCGACCCGCCCGATGCTTGGCAGACCGAGTATCGATTCACGGGCGCCTGAAGATCTATATACGGAACCGGGGACCGTTCGGCGATCAGTGGCCCGACTTCTCCGCGGCGATCATTCGGCGCCACCGCGGGAATCGATCCGGAACCGCATCATCTCGAGAATTTCTTCATACCGATGTACCCCTGGTAGCGTCGGCCCGTGCAGGAAGGCGAGCTTCGCGCACGTTTCCGCCAGGGCGATCCGGACGCCGTACGCTCGGTCTATCGCTCCCACGGCCGGCTGGTGTACGCGGTCGCGTACAAGGTGCTGGGGGACCGCGGCCTGGCCGAGGAGGCGGTCCAACAGACGTTCGTGAAGGCATGGCGGGGGGCGCAGAGCTTCGATGAGAGTCGTGAGCTCGGGCCGTGGCTGGCCACGATCGCCCGCCGGGTGGCGATCGACCTCTACCGCCAGGAGGCGATTCGAGCCGCCGACCCGCTCGACGCAGTGCCGGCCGGCGCGCCCGCGCTCGTGGCGAAGCCACCGTCCGCGGAGGCCGTCTACGACGTGTGGGAGGTGCGTCAGGCGGTGGCCGAGCTCCCTCCGGACGAGCAGGAGGTGGTCCGCCTCCAGCACCTCGACGGGTTCACCCACACCCAGATCGCGGAGCGGCTCGGGGTGGCGGTGGGCACAGTGAAGTCGCGGTCGTTCCGCGCGCACAAGCGGCTGGCGACAATGCTGGGGCATCTGCGGGAATGAACCGAACGTGGGTGGACTACCGTATGAAGCTGAAAGAGGCACAAGCCGTGAGCACCCCCGACAACGACCGGATCTCGTACCTCTCGGGCGAGCCCGTCGACGCGCTCACGCCGCAGGAGCGTGCCGAGCTCGACGAGCTCCGCACGGTGCTCGCGTCACCAGCCTCCTGGGAGGAGCCCGACGCACGGCTCGAGGAGCTCGTCGTCTCGGCTGTCACCCAGGAGGCGCGGCGTGCGACCCCAGGCGTGGCTGGAAACGAGCCCGCCGAGGCCGCTGTCCCGGAGAGAGCCAAGGCCCGGATCTGGTCGCGGTGGCGCCAGCGCCGCCCTGCCCTCGCGTTCGGAGGATTGGCGACGGCGGCCGTCGCGATAGCGGTGGCGCTGGTGATCGTGCTTGGTTCAAACGGCGCGCAGCAGCTGCGGTTCGCGATGGTCGTCTCGGGCACGTCGCTCGCCCCTAACGCGCACGGGAACGCCACGCTGACCAAGACCGAGTCGGGCTGGCGGATCAAGCTGTCGGCCACCGGGCTGCCGCACCTGGCCAACGGCCGCTATTACCAGGCGTGGCTCAAGAACTCCGAGGGCATCCTCGTCCCCGTCGGTACCTTCAACGACGCCAAGCAGGTGACGCTGTGGTCGGGCGCTCCGGTCACGCAGTTCCGCGCCTTCAGTGTCACCGTGCAGCGTGCCAACGGGAATCCCGCCTCGTCCGGCCGGCGGGTGCTCGTGGGCGTCGCGCACCCCGTTCGCTGAAACCTCGCGAACCGTTCTCGCCTCTCGCCCGTAACCAGGTTCGAGTACCCAACCTCGAACCGAAGGAGAACCAATGGGGACCAACCGGAGTCAATCCCGGCTCGGGCGCATCGCGCTCGGGGCAACGGTGGTCGCGCTCGCGACCGCCGGTTCCGCGGCGGCATTTCAAGCGTTGCCGGCGGGGCTGCAGGTAAACGACGATGCAGCGGCGGGGATCAACCCGGCGCAGAGCGTGAGCGGTGAGGATCCGACAAACGCCGACGTGGTCGGAGGCGCGCTCGTGGCCGGCAAGCCGGCCGTTCCGTGGTCGGTCTTCCGTCAGCAGGAGGCGAGCGGCCGCGATCAGATCTTCTCGCGCTCGTTTGCCAATGGCGTGTGGACCACTCGGGGCAGTGGCACCGTGGGCGGTCGCTCGTCGGGCAGCCCGACGTTCGCCGGGTCGTTGAACTTCGATCAGGGGCAGGACGGCGAGGCGCCCTCGATCGACTTCGCGGGAGCCGGTCGGACGGTTCCGTGGGCGACGTGGTACGAGAACACCAGCGGCACCGGCTTCGGCGCCAACAACGTGTTCGCGAGCCGCTTCGATGCCGCCCAGAACAAGTGGGTGTTCGCGGGGCAGAGCCGAGGCAATGGCGGCAGCGGCCCGAATGTTCCATCGTTGAACATTCATACCGACCAGAGCGCCGAGAACCCCTCGGTGGCGGGCGGTTCCGCGGTCGATCCGACCAAGCCCGGTCCGTGGGTGACCTGGCAGGAGACGACGACGGCGCCCGTGGCCGGCAAGGACCAGATCTTTGTCTCAAAGCCGCTTGGTCCGGGCATGCCAAATTGCGACGGCGTGACCCCGGCGGGTGTTGCAGACATGTCGGGCCACGTTCCGGCGATCGGAGGCTTCTGCTTCCAGCAGGTTGGCCTGGGCAGGGTCGGCCCGAGCAGTGCGGATCCGAGCCTCAACGTGGACGTCCAGCGTGACGGGATCGAGCCCGACATCACGTTCACGGGCGCCAATGATTCGGTGCCGTGGGTGGTCTGGTACGAGAAGGGCGCCGGCACGACCGGCCTGGCCGGCAACGAGATGGTGTTCGCGGCCAAGGCCGAGGCCGACGCCACGGCGGGTGCCGGTGGCTTCCACTGGCACGTGATCGGCAATACCGGCAACGGCATCCTGAATGCGGCCAACACCTGCGCGGCCTCCTTGTCGGCGGAGCAGGCCTGCTCGCTGAACAGCGTCCCGGCCAAGGACGCCGAGGATCCGCGCGTCGCCGCCGGGACGATGAACCCGGCCAACGCGACCGCTCCCTGGGTGACCTGGGACGAGATGGTTGGCAGCGTGCACCAGGTGTTCGTGTCGCGGTTCGTGGCAACGCCGACGCCGCACTTCGAGATCGTGAACGGTGGCAACCCGATCTCGACCGCCGGTGTGGAGTCGACGCGTCCGGACATCACGTTCTCGGGCAACACGCCCTACGTGACCTGGCGTGAAGAGACCAGAACCGGCGCGACGGCGGTCGCCGGGCATTTCGTGAACGCGGCCAACCCGACGTTCGTGCTCGACGAAGCGGACGTCCCGCTGACCCCGACCACCCAGGCGGACGTGCGCGAGCCGATCTCCTCGTCGTGCATCGCTACCCCGTTCAACATGGACGGGCAGGCGTGCCAGGGCGGCGCGCTCGGCACTCCGTTCTTCCTGTTCACGAACGGAACCAGCCCTCGCGGGTTGTTCGCCGATGCCTACCAGCCCAGCGTGCCGGTGACCGGTGCCGCAAGCGGGATCACAACCTCGGCGGCCACGCTCAACGGCAGCGCGAACCCGCAAGGGGCGGCGGTCAGGGTCTCGTTCCAGTTCGGGCCCACCACCGCCTATGGTCAGAGCACGGACGTGCAGACGCTCCCGGTGGGCGACATGCCGGGTGCCTTCAGCGCGCAGCTGACCGGGCTGGCGGCCGGGACCACCATCCACTACCGCGCGGTGGCAAGTACTGATTTCGGCACCTTCACGGGCGCCGACCAGACGCTGACCACCACCTCGACGCCGCCCGCACCGCCCGCGCCGCCCGCACCGCCCGCACCGCCGGTGATCGGGACAGTCACCGTGGGTCACGCGAAGGCACATGGGACCGACGTGGCGGTGAAGCTCACCTGCGCCGGCGGGTCGTGCCGGGTCACGATGAAGCTGACCGCGCGTGGCCGGTATCACAGCCGGGTGAACGTTGGCAGCGCCCGCGTCACTCTGGCCGCCGGTCAGACCGAGGTCGAGCGGATGAGCCTAAATGCCGCGGGCAGGCATCTGCTCGTTGCCCGGCGCGCGCTGAGGGTCACCTTCCGCGCGATCCAATCGCTAAATGACGGTCACACGTCGACCATCAACACCCAGGCCGTGATCCTGAAAATCCACGGCCATAAGCACCACTAACGCAGGAGGGCGTTCGAGGCCCCGTTCTCCCAGCAGGAGGACGGGGCCTCGCTGCGCGTTGTCCGTCGATGCAGGTGACGCCCGAGTTCATCAGCGGGCGGTCACGCATCGATCCGGAACAGTTCCGTGAATCGTTCAAGCAGTTTCAGATCGCCCTTCAGGATCGTGACTACGTCTTGCTCGACGGCCTGGGCAGGGCTGATCGTGCGAGCGATTAGATGGCGGATGCCGGGGCCGGTTGCGAACCGCAGTTCTGGCTCGCTACTGGGCAGCGAGCCGCCCACCGGGGGTGCCGGGGGAGCGATCTGAACCACCTTCAGCCCGCCATCGCTGATTTGGACACGTAACTCCACGGCATCGACCTGGATCTGGAAATCGAGATTCGAAGCGCCGTCTGGTCTGAACGCGGTCCGCAGGGCCATCGTCAGCGAGTCGCCCGTGACGATGTCGCCATCCTTGGGTTCGCCCATTGACTGGAAACCCCACCGGCCGAGTGCCAGCACGATCGGCTCGAGTTCACGCCCGTAATCGGTGAGCTCATAGACGAGCCCACAATGTGCCAGTGGGACGCGGCGGACCATGCCGCCTTCCTGCAACTCCTTCAGGCGCGTGGAGAGAATGTTCGTCGGAATCTTGGGCAGGCCGTGCTTCAGGTCGGTGTACCGACGCGGGCCGACGAGCAGGTCACGAATGATGAGCAGCGCCCAGCGCTCCGTGACCAGCTCGACAGCCGTGGTGATCCCGCAGTACTGCCCATAACTGCGGGCCGGCACTTAGACCTGAGCCTGCTCGGCCAGATATGCCTCTGGGCCTTTCTCTGCCGCCTCCGGCACCATGTACAGAAAGGCCACGACATTGCCGTCCGGGTCCTCCAGGTCACGGGTGTACATGAATCCAAGGTCCTGGGCCGGTCGCGGTTCGGATCCACCGGCGGCCAGACCCGCCGCGGCCACCGCGTCGACATCCTCCCGAGAGTCACGGGTGAACGCAATCTGGACCTGAGCAGTCGTCGCCGGGTCGGCCACCTGCTTGTCGGTGAAGCTCGCGAAGAACTCGCGCTTCAGCACCATCAGGTAGATGTTCTCGTCCCACATCAGGCAGGCGGCGTTCTCGTCGGTGAAGAGCGGATTGATGGTCGCGCCGAGCGCGGTGTAGAACGCCTTGCTGCGATCGAGGTTGCCGGTTGCGTAGCTCACGAAGATGTTCGTAGGCATGACGGTTGCTCCCTTCGTCGGTTGTTCCGGTGACGTCGATACTTGCAAAAAACAAGTCCACTTGTCAATTGCAAGGAAGCGTCTGCCAGACGCTCAGCGGACGTCGACAAGCGAAACTCGCCGTTCATCACGGCGAGATGACGCTCCTGCGCGCGGTGCGCGCGCTCTGCTGCAGGCGGTTCGGCGGCCTAACCGGCGGTCTGCGTCAGCCGCGTCTCGACCGTCAGGGTCGCATCGTTGTGGGCGATTCCCAGCGGGCGCCAGTTCATGCCGAACACGCGCCGGTCGACGACCGTCGTCGCGCGCAGGGTCAGGACCGCAGCAGAGTGGCTGACGTCGACACTAAGGGTCAATGGCTCCTCGTGCCCGGCGATCATGAGGCGCCCGGCCATCTCGAGCGCCGAACCGTCGACCTCCCGCACGGCGGAGGGCTTGAACACCACCTGCGGGTGCTGATCGGCCCCGAAGAAGTCGGCCGAGCGCAGATGCTTGTCGCGCTGCTTGTTCCCGGTATCGACGCTGGAAGCATCGATTCTCAGCTCGCCCGCGACCGCCCCGGCCGGATCGATCGAAAGCTCTCCCGCGATCTCGTTGAAATGCCCGCGAACCGTGATCAGGCCCCAGAAGTGCTTGACCGCGAACTCGGCGCGACTGTTGTTCGGGTCGAGAGTCCACTCCCCGGCCGGCAGCGCCATCGCCGCGGCCGCTGATGTCTCAGTCGGATCGATGCTTGGATCAGACATCGGTGCCTCCTCGCTTGGACGTCGCAGAGCACATTACGCTCCCGACCCGCTAACGGCTATGCGACAACCTGATTCCTCCAACTTGACGCATGCCGATATCGGAATATGATTGGGCCATGGCACGTGCAGCGACGACGTCGGACGTCTTCAACGCTATCGCCGAGCCGCAGCGCCGGGAGATCCTGGTGGTGCTCCGAGGCGGGTGAACGGCCGGTGACGGATTTGGCCCAGCAGTTGGGGATGACCCAGCCGGGGACGTCCAAGCACCTGCGGGTGCTCCGGGAGGTCGGGCTGGTGCGGGACCGCAAGGCAGGCAAACAGCGCTTGTACACCCTCGACGCGCGCGGGCTGCGACCGGTCCACGAGTGGACCGGCGGGTTCGAGCGGTTCTGGAGCGAGAGCTTCGACCGGCTGGACGAGTACGTGCAGGAACTCAACCAGGCAAGGCAGGAGGAGTGACCGATGGCAGCGACAAGACGGGACGCGCCGGCGCAGTCAGCGACGGCCGACCGCGAAATCATGATCTCCCGGGTCATCAGTGCCCCACCGGAGCTGGTGTTCGAGGCATTCACCGAGCTGCGGCACCTGTCGCGGTGGTGGGGACCGGAGGGGTTCACCACCACCACGCGGGCGTTCGAGTTCCGCGTCGGCGGTGAGTGGGACTTCGTGATGCACGGACCAGACGGGACGGACTACCAGGAGTGGATCTCGTGGACCGAGATCGCCCCGCCGGAGCGGATCGCGCTGTTGCACGGCGAGTCCCCAGACGACCCGAACGCCTTCCAGTCGGTCCTCACGTTCGTGCCCGACGGGGCAGCGACCCGGCTCGAGATGCGAACGGTGTTCCCCACCAAGGAGCTACGCGACGAGGCGGCTGAGAAGTACCACGCGATCGAGGGTGGCCGGCAGACCCTCAGCAAGCTGGCTGCCTACGTCACCGAGATCGTTCGCAAGGGAGTTGAGAGCTGATGGCCGGAAGCGTGTTCTTCAGCGTGACGATGTCGCTGGACGGGTTCATCGCGCCCGAGGAACGCACGGATGACCCGGACATGCAGCGCTGGATGGCGCAGTGGATGGAGTTGCAGCGTTGGCTATTCCCGCTGCGGTTCTTCCGGGAGAACCTGAAGCTGGGGGAGGGCGGCGAGGAAGGGCGCGACAACGACATCGCGCGGGAGACGTTCGAGCGCACCGGCGCGAGCGTGATGGGCAGGCGCATGTTCGACCTCGGCGAGCAGGCGTGGCCGGAGGAGGCGCCGTTCCACACGCCGGTCTTCGTCGTCTCCCACGAGAAGCGTGATCTCTGGGAGCGCCCGGGTGGGACCACCTTCCACTTCGTCAACGACGGCATCGAGCCCGCCCTCGACCGGGCCCGCGAGGCCGCCGGCGACCAGGACGTCCGCATCGCGGGCGGCGGCGCGACGATTCTGGAGTACGTGAACGCAGGCCTGATCGACGAGTTCTCGATCGCGCTCTCACCCGTGCTGTTCGGCTCTGGGACCCGCCTTTTCGAGGGCGTGGACGCGGGCCGCGTGGCCCTGGAGCCGGTCCGCGCGGAGCCGACGCAGCGGGTAACCCATCTGACCTACGCCGTCCGGGAGCGGTGACTGACTCGACCTCAGCGCTCCCTCGCGTGACACGCCAGTCCACAGGTCTTGACTATTTCCCACGCGCCGTGCTCCACCGCCAGCGAACGCACGCTCGCTGGATGGGGTTCCGCGGCTGAAGGTGGCGCGAGCGCGCTGTCCTGCCGGTAGTCTCCGGCTGGGCTGGCGTCAACTGACACGGCCGTCTTCTTGTGGTTCGGCGTTCCAGCTTGGGAGGTGTGACGCGCACGACGGGATCGGGAGCCTGCTCAGGCGAGCGCGTGTGGTCGGGCTGGTCGCGGTTGCGTTTGGGGTGTTGGGTGTGGTCGGCGGCGCGCGGATCGGCGGTATCCGTGGCGCGAGTGGGTCCGTGCGCGTTGTGGAGACCAACGCGGCGGTGCCACCGGGTGGGTGTGTTCGGGGCGGGACCTTGAATATCGTCGCGCATGAGGACGATGATCTGTTGTTTCTGAGCCCGGATTTGATCGGCGACATTCGCGGCGGCAGGTGTGTTCGCACGATTTTCCTGACTGCCGGCGATGCGGCGGATAACGTCGGCGGCAGTGCCGATCAGCGCAGGCGTTACTGGCTTGCCCGGGAACGTGGCAACCGGGCTGCGTATGCCCTGATGGCCGGCGTGAAGAACTCTTGGAAGGAGTCTCACGTTCGGGTCAATGGGCACCGGATCGTGATCTTCATCCTGGCCGCCAATCCGAAGATCTCCGAGATCAATATGCGGCTGCCGGACGGAAACCCTGACGGGAGCGGATCCAAATACCATCATCACGAGAGTCTGTGGAAGCTGCGGGCTGGTGCGATTCACGTCATCCACGCGGTCGACGGATCGACCAGCTACAGCAAGACTGGCCTGCTCGCGACCGTGACCAAGCTCGTTCGGTCGTTGGGGGCGATCGAGGGACAGATCCGCGCACAGGGATGTGCCGTCGGAAAGGTCACCGAGGCCGCCTCCGATACCGTCCCGGATGGTTATGTGATCTCACTGAGCCCCGAGCCCAGCCTTAAGTTCCTCCGCCAGGGAACCAAGGTATCGATCACCGAGAGCACGGGACCTGCAGACACGCAAGGCAACAGCGGGCCTTAGCACAGGTAAATCGAGATGATGTGGTGCCGTGAGGTGCGGGTGTGACCGCATGGCCATCGCGGCCCGGCGTTCCGTGCGGACGGGTGACAAGCCTGTGTGGATGCCATCGATACAGGTAGCTGCAGCGCGCGCAGATCGCCTCGTGTTCGGGTTCGACTGGCCGCAACCTTTCTATTCGGGCTAGAGGGGGCGAGCAGCGCCGTCGACGGCCTCGATCTGTCGGCGTGCTCGTGCTCGGGTTCGTGACCGCGGTGGGGGGCGGGATCATCCGCGACCTACGGATCGGCGACGTGCCGCCGGCGGCGTTTCGCTTGCAGCGGTACATCGTGGTGGCTCTGCTCGGAGCGGCAATCGCGTTTGTGATCTTCACGCCGATCTCGCACGTCCCGACATGAGTGCGGATCACGCTCGACGCCGCGTGCCTGTCGCTGTTTGCCGTCTCGGGCGCGAGCAAGGCTCTGTTGTTCAAGACCAACGCGCTGACGACGATCATCCTCGGTGTCGTGACCGGGACCGGCGGCGGCGGGATCCGCGACGTGCTGCTCAACAAGGTGCCGGCGATTCTGCGAGTCGACGTGTACGCCTCGGCGGCGCTGCTCGGCGCGCCCGTGATGATGATTGGCGTTCGCCAGGGCCAACCCCGGGGGCGGATGATGTTCATCGGTGGGGGCGTCTGCTTCGCGCTGCGTCTCACTGCCGCCTGGCAGCACTGGGGTCTGCCCCGAGCGGGCGCGCTCTGAGACACCTCGAGGCCGACCGCTGCGCCCGCATCGAAGCCGGGCCTGTGATCGAGACGCAACGCTGAGACCCAGCGCCATCGCCGCCACTCCTCTCGGCGGACCAGCAGCGCCCGGCCGTCGCCTACACCCGGCCTTGCTGACCGCGCGTTGAGGGACCGGCGCGATTTGAGTCGTTAGGCCCGTCCTCTCATCAGTGCGGGTCTGTGCCTCGCACGGATTGGGCTTGGAGCGTCAGGTTCGGGTGGGTCGCGACCCGGAGCGGGCGCGTTCATCGCCGGCCGCCAACGACCCGGATCTCGACGGATGCAACGATCGACCGCTCGCTACCGAACGGCTGACGAAAGACGGATGCCATCTCAAACGCGGCTACGGGCTGCGCCGCGGCAGACTGAAGAATCACCACGGAATGCGAACCTGGACCGGATGATCGATCCTCGACTACGACCTTGACACGCTCGCCGTCCGAACCAGCTGAAACACCCATCAGGCTCGACTAAGAGCAACACCATTTGCCCGGGACGGTCGGGTCAACCCGACGCGGCCGTTTTGGCTGCATCACTCTTCGGTGTTTATCCGGGGGAAGTAGCTAGGCCTTGCGCGCCAAGCGCTGAAGAGCGCGGCGGCGTGTGGGGTCCAGGCTGGCTATCTGCTGGGCGAAGTTGCTCAGCGCCACCTCTCCGTACTGTTCGACGAGGTCCTCGACTTGCGCGCGTGCCCGCAGCCTCTGATACTCCTCGCGGTCCTGACTGGGTGCGTAAAAGTCGGTCTTGCCCTCGCGGCGGCGGACGAGCATGCCCTTCTTGTGCAACCGGGCCATGATGGTCATGTAGGTGGTGTATGCGCGTTTCTTGCTGGTGCGCCTGTTCAGGGCATCCATGACAGCTCGCACCGGCGCTTCCCCTGATCTCCAGAGCTCCTCCATGACTTCGGTTTCGAGCTCGTGCAGCGGCGGCGGGACCGGCTCTGGCGGTGTCGTCTCGACTGTTCGCGGGCATCTACGACGGACTGTAGCAACCTTCAGCGCGGGACGCCAAAGCTTGGTCGGTCGGGAGCGACCGGTCGGCCCGTGTGCGACCGCTAGGCCCGATGTACTACTGTGCGTCGTACGAGCCTCTGCGGACAGGCTCCGACGCCCGACATGCGACTCATGCACATCAAGAAGACCCGCGCTGGGCGGCCGAGGCCGCTGACCTCTTATGTGCTGGGCCGGCGTTGCGACGCGCGGGCTGTGTCTCCAGTTGACCGATTTGACGGCTTCTGCTTTGGCTCGGTGGGCAGTCGCGAGCAGCTGGGCCTAGAAGCCTTCATAGCCGGGCAGGAGCCTCCTGGCTGCGGACCGCCGCCCGAGCCGTTCTACCGGGGCCGGACCGACCCGACCCGCTAACGGTTAGACGAAGCAGCTTCGGGCCTCGGTCGTCTACGATTGCGGGTAGGAGATGACGCCACCGACCGTCAGGCAGCGGGCCAGCAAACCGGCCGCGGCAACCACCGCTGGGGCCAGCTTCGGTCAGGATCGACCTGCTGCAACCTCCGCACAGTCCGGTGTCGGTCACGGCAGGCCCGCAGCGGCCGCCGCCGCCCGGGTCTCGCGTGCCAGCCTCGTGCTGGGAGGGCTCGGGCTGACGTCGGCGATCTTCGTTGTCTCCAGGTTGCTTGAGTCTTGGCGGGTCACCCCACGCGCGGCCTCGCATCAGATCTCGATCTTCGGGCAACAGCTCAGCTACCCGGCGGGCAACGTCGACGCGATCGTGATCGTGCTCCTAGCCGCATTGGGGTTGGTCGTCACCGCCCGAGCCCTAACCGGGGCGACGCGAGAGCTTCAAGTATCCAGACGCTTTCATCGATTCCTCTCCGGCGAACAGCCGCAGCGTTTCTACGGTGCCCTGCTGATCGACGACGCGCAGCCACGAGCTTTCTGCGCGGGCCTGCTCCGACCGCGGGTGTATGTTTCCACCGGCGCCGTTTCCCTTCTCGATGCCGCCGCCTTGAGGGCTGTCCTGGCACACGAGCGCCAGCACGCACGCCGCCACGACCCGCTGCGACTCGCCACCGGTCGCGTGCTTGCCCGGGCTCTGTTCTTCCTACCCGAGCTCGGCGACCTCGTCGAACGTCAGCAGGCGCTGGCCGAGCTGAGCGCCGACGAGAGCGCGGTCAACGACCTGCCCGCAAATCGGTCCGCCCTCGCCCGCGCGATGCTCAGCTTTTCCGACACCCCAGCGGACGACGGCTCGACCGGGGTCGACCCCGCCCGCGTCGACTACCTGCTCGGCGATCCGCCGAGCTGGCGGTTTCCCGCCCTCCTGTGCCTCGTGGCCACCTCTGTCCTCGTTCTCTTGGTTGCGGTCGCCGTGCTCGCCGGACAAGTAGCCAGCGGCTCGGCCACGCTCGCGCTGCCCTTCCTGTCCCATCAGCCCTGCATCCTCGTTCTCGCCGCCATTCCAGCTGTGTTGGGCGTCCTCGCGGCGAATTACCGTCGCGGCCTTCGGCTCCGGCCGGCACCCAGCGCCAGCGCCACACCCCGGGTTGCTCGACTGAGGGTCGGGCGCCGCGAGCTCAGTGTCGCGGAACTCAGCGGTGCCTGAACATCTCGTTTCCTCCTCGCACCCCTCCTGGCAAGCATCCGGAGACAGCCCATGAACGGGAGGATCGTCGTCATCACCACGCAGGGTTGGGAGGAGAGGATGGGCACGTTGAAGGTTGCGTGTGCAGACGTGGCCCGCTTGTGCACCAGAGAAGCGGGCTGATCGCTGACAGGAGGCCAATCGACGTAGCCAGCAGCGATCGCGGCGGCCGCCATTTGACCGGCTGTCCCAAGACGGGGGCCATCCTGCTGGGTACCGTTAACGCGATGGCTGCGGCGGCCTGGTCGGCCGAGCGCGGGGACGTGATGTTCTGCGGCGACGGCGGTGCGGGATCGAGGGTGACGACAACGACACGCCGCCGGGGAGGGCTGGCTCGTCGATCGCGGTGCCCCGAACCGTGGTCTAGTGCAGAAGGCCAGGTGGGGCAGACCCGGCACGGCACCACGATCAAGCTCGCCTGGACACCCGGTGACGGGTTTGCACTCGAAGGCGACCTCGGACCGTGACCGCCCGGAGGGTGGTCACGGTCACGCTCGCTCGGGGCGGGTGTCCCCGCCGCCGGCGAGCACGCTGATGCGCTGAGCCCCCGCGTCCGACAAGCGAACACCGCGACGGAGAGCGGCGACCGTCTCGTTGATCGTCTCGAGCCGACGCGTCTCCGTCGGCCTGCCCGTCGTAGACGATCAGCGATCGTCGCCTTGACCGTCGTGGCGAGCGACGTCGGTCACCGCCGGGAACTCGTCGAGCAGCGTGTCGTGGAGCACCCGCCTGGCGGACCTGACTTCGAGGCTAGGGGCGGTGATCAGGTGGAGCTTGGGCGTCACTGCGGCTCAGTCGCCGGGCTCGGCGGGCTCGCCACGAATCCGCCGTCCGGCCGCTGCCGCGTGCCTCGCGTCCGGCGGAGGCGCGTGTAGTTGAGCGCGAGGAACGCGCTGAGCGCCACGATCGTGACCGCTTCGGCGACGATCGCGATCACGATCTCGAGCCGGTAACCGTGCTCCATGAAGCCGAACAGTGGGGTGTGCTCGCTGATCAGTAGTGCCACCAAGCCGCCCGCGCCGAGCGCCCATCCTGAGAGCGCGGCGACCCAGTCGACGAGCGAGCGTCTGCGCCCGACGTGCGCGCGTGCGGGCACCAGGAAGTAGAGGCCGAGGATGGTCCCGCCGATGAAGTTCAGCAGGAACAGTGGGCCGATCGTCGGGATCGCTCGGTAGTCGTCAACGATGTACTGCTCAAGGTGAATCCCGCCGGTGGCCAACAGGGCGAGCGCCCCAATCAGCCGCGAGATCGCGAGTGCGTAAAAGCGGGCGCGTGATGTCGGAGCGTCGTTCACGAGTCCTCATCCTGTTCGTTTCCGTGGCCGCTGGCGATCGAGGTCCTGAACTGTCTGAGTCCTTGGCCAAGCGCGCGCCCGGCGCCCGGGATGGGTTTGCGACCCAGGACCAGGAGCCCGACGACGAGGATCACGATCAGGTCGATGGGTTGGAGGATTGGGTCGAACACGGTGGTCGTCTTTCGGTTTGGCTGGTGATGGCCCCGCTAAGTGGCGGAGCGCCTTGCGTCACTTGAGCTGTGGTTGGAGCGCCCGCCCTGCAAGGTTGCGCGTGCTGTCAGGGAGCGCGGATTGTCCTTCCCGCGCTGATATCGGGAGTGCATCCGAGTGAGGAGCGGGAGCGTTCGAACGCGGCGCCGGGGGGCACCGAGCCCGCGCGATCGCCAACGACCGTATTCCCCGCCTGTCCACCGGCGCCGATGGCCGGCGCGCGCTGGGTGACGCGCGCCGGCATGTGTCGGGGGGAGCGGCTGGGAGGCACGTTTGTGGCGGGTGACTAGATGCCGGGTCGGTGTCTGTGCTGGCCGTAGTCGTCGGTCCGTTGCAGTGCGTGGTCGACCACGAAGTCGGCCACCTGACTGCCGAGTGTCTGACCCGCGTCCTCGTCGAAGCGGAAGTGCTGGCCGGCGAAGATGCGGCTCGCGAACGCCTCGTCGGACGGCCTGCGAGAAGCTCGTGAACGTCCGGGTGATCCGACCGACGGGTTGGTCAGCGAGAACGAGAACACGTCGGTGCCGAAGAAGTCCTGCAGCACCGTCGCCGCCGCCTGGCTGAACATGGCGTGGCGCCCGGATAGCCCGGGTCGTTTGCCGTGTTCGCAAACGGCACCCAGTTCGGGTCGGCGATCGTGTTGGGATTGCCCTGGTCAGGCGCGGTGATCGCGGTGATCGGACGCCAGCGGTGGTAGGCGTACTTGGCGTCGTAGAGCGCGATCGCGCCGTCGGCGAGCGTCGTGTCGAGCATCGCGAACAAACGGGCGTTCTGCGCGAGGCTGTTGCCGAAACCCGATGGCAGCTTGGTCGGCGATCTGGTTCCAGACGATCCAGATCGGGGCGGCGCCCCAGAACTTTGCGATCGCCGTCTGGTCGGGGGTGCGGGTCGCGCTGTTCAGTTCGCCGAGGGAGTGGACCTCGTTGAAGTCGGCCGCGTACCGCGGGCTCGTTAGTGCCGGCGGTGGGGCCGGACGGAACTGGCTCGGCGCTCCGCAGCACGAACGGAGTGACGTGGGGTGTCTGGGTAAACCCGGCGGGCGCGAACGCCGGGTGGCGTCAACTGATATTCGCCGGGGCCGGTACCGGGGGTGAAGACCGGCGGAGCCGCGGCGGCGCCGTCGTTGGCGCGGGCGGCCAGGACAGCGATTGCCACCTCGGTCCCGAAGCGGATGCCTCGGTCGACCCGTCTGCCTGACCCGATCTGAGCGAGCGATGTTCTGAAGAACGCGTCGATCGCCGGCTGCTGGCTGGGGAGCAGTGCGTCGAGCGCGGTGCGGGCCGCCGCGGCGGCGCCGCGTCAGCCGAGGCGGGACCCGGAGCGCGCAGGTCCGACGACGAGGGGTTGGCCGCCGCCGAGGATGCCGTTGACGGCGTCGTAGACGGCGATCTGGGTGATCGCCATCGTGCGGGTAGGGTGAATCGACGCTGGCTGGGCGCCCGGCGCTACCAACACCTGCTGCAGCTCTTGGTTCCATTGGACCACCTGGTCGGGGGCGGTCGCGATATGGGCACGAGCGACGCCGTGCCGGTGCTGAGCGGAACGTCCGCTGGCAACAGCGGTCATCGCGGCGCTCGCTAATAGCGCCGCCGCGGTGGCGATGAGGGCGATGCGTCTGGTCACAGGATCTCCGTTCGTTCGAGGTAGGAAGCATCGGCTACTACTATGCACCGTAGCACTACATCACGTAGTAGGTCAAGCCCGGCCGGCTGTCCACACCTCGAGACCCGCCGCCCAGAGGCACTTGCCGGAAGGACCGCCGAGGGAACAGGGGTCCGCGTTGGCCGATGTTTTCGACCCGGCGTCACTCGTCTGGGCGCGGCGCGGCGTCCCACACCGCCTACTACCTCGTCCACTCGATGAATGCATCCCGGGATTGCGAACCGCTTGACCGGGTCACGGCGAGCAACTTCGCCACCGCGGCTAAGCAGCCCGGAGTGCGGCGGATCGTCTACTTGGGAGGCCTCGGTGAAGGCCGCGGCCTTTCCTCACACCTGGCAAGCCGCCAAGAAGTTGGTGAGACTTTCGCGTTCCTCCGGCATTCCCACGATCGAGTTCCGCGCCTCGCTTGTGATCGGCTCGGGGAGCGCCTCGTATGAGATCGTCCGGGCCACACGCAAGTCGAGACCCGAATTGATACTCACATGGGCATCAGAGGCGACCGGCTTGGTGACTGCCTCTGTCCGGGTTACACCAGCCGGCGGGGTGATTTCGCCTGTTGGGCTCGCGTGGCAGGGCGGTTATCGTGGCTCATCATCCGCATCCTCGGGTACGGCCAGGCCGTAGTTTTCGCCCAGCTCCACGAGCGTCGCGTCAAGGGAGCTGAGTGTGCGCAGTATCTTTCGCCGGGCATCGGCGCGGCTCGCGCCCGCTTCGCTCAGATCCGGTCCAGGGCAGCCAGGCGACCGACGATCGGATGGAGCGTCGCTCGGTTGGGTTCGCCGCGTACCGCACCGCGCAGGGCATCGAGTGAGGCCTGCTGGGGTTGGAGCGCCTCGCGCAATCGTGCGGCGGATCGATCGTCAAGCTGGGCTATGCGGTCGGCCTCGGAGGCGAGCTTGCGTGCGAAGTCGCTACTGGAGTTGATGATTGCCAGCCGGTCCTCGACCGCGTCGCGACCGGACGGGTACTAGGTGAGGGGGTGGACGGTGACGCGGCAGTTGTTCGAGCGCGGTGTCGAGCGCCCGCGAGTCGGCGGTTAGGCGCCTGGCACCCTTGGGGGTCGACGAGTGACTGGGGGAGACGGCTGATCAGGCTCCCGAGTGCGTCGAGGTAGCCCGTGGCCGCCTGCGTGGCCGCCCGGCGGGTGTCGATGGGGAAGATCAGCATCGCGGCGAACATCGCGATCACGGCGCCAACCGCGGTCTCCTCGAGACGCAGGACGAGCAGGCCGCTGGAGAACTCGCCCAGCTGGACGTAGAGCTGCGAGACCGTGATCGTCACCCCGACCACCATCAGGCAATAGCTGACCGGCAGGAAGTAAAGCCCGACTGCCAGCGCGGGAATGATCACCGCCAGCGACCCGGTGCTGGGTCCGATCGCGGTGGCCAGGGGCGGCGGACGATGTGCCCGCCTGTTTGTGGATCCGGAAGCGCGTCGGGACTTCGTCTGGAATTCTGGATCGGCCCGGGCGCTAGGACCGAGCGTTCAAGCACCGACGCGCGGGTTTGGCGACGAGTAGGTGCGTCGCGACGCGGGGGTCCTGGCGCTGCATTCGTGGTGGCGTGGGCACGGAAGGCGGGCACGTCTTGGTGCCGTGTGTGTTCTATGGTGGCGGCGCACCGCGGCCGGCGACGTCGAAATCGTGACGTGTTCGCGCCGGTTCGGGCGGAGCCGCTGGCGGGCTGCCGGCGCCCACGAAGTCCCGCGGCCGTACCAACGCATATCCGGCCAGGGCGCCTAAGGCTGCCACGATGACGCTTACCAGCGCGATCGTGTTAAAGCCGGTGACGAATGCGTGGTGCGCGGCATTCGCCACCTTGTGTTGGGCGGCGGGCGGCACAGCCTGCAGGGCGCGGCCCGTCCCGCCCGAGGCCACGGCGCGCGCGAGTTCGTGGGTGTGCGAGGACGCGAGCGTGCCCGCGAGGAGTGGGCTGAGCGTCGACTGGATCTTGGACTGGAAGATCGAGCCGAGGGCGGCGATCCCGGTGGCGAGCCCGAGCTGGCGGGCGGTGTTGCTCGCGCCCGATGCCATGCCGCTCAGCTGCGGGCGGGACCACGCCGACGGCGGTCGAGGCGAGCGCGGGCGTGGCGAGGCCCGATCCCGATCCCGGCCAGGATCTGGCCGGGCAGAAGCGCGGTCCACCCGGACGAGTCGGACAGGTTTCCCATCAGCAGCAGCCCGACGGTCACGAACGCGAGTCCGGTCCCGAGCAGCAGCCGCACCGGCACGCGCGCCGTGAGCCGGCCGCTGAGCGGCGAGACGAACAGGATCGGCATGGTGACCGGAAGCGACCGCAGTCCCGCTTGAAACGGTGAGAAGCCCAGCACGTTCTGGAAGAACAGCGTGATGTAGAGGAACATCGAAAAGATCGACGCTGACAGCGCGAAGCCGGCGATCATGACGCCCGTGAAGGCCGGCTTGCGGAAAAGTGAGAGGTCGAGAAGCGGGTCGGCGGCGCGGCGCTCCACCACCACGAACAGCACGAGGAGCAGCGCGGAGGCCGCCAAGCAGCTGATGATGAGGGTGCTTCCCCAGCCCTCGTCGTTGCCGCGGATCAGCGCGTAGACGAGCAGGAACAGCGCGGGGGACAGGAGCGCCACGCCGCGGAGGTCGACGCCGGAGGCGGCCGGGTCGCGCGACTCTCGCAACCGCAGCCGCGCGACCACAAGCGCGGCCAGGCCGATCGGCACGTTCACGAGGAAAATCCAGCGCCATGACAGCGCGTCGACGAGCGCGCCGCCCACGAGCGGCCCGGTCGAGACCGCCAGCGGCGGTGGTCGCGCCCCAGATGCCGAGCGCGGTCCCGCGCTCGCGACCCTGGAACTCCTGCGCGATCAACGCCAGCGAGGTGCCGAACATCATCGCCCCGCCGATCCCCTGGACCGCTCGCGAGATGTGCAGGAAGAGCGGGTCGGGAGCTAGCCCGCAGGCCAGCGACGAGGCGGTGAAGATCGCCAGCCCGAGCATGAACACGAGCCTGCGGCCGACCTTGTCGGCCAGCGACCCGGCCGCCAGCAGCACGCCCGCGAGGGTCAGCGCGTAGGCGTCGATCACCCACTGGAGGTCGGTGAAGTCGGCACCGAGAGCGCGCTCGATCGACGGCAGCGCGACATTCACGATCGTCACGTCGAGCAGCAACATGTAAATCGCGATGCAGCTCGCGAGCAGGGTCCACCACTTGCGTTCCATCAGAGCGTAAGGCGGTTGCCGGCAACCGCCACTGCGGTGACAGGCGTCGGCGGAATCACCGAGTACACCCGGTCCTGAGCACCAACCGAAATACGCGCGCCTTCCTGGGGTGGCGGGTCGTCGACGACCACGTTGTCGGTCACGTTCTCGGCTGAATTGTTCGATACCCGCGGCGCGAGGTCATTGGTTGCGTTGGTGGTGTCCATGTCAACCTCCGGGTCTTGTCGCTGTCTAGCGGAGTGATCGGAACGCGGCGCGGATCTCGGTTGCGAACAGTTCGGGCTCTTCCCAGGCGGCGAAGTGACCACCTTAGTCGGACCTTGTTGAAGTAGGTGAGGGTGGGGTAGGCCTGCTCGACCCAGCTTCGCGGGGTCGCGACGATCTCGCCGGGGAAAGTGGTGAATCCGACTGGGACGGAGACCGGCGGAGGCGCCGCTGCAGGCTACCCCGGACCGTCACCCTCCGCACGATAACAAGCGATAAGAGATGGATAGAGACTAAAGAGGGTGCGTAAACGGAGAACGAACCCCACGCCAAGTGCCAGCCGCGTTTGATCCTGCGCTTGGCCACCGCCGCGGTCTTTGCCGATCGGTGTCACCTTCGTCCCCACTTGCGCGTGCCGAATTACCGCAAGCTGAAGCAGGGCGAAGAGGTGACGCAGCACCGGACGGTGCAGCAGCATCTGCCGGCGCTGGTCGAACCCGCCGCAGTTGGCGAATCTGCGCGCGGCATAGAGACGGCGGACGAAAATTACCTTAGCAGGACTTTTCAGGGGGGGCTGGGACTAACGGCGGCGCACCGCGTCACGCTAGCGCCGCTTTAGCGCAGCAGAGCCGCGCTGCGGGCGCGCTGAGACACATGCCGTGCCCGGTGTCTCAACAGTGGCCCACGGGGCACAAAACACCTTTTGTGGCACCGCGGGCGTTTCGGGCCCTCGACGGCCGGTGGCCGTTGGTTTTGCCTGCAACGGGCGGGATTTCGGGGCCACTTGAGGGCGCTCGGTGCCACCGTGGTCCTCAAGGGTGAGAGACGCGCCCGGCAGGATTTGAACCTGCGACCTTTCGCTCCGGAGGCGAACGCTCTATCCCCTGAGCTACGGGCGCGTGGTGGCGGGATAAGCCATTGGCGAGCTTACCGTGCCGCTGACGTGACGGCGATTGCGATGGCGGATTCCAGCTGGTGCGGGGGGTCGCGCCACCGGATTGCTCGAATCTGCAAGGCTTCCGCCTCATGGAGCTGACGAAATTCGGGGTCTGGTCGGTGCTCCGGGGGATGGAGGAGCAGGAGCAGCGCGAGGCGGTCGCGCTGATCGAACAGCTGGGGTATGGCGCGTTTTGGGTGGGCGGCTCGCCAGCGCTGTTGACGCTGCGCCCGCTGCTCGAAGCGACCGAGCGACTGGTGATCGCGACCGGGATCGTCAACGTCTGGCAATACGAGCCCGCCCAGCTCGCCGCCGAGTTCTGGGAGCTCGAGGCGGACTTCCCGAACCGGGTGCTGCTCGGCGTTGGTATCGGACATCCCGAGGCGACCAGCGAATACGTCAGGCCGCTGGCGAAGATGCGCTCGTTCCTCGATGGTCTCGCGGCCGCGCAGCCGCCGGTTCCGCGCGAGCGGATGACGGTCGCCGCGCTCGGCCCGAAGATGCTCGACCTCAGCTTCGAGCGCACACTGGGGACGCATCCCTACTTCACGCCGCCGGCGCATACGAAGTACGCGCGGGAGCGTCTGGGCCCGAACGCGCTGGTCGCTCCGGAGTTGGCGGTCGTCGTCGACGACGATCACCTGAGCGCCAAGGTAGCCGCGCGCGAGTACGCCCACTTCTACCTGGCGCTCACCAACTACACGAGCAACCTGCTGCGCTTCGGATTCACCGAGGACGACCTGGCGGACGGCGGCTCCGAGCGGTTGATCGACGCGATCGTCCCCCAGGGCTCAGCGGCGCAGCTGGCGGTGGCAGTCAACGAACACCTCGACGCGGGCGCCGATCACGTCTGCGTGCAAACGGTCGGTGTGCCGGGCGTCCCGGCAGAGCAGTGGCGGGCGCTGGCAGAAGCGCTGATCGACACCTGAACGTCGAACACGCTACGTACAGCGGGCACTGACGGGAATGTTCATGCTCGGGATCGGCGGCATGTCCCGCTTGCAATACGTAAGCCGCTTCGCCGCCGGCTCGACGACGACGTCAAACGGATAGCTGACGCTCGCCACCACGACCGTGCAGTGCCACGCCTGCCTGGAATCGTTGCCCCCGGCGCGGCTGCAGGTGGATCGCGTCAGCCGTCCGTCGATCACGCCCTTTCGAATCTGCGTGCGCATGTATCGCGTCACCGCGTCCCGCGTCGCAGCTGCGGGCGCGGCTCCCTTCGCGAGCGCGACCACGTGCGGGCGCTGATCTTGACCGACGATGATCTGCGCCTCTCGGTGCTCTTCTGAGACCGCCTTGGGATTGGTGACCGGCGCCTCCGATGGCGTGTCATCGGTCGAGTGGTGCACGTACACAACGAGCGCCGCGATCAGCGCGGCGACGACCCCCAACGACAAGGTCATCCGCACCCACATCGGGGCCTTGCGGAGACCGACGGGCGCTTGGGGAGGGCGGCCCGAGCGGTTCCCTACGGCTGGCACAGGTCCAGCCTACCGTCGCGTGGTGATTCACCTCCCCAGTCCAACATCCACCAGCGCCGCCCCGAGGCCACTGACGTAATCCACCCCTGGCACACTGGCGACCCAGATGGACTTCTCCGTGTTCTTCGCCGGCACCGGCGGCTCGGTTCCGACCCACCGCCGTGGCCTGCCGGCGCTCCTGGTCAGCCGCGGCGGCGAGCGAATCCTGGTCGACTGCGGGGAGGGGACGCAGCGCCAGCTGCTGCGCTCGATCGGGCTCACCGACGTCGATGAGATCTTCCTCACCCACCTGCACTCCGACCACTGGCTCGGACTTCCCGGGCCTGCTCAAGACCCTCGACCTACGCGGCCGCGAGACGCCGCTTTCGATCCACGGACCCAGGGGCCTGCGCGACCTGGTGGACGGCGTCATGCGCTACGCGGGCGCGACGGCCTACAAGCTCTACGTCGTCGAGCTGGAGCCGGGCGAGATCCTCGAGCGCGACGGCTACGAGATCGAGGCGGTGCCGGTGTCGCACCGCGGACCCGCGTTCGGCTACGTGCTGGACGAGCACGAGCGGCCCGGCGTGTTCGATCCGGCCAAGGCGATCGCGGCCGGCCTGACCGAGGGGCCCGAATTCGGCCGGGTGCAGCGTGGCGAGACGGTCGGCGGGGTGACGCCCGACCAGGTGATGGGGCCGCCGCGCCGCGGCCGCAAGCTGGCGATCTCCGGCGACACCCGGCCGTCGCGAAGCGCTCGAGGTCGCGGCCCACGGCAGCGACCTGCTGATCCACGAGGCGACGTTCGCGATCGAGGAAGCGGAGCGCGCCCACCTGACCGGCCACTCGACCGCCTCGCAGGCGGCCGGGATCGCCCGCGACGCCGAGGTCAGGCTGCTCGCGCTCAACCACCTCTCGATCCGCTACCCGGCGGCGCGGCTGCGCGACGAGGCCCGCGAGATCTTTCCCGACACGGTGCTTCCGCGCGACTTCGACACGATCGAGATCCCGTTTCCCGAGCGCGGCCGGCCCGAGCTGCGGCGCTGGTCCGATACACCCGCCGTGGGCGCTGATACGCTGCCGCGTGAACAGCACCTTTAACCCGGTCCCGTGAGGCCAGGAAGGAACAGATGCCGGATCGCACGGTCGTCCTCGACCGCGATGACATGCGCCGCACGCTGGTGCGGATCGCGCACGAGATCGTCGAGAAGAATCCGCCCGTGGACGGCGGCGCGACGCTCAGCCGCCCACCCGGATGCCGGCATCGCGATCGTCGGCATCCACCGCCGCGGCGCGGTCCTCGCGCAGCGGCTGCAGGCGCTGACCAGCGAGCTCCTGGAGCCGCGGGTCCCGCTCGGCTTCGTCGACATCAGCTTCTACCGCGACGACCTCGGACCGCTCCGGCCGAGCGCGCCGGTCGTCCACGCGAGCCAGCTCGAGTTCCCGGTCGACGGCCGCACGATCGTGATCGTCGACGACGTCCTCTACACCGGCCGCACCGTCCGCTCCGCGATCGACCAGATCTTCGACTACGGCCGCCCGGCGAAGGTCCAACTCGCGGTGCTGGTCGACCGCGGCCACCGCGAGCTCCCGATCCGGCCCGACTACGTCGGCAAGAACATGCCGACCGCGCAGGAGCAGCGGGTGAACGTTCGCGTCGACGAGGTCGACGGCTACGAGGAGGTCGCGATCGTGCCCCGACCGCCCGCGATCACGAGCGATCGCCGATCGGCGCCATCGGCAACAGCCCCGCAGCGGCATAACCGATGCGCCACCTGCTCTCGATCGACGACCTCGACCGCGCCGGCATCGAGCGCATCCTCGACCGCGCCCAATCCTTCGCGGAGGTCTCTGGCCGCGAGATCAAGAAGGTCCCGGCGCTGCGCGGGCGCACCGTCGTCAACCTGTTCTACGAGTCCTCGACCCGCACCAGCTCGTCGTTCGAGCTCGCGGCCAAACGGCTCAGCGCCGACGTCGTCAACATCCGCTCGGCCGGCTCGAGCGTCGACAAGGGCGAGTCGCTGCGGGACACCGTGCAGACGCTCAGCGCCTACGACCCGGCGGCGATCGTGATCCGCTCGCCACAAGCCGGAGCCGCGGCAGCTGGTCGCCGGCTGGACGGACGCGGCGGTGATCAACGCCGGCGACGGCAAGCACGAGCATCCGACGCAGGCGCTGCTCGACGTCTTCACGCTCTCCCAGACGCTCGACGGCGCTCGACGGCCTCAACATCTGGATCGTCGGCGACGTCCTGCACTCGCGGGTCGCGCGGTCGAACATCCTGGCCTTCCAGCGGATGGGTGCGAGCGGTCACCGTCTGCGGCCCGCCGACGCTGATCCCGCGCGAGATCGAGGCGCTCGGGTGCGCCGCGACGCCGTCGCTGGAGCGCCTCGGGGAGGCCGACGTCGTCTACGTCCTGCGCATGCAGCACGAGCGGATGCACGACGCCTACGTCCCGTCGCTGCGCGAGTACGCCCAGCGCTACCAGATCAACGCTGCCGCGACTGCGCGCCGGGCAGCTGCTGATGCACCCCGGCCCGGTCAACCGTGGCGTCGAGCTGTCGGCCGACGCGATCGACTCCGAGGTCGCGCTGATCGGCGAGCAGGTGAAGTCCGGGGTGGCGGTCCGGATGGCGGTGCTCTACGAGCTGCTGGTCGGCTCGGCGACGCTGGCGGCGGTGGCGTAGGTATGACGCACGCACCGAGAAGCTGTTCCGCCGCGCCGGCGCAGCCGGCCGAGCTGCTGATCCGCCAGGCGCACGTGCTCGATCCGCGCACCGGCCTCGACGAGCCGCGCGACATCCTGATCCGCGGCGGCGAGATCGCCGAGCTGGGCGCGCCCGGGCTCGTGTCCGCGCCCGCAAGGCGCGGACACGGTGGAGGCAGCGGGCAAGCACCTGTTCCCGGCGTTCGTCGACCCGCACGTGCATCTGCGCACGCCCGGACAGGAGTACAAGGAGGACCTCGCGACCGGCACGGCGGCGGCCGCCGCCGGCGGCTTCTGCCAGGTGATCGCGATGCCGAACACCGCGCCCGTCGTCGACCAGGTCGCGTGCTGCGGCGCTGGTCGACGACCGCGCGGCCGCGAGGCCGTCGTCCCGACCGGGTTCCTCGCGTCGATCACGATCGGTCTGCAGGGCAGCGAGCTGACCGAGATGGCCGCGCTCGCCGACGCCGGTGCGCTCGGCTTCACCGACGACGGCAAGCCGGTCGTCTCGGCCGGGATGCTGCGCCGGGCGCTTCAGTACCAGCGCCTGGCCGGCGGCGTGATCGCGCTGCACGAGGAGGATCCGGCGCTCTCCGGCGACGGCGTGATGCACGAGGGCGCGGTCTCCGCGCGGCTCGGACTGGCGGGCATCCCGTCGATCTCAGCGAGTCGACGATGATCGCACGGGACGCCGCGATCGCGCTGCTACGAGGACGCTCGCGTGCACTTCCAGCACCTCAGCTGCGTCGAGTCGGTCGAGGCGCTGGCGGCGCGCGCGACGGCGGCCGGGGCTCGCGAGTCAGCGGCGAGGCGACGCCGCACCACCTGACGCTGACCGACGAGGCGGTCCTGTCGCTCGACAGCCGCTTCAAGATGAACCCGCCACTGCGGACTGAAGGCGATCGCCAGGCGCTGATCGAGGGCCTGCGCAGCGGCGTGATCGAGTGCATCGCCACCGACCACGCACCGCATGCGCGGCACGAGAAGGAGGTGCCGTTCGAGCAGGCGCCGATGGGCACGACCGGGCTCGAGACCGCCTTCACCGCGCTCTACACCGAGCTCGTGATGCCCGGGCGTGCTCGAGCTCGAGTCTGGTCGTCGAGCGGATGACCGCCGGCGGCGCGCTGTACGGGCTGCCGATCCCGCGGATCGCCACCGGACGAGCCGGCGAACATCGTGCTGGTGGATCTCGAGCGCGTGCGTTCGAGGTCGGGGCCGACGGCTACGCCAGCCGCTCGCAGAACTCCTGCTTCCACGGACGCACGCTGTGCGGGCGGGTCGAGCTGACGCTCGCCGCCGGCGCCGTCGCGTTCGCGGATCGCCGGCGAGCCGGCTCAGCGAGGCGTACGCGATGAGCGTCGCTGGAGCGCGACCGCCTACGTGCTGCTGGAGGACGGGACCCGTTTCGACGGGCTGGCCTGCGGCGCCGACACCCACGCCGTCGGCGAGATCGTGTTCACGACCTCGATGTCCGGCTACCAGGAGGCGATGACCGACCCCAGCTACGCGGGTCAGCTGATCACCTTCACATATCCGCAGATCGGCAACTACGGCGTCAACGAGGCGGCGATGGAGTCCGACCGCGATCCACGCCCGCGCCGCGATCATGCGCGCCGGCGTCGATCGCGACGACGCTCCGGGAGCCGAGCTCGGTTGGCTGAGCTGGCTGCGCGAACGGCGTGCCGGCGATCACGGACCTGGACACCCGCGCGCTCGTCAAGCACATCCGCGACGAGGGCGCGATGCGCGGGGGCGTGTTCCCGGCGCGTCTGTCCGAGACGCGAGGCGCGCGCGCTGATCGACGCCGAGCCGCCGATGGGCGGACGCGATCTGGCACGCGAGGTGACTCCTGCGGCTGCGGTCTCGCTGGACCGCAGCCTTGTCGAAGGCCCGGTGATCCGGGCGACCCGGGGGCTGGGCGGAACCAATCCGGATCGCGATGATCGACACCGGCGTCAAGACGCTCGATCATTCGTAACCTTCGGCGGCGCGGCGCCGAGCTGACGCTGCATCCGTGCACGGCGGGCCCGGAGGAGCTGCTGGCCGGCGACCCCGACGCGGTGTTCCTGGCCAACGGGCCGGGCGACCCAGCGGCGCTCGACTACGTCGTCGCAGACGGTCCGCGCGATCGTCGGTCGAAAGCCGGTATACGGCATCTGCCTCGGTCACCAGCTGCTCTGCCGGGCGGTCGGCCTGGAGACCTACAAGCTCCGGTTCGGACACCACGGCGCCAACCATCCGGTCAAGGACCTGACCACCGGCCGGACCGAGATCACCAGCCAGAACCATGGGTTCGCGGTGCTGGGACCCGATGGCGCCAAACGCGTAGAGCGCGACGAACCGGTTCGATGGGAGACGGATTTCGGGGTCGCCGAGCTGAGCCACGTCAACCTCTACGACCGGACCGTCGAGGGGCTCACGCTCCGCGACGTCCAGGGCGCGACCGTGCAGTACCACCCCGAGGCGGGCCCGGGACCGCACGACAGCCTCTACCTGTTCGACCGCTTCGTTGAGGAGATCCGGTCCGCCGCCGCCCCTCGCCACCTGCCGCGTAGGCAGGATCTGCAGAAGATCCTCCTGATCGGCTCAGGGCCGATCGTGATCGGCCAGGCGGCCGAGTTCGACTACTCGGGCACCCAGGCGTGCCGGGTCCTGATGGAGGAGGGGTACGAGGTCGTGCTCGTCAACTCCAACCCGGCGACGATCATGACCGACCCCGAGGTCGCGACGACGACCTACGTGGAGCCGCTGCTGCCGGGGCCGCTCGAGCAGGTCATCGCCCGTGAACAACCCGACGCGCTCTTGCCGACGCTCGGCGGCCAGACGGCGCTGAACCTCGCAAAGGCGCTGCACGAGAACGGGACGCTCGAGCGCTACGGCGTCGAGTTGATCGGCGCAAGACCACGATGCGATCAACCGCGCCGAGGACCGTCAACTGTTCCGTGAGACGATGATCAACGCGGGGCTGCGGGTACCGCGCTCGGCGATCGCCCACACGATCGCCGAGCGCCCGCCGGGCGATCGCCGAGATCGGGCTGCCGCTGATCGTTCGCCCGGCGTTCACGCTCGGCGGGACCGGGGGAGGGGTGCTCGGCGACGAGCGCGACCTGGAGCGGGTGGTCGGCCGCGGCCTCGACGCCTCGCCGATCAACCAGGTTCTGCTCGAGGAGTCAGTGCTCGGGTGGGGTGAGTTCGAGCTCGAGGTGATGCGTGATCACACCGACAACGTCGTGATCGTCTGCTCGATCGAGAATCTCGACCCGATGGGCGTGCACACCGGCGACAGCGTCTGCGTCGCTCCGCAGCAGACCCTGTCGGACCGCCAGTACCAGGCGCTGCGCGACCAGGCGATCGCCGTGATCCGGGCGATCGGCGTCGAGACCGGCGGCTCCAACGTGCAATTCGCGGTGAACCGGACTACCGACGAGATCGTCGTGATTGAGATGAACCCGCGCGTCTCGCGCTCGAGCGCGCTGGCGAGCAAGGCGACCGGATTCCCGATCGCCAAGATCGCCGCCCGGCTGGCCGTTGGCTACACCCTCCAGGAGATCCCCAACGACATCACCAGGGCGACCCCGGCCAGCTTCGAGCCGGCGATCGACTACTGCGTGGTCAAGTGGCCTCGGTTCGCGTTCGAGAAGTTCCCCGGCGCCGAACAGGGACTCACGACCCACATGAAGTCGGTGGGGGAGGCGATGGCGATCGGCCGAACGTTCAAGCAGGCCTTTGCGAAGGCACTGCAGTCGCGCGAGCTCGACTCGCTGCCCGATCCACCCGGACGACGACGAGACGCTGATGGAGCTGCTGGCCGTACCGGGGGCCGAGCGCTTCGACCATCTGCTGGAGGCGTTGCGGCGTGGTGCCGGCATTGAGGAGGTGCACGGCAGGACGAGCATCGACCCCTGGTTCCTGCACGAGTTGGCCGAACTCGTCGCCGGACTCGATGGAGTGGATGGGGCAACCTCACCGTTCGCGGGCGAGCGAACGTACAAGTCGGTCGACACTTGCGCCGCCGAGTTCGCCGCGCAGACGCCCTACTTCTACTCGTCTTCGGAGCGGGTGGGGCGGGCGGCGAGCCATCGAGGTGCAGCGAGGCGACCGTCCCAGCGTTGTGATTCTCGGCTCCGGGCCGAACCGGATCGGGCAGGGGATCGAGTTCGACTATTGCTGCGTGCACGCGGCCCAGACGGTCCGCGAATCGGGGCGCGACGCGGTCATGATCAACTGCAACCCGGAGACCGTCTCGACCGACTACGACACCTCGGACCGGCTGTACTTCGAGCCACTGACGCTCGAGCACGTGCTCGGCGTCTGCGAGCTCGAGCAGCCTGAGGGTGTGGTCGTTCAGTTCGGGGGCCAGACACCGCTGAAGCTCGCCGCCGGTCTGCGCGCCGCCGGCGTCCCAATCCTCGGCACCGGCACCGACGCGATCGATCTCGCCGAGGACCGCGCCCGGTTCGGCGCGCTGCTCGACCAGCTCGGCTACAAAGCGCCGCCGTACGCGTCGGCGAGCACGCCCGCCGAGGCGCTCGAGCGCGCGCCCCAGGTCGGCTTTCCGCTGCTGGTGCGCCCCAGCTACGTGCTCGGTGGCCGCGCGATGGAGATCGTCTACAGCGTCGAGGGTCTGGAGGACTACCTGCAACGGGTCGGCGTGATCGGCGCAGGAGGCGCCGAGGGCCGCAGCCCGACGATCTACCTCGACCGCTTCCTCGAGGACTCCGCCGAGGTCGACGTCGACGCGCTCTGTGACGGGGAGGATGTCTGGATCGCGGGCATCATGCAGCACGTCGAAGAGGCCGGAATCCACTCCGGCGACAGCGCCTGCGTGCTGCCGCCGCACTCGACTCGGCGAAGAGATGCTCAGCCAGATCCGGGAGCAGACGGCCGGGATCGCGCTAGCTCTGGGCGTCGTCGGCCTGCTGAACGTGCAGTTCGCGATCCACGGCTCGGAGGGTCTGCACGTGATCGAAGCAAACCCGCGGGCGTCGCGGACCGTGCCGTTCGTTTCCAAGGCGATCGGCATGCCGGTCGCGAAGCTGGCGTGCCGGATCGTGCTCGGCGAGCGGATCGCCGAGCTCGGCCTCCCGAGCGACACCGCCAATGGGCACGTCTGCGTCAAGGAGGCGGTGCTCCCGTTCGACCGTTTTGTCGGAACCGACGTGCTGCTCGGGCCTGAGATGCGCTCGACCGGCGAAGTGATGGGGATCGCGCGTGACTTCCCAACCGCGTTCGCCAAGGCGCAGGCGGCCGCCGGCGCAGAGTTGCCGTCAGGCGGGACTGCGTTCGTCACGGTCGCCGATCGCGACAAGCCGGCCGCGGTTGGAGTCGCCTTCCAACTGCATGACCTCGGCTTCGATCTGATCGCGACTCGCGGTACCGCCCAGGCGCTCAACCGGATGGGGGTGCCGGCGAAGACGATCAACAAGATCGGCGAGGGCTCGCCGCACGTCGTAGACGGGATCGAGCGCGGCGATGTAACGATCGTGATCAATACACCGGTCGGCACCGGTGCCCGCTCCGACGGCTACGAGATCCGTCGGCCGCGATCGCGAGGAAGTCCCGTGCATCACCACGATCTCCGGCGCGATGGCCGCGGTGAGAGCGATTGCGGCGGCCGCGCATGGCGATCCGGAGGTGGTTTCGCTGCAGGAACTGTATGCGGAGGCCGCACCCGCTTCCTGAGCATCTCGTGAGCCATTGACGGTCAGCGTCGGTTTCGCGAAACTGCCTGCAAACAGAAGCTATTGTCGCAACTTTCCTCGACAATGCTCAAGCTTAGGTTCAGGTGTAGGCGAAATTGGCCGCTAAGGTCTTGCAGGCTGCTGCCCAAGATGTATAGTCGCCCGCCATGCCGCCGGTCAGTGATTCCCCTACCAAAATCATTGCCGCGCCTGAGCGCTCGCTCGTGCAGCGGATGGAGGCGCTTCAGCGGGCGAACGACATTCGCAGCCGCCGGGCCCAGCTCAAGCGTGATCTGAAGGCGGGCCGTCAGCCGATCCACGAGCTGCTCTGGACCCGCCTGAATACCTGGAGACCGCGAAGGTCTTCGACCTGATGCTCGCAGTTCCGAAGTACGGACGCGTGAAGGTCAACAAGATCCTGTCCATCTGCCGGATCTCGCCCAGCAAGACGATCGGGGGGCTGTCCCAACGGCAGCGCACCGAGCTCGTCGAGATGATGCGCCGCCGCTAGCGGGCCGCCTCGCCGGAGTGAGTCCCGCGGTAGGCGTGGCCAAGGTCGTTCGTGATCACGGGTCCCTCCGGCGTCGGGAAGGGGACACTGATCCAAGCGCTGCTCGACCGCGTTCCAGGGTCGGAGCTGTCGGTCTCGGCGACGACGCGGTCGCCGAGACGGGGCGAACAGCGACGGGGTCGCCTACCACTTCCTGGCTCGCGAGGAGTTCTGTGACGTCGCGTCGCGGCCGGCGACTTCGTCGAGCACGCCGACTACTCGGGCAACTGCTACGGAACGCTGCGGTCCGAACTCGAGCGACGGCTGAGCCGACGGCGTCCCGGTCGTGCTCGAGATCGAGGTGCAGGGCGCCCGCCAGGTCCGCGAGCAGATGCCCGAGGCGCGTTGCAGGTGTTCATCTCGCCGCCGTCGCGCGAGGCGCTGCGGGAGCGTCTAGTCAGCCGCGGCACCGACACTCCGGAGCAGGTCGATCGTCGTCTGGAGACCGCCGACGACGAGCTGGAGGCGCAACCCGAGTTCTCCCACGTCGTTGTCAACGACCGCCTCCAGGATGCGGTCGAGCAGTTGGTGGGCATCGTTACCGCCGCCCTCGAGCGCTAGTCTTGATATTCCACCAAGCGAAGGGCACCCCTCTTGATCTCTCCTCGTATCGACAAGCTTCTTGAACACGTCGACTCCGACTACGCAAGCGTGATCGTGGCCGCCAAACGCGCGCGCCAGATCAACTCCTACTACCACAACCTCGGCGAGGGGACGTTCGACGAGTTTCCGCCGCCGATGGTCGAGACCCGCTCCAAGAACTACCTGACGATCGCGCTCGAAGAGGTCGCTCAGGGCAAGCTCAAGTACCACTACCGCTGGAGACCCGGCCTCTGGGCGAACGGGCGATGAGGTTACTTCTTCGGCGTCAGCGGCGGGATCGCGGCCTACAAGGCGCTCGAGACGGCTCGGCTGGCCGTCCAGGCCGGCCACGCGGTGCGGGTGATCCAGACGCCGACGAGCCAGCGGTTCGTCGGTAGCGCTTCGTTCGCCGGAATCACCGGCGCGCCCGTACTCACATCGAGTTCGAGTCCGACCCGGCCCGCGGGGCGTATCCGGGCGAGCCCGTTCCCGAACGCTCTCCGATCAGCCATCTGGCGCTCGGTGGAGCGCGCGGACGTCTATCTGATCGCGCCCGCCAGCGCCAACACGCTGGCCAAGCTTGCCCATGGTCTCGCAGACAACCTCGTGACGACGGCGGCGATGGCGGCCGCCTGCCCGGTTGCTCGTTGCCCCGGCGATGAACAATCGCATGTATCTGAGCTGCGGCGACGCAGGCGAACCTGCGGCTGCTGACCGAACGCGGGGTGACCGTGATCCCGCCGGGCGACGGCGAGCTCGCCTCGCATGGCGAGCGTGGCCTGGGCCGCCTACCCGAGCCGCCGGAGCTGCTCGCCGCCTGCGAGCGGCGCCCACGCTGAGGGTGTCGATCCGGCCCCCGGTGGAGACCTGGACTGGCTTGAGGGTGCTTGTGACCGCCGGTGGGACCCAGGAGCCGATCGACAGCGTCAGGTACATCGGTAACCGCTCGTCGGGGCGCATGGGTTACGCGCTGGCGGCCCGGGCGGCGGCTCGGGCGCGGCGCGGTGACGCTGGTGGCCGCCAATGTCGGGCTCGATGCGCCGGCTGACGCCAGAGTGATCCCGGTCGAGACGGCCGCGCAGCTCGCCGACGCCTGCCGCGCCGAGTTCCCGGCGCTGCGACGTATTGATCATGGCTGCGGCGGTCGCGGACTTCCGGCCGGCCGCGCCGGCGACGACAAGCTCAAGAAGACGGGCCGGAGGCGCCGAGCGCGATCGAGCTGGTGCCGACCGAGGACGTGCTCAGGCCGCTGGCGGCGCGAGCGCGCGCCCGCGCAGGTGCTGGTCGGGTTCGCCGCCGAGCATGGGCCGGAGCGGTTGCGTCCGGTCGCGACAAGCTCGAGCGCAAGGGACTCGACGCGATCGTCATCAATGACATCTCTCGGGCCGACATCGGCTTTGACTCCCGGACAACGAGGTCGTGATCCTCGGACCGCGAGGGCGGCGAGCGGCATGGTCGCGCGGGCCGCCAAGGGACGGTGGCGGACGCGGTCCTCGACGAGATCCAGCGAGCTGGGTGAGCCAGATCCGCCGGCTCTGCCGTCCGGCGCACTCCTACACTGAGTAAGCCATGGACGACGTCTATGAGCTCTATTCAGTCGTGGCTCGTCGCTGCTGGGCGACGACCACTACCACCAGGCGGCGGTGCCCCTGACGCGTGCCAGCGATCTGGCGCCTGAGCGGGCTCGATTCGAGAGGCCCTCGGGCGGGCGCTGTTCCACGCGCAGCACTACAGCGAGGCTGCCGATGAGTTCCGGGCGGTCGTCGAGCGGGCTCCGACCAACGATTACGCGCTGTTCTGTCTGGGGCGGTGCCTGCAGATGCTCGGGCGCCACGCGGAGGCGCGGCAGCCGCTGGCGTTGGCGGCGTGCATGAAGCCCGACCGCAGCGATTACCGCCTCTATCGGGACCGCGCGCGGGACGCCGCCGAGCGGCCTTCACGCGGGCGACGACGCCGGACCGCGCTAGGATACATTGGTGCGCAGCAGGTGCTAACGGTGTAGCTAGTCACAGCTTCTGTAAGGCCAGGGCGAACCTGGCGGCTGTACCGGAAGTGGGCGCTCGCCCGCTTTTTTTATGACTTTTGTCGGACTAAAGGACAGACGTTGAGTGAACTGACCCCCGAGATTGAGGCCCGGCTGTGGCGCAGCCGTACCGGAGGTCGAGGTGCTGCTCGTGGAGGTCAACATCCGGTGACACGTTGCGCCTGTTCATCGACCATCCGAGCGGCGTCACGCTGGCGCTGTGCGAGCAGGTGTCAGGCCTGCTGGCCGATTACCGGGACAGTTATTCGCTCGAGGTCTCATCGCCCGGCCAGGACCGGCCACTCACCAAGCCCCAGCACTACAGCCGCTTCCTCGGGCGCCGCGCCCGGGTGCGGCTGCGGGACGCAGACGATGGCCACGAAGCCTCACCGGCGAACTGGTCGGCGCCTCCGAGCAGGAGGTGACGATCGCCGCTCGCAGAGGGGATCGTGACGATCCCTTACGAGCAAATCGCCCGCTCCAACCTCGTACCCGGAGACTGAAGTCACATGTCGAAAGAGATCGTCGAGGCCGTTCGTGGCCTCGCCGCTGAGAAGAACATCTCCCACGAGAAGTTGATGGAGGCGCTTGAGGACGCGCTGCTGTCCGCGTACCGCAAGACGCCGGGCTCGGCGCCGTACGCCAAGGTCGAGATGGACCGTGACAGCGGCGACTTCAAGGTCTGGGAGCTGAAGATCCCGCCGGAGCTCGAGGAGCAGCTGCTGGTCGAGGCGACGAGCGACCAGGTGCCGACGGTCGATCCGGAGACCGGCGAGATGCGCGAGCCGCCCGAGCCGGAGATCGACCCGGAGAAGCTGAAGCTCTACGAGGACCAGATCGAGATCGAGGACGTCACCCCGGACGACTTCGGGCGGATCGCCGCGCAGACGGCCAAGCAGGTGATCCTGCAGCGGATCCGCGAGGCCGAGCGCGAGCAGATGTTCGAGGAGTACCGCGACCGCGTCGGGGAGCTGATCACCGGCATCGTCCAGCAGTCCGACTCGCGCTACACGCTGGTGCAGCTGCGCGAGCGCGTCGAGGCGCTGCTGCCGAAGTCCGAGCAGGTCGACGGCGAGCGCTACGACCACTCGCAGCGGATCAAGGCGGTGATCAAGGACGTCTCGAACTCGACCAAGGGGCCCGTCGATCATCGTCTCGCGGCGCGACCCGGAGCTGATCAAGTCGTCTGTTCGAGCTCGAGGTGCCGGAGATCGCCGACGGGCTGGTGGAGATCACCGGCGTCGCGCGCGAGCCCGGATACCGATCGAAGATCGCCGTCGTCTCGCACGTCGACGGGGTCGACCCGGTCGGCGCCTGCGTCGGCCCGCGAGGCTCGCGGGTGCGCATGGTCGTCTCCGAGCTCCGCGGCGAGAAGATCGACATCATCCCCTACAACGACGAGCCCGCCCGGTTCGTCGCCAAGGCGCTGTCGCCCGCTCGCGTGCGCGAGGTGCTGGTCGATGACGAGGCCAAGCAGGCAACCGTGATCGTCCCCGACGACCAGCTTTCGCTGGCGATCGGCCGCGAGGGCCAGAACGCGCGGCTTGCGGCCCGGCTGACCGGCTGGCGGATCGATATCCGCTCGGAGACCGACTTCGCCGCCGAGGAGGCCGAGCACGGGTACGAGGAGGAGGAGGCGACCGGGCGCTGCGCGGCGATCCTCTCCAACGGCCGGCGCTGCCCGAACGCCGCGCTGCCAGGCTCACGTTACTGCGGGATCGAGGCTCACCAGGCGCTGGCCGGGCGGGGAACCGACCGGGTCGACGCCGGCGCCTGATGCACTACTTCTAGACTGGGTTGATCGGATGAGCAAGCGCGAAGAAGAAGCCGGCAAGAGCACGACGAGCACCGAGGCGACCGAGGCCGAACCGGCTACGCGCGCGCCGGCAGGCGATGGCGAGCATCCGCACAAGCAGCGTCCGACGCGGGATTCCCTGCAGGGGGAGCGCGTTCCGGGTAATGCCGGCGGCCGCCGCCGAGTGGTGATCGACGCCCAGGCGTCGCGCCGCGCGAACACGGGTGGGGCACCACCTCCGACCAACCAGCCACCGCGGCGACAGCGCCGCGGACGCCGGCGCCGGGGCGTCTACGACGAGGAGGCCGAGTCGCGTCCGTCGCAGACGGCCGTCGTCGTCGACGTGATCAGCATCAACTCGGGCGCGACGGTGAAGGACGTCGCGGAGTACCTGGACGTCCGCGTTCCGGAGATCGTCAAGAAGCTGATGGAGCTGGGCGAGATGAAGACCCAGACGCAGACGCTCTCCGACGACACGATCGAGGTGCTGGCATCCGAGTTCGGCAAGGACATCGAGATCATCCACTCGGATGACGAGACCGTCGCCGAGGTGACGTTCGACGACGCCGACGAGGACCTCGTCGAGCGCGCTCCGGTGGTGACGATCATGGGTCACGTCGACCACGGCAAGACCTCCTTGCTCGACGCGATCCGGGAGACCGAGGTCGCGGCCGGCGAGGCCGGCGGCATCACCCAGCACATCGGCGCCTACCAGGTCCATCACGGCGACCGGACCGTCACCTTCCTCGATACACCCGGCCACGAGGCGTTCACGGCGATGCGGGCGCGCGGGGCCAAGGCCACCGATCTGGCGGTGATCGTGGTGGCGGCCGACGACGGCGTCAAGCCGCAGACGGAGGAGGCGGTCGACCACGCCAAGGAGGCCGAGGTCCCGATCATCGTCGCGGTCAACAAGATCGACAAGGAGGGCGCCGATCCGACTCGGGTGCGGACCGAGATGACCTCCCTCGGCTTGCAGCCGGTCGAATGGAGCGGTGACACCGACTTCGTCGACGTTTCGGCCCGGACCAAGGTGGGGCTCGAGGACCTTCTCGACACGATCGTCGCTCAGGCCGAGCTGATGGAGCTCCGCGCCAACCCGGACGCGGCTGCGTCTGGAACCGTGATCGAATCGAAGCTCGACCCGGGTCGCGGACCGGTGGTGACGCTGCTGATCATGCGCGGCACCCTCGAGATCGGCGACGCCGTCGTCGCCGGTGCGAACTGGGGTCGCGTACGGGCCATGTACGACTTCAACGGCAACCGCGTCGGCCAGGCGCTCCCGGGCGAACCGGTCGAGGTGCTCGGGTTCGACGGCGTCCCCGAGGCCGGGGAGAGAATGCGGGTGGTCGACCACGAGCGCCGCGCCCGTCAGCTCGCCGGTGAGCGCGCGAACCGTCTGAAGACCGAGTCACTGGCTCGCCAACGCGGCAAGCGGGTCTCGCTGGAGAACATCTTCGGCTCCGATCTGCAGGAGCTCAACCTCGTGTTGAAGTCCGATGTCGCCGGCTCGCTCGAGGCGATCGAGGACGAGATCGCGAAGCTGCCGCAGGATGAGGTGTCGGTCAACGTCATCCGCCGAGCCGTCGGCGCGGTGACGGAGTCCGACGTGATGCTGGCGGCTGCCTCCGACGCGGTCATCCTGGCGTTCAACGTGCGCCCGGTCGGCGACGCGCGTGCAGTCGCCGAGCGTGAGGGCGTCGAGATCCGCGGCTACTCGGTGATCTACCGGGCGATCGACGAACTGCGCTCAGGCGATGCAGGGCATGCTCGCGCCCGAGGAGGTCGAGGAGACGGTTGGCACCGCCGAGGTGCGCCAGATCTTCCGCGCCTCCAGGGTCGGCACGATCGCCGGGTCCCACGTGCTCGATGGCAAGCTGACCCGCGGTTCGAAGGTCCGGCTCGTCCGCGACGGCACCGTCGTCTATGAGGGCGAGATCGCCTCGCTGCGTAGGTTCAACGACGACGTCCGCGAGGTCGCCGCCGGCTTTGACTGCGGCGTCGTGCTAAGGGATTTCGCCGACATCAAGGACGGCGACCAGCTCGAGGCGTACGCGACCCGGCAGGTCGAGCGCGAGCTCGCTTAACTCGGGTTCCCGGCGATGGCCGAGGACAGCGGGTACCTGGTGGTGCTTGTGATTGACCTCCATTTCCCGGATGCCGGCAGCCTCAAGGCCAAGCGCAAGGACCTGCAGTCGATCCGTGCGCAGCTGCACGGACGATTTGGAGCGGCGGTCTCGGAGACGGCGCACCAGGATCTCTGGCAGCGCTCGACGTTGCTGGCGACGCTCACCAGCGGCTCGCTGCCGAAGCTCGGCGAGGCGGCCGATCGACTCGAGGGCTGGCTGCATTCCAGGTGCCCGGACGGGGTCAGCGTCAGGCGGATCGTTGCCTCGGTAGCCGACCTCGTCGACTTCGCTTCATCGACCGCGCCGGAGCAATAGGATGGCCAAGCCCAGGATGCGCCGCGTCGACGAGGCCGTGAAGGCTGTGCTCAGCGTGGCGATCGCCAGCGATCTGCAGGACCCCCGAGTGGGTTTTGTGACAGTCACCTCAGTCAAGACCAGCACTGATATGAGACACGCACGCGTGTACGTCAGCGTTCTGGGCGATGATGCCGGCCGTGCCGCCAGCCTCGAGGGCCTGCGCTCGGCTCACGGCTATCTGCAGTCCCGTCTGGCAAACGAACTCCGACTCAAGCACACGCCGACGCTGACGTTTGACTATGACGAGTCGATCGATCGGGGAATGAGGATCACCGAGCTGCTCGCGAAGGACGAGGATGGCGACCGGTAGCCGCGTGGAGACTCTCGCGCTGTCGGATCGCGAACCCGCTCTGGAGATGCTTCGCACCGCGTCGAAGCTGATCGTCGTCACCCATGAGCATCCTGACGGCGACGCGCTGGGCTCACTGGTCGCGGCTCAGCAACTGCTGACAGCGCTCGGTAAGGACTGCCTGATGTTCATCGCCGAAGGAGAGTTTCCGCTCCCCTACGAGTACCGCTTCCTGCAGTTGAACGGGCTCGTGACCTCGTCCCCCGACGATCTCGACGAGCGGACCGTGGTCTTCCTGGACTGCGGCAACGTCGAGCGCAACCCGGCGGCCGAGGTGCTCCATCACGGCTCCGGTAGGACGCTCAACATCGATCACCACCACGACAACACGCGGTTCGCGGATGTGAACCACGTCGATCCCGCGGCTTCGTGTACGGCCGAGATCGTCTGGGATCTGATGCACGCTCTGGACGTCGAGCTGACGCCGTCGATCGCGGAGGCGCTGTACGTCGGCGTGATCACGGACACCGGCTGCTTCATGTATGGGAACACCGGCCCCCGCGCGCACCTGATGGCGGCCGAGCTGATCGAGGCCGGCGTCGACGTTCACGCGATCTACCAGCGGGTCTACGAGGGCGTGCCGTTTGGCAAGCTGGCGTTGCTGGCTCGTGGCCTCGCGCGGGTCGAGCGCTACGACGACGGCCGGCTGACGATCACGCAGCTCAGCGCCGAGGACTTTGAGCAGGCCGGGGCCGAGGAGAACTACACCGAGGGCGTCGTCGACCACCTCCGGGCGGTGCGCGGCACGGTGGTCGCGGCCGTCGTGCGGGATCGTCTGGTGGCTCCGGGAGCGGCGGCCGAAGACGACGACGGCGCCCGCCTGCGCAAGGTGTCCCTGCGCGCCAGCGACTCGCGGCTCGACGTCTCGGCGATCGCGCGAGAGCAGGGCGGGGGTGGCCACCGCGCCGCCGCCGGCTTCAGCACGACGCTCCCGTGGGACGACCTGGTGGAGTTCCTGCGCGAACAGCTCGCGCGGCAGCTAAATGGTTGATTTCGCGACCTTGAGCCGGGGAGTCCGGGGATAAGTCGGGCGAGGACACGAACAATTAGCCCGAGGACGACGATCCGGCGAGATCGGGTGGGCGGGACGACCTCGTGACCGGAGCGGGTGGCGCCGGCCCCGGCGCGGGACGGAGCGATCCCGGCCGCCGCCGGCGATGGGGTCTTGCTGTGCGATAAGCCGGCCGGGATCACCTCACACGACGTCGTCGCGATGACCCGCAGGCGACTCGATCGCGGCGTCAAGGTAGGACACTCAGGGACTCTGGATCCCTTCGCCACCGGCCTGCTGCTGGTGCTGCTCGGTCGCGCGACGCGGGTACAGCGATTCCTGATGGAACTGCCCAAGCGCTACGAGGTCGTCGCCCGCTTCGGCGCCGTCTCCTCGACAGGTGATCCCGACGGTGAGATTGTCGAAACCGGGCGGGTCCCTGACGGCGACCTGCCGCTCCCGACCGGTCGGGTGCGCCAGCGGCCACCGGCATACTCGGCCGTCAAGATCTCGGGTCGGCGCGCCTACGCGCTCGCCCGCGCCGGCAAGGAGGTCGAGCTGCCGGAGCGAGAGGTCACGGTCTACCGCTTCGAGGAGGTCGGGCGCGACGGGCCTCAGCGCGAGTTCGTGATCGAGTGCTCCTCGGGCACGTATGTGCGATCTCTGATCGCCGACCTGGGTGACGCCTACTGCACCGCCCTGCGCCGGACACGGATCGGCGAATTCGACGTAGCCGATGCCGACCCCAACCGGGTCCTGAGCCTAGAGCGGGCGCTCGCGTTCCTGCCGACCGAGACGCGGCAGCCGCTCCTCGCGCGGTTCGGCGTCGGATGAGCTCCCTCGATTACGCTTCCGGCCCCATGCAGGTGACCCATCTAGGCGAGGCGCGCGAACGCCCACGCCGGATCGCGCTCGGCGAGTTCGACGGCGTTCACGTCGGGCATCGAGAGGTGATCCGCGGCAGCGACACTGTGCTGACGTTCGAACCGCATCCCGCGACCGTGGTCAGGCCCGGAGGCGGGCCGAAGCTGTTGACAAGCCTCGAGGTCAAGGTCGAACTGATCGCCGAGCTCGGAGTCGAGGAGGTCGTGGTTGTGCCGTTCGACGAGGGCTTCGCGCATCAGAGCCCGCAGGAGTTCATCGACGCGGTGCTGGTCGGGCAGCTGCAGGCGAGGCGCGTGTCGGTCGGCGCGAACTTCCACTTCGGTCACCATGCGACCGGCAGCCCGGCCCTGCTCCAGGCCGATCCGCGGTTTGAGACGAGCGTGGTGCCGGTGGTCGCCGTCGACGGCGAGGCGGTCTCCTCGAGCCGGATCCGGAGCCTGATCACCGACGGCGAGGTCGAAGCCGCCGCACGGCTGCTCGGGGCCCCGTTTCGGCTCCGCGGCGAAGTGGTGCACGGCACCGAGCGCGGGCGCGAACTCGGCTTCCCGACCGCAAACATCGTCCCTGACCCTGAATTCGTCTGCCCGGGCCGCGGCGTTTACGCGTGCCGCGCCGGCAGGTCTCTGGCGGCCGTCAATGTCGGTGTCCGGCCGACGTTCGGCGAGGACCTGGAGCTGCTCGTCGAGGCCTATCTGCTCGATTTCGATGGGGACCTGTACGGGCAGATGCTGACGATCGAGTTCATCGCGAGGCTGCGCGGAGAGCTCCGGTTCGACAGCGTCCAGGCGCTTGTAGAGCAGATGCGCGCCGACGTTCAGGACGTCCGGGCTCTGCTAGCCTCGGAGCCCACATGACTCTGACTCAGGATAAGAAAGCCGAGCTGACCGAGAAGTTCGGCGAATCGGCGCAGGACACCGGCAGGACCGAGGTCCAGGTCGCGATGCTGACCGAGCGAATCAACGAGCTGACGGAGCATCTGCGCACCCACAAGAAAGATCACCATTCGCGGCGCGGGCTGTTGATGCTGGTCGGCCGCCGCCGCCGCTTTCTCAATTATCTGCAGCGCACCGACCTCGAGCGCTATCGCGCGCTGGTCCGTGAGCTCGGCCTGCGGAAGTGAGCCCGATCGCAGCGGGCGAGCCGGCTCCTGCGTTCACGCTCAAGGGCGAGCAGGATCGGGTCTTCACGCAGGCGGACCTGGCGGGCAGGACCACCGTACTCGTCTTCTACCCGTTCGCGTTCAGCCCGGTCTGCACTGACCAGCTGAGCCTCTACAACGACCTCAGCGACGAGTTCGCTGCGCGGGGTGCGGTTCTCTACGGGGTCTCGTGCGATGCGGTCTGGTCGCAGCAGGCCTTCAAGGAGAAGCTCGGCGTCTCGATCGAACAGCTGTCGGACTTCGAGCCCAAGGGTGAGACCTGCCGAGCGTTCGGCGTCTACCACCCCGGCGGGTTCGCCCAGCGGGCGCTGATCGTGATCGGGCCCGACGCGGTCGTGAAGTGGAGCTATCAGGCTGATTCGCCAGGAGACCTACCCGGCGCCAACCTGATCTTCGACGCACTAGACGGTTGAGCGTGTCCGAGCTTGGCTCGGCACCGCTGCCACCGCTGACCGACGACGATCACGTCCGGGGCGGCGACGACGCGCCGCTGCTGATCGCCTACACCGACCTCGAGTGCCCGTACTGCGCGAGCCTGCACCTGCGGCTCGCGTCCGGGGTGACCGCCGCCAAGTTGCGACTCGCGGTGCGACACTTCCCGGTCCGCTCATCGCACCCACGCGCCTGGGCCGCGGCGTGCGCCGCCGAGGCGGCCGGCCGGCAGGGGCGCTTCTGGGAGATGCACGATTCGCTGCTGTCCGATCAGGGTCGGCTGGAGGATCCGCATCTGTGGCAGCGTGCCTCGCGGCTCGGCCTCGACCTGGAGCAGTTCGAGGCCGACCGGCGTGGCGATCCGGTGCTCGAGCGGGTGCGCCGCGATTTCACCTCAGGGGTCCGCGCCGGGGTCGCAGGCACTCCGACCGTGTTCTTCGAGGGGGTGCCGCATCACGGCGATCGGATCACGGAGCTGCTGCCCCGGTTCGTTGACCCCCAGGCCTAAGCGCGATGGATCGTAAGCCGGTCGTAGCCGGCTTAAGCCACAAAGCGCGAACCCGCGTTCGCTGCGCCCGCAGCCGCGCGGTGATGCTCAGACGGACCGTGACGCTCAGGCGGACGGTGAGGTCTCAGGGTGCGTGGTCGCCGCGGCGAGGCCGTCCAGCGTCGGCATCTCACCCAACAGCGGGCACTCGCGCCCCGGGGCGGTGATCGCAGCGTGGACGAGCGAGAGGTGCCGGCCCATTGAATCCGCGCCCCTCTCGGCGAGCGCGGCAGCGACGGCGCAGGCGCCCTTGACGAGCATCAGCACGTCAATCGCGCAGATCCCGTCGCGTACCATGTCGAGCCGCTGGTCGTGGGCGATCATCTCGTCGATCACCTCGACGATCTCGACCTGTGCGGCGCGCATTTCGGGATGGTTGAGGAACTCGTCCGAGCCGACGACGTCGAACAGGCTGCGGTCGACCTGCTGAAGCCCGACCATCTCGCTGACGAACGGGAAGAGCAACTCCCGATCGGATTCGCTCGCCAGTCGCGCTCGGCCCTCCGCGGCCGCCTCGAGCATCCGCTGCGCGACCACGGCGACAATCAGGTCCTTCTTGGTCGGGAAGTTACGAAACAGAGTCGCTCGCCCGATTCCGGCGAGGTCGGCAATCTCGCCGACTCCGACCTCGACCCCGCGCTCGCGGAACATCTCGCCGGCCGCCTGCAGCAGTCGAACCCGGTTGCGCGCGGCGTCGGCGCGCTGGTGCCGCGCGGCTCCCTCGTGAGCATCCGTATCGCTGCTGACTCCCATATCTACAAGGGTAGTTCGGTTGGCGGGAGCAGCCTACCTGCAGGCTGCGGCGTGTGAGGGGAAACGACCGGCCCCGGGCAGGACCCCGACGGCCTGCTGGCCGCCAAGGTCCTCCGGGGTCGGGCATCCAGCATTAGACGGCCGCCGGCACCGCGGCGGGATCGAGCTCGACCCCTTCCAAATGGCGACGGCGCAGCAGCACCATCATCAGGATCGCGCCGGTGCCGAGCATCACCGCAGCCGCGGTGAACGCGAGCTGGTAACCGGACACGGTCGCGGCTGCCACAGCTGCCTGGCCGGTGGCGCCGTGGCTGATCAGGCTCGCGGTGTGATCCGCGGCCAGCGTCGAGAGGATCGCCAGCCCGAGCGAGCCGCCCACCTGCTGGGCGCTGTTGAACAGCCCCGAGGCGAGCCCGGCATCGTCATTGCTGACGCCGGAGGTCGCGAGCAGCGTCACCGGGACGAACACCAGCCCGAGCCCGATCGTCAGCGGCATCAGACCGGCCAGGATGTTCGACACGTAGGTGCCGTGCACCGGAATCTGGGTGAACATGGCCATTCCCGCAGTCGCCAGCAGCAGGCCGCCAACCGCCACGTTGCGCGGGCCGAAGCGCCCAACCAGATTCTGGCTGATGCCGGCGCCGATGATGATCCCGAGGGACGCGGGCAGGAACGCCAGCCCCGCCTTCAGCGGGCTGTAGCCGAGGATCTCCTGGACGTACAGCGAGACGAAGAAGAACATCCCAAACATCGCCGAGGCGACCAGGAGCATCGTCGTATTGGCGGTCGCGATCGTGCGGACCCGGAAGATCGACAGCTTGACCAGCGGTGCCTTCGACCTGTTCTCGATCGCGACGAACAGCGTCAGGATCAGGAGGGAGGCGCCGATCACGGCGATCGTCGAGACCGAGCCCCAGCCCCATGTCTGGGCCTTGACGATTCCGAACACGAGCGTCAGCAGCCCGGCAGTCACGGTCGTCGCGCCGAGCGCGTCGAAGCGCCGGTGGCCGAGGTCAGCGATGGACTCCGGCACGTAGCGGAAGGCCAGCATCACGGTCGCGATTCCGACCGGGACGTTGACAAAGAAGTTCCAGCGCCACGAGACGAGATCGGTGAGGATCCCACCGAGCAGCAGCCCGAAGGCGGCGCCGCCGGCGGCGATCGCGCTCCACACGCCGAGTGCGCGCGTGCGCTCGCGGGTGTCCTGGAAGGTGGTCATGATGATCGACAGTGCCGCCGGCGAGACGAGTGCGCCGCCGAGGCCCTGCAACCCGCGGCCAACGATCAGCATCGTCGAGGATTGCGAGAGGCCGTTGAGCAGCGAGGCGGCCGAGAACAGCACGACTCCGGCGACAAACAGGCGCCGGCGGCCGAGCAGGTCGGCGGCGCGGCCGCCGAGCATCAGGAACCCGCCGAAGATCAGCGTGTACGCGTTGACCACCCACGGCAGGTTGGCGGCGGAGAAATGCAGGCCGTGCTGCACCGAGGGCAGCGCGACGTTGACGATCGTGTTGTCGAGCACGACCATGAATTGCGCCAAGCAGGCGATCACGAGGATCAGCCAGCGATTGGACGTGACAGCATCAGAGCGCAACGGGCGTACCTCCGAGTGATCGGGGTTGAGAGGAGAGAGAGGTTGGAGAGAGACAAGCCGGCCAACTGGACCGGCCAGTCCGGTTAAGTTATCACGACTCGGCGGAAGTGGACCCACAGGTCCGTTTTCTTAACATTCCGGCCGACCGGGGGTCGCGTCGGACACGAGCCGCTAGCATCAACGCCGTTCCATACAAGATGAAAGAAACGAAGGACTCCGCCAGAAGGGCGGAGCAGAAGGGAACTGAATATGTCTGACGCCGTTACGCGCGTGACCGTCGAGATCTCCGGGAAGGAGATTTCGTTCGAGACGGGCAAGCTGGCCAAGCAGGCCTCCGGCGCAGTTGTCGTTCGGGCGGGGGACACGATGGTGCTCTGCACCGCCACGATGGGCGGGCTCCGCGACGCCGATTTCCTGCCCTTGACCGTGGATGTCGAGGAGCGGATGTACGCCGCCGGGAAGATCCCCGGCTCATTCTTCAAGCGGGAGGGGCGCGCCGGCGAGAAGGCGACGCTCGCGGCCCGCATGATCGACCGCCCGATCCGGCCGCTCTTTCCCAAGGGCTGGCGTTACGACACCCAGCTGGTCGCGATTCCGCTGTCGGTCGATCACGTCAACCCATACGACATCCTCGCGATGAATGGTGCCTCAGCCGCGCTGATGGTCTCGAACATCCCGGTTCCGGTGGCCGTTGGTGCGGTCCGGATCGGCAAGGTCGACGGGAACTTCGTCGTCAACCCCGATGAGGAGGAGCTGAGCTCGGGCACCGATCTCGACCTGATCGTGGCCGGCACCAGCGAGGGGATCCTGATGGTCGAGGCCGGCGCCAACGAGATCCCGGAGGCGGAGATCCTCGACGCGCTCGACATCGCCCACGACGCGATCAAGAAGCTGTGCGCCGCCCAGGATGAGCTCCGCGAGCGGGCCGGCAAGGAGAAGGTCGAGATCGATCTCCCGCAGGTCCACGCCGAGCTCTACGAGGAGATCAAGGCCTCGCACGGGGCCGCGCTGGACGCCGCGACCCAGGTCGAGGACAAGCTCGAGCGTCAGGACGCGACCAAGCAGGTCGAGGAGCAGATCCTGGACCAGTACTCGGGCGACCCCGAGGCCGCCTCCTACCCCGAGTTCCGCGCGAACGCCCAGCGGGCCTTCGACAGGCTCGAGAAGACGGTGATCAGGGAGCGGATCGCGGTTCAGAAGAAGCGGCCAGACGGCCGCACCGCCGACGAGATCCGGCCGCTGTCGATCGAGGTCGGCGTTACCCCGCGGACGCACGGCTCGGCGCTGTTCACCCGTGGGCAGACGCAGGCGCTCAGCGTCGTCGCGCTCGGCACCACACGTGAGGAGATGCGGCTCGACACGCTCGGGCTGGAGACGACCAAGCGCTACTTCCATCACTACAACTTCCCGCCGTTCAGCGTCGGTGAGACCGGCCGCCTCGGCGGCCCCAAGCGACGGGACATCGGCCATGGCGCGCTCGCCGAGCGGGCCCTGGTGCCGATGGTTCCGAGCCAGGAGGAGTTCCCCTACACGATCAGGGTCGTGTCCGACATCCTCGAGTCCAACGGCTCGAGCTCGATGGCGAGCGTCTGTGGATCGTCACTGAGCCTGATGGACGCAGGCGTCCCGCTCAAGGCGCCGGTCGCGGGAATCGCGATGGGCCTGATCAAGGAGGGTGAGGACTACATCATTCTCACCGACATCGCCGGCGTCGAGGACCACCTTGGAGACATGGACTTCAAGGTCGCGGGGACCGAGCGGGGGATCACCGCGCTGCAGATGGACATCAAGATCACCGGCGTGACGTTCGAGATCATGCGCGACGCGCTCTCCCAAGCAAAGGTCGCGCGTCATTTCATCCTTTCGCGCATGCAGGAGGTCATCGAGCACCCGCGGATCGAGCTGTCGAAGTACGCGCCGCGGATCTCGAGCATCAAGATCGACCCCGAGAAGATCGGCCTGCTGATCGGCAAGGGCGGCGAGACGATTCGCTCCCTGCAGGAGGAGTTCGAGTCGCAGATCGACGTCAACGACGAGGGCCAGGTGCTCGTCTACGCGGCGAACGGCGAGCTCGGCGACGCGCTTGTCGACCGCATCCGCTCGATGACCAAGGAGGTCGAGATCGGTGACGAATTCACCGGCAAGGTCGTCAAGACGACGACCTTCGGCGCCTTCATCGAGCTGGCGAAGGGGACGGACGGGCTGCTGCACATCTCCAACGTCGCGCCCGGTCGCCGGATCGCGGCAGTGGAAGAGGTGCTCAACAAGGGCGACGAGCTGGCGGTTCGGGTTGTCGAGGTCGACCGTGAGCGCGGCCGGATCGGGCTGCGGCTGGCCGACGATCCCGAGATCGCGGGCAAGTCGGCTGAGGAGCTGGCGACGATCCAGAGCGGTGATGGCGGAGGGTCCCGAGGGGGCCGCGGCGACCGTGATCGCGGAGACCGGGAGCGCAGTGGACGTGGCGACCGGGACCGCGGTGGACGTGGCGGCCGGGACGGTCGGGACCGAGACCGCGACCGGCTTCGCAACGGCGACGGGGATCGCGATCGCGTGCGTGACAGCGACCCCGACCGCGAGCGGCTCTGACAGCCCCTAGCAGTCACCGGCGCCGGGTGACGTCAGCGTCATCATGACGCTCGAGCCTCGACTGACAACGCTCGATTCGGGCGTGCGGATCGTGACGGAGGCGATGCCCTCCGTCCGGTCCGTTTCGATCGGCTTCTGGATCGGCGCCGGCTCGCGCGACGAGTCGGAGGCCGAGGCCGGGCTGTCGCATCTGCTCGAGCACCTGCTGTTCAAGGGCAGCTCGAAATACAGCTCGCTTCAGATCGATCAGATCTTCGACGGGATGGGCGCCGAGCTGAACGCGGGCACCGGCAAGGAGTCGACCTCGGTCTACGCCCGCGTGATCGACGAGCACCTTCCGGACGCGTTCGATGTGATGGCCGACATGGTCTTCCGTCCGGCGCTCAGCGAAATCGACTCCGAGCGCGCGGTGATTCTGGAGGAGATCGCGATGTACGAAGACGACCCTCAGGAGAAGGTGTTCGACATCCTTGGCGCGGCGATCTTCGGCGAGCACCCGTTGGGGCGCGCGATCATCGGGCGAGCGGCGGTGATCGCCGACACGCCACCAGAGGAGATCGCTCGCTTCCACGACTCGCGCTACGTCCCGGGCAACATCGTGATCGCAGCGGCCGGGGCGCTCGATCATGACGCCGTCGTGAGCCTGGCGGCCGATCGGTTGGGAGGCGTCGGCGGCGCGGGTCGAGCCAACGCGAGCTCGATCCCGGCCCACACGCCGCCCATGGCGGTCGCTGCCCGCCGTTTTGAGCGCAAGGAGACCGAGCAGTTCCACGTCTGCGTCGGCGGCCCTGGAATCTCGCGTCACGATGATCGCCGCTTCGGGCTGCGTGTGCTCGACACGATCTTCGGCGGCACCTCCTCGTCGCGACTCTTCCAGGAGGTCCGCGAGCGCTATGGGCTCGCCTACGCGGTCTACTCGTTCACGAGCGCCTTTCAGGACTCAGGGCAGGTCGGCCTGTACGTGGGCACGCGAGTCGACAACGTCGCCGAGGCGATGCGGGTTGTCTCCGCCGAGATCGCACGGATGCGGGAGCGCCCGGCGACCGAGGAGGAACTGCGTCGCGCGAAGGAGAACCTGAAGGGCCGGGTGATGCTCGGTCTAGAGTCGACCGGCGCCCGCATGAGCCGCCTTGGCTCCGAGCTGCTCGCGGGCGCGCCGCTGTTGGACCTCGACGAGCTTGTGGCGGCGATCGATGCCGTGACGACGACCGACCTGGAGGAGCTGGTCGCCGAGCTGTGGGACCCCGAGCGGCTGTCGGTCGCGGGAATCGGCCCCGACGAGTCGCGGTTCGATGAAGCGGTTGCTGGCCTGGCGGTTGCTCAGCCGGCATGATCCGGGTGGCGGTCAGCGGCGCGGCCGGGCGGATGGGCGCGACCGTATGCGCGGCCGTCGACGGCGCTGAGGACATGGAGCTGGTGGCGCGGGCAGATCCGGCGATCGGGGTCAGCGTCCAGGAGGTGGTGTCTGCAAACCACCCCGACGTCCTCGTCGATTTCTCGGTTCCGGCGACTGCGGTCGACAACATCCGCGCTGCGGTTGGCGGAGGCGTTCATGCGGTTGTCGGAACCACCGGGTTTGATCTGGCGGAGCTCGACGGGTTGACGGGCGCCAACGTATTCATCTCGCCGAACTTCGCGATCGGCGCGGTTTTGATGATGCGGTTCGCAGCGGAGGCGGCCAAGCACATGCGGTCCGCCGAGATCATCGAGCTGCACCACGACCGCAAAGTCGACGCGCCGAGCGGCACGGCGAAGCTGACGGCGCGCCTGATCCACGAGGCGGCGCCGGAGCGCCCGGAGCCTCCGATTCATTCGGTTCGCCTGCCCGGGCTCGTTGCTCACCAGGAGGTGATCCTCGGGGATCTCGGGCAGACGCTGACGATCCGGCACGACTCGGTGGACCGGGAATCGTTCATGCCAGGGGTGCTGCTGGCCGTCAGGAAGGTCGCAACCCTCGATCGATCCCCGGTCGTAGGATTGGAGAATCTGCTCTGAGAGGTTGGGAACAACCGCTGAGACTGAGGGTGCGATGGCCCAGACCAGAAGCGTGATCGTGGTCGCGAATCAGACCGCAACGGCGCCGGAGCTGATCGAGGCGCTGAGCCAGCTCGCCGGCTCGGAACCGACGAGGTTCACCCTGATCGTGCCCGGCACGCCGCACGACGACGCGAGCGTGCCGCCCGAGCAACGGCTCCAGGAGGCGCTGGCGGAGCTTCGAAGCCACGGGCTGGAGATCGACGGACATGTCGGCTGCCACGACCCGGTCATCGCCGCGGGCGACGAATGGAGCCGTGGGATCCATAACCAGGTGGTCGTCTCGACGCTACCGTTGAGCGCGTCAAGGTGGCTTCCGGCGGGATTGCCCGACCGCGTCGCGCAGGTCACCGGAGCGCCGGTCACTCACGTGGTCGCTGCTGTCGGGCCCGCCCTGAGATAATCGCCGCATGGCACTGAACCTCGGCGCGATCCTGACCGCGATGGTGACGCCCTTCGATCCCGCCGGCGAGGTGGATGAGGCGGCCGCCTCGGCGCTGCTTCAGCACCTCTTCAGCCACGGCTGTGACGGTGTCGTGGTGTGCGGAACCACCGGTGAGGCGGCGACGCTCGATGACGACGAGCACCTCGGCTTCATCGAGCTCGTGGTCCACGAGGTGCGCGCGAATCACCCGGGGAAGACGGTGATCGCCGGGGTCGGCTCCAACGACACCCGCCACGCGGTCAAGCTCACGGAGGCCGCCACGGCGCTCCGGCCCGACGGGTTGCTGGCCGTCAATCCGTATTACAACCGCCCGAGCAGGCGCGGCATCGTCGCGCACTTCGCCGAGGTCGGATCGCGCAACCGACCTGCCGATCATCCTCTACAACATCCCCCAGCGGACCGGCTCGGATATGCCGAACGACCTGGTCGCCGAGCTGGCCCAGCTCGAGCACGTGGTCGCTCTCAAGCAGGCCAACGCGGACAACGTCGCCAAGATCGACGGCATCGAGCTGTACGCGGGCAACGACGACCTGCTTGCGACAGATGCTCGACCTGGGGGAGCCCGGCGGGATCCTGACCGGGAGCCATCTGTTCGGTGAGGAGATGCGGCGGATGGTCGACGAGCCCGGCAACCGCCACCAGATCGACGCCGACCTCGCAGGACGTCTACCGCGACATGGCGATCGCTCCCGCGGCATGCAGCCTGAAGGCGGGGCTGAACATGATCGGGGTCGAGGTCGGAGGCCCGCGGCTGCCCTACGTGGCGCTCGATGATGAGCGAGACTGTCGGTGATCCGCGCGCTGCTCGAGCGTCACGGCCTGCTGCAAGCAGCGCGCGCGTGAGCGGAACAACTCCGCGTCCTGCCGCTCGGCGGGCTGGGCGAGATCGGCAAGAACATGACGGTCGATGGAGTACGAGGGCCGGATCGTCGTGATCGACACCGGGCTGCGCTTCCCGACCGCCGAGATGCTCGGCATCGACCTCGTATTGCCAGACTTCAGCTACCTGCGCGACAGGGCCGAGGACATCGAGGCGATCGTGATCACGCACGGCCACGAGGATCATCTCGGCGCGCTGCCCTGGGTGCTGCGCGAGCTCGGCGCCGCCGGCGCCACGCCGCCGGTCTACGGCTGGCAGGCTGACGGTCGCGATGGCCCGCTCGAAGCTCGACGAGCACAGACTCAAGGACGTGGAGCTGGAACAGGTCGACCCCGGCGACGCGCTCGAGGCGGGGCCGTTCGACAGTCGAGCTGATCCACATGACGCACTCGATTCCCGGATTCCTGCGCGGTCGCCGTCGGCACTGACCTCGGCACCGTGCTGATGACCGGCGACTACAAGTTCGACCAGACTCCCGTCGATGGCGAGCCGGCCGACGTGCAGCGGCTGGCCGAGCTCGGCCGTGACGGCGTGCTGCTGCTGTGCGGCGATTCGACCAACGCCGACCGTGCCGGCTTCTCCACGTCGGAGCGCGTGGTCGGTCCGCATCTGGAGGAGGTGTTCGCGCGGGCCGAGGGTCGGATCATGGTCACCAGCTTCGCATCGAACATCCATCGCGTCCAGCAGGTTGTCGACGCTGCCGACGCACTCGGCCGCAAGGTCGCGCTGGTCGGACGGTCGATGCGCAAGAACGTCGGGATCGGCCGCTCGCTCGGACACATCGAGGTGCCGGACGGGATCCTGATCCAGCCCCAGGAGGTCGAGGACTGGCCCGACCACAAGGTCGTCGTGATCTCGACCGGCTCACAGGGCGAGCCGCTGTCGGCGTTGCGTCGGATGGCCCACAACGACCACCGGATGATCAAGCTGCACGGGGGAGACACGGTCGTATTCTCGGCGACGCCGATCCCGGGCAACGAGCGCGCCGTGTCCGAAACCGTCGATCGTCTGTACCACATCGGCTGCGACGTCGTGACGACCGCCGACGCGCCGATCCATGCATCGGGTCATGGCTACGCCGAGGAGCTGAAGCTGATGCTGAACCTCGTCAAGCCGCGCTACGTGATGCCGGTGCACGGCGACCATAAGCGAATCCACCTGCATGCCCAGCTCGCCGACGCGGTCGGGATCGACCTCGATGACGTGTTCCAGGGACAGAACGGCCTACCGCTCGAGATCGACGAGCGGGGCGCCAGGTTCGCCGAGCCGGTCCAATCGGGGATGATCTTCGTCGACGGCGTCGATATCGGCGACCCGGCAGACGTCGCGTTGCGCGACCGACGGATGCTGTCGGCCGACGGGATCTTCATCGTCGTCGCGACGATCTCCGAGAGCGACGGCTCCCAGGTTGCCGACCCCGAGGTGATCTTCCGGGGGGTGCCGTTCATCGAGCAGGCCGAGACGCTGCGGCTGGAGATCCGCGAGGAGGTCGAGCGCTCGCTCGTCCGCGCCGCCGCTGACGGGATTCGCGAGGTCGACCTGCTCCAGGAGGGGCTCCACGACGACCTCGCGGCGTTCGTCTACGACCGGCTGCGCCGGCGCCCGATGGTGCTCCCGGTAGTCGTCGAGGTCTGATCCCGGGGCTCGACGCCGCCGGCCTTCAGGCTCGGCGGCTGCGGGAACGCGATCTCGAACCGTGTCCCGCTCCCAACGCCCGGCGAGGTGAGCGCGACCGTCGCTTCGTGGGCGTCCGCGACCGCCTGGACGATCGCCAGCCCGAGGCCGGTCCCTCGACCGCCGCCGCCCATGTCGCCGCCGACGCGCACAAACCGGTCGAAGACGTGCTCGCGCATCTCGGCGGGGATCCCCGGCCCGTCGTCCTCGACGATCAGCGTCGGGATGCCGTCGATCACGCCGGTGCTGGCGTTGACGCTGGTGCCGGGCGGCGTGTGGTTGAGCCCGTTGTCGAGCAGGTTCAGCACCAGGCGGTGCAGGTCGTCTCGGTTCCCGAGCACCATCGCCGGGGTTGGGTCGAGCGTCAGGAAATGGCTCTCGGCAACGGCCCCCAGCTCCCCGGCCGCGTCGGTCAGGACCTCTGCCAGGTCGGTTGGCTCGAGCGGCCGGGTGCGCTGCGCGTCGGCGCGCGCTAGCAGCAGGAGGTCGCCGACCAGCCGGCGCATCCGCCGCGTCGAGCGCAGCGCCGATTTTGCCGAGTCGGCCTGCTCTCCGTCGAGCTCGTCGGCCAGCAGCTCGAGGTTCGCGAGCACCGCCGTCAGCGGCGTGCGAAGCTCGTGCGATGCGTCGGCGACGAACTCGCGCTGGCGAGCGAGCGCGGTCTCGCTCTCGTTGCGGGCAGCGTCCAGAGCGCCGAGCATTCCCTCGAGCGTGCGCGCCAGCTCGGCAATCTCATCGTCGGCTTCGGGCTGGGGGATCCGTAGGGTCGGGTCGCGGGTGAGCTCGATCTCACGAGCGGCGTCGGTCAACTCGGTGATCGGCAGCATTGCCCGTCTGGCGACGTAGATCCCGGCGAGCAGGGCGAGGATCGCGCCGCCGACGACACCTAGCGTGAGGAACAGGCGGACGTCTGAGATCAGCCCGGAGGTCGAGGAGAGGGGCTGGGCGTAGAGCAGCCAACCGCGGTCGCGCCCGTGCCTACCGTTCCTCCAGGAGAGGGGTTGAACAGTCACGCGATAACCGTGCTCGTGATAGGTCGCGCCTCGGATCGGGGGGGTGAAGGCCGGTTTGTTCACTGGCGTCAGGCCGTTCGAACTCGTCCGCTGCGAGCAGAGGAGCTTCCCGGTCGGGCTGAACAGGCGGATCTGGGCGCTGTCGCCGGCTGCGATCTCAGACAGGTCGCTGAAGCAGGCGAACTGGCCGTACTGAACCTTTGCTTGGACCGCTTCCGGCAGCCGCGCGGCCTTCGAGTTCATCTTGGCGACGAACTGGTTGCTGACCTGCCGTTCGATCAGGACGTCCGCCGCTCCGGCGAATCCGGCCAGAATGACGAGCGTCAGCAGCGCTGAGCCACCGCCCAGCCGCCAGCGGACCGGGAGCCGCCTATACGCGGAGAACGTAGCCTGCGCCGCGGATCGTATGGAGGAGCCGAGGCTCGCCATCCGCCTCCAGCTTACGCCGCAGATTGGATACGAACACCTCGATCGTGTTCGTCATCGAGAACGGGTCGTAGCCCCAAACCTCATCCAGCAGCCGCTGGCGCGATACGACGATCCGCTCATTGCGCATCAGGTACTCGAGCAACTCGAACTCGCGCTGGGTCAGCTCGAGCAGCCGCCCGCCGCGATGGGCCTCGTGGGTGTCGGGATTCAACTTCAGGTCGCCGACTGTCAGCGTCGCCTGGCCGCGCGGCGGCCGGCGACGCAGCAATGCCCGCAGCCGCGCCAGCAACTCCTGACGCTCGAACGGCTTGACGAGGTAATCGTCGGCGCCGGCGTCGAGGCCCTCGACGCGCGACTCGACGGCGTCGCGAGCGGTCAGCATCAGGATCGGAATATCCTCGCACTCACGCATCTGCTTGGCGACCTCGATCCCGTCCAGCTTCGGGAGGCCGAGATCAAGAATCACCAGATCGGGGAGGAAGGACTGGACCTGGTCCAGCCCCGACACGCCGTCACCGGCGATCCGGACGTCGTAGCCCTCCATGCGCAACGAGCGCTGAAGGACCTGTGAGATCGCGTCGTCGTCCTCAACGACGAGCACGCGCGCGGGGCGCTCGAAGTCGCTCATGCGCTGATGGTATGCGCTCCGGTGGATTCCACAACGCGCTCTTAAGCGGTTCTTAGCCGAAAGGGTCTGGACGCCCGACGTCGAAGGTGCTCTTTCGGAGATGGCAACCCGGACCTCGAGGAAGCCCCGCAAGCCGGCGGCCAAGAAGCGTGCGCCGGCTCGCAAGCAGCAGCCTCGGGCGCGAGCCAGGCGTTCGCTGGTGGCGAGCCGCCCCTCGCTGCGCCGGCTGCTGGCGCTTGAGCCCCACCAGGTCGACGTTGTCGCCCTGGCGTTGATCGCGGTCGGCATCTTTCTCGGCGGTATCGCCTACTTCGGGTGGGCCGGCGGCAGCGTTGGACATGGATTGATCGGCGCGCTGCGGTTCCTGGTTGGAGAACTCGCCTATGCGGTGCCGGTGGTGCTCGTGATCGGCGGTTGCCTGATTCTGGCGCGGGAGCTGCGCCCGCCCGCGCGTCCGCTGCGCACGGGTGCGATCTGCCTGACCGCGGCGCTATCGCTCGCGTTCGCCGCCGGCACGCTCGGGATCGGGCCGGGCCCGGAGCCCACGGGAGCATTCTGGTCGGCGGCCGCGATGAAGCCAAGGGGCGGAATCCTCGGTGCCGTCGAGTTCTGGGTGGCCGGCCACCTGTTCTCGACCGCGGGCGCAGACATCCTCGCGGTGTTCCTGACGTTGACCGGGGTCCTGCTGCTGAGCGGCGCGACCTTCGCCTCAGTCGTGCTCGCGGGCCGCCGCAGCGCGACCGGCGCACTGCGCCGAGCCGAGCTCGCTCAGGCCAGCCGGCGAGCGGCGACCGAGGCTGGTCGCGAGTTCGGCGCCACGCCTCAGGAGCCCGCGGCCCTGGACGGAACGCTCGAGGTTCCCGAATGGAGCGGGGCCGATCCGGACACCGCCGAGTTTGTCGTCCACCGGACTCACGTCGAGGCGTCGGTCGTCGGGGCTGGGGAGCTCGACGGCGTGGAGGCCGACGAGGACGCGAACATCGATCAGGAGCAGCCGGATCAGCTCAGCTTCGGCGAGCTCGAGGAACCCGGAAGGGGGGAGGAGGTCGACGGCGACGATACCAACCCCACCCAACCGCCCCCCACCGCCGGCGAAGCCGAAGCTCGCGGGCCGAACCGGGAGCTCGATGCGACCGACCTGACGCCTCAGGGGCGGTTCCGCGCGTCGGTCACCGACGACCCCGCCTTCGTCTGGAGGGTTCCGGGACCTCGGTTCCTGGTTCGCGCGACCGGCGACGCCGCCAAGCCGGACACCGCCGGGCAGGCGCAGGTCGCCGCCGCCCTGGTCGAGGCGCTGGGCCACTTCGGGATCGATGCGAAGGTGGTCGGGCGGGTGACCGGACCGCATATCACCCGTTACGAGCTGCGGCTCGCGCCGGGGATCAAGGTCTCGAAGGTGGCCAGCCTCAAGGACGATCTGGCCTACGCGCTGGCCGCCACCGACATCCGGATCCTCGCGCCGATCCCGGGCAAGACCGCAGTCGGGGTGGAGGTACCCAACGCGCGCCGCCGGATCGTGCATCTGGGCGACGTCTTTCAGGAGCCGCCGGCCGACTGGTCGCCGCTGACGGTCTGGCTCGGCAAGGACATCTCCGGTAAGGCGATCGGCGCGGACCTGACGAAGATGCCGCACCTTCTGGTCGCAGGGACGACCGGCTCGGGCAAGTCCGCCTGCGTGAACGCGATGCTGTCCTCGGTGCTCCTGCGGGCGACTCCGCATGAGGTGCGGCTCGTGCTGGTCGACCCCAAGCAGGTGGAGCTCAACCACTACGAGTCGATTCCGCACCTGCTGACACCGGTGATCACATCGCCGCGAAAGGCCGCCAACGCGCTGCAGAACCTCGTCAAGGAGATGGAGCAGCGCTACGGCACGATGTCGCTGGCGCGGACCCGCTCGCTCCCTGAGCTGAACAAGTCCCGGGAGCGGCGCGGAGAGCCGCCGCTGCCCTACATCCTGTGCGTGATCGACGAGCTCGCCGACCTGATGATGGTCGCGCCCGCCGACGTCGAGGACTCGATCATCCGGCTGGCGCAGAAGGCGCGCGCCGTCGGCATCCACCTGGTGCTGGCGACGCAGTCGCCGCGAGTCGACGTGATCACCGGCATGATCAAGGCCAACGTGCCCTCGCGGATCGCGTTCGCCGTCTCCTCGCAGACCGACTCGCGCGTGATCCTCGACCAGAACGGGGCTGAATCGCTGCTGGGACAGGGCGACATGCTGTTCTCGTCGGTCGGTTCCTCGAAATTGCAACGGATCCAGGGGGCGTTCATCGATGAGGCCCAGATCGCCGATTTGACAGAGGCGTGGCGGCGGCAGGGCGAGCCGGAGTTCAAGGAGGAGCTGCTGGAGGAGGTCGGGGACGATGGGTCAGGCGGTGGCGACGAGGACGACGGCTTCGATCCCGACGAGGATCCGTTGCTGGAGGAGGCGATCTCGCTGGTGGCCCAGATGGGGACCGCCTCCACCTCGATGTTGCAGCGGCGGCTGCGGCTCGGGTATACGCGGGCGGGACGGCTGATCGACATGCTCGAGCGGCGCGGGATCATCTCCGGGTACGAGGGCTCAAAGCCGCGCCAGGTGCTGATCAGCGAGGCCGACGTCCCGAGGATCCTGGTGCACCTCGCAGAGGGCTCCGGAGGCAGTCAGGGTCCGCCGGCAGGATCGGGCAGACGATCGATCGGAGGGCCAGCGTCTGCGGGTGAGTCGCCCGACGGCCCTGGCGTTGTTTCAGACGGACCGGGGGCGAGTGGCGAGCCTCCCGGAGGAGCCGACAGTACGCCAAGCGGGTCGGTGGCCGGGCCGGAGCAGTCATACGCGCCTGACCGCGACGGCGACTTCTGATCGGCGGCTGGACCCGGGTCTCGTCGTGCAGCTGACCCTGCAGTGGCGAACGCGCTGCAAAGCGTAGCCTTTCCACGGCATGGCGGAAATCGGCTCCATTCTCCGCGAGACACGGATGCGCGCGCGGATCGACATCAGCGAGGTCGAGGCGCGCACCAAGATCCGCGCAAAGTACCTGCGCGCGATCGAGAATGAGGACTGGGACCTGCTGCCGGGGCCTGTCTTCGTCAAGAGCTTCCTGAAGACCTATGGCGATTACCTGGGGGTAGACAGTCGGCCGCTGATCGATGAGTTCAAGCGCCGCTATGAGAACCCGAGCGACCACGATGTGCGACCGATCGCGGCCCGCGGCAGGGAGCGCGAGCGGGCCGCACGGGGCCACGGCAGCCCGCGGGTGCCCCCCGCCGCCGTCATCGTGCTCGTGCTGGTGGTCGTGGTCGGGATCCTCTACCTGATCGGGCACGGCAACAACAAAACACCGGGGACACCGGTGTCGGGGACGGGACAGCATCATCATCACCCACACGGAAACGGCGGCAGCGGTGCCGGCGCGGGGAGGACCACGACTACCAGAACTCACACCACGACCACCCCGCCGGTGCCCAAGGTCGCCACCCTGACCCTCGCACAGGTCACAGCGCCCGTCTGGGTCTGCGTCGAGGATGCGAAGGGTACGAAACTGATCAACGGCGTCATCTACAACCCGGGGCAAACGATCCCGACCGTGAAAGCAGCCGAGCTGCTGGTCAATCTTGGGAACGACAGCGTCGCCCTGAAGATCAACGGGAAGCCCTACAGGCCGGCGACGACGGCCGCGATCGGGCTGAGGATCACACCTACTCACGTCAGTTCGCTGACGCCGGCGCCAACTTGCGGATGACCGACGCGGCGGTGTTCAGAGGGCGCGCCGAGGTGCGCGCAGCGATCCTCGTCACCGGGACCGAGGTGCTGACCGGGATCATCCCCGACCGCAACGGCCCGTGGCTGTCCGAGCAGCTGCGCGACCTCGGGATCGACGTCGAGATGATCACAGTCGTGGGCGATCGCCCTGAGGATCTGCGGGGTGAGCTGCGGCATATGGCGGAGGCCGGAGTTCGGCTGATCATCACCAGCGGTGGCCTTGGCCCGACGGCCGACGATCTGACCGCCGAGATCGTCGGCGATTTCTGCGGGCGCAAGATGGTGCTGGACGAGGCTCTGGAGCAGCAGATCTTCGAGATCCTGGAGTCCTATCGGGCACGCTGGCCTGACGTCGGCGAGCAAGCGCTACGAGCAGCGAACCGCAAACAGGCGGTGATTCCGATCGGTTCCACGGTGCTGGCGCCCGTGGGCACGGCGCCCGGCCTGGTGGTTCCGCCCGCCGACGGTGCCCCGGGGCCCATGGTTGTCGTCTTGCCGGGGCCGCCGCGGGAGCTGCAGCCGATGTGGCGCGCGGCGGCGGCTACCGATGCGGTTCGCGACGCGATCAGGGGCGCGACCATTTACCGCCGCGGGATCATGCGGCTGTACGGGATTCCGGAGGCCGAGATCGCGAACACGCTGCGCGCGGCGGACGCTGCCGGTCTGTCGTTGGCCGAGTTGGAGATAACGACGTGTTTGCGGCGAGGCGAGATCGAGGTCGCGACCCGTTACGAGCCCGGGGGCGAGCGCGACTATCAGGCGCTGGTCGAGTTCATCGCCGCGCGCCACGAGCGGGCGCTGTTCTCGCGGGACGGCTCGACGATCGACGCACAGGTGGTGGAGCTGCTCCGTGCGGCTGGCGCGAGCGTGGCGGTCGCGGAGTCGTGCACGGGGGGCCTGATGGCCGCCCGCTTGACCGACGTGCCCGGATCCTCGGATTACTTCCTGGGCGGTGTGGTGGCCTACAGCAACGAGGCCAAGGTGTCGATGGTCGGAGTCGATCCCGGTTTGATCGAGGCGCACGGGGCGGTCTCGGTGGAGGTGGCTCGCGCGCTGGCTGACGGAGCGCGCGAGCGGTTTGGCGCGTCGGTCGGGATCGGGATCACAGGTGTAGCTGGGCCCGACGGCGGCACCGAGGCGAAGCCGGTCGGGTTTGTCTGCTTCACCGTCGCGTTTGGCTCCGGGGTGGCCATCGAGCGATCCCTGACCCGCAGCCCACGGCTGCCAGGTGGCCGCGCCGACGTGCGGGAACGATCGACCACAGTCGCGATGCATCTGCTGGCGCGGGTGCTCCATGGCGACGGCGATCGGCCGGTCTCTCCGGCCGAGGGCGCCGCGCCGGGACCCGTAGCCGAGGGCCATTGAAATGGCCGTCGAGGGTGCGGCCACGGGGGGTGCGCAGTCGCCGGCTGGCAGTGCGCAGTCGCCGGCGGGCGCTTCACCGGCCCACGGGTGGCGGCTGTTCGTCGCGCTCGAGCTCCCTCATGACGTCCGGATCTCGCTGTCGAGTTGGCGTGACGGGATTCTGAGCACGGGAGCCGCCGCGGGCCTGCGCCCGGTCGGCCGTGAGGAACTGCACGTGACGCTCTGCTTCCTCGGCCTCTGTCAGATGGAGTCGGTCGCGGCAATCTCCGGTGCCTGTTCGTTGATCGGCGGGAGCGGACGAGCGCTGCTGCGAATCGGCGAGGCGCTGTGGTTGCCCCGACGGCGTCCGGGGGTGCTGGCGGTTGCCGTCGAGGACATGGACGGCAAGCTCGCCGAAGCGCAGGCGGCGCTGGCGCAGGCGCTGATCCAGATCGGCGCCTACCGGGCGGAGGCCCGCGCATTCCTGCCGCACGTGACCGTGGCGCGCGTGGGGCGGAGGGGGACGGTACGGTCACGGGACCTGGAGCAGCCGCCGCCGGTGGGATTCGAGGGCGAGCGCGTGACGCTGTACAGGTCCGTGCTCGGGGCTGGCGCAGGCGGCGGGTCACGGTACGACCCGTTACATCGCGTCGACCTCTGAGCGCCTGGCGTTCCTGTTCCGGTAGCGACCTTTCGCTCGCTGTCCTGCGTCATCGTCTCGCTTGATTCGACGCTCGCCAGCGACGCCCCCCGATTTTGAGAGAGGCTCTAAGTCGGCACGCGCGCACGCCCGTTCACCGGGTATCCGGAAACCGGTCTCTGGGCGACCGTCATCACGCAAACTCCTTCGGGAGGGCGCTCGGCTGCCAACTTATGGTTGGTTCTTCTGACGGCGCCGCCCCCGACGCCTGCGTCGCTTGGAGGTTGTCCACGGGCACGCCGCACGACCATCGCAGCGCGACGTTGCAGAATTGGCACGAACGAGTCTTGTTCCGTCACAGGCCTCGTCCGTAGGCTCCGTTTCCGTCCGGTGAGGGCCTTACATTCACCAGTTCACAGGACATGAGACAAGGAGCCACGCGAGCATGAGCGAACAGGACAGGACCGGCGGCAGGCCCGGTACGACGTCCGGTGGCCGGGGGGTGGGCGGACGGGAAGCAGGTTCCGACGCCAAGCGGCAGGCTGCCTTCCAGGGCGGACGGGACGCAGGTTCCGACGCCAAGCGGCAGGCTGCCCTCCAGGGCGCGCTGACACAGATCGAACGGCAGTTCGGCAAGGGCACCGTGATGCGGATGGGCGATCCCGGAGCTCGCGTGGCGGTCGATGCGATCCCGACGGGTGCGCTGTCGCTGGACGTTGCGCTCGGGATCGGCGGTGTCCCTCGTGGGCGGATCATCGAGATCTTCGGCCCAGAATCCTCAGGTAAGACGACCCTCGTGTACCACATCATGGCCGAGGCGCAGAAGCTCGGCGGGGTGTGCGCGTTCGTCGATGCCGAGCACGCCATGGATCCGATCTACGCGCGGCAGATCGGCATCGACATCGACGAGTTGCTGGTCTCCCAACCCGACTACGGCGAGCAGGCGCTCGAGGTCGTCGACATGCTGATCCGCTCTGGTGCCGTCGACGTGATCGCGGTCGACTCGGTCGCAGCGCTGACGCCGAGGGCTGAGCTGGAGGGCCAGATGGGCGACCAGAGCGTCGGCGTCCAGGCGCGGATGATGTCGCAGGCGATGCGCAAGCTGACCGGCAACCTGAACCGAACCCAGACTCTGTGTGTCTTCACCAACCAGATCCGCGAGAAGGTCGGAGTTATGTTCGGCTCGCCGGAGACGCAGCCCGGTGGTCGGGCGCTGAAGTTCTACTCGTCCCAGCGGCTCGACATCCGTCGGATCGAGACGCTCAAGGACGGCACCGAGGCGGTCGGAAACCGGGTCCGAGTCAAGGTGGTCAAAAACAAGGTCGCGGCCCCGTTCAAGCAGGCGGAGTTCGACATCGAGTTCGGGAAGGGGATCTCCACCTCGGGCTGTCTGCTCGATTACGGGATCGAGCACAACATCGTCACCAAGTCGGGTTCGTTCTTCTCCTACGGCGACGAACGGCTGGGGCAAGGTCGGGGCAACGCCAAGGCGTTCCTGGATGAGCATCAGGACATCGCCAAGGAGATCGAGGGCAAGGTCTACGGTGCGCTCGGGCTCGGCGCCGACGGTTCAGCCAGGCCGATCGAGGAGCGCGACGGCGCGCCGCTGGCGGCGATCCCGACCGACGAGGAGGTCCAAGCCGCTTAGCCCTTTAGGGTCGGCGGTCGATTCTCTTGCCTGACGCACTCGCCCTCGCGTTTGCGTATCTGAACAGGCGCGAGCGCACCGCGGCCGAGGTCAGAGCGCGACTCACGCGTGCCGGGTGTGGCGAGGTCGAGATCGAGGACACGATCGGCGAGCTGCGGACGCTCGGTCAGCTCGACGACGCTCGTTTTGCGCAACTGTTTGCGCAGGACAGACGTGAGCTCGACGGCTGGGGACACGAGCGGATCGCCCGTCGCCTACGCGAACTCGGGGTCGAGCGGGAACTGATCGACCAGGCGCTGGCCGACGAGCCCGCGGCGGAGCTCCAGCGGGCCATCGAACTGCTCGAGCGGCGGTTTCCCCGTGAGCCTGCTGACGCCAGCGAGGGCAACGACGTTCGCCTCCGAGAGCGGGCATTCGGCGTGCTGGTGCGGAAGGGCTACGAGCGCGATCTCGCCGCCGACGCCGTGCGCCGATGGGATCGTCAGCGACGTGATTGCATCGGTTGAGTGCCGGTATTACGATCTGGTGAAGCGAACGAACGGCCGTTGAGCCGCAAAAAGAACCAGGAAATCACCCATTACTTTGATTTGGAGCAGCGTTGAGGTCAAACTTCGTCAGGTCGCTGTGTAGCGACCCGCCAGGCTTGCAGCCCACTAGTTGATCGTTGCCCGCCGACGTCGCGGCCCGCTCCTGCGGGTCGCTGTCGGCTCCGTTGATGCGTCCTTACGGGCCGCTCGGTCGCTCCTGAAAAACCACATACGCAGTAGTGGACCCGTGTGAAGAGACGCGGATCGCCGGAGAGGAACGACCATGGACGTCATTGCCGCCGCAGCGCTGATTGCCGTAGGCATTGTTGTCGCGGCCGCCGTTTATGCACGGCAGGGTGGTCGATCACATGCGGTTGCAGCTACCGCCGGCGTGGCGCCCCGCGCGCGGAGCTTGACTGGCGCGCGAGCGTCGGCGACAACGCCGGCGCCGGCGAACTCCGGGCCATCGGAGTTGAGCGCCGAACTCCATACGCGAGAGCTGGCGCTCGACTCTCGCGAAGCCGAGGTCGAACGACACTCCGCCGACCTGGATACTCGACGGGAGCAGTTGCTCCGCGCCCTCGAGCAGATCTCCGGCATGTCGGCGACTCGCGCCAAGCAGATGCTCCTGCAGGAGGTCGAGGACGACGCTCGGCAGGGCGCCGCTCGCCGGATCCGCGTGATCGAGGAGGAGACCAAGCGCGAGGCCGACCGGCGAGTGCGGAACATCCTGTCGGTCTGTATGCAGCGACTGGCTGCCGGGCACGCGGCCGAGACGACGGTGTCGGTCGTGCAGCTTTCCTCCGACGACATGAAGGGCCGAATCATCGGCCGGGAGGGACGGAACATCCGCGCCCTCGAGAATCTGACGGGCGTCGACATCATCATCGACGACACCCCAGGAGCGGTCGTGCTATCCGGGTTCGATGGGGTGCGCCGGGAGATCGCCAGATTGACACTGGAGAAGCTGTTGCAGGACGGACGCATCCACCCGGCTCGGATCGAGGAGATGTACTTCCAGGCAAAGTCCGAGCTCGAGGCACACATGATCGCGGTCGGCGAGGAGGGGGCGTTCGAGGCGGGCGTTCAGGGACTGCATCCTGAGTTGATCAAGCTGCTTGGCCGACTGAGGTTTCGCACGAGCTACGGCCAGAACGTGCTGGCGCACTCGATCGAGGTCTCCCAGTTAGCGAGGATGATGGCCGCCGAGCTCGACGCGGGAACAAAGACGGCTCGCCGAGCGGCGCTCCTGCACGATATCGGCAAGGCCGTCACGCACGAGATCGAGGGTCCACACGCGCTGGTCGGAGCCGATATGGCGCGGAAGTATGGCGAAAGCGAGGCCGTCGCCCACGCAATGGAGGCGCACCACAACGAGGTAGATCCGCAGACGATCGAGGCGGTGATCGTTCAGGCGGCGGATGCACTGTCGGGCGCGAGGCCGGGGGCGCGCGGCGAGTCGCTGGAGCACTACGTGAAGCGTCTGCGCGACCTGGAGGAGATCGCGACTCGCCACCCGGGGGTCGACAAGGTCTATGCGATGCAGGCCGGGCGCGAGATCAGGGTGATGGTTGCGCCCGAGGCGATCGATGACGATGCCGCGACGATGCTGTCGTTTGAGATCGCGCGGGAGATCGAGAAGCAGCTGGAGTACCCCGGTCAGATCAAGGTGACGGTCATTCGCGAATCCCGCGCGGTCGACTACGCGCGGTAGGTGCCGAAGCGGGCCGGGGCGAGAAGGATTCTCTGACTAGAATCAGAGAATGCACTCGCAGGTGGCCGAGGTTCGTCGCTTCAGCCGCACGGTCACGCAGCGCACCGGCGCACTGAACGATCATTTCGCGTCCCGCGACCGGCCGCTCGCCGCTTCGCGACTGCTCTGGGAGATCGGCACAGAGGGAGGCGAGGTCGTGATGCTGCGATCACGACTTGACGTTGACTCGGGCCAGATGAGCCGCATGCTCCGCGCGCTTGAAGCCGACGGGCTGATCTGCGTGACCCCGAGCGACATCGACCGCCGTATCCGCGTGGTGCGGCTCACGGAGAAGGGTCTTGCCGAGCGGACGATTCTGGACGAGCGCAGCGACGAGCTCGCCGCGGCGATCCTCGAACCGCTCAGCGGCGGGCAGCGGGGCGAGCTGGTGGCGGCTATGCGAACGGTCGAGCGTCTGATCACGACAGGGCTCATCGAGCTGCGGCGGGTCGACCCGGAACTTCCCGATGCGCAGCGCTGCCTGCGGGCGTACGTGGCCGAGCTGAACCGTCGAGCACCGCAGCGCGCATTCGATCCGAGTAAGGGTTCGACCGCAGAGCCGCACGAGGTGCGTCCGCCCAACGGCGCGTTCGTCGTCGCCTACCTGCGCGGTGAGGCCATCGGGTGTGGAGCAGTCAAACACCGCCCCGGCAACGTGACCGACATCAAACGTATGTGGATCGCCGAATCAGCGCGTGGTCTCGGGCTTGGTCGCCGACTGCTCGAGTATCTGGAGGGGCTCGCACGCGAACACGGCTCGTACGAAGCGCACCTCGAAACCAGCGACGTGCTGTCAGAAGCGATCATCCTCTATCGCTCGGCCGGCTACACCGAGGTACCGCCGTTCAATGATGAGCCGTTCGCCGATCGATGGTTCGCAAAGCCACTGAGCTAGCGGCAGGTTGGGGCTGGTCCGATTTAGAGATGATTCAATCCGGCTTGTGACCGGGGGTAACCGCACCGAGGCGGCCGCCGAGGTGGTACCCGAGGCGACGGCCCTGAGGGCCATCGGCGTCAGCTCGCTGGCCACCCCGATGCCCGCGTCGGCAGCGGTCCTCGACCCCGGCCGTCGGCTCGCTCGGGCCGAGATTTTGACGCTCCAGCGGTCGGCCGGAAATCGCGCGGTGGGCGCGCTGATCGGAGCGCGAGCGCCCGGCGCCGTTACCACTGCACGCCGGCTTCAGCGCTACGAGTCAGGCGAGCACGTGCAGTTCATGTTGCCCGGCGATCTCGTGCAGGTGGGAGGGCTCAGCGGGATCGATGCCCGTTACCTGGTCGCGATGGGCGACTACTACCGCACGCCCGAGGCTTTGATGGGAGCCAAGGCGGACGAGCTCAAGGAGCTGATGGCCCTGATCGACCAGGACGAGGCGTACCGGAAGGGAAAGGTCTCAAAGCCGCCCAGCGAGGAGCAGTGGCAGTCATGGAGTCAGAAGTGGAGACCCAAGGCCGACTGGTACATGGAGCTCAACAAGTCCAACGAATCCCACTTCGCGCCCCGCAACAAGGCGCGTTTCGACGAGCTCCACAAGCGCGCGCTACTCGAGGCGCAGAAGTCCGGCCACGGGAGCGGGAACGTCTCCAACCTCGCCAAGCTGCTCAACGGGTTCGCGACCCACTACCTCACCGACGCGTTCAGCGCCGGCCATCTGATCGACAAGCTCGGGCTGATGGACCAGGCGAAGGGCTCACTTGACACCGGCAACAACCGCGAGAACCTCGCCTCGGCGGTGGCCACGGGGTTGCTCGCCGATCAGAAGGCATCCGCTGCGCTGGCGAAGCTCGATATCAAGGACGGCGCGGTCGCCGGCAGCTGGGGACCCGCCACGCAGCCGCGTCTGGCCAGCCTGCTCGCCTCTGTGATGCGCTTCAAGAAACAGGATTTCCTCAGCGTCTTCGCACGCCTGGCGCACGATGAGCTGAACCTGGCGATCTCCTCCGGAAGAGGCGTCTGGGTCCAGAACAAGAAGGGAGATCGCTGGCAGCTGTCCGGCGATACGACGCTCGGCCAGAGCCCGAGGACCCTCGAGATCGCGCGCAAAGCCGTCAAGGCCTCCCAGGACAACCTCGTGATGGCGGCGGGAATCCAGACTCATGACTGGCCAGCGTCGTGGATCCTGGACCCGATCGACAAGACCTCGATGCAGCGGTTCCTCGACAACGTCTGGCAGTACGTGCCCGAGCCTACGAAGCAAGCGCTGAGCGGTGAGGGGACGGTGACCGGCGACGCTCAGGTTCAGGCGGTGATCGCAAAGTTCACTGACGTGACCAACCGAGATACGGTCGATGCGATGGTGAAACTGTCGGTGGATCAGTTCGATACCGCTCTGGGCCAACTCCGCGAGAACGGGCTCGTCCGCGACCATCAGCCCTGACGGGCGAGGGCGATCCGACCGCTTGCTGCGTTTGGCCGACAGCTCAAGTCAGGAGGGTTCCGTCTCAACAGCCTCGGTGGGTTCCAATAGCTATCGCTTGCTGCTTGGACTCTCCGAAGTCCGCTGGCAGGCGGTCACTGGCCTGCTGGCGCAGGTGACTCAGGGCGCTGCGGCCGTCGGCATCATCCTCGTGGTTCGCCAGCACACCGGTTCGCTCGCGCTTGCCGGCGGAGTCGTAGGAGCTCTGTCGATCGGAGCCGGGGTCGCTCGTCCGCTTCAGGGCAGGCTGATTGATCGCCGGGGATCACGATCGGTGATCGCAGCTTGCGGCGCGACGCACGCGCTGGCGCTCGCCGGGATTGTCGGGCTCTCGGACCTCGATGCTCCGGAGGGATTGCTGGTTGTCCTAGGGTGCCTCGCCGGGCTGGCGCTCCCGCCGGTGTCGACGAGCATGCGCGTGGAATGGCGAAAGCTGGTCGTTGGAGATGACCACACCGCCGCCTACAGCCTTGTGTATCTCACCCAGGAGCTTTCGATCCTGGCCGGGCCGCTGATCCTCGCCGGCATGATTGCCGCGGCCTCAGCCTCACTGGCGCTGATCACGGTCGCAGCACTCGCCGCCGCGGGCGCGCTGGGCTTCGCCGTCTCGATCGGGTCACCTGGTGAAAGCGGCTCTGCCCACGCCGCACCAACCGGACTGCTGCTGCAAATCCGACCGCTGCGACTGGTGCTGGCGGTCGCTGCGCTGGTCGGGGCTGTGATCGGCGCGCTCGAGGTCGCTGCGCCGACGCTCGCGGCTGCCCACGGCGCGCCGGCAACCGCTGGCCTACTGATCGCAAGCCTGTCGGTGGGCGGGATTCTCGGGGCTGCGATCTACGGAAGCCGACGGTGGGAGGCGAGACCATCGGCTCGCCTGCTGCTGCTGCTCGTGCTGCTAACCACGGCACTGGCGCTGATGGTTCCCTCCCATGGCCTCTTCGTAGTAGGTGCGCTGTTGCTACTCGCCGGAGTCGCGCTGAACCCGGCGCTGACGACGTTCTCGTTGCTGATAGACGAACACGTCTCGGCACAAACGGCCGGCGAGGCGTTCGGTTGGCTATCGACCGCGATCGCTGTGGGCACCGGCGCCGCGAGTGCGATCGCGGCCACCGTCGCCCAGCATCACCATGACGCGCGATTGGCGTTCGTCGTCGCAGCGATCGCCGGAGCGGCCGCCACCGGCGTGGCTCTGCGCGCTCGCTCCGTGCTCGAGCGCACTCGACGGCGCTAGTGCCCGGAGGACTTGGCGACCGCGACGATTTGTTCATCGGTGCCGTCGGGCTCGATGGCGAGCCCTCGATCGAAACGCACGTCCTCGAGCGAAACACCGAATTGGTTGAGAAGCGACTCGCGGCTGCGCTCAGCCTCGTCCGCGATTGCCTGATAGTCAGCCCCGACCAAGGCTCCACGGCACTTCACGAGGGCCCCATCGACGAACACGAGCGCAACGTTGCCAGCATCGGCGAAGTGCACAACGGTGCCCGTAAGCGAGCCGAACGGCCGCGTCCGCAGCTGGTCGGTGTCGATCACGACCACATCGGCCTTCTTGCCGGGCGTGATGCTCCCGATCCGTGAGCTCAGGCCAGCGTTCAGGGCGCCGCCGGTGGTCGCCGCACGGAGCGCCTCGCGCGGTCCGTACCGAGTCGGAACGTCCTGCTCGCCGGCGAACTCGGCGCCGAACGAGAGGCCGCGCTGAACCGTGATCAGCGTCCGCATCTCGGTGAACATGTCGTAGCCATAGCTGAGCTCGTTGTCGCAGCTGATCCCCTCCTGCAGTCCGAGCCGGTTGGCTTGCAGGATCGGGATGAACGCACCGACGCCGAACTGCGAATCAGAGCGGGGGACCATGTTGATCTGAGCTCCACTGTCGGCGATGCGCCGCCACTGATCGTCGGTCAGACCGGCGCAGTGGTTGTAGGTGTGGCCCTCCCGCGACAGCCCGCTCGCAAGTAGCGCGTCAAGATCTGGGATCCACATACCCATCTCGGCTACGACGTCGAAGCCGTGCTCGGCCGCGAACGTCCAGGTCTCGATGCTCGGGGTCATATCGAACATTCGGATCGTCAGCAGCTGGTTGGCGGAGCCAAAATAAGCCTCACGCAGCCTCAGGAGGTCGCCCGGAAGCTGTTCGCCGGCCCCGCCAGCGCCTGGCGCGCCGACGGCATGCACTGCGCGGATGCCCATCTCGCGCAGCGCAGCGATCGCGGCGTCCGAATGCGCCGCCGACCGAGAGTTGTGGCTGTTGTCCACGATCGTTGTCACGCCCCCGTTGAGCGCCTGGGCAGCCGTGACGCGCTGGCCCACCGCGACGTCCTCAGGCCCCATCAGCTTCGCGATCCCGCCGTGGGTGATCGCCATGTAATTGCCGAAGTCGGCGTCCGGAGCGATCCCGCGGATAACGCCCTCCCAGGCATGCACGTGGCTGTCGACAAAGCCGGGCAATACGATCTGGCCCGATACGTTGATCACCAGCGAGTCGTCCGCGGAAAGCTCCCTTCCGACCGCATCGATCACGTCCCCTCGGATCAACACGTCGCCGACGAAGTCGCCCTCCGCGGGATCCATCGTCAGCACGTAACCGCCGCGCAGCAGCACCCGATCAGAGCGGCTGGATGGCTTCCGGACGAGCCGGTCGAGAGCAGAGTCATTCTCCCGATCGTGCACCGTCACAGCCATCACCACCAATCTCTCTGACCGCCGTGGCAAACAACGCGACCACGATACAGAGAGCGGTCGGACCTTGGGATTCGGTACTTCGACGGCGGACCGGCCCAGCGTTACCCGGGATAACGATCGCGAGCGGTTTCGACCGCACCGGCACGCCCCGGAGTCCAGTTCAGTCTGCGAGGTGGAGGTTGCTGGCTGCGGCGGCAGCGTGGGCCTGCAGGTTCGCCGTGCTGTTCACGTTGTACATCGGACCGGTGCCGTCGGTGAGCAAGATGAACGCCTGCGCTACGCCCCGGGCAGAGACTGGGCCAGGGGTGGCGAGGGCTTCGGCGAGCCGAATGAGCTCGTTGGCTGCAGCACTTACCTGAGCTCGGCGAGGCGAGATGCGCGCACGGGACGGCTGCACCCCTCGGCAGGTGTCGCGAGTCACGCGGAGCAGACTCTCGGCGATCTCTCGTCGGCAGGACAGTCTTGCCAGTCGGCGTGCCCGCAGCGCCAGCGACGCTGTGGTCTCGGGCGAGATGCCGCCGGCCAGTGCTTGGTCGAGCCGGCCGCTACGGAGTCGAGCGGTCAACCGTGCTGAGACGCCCGCTCGCTGGGAAATTCGTGTGTTGTTTGCCGTCTTTGTAACCATCGGTGTTCTCCCATCGCCAGGAACCTTTCGCTGCCTTCAGGTTGGGCTGCGACGTCGGGTCGCACATCGGGAAGATGGAGCCGATATGGCGCGTGCAGCCCTTACCGTCAGGCAGAGCCACCGGTGAGAGCCGGCTACTCAGCGGCGCGGTTTCATCATCAGGTTGTCCGAACCAGTTCGAACCCAAGACCAGGTCGCTGGTTTAGCCCATTTGGTCACCGCATCGCGGGTTGACAGGCGGGTTAAGCTACGGCTGTCGCTGCGACTGATATTGGTCTAGACCACTGGCCTAGACCGCCGATCTCCTGAATGTTGAGGAAAGGTGGGAGAATGAGGGTTCTTACTCTGCGCGGGAGGCCGCGCTTGGTCGCTGCCGCTTCGTCGGTGTTACTGGCGACCTCCGTATTGATGCTGACCTCGATGGTCTCCGCGGCGCCGGCGAGCGCTTCGGCAGGCCGTGACCAGATCGGGTCGTTGCCGTACCGCGTTTTCGCGCCGTACTTCGAGACGTACGACACCAGCGCCGGGAGCCTCGCCACCCAGTCGCAGGAGTCGGGAGCCAAGTTCCTATCGTTGGCCTTCCTGCAAACGGCGAGCGCCGGCTCCTGCGTCGCCGACTGGGACGGCGATACGACCCAGCCGATCGGCCAAGGCAGCTTCGGCAGCGATATCGCCGCTATTCAGGCACGCGGCGGGAACGTCATCCCGTCGTTCGGTGGCTTCACGGCCGACACGACCGACACCGAGATAGCCGACAGCTGCTCAGACGTGCAAGCGATCGCAGGCGTCTTCGAGAGCCTGATCACGACCTACCACGTCTCGCGTATCGACCTGGACGTCGAGGCCGACTCTCTAATGAATACAGCGGGGATCGAGCGCCGGAACGAGGCCATCGCAGCGACCGAGGCCTGGGCAGCCGCACACCACCGGCAGATCCAGTTTTCCTACACGCTTCCGACGTTTCCGACGGGACTCACGGCGACGGGACTTGCCGTCTTGCAGGACGCGGTCGCTGACGGCGCTCGCATCAGCACGGTCAACCTGCTGACCTTCGATTACTTCCTCGGCACCCAGCAGGACATGCTGACCGACACCGAGACCGCGGCGGCCGGCCTTTACGGCCAGTTGCAGGCGCTCTATCCGAGGGCCAGAAAGCGGCAGCTCTGGCACATGATCGGCGTGACCGAGATGCCGGGGATCGATGACTTCGGTCCGGACGAGACCTTCTCGACCACGGACGCGGTTGCGTTGCTGCACTGGGCCGATCGACAGGGCATCGGCTTCCTCTCGTTCTGGGCGCTGCAGCGCGACAATGGCAGCTGCCCTGGCACAAAGGGTGCCGGCAATTGCTCGGGCGTGACCCAGCCTCAGTGGTACTTCAGCCATGTGTTCGAGCCGTTCAGCCGCTTCATGGGTGGTGACGATCGCTGGCCTCGAGCGCGCTCATCTGCCGGCTCGTGGGCGATGTCGAAGTAGCCCCCGCGAACAACGGCGGGCGAGTGCGAATCACCCGCGCTCGCTCGCCCGGCCCCGGGCCTACGCGTCGTTTCGCTCGATCGACCTGCGCCCACTCGTGCTCGGCGACGCGGACGACGGGCTCGTCAACGACCGGCGCATCGAGCGACAGGCCGCTTGCCGGACCCCGGCTGCGGGTATTGGGGGGACGTGCAACTTTCGGATTCGACGGAAACGGCGGCGGGCCGGTCGTCCGTGTTGGAATCGGCGTTTGGGCAAAGCGAGCCGTTCAGCCTTGGGGTCGAGGAGGAGTGCTTTCTCGTCGACCCGGTGACGGGTCGTCAGGTCAATGCCTCGGAAGCCGTGCTCGCGCAGCTGTCGCCCGAGGTTGGGGGTCGCATCGCACCGGAGGTCCACACGTGCCAGCTGGAGCTGATCACGGGTATTCGCCGGCACGCCGAGGAAGCGGTTGACGAGCTGGGCACTCTGCGTCGCCAGGCCTTGGCGACAGGGGCGGGACTGCTGAGCGCGGGTACCCATCCCACCGCTCTGGAGGGCGACGCGGGCATAACCGACAGGACGCGCTACGAGCGCGTCCATGAGTTGTTGGGAGATGCACTCGCGACGCCGGTGGCCGGTCTGCACGTACACGTCGGCATGCCCGACGCAGAGACTGCGATACGTGCGTTCAACAGAATGCGCGCGCACCTCCCGCTGCTGATTGCCCTCGGGGCGAACTCCCCGTTTCGTCATGGCCGCGACGCCGGACTGGCCTCGGCACGGGAGATGACGATGCGGGGCTGGCCGCGGACCGGCGTCCCGCCGGCAATGCGAGACTTCGAGGACTTCACTTCCCGCACCGCGCGGTTGGTGCGCGCGGCCGGGGTTCCGGATTACACGTGGTTCTGGTGGAAGCTGCGTCCTCACCCTCGGCTCGGGACAGTCGAGATCCGAGCCTTGGATGCCCAGGTCAGCCGCACCGATACGGTGGCGCTAGTCGCCTTGACGCACTGCTTGGTCTGTCACGCAGCCGAAGCTGGCCACGACGATCTTGTGGCCGACGACATTCTCGACGAAGGCATCTTTCGCGCAGCTCGGTTCGGGGTTGGCGCGCGTCTCCCCGACCCGGACGGCTCGCTCCGATCGGTCGCCGAGCTCCTCGACCAAGCGCTCAAGTTAGCCCGCCCGTACGCACGACGGCTCGGCTGCAGTGACGTGCTCGAACTCGTGGGGCCTCTGTTGGAGAGCGGTGGTGGGGCTGGTTTGCAGCGGCGGATCCACGCAATCGCAGGCATGGACGCCCTGCTTCGGGAGCTCACGCGGCTGGGGGCTGCGTGGCATCGTGATCGGCATTCTCGGCGCCATTGATGCTCGGATCTACGAGCCCTCAGAACCAGCCGCCGAGCCATCGGGCTCTCACTGAGCAATGAGGGCAGTCCCGTTTGGGGACCCGTGAGTCTCGATTCCTGCGAGGAGCAGATCCACACGCGGCAACGGAGGTCGCGCCCCGGAGAGCCGCTCGGTGGGTCGGCGCTGTCATTCTTGGACCGATGGTTAGTCCGCCCCGCACTCGTCGCCTGGGACAACTGTTCACGGGCCTGGTTCTATACGGCGTCTCAAGCTCGATGCTGCTGCTGGCCGGGCTCGGCGTAGACCCCTGGGACGTGTTCCACCAGGGCCTGTCACGCAGGCTCGGGCTCGGGGTCGGCACCTGGGCGATCATCGTCGGGGTCTGCGTCCTGGTGTTGTGGATCCCACTGCGCCAACGGCCTGGGCTCGGCACCGTCTGCAACGTCATCGTCGTCGGGCTGGTGATCGACGTGATGTTGGCGACGATCCACCCGGTCCATGGAGTGCCCGCCCGGATCGCGGTGATGCTGGGAGCCGTGGTCCTCAACGGGATCGCAACCGGTGCCTACATCGGCGCCGGCCTGGGACCGGGGCCACGCGACGGGTTGATGACCGGGCTCGGGGCTCGAGGTCACTCAATCCGCCTCGTGCGGACAGCGATCGAGCTCACCGTGCTCGCCATCGGGTGGATCTTGGGCGGCTCGGTCGGCGTCGGAACGGTCGTGTACGCGCTCGGGATCGGACCGATCGCGCACGTCGCCATCCCATGGCTCGCGATCACCAAGCCGACTGAGACGCCCGCAGCCGTTCAGCCGGTGGCGGGACCCGGTGCCAAGGCGCTGGCCGAACGCAGCTAGCGGTGGCCAGCGTCGACCGCGATTTGTAGAAGGCGAGTGGACAGCCCACGAGGGCCATCAGGTCACTCTCCTGTTCACCATTTTCCAGAATGGCGCCAAACTGACGGGTAGCGCCAAGAGTCTCGGTCCTCCCGCCGAGGACGAAAGCCAGAGCCTGGTGGGAATGGTCACCGACGACGTCATTCTCTTGACAATTAACTGGCAGAGCGGCGCGGTGGGCGAGTATTCCGGAACGTTCAACCTCGGCAACCGGATAACAGGCATGACCGTCGACGCGCGAACGTGGGAGAACATCCTGCCGTGGGCAAGCGAGAACGAGTTCCCCCGTTTCGTGGAAGGCTAGTTCTCAGCGACTTGCACCGAGGACGCTAATCTCGCCGGTTGCTTCCTGCGCCGGCCACGCGCGATCAGACCTCTACCGGCGGGATCCAGCCTCGTTTGAAGTGAGCAGGTTTCAAGAAGCGCCCGGGTGCCGCGCTGGTCATGATGGCGCCATGAACTACATCGGGTTGTTGGCTTTGGAGGCGGGCGCCACCGCATCTGCACCGCAGCGTTCGAGCTTGACGCCGTGCGTCTGCGCGGCGCGGACGCCCCGATCAAGCTATGAGCCGATCGTTCGAGAACACACGCCAGAGCTGTCGCGGTCGCGCGCACAAGCTTCGACATCGAAGCCACGCCTCGTCCGCTGCGCCCGCAAACCCACAGTCGAGAGGGGCACAATATGAGTGGCCAGCACACAGAACAGATAGTCGACTTCGAGGACGTGTCGACCGTCGGCCTGGAGTCGTCCCCGGTGGCACCCGCGCTCGCGGGGCTCCGTGCCAACGAGTCCCGGTACTACCAGAACAAATACGCGCACGTATTCGCCGTCACCCCAGCGAGCGACGCGGCCGAGACCGTGGACTGGGTGCACGAGATCCTGAAAGCAGAGCGTGACATCGTGATCGCCTCCCGCCCGCTCGAGGCGACGGCCTTTGAGGTCGATGGCTTTCGGATGGCATACGTGTTCTACGAGTCCGGCCTGTCGATCAACGTGATGTATGGCCTGGAGGAGGGCAAGAAGCGCGCGGTCGGGTTCAAGCTCTCCGAGGGGATGGAGATCCCGGCGGAACTCGCCGACCGCTTCAAGTTCGCCAGACAGAAGTCCAAGCTCGCCGGCGTCATCCGCGGCACCTTCTTCGTGATCAAAGGCGAGTACTAACAGTCGCGTCGTCGGCTCGAGCACGACTGGAATTGCTTCAAAGGGACAGAACGGGGCGAAGGGGTCAGGCGTTCTGTTTCTGGAACACGAGCCGGTAGTGCTCGAGCAGTTCTCGCTCGAAGCAGACCTTGTTGGCACTCACTCCGGAGGTGAATGCGAGCCGGAAGTCGGCACTCGTGAGCCAGCGCGGGAGAAGTTGAAGTTTGAACAGCGTCTTTCTGAAACTGGGGGTCCCGATCCTCCGGTTCCACTGGCTGATCGTTTCGATGTAGTCGAGCCGGCCGCTCGTGCTTGCCACCAGACGGAAGTGTGGCTCGGCGCTGCGGATCAGCTGCTCCCGGCCAAACGGAAGCCAGGAGCCAGGAAATTGGCGCCCAAGGAGCGCGAGGATCCACTCGTCGGAGTCTCGTGGCGGGAGCGCGCGTAACGCGTCCATGTCGATCTGCTCCACCGGGATCATGTTGGGTCCCCAGACCATCGACTGCATGTAGAAGCGGCCGTCGTCTGGCAGCACGCTCGCGATCCGCGCAAACGCGTCGCGATAGATCTGCTCCTGGCGGCCGGCGAGGTAATCGTCCGGTGAACAGAAGTGCTCGAAACCTCCAACGCACGCGACCGCGTCGAACGGGCCGAAGTTATCACCGGTCACCTCCCGCGCGTCGTAGAGGTGGACGTCGAGTCCGTGGCGCCGGCAGGCGGCCACCTGTGCTGAGGACAACGTGACGCCGATCCCCGTGGCGCCCTGGTTGCGAGTGAAGTTCAGCAGCGGCCCCCACCCGCAGGCGAGATCGAGCACCCGGCGGCCCGGCCCGATCCCGATCTGCTCGGCGATGTACTCATGCTTGCGCCGCTGGGCGTCCTCGAGGCTCAGCGAGAAGTCACCGTCGTACTTCGCGCCGCTGAAGTCCGCGAGCTCACCCAGACTCAGCCGAAAGATCCGATCGATCAGCGAATAGGTGAACTCGAGATCCGCCTGATCCGCCACCGAGAGCGATCCTAGCCGTTATCGCGGTATCGCCGCCGCTCGTTGGTCTCGGCACTCGCTGCCCGGAACGGCACGAAAATCGGTTCGAGCGTCGCCTTGCTCTTCCCCGCACCTCTCCCAGCGGCTAGCGAAACCGGCCGGCAGGAACAACAACCCGCGACGCGCGGCGTCTTGCTGATCCGGCTGCGGCCGTCCCGAATCCTGCCGCCTATCAGCAAGAACAACTTGTGGTAGCGCGATCCAAGTTGGCTACGACAACACCTGCACGTTCGCCGCGGCCGGGCCCTTTTGGCCCTGCTCGGTGTCGTAGGACACCTTTGCGCCTTCAGAGAGCGATCTGAAGCCGTTGCCTTGGATCGCGGAGTGATGGACGAACAGGTCCTTGCCGCCGTCATCGGGTGTGATGAAGCCGTAGCCCTTGTCGTCGCTGAACCATTTCACGATTCCGGTTGCCATCTGTCCCCTCCGGGAATTCATATGCCGCGAAACGCGGGAGCTGCGAGAGCAACAACCGCGAACGCTGGCACTCAAATCGCCGAGTTCGAGCCCGGCACGATCGGGTCGAGTGTAACCGTGGGCGCAACGGCAGCTACTCCGTGGCGCGTGATAGGCCAGTCAAACGAGACGTGCCCGCCCGGTGGCGGCGCCCAGGGTCGACCGAGCGCCGCAGATCGCCGTATCAGCTGGACCTGCGGGATGCGGCCGCGTCAGCGGTCCCATTCGCGCCGCTGTGCGAGCAGTTTCTTGTCGCGTTCGGCCCGCACGTTTCGTGCCGCCCTCTGGACCTCCTCGTTACGGCGCGCGATCTCCTTCTTGAGCTCACTCACCGCCGCGTCGGAGGTCGATCGTCCTGGACCCGGGCGGCTTGAATCTTCCATTCAGAACCCACGTTTCCAGCTCTCTATCGGTTGAGGCCACATGAGAATGCGAGAGCTCGAGCACTCAGCAGTGGAGACTTCGAACATGAGCCTACGCCTCGGCGGAGACCGTCGACAACGAATCAGACACGGACGGGAGCGGCATTACCGGCATGCGCGACCGGATCGAGGCGGTCGGGGGCCGGGGAGTTCGATAATCCGGCGACTGGTTTGAGTTTCGATCAGCCTCGTTGCCACTTCGGGCGGTGTGCGGGGCCGTGTCTACAGGAGGCGATAATGCGATCGGTTTCGTCGAGCAGAAACCTCATGGCGGTGGTAGTGGCCGGCGCCGCTGTGCTCGGCTTGGAGAGCGTCGGCGTATCCGGGCTATCGACAGGTGCGGCCGTAGCGGCAGCGAAGCCGCCCACGACCGTCACGGCGACGCGAATCACACGGAGGCCCGGCACGCTCGCGTCGGGTAAGCCGGTGCGTTCGGCCGACCTAGCCGGGCAGCGGGTTTTCGTCTCCGCCAAGTCCGGATTCGCGCTTGCGTCGGTCACCAGTGCCGACTATTCAGTCGCGACGACCAACGGCGGCAGGACATGGAAGACAGACGGACCGGCGCTGCATCTGGATGCCGCGCAGGCCCCACTGGCTGTCGCGTTCTTAGGCGCGGTCAATCGCAGGATCTTGTTCGCCTGGGGCGGCGGACAGGTGATCGACACGACTAACGACGGAGGCCGAACCTGGTACTCCGCATTGTTCACGGACGGCTCGCCGGTGGCGGTGGTCCATGGTCTTGAGAACCACTTAGTGGCATTTGTCGGATCATCCAGCGGCGCGGATGTCTGGCAGTACGTCTCAAAGGACGGCGGGCGAACCTGGCGTTACCAGACCGCGGTCGGCCGGTAGCGACAGACAAGGCCCGGCAATCACGGTCGCGGCAGCCGCGGGGTCGAGGCCGGCCGAGGTACCCTTGGCCACGGTGAAGCGCTTTCACGTAACCACCTTCGGGTGCCAGATGAACGAGCACGACTCCGAGCGGATCAAGGGGATGCTCGAGTCGCTCGGATACGGCGAGGCGCGGTCGCGCGACGAGGCGGACCTGATCCTGTTCAACACCTGCTCGATCCGCGAGAAGGCCGACGAGCGCTTCATCGCGCACCTGTACGAGGCGCGGTCCCTGAAGCGGCGAGCTCCCGAGACCGTGATCGGGGTCGGGGGCTGCTGGGCGCAGTCCGTCAAGGAGGAGGTGTTCCAGCGCTTTCCGTTTGTCGACGTCGCATTCGGACCTGGACAGGTACACAAGCTGGCCGAGTTTCTGACCAGCGAATCACTGACAGCTCAGGGCTTCTTCGAGTTTGAGGGGTTCACCGGGGAGCTGCCCGCCAAGCGCGCCCGCGACTTCCAGGGCTGGGTGCAGGTCAGCGTCGGCTGTAACTGCGTTTGCTCCTATTGCATCGTTCCCTCGACCCGGGGTCGTGAGGTGAGTCGCGACCCTGTCGCGCTCGTCGAGGAAGCAGGCCGCCTTGCCGCCGATGGCGTCTGTGAGATCACGCTACTCGGCCAGAACGTCAACTCCTACGGCCGGGACCTACCGGCCGACCGCCGGGTCACGTTCGCTGAGCTGCTGGCCCGGATCGATGCGATACCCGGGATCCAGCGGATCCGCTACACGAGCCCACACCCGAAGGACATGCGCGAGGACGTGATCCGTGCTCACGCCGAGCTTCGCTCGCTGTGTGAACACATCCACCTGCCGCTGCAGTCAGGCTCGAGCGCCGTGCTGAAGCGGATGCGAAGGACCTACACCTGCGGGCGCTACCTGGACCGCGTCGCACTGATCCGCGAGCACGTTCCCGACTGCGCGATCACCACTGACATCATCGTCGGGTTCCCAGGGGAGACGGAGGCGGACTTTCAGCAGACCCTCCAGGTCGTCGAGGACGTCGGATACGACGCGGCGTTCACGTTCATCTACTCCCCGCGCCGTGGAACCGAGGCGGCCGAGTTGCCCGATCAGGTGCCGCACGAGGTCGCGGTTGAGCGGATGGAGCGCCTGGTCGAGGTCGTGCAGCGGCGGGCGCTGGAGCGATCCCAGCGGTTCATCGGACGCACGCTCGAGGTTCTGGTCGAAGGTCCCTCGCGCACCGATCCCGCTCGGCTGCGAGGCCGATCGTCCCACAACAAAGTTGTGAACTTCGAGGGCGTCGGGGGGCCCGGAGAGCTGGTGTCAGTCGAGATCACGGCAGCCACCAGCCAAACATTGAGCGGCGAGATGTCGCTGCTGGCACGCGCCGGAGGTAGGCCGGGGTAGACAGCGTCCGGGGGGCATGCGAACATACGTTCGATGCCTGGTCGCATCTGGATACTCGGTTCATCTCACCGGCAAGGTGTAGACGGCGTACAACGCCCCCGACGACTCGAGGACGAACCCGGCCCGCTCGAGTGCCCTGCGCGATGGGGTGTTGCCGAGCTCGGCACGACCAAGCACCCGGACCACCCCCGGCTGGGCGAGCAGCCAGCGGGACAGCCCAATTGCCACCTCGGTCCCGTAACCACGGCCCCGATAGGGAGTCGCGAGGCCGAACCCGAGCTCGACCTCGCCGTGCTCATCCGGATCGCCGTGGGTGCCGCAGTCACCGATGACGAGTCCGTCGACCGTTGCCAGCCAGCCCGGCGCGTGTCCCCGTGTCAACGCGATCCGCAGACCATCGACCGTGTCGGTGTGCGGCCAGCCTCGGCCCGGCCGAAGCCCGGAGACATCCCCGGAGACGATCGCACGAGCTCCGTCAACCGAGAGCGGCTCGAGGACCAGGCTTGGCGTCGTGATCACGGTGGGCGTCAGGGGCATGACGCGACCTTAGACGGCGCGGTCGGCGACCGGAGCATCTAATGCGCTGGGAGGAACAGCGGGTTGCGCTCGACGACCGCCGTCGCCTGCCTGGATACGACGACGTGAGCGTCAGGCACTTCGATGCGCCGGAGGCAGTCGACACCCGGTTCTACGAAGTGCGCGCAAAGTCGATCCTCAACCGCGTACCGCCGGCCTCGCAGATGCCGTTCCGCTGGACGATCAACCCGTATCGCGGCTGTACCCATGCATGCACCTATTGCCTGTCTGGAGATACGTCGATTTTGATGGCCGACGGACGTACCCTGGCGATCCGGGATCTCCGTGTCGGCGATGCGATTGTCGGCACTGTTCGCGAAGGGCGATACCGACGTTTCGTGCAAACGGAGGTGCTCGCACAATGGTCCAGCATCAAGCGGGCGTTCCGCATCGCCCTGGAAGACGGGACGGAGCTTCTGGCGAGCGAGGATCACAGGTTCCTCACGGGACGGGGTTGGAAATACGTGCTCGGCAGCCAGAATGGACGCCTGCGCAGGCCGCACCTCACGCTCAACTCCGAATTGTTGGGGCCCGGGGGACACGCTCTGCCGCCTGCACGGGACCCGGACTACATGCGTGGGTACCTATGCGGGATCGTCCGCGGCGACGCCGATCTCAGCACGTATTGTTACGGCCGTCCAGGCCGCGCCAACCGCGACGTCCATCGCTTTCGGCTCGCGCTCGCCGACTTCGAGGCCCTCCAGCGAACCTACGACTTTCTCGCGGTCTTGGGCGTTACGACCACCGAGTTCACAGTCGCGGCCGCAGCAGGCCGGCGTCGGGAAATGCGAGCCATCCGGACCTCAGCCGAATCACAGGTGGATGGGATCAGACGGCTGATCGAGTGGCCTTCAGTTCCAACCGAATCGTGGGTGAAGGGGTTTCTGGCCGGCATTTTCGACACAGTGGGAAGCTGCACCCAGGGCGCCTGGAGGGTCTCCAACACTGACTCCGAGATCATCCGCTGGATCGTCGAGGGACTGCGTCTGCTCGGCTTCGATTGCGTCGTCGAGTCCTCGCCGCGCTCCGTGCAGGTGGTTCGGCTTCGCGGCGGGATCCGCGAGCGGATGCGGTTCTTCTTAACCACGGATCCGGCGATAACGCGCAAGCGCGGGATCATCGGTTCGCGTGTCAAGAATCCCAGCCCCAATCGCGTGGTTTCGATCACCTCGCTGGGAATCGTCATGCGGATGTACGACATCACCACCGGTACCGGCGACTTCATCGCCAACGGTGTGATCAGTCATAACTGCTTTGCTCGTCCAACCCACGAGTACCTCGACTTCGACGCGGGCCGGGACTTCGAGCGGGAGATCATCGTCAAGGTCAATGCACCGGAGCGGCTGCGCGTCGAGTTGGCTCGGCGATCCTGGCAGCGGGAACACGTCGCGCTCGGCACGAACACCGATCCCTACCAATGGGTGGAGGGCCGCTACCAACTGATGCCCGAGATCTGGCGAGCTTTCCGCGAAGCCCGCAATCCCTGTTCGATCCTGACCAAATCGCCGCTCCTGCTCCGCGATCTGTCGCTGATGCGCGAACTCGATGCGGTCACCGACTTCAGCGCCGCCTTGTCGATCCCGACGCTGGATCCCTCCGCCTGGCGAGCGACCGAGCCGCGAAGCCCAAACCCTCGCGCACGCGTGGAGGCGGTCGCCGAGTTGAGCCGGGCCGGCATCAGAACTGGAGTCCTGGTCGCGCCGCTGATGCCGGGCATCAACGACGCGCCGGATCAGGTGGAGGAGGTGGTGCGGCTCGCCTCCGAGGCGGGCGCGAGCTACATCGTCGGGATCCCGCTGCACCTGCGCGGAAGCGTGCGTGAGGTCTTCATGGGTTGGCTCGCCGAACACCATCCAGACCTGGTCGAGACCTACGAGGAGCTCTACCGTCGTCGGGCGTACCTGCCCGCCGCGGAGCGGCAGCGGATCGCGAAACTGGTCGATGCATCCCAGCTGACCGATCGACCGCCGACTGGTCGCATTCTGGAAGCGAGGCAACCGCGGCGCTTTCCGGACGAGGAGGTGCCGCGGCTATTCTGAGCCGGTGTGAGGCGCCCCTTCAGCAGCAAGCCGGACCGCACGCTCGACCGAATGTTCGAGACGCGGAGCGACGCGTGGGCCGCCGTCGGACTCGAGGCCCAGGTGAATACGCGCCACGTGCGTGCTGCACGGCGGCGGCTGATGCTCACGATTCCGCTGCTGATCGCGTGCATCGTCGCGGAGCAGCAGGCGATCGATCACATCGATCGTCACCTTGGCAGGTCCCTGGTGACGATCGCGGCCGTGTGCGTCGTCATCGTGCTCGGTTGGCTGATCTCGAAGGATCTCGGGCGAGTCGCCCCCGCGTTCTTCAAGAGGATGGACCCGGCCACGGCGGGCACCGTCGAGTTCCTGATCCGCTTCATCTCCGTCGCGGCTACGGTCCTGGGGGCGCTGGCGGTCGCCGGGATCTCATTGCAGGCACTGGCGGTCGGCGGCGCGTTCACCGCAGTGGTACTTGGCCTCGCCGCGCAGCAGACGCTCGGGAACCTGATCGCCGGGATGGTCCTGCTGAGCGCCCGGCCGTTCCGCCTCGGTGAGCGCGTGCGGTTGCAGGCCGGCGCGGTTGGCGGCACGACCGAGGGCATCGTCAGCTCGCTGGGTCTCCTGTACACGACGCTCTCGCGTGGGGAAGACCGGATCCTGATTCCCAATAACGTCGTGCTCGCGGCCGTCGTGGTACCGCTCAAGGAGCCTGAGTCCGTCGACGTCAGAGTCAAACTCGGCGCCGGGGTCCGGCCCAGCGAGGTGCAGCAGCTGCTGGACGCAAACGTGACGACCGCGACCCGGAGCGCGCCCACGGTGGTGCTCGAGGAAATCGACGACGACGCCGTCGTCGTGCGCGTTCGGGCGACGCCTGATCGACGCGACGACGGTGCGCAACTGGCGGATGAGATCATCGCTGTGCTCACAGGGGTCACCCGCGAGCACCGGATGCCAGGTTAGGTCCGGCGCGCTCGATCGTGCAGCCGCTGCGCTGTCATTCAGGCGGCCGCTTGTCGAGTTGACCGTCCGCGAAGTCCTGTGCAACCCGGTCAGCCCGCAGGAGTCGTTGAAAGGCCGCCGAGACGCCGGGCGCGACCGACGCGATATCCGTGCCGATCCGCATCGCCAACGGTGCCACCGTCACCTCACCACGGTCTCGCTCCACGGCACGGATGATCGCCCCCGCCACCTCTTCCGAGGTGCTGGTGCCGATTCCGGGAGGGAGCCTGACGCCGGCGTCCGCAAACATTCCAGCGTCTCTGACAAAACCGGCAGAGACGATCGAGACGCCGACGCCGTCGCGTCTTAGGTCCTGTCGCAGCCCCAACGCGAAGCCTCTCAGCCCGAACTTCGTCGCGCTGTACATCGAAGAGAGTGGCGACGCGGCCCGGCCTGCCAGCGAGGAGACGAACACGACGTGGCCTTGGCGTCGCTGCACCATCCCGGGGATAAGCGCCCGCGCCAGCACAATCGGCGCGCGCAGATTCACGGCGAGGATCGTGTCCAGCTGTCGGGTCGAAAACGAGCTCAGATGACCGGTCGCGGGCAGCGCCGCATTGGCGACGAGGATGTCGACCTCACCGGCAGCAGCGACAAGCTCCTCGACCTGCTCGGGGATGGCAAGGTCGCAGACGATCGGTCGCCCGTCGACGCTGGCCGCGAGCTCCTCGAGTTGGTCGATCCGGCGACCGGTGAGCACGAGTCGGGCGCCGCGGGCGGCAAACGAGCGGGCGATCGCTCGCCCGATGCCTCCGGTGGCGCCCGTCAGCAGAACGCTTCCGTTGAGCGGGGTTCGTCGCGCCGACGTCACAGCGGGAAGACGATACTGCGGGCGTGTCGCGAGCCGAGGTGATCGCCCTGTTCGGCCCAACCGGGGTCGGAAAGACGTCGGTCGCGATCGCTCTCGCTCGGCGTCTACGGGCCGAGGGCGAGCAGCCGGTCGCGGTCTCGGCCGACGCGCTGCAGGTCTACGCGGGTCTCGAGACCCTGACGGGCGCCGCCACTCCCGAGGAGCGGGCACAGCTGCAGCACCGTCTGCTCTCGTTTCTGCCGCTGACGGCGCGGTTCAGCGCGGGCCGTTACGCGCAACTTGCGCACCGCGAGATCGACGAGCTGATCGACTCTGGCCGGCGACCGATCGTCGTCGGTGGCACCGGTCTGTATCTGCGGGCAGCGCTGGCCGAGTTGTCGCTGGCGCCGCCTCCGCGCGCGGGCGTCCGCGAGCGCTGGCTGGCGGAGCTGGAGTGCCAGGGACCCGCGGCGTTGCACCACGTGCTGGCAGCGCGCGCCCCGTGGGCCGCGGCCGAGATCGCGCCGGGCGATCGCCAGCGGATCGTCCGGGCCCTGGAACGGCTCGACGCGGGGGAGCTGCGGCCGGGACCCGCCGGCTCTGAGTCCTCCGAGCTGTGGACCGAGGCGACACGCAGGCCGACGCTGCTGGTCGGGCTGGTGATGGCGCGGGAGCAGTTGTACGCGCAGATCGACGCCCGCGTGGACGAGATGCTGGCGGCTGGAGTTATCCAGGAGGTCGAGCGGGCCGCCGCCGCGGGAGCGAGCGAAACGGCCCGCAAGGCGCTTGGTTTCGCGGACCTGTTGGCCGGCGATCCGGAGGCGATGAAGCGACGCACGCGCAACTATGCAAGGCGCCAGCTGACCTGGATGCGCAAGCTGCCCTCAGTCCACGAGGTTGATCTGACCGGTCGCGACGCCGAGGATGCTGCTGCAGAGATCGATCGCGCCTGGCTCGCCCAGGGGTGACCGGGTGGCCACGTCGCCACCACGGTTGGGCCCCACGGTGTGTCTCCTCTAGTCTCCCGCGGCGTGAACTTCGAGAAATGGCAGGCACTCGGAAACGACTACGTGATCCTCGATGAGCGGGCGCTCGCCTTCGAGCTCACTCCAGCGCGGATCCGACGGCTATGCGAGCCCCACTTCGGTATCGGTGGCGACGGCGTCGTGCTCGTGTCCGAGCCAAGCGAGCCGGGTTTCGTCGCTGCACTGCGGATCTTCAACCCCGACGGGTCGGAATCCAATCTTTCCGGCAACGGCTTCCGCCAGGCGATTCTCTACCTTCGCCGCCACCGCTGGACAAACGACGACCGGTTCTCGCTCCAGAGTGGCGCCGGCGAGATTCGCGCGACGATCACTACCCCGACGACCTGCACCGTGGAGATGGGACGCTCGCGACTGCAGAGTGAGGACTATCCGTCCGGAGCGCCCAACGGGATTGGCGAGCTCACCGCGGCCGGCCACCGCTGGCGCTTTCGACACGTTCAGGTCGGCAATCCGCAGTGCGCGATCGCAGTGGCCGATCAGGACGAGCTCGATGCACTCGACCTGCCGGCGATCGGCCCGGCGATCGAGCATCACGAGCTATTCCCGAATCGCACCAACGTTTCCTGGTACGCGGCCCTCGGGCCCTCGACGATTCGAGCGCGGATCTTCGAACGGGGCGTCGGCGAGACCTCGGCGAGCGGAACCGGCGCGGCCGGTGCCGCCGTCGCCCACGTGCTCGCCGGCGGCGAGTCACCGGTGACCGTCCGGCTCGACGGCGGCGACCTGCGGGTGGACGTGGGCGACGACCTGGACATCAACCTGACAGGCTGGGCCAAGCCGGTGATCCGCGGAGCGCTGGCGGCAGAGCTGATCGAGGAGCTGAATGCGACCGAGTAGTCGTCTGGAGAAGATCCCGCCGTACCTATTCGCCCAGCTGGAGAACAAGATCGCCGCTAAGCGGGCCGCTGGCATCGACGTGATCAGCCTTGGCATCGGCGACCCGGACACGCCCACCTATCCACCGATCGTCGCGGCGGCGCAGCGGGCGCTGACCGATCCGGCGACCCACCGGTATCCGACCAACCGGGGGAGGCAGGACTTCCGCCAGGCCGTCGCCGACTTCTACCAGCGTCGGTTCGGCGTAACGCTGGATCCGGAGACCGAGGTGATGGCAGCGATCGGCGCCAAGGAGTGCATCTTCAATCTGAGTCTGACGTTTCTTGACCCCGGGGACGTGGCCCTGGCCGCCGACCCCGGCTATCCGGTTTACACCGGCGGCCCGTTGATGGCCGGTGGCGAGCCGGTGTTGATGCCGCTGGAGCCTAGGCTCGGATTCGCGCCGGACCTCGACAGGCTCGATCCCGGGACGCTCGAAAGGGCCAAGCTCCTGTTCTTCAACTACCCGAACAACCCGACCGGTGCGGTCGTCCCCGACGGGTTGTTCGACGACGCCGTTGCGCTTGCGCGTGATCACGACCTCCTGGTGGTACACGACAACGCCTACAGCGAAACCACCTACGACGGCTACGTGGCGCCGTCGTTCCTGGCGACCCCCGGTGCCAAGGAGGTCGGCGTCGAGGTGTTCTCGCTGTCGAAGGGCTACAACATGACCGGCTGGCGGTGCGCCGCGATCGTCGGCAACGCCGAAGCGATCGCACATTTCTGGCAGCTGAAGTCGAACGTCGACTCGGGCCTGTTTGAGGTAGTGCAGCTGGCGGGCATCGCAGCGCTGCAACCCGGAGTCGACGCCGATGTGAGGGCGATGAATGCGACCTACGCTCGCCGCCGCGACCTCGTCTGCGACGCACTTGCCCAGAGCGGCGTCGTGGTGACGAAGCCGAAGGGCACCATCTACGTCTGGGCGCCGATCCCAGCGGGCTTCGAGTCCTCCGCCGCATACTGCGAGTACGTGCTCGAACAGGCCGCGGTCGTAATCTCACCAGGCGGGGCTTACGGGCGCAGCGGCGAGGGCTTCTTCCGGATCTCGCTGACCACCCCCGACGACCGCCTCATGGAGGCAGTCGAACGTCTGCGGTCGCTGCGACTACCATCTACTTAGTTGCAGAGGAGCAGAGCCGGCCTTAACAATCACTTCGGTGCCGACGCGAACGGGAAGTTGCCTGGTCGCGCTAGACAGCGCGCGTACATGGCTGCGGCGCTACCCGTCGGAGGCGAGGAGCAGCTCGACGAGCTCCGTGAGCTGCTGCTGACGGCCGGTGTTGTCGCGGTCGGCGCGCTTGTCCAGAAGCGCGAGCTGCCTCACCCGAACACGTACCTTGGCCCCGGAAAGATCGAGGAGCTGAAGGCCGAAGTGCACCGCGCCGACGCGAATCTGGTCGCCTGTGACGACGAGCTCTCGCCGCGCCAGGAACGAAACCTCGAGCAGGCGCTGGGCGTACCCGTGATCGATCGAACGGCGATCATCCTCGACATCTTCGCCGCGCACGCGCACACGGCTGAAGGCAAGCTTCAGGTCGAGCTAGCGCAGCTCGAATACAACCTCGCGCGGATGCGCGGTCTGTGGTCCCATCTCGAACGGCTCGGCGGCGGCGTCGGGACCAGGGGGCCTGGCGAAACGCAGATCGAGACTGACCGCCGACTCGCCCGGGATCGGATCGCGGCGCTCAAGCGCAAGCTAGTCCACGTCGGCGGGACCCGCTCGGTAATGCGGGCAGAGCGCGAGCGGGCCTACCTTCCGCAGATAGCTCTGGCTGGCTACACGAACGCGGGCAAGTCGACGCTGCTGAATGCGCTGACGGGTGCCGAGGTCGGCGTCCGGGATCGGTTGTTCCACACGCTCGACCCGACCACACGGGTGTTGCGTGCGGGGGGCCGCGACTATCTGCTGACCGACACGGTCGGCTTTATTCGCAAGCTTCCCCACCAGCTGGTGGAAGCGTTCGGAGCAACGCTCGAGGAGACTCGGCTCGCGGACCTGATCGTGCACGTCGCCGACGCTTCTGTGCTCGAGGAGGAGCGGGCGACGATGTCGAAGGCTGTCGATCAAGTGCTGACGGACATCGGCGCGGACGACGTGCCGCGGCTGTTGGTGCTGGACAAGATCGATCTGGTCGACGAGGACACGCGCAAGGTACTTCGGCACCGCCACCCAGATGCAGTGCTGGTGTCCGCTCTCACTGGCGAAGGGCTCGGTGAGCTGGTCGAACGGATCGAGGGCGAGTTCGCCAAGCGCCTCCTTGAGGTCGAGCTGTTGATTCCGTTCGAGGAAGGCGGCCGGCTCGCCCAGCTCCACGAGATTGCCGGCGATCTCAAGCGCGAGGACACTGCCCACGGTGTCCGCGTCACGGTGCGGCTGCCGGCGCCGATCGCGGAGCGATTCGCGCCGTTTGCGCTCAGTGGCCAGCCCGGGTGACCGATCCCATCCGCGAGCTGCGGGTGATGCGCGTCGACCCGCGCGCGAAACTCCCAACGCGCGCGTATGACGGGGACGCCGGACTCGACCTGTACGCGCTCGACCCGTGTCTGCTTGGCCCGGGCGAGCGCGTCTCGGTTCGAACCGGAGTCGCCGTAGCGGTCCCGCCAGGGCACGCCGGGCTGGTGCTTGCCCGTTCCGGGCTGGCCGCACGGCACGGAATTGCGCTCGTCAACGCCCCTGGTCTGATCGACGCGGGCTATCGCGGCGAGCTGCGGGTACTGCTCCTCAACACCGACCGGAACACGGCCGTGTCCCTGCAGGCCGGCGACAGGATCGCCCAGCTCGTCCTGGTGGCGGTGCGGCTTCCGTCGGTCACCGAGGTTCCCGAGTTGCCGGAGTCCGACCGAGGCGCTGCCGGGTTCGGCTCAAGTGGTGGTTGAGTAGACCGGAGCCGGAAGTACGCCGTTCCCCTCGAGGAACTGTTCGGCGACCGCCTCAGGGTCGTCATGAGCGACCTGAACCTCGGCGTTCAGGCCGCGGATCGCGGTCTCGGTCAGGAGCGCGTCGACCTGGTTGATCGTTCTTGCGAACTGCGGGCCCTCCGCCTTCAGCGCTGCGTCGCTGACCACCGGCACGACGTTGCCAAACCCGAATACATGCTCCGGATCCGCGAGTACGCGGAAGTTCGGCGCAGATAGCTCTGGATCGCTCGTGCTGACATACGCTGCCTGGATCGCGCCGTTCCGCAGGTCCACGTATTGGGCCCCGATCGCGACCTCCTTGAGAGCCACCGGCGTGAACCCGTACTGGTGCTCGACGGTGGGCAGACCGCCCGCCCCGTGAGTGAATTCGAGTGGACCGCCGAAGGTCAGTCGGTGTGCAACTGTGCTCAGGTGAAGCAGCGACCGCAACCCGTGACGCTCGGCGTAGGTCGTGAGTACGGCAATCCCACTGGTGTCACTGAACGGTGTGGGAGCAAGCAGCGTCACCTTCTTGCGCGACGCGTACGCCTGGCCGACGCGGTAGGCCTCGCGGAGCGATTTCGGGGACCGGCGAACGTCGGCAACGCTCGTGTCCCAGACGTTCAGGTATTCGGGATAGATGTCGAGGCTGTGCTCCTTCATCGCCTCGACGGAGATCGAGGTGGGGCCGACGTTGCGGTTGAGGCTGACGGTGTAGCCCTGGGCACGCAATGCCAATTGGTAGAGCTGGCCGAGGATGAACTGCTCCGGGGTGTTCATGTTGCCGAGCAGGATCGTCGGCTTTCCTGCTCCGGGCAACACCACCTGATCGGTGGATGTCGTCGAGGTGTCGGTCGCCGCCAGACCGGTGCCGCTACCGGGGACACGCGTGCGGTGTGCGGTCGTGGCATTGACGGCCTTACCGGTGATGCTCGGGATCGTCTGGGTAGGCGGGCTCGAAGCGCCCGCCCCACAGCCCGCGACGACCCCGGCGGCGGCCGCCAGGACGGCGACGCCAATCGCCGCAGCTCGTCGCGAAAGCGGGCGGGCGGAGGGCGGCCGGCTCACAGGCCGGCCGCCCTCAGGGCATCGGCGTGGGCCTGTGATTCGAGGCGATCGTCAAGCGGGGACAGCGGCTGCACGAGCCCGAGCGCGGTCGCGATCAGCCAATCGGCGAACCACGCATTCTTCGGCAGCAGCGGCCCGTGCAAGTACGTCCCGATCACGTTGCCGCGCCGAGTTCCCTCGTGACCGTCGCGGCCATTGTTGCCGTGGCCGCGCAACACCCGGCCGAGCGGCGTCGCATCGGCGTCCAAGTACGTTCTCCCACCGTGATTCTCGAAGCCCGCGAGCGTCCGGTCGCCGGCGCCCGGGAGGTCAACTTCGATCGCGACGTTGCCGATCAGACGCGGTCCATCCGCCCGAATCGTATGGGCGTCGATCAATCCGACGCCGGGAAGCGTCTGCGAACCGAGCTGATACTCGTGTCCGAGCAGTTGGTAACCGCCGCAGACCGCCAGGACCACGGCTCCGCGCTCGACGGCTTTATGCAGCGCCGCATGCTTGTGCTCGGCCAGGTCCCGCGCGCATAGGAGTTGATCACGGTCCTGCCCGCCTCCCATGTAGTAGAGATCCGCGCCATCGCTGTCCATCGGGTCGCCGATCCCGACGCCCGTGAGCGTGAAGCCGAGCCCGCGCCACTGGCAGCGCCGCTCCAACATCAACAGGTTGCCGCGGTCCGCATAGATGTTCATCAGATCGGGGTACAGCGCACACACCCGAAGCTCGGCCTGCCGGTCGCGTTCAAGCACCGAGGATTACGACCTCGCTCCCGACATGTTCAGGCGTCGGCAGGATCCGTCGCGTCCCAAGCTCGCGAAACCCGGCGCATTTGCCCTCCTCCAGAAGCCGGCCAGTTGAGAGGTTATCGAGCGCGACGCGATCCTCGCTCCGGTCGCGGTGCCCCGACGGGTCGATCGTTTCGCGGACGCGCTCGAGTACGTACGTCCGACCCTGCCGGCGAATCGCCGTCGGCTGACTGAAGTACACCGCACCGTTCAGCTCGACCATGTCCGGAAGCGGCCCCTCGTCGCCGTCCTGCCACTCAAATTCCTGGAGATCTTGGGTGATCGCGATCGCCAGCAAGCCCTCCGGGCGCAGATGTCGGGCTGCGGATCGCAAAAACCGCGAGCGCTCTTGCTCGCCTCCAAACAGCTGGATCGTCTGCATCGGAACGACGCACAGCGCGAAGCTGCGCTCCGGAAGGTCGAAATCGCGGGCGTCGGCGACGACGGTCTGTACCGGGAGTCCGGCGGCGCGACGCTCGAGTTCAGACAGCAGCTCCTCGTCGATGTCGAGCGCCGCAACCTGGTGCCCATCGCGTGCGAGCGGGAGCGTGACCCGCCCGGTACCAGCGCCAATGTCGAGGATGGGAGAGCCCTGTGCTTGCGCGAGCGCCAGCCACAGGGGCAGATCCTGCTCGTAGCTGCCGCATTCCAGGTCATGCCAGATCACCGCGTCCATCGTTCGACTCAGCCGGTCTTCGCCCAATATTGGCTGACGTGGCCGCGGCGAGACAACTCATCGCGCAGTGCCAGTAGTGCCGTGTAGGTCGGTATCGCGAACAGGCGCTTGCCGGCTGCTCCCTCGACGGCGGCGTCAAGCGCGGCCGGAAGATCCTCGACGAGCCGAATCTGGTCCGGGGGCACGCCCGCGTACTTGAAGCGAAGAGCGAGCTCGGCTGCGCGCGTGCCAGAACACGTCAGCGACCTGACCCGTGGGGCGATCAACTCAAAGTCCGCATCCCAGATCCAGGAGACATCGCGGCCGTCAGCGGCGCGGTCGTTGAGGATCGCGAGCAAGTCGATGTCCTCCTCCTCGAGCGCCAGCGTCCGGAGGATCTCGTTTCCTCCGGCGGGGTTCTTGATCAGCAGCAGCCGCAGCTCGATCCCGTCCATGTCGACGTTCTCGGCACGCCCGAACGCCGGCGCCATCGACTCGAGGCCGGCGACGATCAGATCCAGCGATATGCCCAAGGAAAGCCCAAGCGCGGCCGCGCCGAGCGCGTTGTAGACGTTGTATAGCCCGGGTACGGGCAGCGTGATCCGATGATCTCCAGCGGGAGTCGTGAGAGTGAAACTGGATGTCGACGTCCCATGTAGCTCGATCGCGGTCGCGCTGACCGCCGGCTCCGGGCGCACCCGGCCGCACGAGGGGCAGCTATATCGACCCAGGTGCCCGAGATACACGAGGTCGTAGTGGTATGGCGCTCCGCACCTTCGGCAGTGCTTGGAATCGGAAGCATGTTGCATCTGCGCCAACGCGACGCCGGGGTCCTCGATCCCGAAGTAGGTGACGTTGGTCACATCCCGGCCCAGATCGGCGATCAGCGGATCATCGGCGTTCAGCACCAGAGTCGCGTCCGCTCCGATCGCGGCAATCACATGGGACCAGCGCTCGGCGATCGTGTCGAGCTCGCCGTACCTGTCGAGCTGATCGCGGAAGAGGTTGCCCAGCAGGAGGACACGGGGGCGCAATTCGGCGGCGACGGCCGGCAGCCAGAACTCATCGACCTCGAACAGGCCGAGTTGTCCATCGATTCCTCCGCCTCTGGTAGCACTCGAGAGCAGCGTGGAGGCGATCCCGCCCGCCATGTTGGCCCCCGCACGGTTGTGCACCAGCGAGAAGCCGGCGCCGTCAAGGATTGACGCAGCCATCGCCGCGGTCGTGGTCTTGCCGTTGGTCGCGGAGATCACCACGCTCCCCTTCCTGAGGCGGGCGGCGAGACGGCCGATTGCATGCGGCTCAAGCCGGATCAGGAGCTTACCCGGCAGGCTCGTACCACCGCCACGGCCGCTGACTCGCACCGCGGCACCGAGCGTTCTGGCGACGGCGACCTTCGCTTCGAGCGCGGTCATGGCCGAGTCTCGGAGGCCGGCCCGGGGGTGCCGGCGGGCACCCGAACGGATACAGCTCCTGGCTCAATGCTGAGCTTCACCGGCAACTCCGCGATCGGTTCGCCGTCGGCATACAGGGTGAACGGCCTGTCGGCATCCACCTCGACATCGCGAGCGCGGACGATCAGGACGAAAGGCAGCGAAGTATGGGTGCCGCTCAAAACCTGGGGAAGATGGCGGAGGAAGCGCAACCTCGAACACTCCGAGATCAGCACGACATCGAACAGGCCGTCGGTCGCCGATGCATCAGGAGCGATCCTCATCCCGCCGCCATACGTCGATGAATTCGACACGGCCACGGTGAATCCGCGGATCGTCAATGGCTCCCCGTCAAGCCGTAGGCGGAAGTTCGCGGCCTTCCATGTCATCAGCGCGCGGAGGCCGCTGTACGCATAGACGTGGTCGCTGTGGATCAGATGCGTCTGGTTGGCGATCCGGTTGGCGTCGGAGTCCAACCCGCAGCTGGCGACGCCGACAAAGATCTGTTCGCCGACACGGCCGAGATCGAGCCGGGCCACGGTCCCGGTATCGAGCACCTCGCATGCCGCCACCGGATCTAGCGGGATCCCGAGGAACCTGGCGAAGTCGTTGCCACGTCCTGCCGGAAGGACACCGAGAACTCCGTCGCTGCCGCGTAGCGCGGTAGCGACGGCGCCGACCAGGCCGTCACCGCCGAGTGCGGCCGCGGTTCGGCCCGTGGATTGCGCGTTCTCGGCGAGTTCGCGAGCGTGGCCAAGGCTCTCCGTCTCGTGAACGGTGTGCACAATGCCGCGGCGCTGTAGCTCCCGCCGTACGTTCGGTATCGCCGCGCGGGCGCGCCCTGAACCGGAGGCGGGGTTGACGATCACCGAGATCATTGAGGGCCCTCGGGCGAGAGTACGAGCGTCCCTAGGTCGGCGGCGATCGCCACGGGCGTCGGATCGCTCGCCGCCCGAGCGGCGTCGGCCCCGGTAACCCCCGTCAGCACGATCGCCGCCTCGAGGCCTGCTCCGGCCGCGCCGCCCAGATCCGACTCAAGATGATCGCCGACAACCAGGGTGCGGCCGCCTCCGAGTCGCTCCAACGCAACCTTGAACACCTGCGGGTCGGGCTTCCCGACGTTTTGCGCCGTCTGACCCGTCGCGTATTCGAGCGCGGCCACCAATGCGCCGGTACCCGGAGCGGCTCCGCCCTCCGCAGGAAACGCCCGGTCGCGTCCCGCCGAGATCATCTCGGCGCCTGCCAGCACAGCGCGGGTCGCGGTTCGCAGCTCGCCGTAGCTGAACTCGGGATGCCCGGCGACCACGACCACCTCGGCTGACTCGGCGGCGGCGGTGTGATTGAGGATCCTGTGGCCCGCATCGGCCACGTGCCGGAAGATTGCCGGCGAGCCGATCACGTACACGCCGGCGCCGGGATCCCGCTCGGCGAGGACGAATTGGATCGCTGAGCCGACGCTCACGACCTCATTCGTAGAGGCGGTGCAGCCGATCGACCAGAGCTTGCGAACGTACTCCTCGGGGGAGCGCTCGCTGGCGTTGGTCACGAATGCGAGCCGCATACCGGCAGCTCGAATTGCGGCGATCGCCTCGGGAGCCCTGGGCGTCGCCGAGTCCCCGACCCAGACGGTCCCGTCCAGATCGAGGATCACGTGGTCGTATCCGGCTAGGAGTCGGGAGAGTGCCACGCCGAGGTAGTTCAGAAGAGAGTCGGCTCGCCGGTAGCCAGGGGTTCAGCCGGCGGCGGATCATCGAGGCAGGCCGGACCGTCGTAGTGGACATCGTTGACGGCGGGGCCGACCGGGCGAAGCGCGATCTCGGAGGAAGGGAGGCTACGTAGAAGGTCGAGCAGGACGTCTGTCGGCGTGCCGTGCTCGAGCCAGACCTGCTCGTTGGCGCGGTCTAGGATCACCGGCATCCTGTCGTGCAACGGGGCGACCAGGTCATTGGCCGCCGTCGTCACGATCGTGCAGGACCTCACCTCATCGGGTTCGCCGCGGTGCCAGACCGACCACAGGCCCGCGAACGCGAACGGATCGTGACCGACGCGTGTGATGTGGAATGCCCGTTTGGCGCCGTGCTCGTCGCGCCGCCACTCGTAAAAGCCGTCCGCGATGATCAGGCAGCGGAACCGCTCGAGCGCCGACCTGAAGGAAGGGCGCTGCGCCAGCGTCTCGGCGCGTGCGTTGATCAGCTTGTGCGCCCCGCGTGAATCCTTCGACCAGGCTGGTACGAGCCCCCAGCGAAGTTCCTCGCCGCGCGGCGTTCCGTCACGCGTAGTCGTGACCGCGAGCACCTGATCGGTCGGGGCGACGTTGAAGCGACGCCGCACTTCTACGCCTTCGCCGATCGGGAAGCGTGCGCTGAGCTGTTTGAGGTCTCCGCCCGCCAGCGAGTAGCGCCCGCACATCCGCTCTGGACCCGCGAAAACGCCGAGCGGCCTCAGCGGCCGGCGCGCGCGGCCGTCTCCTCGGCGCGCTTCGCCCGGGCCGCGCGCTGGCGTCTGCGGCCGATGTAAGCCATCACTCCCAGCGCGACCACAACCAAGGCGATCCCGTAGAAGATCGCCAGATCGAGGGAGATGCCGCCGAATGGAAGCGAGACGAGCTCCACAAGTCCAAAGCCGATCCCGAGGATCGCGACGATCAGGAGGATCACGAGGAGAATCCCGCGCACTCGAGCCAGGAGGCCGGCGCTGGCTGGAGGGGCCAACAGCCCGATCATCCGCAACCCGAACAGCTGCCGCCCGCTCGGGGACTCAACGCCGAGCTTCTCTGTGGCCGCTTTCAGATCGCCGGCGCGGCGTTCCGCGAGCGCCAGCGACGCATCCGCCATACGGCGCAGCTGCAGCCGTTCCTGAGGCCGGGCGGCGGCCAGCGCCCGCTGGAAGTGAGCCCTGGAGGCCTTAGCGTCATAGCGTTCGGCGGCACGAGCGCCAAGGATCGCCTGGGCGGCCGCCTTGAATCTGGTCTCCGCCTCGAGCTCCTCGTCGGAGCGGCTTTCCAGCTGTTGCATCGCCGCCAGCTGACTCTTCTGCTCGATGCGCACCGCGCGCTGTTGTTGCCTGGCCATCGGCTAGCAGTGTAATCGGGCGCAACGCAGTCGGCAGGGCTCGGGCTCGACCTTAGGTCGTGTCGGTGGGACAGTAGCCGTACCGGGCGAACGTAGATTTCATTTGTGGGCCTTCTTCCGGTTGGCGTGTTCGTTGCGAACCGCAAAGGCGCTGGCGCGCGGATGGCGGTCGGGTCGATGCCGGCGAGGACGAATGCGGCGATCTGCAGCTGGGGACTACCATTCACTGGACGCTGGGGACCGCGCGTCGCCTGCCGGGGGCGGGGTCTTCTCGATTGATGCCAATCGGCGTGCTGGTCACGCCCGTCTTCAGGAGTCTTGTTGATGATTCGTCGGTTTTCTCGCGGCCGCATCCGCATGCTCACGACCGGCGTGACCGCGGTCCTCGCGCTGGCGGCCTCGTTTGCGCTCGCCACGGCTGCCGTCGCGGCGCCGGCGTCGTGCAACGGCATCAGCTTCAAGGTGCTTCACAACGATCAATCGGGCGGTGTGATCCTGCCCGGCGGCAGCTACACCGTGTCGAGTCCGAACCTCGGCTGCTCGACGGCGTCAAATTACTTCACGACGTTTTTGAACAAATACAACTATGCGATCCCTGGCTGGAAGGGCGTGGAGAAGGCCAAGGGTTGGGGGACGTACATCAGGAACGGCAGCAGCACTCAATTCACAGTCATGTGGAGCAAAGCGAAAAGCGGCACCACGAGCAGCTGCGCGACGTCGGCCCTGAAGGTGTCGCTCGGCCCGGCGAATGGCGCCGCGGGCACGGTGTTCTATCCCATCAACTTCGTCAACACTGGCAAGCTCGGGTGCACGCTGCGTGGTTATCCCGGCGTGTCAGCAGTGACGAGCAGCGGCAAGCAGATCGGTAGTCCGGCGTCGCAGATCTCCTCTAGCTACCAGACCGTGACACTTCTGCCTGGCAAGGCGCAGAGCGCCGTGGTTGGGATCGTCGAGACGGGCAACTTCGACCCATCGCACTGCGCGCCGGTCACGGCCGCCGGGCTGAAGGTGTTCCCGCCCGGCCAGAGCAAGGCGGTAACGATCAATAAGTCGTTCTCGACCTGCTCCAGCACGACTGTGGTCTCGTTGACCATCACGCCTGTCAAATAGCGGACGCCAGGGTGTGCGCGACTGGGCGGTCGCGCATGAGTCTTCCCCTCTGAGCGCCGTCGGTCGGCGCGCCATGGCAGCCTGACACCCATGCGCCACAACGTCGAGCCTTCGGGTGAGTTTCGCCTCCGCGACGTTGCGGTCGCCGCCTTTGCGCCGGCGACCCTTTTCGGCTTGGCCGAGGGCGCGATGCTGCCGGTCATCGCGCTGTCAGCGTTTGAGCGCGGGGCGAGCGCGTCGATCGTCGCGCTGATCGCTGCGCTGCTCGGCATCGGTTCCTTCATTACCAATATTCCCTCTGGGATCCTCGCGACCCGCATCGGCGAACGACGATCGATGCTGTTGGCGGCCGAGCTCACGATCGTGGGCCTCGTCCTCTGCATCCTGAAGCTCGGCACGGGGCCGTGGTCACTTGCCGTCTACGGCTTCGGGGTGCTGCTGATCGGCGCCGCCAGTTCGGTGTACAACCTGGCCCGACAGTCGTATCTGACCGAAATGGTTCCCCCACTGATGCGCGCGCGAGCGCTTTCGACGCTCGGTGGAACGATGCGCATCGGCGTCTTCATCGGCCCCTTTCTCGGTGCGGGTGCCGCCAAGCTCTGGGGTCTCTCCGGACCTTACTTCGTAAGCGTCGCCGCGATTCTGGCCGCGGGCGCGATCGTCTACCGGGTCCCGGATCTAGAGCTCAGCGAGCAACACAGACAGGCCGCCGCGAAGGTCACCACCGGGGGCGTTGTAAAGGAGCACTGGCGGCTGTTTGCGACACTCGGAAGCGGCATCCTGCTGTTGTCGGCGATCCGGCAGACCCGACTGGTGGTCGTCCCCCTATGGGCGAGCCACATCGGCCTCTCCCCGGCTACCACCCTGGTCATCTACGGCATCTCGGGAGCGATCGACGCGATCACCTTCTACCCCGCCGGCAAGGTGATGGATGTTCGTGGCCGGCGGTGGGTCGCCGTGCCGTCCGTCGTCATCATGGGGATCTCGTTCCTGCTGATGCCCGCGACCCACGGACCCGTCACGCTCGCGCTCGTCGCAATGATCATGGGCTTCGGCAATGGCATCGGGTCGGGCATCGTCATGACACTCGGCGCCGATACCTCGCCCGCGATCGGTCGTCCGACGTTCCTCGGGATCTGGCGTGAGCTGGCCGACGGCGGTGCCGGGATCGGTCCCGTGTTCCTGTCGGCGGCGACGGCGATTGCTGGGCTCGCCGCAGGAATCTTTCTCAGTGGGGGAGTCGGGTTCGCGGCGGCGGTCGCGCTCTGGGTGTGGATACCCCATCGGCCGAGCGTCGGAGCTCAGACCGCGGGCCGGCGGAGCGCCGAGCGGGCAGCGCCGCTCACCGATCCCGACACGACGTAGCGTCAATCGCCACGTTGCGGGCCCCTCTCCACTTCCAATTTATACCGCAGCCGAGGCCTTCATGAGGCCCTGGGTCTTGCCTCATAATCGCCCGCCGCAAGCCAGAACCAACGCGATTGGAGCTGCGAAATGAATATGTGTTCGTCGAGTGAGTCGATCGGAGGCGGGCGATGAGGGAGCACGCGGTGGTGATCGCCGGCGGCGGCCCGACGGGGATGATGCTCGCGGCCGAACTGGCTTTGGCTGAGGTCGATGTCGCGGTTGTCGAGCAACGTCCCGATCACGTGCTCGTCGGCTCACGGGCCGGCGGCTTTCACTCGCGCACGATCGAGGTACTGGATCAGCGTGGGGTCGCCGATCGATTCCTCGCGGAGGGTCAGGTTGCTCAGGCCGCAATGTTCGGTACGACCGTGCTCGATATGAGCGATTTCCCCACGCGCCACCCGTACTCGCTTGGAATCTGGCAGAACCAGATCGAGCGGATCATGGCGGCGTGGGTCGCTGAGCTGCCGGTGCGGATCCTTTATGGCTCGACGGTGACAGGCTTCACACAGGACGACGCCGGCGTTGATGTTCAGCTGGCCGATGTCGAGCCGTTGCGCGCGCAGTACCTCGTCGGGTGTGACGGGGGGCGCAGTCTGATCCGTAAGGCGGCGGGCATCGACTTCCCCGGTTGGGATCCGACAAGGAGCAACCTGATCGCCGAGGTCGAGGTGACCGAGGAGCCTCCCCGCGGCATTCGTCGCGACGCGATCGGCGTCCACGGTCTTCATCGGCTGGAGGACGGGAGGACAGAGCGGGTCATCGTCACCGAGCGGGAGCTCGAAACGAGTGGCGAGCCCACCCTGGATGATCTCAGCAGGGCGCTGATCGCCGTATACGGAACCGACTTCGGGGTCCATAGTCCGACGTGGATCTCCCGGTTCACCGACATGACTCGCCAGGCCGCCGCTTACCGGGAGGGGCGAGTGCTGCTGGCCGGCGACGCCGCGCATGTGCACTATCCAGCGGGCGGACAGGGGCTGAGCCTCGGGGTCCAGGATGCGGTGAACCTGGGCTGGAAGCTCGCCCAGGTCATCAGAGAGACCTCCCCCGAGGCTCTCCTGGATACCTATCACGGCGAGCGCCACCCAGTCGCAGCCCGGGCTCTCCAGCACACGATGGCTCAGACCGCGCTCCAGCGCGGGGACGAGCGCATGAAGGCGGTGCTCGATGTCGTGTCGGAGCTGACGACGATGGACGAACCTCGCAGGCGACTCGTCGGGATCATCTCCGGACTGGACATTGCGTACGACCTCGGCGAGGGCCATCCGCTGCTCGGACGCCGCATGCCCGACCTGGACCTGATGACCGCTGACGGGCCGTTGCGTGTCTTCACGTTGCTGCACGACGCCAGGCCGCTGGTCCTCAACCTCGGCGACCCGGGGAGCCTCGACATCGGGCCCTGGAGGGACAGGGTCAAGCTGATCGAAGCGAGCTACGCGGGGGAGTGGGAGCTTCCGGTGCTCGGCGTGGTCAGCGCCCCCTCTGCGATCGCGGTCCGCCCAGACGGATACGTGGCCTGGGTTGGAGACGCGAGCGGCGACGGGCTCGACGACGCGTTGGCGACGTGGTTCGGAGCAGCGACCGTCTCGGCCGGCTGACCGAAGTCACTCGTCCTCGCTGCCAGGCCCCCGGCGCTGGCGCTTTCGCTCACTCTGAATCCGCTTGCCTTCGAGGCGACGGCGTTCGGATGACCTGGTTGGACGGGTCGGAGTACGAGGCGCGGCGACCTGCAGCGCGGACTCCAGCCGGCGCTGTAGGCGAGCGAGGGCGAGCTCCCGATTCTGGCTCTGGCTGCGCGCGTCTTGCGCGATCGCCGCCACCCGGGATCCGAGGCGGGAGATGACTTGCCGCTTCTGCTCATCGGTGAGCGAGCTCGAGGCCGAGACGTCGAACACGGCCTCGATCCGAGACGCCGTGACGTTCGCGTGCTGTCCGCCGGGCCCGGAGGACCGCGATGCGCGGACGGTGATCTCAGACAGCGGAATTTGGGCGTGCTGTCCCACCGACATCGGATCTTCCATCGGGCCAGACCTCCGCTACGTCTCCGCTGCAAACGCTCCTCGCTGGTGCTCGTGCCCGGGCTCAGAACCACCGGTTGCGCCGGAAGAGCAACAGGAACAGGACGGTCGATACTGCCAGCAGGCCGAGTCCGAATACGTAGAACGACCACGTGGTGTCGATCGCGTGGACGAGGTACGAGAAGTTCTGGCCGAAAAAGCCGGTCAGAAACGTCAACGGCAAAAAGATGGTCGCGATGATAGTCAGCTGCTTGTTGACCTCACCCTGCCGGTTGGCGACCATCGCCAGATACATGTCGGTGGCCCCGCTGAGCAGGTCGCGGTAGGAATCGACCGAGTCTGAAACCCGGATCATCGTGTCGTAGAGATCTCGGGAATAGAGGCTGGGATCTCCCTCCATCCCGGGCAGCTCCGCGATCCGTTCGGCGTGGCGCGCGAATAGGTCGCGCATCGGCGTCACCACCCGCCGCATCGCTATCAGGTCCCGCTTGAGCGAGAAGATCCGCTGCAGGCTGTCCGTGCTCGCTCGTTGGACCACATCGTCCTCGATCTCGTCGATTTCGTCGTCAATCCGATCGAGCACCGGGAAGAAGGTCCCGGCGAGCGCGTCGAGGATCCGGTAGATCAACGCCTGCTCGCTGCGCATGTCGACATCCTGGTAGCGGTCGCGCACACCCGCGAGCGCAACGTTGGGGTGCCGGTGAATCGTCAGCACATAGTCGCCGGAGACGACCAGGTGGACCTCCCGCAACAGCGGGCTCCCCGCCTCGACGCCCGAGTCGACGCCGTAGGCGACGAGGAAGGCGTAGCCCTCGAACTTCTCGAACCTGGGGTTCTGGCGGAACGTCCGTAGGTCCTCAGTCGTCAGCGGGTGCAGGTGCAGCAGCTCGCCGAGTTGGTTCACCATGTCGGTGTCAGCGGTCTCCAGATCCATCCAGAAGAAATGGCCCGACTGCAGCTGGCGGCGAATCTCCGCAAGATCAGGGTTGACCAGGCAGTGCGCGTGCACGTCGAGAAGCCTACGCGGTGCGGATGCGGCAGCGTGGCGGTGCGTGGATGCCGTCGACGATACGTTCCGTTGTTGGTCGACTTGCGACGACCTATGGCTTGACGCTGGACGCGTGTTAGCGCTAACTTCGGGACGTCGCTCGGGCGCTCCCGAGCCGTCTCGTCAGGAGGAAGAGATGCGCGGTGCAAAGGATCTGGTCGCCCTCGACGGGCGTTCCGTGGGCGGTGCTCGGAGAAAGCTCCGGGTAATCAGTCGGGTTGGGAGCAGGGTGGCCGTGTTCCTGTCGGCGTCGGCGCTCGTCGCAGCGTTCGTCCCGGCGGCGTCGGCATCGGCCGCCTCGGCTGCCGACCCCGCTCCCGCGGCCGCGACTCCGTCGTGTCCGTGGCTCGATTCGTCTGTGTCGGTGAGCGCTCGCGTCCAAATGCTGCTCCCGCAGATGACACTCGCAAACAAGCTCGACCTCGTCACCGGAGCCGGCTTCTCCGAGCCCTACGTGTTCTACACCGCTGGGATCCCGAGCCTGTGCATCCCCGCGATCGGCGAGGAAGACGGTCCGCTCGGCGTCGGTGACGGTCTCACCGGCGTCACTCAGCTCCCCGCCGCGGTGTCGCTCGCGGCGACGTTCGACCCGTCGCTTGCCCGGCAGTACGGGCAGGTGATCGGCTCCGAGGAGCACGGGAAGGGCGCGATGGTCAATCTCGGCCCGACCGTGAACATCGACCGTGACCCACGCTGGGGGAGGTCGTTCGAGGCGTTCACCGAGGATCCGTTCCTCAACAGCTCGATGGCCGTCTCCGAGATCGACGGCGTTCAGAGCCGGGGCGAGATGTCACAGGTCAAGCACCTCGCGGTCTATAACCAGGAGACCAACCGCAACAACTCCGCCGATGACGCGATCGTCGGCCAGCGAGCGCTGCACGAGATCTACCTGCCCGCGTTCTGGGCAGCGACCACCCAGGCCAAGGCGTCGTCGGTGATGTGCGCCTACAGCACGATCAACGGCCAGTTCGCGTGCCAGAACCAGGATCTGATGAAGGACACGCTCGATCAGAACTGGGGATTCCCGGGCTTCGTCACCTCCGACTACCAGGCGATGCATTCAACGGTGCAGTCGGCCGACGCCGGCGACGATCAGGAGATGCCGGCGCCGCAGTTCTACGGATCCGCGCTGCAGACCGCCGTCGATCAACACCAGGTCAGCATGGCGACGCTCAACCAGATGGTGCGCCGGATCCTGCATGAACTGTTCCGCTTCAACGAGTTCAACAGTCCGCCGACCGGTACGACCAGCACCCCCGTCACGACACCAGCCGACCAGGGGATCGCCAACAGCGTCGCCGAGGCGGGCACGGTCCTGCTCAAGAACAACAAGCACACGCTGCCGCTGCAGGCGAACGGCGGCGGGTCGATCGCGGTGATCGGACCGGCCGCGTCGTCGGCGCCGACCGACGCCGGCGGGGGCAGCGCGTTCGTAACCGCGCCGTTCAACGCAACGCCGCTGCAGGGCATCCAGGCCGCCGCAGGCGCCGGCACGAGCGTGAGCTACACGCAAGGGCTCCCGACCGACACCTCGCTGACCCCGATCCCCAGTACCGCGCTGACCCCGGCCTACCAGGGTGGCAGCTACACGGGCACGCTGACCGCTCCCGAGACCGGCACCTACGTGCTTGCGTTCAGGAACCCGGGCAGCTACAACGTGACCAACCTGTCGATCGACGGGAAGATCATCCTTGCCAACCCCGGCACGCCGCCGATCTCGACCTACTCGGTCGGCGTCAACCTCCAGAAGGGCCAGACGTATACGCTGACCCTCAGCGGCTCGTCGGCCAACCTGAGCTGGGCCACACCGTCCGATCTCTCCCCCGGCATCGTCGAGGCCGAGACGGCGGCCAGCACTGCGTCGACGGCCGTGGTGGTCGTGTCCGATGACACCGAGTCCGAGGCCGCGGATCGCGCCAACCTGAACCTCCCATCGGCGCAGGACGAACTGATCTCCGCTGTCGCCGCCATCAATCCCCACACCGTCGTCGTGGTCGACGCGGGCGCTCCCGTGGGGATGCCGTGGCTGAAACAGGTCGCGTCGGTCGTCGACTCCTGGTACCCCGGCGAAAGCAACGGCACCGCGCTCGCATCGGTGCTGTTCGGCAACACCGATCCGAGTGGGCACCTGCCGGTCACGTTCCCCGCAGATCTCACTCAGGTGCCCGCTTCGACGCCGCAGCAGTTCCCCGGCGTCAACGGCCAGGTCGACTACTCGGAGGGGATCGACGTCGGCTACCGCCACTACGACGCGACCAACGAGACGCCGCTGTTCCCGTTTGGATTCGGTCTCTCCTACACAACCTTCAAGTACAGCCACCTGCAGATCAAGTCGGGTGCGGTCACGAACACGGCCTCGAATCCGGGGGCGACGAGCTGCAAGTGCAACGGTCAGTCCACGCCGGAGGTCACCGTCTCGGCAACGGTCACCAACACAGGCAAGGTTGCCGGCGCCGACGTCGCTCAGCTGTATCTCGGCGACCCGGCGGTAGCGGCTGAGCCGCCACGGCAGCTCAAGGGCTTTGACCGCGTCAACCTCGCCCCCGGAGAGTCGAAGACAGTCACCTTCACGCTCACCGGCCACGACCTGTCTTACTTCAACGAAACGGCCAATGGCTGGGTCGTGCCCGACGGCCGCTTCGAGGTGTCCGTCGGTGATTCCTCGGCGCTCAACGACCTGCCGTTGCAAGGCGACTTCGTCGTCACGCGGACCGTGGGAGCCCGCTACCTCACCGTCTCTGCCCCGACCACGATCAACGCCGGCGGCACCGGCACCGTCAGCGTGACGCTCTTCAACAACGGCGACTTCGCGCTGCACGACGCTCAATTTGAGCTGGGCGTCCCGTCCGGCTGGACCGCCAGCATCCCCGCTCCGGTGACGGTCGGGGCAGGCAAGACGGTGACCGAGCAGTTCCAGGTGACACCGCGTGCCGGCGCGAAGCCGGGCACGAGCACGCTCACAGGCCAGGTCACCGCGAGCGGATCACCGGGAGGGACATCACTCGTCCAGGGAACGACGACGACCGTCGTGCCGTTCGCCTCGATGAAGAAGGCGTTCAACAACATCGGGATCAGCGATAACTCCAACGAGGCCGCCGCCAACTACGACGACGTCGGCGACAGCTTCTCGGCGCAGGCACTGGCGGCGGGGGCGCCGAACGCGCTGACGCCGGGCGCCAAGGTCACGATCGCGCAGACGACTTTCACATGGCCGAACGTGGCGGCCGGGACGCGCGACAACGTGGTCACATCCGGTCAGACGGTTGACCTGTCGGGTCGCGGAAGCGATCTCGGCTTCCTCGGGTCGAGCCAGAACGGCACCGCCAGCGGAACCGTCACCGTCAACTACACGGACGGTTCGAGCAAATCAGTCAACCTCAACATGGCCGACTGGTTCTCCAACGCTGCCGCCGTCGGCGACCAGCTCGCCACCACCACGTCGAGCTGGAACTTCCAACAGAACTCGATCGGATCACACCCGGTGAGCATCTACTTCGCGTCGGTGCCGCTCGAGCAGAACAAGACGGTGGAGTCGGTCACCTTGCCGATCCTGAACCTTGCGGGCGGGACCACCGCGATGCACATCTTCGCGATGGCGATCGGAAACGGAACCGCGACCACGGGCGCGCCATTCCCCTCGCTCGCGGCGGCATACGACAATGCCGGAATCAGCGACAACTCGAACCCCGCCGCTGCCGACTTCGACGGAACCGGGGACAGCTTCTCCGCCGAAGCGCTTGCCGCCGGGACCCCGACGCCGCTGACGGCCGGCGGTCAGGCGACGATCGGGGGGGTGCCGTTCACCTGGCCGAGCCCCGTCGGCAGTCCGGACAATGTGATTGCCGACGGGCAGATCATCGACTTGTCGGGGTCGGGCAACGAGCTCGGCTTCCTCGGGTCCGCCGGCTTCGGGGCTGCGACCGGAAGCGGCACGATCACGTACACCGACGGCAGCACCCAGTCGTACAGCATCTCGATGGCCGACTGGTACAACGACGCTCCCGTCAGTGGCGATCAGATCGCCACGACGACAACCACCTGGAATTTCGCGAGCAGTACCCAGACGCTGCATCCGGTGAGCGTGTACTTCGCATCCGTCCCGCTCGACCCGAACAAGACCGTCGCTTCGGTGACGCTGCCGACCGTCGGCAGCGGCGTCGGCAACGGCATCAATGCGATGCACATCTTCTCGATCGGCGTCGGCAACGGGACCCCGACCAGCAGCGGCTAGGAAGAGAACTACATATCTCCCTCACCTTCGGGTTAGGATTACCCGGAATTTAGGTCAAGGTCAGGTCGATGTCGGTTGGTTTGTGACACCGCGCGAGCGAGGAGGGATGTCCGATGGGAGAGACCAAGCCGGCGGTGCCGACGGCTGCATCCGGAGCGTCAACGCGGACGGTTCACGACCTCAGGGGAGACGCGCTCCACCGCGCCTGGGACAACTCGCTCGCACCGGTACTCGAGATCGCCTCCGGCGACACCGTCATGCTGCATGTACGTGACGCGTCCGATGAACAGATCGGCGAGCAGTCCGATGCAGGCGACGTGGCCAAGCTCGACTTCTCACGCGTGAACCCGGTGTGCGGGCCGGTATTCGTCAAGGGCGCCAAGCCCGGTGCCGTGCTCGCGGTCGAGTTGCTCGAGTTCCAACCCAACGGGTGGGGCTGGACGGCGATCATCCCCGGCTTCGGGCTACTTGCCGACGAGTTCCCGGACCCGTGGTTGCGGATCTCCCAGGTGGAAGGCGAGCGCGTCCGTTTCTCCGAGCGGATCACGCTGCCGTTCCGCCCGTTCCCCGGCACGCTCGGCGTGGCACTGCCGGAGCCCGGCGCGCACTCGATCGTCCCGCCTTCGCGTTTCGGCGGAAACCTCGACGTGAAACACCTGACCGAGGGGACGACCCTGTACGTGCCGATCGGGGTCGAAGGCGCGCTGTTCTCACTCGGCGACACGCACGCGGCCCAAGGGGACGGCGAGGTCTGCGGTACCGCAATCGAGACGGCGATGCAGGTCGTAGTTCGCCTGTCGGTCCGCGACGACCTGCGGCTGCGCGCGCCGGCGGCCGACCTCCCGGCCGGCCCCGTGGCCGCGCCGGTGGATTCTCCGCATCACATCTGCATGGGCGTGGGTCCCGACCTGATGGAGGCGACCAGGGACGCCGTTCGGGCGACGGTCACATGGCTCGGCGATGCACATGGGCTGGACCGCGAAGAGGCTTATGCGCTCGCCAGCGTCGCCTGTGACCTGCGCATTCACGAGGTCGTCGATGCGCCCAACTGGGTGGTCGGCTGCTCGATTCCGCTATCGGTATTCGAGGGAGGGGCGCGATGACCGTACAAGCCGAAACGACCGCAGAGGCTCGCTCACGCGGTTCGCTCAGGCGACAGCTGCGGTTCGGGGAGGCGATCGCGATCTCGATCGGGATCATGGCCCCGACCGCCGCGATGGCGCTGAACGGGACCGCGCCGGCTGGTCTGGTGGGTCGTGCCGTGCCGCTCGCGTTCCTCTTCGCCGGGATCGCGGTCGGGTTGATCGCGTATTCGTTCGTTCGCTTGACGACGTTCTTCAACCACGCCGGCTCCACGTACGCACTCGCTGGCGCGACGCTCGGCCCGCGGGCGGGATTCTTCGCAGGCTGGGCGTTGCTCGCGACCTACAGCCTGTTCATCGCGGCCAACATCGCCGAGGTGGGCCTGTTCGCCACCTCGTTTCTGTCCGGGGCCGGCATCTGGAGCAACCCACCGTGGATCCTGCTCTCGCTCGTCGCCGCCGGGCTCGTGTGGCTGTTTGCCTATGGCGACGTCAAGGTGGTAGGGAGGGCGCTGCTCACCTTTGAGGGCATCTCGGTGACCCTGATCACGATCGTGGTCGTGGTCATCTTCTGGAAGGTGATCGGGGGCACGGCACCGAACCATCAGAGCTTCACGCTCAAGCCGTTCGTGCCGGCCGCCGGAACGACGGTCGGAGCGGTCGCGTTCGCGTCGGTGTTTGGATTGCTGTCGTTCGGCGGCTTTGAGGGCGCCGCCGCCCTCGGAGAGGAGACCAACAACCCACGCCGCAACATCCCGCTCGCGATCGCGGTCGCCGTCGCCTTCTGCGGCGTCTTCTACACGATCGTGATGCTGGCCCAATCGCTCGGTTTCGGTATCGGCCCGGCGGGCATCAAAGCGTTCTCGACATCGAGCGCGCCCGTGGCCGACCTGGCGCACGTGTACGTGGGCAGCGGAATGCGGGACGCGATCAATTTCGGCGCCACGCTGAGCGCCTTCGCCTCGTGCCTTGGTTGTGCAGCCGGGGCTTCGCGCATTCTGTTCGCGCTCGGTCGGGACGGGTTTGTTACCCGCCGGCTCGGCGACGCGTCGTCAAAGACCGGCGCGCCCGCAACCGCGCTGGCGGTGGTCATGAGCTTCGGTGTGGCGTTGACCGTATACCAGCGCCTGCAGGGTACGAGCGACGTGAACGCGTTCTTCTATCCCGGCACGGCCGGGGTGCTGTCGATGCTGATCGCCTACTTCGTGATCCAGTTCGGCGCCGCCAAGTTCTTGCATCTCGAGCGGCGTGAGCCGCGTTGGCGCGTGATCGTGCTGATCCTGGCCACTGCGGCGATCGTGTACACGTTTTATAGGCAGGTACATCCCACGCCCCCATACCCGTATGACGTGCTGCCATACATAATGGGCGGCTGGGCTGTGCTCGGGATCGCGATCACGATCGCGTTTCCCAGGCTTGCCCGCCGGATCGGCCAAGGACTCGCCGAGGCCGAGGGCATCGGGGGCCTCCGCGCGGTCCCGGCCGACGGCGGGCCCGATCAGCCTGCTGACACGATCGCGCCCTGAGCAGGGTGGGGGTCGCCGCTCGCTACAGATCCGTCTGATCCAGCAGCACCAGGAGGACTGCATTGACGGCCACGACAGCGGCAAATGCGATCGCAATCAGGGTCCAGCCAACCGCGACGAGAGCTCCGGCCGCAAGCGCGAAGACGCCCAGTTCGAACGGGACCCGTAACCGGCTCGGAAGTCGACGACTGGATCTTGGGGCGGCAAACAATCCCCACAGCACCACGACCGTCACGGGCGCACCGATACCGACGAGCACCGAGACGAGCACTCTGTCAAGTCGGGAGCCCCAGTACGCAAGCGCCGCGACGGCGACCAGCTCGAGGACGAGCTTGAGAGCGAGATTCGCATCCTTCAGCGTCGACACTCCAGCATCATCGCGACCGAATGGTCAACTCGAGCGGGTAGGATTCGTAACGCATGGCCAAGGTGTAGAACAACCCGCCGTCACTCTCCGGCACGGAGCCTCCCGCAAGTCAGGCGTTGAGCCCCTCCTGTCGCTCGCCCTCACCTAGGTCCTCCTGCCGAGGGCGTCCGCCCTTGGGGCGCTTGCGACCTCGCAGGACGCCGGTGCCGCCCATGATCGATACCAGCCGGAGTCGAATGATCGGACCGCCGGCCGGCGTCATCTCATCGCCGAGCTTCACACCATTGCCGCCCATCAGCGCGAAGTTCGTCACCTGCACTTCGACACCGTGCGGAACTCGTACCTCGCCGCCGCCCATGATCGAGTAGACGTTGAGCTGAGTCACCGGGCCGGCCAGCTCGGCGTCGTTGAGGTCAATCTCGCTCCCGCCCATGAGGTTGAGCACGGTGCAACGGCGGCCAATTCGCCACCGACCGCGACGCTCGTGTCCACTCATGATCGAGATCACCCAGCGGTCGCCGCCGGCACCTTCGTCGACGGTGAGGCCGCCTCGCCCGCCTGGGTCGGCATTGGCCTGTCCGTGTCGAAGCCGATCGGGGTTGACGTCGGCGATTAGCCGATCCAGCTCCGCACGGGTACGCGTGTTGTAGACCGAGCCCAGCCTGTCCTCGAGTTCGTCGACGTTCAACCGTCCGTCGGAGGCGGCAACCCGCAACACGTCGGCGGCCCGCTCGCGCTCAGCGTCGGAGGCGCGGAGTTCCGGGAGCGCGTCGTTCGGGTCGCTCATCGGGAGGATCGTAGACACCGAGGTGACCGACAGAGAATCAACCCTGCACCGGATGCTCCAGCCGAGCGGACCGTCGGCGTCGATCGACGAGTGGGACGGCAGTGAGCGCAGCCGAAGTACGCTCCTACTGTGAAAGGTGACCGCGTGGAAATCGTCGTGGCGGCGGACGACGGCTCTCGCACGTACGAGATCGTCGCCACCCGGGCCGGTCGCCGGGTCGACATCACGACCGGTCGCAGTGTGGTCGAAGTCGTCGAGGTAACGCGTACGGGCGAGCCCGTGCGAACGGCCAGGTTCATGGCCAGCCGAGTCGTGGCGCTCGTCGAGCACCCGGCGAGCGAGGCGCGAGACGCCGGGACTCAGCCCGCAACACGCTCTAGCGCGCCGGCATCGCCGCTAAGCTGACCCGACTGCGGGCCGCGATCACAGGAGCGCTTTGCGTTTCATCCTCAATCTGATCTGGTTCGTCTTGGCTGGATTCTGGCTCGCGCTGATGTACGCGTTCTTCGGGATCCTGGCGTTTATTCTGATCATCACGATCCCGTTTGGGTTTGCGTGTTTCAGGATTGCCGGCTTCGCGCTCTGGCCCTTCGGCCGCCGGATCGTGCGCCAGCCCGGTGCCGGCGCCCCCTCGATGATCGGCAATGTCATCTGGATCATCCTGTTCGGATGGGAGCTGGCGCTCGTACATCTGTTCACGGGCATCGCGTTATGTCTGACGATCATCGGCATTCCACTCGGGCTGGCGAACTTCAAGCTGATTCCCGTCTCGCTGATGCCCCTGGGTACCGAAATCGTCCAGACAGACGACCCGCGGCAGTTCGTGTAGCGCCCAAACCACCGAGAGCCGATCAGGCGGGGCCGCCTTTCCACGTCGGTGAATCAGATGAGGAAGCGCTCGAGCGCAGCTCCGAAGCGCTTGTCAGATAGCGCCGTGATGTGGCCGCGGCCGCGCAGCAGAATCAGTTCCGAGCCGGGGATCAGTGCTGCGGTCTCCTGCAACAGCCCCTGTGGGTAGAAGCGGTCGTTGGCCCCAGCGAGGATCAGCGTGGGGGCGCGGATCGTGGGGCACTTGGCGAGATCGAACGTGTCCTCGGCCTCGATCGTGGTCGCCATGTCGTCGAGGTCGTAGGGATGATCGAGGACGTGCGGCCCGTACGCGAGCGCCGCCAGCGCCACCGGGATCCGTCCGCGCCATGGCGGCACCAGCTCGGCCGCGAGCACAGCCATCGCTCGGCGCGGCGCGCCCGCCCTGATGCGCGCCGCGACCCTGCGCTGCAACACCTTGGTAGCGCCCTCGAGTCGGCAGCCGGTACTCGCCAATACAAGCCGATGCGCGGCGTCGGGATGATCTGCGGCAAGCTGCTGTGCGATCGAGCCGCCAGTCGAGACGCCGAGGACATCGGCGCAGCCGCCGAACGTCGAGCGGATCGCGTCCGCGTGCTCGGTGGCGATCTCGGCGAATGTCATCCCTCGGGGAAGATGCGGGCGGCGGTTGAACATCGCCACCCGGTAACGGTCAGCCAAGCGGACGAATGGGGCGAGCGTCATTCGAACCATCCGATCGCCGTTGGCGCCGGTCGTCGGCGACAGTCCAGCGATTACGATCAGCGGCGGGCCACGACCGATCGCTGCATATGGCAGCAGGCCGGCGGTGCCACGTTCGATCGCTCGGCTCATCGCCTGTCATCGCCGATCATCGCGTCATCGGTGGCTTCAGCGACGATCCCGAATGGGTAGCGCGACTTCAGTACTTGCCCGTGATCATGTCCCAGGCGCGCCTCAGCTTCTCGTGACGGATCTCGGACCGGGACTCCGCCGGGTCATCATGCATCACCGCAGGATTCGCGGACGGCTTTGGCAGGTGCTCGCACTGGGCGCGGTCGAGCTTCAACAGCACCCCGTGATCGAAGATCTCCTGGACCTCGTCGGCGTCGACGAAGCGATGCTCGGTGCCGAATACGAACTCATCGATCACGATGCCGTCGAACACGTCCTCGCCTTCGTCCGCGAGAACGTGTGCAACCTTGCCGAGCTGGTCGCCGTCGGCGCTGTACACCGGTGTGCCGCGATCGAGCGCCAGATACGAACTAGGCTCGCCTAAATCCACACTGCCAGCATACTTGCGAGTGCTCGTCCATAGACGGGGCAAGCGCCGCCGGGCATAGTTATCGTCTGATGCCCGACGCAAATTGCAGCCGCGCGGTACTGGTGACAGGAGGCTCGCGCGGCATCGGTGCCGCCGTCGCCCGAGCGTTCGCCGCGATCGGCGACCGTGTCGCCGTCCACTATGGCAGCAACCGGAGCCTCGCCGAAGACGTTGCGGGTTCGCTCGCCGGAACCGGGCATGTGGTCGTCGGAGCGGACCTCGCCGACCCCGACGCGGTGCGTGAAATGGTCGACTCCGCCGCCGCAGGTCTCGGCGGGATTGACGTGCTCGTGAACAACGCCGGCGTGTTCGAACCCCACCCGATCACCGATACGACCTACGACGAGTGGCAGCGTGCTTGGCAACGCACGCTCGGAGTGAACCTCGTCGGCGCCGCGAACGTCACCTGGTGCGCAGCGCAGCACATGATCCACAGCCGCGAGGGCAAGATCGTCAACATCGCGTCTCGCGGAGCATTTCGCGGCGAGCCAAGGCATCCAGCCTATGGTGCGAGCAAGGCCGGCATCATCGCGTTCGGTCAGTCTCTCGCACGAGCCCTCGGTGGACATAACATCGCGGTCACTGCAATCGCACCTGGGTTTGTCGCCACCGACATGGCCGCGTACCAGCTAGCTGGGGAAGGTGGAGCGAAACGCCGAGCCGAGAGCCCGCTCGGGCGAATCGCGACGCCCGAGGAGGTGGCCGCGGCCGTCGTTTTCCTTGCCTCATCGGATGCGACGATCGCCAGCGGCGCGGTTCTCGACCTCAATGGGGCCTCATACCTGCGCATGTAGAACGCCGGGAGGTCTAGCGGGCTCGGCCCGAGGGGCTCGCGATCTTGTAGGGTCGGGGCATCGGCCGCATTGTCATCATCGGTGCCACCGGCCACATCGGGACGTACCTGGTTCCGCGTCTTGTCCGGCGGGGGCATGAGGTCGTCGCGCTCAGCCGTGGTGTGCGCGATCCCTACGTGTCGGGAGCCGAGTGGCGCTCCGTCCAGTTGGTTGCCGCAGACCGCGAGGCCGAGGACACAGCTGGGGTGTTCGGTGAGCGGATCGCGGCGCTGGCGCCGGACGCCGTCGTCGACATGCTCTGTTTCACGCCCGAGTCGGCAGAACAGCTTGTGGACGCTTTGCGTCCAGGGCGCCCATTGCTCGTGCATTGCGGCACCATCTGGGTCCACGGTCCGGTGGCACGAGTGCCGGTCACCGAGGATGAGCCGCGAACCGCCTACGGCGCATATGGCACCGGCAAGATGGCGATCGAGCGTCTGCTGCACCGCGAAGCGCTTGCCGGGGGAGTGCCGAGTGTCGTGCTGCATCCCGGACACATCAGCGGCCCGTGGCCGTCGATCACGCCGGCCGGCAATCTCGATCTCGACGTCTGGCGGCGCTTGGCGGGCGGCGAACCGCTTGCTCTGCCTGACCAGGGGCTCGGCGTCCTGCACCACGTCCACGCGGACGACGTCGCGCAGGCCTTTGAGCGTGCACTGGCTCGACCTGCGGCCATCGGATCGAGCTTTCATGTGGTGTCCGAACAGGCGATGACCTTGCGCGGGCTGGCCGCCGGCGTGGCGGGCTGGTTCGGGCGTGAGGCCGCGATGGAATTCGTCGAGTGGGCGGAGTTTGAGCGCCGGGTTGGGGCCGAGCACGCCGAGGCCACGCGCGAGCACGTCACCCGCAGCATCGCAGCGAGCATCGACCGCGCCCGCAAGGTCCTCGGCTACCAGCCGCGGTACAGCTCTCTCGACGCGCTTCACGATGCCCTTGGCTGGCTCGCGGCAAACGGGCACGTCGACCTGGGCGATCAGGACTTTTGACGTCCAGTCGCCGGGCGAGATTCTCACGCCGGGGGTCCGGCGAGGAGGAGGCGAGGGAGCTCTCTCATGTCCGTGAAGACGGTCGTGCCGGGCCCGACCAGCAAAGCGGGATCGACGTAACCGCTTGCGTAGGCGAACGCGTGCATGCCAGCAGCACGCGCCGCCAGCACGCCATATTGGCTGTCCTCAACGACGACACACAGCCCGGGCGAAACGCCCATCCGGTCGGCTGCGTAAAGAAAGAGGTCCGGAGCGGGCTTACCGTTCGGGACCTCGGTAGCGCTGAAGATCCGGCCTGCGAAACGTTCGTAGAGTCCGACAAGTCTGAGCTTGCGCTCCAGGCTCGGAGGCTCGCTGCTCGACGCGACACAGGTCACCTGACGGATTTCGGATAGAGCCGCCTGGACCCCATCGACCGCGCGGAGTTCTGCTGAAAAAGCGTCGATGTACAACTGCTCGAACTCGTCCTGAACCTCGGGCTCCAGAGGGTGGCCGAGGTGATGCTCAATCGCCTGGCGCATCACAGCCGGCGACCGTCCGACGAACCGATCGATGACCTCAGCCTCGGACAGCTTCAGGCCGACCCGCTCGAGCACAAGCAGATCGATGCGCACGGCGATCGGTTCGCTGTCGACCAGCACCCCGTCGCAATCGAAGATCACCAGTTTCGGTATCGCCATATTCGTTCACACCGCGGTTTGTAGATCGAGGCCGCCAGGCTCCGCATCGCGTGCCGTCGAGCGCCGTAAGCCTGCCAGCTTCGTTTATGAAGAGTTCTTCCACGGCAGATGCAAGACGTGATGAACTGCTTCTAAGCGCTCTCAGGACTGGAGCAGAGTGAGGCGAATCCGCGAAACCTGCATGCTGGTCGGAGCCGTCGCGATCATGGTCGGCGCGTTCGGAGCTGCGGCGTCGGGTCGTGCCTCGCTAACGCCGGCGCTGCGATTCCACGTGATCGCTAGGACGGCGCAGAAGTTGGACAGCCTCGTCTGGACCGGCCGGCAGTTCCTCTACGTCCAGAACACCACGAACACGGTCTGGGCAGCGCCACCGGCCGGGCGGCCGCTTCATCAGTTCGCGACGATGCCACAGCTGGTCGAAGAGACCCGCTGCGTCCTCTCGCCCGGCAGGCGAGGGTTTCCGCCCGGCGTGATCTTCTGTCACTCGCCCGACAACAAGATTTATGAGATCAGCCCAGACGGCTCGAGCGTGACCGTGTTCGCGACGCTTCCAGCGCCCTACCCGCCTGCTGCGGACGGGGCCTTGGCATTCGACACCGTCGGCCGTTTCGGCTACCGGCTGCTTGCGGCTACCGGGCGTTCGGGAGCCGCGGAACCGGCAGGCGGGGTGGTGTACGCAATCGATCCTCAGGGAGCCGTGCAGCAGATTGGTAGCTACGCAGGGCCGGGGGGAGCAGACGAGCTCGTGATCGCACCACGTCTGTTCGGTTCGGTAGCCGGGGACGCGCTTCTCACTGTCGATGCCGGTGCGAGCGGGGGCGCGGTCGTCGCGGTCGACCCCAGCCGTAGGACGCGCACCATCGCGACCTTCCGCCAAGGGCCGAACCCGATCGCGCCGATCCCGAAGCTCTCCAGGCCGACCTCGAAATCCAGCGGTGCCGTTCCAGGCCTCTACGTCAGCGACGACACCACGGGCCACACGTACATGGCGCCGGCGGCCTCGCTCGCCGGATATGCGGGAGATGTCATCGTAGGTACGGAATCCAGCGCCCGATTCTGGATTCTCAAGCCGAGGGGCAACGGGTTTGCCGAGATGCCACTGCGAGACAATCTGCCGGCAGGAACCTACAGCCTCGAGCAGGCGATCTTCGTCCGCTGAGCAGTGCTCGTGTAGCGGCGAAGCAGCTTCATCTGGCGACCGCGTCAAGCAGCGCCGCCGTGTCGTGCCCGCCTTCATGCAAGGCGCCGTTGATGAAGAGCGTCGGGGTGCCGATAATCACTCCCGTGGCTTCGCCACTGGCGATGTCACGGGCGATACGGGCGGCGATGTCATCGCCTGCGCGGTCCTGGTCGAAGCGTGCGACGTCGAGGCCTAGCTCATTCGCATATGTACGCAGGGCTTCGTCTGCAAGTGCCTTCTGGCGATGGAACAGCAGCGCATGCATCTCCCAGAAGCGTCCTTGCCGCGCTGCCGCTTCGACCGCCGCCGAGGCAGCGAGCGCATGTGGGTGTATCTCCGTGAGCGGGAAGTGGCGGAACGCGAAGCGCACGCCGCCAGAGAGCTCCCGCTCGACTTGTTCGATCGCCTGGAAGGCTCGGCGCGAGTACGGACATTCGTAGTCGCCGTACTCGAGAATCACCGGGGCGCTCGCGTCACCGCGCAGGTGATCAACCTGGTCGTCGAGCGGCTCGAGCATTGGCCAATTGTCGCTGACTCCGCATCCGCCACAGCTTGAGGATTCCCAGGCTGCCTGTCAGGGTTCACTCAGCGCAACCGGCAAGGCGAGGAGGAAGGAGCGTGTCGATGCCTGACAGCACGACGAGGACGTCTCGGCCACTCACGGGCGACGAGTATCTTGAGAGCCTGCGCGACGGTAGGGAGGTGTACGTCTATGGCGAGCGCGTCAAGGATGTCACGGCTCACCCGGCATTTCGTAACAGCGCCCGCTCGATCGCGCGACTGTACGACGCCCTACACGACGATCGCAATCGAGAGGTGCTGACGACCGAGACCGACACCGGCAGCGGCGGCCGGACTCATAAGTTCTTCCGGTTCCCGCGCAGCGCAGCGGATTGCGTCGAGGATCTCGGAGCGATCGCTGCGTGGGCGAGGTTGAGCTACGGCTGGCTCGGGCGTAGTCCCGATTACAAGGCGGCGTTCCTGGCGACGCTCGGCGCAAATTCAGACTTCTACGAGCCTTATCAGGAGAACGCTAAGCGTTGGTACCGCGAAGCACAGGAGCGAGTGCTCTACTGGAACCACGCGATCATCCATCCGCCCGTGGATCGCAACCGGTCGCTCGAGGAAGCCGGGGATGTGTTCATGCACGTCGAAGACGAGCGGGACGACGGCATCGTCGTCAGTGGGGCAAAAGTCGTCGCCACCGCCTCGGCGCTTACCCACTTCAACTTCATTGCCCACTACGGTCCGGTGCCGGTGCAGCAGAAGCAATTCGCGATCATATGCGCGGTCGCGATGGATACACCGGGCGTGAAGCTCATCTGCCGCGCGTCCTACGAGATGGCTGCCGAGGTGATCGGCAGTCCGTTTGACTATCCGCTCTCGAGCCGGTTCGACGAGAACGACGCCATCTTCATCTTCGACAAGGTATTGGTGCCGTGGGAGAACGTCTTCGTCTACGGCGACATCGAGAAAGCGAACAACTTCTTTCCATTCACCGGGTTCATCCCGCGATTCTGCTTTCACGGATGCATCCGCCTCGCTGTGAAGCTCGATTTCCTCGGTGGTTTGTTGCTCAAGGCGGTTGAGACCACCGGAACCAAGGACTTCCGCGGCGTGCAGGCGCAGGTCGGCGAGGTGCTCGCTTGGCGCAACCTGATGTGGGGACTCGCCAGCGCGATGGCCCGAGAGCCACAGCCGTGGAAGTCGGGAGCCGTCCTCCCGAATATGGACTACGCGATGGCCTACCGTGTGTTCTCGACCATCGGCTATCCCCGCGTCAAGGAGATCATCCAGCAGACCGTGTCAAGCGGCCTGATCTACACCAACTCCAACGCGAGGGACCTCCAGAATCCAGATATCCGGAAGTACCTTGACCGGTACGTTCGGGGATCGAACGGCATCGAAGCGGTCGAGCGTGTGAAGCTGATGAAGCTCCTATGGGACGCAGTCGGAAGCGAGTTTGGCGGCCGCCATGAACTGTATGAGCGCAACTACAGCGGCAACAGCGAGAACATCAGGATGGAGGTGCTGTTTTCAGCGATGGCCGGCGGCCAGGTCGAGCAATACAAAGGGTTCGCGGAGCAATGCATGGCGGACTACGACCTCGACGGCTGGACAGCGCCGGACCTGATTAACCCGGACGACGTGAGCTACTTCGGGCGTGGCGCCTAGAGGACCATCAGCCGCGAGTGACCACCGATAAACATCAAGGCTGAGGTGTCCCGGTAGGGTTGGCTTAATGGATCGATACTTGGAGCTCAACCAAGCTAACTGGGATGAGCGGGCATCCGCCCACGCAGCTTCTCGAGGCTACGCGGTGGGCCGATTCATCGAGGATCCGACATTCCTTAGCCACGTCGTTCGCTTCGACCTTCCGCGGCTCGGCGACATCGGGGGCCTTCAGGGAGTCCACTTGCAGTGCCACATTGGCACGGACACGATCTCGCTCGCACGTCTGGGAGCCCGGATGACGGGGTTGGACTTTTCTCCCGCATCTCTGGAGCAGGCCCGACTCCTTTCCGACCGGGCCGGACCGCACGTGGAGTTTGTCGAGGCGGAGCTGTACCAGGCCGCAGCCGTTCTTGGCAAGGAGGCCTTCGATTTCGTGTTCACGGGTATCGGGGCACTCTGTTGGTTGCCCTCGGTTGACAGATGGGCGAACGTCGTGACAGATCTGCTTGTGCCCGGCGGGCGGCTGTTCCTGCGCGAAGGCCACCCGATGTTGTGGACGCTGGAGGATCGGCGAGCGGATGGCCTGCTGGTCGCCGAATATCCATATTTCGAGCGCGGACAGCCAATGGTTTTCGACGATCCGGGCACCTACGTGGAGACGGAATCAAGATTCACTCATACCGTCACACACGAGTGGAATCACGGCATCGGCGAGATCGTGACGGCGCTGTTGGCGGCGGGGATGGAGCTCACGATGCTCGTCGAGCACGACAGCGTCCCCTGGGAGGCCCTTCCCGGACAGATGACTCGGGTCGAGCGCGACGAGTGGCGTCTGACCGACCGTCCGTGGCGCTTACCTCACACCTACACGCTTCAGGCCGTCAAGCGTGGTTGACGCCGGAACTTTGGTTACATTACGCTCTGTCGATGACAACCACCGCGACTCTACTCATGTGGTTTTCCTTACGCTCACCGGAGCTGGCAGAGGATTTTGAGCGTCTGATGGCCAACGATCAGGAGATCGTCCGCGGCTCGCTTGACACGGTGCCGGAATGGCGACTTACGCGACCGATGGACGTGCCCGGACAGGCGACTGAATCCGCGGATTACGTGCTGATCGCGGAGATCGTCGACGTCCAGCGCTGGCAGGAACAGGCGGAGCGACTGATTGAGGGCTTGGGGGAGGCCATGGCTGATCTGGTCTCGAGTCGGAACATGCTCGTCCTCCAGCGCGTCCTTTGAGCTACGCCGCGCATTTTCCGCTACTCGCTTGGATCGTCCGCCCAGAGCTGACGCGCGGATCGTTCGATGAACATGTGGATCTCGGGGTGGTCCGGAGGGCGAAAGCCAAACTGTCGGTATAGGCCGTGCGCATCGGCGGTAGCCAACGCCCAGCGGCGCAGTCCCTGGAGTTGCGGGTGGGCGAGGACGGACGAGACGAGGAACTTGCCAAGCCCTCTTCCGCGATGGTCGGGCGTGATGAAGACATCGCCGAGGTAGGCGTACTGGGCGTAGTCGGTCACGACGCGCGCAAAGCCGATTTGTCGTTCCGACGGTTCATATAGGCCGAATGGCAGGGAGTTGGCGATCGCTCGCTCGAGCGTGGCTCGGGGGATGCCCGGTGACCAGTAGGCGGTCTCGAGGAATCCGTGGATGATGTCCAGATCCAGCCGACCCGGGTCCGTCGAAACCGCGTAGCCCGAAGGCGTCTTCCACTCGACGCTTGTCTGCATCGGTCAATTCTGAACGACCTGGGCGCCACCGCCCTGCGAGAGGAACCTGCGGCGCCCGATAACCGATAGCGTGCGGGGTATGCCCGTTGACTGGCCCGCGCTCCCGTACGAGCAATGGCGCGAGACCTGCGACACGCTGCACGCCCACACCCAGGTGCTTGGCAAGCTCGCGGTGGCGCTCGCCCCGCCCGAGCCGCAACTACAGCACACGGCGTTGCGCCTGACCGCGCGCGGTTGGGAGACGGCACCGTTGCCGGCGCCGGACGGTTCGGGAGCGCTCGTGGTCGCGCTCGATCTGCGCACTCACGAGGCGGTGGTCGAGAACAGCGGCGGTTACCTAGAACGTGTCCCGCTGGCTCCGGATCGAGCGGTTGGCGAGGTCACGAGGGAGGTGCTCGCGGCGGTCGGTCGCTGCGCGGGCGCCGTCGAGATCAACATGACGCCACAGGAGGTGTCATGGACGGCGCCGCTCGACGAAGACGAGGAACACGCGCGGTACGACCCCGTCCAGGTCGCCGCGTACTTCAACGCCGCGACGCATGCGGCGCTCGCGCTCGCCGAGTTCCGTGCCCCGTACCGCGGACGGTCGACGCCGGTGAACGCCTGGTGGGGATCGTTCGATCTGGCCGTGAACCTGTTCTCTGGCCGACCCGCCGAGCCGCCATCAGACGACTTCATCATGCGCAACGCGATGGATGCGCAGGAAGTTGCGATCGGCTGGTGGCCGGGGGATCCACGCTACGAGAGGGCGGCGTTCTACGCGTACGCCCACCCCGCGCCGGAGGGGTTCGGGCAGGCGGCATTATCTCCCGCAGCCGCGAGGTGGGACGCGTCGCTGGGCGAATATGTCCTTGACTGGGACGACGTTTGCGACAGCCTGGACCCGCACGAAGCCGTGCTTGAGTTCTGTCGCTCGGCGTTCCGACACGCCTGCGCGGTGTGCGGATGGGATCCGGCGCTCCCAGCCAGCGCCGAAGGAAACCCACCGCCCGTCACCTGAACCGACCGTTCAGGCCGGAGACCTCTCGCGGCCGCTGCTGCTTGCCGATGCGTTCCGTTTCGGCAGCGGAAGCGTGAGCAACGGTTGCCGCCCACTGCGGAGGGCGCCTCGCGGGAGTCCGAGGATGTTCTCGGCGGTGTCGACGGCCATGTCGTACACCGCCGACGGCTCCGGCACCGAGTTCGCGCTCATGCGAGCCAACCCCTGAGACCCAGCACGACGTGGAGGACGCTCTCGTCGAGTGATCCGGTTGTGATCCGCCTGCGTATAGGTGGCAGCAAACACAACCCACTCGCACAGGAGATCCACGCACATGTCCGAAGGGCACGCAGGACTTGGCACGAGCCGAAGGAAGTTTCTCACCGGGGCGGCCGCCGGCGCCGGCGCGATCGCCGGCGCGGGCGGGCTGCAGGCCCTGATCCCGTCGCTCGCTGCCGCCAAGGCGGCCGGTCCGACGACTGGGGACCTTGCGATCCTCGGCGCGGCTCAGATCGCTGAAGCGCTCGCCGTCACCACCTACACCAACATCATCGACGCCGCGCCGTTCTTCCGGCGCCTTGAGTCCGACGACCAGGGCTATCTGCAGGGCGCGCGCCAGGAGGAGATGTCTCACTATCTACTCGAGAAGAGCGTCACCGGCAAGCCCTCGGCGGCGACGACCTTCTACTACCCAGAGAAGATGTTCTCCGATGCCCAGACCACGCTGAACGTGCTGGTCACACTCGAGGATGCGTTCATTGCCGCGTACCTGGTCGGGGTGCGAAACTTCAGCACCTCCGACCTTCGTGTCACTGCCGCGCGGATCATGGGGATCGAGAGTGACCACCGGACGCTCGCGCGCGTCGTCGCACCCGGAGTCGCCAGACGCGATGGCGGGCCGATCGAGAAGGTGACCGGGGTTCAGGGCAAGGCCGAAAGCGTCGACCCGCCGAACAACAACGGCTACGAACGCACCCTCAAATGGACGGAGATCAGCCAAGCCGTCACGGCCCTGACCCCGTTCGTGGACAAAACCGCCGCGGGCAAAGCCGGCTTTGACGTGAACATGCCGTACTCCTTCAAGCCGTTCGCACCGAAGCTCCCCGAGCCGCTCGGCGATTTCCACTCGTTCCTCGGATAACCGACGAGCAGATGGTCGTTGCGGCGGACTCCGTCGCAACGGCCAGAATCCTTGAGCTCCTGCCCAAACGTGGCGCTCGGCTCGTGGTAGGTTGCCCGAGGAATCCGAGCCGAACTCAACAGGAGCCTGAGTGCGCCGGCTACGTGTGCGGCCTGGAGATTGTCGGCGCCATCCGGTATCACTTTGGCGTCATGACAGACGGCAGGCGTTTGATCGAACCGGTGCGCGATTTCCTCGCCGCGCCAAGGTGTGCGGTGTTATCGACGCTCGGGCGCGACGGCGCGCCTCGCCAGATCGTCACGCACTACACGCTTTACGAGGACCATGTCCGGATCAACGGACACCGGGATCGCCGTTGGGTCGCGAATATCCGGCGCGATCCTCGGATCGCTCTGATCGTCCAGGACGACCGCGACTACCTGCACTACGTTTCGATCCGCGGTCGGGCGACGCTCCTCGACGAGCGCGAGGATGCACTCGCCGAGGCGATGAGCCAGGCCGAGCGCTACGGCGAGGATCCGGCTGACTTCGCCGGCCAACCACGGGTCAGCTTCCGCGTCGACCCCGAGCACGTCAACGAATACCACAGCAGGCCCCTGCGCGCACATGGTGGTTGACATAACGTTGATTATCGAGCGTAGATAGCGTCAGCACAACGGGACTGCTCTAATAGCGGGCGTGCGAGACGGGATGATGTCGACCTCGGGGTTGCGCCTCGCGTCGAGGGTTGGGCAGCTTGGAACCGAATCTGCGTTCGCCGTGCTTGCCCGGGCGCGAGAGTTGGAGCGACAGGGCCGATCGGTCGTTCATCTTGAGATCGGTCAGCCGGACTTCCCGACTCCGGAGCACGTGATCGAGGCCGCGAGCGCTGCGATGGAGCGCGGCGAGACCGGCTACACGCCGAGCGCCGGGATCGCCGAGTTTCGGGAGGTCGTGGCCGATGAGCTCGCCCGCACCCGAAGGGTTGACGTCGTTCCCGACCGGGTGCTGATTGCGAACGGCGCCAAGCTGCTGCTGTTCTTGACGATCCTCGCGGTGTGCGATCCAGGCGACGAGGTCATCTATCCAGACCCCGGCTTTCCGATCTACGAGTCGGCGATCCGGTGGGCCGGCGCCGTCCCGGTGCCGTTGACCCTCCGGGACGAGCTCGACTTCAGCTTCTCGCTCGACGAACTCAGCGACCGGCTCAGCGAGCGAACGAAGTTGGTGATCGTCAACTCGCCCAACAACCCGACCGGCGGTGTCACTTCGGACGACGACCTGGGTGCTGCAGCCGGGCTCATCCTCGAGACGTCTGCCTGGGTGCTCAGCGACGAGGTATACCGACGGATCGCGTACGGCCTCGAGCCCGCCTCGATCGCCAGCGTCCCGGGAATGCTCGAGCGCTGTGTGCTGCTCGATGGCCTGTCAAAGACCTATGCGATGACCGGTTGGCGCTGCGGGTATGCGGCGGTCCCGGCGGCCCTGGTCGATCCGTTGTCGCGCTTGATTACGAACTCGGTCTCCTGCGTGCCCGGGTTCGTCCAGGCCGCCGGCATCGCCGCACTCACCGGCCCGCAGGAGAGTGTCGACGAAATGGTCGAGGAGTTCCGTCAGCGTCGTGACCTGATTGTCGCGGGACTCGAGGCCCTGCCCGGCGTCTCGTGTCGGAAACCCCAGGGGGCGTTCTACGCGTTTCCCGACGTCTCGGGCACCACAATCCCGTCCGAGGAGCTCGCCAAACGACTCCTTGAGGAGGCTGGCGTCGCGCTCCTAGCGGGCGAGGGGTTCGGGGCACGGGGCAAGCGCCACCTCCGGATCTCCTACGCGAACTCACGCGATCAGGTCGAGCTCGCGCTCGATCGGATCCGAGCTTTCCTCGAGGCCGAGACGGTCGCCGGAACGTCCGAAGCAGACAGCTGACCACCCCGCGAGCTGCTCGACGCGCAGCCCGCTGCTTTGCTAGTCGGCGCTCCCCGCCACAGTCAGGCGGCAAAGCTCGTCGTCAGTTAGTTCTAGCTGCGCCATCGGCAGGAGCTGGGCCAGCTGCTCGGGTGTTCGCGCGCTCGCGATCGGCGCCAATACGGTCGGCTGCGCCCGCAACCAGGCCAGCGAGACGGCGGCGACCGTCGTGTTGCGCTCGGCGGCGACCCCCTCCGCCGTCTTGAGCACCGAGCTGGTGCGGTTGTCCCACTCACCGCTCCACGCATAACCCCCGCGGCGGCTGTGGGCCTGGCTGCCGCGTTGGTACTTGCCGGTGAGAAATCCACGCGCGAGCGCGTAGAACGGCACACAGGCGACCCCGTCCTCCCGGCACTCATCTTGGAGCGCGCCCTCGTACTGGTCGCGCTCGAGCAGGTTGTACTGAGGCTGAAGCACGCGATAGGGGGCCAATCCGTCGCGTTCTGAAATCGCCAGCGCGGACGCCAGGCGCTCGGCGCCGTAGCCGGAGGCTCCGAGCTCGCGGACCGCGCCCTCTCCGACCAACTGGTCAAAGGCGCCGAGCGTCTCCTCTAGCGGGACCGCCGGGTCATCTCGGTGGGCGTAGTACAGGTCGATCCGATCGGTCTGCATTCGCTCCAGTGACGCATGCGCGCCCGCGCGGATCTGCTCGGCGGTGACGCCGGTCAGCGCCCCCACCTTGGTAGCCACGATCATCTGATCGCGGTTACCGCGGGCCTGCATCCAGTTGCCGATGATCCTTTCGGACTCGCCGCCGCTGTTCCCATCCGCCCAGACCGAGTAGGCGTCAGCGCTGTCGATGAAGTTTCCACCCGCCGCGGCGTAGGCGTCGAGGACGGAGAACGAATCACGCTCGTCGATCGTCCAGCCAAAGACGTTGCCGCCAAGACACAGCGGAAACGCGGCATCGAGAACCCCGGAGTACGTTGTCATTTCCACCCCCATTTGCAGGATCACCTCAGTCGGTATCGGCTCGATCGTCGAGCAGCGCAACGGCGTCAGGGATCGTATTGGCCCACGTGCTTGTCGGGATCGCGCTCGAGGCGCATCCTGTTAGCGCCCAGCTGATTCCCGGGCCGGCCGTTCGATGCCGTACTTTTCTCGCGTGTCCGCCGCCCCCCGCGCGCACCGCCCACCGGTTCTCTCCGACCGGACGCTGAACCGGACGATGCTGGCTCGCCAACAGCTGCTGAGCCGCGACACCGGCTCGGTGTCTGAGCTGATCGATCGCCTTGTCGGGCTGCAGGCGCAGGCGCCGCTGGCGCCGTACGTGGCGTTATGGAGCCGACTCGAGGACTTCGCGGCCGAGCAGCTGTCGAAGCTGATGAGGTCGCGCGCATACGTCCGTGGGCACGCGATGCGCTCCACCATTCATCTGGTGTCGGCGCAGGATTTCCCCCCCTTCGCGCCCTGTCGGACGCGGCGGTCGCGCTCAACCTGTCCGGACAGGCGCCGTGGGCTCGGGCGATTCGGGATGTCGACCGACCCGCCCTCGCCGCGGACGTACGCACGGTTCTCGCCGATGGGCCGCTCGCGCGCGGTCCACTCGCCGAGCGGCTGGTTGGCCGCTGGGGCACCGAGGTGGCTGAGGCGGCTGCGTCGGCCGTCGCAGTTCTAACCGGGTGCTTACAGTCCACGCCCCGCGGACTGTGGGGTCAGAGCGGCCCAGTGGCGTGGGCGACCGTGCAGCAGTGGCTCGGAAGCGAGCTTCCCGATCCGCCGCCGTCGCCCGTCCCGTTCCTGCTGCGCTACCTGGCCGCGTTCGGCCCAGCCAGCATCGCGGACATGCGGACCTGGTCGGGCTGGCCGCGACTGCGAGACGTGATCGATGCGTCGGGCGTGCAATTGCGACGGTTCAGGTCTGAGCACGGTCGCGACCTGCTTGACCTGCCCGACGCTCCACTCATCGCCCCGGACCTGCCCGCGCCGATTCGATTTCTGCCCGAGTACGACAACGTGCATTTCGCCTACCAGCACCGAGCGCGGATCAACCCGCACCGGTTCTCGATTCCACGTCGGCCGGGTAACGGCGCCATCATGGGTACGTTCCTAGCCGACGGGGTGTTCGCGGGCGAGTGGAGACGTCAGGAGTCAGCGGACCGACAGACCGCAACGCTCACCATCGGGACCTATCGCGAGCTGAGCGCGGACGAGCGCGTCCAGACGCACGAGGAAGGACGGGCGTTGCTCGCATTCCTGGTTCCCGACGCCAAAACGGCTGACGTCCGCATCGCCAGCCGCTGACTCGTGAGACGAAATTTCAGAGGTTGACGTTGGATCTTGTCGGATCCGGGCGATCCCGCTCGTGGTATGGATGAAAGGCGGTCACCTGGACCGCTCCGGAACACAAGGAGACACCCATGCCCCAGTACCTCGTAGCCGTATACGACCAGCCTGAAACGCGAAACCGGACCGCGGAGGAGATGGCCCCGATCTTCGCCGACGTTGACGCTGTCAATCAGAAGGCAATCCAGGAGGGCGTGTTCGTATTCGGCGGCGGCTTGCACGACCAGACCGCCACCACAACCGTGGATCCGCGCGGCGGCACGCCGCAGGTCACGGACGGTCCATACCTGGAGACGAAGGAGTACATCGGCGGATTCTGGGTCATCCAGGTAGCCGATCTGGATGCAGCCCTCGAATGGGCCCGTGAAGCCGCGTCCGCGTGCCGACAGCCGGTGGAGCTGCGGCCCTTCATGGAGGAGCCCCCGCAGGCTTCGTAAGCCGCGCTCGGGTAATGATCGAGGACGTATACCGCAGGGAGTGGGCCCTGCTGGTGGCCTCGCTGGCCCGCCGCTTCGGCCTTGACATCGCCGAGGAGGCGGCCGGCGAGGCATTCCTCGCAGCGGTCGAGCATTGGCGAGACGGTCCACCGCCGAACCCCGGCGGCTGGTTGATGACGACAGCCTCGAGGAAGGCGATCGACCGGGTGCGCCGAGACTCGCGCCGCGAGCAGAAGTACGCAGCGGCGGCGCTGCTCGGCCCGCCCCGTGCGACCGCGGATCCGCCCCCGGACGAACCGGTCGACGACGACGGCGCGGATCTGCTGGCCGACGATCGGCTGCGGCTGATGTTCACGTGCTGCCACCCGGCCCTGTCGCGGGACGCTCGGGTTGCACTGACGCTGCGGCTGGTGGGCGGACTGACCGTCGAGCAGATCGCCCGCGGCCTGCTGCAGACCGAAGCCGCGATCGGTCAGCGGATCACAAGGGCTAAAGCCAAGATCTCCTCTGCCCATATCCCCTATCGCATCCCAGGACAAGCTGACCTGCCGGAGCGCCTCGACGCCGTGCTGGCAGTTCTCTATCTCGTCTTCAACGAGGGCTACCTCCCAGGCGGTGAGGACACGGTACGCCCCGATCTGACGGCAGAGGCGATCCGACTGACGCGACTGCTGGCCGAGCTCCTGCCGCAGGCTCACGAGGTGGCCGGGCTCCTGGCATTGATGCTGATGACGGACGCCCGGCGGGCCTCCCGCGTATCGACTGACGGAGAGCTGGTGACACTCACCGAGCAGGACCGCGGGAGCTGGGACCGCACGCTGATCGACGAAGGGCACGCGATCGTTCGCGACCTGATCGCGAGCGGCGAACCACCCGGGCGCTACCAGCTCGAGGCGGCAATCAGCGCTGTGCACACGTACGCCGGTGACGTCCGCGACACCGACTGGGAACAGTTGAACCAGCTCTACAACCACCTCTTCGCCGTGAATCCCGGTCCGGTCGTGGCACTGAACCGAGCGGTCGTCCAGGCGGAGCTGGACGGTCCTCAAGTGGCGCTGGCCGAGGTCGACCGCTTGGAGCTGCGTGATTACCACGCGTGGCATGCGACCAGGGCCGACCTGCTCCGGCGTCTGGGCCGTTCCGCCGAAGCACGTAGCGCGTACGAAGCCGCGATCGCCCTGGCGGTCAACCCTGCGGAGATCCGCTATCTGATGCGGCGTCAGGCGACTCTCGCATCACAGTAGTCTCGCGTCTGATGGACGTATCCGCGATCGGACCTGATGGCGCGCTGCGCTGCCGCTGGGCCGGAGCAGCGCCGGAGTTTCTCGAGTACCACGACACCGAATGGGGCTTTCCGGTCGCAGACGACCGCCGGCTGTTCGAGAAGCTGTGCTTGGAGGGCTTTCAGGCCGGACTGAGCTGGCGCACGATCCTCGCCAAGCGCGAGCGCTTCCGTGCCGCCTTCTGTGGCTTTGACTTCGACCGGGTCGCCGAGTTCACCGACGAGGACGTGGCTCGCCTACTCGGCGACGCCGGGATCGTCAGGCATCGCGGAAAGATCGAGGCGGCGATCAACAATGCCCGCAGAGCCCAGGAGCTCGTCGCGAGCGAGGGCTCACTCGCCCAGTTCGTCTGGAGCTACGAGCCCAAGGCCGCGGACCTCGCGCCGCCCCAGACCGTCTCGACCTCGCCCGCCTCGACAGCACTCTCCAAGGAACTGAAGCGCCGGGGCTGGAGGTTCGTCGGTCCGACCACCGTCTACGCCTTCATGCAGGCGATGGGCCTGGTCAATGACCACGCCGATGCGTGTGTGATCCGACCTGAGGTCAAGCGCCGTCGCGAACGCTTCCAGCCGCCCGGAGAACGGTCGCGCGCGTCAGCTCTCGACCCTGTCTGAGTCGCCGGGGATCTCGGCGAGCGGTTGCGGGCTCTCGAAGTCCACCGCAACTATCGCGCCGTTCTGGGTATCAAAGCGGTGAAAACACGCTCACGGGAGGGATGCGTATGAGAAAGTTCGCGACCATGTCGGCGATTCTGGGTTGCCTTGCCTGCGCACCGGCAGCAATGGCAGCGTCGACACCAGTGGTCACTCCACACTCGGTCACCGGGATCTCCGTGACCTCTGCGGTCCTGAACGGCGCCGTCAACCCGAACGGGACTCGCACGATCTATCACTTCGATGTGGGTCCCACGACGGCGCTCGGCATCCTGACCCCAGCTGCCTCCGCCGGCGCCGGGACAAAGGCGGTGGCAGTCAAGGCCAAGCTGAGCAGCCTGACGCCCGGAACGACGTATTACTACGTTCTGGTTGCGACCAATGCCGCGGGTACCTCGACGAGCGGTCTCGAATCGTTCAAGACGGCTGGTAGTCCGCCTCCGGTACCGGTCACGGGGGGCATTCAGGGCCTGGCGGCCAGCCAGGTGACCCTGACCGGATTGGTCACAACCCAAGGTGTCGCGACCACCTACTACTTCCAGTTCGGGCTCTCGTCCACCTACGGGCTCCAGACCTCACCGGTCACAATTCCGGGTTCAGCGACGGCCGTTCCTGTTGCGGCGACGGTGGCTGGTATAGCACCCAATGCGCTCTTCCACTATCGCCTCGTCGCGACGCACGGCGCACTCGATGCCGGAACGGGCGCAGACGCCGCGTTCACGACCTACCCGAACCCGGTTCCGGTCGGCAAACTCCGCGTCTCCACCCGCCCCGGGACGGAGAGGCGGCGGCCGTTCACGTTCACCACGTCCGGACGTGTCATCAATCCGAAGTTCGGTATCCCAGACGCGGTGGCGTGCAATACGGCAATCGTTGCGGTCAAGATTCTCGACCGCAAGACCGTCGTCGGGAGTAGCCAGACGACGGTTGGCCCCGACTGCCGGTTCACCTCACCCGCGCTGACGATGGTCGGCAAGTTGCCGAAGGCGGGCCGACCGAAGCACGGCGCGCAACGCAGCCGGCAGAAGCCCCTGCGCCTGGCCGTTGACATCTATTTCGAGGGAAGCCCGTATCTGAAACCGATAAGGAAATTCCAGTTCGTGACCGTGAGGTAGAGTTATCGGCGGTCATCAATCCCACCACACACAGTGGCTAGTTCTACAAGCGGCTAGAACGCCTCGGCAGCGACCTCGGCGATAACCCTCGAGAGTTGACTGCCCTGCCAGGCGATCGGCGACGCCCCAGGTGGGTCACGGACGAGTCTCGCACCTGGGATAGCCGCCGCGTACTCCTCGCCCACCTCGAACGGGTGCTCGGGATCGCCCTCGTCGTTCGATGCGACGACCACAACCGGAGCCTCGATTGCCGCAAGGTCGGCGATCGAGGCAAACGGCCGTGAACGCGGCACCGCCTGCAATGCGTCGGCGACTGCCAGTGGGTGCTCGTGCAGCGACAAACGCTGCCGGATCACCGTCAGGACGGTCTGCTCGAGCGCCGGCGTCGCGACCCGGGGACGCCCGTACGCCTCGACGAAGCCTTCGACGCCGCCCGTCCGCAGGCCGGCGGCCAACCGGTCCCAGCGCTCCAGCCCACTCCCCCCGGCCAGGTCACCGCCATACGCAGGCGTTATGACAACCAGACCGGCAACCCGCTGAGGTGCTCGGAGCGCGAACGCCAGCAGCGTGTGCGCCCCCATCGAAGCCCCTGCCAGCACAGCTCGCTCCAGGCCGAGGTGGTCCAGCACCGCTTCCAGATCGTCGACCAGGTCGGTGTACTCATACTCACCCGGCACCTCGGCGGGTGACGAGCGCCCATGGCCACGCGCGTCGTAGGAGATCACTCGATGCCCCGAGCGCTCCAGCGACCGTGACCCCATCACGACGTAGCGTCGTGTCGCGGTGAGGCCGTGCAGCAGCACGATCGGTGGCCCCGCGCCGGCTTCCTCCCCGGATAGGACGACGCTGTGAGCGCGAATCGTCAGCTCGGTCGCCACCCGTCGGTTGTATCCGATTCACGGTCGCGGGCGAACTCAGAGCACGTGTATAAGATGAAACTGAGATGGCGATCGACGTCACTGAGGCAACGTTCCAGACCGCGGTCGTCGACCGCTCGCACCAGGTGCCGGTCGTGGTCGACTTCTGGGCGGAATGGTGTGGGCCCTGCCGTCAGCTCGGGCCGCTGCTCGAGCGAGCGATCGCGGATCGTGCCGGCAAGGTCGAGCTCGCGAAGCTCGACACCGACGCAAACCCCGAGCTCTCGAGGGCATTCAGGATTCAGGGAATCCCCGCTGTGAAGGCCTTCAAGGACGGCGCCGTCGTCGCCGAGTTCGTCGGCGCCCAGCCCCAGCAGATGATCGAGCGCTTCCTAGACTCGCTCGTGCCTTCCGAGGCTGATGTGCTCGTCACGCTGGGCGACGAGCAGTCGCTGCGCCGTGCGCTCGAGCTCGAGCCGACGCGGGCGGACGCCGCGGTCCCATTGGCACGGCTGCTGCACTCCCGCGGAGATTCCGAGGAGGCGCTGGAGATCCTCGGCAGGGTCCCTGGGAGCTTCGCGGCCGACGGTCTGCAGGCAAGGATTCGGCTCGAAGCCGCCGAGGGGTCCGGGTCCGGCGCCACCACGCCCGAGCTGGGCAGCGCCTTTGAGGCCCTCGACGCCGGCGATAGTGCGCGTGCGCTCGACCTGCTGCTCGAGGCGCTTCCGGAAGCCGACGGTTCCAAGGACGATGTCCGGCGCATCGTCGTCGGCGTTCTCGATGAGCTCGGCCCCGACAGCGAGCTGGCCCGAAGCGCTCGCCGTCGCCTCGCGGCTGCCCTTTACTGAGGCTCCAGCCGAGTCGAGCCGGATCAACCGACCGCGAGCGCGAGCTGCCGCTCGGTGACTTCGCCTGATTCCAGGCCGGCAACTCTGACGCCGAGGAGCCTGACCGGACGCGGGGCCGCAAACTCGCGCAACAGCTCCCGCGCGACCGGGGCGACCTGCTCCATCGAGTTCACGGACACCCGGAGCGTCCGAGCCCGGGTGTGCGTCGAGAAGTCATCGAGCCTCACCTTGATCCCGATGGTCCGGCCACGGACCCCCTGCCGCTCCAGCGCGCTGCAGAGCTGCTGAGTGAGCGCCTCCAGGATCGCCAGCAGCTCTGCCGGATCGCTGATGTCGGTGTCAAACGTGCGCTCGCGCGACTCTGAGACGACCTTGCGCTGCTCGCTGACCACACCGGAGTGTTCGAAGCGCGCGAGGCCGCGCAAATGGACGGCGCCTCTCGCGCCGAAACCGGAGACCAGCACCTCCTCTGCGGCACCGGCTAGCTGAGCGATCGTCGAGATCCCCAGCGCTCGCAGGCGCTCGGTGGTCTTGGCGCCAATCCCGGGAATCAGGCCGCATCCGGCCTGAGCGAATCGTTCGCATGCCTGCTCGCGGGACAGCACGACGAAGCCGTTCGGCTTCTCGGCGTCCGAGGCGACCTTGGCTACCAACTTGTTCGGGCCGATCCCGACCGAGGCGCTCAGGCCGGTCGCCTCCCGGATCTCGTTCGCGATCAGCCGCACTCCGGCGCGGGGCGCCGGTAGGCCGGTGAGCTCGAGATACGCCTCGTCGAGCCCGACCACCTCAACCTGCTCGACGTGCCTGCGGACGATGCCCATGACCTCGGCCGAGACTGCCCGGTAATGGGCGAAATCGGGAACAAGGAAGACCCCGTCAGGGCACAGCCTCCGGGCCCGCGCGGCCGGCATCGCCGATCCGACACCGTATTTGCGCGCCTCGTATGAGGCCGTGGTGACAACGGACCTGGGCCCACTGCCGGCCACGACAACCGCCCGACCCCGCAGCTCGGGACGTCGGCGCAACTCCGCCGAGACGTAGAAGGCGTCCATGTCAATGTGTGCTACCAAGCGGAGCGGGTCCGGCATCGAATGCGAGGCTAGGCCGAAGGCCGGACAACTGGAACGAACAACGTTTGTGGGTAGCGCCCGGTCTGTCGGGACAGCCTCACGCTCGTCGGTTCAGCCTTTCCTCGAGCTGCTCACCGAGCGTCTGATCTGCCGTGAACACCGCGTCGACGTACAAGGCTCCGCTACCGACAGCCCGAAACCTCTCGAGCGTCGGGATTGCTTGCAGCCCCTCGTGCGTCACGACGTAAGCTCGGTATCCGAGCGGCGCGAGCAGCTCCCAGACGGATGCCCTGAGGGCAGGGTCGCTGGCCACCTCGACGAGGAGGTCTGGCTTCGAGGCGGCGAGCACCCCCGCGCTGCCGCGGAGCACCTGTAATTCATGACCCTCCACATCGATCTTTATGCAGGTCGGGACAATTCTGCGCTCCTCGCAATACGCGTCGAGCGGAATGATGTCGACCGAGATCCGCTCGGCGGGTTCAAAGCGCTCGACGTTGCCACGATCCAGGCTGCTGAACCAGCTCCTCGCTGACACGTAGAAATCAGCAGCCGAGGTTTGCCGTTCTCCGACCGCGCATTGCTCGACGGTCAGCTTTGCGAATCCGTTCAGCGTCCCCAGCCGGCGGATGTACGCCACACATTCGGGCTGCGGCTCAAACGCCGTGCACTGCCATCCGGCGAGCAAGAACAGGCATGAGTGCATGCCGTCGTTGGCGCCGACGTCCAGCAACACTCCGGCGCCACGACAAAGCGAATACGCCTGATACAGACGACGGATGTGCAGATAGGACGGCCATCTCCAGACCAGCGCATTGGACCACGATCGCTGAAGCTCCGGCAGCACCGGCACCAGCAGGACGCCGTCGGGCAGCCTTGCCCTCCAAACAAACGGCGCTGTGACCGTCGATCTGAAGCAAAATCGGTTGACCGGGCCTGCGAACAGCGGGCTGGCCCGCTCATAGGCGACATTCAGTGCGGTCCGCAGCGAGACATTGCCGAGCACGCGTGTCCCAAGCCGCTGACCCGCGGGCTCTAGACGCCAGATCAACGTGCGCGCCACGCGCCGTGCCCCTGTCCTGGCCGGCATCCGTCTAATTGTTGCTATGTGTCGCTCTTCGTGGCGGTCTCGCAGAGAGTCGGCCTCAAAGACAACCAACAAGCCGGAGACGCAGAACCGAAAGACGAACAATCACACGCGCAACGATCACCGGCCCACGCATGCTCCGTCGCCGGAGCGAGGATCGGCCGCGCCGCACGCCAGCCCATCATCGGTGACACGGATCATCTGGGCGTGCCCGAATGCATGGTTTCCGGGGAGAGCCTCCGCCACCCGGTAGCCGCGCTTCGCCAGACCGCGCTTCCAGGTCGAAGGAGCGTCGTGCTCGAGTCTCACGATCGGCGCCTCGCCCGTGTCCCAAACGTCAAACCCGGTCGAATGATCGCGGCTGAGGACCCATCGCGGGGCCCGTAGCGCATCTCCCGGGTCCCCTCCATTGACGAGCACTCGGGCCACCAGTTGCAGCAGGATCTGCGGCTGTGCGTCGCCGCCCATCGTGCCGAGCACGGTGTCGAGCGAGCCGTCCTTGTCAGTGAGAACCAGCGGAGTGAGCGTGTGCGGAGGACGCCGGCCCGGTCCGTACTCGGCTGGGTGGCCCGACTCCAGTGAGAAACCGACACCTCGGTTATGCAGGAAGATGCCGTGCCGCCGAAGGACGAGATGTGAGCCGAAGCCGGCTGCGTTGGACATGATCAGCGAGATGCCGGCCCGATCGCCATCGACGGCGCAGACGCACGTGGTGCCGCCGTCACCGTAGACGTCGGCGAGGTCGACGCTCGCCCGTTCGCGCACGGCGCCGACGCGAGGGGCAAGCCGCTCCTCGGAGATGAGTTCCCCACCGTCGGCGCCCTCGTGCAGCACCGCCACCCGGTCGAAGGCCGCCTGCCGGGCGGCCTCGATCAGGACGAACGCCCAGTGCTCGTCAGCCGGGTCGTCTGGAAGTCCGATTGCATCGGCGATCCAGGCACCCGCCAGCGCCAGGTAACCCTGAGAATTCGGAGGCGCGGTCCACAGCCGCCGGCCGAATGCCGTGGCGGTCAGCGCTTCGCCCCAGTCCGCGTTGATCCGGCGCAGATCGTCCTCGCTGAACTCACCGGCACCCAGCTCGAGGAGCTCCCGCCCAGCCGCTCCCTCGTAGAATCCGGCGCGGCCCGATTCGGCGATGGCTGCGATCGCTCGAGCGACCCCAGGCACCTGCAGCCGGTCACCTCGCATCAGTGGCTCCGGCCCCCCGAACGCCTGCCGACGCACGTCGCTCTCGAGCGCCGTCGAGGCGTCGGCCAATGTGGGCGAGACCGGGAAGCCATGTTCGGCGAGGCGGCGGGCGGGCGCCAATACCTCGGGCAAGCCGAGGACGGCATACCGGTCGTGCAACGCCACCAGTCCATCGACACAGCCCGGCACGGTCACGGCCCCGATGTCCTTCTGAAACGGCATACGAGACAACCCGGCAGCGCGGAAGCGGTCCGCGTCGGCCCCGACGCCGGCGCGGCCGGAGGCGTTCAGGGCCACCGGCCGGGTGTCGAGGCCGGCCACCACCGCGAACAGATCCCCGCCCAATCCGCACATATGCGGCGAGGTCACCGCCATCACGGCACCGGCGGCGATCGCCGCATCGACGGCGTTGCCCCCGCGCTCGAGCATCACCACCCCGGCGGTGGCAGCAAGGTGGTTAGCGGCCGCCACAGCGCCGCCGGCGGCGTACCGGGTGAGCATTATCAGCGCAGCACCTTCGACGGACGCGCCAGGGCGCGGTCCTGATGCCGGTGAGCGAGCGACGTCGTCACACCATCAAGGTACCGCCGGTCTGCAGCCGACGCAGACGACCCCGCTGTCAAAGCGGACCCGACTGCGCCGCCAGCCCGACAACCTGCTACTGCACCGAGGCGAGGACGGTCGCGACCCCGGACATCCCGAGCCGCGCCGACAGGTTCTGGTTGAAGTCGTAATCGCGTCCGTAGATGTACGGCCCGCGGTCATCGACCGTCGCGACGACCGACCGGCCGCCGTACTCGAACGTCACGTGGGTCCCGCACGGCAATGTCTTGTTTGCAACGCCGTAGTAGGCGTGGAACCCGCAAGCCGTGTTGCCGGCGTCGTAATACCACGACGCGACGGTCGGCTCGAGGCCGACGACTGTGCCGGCGCTCGTAGCCGAGGCGCGAGCGCCGTGCCCACCCGCGAAACTGACCCGCAGAGCGGTGCTGCCCGTCCCCGCGACGGAGTAGCGGAGCGCGAAGCGGCCGGTCCGACGCGTGCGGCCGCGGGCGAGCATCCTCCAGCGTCCGCCCCTGTGGCCGCTGAGTCTGACCACCCTTCCGGCTGCCGCAGGCAGCAGCCTGCCTTGCAGCGTCACGGAATGGCCGGCCTCGACGCTCGTCGCCAGCGGCTGGACCGCGAAGCGAGACACGGCGAGCGTCCGGCGTGCCGCCAATTTGTGCCTCGTTGCATGCTTGTGGCGACGAAGGGGCGTTCTGGAGTTCGCGACCCGGGCCACGACAGCCCCGGCGGTCTTGTGCGACGGCGCGCCTGACAGCGCGAGCGCCACCGCTGGAACGCCGCACACGACGGCGCAGGCGATGGCGATCGGCGCAGCCCCCAGGGCGCGCACGATACCTCTGGCTCTCATCTCTGAGGGCCTCCTTTATGTTTTTCCGACCAGTCGCCTACGGGGTTAGCTGACGGGCTCGCGGGGCCACCGACACGCTCTCGCGCCTGTGTTCCTCGCTACGGTCGCCGCCGGCAACGCCGGGCGACCGATTCGCCCCCGTCCGATGATCTCCGTCCATCGGACATTGGTTCCCCCGCCCGCGCTGCACCGGGCACCACGGTTCGGCAGGGTCGTAACGACCGCCGCAGCGTGGCACGCGAGACGGCGCGGTTGTGTGAGGAGCGTCACACAGTGATCAGTCGATACGCCTCTCACGGATCGCGATCGTGACCCTCGAGAGCGCACACAGCCGGTCGGAATCGTCCGTGATCTCGACGTCCCAGACGGCGGTGGTACGCCCTCCGTGCCGGCGCATCGCGCGCGCGTTGATCGTCCCTGCGGTGACCGGACGCAGAAAGTTCGTCTGGTTGGAAAGGCCCATCGCGACCCTCCCTTCGCCGAGCACCGCCCCGGTTCCATGGGAGGCGAGACTCTCGGCAACCGCGGCGTAGACGCCCCCGTGCACGAGCCCGAACGGCTGCATGAGCTCGTCACGAACGGGGATCCGCCCGATCGCGAGCTCGGCCGTGAGCTCGAGGATCTCGAGCCCATAGAGGGCATCGAACCCCCGGCTTTGTGTGAGATCAAGCGTCAGTAGAGGCCTTCGCCGCGGGCATAGCGGTTGGCGCGCTCGCGATCGTAACCCTCGGCATCGAAGCTCGGGTCGGCGAGCGACCGCAGGATCTCGCCGCTCGTCGGCAGCTGCGAGCGCTCGATGTGCCGGTCTGGGTTCCACAAATCGGAGCGAATGATCGCCTTCGAGCAGTGGGTGTAAGCCTGCTCGACGCTGATCAGCAGACCCAGCTTGGGGACCTGCCCCCTGACCGCACACGGTATGAGCAGCTCTGGGTCGTCGGTGATGATCGCGCGCCCGTTCACCCGGAACATATCGCCGACACCGGGGACGAGAAAGAGCAGCGCGATCCTGTCATCGGCGAGCAGATTCGTGAGGCTGTCCGCGATTCGATTGCCCGGCCGATCGGGGAGTAGCAGCGTCCGCTCGTCGAGGACCTGCACGAACCCGGCGGGGTCGCCCTTCGGCGAGACGTCAAGCCCGCCATCGGGGTGGGCGGTTGCGACCAGGACAAAAGGGGAGCGTTCGATGAACTGGCGGGTCAGTTCGCCCACATAAGCGCTGACCTTCAATTGCACGACCTCGCTCGGGCCGCCGCCGATCAGCGCGCGTATCTCGGCCTCATCGGTCAGGCGGTGGACGGTGCGGGGGCCGGTCGTCATTCGAGGAATTGTCCCATGAACTCGTGCTGGCGGCGGGCCCGACCTTCGGGTCCGGGCCCGCCCAGGCGCGACCTATTCGTCGTAGACGATCAGCGAATGAACCGGATACGGGTCGAGCCGCGCGCGGCCGTGGAGGAATCGCAACTCGACCAGGAACGCGCACGCGACGATCTCGCCTCCCACCTGCTTGACCAGGTCGGCGAGCGCGCCGGCGGTTCCACCGGTGGCGAGCAGGTCGTCGTGGATCAGGACTCGGACGCCTCCCGCGAGTGCGTCGGAGTGGACCTCCAGGGCATCGATCCCGTACTCGAGCGCGAACTCCGAGCTGACGGTCGAGTACGGGAGCTTGCCTCGCTTCCGGGCGGGGACGAAACCCGCGCCGAGCTCCCTGGCGAGCGCGCCGCCGAGGATGAAGCCGCGCGCCTCGGCAGCGACGACGAAGTCGATGTCGAGGCCCCTGGCGAACTGGGTGAGGCGGGACACCGCGGCGTCGAGGGCCAGCGGATCGAGCAGCAGTGGCGTGATGTCCTTGAAGACGATCCCCTCGCTGGGGAAATCGGGGATGTCCCGGACGAAGCTGCGCAGGTTGACGCCTTCCCCGGATTCCGAGCGTGCCATCTAGTGTCTTACTCCTACGTGGCGATCTTGCGCAGGTCTCGAATCAACAGCAGGTGCTTGAGATGGGTCGTCACGGAGGCGAGGTTCTCAAGCGCATCGATCGCCTGCTTGCGCCGCTCCGGGTTGCGGGAGCGCAGCGCCGGCGCGAGGATGCTCTGCAGGAGCTGAGCCTCGCGGTCCGCGGACGAGCGGAACACCCGTAGATTCCGCCCGCCAACCCCATAGCGCGCGAGCTCGGACACCGCTCTGACGATTTCCCGCTCGGTCTCATCGAAATAGCGCACGCCGGCGCGCAGATCGCCCTTGATCACGCCGAACTCGACGAGCTCGGAGATCAGCTTTGGATCGGCACCGGTCTGTTCGACGACCTCATCCATCGAGTACGTGGCCCCGGATGCGCGCACCGCGACCGCCGCGCGACGCGGGGCATGGCCGTCGCCGCTGGGCGCCACGCCAGGCTCGTTGCGCCCGCTGGCGAGCTCCTGGCGGATCACGCGCAGCGGCAGGAACTCGTCGCGCTGGAGCCTCAGAATGGTGCGCAACCGCTGTACGTCCTCCACGGTGTAGAGCCTGTATCCACCCTGCGTACGGCGAGGCGAGAGCAACTTCTGATCCTCGAGGTACCGGATCTTGGAGATCGAGATGTCGGGGAACTCCTGCTCCAGCGCCTTGCAGACGGCGCCGATCGTGACGGCCTTGTGCAGCGGCCGACCCTGGTCCGCCGAGCTCGGGTCCGGAAGTTCGACGGATAGCTCCTGGTGCTCGCTCGTTGCCATCAGCGACTCAGAAACGCGAGCTTGTATTTGCCGACCTGCAATTCGTCGCCGTCGGCGAGTCGATGCGACTCAATCCGTTCCCGGTTGACGTAGGTCCCGTTCAGCGAGCCGCAGTCATCCAGGTAGTAGTCGCTGCCACGCCGCACGATCAAAGCGTGGTCGCGGGAGACGGTTACATCGTCGAGGAACACGTCACTGTCAGGCCGCCGGCCGACGGTCATCCGATCGCGCCCCAGGGGAAATGCCTCGCCGGCCCGGCCTCCGCCGGTGCGGATGACAAGCGTGGCCCCGCGTGCGGCGACGTCCTGCCAGTCGATTTCCTCGAAGTCGCCGGTCTCACCGATCTTGTAACTCGCCGTTGACGCACCTGTGGTCTCCGAGCTGGCCAAGAACGCCCCACAGCGCTGACAGTAGTTGGCGCCATCGGCATTGGCGTATCCGCACTCCGGACAGTGCTGAGCCACTGTACCGAGCTAGTCGAGGCCCTCAGGGCTCTCGGGAACCTCCGTCACCTGCGGTACGCGGCCGGCGAGAATGTCCGTCAATCGCTGGACATCTGCACCTGAGATGACCAGCTCTCCGTTCTCGTCCTTGCGGCGCAGCCGATTCACGAGCTCGGCGCGGAGGATGTCGATCTTTCCGTGGAGGATGCGCCGCTTGTAGGAGATCTCAATCTCCTCGTCAGTTAGCTCCTTGATCAGATCCTTCAGCTCCTGGTCGGTCAACGATCCGAGGTCCGGGAAGGTGTCCATGCGCGATCGATCCTCTGAGTGTCCGTGTCCCTGAGCGAGTATAGCCCTGAGGCTCCCAGGGTCAAGCTGAGCTTGAGAGTTTATTAAGGGCCCGTAGCTCCGAGAAACCCCGCCGAACATAAAGCGCGCTCGCGGTCAGCCCCAGCGCCAGGCCCACGTACAGGAGGATCAGCGCGAGCCAGTGCACGCCGGCCATCGCGAAGAACAGCGCCCCCATCGTCGGCGCCACTCCGAGTCGCCCCGCCCAGTTGATGTGTAACTCAACGCCGCGAGCGAGCGCGTAACGGCCCAGCGCCAGCATCAGCAGCTCCCTGGCGACGACCAGCAGGATCGCCCAACGGGGCAGCAGCGAGAAGTGCCAGGCGACGGCCATCCCGGAGATCACCAGCAGGCGGTCGATGACCGGGTCCAGCAGTGCACCCAGCCGCGAGAACTGTCCGGTCAGGCGGGCGGCGAAGCCGTCGAGGTAGTCGGCCCACCCGATCACCGCGAACAGCGCCGCAGCAAGCGCATCCTCCCCATCGCTGCTGGAGAAGGCAACGACCAGAAACACCGGGATCAGCGCCAACCGCACGTACCCGATCACATTCGGGATCGTCCATGGGTGCAGCGGCTGGTCCGACCGCGTCGATGGCGGCTCCGGTCCGGAGCGGTCGATCCCGAACAGGCGTCGCTTGGTGGGCTTGTTCGTCGGCCGTGCGTTCACCGAGAGAGGACTCTGGCACACACCGGCAACGACGCAGGGAGGGCACACCAAGTTGTATTCGCCCGGCCGAGGAGGCCCGGACGAAGCGGGCGCGGCGGCTCAGGGAAGGCTTCGACTCAGCGCTGCCACCGCCTGGGCCGCATCCTCGAGTGGGACCGTGCGGGACTCCTGACCGCGTCGCACCTGCACCTCGAGCTCCCCGGCCGCCAGGGTTCGGCGGCCGATCGTCACTCGCAGCGGACATCCGAGCAGCTCCGCGTCGGCAAACTTCTCGCCCGGGCCGGCGTCCCGGTCGTCGTAAATCACCTCGAGATCCTGGGCCTGCAGCTCCTCGTAGAGGCGCTCAGACAGCTCGTACTCCTCACTGCCGGGCTTGCCGAGCGTGACCAGGTGCACGTCGAACGGAGCGATCGACGACGGCCATGAGATCCCAGCCTCATCTGCGAACTGCTCGACCGCCGCAGCCGTCACCCGGGCCGGGCCAAAGCCGTAGCAGCCCATCCACATCAGCTGCTCGACCCCGTTTTGGTCGAGGTAGGTCGCCCCCAGCGGCAGCGAGTAGCGAGTGCCCAGCTTGAAGATGTTGCCGACCTCGATCGCCGGCTCGATCCTGAGCGCGTGGCCATCGACGAGATCACCCGTGAGGACCGTGCGGACATCCGCACGCTCGAACTGAAAGTCGCGGCCGGGAAGAACGCCCTGGAGATGTTCGTCGGGTCGATTTGCCCCGGCGACGTAGCCGCCTCCGTCGACGGCGACTCCGTCGTCGAGCAGGACCGGGACCTCGCTCCCGACCGGGCCGATGAAGCCGGGCGGGCCGATCCGCTCGGCGATCTCGTCCGGATGTGCCGGACGGTAGCCGGTACCGAGCAGATTGCGCAGCTTGATCTCGTTGACGCGGTGGTCGCCGCGGACGACGACCATCTTCATCTCGCCGTTCTCCGGGACGATTGGATACGCCTTCAGCAGTGCCCCCGCGGGAACGCCGAGGGCGCCGGCGACCTGATCGACCGTCGTCAGGCCCGGCGTCTCGACCGCCGCCGGACCCGCCGCGGCCGCGGCGGGAAGCTCGATGCGCTGGGCCTCGGCGGAGGCGACCTCGACGTTGGCCGCATAGCCCGGTGCGAGCGCCACCTCGTTCTCGCCGGCGGCGCACGGCGCCATGTACTCATCCGCTCCGGAGCCCCCCATCATCCCCACATCGGACTCGACCCGGTACCACTCGAGGCCACAGCGGTCGAGGATTCGGTCGTAGGCGACGATGTGCTTGCGGTAGGCGGTGTCGAGGCCCTCCTGATCGCGGTCAAACGTGTAGGAGTCCTTCATGATGAATTCACGCGTGCGCAGGACGCCGGCACGCGGACGGGGCTCGTCGCGCTCCTTGACGCCAAAGTGATAGAGAACCTTTGGCAGGTCCCGGTAGGAGCGGATCATCGTCGCCGCGTGGGTCGTGACGACCTCCTCGTGGGTCATCGCCAGCACCATGTCGGCCCCGCGGCGGTCCTTGAGCTTGAAGAGCTCGTCGATCTCGTAGCGGCCGCTTCGACGCCAGAGCTCGGCCGGATGCAACACGGGCATCAGCATCTCGAGGCCGCCGATCGCGTTCATCTCCTCGCGGACGATCTGAACGACCTTCTGGTGCACCCGCCAGCCGGCGGGGAGCCAAGTCCACAGCCCCGCTCCAAGCTGCCTGATCAGCCCCGCCCGGACCATCAGCTTGTGGCTGAGCGCCTCGGCTTCGGCGGGCGGCTCGCGCTCCGTGGGGAGCAGGTATTCGGACAGGCGTGGCATCGACAGCGCGAAGGGTACCCGTGAGCGCGCGCGGAGACCCTTCGACCGATGGCCCTCTGATAGAACGGGCTTCGTGTTGGGCAGTTGAAGACAGGCTCGAGTGGGCCGTAGAGACAACCTCTAAGAGAACACTTCGTCGACAGGAGTTTGCATGGCATTCACCGTCCCGCCCCTCCCATACGCCTACAACGCGCTCGAGCCGCACATCGACGAGCTCACGATGCAGATCCACCACGACAAGCATCACGCCGCCTACGTGACCAACGCCAACGCCGCGCTCGAAGGCACCCAGTGGGCCGACTCGTCGGTCGAGGAGGTCCTCACGAGCCTCTCCTCACTTCCGGCCGACAAGCAGGCGCCGGTGCGCAACAACGCCGGCGGCCATTACAACCACACGCTGTTCTGGGAGTCGATGGGCCCCGACGGCGGTGGTGAGCCGAGCGGCGCTCTGGGCGACGCGATCGCTTCGACCTTCGGTTCGTTCGCGGATTTTCAAAGCAAGCTGAAGGCCGCCGGCATCGGGCGGTTCGGCTCGGGCTGGGCGTGGCTCGTACACGACGGCTCAGGGCTAGCGATCGTCTCGACTCCGAACCAGGACAGCCCGATCAGCGACGGCAAGACGGCGCTGCTCGGAGTCGACGTCTGGGAGCACGCCTACTACCTCAAGTACCAGAACCGCCGCCCGGACTACCTCGACGCCTGGTGGAACACGGTCAACTGGGACAAGGTGGCCGAACGGCTCGCCGCAGTCTGAGTCTGGTTGTTGTTGAGGTTGGCGGGGCAATGCCCTCCTCTTCGCGCAACGACCGCGAGTGAGGAGGGCATACCCCGCCCACCTCATTCGCGACGTCCGACCGGCTCACTTAGCGGAGCGCGGGCGTCGCCTTGGAGCGCGACCACAACTCGGCAATCCAGCGCCCGTTAGGCAGGGCTTGTCGAGTTGTGTGCGCTGAGCGACCATCAGCCCGCAACCCCCTTTTGTGCGGCGCGCGCTTGCCGAGTTATGGTCGCCGCGCCCGGGGCCTGGGATCGCCCGGGCTCGACTCCTCGGCTCCTGGTCGCCCGTCGCTCATGGCGAGTCCGGATCCTGGTTGACCGCGCTGTGACGATCGCTGCTAGGAGCGGGTGAAGCGGCGGCCCGTGACCGGCGAGACTGACTCGTCGAGCCTGATCGTCGGCTCGGGCACCGACAGGTCGAGCGGCTTGTCCCCGTCTCTCAAGCCCCCGTCCGTCTTGGCCGCCTCGGCTTCGAGCGCCGCGAGGCGCTCAGGCGTCATCGCGGTCTCGTCCTCGTTCTCGGCCAGCCATACGCGTGCCTCGGCGGCGCTCGTCTCGTCAACGACGACTCGCTTGCCGGCGGCGTAGTACTTGTCGATTTCGGCGAACAACTCGTCGACGAGGTTGCCGGTCTCGACTTTCCGGAGCATCTGGCCCTTCGAGTAGATCGCGCCAGCGTCCTTGGCTCCGGTGATCCCGAAGTCGGCGTGACGGGCTTCGCCGATCCCATTGACGGCGCAGCCGAGGACCGAAACTTCGATCGGGTCGTCGTAGGCCTCGAGTCGCTGCTCGATTTCGGCGACGACGGTGTCCATGTCGAATTGCAGCCGACCACAGGTGGGGCATGCGATCAGGACCGGGCCGCGCTCGCGCAGTTTCAACGCCTTGAGGACCTCCCAGGCGACCTTGACCTCCTCCTCGGCGTGAAACGTCGACAGCGAGATCCGGATCGTGTCGCCGATTCCGTCAGCGAGCAGGGTTCCCAGGCCAACCGCCGACTTGAGTGACCCGGACCACTTCGTTCCGGCCTCCGTCACCCCCAGATGCAGTGGGTAGGGCACCTTCTCGGCCAGCATCCGATTTGAAGCGATCGTGTTCGGGACGCTCGTCGACTTCATCGAGACCTTGAAGTCGGTGAACTCGAGGCTCTCCATCAGCTCGATGAATCCGAGCGCGGCGGCGACCAGGGCTTCGACCGGATTCGTGTACTCCAGTTCCCGCAGGTGCGCGGGCAAGGATCCGGAGTTGACCCCGATTCGCAGCGGCGTGCCTGCCTCCTTGGCCCGGGCTGCGACCTGCGCGACCTTGTCGGGACCGCCGATGTTGCCCGGGTTCAAACGTACGCAATGGGCACCGGCGTCAATCGCCTTCAGCGCCAGCGTGTAGTTGAAATGGATGTCGGCGATCACCGGAATCGGCGAGCGCTCGACGATCGTGCGCAGCGCCTCGACGTCCCGCTCGCGCGGCACGGCGCAGCGAACGATGTCGGCGCCTGCCTCGGCCACTCGATGGATCTGCGCCATCGTCGCCTCAAGGTCGGCGGTATCCGTCTTGGTCATCGTCTGAACGACGACCGGTGCCCCGCCGCCGATCGGGACTCCCCCGACGTGGATCTGGCGCTCGGAAGCCATCTGCCGCTAGTTTAGATACTGGGAAGGCGACCGCGACTGTCGCCCCGCTCGACGAGCGCCTGCTGCAATCCGCGCAGCGTCAACCCCGAAACTTCGACCGACCCATCTGGTTCCTTCTAACAATGCTCTCTATCAAGCGACTTATCCCCGCCCTGGCAGCCGCCGCACTGATCGGCGCCGCGGCGGCCCCCTCGGCACTGGCCTCGAACACCCAAGAGTCAATAATTCAGGACAACGGCTATGTGCAGTCCAATCCGGCCGCCGCTCTGGCGACCTTCAAGAGCCTCGGCATCACCAGGCTGAAGATCACGATCTTCTGGAATTCGTTCGCTCCCAAGCCGAACGCGGCGAAGCCGCCCAAGAACTTCAAGCCATCCGATCCGGCGTCGTACCCAGCCAAGAACTGGGCCTGGCTCGACACCACGATCAGGCTGGCGAAACAGGACGGAATCCAGGTCGGCCTCCAGCCTGATGCCCCCGCGCCCGACTGGGCCGCTGGACAGGGCTACAAGCAGCATCCGGTCTTCAAGGGCTCGTGGAACCCGTCGCCCACGGCGTTCGAGGGGTTTGTTCAGGCGCTCGGCAAACGCTACAGCGGGAGCTACAAGCCCAAGAAGAATGGGAAGCCGCTGCCCCGGGTCAGCTGGTGGTCGATCTGGAATGAGCCGAACTTCGGATTCAGCCTGCAGCCGCAGACGCTCGATAAGGGCAAGACTCTCCACTCGGCGAGCGAGTACCGGCAGCTGGTCAGGGGTGCCTGGCAGGGCCTGGTGGCGACCGGTCACAAGAACGACACGATCCTGATCGGCGAGATCGCGCCGCGTGGCGTCGGCGACACGAACACGAAGAACTGGGCGGCTTACAACCCCGGGCTCGGGCAGATGTCCCTGGCGCTGATCTTCATGTCGCAGCTCTATTGCGTCGGTCAGAACGGCAAGCCGATGACCGGCAAGACCGCCAAGACGTTCTCCTGTCCCGGCTCGGTTGCGAAGTTCAAGAAGCAGAACCCGGCCCTGTTCCAGTCCACCGGTTGGGCGATCCATCCCTACGGGCAGGGAACGCCACCGAACGAGACGACCTACGACTGCCCGGGCCGGACCTTCTGCCAGAGCCCCGGCAACAAGAAGCGCAATCCGTACTTTGCCGACTTCGCTTCGATCCCCAACGTCATCAAGATGATGGACAGCTTCCAGCGGCTCTACGGGTCCAGCAAGAAGATGCAGCTGTGGAACACGGAGTTTGGGTATTGGAGCGTCCCGCCGACGAAGGTAGACCCCGTCAAGCAGAAGGGCCAGGCGATCAGCCAGCAAACGGCCGCCTTCTACATGAACTGGGCCGAGTACCTCAGCTACCAGAACCCGCGGCTGATGAGCTACTCGCAATACCCGTTTGTGGATCCGGCTACTGATGTGTGGGGTTCGGGCCTGCTGACCACCAAGGGCAAGCAGAAGGTGGAGTACGACGCGTACATGCTGCCGTTCTTCATGCCGACGACAACGGTCTCCCATGCGACGACGCTGACCGTATGGGGCGGCATCCGCCCGGCGGCCTACGTGCCCGGATCGGAGAAGACGAGTCTGCAGGCGAAGATCGAGTTCAAGCCGAGCGGGGGCGGTTCCGGCGGCGGCAAGGCGCTCTCCACCGGCTCGACGGGTGCGAATGGGGTCTCCGGGTCAGGCACGTCGGGCTCCGGCTCGAAGGGGTCGAAGGGCTCGAATAAGGACGGTGCCTACACGATCCTGCAGACCGTCAAGGTCGCGAACAAGCGTGGCTACTTCGCGGTCAAGCGGGCGTTCACAAAGAGTGGCGCCGTCAGGATCGCCTGGACGATGCCCGACGGCAAGACGGTGTACAGCCGCACTCAGCAGATCGTCATCGGCTAGGACATAGACCGGTGCAAGCCGAGTCGGCCGCAGCCGTGCGGTCGTCAACGGAGGTTCGCGGTGGCGCCCCTCGTGGCGTCGCCGCGTCAACGGAGGTTCGCGGTGGCGCCCCTCGTGGCGTCGCCGCGACCGATCCGCCTGAGGGCCCGCCCCCCACCTATGCGGAGGCGATCAGCTCGCGGGAGGCCCGTCCGCCGGCGGCGATCCGCCGCGACGGCGCCTGCTCGCCCAGAAGGCAAGGGACAGCCCGCCGATCGCAACCACGACGATCGCGACGATCAGCCCGGTCGAACCGCCGCCCGAGCTTGTGTCGGACGATGCGTGCGCCTTGGGCCGCGGCTTCTCCTTCAGCTGCTGCTTCAGCAGCTGGGCCTGGATCACGCCGTAGCAGTTGGAGTACTCCTCGACGTAGGCCGGCATCGTCCGAAGCGCGGTGTTCAACTCCGCGATCGTGTAATGGCCCGTCAGACCACTGCCGCCCTGAGCCTTGCAATCCTGCCAAGCTACTTTGCTGGCCTGAGCAGAGGCCGGCATCGACGACAGGGCTGCTATCGCCAGGAGGGCTGCGAGTGAGTAGATGCGGCGCATGCGGCGGAAGAGGTTATAGCCTGCGCCGCCGACGTCGGCTTTCGGGCCGGTAACTGAAAGCTGATGCAAACAAAACCATCCAATAGCCCCCGGCCACACCGGGGTTCGGGAAAGGTCGTAGCAATTGCGACCATCTCGGCGGCGCTGGCCGTCGCTGTCGCGGTTGGCGGCTGTGGCGGCTCGAGCGCTCCGGCGCCGCCGAAGCGCGGCCCGAGGCAGTCACTTTTGTCGATCTTCTGGGCAGATACCCAATTGAACGCGAATCCAGTCAAAACGATGCGGATTCTCAAGGGCATGGGCGTCCAGGTCGTGCGCACGTCGATCTACTGGGCCAACGTCGTTTCGAGCTACTCGTACGCCACCACGAAGCCGGCGCAGCTGAACGCCACCGATCCGTCTTCATACCTCGCGAGCGGCTGGGCTTCCTATGACGCAATCGATAGGGCCGCCGCCGCAACCGGGCTGCAGCTGTTCGTGACCCTGACCGGGCCGATCCCGCTGTGGGCATCCGGGCCCGGGGGGCCACCCAAGAAGGTCCCAGAGACGTGGAAACCATCGGCGCCTGATTTCGGGGACTTCGTGCGCGCGGTCGGCAAGCGCTACAGCGGCCACTACACGCCGCCTGGCGCGAGCAGCCCGCTACCGCGGATCCACTTCTGGTCGATCTGGAACGAGCCGAACTACGGCACGAACCTCCAACCCCAGGTGGATGCCACCGGACAGCCGGTCTCGCCGCGGCTGTATCGCAGCCTCGTCGAATCCGGCTGGACCGGACTGCAGGCGACCGGACACACGCCGGCCAGCGACACGATCCTCGTCGGCGAGACCGCGCCGTACGGAGTCGAGCCCGACCAGCCCGGCGCCACCCACGAGATGGTCCCGCTGGCCTTCATCCGAGCCCTCTACTGCGTCGACTCCAACTTCCAGCCGCTGCAGGGATCAGCCGCGTCCAAGGTCGGCTGTCCGGCGTCCTCGAGCAATTTCCGTGCCGCCAACCCGGGCCTGTTTGACGCGAGCGGCTGGGCGACCCATCCATACACGGGGGGGAAGGCACCGAAGGTGCTCACCACGGGCATTCCTGGGAGCGCAGATTACGCCGACTTCGCCGCGCTACCACAGTTGGCGAACACACTCGATCGAACCGCGGAAGCCTACGGTTCGAGTGTCAAGCTCCCGATCTACAGCACCGAGTTCGGCTACCAGACCAACCCGCCAAACCCGGGCCCGACGACGACCTCCCCGGAGAACGCCGCCCGGTACATGAATGAGGCCGAATACTTCAGCTGGCACAACCCGCGGATCTGGTCCTACAACCAATACGAGCTGATCGATCCGAGCGCCAGCAAGGTCGGCAACTTCGACACCGGCCTCAAGTTCTACGGCGGATCGCACGACCCCTTCGCCGGCAAGCCGAAGCCGTCCTTCTACGCCTATCGGATGCCGCTGTGGATGCCTCGGGCGAGAGGAACCCATCCGACCAACCTCGAGGTGTGGGGCTGTGCCCGGGCGGCCCCGCTGGCCGCCCAGCAGACCGGAAAGCGGCAGCACGTACAGATCGAATTCGCCGCTTCGGGCGGCGGCTACCAGACACTCCGAACGGTGAGTCTCAGCCCCGCGCAGGACGGTTGCTACTTCAACGCGTCCGTGCGCTTCATTCATTCCGGCACGGTGCGGCTCGCCTGGACGGGCAGCGACGGCATCCAGTACAGCCGCACGCAGAAGATCACGATCGGCTGAGCCCGGGCCGCCAAGAGTTCCGCAAACGCGATCCGATTAGGCACACTTCCCCGATGCAAATCGGCAGCGAGCTGGTCGCCCGGCTGCGCCTGATCTGCGGCGAATCGCACGTCCTCGCCGATCCGGCGGCGCTCGCTCCCTACCGTTCAGATGCGCAACGCCGCCACCGAGCGCTACCGGCCGTCGCGGTGCTCCCCGGCAGCGCCGTCGAGGTGGCGAGCGTGGTTCGCGCCTGCGCCGATGCCAGCGTCCCGTTCGTGGCGCGGGGCGCCGGTACGGGACTGGCCGGTGCGGCCGTCCCGATCGGCGGCGCCGTGCTGCTCGTCCTCAGCCGGATGCGAAGGATCCTCGAGGTCGACCTCGAGGACGGCGTCGTGGTCGCGGAGGCCGGGGCGAGCGCTCGGGCGCTCGCCCGAGCGCTCGCCCCCACGCACTTCCTCCCAAGTGCCCCGTCGGGCGACGCGGCGACGATCGGCGGCATCGTCGCGACCAACGCCGGCGGTCCCCGCTCGTTGAAATACGGGCCGGTCCGGCGCCACCTGGCCGGGCTCGATCTGGTCTTGCCGGACGGGCGGCAAGTGGAACTCCGCCAGGCGAACGCGGGCTATGACCTGCTCGGGACCTTCGCTGGATCCGAGGGCACGCTCGGTGTCGCGACAGCCGTCCACCTGCTAGTCCTCCCCACCCCGCCGGACACCCGGACGGCCATCGCGTACTTCGACGGTGTCGTGGCCGCGGCGGAGGCGGCAGTCGCGATCTGCGCTGCCGGGGTCGACCCGGCCGCGCTCGAGCTGCTGGACCGGAGGGTCCTGGAGATATCCGAGCAGGCGACCGCCGCCGGCCTGACATCCGACCCGGCAGGTGCCGGCGCCGCCCTGCTGATCGAGTTCGACGGCTCGCGCGAACAGTGCGACGCCGCCGAGGAAGCGCTCACCCCGACGTTGATGAAGGCCGGAGCCAGAAACCTCCGGATCGCACGGGACGGCCCCGAACGCGCGCTCCTGTGGCGGGCTCACACCGCCGCGCTCGCGGGGCTTGGGCGGGCGGCAAATGCCTTTATGGTCCAAGATCCGGCGGTGCCGCTCTCGAGCCTCCCCGGACTGATCCGACGTGTCCTCAAGCTTGCCGGGCGGAGTCCGCTGGAGGTCGTGCTCACCGCTCGCGCCGGCGAGGGGATCCTCCACCCGGTCGTCCTCTACGACGCTCGTGTTCCTGGTGAAGCAACCCAGGCGCAGGAGCTCGTCGACGCGATCACGGACGCGTGCGTTGGCGCCGGCGGGACAATCACCGCCGAGTACGGCGTCGGCATCGCCGGCCAGCAGCGACTGGGGTCGTTGTTCTCGAGCACCGAGCTCGATGCTTTTGCCCGCCTGCGCGCTGCATTCGATCCCAGCGGCTTGGCCAACCCCGGTCGGGCGGCCGCTCCGCCGCCGTGAGCGACAGCGAGACGCCGACCAGCTTCGAGGAGCTCGCCGCCACCCTCCGAGCTGCGACGGTGGCCGGCCGTGGAGTTCGGATCGTAGGGGCCGGAACCAAGGTTGGGTGGCTGGAGCCCCGCGCGAAGACCAACGACACGCTCTTGCTGCGGACGAGCGGCCTCAGACAACCGATCGAGCACCACCCGAACGACCGCGTCGCCGTGATCAGCGCTGGGGTGCCTCTCACGGAAGCCTACGACGAGATCGCCGCCGCTGGTCAGCTCCTGGCGCTGGACCCGCCGCTCGGGTCCCCTGGGCGCCAGGGGGCGACCATCGGCGGCGTGATCGCGACTGCCGACGCCGGTCCGATCAGCCATCGCTACGGCGGCGCTCGAGAGCAGCTGACCGGAATCGTCGTCGCCCTCGCCGACGGGACGATCGCGCGCGCCGGCGGCCAGACTCCGCGCAGCGTCGCGGGCTATGACCTGATGAGCCTGTACACGGGCTCCTTCGGGACGCTCGGGGTGATCCTCGCCGTCTGTCTGCGTCTCCATCGGCTCCCGGATGCGACCGCGACCGCACTCGGGACCACCGCCGATCCCGCGTCGCTGGTCGGCGCGGCCAACCGGGTGAACGCAGAGTTCCCGGAGTTGCAGGCTCTCGACCTTGCCTGGCGCAGCGGGCGAGGCGGACTGCTTGCCCAAGCGGCGGGGACACAACCGGCCGTCGCCGCCCGACGCGCCGCCCGAGCGATGGCTGCCGCAGGCCTGGGCAACGTCGAGGTGATCGACGACGACAGCGCCCTGTGGGCACGGCAGCGCTCCGGTCAGCGCTCTGGGGCTCGCGTACTCGTGCGGGTTGCCGCTGGGCGCTCCCGGCTGCAAGCGTTGCTGGTGCTGGCGGATGCATGCGACGCAACCGTCGTCGGCCGCGCCGCCCACGGCATCGGCTACGTCGAGCTCGAGCCGGAACGGCTGCGAGCGCTGCTCGATGGACTTCCGGTCGGAGCTCGCGCCGCGGTTCTCGATCACCCTGACGACGCTTCGCTCGAGGGCGAGGGCTGGCGCGGCGGCGAGGCCGCGTCGCTCGACCTGATCCACGCGGTCAAGGCCGGGCTTGACCCAACCGAGACATGCAACCCCGGAGTGTCTCTGATCCAAGTGTGAGATAGGACCTACCTGGACGTACTGCGATACTGGCGCAGTGAGCAGCCCGCTCGTCGATCTGACCTCCGGGCAGCACCACGTCCGCGACTGCATCGGCTGTGGCCTCTGCCTTGAGACGTGTCCAACATACGTGCTCTGGGGTCAGGAATCCGACTCGCCGCGGGGGCGGATCGCGCTGATCGGCGACGCGATCGCCGGCGGCGGTGCGGCCGGTGACGAACTCGCCGTCCATACCGACCGCTGCCTCGGATGCATGGCGTGTGTCAGCGCCTGCCCCTCAGGGGTCAGATACGACAGGCTGCTGGCGCGGGCACGGCCAGCGGTCGAACGGAGCAGCCGCCGTGCCGCGCCAGAGCGCGCGGCCCGCAGGCTGGCGCTCGCGACGATTCCCCATCCTCGGCGGCTGCGCGCACTGGCGTCGCTGCTGGAGGCCGCCGACCGGGTCGGTCCGCGACGACTCCCGAACCGGGCATCAGCTCTCGTCGGGCTGGTGCCAGTCCACGCCAGAGCACCGCGGTCTGCGAACCCGATTCCAGCTCGCACGCCGGCGCGCAGCGACCCTCCACGAGGGCGAGTCGGACTCTTGCTCGGATGCATTCAGCGCATTTTCTTCGCCGAGGTTCACCACGCGACGATCGATGTCCTCGCAGCCGAGGGGTACGACGTTCTCGCACCGGCGCTGCCGGATTGCTGCGGCGCGCTCGAGCGCCAGGCTGGGGAGCAACGGGCTGCGTTGGCTCGCGCCCAGCAGACAATCCGAGCGTTCAGCGCGCTCGGCGGAGTCGACCATATCGTCACCACCAGCGGCGTCTGCGGGGCGGAGTTGGCGCATTACGGCGAGCTGCTCGGCACCCCCCAGGCCAAGGCCTTCTCGGCGATCGTCCGAGACCTCTCGGAGCTCCTCACCGAACGCCCGCCGCGGGCACCGCGCGGACCCGTGCCAATCCGCGTCGCCTACCACTCCTCATGTCAGCTCGAGCACGCGCAGGGTGTCCATGATCAGCCCCGCGCGATGCTCCGCCAGATCCCCGAGCTGGAGCTGATCGAACCTCCTGCCGACTCCTATGTCTGCTGCGGCGCCGCCGCGCTGCACCCGATCCTGCAGCCCCAGGCGGCGGCTGAGCTCGGCGACAGGGCCGCCACTGCGCTGACCGCAGCCGACGTCGAGGCGATCGCGACCTGCAGTCACGAATGCGCCGTCCACCTCAGCCACCACCTGCACAGCAACTCCACGACAGCGCCTCCGCCTGCGGTCCAACATCCGGTCGAGCTCGTGCGGCGCTCGATCCAGGCCGCGGGGCCACGCTGACCTGCCGCACCCGCCCTACCGGGCCGCGAAGCCGAAGCGAGCGGCCCTAGGGGACGTTGAAGCCCTGCCCGGACAGGGTCGAGATGTCGTTGGAGAGCCCGATTGCGAACAGCAGCAGGATCAGCGCGAAGCCGACGAAGCCGGCGCGTTCCATCACGACGAACGGAATCCGCCTGCCGCGGACCTTCTCGGCGATCGCCCAGAAGATGTGGCCGCCGTCAAGCGGGAGGAACGGGAAAAGGTTGACGATCCCCAGAGACAACGAGATCAGCGCCAAAATCTCGAGCGCGGTCGTGGTGCTCGACGAGATCGACTTTTGAGTTTCCTCGTAGGCGCCGACGATCCCGTGTAGCTGACGGCGCTCCTTGGGCTCGAAGAGCCGGCCGATCCTCGAGACGGTCTCCGTCGTCACATTCCACAGCCCAGTAACCGTCAGCGAAGCGGCCTGGCCGGCTCCGACGGGAACTGACGTGGTGCCGAACTGAAAGCCGACCAGCTGGCGACGGTCCGCGGCGCTGTACCGCGGAGTGATCCGGAAGGTGTGCAGCACGCCGTCACGGCGGACGACCATCGTCACTGGCGTCTGGGCGTGGCAACCGTTGACCTGAGGGCCACGGCAACGATGGCTGTCGATCTGCGTGCGCAGCTTGTCGGGACCTCCGCGCACACCGTCGACCGAGATGATCTTGTCGCCCGGTCGCAGCACGCTGGCCGCGGCGCTGGGGTGGATGACGCCGGCGACCGAATTCGATACGACCGCCTGGCCGTTCCCGAGCCAGAGGACCCAGAAGATCAGAAACGCGACAGCGAGATTGACCAGCGGACCCGCGCCGATCACGACGATGCGCTTCCACACCGGTTGGTTGTAGTAGCCCCGACGCTCGATCTCGGGCGACGAGTAGACCTCGTCGGGGGACATCCCGGTGATCTTCACGTAGCCGCCGAGCGGGATCACGCCGACGCCGTACACGGTCTCCCCGATCCGGCGCTTGAGAACCATCGGCCCGAAGAACAACGAGAACCGCTCGACCCGCATCCCAACCGCCTTGGCCGCGGTGAAATGCCCGAGCTCGTGGAGGATGATCAGGGCCGCGATGCCCAGAAACGCCAGCAGGTACGACATGCTCCCAACCAGTGTGGCAGGCGCGCTCGAGTTGACTGCAATGTTCTTCGGTGCCGCCGAATGGAGCCGAAGTCAGGCGGTTGCGCGCTCCTGGACCAGGGCCGCAGCGAGGTTTCTGGCGTGGGCGTCGGCGGCCGTCAGCGTCTCGAATGAGTGCAGGCGCTGGACCGGGGTCGCGGCCAGCGTCTCCTCGATCACCGTTGCGATGTCGAGGAACGCGAGTCGCCCCTCCAGGAAAGCGTGCACGGCCACCTCGTTGGCTGCGTTGAGCGTGCAGGGAGCCGTGCCGCCGGTGGCGCCGGCTTCGCACGCGAGCCGCAGACACGCGAATGTCTCGAGATCCGGCGGTTCGAAGGTCAATGACCCCAGCGACGGCAGGTCGAGCTGCTTGACCGGAACGTCGACCCGCTCGGGATGATGCAGGCCGTAGGAGATCGGGACGCGCATGTCCGGGTAGCCAAGGTGTGCCAACGTCGCGCCGTCGCAGAGGTGAACGAGTGCGTGGATGATCGACTGCGGGTGTACGACGACGTCGATCTGCTCGTAGGCGGTCCCGAAGAGATGATGGGCCTCGATCACCTCGAGCCCTTTATTCATCAGCGTGGCGGAATCGATCGTGATCTTGCCGCCCATCGCCCAGGTCGGGTGCGCGAGCGCCTGCTCGACGGTGACGGACGCGAGTTCGTCGACATCACGGCCCCGGAACGGACCGCCCGACGCGGTCAGGACGAGCCGCTCGACCGTTCCCGGGCGCTCGGCGCCGATCAGCTGATGCAGCGCCGAGTGCTCGGAGTCAACGGGGATGATCTGGGCGCCGGTCGCCTCCGCCAGCTGGGTCACCAGCTCGCCGCCTACGACCAGCGATTCCTTGTTGGCCAGCGCCAGGTCGATTCCCTCTCCAAGGGTCGCGATCGTCGCCAGCAGACCCGCGGAGCCGACGATCGCATTGAGCACCATCTCGCAGCCTGACTCGGCGATCAGCGAGACGATCCCATCAGGCCCCGCCAATACCTCGCCGTCAGTCCACGCCTCGGCTGCTCGCGCGGCGGCGTCCGGGTCCGCCAGCGCGATCCGGCGGACGCCGTGCTCGCGCGCTTGCTCGATCAGGACCGGCGCTGACGAGTCGGCGCTGAGACCGACGACCTCGAGCTCCCCGCCGCTGCGCGTGACGACGTCCAGCGCCTGCACGCCGATCGAGCCCGTCGAGCCAAGGATCACGACCTTTCGCATTAGCCAGATAGCACCTTAGTGCGGGTGCGGCGCTGCGATCCAGATGTAGTACGCGGCGACCATCGTGAACAGCAGCGAGTCGAGCCGGTCGAGTGCCCCGCCGTGGGCACCGAACAGCGAACCGGTGTCCTTGGTGCCGGCGTCGCGTTTGACCAGCGACTCGAAGAGATCGCCGAGCGGACCCAGCACCGCAATCGCCGCGCCGAGCACAAACGCCGTTCCGTGCGTCAGCCAGCCGGTCTGATAGAGGCTGGCGAAGTAGACCGCGACGATCGCGACGATCATCCCGATCACGAGACCTTCAACCGTCTTGTGTGGGGAGATCGAAGGTGCCAGCGGCCTGCGTCCGAACAACCTGCCGCCCAGATACGCGCCGGTGTCGCCGAGGAACGTCCCGACCATCGTGTCGATGATGATTCCCTTTCCCTGGGTCAGCTCGCGCAATAGCACCGCGTGCGCGAACGCCGTTCCGATCCAGAAGACGCCTAGCAAGGTGCCGGCGATCGCCAAGGTCGCGCCACCGCTGGCCTGGCCACGGAACAGGAGCGCGATGAACAGCACCGGAATCGTGCATGCCTCGACCTCCAAGACCTGGTGTTGACTGCCGAACCGGGCAGCCAGACACATTCCCGCGAGCGCCGCGAAGCCGACGATCGAGACCGGCCGCCACCTGCCGAGCATGCGGTAGAGCTCGCTCATGCAGGCGAAGCCGAGCACGATCATCAGCGCCATCCAGGCGGTGCCGCCGATATCGACAAAGACGATCGCGACGACCGCCGCAGGAAGCGCGACGGCGACTCGCGCCAGGAGATCCGATCCGCCGCGCCGCGAGCGGCCGCGACCGCGGTCGGCGCCGGCTCGACGCGGACCATCCGCGGCCGAAGCCGCCGTCCGTGGCCGCCTCGCGGGAGGCATCAGCGCGCCCCGAAGCGACGCTGTCTCGACGCGAACTCGTCGAGGCTCGCGGCGAAAGCCTCGCGCGAGAAGTCGGGCCATAGCTCATCGCGGAAGACCAGCTCCGAGTACGCCGACTGCCACATCAGGTAGTTGGAGAGCCTGCGCTCGCCGCTGGTGCGGATGATCAGATCGGGGTCGTGCATGTCAGGTGCGTAGAGCAGGCGCCGAAAGTCGTCTTCGTCACCGCCTCTAAACGTCCGCGCCGCGTCAACGATCTCCGCTCTGCCGCCGTAGTTGAAGGCGACGAACAGCGTGATCCGGGTGTTCCCAGCGGTCACAGACTCCGCCCATTCCATCTTCCTGATCAGCGCCCGGGAGACCGGCGCGGAGCGCCGGCCGATGAACCGTACGCGCACTCCCTCGGCGTCGAGCTCGGGAGTCTCCTGATCGATCCGGCGCGCGAACATCCGCATCAGCCCGGACACCTCGGCACGCGGTCTGCTCCAGTTCTCAGTCGAGAACGAGTAGACGGTCAGCTCCTCGATGCCGAAGCGGGCCGCATCGCGCAGCCGCTCCTTGACTCTGTCGGCGCCCGCCTCATGGCCCCGGAGCGCCGGCAGCCCGCGACTCTTCGCCCACCGCCCGTTGCCGTCGGTGATGATCGCTACATACCGCGGTCGGTCAAGGTGCGCGCCCTCGGCTGCGGCTTCGAGAGCTCCCGCGGTCACTAGACCTCGAGGATCTCTTCTTCCTTGACCTTCAGCAGCTCGTCGAGCTCGGCTACCCGCGCGTCCGTCACCTTCTGGAGTTCGACCTCCGCTCGGTGCTCATCGTCGGCGCCGGTCTCTCCCCCCTCCTTGAGCTCGCGCAGGTGATGCATCACGTCCCGGCGAATGTTGCGAATCGCGATTCGCCCCTCCTCGGCGATCCCCCGGGCGACCTTGACCAGCTCGCGCCGACGCTGCTCGGTCAGCTCGGGCAGGACCATGCGGATCACGGCCCCGTCATTGGACGGCGTCAGCCCGACGTCGGACTCGAGAATGGCCCGCTCGATCGCCTTGATCGAGGTCTTGTCGTAGGGCTGGATCGACAACAGCCTCGCCTCCGGAGCGGTGATCGTCGAGAGCTGATTGAGCGGCGTCGCGGTGCCGTAGTAATCGACCGAGATCCGGTCGAGCAAGGCCGGGCTGGCGCGGCCGGTACGGACCGAGCTGAACTCGTGGCGGGTCGAGTCGATCGACTTATGCATCCGCTCGCGAGCATCGTCGAGCAGCGTTGAAACGAGGTCTTCTTGGTTGCTCACGTTCTCACCAGGGTTCCGACCCTTTCCCCCGACACTATCCGGTTGATGTTCCGACCGTCGGCCATGTTGAACACGATGATCGGCAGCTTGTTGTCCATGCACAGCGCGAACGCAGTCGAGTCCATCACCTCGAGCCCCCGCGTCAGCGCCTCCTTGTGCGTGATCTCCGGGATGAACTCGGCATCCGGGTTCTTCGCCGGATCGGCTGTGTAGACGCCCTCGACCGCGTTCTTGGCCATCATCACGATTTCGGCGTGGATCTCCGCGGCGCGCAACGCCGCGGCAGTGTCGGTCGTGAAGAACGGGTTGCCGGTGCCGGCCGCGAAGATCACCACCCTTCCCTTCTCCAGGTGGCGAATCGCGCGGCGACGGATGTAGGGCTCCGCGACCTCGGAGATCGTGATCGCCGACTGCACGCGGGTGGGAATCTCCGCCTTCTCGAGCGCGTCCTGCAACGCCAGCGCGTTCAGCACCGTCGCCAGCATCCCCATGTAATCACCGGTCGCGCGGTCCATCCCGCGCGCCGCGGCGGCCAGGCCGCGGTAGATATTGCCGCCCCCGACGACGATCGCGACCTCAACGCCGCGGCGGTGGACGCTCGCGACCTCCTGGGCGATCTGCCTGACGCGTTCAGGATCGGTGCCATATTCGAGCTCTCCCATCAGCGCCTCGCCGGAGAGCTTGAGCAGCACCCGGCCGTAGACGGGCTCAGGGTCCATCACGGCATCGGCGAGCTCCTCCGCCATTCGGTCAGGGCTTCCTAGTCGCCGACGGCGAACCGGGCGAACCGGCGGATCACGACATTCTCACCGGTGTCAGCGGCGAGCTTGGCCCGTAGCTCCTCGATCGTCTTTCCGTCGTACTTGTCCTCGTTGACGTGCTTCTGACGAAGCAGCACATTGTCCTTCAGGTAGGACTCGATCAGGCCGTCGACTACACGCTCCCGAACGTTCTCGGGACGCTCAGCCGCCTTCTCGGTCGCGATTCGCCGCTCGCTCTCCAGGACATCGGCGGGAACGTCCTCGTCGCTGATCGCGACTGGGTTGGTCGCCGCGATGTGCAGCGCCAGGTCGCGAGCGAACGCAACAAAATCGTCGTTGCGCGCGACGAAGTCGGTCTCGCAGTCGACCTCGACCAGAACGCCGATCTTGCCGTTGGAGTGGACGTAGGTCTGCACGGTGCCCTCGCCGACCTCCCTGCCCGCGCGTTTGGCAGCCTGTGCCTCACCGCGGGCACGCAGCACCTCGATTGCCTGGTCGAGGTCTCCGCCGGACTCCTCCAGGGCTGCCTTGCAGGCCATCATGCCGGCGCCAGTACGGTCTCGGAGGGCCTTCACGTCCTGTGCGGTGATCGCACTCATTCAGTCTCCTGTTCAGCGGTCGTGGTTGGGTCGGCTGGCTCCGCGGCCGCCGGTGCCTCCGCGGCTGCCGGTGCCTCCGCCGTGGGGGTCTCCTCGACTTGCGGTGCCTCAGTGGCCGGCTCCTGAGCCGGCGGTGCCTCCGCGGCTGCCGGTGCCTCCGCGGCCGGGGTCTCCTCGGCTGCCGGTGCCGCAGCCGCGGGGGCCTCCGCGACTGGCGGTGCCTCGGTGGCAGGCTCCTGGACCGGCGGTGCCTCAGCTACAGGCTCCTGGACCGGCGGTGCCGCGGCCGCAGGCTCCTCAGCGGCCTCCGGGGCCTCCACGGCCGGTGCCTCGGCCACAGGCTCCTCGGCCGCCGGGGCCTCCGCAACTACCGGGGCCTCCGCGGCTGCCGGGGCCTCGGCGGCTGCCGGTGCCTCGGCGGCTGCCGGTGCCTCGGCGGCTGCCGGTGCCTCGGCCACAGGCTCCTCAGCGACCACCGGGGCCTCAGCTGCCGGTGCGGGCGGCACCACCGCCGGCTCGGGACGCGCGGCCTCAGCGGCCTCCGCGGCGGCAGCAGCCTCGGCGGAAGCGGCAGCCTCGGCCGCGCCGGCAGCCTCGGCGGCAGCAACCTCGGCGGCAGCGGCCTGGGCGGCAGCAGCCTCGGCGGCAGCGGCCTGCGCGGCGGCAGCCTCAGCGGCAGCGGCCTGCGCGGCAGCAGCCTCGGCGGAAGCGGCGGCCTCGGCCGCGGCGGCAGCCTGGGCAGCCGCGGCAGCGGCGGCCTCCGCCTCCTGGCGAGCCCGCTCCTCCGCCTCGAGCCGGGCCTTCTCCTCGGCCTCGCGGCGTGCCTGCTCCTCCGCTTCGCGGCGAGCGCGCTCCTCGGCTTCGCGGCGCTCCCGCTCGATCCGAGCGCGCTCCTCCTCGGCGCGGAAGATTCCGTGCCCTTGTGACACGACATCACCGATCGCCCCAGTGATCGCGGCGCACGAGCGGATCGCGTCGTCGTTGCCCGGGATCACAAAGTCGATCCCGTCGGGGTCGCAGTTGGTGTCGACAAGCCCGATGATCGGGATCCGCAGCCGCTGAGCCTCCTTCACCGCGATCGCCTCTGTCTTGAGGTCGATCACGAACATCGCGTCTGGCGTGCGCTGCATGTTCTTGACGCCGCCGAGGTTGGCGCGGAGCTTCTCGAGGTCGGCCTGTGCGGCCATCCGCTCCCGTGTCGGCAGCAGCTGCAGCTGGCCCTCCGTCTCATAGCGCTCGAGATCGTGCAAACGCTTGATCCGCGCCGAGATCGTCTGAAAGTTGGTCAGGAGCCCGCCGAGCCAGCGGTGGTTGACATACGGCATGTCAGCCGACTCCGCCGTGTCCTTGATCGTGTCTTGGGCCTGCTTCTTGGTGCCGACGAAGATCACGGTGCCTCCGCGACGCGCAATGTCCGCAGCGAACCGGCGGGCGTTTTCGAGCAGCTCTTCGGTCTGCTCCAGGTCGATGATGTAGATGCCGTCGCGCTCGCCGAAGATGAAGCGACGCATCTTCGGGTTCCAACGGCGCGTCTGGTGGCCGAAGTGCACACCGGCCTCCAGCAGCTCCTTGATTCCCACTTGAGCCACTGTTGATACTCCCTTTTATGGTTTGGACAACTCCCTCATCAGCGGCAGACCAGGAACTCGAGTGAGCAGGGTGGTGGGCCGCGCTTTTGACGAAGGTTCGGGTATTAGAACGGCACGGAGTTTAGCGGCGAACGGGCCCGCTTGAACCTGACGACGGTCCCGGTGGCCCAGTCACCCCCCGGCGAGGTCGAGAGCGCTCTGAAGGTCCGCCGGGAGCGGCGAGGAGACGTCCACCGACGCACCGGTGACGGGGTGCTCGAAGCTGAGCCTCGCCGCGTGTAGGAACTGTCGTTGTAAGCCGAAACGGCGCCCACCCCCGTACATCTCATCGCCGTAGATCGGATGCCCGATCGCCTTCATGTGGACACGAATCTGGTGCGTGCGCCCGGTCTCGAGGACGACCCGCAGCAGCGCCGCGCCACTGAGCACCTCAATGACCTCAAAGTGGGTGCGGGCGTCCCGGGGCGAGTCCGTGTCGAGCGACATGACAACGCGGTCGCGGCGATCCCGGCCGATCGGCGCGTCGATTGTTCCCGTCCGCGCCTCCGGCACCCCGTCAACCAGCGCCAGGTACTCGCGGCGCAGCGCACGCTTTGCCAGCAGCGCCTTCAGCGCCCTGTGCACCTCGTCGTTCTTGGCGACCACCAGCAGGCCCGAGGTATCGCGATCGAGACGGTGCACGATCCCGGCTCGGTATCCCTCCTCTCCACCGCCCGCCCGACCCGCCAGGGCCTGCGCCAGGGTGCCGCTCCAATGTCCCCGCGACGGGTGCACGACGACCCCCGCCGGCTTGTCGACGACGAGCAGATAATCGTCGTCGTACGCGACGGTGTATTCCGCAGTCCCGGCCCCGCTGGGCCGGGACTGCGAACCGCCGCCCTGTTCGGCGACCACCGCGATCCGCTCGCCAACGCTGACGAGGTGGCTCTTGCGCACCGGTCGGCCGTCGACCTGCACGAGACCTGCGTCGATCGCCCGAGTAGCTCGCGCGCGGGAACCGATCGGTTCGGCCAGGAACTGGTCCAGGCGCTGGCCGGCCTGGTCGGGCGCGACTATGAACTCGAGGTCAGCCACGGGCTCGCCCGTCAAACTCGAGCACCAGCACGAGGATGATCACCCCGAAGGTGATCGATATATCGGCCACGTTGAAGGCGGGCCAGTGCGGGAGCTTGATGAAGTCGATGACCGAGCCGTTTGCCGCGCGGTCGATCACATTGCCGATCGCGCCGCCGATGAGCATCCCGGTCGGAAGCCAGAGAAGGCGGCGCTCCGGCCGCGCCAGCAGATAGGCGACCAGCGCCAGCAGCGCGATCGCGGTCAAGGCGTATAGAAATGCGCCCCCGCCGGACAGAACCCCAAACGCCACGCCCGTGTTGCGGACGTAGACGAGATGAATCACGCCCGGGATCAGCGTCTTGACCTGCCCCGGCTGGATCGAGGTGCCGATCGTGTGCTTGGTCAGCTGGTCGAGCGCGATCACTGCGACCACGACGGCCCCGGCGCGACAGGCCGCGAGTGCCCGCGTCCGGCTGCGCCCGGCGAGTGTCATAAGTCCTAGATTCGGGTGCAGGATGTGAATTCAGGACTCATGACACTAGACCCACGGTCACGGTCAACCGCGGATCAGGCTGTAGACGACCTGGTCGAGAATCAGCAACACGAAGATCGCGATCATCGGGCTGAGATCGATCATCCCGATCGACGGGATGAAGCGCCGGAACACGCGCAGATACGGCTCGCTGACGTCGCGCAGAAACCCCATCACGACGTCAAACGCCCGTGAATACGGCGGCCTCGCTCCGAACGACAGCACCAGGTTCACGAGCAGGTACAGGAACAGCATCACCACGTAGACGTAGATCAGTGTCCGCACGTAGTTCGCGATGTCGTCGCGAGTGAGCGCCGCGGCCAGCAGCATCAGCGAGGTCCTTGGCCCGGCGGCCGCACGACGGCATCGATCGCGTCCTGGAAGGCGCTGCGAACGCCGGCACGCTCCAGCGCGTCGAGTCCTCGAGCGGTCGATCCAGCGGGCGAGGTCACCTCGCGGCGGACCGCCAGCGTGTCGTAATCGCGACTTGCGAGCAGTTCAGCTGTGCCGGCGATGGTCTCGACGAGGAGCCGGCTGGCGAGCGCGGCCGAGAGCCCGTGACGGACCGCGGCGTCGACCTGCGCCTCGGCGAGCAGTGCCTGATAAGCGGGGCCGACGCTGGTTACCGCCGCGGCGGCGTCAAGCAGCCGCTTCGGCAGCCTGACGACGGTTCCCAGCCGTTCGAACAGCTCGAGCACCTGCGTTTCGGTCGCCGGGATCCACCGCGTTGCTCGAGTCAGGATCGCGGTCGGCGTAGACGACCACGCCTCGGCGCACCTCCACGGGCGTGTTCGGCATCAGCGCGAACACCTGCGAGTTCGGATACGCGCCCTGCAGCTTCTCGGTTGGCGTCGCCCCAACCACCGACGCAATCGGCTTGTCGGTGGGGGCGATGTCCCGCGCGACCTGTTCGAGTTGGTAGGGCTTGTGGCAGAGCACGATGAGATCAGCGCGCTCGGCGACCTCGCGATTCGAAAGAGCCTCGCCGCCCAACTCAGCAACGAGTGCCCGAGCCCGACCGGAGCCCGAGTCCGAGCACAGCACCGGCTCGCCCCAACCTCGAGCCATCGCCCTCGCCATGTTCCCAGCACCGACCAAACCGACTTGCATGGGCGGGAAGGCTAGTGCCTGCCCTGCAGCGTCACACCCGGCGCGCTGGCAGCGGCGATCAGGACTGGTTGAAGAAGCCCTTCTCGATCAGGCGCGCCCGCTCCTCGGCGGATACCTCGACGTTGTGCGGGGTCAGCATGAACACCTTGTCGGCGATCCGCTGCATGCCGCCGTTGAGGGCGTAGGTGAGCCCGCTCGCAAAGTCGATCAGACGCTTGGAGAGGTCGTTGTCGGCGCCCTGAAGGTTGAGGATGACCGGGATCGACTCCTTGAACTTGTCGGCCACGTCCTGGGCGTCGTTGAAATTCTTGGGGGCGACGAAGTGAACCCGGACGTCGCCGCCGGAACGTCCGTTTGGTCGGACCGAGCGGAGCGTCGTCGTGCGGCGCTCGGGCGCCTGCTCCTCATCGGAGAAGATGTCGTCCCAGTCGTCGCCTCGCCGCCGGCTCCCTCGGGCGCTGAGCCGACGAACTGTCGGGCGGTCGCGGTAGGTGTCCTGCATCTGAACCTCCGGCTCCGAATACGGCTCTAGGTCATCCTCGTAAGCCTCGTCCTCAGCGAGGCCGAAGTACACGAGCAGGCCATGCCATGTGTCGCGAAATGCCATATCGGTTTGGGGGTTCGCGTCGATCGCCGATTTCCCTGCACCGGCGAGAAGCGCATTATGCCGCGCGACCCCCGTAAAGAGCTGTTCCTAGGCGGATGATCGTGGCGCCCTCGTGCACCGCAGGCTCGAAGTCCTGACTGGTTCCCATCGACAGCTCCCGCAGGCCGTGGCGCTCGGCAAGCTCACGCAGCGCGGCGAAATGGCGTCGATTGTCCTCGGGCCGGTCGGCCAACGGCGGCATTGTCATCAGGCCGACGACCTCCACCGAGGAGCGCTCCAGGAACTCCGGGAGCTGCGTTGGATCGATTCCGGCCTTCCCTGGGTCGCCGGCAACGTTCACCTCCACCAGGATCCGCGTCTCCGGGGTCGCGTAGCGCTCCAGCTGGCGCAACGCCGACTCGGTGGCGACCGAATGGATGTAGCGGACGAGCGGAACCAGCGTCGCCACCTTGCGGCTCTGAAGCGACCCGATGAAGTCCCACGTGAACAGGCCGGGGTACGCCTGCGCTTTCGCGACGAGCTCCTGCGCGCGGTTCTCACCCACGAGCGTGATCCCCCCCTCCGCCAGCGCCTCCAGCTCATCGCCGGGCAGGTACTTGACCGCTGCCAGGATCTGAACCTCGCCCGGATCGCGGCCCGCGTCCGCGATTCGCTCCCTGACCAGTTCGAGATTGTCGCGGACCTGCACCGCACGCAATCCGTGGATCAGGTCAGCCACGCCAGGCCGGCCTGCCTGCCGGTGACGCCACGGTCGCGACGGTGGGAGAAGAACAGGTCGCGCGGCGCACAGATCGTGCACCACGGGAGTGTATGGATCTGCTCGACGCCCGCTTCGGCGAGCTGGGCGCGGGCGATCGCCTTCAGGTCGAGGTTCTGAGAAGCCCGGTGGTCAAGCCCGAGGTCGGCGAAACGCTCGTGGACCTCGTCCGAGACCTCATAGCAGCAGGCACTCGCGCCGGGTCCGATCGCAGCCGCGATCGGACCGCCGGCCGTTCCGAGCTCCCGGACCGCCTCGACGCCGGCCGCAACGACACCGTCCGCGAGCCCCTTCCAGCCGGCATGCACGGCCGCGACCGCGCCGCCCCCGGCAATCGTGACCGGCAGACAGTCCGCGGTCAGGACCATCGCCGCGACGCCTGCAGTCGCGGTCGCGACGCCGTCCGCCTCGACCGGCGGCTCGTCGGGGTTGGTCGCGGCGTCGACGACACACACCTCCGAACCGTGGACCTGGCGGACATAGGCGAGCTCGACGCCTAGCTCTCGTGCGAGGATCGATCGGTTTGCCACCGACGCGGCTCTGTCCGCATCGACCCGCAGTCCGAGGTTGAGGCGATCATATGGGGCCCCCGAGACGCCGCCGCGCCTGGTCGTAAAGACCGCTCGGGCGCCGGGGAGGTCGATCGCGATGTGCTCGCCCAGGGTGTGGAATGGCTCGGGGGGCTGAATTTCAAGCACCGACAGAGTCTGTCCGATCTATGGCAGTCCGGGCAACCCGACGCGACCTCAACTCGTCAAGCCCGACTCATCGCAAGTGGGCTCGCGGGGTTATGTGCGGTCAGCGACGCCGCGGCCGCGACCCCCTCGGCACCGGCGGGCGTTTGCCGAGTTTTGGTCGCTAGTCGGCCCCGCGAACCGCGCCCAACGCGACGCCGAGCTGCGCTGCTCTGTCGGGGGCCCTGCCGTCAAGCAGCGCGGCCCGAGCCGCCGCGAGCCCAGTCCCGACGCTCGGCCCCTCGGGCACCCCGGCCGCAAGCAGATCGTCTCCGGTGATCTCGAGCGTAAGCGTCCGCAGCCGGATCAGCCACTCGCGCGCCGCACCGGTCGGCCCCAGCGCGCCGGCAAGCGCGACGAGCTCCGGCTCGGCGCTGTCGATCGCGGCGTCGATCTCCGACGGCTGCCCGGCCATCTCAAGGCGCGAGGACAGCGACTGCGCCTGTGTTGCCGCCGCCACGATCGCGTCGCGGTCGCCGGCGGCGAACGCGAGGCGATCGAGCGTCGCGGCAGCCGGGGCAGCCGATGCCCCCAACAGTGCTGCGGCTAGGGCCAAACGGTCGCGTCGTCCGTCGTCGGGCAGGAGCGCCAGCGCGCGCCTGAGCACGGCGGCGTCGCTGAGCCCGAGCTGCGGATCGATCGCCCTGTCGATTCCCAGCTCCGCGAGCGCCTGCAGCGCGCTCACCGGGTCGCTTTCGGACGCCAACAGCCGCAGCTCGTTGCCGATCCGGGCGCCGCTGACCGTCAGCAGCGCCTCCTCCCGCACGGCATGCCGTGCCAGCGCGAGCGTCCGAGCCTCGATCCCAAAGCGCAGCCTCGCGGCGTAACGCGCCAGCCGCAACAGTCGGGTCGGATCGTCGCTGAAGCTGAGCTCGTGCAGTACCCGAAGCAGACGCTGCTCGATGTCGGATAGGCCATTGGGGGTGAACAGCAGCTCGCCGCGATTCGCGCCAGTCACGACGAGCGCGATTGCGTTGACGGTGAAGTCCCGACGCCGGAGATCCTCGGCGGCGCTCGCCGGTTCGACCTCGGGGAGCGCTCCCGGAGCCGGGTAGACCTCGCGACGCGCCTGGGCGATGTCGCACCGGCTGCCCTCGAGCTCGATCGTCGCCGTCGAGAAGCGGTCGTGCAGACGCAACTGATCTCCACCAAGCTCCGTCGCAAGCGCGGCCACCGGGCCCTCGACCATCAGGTCGAGGTCCACTGGACGAACGCCCATCAGCAGATCTCGGACGGCGCCGCCGACCATCAGCACCGACGGCGTGAATTCGGGCCCGAGCCGCTCGGCAAGGACCCTCACCGCAGGCACGGTCATCGCGCTCTCGAGCAGCTCCCGCCGGTCGGGTAGTAGCACCGGGGCATCTTCTCGTGTATCGCCACGTGGCGCGGAACAGGTCAGACATGTCGATCTCGTGGGTGGAGGCCGGATCCAGACCTTCTGACAAGAGGACCCCCTAACCTCCCCGCGATGCGCAGACCCTTCTGGGGGAGTTTTGGACGGCTCGTCGCCTCGGCGTTCACGGGCAGATTTCGGCTGCTCACATATGCGGCGAGCGCGCTCGTCGTGGTGATCGTCGCCGGCGGACTATTCGTGCTGCTGCACAAACCGGGCAATGTCTCGAATCCGACGGTGCCGTTCACGACACCGAAGACGACCCCGACCACCACGACCACCACGACACCGAAGAAACCGCACCATAAGAGCAAGCCGCCCGACACCTTCAAATGGCGTCTGTACGGCTATAACCCCCAACGGACGCGGGACTTCGTCGGTGCTGCCTCCGACCTACGCCCGCCGTTCCATCGCGGCTGGACCCTTGGTGGCAACGCCGCGCTGGAGTTCCCTCCGACGATCTACGCGCACGTGTTGTTCTTCATGGACGACTCAGCGACGGTGAAGAAAGTCAACTCCGTGACCGGCAAGCGTGATCTGGCAGAAGCACATCGGCACGCTCTCGGCCGCGTCACCCGCGCTCGACGTCAGCCGCCGCCTCCTGTTCGTCCCGGTCCTGTCGGACACGAGCACCTCGCCGGGAGACGGACGGTTTGTCGCAATGTCGATGAAGACCGGCCACGTCGTATGGTCCAGGCCGCTGCCGGACGGCAGCGAATCTCAGCCGTTGGCCTCCCAGGGAACCGTCTACTTCGGCGATCAGGGCGGCACGGTTTACGCGCTGAGCGAGCGCACCGGGGCCGTACGATGGACCTACCAGGCAAGCGGGGCGGTCAAGGGCGGACTCGCGCTTGACCACGGGATCCTGTTCTTCGGCGACTACTCGGGCCACGCCTACGCGCTGCAGGCGAGCACTGGTCACGTAGTCTGGGACGTTGGCACCTCGGGAACCGCGTACGGCTTCGGTAGTGGCACCTTCTACTCAACCCCGGCGGTCGCATTCGGGCGCGTCTACCTGGGCAACACCGACGGGTTCGTGTATTCGTTCGCCGAGAAGACCGGCGAGTTGGCTTGGCGAACCGAGACGGGCGCGTATGTCTACTCCTCGGCGGCCGTGGCCGACACGCCGGGGGTCGGTCCAACGGTCTACATCGGCTCCTACGATGGGCACTTCTACGCGTTCGACGCCGCCTCGGGGGCCGTCCGCTGGTCGCATGACGACGGTGACCGGATCTCCGGCTCGGCGACGATCGTCAACAACGTCGTCTACTACTCCGACCTCGACGACAAGCGCACGACAGGCCTCAACACGCGCACAGGCGCCGTCGAGTTCACGTTCCATGACGGAGCCTTTTCGCCGATCGTCGGCGACCCGGACACGCTGTTCCTGTCGGGCTACAACGTGCTCTACGAGCTGACCCCGAAGAAGCACAGCTCCAGCAGCGCTCACCCGACTCGCAACGCGCACCATCAGTCCGGCTGAGACCGGGGGCGCCACCTGGCGCCGGCCCTGATTCTCATTAAAACCCGGCAAATAGGCGCTTTGGGGCCCGAATATGGTACCCTCCTTAAGTGTATGCGATGTCGAAGTGGAAGTCATTGTCAGGAACCGACCATCAATGGGCGTCGGTTCTGTGAGACGCATGCGGCTGAGCTCGATCGGATGCGCGACGAGCTGAAGGACGCCGCTGCCGCTCGCATCGGTCGAGGCCGCCCAAAGCGGTCGTCGACCTGTTGCCGCCCGGGGTGTTACGAGCCCCGCGTCCCGCCCGCCGCGTATTGCGATGCGTGTTCGGCGGCCGGGTACGTCGAAGAGGCCGCATAAAGCCTTCGCGGCGTTAGCCGCTTCAATCGATGAAGTGACGCCGGCGAGGTCGGCGGGTATCAGCCCGCCGACCTCGCCGCGCCTTGGCAGGGGTTGCTCGAGCGTCGCAGGCACCATCAGTGCGAGTCAGTCCACTGGCCGCACCGCGACTCCCGCGCGGGCGAGGTACTCCTTGAGCTCGGAAACCGTGTGCCGGCCGTAGTGGAAAATCGAAGCGCACAACACCGCGTCGGCACCGGCCTGGAGAGCTTCGACGAGATCTGCCGGCTCGCCCGCGCCCCCCGAGGCGATCACGGGAACGCTCACCCGCTCGGCGACCGCGGCGGTCAGCTGGACGTCGTAGCCGGCGTTGGTGCCATCACGATCCATGCTCGTCACCAGCAGCTCACCCGCCCCGCGCTGCACGGCTTCGCCTGCCCACGCGACTGCGTCGCGACCGGTCGGCGTGCGGCCACCGGCAACGTATGCCTCCCAGCTCCTGCCGGATCCCTTGGCGTCGATCGCGACCACGACGCACTGTGAACCGAAGTTCGCCGCCAGCTCGTCGATCAGCTCCGGGCGCGCGATCGCCGCCGAATTGACCGAGACCTTGTCTGCGCCCGCGTCGAGCACGGCCTGGGCGTCGGCAACCGACCGCACGCCGCCGCCGATCGTGAACGGGATGAAGACATCGTCTGCCGTCCGGCGAGCGAGGTCGACGACCGTCTCGCGCTTGTCCGAGGTGGCGGTGATGTCAAGAAACACGAGCTCATCGGCCCCGGCGGCGTCGTAGCGGCACGCAAGCTCGATCGGGTCCCCGGCGTCGCGCAGGTCGACGAAGCCGGTGCCCTTGACGACGCGCCCGCGGTCGACATCGAGGCAAGGGATCACACGCTTGAAGTGCATCTGCCGCTCAGCCTCGCGCCATCCGGTTTCGGCTCACGCCAGCCGATCCAGCAGCGCCTGAGCCTCGCCGACGTCGAGCCGCCGCTCGTACAGCGCCTTGCCGACGATCACGCCGACCAGGTTGACCTGCCGCAGCCGCGCGAGCGCCTCGAGGTCCTGGAGGCCGGAGACCCCGCCCGAATAGAGGAAGGTGCCGTGGACGGTCGCGGCCACGGCCCTGGCGCCCTCGAGATCGGGCCCGGCCAGAACCCCGTCGCGTTCGATGCTCGAGTAGACGAACCGGCGCACGCCGCGATCGCTCAGGCGGGTGATCGCGTCATGTACCGGAATCTCGGTCTGCTCGATCCAGCCCGACGCCGCGAGCTTGTCGTCCCGCGTGTCCAGCGACACGACGATCCGCTCTCCGTATTCGGCGACAGCCTGATCCAGGAACTCGACGTCGACAAACGCCGCCGTCCCAAGAATCACTCGCGTCGCGCCGGCGTCGAACGCCGCGCTCACCGCGGGTAGGGCACGCAGCCCCCCGCCGACCTGCACCGGCACCTCGACGGCATTGGCGATCCGCTCGACGTGCTCGAGGTTGGCCGGCACCCCCGACCGGGCGCCGTCGAGGTCGACCACGTGGAGCCACCGGGCACCGGCGTCGACCCAGCGCTTGGCCGCGTCCACCGGGTCGGCGTCGTATTCGGTGCGCTGCGCAAAGTCGCCTCGGGCCAGCCGGACGGCCTTGCCGCCGAGGATGTCGATCGCGGGGAAGAGGATCATGCGGGCACGGCTGCGGCGAGGCCGACGAACGAGCGCAGCAGCTCAAGGCCGTCGCGCGATGACTTCTCGGGGTGAAACTGAACGCCGAACACCGAACCCCGCGCCACCACGCTCGCGAACCGCTCGCCGTACTCGGCGGTGCCGACCACGTCCGTCGGATCGGTCGGCCTCGCGACGAACGAGTGCACGTGGTAGAACGCGGCGCTGGGGCCGTCGATTCCGGCCGTCAGCGCCGATTGGCGCTCAAAGCGCACCTCGTTCCAGCCGATGTGCGGAACTCGCAGACCGCGGCTGTCGAGCCCAACGACTTCACCGCCGAGCAGGCCGAGGCCCGGGGCTCCTCCTAGCTCGGTCGAGGAGTCAAACAGCAACTGCATCCCCAGGCAAATGCCGAGCAGCGGCGTTCCCGAGGCGACCCGTTCAGCGACCAGGACGTCGAGCCCGAGGTCGCGCAGATTTGCCATCCCTCGGGGAAAGGCCCCGACGCCAGGAAGCACGAGCCCATCGGCGGCCCGGATCGCCGCATGATCGCTGGTGACCGCGACGGCAGCGCCCACCCGCTCGAACGCCTTCTCGACCGAGCGCCGGTTGCCCATCCGGTAGTCGAGCACCGCGATCGCGGGAGCCGTAAGGTCGCTCATGCCGTCAATGTTCCCTTCGTGCTGGGGATCCCGGACTCGGTCGGATCCAGCTCAACCGCCGCCCGCAGCGCCCGCGCGACCGCCTTGAAGATCGCCTCGATGATGTGATGCACGTTGCTCCCGGCTTCGAGGATCACGTGCAGCGTCAGCTTGGCGTTGACCGCCAGCGCTCGCAGGAACTCCTCGGTCAGCTCGTGGTCGTAATTCCCGATCGCGCCGGGCGGTAGCTCGGCCTCGAACACGAGCAGTCCACGTCCTGAGATGTCGAGGACGCAGGTGGCCCTGGCTTCGTCCATCGGCACGGTGGCCGCCCCGTAACGCGCGATCCCCGCGCGATCGGCGAGCGCTTGATCGAGCGCCTGGCCGATGCAGATCCCGACGTCCTCGACGGTGTGGTGAGCGCCCGTGTGGAGATCACCGGCGGCCGTGACGCCGAGGTCGAGGCGGCCGTGGCGGGCAAGCAGGTCAAGCATGTGGTCGAGGAACCCGACGCCCGTCGATCGCTCCCCCGCGCCGGCGCCGTCAAACGCCAGCGTGACGCGGACCTGGGTCTCCCCGGTCGCTCGCTCGATCTCGGCTGCGCGTCTAACACTCATCTCGTCGACACCTAATTTTCTCGGATCTCCATCGATTGGGCGTGGAGCTCGAAGCCCTCGGCACGGGCCACCGGCGCCGCGGCTCGGGTGAGCTGGCCGGGGTCGGTGATCCGCACCTCGGTGAAGCTTCGGCGGAAGCTGCGCGCCGACAGTCCGGATGCGAACCTGCCCGTGCCGCCCGTCGGCAGGATGTGGTTCGACCCGGCGATGTAGTCGCCGAACGCGGTGCCGGCTGCGGCGCCCACGAACACGCAGCCGGCGTGGGTCGCCCCCGGCGCCAGTGACTCCGCCTCTGGACCGACGAGCTGCAGGTGCTCGGGCGCGAACGCCTGTGCCAACGCCAATGCCTGGCCGCGATCCTTCACCTCGATCAGCCGGACCACCGCGCCCGTCTCGCCGGAGGCCGCGCCAATCCGCCGCCCAACCGCGTCGAGCAGCTCACGCGACGAGGACGCGCCCAACACCAGCGTTCCCGTGCCGTGCTCGGCCTGCGCCAGCAGATCCAGGGCGATCGGCTCAGGATCCGAGCCGGGATCGGCGATCACGAGGAGATCGCTCGGCCCGGCGAATCCGTCGATCGCGACGACATCCGAGACCTGACGCTTGGCCTCCTGGACCCACAGGCTGCCGGGGCCGACGATCACGTCCACCGGCCGCACCGACTCCGTCCCGTACGCGAGTGCGGCAATCGCCTGAGCGCCGCCCATCCGGAACACGCGCCCGGCTCCGGTGAGCTCGCATGCCGCCATGATCACCGGGTGAACCTCGCCGTCGCGGCCCGGAGGCGCGCACACCGCGATGTCCTCGACGCCGGCCACATCGGCGGTGACGACACCCATCACGACGGTGCTCGGGTACGGAGCACGGCCACCGGGGACATACACGGCAGCGCTGTCGACCGGCACCTCGCGGATCGTCAGCTCCGCCCCCGCCACCGCGACGAGACGGTCGTCGCGCAGACTCGCACGAGCGGCATCGCGGACGTTCGCGATCGCGAGCTCGAGCCCGCCGCGAACCTTCGGGTCGAGCCCCTCAGCGGCCCGCCGCAACCCCTCCGCCGGCACCCGCAGCGCCTCGACCGGCACCCCACCCGTGTCGTGGAGCGCCGTGTACTCCCGCACGGCCCGGTCTCCCCCGGCACGAACCGTCGCGAGGATCTCGGCTACCTCCACGCTGACCGAATTGCCGGCAGGAACGAGCGCGCGCAGCTCCTGCACGAGCTCGGCCACGCCCTCGCGGGCGGTCAGGATCTCAGCCCGCACCGATCTGCTCCAGCAACCGATCGATCTCCCGCGCCTTCAGCTTGTCGGCCACGGGGTTGGCGATCAGCCGGGCCGTGCAGATGGCGATCTCCTCCCGGATCACAAGGTTGTTCTCGCGCAAGGTCGTGCCCGTCGCGGTGAGATCGACGATCGCCTCGACCAGCCCGGTCAGCGGCGCCAGCTCGACCGACCCCTTGACCTCGACGATCTCCGCCTGGCGCCCGGTCGCGAGGAAGTGCTCGGCGGCGATCCGTGGATACTTGGTCGCGATCCTGACGACGCCCAGCCGTCGCAGCGCGTCGGCGGCACGATCGGGTCCCGCGACCGACGCGACGACCATCGTGCAACGGCCGTACCCCAGGTCTGCAAGCTCATACACGTCCCGTTCGGCCTGCTCGAGCAGCACGTCCTTACCAGTGATCCCGAGGTCGGCGGCGCCCGCCTCGACGTAAGTCGGCACGTCGGATGGACGCATCGTCACCAGCCCGGCCTCGTCGAACAACAGCTTGCGGTCGTTGTCGCGGGCCTCGCCAGTCTGAAAGCCGATCCGGTCGAGGAGGTCTAGCGTCTCGCTGAACAGGGCCCCGCGAGGAACGGCGATTCGCAACCGCTCAGCCACGACCGCGTTCCTCACCGGTCAGTGCGATGTGCAGCCGCTCCACGTTCAGCGCGAACCCGACGGCCGGCAGCGGCCTCCCGAATTCGCCGAGCAACTCGTCGTAGCGGCCACCGCTCCCAAGCGGGACCCCGTATGCGGGGTCGTAGACCTGGAACACGGCGCCGGTGTAGTAGCCGAGGCTGCGGACCAGGCCGAAGTCGAAGATAACCCGGTCGGCCGTCCTGGCGTCAAGCAGCGTGAGCACCGTGCGCATTCCCAGTCCGGCGTCGTGGAGCGGCCCGTCGAGGCCGTCGAGAATCTCCGGCCCGCCGCGCATCCGCGGTACCCGCAGCAGCAACTCGGCGTCCGCAGCGCTCAGCGACAGCCCATCGAGCTCGTGCTCGACCCCGACAAAATTGCCACGCGCCAGGTCGGCGAGGATCCGCTCGCGGCGCTCGGAGTCGACGCCGAGCGACTCGAGCAACGCTGGGTACAGGCTCACGTCTCCGACCCCAACCCTGTAGTTCTCGAGGCCGGCAGCGTCGAGCACGTCGCAGAGGACCGTCAAGACCTCGGCGGTCCCGTCCGGCGTCGGTACCCCGATCAGCTCGACGCCGGCCTGGAGGAACTCACGTGGTTGGCCCTGCTGCGGGCGCACGCTGCGGTAGGCGTGCGCGAAGTAACAGAACCGCAGTGGCGGCTCCGCGGTCGCGTACCTGGTCGCGACCAGCCGCGCGATCGGAAGCGTCATGTCGGAGCGCAGGACCAGCACGTTGCCGTGTTCGTCGAACGTTCGGTATGCCGGCGGGCTGCTCGACTGGCGCTGGAAGGTTCGCTCGTACTCGAGCGCCGGCGTGTACACCTCTCCGTACCCGGCGCGCTCGAACACGCAACGGATCCGCTCGGTCACCGCGCGGAGCTCCCGCATCTCGTCGGGCAGCACGTCGCGAGTGCCGCTGGGATTCCGGTCGACCATCTTGAGCGTAGGGAATCAGACGGGCGTTCGAGGCCGCTCTGCTCAGCTCCTGGTCAACGGGACCAGGAGCTGAAAGCACACGTCAGGTGCGGGCCGTGTCCTCGACGCGCTCGATCCGGGCGCCGAGCTCGCGCAGCCGCTCGTCGATCCGCTCGTAGCCGCGGTCGATCTGCCGGATGTTGCCGATCTCGGTAATCCCGTCGGCGCACAATGCCGCGATCAGCATCGCCATCCCGGCGCGGATGTCCGGCGACTCGACGCGCTCGCCGCGCAACCGGCGCGGTCCTACGACGATCGCCCGGTGCGGATCACAGATCGTGATCGCGGCACCCATCAGCTGCAGCTTGTCGGTGAAGAACAAGCGATTCTCGAACATCCACTCGTGGATGATCACGGAGCCCTCGGCCTGGGTCGCGAGTGCCAGCGCGATGCTCGTCAGGTCGGCGGGGAACGCAGGCCAGGGGCCGTCCTGAATCGTCGGGGTGTGATCGCCGGCGTCGTTGTTGATCCGCAGAAACTGACCTGCCGGGACGATCACGTCGGCGCCGCGCACCTCGCTGCGCAGCCCCAGGCGCTCGAATACCAGCCGGATCATCCGCAGGTCTTCGGGAATGGTGTCCTTGACGACCAGTTCGCCGCCCGTGACGCCAGCGAGCGCCATGAACGACCCGATCTCGATGTGGTCGGGGGCGATCGTGTGGGTGCAACCCCGGAGTTGGCCGGTGCCGTGGACCGTCATCACGTTCGACCCGATCCCGTCGATCGGCGCCCCCATCGCGACCAGCATCCGGGCGAGGTCCTGGACGTGTGGCTCTGAGGCGGCGTTGCGGATCACGGTCGTCCCACGGGTAAGCGCCGCCGCCATCAGCGCGTTCTCGGTCGCCATCACTGAGGGTTCGTCCATCAGGAAGTCGCACGGGTGCAGCCCCAAGGCCGGAGCCTCGAGGTCGATGTCGCGGCCGTAGTGGATCGTCGCGCCGAGATGTCGGAAGGCGTCGAGGTGCGGGTCGAGCCGCCGGCGACCGATCACGTCGCCTCCGGGCGGAGGCATCGTCACGCGGCCGAACCGTGCCAGCAGCGGACCGGCCAGCAGGAATGACGCCCGAATCTTCTCGGCCAACTCGCGATCGACCTCGGTACTGGAGATGTCAGCAGCGCTGACCGAGACGATGCCGTCGTCGATCCAGCTGACGCTCGCCCCTAACGACTCGAGCAGGCCGAGCATCGCCTCGACGTCGGTGATCCTGGGCACGTTGTGCAGCACCACCTCGTCGCCCGTCAGCAGGCAGGCGGCCAGGATCGGCAGCGCCGCATTCTTGTTGCCGGCGGGGGTGATCGTGCCTGACAGCGGCACGCCGCCTTCGATGATGAACTTCTCCATAGGGGGCTTGAGCGCGCGAAGGGCGGTGCGCCTGCCGGTGAGGGTACCCGGTCGCGAGGATTGTGGCCCGCCGGCCCCGGTCGCCGGGGTGGGCGGGGCTGGTGGGGCCGTATCGCTCGGGATCTCGTTTAGTGTGCTGCCCATATGACAGATCAACTTTCGCGACCGGAAGCCTGGACCCTGCTCTGCGAGTGGACGGAGAGCGATTCGTTGCGCCGCCATATGCTCGCCGTCGAGGCGTCGATGCGCGCCTACGCTCCCAGGTTTGACGGTGACGTCGAGCTGTGGGGCCTGACCGGGCTGCTGCACGACCTCGACTACGAGCGCTATCCCGACCTGATCGACGGGCATCCCCGCTACGCGATGGCGGAGCTGCGCGAGCGCGGCTATCCGGAGGAGATGATCCGCGCGATCGGGTCCCACGCCGACTACCTGGGGATTCCGAGGCAAACGCCGATGGAAAAGGCGCTGTACGCGGTCGACGAGCTGTCTGGGTTCATTCTGGCGGTCGCCTACGTGCGTCCCGACGGCCTGAACGGAATGACCCCAAAGTCGGTCGAGAAGAAGATGAAGCAGCCGAGCTTTGCGGCGGCCATCGGACGCAACGAGATGCGCGAGGGAGCCGACGAGCTTGGGGTCGACTTCCGAGAGCACGTGGAGACGGTGATCGGGGCGCTCGCCGGCGAAAGCTCGGTGCTGCTGCCAGCGTAGGCCTTGACCGTGGTGCGGCGCAGATGACCGACGCGATCAGGATCGTCGTCCTCGACGGCGACGAGACCGGCCAGGAGCTGCTCGAGGAGTCCCTGAGGGTGCTCGAGCCCGGGCTACTCGAGCTGGAGATCGTGCTCGAACACTTCGACCTGTCGCTCGCCCACCGGCGCGAGACCGCTAACGCCGTTGTCGACCGGGCGGCGATCGCGATGCGCGACGCTGGCCTTGGGATCAAGGCAGCAACGATCACGCCTGAGGGCCGCGACGACGTCGGCAGCCCGAACCGGATCGTCCGCGAAGGGATCGGCGGCAAGGTGATCGTCCGGACCGGCCGCAGGCTGCCGGGAGTGACGCCGATCGCCGGTGTCCACTACCCGATCTCGGTGGTGCGGATGGCGGTCGAGGATGCCTACGGCGCCGAGCAGTGGCGTGAGGGCGAGGCGGGTGCCGAGGACGAGGTCGCCTACCGAACCGAGCGCATCACCCGCTCGACTTGCCGGGCGGTGGCGGAGTTCGCGTTTCGAAGCGCGGCCCGGATGGACGCGCGCGTCTACGGCGGCCCCAAGTGGACGGTCTCCCCGACCTACGAGGGGATGCTCAAGGAGGAGATGGATGCCGCAGCGGAGCGGCACCCCGAGGTCGAGTACCGGCCGGTTCTGATCGACGCGACCTACGCCGGCCTGCTGTCGGGGGCGACCGAGAGGACCCTGGTGATTCCGGCGCTGAACCGGGACGGCGACTGCCTGTCCGATCTCGTCCTGCCGATGTTCGGTTCGATTGCGGGCGCTGAATCGATCCTGCTGGCATTCGACGAGCGCTACGACACGACGGTCGCGATGGCCGAAGCACCCCACGGCACCGCTCCCTCCCTCCAGGGTAAGGATCTCGCGAACCCGTTGGCGATGATCCTCGCCTGTGGTGCGGTCATGCACTACGCCAGTGAGCGGCACGGATCGGCTGCCGAGCGAGCCTCGCGAGCGATCTACGAGTCGGCGCTGGAAACGGTCGCCGCCGGCACCAAGACGTTCGACCTTGGCGGCGCCGCCGGCACTACGGAGTTCACGTCGGCGGTCGTCGAGCGCATCCGAACGAAGCTCGACGTCTGGTCGGCGCTCGCCTAGCGCGGGCACCAGATCTTGGTAATTCACGTACCAGGGGGTACCGGCCGGTCTGCAACGGTTCTTGCGTTGATTTGGGCGCTTCCATCCGACCGCTCGCGTACCTTACGAACATATGTTCCGTACCTTGCTTAGCCGCCTCGCTGACCGATTCGCCGAAGAGATCGACTCTCTCCTGGCCGCCGATTTCGACTTCGACGAAGGAGGGCTCAGCGACTCCGAGCGGTCGGCGGGCGCGGTGCGCGACGCGGTCCGCTATCACCGAGAGCATCCGCATCGAACGCAGCTCTCGAACCGGCGTGACCGCCGGCCGGGCGGGATGCCGGCGGCCCCCGCTTACTGCGTCACGCCCGTGCAGTCGACCAGCCCGCGACGGCGGTTCGGCGTTCTCAGTGACACCTGAGTTTCGCGTGCCCGTCGCCCGTCACTCCAGCGCGGAGACTCAACCCACCGCAGGTCGTGCCGGACCTCCGCTCTACGCCGAGCTTAGAACCGAGTGGTCGACGAACTGCCTGATCGCATACTCAAACTCCTCCGGTTCCTCGCTGTAGGGCATATGACCGCTTTGGTTGAGCACTGCGAGCTGCGATGTCGCAATTCCCTCGACCAGTTCGAACGCGGCATGCAACGACCCCAACTGCCAGTCGTAGCGTCCGTTGACGACGAGCGTCGGCACCTTAATCTCGGACAGTCGCGGCGTGTCATCGTATTTATCGTCGCGGATTTCACGACCCACGGCCTCCAAACGGCGTCGATGAATCGTCACGTCCTTCATCAGCGTGTCCACAACGTCCTCGTTGTGCACACTCGCCGCCAGCATTGCTCGCCGCCACACGTCGCCGCCGTTGTCCTCCACTTCCAAGCGTGCCAACCGTTGATACACGGGGTTCCTAGGGTTGTAGATGGAGTACGGTGCCTCAAGCGCCCGCCACGACGCGCTCGTACCCACCAACACGAGCGCCTGCGTTCCTTGGGGGTGGTTTAAGCGCATTCATCAGCGCGACTGTTGCTCCGGTCGACGACCCAGTCGGAATCCACGCTTCGATGCCCAGTGCCACACGTACCTTCTCTAGGTCGTCGGCGAACACGCGCATTGTCAGTTTGTCATCCCGCGGCTCGGGCGACGATCGCCCCACGTCACGACCACAAATCCAAAACGTTCGCCCGATGTTCGCAAGCGCCTCGGTCAATCCGCCCCCTGGGTGCTCGCTGCTGCTCGCCCGATATGCATGACAGGCGGCAAAGGTCACCGGACCTTCTCCGCCTTCCCACACCTCAAGTGTGGTGTCGTCGAGCTCGACAAGCTGCGACCGGAACGTGTTTTTATACGTCACCACTGGCTCCGTTCTTCAATGTGACCAGAATGTTCGTGCCTGCTGGCAGAGAGCCTGCCGAGCATACATCAATACCGCGTTTCACCACTGCGCGGCGAGTCACGAGGACAGCCGGTGAAGACCGACGTTCACTGTCAACTAGGCCGCGTTGCAAAAGGGTTGAAGCGGTTGATGGTTCGGACGCACAGCGCGGCCGATGGCGTGCCCGATTGCCAGCGGTGGCGACGCAGGGGATTGCCGCGGGACCCACGCCGCACACTGGTCGTCCGGCCGGTTTACGGTCGTCGTGCTCGCCGGAGCGTTTAGCCGGCTCGCGGCGGCTCGACACGTCGCGGAGCATGACGCCGATACCCTGGCTGCCATGAATGACTTCGAACTCACCTTCGACACTGAACTGCCGTTGCGCGCGGGCGGACTCGGTCACAACCGCTGGCATCCAGATATTCCGCCGGTCGCGCGCGTGCAGCCGGACCAGGTCATCTCCTTTTGGACTCGCGACGGCAGCGACGGCCAGATCTCGCCGGCGACGCGCGCCGATGAGTTCACGACGATCGATGCCGACGTGATCCATACGCTCACCGGACCATTTTTCATCGAAACTGCCGAGCCCGGCGACCAGTTGAGGGTAGAAGTCCTCGGGATCGAGCCCGCGAATCACGGCGTGACGCTCATGTGGCCGGGGTCTGGTTTCGGCCTGCTTCCAGACGACTTCGACGAGTCGCTGATCGTCCACTGGCAGATCGAGGACGGGGTTGCACGTTCTAAGGAGATGCGAGGAATTGCAATCGCTGGTCGACCGTTTCTGGGAATCATGGGCGTTGCGCCCTCCCATGCGCGCATGGCGGAGATCACGGCCCGCGAGACGCTCCTCGTAAGCTCCGGTTTCGCGGTGCTCGCGCCGGACCCGAGTTCTGCATTCCCGTCCGGAGGCGCCACCGCCGACAGCGGCCTGCGCACGGCTCCGCCGCGGGAGACCGGCGGGAATATAGACATCAAGCAACTGACGGCCGGAAGCGTCGTCACCCTCCCGGTCGATGTTCCGGGCGCCCTGTTCTCCGCCGGCGATTGTCACTTTGCACAGGGCGACGGTGAGGTCACCGGGACGGCGATCGAGATCACGGGGAAGGTACGCCTTCGCTTCAGCGTCGTGAAGCCGGCGGAGCAGCTCTGGCAGCCGAGATTCCCGACCTTCGAGTACCGGGAGGAGCCGACGCGGATCGCGCGCCGATACATCGGCACCACGGGCATTCCCGTCAACAGCGACGGGCAGAACGGCTATCTCGACCTGACGATGGCAGCCGAGGAGGCAGTGCGCGAGATGATCGCCTGCCTTGTTGGGACCCGAGGCCTGACCAGGGCCCAGGCCTACGTCCTCGTGAGCGTTGCAGGCGATCTCAGGATCAGCGAATGCGTCGACGTGCCGAATGCGATCGTTTCGGTTCACCTACCGCTCGATGTGTTCGAAGGCGAGCCGCAGGAGGCGTAAAGGTCTGTGGGCAGCCCCGACAGTGGCTCGATTCCGGTATTGGTGACGAGCATCGTGTCCTCGACGACCGCCGTCCCCAGCCCGTCGACGATGATCATCGGCTCGAAGGCAAAGGTCATTCCCGGCTCGAGAACGTCGGTTGTCACCAGGTAGCGGAGACTCGGCGTCTCGAACAGCATGCAACCGATGCCGTGGCCGAAGCCACCGGGCATGTAGTGCTCGCCGTAGCCGAGCTCGGCGGCAATGCGGATCGCGTCCTCGTGGAGATCGCTGAACGCGATTCCCGGCTTGGCCAGCTTGACGAGCTCGGCATAGAGGATCTCCCCGGCAGCGAGGAGGCGTCGGCCTTCGTCCGTGGGCTCTCCGACCGCAACGCTGCGGCTGATGTCGGTGTAGTAGCCGCTGACGATCGCGCCGGTGTCGATGAAGACGAGGTCGCCTTCCTCAAACGAACGCCACGTCGGAGCGCAGCGCTCGATTCCGGCGCGCTGCGGTCCGCTGGCGACCGCGGGTTCGAAGGCCGGGTAGTCGGCACCGGCCGCGAACATCGCGCCGTGGAGAGCCGCCGAGGAGGCGCGTTCCGTGACTCCGGGAACGCAGAGAGCCATTGCTGCGCGAATGCCGATGCCGGTGATCTCGGCCGCTCGACGGATCGTCGCGATCTCGAGAGGCGACTTGATCTCGCGGCGGCCGCGACGACGGCTTCCGCGGGCTCGGGGTCGACGCCGAGCTGCTCGCGCAGCGCGACCATGATTGCGAACGGCACGGTGCGGTTGCCGGCGAAGCTGATCCTGGCTATACGCTCGACGTGTCACGTACGGCGGAAGCAACTTCATTGAGCAGGTTGAACGTGAAGGGAGTACACGGACGGACGTCATCGATCCATGTCGTCCAGATCTCGGAGTGCATCGGCTCGTCGTGCATCACCCAATTGGTTGCCAGCATCACGTCGCCCTCGAGCGGTACGACGACGAACGAGTTGCCGTGACGCGTGAAGAACCCCGAAAGCCACGTGATGTGGCCTGGATCCGCGTAGTTGCCATAGGCAATCAGGTGGGTCAGCCCCGCAGCCTCCATTTCCGCACGCGTCTTCTCGATCCGCGCCTCATACTCCTCACGCGGAAAGGCGAGCCCGTTCTGACGGATTCGGGCTTCGCGATCCCACGGGACCTTTGCATCGACTACAGCCATCGGGCCTCCTGCGGTGGTGGATGGTCACGCCGTCAGCCAGCTCTGCTCGCTGCGCGGCACTGAATCAACTAGTTGTCGCGTGTAGGCGTCACGCGCGTCGTCCAGCACGGCGTCAACAGCGCCGGCCTCGACGACATTCCCGCGGTATAGGACGTACACACGGTCCACAACCTGCCGCACCACCGCAAGGTCATGGGTGATGAACAGGTACGCGATACCAAGCTCGTCCCGGATCTCGCGGAACAGATTTAGGATCTGTGCCTGCACCGACACGTCGAGCGCCGAGACGGGTTCGTCACAGACGATGATCTTCGGTCTCACCGCCAGCGCGCGAGCGATGGCGACGCGCTGACGCTCCCGCCCGACAGTGCGGCCGGCTTGCGACGCAGGTAGGACTCAGGCAGACGAACGCGCGCCAAGAGATCCACGACGGTGTCGCCGGTGCCCGCCATCGCGCAGCGCCTCGCGCAGGATCGTGCCGATGCTCCGCGCCGGGTTGAGCGAGGAGTACGGGTCCTGGAAGACGATCTGGATCGCGCCGCGCACTAGGCGCAGGTCCGCGTCGCGCAGCCGTCCGAACTGTGTCGCGTCGACACCATCGATCTCGATCGTCCCTCCGTCTGGCTGTTCGAGCCCGAGCAGGCAGCGGGCCAGGGTCGACTTGCCCGATCCGGACTCGCCGACGAGGCCGACGCTGTCGCCCGCCAGGACTTCGAGGAGTCACGCCTCGTAGCGCCTGCGTCGTGCCGGAAGGCTTTAACCGGCCCCTCGACGCGAACGAGCGGGTCGACCCCCGCCGTCGCGGTCACGACCGAGGGTGTCTCAAGCGTCGTAGCCTCGCGGGTGCGCACCAACTCCGGCTCGATCTCGCTGATCCGGATACAGGCGGTCTCGCAGCCGGAAGACGACCGTGCTGCAGCTTCACCGCTTCAGCGCGACAGGGATCGATCGCCCATGCGCAGCGTGGCGCGAACGGGCAGCATCCGGCGACATCGTCGGGGGAAGGTACCGATCCCTCGACCGTCGTCAGCTGTGCGAGGCGGCGGTCGAGCGGAGGCTCGGACACGAGCAGCGCCAGCGTGTATGGATGGAGCGGCTTCTCCTCGAGAGCGCGCGCCGGCGCGATCTCGAGCGTAGAGCCGGCGTAGAGGACATAGATGCGATCGCACATCGAGAACGCGACACGCAGGTCGTGCGTGATCAGAACGAGTGCCATTCCCCGCCGCTCTTGGATCGAGCGCAAGAGCTTGAGGATCTCCTTTTGCGTCGTCGCATCAAGCGCCGTCGAAGGCTCGTCGGCGATCAGAATCTCAGGGTTGCTGGCGAGCGCCGCGGCAATGCCGACACGTTGTCGCATCCGCCCGAGAGCTGGAACGGGTAGCGGCTTTCGACGGAGGGGTCGGTGATGCCGACCTCGGCAAGCCGCCGGGCGGCCTCCCCCTGGCGCTCCTTGAGTGTCTCTGTGATCTGGCGGCCGACCCGCATGAGTGGGTTGAGCAGCGTGTACGGATCCTGGAGGAGCAGGGAGATATGCTGCCCGCGGAAGAAGGCGCATGACGCGCTCGCGGCGGCCGAGCAGCTCCTCACCCCTGAAGCGCACGCTGCCGGAGGCAGTGACGCCGGGGGGCAACAGACCGAGGAGGGCGCGAGCGGTGAGTGATTTGCCGCTTCCCGGACCCCCACGATCCCGACCGTCTCGCCGGCTGCAATGTAAGGTCGATGCCGGCGACGATCGTCCGGCGCTTCCCCTCGAGATTGGACTCGAGCCGCAGGCGGTCGACAGTGAGCAGGTCGTCGCTCAACGGACCGCGCTGCGCCCGGACACCCGCTCGAACAGCCAGTCACCGATGACGTTGAACGATGCCGCGGTGATGACCAGCGCGATGCCCGGCCCGAGTCCCGTCCATGGGTTCTCGAACAGCAGCGTGCGGCTCTCCGCCAACATTTGCCCCCAGTCGGCAGCACCCGGGGCGACACCGATGCCAAGGAACGAGAGCGATGCCAGCGAAACGAGGGCGAATGCAAAGGCAAGCGTTGCGTTCGCGATCGCGACCGGCAGGACGTTGGGCCAGATGTGGAGAACATGATCCGCGAGCGCGAGAGGCCGAGCGTCCGCGCCGCCTCGACGTAGGAGCGCTGGCGCTGCTCAAGCGTCGCAGCGCGCACAAGCCGGGTGTCGAACGGGCAGTACAGGAAGACAAGTAGCGCCACTGCCAGGTAGTAGCCACCGCCGACGACGCCGACGATGACGATGGCGACGAGCAGGCCCGGAAGCGCGTACACGAGGTCGGCTCCGCGCATGATCGTCGAGTCGAGAGTGCCACCGTGATAGCCGGCGATCAACGCCGAGGACGTTGCCGATCAGCATGGCGCCGACAGCTACCACGAGTGCGCCGACCACGGCGCTGCGGGCCCCGACGATGACTCGCGAGAAGACATCACGGCCGAGGTCGTCGGTGCCGAGCCAGTGCGCGCTGCTGGGGTGCGCGAGCGTCGCCAACAGGTCCTGTTGAAGACGGATCGACGGGGCGACCAACGAACCGAAGATCGCACAGATCACTACCAACGCTGCCACGACGCACGGCGATGCCAACGATGATCGACGGCCGCCGCCGCGGCCACAGCCGCAGGCTCCTCCTCGAGCCGAGGAGGTCAGTCGCGGCTAGGGCCGTCTCCTCGCTCACGTTCCGGACGCCTCGAAGCCGATGCGCGGATCGACGGCCAGATACAGGAGGTCGATGATCAGGTTCACGATGACGACCGTGAAGGCGATCAGCATCGCGACACCCTGGACGACCGGGATGTCTTTCGAATTGATCGAGTTGACGAGCAGGGATCCGATGCCTGGGAGCGCGAACGTGACCTCGACCAGCACCGCTCCGGTGATGAGGTAGGAGATGATCAGACCGCTCGCGGTGATGATCGGTATGAGCGCGTTGCGCAGCACGTATGACCAGAGGATCCGACCTCGCGAGATCCCACGCGCGCGCGCGAACGCGACGTAGTCCGCTCGATCGCCGCGGAGGCGCCGGCCCGCGTCAGTCGGAGCAATAGACCCATCCCGGTCAGGCCAAGCGCAATCGCTGGCAGCGCCAGATGCCGATGCTGTGAGAAAAGCCGCTTCCCTCTCCGAAAACGGGGAACCAACCGAGCTTGATCGCGAAGATGTACAGCAGGAGGATCCCCGTTGCGAATGCCGGCGCGCTGATACCGGCGACGCTGAACGCGACCATCGCCCGGTCGACCGAGGTACGCCGTCGCACTGCGGCAAGGACTCCAAGTGGGATCCCGACCACGAACGCGAAGGCGAACGCGAGCCCGGCGAGCTGGAGCGGGTAAACCGAGTTGTCCGATGATCTCCTGACCGACCGGCTGTCCGCTGACGATCGAGGTGCCGAAGTTGAAGTGCAGCGCGCCTCGCAGCCAGTCGAGGTACTGGACGATGAACGGCTGATCAAGGTGATACTCGTGACGGATCGCCGCGACGGCCGCGGGGGTCGCTTCGCGCGGGCCGAGCAGCAGCTCCACGGCGTTGCCCGGAGCCAGGTGAAGCAGTGCGAAGATCAGAAACGACATCGCAAGCAACACGAGAACGAGCGCCGCAAGGCGCCGTCCGATGAACGTAAACAAACGGCGGCGGCTCATCGCAACGGGGTGCCGTCGCAGTGTCGCGCCGGCACCCCAGCTGTTCTGCTATTTGGCCGTGATGTAATCGGCCCAGTGCTGGTAGACGTACCAGGGGCCCAGCTGGTTGTACTGGTACTTCGAGTTGAGCCCCATGGCGAAGTCCTCGTAGAAGAGCGGAATGTATGGCAGATCAACTGCGGCGAGCTTGAGCGCCTTTTCGATCGCGGCCGCCCGCACGGCCGGTTTGACCGAGTTGTTCTGCCGAGCAATGAGCGCATCCATCTGCTTGCTCTTGTAGTTCGCGATGTTGAACGAGTTCGGCGCTGCATTGGCGCTCGGGTACTGCAGAGATAGCGCGTCGGCTGGATCCGGATAGTCCGGCGTCCACTCGCCGACCTGGGGCCCAAGCGGGTTGTGATGAACGTAGAACACGTTCACCCATTGACTGTGAGGAATTTCCTTGATGTTGAGCGTGATGCCGATCTGTTTCAGGTCCTGCGCGAGGATCTGAAGCGCCTCCCCAAGCTCAGGCGAGGAGTTCGGGTACGTGATATTCGCCGTGAAGCCGTGCGGGACGCTCGACTTCGCAAGCTCTGCCTTCGCCTTGGCGAGGTTGAATGGGTATTTCGGGATGGTCTTGTAGAACGCCGCAACCTTGCTTGGCGACTTACGTCGCCCCACTGCTGCGGTGGAGGCATGGTCGGTGCCGGCGACCCGTACCCGTTGAGCACAGCGTGCACCATGCCGGCCTGATTGACGGCGTAGGCGATCGCACGACGTACATGGATATCGCTGAATGGCGGATCCGAGACATCCAAGGAGAGATAGCCTGGCGTTTCCGCGCTCGCGGTCTGCACGTTGACGCCGGGTAGCTGCTCTACTGAGCGATCTGAGGGAACGGAACCTTGAACGTCCCCTGGATCTCGCCGGAGCGCATCGCCAGAAGCATCGTGTTGCGGTAGCTGATGAAGTCAATCTTGAGCGCTTAAACGACGCCTTCCGTCCCCAGTAGTTCGGATTGCGCGTGAGCGTCACGCCCGTCGCGGGATTGAACGAGCTGAACTCGAACGGTCCCGTGCCCATGTTCATTACATCGGGTGTACCGACTGTTTTGATGTGGCTCGACCAGAACGCCTTCTCGCCAATCGGTGTGACCGCCATCGTGTAGCGGAAGAATGGATTCGGGGACTAAGCTAGATCGTCACCTGCATCGCTTCGTCGCTCGGATCGACTTCACCCCGTAGAAGCTCTAGATCTCGGACGTCTACAAGGCGGACTGCTACAGCGAGTAGATCACGACAGCGGACGTGAGCGGATGGCTGTCCAGAACTACACGCCGTGGCGCAGGTTGTAAACGTAGGTCGTCGGGTTCGGAATTGAGGAAAAGATCGAGAGATGGCTGGATCTCGCCAGCTTGTCGTACTGGACGAGCGGCTCTATGCGAGGAAGATCACTGATGATGAGATGGGATCGCTCGAATGCGTGTAATCGAGGCTACGGATCGACCGCTGAGGCCCACGTTAGCTGCGATGCGACCCCGATTCCTACTCTGCAAACCGGAGGCGACGAAATACCTCTCGCTAAAACGAACAGCGCGACGACCAGTCCGGCAATCTCGACGATCGGCTGCGCTAGCCCGCGAACAATCGACCTCACCACTTCCTCCTCTGGTTCGACACCTCAGCGGAGTGCATAGTAGATGATCGACGTTCCTATGCGTTAGCGCTGTCAGCTCAACGCGTTAGCTAGGCGACGACGTCACTTGTCTCGTCGAAGATCGTATGCCCGCCCCGGCACAATCCGGAGCTGACGCGGGAGTGAGCACGCGAGGTAGTTCTAGTGCACCCGGGAACTAGCTCGTCGTATTCGCTCTGGACAATAGAACCTCCTGATCGATCGTCGCGAGGCGAAGCCCAGGGCTGGGCGAAGGCGAGGTCGACGTCGATCTATCCTGAGTCCGCTGCGCAGCGCGCCGCTGACCGCATCGCGAAAAACTGAACGGATGTCCGGGCGCGCGAGTGCAATCCGGTCCGGCTCGGGCAACTCAGCGACGATCTCGTCGAGGATCTCGTCTGGGTCGCCGGCTGTCTGCTCGACGACATGTTGAGCTGCTGCGTAGCACCTCTCGCCTCTAGCGCGGCGCGAAGCAGCGACGTTCAGGTCACTCAACCGGCGAGAGAGTCGAACGACGGGTCGTAGCGGGGGCGAAGCCCCAACACAGCGACGCGACTGACCCGATCGCTGAGCACGGCGCCAGTCCCGAGCGCGAGCGGTCCCCGCCTGATGTGCCGGCGACGGCGAAGCGGTCCAGGCTGAGAGCGACTGCGATCGCGGCACGTCGGCTGCGCACGCGGCGACGTCGCGACGCGCTGTCGGTCGAGCGCGTAACGGGCCTGTCGTAGAAGATCGCTCGGGAACGGCCAGGACGTCGGGGGCGCGGTTGTGGGCGGCGCGGCGCTCGGCGTGCGTGGTGGAAGACGATCGGAACACCGTCGGGTTCGCCGGCCTCGCTGACGGTGAGAGCACGGCGTCCGGAGCTGTCACGACGAGTTCTCTCACGCGCGCAACTCTACTAGCGGTGTGGCCACGTGCCAGCGGCGATCAGCCCATCCTAGAGTAAGGGACAAGGGGGCGGGGAAGCTGGAGAGGTGAGTACCACGGGCCTGACCAGACTCGACTCGCTCTCTGAGATCAAACTCTGGCGGCATCAGCTCCGGGCTGGCTGGCACGAGCCGGTCCAGCTAGGCGACCGTCTCTCGCGCGACGTGCGCTCGGTAGGAGGGGCGGCCTCCATGAAGAACAAGTGGGTGCCATCCGGATACCGAACCAGCCGCGTAGGAACTCCCGAGCCTCAACAACGCGAACCATTGCTCCGCTAGACCGATCGGGCAGACAAGGTCATCTACACCATGTATTAGGAGGGTCGGCGTCGCTGCCTCGCCGCCGTAGGTAAACGGCCCGACGCGGCGAGGCCTTCTCGTCTAGCAAGACGTCCCGCCGAGCTCCTTGGTCGCCAAGATGTACCCGCCATCTGCGGTACCACCATGCTGCGCAGATCACAATACAACCGCCCGCTATCGCCGCAGCGAACCGGTGCGTGCGAACAGATAGCCAACACGCCATATATCCGCCGTAGCTGTACCGGTGACGCCGATGCGACCGGGTCGACGAGCTGCTCCTCAACGAGCGCGACAATCGCGGCCAGGAAATCAACCATGTCTCCCCGGCCCCAGGCGCCGACCACCTCTCTACAGAAAGACTCACCGCACCCAACACTGCCGCGAGGATTACACGGACCACGGTCCAGCCACGCGCGACCAGCTCCTGCTGGTAAAGATGCACTGATAGGTGGAAGTGTGAGGGGTGGTGTGCAAGCGGGGGTGGCAGGGAAAAGGTGGTGGGGTGTAGGGAGGTGAGAGCGGGGGGGGTGTGAATGGGAAGCGTATGTGTGTCGCGGGGTGTGTGGGTGGGAGAAGGAGCGTGGGGGAGGTAGAAGGAGGTGTGCGGTGAGGGGAGAGTGAGCGATTGTGTGCGGATGGGGGCGATGCGGTGTGATGCGCGGCGCGGGCGTCGGTGGCCGTGGTTAGGTGAGGTGGTGGAGGGAGGTGGAGTGTGAGGCGTTGTGTGTAGGGTGGGGTGGGGCAGTGGGGGGGGGGTGAGAGGGAGATGGGGTAGAGGGTGTGTGTGGGCAGGCGGGGTGGGGGGGGTGTGGTGGCGGGTGGGAGGGGTTGGAGGGAAGAGGAGTGGGGGTGTGGGGGGGAGGGTGAGGCGGGGGAGTGGTGGGGGGGGTGGCGAGGGGGGGGCGGGTGGGGCAGGTGTGGGGGCGAAGGTGTGGTGGGGGTGGGGGCGGGGCGGTGGGGGGTGGGGGGTGGGGGGGGGGTGGGGGGGGGGGGGGGGGGGGGGGGGGGGGGGGGGGGGGGGGGGGGGGGGGGGGGGGGGGGGGGGGGGGGGGGGGGGGGGGGGGGGGGGGGGGGGGGGGGGGGGGGGGGGCCCGCCGCTGACCGCGATCCGTTCGACGTCACCCCGCCGACGGTCCCGCCGTGGTCCCGATCACCGGACGCGCGGAGGTGACCCGGCTGATCCGCCACGGACATCGGCTGCCGACCTCGTGGAGACCGCCGGCCAGCGCCAGCACGGGCGCCCGCCGGCGTCGTCCGGCGACTCCCCGTGTGCAGACCCACGGCGCGAGCGGTCCCTACGGCCGGCCTGCGAACGCCGGATATCCTGCGCGAGCGCTGGCACGCTCGGGCCGCGACGCGAGCCCGCCGCGACGCCCGTGGTTCTCCAGCTGGGCACCGCCTCAGCCCGCCGGCAGGTGCGCTCTGCGCCGGCGCCCGCCCCAGCGGCTCACGGCCCGAGCTCGCAGCTCTCTGAGATACGCGTCCCCGTCGGTCCCCGAACTCTGCCGCCGTCGGGCTGGATCGCGATGCGCATGATCGACGACCGTCGCCTCGAGCGGTCGCGGTCACCACGTCGTCGAGTTGACGTCTCAGCCCACGTGCGCGTAACTCGTCACCGAGCTCGGCCCCGCGCCTGAGGTGTGGACAGCGGATGCCCGACGAGAGTGTGTCGTGGCGATATCCGGGCCCGTCAGCCCTCAGTGATCACCGCCCGCCGGGGTGGCGGCCGCCCAGCCCCACCGACCAGCCGGAGCGAGCAGGTAGGCAGCCGCGACCACCATGTGGCCGCGCCGATCACCACGGCCGACTGTCCGGCCAGCCGGCCCCGGTCGCTCGCAGCGAGCTCAGTCAGGCACGGGGACACCTACACCGACGCGGACGAGGCCCCCGAGGCCGCGCGTCCCCAGCACCTGCGTGCCCCGCCTCCAAGTCTGCAGCGAGGACCCAAACTCTCGGAGGAGCCACCGTACACGACCCCACAGCCACACCGCCAGCCCACGTAGACGTCGACGCGGCCACGCGCGGCACACGGCCGACGGCACGGAGAGCAGACCCACTGGGCGCCGGCAGCGCGAACCGGCGGCGCGCCCGGGACCGACGTACGCGGAACCCACGCACCGGCAAGGACAACCGCGCGGCGACCGGAGCGGCGCCGCGACAACACCGGCCGGCGGACAGCCACGCGCACGAAGCCCGCGCCAGCCGGGCGCGAACGCGGCCCAGACCCGACCAGAGCGGACACACGACGGCCGGCGGGCGGGAGACAGACGCCGACGGACGCCGCACGGGGGCACACCGAGGGCACCGAGAAAGCGCGACCGAGGCCGCACGCGAGACGCAGACCCCGACGGACGAGGAGGGAGGGAGGCTCACGCTGTGGCGATTTCGACCGAATCTGAGTCCTTCAAACGGTCGATCGGTTCTGACGATCTCAATAAGCCCCCCGACTGCTTTCTGACGCGCCCGATCGCGCTGCGGCTCGCCTGCAAGGCACACCCAGCGGCGGCTGTCCTTCGTTGTCGTGGGCAGGCTCGTTCAGCGTCCCGGCACTGCGGTTGAGCGGTCTCGCCGGGTAGGGGCGATTTCTGGTCGTCGTTGGTTGGCAACGTCGGATCGCCGGGATCCAGCGATGACGTAGCGCTTTGGGAGGGCTAACTTTTGCTGTTATGGCCGGCTCAGCGAGAGATGTGGACGGCTCGATGGAGCCGTTGCCGGACGAATTGAACCCGAGCCACCTCTGGCGCAGGCTGGCCGAGTTCGCCGGCGTCGGCGTCGTGATCGGCGTCATCGTGCTGATCGGTCCCGGCCTGGGCGAGTTGCGCACGAGCCTGGCGCATGCTTCTCCCGGCTGGCTGCTCGCCGGCGTTGGGCTCGAGGTGCTCTCAGCGCTCTCCTATGTGATCGTCTTCCGTGCGGTCTTTTGCCCGGCCATGCGTTGGCGTCTGAGCTATCAGATCGGGATGTCCGAGCAGGGCGCGAACTCGGTCCTGTCAGTCAGCGGCATGGGCGGGCTGGCACTCGGCGCGTGGGCGCTTCACCGTGGTGGAATGGATGCCGAGGAGATCGGCCGCAAGTCGGTCGCCTTCTTCTTCCTGACGAGCCTCCCCAATGTTGCCTGTGTCACCCTGTTCGCCGCCCTGTTTCTGGTGGGTGCATTCAGCGGAGATACCGATCCGGCGCTGACCTACGGCTTCGGAGCGGCCGCCTTCCTCGCCACCGCGCTTGTGCTGGCCCTCCCGAAGTGGTTCCGGCCGAGTTCCGCCGAACGACCCGCTGCCGCCGACGAGGGGCGGATCGCCGCAGCCCGACGGTTCGCCCGTTACTCGCTCGCACGCGGGCTCCACGATGCCGTCGACCTGCTGCGCCACCGTTCCCCCGGCGTTCTGTTCGGATCGTTCGGAACGATGGGCTTCGACTTGGCGGTGCTCGGAGTCTGCTTCCTCGCGGTCGGTCACGCCCCACCACTCGGCGTCCTCGCCCTCGGGTATCTGATCGGCCAGCTCGGGGGAAACATCCCGGTTCCAGGTGGCATCGGCGGCTTGGACGTCGGGCTCGTCGGCACGTTCGTCCTCTACCACCAGCCACTGGCCGCGAGCACGGCCGCGGTGCTTCTCTACCACGGCATTTCCCTATGGGTCCCCGGCCTGCTCGGGAGCGTCGCGTTCCTGCGCCTGCGCCACACTCTGCAGACCCAGAAGCAGCCGTACGTCCTCTGTATGCCACTCGCGGAGTCAATCGGGACGGGCCTCTCCTCAATGCCGACCGCGCCGGGATCCGAGCGTGGCTAGGGCTCAGAGCGGCCCAATGGTCGATCGACCGCCCGCCGGCTCCTCGCCTCATAATCGGAGCTGAGTGATGGCTGATCCGGCGATCCACGTCGAGGGTGTGGTCAAACGCTTTGGCGCGACCGAGGCGCTTGCCGGAGTCGACCTGGATGTCGAGGAGGGCACCGTCTTTGGGCTGCTCGGACCCAACGGTGCGGGCAAGACAACCCTCGTCAGGGTTTTGGCCACGCTACTCACGCCAGACGCGGGAAGGGCCGAGATCTTTGGCCGCGACGTCGCTCACGACGGCGCAGGCGTCCGAGAGATCGTCGCACTGACCGGCCAATTCGCGGCGATCGACGAGATGCTCACCGGCCGGGAGAACCTCCAGATGTTCGGACGCCTGTTCGATCTGTCCGTCGCAGATGCCCGCCGGCGCGCAAACGAACTACTCGAGCGCTTCGACCTGGCCGATGCCGCCGACCGCGCGGCCCGCACGTACTCGGGTGGCATGCGGCGACGGCTCGATCTCGCATCGAGCCTGCTGACCCGCCCGCGGGTGCTGTTCCTGGACGAACCCACAACGGGGCTCGATCCGCGCAGCCGCAACGAGATCTGGGCAGTTGTGCGGGAGCTCGTCCGCCAGGGGACGACGGTCCTGCTCACCACCCAATACCTGGAGGAAGCGGATCAGCTCGCCGAGCAGATCGCGGTTATCGACCACGGTCGGGTGATCGCCCAGGGCACCGGAAGCGAGCTCAAGGACCGAGTCGGCGGGCAGATCCTGGAGGTCGAGCTCGCCAGTTCCGCAGAACGCGAGCGGGCACGGGTCGCGCTGGCCGGGATTGGCTGCGACGAGCCGGAGCCTGGCGAGCGACTCGCACAGCTGACGCTGCCGGCGCCGCGGGACGGGCTCGAGATGATCGAGGACGCCGCTTCGGCGTTACGGAAGGCGGGAATCGCGGTCAGTGATCTTGGGTTGCGACGACCGACACTTGACGACGTGTTCTTGCAGCTGACGGGCGCGCCGCCAGACGCAAACGGAGCGACGGCGCAAGCCGCAAGCGGCAACGGGCGACCTAGTACTGCTCCCGACCGTAAGACGTTCCCCCGCCCGCCAAGACAGCCGCTGCGACGCCACCTCTCGCCGCGACAGCTTCGGGGCGACTTCACGGACGCGCGGGTCGTCAGCGTGCGCAACTTGCGCCACTTCGTCCGCCAACCGGACCTGCTCGTCTTCTCCACGATCCAGCCGATCATGTTCGTGTTGCTGTTCACGTACGTGTTCGGCGGCGCGATCAGTCACTCATTGCCTCAAGGCGTCAGCTACATCGACTATCTGCTGCCCGGGATCCTTGTTCAGTCCGTGACGTTCCGGGCGAGCCAGACGGCGGTGGGTCTGTCCGATGACCTGAAACTCGGCGTGATCGACCGCTTCCGCTCGATGCCGATGGCGCGCTCTGCGGTGCTGATCGGGCGTACAGCGGCCGACTTCGTGCGCAACGTCCTGATCATCGTGCTGATGATCATCGTCGGCTACATCATCGGCTTCCGTTTCCAGGCCGGCTTCGCACAGGCCCTCGGCTGTATAGCGGTGGTCAGCGCCTTCGGGCTCGCCCTGAGCTGGATCTTTGCCTTCGTCGCGCTGAGCGTCCGGAGCGCCGAGGCAGCACAAACAGCCGGCTTCGTGGTCCTGTTTCCGCTCGTGTTCGCGAGCTCGGTGTTCGTACCCGTCTCGACCCTGCCCCACTGGCTGCAGGTCATCGCGAAGGTGAGTCCGGTCACGCTCGCCGCAAACACGGCGCGCTCTCTGGCTCTCGTGCCCGGAGCGCCATCCTCCCTTCTCGGCGCGATCGCGTGGATCGTCGGCCTCCTGGCCGTGTTCATCCCGCTGTCGGTCTGGCGTTACCGCCGTATGACCTGAGGTCGCTCATCAGCGTCCCGCGACACCCGATCATTCACACACAAAACCGCCCCGCCACAATCGCCGCCCTTGTCGGCACTGGAAACCTTCAGTGTGAATCCCCGGCCCCTCGATGAGGACGGGTTAACGACGAATGCCGCCGGACCCGACGATGGGTCCAGCGGCACTCGATCATTCACACACAAAACCGGCGGCGACCTACTCTCCCAGGCCCTTTCAAGCCAAGTACCATCGGCGCTGAGGGGCTTAACTGCTCTGTTCGGAAAGGGAAGAGGTGTTTCCCCCTCGCCATAGCCACCGGAAAACGGTGAGAGTCCTGGCCCCTCACGGGCCTTCAAAACCACACAGTGCCAATGCAACGAGTATCAAAATATCCGTCAAGCCCTCGACCCATTAGTACCAGTCTCCTGCGAGTGTCACCACTCTTCCAGATCTGGCCTATCAACCTGGTGGTCTACCAGGGGTCTTACTCCCTCTAGGGGATGGGAGAGCTCATCTCGAGGCCGGCTTCCCGCTTAGATGCTTTCAGCGGTTATCCGATCCGCACGTAGCTAACCTGCGGTGCCCTTGGCAGGACAACAGATACACCAGAGGTGCGTTCATCCCGGTCCTCTCGTACTAGGGACGACTCCTCTCAACTCTCCAACGCCCACGGCAGATAGGGACCGAACTGTCTCACGACGTTCTGAACCCAGCTCGCGTACCGCTTTAATGGGCGAACAGCCCAACCCTTGGGACCTACTTCAGCCCCAGGATGCGACGAGCCGACATCGAGGTGCCAAACCGGGCCGTCGATGTGGACTCTTGGGCCCGATAAGCCTGTTATCCCCGGAGTACCTTTTGTCCGTTGAGCGACGGCGCTTCCACTTGCTACCGCCGGATCACTAAGGCCTACTTTCGTACCTGCTCGACCTGTCGGTCTCGCAGTCAAGCTCCCTTACTGCCTTTACACTCTACGCACGATTTCCAACCGTACTGAGGGAACCTTTGCGCGCCTCCGTTACATTTTGGGAGGCGACCGCCCCAGTCAAACTACCCACCTGTCACTGTCCGGCGCCCGGATTCACGGCGCACCGTTAGAGATCCAATACATCAAGGGTGGTATCTCAAGTTTGGCTCCACACCAGCCGCAGCCGGTGCTTCCTAGCCTCCCACCTATCCTGAGCGAGATGCATCGAACCCCAATACCAAGTTGTAGTAAAGGTTCACGGGGTCTTTCCGTCTAGCCGCGGGTACTCGGCATCTTCACCGAGACTGCAATTTCACCGAGCCCCTCGTTGAGACAGCGTTCAAGTCGTTACGCCATTCGTGCAGGTCGGAACTTACCCGACAAGGAATTTCGCTACCTTAGGACCGTTATAGTTACGGCCGCCGTTTACCGGGGCTTAGTTTCGGTGCTTCGGGCGAACCCTAACACCTCCACGTAACCTTCCGGCACCGGGCAGGCGTCAGCCCCTATACGTCGTCTTTCGACTTAGCAGAGACCTGTGTTTTTGGTAAACAGTCGCTTGAACCTATTCACTGCGGCCCTCTCGGGCTCCACACGCGAGGTGCTTCACCCTACTGGGGCGCCCCTTATCCCGAAGTTACGGGGCGATTTTGCCGAGTTCCTTAACGAGGGTTATCTCGATCACCTTAGTGTACTCCACTTGCCCACCTGTGTCGGTTTTGGTACAGGCACGCGCTTCCTCCCTAGAGGCTTTTCTTGGAGGCATGGCATCCGGGACTCGCCGGCTTACAGCCAGCTGGCATCGCGCCTCGGGTTATGCGGTCCCGGATTTTCCTAGGACCACCCCTACACGCTTACCCCAGGGCAACCATCGCCTGGGTTCCCATAGCCGTCCTCGTCCCCCCATCGGTCAAACGGAAGCGACGTGGTACGGGAATATCAACCCGTTGGCCATCGACTACGCCTTTCGGCCTCGCCTTAGGTCCTGACTAACCCTGAGCAGACGAACTTGACTCAGGAATCCTTGGGCAATCGGCGGAGGGGATTCTCACCCCTCTTTCGTTACTAATGCCGGCATTCTCACTTCCCAAGCCTCCACGGCTGACTTACGTCGCCGCTTCACTGGCTTGGGAACGCTCTCCTACCGCGCGATCGAAATCGCACCCGCAGCTTCGGTGACTAGCTTGAGCCCCGTTACATTGTCCGCGCTCGAACACTTGACCAGTGAGCTGTTACGCACTCTTTCAAGGATGGCTGCCTCTGAGCCAACCTCCTGGTTGTCTATGCACTCGAACATCGTTTACCACTTAGCTAGTACTTAGGGACCTTAGCTGGCGGTCTGGGCTGTTTCCCTCTTGACGCTGAAGTTTATCCCCCAGCAACTGACTCCCGGAGTAGCCGTGACGGTCTTCGGAGTTTGCCTGAAGTCGGTAACCTGGTGAGGGCCCCTAGTCCAAACAGTGCTCTACGGCCGCCACGGAATTTATCCGAGGCTATACCTAAATATATTTCGGAGAGAACCAGATATCACTGAGCTTGATTAGCCTTTCACTCCGACCCACAGGTCATCCGCCCAGTTTTCAACCTAGGTCGGTTCGGTCCTCCACGAGGTCTTACCCCCGCTTCAACCTGCCCATGGGTAGCTCGCTCAGCTTCGGGTCTACCGCCTACGACTATGTCGCCCTATTCGGACTCGCTTTCGCTACGGCTCCGCTCATCGCTTAACCTTGCCGCAGACGAGTAACTCGCCGGCTCGTTATGCAAAAAGCACGCGGTCACGGCACGAAGCCGCTCCCACCGCTTGTAGGCACGTGGTTTCAGGTACTATTTCACTCCCCTTCCGGGGTACTTTTCACCTTTCCCTCACGGTACTAGTCCGCTATCGGTCACCAAGGAGTACTTAGCCTTGGAGGGTGGTCCCCCCAGTTTCAGTCCGCGTTTCACGGGAGCGGACTTACTCAGGAACACCTGCGACAGACCAAGCGATTTCGTCTACGGGACGGTTGCCCTCTATGGTGCGCGGTTCCACGCGCTTCGACTATCTCTTGGTTTGGTAACTGTCGCCGAGCCGGTCATGACTCGGACCAGGTGCCCTACAACCCCCAACACGCAACGCATGACCGCTTACACGTGCAGGGTTTGGGCTGATCCCTTTTCGCTCGCCACTACTCAGGGAGTCTCGGTTGATTTTCTTTCCTCGGGGTACTGAGATGTTTCACTTCCCCCGCTTGTCTTCGCCACGCCTATGTGTTCAGCGTGGGATAACGCCGCATTACCGGCGCTGGGTTTCCCCATTCGGGCATCCGCGGGTCAAAGGCTATTCAGCGCCTCACCGCGGCTTATCGCAGCCGTTCACGCCCTTCATCGACTCTTGGTGCCAAGGCATCCACCATGTGCCCTTACTATCTTGACGGTGATCTTTTTGGGAGGAGACTCGAAGTCTCCGCTCGGTGATACCCGTTTACATTGGCTACTGTGCAGTTTTCAAGGTCCGCGAGGAGGCGCAAGCACGCGCTCAGCGCCCCGGGACAGAAGTCAGCCGGGTAGCCGGCGACGCGCCGGTCTCTCAAAACTCAGCAGCATGCGGCCGGACCCGCGCATGAAGCACGGTCCGGTCCTCCAGGCTCGGTCGACATTTCTAGTCCAGATGCTCTGCGAGCTCAGGCGACGCACTGAAGCGTCACTCTGAGACCGACTCGCCCGGCGGTGTGCCGGACGGAGATCCGGTTGCCCTCCACTGGAGGGCTCCCTAGAAAGGAGGTGATCCAGCCGCAGCTTCCGCTACGGCTACCTTGTTACGACTTCACCCCAGTCACGAGCCCCACCTTCGACGGCTCCCTCCAAAAGGTTAGGCCACCGGCTTCGGGTGTTGCTCACTCCCATGGTGTGACGGGCGGTGTGTACAAGGCCCGGGAACGTATTCACCGCGGCAATGCTGATCCGCGATTACTAGCAACTCCGCCTTCATGCAGGCGAGTTTCAGCCTGCAATCCGAACCGAGACGCGCTTTAAGGGATTCGCTCCACCTCGCGGTCTTGCAGCCCTCTGTACGCGCCAATGTAGCACGTGTGTAGCCCTGGACATAAGGGGCATGATGACTTGACGTCATCCCCACCTTCCTCCGGTTTGTCACCGGCAGTCTCGCATGAGTCCCCAACTAAATGCTGGCAACATGCGACGGGGGTTGCGCTCGTTGCGGGACTTAACCCAACATCTCACGACACGAGCTGACGACAGCCATGCACCACCTGTGATCCTGCCCCGAAGGGAAACCGTGTTTCCACGGCGGTCAGGAACATGTCAAGCCCAGGTAAGGTTCTTCGCGTTGCGTCGAATTAAACCACATGCTCCGCTGCTTGTGCGGGCCCCCGTCAATTCCTTTGAGTTTTAGCCTTGCGGCCGTACTCCCCAGGCGGGGCACTTAATGCGTTAGCGTCGGCACGGAGGGAGTCGACACCCCCCACACCTAGTGCCCATCGTTTACGGCGTGGACTACCAGGGTATCTAATCCTGTTTGCTCCCCACGCTTTCGCGTCTCAGCGTCAGTACCGTCCCAGCGAGCTGCCTTCGCCATTGGTGTTCCTCCTGATATCTGCGCATTTCACCGCTACACCAGGAATTCCACTCGCCTCTTCCGGACTCTAGTTCGACAGTATCCACCGGCATTCCAGGGTTGAGCCCTGGACTTTCACAGCAGACTTACCAAACCGCCTACACGCGCTTTACGCCCAATGATTCCGGACAACGCTTGCCCCCTACGTATTACCGCGGCTGCTGGCACGTAGTTAGCCGGGGCTTCTTCTGAAGGTACCGTCACTCCAACCGGCTATTCACCGGCAAAGCTTCGTCCCAACTGAAAGGGCTTTACAACCCGAAGGCCGTCTTCGCCCACGCGGCGTTGCTGCGTCACGCTTTCGCGCATTGCGCAAGATTCCCCACTGCTGCCTCCCGTAGGAGTCTGGGCCGTGTCTCAGTCCCAGTGTGGCTGATCGTCCTCTCAGACCAGCTACCCATCGAAGCCTTGGTGAGCCATTACCTCACCAACAAGCTAATGGGCCGCGGGCCCATCCCGATGCGGAGGCCGAAGCTTCCTTTCCCCAGCAGCCTTATGGCTGGAGGGCACATTCGGTATTAGCCCGAGTTTCCTCGGGTTGTCCCAATCATCGGGGCAGGTTACCCACGTGTTACTCACCCGTTCGCGGCTTTGCCCCAGGCCGAAGCCTGGTTCGTCGCTCCACTTGCATGTGTTAGGCACGCCGCCAGCGTTCGTCCTGAGCCAGGATCAAACTCTCCGTGAAGAACTTCACAAAGAGCTGTCAGGAAAATTCCACCCGCGCATATTGCGAGTCACGAGCGTTGCCGTGTCTCGCCCGCGGGCGAAAACCTGGGCCTCTCCGCTGGTAGGAAGAGGCCCTTGCATCCACGCTACGCCGGCGAAGCCGGCGTCCGGGAGCTCGATGTACACGAAGAGCTCCGGGATGCAAGACGGGTCAATCTTGGCACCGTCTACCTCGGCCCACATGGGACCGCGATCGACGGCGTCGAACCTGGACACACACTCGGCCTAATGGGTCGGGCCGAGGTGCGCATGCTGTTGAGTTTTCAAAGACCGCCGCACCTCGGTGCGAAGGGTGATCCTTCGCATAGGATGCGCCCGAGAGCCTTGACCGGCTCCCGGCACAGGACAGATGAGTATAGCCAGTTCCCAGCGTCGCAGCAAACCTCGCCGCTAAAAGCTGAGGACGCCACCCCTCTGCTGCACAGCAACGTAGCAGGGTCGCGGAGAAGGGCGCGCTGGACAGCGCGAGACCACGGCGTTCAGCGCACGTGGACGCGGGCGAACCGCCGCTTGCCCAGCTGCAACACCTTGCCGTCGACCGCGGCGGCCGGGAGATCGAGCTCGCCCGCCGGCACGGGCTCGCCGTCGATCCGAACGCCGCCCTGCGCAAGCGCGCGCCTTGCCTCCGAGGTCGAGACGCCGAACGCCTGATGGAGCAGTTGCGGCAGGTGCACGAGCCCTTGGCCGACTGCTTGGACTTCGACCTCCGGCAGCTCCTCCGGAGCCTCGTGACGAAGATGGACGCGATCGAACGCCGCCTCGGCCTCGCGTGCCGACTCAGAGCCATGGAAACGCTCGACCAGCGCGCGGGCAAGCGCGCGCTTGGCGTCGCGAGGGGAGGTCTCGGGTGGGAGCGTCGACCCGAGCAGCAGCTCATACCACGACGCCAGCGAGGCATCCGGGATGCTGAGCGTCTTGCCGTACATCTCGGTCGGCGGGTCGGTCACTCCGATGTAGTTGCTAAATGACTTCGACATCTTGCGCTCGCCGTCGGTGCCGGTCAGCAGAGGCATCGTCAGGACCACCTGCTGGGGCAGCCCGTAGGCTCGCTGAATGTCGCGCCCGAGCAGCAGATTGAACTTCTGATCGGTTCCACCGAGCTCGACGTCGGCGCGGACGGCGACCGAGTCGTAACCCTGCAGCAGCGGGTAGAGCAGCTCGAGCATCGACACCGGCGTCCCCGCGGCGAGCCGCTTGGCGAAGTCGTCGCGTTCGATCACGTGCGCGACCGTGGTCGTCGACAACAGCCGAAACATGTCCGCCATCGGCATGTCGAGCCACTCGCCGTTGAAACGGACCTCGAGCCTGTCCGGGTCAAGCACCTTCAGCGCCTGCGCCTGGAAGCTGGCCGCGTTGGCGTCGATCTCCTCGGTGCTGAGGACCGGGCGAGTCGACGAGCGACCGCTCGGATCCCCGACGCGTGCCGTGTAGTCGCCAATGATCAGCACGACCGTGTGGCCGGCGTCCTGGAACTCGCGGAGCTTCTGGAGGACGACCGTGAAGCCGAGATGGATGTCAGGGGCGGTCGGGTCGATCCCGAGCTTGACGCGCAGCGGCCGACCGAGCTCGAGCTTGCGGGCCAGCTCGCCCTCCGGCAGGCAGTCGACTGCGTTCCTGGAGAGCCAGCCGGCCACCTGCGGTGGGTCGGGTGACATCGACGGCAATCCTAGGGGCCATCAGATCTGGGAGGGCCGCGACGGGTCGCGGGCGCCAACTTTCCCACGCAAGATTCCGCCCAGCCGACTAGACTCTGACGTCGGCAGCGCGAGATCCAGCGCCGCGGATCAAGTCAGCTGCCCGTGCCGCGCAGCGGCGCAACCCCGGACGAAATGCCACCGGGCGCTGCGGGCCTGTCCCTTCGATCGCATGAGCGTCGACGACCACACCTTGCAAGAAAAACGCGACGACCCCGCACCGCTGGTGCTGGGGCCGAAGGGTGGCAGGCGCGCCAAGCGGCGGCATTCGCCAGGCCAGCGTCGCCGGCGACCGCAAACCCGTCTGCGTAAGCTCCGGCTGCTCGCGGTGCTGGCCGCCTTCGCCGTCCTGGCAGTCATCTCGGCGGTGTTCGGGATGCTGATGTCCGTTGCCTCGGACCTCCCCCAGCTCGAGAATAAGGCTCAGTTCAGCGCAACCGTTGACTCCTACCTGTACGACGACACAGGTCATCCGATCGGGGTGCTGGCGCCGCCCACCAACCAGCATGTTCTCGACGACTGGGACCAGATCTCGCCGAACATGGACCAAGCGATCGTCGCCGTCGAGGACAAGCGATTCTGGAGCGATCCCGGCGTCGACCTACGGGGATTGGTCCGCGCGGCAGCCGCCGACCTGACCGGTAGCTCTCTGCAGGGCGGCTCGACGATCGCCGAGCAGTTCGTCAAGAACGTCCAGGAAGCCGAGAACAATCGCACCATTCTCGAGAAGCTGCGCGAGGCCGGGCTCGCCTTCCAGCTCGTGCATCGCTGGCCCAAGTCGAAGATCCTGACCGAGTACCTGAACACGATCTACTTCGGGAACGGCGCCTACGGGATCGAGTCGGCGGCTCGGGTGTACTTCGGCAAGAGCCTCGGCTACAACCCGGCAAACCCCGTCGGCGAACCGCGGACGGGCTGCGGTGACTCCGATGTCGAGGACAAGACGCGCAGCCGGTGCGCGGACCTGCTGAACCCGGCCCAGGCCGCGTTGCTCGCCGGGCTGGTCGCCAACCCGAGCCAATTCGACCCGATTGCGCATCCGCAGGCCGCCAAGGCAAGGCGGGACCTCGTCCTTCAGGACATGGTGGCGCAGCGCTATATCACCCGCGCTCAGTACTACCGTTATCGCGACGCGCCGCTGCCCACGGCCTCCGACCTACAACAGCCGGAGGAGCCGTCCGCGGCGCCGTATTTCACGAGCTGGGTGAGACCGCAGATCGTGCACGCGCTCGAGCGTGAGGGCGTCCCCAGCAACGTCGCCCAGTACCAGGCGTACTACGGCGGCCTGAAGATCAAGCTGACGATCAACCTGCAGCTCCAGGAGGCGGCGCAGCGCGTGGTCGACGCCGAGTTCCCGCCCGGTTCGGGAGGACCGACCGCGTCCTTGGTCGCAATCGACAACTCGACCGGCGAGGTCCGAGCGATGGTCAGCGGCAGTGACGACTACGAGCAGTCACCGTTTAACCTCGCCACCCTCGGCTACCGGCAGCCCGGCTCGGCATTCAAGCTGTTCACGCTCGTGGCGGCAATCGAGAGCGGGCGTTACGGGCCGGATTCGGTGATCGATTCACAGCCGCTGAGCATCCCCTTCCACTTATCTGGCAGGCTTGACCACTTCAACGTTCACAACTTCGGCAACACCTACAGCGGCCCGGAAACCCTGGCTGAGGCGACTGCCATCTCCGACAACAGCGTGTTCGCGCAGGTCGGCATGAACATCGGCACGGAGAAGATCCGCCAGGTGGCGAGGACGATGGGAATCCGCTCCCCGATCTCCACCACGCCCGCGATGATTCTCGGCGGCCTGAATACCGGCGTCTCCGCGCTGGACATGGCCCACGCTTACGAGACGATCGCGACAGGCGGTCTGAAGGTCACCAACCCCAGGCTCGGCGACGTCAACGGCGGCCCGATCGGGATCCACTCGATCAGCGACTGCAAGGCCTGCGATCAAGCGACGATTGTCAACCACCCGACTGACCACAGGGTCGTACCGGAGAGCGTCGCAGCGACCGTCCATGATCTCCTGCTCGGGCCGGTCAGCCCTGGCGGCACTGCGTCGATCGCCGAGATCCCCGGCGTTGAGGTCGCGGGTAAGACCGGCACGACCTCCAACTACGCAGACGCGTGGTTCGTCGGCTGGACGCCGAAGCTGACGGTCGCGGTCTGGGTCGGCTACCCGGACAGCGCCAGACCGATGCTGACGAACTACGGCGGGGAGCCGGTCGAGGGAGGGACCTACCCGGCGCTGATCTGGCGCGACTTCATGGAGGAAGCGCTGCCGATCGTCGATCCCCAGGGCGGGGAAACGAGTACCACCGGCGCGACCAGCCTGGCGCCGCCGGCGAGCTCGCCCGCGACCTCGGTGACGCCACCCGCTACCGGCACAACCGCTCCTGCCAAGACCCCCGCCACCACGCCGGCAACGACGCCGGCGACGGTCACGCCAGGGGCTGCGGCGAACACGACACCGGCGACCACCCCGGCCGCACCCGCAACCACTCCCGCCGCACCGGCCGCCACCACCCCGGCCGCGCCGGCGACCCCGCCGGTCGCGACGACTCCGGCCGCGACGCCCACCCCAGCGCCGACTGAAACCCCCACTTCGCCGGCGAGCGCGCCGCCGAGCGACAGCAGCGGTAATTCTGGCGTCGCCAGCGGCGGCGCTGGGCTCAGCGGCGGCTAGCGCGGGTGACTCGCGGGCGGCGCTGGCGCATCCGCGGGCGGCGCTGGCGCATCCCCGGCAGGCTCATGGGCGCACGGGTGCCGACAGAAAGCGACTTCCGGTGACGGTGAAGCGCCAGGGCAGCTCGACCGCCCGGGTTATCCCGATCCGGCGACCGACCGAGATCGGCACGTTGTGCCAATCCGGTGGCCGCGGCGAGATCACGATCGGGCCGGCAATCAGCGACGATCCATTGAGACCCAGACCGATTCCAAACGCCTGCGTCAACTTCCCTGGACCGGAGCACAGAGCTCGGAACCTGCTCGGGTCCATTCCCCTGCGCACCGCCATTGCCTCGATCCCCGACATCGGCTCGAGCGCCCGAATCAGGGTGCCGGCACCGACCCCCTCGGGCTCGCTGACCGCGTTGAGCATCGCGTGGACACCGTAGGAGCGGTACACGTACGCCACGCCCGGAGGGCCGAACAGGGTCTCGGTCCGCGGCGTCAGGCCGACGAACGCATGGCTCGCAGGCTCGGAATCGTGGTAGGCCTCGGTCTCGACGATGATCCCTTGACAGCCGCCGTAGCTGACGACGCACCCCACCAGGTCGCGGGCGACCTCGAGCACGGGGCGCTCGTAGAAGGCGGCGTTCACCACCGCCCGGAACGTGCCTGGGACAGCACCTCGCGCGCGCGGACGACCTGTGCCCGCACGACCGCGAGCGCGGTGCCGCCACGGGAGATCTTGGACTCGAGCCAGGCTCGGTCCCGCAGCAGCGCGTAGAAGCTCTCCCCGTCGAGCAATGGCGAGGCGGCCCGCAGCTCGTCTTCCGATAGCTCGGACAGGGTTCGCCCGCTGGCGACCGCAACTCGAACCAAGCCGGCAACGACCCCGTGGGCCTGACGGAACGGCAGCCCCCGCTTGACCAGGAGATCTGCGACGTCGGTCGCTGCGAGAAACTCGTCCTCGCTGGCGGCCGCCAGTCGCTCGCGCCTGAAGGTGATCGTCGCCAGCATCCCGCGGGCCGCCGCGAGCACCAGCTCGAGCGTGTCGGCGGCGTCGAACAGATGCTCCTTGTCCTCCTGCATGTCCTTGTTGTAGGTCAGCGGGAGCCCGTGCAGCACGCCGTGGAGCGCGAGCAGATGCCCGGCGATGCGGGGCGCCTTGGCTCGCAACAGCTCGGCTGCGTCGGGGTTCTTCTTCTGCGGCATGATCGAGGACCCCGACGCCCACGCGTCCGACACCTCGCAGAAGCCGAACTCTTCGCTGGACCAGAGCACGATCTCCGCGCCGAGCCGCGACAGATGAGTCGCGCAGGTCGCCGCGGCCGCGAGGTAATCGAGCACGAAGTCCCGGTTCGAGACCGCGTCGATCGAGTTCTCGGCGACGCTCGCGAACCCAAGCTCGGCCGCGACCATCGGGCGGTCGGTGTCGAAGTTGACTCCGGCCAGTGCCCCCGCTCCAAGGGGCAACGCCGTCGTCCCGGCGAGGACCATCTCGAACCTGCGGGCGTCCCGGAGCAGCATCCAGACGTACGCGAGTAGGTGGTGGCCGAGATAGACCGGCTGGGCGCGCTGCAGATGCGTATACCCGGGCATCGGCCAGTCAAGGTGGCGCTCTGCCAGGTCGATCAGGGTCTCGGCGAGCTCCATGGCGGCCGCAGCCGAGTCCAGCGCCACCTGGCGGGTGAACATCGCGACATCGGTCGCCACCTGATCGTTGCGCGAGCGTGCGGTGTGCAGACGGCCGCCCGCCTCGCCGGCAAGCTCGGTGACGCGCCGTTCGATCGCCGTATGGATGTCCTCATCGCCGTCCCGGAATACAAAGCGCCCAGCACGAAACTCGGTCACGACCGTTTCGAGTGCGCGTACGAGCGCGTCGCGGTCGGCGTCGCTGATGATCCCGCGAGCGGCAAGCATCGTGGCGTGCGAGATCGACTGCTGGACGTCGAAGGGCCACAGACGGCGGTCGAACGCAAGCGAATCGTTCAGGCGCCGGAAGGCGTCGTCCTGAGGCTCGGTGAAACGCGACATCAGCCGCGCGATCGTACAGACCCTGGGGGCCCAACTTTTGCCGCCACATGGCCGCCAAAGTCACTGCTCCGCCCCCCGGATGCCATCGAAGCCACCGAAGGCTGGGAAGCCACGAGCACACGGGCCAGAGCCGCGCTGACGCGGCCCACCTGATCTTCGGTCATCTCTGGGAAGAATGGCAGCGCCACCGACCTGGCCGCGATGTCCTCGCAGATGGGAAACTCGCCCTCGCGGTGGCCGAAGGTCTCGCGGTAGTAGGACATCAGGTGGATCGCCGGAAAGTACGGCTTCCCCGGAACCCCGAGCGTGGCGAGCGCCCGGATGACATCGTCGCGATCGACCCGCCGCGGCAGTTGGACGACGAACACGAACCAGCCGCGCCGGACCGCACCGGTGTCCACGCACGGCAGCGTCACCCCGTCATCCGGGCCGGCCGAGGCGAGTTCGGCGAGCGCCTCGCGATACCAGCCGGCGACCCGGTCGCGACCAGCGAGCAGCTCGTCGACGCGCTCGAGCTGGGCCAACCCCAGGGCGCAGGCGATGTCCGTCAGCCGGTAGTTGAAGCCGAGGCGGTCGTGGTCGAGCCAGTCCATGTCGGGCGCGCGGCCCTGGTTTCGCTCGGAGTCGAGCCGCTCCTTGATCGTCCGATCGGCGCAGGTGATGAGGCCGCCCTCGCCGGTCGTGATCTGCTTGTTGGCATAGAAGCTGAGCACGGCCGGATGGCCGCGACCACCGACGCGCCCGCCGTCCGCATACACGGCCCCCAGCGCCTCGCACGCATCCTCGACGATCGGCAGCGAAAGCCGCTCGAGCGCGACCATGTCGGCCGGGTAGCCGAACGTGTGCACAGGTAGCAGCGCCGCCGTCCGCTCGGTGACGGCGGCGGCGGCCGAGTCGGGATCGAGGTTCAAGGTGACCGGGTCGATGTCGGCGAACACCGGCCGGGCGCCCTCGTAGACCGCGACGTTGGCGCTGGCGACGAACGAGAACGGGGTCGTGACCACCTCGGCGCCGGCGGTCACGCCGACCGCGCGCAGCGCCAGATGCAGCCCGGCGGTGCCCGACGAGACGGCGCTCGCGTATCGAGCGCCGACGCGATCGGCGAATGCGCTTTCGAACTTAGCGAGCAGCGGGCCCAACGACAGCCGTCCGGAACGGAGCACCTCCAGGACCAGTTCCTCCTCGCGGGGGCCGATGACGGGCCGTGCGAGTGGTATCGGCTCTTCCTCCGGACGCGCCGCGCCGGAGGAAGAAGACGCAGCGGCGTTCACGGCGTCGTGCCTGCGGCGTCGGGGCTGGCGCTCCGACGATCGGGCTGCTGCATTCCGTGCTCGAGCGAGTCGACCAGCGCCTCCCACGACGCCTCGATGACATTCTCCGAGACCCCGATCGCCCCCCACTCGGACGCCCCGTCGGAGGAGTCGAGGAGAACGCGCGTAACCGCCTGGGTCCCCTTCGAGCTATCGAGGATGCGGACCTTGAAGTTGACCAGCTCGATGTCGGCAAGCTGTGGGTAGATCTCGACCAGGGCCGCCCGGAGGGCCTTGTCCAGCGCGTTCACCGGGCCGTTACCCTCGGCGGTCCGCACGTACCGCTCGCCGTCGGGGCCCGGCGGAGCCCAGATCTTGATCGTCGCCTCGGTTTCCACCCGTCCGTCGGCCCGCTTCTCGACGATCGTTCGCCACGATTCGAGCAGGAACAGAGGCTCGTATTCGCCGGTCTCCTTGCGCAACAAGAGCTCGAAGGAGCCGTCAGCCGCCTCGTAGTGGTAGCCCCGGTGCTCGCGGTCCTTGACCTCCTCGAGCACCCGCACCGCGGTCGCGTCGTCGACCGTGATGCCGGCGTGGGTCGCGCGCGCGAGCACCGTCCCCTTGCCCGACAGCTCTGAGACGAGCACCTCGCGGTCGTTTCCGACAACCACTGGGTCGACGTGTTCGAACGTCGTCGGGTCGGCGTTGACGCCGGCCACGTGCATCCCGCCCTTATGAGCGAAGGCATTGCGCCCCACGTACGGCTGGTCGGGGTCGGGGACGAAATTGAGGAGCTCGTCGAAGAAGTGCGCGGCGCCGGTCAGCGACGCCAGCTGCTCGCTGGTCACGCACTGATGGCCGAGCTTGAGCTGGAGGTTGGGGATGATCGTCACGAGGTTGGCGTTGCCACAACGCTCGCCGTAGCCGTTCATCGTCCCCTGCACGTGGGTGGCGCCGGCCGCGACCGCCGCCAGCGTGTTGGCGACTCCGCATCCCGCGTCGTCGTGACAGTGGATCCCGAGCCGGACGCCCGTCGCAGCCAGGTCGTCGACGACCGCCGCCATCGCGGTCGCGATCCCATCGGGAAGGGTGCCGCCGTTCGTGTCGCAGCAGGTCACCGTCTCCGCGCCGGCCTGCGCGGCCGCACGTATGCACGCGAGCGCGTACTCGCGGTCGTCGGCAAAGCCGTCGAAGAAGTGCTCGGCGTCGTAGACGACCCGCTTGCCGGCTCCGACCAGGAACGTGATCGAGTCCGAGATCATCCGCAGGTTCTCCTGGCGATCGACCTTGACCACCTTCTCGAGGTGCAGCGCCCAGCTCTTGCCGACGAGCGTGCAGACTGGCGCGAAGCAGTCGGCGAGAACCTGGAGTGCTGGGTCCTCCTCGGCCCTCAGGTCGCGCCTGCGGGTCATTCCGAAAGCCGCGATCTCGGCGTGGTCGAAGCGCTCCCGTGAGAGCAGCTCGAACAGCTCGAGCTCCTTCGGGTTCGAGCTCGGAAAGCCGGCCTCGATCAGATCGACTCCGAGCTCATCGAGGCGGTGCGCCACCCGCAGCTTCTCGTGGGCGGACAGCGACATACCCTCGCCCTGCATGCCGTCGCGCAGGGTCGTGTCGTACAACTCGATTCTCGCTCCGGCAGTCACATCAGGCCTTCAGGTGACTCACGACACTAGGCCGACCCGGCGACCGGCGCCGGATCGGGCGCTCGCGCGGGCACCGAGACGACATCGAGCCAATCCCGATAGCGCGGGTCGCGCCCCCTGAGCGCGTCCTCGAAGACGCGCTGAAGCTCGCTCGTAACCGGGCCTCGGCGGCCGCCGCCGATCGCGTGATCGTCGATCTCGGTCACGGGCACGAGCTCGGCGGCGGTCCCGGTCAGGAACACCTCGTCGGCGAGGTAGAGCTCGGCGCGGGCAATGTTCCGTTCGACGATCTCGATCGCGAGATCGCGCGCGATCTGGAGGAGCGACCGGCGGCTGATGCCATCGAGGATGCCGGCCGACTGTGGGGGCGTGAGCAGCACCCCATCCTTGATCACGAAGATGTTCTCCCCGGACCCTTCGCAGACGAATCCGTGGGAGTCGAGCAGAATCGCCTCCTGGTAGCCGGCCTTCGTCGCCTCGATCTTGGCGAGGATGCTGTTCAGATATTGCCCGGAAGCCTTGGCGTGCGGGATCAGCGCATCGTGTGGCAGCCGCCGCCAGCTGGCGACCTTGGCGCGGATGCCGGCTTGCTTTGACTCCTCGCCGAGATACGCGCCCCAGGGCCAGGCGGCGATTGTGACGTCGACTGGAGCGTCCAGCGGGTACAGCCCCATCGTCCCGTAACCGCGATACGCGATCGGACGCAGGTAGCACTCGCGCAGGTGGTTGGCGGCCAGCAGCTGGTGCGCAGCGGTCCGAAGCGCCGCCTTGGAGAACGGGATCGGCATGTAATAGAGCTCGGCCGAGCTGAACAGCCGGTCGAGGTGGTCGCCGTGGCGAAAGATCGCCGGGCCGACCTCGGTCTCATACGCCCGCATACCCTCGAACACACCGGTTCCGTAATGGAGCCCGTGGGTCAGTACGTGTATCTTCGCGTCCTCCCAGGCAACGAGTTCCCCGTTGTGCCAGATGAGGTCCGCTTGTTCCACGTGGTGCTCCTTTGCTGGGTGTCAGAGGTTCGAAAGCACTGCCCGAGTGGCCTCGCGAGTGCCGGCGCTTCCTCCCAAATCGCGCGTTCTCAGGCCATCCTCGAGCGCGCGGTCAACCGCTGATTCTATCGACGCCGCCTGTGCCTCCAAGCCGAGTCCGTGGCGCAGCATCAACGCCGCCGACAGGAACATAGCCAGCGGATTTGCGGCGCCCGTCCCGGCGATGTCGGGTGCCGACCCGTGCACAGGCTCGAACAGACCCGGCCTGCCCGGCTCGCCGAGCGACGCGCTGGGCAGCATCCCGATCGAGCCGGTCAGTGTGGCGGCCTCGTCGCTGAGGATGTCCCCGAACATGTTCTCCGTGACGATCACATCGAACTCCGCTGGCTTTGAGACGAGCTGCATGGCGGCGTTGTCGACGAGCAAGTGCTCCAGCTCGACCTCGGGGAACTCGCCGGCGTGCAGCTCGAGGACGACCTCGCGCCAGAATCTGCTGGTCTCGAGCACGTTCGCCTTGTCGACGCTCGTAACCTTGCGGCGGGCGGCGCCGAAGGCGACACGCGCGATCCGCTCGATCTCCTCCCGCGTGTACAGGCACAGGTCCGAGGCGCTGTCGGGCGTGCGCGTCTTCTCGCCGAAGTAGATCCCACCGGTGAGCTCGCGAACCACGAGCAGGTCGGTGCCCTCGATGACCTCGCGCTTCAGTGGGCTCGCGTCGTACAGCGCCGGCAGCGGTCGGACCGGGCGTAGGTTGGCGTACAGGCCGAGCCCTTTGCGCAATCCCAGCAATCCCTGCTCGGGACGTGGCTTGGTCGGATCCGTCGTGTCCCACTTTGGTCCTCCGACCGCGGCGAGCAGCACCGCGTCGGCGGCCTGGCAAGCGGCAAGGGTCTCATCGGTCAGTGCGACGCCGTGGGCGTCGATCGAGGCGCCGCCGAACAGATGCTCCTCGTACTCGAGATCGGCGCCCGCGGCGGCGAGCACCTCCAGGGTGGGTGCGATGATCTCCGGGCCGATCCCGTCGCCCGGCAGCAGGATTATTTTCGAGCTCATGGCCGCGGGACGCTACCGGATGCCCGTGGGGGCGCGACTCTGGCGGCCATCTGGCCGCCAAATCACCCCGGGAGCCCGAGGCGTTCAATCCGCGCGGTCAGCTCGACGAGGGTGACCCCTGACACCATCGCGCTGAGCTGAACCGGGCCCTCCGGTGCGTGCCTTGGATCGAGACCGAAACGCCCCGCCGAGTCGCGGTGGGTCCAGTAGGACTCAGCGGTCGCCGATACGACCGACCGCGCCTGGGTTCCCCCCAGTTCGACCAGGTATCGCGCGAAGATCGCCTTGAACAACGACCCGTCGCCGGCACCCTCGGCGCGCAGAATCCCGTCGGGCGCACACCGAGAGATCCCGACCGCCGCGATCCGCTCGGCGACCGTTCGTCGCCCGACCGCGAGCTCAGCCGCGAGCGCGGTCCCGTAGTTGTATGAGAAGGAGCGGCGGTCGACCTCGCCGTCGTTGTTGCGGTCGATCCCGTCCACTATCTCGCCCGTGTCGGCGTCGATCAGCACCGACTCCATCCAGTCGACGATTCGCCTGGCCCATTCATGCTCGCCGAGCCTGGCGGCGAGGATTGCAGCCGGACCGTTGGCGGGCATGTTCTTGTAGTAGGGCTGTTGTGCCCGCCATGGGATCCCGCCGCTGTGATGGTCGTTCCACCCGGCGTTGATTGTCTGCCACAGGCGCCGTGCCGCGTGTCGCCGGCCGGTTCGCAGCAGCGCCAGCGCCATCCAGGCCATGTCGTCGTAGTACTCGCGTCGGAGCGTGCCGCCGTTGGCGAGCGACTGGCCGCAGAGCAGCCACCGGATTCGCCCAGCGGCGACCAGGTTAGGGGTTCGCTGTTGGGCGTCGAGCAGTGCGTCTAGCAACAGCGCTTGCCACCAGTAGCTGGCAGCGAGGCGATCGTGCAGCGTCGGGGGGGATCGCAGCACGCCCAGGCCCGGCAGTCCGATCGGTCGCAGGTAGTTGGCGATCAGCGCTGCCTGCGCCTCGGCGGCGCGGGCGTTCCAGTCAGCGGTTGGGGCGGACACGCGGCTACCTGACGTGCGCCAACGGACCGCGCGCCGTTGAGCGGGGAAAGTGCTCACGCGTCGTTGGTGGTGAGGAGTTGTGCAGGATTGTCGTCGCCGAGGGTGGGAAAGGCTGCAACCCTCTCGACGATCGGGGTCGTGTGCGGCGTTTTCGTCGCTGCGCGTGCCCGTGCGGGTCGAGCTTGTCAAGCAGCGCTTGCGTGTTCGAGCCGCAGCCCCTCAGCGCCGCTCCTGACACCACCGGCCCCCGCTCCGGCTCCAGCTCGGGATCGGCGTCGGGATCGGGCAGCCTGTCGGCGTCGGGCTCGGGCAGCGTGTCGGCATCGGCGTCCACGTCTCCTCGCGGATCCTGGTCATCACAAGCCGGGACGGGTCGCGACCATGTTCAGCCGCACGTAGTCGAGCAGCAGCGGCGTGCCGGCACGCTGAAGGACCGCGTCGACAAAGCCCCCGTGCAGCCCAGGAGGGAGCCGATCGAGGTGCCGTACGAGACAGACCGTCCGGACGAACGGAACCGGATCGTCAAGCACGGTCGGGCGCGGCTCGAGCCACGTCTCGACAGCCGCGAACCCGACCGCGCGCAGCCGGTCCGCGGTCGTCTCGGCGTCGGCGTAGTACCACGGCCCCTTCCACCCTTCGAAGTAACTCGAAAATTCCCCGGTCACGGCGACCTCATCGGCGAGCCTTCGGAAGGCGTCGATGTTGCCGGCACCGCCGCACTGGGCGACGAGCCGGCCGCCGGGCTTGAGCGTCTTGAACAGCCGCCCGAACAGCTTTGCGTGATCGGGGATCCAGTGAAAGGTGGCGTTGGAGAAGATCGCGTCGACTGGTTCCGGCAGCGACAGCTCGGTCAGGTCTTGGCAGTACGCGGTGACCCGCCCCGCGAGCGCCGAACGTGTGTGCTTCACCATCGACGGGGCGACATCGACCGCGTAGACACGGCCGTCCGGGACCAGGTCGACGAGCAGGGCCGTCACCTTCCCCGAACCGCAGCCCGCGTCCAGCACGACCTCGTCGCCGCGCAACTGCAGCCGCCCCAGCTGCTCGCGCGCCCAGGCCTGCTGCGGCGCCGAGATCCGGTCGTAGGTCGCCGCGTCCCAGTCGCGCGCGCCCGTGCTCATGGCGCTGCCAGCGCCGTCGTCACCGGGCCCGGTCGCTCCTGGCCCGATTCGTAGGCGGCGATCGCGTCCGCTTGGCCCAGCGTCAGGCCGATGTCGTCAAGTCCGGCGAGCAACCGTCGCTTGATCTCCGGATCGATCTCGAACGTTGCCGTCCCTCCGGGCCAACGGACCTCCTGAGCGGCGAGGTCGACCTGGGCCTCACCGGCCTGCGCGATCGACTCGCACGCCTCGGCAGGAAGCGCGACCGGCAGCAGCCCGTTCTTGGTGCAGTTGGAGCGGAAGATGTCGGCAAAGCTCGGCGCGATGATCGCGTGGAAGCCATAGTCCTCGAGCGCCCAGGGGGCGTGCTCGCGACTCGAGCCGCAACCGAAGTTGCGCCCCGCTACCAGAATCGGGTTCTTCGGTAGCTCCCAGCCCGGCTCCTTGGCCCAGTCGTAGAACAGGAACTGCCCAAACCCGGTCCGCTCGACCCGTTTGAGGAACTGCTTGGGGATGATCTGGTCGGTGTCGATGTCGTCGCGGTTCAGAACCGACACACGGCCGGTGATCGTCTCTATGGCTCTCATGATCGCTACCTCTTGACGGTTGTGGGGTCACCTCCGCGGGGCCTCCAACCCCGCGATCTGAGACATCCTTCGACCTCCGCTCTCACGTGGTCCATTCACGAATATCGACGAAATGGCCCTCGATTGCCGCGGCGGCGGCCATCTGCGGAGACACGAGGTGCGAGCGCGCACCGCGCCCCTGACGACCCTCGAAGTTGCGATTGGAGGTCGACGCCACGCGCTCCCCAGGAGCGGCGATGTCGGGGTTCATCCCCAGACACATCGAGCAACCGGCGCCGCGCCAGTCGAACCCCGCTGAGCGAAAGACCTGATCGAGCCCCTCGGACTCGGCCTGCGCCTTGACCTGCGCTGATCCCGGCACGACCATCGCGTAGACGCCGTCGGCGACATGGCGGCCTCCGACCATCTCGGCTGCCGCTCTGAGGTCGCCGATCCGTGAGTTCGTGCATGAGCCGATGAATACGCGATCCAGCTTGAGCTGCGCGATCGGCGTGCCCGCCTCGAGCCCCATGTAGTCGAGCGCGCGCTCGTCCTGCTCCGACTCGGGAGGGGGAACCGCGTCGGTGACCTGGACGACCATCCCGGGATTCGTCCCCCAGGTGACCATCGGGCTGAGCGCAGCCGCGTCGACGACGATCTCGCGGTCGAAGTCCGCCCCATCGTCGGTGCGCAGCGTGCGCCAGTCGTCCGGCACCGCACTGGGCGCGCCGGGGCGCCCGATCACATACTCGAAAGTCGTCTCGTCGGGAGCGATCATGCCGGCCCGCCCGCCGCCTTCGATCGTCATGTTGCAGACGGTCATCCGGCCTTCCATCGACAGCGTCTCGATCGCGTTGCCGGCGTATTCGACGACGTGGCCGACAGCGCCGTCGACGCCGATCTGCCCGATCGTCGCGAGGATCAGGTCCTTGGCTGTGACTCCGTAGCCGAGATTCGCCCTCGTAGCGGATCCGCATCGATTTCGGCTTGGCCTGTGTCAGGCACTGCGTCGCGAGCACATGTTCGACCTCGCTTGTACCGATCCCGAACGCGAGGGCCCCGAAGGCTCCGTGCGTGGCCGTATGCGAGTCGCCGCAGACGATCGTCATCCCGGGTTGGGTCACTCCGAGTTCGGGGCCGATCACGTGGACGATCCCCTGATGCTCCGAGCCGATCGAGTACAGCGGAATCCCGAACTCGGCGCAGTTGCGCTCGAGGGTCTCGACCTGCACCCGAGACAGCTCGTCCTTGATCTGTGCCGCGACCGGCGTCCCATCGGTTGGCACGTTGTGATCGGCGGTGGCGAGCGTCCGGTCGGGACGGCGAACCCTACGGCCGTTCATTCGCAGACCGTCGAACGCCTGCGGACTGGTTACCTCATGGACGAGGTGCAGGTCGATGTACACGAGATTCCCATCCACCCCGACCTCGTGGCGCTCCCAGATCTTGTCGAATAACGATTTCGGCACGGCTCTCTCCTTATCTAGCTCCTTCTCAGGCCGGCGCTCACAACCGCGAGCAGGACGGCGTCCTCGGTCCCTGGATTCTCGAAGTGGTGTGCCAGATCAGCGTCGAACGTCACGCAATCACCGGCGACGAGAAGATGACGCTCGCCATCGCATACGAGCGCGAGCGTCCCGGCCTCGACCAGCGCGGTCTCGCGGCTACCGGGCTCGTGCATCGGCGGATCGCCCGGACCACCGGTCGCGGCTCCGGGCGAAAGCACGTGGCGGCTGAGCTCGGCACGCTGACCGGGTAGCGGCGGCGTCAGCACCTCATAGCTATGGCCCTGCGCGGTCGGGCCGGCGCGCCGCTCGTCCCGTCGAACGATCGTGACTGCGCCACCCTCGTCGAGCCGCAGCAGCTGCGACAGGCGCAGCTCGAGGCCGGCAGCGATCCGTGCAGCCACCTGCAGGGTCGGCGAGGTCTCGCCGCGTTCGACCTGCGAGAGCATCGGGGCGCTGACGCCGCTGCGTTCGCCCAGATCGCGCAGCGACAGGTCCATCGCCTCGCGCAGGGCACGCACGCGGGCACCCAACGCCTCCGCACTAGTGCTCGTCAGCTCGGCTGTCAACATACGCGCGTATGCTATCGCATACAGCGACATCCGTACTCTGCGGTCGTGCGCATCCGTCCGGACATCCTCGTCCTCGGCTCGGGCGGCGTCCTCGGCGAGGCATGGCTGACCGGCGTGTTGGCCGGGATCGAGGACGGCGCCGGGTTCGACCTGCGCGGATGCGAGTACTTCGTCGGTACCTCGGCCGGAGCGGTGGTTGCGGCTCGGTTGGCCGCTGGCGAGCGTCCCCGTCGACCGCTCGACCTCGGTGGCTCGAGACCGCTCGACGCCGGCGACTCGGGACCTAATCCTGAACTGCTCGTCGCCGCCGGAGCGGATGGGGACCGTGGGCCGCAGCTCTCGATCACGGCGGCCGCGCGTTCGGCAGTGACGCTCGCCGAGCGGACTGTCGTCAGCGCCGCGGAGCGGGCCGGGGCCGTGGCCGCGTGGGGCGCGACGGTGGCGCTCAGCGCCAGCGCTCCGGCGATGCCGCTCGGCCTCGCGTTGGCGGCCCCGGGGGGCGCGCTCGCACGAGCGGTGGCGCTCTGGGCTCTGCCGAGGCCTCCGGGCCAATTCAGCGAGCTTCGGGACGAGCTGGCCGGGCTTTCGGCCCGCTTTGACGGCAGGCTGCGGGTCGTCGCGGTCGCACGAGCCAGCGGCCGCCGGACGGTCTTCGGTCAGCCAGGCGCACCGCACGCTCGGGTCGCCGACGCCGTCGAGGCGTCCTGTGCAGCCCCGTGGCTCGTCGGGCCCGCGCAGATCGATGGCGTCGAGTACGTCGACGGCGGGATCTGGAGTCCGACCAACCTCGATGTTGCCCCGGCCAGGCGCGACACGCAGGTGTTGTGCCTGAGCCCGACCGCCAGCCTGTTCGGCCCACACAGCACACCCTCGGCGGGACCCACTTTGGCGGCCCTCTGGCCGCCAAAGTCACCCCTAGGCGGGCCGCTGTCGCCGGTCGCAAGGCGCGTGTCGCGCAGCGTCACCCTCCTCGAAGCCACGGCTCTCCGCGGACGCCGGGCAGCGGTCCGCGTCGTCGCCCCCGACGAGGAGGCCGCCACCGCAATCGGCGACGATCTCATGGACAGCGCCCGCGCCGAGCACGTGCTCCGTGTCGGCTACGGGCAGGGGCTCCGCCTCGGCGAATAGCTTTCGCCTGCGGTGCATGAAACCCGCGCTCTGACGTGGGTCTCATGGCAACCGCCAGCTCGGGATCCGCTACGGCGCGCTGACCACCGGCCGCGCGGCCTGTGCCGTCGCCTCCTCGGCTTCGGCGGCGATGCCGCGGCGCCTGATCCCGTTCGACAGTGCGCGCACGTAGGCGCGGCCCGCAGCTTCCAGGATGTCGGTCGAAACGCCCTGTCCCGAACCGGTCGAGCCGTCGACCTCGAGCACGACCGAGACCTCGCCAAGCGCGTCCTGACCACCGGTGACCGCGTCGACGCGGAACTCGCGGAGCCTCGCGCCGGTGCCGGTGGCGGCGTTGATCGCGTGGAAGATCGCGTCGATCGGGCCGTCGCCGGTGAACGTGCCTTCGAGCTCCTCGTCCTGCGGGCTGCGGACCCCGACGCGGGCGTGGGGTGCGCGACGCGAACTCGCCTCGACCTCGAACCACTCGAGCGAGTAGCCGACCCCAGCGTCCTCTCGGATCTCGTCGGTCAGGAGCGCCTCCAGGTCCATCGCGGTCACCTGCTTCTTCTTGTCAGCGATCTCCTTGAACCGCTTGAAGGCGATGTTCAGCGCCTGACCGGAGACATCGAATCCGAGGTCGGCGAGCGCCTGTTGCAGGGCGTGGCGGCCGGAGTGCTTTCCGAGCACGATCGAGTTGGCCTCGAGCCCGACGCTGCGGGGGTCCATGATCTCGTAGGTAGTGCGTTCCTTCAGCACGCCGTCCTGATGGATGCCCGACTCATGGGCGAACGCGTTGCGGCCGATGATCGCTTTGTTCGGCTGCACCGGGTAGCCCGTCAGGCGCGAGACGATCCGCGAGGTCCTGGCGATCTCCTGGGTGACCGCCCCCGTGTACAACCCGACGTCCTGGCGACGGGTCGCGAGCAGCATCACGATCTCCTCGAGCGAGGCGTTCCCGGCCCGTTCCCCGATCCCGTTGATCGCGCATTCGACCTGCCGGGCGCCGGCCAGGAGCCCGGCGAACGAGTTCGCCACCGCCAAGCCCAGATCGTCATGGCAGTGAACCGAGAGGACCACGTCGGCGAGCTCGGGAACGAGCTCGTACAGACGCTGGAGAAACGCGGTGAACTCGTGGGGCATCGTGTAACCGACGGTGTCCGGAATGTTGATCGTGGTCGCGCCTTCGCGGATCGCGGTCTGGCAGACCTCGGCCGTGAATTCGACATCCGCCCGGGTGGCGTCCATCGGCGAGAACTCGACGTCGTCCAGGTAGCCCTTGGCGTGGGCAACGGCCGCACGTGCCTGCCCGAGCACGTCCTCGCGGGTCGTCCGCAGCTGGTGCTCGATGTGGATATCCGAGGTTGCGATGAAGGTGTGGATGCGCGCCCGCGGTGCATCCTTGACGGCGTTCCAGGCCGCGTCGATGTCGGCCACGTGACGTCCGGGCAAGTCCGGCGATCACGGGCCCGTCGACCGTCCGGGCGATTGTCTGGACCGCCTCGAAGTCTCCCGGCGAGGTGATCGGGAATCCGGCCTCGATCACGTCAACACCGAGCCGCGCCAGCTGCTGCGCGATCTCGAGCTTCTCCTGGGTGTTGAGCGAGATCCCCGGCGACTGCTCGCCGTCGCGCAGGGTCGTGTCGAAAATCAGTACTCGGTTGGGGTCCTGCTCTCCTGACATGTCACTCCTCTAGTCTCGTCCTGCTTCTTCTCGGGCTTGGTTCGCGGCTACATGCGGCCGCCGGCGCGCTATTCCCCCCGGAGGGGGAGGAGAAGAAGTCGGAGGTCGAGGCTGAGTGCCATCTGCCCCTCAGCGTATCGACAGTTCGGCCCGAAGGTCAAACGGCGGCCAATCCAGACACGGCCCGCCGCGCCACGAACGCGTCTACAGCGAGACGGTGCGACCCGCGACGAACCCGTCGGTGGAGGCGATCTCCTGCACGACCTCGGACGGGACGGGCACGTCGGTTGTGATCACCATCGCCGCCAGCGCATCGCCTTCCTGGCCGTCGGGCTGGCGACCGACGATCGAAGAGACGATGTTGACGCCGTGTCGGCCAAAGCTCGTCCCGACTCTGCCGAGCATCCCGGGCACGTCTCGATAGCGGAACAGCGTGACGTGATCCTCGAGCTGGACCTGAAATCGCTGGCCCCAGGCTTCGAGCAGGTGCGGGCGGTTGCGGTTGCCGATCACCGTACCGACGACGCTCACCTGCTCCTCGCCGCTGCTGATCGTCACCCTGACCAGATCGGTGTAGTCGCGTGCGGCGCTCTGCTTGATCTCCACGAGCCCGATGCCTCGCTCGTCGGCGAGGGCCGGCGCGTTGACCTCGTTGACCTCCTCCTCGGTGTGCCCGCTGAGCACGCCAAGCAGCACCTCGATCGCGAGCAGTCTCGTGTCGCGATCGGCGATCCGCCCGCGGAACTCACTCTGCACACGGTCGATCGACGACCAGTCCCCGAGGGCCAGAGCGATCCGCCCCAGAGCCCTGCACAGCGGCACGAACGGGCCAAGCGCCTCCAGATCCTCAGGCGGGATCGCCGGGATGTTGACGGCCGTGGTGACCGACCCTCCCGTCAGCGCCGCGACGATCTGTTCCGCCGCCTGGAAACCGGCCCGGTCGGTGGCCTCGGCCGTCGAGGCGCCGAGGTGCGGGGTCACGATCACGTTGGGATAGCCGAACAGCGGGTGCTCCGTGATCGGCTCGGTCTGGAAGACGTCGAGGGCGGCACCCGCGACCTTGCCGCTGTCAATCGCCGCTTTTAGATCTTCGTCGACGACCAGCGGGCCTCGCGCGACGTTGAGGACGCGGACGCCGTCTTTGCACTTTGCGAGGACCTCGGCGTTCAGCCAACCGGCGGTCTCAGGCGTCCTCGGCAGATGTAGCGTCAGGAAGTCGGCGGCCGCATAGACCTCGTCCGGGTTGTCGGCCTTGTCGACCCCGAGGTCCCGATAACGCTCGGCGGAGACGTAGGGGTCGTAGGCGAGGATCCGCATCCCGAACGCCTTGGCTCGTTGCGCGACGAGCTGGCCGATCCGCCCGAACCCAAGGATCCCAAGGGTCTTCTCGTAGAGCTCGATTCCGGAGAACTTCGACCGCTCCCACTTACCCGAGGTCAGCGAGGCATGGGCCTGCGGCACGTTGCGGGCAAGCGCCAGCAGCAGCGCCATCGTGTGCTCGGCGGCGGTGATCACGTTCGATTGCGGCGCGTTGGCGACGACGATGCCGCGCTTGGTCGCGACGTCGACGTCGACGTTGTCGACCCCGACACCGGCCCGGCCGACCGCCCGCAACCGGCTCCCGGCGATCAGCAGTTCGGCGTCGAGCTTGGTCGCTGAGCGGATCAGGATCCCGTCGAACTCGCCAAGGCGTTCGGCCAGCTTGTCGCGATCCCAGTCGAAGCCGAGCTCGACCTCGAAGTGCTCCCTGAGCAAGTCGATTCCGGAGGCGCCGACCTTCTCGGCGACGAGGACGCGCTGGCGCGTCACCGTGGGTGTCTGTGCGGTCGCCGTCATGACTGCTCCAGGATCCAGTCGATACAGGCCGTCAGGGCCTGCACGTCCGAGGGGTCGGTCGCCGGGAACATCGCGACTCGCAGTTGGTTGCGGCCAAGCTTGCGGTACGGCTCGACGTCGACGATCCCGTTGGCCCGCAAGGTCGCCGCGATCTCGGCGGCGTCGATCCGATCGTCGAAGTCGACCGTGCCGACGACCAGCGAGCGCTTCGCCGGATCGACGACGAACGGGGTGGCGTGTGGATGCGCCTTGGCCCACCCGTACAGGTGACCAGCAGATGCGGCCGTGCGACCCACCATCCCCTCCAGGCCCCCGTGTCCGAGCATCCAGTCGATCTGGTCGGCGAGCAGAAAAAGGGTCGCGACGGCGGGCGTGTTGTACGTCTGGTCCTTCACCGAGTTCTCCAACGCGGTGGTCAGCGACAGGAACTCCGGGATCCACCGGGTCGCGCCGACGGTCGGGCGCTCGGCGTCGATCCTCGCCACCCGATCCAGTGCAGCCGGGCTCATCAACGCGAGCCACAGCCCGCCGTCGGAGGCGAACCCCTTCTGTGGAGCGAAGTAGTAGACATCGGCGTCGGTGATCGCGACCGGCAGCCCGCCGGCGCCCGAGGTCGCGTCGATCAGAACCAGCGCGCCGTCGGCGAGATCGGCGGGGCGCGCCACCGGAACCATCACGCCGGTCGACGTTTCGTTGTGGGCCCAGGTGACCACGTCGGCAGCCGGGTGGGGGCCTTTCACCGCCGCCGCCGGATCGGGTGCGTCCCCGGCCGGCGCCTCGACCACGACCGGGTCGGCCAGGAACGGCGCGCCCTTCGTGCAGGCCGCGAACTTCGAGGAGAATTCGCCGTAGCTCAGGTGCAGCGCGCGCTCGCGCACGATCCCGGCCGTGGCGGCATCCCAGAAGGCCGTCGTGCCGCCGTTGCCGAGCACCACCTCGTAGTCGTCGGGCAGCGTGAACAGCTCCCGCAGGCCGGCGCGTACGCGCCCGACCAGTTGCTTGACCGGCTTCTGCCGGTGCGAGGTTCCCATCAGCTTCGCACCCTCGCCGGCGAGGTGCGGTAGTTGGTCGGCACGGAGCCGCGACGGACCCGATCCGAACCGGCCGTCGGCGGGCTTGAGCTGTTGCGGGATCTCTAGCAGGGTCTGGGCCATCTTGGCTCCTCGGATGGTCGGGGAAGCAACGGGTGCCCAGGCGCGCGGCTAGGAACGTCCGTCGCTCCCCGGTGGTCGATCCACCTTCCTTGCGCCAGTCACGACGGCCGGGGTAAGGATACAGGTCCCGCTCGGTGAGACAGCTTCTACGCCGCGCGCCTTGACGGCGCTGCGTCTACTCGTGGAAGGCGGTGTCGATCCAGTCCATCTGCGCGCGCAGCTCCTTGCCGACAACCTCCACCTGGTGGCCCGCCTGCTCCTCGCGCATCCGCCTGAAGTTCTCCTGGCCGGCGCGGTTCTCGGCGATCCACTCCCGCGCGAAGTCGCCGGATTGAATCTCGCCGAGGATGTCCTTCATCGCCTGCCGGGTCGCGTCACTGATCACGCGTGGCCCGCGCGTCAGGTCGCCGTACTCGGCGGTGTTGGAGATCGAGTACCGCATCCCGGCGATCCCCTTCTCGTACATGAGATCGACGATCAGCTTGAGCTCGTGGAGGCACTCGAAGTAGGCCATCTGCGGGTCATAGCCCGCATCCACGAGCGTTTCGAAGCCGGCGCGGACGAGCTCGGTGAGGCCGCCGCAGAGCACCGCCTGCTCGCCGAACAGGTCCGTCTCGGTCTCCTCCTTGAACGTCGTCTCGAATACGCCGGCGCGGGTACAACCGATCCCTTTGGCGTACGCCAGCGCCAGCGGCAGCGCATTGCCGGTCGGGTTCTGGTGGATCGCGACCAGACCCGGGACGCCGGAGCCCTCGGTGAACTGGCGGCGAACCAGGTGGCCCGGGCCTTTCGGCGCGACCAGCGCAACGTCGACGTCAGGCGGGGGCGTGACGGTGCCGTAGTGGATTGAAAACCCATGTCCGAACAGGACCAGGTTGCCCGGCTCGACGGCCTCGCCGACGCCGGCCTCCCAGACCTGCGCGTGGAGCTCGTCCGGGGTCAGCATCATCACGAGATCGCCCTGCGCGGAGGCAGCCGCTGGATCGCTCACCCGCAGCCCATGCTCCTGAGCCTTGGCGACGCTCGCCGATTCGGGTCGCAACCCGACCACGACGTCGACGCCGGAGTCCTTCAAGTTGAGGGCGTGGGCATGGCCCTGAGAGCCGTAGCCGATGATCGCGACGGTCTTGCCGTCGAGCAGGTGCAGGTCAGCGTCGTCGTCGTAGAACATGGGCGGCAGGCTACAGATTCGGCGTTCTCTGCTCGCCCTCGGTGGTTCCTAGCCGCCGAAGCGGGACATCAGTGCCAACACCGAGGCCACATATCGTCGCGTCGACGGGTAGGTGCCGTTGCGGCTGATCGAGGCGAGCCCCTGGTAGTAGCCGGCGGCGGTCTCGCTGTAGCTGCCCGTCTCGGCCAGCAGCGCATGCAGCAGCAGGACTCCGGCCCGAACGTTGTCGGAAGCCGACGCGGGTTGCAGGGGAATCGTCGCCACGTGATCGCCGATCCACTGCCAGGTGTCCGGGACGATCTGCATCACCCCAACGGCGCCCACGTTCGAAACCTCGGAGTTGTTGAAGCCGCTCTCCTGCCACGCGATCGCCTCAGCGAGCGCCGGCGGAACACCTTCGGAGTTGGCGATCGAAGCGATCTCCGAGGCGGTGACGACCTGATTGGTCGGATAGGGCGGACCGCCGCTTCCCGTCGTCGTGGGCACGCTGCTCGCCGACGAGGTCCCGGTGGTCGTCGATGCCATCTCGGTTCCTGCGCCGGTCGACCCACCGGGCAAGGTCAACCTGGTCCCGGCGATCAGCAGGTTCCGGCGGGTGATGCCGTTGAGCGCCGCCAGCTCTCCGACGGTCGTCCCCGCCCGCGCGGCGATCGCCGACAGCGTGTCCCCCGCCTGTACCACATAGCTGCCGGCGGTGGTGCTCGACACCAGCTCCGTCGTTCCACCGCCAGCTCGGCTCGCTCCACCGGGAAGCGTCAGCTTCATGCCGGCAAAGACGAGGTTTCTTCGCCTGATGCCGTTCAGCGACGCCAGCTCGCCGACGGTCGTCCCCGCTCGCGCGGCGATCGCCGACAGCGTGTCCCCCGGCCGGACGACATAGGTCCCGCTCCCGGTGCCCGCCGAACCGGTTTCGCCGCTCTGTGACGACGTCCCCGTGGTGGTCGACACAAACTCGGTGGTTCCACTGCCAGATCCACCGGGCAGCGTCAGCTTCATGCCGGCAAAGACCAGGTTTCTTCGCCTGATGCCGTTGAGCGACGCCAGCTCGCCGACGGTCGTCCCCGCTCGCGCGGCGATCGCCGACAGCGTGTCCCCCGGCCGTACGACATAGGTTCCTCCGGTACTCGCCGACCCGGTCTCGCCGGCTCGTGCGGAACCCGTCGACGCAGTGCCCGTCGAGCGCTTCTCCGAAACCCCGCGCGGTGGGATCTGCAGAATCCTCCCGGCGATCAGACTGGCGTTGGGCGACAGGCCGTTGGCGGCGGCCAGCGCCGCCACGGTGAGACCGTCCTGCGCTGCGACTGAGGCGAGCGTCTCGCCGCGTGAGACAACGTGGGGAAAGTCGGCGTTGGCTGCGGCCGGCAGCGCGAGCAGACACGCCCCTGCCAAAGCGCCGAGAGCGCGTGCATGCATGCGCCCAGTGTCCCTCTGACACGCCCTCGCGCAACCCGTGCAAGGCGTGCTCCAAACTGCAAAAAGAAGCCCCCTCGCAGGAGAAATCTAGGCGTGAGCGACGGCTGCCAGCGACACTCCAGGAATCCTGATCGTGCCTTCGGGGCCGGCGAACACGCGGGCCGCCGAATCGAGCTCGGCGCGTACCTCGCGCCGGCGCTCATCGTCGAGCGCCCGCCACGCGCGGCCGAACATCTGCGAGCAGTCGACGGTCTCGCCGAGCCACGTAACCGACTCCGCGTAGACACGTGTGACGGACACCGGCTCGACCGCGATGTCGACGAATCCGGCCTCCTGGAGCATCTCCTCCAGGCGGCCGGGCGCGGCCATCGAGAACATCCCCGGTCCGCCTGCCGTCGGCGGCTCGAGCAGGCCCATGCTGACCAACACCCCTTGCGGGATCGTCGCCCACGGGTTGTTCTCGGGCTCGCCCCACACGGCCAGCCCGATCCGTCCGCCGGGGCGAAGCACCCGACGGCACTCCTGCAATGCGGCGCCCGGATCAAGCGTCAGCATCACCCCCCAGCGACACAAGATCACGTCGACACTCGCGGTTGGGAGGTCGATCCATTCGAGCTGGAGCTGGCGGAACTCGACGTTCTCGATCCCCTGCTCGGCGGCCCTCATCCTGGCGAGCTCGAGCATGCCTTCAGCGGCATCGCTCGACACCAGCTGCCCTCCCGGCGTGATCAACTCGGCCGCCATGAAACCGACATCGCCCGGGCCGGCGGCCAGCTCCAGCACCCGCTCGCCGGGCTGCAGCTCAGCGTGCTCAAGCATCCATCTTGCGACCGGCATCCCAAATTGCAGGATGCTGTCGGCCTGCCGGCCCCAGCCGGCGGAGGCCTGCTCCCAGCCGTCGAGCAGGCGCTCGCGCTCCTCCTCGACGTCTGGATCGAGCGACTCGGTCATCGCCGTGATTATCCCTGGTCGCCGCCGAGCTGGCGACGCAGCAGCTTTCCCGAGGGCGTCCGCGGCAGCGCGGAGGAGAACCCGATCTCCTTCGGCACCTTGAAGCGGGCGAGTCGCTCGCCGACGAACCGCTGCAGCTCCTCTGCGCCGACGACGTCGCCGTCGCGGAGGACGACCGTCGCGAGCACCGCCTCGCCCCACTGCGAATCGGGGCGTGAGAAGACGCCGGCGTCCTCGACCGCCGGGTGCTCGAGGAGAGCGCTCTCGACCTCGCTCGGAGCGATGTTCTCGCCCCCCGTGACGATCGTGTCAGCGAGGCGGCCGACGATCTGCAGGCGTCCATCCTGATCGAGCTCGCCGAGGTCCCCGGTGCGCAGCCAGCCGTCTTCGTCCAAGGCACCCGGAGCCACGACCGGCCCCCGGACCACGATCTCGCCCGCCTCGATCCGCAGCTCGACCCCGGTCAGCGGCAGGCCGAACGTCGCGATCTGAGAGCACGCCTCGGTCATTCCATAGGTCGGCGCAACAGGAACGCCTGCTGATCCCGCCCGAGCCAGCAGGCCGGGCGGGATCGGACCACCTCCGAGGAGCGCCCAGCGCAGCGTCGGCGGGCGCTCGAGGCCTCCGTCGAGCAACCGTGCGAGCATCGTCGGGACGAGCGAGACGAGCGTGATCGCTCGCGCCGGGTCCGACAGCTCGGCCAGTACGGCGTCGGTGTCGAAGCGTTCGTGCAGGACGACGGTGGTTGCGTAGATCGTCGACCGCAGCAGGATCGAGAGCCCGCCGACGTGGGCCAGTGGCATCACGCACAACCAGCGCTCATCCAGATCCAGCCCGAGCGCGACGGCCGATCCCAGCGCGTTTGCCTGCCAGTTGCCGAGGGTCAGCTCGACCCGCTTTGGCGCCGAGGTGGTGCCTGAGGTGTGCATGACCGTCGCGGTGTTCGGCGTCTCGGCCACCCCGGGGACGGAGCGCAACTCCTGCTCGGGGCGGCTCAGACGGCGGTCGATCGGTACCGCGGCGGCGCCGTGCAGCAGGCAGCCGTGAAGCCTGGCGGCGAAGACAAAGCGGTCTTCGCCGCCGAGCGGCACTCGCTCCCCGGGCCGAACGCCCGCGTCCTGGAGCTTCGAAGCTGCGGCGCGGGCGTGGGCCAACAGCTCCGAGTAGGTGAGGCGCTCGCCCGCGCGCTCGAGCGCAACCCGCTCGGGGCGGCGAGCTGTGGCCCTCGGCAGCCAGTGATCCATCGAGGAAACGGTAGTCTCAGCCGCCGTGAGCGTCACCTGGCAGGCGGCGGCCGAGTACGAGGACATCCGCTACGAGCTCGCGACCGGCGAGGAATGGGATCCACCCCGCCCCCGGATCGCGAAGATCACGATCAATCGCCCCGAAGTGCGTAATGCGTTCCGGCCCGAGACCGTCATCGAACTCTCCAAAGCGTTCGAGCGGGCGCGCGAGGACCCGAATGTCGGGGTGATCATCCTCACGGGCGAAGGACAGCTCGCCTTCTGCGCCGGCGGTGACCAGCGGGTGCGGGGCGATCGCGGTGGCTACGTGAGCGGGGCCGATCCTACGGCCGCCGGCCATCAGCACGCCGTCGGACGTTTCCACGTCACTGACCTGCACGTCCAGATCCGCCGCCTCCCCAAGCCGGTCGTCGCAATGGTCGCCGGCTACGCAATCGGTGGGGGCCACGTCCTGCACGTCGTCTGCGACCTCACGATCGCCGCCGACAACGCGAAGTTCGGGCAGACCGGACCGAAGGTGGGATCGTTCGATGGTGGTTTCGGCGCGAGTGTCCTATCGCGGCTCGTTGGCCCGAAGAAGGCCAAGGAGATTTGGTTCCTGTGCCGCCAGTACGACGCCCAGCAGGCGCTCGCGATGGGGCTCGTCAACGCAGTCGTTCCGCTTGACCGTCTCGAGGAGGAGACCGTCGGCTGGTGCCAGGAGATGCTGGCCCTCTCCCCCTTCAGCCTGCGTCTGCTGAAGGCCAGCTTCAACGCCGACGAGGACGGTCTGACCGGAATCCAGCAGCTTGCCCACGACGCCAACCTCCTGTTCTACATGAGCGACGAGGCCGTCGAGGGCCGACAGGCGTACCTGGAGAAGCGCGCTCCCGACTTCTCCAAGTTCCCACGTCGGGCATGAGCCGGCAGGCGATGGCGAGCGGCGTGGCGGCCAACCCGGCGGCGCCGACCGGACCGAGCGGCCTGAAGATCTGGCTGATGGCCGCGCGGCCGAGGACGCTGCCGGCGGCGATCGCGCCGGTGTTGGTCGGGACCTCGCTGGCCGGCTGGCTGCACGTCTTTCACCCGTTGCGGTTCGTCGCGGCGCTCGTCGGGGCGATCTTCATCCAGATCGGTACGAACCTGTCCAACGACTATTCGGATGCCAGGCGCGGCGCCGACACCGAGGACCGGCTGGGACCGGTCAGAGTCACCGCCGGTGGGCTCGTGCCACCTCAACAGGTCCTGATCGCAACGTACGTGACCTTCGGCCTGGCGGTCCTGGCGGGCGTTTACCTGATCGTCGTAGCCGGATGGGAGCTGCTCTTCATCGGGATCGCATCGATCGCAGCCGGCGTCCTCTACACGGGCGGGCCGAAGCCGTACGGCTACGAGGGACTGGGCGAGCTGTTCGTGTTCCTGTTCTTCGGAATCGTCGCGGTCGCCGGGTCGTTCTTCGTGCAGGTCGGGGACGTCGACTGGGAGGCGTTCGCGTTGGCGGTTCCCGTCGGCCTGATCGCCGCCGCAATCCTGGTCGTCAACAACACCCGCGACGTCGACACCGATCGGCGAGCGGGCAAGCGGACGCTGGCGGTACGGATGGGACGCGAGCGCTCGAGGGCCTTCTACGCCGGGATCGTCCTACTCGCGTACGTGCTCGTGCCGGTCACGTGGGTCTTCGGGCCGCTGACGGCGTGGCTTCTGTTGTCGTGGCTTTCGCTCCCGCTCGCGATCAAGGTGATCGGGATCGTCCGCAAGCACAGCGACGGACCCTCGCTGAACGTCGCGCTCGCGCGCACCGGCCAACTGCAGCTCTGCTTCTGCGTCCTGCTCTCCGCCGGGTTGCTGCTGAGCCGATGAGGGTCGGGGTCGCGGCGCTGACCGTGCCGTGGCGCGCGCCGCTCTTGACCGCTCATGGGGCCGACGCCGATGCCCCCAGGCCGCTGGTGCTGCTGACCCTGACCGGCGAGGACGGAGTCTGTGGCTATGGCGAAGCGGCGCCGCTCGAGCGCTACGACGGCGCGTCGGTGCAAGCCGTGCAAGCGGCGCTCGCGCGCTGCGGGCCCGCGCTCGCGGCCTCCGACGGCAGCGACCGCGAGCTGCTGCTGCGGAGCTGCGAGGCGCTGGCGGAACTCCCGGAGACGCTCGCCGCGATCGACATGGCGCTCTGGGATCTCGCCGGCAGGCGTGCCGGCGAGCCGGTGTGGAAGCTCCTCGGCGCCATCGGCGCGCCCGGGATCTCGGTCAACGCGACGATCGGCGCCGAGCGCCCCTCGCAGGCGGCGGTGGAGTCCTCGGCGGCAGCCGCCGCTGGATTCGACTGCGTCAAGGTCAAGGTCGGCAACGACGAGGACGACCTCCGGCTGGCGGCCGTCCGCGCCGCGGTCGGCGCCCAGGCACTGATCAGAGTCGACGCCAACGGCGCCTGGAGCGTGCCAGGGGCCGTCGACAGGCTGGCCGTGCTCCGCGTTCACGAACTCGAACTCTGCGAGGAACCGGTTCACGGGCTCGATGGCCTCGACGCGGTGTCCGCGGCTGCGGGTGTCCCGGTCGCAGCGGATGAGAGCGCCCGCGAGCCAGAGGTGTTCTCGCGGCGTGTCTGCGACGCGGTCTGCCTGAAGATCGCCCGCTGCGGCGGGATCAGCGGCCTGGTGCGAGACGCTGCCGCGGCACGGGCAGCCGGATACGAGGTCTACGTCTCCTCGACGCTCGACGGCCCGCTCGGGATCGCCGCCGCGCTGCACGCCAGTGCGGTGGTCGCGCCCGACCGTCACTGTGGTCTGGCGACGCTGGGGCGGTTCGATCGCCCGGACCCGATGCCCGCCTGCGCCGGGATCATGTCCCCACCCGCCGGCGCCGGGCTGGGAGACGGCCTCGTCGATTGGTACGGAGCCCGATTAGGTTCGGCTTTCAAATGATCCCGGCGACCGCGACCGGGTTCTCCAGATGCGCCGCGTGGCCGGCGTCCGGGATCACCGTGACGGTGGCGGTCGGGATCTCCGCTCGCATCCGCTCGGCGATCGCCATGAACTTGCGATCGCGCTCGCCGACCACGAGCGCGACCGGCATCGGGAGCGAGATCAGGCTGTCCCACAGGGAGGGGAGCGCTCCGGTTCCAAGGCCCCGGAGGGCCCGCGCAAGACCAGCGGGCGTGTTGCGAAGCCGGTCGGCGCGGGCAAGCGCGGCCGTGGCAAGCGGAAGGCCTGCGAGCACCGGGGTCAGCGCCCAGCGGCTCGCGAGCTCGTCGATCGTCGAGGACTCGAACTCGGCCGCCAACTGCTCGTCCGCCCGCTGTCGGGCCTCTCGCTCGGCCGGGTCCACGAGGCCGGGACTGGCGCCGATCAGGACCAGACGGTCGATGCGCGCCGGCATCGCCAGCGCCGCGTGCAACGCGATCCGGCCGCCCATCGAGTACCCGGCCAGCGTGAAGCTGCCCGCCGGTACGAGCGTCGCGATGTCGCCGAGCACCGCTTCGAGGGTCACGGGCACCAACCCGCCGGCGGACCCGTGTCCGCGGAGGTCGGGGGCGATCGGCCGGTACCGTTCGCCTGCCCCGGCGTCGAGCACCGGCTGCCAGCAGGCACCGGTGTTGGTGAAGCCATGCAGAAGTACCAGGGTCGCCCGCCGGCCCTCAGCGCCCGTCTCGAACCGACTGCCGTCCTCGAACCCAACCACGACCCAATCATGACCGCGATCGACAGATGACCGCAGCGAACCGATGAGCAGCCTCACCGACAGTCACGTTCTCCTCCGGGCGCTGGTCGACGAGTTCGTCAGATGCGGGATGCAGCACGCCTGCACCGCACCGGGCTCGCGCAATTCGCCGATCATCCTCGCGCTCGCCCGCGACGGCCGCTTGCGCTGCTGGTCGCACGTCGACGAGCGCAGCGCCGGATTCTTCGCGCTCGGCGCGGCGAAAGCTTCAGGGCGACCGGTCGTCGTCGCGTGCACCTCCGGGACCGCCGCGGCCAACCTGCTGCCCGCCGTGATCGAGTCCGACCAGGCGCGGGTGCCGCTGATCGTCCTCACCGCCGACCGGCCGGCGGAGCTGCGCGAGGTCGGCGCCGGGCAGACGATCGACCAGCTGAAGCTGTTCGGAGACGCGGTCCGGTGGTTCTTCGAGCCAGATCTGGCGGACGCCGGCCCGGACCGGCTGCGATGGATCAGATCGCTCGCCTGCCGCGCGTACTGGACGGCGCTCGGCAACGTCCCCGGACCGGTGCACCTCAACATTCCCCTGCGCGAGCCACTGGTGCTGGACGAGCCGTTGCCGGAATTCGATCCCGCCCACCTCGGCGGCGGGCGCCCCGGCGGCGGGGCCTGGCTGACCGTGGATCGCCCGACGCGTGACGGGTGGCAGGGGGCTGGTGGGTGGGATCGGATTCCCCGGCGTCACGAGTTCGCGGGCGTGGTGTTCGTCGCGGGCGAGCTTGGAGGCGGACCGGAGCTCGGCGCGGAACTGGCCTCCTTCTCGGCCCGCGCCGGGGTTCCACTGCTCGCTGACCCGCTGTCAGGTGCGCGCCGGGGCCCGGCGGCGATCGCCCATTACGACCTCTTCCTGCGTAACGGCGCCACCGCCGCCGCCCTGAAGCCAGTCGTCGTCTGCCGCATCGGCGAGCTCCCGACCTCGAAACCGCTGCGCAACTGGATCGCGGGGCTCCACGACGCCTACCATGTCGCCTTCTCCAACGAGGAAAGCTGGGCCGATCCCGATTCAATGCTGATGCAGCGGACGGTTGGACCGCTTGATCAGTTGCTGCGCCGCCTGCAGGAGGACGAGGTCGTCGCGGCGCCCGCGGAGTGGCTTGGCCTCTGGCGAGAGGCCGACACGATCGTCACCGACGCGGTCTCCGGCATGCTCCACGCCGGCGAGTTGTCGGAGCCATCGATCGCCGAGCGGCTGGGATCGAGCCTGCCGCCGGACGCGACTCTGTTCGTCGCGTCGTCGATGCCGATTCGCGATGTCGAGACCTACCTGCCGATCCGCGACGAGCCGCCGCGGATCCTCGCCAATCGCGGCGCCAACGGAATCGACGGCACGGTATCGGCGGCGTTCGGCGTCGCCGCCGCGAGCGACGGGCCAGTCGTGTTGCTGATCGGAGACGTCGCGCTCGCCCACGATATCGGCGGCCTGCTCGCGAACCGTCGCACGAACCTGGCGATCACGATCGTCCTGATCAACAACGACGGCGGCGGGATCTTCCACTTCCTGCCGGTCGTCTCGCAGGGCGAGCCCTTCGAGGAGCACATCGCCACCCCAACCGGCCTGGAGTTCGAGCGGGCCGCTGCGCTCTACGACTGCGGCTACCGACTGGCCGACGACGTTGAGACGCTGGACGCCGCCGTCTCCGCTTCGCTGGCCGCCGACCAGACGACGATCATCGAGATCCGCACCGAACGAGTGGCCAATCGGCAACTGCACGCCGAGCTCGAGGCGGCTGCGCTGGCCGCGCTCCAGAACAGGCGACCCGGAGCCATCTCCTAGAGACGGCCTAAGCGATCCCGGACAGAACCGGCAGCATCGCGTCGAACTTGACCTCGGTTTCGGCTAGCTCCGACGCCGGAACGGAGCCGGCAACGACGCCGCACCCGGCATAGCACGTCGCGGTCGCCCCGCGCAACAAGGCACAGCGCAGCGCGACGCAGAACTCACCGTCACCGGTCAGGTCGGTCCAGCCAAACGGCCCTGCGTACCAGCCGCGGTCGAGGCCCTCCAGCGCTGGGATCAGCCGACCGGCGGCGCCGAGGGGCTCGCCGCCGACGGCCGGGGTCGGATGCAGCGCGCCGGCCAGCGCCACGGCACCCACCGGCCGCGTCAGCTGTGCTCGGATCGGCGTCGCAAGATGCTGGATGTTGGAGACACGGACGAGCACCGGCTCGGGCGCAGCCGTGACCCACACCGAGTACGGTGCCAGGGCGCGAGCGATGCGCCGCGCGACGATCGCGATCTCATGTCGGTCCTTCTCGCTCCGCACGAGCGCTTCGCCGAGGTGGTCGTCGAGCGCTGGATCGGCACTGCGGCGGATCGACCCGGCCAGGGCCACCGTGCTCGCACGCTGCCCGTCACGCCGAACGAGCAGCTCTGGGCTGGCGCCGACGAACGTAGCCGGACCCCGGCCGACGGCGTACACGAAACAGGACGGGAAGCCGGTGCGGAGGACCTCGAATACGGCGCCCGGATCGTGCGGCGTCGGCGCGGTGACCTGAACCTCACGGGCCAGCACGATCTTGTCGAGTTCGCCGGCCTGGATCCGCTCGACGGCGCGGGCGACCGCCTCCTCGTAGTGCGACGGTGGTATCGAGCTGTGAACGCTGAAATGTCCTGTCGGCGCTGGGTCCAGCAGCGGCAGCGACCCGACCCGGAGCTCGGCCAGCCGCCGCTCGACCCCTCCGAGTACGCCTTCGATCGTGTCGTCGGCCTCGGGCATCAGGTTGACGGTGAGCCACGTCTCGCCGGCCCGCCGCGCCAGCGACAGCTCGGGCACGATCAGGGAGCCGGCCCCGAACCCCTGCCAGGTGGGCGAGTCGCCACCACCGGGCGCGAACGCAAAGCCTCCAGCGGCGATCAGCCCTGAGCCGGGCGGGCCTCCCGGCGGATCCGCGAGCGCTCGCGAGACGAGCTCGCGCCAGCGGCGATCGACCTCTTCAAAACGCCGCTCGCTGCTCGTCGGCGGTATGAGCTCATGCGCGCAACCGAGTGCGGCCAGCGCGGTCCCGTCCCGATCCGGCTGTTCGAGACAAAGCCAGTGCTCGCCAGGCCGCCTCGACCCGATCACCACCGGGCTCGGGTCAACCTCGCCTGCAAGACGCTCGCTGACGCTGATCAGCGTCCTCGCGCTGCCGTGGCGGCGTGCCGCCTGCAGGGCGCTCTCGGTCCGGCCGCGCAGGCGGCTCCAACCGGATTCGCCGAGCCATCGCGGCGCTCTGGTGGAGACTGACACCTGCCCGACCCTACCAATCGGACCGGGCAGGCTACTTCGATGCCTCGAGTCCTTGGGCCCTACGCCGACAGGACCTAAGTCTCCGCGCGCCCGCGGGCGATCGCGATCTCGCCCGTCCGGGCCATCTCGATCAAACCGAACGGGCGAACCAACCGCTCGAACGCCTCGATCTTGTCCTGGGTGCCGGTGATCTCGACGATCACTGAGCGCCTGCTGACATCGACGATCTTCGCCCGGAAGATCTCGCAGATCTGCATCACCTCGGCGCGAGCGTTGCCGTCGGCCGAGATCTTGAACAGCGCCAGTTCCCGTGCGAGCGTTTCATCAGGCTCGAGGTCACGGATCTTGAGGACGTTGACGAGCTTGTGCAGCTGTTTGGTGACCTGGTCGATCGAGTGCACGGCTCCATCGAGCGTCATCGTGATCCGCGACAGCTGCTCGTTGTCGGTCGGGCCGACCGCGAGCGTGTCGATGTTGAAACCGCGGCGGGCGAACAGGCCGGTGATGCGGGTCAGTACACCCGGCTTGTTCTCGACCAGGATCGAGAGGATGTGCTTGCGGCCAGTGCGGAAGTTGCCGGCGGCCTCGAGCTCGTCGAGGCTCAGCAGTTCCTTGGTTCCGGGTTCACCCATTACTCAGCCCACCATGTTCCGAGCCGCCTGGCCCGGTGCGATCATCGGATAGACGTTTTCCTCGGTCGTGACCCGAACGTCGACCAGCACCGGCCCGTCTGTGGCCAGCGCGGTTCGCATGTCCTCGACGAGCGTCCGCTTGTCGGTCAGCCGCAGGCCGGTGGCTCCGTAGGCATCGGCGAGCTTGACGAAGTCCGGGAAGCTCCCCATCTCGACCTGGCTGTAGCGCCGGTCCCAGAAGAGCTCCTGCCACTGGCGCACCATCCCGAGAAAGCCATTGTTCATGATGAACACCTTGATCGGGATCCCCTCCTGCGAGCAGGTCGCGAGCTCCTGGATGTTCATCTGCACCGAGCCGTCGCCGGCGACGCAGACGACCGTCTGGTCGGGACATCCGACCTTGGCGCCCATCGCGGCCGGGAGGCCGAACCCCATCGTCCCGAGCCCACCGGAGTTGATCCAGCGCCGCGGGCGCGGGAAGTCGTAGTACTGAGCAGCCCACATCTGATGCTGCCCGACGTCGCTGGTGACGATCGCGTCGCCGCCGGTCGCCTCGTAGAGCGCTTGGATCATGTACTGCGGCTTGATCTCCGAGTTTCCGCTGTCCTCATAGACCAGTGGGTGACGGTCGCGCCAGGCGTCGATCCGCTGCCACCAGTCCTCGAGCCGGGCCGGGTCGGGCGACAGCGCGCGGTACTCGGCGGTCAGCCGCGGCAGGACGTTCTGGGTGTCGCCCACGATCGGAATGTGAGCAGGCACGTTCTTGGAGATCTCGGCCGGATCGATGTCGATATGGACGAACTTGGCGCGGGGGGCGAACTCGGACAGCTTCCCGGTGATCCGATCATCGAAGCGAGCGCCGACGGCGACGATCAGGTCAGCCTCATCGATCGCGTAGTTGGCCGCCCGGGTCCCGTGCATCCCGAGCATCCCGAGCCACTGTGGGTGCGGGGCGGGAAAGGCGCCAAGACCCATCAGCGTGCAGGTGACCGGCAGCCGGTCGGAGGTCGCGAGCTCGATCAACTCGGCCGATGCCGCGACCGCTCCGCCGCCGGCGTAGATCACCGGTCGCCGCGCGTTGGCCAGGGCCTTGGCGGCCAGTCGGATCTGCTTCTGGTTGCCGTCCGTCGTCGGCTGATAGCCGGGCAGGTGGACGTCCGTCACCGGCTCATACGGGATGTCCGCACGACTGAGGTCCTGCGGGATATCGACCACCACTGGTCCGGGCCTACCGGTCCGAGCCAGGTGGAAGGCCTCGTGGATCGTGCGCGGGATCTCCAGCGGATGCTGGATCATGAAGCTGTGCTTGACGATCGGCATCGTGATCCCGATCGTGTCCGCCTCCTGGAATCCGTCGGTCCCCAGCAGCTCGGTGCGGACCTGGCCGGTCAGGAACACGACCGGCACCGAGTCCATCATCGCGTCGCAGATCGGGGTGACGAGGTTGGTCGCCCCCGGCCCGCTGGTCGCCAGCGACACGCCGACCCTGCCGGTCGCCTTGGCGTACCCCTCGGCCGCGTGGCCGCCGCCCGCCTCGTGGCGGACGAGGATGTGCCGGATGCCGGCGTCGTAAAAGGCGTCATACGTCGGGAGGTTCGCGCCGCCGGGCAACCCGAATACGACGTCGACACCTTCTGCCTTGAGACATTCCATCAGTGCGTCGACTGCACGCATAGCGCTCTCCTCCTTTCGTCAGGCTTGCGGGTGGGCGCGGTGGTCCCGCGCCGGATCCGACGATTTTAGTGCCCTGAAGGCAGGATGTCGGAACGGTGAATACGTTGCCACTGGCCTGTGAGCCAGTGGCATCAGCAGCCGCGTCCGTCTAAGCCGCCGGCGTGCGACGGACGATCCTGGCCGCCGGCGCGATCGCCACATCGGGGAACTCGAGCTCGGTGCCGCAGCGCATGCAGACGGCATCGTGGAGCTTGACGATCCGCTCACAGTTCGGACACTGCCGACGTAGCTCCTGGTTCTCAACCCTGTAGAGGATCGCGGTCAGGAGACCGATGAAGGGGACGCAGAAGGAGACAACGAACCAGATCGTGAACGAGCTCCCCTTGATCCTTCCGACGATGCCCCCGGCCAAGCCGAAGCAGAACAGGATCACGAGGAGCCCGAGTCCGTACCCCGACACGGCCAGGTTCTCAGAGGATCGTGTTGAGTGCCCAGATGGCCGCTGCGATCACAGCCACGATCGCGACGATCCAGAAGACCGTCACTATCAGGCCGATCGCGAAGTGGATCACGAGGGCGGCCACGGCGACCAGCACGAGCCCGGCAACCACCCGCCTGACGACTGGCGGCCGAGAGCGGCTCTGTTCAATTTGGTTCATGTACCAAGGGTACCGCCACGGCGGCGGCACGAGCCAGTCGATGCCCGGTAGGCCGTCACCGGGCCCGAGTAAACCGTCAGCCGACCGTCAGCTGCCCTTGAGCTGCGGGAACCGGGAGCCGACCGGCCGCCTGCCGTCGAGCCTGAGACGGGCGATCCGGAAGCGCCTGAGCGGCAACGAGGCTGAACCTTCGGTTGCTGGCCGCTGCGAGCTGAGCAGCAGCACCTTCGAAGCTGTGCGAGAGGAGGTCATGCCAGGATGATCCGCTCCGAGCGCCCCGGGCACACTGGCCCTGCGGACAAAGTTTGATGACCGGCGGCAGGCCCGCAGGCTAGTCAGCTCAGACCGAGCTGCTCGCGGATCAGCCGTGAGACCTCGCCACCGTCGGCACGTCCCTTCGTCTGGCGCATCACGTAGCCGACGAGTGGGCCGCTCGCCTTCATGTTCCCGTCGCGGACCTTTGCGGCGGCGTCCGGGTCCGCCGCGATCGCAGCCGCGACGATCTCGGCGAGACCGGAGTCCTCGGCGTCGAGGGCGCCGAGGCCCTCCTGCTCGACGATTGTCGTCGGGTCCCCTCCGTCGGCGACGAGCCGGCTGAGCAGTTCGCGGGCGGTTTCACGGCTGACCGTCTTGGCGGTCACGAGCTTGACCAGCGACGCCAGGCCGGCCGGGCTGACCCGCGAGGATCCCGGGTCGGCGTCGGCGCCGATCCGCTCGACCAGCTGTGGGATCCAGTTGGCCAGCGCGATCGGGTCGAGGCCGCCGCCGTCCGATGCGAGCGCCTGCTCGTAATAGTCGGCGAGCTCGGTCCTGAACGCCAGCTCCCTGGCCCGGCCCGGGGGCAGGCCGAAATCGCGCTCGAAGCGCTCCGCGCGAGCGGCTGGAAGCTCGGGGAGCGCGGCTCGCGCGGCCGCGAGCATCGCCTCGGTCGCAACCAGCGGGACCAGATCGGGCTCCGGGAAGTACCTGTAATCGTGCGCCTCCTCCTTGGAGCGCAGCGGGGTCAGCCGGCCGCTCGAGGGATCGAAGTGCAGCGTCTCCTGGACAACCTTCTCGCCAGCCCGCAGCAACCCGATCTGGCGCTCGATCTCGGCGTTCACCCCCTGCGCGAGAAAGCGAAACGAGTTCATGTTCTTGAGCTCGGTCTTGGTGCCGAGCTCGGTCGTGCCGGCTGGGCGCACCGACACGTTGGCGTCACAACGAAGTGACCCCTCCTCCATGTTGACGTCCGACACGCCAAGGACCCGCAGTGTCGTGCGCAGCAGCGTCAACCACTCGCGCGCCTGCTCGGCGGAATGGAGGTCGGGCTCGGTGACGACCTCGACCAGCGGCGTGCCCCCACGGTTGAAGTCGACCACGCTCAGATCGGCTCCGTGGATCCGCCCGCTCTCGCCCATGTGCACGAGCTTGGCGGCGTCCTCCTCCAGATGGACCCGGTGGATGCGGACCTCACCGAGCCGGCCGCCGCTGCACAACGGCACGTCGTACTGCGAGATCTGGTAGCCCTTTGGCAGGTCGGGATAGAAGTAGTTCTTTCGATGGAACTGTGAGCGCTCGGCGATCTCGCACCCCAGCGCCAGACCGATCATCAGCCCGTAGTGCACGGCCTGGGCGTTGACGGCGGGCAGGCTCCCGGGCAAACCGAGGCAGCGCGGACAGGTGTGGACATTCGGTTCGTCGCCGAATGACAGCTCGCAGCCGCAGAACATCTTCGTGCGGGTCTTGAGCTGGACGTGGATCTCGAGCCCGATCACGGGCTCGTACTCGATGGCGTTCACTAGGCCACCTGCCTCGCCGGGCTTCCGTCGAAGCCAATCGCGCGCTCCAACGCGAACGCCGCCTCCAGCATCGCCCCCTCGCCGAATGCCGGCGCGGCGAGCTGGAAGCCGACCGGGAGTCCGTCGGTCAAACCGCAGGGGATCGAGATCGCCGGGATGCCGGCCAGCGACATCGGGATCGTGTAGAGATCGTTCAGATACATAGCCAGCGGATCATCGACCTTGGCGCCGAGCTCGAAGGCCGGGACCGGGCTGGTCGGGGTGACGATGAAGTCGAACTCGGAGAAGACCGATCTGAAGTCCTCTGCGATCCGGGTGCGGACCTTCAAGGCGGTCCCATAGTAGGCGTCGTAGTAGCCGCTCGACAGCGCATAGGTACCGAGCATGATCCGCCGCTTGACCTCGGGACCGAAGCCGGCTGATCGCGTCCGGCTGTACATCGCCGTCAGGTCTCCCTCCCCATCGACCCGCAGTCCGTAGCGGACGCCGTCGAACCGCGCCAGGTTGGCCGACGCCTCAGCCGGGGCGATCAGGTAGTAGGCCGACAGCCCGTGCTCGGCGTGCGGAAGCCCGCAGGGGTGCACGGTCGCGCCGAGCCGCTCCGCCAACGCCAGCGTCGCGTCGAAGCGCTCACGGACCCCGGGTTCGACGCCGCTCTCGATCCCAAGCAGGTCCTCGGGCACCCCGAGCCGGATGCCTGCCAGATCCTGGCGGGTCGGAAGCGCGATCTCCCCGGGGTACTCGAGCGACGTCGAGTCGAACCTGTCGTGACCGATCATCCGGCTGAACAAGAGCGCCGCGTCGGTCACGTCCCGCGTGAGCGGTCCGGCCTGATCGAGCGACGACGCGAAGGCGATCATCCCGAAGCGCGAGCACGCGCCGTAGGTCGGTTTCAGGCCGACGACCCCGCATAGGGCCGCTGGCTGCCGAATCGAGCCGCCGGTGTCGGTACCGAGCGCCCACGGAGTCAAACCGGCGGCGACCGCAGCCGCGCTGCCGCCAGAGGATCCGCCCGGAACTCGAGTCGGGATCCCAGGGATTGCGCACGGGACCGTAGGCCGAGTTCTCGTTGGAGGACCCCATCGCGAACTCGTCCTGGTTGGTCTTGCCGAGCAGCGGGGCGCCCGACTCCGCCAGGCGCCGCACGACCGTCGCCGTGTACGGCGGGCGGTAACCCTCGAGGATCTTCGAACCGGCCTGGCTCGGAATTCCCTCGGTGCAGAACAGGTCCTTGACCGCGATTGGAACGCCGGCGAGCGGCTGTCCGCTCGCCGTGCGCGCGTCGCCGGGCGCCTTGCCCGCGAGCCAGGTGAATGCGTTCAAGCGATCGTCCGCCGCGCGCGCCCTGTAGACCTCGAACAGCTCGGCTGGATCGAGTTCGCCGGCGCGCACCGCAGCTGCCGCCCGAGCGGCCGTCAATTCGAGGATCGCAGCGCTCATTCGGCGCTGGCGCCGGGGCTGGGGACCACGAACCCAGTTTCGGTCGCCTCGGGGGCGGCCGCCAACACGACCTCGCGCGGCAGCGAGGGCTCGGGCTCGTCGGCGCGCAGTACGTTGACGATGTCGACGACGTGGGCGGTTGGCTCGACGTCGCTCAGATCGAGCTCGCGGATCTTCTCAATGTGATCGAGCACCTTGGAGAGCTCCGCGGCCATCCGCTCGGACTCGGCATCGCTCAGCTCGAGCCGCGCGAGCCGCGCGACGTGGTCGACCTCTTCTCGGGCAAGCATCCACAGGGATCTTAGATCCCGGACATCGCCACGGGCCCCAACCTTGGCGACCATGTCGTCGCCAACGTCACCCCTGGAGCGTCTCGATCCACTTCGGCGCATCGGCGTCGGCGACGGCATCACGGCGAAGTGACGCGTACGCTGCCAAAACGACGGATACCGCCAGGACCAGCCCGAGGTATCCGCCGAGCCTCGGCGGATCGATCACGAATCGGATGATCAGCCCGATCACGAGCACCAGCCCGAGCGCCAGCTCGACGACGGCGAGTGCCACGGGCAGGGCGGGCGCTCCGCGCGTCGCCTGCACCACCCACTCCGCGATCCCGAGCGCAGCGACGACAGTGGCCAGCGGCCCCAGCACCGTCAGGCTCAGCCAGCCGTTGGTACTGCCGTACCAGTTCAAAGCGAAGACCACCACGAGCAGCGCGACCGAGACGCCTCCAAGGGCCCACTCGGGCGCGCGCAGGCGAGCCAACCGGAAGCCCATCGGGGTCAGACGGCGGCAGCGGCAGGGGTGGACTGAAGGCCGGCGGCCGTGAGGGTGTTACGAAGCAACATCGCGATCGTCATCGGTCCGACGCCACCGGGCACCGGGGTGATCAGGCCGGCGATCTCCCGAGCCGCCTGGAAGTCGACATCTCCTGCGAGCCCGTCCTCCAACCTGTTGATGCCGACATCGATGACCGTTGCGCCGGGCTTGATGTAGGCGCCACCGAGCATCTTCGGGACCCCGACCGCCGCGATCAGAATGTCCGCTCGCGCACAAACCGCCGGAAGGTCCGCCGTCCTCGAGTGACAGACGGTGACCGTCCCGTTGCGCGCCAGCAGCAGCGACGCAACGGGTTTGCCGACGAGATTCGAGCGGCCGACGACGACCACGTCGGCACCCTCGATCGGAACCTCGTAGCGGTCGAGGAGCTCGATCACGCCGAGTGGCGTGCACGGTCGCAGCCCCGGTGTCCCCTGACTGAGCCTGCCCGCGCTGATCGGCGTCAGTCCATCGACGTCCTTCTCCGGCGGGATCAGCGCGGTCAGCGCCGCGCCGTCGAGCGGCCTCGGCACGGGGAGTTGCAGCAGGATCCCGCTTACTTCAGGGTTCTCGGCAAGCTCGGCAATCACCGCCGCCACCTCTCCCTGCGGGCTGTCGGCCGGCAGCGGCCTGTGGAAGTCCGCGATGCCCACCTCGGCACAGGCCCTGCGCTTGTTCCGCACGTAGATCGCCGAGCCCGGATCGTCGCCAACGAGGATCGTCGCCAGCCCAGGCGGCCCGCCGTGGTCCGCGGTCCAGTCAGCGACGTCTCGTCCAACCTGGGCGCGGACCTCGGCCGCAACCGCCTTGCCGTCGATGATCTGCGCGCTCACGGCCCGGAACCTATCGCTTAGTGATCGGCGCCAGGTCCCCGACGAGCTTGCGTTCGGACCGGTCGGCGCTGAAGCGGATCACGACGATCCCGCCGGGCTCGAGCCCCGTGACGACGCCGTCGCCAAACTTTGGATGCACGACGTCGTCGCCCAATTTGTATGCGACGACTTCGGCTTCTGCGCGGCCGGGCCCCCTGCTCGGCCACGACGTCAGCCGCTCGCGCATCGTCCCCAACCCACGCGGACGCTGCTCCTCGGCGTCCGTTAGGTTGACCGGGATCTCCGCCAGGAAGCGGCTCGGGATCGCATACCCGTGCGCTCCGAACACCGTGCGCGCGCGGGCATAGGTGATGTACAGGTCGCGCTGGGCGCGGGTGATGCCCACGTAGCAGAGCCGTCGCTCCTCCTCGATTCCGCCCTCCTCGAGCGCGCGAGAGTGCGGAAACACCCCATCCTCGAAGCCGATCATGAAGACGATCGGATACTCGAGACCCTTGGCGTTGTGCAGGGTCATCAGCGTCACCAGGCCGTCGTCCTCGACCCGGGTGTCGGCGTCCGCGACCAACGCGATCTGCTGCAGAAACTCGGCGACGGATGGCTGCTCGGAATCCGATGCGTCGTATTCGACGGCAACGTTCACGCAGCTCCTCGAGGTTCTCGATCCGCCCCTGCGCCTCGATCGTGCGCTCGGCCCGCAGCGCCTCGAGGTAGCCGGTCTCCTCCAGAAGCTCGCCGAGCAGCCGCGACACCGGCGCGCCACCCTGCATCCGCTCGCGCAGCACGCCCATGGTGCCCATGAAGCGACCGATCGCCTTGATCGCGGCTGCGCCGAGCCCCGCCACCTGCGCCGGTTCGGCCGCTGCCTCCCAGACGGAGATTCCCATCGTGTTGGCGAACGCCAGCACCCGGCGACAGAGGTCGTGCCGATCCCGCGCCGCGGGGAGTTGACGATCCGCGTGAAAGCCCCGGCGTCCTGCTGGTTGACGAGCGCGGTCAGGTACGCGATCGCGTCCCTGATCTCGGCCCGCTCGTAGAACTTCGTGCCGCCGATCACCTGGTAGGCGATCTCCGCGCGGACGAGCGTGTCCTCGAGCACCCGCGACTGCGCGTTGGTCCGGTAGAAGACGGCGATCTCCCGCCGCGACAGGCCCTCGTCGACCAGGCGCTCGATCTCGCCGGCGACGAACCGCGCCTCCGCGTGCTCGTCGTCGAGCTCGCGGACGTGGATCGGGTCGCCGTGGCCGAGCTCGGTCCAGAGCTGCTTCTCCTTGCGACCGCGATTGTTGGAGATCACCGCGTTGGCCGCATCGAGGATCGTCTGCGTCGAGCGGTAGTTCTGCTCGAGCTTGACGACCTTCGCGTCCGGGAACTGCGTCCTCGAAGCTGAGGATGTTGTGGATGTCGGCTCCGCGGAATCCGTAGATCGACTGGTCGGGGTCGCCGACGACGGTCAGGTTGCGGCGCTCTCCCGCCAGCAGCTGCAGCCAGCGGTACTGGGCGTGGTTGGTGTCCTGGTACTCGTCGACGAGGATCTGGCGGAACGCCTCCTGGTAGGCCTGACGGACCTCCGGGAACAGCTCGAGCACGTTCACCGCCGCGGACCAGCAGGTCGTCGAAGTCCATCGCGTTCATCCGGTGCAGCTCGCGCTCGTAGCTGCGCGTAGACGTCGGCGACGGTCTGCTCGAAGAACGAGCCGACCAGCTGCGCGTAGGCCTCCGCGTCGCGCAGCCGGTTCTTGGCGTCCGAGATCTGGTTGTGGATCGCCCCCGGGGTGAAGCGCTTGGGGTCGACGCCGTTCTCCTCCATGCAGCGCTTGATCAGCCGCCGCGAGTCGGCCTGGTCGTAGATCGTGAACTGGCGCGTGTACCCGAGCTTGTCGGCGTGGGCGCGCAGCATCCGCGCGCAGGCTGAGTGGAAGGTCATCACCCACATCGCGCGGACGCGCCGCCCGACCAGCAGCTCGGCGCGCTCACGCATCTCGGCGGCCGCCTTGTTGGTGAACGTGATCGCCAGAATCTCGCTCGGCTGTGCCGCCCCGGTGGCGACCAGGTAGGCGATCCGGTGGGTCAGTACGCGGGTCTTGCCCGATCCGGCGCCGGCCAGGATCAGCAGCGGCCCTTCGCCGTAGGTGACGGCGTCCCGCTGTGGCTCGTTGAGCCCGTCGAGCAGCGTCTCGACTGTTCATTCGGCCTCGGTAGTCATCTGTCCGTCTACGGTAGCGAGCAGCGTGGTCGTACAGAAGAGCTCAGAGAGGCCTGCGCGGGGTTGCCGCCCGGTGCGCAGTCGTCCGCGGGTCGAGCGGGGCGGATCGCCGAGTACGCGCTGCAGCTGGGGATTCCGAGGAACGTTCTGGGCTTCGAACGCGAGTCGCGTTCCTCACATGATCTCCGAGCACGAGCGCGAACGGAGACGCGGCGTTCTGGCTGACGCTGGACGCGATCAATTTCGGGTCCGGCTGGTTTCCGACGCTCCGCAAGCGGCGCGGAGCGGACCGGGTACCGAACGATCGCGGCAGGGATGAGGCGGCGCTTCGACGAGTCGGGGGCGTGGACGGCCGCCGAGCTCCGGCGATCTAGCCGGACGAGCTGGCGGCGCTGATGGATCAGGAGCCGGAGCCACGAGCTGATGGCCTGTTCGCGAGTCGCTGCGGGACCTCGGGCCGGAACCTGACGGAGCGTCACGGCGGTCGTTCTGCCCTGTCGTCGACGCGGCCGACGCCTCTGCGGTGCGGCTCGTGGAGACGCTGGCGGAGTGGGAGTGCTTCGCGGACAACTCGACATATGACGGACCGTAGAGCTTCCGTTCCTCAAGCGCGCCCAGATCGCGGCCGCGGATCTGGACCGCGCGGCGGGTCCGAGCTTCGGCGACCTCGACCGGCTGACGATGTTCGCCGACAACCTCGTGCCCCATGTGCTGCGGCTCGACGGTGTCATCAGGTTCGACGCCGGAGCTGGTCGCACGGATCGAGGCGGGAGCTGATCGAGCACGGTTCGCCCGAGGAGGTCGAGATCCGGGCATGCGCCGTCCACGCGGTCGAGCTGATCGTCGCCGCGGCGCCGGTCGCCGTGACCGCGGCCGAGGTCGATGAGATCCTCTGGAATCGCGGACAGCAGCCCTTCTACAAAGCCGTTCCCCGCCACCGCTCGCGGACGACGGCCTACTGACCAAAACTTCCCGGACCCGTCGGGGCGATCCGAGGCTCGGGCCAAACAGGACCGCCAGCGCTCTCTTCTTCCCAAACCCTCGCCGGCGGGCGCTCGCACGGGAAGTTTTGGTCGTTCGCTCGCTCACCGTGTAGGGCGCAGCGACCAAAAGTCGGCAACCGAGCCGCCCCCGACCGGGGGTCGCCGGCTCCCTGGTCGGCCAGAGACGATAAGTCCGCGACCCCCAAGCCGGGATGGTTCGCTTGCCGAGTTGTTGTCTCCTCGTCGCGGCCCAACGGGCGGCTGTCCGGCTACTCGCAGGCCACCCCATCCTTGTCGCGGTCAAGCTTCTTGTTCGCGTTGTACAGGGGCGTCCCCCGTCTAATCGGCGCGAGGCCCGCCGCGCGGACGGCGGTGCAGTTCTTGAAGACGCGCACCCTGCCCGCTCCGGACACGGGCGTGGGTTCTCGCGGCGGAGGCGCCGCCACCGAGATCGAAGGAGCCGGCAGCGATGAGGCCGCGGGCAGCCGCTGATCAGGACACCTTGCCAGCACTCGCCTCATCGCGTTGCGTTCTGCGGCCGTCACCCACAACCCGTAACGGCGTTTGATGGCGATCTGACGGGCGACGTACGTGCAGCGAAAGCCCCTGCGGGGTGGGAGCCACGTGGCGGCGTCACCGTCACCCTTGGCCCGGTTGACGGAGGAGCCCACTGCCAGGAGCTCCAGCGGATCATTGGCGAACGTCACGCGCTTGCGGTAGGACCACTGCTGGGCCCCCTTCTGCCACGCGTCGGACAGCGCGACCACGTGGTCGATGTCTACCTCGGAGGCGCCACGGACGTACCTGACGATCTGACCCGTATAGGGGTCAAACAGCACACCTCTGGAGACCCGGCAACCGTCCGACTCGTACCGCTTGCGGGTCAGGTCTCGCCGCAGGATTCGGTCGCGGGTGTCGCAGCCGGCGACGCTGGCCCACCCATCGCCAAACTGCTCGCGGGTATAACCAGTCTTCGGCGCCCGCCCCTTGACCGCCAACCCGGCGAGAGCGGCAAGCGCGGTTCCGTCCCTCGCGGCTACCTCTCGATGAGGGGGCCTCGACAACACCGCGGTGTTGGTCCGCACGGCCGCAGTTCGGGCCGGTCTGGCTCGAGTTGTGTCCGACGACGCGGCGCCACCACAGCCGGCGAGCGCCATGCAGGCGATCAGGCCAGCGAGGAGGAGCCGCGGGGACCGCACCGTCAACACGGGCTACGGAGCGTAGACCCGGTCGGCGAGCGGTGCGTCAGCGAGCGGCGCGTCAGATACCCGACAGCGCCTGCGCCCGCGCCTCGGTGATCGCCCTGGCGCCGTCCTCGCCGACCAGCAGCTCCGCCCGCAGCGTGCCGCTGATTGTCAGGTCGAGCGCCGGGAAGCGCCCGGCCGCGGTCAACTGCCGGTCCAGCGCGATCACCGTCGTCTCGCCGCCGAGCGGCTGCGAGCAGGTCGCGATCACGGTCACGGAGCCCCCCTCGACGAGGTTGCGGGCTGACCCGAGCGCCTTACGGGCAGCGAGCGGATGCAGGCCATCGAGGGTGTCGATCAACACCACCGCGTCCTCCCCCCGTACCGCGACCCGGCGGGCCTGCTCGATCGCCAGCTCGACCGCGTGGTCCTGGGCATCGGCGGAGGCCGCAAAGCTGAGAGCCGCCGTCGTGGCCGGAAGCCCCTCGATCTCCGCCCACTCCGCGAGCTCCTCGGGACGTACCCCGGCGAGCGTGATCAACAGCGTGACACCCTCCGCGCCGGCGAGCGCACTTGCCAGCTGGCGGAGAGCGTGAGACTTGCCGGCCCAGATGCCGCCTGTGATCGCCACCCGCGAGCCACGACCGAACGGCGTCAGCCACTCGATCGCCGCGCTCGTCGGATCCTCGGTGGCGAGGCGGAACCGCTCCGTGGGGAACGTCGCGGCGAGATCGTCGAAGCGGCCGCGGTCGGCGAAATCAGCGGCCGGCTTGCCGTTGACCGTGTCGATCCGGAACAGGGAGGCGAACCGCTCGGAGCGCTGCGGCGGTCGGCGGGGCCCGCTGACGACGTCGCCGCTGACCAGCTCGCAGCGCTTGGCCTGAGCCGCCGAGATGTAGACGTCGCGGTCCGACGGCTCGGGGGGCGAGACGCGGATGAAGCCCGAGCCGTTTGGAAGCAGTTCAACGACGCCTTCGACAACCTCGTCACGGTCCTTCGTCTTGGCCGCCGGTTCCTCCCGCGCAGCCTTGTCCGGGGTTGCCCTGCCGGCCTTGCGCGCCGGCTTCTCCTCTGCCTCCATGGCAGCCTCACGCGACGGCTTCTCGTCTGCCTCCATGGCAGCCTCACGAGCCGGCTCCTCGTCTGCGTCCGTAGCCGCGCCGCGTGACCCACGGCCGCGACCGCCGCGGCGGCCGCGTCGGCGGCGCGCGCTCGCCGTTTCGTCGGAAGCATCGGCAGCGGCCGCCTCCTCGCCAGCGCCCTGCTCCTCAGCAGCGGTCGTCTCCTCGCGAGCGCTCTGCGCCTCGGCGGCGGTCGTCTCCTCAGCCGCCGCATCTTCCGACACCGTCTCGGCCGCCTGGCCTTCGCCCTCCTGCCGAGCGATGATCGCGTCGATCAGATCGGCCTTACGCAGACGGCGGTAGCCGTCCATCGTCAGCTCGGACGCGATCGCGTGGAGATCGGCAAGTGGGCTGGCCTCTAGCGCCGCCCTGTCGAACACTGACATGTTGGTTCCTCCTTGTGCGTGGATCGGTTGGCTCCGGCCGCGTTGGGGCAGCGGCCGGCGACTCCCTTCGGCAATGTAGCGGCCGCGGCCGCAGGCACCCTAGATCGTCTGGACCTCGGCGGTGATCTCGCTGACGGACGACTTCGCGTCGCCAAACAGCATCGACGTCTTCGGCTCGTAGAACAGTGGGTTGTCGATCCCGGCGAAGCCGGAGGCCATCGAGCGCTTGAGGACGACGACGGCAGCCGAGCGGTCGACCTCCAGGATCGGCATCCCGTAGATCGGCGAGCCGGGTTCGTTGCGCGCGGCCGGATTGGTGACGTCGTTGGCGCCGATGACGAGGGTCACGTCGGTCCGGGAGAACTCAGGGTTGATGTCGTCCATCTCGCGCAACAGGTCGTAGGGCACGTTCGCTTCCGCGAGCAACACGTTCATATGACCCGGCATCCGCCCGGCAACCGGATGGATCGCGTATTTGACCTCGACCCCCTTTGCCTCGAGCGCCTGCTCGAGCTCGCGGACGGCGTGCTGGGCCTGCGCGACGGCCATCCCGTACCCGGGCGCGATCACGACCAGGCGGGCGTAGGCGAGCTGAATCGCAACGTCCGCGGGCGGTCGTTGACCGCACCGTTCCGCCCGCGGTGTGGGCGGCATCCGAGATCCGGCCGGCGCGGCGACCTCGCCGCCGAACCCGCCCGCGACGATCGCCGGGACCGAGCGGTTCATCGCCTTGGCCATCAGGTCGGTCAGGATCGTGCCCGACGCGCCGACGATCATCCCGCGCGACGATCATCACCGGGTTTGACAGCGCGACGCCGGTGGCGGCCGCCGAGAGGCCGGTGAAGGCGTTCAGCAGCGAGATCACGACCGGCATGTCGGCGCCGCCGATCGGCAGCACCACCATGGTTCCCAGCACCGCCGAGACGACCAGGATCCCGACGATGAACAGCGCCTCCGAGTGGGTGCCCGACGCGAGCACGATCGCGCGCCCGAGCGCGATCACCAGCAGTCCCAGGTTCAGCACCGACCTGGGCTCTACCGGGGAGCTTGATCGGCCGTCCCGGCAGGATCTCCTGGAGCTTGCCGAACGCGATGCCCGAGCCCCAGAACGAGATCGAGCCGACGATCGCGCCGAACAGCTCGAAGATCTCGACCCGCAGCGGCCAGCCCCCGCCGAACGCGTGCCGGTACTCGACCCAGGCGATCAGCGCGACCGCGCCGCCGCCGACGCCGTTGAACAGCGCGACCATCTGCGGCATCGCGGTCATCTTCACGTTGCGCGCCGCGGGGATCCCGATCGCCGTCCCGATCACGGCGCCGAGCAGGATCAGCCAGATCGTGCTCGAGTGGCTGAACTCGCCCTTGCGCAACAGCGTCGCGATCACGGCGATTGCCATCCCGGTGGCGGCGATCTTGTTGCCGCGAACCGCGGTGCGCGGACCGGTCAACCCCATCATTCCGTAGATCAGCAGGCTGAACGCGACGATGTAGGCCGCGTTGATGAAGCTCGTGCTCTGCAGGAAGACCGTCGCGACTGCTGTCACGAGGTGCCGTCCTGGTCACCCGCGTCGTCAGCGCCGGCGCTCTCATTCGACGCGCGGCGGTTCCTTTGACTTGAACATCCCGAGCATCCGATCGGTGACCAGGAACCCGCCGACCACGTTGATCGTCCCGAACGCGACCGCGATCACGAGCAGTAGCTTCTCCAGGAAGCCGGTCGCCTCGGGCATCAGAATCACGCCACCGAGCACCACGATCCCGTGGATCGCGTTGGTGCCCGACATCAGCGGCGTGTGCAGCGTGTTCGGGACCTTTGAGATCACCGCGTAGCCAACGAATCCGGCCAACACCAGCACCGCGAGGTCGATCACGAGACTGTCCATCAGCTCTCCTTCTTTCCTGGCGCGCTAGCTGGCCGCCGCGGCGGCCGCCTTGGCGCCCTCGTGGACGATCTCGCCGCCCCGGGTGATGCACGCGCCGGCGATCACCTCGTCGTCGAAGTCGAGCGACAGCTCGCCGTCCTCGGAGATCATCAGCCCCAGCAGCGACTTGATGTTGCGCGCGTACAGCTGTGAGGCGTGCTCGGCCATCGTCGAGGGCACGTTCAGCGGCGCGATGATCTTGACGTCGATGGCGCGAGCACCGTCTCGCCCGGCTTGACAGCTCGCAGTTGCCGCCCGCCTCACCGGCGAGGTCGACGATCACCGAGCCCGGCTTCATCAGCTCCACCGCCTCCTCGGTGACGAGGATCGGGGCGCGGCGGCCGGGGACCAGCGCGGTCGTGATCACGACGTCGCACTTGCCGATCGCCTCGGCCATCAGCTCCTGCTGGCGCTGCCTGCTGCTCGGGCGTCAGCTCCCTGGCGTAGCCGCCGGCGCCCTCCAGGTCGCCGCCGAGGTCGAACTCGAGGAACTTCGCGCCCGAGCGACTCGACCTGCTCCTTGACGGCCGCCCGGACGTCGAACCCCTGGACGACCGCCCCGAGCCGGCGGGCGGTCGCGATCGCCTGCAGTCCGGCGACGCCGGCGCCGAGCACGAGCACGGTCGCCGGCCGGATCGTCCCAGCCGCGGTCATCAGCATCGGGTAAAAGCGGCCGAGCTCTTGAGCGCCGATCAGCGCCGCGCGGTAGCCGGCGATGTTCGCCTGGCTCGAAAGCGCATCCATCGACTGCGCCCTGCTGATCCGGGGAATCGCCTCGACTGCGAACGCGGTCGCGCCGCTCGCGGCGATCGCCGGGATCGTCCCACCTGGGTTCAGCGGCGCCAGAAACCCGATCAACACCGTCTCGGTGTTGAGACGGGCAATCTCCTCCTCGGCCGGCGGCGCGACCTTGACGACCAGCTGCGCGCCAAACGGCTCCCCCGGCCCAACCAAGGTCGCACCGGACGCCTCGTAGTCGGAGTCGGGAATCAGCGCCCCCTCACCCGCGCTGCGCTCGACCAGAACCTCATGGCCGGCACCGGTCAACTTGCCCACAACCTCCGGCACCAGGGCCACGCGCGCCTCGCCGCCGGCTGTCTCCCTCGGAACGCCAATCCTCATGCGGCGCCGGACAGTATCGGGTTAGGCGATCCTAAGGTCCTGTGCTCAGAGGCACGCGCACCTGATCAGCTACCCGGCCGGCGACAGTGGCAGCGGCAGATCCCGGGAACCATCGACCGCCAGCGCGAAGTGGTTGTGCAGCCTCGCGGGCGTCAGCGCCGCCGCGGCGTCGTTGACGCCGGCGACGTCGGTTCCGGTGACGAGCCAGGTCGGCTGATTCAGCGACGGCTGCTCCGTCGCCGCGATCAGGCCGCCGCCGGCGCGCAGGGTGCGCGCGACCGAGCCTTGGGCATTGTCGAGCTCGAGCGCCTGCCCGCCGGAGCCGACGAACTGAGCAAAGACACCGCTGGTGGCTGGACCGGAACCGATCAGGTCAGCCGCGATCACACCGCGAAGGTCACGCCATGTGCCAACCACGACGGCGAGCGAATCCGAGCCCGAGCCGGCGCCGAGGACCTGGTAGGAGACCTTGACGCCCGCCTTGCGCAGCGATGCCCCGACCACATTGCACGCCCGGCTGACGTTCTGGGCGCAATCGAGCACCGTCGGGAACCGCCGGCCGCCGATCCCGTTGGCGAACGGCTCCGGATAGGAGCCGACCACGGCCGGAATCTGACGGGCGGCAGACCAGTCATGGAGATCCCACCAGACGCGATCGCCGGCGTTGACCGCGGTCGCGGCGGGGCGCTTCGGCGCCAGGATCCCGTTGACGTAGAACGACCAGCCATAACGGCCCGACCCAGCGGCGTGGCCGTCGATCGACTCGATCGACTCGCGGTGCCCCGTCGCGACCTTGAACGAGCGTTGAAGCAGCCCCATCACGGATTCTCCCCCAGGAAGGTGTCGTTGCACCTTGGAGCCGATCGCGGCGCTGCCGAAATCCCTGGTGACGTTGACAGTGACGCTGCTGGAGCTCGATCCGCCGGCAAGGCCACAACCGGCGAGCGCGAGCGCCGCGGCTGCGAAGAGGGCTGGAGGTCTGCGGCTCATGACCCTGAGGTTCATCGGGCTCCACCGTATCCATCAGCCCGCGGAATAGACTCCTTGACGAGGATGACGGTCAACCTCACCCGGATCTACACGAAGCTCGGCGACGGCGGCGAGACCCACCTCGGGGACATGAGCCGCGTGCCCAAGACCAACCCTCGGATCGAGGCATACGGCACGGTCGATGAGCTGGGCGCCCAGATCGGAGTCACGCTGACGCTGGTCGACCTGCCAGACGAATATCGGGAGTGGCTGTCGAGGATCCAGAACGACCTGTTCGACGTCGGCGCCGACATTGCGGTGCCGGAATCAGTGCCCGCCCACTCTCCCCCACCCGACCCCGCCCAGCCTTCCCCGGCCGACCCCGCCGACCCTTCCGCCCAGCCGAACGCCAGTCGCGAACGACTTCGGGTGCTCCCGACGCAGACCGAATGGCTCGAACAGCGCTGCGACGAGGTCAACGCCACGCTCGAGCCCCTGCGATCGTTCGTTCTTCCAGGCGGGACGCCTGCCGCCGCCCAACTGCATGTCGCTCGAACGGTCTGCCGCCGCGCCGAGCGTCGCGCGGTCGCATGCGGAGCGGAGATCAACGCCGAGGTCGTGCGCTACCTGAACCGCCTCTCGGATCTGCTGTTCATCCTCAGCCGCGGGGCGGCTGGGGGCGCCGAACTGCTCTGGGATCCGGGCCGGTTCCGTTAGGGGCGAAACGACTCGGCGAGCCGAGCTCCGCGGCGCTCAAGCCCTCAGTGCGCCGGCGTCCAGCCGCGGCCTGAGCGTCGCAGCGAGCTCGATCGCGGCGATGCCGAGCAGGCACCAGGCCGAGGCGACCAGCACCCCTCCCGCGGCGTCGCTGGGGTAGTGCCATCCGAGCATCACGACCGAGCCGCCGACCGCCGCCACGAACGCGGCACCGGCGAGGGCGACGGGACGACGCACACGCAGCGGAGCGGCGAGCACCATGCCCAGCGCCAGCGCCGTCGCAGCGGTGACGTGCCCGCTCGGGAAGGAGCCAGGGTTGACCGGTCCGCCGCCCTGGAGCTGGGTACCCAACAGCGGCTTCAGAAGCTCGGTCGTGACATTGGCGCCGACGATGATGCCGACGATCGCCAGTGCGACGATCGGGCGCCGGCGCCAGAGGCTGACGATCACCGGAACCGCGGCCAGTAGCACGTACGGCGCCGGCGCAATCAGTCCGGTCACGAAAGTCGCAAGCCCTACCAGGTGATAGTGCGAGGCCACCGAGCCGGCCCGGTCATAGATCGCCAGGTTGACGGTGCTGGCGGTCGCGCTGTGAAACGACGCGTACCAGAGGAACGCCAGCAGCCCGCCCAGGATCGCGGCTCCCGATAGTGCGGACAGAGCCGAAAGAGCCCTCGTCAGCGAGCTTCGAGCCGTCATCAGACAAGGGTAGTGCCTGAAACCAGGCAAACCTTAAGGACGCTCTAGCCGCGCGAGCGGAGCAGAGGGACGCTCAGACGGATGCTTCGGGATCGCGGACCACGCGGCTGACGGAGATCTCCGGTGCGACCCCGGTCCGCTGCACGTGGCTGTAGTGCTCGATGTCCTCGGGCGCGGCGACCTCGACGCTCACATCGGGCGCAAGCTCGAACTTGCTCGCTTCGTACAGCAGCTCCTGGTAGCGCGGCGATCCAGCGGGACGGCCCTCGACATCCACATCGTGCTCACCGCAGCGCAGCGTCCAGCGTTCGGCGCGCAGGAGCTTTTCGGCGTTGAGCTTGACGGGCACCGTGTCCGCTGCGGTGGTGAACTGCCCGGGCCGGACCTCGGTCCGTAGCCGTGCCCGCGCCGACATCAATGCCCGGGCGAGCCTGTCGAGATTGCGCCCGTAGGGAGCCGGAACGATCGCGACCGGACCTCGGGCCGACGAATCCCCGCGGATCGCCCTGGCGACCGGGCCGACGAGGACATAGTCGATCCGGTTGGCGTTGAGCCAGCTGACCAGGGCGACCGCGGTGGGGGGGACATGCTCTTGGCCCTCGGAGGCCGGGGCCGGAACTTCCTCAATCTGGGGGATGCGGTTGCGAAGCAGCACGTCAGAACGGTTCGCGTCCGCGTGCGAGACTCCTTCACGAATTGGACAAAGTCCTGCCACCGTTTCCCGAGAGGCGACCTTCGCTGTGGCTGGGGGCCACGGTGTCGGCGTTGGCGATCGCGCTCGCCACCGCCGCGATCTACCCGTTGAAATCGTTCGCCCCCGTCGTTTCGCTCAGCGTCGTCTACCTCCCGGCGGTGCTTCTGGTCTCGAGCCTCTGGGGCGTGTTGCCGGGACTCGCCACGTCGCTGGCCAGCGCCGCCGCGTTCAACTTCTTTCACATCGAGCCGGTCAGCCACTTCACCATCTCCGATTCGCGCAACTGGGTGGCGCTGGCGGCGTTCATGACCGTCGCGATCGTGACGAGCTGGATCGCCGAACTGGCGCGCTCCCGTTCACGCGAGGCAGAGCGCCGGCGCGCCGAGGCGGACCTCGCGGCGCAGCTCGCCAGGGAGCTGCTGGCGGGTGCGGACACCAGGTTGGCGCTGGCCGCTGCGAGCCACTGGCTGGCGGTCGCGCTGGGGCTGACATCGGCGACGATCGAGCTGGGCGCGCGCGACGGCGACGACCGCCGCCGGGCGATCCCGCTGTCCGACGGCGCGGGCAATCAGCTAGCGACGCTGCTGGTCCCGAAATCGATCTCGACCGAGACGGGTCAGCGCCTGCGCGACTCGGTCGAGCCCACGCTGTCGGCGCTCGTCGCGATCGCGCTGCGGCGCGATCAGATCCAGGCCGAGGCGGTCGAGACGGCAGCGTTACGACACTCCGATGAGGTCAAGACCGCGCTGCTGAGAGCCGTTTCGCACGATCTGCGGACGCCGCTGACGGCGATCGTCGCCGCCGGCCACGCGCTCTCCTCGGATTCACTCACCGACCAGGACCGTTCGGAGCTGGCCGCAGCGGTGGTCACCGAGGGCGAGCGGCTGGCGGCGATGGTCGAAAAACTGCTCGACCTCTCACGGCTTCAGGCGGGTGGCTCGCGGCCGAAGCCGGCTTGGGTCTCGATCGAGGACGTCGTGCTCGCCGCCCGCGAGACGCTCGAGACCCCACATGGCGAGCTCCGAATCGCGATCCCGTCCGATCTTCCAGAGGTGCGCGCAGACGCCGACCAGCTCGAGCGGGTGTTCGCCAACCTGCTCGAGAACGCCAGCCGCCACGGCGCGGGTGCGCCGGTGGCGGTGACCGCCGCTCACATCGGTGACCGGGTGGTCACCAGCGTCGTGGACCAGGGGCCGGGCTTCCCGTCGGCCGAAGGAGAGCGCATCTTCGAGCCTTTCTACCGCGGCGCCGGCGCCGCCCACGACAGCGGCTCGGGCCTCGGCCTGGCGATTGCGCGCGGCTTCGTCGAGGCGGCGGGGGGCACCCTGACCGCCGAATCGCTGCCCGGCCAGGGGACCAGCTTCGTGGTGTCGCTCCCGCTCGAGCGAGCCGGCGGGGGTGCCCCCGGCTTTCAGGCCGTGGGCACCGGGCAGGAGCCGGCGGTCAGCCGGTGAGCTCGGCGGGCGAGCGCCCACGCGTGCTGGTCTGCGACGACGAGCAGCAGATCCTGCGGGCGTTGCGGGTGATCCTGCGCGACGCCGGCTACGAGGCACTGCCGGCGAGCACGGCCGAGGAGGCGCTGGACGTAGCCGCCGTACGCCGTCCGGACGCTGCGATCGTCGACCTGTTGCTGCCCGACGGCGACGGGATCGAGGTCTGCCGCCGCCTGCGCGAGTGGAGCGACATGCCGGTGATCGTCCTCTCCGCCGTCGGCGAGGAGGACGCGAAGGTCAAGGCGTTGGCGGCCGGAGCCGACGACTACGTCACCAAGCCGTTCGGTCCACGCGAACTGGTCGCGCGGCTGCAGGCGAACCTGCGGCGCATCGCCGGCGAACAGGAGGAGTCGGTGATCAGCAGCGACGGGCTCAGCATCGATCTGGCGCGCCGAACCGTGACCCGCGATGGCGAGGAGGTGCATCTGACCCCGACCGAGTTCGAGCTGCTGCGGCAGTTGGCCCGCAACCGAGGGCGGCTGATGACCCACCGCGAGCTGCTGTTATCGGTGTGGGGAGGCGGCTACGGCGACGACACGCAGGTGCTGCGGGCGCACATTGCCAACCTGCGCCGCAAGATCGAGCCCTCCGACGGGCACAGGGTGATTCGTACCGAGTCGGGGGTCGGGTACCGGTTCGCCCCTTAGATGGTTGTTCGAACGAACCGGCTCAGCCGTCGACGCCGGCGCGACTTGGCTCGCTGGGCTGGGTGTCATCGCCGGGAACGTCTCCTCCCGGCTGGTCGTGCTTTGGGTGCCAGTCTGCGGGAGGAGCCGTCAGGATCACGCGGACCGGCGATTTCCTGACGACGTACTTGGTGACCGCGCCAACGTAGTTCTCGAGCGGTCCGACCCCGCCGAGCAGTCCGCCACCACGGATCCCGGACGGCGCCTCAGCGGCGAGGATGATCGCCTCGACTCCGCGTCGCTTGGCCTCAGTGACGATCGCCTGGCCCGCGCCTCTGGCGCGCACCGTCGCCGTCGCGACGTCGACCCCTTCGTATTCCTCCCCCACCTCCTTGGCTCGCTGCAGCGCGGCGCGGGCGAGCTTGACCTGGGCGCTGGGAAGCGGAGCGTCCAGAGGCAGCGACATCGGGATCTCGAACACCCAGATCGCCTCGATCGTGGCGCCCTTCTCGATCAGCTCGTCGCGGGTCTCGCCGGCCAGCCGGCCCGCCGTCTGGATGATGTCGTCGTCGAGCGGCGTCCCGAACAGCGGCACCAGGATCGACCCGAACTCGGGCTCGGCGCTCTCGTGCCGGAGCGCCCGTTCCGGGATCGTCACCTGGCTCAGCAGCGGCATACGCTGTACCAACCGATAGGTCACGTACAGGACGATTCCGGCGAGCATCCACCCCAGCCCGACGTATCTCGCGGCGTGGTGGAAGATGACCAGCGCGATCCAGCCTCCTGCGGCGAGCAGGGCACCGGCCACTGCCGGCAGCGGCACGCTGACGCCGCGCAGCGGCATCGAGAACGGCATCTCGAAGTTCCGATCGCGGTTGGGCTCGCGGAACCGCATCACGATCACCGACAGGTGCGCGATCGTGAACGCGATCAGCGCTCCGAACGCGTAGATGCCAACCAGCAGTTCGAGGTTGGTCGGGATCACGAGTCCGGCGGCGGCGACCGCGGCACCTGCGATGACCAACCACGGCGTTCCCCAGCGGCTGCTGAGCCGCCCGAGCGCACTCGGGATCTGGCGGTTGGTCGCCAGCGAAAAGCCGACGCGCGAGACTCCCAGCATCGCCGCTCCCGCGGCCGAGGTCAACCCGACGGCGCCGAGAACGCCGACCACGTACTTAAGGGTGTCAGCAACCCAAACCGGCCGATAGGACTCGACGATCCCGAGCAACGGAGCGTTCACGTGCTTCAGGCCGAGCTCCGTGAGCCCGTGGTGCACGGGCAGCGTCGCGATCCCGATCACGGCGATCCCGACATACACCGCGACGATCGTCGCGCCTCCGACTCCGACCAGCTGCTTGAGCTGCCTCGGGGTGGCCGAGGTCTCGCCGGCGAGGTTCGCGGCGGACTCGATCCCGGCGAATGCGATCACGCCGATCGGCAGGGCGTAGGCGAGGTCCGCGGCGCTCGGCGCAGTACCCAGGTGGATGGTCTGGGTGAGGTGCGACGGATGGAAGACAAGCGCAACGCCCAGCACGATCACGGCAACTTGAAGCGAGAGGTCGACCACGGTGGCCAGCGCGCGCCGGCGCAACCGCCGCCCGCTGGTCCCGCGCAGGCTATCCGCGGCGATCAGCCCGATCACGACCATCGCCGCCAGCACCTGGCCGATGCCGTGGTCGAGCGCCGGCCAGAACACGCCCAGATAGACGGGCGCCGTCAGCGCCGCGACGGCCACCAGGATCGTGTAGTCGAGCACAATCGCCCAGCCGGATAGGAAGCTGACGAGCTCGTTGAACGCGTACCTCGCGAACACCGCCGAGCCGCCGCGCTCGGGGTGAATCGAGGCTCCCTCGGCGTACGTCATCCCGGTCAACAGGAAGAACACGCCGGCGACGACGAACACCGCCGGCGTCAGCCCATTGGCATGGTGTGCGACGACGCCGAGCGCGAAGTAGACCGAGCTGATCGAAGTCGCATACACGACCCCGAACAGCGCCCGGATACCGATCGTGCTATGGGGCTGGCTGTCCATGCACCAGGCGGGGGCTCACCGCGGCGTTCGACGGAGGTAGATCCGGCCGAGTCCCGCGGCGATAAACAAAAGCCCCAGGATCAGGCCGGTGGCAAACGCTCCGCCCCCCGCGGTCAACGTCCGGACGATCAGCGCGATCCCGACCACGATCATCAGGACCGAGAAGGTCATCGTCGCACCGCCGCGTGTCGGGCGTTTGTCTCGCATTCGACGCGAAGCTTAGGTCGTCTCGGGACGCGACCTCCGTCCACGGCTCGCGACCCCTCTTCACAGCATCTTTATGGCGGCGCGGCGGTTCTGTATGCCGCCTTCACGGCCAGCGCCCGAGGATGTTCGCCATGGACATCGTCGCAGTGGTTCTCGGGGTCGCAATGTTCGCGGTCCTGCTCGGGCTGATTGCAGGGATCGACAAGATATGAGCTTCGCGGACGTGCTGGGGCTGGTCGTTTCGGTGCTCGTCTGCGTCTACCTGCTGTATGCATTGCTGCGCGGGGAGCGCTTCTAAATGTCGGTCTACGGCTGGCTCACGATCGTTCTGTTCGTTGTTGTGCTGACGGTCATCGCGTTCCCGCTCGGCAGCTACATGGCCGCCGTCTACAGCGGCGAGCGCACGTTCATGGATCCGATCATGCGGTACCCCGAGCGCGGGCTCTACAAGCTCTTCGGCGTCGACCCGACCGACGGTCAGGATTGGAAGGCATACGCCAGGAGCGTGATCATCTTCTCGCTCGTCGGTTGGCTGCTCCTCTACTTCATCCTCCGCACCCAGAACCTATGGAGCTTTACCGGGCTGAACCCGATGGGCTTCCACTCGGCGCCGTGGAACGTCACGTTCAACACGACCTCGTCGTTCCTGACGAATACCAACTGGCAGTTCTACAGCGGCGAGATAACGATGAGCTACTTCAGCCAGATGGTTGGGCTCGCCGTCCAGAACTTCCTGTCCGCCGGGGTCGGAATCGTCGTCGCCGTCGCCCTGATCCGCGGCATCGTCTCGCGCAGCGGCAAGTCCCTCGGGAACTTCTGGCACGACCTGGTTCGCACGATTCTCTATGTGCTGCTGCCGATCTCGTTCGTGGTCGGATTGATCCTGGTGTTCCAGGGCTCGATCCAGAACTTCTCTCACTACCTCTCCTTCCCCGGCGTCGCCCACCTCGGCCAGCAGATCGCGATGGGGCCGGTTGCCTCGCAGGAGGCGATCAAGCTGCTCGGCACCAACGGCGGCGGCTTCTTCAACACCAACTCCGCGCACCCGTTCGAGAACCCGACGGCGTTCACGAACTTCGTCGAGATGCTGACCGTCCTCGCCATCCCCGCGGCGCTGGTCTTCACCTACGGCAAGATGGTAGGTAACCGCAGGCAGGGCCACGCGATCTACGCGACCATGATGCTGATGTTCCTCGGCGCGGTGATCGTCGCCTACATCGCCGAGGCGCACGGATCCCCCGCCCAGCACGCGGCCGGCCTGCACACCGCCGTCGCCTCGGGGACGGGTGGCGGCAACATGGAGGGCAAGGAGCAGCGGTTCGGGATCGCCGGTTCGGCGCTGTTCGACGTCGTCACCACGGTCACCTCGTGCGGCGCGGTCAACAGCGCGATCGAGTCCTTCACGGGGATCGGCGGCGCCGTGCCGATGGCCAACCTGAGCGCCAGCGAGGTGATCTTCGGCGGCGTCGGCACCGGGCTCTACTCGATCCTCCTGTATGTGCTGCTGGCAGTCTTCATCGGCGGCCTGATGGTTGGGCGCACGCCCGAGTACCTCGGCAAGAAGATCGAAGCCCGCGAGATCAAGCTCGTCTCCCTCGGGATCCTGATAACGCCGCTGGCGGCGCTGTTCTCGACTGCGCTGGCAACCGCGTCGTCGGCGGGCCGGGCGTCGATCGACACCGCAGTCACCGGTAGTGGGCCACAGGGCTTCTCGGAAACGTTCTACGCCTACCTGAGCCAGGCCAACAACAACGGGTCCGCGTTCGCCGGATATACCGGCTACGACGGGACCGTCGGCAACCTGGCCGGCTCGCACGGAGTCACCTTCGCCGACCTGCTCGGCGGCTTCACGATGCTCTTCGCGCGGTACGCGCCGATCCTGTTCGCGCTGGCGGTCGCCGGAGCGCTCGCCGGTAAGCGGGTGAGCCCCGCCGGCCTCGGAACGATGCGCACCGACAATCCCACCTTCGTGGTCCTCCTGATCGGCGTGATCGTGCTGGTTGGTGCGCTGACCTTCTTCCCCGCCCTGCTGCTCGGACCGATTGTGCAGGGCCTGACCGGACACCTGTACTCATGAAAACGCTTCGAAAGGACATCCTGGTCGCCGCGCGGGCGCTGCTCGCGCTGACCCTGCTGTTGGGGATCCTGTATCCGCTGGTCGTGACCGGTATCAGTCAGGTCGCGTTCCCCGGCAACGCCAACGGCCAGAAGGTGTACGTCAGAGGCAAGCTCGTCGGTTCGAAGATCATCGGTCAGAACTTCGTCCTGCAGGTGATGAAGAACGGCAAGCCCGAGACCCAGGACGGCAACCCTGTCACGACTCCTGATCCTCGGTACTTCCAAGGACGGCCGTCCGGAACCGCGCCGCCAAACAACGCCGCAGCGACCTCGTTCGCCAATTACGGGCCGAACAGCACGATCACCCTGGCGGCGCTGAAGGCGAACATCGCCGCCTACATCCAGCTCAACGGCAAGTACAACCCGGGCGGGCTGACGGCGGCAAGGGTCCCGGTCGATGCCGCCGACACTTCGGCATCGGGCGTCGATCCGCACATCTCGATTCGCAACGCGGACATCCAGTCGTACCGGATCGCGGCCGTGCGCCACCTGCCGTTGTCCATGGTGCGACACCTGATCTCGCGGTACACAGCCGACCGCGGCCTTGGCTTCTCAGGGGAGCCCGGCGTCAACGTGCTGGAACTGAACCTGGCGCTGAACCGCGTCAGCTGACCCCCTACTGACTCTCACCAGATATGAGCACAACTGCAGCCTCCGCCCCACCGCCGTCACCAGCCGCGCCGCATCAGCGCCAGGCAGTCTCGCTGCTGCGGCGCGACATCGTCACCAGAGCGGTGATCGAGAGCCTCGTCAAGCTCGACCCGCGCGTCCAGATCCGCAATCCGGTGATGTTCGTCGTCGAGCTCGGCGCCGCCATCACCACCTGCACCTGGATCGCTCAGGTTTTCGGCGCGCCGGCTCTGGGTGGCCCCGACCCCGCCTGGTACACCTTCACGATCTCGGTCTGGCTGTGGCTGACGGTGATCTTCGCCAACGCCGCCGAGGCGTTCGCCGAGGGCCGAGGTCGCGCCCAGGCCGACACGCTGCGCAGCCTGCGCCAGGAGACCGTCGCCACACTCGTCGACGGCAGCGTCGTCAAGGCCAACGAACTGAGCAAGGGCGACCGGGTGGTCGTCATCGCCGGCGAGCTGATCCCCGGCGACGGCACGGTGGTCGAGGGCATCGCCTCGGTCGACGAGTCGGCGATCACCGGCGAGTCCGCTCCCGTGATCCGCGAGTCCGGCGGCGACCGCTCTGCAGTCACCGGCGGCACCCGGGTCCTGTCCGACCGGATCGTCGTCGAGATCACCCAGGAGCCCGGCCAGTCGTTCCTAGATCGGATGATCGCCCTGGTCGAGGGCGCCTCGCGGCGCAAGACCCCGAACGAGATCGCGCTCAACATCCTGCTCGCCGGACTGACGCTGATCTTCATAATCGTGGTCGCGACGCTGCGGCCCTTCGCCCTGTTCGCCGGCACCCGGATCTCCGAGACGACCCTGATCAGCCTGCTGGTGGCGCTGATCCCGACGACGATCGGCGCGCTGCTGTCGGCGATCGGGATCGCCGGCATGGACCGGCTCGTGAGGCGCAACGTCCTGGCGCTGTCCGGACGCGCGGTCGAGGCCTCGGGCGACGTCGACGTGCTGCTGCTCGACAAGACCGGGACGATCACGATCGGCAACCGGCTCGCATCGGAATTCATCCCGATGCCAGGCGTCAGCGAGGCCGAGCTTGCCGAGGTGTCGCAGCTCGCATCCCTCGCCGACGAGACCCCCGAGGGCCGCTCGATCGTCGTGCTCGCCAAGCAGTACGGGATCCGCGAGCACGACATGGCCGACCTGCACGCCGAGTTCGTCCCCTTCACCGCGCAGACGCGGATGAGCGGCATCGACTACGACGGACACCGCTTGCGCAAGGGTGCGGGCGACGCCGTGATCCGGTTCGTGACGGAGGCGGGGGGCCGCCCGCCGACCGAGTTGCAACCGGTGATCGACCGAATCGCCCGCGAGGGGGGAACTCCTTTGGCGGTGGCGCGCGACAGCCAGATTCTCGGCGCCATCTACCTGAAGGACACCGTCAAGGAGGGAATGCGTCAGCGCTTCGACCACCTGCGGGCGATGGGCATCCGCACGATCATGATCACCGGCGACAATCGGCTGACCGCAGCGAAGATCGCCGAGGAGGCGGGCGTCGACGACTTTCTCGCCGAGGCGACGCCCGAGGCCAAGCTGGCGCTGATCAAGGAGCAGCAGTCGACCGGCCGGATGGTCGCGATGACCGGGGACGGGACCAACGATGCCCCGGCGCTGGCCCAGGCCGACGTCGGCGTGGCGATGAATACCGGTACCCAGGCCGCCCGTGAGGCGGGCAACATGGTCGACCTCGACTCCAATCCGACGAAGCTGATCGAGATCGTCGAGGTCGGCAAGCAGCTGTTGATCACCCGCGGCGCGCTGACCACCTTCTCGATCGCCAACGACGTCGCCAAGTACTTCGCGATCCTGCCGGCGATCTTCATCACCACCTGGGCCTACACGAAGCACGGCGAGGGCCCGCTCCACGTGCTGAACATCATGAACCTGGGCACCCCCCAGTCGGCGGTTATCTCGGCGATCATCTTCAACGCGCTCGTGATCCCGGCGCTGATCCCGATCTCGCTCAGGGGAGTCAGCTACCGGCCGGTAGGCGCGAGCGCGCTGCTGCGGCGCAACCTCTGGATCTACGGCCTCGGTGGCCTGATCGCGCCGTTCATCGGGATCAAGCTGATCGACCTGATCGTCCACAATCTGCTCGGGGCATGAACGGCCCCACTCGGCGATGGCCCGCGGCCACCACAAAATCTTCCTCGGAATGGCCGCAGGGGTCGGCAAGACCTACCGCATGCTCCAGGAGGGCCAGGCTGAGGCCGAAGCTGGACGCGACGTCGTGATCGGCTATCTCGAGGCCCACGAGCGGCCCGAGACGATCGCGCAGTCGGCGGGACTCGAGCGGGTGCCGCGTCGCGGGTTCACCTATCGAGGCAACCGGATCGAGGAGATGAACCTGCCAGGTGTCCTGGAGCGCGCGCCGGAGCTGGCCTTGATCGACGAGCTCGCCCACACCAACGCTCCCGGCGGCGAGCACGCCAAGCGCTACGAGGACGTCGAGGACGTCCTCGCCGCCGGAATCGACGTCTACTCGACCGTCAACGTCCAGCACCTCGAGAGCCTCAACGACGTCGTCTGCGAGATGACCGGCGTGCGGGTCAGGGAGACGATTCCCGACGGCCTTCTCGCCGCGGCCGACGAGGTCGTGCTAGTGGACATCACGCCACAGTCGCTGATCGAACGGTTGCAGGCGGGCAAGGTTTACAAGTCCGGGGCGATCCAGTCGGCGCTCGACAACTTCTTCAAGATCGAGAACCTCAGCGCCCTGCGCGAGGTGGCGCTGCGTCAGGTCGCCGAGGAGGTCGAGGCCAAACGGATCCCATCCGGTGGAGTTGAATCGCGGCCGGGCAGCGACCGTCTGTTCGAGACGACGGTCCCCCAGCAGATCGGGGAACGGCTGCTGGCGCTGGTGACACCGCACCCGCGGGCTCAGCGGATCGTCCGTCGCGCCTGGCGCTCCGCGCAGCGCCTCGGCGCCGAGCTCGACATCCTCTGGGTGCAGGGCCGGGACCCCAACGAAGAGGAGCAGGACCAGATCGAGGCGCTGCGCCGGCTGGCGAGCGTCCTCGGTGCGCACCTCCTGCTCGAGCCAGGCGACGACGTAGCGCGCATAGCCCAGCGCGTCGTGCGCGAGCGCGGGATCACCTACGTGCTGATGGGCACCCCCCGCGAGCGCGGCGCGATCTCCAGGCTGTTGCGACCGCCGCTGCCACAGCGGCTGATGCGAGCGCTACCCGGGATCGACCTGAGGATCGTCGCCGATCGCACGAGGGCGCCTGAGCGGGGCGGCGTCAAGCGGCAGCTAGAGAGGCCGCAGGAACCGCGACTGCTGCCCGAGCGGACCGGCGTGGATTCGCCAGGGACGCGGTTGGAATCGGTCGCTGGCCCCGTCCACGGCAAGGTCTTTCCGCCGAGGGGGACCGGACGATGAGGATCCTGTTCCCGTTCGGGTCCCACAGCCTGGCAGAGAGCGCCCTCGACCAGGCGCTTCGGTACGCGAGCGCCGAGGGGGCGACGCTGGTGCCGGTGTTCCTCGCGCGGGTTCCGCTGCGGCTACCGCTCGACACGGCCCTACCGCGCCAGTCGCAGATCGCGATCCCGATGCAGGAGGCGATCGAACAACGCGCCGCCGGCATCGGCGTGCCCGTCGACTCGCGGATCGAGCGAGGTCGGACCTACCGCCACGCGCTGCGCCAGACGCTCGAGCACGAGCGCTTCGACCGGATCGTCGTGGCAGCGTCCGCGGGCACGAGCCCCGGGTTTGACGCCGACGACGTCCGCTGGCTGCTCGACAACGCCCCCGGCGAGATCGTCGTGCTGCGGCCGGCCGCTCCAAACGGCCACGTCTGAGTGAATCCCTTGCTGCGGGTCACGGTGCCCCGCGCAGGGCCAGCAAGAGAGGCGGGCGATGATCACCGACCACCGGGGCGTCGATCGGCGCCGTTGGCAGCATCCGGTCGAGCAGGAGAAAGATGGACTGCTCGAGCTGCGTGACGATCGGAGCGAGAGCCTCGGTTGCGCCTTTCCGCGCAGCGGTCTGTCCGACACCTGCTCTCGCCTCGCGGGCGACTATCGCGGCCGCATCACCTCCGATCTCGCGCGCGACGGCCCGGGCTCGATCGCCCGTGATGTCACCCACAGCTACGCGCGCAGCGGCCCAAGCCGCGGCCCCAGCCGATCTCCAGGCGGTCTGGCGAGCTGCGGCTCGACCCGCGGCTCGCGGAGCCCAACCCGCGCCGCGGACCGGTCCCGCAATCGCGGCCCAAGACGAGCGCGTCTCGCGGCGTGCGAGGTTGAGTTCGTCAACAGACAGCTTCAACGGGGATGAATCGAGAACAGCCGGTAACGCCGCCAAGCTTTCCGCCGACCCGGTCAACCCTGCGCCGCGAAGCCAGGTTGGCGCGTAGGTGCGGATCAGCCAGTCCATCGCCATCCATGACCGCGCCTCGTCCAGTCCATCGTCCGCAGTGCCGATCGTGCGTGCGAGAAACAGTCGCAGCCGCTGACGCGGCTCGTCCTCCAAGCTGTCGTTCAGCGTTGTACAGAATGCCCGCAACACCGGGCTCACGCAAGCGGGCTCGTCACTGTGCGGCTCCCCTGCCAACAGGCTGACCCACTCCATCGCACATCGCCCCTCGTCCGGACTGGCATGGGTTCCATAGGAAAGCCTGTAATCGGTGACCATCGTCGCTCCTTGCGTCTACGGACGGTTCGCTGAATTCTCACCCTCGGGACTCGCAAGTTCAAGCGACATGACGTTCGTCGGGGCTGCCCTGAGGCCGCCGGCAATCTAGTCCGGATGCGATGTCAATACCGACCGAGACGTCCATCGGTCGCGTAGCATCGAGTACTTCCTCCTCGCTGCCAACGGTCGTCGTCTTCTCGCTACGATCGCCGCTGGTGAGCCGGGAAGTCTGGTCGGCGCGGCCCCGCTGCGTTCTGGCGCGACCGTGATCGACCCTTCCAACACGTGATCTCCCCCATCTCATTGCGTTCGGAGTGGCGCCGTGAAGCGCTCCGGACCAACCTGTGGTTGATGCCGGCCGTCGAGGTGGTCGGGGTTGTCGCGCTGTATTTCGGCACACACGCGCTGGACATCGCCGCGTTCAACGGGAGCCTTTCGCTTCCGTCCTGGATGGAGTTCGGTACCGCGGATGCGGCGCGTCAGATCCTGACGTCGCTGGCGGCCGCGGTGATCACCGTGGTGGGCGTGGTTTTTTCGATCACGATCGTGACGCTGACGCTGGCCTCAACGCAGTTCGGGCCACGGATCCTGCGCAGTTTCATTCGCGATCGCGGCACACAGGTCACGCTCGGCACGTTTGTAGCGACGTTCGTCTACGCCACGCTGGTGCTGATCTCGATCGGGCCTAGCACTGGCGGGCGGGAATTCGTGCCACACCTGTCGATCACCGTCTCGGTCGGACTCGTGACGGTATCGATGGGTGTCCTGATCTACTTCATCAACCACATCGCGACGTCGATTCAGCTGCCCCAGGTGATCGCGAGTATCGCCAGGGACCTGTCGCGCGCGATCGACGCCGAGTCGGTCGACGACAACCGGTTGGAGTCGGGGCCATCGGTCCCGGAACTGCTCGGACGCATGGGCGAGTCGGGCGGAACTGTTCCGGCTCCCTCCAGCGGTTACCTGCAGTTCATCCGGCACGAGACGCTGATCGTGTTGACGGCCGAGAAGGGCGCCGTCATTCGGCTTCTGTACAGGCCGGGGCACTTCATCGTTCGGGGCGACCCGCTGGCGACGGTCTGGCCACCGGACGCTGCTGACGGAGTGGGAAAGGCGCTGCGCAAGGCGCACATCACGGGCCCGAACCGCACTCTGGCTCAGGATCTCGCGTTCGCCATCGACCAGCTGGTCGAGATCGCGATCAGGGCGCTTTCGCCAGCCGTCAATGACACGTTCACGGCGCTGACATGTATCGACTGGTTGGGCGAGAGCCATTGCAGGGTGGTGTCGCGATGGCGACCGCGCCGGGTACACCGCGACGCTCACGGCTACGTGCGCGTGATCACAGCTCACGTCAGTTACGAGCGGCTGGTACAGCGGTCGTTCGACAAGATCCGCCAAGCCGGGAGGGGTATGCCGGCGGTGTTGATGCGGCAGCTCGAGGCGCTGACCAAGATTGTTGAACATGGGGCAGATCAACATCAGCGTGACGTGCTGCTCCAACAAGCCGAAATGATCCTCAGGGCGAGTGAACAGTCTGTGCCCGAGGCGAGGGACCGCGCAGACGTGCAGCAGACATACGAAAACGTTATTGCGGCGGCCGCAGCGGCTCCCTATCCCCCGGGTAGCCGGAGGTCCGACGAACCTTCGGGCGACACAGAGCCTGATCGCCACGGACCGTTCGCGTCTTCGAGTGCGGTTGCAACCGCACCCCACCAGACCGGAAACGAGGCGCCGGACGACAATGCCGAGAGCGCCAGCCTCAGGTCGGCGCCTCGGCCCTCGGTATCGCAGCCGACCTCTGAGACCAACCAATCCCCTGGGCCGACGCGGTAGATGTGTAGCGAGCGCCGCACCGCGCCTGCGCTGACGATCCATTCATCCGGACCCACGACTTCGACCACAAGCCGTTGCTCGTCCGAGATGGGTTGTGTCCGCCAAAGCATCGTAAGTTGACCGCCGACCAGTCTTCCCGGCTCAACCCCGAGTGAATTTACCGATCTGGCCGGGAGAGCCGCCGCACGGCGACGCGCATTAGGGTACCCTAACTTCGACTTAGGGTCTCCTAACGCGGGGGCTTGGAACCAGACGCCAATCGGAGGACCCCTTGATCCACAGGATCTCGTTGCCCATGAGGCGCCGTCGACGTGCGATGTCGTTGGCCGCGGTGCTGAGCGGCGCCGCAGTGGTTGCGATCGCGGGATCCGCGAGCGCGAGCGGCTCCTTGGGCTCTGACAGGTCGCGCGGATCGAGCGATCCGATCGGTTCGAGCCAGACGCTGACGCTCTACAACGCCCAACACGAGGAGACGACCGCGGCGCTGATCAGGGCCTTCACGGCACAGACCGGGATCGGGGTGCGGGTCAAGAGCGACGATGAGTCGGTGCTGACCGCCCAGATCGAGCAGGAGGGCAGCCGCTCTCCGGCGGATGTGTTCTTCACGGAGAACTCGAACTGGCTGCAGCAGCTCGACGACCGCGGACTGCTGGCGAAGGTTCACCCGTCCACGCTGGCCGACGTGCCGGCGAGGGACAGCGCGTCGAACGGCGACTGGGTCGGAGTGTCGGGGCGCTTCAGCGTGATGATCTACAACCCCAGCAAGATCAGCGCCGCGCAGATGCCGAGGTCGGTAATGGATCTGGCCAGCACGCGGTACAAGGGAAAGCTCGAGCTGGCCCCCGGGGAGACCGACTTCTGGCCGATCGTGACCTCGATCGAGCGCGCCAAAGGCCGTTCGGCGACGCTCCGCTGGCTGAAGGCGATCAAGTCGAACGCGGGCTCGGACGACCACACCCCCGACAACGAGACGCTCGTCTCCGACGTCAGCGACGGTGACGCCGACATGGGTCTGATCAATCACTACTACTACTACCGCCTGCGCGATGAGACCGGCGCCGCCGACTTCCACGCGAAGCTGTCGCTGTTCGCCCCGCGCGACCCCGGCTCCGTCGAGGACATCTCTGCCGCCGGGATCCTGAGGTCGTCGAAGAACCAGGCGACCGCCCAGAGGTTCCTCGCGTTCCTGACAAGCCGCGCCGGTCAGCGCGTGTTGGCCCACAGCACGAGCTTCGAGTACCCGCTGGCGAAGGGCGTCGCCCCGAACCCGGCACTGCCGCCGATCAGCAACTACAAGCCGAGCCCGATAAGGCCGGCGCAGATCGGCACCGGCGCCGGCGCCCTGCAGCTGCTCGAGCAAGCCGGCCTCCTCTGAGCGCAGAGACGGTCTGATGACCACTCTCGCCGGCCGGCGTCCGGGCCGACTTCGCCGTCGATCCGACCGAGGCTGGCCCGTGGTCGTCGGGAGCGCCGTGATCGCGGCGGGTCTGCTCGCGCCGCTGGTGCTGATCGCGATCGACATACGAACCACCGGCTGGAGCGAGTTTCACCGAGAGCTGTTTCGCGCTCGCTCCGTGATGCTGCTGCGAAACACCGTCACGCTGTCAGCGATCGTGGTGGTGCTCGCGGGGACGATCGGGACCGGTGCCGCCTGGCTGACCGAGCGAACCACGCTTCCCGCCCGTCGCCTTTGGACCGTGCTGCTGGTGCTGCCCGTCGCAATCCCGGATTTCGTCGTCGGCTACGCGTGGCACTCGTTCGCGTCCAGCTTGACGCCGTTGCTCGGAGCGACGATCGTGATGTCGCTCGGCACCTACCCGCTTGTGTATCTGCCCGTGGCTGCGGCGCTGCGCCGCTCGGACCCGGGGCTCGAGGAGACCGCTCGCGGGCTCGGGCTCGGCGGCTGGGGTGCGTTCAGGCGGATCACGCTCGCGCTGATCAGACCGGCGATTCTTGGCGGTGCGATTCTGGTGGTGCTGACGGTGATCTCCGAATACGGTGCGTTCGAGGTTCTCGGCTACCAGACGTTCACCACCGAGATCTTCACCGAGTTTCAATTCGACGCGGCCGCAGCCGTCGCCCTGTCGGTCCCCCTGGTCGCGCTCGGTCTGCTGGTGTTGCTTGCCGAGGAATTGGCCCCGCGCCGTGTGGTGGCGACGACAGCGCCGCGCAAGCGGCCCAGGCCGATGCGCCTGGGCCTGATGACGGCCCCGGTATTGCTCGCACTCGGAGCGCTGGTCGCGCTTGGAGTCGGGGTTCCGATCGCGACGATCCTCTACTGGATGCAGTCAAGCCAGCACACGACGCTGCCCGCGACCGCGACTGTTGTGGTCGCGCTCGGATCGACCGTTGCGTACAGCGCGTGGGGCGCCGGGATCGCGGTGGTACTCGCCGTGCCCGTGGCGATGCTGTCCTTCCGGCGCCGCAGCGCCGTGCGCACCGCACTCGAGCGGAGCACGTACGTGACCAAGGCGGTTCCTGGCGTGGTGATCGCACTCAGCCTCGTCTTCTTCGCGACCCGTTACGCCTTTGGGCTGTACGAGACGAGCACGCTGCTGGTGATCGCCTACGCGATCTTGAACTTCCCGCTCGCGTTGGTCTGCGTCCGGACCTCGGTGGCCCAGATCCCCCGGCGGCTGCCCGAGGTAGGGCGGTCGCTGGGGCGAGGCTCGATCATGGTCTTCTGCCGGGTTACGTTGCGCCTGCTCGCGCCCGGGCTGCTCGCCGGCTACTGCCTCGTATTCGTGACGGCGGCGACCGAACTGACCGCGACGCTCGTGCTTGCCCCGATCGGAGTCGAGACACTGTCCACTCAGTTCTGGGCGTTCCAGCAGAATGCCGCCTACGGCGCCGCCGCACCGTACGCGCTGGTCATGGTCGCGCTCGCGATCGTGCCCGGTGCGCTGTTGGGGCTGTGGTTCGATCGGGAACGGCACACTCGGTAACCAGATGAGCGCGATCGAAGTTCGGGCAGCGACCAAAAGCTTCGATGCCACGGTGGTGCTCTCGGGGGTCGACCTGACGGTGCCGGCCGGGTCGCTCACTGCCGTGCTTGGGGCATCTGGCAGCGGCAAGACAACGCTGTTGCGACTGATCGCAGGATTCGAGCGGCTCGACAGCGGCACGATAAGCATCGACGACCGCACGGTCGACGACGGCACCCGAACGATCTCGCCCCAGCACCGGGGAGTCGGCTACGTCCCCCAGGAGGGAGCGTTGTTCCCACACCTCACCGTGATCGGCAATATCGCCTTCGGCCTCTCGCGCCGCAACCGTCACCGGGCCGATCGCCTGCTCGGGCTCACCGACCTGCACGAACTCCGTGACCGGTACCCGCACCAGCTCTCCGGCGGCCAGCAGCAAAGGGTCGCCCTCGCCCGCGCGCTCGCGATCGAACCGCAGGTCGTGCTCCTCGACGAGCCGTTCAGCGCGCTCGATGCGTCATTGCGAGGCGAGCTGCGCCGAGACGTCGCCCGGATCCTCCGTCAGACGAGGACCACGGCGATCCTCGTCACCCACGACCAGGACGAGGCGCTCGCGCTCTCAGACCGGATCGCCCTCCTGGCCGACGGTCGTGTGGGCGCCGTCGCCTCGCCCCGCGCGCTGTACCGCGACCCGCCCGACGTGGGCATCGCCGCCGCGATCGGCGAAGCCAACCTGCTCCCTGCGCAGATGTCGGTTGGGCTCGCGCACTGCGCACTCGGTTCGATCCCCGTCCGCCGGAACGGGTCGATGCCATCCGATGGCCCGTCGCACCTGCTGATTCGCCCCGAGCAGCTGGTCCTACACCGGTATGCGATCGAGCAGGCTCCCAGCGCGATCGTGCTCGAAGTCCAGTACCACGGTCACGATGCGCTTGCCTCGGTCCAGCTGGCGAGAGACGGCCATGCCCTGGTGGCGCGCGTGCCCGGCGAGCTGGACCTTTCGCCCGGTGACACCGTGTGGATCGAGGTGAAGGGCGCCGGCCGGGTGTGGTCGAGTCTCGAACGCACCGATTAGATGACGCCGGCCGTCAGTAGTAAGTTTGCGGCCTCTTGAGCCCGCTGCAAGCAGTGGCGATCTTCGCCGCCGGAATCGCCGCGGGCACGATCAACACGGTCGTCGGCAGCGGCACGCTGATCACCTTTCCGACGCTGCTCGCGTTCGGCTACGCGCCGGTGATCGCGAACGTCTCCAACACGATTGGGCTGGTCCCCGGTTCGATGTCGGGCGCCGTTGGCTACCGCCGTGAGCTTCGCGGCCAGCGGCGCCGCGCGATCGCGCTCGGGATTGCTTCGATGATCGGGGGAGTCGCCGGAGCCGTGCTGCTGCTGGAATTGCCGGCCTCCGCCTTCAAGACGATCGTCCCGGTGTTCATCGCGATCGCACTGGTACTCATCCTGACCCAGCGTCAGCTCGTGCAGTTGATCGGCCACCACCGCCGGGCGGCGCACCAGGGAACGCCGCCGGGAGCTGTGGTCGGCGCACTGTGCAGCGGGGTCTATGGCGGTTACTTTGGCGCTGCGCAGGGGATCATGCTGCTGGCGCTGTTCAACCTGACGATCGACGACGACCTGCAGCGGCTCAACGCGATGAAGGTGGTGGTCGCGGGGCTGGTCAACCTGGTGGCCGGGATCGTGTTCGTCTTTGCGGCAGACGTGAACTGGTCCGTCGCCGGATTGATCGCCGGCGGTTCGATCCTCGGTGGGGCGCTCGGCGCCCGCTACGGCCGTCGGCTGTCCCCACAGGCGCTCAAGGTCGTGATCGTGATCGTCGGGGTCTCCGCGATCGTCAGGCTGCTTTAGAGACGCGGCGCGTTGGCCGCTGACCGTTCAGCGCCCGCTGAGCGCGTACTGCTCGATGTCCTGGTCGAGCTCCCCCTGCGAGGTGTACTGAATGGGCGCAACGTAGGTGATCTTGCCGGTGGGCGAGATGAAGATCGTCGTCGGCGTGCCCTCGAGACCGCCGACCAGCAGTGATTGCATCGACTGCGGCGTCGTCTCGTAGCTCGGATAGCTGACGTAGTGCTGGTGGAGGAACTGCTGACCGTCCGACGCACTCGGCTCATTGGTGTCCGAGCCCAGGAACGCCACCTTTTTCCCGTACTGCGCCGACGCCTGCGTGAACAGCTTGAACTCGGCCTGGCACGGCGGGCACCACGAGCCCCACACGTTGACGACCACCGGGTAGCCGCGCAGCCCCCTGATCCGCGCGTCGAGCGCCGGTTGGCCGCCGCTCAGCACCCTGCTCGCCTGCGCATGCAGGGAAGCCAACGGCGCCGGAGAGCCCGTCAGCTCGGTTTCAGCTTCCCGTCTGCTGACCGGCTTCGTCGGCACGTTCGAGAGCGCCCCGCGGACGTCCCGCTCGAGCTCCTTCAACGTCGGCCATCCCTCTGTGTAGACCTCCCGGTACCAGGGACTGCCTCCGGAGGGCGAGGTCAGAACGAACCAGGGCTCGCCCTGGACCTGATAGCCGTCCGCAATCCGCCCCGTCTCGTCGAGCGCAACCGGGTAGCTGAGCGGGTGCGTGAGCGACGCGATGAACTTGGGAAGCGCGGTAGACGACGGCTCGACACTGGCCTCGTCGACGGCCGTGAGGGGCGGAAGACCTGAGCCTCTGCTGGCCCGCTCATAGCGGTTGAGCAGCTCGAGCTGGGCGGCGATCGGCGTCGACTGCGTGTCCCAGGTGGCGAAGAACAGATAGAGGTGCGGGCTTCCGGGTCCAAGCGTCACCCGGCCTCCGCCGAGCCTGGGCACGCTGACGGACTGCGATGGCGAGACACCTCGGATCTGTCCGTAGGAGTAGCGGCTAGCGACCCTTGGGTGTGAGGGCAGGAGGCGCGATGCGTCGTGCGCGAGCAGTTGGCCAAGCTGCGGGATGGCGGCGTACGAGGTGCCCGTCTGGTAGACGTTGCGCAACCGCCCCTGCGGGTCGATCACAAATGTCTCGTCGACGTGGTCGATCAGGTTGGTGTCTAGCTTCTGCGTCTTCGCCAGGGCGTACTCGTTGAGCCCATACTCCGTCCAGACCCGGCCCAGCTGTGGCAGCGAGCCGGTCAGGAAGTGCCACCGGCCGACCATCCCGTGCAAGTTCGTGTAGTTGAGGACGTCCTCGACCTGGATGGAGCGCCAGTTCGCGTTGACCGCGAGCAGCTGCACGTCCTTGCCGGCGCCCCCCAACGCCTCCTTGGCGTCGAGCATCGCCGTGCTCGTCAGTGGACAGATCGTCTGGCACTCGGCATCGATGAACGACAGGATCACGACCTTGCCGCGATAGTCACTGAGGCTGACCCTCCGGCCGGTCTCGTCGGTCAGCGTGAAGCCGGGCGAAGCTCGTACGGGGTGCGGAACCGTGCCGGGATCTAGGTTCGGGTTGGTCTGCAAGGTGCCGGCTTGGACAACCGGCGTCGAGCCGTTCTGGCTGAGGACGACCAGCACAACCGCGACCAGCGCCAGCGGCGCGCTCATCAGCGCGTACTTGGGGCGCCACGGCTGCCGACGCACCAGCGGCCTGGCCATCAGGACCACGACGGCAACAAGCGCGAGCACGGCAAAGGCGAGCAGGGTTTGATTGGTCCCGGCCCTGGATATTTCCAGTGGCGCAGACGCGTTTGGGGATGAGATGTGGCTGGGCGAGGTGGGCGACGCGATTGCGCCCTTGGAATTCCCCGGGGTCGGACCCGAAGCCGGCACGGCAGCTTCAACACGGCGGACCGCGATCCGGGTCGCAGCGATCAGCGCAGGCGGTGCTGAGGAGCCTGGCACGACGCCGGAGAGCGAGTCGGCGATGTGCTGCACCGCTTTGAGCTTCGCCGCCCAGTAGAAGCCCACGCCGTTTGGCATCACCACCAAAAGCGGACCTCGGTACGTCAGCGACAGCTCGTCGCCGAGGAAGGCGGCATACCCCTGGGGCTTTCCCCACAGCGGCGTGTCGGCGCCGAGGTCGTCGGCATGGGCGATGATCGCGACCCTGACCGGAGCCCCCGACTTGGCTCGCGCGTCGAGCAGCTTGCCGAGCTGTACCTGCTGGGCGATCCCGATGCCGGAGTCGTACCCGGTGAACAGGTTCTGGGCGAGCAGCACGTCGCTGCCAGGATCGCCGTCCGCGCGGGCGGCCACGGTTGTCGCGACCGTGCACGCGGCGACGCCCAGCAGTACCGCGACGATCGACCGCAGACGGGCGAGCGTCATGACGACGCCCTGCGCCGCAGCTGCAGCGGACGTCGCGAGATGCTGAGCCACCATGCCGCCGCGATCGCGAGCAGGCCGGCGACGAACACGACCAGCGCGGCCACGTCGGTCCCGTCGGTGCCGGCACCTGCCTGACCGCCCCGAACGTCTCCCGGCCCGATCGCCGGCAAGGGATGGCCCGCGGCCGACGCCAGCGCCCTGACTGCCGCCAGAGCGGAGGTGACCAGCTGGGCGCCGGGACCCGGAGTCGGCGCCTTGACGGCCAGCTCCGCCGCCGCCGCCGCGTGCGGTCCGCGCGAGGGGGCGTTCAGCCCGAATCCATTCGGCATCACCACCAGCAGCTGGCCGCCATACAGGTCCGATAGCTCGAGGCCGAGGTACTTGGCGTACGCACCGGGCTGCTGCCACAACCGGGTGACGGTCCCAAGGTCGCTCGCCGAGTTGATCAGGGCAACCCGGATCGGGAAGCCGGCCCGATCAGCGTCGCGCGACAGTGTCTGTAGCTCCTGCGTCTGCGGCGAGGGGTTCATGTCGACCGGGAGAAAGAGGGGCTGGAACGCAAGTACGTCGCTGGCGGGGTCGCCGTCAGCGAGCGCCGGCGGCGCCGCCAGTCCCACGCACACGACCACGGCGCAAGCGGCCACGACGGCAACGACCGCCGACCCCCGACCCCGCGCGAAAATGGCCGGAATGACGCAGATCCGGAAGCCGATTCGAGCGGATGGGCGACGACGCACGACCCGTGAGTTTAGGAGCGGGCGCCGGCTCGCGACGCTGTTCGCGAGCCTGCTCGCGGTCGCTTGCTCGGGCTGCTTGCTACCCGCCGCGGCGGCCGCCGACGGCCCGCTGACGCCGATCGCGACGAGCTACGAGGCGAGAATCTCGCACGTCCCTCGGGGCCTGCAGGCGAAGGTCGTCGACGGCTACCTGAGCCTATGGCTCCAGGCCCCGGCGGACGCGAACGTGACGGTCCTCGACTACTACGGGGCGCCGTGGCTCCACTTCGCCCGCTCGGGCGTGTTCGAGAACCGCAACTCCAGGGAGTACTACCTGAGCCAGACGCCGCTCCCGGAGACTCCTCCATCCAATCTCACCCCGACCACGCACCCACGGTGGGTGATGGTCTCGAGCAGCCATGCCTACACCTGGCGCGAGGGGCGGCTCCACTCGGTCGCCCAGGAAGCCGTCCGGGCTGGGACCAGCTACATCGGCCCGTGGAGCATCCGGATGCGCGTAGATGGACGACGGGCGGCGCTGTCGGGCGGTGTTTGGCACGCCGGAGCGCCGTCGATCGTGTGGTTCTGGCCCATCGTCGTGCTGGCCCTCTGCGCGCTCGCCGCCTGGCGCCTGCACGACATCATGCTCAACAGGCAGCTGGCGAGATGGCTCGCGTTCCTGCTGCTGGCGCTGCTCGCGGTCGCCGCGCTCGGGCGCCAACTCCATGGCCGTCCGACCGTCGGAGCGCTGCAGGTCGCCGAGCTCGCCGTTGCGCTGGCGCTGATCGTGGCAGCCGGCCGCTGGCTGGCCGCCAGCAGGACAACACGGGCGCCGCTGTTCGCGATCGCGTTCGTCTCGCTCTGGGTCGGACTGGTGTTCTCCCCGGTGCTCTTGCATGGGTTCGTCCTGCTGGCGCTCCCCTCGTTCCTGGCCCGGGCAACGGCAGCCGTGCTGCTCGGTGGCAGCGTCGCATTGGCGTTGCTCGCATGAGCAGAGCCGTCCGAGCGGCGTCGGCGCTTGTGTTGGCCACCGCCGTGCTCGCCGGATGCGGCGCCCAGTCACGTCCAGCGGCGCCGGCGAAGCCGAGGCGAGACGGCGGCGGCATCCCCGCCTCGCTGCGTGCCGGAGAGCGCCCAATCGGTCGCGGCAAGCGCTTCCACCCGCCGGTGAGGGGTGCGGTGCCCGGCGTTTGCAGGCGGACCCTGGGGCGGCGGATGGCCGCTCACGTCGAGCTGTTCGGGTCCGGCCGAGTGATCCTGATCGCGACCGGGCTCGGGACCGCGCCGCCACGGCGCTCGGTCGCCGGCCGGATCACCCGCGCACGCTGCTTCGGGTCGCTCGTGACCCTCGATCCGACCGGAACCGTCTATGCGCGACCGGGGCAGCGGCTGACGATCGCCGACCTCTTCCGCGCGTGGGGCCAGCCGCTCTCCCCCACCCGGATCGCCTCTTTCACGGGCGGGCGCGTGAGGGTCTACGTCGACGGCCGTATACGCCACGGCTCGCCCTTGATGGTGCCGCTCACCGAGCACGCCGAGATCGTCCTCGAGATAGGCCCGCGCGTTCCGCCCCACCGTCGCTTCACGTTCCCGTCCAACCCCGCTGGCGGGACCCGGTGAAGCCAGGCCTGGCCCCCACCCTCCACGGGTATCGTCGGAGCTGGCTGGCCGGCGATGCGGCGGCCGGCGCAGCTTTGCTGGTGATCGCCGTGCCCGAGCAGCTCGCAACCTCTCGACTGGCGGGAATGCCGCCGATCACCGGCTTCTACGCATTCCTGGCAGGTAGCGTGCTGTTCGCACTGGTGGGCACCAACCGGGGGTTGTCGGTGGGTGCCGATTCGACGATCGCGCCGCTGTTCGCGGCCGGTGTAGCGGCGATCGCGGCCTCCGGATCTACGCGTTACGGCGAGCTCGTCGGGATCCTCGCGGTGATGACCGGCGTGTTGGTGGCGCTCGTCTGGGCACTTCGACTCGGGTGGATCGCCGAGCTGCTGTCGGCGCCGATCATCGCCGGCTTCCTGGCCGGGGTCGGCGTCGTGATCATCGTCCACCAATTGCCGGACCTGCTCGGCATCCAGGCCGGCGGGGGCAGCACCCTGGCACGGCTCCGGGACATTGCCAACCACCTCGGAGACGCCAACGGCTGGACGGTCGCAATCGGGTTGGGAGTGCTCGCGACGGTCGCCGCCACCCAGCGGATCGACCGTAGGATCCCCGGAGCGCTGTTCGCGCTCGCCGGCTCGACCGTGCTCGTCGCTGTGGCCGGCCTTGACCAACACGGCGTCGCGGTTCTCGGCCACGTCGCTCACGGCCCGCCAAGTCTCGGTCTGCACGGGCTGACGTTGCATGCGATTGGCAGGCTGGCGCCGCTTGCCGCGGTCGTCGCGCTGGTCATCGTGATCCAAACTGCGGCGACGACGAGGGCCTTCCCGGGACACGGCGATGACGATGCCCACGTCGGTAGGGATCTCCTGGCGGTTGGCGCCGGCAATGTCGTCGCGGGCCTGATCGGCGCCTTCCCGGTCAACGCCAGCCCGCCGCGAACGGCTGCGGTCGAAAACGCGGGCGGGCGTTCTCAGGTCGCCTCGTTGCTGGCCGCGGCCGCGGTCGTGGCGCTGATCCCGGTCGCCGGGATCCTCCGTTACGTGCCGCTCGCCGCCCTCGCGGGGGTGCTCATCTTCGTCGCGACCCGGCTCTTCAACATCCGCCGGCTCGTCGCTATCGCCCATTTCGATCTATTGGAGCTGGCACTCGCGATCGTCACGCTGCTGACGGTCGCACTTGTCGGAGTCGAGCAGGGGATCGTGGTCGCGGTTGGCCTGGCGATCCTGGACCGGACGCGGCGCACCGCTCGGCCGCAGCTGCACGTGCTGGGCCGAATCTCGGGAACCACGAGCTGGGTGCCGTTGTCGATCGCGGAAGCTGCCGAGCAGGTCCCCGGCGTCCTCGTCGTCCTGTTCGCAACGCCGCTGTGGTACGCCAACGCGGTTCATTTCGAGGCGCAGTTGCGCGCCGCGCTGGGGCGATCGCTGGGCGGCCCGCCCCGGCTCGTCGTGCTCGACGCGCTCGGCCTGAACGACATCGACTACACCGGCGTCCGGGCGCTCTCGGACGTGCTAGATCAGCTCAGTGACACCGGGATCAGATTCGCGATCGCGCGCGCCGGCAGAACGCTGCATGAGGAACTCCGCCGGGCCGGCATCGCCGAGCGGATCGGAGAGAACCACTTCTTCCCGGCCGTCGATGAGGCCGTGGCGGCTCTCGGATCGTCCGAGGGCCGGACGGAGTCCTAGAGGCTTACCGACCGGCCGGCTTCGGCGGCGGCGTACAGCGCCTCGAGCGCCCGGGACTGGCCGAGCGCATCATCGCGTCCGAGCAGCGGCTCTGCCTCTCCGAGAATCGCAGCACCGAAGTTCTCGACCTCCAGTGCGTAGGCGTTGACCGCTTCCTCGGCGACCACCTCAATGGAGCCATCGCGACGGCACAGCTCGATCCGTGGCTCGCGCGCGTGCCAGGGGTCGGCGACGTACAGCGATGCCTCGTCGCCCACGACCTCCAGGGCGTCGTGATGGGGAAGCACGATGCCGCAATCGAAGGACGCGATCACGTCGCCCGCGAAGCGCAGCTCGCCGGCGAACACGATGTCGACCCCGTCGCCGCCGAGCACCTGCTCGGCGTGGGCCCGCTCGGGTTCGCCCGCGAGCAGCCGCGCGCAACTGATGCAGTAGCAGCCAACGTCCATCAATGCGCCGCCGTCGAGGTCGCGGCGCATCCGGACGTTATCCGCGGTGACGGCGAAGCGGAACGACGAGCGGATCAGACGCAGCCGGCCGAGCGCCCCGGTGCCTACCAGCTCAGCGAGCCGGCGCGTCTGCGGGTTATGGCGGTACATGAACGCCTCCATCAGCACAAGCCCGCGCGCGGCGGCAAGTTCGAATGCCTGCTCGACATCGGCCGGATTGCGGCTGTAGGGCTTCTCGCAGAGGACGTGCTTGCCTGCCTCGAGCGCCCTGGTCGTCCACTCGTGGTGCATCGAGTTGGGCAGCGAGATGTAGACCGCATCGATGTCCGGATCTGCCAGCAGCGCCTCGTAGGAGCCGTACGCCCGCTCAATCCCGTGCTCGGCCGCGTAGGCACGCGCGCGTTCGAGGTCACGGCTGGCGACCGCCATGGCCCGCGCGTCTTCGACCTGCGCGATGCCACCGAGCACCGGGCCGTTGATGTTCGCCGTCGACAGAAGACCCCACTCGATCATGTGCCTGCGAAGCTACTCGAGCTTGACCGTTCCAGTCGCCCACCTCCACACTTGACCCGGCGAGTGCTCGCATTCGCTCCCGGACGGGTCAACCTGATCGGCGAGCACACCGACTACAACGACGGCCTGGCGCTGCCGTTCGCGGTAACCCTCGGCGTTCGTGTCACCGGCACATCGATCGGCGAGCCGCGGATCGAGGCGCAGGCGCTCGACCTCGGTGAGGAAGACGCTTTCGAGCTCGCCGATGGTGGTTGGCGGGTGGCCGGCGGTTGGGAGCCCGTGGATGGGACCAGGCCGACCGACGGCTGGCGCGCGTTTGTGCGTGGCGCCGTCGCCGAGCTGCAAGCTGCCGGGCTGCCGATCGGCGGAGCGCGGCTCGCGATCACCGGTGATGTCCCCCAGGGCAGCGGCCTATCGTCCTCGGCCGCGCTCGCGGTGTCGCTCTGTCTGGCGTTGTTCGCACTGTCCGACGCCGAGCCGCCGGAGCGGCTCGAGCTGGCGCGCATCTGCCAGCGGATCGAGCACCACTGGGTCGGCACCCAGAGCGGACTGCTCGACCAGATCGCGTCGCTGTTCGGCCGAGCCGAACACGCTGTCCTGATCGACTTCCGCTCGTTCGAACTCAGGTCGCTGCCGCTCGTGCTCGGCGGGCACCGGCTGGTCACGCTCGACTCCGGGGAGCGCCACGCCAACGCCGCGTCGGGCTACAACCGCCGGCGTCAGGAGTGCGCCGACGCCTGCGCGGCGCTCGGAATCGCCTCGTTGCGCGAAGCCCGGCTCCAGGACCTTCCCAGGCTCGCGGAGCCGATCCGTCGCCGCGCCCGCCACGTCCTCACCGAGAACGCGCGGGTGCTGGCGGCGGTGAACGCACTCGAGGCCGGCGACCTGGAGCTGCTCGGAGCGCTGCTGAGCGCCTCGCACGCGAGCCTGCGTGACGACTACGAGGTCTCAACCGACGCGGTCGAGCGAGCCGTCACGAGGCTGCTGGCGGCGGGCGCGATCGGGGCGCGGCTCGTCGGCGGCGGCTTCGGCGGGCACGTGCTCGGACTGCTGCCGCCCGCCGCATCGCCGCCACCGGACGCGATCGAAGTCGCCCCGGGCCCGGGCGCCCAGCTGCTCACCTAAGCGCTTTGCGGAAGGTCCCGCAGGGCCGGATACATCGCCAGGTAGCGCTGACGCAACTCGCGGTAGCGCCCGACCCACTCCGGGTTCGGCTCGATCCGTTCGGTCGTCTGCACCGTCGCCGCGACCGCTGCCGGAACGTCGGGCCAGATCCCGGCGGCGACACCGCCGAGGAGCGCTGCGCCAAACGCCGCGCCTGCGTCGACCCTGACCCGTTCCAGCGGTAGCTCGAGGACCGAGGCGATGATCGTGAGCCACAGGTTGCTGCGGGCGCCGCCGCCGGACACGCGGCCTGAGCTGATCGCGCCACCGAGCTCGCCGACCAGGTCGAGCCCGTCGCGCAGACCGAAGGCCACCCCTTCCAGCACCGCCCGGACCAACGCGCCGCGATCGTGGCGAAGGCTCAACCCCGCGAACGCCCCACGGGCGTCCGGATCGGGATGGGGAGTCCGCTCGCCCGCCAGATACGGCAGGAACGTCAGGCCCTCAGCGCCGGGGTCCCACCGCTCCGCCTCGGCCGTCAGCTCGTCGAACGAGAGTGCGGGATCAGTGACGTCGTGCAGCCATTGCAGGGCCCCGGCCGCCGACAGCATCACGCCCATCGCGTGCCAGGTGCCGGGGATCGCGTGGCAGAAAGCGTGGACGCGACCGCGGGCATCGCTGGCATAACGCTCGAGCGCAGCGAACACGACCCCAGAGGTGCCGACCACGACCGACGCCGGACCGACGCTCGCGACCCCGACGCCGACCGCGCCGGCGGCCTGATCGCCGGCTCCCGCGGCGACGGGCACACCGGCGGCCGTCTCGCCGCTGCACTCGGGGCTCTCGAGGACCGGTGGGAGGATCGAGGGGTCGATCTCAAGCTGTTCGAGCACCGGTTCACTCCAGCGCCGCCGGGCAACGTCGAGCAGGACAGTCCCGGAGGCGTCCGAGACATCGGTCGCCCACTCGCTGCAGAGACGCAGCCGTACGTAGTCCTTCGGCAGACAGATCCGCTCGATCCGAGCGTACAGATCCGGCTCGTGACGCCGCATCCACAAAAGCTTGGGCGCAGTGAAGCCCGGCAGCGCCCGGTTTCCGGTCAACGCCACCAGCGGCTCGAGCCCGACCACCGCCTCGATCTCGCCCGACTCGACGCCGGTCCGCTGATCGTTCCAGAGAATCGCGGGTCGCAGCACCTGATCGCGGCTCCCGAGCGCGACGAGCCCGTGCATCTGTCCACTGAGGCCGATGCAGTCTGCCGGGCCGGCTTGCGCCGTGAGCGTCCGGAGCACGTCGCCGGTGGCGCGCCACCACTCCTCGGGATCCTGCTCTGCCCATCCGGGACGCGGCGTCGACAGCGGGTAGGACGCCTCGGCGCTCGCCAGCACGCCTCCGACCGGGTCAATCGCCAGCCCCTTGACCGAGGTCGTGCCGACATCGAGGCCGATCAGCGCCCCCCCGCCCCCGGTCCCGGCAGGGCTCATGCGCCGAGCGCCGCGTAGACGAGCTCATATGCCCGGACCGCGTCCTTGTGCTGCTGCGCCTCCCGGAGCGCGGGTTCGTCGATCTTCGCCGCGACCGAGTCGATGAAATTCCACTGCAGGAGCGAGCGCCGCACGGCGCCGACCTGGTCCTCTGTGTACGGATACAGGTCGAAGCCGAGCCGCTCGCCGTGCTCGCCATAGCCGGCGCGGCGCATCTCAAGCGCCAACTCGACCGTTTCCATGAACGCGGTTGTGCCGACCATGTTGTCGTCGTCAAAGGTTCCCCAGCCGGAGTTACCGTGCATGTGACCGAGCAGGCCCTCGGAGTGCAGCAGCGCCGCGTACTCGGGCAGGTGCTCGCCGTTCATGATCAGGTGCTGCCAGTCCATGTTGACCTGAACGTTGTCGAACCCGCGGGCACGGAGCTTGTGGATCACGTGCAGGCACATGCCGATGTTCCGCATCATGATCTTCATCGCCGGCTCTGAGTTCTTGTGCTCGAGAAACAGCTTGACGTCGTAGCGCGCACAGATCTCGGCGGCCTCGCCGATTCCCTCGATCAGCCAGCGCCACGAATCCGCATACGGCGTCTGAAACGGATAGTTGTAGCCCTCGCCACCGGGCCAGATGATCAGGTTGGCGCCCAGTGAGCCGGCAAAATCCGCGGCTCCCCGAGTCATCTCCCTCGCCTGCTCGCGGATCGCCGGGTCGGGGTTGACGAGCCCGCCGCGGGCGAACTCGGGATGCAGGTGGAGGCCCGTGGCGATCGCGTAGATGTCGTGGTCCGGGCCGAGGGCCGCCCGCACTGCGTCGAGGTTGTCGGGCGACAGTTCGTCCGGGTAATGGAACTCGTAGCCATCGATCAACTCGCCGAGCCCTTCGATCGCGCGCACCACCTTCGCGTCCACCGGCTCGTGCGTGTAGCTATGGTCCGGCTGGTAGCCGACCGGCACGAATCGGGTGACCATTGGACCGAACGCCCAGATTCCAAGGCTTGTCTTCATTTTGTAGGCTTCCTCCGTTGAAGTTAGGTGGTTTAACGCGCGCTAATTGCGGAGAGAGTCTCGCATTTTCTGAAGACCTCCCCCGGGGCTCAGTACCGTCGAGGACGAAATCCAGATACAAACTGGTAGCAGACCAGCAGTTAAGCGGCGAACCAGGGAGCGAGGTATTCCCGATGTCAGAGAACGACATCCTCGGCGATGCGGTGGAGCGGCTCGAATGGGACGAGCGCAAGGTGGATGACTCGCCGATGAAGAAGGCCGGTCGGCTCACGCGCCGCACCGCCCTGACCGGCGCTGCGGCCGGGCTAGCGGCGGCTGCGCTCGAGGCCTGCGGCGGCTCGAGCAAGCCCGGTAGTGCCAGCGGCTCCTCGGGTAGCTCCGCGGCCGCGATCTTCGGGGTCAACGAGAAGTACCACTTCGTGATGGTCAACCACGTCACGACCAACGTTTTCTTCACACCGACCCAGAACGGCGCCGCCGACGCCTGCAAGCTCCTCGGCTGCTCGTACACCTGGACGGGCTCGTCGACCAGCAACGTCTCCGACATGGTCAACTCGATCAACAGCGCTGTTAGCGCCAAGGCAAACGGGATCGCGACCACCCTGATCAACCCGACCGCGTTCAACAAGCCAGTCCAGGCTGCGCTCAACGCAAACATCCCGGTCGTCGCCTACAACGCCGACGAACCGCAGACCGGGCGGCTCTCCTACATCGGCCAGGACCTGTTCGTCTCCGGCCAGCAGATGGGACAGCACATCGTCGATCTGCTCCCGAACGGGGGCCACATCGCCCTGTTCATCGCAACGCCGGGGGCGGCCAACATCCAGCCCCGAATCGACGGCGCCCGCGACACGCTGAAGAGCCACTCGAACATCAGCTACGACGTCGTTGCCACCGGCGCCGCTGTCCCGGCCGAGCTGACCGTGATCAACTCGTGGGCAACCGGCCACCCGACTGCAAAGGGGATGTTCGCGGTCGACGCCGGCAGCACCCAGGGCGTCGCTCAGACGATCCAGAAGCAGGGATTGAAGGCCAAGGGCTGGGTCGGCGGCGGCTATGACCTGACGCCGATCACCGAGCAATTGCTGCACGCGGGCTACATCGCGTTCACGATCGACCAGCAGCCCTACCTGCAGGGCTTCCTGCCGATCCTGCAGCTGTACATGTACAACGCCTCGCAGGGCCTGAGCGGGATCGCCGAGACCGACACCGGTCTGAAGTTCCTCGACAAGACGACGGTAACGCCGTACAGCTCGACGAAGAGTCGCTTCGAAGGCACCAGCACCCAGCCGGGCGTCCAGAAGGCGTCCAGCCACTAGCGGCCGTTTGAAACCCCGCCGCTCGACAGGCTAGGGTTCCGCGCATGGCAGTCGCGTCTGAGTCGGGCTCGGTCGGCACGCAGCCGGGCCCGACACGCAGCCGGGGTGCCGGCAGCATGCCGATGGAGCTGCTGCGCCGGTTCCTGATGCTGCGCGAGGGCAGCATCATCGTGGTCACCGTGATCACGATCATCTACTTCGCGGCGACGACCAGCAACTACTTCACCTACAGCAACTTCAAGTCGCTGCTGCCGTACGTCTGCTTCCTCGCGATCATGGCGGCCGGGCAGGTGTTCGTGATGACGCTCGGCGAGATCGACCTGTCGATCGGGGCGTCCTATCTGTTCATTCCCTTCGTGCTCTGGAAGCTGAACGACGCCGGAGTCCCGCTGGTGCTGAGCATGATCCTGTCGCTCGGCATCGCCGGCGTGGTCGGCATCGCCAACGGCTTCTTCGTCGCCTACGTCGGAATCGCGTCGTTCGTGGCCACGCTCGCGATGCTGTTCTTCTTAGACGGCCTGACCCTGATCCTGTCCCACTCCGAGCAGATCGCGATGCCCGGCACCACGACGATCGGCACCACCACGTTCGCCACGATCTTCGGCGAGGGCACGTACTCCGAGCTGATCTGGGCGGTCGGGATCGCGGTGGTCCTGCAAGCGGTGCTGTCCTACACCCGATCGGGCATCTATACGGTCGCGTCGGGCGGGAATCGGCTCGGCGCGGCCGAGGCGGGGATCAACACGCGGCTGGTGCTGGTCCGGAACTTCGTGCTTTGCGCGATCACCGCCGGGTTCGCCGGGATCCTCGAGGGCGTGCGGACGACGACGATCACGCCCGACCCCTCGGGCTCGAATCAGTTCCTGCTGTACGCCGTCGCCGCGGTGATCATCGGGGGCACGCTGATGACCGGCGGCGAAGGGACGGTGATCGGCGCCCTGATCGGCGCACTGTTCATCGGCGTCCTCGAGGACGGCCTGACGATCAAGAGCGTCCCGTCGACGTATCTGTATCTGTGGCTCGGGATAGCCGTCATCATCGCGATGACGATCAACGTGGTCGTCCGACGGGTACGTGTGAGGGCGGGACGTGCCTGAGCAGGCCTTCGCCGGCGAGCAGATCGTCGGGCCGTCGTCGGCGCCCGACGACGTTCTGCGCGTCGAGCACATGGCCAAGCGCTTCGGACCGATCACCGCGCTGCGCGACGTCAACCTGCATCTCCGCAAGAGCGAAGTCCTCGCGCTGCTTGGCGACAACGGCGCCGGCAAGTCGACGCTGCTGAAGATCATCAGCGGCTTCCAGAAGCAGGACAGCGGGACGATGTGGCTGAAGGGCTCGAGCTACGAGCCAAAGAGCGTCCACGACGCCCGGGACCACGGGGTCGACACGGTCTACCAGGACCTGGCGCTGATCGACCAGCTGACCGTCTACCAGAACATGTTCCTGCACCGCGAGCCGATCCGGTGGCCGCTCCCGTTCGTCAACACGTTCTTGATGCGCCGGGAGACGCGCAAGGCGCTCGACGAGATCGGCATCAACATCCCGCGGATCGACGCGCCCGTGGCGCGGCTGTCCGGCGGACAGCGACAGGCGATCGCGGTCGCGCGGACCGTCTCGGGAGACGCCGACATCATCCTGCTCGACGAGCCGTTGGCGGCGATGGGAGCCAAGGAGGGCGCGCTGATCCTCGACCTGATCGCGCGACTCAAGCAGGAGGGCAACGTCTCGATCATCATGATCCTCCACAACTACACGCACGTGTTCGCCGCGTGCGACCGGGTCAGTCTGATCCAGGACGGGGTGATCTCGTTCGACAGGCCGACGGCCGAGACGTCGATCGACGAGCTCAACGAGATCGTCGTCGAGGAGTACCGCCGAGCGCGCCAGGCGGCGATTGCCGAGGACTCGTCGCACTTCCAGGCCACAAACGGCTCGCCGGCCGATCCGGACGGTGCTGCAGCCGATCCGGGCGTATCGCCGGCCGATCCGGACGGCTCCGCGGCCGATCCGGGCGGCTCCGCGGGCGATCCTGGCGGATCCGCGGCCGATCCTGGCGGATCCGCGGGCGATCCTGGCGGCTCCCCGTCCGATCCGGGCGGCTCCGCGGGCGATCCTGGCGGCTCCCCGTCCGGATCAGACAGCTCCCCCACGGGTTGAGTCGGTCGGTCGCTGGCCGATGAGCGTGCGCAACTGCGCGATCGGGGTCGATTTCGGCACCGAGTCGGGTCGGGTCCTGGTACTCGATCTGGGCACCGGCGCGGAGCTGGCGGTCAGCGTGGTCCCCTACGCGAGCGGAGTGATCGACCGCGAGCTGCCGTCGACGGGCGAGCCCCTGCCCGGAGACTGGGCGCTACAGGATCCGGGCGATTGGGCGTCGGTGATCGAGACCGGGGTCCCGGACGCCCTGACCCATGCGGGTGTCGACGCCGGCAACGTCGTCGGACTCGGCGTCGACTTCACGTCGTGCACCGTCCTCCCGACCACCGCCGATGGAGTGCCGCTGTCCTCGCTCGAGCGCTGGCGCGGACATCCGCACGCGTGGGCGAAGCTGTGGAAGCACCACGCGGCGCAGCCGGTCGCTGACCGGCTCAACGAAGTCGCGCTCGCACGACAGGAGCCGTTCCTGCAGCGATACGGGGGACGGATCTCCTCCGAGTGGTATTTCCCAAAGCTGATCGAGCTATGGCTCGAGGATCGCGACGTCTATGACGCCGCCTCGACGTTCGTCGAGGCAACCGACTGGATCGTCTGGTGGATGACCGGGGAGCTGACCCGCCAGACCTGCACCGCCGCCTACAAGGCGATGTGGTCCCCGGACGACGGTCTCCCGTCGGTCGACTACTTTGAGGCGGCCTACCCGGGTTTCAACCGCCCAGGGGAGAAGCTCGGCACCGAGTTCGCGCCGCTCAGCACGAGCGCGGGGACGATCAGGCCGGATCTGGCCGGTCGACTCGGGCTCTCGCCGTCGGTCGCTGTCGCGGTCGGAAATGTCGACTCGTTCGTGTCGCTGCCGGGCGCCGGAGTGGAGCGACCCGGGATCTACGTGATGGTGGTCGGGACCTCGATCTGCGACATGCTCGTCCACCCGGACGAGATCCTCCTCGAGGGGATCACCGGCGTGGCCCGCGACGGGATCCTCCCGGGCCTCTACGGCTACGAGGCGGGCCAGGCCGCCGTCGGCGACATGCTGGGGTGGTTCGTCGACACCCTGCGCCCGCAGGCCGGCGCCTTCGACGACCTCGAAGCGGCGGCCGCCAGCCTCGCGCCCGGCGAGACCGGGCTCGTCGCGCTCGACTGGTGGAACGGCAACCGCACGATTCTCGCCGACGCCGACCTGACCGGCACGATCTTCGGCCTGACGCTGCAGAGCACGCCCGCCGAGGTCTACCGAGCCCTGTTGGAGTCGATCGCGTTCGGGAACCGCCGCATCATTGAGAACTTCGAAGAGAACGGCCTCGCGGTGGAGCGGATCGTCGCCTGCGGTGGGATCGCGCAGAAGAGCCCGCTGCTGATGCAGCTGATCGCCGACACCAGCTCGCGACAGGTCGACGTCCCGCGTTCGGCCGAGATCCCGGCGCGCGGAGCGGCGCTGTTCGGCGCCGTCGCCGCCGGCGCCTTCGCCGACATCGCCGAGGCGATCGCCGCCACCGGTGCGCTCAGCGGGACCAGCTACGCCCCGAACCCGGCGGCGACCGAGGTCCACGATCGTGTCTACGCCGTCTACCGCGATCTGTACGAGCTGCTGGGGCGCGACCGGCGCGACCTGTTGCACCAGCTGAAGCGGATCCGAGCGCAGATCTCGCCCGACAGGAGCGACGGATGACCACGGCGACGTTCGCCGCGCTCCGGGAGGAGGCGCTGGTGGCGAACCTGGCGCTACCGAGACACGGTCTGGTGACGCTCACCTGGGGAAATGCCAGCGCGCTTGACCGCGAGGCGGGCGTCGTCGCGATCAAGCCGAGCGGCGTCGCCTACGACGTGCTGACCGCCGCCGACATGGTCGTGCTCGACCTCAACGGCAACATCGTCGAGGGCTCGGGGCGACCTTCGACGGACGCGCCCACTCACCTGGCTCTCTACCGGGCGTTCGACGAAATCGGCGGGGTCGTCCACACGCATTCGACCTGGGCCACAGCCTGGGCCCAGGCACAGCGCGAGATCCCGTTGCTCGGTACAACCCACGCCGACCTCTGCGCCCATCCGATTCCGCTGACCCGGCAACTGAGCGACGCCGAGGTCGCCGGCAACTACGAGGCCGAGACTGGAGCCGTCCTGATCGAGCGGATCTCGGGGCTGGGTCCGGCCGAGCTTCCCTGCGCGCTCGTCCGTGGGCACGCGCCGTTCTGTTGGGGCTCCGACGTGGCCAAAGCGGTCGAAAATGCGGTGACGCTCGAGGAGGTCGCGCGGATCGCGGTGCTGACCGAGCAGATCGCCCCGGGCGCGGGCCCGCTCGAGGAGGCGGTACGCCGCAAGCACTTCGAGCGCAAGCACGGGCCGGGGGCCTACTACGGCCAGCCGTGACTCCGGAGTGAAGAGGTCCTGACGGAATGAGGGTGTGTCCGGGGTGCTCGTGGACTCTGGCGACGTTCCCGATCCCGGGGCCGATGCCGGTGGGATCGGCAAGGGGACGCCCGGTGATCCGGCGGGGGACGCCCGGTGATCCGGCGGGGGACGCCCGGTGATCCGGCGGGGCACGCCCGGTGATCCGGCGGGGGACGCCCGGTGATCCGGCGGGTCTCACCCGCGTAGGACCCCGAGTTCGACCCCGAGTTCGACGTTAACTCCGCAAGCGACCGCAGTTGGGATCTGGGTTTCCGGCAAACGGTCGCTCAGCGACGGCGCGGCCGCAACCCACCTGCGGGGGACGCGCGCTTGCCGAGTTATGGTCGCCCGCCTCGCCGTCCGCCATTCCAGCGACCGCGGCCTTCGCCATCCAAGCGACCCCCTCCCCTGCCATCCGACGACCAAAACTTCCCGCACGAGCCTCGCCCAGAAGGGGTTCTCTCAAAAACGTGCGCTGGAGGTCGCAAACGGCGAGAACCGCCAATCGCCGGCGCAGGTGTGAGAAGTTGTGGTCGCCGACGGCTCCGGACGCGGCGCCGGCACTCGTCCGGGTCGGCCAGCTCTCAGCTGGCGGCCTGACGGTCGCGCAGCGCCGAGGCCAGGATTCCGTTGACGAAGCCGGGTGCGTCGGCCCCGCAGAACTTCTTGGCGGTCTCGACTGCCTCGTCGATCGCGCCCTCTGGCGGAATCGGTCGCTCGCCCGGCACTTCGTCGGGATGGGTCAGCTCCAACAGGGCGACCCGCAGGATCGAGCGCTCAAGGGGCGCGATCCGGCCCAGCGACCAGCCGCTCGAGTAGCGGGAGATCAGTGCGTCGAGCTCTTCCTGGTGCTCGGTGACTCCGGTCGCCAATGCCCGCGTGAAGCGGTGCGTGTCACGTGGGAAGCTCTCCTCCAGAGACCGCCCTAGCAAGTCGCTCTGGTAGAGCGCCCAGATCGCCTCGCGGCGCTGCTGGGTTCTAGTGCTCACGAGAAGGCCCAGCGACCAGCGTCAGTTCGAGCGCGCGCCACAAGCACTCGAGCACACGAGTAGCTCACGCACGCGAGACGTACTCGCCCGAGCGCGTGTCGACCCGCACCCTGTCGCCGATGTTGACGAACAGCGGGACGTGGATGCGGGCACCTGTCTCGAGCACTGCCGGCTTCGTTCCGCCGCCCGAAGCGGTGTCGCCTCGCAGGCCCGGCTCGGTCTCGGTGACGGCCAGGTCGATCGCGCTCGGCAGCTGCACGTCGGCGGGCTGATCGTCGATGTAGAGCACCTCGACCTGCTCGGACTCACGCATCCAACGAAGCGGCTCGGCGAGCGTCGTCTCGGGGATCGTGAGCTGCTCGTAGGTCTCGGCATCCATGAAGTGCGCGTCGTTGCCGTCCTTGTAAAGGAATTGCATCGTCCGCACCTCGGTGCGGACCGGACGGAACTTCTCGCCCGCACGGAAGGTTCGGTCGATCACGTTTCCGTCGCTGGCGCGGCGCAGCTTCGTGCGCACGAACGCGCCGCCCTTACCGGGCTTGACATGCTGGAACTCGACAATCTTGAAGATCGTCCCCTCGACGTCGATGTGCGAGCCGTTGCGAAATTGGTTCGTCGAGATCATGCGGCTGATCAGTGTAGAGGGCCGACCGCTTGGAGTCGGCGGCGCACCGGACCGTCAGATCGCACGCCGGGGCGCGTCAGTCGAAGACCTGGAGCTCCTTGCTCAGCGAGGTCAGGATTCGATTGGCCCCCTCCTGAACAACGATCAGATCCTCGATCCTGATCCCAAATTTGCCCGGCAGATAGACGCCGGGTTCGACGGTCACGACGGTGCTGTCCTGCAGCGTGTCGGTTGAGCGCTTCGACAGCGTCGGCGCCTCGTGAATCTCGAGGCCGACTCCGTGCCCGAGCCCGTGGCCGAAGTGCTCGCCATGGCCGGCGGACGCGATGATCTCGCGCACGGTCGCGTCGATCTCACGTCCGTCGCCGCCGACCTCGACGGCCTCGAGCCCGGTGAGTTGGGCCCGCAGCAGCAGGTCGTAGACCTCGCGAGCCTCCTCGCCCACGCGCCCCACCGCGACTGTCCGGGTGCAATCCGAGCAGTACCCCTGATACACCGCGCCCCAGTCGATCACGACCAGGTCGCCGTCGGCGAGCGCCACCTCGCGAGGTTGCGCGTGCGGGAGCGCGCCATGCGCCCCTGCGGCGACGATCGAGGGGAAGCTCGGCCCGTCCGCGCCCCGTCGGCGCATCTCGACCTCGAGCGCGAGCGCCAGTTCGCGCTCGGTACGTCCGCGTAACCCGGACTCGAGCAGCGCGGTGAACGCGTCGTCGGCGATCCGGGTGGCTTCGGCCATCAGCTCCACCTCGAGCGGTTCCTTGGCCACCCGCAGACGCTCGACAAGGCCGCTCGCCCCAACCAGATCGACGTGGTAGGGCAACAGCTCGCGCAGCCGCGCGTGAGCCTTCACGGAGGTGTGCGCGTCGTCGAAGCCGAGCTGGATCTCACCCTCCGGCAGGACGTCAGGGAGCGAATCGATCAGATCCTGGACGGCGTGGATCTGCTCGAAGCTCGGGTCGACCTCCTCCGCCGCCTGCTCGACATAGCGAAAGTCGGTCACGAACACGCGCAGCTGTTCTCCGAGCAGCGCCAACCCGTTGGAGCCGCTGTAGCCGGTCAGGTAGCGGACGTTCGTCAGATCCGTGACCAACAGCAGCTCAACATCGGCGCCGGGTAGCTCGGCCAGCAGGCGGTCCACGCGGTCGGTCGTGGACGGGTTCTTGGTGCTCATCACCCTGATCCTGCCAGCTCGCCGCGCAGAAGCAAAAGCGCCTGCCGGTACCCGTCCGGCCCCTGGCCCTTGACACGACCGACGCACAGATCCGTGATCACCGAGATCCGCCGCCACTGCTCACGCGAGTCGACGTCGGACAGGTGCACCTCCACCGTCGGCAGCGCCGCCAGCTCCAACGCGTCACGGATCGCATACGAGTAATGCGTCCAGGCGCCGGGGTTGAGGATGAGCCCGTCGGCCCTGCCGTCGAGCCCGTGCAGACGCTCGACGAATGCGCCTTCGTGATTGGTCTGAAAAAAGCTGACGCTCACCTCCAGCTCGTCCGCCCAGCCGCCGATCCGGCGCTGCAGCTCGGCGAAATCGAGGCCTCCGTAGTGCTCTGGGTTGCGGCGGCCGAGCTGATCCAGGTTCACCCCGTGCATCACCTCCACCCGGGGACGGCTCACGCGATCAACTCCCTGATCGCCGCGCGCAGCTCCGCGGGCGGAACCGTCTGGCCGATCAGCGGGCGCCCCGGCTCGGGACAGAGCACGAACGGCACCGGGCCCTCACCGACGCGCTTCTTGTCGCGCGCGGTGGCGAAGATCACGGCTTCGACGTCGACATCCTCGAGCGTCGTCGGCAGCCCGTGGGCAGCGAGCATCTCCAGCACCTCGTCGCGCAGCGTTTCGGCCCCGGACAGCCGCAGCTCCGCCAGCAGCCCGAGGCCGACCGCCTCGCCGTGGCGATAGCGCGCGTAGCCCGAGGCCGTCTCGATCGCGTGTCCGATCGTATGCCCGAGGTTGAGCAGCTGGCGAACGCCGGTGTCCAGCTCGTCCTGGGCGACGATCCGCAGCTTCGCCAGGGCGCAGCGAGCGATCACGGACGGGTCGGTCGGGCCGTCGCCCGCGCGTAGCTGCTCCCAGAGTTGACCGCCGACGAGCAGGCCGGTCTTGACCACCTCGGCGTAGCCGGCTGCCAGCTCAGCCGGAGGCAGCGTCCGCAGCGTTTCAGGGTCGACGATGACCGCGGCCGGCTGGTGGAAGGCGCCGACGTAATTCTTGGCCTCCGCGAGGTCGACGCCGGTCTTGCCGCCGTACGCCGAGTCGACCTGGGCGACGACGGTCGTCGGGACCTGGACAAACCGGACCCCGCGCTGGAACGTCGCGGCGCAGAAGCCGGCAAGGTCGCCGACGACACCGCCGCCGAGCGCGACGACGACGTCGGTCCTGGTGGTGCCGTGGCGCACCATCTCGGTCCAAACGATCTCGGCATGGGCGACCGTCTTGGACTGCTCGCCGGGCATGATCCGGATGCTCCCGAGGAGCGGTTCGAACGCGTCGTCATAGTGGCGTCCGGCGTTGTAGTCGCTGACCAGCACCCGGCGGCCTGCAACGCTCTGCGGCCAGAACCGCTGCTCGGTAACGAGGCCTTCCCCGATGTAGACCGGATAGTCGGCCGAGTGGTTGCTCGCCCAGATCACCCGGACGCCATCTGCCGGCACCCCCTCGAGCATGCTCAGCACGCTGCCGAGCGCACGCGAGCGCGACGCGGGGACGATCACGTCGGCGAACTGCTCGTAAAGGGGCACACGATGCGCGTGAAGCTGCTCGAACCTGACCGGATCGGAGGCCAGGGGCCGGGTCCCGCCGCCGTCCGCGATTCGCCGCCAGGCCTCATCGACCTCCACGTCGAGCCAGACGACAGTGGCTTCGCCGACGGCCTCCCTGACGCGGTCAGAGCCGAGCGCGCCGCCGCCGAGCGCGACCACACGCACCGACGGGTCGGAGAGCAACTCAAGCGTCACCCGCTCCTCGATCTCGCGGAACGCAGCCTCACCGTCTCGGGCGAACAGGTCCTGGACACGCAGACCGAGCCGCTCCTCGATCACCTCATCGACGTCGAGGGCACCGGGACCGAGCGCTCTGGCGGCAGTCGTCTTGCCGGCCCCCATGAAGCCAACCAGCACGATCTTGCGCTCTGCGGACGCTCCGGCGGCGCTCGTCAATTGCGCCGCCGTCGGGTCGCCGTCGCTCATCGGCGTCGCCAGGCGATCCGCCGCTCATACGCGGCGACAGCGGTCTTCACGTCGTCGATGTGATCGCCGCCGAACTTGCGCCGGTAGGCGTCGGCCAGCACGAAGGCCACCATTGCCTCTGCGACGACACCGGCCGCCGGAACCGTGCAGGAATCGGTCCGCTCGCGCAGCGCCTCGGCCGGCTCGTGGGTGGCGATGTCCACCGAGCGCAACGGCTTGGTCAGCGTCGGCAGCGGCTTCATCGAGCCGCGGACGACCAGCGGATCGCCGGTCGTCATCCCTCCTTCGATCCCGCCGGCGCGGTTGGTCTCGCGGTAGAAGCCGCGCTCCTCGGAGTAGAAGATCTCATCGTGGGCCTTTGAGCCGGGCAGCCCCGCGACCTCGTAGCCGTCGCCGATCGCGACCGCCTTGAGCGCCTGGATCGAGATGATCGCCATCGCCAGGCGGCCGTCGAGCCGCTCCTCCCAGGAGACGTGTGAGCCGAGGCCAGGCACCAGCCCGAATGCGCGAACCTCGAACACTCCACCGAGCGACTCGTTCTCCTTCCGGAGCGCGTTGATCTCGGCGACCATCGCGCGGCTGGCCGCCTCGTCCAGGCAGCGGACCGGGGATTCATCGACGTGGGCAAAGTCCGCGGGAGTGAGATCCTCGCGCCGCGGCGCCGTCACCGACGTGATCTGCAGGACGTGCGAGAACACCTCGACCCCGAGTGCCCGCAGGAACTCCTTGGCAACCGCGCCGCCCGCGACCCTGGCGGCAGTTTCGCGGGCGCTCGCCCGCTCGAGGATGTCGCGGACGTCGGTCAGCCCGTACTTCTCCGTGCCGACGAGGTCCGCGTGGCCGGGGCGCGGCAGATGCACCTCGGCGACCTCGGCCTCGACCGGCCACGGATTCATCCGCTCCTCCCAGTTGGCGAAGTCGCGATTTCGGACCGTGAGCGCGATCGGCCCGCCGAGCGTACGGCCGTGCCGGACCCCACCGGTCACCTCCGCTCGGTCCTTCTCGATCTTCATCCGGCCTCCGCGGCCGTGTCCGAGTTGTCGGCGTGCGAGGTCGCGATCGATCGCATCGCGGTCGAGTACCAGACCGGCCGGGAGTCCCTCGATCACACACGTGAGCCCGGGACCGTGCGACTCCCCGGCGGTGATCAACTTCAGCGTCATCCGTTTGCGTCCTGCGCCTGGCGGTCGGCGGGCCCCGCCGCCTGCGCGTCCCGGCCGGAGTGAAATCGACCGTCTCCGCCGCACCACGGGCAGGTCACCTGGTGCGGTTCGCCTCCCTTGCCGGAGATCAGCACGCCGGTCCCACGACACGGCGTGCACGTGCTGCGATCCTCGGCGTCGGGCTTGCGTCCTGAACTCATCCGGGCGAGGATAGCCGCGGGCTCTCTAATCGAGCCGCGCGGCTCGGCGCATCACCTCGACCGGCGCCGGCATCCCGGTGAACTGCTCGAAGCTGAGCGCGCCCTGCCGGACGAGCAGTTCGAGCCCGTCTATCGCCGGGACGCCGGCGGCGCGGGCGGCGGTCAGGAGCGGCGTGCCGGCGGGGTCGGCCCGGTAGACGAAGTCGACGACGACTCGGTAGCCGGCGAGATCGCTGGGGCCGAGCGGAAGCGCGCCGAACCCGCCGTCGCCAGGATCGAGGCCGACCGAGGTGCAGTTGACGAGCACATCGGCTGCTCCGGCCGCGTGCACCGCGACGGCGCCGAGCTCGTCGGCGAGCGCCTGGGCGCGTTCCGGCGTCCGGTTCCAAACGCGCACCTCGCGCGCACCCGCATCGATCAGTGACCAGACGGCAGCCCGGGCACTGCCACCGGCGCCGAGCACGAGCACGGTGGCTCCGCGCACCGCCTGGACTGCGCCGAGCGCGCCGCAGAGTGCCGGGGCGTCGGTGTTGTCGGCGCGAATCTGCCCATCGCCTTCGAACAGCAGGAGATTGGCGGCGCCGATCGCGCCCGCGCTCGCGCTCGCCTCGGTGGCGAGCGCGAGCGCGGCCTGCTTGTGCGGGATCGTCACGTTGATGCCGCGGAAGCCCGCTTCCGGCAGCGCCGGCACCGTTTCATCGAACAGTTCCGGCGGGATCGGCAGCAGCTGATAGCGCCAGTCCTCGGCGAGACCGGACTCGGCGAGGGCGGCGTTCTGGATCGCCGGCGAGCGACTGTGGTCGACCGGCCAGCCTGCGACACCCAGCCTCATCGCGACTTAGGGGCCTCAGCAGTACTGGGCCGAGCGGTGGCGCCGCTCGGCCCTGGCCACTGCAGTTCGCCAGTCGGCTGACAGCCTCAGGAATGTCTGATAGCTGTGCGTGAACGCAAGCGCGCCGTTGCCGCACACCTTGTTGACGAAGTAGAGGTAGTTGGTGCGAGCCGGGTGGGCCGCCGCCTCGATCGATTGCATCGACGGGCTGTTGATCGGCGTCGGCGGCAGGCCCCGGTGGTTGTACGTATTCCAGGGTGACGGCGAGTTCAACTGACGGACGGTGAAATTGTCGGTGTAGTTGCCGGTCGCGTAGGCCACGGTCGAGTCCATCCCGAGCTCCATGTTGTCGCGTAGGCGGTTGTAGATGACCGATGCGACCTTGGGACCGTCGCGCGGCAGCCGCGATTCCCCCTGGACCAGCGAGCCGATGATCAGGACGTCGTACGGCGTCAGGTGCTTCGACCTCGCATAGTTGACGTTGACCTTCGCGAAGTGCTGCTTGAAGTTGGTCAGCTGGTCGGCGACCAGGGCCGGGATGCTGAGCGGCTTGTACAGCTGATAGGTATCCGGGAACAGGAAGCCCTCGAGCGACGGGGTGTTCCTCGGGGCGCCGTAGTGAGTTGGATCGAAATCCTTCGAGCGGATCGTCGAACGCAGGTAGCTGCCGCGCACGTCCTGGGAGCGGAGCAGCTTGTCGAGTTGGCGGCGCGAGCGGCCCGGAAGAATCGTCACGTTGGTGACGGGGCGAGGCGGGGGCGGCGTCGACAGAATCTTGAGCACGCCTCCGTAGCTCATCCCGTGCTTTAGGTCGTATCCCCCGGCGAACAGCTTGTGCTGGTCACCTGCAAGCGTGACACGGAGCTTGAAGAAGAAGCTCGAGTCGATCACGTCGTCGTGCGAGAGGATGTCCGCCACCTGATTGACGCTCGCTGACTTCGGGATCAGGACCCTGACATGGCCCTCTCCCGAACCGTGAAAGGGCTGGAACAACTCGACCAGAAACCAGATCAGGAGCCCGAGCAGCACCAGCAGGGCCACGAGGAGCAGTCGGCGCAGCAGAAAAACGCGCCGCCGCCGCCTCGGTACCCGTCTGCCGGACATCAGCAGCGGCTCAGGCACGATCGATGCCTCCGGTGGAGCGGCTGTCGAGCCAGCTCGAGAGCAGGTGGGCGGCCGCTCGCGAGTCCTCGCCCGCCCGTGGGCGGGCAGGTCCGGACCCATGCAGCTGCGCGATCCGCGTGGTGAAGCGCTCGTCGTAGAGCTCGACCGGCACCGGCAGCCGGCGCCCAAGCGTCTCGGCGAACTCTCGGGAGGCCAGCGTCTGGGCCGAGTCCCCCCCGGCCAGGCTCAGCGGCAACCCGACGAGGACGCGCTCGACCTCAAGCTCCTCGACGAGCTCCGCGATCCGTTGCAGGCCCCGTTTGGAGCTCGGTGCGAGCACCGCCTCCAGCGGCGTCGCCAGGATGCCGGTCGGGTCGCTGACCGCGCATCCGCAACGAGCGCTGCCGTAGTCGAGCGCAAGCACTCGCACTATCGGGTCCTCCACGACACTAGATCAGTCTTTCAAGCGAGCGGGACGGTGGAACCGCGGCTCACGACTCCAGGACGGCTTCGATCGCGGCCCGCCCGGCGTCGATCGCCTCCGGCAGCCGGGCGACGTCACGGCCGCCCGCCCGAGCCGCAGTGTCGCGACCACCGCCGCCGCCGCCGACCTCCGCAGCCGCGGCACGAACAACGTCTGAGGCCCTCACCCCGCGCTCCACCAGCGCCGGCGAAACCGAGGCGACAAGGTCCACCTTCTCGGCGCCGGCGCTGCCGAGCACGATCGCGGCGTCACCGAGGCGAGCCCTCAGGCGATCGGCGAGGTCGAGCAGTTCCTGGCCGGCGACCCCCTCGACCGCCCTCGCCAGCACCTGTGCGCCGGCTACCTCGCGGGCGAAGGTCAAAAGCTCCTCGACCGCGACGGCGCCGTTCCCGGCTCCCCCGCCGCCCTGCTTGGCCGTGCGCTCGAGTTCCCGGGCCCGGCTACTCAATTCCTCGACGGCCGTCGGAACATCCTCAGGGGGGACCCGCAGCGAATGGCCAGCCATCGTCAAGGCGCGGTCGTGCTCCCGAAAGAGCCCGACCGCGACAGGACCGCTCAGCGCTTCGATCCTCCGCACGTTGGCGGCGCTCGAGGTCTCGCTCGAGATCTTGAAGACCCCGATCTCGGCGGTCGAGCGGACGTGCGTACCGCCGCACAGCTCGCGCGAGAACGATCCATCCCCGACCTCGACCATTCGGACGATCTCGCCGTACTTCTCGCCGAACAGCGCCATCGCCCCGAGCGAGCGCGCCTCCTCGAGTGTCGTCGTCAGCGCCCGGACCGGCTGCGCCGCCAGGACCCAGCGGTTGACGGTGTCCTCGACGTCTCTCAGCTCCTCGGCGGTCATCGCGCCGCCGTGCGTGAAGTCGAACCGGAGCTTGTCCGGGCCGACGTAGGAGCCCGCCTGGCGGACGTGGCTACCGAGCCGGGATCGCAGCGCCGCGTGCAGCAGGTGGGTGGCGGTGTGGTTGCACTCGGTCGCGTGCCGGGCATCGCGGTCGACGCGGGCACGAACCCGCTCTCCCTCGCGCAGCGAACCGTGTTCGGGAACGACCGCGAGAACCTGGTCGGCCCCGAGCCGGAGCACGTCGTCGACCCGGACAAGACAGTCCCCGTCCTCGCACTCGATCGAGCCGCTGTCCGCGACCTGGCCACCGCCGGTCGCGTAGAACGGCGACTCGAGCAACTTGACGAGGAAGCGATCGCCATCCCGCGCCAACGCGCCGACCGTCGTCTCCAGCGCGGTCGTCTGATAGCCCTGGAACTCGGTCTGAAAGCCGGCCTCGCCGGACAGCGCGACCGCACGCTCGCGCACCTCGGCGCCGCCGAGACCGCGGCCGCCACTGGCCCGCGCGCGCCGGCGCTGATCCTCCATCAGCGCCTCGAACCCCTGCTCGTCGACGCCGAGGCCGTGTTCGGCGACGAGCTCGAGCGTCAGATCGAATGGGAACCCGTGGGTGTCATGCAGCGCGAAGGCATCTGCTGCCGAGATTCCCTCGTCCCCGTCCGCCTGGGCCTGGGCGATCAGCTGGTCGAGCAGCCTCGAGCCCTGCTCGAGGGTCCGTCCAAAGCCCTCCTCCTCGGAAGCGAGCCATTTGCGGACGGCCTCTCGCTGCTCGAGCAGCTGCGGGTACTCGTGACCCATCAGTTCGGTGACCACGTCCTGGTAGCGGCGCAGGAACCCTGGCTCCAGCTGCAGCGTCTGCCGGCCCTGCAGGATCGCCCGCCGCATCACCCGGCGCAGCACGTAGCCGCGGTCCTCGTTGGACGGAACGACGCCATCGGCGATCAGGAAGGTCACCGCCCGGCTGTGGTCGGCCAGCACCCGCAGCGCGCGATCGGTCCCGTATTCCTCGCCGTAGCGACGGCCGGAGAGCTGTTCGCCGAGCTCGATCAACGGGGCGAACTGGTCGGTCTCAAACACCGTCTCCTTCCCCTGCTTGATCGCGGCCATCCGGTTCAGGCCGAGGCCGGTGTCGATGTTCTTGGCGGGCAGGGGTTTGAGGATGTTTTCGGGGTTCTGGTCGAACTGCATGAACACGAGGTTCCAGTACTCCAGGAAGCGCTCGTTATCGCCACCCGGCAGGTCGTCGGGTTTGCCGAATTCCAGGCCGCGGTCCAGATAGAGCTCGGAGCACGGGCCGCAGGGCCCGATCGGGCCGACCTGCCAGAAGTTCTCAGAACGCGCGCACTCGACGATTCGCTCGCGGGGGACGCCGACCGCCAGCCACGCCTCGATCGCGTCGTTGTCGGGGCCGATGCCGAGTTCGTCGTCGCCGCCGAAGACGGTGATCCAGATGTCATCGGCGGGAAGTCCAAACCCCTCCCGGCTGAGGTCCCAGGCGAAAGCAATGGCCTCGCGCTTGAAGTAGTCGCCGAACGAGAAGTTCCCGAGCATCTCGAAGAACGTGAGGTGTCGCGTGGTCGTGCCGATGATCTCGATGTCGGGCGTACGGAACGTCGTCTGGCAGCTGGTGGCACGGTTTCGCGGAGGCTTCTCCGCGCCCGAGAAGTAGTCCTTGAGCGGATGCATCCCCGCGACGGTGAACAACGCCGATGGATCGAGCTCGGCCGGGATCAGGGAGGCCGACGGCAGACGCAGGTGGCCGCGATCCTCGAAGAAGGAGGTGAAGGTGCGGCGGATCTGATCGGAGCTCATCGGCATGGCAGGTGGGAGTGTATGCACGCCCTGACCCTGAGGGATACCCCCCACGGTGGCTCGCCGCCCAACACGGCTGTGGACGGATGTTCGAGCTCGGGTGGCACCAGGCTCAAGTCCTCGTCGCCCGGAGCCGATCCGTTGCTAGCAAGGATCTTTCTCCTCCTCCGAACGTCCTTGCCTCCTCCGCGGCGCGCGCCGGTACAGTCCTCCTCTCTGTGCCGGCGCTTCCGCGTTAACGATCCTCAAGCGGCGGTGACCGGCTTACTCGCGGCGATCGTGCCCCAACCGACGATCAGATCACCGTCCATCAGGCAGGCGAGCTGACCGGGGGCCGCGCCCGCGATCGCGCTATCCAGCTCGACCGTCAGCTCGCGGTGCCGCCCGGGCGCGGCCGTGCCCGTGAGATGCCCCGTCAGCGCCTCGGATCGGTAGCGGAGCCTGATCCGGTTGACGCGGTCGCCGTCGAGGTGGAGTCGCGCGCCTCGGAGGAGGACGCGGTGGGTCAACAGGCTTTCGCGGGGCCCGACCGCGAGCCGGTTCGACGCGGCGTCCTTCGCCAACACGTAGAGCGGTTCGCCGGACCCAGGGACTCGTCCCCCAAGCCCACGGCGCTGTCCGACAGTGAACAGCTCGTGGCCGGGATGAGTTCCGAGAACGGCGCCGTCCGGACCGATGGTCTCGCCGGGGCGGGGAGCAGCGCCGCCATGGCGTTCGAAGAAGCGCGCGCGGGTCGTGCCGGCGAGGAAGCAAAGGTCCTGGCTGTCGAGCTTGCTCGCGACTGAAAGGCCCGCCGCGGCGGCGATCGCGCGAACGCGGGGCTTCGTGTGATCACCGAGCGGAAACCGCATCCGCGCCAGCGACTGCGGCGACAGTGCTGCGAGCATGTAGGTCTGATCCTTGCCGGCATCCGCGGCCGCGCGTAATAGCGGCGTCGGTCCGTCGCGGTCGACTCGGGCGTAGTGGCCGGTCGCGAGGGTCGCGCACCCGAGCCGGTCGGCCAGCTCGAGCATCGCGTCGAGCCGGACGTGCCCGTTGCACCCCACGCAGGGGTTTGGCGTCTCACCGGCCCGGTAAGCGGCAATGAACGGCTCGACGACCCCGGCCCGGAAGCGGTCGCGGAGGTCAAGCGTGAAGTGCGGGAGCCCGAGCGAGTGCCCGAGAGCGCGCGCCTGTGAGACGGCTGACGCCGAGCAGCAACTGCGTTCGGCGTCGTTCTCGTGGTCGGCCCACAGCTCGAGCGTGACCGCGACCGTCTCGCCGTGACGGGCGCAGAGGAGCGCCGCGACGGCGCTGTCGACCCCGCCGGACATGGCGACGAGGGTCCGCTGCTCGGGACCTGCCAGCCCGCCGGCGGCGGCGGCGGCAGTTCCCAACGCTCGATGCAGTCCGTCGCATGCCACCTCGGCGGCGTGGAGCTTGCCGGGGCTGAGCCCGCCGAGCTCGGCGGCGATCGTCTTCGTCCCGACGCGGGCGGCATCCAGCAGCGGCGCGCCGGCGACCAAGCTCACCGCGGCGCTGGCGGCGGCCGTCGTCGCGCCGCAGCCCTCGGCGTCGAAGCCGGCGTCGGTGATGCGCTGGCCGTCACAGGCCAACGAGAAGGTGACCGTGTCGCCGCACACGCCACCCTCGGCGGTGACGGTGAAGGCGCCGCTCGGTCTGTGTCCCCGCCCCTGGGGCGAGGTCAGGTGGTGTTCGAATACCTCGGGGTCCATCTCCGGAGGTCTAGGTTAGGTGCTAGCCCGTTAGGGGCGTGCGACCGGGGCGGCAGAGGCCGAGCGAGACAAGGAATCTGACCCGCCCCCCTGGGTGAAGGCGTGGCAGCGCCACGTCGACCCGAGGACGAAGTATCGCGACGGTCATATGTCGCAGCCGGGCGTGCACCACTATCGGGATAGGACCTTTAGTGTCGAGGACGCATGAGCTATCTCGGGCCGCTGCGAATCCACTTCGCCGGACGCTTCCGCGCGTCGCCGTCGACGGTGAACAACGATCCTGCCAACTTCGGTCAGGTCGAGGGGGGCCCGAACCAGGGGTTCAATCCTGCAGGCGATTCGACCTGGCGGCTCCTCGATTGCAACGTCAGCGGGGCATTTCTCGGGAACGGCCAGGAGTCGCCCGACGATCCCATAGCCCGATATCGCGTGGCCGACGCCGACCAACAGGTGAGCGCGAAGATCGTCGACCTCGACCCACAGCAGCAGTTGGTCTCCGAAATTTGGGGACTCGAGATCCGGCTTCTCGACGGCGATGGTCACATGGCGCTCCGAGGCGTGGTCGCACCTGCCGCGATGAGCGATCTGTGGCAGCGGGATGGCACGGCTCACGGGGACGCCAGCCTGTCCGCCGCCTATCAGTCGGTGATCGGCGGCCTGCAGTGGGACGATCTGAACTCCTCGCAGGTGCTCACTGAGCTCAGGGCCGCCGTGGAAGGCCACGATCAGCTGTCGATCAAGTTCAACGTCGATCGATTCGACACGCACCGGCGCAGCCCGGATTTCATGACCGGGCGGATCGTCGGAACGATCGGTCCCGGGTACCCCGGAGAGCCTCGGCACTTCGTGCTCGGCCGGCATCTGGTGGCGAGAGCGACACCCGGCGCAGGGCCGATGTTCAAGCCGCTCCAGCGGCTCAACTCGTGCCCCGCCGTCGTGGACGAGCAAAGCCGCAGGGTGTACATCGATCTGGGCAACGCATTGCCGAGCGCGCCAACCGTCGACGGCGAGACGGTTCCACAGGTCTTCCGCCTGCGGTCGAGTCCGCCGGGCCAGGATTCGGGATCTCAGTACACGGACCTGGGTGACGTCCCTGTCGGCGACGCGACTTGGTATTTGAGCACCGCCGGGATCGTGGTCGTACCCGACCCCAGTGAAAATCCGTTGGCGAGCGAGCAGATCGACCAGGTGCTCGGCGAGCGGCTCGAGCTGGTCGCGCCCCCGGTCGCGGGCAAAGGGCAGACCAGCGCGCCGAAATGGCAGGTCTCCGAACCACTCGGGGGAAACCACGTCAGGGCCGACCGGTTCGTGTACCGGATGGAGCCCGGCGAGGTCGAATATGTGAATGTCTACGCGACCCGGTTCGGCGCACCACTGGCTGGGGTGTCGGTGATCGTCTACGCGGATCCAGGACAGCTCCAGGGCCCGTCCGGCGAGGCCTGGTCCGGCTCGGGGTGGCCCCCGGTCGCCTATCCGCCCGATGCGCTCGACTACGACCGGCACCTCACGACGGGCGCCGATGGGATCGCGCGGCTGACCGTGCGAGCCGCCGACCCCGGTGGTCAGCGGGGGGCCATCGACGGGCAGGTGTTCGGGCTGCGCCCGGTGCTCGAGCAATCACTGTCGGTCGACGAGGCGCTCAACCCGTGCGAGTTCATCAGCGTGCTCGTCTGGGATCGTTTCGAGCCGCCGGAGCCACCGACCTGGTACGCGACGGTCGAGCCGATCTTCAGCAGCTATAGGCGCATCTACCCGGTGATGGATGCCGTCGTCGACCTCTCGAGCTACGACGAGGTGTGCGCGAATCGCGAGCTGCTGATGTTCGCGTTCGCGCTCCCGCCATCGGACCCCAACTCGATGCCTGTCAGCCGCGACCTCTCTCCCGCCAAGCGCGCGGCGATCCTGCGCTGGCTCGGCGATCTGGACGAGGGCGGCCGTCCGCGTGTCGGGATCGGCCGCGATCGTCTCCCCGCCCCCGGCGAACCGGGGCGGTCCGGATCCACGGCGCCTCCCGCGGATGGCAAGACCGCGGCCCTGGGCTTCCGCCGGAACGCGCGACCGCGTGACACCGGGGCCTCCGGACCCAAGCGCGCGCGCTGATGTACATACGGGCAGATCCGATCCTTCCCGATCTCACGACCCTCGACGGCGTCCACGAGGCTCTCAGAACGGCAATCAGGCTCGAGCACGCGACGATACCTCCGTACCTGTACGCGCTGTACTCCCTGAAGCCCGTGAACCGAGTCGCGGCCGACGTGATCAGATCGGTCGTAACCGAGGAGATGGCGCACATGGTCCTCGCCGCGAATGTCCTGGCAGCGCTCGGCGCCCGCCCCGATGGGCCCGACGCGCAGTTCGTGACCGCGTACCCGAATCCGCTGCCGGACCTGATCGCCGAAGATCTGGATGTCGGGCTTCGTCCGTTCTCGAAGGACGTCGTAAAGAACGTGTTCATGGAGATCGAGGAGCCAAGCCGCGAGGACCCCGATGCGATGACGATCGGTCGCTTCTACGGCGACATCATCGACGCGATCCGCGAGCTCCCCGAGGCGGCCTTCGTCGCCGACCGAACCCGCCAGCTCGTGTGGCCGTGGCGAGTTGATCGATCCGAGCCACGCGCGGCCACCCCCGTGCCGATCGAGGTGACGGACAAGGAGAGCGCGCTCAGAGCCCTGGAGCTCATAATCGACCAGGGCGAAGGAACCAACCGTGCGCGCGATGACGAGGGGCAGCTAGCGCATTACTACCGCTTCGAGCAGATCGTCACCGGCAAGATCCCGTTCGATCCATTAGGCGTCTGGAATGTGCCGATCGATCCACGGCTCGATGACTACACGCCCGGGTCGCCCGCGCGGGCGGCCTGTGAGACTTTCAATCGCACATACACAGGTCTGCTCCAGTGCCTGCACCGTGCGATCGACGGCAGCCCCGGCCAGCTCACCCCGGCGATCGGGCTGATGCACTCGCTCAGCGTTCAGGCGGCGGCGATGGTGAGCTCCGTGCCCGCCGACGGCGCTGCGCTCCATTTTCGCCGTGCGCGCCAGCGGCACGCCGGGCCGACGTTCGAGTACCGTCCCTGACGATCGGACTTCCACACAGGGGGCGAAAATGCCGAATGAATTGCCGCCGGATCTGAAGGACAAGTATCAGCAGCAGGTCCACCCTGCCCTGCAGGCGTTTGTGGATGCCGCCGACGGTTTCATTCAGAATGAAGGGGCGAACAATGCGGCGGCACTGGCGCCGCTGCATGAGCTGGTGGGTCACGCCAAGGCAACCAACAGTCCGTTCATCATGTGGCATCCGGGCGGCTGACCGCTTGGGGGTGGCGGATTGGCCACGTGGCCGAATCCGGCGGACCCCCAGGGGTGTCCCCCAGGGACGGGCGCTCAGAGGAACTCGGACACGGGTCCCCAGGTCGCCCAGGCGGCCTGGATCACCGTGATTCGCCCCGCAAACGGCTCGATCAGCTGCCGTAGCTCGGCAACTCGCTCCGAGTCGCCGAGCGCTCCGGCCGTCTCCGCAAGGATCGTCGCCGTCGGGAGCCATTCCACGGTGGGGGGCCACGCGGCCGCCAGACAACGCTCGACGTTGCGACGTGCCTGGGCCAGATCGCCAAGGCCTGCCTCCGCCCGCGCCAGCATCGCCCGCCACATCGGGAGCTTGGCGTGGCGCTCGGCCGCTCGGCTGATCGCCTCGTAATCGGCATCCTCGAAGTGACCGCGTGCCCTGGCGAGCATCAGCGTCTGCGCGGCCCAGGTCTCAACGGCTCCCGGGTCGTGCTCGGCCTCAATCACCCGCGCTGTGCCAACCAGCTCGGCCGCATCGTCAAGCCGACCATCGAGCACTGCGAACGTTGCTGACACCACATCGCGCTGCCACGAGAAGAACGGCTGGCGAAGGTCGTCGACGATTGTCGAGAAGCTGCTCAGCGCGTCCTGCGCTTCGGGTATTCGGCCCAGTTCGAGCAGCGACACGACGCATGCGAGCTCTGCCCACGCACGCCGGACCCGATCGCCTCCGTCGCGCTCCAGCGCGACCGCCTCCTGCGCCAGCGCAAGCCGCGCCGGCACGGCTACCGGGCGGCCGAGCACGTGTGTCCCCGCGGACAGGACCTCGCGCAAGGTCTCGGGGTCCCCGACCGAGCGGGCTGCCGCCAGCGCCTCCCGGTGGAGGGCATCGCGGCGATCCTGGGAATCGACGGGGTCAAGACGCACCGCCAGTCGCGCGAGTACGAGCGCACGCATCGCCGGCCGCCCCGCCGGCAGCGCCTCTACGGATCGCTCGAGGAGGTCGATGGCGGTCTGGTCGACGACCCCGTACCGACCCCATCTGCCAAAGCCGCAGGCCGCCCGCGCGAGCAGGTCCGCGTCGTCGAGGCGCTGAGCCAGTCGAGCAGCCTCGAGGTAGCGCGCCCGCGCGGATGAGATGTCGTGCGTCCGCTCGAGTGCATCCGCGAGCTCGAGCGCGACGATGCAGCGATCGCGATCGCGATCGCTCGGTGCGTCGGCGGTGTCGAGTGCGATCAGGGCCTGCGAGAAGTGGGCGATCGCCTCTTCGTGAGCTGATGCGAGGGTCGCGCGGCGAGCTGCACCTCGCAGGTGCTCAACCGCGGGCGCCGCGCCGACGAGCGACCGCGCCTCGAAGAAGTGCCAAGCGAGCTCGGCGGGTTCAGTATCACCGCGCTGCAGCAGATAGCTCCCGATCCGTGCGTGCAATTCGGTTCGCCACGCCGGGTCGAGCTCAGCGTAGAGCGCATCGCGCAGCAGCTCGTGGGTGATCCGGAAGGACTGCCGGCCGGGCAGCTCAAACATCAAGTCGGCGCCGACGAGCTCCGCGAGGCGGCCGTCACGGCCATTGCGGGCCTGCGGCACGATTCCGTCGAGCAGCTTCACGTCGATCTCGCCTCCAGCCACCGCTGCCACCGTGAGCAGATCCCGGGACTCCTGGTCGAAGTCGCGGACCCGCGCGAGGATCATTTCCCGAGCCGGCGAGGTGACCCCGAGCGCACGGACGTCCGCGACCGTCGGAGCTCCCTTGGCGGACCTGGCGTCGACCGCGCGGGCGGCCTCGCCGATCAGAAATGGATTGCCGCCGGTGAGCTCGCACAACTCGCGTGCGAACGCCGGGCCGGCCTCGGCCAGCAGCGTCGCGCGGAGCAGCGACGCCGTGTCCTGCGGATCGAGGCCGACCAGTTCGAGCCGGTCGACCGGCCGCTGTTCGCGTGCCAAATCGGCGGCCAGAGCGACCGTCGCGGCGGTCCCAGGCTCGGCCCGGCGGTACGTGACCACCAGAACGACGGGCTGGTCGACCAGCACATCGGCGATATGCCGGAGCATCAACAGCGTCGATGCGTCCGCCCAGTGGACGTCATCGACCACGATCAGCAGGGGTCGCTCCCGTGCCGCGGCACGCAAAACCGCGGTGACCGCGTCGAACAGCTGCTGGCGATCGCCGGCGGCTGCGTCGTGATCCACCCCACCCTCGGCGAGACTCGGCACCAGCCGCATCAGCTGCTGCAGCTCCGCGGAGCTGCAGGTGAGCAGCGCGGACTGCCCGCGTTGCTCGATGTACCAACCGATCAGCTCCGCGAACGGCTCGTACGGAGCCCTGAGGGTCGGCTCGCAGCCGCCGTACAGGATGGTGCCGCCCCGATCGGCCGCGTAGAGAGCAGCGTGCGCGGCGAGGAGCGTCTTGCCGATCCCCGGCTCGCCTCCCACGAAGACGATCCCGGAGCCCTCGTCCCAGCGTCTGCGGAGCAGCTCGGCCTCCGACCGGCGGTCCACCAGTTGCTGGATGACGGCCACCGCAAGCCTGGCCGGGATTGCGCTCGTCTGGCGGTTGGCGGCGTCCAAGTTCAGCTCTTCCTGTCTGAGCAAGCGGTCGTTGAGCGCGATCAATGCTCGAGACGGCGGGGTTCCAAGCTCGTCCAACAAACGCGAACGCAGATCGTCGAAGACCAGCGTCGCTTCGGCCGTGTGCCCGCGCGCCGCGTGAGAGCGCATCAGAAGGCCGTACCCCACCTCCCGCAGCGGCGCGTGCTGGATCAGTTCTGTCGCTGCGCGTTCGGCTGCCCGGAGATCGAACCCGCCCTCGCTAAGCCCCGCGTCGGCGATCAGCTCGAGCGCCTCGACTCGCAACGCGTCGAGTTGGTCGCGCCGTTGCTCGACCCAGGGTCCGTCGAATTCGGGGAGGAGGCGCGCCTCCAGGAGATCAACCGCCTCTTGCGCCTTCTGGATCACGCGCGAGCGATCGCCGAGCTCTCGCGCCGTGTCCGCCGAGGCCACGGCCGCGGCCGCGGCATCTACGTCGATCCAGACTCCGGCGCCGAGATCGAGCGATATCTCGGCCTGGTTCGCGACGATCGTCGAGCTGCCGAGCGCGCGCCGCAGCCGCGCGATCACCGCGCTCAGGGCAGCTTCAGGAGCGCTTGGCGGGGTACCCGGCCAGAGCAAATCGATCAGTTGGTCGCGGGCGGCGCTCCGGGCTCGGTTGACCAGCAGGAAGCTGAGAACCAATCGTCCCTGCCGCGCCACCGCCTTCAGGTCGACCAACTCGCCCCGCCTTGCGACGCTCAGACCGCCGCACAGGGTCACGCGCCATGCCTGTGAAGTCGCCGGAGAGATCACCTCAAGGTCACGGAACGATACCCGCTGCAAAGTAACTGCAAAGGCTGCGTTGAAGAATGCCTGCCATGCACATGAACTTGACGTTGGAAAGCAGCCCCGCTCGGCCGACAGACTCGGCTCCGGACATTCCACGCTACACAGTTGAGCCGCCGACGAGCCTCGACAGTTGGGGGATGTACGCGCTGCGGGACGTAAAGACCCGGCGAGTCGTGAAGCTCTACCGGTCGGGCACGGTTGCCCTCACCGACGCTCGATTCCTCAACACGGTACGGCCACCGTTGCCGTTGGGTTGAGGTCGAGCGCGATGCAACGGAGACGAACGAGGGATTGTCACTTGACCGAGCGGCTGGAGACGCCGATGCGGTTCGGGACGGCAGAGCGACAGAGTTGGCATGGAGGGTCATTGACCTGGGCGCCCCACGGGCGGGGGCACCGGGGGCACCAGGGCCGGGGGCACCAGGGCCGGGGGCGACCTGTCAGTGGAGGGCGGCGGGGGTGCCGCCCTCCACGACAGGTTTAGAGACAGGCTGTTAGGGCCCCTGACCTCGAACGCGTAGCCCCAGCTCGCGGAGCTGGAGGTCGTCCACCGGAGCCGGCGCTCCGGTCAGCGGATCGGCGCCGCTCGTGGCCTTCGGGAAGGCGATCACCTCGCGGATGTTGTCGCGACCGCCGAGTAGCGCCACGATCCGATCGACCCCCATCGCGATCCCGCCATGGGGAGGGGCGCCGTAGCGGAGTGCGTCGAGCAGGAACCCGAACCGCTCGCGTGCCTCCTCCTCGCTGATCCCGAGGAGCCTGAACACGCGCTCCTGGACCTCGCTCTGGTGGATGCGGATCGAGCCGCCGCCGATCTCGGACCCATCAAGGACCAGGTCATAGGCGCGGGAGCGAAGAGATCCTGGATCGTCCCAGTTGCCACTCGGAGCCGTGAACGGGTGATGGACGGCGTCCCACCGCCCGGCCTCCTCGTCCCACAGGAACGCGGGAAAGTCGACCACCCAGAGGACGGCGTGCGAGCCTTCGGGGACGAGTTCAAAGCGGCGTGACAGCTCGAGACGCAGCGCGCTCAGCGCTGCGGCGGCCGTCAGCCGCTGATCCGCGACGATCAACAACAAGTCCCCGGCGCTCGCGTCGAGCGCCCGCTTGAGTCCAGCGACCTCCGCATCGGACAGGAACTTCGCGATCGGGGACCGCAGCGAGCCGTCCTCCTGGACGAACATCCACACGAGCCCCTTGGCTCCGTGTTGCTTCGCCAGTTCGGTCAGCGCGTCCAGCTCTGACCGGGGCAGCTCGCGAGCGCCGGCGTTGAGGCCCCGAACAACGCCGCCCGTCGCGAGCGCGGTCGCGAATACCTGGAACTCGGAGTCGCCGAGAACGTCGCCGAGGTCCTGCAGCTCGAGCCCGAAGCGCACGTCCGGCCGGTCGACGCCAAAGCGGTCGATGGCGTCGTCAAACGTCATCCGGGACCACGGTGGCGGCGGCACGTCGAAACCGGTGCGCTCGAACACCGTGCCCATCACGGCCTCCATCACCTCGATGACGTCGTCCTCATCGACGAACGACATCTCGAGGTCGAGCTGGGTGAACTCGGATAGCCGATCGGCGCGCGATGCCTCGTCGCGGAAGCAACGGACTATCTGGTAGTAGCGCTCGAAGCCGCCGACCATCAGCAGCTGCTTGAACAGCTGCGGGGACTGCGGCAGCGCGTAGAAATGACCCGGGCCCCGCCCACCCGCGATGCGAGCCGGAACGAGAAAATCGCGGGCGCCCTCCGGCGTCGAGCGCGTCAGGAACGGAGTCTCGATCTCCAGGAAGTCGCGTTCATTCAGAACCTCGCGGAGCGTCTGCACGACCTTGTGCCGCAGCGCGATCGCCTCCTGCATCGGTGCCCGTCGGAGGTCCAGAGGGCGGTATCGCAGACGCAGCGTCTCGTCGACCTGACCTTCCTCGTCGATCGGGAACGGAGGAGTGTCAGCGTCAGCGAGGATCTGGAGCTCGACCACGGCGAGCTCGATCTCACCGGTTGGGATGTTGGGGTTAACGTTCTGAGGCTCGCGTCTGGCAATGCTCCCGGAGGCGGTGATGACGTCCTCCGAACGCAGCGCGTGGGCCGCCTCGTGGGCGGCCGGCGCCGACTCCGGATGAAAGACGAGCTGAAGGAGCCCGGAGCGATCGCGCAGATCGATGAAGATCAGCCCGCCGTGGTCACGGCGGCGGTGCACCCAGCCGGCGACCCGTACCTGGTCACCGGCGCGGCCGGCGGTCAGCTCGCCGCTCCACTCGTTGCGGTAGTCGTTGGCGCGAGGCTTTCGCATCGTCACGACAACCTGCTCCCACGCAGAATCGTGGGGATCACCGCAGCGATCGCCAGATCCTGCAGCTGCTCTCCGGTGGCCATCTCGCGCAGGTTGACGCTGGCGCCGTCGTCGACGATGGCGACGTACCGCGCACCAATTCGGTCGGCGTGCCTGAGCGCGCTTTTCAGGGACCGGCCCGCAAGCTCGAGCTGTGCCGCGAGTCCAGCCCGACGGGCCTCACGGGCGAGTTCGAACGACACCGCGTTCGAGCCAGTGGAGCCGCGACTCGCCGGTGCGACCAGCAGGTCCACCGGATCGGGCGCGATCGGCTGCTCAGAGCCGGCCAGCAGGATGCGCTCCACGCCGGTGGCCCAGCCGCAGGCGGGTGTCGGCTGACCGCCGAGCTGCTCGATCAGGCCGTCGTAGCGGCCGCCGCCGCCGACTCCTGACTGGGCCCCGAGTGCATCGCTGGTGAACTCGAACGTCGTGCGTGTGTAGTAGTCGAGTCCTCGAACCAGCGTTGCGTCGAGCTCGTAGGGAACGCCGGCGGTGTCGAGCAGCTCGCGAACGGCGGCGAAGTGCTCCGCGTCCTCTGGGGCCAGCGCGTCCAGCAGTTTCGGCGCTTCCTGCATCACCTCGCGCGTTTCGGCGTCGCTGGAGTCAAACGCACGCATCGGGTTGAGCTCGATCCGGGTGCGAGCCTCCGGTGCCAGCCGCTCGGCATTGGCGCGGAGGTACGCGGTGAGCCGCTCGCGGTACTCGCCGCGAGTCCGCGGGGTCCCGAGGCTCGCCAGACGCAGTCTCGTGCCCTTGACACCCATCACCTCGAGCAGCTCGGCAAGCAGGATGATCAGCTCGGCGTCGACCTCCGGTCCGTCGGCACCGATCGCCTCGGCTCCGACCTGCCAGAACTGCCGGTAACGACCCCGCTGCGGGGCCTCGGCTCGGAAGAAGGACGAGAGGTACCAGAGCTTCACGGGAGACGGGAGCTTGTGCATGCCGTGCTCGATGTAGGCGCGGCAGATCGGAGCGGTGCCCTCCGGCCGGAGCGTCAGCGAGCGCCCGCCGCCGTCGTCAAAGGAGTACATCTCCTTCTGGACGATGTCCGTCGCCACCCCCACTCCGCGCTGGAACAGTTCGGTTGACTCGAACACCGGCGTCTCGATCCGTCGGTAGCCGGCCGCCCCAAGGATCTTGCGGGCATGTGACTCGAGCCCCGACCGGCGCTCGGCGTCCGCGGGCAGGACGTCAAAGGTCCCCTTCGGCGCCTGGATCACCGCCACCGCAGCCTCGCGCGCCCCGCCGCCAGACGCGTGCAAGCGTCTAGAGACAACCTCTTAGACAGGATGGCGACTCTCACCGCTGCGCGAGCTCGCGCAGGAAGGGATTCGTCGCCTGCTCCCTCCCGAGGGTGGTGACTCCCATGTGGCCGGGGTAAACCGCCGTCTCGGCGGGAAACTCGTCGATCAGCGACTCGATCGAGCCGAGCAGTGTGGGCCAGTCGCCGCCCGGCAGGTCGACACGCCCAACCGAGCCCTGGAAGAGGACATCACCGGACAGGATCGCATCCTCGTCCCGGAGCGAGTAGGTAACGTGGCCGGGGCTGTGGCCCGGGGTGAACCGGACGTCGAGGGTCAGATTCGCGAGCTCCAGTGTTTCGCCGCCGGCGACCGTGTGATCTGCCTCGTAGGCTTCGAACGGTCCAAAACCCGGGATGAGGTAGGAGTTGATGTCCGCAAGAACCTGGCGCTCGAGCTCCGGGCAGTAGACCTTCGCGCCGGTCGCACGCACCAGCGGTCCGACTGCGCCGACGTGGTCGAAGTGGGTGTGTGTCAGAAGGATCGCCTCGACCGTTTCGACCCCCAGTGCGTCCATGGCGGCCAGCAGCCGCTCGACCTCATCGCCCGGATCGATCACGATCGCAACCGTGGCCTCGGGGCGCCTGACGAAGTAGCAGTTCTCCTGCACCGGGCCGACGGTGAACATCCGGACATCGATCATGGTTTCGGAGACACCCCCCTCTTCGCCATCCGACGGCGGTACAGGTGCATCTCCAGGTAATAGCCGCCCGGTATGTACAGCGCCATCGCGACCAAGGCGAAGATCACCGCCGACAGGATCCGGCTGCCGTGCTGGGGGTGGTCGGTCAGGTAGAGGAAGACGAACATGAACAGGCCGGCGAGTAGCGCCCGCTTGGCCGACCCGGTCCAGGTCGGCGGGGTGCTGAGCCGCCTGTCGCGCGCCTGCTCGCGCGACTCCTTCTTCTTCTCGGCGGCGCTCGGCGGCCGACCGGTGCGGCCGCGCGCCTCGATCGTGCCGGCGGCGTTTCCCCGGTGCTTGGACCGCCGTTTCCGCTTGGTCTGCGCCATCGTTAGAGGGACTTTAGAGCCTGTCTCAAGACCGAGGTGCGTGACTGGCGAGCGCCGGACCGAGCGGGGCAAGAATTGGCCCGCCCTCCCTGGGTGAGGGCGTGGCAGCGCCACGTCGAACCCCGAGGACGAAGCCGCGCGAAGGTCCGCCGCCGCCAGACGCGTACCGGGGTCTTGAGACAGGCTCTGGTCGGTGACGGGCTAGGTGGTTAATCGGTAACCGGAGACGCTGTCACGGACCGTCCGAGCGCGTCTTCGATCGTCCGTCGATTGGTCACCTCGAGCCCCTTGGGAAAGTCGTCGAACGCCCTTGCGGGCGCCAAGCCAACGAGTTCGGCGCGAGCGGGAGTGGCGTACCTGGAGATCGCGTCGACGACGTCTGCGAGCGAGGTCGCCAGGTGGTTCTCGACATTGGTCGACACCTGCGGCACGTGGCTCCGGCTCGTGAGGCTGACCGCGATCGCCCGGACTCCAGTGAGGCCCTCCGGCCCGCCTTGGCGGATCGATGCCGCAATTCGCTTGGCCGTGTCGAGGTCGGCTGGAGGCGCGAGCTCCACGTTGAACGCGACCAGTGGTTGGCGAGCCGCCACCATCGTGGCGCCGGCGGTCGGGTGTGGTGCCCGCGGACCGAAATCGGCGCTGACCTCGCCGGTCTGGATCCGGAGCGCCAGCCCGTCCGATCCGCCCCGGCGGATGTCGGCCCGCGTGCGCGCGTTCTGGGTGAGCGCTCCGTAGAGGAAAACTGGGAGGTCGAGTTCGCTCCCGAGGCGGTCGGCGAGCGTCAATGCGGCCGCACAGGCAGCACCGCGATCGGCACGCGTGAGGTGAACGATCGGCGCGACGTCGAGGGCCCCGACCCGAGGGTGCGCCCCCTCATGGCGGCCGATGTCGACTGTCGCGATCACCTCGGCAGCACCCGCGACGAGCGCCTGGATAAGGGCCCTGGGCGGGCCGGCGAGCGTGTAGACAGTGCGGTTGTGGTCGGGGTCGGAATGGACGTCGAGCACTGTGACGTCACGAGTGTGGAACGCCCCGGCGAGGTTCGATATGACGCTGTGGTCGCACCCCTCGGAGACATTCGGGACGGCCAGCAGGGTCGGCGCGGGCGATTGCGTCGACCGGTTCGGCGCTGGCCGCTGTGTCGCCACAGATGGTTACCGAGTGGAGGGCAGGAACGCGTTGGTGCCGAAACGCGACGGCGGGATCGGCTTGCGGATCAGCCGATGGCCGACCAGCCAGGCCGAGAACGCCGCCAGCTTGCTCGGGCGCAGCATCCCGAACCCGACCTGCCGGTGGTCGTCGAACAGTGAGAGGTACGCGGCAAGCGAGGCCTTTTCGAGCCGCGGCTGGAGATCGGGATTTAGCCGCAGCAGATCGCGCAGGCTCCGCTGGGGGTTCTTCAGGGTGTCGGCGTAGCCGTGGACGGTTGCCGCCACAAAGGCGCGCACTAGTCCGGGGCTGGAGCGCGTCAGGGAGCGGTTGGTGAACGCAACCAGGCCCGGATACGCGGGCCCACCGTAGCGATCGAGCTTGAACGACGTAACCGGGTGTCCGTTCACCGCCAGCTGAACCCCGTCGGCGGGCCAGTAACCGAGAAACGCGGCGATTCGGCCGGCGACAAGAGCCTTGGCGCCATTGAAACCGACGTTGACGACGTGAATCTTCGCGGGATCGCCGCCGGCACCGCGGACGACGGTGTCGAGGACGGCGGTGTCGGACGGGACGCCGGTGATGCCGACCGTCTTACCCTGTAGCTGGGTCGGGGAGGTCAGATGCTCGCTGGCGAGGGCGATCGGGGCGCCGAGCGGCAGCTGCGTGATCGCCATGACCGCCTTGGCGTCGTGACCGTTCGCGATCTCCTCGGCGACGTCGATCCCGTCGGCGAGGCCGAATTGCGCACGGCCGGCGTCGATCAGCTTCAACGTCTCCGACGTCGAGGTCGGCTGGATCACGTGCAGGTCGATGTTCTCCCTGGCGTAATAACCGGCAGCGATCGCGCGGTAGATGCCGGCGTGCACCGCGTTCGGGATGAAGTCGAGGATCAGCGTGACCGGGGTCCGCTTGTGAAGCGCGCCTGGCGCGAGCGCTGAGCTGCTCCGCGCGCTCGCGGCGTCGCCGCTCGAGCCGCAGGCGCTCAGGGCAAGCGCGGCCACAATCAGGGCAACGGCTATGACGACGTTTGATGACCGGGCGCAGCGACGGACGCTCACGTATTCCTCCCAACAGCGGTCATAAACCCCGACGATAAGGGGTCGTGAAGGAATTAGTTGCAGGAGTTGACGAGTGGCTGGGCGTGCCTGGGAAGACGGTCTCGCCGGGCAGGCACTGGTGGGACCTGCCGTGAGACCGGCGCACCCAGGTGCGTCCAGACGCCCTCACATACGCAGATAATTTCTTCTCAGGCCTAAACTGGCCGTCCCCCGCCGGAGTAGCTCAGTCGGTTAGAGCAGCGGAATCATAATCCGCGTGTCGGGGGTTCGAGTCCCTCCTCCGGCATCCCGAAATCCCTGCAAATCGAGCACTGCATCGGATCCAGATCGTCGCCCGCGAAGCAGTAGAGGGGCAGACCGGGGGCAGACTTTTCGTCGTCCGACCCGAGGACGGACCCCTGTCGCTCCACTTTGTGATGAGCCGGAACGTCTGTCTCGGCCCGTGAGGAGCCTGGCGCAGCCGAGTGCAGGACTCAAAAGCCCGCGTGCCCGGCGCGGGCGTGCGTGCCGTTCACGTGTGCCGCCGACTTTTCCGGTCGTCTATCTATCTCTCTGGCTTTTTATGGCTACTATCGACGAAGCTCTTATGATCGTCATTATTTGTTCAGAGTGTTACCCGGCTGTCGCCTTGTTCTGAGTCTCAGCAGCGCTTCTCTGGCCGTCGCCCAGAGTTCGGGCGGCTCTTCAGTGTACGTCGCGGTGATGTGTTGATGACGTCTTAGGCGCGGGATGCTGAGGTCTCGAGGTTCTCACGTCCGATCGCCCCCGCGGAGGACCGGACGGTCCCGCCGCGCCATGGCAAGCCCGGCAAGAAGTTGGACCCCGGGTCAGCGCGTTGGAGCTAGCAGGTCGCGCGGCGCGCCGGTCTGGACGCCGCATCAGCGGCGTCGCCGGGCCGCATAACCGTATTCGTGAGGCAATGGCGATATGGGGTCGAGCGCGGTATGGACCACGTGCAGCGGTGGACCGACCCACACCGGAAACGAGGAGGTGTATCGCGGCCTCGAGCTCGGTCCGTCGGCCAGTGATGTAGGGCGAGTTCTCATTGCGGGAAGTGGATCGTTCCGTCGGCGTCGCCACGGGGCGCCGCCGGCCGCGACGACGGATCGGTGCAGCTTCGGATCTGCCAACGGCCGGCTGTGACCGGGACAGACGTGGCGGTGGAGCGACGGGGCGGCGCCTCTGGTTGAGGGTGGTGAGCAGGACCTGCGAGCCGGGACATATCTGCCGCGGCCGAACGTCTCACGCAGATCTGCAGCGGAAGCGCCATGGATCGGACGACCGGAGCTCTGAGCTCGACGTCGACAGGTGGCGAACGAGGGAGCAGCGCCGCCAGCCCTGGGACCCGGACAGCGGACCCGAAGCCGATCCGTTCCGTTCTCGGCGGCAGAACGCTTCTGTTGCCGCAGTTCGCCGCCGTCCTGCTGTCTGTCTGTGGCAATCGCTCGCGCATTGAGTTTTCTGTTCCGGTTGACACCCGTCGTTTCCGTCGGCGCGTTCCTGGTCTGCCGGAGGCATGGCCGTCGTGGCCGATGCCTCCGCGCGTCCGATCGCCGGCGCCGCCTGGGCGACGAGCGGGCAGCTGTCGCTGATCACCGAGCCCAACCAGGGCGTCGCCCCCGTCCTCGACGCGGTACAGCACGCAAAACGCTCGGTCGATGTCGTCATGTATGAGCTTGAGGACGCGCGGTTCGAAGCCGCGCTGGCCGCAGACGAACGGCGCGGCGTTCACGTCCGGGTCCTGCTCAACAGCGGCTACTACGGCGAGGGGTCATACCAGAACAAGGCGGCGTACGCGTACCTGAAATCCCGCCGGGTGCCGGTCCGCTGGACGCCGAAGCATTTCGCTCTCACCCATCAGAAGACTGTGGTCCTCGACGGTCAGACCGCGCTGATACTGACCTTCAACCTCACTTCCCAGTACTACTCCTCAAGCCGCGACCTCGGGATCGCCGACACCAACCCCGCGGACGTACGCGCGATCGAGGCCACGTTCGCAAACGACTGGAACGACGGCGACCGGGTCGCGAGCGCACGGCAGCGGCGACCTGGTCTGGAGCCCCGGCGCCGAGAACGCGCAGATTCAGGCAATCAGCTCGGCGCGCGGCGAGCTCGATGTCTACAACGAAGAGATGGCTGACACCGCCGTCGAGAACGCGCTGGAGCAGGCAGCCCAGACGCGGCGTCGACGTCCGTGTCGTCATGACCTACTCATCGGACTGGGAGTCTGCGTTCCAGGAGCTGACCGCCGCCGGGGTGCACGTCCGCACCTACGCCCCCGACGCGTCCTTGTACATCCACGCGAAACTGATTCTCTCCGGCCTCCGGGCGCTGGTCGAGTCCGAGAACTTCTCGACGACATCGCTTGACCGCAACCGGGAGCTCGGCATCATCGTCACCTCACCAAAGATCATCTCCTCGCTCAAGGCGACGTTCGAGCGCGACTACGCGGGCGCGACGCCGTTTCAGAAGAACGCAACGACGCCGAAGGGCAGCGGCGGGGCGCAGTGCTCCGTGACCGCCTCCTACTCAGCCCGCTACGGCGACTGGGACGTGTACGTCCACTCAAACCAGCCCGGCCAGACCGCGACCGTGACCGACACCTCCGGCCGGTCCGACAGCTACCACACCAGCTCCGACGGCTACGCCGACGTCTACTTCAAAGCGCCAAAGTCAGCCGCCGGGGAAATCTCACCGTCCGCGTCGGGTCCGCCGCCTGCACCGCCAAGCTCTAAACCCCGCCGAAGGCCGGCAGTCGGGCCGCTGAGGAACGGCCCAAGCGGACCGATCCGGCCACGTCATGGACGGGACGGAGTCATGTACGCCAGTATTGGTGATTCCTAGGGCTGGACGCTACGAAACAGCTTGCGCAGACGCTCACGGCCGGATACTTCCGTGGCCTGCTGGAGCGTGGAGACGTCAAACATCTCGTTGACCAGGTCCTCACGAGACGCCTCGTTGACCCGCTGCGAGATCATCAGCGACCTGAACGATCCAGCCTCCATCCTCACAGAAGCGCGCCAGAGGCGCTGATCGGAAGTCCGTCGCCACACACCCATTCAAGCTTGGGGCTGAGCCGAGGAGATTCCGTCGACAGGACCATGCGAGTCGTGTGGCGATCCGAAGCTTTGATTTGTGGCTGTCCCACCTCTCAGACGTGGGTCGGGCGATCCAGAGGTCCAGCAGAGGCTCCGTGCCATACCAAATCTGGTCAGATCCCGACTAGGGGAACTGACTCAGACTCATTCGCTTAGCTGTAGGATCAGTATCAGTCTGTCCCCCAACAGTAACAGACCGCTGTGATCGGCTGGTAGCTGAGCTCGCTGAGGCAAGATCGACCTACTGCTGGTCACAGACTCAGTAACCTCCGGTACAGTGACGGGTCACTGCGGCGGGCACGGACACCCCCAGGCCTTGCCCGATTGGTCCGCAGTCCCAGAGTGGTCATTGAAGCTCACACGCCAGCAAAAAGAAGATTCTCCGACCTTCGAGCAAACCTGGCGGCTCAGGAGCTAGTGAGCTCGATCCCGGACCTTCTGCCCGCCGGTGTCTGCGGCTCGGCTTCGACGATACGCACACCTCCGTCAGCGAACACGCGATGCTGCGACGAGTTGCTGCTGAAAGGACGTCACCCTGGTCCCTGCGAGCGGACTCGTTGAAAGTTCGCGCGCCGTCAAGGAGCCGGCCGAGGTGGAGGCGATGGTCGCAGCGGCCCGATGGCCGAGAGGCATTCAAGATCGTGATCGACCGCGGATTGCGGGGCGTACCGAGCGGGACATATCGCTCGCCTCCAGATCGAGAGTGCATCGGCGCGGAGCTGAACAGCCAAGCTTCCCCCAATCATCGCCGCCGGATCGGCAGTGTGTATCCGCATCCACCGCCAGTGATATCGTGATCGCTGACGGTGATCTGGTGCCTATCTGATTGGGGAGCGTTGTATCAGGGATATGTGCTCAGACGGACGCGGAGACAATCGCCGTCGGACACATCGACGAACACGGAGGAATCCTATGGCGGTAGGGCAGAAAGCCCAGTTTGCCGGGCTTCGAAGAGATGAAACTCGGCGGGAACGCACGCCAAATTGACTCATCAGTCCGTGGCGACCTTCATTGCGGCAGGCGATGCAGATGCCGAAGACCTTCGACTATGGACTACGGCCACGGTGTGGGCCTCGAAATCATGAGCCCCGACCATGTCAAGGCGTACAAGCGACATAAACAACCGCGGAAGGGCGGACAACGGTTACCGTCGAACCCGGCCTCTATCTGCCGGGGAGGTTCTGAATACGGATATATCGACGCCGTGTGCGGTGTGAGCCGTGCCAACCAAATCCTGACCTCGCTGAGCAAAGAGCTCCAAACGGTCGACTCAGATCGCAAGGGCGCCTTCGACTCAGAGGTCGTCGATGCCTACGCTGACGATCAGCGCGCCGAAGATGTCGACAGGTAGGGCTCTACGCCGAGGCCGGTGTCTCGTTTTCGGCGGCTGTCTGGTCCTCGACCACGACTCGGTCCACCGTCTGCGATGTGCTCGAGAAGGTTCCAGATACGACGACGTCACCGAAAACCGGAAGCGTTCCGGTGTCGAGTGGCCAGATCAGGATCGTTGCGCCCGTGATGTCGTTCCCAGGCATATCCTCGATCGTGACCGTGATCCCAGACTCATGCACAGGTCTCGAATTTGCCGGGCCTGTTGACAAGCCTCCGACCTTGTCCATCTTAATGTTCACGACATCCATGGCGTCGTCCGCACACGCCCTGACCAGCGCCTGAACGCTGTCGATAAGTTGGTTCGAGCACGAATGGCAGGCTCGTTCTCTCCCGCACAGACAAGCACTCTTCGTACGTCTGGCAGGGCTGCTCAATGGCGACGCTTAATCAGCCACACCGTTAACCACCACCAACGCCTGATGAGCCAGCCAACCCGTGTTTGCATCAGCCACAATCATGTCGCCTTCCGCGGCGTCGACGGCAGCGCGGATCCTCGCTATGTGGCAGCGGGTCGCCGCCGCCCACCTTCAGTTGCCAGGCTCGGATGCCATCAGCCCGGTACCGTGCAATCGTCGACGCCATCTCTTCGGGCGAGCCCTGTGAACGGAGTGATAAACCGAGAAGCGCTCGCCGAACCTGCCGCCGAGCAGCACGCACACCGGAAGCCCGCTTACCTTGCCAAGTATGTCCCAACACGCGATATCAAACGGACTCTTCGCATACGGGTGGCCCTTGATCGCACCGTCCATCGCTCTATTGATCTGATCAATCTGTCGAGGGTCTTTGCCGATGAGATGCGGCGCGATTTCTACGATTCCAGTACGCCACCTTCCGCGTAATGCTGGTAAATAAACCGGTCCAGCGGGCATATTTCGGCCCAGCCACTGACTCCCTCATCCGTGTCTATCCTGAGGACGGTACTGTCGTACGAACCAACAGCCTTGCCCTCGGACCACGCGTAACTGCCGTCCTTTAGCGGGACGTCGACTTTATATGCAACGATACGTTCGATACGCACCCGTCACCACCCCTTGGGCTCGTCATTGTGGTGCCGTATTCCACAGCACGCGTTACCAGTCATTCTTACTCTCGCCGTGAAGCGACCACAAACCTCACTCACCGAGCGCAGCCCGCGGATCCCACTTGTGGCGCAGGTACTCGCCAATAATATTGACACACGCTATCACCAACACAATGCACGTCGCAGGCACCACCACTGGCCACCAGCTCCCGGCGATCAACGACGTTTGCTCATCGGCAATCATGCTTCCCAAGTTGGCTGACGGTGGCGGCGGGCCAAGTCCTAGATAACCGAGGCCGGCCTGTATGAGAATCAGCCCCGATAGCCGGATAGTCGCAATTACTATCATCGGGCCGGCGATATTTGGCAGCATGTGGCGCACCATAACCCGGACTGGGGAGACTCCGACCGCCCTCAGGGCAACGATCATGTCCTGCTCGCGGAGCGCGAGCGTTTGAACACGCGCAACTCGGGCAAACACAATCCATGCGGAAATCGCCAGGACACCAGTCACCGTCACGGTGCTCGGCCGCAGGACAGTGACCACCAAAATCAGCAGCACGATATCTGGAATCGCAAGCTGAATGTCGATGATCCGCATGATCACATCGTCGACCAGCCCGCTTACAGAGCCCGCCACTATCCCGACAGCTGTTCCGACGACGCCACCAATGACCAACGCGAGAACGCAAACGAGGAGCGACTCCCGGAGGCCGCTAACGCTGCGCGACAACAGGTCTCGCCCAAGCGTATCGGTGCCGAGAAGGTGCCGAGTCGTTCCTCCGTGCATAAAGAACAGCGGCTGCAGTGTGTGCGATAAATCCTCTGCGTTGGGACTTACCAGCAGACTCGGTCCGACGATGCTGAGCACCACGAGTAGAAAAAGGACGACGCCCGCGCTTATCACTAGTGCCGGCGGCATCCTTCTACTCGACGGTGCGACGGTGGCCTGAGGGCCATCAGGAACGATCTCGACCGAGGTCGTCATCCGTCTTTGCTCGCTGACATCAGTACCGGATCCGGGGGTCGATGATTGCATACAAAACGTCGACCAGGAAGTTCGTGATAATCACCATCGCAGCGATCAACACCACCAGCGCCTGGACAACCGGGAAGTCGCTCGCAGCTAGTGCTTGCTGCGTCAGCGCACCGATGCCATTCCAAGCGAACACCGCTTCGACAATTACGGCGCCCCCGAGCAGATAGGTAGTTTGCAGACCCAGAACCGTAACCGCTGGAAGCAATGCATTTCGAAGTACGTGCCGTCGCGCGACGGTGCGCGCGTCTATGCCCCGTGCGCGTGCCGCCCGGACGAAATCGAGATTTCTCACTTCGAGCACGCTGGCCCGAAGGACCTGCGTCGTGAGTGCGATCGGATACAGCGCCAGCGTAATACTAGGGAGTACAAGTGACGATATACCCTGCGTCCCTTCCACTGGAAGAGCGTGTAGCGTAACCGCGAACACGATAATCAGCACGGGGCCGGCGACAAACGCCGGTACCGACTGGCAGAGAGTACAAACTAATCCAACCGACCGGTCGAGTGGCGAGTCCCGATGATAAGCCGCAGCAATGCCGAAGACGCCTGCGATCAGGATAGTCAGGAGCATCGCCGCTGCCGCAAGCTTGAGAGTGTTTGGAACTCGGGCTACCGCCTCGCTCATGGCATTTGCACCATTCTGAAACGATGTTCCAAAGTTACCCTGCACCGCGTCGCCTATAAAGGTCGCGTACTGACTGGGCAAGGATCGATCGAGGCCGAAGGTGTGCCTGATCCTAGTTTCCTGTTGCTGCGTCATCCCAGCCGCCTGCATGCCCTGCGCAAGCGGGTCCCCGGTAATATGGACCACGAAGAATACGATGGTAACTACGCCCCAGAGGACCAGCAGCGACAGGAGGAATCTGCGTGCGACGAACTTGATCACAGGGTTGGTTCCGGCGTGCTGGCCCCTGACGCGATCATCGGACGAGCCGCAATCTCCTGGGTGAAATGGCACGCGACTAGCCGTCCGTGCTGAGGTTCAAGCACCGGTCGCTCGTCCGCACATATCTGTTGTGCGTACGGGCAGCGCTGCCGGAAAGGGCAGCCTCCGAGATCGGCCAACGCTCGGACGGTGTCAGTTTGAGACGTCGTCGCGACGGGATGTTGCCTCGGACGACCGGAGACCTCGCCCATTACGGACGATAACAAGAGCGATGTGTAAGGATGCAACGGATGCTCAATGACTTCTGTCGCTTCCCCGGTCTCGACGACTTGGCCGAGGTACATGATGACCACTCTCTTTGCTACTTGCCGGACGACCGCCAAGTTGGAGATATGAAGAGATATGCAAGGCCGAACTTCTCCTGTAGTTCGAGCAGCAGATTCGTGATTTGAGCCTGCACCGAAACATCCAGGGATGATGTGGGCTCATCGCAAATTACGAGCGCCGGTTCTGAAGCCAGGGCTCGCGCGATGGCCACCCGTTGTTGCTGACCTCCGGAAAGTTCATGCGGGTAGCGAACAGCCGTTGTTATGGGCAGATGCACTTGCGAAAGCAGTTCGTCTACACGCTGGCGTCGGTCTGCACGTCCCATAGTGTTGTGAACGAGTAGCGGCTCAGCGAGCGCATCGCCGACCTTCATTCGCGGATCCAGACTTGCTTGTGGGTTTTGCATCACCATCTGCATGGCGGACCGTTGGAGCCGCAGTTCCTTGCCCGACAGTCCGCTCAGGTTTACGCCCCGGAAGCTCACAACGCCCGATTCGACCGGGAGCAATTTGAAGATCCCCGTCCCAACGTTGTCTTCCCACACCCAGACTCACCGACCAACCCAACCGTCTCTCCGGTACGGACCTCTAACGAAATATCATCGACGGCGCGCGTCACTGGCCGCTTGGGCTCAAGGCGCGACCTTCGTCCGCCGAACACAACCGTAAGCCGCTCGACGGTGAGAAGAGGCCCCTGCCCCGGTGCTGAAGTACCACTCGTGCCGGCGCCGCTGACGTTTCCCTCGGCCGAGTCTGCGATCGCGATAGAGGGGTCATGGTCGCTCGCCCGATGACACCGGGCAGTGTGGCCTTGTCGGAGAGTCGCAATCGGCGGCGGTCTATGCAAGCAGACATCAGACACGCTCGGGCACCGAGCCGCGAAGCGGCACAGCGTGCTTGTCTCGCGGGGGTCGGGCGGCATACCTGGGATCGCCGTGAGTCGTCGCCGACGCAAGCCACCGGTCGCCGGAACAGCACCGATCAGAGCCTTCGTATAGGGATGGGCGGGCTGAGCGAGAACATCGCGGGTCGCGCCGTCTTCCACCATTTCGCCTCCGTACATCACGTGTACTCGGTCCGCGACGTAATTGATCACGCCAAGATCGTGGCTCACGAACAGCACGCCCATCCCCAACTCTGCACGGAGCCGGAGCAACAGGTTGAGTATCTGCTCCTGAATCGTGACGTCAAGCGCGGTTGTCGGCTCGTCGGCGATCAGTAGTCGCGGGCCGCAGGCGATCGCAGTTGCGATCACTGCCCGCTGACGCATCCCACCTGACAGCTCGTGCATGTAGGACTGCAGCTGCCGAGCCGGGTGCGGCATTCCTACCAGCCCGAGCAGCTCGAGCGTCCGGGCAGTGCGTTGCTTCTTTGAAAAATTAGTGTGGGCCTTCAGCGTCTCCTCGACGTGCGCGCCAATGGTACAATGAGGGGGTTCAACGCCGACGTGGGGTCCTGAAACGCCGTGCCGATCTGGTCGCCCCACAGGTGCCGTCGTTGCGGCCCTGACATCTCCCGGATCGCTGTCCCTTCGAAGATCACATCACCTTCGACCTTTGCATTCTTACCCAGGAGGTTCGCTATTCCCAGCGCAAGCGACGACTGCCGGATCCGGACTCACCGACCAAGCCGACTACCTCATGATGCGCGATCGAGAGCGACGCACGCCTTATTGCGTGCACAGACGCTCCACTGTTGCTTTCAAACGTGATGTCCAGGCTCTCAACCCGGAGCAGCGGCGGAGATGCGATCGACCCACCTGTCATTGGTAGCCACGGGCCGTGTGGCGACCTCTGATACCAAACCGCTCAGGCCGCAGCAGCGTCAAATCGTAGGTCGGGCGCGAGCGAGAGAGCAGGTCTCGCACCAACAGCGCCGTGACGGGCGCCAGCGCGATCCCTGTCATTGCATGACCAGTAGCGACCACCACGTTACTAAGATGCCGAAGTCTGCCCAGCACCGGCAGGCCATCCGGTGTGGTCGGACGAAAGCCTCGACGTACCTGGACGATATCCGCACCGGCGACACCGCCTCAGGTTCCGCTCACCCGCTGCGCGCAGGCTCGCGATACGTTCAGCACTGATCGTGGGATCGAGGCCGGAGAATTCCAACGTCCCTGCCAATCGCAGACGACCTGGGTACGGGGTTGCCACGACGCGAGACTCGTGCATGTAAACCGGCAGCGTCGGGCCTGCGCCTGGGCCTGAAGATCCACCGTGTAGCCTTTGCCGGGCTGCATTGGCAGCCTGAAACCCAGCAGTTTGCTCAGTCGGCTCGACGACACTCCGGCGGCAATAACGACGTTCCGTGCCTGGATCGGCCCCTTTGTGGTGTCGACTCGCGTGACCGACGATCCGTCGACGAGTGAAACTCAAGGACTTCGGTGCCCAGCATGACACGGGCACCGCAGCTCACAGCTGCCTCACCAACGGCTCGGACGTATTGTCCCGAATCGAGAAACGCCTCCTGCGGAGCGTCAGATGGCTCCGGCGGCGCTCGACCTAATCGCCGGCTCGATGCGCATGGCGTCGCTCACGCCAAGCCGCTCGATGCGAGCTCCCTCGCGCATTCCCTGCGGAAGACCGCGCCAGACTCGGTCGAGCTGTGCAGCTTCCTCGAACAGATACAGAACCCCCGAGCGTTCCAAGCCAGTCGGGACACCCGCCTCCGTGAGCGCCGCGTGCAAATCGAGACTTGCACTACTCAGGTTCGTGCAGCAGCCGTGTGGCTGCATGTCGTTGGGCCGGATCAAAAGCCGCCTTCACGAATGCCCCTAGCCACGAAACCATCCGCAGCCGCGGGCGAATATGCAGCGGGCTCTCCGGTTTGGTGAGCCATCGCACTCCGTTCCCAGTACCGCGCGGGGAGTGGCCAACGGCGCGGCATGGCTCGGCGATAACAGCCCTGCCGAGCTTGCGGAGCAGCCTTGCCCTATGTCGCCCTCCCTCTCTAAGAGTATGACTTCGTGCCCTGCTGCGCACAGCTCGTAGGCAGTGGTGACTCCGATGGCACCCCCACCGATGACTACGGTCGCCCCAGTCATTCTTCTCGGCCTGCCAAGCTTGGAGCACGCGAGCGCCGAACCGCCGGCGAAGGCCGATCGCGCACAAAGAGCCCGATCAGCCCGCGGAGCCACGTCGAGAACAGAAGAGTATCTGAACCTCACACGATGCCGCGATAGTCCGTCGCGTCGATAGGGACCTCAATCACCGTGACCTCACCCGAGTCCAGAGCCGTGGAGACCGCAGCAGCGACTCCACCCGCGTCTGCGCTTGCACACCGTGCACCCCGCAGGCACGAGCGACCATAGCAGCGTCGATGCGGCCAAAGTCTACGCCGAACCGTTCCAAGCCACGTTTCTCCTGACCCACGCGAATCAACGAGAAGGACTTGTCCGCGAGCACCACGACGATCAGCCCGATCCCCAACCGGCATGCGGTCTCGAGCTCACTGCTGTTCATCGCAAACCCACCGTCGCCCAGAACCGCGAGCACGGGCAACTCTGGCCGCGCTAGTTTCGCGCCAATCGCGGCCGGGAGGCCATAGCCCATCCCGGATAGGCCGTTTGACATAAAGAACGTCCCGGGATCCCTCGTTGGCCAAAACTGTCCGAATACGTATTTATGGGACCCAACATCGGTTGTCACTACGGTCTCAGAGGGCGCATTCGGCAAGCGCTGCAACCAGACCGACCGGCGTCATCGGCGCGGCGGCCGCATCAGCGTAAACCTTCGACCTGTAGCTCCGGACGTCACTGAATTCATCCTGCCACGCTCTGGGAGGTGCACCCATCGCCGCGAACAGCGCATCGTGCTCGGCCCACACCACGTCGAGTTCAGGTGATTCCCCGGTTGCCCACTCAGAAGCGAGCAGCCAGAGGACAGGAAGCTCTAGATGCCAGTCACCGTCAATCTCCGTCGGATCAAGTCCCACACCGACGATCAGATCCGCGTGAGCCAACGCCTCCGACATCCTGCTGTCGATCGCCATTCCTCCGATGACGCCGATAAAACCCGTCGACGCGTCATCGACCATTCCTTTCGCTTTCGGCGTCACCGCCACCGCCAGCCTCCAGTCCGCGAGCCACGATCGCAATGCTGGACTGGCCCGCTCAACTCCTACTCCAATGACTACCAACGGGCGCTCAGACTCTGCCAACCGCCGTCGTACCGTCGCGGCCGCCTGCTCAACGGAACCCTCGGGCCGAACCGACTTACGACCGTCGTTGCCATCTGCCGCGTTAGCAACCTCGGCCGGCGCCGACGCGTGGTCCGCTGACAACGTCACTAGGCTCGGTCCGGCAGGCTCAGCCAGAGCGTCCCCACCAGCGGCCCTCATCACCCCCTGGCAGCTAGTGGTGGACTTCACCGACGTACTTAGCGACGTGCGCATAGGACTCGAGTATGGGCAGCTTCTGGTGAGTCCGCGCCCGATGCCAGCTGCTCGGTGTAACCGCGCTTATCGCAAGCAGCGGTTCGCGATCAAGCGCGCTCTGCGCCAGCGGAAACATCAGATTCGCCGCGCCTGGACCCAGCGTGGTCAACACAACGCCCACCGTCCCGCGGCTCTTTCCATACACCGCGGCCATCACTCCAGCGCTGGATTCGTGATGACAAACGACATATTCAATGCCGGCACTCCGAAGCGCGTCCATGAGCACGAGCACTTCTCCCCCGGGCACTCCGAAAACGCGATCGACACCCAGCGTAACCAGCTCTTCGACTACTACATCTGCGCAACGGGGCGGCCCGACCAGGGCCGCCCCCTTCGCGCCAACAATTACTTCCAAGACGCATCCTCGAGGTAGAACTGCCGGTTCGGCGACGGCGTCCAGTTCAGGTCGTTCGTCACGCCATACGCAAGCGTGTCCCTGAAAAGAGGCACCGCAAGCGCGTTCTTACTCAGAATTGACCGCTGAAAGCTGTCGACGATCTTCGCCGTCTTTTTAGGCGAGTCGGCCTCCTGGAGCTGCCGGATAACCGTAGACGCTCCTGGCGCCACACCAGACTTCTTGAAATAAGAGTCAGGTGACCAGAAATCGCCGAACAGAGCGGTAATCTGCGGCGAAAACCAACTCTCGTTGATATAGATCATGCCGCCAGCACCGCCGGCGAATTGTGGCAGAACAACGGTAGATGTCCCAGTGTGAATCTGAACCTTCAGCCCGATAGCCTCCAGCTGTTGCTGGATAGCCGTACAGGTCTGAATATCGTTAGGAAGGACACCCGTGCGGCAGTAGAACGGGATCTCCTGCTGACCAGCCGCGCCCGCCGCCTTGACGAGTTGCCGCGCCTTCGCGGGGTTATAAGGGTAGGGATTGTAGCCTTTCTGATATCCGTAGACCTGTGGCGGGAAGTACTCCTGCGAGGCTGCGGCGTATCCATGCAAATGCCCTTGACCAGCGCCGCCTTATTGACGCCGTATTCCACCGCTTTCCGGGAATCCAAGTTGTTGAACGGCGGCTTGACGAAGTTAAACGTGAGTGTGTGGTCCCTGACGAGACGACGCCACGTACCCCAATATTCTGCGACTGGGCGATCCTCGTCAGCGACGTTGCACTCATGCCGTCAGCCATATCTGCGTCGCCAGCCAACAGATCGCTCACGCGAGTCGACTCTTGCGACACGAACTTGTATTGCACATTGGCGATCTTGGCCTTCGGACCCCAATAGTGGGGATTCGCCTGCAACGTGACCTGAACCAACGGCGTGAATGACGTAGCTTGGTAGGGGCCGGTACCCACGGGGTGCAGACCAATGCCGTCGCCCAACTTCTTGAGCGCATTTGGCGCGAAGATCAATAGCTGTGTCATCGCGTCTGGTACCAGCTCGTCTCGCGCCTTCGTCAAGACGTCGAACGTCGAGTTGTTTCACGGATGCCTGTGATACCCGGTTCGAAGAATCCAGCGGCCTGGCTCTGCCCAAGCTTCTGCTCATCGTCGAACGAAAGCTTGAACGCCTGCGCCGTCAAGGGCTCTCCATCAGTGAACGTCACATGTGGCCGCACTGTGAAGCGCCAGACCTTCGGCGACGTGTGCTTCCAAGCCGTTGTGAGCCAGGGCTTAAACACGTAGCGCGAGGTTGTCCCGCTGCCCGTGGGCACGTACCGGACTGCCTGCTCCGTCACCTCCTGGTCGATGCGAAGATTGTCGTATCCGGCTTGCAGGTTGTAATTCAGCGTCGTGTTCGCGATCGCTTGATCGATATGAAGCACGCGATCCGCAGAGCCAGACTTTGCTAGTGCGGATCCTCCGCTGCCAAGAAGCACACTTCCTAACGCAGCTATCGCGCTCGCGGCGCTTAGCGTTAGCCGTCGTAATGCGTAGCACCTCACCACCACCTCATTGAGTTGTTCCTCCGAGCACACACTCGGCTTGACATTTAGCCAATCTTTAAATCATACTCGCCCAGTCGACCCCATGCTGATATGCGAATCCGCAGCGAAGTAGATCCGCGTCTCCCAAGCGGCGAGCAACCAGCTGCAGGCTGACCGGTAGTCCATCGACCTTGCCACAAGGGACGGCCACTGCCGGATGCCCGGTACAGTTGAATGGCAGGGTATTCTGTTCACGCCACGGCTCGACTCCCACGCCGTAGCCACTGAGGCGCGCGCTGAGGTTGTCGTGGTAGTCCTCGGCTAGCTCATATCGTAGTGCGGGCCGAACCATCATTGGCATTGCCAAGACGTCGAAGTCGCCGAATACGGCGTCCAGTGCACGCGTGAGTATGAGCTGCTGGTTCGCTGCCCTAGCGTACGCGCGACCCTGAAAGACGCGCCTACTGAAACCACCGGCTAGAAGATCCAGCTTTCTCTCATCGAGAAGCTCATCCATACGATACTGAAAGAAGCTGTCCATAGCCGACAGCAGTGACTCTGGATAGTACATCCGACTGTGAATGCCTAGAAAGCTGGTGTCGGACCAAAAGCGCGCACCTTCACACGCAAGTGCCGTGAGGAGGGCACGCGCCTGGCTGAGCTCGGGAATTGACGTTTCTCGAACGAGCGCGCCTTCGCCGCGCAATACGTCAACCGCCGCGACCACGGCGTGTGTGACCTCTGGGGTGGCACCCACGAAGCCCTCTTGGACAAGTCCGATCCTCCACCCCTTTACTCCTTCGGCGATCGCCGACGTGGCGTCATAGTGCGACGGAACATCTCGCCCTTGACGTGGATCGTTCGGGTCATAGCCAGCGACCGCCTCGAGCGCGAGTGCAGCATCCTCAAAGGTTCGCGTCAGTGGGCCGACGTGGTCGAGGCTCGCATCTGCACCAAACCCCACACCAAAGTGTGACACCAAGCCAAAGGTCGGCTTCAGCCCGACACAGCCGCACCACGCTGCGGGAATACGGATTGAACCGAGTTGATCCCCGCCAAAGGAGATGTCCACCTCACCGGCGGCTACAGCCGCAGCGAGGCTGACCAGACGAACCACCTGGAACATGCGCGTGGTTGTGCGGGTTCACGGTGCGTCTAAAGTCGTTTATCCGATTGGGATTGCCGCTTCCACCGGTCAGACAATCCAATGCGTTCTTACCGACTATCGTGCCGCCGGCGTCAAGGACCTTCTGAACGACGGTCGCGTCGAAATCGACGACGAAGTCGCTGAGCGCTCTGGCACCGAAGGTGAGAGGCATCCCCGAAACGGGAATATGGTCCTTGAAGCTCACGGTCTTGTCCGCAAGCAGTCCTGCGTCAGCGCCCTTCACCTCGCAACACCAGAGCCACGCCGCGAGCGGATCCTCCTCCGGCGTCGGAAAGTGTCCTCCTCCACGAGCCGGGTCACCGGCTCCCTGTCGCGCGCTGTCGGAGCTGTCGCGCATAAAGCCGTCGATCAGCTGCAGGCGCTCCACGATATGCCGGCGCAAGATTCGGCATCCTCCTGCTCGAGCTCGAAGCCGAGCGCCCGAGCCTCGCGAATCACATCGCCGATACTAGGTGCCGTAAACACGTCCGTCTCTCCATGTCCAACCTGAAAAATCGCCGAGTCAACGTCGGATGAAAGCGATCTCATCCCGGATAGCACACGTGTTAGGTCCGACGAACTCCGAGCGACCGCGATCATCGTGAGCCTTCCTCGCGACCGAGTTGCAAGAGCATGCGACACACGACCTCGTGTCCACGCTCAAACAGTTCCCGGGGCAGGTGTTCGTCGGGGGAGCGGGCGCGAGACGTCGTCAAGCTAAACGCAACGTTGACGAACGGAGCGCCGGCTGTCCGGGAGAGGATCGATGCAGCCGGCAATGCGCCGCCAGTCACGACAGTCCGGGCGCTCCGTTGCCAAACCGCGGACAGCGCCACCAGCGCGGCGGTCGCCGCCGGATCATCACCTGCGGAACGAGCCGGCCGAGCACCCGGCAGCGTCCAAGGAATGTCCACCCTGGCACCCTTTGGCGCATGCCTCCGAAGATGCTCAGAAACAAGTTCGATGATGCTGTCAGGGTCCTGATCGGGAACCAAGCGGCAGCTGATCACGGCCTGAGCCTGAGCAACCACAATCGTCTTATGCCCATCACCCGTGTAGCCGCCGCCGATTCCAACTATCTCCACGGTAGGCCGAGAGCGGATCCGCTCCCCCGGCGTATAACGTGGATCGCCGACCAGCTGTGACGCCCCAGACTCGCGCAAGAGAGCCCCGGCGTCTATGTCGTAGCCCAGTGGCGTGTCGACTACTGCGTCATAGAAATCGCGCACCAAGATGCGGCCGTCGTCATCGTGCAGCGTGGCCACCAACCGTGCGAGTGCCGCTGCGGCGTTTGGGATAGCGCCGCCATAGTGGCCCGAATGCAGATCGTGAGAAGCGGTGGTGACAACGACGCGGAGCGCAGCCATGCCGCGAACGCCGATCGTCACACTAGGATCGTTGGGCCCCGATATGCCGCCGTCGGCGATCACAACGGCGTCGGCCTTGAGATCGTCCGGGTGGTGCGCGGCCACCCACTCCAGCGCGTACGGATTTGATTCCTCGTTACCCTCGAGTAGCACCCGGACATTGCACGGAAGTCCGCCCATCACCTGATCCAACGCGCGCAACGACTGCAGGTAGATCAGGAGATTCCCCTTCATGTCCGCCGCGCCGCGGCCGTAAAGCTGGCCGTCGCGCTCAGTAAGCTCAAATGGCGGTGAACTCCACTGGTCGAGCGGTTCCACCGGCTGCACGTCGTAGTGACCATACGCGAGGATTGTGAAGGCATCCGGCCCAGCATCCAGACGCTCAGCGAGTACCACCGGATGCTCGGGAGTCTCGAGACTCGTGCACAAACCCAGACTCTTCCAGATGGGAGCACAGCCATGTGGCACATCGAGCCATGTCCGTTTCGTGTCCTGTTTGAGCACTCACTGTCTCCAAAACGGACAAGCTCGCGCAGCTCGTCAAGATGCACATCGCGGTTGCGTTCGAAGTCCGGCGCAGCGCTGTCGGGAATGTTACGCTAATGGCCGCACACGCTATATAGCCGGATGTCGATTGTCAAGTAAGCAGTATTTTGGAGTGTCGCCTGATACGTTCGTGATATCTTCGTGGGCGGCTCAGCCGGACGCCTCCGCTTCACTCGTTCCGCGGCGCGTACGTTGTCCGATGCGGGCCTACGTCTGAAAGCCTGCAGGAGACTGGAGGTCGGTTCCGGGCTTGGTTGCGTCGTGTGCCTCATCTGCGGCCTACTTGTATGCGCCGTCAGCGTAATTACCGAGCGCTGGGGCCAGCGCAGAATGCCGACCGAGTAGTGACGTGGTCCGATGCTCGCCCGACAACGAATCTGACTCGAAGACGCGCGAGCAGTAATATGACTAGTGACGTGGCCCGGCACATCGGGCTGAGCAAGCGAGCCGCGCTGAGGAAGGGCACCATGTCTTCGGTGTGCAAGCCGTTTAGTGGCTCGGTCAGCAAGAGTGTCACTACTCCGGTATCGACAATACGGTGACTGCTCTGCCGCTATCACAGCTGAAGTCCCCCAACTATCTCGCCGTCCTGCACCGAATTTGTTTGGCGGATGCCCCCAGTGAGCGCAGCGGTCGGGTTGGGCGTGGGCCTTCCGAACCGATGTGTGGTGATAGATATCGCCTGTTCCCTCAGGAACGTCAGCAGTTCCACGCGGCCAGCGGAGACAACCTCGCCGCAGTAGACTGCCAGCGCCGGCGAGCCACCGATTGCCTGCGCGAGATTCAGAGCCGAGGCTCCGAGCAGGCGCACGCGGCCGCATGCCGCTGCAAGGCGAACGGCCCGGGCTGCCCACTGTTCCGGAGTCTCGACGTAGATCTGCGCGCCTGACGCGTTCAGGTACGTCTGCACCGGCTCGACGAGTGGGTGAAGCACGCTTACGGTCAGAGGCGCGTCTGCTCTGATTCCGGCGGCCGCGGTCCGGAGCAATTTTGTCGCGGCGTATTGCTCAGCTCGAATCGTCACGGCAACCGGCTGATATCTCAGCAGGTTGCTTTCGATGCTCAGCGCACTGACGTCCCGCGCCACTCCGAACTCCTGCTCCCAGGCGAGCTCGTCGGTGGTCAGGGCCGCCCGCAGCCAGTCGGACTCAGCCTGGGTGACGTTCGCCGCTGCTGCTGCGGCTAACGTACGGCGGATGATGGGGCCCTCGGCGCCGCGCGCCAGTGAGGCACCGTTTATGGGCGCGTCACACCAGTTCCCCAACCCAACCAGATAGTTCGGACCTCCCGCCTTGGCGCCAGCGCCGACCGACGCCTTCTTCCAGCCGCCAAAGGGCTGGCGTCCAACGATCGCGCCGGTGATGTGGCGGTTCACATAGAGGTTGCCCGCCTCGACACGCTCAGTCCAAGCACTGATCTCTGCCGGGTCCAGCGCGTGCAAACCCGATGTGAGGCCGTAATCGATCTGATTCACCAAGTCGATCGCCTCGTCCAGATCGCGTGCGGTCATGATCCCAAGCACCGGTCCGAAATACTCGGTCAGATGAAACTCCGAACCCGGTGCGACGCCTGCGCGTATTCCCGGCTTCCAGAGTGCTCCCGACGAGTCCAACCGCTGTGGCTCGACAATCCACTGCTGGCCCGGCTCGAGTGTCGTGAGAGCCCGTAATAGCTTCCCGTTGGCCGGCTCGATGAGTGGTCCGACCTGCGTGGCGGGTTGCCAAGGGAGACCCACTCGGCATGACGTCGCGGCGTCGACTAGCTGACGACGGAAGCGGTGGGAGCGACTGACGGTGCCGACGAGGATAACTAACGACGCGGCAGAACACTTTTGGCCCGCATGCCCGAACGCCGAGTAGACAACATCCTTAGCCGCCAAGTCAAAATCGGCGCTGGGAGTGACGATGATCGCGTTCTTGCCACTTGTCTCACCCAGCAACGGCAAGTCAGGCCGGAAAGCCCGAAACATCGCCGCGGTCTCATAAGCACCTGTCAAAATCACCCGCTCAACGGAAGGGTCGGCGATCAGTTCCCGCCCCAGGGAGTGATCCTTGAGCTTGACGTACTGCAGCACTTCCCGAGGTACGCCCGCGTCCCAGAGCGCTTCCACGAGTACAGCACCACAGGCTGCAGCCTGGCTTGCCGGCTTGACGATCACAGGCGAGCCCGCGGCCAGGGCGGCCAACATCCCGCCGCCCGGGATCGCTACCGGGAAGTTCCAAGGCGGGGTTACCACTGTCAGCCGTGCTGGAGTAAAAGTAGCGCCGCACACGTGCTCAAGCTCGCGACCACGCTCGGCGTAGTAATGGGCGAAGTCGACCACCTCGCTCACCTCTGGATCACCCTGCTCAATCACCTTGCCACACTCAGCACCCATCACCTCCAGAAGATCGGCTCGTCGCGCTTGCAGCGCATCGCCGGCGCAATGCAGGATCTCGGCGCGCGCATCGGCACCCAGGCTTCGCCAATCGCGGCCTGCGGCGACACCCATCGACACCCGCTCGCGCAGGCCGTCAGACTCCACGATTCGGTTCCGGGCAACGGTTTCGACCCCCAATCTCGAGGTCCGCATCCGTTTCTGAATCGCTCCTACCCAGTCGCGGTTGGCGGCGATTGCCGGGTCGCTGTCAGCGGTGTTCTCAAACCCATTTCGTCGCGCCGCTTGCTGCGGCATGTTGCGATTCTGATCTCGATTTGGCTTGGCAGCCTCTATCGGGATGTCGCGCAGCGAAGCCAAAAAGCGTTGTAGCTCACGATTGAACAAGTCCGTGTCGTGACCGATGTCGAAGACAGCGGACGCGAAGTTGGCCTGTGAGGCGCCTTCCTCCAAGCGTCGTACGAGATACGCGATCGCAGAATCGAACTCCCGTGGGTGCACTACCGGTGTGTAGAGCAGCAGCGAGCCTACTTCCTCACGAACGACGGACGCCTGCGCGGTCGCCATGCCAAGCAGCATCTCGAAGTCGATCGCCGACGTCACGTCTCGACGCTGAGCCAACAACCATGCGAACGCTACGTCAAAAAGATTGTGACCCGCAATTCCGATCCGCACTGCATCAACGTTTTCGGGTCGTAGCGCGTAGTCGAGAACCGCTTTGTACGAAGCGTCAGTGGCCTGCTTAGTGGGCCACGTCGCCAGCGGCCAGCCGTGCAACTCGGCGTCGACCCGCTCCATCGGCAGGTTCGCGCCCTTGACCACACGTACCTTGACAGCCGATCCACCGCGGGCTCGACGTCTGCGCGCCCATTCCTGTAGGCGCTCCATCGCTTCAAGCGCATCCGGAAGATATGCCTGGAGCGCGATGCCGGCCTCCAGGGCAAGAAACTCCTCCCGATCAAGCAGCCCGGTGAACACCGCCAGGGTGAGGTCGAGATCCTTGTACTCCTCCATGTCGAGGTTGATGAACTTGCCGCCGCTCGGGGCGTTCGCAGCGATTTGAAACAGCGACATAAGCGCTTTGATGGCGTGCGCGACCGCTTCGTCGAAGGCCCAGGCGCTGTGCGGGGCGACCGTCGCTGAAACCTTGATCGAAACGTAGTCCACATCGTCACGGAGCAGGAGCCGGCGTGTTCCCTCCAGACGTCGCGCTGCCTCGTCGGCACCGAGGATTGCCTCACCAAGTAGGTTCATGTTCAGGCGCAAGGTCTCGTCCCCAGCTCGGATCCGACGAATCGCCGCTCCGAGGCGGTGATCCGTCGCGTCTATGACCAAGTGGCGCACCATCCGGCGCAACGTCCAACGTGCTGCCGGCACAACTAGCCGTGGCGCGATCGGCCCGAGCCGTGCACCGGCACGCACCAGAGCACGCAGCGACCACGGCAAGAAGCGCGGGATGCGCGGAGTCAGGCTGCGCAGATTGCGAGCCGCTACTTGGACGTCTTCAGGGCGAATCACGCCGTCGATGAAGTCCACTGTGAACTGAAGTCCATTTGGATCACCGAGCACACTCGCCAGTCGCGCGGCGGACAAATCCTGTCGCACGTGCTCGCTGGCGTCGAGCCAGCGACGTACAAGTGCGACCGTCTCCTCCGCCAGATCGGGATCGACAGACGCGACGGTCAAGGTCGCAGGGGCCATTCGCTTCCTTGACGGACTATTCCCTGACCCATGTCAATATCAAGGCTCATGGGTAGAGCCCTCGCAACTGGTGGGCGTCGGCCACACGGGCGACAGCTATATCGATCGCTGCTTCGCGCAGGCTCAAGCCGTCAGAAGCGGCACGGGCGGAGACCTCGTTCCAGGCCGTCAGTAAGCGCTCGTCGCGTAGGTCCTTCACCTGTGATCCGGTCCACCGGTACGCCTGGATCGCCTGCACCCACTCGAAGTAGCTGACGATCACGCCGCCGGAGTTGGCGAGGATGTCAGGCACGACGATGACACCTTGGGCGTTGAGGATCAGGTCGGCCTCCGGAGTGGTAGGTCCGTTCGCTCCTTCCACCACCACGGAAGCGCGAATCGCGTCTGCGTTGCCGGCGTGGATCACGCCTTCAACGGCGCACGGGGCTAGTAGATCGACATCAAGCTCGAGCAAGGCCTCGCCCCCGATCTCCATGGAGCCCGCACAGCCCACCACCGAACCTGTCGCCGCCGAGTGGCGACTGAGAGCGGCGAGGTCGAGGCCGTCCTCGTCGTAACCCCGCCGAGGTGATCACCAACAGCGACGACGCGGACCCCAGCCGCGCTGAGCAGGCGCGCCGTGCCGCCGCCGACCTTCCCAAAGCCTTGGATTGCTGCCGTGGATTGCGCTGGCTCGCAATCCAAACTATCCAGTGCCTTTAGCGCTATCAGCGTGACACCGAGACCGGTTGCCGTTCCCCGTTCACGCGAGCCACCGATGGCCAACGGCTTCCCGGTGACGGCGCCCGGTAGGGTGAACCCGCGGCTGGTCGAGATCGTGTCCATGATCCGCGCCATGACTTGCTCATCGGTCCCGATATCAGGCGCGGGGATGTCGCGCTCCGGACCGACGAACGAACCGAGCTCGCTGGTGTAGCGCCGTGTAACCCGTTCGAGCTCGCCTTCGGAATGCATCGACGGGCCGATTGCCACGCCGCCTTTGGCGCCTCCGAATGGGATATCCACGACTGCGCATTTCCAGGTCATCCACATCGCCAGCGCACGCACCTCATCCAGACTCAGGGTCTCGCTGAATCGGATCCCTCCCTTTCCAGGCCCGCGGGAGAGGTTGTGCTGCACGCGGTGCCCGAGGTAGAGCGCGAGCGATCCGTCATCGCGACGGAGCGGGATGCTCACGGTCATTTCACGACGCGGATGCGCAAGCATCTCCCGTAAGCCCGGATCCAGACCCAGGCGCTTCGCCGAATCCGTCAGCTGGCCCTGAGCTGTCGCCAGCGGTTCTTTCGTTGGCAGGCGGGCTTGCGCGAGACGCCCTCCGCATAGCGGTCGAGCTTCCCTTCGCATCGCCATTTCGGCAGCTGCCATTGCTCCTCTCCGAGTTTCCGCTGCGGCGGTCAAGGATCGCCGCGATCGAAGATGACGTCTGCCGACCGATAAAAAAAGCGGTACTTTCTCACTGAAACCATTCACTCATACCGAACAAAGCGACTCGCCCGGGATCGGCTCAGGCCATGTGGGATCTAAACCGTCTTCGTCTACTTCGTGAGCTCGAACTCAAGGGCACCATCGCGCGGGTCGCTGCCTCGCTTGATTACAGCCCGTCGAACGTCTCTCAACAGCTCAGCCAGCTCGAACGCGAGGTGGGGGCTCGGCTGCTAGAGCCTGATGGACGACGGCTGCGCCTGACTGCACAAGGGCAAGCTGTTGCCCGGCATGCGGAGGAGGTCATGCAACTCCAGGAGCGAACCCGGTTAGGGCTGAGTTTGGTCGGGCAACCAGAGTCGCTGAGGGTCGCCACGATTGCGAGTGCCACACGGGCGCTGATTCCCCGGGCGCTAGACATCATCGAGACCAACGGAGGCCGACCCCGGGTCGAGCTCTTCGTGGTTCCGCCTGAACTGGGCCTGGCGGACTTGAAGCCCGTCGCTACGACCTCGTGATAGCCGAGCAGTACCCTGGGCATGCTCGCGAGCGACGCGACGGGATCGAGTATCGCCACCTCGGCGACGATCCGATGCAGGTTGCGCTGCCACCGGACGCTGACGTGCACACGCTTGCTGAGCTTCGCGACCACGCGTGGATTCTTGAACCAGAGGGAACGGCGGCTCGATACTGGGCGGTGCAGCAATGCCGGTCCGCTGGATTTGAACCCGATATCCGCTACGAGGCAACCGATCTCGACACGCACATCGCAATGATCGCGTCAGGCCACGCAGTTGGGATCCTTCCCGACCTGATTTGGTCCGGCCACGAGCCTCCGTTGAAGCTGCTCAATCTCCCGACGCCGTTGGATCGAGAGCTGTTCACCGCTGTTCGCGCCTCGTCCTCGACCGCCACGGGCGTGCGCGTTGTGCGCGCCGCGCTCTCAACCGCGTTCGGTTCGCGCGTGTGAAGGCGCATCCGCGGCTAAGTCCCCGGCAACAGTCGTGACCGCGGCATGCGCTGCTTGGTTGACGAACAGCCGATCGATCCCCGTGCGATGATCAGTGAGTCCAACTCGCAGTGGTCAAGGCAACGACGGTCGCGGCCTGCACGAGGCTCTCGAGGTCGACCCATTCGTCGGTCCCGTGGGAGTTGCCGCCGATGCCGCCATAGCAGTAGCCGGGTACCGTCTCGACGTAGCGGGCATCGACCGTTCCGGTGTTGACCAGCAACTCCATGTAGCTGCCGACCACCTGTTGGTGAGAAACGCGCAAAAGGTCGGCCAGCGGACCGGTCTTCGGGTGATTATGGGCGCGCGCTCGGAACGCCTCAAACTCGATCCTGACATTCGGAGCATCCATGACGACAGCCGCGCGCATCCGATCCTGAATCTCCTCGGGGAGCGTCTCAGGGCCAAACCCAAACCGGACATAAGCGGTCAACTCATGCGGCGTGGAACTAGTCCACACGCCACCTTCGATCTTGCCGACACTCATCCCATAAGGCCGCTCACGGACGCCTGCAAAGTCCGGGTCGTCGACCGAGGCGTTGATTTCATCCTCAATGGTTCGCAACGCAGCGACCGCCCGCGCAAGCTCATCGAACGCACCTCGTCCACTCGCCAGCATCGAATGACCGGGCCCTCCAGCTGCGACCAGCCGGCACCAGACCACACCGGTCGCCGCATGCGCCAACCTCAATCCAGTCGGCTCGCCGACCAGCACCGCATCACCAATATGGCCCGCACCAAGCACCGACCACATCCCGTTGCCCGTGCACTCTTCCTCAATCACAGTCGAGAAGATCAGCTCACCACGGCGCTCCGCACAGACCGCTGCCACTGCCTCGGCCGCGATCAAGTAGGCCGCAACTCCACCCTTCATGTCGCCGGCACCGCGCCCGTAGACGCGACCATCGACGAGCTCTCCGCCCCAGGGGTCGTGTTCCCAAAGCTCAGGATGATCGACTGGCACAACATCGACATGACCCGACAGGTGAATCGCGCGCCCACCACCAGTGCCGGACAGATGCCCAACGACCGACGACCGCCCGTCATAGCTCACCAAAGGCCGACCCGCATACGGGTCAGCGAGCGCCGCGGCGGCGTCAATCACCACACGATGAGTCTCGAATCCGATCTCACGCAGCCGCGCCTCAACGATCTGCTGAACCGACTCCTCGTTGCCGAGCACACTCTGTTGGGCAACAAGCGCCCGGATGAGCTCCAGCAGGCCCTCCCGGTTGGCCTCAATGTGATCCTTGAGCCCCTCCGCAACCGTGGCAGGAATCGCCAATGCCCGCTCCGCGGGAGTCACTCTCTTCTCGCCGGCCGCTCTAGCAAGCAGGGCATTGTCTCAGAGAGTCACCTGATAGCAAGCAGCGACCGCGCCGTGAGGACGGGCGACACGGCGCCTCGCCCGGCAAGCAATTATGTACCAAACGAGTTCTTGTTGGATTTCGCCTCCATCGCCTGCTACCTCAGGTCAGTACCCGGCAAGCGGGTCATAGCGATTGCGTAGCGGTCGACCATCCAGATAGCGGCCGAGATTATCGACAAACAGCTCGGCCAGCGCGGCGTTCTCCGTAGCGAGCGTCGAGGCCGCGTGCGGTGAGACGAGCACGTTGTCCAACTCCCAAAGCGGGCTATCACAAGGCAGCGGCTCGGTCTCGAATACATCAAGACAAGCCCCGCCGAGCCGTCCCTCCCGCAGCGCCTCAATGAGCGCCATCTCGTCAATCACGGACCCCCGACCGATGTTGACCACGATCGCATCGGCCGGCAGGGCATCGATCTCACCGGCTCCGATCATCCCGCGAGTCTTCTCGGTCAACGGGCAGGCGACAACCAGCACGTCGGTCCGAGCTAGCGCATCCGCAACCCCGAGCGCTCGACCGTGCCTGTCACACCCAGCGGGAGTGACTCCGGCTCGTGGCGGGACAGTCCCCAAACCTCAACACCAAGCGCGGCGAACGAAGCGGCCACCTGCCGCCCGATGCTGCCGAGGCCGACCACCAACGCCCGCCTCCCAGCGAGCCCTCGGGTGGCATAGTTATTCCAACGGCGCTCGGCCTGCCAGGCCTCAAGCTGGGGGACGCCTTTGACGTGGTACAACGCACCCAGGACGGCGAACTCGGCCAGTGCCACCGCGTGGATACCGGCAGCCTTGCTGACCGCGAAGGCGGCGTCGTTGAGGCCGCAGCGTGCCATGAACTGACCAATCCCAGAGCTACTTGCCTGGATGAACCGGAGACGCGGGCAGCGAGTGGGCAGCGTCTCAGGGGCATGCCAGTCGAAGTCGAAGCACACCTCAGCGCCTGCGACTATCTCCTCCCAGTGGGCCAAATCGGAGGCGCTCAAACGTGGACCGTCGCCGTGGTGGTCGCACGGATACCGAGGCACTGGCAGGAGCTCGGGCTCGTAAGTGACGTGGGCTCGCGGCTCGGCCTCTGCGATCCGCGCGACCAGTCCGGCTCCAGATACGAGGTGATTACGACGTCGCATTTGGTCATTGCGGTCGCTTCTGTTGCAGCTTCTCGAGCGTCCGCGCGTTCGCCGCGGTCGAATCGACTGCCAGGTGCTGAGGCTGTCCGGGCTCGCGGAGGACCTCACCGACGCACGTCAGCACCGCTGTGAACGAGCACGCGTCGGCCGTCGGATGCTCGGTCACTCGATCAAACTCGCTAGCCGGTACGAACCACGGACGTCGTCTGGGCGCGGATGAAGCGGATTCAACAGCCGATCTCGCCACCGTTCCCGAGCACCCGGGTGAACTTATCGTACGGCCGACAAGAACCGCACGTCAGCAGTCTCCGAACCCGTTCGCCTCGACGGAGCCGGCTGCATCAACGTCAACCTTCCCTCCAATCCTGATCCTGATGCCAACCTCGCCTTCCGACCGGCGAACTGCTGGTACGCCAGCCCGATCGGATAGCGTCGGCGAGGAGCCGCCTCCGCGGCCGGCAACAGCGGGATCTCGACGGACCACTGCTCGGGAGGTAGAACCGGCTGGCCATCCCAGATCGGTTCGCCGATCGCGCTGATGGATGCAGCTGTTGCCGCCACGAGCGCTGCGCCTGAAACACGGGAAAACGAACGCGACCGTGGGCGCACCTGCGGGTTGTTCGGGTGACCGCGACGAGCTCGAAACCGATGCGCGTGTTCGCTACGTCCAGGCCTCGGTCGCCACGAGGACTCGAAGCCACGCTCGAGGTTCGAGGTCCGTGCGCATCAATCGCTTCCGCGCCGCGCCTACCGTACCGGAGCCCGTGTCTCCGTCCCGACTGGGAATAGTGTTGGTGGTTGATGACACCGCGCTTCATCGCACCGCCGTATCGGCGAGGCAGGATGCTTCGCTACTACCGTCGACTGATGTTGGCCGGTCTGACCACGACGTGGGTTGTTGCTGTGGCACTGCAGCCCGGACACGGATCGCCGATTGGTACTGCCGTGAGATGGACGCACGTCGCCGCGCTCGCGCCCCTGTGCTGGCTGTGGCTGACACATCCGAAGTTCGCGGTAAAGCTGCTGTTTGCGGCATTGGCAGGGACGCTCCTTGCCGCTGCCGTGGCCGGTCGACCCCATCGCGCGCGCTAGCACTGACGAGAGCCGGATAGCGCTGCGGCGAGCCGAGGCTGTGGCGGTGCGAGTCAGCGCTCGGGTTCGAGATCGGCGGGCGGCCGGTCCCGCTCGAGGTCGATTGTCGGACTGTGGGCAAGGATTGGCTGCCGAGCTGCCTGGCGGGCGATGCTCAGCGCGCGCACGGCTGCTGAGGAGGCGCGTCGCTGCTGGCTGGCTTGTTCGGTGGTCCGCGCGCTGCCGCGCGTGTCGAGCGGTTGGGGTGTGGTGATGTGCCAGCGGTCGCGGTAGGCGGCGACGGTCCTGGCGGCCGGCGGTGCGGGCGGCATGTATGTCGAGCTGTG
>CAWDSW010000002.1:0-919471 GCA_963805095.1 uncultured Solirubrobacterales bacterium
GCGGCAACGAGCGCGTTGACGGTCAGCGGGCCCAGCGACGGCGGGCAGTCGAGCAGTGTGAACGAGTAGCGCGAGCGCACCGTCGCCAGCGCCTCCTTCAGCGTTGTCTCCGAACCGGCGATGCGCGGAAGCTCGACCGTCGCACCGGCGAGGTCCGGGCTGGCGGGAGCCAGCCACAGGTGCTCGATCGCCGTCGGCAACGTGATCTCCTCGATCGTCGCCTCGCCCCTGAGCAGGTCGTAGACGGTCTTCTCGTTGTCCTTGGGCAGCCCGAGTCCGACGGTCGCGTTGCACTGGGGGTCGATGTCGACCAGCAGCGAATCGAAGCCCGCCTCGGCGACGCACGCGGCGAGGTTCACGGCGGTCGTCGTCTTGCCGACCCCGCCCTTCTGGTTCGCGATCGCGTAGACGGTACCCACCAGTTCAGACGCTATCGGCGTCCTCGGTCAGACGGGGCGCGCGGGCGCCGAGAGGACGCTTCCGAGCCATTCCCGTGCGGCGCGGAAACCTCGCCGGGGTTTCCATAACCTTTGACATGACGTGTAGATATCTGTGCTCGGCGCCGTCGTACGGGTGAACGCGGACGGGTTCGTCGGCCGAAAGTCCCAGCATTTTCGCCGCCGCTGCTCCCTCAGCTTCAACCTGGGCTTCACGCTTGCCTCGCCAGGCCACCAGCGCGCCGCCAAATGTCAGCAGGGGTGCCGCATACTCCGCGACAACATCGAGGGGCGCAAGCGCTCGCGCCGTGACCAGCTGCATACGGTCCCTTCCGTCCGGCCATGCCTCCGCGCGAGCATTGACGACGTGGGCGTTCTCCAGGCCCATGAGCGCCGTGGCGCGCTCGATGAATTCGGATTTGCGAGCGTTCGATTCAAGGAGCCACAGTTCCGCGCTCGGAAGGGCGACCGCGAGCGGGAGTCCGGGAATGCCCGCCCCGGACCCGAGGTCCGCGATCGTTGTCGCCGTCCGCACCGGCGCCAACTCGAGCGCCACGAGCGAATCCGCAAAATGGTCGTCGCGGATCCGTGCGGGCTCCCGCACGGGTGTCGGAGCGAGCGGATCGTCGGCGAGCATCGCTGCAAACAGCTGCAGCCGAGCAACGGCTGGAGCAGGGAGCTGGAAGCGCTCGGCGAGCTCGCCCAGCGACCCATCGAAGCGCGGGGGCGTCACGGTGTCGGCCGTGCGCGTTCACGCGCGATGTACGCCGCGTAGCGCTCGACCATCGCCTCAAAACGGGAGGACGCGTAGCCGTCGAGCCCGGGCTCGACGGTCTCCTCCAGGAGCGGCAGAAGATCATCGACGAGCGCGCGTCCGCGCGCCATCCACTGGTAGTACGAGCGCCCGCCGTGGTGGTATGGACCGTAGAGGCGGGTTCGCGGGAATCTCTGCATCAGCCACCGGAATATCGCCTCGTGACGCACGTGCATCCGTAACGTCACCTGGGGCTGCTTGCCGTCGCCACCAAACGAGCCCTCGCCGATCAGGAGCCCGACGACCAGGCCACGCTCGAACTCCGACAGTTCTTGCATGCTGCAGTTCTACCGCACATATCTGTTTCACCGTAAAGAAAAACGTGAAACGGGGGCGCGGCGTTGACTTCATCACGACATGCTGGTGTGTGGGGGCGTCCAGCGACGCTGGCGCTCGCCGAGGCTCAAGGCGTCGAAGGGCGACAAACGACCGCGATTGCGTCGCTGGACGCCCCCACACGCCAGCTTTCCGACACCGCCACGCCGCTGAGAAGCAAGGCGGGCGCGTGCCGCCGGTTGAACGCCCATGGCGCGGCGAACGCCGCGCCCGAGCCTTGGCAATGGGATCATCCGCGACCCCATCGCGTTCGGCTCATGCCTCAGGGCCGCCTCGAGTCCCCAGGCGCGGGGTCCGCAGATCGTTCCATTGTCAAGGCTCGACTGGCTAAGAGTCTCCGCCGCAGGGCTCAGTCGACCAACGGCGCGACAACCAGCCGCCGCGAAGGTTCCTGACCCTCGCTGTACGTCTCGACGTCGAAGCGGGGCTTCAGGTGCTCGTGAACGACGCGCCGCTCCGACGCGTTCATCGGCTCTAGCGCAACCGGCCGCTGCTCGCGAGCCGCAGATTCCGCCGCTTGGTCGCCGAGGGCCCGTAGCGTCTGCGCCCGTCGCTCTCGGTAGCCCGCGGCGTCGACCGAGATCCGCTTCCGCTCGTCGATCCCGTGGAACACGATCCGGTAGGTCAGGTGCTGAATCGCATCGATCACGGCTCCGTGATGGCCGATCAACTGGCCGAGGTCGTCGCCGAGAAATTCGGCCGTGATCTCCTCCGCGTCCTCCTCGACGCGCACCTCCGCGTCCAGGCCGAGGCCCGCCGCGATCCGTTCCAATACCTCGCTCGCCCGCTCGGCGGCCCGGGTGCCCGTCAATTCCTCTCCAGACGAATCGATGCTCATGAAACCTCCCCCGTTGCAAACGCTTCGGGTCCGGGTAGCTGGCCCAGATTCTTACGATACAGCCGCGCCGGGCCTCGACGAGCAGACGTACCCCCTGATCCCAGAGCCGGCACAACCCGTTGACGCCGCCGACCCCGGCAGCGCGTAGCCTTGACGATGCGTTGGCAGCTTCCGTCGAAGAACCGGCATCTCTGCGTAAGCACCATGCGCTGGAGCTCTTCCAGGGTCTCCCGGGCGCATACGACCGCATGGGCGCCGCACTCTCGTTCGGCCAGGATCCACGCTGGCGGCGCGCGATGGTGCAGGCGGTCGCACCACGCCCCGGCCAGCGCGTACTCGATGTAGCCACCGGAACGGGGTTGGTCGCAGCCGAGCTCGTCCGCTCGTCGGGGTGCGACGTTGTCGCGCTCGATCAGAGCGAGGCGATGCTCACCGGCGCTCGCTCTCGGCTGGCGCGAGACCCCGTGCTTGCCCGCAGGATCACCCTCGTCAAAGGCGAGGCCGAGCACCTCCCGTTTCGCGACGACGAGTTCGATGCGCTCACGTTCACGTACCTGCTTCGCTACGTCGACGATCCGGCGGCGACCATGCGCGAGCTCGTCCGCGTCGTCAAGCCGGGGGGCCGAGTCGGGATGGTCGAGTTCGGCGTTCCGAGCCATGGATCGCTGCGAGCGGCATGGCGTCTGTACACGCGCGGGGCAATGCCGGCGCTCGGCCGCGTGGTGTCCCCTGCGTGGGCGGAGGTCGGCCGCTTCCTCGGTCCGAATATTGAGCATTTTCACGCCAGCGAGCCCGATCTTTCCGCCCTGTGGCGGTCGGCTGGGCTTGGCGATGTCGGCCAGCGCCGGCTCAGCTTCGGCGCCGGTCTGGTGATGTGGGGAGAGAAGAATGGCGACGCGCGAGGAGAGTGACCTTGCCCGCCCGGCGTTCTACGCGCTGGCATCCGGCGGCTGGCGCGATTTCATCACGCTTCTCCACCCGCCATACACAGCCTGGCACCTGAGCTACGTCGCAATCGGCGCGGCGGTCGCCCCAACACTTCACCTCAGCCGAATGGCCTGGGCCCTGGCAGCGTTCTTCCTGGCGGTCGGGGTGAGCGCACACGCCCTGGACGAACTCAATGGGCGACCGTTGAGGACGGCGCTCTCACGCGCCACGTTGCTGACGCTTGCCGTGGCCGGGCTCGCCGGGGCGGTCGCGATCGGTGTCATCGGGATCATCGTGGTCTCTCCGTTGCTGCTGCCGCTCGTTGTCGCCGGCGCCGTACTGGTCCCTCTCTACAACCTCGAGCTGGCAGGCGGGCGGTTCCACACGGACGCCTGGTTCGCCGTCGCCTGGGGAGGGTTCCCCGCGTTTACCGGCTACTTCTCGAGCGCTTTGGCGATTCGGCCTGCGGGCATCCTGGTGACGGCGGCGTGCTGCTTCCTGAGCGCCGCCCAACGCCGCCTGTCGACGCCAGTGCGCGAGTTGCGTCGGCGAACCGCCCACGTCCACGGCGAGCAGACGCTGACCGACGGTCGCGTCGTGGAATTGGACAGTGCGCGGATCGTCGCGCCGCTTGAGGGCGCTCTCTCGGCGCTGTGGCCCGCGGTCGTGCTCCTTGCCGCGGGGCTCGTCGCGTTCCGCGTATCCAGCTAGTCCTCGGCTAGCTTCCTCGCCCGCAGGCGCGCAAGCTAGCGGCGACGTCCGGAACGCTTCTTTCGCTTGCGCGGGGGTGGTGGCGGCGTCGATCCAGCCCGCCGCGGGCGCTGGCCGCTGCTGCCGCCATCGCCGCTACCGCTGCTGGCTCCGCTGCCACTGCCACTGCCACTATTGGCACTGCTCCGCGAGCTGCGGCCTGACGCCGAACCTCCGCCGACCTTCGCCGGTTCAGCCTCCTCGGCCGCCGCTGGCTTTCCGCGGACGTTGCGGATCAGCGACCCGATACCGCCCGTCGAACCTTCGCCGTTGGCGCCGCTGCCGCCGCCATTTCCGCCGCCACCAGCCGACGGCGTCAAGTCTCCCGCCGCGGTCGCGGGCTTCAGGCGGTGCGCGATTCTTCGCTTGAAGAAATACTGCTGAGCCATCGTCCACGTGTTGGTCGTGATCCAGTAGACGATCACGCCTGCCGGGAACCGGATGATGAAGAGGACGAAGAAGAGCGGCAGCACCATCATGATCTGCCGCTGCGTCTTGTCCATCGTCGGTGACGACATCAACATTGTCGAGGCCAGCTGGGTCCCGACGTAGAGGATGATCAGCACCACCAGCACCGCGCCAGTCGCGTTGTTCGTCAGGTCGGGTATGAACAGGAAGCTGGCGCCTCCGTGGTAGTAGTGGGCGTACGCGGGATTCGTGCAGTACGTCGTCTCCCCGGCGGCGGCGTGGAGCGAGACGTGATGGGCGGCCGCATAGCTCGCTTGGAAGGCATGCTGGACGCCGGCGCAGATGTCCGAGCGCAGGCTCTGTTTCAGCATGTAGTACAGCGAGATGAAGACCGGCAGCTGGAACGCGAGCGGGAGGCACGACGCCATCGGATTGATGTTGTTCTCGCGGTAGAACTTCATCATCTCCTGCTGCTGACGCTGTTTGTCGTCCTTGTACCGAGCCTGGAGCTTCTTCATCTCCGGCTGCATTCGCTGCATCGCCTGCATCGAATGGAATTGCTTGAGCATCAGCGGCATTAGCACCAGCCGCACGCAGATCGTCAGCAGCACGATCGCCCAACCCCACGGCACTCCGAGGCTGTTGTGGAAGAACTTCAGTACCGCCTCGAAGACGGAGATCAGCGGTTGGAAGATGTTCGCGGAGACGAGCATGGTCATGCGCTCACAGCCGGTCCCCGCGACTTGAACAGCCGCTGGTCCTCAACGGGGTCAAATCCGCCACGGCTCCAGGGGTTGCATCTGAGCAACCGCCACCCGGCCAGCACGAGTCCGCGGAGTATGCCGAATCGCGTGATCGCCTGCGCGGCATATTCCGAGCACGACGGGTAGTACTTGCAGCGCTCTCCCAGAAGCGGCGACACCAGTTTCTGGTAGATACGGATGGGGAGGACCGCGACAGCCCGACCGACGCTCTGAACCCGGGCTGTGGTCACTCCGCCTCCACCGGTTCTCGATCAGCCGCCTCAGCGCCATCAACGACCGGCTGCACTCCACTCACAGCTATTCGGTCGACGAGTTCGCGCAGCGCCGAGTGGATCCCTTGCAGGCCCTGTCGCTCTGCCAACTCGCCCGCTCCCGGCCGAGCGATCACGACCGCGTCCATCCCAACCGGCAGGCGCTCTGACTCTTGTCCGAACGCCTCACGCAGCAACCGCTTGACCCGGTTGCGCTCAACGGCCCCACCGACCTTGCGCGACACCGACAACCCAAGGCGTGGCGGCTCCTCGCCGCCCCGCGGGAACACATACAGAACCAACTCACGTCCCGCGGTTGACTTACCGTTCCTCAGAACCCGATCGAAGTCAGCGCTTCTCGAGAGCCGCCCACGGCGAGGCGAACGTGCGCCCGCCATCCAGCACCTACACCGTCAAGCGCTTGCGGCCCTTGTCGCGACGGCGCTTGAGCGTGTCCCTGCCGGCGCGCGTGCGCATCCGCGCTCGGAAACCGTGCGTACGTGCGCGCTTGCGCTTCTTCGGCTGGTAGGTTCTTTTCATGGCAGATCTCCCGGGTTTTCCGGGGGCGTCGAGCCAGTATACGCAGGCGCCTGTAAAGCGACCGTGAGTCTTCCGCGGCCAGCCCCGACGAGAGTCATACCTGGCTCGGAATTCTCTGCTCCACCGACCGATTTCAGCGGTTCTCGGTTTTTCCCGCGCTTTGCGCAGACCGCCCGCAGAGCGTGCCCGGCGACTCTCCCCGCTGGTATATATTCGCCCGCGCTGGGAGCAAATCCCCGCACCTCTGAATAGTCCTTGACTCCCGCTAAGGAGCCGCTTGGAGCTGCCCGCGCACCTCGAGTTCACCCCTGCCTGGAATGACATCTGCACCGCACTCCGCCGAAGAGTCGGTGACAGCGTCTATGACATCTGGCTCTCGCAGTTGCAGGTCGCCGGGTGGGACGGCTCACTCTTGCGGATCGAGGCCGAGCCCGAGAAGCGCCCCTGGATCGCGGATCGCTTCGGGAGGGTCCTTGAGAGCTGTGCGCGCGATGTCCTCGGTGACGGCGTCCACGTCACGCTCGCTGTCGACGCGACCGACCGGAGCGCCCCGTTCGCCGGTGCCGGCTCACGGGCCGGCACCGGCGATGATCCGTCGCGGTCAGACTTCATTCCCCGCTACACGTTCGACCAATTCATCATCGGAGACGGAAACCGGCTGGCGCACGCAGCGGCGCTCGCAGTCGCCGAAGGGCCAGGCCACACCTACAACCCGCTCTTCCTGCACGCGCCGCCGGGGCTTGGCAAGACCCACCTGCTCCATGCGATCGGGAATTACATAACGCGCTTCGACTCGAACACCACCGTCCGCTACACCACCGTCGAGGCGTTCACGAACGGCTTCATCGCGGCTCTCAACGGACGTGCACTGGAGGGCTTCAAGCGCCTGTACCGGGCGGTCGACGTCCTGTTGATCGACGACATCCAGTTTCTGGCGAGCAAAGCGAAGACCGAAGAGGAGTTCTTCCACACCTTCAACGCGCTACATGATTCCGGTCGTCAGCTCGTCCTCACCTGCGACCGGCTGCCGCAGCAGTTGCTAGGTGTCGAAGAGCGGCTGCGAGAGCGCTTTGAAGCTGGACTGGTAGCCCGACTGACGTCGCCGAATCTCGCCACCCGGATCGCGATCCTCCGTAAACGGGCGGCGCTGGACAACATTCCAGCCCCCGCGGAAGGCGTACTCGAACTGATCGCCGAGCGAGTGACCGACAACATCCGCTCTCTCGAGGGCGCCCTGATTCGGATTGTCGCTCACCACTCGTTGACCGATCAGCCGATCGACGTCCGTCTTGCCCGGTCAGTGCTCGATGACATCCATCCAGAGTCGGCGGCCGCCGCGCTTACTACCAAGCGAGTCCAGCACGTCGTCGCAGATCACTTTGCACTCTCGGAGGCGGAGCTCATATCGGCAAGCCGAGTAGCGGTGGTCGTGTGGCCTCGCCAGCTGGCCATCTTTCTTACTCGTGAGTTCCTCGGACTGCCACTTGCCGAGATTGGAGCGGCATTCGGCGGGCGAAACCATGCGACCGTCCTGCACGCGTGTCGAAGGGTCGCCGAACGCACCCGCACGTCCGCGGAGGATGGCAAAACTCTCGCGGACCTACTTGTGGTTCTCGGGTCAGAAGGACACGACCGCAGTTGTTGACAGACTGCGGTTTCCCTCTCTGATCACAACAACCCCGGAAAGAGCGGTCAACCCTGCACTTCTCCACAGATGTTCTTTGCCTATGACTCCTAAGTTCCTTTTCATGAGGAATCAGTCGTGAAAATCTCAATCCAACGTGACGTGTTTCTGAACCAGCTTCAGACGGTCGCACGAGTCGCGTCCACGCGCAGCGCAATCCAGGCGCTCTCAGGCGTCCAACTGGTCGCAGCGGGCTCAGTCTGCGAACTACGCGCGACTGACGCTGATGTCAGCCTTCGCGTACCACTCGAAGCCGACGTCGCACGCGAGGGGACCGTCGTCCTCCCTGCTCGGCTTCTCCTGGACGTCGTCAGATCTCTGCCGGCTTCCTCAGTCTCACTCGAGCTCCGACCCGCCGAGCACGACGTCGAGCTGACCTCCGGTAACGCCACGTTTGACATACGCACGTTGCGTGCAGAGGACTTTCCTCCATTTCCGGAACCTGATGCGGCCACGGCTGTTTCCGTCCCCGCTGGCGCCTTCGTCGAAACCGCACTGAAGGTGGCGGGCTCTGCCTCCCGCGACGAGACCAGACCGGTACTCACCGGGATTCACGTTGCCGCCTCGGCAAGTCAAATCCGGATGGTCGCGACTGACTCGTACAGGCTGAGCGTCAAGGAAACGACGCTCGAGGCGCCGCTGACATCAGCCTTTGAGGTCAACGTCCCGGCTCGTGCCTTGCAGGAGCTTTCGCGGATCGCAGCCAACGCCGAGGGGGACCTCAGCGTCAGCGTCCGGCAGAACCAGATCGTGTTCGTGTTCGGCCAGGTGGTTCTCTCCTCGCGTTTGATCGATGGACAGTTCCCCAACGATCGCCAGCTGCTTCCCGAGACCTTCGAGCATGAGCTTCGGATCTCCGGCGCCGAGCTGCGGGACGTCGTTCGGAGAATCAGCCTGCTCGCGCAGAAGAACGCTCCGCTGAGACTCGCGTTCGCACCGGGAGAGCTGACCGTCTCCGCTCAGACTCCGGACATCGGCGAAGCCCGTGAGGCTATGCCCGTGTCGTTCCAGGGGGAACCGTTGGAGATCGGATTCAACCCGGAGTTCCTGCGCGATGGGCTCGAAGCGATCGAGGAGGGAGACGTACTCGTCAAGCTGATCAGCCCGCTGCGTCCCGGGCTGCTGGAAGCTGCCGATGGCAGCGGCTTCCTCTACCTGATCATGCCGATCAGGCTCAACGTCTAGAGGAGACGGGCCCGCCCGCCCGCCGATGCGCGTCGTGTCTGTCGCGCTCCGGGACTTCCGGGGCTATGAGGCGGCGGCCGTCCAACTGGGTGGCGGTTTGACTTTGGTCCTGGGCGCCAACGGCGCGGGCAAGACCAATCTGCTGGAGGGGTTGTACTTCGGCTGCACGGGGCGTTCGTGCCGGACCGCCAACGATCGCGAGCTGGTTCGCTTCGGTGCGGGTACCACCCGCGTCGTCGTCACCGCTGAGGGTGACGACGGCTTGCACGAGCTCGCCGTCGGTTTCACGCCTGGAGAACCCAAACGGATGAGCGTCGACGGAGCATCCGTCGAGCGTCTGCTCGATTCCGCGCATCGACCGCTTGTCAGCGTTTTCCTTCCCGACCGTCTGGACTTGATCAAGGGCGCGCCGGCGCTGCGCAGAGCCCACCTGGACCAGTTCATCGCTGCATTGTGGCCGGCCCGAGCCGCCAGCCGCCGGGCCTATGCCCAAGCACTGGCACAGCGCAACGCACTCCTTGCGAGGATCCGTGAGGGACGCGGGTCACGTTCGTCGCTGGAGGTTTGGGACCGCCAATTGTCAATGCACGCGATCGAGCTGATGGCGAACCGGCGGCAGGCAGTCGGGCTCGTGGCCGAGCCGTTCGCTGAGCTTGCGGAGCGTCTCGGCCTCGATGGCGAGCCCGAGCTCGCCTACCGACCGCGTTCCCGGGCAGCCGATGCCGACGGCTTCGTCGCCGAACTGGCCGACCGCTTTGCGAGCGATCTGGAGCGCGGCTTCAGCGGACATGGGCCCCACCGTGACGACCTGCTGGTGTCGCGTGGGGGCCGGGAACTACGGGTCTACGGGTCGCAGGGCCAGCAGCGACTGGGACTCCTCGCACTGCTGCTGGCCGAGCGGGCCGCGATTGCCGGCCTGCGCCCGACGGTCCCGCTGTTGTTGCTCGACGACGTGCTGAGCGAGCTCGATGCCGGGCGGCGCGCGGCGCTCGTTGACTTCTTGCGTGATAGCGGCGGCCAGGCACTGATCACGACGACTGACGTCGACCAACTGCCAGGCGACGATCAGTCAGGGATCGATCGCCTACTGATTGTTGACGGGCGGGTCCACCAGGACGTGCTGGTCTCCGGGGCGGCGCGGATGACGCTGCATCGTCGATCCCCGCGACCGGTGGCTGCGGCGCTGGCGCCGCTGCGCGACGCGTGGACGCCCGCAACCCTGCTGGGGGAGGTTCAGGCGGTCTGGCCGGACGCAGTCGGGCGCGTGATCGCGGCCGAGGCGCAGCCGGTGAGCGAACGCGGCGGCGTCCTGGCGGTCTCCTGCTCGGCGGCCGTCTGGGCCCAGGAGCTGGACCTGCTCTCGGCGACGCTTATCGAGCGCCTCAACGGCCGTCTCGCAAGCGGTCGGATAACCCGCCTGCGGTGCGCCGTGACGGGTCGTACATGAGCGCAGTTTTCGGCGCGTTTGCAGGCAAATCGCCGGGCCGCAAGAGCTCTGCTCAAGGCCCCTCTGTGCTATTCTTCTGTGCACCAGCTTTCGACGCCCCGGCGCGCGACAGGATGCGCGGTACCGGGGCGTCGCAACGTCAATCGGAGGTTCGTTGACGAACGACACCGGCGCCGAGCCCGGCGCCACCCCACAACAAAGTTATGACGCCCAGGACATCACGGTCCTGGAAGGCCTGGAGGCCGTCCGCAAGCGCCCAGGGATGTACATCGGGTCCACAGGACCCCGCGGTCTTCATCACCTCGTTTACGAGATTGTCGATAACGCTGTTGACGAGGCCCTGGCGGGCCACAACGACAGCGTCACAGTGACCGTGCACCCTGACAACTCGGTGACCGTCGTCGATGCCGGTCGTGGCATCCCTGTCGCGGTCATGGAGAAGGAGCAGCGCCCGGCCGTCGAGGTCGTGCTGACAGTGCTGCACGCAGGTGGCAAGTTCGGAGACGGCGGCGGCTACAAGGTCTCAGGAGGCCTGCACGGCGTCGGCGCGTCAGTCGTCAACGCACTGTCGGAGCGGCTCGACATCGAGATTTGTCGCGACGGCTATCGCTGGACGCAATCGTACGAGCGCGGGGTGCCACTCACTGGCGTGCAGCGCGGCGATCCAGCGACCGAGACCGGCACGACGATCACGTTCCTCCCCGACGCTGACATCTTCGAGGCGCTTGACTTCGACTTCAAGGTGCTCGAGGAGCGTATGCGAGAGACCGCGTTCCTGACCAGAGGACTGCAGATCTCGCTGATCGACGAGCGCGGTGAGGGACATTCCGCTTCCTTCCATTACGAAGGCGGGATCGTCGACTTCGTCTCTTTCCTGAACGAGAACAAAGAGCCGATCCACCCGAAGGTGATCTTCTTCTCGGGCGAGTCCGGGGAGGGCTCGGTCGAGGTTGCGATGCAATGGAACTCCTCCTACCAGGAGTCGGTCTTCTCGTTTGCCAACAACATCAACACGATCGAGGGCGGGGCGCATCTGAGCGGGTTCCGCTCGGCGTTGACCGGCGTGCTGAACAAATACGCGCGCGACAAGGGCGAGCTCAAAGAGAAGGACGACAACCTCACCGGCGAGGACGTCCGTGAGGGCCTGACCGCCGTGATCTCGGCGAAGCTCTCCGACCCGCAGTTCGAGGGGCAGACGAAGACCAAGCTCGGCAACCCTGGCATGGCCGGTTTCGTGCAGTCGATCGTCAACGCCAGGCTCGCGGAGTACCTCGAGGAGAACCCACAGGATGCCCGTCGCGTGATTCGTAAGGCCGTTGGCGCCTCACAGGCGCGCGCAGCGGCACGCAAGGCCCGCGACCTCACCCGCCGTAAGTCGGCGCTCGAGAACTCGACGCTTCCCGGCAAGCTCGCCGACTGCTCGGTCAAGGACCCGGCGCTGGCGGAGCTGTTCGTCGTCGAGGGCGATTCCGCCGGCGGCTCGGCGGTCGACGCCCGCGACCGGAACACCCAGGCGATCCTGCCGCTGAGGGGCAAAATTCTCAACGTCGAGAAGAGCCGGATCGACAAGGTGCTCGCCAACACCGAGGTCCAGGCTCTGATCACCGCGATCGGAACCGGCGTCCGCGATGAGTTCGACATCACCAGGGCCCGCTACCACAAGGTCGTGTTGCTGACAGACGCGGACGTCGACGGCGCCCACATCCGCACGCTGGCCCTGACGCTGCTGTTCCGCGAGATGCAGCCGCTGATCGAGGCCGGCTACGTCTACATCGCCAAGCCGCCGCTGTATCGCCTGACCCGGGGCCAGAAGCACCGCTACATCGAGCGCGACCAAGAGCTCGAGGACATTCTGCTTGGCGACAAGTTCGACCGGATCGATGTCGCCGACCATGTCGGCAAGCCTTTCCGGTTGACCGAAGCACGCTGGACGAGGCTGACGCGGCTCGTCAAGCAGTACCAGGGATGGGCCAGCGCGCTTCGCACGGCCCACGGCCACGGGATCGTCACGTTCCTCCAACAGGCGCGCCTGCTGGAGGAGGGGATCGGCGATGCCGACGCTCTGCTTGCGCACCTGCGAACGACTGAGGCCAACGGCCACGCGTACACCACCGAATTGCTCTCGGACGGAGCCGACGAGGTGGTCGTCAAGACGATTGAGGCCAAGACCGGCCTGGCCACCACCCACCACGTCAGGCGCGCTGCCGTCGACGCCAATGAGTACCGCCGGCTCGCCCAGGTCCACGATGAGTTGGTCGCGCTGGTTGGTACACCTCCGTTCACGATCAAGCTCGGCGACACGAAGCTCGACGCCCTGAGCTTCGAGGAGCTGCGTAACGGGATCCTGGAGGTCGCCCAGAAGGGTGTCGCCTACTACCGGTTCAAGGGCCTCGGTGAGATGGATCCCGACGAGCTTCGCGAAACGACGATGGACCCCGCGACGCGCACGCTGGTTCAGGTGACGATGGAGGACGCGAGCGCCGCGGACCGCGTCTTCTCGATGCTGATGGGCGACCAGGTCGAGCCGCGCCGGGCCTTCATCGAAGAGAACGCCCGCACAGTCACCAACCTGGACATCTGATGACGCGCCCACCCGCGACTTCCATCTCTGACTGATGGCGACGATCGACACCATCGGTGGCGGCAACATCGAGCCGCGCGGCCTCGAGGAGGAGATGCGCTCTGCGTATCTCGACTACGCGATGTCGGTCATCGTCGGGCGCGCACTGCCCGACGTGCGGGACGGCCTGAAGCCCGTCCACCGTCGTGTTCTGCACGTGATGAACGAGATGGGCCTCGGCCCCGGCCCGAATCGAACGCCGAAGCACGTCAAGTGCGCAAACATCGTCGGCCGCGTGATGGGTGAGTACCACCCTCACGGCGATAGCGCGATCTACGACGCGCTCGTCAGGCTCGTTCAGCCCTTCTCGATGCGCTACCCGCTGGTCGATGGCCACGGGAATTTCGGAAACATCGACGGCTGGCCCGCAGCCGCGATGAGGTACACCGAGGCGCGCCTGTCGCGGCTGGCGACCGAGATGCTGCGTGACATCGACCAGGACACGGTCGACTTCTCGCCGACCTACGACGGCGAGCGCCAGGAGCCGCTGGTCCTGCCCGCGCGGTTCCCGAACCTGCTGGTCAACGGCAGCTCGGGCATCGCCGTCGGGATGGCGACCAATATCCCGCCGCACAACCTCCGCGAGGTCATCGGCGCGACGATCGCCTACATCGACGACCCGACGATCGACATCGACGGCCTGATGAAGTACATCAAGGGGCCCGACTTCCCGACCGCCGGCACGATTCTCGGCCGCGAGGGGATCCGCGACGCCTATGCCACCGGCCGTGGTCGAGTCCGGGTCCAGGGTAAGGCGCACATCGAGCCGATCGGCCAGGGCAAGGAGGCGATCATCGTCACCGAGCTGCCGTACCTGGTCCGCAGGGGTGGCGACGGCGGTCTGCTGGTGAAGATCAAGGATCTGGTCAACGAGAAGAAGATCCCTGAGATCAGCGATCTGCGCGACGAATCCGATCGCAGCGGGATGCGGATCGTGATCGAGCTCAAGCGCGACGCGATCCCGAAGGTCGTCCTCAACAAGCTCTACAAGCACACGCCGATCCAGACGACGTTCGGCGTCAACATGGTCGCGCTGGTCGACAACGTCCCGCGGACGCTGTCGCTGCGCGAGGTGGTCGGGCACTACGTCGATCACCAGCGCGAGGTCATCGTCCGCCGCACCAAGTACGAGCTGCGGCGTGCCGAGGAGCGCGCGCACGTGCTCGAGGGGCTGCTGATCGCGCTCGGGAACCTAGACGAGGTGATCGCGCTGATCCGCGGCTCGCGCGATCCGGAAGCGGCGCGCAGCGGCCTGGTTGAGCGGTTTGAGCTGACACTCGTCCAGGCGCAGGCGATCCTGCAGCTGACGCTGAGCCGCCTGACCGCGCTCGAGGCCGACAAGATCCAGAAGGAGCACGCCGATCTGCTCGAGCGGATCAAGGAGCTGCGCGAGATCCTCGGCGACGAGCAGAAGGTTTTAGGGCTGATCAAGGAGGAGCTCGGCGAGATCGCACAGACCTACGGCGACGAGCGCCGGACGGAGATCACCCACGCTGAGGGCGAGATCGATATCGAGGACCTGATCGCCGATCAGCAGATGGTCATCTCGATCACCCACTCCGGCTACATCAAGTCGCTGCCGCTGGCGACCTACCGCCAACAGAACCGCGGCGGAGTCGGCGTCTCAGGGATGGACATGAAGGACGACGACTACATCGAGCACCTGTTCGTCTCCTCGACGCACGACTACCTCCTGTTCTTCACCAACCGGGGCAAGGTCTACCGGCTGAAGGTCTACGACCTGCCGGAGCAGTCCCGCACCGCCCGCGGGCGGGCGCTCGTCAACCTGCTGCCGCTCCGCGAGGGCGAGCGGGTCCAGTCGGTTCTCTCCACCCGCGACTTCACCGAGGGCAAGTACCTCGTGTTCGCCACCCGCAGGGGGCTCGTCAAGAAGACCGCGTTCCTCGCCTACAACACGCCGATCAAGGCCGACGGGATCATCGCGATCAACATCCGCGACGACGATGAGCTGATCGCCGTGCGCCGGACCAGTGGCCACGACGACATCATCATGGTCTCGCGCTCGGGTCAGGCCGCGCGGTTCAGCGAGGACAAGGTTCGCGCGATGGGTCGCGATACCAGCGGTGTCCAGGGCATGAACGTCCGCCAACGCGGGAACTCCGTGCTTGCGATGGACGTCGCGCGCGACGACCAGGAACTGCTGGTGGTCACCGAGAACGGCTACGGCAAGCGCACGCCGATCCCCGACTACCCGGTCAAGGGCCGCGGAACGATGGGCGTCAGGACGATCCAGTTGACCGAGAACAAGGGTGCGCTCGCCGGCGCGCTCGTCGTCCGGGAGCACCAGGAGCTCGTGTTCATCTCCCAAAACGGGATGGTTCAGCGGACCTCCGTCCGCGGGATCAACCGCTACGGTCGCGCCTCCCAGGGAGTCAGGGTGATGAACATTCGCGATGACGACCAGGTCTCAGCGGTCGCCCTCGTCGTCGAGTCGGACGCTCCGACCGCCGCGGCCGTCGTGGGGGACCTCGAGACGCCGCTGGTCGACGGCGCTGACGCCGCCGACGGTTTGACGGTCCAGGACGAGGGCGAGGACACGGACGAGGGCGAGGACACGGACGAGGGCGAGGACACGGACGAGGGTGAGGACGAGGTTTCGGGGGACGACGACCTGGAGTCCTGAGCCTCGGCCGGGGGAGCCCTCGCGGACGCCCGCGCTCCGAGGCGGTCAGTAGCTACTGTCGGGTCACCAGGCCGCGCTGTCGGGCCCCGATCTCTTTCAGGAGCCAGTCGAGGTCCACACGACCCTCAACGCGGAAAAGTGCTCGCACGCCCACCAACCCGATGGCGTGTGAATGTTTGTCCCGCGTATTCGGGGAAGACCTTGCACGAGGCTCGGATGGCGCCCGCCTGTGAATGGTTTTCCGGCGGCTGAGGCCGGGAGCGCGCGGGTGTGACCCACCCGGCGGTGCCCGCAGGGTGCGCGATCCGGCCCGTGCCCGGAAGCTGACTCAGCCGCCGTTCGCTTCACCGCTCACCGCGCGCTCGATGTCCGCGGGCGTCAACATCCCGTGCGTCACCGACACGCAGGCGAGCCCTGCGTGCAGGAGCGCCGGCTGGTGCAGGTTGATCCCGGCGGCCGTCACCATCTCCGGGTTCAATTCCCCCTGAGCCGTCGGGTCCGGGAACTTCGAGAACCCGTGGTCGCGCATGCAGCGTGCGAACGCGAGTCCGGCCTGCTTCCTCTTTTGCACCGCCGCAGCCGTGAGCGGAGGCGCTGCTCTGCCCGCGGGCAGGTACTTCCTGCAGGTCCGTTGCGCCGATTGAAACGCCGGCGAACTCGCGATAGCTGGGGTCAGATGAACGATCACGCTCACCTGCTGCCCGTTCTGCTGGACCTTCGGATCGGGGAAGTTCGAGACTCCATGCGCGCGCATGCACGCCGAGTATTGGAACGCGGCCCGGCCTAGCGACTTGGGTGGGCCGTTCGAGGCGGTCGTGTGGGTGGTCGGAGGTGGTGACGAAGAGCCGCCGCAGGCGGCGACGGCCATTGCCGTCGCGAGTGCCGCGGTCACGACTGAGAGCTGAAGGTGTGTGTGGCGGGGCATGAGGCACGTTCTACGGATCGAGCGGTGACGACAACGTCACACGCTCTGTCACGTGTCTGTAACCGAGAGGCGGGATGCTGTCTGCCATGCGAGTGCTCGTCGTTGAGGACCATCACCGCCTGGCGGAGGCGATCGCCGACGGGCTGCGGCGTGAGGGTATGGCGGTGGACCTTGCCTTTGACGGCGCCGAGGCGCTCAGGCACGTGAGCGTCACCGACTACGACGTCGTCGTGCTGGACCGCGATCTTCCCCGGATCCACGGCGATCAGGTGTGCCGCACGCTTGTCGACAGACGCGTCCGAACACGTGTGCTCATGCTCACTGCGTCCGGCACGGTCCGGGATCGCGTCGAAGGGCTCGAGCTCGGGGCGGATGACTACCTGCCCAAGCCGTTTGAGTTCGCCGAGCTGGTCGCGCGAATCCGGGCGCTGGCTCGCCGCGCCGCCGAGCCACTGCCGCCGACCTACACCCACGGCGAACTGACGCTGGACCCGTCCCGCCGGACCGCGTTCAGAGGCGAACATCGACTGTTGCTGACCCCGAAGGAGTTCGCCGTACTCGAGCACCTGCTGGCGGCCGACGGCCGAGTCGTGTCTGCCGAGGAATTGCTCTACCGCGTCTGGGACGAGGCGGCAAATCCGTTCACGACGACGGTCAAGACGACGGTCGCCCGGCTGCGCGCCAAGCTCGGCGAGCCACAACTGATCGAGACCGTGCGCGAGGGCGGCTATCGGATATGAGCGGCCTCGTCTCGCGGCGCACGGTGCGGGTCAGGCTGGCGCTGCTCAACGCGGGCATCTTCCTGTTGCTCGGGACCGTTCTGATCGCGGCGATCGTGCTCGCGATCAGGTCCGCGTCACCGGTGGTCACGGTGACGGCGCATCCAACGGTGACGCACGCGGTGCCATTCCATCGGAGGTCGGGCGGGGTTTCGGCCATCAAGATCTTGCCCCCCGCCGACGCGCTCGTGCAACAGCACAACGCTGATGTGAACAGGCTCTTCGTGGTCGCCTGGATCGTGCTCGCGCTGACCGCTCTCGTCTCGATTCCACTCGGCTGGTTCGCCGCCGGACGAATGCTTCGACCGGTTAGAGAGATCACGCGCAGGACGCGGTTGATCTCGGCCGGCAACCTACATGAGCGACTTGCATTCGAGGGACCCCCGGACGAATTCACCGAACTGGGTGAGACCCTCGACGACCTGCTCGCGCGGCTGCAGCGGTCGTTTGAGGCACAGCGCCGCTTTGTCGCCAACGCCTCGCACGAGTTGCGAACCCCGCTGACCGTTGAGCGTACGCTGCTGCAGGTCGCGCTCGCGGATCCGAACGCCAATGCTGAAGCGCTGCGCGCCACGTGCGAAGAGCTCCTGGCCACCGGCCGTGAGCAGGAGCGGCTCATCGACGCGATGCTGACACTCGCCGCCAGCGAGAGTGGCATCGGGAAGCGGGAGCCCGTGGATCTGGGAGACGTGGCGACGCGCGTCCTCGCAGAGCCTCGCTCCGAGATCCAAGCAGCATCCTTGAGCATCACCAGCGACCTCGAACCCGCCGCCACGATGGGCGATCCAGACCTGCTCGAGCGGATGCTCGCCAACCTCGTCGACAACGCCGTCCAACACAACATCCCGGCGGGAACGGTTCATGTCCGCACCGGGGTCAGCGACGGACGACCGTTTGCGGAGGTGACCAACTCGGGCGTCGTGATCGCGCCCGATGAGGTGCCGATCCTGTTCGAGCCGTTCCGCCGCCTGGGACAACAACGCGTCGGTGACAGCGGTCACCAGGGCCTGGGGCTTTCGATCGTTCGTGCGATCGCCACCGCGCACGGCGCCACCGTCAACGCGACGCCGGGACCAAACGGGGGTCTCACCGTCGCCGTCTCATTCCCGCCGCCGGACCCAGCGCTCTCGGACCCGCCGATCGCGGACGCTACCGCCGGGGACGAGTCGGACGAGAGCTGAGCTGCAGGCCATAGACGGAGACGCGTACTCCGGCTACGTCGACGGTGCCGCGGTGGCTCTCGCCGAGGCGCTCAGCGACCCGGATCGACGCTTCATTCTCGGGTTTGATGAGGCTGATCACCTCCGCGGTACCGAGCTCGCCGAACGCGAAATCGATCGCCGCTCGTCCGGCCTCTGTCGCAAAGCCTCGCCCCCACGAGCCCCGGCCGAGCAACCACCCGACCTCCAGTCCGGGCCAGCCCTCCGGCTGCCATAGACCGGCTCGTCCGACCAGCTCGCCGGTGGCACGGTCCTCGAGCGCCCACTGTCCATAGCCGCGCAACCGCCAGTGTCCGAGATGAATCGCCATCGACCGGAACGCCGCGGCGCGATCGAGCGGACGGCCGTCCTCGAGGAAGCGCATCACATCCGGATCGGCATACATCCGTGCGTAAGCGTCGAGATCGTCGGCGCGAAGACCACGCAGCAGCAGCCGTTCCGTGGTCAGCTCCGGAATCACGCTCGGCCGTGGAGAGACGACGCGTCAATGCCGCGGCTCAGGCGGCGCGACCGTAACGTCGCTCCCCGGCCGCTCGGCGCTTCGCTGCTTCGACATCGCGATCCTTTGGCGCAGCGTTCGTCTCCAACTCGGAGAGGAGCCGTGCCGAGATCGCGGCGACGTCGGCCACCGCGCGCTCGAAGGCCTCCTCGTTGAGTTGCGAGGGCTTGGTGAAGCCGCTGATCTTGCGGACGTACTGGAGCGCGGCGGCCTCAATCTCTTGCTCGGTCGCCGGTGGTTCGAAGTTGTAGAGGGTGCGGATGTTTCGACACATAGGCCCTAGCGTAATGGCCTGGCCCAGAACGGGGAAGGGACCGCCATGCGCCGCGGCGACCTCGGTGCGCAACCTAAGCCGAGAACGCACGAGGGGCGCCTCTACGGGGCGCCCCTCGCGGGAACTGCATGACTGGCACAACCGCACTGACTGGTCTAAGCCGGAGGGACCAGAACCGGCGCCAGCGCGGCGGTGTCGCGGGTGGACTCCGCCAGGAGTTCAGCCTCCGACCTAGCGGCCGGACACCTCCAGGGTCCCGCAAGTACTGTCAGACAGGTGGACCACCTCCTTTCTCTGGTGTCGCCAGCTTAGCGAACGCCGGCGACAACAGACTCGGCCCTTGCCGCTCGTTGGCAGTCGCGCCCCAGCCGACGCCAACCCGGCCCCGATCAGACCGGCAGGTACTGACGCCAGGCGGCTGGGATCGTCGGGCTCGCCACCTGGATGAAGACATTCTGAGATGGCGTCCGGGGCGGTCGGCGCAGGTGCATGCCGACCTGACGCGGCAGCGAATCGCCCTTGCGACGATTGCACGGCGCACATGAGGCGACGATGTTCTCCCAGGTCGAGGCGCCCCCTTTGGAGCGAGGGACGACGTGGTCGACGGTCAGCTGGGCGCGGGCTCCGCAGTACTGACAGGTCCAGTCGTCGCGGGCGAAGACGGCGCGACGAGTGATCTTGCGCCGATGCGTGTCGCGCGGGATCCGGACGTAGCTGACCAGCCGGATCACTGCCGGCCGGGTCATCGTCGTGTTGACCGAGTGCAGCGCACGATCGGCGTGCTCGATCACCTCGGCCTTCTCCTTCAGCAGCAACACGACCGCGCGCCGAACGGTGCATACGTTGATCGGCTCGTAGGTCGCATTTAGCACGAGCACCCGCCCACTGTCAGGCCCGCGCCGCCGGTGCTCGGGTGGCGGCACGGACCACAATGGAGCGGGTATCGTCGTGCCCATCAGCGCAAAAGTGTACTGATGCGGGCGACGGCTTCCGGCGGTCTGACGCACCCCAGCGGGGCCCCCAGACCGAGGTCGACCGGGGCCGATTTTGGTGGTAATGGGCTCCCTCAAACGCGAGCAGCCGGGAACGAGCCGAGCGTTCGCAGCACCTCTACATGCCCGTGCAGGCCGACCAGAGCGTCGGCGACGTCAGGATCGGTGTCGCGGCCGTCGAGATCGGCGAAGAACATATAGCGCCCGAGCCCCAGCTTTCGCGGACGCGACTCGATGCGCGTCATGTTGACGCCTCGTCCGGAGAGCTCTGACAGGCAGGCGACCAGCCAGCCCGGCGCCTCAGCCCCCGGCCCCCAGAACACGATCGCCGTCTTCCAGGAGCGCGCGTTCTCGAGCTCTGCCCCCGGGATCCCGGGCGGCGTTCCGTCCGGGCCGAGCCAGATAAAACGGGTCTCGTTGCCGGGGACGTCCTCGATCCCCGCCTCCAGCACGAGGCATCCGTAGAGTCGCGCCGCCAGTCGGGTGCCGATTGCCGCCCAGCGGTGACGGATCCGCTCCGACACGAGTCGGACGGCTTCGGCGGTCGAGCTGCTTGTCATGACCCTCGCCTGCGGCATCTGCGTCCGGATGTACTCGCGGCACTGCGCGGTCGCCTGGGGGTGCGAGAGCACCACCTCGACGTCCTGCAGCGGCAGCACCTCCTGCGCGATCAGGCACTGCTCGACCGCCAGGACCGTCTCGCCGACGATGCGCACGCCGTCGGCCGACACGAGCGCGTCGAGCGCCACATTGACCGATCCCTCGAGCGAGTTTTCGATCGGTACGGTCGCTCTCTCGACGCTTCCGTCGGCTACCGCCAGGATGGTCTCGTGGATCGTCTCGATCGGCACCAACTCGAGTGTGTCGGCACCCGGTGCGGTCAGCGCCGCGGCCTGCGTGAACGTCCCCTCGGGACCGAGGTAGCCGACGCGCGTCCGTCGGTCGCCGCCGGTTGTCACCCGGCGCGCTGAGAGGTGGGACGGGCAGGGACCGGTTCGCCCTCGAGAGCGAGCCGGACCGCCTCCTCCTCCTCGGGCGAGAGCTCCAGCTCCGGTTGCCCCGCGACGACCTGCTTGACGTACAGCCGAGCGGTGTCGCGATGGTGGATCGACGACAGGACGATGCCAGAGCGATTGGCATCGAGCAGCGCGACCGACGTCGACTGTCGCCCCGACATCTCGCCCCAGGCGTCGTAGCGGATCAGCGAGCGGTAGGCGACGGCGCCGTCGAGCCTGGCTTCGACGACGGCGACGCGCTCATCGAGGCGTGCGGAGACATCCTGCACGTAGGACGACAGCGCCTCGAAGGCGGCCTGCAGCGACGCGGCGTGACCGACCAGATCCTGCCGCTCATCGCCGAGCACGGCACGCTGCGCCGAGCGCAGTCGTCGCAGCGCTACAACCAGCGCGACCGAGGTCCCAAGCGCGACAACCGCAACGGCGCCTGAGGCAATCGCCACGATCCCGGCGGTGCTGGAGAGATTATCCACCTCGGAAAGAATAAGCCGCGGCCACCAACCTCGCCTAGGTGAACGTGATCGGGAACGTCATCGAGTTGTTCGTCACGTTCTGCTCGCCGGGGACCTTTTCGATCGTCGCCGTGACCTGGTAGACGCCGGGTGTCGGCGGCGAGGGCAGCGTCACGTTGCAGCTCGTCGTTTGGCCGGCAGTGGTCCGCGGAACTGTCGCCGTACCGGTGTCGCTCAATCCCTTGATCGAGATCTTGCAGCCGACGTCGTTCTCCGTGAAGTTGCCGCCATTCTCGAAGCTCAAGGTGAAGGTCGGCGCGGGGTTCGACGCCACGGTGTTGTTCACGCCCTCTGCCAGGTGGTTGCTGCCGACGCTGACCCCGAGCAGTACGTGTCCGTGCAGGCCGGGTGCTGCCGAGTTGGCGGCCGACGACGGGAGGTTGGCGCCGAGCTTGGTCGCGATGCTCTGGTTGTTGAGCCAAGCGAGATCCTGCAGGACCTGGCCGCCGTAGATCGTGGTCGGACTGATCGACAAACCGGCGTTCTTGAGCGCTGCGGCGATCGCCGGGACACCGTAGCTCTTGTAGACGATGTCCGAGGCGTACAGGTTCGAGATCCCCTGTTGAACGTTCTGGACCCCGGTCTTGCTGGTGGCCTTGGTCATCGCCGATTGGATGTTGTTGGCGATCAACCTGATCCCGTCGCGCCGCATCGTCAGCGCCAGCAGGACGTACTGCTGGGCCCTGGACATCTGCCCGGGCACGCTCAGATGCTGCGCGCTTGAGAGGTCCGAGCGCGCAGCCGCGAGCTCGTCGTCGAGCTGTGTGACCAGGCCGCTGAGATTGCTCTTGCTCTCGCCGCTCGAGAGGTTGTTGAACAATCTCGTGCCGGTCGCGACCGACCCCTTCATGTTGTTGTAAACGGCGTTGTTGTAATCCTGGAGCGCACTGTTGGTCTGGCTTACCGCGCAACTGTGGACCAGGAGCGCAATCACCACGATCAGGACGACAACCACGACCGCGGCGACGATGCGTCGGGTCTGGATCGTCTGCTGGTCTCTCGGTGGCCGACCCCGCGGTCGCCGCGGTGCTCGCTGCGTGGTTTCCGGCTCGTCGACGTCGTCGAAGAACGACAAGTTTTCAGGCTCCTTGCCGGGTCTTTGGACGGTGAGTAATAGCGGGAACGTCGGCGGCACCGCAAATTCGCAACTTGTCGTGCATTGGAATTCGCGCGCAGGAACGGACGCGAGGACAGAGAACACCGTGGGTTGGTGCGCGTGACTGAGACCCCGACGGCGAACTCGGGCGAGGATCCGACGCGCCTCGACGCGGTGGGGGGCTCCGACGCTCCGACGCGGAGCGCTGCCGACCACGGGGGCGAGGATTCTCCCGAGCTGATCCTCGGCCGCTACCGGCTGGGCAAGCAGCTTGGGAGCGGGGGGTTCGGATCGGTCTTCTCGGCCCGAGACGAACGCCTCGAGCGTGAGGTCGCGATTAAGCTGCTGCCCCGCGAGCGCGTTATCCACGCTCGCTTTGAACGCGAGGCGCGGGCGGCTGCACGCCTCCAGCATCCCGCGATCGTCACGCTCTACGAGGCGGCTGTCGACGACGAGGGCGCCTACCTCGTCTCGGAGCTTGTCCGGGGCAAGCCGCTCGACCGGCTCCTGCGCGATGGCAAGCTGTCAGACCGGGAGATCCTCAAGGTGTTGATCTCGCTCTGCGACGCGCTCGGGCACGCGCACGCTCGAGGCGTGATCCACCGCGACGTCAAGCCTTCGAACGTGCTCGTCCTCACGCGCCCGGCAAGCCCTCAGTACCCCGCCAAACTTGCCGACTTTGGGGTCGCCCATGTCCTCGGCTCCGAGACACTGACGCGCACCGGCGACGTGATCGGGACCCTCGCGTACATGGCACCCGAGCAGGCGGACGGGCGCGAGGCGAGCCCCGCCGCCGACCTGTACTCACTGGCGGTCGTCGCCTATGAGGCGCTCACCGGCGTCAATCCGCTCCGCGACCGCGCTGCCGGCGGCGTTCGCCGGCAGCACCGCATGCACTTCCCTCCGCTCCGCCGCCAACGCCGTGACCTGCCGCCGGTCCTTGCCGCCGGCGTCGATCGGGCGCTGCGTCCGAGGCCATCGGATCGCGGCACGCTCGCAGATCTGTGGGCCGCCACCGCCGACGCACTGCCCGAGGCCGGTGAGGAGCGAGGGATCGTCGCCCCGGGCTGGCAGCTCACGCCGACCGAGCTCGACGATCGCCCCGCCGGCCGCAGTTGGCGCGAGAGCCCGCGCCAACCTCGACAGGACCGCCGAAGCAGCGATGCCCCAGCAGGGCCGCCGAGCCGGGAGCCGCTCGGGCTCGGGCCGCCGCCGATCTGGCTCGAGCGCGGAGTTCTGGCCGGCGCATCTGGCCTTTCCGTAGCCTGGCTGTCGAGCCACCTGCCGGGTTTCCATGCGCCGCTGGCGCCCGCCCCAGTGGCGCTGTTCGTCGCGCTCGCGACCTTGCTCTTGCAGAGTTTTGTCGGGTTCGTCCGTCCGCTGCTGCTGGTGACCGCGCTGCCGTTCGGCGCCGTGATCCTCGGCGCGGTCGGACTCGCCGGAGCCTGGCCGGCGCTCGTCGGACGTACCGTCAACGGATGGATCCGACGGGCGATCATCGGGGGCTGCGGCCTCCTGTGGCTCGCCGAGGCCGGCGCTCTCAGCCGCCATGACCTGTACTGGCGCGCTGGGTCGTTGGACAGGACGATCGCCAACGGCTCGCTGGGCGCAGCTCTCGTCTGGGCGGCCGCCGCCGCGCTGACGCCGGTGCTGATCAGGACGCGGCCACCGCGCCACCCGCGGTTGGAGTTGGCGCTGGCGGTGGTCGGTTCGGCGCTCGTTGTGGCGGGCGTGCAGGCGTTCGCTGGCCGCCCACTGCACGGCGCAACCGCAGGCGCGGTGGCCGGTGGGGTGATCGCCGGCTGGCCGGCGCTGCAGGCGTTGATCGGCGACCTTCGCCGGAAAGCCGGGAACGACGTGTTAATTCCCTAGCATGGCTTGGGACACAGCGTGACCCACCATGCCCGTTCTCAAGAACCCTAGAAAGCAAGATCGGCGGCCTCGTGGAAGGCACCTTCAGCCGCGTCTTCCGGTCCGAAGTGCGTCCGGTCGAGATCGCCCGCAAGCTCGCACGCGAGATGGAGGAGCACCAGTACTTCTCGCTTTCGCGCACGTACGTCCCTAACGAGTACCGCGTGCTACCTGTCGCCGCGTGACCGTGAGCGGTTCAGCCGACTACGAGGATGCACTCGCCGATGAGCTCGCCGGCTACCTGCTGGAGCACGCTCGTCGCGAGCGCTTTGCGCTGCTGTCGCGGCCGGTGATCGAGTTTCGAGACGGACGCTGCGGCTCGGGCTGGGCCAGTTCGGCATCGAGACTCGGGTTGTGACCAGCCGGAGGAGGCGGCGGCGCAGCGGGCGAGGCCAGAGATGCCAGCCGCGCGCCGGAACCATGGAGCGTGAGGGGCCGGTAACACGATGGTCTACAGCACGGCGGCGCGGATCGCCGAGCCGCTCCGAGGAACCGGCGACCGTCCGCGCCTCAGCGCGCGCTGCTGATCACGAGGGTCGACGGCTGTTGGTCGGGCCGCGAGGCGCGACGATCGGGCGCAGCCGCCAAGTCCGACATCGTGATCGACGACGCGAACGTCTCGCGCCGGCACGCCGAGGTGCGACCACGCGGCGGCGCCTGGGTACTCACCGACCTCGGCTCCACCAACGGTTCCCGTCTCAACGGCCGCCGGATCACCGGCCCTGAGGTGATCCAGACCCGGTGACGAGATCGAGATCGGCACCTCGGTGATCACCTTCGAGCTCGAGTAAGCACCGAACAAGATGCTCCAGCCAGTCTCCGTCGGACTCAAGTTCGGCTTCCTGATCGTCCTCTATCCTGTTCCTCTTCTGGGTCGCCACCAGCGCCCTGTTCGACCTGCGCGCGGCGCAGGCCACGGCGGGAGGCCGGTCGGCTCGGCGGCGTCGCGGTCGGATGAGGACCGGCATGTACTGCGACGTCGATCCCTCGCCGAACTCGAGGGCGGGTTCGAGCCGCGGCTGGTCGTCGACCACGCGCCTCGGGACACGAGCCCGGGCTCGCATACGACCTGATCGACGGCGCTACGCTGGGTCGCGGCGACGTCGAGAACCGAAGCTCGAGGACCCGTTTCGCCTCGACTCGGCACGCCAAGATCAGCCGCCAGGGCCGGCACCTGGTGATCGAGGACCTCGGCTCGACCAACGGCACCTACCTCAACGATGAGCCGCTGAACGGGCCGCAGCCACTGCATGACGGCGACCGCATCAGGATCGGCGACTCCGAGTTCACCTACTTCCAGTACGACACGTAATGCTCCGCGCTGCCGAGACGAACCATGCGCACAGACGCGGGCCGCCAACGGCGGGGCAACGAGGACTCCTAGTACGCGCGCGCGCCCGGTGTTCGTGATCGCCGACGGGATGGGTGGTGCGCAGGCTGGCGAGGTCGCCTCGCAGATCGCCGTCGAGGCGTTCGTCCAGAGGGTCTGCCCGAGCGCGGCACGCAGAGGAGCGCCTCGCCGTCGTCGTCCAGCGAGCGAATCGCGAGATCCACGAGCACTCCCAGGCCGAGCGCGAGAGCGCCGGTATGGGGACCACCCTCACCGCCGCCTATCTCGACGGCGACTCAGGTCGCGCTCGCTCACGTCGGCGACAGCCGCGCCTACCTGCTGCAGGGACGGCGAGCTGACGCGGCTGACGGAGGACCATTCGCTCGTCGAGGAGTTGCTGCGCGGAGGCAAGCTGACCGAGGAGGAGGCACTCGAGCACCCGCAGCGCTCGATGATCACTCGCGCGCTCGGGACCTGAGCCGATCGTCGAGGTCGACACCTGGAGCTATCCGTTGCGCCCCGGCGACGTCGTGCTGCTTTGCAGCGACGGGCTGACCTCGATGATCCGCGGAGCGGCAGGTGCGGGCCGTGCTGGTCGAGACGCCCGGACCTGCGAAGCTGCGGCGGACCGGCTGATCGACGCAGCCAACGAGGCCGGCGGCCGCGACAACATCACCGTCGTTCTGTTCCGGGTCGAGCTCGCTCGGTGTCGCAGCCGGCCTGGACCAGCCAACGATGATCACCCCGGTGCTGGCGCTCGTGCAGCAGTCGAAGCCGGCGACGCGTCGAGATCTGGCGGCCCAGCGACGGCCACCGCGCGCTCGGCCCGACAGTGAGGTGCCGCGAGGGCCCACATGCCGAGCGGGCTTCGTGCAGCCGGCGCAAGAGGGAGCGGCCTTCGGTCATGCTCGGCAAGACGGTCGCGGGCCTGCTTGCGGTGCTGGTCGTCGTGTTCCTGGTCGGCGGCGGCGGCTACTCGCCAGCCGACAGCTCTATTTCCTCGGCACCAACGGGCAGGGCACCGTCGTCGTGTACCGCGGACTTCCCATACGTCTTGCCGTTCGGGCATCCCGATGTATGAGACCTACTACGTCTCGGGCGTGCCCGCCGTCGACGATCCCGGCCGACCGGCGCGCACGCGTGGCTCAACCACGCGATGCGCGACCAGACCAAAGCGACCAGGACTGATCAACGATCTGGAGCTGGGCAAGATCACCAAATGAGAGCGCGCAACTGGGAGCTGTTCGGCCTGATCCCGGCCTCGCTGCTGCTGACGGCCGGGTTTGCCGCGGTCTTCATCCAGCGCTCCAACCAGCTGTCGACGGTCTCGCTCGTCTACGGCGCGGTGTTCCTCGGGCTGTGCCTGGCGGCCACAGTCTTCATCAGGGTGACGCTGCCGTACGCCGACCCGTACATCTTCCCGCTGGTCGCGGTGCTCGCCTGCTTCGGCCTGGTGATGGTGTACCGGATCGACGGCTCCGACCTTCGCGCGCCAGCAGGCGCAGTGGTTCGTGCTCGGGCTGGCGCTGTTCGCGGCGACCATGCATCGTGTTCCGGGACTACCGCAAGCTCGAGAACTACCGCTATGTGATCATGATCGCGTCACTGGGGCTGCTGATGCTGCCGCGAGTGCCCACTTCGGCCGCCGGTGAACGGCGCCTACCTGTCGATCAACATCGGCTGGATCTCGTTCCAGCCGACCGAGTTCGCCAAGGTCGGCCTCGTGATCTTCCTCGCCAGCTACCTGCGCGACCACGCGCCAGGTACTCGTCTCGGGGCGGAAGATCCTCGGGTTCCGCCTACCCCCGCTCAAGCATCTGGGACCGGTGCTTTGCTGTGGGGGATGGCGATGGTAGTCCTGCTGCTGCTCCACGACATCGGCTCCTCGCTGATGTTCTACGGAGGTCTGCTTGCGATCCTCTACGTCGCCACCGGGCGGGTTTCGTTCGTCGTGATCGGGGTGGTCGCGTTCGCCGCGGCGCCTGGTACTTAGGGGCGCACATCGCGCATATCGACCCCGAGTCGAGGATTGGCTGCATCCGTTCGCGAAGTCCAACTACAACGCCATCGGGGGCAGCTTCCAGCTCGCCAACGCCCAGTTCCTGCAGGCCTCGGGCGGCCTCTTCGGCCTCGGATTTGGCGAGGCGACGCTGACCGTGCCGGGACACCTCGTTTCGTGGCTGCCGGCTGCCAGAGACGGACATGATCTACGCGGTGATCACCGGCGAGCTGGGCTTGTTCGGCGCGGCCGGATTGCTGACCGTCTACATGATGCTCGTCTGGCGCGCGGTTCAAGGCCGCGACGCTGGCGCGCGACTCGTTCTCCAAGCTGATGGCGACGGGTCTCAGTGCGATCGTGGCGTTGCAGGTATTCGTGATCGTCGGGGGCGTCACCCGGGTGATCCCGCTGACCGGCGTGACGCTGCCGTTTGTCTCCTACGGCGGTTCGTCGATCATCGCCAACTTCGTCCTGGTCGCGCTGCTGCTGCTCGTTTCCGATCGAGCTCGCCGCCAGCTCGCGAGGAACCAGGCGCGATGACCCTGGCCCCCAACACAATCTGGTGGCCCACCCTCTGCGGCCACCTGGCGCCAGGGCCGATGAACAGCTCGATCGCACGGCTATTCGTGATCGTGATCGTGCTGTTCGGGGCGCTGATCGCCTGGACGTCGCGTTGGACTGTGTTCGAGTCGAACGCACTCCAGAGCCAACCGCTGAACCAGTTGCCCTTCTTCGCGTCGCTGAAGGTCAAGCGCGGCCGGATTCTGGCCGACAACGGCGCGTTGCTTGCCAAGTCGGTTCCGGCCCGCGGCGGCCTGTGGAACCGCAAATACCCGACCGGGCCGTTGTTCTCGCAGCCGATCGGCTACTCGATCCTCACCAAGCACCAGCAGGCAGGGCTCGAGGAGTACCGCGCCAAGGAGCTCGGCGGCACGCTCAGAACAGGCCTGAGCTCGGTGTTCGGCCCGATCAGCACTCAGACGATCGGCGACGACGTCTTCACGACGCTCGACCCGACGGCGCAACAGCTCGCCAAGACCGAGCTCGCCGGCCGGGTCGGATCCGTAGTCGCGATCGTCCCCCACACCGGTGCGGTCAGGGTCATGTATTCGAACCCTTCCTACGACAACAATGACCCGTTCGCACCCTGCAGCGATGGCTGCCAGTTCAATCGCGCGACCCAGGCCCTGTATCCGCCCGGGTCAACGTTCAAGGTTGTGACTTCGGCTGCGGCGCTCAACAGCGGCGTCTACACGCCGGAGTCCATCATCAACGGCGATTCGCCGCTCATCGTCTCGGGTGTACCACTGTCGAACGACGGCGGCGAGAGCTGGGGTCCGATCACTCTCAGCAAGGCTCTGACGAACTCGGTCAACACGGTGTTCGCGCAGGTTGGTGAGCGGCTCGGTCGTCAGACGATGCAGACGTACATGAAGCGCTTCGGGTTCTACTCGACGCCGCCACTTGACTACCCGGCCAACCAGATGAGCATCAGCGGCAACTGGATTCGAGGAAGGCTGGTGCCCGTCACCAGCGATCGGGTGGACCTCGGCCGGATGTCGATCGGCCAGGCGAACCTGTTGGTGACGCCGCTGCAGATGGCGATGGTCGCGGCGGCCGTCGCCAACCGCGGCAGGCTGATGAAGCCGCGTCTCACGACGAAGGTCGTCAACCACGTGGGTCAGGTGGTCGAGCGGGTGCCGCCGCAGCTATACAGCCAGGTGATGAAGCCTCAGGTCGCGACTGAGCTGACCCAGATGATGACCGACGTGGTGGAGGAGGGCACCGGTCAGTCGGCGCAACTCGGGGGAGTCCAGGTTGCCGGCAAGACCGGAACCGCCTCCACCGGTGGCTTCGCGGGCGGCCAGCCGCTCGACGACGCCTGGTTCATCGGCTTTGCGCCCGTCCAGGACCCTAAGATCGCGGTAGCGGTAACGCTTGAGAACATTCCCAATGGCTACGGTGGCGTGTACGCAGCGCCGATAGCGGCGCAGGAAATAAAGACCCTGCTGGCGGAGACAAAATGAGGGAGTTCGATCCTGGGGCAGTGATCGACGGCAGATATCGGGTGCTCTCCCGCCTCGGTACCGGGGGCATGGCCGACGTCTTCCTCGCCGAGGATCAGCAACTCGGGCGTCAGGTCGCGCTGAAGCTGCTGCACCGCCGCTTCGCCGAGGACCCTGGCTTCGTCGAGCGTTTCCGCCGGGAGGCACAATCGGCCGCGTCGCTGCAGCACCCCAACGTGGTCAGCGTGTTCGACCGCGGCGCCTTCGACGGCACCTACTACATCGCGATGGAGTACCTGCAGGGCCGCTCGCTGAAGCAGCTGATTCGGCAGGAGGCGCCGCTGGAGCCGCTGAGGGCGATCGACCTGACGGTCCAGATCCTGAAGGCGGCCAGGTTTGCGCACCGTCGCGGCGTGATCCATCGGGACCTCAAGCCCCACAACGTCATCGTCGACGACAACGACCATGCCAAGGTGACCGACTTTGGCATCGCCCGCGCCGGCGCCTCAGACATGACCGAGACCGGCTCGATCATGGGCACGGCCCAGTATCTCTCGCCCGAGCAGGCACAGGGCCATGCCGTCAGCGCTCCATCTGATCTCTACTCAGTCGGGATCGTGCTGTACGAGATGCTCACCGGCCGGGTGCCATTCGACGCCGAGTCGGCGGTGACGATCGCCCTCAAGCACGTCTCCGAGGGCCCGATCCCGCCTCGCCAGATCAACCCCGCAGTCCCGCCGGGACTCGAGCAGGTCGTGATGTGGTCGCTGAACAAGAATCCGGGCGACCGCCCGGCCGACGCGGATGAGTTCATCGCGGCGCTCGACCAGGTGAGGGAGTCGCTGCTCGCCGGCGGCACCGGCGAGGTCACTGCCAACATGGCGATCGTGCCCGCCGGGATGGCCGCGGTGGGCGGGCCGCCGCCGACCGCGCTGCTGCCAAGCGCCGGAGCCCTGGGTTCCGGCTATGCAGCTGGGCAGCTCACCAACGGCGGGGGCCCTGGCCCTGAGGAGCCCGGCGAGCACCATGAGGACAGTGGCGGCGGGGGAATCTGGCCCTGGCTGGCGGGCTTCTTGATTCTGCTTCTCCTCGCCGGCGGTGCGACCGCCTACCTGTTGACACGCCCGGACAAGGTCAAGGTTCCGATCGTCGTCAGCCTGACGCAGTCGATCGCGCAGGCAAGGATCGAAAGCGCCGGCCTCAGCCCCAACGTGATCTACGAGACCAGCCCCGACGAGCAGGGCACGGTGATCGACCAGAGCCCGCTCGGCGGAACTCATGTCGACAAGGGTGCCGCCGTCACGCTGACGATTTCCAATGGCCCGGGGGACGTCGACATCCCTTCGATCGTCCAGTTGCCCAAGGAAGAGGCGATCAAGCAGCTGAAAGCCGCCGGGCTGAAGGTCGCGCGCATCCTCAACGAGAATTCGCAGCAGGTGCCGGCGGGCGAGGCTACCCGCACCGACCCGCCGGCCGGGAGCTCGGTCCAGTCTGGTTCCGGCGTGACCCTGTACCTCAGTTCCGGCAAGGCACCGATCACCGTGCCGTACGTCACCGGCGGTCAGCTCACGGCGGCCCAGGCCGTGCTCGGCAAGTTCGCCGTGAAGGTGGTCAACAAACCGTCGGCGACCGCTCCGGCGGGCACCGTTCTGAGTCAATCACCACCGGGGAACACCGTGGCAAAGCCGGGGTCGCTGGTAACCCTCACCGTCGCCAGCGCGCCAACGACCACGAAGGTCCCGCCGGTCACCGGCGATACCGAGGTCCGCGCCTCGGGCACGCTGTTGGTGGCCCAGCTCAGAGTGCGAGTCCACTCCCAGACGGTGACCGCCGCGAACCAGGACGGGATCGTCATCAGTCAGATACCCAGCGCGAACACGGTCGTCCCGTTCAACACGACGGTCACGATCGTTGTGGGCAGATATCAGGCGCCCCCCACGGTCCAGACGACGACCACTCACAAGCCGACAAACCCGGCCACGCCGGCCATACCGGGCGCTCCTGTCAATCCGACCACGACGCCACCGAAGACCCCGACGACGACGCCTAAGACCACGCCCAAGACCACGCCGACGACCACCACGAGCTTCCGTGCGGCGACGGTGCCGTCCGCCACGACGATCACTCACAAGGCGCCCACGACCAGCACGCCGAAGACCACGATCGCGACGACAACCACGGCTGCGACCACTCCCGCGACGACTCCCGCGACGACGCCGGCGACCACCCCGGCGGCGCCGGCCGCGCCGGCCGCGCCGGCCAACGCGAGCCCTCCCGCATGAGCTCGCGACGGGTGGCAGTGCTCGGCGGGGGTCGCTCCTCTGAGCACGAGGTTTCGCTGGCGTCGGCCGCGTCGGTCGCCACGGGGCTCGAGCAGGCGGGGCACCGGGTGATTCGGATCGAGATCGGCCGTGACGGGGTCTGGCGCCGCGAGGGCGCCGAGCTCTCGCTGACGCCCGGGCGGGGCATCGCCGATGTCGACGTGGTCTTCCCGGCTCTACACGGTCCGTTCGGCGAGGACGGCACCATCCAGGGCCTGCTCGAGTCCCTCGACATCGCTTACGTCGGTGCCGGGGTCCAAGCGAGCGCCGTCTGCATGGACAAGGTGCTGTTCAAGGAGCTGATGGGACGTGCGGGGGTCCCCCAGGTCGACTACCGAGCGGCTACGGTGACGCGGTTCCGCGAGAGCCCCGAGGCGGTTCTCTCTGAGCTGACCGAGCTCGGCCTGCCGGTGTTCGTCAAACCGGCGCGGCTCGGGTCATCGGTCGGGATCGCCCGCGTGGCCGAAAAGGGACTCCTGCGGGCTGCGCTCGAAGATGCCTTTGAGCATGATCCGCTGGCGATCATCGAAGCCTGCGCGGCGGGGCTCGAAGTCGAATGCTCAGTGATCGGCAACGGCAGCCCGGTGGCCTCGCAACCAGGGGAGATTGCGCTCACTGCCGCGAACGCCGACGGCTGGTACGACTACGACGCCAAGTACACGGCGGGCGGGATGCAGCTGGTCGTCCCGGCGCGCATCTCCGAGACGGCCCGCGAGCGGGTGCGCGAGCTGGCGGTCGAGGTCTTTGAGCGCTCGGGCTGCACCGGCCTCGCCCGAGTCGATTTCTTCGTCGACGGCGAGCGCGTGCTCGTCAACGAACTCAACACGATGCCGGGATTCACTGAGACCAGCGTGTACGGGTCGCTGTTCGCCGCCTCCGGCGTGCCGTTTCCAGAGCTGGTCGACCGGCTTGTCGAGCTGGCGGTCGACCGCCGCACGGCCGAGCGCGCCCACACCTACTAACCTGCCGCGGCGATGACCAGGATTGAGTCGGTCGCGGTTGTCGGTGGCGGGTTCATGGGCTCCGGGATCGCCGAGGCGGTGGCCGTCGCCGGAGTCCCAGTGGTCGTGCGCGACGTCGATTCCGCTGCCGTCGACCTGGCACGGGAGCGGATCGGAGATTCGCTGGCACGAGCGGTCAGCCGCGGCAAGCTGTCCTCCGAGGAGGCCGCGGCCGCCCGGGACCGGATCGCGTTGACCACGGAACTGTCAGAGATCGTCGGCGCCGACCTCGTGGTCGAGGCGGTGCCGGAGTATGAGCACCTGAAGCTCGAGGTCATCGACGCGATCGGCGCCGTCGTCGGCGAGCAGACGATCGTCGCGTCGAACACCTCGTCGATCCCGATCACCCAGCTCGCACAGGCGGTGAGCCGGCCGGAGCGGGTGATCGGCATGCACTTCTTCTCGCCGGTGCCGGTGATGGCGCTGGTCGAACTGGTGGTCGCGTTGGACACCAGCGCGGAGACGCTAGCGGGGGCGCGAGCGTTCGCTGAGAGGATCGGCAAGCAACCGATCGAGACCAAGGACCGCGCCGGGTTCGTCGTCAACATGCTGCTCGTCCCATACCTGATGGCAGCGGTAAGGATGTTCGAGGAGGGGTTCGCCAGCCGCGAGGACATCGATACGGGCATGAGGCTTGGCTGCGGCCACCCGATGGGGCCGCTGACGCTTTGCGACTTCATCGGGCTCGACGTGCTGCAGGCGGTCTGCGACTCGTTGTACGAGGAGTTCAGGCGGGACGAGTACGCGCCCCCGCCGCTGCTCAAGCGAATGGTCGCCGCCGGGAGGCGCGGGCGGAAGTCGGGGCGGGGCTTCTACGAGTACTGACAGGCGCGCCGAACCGGCGGGAGACGCTCAGGCCGTTTCAGTGCTTCGGCGCGAACAGCCTGATCTCACTGATACTCGCCGACTGCTGTTGTGGCGGTAGCTTCGTGATCCAGACGAGGTAGTAGCTGTAGCGAGTCTGGTTGGCTCCGTGACCGCCATCGGCGAGCGCGAACCGCGTGCTCGAGGCGGCAGACGTGGTCGACGCCAGCTTGACCCAGTGGCTCGCGGCAAAGCTGCTCAGATCCGGCTGGGTGTTGGTGGCGTAGATGGTTGCGCTGAAGCCCGGAGTGGTCGTCAGAACCGTCAGCTTCTGGGCGGCGACGTTCGGCGCCGTGACGAAGATGCCGACTCCTGGCTTCTGGAGCTCCCCGGAGTAGTACTGCTGGGTCGCCCAGGCGCTGGTGGTGTCGCCGTCGATCGCCAGCTGCTCGTTGGCGTTGTTCTGGGTGGTGTCGCCGTTGAGTCCGTCGGGGTTGTACGCCTCCGCCGAGGTCAGGTCGACCTGGGCGAGCTGGGACGGGGGGAGGTGGTGGGCGGAGGGGGTGCCGCCGTCGTGGGCCCGGGTTGCGAGCCACGCGATCGCGCCCGCGACCAGCAGCAGCACCACCACGGCGATCGCGACCGTGCGGACTCGGTGGCGAATCGGGAACGGCACCCGTCTGCGCGTGCTCTTCGGCAGCGATTGCAACACCGCGGTTGCCTCGCCGCTCGCGCCGCCGGCGCGCGCGGTCTCGACCGCCAAGACCTCCTCCAGATCCGTGATCAGTTCCGCGTCGTTGGCGTAGCGGTCGCGGGTGTACTTGGCCGTGGCCTTCTCGACCACGGCGGCCAGCGCGGCTGAGACCTCGGGTCGCTTGGCACGGACATCGGGGAGTTGCTCGCGAACGTGCCTCATCGCCACGGCCACCTGATTGTCGCCCTTGAACGGAACCTCTCCGGTCAGCATCTCGTACAGCGCGATCCCCAGCGAGTACAGATCCGACTGACCGTTCACGTGCTGGCCGAGCGCCTGTTCCGGCGAGACGTAGTCGGTCGTTCCGAGCACCCGGCCGTCGGCGGTCAGTCCGTCCTCGTCCAGCGACCGCGCGATTCCGAAGTCAGTCACCTTGGCGGATCCCTGCTTGTCGATCAGGACGTTCTGTGGCTTGACGTCGCGATGCACGATGTTCCGCTTGTGGGCGGCTCCGAGCGCCCGCGCGATCTCGATCGAATATGCGACGGCCTCCGGGATCGGCAACGGGCCAATCCGCCGGATCCGCTCCTTCAGAGTCTCGCCCTCGACGTACTCGAACACGATGTAGGGCCGGGGGTTGTCGGGATCGAGGTCATCACCGGCGTCGATCACCCCGACGATGTTGGGGTGCGACAACTGGGCGACCGCGCGCGCCTCTCGACGGAATCGCTCGAGCAGGTCCGAGTCCCGGGCGACCTCCCGGTTCATCAGCTTGATCGCGACCGGCCGTTCCAGGGTCTCATCGACAGCCCGGTAGACGGTCGACATCCCCCCAGCGCCGATCCGCGCCTCAAGTCGGTAGCGCCCGCTGAGCGTGGTTCCGAGCACTGTGCTCATCTCGCTGTCCCTATTGTGAGGCACCGGCGCGGTGACGGCACGCTAACCGCCTCCACGGGTGACCATTCACAGCCCAGCGTTGCCATCGGGCCACGTACGCCTACGAGACGACAGCACGCATTCGCAGCGCAAGCGTCGTCGCGATCTCGGCGATCAGCTGGATGGCTTCGCCCTCCATCTGCCCCCACGTTACTCGGCTGACCTGGATGCCTAGCCGCTGGAGGGCGCGATCCTTGCGCCGATCACGGTGGAAGTTGCTCAACACTGTGTGCCACTGGTACCCGTCGATTTCGACCACGAACCGCGCCTGCGGCCAGTACGCGTCGACGGCGAACCCGGCGATGGCCGCCTGCATCTGAGGGGTTGGTAGGCCCGCCGCACGGATCAGTGCAAGGAACCGCTCCTCGGCTTCCGAACGCGTCACCGTCGATCCCTCGCGCCCGGCAAGCAGTCCGGCGAGCCTGGCACGGCCACGCCGTCCGCGGCTTGCCGCGAGCACGGTGGTCAGCTTGCTGACGCTTGTGATCCGCAGCGCCAGCGCCTCATCGAGCGCGCGCTCCAGCCGGCGTTCGCTGAGCGTGTCGAACGTCGCGATGTCCAGCAGCGTCCGTTCGGGGCTCGTGACGGGCAGGCCCTGGATTCGCCGGATGTCGCGTCGGATCAACCCGCGCGCCCGATGGACCTTCAGGCCCGGTCGGCACGCGTCGCGATGGGCGGGGACGATCACGTGGACCGGTTCGCCCGCTTCGGTGTGCAGGCCCAGTCTCCACAGCGCCGCGGCCGTCAGGCCGCAGAGCGCGACCGGGTTGCCGATCGCCAGAACCGCGGCCGTCTCGCGTTGGTGCGGAACCTCGACGCCGGCGGGCATCAGGCTGTAAACGCCGGCGTGCATTGGATGAACTCGTCGCCGAGCGACGAGCCTCTCGATCTTTGCGCTCGCGACGCCTGCGGCGAGCAGCTGCTGTCGGGTAACCAGGCCGCGCTGTCGGGCACCGATCTCGTTCAGGAGCCAGTCAAGGTCGACGGGACCCTCGACGCGGAAAAGTGCTCGCACGCCCACCAACCTGATGGCGTGTGAATGCTTGTCCCGCGTATTCGGGGAAGAATCTGCACGCGGCCTGGACGGTGACCGGGCGTGAGTGGTTTTCCTGCGGCTTGGGCCGGGAACCGGTGGGTCGGGCGCGGGGGCAGCTGGGTTTGGGCCGGGAACCGGTGGGTCGGGCGCGGGGGCGTGTGAGGCCCCGGGGGTGGGTGGCCTAGGGGCGGGTAGGTTTGGACCAGGCGCGTGCATCGGCCGAGCGTGACGCACCGGGAGGGCCGCGGCGCCCGGGTCCGAGGAACCGGCACCGACTTGGCACGATGTTGACGCCGGGGTGTGACGAACCCCGCGTCTTAAGTTGCGCGCGTCGGCCGTTGCGCGCGTCGGCCGTTGCGCGCGTCGGCCGTTGCGCCCGTCGGCCCAAACCGGCCACGGCCGGCTAGATCGCGGTCAGCTTTCCGAGCTCGGAATCGCTGCGAACCCCCAGCGCCGGCGCTTCGATCGACCCAACACGGTCGGTCACCGACCCGATCACGCCGGTCCCGGGGTGGAACTCCGACAACAGCTCAACGGCCGCGGCGGCCTGGTCCGCCGGAACCATCGCCACCATCCCGCAGCCCATGTTGAAGACCTCCCACATCTCGGCAGCCGACACCCCGCCGCTGGCGGCGATCAGCCGAAAGACCGCCGGCACGGGCAGCGGCTCGCGAATCTCATACCCGACCCCTGCTCCGATCCGCAGCAGGTTCATCAGGCCGCCACCGGTGATGTGCGCCAGCCCGCGCACTTCGATCTCGCTGCGCAGCAACGCCAGTGCGGCCCTGACGTAGATCACGGTCGGCTCGAGCAAGACGTCGGCGACGCTTGCACCTCCCAGCTCCGTTGGCCGTGAGTCGATCGACAGGCCTCCGTCCTGGAGCAGTGCTCGCCGGGCCAGCGTCAGCCCGTTTGAATGCACGCCCGAGGCGGGCAGACCGATCAGCGCATCTCCCGGGCGCACGGCCATACCGTCGACGATCTCGTCGATCGCGACGGTTCCGAAGGCGGAGCCGACCAGGTCGAACCCGAACGGCGAGGGGTGGCCGCGGAGCACTTCCGGGATCTGACAGACCTCGCCGCCGGGTATCTCAACCCCGGCGGCCTCAGCACCGGTCCGGAGCCCGACCGCCAGTTCCCGCAGGAAGGCCGGATCGGCGCGCTCGACAGCGACGTAGTCGAGCAGGGCCAGCGGTTCGGCACCGACGCAGATCAGGTCGTTGACGTTCATAGCCACGCAGTCGATGCCGATCGTGTCGAAGCGACCAGCCTGCTCGGCGACGATCACCTTCGAGCCGACGCTGTCGGTCGCCAAGGCGATCCCGACGCCGGGCACCGCCGGTAGCCGGATGACGCTCGCATAGTGGCCCGGTAGTGGCACCGACAGTGGCGTCCGTCCGGAATCGATCCCGCGCAGCACGCCGACCAACGCGGCCACCCCCTGGTCGGCCTGGCCGGTGTCGACGCCGCTGGCTGCGTACGCGTCGCTCACTGGCAGCCACTCACGCTTGCGGCCTTCACGACCCCATATTCGCACGGCGCCGGGACCACAGACGGCGCAGGGCCAGGCCGCCGAGTGCCACCCGGTAGACCGAGAACGGCAACAGCGGGCGGTCGTACTCGACGAGACCGATCAGCGGCGTCGAGCCCAGCGTCGAGGCGAACGACGCGACCACGCCGACGGCGAACGGCCCGGCCGCGCCCTCGGGCAGGCCGTGCTGCCATAACCGCAGGCACTTGAGCGCCGTCGCGCCCCCGATCACAGGCAGCGCCACGTGGCGGGAGAGCCGCTCGGCGTCGACCCGCCGGAACCTCCGCGCTCGCGCCGCAGTCAGTGTTGCGCCGTTCCGCGAGACGCCCGGGAACAGCGCACATGCCTGCGCGACGCCCAGCCACAGGCCGTCGAGCGGTTTGGCCTGTGCGAAGTCGCGCTCCTGCGGCGCACGGTCTGCGCATGCCATCGCAACGGCGCCGATGATCAGTCCGGCCGCGATCGTGCCCGGCCGGCCAAGGAAGCGCTCGATCGGTCCCTCGAGCGCGAACCCGACCGCCGCCGGCGGCAGCGTCGACATGGCCACGACCGCGGCCGAGTCGACGCTCGCCGAGCGCGCAGCGTCGATCACCTCGCTGCGCAGCATCACGACCAGCGCCGCGGCGGTGCCGGCGTGCAACGCCACCGCGAAGGCCTTGCGCACCTCCGGGTCAGGCGAAACCCCATCCCACCCGAGCAGCCACGGCACCAGCTCGACGTGTCCTGACGAGGAGATCGGCAGCAGCTCGGCGGGGCCGTGCAGCGCTCCGAGGGTCAGCGCGCGGGCGAGGGCTGTGCGGGACTCACGGACGGAGATACCGTCCGTCACTCATCCACGCTGCCCAGCCGAGTTGATGGCGTCTGGGGCCGGCGTCGCGAGCGCACCAGGCGCACCAGCCACCAGACGATCGCCACCACGATCAGTGCGACGACGATGTAGTCAACGATGTCGAGGTGATTCTTCCACTGCGGCCACTGGCTGCCGACCTCCTTGCCGAGCAGAGCGAGGCCGATCATCCAGACGGTCGAGCCCAGCGTCGCGAACGTGACGAACTTCAGATACGGCATCCTCACGATCCCGGCCGCGTAGGGCGGCGCCGAACGGAACACCGGGATAAGCCTGGACACGGCGATCGATGGCGCTCCGTAGCGGTCGAACCAGGCGTGGGCGCGTTCGATCTTGCGCTGGTCGACGTGCAGCGGCCCGCGCGCCGCGAGCACCTCGTGCAGACCGAAGTAGCCGATCGCGTAGGCGAGGCTCGCGCCGAGCACGTCGCCGAGGATTCCGGACACAATGATCCCGAACAGCGTCAGGTGGTGGGTGTCCACGTTGAAGCCCGCGAACAGCATCGTTGGCTCGGTACCGGGCACGATGATGAGCTGAGACATGGTCACCATCAGGACGACGCCCGCGTAGCCCAAGTGCTGGACCACGTGTGTGGCGAAGTTGACCAGCGAGGAGGTGACCGAGGCGTCGAAAAGCACGACGCCAGTATGCAGAGTCGCCTGAAGAAATGGTGTCGCATAAGAGCTATCTACGGAACGGTCTGGCGTCCAGCGCGGAGATGGTCTCGGTACGCATCCAGGTATCGTTGCCGCTCGTGGGCGTACCGCTGTTTGACACCGACACTCCACTTGCGGGTCTCCGCGACCAGATCATCGACCGCGTTGCCGAGGTGATCAGGGGTGGGCGGTACATCCTCGGTCCCGAATTGGCGGCTTTTGAGCGGGAGCTCGCCGATTATCTGGGAGCGAGGCATGCGATCGGAGTGGGAAACGGAACCGATGCGCTGACGCTCGCGGCACGGGCGCTCGGTGTTGGTCCCGGCGACGAGGTCATCGTCCCGTCGTTCACCTTCTATGCCACCTCTGAAGCGATCGCGAGTATCGGCGCGACGCCGGTGTTCTGCGACGTCGACATCGAGACCCGCAACGTCACGCCCGAGACGGTTGGAGCCGCGCTCACTCCGAAGACGAAGGCGATCGTCGCCGTCGATCTGTTCGGTCTGCCGGCGCCAATCCCGGAAATCAGGCGAGCGCACGGCTTGCCCGTGATCGAAGACGCCGCGCAGGCGCTGGGAGCCAGCCTCGACGGCCGGCGCGCGGGCGTGCTCGGCGACATCGCCACACTGTCGTTCTACCCGTCGAAGAACCTGGGCGCGTTCGGGGATGGCGGTGCGGTCGTGACCGACAACCCAGAGCTCGCGGAGACCGTTCGGGCGCTGCGCTTCCACGGATCCAGGGACAAGCAGTCGTTCGAGTTGGTCGGTTACAACTCTCGCCTCGACGACGTGCAGGCGGCCGTGCTGCGGGTCCTGCTGCCGGAGCTCAACCGCTGGTGCGACGGACGCCGAGCGGCTGCGCGCGCGTACGCCGACAGTGGCCTGTCCGCCCACGTCACGCTGCCTGGCGAGCAGCCCGGCGCCGAGCCCGCATGGCACCTCTACGTGGTCACCCACCCCGAGCCGGCGGAAATGCTCAGCGCCCTGAACGCCGCGGGCGTGCAGGCCCGCGCCTACTACCGGACGCCGCTGCACCGGCAACCCGCGATGCTGCCGTTCGCGCAGGGCCAAAGGGTCCCGCTGCCGGTCACCGATGAGCTCGCACGCACCAACATCGCGCTGCCGATCAGCCCGGTGCTGACCGCGGCTCAGGTCGGCGAGGTCGTGTCGGCGCTGGCCAGTACAGCGCTCGCCGCCTAGCCTCAGCCACGAACCACCCTGGATGGACGCTTGAAGGTCTGGGTCGACCTCACCAACTCTCCGCATGTGCTCGTGATGGCGCCGGTGATCCGGCGCCTGCAGAGCGCCGGCCACGAGGTGGAGGTGACCGCCAGGGATTTTGCCCAGACGCTCGAACTCTGCGATCGGCATGGCCTCGACCGCGTCGCCATCGGCAAGCACCGCGGCGGTTCGCTGATCGCCAAGGCCGGCGGTCTGTTCGACCGCTCGCTGGCACTGACCCGGTTCGCCCGAGGCCGACATTTCGACGTCGCCCTCGGACACGGCTCCAATGACGTCTCGGTCGCCGCGCGTCTGCTCCGGATCCCGTGCTCGACGATGTTCGACTACGAGTGGGCGACGGTGCAGCACAACATCAACTGCCGCCTCGCACAGGGCGTGGTTGTGCCCGACGCGATCCCTCCGCAGCGGCTGGCCCGATACGGCGCGAGCGGAAAGCTCCACCGCTATCAGGGTCTCAAGGAGGAGTACTACCTCTCCGACTTCGATCCCGACCCTGCGGTGGTGAGCGAGCTCGGGCTCGATCCCGCCCAGCCGATCGCCGTGGTTAGGACGCCACCATCGGTGTCGCTGTACCACCGCTTTGAGAACGACCTGTTTGGACAGGTGCTCGAGCGGCTGCGGGGCCGCCAGGCGGTCGTCCTGCCGCGTACGGAGAGCCAGCGCGCGGAGTTGTCGCAGGCGGGCGGCTTCCTGATCCCCGAGCGGGCGATCGACGCCCAGTCGCTGATCGCCTATGCGGACCTGGTGGTGTCGGCCGGCGGGACGATGAACCGCGAGGCGGTGGCCCTCGGGACGCCGGTTTACACGGTCTTCGAGGGCAGGCTCGGAGCTGTCGACGAGCAGTTGATCGCGGACGGCCGGCTGCGGCGTCTACGCAGCGCCGAAGAGGTGCAACTCAGCAAGCGGGCCCCGTCGGCGGACGACGCGCGGATCCGTCGCGACCCGGCGACGCTCGTCGACCTGCTGTTGGCGCCGGCGAAGACGAGCTGGCGATGAGCATTCTCGATCGACGCCCGCTCGGTGAAGGCACCGCGGAATCCGACGCTGTGATCAACCACGGTGGCAGACGACTTCCGTGGGTGGCGGTCGGCGTCGCGGTGGTGGCGGTGGCGGTGGCAGCGCTCCTGATCACCAGGGTCAGCCCGTCGTATGACCCCTACGGCTGGAATGTCTGGGGATACCAGGTGCTGCACGGACGGCTGAGCCTGCTCGGCGCTCCCTCCTGGAAACCGGTCACGTTCATGTTCACGCTCCCGTACTCGTTGGTGGGCCATTTCAGCCTGCGGCTCTGGCAGGTGACGGCTGCGGCGCTGGCGCTCGCCGGACCCGTCGTCGCGGGGCGCATCGCCTACAAGCTGCTCTATGACAGCACCAGCGAACAGGCACCCGCGATCGTCGGCGCGGTCGCCGCCGGCGTCGGCCTGCTCGTGACCGTCAATTACACGCAGTACTGGCTCAGCGCGCAGTCCGACCCAATGCTCGTGACGCTGTTTCTTCTCTGGATCGACATGCACCTTCACAACCGTCCGCGCCTGGCATACGCGGCGCTGTGGCTGTGCTCGTTGGGTCGCCCCGAGGCGTGGCCCTTCCTCGGTCTGTACGCGATCTACCTGTGGTGGAAGCACCCGAACCCGCGGACGCGGGTGCTCGCGGTGATCGGGCTGGTAACGATTCCGCTCTTCTGGTTCGGGGTGCCGACGCTAACCGATGACCGGCCGTTCGTGTCCAGCAGCCTCGACCAGGGGTACGCGATCCAAGGGAACAAGCTGATCGGGGCCCTCTCGAGGTTCAAGCACCTCAGCTACTGGCCGATCAAGGTGGGGGCGGCGATCGGCCTCGCGCTCGCCATCTACAAGCGGGACTGGCGAGTCCTGGCGATAGCAGCCGTCTCCGCGCTGTGGGTGGCGATCGAGGCCGCGCTCGCGCTGCGAAACTATTCGGCCGCACCGCGCTACATGTTCGAAGCGGTCGCCACGATGGCCGTCGTGGCGGGCGTGGGGGTCGGTTGGATTCTCAGCGAGACGGCCAGGCTCGGCTGGACGGCCCGTCTCGGCGGGCTGGTGGCCGTGCTCGGGCTTACGGGGTGGCTCGTCCCGGGCGCGGTCGCCCAGGTGCGCATGGTGCGCCACTCGCTCCCGCACGAGCGCAATCGGACGAGAGAGATAGCACGCCTGGACGCCACGCTCCAGGCGCTCGGCGGCTACCGGTTCGTGCGGTCGTGCGGGCATCCGTCAACCAACGTCGCATACGCGAGCATCCTCGCCTGGTATACGAAGCTGAATGTTGACCAGGTCGGGTTCCTGCCCCGAAGCGTCGTCAGTCAGACGGCGCCGGCGGTGCTGTTCACGCAGATGGGCGACGGCTGGGAGGTTCAGACCTACCATCTGCCGGCGGCTCGGCAAGCGCGATGCGCGCATCTAAACGATGTTTACTTCGCGCCCGCGCCCGGCCACCCGGGCGGGACGCTGATGCCGCACCGCCACGTGCCCGATTCCCACTTCGGCGCTTAGCGCTATCTCGCTTGATCCCCGGTCGCGTCGGTCGCGGCCCCCAATCGAGATAGGGCCTTAGACCCTATTTACCGGCGTCGCAAGTAGAATCCGCGCCGCATGCGCCGACGGATCCGGTCCGCGGCCTTTCCAGTCCACCGCCATTCCCTTCCCCAGGTCGTGGTGGACGGAGTCTTGGTCGCCCTCGCCTATCTACTTGCCTTCTGGCTGCGGTTTGACGGGAGGCCTGCCGGGCGCTACGGGCGCTACGAGCACCTATTGACCTCGACGATCGCCTGGGCGGTGCCGATCGCGCTCGTCGTCCTGGCCGGGTTCGGCGCCTACGAGCGGCTGTGGACCTACGTCGGCCAGCGCGACTATGAGGCGCTGGTCAAGAGCACTGTCGTCTCGACTCTGCTGCTCGTTGGCGTGGTCGCGCTGGTGCACCCGGTGATGCGGCACGGCGCCAACGTTGGCCTGCCGGTGAGCGTGATCGTCCTATACATGTTGCTGACGCTGGCGCTGCTGGTCAGCGCCAGGTTCGCGGTTCACCTGGTGGTCGAGGGCCGGGTCCTCTTTCGCGTCGCCAAGGGCGCTCGAGATGTGCTGATCGTCGGAGCCGGCGAGGGCGGACGACTCGTCGTCCGCGAGCTGGTCCGCAACCCGCAATTGCGTCTGCGGCCCGTCGGATTCGTCGACGACGACCCGCGGAAGCGTGGGATGAAGGACGAGTACGGCCTGCGGGTTCTGGGGACCGCCTCCAATTCCGCCGATCTCGCCCGGGTACTCGACGAGGTGGAGCCCGACGAGGTCGTGATCGCGATTCCCTCCGCTTCAGGGACGTTGCGCGCGGCGGTCGTGACGGCATGTCACAAACGCGGGATCCCGGTGCGGACGCTGCCAACCGTTTTCGAGCTCCTGAAGGATGGCGGCGGCCAGCCGCGCGTCACCCGCCAACTCCGCGAGGTGAGGGTCGAGGACATGCTCGGCCGAGAGACCGTGAGGATGGACGTCGAGCGCGTCGGCGCCTACCTCGCTGGCAAGGTGGTGCTCGTCACCGGAGCGGGCGGGTCGATTGGCTCCGAGCTGTGCCGCCAGATCGCGCGCGTCGGCCCGCAACAGCTGATCCTCGTCGACCACGCCGAGGACAACCTGTTCCAGATCTCGCGCGAGCTCGAAGAGGAGCGGCATTTCAAGGTCGCGGTCTCCGTGCTCGCCGACTGCCGGGAGGAAGAGCGCATGCGGGAGGTGCTCGCCCAGCACCGCCCAGCGGTGATCTTCCACGCGGCCGCGTACAAGCACGTCTCGATGATGCAGACGAACCCCGTCGAAGCGATCCGCAACAACTCGCTCGCGACCCGGGTGATCGCGCGCGCCGCCGGAGATCTCGGAGTCGACACGTTCGTGCTGATCTCGACAGACAAGGCAGTCGCGCCGGCAACGGTGATGGGTGCTTCGAAGGCCCTGGCCGAATGGGCCGTCGAGGGCGAGGCCGCGAGTCACCCGAAGACGAGCTATGCAACCGTCCGGTTCGGGAACGTGCTCGGGTCCTCTGGTTCGGTCGTTCCGATCTTCCGGCGCCAGATCGAGACCGGTGGCCCGGTGACGGTCACCGACCCGCGAATGACTCGCTACTTCATGACGATCCCCGAAGCGGTTCAGCTCGTGATCAGGTCGGGCTCGCTCGTCGACACCAGCGGCGAAGTTTTCGTCCTGGAGATGGGGGAACCTATACGGATCATCGACCTCGCCGAGCAGATGATCCGCCTGTCCGGGTTCGAGCCCGAGACTGACATCGCGATCGAAATCGTGGGTCAGCGACCGGGCGAGAAGTTCCGCGAGGACCTCTTCAACCCCTACGAACGCCCGCGGCAGACGCCCGCCCAAAAGATCCTTCGCGCCGATCGCGACGCGATCGACCCAGCTTGGGTGCAGACGATCTTCGATGAGATCAACCTGCTCGTCCTCGAGGGTGACGCCGCCGCGCTTGCCGAGCACGTGTCGAAGCTCGGCACCGCTCGCGTGAACCACACGGTTGTGGCTACGCTGCCGCCTGCGCCCGATGCCATCCCTGGCTCGGGAGCCTCCGTCTCGCCCTAGACTCACACCGCTCCAAGGCTCTCTGATGGTCGTCCCCTTCGCCCTCTCGATCCATACGTTCATCAACAATGTCGGCGCCTACGTCGGGTTCGCGTCGATCATCGGGGTGGCCCTGTTGGTGTTGTTGAACTTCGCCCAGGCTCGTGAGACATCGACTCTGCGGGGCCGGCTCGAGGAGGCCGGCGAGCGAATCGCCACGCTTGAGAACCGACTGGCCCAGGCGTTGCGGGGCGTCCGACCCGGGGTCCCAGGGCAGCCGACCGTCACGCCGCCACCGTTGGCCGCGGTCCGACCAACGGGCAGCGTTGCCGCTCGGCGCACGCCAGCGCCCGCGGTCGGGTTGGCGCGGACCGCGCCCGGGGCACCAATGGGGACGGCTGCGCCGTCGCTGGCGTCCGCCACAAGGTTGGTCACCACTGTTTCAGCCACACCGACGCCGAGCCCGACGCCGACCCCGGCTGCGGTTCCAGCCGTCGTGGCCGCGGCCGCCGCAGCTGGAGGGATCGCGGCGGCGGGCGGCGGAACCGGTTCTGCGCTCGAGGAGTCAGCGTCCGACGACACGTTTCTCGTCGCCCCGGCGACAGCCGCGGCGCGCGGCAACGGTCACGATCGGACGGCCATTGCCCCACCGGTACCCGCCGCTCAGAGTGCGGCGGTCACCGCCCCGCCGCCCAGTCCCCCACCGCGGGTCCAGATCCGACCGGAGGCCCCCGGCGCCGCTCGCAGGCCGATGGCACCGCTGCACCCGCCGCCGCCTCCGCGACGCCCGCTGATCCGCCGGCTGCTCCCGGGGCTACTCGGCATCCTGATCGTGGCCGTAATCGTCGCGGTGCTGCTCGAGGTGACTAACAGCGGCGGCGGCAAGACGGTGGCCCACCACGCCCCGCAGCACAAACGGCCAGCGCCCCACTTCATCGCGTCGCACGTGAACGTGGCGGTGCTCAACGGGACCGCCGTGACGCACCTGGCAAAGGACGTCTCCACCAAGCTGAGCAAAGCCGGCTACAAGCAGGGAACAGTCGCCAACGCCGCAGTCCAGACGCACACCGACACGATCGTGGCCTATCTCCCGGATCACAAGGGAGCCGCGGTCCACGTCGCGAAGGTGCTGCATCTGCCCCAGCGCTCGATCCAGCCCGCCGATCACGACGCGATCGGAATGTGCTCCGCCAGCGCGGGGGCGGGTGGCGGTTCGTGCTCGGCCGACGTGATCGTCACCGTCGGGACGGATCTCGCGAGCGTCGCATCGGCCGCCGGCTCCGGCTGAGGCGATGACCGCGACATCTGCCGGACGATCCGGCGTGCTGCTCGCGCGACACGGCCAGACCGACGACAACCTGGAGCCGCTCCGTGTTCAAGGCTTCCGCGACACGCCGCTGAATGAGACAGGCCGTGCTCAGGCCCGTGCGCTCGCCGAGCACGCCGCCGGGCTCGGGTTGGCTTCTCTGTGGTGCTCTGACCTGTCTCGCGCCGCGGAGACCGCGCGAATCGTCGCCGAGCGTGTTGGGCTCCAGGCGCGCCCGGACCCGCGACTCAGAGAAGGCAACCGTGGGGACTGGGAGGGATACCTGTTTCGCGAGATCGCGCGGGACGACCCCGAGCACTATGCCGCGTGGCTGCGTGCCGGTGCGGGCTTCCGCTTTCCCGGCGGTGAGTCTCTGCAGGAACACTCCGACCGGGTCTGGCAGGCCCTGATGGAGATCCAACAGTCCGGCCCGTTGCCGGCACTCGTCGTGTGCCACCGGGGGTCGATTCGGACGGTCCTCTGCCGGCGCGACCCTCGCGGACTCGACACTTTTCACGATTACGACGTGCCGAACACGGCCGTGGTGGAGCTTTGAGCAGGCTGCCCGTCGCGGTGTTCGCGGCGCTGGTCGCCGCAACCGTTGCCGCGATCTTCCTGACCCAGCATCTGAAGGTTTCGCTCCCGCTGATCCAGGGCTACCCGAACCCCGTTCCGGCCGCTTTCAATCCGGTGGCGGGTCGCGTCTGCAAGACGCGCTCGGGCCAGGTGATCGACTACAGCAAGACCTGGATTTCATTCACGCTGGCGAGCTCGGACACCGTCGATGCCTACATCTTCAACTCGGCCGGGCGGCTGGTGAACACCGTCCGCACCGGACAGCCGATCCAGGCGCAGGTCCGAAGTCCTCGGTTCTATTGGGACGGCAGGCAGTCCAACGGCGAGTACGCGCCCGCGGGCACCTATTACTGGCGATTCGTGCTCGAGCGCGAGAACCGAACGATTGCGCTGACGAACAAGCCGATCAAAGTGATCACGACCGAGCCGCACCCGGCTGTCACCAGCGTCCGGCTCACGGGAGGCTCAGCGACAGCCGGCCGGGGCGGCGGTCCGGGGCAGCAGCCAGGGCCGGCGATCATCACGCCCAAAAAGCAGTCGGCGACGATCAACTTCACCAAGGCCGACTACCAGCAAGCGATGATCATGCTTTGGCGAACCAACGTACGGAGGGCGCGCCTGGCAACGGAATGGCCGGTCGACCCCGCCCACGGTGTCGCACAGTGGAACGGGTGGATTCATCATCGCCTGGCGCCGGCCGGCACGTATCTGATCGGGGTCCAGGTCCAGGACGAGGCCTGTAACCAGGGGACCTTCCCGGTTGCGCAGCCTCCGGTGACCCCCGAGCCCGGCACCGGGGTGACGGTCCGCTATCTGGCGGCCCAGCCGCCGCTCGAGCCGGTGCCGGCTGGATCCAGGGCGACGGTTTACGTCGACTCCCGGTTGCAGCGCTACCGGTGGTCGCTTCGCGCCGCGGGCGCCGGCAGGCCGATCTCGCACGGCGCCGGGGGCCGCAACGCGTACCGGTTGCACGTCAGGCTGCCTGCCCGGACCGCCGGGCTATACGTGCTCACGATCCGCTCGGGCTCCCACACGACCAGGGTGCCGCTGGTCGCCGACGCGACCGCTGGAGCCGCCGCTCATGCCCGTGTGCTGGTGGTTCTGCCAATGCTCACTTGGCAGGGCGAGAATCCCGTCGACGACACCGGTGGCGGGTTCCCGGTGACGCTGACCGGGGGCGAGCGTGTTCAGCTCAAGCGACCGTTGGTCGATGGGCTCCCTCGCGGGTTCGGCGAACAGGCGTCGTTGCTGCGGTACCTGACCGCGAGAGATCTGAGCTTCCAGCTGACCACCGACGTCGCGCTGGCCCAGGGCGCAGGGGCCGGCCCGAGCCTGTCCGGTCACCGCGGCGTCATCCTGGCCGGCGCCTTCAACTGGCTGCCGTCACAGCTCGTGCCAAAGCTGCGCACATACGCACAGGAGGGGGGAGGGTCCTTTCGATCGGCGCCAGGTCGCTGCAGGCGCAGGCACCGCTGGAGCAGACCGGGACCACGCTCACCGCTGGACCCCCTACGGCGCTCTCGCCCGACCCGTTCGGCGCGCAACACGGCGCGGTGTCGACAACCGCCGGCGAGCTGATCACCGCCCAGAGTGACCCGCTGCATATCTTCGGGCCGGCCATGGCGCTGACGGGATTCCACCACTTCCAAACGATCAATCCTCCCAACGGCGCCGCCGCCTCAACGGCCGGGGTCGCTGCGGCGGCTCCGACGATCGTCGGCTACCGCAGCGGCAACGGAAGGGTCGTCCAGGTTGGCCTGCCGGGATTCGCGTCGAGCCTCGCTCAGAATGTGGCCAGTCAGCAGTTGTTTGGGCGGCTCTGGACGCTGCTGTCGAGCTAGGACCGTCACTCTGAGCGGCCGCATCGCATGGCTGTCTACCTGAAGCGCCTGATCAGCTCGGTCGGCGCCTACCAGGTGGCCGATGCCGTCTCAAAGGTGCTGGCGGTCCTGTTGCTGCCGGTCTACACGAGCCGGATCGCCCCCGCCGGCTACGGGATCGTCGAGACGCTTACGACGTTTGTCGTGTTCGTCAGCATCGTCGTTCGCTTCGGGATCATCGAGTCGTTCCTGCGTTTCTATTTCGTCGATCGCGATCCCGAGCGACGCGACGCGCTGGCGCGCCGGGCGGTTCTGTTCCTGCTCTGCACGACGACGATTGCGTGCGCGATCCTGGTGGTACCGGCAGCGCCGCTGTCGCGCCTGGTGACGAGCAAGAACGTTCCCGGCGCGTTCCGGGTGGCCGTGCTCGGAGTGTGGTCGTTCACGAACCTGGAGATGGCCCAAGCGCTGCTGCGCGTGGACGAGCGCCTCCGCGCCTACGCGATCGTGACCCTGTGCAACGTCGTCGGGACGATCATCGCCTCGGTGGTGCTCGTCGTGGGTTTCGACATGAACTACACCGGACTGTTGGTCGCCAACTACGGGGTGTCGACGATCGTCCTGCTGGGCTTGTGGTGGACGATGCGCCGGCGCCTATTGCCGCGACCGCGTCGGGGCGTCGGGGAGTCGTTCCGTGTCCTGTTCCGTTTCGGGCTGCCGACGCTTCCTGCTGAGGCATCGGTCTACGCCCTGAGCGTGCTCGACCGGCAGTACATCGTGCACACGCAAGGGGCCAGCTCAGCCGGTCGCTACGCCATTGCGATCAAGGTCGCGGGCGCGATCGTGTTCATCGTGCGGGCGTTCATGTACGCCTGGCCGCCGCTCGCCTATTCGGTGTCCGACGATGCCGAGGCCGCCCGCCTGTATGGGCTCGTTACCACGTACTACGCGCTGATTTCCGGCTGGGCCGTTGCCGCGATCTCGCTGATGGCTCGCTACATCATCCGTTTCCTGGCCCCCCACCCCGACTACTTCCTCGCATACCGCGCGGTTCCGTGGGTGTGCCTCGGCTGGGCGCTGTACGGCCTCTGGGTGGTCCTGCTGGTCGTTGCCGGGCGGGCAAACGTCACCAGCCGCAACTTCCCGGCGGCGTTCGCCGGGGTCGTTGTCAACGTTGCGTTGCTGAGCGTGCTGGTGCCTCGCTATGGGATCGCCGGCGGCGGCCTGGCGCTGTGCGGAGCTTACGTCGCGATGCTCGCCGTGATGCACCTGCTCGTTCGCGGCGCTTTCCACGTCACGTTCGAGTGGCGTCGGCTCGCACAGCTGACCGCCGTCCTCGGCGGCCTCGCGGTCGCCGGTGACCTGTTGCTCCCGACCAGCGGCCCGGTCGGGTTCGTGACGCGTGCGGCCGTGATCATCGCGATGCCGGTGGCATTGCTCGTGACCGGATTTGCGCATCCTCAGGAGCTTGTCGCGGCGCGGGCGCTGCTGGTGCGCGCCCGATCTCGAGTGACGGTTCGTCACAATCCTCGGCGCCGTGAACGACCCTAGTCGCCCGCCAGTCAGCGTCGTGGTTCCATTCGCGGGCGACGCCTCAGCCGCGGCGGCTGCCCTCGAGCTGCTGCGGGGGCTCCGGACGCAGCCGGGCGACGAGCTGATCCTCGCCGATAACTGTCGGATCGTCTCCGGGCGGCACGAGCCGGTGACCGTCGTCCGCGCCGATGGCGAGCGCTCGCCATCGCATGCCCGGAACGTCGGTGCCGCCCATGCGGGCGGCGAGTGGATCCTGTTTCTCGACGCCGACGTCCAGGCTCCCGGCGACCTGTTATCGGCGTTCTTTGCCGAGCCGATCGGAGAGCGAGTCGGAGCGATCACCGGAGACATCCGCGGTATCGATTGCGCGCGCACGCTAGCCGCTCGATACGGCGCCAGTCGGAACTTCCTGGGCCAGCGCTCGCACGTTCGCAACCAGTTCCGGCCGCGGGCATCGAGTGCCAACCTGCTCGTCCGCCGGGCCGCCTTCGAGCAGGCCGCCGGCTACATCGAGGGGATCCGGGCCGCCGAGGACACCGATTTCAGCTGGCGGCTGCAGGACCTCGGCTGGACGCTGGAGTTCCGGCCGCAGGCCGTCGTCGGGCACGAGTACCGCTCGTCTCTGCGGGACCTGCGCCACCAATGGCGCGGCTACGCCGCCGGAGCCGCCTGGCTCGCCCGCCGCTATCCAGGTTTCAAGCCCGACCCAGGTCTCAACCGGGCGCTCCGGCTGCTCCTGAAGAAGTTCGGGATCGGCCCCGGACTCGCGTTCCGAGCCGACGGCCGCACGGTTGCGGGCGGTGGACGGGCGCGGCTCACTCGCTGGGAGCGGGCACAGTTCTTCATGGTCGACGCGATCCTCGCGGTCGAGGAGCAGATCGGGTTGCGGATGTCCAACGAGACGCGCCGGTGATCCGCGTCGACCTCGTCGATCCTCCCGCGTACTCGCCTCCCTATGACCATGCGCTGGCGGCGGCGCTGGCGCGGGCGGGCGCCGACGTGCGGCTGGTTACCAGTCGTTTCGCATACGGGGCAACGCCGGCGCCCGACGGCTACCGGGTGGACCAGCACTTCTACCGGCACGTCCGCGGCGCTGCGGGCTCGCGTCTGCGCACGGTGGCCAAAGCAGCCGAACATCTGCCTGACACGCTCCGCTACCGAGCCCTCGCCGCCGATGTCGACATAGTCCACTTTCAGTGGCTGACGGTCCCGTGGCTAGATCTGCGACTGCTCCCGGAGAGCCCGGTCGTGCTGACGATCCACGACCCGATGGCTCGAGGGTTGCTGGACCGGCTGGCGGTGCCGGCGCACCTGCTCGGCGCGCTGCCCGCGGTCGTCGTTCACACCGAGGCAGCCCGGCGCGCGGTTGTCGCCCAGGGGCTCGACCCGACCCGCGTGCACGTGATCCGGCACGGCGCCTTCACCGATCTGGCGCCGCTGGCGGCCGCGGCCGTCCTGCCGGACGGGCTGGGGGGAACCGACAAACCGGTCGCTCTCTATTTCGGGTTGATCCGACCGTACAAGGGGATCGAGACGTTGCTGGAGGCGTGGCGCGGGATCGACGACGCCGAGCTCTGGATCGTCGGCCGGCCGCTGTTTGACCTCACCGCGCTGCGGGCCGCGGCGCCTGCAAACGTGCGGTTCGTGCCGCGGTTCGTGTCCGACCTTGAGCAGGCGGCGCTGTTTGACCGCGCCGATCTGGTCGTCCTGCCCTATGCACGCGGGGCCAGGTTCGGGTTCTCGGGGGTTCTCGCCACCGCCCTGGGGTTTGGTCGCGCCGCTGTGGTCAGCGATGTCGACGGTTTCGCCGAGCTCGTCGGACTTGGTGCCGCGCGTGCGGTTCCGGCGGGTGATGCGGATGCATTGGGCCGGGTCCTGCGGGAGCTCTTGGCGGAGCCGGAGCAGCGCGAGCGGCTCGCAGCCGAAGCGCGAGCCGCAGCGAACGGACCTTACTCGTGGGATGCCGTCGCCCACGCAACCATCGAGCTGTACGAGACAATCCGGCGTAGATGAGCGTGCTCAAGACGGCTTTCTGGGCCTCGGCAGGGCTTCTGATCTACACCCAGGTCGGCTACGGGTTGGTGCTGTCCGGGCTGGCGGCGGTCACTCGGCGCCGGGAGAGCCCGACGACCTGGGAGGGAGAATTGCCGAGCGTGTCGGTGATCGTCGCGGCTTACGCGGAGGAGAACGTGATCGCGGCGCGGGTCGCGAATCTGCGGGCGCTCGACTATCCGGCGGACAAGGTCGAGGTGATCGTCGCCTGCGACGGCTCGCCGGATGACACCGCCGCGCGGGCCCAGCTGGCCGGAGCCGACCGGGTGCTCGAGCTGCCGAGAGCCGGGAAGATCCGAGCCCAGGACGCGGCTGTCGCGCAGGCCGGCGGTGAGCTGTTGGCGTTCACCGACGCCAACTCCGCCTGGCAGCCCGACGCGCTCACGAGGCTGGTCGCGCCATTTGGCGACGCACGGGTCGGTTACGTCTGTGGCGACGTCCGCTTCATCGCCGACGGGGGCGACAACCAGGAGGGGTTGTACTGGCGCTACGAGATGCACCTGCGCCGGCTCGAGTCGGCGCTGCGCTCGGTCACGGCCGGCAACGGTGCGATCTACGCCACCCGAGCGGCGTCCTACCTGGTCGTCCGGCCGATGATGGGCCACGACATCTCGTTCCCCTTCAACATGGTCAAACGGGGCTGGCGCGCGGTGTACGCGGTCGACGCGCGCGCCAGCGAGAAGATGGCTCCCTCGATCGAGGGCGAGTACGCGCGCAAGCGACGCATGGCGAGCAGGACCTGGCCAACCGTGATCCTTGGAGGAATGCTGTCGCCACGCGGCTACGACCCCATGTACGCGTTGATGATCTTGTCCCATCGGGTGCTCCGCTACCTGTCGCCGTTCCTGCACGTGATCGCGCTCGGTAGCGCGATCGCGCTGATCGGGCACGGCCGGGTGTACCTGGTCGCAGCGGTGCTCCAGGTGCTGGTGCTGGTGGCGGCGGCGCTGGCGCCGTTCGTGCCGCTGCGCCCGTTGCGGGTCGCGCGCTACTACGTCGTGACCACGGTCTCGCTCGCAACCGGGCTGTGGGACTGGCTGACCGGCGTGCAGACCGCTGTCTGGGAGCCAGTCGAGGGAACCAGGTGACGAGCGGCAGGCGGGCATTCGACCTCTCGATCGCGGGGCCGGTAGCGATTCTGACCGCCCCGGTGGTCGGGATGCTGGCGCTGGCGATCAAGCTCGATTCGCGTGGGCCGGTCCTCTACCACCAGGTCAGGGTGGGTCTCGACGGACGCCACTTCCGGATCTGCAAGCTGCGGACGATGATCGTGGGCGCGGAGTTCGTGGGCGCCGGATTGGCGGTCGACGCGGACGATGAGCGGATCACGCGGGTCGGCCGGTTCCTGCGTCGCTATTCGCTCGATGAGCTCCCGAACCTCTGGAACGTTGTCCGTGGGGACATGGCGATCGTCGGGCCGCGCCCGACTGTGCCGGTCCAGGTCGACCAGTACACCGAGCGTCAGCGTGGGCGCCTGGCGGTGCGGCCCGGGCTGACGGGTTGGGCCCAGATCAACGGTCGCGCTTCGCTGCTCTGGTCCGAGCGGATCGAGCTCGATCTCTGGTACGTCGAGCACCGCACCCTGTGGCTCGACCTGCGGATCCTCGTCCTGACGCTGAGAATGGTTCTCACGGGCCACGGCCTCTATCACCTGGGCGAGGGTGGCGGCTGGATCGCGCCGGACGCCGAGCCCGATCAACCGCTGAGCGCGGCGGAGGCATCGGGCCAGCGTGAGCGATGAGCGATCCCGAGGCCTTCAGCCACCGTGAGCCCTGAGCCTTACGAGCTGATGATCTTCGGCACCGGCGGCGCCGGTCGCGAGATCGCCGTCTGGGCCGAGCGAGCGAGTTGGGCGGGCCGTCCCTTCCGGGTGCTCGGGTTGATCTCCGACGACGACTTCGGGCAGGTGATCGGAGGTCGTGAGGTGTGGACGCTCGCCGACGCGGCCGGCAGGCATCCGGGGGCGCTCACGCTGGTCGCGGTCGGAGATCCGCAGCTGCGCTCGCGGCTGGTCGAGCTGGCCGCCTCAGCAGGACTGCGGCCATCGCCACCGCTGGTGCATCCAGGCGTCTGGGCTGAGCTCGACACGGACACGGTGACGTTCGGAGAGGGGGTCGTAGTCTGCCCAGGGTCGATTGTCACCACGAATGTCAAGATCGGCGCCCACGTGCAGATCAACGTCGCCTGCACCGTCATGCACGACTGCCGGGTCGGCGCCTTCTCGACGCTGTCTCCGGGGGTCCACCTGTCGGGCAACAACGTGCTCGAGTCATCCGTGTTTGTCGGAACCGGGGCCGTCACCATCCAGGGGCTGCCGGACCGACCGCTCGAAATCGGTCGGGGTGCGGTGATCGGAGCGGGAGCCGTGGTGACTGGGAATGTCGCCGCCGGCGCGACCGTCGTGGGCATTCCCGCCCGCGAGGTACGACATTCGTCCGCGTAGAACGGGGTCGAACGTCCAGCTGAAAGTCGGCTGGTTGCAAACCGGGCCCCAAACCAGTGATAATGGATCTCATGGAAGCGGGCGCACTGCCCCGCGTCGGGCAAGGCACACCGGCGCAGACGCCGCGGCTTCTGAGATTAGCCCCCGACGCACGGTTAGTGGGGTTGGTCAGAGAAGGTCGTGTCGGGGCATTCGAGGCACTCTATGATCGGCATCACAAGGGCATCCTGTCCTTCTGTCGGCACATGCTCAGCGACGCCGACGAGGCCGAGGACGCGGTTCAGCACACGTTCATGGCCGCCTACCGCGAGCTGGCGGACTCGGACAAGCCGTTGCACCTGCGCGCGTGGTTGTACACGGTTGCCCGCAACCGCTGCTACTCGATCATCCGGGCGCGGCGCGAGCAGCCGTCCGACACGATCGACGGGGCCGCGACCGAGGGGCTTGCCGTCGAGGTCGAGCGTCGCGAGGATCTACGCGATCTGGTCGCCGATCTACGCCGGCTTCCCGACGAGCAGCGCGCGGCGCTTGTTCTGGCCGAGCTCGACGCGCTATCCCACGAGGACATCGCGAGCGTGCTCGGAGTCCCGCGGGACAAGGTCAAGGCCTTGGTCTTCCAGGCCCGCGAGTCGCTGGTCGCCGACCGCGATGCCCGCGACACGGCCTGCTCGGAGATTCGCGAGCAACTGGCGTCGGGACGCGGGGCCGTGCTGCGGCGCTCGAACCTCAGGCGACACCTGCGGGAGTGCGATGGCTGTCGTGATTTCCGCGCCCAGGTCGAAACGCAGCGCAGGCAGTTCGCTGTGCTGCTGCCGGTGCTGCCGGCAGCCGCCCTCAAGGAGGGCCTGTTCGGCGGCGCGGGCCTGGTGATCGGCGGCACCGCTGCCGTCGGTGGCGGCGCTGTCGCGGCGACCGCGATCAAGACCGGAGTGGCGAAGGGCATCCTCGGCGCGGTCATCGCGAGCGTCGGAACCGCCGGCACACTTGTGATCACGGGGAGCGGCATGCAGGTCAAGTCCTTCGTCCACGGGATCGAGCGCGCGGTTCCGAAATTCGTTCCGACATCCCGTCTGATCCAGCAACCGCCTCCCCGGGCAAGACCGATCCGCGTCACCTCGACACATCCAGCCGTGATCCAGAGCTTCCGTCCGATCAAGGTGGTCAGGCCGGCAGCCGCGACTCACTCCGTGGCGGCGGCCAAACAGGTGCGCCAGCCCGTGCAGACGGCGCTCGCCGCGCCTGTGCAGGTACCACGCACCCGTCACAACCCCGCCGCGGCCGCGCCGGTCGCGCAGGCTATTCGGGTTCCGGCCGCGCCCGTTGCAGCGACGACCGTTCCGCCCGCGACTCAGCCGACTGCTCCGGCGACCGAGGTCCCGGCGGCCAAGCCCGCGGTCCACGCAGCCCCACCGGCGAGCCATGCGAGCACCCCGGTCGCGACGCCGCCCGCCGCGACACCGACGCCCGCTCCCGCGGCGGCCGCGCCCGTGACGACCCCGGCGCCGCCGCCCACCCCAGCGCCGGCCACGGCGACGCCGGCTACGGCGACCCCGGCGCCCACCGCGCCGCCGGTGGCCGTTTCGCAGCCGACTCCGGCGGCTCCGTCAACACCGATCCTCGGGACCTCGGAGGGATCGCAGACGCAGGGATCCTCATCGGCGGGCACCCAGTCGCCGGGCTCGCAATCGCAGACCGGGCAGACGGCGTCATCGCACTCGGTGGGCGGCGCCAGTAGCGGGGTTGGCAGTGGCTACGGTTATGGACATGGCGACGGCCATGGCTACGGCTGGGGCCATCAGCACGGTTATTCGCCGACTGGAAGCGGGCCGGTGTCGATCGGCGACGGGAACGTGGTAACTGACCCGTCGACGCCTTCGGCAACGCCCACCACACCGACCACGTCGACACCCGATGCCGCACCGCCGACGACCACCGCGCCGGCGGACACGACGCCGGCGCCCGGCACCGATCCGGGAACGCCCGGCGATGCCGGCTCCGGCTCCGACCCGAGCGGCTACGGCAGCGACCACGGTGGCTACCGGCACGGCTGGGGCCAGGACGGTGGCGCCGCCACTGACGGCTCCGCCACCGACGCCTCCGCCACTGATGGCGCCGCCACTCGACGACGGCTCCGCCACCGACGCCTCCGCCACTGATGGCGCCGCCACTGACGCGCTCCGCCACCGACGCCTCCACCAGCGACGGCTCCGCCACCGACGCCTCCGCCACCGAGCCTCCACCAGCGACGCCTCCCCCACTGCTGGCGCCGCCACCGCGGGCGCCGACAGCCCGTACTCGCACTAGGCGGCCATCGCTCGGGCCTCACAGAGGCTCTCAGGTAACCTCGCAGAGACCAAGCAGGGCCGAGGATTCCGAGCACGAGCCGAGGAGGATGGATGGCGAAGACGCCACGGTCGCTGGCCGGCAAGGTCGTCGCGATCACAGGCGGGGGGAGGGGAATCGGTCGGGCTACGGCCGCCGCGCTGATCGCTGAGGGCGCCCGCGTGGCACTTGGTGACATCGACGCCGGGTTGGCGGTGCGGACCGCCGAGGAGCTTCGGCCAACCCAGGTGGGTGGGCCGAGTTCAACGATCGGCCTGCCGCTGGACGTGACCGATCCGGCCAGTTTCGAGGAGTTTCTCGCCGCGACCGAGCAGCAACTAGGCCCGCTCGACGTGCTCGTGAACAACGCCGGGATCATGCCGATCGGCGCGTTCACCGAAGAAGCTGACGAGCGGACCGCCCGGATTCTCGACATCAACGTCCGCGGGGTCGTGACCGGCTCGAAGCTGGCGCTGCGGCGGTTCGTTCCCCGCGGTAGCGGGCATATCGTCAACATGGCGTCGTCCGCGGGCAAGACCGGCCTCGCCGGCGGCGTGACCTACTGCGCGAGCAAGCACGCTGTCGTCGGTCTCAGCGAAGCGATTCGCCAGGAGGTCAAAGGGACCTCGATCGGGCTCAGCATCGTGATGCCGATCCCCGTCAACACCGAGCTCGGAGCGGGCCTGCACCGGCTCCGCGGATTCCGGGCTGTCGAGCCCGAGACGGTCGCGCGTGAAATCGTCGCGGCGCTCCAGTTCGGACGGGTCGACGTCTACGTGCCGCGGAGGATCGGTTGGCTGCTGCGAGCCCAGAGCGTCCTCCCCCGGCCGCTTGTCGATCTGATCGCGACGTTGCTCGGCGCTGACAAGGTGCTTGCGAGCCCGGATCTCGCGGCGCGTGCCGCCTACGAGGCGCGGATCTCGCCGCTGGCGCCGGACGACCAAAAGCCAACCGGAGTTGTCGGCGCCGCCTGACGATGCCGTATTCTTCGCCGCGTTAAAAGACATAAGCGGGGCTGCAACCACACGCGCCTTTCGGCTATTCTCGGCCGACTCGACTTGAAGGTTCAGTGAATCCTCAGCATTGACCCTCGGTCCAGCTAGCCAGTTAGACCGCTAGCGCTGGGGACCAACGACAGAAGGTATTGGAGCGTCTGAATGCGAATCCTTGTACTTGGCGGTGACGGCTACCTGGGTTGGCCGACTGCACTTCATCTGTCCGACTGCGGACACGATGTAGCGGTGAACGACAACTTTGCTCGTCGTGGCTACGACGATGAGATGGGCGTCGACAGCCTGGTTCCGATCGCCTCGCTCGAGGAGCGACTGGCCGCTTGGACCGAGATATCCGGCAAGACGATCGCCAGCTACGTCGGCGATCTCTGTGACCCGGTGTTCACCCACCAACTGATCCGGGAGTTCAACCCCGACGCGGTCGTTCACTTCGCCGAGCAGCGCGCCGCGCCGTACTCGATGATCGACCAGGCGCACGCCGTCTACACGCAGACCAACAACGTGGTCGGCAACCTCAACGTGATGTACGCGGTCGGCGAGTTCAACCGCGACATCCACATCGTCAAGCTGGGGACGATGGGCGAGTACGGCCAGCCCAACATCGATATCGAGGAGGGGTGGCTGGAGATCGAGCACAAGGGCCGCCGCGACCGGATGATGTACCCGAAGCGTCCGGGCTCGTTCTACCACTGCTCCAAGGTCCATGATTCGACCAACCTCGAGTTCGGCTGTCGGATCTGGGGCCTGCGGGTCACCGACCTCAACCAGGGCGTCGTCTACGGTCTCGACACCGACGAGACCAAGCTCGACGACCGGCTCTCGACCCGCTACGACTACGACGGCGTCTTCGGCACCGTGCTGAACCGGTTCATCATCCAGGCGGTGCTCGGCCACCCCCTGACGGTCTACGGCAACGGCAGTCAAACTCGCGGCTATCTGAACATCATCGACACCGTCGAGTGCATCCGGCTTGCCTGCGAGAACCCGGCGGATGCCGGCGAGTTCCGCGTGTTCAACCAGATGACCGAGACGTTCTCGCTCAACCGGCTCGCAGAGACAGTCAAGAGCTCCTACCCCGGCGACGTCACGGTCGAGTACGTCGAGAATCCGCGCGTCGAGATTTACGACCACTACTACAAGGTCGTGCATACGGCACTGCCGAGCCTCGGCCTGAAGCCGACGCTGCTGGCGGAGTCGCTGATCGGCCACATGTACGATGTCGTCGAGCGCTTCAAGGACCGCGTCGACCCGGCCGCACTGGGCACCTCGACGGTCCAGTGGGCGTCCACGGCGAGCAAGCTTCCCGAGACATCGGCGCTGGCGCAGACGTGAGCGGCACGGCGGAAGGCCGGGCCCTCGCCGATCGGCGCATCCTCGTCACCGGCGGCTCGGGTTTCATCGGTCGTCAAATGGTGTCGGCGATGGCCGGCGCCGGCGCCAGCGTGCGCGTGGTTGATCTGCAGCGCCACCCGGACCCGGACGTGGAGACCGTGATCGGCGACATCGCCGATGCCGACGTGATCGAGGAGGCGTTTGACGGCGGCTTCGACGGGGTCATCCATCTCGCGGCGGTGACCTCGGTGCTGAAATCGATCGAGCAGCCCGAACTGACGTATCGGACCAACGTCGCCGGAACTCATCGAGTCCTCGAGGGCGCCCGGGCGGCGAGTGTCGGAGCGCTCGTGTTCGCTTCCACCAATGCGGTCACCGGCCCGATGGAGGAGCCCGCGATCACCGAGCGGGCGCGGCTCCGGCCGCTGACGCCGTACGGCGCGACGAAGGCGGCCGGAGAGATGCTGATGTCCGCCTACACCGCTGTATATGGAGTGCGCTGCACTTACCTGCGGCTGACCAACGTCTATGGACCGGGGATGCAGGCAAAGGACAGCATCGTTGCGAGGTTGATGCGCGGAATCCGGCTCGGCACGACCTTCGAGATCTACGGAGATGGCCTCCAGGTCCGGGATTACGTCCATTCTCACGACGTCGTCGCAGCGGCGGGGCTGGCCTTGACAAACGAGAGCTGGTCGGGCCCGGTAGTGATCGGGTCTGGCAAGTCCCTGTCAGTCCTCGAGGTGGTCGAAGAGGTACGCCGCGTGACCGGCGCCGAGTTGGACACTCGGCACGGCCCGGCCAAGGTCGGCGAGATGCCCGCGGTGATCGTCGACAACAGTCAGGCACGGGCCGCCGGTTGGTCGCCGCAATACGACTTCACCCGCGGCGTCACCGGAGTCTGGGAGGAATGGCGAGACGCCGACATCGAGGGCGCAATTCCGCTTCCAGGCGGAGCAGGAATGACCCAGGGCGCCGGGGGTACGGTGTGAGCGTCGCTCCGAGCAGTGCTCCGATGCGCCCAGACTGGTATCGAATTCATGCTTCAGGGCACTAAGCCTTTCGACCTCGAGCGGGAGCTCGAGCTCCTCCCTCACGAACAGCGCGCACCGGCGCAGACGTTCCTCGACGCTTACCCGCCGCGCACAGGCGCACCGCTCGCAATCGTGATCCCGGCCTTCAACGAGGAGCCGACCGTCGCGGAGGTGGTCTCAGAGATCCCCAGCGAGGTGGCCGGGCTCGCGGCCGAGGTGATCGTCGTCGTCGATGGCGCCAAGGACGCCACCGCCGCCGAGGCAGCCTCAGCCGGTGCGCTCGTCTGCGATGTCCCGGTCAACCGTGGCCAGGGAGCGGCGCTGAAGCTCGGATACTGGTTGGCACGGGCGCGCGGCGCCGAGATCATCACGACGATCGATGCCGACGGGCAGTACGAGCCGACTGAGATCGCGAGCGTTGTGCAGCCGATCCTGGACGGTCGCGCCGACTTCGTGTCCGGTTCTCGCCGGCTTGGCAACGAGCTGACGACGGATGCCACCAGGCACGTTGGCGTGCTTTTTTTCGGGGCGATCCTGACGGTTCTGACGCGCCATCGGATCACCGATCCGGCGTGCGGGCTGCGGGCTATGCGATCCGACGTCACCGCTGCCGTAACGCTCGAACAGCCCCAGTACCAGGCCTCGGAGCTACAGATCAGCGCCGCGCTGAACGGCTATCGACTCGCCGAGGTACCGACAACGATGCGCGACCGAGGCGAACACGCCACCGCCACAAAGAAGGGTGGGAACCTCGGCTACGGGGTCCGGTTTGCGCGGGCCGCCATCCACACCTGGTGGCGAGACCGCAACGCAGCCCGCAGGGAGCGTCCTGAGAAGATCCAGTGCTCGTAGACCAGGAACCGGATTCCGTACATGATCACGAGCACGGCGAGGTAGGTCGCGTCGATCAGTAGGACCCTGATGCCGTGCCCGGCCTGGATTCCCTGGACGTGGTCGTGGGTCCAGTTGACTGCCAGGATCTGGGCGGTCAGCGTCGCACCGGACAGCAGCACGTAGGCAACCACCTCGCGCCCGACCGCGACTCCGCCCTGGACATTCCACGTCCAGTTGCGGTTAATCGCCCAGTTCGGAATCGCGCCGGCCACGAACGCGAGGATCGTGCAGAGCGTGGTCGGGAGGCCGTAGACGTACAGGACCGACAGCACGATCTCGCTCGTGGCGAAAGCGATCGCCGACGCGATTAGGAATTTTGTAACTCGCTTCCCCAGCAGCTTGCTGACGGTGCGCTGGGTCCGTTCGGGCAGCACGAGCGGGATCGTAGCGGTTCTGGCCGCTGACTACGGGTACCCACGTGCGGCGCAAGCCGTGTTGGGGGAGCCCGCGCCGACCGTCGCTCGCGTTAGTGTCGTGGCCATCCGGATCCGTGACTCATGACGACGTTGGAGCCGATGCGCGTCCAGTCGGCCGCCGAGCAGATCTCGCTGTCGAGTGGGGACCTGCTGGTCGCCGGGGACAACGCGGACGTGTTGGGGCGCCTGCCTGCCGGCTCGTTCGATCTGATCTACATGGACCCGCCGTTCAACACCGGTCGGGCCCAGACCCGGGCGACCCTGAACGTGGAACGAACCGAAGCTGGGGACGCCTCAGCCGGAACGCGTTTCGGCTTCGGCGGGCAGCGCTACCGGTCAACGCTGCTGCACCGCCTCAGCTACACGGATGAGTTCGACGACTATCTCGGATTTCTGGAGCCGCGGCTGCGGGCGGCGCGGGAGTTGCTGGCCGAGCACGGAACGCTGTACTTCCACATCGACTACCGCGAGGCGCACTACTGCAAGCTGTTGCTCGATGAGATCTTCGGCCGGGATGCGTTCCTGAACGAACTGATCTGGGCCTACGACTACGGCGGCAAGCCCCGTCGGCGCTGGCCCGCCAAGCACGACACCATTCTTGTCTACGTCCGCGCGCCCGGCCGCCACCACTTTGACGCCGAGGCCGTGGACCGGGAGCCGTACATGGCTCCCGGACTGGTATCGGCTGAGAAGGCGGCGCGCGGCAAGCGTCCGACCGACGTCTGGTTCCACACGATCGTCCCCACCAACGGGCGCGAGAAGACCGGCTACCCGACCCAGAAGCCCGAGGGGGTCCTGCGCCGGATCGTCGCCGCGTCCTCGCGTCGGGGCGGCTGGTGCCTGGATCCGTTCGCCGGCTCCGGAACACTCGGTGCGGTCTGCCGCGAGCTGGGCCGTCGCTTTGTCCTGATCGACTCGAGCCCCACTGCGGTCGAGGTGATCAAGCGGCGGCTCGTCGACCCGGCCGGCCTGGGAGTGTCTGCTAGCCGTCCGGCTCGGGCACGAGCGGCACAAACCTGACCGGCTCGAACCGGCGCTCGCGAACGCCCCCGCCTTCGCGCCGCAGCACCACCAGCTGCTGTTCATCCGGCCGGGATGGATCGGGTCCGACCGGCGCTACCAGCCGCCCGCCGGGAGCCAGCTGCTCGACCAGCGCCTGTGGCACGGCGCCGGTGACGGCGGCGGCGACATTGATGGCGTCGAACGGGCCGAGCCCGTCAGCGCCGGTCGAGCCGTCGCCGACGATCAGCCGAACGTTGTCGATCCCGAGCTCGGCGAGCGTCTCGCCCGCCTGTCGGCTGAGTGTCTCGTGGCGCTCAACCGAGACGACATCGGCGGCGAGCGCTGCCAGCAGCGCCGCGTGGTAGCCGGAGCCGGTCCCGACGTCGAGGACGTGCTCGGAGCCGTGAAGCTCGAGCAGCTCGAGCATCCGGGCAACGACGAGCGGCTGTGAGATCGTCTGTCCGCAGTCGATCGGGAGCGCCGTGTTCTCATAGGCGCGGTTACGGAGCGTCCGTGGCACGAACCGCTCTCGCGGGATGGCGGCGATTGCCGCCAGCACCCGGTCGTCACGTATCGCCCAGCGAAGCTCCGCTCTGAGCGCTGAGCTCTCGTCGTCGGGCATCTGTCTGTCGCAGAGCGTGCAGCTGGGCTAACCGGCGAAAGCGGCGATCAGCGGCGTCCGAACCGGGTGACCAGCGGTGTGATTCGTTCGTGCAGCTCATCGCTGCTGAACCCCGGGACCTCAAAGCTGGCGTCACCCTGGCCGGTTCTGACGACCAGCCGCGCCCGGTCCCGGTTTCGCCGGCGCCGAACGCGTGACGACGGGACGTCGATCGAGTCGATCTCGGACCACATGAGCCGGCCGAGAATCTCGTCGTCGCTGCGCATGATGTCCAAACCGTGTGCGGACAGTCGCAGCTCGATGCCTTCGCGCGGCAGGTTGGCGACGCCGCCGAGGTGAACAGCGGTCACCCTCAGGCGGTCCTCCTCGCCCTGCCGGCCGTAGAGGCCGTACTGCTGCTCGGACGGGTCGTCATCGAAGCCCGGATCGTCCTCATACCCTTCTACCTCCTCCGACTCCCAACCGGGGTCGACAGGGTGCCCGGTGACGAGCTGGCCTGGCTGCGCGCTGGCCACGTGCCCGCCCGCCGTGGTCTCGGGCGGTAGCGCCGGCACCACGTGCGTCGGCTGCGGGGGCAGCGAATGCGTAGGCGATCCCGCTGCGTTGCCATGCCCTTCGACATCGGCGAGCTCGCGCGCAGTCCACTCTCGGGTCGCGTCCAGGTCGTCGGTTGGCTCCTGCCCGGCGGGCGGGTCCACGGGATCCGGCCAGGGCTGCGGGGATGCCTGGATGATCGTTCGGGGCTCATCAACGTCCGGTGGGGCGCTCGGGCCCGCCACGCGGGGCGGCGGCTGGGGCCCCGCGTCTGCCGTCGGTTCCGGATCGGCGCTGGGCTCGGTCTGCGGCGTCTCGCCGGCGCTGGCCTCCGGGTCGCCGGGCGGTTCGGTCTGCGGCGCCTCGTCTGCCGCCGGTTCCGGATCGGCGAGGGGTTCGATCTCCGGCATCTCGCCGGCCCTGGTCTCCGGGTCGCCGTGGGGTTCGGTCTGCGGCGCCTCGCCCGCCGCGGGGTCGTCTTGCCCCTGCCTCGACGCGTCAGCTTCCTCGGCGCTCCTCGGGCCGTCCCGTTCGCCTGCGAGCGGATCCGGCTCTGCATACGCGGGTGGATCCGGCTCTGCATACGCGGGTGGATCCGGCTCGCCCTCGAGCATCTCCGGCTGGGCGATCGAGTGCCACGGCGGCTGCTCCTCCCCATCGGACTCGGAGGCCTTCTCTGACTCGACCGTCGGCCGGGGTGGCGCCTCGGCGCGTGGGCTTGAAGCCGGCGCCGATTGATCCTGAGGCTGAGCCTGCGAGCTTCCGCCATTCACCGATCGTTCCGTCGCGAGGTGCCCTGCCGGCCGCCTGCCGAGCGCCGCCAGGCTCTCTTCGTATGAGGGCGCCCCGACGAGCTCCTGAGCTCGGGCGACCGCGGGATGCGCGAGCGCGTCGGTCAGCGAGATTCCCAGCTCGCCGCTGGCGAGATCGGCGAGCGTGCGGCGCCACTGCAGCCCGTCGGCGCGATCGGCGGCACCCTGCACGATTGTCTCGAGCCGATCGCCGTCGATGGACAGCACGTCCGCGTGGGCCTCGGCCGCCTGCGCGTAGGCACCGCGGAGTCGCTCCACCAGCGCGTCGCGTCCTCGCTCCGCCAGCCGTTGGGCGACCTGCTCGTTCGCCGGGTCAGCACCGGTCATGCGATTCCCTCCTCCAGATGCGCCTTGAATTCCGCCAGGAACGACGAGGCGTAGGCACCGTAGATGATCCTGTGGTCGCCCGCGAGCGTCGCCACCATCGTGCGGCCCGCCACGACGGCGCCGTCGCGAACCACCGGGACTTCCCGCACGGGTCCTGCCGCCAGCGCGGCGGCCTGCGGGGGGATGATCAGCGGCGTGACGGTGGCAACCGCGTAGCGCCCTGAGTCGACCAGCGTGAAGGTGGCTCCGGTGAGGTCGGCCCCCGTCAACTCGCCGTCCAGAGCGCGAGCGCGGTGCTCGGCGATTTCGCTGGCGATCTCGCTGGTTGTCTTCTCGTCCGCGTCGAACACGGTGGGGATCGCGTAGAACCCTTCCTCCGCGATCGCGACCCCGATGTTGATACGGGAGTACAGCTCGTAATGCCCGTCGCGATAGGAGCCGTTGACGCGTGGAACCAGCCTTAGCGAATGCGCAGCTGCCCGCACCAGAAGCGCCGTGAACCCGGAGCCGAGCTCCGCATTTCTCGCGAGGCTGCGATCCATGTCCACCTCGGCGGCGAACTCGACGCTCGGTACTGTCGCCCGCGTCTGTGCGCTGCGCCGCACGACTATCCGCTCGTACCGGTCGGGCTCGATCGTGGTGACGGTTCCCTTCGGCCCAAGACCGGTCGGAGCTGCGGCTGGCTCACTCATGTATTGCGCAAATCTCCCAATCGGATTCAAGGGTCCGCGACCGACCCTTGGGGTGCCGTTGGCGACCACATGTGAACCAACGGCGGGCCTTCCGGGGAAGTCATATGTGCCGCGGCCTGCTCCACTGCATCATCGCCCGAAAACAGACTACCCCTCACCTCGATCGCGGGCAGGCTCGTGGCGCCTGCGATCCGCGCCCGCTCGCAGGCACGCTCGAGTGCGGCGCCGATCGCCGGTCTCCGCATCGCCTGCAACAGCGCCCGGGGGTGCAGCTCGCAGGCGGCCCCCGCCAGCAGCACGGTGCTCTCGAGATCGAGGTCATTGCCGCCCGCGAATGCCTGCCGGAACGCTGCCAGCGAGAACGCCACGCCCCGACCGACCTGCTTGGCATAGGTGGCGGCCAGCGCGGCTGCGCGACCGGTGGCTCTGGGCGGCCACCGCAGGGGCTGGAGTCCGAGTTGTCGCGCCCGGGCCACGATCACCTCCCTGTCGATCGCCGCGCCAGCGGCCGCCAGGACGGGCTCCCATTCTGCGACCACCGGCAGCGTCGCGTTGATCCGCTCGGCCGCCAAATAGCTGACCGGGTCGCTGAGGTCGTAGAAGAAGACGGGGTGGCTCACGCTGATCGGCTCCACTCGGCATCCGGCCTCGCCTGAAAGTCGGCGGCGTGAGTCATCCGGCTGCCCCTCGGCACCGCCAGCCATCAACCGTGGATCAGCCAGCCATCGGCGGCGCGGGCCGCCTCCATCACGGCCTCCGACAGCGTCGGATGGCCGTGGACCAACCGCGCGAGTTCGGGGAAGCCGCCCTCGAGAGCCTTGGCGTTGACGAGTTCCTGGATCAGGTCCGTCGCCTTGGCGCCGACGATGTGACCGCCGAGCAGTTCCCCGTACTGGCGGTCTCCGACGATCTTGACCAGGCCCGACCGGTCCCCATAGATGGTGCCGGCACCGACCGCTCCGTATTGGACCTTGCCGACCACGACGTCGTTGCCCTGATCGCGGGCCTGCGCCTCGGTCAAACCAAAGCTCGCGACATTCGGAGTACAGAAGGTGGCACGGGGGATGTCGATGTAGGAGATCGGGTGCGTCTGCTGGCCGGCCGCGTCCTCAACGGCGATCACCCCTTGATCGGAGGCCTTGTGCGCCAGCGCCGGTCCCGCGACGAGGTCGCCGATTGCGTAGATCCCGGGGGCGCTGGTGCGCATCGCCCCGTCGACCTCGATCAAACCGCTCTCCTCGAGGCGAACCCCAGCCGCGTCGAATCCGAGCCCCTCGACATCGGGGCCGCGGCCCGCCGCGATCACGAGCCACTCGACCGATCCCTCGCCGCCGTCGAAGGTGAAGGAGACGCCCTGGTCGCTCGACTCGACATCCCGGACGAAGGTGCCCGTGTGGACGGTGATCCCCTGCTTCTTGAAACCGCGTTCGGCGAGCTTCGAGATCTCGGCGTCCTCGGTCGGAAGCACCCGCTCCAGCGCCTCGAACAGCAGCACCTCGACTCCCAGCCTGGCGTACGCCGACGCGATCTCGGCACCCGAGGCGCCGGCGCCGACGACCGCGAGCGAAGCCGGTAGCTCCCGCAGCGCCCACGCCTCCTCGGTTCCGACCACCCGGCCGCCGAAGCTGACCCCAGGCAGCGGCCGCGGCACCGACCCGGTCGCCAGCACGATCGCCCTTGCCTCGTAACGCTCGCCACCGACCGACACGCCGCCGTCACCCGTCAGCGTCCCGACCCCCTCGATCAACTCGATCTGGTTCTTGCGAAACAGCCCAGAGACGCCGCCCGTCAGGATCGAGACGACCCTGTCGCGCCGTGCCATCACCGCGCCGAAGTCCACCGAGGGAGCGCCGACCGTGATCCCGAACTCATCCGCCTCGCGGATCTCGGCCAGCACATCGGCGACCCGCAGCACCGCCTTCGCGGGAATGCACGCGTAGTTCAGGCACCGTCCCCCGACCTTGTCCTTCTCGACCACCGCCGTCCTCAGGCCGAGCTGCGCGGCCCGGATCGCCGCCACGTATCCGCCCGGACCGGACCCGATCACGATGCAGTCATAGGAGGTTTCAGGCATGGGGGTCTCTCTCGTTTGGGTTTCAATGTAAGGAATGCATCGTATGCCGGTCATAGCCGGTATTTGATGCAAAGCGGCGGTCTCAGGGATCCGACGGCGGTGGTACCTGAAGTCTTCCGAGGACCCGAATCAGCTTCCAGAACAGCAACGCGCCGACGGCGATGAACACCGGTGGCACGATCACCCCGAGCAGGTTCGAGGCCTCGACCAGGAACAACGAGAACAGCACGATCACGATCGCCAGCAGCGCCATGAATGCCAGCACCGCCTGGTACCAGAGCCTCCACATCCCGAATGAGCACGCCAGCATGACCGCGCTGAAGACATAGATGGTCCCCGGCGCCGGATGCTTACCCGCGATCGTCGCGCCCGCGGCGTACAGGATCAGGTTGACGATTCCGGCTAGCGCCGTCAGCACGACGCTGACCACGATCGGCCACGGGCGCTCACCAGGGGCGAGTGGCTGCAGCAGCTCCCGGGCGGCGGCGTTCTCGGCCTCCACCCGCTGGCGGTAGAGCTCCAGGAACGACTGCTGCCCGCCGTCCGGACTCTCAGGCCCCGGCTCGGTGGCCAATGCCCACCTCCCCGATCTCCACCGTCTGCCCGGTTTGGCCAAGCTTTGCGCGCAACACCCGGGCGGCGCGCTCCGGGTCCGACGCGCGCGTGAGTGCGCGCACAACCGCGACCCGCTCTGCGCCGGCCTCGAGGACCGCGCCGACGTTAAAGTCATCGATGCCGCCGATAGCGAAGAACGGGATGCGGGCGTGGGCCGCGGCATAGGCGACCAGCGCGGTCCCGACCGCCGGCCGGCCGGGCTTCGTCGGAGTCGCGTGGACCGGGCCGACCCCGATGTAGTTGACGTCGGCCGCCAGCGCCGAGTCGATCTGTATCGGGGAGTGCGTCGATAGCCCGACGATCCGTTCCGCGCCGACCAGCTCCCTGGCCTCCTCGACGCTGACGTCGTCCTGCCCGACGTGGACGCCGTCGGCACCGACCGCGGCGACCAGTTCGGGGCGGTCGTTGAGGATCAGCGGGACGCCAAAGTGCTCGCACACACTTGCGAACCTCCGGCCGGCTTCAATCACCTCGCCGTCATCAGCGGCCTTGCAGCGCAACTGGACGATTCCGACCCCGCCGCGAAGGGCGGCCTCGAGTCGTGCGTCTGGCAGCGCCTCGCAGACGAGGTACAGCGAGGCGTCGGCGAGGCGGTCGAAGCGGTCGGCGATCACGTCACAGAGTCTCGCAGGGACGTGTCGATAGCATCGGGTGAGGGCCATATCCACGCCAGAATCCCGAGAGCCATGAGCGGTCAGTCGAGATCAACCGATGTCGCGATCATCGGCGGCGGTGCAATCGGGCTGGCGGTCGGCTGGCGTGCGCTGCAACGAGGTCTGAGCGTCACGCTGCTGGAGCGAGGGCAAGCCGGGCAGGAGACCTCGCGGGTTGCCGCCGGGATGATCGCCCCGATTGCCGAGGCCCATCCCTCCGAGCCGGCGCTGCTGGCGCTTGCGACTGAGAGCGCCCGGCTATACCCGCCGTTTGTCGAAGAGCTGATGCAGGCCAGCGGCCACGACCCGCTGTACCGGAGGTTCGGAACGCTGCTGGTCGCCCGAGACGACGACGAGGCCGAGGCGCTCGATCGTGAGCTCGCGTTTCGCCAGAGCCTCGGACTAGCCGTCCGACGGCTGCGGGCCAGCGAGGCCAGGGCGCTCGAGCCGGCGCTTGCGCCGACGCTGCGGCTCGGGCTCGAGATTCCCGACGACCACGCGATCGATCCGCGGGCGCTGACGACTGCGCTCCAGATCGCGTTTGAGCGGGCGGGCGGCGTGCTGATGGCCGAGACGGAGGCGGGCGAGCTGGTCGTCGACGGCGGCCGCGTCACCGGTGTGCGGCTCGCGGACGGCGAGGTGTTGGCTGCCGCGCAGGTCGTCGTTGCCGCCGGGCCGTGGTCGGGTCAAATACGGGGCCTCCCTGCCGGCACGACCGTTCCGATCAGACCGGTCAAGGGCCAGATCCTGGGCCTCCGCGACCCCAACGGTCCTGGCCTGCTCGAGCGCGTGCTGCGGATGCAGCCGGGCTACCTGGTGCCGCGCGGTGACGGTCGCTATGTCCTCGGCGCGACCGTTGAGGAGCGTGGATATGACACGACCGTCACTGTCCAGGCCGTGTTCGAGCTGCTCCGCGATGCGATCGAGCTGGTCCCGGGCGTCGGCGAACTGGTGATCGAGGAGCTGGTGGCGGGGATCCGACCGGGAACGCCGGACAACGCTCCGATCCTCGGCGCCGGCGCGCTCGCCGGCCTGTTCTGGGCAACCGGTCACTATCGCCACGGGATCCTGCTCGCCCCGATCACCGCCGAGCTCATCTCCGCCCAGCTCGCGGGCGAAGATCCGCCCGAGCTGGCGATGCCGTTTGACCCGCTGCGGTTCGACCTCGCGGGCGCTCCGGCGTGATGCGCCTGCTCGTCAACGGCGAGGAGCGCTCGCTCGAGCCCGGTACCACCGTGGCTGAACTGGTGGCGTCGCTTGGGGCCCCGGCAGACGGCCGCGGCGTCGCGGTCGCGATCGACACGGAGGTCGTCCCGCGCTCATCCTGGAGCGCGACCGAGCTGATGCCGGGGGCGCGGGTCGAGGTTCTGATCGCCGTCCAGGGCGGGTGAGGAGTTGTCTCTTGAAGCCGTCGTCTACTCGTCTACGAACAACCTCTAAGGTCGAAGCAGCTCAGATGACCGATTCGATGCTGATCGCCGACCGCCGGTTCGATTCGCGCCTGATCCTCGGGACGGGCGGGTTCACGAACCACGAGCTGCTGGCGGGAGCTCTCGCCGCCGCCGAGGCCGAGCTGTGTACGGTCGCACTACGGCGGCTCGACCCCGCCGCACAGGGTTCGATCCTCGATGTGTTGGACCAGGCCGGGGTCGAGGCGTTGCCGAACACCGCGGGGTGCTACACGGCGCGTGACGCGATCGCCACCGCCCGTCTCGCGCGCGAGGCGTTCTCGACCGACTGGATCAAGCTCGAGGTGATCGGCGACGACCGCACGCTGCTCCCCGACGCGGTCGAGCTGGTCGCCGCGGCCGAGGTGCTCGTCGACGAGGGCTTCGTCGTGCTGCCGTACACCACCGACGACCCGATCCTCGCTCGCCGGCTGCAGGACGTAGGTTGCGCCGCGGTGATGCCGCTGGGGTCGCCGATCGGAAGCGGGATGGGGATCTGCAATCCCTACAACGTCTCGATCATCGTGGAGCGGGCGACGGTGCCGGTGATCCTCGACGCAGGCGTCGGCACCGCCTCGGATGCAGCGCTGGCGCTCGAGCTCGGCTGCGATGCGGTGCTGTGCGCGAGCGCGATCTCCCGCGCCCACGACCCGATCGCGATGGCCGAGGCGATCAAGCTCGCGGTCCGCGCCGGCCGCCGAGCCGTCCGGGCGGGGCGGATTCCCCGCCGTCGCTACGCGCAGGCCTCGACGCCGGATGTGGGGCTCCCTGAGCTGGGGGAGGCAGCCGTATGACCCCGGGTGAGCACGCCCACCGCCTCGAGACCCGCCTGCCGAGTGTCGATGAGCTGATGGACTCCTGGGAGCAGGCCTGGTCGGCCAAGCGGCGTGACGCGTTCACTGACGTCTGCAGCCCCGAGGTGCACTACGAGGATCCCCTCGTTGCCGAGCCGCTCGAGGGACCGGCCGCGGTCGCCGACCACGCCGAGCGGCTGTGGGCCGCGTTTCCGGATGCGCGGCTGCAGAAGCTCGGCTCACGGCTGACCGACGGCAGGTTCGTGGCGGCGCCGACCAAGCTGCTGGCGACTCACCGTGAGCCGCTCGGCGGGGTCCCGGCGACCAATAAATTCATCGTCGTGCCGGCGGTCTTCTACTGCGAGGTGGAGCACGGGAAGCTGCTCAGGGTCCGTGCTTTCTTCGACGTCTACGGGGCTGCGGTCCAGCTCGGGCTGTTGCCCGGCCGCGGGACGCTCGGCGAGAAGGCGCTGCTGATGCTCCGCGGCTTCGGCCTGCGTACCGGCCACTGACGAGCCACTGACGAGTCGCATGAGCATCGACGTAGCGATCCCGATCTTCGACGAGTTCACCGCGCTGGACGCGGTTGGACCGTACGAGGTGCTCTCGCGGCTTCCGGGTGCCACCGTGAGCTTCGTCGCTATCGAGCCCGGCCCCAAGCGCACCGAGAACGGGATGCTGGCACTGATCGCCGACCGGGCACTGGTCGACCTTCCCCACCCAGAGGTGGTCGTCGTCCCCGGCGGCTTCGGCACCAGGGCTCTGCTCGGCGAGGAGCGGATCCTCACCTGGCTGCGCGAGGCCCACGCGCACTCGACCTGGACCACCTCGGTCTGCACAGGGTCCCTGCTGTTGGCGGCGGCCGGCATCCTCGAGGGGCTGGAGGCGACGACTCACTGGCTGGCGATGGACGAACTCGCCGAGCAGGGCGTCACGCCCGTGTCCCGGCGGGTCGTGGAGCAGGGGAAGGTCCTGACCGCCGCCGGCGTCTCCGCCGGGATCGACATGGCGCTGCTGCTCGCCTCCCGGATCGCCGGAGACGAGCTCGCACGTGCGATCCAGCTCGGGATCGAGTACGACCCGGATCCGCCGTTCCCAGGTGGCTCGCTCGAGACATCCCCGCCGGAGATCGTCGAGCTCGTCCGGCGCCACGCTGAGCTGGCGTAGCCGTTTCACTGCCAGCGGGTCGAATTTGTCAACCGGTGTTTGTCATTTTCGACCCGGGTCGGATCGCGGACACTCGCCGTACACTCCTGCGCTTGGCAGAGCGACCCCAGGACTTCCTCACGGGCGAGGAGCTCACCCCGGCCCAGCTGGCCCGGCTGCTCGAGCGAGCCTCCGAGCTGAAAGCGGCGCCGCTCAGCAGCAGCGCCCTGCACCGTCTCACGGTCGCGCTGATCTTCCAGCGGCACTCGACCCGCACCCGGGTCTCGTTCGAGGCCGGGATCGTCGAGCTCGGCGGCCACCCGATGGTGTTGCGCACGGAGGACACGCAACTCGCGCGCGGTGAGTCGATTCGTGACACGGCGATCGTCCTTTCCCGCAACGTGGCCGCGATCGGCATCCGCACCGGCCCCGACGCGCTCGTCGGCGAGCTGGCCGAGCACTCGACCGTGCCGGTCATCAACATGTTGACCGCCGGTCATCATCCGTGCCAGGCACTCGCTGACTTGCTGACGCTGACGGAAGCCTTCGGAGACCTCGACGGCCTCAAGGTCGCCTACGTCGGTGACGGCAACAACGTCGCCCGGTCGCTGGCGATCCTCGGCGCGATGGCGGGCGTTCAGGTGGCGGTCGCCGCCCCCGACGACTACCAGCTCGAGCCGGTCGCTGGGGCATTGCTCACCGCCGACCCGCGCGAGGCGGTGGCCGGCGCCAACGCCGTTTACACCGACGTCTGGGTCAGCATGAACGACGCGCCCGACGAGGCCGAGGACCGACGGCGGGCGCTCGCCCCCTATCGCCTCGACGACGAGCTCCTGGCCGCGGCCGCGCCCGGAGCCATCGCGCTGCACTGTCTGCCCGCTCATCCCGACGAGGAGATCACCGCGAGCGTCCTATACGGCGAGCGGCAGCGGATCTGGGATCAGGCCGAGAATCGCCGGCACGTCCAGAAAGCGCTGCTGGAGCTGCTCGTCGAGGAGTGATTTCGCGGGTGGCGGCCTTCGGGCCTGCCACCCGCGTCCGGCCCCCCGGCGAACCTGATCGCCCCGCCCCGCCGTCCCGTCTACCCTTGAGGCCTTCAGTGGAGCAGTCATCTGCCATCCGACCGCGCCCGCGCAATGGTCAGGAGCTCACGTTGAGTGTCGAGACGCTGGCGTTCGGCGGCGCCGGAGTAGCGCGACTCGATGGTTACGTCGTGTTCGTCCAGGGCGCAATCCCGGGCGATACGGTGCGCGCCGTCGTCCGCAAGTCGACGCGGGCCTACGCCGAGGCTCGGGTCCTCGAGGTCGTGCAGGCCAGCCCCGACCGACTCGAGCCGATCGCCGCGCATCCGGGGGCTCCGTGGCAGATCCTCCCTTACGAGCGGCAGCTCGAGGTCAAGCAGGCGCAGGTCGAGGATGCCTTGCGCCGGATCGGAAAGCTCGATGGCTTCACGCTGGAGCCGATCGTGCCGGCGCTCGCGCAGTGGCGCTACCGCAACAAGCTCGAGTACTCGTTCGGCTCCGACGCAGATCAACGGCTCGTCTGCGGCTTCCATGCGCCAGGGAGCTGGGAGGAGATCGTCGGCATCTCCGACTGCCTACTGGCCTCGGAGCGGGGTAACCAAGCCCGCGAGGAGGTGGTGGCCTGGTGCCGGGATCAAGGCCTCCAGGCGCATGACCGGCGCTCAGGTGAGGGCTTCCTGCGGAACCTCGTGGTGCGCGAGGGCCGGCGGACGGGCGACCTGCTGGTGCGGCTCGTGACCAGTCCCGGCCAGCTCGACCGGGAGTCACTGGCGGCCGCTGCCACCAGTGCCAGCGGGCTGCTGTGGACCCAACTCGACAGGGTTTCCGAGGTCACCGCCGGTGGCCGCACCGAGTTGCTGGCCGGCGCCGACCGTTTGCGGGAGGAGCTCGGTGGCCTATCGGTGCGAATCTCCAGCGAGGCGTTCTTCCAGACGAACACCGAGATGGCCGAGCGCCTCTATGCCCTGGCGATCGAGTACGCCGAGCTGTCCGGCTTCGAGCGCGTTTACGACCTCTACTGCGGGATCGGGACGATCGGGCTGCTGATGGCGCCGCGAGCGGCCGAGCTGTGGGGCCTGGAGATCGTCGAGCGCGCGATTGCCGACGCGATCGCGAACGCCGCTGCCAACCAGATCGACAATGTCAACTTCTTTGCCGGCGATGTTCGTCTGGCAATGCGGGAACTCGTGGAGAAGGCCGGTCGTCCCGATGTGCTGGTGGTGGACCCGCCGCGCGCTGGGCTCTCCCAGAAGATCGTCAGGCGGATCATTGAGGCGGCTCCCAGACGCATCGTCTACGTCTCCTGCAACCCGACAACGCTCGCGCCCAACGCCGCTCAGCTGGTCGAGGCGGGGTACCGGCTGACGAAGGTCAGGCCCGTAGACATGTTTCCGCAGACGCCCCACGTCGAGTGCTTGGCCCAACTCGAGCGCAAGGGGTGAGCGGGGGTGCTCGCGGTAACCGTGCACGATGGCAAGCTGGGTATCGAGGAGCACCCGGACCCCGTGCCGGGGGCCGGCGAGGTGCTCGTGCGAGTCCACGCCGCTGGCCTGAACGGGGCCGACATCCACCAGTGGAACGGGGGTTATCCGGCACCGCCCGGGGCACCCCAGGACATCCTGGGCATGGAACTGGCCGGGGAGGTGCTCAGCGCCGGCGAGGGCGCGACGCGATTCAAGCCAGGCGACCGGGTGATGGGGATCGTCGGAGGCGGGGCCCAGGCAGAGCTCGCGGTCGTCCACGAACGCGTGCTGATGCCCGTCCCCGAGCGGCTCGACTGGCCTCAAGCGGGTGGCGTCCCAGAGGTGTTCACTACCGCGCACGACGCGCTCTTCAGCCAGGCGGGCCTGAGGACCGGCGAGCGGCTACTGGTCCACGGGGCCGCTGGCGGGGTCGGTACCGCGGCGGTGCAGCTCGGACGAGCCGCAGGGGCACGGGTGTCTGGGACGGTGCGCAATCCGGAGCTTCGGGAGGGCGTCGCGGCGCTCGGCGCCAGCGTGCTGGCGCCGGAGGAGTTCGTCGACCAGGGACCGTTCGATGTGATTCTTGAGCTCGTCGGCGCGACGAATCTCGCCGGCAACCTGCGGTCGCTGGCGACCGGTGGGCGACTCGCCGTGATCGGGGTCGGCGCCGGTGCCGTCGGTGAGATCAACCTGGGCCTGTTGATGAACAGGCGGGCTCGGATCCACGGTTCGACGCTGCGGCCCCGACCGCTCGAGGAGAAGGCGCTGACCGCTCGCGCCGTCGAACGAAGCGTGCTGCCGCTACTCGCCGCAGGGACGATCACCGCCCTGGTCGCGGCCACCTACCCACTGACCCGGGCGACGGAGGCCTATGACCACTTTGTCGCCGGCGGCAAGCTCGGCAAGATCGTCCTGACGACCTAGCGAGCGGGCTCCTACGGGAGATCCGTTGGAGCCTAACCTTGGGCGGCACGTGGCCGCCAAGGTCGCACCTAGTGGACTCCAAGCACCGGAATCGAGACCGTCGGTGTCGACACCACGCATTGGGAGGGTGGATGACCATCGGCCGGGAACGCTTCGGCCAGCGCGTTGGCGATCAGGTGTGCCCTGGCGGCGTAGCCGTCGGAGTAGTAATGGATCCCGTCGGGGATGAACCAGCGGTTCTGAGCGGCCCCCGCCCAGTTGTAGACGCGCATGCTCGGGTAGCGCTGGCAGGCCGCGACCAGCGCCGAGTTCCACTGTTCCATGTCGCTCTCCGAGTAGGGCCCTGTCGCCACGAGGGTCTTGGCGTTGACCCACAGCACCGGAAGGTTGCCGATCACCTTCATCATCTCGCTGATGCGCTGAGCGAGCGACACCGACGATCCGACGTAGACGTCGGCGGTGTCGTTGGTCCCCAGCGCGATCACCCAGCAGCCGCGGTAGCCACCGCGGATCAGGTTCGAGGCGACGCTACGGGCGTCGACATAGCCGGGCAGCGTCTCGATGATCGAGGTTCCACCGGTGATCTCCATCGTCGACTGCTTGACCCCCACGCGGGCGTATTGGGCGGGGATCTGCTGGGCACGGTCCGGCAGATAGTCGTCGGAGACGAGGCCGTCCGAGGTCGAATCGCCGATATGCACCACCGATTGGCATGAGGTTCGAAGCGGCGCGCGCTTGCGGCCGGTCGCCGATCCGACACGAGAGTTCACCCCTGCTCGCGGATCGCGAGTCGCTGCTGTGGTGATGGTCGCAGCGGTATGCGATGGGTCGGCACCGCCGCCATGCGATGGGTCGGTGCCCCCGGCGTGCGTTGGGTCGGTGCCGCCGGCGTGGTTCGCGCCGCCGGCATGCGAGGAATTGGTCGCACCGGCATTCGAGGAGTTCGAATGGGTCGGGGGCGGATCCTTCGAAGCGACGCCGGGTGTCGCCCCCGCGTCGATCGACGCCTCGGAGATCACCGGTTTGAGCGGCGGCCCCCCGATCGTTCCGGTCAGGCCTAGGACCGCCAGGATCATCGCCGCCGCAACCAGGCTCCCGGCCGACGCGAGCCCGAGCCGGGTCGCCTCTGACTCCCGAGCTCGTGTCCACAGGCGCCCGAGCGCGCCATGTCGAATCGGGTTCTCGAGCCATCGCCACGAGATCCCGGCGATGGCGATGATGGCGGCCACTTGCAGCGCCGCCCGCAGCGGTTGGACTGCTCGAGTCGAGTTCGGAGTGGTCAAGATGATCACGGGGACGCACCACAGATAGATCCCGTACGAGCGAACTCCCAGCCATCGCAGCGGGGGCGACCCGACGCCCCGTGACAGCCGCGACGCAGGGTGCGTCATCGCCGCGATCGCCATCACCGTGAACAGCGACAGCAGCACGAAGCCGCCGCGATAGATGAACGCCGAATACTGGTTGGTACGCCAGATCATCACTGCGATCCCGATCAGCCCGATCGCGCCGATCGCGTCGATCACACCGACCGCGTGGCGACCGACCGTGCCTCCCAGCGCTCGACTCGGCCAGATGCACGCGAATGCCGCGCCGAGTAGAAGCCCAAAGGCCCGCGTGTCGGTGCCGTAGTAGTCGCGCGAGGGGTCGAAGCCGGGATGGAACAGCAATCCCATCTCCACCGCCGATGCCAGCGCCAGCAGCACGATCAACACTGCCAGCCTGGGACGGAAGGTTCCTTTACCTCCACGCTCCTTGACGAAATAGAGACCAATCAGCAGCAGCCACGGCCACAGCAGATAGAACTGCTCTTCAACCGACAGCGACCAGAGATGGTTGAGCGGCGACGGCGGGCCGAAACGGGCGAAGTAGGAGATGTGCTGGAAGCTCTGCCACCAGTTGCTCATGTACGCGAGTGCCGCCAATACCTGGCCGCGCACGATCGAGATCTGCGAGGCATCGTCCGCCCAGACCCAGACGCTGACCACCAGCAGCATCACGAATAACGGCGCCAGCAGTCGCCGGGCTCGACCCAGCCAGAACTCTCGCAGCCTCAGGCCGGTCCCGCTCTGGGCGAGTAGCAGGTCCGTGATCAGGTAGCCGCTGAGCGTGAAGAAGACGGCCACGCCGAGCAGACCCCCGGGCGCCCAGCTCAGATGCAGGTGATAGGCGATGACGGCGAGAACCGCGAAGGCTCGCAGTCCGTCCAAACCTGGTATGTAGCGCCGGCCGCTTGCAATAGGTTCCGGCATTCACGCCCCTCTTGGAACGAGTACAAACCGCCGACGGCTCAGTAAATCCAGCCGAGCCCCGTCCGTCAATCGCGCAACGACTCCCGCAACGACTCTGGCACGTCGGCTGGCTCAGGCGAAGGCGCTGTCGGCGGTCCGTCCGCCGGCGGCGATCAGCTCTCGCAGCCGGTCGCCGCCGTCTCCGATCATCGGCTCGCCGTGGGCCAGCAGCACATGCTCGACCTCGTGCGAGTCGAGCACCGACGCCAGCGCCAGCAGCAGCTCGCGCTTGGTCTTGGACGGGTCATCCATCAGCGAGTCGCGCACGAAGCCGGGCCGGCTGTCAGGCGTGTAGCCCCGGACGACGGTGTCGGCAAGCCACAGCGCCCGCAGCGGCTCGAGGTAGAGACCTCCGTCGTCCGGCGAAAGCGCGCCGACCTCGACTGCGAGAATTCCCCCCGGCAGCAAGTCACCCGGGTCGTACGGGGTCACAGGCTCGCCGTGGGTGAACTCGTGCAGCCCTGGGCGGGGCACAAGGATCGGGCAGTTGAAGCGCTCGTTGAAGGCTGCGCTATCGCGATAGTGGTGACGGTTGCATAGCACCACCGCCTCCGGCGGCGTGCGGCGTTGCTCAAACCACTCAATCCCCTCCAGCGGTGGCTCCGGGAGCAGCGGGTCAATCGCGACGCCGGCGTCCTCGAGCCAGTAGGACGACACCTTGAAACCGTGTTTTGGATGTCGAGTCGTCCAGTGATAGACGCCAGGGAGGATCTCGGTGATCCCGATCGGACGCTCAGCCATCGTCGCCGGGTCCGTCCTGCACCGCCCGGCCAGGCTCGGTTTCGGCGGCATGAACGGTGCAAAGTGCCGGACCGCCGGACTCCAGAGCAGCCTTCTGCTCCTGCGGCGTCAGCTTGGCGCCACACTCCTCGCATCGGGCCCCGACCGGCTCGACGGTCCGCTCCTCAAGGTTCATATCTCCAGCGTACCCAACCTCGTCAGATCGTTCGCGGAGCGCTCCGCGGAGGCTGGCCTCTGCTAGTCCGGCAGCTCGCGGTAGCTGATGACCTGACGGCTTCCAGACTCGTGAGAGCGCACGATCGCGTCGCACACCTCGGCCGCCCGGTAGCCGTCCTCGAAGGTGGCGGCATGCGGTCCGATTGGTCGGTTCTCGACAATCGCTTCGAGCATGTGGTGGAGCTCATGGACGAACGTGTCCTCCCAACCGATTGTGTGCCCGGCAGGCCACCGGTACGACCAGAATGGGTCGCTGGCCTCGGTCACGAGCCGCGTCGTGAACCCGGTGGTCCCGGTTGAGATCTGCAGCTCGTTCAGCCGCTCCAGGTCGAAGGCGAGCGAACCGCGACTTCCATTGATCTCCCAGGCGAGCTGGTTCTTGCGGCCGGCCGCGAACCTGGTCGCTTCGATCGTGCCGACGGCGCCGCCCCTGAACTCGAGCACCCCCTCGAACGCGTCGTCGACGGTCACCGGCGTGCCTGCGCGCTCGGCGACGAATGTGCACAGCCGCCCGCTGACAGCGCTGATCTCGCCGACGAGGTAGCGCGCGAGGTCGATCATGTGCGCCCCGAGGTCACCGAGCGCGCCAGACCCGGCCTCACCGCGGTCGACCCGCCACGTCGCCGGTGCCGCCGGGTCGAGCAGCCACTCCTGCAGATAGCGGCCGCGGAAGTGGTGGATCTCGCCGAGCTCGCCCGACTCGATCATCTGGTGGGCCAGGCGCACCGCCGGCACGAAGCGATAGTTGAAGGCGCACAGGTGCTTGACGCCCGTCACGCTCACCGCGCGCCACACGTTGTAGGACTCATCGGCACTGCGCGCGAGCGGCTTCTCGCAGATCACGTGCTTGCCGGCCTGCGCCGCGGCGATGGTGGGCTCGGCGTGGAGCCCATTCGGACCGACGTTGTCGAACAGCTGGACGGAGGGGTCGCCGACGACCTCGCGCCAATCGGTGACGGCGCGAGCGTAGCCATAGCGGTCAGCTGCCTCCTGGACCGCGCTGCGAGCACGGCCACAGATCGCTATGAGCTGTACGTCGGCGGGGGGAGGCCAGGTCATATACGCCAGCTTGCGCAGCGCGTTGGTGTGCGCACGTCCCATGAATCCGTAACCGACCATGCCGACGCCAATCACTGGGCGGCTCATGAGGCCCCGCCCGAGAAGGGGTTGTCGAATGCGCGCCCCGACGCCGAGAAGTCGATCTGTCTGGTGAACCTCAGCGCGTCACCTGCGCCCCATTCCCGGTCCATGCCGACGTCCTCCCATTCGATCGAGAGCGGGCCGCTGTAGCCGATCCGGTTGAGTTGCCGAATCAGCTCCTCGAAGTCGACGTCGCCGTGGCCGGGTGAGACGAAGTCCCAACCGCGCTGTTCGTCACCAAAGTCCAGATGCGAGCCGAGAATCGACCGACGACCGTCGAGTCGCCGACGTGAGTCCTTGATGTGGATGTGGTAGATGCGGTCGGCGAACTCGACGATGAACGGACCCGGGTCCAACAGCTGCGGAATGAAGTGGCTCGGGTCGAAGTTGATCCCAAAGCTCGCCCGCCCTCCGATCGCCTCGAGGGCATTGCGAGTCGTGACGTAGTCATAGGCGATCTCGGTCGGGTGGACCTCGAGTGCGAACCGAACCCCCTCCGTCTCGAAGACGTCGAGGATCGGGCCGAAGCGCTCCGCGAACTCCTGATATCCACGTGCGATTGCACTGAAGTCGTTGGGCGGGAAGGAGTAGAGCCGCGTCCAGATCGGCGAGCCAGTGAAGCCGGTGACGACGGTGACGCCGAGCTCGGCCGCGGCGCGGGCCGTGTCCATCAGTCGCTCGGCGGCGCGCTGCCGCACGCCCTCGGGGTCGCCGTCACCCCATACCTCCGCAGGTAGTACTGCGCGATGACGATCGTCGATCGGGTCGCAGACGGCCTGTCCGACGAGGTGTGCGCCGATCGCGTGGCAGCTGAGCTCGTGCTCCCCCAGCAATCGGCGGCGGCTCTCGCAATAGGTCGAATCGCTCAGCGCCGCGGGGACATCAAAGTGGTCCCCCCAGGAGGCGAGCTCGAGGCCATCGAAGCCCCATTCGCCGGCCCGGCGTGCCAGCGTCTCCAGCGGCAGATCTGCCCACTGGCCGGTGAACAGCGTGATTGATCGCGGCATCGCGGCTTCTCCCTCGGTCGAGCGTAACGGACGAAATCGGGACCCTGCAGCGCACACGCCTACCAGGCCGGCCAGTCCGCCGGCGCGCGCGCACCGGGCCACTGGGTCGATTCGGAGGCCCGCTCGACCGCCGCCGCAACGGCTTCCCGGAGGACATCGCCCGCTGCCAGCCGGGCCGCGAGCACGCCGTTGAAGACATCGCCGGCACCGACCGTGTCGACCGGCTTAGACACCGGCGCGGAGACCTCGGTCAGCTCCCGCTCGGCGGGCAGCGCGATGATCGCCCCTGCGCTTCCGACCGTGACGACCGTCGCTGCGCCAATCGCCGCCGAGAGCGCCCGGGCGCCCTCCTCGATGGCTGAGGACCCGGACAAAGCCAGCGCCTCCGGCCTGTTGGGCGTCAGGGCCGCGAGACGGCCTGGAGCCGACCGGTTGAGGGCCCGAGGTGGGGCAGGGTTGAGGATCACGCGGGCGTTCGCGTCGGCGCCGGCACGGATCGCGGCTTCCACGGCCGCGTCATCGACCTCGTGGCAGATAAGGACGACATCGTGCGGGCCGAGCGTCAGCGCCAGCAGTGCGCGATCGACCCACTCGGCGGTGAGTCCGCCGTTTGCTCCCGGCGCGACGGTGATCTGGTTCTCGCCATGGTTGTCGACGGTGATCAGCGCCACGCCGGTGGACGTTCCACTGAGCCGTTGGACGTGTTTCCGGTTGACGCCTGCAGTGTCCAGGTCGCCGAGCTCTCCGTCTCCAACCGCGTCGTCTCCGACGGCGCCGACGAACGCGACGACCGCTCCCGCTCTGGCCGCAGCGACCGCCTGGTTGGCTCCCTTGCCGCCGTGTCGTCGTGAGATCCGATCGCCGACGACCGTCTCTCCGGGTCCCGGAAGCTCGGCAACCTCGACGACCCAGTCGGCATTGATCGATCCGACGACCACGACTCTCCCGATGCCGCTCATGGCCCGACAGCGGCTGTGTCGTTGAGACGAGGCGCTAGCCGCGTCTGACGCTGGAGAGCGAGCTCGATCGCGGTCGCGCTCAATACGGCGGGAGGTCGGCCCACCATTGGCCGAGCACCCGGAACGCCGACCAGAATGCTCGTTTGGCGGACTCGTCGTCGAGTGAGTCGTCGATGTTCGGCGCATACAGTGCCTCGATCGAGGGGGTCAGGCGCTGCAGTTCGCCCGGCGACTCGGCCAGCTCGCGGCCCAGTGGCAGGTCCAGGTCGTTGACGACGCCGAGGGCGTCGCGACCCATCACCACCACGATCTTCGGCGAGACGATCGCGATCTCCTCGGTCAAGCGAGCGACGCAGGCAGGGTCGGCCATCACCGGATCGGGCACCGGGCATTTGACGCAAAGGGTTCCGTAGACGGCGAGCGGGTCGATGGCCAGGCGCTTGAGCGACTTCATCAGCGCGTTGCCGGTACGGCCGTAGAACGCGACCCCCTCCTCGACCTCGGCCGGCCTGGCGGAGTGCTTGACGAGGAAGATGTCCGCCTGGGGATGGCCGGAGCCGAGCACCGGCAGCAGGTGCCCGCGGGGGCAATCCGGGCAGCCCTGCAGCTCTCTGGCCAGATGGTTGAGCTCACGGATCGCGCGCTCGAGATACTTCTCGCGGATCTCGTCATCGGTTGCGGGCACGTCCCCCGGATTGGACGGCTCGGCCGCATGTCCTTCCGGGCGCATCAGGATTTGCGTGCGACGCGACGCACCCGGCGGTCTCGCGAGGCCCGTCTCGCGGTCGCCGGTAGCGCCCGCGTCTGCAGGAATTTCAACGCTTGGACGTACAACAGGCTCGCCGGATTGCGGACAATGTCGGCGTCGCGGAGCGACTCGAGAAACTCCGCGGGTCCGTCGAAGTCCCGCATCCTGATCCTGACCGAACCGAGGCCCTGGGGCACGTGGGCGTCGGAGCCGGCGCCGGCGATGATCCGATACTTGGCGGCGAACCGGACCGCCTCTTCGTTGAACTCGGATATCGCGACGCGGGGATTGAACACCTCGATCGCGTCGACGTCATCGAGCACCGCCAGCAGGTGCTTGTAGTCGGGCACCGCGTGCATCCGGTCAAACGGGTGTGGCACGTAGACCACCCCACCCTGGCGTTTGATCTCGGCGATCGTCTCCTGCAACGTCATGCCGCGTCTGATCTTCTTCTCGATGAACAGCCCGATCACCTCGCCCTGCTCGGCGGTCTTTACCTCCTCGCCGACGATCACCTTGATCCCCCGGGCCTTTGCGCGGGCTTCGAGCGCGCCCGAGATCTCATTGTGATCGGTGACCGCGATCGCGCCGAGGCCACGGGCCTCCGCCTCCGCGAGCAGGACCTCAACGGGCGTCGCGCAGTCATACGAATGGTCGGTGTGCATGTGTAGGTCGACGTCGATCAAGCGGCGGTTGGCGATCGCCCGACGCGCGCGCTGGTCGGGCGCGCGCAGATCGTGGCGGCGGGAGATCACCTGGTGGTAGACCTGCTCGAGCTCGGCGGCGACCCGGGTGAAGCTAGCCTGCTCTCGCAGACCCGCGGCGCCCGCGCGCAGCTCATCGCGCAGCGACGGCTGTTCGACGAGCGCCTTCAGGTGCGCTCCGAGCGTCTGGACATCGCCGGCGGCGAACTCGAGCCCGCGCCGTCCCTCCGAGAGCAGTTCCTCGTACACCGGTAGCCGCGGTGCGACCGGCACGATCCCGCTGACGAGCGCGGCGACCAGGATGCCCGGCGTGGTCCTGGCGCCTTCGGACGCGAGCACAACGACGTCGGCGGCGGCGGTGACCTCGTCGGCCGTCCGGGTCAGCGCATCGACGAAGGTGACCCGCTCGCGTAGCCGGCGGCTCAGCGTCGCAGGGCTGGCGAGCGGGCGCGAGGACCAAACCGTGGCGCGCCAAGAAGGCGACTCAGGGAGCGCCCTCAACGCCCGCAGGAAGAGCCGCAACGCGGCGCGTTCCTCCTCGGCGATCATCACCAACTCGAGTGGTCGATCCCCGGCATCGGACGGTTGCGCCGGAGGCCTGATCGGGTCGGCGGCCGGTCCGATCAGCCGATACTCGGCCGGGAAGTAGCGCTGCAGCAACTCGCGCGTCGCCCGGTAGGTGGCGATCCTGGCATCGAGGCGGCTGAACAGGAGCTGCGACAGCGGCCTGCCGAGCTGCGTCGAGACGGTCCGCTCGGTCGGCTCGTGGAAGGTTGCGACGTTCAGCCCCTGGGAGTTGCGAAGCGCCACGCTCGAGGCGCTGGGGGCGAACGGCTCGTGCACGTGAACGACGTCGAAGCTCAGCACCTGCAGCGCGTCCTCGATCGTCCTGGCGATGTCGACCGGCAGCGAGGCGGCCCGGCGCCGCGCCGGTGAGAACGGCAGCACCTCGCCGACCGCGAGCACCACCGGCTCGCCGTCGGCGCGATCGAGCAGCGCACCCGGGTCGCCCCGCAGCGCCCGTCGGCTGGTGCGCACCAGTTGCGGCGAGCTCGAGGGCGCGATCACGAGCACCCTGTGTCCGCGCTGCGCCAGCTCCTCGGAGACGCGCCTGACGTTGTGACCAACGTCGGTCGGCGCCTCCCAGGCGAATGGCGTCACCTGCGCGATCGTCAGTGGCCCGACCGGCACGAGCGGGAGTCTACGGCGACGGGAGGGTTTGGTGCTGGTGCTGCGCCGGCTTTGCGGCCCGTTCGGCATCCCGCCCCTCCGTTACGGGCCGCGCCTGCGTCATCCGGCTGCTGGACCTGCACCAGCAAGCATGCGCTACTTGGCCGTCACCTTCTCGCGGCTCGGCTTGTCGATGGCCTGCTTACGCGAGTACTTGGCGATGAACGCCTCGGTCGCCTCGCGGGCCTCGTCGTCCGGCCGCTGGTTCATCGGCGACTTCATCAGGTAGGAGCTGGGGCCGTCCAGCTGTCCCGACAGGCCGTTGTTGAGCGCGAGCTTGCAGCACCGCACGGCGTCGGTGACGATGCCCGCCGAGTTGGGGGAGTCCCACACCTCCAGCTTGAGCTCAGCGATGAGCGGCACGTCGCCGAACGCCTGGCCCTCAAGTCGAATGTGCGCCCACTTGCGGTCGGTCAGCCACGGGACGTAGTCCGACGGCCCGACGTGGACGTCGTCGGCGGGCAGCTCGTGGCCCATGATCGACGTCACCGCGTTGGTCTTGGAGGTCTTCTTCGACTCCAGACGCTCGCGCTCGAGCATGTTGTAGAAGTCCATGTTGCCGCCGACGTTGAGCTGCGATGTCCGCATCAGCTTGACGCCGCGGTCGTGGAACAACCGCGCCAGGCTGCGATGGACGATCGTCGCGCCAACCTGAGACTTGATGTCGTCGCCGACGATCGGCAGGCCGGCCTTCTTGAAGCGGCGGTCCCAATATGCCTCGCGGGCGATGAAAACCGGGATGCAGTTCACGAATCCGCAGCCCGCCTCGAGGATCTGCTCGACATACCACTTCGTCGCCTGCTCCGAGCCGACCGGCAGGTAGGAGACGACGACGTCGGTCCGGGTCTGCTGGAGCACCTCGACGATGTCCACGGTCGACCCCGGGGCCTTGGTGATCTTCTGCTGCAGGTACTTGCCGAGGCCGTCGTGGGTCATCCCACGCATCACCTCGACGCCAAGCTTGGGGATGTCGTCGCCCAGCTTCAACGTGTTGTTCTGCCCGGCGAAGATCGCCTGGCTCAGATCCTTGCCGACCTTCTCGACGTCGATGTCGAACGCCGCCGAGAACTCGATGTCGCGCACGTGATAGCCGCCGAGGTCGACGTGCATCAGTCCCGGCACCTGCTGCGTTGGGTCGGCGTCACGGTAGTACTGGACCCCCTGGACGAATGAGCTGGCGCAGTTGCCGACGCCGATGATGGCGACACGCACCTTGTCGTGTTGACGGCGCGAGGCGCCGTTGGCCGAACCGTTCTTGGTAGTCACACGTGTCCCTTCGAGCTTGCGTTTCGCGTCCGGTCTGCCCAACGTACGGCGTCGGCGCGCCCAGGTTACGCGTCGATGTAGACCGATCGGGCTACATCGAGCTGCCGGATTCTCCCAAGATGAGTCGCAAGTAAACCGTACGGTTTACCAGGCGACGCCGGCTCTTCGGTCACTGGCCGACGCGGGCGCTCTGCGGGTACTGGCCGACGCGGGCGCTCTGCGGATCACTCGATCGCTTCGCTCAGCAGCGCGGCCGCCATGGCGTGAGCCTCGGCCGCCGCGTCCGGGTTGTCGGACACCACCACCTGCGCCGCGGCGCCGTCGTACAGAAGCGCCAGTCGCCGTCCGACCCGGGTGGCGTCGCGCGCGCCGGCCTCGTGCGCCAGATCCGCCAGACGCTCGGAGAAGCGCTGCTGATGCTGCGCGGCCAGCCGATGCGCCGGGTGGTCGACGTCTGGCAGTTCGATCGCGGCGTTGATGAACGGGGAGCCCCGCATCGGGTGCTCGTCGTCGGCCAGCGTGGCGAAGAGCTCGAGAAGCCGGGCTCGAGGCGTGAGGTCCGAGCGCCCCAGAGCCCGCTCGGGGCCGCTCTGGGGATCGTCCTCGAATGAGCCTAGGTAGGCGACGATCAGCTCGTCCTTGCTGGCGAAATGCCGGTAGAGGGTTCGCTTGGAGACCTGCGCGGCCGCGGACAGCTCGGCCATGCCGACGGCATTGATCCCCCGTCGATGGAAAAGTGCCCGGCTCGCGGTCAGGATCCGGCCACGCGCGCCTCGGCCGGACGGATGCTCGCGCCGAGGCAGCTCGGACGGCATCGCCCCCCGCTCAGGAGGTGGTACGCAGCTGCGAATAGACGTGGGCGATCCGCTGAATCGTCGTGATCAGCGACAGCGCCGCTAGCACGTAGACCGCGGGGGCCAGCAGCTCGAAGTTCCCCAGCGAGGCGCCACGGGCAAACACCAGTCCGACCGACAGGATCACGACCCGCACAGGACGCGTTGCGAGGCCAACCTTGCAGGCGACGCCGAGGGCCTCGGCCCGGGCCCGCGTGTAGGAGACCATCAGCGAGAACAGCACCGCTGCCACGGTCGCGGCGACCGCCGCCTGATTGTGCTGCGAGGCGAAGTAGGCGCCGACCGCGATCAGGACGATCCCCTCCTCGAGCCGGTCCAGGGTCGAGTCCAGGAACGCGCCGAAGGCCGTCCCCTTGCCTGACATCCGGCTGTAGCGGCCGTCGAGCGTGTCCATCACCGAGCCGACGATGAATGCGACCCCGGCGAGGAAGAACATCCGGTCCACGACCAGTGCGGCGGCTGCGAGGTTCAGCACGAAGCCGGTCAGTGAGATCGTGTTCGGCGTCAGCCGCGAGTCGATCAGCCGGTTGCGGACCAGCTCCTGAGTGGTTGGCCGGTTCCCGTTGCCGTGAGTGCTGCGGCGAGAGCCGTCGCGACCGCGCCGCCTCCTGATCTCCGTGTCCGCCATCGGCGGCGTAGAGGTTAGTGCGTAGTGCCCCTGGCAAGAACTATTTGCCGCCGGACGGGGCAAAGGTCCAGGCGACGGGTCATCACGTTGGCCTCAGCGCAGGATGCCGGTGTGTCCGAGCGAGTAGCGGCCAGGCTGAGGCCACACGCACAGACCGTGGGGCCCGAGGCCCACCGGGATCGTCGCCCGCAGGTGGCCGTTGCGTGTGTTGATCGCGTAGACAACCGCGTTGTAGCGTCCGCTCAACCACAGCGTGTGTCCGTCGGCGGACACGCCGCCCATGTCCGGGCTGGCCGGCAGCGGCAGGTGCCAGGTCTTGACGACCCGTTTGGTCTTGAAGCTGACCACCGAGATCGAGCCGGCCCCGCGGTTTGTTACGTACATGACCTTGGCGTTACGGCTCGGGTACAGCCCGTGGGCTCCGGCGCCGGTCGGGATGAAGCCCACGACGCGGAAGCTGCTCGGATTGATCTCCCAGACGCCGCCGTTGTCCATGTCGGCCGTGTAGAGCGTGCGGCCGTCTGGGGAAAGCTTCACGTCCTGCGGCATCGAGCTGCCGCCGTTGAGGGTGACCGTACGGATCACATGCTGGTGGGCGAGGTCGATCTCGATCATCCGTCCCGCGAACTCGCAGCTGGCGTAGGCGAACCGACCGTTGGCCGAGAAGTCCATGTGGTCGACCCCAGGACACTCCGGCACCGCCAGGCTGTGCACGAGGCGCATCGTGCGGGGGTTTCGAAAGTCGAGCCGATGCAGCCCCTCGGCGACGACGATCGCGAAGTGGCCACCCGGCGTGAAGTACATGTTGTAGGGGTCCTCCACTCGGATCGGTCTTCCCGGTAGGCCGTTCCTGGGATTGATCGGCGTGAGCGAGTTGCCGGCGTCGTTGTCCACCCACAGCGTCCTCAGGTTGTACGAGGGAGTGACGTGTTGCGGTAGCGCGCCGACCGGGAACCGGCGAACGATCTTGAACGTCCGCTGGCTGATCTCATCGACCGTGTTGCTCAAGCTGTTCGGAACGTAGACGAGCGCCGGATCTCTTCGCACGGTTCGGCTCAGGTCACCGGCGGCGTCATGGGCGTACACGTTCAGCGGTCCCCGCGCCGGCTCGGACCGAGTCCGCTTGGCCGGTGTCGTGGCTGCCGGCTGGGTCCGCGAGGGGCTCTCGGTCGTGCGTGGCCGGCTCGCGGACGTCGTCGAGCGATGGCTTGAACCGCATCCCGAGAGCACCAGCGCGCCGACCCCGCAGGTCACGCCGGCGGCCGCGACCAGACGCCGTCGCCGGCCACGGCGCCGTCCTTCCGTCGGCGTGCGTCGGTATCGATTCTGGGTAGGCGAATCGACTGGGTCGGCGGCTGGCTCGAGCCTAAGGCTGTGCATACCGAGCGTGCTGCGGCGTTGCGTCAGGCCGGAGGCTAGGATCGGGCGATTAGCCGTTCACGACGAGAGCTGGCCGCAGCCGATATAACCACCTCACGGCGCGCGGGCATAGTCCGCGGCAGATTTTTATGTGAAGACTCTCAACCTCTGGCACTGCTGCTGTTCGCGGTGGCCGCTGCGGTCGCGCTCGCCGGATGCGGGAGCGGGGTTGCCACCATCACTAAGGCCGGGCGAACGAGCGCTCGTAGAAGCGTGACCACCGCCGCGATCACAACGATCTCCGCGCGGCCCGCCAAGGCTCCGGCCCGCGCCCTGAGGTTCGCGTATCACACGCGCTACGAGCTACCGAACCCGGTACGCGATCCGGCTTTCGCTGCGCTCGGCAAAGGACGGTTCGTACTGCTCGGCGGGCTCGACTCCGCCGACTCCTCGACGGCGCGTATCGACCTGGTCGGTCCCGGCAGCACGCTGCACACCGCCGCTCTGCCAGTCGCGCAGCACGACGCCCAGGGGGCTCGTCTTGGTGCCGAGGTCTACGTGTTCGGCGGCGGGACGACCGTCGAACAGAGCCACATTCTCGCTTTCAACCCCGCCGACGGGGTTGTGCAAAAGGTCGGCACACTGCCCCGTGGCCAGTCTGACGTCGCGGTCACGGCCAGCGGCGGCACCGCCTACGTGGTCGGCGGCTTCGATGGCACGAACTGGCTCGACACGATCCTTGCCTGGCGTCCGGGCTCGTCGCCGCGTGTGGTCGGCCGCGTCCCGGTCGGCCTACGCTACGCCGCTGTCACCGCGGTCGGTGGCCAGATCCTGATCATCGGTGGTTCAACGCCGATAGGCGCCAGCACCGCCATTTACCGCTTCGATCCCACTACCGGTCGCGTCCGCCGGATCGGCCGGCTGCCCCAGCCGACGACCCACGCCACGGCGGCCACGGTTGGCGCATACGCCTACGTGATCGGTGGCCGCGGAAATACCGGGACCTCACAGACCACCAAGGTCTACTCGATCGACCCGCATACCGGCCGCGTGCGCCTGGCGGGCGATCTGCCGCAGCCGCTGTCCGACATGGCGGTCGTGGCGATGGGTCAGACGCTCGTCGTCGCTGGCGGGCTCTCGCCTGCCGGCACCACCGTCGCCGGCGTCGGTGAGTTCACCCCGGCCTCGTCGAGGTAGCCGAGTGACACGTTCGCGGACGCGAGGGCGGGACCGGTGACTCCCCGGGACCTACCGCCGCCCCGGCGTCGGGTGATTCGGATTCGCGACCGGCTGCGACTCGTCTATGGCATCCCGCTGGCGGGACCGCACGGCGACGGGCTCGGCGAATTGATCCTGACTGTCCTTTCGCAGTCGACCAACGACCGCAACCGCGACGTCGCTTATTTCGGCCTGCGGGAACGCTTTCCGACCTGGGAGCAGGTCCGCGACGCCCCCGTCGACGAGATCGAGGAGGCGATTCGGCCGGGCGGGATCTCGCGGGTCAAGTCGGCCCGGATCAAGGCGATCCTCCGCGCGATCTCGGAGACGGGCGGTGGCCTGGATCTGAGCTGGCTGCCGGACCTCTCGGTTCCCGACGCCCAGCAGTACCTGTGCTCGCTACCGGGCGTCGGTCGCAAGACCGCCGCCTGCGTATTGCTGTTCGCGTTCGGAATGCGCGACGTGCCGGTCGACACGCACGTTTCGCGGGTGGGGACTCGGCTCGGACTGTTTCGGCCGCGGGCCCCATTCGAGGAGCTCCATGACACGATGCTGGCGCTGACGCCGCGCGGGCAGGAGCTTGAGTTGCACCTGAACATGCTGCGCCACGGGCGCCGCACCTGCCACGCGCGCCGGCCCGCGTGCGGCGAATGCGCGCTGGTGCGCATGTGCCCTAGCGCGTTTACCGTCTGATGGATGGGCTTGCGCGATGGAGGTTAAGCCGGTCCGGACCGGCTTAACTTCCATCGCGCCGGTGCTACCCGGCACACCGCATCGCGGCGATCCCGCGGCGATCCCGCGGCGATCCCGCGGCGACGCAGCGAAGACGCCGGGCGGCACTGCCGCTCACTACAAATCTGCTATGTTCCCGCTTAGATTTTTGACGCGGAGAACGAAGGAGCGGAACTGACGATGGGCAAGACAATCGGAATCGATCTGGGAACGACCAACAGCTGCATGGCCGTCCTCGAGGGCGGCGACCCGACCGTGATCGAGAATGCCGAGGGCGGTCGTACGACGCCGTCGGTGGTCGCGTTCGCGTCCAGCGGTGAGCGCCTCGTCGGCACCGTCGCAAAGCGCCAGGCGGTCACCAACCCGCAGAACACGATCTTCTCGATCAAGCGCTTCATGGGGCGCAAGGAGGCCGAGGTCCGCGAGGAGGAGTCGATCGTCCCGTACAAGGTCGTATCCGGCCCCGGCGGCGACGTTCGTGTCGAGGCGGAGGGCAAGCAGTACTCGCCGCCTGAGATCAGCGCGATGATCCTCGGGAAGCTCAAGGCCGATGCCGAGGCCTATCTCGGCGAGCCCGTCGACAGCGCCGTGATCACCGTCCCGGCGTACTTCAATGACGACCAGCGCCAGGCCACCAAGGACGCAGGGACCATCGCCGGCCTCGACGTCAAGAGAATCATCAACGAGCCGACGGCTGCCTCGCTGGCCTACGGCCTCGACAAGGAGACCGACCAGACGATCCTCGTGTTCGACCTTGGCGGCGGCACATTCGACGTCTCCGTGCTGGAGATCGGCGACGGCGTGTTCGAGGTCAAGGCGACCGCCGGCGACAACCACCTCGGCGGCGACAACTTCGACAAGGCGGTCGTCGACTGGCTGGTTGCTGAGTTCAAGAAGTCGCAGGGGATCGACCTGAGCGCGGACCCGATGGCGCTTCAGCGCCTATATGAGGCCGCCGAGAAGGCCAAGATCGAGCTGTCGACGACGCAGGAGACGCAGATCAACCTGCCGTTCATCACCGCTGATGCCAGCGGCCCGAAGCATCTCGATACCCGGCTGACTCGGGCGAAGCTCAACGAGCTCACCGCGGACCTGCTCGACCGTACGGTCGCGCCGGTGCGCCAGGCGCTCGATGACGCCAAGGAGAAGGGCGCGAGCGAAATCGACCACGTCGTGCTGGTCGGCGGCATGACCCGCATGCCGGCGGTCCAGGAGAAGGTCAAGGATCTGACCGGCAAGGATCCGCACCGGGGCGTCAACCCGGACGAGGTCGTTGCCGTCGGCGCCGCGATTCAGGCAGGCGTGCTGGCCGGCGACGTCAAGGACGTGCTCCTGCTCGACGTCACCCCGCTGACACTCGGGATCGAGACCAAGGGCGGCGTCATGACCAAGCTGATCGAGCGCAACACCACGATCCCGACGCGCAAGTCGGAGGTGTTCTCGACCGCCGAGGACAACCAGCCGAGCGTCGAGATCCACGTCCTTCAGGGCGAGCGCGAGATGGCTGCCTACAACAAGTCGCTAGGAAAGTTCCAGCTGACCGGCATTCCGCCGGCGCCGCGGGGAATCCCGCAGATCGAGGTCGCGTTCGACATCGATGCGAACGGGATCCTCAACGTGTCCGCGAAGGATCTCGGCACCGGGAAGGAACAGAAGATCGAGATCCGGTCGGGTTCTGGCCTGTCGGACGACGAGATCAAGCGGATGGTTACGGACGCCGAGTCCCACGCCGACGACGACAGGCGGCAGCGGGCACTGGCCGAGGCGCGCAACGAGGCCGAGCACGCTGCCTACCAGGCAGAGCGCCAGCTGAGCGAGCTCGGCGAAACGATCGACGCCGACTCGAAGGCGGAGATCGAGGCGGCGGTCAAGGTGGTCCGCGACTCGCTTACCTCCGAGGACCCCGACGAGATCAACGCCAAGAAGGACGCGCTCAACGCCGCGTTCCACAAGGTCTCCGAGGCGATATACCAGCGCGCCCAGGAGGCTGGGGCGGCCGGCGCGAGCGCGGATGACTCGACCAACGGCGCTTCGGCGACCTCCGAGGAGGAGGACGTGGTTGATGCCGAGGTTGTGGACGAGGGTAAGTGATGACCGGCAAGCGGCCAGTGGAGGCGGCGGTCGATGAGACCGCCGCCGATCGGCCGATCGACGACGGCCGCGACGGCGTCGAGTTGAACCCCACAGGCAGGCCCGACGCTGCGCAGTCGTTGCCGACCGAGGCCCAGTCGCCGTCCGCCGAGGGTCAGCCGCCGGAGGCTGAGCCCGGCGACAAGCAACCCGGTGGGGACGAGGCCCACGACGAGCACCGCGTCGAGCACGACCTCGACGAACTCGCCGTGAAGGCCGAGAAGGCAGACGAATACCTGGTGCTGGCGCAGCGCACCCGGGCAGATTTCGAGAACTACCGCAAGCGCGCCACACGTGAGGCTGCGCTCGCGCAGGAACGTGGGATCGCCCGGCTGGCGAAGGAGCTGTTGCCCGCCATCGACAACCTGGATCGCGCCGTCCAGGCGACCGCGTCCGCTGATCCTGCCGGCGCGGAAGCCGATTCCCAGCTCGTGTCCGGGATCAGGCTGGTCCAGGCGGACCTGCTGGCCGCGTTTGCCAGAGCCGGGATCGAGCCGTTCTCGCCGGTCGGCGAGGTGTTTGACCCGACGTCCCAAGAGGCGGTCGCGCAGCTTCGGGTAGAGGACAGCGAGCCCGGGACGGTGGTCGAGGTCTACCAGCAGGGGTACCGGCTGGGCGACACCGTGCTGCGGCCCGCGCGCGTGCTCGTGGCAGCCTGAGCGAGGCGGCGGCGATGCCCGAGCGGCCCGACTACTACAAGATCCTGGGGGTCGGTAAGAACGCCTCCGACGAGGAGATCAAGAAGGCCTACCGCAAGCTCGCCCGCCAGTATCACCCTGACCGCAATCCGGGCGACAAGAAGGCCGAGGAGCGTTTCAAGGAGATCTCGCAGGCGCACGACGTCCTCTCGGATCCCGACAAGCGCAAGGAGTACGACCGCGGCGGCGCGTTCGCGGGCTTCGGGGTTCCCAACTTCGACGCTTCGAGCTTCGGCGGCAGCTTCGGCGACATCCTCTCCAACCTATTCGGCGGTGGACCTGGGGGGCCGTCACGGTCCGGGCCGCAGCGTGCGGCGGAGGCCCGCGGCCGCGACCTCGAGTCCGAGGTCCAGCTGAGCTTCCAAGACGCGATGCGGGGGACCCAGGTGCGGTTGTCGGTGCCGACCTCGCAGCCCTGTCCAACCTGCCACGGAAGCGGGGCTCGCTCGGGGACGCAGCCAAAGATCTGCCCCGTCTGTCAGGGGCGTGGCGTCGAGGCGCAGAGCCAGGGGATCTTTTCGATCACGCAGCCGTGCTCCAACTGTGGCGGCTCGGGCACGGTGATCGAGGATCCGTGCCCGACCTGCAACGGAACCGGCGCCCAGCGAAGCGTCCGGCGCTTGCGCGTCAATATCCCAGCCGGAGTCCGCGATGGCAGCCGGATCAAGTTGGGTGGCAAGGGCGACCCTGGCATCCGTGGGATGCCGCCGGGCGATCTGTACGTGATCACCCGCGTGGCGGAATCTCCGGTCTTCAAGCCCAGTGGCGACAACAATCTGGAGGTGGAGGTGCCGTTGACGATTCCCGAGGCCTTGCGCGGTGGAGTCATCGAGGTGCCGACGCTGAACGGCTCAAAGCGGCTCAAGGTTGCGCCCGGGACCAAGCACGGCACCGTCCAGCGGCTCCGCGGCGAGGGCCCGCCGCGGCTCGGTGGCAAGGGCAGCGGCGACCTTCGCTACAGGTTCGTGATCGACGTTCCCGCGACGCTGTCGGCAGAGCAGGACGAGGCAGTCGAGCGGCTCGCCGAGGTGATGAACGGGAATCCGCGCGCGAAGCTGTTCGCCGCCGCGGCCGGCGGGCCCGCCGCGGACGGCGGGCAAGCGGAGAGCACGGCAGGGGCTGGTCGCTGATGGCCAGTCGGCGAATCAGGACCCAGACGCGGATCCAGGTCGAATCTGATCGCGGCGTGTTCATGATCTCCGTCGCCGCCGAGCTCGCGGAGATGCATCCTCAGACTCTGCGGATGTACGAGGCCCGCGGACTGATCGAGCCGCAACGCTCCCCGAAGGGGACGCGGCTCTACTCTCACGCCGACGTCGAGCGGCTCCGGCGGATCCAGGAGATGACCGCCGAGCTGGGGATGAACCTGGCGGGCGTTGAGCGCGTGCTCGAGCTCGAACAGCAGCTCGACTCGATGGCTCGGAAGCTTGCGACGCTGGAGCGACGCGCCGCCGAGCTCGGCGCGGAGGTGCAGCGGCTCGAAGCCCTGCGCCGCGAACTGAGGGCGGAGATCGTCCCTTACGCTCGCGGCGGTGCGCTCGTGCGACAAGCCCGGGATTGACCGGGGCCCGCTGGCGGAGGCGCTCGTGCCCGGCTCCAGCGGGGCGCTCGCGCGTCACACCGGGGCCTGAGGGCCGCCAGGCGCTCTCCGGGACCACAGAGACCACAACTTCCCGAGCGCGCGTTCGCGGGAGCCGGCTCTTGCAGTTTGGGACCGCCAGCGCCCTTTTGTTCCCGAACCCCTCCTCAGGAGCGCAGCCTCGGGAAGTTGTCGTCGGTCCGTCGCGAGCCGCGAGCCGGCACGATCCATTTACGCGCGCTAAGGCTTCCATGTGCCAGCATGGGAACGCGACGTGAGGAGGGGAATTCGAGCTCTCACGACAGGCCTTTCACTGGTTGTTTTCTCGGCGGCCGGCGTGTTCTGTCCTGCCGCGCTCGCGCGCCCGGCCGCACGCGTTGGTGCCACCCCGGCAGCCGAGCGGATGCACCTCGTGCTGCCGCTGGTGGCCGACAACGTCGGCCTGGAGCGGTTCGCCACCGCGGTCAGTACGCCAGGCAGTCCGACCTACGGTCAATACGAGTCGATTGCGTGGCTGTCCCGCAGGTTCGGCGCCAGCCCGGGCACGCGCGGGCGAGCGATCAGGTTCCTGCGCCGCGCCGGTGCGGTCGCGATACGGATGGACGCGACCGGGTTGTTCGTGAACGCCACGATGCCGGCCGCGAGCGCCGAGCGTGCATTCGGCACCTCACTGGCCGAGTACCGGACTGCCCGGGCCAGCCGCTACACCGCGCCGACCGGCGCGGTCAGGATCCCCAGGGCGCTGCTCGGTGTCGCCACCGGCGTCATCGGGCTTGATACCGAGCCACTGGTCAGCCAGCCGGCGCTGTTCCATACCCAGCAGGCGTTGACGAGCTCGGCCTACATGCCCGCTACCGGAACCGCCGCCGGCTGCGCGGCGGCACTGGCGGTGGGCGGGTTCACCCCCAACGAGTATCTCGGCGCCTATGGCTACAACACGCTGCAGGCGGGGGGACGCTCGGCCAGGGCGAGCGCGTCGCGCTGATCGAGATCGACGGCTACAAGAACAGCGACCTCAAGGCGTTCGCGAACTGCTTCGGTCTGCATCTCCCGCAGATTGACCAGTTCGGCGTCAACCTGGGGCGAAAGCTGGCGCCGGGCGGCGAGGCCACACTCGACCTGGAGATGCTGACCGCGGCAGCCCCGGACCTGACGTCGGTCGACGTTTACGAGTCCGAGCCCGAGGCCGGCGATGTGCTGCACGCGTTGACCGAGCCGCTGGAGTCGAAGGGCTTCAAACCGCAGGTCATCTCCGCCTCCTTGGGCCTGTGCGAGTCGCAGACGATGGCTGCGATCGGGCGCGGCGGCCTGAAGACCGTGGAGTCGGCGCTCGCCGAGGCGACGGCCAGCGGCATCAGCTTGCTGTCGGCGAGCGGTGACGACGGGTCGTCCGGTTGTATCGATCCGAGCTCGGCTCAGGAGGTGCCGCTGCCGCAGTTGTCGGTCGATTATCCGGCTTCGTCGAAGTGGGTAACCGCGATCGGGGGCACCAACGTGCAGCTGACGCCGCAGAACACGATCGCCAGCCAGCAGGTGTGGAACGACCAGAACTCCTTCGAAAGCCCCCTGGGTAACCAGCTGGGCGCCGCCGGCGGCGGCTTCAGCAGCCTGTTCAAGCGTCCCAACTATCAGAACGGGACGGTCGTCCAGCACCAGCGGGCGGTGCCGGATGTCTCGCTGTTGTCTGACATCGAGCCGGGCTACGACGTCTACTGCACGGCTTTGGATTGCATCTCATCGTCGCAGCACAACCCGTGGCAGACGGTCGGTGGCACCAGCGCGGCGACGCCGCTCCTGGCGGGCGGCTTTGCGCTGATCGATCAGGTCCTGCGCGAGCATGAGCTCGACAACCTCGGGCTGGCAAACCCGCTTCTGTACCGGATTGGACGCAATCCGGTACAGGCGCCGTCCGTGTTCAACGACGTCACCGTCGGTAGCAACGACATCGGCGCGTTCATCACCGAGGCGGGGGCGGCACTCGGCTGTTGCACGGCTGCGGTCGGGTTCGACGAGGCCTCTGGCTGGGGCGGGCTGAACCTCGGCGCGCTGTCGACGGTCGCCCTGGAGAGCGAGCCGAAGATCGTCAACGTCGGGCTGCAACTGAACCGGGCGCAGCGGCCGTACGCTTCGCGCGGGATCTTCGCGCGGGTCAGGTGCGACGGTGCCTGCCTGATCGGAGCAAATGCCGTGGTCACGGTCGGCGGCGCGAAGCCGTTCACCGTCTATTCGAGCCTTTACCACATGAACAGCGCGGGCGTGACGATCTCCAAGATCGCATTCAAGCCCGGCCAGCTCCAGGCGCTGAAAATCGCGCTCGCGCATCGCGTCCGCGTGACCGCCGAGGTGACCGGCGCGATCGTCGACTCGGGCGGCAACATCGAGCGCAAGACACCGTCCCAACTGCTGAAGATCACCGCCTGACGGGTTGCGGGCGCGCCCTTGTAAGCGCCCCTCGAGCGTGTCATAATCTAAGTCCAACTGACTTAGATATATATCCACGCCTAGACACTTACAGAAGGTCGCCACATGAACGCTGATCGCTTCACGATCAAGTCCCAGGAGGCGCTGCAGGCCGCCCAGCGGCTTGCCGAGGAGCGCCACAACCCACAGACACGCCCGGAGCACCTGCTCGCGGTTCTGCTCGAGCAGGACGCGGGCGTGGTCGCGCCCGTGCTGCGCAAGCTCGGCGTCGACCCGGCCACCGTCCGCGCCACACTCGCGCCGGCGCTCGATGCGCTACCGCGGATCACAAGCGCGGCGACCGAGGCGACGGGCGGCTCCGGCGAGCTGCTGGCGGTCGTGCGCGCCGCCGAGAACGAGATGCGCGAGCTGAATGACGAGTACGTCTCGACCGAGCACCTGATCCTCGCGCTGTCTGCCCAGCCGGGCCCTGCCGGCGACGCTCTGCGGTCGCTCGGCGCGACTCGCGAGAATCTTCTGCAGGCGCTGGCGGAGGTTCGCGGCGGCCATCGGGTCACCGACCAGAGTCCCGAGGACAAGTACCAGGCCCTGGAGAAGTACGGCAGGGATCTGACCGAAGCGGCCGCCAGCGGCAAGCTCGACCCGGTGATCGGCCGCGATGACGAGATCAGAAGAGTGATTCAGGTGCTCAGCCGTCGCACCAAGAACAACCCCGTGCTGATCGGCGAGCCCGGCGTTGGCAAGACGGCGATCGCCGAGGGCCTCGCTCAGCGGATCGTCTCGGGCGACGTCCCCGAGGGGCTCAAGGATCGCCGCGTGATCGCACTCGACATCGGCGCGCTGATCGCCGGCTCCAAGTACCGCGGCGAGTTCGAGGACCGGCTGAAGGCGGTCCTCAAGGAGATCGCCGACGCCCACGGCACGATCGTCCTGTTCATCGACGAGCTGCACACGATCGTCGGCGCCGGCGCGGCTGAGGGCGCCGTCGACGCGGCCAATTTGCTGAAGCCGATGCTGGCGCGCGGCGAGCTGCGCGCGGTTGGCGCGACCACGCTCGACGAGTACCGCAAGCACATCGAGAAGGACGCGGCACTGGAGCGCCGCTTCCAGCCCGTGTTCGTGCAGGAGCCGAGCGTCGAGGACACGATCGCGATTCTGCGCGGTCTCAAGGAGCGCTACGAGGTCCACCACAAGGTCAGGATCCAGGACTCCGCCCTGGTCGCCGCGGCGACCCTGTCCGACCGCTACATCGCCGACAGGTTCCTGCCGGACAAGGCGATCGACCTGGTCGACGAGGCCTCGTCACAGATTCGGATGGAGATCGACTCGAAGCCGACCGAGATCGACGAGGTCGACCGGCACATCCTCCAGCTCGAGATCGAGCTGCGTTCGCTGGGCTCGGCCGAGGACGACGACCCCGGCACCGCCGCGCGTCGCGATCAGCTCGAGCGGGCGCTGGCCGAGGAGAAGGAGCGCTCGGCCGCGATGCACGCTGAGTGGCAGCGGGAGAAGGAGACGATCGGCGCCGTCGCCGAGATCCAGGAGCAGGTCGAGCAGGCCAAGGTCGAACTCGAGCGCGCCCAGCGCGAGGGGGACCTCGGTCGCGCCGCCGAGCTCCAGTACGGGACGATCCCCGACCTGAGCAAGCGTCTCGAGCAGGCGGAGACGGCGGAGGCGCAGGCCGACGTCGGAGCCCACCGCTACCTGAAGGAGGAGGTCGACGCGGACGACATCGCCGAGATCGTCTCCAAGTGGACCGGCGTGCCCGTCTCGAGGCTGCTCGAGGGTGAGATTGAGAAGCTCGTGCACATGGAGGATCGCCTGCACCAGCGGGTGATCGGCCAGGACGAGGCGGTCTCCGCCGTGTCCAGCGCGCTGCGCCGCTCCCGGGCCGGCCTGCAGGACCCCGATCGCCCGATCGGGACGTTCCTGTTCCTTGGGCCGACCGGCGTCGGCAAGACCGAGCTGGCGCGAGCGCTGGCGGAGTTCATGTTCGACTCGCAGGACGCGATGGTCCGGATCGACATGTCCGAGTACATGGAGAAGCACTCGGTGTCACGTCTGGTCGGCGCGCCTCCCGGGTACGTCGGTTATGACGAGGGCGGCCAGCTGACGGAGGCCGTCAGGCGTCGTCCCTATTCGGTCGTGCTGCTCGACGAGATCGAGAAGGCTCACCCCGATGTGTTCAACACGCTGCTGCAGGTGATGGACGACGGTAGGCTGACCGACGGTCAGGGGCGGACGGTCTCGTTCAAGAACGTCGTGCTGATCATGACGTCCAACATTCCGGGCGGCCGGGCCGGCATCGAGGCGAACTTCAAGCCTGAGTTCATCAACCGACTCGACGACATCGTCGAGTTCGAGCCGCTCGACCGCGAGCAGCTCAGAGAGATCGTGGACATACAGGTGGAGCGTGTGATCGGCCGCGTTCAGGAGCGCGGGATCGAGCTCGTCCTGTCCGACGACGCGAGGACGCTGCTCGGCAACCTCGGGTACGACCCGACCTACGGCGCCCGCCCGTTGAAGCGGGTGATCCAGAAGCGGCTGGTCGATCCGCTGGCGCTGGCGATCCTCGAGGGACGGTTCGTCAGCGGTGACACCGTCGAGGTCGAGGCGGTCGACGGCGAGATCGTGCTGGAGCGCGCGGGTACACCCGCGGTGGTGTAGCGGACTCGGCAGGTGCCCCGGGGGGCTTTGGCGGCCAGATGGCCGCCAAAGCCTGGGCCCCTAGGCACATCTGATCGGGGCCCCGGGGTGTTTGGACCGCCGTTCATCACGGCAGGGCTGACAATTCAACGGACCGGAACCCGGCGTACTTACGATCCGGGATTCAGGAGATTCTGGGCAGGCCCCACCCGTGGTACAAGTGAGGGCACCGCTGGAGATCTCGAGAGCGAGGAGCCGGGCTATGCCCACCTACATCATGCTGACGACGCTGACCCCGGAGGGCGTGCAGACGATCAAGAACAATCCGGCGCGGATCCGCGAGGTCAACCGTGAGGTCGAGCAGCTCGGGGCGACCGTCAAGGCGCAGTGGGCGACGCTCGGTCAGTACGACTTCGTCAACGTGATCGAGGCGCCCGACGACAAGACGGTCGCGCGGCTATCGCTCGAGCTCGGCTCGCGTGGAACCGGCAAGTACGAGACGATGTCGGCGATCCCGGTCGACGACTTCATCGCGCTGATCTAGCGCCGCTCCGGTCGCATTCTCCTCTCGGGATCGGAACAGTTGGCTTCCAGAGGATCGAACGGGGTGCGCGAGTCGCCACGCGTCCTGGTGGTCGGCGGCGGTGGCCGCGAACACGCGATCCTGCAGGCGCTGGCGCGCTCGCCGCAGGCGCCGGAGCTACTGTGCGCGCCGGGCAACGCCGGCATCGCCGCGCTCGCGCGGGTGCTCCCCCTTCCTGCAGACGACATCGACGGGCTCGCCACCGCGGCCGTGGCCGAGCATGTCGAACTGGTCGTCGTCGGGCCGGAGGCGCCGCTCGTCGCTGGGCTCGCGGACGAACTGGCCCTGGCCGGCATCCCGTGCTTCGGCCCGGACGCCGCCGGCGCCGCGCTGGAGGGGTCGAAGGCGTTCTGCAAAGAGGTGATGGCGGCCGCCGGCGTGCCGACCGGCGCCTACGCGGTGGTCGGCGACGTCGAGCAGGGGATGGCGGCGATCGCCGGCGTCTACCCGACGGTGATCAAGGCCGATGGCCTCGCGGCCGGGAAGGGCGTGATCATCGCCGCCGACGAGAGCGAAGCCCGGGCTGCGTTGACCGAACTACTGGTCGAGCACCGGTTCGACACCGAACGGGTCGTCGTCGAGGAGCACCTCGTAGGCCACGAGCTGTCGCTGCTGGCGCTCTGCGACGGCGTCCGAGCGCTGCCACTCGCCTCTGCCCAGGACTACAAGCGGATCTTCGACGGCGATCTCGGGCCGAACACCGGCGGGATGGGCTCGTACTCGCCGGTGCCGGCGATCGGCGCCGACGCTGCCGCGGAGCTGTGTGCGCGGATCCACCAACCGGTGCTCGACGAACTGTGCCGTCGCGGCATCGAGTTCCGCGGGGTGCTGTACGCCGGTCTGATGCTGACCGCCTCGGGACCGCGGGTGCTCGAGTTCAACGTCCGCTTCGGGGACCCGGAGACCCAGGCGATCCTGCCGCGGCTGCACACCGATCTGCTGGAGCTGCTGGCCGCCGCCAGCGAGCACGGCGGGCTGGAGGGGATCGAGCTCGAGTGGGATCCGCGCAGCGCCGTTACGGTCGTGCTGGCGAGCGCCGGCTATCCGGCCTCCTCGCGCAGCGGTGATGAGATCCACGGGCTCGAACTCGTTGCCGACGGCGTGTTCGTGACGCACGCGGCCACCGCGGCCGGGCCCGACGGCTCGGTGGTCACGAGCGGCGGGCGGGTACTGAACGTGACGGCGCTCGGGGCCGACACTGCTGCCGCCCGCGCCGGTGCTTATGCTGCAGCCGAGATGATCCAGTTCGACGGTCGACAACTGCGGCGCGATATTGCGGCCGCGGGGGTGAGCGAGTGAGCTCGTCCGAGCCCTCCCCGTCGCCGCCCGAGGCGCTCGCCGAGCCGGCAGCGGCGTTTGAAGCCCTCGACGTCGACGCGCCGCGGGTCGGGATCGTGATGGGCTCCAAGAGCGACCTCCCGGCTATGGAGGCGGCCGAGAGGGAGCTGACCGAGCGGGGGATTCGCAGCGAGGTCCGGGTGATGTCGGCCCATCGCGAGCCGGACAAGGTGGCCGAGTACGCCAAGAACGCGCGGATGCGCGGGTTGCGCCTGATCATCGCCGGCGCCGGGCTGTCGGCGGCATTGCCCGGGGTCGTGGCCGCGCACACCGACCTGCCCGTGATCGGGGTGCCGCTGACGAGTCGAACGTCGATCGCCGGCGGGCTCGACGCGCTCTTGTCGATAGTGCAGATGCCACCCGGGGTTCCAGTCGCGTGTGTCGGCATCGACAACGCGCGCAACGCCGCGGTGCTCGCGGCCCGGATTCTCGCCGCGTGATTGAGCGATACACGCGAGCCGAGTTCGGCGAGCTGTGGTCTGATCGGGCGCGCTTCGAGGCGCTTCGAGAGGTGGAGGTCGCGGCCTGCGAGGAGATGGACGGCCCGACGCCCGACGAGTTGGCCGCGATCCGCGCCGCGACGTTCACCGTCGAGGCGATCGCCGAGCGCGAGCGGACGACCGAGCACGACGTCGCCGCGTTCGTCGACGTGTTGGCCGAGTCAGCTGGGCCGGCGGGCCGTTGGATCCACCACGGTCTCACCTCCAGCGATGTCCTCGACACCGCTTTGGCGCTGCAGCTGCGGCGCGCGGGCGAGCTGATCCTGCCCGACGCACAAGCGCTGGTGACGGCGCTCGCCGAGCAGGCGAGGGCCCATCGTCACACGCTCTGCGTCGGACGTACGCACGGGATTCACGCCGAACCGACGACGTTCGGGATCAAGCTCGCGGGTTTCGCGTTCGAGGCGCACCGCAACCTCTGCCGATTGGAGCTCGCGTTCACGCAGGTCAGGGTCGGCGCGCTCTCTGGTGCCGTGGGGACCTACGCCGCTACCTCGCCGGAGTTCGAGCAGCGAGTGCTCGCCCGCCTCGACCTCGATGCCGAGCCGGCCTCCACGCAGGTGATCCCCCGCGACCGTCACGCGGAGCTCCTGCAGGCGATCGCGCTCGCCGGGGCCGGCCTCGAGCGATTCGCGATCGAGCTCCGCCATCTGGCGCGGACCGAGGTGAGCGAGGCGCGGGAGCCTTTCAGCGAGGGACAGAAGGGCTCGAGCTCGATGCCGCATAAGCGCAACCCGATCCGCTCGGAGCAGATCAGCGGCCTCGCCCGGGTGCTGCGCGGCAACGCGCAGGCGGCGCTCGAGGATGTCGCCCTCTGGCACGAACGGGACATCTCGCACTCGAGCGTGGAGCGGATCATCCTGCCGGACTCGACGACGCTGCTCGACCACATGCAGCGGCGGACGCTGGGGCTGGTGCGGGGGCTTGTCGTCGACGCCGAGCGGATGCTGGAGAACCTCGAGGTGACCCATGGCGCGCTGTTCTCGCAGCGGCTGCTGCTGGCGCTGGTCCAGCGGGGCTCGAGTCGCGACGACGCCTACAGGATCGTGCAGAGACTCGCCCAGCAGGCGCTCGATACGCGAGTGCATCTGCGTGAACTGCTGGCGGTGGATCCCGCCGGCGCCGGACTCGATCTCGACGCCATCTTCGACTATGCCCCATACATACGCTATGCGGACCAGATCGTCGGTAGGCTTGACGCGATCGTATGAGCCTGATCCACACCTGCAAGCGGAAGAGTTAGGACATCGTAGATCCGCACGTCCCTGATCCACACCTGCTACCGAATCACCGATATCGACCGATCGGTGTCCTTTTATGAAGCGCTCGGGTTCCGGGAGATGCGCCGGATGCCAATCCGCGAGGAGGCGATCAACGTGTTCCTGGGCTTGCCCGAGGACGGCAACGAGCCCCACCTGGAGTTGACGTTCAACCACGGCCGCACAGAGCCCTACGACATCGGGACCGGCTACGGTCACATCGCGATCACCGCGACCGACCTCGACGCGACGTTGTCGCGGCTCGCCACGCAGGGGATCGAGCCAGAGCGGCCGCCGTACACGATCAGAGACGGTGGCGGACGCATCTGTTTCGTGCGCGATCCGGACGGCTACCGGATCGAACTGGTCGAGCGCGACAGCGCCTGAGCATGATCACAAGGAGCCCGGGCCGGTAACCCAGGCCCTGGCCCGGCACCCCGGGCCGCAAACGTCACTGGACACACCCCTGCCCGCTCGCCGTTGGCGGCCGCGTGGCCGCCAACGTCACCCCTAGACGCTACCGTTGGGGGCAGTGGTTGCCGCCCTCGCAGATTTGCCGCTGATCGCCTCCGGCAAGGTCAGGGAGATCTACGACCTCGACGGGTCGCTGCTGCTTGTCGCGTCCGACCGGATCTCGACCTACGACGCGGTTCATCCGACCCCGATTCCCGACAAGGGCGCCGTGCTGACCGGCCTCTCGACGTTCTGGTTCGAGCAGACCGGCGGCATCGTCGCAGGCCACCTCGAGTCGATCACCGAGGGCGTGCCGGACGAGGTTCGCGGTCGCGCGATGATCGTCAGGAAGCTGCGGATGATGCCGGTCGAATGCGTCGTCCGCGGCTACCTCAGCGGGTCCGGTTGGAAGGACTACCAGCAGACCGGCAGGGTTTCGGGAATCGAGCTTCCCGCGGGTCTGCGGGAGTCGGACAGGCTGCCCGAGCCGATCTTCACCCCCTCGACCAAGGCCGACGTCGGCCACGACGAGGCGATTGATTTCGAAGGCGCCGCGGCCCTGGTCGGCGACCGCGCCCTCGCCGAGCGTCTGCGCGATGCGTCGCTGGCCGTCTACAACCACTGCGCCGAGCACGCGCTGGCGCGCGGAATCATCCTGGCCGACACCAAGTTCGAGTTCGGCGTCGACGCGTCCGGCGAGTTGACGCTCGGCGACGAGGTCTGCACCCCCGACTCCTCGCGTTTCTGGCCGGTCGATGGGTACCAGCCCGGGCGCAGCCAGCCGAGCTTCGACAAGCAACTCGTCCGTGATTGGGCCTCCTCCACGGGCTGGGACCGCAACCCACCGGCGCCTCCGATCCCCGAGGAGATCGTCGCGCGCACGCGCGAGACATATATCGAGATCTACGAGCGGATCACCGGGCGCCCGTTCGCCGATTGGCTGGCCCTGACCGGTGCGCCAACGAGCACAGGGTCGGCGGCCCCGGGTTCCGGAGACTGATGCGGGCGCGTGTCCTCGTCCGGCCAAAGGCGGGGATCCTCGATCCGCAGGGCCAAGCGGTCGAGCGCGCGCTCCCGGCGCTGGGGTTCACCGGCGCCAGCAACGTCCACGTCGGCCGGCTGATCGAGCTCGATGTCGCCGACCCGGGGCAGCTCCCGGCGATGTGCGAGCGGCTGCTGGTCAATCCGCTGATCGAGGACTACGAGATCGTCGAGGGAGCGATAGCGACCGGTCAAGCGAGGCCGGAGGCCGAACACAGCGCTCAGACCGGCGGGCTGGATGCCCGGCGGGGGACTTCATGAAATTCGGGATCGTCCGCTTTCCCGGAAGCTGTGACGACATCGACGCCCAGCTCGCCGCCGGTCGCGTCGGCGAAGCGGTGCTCCTGTGGCACGCCGACCGAGATCTGCAGGGAGTCGACGCGGTGATCGTGCCCGGCGGCTTCTCATACGGCGACTACCTCCGTGCCGGTGCGATCGCCAGGTTCGCCCCCGTCATGGACGAGGTGATCGAGTTCGCGGCCGCCGGCGGACTCGTGCTCGGGATCTGCAACGGCTTCCAGATTCTCTGCGAGGCCGGGCTGCTACCGGGCGCGCTGCTGCCGAACCTGTCGCTGCGGTTCGTGTCTCGCCAGGTCGACGTCGAGATCGTCGACGCCGACACGGCCTTCACCCGCCAGGGTGGGTTGGGCCAAATCCTGTCGATCCCGGTCAAGCACATGAGCGGGCGCTATTACTCGCCCGATCCGGTCCACGTCGTCCTGCGCTATGCGGCCGGCCAGAACCCGAACGGCTCCCAGGACGACATTGCGGGCGTCGTCAACGACGCGGGCAACGTGCTCGGTCTGATGCCCCATCCCGAGCACGCAGTTGACCCACTGTCGGGCTCGGCCGACGGCCTGACGATCTTCGAGTCGATGCGAGTCGCCGCCGCCGATCGCGCCGCCGCGGTCCACTAGCGTGACGCGCGTTGACCGCCGGCGCCCAGGCCCAACACCGGGAGCTCGGGCTCACCGACCATGAGTACGAACTGATCGTCGCGGGCCTGGGTCGCGAACCCGGCGACGTCGAGCTTGCGATGCTCTCGCTGATGTGGTCCGAGCACTGTGCCTACAAGCATTCCAAGAAGCTGCTGCGGCGCCTGCCGACCGAGGGCGAACACGTCCTCGTCGGCCCCGGGGAGAACGCCGGCGCGGTCGACGTCGGCGACGGCCTCGCCGTCGCCTTCAAGGTCGAATCTCACAACCATCCGAGCGCGGTCGAGCCGTTCGAGGGCGCGGCCACCGGCGTCGGTGGGATCCTCCGCGACGTGTTCGCGGTCGGCGCGCGCCCGATCGCCGTGCTCGACTCGCTGCGATTCGGCGAGCTGGCCGGATCGCCGCGGTCGCGCTACCTGCTCGAGCGCGTGATCGCCGGGATCGGCCACTACGGAAACTCGATCGGGGTGCCGACGGTCGGCGGCGAGATCTACTTCGAGCCCAGCTATGAGCAGAACTGCCTGGTCAACGCGATGTGCGTCGGACTAGCCCCGCACACGCGCCTGACATCGAGCGCCGCGGTCGGTGTCGGCAACGTCGTCCTGCTGCTGGGGGCGCTGACCGGCCGTGACGGCATCGGCGGCGCCTCGGTGCTGGCCAGCGCCGAGCTCGGCGAGGGCGGTGACGAGGCCAAGCGCCCGTCGGTGCAGATCGGCGACCCGTTCGCCGAGAAGAAGCTGCTCGAGTGCTGTCTGGAGCTGCTCGACCGCGGCCTGCTCGCCTCGCTCCAGGATCTCGGTGCCGCCGGCCTGACGTCCTCGGCATCGGAGATGGCCGCCAAGGGCGCCGTTGGGATCGATATCGACGTCGGCGCGGTGCCGCTGCGCGAGCCCGGGATGGAGCCGTTCGAGATCATGGTTTCGGAATCACAGGAGCGGATGTTGTGCGTCGTCTCGCCCGAGCTGGTCGGCGAGGTGATCGCCGTCTGCGAGCGGTGGGAGACGCTGGCGACGCCAATCGGCCAGATCACAAACATGCACATGTTTCGGGTGCTCAATCGGGGCGCGGTCGTCGGCGAGCTCCCGGTCAGCCTGCTGGTCGACGACTGCCCCCTCTATGACCTGGAGCCGGCGCCGCCGAGCGAGCAGCTCTACGCCGCGCCGGCGCCGGTGCTGGCTCACGATGCCAGCACCGGCGAGATCCTGCTGGCACTGCTCGCCAGCGCCAACGTCGCCTCGCGACGGATCGTGTTCGAGCAGTACGACCCGCTCGTGCAGTCCCGGACGGTCCGCCGTCCGGAGCAGGCTGACGCCGCCGTGCTGCAGTTGCAGCCGGGATCCGACGCCGGTGGCGGAGGGCGGCCGGGTGGGGTTCCGGCAATTGCGATCTCGATCGACGGCAACGCCCGGCGGGTCGCCGCCGACCCACGCGCCGGAACCGTCGAGGCGGTACTCGAGTGCGTCGCCAACCTGGCATGCGTCGGTGCCGAGCCGCTCGGGCTGACCAACTGCCTGAACTTCGGAAACCCGGAGAAGCCGCACGTCGCCTGGCAGCTGACCGAAGCGATCGAGGGCCTGCGCGAGGCCTGCCTGGCGGTCGGCACGCCCGTCGTCGGCGGCAACGTCTCGCTGTACAACGAGTCGCCCGCCGGGCCGATCCTTCCGACTCCGGTGGTCGGGATCGTCGGCAGGCTGCCCGACGCCGCGCACGCGGGGCGACTCGGGTTCGCTGCGCCCGGCGACAAGATCGCGCTGGTGGGGCCGTTCAACCCCTCGCGGGCCGCTTCGGAGCTCGCCAAGCTCCAAGGCGAGGCGCCGACCGGACCCCTGCCGTTCAAGGAGATGCAAGCGGTCCTCGACGCGCAGGACCGGGTCAGGAAGGCCGTGCGGTCAGGGGCGCTGCAAAATGCACATGACATCGCCGAGGGCGGGATCGCGGTGACCCTGGCCGAATGCTGTATCGCGGGTGGGATCGGCGCCCGCGTGCGGCTGCCCGACGGCCTCGACCCGTTCGGCGAGGACTTCGGGACGGGTTTCGTCGTATCGGGCGCTCCCGAGGCGCTGGCGGGAATGACGGTGATCGGCGACGTCGGCGGCGACACGCTTGAGCTCGAGGACCTGTTGAAGCTCCCAGTTTCCGAACTGGCGGCTGCGTATCGCGGGGGACTCGACGGGCTGCTCCGCTAGCCTTGGCGATGGTTGATGGCACCGTTCGACGACCGAGACGGACCGCGCGACGAGTGCGGGGTGTTCGGGATCTACGCGCCCGGCCGCGACGTCGCACGTCTGTCCTACTTCGCGCTCTACGCGCTCCAGCACCGGGGTCAGGAGTCGGCGGGGATCGCCACCGCGCCGCTCTCGGGTCCGGTCATGGGGATCCGCGAGCAGGGTCTGGTGTCGCAGGTGTTCGACGAGCACATGCTGCGATCGCTGGTCGGAGACCTCGCGATCGGGCACGTTCGCTACTCGACCACCGGCTCCTCGCAGTGGGAGAACGCGCAGCCGATCGTTCGCGACGACAACCGCACGATCGCGCTCGCCCACAACGGCAACCTGATCAATGCGGTCGAGCTGCACGCGGAGCTGCGCGGACGCGACGTCCCGTTTCGCTCCACGTCTGACTCGGAGATAATCGCGGCGCTGCTCGCGACCCATCCCGCCGAGCGGATCGAGGACGCGATCGCCGAGGTGGTTCCGCGTCTGCACGGCGCGTTCTCGACTGTGGTGATGACCGACGAGTGCGTGATCGCCTTCCGCGACCCGCACGGCTTGCGGCCGCTGGCGCTGGGCGTGATCGAGGAGTTCGACGGCGACGTTTACTGCGTCGCCAGCGAGTCGTGCGCGTTTGACCTGATCGGCGCCCGTTACGTGCGTGACGTCGAGCCCGGCGAGATGGTGACGTTGAACGCCGACGGGGTCACCTCGCGGATCATCGACGGCGACCAGCGGCGCGCCTTCTGCGTGTTCGAGTACATCTACTTCGCCAGGCCCGACTCGCTGATGGGTGGGCTCAGGCTGCAGGTCGCGCGCGCGCGGATGGGCGAGCTCCTCTGGCGCGAGGCGCCGGTTGAGGCCGATCTCGTGATCCCCGTGCCCGACTCCGGGAACGCCGCCGCGCGCGGGGTGGCGCGGGCCGCCGGACTTCCCCAGGACGACGGCTTCATCAAGAACCGGTATGTCGCCCGGACCTTCATCCAGCCCGGCCAGCAGCTGCGCCGCCAGGGCCTGCGGCTGAAGTTCAACCCGCTGCCCGAGGTGGTAGCCGGCAAGCGCCTGGTCGTCGTCGACGACTCGATCGTCCGCGGTAATACCACCCGGCAGATCGTCCGGATGTTGCGCGATGCAGGCGCCAGCGAGATCCATCTGCGGATCTCGGCGCCGCCGATCAAGCATCCGTGCCACTACGGAATCGATATGTCGACCCGCGCCGAGATGATCGCCCACGGGCGCACCGTCCCCGAGATCGCCGAGGAGCTCGGGGCCGATTCGCTGCACTACCTGTCGCTCGAGGGCGTCTACGAGGCGATCCGCGGCGATCGTGCGGTCCACTGCGACGCCTGCTTCAGCGGTGAATACCCGCTCGCCGGAACCGAGGGGGCGAACGGGAAGTACGCGCTGGAGCGAGTCGAACTGCCGTTGGTGACGTGAGCTCCTCGCGACCGTTCAAGGTCGCGGTGCTCGCCTCCGGAGCCGGCACCAACCTGCAGGCGCTGCTCGACAAGGTCCACCGCCGCGACGGCATCGAGATCGTCGCCGTCGTTTCGGACAACGCCGACTCGCAGGCGCTGCAGCGAGCACGGGATGCGGCGGTGCCGGCACGGGCGTTTCGGCGGGCCGAGTACGGGGGCGACCGGGCGGCGCGCGATCGCGCGATCGCGGACTGGCTGGCAGAACGCGACGTCGAGCTGGTCGTGCTGGCCGGGTACATGCAGCTGCTCGGCGGCGACTTTCTGGCGCGGTTCCCGGATGCCGTGATCAACGTCCATCCAGCGCTGCTTCCGGCCTTTCCTGGGGTCGACGCGATTGGTAACGCACTCGCCTACGGCGTCAAGGTGTTCGGCGTCACCATCCACTTCGTCGACGACGGTGTCGACACCGGCCCGGTGATCCTGCAGCGCGCGCTCGAGCTGCCCGACGCCCGCGAGCCCGATGATGTGCTGCCGCGGATTCACGAGATCGAGCACGTCCTGCTGCCCGAGGTGGTCCGGCTGATCGCGCGCGGCGAGGTGCGGATCGACCGCGCTGATCGCAGGCGTGTCCATGTCGGAGCCCTGGCGGGTCAGGACGCCCGGACATAGCCTCCGGGCGACCAAGGGCACCGCTGGGCCCCGGATCGGTAGAGTCGCGGGCAGATGACGTCGGGCACGTCTCCAGCGAAGGCGGAGCAGTCACTGCGGGCGGCCGCGCCGGGTGAGGTGCAGGTCGGGCGGGCGCTTTTGTCGGTTTCGGACAAGACGGGAATCGTCGAGTTCGCTCAGGGACTCGTAGAGCTCGGGATCGAGCTCGTGTCGACTGGAGGGACCGCCCGAACGCTGTCCGACGCGGGCCTGCCGGTGCGCTCGATCACCGACCTGACGGGGTTCCCGGAGATCATGGACGGCCGCGTCAAGACCCTGCATCCGAAGCTTTACGCGTCCCTGTTAGCGGTTCGCAGCGATCCCGCGCACATCGAGGCGGCGACCTCCCACGACGTCGAACCAGTCGACCTCGTCTGCGTCAACCTCTATCCGTTCGAGCGGACCGCGGCGCTGCGAGGGGTCTCGGACGACGAGGTGATCGAGAACATCGACATCGGCGGACCGACGATGATCCGCGCCGCGGCCAAGAATCACGCGTTCTCTGTGCCGGTGGTCAAGCCCGAGAGCTATGACGCGGTGCTCGAGGAGCTGAGGGTGTCGGACCGGCGGCTGTCCGTGAAGACGCGCGAGGTGCTCGCGGCCGAGGCGTTCGCCTACACCGCCCGGTACGACACCGCCATCGCCCGCTGGTTCCAGGAGCGCGAGGAGGACTTCCCGCCGCTGATCGTGCGCGCATACGAGCGCGTGATGGAGTTGCCGTACGGCGAGAACCCCCACCAGCGCGGCGCCTATTACGCGCAGGTCGGTACCCGTAGCCACGTCCTCTCTCGCGTCGCTCAGCTGCACGGCAAGGAGCTGTCGTTCAACAACGTGCTCGACCTCGATTCGGCCCGCCAACTGCTGGCCGAGTTCCTCGTGCCGGCGTGCGTGATCATCAAGCACAACAACCCGTGCGGGGTCGCGGTCGGGGCCAATGGCGTGGAGGCGTACAGCAAGGCGTTCGCGTGTGACCCGATGTCGGCGTTCGGCGGCGTGATCGCGCTGAACAAGCGCGTCGATCGAGAGCTGGCGGAGGCACTCGACCGTCAGTTCATCGAGGTTCTGATCGCCCCCGGTTACGACGAGGGCGCGCTCGAGGTGCTGATGAGCAAGCGGAACCGCCGGATTCTCGACAATCAGGAGCGCCGCCAGAAGAACCTCCACGAGCCCGCGCTGCGCCAGGTCCTGGGCGGCATGCTCGTCCAGGACCGTGACTCCGATATCGAGAGCCGCTCGGAGATGCAGGTCGTCTCGTCGCGGCGCCCGACCGAAGCCGAGTGGCAGGCGATGACCTTCTCGTGGAAGGTCTGCAAGCACGTGAAGTCGAACGCGATCGTGCTGGCGCGTGAGGACGCGACGATCGGGATCGGCGCTGGGCAGATGAGCCGCGTCGACTCGGTCCGGCTCGCGCTCGAGAAGGCTCAGTCAGAGGTCGCCGGCTGCGTGATGGCGTCCGATGCGTACTTCCCGTTCGCGGATGGCCCGCAGCTGGCGCTCGATGCGGGCATCACGGCCGTGATCCAGCCGGGCGGCTCGGTCCGCGATCCCGAGGTGGTCGAGGCGATCGACGCGGCCGGCGTCGCGATGGTCTTCACCGGCCGCCGGCACTTCCGGCACTAGGCGGTCCTCGACCGGTGGGGGCGGGCTCTGGAGCTGAGGATCGCGACGAGGCGATCACCCGCCGCGGAGACGGGGCGATCTCCCGCCTGGGCGGGGACCCGCCCTCGCCCTACGAGCAGGCGTTCTCCTTCAGCCGGATCGCAATCTTCGGCGGTTTCGTCGTGATCGGCGGGACCACGTCGGTGGATCCCTGCGGCTACGTCCTCGGCGAGACTCCGTACGAGCAGACGATCGAGATCCTGCGGAAGCTCGGTCACGAGCTGTCGCGCGCCGGAGGGGGTTTGGCCGACGTCATCCAGCTGCGCGTCTACGTCACTGACATCTCGCGGGCCGAGGAGGTCGGCCGGGCGGTCGGCGAGACCTTCGGCGAGATCCGGCCACTGATGACGATGGTCGAGGTTTCAGGACTGATCGACCCGCGGATGCTGGTCGAGATCGAGCTGATCGCCTATCGCGGCGCTTGAGCCGGGCGGGGTCGTCAAGCGGCGCATGGTCTCGCGCCGACGACGGCACCACCCGGTTTGCTGCGATCATCTGGGCCCGAGCCGCCGTAGCTCAGTTGGTAGAGCAGCGGACTTTTAATCCGAAGCGCCCCGGTTCGAGCCCGGGCGGCGGCACTGGAAAGGCCCTGGTAATCTGAGGCTTAAGGGAAGTGACTTAGGTCGCGAATCCCGAAGATGTCCCGAGGCTTGGCTAAGCGCAGCCACTCGGCGCCGCCTCGGCGAACGTCGTGCAGCAACTGGAGCCCGGCCCACGTGTCGAAGCTGACGCTCTTGATGTGACCGGCCGTCCCGCGCCGTTAGGCCGCTGAGGGCTCGCTGAGGCGCGTGCTGACCGCAGCTCGGTCTACGTCGAGCGCGTCAAGCAGCGCCGCGGCTGGGTCGGGGGGTGCGAGCGACAGCAAGGCGATCAGTACCTGCTCGCGTGACCACCGCGGCGATGGATCCCACGGCGCCCCCGAGCCGCCACGGTGGCGCCGGTCTTTTCCGGACTGCTCCATCGCACGCTTGGCCATGGGCGTCATCGGCAGGTGGTCCGTCAGAACCGCCTTCACTACAGCCCGCCGGCTGCTGAGGTCCGGTTCGCGGGCTGGCACCGGCGGCGCGTCGAGCGGCCTCTCGATTCCGATCGCCACAAGCGCGTCGCGATCCATCGCATCAAGTGCCTCACGCCCCGCTCCTAGATCGCAGCCCAGCACTTGCGCCACCTCGGGTTCGCGCAACAGCCCGAGCACGAGGTCCTCGGTACCGACGCGCCTGTTACCACGCCGACGCGCCTCCTCGCGCGCGTACACAGCTGTCGCCCATGGGTTGAACCCGCCGACCTTGTTCGCTTTCGCGGCCATCATGGAACCCACTTTCCGTATTTGGCGTGCACGGACTGCCGGGTGATCCCCAGCGCATCGCCGATCTGCTGCCAGGACCACCCGTGACCCCGCGCGACGGCGACCTGGTGCGCCTCGACGCGCTCCGCGATCCGGTGCAGCGCCAAGGCGGCACGCAGTCCCTGCGCCGGATCCTCAGATCCGATCGCCAGGGCGATACCATCGATGTCCATACCGTCAGTCTAGGCTGACAGGGGCCGTCTTGTCAAGCCAAACTGACGCGAGAGTCCGCTATTAGGGAAGTGCCCGGCGGCGACCTGCAGGGCGACCGGCATTCGTCGCTGACGCAGATCACGCCGTCGAACGTCGGTTCGCTGGCGCCGGCCTGGTCGACCGACCTCGGTGTCTGTCCGACCCACAACAGCCAGTGTGGTTCGGAGGAGGGCACGCCGATCGAATACGACGGCGTCATGTACTACCAGAGCGCCAAGGGCGACGTGTTCGCGTTGGACGCCACGACGGGCCAGATCCTCTGGCACTTCATGCCGACGTTCGACGCCGGCTTCAACAACGGCACCGGCGGCCGTAAGCCGGGCGGCATCGGCGACGGCATGGTCTACGCCGGCCTGAACGACGGCAGCATGGTGGCGCTGAGCCAGCAGAGCGGCCAGGTTATGTAGCGGACGGTCCTGACGCCGTGGCAGCAGGGCGGCACCCTCTCGGAGGCTCCGCTGTACTACGACGGCATGGTCATCGAGGGGACCAGCGGCGGCGACGGCGGCGGCGTTAGCCCCAAGATGGAGGCCTTCAACGCCAACGACGGCGCGCTCCTGTGGAGCTTTGCGATCGACCCGCAGACGGCCGGCACCTTCGGCGCCAACACCTGGTCGACCCCCCCGGGACCGTCCAGACCGGCGCCAGGGCCGGCGGCGGCGCGATCTGGAAGACGCCGACGCTCGACACGAAGCTCGGCCTGCTGTACGTATCGACCGGCAGCGCGGATCCGTGGAACGGGCGGGGTCCGGGTGCGAACCTGTTCACCACCGGGATCGTCGCGCTGAATGTCCACACGGGTCAGCTGGCGTGGTACTACCAGACGACCCACCACAGCATCTGGGACGACGACATCCCGCAGCCTGCGATCCTGTTCAACGCGAAGATGCAGACAGGGTGGGAGGCCGAGCCGTCGAATGTTCAGAAGAAGGCGTCGTACCCGACGCTGGCGAGCTTGGGCGTGAAGGGCGCCCAGGTCAAGAAGGACATGAAGAACACGGAGGTCGTCGCGGCGACCGGGAAGGAGGGCTGGACCTGGCTGCTTGACGCCAAGACCGGCAAGCCGCTCGAGAAGATCGACCAGGTCGCGGTGCCGCAGAGCACGGCGCCGGGCGTCAACACCTGGCCGGTGCAGCCGATCCCGCAGGGTCCGAACGTGATCGACGACCCGAGGATGAAGAACGGCCACGGTCGCCTGTGCGCGGACGGTGCGACGGACGGCACCGCGGCTGGTGTCTTCGACTCGATCACAGCTCCGGATGGCAAGCCGTTCGTGATCGGCTGCCAGTACCAGCCGTTCGACACGACCGGGTACGTCGTCATGCCGCTCGAGGAGGTGGACTGGCCAGCGAACTCGTATGATCCGCTGACCCACGGGCTCGCGGTCTGCAGTGTGTCGAACCGTGCGTACGGCAAGGAGCAGGTCCCGGTGGCTTCGCAGGTCATCGGCCCCCATGGCGGGATCGGCGCGGGCATCCTGACAGTGGCCGACGACTCCCAGTACAACACGGGGGACTTCTCGTCGCTCAACGTGGAGACGAACAAGTTCAGCTGGCACGAGAAGTGGGCCACCCCGTGCTACAGCGGCTCGGTCAACACCGCGAGCGGGATAACGTTCGTCGGCCATATCGCCCCCGGCAACGGCCGCACCGGCCAGGGCTACCTGGAGGCTCAGAACTCCAAGACGGGGCAGACGCTGTGGACGTCGCCGTTGATGACGGCACCGGCGACCTCGCCGCCGATCACCTACTCGGTCAACGGCAGGCAGTACGTCACGATCATGGCCGGCGGTGAGTCTCACGACGACCCGACCCTCGGCATCCGAGGCGACACGATCTACACGTTCGCCCTCCCGGGCTAACCCGAACGGTCGTGGGCGGTGGCCGCTGTAGGCAGCGGCCACCGCGGTTCGTCTAGATGTAGATCCTGAGCACGTTGTTCCGACGCTGAGTTAGCCATCCGGTCCTCCTTGGAGGCTGAGAGCTGCCAAGCCACCTCAGTCCCAAGGAGGACACCGGATGAAGCTTCACTGCCCGGCTACGCGGTGATGGCCTCCCTGTAGCGTCGAGTCTCGCGGCGCGCGATGGCCATTCGGTGGACCTCGTCGGGTCCGTCCAGGATCTGCAGTGTCCTGGCGACGGCGTAGAGCTCGGCGAGCATCGTGTCCTGAGAGACCCCGGCGCCGCCGTGGGCCTGAATCGCCCGGTCGATCACCCACTTGGTCACCGCTGGCGCGGCGACCTTGATCGCCGAGATCTCGATCCTCGCGCCCTTGTTGCCGACGGTGTCCATCAGCCAGGCGGTTTTGAGAATCAGCAGCCGCGCCTGCTCGATCCGGATCCTGGACTCCGCGATCCACTGCTGGACCACACCGTGGTCGATGATCGGCCGTCCAAACGTGCTGCGGGACGCGGTCCGTTCGCACATCAGCCCCAGCGCCCGCTCGGCCATCCCCATCGCCCGCATGCAGTGATGGATGCGGCCCGGGCCGAGGCGTTCCTGGGCGATCCGAAACCCATCGCCCTCCTCGCCGAGGAGGTTCGTTGCGGGCACCCGAGCGTCGTCATAGACGATCTCGGCGTGGCCACCGTGGGGCCCGTCGTCGTATCCGAACACGCTGGTCGATCGGCGGATCTCCACGCCCGGGGTATCGCGAGGGACGAGGATCATGCTCTGGCGGCGGTGGCGCTCCGCATCGGGGTCGGAGACTCCCATCACGATCAACAGCTCACAGCGGGGCGACATCGCACCCGAGGACCACCACTTCCGCCCGTTGATCACATAGTCCTCGCCATCGCGCTCGATGCTCGTCGAGATGTTCGTCGCGTCGGAGGAGGCGACCTCCGGCTCGGTCATCGAGAACGCCGAGCGGATCCGTCCGTCGAGCAACGGCTCGAGCCAGCGTGCCTGCTGCTCCTCGGTGCCGAACAACGCCAGCAGCTCCATGTTTCCCGTGTCCGGCGCCGAGCAGTTGATCGCCTCGGGGGCGATCCAGGGGCTGCGCCCCGCGATCTCGGCGAGCGGCGCGTACTGCAGATTCGTCAGACCCGCGCCGTGCTCATGCGTGCGCGGGAGGAACAGGTTCCAAAGACCGCGACCGCGCGCCTCGGCCTTGAGCTCCTCGATCACCCTTGGTGTCCCCCACGGGTTATTGGCGCGGTGGACCTCCTCACGGAAACGTGGCTCGCCCGGGTAGACGCACTCGTCCATGAACGCGAGCAGCCGCTCGCGCAGCTCAGTCGTTTTCTCGTCGAACGCGAAGTCCATCACACCTCCCAAGAGTCAACCCAACGGGGACACACTGCTGTCGCAAGCGGCCCGACGTCCTCAACCTGACACAGAATCAGTTCAGTCAATTGCCGACATTCCAGAGAGCTCGAGATGACGGGCGCCCGCATCGATCAACGCCTCCACGAGGCCCTGCGGGAGGTCGAAACCAGGACCCAGCATTGCCCCGCCTGCGACCCGCGCCACGATGCCCTGGTAGATGATCGCCAGCTTGAAGAACGCGAACGCGACGTACCAGCCGATCCCCGACACATCGAGCCCGGTCAGCTCCCCGTAGCGGTCAAGCACTCCGTCGCGGCTCGGGAACCCCGACGCCGCGGTCACAGGCGGGCAGAGCCTCGCTGCGACGAGCACCTCGTCGTCACCGTCCTCGCTCCAGTAGGCCAACAACGTTCCGAGGTCGGTGAGCGGGTCACCCAGCGTGCTCAGCTCCCAGTCGAGCACCGCAACGATCTCGCCCGGTCTCGTCGGATGCAGCATCGTGTTATCCAGCCGGTAATCGCCATGCACGATCGAGGTGCGCGCCGCGGCCGGCAGCGACGACGAGAGAGCGTCGCGCAAGTGCTCGAGCGCGGGAAGCTCCTCGGTCTTCGAGCGCTCCCACTGCTGCGACCAGCGGCGCACTTGGCGCTCCATGAACCCCTCCGGCCGGCCGAAATCCCGGAGTCCGACCGACTCGGGGTCGATCGCGTGCAGCTTCGCCAGAACCTCGACGAGTGCCCCGCCAACGGCGGCCCGCTCGGCGGCCGTCTCGGCGTACCCCGGCGGCAGATCATCTCGGCAGATGTGCCCGACCACCCGTTCCATTACATAGAACTGAACTCCAAGCTCGGATTCCTCGCTCCCGAGCAGCAGCGTTCGGGGGACCGGTACCGCAGTTCCGTGCAGCGCGCTCAGCACCCGGTATTCGCGGCCCATGTCGTGCGCGGTCGGCAGCACGTGCCCGAGCGGCGGGCGGCGCAGGATCACCTCACCCGCGCCTGACCACACCCGATAGGTGAGGTTCGACTTTCCGCCCGAGATCAGCGCCACCTCGCAGTCCGCCCATCGCCGGTCATGCAGCGACCTCGCGAGCAGCGCGCCGACCAGACGGGGCTCAGCACCCTCGACGATCGGCGTGCCCGCCGGACCGCGATCAACGCCACTCATCGACGCGCGTCCGGCGGGAGTTGTCAGTTGCGGATGTATGCGGTCAGTTGCTGGGGATCCCGTTCGCGGGTGGTGTCGGCTGCTTGCCCTTGTACCGCTTGATCGGACTGGCGGCGTTCGGCTGCGTCACCAGCGGACCTCCGAAGAGGACGATCTTGCCGTTGCTGACCTTGCCCATCTCAGCGCCGTCGTAGCCGCCGTGGTCCTTGGTGGAGTAGCGGAACGGGACCAGCCCCGGACCGCTCCACTTGGAGCCGAATTTGTTGACCGCGTTGACGAGGCCCTGGCGGGTCAGGTTCTTGCCCGCGGCCTCCAGCGCCTGAACGAGCGTGTATGCGTTTGCCATCCCGTATTCGACGTTGCCGTCGAATGGTGCGCTCGGGTCGTACTTCGCGTGGATCTTCCGGAACAGCCGGATCCAGGCGTTGGAGGTGTCGGTGTTGGACGGCAGGTATCCATCAGTGATGGCGCCCTCGATCAGCCCGGTTCCGGAGGCCTGGCCCTGGGAGACGGTTTTCAGCAGCCCGGCCACGGTAGTCGGATCGATGCCCACGCTGGAGATCACCAGCTGGGGCTTCCAGCCCAGCTTGAACGACGTCAATTGGCCGATGGCGGTGTACGTGGGCGTCGTGAAGTCGACGAGCACGGTCGCGTTGGCGGACTTGAGCGCGGTGATCTGCGGCGCAAGCGTCGTATCGCCAGGCTGGTAGGACTGCGTGTTGACGATGTCTGCGGCAGGAACCTCGTCCTGGATTCCGGCCAGCCCGCCTTGCCCGAAGTCGTCGTTCTGATACAGCACGCCCACCTTCTGGCCGGCAAAGTGCTGTTTGATGTACTGCCCCAGAATCTTGCCCTCGATCGTGTAGTTCGGCTGCCACCCGAACGTCATCGGCTGAGAGGTGCCGTTGTCCCAGCAAGGGCAGCCGGAGGCGACGAACAGGTCAGGAACCTTCTCCGCGTTGAGGAAGCCGACCACCTTGGTGTGAGTCGGCGTGCCCAGGCCCTCGAAGATGCCAAACACCTTGTTCTGCAGCACCAACTGGTGCACGACGCTGACCGTGGTGGCCGGGTTGTACGCGTCGTCCTTGATGATCAGATGGATCTTTCGCCCGAATACGCCGCCGTGGGCGTTGACGTAGTCGAAGAATGCCTGCGAGGCGGGCGCGATCTCGCTGTATCCCGGCGCCGCGAGACCCGTCAGCGGCTGATGCGTGCCAAACGTAATGCTGCGTGCCGTGACTCCCGGGGCGCTGCTGGCGCCCGAGCTCGAGCCCGCGGCCACGAGCGCGAGTATCCCGCTCGTCGCCGCGGCGGCGAGCAGCCGACTGCTTCTGATTCCCATCCTCTTCCTCCTCCTACGGCGGGTTGCACCCCGGCGGCGCAGCGCCGTTTTCGATACATACCACCTCAGACGTTTCAAATACTAGGCTCTTATCGTGGCTACGGCAACGGGGAAGCAAGGGAGTCAGCCGAGGACGCCCCCGGGCAGACGCCGGGGGCGCCCCCCAACCGCATCGTCAGCGGCGGTGCTGCACGCGGTAACCACCCAGTACCTGTCGGGAGAGCGCGTCGACCTCACGGTCGTGGCCCGACGTCTCGGGCTGAGCCGAGCCACGATCTACCGCTGGTTCGGTTCCCGCGAGCACCTGCTCGGCGAGGTGGTCGCCACCCAGCTTGAGCAGGTGATCGCCCGCAAGCGCCGGGCGGTCCGAACCCGCGGCGCACCGGGGCTGCTCGAGGTGTTCGACCAGATCAACCGCAACCTCTCGCGAGCGCCCGCGCTGCGCACGTTGATCGAGCAGGAGCCAGCCACCGCGATGCGGATCCTGACCTCAGGCTCCGGAGTCGTGCATCCGCGGGCCGTGTCAACCGTTCGGGCGCTGATCCTCAGCGAGGTCACATCCGGACACTACGACCCGCCCGCCGACCCCGAGACACTCGCTTACGCGATCGTGAGGTTGGCTGAGGCGTTCATCTACAACGACCGCGGTGTCCGTGGCGATCACGCGCGGTTGCGGGAAGTGCAGGCGGCCCTGCTCGGTGTTGCCATCGCCGGCGCCGGGTGATCCACCGGTCAGCCGGCGGCGGGTCATCCCCCGGTCAGCCGGCGCCACGCCCGGCATTCGGTCGGTTGCCCGGTTGAGCCACGTTGCCGCGCGCCCACGCGCCGCGCAGCCACCCCCCCAGCGCTCGGACCCCGCCCTGGATCCCGGTCGGCCATACGAGAATCGCGGCGATCAGCACCACGCCGTAGATCGCCAGCGGAAGGTTTGACTTCACGTTGGTGGACCACGAGAACGCGTTAGCGATGTCAGTGGTCCAGTTCGGCAGCAACACGAGCAGCGCCGCCGCCCAGACCGCTCCGACGAGCGACCCGAGCCCACCGACGACGACCCCGGTCAGCAGCGACAGCGACAGCTGCAACGGGAACGCTCCCGGCGTGGCGAGCTGCAAGACGACGCACAACAAACCGCCCCCCAGCCCCGCGCACCCGGCGCTGACGACGAACGCGATCGTCTGCGTGCGTCCGACCCGCATCCCGCACAGCGAGGCGGCGATCTCGTCGTCGCGCACCGCGCGCATCGTGCGGCCGAAGCCGCTATTGACCAGGTTGTAGAGCACGAACACCACGAGCAGCGCTCCCGCGCATGCGATCCACGCCTCCCAGCGCTCGAGCGGAAAGTTGGCTCCGAGCCACCCGGGGGGGATTGGCGGGTTGATCACCAACCCGTTCTCGCCGCCGAACGTGGCCGGGAACTTGTCCGCCAGCGCCGGCAGGCCGACGGCGAACGCCAGCGTAGCCCCGGCCAGGTACGGTCCGCGGAGCCGGCTTGCCGCCACGCCGACTGGAAGCCCGATCAGCGCGCTGACCCCGACCGACGCCGCCAGCGCCGGCAGCAGCGCCCACCCTTCATTGCCGACCAGCAGGGCGACGGTGTAGGCCCCGACCGCCATGAACGCACCCTGACCGAGCGAGATCTGACCGCTGCGGCCCGCGAGCACGGTCAGCCCCGCGAGCGCCGCGAAGTAGTAAGCGCCCGTCGCCAGTTGCAGATCGTTGTACGCGCTCAGGTAGGTGCTCAAGACCCATAGGACGAGCGCCCCGGCGACCACGAGCCCCAGCGACCGCACCAGCGTGCTGCCCGCGAGCAGCCGCCCGATGCGCGCCGCCCGAACCCGCCCGTGCTGAGCTTCGACGACGGTCACACGCGCCGCTCCTTGGTGGCCGAGAACAGGCCTGTCGGGCGGACCATCAGGACGATCACAAGGATCACCAGTGCCGCGAGCGGGACCAGCGCCGAGCCCGCGTACCCGGACACGTACGACAGCGCGAGCCCGAGTAACAGCCCGCCGAGCAGCGCGCCGGGCGGGCTGTCGAGGCCGCCGATCACCGCCGCCACGAAGCCGCTGATCAGGATCGGATCGAAGTTGTTGGGACCGAGGAAGATCGAAGGAGCGATCAGCACGCCCGCGAGCGAACCGGCGACCGCCGCCAGCGCCCACCCGAGCGTGAACATCCCCCCGACCCGCACCCCGAGCAGGCGCGCGACCTCGGGCTTGAACGCCGCCGCACGCATCTGCAGTCCCAGGTTGGTGGTCCGGAACAGCAGGGCGAGCGCCAGCGCCACCGCGATCACGACCGCCACGATGAACGTGTCGTTGGGCGAGAACAGCAGCCGCGTGCCGTCGACCTCGTACCCCCGGATCGAGAACGCAGCCGGAAACGCGCGCGGAGTATTACCCCAGATCATCCCCGCCACCGCCACGAGCAGCGTGTACAGGCCCAGCGTCACGATCACGGCGTTCAGCGGCGGGCCGCCCTCCACCCGCCGGATCAGCAACCGCTCGACGACTGCGCCGAGACTGAACCCGGACAACAGCGCGACCACCACCCCAAGGATGTACGAGCCGGTCCAGTTGATCACGGCCAGCGCGATGAACGTGGTGAACATCAGCATCGCGCCCTGAGCGAAGTTCACGACCCGCGTCGCGCGCCAGATCAGTACCAACGCCAGCGCGACCGCGGCGTAGATCGCACCGGTCGAGATGCCGTTCAGAGTCAGGTTGATGAACTCGGTCATCGTCTCTCAGAACCCGAGGTAGGCGTGTCGCAGGCGTTCGTTCCCCGCAAGCTCCGAAGCGGGCATGTCAGCGACCACGCGACCGAGGTTCAGTACCACGCCACGCTCGGCGATCGACAGCGCGCCGCGCGCGTTCTGCTCGACCAGCAGCACCGCCAGGTCGAGCGAATCGGCCAGCCGCCGGACCAGGGCCATGATCTGGGCGACCACCAGTGGGGCCAGACCGAGCGAGGGCTCGTCGAGCAGCAGTGCACGCGGCCGTGCAACGAGCGCGCGGCCGATCGACAGCATCTGCCGCTCGCCGCCGGACAAGTTCGCCGCGGGCTGTCCGGACCGTTCCTGCAGGCGCGGGAAGAGCTCATAAATCTCCGTCAGCGGCGCCGCCTCCCGCCCGCGCCACAGCCCACCCAGCCGTAGGTTCTCCTGGACCGTGAGCTCCGTGATCACCCCGCGGCCTTCGGGGACGTGCGAGATCCCTCGGCGCACGATCCGCTCCACCGGCAAACGCGTGATCACCCGGCCGTCGAACGTCACCTGTCCGCCGCTGGGGCGCACGAGCCCGCTGATCGTTCGCAACAGAGAAGTCTTGCCTGCGCCGTTGGCGCCGAGCACGGCGGTCACCGACCCGGGCGGCACCCTCAGGGATACGTGGTCGACGGCGCGTACGGGCCCGTAGTCGGTCGTCAGATCCTCAAGGACGAGCATCGCCGTTCTCCAGTTCCCCGGGCGCCGCGGCGCCGCCCGCCTCACGACCCAGGTAGGCGTCGAGGACCTGCGAGTCACGCCGCACCTCGGACGGCGGACCGGACGCGATCACGCGCCCGAAGTCGAGCACCACCATCCGGTTGCACACCGATGTCACCAAGTCCATGTGGTGGTCCACCACCATCACCGCGATCCGGCTGTCCAGCGAGCCGATCAGGTCTGCCAACTCGGAGAGCTCGCGCGCGTCCAGCCCACCGGCCGGCTCGTCGAGCAACAGCAGGTCGGGCTCCGAGGCGAGCGCTCGCGCCAGCGCGACTCGCTTCTGGACCGCATAGGGGAGCGTCCCCGGGAGGCGACCAGCGACCTGCTCACACCCCACGCGTTCAAGCGCGACTCGAGCCCTGTCCTGTGGCGTGGGCAGAGAGAGTAGAGCGCTGATCAGCCGGGCTCGACGGAAGCGCTCGGCGCCCGCCATGACGTTCTCCAGCACGGTCAGGCGCTCGAACAACCCGACGCCCTGGAGCGTGCGGGCGATCCCGAACGCCGCCAGACGGCTTGGATGAACGCGGGTCAACGACCGTCCGCGCCAGTGCAGAGATCCCGACTCTTGCTTGACGAAGCCGCAGATCAGGTTGAACAGCGTCGTCTTGCCGGCACCGTTGGGGCCGATCACGCCGACCACTTCGCCGGGGCCGACGTCGAGCGACACGCCGTCCAGCGCGACGACGCCGCCAAAGCGGACCGTCGCTTCTCGCACCTCCAGACCGGTCGGGGGCTCGGTGGCCGCCACGCGCGCAAGCTATACCAGCGCGACACACCTGTTACAAACGCCTACCCCGTGCGTGCTGCTCGGCAATCAGCTCCCCCAGCCGATCGCGGTGCTGACGGGCACCACCGAGTAGCTGCGCCGACATCTGCGCCCGCTTGTACCACCAGTGCAGGTCGGCCTCCCAGGTGAATCCGATCCCGCCGTGCGCCTGGATGGCTGAAGAGGTCACCTCCAGCGCAGCCCTCGATGCCGTCAGCTTGGCCAGCGCCGCGCCCTCGATCAGCTTCTCGGGACGGGCGTCGGCCGTCCACGCTGCGTAATAGGTCGCCGAGCGAGCGCTCTCGGTTGCCAGCAGCATCTCGGCGCAGCGGTGCGCCACCGCCTGGAAGCTCCCGATCGGGACTCCGAACTGGCGCCGCTCCTTGACGTAGGCGACCGTCATATCGAGCGCTCGCTGGCAGACTCCCGTCAGCTCGGCCGCCACCGCGATCGCCGCCATGCCAACGGCCGCCTCGGCGATGGCGCCGTCGCCCGGTAGAGGCTCGCCGGCGGCGGTGACCGCGCAGTAGGCGCGGAGACGGTCAATTGTCGCCACGGCAGCGTCCGGGAAGGGCCCCTCCACCAGGTACGCGGCGTGCCCGTCAAAGCGCACCAACACCGCCGCGGTCTCGTCGCCGGCCACGAAGGTCGAGCCGTCTCGGGCGGTGACTCCGAGCGCGCCGGCGCCGCCGCTGGCGAGCTCGGGTAGCCAGCGCTCGCGCTGCTCTGACGAGCCGGCTCGCGCGATCACCGCGGCCGCGCACGCCGTCTCGAGCAACGGCGCCGGCGCGAGCGCCGCACCAGCCTCCTCGAGGAGCACACATAGCTCGACGGATCCGAGCCCGGCGCCGCCGTGCTCGGCGTCGATCGCGATACCGGGCCATCCGAGCTCGCACATCTCGCTCCACAGATCGACGTCACGCGCGCGTTCGTCGGCCGCCCGCCGCAGGCGTTCAGGGGTGACGCGCACGGCAAGGAGCTCCCGGGCCGTACGTTGGATGTCGCTCTGAGAGGAGCTGAGATCGAACTCCATCTCAGCGCCCCTTCGGCAGGCCGAGCACGCGCTCGGCCACGATGTTCTTGAGGATCTCGGTCGTGCCGCCTTCGATCGTGTTACCGCGGGCGCGCAGGAGCTCGAAGCTCCAGCGGGAATCGTCGAACAGGGCGAGCGGGCCAAGCGTCGTGACGGCGAATTGTGTGAGCTCCTGGTTGGTGGTCGACCACATCCACTTGAGTAGTGAGCCCTCGGGTCCGGGCTGCCCGTGCTTCTCAGTGGCGGAAAGGCTGCGGTAGGCCGTGAACCGAAGGACCTCGATGCGAGCATGAAGGTCAGCGACCTGGGCCCGGACCTCCGCGTCATCTAGAAGCTCACGCCTGGCGAGCTCAGAGACGAGGTGATCCAGCAGTTTCCGCATCGCGACCTGCTGGAAGAATGCGAGGCCGGCTCGCTCGTTCATCAGGGTCGTGAGTGCGACCTTCCAGCCGTTGCCGACACCCCCGACGATCCGGGTCGCCGGAATCCTCGCCGCCTCGATGAAGAGCTCATTGAACTCGGCACGGCCCGTGATCTGGCGCAGCGGTCGAATCGTGACACCCGGTTGCTCCATATCGAGGATGAAGTACGTCAGACCCTTGTGCTTCGGCACATCTGGATCCGTGCGTGCAAGCAGCAGGCACCACTTCGAGTATTGGGCGAGGCTCGTCCACACCTTCTGACCCGTGACGACCCAGTCGTCGTCGTCACGCACCGCCCGCGTCTTGAGCCCAGCGAGATCAGAGCCGGCGTCGGGTTCGGAAAAGCCCTGACACCACACCTCGTCACCGGAGAGGATCGGCGGCAGGAGGCGCTCCCGCTGCTCCTCGGTCCCCCACTTCATCAGGGTCGGCCCGGCCAGCAGCAGCCCCAGCACATTGACAGGCAGCGGCGCCGAGGCCAGGGCGAGCTCCTCGAACAGGATCGCCGATTCCGTGACGGTCGCGCCTCGCCCACCGAACTCGACCGGCCAGTCGACCCCCACCCAGCCCGCGTCGTGCAGCTGGCGCTGGAAACGCAGCCGCCAGCTGAACTGCGCGTGCTCATCGGTAGGCTCGGGGCCGGGATCGTGGTCCCGCAACCACGCGCGGAACTCCTCGCGGAACGCGTCCTCGGCCGGCGTGAACGTGAGGTCCATAAGCTAAGGGCAGCCTACATCGGCGGGCCGCCGTGACGGGCATTTGCCGTGACCTGAGCCACGGTTGAACAGTCACTTCAACTGCCGGTTGGGCAGCTGCCACTACCCACTATTTGAACGCGATCACCTCCGCCACCGACTTGGCCAGCAGCGCCTGGCCGGCGAAGCTCGGGTGGATGCCGCAGCCGCCTCCTGAGAGCTGCGTCAACAGTCCCGCGGTGCACGGATTGCCAGCGGATTGAACGGACGCCGCCTGCCATTCGCCGAACCCGTCGGCGATTTCCACACCAAACGGCTTGGCAGCCGTGTCCATCGTCGTGTTCAGCGCCTCGGACTGCGCGTTGTCGGTCGCGGAAGCGTTGTCCAGCGAGTAGTAATTGACGATCACGATCTGACCCCGATAGTGCGCGGTGTGGCGAATCGTCGACAGGATCGTGGTGACGTTGTTGCCAATGCTCGCGAGCACCCCCTGCAGCTCGCTGGGGCTGGTGCAATGATCCGCCGTGGTTTCCTGACATACGAGCGTGTCGTTGGCACCGATCATCAGCGACACGAGGCGCGTGCGAGGGTGCGAGCGCAGATAGGACACCGCAAACGCAAGCTGAGAGCCGGTGTAGTTCACGTGCAGGGGGAAGGCGGTCCGATAGCCAGTCGGTGTGCCCAGGGTGTTCTCGCAACCGTTGCTGATGACGGTGGCGTCGATCAGGCTGTCGCTCGTCTCGCCCGGGCACGAGGCGTTGGCCACGTTCAGGTGCAGTTCGGAGCCGAGCATCGCCGGGTACCCGATCAGGCTCGACGCGTCGTTGTAGTTGGGCGGGGGGACGACCGATGACTCCTCGTAGCCGAACGTCACGGAGTCACCGAGCGCGAGGTAGTCCGACCCAGGCGTCACCGCCGGAACCGCATTCCCTCGCTCCCCCTCGTGCCTCGCGTGCTTGGCAATTGCGTGCGTCGGGTGCTTGGTCTTAGCACCTGCGGGCGCTTCTGTCAGCGCGAATGGCGCGGCGGTGAAGGTGGCGACAGCCAGAGCTGTCAGCACTCGTCTAACGGTCACTGTCCTCTCCTCTCATTGTGGGTCGCGGCGCTTGGTGACCTCGCTGTTCGTGGTCGGTTAGCTCGAACCGCGTGGTGAACGCGGCTGCGGTCGCGCCAAGGCCGACGCGGCCTGCTGGCGTTCGATCAGCACGCGGCGCAGGATCTTGCCTGACGGCGACTTTGGGATCTCCTCGACGATCTCTACGGCCCGCACCGTCTTGTATGGAGCGACGTGCTCGGCGACGAACCGAATCACCTCCTCTGAGGTGATCGGATCGCTCGCGACGACGAATGCCTTGGGCACTTCGCCCGCCTCCTCGTCGGGGAGCGGGATCACTGCCGCGTCAACGATCGCCGGATGTGTGAGCAACAGCGCCTCGAGTTCGGCGGGGGCGATCTGGTAGCCCTTGTACTTGATCAACTCCTTGACGCGGTCGACGATCTGTGTTGACCCGTCCAGGTCGACGCGGGCGATGTCACCCGTGTGAAGCCAGCCGTCAGGGTCGATCGTGCGGGCGGTCGCCTGGGGGTTGTTGAGATAACCCTTCATGACCTGCGGGCCGCGGATCAAGAGCTCGCCAGGCGCGCCGTCCGCGGCATCCTCGCCGGTGGCGACATCGACGACGCGGCATTCTGTGTTCGGAAGCGGGGGCCCGATCGACCCCGCCTTCTGCCAGGCCGGCTCGTCGGTCACCCAGTGGGTGGTAGGGCTCGTCTCGGTCAGGCCATAGCCCTGCTCCATCTGGCAGTCCAACCGCTGTCCGCACGCGACCTCGAGCTCGGCGGACAGCGGCGCGGCTCCCGAATTTACGAACTCGAGGCTCGAGAGGTCGAACTCGTCGACCAACGGGTGCTTGACCAGCGCCAAGACGATCGGCGGGACCACGTAGGCGCGCGTGATCCGGTAGTCCTGCACTACGCGCAGGAATTGCGCGAGGTCGAACCGCGGCATCGTCACGACCGTGGCACTGCGGTACAGCGAGAGATTCATCAGCACCACGAGCCCGTAGATGTGAAAGAACGGCAGCACGGCAATCACCCGATCATCATTCCCGAGCTGCCCATGAGCAGCCATCTGGCAGATGTTCGCGACAAGGTTTCGATGCGTGAGCATCACTCCCTTGGGCAATCCCATGGTGCCGCTGGAATAGGGCAGCGCGACGAGATCCTCGGTGGCGTCGATCGGAACCTCGGGCGGCTCGCCGTCCGCGAGCAGCAGCGAGGCGAACGGCGTCGCGCCATCGGACTCGCCGTAGACGAAGATCTCCTCCACGCTCGCTTTCCGGGCCGCCGCGGTCGCCTTCTCCACTAACTCAGGGGCCGTCACCAGCAGCCGCGCCCCGCTGTCACTCAGTTGGGCGGTGAGTTCCTCGACGGTCAGCATCGGGTTCGCGGTCGTATTAACCCCGCCGACCTTCGCGACAGCGTGAAACGCGATCGCGTACTCGGGGCTGTTCGGAGCGTAATGCGCGAAGACGTCGCCCTTGCCGAAGCCTCGCGCAGCAAGGCTGGAAGCGCCCGCGCGCACGGATTCCGCCAACTCCGTGTAGGTGATCGCGCGGCCGCTCGGCGCGTCGATGAAGGCGGGCTTGTCGCCCAACTCGAGGGCACGCGCGAGGACAAGATCGGTAAGGCAGACGTCCGGAATGTCGACCTCCGGAAACGGGCTGCGGATTACCACCGTGGACCTCCTAGCCGAACTGACCACCCGACTGTACGCCTTCGGCGTGGTGCAGATCCCCGCTTCCGTCTAGTCGAGCGGGCCAAGTAGTCGGTACCCGACGCCGCGGACCGTCTTGAGCGCGTCGGCGCGCTCTCCCATCTTCCGTCGCAACCCGCTGACGACCGCCCCCACGACGTTTGAGCTAGCGCCCGTCCACTGGTGTCCCCACACCTCTCGCAGCAATTCGTGATGGGGCGCATGTATTACGGATTCTCGACGCTCCTCTGCACACCAGGCTCGCTCTCACAACCTGGCCGCGCCGGGCTGGGCACGCAGGCCGGGGAGGCTCGCCTGCGCGAGGTGATGCTCGAGGGTGGCTTCGGCTCGGTCCGCCGCGCCGCCGAAACGCCCCTCAACCTGGTGCTCGAGGCCCGCCCCTAACTTGCCCGGGGGGAGCGCGCAGGCTTTGGCGATTGAACGCCTGTCCTGTCAGCGGGCTGCCGAGCGTTGCAGGGCGTTGACCCAGGCGGCCGGTGCGTCGAGGTGCACATCGTGCCCGGCGCCTGGAATCGTGAAGCTGTGCGCCGCAGCGTGGTCGGGAAACGGAACCGGCCACGCTTTCAGCGACTCGCCAATCTGGCGTGCTCCGTCTGGGTCAGGGTCGAAGCTGCTCGGCCCGTCGGGCGATCCTTCGATGATCACGAGGCTTCGCACGAGGTCGCGGTGTGCCGCCGCAGTGAGCTGCAACACGTCGTGCATCACGACGGTTTCCGTTACCGGCGGGCACGAGAGCGCTACTTCGGGTAGGTAGCCCGTGCTCAATGATTGGGAAAGGCCCACGAAACGATCGTGGGTGCCCCACAAAGGAGGTCATCCTCGTGAAATTTCGTTCCTTCGCCGGGCGACGCCCGTCTGCGTCGATTCTCATCTCGTGCACGGCGCTGTTCACGTCGCTCGGCGGTGTCGGCTACGCCGCCTCCAGCATGATCGGGACCAGCCAAATCAAGGACGGCGCGGTCACCTACGCGAAGATCGCCCCCAATTCCGTCGGCAAGGTACGCCTGGCCGACGGCGGCGTGGTCAACTCGAAGATCGCTGCGGGCGCCGTGTCCTACCAGGACATACAGCCCAACGCGGTCGGTACCAAGCGCGCGAACATCAACCAGCTCCAGGCACGCGTGAAGGGCACCTGCCCGAGCAGCCAGGCGTTCGCCAGCGTCGACAACAACGGTGCCGTGAAGTGCAACCCGGCCCTGCCGCAGGAATATGGCGCGAGCGGCACCGCCAGTCTCACCTCAGCCCCCGCGACCCTCTCCTCGCTGGTGCTGCCCGCGGGTCCGACATACCTCGTGTTTGCCAGCCCCGAGATCTCTGCGACGAGCGCCGGCACCGCCAAGCGTGTGACGGTCTCCTGCACCCTCACGGTTGGCGCCAGCACCCTGACCCGCAGCGCCGTGATCGCGGTCACCGGGACCGCCAGGGACGTTTCGACGGGGTCGCTCGTTCTGCAGCTGGCCGGCACCAGCGGCACGTCCACAGTCGCCTGCACGTCGACGGCTCCGGCCGGCGGCAAGCAGCCGGCGGTAACCGCCACCTCGCCGATCAACGCGCTGCAGACCGCCCAGAACAACTAGAGCCCGCGGGATCGATGATGACCGTTGGGGGTTCGCCGGCGCGCGCTCGAAGGCGGTGGTTTATTGTCGTCGGGGTGGGTGGCCGGAGCCAAGGCAGGCAGGGTTAGGTTGCCGCTGCGTTTTCGGCCACTTTTTCTCTGTCTGGCGCTGCTGACGCTCGTCACATCCGCGTTGGCGAGCGCCGCGCCCGCGCTGGCCGACCGGTCGATGTCGACCCGGTTCAGCGCCAATACGAACGGCAACATCACGTTCGCAGCCAACTCCCTCGAGGTCTGCCCGGCCGCGGCCTCGGGTTGCACCGCGGCTCGCAACACTCCGCCGGTCTCGAGCGGTACCAACAACGCGCTCAACAACAACACCTACAACATGCAGTACGTCAACACCGCCCCCGGGACGGTCGGCGGCGTGGCGACGTTCGACTCTTCGTCGGCGACGCTGTCGCTTCCGCCGGGGGCGACGGTTCTGTTCGCGGGTCTCTACTGGGGCGCGGATACGAGCGCCGGCTCGGTGATCGGGACGCCCGCGCCGCACGCCGCGCCTGGCTGTGCGGCGCCGCCGCTCACCGGCCCGAACTGCGCCGCCAACGTCGTCGGACTCCAGCTTCCGGGAGCGTCTAACTACACGACGGTTACCGCGAACACAGCCAACCCGGCCGATTTCATCGTCTCCTCAAGCGCCAACACCCGGTATACGGCCTTCGCCGATGTGACGTCGATGGTGCAGGCGGCGGGTTCGGGCACGTACGCGGTCGGCAACGTGCAGGCCGGGACCGGCGGCGATCGCTACGGCGGTTGGACGCTGGTGGTCGCCTACCAGGATCCGTCGCAGCCGCCGCGCAACCTGACCGTGGACGACGGTCTGATCACGGTCCAGTCGGGGTCGCCGGCGATCACGATCCCGGTATCGGGGTTCACGACGCCGCCTTCGGGACCCGTGCGGACGACGCTCGGCTTCGTCGCCTACGAGGGCGACGCGGGGTTGACCGGCGACAGCGCGACGCTCAACACGACCAAGCTGTCAGATCCCGGCAGCCCGGCGAACAACTTCTTCGATGGCTCGATCACGAATCTGGGGACGAACGTCACCACGCGCAACCCCGCGGACTCGAACAACTTCGCCTACGACTCGATGCTGGTCAACGCGAACGGCATCCTCGGTCACAGCGTGAACTCCGCCAACATCGTCGTGACCACGAGCGGCGACACGTACTTCCCGGCCGTCGTCACGTTCGCGACGGATCTCTTCGCCCCGAACATCACGAGCACGAAATCGGTCACGAACGTGACCCACCCCGGGGGCCCCGACCAACGGGGCGACGACCTTCGATACACGGTCTCCTATACCAACACGGGCTCCGACGCCGCCAGCAACTTCGTGATGCGTGACGCGATCCCGGCCGGGACCACGTACGTTCCGGGCAGCCTTCGGATCACGGCCGGCCCGCAGGCGCCGGCGACCCCAACCGACGCACTTGGCGACGACGCGGCCGAGTTCAACTCGGGCAGCGGGGAGGTGGTCTTCCGGCTCGGCGCCGGTGGCAATGCGACGACCGGAGGCACGATCGCCGCATCGGGTGAGGCAGGCTCGACTGTCACGGCGACGTTTGACGTCACGATCGACGCCGACGACCAGCCCGGGCAGCAGATCGTCAACCAGGCGAACGCGACCTTCACCGGGTTCACGCTCGGGACGTCGTTCAACGACACGACACCGCAGGTCGTCAACACCGTCGCGGCTCCGAGCCTGACGCTCAACAAGACCCACGCTGGGAGTCTGATCGACGGCGCGACGACGACCTTCACGCTGTCGGTGACCAATGTCGGCAACATGCCGACGGATGGCTCGACGGTGACCGTGACGGATCCGTTTCCGGCGATCTCGTTCACCGCCATCGCCAACGCCGGAGGCGACGGCTGGAATTGCCAGACCGCCGGACTCACGCTGACCTGCAGCCGGAATGATGGGCTTGCCGCGGGTGACGCGTACCCGCCGATCCTGGTCGATGCGACGGTCGCCCCCCTGGCGCCTGAAACGATCATCAACACCGCCACCGCCTCGGGTGGAGGCTCGGCCCCGGCGAGCGCCAGCGACGGCGGCGGGGCCAGCGGTCTGGCCAACATCTCGATCACGAAGACGGCCGACCCGACCACCGTCCAGAGCGGCGGAACGGTCACGTTCACGCTCAACGTTGCCAACGCGGGGCCGTCCTCCGCTCAGAACGTGATGGTCAGCGATCCGATCGACTTGTCCTCCTTCAGTGACGTCTCGGTCGACCCCAGCCAGGGCACCTGTGACGCCACGGTCTCATGCTCGCTGGGGACAATCGTCGATAACGGGTCCGCCACGATCACGATCACCGCCACCGTCACGGCCGGGGCCTCAGCGCTGATGAACAATGCGAGCGTGTCGAGCGCGACCCCGGACCCCGACAGCTCCGACAACTCGGCTTCGGCCGGCATCAACGTGATCACGAGCGCCGACCTGGCGATCGCCAAGACCGGAGCCGCCAATCCCGATCAGGGCGCGACGACGAGCTATACGCTCACGGTCTCGAACAACGGCCCCAATACCGCTGCGGGCGTGGTCGTCAACGACTCCCTTCCGAGCCAGTTCACGGCGACGGCCGCCGGCGGTGGCGGATTTGGCTGCACGCTTCCCGGAGGTCCGGGCGGCACCGTCGTCTGCACGCTCGCGTCGCTTGCCCCGACCAATGGGGCACCCGTGCAGATCACGATCACCGGCACGGTCGCCGCCGGCACCGCGGGCCAGGCGATCTCCGACGCGGCGACTGTGACCTCGAACGCCGGCGATCCCGACCAGACGAACAACACTGCCACCTTCAACCAGGTGGTCGGCCCGGTCGCCGATGTGGCGATCAGCAAGCAGGCGCTCGAGAGCGATGGAACGACCCCGGTCACGACGCCGCTTGCCGTCGGCGCCACCTTCATTTACGCGCTGACCGCGACCAACAACGGACCGAGCGCAGCCAATGGGGTGACGGTCACCGATACGCTCCCCATGGGGCTGAGCCTCGCGGCCGCGACGCCGGGCTGCACGCCGGGCATGGGATCGGTCGGCACGATCACATGCACGCTGGGCACGGTTCCGGCGGGAGCCACGGTTCCGATCAACCTCGATGTCACCGTGAACGGGCCTGCCTCGGGCACCGCCCCGACGAACACCGCGACGGTGTCGAGCACGACGGTGGATCCCGATCCCACCGACAATTCGGCCAGTGCGACGGTCGGTGTGGGGCAGGTCGCCAATCTGTCGATCGCGAAGACGGCGGACCCGCAGACGGCCAACGTCGGTGACGCCGTCACGTTCACTTTCACGGTCACGAACAGCAGCTCGGTCGGCGAGAACGATGGCGGCCCGACCGGCCTAGGGACGACGGGCGCGGTGGTGACCGACGTGCTGCCGCCCGGGATCCAGTTCGTCTCCGCTCCGAGCAACTGCACGTTCGTGGCCGCGACGGATACGTTGACCTGCGACCTGGGGGCGGTGGCCGAGAGCCAGATAGTCACGGCGTCGTTCGTCGGTAGGGTCGTGGATGTCCCAGATATGACTATCCCCGGCAGCGTGATCCAGAACACGGCCACCGTCGTCTCGGCGGCCGCTGGAGGATTCTCGGCGCTAGCCGATCTCGACCCGTCCGATAACAACAATGCCGCGTCGGTGACAGTCAACCCACAGACCAACCTGTCACTGACCAAGACCGCCTCGACCCAGACGCCGGACGTCGATGACCAGGTCGACTACACGCTGACGGCTCACAACGGCGGGCCCAACGACGCGACGGGGGTTACGATCGAGGACTCGCTTCCGGCTGGCCTTGACTTCCTCGACGCGACACCCGGGTGCGATAACGAGGCCGGGACCGTGACCTGCGACATCGGCGCGATCGCCAATGGCGACAGCGCCTCGGTGACGATCAAGACCCGGACGACGGCGGCGATCGCCGGCGCGGCGATCGGAAACCTGGCGTCGGTCACAGGCAACGAATTCGACCCCGACACGACCAACAACCAGGCCAGCTCGACCGTCGACGTTCAGCCGCTCGTCGACCTCAACCTGGACAAGGTCGCGTCCAACCCAACTCCGAGCGCGGGCGGGACGGTCACGTACACGCTCTCGCTCGTCAACAACGGGCCGAGCCCCGCGACCGGTGTGACGGTCACCGATCCGCTTCCTATTGGTCTGTCCTTCATCTCGTCGACCGCGAGTCAGGGCAGCTGCGGCGCCGCGGGCCAGACGGTTACGTGTCAACTCGGGACGCTCGGCGCCGGAGCCACCGCTGTGGTGACAGTCGACACGCGCGTGGCGTCCTCGGACGCTGGCGCGACCGTTCAGAACACCGCCACCGCGACGGCTGACGAACCGATCGCGAGGCCACAGCTGCTCGAGGCGAGCGCGTTGATTAAACCGCAGCAAGCCCCGCCACCAAACCCGGGCCCTGGCCCTGGCCCGGGCCCAGGCCCAGGCCCGAGCCCGCCGCCTGCGAGCGCTGACCTGGCGGTCGTCAAGACGGTGAACCACTCGAGCGCCCTCGTGGACGAGCCACTCACGTACACGATCACCGTCACGAACCACGGTCCCGACGCCGCGGCCACTCCGACCGTCACCGATACGCCGTCGCCCGATCTGAAGCTGATGTCGGTCGACGCGACGGGTGGCTCCTGCACGCACGCTGCTCCGATCAGCTGCAAGCTGAGCTCGATCCCCAGCGGCGGGCATGAGCTGATCACGGTCGTCGCCAAACCAATCAAGAGCGGCGAGCTTCGCAACTCCGTGACCGCCGTCTCCCCGACGCCAGACCCCAACATGACCAACAACGAGTCTCGGGTGACCACTGACGTGCATCCTGGCCCTGCGGCTCTGCAGCTGACCAAGACGCCGAGCAGTCACATGGTCCACCCGGGCCAGACGTTCTCGTTCACGATCGTCGTCCGCTCGCTCGGGCCCGCACCGGCGACGGAGGTCAAGGTCTGCGACATGCTCGGCTCGGGTATGACCTTCGTCGCGGTCCACGGCGCGACCGGCAGCCATGGCAACCCGTGCTGGAAGATCTCTTCGCTGGCCAAGGGCGAGCAACGGCGCTTCAAGGTCGATGTCCGCGCGACGATGACCGGCGGCCCACGCACGCTGACCAACACGGCCACGGCGAGCGCCAGCGGAGTTCACGAGCGCAAGGCACAGGCGAGGGTGAAGCTCGTCGCTGCATCGAGCGCCTCGGCGCCGACGCCGCCAGCTGCGCCGCCGCGCGACGCGAGGCTCACGATCACCAAGACCGTGAACCGAGAGCGCGCCGCGCTCGGCTCGACGCTGCGCTACACGATCACCGTCACCAACGCCGGACCCGCGACCGCCCAGACCCCAACCGTGACCGACACGTTCTCGATCGCAGCGTCGATCGTCTCGGTCCATCCTGCCAGCGGCTCGTGCGGTGGTCGCAACCCGCTCACCTGCAAGCTCGCGTCGATCGCGCCCGGGGCGCACGCGACGATCACGGTTACCGCGCGGCCACTGGACGCCGGCACGATTCGCAACAGCGCGAGCGTCACCACTTCGACTCCGCTTGCGTCCGGATCGCGCACGACAGCCAAGGCGACGACCGACATCACCGCCGCCGGCCACAGCCGGATCGTGCTGACCGACCGCACCAGCACCCCGAAGATCCCGCCCGGCGGCACGGCGACGTTGCTACCGAAGGTGACGAACCCCAACCCCTGGCCATTGGACAACGTCAAGGTCTGCGACCGGCTACCTCCGGGAACGATGTTCGTCTCGGCCAGCCAGGGCGCGAAGCGCAACGGTCGGGTCGTATGCTGGAACCTCGGGACGCTGGGGCCGCACGCCTCTAGGTCGCTCCTGGTGCGCGCGGAGACCCTGCTCGGTGTCACGGGCACCCTTCGTGACGCGGCGACCGCCGACGCGACGGCCAGCGGCCAGCACCCGAGCGCGCACGCCCACACGGAGGTGGTCGTGGCGCCTACAGGGCGGTGCCCAGATGCCTCCCCGAAGGCCCGCCCGGGCCCCAACGATCCGCTCGCCGTCGCGGCCTGCTGATCTCGTTTCAAGAACGAGTAGCTACTTCATGCGCTTCGTCGGCCAAAGCTGCACCCGAACGGGTAGATCGTCGGTCAGCTGGCCACCTTCATGGCCGACAGCTGAGCGCCGGGGGCCCCCGGCGGACCTCGTCCGTAAGGCCCGCCGGGCTTTCTCGCCCTCCGTGCCCACCATCGCCGCGGCTAGGCTCGCCCACCGGTGGGTTTCCTCTGATCGTGGCGGAGCCAGGCTCGTCTGGCTTGGAGCTTGTGGCCGCGGGTCGGATCAGAGAGAATGAACAGGCCCGCTTTCGGGTCGCTAATCGATTGCAAAGCAGGGCAGTTCGGTCGCCAAGCAGATGCAGTTTCGAATCCTCGGTCCGCTTGAGGTCGCTGATGGCGACCGGTTGATTCCGCTCGCTGGCGCGCAGCGGTCGGTACTGGCGCTGCTCTTGCTCAGTGCGAACGAGGTTGTATCTGCTGATCGGTTGATCGGCGAGCTATGGGGCGACGAGCTTCCCGAATCAGGACGATCCGCCCTGCAGGTGCGAGTGTCGCAACTGCGGAAGGCGCTGGGTAGCGGCGGCGGGCGGATTGACACCCGCGCGCCGGGATATCTGTTGCGAGTCGATCGCGACGAGCTCGACCTTTACTGCTTCGAGCGACTGGTGGGTGAGGCGGAGGGGGCTCGGCCGGCGGAGGCGGCCACGAAATTGCGCGAGGCGCTTGGACTGTGGCGCGGGGCTCCGCTTGACGATCTGTCCTATGCATCGTTCGCGCAGCCGGCGATCAGGAGATTGGAGGAGCTCCAGCTGGGGGCGGTTGAAAAGCGCATCGAGGCTGATCTTGCGCTCGGGCGCCAAGCTGAGCTCGTCGGCGAGCTCGAGATGCTGGTGCAGGCGCATCCGTTGCGCGAGCATCTGCGTGCCCAGCTGATGCTTACGCTGTACCGCTGCGGCCGGCAAGCCGATGCACTCGCCGCCTATCAAAATGCCCGGAAGGTGCTTGTCGAGGAACTGGCGGTCGAGCCGAGTGCGCCGCTGCGCCAGCTCGAGCAGGCGATCCTTCGCCAGGAAGTGTCGCTTGACCTCGCAGTGGCAGTCCCCGCAAACGGGCTGCTGGCCTCTGCGAAGGGCGCGCCCCAGGGCCAGGGTGAGGACTCGAAGGTGCCTCACAACCTGCCTGCCCAAGTCTCCAGGTTCGTTGGTCGAGAGCTCGAGCTGCGCGAGCTTCGGCAGCTCGTCCCACGCGCTCGCGTTGTCACGCTGACCGGGCCCGGCGGCGTAGGCAAGACGCGGCTCGTACTGCAGCTCGCCGCGAGCATCCTGGACGGGTCGAGCGACGGAGCCTGGTTCGTCGATCTCGCGCCACTGACGGACGCGACGCTGGTCGCCGCGCAGCTGGCGGGCGTCGTTGGAGTCCGAGAGCAGCCCGGACGCGCGCTGCTGCAGTCGCTGATCGCCGCGTGTGGGGCGCGACAGTTACTCGTGATTCTGGACAACTGCGAGCACGTGATCGGCGAGGCGGCAAATGTCGCCATCCAGTTGGTGCGCGGTTGCCCGAGGATGACCATTCTCGCGACCAGCCGCGAGCCGCTCGGGATCGACGGCGAGCATCTCTATCGCGTCCCCCCGCTGTTCGTTCCGCCCGCCGGCGCCGATCCTGACAGCCTGCTCGCGTGCGACGCGGTTCGACTGTTCGCTGACCGTGCGCGCCAACAACGTTCCGGCTTTGCCGTCGATCACTACAACGCGTCTGCGGTTGGAAACCTATGCCGTCGCCTGGATGGGATCCCGCTCGCGATCGAGCTCGCGGCCGCCAGGCTGCGCACACTCCCGCTTGAGGAGATCGACAATCGGCTCGATCAGCGATTCCGATTGCTGACTGGCGGACATCGCCTCACGCCACCACGCCACAAAACCCTGCAGGCCCTTGTCGACTGGTCATACGACCAATTGAAGCCCGAAGAACAGGAGCTGCTCGAGCGCCTATCGGTATTTGCGGGCGGGTTTGACCTTCACAGCGCGGAGGCGGTTGCGGGCGCCGGTTTCGACTCCCCTGTCGGCGTCCTCGATCGGCTCGCCGCGCTGGTCGACAAGAGCCTGCTCCAAGTCGACGATGTCGGCTCGGTCCGTTATCGGTTGCTGGAAACAGTGCGTGATTACGCGACTGCAAAGCTGCTCGCGAGAAGCCATGCGGCGGCGCGTGCGCTACGCGCTGCTCACTGTGATTACTACCTTGCCCTGGCCGAGACCGCAGCGCCGCACCTGATCGGGCACGGCCAGACCAAGTGGCTCGACCGCCTCCAGCTCGAGTTCGACAATCTCCGCGCCGCGATCTCCACCAGTCTTCAAGACCCAGACCCGGCCACGGGACTGAGGCTCGGTAGGGCGCTGTGCTACTTCTGGCTCTACCGAGAGCCACAGGGTGAAGGCGCGGCCGCACTGTCGGCTGCGCTTGATCGCCCAGATGCCCAGGAGCCCACCCTCCAACGCGGCCGCGCGCTTGTCGCCGCCGGCATCTTGCTCACCATGATCGCGGGCGAGTACGACGCGGCAGGCGCCCGTGCTCAGGAGGCTCTCGCGATCGCGGGTGCGCGCGCGGACGAACACCTCCGTGCTGAGGCGCTGCACGTGCTCGCCATCGTCAACGGGTTTCAAGGCGACGCGCAGGCCCACCTGCGACTCGCCGGCGAGGGTCTCGCCCTGGCCGAGGTGCTAGCCGACCCGCATCTGATGGCGGTGTTGCTGATAGAGCGGGGATCCTCTCCGCACCTCAGTCAGGCCGAGCGAACGGGCATGAACGAGAAGAGCCTGGAGCTGTCTCGCCGAGCCGGCAACAAAGTGCTGCACCTCCGGACTCTCAACAACGTCGGCTATCTCGATATGGAGGCGGGAGAGATCAGCTCAGCTCGCATTCGTCTTGCCGAAGGAGTCCGTCTCGCACGAGAGATCGGCGACCGCCGAGGCCTGAGCTTCAACTCGTGCACTCTGGGCTTCGCGTCATACCTCGACAACGCCGACGCCGAGGCGCGCTCGATGTTCGATCAGTCCTTGGCCATCGCGAAGGGCAACGGCGACCAACTGATGGTCGCCTACTCTCACCTCGGCCTCGCATTGGTAACCAGTCGCGCCGGAGACGCACAGACTGCCGCGACGCTGCACGGCGTTGCCGACGCGGTCAACGACAAGCTCGGTACACGTTTCGACAGTTTGGAATCCCAGCTGCGTGACATTGACGTCGCGCGGCTGCGTGCATCACTCGGGGACACCGCATTTCAGATCGCGTACAACGCCGGCCAGACACCCGAGATGACTGCGGCAGCCACCCCCGCGTGAGCGCGGGCTGCTGTGACCGTGGCGGCCGTGTAAGAGCTGTGGCCGCTGGGTAGTATTACGCGTACGCGGCTTGTCTCCGTCAAACGGGGGTAAGGGACGCGAGATAGGGGCCGATCCACGTTTCGGCCTGTGAGGTATCCAATGATCAACTCCGCCCGCCTGGTCAGGACTGTCTCGGTGGTGTGCGCGTTGGGGGCGACGGTTTTCTTCGCGCCGATCGTCTCGAACGCGTGGGCCCACGGTACGTCTTTGATCAATCTCAACGCGTGCAACCCATCGGCGCTCAGCCAGCCGTTCGCCCGGTGGTTGGATTTCTCCGATTACGAGCTCGCGCCGGGCGGTGACTTCGAGAACTCGACCTGGACCTTGACTGGCGGCGCGAAGCTTGTCGCGGGAAGCGAGCCATACGCGGCAACAGGCACCGTCGGCTCCTCTTCGCTGTCCCTGCCAATCGGGTCATCCGCACAGTCGCCGCCGACATGTGTCGACGCGGCCTATCCCTCGATCCGCTTCTTCATTGCGGGCAAGGGATTAGTCGCGGTCAACGTCGTAGACGAGGGTTTGGTGATCCCCGCCGGGGTTGCCGTTGCCGGCGGCCAATGGTCGCCGTCGCCGGAGATGTTGACGCTCTCGGCAGTCTTGGGGGCCCTATCAGGCGGCACCGCAGAGGTGTCTCTGACCTTCACCGCCCTCGCAGGCGACCCGCAGATCGATGACGTGTTCATCGATCCGTATTGCCATGGATAAGCGCTCTGCTGCGGCGAGGCTGGCCAGGCCATGGCGATCTCATCAGATACGAACCGGCGCAGGATGAGGCGGGCCGGCCTGCTCAGACGAGGTTGTGGATGATCGCGATCACCTCGTCGTGGCTGTAGCCCCGGTGACGCGCGAAGTCGATTAGGTCTCTTGTTCTGGCGATGACGGCGCTTTGCTCGGGCGTGCCGGTTACGCGGATGGTGCGTCCGCGGCCCATCTCGAGCAGGCCTTCGTCGCGGAGCAGTCGCAGGGCTCGCAGGACGGTGTTGCGGTTCACGCCCAAGACGGTCGCGAGGTCGCGCGCTTGAGGAATTCGGTCCCCTACACCGTAGGCGAAGGATCTCGGTTCCATCCCACACAAGCGAGGGCTTTGGCGTCCTCGGCTTCAACGTCCGCCGATACGGCCAAAAGCCGCTGATCCGCCCAGCAAGATCCTTGCCGATCCACAGCACCACACCCATGCCCGCACCACCCGCTACCAGCACACGCTCGAGCCGAATGCGGTGAAAGTCGCACCTCCGGTCCGTCCAACCTGGCCAGAAGGTGTGAGCGCTCCCCTGGTTAATCCGAAGCGCCTGGGTTCGAATCGCAGCGGCAGCACTTGCGAAGGCGCTGGTGGGAGGCATCGCGCACCATAACGGACCCACCCGTGACGGTCACGTGGACCCGACGGCCAGCCATGGCACAGTCACCAGAAACAGCGTCCCGGGTGACATCCCGCGGACGCTGAGCGTCCCGCCGGCGGACATGACCGCCTCGGACACCAGCGCCAGCCCGATTCCGGGATGCCCGTCCTTGGAGCTGCGGCCGCGGAGCAGGATCTCCTGCTCCGTGCCGGCTGGAAGCCCAGGACCCCAGTCGCGGATTGCGATCACGACGTTCTTCGCGCTCTGATGGATCCGTACCGAGGCCCGCCGGCGCGAAGGCGTCATGTCGGCTACTGCCTCGATCGCGTTTTCGAGCAGGTTGGCGACGATCGTGACGGCCTCGGCGGCGCCCAGGAGCGGCGGAGAGCTCGGAGCTTCGTTCGTTGGTCGAGCCGAACTTCGACGCCGCGTTGCCTGGCGACGCTCATCTGGCCGATCAGCAGCCCGGCCAGGATCGGCGGCCTAACGCGCTCAATCACCGCCGCATAACTCTCGTGATGGACTGAGATCAGCTGGTTGACGAATTCCTGCGCCTCGGCGTGCTCGCCCAGCGCCAGCAGTCCCGAGACCGCGTGCAGGCGATTCGCGTACTCGTGCGTCTGGTCCTGCAGGACCGAAACGAGCCGGCCGAGGGCGTCGAGTTGGAGGAGCTGCGATTCGAGCAGCTTGGCGCTGTGGATTGCGTTGGCCGCGTACTGGCCGAACGTAGCCGCCACCTCGACCTCCGCGGTCAGCCAGGGACCCGACTCTGCCCTGTAGAGATTCAGGACCCCGGAGATCTGGCTGCCCGCCAGGAGCGGAAGCGACAGGATCGCCTTGTAATTCTCCCGGAGGGCGAAACGCTTCCACTCCTCTGCCTCGGGGCTCTTGACGCGGGGGTCACTGGCGACGTCCTCGACCACAATCGGCCGCAGGAGCTCGGCTGCCTCGCGCGAGGTGCTCTGCCCCTGCCTGACAAAGTGTCCCTGCAGGAACCGCTCGTAGTCCTTGCTGAGGCCGCTCGCGGCGCCGAGCTGAAGAGTTCCGTCGCCGGGGCTCGAGAGCAGGATGCTTGCCGCCTTCGCGCGCGTTACGTGACGCGCCTCGGCGGCGATCACGTCGAGCACATCGCTCAACCGCTGGTATACGCCGACCGCCCGGCTCACACGCAGCAGCGCGTCGATCTCGTCCCGCCCCCATTCGCGGCGAGCAGAAACGGAATCGAAGCTCTGCCCGACGGACTCGTATCCATCGACGCGTGGAATCGTTGTCAGCGCCATATCGCGGTGGTACTGGCTCGCTGTGCCCTGCAGCATAAGTTAGCTCGTTGGATCGGCTCTCCGACCGGCCGAATTTGGTCGCGTGCGGATCGGCTCAGGTGTGCGATGGCGACATACGCGTCCCGCGGGTATTTCGTGAAGCGTGCGTTATAGAGACGCGATTCGGTCGTATTGATTCGCTCGCGTGACCACAATGGGCGGCCGCCGAGGCGGGGGGTTATGTTCGGCCGCAATGTTGCAGCGTTGCTCGGCGACGGGTGACAGGAGCGAGGGAGATGGCAGTTGACAACGCACCGACACTGAGCCGGCCTACCCGAGGACGTCGCCAGTTTCGGCTCGATTTCGACTCGCTGGGCCCCGTGGTGCTCGGCGCGGCCGGGATCGCGACCGCGATCTGCCTGATGGAGCTCGCGACCAAGACCGGAGTCGTGCAGGCTCGGGACGTGCCGCCGGCGTTCGTCATCATCCGGACGTTCTTCGACCAGCTGAGCACCCAGCACTTCTGGCAGGTGATCGGGCAGACGATGTCGCAGTTCGCAATCGGATTCGCGATTTCGATCGCGATCTCGGTGCCCCTGGGAATCGCGATCGGGGCGAACGAGCTGCTGTGGCGGGCGGTTAGGCCGACGATCGAATTTCTGCGCCCGGTCCCGCCGGTGGCGTTTCTGACGTTGCTGATCCTCCTCTATGGCCCGTCTTCGAAGAGCGCGGTCATCCTCGTCGTGTTCAGCTCGATGTGGTCGATCCTGATCCAGACGATCTACGGGATGCGCGACCGCGACGAGGTGATGCTGCAGACTGCGCGGTCGCTCCGGCTCGGTTGGTGGCGGCGCGTTTTCTCCGTGACGCTGCCCAGCATCCTCCCGTACCTCGCGACGGGAATGCGGCTTGGAGTCGCGTACGCACTGATCGGCTGCATCTCGGCAGAGGTGCTGGTCAGCGCCCCGGGACTCGGTGCCGAGGTGTGGCTCGACTTCCAGAACGGCGCCACGACGCTGGGGTACTCCTACATCCTCGCGGCTGGTCTGCTCGGGGTCGCCCTGTTCCTGATCTCGGTTCGAGTCGAGGCCTACTTCCTGCGGTGGCATTACTCGCAGCAGCGGAACCGGGATGGAGCATGACCCGAAAGCCCGGACGGATGTTGGGGCTCACGGTCGAGGTTGGCGCGACCGCGACGGTCCTCGGCCTGATCTGGCTGCTCACCGCCAATTCGCACTCGCCGTACATCATCTCGCTGCCGACGATCCTGTCCACCTTCAGGCGCGTCTGGCTGTTTCAGCGCTTCACCTCGGACGTGCTGCCGAGCGTCGAGCGTCTAGTGATCGGCTATCTCGCGGCGGTCGCGGTCGCGGTGCCGCTCGGGCTGCTGATCGGTATGTCCAAATGGGTGCGGATGTTCACGCGTCCGGTGACCACCTTCCTGCGGTCGATCCCGCCACCACTGATGGTCCCAGTCGCGATCGCCCTGTTTCAGATCGGAACGGGGTTCAAGGTGTTCGTGATCGCGTTCGTCTGCATCTGGCCGATAGAGATGAACACCGAGGACGGGTACGCGAGCCTGCACCCGACGCTGTTGGAGACCAGCCGCGCGTACGGGCTCGGCTTCTGGAAGCGTCTGTTCTACGTGATCCTGCCCGCGGTCAGCCCGCGGATCTTCGCCGGGATGCGCATCAGCATCGCCTTCGCCGTGCTCCTGCTCGTGGTTGCCGAGCAACTCGGCAGCAGCAACGGCATCGGTTGGTTCGTCCTCTATTCGCAGCAGGGCTATGACGTTCCTGGGATGTGGGCGGGAATCGTGATGCTGGCCATCCTCGGGGTCGTCGCCCTCGCGGCCGTGAGTCTCGTCGAGCGGCGGGTTCTGCGATGGCACTTCAACCTGCGCGCCACGGCCGCATGACCATGGAGGGTCCCGCGGAATGGGTGTGGATGTGATGGCTGTCAGCGCTGGCGAGACTTCGCGTGCGCTGACGATCGAGAGTCTCAGCAAGACCTACGTGAGCCGTCAGAGCGAGTCGGTGGCGATCGGCGAGGTCAGCTTCGAGGTCCGGGACCGCGAGTTCGTCACGGTCGTCGGGCCATCGGGCTGCGGCAAGACCACACTGCTGAAGATCATCGCCGGACTGATCGAGCCCTCGGCTGGGCGAGCGACGTTCGCAGGCACCGCAGTCACGGGGCCGATGCCCGCCATGGCGTTGGTGTTCCAGGACTACAGCAGGTCGCTGTTCCCATGGCTGACGGTCCGCAAGAACGTGATGCTGCCACTCAAGTCGGGTACCAAGAGCGAGCGCGAACGACTGGTCGTCGAGTCGCTTGATGCTGTCGGGCTCACGGACGTTCTCAACCAGTATCCGTGGCAGCTGTCCGGGGGCATGCAGCAGCGGGTGGCGATCGCCCGTGCACTCGCGTCGAGGCCGCGCCTGCTCCTGATGGACGAGCCGTTCGCTTCGGTCGACGCTCAGACACGGGCGGACCTCGAGGATCTGGTACTCCGGATTCACGGGGAGTTCGCCGTGACGTCGCTGCTGGTGACACACGACGTCGACGAGTCGGTCTACATGTCGGACCGCGTGATCATCCTGTCGAGTCACCCTTCATATGTGCAGGAGGTCCTGACGATCGATCTCCCACGGCCGCGCACACAGGAGCTGACCAAGGCAACGCCTGAGTTCGCGCAACTTCGCACACACGTGTATCGCGAGATCACGAAGGCACACGGCGACTCTCGTCGGATCGCGAGCGAGCGCTCGGCGGCCGACGTGTCCCAACTGCCGTCAGCAAGGAGGTAGCCAGTTGCCGTAGCCAAAATTCTGCGACTCGTTCCAGGTGGAGCAACAAGACAACAGGACAACCAATCGCGCGGACCTTTGCCTGGTCGACACGAACTAGAGTTTGTAATCATCAAACGCTGACTGGAGGAGTGAAAATAATGTGTACCCACTGGTTGGGTAAGAAGAGACTGTGGCTTGCCACGAGTATCGCGTGCGCCGGCGTTGTAAGCGGATTCGCTGCAGCCGGTGCGGGCGCCCGATCGGCGCGCGCAGCAAGCCTGACGGCGGTGACGATGTACCTCAATCCCGGTTCTGCTGATGCGTCGGGTGCCTTCTACTGCATCAAGTCAGGGATCTGCGCCAAGCACGGCCTGAAGGTGACAATCAAGGCCAGCACCCAGGGCGGCCCGCAGATCATCCCGGCGCTGACCTCAGGTCAGGTCCAGTTCGGGGAGCCTGGCTACGAGGACACGATCGTCGCGGCGTCCAAGGGTATTCCGTTGGTGGCGATCGGTGCCGCGTCGGTCGCGGCGACCTCGGACGCCAGCGACTGGACGGCCGATCTGTCACTGAAGAGCGGGTCGGTGAAAACGATCTGTGACCTTCCCGGTCAGAAGGTCGCGGTCAACTCGCTGCTCGGCTTGGGGCAGCTGTTCGTCGATGCTGACTACTACAACGCTCACTGCAAGGGCGACCCATCGGACACCGGCTGGAAGCGGATCAAGTTCGTCGCGATCCTGTTCCCGCAGATGACGACCGCCCTGCAGAAAGGCGAGGTCGGCGCGATCTGGACGCTGGAGCCGTTCCTGTCGCTCACCGAGCACCAGCTGAAGACGACGCTGCTGGCCGGTTCGGCCTACCGGACCGAGCCGCATGGTCCGATCACCGCGATCGACACCTCGAAGGCGTACCTGCATTCGAACCCGCAGATCGTCCTCCAGATGCAGCTGGCAATGCAGCAGTCGAACGAGTACCTGGCGGCGCATCCGTCGGAGACACGGAAGCTGATCGGCGAGGACACGACGACGCCGAAGAGCCAGCTGGCCGGGTTGATCCTGCCGACGTTCACCGCGACGGTGCCCCTGAGCTACGTCCAGAAGGAGGCTGTCTACAACAAGATGTTCGGGCTGATCAGCAAGATCCCGAACGTCAACTCCTACAACGTGCCTGACCCGATCAATCCGTCGAAGTACTGACGCTGATCGGCAGGACGCGCTGACAAGAGTGCGGCCGTAGCGGGAGGGCACGCGCATCGCGGCGCGTGCCCTCCCCGCCGTCGCGTCGATAAGACCTTCGAGTGGCGAGCAGAGAGGACTAACCATGAATCAGAACGCGACGGTGGGTTTCACGCCCCCAACAGTGCACCCGGAAAACATCACCGAAGTTGCCGACGGGGTGTGGGTGATCCCCGACTCCGACTACACCAAGTGGGTTCCGAACATCGGCATCATCGTCGGCAGTGAGGCCACGTTGGTTATCGACCATGGCCTGGGGACCAAGAACGCGATGGCCGTGCTCGAGAAGGCCCGAGAGCTGTCGGGGAGTCGCCGGCTGATGCTGACACTGACTCATTTCCACCCTGAACATGGCTACGGCGCCCAGGTGTTCGCCGACGCTGCGACGATCTTCTACAACGAGTCGCAATGGGTGGAGCTGCTTGAGAAGGGCGACGGGTTCTCGAAACTGTTCCTCAGCGACCAGGCCGACGCGGCGCCGCTCCTCGAGGATGTGATCTTCCTGCCCCCGCACCTCCGCTATACCGGCTCGATCCTCGTCGAGCTCGGTGGGGGCCTTCGGGCGGAATGCATCGAGCAGGGCGGAGGCCACTCACGTGGCGACCAAGTGATCATCGTTCACGGGATCGAACAAGGTCCTGTTCACCGGCGATCTGGTCGAGGACGGCTACTTCGGCGTCCTCCCCGACCAGGATTCACACGTCAAGCCCTGGATCGAGCGGCTGCTGGCGTTGGAGGCGCTGGAGGTCGACGTCGTCGTCCCGGGTCACGGGCTCGCTGGCGGCACCGAACTGATCCGCGACTACCGGGAGATCTTCGAACATGCCCGCGACCGGGTCCAGGAGCTGCGTGCGGCCGACGCCCTGTCGGACGCCGAGATCGTCGAACAGGTCAGCGAGGAGCTGGTGGGCGGCCACCCGAACTGGCACAACCCGGAATGGGCGGGGGTCGCCGTGGCCGACCTCAAGTGGCCGGCCCGGCCGTAGACGCCGGCTCGGAGCGCCACCCCCGGGGGCGCCAGCTGACGGGCGCCTGCGTCTAAGATCATCGATGGAGAGAGATGGGCGCTATCGAGCAGCATCCACGCAGCTATCCGTGGCAGGTACTGATCGTCGAGGACGATCCCGTCATCACCGCGATCTACAAGAAGGCGATCGCGACGACTGATGGCCTGACCGTCGCCGGGACGGTCACGCGGGGCGAGGATGCGCTCGCGTTCGTGCAGCATCGCGAGTGCGACCTGATGTTGCTGGATCTCAAGCTTGCCGGGATGAATGGAGTCAGCCTGCTCCACAAGCTGCGTCGTGATGGCCACCGCGTCGAGGTGATCGCCTTGACGGCGACGCGAAATGCGGCCGTGGTTCAGGCGGTGATCCAGGGAGGCGCGATCGACTACCTCGTGAAGCCATTCACGATCGGGCGGTTGCGTCGAGCGCTCAAACTGTTCGTGAACCGCGCGAGCGCCCTGCAGCACGACCAGCTCGACCAGGATGCGGTGGACGTCGTCTGTGCCAGTGGCCGGATCGAGCGGCGCTGGCTGCCCAAGGGTCTGACACCTGACGGGGTCGCTCGAGTTCGGCGCGCACTCGCGGGCAGTTCGAGCCCGCTGTCGGCCACGGAAGTCGCGGACCTGACTGGTCTGGCGAGAGTGACGGCCCGTCGCTACCTCGAATATCTCGTCGAAGTCGACGAGGCGATCGTCGAGGCGCCGCCCGCCGGTCCGGGGCGACCATCGAAGCTCTATTCGCTTGCTGCGGACGGGATGTCCCGAGGCAGCCGGGCGCGACCCTCGATCAGTCACGGTCTTTTGGCCACCGCGCGCGGCCATTAGCGTCAGGCCGACGCGCGGACGATAGCTTGTCCGGCGCGGACGGTTCGCGCCGCTCGAGCGTCGCCCGTCGGCTCACGCGACGCGAAAGGAGGCGAGATGGGTGCGGACGGTGCTGCCGTGGTCGGCGGGATGAACATCGAGTGGGACGTCCCGATCGAGATCGACGACGGGCTGATCCTGCGGGCGGACGTCTTTCGCCCGGACGGCGATCAGGCAGGTATCCGGCGATCCTGACGCTATGGCCCCTACGCGAAGGGACTGCACTTCGAAGACGGCTATCCCGACCAGTGGCACTGATGTGCGCGGCTCACCCTGACGTGGTCGCCGGATCGAGCAACCGGTACCAGGCCTGGGAGCTCCTGATCCCGAGAAATGGGTTCCCTACGGCTACGCGTGCGTCCGCGTCGATTCGCGTGGAGCCGGGAGCTCGCCGGGCAGGATCGACCCCTGGTCACTGCGCGAGACGCAGGACTTCTACGAATGCATCGAGTGGGCCGGCGGCGCAGAACTGGAGCAACGGACGGGTCGGACTGAGCGGGCATCTCGTACTACGCGATCAATCAGTGGCAGGTCGCGGCCCGTCAGCCGCCGCATCTGGCAGCGATGTGCCGTGGGAGGGATGCAGCCGATTGGTACCGGGACGCTCGACCCATCACGGCGGAATGCTCTGCAGCTTCTCCGGCGAACTGGTACGACCACCAGGTGGCCAGCGTCCAACATGGGCTGGTCAACACGAGGCCGTCACAACCGAGAGACCGGACGAGCCAGTCGCCGGAGACGAGAGCCTTAGCGCCGACGAGCTTGCCCACAACCGGGTCGACTTGCTGGCAGGACGATCGCGCGATCATGCGCTCGATCGACGACTACTACGGGACGCATCCCTGACTCAGCCGAAGATGAGGTGCCGCTGCTATCAGCGGCAACTGGGGCGGCCACGGGCTCCACCTGCGGGGCAACGTCGAGGGATTCGTGCAGGCCAAATCCCAGCAGAAGTGGCTCGAGCTGCACGGCCTCGAGCACTGGACGCACTACTACACCGATTACGGACGGACACTGCAGAAGCAGTTCTTCGACCACTTCCTCAGGGGCGACGACAACGGCTGGGACAAGCAGCCGCGCCGGTGCTACTCAACGATCCGCCACCCGGACGGCAGCTTCGAGCTCCGGGAGGAGGCAGGCTTGGCCGCTGCCGCGAGACCGAATGGACGACGCTTCCATCTCGACGCGTCCGGCGGGCGCTCTCGCGCTTGAGCCGGCGTCATCGTCGGCGACCTGCGTCCTACCAGGGAAAGGCGGACGGCGTCACGTTCAGCTGGGGGGTCGACGAGGAGATCGAGATCACCGGACCGCTCGCGGCCAAGCTATTCGTCTCATCGGAGACGACGGACGCCGACCTGTTCCTGATCGTCCGCGCGTTCGACCCGGACGGGCCAGGAGGTGACCTTCACGGGAGCGCTCGAGCCACACACGCCGCTGGCCCACGGATGGCTGCGCGCCTCGCACCGCAAGCTGGATCCCGGCCTCAGCCTGCCGTGGCGGCCCTACCACACCCACGACCAGCTTCAGCCGCTTGAGCCGGGGAACGTCTACGAGCTGGACATCGAGATCTGGCCCACCTCGATCAGGCTGCCCGCCGGGTATGCGCTGGCGCTGACGATTCAGGGAGTCGACTACCGGTACAGCTCGACCGTCGAGCGGTTCGGCTGGTTCGAGATGACGGGCGTCGGGCCGTTCAAGCACGACGTTCAGGCGGACCGTCCGGATTCCGTCTTCGCGGGGGCTGTGACGATCCATACCGGGCCGTCGAATCCTTCGCGGTTGCTGGTGCCCGTGGTTCCACACCGTTGAGTCCCCACGCGACGCCGGCCGCAGATATCGGTCTCTTCCGAAGTTCAAAAGCTGTGCGCCGCTCCAGCGGGCCATAGCTTGGTGCGATAAGCAGCGCGCCGAGCGTGCGGCACGCTGAGGTGAGAGAGCGAAACGGAGTACGACCATGGAGTCTCAAGCCGAGACGGCGACTCATGTGCTGACCCCCCCTGGCAAAGGGCTGGATCTCACCTTTATCGGGAAGCCCCACGAGCACGATCCGCGGCGTGTCTACAGCACCACCGCCACCGACTGGCAGGCGCGCGTCGACTTCGACCGCTGCGGCGAGATCGCTCGCCCGCGCCCGAATGAAGATGGAGAAGCACGACCTCGGGGCAGTCGTCTGCTTCGTCGGCGAGAATGTCCGGTACATCACCAGCGTCTTCCAGGGCAACTGGAAGAACAACATCTTCATCCGATACTGCGTGCTACCACGTGACGGTGAGCCGGTGCTGTTCGAGACCGCCGGATCCGACCTCGAGTGCGCGAAGATCGATGCGCCATGGTTGAACGGCAACATCCGGCCCGCGATCACCTGGAAGTGGGCAGAGACGGCCGAGGAGATGATGGCCGACAAGATGGTCGCACTCGGTCGTGGAGGTCCTGCAGGAGAACGGTGTCGAGAACGAGCGCATCGGCATCGATATCGCCGATCCGCTCGCGCTGGCCGCATTCCAGAACGCGCGAGCTGAACATGGTCAGCGCGTGGCCGGCGATGTCGGGCGCGAGGGTGGTGAAGACGCCTGACGAGCTCGAGTGCCTGAAGATCTCGAGCGCCTACGGCGATACGTCGTTCTGGAAGATCGAGCACGAGTGGCTGAAGCCGGGCGTCAAGGAGAGCACGATCACCGCCAAGGTGAACGAGTACCTGTACGAGAGCGGCTTTGATTTCGTCTACGACATCATCGTCGCGTCGGGCGGCAACACGAGTCCATATCGACGTTGGCACACCGATAAGGTGATCCGTCAGGGCGACCTCGTGATCATCGACCAGAACGCGGTCGGACCAGGTGGCTACTTCGTTGACTTCGTCCGCTGCTTCAAGGTCGACGCGAAGCTGACGCCGAAGGAGAACGATCTCTATAAAGAGTGTTACGAGTCGATGTACGCGGCGATCGAGCAGATGAAGGCCGGAACACGACGGCCGACGTGGCCGCCAGCTGCCGAGGTACGCCGACGACGAGTTCGGGACGGTCACGCTCCAGCAGTTCGCCCACTCGATCGGACTGTCGCTGTACGAGGGCATGTGGATCTCGCGTGCCTACTCGTTCGACTACCCGGTCGAACTCGAGGAGAACATGTACTTCGCATGCGAGACGTTCGCGGGCCATCCGGGCTCGAGCAGACCGTGCGGCTCGAGGAGAACCTGCTCGTGACCAAGGACGGGCCGGTGATCTTCACAAAGCATCCGTTCATTCCAGAAGGTGTGGCCTGACTCGCGACGGTAGCCTGGGCGGCTGCCGCCTGCCGCGACGATGACGCGCAGACTGTTGATCGAGCACGGCACCGTGGTCTCCCAGGACGGCACGTTCGGCGAGCCCCGTCGCGGCGACGTCTTGATCGAGGACGGAACGCTGGCTGCGATCGAGTCGGTGATCGCGTGCGACGACTGCGAGCGGATCGACGCGACCGCGATGCTGGTGCTGCCGGGCCTCGTCGAGTCGCATCGCCATCTGTGGTACACGCCCTGGCGCGGGCGATCGATGGACCAGTCGTATCGCGAGTTGCGAGCAGACCTGTGGCCGCGGCTAGCGGTGCGGTACTCACCGGACGATGTGTTCACCGCTACGCGCGCTGGCGTTGCCGAGTGCCTCGACGCAGGGATCACCTCAGTTCTCGACTGGTGTCACATCGTCAACACGCCGGAACACGCATCAGCTGCGGTCGATGCACTGAGGTCAATGCCGATCAACCCCGTATTCGCGTACGGGGTGTCGATGCAGCGCAAACTCGCCGAGCTTGCTTGGGACCACGGCCTCCGGCTCGATGGGACGACGCCAGAAGGCTGCTGGCTTCGACGATCGGCGACGCCAGCAGCAAGGGTGGGGTGTCGATCGCGCTCGCGCTTCAGGGGCCCGAGGCGACGAGCTGGGAGAACACCGTGTCGGACATCCGGGCCGCGCGGGAGATGGGCATGCCGATGACGATGCATGTCGGGATTCCCCAGGGACCACCGCCGATGCAGGGAGTCGCCCGACTCCAGCACGCTGGCTTGCTGGGTCCAGACATGAACTTCGTGCACTGCAACGCGATCACCGACGAGGAGATCAGCCAGATCGGTGCCACCGGTGCGACCGTAACCATGACGCCCATGGCCGAGCTCGCGCTCGGGCTCGGGATCCCGCCGCTGGGCCGGTTCAAGTCGATCGGGACGCCGGTTGCGCTGGGCGCCGACGCCGTCTCGGCGGCGAGCGGAGACCTGTTCGATGAGGCGCGAATCGGACTTCTGGCAGACCGCTCGCGGGCGGCGCAGGCAATCCACGCGAGCGGGCTACCCGTCGACACCTGGGCCGCCGAGTCCGGAGTGCTCACCAGCGCCGATGCCCTCGCGGCGATCACGATCGAAGGCGCCAGGGCGTGCTGGCAATCGGCCGTTGTGGGATCGCTCACGCCCGGCAAGCGGGCGGATCTAATCCTGATCCGCGCCGAGGATCCAAGCTGTTCCCGGTCGGCGACCCGGTTGCAGCGATCGTCGCGGGCGCCCACGCGGGGAATGTTGACACCGTGATCGTCGCAGGCCGGACGGTCAAACGCGGCGGTCAGTTGCAGGGAATCGATCTCGGGTCAATTCGCTCCGAGCTCCTGGCGATGCGAGACCGGCTGCTGGCTGCCGCGGCGCGGCACGTCGGGTGATCCAAGTCCGATCGACGGCCGATCCGGATAGGTCGGTATCGGTCTCCCTGAGGGGACACAACCCGACGCTCTGCGGGACATGGCGCTAGCTTGCCGAACGGGCAACGAGATGAGCACTGACAGCAAAGTCGTGATCGTGACAGGCGCAGCCGGTGGCCTTGGTTCAACCGCCGTCAGGTTGCTCGCTGCCCGCGGGGTCAACGTCACGTGCGTGGATCGAGACGGGGAGGCGCTTGCGACGCTCGTCGATCAGCTGACACCCGACGTCCCGGGGCAGCTGCTCCCGGCTCCAGCAGACGTGGGTGAACCTGAGCATGTTCAGCGTGTTGTCAACGAGACCGTCGGGCGCTTCGGCGGCGTCGACGGCCTTTACAACATTGCTGGGCTCGAGGGCAAGCTCTTGTCGATCGAGGTCACTTCCGTCGAGGAGTTTGACGCGGTGATGTGGGTGAACGTCCGCGGAACTTGGCTATTCATGAAATATGCGCTGCCGCACCTGGTCGCACGTGGCGGCGGGGCGATCGTCAATGTTGGGTCCTATCAGGCGACGCATGGCAAGGCGAACTGCTCGGCCTACTCCGGCTCCAAACACGCGATCGTCGGGATGACCCGTTCGATCGCCCTCGAATATGCGACGCAATCCGTGCGGGCGAACGTCGTCTGCCCGGGCGCGATGAACACTCGGATGATCCGCACGATGATGGCTAGCCTCGATCCAGACGACCCGTCGAAGGGCGAACGACAGCTCTTGGCCGACATTCCCCAGGGTCGAATGGGCGAAACGACCGAGGTGGCCACCGTCGGAATCTGGTTGATTCTCGACGCACCGCATCATCTCACCGGTCAGGTCATCACCGTCGATGGCGGAAAGTCCGCGGCGTAGATGACCGGTTCCAAACTCTCGTATCTGTCTGTGCACCTCTGGCGGCACCGGGTCGCCACTCGAGTCATCTAGTGGTGCCGCCCGGAAGTCCTGCGACTCTTGCGGCTGAGCCTGGGGCTGGCGCCCTCCCGGCGCGCGCCGTCTGGTTCACGGCGGAACGCCGAGCGGAAGTGCTTGACGAAGTCGTAGGCGAGCCCGCTGCAGGAGAGGCGCGGGTTCGCGGCATCGCCTCATTGATCAGCGCCGGCACAGAGATGATCCTCTACCGCGGGCAGACTCGTTCCAGAGCCGAGACGGACATCCCGACGAGCGCGGGCAAGTACCCGTTCCCGATCAAGTTTGCCTACCAGGTGGTGGGGGAGGTGGAGGAAGCGGGCCCGGACTCGGGGTTCTCCGTTGGGCAGCGGGTGTTCGCCTATCACCCACACCAGAGCAGGTTCACGATCGCGGCTGGAGCCGTCGGCGGCGGCGGGCTCGCGCCATATGGGAGACGCCTGCTGTTCGCCGTGCCGGACGAGCTCAAGATCGAGCAGGCGGTGTTTGCCAATCTGTTCGGGGTCGCGCTCACGTCGATGCTCGATGTCCCGGTTGTTACGGAGACTGCGTCGCCGTGTCGGGCCTGGGGGTCGTCGGCGGGTTTGCGGCTCACCTCGCCAGGGCGACGGCGTCACGACTGATCGCGATCGATCCGCTCGAGAACCGCCGGCGGCAGGCCGCTTGGATCGGCGCCGACGAAGTCGTCGATCCGAGTGAGGCGGCCGAGGCCATCCGGCATCACACGCAGGGACGCGGCGTGGACATCTTCATCGAGGCGAGCGGATCGGAGCGCGCGCTGCAGACCGCGCTCGAGTGCACCGGCAAAGAGGGAACGGTCGCGGTGCTCGCCTATTACGGCGCCAAGCCGGTGTCGCTGGTGCTCTCACCGGAGTTCCACATCCGGCGCCTGCGAGTGGTGAGCGTCCAGAACGCCATGGTCGGATCCGGGCTTCAGCCTCGCTGGGACACGACCCGCCGCATGGGGGTCGTGATGGAGCGCCTGGCGCGGCTTGACACCACCAATCTGATCACCCACCGATTCGGGCTCGAGCAGGCGCCCGACGCCTACGAGTTGCTCGACCGACACCCGGACCAGGCGCTCGGGGTACTGCTCGAATATGACGGCTAGAGGAGATGCGACATGACGGGCGACCCACCGTTCTCCATCTGTCAGTTCACGACTCCCGACACGACGTTCGAGGAGGATCTTCGCGCGCTCACGGCGCTCGGCGTCGCTGGAATCAGCATCTGCGAATACAAGCTTCGGCGCGGGGAAGAGGTGGATCAGCTTCGCGCGTTTCGACGCAGCGGATTAGAAGCGGCGATCTGCATGCCCGTGAACATCTCGCCGTTGCCCACCAGCGGCGCGGTGTTCCCCGGCCCGGAGGACCTCGAGGAGCGGATCGAGCTGATGTGCGGGAGTGTGCGCAGGCTCGCGCCGTTCGAGCCTGCGTCAATCGTGGTGATCACGGGCGCGATTCACGGCCGCGATCCGGAGCAGGCCCGGGCGGCGATCGTCGAAGGCCTCGGACAGGTCGCCGCGGTTGCTGCTGACGCGGGCCTTCGCCTGGGGCTGGAGCCCCAGCGCGTGGACATGCTCCCCGGGCGAGCTCTCGTGAGCACGATTCCGGAGGCGCTCGACCTGCTGGGCGAGGTAGGAGCAGACAACATCGACATCGTTTATGACACTTACCACCTGTTCGACACCCCGAACATCGAGGAGTTGACGCGGACTCACGCACGGTACTTCGGCGGGGTACAGGTGTGCGACCTGCCGAAGAAGCCGCAAGGTTGGATGGACCGTGTCCTTCCGGGCGACGGGATCATTGACCTGCCGACGCTGCTTGCAGCGCTCGACGAGGGTGGATTCACCGGTTGGTACGACCTCGAGATCTTTTCTGATGACGGTCGCTACGGCACCGACCTCCCGGATTCTCTATGGAAACGACCGCCGGCCGAGCTGCTGACCGCTGGCCGGGAAGCCTTCCTCCGGGAATGGAACGCCCGTCGCGAGCTGGGATCGGGCGTATGACACGGTGCCGAAACCAGGCGCTCACAACGACTACTGGAGACTGACATGAGCCTTGTGACATTTGACAACCATCCAGATAACAAGGTCACAGAGCAATACTCGACCGCAACCGGGCCGGTGCTACGCGGGGTCGAGATCGAGCTCTCCAAACTGAGTTTCAAAAAGGGGGGCGGCGCCAAGGAGCACAGTCACCCCGAGGAGCAAGTCGTCTACGTGCTTCGTGGCCTTGCGCGTGCGACGGTCGGTGGGGAGTCCTACGAGGTGCGCCCGGGCCAGGCGAGCTATCACCCGCCGAACGTCCCGCATTCGTTCGAGGTTCTCGAGGATTTCGAGGGCCTGAGCTTCAAGCGGCTGGTCGCTCCGATCTACGACGCTACCGGCCGGCTATAGAACCTTGACGCTATCTGCTGACCGGTCCGATCTCGGTACCTACGCCGTGGGCCAAGCCGCCGTCGATTACGAGCAGCGGATCGACTGGCACTCGCTGCGGCGACGGAGGGTCAACCGTGCCCGCGACCAGATGGAACAGGCTGGGCTCGACGCCGTGCTGGTGTGGAAAGACGAGAACGTCCGGTTCCTATCCGGTCTGCGGCCGCAGATCATCCAGGGCAAGAGCGCGCTCCTCAACGGCTGCCTGCTCCGGCGCGACGGCAAGATGACCCTTTTCCTGTCCGGCGGCGAGGTCGACCGCGTCAGAGTGACGATGCCGTGGGTGGAGGATGTGCGGCCCGTTCCGATCATGGAAGCGCAGGGGCTGATCGCCGGTGCCTACGATGCCGCGATCGCCCCGGCGGTTCGAGACCTGGAGCTCGACACCGCTCGTATCGGCCTCGACGAGATCGCGTTCGCCCAACTCGCCGAGGTCAGTCGCACGCTGCCCGAGGTCCACCTCTCCGACGGTGACGCCGTGATGCAAGCCGCGCGGATGCGCAAGGACCGGGCCGAACTGGCGGCCATGCAGGAGGCGAGTACGATCGCCGAGGCCCTCACCGAGGCGGCGATCAGGGCGGTGGCGCCGGGCGTAAGGGAGTACGAGGTGGTTGCGGCGGCGATGTCGGAGCTCTACAGGCTCGGCGGCGAGATGGCACACTTGGCGACGCCGTTTGTCGCCTCCGGCGAGCGCATGAGCCCCCGCAGCGGATCGCGTCGGACAAGGTGATCCGCGAGGGAGACCTCGTCTTCATTGACATCGGTGCGATGTGGAACGGGTACTTTTCGGACATGGGCCGGGTGGTGGCGTGCGGGAAGCCGTCTCGCCGCCAGCAGGAGATCTACACGGCCGTCCACCGTTCGCTTGACGCCGCGCGCGGCGCGATGCGACCAGGCAACACCAATCTCGACGTCGCCCGCGCGGCGGTCGCGGCTGGCGAGGAGCGCGGCTTTGGCGACCGGTTCCTGTCGCTGTTCATCGGCCATGGCGTCGGCATGGGGGCGAACGAGCCGCCGTATGTCGGTGAACAACTCCCGGGTGCCGCGACGGTGATACTCGAGGCCGGGATGACCCTGGCGATCGAGCCGCTGATATGGGTGCCCAACGTGCGGGGTGGGGGTGGCGTGCGTCTCGAGGACACGATCGTCGTGTCCGATGTCGGCGGCGAGTCGCTGACCCGAACGGCGTTCGACGAGTCGCTGCTGCTCAGCGACTGAGAGCCCGATCGAAGGAGCCGTATATGACCGCGACGATCCTTCTCACCGATCGGCAATTCGGTAGCGACGACATCGAACGGGAGGCGCTCGCCCGCGCCGGGTTGAGCTTACTGCGATCGCCGGCCCCCGATGCGGAGACGCTGATCGGGCTGGCGGACGAGGTCGCGGGCATGCTTGTGTGCTACGCCCGGGTCGGGCAAGAGCTGATCGAGGTGGCCGCAAGCGGCGGTTGCCGCGTGATCGCCAGATACGGGATCGGTTACGACAACATCGATGTGGCGGCGGCGACCCGCGCCGGTATCGTCGTCACATACGTTCCGGATTACTGCATCGGCGAGGTCGCCGACCACGCGGTTGCGCTGCTGCTGTCGGTCGGCCGCGGGGTCGCGCGTGCCGCGCTCGAGGTCCGCAGCGGTGGCTGGACCGTTCCGGGCTCGGGCCTGCGACGAATCCAGGGCCGCCGCCTGGCGCTGATCGGCGTTGGTCGCATCGGCAGACAGGTGGCGCTGCGAGCGGCCGCGTTCGGCATCGAGGTTGTCGCTTACGACCCCCACGTGACCGCGTGGGACCACACGATCGCGCGGGCATCGTCGCTCGAGGACGCGCTCAGCGAGGCCGACTTCGTGTCGATGCACGCGCCGCTCACGCCCGAAACTCATCATCTGATCGGCGATGCGGAGATCAATTTGATGGCACCCGGGTCAGTGCTCGTCAATACCTCGCGCGGGGGTCTGGTCGATCTAGAGGCGGTCGTCAGGGGCCTCGATAACGGCCGGCTCGGCGGCGTCGGCCTCGACGTCGTCGAGACCGAGCCGCTGCCGTCCGACCACCCACTGCGGACGCATCCGCTGGCGGTCGTGACGCCGCACATGGCGTTCTATTCGGCCGAGGCGGTCATTGAGCTGCAACGTCGGACGGTCGACTCGGTGGTTGACGCCCTATCCGGCCGACAGCCGAGAAACGCGGTCAACCCGGAAGTTCTGCTGCCGTCGTCGTGAGCGGTCAGGCTCCCCGGCTCGTACCGATCTACCCGGATCTCGCGGGTAAGGTAGCGGTCGTGACGGGGGGCTCCAAGGGAATCGGTGCCGCGTGCTGCCGGCTGCTCGCCGCCAACCGCGTCAGGGTCGCGGTGAACGCGCGATCGCAAGGGCCGATCGACACCCTTGTTGATGAGCTCATCGGTGGCGGGGCCGCGGCGATCGGAATCGCCGGGGACTGCACGAGCGCGGCCGATCTGCGGGCGGTGCGGGCGGGCGTCGAATCGAACCTCGGCCCCGTCGATGTCGTGCTCGCATACGCCGGCGGCTTCGAATCGTTCACGCCGATCACCGAGATCACGCTCGCCGAGTGGAACAGCGTATTAGAGGCCAACTTGACGTCGACCTTCCTGACCGTCAAGGAGTTTCTCCCCACGATGATCGAGCGTCGCTCAGGCAGCATCGTGACGATGGCGTCAAACGGTGGCCGTCTGCTCGACAAGCAGTTGACTGCCTCGTATGCCGCTTCCAAAGCCGGTGTCGTTCAGTTCACGAGGCACATCGCCCTCGAGCTCGGGCGCTACGGGATCCGCGCCAACTCGCTGGCGCCCGCGACGGTGATGTCGGAGCGTATGGAGCGGATCATGGATGACGAATCGGTCGCGACGACGGCCGCGATGTCACCACTCGGCCGGATTGGGACGCCGGAGGACTGTGCCCTCGCGACCCTGTTCCTCGTGTCCGAGTCGGCGGCGTGGCTTACCGGCGTCACGCTCGATGTCAGCGGTGGCAGGGTGATGCTGTAGTGCCGGCGGGCCCGGTTCAGGTCTCCGAGTCGGCCCAGCGATCGATCAGCATCCGAGCATCGAAATCGGCGGCGGGAGCTCAACCTTGCCTTCGCCCTGGGCCGCTCGCAGCTGGACACGCGCGAACCGGCCGACGTCTCCGACCTCGCGTGGTTCTACCTAGACGAGGTTGTGGATGATCGCGATCACCTCGTCATGGCTGTAGCCCCGGTGACGCGCGAAGTCGATTAGGTCTCTTGTTCTGGCGATGACTGCGCTTTGCTCGGGCGTGCCGGTTACGCGGATGGTGCGTCCCCGGCCCATCTCGAGCAGGCCTTCGTCGCGGAGCAGTCGCAGCGCTCGCAGGACGGTGTTGCGGTTCACGCCCAAGACGGTCGCGAGGTCGCGCGCTTGAGGGATTCGGTCGCCTGGACCGGCTTCGCCATCGCTGATCGCGCGGCGGATCGCGGCGGCGACTTGTTCGTGTAGCGGGGTTGGGTCGAGCCGGCTGACGGCGGCGAGCGGTAGTTCCGTCTCGGTATTGACATGCGTCATAAGACCAACAATACTAGCTTCAATGGTTGTAGATGGCCCAGCTCCCTCGCGACACAACAGATCCCTGTTCGATGCTTTGTTCGGAGAGGCATGGGAGCTGGAGCGTCGCCGACGGAGAACCTACCTCGCACTCTCAGTGCTGGTGTGCGCAGTGGCCGGGGCGGTGGTGGCGCTGAAAGATGGCGGCAAATCATCTCCCGCCGCGATCGCCCGACGAAACCGGTCGGGCTCTACGCCGCCGGTACGGTCGATGTCGGCGGCAGCCCGCAGGCGCTGCTCACTCACGCGCACTCACTTTGGATCGCGACTCCGAGCAGCGTCGTCAGGCTGAACCTGCGCAATGGCTCGACGATCGCGCGGACCCCGATCCCCACCAACGGCGTCAACGCCGTCTCGCGTTTGGCGCCGGCAGCATCTGGCTGGCGCCGACCGGCGCGTCTGCGCTGCTCCGGATCGACCCGTCAAGCAACCGACTCGTCGCGAACATCCATCTCGGGTGTCACTGAGAACGGACGGCTGGGCTCGCTCGGTGGTGGCGTGGCGTTTGCAGCCGGCAGGATCTGGGTCAGCCGCGACTCAAACAGCCCCCGCGGCGATGTCATCTCGGTCAACCCGACAACCAATCAAGCCGATGCGGCACCAATCACGGTTGGGTCAGGGCCCGAGACAGTCGTGTCCGCGTTCGGATCGATATGGGTCGACAACACGTCCGTCGTCGTTGGCAACCGCGCCCCGTCGCGGACCTACCGGGCGGTATCACGAATCGATCTGCGGACCCGCCGCGTGTCGACCGAGCCGTTCTCGGGAACGCCCGCGACCGGGTTCGGGTCGCTGTGGGTCCAAACCAACGCCGCGTCTGATAACGCAGCGATCGTCCGTGTCAACCCGTCACCGGACGGACGCTGGCCCGGATCGACGTGCCGCGCGTCGTCGGCATCTCCTCGGGTGGAGGCCGCGTCTGGGCGATCTCGTACCCACGATCGCGTTCGGCACGCACATTCCAGCCGATCAAGGGCACTGCGGCGTTGTGGCAGATCGATCCGCGAACTAACCGTGTCATCGGCAAACCCATCCATCTCCCGCTCACCCAGCCCGTCTCCGTCGTTGTTTCAGATGGGCAACTCTGGATCGCCGACTATCGGAGCGGCAAGGTGATCCATTTCCAGCTCATCAAGCATTAGCCCGAATTCGTTGGCAATCGCGACCAGAGCCGGAGTCAGCCCGTCGCCCGTCGGCCGTCCTTCACGGCGCCCGCTCGAGGTAGGTTTCGTAGGGTCTGGTACCCTCGAACATCGTTATAACGAAAACCGAGTCATATACGCGGCGTCTACGGTCTTTGATTGATCTGGTAGTGACCGTCGCTGTTGCGATCGGTCTCGCGTTGCTGATCGAGGCGCTTCTGGTCAAGCCCTACAAGGTGCCGACCGGGTCAATGCAGCCGACGCTGGCGATCGGGCAGCGAATTCTGGTCAACCGGTTAGACACACACCCCGGGATCGGGGACGTGGTCGTTTTTCACCCGCCGCACGGTGCGGACCTCAGTTCAGGCCAGTGTGACGCGGTCCGGCAAGGGTTCACGTCGGCTGGGGCTGCGCTCGCTGAGCCGTGTGACCGGCCGCTCGCCAATCAGTCAAAACAGACCTTCGTCAAGCGTGTCGTGGGGCTGCCGGGCGATGTGCTGCGGATCGTCAACGGGCATGTGATCCGCAACGGCAAGCGGGAGCGGGACGCGTACATAAAGGCCTGTGGCGCGGCGGCCGAGTGCACGTTCTCGGGATCGATCCGGATCCCGGCCGGCGAGTACTACATGATGGGTGACAACCGCGGGGACTCCGACGACAGCCGCTACTGGGGACCTGTTCCACAGCGATACATCATCGGCGTGGCGTTCTTCACGTACTGGCCGCCCGACAGAGTCGGGGTACTCTGAGCTTCCATGCGCGTACCCGAACGAAGCGTCCTGGTGCTGACCAGCCTCGCCGGGGGCGATCGCCACGGATACGCGCTGCTCAAGGACATCGAGAGCTTTTCGGGTGTTTCCCTATCGCCGGGGACGTTGTACGCGGCACTGGCCAAACTCGAAGCCGACGGGTACGTTCAGCGCCTACCCGCCGACGACCGGCGCAACCCATACAGACTCACACCGGCGGGCCGGGCTGCGCTGGCCGAGCGCCTCGCCGAATCCGCCCGGATCGCGAGCCTCGGGCTCGAACGGATTGCCGTGGGTGGCGCATGAGGCACCGCCTCGCCGGGGCCATCCTGCTGATCTACCCGAGCCGGGTCCGGAGGCATCACGGCTCGGAGATCGTCTCGCTGATCGACGACCTCATCGCGCTTGACGGACGTTCCCGCGCCCGGCTGTTGGCACGCCTCGCGGCGGACGGGCTCGCGCTGCGGCTAGCGTCGACCGCGACCGCTTGGATTGCAGCGGCGGTCCTTGCGGCAACCAGCATCGGCGGCCTGGCAGTCTCAGATTTCGCGGCGGCCAGCGCGCACCAGGATCCGCCGCGAACGATGAAGGCCGGCACTCTTGCCACCGGATCGGCGAGGGTTTTGAGGCTGCCGGCGCTAGCTCGTCAGCCCGACGATCCCGTTGCGCAGCAGCGCCGCGGCGAGCAGCACGGCGATTACCGCGGCGAGCGTTCTCGCGTTGCGCTCCAACCAAGTGCGTGCCGTCTGGAGCGTTGCGACGGCCCGATCCCGTGACACGGCGAGAGCTATCAGCGCGATCAACAGCGGCAGCAGCGATATGACCGCGAAGGCCAACCAGAGCACGATGTACCCACTCGCGCTCGGGTTCAGCTGCGAGATGTCTTTGAGGGCGATAGGGATGAAGCCGCCCGGGTTGGCCAGCGTCGCGCCGGCACCGACGATGGCGATCGCCGGCGAGGACGAGACCTTGCTCATCTGCTGGATCGCACCGGCGATCCGCCTGGGATCGCGCGGGCGTCGCAGCACGCGCACGACGTAGACGAGCAACAACACGCCGGCGACGATGTCCACGATGGCGACCCACGTCTTCGGCTCGCCGGAATTGCCGGGCGAAGCGGCAGCGTTTCCGAGCACGACGGCGGCAACGATTCCGATTATCAGCGTCAGACCGAACGCGCCGAGGAAGAACCATAGTCCCGTGCGGCCGGGACGTTCGCTGAGAACGAGCGCCAGCACGCTGAACGTCAGCGTGGTCGGCGAGAGCGCCGCCGCCAGCGCGGTGAGACCGAACTCAACGTCGACCGAGGTCACCAGGGCTGCCTTGGGCGCCTTGCCGCTGGCTGTAGCAGACCGAGCCCGCCGACCCAGAACACCCGGCCCTCTGCCTCACCTCGGCGAATCGTGCGCCTTCGAAAATGACTATTCACGGGCGATCATCGCTGCGGCAGCACGCTCTAGGTCGACATACGGCTCGCCGCTCACATCAACCGCGACTGTCCTGATCGTGCCTCCAGTGAACGGCCAGGGCCGTTTGCCCGGGAAGTGGTCGGTGACATTGCTCGGGGCGCGACCGATCGTGAGGTCTGTCCCGGACAGGCCGAACGTCCCAGGCTGGGTTTTGATGCGTCCCTCACCGACCTTGGTCTCGCCGTGCAAGAGGGAGAGCAGCCCGGTGGAGACGCCGGGTGGGTCTTCGCCGTCCTTGACGAACGATGCCGACAGGATCAAGCCCTCGCCGGTCGGGATGTCTTCGGTGGCGACGATCCGTTGCTCAAGCTGGCCGACGAAGTTGTAGACGTAATGCAGTCGGTTGTCTCTGAGATATAAGGCGTGACCGCCGAAATGTGAGCCCTGCGAGAACAGGACGCCGCTCGCGGTCGGGCCGGGAAGGTCCACTACCGCGCCGACGATGTAGTCACGGTTGCGGATGTTGACGGCCTGTGCCTCCGGGACGCCGGCTACGTTTGGGTAATAGAGGTAGCGGCTGCGCGGGGTGGTGAGCTGAGGTCTGGGGGTGTTGAGGATCTCGATCGCAGAGCGGTCGTCCAGTGGGAACGCGCCGTTAGCGCCGGCCTCCGCGAACCATAGGTTGATGAGCTCTCGCACCTTGTCCGGGTGTTCGGCAGCGAGGTCGTGGAGTTCGGCTCGATCGTCCTCGACGCGGTAGAGCTCCCAGGTGTCGTCGTTGAAGTGACTCCAGCCGCTGATGGTGGGGTGGGTGCTGACTGCCTTCCAGCCGTCGTGCCAGATCGCCCGTGAGCCGAGCATCGAGTAGAACTGTGTGTTCCGTCGGCCCGGAGCGTCGGCGTCATCGAAGCTGTAGCGCATGCTGATGCCGTCAAACGCGCTCTGGACGTGTCCCTTGATCGTCTCGGGGGGTTGCGCACCGAGACAGTCGAGGACCGTCGGGACGATGTCGATTGCGTGGTGGTATTGGTGGCGGATCTGCCCGGTCGCGGTAATCACCTTCGGCCACGAGATGATGCACGGGTCGCTGGTTCCGCCGTTGAGCTCGTAACGCTTCCACATCTTGAACGGGGTGTTGAACGCCATCGCCCAGCCGTTCGGGTAGTGGTTGTAGGTCTTTTCGCTCCCGAGGTCGTCGAGCAGCGCCAGGTTCTCCTCGATGTTGTCGGGGACTCCGTTGAAGAACTTGTTTTCGTTAACCGAGCCGTTCGGCCCGCCCTCGCCGCTGGCACCGTTGTCCGAAACCAGGACGATCACCGTGTTGTCGAGCTGATCAGTGTCCTCCAGGTACGCGAGCAGTCGGCCGATCTGATCGTCGACGTGGGCAAGGAAGCCCGCGTATACCTCCGCCATCCGTGAGAACAGCCGCTTCTCGTCGTCCGATAGCGAGTCCCATGGCCGGGTGGTGTCAACCGCGGGGAACGGTTGGCCGTCAGGACCGCTGCGTGTCTGCGGGGTGCCGAGCGGGTTGATTGGCGGCAACTCTGTGGCCTCGTCGACGAGGCCGAGCTGCTTCTGGCGGGCGAGCGTCTGCTCGCGCATCGCCTCGTAGCCGGCGTCGAAGCGGCCTCGATATTTATCGATCCACTCGCGCGGCGCCTGGTGCGGCGCGTGACATGCCCCGGGTGCGTAGTACAGGAAAAACGGTTTGTCTGGCGCAACGGCCTTGGCGTCCTTGATGAACTCGAGCGCCTTGTCGGTCAAGTCCTCGCTGAGGTGATAGCCGTCCTCCGGCTGGCAGGGCGGCTCGACCGGGTGGTTGTCATAGATCAGGTCCGGATGCCACTGATCGGTTTCGGCGCCCAGGAATCCGTACCAGCGCTCGAATCCGCGGCCCCCTGGCCAGTTGCGCCGTGTGGAGGCCAAATGCATCTCGTCGGTCGGGCACAGGTGCCACTTTCCCACCATGTAGGTGTTCCAGCCCTGCTCTCCCAGGATCTCGGGCAACATCCCATTCTCGGGCGGGATCGTTCCGCTCGCATTCGGAAACCCGATCGCCGCCTCGGTGATGCACGCCATGCTGTTGCGTGTGTGATTGCGACCGGTCAGCAGGCAAGACCGCGTCGGAGAACACAGCGCCGTGGTATGCCACTGCGTGTACCGCACACCCCGCGCGGCGATCCGATCGATGTTGGGCGTCTCTACCGGCCCGCCATAGCACCCGATCGCGGAGAATCCGACGTCGTCCAGTACGACGTACACCACGCTTGGCGCCCCGTCTGGTGCCCGCGGTGGCTCGAACGGCGACCAGTCGGGCTTCGAATCACGAATATCAACGTCGATTACACCGTTGAACAATTTGCTCATGCCAACCTCGATTCAACCCCGGACCGTCGCCTATATCGATCTGCTGGTCGAGACTCCCAGACCTAGCTTCCTCGAGCATCACCCGATCCAGATGATCCCTCTGCGCCTGAAATCACCCGCGGGTTTCGGCTCGCGATGCCGTTTCCGGGCGTGGGCAAGCGATTGGTTTCGCCGTGGTCTGCAGTCTGAACACGATTTGCGCGAGCGAGTCAAGCCGGCTCGCGGCGCTAACGCCGCAGCCCTACGATCCACCGCCACCGCAGGATCCGCTTCGCGTGGCGATCGCCCAGCCCGGCGGCTCGTTCGTACAAGGCGCGAGCTGCGACAACATCGCCACTCCGCGATAGCAGCACGCCCAGGTTGACCATCGCGGCCGGATTTCCTGCCTCAGCCGAACGCTCATACAAGCGACGCGCCGCCTCCGGATCCTCCTTCGCAACGAGAGTGCCGAGGTTATTCATTGCCGGCGTGTGACCGGCTTGCGCGGCCCGCTCGTACCAGCGGCGCCCCACGTCGGGCTCGTACTTCACGAGCAGGACACCGAGGCTGTACATCGCGTCGACGTCTCCTGCTTCGGCAGCTCGTTCGAGTGCCGCCCGGTCCGCCTGGGGCTCCATCGCTCCGTCCCGCGCTCCGATGTCAGGCGGCAGCTTTCAGTGCCGGGCACGCATCTCGGCTAGGCGGTCGGGATCGAAATCGTCTGAGCGCACCCATCGCAGCAGCTTCTGCTCAGACTCGATCACCCGATCTGCGGCCGCGGGTAGTTCTGCCGCGATCTGGAGAGGGATCTTGAGTACACCGTGCTGGTCGGCGTGCAGCAGATCTCCGGGCGCGACAAGCAGCCCTCCTATCTCGATCGGCTCGCCAACAGTCTCGACCCGGACGTACGCGTGCGAGACCGCCGGGCCCGAAGCAAAGAAATGAAATCTCATCGACCGTGCCTCATCCAGGTCACGAACCGCGCCGTCTGTCACGCAACCCACGCACCCGAGTGCGCCAAAGATCGTCGCGTGCACCTCTCCCCACAGCGAGCCGTGCACGGGCGGATCATCGAGGTCCTTCACGACCACAACGCGCGGGGCCCGGATCGTACGCGCATGGGCATAGAGCCCCTCGTTGCCCGCACCCGTCCAATCCGAACTGGGCGCGCCGCGTGCCACGATCGTCGCGGTGGCGGCAAACCCCACCATACGACCGAGCTCCGGGAACATGCACCGGATCCGGCTGTCGGCAAACCCGACGTCGCGCGAATGCAAATCGAACGTCTCGATCGCGTTCGCCAACGTCGGGGAGTCATAGCGGCCGAGTGCCTCAACAATGTCGTCCATCCCGTCAGCCTATGGGATCTGCCTTGTCGGTAGGACCACCGTGACAGCGGCTATTCGACCGGCTGCTGGTCGAGCCTGAGGGCGACGGAGTTGATGCAGTAGCGGTCGCAGCCGCCTGGGCCGTCGTTGAAGACGTGTCCGAGGTGTCCGCCACAGGCGGCACAGGTCACCTCGGTGCGGCGCATGAACAGGCTCTTGTCCTCGTGCAGTTCGACGTTGGCGCGGTTGGCCGGATCGGTGAAGCTCGGCCATCCGGTGCCGGAGTCGAACTTGGTGTCTGAGGAGAACAGCTCTGCGTCGCAGGCCGCGCAGCGGTAGATGCCGTCCGCCTTGGTGTGGACGTAGTCGCCGGTGAACGGTCGCTCGGTTCCCTTCTGGCGGAGCACCTTGTACTCGCTGGGCGTCAGCTCCTGGCGCCACTGCTCGTCGGTCTTTTCGATTCGATTGGTCATCGTGTTCCTTTCAAGGGTCCATGTACCCGTTTTGACCCGGTCGGCGGCCCAAACGGTTCATCCAGCACCAGTCTGCGAACCTTTTGCGCCGATGACGAGGTCATACGCGCGGTGAGCACTTTCTGGCAAGAACTGCGCTTTCGGCGCGACCACCGGTGGACGCCTGCCCGCATGTCCGCGTACCTCGAGTCCGACCTGTCGGCTGGCGCTCGGGCGCGGCTGGAACGTCACACGGCGGTGTGCGTCGACTGCCGGAGCGTCCTCGACGAGCTGCGACGGATGCTCGCGCTGCTGCACGGGGCGCCGCGTCCCGAACCGCTCGCCGACGCCCCGGCTATCGCCACCGCCGTCCTGCGACGGCTGCATGAGCCGGTCGACCGCTGATTCAGCCGAGGAGCGCGCCCTCATCGCACGCTCCCGTGCCGGGGACGAGAGTGCCTTTGCCCAGCTCGTGACCGAGCACTCAGCCCGTGTCTACGGCGCGCTCAGGAGGTTCGGACTTGACTCCCAGGAGGCCGACGAGGTCGCGCAGGAGGTGTTCCTCCGCGTCTGGCGGGGCCTCGCGGGGTTCGAGGAGCGATCCCGGTTCTCAACCTGGCTCTACCGGATCGCGTTCAACGAGGCCCAGCGCCGGCTGGGCCGGCGCCCGCCGCCAACTGCATCCGGCCGGCCCGCCGACGAGGACGCGATTGCCGCATTACCAGACGCGATTGGCGCGGGCCCTCAGGCCCGCGCACTTGACCACGAGTTCGAACAGATGCTGCAGCGCGCGCTCGCACAACTGCCCGCGGACCTGCGAGCCGCGGTCGTCCTGCGCGACCTCGAAGGCCTCTCAACCGCGGAGGCGGCGGCGGTAGCCGGGATCAGGCAAGCGGCGTTCAAGAGCCGCTTACATCGGGGGCGATTGCAGCTCCGCGCCCTGCTCGAGCCGTACCTACGGCTCGAGCACGAGCACTGGCCGTGACCGACCAGCCCTCAGCGGGTCGAGGGCACCTCGATCGTGACGCCGCAGGTCGCGTAGCCGGAGCGCTCGAAGTAGCGCTGGTGATACTCCTCGGCGCGATGGAAGATCGTTGCCGGGACGATCTCGGTCACGATCGGCTTGACAAGCGACTGCTGCTCGAACGCAAGGGTGGCCTGGGCGAGGCTCTGCTGCTCGGGATCGTGGAAGAAGATTGCGGAGCGGTACTGGCTACCGAGATCCCAACCCTGCCGGTTCAGGGTCGTCGGATTGTGGATGTGCCAGAAGGTGTCGAGCAATTGCCGGTAGCTCACGATGGCCGGGTCGAAGATCACCTCGACAGCCTCGGCATGGCCGGTGGCACCGCCACACACCTGCTCGTAGGTCGGATCAGGGGTCGTGCCGCCGGTGTAGCCGACGGTCACGTCTAGCACGCCGTCGAGCTCGCGGAACGCAGCCTCGACACCCCAGAAGCAGCCGGCGGCGAAAGTCGCGCGCTGCGCGTCGTCGGGGCTTGCCGATCCCGCGCGAGGGTCAGTATTTAGGTGGGTCATGGGCGTCCTTTCAGAGGGATACAGAATTCACTGCTAAAGACCCTGCTCGCGCCGCAAACGGTTCACGCGGCAAACGACAAGCCAAGGCTTTCCCTGTGCCCGCGATGCGTCCGAGACCGAAATATCCCTTTGCCGAATCAGCTTTCCCACAAATCGCACTGTTTTAGTAGAGTAGTTCGACCGGCCCAGTGCGAGCGGGTCATGGGCCCGAGCCGCGGCGCGCCAGCCGCGCGGTCCCGATCGAGGAGGAGGAGCTGATGACTGCAACAGACGAACTGCTCAAGGCCAACGAGGCCTACGTCGCCTCGTTCGACAAGCGCGAGTTGCCGCTCCCGCCCGGCAAGAGGGTCGCCATCGTCGCCTGCATGGACGCGCGACTGAACGTCTACGGCGCGCTCGGGCTAACCGAAGGAGATGCGCACGTGATTCGCAACGCGGGGGGCGTGGTCACCGCCGATGAGATCCGCTCGCTGGCGATCTCGCAGCGGCTGCTCGGAACCGAGGAGATCATCCTGATCCACCACACCGACTGCGGGATGCTGACATTCAGTGACGACGAGTTTAGAAATGCCATCCAGCAGGAGACCGGGATCAAACCGGAGTGGGCCGCCGAGGCATTCTCGGATCTCGAGGGCGACGTGCGCCAGTCGATGGCGCGGATCAAAGCTTCGCCGTTCATCCCGCGTAAGGATTCGGTGCGCGGGTTCATCTACGACGTCGAGACGGGCCGGCTGCGCGAGGTCTCCTGACCGCCGCGCAATCGTCCGCAGCGACCTGAGGGCAAAGATGAGCGTAAAGATTGGGGACATCGCCCCGGACTTCCGTGCCGACACCACGGAGGGCAGGATCCATTTCCACGACTGGCTCGGCGAGTCGTGGGCGGTGCTGTTCTCTCACCCCAAAGACCGCACGCCGATGGTCAATTTGGAGTTCGGGAGCATGGAGTCGATCAAGGCGGAGTTCGATCGCCGGAGAGTGAGGATCATTGGCCTGTCCTGCGATCCCGTCCGGACGCGCGAGGACTGGTGGCGTGAGGTCGAGAAGACGCAGGGCACTCCGCCCAGCTATCCGATCATCGCTGACATCGACCTCAACGTCTCGAAGCTCTACGGGATGCTTCCGATCGACGGCATCGAGGGTCTGGCAGGCCGGACACCGGTCTTCCATGAGACCGTCCGCAACCTGTTCGTGATCGCACCGGACAAGAAGGTAAAGGTGATCCTGGCTTGTCCGTTGACGCCCGAGCGCAATTTCGACCTGGTGCTCCGGGTGATCGACACGCTCGAGCTCGCCGTCGACGACAAGGTCGTGATGCCGGCATAGCCGGGGCATGGGGGCACCGGCGACTGCGCGCTGACGACCGCGGAACGTGGCGCGTTGCGCTTAGCGGGTCACCCACGCCTCCGGGTCGTCGGCAAGCGCGTTGATCGATTCGGGAAGGTCTGCCGCGGCGACGTCCGCGACTGTCACCTGCTCGACGACGCTGCGGAGGTTCTTACGGACGGCAATCCACACTCGCGGAAGCTGGCTGGCCGGACCTGGATACTCGGCGTCCTCAGGCCTGCCGCCGCGGACGGTGGCGAGGGGACCCTCGACTGCACGGATGATGTCGGCAATCGATATGCGCTCCGGCTCCCTGGCCAGGCGGTACCCGCCGTCGGCGCCACGCTGGCTGCGGACGATTCCCGCAATCCGCAAATCCGACAGGATGTTCTCCAGGAAGTTCAGCGGCACGCCCTGCGAGGTGGCGATTCGTTCCGGAGGTACGGCGTTGCCGTCGGGCGCGGCGGCCAGCTCGATCGCGGCGCGCACTGCGAAGTCCGCCTTGGCGGAGATCCTCATGGTCGCCCCCTTCGCCAGCACCCGTGGGCGGGTTCGGAGTAGCTCGACGATTTGGGAGACCGCCTGCTCAACGCCGGTCGTTGAGGTGTCAACGCGGATCTCAGGGTGCTCGGGCGGCTCGTAGGGAGCATCGATCCCGGTGAAGCCTTTGATCTCGCCCGCCCGAGCGCGTGCATACAGCCCCTTGGGATCTCGGCGCTCGCATTCCTCCACCGACGTGTCGACGAACACCTCGACGAACGATAGGTTGGCCTCTTCGTGTGCCTTGCGCAGGTGCGCGCGATCGGCCGCCAACGGCGAGATCAGCGAGACGACCGCGATCGTTCCGGAGTCCGCCATCAGTCTCGCGACCTGGCCGACCCGACGGATGTGCTCCGAACGGTCGCCCGACGAGAACCCGAGATCCTCCGACAGGCCGTGTCGGATGTTGTCACCGTCGAGCAGGTAGGCCGACTGGCCGCTGTCGACGAGTCGGCGCTCGAGCTCGACCGCGATTGTCGACTTTCCCGAGGCCGACAACCCCGTCAGCAGAACCGTCGCTCCGCGTTGGTCGATCGCCAGCCAGCGCTCGTCTCGGTCGAGTGCGGACGAGTGCCAAGTTACGTCGCGGCGACGCTCGCGCCCGGGCTCGACCGCGCGTGCAGTCCGGATCGTTCCCGCCGCCACCGTGTCGTTGCTGCCCTCGTCGATCAAGATAAACGCGCCGGTCACCCGATTGAACGCGTACGGGTCGGCGACAACCACCGAGTTCGTGCGCAGCGTGACCCGTCCGATGTCGTTGAGCACAAGCGACGTCGGGTCGAGCTGGCGCTCGAGCGTCTCCGGGTCCGTCCGTTCCGATGATCGATTGCACTGTGGCGCGAACCGTGCGCGTGGTGTGCTTGAGCGCGTAGCGCCGGCCTGGGTGGAGCGGCTCATCGCTCATCCAGCAGAGGTGCAGTCAAGCTCGCGGGCACTTGTCGGCTGATCGTCGGGCGCGACGAGCAAATCCCCGCGTCCAACATCGAGACGGTCCGCGAGCGCGAACGTGACCGACATCGGCGGAACGGCGGAACAGACGTCGTCTTCGAGCGTGTCGAGTTGGGAAATCGTCGTTGAGACGCCGGAAGGGCAGCACGACCACCTCATCGCCGACCTCGAGCGTCCCGGCGACGATCCGTCCCATGTACAGCCGCTCGCCGTCCACGTGCGATCGGCCTACCCATTGAATGGGAACCCGCAGTCGCGTCAGGTCGCGGTCGGCCTGAACGTCGATCTCCTCAAGATGCTCGAGCAGCGTCGGACCGTCGTAGAACGAGCGTGTGATTGGAGCGGAGCGCGACGTTGTCGCCGTGCAGAGCGCTGATCGGAACGACGAGGCAGATCCGGTATCTCGAGGCGCCGGACCAGGTCTCGGGACCTCGATGCTCGATCTCCTCGAACCGCCGCTGGTCCCAGGCCACGAGATCCATCTTGTTGACGCATACGACGATGTGCTCGATTCCCAGCAGTGCGGCGATGTGCGCGTGCCTGCGGGTTTGGGTGACCACCCCGCTACGTGCGTCGATCAGCACCAGCGCGACATCAGCGGTCGACGCACCGGTGAACATGTTGCGCGTGTAGCGCTCGTGCCCCGGGGTGTCGGCGAGGATGAAGGATCGCGTCGAGGTAGAGAAGAACCGGTACGCGACGTCGATCGTGATGCCCTGCTCGCGCTCCGCACGTAGGCCGTCGGTCACGGCGGCGAGATCCAGGCCGCCACCTCGCGATACATCGTCGAGGTGGTCCGCGAGCAACGATCCCGTGTCCAGCAGCAGCCGACCGATCAGGGTGCTCTTGCCGTCGTCAACCGATCCGGCCGTGGCCAGCCGCAGCAACTCCCGTTGGCCGGTGAGCCCAGCGGCGAGCATCAGAAGTATCCCTCCCGCTTTCGGTCCTCCATGGCCGCCTCCGAGGTGCGATCATCCGCCCTCGTCTCGCCCCGCTCGGAGACCGTCGCTGCCTCCGTCTCTGCGATTACCGTGGCGATGTCGGCGGCCTCGGACCGCACCGCTCCGGTGACAGTCAGGTCGCCGACCGTGCGATACCGAACGCAGCGCCTCCTCGAGGTGCTCATTCGCTCGCGGCCTGATCCACTCCGATTCGGCGAGCAGGATCCCGTCGCGGTCGAGCACTCGCCGGCGGTGGGCGAAGTAAATCGAAGGAAGCTCGAGCTTCTCGCCCTCGATGTAGCGCCATACATCAAGCTCGGTCCAGTTACTCAGCGGGAAAACGCGAATGTGCTCACCGCGCCGAATGCGAGCGTTGTAGAGCGTCCACGGCTCGGCACGTTGTGCCCGTGGCTCCCACTGTCCGAACTCGTCGCGGAACGACAGCACCCGCTCTTTGGCCCGCGCCCGCTCTTCATCGCGCCTGGCTCCGCCGAACGCTGCGTCGAATCCGTGCTCCTCCAGCGAATCGAGCAATGTCACCGTCTGCAGCCGGTTGCGCGAGGCTCCCGGCGCTGTCCTCCGTGACGCGCCCGGTATCGATCGAGGCTTGCACCGAGGCGACGATCAACCGGTGGCCGGCCTCGACGACGCGCCGGTCGCGGAAGCGCGATCACCTCGGGGAAGTTGTGACCGGTGTCGACGTGCAGCACCGGAAACGGGAGCGGCAGAGGGCGGAAGGCCTTCTCGGCGACCCGCAGCAGCGGCACTCGAGTCCTTGCCGCCGCTGAACAGCAGCACCGGCCTCGAGAGCTCGGCCACGACCTCGCGCATGACGAATACGGCCTCGGCCTCGAGGGCGCGCAGCTGCGAGACGCGCCGCGCCGTGACGCTCACGTCTCTATCCGCCGTTCCTGCCGGTAGCGCGCGATCGACCATAGCGAGAGCTCATCACGCTGGATCACGGTGCAATTCGAACTGCCTCGAAACACTGCGCCTCGCACAACTCCACTAAGTAGATCTAGAAAGCAAGGTAATGTGGGACGTCCCTGAACGGATGCGATAATCATCTAAGTCAACTAGCTCAGTCAAATTGGTTCGAGGAGCGGGGACCGAACCTCTCGTGATTCACGTCAGTCGTGCTTACATTGTGTGTTCTACCCAGCGCAGCGGAAGCACATATCTCTGCAAGCTCTTGGCGAGCACTTTGGTGGCGGGGAACCCTCAGGAGTATTTCGAGGCGCGCGCCGAGACCGGGTCACCGCCCCACCCCGGCTATTTCCTGGCCGGGCTGGAGCGGACCGGAGCCGGGATCCGCGATAACGCATGCCCGACCGATGCCCCGGAGTACTCCGACCTACGAGCGCTCGATGGATGGGAGGCGCACCTGGAGCGTACGTTTCGACTGGGGACGACCGACAACGGGGTGTTCGCGACCAAGCTGATGTGGAATCAGTTGCCCGACCTCGAGCAACACGCGGTAGCCCTGCCGGAGTTCGCCGGCCTCGCTGGATCGGACCTACTGGAGCGGCTGTTTGGGCATCCGAGCTACGTGTGGATGCGCCGGCGCGACAAGGTCCGCCAGGCGATCAGCCTGTGGCGAGCGCTTCAGACTCGCATCTGGCGCCAGGAGCACCCAGCACCGGACGACCTGGGGCCAACTCTGTCCTACAGCTTCAGGGGCATCGAGCACCTGCGCCGTCGCCTGAGCGCCGACGACGAGGGGTGGCGGCGCTTCTTCCTCCACTCCCTAATCGAGCCGCTCGAGCTGATCTACGAGGACGATGTCGACCCCGACCCAGCCGCTGCCGTGGCGCGGGTTCTGGCGGAAATCAGGATCGACATGCCGGCGGGCTGGAAACCGGACGCGGGCATGGCCCAGCAGTCGGACGGGCTGAACGACGAGTGGTATTCCGCTTACCATCGGGATGCCGCCGTCCGTCTGACTCGTTGATGCCGCCCAACATCCTCTACATCCACTCCCACGACACGGGCCGGTATGTGCAGCCCTACGGCCACGCGATCCCCACGCCCAACATCCAATGGTTGGCCGATCAGGGGATCATGTTTCGCAACGCCTTCTGCGCGGCTCCATCGTGCTCGGGCAGCCGCGCCGCGCTCCTGACCGGCGAGTACTGCCACACGAACGGGATGATGGGGCTCGCCCACCGCGGATTCTCGCTCAATGACTACGACCATCAGCTGGTCCGCGTGCTGATGGCCCATGGTTACCACTCCGAGCTGATCGGCGAGCAGCACATCGCCGCCGATCCGGGCATGCTCGGGTACGACGTCGTACACGAGATCCCCGACACCCGAGTGCACTCGGTCGGCCCGGCGGCGATCGAGGCGCTGCGCGGCGACATCCCCGAGCCGTTCTTCATGTCAGTCGGTTTCTTCGAGACCCATCGCAGCTTCTTCGAGCCGAGCTCGGTTCGGGATCGCGTCTACTCGCTCCCGCCTCCATTTCTCCCCGACACGCCCGAGATCCGCGAGGACATCGCCGCCTACAAGGCGAGCGCTCGCTCGCTCGACCATGGCGTTGGTGCAGTCCTCAACGCGCTTCAGGAGACCCGGCTCGATGAGCGCACGCTGGTGATCTTCACGACGGACCACGGGCTTGCCTTTCCGACAGCCAAGGCGAGCCTGCTCGATCGAGGGATCGGTGTCGCGTTGATCATCCGCGGCCCGGGATTCACGGGTGGGCGCGCGTTCGATGAGATCGTGTCCCACCTCGACATCTTTCCGACAGTCTGCGAGTCGGCCGGCGTGCCGACGCCAGTGTGGGCGCGTGGACATTCGCTGCTGACGCTCGTCGCCAGCGAGGAGGAACCCGGCCTCCGCTCGGCGATCTTCTCCGAGCTCACCTACCACGCCGCATACGAGCCCCAACGTGCGATCCGCACCGAGCGCTACAAGTACGTCCGGCGGTTCGACGATTACCCGTACCCGGTACTGCCCAACTGCGACGACAGCCCGAGCAAGAACGCCTACCTCGAGCGTGGCTGGGCAACGCGCACCGTCGCCCGCGAGTCGCTCCATGACCTCTTCTTCAATCCAGGTGAAGGTCGCAATCTGATCGAGAACCCCGATTACGCAGATGTGCTCGCCGAGCTGCGGGACCGCCTCCACGAGTGGATGGTCAGCACCGACGATCCACTCCTGCACGGTCCGATTGCCCCACCGGTCGGAGCGCGGATCAATTCCCAGTCTCAGCGCTCGGCCGAGGAGCCAACGCAGCTGATCGAGGAGGTGGACGCGCCAGCGCCGCGGTAGCGCGGTCCGGTAACGGGTACCGAGCTCCTTGCCCAATACTGTCTTGTATTGCCCGGCACGTCGTGTTTTGATCATCCGACATGACTGCCGGGGAGCCAGTGCAGTGGGCGGGCGGGGTCGTTCGCGTGAGGCTTCCTCCGGGCCAGGTGCTTGAGCAGCGAGAGGGCGTCGCCCGCTGGTCGCCGGACCCAGACGCCGGTGCGTTCACGATCGTCAGTGGTTCGCCCGACGATGGCGGAGCCGATGAGCTCCTGGCGGCCGAGCGCGCGAGCGCGGAGGACGTCGAGGTCGAGTACGACGAGGAGACGATGCGGGGCGGAATTCCGGTCCGGCGCACGCGCTACCGGACTCGTCGTCACACCTCACGAGTGGTGCTTGATGATGCGGCGCACGGCGCGCGCCACGTCGGGGACGAGGACGTGTCGTCGTGCAACGAGTTCCTGTTTGTCGCCGACGGCGAGCAGTTGGTGCGCGTCGGCTACTCGGTGGTCGCTGACGCCCCTGTCGGCGTGCGCGAGGCTCTGAAGAGCGTGTTCGACGGCGTCCGTATCGGCGGTGAGCGGTGACCGCCAAGGCAACACGCGACACAGAGGCCGCTGCGCCGAGCCAGCTGACCACCGCGCGGTGCCCGCTCACCCCCGATACGGCACAGGGCGCCGAGGCCCTGGCACGACTGGAGCACGGGGACGTGCAGGCCGAGACGGTGCTCGCGCTTCAGCGGGCCGCCGGCAACGCCGCCGTCCAGCGGGCTCTCGCTCGTCAGGCCGGGACCGTCGCCTCACCGGGCGCGACCGTCGCCCCGACGAACACAGGCCCGGACTGGAGCACACCTGCGACTGCCCAGGCGACCGCGCAGGCCACCAGGACGCGGCTGATCACACAGCTGCTGCCGTACATGGTCACCCACACTGATCAGGTGGTACGCAATACCGCCGACCTGTTCACTGGCGTCACGCCACTGCTGACAATGGACGCCATCACCAAGCGCTCGGATTCGGCGGTCCAGGTGGCCAAGCCCGGGCTACCCGCGTGGGTGACCGCGCGTTCCCACGACGCGTTCTTCACCGGAGTGACGATGAGTAACGTCGTGTTCCACGAGCCAACGATGATCGGAACGCTAACCGGGACGACGATGTACGTGCGCGGGCACGACGCGGCGGGCAAGCCCTTGTCGATGGACGAAATGGCCGGCGTCGTCACGCACGAGGTGAGTCACTGGCTGGTCAAGCAGTATGGCGAGCTGCCCCTCACCGACGTCAACGCCTCGAGCTTCGATCGCTACGCGGACGAGTTCCGCGCCTACTGGATCCAATACAAGAGCATGGCGGGATCCAAGGCCGGCGCAGAGCGGGCGAAGGCCATCCGAGAGCAGCTGGTCGGTACGGCGGGTGATCCCAATTCCGGCTACTCCAATTTCCACTCCTCCTACTTCGCTGCCGGACCTGGACCCAACCTGTTCAAGCAGCAGGTCGACGCGCTCAACGGCCCACTGGGCTACAACCTGACCAACTCCATTCGCCTGCACCGGCTGTGGCAGCAGCTGACCGGACGCTCTTCGGCCGCACCCGGCGCGGCCGGTACTGACGACATCGTCCTGTTCATCGACGCGCTGCCTGTCGGCGAACGGCTGGAGGCGGTGCGCTCGACGCTCATCCAGGGCCTCGTCGCGAAGATTGCCGGGGCCGACGGGGACCGGATCAAGGCGGCGCTCAACGCGCCCACTGTTCCCGAATACACCGAGAAGATCAACCCGGGCCACAGCGCCGGGATCGCGGCGATGCTCAAGGCGATCGTAAGCGGCAGCGGCGACGAGATGAAGAAGGCCTACGCCGCGCTGAGCATTGCCGACAAGCAGGCGCTGCAGTGGAACGCGGCGTTTCTCGCCTACGTCGACTCCCATCTCCCTGACACGGCGGCCCAGGCCTGCGTGTACGCCATGATCTCGAACTTCAGCATTGCGCAGTACGACGCCATGGCGGCTTTCATATCTTCGCTGAAGAGCGCACGGGCCGAGCAGGCGCTGTTCGGACTGACCGGCGTGCCGCAGTACGTTCTCGACGCCATGGGCAAGCTCACCGACCGTTCCAGGTGGTCGTTCTTCTCGTGGAGCCGCAGAACGGCGGTCAAGGAGTACGTCGACGTGCTCCCCACCGGTGTCGCCGGTGAGGTCAAGGAACGCCTGCGCGACTAGACCGGTAGGGGAAGGCTGCCAGGTTCGGTGGACGTAGTTGCTCGGCGAGAGTAGGGTGGCGGTCCACCGCACGAGCGTCGGTATGCAAGGAGCCTCTCGATGCGCCACCTGTCGATTCCGATCACCACTCTCGCAGTTGCGTTGGTGGGCGCTATGCCCTCGCTGGCGGCAACGAAGAGTCCGTGCACGCTGATGTCGGCGTCGAATGCGGCCAAGGTGCTCGGCGGCGCGCCCGCCGGGCCAGGGAAGGCGCACAAGGTCAGCGGGATACCCACGTGTGAGTACGCCAGGGGCAGCAAGGCGGTCACCATCGAGCTCATGGGTGTCGTTGCGCGCACGGTTTTCGACACCGAGGGCAAGGCCGCACCGAAGCCGGTGGCTCACCTGAACGGCATCGGCAGCGATGCCTACTCGGTTGACGGCGGTCAGGATCTGATGGCCTGGAAGAACAACGTCGAGCTGTATTTCGTATCGGCTGGGCTGAAGCAGCCGCTGCCAGGGCTCAAGGCGGCCGCCATAGCCGCGCTAGGTCGCGTCTAACGGCAGCGATCACGCCGGAGCGGTCAGGCTCGGGAGCGATCGAGGACCACCTCGCGGAGCAGCGCGTTTACCGCCTCCGGCGCCTCCATGTTGACCATGTGCCCGACTCCCGGGACTGTGACTTTCCGGGCGCTGACAATCCGGCTGGCCAGGACGTCGGACATCTCGTGGAAACCGGAGACGTCGAGCTCGCCGATCACAACAGTGGTTGGCGACGTGATCGTCGCCAGGAGTTCGATGCTGTTCGGGTGCGGCGCGTGCGGGTCCGCGCTCGTCCAGTCCACTCCAGAATAATCGCGGACCATCTCCGCGAGCCGGCGCGTGACGTCCGGGATTCGCTGGGCGGGGACGAAAAAGCCGTGCCGAAGCCACGCAGCCTTGGCCTCGTCCAGACCGCCGGAGCGGAGTGCATCGCCGATCGCCCCCATGCCACGCTGTGAGTCCCGATCCCAGGGGACGCCGTCGAGGACTGCGTCGAGCAGTACGAGCGCCAATACGCGTTTTGGTGCGGCCAGCGTCGCCTCGAGCACGACGCGGCCGCCCATCGAGAGGCCTACGAGCACTGCCTCACCGATTTCAAGGTGGTCGAGTAGCCGCCAGAGATCATCGGCGTGTGAATAGGAGGTTTCGGCGTCACGTGTCGAGCGGCCGAATCCGCGCAAGTCGTAGCGGACAACCTGTGCGATGTCCTCCAACGCACACACCTGGTCATCCCACATGCGTGCGTCGAGCGCGAGACCGTGCACGAGCACGACGGAAACACCAGCGCCCCCGACCTCGTAGTACAGCTCGCCGCCCGGCACCTGCAAGACCGACACAACGCGATCGTACTGGCGACCACGATTTGCGATGGGGCCGCGTCAGCCGGAGGGAACTCGTCGAGAGCTCCGCCGGCGGGCGTGTGTCAGGTAACCAATCCGACGATGCCTTTGCTCGTCACGCCCGGGCTTGCGGCTCCAGCTGATCGGCGAGCGTGACGAGCGCGCTCGCGATCCGTTGGCGAGTCTCGACGTCTGTGATCGTTCCGTCGTTGGCAATGAGATCGCGGGTGACAGGCACACGAACGCACGCCGATTCGACGATCTCGGCGTGTACGTAGCCGAGGACCTTGCGCAGCGAGCTGTGAGCATCTGCGCCTCCGGTCGGGGCGGCCGGCCCGGATACGTTGATCCATGCAACCGGCTTGCGGTAGGTTCCGCCGTCCCCCACGGTCCATTCGAGCAGGTTCTTGAGCGAGCCGGGAAGGCCGCCTGCATATTCCGGGGTGCAAATCAGGATCGCGTCGGCTCGGGCGATGTGCGCGCGAAGCATCGCGACGGCCGAATGAACGGAGCCATCCTCGCGATCGTCATCGGGGTTGAAGTGCGGCAATGACGCCATGCCCGTGTAGATCGTCGTCGTCATACCGGGCGGTGCCACCTGCTGGGCGGTGCGGATCGCTGCACTGTTCGTGGAGCCCTGCCTCAGACTTCCCGAGATCAACAGCACGCGCGCCACGAGTCCGCGACGATATCGGGCCGGTTCCGCCTCCGAATCCGAGCAGCGCGGACTTCGGACCCAACCCGGACGAGCCCGTGGTCGGATCTCCCGCCGATGGGGTTAACTTCTCGGGCGAGATGGCCACCCAGGTCGCGGCGCGCGTGAACGACGGCCTCGTGCCCCTGCTTCTGATAAGCGACTTGACGTGACTCGCCGACGCTGGATGGCTCTCTGCTTCGCCTTGGGGTCGGCATGTTTCTTGATCGGCCCGTTTCCGGGCTTCGCGAGCCTCGTCGGCGACGGCGCTGACTCCGTCACGTTCTTCGTCGGCTCGGTCCTGTTCACGATCGGCGGAGCGCTTCAGAGCCGGCTTGCGTGGCCCGGGAGGCACTCATCCGGGGACGGGCGCGCGGGATGGTGGGCCGCTGTGATTCAGAGCGCCGGCACGTTGTTCTTCAACGTCACCACCTTTCAAGCGATGCACATCGCGGTGACCAACGCCGAGTACAGCAAGCTCGTATGGAGGCCGGACTGGCGCGGTTCGATCTGCTTCCTGGTGTCGGGGGCGATCGCCTACCGCGCCACACCCCGCCATGGGTGGCTGCCGGCAACCGGCGGATCCGGGTGGTGGCAGCCAGCTGTCAACCTGCTCGGCTGCATCTTCTTCGGCATCTCGGCCGTCGCCGGGTACCTCGTCCCCTCGACCGGATCGGTTCTGGACCAGGCGGCCGCGAACTGGAACACCGCTCTGGGAGCTGCCTGCTTCCTGGCCTGCGCGGTCGACACCCTGCGCAGCGGCGAGGCGGCAAAGATGCCCGGATTCCGTCGGCTCCGTGGGATGGAACAGGTGATCGAGCGCGACGTCCGGCGGGCGATCTGAAGAGACGGCTCTCGACACCCCGGAGCAGCACGCTTCTCACCGGATGCTGATCGTCTGCGTGCGGCTGTACTGGATCCCGCCTGTGCCCTTCCAGGCGAGACGTACCGTGCCGCTGCCCGGAAAGTGCACGAACGAGTTGAAGTAGCACCCGTGCTTTGCGGGATCGAGCGTCGCCGTCAGAACGGTCCGGTAGTGACCGCTAGAAGCCGCGAACTGAATCTGGACGTTCTGCTGGTGTCCTGTCGTCTGCGCGGCGAGCGGTGCCGCGCGGGCACAGCCCCAGACCTGGAGGCGGCCGTGTCGGGTTCCGCTGGTCCGAGGCATCCACAGCGGCATCCGATACGCGTAGAAGGACGGCTTCGGCTTGCCCGCGAAGGGGTCGTGCGATCCGCCGAAGAACTTGAGGCCGGTGTCGAAGTTGCCGAACTTGCTGGCGCTCGGGTCGATCAGTTCGTATTGGTTGTAGGACCTGATCCGCGGGTTGCGCCAGCTGAGGAACTCGGCCTCATTCATGAACTTGGCCGCGTTCTGCGGGGACGTCGTCGTCGGACCCGGGTTCGGGGGGTTTGTCAGGAAGCCGAACTCGGTGCTGTAGATCGGGAGCTTGGAATTCGATCCGTAGGCCCGAGCTGCCCGATCGAGCGTGCTCTCGAGCCGCGGCAGCGAGGCAAAGTCGGTGTAGTCCGCGCTGCCCGGGATGCCGGTGGTGAGGACCGTCGGCGCTTTTCCGCCTGTATAGGGGTGGGCGGCCCAGCCGCTGGCGTCAAACAGACCCGGATTGTTGGCCTTGAAGTTGCTCGAGGATGCCGGACATCCGACGTTGGTCGCAGCCGATGCCCGGAGTGGCTGGAAGTTGGCGTCGACGCAGTAGAGCGCACGGATGAAGGCGAGCGGGACCATCTCGGGGATCGCCTTGTGGTTAACGCCGATATGGGCCGGCTCGACCCCGAATGGTGCGGTCTCGCCGATGAGGATGGTGTCGGTCGCGGGCGTGTGCCCGGTCGCCAGCAGGCCCTTCCACGCCGCGGCGACGAGCCCGCGGTAGAGCTTCGGCGAGACCGGCCGGCCGTTGGCGTCCACCTGCGGCTTCAGATCCGAGCCGTAGTTCGGCTCGTTCCAGATCGACCAGAAGTGGATCCGCGGCAGCGGGCTGCTCGCGCCCGGAGGCGTGTAGCTACCGCTGTAGCGCTTGCCGACGGCGCGGACGAAGTCGCCGAAGTCCGTGGGTGATGGTTCCCATGTGACAGGAAACTGGGTTCCTCTGCCAGGTCCCGCTGCCCAGACCGGGATCGGGCCGGTGATCGTCAGGAACAGCTTCATCCCGGTAGCGGCCGCGGCCCGATCGATTTTGTCGTAGGGAGCCCAGCCCTGCGGGAGGTATGACGCGGGATCAGTTGGCTTCAGCGCAGCGGGCCTCGTAGCGGGGTAGGTGTAGTTGGAAACGACGTTGGCCCAGAGGATCGACGTGCGCAACACCTGCACTCCAAGGCCTTTGAGAATCCGCATCGTTTTGACCGGATTCGCGTTCAGCTGGGTATCCGACCAGAAGATCGACTCCAGCGACGACTTCGAACTCGACGCGCGTATCGATGTGGGCGCCGTCGACCCCCCGCAGCCTGCGACCTCCACACCTACTGCCACGCAGATGATCGCGCCGGCTAGGAACCGTCGGAGACATCGGCGCCGTCGGGCGTGATCAGATCGTCTTGCTTGCATCGGTTTGAGCATCGGTTTGAGTTTCAGGCCCGAGCGCCGAGTCAGTGCTCGGGCCGTTGCCTCTCTGCCGCGTCCGGCAAGAGTCTCCAACCAACACACTCCTGGCGATTTGCAGCGTCGTCGTTGATGCCGGTTCCGGCCAGGCCGACGAACCAGCGTGACGGAATTGCAGTCGGCAATACCTCAGAGGTCACTACCCCGTTTCGGAGTTTGAATACCGGCGCCCGGCGAGAACCGTCGCGCGTACCGTGTCGGGCTGCGAGTGCTAGAGCGGCGGGATCCAGCGCCCGCCTACCCACAAGCCTCCCTCGCGATCGCGCTCGTCGGTCAACGCGTGCTCGTGCGCGCCATAGGCGCGGATGTCGAGAATGCCCGTGGTGTCCGCCCGCACCACGATCGCCCGGGGCAGCGATTCGAGCCGGAGATAGTCGCGCAGCTCGTAGCTGGCGTCGACCTCGGCGATCCAGCTAGCAGCGCCATCACCCCGTCGAGGTCGAGCCGGTCGACCGCTGCCAGAAGTTGCTCGACGGCGAAGGCGTCACGCTCGATCCTAGCCCCCCGGCGAGTGGCCCTCTCGACGGGGTCGTCTTCGGTACGGCTCACGGCCCGCCGGTTGCGACGGCGCCTCGCGCCTTGGGGCTGGTGGAAGCGCGAGCGTCAGCGGTTCGTCGGGAACGACGGTTGCCTGCGAAGCGTGGTGCACGATCTCGAGCGGCTGTCCCTCGACCAGTGTGTACCGCGCTTGCTTCTCGCTGATTTCGACCAGCAGCCTTCGTCCGCGGAACGCGATCCGGAAAGCCAGTCGGCTGAGCGCGTGCGGCAGCCGAGGCATGAAGCTCAGCACGCCGTCGTGATCGCGCATTCCGCCGAAACCGGCGACGGCGCCGATCCAGGCGCCCGCGAGCGAGGCGATGTGTAGGCCGTCGCGCGTGTTGTGCTCGAGATCGTCGAGGTCCAAGAGCGCCGCCTCCGCCAGGTAGTCGTAGGCGAGATCGAGGTGCCCGACCTCCGCGGCCAGCACGGCCTGCGTACAGGCGGACAGCGACGAATCGCGGACCGTCAGGCCTTCGTAGTACTCGAAGTTCCGAGCCTTCTGCTCCTCGGTGAACGCGTCGCCACGCAGGTGCATCGCCAATACGAGGTCCGCCTGCTTGACGACCTGCTTGCGGTAGAGCTCGAAGTACGGGAAGTGGAGGAGCAGCGGATAGCGCTCCGGCGGGGTGGCTTTGAAATTCCACCGGTCATGCTGGAGGAAACCTTCCGCTTGCGGATTGACTCCTAGGTCGGCGTCATATGGGACGACGATCGCCTGTGCGGCGTCGCGCCAACCAGCCGATTCCTCTTCGTCGACGCCCAAGCCCGCGGCAACCTCGGGTCGGCGCTCCACCACGTCGACGGCTGCCGACAGATTGCGCTGCGCCATCAGGTTCGTGTAGACGTTGTTGTCGGCGATGGCGCTGTACTCGTCCGGGCCGGTCACCCCGTCGATCCGGAACCGCCCGGAAGTGTCGTGGTGCCCCAGTGATCGCCACATCCTGGCGGTGTCCACCAGCAGGTCGGCACCCACCTCGCGCTCAAATGCTTCGTCATCGGCCGCGGCCGTGTACCTGAGTACCGCGTCCGCGATGTCGGCATTGATGTGGAAGGCGGCCGTTCCGGCCGGCCAGTAGCCCGAGCACTCCTGTCCACGAATCGTCCGCCACGGGAAGGCGGCGCCCTGAAGGCCAAGTTGCTGAGCGCGCTCGCGCGCCAAATCGAGCGTTCGATGCCGCCAGCGCAACGCATCGGCCGCGGCGTGTGGAGCGGTGTAGGTCAGAACCGGTAGCACAAACGCCTCCGTGTCCCAGAACGCGTGCCCGTCGTACCCGGAACCGGTCAGGCCCTTGGCGGCGATCGCGCGCTGCTCGGCCCTCGCGCCGGCCTGGAGGATGTGAAACAGCCCGAACCGAACCGCCTGTTGGAGCTCGGCGTCACCTTCCAGCTCGACGTCCGCACCCTCCCAGAAACCGTCCAGATACTCGCGCTGCTCATCGGCGAGCCGGTCCCAACCACGGTGCTGGGCTTCTGCCAGCGCGGCGACGACCTGATCGCGAACCGCGGGCATCGAGCGCGATCGTGACCAGCCATACGCGAGGAACTTGACGATCCGCAACGGCCTGCCCGGGGCGATATCGGTCGAGACCGTGATCCGGGCGAGGTCCTCATAGGACTCCGTCGTCACGTCGACGCCGTCGGGCCCGTCGATCACGTGACCCATCGCTGCAGAAATCCGCAGGCCGCTGGCGACGGTTCGATGGCTGAGTACGGCGCGCAGCCCCTCCGCAGCAAATGACTCGGACTGCAGAGGCGAGATCAGCGCTGCCGCCGCACGCGGGTCCTGCTCGGTCTGCGGTACCGATTCATTGGCCACGAGCTCGGACTGGACAACCACGGGCGTTGGGCCATCGATCGGTTCGACCTGATAGACGATGGCCGCAACCGCGCGCTGAGTGAACGACACCAGCCGAGCGGATGAGACGCGAACCCCGTGTCCCGTCGGGGAGCTCCATTCCGCCTGGCGGTGGAGGGTTCCCGCACGCAGATCCAGCACCCGCTCGTGCCGGCGCAAGACGCCGTAGCGAAGGTCGAACGGCTCGTCCTCGACGAGCAGGCGCAGAATCTTCCCGTTCGTGATGTTGACGATCGTCTGTCCCTGCTCCGGGTTGCCGTACCCCGGCTCGGCGTAGGGCAGCGGATGCAGCTCATAGAGGCCGTTGAGGTACGTTCCCGGAAGGCCGAACGGTTCACCCTCGTCGAGGTTGCCTCGCAGTCCGATGTGGCCGTTGGACAGCGCGAACACGGACTCGGTCTGCGCGAGCTGCTGGAGATCGAGCGCCGTCTCCCGGACTGACCAGGGTTCGACCGGAAACGACGGATGCTGGATCACTGCTTCGTCAATAGTTCAGCGAGATCGGCCACCACGACGTCGGCTCCGCTCGCCTTCAGGGCGTCTGCCTGCCCCACGCGGTCGACCCCCACAACGAATCCGAAGTTGCCGCGGTGACCCGCCTGCACGCCCGCCAGCGCATCTTCGAATACCGCGGCTGCCGCCGGCTTTACGCCGAGCACACGAGCCCCAGCGAGAAACGTGTCGGGGGCGGGTTTGCCCTCCAGATGCTCGCGCTGGGCGACGTGGCCGTCGATGATCGCCTCGAACAGGTCGATGATCTTTGCCGCGACGAGCACGTCTCGACAGTTTGTGCTCGACGACACGACCGCTCGGCGCAGGCCGGCTTTGCGCGCTGCCTGCGCGTAGCGCACCGATCCTTCGTACGGTTGCACCCCCTCGTCGTGGATCATCCTCAGGACGATCTCGTTCTTGCGGTTGCCCAACCCCGCGATCGTCTCAGCTTTCGGTGGGTCGTCGGCGGCTCCCTCGGGCAGAGAGATTCCACGCGCGGCGAGGAACGAGCGGGTTCCGTCGGCGCGCGGCTTCCCGTCGACGTACTCGTCGTAGTCTCGGACCGGATCGAACGCGACGAACGGCTCGTTGCTGGCAGTCGCCCGCCTCGATAGATACTCGTCAAACATCGCCTTCCAGGCGGCCGCGTGAACCTTCGCAGTCTGCGTTAGGACACCGTCGAGATCGAACAGGCAAGCCTCGACGTTCTCAGGCAGCCCGAGCACCCACACACCCTACGTCAACGAAGCTGCATGCGCGTTGGCATCGTGTGTCTGCCGGCGCCGGCTACCAGCGGTCGTGAACAAGTGGCCGAATCAGCCGGTCGTACACGTCGCTGACGCCGGCAAGCTGGCTATCGCGCAGCGGCGCGAGCGAGGCACTGGCGGCATTGGCGCGCACTTGATCGGGATTGCGGGCGCCCGGAATGACGGTGCTGACCCCGGGCTGGTCGATCACCCAACGCAGCGCGAATTCGGCGAGCGACATCCCAGGATCGAGGAGCGAGCTGAGTTCGCGGACCGCGGCCAAGCCGACTTCGTAGGGCACGCCGGCGAACGTCTCGCCGACATCGAACGCCTCGCCGTGGCGGTTGAAGTTGCGATGGTCGTCCGGGGCGAACACGGTGTTCTCGTCGTAGCGGCCGGAAAGTAGCCCTGACGCCAGCGGAACTCGCGCAATGATTCCGACGCCGGCCTCCTGCGCCGCGGGCAGCACCTCCTCGAGGGGCTTCAGGCGGAAGCAGTTGAGAATGATCTGGACGGTCGCCACGCGCGGGCGGGCGATCGCCGCGAGAGCCTGGGCGGAGGTCTCCACGGACACACCGTAGGCGCGAATCCGGCCGGCGCTGACCATCTCGTCCAGCGCCGCGAACACGGCATCATCCTCGAACACCTCGTCGGGAGGACAGTGGAGCTGGACGAGGTCGAGCTGCTCGACACGGAGATTGGAACGAGAGCGATCGTTCCAGTCGAGGAAATTCTGTCGGTTGTAGTTCTCGGGCAGCTGCTCGATTCGGCGCCCCATCTTCGTCGCGATGAGCACCTGAGGATGACGCTCATGCAGCTCGCCACAGAACTGCTCGCTGCGCCCATCGCCGTACGCATCTGCTGTGTCGAAGAAGGTAATGCCCTGATCAACGGCGGTCTGCAGCGTGGCACGAGCGTGATCGGGGCTAACCGATCCCCAGCCGGCACCGAGCTGCCAGGTGCCGAGGCCGACCACGCTGACACTCCGGCCGAGCCTCCTGATGATCCGCTCTTCCATGCGCCAATGCTTTCAACAATCGGAAATCACTGCAGCCAGACCGCGTCCTTCGAGGCCAGCTCAGCTCGCGGTACCTCGGCACGATGTGGTGGCCAACGACCAACCGGCACCCATACTTGTGTCATGACTGATCCGATGGCCCCAACTCCGGAACACGCTGATGCGGCCTTCGTTGATGCCTACCTAGTCCGACTCGCCGTAGAGCATCGAGAGCCGAGTGACCCCGCTTTCCTGCGGGAACTCCATAGCGCTCACCTGCAAACGGTCCCGTTCGAGAACCTCAGTATCCACCTGGGGGAGCCAATCAGTCTGGAGCTGAGGGCGCTTGCGACCAAGATCCTGGAGCGACGCCGGGGTGGCTTTTGCTATGAGCTGAACGGACTGTTCGCCCGGCTCCTCGAAAAGCTCGGCTACCACGTCGTGCGACTGGGCGCGCGAGTCTGGGATGGACAGACGTTTGGACCCCCACTCGACCATCTCGTGCTAGCCGTCCGCGCCGCCGATGAGGACCGGCGGTGGCTCATCGATGTCGGCTTTGGCGACAACAGCGTCTACCCGGTGCCGTGGCAGCCAGACGTCAACCATCAGGACCCCGGAGGCGTGTTCCGGTTGGAACCGACCGACGAGGGCAACTGGGATCTGTACCGTGATGACTCCGTCCAGTACCGGATCGAGCCCAATTGCCGGCTGTTGCCAGATTTCGCGGCGATGTGTTGGTATCAGCAAACCTCGCCACGCTCGCATTTCACCCGGTCACTTGTCTGCACCCGCAGCACCGAGGCGGGGCGAGTCACGCTCAGCGGGCGTCGTCTGATCATCACTACGGCGGACGGTAAGCGCGAGACTGAGATTGACGACGACGCGAGACTGCTCGAGACCTACCGAGAGATCTTCGGCATCGAGCTGGCTCGAATCCCGAGCGTCCTACTTTCGCCAACCGCCTTGTCGCCCTAGCGGGTGGCTACGGGATCTGGCCTATGTCTTGCCGCGCTTGGTGAAGCGTGCCGATCCCGGTAGATCTATCCGGAGTACCGGAGACGCTGTTGGGGAATCTCGGGCGCCGCGCAGCCGGGGCACGCAGTGGGGCTTTGAAGGACCAGGCGGCGATTGAGGTCGTTGACCAACTCGATTACGACTTCGGGGACTTCTCCCGGGGGCGTGCCTACATGCGGTCCGGGTCGCCACATTCGATCATGCGGTCGGCCATTTCCTTGGCTTGCATCCCGCCGGAACCGTGGTTGCGCTGGGCGAGGGACTGGAGACGCAGTTCTGGCGGGTGGATAACGGTCAGGTGCGGTGGGTGAGTGTGGACCTGCCCGAGACCATGGAGCTTCGCCATCGAGTATTGCGGGACGGCCCGCGACAGTCGAGTCACAGCGGATCGGCACTCGAGCTGAAATGGCTGGACGGGCTGAATCCGGCGGACCCGATCCTCGTCACCGCCCAGGGCCTGCTTCCGTACTTCCAGCGCGAGCAGGTGCACGGGTTGATCGCGGGAATCGCCGCGGGGCTGCCCGGGTCCCTGCTTGTCTTCGACGTGGTGCCCGAGGCCATGCTTGAGATGGTCCGGCGAGCGTCGGGCCGGGAGCGTGACCTTGCGGTCGAGTTGTGGACGTGGCGGTTCAACCCCGGCGAGCGTGCCGCCCTGACTGTGATTCCAGGCGTCGAAGAGCTTCGTGATCTCGCCCCACCGTTGAGACCAGGCGTTGTGCCGTTGGCAATGGCTGTCATCGGCCGACTTCCTCGGCGTCTGCGCTATTCGCTGCCCTTGTTCCAAGTGCTTCACGCCAGCTTCCGCGCTCCGGGGACTTGAACTAAGGACCAGGTCGCTGGTTTTGGCCTGGACGGACCAGCCCGGTTTCGTAGGCGAACACGACGGCCTGGACGCGATCACGCAGCCCCAGCTTTTGCAGTAGGTGGTTGACGTGGGTCTTGACGGTCGCGTCAGTGACATACAACTCGTTCGCGATCTCTGCATTCGACAGCCCTCGCGCGATCCGTTGGAGGACTTGTCGTTCTCGTTCCGTGAGTTCGTCAAGCGGACCGGGCGTCGTTAATCCGGGGGGCGGGCGGCTGACGAACTCCTCAATCAGCCGTCGGGTGATTGTGGGCGCCAGCAGCGCCTCGTCCGCGGCCACGGTGTGCACCGCGTCAATGAGTCGCGCGGGTGGAGCGGTCTTGAGCAGGAAGCCGCTCGCCCCGGCCTTCATGGCGTCGTAGACGGTCTTCTCGTCATCAAACGTTGTCAGCACTAGCACCCGGCACGGGAGTTTCTGCGCGACGATCTCACGCGTCGCAGCGATCCCGTCGAGGACAGGCATGCGGATGTCCATCAGGACGACGTCGGGACGAAGCTCGCGAGACTTCGCCAGCGCCTCACGTCCGTTTTCGGCCTCACCGGCGATCTCGATGGCCTCTTGGGCTTCGAGGATCATCCGAAACCCGGCGCGCACCAGCGCCTGATCATCGACCAGCAGAACCGTGGTCATGTTTGGGGCGCTCGCAGCGGTAGCCGCGCCAGCACCCCGAAGCCACCTTCGGCTCGCGGGCCGGCGTCAAGCCTCCCGCCGAACACGGTGATGCGCTCGCGCATCCCCACGAGCCCGTGCCCGCCGACATGGCCGTTGCCTGTGCCCGGACCGTCGTCGAGTACTTCCAATTCGAGCCAGTCGGTGCAGTAGCGGACTGTCACCTGCGCGCGGGCCGGCCCGGCGTGCTTGATCGCGTTGGTGAGAGCCTCTTGCACGACGCGGTAGGCGGACAGATCGACGCCCAGTGGGATCTGCGTCGGCTCCCCTTCGGTGCGAAGGTCTACGGACAGACCGGCCTCGCGCACCGAGTTTGCCAGCGTCTCGAGATCGCTTAGCCCAGGTTGGGGCGCCAGGCCCATCTCATCTGAGTCCTCGCGCAGCAAGCCCACCAGTCGGCTCATCTCCACCATCGCCTGGCGGCCAGTCTCCTGAACGGCCTGAAGCGGTTGCACCGCTCGCTGTGGGTCTCGCTTCAGGACCTCCTGGGCGGCCTCGGCCTGCACCACCATCACGGAAACCGAGTGCGCAATCACATCATGCAATTCACGCGCGATCCGAGCTCGCTCCTGCGCCACCGCGATCAGCCGCTCGGACTCCAGACGGTCGGCCTTTCTCGCAAGTTGACCTGCCTCCCGCGTCCGCGCGCGAACGACCCGCCCCGCCACCCATACCCCGCCGAGGATGATCGCGCCGAACGCGACGTTGCCGAGCCTGACGACCGCGTCACCGCTGATGTGGACCAGCCCGACAGCGAGCCCCGGAAGGATCATCGCCGCCCCGAGTACCGATCGCCGCAGCGGCTCGTTGACCGATACCGAGAAAACTGCGATGACGATCACCAGCAGCGACACGACCGGCTGGTTGACGGGCACGCCAAGCGACGCCTCGAGACCCAGCCCGAGCGACACGGTCGCGACGACGAGGATCGGGAACCGGCGCCGCCACGCGAGCGCGAACGCGAACGGGAGCTCGGTCACGGCCGCCGCCCACTTCGGGGTCACGCTCGGGTTCAACAGCACCTCCAGCGCAGCGAGCACAGTCACCGCGAGCGCGAGCAAAAGATCGTTACGTGGTGGCTTCACGGGCTCAAATCTACTGCCGCTCCGACGCCCGCACACCGCCCATGAGATCGATCGCCATCAACCCTATGGTCGATATGTCCGCGCGCGAGTTCAGCCCTCAGGTGGGGCAGGAATCGGCGGCGACGCCGAAGACAGAGGCCGGATCTGGACCTAGCTTTGTCAGGCCAATCGACCCTAGGAGCTCACGATGAAGTTCTCGCTGCAAGGCCCGTTGACCGCCAGTCGCGATGACAGATCTGCCGCGCCGGCACCCGACCCGCGCGGACGTCGGCTGATGTCAGTCCACGCGAAGTTCACCGTCCCGGCGCTGCTCGCGGCGCTCCTGGCCGGCGCCACCGTCACCACCGCGATCGCCACAGGCCAAGCGGGAGGGAGCGTGATCCGCTTGACGGTTCCCGTCAGCGCCGTCCACGCCCATGCGACCAAGGTCGCCCCGAGAGGAATGTCGCCCGGCGACGGCTTCCAGGAGAGCTACAGGCCAACCCACCCAGGTGAAGTCATCGAACAGGATGCGATCGCGGTCGCAACCTTCGACGGAGGCGTATTCCTGGGCACGATCACGCTCGAGCACGGCGAAATCGTTTACGCCGGCAGTACGCAAGACCAAGACAACACCACCTACGCGATCGTCGGCGGCACACGCAGCTACCAAGACGTGCGCGGGACCGTAACCACGCACACAATCTCCCGTACCCGCGTGCAGATCACGATCACCACCGCCCCCCAGTAACACCACCTCGACACCGGCGACGCCCGAGGAGCACCTTTGACGTCGCCTCAGACGTCAGCCCGCCCTCACGTGAGCGAGCTGTCGCCGACGACGTGGTCTGTCAGCTGCGATCGAGATTCGGGATCGCGGTCTCTTCCAACAGCAACTTGACCGCGGCAGCGACCGGGATCGCGATCAGTGCACCGATGATCCCCAGTAGCGCGCCTCCGATCAACGTTGCGATCACCGTGACCAGTCCCGGGACCTGAACGGTGCGGGCCATGACCTTCGGGGCCAGGAGGTAGTCCTCGAGGAACCGGTAGACGATGTAGAAGGCGGCGGTCGCGATCGCGATCGGCAAGCTCACCGTGAGCGCTACCAGGGAGACGATGATGCCGCCCACCGTCGACCCGACGACCGGGATCAGGTCCAGGAGCGTGACCATGAATCCGAGCAGGAGCGCGTACGGGATGCCGAAGACCATCGCCCATGCCCAAGTCCCGAGTCCCGCGATGAACGAGGTCAGTAGATTGCCGAGGACATAGCCCCCGATGCGGGTCATTATCTCGTTGGTGAGCAGCACCATCCGCGGACGGCGCGTTCGCGGGGCGAGTTGGTACAGGCCGCGCTTGACCCGAGGCAGATCGGCAAGCAGGTAGACCGTCAGGATCGCGACGACGATCACCGCCCCGACGAGGTCGAGGACGATCTTGCCGACGTCGAGCACGCCGCCGGCGATTGCCGACGAGCCACCTTTGCTGAGGAATTTCTGGATCGCCTTGACCACGTGGTAGTGCGCGTTCAGCTTGCCCAGGAAGCTGCTGTGGTTGTTGAGGCTGTGGAAATACCGTGGGAGTTCGTTGGCGAGCGTGCTCGCCTGGGTGGCGAGCACTGGAATCGCCAGCGCGAGGAACCCGACGAACACAACGAGCGCGAGCGCCAGGACAAGCGTGACGGCGCACCAGCGCGGCATGCCCCGACGGCTGAACCATGCGACCGCCGGGTCGAGGCCGACAGCGATCGTGATCGCCAGCACGATCAGCAGCAGGATCTGGCCGACGGCGAGGACGATCGAGCCGACCACGAACACGACAGCCACGCCAAGGGCGCCAGTCATGCCGATGTAGAACGGCGATCGGTGGTCGAACCGCTGACCGACTCGTCCGAACGCGCGGTCGCTGCTCACCTCGGCCTCGATCTCAGCGGCGCTGTGAATCTCGTCGATCACCCCCTGTGGGTCCTTGCCCTTGCTTTCGCCGTCGGCAATCAGTGCGCTGAGATCGGGTTCGCGCTCCTCGGTCGGCGATGGTGCGTTTGACGGTGCATTGCCGCCCGGCTGAGCGCCGCGCTGCACACTCCGCGAAACGCCGAGATCCTGAGGCAACCTAGCCACCGGAAGGAGCCGCCTGCTCGTCCTGCTTGCGCCATTGCGCAACCGAGTTCCGCAGCCTGAGGTAGGCGACTCCACCAGGGAGGACCGGCAGCCAGAAGGAAATAGCCCTGTAGGCGAGGACGGCGAGAGCGGCGGTGCCGCCGTTGACCCCAAACGCGATGAACGAGCCGATCATGCCGCCTTCGACGCCCCCGATCCCACCCGGGAGCGGGAGGGCATTTGCCAGCTGACCGATGTAGTACCCGAGGATCAGGACCGGGATCGGCGGCGAGACTCCAAACGCATGGAAGGCCGCCCACAGCGTGGCGATATCGAAGGCCCAGTAGACGATCGCGCCCAGAAGCCCGAGCTGCGGTCGCCTGAAGATCTCCTTTGTCGCCTGCACGCCGCCGTCGAGCGTTTCGGGCACGGTGGCAAGCTTCTCCAGCAGGGCCCGGCCCCGGCTGGCTCGCCGCGCGAGAGCCGCGAGCCATCGCTTGGCGGCGTCGGCCGCAAAGCCGAGACCCAACGCGAGCACGATAACAACAGCGCCGAACCCGGCGACGAGCGCTGCGAGCGCCGACCGTCCCTGCCCCGTCAGGAGCCCCGAGGCGACGCCGCCGCCGAAGACTACGAGCGCGCTCATGAACACGCCGTAGAGCAGGAATTCGAAGCTCGTGATCCGGCGAGCGACCGAGGCGGCCGACAACCCCGCCGCTCGCAGCGCCCAAACGGTCAGGGCGATGCCGCCGGCACCGCCGGCACCCAGAAGCTTCGTGGCCACCGAACCGGCCATCGTGACCTGATAGCTCGCCCGCCACCCGATTCGCACTCCTTCGCAGGAGAAGACCAGCCTGAACAGCGCCATGTAGCCGAACAACGAAATGCACTCGAAACCCACGCCGGCGGCCAGCCAGACCTTGTCTCCGTGGCGCAGCCGATGCAGAGTCCTCCCAAAGCCCGTCAGTTGCGGCAGGACCGCGACCACGAAGATGATCGCGAGGCCAAGTACGACCGCCAGCAGCAGCGCCCTGCGGTGCTTGCGGATCACGGCACCAAAGTGATGCTTGGTTTCCGAGTTCGAGTCGGCGCACGACCGACCCTCGCGGCGGCGATCGGCTGCGCCCATGAGAGTCGCATGACTGCGCCTTGTGGTGTCGGACTTCAGCCCGGGCACTGTGAAAGGTCCCTCAACATTTAGTGTCCCCGGTGCCCTACCCCCACTCTCCGGAGACCAAGCACCGTCTGGCTTCATGAGCTCTGGTTCTGCGAACTGGACGCGGGCGCGAGAGCCGGGCGCCAGTCGGTCGGTGGCAAGGGGTAGGAGAACGTGACGTACCTACCCCAAACCTCGTCGGACCACGCAATCGGGCCTCCGGCGTTGAATGCCGGAGGCTTTCGATCATTTTCGGTTCAGTCGGAGGAGGGCGGCGGATCTTGCCGTTCGAGCACTTCGAAGGACCAGAGTTCGCTCGAGGTGCCGACCGGCCCACGGCTGCGGTGCTGGGCGTGACCGGCGGCGAAGTCCGGACTCGACGCCCACGCCCGAAAGTCGGCCTCCGAGCGCCAGCGTGTGAGGACCAGGCAGAGACCGCGCCCGTCATTCGGCCGCAGCAGCTCAAATCCCTCAAACCCAGGCGCCGTCTCAACTCTGCCCGTGCGAGCGGCGAACCGCTCCGCGAATTCGTCCAAGCGTTCGCGAGGGACCGTGATCGCGTTGATCTTGACGACAGTCACCCCAGGAGTGTGCCACGGGTATGGGCCACCGAGCGTTTCTTAGACTGATCCGACATGACGGTGGCGTTGAGTCTGCTCGAGGACGTGCGCTGGCGAGGACAACCGGTCGTTGGCGGCCGTGCGCGTGCCCTGTTGGCGGCGCTGGCGGCCGGTGGCGGCCGTTCCGTCCGAGCCGAGGACCTGATCGAGCAGGTTTGGGGCGACGAGGCGCCGACCAACGCGACGAAGGGCCTGCAGGTGCTCGTCTCCCGCACGCGTACCGCGCTTGGTCCGGATGCGATCGGCCGTGACGGCATCGGCTACCGACTGGGCGTCGCGCCAAGCGAGGTCGACAGTCTCCGGCTGCGGGCGCTCGTGCGGGAGGCGGCCGCGGTACTGGACAGCGACGCACCGTCGGCCGCGGCTCTGGCCCGCGATGCCCTGGCTCTGGGCAACGGCGCGCTTGCGATGGCGGACGACGACGGGCCGCTCGGCGACATACGTCGATCGGCCGCTGCGGACATAACGTCCGCCGATGTGATCCTCGCCAGGGCCTCGAGCCGAATGGGCGCGCACGCAGATGCCTTGCCGGCGCTTGAGGCCGCAAACGCGGAGCGTCCGGACGATGAGTCGCTGCTGGCTGACCTCCTGCGCAGCGAGGCCGTCGTCCGCGGCCCGGGCGCGGCGCTCGAGCGGTTCGAGCGCTATCGGCGTGAAGTGCGCGATCGGCTCGGCGCTAATCCCGGCGAGCAGCTGCAGGTCGAGCACCAGCATCTGCTGGCGCTCGACCAGCCGGTACGCAGCGGCGTCCGCTACGACGCCAGTACGCTGATCGGCCGCGATCGTGACCTTGGGAGGCTCCGCGCGCTCCTGGCCGGCTCACGCGTGGTGTCGATCGTTGGCCCCGGCGGGATCGGGAAGACACGGCTGGCGCACGTCCTGGCCCGCGACGCTGTTGCCCCGGTCGTCCACGTTGTCGAGCTGGTCGGCGTCACCGCCGCCGAGGACGTGGTCGGAGAGGTCGGGTCGGCGCTCGGGGTCCGCGACTCGGTCGGCGGCAGGCGAGTTTTGACGGCGGGGCAGCGTGCCGACGTCCGAACTCGGATCGCCCAACGTCTCGGTCAGTCGCCGAGCCTGCTGGTGCTCGACAACTGCGAGCACGTGATCGGGGCGGTGGCCGAACTGGTGGCGTTTCTGGTCTCGACGACGGCCGACCTCCGGGTGCTCACCACCAGCCGCGCTCCACTGGCGATCGCTGCCGAGCGCGTCTATCTGCTCGGGCAGCTCGGGGTCGGAGATGCGAGCCAACTGTTCTCCGAGAGGGCGCTCGCGGCGCGCCCGACCGCAAATCTCGACGACGGGGTCGTGGCGAGCATCGTCACGCACCTCGATGGTCTCCCTCTGGCGATCGAGCTCGCCGCAGCCAAGGTTCGCGCAATGTCAGTAGGGGAGATCGACCGCCGCCTGGAGAATCGATTCGCACTGCTCCGCGGCGGCGATCGAAGCGCGCCCGATCGCCACCGGACACTCCTCGCCGTCATCGACTGGTCATGGAACCTGCTAGGCCACGGCGAGCAGCGGGCGCTGCGCCGCCTGTCGCTGTTCCACGATGGATTCACGCTCGAGACGGCCCGCTCAGTGCTCGGGGACGACGGCGAGGATGCGGTCCAAGGCCTCGTCGACCAGTCTCTGTTGAGCATTCGTGAGACTCGTGCGGGCTTGCGTTACCGGATGCTCGAGACCGTCCGCGAGTTTGGCCAGATGCAGCTCGTCGATGCCGGCGAGGACGAGGACGCGCGGGCGATCCAGCGAAGCTGGGCGGTCGCCCACGCGCGCCGGCACGGCTCGCGGCTGCCCGGCTCCGACCAATTTGCGGCGATCGATGCCCTGAGCGCCGAGGAGATCAACCTGGCCGACGAACTGCGCGGTTCGATCGCTGACGGGGACCTCGCCGGGCTCGTTCAGTTGCTCGCTGCGCTCGGAATGTTCTGGGCGATCCGCGGGGAGCACGGGCGCCTGCTCGGCCTGACTTCGGCCGTCGCGGACGCGATACGCGACTGGTATCCGCCGCCGGAGCTTCGTGACGTGTCGCGGGCGGCGATGACCATGTTGCTGAGCAACGCGATGGTCGCCGGCAACCAGCGGCTCGCTCCGATCCGAGCGACGCTGGAGCGGCTGAGCCTGGATTCGGATGGCGACCCCCGCCTCGCCGGGTCGGTCAAAGTCATCATCGCTCTTGACCCGGCCGCCGGCGATTCCTTGCCCGGGCGGCTCGAGATCCTCGCGGCCGATCCGGACCGCTATAGGGCGCTGCCCGCCTGGCACTGGCTCAGCCACGTGCGCGAGAACACGGGCGATCCGGCCGGGGCAGTTCAGGCCGCCGAGCGTGCGCTCGCGCTGACGGACGAGAACGACGGTCCTTGGCACGCAGCGATGCTCCACAACCAGCTCGCGCAGCTGAAGATGCATCTGGGCGACCGTGACGCCGCCAGCGCGCATGCGCGGATCGCCCTGCCGGTGATGCAGCGGCTGGGAGCCACCGACGACGAGGTTCAGCTGCGCTCGCTGCTCGCCTTGTGCGCGGTCGCCGAGGACCGGCTCGAGGACGCGGAACGAGAACTCGACCAGGTTGACCGGCTCGACGAGAGAGAAGCCACCTTCGGCGGGACCGCGTTCCGGGACATCGGGCGCGCCGAAGTGGCGCTTGCTCGTGGCAACGCTGAAGCCGGGCTGCGCGTCTATCGCAAGTGCGCCCGCGAGATGCGAGAGCTCACGTTCCCAGGGACCTCTCGGACCGGGCTCGAACCGTGGACGCTGTTCGGCGATTCGACCGCATTGACCGCCCACGCGCAGCTCGGCAGCGACGCCGAGCTGGGATATGGGAGGGAGTTGTTTGAAATCTGTCGCGAGCACGGTCTGCGAGCCCTGGATCGCGCCAACCCACACCTGGACTATCCCGTGGCGGGAATGGTGCTGTTCGCGCTGGGAAGCTGGAGCTTATTGCGCCAGGCCGCGCCCGCCGACGATGCGGTGCGGCTGCTGGTGCTCGCCGACCGTTTCGCCTACAACCGGACGATCCCGACGATGGCCTGGGAGCGAATCGCCCCCCGCGCCGAGGAGGCGGCGCCGGGGCGGATCGCCGAGATCCGGGCTCAGTACACCGGCCGCCGGCCGCCGGACCTGCTCGAGGAGGCCCGACACGCGGTTGCACAGCTTGCCGCCTGACGCCCCGACCCCCTACAGGTGACGCCTATAGCTCCGCACCGACAGGGGCGCAAAGATCGCGATCAGCACGATTCCGGCCAAGAGCGTCAATCCGACCTGGCTGGTGATCGCGGCATGGTTCGCCAGATCGCGAGTGGCGGACACCAAGTGCGAAACAGGGTTGATGTTCACGAACGTCGCCAGCGGGCCAGGCAGGGTGTTGACCGGCACGAACGCGTTCGACAGGAACGTCATCGGGAACAGAATCAGCATCGAGAGCCCTTGCACGCCCTTGGCGCTCCGCGCGATCGTGCCGATCCACGTGAAGATCCAGGCGATCGCCCAACCGGTGAACACCGCCAGCACGATCGCTCCCAGCACGCCGACTGGACCGCCCTGCGGGCGGTATCCGATGATCATCCCCATCACGAACGTGAGACTCGCGGCGATCAGATAGCGCAGCAAGTCGGCGACCATCGGACCCGCAAGTGGCGCGATCCGTGCGATCGGGAGCGCCTTGAACCGGTCGAACACGCCCTTCTCCATGTCCTCTCGCAGCTGCACGCCGGTGGCCATGCACGTGGTCAGGACGGTCTGGGCGACGATCCCCGGGATCATCAGCGGGAGGTAACTCTTGACGTTGCCGGAGATGGCGCCGCCGAACACGTACGCGAACATCGCTGTGAAGAGCAACGGCTGCACGGTGACGTCGAAGAACTGCTCGGGGTTGCGTCGCATCTTCTTCAGTGCGCGCCACGCCATGGAGAGCGTTTGGCTGACCGTCTCGGCGACGCTATTGCGCGGCCGGGCGCTAACCACTGCCGCTGCAGGATCGATAGCCGGCGTCGCGCTCCGAATGGCGCCCGCCGGCGGGCTCGGCTCGATTGTGATCGTGCTCATCTCGAGACCTCCAGGGCAGCTTCATGTTGGACAACCTCGCCACGGTCTGGCTCCTCGGGCTGGCCGGTGTCATGCCCGGTGAGAGCGAGGAAAACTTCGTCGAGGGTGGGCTTGGCGACGCTGACCGACGAGATCGGCACGGCAGCCTGGCGCAGGCCGATCAATACGTCGCCGGCCACGTCCGCGTCATCGAGGGGCACCTGCATTCGACGCGACGCCGGCTTCAGGACCGGCTCACCGCCGACCACACGACGGACGACCTCGCACGCGAGCTCGCGATCGGCGCCCGGCGCGAGCTGGAGCTGAAGCGTGGAGTTGCCGACCGACTCCTTGAGCTCTTCCGGGCTTCCCTCGGCCACCTTCCGGCCGTGGTCGATCACTGCGATCCGGTCGGCGAGCTGATCGGCCTCGTCGAGATATTGGGTGGTGAGGAGGACGGTGCAACCGTCGGCCACCAATCCGCGGATCGTGTCCCACATCTGCGCCCGTGTCCGGGGGTCAAGACCGGTCGTGGGCTCGTCCAGAAAGATCAGGGGCGGTCGCGTGATCAGGCTCGCCGCGAGGTCCAGCCGGCGCCGCATTCCGCCCGAGAACTGGGCGATCGGCTTGTCGGCCGCCTCCTGAAGACCAAATCGGTCGAGAAGGTAATTGGCGGTGGTGCGAGCCTCCGCGGAGCGCAGGCCCTGTAGGCGACCGAACAGCCACAGGTTTTCGTTCGCGGTCAGATCGTCATCGACAGACGCGTACTGTCCAGTCACGCCCAGCAACTGGCGGACGCGATGGGGCTCACGTGCGACGTCCACCCCGAAGATCCGTGCCTGACCGGCATCGATCGGCAGTAGCGTCGCCAGCATCTTCAGCATCGTCGTCTTCCCGGCGCCGTTCGGGCCGAGAACGCCGAAGATCTCGCCCTGGCGGACCTCGAGGTCGATGCCGTCGACGGCGCAGAATCCGCCGAACATCTTGACCAGCCCGGTGGCGCAAACAGCGGTTGTAGGTGTCATCGCATCGGTTCCTATCTCTCGGATTCGTTCGATAGGCACGCTAGATCGCTGCGGTTTCACCGCGGCTACCTGGCGGTTTCGCGCGACTACCCGCGGCGACTTCAACAGGAAGCCAGATGCGCCGGTGGCACAGACCGGCCCAGACTTCAGTGATTAGCCCGCCGGGTGCGGCGTGATGTTGTTGATCAGCGTTTCCGGTCGGCCTCGTCTTCGGCGACCTTTAGGGCTTTCTCCGCTAGCGCGTACCCCTGGTCACCGATCGCGCGGAGTTGCTCGGCGAGGTCGCGCATCGGGTATGGGTTTCTGTCGGAGGCCATTCTGGCGCGCATCAACGACGCCTCGCGGACGAACTGCGAGACGCTGGAGCCTTGGCGTTTGGCGGCTTTGCGGAGCAGCTCCATGTCCTGGCGGGTGAAGCTGATCGTGGTGCGTGTCATGGGCATTTGAAGAGGTCCTCAACGTGTTGGTTGCTAGCGCAAATGCTAGCGCCAGCGGCGAGCGGATACTACAGGGCCGGGCTGAAGAAGTCCCTAAGAAGAGGTCCCTTCGTGCTAGCTACGGTGTATGTATATATGCCAGCACAGTTGCTAGCACGGTGAAACCATTACCTGACAAGCACAGAAAAGGGAATGAGCAATGAAAAGGGCAATGAAGTTCGTACCCGCGCTGGGGGTCGTCCTGGCGCTAGCGGTGCCGGCCGCTGCGCAGGCAACGACTGCGTCTCAGCGGAATGCGGTGGAGTCCGCTCACAATTACCTCAGCTTCGGGGCGTTCTCGAGGACCGGCCTGATCCAGCAGCTCTCGTCCAAATATGGCGATGGCTACCCGACGGCCGTCGCCGTGTACGCCGTGAACCAAGTTCACGCGAACTGGTACAAGCAGGCAGTTAAGTCGGCTCGCAACTACCTGAGCACGTCGGCGTTCTCGAGGAGCGGACTGGTCCAGCAGCTCCACTCGCCGTATGGTGACGGCTTCACGCTCGCGCAGGCGGAATACGGGGTGAGCAAGGCCTACCACTAGCAGGCGGCCCCCGCAGATGAAGCCCGGCCTCCTGCCGGGCTTCTTTACGGCTCCCGAGGCCTCGGTCAGAGAACGACGAACTCGCTGAGGAGCCCGCCGACCTGGGTGGTCGACTCGAAGCCCCGCGGCCCATCCTCCTTCGTAGCAGCCCACTCCGGGCTGGACATGGCCGCTCGATACGACTCCTCGTCGGCGAACCAATGCTCGGCGTGTCCGTCGAAGTACGGCGGCTCTCCGGTGGGCAGGTCGGTCTCACGGTCAAGCGCCTCGAGCCAGTGGCTCTGCACATAGCGCATCATCCCGGGCGTCTTGGCGGCGAGCGGCCCATGCTCCTGGCGCCACCACCTCACGACCTCCTCTCTGGGAACGTCCGTCCGGAACTTAACCAGCCAGATCACCTTGTACATGCATTCCTCCATGGTTGCAGTGAATGGTCTGCGTGCGGCTTGGGCGCTGCCGGTCGGCCGCGACATGTTCTTCCTCGCCGCTCTCGTGACGCGATTCGTTCGCACACGGTTAGGCACGGGCTGCCTCCTGGCGTTGGCGGTACGCCAGAAGTCTCGCTCCAAGCCCTGGCGCAACGGCGACTTCGTCTGCGCCAGCTCGATCACCAGGAACAGGAGAAGCAGGGTTCCCTCGGCGAAGCTGGCGGCCCAGAATGGGGCGCTCAACAGGCCCAGAGCTGACACCAGGAATTGGAGTGTGAGGACGCCGACGAACACGCCGGCGATGCGGCCGCGCCCACCGTAGAGGCTGATCCCTCCGATCAGGGCGGCGGTCACAGCGGTCAGCAGGAGAGAATCGTAGGCCTGGGGGCCGGCGCTGCCCTCGCGCAGCGACGCGAGGGCTCCCGCCAGCGCGGCCAGTGACGCGGACGTGGCGAAAGCGACGACGACGGTCCGGATCTGAGAGACGCCTGCGATCCGAGACTCCTCACGCGCGCCGCCGAGCGCATAGATCTCGCGGCCGATCCGCGTGAACCCGAGCAGCAGGCCGACGGCAATCGTGACGGCGATGAACGTCAAGCTGGCGGGCGAGAAGATCAGGATCTGAGTCCGGACCGCGTTGCTGACGCTGAGCTGGTTGGCGACGAGATAGACGACCTGCTGATTGGAGACCTCGAACTCGACGCCCCCCATCAGAATCATCGTTCCGAGCGTGAACACGATCGACGGAATCTGCAGGCGGGCAATGATGTAGCCCTGTAGACACCCGTACAGCGCAAAGCCGACGACGACGATCAGGATCATCGGGATCGCGCCGACGCTGATGAAGCGGATCACCAGAACGCCGGCGACCGTGGCCACCGCCCCGGCCGAAAGATCGAGCTCGCCCGCGAGGATCGTCGTCGCGACGCCGACCGCCACGAGACCCATGGGATAGGCCGTCTCGAGCGTCGCATACATGTTCGAGCTCGTCGCGAAGTCCGGCACGGTGATGCTCAGCACGACGAACACGATCCCTGCGCAGAAGATGCGAGCGCCGAGGTCAACCGTCGCCGGTCTGAGCTGTCGAAGCCTGCGATCCATCTCAGCGCTCCGCACGCCGGCGCAGCAGGTGGAAGGTCACGACCGCGATCAGCACGAGCGCTCCCTCGACGGTGATGATGGTTCCCTGCGGCCAGCCCAGGAGGAGCATGTAGTTGCTGATCAGCGCGATGAAGAGGCCGCCAAGCGCGGAACGCAGCGCCGACCCCTCGCCTCCTCCCGCCGCGGTTCCGCCGACGAGGATTGCGGCGATCACATCGAAGTCAAGAGTCGTGAAGGTGGTCGTGGTCGCCTGCGAGAACTGCGCCGTCTCAAAGATCCCGACGATTGCGGCGCCGATCGCGGCCGCGACGAACGCCGCGATCGTCACGCCGGTGACCCCGATCCCGGAGCTGGCCGCGGTCGCCCGGCTGGCGCCAGTGAGCATCGTCTCCCGGCCGAGCCGATTCCTGCGCGCGATCACGCTCACCGCGACGATCGCGATCCCGAACATCCAGGTCTGGGTCGGGATGCCAAGCGGGCTGCTCGAACCGATGAAGTTGACGGCGTTGTTTGACGGTGTGTCCACAGCGCCGAGCCGGTCATCGCTCCGGAGACGCCGGCGAGCAGGGACGAGGCACCGAGCGTCACGACGATCGGATTGGCTCCGAGCTCCGTGATTCCGCCCTGAATGGCCCCGATCAGGATGGCCGCGGCGACGGTTGCAGCGACAGCCAGGACGAACCCGCCGTGCGCCCGGAGGACCACGGCGAACAGGACCGAGGACAGCACTGCGGTCTGGCCGAGGGCGACCGAGAAGAAGTTGCCAGAGAGTGTGATGCTGGTGGCACAGACGGCCACGATTCCGGTCACCGATGCGACGCGAAGCACCGCGATGAGGTTGTTCTTCGTGACGAACGAGTTGGATGTCAGCGCCGCGAGCGCAAAGATGGCGCAGACAGCGAGCCCGATCGCCAGTGGCGTCCTGAAACGCTCGAACCACCGCTCGGCCGGTACGTCGTCTCGACGGAGGCCGCGCTCGGCACTCTCCGTGGTCATGCCAATGCCCCGCTTCCCGAGAGCGCTCCGGGCGGCTCGGCCTGGTGTGTGATGTCCTCGAGCAGCGCCGCCTTGCTGATGGAGTCTGCCGCCACGGTTCGGACCATCCGGCCGCGGAACAGCGTGCCGATCGTGTCCGCAAGCCCCTGCACCTCGTCGAGGTCCGAGGAGGCGAACAGGATCGCCAGACCGTCTTCGGCCAGCGACCGAAGATGGCCGTAGATCTCGGCTCGTGCGCCGACGTCCACACCGCGAGTCGGCTCTTCGACCAGGAGGATGCGCGGCGAGGGCCCGAGCCATTTGCCGAGGACGACCTTCTGTTGGTTCCCGCCGCTCAGATTCCCCACCGGGTGAGGAAGTCGCTTGCGGTCGATCGTGAAGCGGTCGGCGATCTCCTGCGCCAGCTCGCGCTCGCGCCCCTTGTTGATCCAGGATGCGCGCGAGACGCGATCGAGCGCCGGCGCGGTCAGGTTCGTCGTCACGGACTGACCGTTGAAGATCCCGTCGTACTTGCGATCGCCGGAGCAGAACACGATGCCTCGGCTGATCGCCTGCCGGAGTGTATGGGCGGCCGGTAGGGGGCGACCGTCCAGCATCACGCTGCCGTGTGCGACCGGGACGCTGCCGGCCGCGGCTCGCAGAACAGGCCGTTCCCGGAGCCCGCCTGTCCCGCGAGACCGAAGATCTCGCCGGCCCGAACCTGCAACGACACAGGTTCCGCCAACCCCGCCGCCACGACGGAGTCGATGCTGAGCACGATCTCGCCGAGGTGCGTGCCCCGGGGCGGGTACATCTCCTCCAACGGCCGCCCGATGATGCCCTCGATCAGCGTTGCCATGGTCAACTCGCCGATCGGGCGCGCGGGGAGGCTATGACCGTTGCGCATGATCGTGACGCGGTCTGCGATCTCGAAGACCTCGCCGAGACGATGGGTGACGTAGACGACGCTCAGGCCTCGGTCGGCGAGGCCGCGGACGCTCTGTTTGACGCGCTCGATCTCGTTGTCTGAGAGGGACGCGGTCGGCTCGTCGAGGATCAGGATCCGCGCGTCGCGCGCCAGGAGTCGGGCAATCTCGACGAGTTGGCGTTCGGCCAGCGATAGGGTCTCGACCGGGGCTCCCGGATCGAGGTCCTCCAGACCGACCGCCTTGAGATGGGGGCGGGCAGCACGCGCGAGGCGGCGCCGGGTCCAGGCTCCCGCGAACGGTACGCCTCCGAGGAAGATGTTCTCAGCTGCCGACAAGGGGCCGATCACGCTGAGCTCCTGGGCGGCGATCGCGATCCCGGCCTCGCGCGAGCGGCGAGGGTTGCCGAGATCAGCCGGCAAGCCGTCGAGCAGGATCGTCCCCTCGTCCGCCGTGTAGAGACCCGCCAGGATCTTGACGAGCGTGCTCTTTCCGGCGCCGTTCTCCCCGAGCAGCGCCATCACCTCGCCTGGCAGCAGCTCGAAATCCACCTCGTCGAGCGCCTTCAGTGAGCCGAAGGACCGGCTGATGCCGGACATCTGCAGGACACGGGGTGGTGCGGACACGATCTGGTGCTGGAGGTGAACTCGATCGGCGATGGGGATCGGGCAGTGATTGTCGACCGACGAGTACCGGACGCGAGTGCGGAGACCTCGCGTCCGGTACGTTGCCGGCCGGCGAAGGCGGCGTCGGGTCCGGGGTTAGGGTGTGTAGCCGCAGAGCTGGGACGCCGTCTGGCCCCAGATCTTCGTCTTCTTGAAGGCGCTCAAGCTCGCCCGGACCACCGGGTTGGGCATGATGTTGATCTTGTGCGGCGGCGTCGACAGCGAGGGCGCCGCCCCTGCCGGCACGTTGAACGATCCGGGCAGGATCTTCTTGCCGTTGCTCAGGTACTGGGCTGCCAACAGGACGGCCAGCTCACCCTCGACGCGGGGGGACTGCACCGCCGTTCCGGCCAGCTCGCCGTTGGCGGCCATCTTGTCGGTCGCCTTGCCAAGGCAGGTGCCGCCCACTACGAGGACGTTCTTGCCGGGCGTCAGTCCATTTTGCTGAAGGGCCTTCACCACGCCGGCACCGAGCGAGTCGTTGGCGGTGTAGATGAAGTTGATCTTGCCCTTGTACTTCGGGATGACCTGCGTGGCGACGGTGTAGGAGTTTGCCTCGCCGAACCCCGCGGTCGGGAAGTTCTTCAGGACCTTTGTCGACGGGTCTAGCTTCTTCAACGCGCCGGGGAAGGCGACGACTCGATCCTTGCAACCCTTGTACTGCTGTGGGCAGGAGATCTCGATGCCGTTGTTGAGAGTGATCCCCTTCTGTTTTGCCTCATCAACGAGGAGCTTGGCCGAGGTCTGGGCGCTCACCGTGTCACTCGGGCCCGAGTACATCTGGTACAGGGAGTTCTGGTTGGCGGGCGGAACCGAGTCCACCACGATGAGCGGGATGTGGGCCTGTTGGATCGCGTTCATCGACGCGGCCGCGGCATCGGCCGAGAAGGCGTTCAGGATGATCGCTAGCGGCTTCTGGCCAGAGCCCAGGAACTGCGTGATCTGACCGTCCTGCTGCTGCTGCGAGTTGTCCGACTCGACGTACTTGTACGTCCAGCCGTACTTCTTGGCCTGGGCCTGTGCTCCAGCCGAGTCCTCGGCCAAGTACGGATTTTGCGTGGAGCTACGAGAACATGATCTCACCGGACTTCGGCAACGCACTTGCCGCCGACGCCTGCTGTTTCGCTGTACCGCTACCGGCCGCAATGCTGCTGCTACTGCTGCCCCATGCGGCCGCGATTACCGCCGCACCGAGTGCCACAACGAGCAACGTCGCTCGCCGAATGATCTTTGGCCGTGCTGGTCGGGCCATGTCTCTCCTCCCTCTCTGTCGCTTCCGCGCCGGACGGTTGTGTATCCGCCTCCGAGCCCAAAGCTAACGGCGACACGACCACTGGAGCAAAGCTTGCTTGGCGCCGGGCGGCCATCGACTGCCGATGGGCGACCAGCCGCCTCTCGATGAGCAGGAGCGTACAGTTTGTTAACCGTCAACACAAGGCGGCCGGCCGCTGGTTGGGGCTGGGCGCATCCCTGCGCGTGCGGGCTCTTGTTGAACGAAGGCCGGCAGCGCGGAGACTGGAGCTCGATGTTTGATCGAAAAAAGCGGTGTAGCGCTCGGGGCGTCTCATCCGGAACTCTGGAATGCCTTGTACCAGGAGCTTCGCCGCCTGATCGTGACCGGCGAATTCGAGCCCGGGGAGCGGCTTCTCGAAGCGCGGCTAGCGGAGCGCTTCGCCGTCAGTCGCGGGCCGGTACGCGACGCCCTTGCCGAGCTCGAGCGGGTGGGACTTGTCACATCCCGGGCGCGTCGCGGTACCTACGTCGCCACCTTCACCGAGAACGACATCGACGAGTTGCTGTACGTCACGTGCGGTCTCGAGCAACTTGCTGCGCGCCAGGCCGCGATGCACGCGACCTCCGAGCAGATCGCCCAACTCAACCACCTGCTCGGCGAGCTCGACGAAACCCAGGCGCGGGGAGACACCGCCGGGGTAATCGAGGCAGACCTCGAGCTTCACCGCCATCTCGTCGAAGCCTCTGGCAATCGCCGGCTGCTGCGGCTCTGGTTGGAGATCTCAGAGCAGACCCGGTTCGTGGTGGCGACCGTCCAACGCAACCTCCCGGAGGTGCGTTGGGAGCCCCGCCTTCGGCTGATTGTGGATGCGGTCATGGATAAAGATCCGCAGGCAGCTGAGGACGCGGTCGAAGCTGCGTTCCAGGAGGCACATGTCAAGTTGCGGCTGGGCTCCAGGCGAGCCTTTGAGTTCACGCGACACGGCAGACGACCCACTGACCCTTCCGACGGCGCCTACTCCAGCAACCCCCCGGACAACGGTTCCTTGCCTGATCGCTGACCGTCGCCCGGGGCGATCAAATCTCGGTCGTCGTCCGCGCAGGAGCCCGGCAGGCAGGACGCTCCGTATCGTCTACGCTGAGCCGGCCCCGACCGGAGAGGAGCCGGCAAGAAGCCATGAGACGTGAGGAAGTCTCACCGGAGACCTGGCTGATCGTTAGTGGGCGACCTCCGGCAGTGCCCGGCGAGCCGCTCAACACCCCCATCATCGCCGCCTCCACGTACTTGCTCGGAGGCGAGCGGATCTACTCCCGCAACGAAGCGACGGAGGGGTGGGAGGCTTTCGAGGCGATGCTGGGCGGCTTGGAGGGCGGTGGCGCGGTCGCATTCTCGTCCGGGATGGCGGCATGCGCTGCGGTGCTGGGTCAACTGCCTTCAGGAGCGCATCTCGTCCTGTGCGACGACTGCTACCAGGGCGTGGCCGGGATCGCCGAAGAGGGCGAGTCGACGCGCGGGTGGCGGGTCGAGCGGCTCCCGGCCACCGACGACCGCTGGCAGGAGCGCGCGACCAGCGCCGACATGCTCTGGCTGGAGTCACCCTCAAATCCCCTGCTCGAGGTGGCTGACCTCGCCGGGATCTGTGCCGCTGCACGCGGATCCCGCACCTGTGTCGTGGTCGACAATACGTTCGCGACGCCCCTTCTCCAGCGGCCGCTCGAGCTGGGGGCGGACATCGTCGTCCACTCTGCGACGAAGCTCATCGGCGGCCATTCCGACCTTCTGATGGGCGCGACCGTCACGGCCGATCCTGACGCGCTGCAGCGCCTGCGACGCGCCCGGGGTTTATTTGGCGGTACGCCGGGGATGCTTGAGTGCTTCCTGGCACTGCGCGGCGCGCGCACACTCGCGCTGCGTCTTGATCACGCGCAAGCTTCGGCTGAACAACTCGCCGAACGCCTTGCGGGCCACCCCGCCGTGGACCGAGTGCGGTATCCGGGCTTCGGCACGATCGTGAGCTTCGAGCTCGCCGACGCTGACACCGCCGACCGCGCCTGTCAGAACGTACGGGTGATCCGGCACGCCACCAGTCTTGGCGGCGTCGAGACGTCGATGGAGCGCCGCAACGCCCATCCCGGGCAGGAGCACATCCCGCCAGGCCTGATCCGACTCAGCGTCGGCTGCGAGAGCGTCGACGACACGTGGCGCGACTTGGCCGTCGCCCTCGACGCGGCAATCTCCTGACACGCCGACATCAGGTCCCGGTCTGATCGGCGAGTCCACGAGAGCGGAGCAGTGCGAGTACCGCCGCGCTGGGTTGTTTGGGCTCGTCCGGGTCCAAGGTGATCCCGTCGACCTGGGCGCCAGCGTCGAGCAGCTGACTCACCGTCCTCACCCAATCGGGCGCCGGGGCGCTGGATTCCTCCTCGCCGCTGCCGACAAGCGCCCAATCGAGTGGCTGGCCCTGCCAGCGCGTGTCGCGCGCGCCGAGGTCGGCGCCGTGGTCGAGCAGAATCGCGACGGTTTCGGCGCTTCCGGCCCAGCACGCGGCATGCAGCGCCGTTGCTCCGTCGTCATCGGTCCCGTCGCGTCGGGCGTCGATCGGGAATCCGAGCTCCAGCATCAACTCGACCGAGGTCAGGTTGCCGCGCTCGGCCGCGGCGACGAGAGCCGCCTTGTCGGCGGCTTGGAGGCCGTCAGCGACGAGCCCGGGATCGGCCGTGACCAGGCCGCGGGCGGTCTCTGCGTGCCCTGTGAGGATTGCTTCGAGCAGTCGGTCGATCGGATCCTCGCCGGCGCCTCCGAGGAGCTCGACGGTCGTCCCGACTCCGGCGACCAGCGCGCGTCGCCGCGCTGAGCGACCGTCCGGGCCGGGCGCGTCCGGGTCGGCTCCGGCGGCCAACAGGACGGTCACCGCGTCCGGGTCGGCCTCGGCGACCGCCTCCAGCAATGCCTCGGTAAGCAGCTCAGGCGGACCTGAGGCGGCTTTCGTCAGCAGTTCCAAACACCACGTGCCGCCCGCTGCGTACAGCGACGCGACCAGCGTCTCTGGCCGCACGGGTGCGCCGCGGTCCAGCAACAAGCGGATGATCGGCTCGTTGTTGGCGCTCGAGTTGGAGCTGGTGACGGCACATTCGAGCGGCCGCCAGCACCGTCTCCCGGCGCTCTTTCCGTCGATCTCAGCGCCGGCGTCGAGCAACTCGCGGGCGACCTTGGCGAGCCCCGGCGCTCGCGTCGGATCGAGATGGAACCGCGAGGCGCACGCCAGGTGCAGCGCCGACCAGCCGCTGCCGGGATCGACGCGGGTCGCGGCGTCGGGATCGCGGTGGAGCTCAGCCTCCACTCGGATCGCGTCGCCGAGGACTACGGCAGCCGGGAACCCGGACTCCGCCAGAGCCGGGTCCTCGTGGAGCATGCGAGCGGCCGCACCGATCTGCGAGTTGACGCTGAAGCGCAGAAACCGCACGACGTGCTCTGGGATCGAGGTGTTGCGCGCCTCGATCTCCCGGACCAGCGCCGTCCAGCCCGACTGACCGAACTCGCGCGCGAGCGCCAGCTGCGCCCCGGCAAGCGTCAATGGTGCCGAGACAGCCGCGAGCCGAGCGAGCGCTCCGGTTTGTCCGCCCTGGGCCGCGTGCAACAACTCCTTGGCCTGGCGCCGCGCCTGATCGAGGTCTGGGTGCTCAGGAAGTACCGACATGACATCTCCTCTGCGACCCGGTGGTCCGCGTGCCAGGCCTGGAGATGCTCACAGCCCGCAACCTCAAATCGAGAGGTGAACTCAGTTCTACCCGCGGACCCGGAGGCGCCCTCACACGCCAAACAAAACTTACCACGCTGCTGGTCCCATTCCGCGGTTTCGGCGAGTAGTCGGCAGCACTCGTCCCGTCTGTCGTGTGAGTGTGCGAATCAGCGCCGGCGACCGGTGACTGCGAGGCCGGCACCGAGCGCGATCATCGCCAAACCTCCGCCGGCGCTGAGCCATTCAAGTCGCTGCGGCGAGCGTCCGAACCAGGCGCGAGCGGTGCCCGACGCGATCGCCCAGATGCTGTCAGACCCAGCCGCGACGACGCCACAGATCACCCCAAGCGTGGCGAGCTGCAGGGTGGCGTGGCCTTGCGCTCGGTCGACGAACGACGGAAGCACGGCGGTGAAAATGATCAGACCCTTCGGGTTGGTGGCGCCGACGACAAACCCCTCACGGATCGTCCGGACCAGACGCTTCGGTGCGACGCCGGCGGGCGTCAGCAGTTTGGCGAGCTCGCGCCGGCTGCGGATGCTCCGCAGCCCAAGGAAGATCAGGTAGGCGGCCCCAAGCAGCTTCATCACCAGAAACACGGTTTGTGAATCGGCCAGAACCGATCCGAGCCCAACCACCACTATGAGCAACTGAACCATCAACCCCGACGTGTTGCCAAGCACTGTCACCAACGCGGCGCGCCGACCGAGTGCCACGCCCCGACTGACGGTGAACACCACGCTTGGACCGGGGATCACGATCAGCACGTAGACCGTGACCAGGAACGGGACCAGGTGGGCGCGAGGCAGCACGCTCATATTCTGCTGGACGTCTACCGCGGCCGTCGAACTCGTGGATCGCTGATCCTCTCCAAGAGCCCGTCTAGGGATGGCCACCCGGGAGTCCGGCCTCGCGCAGTCGTCGCGCGGCCTCGTAGAAACCGGTCTGGAACTCGGTCAGCGGCTTGGGATCGCCGGCCTGCCTGATCGGCTGGCCGAAACGGGCGCTTCGCATATCGGCGTCCCAGCTCCCCAGTCGGCGCGTTATCTCGCCGTAGTCCGGCACTGCGGCTCGCGGCTCGGCGTCGCTGAGTAGGTGGCCGAGGTGGTTGGCGGCCGCCATCCGCGCACCCATCGACGGAATCCGTCCATCTGAGTTGCAGAAGCGGGTGAAGATCGTCTTGATCAGCGAGGTGTGGTCGAAGTGGAAGTCCGCACCGAGCAGCGCCGTCGAGGTTGAGCCGCGCGCTACCAGCGGAGAGACCAGCAGCGCGGGCACTCGAAGGCCCAGTCGGCGGAAGTCCGGGTGATCGTCACGAGCGGCGGGCGGAGTTACATGGTCGTAGAAGCCGCCGTGCTCGTCGTAGGTGATCACGAACAGCGTCTTTGACCACGTTGGGGCCGAGCTCAGCGCGTGGTAGAGCGTGAGGACCAGGTCCTGGCCAGCCAACACATCCGATGGGGGATGGTCGTCGTTGGAATCGGGACCGAGCACGCGCAGATCCTTGAAACGGGGATCGATCCAGGAGACGGACGGGAGGCGGCCGCCGGCGACATCGTCGAGGAACGACGGTCCCTCCTCCGTTAGCTCACCGGCGAGTCGCTCCTTCGTCGACAGCTTGCGCGAGTCGACGAAGGCGAAGCGGTGATGGTGGCTCAGCCGATAGGCCGGGTCGATCGCCCGAAGCGTGCCCGGATCAAACGAGTACCAGCACCAGTCGACGCCGTGGCGATCCAGATATCTGGGAAACGAAGGAAGCGAATAGAACGGCGGCGAGACGTCGTCGCGGCTGCCGGCCGCCCGGCCGGTCAGGCTGTAGAGACGGTTCGGCCAGGTGGCGCCCGGCACCGAGCTGAACCATCGATCGACGACGCAGTACTCGCCGCTGAGGTGGTCGTAGACCGGCAGGTCGCTCGCGTCGTAGTAGCCCATGACGAGGCCTGGATCCGGATCGGCGTCGCCGGCCTTGGCTGCCCTCGCGGCTGAGATCCGGGCGTAATTGGCCACGAATCCACCGCAGTCGCCGCTCAGCTGCTCGTCCACCGAGGCGCCGGAGTGGTCGGGATCCTCGGTCTCGCCGGAGAGGCGCGTGCGGTCGAGGTGGTGGATCGCGTAGGTCGAGCCGTCGTAGCGGTTGACGTTCACGGCTGGACTGCTCAGCCCGTCAACATCTCGGCGGCCGCCGCCGCCGAGCGCAGGCGGCAGCGACAGGTACCCCAGCATGTGGTCGAATGAGCGGTTCTCCAGCATCAGCACCACGATGTGGTCGATCGCCTGCAGCCGCTCCGCCGCCGCGTCGTCGGGCCCAGCGATCGTGGCTGCGGGTGTGGGTGGCACGTCCTCGGCGACCAGGTCGACGATTCGCTTCAGACGCGCCGGCAGCAGGCGGGCGACGGCGCGAAGCGCCGCCCGCTCGGCACCCTCACTCAGGTGGCTCACTCCCGCTCCGGTGGTCGGATGGAGGTGGTGTTGTGTCGTCCTGCGCTGGGGTCACTGGCTGGGTGGCTCGTTTTCGTCCGTGGCGGTGTGTTTCCAGCGACGGCTCATCTGGCCCCGTCCTGTGGTTGCGCTGGCTCTGCACAATCTCGTCTGGAGTTATCCGCTCGTAGATCGCCTGATCCAGCTCAGCCTGCCACAGCGGCTCCTCGACGTGCGCTCCGGCTTTGCCCAGCGAGGTGCCGAGGCCTTTCCAGGTCAGACCTACGCTGGTGAAGATCGTCGCCGCTCCAAGTCCGGCGGCCAGCCCGCTCCCGGGTCCGACGATCAGCCATATGCCGACGCCCAGTAGAACGATCGCGATGGACACCAGGCGCCAATAGTGACGCAGGAACTTTCCCGCCAGTTCGCCGTTGCGTTGCAGCATTCCCTCGCCGGCGCTCAGGTAGTCGCCGATCTCCAGCACCTCGGTGGGCTCTTTCTCGCCAGACAGCAAACTCCGCCACAACCGGCCTTGGGCTGGCAACTTGTGCTCAGTGTCCCCACGGTCACCGCTCTGTTCCTGCGTCCACCGACTCCAAGCCTCAAGCGACTGGGCGACCGGATGGGCGGCATGCGGTGGCAGCACGCTCGCCAACTCGCGGATCCAGGTTGCGACGATGGCGACGCGGTCGCTGGCAAGTCCCGCGTACCGATCGGGCGGCGACTGCGTGGCGTCTGCCAACGCTCGGCCGAGGCCGTAGGCCTTGCCGAGCCGGAAGTCTGCAGCGCTCAGTGTGGCCAGCAGGTCGATGTGGAACGCTCGGATCGCGCGGCGGCGGCCGTGAGGATCGTTGATCTCCTCGATGAGATCAGCGAAACGTTCGGCGTCCGGCTCCTCGAGCCCCGCTCCACAGATCGAAGGCCGCAGCTTCGTGATCCCGGCCTGGACCTGCAGCAACCCCATCGCCTGTAGTTCGACCGCGCCGAGGTGCTCGATTTCAGGCAGGTCATCATCCGTGGAGGCTTCAGAGCTCCCGTGGAGGTCCGGCCGATAGACCTCGGCCATCTGCCAACCGAGTGCGAAGGCGACCATCACGCGCCGATCGCCGGCGGCGCTCGCCCGAAACGCTGCTGCTGCAGTTTCAAAAGCGGCAGACAGCGCATCGGTCGGGCTGTCACTTGTGGGCGATGGGTGCGGATCGGATTGAGTGGGCGTGCTCTCCTCCGCGGTCATGCTTCAGACCGTCCAACCAAATGACCGACCACCTCGACCTCGAACTGTCCAGCAGCGTCAACCATCATCACTCGCCCCCTCGTCGACTGTGGATAGCGTGACACGCTCCACGCTCGCACCAACGGCTCGGGGACCGCGGAATTTTTGGGCTGAAGGCGACTTCGTTCATCGCCTTCCTTGGCAACGTCGGGCTCGCCCTGCTGTTCTTGTTCGCCGGTTACGAAATCGACGTCAACCGGATCCGGGGGGAACCGTTGGAGCGCTCGCACGCGGTGGCGCCCCGCCTAGCGCGGGGTCGCCGCGAACAGGTATGACGCCCATGGGTCAAGGCCAACGTACAGGCCCTCGTCCGCGAGTTCGTCTCCGTCGCGCTCAAACGATTCGTCGGTGAGCGCGTCGCTCAGTGTCCACTCGGCCCCCCGTAGGTCGTCCTTCCACGGGAGGTGGACACGTGCCTGGGCTGCGGCGTCAGACAGGTTGACCACGACCACGTGGCGCGAGTTCGAAGCCGTCCAGCACCATGCGACGAGCCTGCGGTAGGAGTCGTTATCGGCCCATCCGGTGCAGTCGCACAGCCGCCAGTCACCGTCGTGGAGATCTGCCTCGGCTATCGCACGGATTAGCCGCTCGTAGAACGACCTCAGGTCCCCGTCCTCTGGCTCATCCGGCCCGCGTGCGAGGAACACCGGGATGTGCGTCCGGCGCCCCTCGAGCTGGCCGTCGTGATACAGCCTGGCCCCCTGGAGCGTGGACATCACCACCGCGACCGTGCGGGCCTTCGCGGGTTCGAACGTCGCCGCCGCGCGCGGCTCGTCGTGGTTCTCGATGAACCGGATCAGTCCCTCCTGGTAGGCGCCGTCGGCTTGCAGATGCCCGCGGACCGACTCGGCGTCATCGTGCACGAGCCTGTCGTACAGGCGCTTGTCGTAGCAGAGATCGAACCCCTGCTGCTGCAGGGTCCACTCCATGTCCCAGTACGCCTCGGCCATGAACAGGAAGTCCGGCTGCACCGCCTTGACCCGGCCGATCACGGTCGGCCAGAAGTCCGCCTCTGGAGCCTCGCCCGCCCGCTGGCCCCAGGTGCGGCCGAAGACCTCGTTGGTCATCAGCATCGCCATGTCGCACCGCAGTCCGTCGCACTGTCGCGCGATCCCGATCAGCATCTCGCTGACCGCGTCACGCAACGCCGGCGCGTATGCGTTCAACTGCACGACGTCAGGCCACGGCGGAAAGTAGGGATCCCGGCCACGGGCGACGATTCCGCCCGCGGTCCGCAGGAACGCGTCTGGGTGCTGCGCGAGCTCATCCTCGTCCCCGGCAAGGAAGCAGTCGGGACGCTCGGTCAGCCACGGGTGATCGGGGGCGACGTGATTGGGCACGTAGTCGAGCATCAACGCCAGCCCCCGATCTGCCAGTTCAGCCCGAGCCCTGGCCAGCCCTGGAGCGCCGCCGAAGCGCTCGTCGACGACGTAGTCGCGCACGCAGTAAGGCGAGCCGATCACATCGGCAGAACGGAGATCGGGCAACGCCGCCCGGTTACCCGCATCGAGCTCTGGGTTCGACAGGGCGATCTGGAGGCCGGCCGGACTGCGCTCCCAGACTCCCATCAGCCAGACGGCATCGACCGGTAGCGCCGCCAGCGCGTCCCACGAGGCGTCGACCACCTCGTCGAGTCGCAGGGGCCGTCCCTGCTCGCGGCCGAGGCGCTCGAGCCAGACCGCGGTGTTGATCTCGTAGATCGTGGGGCGCCGATCGAAGTGCATCCCCGTGTCCTCAGTCGGCGACCGGCTCGGCTTCTGCGATCCGCAGGCTCGCAAGGAGGGGGAGCAGCGCCACGCTTCCCGTCCAGCCCGTCTGGTGGCTGGCGCCGATGCCGGCGCCGTTGTCGCCGTGGAAGTACTCGTGGAACAGCAGCAGGTCGTGCCAGTGGGGATCGGTCTGGAACGTTTCCATGCCGCCGAACACCGGGCGGCGTCCGTCGTCGTCCTCGGTGAAGATCGTGACCAGGCGGTCGCTGATGTCGGCCGCTACCTCGAGCAGGTTCTTCTCGTTGCCTGAACCGGTCGGACACTCGACCTTGAGCCTGTCGCCGTAGTAGGCGTGCAGCTGGAGCAATCCCCGCACGATCACCAGGTTCATCGGGAACCAGACCGGGCCGCGCCAGTTGGAGTTACCGCCGAACATGCCGCTGTCGGATTCGGCGGGGAGGTACCGAACTTCGTGGTGCTCCCCGCCCCAATCGAACTCAACCGGCTGCTCGAGGTGCCGGCGGGAGATTGCCCGGATCCCATGCGGTCCGAGGAACTCGTCCTCGTCGAGCATCACCGACAGGATCCTTCGCAGCTGGGGCTCGCTGACGAGCGACAGGATTCGATGCCCCTCGGGGTTCGGACCCGGTCGGTTGGCGACCGCCGGGATCGACTCGCCAAAGCGGTCGAGCATCGGTGTGACTGTTTCGATGACCTCCGGGTGGCGCTCCAGCAGGTCGCCGTGAAACACGGTCGCTGCGCACATCGGCATCAGTCCGACCAGCGATCGAACCTTCAGCCTGAAACTCTGCCCGTCGGGCATCCGCATCACGTCGTAGTAGAAGCCGTCCTCCTCATCCCAGAGTTCCGTGTCGCCATGCGGGGGATTCATCGCAACGGCGATCCACGCGAAATGCGCGATGAACTTCATGGCCATGTCGAGATACACCGGGTCGTGCCTGGCAAGCTCGGCCGAGATCTGCAACATCCACTGGCAATAGAGCGCCATCCAGGCGGTGCCGTCCGCCTGCTCGAGCGTCCCGCCCCCGGGCAGCGCAGCCGACCGATCGAAGATGCCGATGTTGTCGAGGCCCAGGAATCCCCCCTGGAAGAGGTTACGGTCATCCGGATCCTTGCGATTCACCCACCACGTGAAGTTCGCCAGGAGCCGGTTGAACACCCGGGCGAGAAACTCGCGATCGCCCTGGCCGCGGATCTCGGCCTCGCGCTCGTACACAAACAGTGCAGCCCACGCGGTCACGGGCGGGTTGACGTCGCTGAAGTTCCACTCGTAGGCCGGGATCTGCCCGTTCGGGTGCATATACCTGGTCCGCAGCAGCAACTCGATCTGCTCCTTGGCGAAGTCGACGTCGACCAGCGCCAGGGGCGCCGTGTGGAACGCCAGGTCCCAGGCGGCAAACCACGGGTACTCCCACTTGTCGGGCATCGAGATGACGTCGGCGGCGATCATGTGGAACCACGGTACGTTTCGCATCGAGCTCGCCGGAGCGTTCGGATCCCAGGGATCGATGCCGTGCTCGCGCAGCCACTGGTGGACGTCGTATTCGAAGTACTGCTTGCCCCACAGCATCCCGGCCAGCGCCTGGCGCATGACCAGCGCTCGGTCATCGTCGAGCGTCGCCGGGATCACGGTCTCGTAGAACGCGTCGGCCTCGGCCCGGCGCGCCTCGATGGCACGCTCAAAGTCCTTGCCGAGCCCTGCGCCTGAGGGCGGTTTGGTCGCCCCGTCGGCGACCGCCGTCAACCGCAGCCGGATCGACGCGCTGGCGCCTGGCGCGACCTCGAGCACGTGCTGAGCCGCCAACTTCGTCCCCGTACTGTCCCGGTTGACAGCGCCCTCGGCGCCGCCAACGACGAAGTCGTTGATCCCGTCCTTCGCGTAGGTCGACGCATTCGGCGCCCCGAACAGCCTCTGGTTATTCGTCTCGTTCTCGCAGAACAGCAGATTCGCGGACGCGTCCACGCTCAGCCGCCAGGTGCCGAGCTCTGCGTGCGACGCGACGGCGCCAGCGAGCCCGGCGGCGTCGTCAACGGCCGCAAGGGTCGGCTTTGGGACCTCGTTGCCCCAGGACCACGTGTTACGGAACCAGAGCGTCGGGAGCAGGTGCAGCGTCGCCGGTTCCGGCCCTCGGTTGTGCGCGGTGACGAGCATCAGAATGTCATCGGGGCCGGCCTTGGCGTACTCGACGATCACGTCGAAGTAGCGGTCTTCATCGAAGATCCCGGTGTCGAGCAGCTCGTACTCCAGGTCCTCCCGGCTCCGCTGCGCGTTGGTTGAGACGAGGTCGAGGTAGGGGAATGCCCGCTGCGGATACTTGTATTGGCACTTCAGGTAGGAGTGGGTCGGGGTGCTGTCGAGGTAGAACCAGTACTCCTTCACGTCCTCGCCGTGGTTTCCCTCGCTGTTATTCAGGCCGAACATCCGCTCCTTCAAGATTGGGTCCTGGCCGTTCCATAGCGACAGCGCCAGACACAGCCGCTGGCGCTCGTCACAGATCCCGGCGATGCCGTCCTCACCCCATCGGTACGCGCGGGAACGGGCCTGGTCGTGGGTGAAGTAGTTCCACGCATCGCCGTTCTCGCTGTAATCCTCGCGGACGGTGCCCCACTGCCGCTCCGAGAGGTAGGGGCCCCATGCCTTCCAGGGAACACTCCCGGTCCTCGCCTGCTCGAGCCGCTTGTGCTCTTCGGTGCTGCCGGTCATCGCCGCTGCCTCCAGATGTCTTTGCCGTGGGCGGTTCCCGCATCGTCGCGCGTTACGGTGACGATTTCGATAGGGACAACACGATGGTCACAAGAGGCGGCCACCACGAACAGGCCGGTAGCCGGCACGTCCGCACAGGGGGAGCTGGCGCGGCATACGCGCCGCGCCAGTTCGACTTCGAGGCCGCGACGTCGCTTGGCCGCGATCGCATCGACGAGAGGAGAAATCAGATGACCATCACGCTCCCGGGGGAGTCACCGGACTACCGGGCTGCACGTAATCGGCTGTTGGATCGAGAGATCGAGCTGCGCCGAGCGATGGAGGCGGTCGCCGCAGCGAGGCGAGAGCTCCCGCCCGGCGGGCAGTTGAAGGCCGACTATGGCTTCCAGGGGGCGGGGGCCGACGGCGCGCCGACCGAAGTGCGGTTGTCCGAGCTGTTTGAACGCGGGAAGGACTCGCTCGTGATCTACAGCTTCATGTTTCCGCGCGACCCCGCCGATGAGACGGCGGGACCGCGCGAGGGCCACACGGCGCAACTGCCGCTCCCGGAGCGTCCGTGCCCGTCGTGCACCGCACTGCTCGACCAGCTCGATGGAGCAGCCGAGCACGTTGGCCAGCACCTCAACCTCGCGGTCGTCGCCAAGGCGCCGTTACCGCGGGTCCTGGAGTTCGCTCGCGAGCGGGGATGGCGTCGCCTCCGGCTGCTGTCCTCCGCCGGAAACACCTACAACGCGGACTACTTTGCCGAGACCCCGGACGGGATCCAGCGGCCGATGCTGACGGTCTTTCACCGAGACGGCGACGTGATTCGGCACTTTTGGAGCTCGGAGCTTTTCTATGTCCCCTCGGATCCGGGGCAAGAGCCACGTCACGTCGGCACCCTTGAGCCCCTCTGGAACCTGTTCGACCTAACCCCAGAGGGTCGCCCAGCGGATTGGGCCGAGCAGTTCAGCTACGACTGAGCTGGCTAGTCTGTCTTCGGTGAATGAGCTGATTTCAGCGGCGGCCAAGGACTTCGCGGCGGCGCACACGACCCCGTTCGACGGAGCGTTGGCCGCGGCGTCCGACTGGACCCGAGCCAACGCCGCGTCGCCAGGCATGATGGCCGGCGTGCCGGAGGCACGGCTGCTGGAGGCACTGATCGTCGTCTCCGGCGCCCGTTCGGTCCTCGAACTCGGAACGTTCACCGGCGTGGGTACGCTGGCGATGGCGGCCGCACTGCCAACGGACGGTCGCGTCGTGACGCTCGAGCGCGACCCCGTCAATGCAGCCGCCGCACGGCGCCACATCGACGCCAGCGCGCTCGGCGACCGGATCGAGTTGATCGAGGGTGACGCGCGCGAGACGCTCGCTCGGCTCCAGGGACCGTTCGACGTCGTCTGGATCGATGCCTGGAAGGCCGACTATCCGTGGTATCTCGAGCAGGTGCTGCCCAAGCTCGGGCCGCGCGGGATCATCGTCGCCGACAACCTGTTCCGAGGCGGCGCAGCGCTGCCGCCCGCCACCGACGACGAGCCGACCCGGGGACTGCTCGATTTCGCCCGCCAGGTGCAGGAGGACGACCGGCTCCACAACCTGCTCCTGACCGTCGGGGATGGGGTGCTTCTCGCCTGGCTGGCGCCGAGCACCGAGACGAACCGAATCTGAGAGGAGAAGCCGAATGGATAGAAGAAGGCTTGGGAGCCAGGGCCTCGAGGTTTCAGCCCAGGGACTTGGATGCATGGGGATGACGTGGGCTTATGGGACCGGTGACGAGGCTGGAGGACTCGCCACGATCGACCGTGCGCTCGAGCTCGACGTCACCTTCCTCGACACTGCCGAGAGCTACGGTCCATACACCAACGAGGAGCTGGTCGGGCGCGCCGTTTCGGGCCGGCGCGATCAATTCGAGATCGCCACGAAGTTCGGATTCGTGATCAATCCGGACCGGCCGAACGACCGAACGGTCGACGGGCGGCCGGAGAACGTCAGGCGAGCATGCGAGGGCTCGCTGAAGCGACTCGGCACCGATCACATCGACCTCTACTACCAGCACCGCATCGATCCGGATGTGCCGATTGAGGAGACTGTCGGGGTCATGTCGGAGCTCGTCGAAGCCGGCAAGGTCAGATATCTCGGTCTATCCGAAGCTTCCGCCGAGACGATCCGGCGCGCGCATGCGGTTCACGCGATCACGGCTCTGCAGAGCGAGTACTCGTTGTGGACACGCGATCCGGAGGGCGTGGTGCTCGACACGCTGCGCGAGCTCGGCATCGGTCTGGTCGCCTACTCGCCGCTTGGCCGCGGCTTCCTGACCGGTCGGATTCGGTCGCTCGACGATATTCCCGAGGACGACTGGAGGCGGACGAATCCGCGCTTTCAGGAGGACGCGCTACGGGAGAACCTTGACCTCTCGGATCGGGTGACCGAGCTTGCGCGGGAGCGTGGGATCACGCCTGCCCAACTGGCGATTGCCTGGGTGATGGCCAAGGGTGAGGACATCATCCCGATCCCGGGCACCAAGAGCCCACGTCGTCTCGCAGAGAACGTCGCCGCGACCGAGGTGAAGCTACCGGCTGCGGTCGTTGAGGAACTGGATGATGAGATCTCCCCGGACTCCGTTCGAGGTGCCCGCTACGCCGCGCCGATGATGGCGCTGCTGGACAATTGACCGGCGGCGCGTCAACGGGCGGACAGGGCTGAGCGAAACCGGTAGTGGGCTCGCGTGAGCGGGTGTATCATCGCCTCCCGACGCTGCTATGGGGGGCGTTGCGCAATTGAAAAGGGGGCGCCGGATGGCGGCACGACGTGGCCATGAGTGGCTGAACGGCTGGAAGGCCCGGCCGGTGGTTGTGCTCGCCCTCGGTCTGGTCTTGCTCGGCTGGTGGTCGATCGGCTCCACGACGGCCCGAGCGGCGGTCTTCTCGAACACGAGCAGCATCGCCCTCAACGATCCCAACAGCCAGGTAAACGGCAACAACAATGCCACCGCCAGCCCCTACCCGTCGACGATTACGGTCTCAGGGCAGAGCGGAACAATCAGCAACGTGACGCTGACGCTCAGCAACGTCAGCTACAGCTTCTCGGACGACATCGATGTGCTGCTCGTCGGCCCCGAGGGTCAGACGCTGATCCCAATCGCCGCTGTCGGGCCCAACACCGGGACCAGCGAAGCGGCCAACAACTCGACGCTGACGCTGAGCGATGCGGGGACGCTGCCGACCGGCACGACCGCGTGGGGCCCCAACCCGACGTTCAAGCCGGCCAACTTCGGCCAGGGGCCGTTCACCAACGAACCCGGCAACGGCTTCAACGAGGTCTTCGAATCTCCAGCGCCCGCCGGACCGTGGGGCGATCCCGGCCAGAACGGGACCGGCGCCACGCTCGCCAGCACCTTCAACGGCACGAACCCAAACGGCACCTGGAGCCTGTACGTGATCACCACCCAGGGCGGCGATGGCACCGGTTCGATCGCCGGCGGCTGGAGCCTCAACATCACGACCGCAAGCGCCGTGTCGACGACCACGAGCCTGGTGTCGAACAACAATCCGTCGTTTGCCTCGGGAGCCAACAGCTCGGTGACGCTCACCGCGACCGTGGCGAGCAGCGGAAGCCCGGTCAGCGAGGGAACAGTTGCCTTCACCGATGGTGCGACGACGATCTCCGGCTGCAATGCGCAGGCGGTCGGCAGCAGCGGCCAGGCGACGTGCACGACGGCATTCGCGACCGAGGGCGCGCATTCGATCCACGCGTCCTACGGCGGTACCTCGGACTTCGCCCCGAGTAGCGCCACGGTCAGCCAGCAGGTCGACAACCACACGACGGTCACGGGCAACAGCTACTGCAATGCCGGCGCCGTTACGCTCAATAACCCGGCCATCCCGCCGGGTGATGCCTCCCCCTACCCATCGCACGTGTTCGTGTCCGGACTCGCGGGGACGCTCAGCAACCTGACCGTGACCCTCAACGGGGTCACGTATCCCTTTTCACAGGACATCGACGCCTTGCTGGTCGGGCCCGGCGGTCAGAGCCTGATTCTCGCCGCCAACGCGGGTCCAGATTCGAACGGGGGCGTCAGCAACGTGACGTTGACGCTCGACGACGCAGCGACCAGCACGATCTCCCAGACCGGCATCTGGGGCGCGCCGAACTCGACCGTGACCTCGAAGCCGTTCAACTACGGCGGGCTCGACGAGATCTGGGGGCCGCCGGCTCCGGCCGGGCCCTACGGCAACCCTGGACCGAACGGCGGCGGCACCGCGACACTCGGCAGCACGTTCGGCGGCACCAACCCGAATGGCACCTGGAGCCTATACGTGATCATCACGTCGACCGATGGCACCGGCGCCATCGCCGGCGGGTGGTGCGTCAACACGACTATCCAGAAGGCTGCGCTGACGATCGGCAGCCAGGCGTCGCCGTCCTCAGCGACGATCGGCGACCCGATCAGCGATACCGCGACGTTCAGCGGTGTGCCGCAGGGCGCGGGTGCGCCGACCGGCAGCGTGACGTTCAACGCGTACGGTCCGAACGATGCGACTTGCTCAAATCCGGCTGCGTTCACGACGACCGTTTCGCTGTCCGGCGCTGGAACCAGCGCTTCGTCGGGGAACTTCACTCCGCCGGTTCCGGGGACGTACCGTTGGACGGCCTCCTACGGAGGTGATTCCAACTACTCGAGCGAGACGACGGGCTGCGACGATCCCAACGAGGCCGTCGTCGTCAGTCAAGCTGCTCCGTCGCTGTCGAGCACAGCATCGTCTTCCGTGACCATTGGAGGAGCGATCAGCGACACCGTCATGCTCAGCGGTGGGGACAACCCGACCGGCACGCTGACGATTGCGGCCTACGGCTCGGACGACCCCACCTGTGCAGGCCTCCCCGCGTTTTCGGCCAGCGTGCCGGTGGCCGGCGATGGCACATATGCGTCCAACTCGTTCGTTCCCGCTAAGGCCGGTAGATACCGGTTCGTCGCCACCTACAGCGGCGACTCGAACAACTCTGCCGTCCTGAGTAAGTGCGGCGACACCGGCGAGTCCGTGGTCGTCAGCCAGGCATCGCCGTCACTGTCCACGGCCGCGTCGGCGCCGGTGACATTGGGCGGCGCCATCAGTGACACCGCCACCCTATCCGGGGGTGACGGTCCCACGGGGACGATCACGTTTGCGGCCTATGGCCCGAACGACCCTACCTGCACGAACACGGCAGCGTTCAGTGCCACTGTCCCGATCGCCGGTCCCGGCATGTATACCTCGCCCAACTTCGCCCCCCGTACGGCGGGTACCTACGAGTTCGCCGCCACGTACAACGGCGATACGAACAACTCGACGGTCTCGAGTTCGTGCGGCGCGCCCGGCGAGTCCGTCGTCGTCACCTCTGCTTCGCCCACTTTCACCTCGTCAGTTCCGGCGACAGCGACGACGGCCGGGAATCCGATCAGCGATACCGCGACGTTCAGCGGTGTGCCGCAGGGCGCGGGTGCGCCGACCGGCAGCGTGACGTTCAACGCGTACGGTCCGAACGATGCGACTTGCTCAAATCCGGCTGCGTTCACGACGACCGTTTCGCTGTCCGGCGCTGGAACCAGCGCTTCGTCGGGGAACTTCACTCCGCCGGTTCCGGGGACGTACCGTTGGACGGCCTCCTACGGAGGTGATTCCAACTACTCGAGCCAGACGACCACCTGCAATGACCCGAACGAGACCGTTGTGGTCAACCAAGCGATCCCGTCGCTGTCGAGCACGGCATCGCCCTCGGTAACGGTTGGAGGTACGGTCAGCGACACCGCGACCTTGAGCGGCGGGGACAACCCCAGCGGCACGGTCATGTTCAGGCTGTTCGGCCCTGGCGACGGAACATGCGTCGGGTCCCCGATCTTCACCTCGAAGGTGAACACGGTCAATGGAAACGGCACCTACGCCTCTGATCCTTTTACGGCGTCCACCAGTGGCACCTACAGGTGGGTCGTGACTTACAGCGGTGACGCGAACAACCAAGGGGCGAGCGCGGCGTGCGGCGCGGACAGCGAGTCCGTCGTGGTAACCGCGGCAGCCACCCAGCTCAAGCTTGCCTCCTCTATAAACCCCTCCGCGCCCGGGCAACCGGTCACGTTCACGGCTACCGTCGCCGGCAGGAGCCCCACCGGCACGGTCACGTTCAAGGACGGCTCGAACACGCTCGGAACAGCAGCAGTGGACTCAAACGGCACGGCGGCCCTGACGACCTCCAGCCTGGGCGTCGGCAGTCATTCGGTGACCGCGGTCTACGGCGGCGACACCAACAACCGCAGCACCACATCGGATGCCATCACGCAGGTCGTGTCCACGCCTTCGTCGAACGTGCCGCCGTCGATTTCGATTGCCTCGCCGATCTCAGGGGCGCGGTACAGGTACGGTCAGTCCGTTCGCGCCCGTTACGCCTGTAGCGCGGTCGCTGATGGTCCCGCGGTTCGGTTCTGCACCGGCACCGTGCCGAACGGCTCGCGGATCGACACCCACAGGGCGGGCATCCACACCTTCTCCGTCACCGCCGCCGACAGCGCCGGCCAAAGCGTGGTCAAGACGGTCGTGTACAGGGTCCGACCCAGCAACCACGCCGCCGTGTCCCGCATCGGCGCCCACGCAGACGGCAGCGTCAGGTTCCGGCTCCGGCTTCCCGGACCGGGCGCGGTCGATGTGCTGGAGACGGCCTGGATCGACAATTACGCGCGCTCCACCAAGCGACACCGACAAGCCTCCAGGGTTCTGCTTCAACCGGCCCACCAGCGGTTCGTGTTTGCGCGTGCCCACGTGACGGCGCACAAGGAGGGTGCGATCACCGTGACCGTGAAACCGAACAGCGCCGGGCGCAAACTCCTGGCGCACTACCGCTACCAGCCCGTGATCAGACTCTGGGTCAGTTTCACCCCCACCGGAGGCACGCAGCGCGACCACGGGTTCTATGGCCTGCTGTTGCCTGACGGCTCGCGGTCGGCCGACCGCTGCGCAGTCGCGGAGGGTGTCTCAGCTGAGCGGAGATATCAACACATCCAATGTGATGCTGGCCACCGCCAGACTCGGTGAGATCGAGTCGGGTTGTTCCAGCCCTGCTCGTCGGCGCGACCGCTGCGGTCGTCGCGACCGCGGCCGGCGCTCTTGAAGCTCCGCCGCAGCGATCAGTTTCGCGGGCGCCGGCGGCCGTTCTAGGACCGAGCAAGCCGCCAGGATCAACCAACTCCGCGTCGGCGATCGCAGCGAGGCTCACGACCCGCCAGTTGGCCGGCCAGCGAATCATCTACGCCTATGGCGGGCTGAACCCGCCGCGATCGCTTCTGGAGCGCATTCGGGCGGGGGAGGCAGCAGGCGTGATCTTCTTCGGCTCGAATATCGCAAGTCCCGAGCAGTTGCGCGCGACGGTCGGTCGACTGCAACGGGCGAGTGCAGCAAGCCCATTGCACGCTCCGCTGCTGATGATGGTCGACCAGGAGGGCGGCTTGGTGGACCGGCTCCCGGGCCCTCCCGTTCTATCCGAGCGGGCAATGGGCGCGAGTTCTCACGGCGCGACACTTGCTGCCCAGGCCGGCAGCGGTGCTGCGGCGAACCTGATTGGAGCAGGGATCACCGTCGACCTCGCGCCTGTGCTCGACGTATACCGGCAGCCCGGCAACTTCATCGACAAATATCAGCGCTCCTACAGCATGAACCCGACCACCTCGGCCCGACTGGGCAGTGCTTTCATCACACATCTCCAAGAGGCCGGCGTTGCCGCGACCGCCAAGCACTTCCCCGGACTCGGGGCAGCGAGCACCAACCAAAACACAGACGCGGGGCCGGTCGCGCTGAATCTCCCTCTGAGTGAGCTGCGTCGAACCGACGAGAAGCCATACCGGTCCGCCATCTCTGCCGGGGTGAAAGTGGTCATGCTCTCGTGGGCCGTCTACCCGGCGCTTGATCCGCGGATGCCCGCGGGCTTCTCAGCGACGGTGATCGGCAACGAGCTGCGGGGTCGCCTGCGGTTCCGGGGTGTGACGATCACCGACAGTCTCGGCGCCGGCGCGGTCGCCCGATTCGGCGGTTATGGAGAACGCGGAGTTCTCGCGGCGCGAGCCGGCGAGGACCTGATCCTCTGTGCGACAGCGAGCCCCGGCGGCAATACCCCGGACGAGGGCATCGATGTCCTCAACAGCCTCAGCCGCGCGCTCGCGACCCACACGGTCAGCCGCACAGCCGCCGAACAAGCCGCGGCCCGAGTCATTCAGCTCCGGGCGAACCTCTAGAAATCAGCAACTTTCGTTTTTGGCCCGGGTTTGGTGGTGGTGATCCGCCCCAGGTCCCGCGGGCCACGACGAAAGGACCGTGATGAGAGCAATCCGACGGCACATCTCCTACGCCAACGTGGCTTCGACCCTGGCGCTCGTCCTCGCGATGGGCGGGGGAGCATATGCGGCGGTCGGCCCAATTCGCGGCGGAGCGGTCCATAGCTGTTATTCCAGCCGTACCGGCGCGCTTCGGGTGGTCAACCCCGGGGCCCGCTGCAGGCGGCACGAACGGGCGCTGAAATTCAATCGGCGAGGCCCTGCCGGTCCTCGCGGTCTGACCGGCCCCGCCGGTCCAATCGGCCTGACCGGCGCCGCCGGGAAGACCGGGAAGGCCGGTGCTGCTGGGAAGGCCGGTGCCGCCGGCAAGGCCGGGACGAGCGTCACGTCCGCCGCGCTCGCCGTCGGGAACGCAGACTGTCCAGCAGGCGGTGCCAGTTTCACGTCGGTGTCGGGCACGACCTTTGCGTGCAACGGCACGGCCACGGCGTTCGCCAGCGTGAACGCCACCGGATCGCTGGCGGCCGGCAAGAACGTGAGCGCAGTCGCGGCAGGAACGGGTACGGGCACTTACTGCTTGAAGCTCCCAGTCACTCCCTCCGTCGGCGTGGCATCGCTGCGCGGCGACGCGGCCACGCGCGGCTCCGCGGAGGTGCTGATTCCGGCGAGCTCGTCGACCTGTGCGGGCACCGGTGACACCACCGCCGAGGTGCTGACCTTCGACACGACGGGAACCGCAGCGAAGCTGCCGTTCGACGTGATGTTCAACTGAGCGTGGACGGCTCCTGAGCGACCCAACGATCGATCAGGATCCGGGCGATCGAGACCCGCGGTGGGAGCTGGATCTCGCCCACCTCGGACTGAGCCGCTCTGAGTTCGTCGCGAGTGAACCACCGCACGTCGGTGAGCTCGCCATCGTTGGCGGTCGGTGCGCCACCATCGCTGAGCGCTTCGAACCCGAGCATCAGCGAGGAAGGAAAGGGCCACGGCTGTGAGGTCATATATCGCGGGAGGCGGGCGGTGATACCGGACTCCTCGCGCACCTCGCGGATCACCGCCTGCTCGGGAGTCTCGCCCGGCTCGACGAAGCCCGCGAGAATCGAATACCTGTCGTCGGGCCAACCGGCGCGGCTCCCGAGCAGCGCCCGCCCCTCAGACTCCACGAGCATGATCACGACCGGATCGGTGCGGGGGAAATGAGTGGTGCCGCAGGCGCCACAGCGGCGCACCAGTCCAGCTTGGCTGATCGATGTCGGCGAACCGCAGTTGGCGCAGAAGCGGTGCCGGCGGTGCCAGTTGAGCAGCGCCATCAGGTATGCGGCGAGCCCGGACTCCGCGTGCCCGAGGATCGCACCGGCGTCTCGCAGCGACACGATTTCGCCGCCGGCGAGTAGCTCCTCGCGCGTGGCTTGCCCGAGTCCGTCGAGGTCGGTCGCGAACAGCGCGGAGCCGTCCTCGAGTCCCAGCAGGATCGGCCCGTTGGGGTCGACGAGGTCACGCACGCCGGCCCGGAGCGGTCGGCGCGCCAGCGACGGCTGCTCAGAGCGGTCGAGCAGGACGCCGTCGGCACCCGCGGCGAGCACAACGGCGGCGTCGCTCTCGAGTAAGCCGACAACGCGCGCGGGGTTCTGTCGAAGCTTTGCCGCGCGGTCGAGCGCGGTTCCGGCGAACGGCGGCGACAGCGCCGGCTGATGCTCGTGGCCCGTCGAAGTCATCACGGCCACTCTAGATGGCGGTCGTCACTCGTCCGCCGTACGGTGGTGCACGAAGCAGCAGTAGCGACCGAGACGGCGATCAGGCGGGACTGGTTTCGGCGACCGGCGCGGTCTCGTCCGCGCTGTCGGAATCCGATGCGTGGACGATCAGTACCGGCACCCAACCATGGTTCAACGCGTAGTGGCTGACGCTGCCGAGCAGCGAGGCGGTCAGTGCGCCGCGCCCACGCGAGCCCAGGACCAGCAGGTCGTATCTTCCGGTCTCGAGTTGATGGCTCAGAGCGGCGCGGATCGGCTCGTGGGTGAGGATCTTTGTGACCGGGACCGACTCCGGGACTCGATCGACCGCGCGGCATAGGGTCTCGTGGGCCTCGCGCTCGAGCTCAGGGCCGAGCGTCTGGGTCGCAACTGCGGCTGTCGTCGTCCATGTGGTCGGCTTTCGGACGGCGGTGAGGATCGTCAGGCGCGCGTTGCCGCTCTGAGCCAGGTCGATCGCCTCGGTCAGCGCAGCCTCCGAATGGCGGCTCGCGTCAATGCTCACGAGGATATTGCGAAACATGGTTCTGGCCCTTCTCCAGGTCCCAAGAACACTTCTTAGCAAGCAAAAGATTAGCATGCAATGTATAATCTTGTGCAGATGGTTACGAGGATCGCGGATCGAAACGCATCCGACGCCGAAGCGGCAGCCTTCCTGTCGGCGTTCGACGCGTTCGCACAGGCGGTTCGGCGAGCACGTGGGGTTCCGGCCGGTCCACCTCGTGCACTCACCCTGTCCCAGTACGGGTTACTGGAGTTACTGCGAGACCACGACAGCGCGCGCGTCCGTGACCTCGCCGAGCACGCCGGCGTCAGTCCACCCACCGCGACGCGGATCCTGGACACGCTCGAGCGTCGCGGCCTCGTGCGTCGCCGGCAGAGCCCCGAGGACAGGCGCGGCGTCAGCGTCACGCTGACCGATCCCGGGCGTCAGGCTCTTGGCGAACAGCACGCGTGGCTTCGCAGCTGCCAGCGCAACTTCTACGGTGAGCTGCAGCCCGGGGAGCGCGAACTCGCCCCAACCCTGCTGGTCGGCCTCGCAGACCTGATCGACGAGATGGCGGCCGGTCCGGAACGCTGAGCTCGACTCGGCTCTGCACGTGGTCCTTTCCTCGGCCGGGCCAGCGGGCCCGGCCGAGGAACACACGCCGTGCTCGGCTTTCTGGGGCGCCGCCGGTCCGCCATACAATGAGGCTCGCTGCCCCCATGGTCTAGCGGTTAGGACGCCTGCCTTTCACGCAGGAAATCGCCGGTTCGAATCCGGCTGGGGGTACTCCCAAAGTCCCTGCGAACAGCTCAGCGGCCGATTGGCCTCATGAGGTCAGAGGAACGCGGTGAGTTCGTCTGGGCCTATCCCGAGTTCGCCCAGCAGCGTCGTTGCCCGCGGGCCATGCTCGCCGCCGACCCGCTCCGGCATCCTGGCGCCGGCTTCTAGCAGCATTCTTACGATCTCGGCGTACGGCTCGGGATCGATTTCGGTGATCGTCGCCATCGTTGGTCCGCCCTCTGGGTCTTGGCAGTGACGCGAGCCGTGTAGGGCCGCACCGATCGCGCTTCCCCCGTCGCGGGTGTCGGTTGCGGCACCGCGAACGAGCAGGTCCTCGACGATCCCGACGCGGCCACGCCAGCAGGCCTGACCTAATGGGGCATCCTCGCTGGCGGGATCACCGTCAACGCGAGCGCCGGCCTCGAGCAGGTCCTGGACCGCAGCACGGTCGCCGCGCTGGATGGCGAGAATCGCCATCTCGTCGAGCAACTCGGGCGTGGTCGCGCTTCTCCCCGGCGCCAGGTCGCTGGCGCCGCGGTCGCGCAGGAGTGCGACGATCGGCTCGTCGCCCCACAGCCGCGCGATCTGCAAGGGGGTCAAGCCGTGCTTGTCAGGCTCCTCGAGTGGGGCGCCGGCGTCGATCAGCACCGCGATCGTCTCGAGCGGTCGCCGCCGCCAAAGGGCCTGGTGCAGATGCTCAGCCCAGGCTCGCACGCCGTGCGAGCAGAACATCGCGACCATCGGATGGTTGTCGAAGTTCAACGCGCGTCCGAGGCAGTAGACGACCACCTCCAGGTCTGTGCCCGCTTCGATCAAGAGCCGGGCGCAGGTTGGATCGCGGTGCTCGCATGCGTGATAGAGCGCCTCGCCGACCGTGTGCTGCGGACCGGCGTCGTTGGGATCGGCGCCAGCACCGAGCAGCAGCTCCGTCAGCTCGGGGTCACCCGCGATCCCTGCCGCCCCATAGACCGGTGTCTGCAACCAATCGCCATGCATGAACGACGTGTTCGGATCGGCGCCCGCGTCAAGCAGGGCAGCAACCACCGAACGAATGCCCGCCGCACGCGCTGGATCGGTTCGCAACAGCCGCGAGAAACACGCGTACAAGAGCGGGTGCCAACCGTTGGGGGCGGTCCGCTCATGAGCCAGACCCGGATTACCCCGGAGCCGTCTGGTGACCTCTTCGGCCTCGCCCGCCGCACAGGCGGCCGCCAGGTCGTGCCGGGCGATCGCCGGGTCGAGTTCAAGGACCTTTGCCGCCCGACGCGGGTTATCCGAGCACGCACTCGCGACCAGGATCGCGGCGCGTTCGGCGGTGCCGAGGGTCAGCGCGTCGACATGGGCCTTCAATCGCGGCCAGGAGGCAAACCCATAATCTCGCGCGATCGCAAGATGTGCCAGCGCCAACGACGGAAACTCGCCGCTGCGACGACGAGCCTTTGCTTCGTCGCGCAACCACCGAAGATTCGGGCGGGCCGGGAGTGACTTGGACATGTGAACTCCTCTCACGGTCACCCGACGGGTCCGCGCGCCGAGGCCGGAGAGACACGTCCATCACCATGCCATCAGTCGCCCTGCGTTCAGGTGGGCTTAGAACCCTGTCCGCGGACCGGATGCGTCCTGCACGCCCACCAGAGGATAACGCGAGCTGTCTCGCGGCCGCCAGACCGGATCACCCGTCCCGCGCGCTGGTCTCACCCGCTTGTAGGCCCGAGCGGGTGGCGACCGAGGAGCAGCCGCGGCCCGGGATGATTGACTACGACCGTGGGTGACATCTCAGTCAGTTCTCTGGGGCCGGCGGATCGCTCTGGATGGGAGCGCCTGTTTCGTGGCTATCTCGCCTTCTATCAGACGAGCTTGGACGATGTGGCTCTCGAGCGCGCGTGGCGCGAGTTCGCTGCTGGCGAGCGCATGCATGCGCTTGGCGCGTGGCTCGACGGCGAGCTCGTCGGGATCGTGCACTTCCTCGAGCATCCCAGCACAAGCGAAGCGGACGTCTGCTATCTCGAAGACCTGTTCACCGCTCCCGCGGTGCGTGGCCGCGGCGTCGCACGAGCTCTTGTCGGTGCCGTCGTCGATTCGGCGCGCGCACGTGGCTGCAGTAGGGTCTACTGGCTCACTCAGGAGTCCAACCAGACCGCCCGACGGCTCTATGACCGGATCGCAGTCAACAGCGGGTTCATCCGCTACGAGATCCCGATCTGACGCGTCAGTTCCCGAAACCCAACGCGAGCTCCCCTGCCTGCTTAGGCCCTGGCCGTCGGGAACCACAGGGCGCATCAGCGCCGCGTCAGTCTCGCGACGGGGAGTCGAAAAGATGTAAAGAAGCTGCGCTTGTGGGCGTCGAGAAGCAGGCCGGTAGCGAGGCCGGCTAGGAAGGGGAGGCCGTGGATGTCGCGCAGCGCGGTGTCGAGGATCGCGAGCGGAATGAGCGTGGCGAAGCGGATCCGCCATAGTCGGTGGCGGGGATCGTGGTCTCGCAGCACCTTGGCTGCGATGCCGCCAAGGAGGCCCACGAACGCGACGGACGTGCCGCTCTGGTGTGGTTGGAAGACTTCACCGATGCCGTGTCCAACGAGGATGCCGATCAGGTAGAGCAGTATCCATTCCGATCTGGGAAGTAGGCGCTCCGCGGTGATGCCGATCGCGGCGCAGAGCACAAACACGGCGGCGATCGCTAGCAGTGAGCGGTCGCCCTGGATCAGGACCGGTGTGACGAGTCGCCACAGCTGCCCGTGGGCGATCGCGGCTGGGTTGCGACGCAACGCGTGAAACGTGCCATCGCCGAACAGGCGAGTACCGGTACCGATCAGCGTCGCCGTGAGCGCGACGGTCGTCAGCATTGGCCACCCGCGATCTGGGCGGCCCGCGCAACTCGGGAGCCTTCGGGTGTGCGCAACTGTCATCGGAACGGCCGTTTCCCGGGTCGGCGAATCATCAGACCATGGTGACACACTAAATATGATGTCACATTAAGTTCAGTGCGACAGCAGCCTTATGGTAGGGTGGGCTCGTGGCGCAGCCAGCGATTGGGCTTCGTGAGCGCAAGAAGGCTCGGACCAGGGCGTTGATCGCCGAGACTGCGATGGACCTCTTCGCCCAACGGGGGTTCGATCAGGTCACGGTGAGCGAGATCGCGGAGGCGGCCGAGGTCGGCGTCTCGACGGTGTTCAACTATTTCTCAACCAAGGAGGACCTCTTCTACGACCGCCAACAGGAGGTAATCGAGCACCTCGGCCGCGTGGTGCGCGCAAGGCGGGCGGGCGAATCCTTCGCTGCGGCGTGCCAGCGGGACATGCTCGAGTTGATCGCCGCGAGGGATTGGCGCGCCGGTCTCGTCCCGGCGATGGGTGACTTCTACCGGCTGGTGGATAGCAGTCCAGCACTCCAGGCACGTGCCCGCCTGATGGCCGACCAGGCGGCCGCACATCTAACCGCCACGATCGCCGCGGAGCTCCGCATCGCTGCCCAGGACATCAGGGCGGTCGCCGCAGCCGGCGTCTTGACCACGCTGCGAAACGCGCTGCTCGACCAGGCCCGCCGCGAGAGCCTCCAGGGCAACGCCGTCGAAACGATCGCGCGGCGTTTGCGCCGCGCGACGAACCAGGCCTACGAACTACTCGAGAGCAGCAATATCGCATCGCTCGGTATTCGCGACCCTCACAATGGCTGACCTCCTCTTCCGAGATGGTGAGCTGGTCCTCCATCTGAGCCCACTCGAGCGGATCCTCTCGCTGCACGGCCAGCTCGAGTGCCTACAGCGTTTCGGCTGGCCGCGTCACGCGCCGGGCACTCACAGCTGCAATCGTCAGCAGCGCCGGCGCGCCGAGAACCAGCAGCCAAGCCGGAAGGGCGTGCTTGCCGGCGACCATCAGTGCCAGGTAGGTGGCAGGGAGCGTGCAGGCGATTGCCAAGCGCGGGTCATACGGGATCGTCACGACGGCAGCCAGCATCAGCAAGACCGCCGCGCAACTGACCACTGCCGCGATCAGCTCGGTGCCGTGCCACGAGCCGTATGCGCCGACGAGCGCCACGATCGTTGCCAGCCAGGCCAGACGCCGCAGGTCCAATCCACGCTGGCGCGGCGCGAGGATCAGCACCGTAAAGCACACGACGGGAACGACTGTCGGCGCTAATCCGCGGAACGTAGGGTCATGGGACACGAGCTGTGGAAGCCGCGCGAATGTCCATGCGAGTGCGGCGACGCCGGCGAGTCGCTCAGCGCCGATCAGCGCGGTTGCAAGGGCAACGCCAATGACGGCGATCGACACCCACGACAGCAGCGGATCCTGAACGCCGCCGAGCCTCTGAGCGAGCAGCGTGCTGAGATCAAGCGCCATCACGAGAATTGCGCCGCGACAGAATCCGTCGGCCACCAGCCGGCGCGAACCACGGCTCAGGGCTCGTGCTCGGAGGCCCGTGGTCACGAGGTCGCCGAGTTCGCGCGCAAACCGCGTCCGGGAGCCGGTGCCGGCGCAGTCCAGCAGAGTCCCGAGCATCTCCTCCCCGCGCGACTCGCGGATCGAGGGCGGCAGCGCCAGCAGCGCGCGCGCCGCCAGGTCCCTGCGGGTCATCGCGCCGCCGCTCCCGTCGCCGTGGCTCGCAGGCGCCGCTCAACGACTCGCCCCGCGCGCTCGAGCCGCTGCGCCTCGGCGCCCAGCGCCGTCCGTCCGGCAGGCGTGAGCGCGTAATCGCGTCGCTGGCGGCCGCCGTGCACGTACGGCTCGCCCGCCACGACAATCCCCTCCTCGATCGCTCGCTCCAACAGCGCGTACAGAGTCCCGGTCGAGAGTCGAACGGCCCCGCTGGAGAGCTCCTCAGCGCAGCGAACGATCGCGTACCCGTGCAGCGGCCCATCGATCAGGGCGGCCAGCGCGAAATAGCTCGGCGTTCGCAACTCCATCCATTCACAATACATCGATCAGCGACATATCGTCAAGCGACTCGTTGACCTGGGCTAGCAGACTTGGGCGGGCAGTCAGGCTCGTGTGCTGCGCCGCTCGGCGCGGCCAATAGGTGATGAGCGCAGCGATCCGATGTTGTTAGGCGAGCTTGAGTGGGACCGCGGCGAAGGGGTCAATGCGGTACACGAGTGAGACTCGGTGGTAGCCATCGGCGATGTCGGCGCTCGTTTCATTGCTGATCACGAGCACCGGACTCAGACGCTGCCCTTCGAGGACTTTGATCAGGTCTTTGATGACGCCGGGATCGTCCAGCGGCGCGGCGGTCAGGCCGGCAGCACGCAGGATGTCGTTAGCGCGTCTTCGGGTGAGGGCAGCTTTGCGTAGGCGTTTGACGGCCTTGGTGACGGCGTCGCTGTCGAGCTTGAGCGACAGATAGGCTTCGGCGGCGTCGTAGTCGTGCGATGCGACGTCCTCGAGCCACTTGATCCTCTCTATCGGCTCGACCATCGGCACCTTTGATTTGTCCTTCGCCATTGGCCGATAATCGCAGGTGCTGCGAATGTCAGAGCCGCTGGACGGCGTGCCAATCTCGGGCGAATCCGGCTGGGGCATCGAATCGGTGCTCGCCGCGCCCGCGCGCCGCCGGGTGTTCGCTGCTTAGATCGTTCGGGGCTGGCGCATAAACGCGTCGAGCTCGTGACGGAGATCCTGCACCAGCGGCGACTCCGGTAGGCGTTCCTCGAGCATCGCGAGCGAGCGCTGGTAGTGCCGTAGGCGATGGGCGCGCAGTGTCCGGAGCCGGCCGGGGGTCCGGGGTCCGTCGCCGTCAAGCGCAGTCTCTCGACGTAGTTCGCGAAGCCTGGAGAGCTTGTCGGCTGCGAACAGCGTCATAGCGTCGTCTCCGGCGCTAGCCACCTGCTGGCGGAGTGCCGCTTTACGGTGGTCATAGGAGGTGATCCGGTTGTCGTCGCTGACCGCCAGGACCAGGTCCGTGATCCGCGACCCGAAGCGTTTGCGCAGATCTGATTCCCGTTCGTCGCTCTTCTCAAGTACGTCGTGGAGTGCGCCGGCGGCGATGAGGTGGTCAGGCGCCCCTGCGTCACCGAGAAGCCTCGCGACCTCGAGCGGGTGGAGCAGGAAGGGCGTGCCATCACCCTGACGCTGACCGAGATGCAGGCGCTCGGCGTACGCCACGGCCTCCTCGGTCTGTGGAAGGCGCTCCGCCAGGGTTGGCATCTGGCCCAGGTGCGACACGAATGACCGAGTCTATTCAACTCCGCAAACTGCGGACATAAACCTTCGCTAGGGCTCTTGACGAGCGCTTCGATTTCTGCTCAACGGGGTGTGGGCCGTCAGTCCAAGGATCGCGTCGCGGCCAGCACCAGTGAGTAACTGAGCGCGTCCTCGGCAGCCGCCGCCACCAATTGCAGACCGGGACCCTGGACCTTCACTCGTAGCCGTGACCCGGCGAACGCCGCCCCCACTGCGCCAGCCACGGCAATCGCGGCGCCGGGTCCACCCGCCAAGCACACGTCCACCCCTGGCCGACAGGAACAGGCGCGGGGGCATACCGCGAGCCGACCAACGACTGGGCGTGGCCGGAAGCTTGTCGACAATCAGTTCGAAGGCCGCTCCACCGAAGGCGACGAAACGCGCGCGCCCGGCGAGCGGCCCGCGGCCATGAACCGCGAGCGCCACAGCCGGCGCCATCGCGCGCAGGCCGCCTCCAACACCCATCATTAGCGCGGCGCCGAGATCGGATCGATCGCTCACGGCGCCCAGACGTCAGTTGGATCGCCCGAAAATTTGCAGGAAGAACAGGAAGATGTTCAGGACATCGAGAAAGATGCCGGCGGCGAGCGGGATTGCTTGGTCGGAGCCGGCATGACGGAGGCGGTTGAAGTCGGCGACCGTGTAGAGGCCGAAGACGGCCAGCCCGACGAGCGACCAGATCGTGTATGCGGCTGAGATGTGAACGAAGATCAGCACAATCCCGGCGACGAGCAACGCCAGCAGTCCAAAGAACGCGAACCGATAGAGAAACGACAGGTCGCGGCGGACCGCGTACCCGCCTGACCCGAGGACTCCGACGAACAGAGCCGTCGCCCCGAACGCCTGTCGGACCGCGGTGGGATCTACGGCGGAGTAATAGTTGACCGTCATCGAGACGCTGACGCCGATCAACAGGCCGAACGCAAACAACAGCACCAGCGCGAGCCCGGTATTTCCACGCGAGTTGGCGAACTGGAGGCCGAACAGACAGCCGAGCGCGACCAGCCAGGCGATGAACCACGTCGGTCCACCCGCGTTTCGGCCCAACCAAACTCCGAACGTCGCGAACCCAACCGTTACGGCGACGAGCCCCATCACACGCCCGAACAGCGCCGGCGTCGACGATGCTGTCGAGCGCTCTGCGTAGGCGCTGGCACTCACCGCCGGAATGGTACGGCGATGGACGTGGGCGTGATCGTCCGGGCCAGAGGAGACGATCGCATCGGCCGTTTGGCCGGTCAGCCCTGGAGCGCTGAGATGACGTCGCCTGAGTGCGTGACCGGCAGCCGGTTGCCCTCGAGCTCGATGCGTGAGCCACTCGCGGTATGGATCAGTTCGAGGATGCGGACGTTCACGCGTTGAGCGACCTTGACCGTCAGCCCGGCGCGCTCAACCTCGAACAACAGCTCGGTGGGCGTGTCTCGCCTGTTACGGGCTGCGAAGCCGTACACCTTGGTCGACGAGACCCCGATCAGCATCTTTGCCGGCAGGCCGGCCGCCGCGTCGGCTGCCCGCGCGCCGGCGAGCGACCCGGCGCCGAGGCCGATCCCACCTGCGACGCCGCCAAGCAGGTCACCGGCGTCCGCGCCGACGATCCCGCCGGCGAACATGCCGCCGGTGTGACCGCGCGGATAGAACTGACCGGCAACGACGATCTCGTCATCGACTCCGTGCTGCGCAAGCGCGGCCTGGACCGCGGTCACCATTTGCTGCTCGGACAATCCTGACCTCCCGTTTGGTTGAGCTCTGCGTGGTCGTGAAGTCGGTCGGTGTCGTGGCGCCCCGCGTGTGCTGACCCCGGCTAGTGTCCCGCGGACCGGGAGCGACCGTCAACGCCCCGGAGCTTCCGGGGATTAGGCGGGGTCGTCGTCAGGTGGCCCGAATGTGGATCGTGACAGCCGACGCGCGTGGCCCTCTTCGACGGCCTCGCCCAGCGCGAGTCGGAAGCGTCCGGGTCCCCAGTAGCGGGCGCCGACAAGGCGCGCGAGCTCGTGGCGATCCGTGGCGCCGTGCTCGTCCAGTGCTTGCGAGATCGCGGTGATCTCACGGTCAAGATCGTCGGCGTCGTCGGCCGGAGATGAGACCATCCATGGGGGGGCGACACGCGTGGGCGGTCCTGGCCGAAAGCGTCGGAAGCCATGGCGCTCACGGGTTTGTCGGCGGGCGGTCCTGGCGCGGACACGCTCCTCGAAGTCGTGCTGGCGGCGTTCGAGCTCGGCGTCGGCGCGCTGGAAGCCCTCCGCCGCCTCTCGGGCGCCGTCGGTCTCGCTGGCCTCCGCGCGATGCTCGGCCGTCCGGACGAGTTCCTCGGCAGCCCGCGCAAGCTGCTCGTGCCGGACGCTGTCGCGCCCCTGGGCGTCAGCCCCCGCCTGGTCGGACTGCGCACGGAGCTCGTGCACGCGGCTCCGCGCCTCGTGCATCGCCGCCCAGCCCTCGTGCATTTTCACCCGTGCACGCGCCACCTCTTCGGCCTCGCCTCCGGTGTCGCCGGCTTGGGCGCGGGCCTGCTCCGCCGCGGCGTGCTGCTCGCGGGCTCGAGCGCGTTCGCCGGCCGCTTCGGCGAGCTCCTGATGACGCACCGCCTCATCATCGTCGGCCGCGCTGAGCGCTCGTGCCCGCTCCGCGTAGCCGACGGCGCGGTCGTCGGCCGCTCGCGCGCGCTCTCGCGCTGCGTCGTCACCCGCCTCGATCGCGGGACGCTCGTCATAGGCGGTGGCGCGCTCGTCGAGCGCGTGTGCGCGCAATTCGGCGATCTCGGCCAGGCGTTCCTCGATCTCGACCCGGGCCATGTCGCCGTCGCCCGCCCGTGCGCGAAGCTCGTGGACCGTCGCGCGGTGCTCGGCCCCTCGCGCTCGGGTCTCTTGCGCGTCACGGCGCGCCTCCAGCGCCTCGGCAGCGCCGGCGCGGCTCTCGTCAGCCTCGTCGGGCTGTTCGCCGGTGAGCGAGCCGCCGCCCTCGGCGTCCTCGGCGGTCAGTGGCTTGGCGATGTCCTCGAGCTGGGTCTGCTCCGCGCGTACCCCAAGGAACAGCTCGGCGATCCCGCCCACCGCCATCACCGCTGCCCCGATGAAGAACGCCAGCTCGACCTGACTGCGCTGGCCACTGGCGATCAGGTTGCTGAACAGAAGCGGCCCGCTGATCCCGCCCGCCGCGGTCCCAATGGCGTAGAAGAACGCGATCGCCAGCGCTCGCGTCTCCATCGGAAAGATCTCAGACACGGTCAGATACGCCGCGCTCGCGCCTGCAGAGGCGAGGAAGAAGACCACGAACACGAACGCCTCGAACTCCCATTTGCCGATCGCGCCGTCGGCGAACAGGATCGCCATCGGCACGGTGACCAGCGCCGAACCGAGATAGGTGCCGACGATCATCGGCTTGCGCCCAATGGTGTCGAACAGCCGCCCCAGCGTCAGCGGCCCCAGAAAGTTGCCGACCCCGTAGATGATGAGGAACACGGGGACCGTGGCCGATGCCACCCCGAAGAAGGTTGTGAACAGCGAACCCAGGTTGAACGTCACCCCGTTGTAGATGAACGCCTGGCCGATGAACAGGCACAAGCCCAGCACTGCCCGTTTCGGATAGGCCGTGAAGGCCACTCGCCCGATCTCGCGAAATGAGACGGACTTGCGCGGGCGCACCTCGATCGTCTTGTCGGGCGTATCAAGTTGCTGGCCGGTCTCGGCCTCGACGGTCTGCTCGATGCCGTCGACGATGCGCTCGGCCTCCGTCTCGCGACCGTGGATGAAGAGCCAACGCGGGCTCTCGGGCACATGGCGGCGCACCACCAGGATCCCGAATGCCAGGATCACGCCGACGCCAAATTCCAGGCGCCAGCCGAAATCCTTGGCGAAGATCGCCGTGCTCAGGAACAGGATCGACACGGCCGAGCCAATGATCGAGCCAACCCAAAACGACCCGTTGATCGCCAGGTCGACACGGCCTCGCACGCGCGCCGGGATCAGTTCGTCGATCGCCGAGTTGATCGCGGCGTATTCGCCGCCGATGCCGGCGCCAGTAAAGAACCGGCACAGGAAGAAGTACCAGGGCGCGAAGGAGAACGCCGTCGCACCGGTCGCGACGATGTAGACACCCAATGTGATCATGAACAGCTTCTTTCGACCGAAACGGTCGGTGAGCTGGCCGAAGAAAAGCGCGCCCAAGCAGGCGCCGATCACGTAGATCGCGGCCGCGGTCCCGATCTGGCTGGTGGAGATCGAGATGCCGCTGCCCGGCTCGGTCAGACGCGACGCGATGGAGCCGACGATCGTCACCTCGAGCCCATCAAGGATCCACACCGTGCCCAGGCCGATGACGATGAGCCAGTGGAAACGCGACCACGGCAGCCGATCCAGACGAGCCGGGATCGCGGTCTTGATCGTGTCGGTCTGGACGGCGGTGCCCATTTGCGTCCTACTAGCTACCCAACACTGGGGTCAATATCACCCGGCCGGGTCACCCTGGAGCAAAACGGGTAGAAGACGGCCATGATCACTTGTCGTCTTCTCGGTCACCGATACCGCTTCCAGACCGACGGACGCACGATGCGCTGGTCCTGCCAGCGGTGCGGCGGCGGCGGCGAGAAGACCTACGCGACGCCCGCTGACGCCCACCGCTATGCGAGCGCGTTCGACCGAGAGGACCGCGACGACCGTGGGAGGCGCGCCCCGTTGATCGGCCTGCTGCCGCTCCGGATCTGGCGTACTGCGACGAATCAGCTCAAGCGGGTCCTCTGAGCGAACCTCGTCGGGGATCAGCGCCGCGAACGCACCCAGCGGGGATCGTCGCCGAGCTCGCGGTTGCCTGAGTCCAGTACGTAAGGTCACCTGCACGCTCCGCTTCGAGGATCACCGCTCGGGCGAGCCTGGACCGACCGACCCCGGGCGCCTCGCTGAAGAGGATCCCGCACACGGTGGTGTGATAGATGCCCTCGACCAGCGCCGGCGTCTGAACGGCGGCATGCCCTGGACGATGCGCGACGACGAGATCGCCTGCGACATGATCGTCAGGTTCTTGCCGGCCCGGGCATACGCGAGCCCGAGATTGTGATCTTCTGACCTGGCGTGACCGTTGCGGCGCTGACGCCGATCGTGAACGGCGCGCTCTTGGCGTTTGCCACGGCCGCCGTCGGCTGGACCCCGCCGGACGTCGCGGCGAATGACATCGGCGCGACGGCGAGGGCGGTGACGGCGACGGCGCCGAGACGAGCGAGCTTTGCAATCCGAGATTGGGTGTGGATGGACATTGGGATCTCGTTTTGACTGCGCCTGCGAGGCAGGCGCGTCGTTTGGTGATCACAAGGTCTCGGCGGAAGGCGGCGGTGCCGTCCGTATGACTACCACATTCGAGGCCGGTATTGAGTTACGTCCCGGAGCGGTACTAGGGTTCCTGGCGGCTGGCGACGTCCCGCTTCTGCATCGCTCGTACACGTAGGTATCGACGGTCCGCACGGAGAGCACCAGCTATTCGTCGATCTCCTCGTTCGACAGATCACGGGAGCGAGGCCGCGATCTGTGCTTGTCGCCGGGTTAGCTCGTGGCCACCGATCGAGCCGTCGATGGTCGGCGGCTCAGCATCCTGATCGGGTGCGAAAAGCGCTCGAGCGCGGGTCGCGGCGCCGCAACGCGGAGTCCTCCTTCCGTCAAGGAGGAATGCCGCGCGGCATCCGCGGCCGCCTCCATCGCGTAGGCATCCGCACCGATTGCGGCCATCTCGTCGGCGGCAGCGAGTAGAGCCGGCCCATCGAGGGCCGCGCGCGCCGAGCGTGCGCCGCGTACGCGGCGACGAGGCGCGCATCGCAGTGCTCGGCCAGGCGCGCCTGCTCGTGGCGATGCGTTTGGGATCACCGCCCGCACGGAGCGCCTCGTACAGCAGCCGCGAGGCCAGATTCGGTTGATCGGCGCCGGGCGCGGCGACCATGAAGCTCTCTGCCCCTGCCGCGTCGCTGAGCGCTCGCGCCCCCCAGCCCTCGGCGCGAGCCAGATAGCCCGCCTGAGTCGGCACCGGCCCCGATTCCCCAACCATCGCGCGAACCGTCGCGAGGGCGGCACGCGCACCAGCTAGGTCGTCGGTGAAGAATGCGAGGCCAACGTCGAGCGCCCGCAGGCTGAACACGGTGCCGAAGGCATCCTGCACCGCGAAATGTCCGTCGGCATCGGCCAGCCAACGACGTGCGTCGCGATAGCGCCCGCGAGCCATCTGCATTGCTCCGAGCGTGAACGCGCCAAGGCCAGCAGCCTGATGATCCTTGGCCCGAACGCCGTTCCGGACGAGCTCCTCGGCATACGTCGCAAGCGCCGACCAATCCTCGCCCCCCTCCAGCCCGAGGAGCAACGCCAATCCGAGCCCGTAGGCGTCGTCGTTGCCGATCATTGGAACTTGCGGCTGGATACGGCGTACGAGCGCCTCCCGTCCTTGATCCGGCCGCTCGCCATCAGGCGAAACACATGAGCGAGTTCCATCTGTCGGTTGGCGCGTGCGTCCAGGTTCGTGGGCACGGCCGCCGACGATTCGGGCGCGGGGCTGTCGGAATAGCCGTCCACCCCGTCGACGAATCCCGAAATGAGCAGCCGCCACGGGTCCAAGCGTCGATGCCATCCGGGGCGTCGGACCAAGCTCCGCGCGCTCGAGAAGTCGTGGGCAACAGCAACGCGGTGCAACCCCCAATAGAGAACGTGCATGCGCTGTGCGACGTAGCCGGCAGCCTGCGAGTCGCCTCGTGCCTCAGCTTCGGCCGCGGCGAGCAGACCCTCAGCAGCCTCGAACCGGTTGCGGATGATGTGAGCCCGACCAATCACGAGCACGGCCTCGAGGCCGAGACCCGCATCGAGTGCCAGCCCACCGAGCTGCGCGCCGAGCTCGGCGTCGCCAGCGACGTTCGCGGCCCGCCCAGCCGCGAGCAGGTATTCCGGCGCAACTGTCGTGCCGGCGTCCAGCCGCCAACGGGCGATCCGCAGAGCGTCGTCGGGCGTCAGCGGCGAACGGCGGGCGACCGTCTCGGCGAGCTGCAATCGCAGGGTGCGCGCCCGCAGCACCGGGAGCCCGGCGCGCAGCACCTCGCCGTAAAGCGGCTGCGAGAGGCGGATCACAGAGTCAGGCGATCCCGGCGCCACGCTGACCATCGCCCGCGACTCGAGCGCCTCCAGTAGCCCAAGTTCCGTGAGCTGTGCCAGCTCCCCTAGCCGCAGTGGCTCGCCCAGAGCAAGCAGCTCGAGCGGGTAACGCTCGGCATCCTCAAGCGCGCCCATCCGCCCGTTCACGAGCGCGGACAGCGCGGGACTGACGGCGCGGCGACGCAACCGCCAGAGGCCGGCGTCGAACACCAACCGTCCCTCCTGAAGCGCTCCAACCACGAGCTCCCGCGCGTACAGGAGGCTTCCCTGGCTCGCATCGACAACGCGTTGCAGGGCGGACTGCTCCACCGGCCCTTCAAGCACTGTTTCGATGAGCTTTTCGATCGCGGCGTCGCTGAGCGGCTGCAGCTCGATGCGTCGGGCGCCGCCGTCCTTCCACAGTGAATCGACCGCATCGGGGACCTGATCCCCGGCCGCGACCGTCACCACGACGAATACGTCCGCCGCGGTGGCGAGGTGGAGAATCAGGGCCGCAGATACGGGGTCCAACATCTGTGCGTCATCGACGCCGAGCCAGGCGTCGCGTCCCGCCGCTCGTGCACGGACCCGCTCGGTACTGCGACGAATCAGCTCAAGCGGGTCCTCTGAGCGAACCTCGTCGGGGATCAGCGCCGCGAACGCACCCAGCGGGATCGTCGCCGAGCTCGCGGTTGCCTGAGTCCAGTACGTAAGGTCACCTGCACGCTCCGCTTCGAGGATCACCGCTCGGGCGAGCCTGGACCGACCGACCCCGGGCGCCCCGCTGAAGATGACTCCTGCACACGACGGATCGGCGTGGGCGGCGGCGACCTGGGCGCGCTCGGCGTCGCGCCCCACGAGCGGCCATTCCCCCTGCGCAAGTGAGGCTGTCGATGACCTGGCGTCCGGCACGCTGGCGTGAGTCTAGGCCCGAGCACCGACCTGCACGGTTTGACAGTTTCGTTCAAGGGATCAGGGCCTTCGGCCGATCACCGGCCTCACCTTCCACCTCTGAGCCACGACCATCCCGCTACGCCGGACGGTCACGATCCGGAATCAGAGCCTACGGGCGCTACAGCCCAAGATCTCTAACAGCTGCCTCATTGAAGCCCAGGTGGTGGGCGACCTCGTGGCGCACCGTCTCCGCGACGTGTTTACGGAGACGTTCGGGATCATCGCCGAAGTCACGGACGAGGGTGTCGCGGAAGATCAGAATCTCGTCTGGGATCCCGCCGCCCCCGAGAATCGATCTCCCTCCCGCCCGGTAGCCGACGTAGAGCCCGTACGCATGGTGCTCTTCACCGCGATCTGAAACAACGACCGCGACGTTCTGGAGCGCTTGCTGAAATTCGGTCGGCAGATCGTCCAGCGCCAAACCGACGAGCGCTTCGAACTCCTGCTCGCTGTAGTGCCTGTGGTGGCTCATGACGGCCCCTGCGCGGTCGAAACGGGCAGCAAGCCCCGTCTAGGCCTGCTCCTGGCTGCCGTCCACGCGCCTGATCCGGCTCGCGAGACGATCCGCAAGCTGCAGCGTCCGCGTCCGCAGCCCCGTGGCGTCGGTGGCGGTTACGAAGACCGCTCCGAGCAGCGGACCCGTCCGGAAAACGACATCGCCGACGTAGTACAGCGGCTGGCCTGTGTGCCGGTAGGTGAGCTCGAAGGCGAAGGTGCCGGCGCCGATGCCGGCGCGAAACGGGGAGACGGCGACCGTGATCCCGTTCGCCTGGCGCCCCGAGAGGTTGCGCGTGACGCCACGCCAAAAGGCGAGGCCCCGTGTCGCCATTGCCGGGCCGCGGTAGAGCTCGGCGATCGTCCGCACGCCGAGGAGTGCGTGCCGTGTTTGCGGGAGCGTCGCGTTCGGAACGACGTAATCGAGCGAATAGCCCGTGACCCGGCCACGTTTCGTGAGGTCAGCGCCGGTGAAGCCATCGCCCGCGTCCTGAGCCGCGTAGGTGTTCGAGACAACGCCGGAGTCTGGAGCGAGCTTGAGCGCCACACCACCCACGCCCAGCGCGCTGCGCGGTAGCGGCATCAGATTGAGCTGCCCCATTCCTGGAGTCAAGCGCGAGCTCGAGGCCGCAGCAGAGCCAGAGGCCGCCGAGCACAGCAACGCGATGCTGATAACAAGCGCCACGAGGGTTCGCATCAGCAGAACATACATGGGCCGGAGGGTCTCCGGTCCCGATCGGCCTACGGGACCAGCGACGGCTCGGCGTTCGGTGAAGAACCCGACGCGTCGGAGACAGCCATTCCGTCTCCCGGTTCGTCGTGGTGGCAGTTGCCGACAGCGTTTCGACCTGCGCGGCGGAAGCAAGGCCTCGGAGGCTCATACGCCGTGCGGTGAACGGTCATCGCCTGATTCCGGCGATCGTGGTCGCACTGACATTCGTCGTATCCGGATCGCATACAAGTCCGGCCGTGCGTCCACGTGCTCATCCTGAGGCTCGGCCCGGTGATCGTGCGACGCCGGAATCTGGTGATTCTGCAGACGCCGACGCCGTTCCGGCGCAGGCCTCAGGTCTCGTCGCGACGCGATGATCCCGCGGTGCCGGGTAGGATCGCGTCGTGAGGCGACACGTCCTGATCCTCGGCGCGGGGTTCGCCGGTCTCGAGCTGGCGACGCGCCTCTCAGAGACAGTTTCCGACGCGGTCCACGTCACGTTGCTCGACCGCAATGACTCGTTCTACTTCGGCTTCTCGAAACTCGACGTGCTGCTTGGCCGCCAATCGCCGGAGGCGGTGAAGCTGCCCTACCGGGAGATCGCCAAGCGCGGAGTCGAGTTCCGCCAGGAGGCAGTGGTCGAGATCGACCCCGTGGCCCGGCGGGTGGCCACCAACGTCGGTAGCTATGACGCCGACTTCCTCGTCGTCGCGATGGGCGCCGATTACGACATCGCCGCCACGCCGGGGTTTGCCGAAGGCGGTTATGAGTACTACACGCTCGCGGGAGCGGAGCGCCTTCACCGCGCGATCAGTGAGTTCAATGGCGGGCGGGTGTTGGTCTCCGTGCTCGGCCAGCCCTTCAAGTGCCCGCCGGCGCCGTTCGAAGGGTCCTTCCTCCTGGATGAGTACTTCACTCAACGGGGGATTCGCGACGCCGTGCAGATGGCGACGACGTTCCCAATGCAGCGCCCGGTTCCGGTGACCGCCGAGGTGTCGCAGCTATTCCGCGATGCGCTGGCCTCGCGTGGGATCGAGGAGCTTCCCGAGCATCTGGTGACCAGCATCGATCCGGCGGAGCGGCTTGCACGGCTGGCCACAGGCGAAACGCTTCCGTATGACCTGTTCGTCGGAATCCCGGTTCACCGGGCGCCCGACCCCCTGTCGGCCTCAGGCTTGGCGGTCAATGGCTGGGTACCGGTTGACCAAACCAACCTCAGAACAAGCTTTCCTCGGGTTTACGCACTTGGCGACGTCTGCACGGGCCCGCGCATGGTGGCCAAGGCTGGGATTTTCGCCGAGTCCGCAGCGCTGGTCGTCGCCGACGACATCGCCGCCGAGATCACCGGCGGGGACCCCCCGGCGCCTTACGAGGGAGCGGGGATCTGCTATGCCGAATTCGGCGGCGGTCTGGTCAGCAAGGTGGCCGTGAATTTCCTCCGTGGCGACGCCCCGGCTGCCGCACGTCACGAGCCCTCGCGCGAGTATGCAGCCGAAAAGGCCGAATTCGGCGCGACCCGTCGCGACCGATGGTTCGGGTCCTAATCCCGGCTCGCCTAAAGGCCGCGGAGGAGGATCACCCAGACGACCAGGATCGTAAGCACGATCATGATCGTGATCGCGCCGGGGATCACAGCGGAGCGTGTTCGCCTCGCGAAGATGTTCCGGCCGCGATCGCCGATACCTGACGCCGGCGCCCGCGCGGCGTGGCGCATCACCAACGCGGCTCCGTGAGCGGACGCTAGATCTGCGAGCTGCGCGTGCAGCTGCTCGGTGTCTCGGGAAAGCGCCTCGTGGTCCGACACAGCCGTGTCGCGCTCGGCAAGAGCCTCATCACGAAGCGCCAGCGCGGCGTCACGCTCCGCTACCGCCTGGTCCCGGGCGACGATCGCCGCATCGCGCTCCGACACGGCTTGGCGCTGCCCATCGAGCGCCGCTCCACGCTCCGTGACGGCGCGATCGCGGGCGACGCCGACGGACTGGTTCGCGCGCAGCGTCTCCCCGTGAGTGCGTCGCACATCGTCGCGATCGGCCGCCAGCTGATCGCGCTCTTCCAGCGCGGCGTCGCGATCGGCCGCCAGCTGATCGCGCTCTTGCTGCGCGGCGTCGCGCTCGGCCGCAATCTGGCGCAGCTCTCGCTGTACGGTCTCGAGCTCTTCCGTGATCCGGTGACGAGCCGCATCGGACTCCTCGCGCTCATGACTGACCTCACGCAGCTCGTGAGAGGCGTCGACCAGGTGCTCCATTGCCTGAGCCCTGTCGGCTTCGAGGCGCTCGAGCTGGGCTCGCAACTGGCGCTCGGTGTCTCGCAGGTCAGTCAGCTGCCGTATCAGCGCATGACTGCTCGTCGGGCGAACGCCCGGCCCCCGGGATGCGGGAGCACGGCGTGAGGCGGACTTCCCGCTGGCCGCACCTCCGCGTCGCTTTGGTGCGGGAAGCATGATCGTGACGTCCGGCGCCACGGTCAGCTCCGCTTCGCCCGACTGGCCCGCTTCGATCGTGTAGGGGAACATCGCCTTCCACGGCCCACCGTCCTCCGGTGCCCACGGCTTATCGGCGAGATCGGCGAGCAGCCGGATCGACTTGCCGTCGACGACCACGGTAAGAGCCGGCCGCATGAACCGTCGGCCGCGCACGCCAAACCACTGCCCCTCGACCTGGCAGCGCTCGCCGACGATCTCGAGCCGGGACACCTCAAAGGCGATGCGGCCAGCCTGTGAAACAGAACCGGTTGCACTCATCGACTACATGACCTTAGCCGTCATTCGAGGACAGAGCGGGTACGCAAGACACGTTGCGCAGGATGGCGACCCTGCTGCGTTACGATCGTGCCCCTCGGAGGGGCGACCACTCGAAGGCGGCTCTCCGTGCCGAATCGATGCCCGAGCACTACCAACAACCAGGGTGGTTCACCCGGAATGTCTTCAACCGGTTCGTTGCGGTACTCACCCGGGCGGGCGTGAGTGTCTGGGGCTCTCGTGTGCTCGAGGTCAGAGGTCGAAAGTCCGGCGAGTGGCGGTCGACGCCGGTGAACCTGCTGCACCACGAGGACGCCGACTATCTGGTGTCGCCGCGCGGGCACACGCAGTGGGTTAGGAACCTGCGGGCCAGCGGCGAGGGAAGGCTCCGGCTCGGCGGTCGCACGCAGTCGTTCACCGCCATCGAGCTCGCTGACGATCAGAAGTCGGCGCTCCTGCGGGCCTACCTGAGGAAGTGGAAGATGGAGGTCGGGGTCTTCTTCGGCGGCGTCGGCCCGGACTCCTCGGATGACGAGTTGCGGCGGATCGCCCCCGACCATCCCGTCTTCAAGCTCACCCTCACATAGGCTCGGCGCCGGCGAGGGTAGGCTCCGCACGCCCGTGCTGTATCGCGCGCTGTTCACGCTGCTTCTGCAGCAGCTGCCGCCGGAGCTGGCGCATCGGCTCGGCTCGTGGTCGCTGCGAACCGTCGCCTGCACCTCGCGCACCAGGGGGCTGCTGCGGAGACTGGCGTTCCCGGGTGACCCCGACGTGCTGATGGTCAGGGCGCTCGGACTCACGTTCCCGTCCCCGCTTGGCGCCGCCGCTGGTCTCGACAAGACCGCCGAGTGGTTCGACGCCCTCGGGGCGGTCGGGTTCGGCTTCGTCGAAGTCGGGACGATCACGCCGAGCGCTCAGAAGTCCAACCCGCCGCCGATCATTCGGCGGCTGCCCGCCGACAGGGCGCTGGTGAACCGCATGGGGTTTCCCAACCGCGGCGTCGGCGCCGCGGTGCGACGCCTACAGCGCCGAAGTGGCGAGACGATCGTCGGAACGAACATCGGGAAGGCTCGCGCGACGCCGCTCGAGCAGGCGGCCGGGGACTATCGGGCGGTCGCGAGGCTGGTAGCTCCGTACGCCGACTACGTGGTGCTCAACGTCAGCTCGCCGAACACCGCGGGACTGCGAGACCTGGAGGCGGTCGAGCGCCTCGAGCCGCTGGTCGTCGCTGCCCGCGAGGAGCTGGGGGACACGCCGCTGTTGGTGAAGATCAGCCCCGATCTCGACGACGAGCAGATCGACGCGATCGCCGAGCTCGCGCTGCGGTTGGGCCTGGCCGGGATCGTCGCAGTCAATACGACGATCGACAGGTCGGTGCTGTCGAGCGAGGGGATCCGGCAGGCCGCTGGATTCGAGGGTGGCGGGGTCTCGGGACCACCACTGGGCGTTCGCGCGCTGGCGGTCCTGCGACGGCTCCACGAACGGGTCGGGGGGAGGCTGGTGCTGGTCTCGGTCGGCGGGATCGAGACGCCCGAGGATGCGTGGCAGCGGATCCTCGCCGGCGCGACCCTGGTGCAGGCCTACACCGGCTTCGTCTATGGCGGTCCCGGGTGGCCGCGACGGATCAATCGCGAGCTGGCGAGTCGCGTGCGAACCGCGGGCGCCGGCTCGATCCAGGAGCTCGTCGGAACAGCGCGGCAATGACTTTGGCGGCCCAGGTGGCCGCCAAAGCCACCCGGCGTGCCTGCTTCACACTTCGACCTCGTGGCCGTCGCCGCCCCAGAGGGTGTGGAACGTACCCTCCCGGTCGATCCGCTTGTAGGTGTGCGCTCCGAACAGGTCACGCAGTCCCTGGATCAGGCTCGCCGGCCCCCGGGCCCGTCGATACCCGTCGTAATACGCCAGCGAGGACGAGAACGCAGGCGCCGGAATCCCCAGTTCGGCCGTGCGCGCGACCACCCGACGCCAGGGATCCTGCGCACGCTCCAGAGCGCCCGCGAAGAACTCGCTGAGCATCAGGTTCGGCAGGTCAGGCTCGGCGTCGTAAGCCTCGCGAATGCGGTCGAGGAAGCGGGCGCGGATGATGCAGCCGCCGCGCCAGATCGTCGCCATCGAGCCGAGGTCGATGTCCCACCCCTCGTCCTCGGCGGCGGCCGCCATCTGGGCGAACCCCTGGGCGTAGGAGACGATCTTGGACGCGTAAAGGGCGTGCTCCAGGTCGTTCACGAGTTGCGCGTCGCTGCCGCGATCGTTGGCGCCAGGCCCGGCGAGTCGGCCGGCGGCCGACTCGCGTTCGGTCTTGCGCGCACTCAGCGATCGCGCGAACACCGCCTCAGTGATGCCCGTCAGCGGCACGCCGAGCTCCAGCGCATTCTGCGCGGTCCATCGCCCGGTGCCCTTCTGCCCAGCCGAGTCGAGGATCACGTCGACCAGCGGCTTGCCGGTCGACTCGTCGATCTTGGCGAGGACGGTCGCGGAGATCTCGATCAGGAACGACTCGAGCTCCGAGGAGTTCCAGCGCTCGAACACCCCCGCGATCTCCCCGACCTCGAGACCTGCCGCGTGCCGCAGCAGATCGTAGCTCTCGGCGATGAGCTGCATGTCGGCGTACTCGATGCCGTTATGGACCATCTTCACGTAATGGCCAGCGCCGTCGGGACCTACGTACGTGCAGCAGGGCGTCCCGTCGACATCAGCGGCGATCGCCTCGAAGATCCCCTTCACCGACTGGTCATAGGGCTCCCGGTCGCCTCCCGGCATGATGCTCGGCCCCTTGAGCGCACCCTCCTCGCCACCAGAGACCCCGACGCCGAGGAAGTGGACGCCCAGCTCGGAGGCGGCGAGGTGGCGACGCTGGGTATCGCGAAAGTTCGCGTTGCCTCCGTCGATCAGAACATCGCCGGAGTCGAGCTCCGGCAGGATCTCGCCGATCACGGCGTCGGTCGCCGCGCCCGCCTGAACCATCGACATCAACACCCGCGGGCGGGCCAGCGCGCCGACCCACTCACCGATCGACGCGTAGCCGGTCAGGGGCCCCTCGGAGCCGTGTTCCTCGATGAAGGTGTCGGTGCGGCTGGTCGTGCGGTTGTGGACGGCGACGGGAATGCCATGGTGAGCGACGTTCCGAGCCAGGTTGGCGCCCATCGTCGCGAGGCCGGTGAGCCCGAAGTGTGGTTCAGTGTTCATGGTCGGCCAGTCTCTCACGGGCGAGCCGCCTGGCGAGGCCATGCCGTTACACCATCACTTCGATTCTCAGGAGGCCTGTCGCCATGCAGATGGGAATGGTTGGTCTAGGCCGGATGGGCGCCAACATGGTTCGACGCCTTATCCGCGACGGTCACGAGCTGGCCGTCTATGACGTCCGGCCGGAATCGGTGGCGGCGCTGGAGCAGGAGGGGGCGACCGGCGCCGGCTCGTTGCAGGAGTTCGTCGCCAAGCTGACCCCGCCGCGCGCGGTCTGGGTGATGGTGCCGGCCGCCTTCACCGACGAGACGCTGGACGAGCTGGCGAAGCTTCTCCAGGAGGGCGACGTCATGATCGACGGCGGCAACAGCTACTACCGCGATGACATCTCGCGCGCCGAACGGTTCGAACGCCACGGCCTCCACTACCTGGATGTCGGCACCAGTGGCGGGGTGTACGGGCTCGACCGCGGCTACTGCCTGATGATCGGCGGTACATCGGAGGCGGTCGAGCTGCTCGACCCGATCTTCCGGTCACTGGCGCCGGGTCTCGGCACCGCCGAGCGCACTCCCGGTCGGACCGGTGACCCCAGCAGCGCCGAGCTCGGCTACCTCCACTGCGGTCAGGCCGGCGCGGGGCACTTCGTGAAGATGGTTCACAACGGGATCGAGTACGGACTGATGGCCGCCTATGCCGAGGGCCTCAACGTCCTGCATCACGCCAACGTCGGCCGGACCTCTCAGGAAAGCGACGCTGAGACCGCACCGATCCGGGACGCTGCGAGGTACTACGCCTACGACTTCGACACGCCGGAGATCGCCGAGCTGTGGCGCCGCGGCAGCGTCATCGCCTCCTGGCTGCTCGACCTGACCGCCGCGGCGCTGGTCGAGTCGCCGGAGTTGAGCGAGTTTGGTGGCCGCGTATCGGATTCCGGCGAGGGCCGCTGGACCGTGGCGGCGGCGATCGACGAGAGCGTCCCGGCCAACGTCCTCAGTGCGTCGCTGTTCAGCCGCTTCAGCTCGCGCGGTGAGGCCGACTACGGCGACAAGCTCCTGTCGGCGATGCGCAAGCAGTTCGGCGGTCACGCGGAGAAGGCGTCCGCCGGAGTCTGAGTATCCAGCACGCTGGGGCGGGGGATCCCGCCCTAGCCAGGCCGCGTGTCAGACTGCTTCGCGCACGCGCCCCGGGCGGTTAGCTCAGTTGGTAGAGCACCTGCCTTACAAGCAGGGGGTCGGCGGTTCGAGCCCGTCACCGCCCATCACGAGGAGGTCCTGGAACTCAGCGAGTCGGGTGAATCAGCCAACGCCGGCGACGCCGACCAGGGTGCCCTCGGGGTCTTTGAAATGGCCGACTACGAGTCCATTTGGTGAAGTTGCCGGACCCATCACCCGAGTGCCGCCCAGGCTCTCAGCCCGTTGAAGCGCGGCTTCGACATCGGGCACGCCGACATAGAAGACGGCGTGGCTGTCGTAAGCCTCGCCTCCTCCGATGCCGCCCCGGATGCCACTTCCGTCGCCCGATTTGACCAGTTCCAGAAACCCATAGCTGTCTGCTTGTGAGACCTCCTCCGCGACGGGCGAAGGCGTGTCAAAGGTCCAGTCGAACAGGTCGCCGTAATAGCGACGCAGCTGATCCGGATCACTGCCTATCACCTCGAAATGCACCACCGGACTAGCCATTACGAAGCTCCTTTCCACGCTCGAGACGCCTCGGCACGAAGCCCGACTCGCGTCGTTCCTTGTTCCACGATAGGACCGGCCGGCGGCGCCGATCTCATCGGTCGGTCGCCGCTTCTTGAGCTTTGTACCTCGTCTGCTCTTGCCGTCGCATGCACCACGGCAGCACCCGGACCTGGCGCAGAAGTCCGACTGCACGGCCACGAGCGCTCGCTCACAATCGAGCACCGAGCAGCCCACGATCGTGTTAGAAAGCATGGGACTAGGATCTGGAGCGACCCGGGAGTTAGGGGGACGGTGATGGGAATCTACGGTGAGCAGGTACTCCCGCGGATCATCAATGCGGCCTGTGCGATGAAGGCAGTGGAGCCGTTGCGGCGTCGGGTCTGCCAGGGTCTGGAGGGAGACGTCGTTGAGATCGGTTTTGGCTCAGGACTCAACGTGCCGTTCTATCCGGCCGCTGTTACGCGGGTCGCTGCAGTCGAGCCCGCGGACCTAGGATGGAAGCTGGCTGACAAGCGTCTGAGGGCTGCACGGGTACCGGTGGCTCGGTCCGGACTCGACGGTCAGTCGTTGCCGTTCGAGGACGACAGTTACGACGCCGCCCTGTCGACTTGGACGCTGTGTACCGTTCCTGACGCGACTGCCGCTCTGCGGGAGTTGCGACGCGTCCTCAAGCCCGGTGGGACGCTCCACTTCCTCGAGCATGGGCTGGCCCCAGACGAGGGAGTGCGACGCTGGCAACACCGGCTCGACCCGATACAGAAGCGGCTCTTCGGCGGCTGTCACCTCACCCGCCCAATCGTCGAACTGTTGAGGACCGCCGGCTTCACTATCACAGAACTCGACGTGTTCTATGAGGCGGGCGCTCCCAAGCCCATGGGCGCCGACTCGCTGGGCACAGCCGTGTCTGCCTAGCATGGTGAGCTGGCTCGTGGCCTCTGCTCAGCCGACACATGCATGGCCCTGGATCTGGACGGCAGCGTCTCAGCGGTTCGGAATAGGCTGAGCAGATGGCGCGCAGACGCGTGGCGGCGGTGCTGGCGGTCGTGCTGGGGGCAGCGGCGATCACCCTCGCCCTGGTCGCCGCGGTCGTGGAGTTCCCGCGCGGGCTGATCGTGGCTGGCTGCCTGGTGCTCGCCGTCGGAGCCGCGTGGCGCGGCGTCGTTCACCATGGCCCGATACGGGTGGCCTGCCTCGTACTTGCGGTGCTTGCTCTGGCTGCCGCTGTGGTTCTGCTGCTCGGTCGCGATCCGTTGATTTCAGTGGGGATGGTGGTCGCCGTGCTGGCCGCACTTGCCGCTGCGAGAGCCGCGTTCAGCGGTCATGCTGACCTGCCCGCCGCCCAGCCTCCGTCAAAACCTGTGTTGTTCTTCAACCCCAAATCCGGCGGCGGCAAGGCGGAGCGGTTTCGCATCGCCGACGAGGCTCGCCGCCGCGGGATCGAGCCGATCGAGCTGACGTTCGAGGAGCCCCTTGAGTCGCTCGTGGAGAGGGCGCTGGCGAACGGGGCCGACGCACTCGCGGCGGGCGGTGGGGACGGAACCCAGGCGATCGTGGCCGCCGCTGCCGCACGCGCGGGCGTGCCCTTCGCCTGCATCCCGGTCGGCACGCGCAACCACCTCGCCCTGGATCTCGGGGTCGACCGGGACGATCCCGTCGGGGCGCTCGACGCGTTCGTCAATGGCGGGGAGCGGGTCGTCGATCTCGCAGCCGTGAACGGGAGCGTGTTCGTCAATAACGTGTCACTTGGGGTATACGCCCAGGCCGTCCAGAGCCGCGGATATCGGGACGCGAAACTGCGGACGCTGGTGGACACGATCCCGGAATTCGCGGGTCCATCGGGTCACGCGCCCGCGCTTCGGTGGAGCGGACCCGACGGTGTGAGCCACGAGGGCGGGATCGCGCTCCTGATCTCCAACAACCCCTACCGGCTCGGTCGGGCGATCGGCGCGGGAACTCGGCCGCGCCTCGACGGCGGACGTTTGGGGGTGGCCGTGATCGGCCCGCCTGACGGGATCACCGACGGACCGATGAGGCTGTGGTCGGAACGCTCGCTCGAGGTCAACAGCGATGCTCCAGTGCCGGCGGGAATCGATGGGGAGTCGGCAATGCTCGAGCCCCCCGTCCGGTTCACGATCCAGCCCCGCGCGCTACGGGTCCGGATCGCCCCCGGCCATCCGGGGATGTCGCCGTCGGCGCTGGTTCCGGAGCGGAGTTGGCAGATTCCCGGGGCGCTGATGCGCATCGCGTTCGCTCGCCGCGGGTGAGTCGTTCCACCACGATCCGGCTGGTGACTGTGCCGATCAGAGCGCCGAAGATCACGTCGCTCGGATAGTGAACTCCGGTGTGCACACGCGAGTAGCCGACCGCGGTCGCGAGCACATGCAGCGCCGCGCCCTCCCAGGGCAGCACATCGCTGACCCCGCCCGCGAAAGCGAACGCGGCGGCCGTGTGGCCAGAGGGAAGCGACGTAGATCTCGGCATCCTGACCCGCCGGACGAGCGGCACCCGGTGAACTGCCCGGTCGGGGCGGTCGCGATGTCCGAGCGGCTTGATCGCGAGGTTGACGACAGCCGCGGTGACCGCCACCGAAGCGAGGCCCAGCGTGGCGGCTCTGCGTCCCTCGTCCCCGCGCGTCAGCGCCAACACGGCGGCCGCTGCGAGCGACAGCCGTGAATAGTTCGCGGCATCGGACAGGCGCGCCATGACCCGGTCGAGGTGCGGCGTCGGACTGCGCGCGATCGCACCGTAGACGGCCTGGTCCAGATCGCTCAGCTCATCGAGCACCATTTGCGCCAGCATACGGCCATCCAAGTGACCTGAACTGGCGATGCTCCAAATGCGGAACACCTGTGAACGATGCGCTCGAACGCTCGCGCTCGACGGGCCGGCGATGATCTGCAGCTACGAATGTACGTTCTGCACGAACTGCAGCAGCGAGATGGAAGACGTCTGCCCTAACTGCTCCGGCAGGCTCGTCCCCCGTCCACCGCGAGCCGTGGGCGCGCCTCCGGATCGCTCGCCAGATCCGACACGCACCGAACCAGACCGCTGACCGGGTTGAGGCTTCGCCGGCCTGCCTGTTGGCGAGGCTTCGCCTGCCTGCCTGCCTGCCTGCCTGCCTGCCTGCCTGCCTGCCTGGCCTGCCTGCCTGCCTGCCTGCCTGCCTGCCTTTCTTGGCTGGCGACGAAAACTCCGCAAGCGAGCAACTGCGCTCAGGGGGTTGCGGCCTTTTCCACGCTCAGCGACCAAAATCCCGCGAACCCCCTCGCCACCGACGACGCTCGCAGACTTTTCCTCGCGCGCTCGGCGTTTCTGAGCGCCGCTAGTCAGCCCACCAGTAGCGCTGGCCCTGGACGTCCTCGCGCGGAGCGTCGCCGAGGTTGGGAGCGCCGATGACGAGGATCTCGAGGCCCTCCGGCCCGGCCTCGTAGCCGCGCCACGAACCCGGCGGGACGCGCACCGCGTCCCATTCCTCCAGGTCGAAGATCTCGTCGTCGACCTTCATCCGCCCGCTCCCGCGGACGACCACGTACACCTCCTCCTGCGTCCTGTGCGTATGGCCGTACGGAAAGCGGTAGCCGGGCGGGACGCGCTGATAGCTGAGGCCGGATTCCTGAAGCTCGAGCGCCCCTGTGGCCACGCGGAACTCCAGGTCCGGCGCGCCGTCGAAGTTGGAGCCGACGTCCTCCAGATCCTGCTTGAGGTTCCTGCGGGTGAATGGCACGGCGCAATCCTATGCACACATCGGCGGCCGAGCCCTTGAGAAAAGCATCCGATGCAGCTATGTCGCCGGCGGTATGTTGCGCATATGAGCGAACGCGCGCCGGCGACCTCGAACCCGACGATTGTGCTGCGACCGAACGTCGAGCAGGCGAACATCGCCGCATTGCGGGATGCGTACTCCAAGATGCAGAAGCTGATGGCCCGGGATAATCGGAGTTGGATCTATTGGGCCGAGGTCCACGGCTTCAACCGTTTCGACTGTTGGCATCACGCGACCACAGGCCCTAACCAGGAGTCGCAGAACCCGAGGACCTATTCCTACGACCTCTTTCTGCCATGGCACAGGGCCTATCTCCATGCGTTCGATCACGCCGTCCGCGATCAGAATCCGGATGCAATCCAGCCGTGGTGGGACTGGACCTCGTTGGTTTCGGCCCAGACAGGCGTGCCGAGCGCATACAGCGAGAACCCGGACACGAATCCCCTCGCCAGTGGCCCGACGCCGAACATGACTGGCGATCCGGCGCGGCGCACGCGTCGGTTCCCCGGCAAACCGACCGAGCTGCCGAGCTGGACGAAGACAAAGACCGAGCAGGGCGATCGGTTGCTGGCGATCGAGGACCTCTTGAACCTGTCGAAGTTCGAAGACTTCTCACATCAGTTGCAGAACCTGCACGACTTCGTACATCCCTGGGTCGGCGGCATCAGCCCCGATGACCCGAACCTCGGCGGCGACATGGGCTCGATCCCGGTCGCTGCGTTCGACCCGATCTTCTACGCGCATCACACGATGATCGACCGCCTCTGGTACCTCTGGCAGGTCAAGAATGGCGTCGACAACATCCCTCCGAACTACCTCAACCAGGTGCTCGCGCCATTCGGCGCCACCGTGGAGCAGGTGCTGGACATCAACGCACTCGGGTACGAGTACGCCAGCTCCTCCGCTGCGGCCGTCCCCGCCGCCGCGGCTTCCGCCGCCACGAGCGGAGCTTCGGGCGCACACGGTGGACACAGAGCCCACTGAGACCGAGACGTTATGACCGTCGTCACCTCAACGCCGATCGACGCGACCGCACTCGACACGGAATTCACGCGTGCCGACATCGAGTTCCACGGACTCGACCACGCCTCCGCGAGCTACGAAGGTCGCGTCTTTCTAAACAAGCCTGACGCGACCGAGATCACCCCATTCGACGCACTTGAATACGCCGGCAGCTACTTCATCTTCGGCCATGGCGGCTGCCTCGGCGACGTTGGCCACTGCGATGTGACCGAGCGGCGCCCGTTCGACCCACGCCCACCGCACGCGCTCACTCCGACCCGGAAGGCTGTGATCGCAACGGACGCGATCCGTCGGGCGCTCGAGCGCGTCGCGGACACCAAGGAGCTGACTGTCACCGTCGTCCCGGTGATTCTCAGCACGACGCCGCGGATCGGGCGGCCCGACGACCTGGTCAAGTACGACCAAGTCCAGATCATCACCTACCGCTAGCGGGCAGGCTCGTTCAATTGGCCGCGTAGGACGTCTGGCGTCAAAGCAGTGCTCCTTGGCGTCTGAGTTCGGCTTGGACCGCTTCGACGGGCGGGGTTCGCCGATCGTTCGCTTGCATGGCTGCCGCGATGCCGGCGGCGTGTCCGGTTGCAAATGCGGTGCCCATGACCCGCAGCGAGCAGTACGCGTGTCGGTCACAGCTGACCAGCCGACCGGCTGCCCATAGGTTCTCGCGATCTGCCGAGTGCAGCGCGTCGAGCGGGATGTCGTAGAACGCCCTTCCCTCGATCGGCGTGTAGCGGGTGGCGCCGATCTCCTGGTGCTCCTCGACCGGCCAGCCGCACCTGGCGATGACTGACTCCGGCCGTCTGCGGGCGGAGAGAACGTCGTCCCGAGTCACCGAGTAGCGGCCAACCACGTGTCGAGATTCCCTGATCCCGATATGCGGGCCCGTCGCAACGAGGTAGGCGTTCTCCCAGCCGGCGATGTGTTCTCGGAAGGTCTCGAGGTAGTCCCACGCCTGGGAGCGTGCCGCACTCTCGGCGCGGCTCAGGTCGCTCGCATCGAGCGCGTCAACCTGCTGATCGACGATCTGCATTGTCAGCTCACCGCTGAGCGGCAGCCTCGCTGCAGGACCGTGGTCCCGCACGAGCTGGCGCTCGTGTGTCGCGTTGAAGGCCGCGACCGCACGGCGCATCTCCTCAGAGGAGATCACGGCATCAGCCGCCAGGCCACCGATCCGCATGCTCAGCGTCGCGGCCTGCCGCTCCTGGGGAGGCGGGGCTACGACCGACGCGCCGGAGGAATACGCAAGATCGCCATCCCCGCTCGCGTCGACAAACGCACTGGCGCGGATCCAGTGCGGACCGGCGTGATCGATGACGCTGATCTCTTGCACCGTCCCGCCTTCGGACCGAGCCCCGCTCAAATGAGAGTGCAGCCTGACCGACACTCCCGCTGCGGCTGTGAGCTCGTCCAGAGCGACCTTCGTGAACTCTGGATCGATCATGATCACGGTGTTCCCGGACCACTTGAACGTGATCTCCCGGTAAGCCCCCCGAGATCTCAGCCGCGCGAGGAGCTCCTCGCCGACGCCACCAACAACCTGCTCGCGGCGCTGATCGAAGAATCCGCAATAGCTCAGCACCGAGCTCGCGGTCGCCGCTCCGCCCAGGAACGGATGGCGCTCAATCAGGCAAACGGACGCACCACATCGGGCCGCGGCCACAGCCGCCCCTACCCCGCCGCTGCCACCGCCGGCGACGACAACGTCATAGCTCTGCTCTGAACCGGAAGCTCGCACAGTTCCCGCAGAGGGGTCAGGCAACGGCCGATTCGCGTGCCTGGACTCCGTCGAGAAGGCGCCAGTTCCCGCGTAGGGCGTTCTCGACGTGCGCCAACAGCTGCTCGTGGTCAGACGATCCCAGGAGAGTGGTCAACTCTCGGCGGTCTGCGGCCGCGTGGTCGCGGTCGACGGCCATATGCACATCGAAGTAGCGTGTCTCGGTGCTGTCTGGCGAAGCGCCGTAGTGTTGGAGGAGCCCGGCGCGTTTGGTTTCCGAGATCGCAGGCTGCGAGGACTCGATCGCGTAGAGCACCGCGAGGGTGGCAGCGCGCTCGCGACGCTCGTCGGCCCAGGCCCGCGCGCACGCCATCGTGGAGTCGGTCGCGGCCGCCTCCGTGTCGCCGTCGACCGCCATCACGAACTGGTCCCAGAGTTCGATGTGGTCGTGCTCCTGCTGTGCGTGCTGCTCGTTTCCCGCTTGGGCGGCCGCCTTGGCGAGCGCGACGACCGCGTGGCGGTATTGGCCGGCGTATTCCGCGAGCTCGGGGCGCGTGAGCTCGCCGCGCGACCAGCGCTCGTAGAAGGGGTGCTGGAGGACGTCGTGGTGGCGGCAGATGTCGTCGACGCGATCGAAGAAGTCGGGCATCGGTCCCTCCTGAAGGTGGTTGGACCGTGATCGTATTCGCCACGATCGATCTGCGCGGACCGCGTCGAGCGAGAGCGTCGATCGGTCACGTTCCTGCGTGCCGCGGCGATCCGCGACGCGCGTCAGACGGTCAGCGAGCCTCCGACTCGAAGACCTCGCTCGTGAACGCGAATTGCGTTTTCAAGGAGGCGACGACGTCGTCGACCTTCCGGGCACGCAGCGCGTCAACGATCACTGCGTGCGACGCGATGATGCGCTCATAGTTCCGGTCCGGTTCGCGGAGGGCGAGACGCCGGTTCCCGAGCGTGATCACCGTGTGGATCACGGGCGCCACTGCCAGCCATCCCTGGACGAGGAAGCGGGAGCCTGACAGCGCGACGAGTGCTCGATGGAACTCGACGTCGAGGTCGACGAGGCGAGCGGTCGAGGTGCCCTCGGCCTGCATTTCCTCAAACGAGGCCGTCACCCCATCCAACGGTCGCTGCCGGTCCATGCCCCATCGTATGGCGGTCGACTCCAGCGCGAAGCGAGTGTCAAACAGATCGCGAAGGTCGGCCGGCCCAAAGCCGACGACGACCGTTCGGCCGTTGGCGAGCGTGGACACCAACCCTTCTCCCTCGAGCACCTGCAGGGCGTTCCGAATCGGACCACGAGAGACGGACAGTTGATGCGCGAGCCGGACCTCGGCCAGAGGTGCGCCATCTGGAAGTGCACCGCTGATGATCCGCTCGCGGAGCACTGCGGCGATCGAGCCGGTGTACACGCTGCGGGCCAGCTTTCGAGCGTGCTGGCCCGGCGAACGCGGCCGTGCGATCAGCGAAGCTCCACCGGACAGTGCGTCGGTTGCGTCGATCGCAGCCGGGTCGCGGACGTCACTCATTCGCGCACTCCACTGCGGTCAGCGGTGATGAGGGCGCTGCCAACGCGGCCGCCAGGGCTGCATTCCGATCGTGGATCGAACGCCCGCCAAGGGCACTGTCGCCAACCTTGTCGAATCCGTGGATGGCATCCGGATAATGGTGGAGCTCGACAGCGACGCCGGCGTCGATCAGGCGACTCGCGAAGTCGAGCGCCTCGTCTCGCAGGGGGTCCAACCCCGCAAGCACCATGTACGTGGCCGGCATGCCGGTGAGATCGGTTTGCCGCGCGGGCGCGGCGTACGGCGACACGGCGTCGGTTCCGGACCAGTCACCGAGATATGCCCGCCACATGACCTCGAGCTGAGCGCTCGTGAGCATCGGCGTGCCGGTCCAGTGCGCGGATGTCGTTCTCATCCTGTCGTCGAGTACCGGATAGATCAGCTGCTGCAGGCGGAGCGACGGGCCGTCCTGATCCCGGGCCATCATCGCCACGCTGGCGGCGATGCAACCGCCGGCGCTCGCGCCGCTGATCGCCAGCCTGGTCGGATCGATATCGAGCGCTCCCGCGTTTGCCTCGACCCAACGGAGGACGTCGTAGCCGTCCTGGACCGCGGCCGGGAACGGATTTTCGGGGGCGAGTCGGTAGTCGACCGAGAGGACCGTGCAGCCCGCCTGGAAACTCGTCTCGCGGCAGTCGCGATCCTCCGTCTCGAGATCTCCGACGATAAAAGCCCCGCCGTGGAAATGGATCACTCCCGGTAGCGGCAGGCCGCGGCCCGCCGGGCGGTAGGAGCGAAGTCGAAGATCGGGAGCGGTGGCTCTCGAGACGACACAATCGCTTACTTCGACCTCCGCCTCGTGTCGGCGGTTCGCGTTCCGTCGCGCTGTCCGCTCGGCTGAGAGCTCTCGCGCTCGGGCCTGATCCTCAAGGTCAAGGACCGGGTTGGCGTCTGCGAGGAGCACAGCCAGCTCGCGGTCCAACTGGTCCAGCGGGGGTGACGAAGCAGGTAGACGGCAGTGGGTAGACATCAGCTGTTCAGATATGCTAACAGTTTACTGCTTGCAACCGCGCCCGTGTGGTCGCGGCTGTCCACGAGGAGAGGGAGTTTCAAAATGCAGTGGTCGTTGAAGCAATCAGCAGAGCGCGGGGGAGTGCCGCGGCTGCGACGAGGGTTGGCCATCGCGTCGGCCGTCGGGATCGCCGCGTTGACGGCGACCGCAGGTGCCAGCGCTGCCGGCGGCTCGGTCGCAGCGAGTGCGCATGCTGCGTCCACCCCGTACAAGGTCGTGCTCAGCAACAACTTCCTGGGGAACGACTTCAGGCCAGAGATGGAGCGTGTCGCGAAGCTGACCGCAAACCTGGCGCCGTTCAAGGGCAAGATCTCGTTGCAGATCGTGAACGCCCAGAACACGGCACAGGCGCAGATCGCGTCGCTCAACAGCATCATCGAAACGAGGCCAAACGCGATTCTCGTCGACGACGGTGCGGGTCCCGCGCTCAATCCCGTCATCCAGCGGGCGTGCGCCGAACACATCCTCGTCGTCTCATTCGACAACCCGGTGACGGCGCCGTGCGCCTACAAGGTGAGCCAGGACATGTATTCCGGGCAAATCGTCGTCGGCCAGTGGATGGACTGGGCCCTGCACAACAAGGGCAAGATCTTCGTGGACCGCGGCCTCCCGGGCGCGCCGGTCTCCGCACAGATCCAGAACGGATTCATGAAGGGCCTCGGCATCGGTGGCGGGTCAGTGAGCGTCGCCGGGCAGTACAACGGAAATTACGCACCGGGACCGGAGCAGCAGGGCATCTCGCAGCTGCTGGCCGGGAACAAGGACGTCACCGGGGTCATGACTCAGGGCTATTGCCAGCCGGCCTTCAAGGCATTCCAGAACGCTGGCATCAAGCAACTGCCGCCGACCACCTGTTACGGGTATAACGGCGAACTCGTGGCTTGTGCCAAGAACCACGCCAAGTGCGCGATTCTGACGGGCTCACCAGAGGTCGTGCAGATCGCCATGAAGACCGCACTCGACGTCCTGAACGGCTCGGCCAAGCCGCCGACCTCGCAGACGATCCCGGTGCCGATGACGCTGTACACCAGCTCGTCGGCTGGCTTCCATCCGAAGAAGAATCCGGTAAATGTGAAGATCGACAACATCGTGCTTGGCACGAACGCCTATCCCCAACTTCCCCCGGGTCTGGCGTTGCCGTTCTCGCTGCCGCAGTACTCGATCACGGCCAAGCAGGCTGCCGGTAATTGACGGTTAGGACGGCTCTCCGATGACGGAGCCAGGACGGCGTGACGGAGGTGGCCCGGTCGCTTCGGCGACCGGGCCACAGGCCGAGGCCGAGCTCGTCCTGCGCAAGGTCGCCAAGAACTATTCCGGTGTCCGGGCCCTCGCTGGCGCCTCGGTTGTCTGTCACAGCGGTGAGGTGCACGGCCTGATCGGCGAGAACGGTGCCGGCAAGAGCACGCTGGTGAAGGTTCTATCCGGCGCGGTCGATCGCGACAGTGGGCGGATCACCCTGGATGGGGCCGAGCTTGGGCAACTGAACCCGGCTGCGGCTCGGGCACACGGGATCGGCACGGTCTTCCAGGAGCTCAGCCTGATCGGCGAGCTGTCAATAGCGCAGAACCTCTTCTACGGTTGGGAACCGCAGGTTCGTCTCGGCCGCGTCTCGCGCCGCGCGTTGCGCGTCGCGGCCGGCGAGGCACTGGAGCGCTACGGCATCGAGCAGGACGTGGACCGCCCCGTGAGCGAGCTTCGACTCGCCGAGCGCCAGATCCTGGAGATCGTCAAGGTGCTTCTGCGTGAGCCGCGCGTGCTGCTGCTCGATGAGCCAACCAGCGCACTGCTTCCGGCTCAGGTGGAGTGGTTGTTCGGCGCCGTACGCGAGTTCGCCGCCCGCGGTGGCATCGCAATCTTTGTCTCGCATCGGCTCGCCGAGATCACCGCTCTGTGTGACCGCGTGACCGTCTTCCGCAACGGCGTCGATGTCGGCGGGGGTCCGATCGCCGACCTGTCGGAGTCGAGTCTTGTCGAGCTCATGCTCGGGCGAAGATTGTCGGTGTTGTACCCGCCGCGTTCGAGCGCCACGAGTACCGAGGTCCTATGCCGACTGCGCGATCTCAGCGCGCCGCCAACGCTCAACCATCTCGACCTGGACGTGCGCGCCGGAGAGATTGTGGGAATTGCGGGACTCGAGGGCCAGGGTCAGTCCGACCTGTTCCTCGCGCTCTACGGCGCCCGCAGATCGGAGGGTACGATCGAGCTTGGCGGGAAGCTGGTGAAGCCGCATAACCCCGCTCACGCGCTCGACGAGGGCATCGGTCTCGTTCCCGAGGACCGCGCCCGAGACGGGCTCTGCCTGCCGTTGTCGATCAGCGAGAACATGGTCCTATCGAGCCTCAGCGACGTGTCGCGTGCCGGCTTCATGGTCAGCGCGCGTGTCCGCCAGCGGGTCGAGGAGGGGATCGAGTCCCTGCGCATCAAGCTCAACTCGCCGAGCCAGGAGGTTTCCGCGCTCTCGGGCGGCAACCAGCAGAAGGTACTGCTCAGTCGGGTGCTCCTGCGCCAGCCGCGTCTGCTGCTGATGTACGACGCCACCCGCGGCGTCGACGTCGGCACCAAGTCAGAGATCTACCGGCTCGTTCGTCGACAGTGCGACACGGGCGTCGGCGTCCTCTGGTACTCGAGCGACGTCGCAGAGCTAGTCAATATCGCCGACCGCGTGGCCGTCCTCCATGACGGCGGCGTTCGAGCGCTGCTTGAAGAGGATCTCTCTGAAGCTGCGGTCGTAGCCTCCGTCGTCGGCGGCGGGGCCGACGGGAGGCAATCGTCGTGACCGGTCTGAACCCTTCGGTCGGCCGCGGTCGGTTGGCCGGGATCCGACTCAAGCCGCCGGCGCTCACGACGCTGATCCCGTATCTCTACGTGGTCGCGCTGGCGATCAGTCTGCTGTTGATCGAGCCCGAGTTGGTTGACGGTCCGGGGGCAATCGACATCCGCTTTGCAGCCGTGTTCCCGCTGGCCATCGTGGCGTTCGGTCAGACGCTCGCGATGCTGGGCCGCGGGATCGACCTGTCGGTCGGCGGGATCATGTCGATGACCACGGCGATCCTGGCGACCGCCGGCCACTTCTCCGGCTTTGGACTGATCTTGGAGGTGATCGCCCTGATCGTGCTGGGCATGCTGCTCGGCACCCTGAACGGCGCGCTGATCGCGTATACCGGCCTGCAGCCCTTCATCGTCACCCTCGCAGCCTGGTCGATCTGGGACGGCGTCGCGCTCGCGATCCTGCCGGTCGAGGGCGGAAGCGTGCCAACCGGCTTGACCAACGCCGTTCTGGGCAGCGTCGCCGGGATCCCGAAGTCCGTCTGGCTCGTCGCGATCCTTTATGGACTCTGGGCATGGTTGCGCGACACGCGGTTCGTCCGGGATCTGCGCGCGATGGGCAGCGATGAGAGTCGGGCGCGACTGCTCGGAGTGCGGCTATCGCTTCGCAAGGTGCAGGTCTACGCCATCTCCGGCAGTTTTGCGGCGATAGCCGGCGTCTATCTCGCCGCACAGCAGGCCTCGGGCTCGCCGACCGCAGGCGATGAGTTCATCCTCACGTCCGTCGCGGCGGTCGTCATCGGTGGGACCAGCCTGTTCGGCGGGCGGGGATCCGCCGCCGCTTCGATCACGGGAGCAATCGCGTACCTGATGATTCCCGACCTGATCACCGCGCTGAACATCAACTCCTTCTGGAGTGTGTTCCTCCAGGGCTTCCTGTTGATCGTCGCCGTCGTCGTCAGCTCGCTCGCCACCCAGATCGCCGCCAGGAGGCGCGGGTGAGCGGCATCGCGTTTCATCCCCCTGGGGGCAACCTCGCCGATGCGCTGAGGCGACACAGGGCGATCCTGATCGCGTACGGGATCGCTGTTCTGCTGTTCCTGATCGGAACCCTACATTCGAGCGCGTTCGCCAGCGGCCCTCAGCTTCGGAGCATGCTGATCTACGCCGGCTTCATCGGGATCATCGGCTTTGGTCAGACCCTCTGCATCCTGACCGGTGGAATCGATCTGTCGGTGCCATGGGTGCTCACGGGTTCGGCCGTCCTGACTTCGATCCTCGCCGACGGCCATTCCTCGCGACTCCTCTGGATCATTCCGTTGGTTTTCGCACTCGCGATCGTCGTTGGGTTGGTCAACGGCGTCGGCATTGCTTACATCGGCGTGCCGCCGATCATCATGACCCTCGGGATGAACGGCACCCTCCAGGGCCTGCTGCTCGTCTATACCAATGGCGGGATCTCCTCGACGCCGCCTCAGGGTCTGATCACCCTGACGACCAGCCACGTCGCCGGAATTCCCTTCGTCGTCGTGGTGTGGATCGTCGTTGCGGTGATCGCTTGTGTGCTGTTGTCTGCGACCTCCTTCGGACGGCGGCTCTATGCGGTCGGCACCAACGCCCGAGCCTCGGAACTCGCGGGCGTGCGCGTCCGGCGCGTGGTCGTGGTGCCCTACGTCGTATCAGCGGTCTGTGCCGTCGTCGCCGGACTCCTGCTGATGGGATTCAACGGCCAGGCATTCCTGACGATGGGTGATCCCTATCTGTTCTCCTCGGCAGTCGCCGTCGCGGTTGGTGGCGCGTCGATCCTCGGCGGCGCCGGACATTACACCGGGACGATCGCCGGGGCGATCGTGCTGACCCTGATCGCGTCGCTGCTGCAGCTGTTCAACCTCGGAGCCGCCTGGCTTCAGATTGGCTACGGCGTGATCCTGCTGGCCACGGTGTACCTGGCGGGCGTTTCGAGGTCGCGACACCACCGCGCAGGGCAGGCCGCGATCGAAACGGCCGACCAGCAGCTTGCCGACGAAGCTTTGGATCGATCGATGGAGGCAACAGATGTATACTGAAAACTGTAAGCAATTTTATAAATCAATATGCAGATAGCTAAAACGACACTCCGGGGCGGGATCGCCGGGCCGCTGCTGGAGGATCAAACGATCGTTGTTACGGGCGCCGCAGGAGGAATCGGGAGGGTGGTCAGCTCCGTGCTTGCGGAGGCATCAGCCCGACTCGTCTTGATCGACCGCCCGGGGCCTGCGCTTCACGACCTCCAGGACGCGCTCGGCGCTCACACGGACGTCCGGGCTGTTGACGCGACTCAGGAGGGCGAGATGCGCTCGCTGGTCCAGGAGACCCAGCAGGCTCTGGGGCCGATCGATGGCCTCGTGAACTGTGCCGGTCTCTGGGAGATCACACCCTGGGACGAGGTCGACGCCGACCAGTGGCACCGGGTGCTGGAGGCGAATCTCCGCAGTGCATTCGTCTGTTGTCAGAGCGTCCTTCCAGAGATGGTGAGCCGGCGGAAGGGCTCGATTGTCAACTTCGCGTCCACCGCGGGCGAGTACGGAAGCATCAGCCCCGCTTCGCACTACGCCGCGGCCAAGGGCGGCGTGATCGCTCTGACCAAGTCGCTCGCGCGCGAGGTCGGCGAGTTCAACGTCCGGGTCAACGCGATCTCGCCGGGGCCAACCGATACCGTCGCACTCGGTGCCGTGAGCTCGGAGGACAAGGCGCTGGTCGGCCGACGCACCCTGCTCGGACGTCTCGCGCAGCCCGAGGAGATGGCGCACGGTGTGCTCTATCTCGTCGGCCCGCTCTCGACTTTCGTGACTGGCCACGTCCTTCGCGTCAACGGCGGGTCCCTACTGTGAGCGGCGCCGGGCTCGCATCGGGGCTGTTGCTCGATCCGCCGGGACGGGCGGCGGCGCCGTTCGCGGAGGCGCTGGTGCTGGCGGCCGAGGAACGGGACGATCTCGTCGTCCTGTCGGCCGATCTGTCGAAGTACACGGATCTCGTGCCGTTCGCGGATCGCTTTCCGCAGAGGTTCTTCCAGATGGGCATGGCCGAGGCGAACATGATGGGAGCCGCCGGTGGGCTGGCGAAGGCCGGGCTACGGCCGGTCGCGGTCACCTACGGCGTGTTTGCCACCCGCCGTTCGTACGACCAGGTGGCGATGGCGCTGGCGACCGGGCCGTCGCCGAGTTCGATCGTGGCATTTCTGCCAGGCATCACGACACCGTTTCGCGCGACGCACCAGGCGATCGACGATCTTGCCCTGATGCGGGCCCTCCCCGGCATGACGGTCATCGACCCGCTCGACGCCACCGAGCTCGAGTCGGCGTTCACTTGCACCCTTGACAGCGACGGCCCCGTCTACATCCGCGGGTTGCGCGGGCAGGTCGATCGTCTACTCGATCCGGCAACGTACCGCTTCGCCATCGGCGATGCGCATGAGCTTCGTGCCGGGGATTCGGCGGTCGGCCTCGTTGGTACGGGCATCGGAACTCAGTGGGCTCTGGAGGCGGCTGTCGCGCTGGCGGACAAGGGAGTCGAGGTCGGCGTGCTGCACGTTCCCACCCTGAAGCCCATGGACCAGGACACGGTCGCCGCCTGGTGCGGGAGGTTCTCCACCGTTGTCAGCGTCGAAAATCACAGTGTCGTAGGTGGACTGGGCTCTGCGGTCGCCGAAGCCTTGGCGGAGCAGGGTTCGGGCGTGCGGCTCCGACGTCTTGGCGTGCTCGACCGGTGGGCTGACGCAGGGTCCCTTGAGTACGTGCGACAGCAACTGGGTCTCGATGCCGGCGGGATTGCGTCCAAAGTGTTTGCCGAGGTGGATCGATGACCAGTGGCAGCCAGCACTCGATCGGGGAGATCTCGCTCGAGGAACGTGCCTTGCGCGTACGGCGCACCGTTCTGGAGATGTGTCGGCGCCGGGGCCAGGGCTACGCCGGCCAGGGCCTCGCGTTGGCGGACCTGTTGACCTGTCTGTTCTTCGACGTCATGCGCCGGGACGGCGATGGCCGTATTCGCGACCGCTTCGTCCTGTCCACCGGTCACAGCGCGATCGGACTCTTCGCCGTGCTGGGCGAGCTCGGTGTGTATGACAGTGACGAACTTGCGGGGTACGGCACCGATGGGTCTCGGATCGAGGAGAGTCCACTCGAGGGCACGCCCGGCTTCGAGATCACCGGTGGCTCACTCGGACAGGGCCTTTCGCAGGCGGTTGGGATCGCCCTGGGCGAGCGTCTGCTCGGAACGGACACCCGGGTCTTCTGTCTGCTCTCAGACGGAGAGCTCCAGGAGGGACAGGTCTGGGAGGCCGCAATGTCCGCCGCCCATCACCGGCTCCGCTCCCTGACGGTGCTCGTCGACAACAACGGGATTCAGGCGGATGGGGCCACGGCCGAGGTGATGGGCGTGGAGCCCGTGGTCGCGAAGTTCCAGGGCTTTGGGTTTGACGCTGAGAGCGTCGACCCTCACGACATCAACGCTCTCCTGAAGGCACTTCGGGCGAGCTCCGAGCGTCCACGCGCTCTGGTCCTCGAGACGATCCCGGGGCGTGGCGTCCCGAGCTTCGAGACCAACCATAAGGTGCATTACATCCGGGCGGATGCGGGAGTCTGGGAGGACGCGATCGGCGAGCTCGAAGCGACGGCACATCGGGCCCCAGCGTGAAGATCCGAGCGATCGAGACACACCTTGTCGGCGCTCAGTGGAAAAACTGGCTGTTTGTCCGTGTAATCACCGACGAGGGGCTCGTCGGTCTCGGTGAAGCGACCCTGAACGGTTTCGGCCTCGCGGTCGAGGCCGCCGTTCACGAGCTGGAGCACTTCGCCCTCGGCGCCGACCCGACTCAGATGACGCGTCTGGGCGATCGCCTCTTCCAGAGCGTGTCGAACGACGGTGGCCAGATCCATCGGACCGCGATCGCCGGGATCGAAATCGCCTGTTGGGACATTCTCGGTCAGTCCTTGGACGTGCCGATCCACGCGCTGGCGGGTGGCCGAGTCCGGAACACGGTGCCCGCATATGCCAACGGGTGGTACCGCACCGAGCGATCGCCCGAGACGGTGCTCGCAGCCGCGCTGCGTGCGCGGTCGCTCGGCTTCAACGCGCTCAAGATCGACCCCTTCGGAACAGCCGATGGATTCATGGACAACGCCGAGTTGAAGCTGGCGGTGGACGTCATGGCGGCGTTGAGAGACGGCCTTGGTCCAGATGTTCGATTGCTGATCGATGCGCACGCGAGGTTCACACCGGCCGAAGCGGTACGGGTGGCCGCGCGGATGGCTCCGCTTGAGATCTACTGGCTGGAGGAACCGACGTCGCGAGAGAGGATCGAGCCGACGAACTGGGTGGCGCAGCAGAGCCCGATCCGGATCGCCAGCGGCGAGACCTTTGACTCAATCGGGCAGTTTCACGATCTGGTGGCCGGAGGGGGAGTCAGCATCCTCCAACCTGAGCCGATGTCGCTGGGCGGGATCGGGCCCACGCTCGCCGTTGCCGCGATCGCCCGCGGAGCCGGCGGCTGGATCGCCCCGCACCAGAGTGGAGGCCCCGTCGCCACCGCAGTTTGCCTGCAGTTGGCGGCGTCTGTTCCCAACTTCCTGATCCAGGAGTACTTCGATCCGTTCAACGAGCCGTGGGCCCGGGACCTCGTCAGCTGGACGCCGACGATCGACCCCAACACGGGGCATATTGACCTCCCGAACGAGCCGGGAATCGGGGTCACGCTGAATCTCGACGTCGCCCGCGAGCATCCCTACGATCCCCAGGCATACCTGGACGTCCACCAGGAGGGCTGGGAACAGCGGCTGGGGTCAGGCGCCGTCTAGAGGCCACGCAAAGCGCGAGAGCACCTCGGGTCCATCCTCGGTCACGAGGACCATCTTCTCGCTGCGCGCACCGACCTTGAGCGTTGCGTCGTATCCGCCAGGCTCCACCGCGAAGACCATTCCCGCCTCGATCACCGTCTCGTCGTGCGGCACGAGGCGCGGCGGCTCGTTCACCGAGCAGCCAATCTGGTGACCGGCGTAGTGGACGGCCGTAACTCCCGACGCCTGGAGGGCCTCGCGCGCCGCTTGCTCGGCAGCGTTGGCACGCCGGCCCGGCACCAGGCACGCGATCGCGGCGTCGAACGCGTCCCTGCTCGCTCGGTAATGTCGCAATTGCTCGGCATCCGGCCCGCCGCCGGCGACCGTCGTGCTAGTGCAGTCCGCCCAGTAGCCGTCGACGCGCACGCTGAAGTCAAGGATCACCGTGTCCCCGCGCTCGATAACCCGATCGACTGGGCCCCCGGGGTACGAGAGAGTCCCCGTCCGTGGACCCGTGACCAGGTCTGCGAAGGCAGTCACCTCGTGCCCGGCGACCGAGGCTCCGGCTCCCAGCAGTTCCCCCCAGAGCGACAGCTCGTTACGGCCCGCCAGGTCGATCGTGGTGAGCAGTTGCTGGGCGGCGTCCGCCGCCACGGTCGCATTCCGGATTCGCTGAATCTCCCAGTCCGACTTGATCGCGCGTGCGCGCTCGAGCGCGCCGGCCGCATCCACAAAGTCCACGCCGCTCGACGTCCAGCCGGAGAGTTGCCCCCACCCGGTTGGCAGCCACCTCGGCTCGCAGCCGACCCGACGCGGACGGCCAAGCGCCTGCCACGCCCTTCGCGCCGTGGCGACGTACGCTGCCGGCGCGTCCACATCCTCAAAGTGCCTGAAGCCCGCGACCGCTTCGACCACCGTACCCAGCGCCTGCTTTCGTGCACGCCCCGCATGGCTTTCGGGCACGAGCAGCCAGGGAGGCTGATCATCTGCCGGCACGAGCGCCACAGTGGGCGCGATCGCGAATTCAGTGCCCGCCTCCACCGGCAGGAACACCTCGACGCCCGTGGCATGGCACACGGCGGCCGGACTCACCAACACCGCTGCGTCGAGGCCGCTGTCGGCAATCGCAGTCCTCAACCGACGTTGGTGGGGTTCCATCGGGAAATTGTTAGCAGATAACTGATAGCTTATTTGAGTGACTGCCCCCCTTCGCTCGCTTGAGACGATCCGCAGTCCTGAATGGCCAAATCTGCTCTGGCTTCATGCCTCGGACGCCGATGGTGCACACGGGGCGGGGGAGACGTTCTATGTGCCTGCCGCTGTCGAAGCGGTGCTCCACGACGTCGTGGCTCCGTTGGTGCTCGGCCACGACGCCGGCGACATAGAGGGGATCTGGAGGGTGCTGCAGAGCGCCGTCAACTTCTACGCCAGCGCAGGAGCCGAGTTCCGGGCGATATCGGCACTCGACCTCGCACTCTGGGACCTGGCCGGAAGGCGCGCCGGGACGTCTGTCGCTCGACTCCTCGGAGGTCGGGTGCGGGACGACATACGCACCTACAACACCTGCGTGGATGCCGGCTCGCATGCGGATCAGAGTGCTTGGCTGTCGAACCCCGCGGCGCTGGCCCGTGAACTGTTGGACAGTGGGGTCAGCGGGATGAAGGTGTGGCCGTGGGACAGGTTTGCGCCGCAGCTGACCGGTGGGGTTACAGGGCCCGCCGGCTGGTCTGCGATGGGGCCGGTCGGTCATGACCTGCCCGAGCTGGAGCTCCAGGCGGGGCTCGGCGTGATCGCCGCGATTCGTGCGGAGGCCGGGCCCGAGATCGACATCATGGTCGAGGGGCACGGCCGCTGGGATCTGAACACCGCAATTCGGATCTGCCGGGCACTCGAGCCCTTCGACGTGCGCTGGGTCGAGGACATCATGCAGCCCACGAGCGCGGCCGACCTCGCCCGCCTCGTACGCGAGACCAAACAGGCACAGGCCGTGAGCGAGCGTCTGTTCACGCGGTGGGACTACCGGGAGATCCTGGAGCGCGAGGCAGCGCACGTCGTGATGGTCGACGTCGCGTGGGCAGGCGGGCTCACCGAGGCTCGGAAGATCGCGACACTAGCGGACGCCTACTCGCTGCCCGTCGCCCCGCACGATTGCACCGGACCGCTGTCGTTGGCCGCCTCGCTTCAACTCTGCGCCCACGCGCCGAACGCGATGGTCATGGAGACCGTGCGCGGCTTCCTAAACGGGTGGTACCGCGATGTCGTCGAGCCGTCGTTCGAAGTCGTCAACGGGAGACTTGTCGTCCCTGATCGGCCGGGGTTGGGCTTTGAGCTGCGCGACGAGATCCGTCGATCCCCGGGGGCGATCGTCCGCAAGAGCGAATCGTGACCTCCACCGCCTTCAATCCACCTGATACCGAGGCATGCATCGCATCGCCGGAATACGAGCGGTTTTGCGCCGGCCGACTCGATGATCCGTACCCGCTGCTGGCGTGGTTGCGCGAGCACGATCCTGTCCACTTCAGTCCACAGTTGGACGCGTGGATCGTGACCCGATACGACGACGTCCTCGCTGGCCTCCTCGACCGACAACTGGCCAACGACCGGGTGGCCGGGAATATGAGCGCGCTGCCGCCCGCGCTCGCGCTTTCGTGCGCGCCGCTCGGCGAGCACGTCTCGAACTGGCTCGGCTTCACCGACCCACCGAAGCACACGCGCATGCGTGGCCTGCTGCGCGAGGTGTTCACCCCAGCACTGGCTCGCCGCTTCTCGGACCGGATCACGACAATCGTCGACGAATTGCTGACAGCGATCGACGGTGATTCCGAGGTTGACCTGATCGCGGCACTTGCCTTCCCGCTGCCCGCCCGAGTCATCTGTGAGCTGCTCGGCGTGCCGATCGAGCAGTCAGCTGCATTTCACGGATGGTCAGAGGACATGGCGGCCTTCACCGGCAACATCGGACCCACGCTCGCCGAGATCGCACCGCGAGCAATGCGCAGCTACGTCGCGCTCGACGCGTTCATGACGGAGATGGTCGCGGAGCGCCGGCGTTGCCCCGCCGGCGATCTGATCAGCTCACTCGCCGCTGCTGAAGATGCCGGCGAACTGTCGCGAGCCGAGCTGGTCGGCCTGTCGGTCTTCACGCTCGTTGCGGGTCACGAAACGACTGCGAGCTTGCTCGGCACCGGCCTTCACGCCCTCCTCGCCGACGAGGACCTCCATCGCGCGATCGCAGCAGATCCCGAGCTCGTACCGATCGCTGTCGAAGAGATGCTGCGCTTGGAGGCGCCGATCCAGTTCTCACCGAGGTTGACCTCCGACGATGTTGTGATCGGTGACCGGTCGATCCCGGAGGGGGCGATCGTCATGCTGCATATGGCCGCCGCCAACCGTGATCCTGCCGCGTTCCCCGAGCCCGACACGCTGCGGCTCGACCGCGACAACTCCCGTCATCTGTCGTTTGCCTGGGGGCCGCACTTCTGTCTAGGCGCACCGCTTGCACGAATGGAGGCGGCAATCGCGTTGCCGCGCGTCCTCGACCGCTTCCCGGATTTGGAGCTGATCCCGGGAGGGGCGCCCTGGCGAGAGAGCATGGCGATGCGTGGCCTGTCCGAGCTGCGGGCCAGGCGTGCCGGCGTGCGTGAGTCGCTCGCCGGTGTCCTCGAAGGATCGTGAGCCGCTACGTGAAGGCCGAGAATTAACGAACGGTAAACGTGGATTGGGGCACCGCAGCGCATCGCTCTGTGTTCTGCAGGTCATGCTTGATCGTGAAGATGTACCAGACGCAGCCGATGAGCTGACTACGGTTCTTGAATGGCTGCACGCGAGGCTGAGACACTCGTTCACAGTGTTCGCGAACAACTTCGAATACACGGATGCAATCTTGCGGGGGCGGGAGCCATGGGCTCGCGTCGAGGAAGATTCCGACTCCTACGTGGTTGACGTCTTCGTGAGGGTCGCGGCACTGCACGTCAATCGTGACCGCCTCGCCGGCGTCGAGATCCTCGAGGACGGCGATGCGATTCGGCTGACGTTCCACGAAGGGCAGGAGGTGGAGATCCTCGACGAGGGCTAGGAGCACGCGCCTCACACGCCCGCCCGGGCTCACGGGCATACGATTGTCAGCACACGCAGGCCCGCGATGTCAGAACCCGGTCGTCCCCGCAACCCGGTGTGAGAATGAGCGCGAAGAAGAGCAGTTCAGCGAAGCTCAGCGAGTATCGCGACAAGCGCAGCTTTGCCGCGACGCCCGAGCCCCCTCCCGAGCCCGAGGGAACGGCCGTCCAGGCCGCTGCCAGGTTCGTGGTCCACGAGCATCACGCGAGACGGCTTCATTGGGACCTGCGCTTGGAACGTGATGGGGCGCTCGCCTCCTGGGCGGTGCCGAACGGGATTCCCGAGGACCCCAAGCGCAACCGCAAGGCCGTGCACGTCGAAGACCACCCTCTCGCCTATCTCGACTTTCACGGCACGATCCCTTCGGGAAACTACGGCGCTGGGGAGGTGACTGTCTGGGATCACGGCACCTACGTATGCGAAAAGTGGGAACCGGGAAAGATCATCGTCGTCTTCCAGGGCGAGCGGCTGACAGGACGCTATTCCCTGTTTCGCGCCGGTCGTTCGGAGCAGGATTGGATGATCCACCGGATGGATGCTCCCGCCGATCCGAGCGCTGAGGAGATGCCCGACTTCATCCCTCCGATGCTCGCGAAGCTCTCCGCGCTTCCGGGCGATGAGCCGAGGTGGGCGTTCGAGGTCAAGTGGGACGGGGAGAGGGCGATCGCGCATTCTCAGCCGGGACGCATCCGGTTTCTCAGTCGCAGCGCCAACGACGTGACGGCCGCGTATCCGGAGCTGCGTGGGCTCAATCGCGCGCTGAGCTCCCACGAAGCGATTCTCGACGGCGAGATCGTCGCGTTCGGCGAGGATGGACGCCCGAGCTTTCAGGCATTGCAGCCTCGGATGCATCTGCGGGGCGAGGCGGCGGTCAAGCGCTTGGCCGACGCCGCGCCGGTCACGTACATGATCTTCGACCTGCTGTGGCTCGACGGGCACGACCTCACCGAGCTGCCCTACACCGAGCGCCGTGCGCGACTCGACACGCTGACCCTCGACGCCGAGCGCTGGCGAGTCTCTGAATTCTGGAGCGGTAGGGGAACGGCGCTCCTCGCGGCGACGCGCGAGCAGGGCCTCGAGGGGGTCGTGGCCAAGCGCCTCGGTTCGCGCTACACGCCCGGGGGCCGCGGTGGGAGCTGGCTCAAGATCAAGAACATCAGTCGCCAGGAGCTGGTGATCGGCGGTTGGACCGGCGGGAAGGGCTCCCGGTCAAACGGTATCGGGGCGCTCGAGCTCGGCGTCCACGACGAGGCTGGAGAGCTGCGCTACGCGGGGCGGGTCGGAACCGGCTTTGACGCGGACGAGCTGAAGCGCCTCGCCACGCTGCTGGAGCCGCTCGCGCGCGAAGACACGCCGTTCAGCGGCACCCAACCGCCAACGGGGGCTCACTTCGTCGAGCCACGACTCGTCTGTGAGGTTGAGTTCACCGAATGGACGCGTACGGGGACGTTGCGCCACCCGTCCTACAAGGGAATGCGAGAGGGCAAGCCCGCGAGCGAGGTCGTGCGCGAGCGCATCAGCCCGCCGCCGGAGCCCGCTGTTGAGGAGGGGGGCAACCACTCACGACTGCGCGCATGGACCGACCGAGGCCACAAGGTTCGCGGCGGAGTCGAGGTCGACGTCGAGGGACGCGTGCTGAAGCTGACGAACCTAGAGAAGGTGCTCTACCCGCAGGCGCGGTTCACCAAGGCGGACCTGATCGACTACTACGCGGCGGTCGCCCCCGTCCTGCTGCCCCATCTTCACGACCGCCCACTGACGCTCAAGCGCTACCCCAACGGGGTGCAGGGCAAGTTCTTCTATGAGAAGCAGTCGCCCTCGCACCGTCCCGAGTGGGTGCAGACGGCGACCGCCTGGAGTCGGCACAGCAAACGTGACATCGACTACACGCTTTGCCAGGACCTGCCGACGCTCGTCTGGCTCGCGAATCTGGCTGACATCGAGCTGCATCCGTCGCTGTCTCTCTCCCAGGACATCGAGCGCCCGACCGCGCTCGCATTCGACCTCGATCCGGGGCTGCCCGCGAGCATCGTCGAGTGCTGCGAGGTTGCCCTTGAGTTGCGCGAGATGTTCGACCAGCTCGGCCTGTCCTCGTTTGCCAAGACCTCGGGGTCGAAGGGGCTTCAGATCTACGTGCCGCTGAACACTCCTGACGTGACCTACGAACAGACAAAGCCATTTGCGCACGCGGTTGCCGGCATGTTCGAGCAGCGCCGACCTGACCTGGTCGTGTCGTCGATGGCGAAGGCTGGACGCACCGGCAAGGTGCTGATCGACTGGAGCCAGAACGACGAGCACAAGACGACCGTCAACGTCTACTCGCTCCGGGCAAAGGAGCGTCCGACCGTGTCCACTCCGGTCACCTGGACCGAGATCATGGCGTGCCGCGATCAGCGGGATCGGGAGCTGCTCGTGTTCGACTCGGCGCAGGTGCTCGCCCGTGTCGCCGAACACGGCGACCTGTTCGCGAACGTCTACTCGCTCCGGCAGGCTCTACCGGCGTTGCGCGCCTGAGTTGCGCAAAGCGGTGGCGCCTTCCGCTAGGGGCGGACGGTGCAGCCGAGGTTCGCTCGCTGCGGATGGACCCCCACCTGTCCCCGCTGCCGAGCTCGCGTCTAGATGGTGGCGTTCGCGACTTCCGAGACATTCAGCCACCGCGGGGCGCCTGACGCATGGCGCGGCGCGCAGACACCTGCAGATGGCAGACCGCCGGAAAAGCATGCACAACCCACGCGCCATCGGCGCGTGCGAGCGCTTTTCCACCATATGCGGGGCAAATCCTTCACACACCTCAGCGGACGGGCGAAGGTGTGCGCTTTCCGCCAAGCGTGGGTCGCACCGGATCAATCGCGGACCCGCCGGCGGCCCGGCGCACCCTCTATCTGTCGAACCGCTTACGTGCGGCGATGATGCATTTGCTGCGCTTGGCCTCGCCGAGCTTGTCGCAACTGCTGACGGCCTTTCGCAGCGAGGCGATGTTCCTCGTGGAGGGATGCCTGTCGATGAGCACCCGCGTTGGAGCGGACGAAGCAGCGGGGTTGAATGTGACGCTCCGGCCCTGATCGTCGACAGCGGTGCACTGGGTGACGCTCGGGCATGCGACCGCGGTGAGTTCGTTACCACGATCGATCCTCGTCACCGTTTGGGTGCCCGGCTTGGTTGGATTGAAAGTCACCTGCTGACCGCCTTGGTCGACGGCGGTGCATTGGCTCGGCGACGGGCACGCGACTCCCCCGAGCGCGTTGGCGGGACGAGCCGCGCTGTCGACCGAGGCCGGCGCTGGGGAGCCGGGCGCGCTCGGGTTGAACGTCAGTTCGCGGCCGCTGTGATCGACGGCCGTGCATTCCAAGGGCGAGGGGCAATCAACCCCGTACAGGGCGGCGACGACGGGAATCGGCGTCGCCTGCTCGATCCCGGGCTGGTTCGGGTTAAAGGTCACAAACTGCTCCTGGCCGCCGGTGTGGGTTGTCCCGACCGCGATGCACTGACCCGGCGTCGGGCACGCCAGGTCAAACAGTTGAGCCTTACCAGAGGTGAGGGTGCTGAACGAAGGCTCTGAGCTGGTTCCGTTGGGGTTGAACGTGACCGCGTAGACCCCACTGCCGCTGACGGTGCATTGGGTCACGGTCGGACAGGCGATGCTGCGCACTCCCACGTTCGGATCGACTCTGAGCGAAGTCGCGCGTCCGCCTATCTCGGGGTCGAACGTCATCTCATTGCCATGGTCATCGACCGCCGTGCACTGGGTGGTCGACGGGCACGAGACGCTTGCGACCCTATTCACCGGATCGAAGGTCGCCTCGATCCGCCTGGCAGGCGCACCAGCGGACGAAGTCGGGTTGAACGTCAACTGCTCGCCGTCCGGGTCGACCGCCGTGCATTGGCTCACCGAGGGGCAAGCCACCGCAACCAGAGAGGGACCGATCGCCGCGGCCGCCGGCGTTTTCGCCCTGGACGAGGCGACGGCGGTGAGCGACATCGCGAACGCAGCAGCGCTCAGGGTCACCACGATGCACCGAAAACACCACCCTCTCATACGCGGGGACACTAGCCGAGCCGCCATACGAGCGCCGAAACCGAGCGGATCTCCACCTGCATCTCCACCCGGAAATCAACCCTCATTTCAACCCGTCGGCCGATGTGCGAAGGGTCACGGCGCCATAGCGTCTCAGGGGTCAGTCAACCTCGCGAAGGGAGCCTCTGAAATGTCGGTGTTCACAGCTTTAGTGGCGATCGCAGTCATCGTCCTCGTCGTCGGACAACAGGTGGTCGGCAGCGCGCTGCGGGGCAAGCGGGTGGTCATGCTCCCGGTGATCCTGACCGTGATCGGGGTTGTAGAGATCGCCAGCAGCAAGTCGCACCCACATGCGGTTGACATCATTCTGCTGGCGGTGGGCGCGGCGATCGCGATCGCGACCGGACTCGGCCTCGGCGCGATGACGCGACTGGAGCGTCGCAACGGATGTCTGTGGGCGCAACTTCCCACGCGGGGTTTGTGGCTGTGGAGCGGGCTGATCGTCAGCAGGCTCCTGATCGTCGGCATCGCCCACGGCGAAGGAGCGCATGTCGCCGCGAGCACCGCGTCGATCTTGCTGATCCTCGGTCTCAACCGCGCCGCCCAAGCGCTGGTGATCGTGCCGCGCGCGATCGCCGCCGGAATCCCCTTTGCGCCCGAGCGGGACGGGAGAGTCTTTGGCGCCGACTGGTTCTCCGCCTCCACGACCCGTAGGACTTGAGAATCGGGAACCACTTCGGGCCGCGCACCGCCGCCTCGTTTGAGGCCGCTAGTAGATCGCTTCGGGATCGATTCGAGCTTCGGCGAGCGCGACCCGCTTACCGCGAATCGGGATCCGTTCACGTTCCAGGCGGCGCCGCTGCTCCTCCCCTTTGGCCCAGGTGCCGTCACTGCGCACGACTCGCCACCAAGGTACGTCGTCACCGTCGAGGGACAGCGCTCGGCCAGCCTGGCGAGGCGCGCCCGGACACAGGTCGGCATAGGTGGTCACAAACCCGGGCGGAACGCGCCGGACGCGTGCTTGGATCACCTCTGCGCTTTCGGCCACGCCACGATCATCCGCAGCGGCGCCGCCGGCGTCAAGCAGTCCGTGTCCGGTTCGGCGAGTTGTCGTCGTCTTCAGGGTGTAGGCAGACATGAATCCGGAGCTGACACACCTGATGGCACGAGCGCGATATGCCGAGTTGCGCCGCATCGCCGACCTCGACCGAGCAGTTAGACCACGGTCGGCGGATCCCTGCGAACAGACTCAGGTAGCGATTCGCCTTGCCGAGGCTGCGGACGAGCCGACGCTGCTCCGGCTCGCCGAGCTGGACAGCGCTCGGCCGCTGACTCATCCGATCATCGTCGCGGAATCGTGCGGGAAGCTGCTCGCGGCACTCGCGCTCGAGGACCGTTCAGCGGTCGCTGACCCGTTCGAGCCGACCGCTGCGCTGCTTGAGTTGTTGCTCGTTCGAGCCGATCAGATCGAGGCCGACCGGGCGGCCGGCCGGCCCCGTTTGAGTTGGGTGCGAGCGTTGTTGGCGGGTTGGTGAGGTGGTTGCCTGGCGTGTCAGTCGAGTGATATCCAGACGCTTTTGGTTTCGGTGTAGGCGTCGAGTGCGTAGCGTCCCATTTCGCGGCCCCAGCCGCTGGCGCCGTAGCCGCCCCACGCGATCGCGGGGTCGACTGGGTTGGCCATGTTGACCCAGACGGTTCCGGCGCGCATTGCTGCGGCGAGTTCGTGGGCTCGGGCGATGTCGCGGGTCCAGATCGATGCAGCGAGTCCGTATTGGGTGCTGTTCGCTCGGACTGGGAGCTCGGCGATGTCGTCGTAGGCCAGGAGGGAGAGGACGGGGCCGAAGATCTCCTCGCGGGCGATCTTCATCTCGTCTGTCACGTCGGCGAACAGGGTTGGTTTGTAGAACCATCCGCGGGCGAGGTCACCGTCGGTCGCGCGCTCTCCTCCGACGAGGAGTTTGGCGCCTTGGGCCTCGCCGTCGTTGACGTAGGAGTCGACGGTGTGCAGCTGGTCTTCGGAGACCAGCGGTCCGAGCTCAGAGGCGGAATCGACCCCGGGGCCGAGCTTCATCTTTGACATCGCGGCGACCGCCCGTTCGGAGAACTCCTCCACGCGGGGGCGGTCGACGAACAGTCGCGTGTATGCCGCGCAGACCTGGCCGGTGTTGAACAGGCCGGCCTGTACGCAGCCGGCGACCGCGCTCTCCAGATCGGCGTCCGGGAGCACCGCGCTTGCCGTTTTACCGCCGAGCTCCAGTGACACGCGTTTGAAGTTCCCTGAGGCCGCGGTGACGATCTTGCGCCCGACCTCGACCGACCCGGTGAACGAGATCTTCTGCACGCCGGGGTGCTCGGTCAGCGCCGCGCCGGTCTCCGGCCCGCCGGTCAAGAGGTTGAAAACACCGGGTGGAAGGCCAGCCTCCTCGATCAACTCGCCCAACCGGATCGCGCTCAGCGGCGTCTGCTCCGCCGGTTTCAGGATGACCGTGTTGCCGCACGCCAGCGCGGGGGCGATCTTCCAGGTGGCGATCGCCAACGGGAAGTTCCACGGCGTGATCAACCCACAGACCCCGACCGGCTCCCGACGCGTGTACTGAAACACCCGCGGGACCGTCGCCGGTGGCAGGGTCGCGCCCTCGAGCTTCGTCGCCCACCCAGCGAAATACCGAAACGTCTCAAACGCGCTCGTCAAGCTCACGTTCCGCGCGACCCACAACGGCTGACCCTGATCACGGGTCTCCGTAAGCGCCAACTCATCCGCGTTCTGCTCGAGCAGATCAGCGATCCGGAACAGGAACGCCGCCCGCGCCGAGGGCGTCAGCGCCGCCCACTCCTCAGACACAAACGCGCGCTGCGCCGCCTGCACCGCGAGATCCACGTCCTCCCTGCTCGCCTCCGCGATCGTGCCCAACAACTCCCCCGTCGCCGGATCACGCGTCTCAAACTCGCCGCCCGACAGCGACGGCCGCCACTCGCCCCCAATCAACAACCGACCATGCAACGCTTCGATCGTCCCACTCGCTCCCATACCAACACCTTCCAGTCGCGTCGATTGCTATCGACTCAGATAGTCATTTGCGAAATCGGTTCAAGCAGTCGCAGACGGTTGTACGGGAGCCGGTATTGAGCTCTCCGCGAAGCACCGCCAACCGAGCGCTGCCGGCCACATTCGGATCACGGGCAGTACTCATGCGCGGACCCTACTACCCCTTCGACCCATGCTTCGTCCGGCCGGAACCCGTACATTCGGTCAGCGTGGAGCTCCCGGTGGCCGACGACCTCGTGACGCTTCCCGAGCGGGGGCGCGTATTCGCCATCGAGCGGCGCCCGGGCCTCGGCGATTGCGCGCCATCAGGTCGGCTCCGGCTCGATGCGATCGCCCGGTGGCTCCAGGATGTCGCGTACCTTGACATCGAGGATGCGGGGGTCGCCGAAGTGGCTGTCTGGGTGGTTCGGAGAACCCGGATCATGGTTGCCCCGTTTCCCCGGTTCGCCGAGCACCTGCGGCTCCAAACCTTCTGCACCGGCGCCGGTCGGATGTGGGCCGAGCGTCGAACGGTGATCGTGCGCGCGGGCGAATCGCGGCCGCTGGTTCAGGCGATCGCGCTGTGGGTCCATCTCGATCCCCTGAGCGGTGAGCCGACACCGTTGACGCAAGCCGAGATCGACGTCTACAGCGAGTCGGTCAATAACTGGCAGCTGCAGGCGCGGCTGCGACATCGGCGCCCGTCGGGGAGTGAGTCGTCCAGTCCGTGGCGGTTCCGCGCGGTCGATTGTGACCTCGCCGGCCACATCAACAACGCGGTTTACTGGACGGTGCTGGAGGAGGAGCTCCTGGGCGGCGCCGAACCGATGACGATCGACGCCGAGATCGAGTTCCGCTCGGCCTCGCAGCCGGGCGAGATGACCGTGCTAAGCGACGAAGCGAACGGCGCTGGACCCGCCGCAGGAGCACGGATGCGTTGGATCACCGGACCATCGGGCGAGTGCATCGCCTCGATCGCCGTTCTCTGAAGCCCCGTCTCACGTCGACCCCGTAGGAATCCCGCGCCGATTGGCGTCCGTACAAAGGGGGGCGGTTGACGCTGGCCGTCTGGCTAATGTGTGACGTGCGCCGCGAGCCGATGATGGGATCGGACTCGCCGCGTGCGAACTGAGGAGGTCTGATGAGTCCAGAACGAACCAACGCCTACCGTCGCGTGCTGAACACGATTGCCGAACTGGGGCCGGCGAAGCTCCAGAACGACGAACAGGATCGGATCCGGTACGCCGCCGACACCCTCATCTTCTGTGCCGATCTGGGCGCCGACGACGCCGCTCGCGAGGCGCTGGTCGAGACCCAGCTGATGCTCGACGTGCTGGTGGAGAGCGGTCGTTGGGAGCGGGCGACTGCCGACCGCCTGGCCGCGGATTTGCGCGGCTGTGGGCCGGCCCCCGAGCCGGCGGAGCTCAGGGCGGCCTGAGCCTCTCCGGGACGGCTGATCCGGTGTGCTCCCCTCGCGGGGCGGAGCACACCGGCCGGGACGGGTCGTCGGCCGGACCGCGGCGTGAACGCGGGCGCTAGGCCGCGTACCTGTCGAGCAGGTCGAACAGCGCGGCCCGGTCGTCCTCGCTGGGGCTCCATGAAGCGGCCCGGACGTTGCTCCTGACCTGCTCGGGCTTGGTCGCCCCCGCGATCACCGAGCTCACCGCTGGGCTGGCCAGCAGGCCCCCGATCGCTACCTCAGGGAGCGTCAGCCCGCGCTCCTGCGCGTAGCCCGTCAGCGCCTGCAGCAGCGCCCACTGGGCGTCGGTCGCGATTTCGCTGCGCTCCGCCAAGCGGGTTCCTGCCGGAGCGGGCGCATCGCGCCGGTACTTGCCGGTCAGCAGCCCCGCCGCCAGCGGGTAGAACGGGACGAAGGCGATTCCGAGTCGCTCACAGAGCGGCAGCACGTCGGCCTCCGCCTCCCGCGCCAGCAGGCTGTACTCATTCTGGACCGCGCAGAATCGCGTGAACCCGCGCTCGCGGGCGACGCGATCGGCCTCCTCGATCTGTGCGGCCGAGAAGTTCGACGCGCCGATTGCTGTGACGGTCCCCGCGCCGACCAGCGCGTCGAGTGCCTCGAGGGTCTCGGCGATCGGCGTGACTCCGTCGGGACGGTGGTACCAGTACAGGTCGATCGTGTCGGTCCGTAGGCGCCGCAGCGATGCTTCGACCGCCTGAGGAATGTAGTCCGCGCTGCCGCGTGCACCCTGGTAGTCGTCGGGGGAGTTCGGCGATCCGAACTTGGTCGCGATCACCACCTGATCTCGCCTGCTCGGCAGCCACTCGCCGATGAATTCCTCGCTCTGGCCCTTGCCGTAACTGTTTGCCGTATCGAGGAACGTAAGTCCCTCGGCGAGGGCCGTGTCGAGCACCGCCAGCGTGCCCGGAAGGTCGAGCCGCCAGCCGAAGTTGTTGCACCCGAGTCCGACGACTGACGCGGTGAGCCCACTGTCGCCGAGCGGTCGTACGGGCAGGTTCGGCATGCGGGGAATTGTTACAAGCGATCGCCGTCGGCCGGCGGTTCGACCGCCCGCCGCAGCCGATCCAGACGCTCCGACCATGCCGATTGAGCTGACTCGAGCCAGGTCGTAGCGGGCGCCAGCGCCGTTGCTCGCAGCTGGTATCGGACCTCGCGCCCAGGGCCGGGTACCCGCTCGACCAGGCCTGCCTGATCCAGCGTTGAGAGATGCTTGGCGACCGCCTGACGACTGATCGGAAGCTCTGAGCTGAGCGATGGGACCGACGTCGAGCCGTCGCGCAGCAATCGCTCGACCATCAACCGGCGGGTCGGGTCGGCGAGCGCCCCGAACACGAGTCCGAGCGCGTCGCTCAAATTGGGGCGAGCGTCAGCGACATGCCGCTCGCCAGCAGCTCGAGCGGGAAGCTGGGCGCGGACTCGACGACGACGACGCGGCTACCGGCGGGAGCGGCGACGATCAGGATCTCGACACGCCGAGGCGGGGCGTCGTCGCTCCACCACCACCAGACCAGGCGATGCGGCTCCTCGACCGCCTCGATCCGGATCTTGCGAGCCGGATCGGGCTCCAGCCAACGGTCGCGCCCCTCGTCAGTCGCGAGCGCCTCCCACACCTGCTCGGGGTCGGCTGCGACCTCAACCTCGCGCTTGACAACCAATGGGTTGCTATTGTCGATGCTGTCAACCATGTAGTTGTCGAAAGGATACACGCCATGCCCCTGGTTCCGATGGTGGTCGAGCAAAGCCCGCGCGGCGAGCGATCGTTCGACATCTACTCGCGCCTGCTGAACGAGCGGATCGTGTTCGTCGGCACTCCGATCGACGATCAGGTCGCCAACCTCGTTGTGGCCCAGCTGTTGCACCTGGAGAGCGACGACCCCGACAAGGACATCTCGCTGTACATCAACTCGCCCGGTGGTGTCGTCTACTCCGGCCTGGCGATCTACGACACGATGCGATTCATCAAGCCCGATGTGCAGACGATCTGCTTCGGGGTGGCGATGAGCATGGGCTCGCTCCTGCTGGCCGGTGGGGCGCCAGGTAAGCGGATGGCGCTGCCCAACAGCCGGATCCTGATTCATCAGCCGAGTGGCGGCTTCGAGGGCCAGTCGGCCGACATCGAGATCCACGCCCGCGAGATCCTCGCCCTGCGCGAGCACATCGACGAGATCTACGCCCGTCACACCGGGCAGGCCCGGTCTCAGGTGCACGACGACATGGAGCGCGACCGATTCTTCACGGCCGAGCAGGCAAGAGACTACGGTCTGATCGATCGTGTGATCGAGCAGCACGAGCTGAGTCGGGCGGCGATGGGCTTCAGATCGTCCAACTGAGCTCCCCGCGGCCGCAACCGCCGGTCTCGAGCGGTCGTACCATCTGACGTCGTCCCGACCGAGGAGTTTCGATGGCTGACTATGCCGTTTCGCAGTTGGAGGAGATCCAGGTCCTCAGCGACGGGCGCCTCCCGTGGCGGCCCATCCGTCATCACTTCGGGATCACGGCATTCGGGGCGACCGCCTGGACCGCGGGTGCCGGCGAGCCACTGATCAATCAGCACGACGAGGTTGACGGCGGGCAGGAGGAGCTGTACGTCGTCCTCAGCGGCCGCGCGGCGTTCGAGCTCGACGGTGAGCGCCGTGACGCTCCGTCTGGGGCCCTCGTGTTCGTCAAGCCCGGAGTCACCCGCAGTGCCACGGCTGAAGAGCCGGAGACGACTGTGATGGTCATCGGCGCGACCCCGGGCCAGCCCTACGAGGACGTCGGCTGGGAGCTCTGGGCTCAGGTCAGGCCGCTGTACGACGCGGGTGACCACGGCGCCGCAGCAGACGCCGCACTGGAGGTGGCGGAGGCGAATCCGTCCTATCCCGCGCTCTGGTACAACCTCGCCTGCTGCGAGAGCCTCGCGGGCCGCCTCGATGCCGCGGTGGAGCACCTCGGACGGGCAGTCGGCATGTCGGAGCGGCTGGCGGGCCTCGCGCGAGATGACTCGGACTTCGATCCGATTCGCGGAAAGCCCGGATTTTCCGAGTTGGTCGACGCCTGATCCCCGCACCTGGCGCGCGGTTTAGCGAGTATCGGTGCGGGCTGAGAGCCGGGGCAGGTCGGCGACAATGCCCGACACGGTGCGGCAACCCTCGATATGTCTGTGCATGATCGTCAGGGACGAGGCGGGCGTGATCGAACGGTGCCTGCGGTCCGTGCGCGAGCTGATCGACTACTGGGTCATCTGCGACACGGGCTCAGCCGACGGCACGCAGACGCTTGTCAGCAAAGCGCTACAGGGGATCCCGGGTGAGCTGCACGAGCTGGAATGGGTCAACTTCGGCCACAACCGCTCCGAGCTGCTCGGCCTAGCCCGCGGCAAGGCCGACTACCTGCTGCTGATCGACGCCGACATGACGGTCACCTGTGACCGAGCCGAGCTCCAGGCCCTCTCCGGCGACTCCTACATGCTTCGGCACGCGGAGGATCCTGAGTACTGGATCAAGCGGCTGGTCCGCGGTGATCGTCATTGGTGGTACGTCGGCGCCACCCACGAGTACATCACGACCGACGAATCCGACCGCAGCGAGAAGCTCGACGCGATCGTGATCCACCACCACGCGGACAGCGGCACCCGAGCCGACAAGTTCAAACGCGATCTGCGGCTGCTCGTGTCAGAGCTCGGACGGGAACCGGACAACCCCAGAACCGTGTTCTATCTGGCCCAGACGTTGCGGGATGTGGGGCGCATTGACGAGGCGATCAGGCTCTACCGCCGTCGTTCGACGATGGAAGGGTGGCCTGAAGAGGTCTTCTATTCCCTGTACCAGGTCGGGGTGCTGGCCGCGCGAACGGGTCGCCGAGACGAGGCTGTGGCCGCGCTGTTCAATGCCTGGAGCGGACGTCCGGAGCGTGCCGAGCCGCTCTACGAACTGGCGCGGATGTTCAGGGAGAGCGAGGAGTACCACGCCGCGCATCTGGTCAGCGAGCGCGGAATCCGCCTTCGCATTCCCGGCGACAGCCTGTTCGTACACAGGTGGATGTACAAGTGGGGTCTCCTCTTCGAGTATTCGATCGCCGCTTACTGGGTGGGCCAGCCGAGTGCGGCTCTGGCCGCGTGCGACCGACTACTGCAGATGCCGCATTTGCCGGAGCACTACCGCAAGCAGGCGGAGATCAATCGCTCTTACTGCCTGGGTGTTGTCAGAGGCAATCAGTCCGCGGCTCACCTGAGCTCGACCGGCACGATGTCACGGTAACCGTGCTCGCGCGGCTGACGCCGAGCATCCGCTCAGGTTAGGCTGTCGAGCCATGGACGATGCACACGTAAGAGAGTTGCTGGCAAATGAGCGAGCTCGGATTGAGCAAGGATTCGCCGCTCTGGGCGCGGACTCGGCGCTCGAGGGCGATGAACAGGTCGAGCCGGGCGACCGCGACGACGAGGACATGTACCTAGACGAGCTGACCGAAGCCCGCCGCGAGCAGCTCACAAACGAGCTATCGGCGCTCGAGCGGGCGGAAGCCAGGTTGGCGGCGGGCACCTACGGCCTGTCCGTCGACAGCGGTCAGCCGATCTCGGACGCGCGACTTGAGGCGCTGCCGCTGGCCGAGCGCACGGTCGAAGAGGACGAGCGGTACCGCCGAACGTAGCCGCTATGCCGGCTGAACGGTGCGCGGGAAGCCAAGTGGGTTTGCCCGGCGTAGTGCGGCCGGCAGTGCTGCGTCCGGCCAGTCCTGGTAGGCGACCGGGACCAGCCAGCGCCGGATCGCAGTCGCCCCGACCGATGTCGACCACGGGGCGGTCGTGGCCGGCCAGGGGCCACCGTGCTCCATCGCCCAGACAACGGCGACACCGGTTGGCCAGCCGTTGAAGATCAGCCGGCCGGCGCGATTGCGCAGCACCGCCTCCAGCTCTCCAAGCATGCCGATCTCTGCGTCGCTCGCATGCACGGTCGCGCTCAGGCTCCCGGGCAGCGTCGGCAATACTTGCAAAAGCTCCGGTAGCGATTTGTAGGTGACGACCAGCCCCACGGGGCCGAAGCGCTCCTTCGTGAGCGTCTGCTGATCGGCTTGGAAGCGCTCGAGCGTCACGTGGCGCACCTCGGGCTCCGCCGTCCAGCGCTCGACCGCAGCCGTGCCGTGACCGAGCTGATCCAGTTCACGCCAGTTGGGCTCTTGCACCGCCTCGACGTAGCCGTCGTGGATCCGCTCGTTCAGCATGGTGCCGCCGGTCGCCGCGTCAACCCCGGCGGCGATGGCGTCCAGAAGCGCGTCGCTCTGCGGGATGAACAGCAGCCCTGGGTTGGTGCAGAACTGGCCGACGCCGAGCGTCAGCGAACCGACGTAGCCTTGCGCTATCTCGGCTGCACGCGCGCTGGCGGCCCCGGGCAGGACGACCACCGGGTTGATGCTGCCGAGCTCGCCGTAGAAAGGAATTGGCTCGGGTCGAGATTGGGCGATCTCCAGCAGCGCCTTCCCGCCGCGCAGCGAGCCGGTGAAGCCGACAGCCTTGATCGTCGGTGCCGCGACGAGTTCACGGCCAGCATCAAAACCGTAGATCGTCGCGAACACGCCCGCCGGTGCTCCCGCCGCCGCGAGTGCGTCGAGAACCACCTCAGTCGTGAGTCGCGACGTCAAGGGATGCCCTTCGTGCGCCTTCACGACCACGGGACATCCGGCTGCCAACGCTGAGGCGGTGTCGCCGCCGGCCACCGAGAACGCGAACGGGAAGTTACTCGCGCTGAAGACCGCGACCGGGCCTACGGGAATCGAGATACGGCGGACGTCGGGGCGGCCGGCCGCCGGGTCGGCCTCGCTGATGATCGCGTCGATGTGCTCGCCTCGCCGGATCAGCTCCGCGAACATCCGCAGCTGCCCGGTGGTCCGTGCCATCTCGCCGCGCAGCCGCGTTTCGCCGAGCGCCGTTTCGGCGTCCGCGGTCTCGACGAGCTCGTCGGTGGCCGCGTCCAGCGCGTCCGCCGTCGCGTCGAGCACACGCGATCGCTGTGGCTCGGCCATCGCCGCCCAAACCGGCGCGGCGCTCTGCGCGGCTGCGAGGATCGCCGCCAGTTCGCTTGGGCTCGTTTCAGCGGGCGGGTCCAGGTCTCGAGCCCGATGTTGTGAAGCGAGGTCGTTGGCCATTTAATGCCTCCGGGGAGCTTTGTCAGTTGGTGCGGCGAGTCGCGTGGCTGAGCCCGTCGGCGGCGCGCGTGAGTGCGATGATCTGCACCCTACAACGCCGGACTCGACATTCTCCAACTGGAGGGCTCCTGTGATGCCGCCTCGGACGGTCGGTCTGCTGCACCCCGGTGAGATGGGCGCGGCGATCGGCGCTGCGCTGCGAGCGACCAACCATCGGGTGGTCTGGGCATCCGCCGGACGCAGTGCCGCGACCAGGCAACGGGCGGCCGATGCCGGGTTGGAGGACCTTCGCGAGATCGTCGCCGTGTGCGCCACCAGCGATGTGATCCTCAGTGTGGTGCCGCCGGGGGAGGCGACGGCAGTCGCGGCCACGGTAAGCGGCTTCGACGGCATCTACGTAGACGCGAACGCGATCTCGCCGTCGACTGCGGACCGAGTGTCAGCCATCATCTGCGCCGCTGGTGCGAGCTGCGTGGACGGCGGCATCATCGGGAACCCGCCGGTCGCGCTCGGCGACGTGCGCCTCTACGTCTCAGGACCGAAGGCAGAAGCGGTCGTCGCTCTGTTCACAGGGACGGTCGTCGACGCCAGAGTCGCCGGGCCGGAGATCGGCGACGCCTCCGCCGTCAAGGTCGCCTATGCGGGCTGGACCAAGGGCACGACTGCGCTGCTGCTGACGCTGCGAGAGTATGCGGCGCGTGCAGGAGTCGACGCCGTCCTTCTGAAGGAATGGTGCGAATCGCAGCCGGCCCTCATCGCCCAATTGCCGGCGGCGACGAATGCCGCTGAACGGAAGGGGTGGCGCTGGATTGCAGAGATGCATGAGATCGCCGGCGCGCTCGACGGGTTGGGGCTCCCGTCGGGCTTCCACGAGGCCGCCGCCGATGTGTACGCCGCCCGGCGTCCGCCCCAGTAACCGTGCTTTGCTCCTCGTGACCGGGGTCGCTGGCGTTTCGCAAGTACGCGCGTTTATCGATACTGGACCCGCTCGGGCCGCGCCCGCGGGTATCCGACCGGCAGGAGGAACGCTCCATCGGCTTGTGCGTAGATGACCTGCCAGTTGTAGTAACCGGCGTATGCCCGGGGGTCCGAGCGCATCCGCCGGGCATAGTCCTGAACGGCGGCGACGTAGTAGGTGCTGTTGTTGTACCGGTAGAGCGCGGAGGCGATGTCGTCGGGGGCGCCGTTGGCGACCAGGAAGCGAGCTGCGGCGAGGATCGCTTCCCGCTGGTTGTCGATATTCCCTTTGCCGTAGGTGGACCAGGTGGACGGAAGGAACTGCATCGGTCCTTGCGCGCCGGCGGTGCTGAGCCCATGAACCCGCCCGAACCGTGTCTCGATGAACTCGATTGCGGCCAGGTACTGCCAGCCGATTCCGAACCGCGACTGTGCTTCCCGGAAGTAGTCGAGCAGCGTCTGGGCCCTCGGAGGCTCGGAGATCCGCCAAGGCGGGAAGTGCTTCTCCGGGACGGTCAGTCGAGAGAGAGCAGCGTTGGCGGCAAGATCGGTGCGCACGGACGCCGCGGCCTGAGGTCGGAGGAGTGCCAAGGTGGTGCGCCGTACGCCGCGTCTTTCGTGCGCGAGCCTGCCCGTGGCCAGCTGCTCTAGCCACCCCGCATCAGCAAGGTCGCTGCTCGAGCTCCGGCGATCGTCGATTACCTCCTGAGCACGGTTGAGCTCGCCCGCTAGCCGAGACGGAGCGGCGGGCGGCACGACGACGGACTGACCCAGTTGTTGAGCAGACAGCTCGGATCCGGTGTGGACGACGCGAGCAATCCCACCACCTACGGCGAACAGCCCGACTACCGCGACGACACAGACGATGCCTCCGGCGATCAAGCTCGGTTTCATGAGCTTGGCTTGACTGTAGACCGTCCCCAGTCAAGGCAATTGCCCCAGTACGAATGCGACGAACCGCCGATGCCTACGCCGCCTCCCACGCAAATCCATCCGGGTCGCTGAACTCGCCCGCTGGGCTCTTCACCGCGATGCCGTGCGATCCGTCGCCGTCGGGCGAGACGCCTGCGTCCTTGGCGAGGCCAGCCCGCCCCGGATAGAGCGCCAGTTTGATACCCCCTGTCGGAGCGTCGAATTCGACATAGCGGTTCAGGAAGCTGCGCTTCACGGTTAGGCCTCTGTCGACATAGAAGCGCTTACTCGCGCCCATGTCTGCCGCGCCGATCAGCAAGACCAGGTCGTCGATCTCGCGCGTGGCAGCGCCCTTGTTCTTCTTGGCGCTCGTGGCGAGCTTCCAGATCACGCCATCGGCGTCCTGCACGACGGCGCCGTACCCCCACATCCCCTTCTCGGCGGGCTTCAGCGATTTGGCGCCGCCGGCCAGCGCCGTCTCCTGCAGCGAATCGACGATCGACGGTTGACCGACGACAAGCGAGATGGTGAAGCCGCGGAATCCGGTGGATGGCGTGTCGGTCGTGCGAGCACTGAACTGGTCGCCGAGCCCAAGTGCACTCTCGTAGAAGGCTTCTGATGCGGCCGCGTCGGCCACCTCAAGGGTGAGTGATTCGATGAAGATGTCCATGCGTTCGAGGCTAATCGACAGATGCCGTACCGGCTTCTCGATTCCTGCTCAGTCAACGTGTCCGGCGTGACGATCGCCCGTGTACCGCAAGCGTCGCACCCGCCCACGTGGGGCGGGCGCGGCCAAGATACGCGCCCCGTGCGGATCAGGCATGGTTCCCACCGCCGTGGCATTCCGACCCAACCTTGGACAATCGTGAGAGAAGACCCAGAAACCCGTCCGAGAACGCGAAGCGGTCCGCGGTCGCGAGCACCGGCCGACCATCGCATCGATAAGGGAGTGGGCAGATGAGCGCCGCCGCGCCGAGGGTCGCCGTGATCACAGGGGCGTCGCGCGGGATCGGAGAGGCGTTGGTGGCGGCCTATCGAGAGATGAGCTACGCCGTCGTCGCGACGTCCCGCTCCATCGCTCCGAGCGAGGATCCGATGATCTGGACCACACAAGGCGACATCGCCCTGCGTGACACCGGCGAGCGAGTGATCGCCGAGGCCGTCGAGCGTTTCGGCCGAATCGACACTCTGGTCAACAACGCCGGAGTCTTCGTCGCCAAGCGCTTCACCGAATACAGCGACGATGACTACAACCACGCCAGCGCCGTAAACCTCGACGGGTTCTTTTACGTCACTCGTTCGGCGATCGCCAGGATGGAGGCACAGGGGGCCGGGCACGTGGTGACGATGACTACCACGCTGGTCGAACAGGCGGACGCGAGCGTGCCCTCGGCGTTAGTGTCGCTGACCAAGGGCGGTCTCGCCGCTGTGACGAAGTCCTTGGCGATCGAGTACGCCTCGGCCGGCATCCGGGTTAACGCCGTCTCGCCAGGGGTGATCCGCACGCCTTCGTACCCGCCGGACTCCTACGCACAGCTCGGCGCGCTGCACCCGATCGGGCGGGTCGGCGAGATCAGCGACATTGTCGCGGCGTTTCGATATCTCGAGTCCGCTCCGTTCGTGACTGGCGAATTCCTGCACGTCGATGGCGGACAGAGTGCGGGGCATCGCTAGGCCTGGATGGGCGAACGATCAGGCGTCAGGCACCTGGGATTGTTCAAGTCGCAGAGAAAGCTTTCGCCGATCCGGACCGTTAGTCGTCGCGTAGGACGAACTCAGATTCACCGGGTGTTACTGACGATTCCTAGCTAGCGGGAGGATTGTTATGGGTTTGGTGAGCATGCGTCGTCGTGTCGTCGGTGTGCTGGCGGCGACGGTCAGGTTGTTTGGTAAGCCGCTGCGCGCGATGGCCGGTCCATTGGCGCGGGCGCCGAAGGCAGCCGCATTGGTCGCCGTCGGTCTGTTGGGAGGAGGCGCTGCAATCGCGGTCGCATCGGTCCCCGACTCCAGCGGTGTGTTCAACGCCTGTGTTCTGATGGACTCGCACGTCGTCACCACCGGGAGCACCGTTTCGACCGTGACCACACCGGACACGAGCGGCTACGGCGGCAACGTGAATCTGATCGACCCGAGCGCGGGCCAGTCGTGCAGCCGCGTTCGCAGCCACCGAGAGCTGCGCTCGGGCCAGTCCGAGCAGGCGATCAGCTGGAACGCGGTCGGACCCCAGGGCGCGACCGGACCTCCAGGAGCGACTGGAGCTCAGGGCTCGGCTGGAGCTCAGGGCGCGGCTGGACCTCAGGGGGGCCCCGGACCTCAGGGAGCACCTGGACCTCAGGGAGCGACTGGATCTCAGGGCCCTCCGGGTACCACGACCACCACTGAAGGCAAGCAGAGCCCGACTCCGAAGACCACGTCCGAGTCCAGCGTGGCGGCAGTCGCATTGTCCAACCCCGGCACCGGGATCGCCGGTGAGTCGCAGGTGGCCCCTGGCAGCACGGTGATCGGATTTGATGCCGTCGGCATCGACTATGGAGCGAAAGGCAGCGGCGTCTCGATCGGCTCGGCGTCGACCGGCGTCGGGGCCGGCAAGGCTCAGCCGGCGACAATCGTCGTCACCAAGCTCCTGGACACCCTGTCTCCGACGTTGCTCTCAGCCACCGCCGCCAACCAGACCTTCCGTAAAGGCCTGATCGTGGTTCCGTTGACCGGCGGCAAGGGGCAGGATTTGCGTCTGCAGCTGGCCGATGTCGTGATCACCTCGGATCACGTCACATCCAGCGCCGGGGCCAAGCCGCTGGAGCAATTGACGCTGAGCGCGCTCGGCGTCAAGGTCGAGAACGTGACGAGCGGGAAGGTCAACACCGGCCTCAACCAGCCGCTTCCGAGCGGTTGGAATCGGGTCTTGAACTCGGCCGACACGTCCAGCAGTGCCATCTGATTACTCTGATCCGACCTCACGGGCGCGCTAGGCTCGCGCATCATGCAGGCACCCCGCGGTCACGAGGAAGGGTTCGCGCCGGTCCTGCCGGGCGAGGGTGCGAGCGACTACGAGCGCTATCTCCGGACCGACGAGCTCCTTGCGCTGCAGAAAGGACCTGCGGAGTGGGTGCATCGCGACGAGCTGCTGTTCCAAACCGTGCATCAGTCATCAGAGATCTGGCTGAAGCACGCGTGGACGGAGGTGGAGGAGGCGACGCGCTTGATCGAGGCGGGCGACGTCGCAGCGGCCCTCCGCCTCCTGCGGCGCGCCTCCTCGGCGGTCAAGTACGTGGAGGGGTTCCTCGAGCACCTCGAGCAGATGTCGCCGTGGGAGTACCAGGAGGTGCGTCGTGTGCTCGGCCACGGCTCCGGCTTCGACTCGCCCGGCTTCCGCGGCATCCGGAGGGTCTCGCCGGGGCTCTACGCCGCCTTTGACTCGCTACGCGACCAGCAGGGGCTCACGCTGCTCGAGGCATACACGCAGGGTCGCAAGTACGAGGATCTGTATCAGCTGGCCGAGGCGCTGACCGACTGGGACGAGCGCGTCAGCGTCTGGCGCTTTCGCCATTTCAAGGTCGTGGCGAGGATCATCGGCGAGGACGTCGTCGGGACGCAGGGCACACCCGTCGACGTACTCGCCGGATTGACGAAGGCTCAGATGTTTCCTGAGCTCTGGCAGGTCCGGACCGAACTCACCGAGCTCGCCAAGCAGAGCGACCTCGATAGCGCTGGCTGAGGAGGCCGAAGGCAGGTCCTCGTCAAGAGTGACCTGCGCTCTACCGCGAGCTGCTTGATCCCGTTGCGACGGAATGTTGCGAGGAAATTAATTCCGAGTTCGGCAAGCGGCGATAACTCGAACATTCGTCCTGGTGTTACACCGCTGGGATCTCTCACCCATAGGGTGCCGCGTCGTGCCGCTCCATCTGGATATCTTGGACGTCGGCCAGGGGGACGGGATGCTTCTCTGGCTGCCCAACGGCAGGTTCATGATGATCGACCTGGGCTCGACGAAGAACAAGGGGATCATCACCGAATCCATATTCAAGTACTTCAAGGACCACACTCCGTTCAAAGACGCAGGCAGGGAACTGGAGTGGCTCGTCCTCACTCATGGGGACCGCGACCACTACAACCTGGTCTGGCAGTTCATGACCACCTTCAAGCCCACCCTGCGCAACGTCCTGCACGGTGGACTCAGGTCTCAATACGGCGATCTGATCACCAAGCTCGAGAACTGGGAGAACGAGGACGGGACGAAGGCCAACATCCTCACCGGCCAGAACGAGTACTTCACCCCGGTCGGATCCGTCGAAGAACTGGGCGCCGAGGTTGTCGCGCTCGCTTGTGGCGTCGTGTCAAGCGCAACCGACGGGGGCTATGCGAAGAACACGCGTAGCGTCGTACTCAAAATCGCGTACAAGCGCAGGTCACTCATGCTCACCGGTGATGCGACCCGCGACACGGAGTTCGGCATCATCAACTACATCAAGAACGTCAAAAAGACGACACCGCGCGTGCTTCTGCGGTCAAACGTTCTCAAGGTTGCCCATCACGGCTCCCACCGGACCTCGAACCATGCGCGGTGGATCTACAACGTTGACACGAACTACGCGTTCATTTCATCTGACCGGTCCGGCTCGCTGGACGAGGACGAGAAGGCGACGGGTCACCGGCTGCCGCAGCTGCTGACGCTCGACTTGCTGCACATATATTCGGAGCGACTCGCGAATGACTGCCAGGTACATCCTTACGTCGCCTCCTACCAGAAGACGGATTACACCGCGTTCAACTCGGCTCCGGATGAGCCAAATCAGCCTGTCCCAATCCCGACGGTCTATCGCAGCGAGGCCGAATGGGTCCAGTTGGTGAGGATCAATGGCATCTTCTCGACGTTGGAGGAGATGGGAACCAGTACGGATCCCTTTGACCCGGGAGCGAACGACATCGGCGTGCAGTACCGAGTCACGATCGAGGACAACGGCGTCCTGGAAATCTTATCAACCTCGGAGTTCGACACGTTCGACGAGGTCGCCTCGGAAAAGTAGAGGCACGCGCCGATGACACTTCACGAGATCTACGAGCTGCTCGACGGGAAGGTGAAGCCCGATGGAAGTCTGATGCTCGAGGCCGGATTCTTCACCGAGCTCGCCGCCGCACTGAAGGCGTTCGGCCTTACGGAGCTGCAGCTCACGGGAGCCCATATCGCCGAGCCGGGACCGGTGACCGTGGACGGCAACGGGGTGATGCTCGGTAGTAAGAAGCCGGGTGATGTCCATCTTGACGTCACCGAGGATCCCGGGACCAAGGCGATCGTTGCGGCACTGGCGTTCACCGCCCCCTCGGGCTGGGGAATCGCTGACGGCTTCCCGGGCCTGCCGAACTCGTACACCAGCGCCGAGAGCCACCCGGGCTTCATCACCTTCGGTGACAGCGTTCTGTATGAGCTTGTGCTCGACTCGGCGAAGGTCACCGGCAAGAGCGGAAAGGACGAGCTCGAGTTCGAGGGCGCCATCGCCGACAAGGCGTACTTCACGTTCCTCGCCGATCCGCTCAAGTTACCCGACAAGCCACCGCTGAGGGGCACGATCCGGCTCCGGAAGGATGCCGCTCCCGAGGCCGATTTGACAGTCAGCGCGGGCAGTTCGACGCTCAAGATCGGCTCATTGCTGACCTTCGACGAAGTCGGCATCCGGACACATACCATCGCGCACGATCCCAGCACGGACACGGCGTTGACGCGGATGGATCTCGACGCGACGCTGGAGGTCGGCAACACCGACCCCGTGCCGGTCAAGCTCGCCGCACCGTTCTACGGCAGATCCGACATGCTCGGGCTGAGCGCCGACTTTGGAGAGGCCGGACTCTCGATCGACCGCGGTATCAGAGCGTTCGCTGAGCTTCTGAACCTGCCCGCCGGAGACTTCACGCTGCCGAAGCCGCTCGACGTTCTCGGGAAGTTCGGGCTGCAGACGATCGCTTGCGTCGTCACGCTCGAGCCGGCATCGGTGCAGCGGTTGGTCATCACTGTCGGGCCGGGTCAAAAGTGGCCGATCGTGGATGGGATCGAGGTCGACGACCTGACGATCGGGTGGGCGATCACGTACCCGTTCGACTCCGATGCTCGTTGGCTCTCGGCGTCGATCTCGGGCCGGCTCGCGCTCGGCACCGTCGACCCCCGGCTCGAGTTCGACATCTACGCCGCGACCGACAACGGATTTGCGGCTAGCGGCCAGCTCACCCGCCCGATCACCCTGGCGCAGATCGCGACCACGATCAACGGCTCGCCGGTGCCGGGCCTGCCCGATCTCACGGTGATCAACGCCGGCGTGACGGCCGCCACGAGCGGCGACTTCGGGGTCGTGGTAAGCGTCGGGAACTGGCATCTCGGCGATGTCGGCGGAACGCCGATCATGCTCTATGAGGTCACGGCCGAGTTCCAGCGCCTGGCAGGGACGCTGCAGGGCCAGTTCCTGGTCGTGTTCGGTGTCGGTAAGGCGCGGCTGTACCTCGCTGCCGAGATCACGATGGGCGCCGCCCTGCCGCAGGCCGCCAACACGAGCTGGGTCCTCGAGGGCGGCACCCAACCGGATACCGAGATCGAGATCGGAGAGCTCCTGAAGGAGCTCTCCGACACGTTCGGGATTAAGGAAGTGCCGGAGCCGATCCGATCGCTGAAGTTGACGGCACTGAAGCTCCGCTACGAGAGCGCAACAGCGAATTCAACTTCACCGCGACCGCCAAGTTCAAGGTCGAGGCGACCGAGGTCACGGTCACCGTCACGATCGACATCGCGCCGACGAGCGAGATGGAGGCCGCGGTGAACGACCCGCTGGTCGCGACCGTCAACGGAACAAAGGGGCACTCGGCGAAGTTCGGCGGCGAGGTCAGCTTCGCGGGGCTGCGGTTCAACATCGTCTTCGACACCGAAGACGAGAAGACCGACGTGCTCATCGCCTCCTACGTCCACGACGCGAAGGCGACCGCGCTGCGTGACCTCGTCGAGCCGATCTCACCCGAGGTCGCTCGCGAAATCCCGGCGGGAATCAGCATCGACATCAAGGAAGTGAAGTTCGTCTTCCTCAAGCAGACCGAGACGCGCTGGGCATTCGGACTGCGACTCGGAAAATTGGAGGGCATCAGGCTCAGCGAGCTCCCGATTGTGGGCTCGAGGCTCCCAGCCGATCAGACGCTCGCAGTCGACGCCCTCCAGATCCTGTACTCGAGCGGCGATCTCGACGAGAAGCAGACGAAGATCATCAATCCGCTGCTGCCCAAAGGCGTGGCGAAGCTACCCGAGACCGTCGGCAAGGGCATCGCCTTCGACGCTGACGTGATCCTCGGCTCGACGACCAAGCACCTGCACGCGGGCGTAACACCGCCGAAACCCGCACTGCCCGCCGGACCCGTCATGCCTGCCGGGCCCGTCCTGCCTGCCGGGCCCGTCCTGCCTGCCGGGCCCGAGCTGCCGGCAGCCAGCGGGCTGCCGGCAGCTGCCGCAAACGCTCCCGCGACACCGGCAAGCTCGACCGATCCGGTCAAGTGGCTGGACGTCAACAAGCAATTCGGTGTCTTCTCGTTCGAGCGCGTCGGCGTCGGCTATCAGAACAACATGCTCGAGTTCGCGCTCGACGCCTCGGTGGCCCTGGGCCCGGTGGCCTTCTCGATGCAGGGGTTGTCGGTCAGCTCGCCGCTGACGAAGTTCGACCCGCAGTTCAGCATCAACGGGCTGGCGCTCGCCTACGACCGTCCACCGCTGACGCTCGGTGGGGCCTTCCTGAAGGTCAAGGAGCAGGCCGACGGCAGGGAGTTCACCTCCTACTACGGCCAGGTGATGGTCAAGATGAGCCGCTTTGGGCTATCGGCTCTTGGCGGCTGGTCGCCGGACGCGGACCCGGCGATGTTCTTCCTCTACCTCGCCATTCACGCGCCGATCGGAGGACCGCCGGAGCTCTACATCACCGGGCTCGCCGGCGGGTTCGGAGTCAACTCCTCGCTGCGCCTGCCGACGATCGACGAGGTGGGTGGCTACCAGCTGCTGCCTGCGAACGCGCCGTCCCCGGAGGGCAACGCGGCCGAGACGATCAAGAACGTGATCCCGGCGCTACAGAAGACCTTCCGTCCGAAGGCGGACCAGTACTGGGTCGCGGCCGGAATCGAGCTCACCTCCTACGAGATGATCAAGGCCCAGGCGGTCGTCTCGGTCGCGTTCGGCGTCGAACTGCAGATCGGCGTCGTCGGCACCTGCTCGATGACCTTGCCGACCAGCGCTGGAAACGCGCAGCCGCTCGCCTACCTGGAGATCGAGGTGGTCGCGTCGTTCACCCCGTCGACGGGCCTGCTCGCGATCGACGGCAAGATCTCACCCGCATCGTTCATCTTCGGCGGGTTCGTGAAGCTCACCGGAGGGTTCGCGTTCTACGTCTGGTTCTCCGGCGAGCATCAGAGCGACTTCGTCGTCAGCCTCGGTGGCTACCACCCCGCCTTCGAGAAGCCGGGGCACTATCCGGTCGTGCCGCGGCTAGGGGTGGCGTTTGCGCTCGGGCCGATCAAGGTGCTTGGCCAGGCGTACTTCGCGCTTACCCCGGGCGCGTTCATGGCTGGGATCCGGATCACCGCGACGTTCAGCGCCGGACCTGTCAGCGCGTGGTTCGACGCCGGGGTGGACTTCCTGGTCCGTTGGGCGCCGCTGCACTACGAGGCCGCCGCCTGGGTCACGATCGGCTGCTCCGTCGATCTCGGCCTCTTCTCCATCAAGGTTCAGGTCGGCGCCAACGTGCAGATCTGGGGACCGGATTTCGGCGGCACCGCGGAGGTCGACCTCGACGTCGTCTCCTTCACGATCGCCTTCGGAGCGAAGAACACTCAACCGCTCCCGGTCGGGTGGAAGACCTTCTCGGCGAACTTCCTCCCGGCGCCGCAGAAACCGCCTGAGCGAGTGATGGCGCTCGCTGCGGGAGCTCGCGACGCGGCAGCTGCCCTCGGCGCCGCGGAGCCACCGGAGCCCGTGACCAACGTCATCAAGGCGACGGTCGAGGCGGGCCTCATCAGCCCGGGTCCGGCCGGCGTCGATTGGATCGTCGATCCGAACCACTTCAGGATCCGGACCGACAGCACGGCGCCGGCGAACCATGGGGTTTGGGCGACCGCGGAGAAGACCAGCGAGGAGCTGCCGAACCTCGTCGCCAACTACCGCCGGGTGGCACCGGCGCCGCCGCTTCTCGAGGCCGCTGGAGAGGCCGGAGCGGCCCCGCCCGAGATGGAGCTGCTCCTCGACTATGAGACGAAAACCTTCTCTGAGAAGAAGGTGTGGGCGCCGAAGTTGAACATCGCGCCGATGGAGGTCAAGGACGTCAAGTCCTTCCACACGATCGCGCTGCGCAAGTACGACACGAAGTCCGGCGGCTACACCCGTTACATCACAGGCGTCGCGGTGACCCCGCAGCTGCGCTCATCGAGCACGGCGCTGTGGGGGGAGCAGGAGCAGAAGCCCAAACCGAACGCGGCTCGCCTGATCAAGGCGACGCTGTCAGGGTTCGCGATCTCGCCGATCACCCGCAAGCCCGACCAGGTCAGTAACGTGTCGCTGCTATCGCTGATCTTCGGCGAGGGCCACGACACGGGGTTCAGGTACCAGCGACCAAACGTCGACTCTCGCTACACGGTCACCTCCTCGATCACCGACAAGGGCACGACGTTCAGGATCGATATCGAGGGGGAGCACACGGACACGCTCACCAACCACGATTACGTGCTCTCGTCGGTCGACGAGGAGTGGGTCCGCACACAACGAGCCAGCACCCTGGACGAACTGAGGAAACTCGGTTTCCGCACGCTTTCGAGCGATGAAGTCCATCTCACGGAGATGGCCAAGACCCCACTGACCGACTGGCCGAGCGCCGGCCGGATCGGAGCTCTGCGATGAGTGTCCGGGTAGCCGGATCGGCGAACGAGCCCAACCCGGCGGACGAGTTCGTCACCTTCGTTCAGCACCAGGTTCCGGGGCTCGAGGACGGCTCCTACGAGCTCGATCTGAGCCAGCGGATCACGGATTCCGAAGACAAGGAGATCAGCGACGAGCCGCTGGACCGCAGCTACCGGTTCGCGGTCACGGGCGATCGCTTCAGCCTGAAGAACCCGGACACCACGCTCGCCTCGACATTCCCGGCGTCCAACGCCACCGGGGAGTTCAAAACGGTGCTGCCGCACGTTGTATTCAACTCCACCACGTTCCCCTGGGTCCGTACTCCGACGACGGCCGGGCTGAAGCTGCCGCCGGCGGGACAGGACACCGAGGCCGACGTGCCGACCTGGCTCGCCGTGCTCGTGCTCGACGACGACGACCTGAGCCCCGAGCGCAAGGACCTGACGCTCGTTCCGACGATCGGCGTCCTCGGCGACCTGTTCAGGAAGGTCGTCTACCCGGACACGACGCTCGGCGATAACTACAGTTACTTCAGCGAAGCCGAGAACGCCAAGGGCCTCGAGATCGATGAGACGCTCGGTGACCCCGTGCAGACGATCGATCTGCCGCTGACGCTCTGGGCCGACCTCGCGCCGACGCTCGGGGATCTGCACTTGAGCGCGCACGTGCGCACCGTCTCGGTCGAGAACAAGCCGGCTGCGCTCGGCGCGGAGATCCCGGTCGACCCACTCGGCACGTTCGCGATCGTGATTGGGACCCGGCTGCCGCAGGACAACAAGAAGAGCTACGCATATCTCGTCTCGCTCGAGGGTCTCGAGGGATTCCTCGCGGCGACCAACGAGGGTGGGACGCTCCGCGACCAGTCGCTCAAGATGGAGCGCTCGCTGCGACTCGCCGTGCTCGCCCACTGGACGTTCAACACCAAGGGTGGACCGGCGACATTCGTCGACCAGCTCGAACACCTCAACGACCGCACCCCCAACGGCCCTGACGCGCCGAACACGAACCTCCGCCTGTCGGTCGCCGACGCGAAGCCCCCGATCAGCACCGCGCTCGACGCCGGCTACGTCCCGCTCGACCACGATCTGCGCACCAGCGAGAAGACGGTCTCCTGGTATCGCGGACCGCTTTCGCCGGTCGACCAGCGGTCCACCCCGATCAAACTGCCGATCTCCTCGCCCGACCAGGCGCTCGTGTTCGATCCGACGACCGGGATGTTCGACGTGTCGCTGGCCGCCGCCTGGACGATCGGCCGGCTGATCGCGCTACAGGACACCAGCTACGCGAGCGCACTGTACGCGTGGAAACGCGGCCTGACGGTGGCGGTCGTCGAGGCGGTGGAGCGCAAGCTGATCGACGAGATCCTCGGCGGAGTGCTCTCGAGCACCCCCGCACTGACCGGAACGCCGCGGCTGGCGGGCGCGTCCCTGCTGCACCAGACGATGCAACTGATAGCAGCCGAGGCTCAGCGATGACTCTGTTCTCACGTGTGCGGCGCGAGCAGGAGCTCGACGCCGTGTTTGCCGACGCCGCATCGATCGAGGCAATGCTCGGCGACGTCGAGGTTCCGGAGGACATCGCGAAATGGCTGGGGCGCCTGCTGACGCTGAACGGGGTGCCGTTCGGCTATCTGGTCGGCGACGAGGGGGAGCTTCCGCCCGAGTCGATCCGCTTCTTCCACCTCGACGACAACTGGATCAGGGCGTTGGTCGACGGCGCCTTCAGCCCCGGGCGCAACCTCACCGCGACGGCCGAGAGCCAGAGCATGAACCTCGATCGCGCCATGTTCCCGACGGTCGTCTCAGCGGCACGCGCCGCCGCCCCCGTGCGCCGACGCTCCTCGCCGCTCGCCGCCGAGCCAGAACCGATCGAGAAGCAGTGGACCGGATTCATGCTCCGCTCTCGTGTGGTGACCGCCTTCCCAGGGCTCGGTGTCAATGCCTATGAAGAGGGCCACACCCCTGACGACGACACTCCCGTGCTGCTGCCGATCCGTCGACTCGACCGGCTCGGCCCCGACGCGGATACGTTGCTGTGCCTCATCGAGGGTGATGCCTACCGCGTTGACGTCCACGAAGCCCCGGAGCTGCTGCACTTTGGCGTTGACGATTACGAATCCCATCCCAGCGCCCCGCCGACGGCTACCAAGGAGCTGCACAAGTTCCGCCGAGCGGAGGACGGGTCGGTCACGCTCCTGAAGAAGACCGTCCCGGTCCCGGTCGGCGGGAGCTTCAGGACCCGCTCCCCGCGAGTGGCGAGCCTCGCCCTGCTTGCGGCTGAACTGGCGCAGGCCAACAACAAGCCAGACGAGGAGCTCGCGCAGTTGGACCAGTCCGAGCTCGACTCGGCTGAGATGGGGTTCGCAATGACAGAGGGCGTGGGGATGGTCAGCTTCCTGCGGCGACCGACGTGATCCGCGCCGTCGTTCCCGCCAACGTCTCGGCGGTGCGGGTCTCGAAGACCGACGGCACGAACGTCACCCCGCAGTTCCTCGGCAGGGCAGCGGCATTCGACAAGCTCCCGTATGGCTCTGGGTCCAAGCAGGCGAGCACCGGCGACATGGTCTGGCGACCGCTCGAGAACGGGGATTCGCCATCGCCCCCGCTCGAGCCGGGAATTCACTTGCACTGGGAGCTTCCCGAGTACTTCAAGCGGGGGACGCTCGATCCCGACACGAACGCAATCACGTTCCCGCATGCCCCGACCCGTTGGCTGATCGTCAGATCGCTCAGCATCTACGACAAGGGGCGCGACGCGTACGAGCCGCATACGCCCGCAAGCTGGGTCGTCGAGAGCGACTACATCGGCGCGGAGATCAAACCCGACGGCTACGGAATCCTGCGCCCGACGGTCGCGGTGCCGCTGAGCGCCCCAGACGGCCGGCCGTGGATGTTCATGGGCCGCGTCGTCAATGCCGCGGATTGGGATCCCGAGAAGGAGCTGCCGCGTGACTATCTCCCCGCGTACAAGGGCCCGAGCGGAGCCCCGCTGTACCTCACGTCGATCGGGTTCGTCGGGGCGGCCTTCTCCAGCTACTACCCCGACTGCCGCAGCGTGTTCGGCTTCTGGGACACGTTTGCCGACGTCGATGTCGTGTTCCGCGCGATCAACGCGAACGACGCGATCCGCTTCCGTGTCTCCTACAGCCTGATCGGATGGCTCCCGGATCTCGCCGACGATCCGCTGCAGCGGCTTCCCGCGGCTATCAGGACGAACTACGACGACTACGTCAAGCACTGTGCCGCCGAACGCGTACCGATCAAGACGACGCCGACCGAGGTCTTCAAACGGCTCGCGAGCGAACGCTTCAACTGGGACTTCAGCGCCGAAGCGATCTCCTACACCCTCGAGAAGGACGGGATGCTGGCGACCCTCCAGGCGCCGGAGGCGTCGCTCTGTGCCGGTTCTCTTCAGGACGTCGTCTGGAAAGTCGAACAGCCCTCGGTCGACACCCCGTTCCTGCTTGCGTCCAACGACACGCCGATCTGGAGCGACGAGGTCGAGATCGCCGTCGGTAACAACACGACAGAAGCGGTCTCCGCGCTCGTCAAGCGGCAGCTGCCGGCTCCCGACGGCAAAGGCGTGCTCGCCAGCTATGAGACCTTGCTCGATGCCCTGCAGCTCGGTCTGCTGCGCGAGCTAGAGCCCGCGAAGACGCTGATCACGCTCGAGGAGGCGCTACACGCGATCGCCTTCATGCAGGTCGATGGGGGCCACCTGTGGACCGTACAGGCGGCCGCGACTCCTGATACGCCTGCGATCAGCGCTCCGCAGCTGACGCTTCCGCTGACCCTCGCCGAACAACTCCACGTCCTCAACGCTGCCCAGCAGGCCTACGACGGCGGCCGCGATCGACTCGTCCAGATTCGCCAACAGCTGTTCATGGACTGGGTCATCTACGTCAAGCAGTTCGTCGCTCAGCCGACCAACCCCGTGATCCCGACAAACTCCTTCTCGGCGTTCCTGGCGACGTCCGACGGCGGCGAACTGAACGCCGTAATCGACGAGGGCGCGCGCATCGGGCTCGTCACCTACATCCGCGACAAGACGACCGGCCACATCGTCGGAGTCTCGACCGAGGATGGGCCGGAAACGGACGCCGGGAAGCTCGTCACCGCATTCGAGAAGGTCGCAGAGGCGTTGCGTAAGCTCGATCCGGAGTGGCGGCTCGACGCGATCGCCGGCCCGCCGTACTGGCAGGCCGCGGACCCCGTCTTCCTGATGGAGGGCGACCGGCTGGAGCCGGTGCGACGCAATGGATCGAGCACGCTGACGGCGGTCCGCGCCGAGCGCGAGCTGATCTCGGCGGTCGAGCTGAAGACCACCTCTGCCTCGTACCGCGTCGGCGCCGCCGGCATCGGCGGGCTCCCGCAGCCCCCGTCGCCGTTGCCGTTCAAGGAGACCGCCGCAGCACTTATCGGTGAGGCGGCGCTGCTTGACCCGCAGTACGCGGCGGCGATCGCCGCGGCCGCTGGCGCGCCGGATGCCGCCACACTCGCGGTCGCGATCGCGTCGTGCCAGGGAGGCCAGAGCCCGCTCGACGTCACCACGAGCGACGGCCTCTACAAGGCCGTCCACGATCCCGAGTACAAGCCCGAGCGCAATCCGAGCCATGCGACGGGGACCCCGCTGGAGCTGACGACGACGTTCACAAACGAGCCCGCGGTCGCGCTTGCACCTGACGCCGCGGCGTGGAGCGCGCAAACCGCGATGCCGGAGTTCGCTGCCACCCGTGTCGATCCGTTCCTTCCGGTGTGGCTGACCTGGACGGCGCGACTTGACCCACTCGCTCGCGGTGCCGGTGAGAACTACGAGCCGGGGACGCTCGAGTCCCGGTTCAAGCTCGATGCCGACGGGATCGATCTGGTCTATCCGCTGCCGCCGAGCTTCACCACCGGCGCGGAGGTGCAGTACGTCGGTGCCGTCGTCCTTTCGAAGAAGCCGACCGTCAGCCTCACCCAACAGATCGATCGCTATGTCAGCGACTTCCCCGACGACGATGCCGACCCGAAGCTGACCAAGGCTCGCGACGATGTCGCGAACCGCCGGATCATGTCCCAGGCGCTCGACACGTTCAGCCTCGAGCAGACGCTACGCACGACGATCCCGCAGATCACCGTCGCCGATCTCGTCAGGCGCCCCGACCTGGTGACCACGGCGATCGCACAGCGCGCCCGAAGCGACGGCTGGTACGCCACCGCCTTCAACTCGCTGACGCCCACCTCGACAGGAATCAGCGCGCAGTTCAACTTCGGTCCGCTGCGGTCCGGGTTCATGGAGATCAGGAACCTCCAGATCGTCGACGCCTTCGGGCAGCGGATGGAGCTGCTGACCGAGAAGAGGACGAGCACCGGAGCGCTCACCGTGACGCCATCGAGGGCGCTCGCGCCGGTTGAGGGCGACACGGCCAATGCCGAGAAGGTGTACCTCCCGCCGCGGTTGCTGGCACCGTGCCGCGTGGACGCCCACTGGCTCTCTGCGGCCCACAACGACGAGGTTCCCAGTGTCGAGGGGGACTTCATCGAGATGAACGATCACCCTTCGACTTCGCCCGTCTGTGGGTGGATTGTGCCGAACCACCTCGAGCTGTCGCTCGCCTTCTACAACGCCGACGGCTCCCCGATCGGCTCGTTCGGGATCGAGCATGACGACAACGTCTACCGCACCCGCGCCGGCAACATCTCGAACCCGACCAACAACCTCGAGGAGGATCTGAGCAAGCCCGGGATCAACCTCCACATAGCCCGCGTGATGCGGTTCGTCCACGGTCGCTCGGGCGACTTTCTCCGGGACATGATGGCGACGATCGACCGAGCGGAGAACTTCATCAGCCCGCTCGGTTCCGCCCAGGACGTGGCGCTCTCAACGCTGATCGGTCGCCCGCTCGCGGTCGCTCGCACAGTCCAGTCGATCAGCAGCTCCGGCGGGATTCTCCCGATCAGCCAGGCGAACAACGCCAAGCAGGATGCGCTGCCGCAGGCGGTCGAGCACGGCTGGACGGAGTACTCGCAACGACAGGCACGTACCTCGGCGGCCCTCGACGCCGTCCGGATCGCCGTCCGGCTCGGTGACCTGACGAACATCGACGACGGCCTTGTCGCGTTTCTGCCGGAGACCGAGGGGCCGGACCCGTACTCGACGGTGTACTCCTCCGCGGCACCCAAGGACGGCACTCACGACGTCAGGCAACCCGTGCCGACGACCGTCCAGCTGACGTTGAACGCGACGCCACTGACGTTCACGATGATCGTTGATCCACGTGCGCCGATCCACGTGACGACCGGCGTGCTGCCGGTCGCGACGCTGTTGATCCCGCCCGATCAGTACCTGCGCGCGATGCAGCAGCTGGCGGTGACCTTCACCACCCGCCCCGTGCTCCGCGATCAGCTGAGCCTCCGGCTCCCGCTGCCGGTCGAGGTCGGCTACCAGTGGGGATGGATCGCACCCGACCAGGCTCCGGCGTCGCTCAACACCGCCCAGGCACCCGACGTTCCGATCTACGGGCATGGACCGCAGCGTCTCCTGGAGGGCTGGCTCGACCTGATTCCCAACCCGCCCGACTCCGAGGAGGAGTGACGATGGCCGGGGAGATCACGCTGACCTTCACGAACACCGAGACGGACCAGCCCGCGGTTCTGGTCGGCCGCGAGGCGACGCTCGAGATGAAGCTCCTCAACCGCACCGATGCCAACGTCAAGCTCGCCGCCGGAGCGCGTGCGGCCAAGCTCACGGTCTACTTCCCGGTCCCGGAGTTCTTCACCCTCGAGCAGGTCAAGCAGATGGTCGTGACCAGCGACGGCTGGGAGAGCAGCGTCGATGAGGAGGAGCGGACGCTCGTGCTCGACTGCAAGAAGGAGGGCACGTGGGAAAAAGACGCCACATTGGCGTTCACGATCTCCAAGGTCCGTTCCGACGGACCGCCCGCGACCGGGAACGTGGTCGTGGCGCCGTCGAACATGACCGGTGTCCAGCTCCAGGTCGACGGAACGCTGGCCGTCGCCGACCCGCCCATTCCGGGCAATCTCAAGCTGCCGGAGGTGCTCCAGGTGAGCGTCGACAGCCAGGCGGTCGTGTATCGCTCGGATGCCGTCGATCCGCTCACCAACACGCTGTTCTTGACGATCAAGAACACCGGCGCGACCGCGCTGGCGACCGACAAGGACAAGCGCTGGGGCTCACCGCAGATCTCTGTCTCGTTCGTGTACGGCAACACCAGCGGGGCGCTGGCGCCTGACAAGCGCGAGAAAGGGGAGCAGCCGCTCGGCTCCGCGTGGAACATCAAAGGATCGCCGGGACCGCAACAGACTGCCTGGGAGGTGACCAACCCGCGCGTCGACGGGCAGGACGAACACCCCCGTTGGCTGATGTCGCCATCCTCCACGAACCTCGAGATCCTCGGCGGCGCCGACGGCGATCACGCGAACGTGACGTTCGCGTTCTCAAAGATCGTCTCGCTGACTCCGCCCGGGCACACGCAGATGCTCGTCCTGTTCACGGGGTTCAGAAAGGATGAGCACACCGCATACGACGACCACCTCTTCGTGATCGACCTAGCCAAGCTGGACCCGCCGCCAACCCGAGGGCTGCTCTCGTTCGCCGGCCAGGATCCGGTCGTCCAGGTAACTGGCCCCAAGGAGCGGGCTCCGGTTGCGCTGCGCTGGGGAATGTTCGACGTCGCGAAGGTGCAGCTGTTGACCTCTTCACCGGCGATCGCGCCGCTGACGACGAAGTACCCCGACCCGCAGCCGCTCGCGTATGACGAGACCACGCTGGTCGTGCCGCCGCTGCGCACGAGCGAAGCCATCTTCATGACTCTGCAGGCATTCGATGGGCGCGGCGGCTACCTCAACAGTCTTCAGTTCACGGCGTTCGCACAGGTCTCCTACGTCGAGGACCTAGCCGGACACGTGTATCGGATCGCGCTGATCGGCGAGACCTTCTGGATGATGGAGAACTACGCCTACGACGCACAGGGGAGCTACGCCTACCAGGACGACGACAAGTACGTCCCGACGTACGGCCGCTTGTACGACGTCCGCTCCGCACAGGCGGGCCTGGCCGACGGCTGGCGCCTACCCGACCGCGCCGACTGGGATGCGCTGATCAAAGCCTTTGGTGGAGAAGAAGCGGCGTACGCGGCGTTGATCAGCGGTGGACGCTTGGGCTACGACGCCCGGCTCGGTGGCCAGCGGACGATCGACTCAGATCAGAGCGCCCGCTACAGCGAGATGTATGAGTATGGGTACTACTGGCTTCCGGAGGGCCGGCAGTACGCCCAGTTCAGCGGGCACTCCAAAACGCTGACGGTCGGGTCGGTAGCGCCCGAGGGCGCGGCGTTGTCCGTGCGTTATGTCCGCCATGTCTGACGCCTCGCTGGTCGAGTTGGACCGACTCCAGGTCAGTGAAGTCGAGCGGGCGCTTTCCGGGGCGCAGCATCAAGAGTTCACGCAACGCGCGGCGCAGTTCGGACACAGCGTTGCCGAACTCGAGCAGGGCGCAGAGCTCGTCACGTTTACGAGGATGCCCACGGTTCCGTCGGTCCGCGCGCTTGTCCTCGCCACCGAGGAACAGCGTCGCCGCCGGCAGGCGGTCTTCTTCAGCCCCCAGATCGAGCAACGGCAGTCGATTGGGCAGGGGGTCCATGACCGCCTGGAAGCGTTCGTGTGGGCCGCCGGTGAAATGGAGCCCATCGATGTGGAACGGGCGAGCCTCCACCTCCCGTTTCCGACACGGCTGCTGAGCATCAAGAACAAATCCCTCGGCGACGGCGAGAGCTGGGACCTGAGCGTCCGCGGCGAGCGGTGGGAGCTCGATGACCGCGACGACATCATCTCCGTCGTCAACATCGGAGAGCTCCGGATCGGGCGTGGAGCCAACGTCTTGGTACGGGGGAACCTGCTGATCCTCTCGATCCAACGACTCATCTGCGAGCCGCGGGACCTGACATCGCCATTTCACCTGGCGATTCTCCCAACGCCGTTCTCGGTCGACCCCCGGATCGGGCCGCTACATGGAACGCCCGGGGGACCCGGGCGAGCCGGCAGTGACGGCGCCGACGGCGTTGCGGCAGAGACTCGGCAGACGTTGCTCGGCCCGCAGCTCGTCGCACCGGGGCAGACGGGAGCGGGGGATGGGCGGGGCGGGGGCGACGGCACCTCGGGCGAACCGGGGGGTCGCGCGCGGACCGGCGGCGCGACGAAGATCGCCGAAATCATCGTCCGCGAACTGGCTGGATCGCTGTCGCTGCTGGCCGCCGGTGGTGCCGGCGGCGACGGTGGCCACGGCGGCGACGGCGGCGCGGGCGGAACCGGTGGGCGGGGCGCTCCCGGAGTGCGAGCGCTCGGCGCCGAGGTGCCGGGCGGCAACGGCGGGCGTGGCGGTCGAGGCGGTGACGGCGGCGACGGCGGTCGCGGTGGCAATGGCGGCATCTGCTCGAACATCTTCGTGTCGGTGCCGCCCGGCCTCGAGCATCGAGTCGATGTGCTCGCGCAGGCGGCCTATGGCGGGGCCGGAGGCGCGGCTGGCGCCGGTGGTGCGGGGGGCGCTGGTGGCCCGGGCGGCGCCGGTGGTGCGGTCGGGGTGGGTAGTGCAGTCGGGGCCTCGGGCCGAGCCGGGGTCGAGGGTCGGGCGGGGGTCGAGGGACGCGCAGGTGACCGTGGCGCACCGGGAGCGCACGGACTGGATGCAAAGGAGGGGCGAACACGGCCGGCCCCGCCCGTTTACGTCAACGAACTGAGGGTCGATGGGCGCGATGTGGCGCTGGCGATAGCCGAACCGGCGGAGTTGGTTTCGAACGATCGGCGACAACCGCGTACCGCGGGCGCCGTGCAGGACATGACGAGACAAAAGGAGATGTGATGACTCAGTTGCTGTCGCAGGAGCGGTTCACCGAGTTCGGGATACCGCCCGAAGCCTTCAAATCGGGCAAGCCCGTAGAGACGACGATCGTCGTCTACGACCTCAAGCAGCTGAAGGATCTGCTGGACCACGGGTTCGACGATGGCGGACGCCAGGCCCACATCGAGGCGCTGTTCGATGGGATCGACACGAGTGGCGACGACGGGCTGATGGATCGAGTTCATCGCCACATCGTTGGCAACGAAGAGCTCTCCCAAGAGGATCGCGACGTGGTCGATCCGGCCCTCCCGCTTCCGATGACGGTGTTCCTCTCTGCGGAGCCTTACACGGTCAAAGGCAGATGGGACATCAGCACGCCCGACGGGACGCTGCGAGTAGTCGAGGTCACCGAGCTGACATTCGAACAGGGTGGATACGTAGTCTGCGGCGCGACGCCGCTCAGCTTCACGTGCGACACGCTGATCCGGAAGGGCAACACCGGCTCGAACAACGCCGACTTCAACATCCTTGGAGCGACCCCACCTCAGCCCAAGACACCCGACACCCCGACGACTGCGGGTCAGGCATCCAAGGGCAAGGACGGGGAGTGCTCCTCCGGCGGAATCGCCGGTTCCGGCGGGCAGCGCGGAACCGACGGCGGGACTGGTACCCACGGCACCGAAGGCACTCGAGGCGCGAATGGGAAGCCCAGCCAGCAGGCGACGATCGTTATCCAGAAGGCGCTTACCGCCGACAAGGTGACGATCTTCACGCAGTCGGGCATCGGGGGGCGTGGTGGCGACGGAGGGCAGGGCGGGAAGGGCCAGCAGGGCGGCAACGGCGGCGACGGGGTCAGCTGTGGCTGCACTGGAAACGGAGGCGGTCCGGGCGCCAATGGCGGGAAGGGCGGCGAGGGCGGCCGCGCCGGCAATGGCGGCGATGGCGCCGACGCCGCCGGCAACATCGTCGTCAAGGTGCCCCACCAGGCCGATGTCAACAAGATCGAGCCTACCTACGCGTCAGCACCCCCCGGCGAGCCGGGCGCGCCGGGCCCGGGGGGCGACGGCGGCGGTGGCGGCAGCGGTGGCGGTGGCGGCAAGCACAACAACGGCGGCGGAGCCGGCGGCGACGCCAATCCCGGCGAGCGAGGCGGCCAGGGCGACCCGGGCAAGACCACCGGCAAGCCCGCCAAGGTCGACGTCAAGGTGTTCTAGCCGGACCGATCGCCGGGCCCGGCGTCCTGATTGCTCCGAGGACGCCGGGCTCGGCTTTTGACATCGCAGTCACCTCGACATGGGCCTCGTCTTCAACTGCTTCCAGCAGGACATCGCCCGCCAGTTCGAGGCCACCCAGACCCGCCTGATCGGCGAGCCGATGGTCGACTACATCTCACCGGTGGGCGGCGGCTACTTCTTCGCGGTGCCGCGCGTGCGCGACCAGAGCGACTGGTACGCCCGGCGACTCTTTTCCGCCTGAGGCGGCCGTCCATTCAAACCCAAGGAGGCGTAGTTCATGCAAATCGGCGCTGTCTACCCGCAGATCGAGCTTCGAGGAGATCCGATCGCCGTACGCCGGCTCGGGCTCGCGGTCGAGCAGCTTGGCTTTGACCACCTGCTCGCCTACGACCACGTCCTCGGTGCCGTTCACGCCGACCGAACACCACCGCTCACCGGCCCCTATACCGAGCACGACCCATTCCACGATCCGTTCGTGATGTTCGCCTACCTGGCCGGGATCACCGAACGACTCAAGTTCGCCACCGGGATCCTGATCCTCCCGCAGCGCCCGACGGCGCTCGTCGCGCGGCAGGCAGCCGATCTCGACCTTCTCTCCGGCGGTCGGCTACGCCTCGGCGTCGGGATCGGGTGGAACCAGGTCGAGTACCAGGCCCTCGGGCAGCAGTTCGGAAGCCGCGGCGCGCGGCAGGAGGAACAGATCGGACTGCTGCGTCGGCTGTTCACAGAACCCGTCGTCGACTTCACGGGCCGGTTCGACCGGATCGATCGAGCTGCGCTAGTGCCCAGACCCGCGCACCCCATCCCGATCTGGCTCGGTGGCTCCTCCGAGGCGGCATACGATCGAGCCGCCCGTCTCGCGAACGGCTTCATCTTCATGGGCGCGGATATCGACCGAATCGTCGACGCCTGGAACCGGCTCCGGGATCGGGTGAACGGGGCCGGTCGGTCTGTCGAGACGTTCGGCGCGGAGTATGTCGTCCGTCCGCAGGGTGCCCCGGGCGATCTCACGGCCAAGATCGACGCCTGGCGCGAGGCAGGCGGGACCCACCTCTCGGTGATAACGATGGGTATGGGCTTGGACTCCGCCGACGGCCATATCGACTACCTCGCTTCAGTCGCGGCCGCACTGAGCCTCGAAGGAGCAGTCGGCCGCTGACCGCCGGCGGGGCGACAGAGCGGAGGATCGAGTCCCCGTGGCGTCCTATTGCAGGCCGGATCGGACCGAGGTGATACGTCCGGTGTTGAAGCCCAGCCAATGCATCCGACCAACGTACCGTGCATGTTCGACCTTCAAGCAACGATCCATGACGACGGTGAGGCCGCCGGTCTCCGCGATCTGAGCGCCGTCGGCGTTGATCACCCCGAACTGGCACCAGAGGGCGCCGGCCTTGATGGCGACCGCGTCGCGGGCGATTTCCGGCAGCGCTTCAGGCGCGCGGAACACGTTTACGACGTCGATTGCGGCGGGAACGTCGAGGAGGCTCGGATAGCTTGCCTCGCCCAGGATCTCGGTCTCGCGAGGATTTACCGGGATCACCTTGTACCCGTGCCGCTTGAGGTAGAACCCGACGAAGTTGCTGGGTCGAAGCTCGTTGCCCGACAGGCCGACGATTGCGATTGTGCTCGCCCCGTGGAGCACATGCTGGATCGTGAACGGGTCCTGATATCGCTGGAGCTCGATCATCGCGCGCGCTCCAACCCCTGCTCCAAATCCCAGATGAGATCTTCGACGGACTCGGTACCGACGGACAGTCGGATCGTCCCAGGCCCCACCCCAGCCGCCGTCAGTTCGGTATCGCTGAGCTGACGATGGGTCGTGCTAGCGGGGTGGATGATCAGACTCTTGGCGTCGCCCACGTTGGCGAGGTGGGACCAGAGCGTAACCCCGCGGATCAGTTCCTGGCCGCCGGCCCGTCCGCCTGCACAGTCAAATGAGAGCACCGCGCCGGCACCGCGTGGCAGATATTTGTCGACCAGGGGTTTGTATCTGCTGCCGGGCAGAGCAGGATAGGTGACGTTCGAGGCAAGCTGGTGCGCCTCGAGGAACTCCGCGACGGCCAGTGCGTTCTCGACGTGACGCTCCATTCGTAACGAGAGCGTCTCCAAGCCCTGGAGGAACAGAAACGCATTCAAGGGCGCGAGCGCAGCGCCGAGGTCGCGTAGCGTTTCGGCCCTGAGTTTCATCAGAAATCCGTAGGTCCCGAAGGTTTCGTGGAATTGCAGACCGTGGTATGCCGGCGATGGGTCTGCGATGACCGGAAACCGCCCATTCGACCAGTTGAAGGTCCCAGCTTCGACGACGACCCCGCCAATGCTGGTCCCGTGTCCGCCGATGAACTTGGTCGCCGAGTGGACGACGATATCGGCTCCCCATTCGAGCGGGCGGCACAGATACGGGGTGGCGAACGTGTTGTCGACGATCAGCGGCACCCCATGCTCATGCGCAACGGATGCTGTCGCCTCGATGTCGAGCACGTTCCCGCCCGGGTTGCCGATCGTCTCGGCGAAAAACGCCTTGGTGTTTGGGCGCACCGCGCCTCGCCAAGCCTCGGAATGGTCAGGATCGACCCAGGTGAGCTCCAGGTTCAGCTTGCTGGCCAGGTGCTTGAGTTGGTTGACCGTCCCGCCATAGAGCGCTGAGGACGCGACGATGTGGTCGCCCGGCGTCAGCACCGTGAACAGCACTGCTGCCTGAGCGGCGATTCCACTGGCGAATGCCACTGCCCCTGCCCCGCCCTCGAGGTTTCCGATCCGCTCCTCGAACACCGCTACCGTCGGGTTCATGATCCGGGAGTAGGTGTTTCCGTACTCCTGAAGGTTGAAATAGGCGGCGGCCGATTCTGGGTCCTCGAACACGTAGCTCGTTGTCTGGAAGATCGGCACCGCTCGCGCTCCCGTGTTCGGATCCGGGCGTTGTCCCGCATGGAGCTGCCGCGTCTCGAAGCCGAACTCCCGACCTTCCTCCAGCCGCTCAGTCGTCATCAGCTTGCCTCCAGAAAGCGGCGGATGATCGGCGTCTGTCGCGCCTCTTCGAGCAAAAAGCAGTCGTGTCCGTAGGGGGCGTCGATGACATGGATCTCGGCTGGTTTGTCCAGCGCGTGCAGTGCATCTGCGATCTCTTCCGACCCTGATGGCGGATACAGCCAGTCGGAGCTGAACGCGATCAACAGCGTTCGTGCCTGAACATCCGCCAGAGCTCGGGTCAGCGATCCACCGCCGTGCTCACGCGCGAGGTCGAAATAGGTCAAGGCTCGGGAGGTGTAGAGGTACGTGTTGGCGTCGAACCGTCTGACGAATGTGTCGGCCTGGTGGCGGAGATAGCTCTCGACCTCGAACTCTGGCTCGACGACCGTGTATCGAAGGTCATCGGCAAACTGCAGTCGGCGGCCGAACTTGTCACGCAGCGCCAGAGCAGACAGGTACGTGATGTGCCCGATCATTCGCGCGATCCCCATCCCGGCGCTCGGATCCTCGCTCGTGCCGTAGTAGTGCCCGCCTTGCCACGCAGGATCGCGCATGATCGCCTCGCGGGCGATCGCGTTCCAGGCGACGCCCTGGGGGTGAAGAGCGTGCGTGCTGGCGATTGCGACGACTGCATCCACCTGGTCAGGGAACATGATCGCCCACTCGAACGCCTGCATTCCGCCCAGGGAACCGCCGGCCACCGCGGCGAGCCGCTCGATTCCGAGCTCGTCGAGGAATGCTCGCTCGGTCCTGACCATGTCGGCGACCGTGATCACCGGGAAGTTCAAGCCGTAGGGCGTCCCGATGGTTGGATCAGGCGAGGACGGCCCCGTGGTCCCGCGGCAGCCGCCAAGCAGGTTTGTCGAGATCACGAAGTACCGGTCCGTGTCGAACGCCTTGCCGGGGCCGATCATCCCGTCCCACCAGCCGAGGGCCTTGCCGCTCGTACCGTCCCGATCGTCCGCGGCAAACCCGTCGCGAGTGCTCTGAGCCACCGCCGTCCTGGAAACCCCGGCGGCGTGGGCGTCGCCGCTCAGCGCGTGGCAGACCATGATCGCGTTGTCACGGTCCCGTGAGAGCTCGCCATAGGTCTCATAAGCCACGCGAATCGAGCTCAGCTCGCGTCCGCAGTCGAGGCTCACCGCGTTCGGCAGATCGACGTATCGCGTCTCGACCGTGCCGACCGAGCCGGCGCTGATTGCCGACGCGGGCGCCGTCGGGGAAAACATCTCTGCATTGTCCATGGTCCTGTAATGTCCACGCTCTCTATCGAGAAGCAAGAATATTCGCGAAGGGACGGAATGGGGGAAATGGCGACTATCGACAACGGGGTCAACGTCCAAGCGTTGCTCGACGCTCGTGGAGCCCTGGCGAGCGCGCCGGAGGCGGCGCAGTTCACGTGGCGAGCATCCTCGCAATGGCAAAACGGCGTCCATAGCACGACGTCGATCCACAACTTCTTCGGCTTGGGCGAGGAACATAGCCACAAGTCAGAGGCGGTCTTCGACGCCGATCATCCGGAGGTCTTCGCCGCCGAGGATAACGGGATCACTCCGATCGAATACCTCTTGGTGGGCCTCGCGAGCTGCTTGACGGCGGGCGTGGCGTCGGTTGCACAGAATCGAGGAATCCAGCTGCGCTCGGTGCAGTCCACGGTTGAGGGCGGCCACGATATCCGAGGGATGCTGGGGGTCGACAGCGACGTGCGCAACGGCTTCAACGACATCAGGGTGACGTTCACCATCGACGCCGATGCGTCCAAAGAGGAGATCGAGGCGCTCGTCGCACAGTCGCAGAAGCGCTCGGCTGTATTCGACGCGCTCACCAATCCGACAGAGGTCACTGTCGCCGTCGTCTGAGGTCACGCCATCGAGCGCGTAACCACCGTCGTTATCGGCGCCGGGCACGCTGGACTCGCTGCCAGCCACTTTCTCAGCGAACGTTCAATCGAGCACATCGTGCTCGAACGAGGCGATGTCGCGAATTCGTGGAGCACCGAGCGCTGGGACTCGCTGCGGCTGCTCACGCCGAACTGGCTCAGCCGGCTCCCGGACTTTCCCTACCGGGGCCCGGATCCGGACGGCTACATGACGAGCGCCGACGTGGTCGATCTGATCAGCCGCTTCGCGGTTTTCGTTCGGGCACCTGTCCGAGCTGAGACGAACGTCGTCTCGGTACGCCGTGCCGCCGATCGCTACGACTTGATTACAACCCAAGGCACGCTTCGGTCGCGTACCGTGATCCTGGCGACGGGGGCCTGCAATCTGCCGGCGGTACCCGGACTTGCAGAAGCGGTCCCAGCAGGTGTCGAGCACCTGACGCCGGCTGAATACCGCGGCCCCGAGCGGGTTCAGGACGGTGGCGTGCTCGTTGTCGGGGGGTCCGCGACCGGCGTGCAACTCGCGGCCGAGCTGCAACTCTCGGGCCGACACGTGATCCTCTCGACCGGTGAGCACGTCCGACTACCGCGCACCTATCGAAACCGGGACATTCTGTGGTGGATGCACGCCTCCGGAATCTGGGATCAGCGCTATGACGAGATTGAGGATCTCACGAGGGCGCGTCGGCTGCCGTCTCCGCAGCTCGTCGGAACCACCAAACGAACCGCGCTCGATCTCAACGCGCTAAGCGAACTGGGCGTCGAGTTGGTTGGTCGCCTGGCGGCCGTACGCGACGGCCGTGCGCTGTTCTCCGGCGGACTGCGCAACGTCTGTTCGCTCGCTGACCTGAAGCTCTGGCGCCTGCTCGACACCTTCGATGACTGGGCGTCGAGCGCCGGGATGAGTGCCGACGTCACCGCCGGTGAGCGCGCGGCGCCGACACGTCTGCCCGCATCGCCGCGCCTGCAACTCGATCTCCGCAGTGGCGAGATCCGGACGATTCTGTGGGCGACCGGATTCCGACCTGACTATCGCTGGCTCGACGTTCCGGTCGTCGACGCCAAGGGCCAGCTTCGGCACGACGGCGGCATCGTTACCGGGAGTCCTGGGCTGTACGCGCTCGGACTGCCCGTGTTGAGGCGGCGTAAGTCGACATTCATCCACGGAATCGATGACGACGCCCGCGAGGTCGTGACTGACCTCGCCGGGTTCTTAGCCGGCCAGCCGGGGCCTGGCACGGCGCCAACGGTGACGTGACCGCCCCGGCCTCTCAGCCGATCCGCTCAGCCAGGGAAACGATGATCCCCTCCGGCCCTCGAACGTAGGCCATGCGCCAGATGTTCTCGTGTTGACCGATGCCGCCGACCAGACCGTAGCCGTCCGCAGCCAGCCGGTCGACCATCGCCTGCAAGTCGTCGACTTCGAATGACACGTTCCGCAGCCCCAGTTCGTTGGCCATGGCGGTGGGCGACCCTGGCTCGTGTTCTGGCTGGACGAAGCTCGACAGCTCCAGCCCAGTACCTCCCTCGGGCGGCCGCAGCATGACGATGTGACTGCGGGAGCCGGGGATGCCGATGACGGTGTCCACGAACTCTCCCTCTACGAACGTCCGGCCCTCGACCTCGAGGCCTAACCCGACGAAAAACGCCGTCACCGTGTCAAGGTCCGCGACGGTGATGCCGACGTGGTCGAAGCGTCGTATATGCGACATGAGCTAGATGGAGCCAACCGGGATCGAACCGGTGACCTCCTGCGTGCAAAGCAGGCGCTCTCCCAGCTGAGCTATGGCCCCAGCGCATCGAGTTTAACCGGGTGCTCCGGCCGCCCCGGACAAGACCAGGTTAGGCGGCTGCGCCGCCCGGCATCATTCGTCGAAGTCGAAGTCCTTCGGCGGGCGTTGCTCGAACCACAGTCGGTCATGGTCCGGGGTGTCCTGTAGGAACTCAGGCGTCTCCTCGAGGACATCGTCGTCATCGGCGACCTCGGGCTCCTCCTCGAACGCGCGGTGCTTGTCATCGTCGTCGAAGCCATGAGCGGCTTCGTGCTCGACGGTGGCGTCGTCCATCGGCGAAGCGCGGTTGACCGGCTCGGGCGCACCCCCTGACGGACTCTCGTCGTGTTCACCGGCGGTGCTCCGAGGCGGCGGCTCGTGCAGATCATCACTGGCGGCGTCGTACAACGACGTCGGCTGCTCCAGCGGGTCGAAGTCCGGCTCGTCGTGCTCGACGTCGGCGGCTCGATCGGATGTCGGCGACGACCCCCAACGGTGAAGGAAGCCGCGGCGCTTGGGCGGGCGCTCGGCGGGTACACCGACGATCTCCGCGCGGGGAACATCGCCGGGCTCATCGATCTGGTCATCCAGGTCGTATTCGGACGCAGCCGAGGCGACCGCGGTCGCTGTGGCCGTCGACGCGGTCGGGTCCCGCCGTACAGGTCCGAGTGCCTCGCGCTCGAGACGTTCGATCTCAGCGGGATCACCGCCGCTGCGGCGCTTCAGGTCAAGATGCTCGCGGATCGCGTCGTCCAATACACCCATCGAGGCAAAGCGTACTCACGTCTGTGCGCATTCGCACCGCTGCAAATAGCCGTTCACGATGACGACGACTGGGCAGCCGGGCGGCGACTCCGTCGGCGCGGGTACACTGGCCAGACCAAGCGGCTGTCGCCGCAGCCCGGGGCTATAGCTCAGTTGGGAGAGCGCCTGGATCGCACCCAGGAGGTCGGGGGTTCGAGTCCCCCTAGCTCCATCAGGTACCACGACGGCGTCCTGTAGCTGCGACTGCTGCAGTTGCCGGCCTCCCGCCTACATCCAAGCAGTCATGAATCGTCGTCATCTCGACGTTGTTCAGGCGAATGTACGGGCGCCGGCCTCGTCGGCTCCGCTGATCGGCCCGCCGAGCTCTGCCCATTTGGGCACGCCACCGTCGGTGACGTGGATCACCCCGCGGGCCCCGAGCCGCTGTAACAGGCTCGCTGCGACTCCCGCGCGCTGGCCCGACGCGCAGATCACCGCGATCGGGCGCGCCGGGTCGAGGTCATCGGGGATCGCGGTGATCTCGTGCCACGGAACGCAGATCGATCCCAAGATGTGGCTGGCACGCCATTCAGAGAGCTCGCGGACGTCCAACACCTGCGTGCTGGGCTGGACGTCGAGAAAAGCACCGAGCTTCTCGACCGACAGGCGCTCGAGCCGCGCGACCCGATGGTTTTCAGCCGTCCAGCTCGTCATCCCGCCCGCGAGCAGGCCCCCGCGCTGTGCCGAGCGCCCGAGCCCGACGGCGGCGGCCAGACTGCCGGCGCGGCGCCCGTCCTCGTCGTCGCGCCCGACGAAGACGAGCTCGTCCGCGTCGGCCGCCAGCCAAGCGAGCTTGGTACCGAACCCGCCACGGTGAACCGGCACCGAGATCGCTCCCGGCACATGCGCCTCGGCGAACTGCAACTCGGTGCGAACGTCGACCACGAGCGCGCCATCCTGTACACGGTGCAGCAGCTGGCCCGGGAACAGCCGTGGCAGTTCCACTCCGTCGGTCAGCAGAGGGCCGTGGTTGAGATCGACGATCGTGTGGAAGTTCGGCGGCTGAGCGCCGAGGTTGGCGATCGCCTCGGCGACGAACTCGGACTCCTTGGAGATCTGCAGGAGCGGGTTGTGAGCCCGCTCAAAACCGATCGTCGAGGCGACCTTCATGTCGAGTCCGGGGCCGCCGCACATCGAGCCGCCCAAATGACCCGGCCAGACCTCGATGTGGTCCGGCAACGACAACAGCTGATCGCGCAGCGAGCGGAAGATCCCGCGCGCGCCCTCAGACTTGTCGACCGCCAGATCGGGCCTGGCGACGTCCCCGACGAACAGCGAATCGCCCGTCAGGACGGCCCATGGGTCCGCCCCCCGGCGCGTGTCGGTCAACAGAAACGCCGTGTGCTCCGGACGATGTCCCGGCGTGTGCAGGGCCTTGATCCGAAGAGTCCCGAGCGACCACTCGTCGCCGTGGTCAAACGGCTCGTGCTCGAACTCCGGAGCTACCAGCCTGTGTACGTGGATCCTCGCGTCCGTCGCCGCCGCCAACCGCCCATGACCGGACACGTGATCCGCATGGTTGTGGGTCTCGAACACGTGCTCGATTCGAACTCCGATGTACCGAGCCAAACCCAAATACTCATCGATCTCAAAACGCGGATCGACGACCGCCGCGACCTGCGTGTGCTCATCCCCGATCAGGTAGGACGCACAACCAAGATCCTCGTGCAGAATCTGCCGGAAGATCATCTGGTCACCGCAGGGGCCCCTGCTAGCAACGGGGTGAGAATGTTAAGTAACTCAGGTCGCATTGTGGGCAAGACAGAGTGGTTTCTCCAGCATCCGTCCACGTAGAGAGCAGCCGGATGGGCTGGTCGTGCCAGATCCGGGCAACCGGGAGTATGCACGAACCGGCGAGTTCTCAACTAATTTGGTCGAATTACAGCCAGTCAATCGATTGAGATTCTGCAAAACGCGCTGGCCCACTGGCGCCTCTCGGTGGCCGCCCTGATCGATCGACGTGCGCGTCAGCCGACGGCGGGCGTCTCGCCGAGATAGCTCGCGACGAGCCGGTCGGTGTCATTGCGCAGCTCCTCGGCCGACCCCGACGCCATCAGGTCACCGTGGGCAAGCACATAGGCGCGGTCGGCGATGTCGAGGCCGAGCCGTACGTGCTGCTCGACGAGCACCACCGCGACTTGGCGAGCGGTAGCGAAATCGCGCACGACTGGCAGCAGCCGCTCGACGATGACCGGTGCCAGTCCCAGGCTCAGCTCGTCGAGCAGCAGCACCTTCGGCGTCTGGATCAGCGCGCACGCGATCGCCAGCATCTGCTGCTCGCCGCCTGACAGCAGTCCGGCACGTCGGTTCTGCAGCTTGGTCAGCGCCGGAAAGTATTCGAGCGCCTCGTCGATCTGCGCGCGCGTCGGCCGCAGCCCGACTCGGAAGTGCTCATCGACGGTCAATCCGTAGAAGATCCCGCGGCCCTCGGGGACGTGCGCGATCCCGGCGCGCGCTCGGCCAGTCGGGGAGACTCCGTCGAGGTCAACCCCGTCGAGACGCACGGTGCCCGAGGACACGCGCACGAGCCCGGAGATCGCGCGCAAAGTGGTCGTCTTGCCGGCGCCGTTGGCACCAAGCAGCGCAACGACTTCGCCGGCAGCCGCCGACAGCGACAGCTCGCGGACGACGGGGACGTTGTCGTAGCCCGCGCTGAGGTCGGAAAGCTCGAGGATCGGGGACACGCTCACCTGATTGCCCTGCGGTTCATCCACCTATCGCTCCCTCGGGACGCGGATCCTCGACCCTGGGCGCGGCGGCCGCGAGCTCGACCTCGGCCCCTCCCAGATACGCCGCGACGACCCGTGGGTCGCGCCGCACCATCTCGGGCGCGCCGTCGGCGATCAGCTCGCCGAACTCGAGTACGACGACGCGGTCACAGATGCTCAGCACGAGCCCCATGTCATGGTCGATCAGGAGCGTCGACTGGCCTCGATCGGCGATCGCGCGGAGGTGCCCGCCGAGCGCCTGGCTTTCGGTCGTGTCGAGCCCGGCAGCCGGCTCGTCGAGGAGCAGTAGGCGTGGCCTGGCGGCCAGCGCGCGAGCAACGCCGATCAGCTTCCGATGCCCCTGGGACAGGTCGGCGGGGCTGGCCTTTGCGGCCCAACCAAGCTCGAACAGTGCGAGCGCGTCCGCAATCGCCTGCCCGTCGGCGCGGTCGCGAAACGCGATCCTCCACGCCGGCGATCGGTCCTGGGCCACGGCGAGGTTCTCCTCAACGAGCAGATCGTCGAACAGATCGCCGCTCTGCCATGTGCGGGCGAGGCCAAGAGCGGCGCGTTCATGTGGCGGCCGGCGGTCCAGGTCCCTCCCATCGAGCGTCACCCGACCACGCGAACCGACGAAGCCGGTGACCGCGTCCACGAACGTCGTCTTGCCGGCGCCGTTGGGCCCGATCAGGCCAACGAGCTCACCCTCGCCGATCTCGAAGCTGACCTCGCGCAACGCGTGGACACCGTGGAAATCGACCGACAGTCCCTCAGTCGCCAACACCGGCGGCCCGGACGGACGCGCCGGCCGAGGCTCACGCCGCGCGGGTGTCGGCGCCTTCCGGTGCTCCGCCCCCGCAGCCTCACGGTCCGTCGGCGCGACGACAGGCTGCCTACGATGGCGCTTCTTGTAGATCGCGCCCATCACCCCCTCGGGGTTCTGCAGCAGCGTGACGATCAGGATCACGCCTCCAAACAGCAGGAACCAGTTCCCGCTCAGCCCGAACCACTTGTCCAGCGCGTAGGGGAACAGCGCCTGGGTCGAGATCAGCCCCGCGAACACAGCTCCGGAGATCAGAGTGATTCCGCCCGCGTATGCGAACGCGATCAGGCTCAGCGCCGTGAACACGTCGAACTGATCGGGTGAGACCGCGCCGAAGTTGTAGGCGTAGAGGCTGCCGGCGGTGCCGGCGATCAGCGCGCTGACGCCGAACGCGACCAGCTTCACGTTGCGCGGGTTGATCGCTGCCGCAGCGGATGCGCGCTCGTTCGAGCGCACCGCCAGCATGCGCCGCCCGAAGCCGCCGCGGCGCATGTATCCCACCATTAGGCAGAGCCCGACCGCAGTGGCAAGCGCGAACCAGCCGAAGACCGGGCTCGGGATGTTGCCGTCGAGGCCGCGGAACGCCGACTGGGTACCGACGTCGAGGCCGAAGATGTGGGGCTCCGGCACCGGCGACCCGCTGGTGCCGGCGCCGAAGCTCGGGTTGGCGAAGTAGAAATTCGAGATCGCCTGGGCCGCGGCGAGCGTGACGATCACCAGGCTCACACCTCGCACGCGCAGCGCGGAGGCGGCCATTAGCAGCCCGAGCAGCACCGCTCCGACGACGCCGGCCAGCGGCGCGACCGGGAACGGCACCCCGAGGTCGTGCGCCAACCGCGAGATAACGAAACCGGCCACGCCGGCGAGGCTCAACTGAAGAACCGAGATCTGCCCTACAAAGCCGGTGATCACGACCAGCGACAGCGCCATCACGACCCCGATGATCGAGTTGACCTCGGCCTGGCGGAAGTCAAACGGCAGGACCACCAGCGCAATCGCGGCCACCAGGGTGAGCGGTGCTGCGATTTCCATGAGGTGTTTCGGCTTGGGCACCTCCGGCAGGCCCCGTTCGATCAATTGGCCGCGGCCCGGAAGCTTGGCGCCGCGCACGAACATCGCCAGCACCACGAGCAGGAATACGATCACATCCGTGACGCCTGGGATCGCCACCCCACTCGACTGCGGGAACCACGACTGCCCCGAGGCGTAGGTGACCAGGCCATACAGCACGCCGATCCCGAAACCCGCCAAGCACGCCAGTCCGAGCGAAGACAGGCCGGCCAGCATGGCAGCAGCCAGAGCCGGGATCACCTGAAGCGGCAGCGTGCTCGAGTCGAGCTCGGTGATCGCCGCGGCGACGATCCCGACGATCCCCGCGAGCAGCGCCGCGATCACCGCGTTGGCCATCCCCAGTCGCCGTGGCGACAGGCCGCGCAACATGCCGGAGACCTCGTTCTCGGACGCCGCGCGGGTCGCGAGGCCGAAGCTCGTCCACCGGTACGTGGCGGCCAGGATCACGGTCGCCACGATCACGATCCCAGCGATGATGAACCTGTTCGTGGGAACTACAGCGCCGAGCATCGCGACCGTCTTCTGGGTCAGCACCTGTGGCTCGGCCTGCGGCAGCGTGCCGAACGCGAGCAGCATCGACGCCTGCATCGTCAGCAGCAAGCCCAGCGAGGCGACGAGCTTGGCGAGCGGCGGCGAGTTTCGTAGCGGCTGGAAGATGATGATCTCGGCGAGCGCGGCCACCGCCATCACGAACACCAGTGCCAAAACGAGCGCCGGCCACTTTGAGACGGTGAACCCGAGCTGGTTGGTGTTGAAAGCCCAGAAGGCGTAGCCGGCGAGCATCGCGTACCCGCCGATCGCGAGGTTGATGACGCCCGAGCCGCGGTAGGTCAGCACGATGCCGACGGCGAGGCCGGCGATCAGCGCCCCCGAGCCGAGGGCGAACAGAATTTGCAGCAGGATCGCTTCCATCTAGCTCTTAGGGCGCGCGACGATGACGAGCAATCGCACCATGGGGCCGGAGGCCATTGCGGATGGCCTCCGGCCCCATCAGATGCTCAGGGACGCCAGTCAGGGCCTCCCTTACGGACTACCGGCTCACTTTGGCGGCTGCAGCCATGAGGCCGATTTGTTGAACACGCCCTTCCCCATATAGGTGAAGAACTGTGCGCGCTGGTTGCAGACCGCGGGGGCACCCTTGAGCGCACCGCAATCCAGCGACGGGGCGCCGAGGGCCTGCGGGCCCTTGAACGCCTTGGCGATCCTCAACACCTGCGCCGGCGTGATCTTCGCCACGTTGCCGTTGTGCGCCTTTGCGGCCGTGTTGAGGAACCGGATCGTGCTCAGCATCGAGCCGAAGTTGGCGATGTTCCACGGGTCCGCGGCGTTCTTGGTGTTCTTGAACTCCTTCATGACCTTCCCATAAGGAGCGAGGCCGGGATCTGTCGAATCGCCATATAGCGAACTCGCGATGCCGTACGTCCACTGTGGGAAGTCGCCGAGGGCCTGGATGACCTGTGCGTTGAGGCACAGCGGGTTGGCGACGATCTTCTTGGGGTTCGTGACGCCGATCTGCTTTAGGGCATTGGCCATGTTGACGCAGCCGTTCGCGTCGGTGCCCGGGATAACGATGTCCGCGGTAGCCGCACCGGCGCTGGTTAGCGGCCCGGTGAGGTCGGTCTGGGTCGGGTCGTAGGCGACCGACTTGACCGCGATCCCCTCCTGCTGGAGCGCCTTAATCCATGCCTGAGCGTTTGGGCCGATGCCCGGCTCGTTCTCATACACGACCGCGGCCGTCTTGGCGTGCAGAACCTGCTTGGCATACGTACCGTACGGAGCGAGCACGTGCAGGCCGTCTCCGAATAGGATCACGCCGTTCTTCTGCGTTGCATCGACGTTCGTCACCGCCACACTGGCGATCACCGGCTTGGTGCCGGCTAGCGCCGAGAAAAGCGTGTCGACGCCTACGCCGACACCACCCTCATCGATCACGTCGATGTTCTTGTTGGCCCGGAACTGCTGGCCACAGGTGGTGCCTTCCTGTTCGGAGGTCTTGATGAAGCAGGTGACGAGCTTGATCGGGTGGCCCGCGATGCCCCCGAGGTCCTTGTTTGCGTAATTGACGGCCATTTGCGCGCCGACCGTCGCGTCGGCGCCGATCACCACCGCGCCGCCCTGCTGGTTGAAGAAGCCGACCTGCACCGGCGACAGCTTCGGGTTGGCCTTGCCGGCCTTACCCCCGACGTACTTCAGGTAATTCGTCACGGCGCCGGAGCCAAGACCGCCGCCGGCGGCTGACGAGTTGGACACGACACCTACGGCAAAGACAACGAAACACGCGAGCACCGCCAGCATGCCCGCGAGACGAGTCCGCTTAACCATCGATTCCCTCCGATCTCTCCCCATTCCCCTTTCGTCTGCAGCTAGAGCGGCGAAAGGGCAAACGCGTCAGCACCGCCCTGGTCGGTTGGCGCCGACTCGCCGAGCCTAACGTTCGGTGTAGCGCGCGCCAAGGTCGCGTTCGAAGCCGGTCCTTCTGGAGCAAAAGGCGCTCGGCGCCTCAGCCGCCGATCGCGCTCATCGTTCGGTCAGGCTGGACGAACCCCGCGTCTCCGACGTGGTGCTTGAGTTCCTTGCGCCAGACGGCGGCGCGGACGATCTCCTCCAGCTCGCCGTCGGAGGCTCCGTCCCGCAGCGGCCCGCGCAGGTCGGTCTCACGGAGGCTGAACAGACAGGTGCGCAGGTTGCCGTCCGCGGTGAGCCGGACTCGGTTGCAGTCGGCGCAGAAGGGCTCTGAGACGGGGTTGATGAACCCGATCTGTCCGCGGCCGTCAGCGAAGCGGAAGAGGCGGGCGGTAGCGTGTGGATCCCTCGGCTCCTCCTCGAGCGGGCACCAAGCGTCGATCAGTGCCCGGATCTCATCGCCGGTCAGGACCTGGTCTGCGGTCCACGCACGGTCGCCGTCGAGCGGCATGTACTCGATGAACCGCACCTCGTAGGGATGCTCGCGCGCGAACCGCACGAACGGGAGCACCTCCTGCTCGGTGAAGCCCCTGATCGCGACGGCGTTGACCTTGATCGGTCCGATCTGCGGAAACCGCCCCAGGGCCTCGAGCCCGCGGAGCACCTGTGGCAGTGCATCGCGGCGGGCCATCGCGAAGAACCGGTCGCGTTGCAGCGAGTCGATCGAAACGTTGAACCGGTTGACCCCGGCGGAGACGAGTGCCGCCGCATCGCGCTCGAGCAGGTAGCCGTTGGTCGTCAACGACAGGTCATCGACGTGGGGAGCGAGCATCGCCACCAGCCGCGGGAAGTCACGCCGCACCAGCGGTTCGCCGCCCGTCAACCGCAGGTCACGAACGCCCATCGAGGCGAGCAGCGCGACGATCCGCTCGATCTCCTCGAAGCGCAGAATCGCCGCGCGTTCCAGCCACGGTAGGCCGTCCGAGGGCATGCAGTATTGGCAGCGGAAGTTGCAGCGGTCGGTCACCGACACGCGGAGATCGCCGATCAACCGTCCGTGTCCGTCGACGAGCGGTTCGCGGGCCCGGACCGGCTCTGCACGCTGTAATGGGACCATCTAGGACATTGTGCCCGAATGGAGACGATTTTGAACGACCCGATTTCGATCTCTCAGGCGCTCGAGCTGATCGCCGAGCATGTCAAGCCGCTCGTTGAAGAGTCCGTTCCGCTCGACGACGCTGACGGCCGCTTCCTCGCCAGCCGGGTCGACGCTCCGGTTGACCTGCCGAGATTCGACAACTCGGCCATGGACGGCTATGCGCTACGCGCGTCCGACACGCCGGGCCGCCTGTCGATTGTCGGTGAGTCGGCCGCCGGTGCGCCGTTCGCCGGCTCCGTGCAGTCCGGTCAGGCGGTCGCGATCTCTACCGGGGCGGTCCTGCCAAGCGGCGCCGACGCGATCGTTCCGATCGAGGACGTGATCGTCGACGGCGATCAACTCGAGATCGGAGCGGCTGTCTCCCTGGAAGCGTGCGTTCGCTATGCCGGCAGCGACATCCGGCGCGGCGACGAGCTATTGGCCGGCGGGACGCGAATCGGTGCCGCGCAGATCGGCGCGCTCGCGGCCGTGGGTTTGAGCGCCGTTCCCTGTCGCCGCCGACCTCGAGTAGCCGTCCTGGCGACTGGCAGCGAGCTCCGGCCGGCCGGCGCCGTCCTGCAACCGGGGGAGATCTTCGACTCCAACGGACCGATGCTGCGCGCCGCACTGCGCAGCTCGAGCGCTCTGGTCGAGCCGATTGCCCCGGCCGCCGACACGACCGAGGCCCACCTGGCCGCGCTGAGAAGCGCGCTGGAGCGCGACGTCGTGATCAGCTCCGGGGGTGTCTCGGTCGGAGCCCACGATCTCGTCCGTGACGCCGCGCGTCAGCTGGGGGTCGAGGAGGTGTTCTGGCGCGTCGCGGTGCGGCCCGGCAAGCCGGTGAGCTTCGGCGTCCGCGGTGACACGCTCGTATTCGGCCTCCCGGGCAACCCGGTCTCAACCCTCGTCTGCTTCGAGCTGTTCGTGAGGCCGGCGCTGCTAGCCCTTCAGGGCGCTCGCGACGCGGCGCCCGAGCTGGAAAGAGGGACACTCGCGACGAACGTGCTCCGGAACCCGGAGCGTGACGACTTCATCCGTGTCCGCACCCGGAACGTGGCCGGGCTCGCCGTACTCGAACCGCTTCGCGATCAGCAGTCTCACCAGATCGCGATCACCGCTCAGGGCGACGCGCTCGCCAGGATTCCGGCCGGCACCGGCCAGCTGCAGCCCGGGGCCGAGGTTTCGTTCCTACCGCTGCGCCAGCGCTGAGCTCTCCGGATTGCTCAGGTCAGACGGTTGAAGGCATTCCGAAGGGCTAACAGCGCTCGTGACGTTAATGTTGGCGATATGACTCAGAACCTGTCGCTCGGCGAGGCCGCGGCCGCGCTTGGAATCAGCGTCGACACGCTGCGGCGCTGGGACCGCGCCGGCCGGATCACGACCACGCGGGATGAGCGCAACCGCCGGCTCGTGTCGGCCTCCGAGGTGGAGAGGCTGCTGACCCGTCCGCCCCGCCATCAGACCGGAACCAGTCACTCCGCGCGCAACCGATTCGCCGGGGTGGTTCGGTCGGTCGAGACCGACGGCGTGATGGGACTCGTCGAGATCGAGGCGGGGCCGTTCCTGGTGACGGCGGCGATTACGCGCGACTCGGTCGATGAACTCGGCCTCGTGCCCGGCGTTCGCGCGACGGCGATCGTCAAGGCGACCTCGGTGATGGTCGAGCGCGAGGACAAGGGCCGAACCCGGTCGAGCGACTGAGCCCCGTGCGATGCTCGAGCCCAGGCATGACATCACCAACCGCGCCGATTGCGAGCGGCTCGTCAGGGCCTTCTACGGCAGGGCCCTCGTCGACCCGATCATCGGCTTCATCTTCACGGACGTCGCCGAGCTAGACCTCGAAGCTCACGTGCCGCGAATCGCGTCCTTCTGGGAGACGGTGCTGCTCGAGGCCCGGACCTACTCCGGCGGCGCCTTCCGTCCCCACGCCGAATTGAACGAGCGGGTCCAGCTGCGTGCGGGGCACTTCCAGCGGTGGCTGGCGCTGTGGGACGAAACGGTCGACGAGCTGTTCGAAGGCGAGCGGGCGGAGCTCGCCAAGGCGCATGCCCGGCGCGTGGCGCAGGCGTTCTACGCGCGGTTGCGGGAGCTGGAGCGGGGCGAATCCGCACCCGTCACGGTCACCGGCGGGCTTGGGATCACGGTCACCCACCATGGTCGCGGGTGACACCGGAACCAACGCCGGCCTCGATCCGACCGCTGCGCAGGCGCTCGCGGCGCTGGTGGTGAACGTGGCCGACGCGGTCTACGCCGTCGATCACGCCGGCCGCGTTCTCTACGCCAACCCGGCGGCGCTCGCGATCCTCGGATACGAGGAGCAGGAGCTGCTCGGCCGTCCGAGCCACGCGACCATTCATCACACCCGCCCCGACGGGACGCCGTTCCCCGAGGCCGAGTGCCCGCTGTTACGACCGCGCACCAGCGACGAGGTCGTCCGCGTCGACGAGGACTGGTTCATCCGTCGCGACGGCAAACACGTGCCGGTCTCGTATTCGTCGGCGCCGGTGCCCGGTCCCGATGGTCCAGCAGCGGTCGTCGTCTTCAGAGATACGACGGCACTGTTGGCCGCCCAGGCACAGGTGCGGGAGACCGCAACCGAGCGTGCTCGCGCCGAGGAGCTGCGCGCATCCCGGGCGCGGATCGTCGCCGCGACCCTCGAGGAGCGGAGTCGGCTCGGACGCGATCTCCACGATGGCGCTCAACAGCATCTGGTCAACGTCTCGATTGCGCTGCAGCTTGCGGCGGCGGCGTCGCCAGCCCCGGACACGGCTGCGCTGATCGCACAGGCGCTCGACGAGACGCGGCTCGCGATCGCGGATCTGCGCGAGCTCGCGGCCGGCATCTTGCCATCTGTCCTGGTGCACCGCGGACTGCGCGGCGCCGTCGAGGCGCTGACGGCCCGCGCGCCGATACCGGTCGAGCTCGAGCTGGTCGAGGAGCGCTTCGATCCGCAGGTCGAGGCCGCGGCCTACTTCTTTGTGGCCGAGGCGCTTACAAACGTCGCCAAACACTCCGGCGCGGCCGCCGCGTCGGTCCGTCTCGCCAGGAATCCGCACTCCCCGGAGGAACTGCTCGCGGAGGTGGTCGACGACGGTCACGGCGGCGCCGACCCGCGGCGCGGCAGCGGCCTGCGGGGGCTCGAGGACCGACTGGCAGCGCTCGATGGGATCCTGGAGATCGATCATGCGGACGGGGGTGGCACCGTGGTCCGGGCTCGCCTCCCTACGCGCCCGCCGTCTCAGGAGCAGTTCAGGCCTGCAGCAGCCTGAGGACGGCCATCACGCGCCGATGCTCGCTGGGCTCGGTCCCGAGGTCGAGCTTCGCGAAGATCCTGGTCGCGTGCTTTTCGACCGCCGCGACGGTGACATGGAGGGTCTCGGCTATCCCGGTATTGGACTTGCCCTCGGCCATCAGCGCCAGCACCTCGCGCTCGCGCGGGCTCAGGTCCTCGAGCGGATCCCGCCGCCGGCGGCGTCCGACCATCGTCGCGACGACCGCGGGATCGACCGCCGATCCGCCGTCCGCGACCCGTCTGACCGCGTCGATGAATGTGCGCACGTCTCCGACACGGTCCTTCAGCAGGTAGCCAACGCCGCTGGCATCGTCGCCGATCAGGTCGAGGGCGTAGCGTTCGTCGAGGAATTGCGAGAGCACGAGTACTCCGGTCTCGCGGTGTTCGGATCGGATCCTGATCGCCGCCCGGAGCCCGTCATCCGTGCCATCCGGCGGCATCTGCACGTCAGTGATGACGACGGACGGGTGGTGGGCGCCCACCTTCCGCAGCAGGTCGTCGGCGTCGCCCGCCTGAGCTACGACGTCAAAGCCATTCTCGAGCAGCAAGCGGACGATCCCCTCGCGCAACAGCACCTGATCCTCGGCGACGACCGCCCGCAACGGTTCCACCGTCGACACAGTAGCCGCGGCCGCTCACGGCGATTGTCGGGTTTTCCCGACAGACAGAGAGCGTGGCGGCGGCTACCGTGCAAGGCATCGGCAAACCGCAACAGACGGTTCGGTAGACAGGTGAACGCGATTACATCTACTCCAGAACACCATCGGTCTGTACTAGACGCCCACAGTTCACGCCTGCCCGACAGCTGGCTGGCTCTGTTCGTGCGTCGCTGGCTCCCGCTGATCGTCTGCTTGATCGGAGTCGCGATCGGGGCGATCGAAGGCTTCGACGTGACCGGCTTCGACGCGACGATGGCGTTCATCGGAGCGGGCAGCTCTATCTGGCTGATCAACTTTCTTTGGCGCCTCGGGGTCAGCGGCGACGACGAGCGCGACAAGGAGAACGCCGCTCGCATCTATCTCGCCGAACACGGTCATTGGCCCGACGAGGATGACCATTAGCTAACTGATCCCGCGGGTATTCTGGCTCGCGGTGAGCGACGAGGCTACCCTCGAGTCCACGGCCACGCCGCAGGCCCGCGAGCGGCTGCTCAAGGCCTGGCGGGGCGAGATCATCGCGGGCCGCAGCTACGAGCTGATCGCCCAACGTCTACCCGACCGCGAGGCCGACATCCTGCGGCGGATGGCCGCCGCCGAGGGGAGCCACCGCCAGCGGCTCGAGCAGCGGATGCGCGAGCTCTCGATCGAGATCCCCGAATCGGAGTCTGTCCGCCTGTCGCTGTGGATGCGGCTGCAGACGCGGGTCGCGCCGATCGACAGGCTGCTGGCGGCGCGCGAGGCGGCGGAGGACGAAGAGGTCGACGACCTCTATAAGCGCTCGACCGGGGACCCGGTCACCGACACGCCTCCTGCACGACATCCGCAAGGAGGAGCGCTCCCACTCGCTCGCTGTGAACGACATCCGCTCGGGCAATGGTGCCTCCCCGCCGAGCGAGCCGCCGCTGAGCCCGACCCAGGAGCTCGCCAAGCTCCGTCTCGACAGGATCGTCGGCCGCGAGGCGTGGCACCAAACCGGCGGCGGGTGGGTCAGCAGCGCGATCTATGGCGCGAACGACGGCCTCGCGTCGGTGTTCGGGATCGTCGCCGGCGTCTCCGGCGCAACCGGCGGTTCCAGCTTCGTCCTCACGGCCGGGGCAGCGGGGGCGATCGCGGCCTCGTTGTCGATGGCGACCGGCGCGTTCCTCGCCGAGCGCTCTGAAGCCGAGATCGCCGCCGCCAACGTCGACCGCGAGCGCCGTGAGATCGCCGAGCATCCCGAGGAGGAGAGGGAGGAGCTGTCGCTCTTCTACCAGCTCAAGGGCATCGACGAGGAGACGGCCGACGCGATGGCCGCGCAGCTCGCCAAGCAGCCCGACGCGATGCTCCGAGCCCTCGCTGCCGAGGAGTTCGGGGGGATGGGCGACAGCGGCAACGCCAAGGGCGCTGCGATTGCCGCCGGCATCTCCACCGGGCTGGGCGCGATGATCCCAGTGCTGCCGTTCATCTTCACCCAGGGCACCGTCGCGATCGTCATCGCCGCCGTGATCTCGCTGATCGCTCACTTCCTGATCGGCGCCGCCAAGTCCCTGATCACGCTCCGCAGTTGGTGGGCTGCCGGCTTTGAGATGACGATCGCGGGGGTCATCGTCGGCGGCGCCACCTACCTCGTCGGCCTCGCGCTCCCGACCTGACGGCCCCTCAGTCGAGCAGTTCGCGAAGGGCCCGCAGGTCCGCCTCGAGCCGGGCCACCTGCTCCTCGAGGACGCCGACGCGTCTCTCCAGGCTGACGCCGTCTGCGGCGGCGGGGCTCGTCAATTGCCCCGCCGCCGACGGCGCCGGCGGGCCGGCGCCGTCGCGTCCTCCGAGCAGCTGCTCGAAGCGGTCCTCCTTCTGGCCCGGCTGCCGTGCCAGGCGGTGCGCGTATCCACTGTCGATCAGCGTCGCCAGCACCCCGTCGACGGACTCCAGCGATGAGAACGCGCTCATCCGCTCGGTTCGCTGCTTGAGCTCACCCGGCGTCTGCGGGCCGCGCAGCAGCAGGACGCACAGGACCGCCAGCTGCTCGGCGCTTACGCCGAGCGCATCCTCGGCCAGGTGCCGATACTTGATCGCTCGACTCGAGTGGCCGCTGGTCATGCGCGCCACCCCGTATTGCGTCAGCCGGTCGGCGGCCTCGCGGACCGTGCGCTCGTCGTAATCGACGACCGGATCCCGATTCGTCGACTGGTTGCACGCCAGCCGCAGAGCGTTCAGCGTCAGCGGGTATTGGTCGGGCGTCGTGAAGCGCTTCTCGATCAGACAGCCAAGCACCCGCTGCTCGGGGGCGGTCAGGTCGGCGATGTGCACGGTGCGGAGGGTAACGAGGGGCCTGCCCCTCGGTCGGGAGTCCGACGTACGGTGAACCCCGGTCAGCGGACAGAGCGGAAGCTGACCCGGCGAGCGGGGTCCGATGCCGACCATTCGCCGGCTCGCCAGCGGACGCGCAGGCCATCTGCCAGCCACGTCACGGCCCGCTCGCCGACCGGCTCCCCCCAGAGCGTCGCCACCAGCGGACGCTCAGACTCGGGAACGTCGCCCAGGCCGTCGGCCACGTGCTCAGCGGGGTAGGTCACGACGATCGACCCGGCCCGGACCCAGACCGGGATCTGTTCGACCGGCGCGGGGCGCCACGACCTCGCGCGCCACCCTGCACGTGGCGCCCTGACCAGGTCTCGATCCACTCGCCGCGCGGCAGCGCCACCTCCCGCTCGCGAATCGCCTCGTCGAGCACCGGCGCGACCCACAGCGAAGGCCCGTAGCCGTACGCGTCGGTGATCTCCCAGCCGCGGGCATCGTCCGGATCGATCAGGCACAGCGGCCGGATGATCGGCAGCCCCGTTCGCGCCGCGGTTGCCGCCGCGGCGCGAACGTAGGGCACGAGCTGCTCGTGCAGCAGGACGTAGGCGCGATAGGTATCGACCATCCGGTCGCCGTAGTGCCACGGCTCCTGCGGCATCCGCGCGTGCGCCTGCATCAGCGGGGTGAAGCAGCCGAACTGCAGCCAGCGGATCAGCAGTTCGGGCGGGCAGCGCTCGACCAACCGATGCCCGAGGTAGCCGCCGAGATCGTGCGACCAGTTGGAGATGCCGCTGCAGGCCGCCGCCAGCGTCGCGACCACCAGCACCCGCAGCGACCAGAAATCCGACGCCTGGTCCGCGGCCCAGGTGAGCCCGGTCGCGTGCTGGCCGGTCCAGCCCGAGCGACCGAACAGCACTCCCGTGCCGGGATGGATCTCGTCCAGTGCCTGTTGCACCGATCCCGATGCAGCCCGCCGATTCTCCCAACCGACCTCGGCGCCGCTGCGGCCATCGGCGAATCGGAGCTCGTCGCCCACGTAGAAGCCGTCTCCGTCGTCGACCTTGACCCCTTCGACGCCCAGCGCGAGCACTCGCTTCACCTGCTCGCGCCACCATCGCTCGGCCCCGGGGTTGGTGAAATCCACCAGCGAACCGCTCCCCATCCACCACTGTCCGACCCACGGTTCCCCCTCCGCGGTCCTGACGAAGTGGCCGGCTTCCGCGCCCTCGGCGTAATTGGGCGCCGGACCACGATGCAGCCGCTCTGACTCCGGCTGAGGCGCGATCTGGCCGTCGCTGGAGTCGACGTTCACCCACGGGGTGCACCACACGACTGTTCGCACGCCGCCATCGCGCAGCGCCCGCACCATCGCCTCCGCCTCCGGGAACTGATGCGGGTTGAACTCCCAGCTGTTGTATTGGGTCGCCCACGGCGAGTCGAGCACGATCGCGTCGAGCGGGATCCGGCAGCGGCGGAATCCGTCGAGGTCGTCGAATACCGCCTCACGATCCTCGTGGACGTCACGGCTCTTCCAGAAGCCGTAACCCCACTCCGGCAGCACCATCGGGAAGCCGGTTCGCCGGCAGAGCTCGCGCAGCCGCGCCGCCGGCGTCCTCGCGCACAGGAACTCCAACCGCAGCGGTCCGGCCTGTAGCCCGGGTCGATACCGACGTCCGGTCGCTCGACATGTCGAAGCGCGTGCCGTTGGCAGCGGTCACCGCGAGCACGCCGTAGCCGCGGCTGGACAGCATCCACGGCACGGGCGCGCAATCGCCCTGCGGGATGCCGCCCTGCCGCGAGCATCTCGGGCGGGCAGTCGGGCCCCGTGTAGCGCCGGTCCGCGCCCAGCTGAACCGTGCGGCCGCGCTGGTCGAACTCCGTGCCGTGGCGCACGCCCAGGCCGACGAAGTGCTCGTTCGAGCGGCGATCCCAATCGAGCGCCAGACGCAGCGGCGTCCCCTCCGCGGTCAACTCAAACAGTCGCAGCTGTCGGCTCGGGAAGCAGGACGCGCAGGCGCCCGGGCCTGCCACCTTCGAACCGCGGTCAAGCTCGACGCCGTCCCCGGGCAACCCGTCCTCGCCGTCCCCGTCCACCACGAGCCGGGCACGCGATGCGCGCTCGTGGGGGGCCAGGTCCTCGGCCGGCGATCACCCCCTCGGTGAACTGGACGAAGTGATCCTGGACCGTGCCTTCGGCGACCCAGGCGCCGGCGTTGCGCAGCAGCCGTCTGCCCGACGCGCCGGACTGTGATCGAGAAGGGGCGCAGCGTGAGCTCGACCGACAGGGCTCCTCGCTCGAGGACGACGACCTCTGGCGACACCCGGACCGCGACCGCGTCGGGCCAGGCGCCGTCGCCGACGTCAGAACCTCGTTCTCCGCTGCGTCATGCATCGGCGGGTCTTTCTCGCACATTCTCTTCACACCTTCCGCCAATTCACTGGAACTTCACAGAAGAGAATCGCGAACTTCACGAGCAGTGGCTTTTCCAGGGCAATCCTGTGTCCATGAACGAAAAGAACCGCACTGATCGGCACGTGAGCAGGGTCGACATGCACGTGCACTCGACGGCGTCGGAGCTGTCGAAACTGGGGATTCAGCGTTCCCTTGCACTGCCCGAGTGCGCCACCGAGCCCCAGGAGGTCTACGAGCTCGCCAAGCGGCGGGGCATGGACTTTGTCACGATCACCGACCACGACACGGTCGACGGGGTGTTGGCGCTCACGCACCTTTCCGACGTGTTCGTCTCCGAGGAGCTGACGGTCCGCTTCAAGGGTGAGCGCCAAGCGGTCCACGTCCTCTGTTACGGGATCACCCCCGAGGACCACGAATGGCTTCAGGCCCATAACGACAGCGTCGAGGCCTGCGCCGAATATCTGCACTCGGGCGAGATCACGGCTGCGCTGGCCCACCCCTTCTACGCGGTCGGGGCGCCGCTGACCGCTCGTCACCGCCGTCGCCTCGCACAGCTCTTCCCGATCTGGGAGACCCGGAACGGATCGCGCGCCAAGGAGCTGAACCTCCCCGCATTCGTCTACATCGAGACCCACGGTGGCACCGGGATCGGCGGCACCGACGATCACGCGGGCATCGACATCGGCCGCACCTTCACCGAGACGCCGCCGGCGGCGACGCCGGCCGAGTTTCTCGCCCACGTCCGGGCCGGCAATGCGGTGTCGCACGGCGATCAGGGGAGCGCCGCGAAGTGGACTCACGCCGCGATGGCGCTCGCGATCCGCGCGCTCGGGGATCGCGCCGTCGATCGGAAGGCCGACCCCGAGGCTGTCCTGAGGATCGTCGAGCGGGTCCTGAGCGAGGGAGACATGCGCTCGGGCGCGGTGGCTGACGATCTGGGGCCCGAGGATGCCCTGGCGCTGCTGCGGTCGTGGCTTGCCTCGATGGATCTTGACGTCGATGAGCGCAAGCTGATCGCGCGACTGCAGGACGGTGAGTTGGGTCACCACGATCTCTTCCGCCGTGCCCGCCGAATCCACGAGCGCGAGCTCGGGCGCGTCGTCAACGAGACGATGGCGATCATCGATCGGGGCGCGCTGCCCAGCTTCGGACAGACCGCCGGCGAGCTGTTCGATGCCTGCCTCCCGGCGATTCCATACGCGGCCGCGGCCGCCTTCCTTGGCCGCGAGAAGCTGAAGCTGACCCGGAACGACGGTGACCGCCCGCGAGTCGCGCTCGTCGCCGACGGGATCGGCGGGATGCACGGGGTGACCCACACGATCCGCCAGCTCCGGGACCGCGGCGTGCCCGGTTTCGAGGTCGAGGTGATCGGCACCGACGCCGACGTCGATCGTCGGCTCAGCGCCGTCACCGAGATCGATGTCCCCTTCTACAAGGGGTTGAAGATCGGGGTTCCGAGCATCCCGGCCATCGTCGACGCGATCGCCGAAGGCCGCTACGACCTCGTCCACGTCGCCAGCCCCGGCCCGGCGGGGGCAGCCGCCTGGCTGGTCGCAAAGCTGCTGGAGCTTCCACTGCTCGGGAGCTACCACACTGAGCTGGCGGCATACGCCGGTCTGCGCTCGGGCCACGGGTATCTCGAGGCGATCGGCAACTACGCGCTCGGCAAGTTCTACGGCGCCTGCGATCTGGTGCTGTCGCCGAGCCCGGCCACTGATCAGCGGCTCGAGCAGATCGGCGTCGCATACAGCAAGATTGGCCGCTGGGACCGCGGTGTCGATTTGGAGCGGTTCGATCCGGCGCTGCGGGATCCCGGCCGACTCGCTGGCGAGGTCAGCGTTCTCTACGCCGGTCGCTTGACCAAGGAGAAGGGCGTCGAGCTGCTGGCCGACGCCTTCGAGACCGCGCGGTCGCGCGACCCGCGGCTGCACCTGGTACTCGCCGGCGGAGGTCCCGAGGAGCAGGCCCTCCGTGACCGTCTCGGCGAGCACGCCACCTTCCTCGGCTGGCAGCATGGCGCGGATCTCGCGCGCATCTACGCGAGCGCGGACGCCTTCATGTTCGCCAGTCAGACCGACACCTTCGGCCAGGTCCTGCTCGAAGCGCAGGCCAGCGGCCTGCCGGTGGTAGCGGTTGCCGAAGGCGGGCCCTTGTCGCTGATCGAGTCGGGCGAGACCGGGATTCTGGTCCCGGCCGACCCGAGCGCGCTCGCGGACGCGGTCAGCCAGATCGTGACTCAGCCCCTGCTGGCTGAGCGCCTCCGGCGAGCGGCCCTGAGCGCGGTCCGCGGTCGTACCTGGGAGGCATCGCTCAAGCGCCTCGCCGACGGGTACGCCGTCGCCCTCGCCGAGGAGACATCGGGCGCCCGCAGGATCGCGTAGTTCGCTCGTGTCCCCGGCGGACGCGGCCCGGGTATGCTCGCCGCCGAAGATGGCTCGACAAGTCTCGCTTCGTGAACTGCTCGTCGGCGTCGAGGGGCTCGCGATCCTCCGCCACCTGTATGACGGCACCGACGCCGAGGCGAGCCGTCGCCTGACCGAGCTGCGCAACGTCCTCGACGACGCGGCGTTTGACCTCGTCGAGGCGACGACCGAGGTCGACCCCAAGGCGGGCTACTCGCTGTGGTCTGACAGCTACGACGAGCCCGACAATCCGATCGTGGCGCTCGAGCAGGAGGTCGTGCACGATCTGATTCGCTCGTTCGCGCCCGGCCGCGCGCTCGACGCGGCCTGCGGCACCGGTCGTCACGCGGCCCAGCTTGTGCAGCTGGGCCACCGGGTGTTGGGCGTCGACATCACCCCGGAGATGCTCGCGCGGGCCAGAGACCGCGTCCCCGGCGCCGAATTCCAGACCGCGGATCTACGGAAGCTGCCGGCGGACGACGCGAGCTTCGACCTGATCGTCTGCGGCTTGGCTCTGGCTCACCTGCCCGAGCTCGATGGCGGGGTCCGCGAGATGGCGCGAGCGCTCGCGCCCGGCGGCCGCCTGATCGTCTCCGTCCTGCATCCATTCCAGGCTTTACTCGGCTCGCATGCGCCGTTCACCGGCAGCGACGGCCGGCGGGGGTTCGTCCGCGAGCATCCGCATCTGCACGCCGACTACCTGGAGGCCTTCACGACGGCCGGACTGGATCAGAAAGCCTGCGTGGAGCCGCGGATCGGTCAGTCGCAGCTGGCGGCCAAGCGTCGTGCCTTCCGCCACCTTCCGGAGGCGACCGCCGAGGCCTACCTCGATCTCCCCGCCGTGCTGGTTTGGGACGTGGAGAAACCTCCGGCGCCCGAACCCTCGGGCAACGTGTGACGCGCGGCATCGCTCCCTTATGCTGGCGCGCGTGGCGGTCACCGACGCGATCATCCCGGTCGCCGGGCTGGGCACGCGGCTGTTGCCCGCGACCCGATCCCAGCCAAAGGAGATGCTCCCGGTGCTGGACAAGCCGGTTGTCCAGTACGTGGTCGAGGAGCTGGTCGAGAGCGGCATCTCCCGCGTGCTGTTCGTCACCGGCCGGCGCAAGCGCGCGATCGAGGATCATTTCGACGCCGACCCGGAGCTCGGCTCGACGCCTCTGATCGACCCGCGAGCCGGGCTGGAGATCCTCTACACCAGGCAGCCGACGCCGTCAGGCCTGGGCGACGCGATCCGCTACGGCGCCGCGCTGGCCGCTGCCGGAGGGGTGGTGGTGGCACTCGGCGACGCGATCATCGAGTCGCCGCGCCCGCCCGGCGTCACCCGCAGGCTGATCGACGTCTTCGAGGCGGAGCTTCCCTGCGCTGTCGTCGCAGTCCAGGAGGTCGCCGGCGAAGAGCTGTCCCGGTACGGGGTGATCGACTGCCGCCAGCGTCCCGACGGACTGCTCGAGGTGCGCCGAGTGGTCGAGAAGCCCGATCCGCAATCGGCGCCGAGCCGCTGGGCCGTCGCCGCTCGCTACGTCTTCGCCCCGAAGGTGATCACCGAGCTGAGCTCTACCGCGGCCGACGAGACCGGTGAGGTGCAGGTCGCGGACGCGCTGAACGCCCTGCTGGCCCGCGGGGAGCGGATCCTCGCGGTCCCGCTGGCCGCGGGCGAGAACCGCCACGACATCGGCACGATCGACGCCTACGTGACGACCTTCGTCCACTACGCGCTAAGAGATCCGCGCCTCGCTCCTCAGGTCCGCGCGCTGCTGGCGGATGCCTGAGGGCCGGGGCCGCGCCCCGGCCCGAGCTGCGCTTGCCGGCAACCCATCGGACGGGTACGGCGGCGCAGTTCTCGCCGTCGCGGTCGAGGCATTCGCGGCGCAGGCGCTGGTGACGATGGGTGTCGTCGCTCGCGGCGACACCGATCGGGCGGACGGGCTGGTCGATACGACCGTCCGGCGCTTCTGTCGCGAGTTCCTGCCCGGCCAGGATCCGGCCGCGATCGGCGTCGAGTGGAGCACGACGATCCCCCGGTGCGTGGGTCTCGGGGGCTCGAGCGCGATCGTGCTGGCAGTGCTGCGCGCCCTCTCCGAGCTGCACGGCACCTCGCTGACGGCGGACGCATTCGCCGAGCTGGCACTCTCGATCGAGGTCGACGACCTCGGGATCGAGGCCGGCATGCAGGATCGGGTCGCCCAGTCCTATGGGGGGATCACGTTCATGGACTTCGGCGTGGAGCCCCCGACTTATGAGCGCCTGCAGGCGGTGCCGCTGCCACCATTGGTGCTCGCCTGGAGCCCGGCGACAGCCGCTTCCTCGGGAGCCGTTCACGGGGATCTGCGGTCCCGCCACCGCCGCGGCGACGTGGCGGTTGTTGAGTCGATCGCCAAGCTGGGGTCGCTGGCGCGCCGCGCGCGGGCGGCTGCGCTGAGTGGGGACGGCGCCGAGCTCGCCCGGTGTGCCGACCTGAGCTTCGACGCCCGTGCGCGGATGCTCAAGCTCGATCCGAGGCACGTCGAAATGATCGAGCTCGCGCGCCGTCACGGCGCCGGAGCCAACTACACCGGCTCGGGCGGTGCGGTGATCTGCGTGTGCGAGGGCGAGCGTCACCGCCGGGCGGTGGCCCGCGCCCTCGGTGGTTCTGGCTACGCCACGCTCTCGATCTAGCGGGCGTTGGGTTACGCGGGTGGCAAGCGCGCCGAGTGCGGCCACAACCCGGAAAGCGAGCCCAGCCGCGGTGGAGGTCTCCGGCGAATGGTCGCTCAGCGACCGCGCAGCCGCAACCCTGTTCGGGGCCACGCACGCTTGCCGAGTTATGGTCGGGCGCGGCTGCCGACTCAAGCGCTGACCCCGTTGAGCGCCCCGCCGCCAACCCGGCGACCAAAACTTCCCGAGCGAGCCGTCAGCAGAGCGGGCTCGGGAAGAAGAGGGCGCTGGCGGTGCACAAGGTCGCGAGCCCCCGCTCGGCTGCGCGGGCTCGGGAGGTTTTGGTCGCCCTCGCCTCCAGACGACAGCCGCTACTCGCTCGAAGCGAATAGCGGCTGTGCGCCGGGGAGAGGAGACTCAGGCGGTTTCTTAGAACCCGTAATACCCGTAACTGCTGTAGCCACCGGCATCTGAATACCCGTACCCGTATCCATCGCCGTACCCATAGCTGCCATAGCCGTACCCGTCGCCATCGCCATAGCCGCTATAGCCGCCATTGCCGTATCCGTCGCCGTATCCGTCGCCATAGCCATAGCCGCCGTATCCGCCATCGGAGCCGTACCCACCATCGGAGCCGTACCCGCCAGCCGAGCCGTATCCGCTCGGATAGCCATAGCCGTACCCAGCAGCAGCGCCCGAGCCGACGGATCCGCTGGAGTCCCCGGAATAGGTGACGGTGAACGCCTTGCCACCATTGGACAGTGATGACGGTGTCGCGCCCGTGGACCCATCCTCGGGTTGCAGATCGAGCGCGGCGGTGCTCCATGCAGAACCGTCGATCGTCGCCGTGACACCGTTCGACGTGGCATAGGCGTTGCTGAACTTCACCTGTCCAAAGTCGGCCAGGGGCAACGTGGAGCAGCCGGACGAGGTGCCGTCGGGACACGAGGACGGCGCCTCGGCGATCCACTCGGCGGTGCTCGTATCGGGCGTCGGATTGGTCATCTGGAGGGTCTTGTCCACCGACTGACCGGTTGTCTCATCCCTGAGCTGGATCTGCACGGAGCCGCCGTCGACGGCGGTACGCGCGTAGATCTTGTCCCCGGCGCTGATCTTGAGGTCGAGCTTGACCGAAGCGGCCGGTACCAGCTCATACCAGGCGTAGTACGAGGCAGAGCCGTCAGCGTTGCAGTCAGCCTGCGTGCCGACCTGCTCAAGCGCCTGCGACCCGTTGCCGCCGCCGCCGAGCCCCACCCAGAAGGCGGAGTACTGGCTCTCCCCGGTCGCGCCGCATTGGGCGGCGGGTTGCGTCCAGCCACCGGAGACCGCCGAGAAGCCACTCGAGCTGTTGGCGGTCGCCTCGTAGCCGGACCAGTTGGCGCTGACCTCCTGGGGATCGGCGGCGAGCGCGGGAGCGGCGAACGCCAGCGCGGCGGCCGCCGGAATCGATGCAAGTAGGAATCGGATTCGCATATATCGAAGTTGATGCCGACTCCGAAGAGCCATCGACGAAGCTCCGAAGAGGCCGTGAAGAGGCCGACCCCGGCCATCTGCGAACGTTCAGGCCGTGAGCGCCTCACCGCCAACAACGATGTCCCGAGAGCTGTCGGCACTGCTCGGATCCGACGCGGTGCTGGCCGGCGACGGCGCCGGCGCGCGGGGGTACCTCGCGGACGCCACCGAGAGTCGCGCGATCCGCGGCCGGGCCGACGCGATCGCGTTGCCACGGGACGCCGCCGAGGTGGTCGCCGTGCTCCGGTGGTGCTACGAGCATGACGTACCGATGATCCCCCGCGGCGGGGGGACCGGATTCGCCGGCGGCGCGGTGCCATTGGATGGCGGGGTGGTCGTCAGCCTCGAGCGGCTCTCCGGGCCCGCTGAGGTCGAACCCGGCCTGTGGCGCGCGTGGGTTCCGGCCGGGGCGCGCACCGCCGACGTTCGCCGCCGGGCCCGGGAGAACGGACTCCTCTACGCGCCCGACCCTGGAGCCTCGGAGACCTCGATGCTCGGCGGCAACATTGCGACCAATGCCGGCGGCCCACACACGTTCAAGTACGGCGTCACGGGCACATGGGTGACGGGCCTGGAGGTCGCGCTGGCGCCCGGCGAGCTGGTCCGGATCGGGGGCCGCGCCCGCAAGGACGTGGCCGGATATGACCTACGGTCGCTGCTGATCGGCTCCGAGGGAACGCTAGGGATCGTCACCGGAGCGTGGCTGAAGCTGCTGCCGGCGCCCGAGGCGGCCCTGCCGGTGGTCGGTCTTTACGGCTCCGTGGAGGCGGGCTGCGACGCGCTCGAGGGGGTGCTTGCAAGCGGTGTCGTGCCCGCGGCGCTGGAGTATCTGGACGCGGGCGCGCTCCGTGCGTCGTTCGGAGCGCTGCAAGCTTTGGCGCCCGCACTGAAGGCCAGCCGGACCCCCGAGGCCGACGAGCCCCAGTTCATGCTCGTCGCTGAGGCCGATGGCGGCGTCGAGGAGGCAGCCGCCGACGCGCAGGAGCTGGCCGCGGTGCTAGCCGACGGTGCCCTCGCGGTCCACGCTCCGACCGGGCGCCGCGAGGTCGCCGAGCTCTGGCGCTGGCGGGATGGCGTGTCGCTGGCCGTGACCGCGCAGCGTGGCGGCAAGATCAGCGAGGACATCGTGGTTCCGGTCGAGTGCCTGCGCGAGGTTGTCGCGGCAACCGTCGAGATCGGCGCGCGCCATGGTCTCGCCGCATGTAGTTGGGGTCACGCGGGCGACGGCAACGTCCACGCGACATTTATGGTCGATCGCGACGACGAGCACGAGATCCGCCGGGCCGCCGATGCCGGGCACGAATTGTTCGAGCTCGCGGTGGGGGTTGGTGGTTCGGTCTCGGGCGAGCACGGCCTCGGCCTCGTCAAGAACGGGATGCTTGCCCTCCAGTGGCCTCCGCGAGCGCTCGAGCTACACGAGCAGATCAAGCGACTGTTCGACCCCAAGGGGTTGCTCAACCCGGGCAAGAAGCTCGCCAGGTGAGTGACAGGTCAGAATCGTGCCCTGCTCACGCGACGGCCGCAAGGTAACGCCAGTCGAGCACGGCGACGGACTGCTCTTCACCATGCTTGTGTACGACGCTGTGTAGGGTCACAAGCGCACCCCCATCGGCAGCGGCGACACTCTTTCCACCTCGACGGTGCTGGTCAGCAGATCGCCCTCATGGACGGGCGCGGTGTGATCACACGTCTCCCATGCGATCACTGCGCACAGAGCCGGTATCGCTTTCGCGCACTGGTGGGTGGCAAGACCGATCGTGTGTCCGCCGTACACGAGGCGTCGTCCGGTGCCGGTCACCCGGGGGTCGTAGTGGACCTCGGCGAGGTTGACGGTCAGGCGCGCGAGTTCGGTGGCGGCCGTCACCGGGTCGGCCTCGGTCACCTCGAATCGAGCTCCAGGGGCCAGCTCTCGGGCGTGCGGCCCAGGCACCGCGGCCCGCAGCGCGTCGAGATTCCATTCCGAAGCGAGACGGACGGCGTCCTCGGCGTCGATGTCCCGGTGGCTGCTGCCGAGATCGTCTCCGTGGCCGGTCTGGACCTGCTGGTCTCGTAGGGGGAGCATGGCGCAGCGTTCGAAGTCCAGCACCGGTCGATCGTAGTGGTCCGTCGTGCGGATTCGAAGCACGGCGAGGCCGGTCGCTGGACGGTCCGGCCGCGGGCGGTTCTGACGAAGTGCCACCACCTCGGTCGTGGTGCCGAGCGTGTCACCCACGGCCGGAAGTCGGCGGAGCTGCAGACCACGGTAAAAGAGATTCGCCCGCACACGGCGAGTGAACAAAGTTGATTGTCCGATGGCCAGGTCTACGGCGAGACCCGGTGGCGCCGGCCTGGAGCCGCCGAATACCTGATCTGACAGATGTGAGCTAAGGAATACGGGCATGCGATCGCCCAGGATCGCCTGATGTACGGCTACGTGACCGTCGGTCAAGGTGACTGCGGGGGCGGTCAGGGTGTCACCGACCTGGAGCTCCTCGAAGTAGGGACCTCCGATCTTCACGGCTCTATCGATCATCATGTTCGGGTCCTCAGTATGAGCGTGGCATGCCGAGGACGTTGTGAGAGACGAACGCCAGAACCATGTTGTTCGAGATCGGGGCGACCTGGTAGAGGCGGGTCTCCCGAAACTTGCGCTCGATGTCGTACTCCTTTGCGAAGCCGAGACCTCCGTGTGTGTCGATGCAGGCGTTGGCAGCCATCCATGAGGCCTCCGCCGCAAGGAACTTCGCCATGTTGGCCTCAGCCCCACAGGGCTGAGCTGCTTCGAACATGCTGAGCGCGCGCGAGCGCATCAGGTCCGCCGCCTCGGTGGCGATGTGCGCCCGCGCGATCGGGAACTGAACGCCTTGATTGGATCCGATTGGACGGCCGAACACCTGCCGGTCAGCGGCGTAGGCGCTCGCGCGGTCGATAAAGAACCTGGCGTCGCCGATGCACTCGCTCGCGATCAGGATCCGCTCAGCGTTCATCCCGTCGAGGATGTAGCGAAAACCCTCGCCTTCCTCGCCGATCAGCGCGTCGGTCGGTAGCCGCAGGTGATCGAAGAAGACCTCTGTCGTGGCGTGATTCATCATCGTCGCAATCGGCTTGATCGTGAGCTCATCGCCGCGCTCGCGCATGTCGACCAGAAAGACCGACAGCCCGGCGCCGCGGTGACCTTGCTCAGGCCTCGACCCGGTCCGCGCCAGCAGGATCATCAGATCTGAGTGTTGTGCTCGTGAGGTCCAGATCTTCTGCCCGTTGACGACCCAACCGTCCCCGCCCTGGTCGGGCCGAGCGGACGTCCGTATCTGGGTCGTGTCCGAGCCCGCGTCCGGCTCGGTTACCGCAAAGGCCTGGAGTCGCAGCTCGCCGGACGCGATCTGCGGCAGCCAGTGCTGTTTCTGCTCAGCCGAACCGTGGCGCAGCAATGTCCCCATCACATACATCTGGGCGTGGCAAGCGGCGGCGTTGCCGCCCGACCTGGAGATCTCCTCGAGAATCACGCTGGCGGCCGAGAGCGGGAGGCCCGAGCCGCCGTATTGCTCGGGGATCAGCGCGGCGAGCCAGCCCCCAGCTGTCAGGGCATCGACGAAATCCGTGGGGTAGCCGTCTGGTTCCAGGCCTCGCCAGTACTCCCCCGCATAGCCGGCACAGAGCCGTCGTATCCCGTCACGAACGGCCTCGAGATCTGCATCCATCGCTCTATCGAACGGCGCGGGCTTGGTCGGTCGAATCACCAAAGGCCCCGCCTTCCGTGAGCTCTGCGATTCGGTCGTCGTCATATCCGCAGAGCCCTCTGAGCACCTCGTCGGTGTGCTCTCCCCTGAGTGGTGCGCGGGCCGGAGCACGCCTACCGTCGGTGAGACGCAGGGGGGATGCGATCGTCCGCACGGTGCCCAGGTTTGGGTGCTCGATCTCCGTGACACTTTCGCGCGCGACCGTCTGAGGGTCGCTCAGAGCTTCGGCAACGCCGTTGACGGCTCCATGCGGAACGCCGGCCTCGCTGAAGCGTGCTTCCCACTCGGCCGTTGTCCGCTGCGACATCGCCCTGCGAAGCTGTGGGAGCAGTTCGTCCCGGTGACGATCGCGGGCGGAGAAATCGGCAAACCGTGAATCGCTGAGCAGGTCCGCTCGTCCGATCGCATGACAGTAGGCAACCCACAGATTCTGCTTTGCCGCCGCCACGGTGATGTGCCCGTCTGCGGTCGCGAACAGCTGAAAGGGGACGATCGAAGGATGCGACGATTCCCCCCGTCGCGGCGTTTCGTGGCCGCGGCTGGCGTTCCAGGTCGCGACGTAGGTGAGTAGCGATAGCGCTGTGTCGAACAGCGAGATGTCCGCGTCACAGCCGACGCCGTCGCGGCGTGCGCGATGCAGACCGGCGAGAATCGCGAGTGCGGCCACATAGCCGCCGCTGTAATCGACGAGCGAGAGTCCACTCTTCGTTGGCGGACCGTCAGGTTCGCCTGTAAGGCTCATCCAGCCCGCCAGTGCTTGCATCGTGTAGTCGTACCCGCCCTCACCGACTCGCGGACCGGTTGCGCCGAAGCCCGACAGTGACACACAAACGATCGCCGGGTTGACGGATGCGAGATGGTCATAGGTGAGGCCGAGCTTTTCGGGTCCGTCGCCTCGGAGGTTCGAAAAGACCGCGTCGCTGTGTCGCACGAGGTCGGTGAAGGCCTCTCGGCCCGCGGGCTTGCGCAGATCCAGAGAGATGCTGCGCTTGCCGCGGTTGAAGGTCTCGAAGAACAGCGAATCCTCGCCTTCGTGGAACGGAGGCACATACCTCCCCACGTCACCCCCCGCCGCCGGGTCTTCGATCTTGATGACCTCGGCTCCCATATCAGCGAGCTGGAGCGTCGCCCACGGCCCGGCTCCGAACTGCTCGACGGCGAGCACTCGCACATCCTGCAACGGCAGATCCACGCGGCGCACTCTACGCCGCGACGGCCACCGGGTCAGCTCAGCGTCTCACCCCCACGGAGCATCTCGAGCGCGGCGGCGGGCCCGCGGTCCTCGAGGACAGCGTCAGCTCGACTGAGCCCACGTCAGCACACCGTATGCATCGGGCCGCCTCGTCGTCAGGAACGGGAACAGCTCAAGCCAGTCGCGCCGCTGGTCCAGGTCGAGGTCGGCGATCAAGACCGCCGGTCGGTCGCGCGGCGCCTGGACCAGGATCCGGCCGTAGGGATCAGAGATGAAGCTCGAGCCGTAGAACGTGAGCGGCGGTTCGATGCCGGTCCGGTTGATCGCGACCATGAACGTGCCGTTTGCGATCCCGTTGGCGACGATCACTCGCTCCCACAGCGGCTCGGTGTCGAACTGCGGGTGGTCGGGCTCCGAGCCGATCGCCGTCGGGTAGATCAGCACCTCGGCGCCCGCTAGTGAGTAGGCACGCGCCAGCTCGGGGAACCACTGATCCCAACAGGTCGGGAGCCCGAGCTTGGCGCCGGCACCCTCGAACGGCACCTCGACTGCCGGAAACGGATCACCCTCCGCGGGACCCGGGCGGAAGTACCTGTCCTCGTAGTAGCCGGCCGTCACCGGGATGTGGAGCTTGCGCGTCCGGGCGACCAGCCTCCCGTCGGGGGAGGCGAGGATCGCCGTGTTGTAGCCGCGGTCATCGAACTCGTGATCGCCTCCGCCACTGCCGCCACCGCCGCTGCTGCCGCCACCGGCGCCGCTGCCGCCACCGCCACCGCTGCTGTCACCGCCGCCGTCGATGCCGCCGGCGTCGCCGCCGTCCTCGTCCGCCGCCCGCTCGAACAGCGAGGCGTGCACGTAGACGCCGTTGTCGGCCGCACAGCGCCGCGCGAACGTTGCGGTCGGCCCGTCGGGCAGCGACTCGGACTCGACTCCCTGGGCGGCGGGACCGTCCGGAGTGATCGCGAAATAAGGGGACAGGGTCAGCTCCTGCAGGCACACCACTCGAGCGCCCTCCCGTGCAGCCGCGGCGATGCCGTCCGAGAGCGCCCGACGGTGCTCGGCCGGATCCGGGTGCCAGCGCTCCTGCACCAATCCGATTCGCAGCGGCGGGCGCTCGGGGGGCCGGGTCCGGGCGGGCGATGGCGGGGGCGGCCCGGCCCGGAGGATCTCCGTGGTCACTGTCGCGCCGCCGGGGGCCGCTCGAATGTCAACGTCTCTCCGACAGCGGCCAATTTAAGGGACACCGACTCCGCCCGACTCAATGATCGCCGGCACCTGCTGGGTTATGCAGTGGGGCCCGCCGCCGCCGTATGAGAGGACTGCCCCAGGCACCCCGATCACCTCGGTCTCGGGATACGCGTCCGCGATCAGGGCGAGCGCGTCGGCATCGGCCTCGACCCCGGCGACCGGGACGATCACCGCGTCATTGCAGACATAGAAATTCAGGTACCCCACCACCACCGGCTCCCCGACGACCTCGACATAGGGCAGGTGGGGCAGCTCGGTGACGGCGAGCCCGGCGGAGTCGAGCCGCGCTCGGTTCTCCTGGCAGTCGGCGTAGTTGGGGTTGTCATCGGGGACGGTCTGCAGCAGCACCTTGCCGGTCGGGGTGAAGGCCGCGATCAGGTCGATATGGCCATCGGTGTCGCGATCCTCGATCAGACCATTGCCGAGCCAGACGATCCGCTCAGCGCCCAGCTGATCGCCGAGGGTGAGCTCGATCTGCTCCCGCGACATGCTCGGGTTGCGGTTCGGGTTCAGCAGGCACTGCTCGGTGGTCAGGATCGTGCCGTCGCCGTCGGAGTGGACCGAGCCACCCTCGAGGATCATCGGCGCCTCGCGGACCTCGTCGCCGAGCTCCAGCGCGATCAGGCGGCCGATCTCGGCGTCGCGGTCCCAAGGGAGGAACTTCTCCCCCCAGGCGTTGAACCCGAAGTGAACCGCGAGCCGCCCACCGAAGTCATCGGTCACGTAAATCGGGCCCGAGTCACGGAGCCACGAGTCGTCGATCGGGAGCGCGACCACGTCCACGCGCGCGCTGCACGCGGCCCTTGCCTGCTCAGCGTCGGCGCCCGGGTTGGCGATCATCGTCACCGGCTCGAACTCGGCGATCGTGTTCGCGACTGTCGCGTAATCGGCGCGGGCCTGAACGAGCGTCTCGCCCCACAGATCGAGCCGGCACGGCCAGCCCATCAGCGTCCGCTCATGGCGTTCCCATTCGGCCGGGAATCGCATGGGCGGACCGTCCATCTACGCCGGTGCGGGGGCCATGTCCCCGGAGCTCAGTGGACTCAGGTCCGAGCGGGTCGCCCGTGCGATCTCCTCCGCGGTGACGCTCTGCGGATGGTGGCAGGCCGCCAGGTGGCCGCCCGCGAACTCGGTCAGCTGCGGCTCGACCGTCCGGCAGACCTCGGTCGCAAAGGGGCAGCGAGTGTGGAACCGGCAGCCCGAGGGTGGGTCGATCGGGCTTCCGACCTCGCCGCTCACCGAAGTCCGCGTGCGGGCGCGGTTCTCGGCCGGGTCGGGGATCGGAATGGCGCTGAGCAGGGTGATCGTGTAGGGATGGATCGGCTTGGTGTAGAGCTCCTCGGCGGGCGACAGCTCCATGATCTTGCCGAGATACATGACCGCAATCCGGTCGGACACGTGGCGCACGACGCTGAGGTCGTGGGCGACGAACACGTAGCTGAGGTGAAACTCGTCCTGCAGCTCGTCGAGCAGGTTGATCACCTGAGCCTGGATCGAGACGTCGAGCGCGGACACCGGCTCGTCGAGCAGGATCAAGCGCGGTTCGACCGCCAGCGCCCGCGCGATCCCGATTCGCTGACGCTGGCCGCCCGAGAACTCGTGTGGGAAGCGGCCGAGATGCTCCGGATGCAGGCCGACGCGCTGCAGCAGCTTGCGGCTCTCGCTCTCGATCTGATCACGGTGCACGCCGCGCAGTCGCAGCGGCGTCGCCAGGATCTGGCTCACACGTTTGCGCGGGTTGAGCGAGGCCTGCGGGTCCTGGAAGACCATCTGCATCTCCCGGCGAACCGGCTGCAGCGACCGGCGTGAGCTATTCGTGATGTCGTCGCCGCGGAACCGGATCTTCCCGTCCGTCACCTGGAGCAGCCGCACCAGCGTCCGGATCAGGGTCGTCTTGCCACAGCCCGACTCTCCGACGACGCCGAGCGTCTCGCCGTCGTTCAGCGACAACGAGACGTCGTCGACCGCGTGAACGCGCCCGACCGTCCGGTCGATGATCAATCCCGATTTGATCGGGAACAGCACCTTCAGGTGCTCGACCTCCAGCAGCGGCGTGGACGTCTGCGACGCGGCGGCGAGCGCGGGCCCGGAGTCGGCGGCCGCCTCACCGGCATTGCCAAGCGCGGCGGGCTCCCTCCCGGCGTCGGCGCTCACGAGATCACCGGGGTCGCGCTGGCGAGGCCGATCTGATCGCCGACGACCCGGAGCTTGCGCTTCTGGTCGGGCTCGAGCCAGCAGCGGTCGAGGTGCTCGGGCGCGTCCGGGAGCCGCCTGGTCAGCGCCGGCGTCTGCAGACACTGCTCGATAGGCGTGCGGACACCTTGGCCGGAAATGACAACCCTGTGGGGGCGCGAACAGGGACGGAGGCATCCCGGGGATCGCCGGTAGCCGGGTGCCGCGGTCACGATCGATCCGTGTGATCGACCCAAGCAGCCCCCAGGTGTAGGGATGCTGTGGATCGTAGAAGAGGTCATCCAGCGTGCCCTGCTCGACCACGCGCCCGCCGTACATCACGACGACGCGGTCGGCGACGTCAGCGACGACGGCCAGGTCGTGGGTGATGAGGATGACGCCGGCGTTGATCTCGTCGCGCAGCGTCCGCAACTCGTCGAGGATCTGCGCCTGGATCGTGACGTCGAGCGCAGTTGTCGGCTCGTCGGCGATCAGCAGCTTCGGCGAGCATGACAACGCCATCGCGATCATCACCCGCTGGCGCATGCCGCCGGAGAACTCGTGCGGGTAGGAGCGCAGCCGCTCTGCGGCGCGAGGGATTCCGACCCGCTCCATCAGCTCGACCGCCTGAGCCATCGCTTGGCGCTTGCCGACGCTCCGGTCGTGGGCGCGGATCTGCTCCACGATCTGCCACCCGACTCGGTGAACCGGGTTGAGCGAGCTCATCGGATCCTGGAAGATCATCGCGATCTCGCCCCCGCGGACCCTGCGGAGCTCGGCGTCGGACGCGGTCACGAGCTCCTTGCCATCGAGCTTGGCGCTCCCCTCGATCCGGGCGTTCGGGCCGCGGGTCAGGCCCATCAGAGTCATGCCGGTGACGGACTTCCCTGAGCCCGACTCGCCGACGATCGCGACGACCTCGCCGCGGTCGACGGTGAACGAGACGCCGTCGACCGCACGGACCGAGCCGTCCTCCGTCGCGAACGAGACCTTCAGCTCATCGACCGCCAGCAGCGGTTCGCCGCTGACGGTGCCGCCACTCGCGCCCGTGCTCACGAGAGCCGGATCCGGGGATCGAGGAACGCGTACAACAGGTCGACGACCGCGCCAAGTATCACGACGGCGAATGCCGTCAGCATCACGATCGACAGCAGCGTGACGACGTCGAAGTTCCCGACCGCGGTGAAGGCGAGATAACCGACGCCGTGGAGACCGTAGACCGACTCGGTCAGGATCGCTCCGCCGCCGATCACCTGCGCCAGGTCGAGCCCCCACAGCGAGATGATCGGCAGCAGGCTGTTGCGCAGGATGTGGCGGGTCAAGACCTCGCGCTCGGCCAGCCCCTTGGCGCGGGCCGTGCGAACGTAGTCCTCGTTGATCGTGTCGAGGATCGTCGATCGCAGCACCCTCGAGTAGAAGCCGATGAACAGCACCGACAGGGTGAACCACGGCGCAACCAGGTGGGTGAACCATTGCCACGGGCTGGTGGTGAAGTGCACGTAGCCGCTGATCGGGATGATCCCCGCCTGGTAGCCGACGTAGTAGATCAGCACCGCGCCAAGGAAGAACGGCGGCATCGAGACCCCGATCATCGAGAGGACCGTCAGCACGCGGTCGGTGTAGCGCCCGGCGCGGATCGCCGCCAGCGTCCCGACGACGATCGACGTGAAGAGCCAGATGAAGCCGGCCCCCAGCGCCAGCGAGGCCGTCACCGGCAACCCCGCCTTGATCTCGTCGAGCACGTTGAAGCCCTGGTTGTACGAGTACGCGCTGCCGTCGAAGATGTTGGCCATCGTCCTGAAGTACTGGACGTAGATCGGCTGGTCGAAGCCGTACCGATGGCTGATCAGCTTCACCTCGGCCGGGTTTGCGAGGCGCCCCGCGATCAGCGAGGCCGGGTTGCCTCCCGGAAGCGCGACGACGAACAGCACGAACGTGATCGCCGAGATCACGAACAGCAGCAGAACCATCGTCAGCAGGCGGCGGGTGGCGAATCGCGCCATTACTCCTGCTTCACCTTGACCTTCGAGCGTGGGTCGAGCGCGTCACGCAGGCCGTCGCCGAAGACGTTGATCGACAGCACCGTCAGCACCAGCATGATGCCCGGCACCAGGACCAGGTGGAACGCACCAGGGATCTGGTTGATCCCGTCGCTGATCATCGTTCCCCAGGACGCGTTGGGCGGCTGGACGCCGGCGCCGACGTAGGTGAGTCCCGCCTCGAGCAGGATCGCGTTGGCGAGGATCAGCGGGATGAAGACGAGGATCGTCGAGGCGAGGTTGGGCAGGACCTCGCCCCACATGATCTGCAGGTTGCTGAGGCCCTGCTGCCTGGCGGCGTCGACGAACTCGCGCTCGCGCAGCACCAGCACCTGAGCGCGGACCGCGCGTGCGGTGTACGGGATGTAGACGAAGCCGACCACGAGCGCGGTCGACAGCGGCGTGCTCCCCTTGAAGGGGCCCAACCCGCGGACGTTGAGGACGGTGCCGAGCGTGATCCCCAGCAGCACCGCCGGGTATGCCCAGATGACGTCCATGATGCGGCTGATCAGGCCGTCGGTGAAGCCCCTGTAGTACGCCGCGAACAGGCCCGCGAGCGTCCCGAAGATCATCGTGATCAGCATCGCGACGAAGCCGATCTCCAGCGAGGTGCGACCGCCGTACAGCAGCCGGACGGCGACGTCGCGGCCGTTCTCGTCGGCGCCGAGGAAGTAGTGCCTGAACTGCCACGTCGGCCCGATCGGGACGCCCTGGAGGCTGACGATGTCCTTGGTCTTACCCCCGACCTTGACCGTGCCGGTGATGTTCTGGGCGTTGGGCCCGATGTGCGCGACGTCGTGCGCGTAGACGGGGGCAAGCAGGCACATCACGACGAGCACGATGAAGAGCCCGCCGAACGCCAGCGCCACGCGGTTGCGACGGAGCCGACGCCAAGCGAGCGTATAAGGACCTACGCCGGGCGGCAGACGCTCGCCCTCGCCGAACTCAGTCGACTGAGGCAGGCCTGTCGAGATCTCGGTGGTGATTGACATTGCGTACAGCGTAAAAAAAGGGGCCGGGATAGCCTAACTGGCTATCCCGGCCCGCGGTTCATGAGCTGTTTACTTCAGTGAGAACGACGTGAAGTCCCAACCGTAGATCGGCTGGTAGACGAGCGCGGCGTTGTTGATCCGCGTCGAGGTGAAGAACGGGAACTCCTGGTACCCGAACACACCTGCGTATGCCTTCTTGGCGGTGTACTTATCCAGCGCCTGCCACTGCTTGGCGACCGAGTCGAGGTTGGTCGACGGGGTTGCGCCGAGCTTGGCGATCTGCTTGTTGATGTACGGGTCGTTGGTCTGCCCGAAGTTCTCGTTGTCGGTCGGCGTGATCGCCTTCCCGTTGAGAAGGACCCCGTAGAAGTCGACCGGGTTCGGGAAGTCCTGGTTCCAGTCGGCGAAGCCGGTCTGCGGGTTGATCTTCTTCGACTCGCCGATCGTCGTGAAGTAGTTCGCGTCCGCGACCGTCTTCAGCGTTGCCTTCAGCCCGATCTGGTTCAGGAAGTTGGCGTAGTACTCCATCCACTGCTTACGCGGTGAGCGGAGCTCGCTCCAGACCGTGACCGGCGTTCCGGCCAGGCCGGACTGCTGGATCAGCTTCTTGGCCTTGGCGATGTTGCCATTGCCGGGCGTGCCGTAGGGGCACTTCGCGCCGGTCGGGTGGCCGGTCACCGCCGGCGGCAGGAAGAAGCAGGCCGGCTGCAGCGTGCCGCCGCCCAGACGCGACATCGCGTTCTGGTTCAGGCCGGTGACAACGGCCTGACGGACGAGCTGGCTGCTGAACGGCTTGCTCTGCATGTTCATGAACACGTAGTAGGTCGAGCCGCCGAGGTTGATCAGGTGGAAGCGGCTCTTGGCCTGCGAGTTGATCCGGCTGATCAGGTTGCCGGGGATCGTGTCGGCCCAGTCGAACACGTCAGCGCTGTTGTTCAGCACCGACAGCGCGTTGGCGGACACGTTCGAGTTGATCGTCACGTCCACATCGACGTGGCCCGAGGGGATCCCGGGGACGTTCATCGACTTCCACAGCGGGTTCTGAACGACGTCGTACGACTGGTTGGCGACGATGTTCTTGACCATGTAGGGCCCGACGCCGGCCGGCGGGGTCGTCGGCTCCACCTTCATCGGCGTGCTGGATGGGACCAGACCGAGTGCCGGGAACGCGAGGACGTTGTCGAACGGGCCGTACGGCGCCGTCAGGTGGATCACGATCTTGCCGGTCTTGTCGTTGGCCTGAACCCCGGAGATCGTCTTGGCCTTGCCGGCCGCATAGGCCGAGGCGCCGACGACGTTCGGCGTGATGAACGCCGAAGCGCCGCCCCACGGGATTATCAGCGCGCGCTCCATCGTGTGGACGAAGTCGCTCGCCTTGACGGGCGTGCCGTCGGAGTACTTCAGGCCCTTACGAAGAGTGACCGTGTAGGTCTTGCCGCCATTTGTGATCTTCGGCAGCGCGGTCCCGAGGCCCGGGATCAGCTTGCCGCCTGACAGGCCCGTCTTGTGGGCATAGGTCGTCAAGCCGGTGTACACGATCCAGTTAACCTCAGAACCCTGGGTCGTGTAGTCCAGGCCGGGGTCAAGCGACTGCGGGAACGTGCCCCCGACCAGCTTGATGGTCGGCGTCGCGGCCGCGGTGTGGGCGAGCACGGAGCCGTGCGAAGTACCTGACTTCGCCGGGCCCGAGCCCGAGAAAACGCCGGAAACAGCAAGCGCCGCCGCCGCAATCACGAGGAGGCCCGCAACGACGGGCACCCTCAGAGTTTTGTTGAACACAGTGCCTCCTCCAAGAGGTCTTGTCTGGATGGATCTCGCAAATTTAGCCGGGTTTCATCTCCTTGTCCGCAGTTTCCCGTTCTCCTTGTACGGAGTTTGGGTTAAGGGCGCAACCCACCGAAAACCAGCGCCGTGCACGGCGCGCCGGGGTCGGGAGATCAGGCTCGTTGAAGGGTGACCGCCTCGGGTTCCACCGCCCTGACCTGCGGCTCGAGACCTCCGCTCGCCTCCGCGTGGTGGTAGATGCCGCCGCGCATCAGCGAGGCGGCGGCGGCGATCAGGCAGGCGACGATCGCGAACCCGAACGCGAGGTCAAGGCCCGAGCGAAACGGCGCCGAGATCAGCTCCGGAAAGAACGTATGTCCTGTCAGCACCGCCTGGGTGTGGGCCGGCAGCGACCCCAGCGCGTGTGCGCCGACGAGGTGCTTGATCGGGTTGTAGCCGAGGAACGCCGCGAACAGGACCGTCACCGGCGGGACCTTGCCCGCCGCGGTCGCGGCGGCCGTCGACACGCCATGAGCGTGCAGGCCCGAGAAGAGCGTATGCGGCAGGCTGCTGGCCAGCCCGGCGATCATCAGCGAGAAGAAGATTCCGACTGAGAGCACTTGGGCCGAGTTCTGGAAAGTCGCATTCATGCCGCCGCCGCTGCCGCGGTCGCCGGGCGGCAGCGAGTTCATCACCGCCGCGCGGTTGGGCGACGCGAACAACCCCATCGAGATCCCGTTCAGCAACAGGACCAACGCGAATATCGGGTAGGAGAAGTCGGTCGGCAGCAGCATCAACATGCCGAAGGTGATCGCCGCCATGATCATCCCGCCGGTCGCGAACGCCCTCGCGCCGTAGCGATCGGACAGGTAGCCGGAGGTCGGTCCGGCGACCAGCAATCCGATCGTCAGCGGCAGCATGAACAACCCAGCCTTCAGCGGTGTGTCGGCGAAGTCGACGCCGTGCAGCGGCAGCCAGATGCCCTGCAGCCAGATGATCAGGATGAACATCAGGCCGCCGCGGGCCAGCGCCGCGAGGAAGGTGGAGAGCGTTCCGAACGTGAACGCGCGGATCCGCAGCAATGGCAGCCTGAACATCGGGTCCTTCGACCGCAATTCGACCACTGCAAAAGCGATCAGGAACGCGAATCCGGCACCCATCTCGATCAGCACCTGGGGGCTCAACCACCCGGTCGAATGGCCCCCCCACGGTCTGATCCCGTGGGTGATCGCGATCATGATCAGGATCAGCCCGAGCGCGAACGTGACGTTGCCGAGCCAATCGATCTTGGCCCGCACCGGGCGGCTCAGCTCCTGCAGCTTCAGATAGGCCCAAACCGTGCCGAACAGCCCAACCGGGACCGAGATCAGGAACACCAACCGCCAGCTGATCGGAGCGAGTATCCCGCCGAGCACGAGCCCGACGAACATTCCGCTGACCCCGACGATGTTGTTGATCCCGAGCGCCATCCCGCGCTGGTTGGGCGGGAACGCGTCGGTCAGGATCGCCGCCGAGTTGGCGATCAGGAAGGCCCCGCCGACACCCTGGACGAGGCGGAAGATGACGAGGTACATCGCGCCGGCAGTCCCAGTCAGCCAGCACACGGTCAGCGCCAGCGACGCGGCCGTGTAGATCACGAAGCCGAGGTTGTACATCCGCACCCGCCCGAACATGTCGCCCAACCGCCCGAAGCTGACGATCAGAACACTCCCGACGATGATGTAGCCGAGCACCATCCACAATAGGTAGAAGCTGTTGCCCGGCTGCAGCGGATCGAGGTGGATGCCGCGGAAGATGGCCGGCATCGCGATGATCGTGATCGACGCGTCGAGCGTCGCGAGCAGGATCGCGAGGGTCGTGTTCGAAAGGGCGATCCACTTGTAGCCGTCCGACCGCGGATCGCTCATCTCTCGAAAACTCACTTCGTCCGATAATACACAGGCAAACTTCGCTTTTGGATCCTGGGTGCCTGAGCGCCCAGGCCCTACACTTGTCGGCCCTGGCGATGGCGACACGAAGCGAAACCAACACCAAGGCGACGGCGGAGCTCGCGAGCGAGCTGCGCGTCGTGCTGGGCCGGCTCAGTCGCCGGCTGCGGGCTCATCACCGCCACTTCGGACTCACCCAGGCGGCCGTGCTTGGCCGGCTCGATCGCTGCGGTCCGCAGTCGATCGGCGAGCTTGCGAGTGCGGAGCGGGTCAGGCCGCAGTCGATGAGCCAGACGCTCGGGGACCTCGAGGCCGATGGTTTCATCGAACGCCGTGCCGACGAGACGGACGGACGCCGGACGCTGATCGCGCTGACCGACGAGGGGCGCGCGGCGCTGCTCGAGGAGCGGGCGCTGCGCGAGGGCTGGTTGGCCTCGTCGATCGAGACACTGACGCCGGCCGAGCACGCGCTCCTGGTCGATGCGGTCCCGGTGCTCGACCGGCTCAGCGAGCTCTAGCTGCCCGGCGAGCTCAGGTCGCCCTCACTCGGTCAAGCACTTCGGCCGGGGTCAGCCAGCCGGGAGCAAGGCGGTCACGGGCCATCTGCGCCGTCAGCGTCTGCAGCAGCTCGTTGACGGGGACAGGCATCCCGAGGCGTCGTGCCTCGAGCACGATCTCGCCGTTGAGAAAGTCCGTCTCGACCGCGCCCGTGTGTCTGGTCAGGCTCTGCCAGGTCGAGCCGCCCCCGCGCGGGTACCCATCGACCTCGCCGATCTGCCAGCGCTCTGAGCGCCCGTCGACGTCCATCACCTCGTCGTCCTCGAACGCGATCCCGGCCGCAGTCAGCACCTCGACGCTCTCGGTCCGGGCGCGCTCGGTCAGCTCCTCCGCGCCCTCGATGCTTTCGCTTCCGACGATCGCCGCCACGGCGTTTGCGACATTGAGCAACAGCTTCGCGTACTTCATCCGCATGATGTCCTCGCACGGGGTGGCGCTGAACTGCGAGCGCTCCAGCGCCTCGCAGATCCCGACGCAGCGCTCGTCGACGCCGTGCGGGTAGCGCCCGATGTCGAGCGTTCCAGTGGTTGCCGCCGCGTATGCGAGCACGACTCCCGGCTCCAGATGCGCAGTCGGCGCCAGCACGACGGCGCCGTACACCTCGTCGAACAGTCGTAACGCGACCCGTTCGTTCTCGACGCCGTTCTGCATGCAGACGATCGGCAGGCCGGCCGTCGGCGCCGCGGTCCGGAGCGCCAGCAGCGCTCCCCAGGTGTCCTGGCTCTTGGTGGCCAGGATCACGACGTCGCCGGGCTCGATCCCCGCCCACGCCGGATCGGGCGCCACCGGGATCCGCAGAGTCGCGCGTTCGGAAGGGGTGTAGAACCGCAGGCCGTCCCGCGCGATCGCGTCGTGGTGGGCCCCCCGCGCGATCAGCATCACTTTGTGACCCGATTGATGCAGCCGCGCGCCGAGGACGCCTCCGACAGCGCCCGCTCCGTAGATCACAAATCGCACGTCGCGCACCGTACCGATGCAGCTCAGACTTGGTTAGCTACCCTAACAATATGGCCTCCGAACCTCTGCGCCACCCCGGCCGCACGATCGCCCGTCTTGCCCGTCAGGTTGAGCTCGCCGTCTCGAGCCTCGAGTTGACGCTGTCGCAATATCGCGTTCTCGGGATCCTCGGCGACGGGCACGAGGCCGCATCGGTGCTCGCCGACAAGCTCGCGGTCAGCCGCCCGAGCGTCACCGGCGTCGTCGACGGCCTCGTCGCCCGCGGCCTCGTGATCCGGGACCACCACGGCGCCGACCGTCGGCGCATCGACGTCGGCCTGACCGACGAGGGCCTGCGCGTGCTGGCCGCCGCCGATGTCGAGGTGCAGGGTCGCCTCAGCGAGATCGCCCGATACCTGGAGCCGGAGGCGGACAGTCCCGGCGGCCCCGGCGAAGCATTCGGCGCGTTGGCGACCTGGCACGTCGCGCTCGACGCCTACCGGACCGCACGTCACGCGCAGCGTAAGAGCCTGCCTACGGAGGCGCATGTCGGCGGTTGACCACGCGCAGTCACAGCCTGGCCCGGCTGTGGGGACCGCGTGGCCGTCACAGCCATCCCCGGAGCCGTCGGGGATCGAGTCCCACTACGAGCCGCCGAAGGCCTGGATCGACCCGGACCGCAGTAAATCCTGGCTCGCCCGTGCGCTACCGATCGTGTTGTCGCACAAGCTGACGTTGAGCACGGCGCTGATCACCTCATTCATCGCGCTCCTTCTGCAGGTTCAGATCCCGAATGTGCTCAACAACGCGGTCACCAACTCGCTGCAGCACCACACCGTGCCGCTGTCGCACTACGTCATGCTCGTCTTCGAGCTGGCGATCGCCGCCGGTATCTCGGCGTATGTCTCACGCCTGTTCCTGATGCGCACCGCCTACGCCGTCGAGTTCGACCTGCGCAACATCCTCTACACGCACCTGACGCGGATGTCGTTCTCCTTCTACGACCGGGTCCAGTCGGGCCAGCTGATCTCGCGAGCCAACTCGGACATCCGCTCGGTCCAGATGTACCTGACCTTCGGCCCCAGCATCCTGGTGCAGTGCTCGATCGCGCTGGTCGCGTTCGGCTACATGCTGTCGATCAACGTGCCGCTGGCGCTGGTCGCGATGGTCACCGTGCCGATCGTGTTCGTCCTCAGCGTGCGGATGCGGCGGATGCTGTTCCCGGTCTCATGGCTGATCCAGTCGCGCCTGGCGGAGGTCGCGACGATCGTCGACGAGAACATCAACGGCGTCCGGGTCGTGAAGTCGTTCGCGGCTGAGCAGCGCGAGCTGACGACGCTCGCCAGGGCGGCGGACAGGCTGCGTTGGTCCTACATCAAGGACGCGGACGTCCGCGCCCAATTCACGCCGCTGGTTCAGAACCTGCCACAGCTGGGGCTTGCCCTGGTCCTCCTGCTCGGCGGCTATCTGGTGATCCACGGCAAGCTCGGCGTCGGCGCGATCCTCGCCTTCAGCGCATACATCGTGATGCTGCAGGCGCCGTTCCAGATGCTCGGGATGCTGGTGATGCTCGGTCAGCGGGCGGCCGCTTCGGCCGGGCGGATCTACGAGGTGCTCGACGAGCAGCCGACGATCGTCAACAGCCCCGGGGCGATCTCGCTGACGCAGTCCAGAGGGGAGGTCGAGCTTCGCGACGTCGATTTCTCATACGCCACGGGACCGCTGGTACTTGACGACTTCAACCTGCATCTGAAGCCGGGCGAGACGGTCGCGATGGTCGGCCGTACCGCCAGCGGCAAGACGACCGTGAGCCGGCTGCTGCCCCGCTTCTACGACGTCGACGCCGGCAGCGTCAGGATCGATGGCATCGACGTCCGCGAGCTCACGATCGAGAGCCTTCGCGCGCAGATCGGGGTCGTGCTCGACGAGCCGTTCCTGTTCTCCGTCTCGATCCGCGACAACATCGCCTACGGCCGTCCGGACGCGCCGCTCGAAGAGATCGAGGCGGCGGCCCGCGCCGCGGGAGCCGCCGAATTCATCGACCAGCTTCGCGACGGCTACGACACGATCGTCGGAGAGCGCGGATACACGCTGTCCGGGGGACAGCGCCAGCGGGTGGCGATCGCCAGAACGCTGCTCGTGAACCCGCCGATCCTGGTTCTCGATGACGCCACCAGCGCCGTCGACGTCCAGGTCGAGCAGGAGATCCACGATGCCCTGCGGACTCTGATGGAGGGCCGGACGACGCTGATCGTCGCTCACCGGCTCTCGACGATCGGACTCGCCGATCGGGTCGTGCTGCTCGACGGCGGCCGGATCGTTGCCGACGGGACCCACGCGCAGTTGCTGCAGACGACGCCTCTGTACGTCGACGTGCTCGCCCAGGCCGAGGCGGAGGAGCAGGCTCGCCACGCCGAGCAGGCGTCGAGTCAACTGACGGAGTCGACCCGATGAGCTTCGGCGGGGGTGGAATCGGCGGCGGAGTGTTCGGGGCCGGCGGCGCTGCCGGAGGGTCGCGGTCCGCGGCGTCGCCCGGCGGCGGCCTGCCGTTCGCGGGAATCCCATCCGAGCTCCAGGCGGGGGTCGACAAGCTACTGGCGAGCGAGCCCGAACACGCCGAACCGACGGCTGTTTTCAGCCATGGCGCCGTCGACGCCGGGGGCGCCGGGCTAACGCTGCGGGCGCTGATCCTGCGTCACCGACGGCTGGCCGCGCCGGCGGTGCTGCTGTTGATCGTGCTCACTGTCGCCAATCAGGCCGGGCCGTTGCTGATCCGGTACGGGATCGACAGCGGGATGTTGCCCGGCCACCAAAACTTCAATGTCGTACTCCTCGCAGGGTTGCTGTTCCTGCTGGCGGTCGCCGTCGCCGCGCTTTCCCAGCGCAGCCTTACCCGCGTCACCGGCCGCTTGGCGGCCCGGGTGATGAACGACCTACGAGTCCGTGTTTTCACCCACCTGCAGCGGCTCGGCCTCGACTTCTACACCGACGAGAAGGCCGGCGTGATCATGACTCGGATGACGAGCGACATCGAGAATCTGCAGCAGCTGCTGCAGGACGGGCTCGCCCAGCTCGCGGTCCAAGCGTTGACGATGATCGTGATCACTGCCGTCCTGTTCACCCTGAACGTCAAGCTGACGCTGATCACGCTGGCGCTGGTGGTGCCGCTGCTGATCGTCGGCTCGCTGTGGTTCCGCAAGTCCTCGGAACGTGGCTATGACCGCGTCCGTGATGGCATCGCCGGCGTTCTCGGAGACCTCTCCGAGGGCCTCCACGGAATGCGGACGATCGCGGCCTATAACCGCCAGCGGTGGAACGTCATCGCCCATCGGAACGTCGTCGGCAGCTACCGCGACGCCAACAACTACACGGCGCAGATCAACGCGATCTACGGGCCCGGCACGCAGCTCCTCGGCTACCTCGGACAGGGAGCGCTGCTGGCGATCGGCGGCAAGATGGTCGCCGATCATCAGCTCTCGATCGGTTCGCTCGTGGCGTTCTTCCTCTACCTGAACCGCTTCTTCGCGCCGATCCAGTTGCTGGTCCAGCAGTACAACACCTTCCAGCAGGGCAAGTCTTCGGTGTTGAAGCTCCGGACGCTGTTCGCGACCACGCCAAGTACCCCGGAGGTGCCAGACGCGGCCGAGCTCGGGCCGATCGAGGGCGAGATCACGTTCGACGACGTGACCTTCGGCTACGACCCCGCGACCCCGGTCCTGATGGACATCGACCTGCGCATCGCGCCCGGCGAGACCGTCGCCTTCGTCGGCCAGACGGGCGCCGGCAAGTCGACGCTCGCGAAGCTGATCACCCGCTTCTACGACCCCGACCAGGGCCGGGTCCTGATCGACGGTCACGACTTACGCGAGGTCACGATCGAGTCGCTGCGACGCCAGTTGGGTGTGGTGCCCCAGGAGCCGTTCCTGTTCGCGGGCGACCTCCGTTACAACATCGCCTTCGCCAACCCGGAGGCCTCGGATGACGCGGTCTGGGAAGCGATCGATGCCGTCGGGCTGCGCGATGTCGTCGAACGGATGCCGGAGGGCCTCGACACGGTCGTGCACGAACGTGGGCAGTCGCTCTCCTCCGGCGAGCGCCAGCTGATCGCGCTCGCGCGCGCGTTCCTTTCGCATCCCCGAGTGCTGGTGCTCGACGAGGCGACCTCCAATCTCGACCTACTGTCCGAGACGAAGATCGAGGCGGCCCTTGACGTCCTGCTCGCGGCCCGCACCGCCGTCCTGATCGCCCACCGGCTCACCACCGCGATGAAGGCCGACCGGATCGTCGTCGTCGACGCCGGCCGAATCGTCGAGTCGGGTGCTCACGACGAACTCGTCGCCGCCGGTGGTCGCTACGCCGAGATGTACGCGACCTGGACGAGCCACATGGAGCTGGCAGCCTGATGGTGCGGCCTTGGCCGGGCTCCTGGTCCCATTGGACCAGGTGCCCGAAGAAAGCGTTACTCGCTCCGCCTCGGGACGCCACCGGCGCGCAGCATCGCGGTGATCTCGGCGGCCGGGACGGCGGGGGAGAAGAGATGTCCCTGGGCGTGGTGGCACCCGAGTCGGCGCAGCGTCGCCACCTGCTCGGGTGATTCGACGCCTTCGGCGATGACCTCGATCGACAGCGATCTGGCGAGCGCGATCGCGGCTTCCGCGACAGCGCCCGCGCCTGGCTTGCCGATCGAGGACACGAAGGTGCGGTCGATCTTCAGCGACGCGATCGGCAGCCTCGTCAGCTCGCTGAGCGACGAATAGCCGGTCCCGAAGTCGTCGACCACCAGCCGGGCGCCGAGCCGGTCGAGCGCGTACAGAGATTGACGGGTGGCGATCGCCTCGTCGCGCAGGACGGTCTCGCTGAGCTCGAGGCTCAGGAGCGAGGGCTCGATGCCGCTCGTCTCAAGGATCGCTTGGAGCTGCTGGATGAAACGGCTGCCCGCGAGCTGCAGGACAGAGACGTTGACGGACACGCCGAGCGTTCGCCCGTGCGGCATCAGTGCTGACCAGACGGCGAGGTCGCGACTGGCCTCCTCCAGCACCCAGCTGCCGATCCGGTCGATCAGCCCGGACTCCTCCGCGATCGTGACGAAATCCGCCGGCGGCACCAGCCCCCGCTGCGGGTGCTGCCAGCGCAGCAGCGCCTCGACTGAGACGATCGACTCGTCCCGCAATGACACCAGCGGCTGGTAAGCGAGTTGGAGCTCATCGCCGTCTAGTGCGCGCAGCAGGTCGTTCTCCAGCCGCAGGCGGGCGACCGCGCGGCTGCGCATCTCCTGGTCGTACATCTCATAGCGAGCCCGACCGCGTTCCTTGGCGCGGTACATCGCGGCGTCGGCATCGCGGATCAGGTCCAGCGGCAGCTCGCGGCCGTCGGACAACGCGATACCGATGCTGGCGGTGACGAAATGCGAGCCGGCCGCAAGCACGAAGGGGTGGGCGAAGCTCGCCGAGATCCGCTCGGCGGTCGCGATCGCGTCGCGTTCGTTGGCGATGTCGTCCAAGAGCAGGCCGAACTCATCGCCGCCGAAGCGCGCGACCGTGTCGGTCGGTCTGAGGGCCTCACGGAGTCTCACCGCGACGCTTGCCAGCAGCTCGTCGCCGGCATGATGCCCGAGCGTGTCGTTGATCTGCTTGAAGTGGTCGAGGTCGATGAACAGCACGGCAGCCAGCGAGTGGCCCCGCCTTCGCACCCGCTCGAATGCCTGCTCCACCCGGTCGAGGAAGAGGACGCGATTGGGCAGGCCGGTCAGCGGATCGTGCAGCGCCTGATGCTCGATCTTCTCTTCGGTGTACTGCCGCTGGAGCGCGTCGGCGAGGACGTTGGCCAGTGACTGAATGAAGTCGATGTCAAGCCGCGAGTAGGCGCGTGGAAGCCTCGACAACACCCCGAAGATCCCGAACGGCCGGTTGGGCCCCTCGATCCTGACGCAGACGCTCGAGCAGATGTTGCGCCGACGCAGCGGCTCGGACTGTACGAAGCGGCGCTCGGACGCCCAGTCGTCGACGACCACCGGTTCGCCCGTGCGCAGGGTGTGGCCGGCCTGGGTGTTCGCTCCGACGCCGGTGCGGAGCTCGCCGATGTCCGAGTCCGTCCACCCGTGATGGGCACGCAGTTGGATCGAACTGCCGTCGGGCAGCGCTTCGGCGAGCATCGCGGCCTCGATCTCGAGGACCTGCGTCACCGAGGTCAGCGCCTCGTCCAGCAGCTGGGAGATGGATACGCGCTGCAGCGCGTGCTCGCCCAGCCGCGCGACCGCCGATTGGGCATCGGCACGGCGCTTCAGCTCGTCCTCTGCCTGTTTCTGGACGGTGATGTCGGATAGGACCCCGTGCCACCGCAGAGCACCTGACTGGTCGTGGACCAGCACCGAGTCGTCGCGGATCCAGACGACGTGCCCACTGCGGTGGAGCATCCGATACTCACTCGCCATCGTCTGCCGTGACCCGGTTGCGGCTCGGTTGCGCTCGGCGATGAGGACCTCGCGCCGGTCAGCCGGATGCAGCCGCGACGCCCACAGATGCGGATCTGCGGTCCACTCCTCGGGGGTGAATCCGAGAATCACCTCGATCTGAGCGCTGACATAGATCCACGACCCCTCCTCGCCGGGATCGGCGATGTAGACGATCGCGGGTACCCGGTCCAGTAGAGCCTCGTACTGCTCGAGCAGCGACTCGTAGTCGGCGGGCTGGGGGCTGCTTTCGAGCGTCACTCCGTTGCCATCAGCTCATGCCAGTCAGCGCCCGCAACGATCGGCGCTGATTGCCGGCCTCGTCGAAGTTCGCAGGGCTCAGCCACTGCCGGAAGGCGTCCCGGAGCTCCGGCCAGCGCTTGTCAGTGATCGCGTACCAGGCCGTGTCGCGATTGCGCCCCTTGACCACCCGGTGTTGGGCGAAGATCCCTTCGAAGCGAAAGCCGAAGCGTTCGGCGGCCGCCCGCGAGCGCGCGTTCAGGGCATTGCACTTCCACTCCACTCGGCGATAGCCGAGCTCGTCAAAGGCGTGGCTGAGCAGCAATTGGATCGTCTCGGTCGCCTCCGTCGTCCGCTGCAGGCTTGTGGAGAACCAGATATTGCCAATTTCGATCGTGCCGTGCTCAGGGACGATCGCCAGGTACGAGCAGAGCCCGACCGGCAGCTGGTCGCCCAGGCGGACGATCGTGCGGAACTGTGGATCCCGGGCGGCGGCCTGCTCGGCCAGGGCGGCGGCCAAGGACTCCACGCTCGCGTACGGTCCGTCGTTCATGTAGGTCCATATGCCGAGGTCGCCATTCGGCGGGTGCGAGGCATCGAACAGCGGCCGTGTGTCCTGATCGGGCAGCGGGCGGCGCAGTTGGACGCGCTCTCCCTGGAGCACCGTCTCCGGATCTGGAAACGTGGCTGAGCGGAAGGCGACCTCGTCGCCGACAGGCAGCGCGTCCATCGGCTGAAGGGTATTGGCGCCGATCGATCTCAGTCCAGGTGGAAGATCTCCTCCATCGGCGACATGGCCTGGTCGGGCGCCTGTCCGTCGAGCAGAAAGTAGGGCGCCATCTCCGCCTGCCAGCGGGCATTGATCTCTGCGTCCTGCATCCGGGCCTGGCAGGCCACGAAGTCGTCGCATTCGAGGTATCCGACGACCGTGCCGTCGTCCCGCAGGAACAGCGAGTAGTTGTGCCAGCCGGCTGCGCGGAGCGCGTCGAGCATCTCGGGCCAGACGGAGGCGTGTCGGGTGCGGTACTCGGCCATGCGCTCGGGGCGCACGCGCAGCAGGAAGCAGACGCGTGTGGGCGGTGGCTTGTCGCCGGACATGGTTGGAAACGTAACCGCACGGACCTATAGTCGTCAATCTGATCGACCGTAAAGCACCGCCTGATCGATCACATTCGCGCACCATCACCCCAACGGGATCGTAAAATCAGCGCCTTGACAAGGCATCCAGGGATCTGATGTGATCGCTTTCGTTCGTTTTGGTTCGAGGGGAGTTCGGAGGGTTCCGGACGCGACCGAGCCGAAGGAACCTACGTCAATCCCGCACAGGGAGGAGAACCTGATGCAACCATTCATCGCCCGGCTTGGCGGCCGTCGTCGAGCTAGCCTCGGCCTCGTCATTGCCGTGGCTGCCGCATTGGCCGTTGTGGTCGGTTCGGCCAGCAGTTCCGCGTCCGCCGCGAGTGGGCTCAAGACAGGCCTGAAGGTGTTTGTGATTCCCAAGAACCTCGGGAACAACTACTTCACTGTGGCCGACAGCGTGAAGACCGGCGGTGCCCTTTCGGCCCTGAAGGCCCTCGGTGAGACCGGGGCCGAGACGAGCGGGAACGCCGCGACGTCGGCCTCTCAGCTCCCGGCGATTCAGTCGGCCATCACCAAGGGGGCGAATGCGCTGATCGTCTCGGCGACCGATCCGACGGCGCTGTGTCCGACCCTGAAGCGGGCGATGGCCCAGGGGATCACGGTCGTGACGTACGACTCGGACGCGCCGACCTGTCGCACGATGTTCATCAACCAGGCATCGACCGCGGCGATCGGGACCAGTGAGGTTGACCTGCTCGCCAAGCAGATCCACAAGACCGGTCAGATCGCGATCGTCTCGGCTGCGGCTTCCGCGCCCAACCAGAACACCTGGATTGGCTACATGAAGAAGGAGCTCAAGAAGTATCCGAACATGAAGCTCGCCTCGATCGTCTACGGAAACGACGATCCGACGACGGCGACCCAGGTGACCAGCGGACTGCTGCAGAAGTATCCGGACCTGAAGGGCATCATCTCGCCGACCACGGTCGGGATCGCCGCGGCAGCGGCGGTGCTTGACAAGCCGAAGTACCGCGGAAAGATCCAGCTCACCGGACTGGGCACGCCGCTGTCGCTGAAGAAGTTCGTCAAAGACGGCACGATCAAGGCCTTCGAGCTGTGGAACCCGGCCAACCTCGGCTATCTGGCCGCCTACGCGGCGGTCAACCTGGCGTCGAAGAAGATCACCGCCGCCAGTGGCCAGAAGTTCTCGGCGGGCAAGCTCGGCACCTTCAAGGTCGGCGCCGATCACACCGTCCTGTTGGGACCGCCGACGGTCTTCACGAAGGCCAATATCGACAAGTTCAACTTCTAGACCCAGCCTCTCCTGAGGCAAACGGCTCGGGCGGCAGATCATCTGGCCGCCCGAGTCACCACCTTCTCTCTCCAATTGACTTCTGTGTCGTCAGCAACGCCCGGAGTACCCAACGCACCGGCTGAGCCGGTGTTGTCTTTGCTCGATGTCAGCAAGGCATTCGCCGGCGTTCAGGCACTGCGCGACGTATCGCTTGACCTGTTTGCCGGTGAGACGCACGCCCTCGTCGGTGAGAACGGTGCGGGGAAGTCGACGCTGATCAAGATCCTCGCCGGGGTGCACCAGCCCGACGGCGGAACCCTGGTGATCGCCGGTGAAACGGTGTTCATGAGCGGCCCTGCCGAAGCGACGCACCGTGGAGTCGCAGTGATCTATCAGGAGCCGACACTGTTCCCCGACCTGTCCGTCGCGGAGAACGTATTCATCGGCCGTCAGCCGCTCAAGCCCGGTCGGCGGATCGATCACCGCGCGATGAACAGGGCCGTCAGGGAGGTGTTCTCCAGCCTCGGAGTCAAGCTCGATCCCGAACGGATCGCTCGGGGTCTGTCGATTGCCGAGCAGCAGCTCGTGGAGATCGCCAAGGCGCTGACGCAGGAGGCCAGGGTGCTGATCATGGACGAGCCGACCGCCGCTCTGTCGCCGGTAGAGGTTCAGCGCCTGTTCGGTGTCGTCGAGGCTCTTCAAGCGGGTGGCGCGGCTGTCGTGTTCGTTTCCCATCGTCTGGAGGAGGTCTTTGAGATCTGCCAGCGCGTGACCGTGCTGCGAGATGGCGCGCGCGTGCTCGCCGCGCCGCTGCAAGGGATGACCACCAGAGATCTGGTCCGCGCAATGGTCGGACGTGACGTGTTGGTCGAGGCGCACGAGCAGCACGAGCCGGGCGCGACCGTTTTGGAGGTCGAGCGACTGACGCGTGAAGGTGTGTTCTACGACGTCTCCTTGGAGGTCCGCGCTGGGGAGGTGGTGGCGCTCGCCGGACTCGTCGGCTCGGGGCGCACCGAGGTGGCTCGCGCGATCTTCGGGGTTGACCGTTACGACGTCGGCGCGGTGCGAGTCAACGGCCGTGCCCTGCGACGCGGCGCGCCAGCCGCGGCGATGAGTGCGGGCGTGGCCCTCGTCCCGGAGGACCGCCGGCAGCAGGGTCTGGTGATGGATCTGTCGATCGCGCGCAACATCGCGCTCGCGTCGCTGAAGGCGTTACGGCGAGTCGGGGTGATCCGCGCTCGCTCCGAGCGCCGCTTCGGCACCGAGTGGGCCGATCGACTGCAGGTCCGGTACCCCCGCGTGTCGGCGCCGGTCGCGGTCCTGTCGGGGGGCAATCAGCAGAAGGTCGTCCTGGCGAAGTGGCTGGCCCGGAACCCGGCGCTGCTGATCGTCGATGAGCCGACCCGGGGGATCGACGTCGGCACCAAGTCCGAGGTGCATCGGCTGATCTCCGAACTCGCCAAGTCCGGCGTCGCCGTGCTCGCCATCTCCTCCGAGCTTCCGGAGGTGTTGACGGTCGCAGACCGGGTGCTGGTGATGCGTGAGGGCAGGCTCGCGGCGGAGTTGACGCGTGAGCAGGCGACCGAGGAGGCGATCATCGCTGCCGGTACGACCGCGCCTGTCGTCGCCGCCGGCCGGGAGGCGCCGGCATGAGTGCGACCGCGGAGTCCTCGCCTCGTCCCACGGCCGCGGACGAAGCGCAAGCGGGAATGAACGCTCGATCGTTGGTCGATCTCGTCCTGCGCGCGCGGACGCTCGGGATCCTGGTGATCCTGGCGTTGTTCGTACTCGTCACGTGGCTTATCCAGCCACGGTTTCTGAGTACGTCGAACATCCAGTTCATCCTCGGCGACGCGACCATCTACGTCCTTGTCGCGATTGGCGAGACGTTCGTCGTGCTGACGCGCAATGTCGACCTCTCGGTCGGGTCGGTGGTCGGCCTGTCGGCCTATGTGTCGGCGAACATGTTCCAGACCCACCCTGGAATCGCGATCCCGCTCGTGTTCGGCGTCGGTCTCGGCGTCGGCCTGGCGTGTGGCCTGGTCACCGGCGCGATCACTGCGGTGGGACGAGTGCCGAGCCTCGTCGTGACGCTGGCAATGCTCTACATCATCAGGGGGTTCGACACGATCATCGTTGGCAGCGGTCAGGTCGTGGCCAACTCGCTGCCGAACTCGTTCATCAACATCTTCAACGCCACCATCGTCGGGATTCCCGACATCGCGTGGGCGGTGGCGATCGCGGTCGCGATTGCGGCCGCGTATCTTCGCTCCTACCGTTCGGGGCGAGACCTTTACGCGATCGGATCCGATCCGGCCGCCGCGCGCCTGGCCGGGATCTCGATCGGGAAGCGCGTGTTCACGGCCTTTGTCCTGAGCGGTGCGATCGCCGGTCTCGGCGGGGTGATCTGGGCGACGCAGTACAACACGATCGACGCCACGGCTGCCAACGGGCTCGAGTTGCAGATCATCGCCGCGGTGGTCGTCGGCGGTGTCGCAATCTTCGGTGGGAGCGGCAGTGTCGTCGGAGCCGCACTCGGGGCACTGCTCCTGCAGACGATCAACGTGGCACTGAACGTGCTCGGGATACCGTCACTGTGGACCCAGCCAATCGCCGGGTTCCTGCTGCTCGTGGCGATAACGATGGATCGTGGAATCCAGCTGCGGCTCGCCGCGGCGCTTCGCAAGCGGAGGGGCCACGTTGACGTCTGAGCAGCCTCGATCGCAGATGCGCTTGTCACGCGCCAGCGGAGCCGGTTGGGCGCTGCGGTGGGAATCGGCGCTCGTGGTCGCCCTGGTCGGAGTGTTCGTCCTCGGAACTCAGATCTCGCCGGAGTTCACCAGCAGTTACAACCTGTTCACCCTGTGTACGAACATCGGGGACCTCGCGATCATGGCGCTCCCGATGACGCTGATCGTGCTCGTCGGCGAGATCGACCTGTCAGTCGCGTCGATCCTTGCGATGTCGTCGGAGCTGCTCGGGGCCCTCTGGCTGCACCACTGGTCGATGCCGCTCATATTCGTGGTCTGCTTGGCGATGGGCGCGGTCGCCGGGATGATCAACGGCGTGTTGGTGACACGGGTCGGCCTCCCATCCCTGGCTGTCACCATCGGCACGCTCACCCTCTATCGAGGCATCGCGAGTCTCATCCTTGGCCCCACGTCGGTGTCGTCGTTTCCGGCGTCGTACACGAACGTCGGTGTCAACGGAGCTCTCGGGCTCAACTGGTTGTCCTGGTCGGTCGTGGCGTTCTTGGTGCTCGCGATCGCGACCGGGGCGATGCTGAGGCTGACTCCACTCGGTAGGTCGTTGTACGCGATCGGTCTGAACAAGGAGGCGGCGTTCCACGCCGGCATCCGGGTCAAGCGGATCAAGCTGTGGCTGTTCGTCCTGTCGGGGGTCGTATGCGCGGCCGTCGGGATCCTTTACACGTTCGAGCTCTCCTCGGCGGCTGAGAACATCGGCATCGGCTTCGAGTTGCAGGTGATCACGATCGTGCTACTTGGTGGCGTGTCGATCTTTGGCGGCAGGGGCACGATCCTCGGCGTCGCGCTTGCGGCATTTGTCTACGGCGGCCTTCGCAGCGCGCTGCTGCTGACGACCTCGTTCAACGAAAACGACTTCCAGATCGTCTCGGGTGGCTTGTTGATACTCAGCGTGCTCGTTCCGAACATCGCCACGTTCATCACTCGTGGGCGCGAGGCGGCCGCCCGGCTCCGCGGCCGCGGGCGGGCCCGCTCTGCGCTGGCGACGAACAGGACGGGAAGCGATGGCTGAACGGCGCTTCGCGGCGGTAGATCTCGGCGCCCAGAGCGGTCGGGTCGCGATCGGGCGCCTTGCGGGCGACAGGATCGAGCTCGAGATCGCTCACCGTTTTGCGAACCGAGGCGTCTGGCTCCCGGATGGGCTCCACTGGAATCTGGCGGGGTTGTTCGTCGAGACGCTCGACGGCCTGGCGCTCGCGGCCTCGGGCGGAGCACTGGACGGTGTCGGGGTTGACAGTTGGGGCTGTGACTATGCACTGCTCGATCGCGATCACCGGATGCTCGGCTTGCCCTACCACTATCGCGACCCGGCCCGGACGGCACCAATCTGGAGCGAGCAGGCGTTCGCCCGCGTCGGGCGCCACGAGATGTATCTCCACACCGGGATCCAGACGATGCCGATCAACACGGTGTTCCAGCTGATCTCGGAAGCCGACGGCGCCGCCGCTCGGGCAGCCGCGCGCATTGCCCTGGTCCCTGACCTGTTTGGCCTTTGGCTGACGGGCACGCTGGCCAACGAACTGACGATCGCCTCGACTACCGGCCTGCTCGAAGCGGCGGAAGCGAGATGGGCGCGCGAGTTGATCGAGCGTCTCGGGCTCCCGGCCACACCCTTCGACGGTCAAGTCGCGTCCCCAGGCGTCGAGCTCGGGCCGATCCTCGCGGGCCACGCCGAAGCCGGAGCGGCGGTCGGGAGCGTCGTTCGAACGGTCACCGGCCATGACACCGCCTGCGCCTTCGCGGCGACCCCGCTGTCCGGGCAGGGGTCGGCGGTGCTGTCGTCGGGCACCTGGTCGCTGCTTGGAATCGAGCTGCGCGAACCGCAGCTCGGCAGTGACGCTGAAGCGTTCAACCTGACGAATGAGCGTGGATGGGGCGGCACCGTGCGGCTGCTTCGCAACGTGATGGGGATGTGGCTGATCGAAGAGTGCCGCCGTGAGCTCGGAGATCGTGCTTCGTCGTATGAGGAGTTGTTCGCGGCCGCCGCGGCGGCCGAAGCCGACGTACCGGTGTTCGATCCCGACGCGCCGTCGTTGCTGCATCCCGGGTCGATGAGCGATCGGATCGCCGCGCTCTATCGAGCGGCCGGCGAGGAGCCGCCGAACGAGATCGGTGCCCTGATCCGCTCGATCCTCGTCTCGCTGGCGTGCAAGTACCGCCTGGTGCTTGAGCAGCTCGAGATCGTCAGCGGTCAGCGCATCGACCGGCTCCAAGTGGTTGGCGGCGGTAGCCGCAACCGCCTGCTGTGCCAGATCACCGCTGACATTCTCGGTCGGGAGGTCCTCGCGGGACCGGCGGAGGCGACTCTGCTCGGGAACGTACTGGTACAGCTCGCTGCGACCGGCGAGGTTACGACGATCTGCGAAATGCGCGAGCTGAGCGGACGTTCCTTCACACTCGAGCGGTACACGCCGAAGCTCGGCGACGCGCCGCAGTCAACCTACCAGCGCTTCCTCGACGTGATCGATTTGACGGCAGATCACGCACTACAGACAGGGGTAACCCGATGACACAGAACGGAGCTGCGTATCAGACACTGGTCGAAAACCTCGGGGCGCGCGGCGTCGCAGTCGAGGCGATCGAGTCGCGTCTGGCCAGCCTGGAAGTCGAGACTCCGTCCTGGGGGTATGGTGACTCCGGGACCCGGTTCGCGACCTTTCCCCAGCCTGGACGTCCGCGTGACGTGTTCGAGCGGGTCGCGGACGCCGCCGAGGTGCACCGGCTGACCGGCACCGCTCCCGCGGTCGCCTTGCATTTTCCGTGGGACGCCGTGGACGATCTAACTGAGCTCGCAGACGCGATCGACGAGGCGGGACTCCGGGTCGGCGCGGTCAATCCAAACCTCTTTCAGGACCCTGACTATCGCTTGGGCTCGATCACGAATCCGGACGCGGAGATCCGCGGCAAAGCGCTCGCGCACATGATCGAATGCACCGAGATCGCCCGCGAACTCGGCTCGACGGCGTTGTCGTTGTGGTTCGCGGACGGCACCAACTACGCCGGGCAGGACGACCTGCGTGCGCGCCGCGAACGGCTCGAGCAGGCTCTGACCGAGCTGTATGCGGCGATGCCCAGCGAGCAGGAGCTCCTGCTTGAGTACAAGTTCTTTGAGCCCGCGTTCTACGCAACCGACCTCGCGGACTGGGGTTCGGCGGTGCTGATCTGCTTCAAGCTCGGCGAGCGGGCCAAGGTGCTGGTTGACCTCGGCCATCACGCGCATGGGGTCAACGTCGAGCAGATCGTTGCACTGCTTGATCGCGAGGGTCGGCTCGGCGGTTTTCACTTCAACAACCGCAAATACGCCGATGACGATCTGATCGTCGGCTCGGTCAACCCGTTCGAGCTGTTCTTGATCTTCGTTGAGCTCGGGGACGGCGCCGGTTCACTCCCGCGCCTGACGATCGATCAGGCCCACAACGTGGAGCCGAAACTCGAGGCGATGGTTCGCAGCGTCCTGAACCTCCAGGAGTGCTACGCCAAATCGCTCTTGGTCGACCGGACGGCACTGACCACGGCTCAGCGCGCGGGCGACGTTCTTGGTGGCCACGAGATCCTGCTCGATGCCTACGGGACGGACGTGCGGCCGCTCTGCGCCAAGGTCCGCGCTCAGCTCGGCGCCGCCGAGGAACCACTCGCGCGGCTGCGCAGCTCCGGCTACGTGGAGCGGCAAGTGCAGCAGCGAGCATCCGAACAGCACGCAGTGAAAGGTTGAAATGAAGCTCACCACCCGAATCGTCGAGCCCGTCGCCAACGACTGGGACGACGCTGCCGCCGCCCGGGCGACGACGACGCTCGACCAGGTCGTGTTCGCCTCGCATCTGCTGGGCGCCAACCGTGCGCTGGCGAACTTTGGCGGCGGCAACACCTCGGCCAAGGGACCAGCGACCGATCACGTCGGCCGCGCGATCTCGGCGATCTGGGTGAAGGGCTCCGGCAGCGACCTCGCGACGATGTCCGCAGCCGACTTCACGCCGCTGAGGCTGGACGAGGTGCTGCCGCTGTTCGAACTGGGCGAGATGACCGACGAGGCGATGGTCGCGCACCTCGGCAAGTGCCAGATTGACCCGGCGGCGCCCCGTTCGTCGATCGAGACCCTGTTGCACGCCTTCATCCCCGCCGCCCACGTTCACCACACCCATCCAGACGCAATCAACGCACTCGCGTGCTCGCGCGACGGCAAGCAGTTGATCGGCGAGTGCTTCGGTAACACGGCGGTCTGGATCGATTACATCCGGCCAGGCTTCACGCTGGCCAAGCAGGTCGGTACGGCGGCACGCGAGGATCCCGACCTGGAGCTCGTCGTGCTCGCCAAGCATGGCCTCGTCGTCTGGGGCCAAAGCGCTCGAGAAGCCTACGAGCGCACGGTCGCCGTTTGCAACCAGGCGGCCGACTTCGTCAGCGCGCGAGCCTCAGGGGCCATGCGCTTCGGAGGGAACGGCGGTGGCCACCGAGCTAGCGAGGACACACGTGAGAAGACTCTGCACGCGATCCTTCCGACGCTCCGCGGTGCCGTCTCTTCGCAACGCTCGAAGCTGCTCGTGACCGATCTGTCGAGCACCGTCCGCGAGTTCGTCGATTCTGAAGCGGCGGCCTCGCTGACGGAGGTTGGCGCTGCGTGTCCCGATCATCTCGTCCACACCAAGCGACTGCCGATGTGGGTCCCATTCGACCCTGAAGCCGATGACCTCGAGACGCTGAGCACCCGGTTGGTGACCGCGACCGGGCGCTACCGAGCTGCGTATCGCGATTACTTCGCCGAACACGCCACGGCTCAGGACGTGATGGCCGACCCGGATCCGCGCGTCGTTCTCATCCAGAACGTCGGGCTCGTGGCTGTGGCGCCGACGCTTAAGGGCGCCCGTATCTCCCGTGACCTGTACCACCGGGCGATCGAGGTGATGGCCGGCGCGAGCGCCGTATCGGAGTTCGTTTCGTTGTCGGCGGCGGAGAGCTTCGCCATCGAGTACTGGCCACTGGAGCTGTACAAGCTCTCGTTGGCGCCGCCTCCCGGTGAGCTCCAAGGCCGGGTCGCGCTCGTCACCGGCGCCGCCGGGGGCATCGGTCGCGCCGTCCTCGAATCGCTGGTGCAGGCCGGCGCCGCGGTCGTCGCGTTCGACCTCGATGGGCCAGGTGCCGCCGATGCGGTTGCACCGTACGGCGACGCCGCGATCTCGGTCGCCGGCGATGTGACCTCTGAGCGAGCGGTGGCTGACGCCTTCGCCAAGGCTGTCTCGGCGTTTGGCGGCATCGACATCGTCGTGTCGAACGCGGGCATCGCGTCGAGCGCGCCCATCAGCGAGACAACGTTGAGCGAATGGGAGCGGAACCAGGGCGTGCTGGCGACCGGGTACTTTCTCGTCGCACGGGAGGCGTTCCGAGTCATGCAGCGCCAGGACAATGGAGGCTCGGTTATCTTCGTCGCTTCGAAGAACTCGCTCGTGGCCGGTCCGAACGCGTCTGCATACTCGGCCGCTAAGGCGGCCGAACTTCACCTGGCCCGGTGCCTCGCCGCCGAGGGCGGTGGCGACGGGATTCGGGTCAATGTGGTCAACCCCGATGCGGTTCTGCAGGGGTCGAAGATCTGGGGATCCAGCTGGCGGGCGGAACGAGCCGACGCCTACGGAATTGCCCCTGAAGGGCTCGAAGAGCACTACCGCAACCGAACCGTTCTCGGCGTCAACGTACTCCCAGAGGACGTGGCCGGTGCGGTCTTGCACTTCGCCTCACCCGCCCGATCCGGTAAGTCCACGGGAAACATGCTGAACGTCGACGGCGGTGTCGCCGCTGCATTCCCGCGGTAATGCCCGCGGTGTCGTTGTCGCAATAAGCGATGTTGAGCGCTTTCGCTCGTCTTGAGCGCTCAGACGCTTGACAGGACCATTTTCGCCCAATATAACTCGGCGAGATTGCCACGCGCTCCAGTGAAGGAGAGCGCGAGACCGTGAGCCAAGCGAGGAGAGGAAGGCAGGATGTCTTCAGTTTCGCGGCGTGTTCTATTCGTTCTCTGCTGCCTGGTCGCAGCCGTCGGCGCAGTAACGGCCAAGGCGAGCGCGCCCGCCGAAACCGCCAATGCCAGCTCACACGCGGTGGTGGCGAAGGCCAGTTCGCCCGCCAGAATGGCCAAGGCCGGCCCGCAGAAGCGCGGGAGCGGGCAGCGCTCCTCAGCCCTTGCGGTTGGCTCGCTCACGGCAGAACATATGACCGACCCGCTCGGCATCGACACCGGCAGCCCGCAGTTGGGCTGGGTTATCTCCTCGGCAGCACGCGGCGTCTCCCAGAGCAAGTACCAGATCCGGGTCGCCGAGGACCAAGGCAGCTTGGAGAGCGGCCGGCATCTCGTGTGGGACTCAGGTCCCGTGAACTCAGAGCAGTCGTTCGATGTCCCGTACACGGGTCCGGCGCTTGCCTCGCAGACGAGGTACTACTGGCAAGTCCGGGTGTGGGACAACCACGGCAACGCCTCGTCCTGGAGCGAGCCCGCCTGGTTTGAGACCGCGTTCTTGGACTCGTCCCAGTTCCAGGGAAGCTGGATTGGGGACGCCAAGTCGACTTCGCCGACCGGACCCGAGCTGCTTTTGCGCAAGGACTTCGCGCTCGACCCCGGGGCGATCTCCAAAGCACGCCTGTATGTCTCGGGCCTGAGCTTCCCGTACACGGACATCAACGGCCATTCAGTCAGCAACCATGTACTCGACACCGCCTTCACCGAGTACGGCAAAGGCAGCCCCTGGCAGATTGAGAACGGCGAGCTGGACATCAAGGGCGGGGAGGTCGGGCTCCTCAAGCAGGGCACCGACTGGACCGACTACACGATGAGTTTCGACACGACGCCGGTCGCCAACCAGGCCGGCTGGGTCGTCCGCGCGACGTCAACCAGCACCCTCTACCTGCTGATCCTCGACACCAGCGATGACGCCACCGGCCCGCCGAACTCGCTGCAGGAGGTCGAATTCAACAACGGCGCGATCAACGTGATCAAAAACGTTGCGCTCCCATTCACCGTCAACGCCGGCACCCAGTACGCCGTCAGCACGACCGTCTCCGGGGGGTCAGTGACGACGTCGATCAACGGTTCTCAGGTGGCGTCGTTCGCTGCCAGCGATGTTCCGGGCGGGGGGCTCAGCACCGGCACCGTCGGCTTCCGCGAGGACACCCCCGAGGCGGCAGACTTCAAGAATCTGACCGTCACCGACCCGACCGGCGCGACACTCTTCTCCAGCCCGCTCGACCAACAGAGCGACTTGAACGCGTTCGCTTTTCCGGGGACCAGTGGCGCGAGCGTCGACTACAACACCTTCGATGTGACCCGGTTGCTGCACCCCGGGACCGACGCGATCGCCGTGAGTCTCGGCAACGGCTTCTACGCGGGCGGAGCCGACGACTACGGGACCACGGGCGAGCCGTGGCAGCCAAACCAGCCCAAGCTGAAACTCGAGCTCAAGGTGTGGTACAAGGACGGCAGGTCGACGACGATCGTGAGCGACGGCTCATGGAAGGTCACAACTGGCCCAACGACCGCTAACTCTCCCGCGGTGGAATCGTTTGACGCCCGGCTGGAGAAACCAGGGTGGACGCAGGCTGACTACGACGACAGCGGCTGGGATGACGCCGCGGTGCTGTCGGCCCCTGACGCCGTGCTCAGGGCGCAGATGATTCCACCGGTCAAGAAGACCGCGACGATCAATCCAGTGAAGGTCACCGACGCCGGGTCGAACCTACCCGTCCCGTCACTCACTGCGACCCCCACTCCGGATTGGATCTGGAACATTCCGGGCTCGTCGAATGCAGCGCCGGTTGGGAACGTCTACATGCGGAAGACGTTCACGGTTGCGGATCCGTCGTCGATCTCTAGCGCGGTCCTGCGCGTCAACGCGGATGACGCCCACATGACTTACGTGAACGGGACCCTGGTCTCGAGCTCCCCGGGCGCGGAGAACGGATGGCAGACCTCGCAGATCAGCGACATCAAGTCGCTGCTGGTGCCGGGAACGAACGTGATCGCGATCGAAGGCGAGGCATTAGCTGCCAACGCGAGCGGCGTCATCGCCGTCGCGCAACTCGACTCGACGCGGATCGTTACGGATGGCACCTGGAAGGCCTTCCCCGGGACACCCAGCGCTCCACCGCCCGGATGGAACACGATCAACTTCGACGACTCGTCCTGGCCCGCGGCGAGTGTGCAGGGCCCGTACGGAATCGCCCCATGGGGCACCGGCATCCAAACGCCGGCCCCGCCCTCGAAGGTGTACGACTTCGGGATCACCACCGCTGGCTGGGCCCGGATCACGATGCAGGGAACGGCCGGCCAGCAGGTTGACATCAGGTACTCCGAGAAGCTCAACGCCGATGGAACCGTCGAGAGCGAGGGCGACAACGGCCAGACTGACACCTACATCTTCAAGGGAAGTGGTCCGGAGACGTATCAGCCGAAGTACGGCTGGAAGGGGTATCGGTACATCCAGGTTTGGGCCCCATCCGGCCCGGCTCCGACCATCCTGTCGGTCAAGGGGATGGTGGTGCACACCGCCCTACCCACAGACGGCAGCTTCAACAGCTCGAGCAGCCTGCTGAACACCATGCACAGCGCGATGAAGAACACGATTCTGAACAACCAGTACTCCTACGGCAGTGACACGCCGGTGTACGAGAAGGGAGGCTGGACCAATGACAACGGTGATTACGCCACCTCGGAGATGGACAACTTCGACGCCGAGGCGTACTACGACCACATGATGCAGAACTTCGACGACTCGCAGGATGGGGCTGGAAACATCGGGTTCCTCGTGCCGATGCCGCCAGGTGACGACCAAGTCGATCCGCTCTGGGGAGGGTCGTTCCTTCTGATCGAGTACGACATGTATCAGCAGTACGACAACCTCGCCGTGATCCGGCGCGATTACTCGCACATGACCGCCTACGTCGATGACCTGGCAGGCCAGATCGCGACCTCCGGTGACATCTATCAGGGGACGACGTTCGGCGACTGGTCGGTCCCCTCCAACGCCAACCCGCCGTCGAGTGAGATGCTGGGCAGCATGTTCCTCTACCGCGAGACCGAGGACCTGTCGATTATGGCCGCGGCGATCGGTAACACCGCGGATGCGAGCAAGTACGCCAGCCTCGCGGCAGACATTCGCACGGCCGTCAACAACGAGTTCTACGACTCCGTCGCCCACGCCTACCGTGACCCCGTCGGGTTGGTCTCCCACGCGACCGGCGGGCCGAACGGCACGATCACGTCAACCGCCTACGATCAGACCGCAAACGTGTTCGGTCTGGCGTTCGGTCTCGCCCCCGACGGGGACGGGCAGCCGATCGCCGACGGGCTTGCCGCCGACGTTGTGGCAAAGGGGAATCACCTGGCCACCGGAGCCAACGGGTCGAAGTACATCCTGCCGATGCTGACCCAATACGGCTACAGCAATCTCGCCTACCTGGTGGCCACGAATCCGACCGCTCCCGGCTGGGGGCAGTGGTTCTTGCAGTGCGGCGCGACCACCATGTGGGAGGCCTGGGAGGACCCATCGTGCGACACTGCCCGCTCCCGCGACCACGCCTTCATGGGCACGGTCGATGACTGGCTGTTCTCAGGCGTTGCCGGGATCCAGGCCACCTCGGCCGGATTCCGCATGCTCGAGATCAAGCCGAGTCCGGTGGGTAACCTCACCTTCGCGTCCGGCAAGGAGGCCACGCCGCTCGGGCCGGTGAGCTCCAGCTGGACCCGCTCGGGGACGGGCTTTGCCCTCACGGTCAAGGTCCCCGTGGGCTCGACGGCAACGGTGTGTGTCCCTGCCGCCGGTGCCGCGTCGGTTACCGAGAGCGGCCGCCCTGCCGCCCGGGCGGTCGGAGTGACCGTCACCGGTATGCAGGGCTCATGCCTTCAGCTGCAGGTCGGCTCGGGGACCTACAACTTCCATTCGACGATCTCATAGCGCCAGGAGGTCCACGGGCGTCTAGACCTCGTGGACCTCAACCCCGGCGGCACGCAGCGCCTCGACTCCGTCAGCACGGCCGCTCTCCACATACGCGGTGTCGAGCTCGTTTGCCGCGACGATGACGTTGAGGCCGTGGCCGTCGAACTTCGTGGCCTCGGACACGACGGTCACGTTGCGTGAGCGCATGATCATCCCCCGTTTGACCGCGGCCTCGTCCGGGTCTGGATCGGTCAGATAGCCGCTCTCCTCGATCGCCTTGACGGAGAAGATCACGCGATCCGCGAAGTACGTGGAGATGCTCTGGAGCGTCTCTGGCCCGACAAATGAGCTCGTCAGCTTGCGAAACCGTCCGCCGAGACCGATCAGCTCCACGAGCGGGCTGTCGGCTGCCCCGACCAGCGACATCACCGGCTGCGAATTCGTCAAGAGCGTCACGCGGACCCCAGCGGCGAGAATCTCTCGGACGACGAAATACGCCGTGCTCGAGGAGTCGACGAACAGGGTCTCCTCGCTCGCCACGGTTTGCGCAACGGCGCTGGCGAGCCGGATCTTCGCGTCGACATGCTGGCTGAGGCGCCGCTGGAACGAATCCTCATGTGCGGCCAGCTCGGGGAGCACGGCGCCACCATGCGTGCGCCGAGCGACTCCGTTGTCGGCCAGAATCGAGAGGTCTCGCCGCGCGGTCATCGGCGAGATACCGAAGTCCTCCTCCAGGTTGGCGGTACTCACGCTTCCCTGCTGACGGAGACGCTCAAGGATGAGCCGCCTCCGTTCGGCTGGGACAAGCGACCGGCCGCGGTGTCGTGAAGATTCCATCCCAGAAGGCTTGCACGCCCGGCGCCGGCGCGTGGGGCTCGGGCCCGGAGAGCCGCTGGGCGCTGCGTATTTCTCCGCAAATGCAAGCGGCGTTACCCGGCTCAAACGTACGCGCGCTCGATCTATCGTGCGACTCATGCAACCGCCCCAGGACCCCGGCACTGAAATGGCTGAGCGCCCGCTCACGGTCGTGGTTGCCGACGACCACCCGGTCGTCAGGCGTGGCCTGCGCCAGCTGTTCGACGCCGAAGGCGACATCGAGGTCGTGGCCGAGGCGGGCGACGCCGAAACGGCACGGCGATACGTCCACGGGCACCACCCGGACGTGCTCGTGATCGACCTGAACATGCCGGGCGAGCCGACGCTCGACGTGATCCCGCGGATTCGGGAGCAGTTCCCCCACACCCAGATCATCGTTCTGACCATGCAAAACGAACCTGCATACGCACGGCTGGCGTTCAGCCTCGGGGTCCTCGGCTATGTCCTCAAGGAGGCCGCCGACGACGAGCTGGTACACGCCGTCAGGGCCGCCGCCCGCGGCGAGAGCTTCCTCAACCCACGACTCGGCGCGAAGGTCGCGATCGAGCCGCCTCCGGGTCCTCCCGATGGCCTGTCGAGGCGGGAGCTGGAGGTGCTGCAGTTGATCGCGCTTGGCTACACGAACGTGCAGATCGCCGGAGAGTTGATCCTCTCCGTGCGTACGATCGAGACGCACCGTGGCCACATCCAGCAGAAGCTGCGACTGGGAGAGCGGCACCAGCTGGTCAAGTACGCGCTCGACCATGGCGTCGTCAAGCCTCTACCGCACTAGCGGGGTCTACGGGGCGGTCTGCTGGGCGTCTGAGAGCCAATCCGTCGCGGACAGCGGGATGCGTGCCATCACCCGAGTGCCGTCTTCTCCCGAGGTGATCGTGAGGCTTCCGCCGAGCAGGAACACCCGCTCGCGCATTCCGGCCACCCCGAATCCGGCGGTCGATTCGTCCGTGTCAAATCCCTGCCCGTCGTCGCTGACCTCGATCACGAGCGCCGTGTCCACCGTGGCGACGGAGACCTCGACCCGGCTTGCCCCCGCGTGCTTGACCACGTTGGTCAGCGATTCCTGGACGACGCGGTAGATCGTCGTCTCGAGATCCCGGTGGGCACCCGTTCTGCTGTCCAACTGGTCGGGCAGGCTGATCGCGTAATCGATCCTCAACCCTTCGTCCCGCCGGCGGTCGAGCAACGCCTCGAGCGCTGCCCGCAAGCCGAGATCATCGAGGAGCGACGGTCGCAGGTCGGCGATGATCGCCCGTAGGTTGGCGATCTCGAGTTCGATGTCCTCGATCGCCTGTTGCATCGTCTCCACATAGCCAGCAGGATCGCTATGTCGCAGGGCGCCCGAAATCCCGACGCGCACTCCGGCGAGTGCCTGGAGCGTCTGGTCGTGAAGCTCGCGTGCCCAGCGGGCCCGCTCGGCCTCGGCGGCGGCGATCGTGCTCCGGAGCCGATCGGCCTCGACGCTACGGCTGATCGCGACGGCGTTCGCCGCCGACGCCGCAAAGGTCCGCAGCAACTGCTCGTCGGTGGCGGTGAAGGGCTGCGCGTCGAGACCGCGGTCGAACGCGCCGAGCACCCCCAGGGCGGCACCGTGGTAGACGATCGGCACCAGGAGCGCGGTGCGTGCGTCCGACACCCCCAGCGCGTTGGGACCAACGCGGAGCCGCGCCGCGACGTCGTCGATCCGCTCGGGACGGCCGCGCTCGAGGACCTGTCCGGAGGTCGAACGCTTCACCGCGAGGCGCCGGCCAACGGCGTCGCGGGCATGACCGGCGCTGGCGACCACGACGAGCTCGTCACCCTCGCGGAGCATGATCAGTACTGAGCGCGCCTCGACCAGCGCCCGACCCCGCGTGACGACGAGCTCGAGGAGACGCGGGAGTTCGCTGGCACCGCCGATCGCATCGGCGATGTCCCGCGCCGCTTCCAGTCCCTGAACCACCTGCTCAAGCTCGACGCGGCGCTGCTCGCTGCGCTCATACGTGCGGGCGTTGTCAATCGCCGTGGCGGCGAAGTCCGCCAGCACCGTCACCGCGGTCTCATCGGCGTCGGTGAACTCGCCCCCCTGCTTGTCGGTCAAGTACAGATTCCCCCAGGCCTCGCCCCGGATCATGATCGGAACGCCAAGGAAGCTCTCCATCATCGGATGTCCAGCGGGGAACCCGTAGCTCTGGGGGTGGTCGCCGACGTGCGCCAGACGCAGGGCGCGCGGCGTCTGGATCAGCACGCCCAGTACGCCCCGTCCGCGCGGAAGGTCGCCGATCGCAGCGCGGCTTGCATCGTCGATCCCGAGCGTCAGGAAACGCTCCAGCTCGGTGCGTTGCTCGTTCAGCACACCCAACGCGACGTAGTTGGCGCCGGTTGCCGAGCGAGCCTCAACGAGGATCCGCTGGAGCACCGCCTCCGCGTCCAGCTCAGTGACCAGCGATCGGCCAACGGCGAGGAGGCCCAGGAGCTTATTGGTCTCGATTGGCATCAGCTCCGCGCGTGAGGATACGCCGCCAAAGAACAGGGATGCCTGGCTCGGGCTAGGCGACGAGCCCCTTGTCGAGCGCGTAGCGGACGATCTCGGCGCGATCGTGAAGTCCGAGCTTCTGTTGGATGTGTGCACGGTGGCTCTCGACCGTTCGAATCGAGAGGTGCAGCCCACCGGCGATCTGGGCATTCGTGTTCCCAAGCGCGAGCAGTTTGAGGATCTCGCACTCGCGCTCGCTGAGCCCATCGGGCGGACCTGACGGTGGCTCTGCCGCGACCCTTGCGCCTAGCCTCGGGTTGAGGTACATCTCGCCCTTGGCAGCCGCACGGACGGCCTCGACGAGCTCTGCATCTGCAGCTTCCTTGAGGACATAGCCCAGCGCCCCGGCGCCGAGGGCGGCTCGCGCGTAGGCGGGCTCGTCCTGCATCGTCAGCACGACGATCTGCGTGCCCGGAAACTCCTCACGAAGCGTGGGGATCGCCTCCAGGCCCGGCTCGCCGGGCATATTGAGGTCGAGCACAAGCACGGTCGGGTGATGTCCTCGGACGTAACGGCGAGCCGATTCGACGTCGCCGGCCTCGGCCACTACCTCGAAGCGGTCGTCGCCCTCGAGTAGCTGGCGCAATCCACGCCGGACGATCGGATGGTCGTCCGCGATCAGTACCCGGATGCTGGCTCCCGCGCCCGATGTCGATTGCTCGCTCGCCATTTGGCGTCGACGAGTATCGCGCAAGCGAGGTGTCCGTAGTTAACCCCGATCCCGACATGGGTTTGCCGTTCACCCTCACGGACTCCCCGCACGGGCCCGCGGAACCGTGCGGATGCCGCGGTACTCGTGGGAGCGCACCATTGGAGGTGTAAGTCGGAGGACAAATCGCGAGCTTCGGGAGGACGAGATGCAACGTAAGGTTTTTGATCAGATCGCCAGCGGCGTCGGCGTCGTCATTGTTGTGGTGCTGCTTGTGGCGGGCGGCCTGTTGACGTGGGGCTATACCTTCGCGCACTCGAATGTCCACAACCAGCTCGCGCAACAGCAGGTCTTCTTCCCGCCCAAGTCCGCGTTTGACCACCCCAAGGCCGGGACCGAGATCACCAGTTCGATGATCCCGTCGGTTTCGCAGTACGCCGGTCAGCAGGTCCTGACCGGCGAGCAGGCGCGGGTGTACGCGAACGACTTCATTGCCGTTCACCTGTCGGAGATGCCCTATGGCGGCGTCTATTCAAACGTCAGCGCGGCGGCACGTGCCGCCACGCCCGGCTCGGCGCGGGCGACGCAGCTGAGCGCGCTCGAAACGACGGTGTTCCAGGGCACGACGCTCCGCGGGCTGTTGCTTCAGGCCTACGCATTCGGGACGATCGCGACGCTCCTCTTCTGGGGTGCGATCGCGTCCTTCGCCCTGGCGGTGCTGATGGCCGTCCTGGTCATCGGCGGCGTCTTGCACGCACGGCGGACGACCGAGGGCAAGCTCCTGTTCGCCACCGGCGCGGTTCCCGCGTCGTAAGCGGACGTGGTCCTCCGCCTCCGCAAGCGATGCCCGCGTCGGACTGTTCCGGCACGGGCATCGACCGACGGGCCGTGCTACCTGGAGAGGGTTGATGCCACTGCCGTGGCATCAACCCTCTCCTATTTGCCTACCGGTGAGCTCCGTGCCCGTGGGACCCGTTGAGCGCGTAGCCGGGGCCGTGTGCAGGCTCCCCTTGGGGGTTCGTGAACACGTCTGAGCCGAACGGGGCAAGGCCCGGCTGCGCGGCGTAGCCGATGTGGCCGCCGCCGTCGAGGCCGGGAGAGGCGTGTCTGACGCCGAACAGGTCCTCGATTGTGCGCAGGGTGCTGTAGTGGTTGTAGTAACGAGTGCTGACGGTGCCGGGCTTGATGTAGGGGCTGATCAGGACATCGCCGGCGTCGCCAGCACCCGTCGTCGGGTCGTAGGCGTCGTACTGCGGGTCGGTCGCCGCGGTCTCCGCGCCGAGCACGACCCCGCTGGCCGGGCCGGTGGTGGTGAGCGGCTGATCGCCCGAATCGATCAGTTCGAACGAACCGGAGTGCGAGAAGCCGCCGCTGCTGGCGTTGGCGGTCGCTGTCGCCGGGGTGTCCGTGACGTTCCCGACGAAGGCCCCGGCCGGGATGCCGGCACCGGTGACGGTGCGCCCCTCGTCGACAATGCTGATCGAGTTGTCGGCGATCGTGCTGGTGCCGGCGTTGGCGGTGGCGCCGCCGTCCGTACGAGCGCCCGGGGTGGTCGAGCCGCCTCCGAGGTAGCACTGACCCAAGGCCGGGTTGCCGCTGCCCGTGCACGGAACCAGCCCCCCGCTGGCGGTGCTCGAGTTCGGGCGATTGAGGTTTTCGTTGAACCCCGGTCCGGCCGACAGCTGCTGCCCAACCGGCGAGGTCACAAGCGGCACGTTCGGACCGGTCGGCTCCCAGTTGAGCCCGCGATTCCACAGCGTCTCTCCGGCGGTGTCCGTCCCCGCGATGATCCCCGACGCGGTCGGCGCGAGCAGCGAGGAGTTGGCGAAGCTGTTGCTGAACGTGAACGGCGGGTAGGCCTCGTCAAACGTGACGTCGATCAGGCCGCCGTCGCGGAACGCCGGCGAGGCCTCGATCTCGGGAATGACGTGCTCGAGGAACAGGTCGACGGAGTAGAGGCCACCGGTGAAGTTGACCGGTTGATTGGGCGTCGTCGGACCCCCCCAGCCGCCGGACAGATTGTTGCCCTGACAGACCGCATCGTGGCCGTCGGAGCAGTCGTTCGGAACGATCTCGCTGAACGACGGGGTCGAGCTGTCGTGTTGTAGGTCGTGATAGAGGAAGTCGCTCGGGTCGAACAGGTTTGCGACGTGCCGCGCGTTGCAGTCGCCCGACTGCAGCACCGACTCGAAGAATGGGAGCGGGTTGTGGTAGGCGACGTACTGGTCGGTCGGGTTGGCGCTGCCGTGGATCGGGAACTGGCTGCCGCTCGCGCCGGTCGGGCCGACGGTCGGATCGTCGGCGCCGCAGAATTGGGTGCCGGCATCGTGTGAGGAGCCGCCGGCGTCGGGGTTGCCGAGGTCCTGGGCGTACAGCTTCCAGCCGATGTGGTTTGCGTCGAGCTGGTTGAACACCGTCGGCACGCTGGCCGGGTACACGCAGCCGTTCGCGTTGGGTTGGGCGTTGGGACCGGCGGCCGAGACGAACTGACCGTAGTTCGGGTTGGTGGCCAAGGACCCGCTCGTCTCGAGCGAGCCGGAGAATGCGTCATAGGCATCGCAGTCGTCCTGAGTGTCGGTCTGCGGGGCCTGGCCGCTGGCTAGCGCAATGTAGTTGTCCTGGCTCGAGTGACCGGTCGCGTAGTAGTTCTGGAGCAGGGCGCCCCGCGCGGGCAGCGTCTGCCACAGGTACGCGTTGTCGTTGAGCCCCGTGACGGTTGCGTCATAGGACTTGTTCTCGAGCACGATCATCCACACATGCTTGATCTTGCCCGGGGTGATCCCGAGTCCGTCGTTCCCCGGTGCGACGTAGAACTTCGGAGGCGTCAACTTCGGCTGGTCCGGCGCGGTTGACGCCGATGCAAGCGCCGAAGTCGCCAGCGCGCAGACGAAAACAACGATCACTGCAACCCACATCCGGCGACACCGCGGCGTCATCGTAGTCCTTTCCGTTGCCTACGGGTTAGCGGTGGATCACACTAACGTTCCACCGTGATCGTGCTTGTGGCTCGCCTGTGAACCACGTGTGAAGTGGTGGGTAATTACCCACACCGTCTCGCGATTCCCCGGATTTCCGGCGGACCGTCCCCGCCCGCTTCCGGTAGCCGACAGCTACTCAGTACGGTTTTCTACGGACGCCACGTCGGTCGCTAACCACGATCCCACGGGCGACCGAGGGATATAGCGTGGGCAGTGAGCCGATCCAGCATCCGACACACGGGACCGGGCAAAGCGTGAAGTGGAGAAGACGATGACCATAACTGGTGGAGATTCGGCGTTGGTGACACCGCCGGCAGAAAGTGACGGCGGTCGTCTCGGGGTCCGGTGGCCGAACACGGTTCAGGTCTGCCGCACCAGCGGGGGCGTATGGCAAGTGTTGCTTCCAGACGGGACCCGCTCGACGACGTGCGAGACGCTGAGCGCGGCCAGGCGCGTCGCTCGACGCTGGGCGCAGGAGAACCCACCGAGCGAGCTGATCGTCCGCGACGCCTATCACCGCGTCGTGCTGCGACGCTCGTTCACGGACACCCAGGGACATTGCGTCGTCGTCAGTTGACGACGACCGGTGGCCGCGCCCGCTTCCACGGGCGCGGCCAAGTCATTCGTCGGTCTCGGCACTGTGTCCAGGACGGCATCGGCGTTGGTCCCGACCGCCAATCGGGCTAACTACGGACGAGAGCCATACCGCTCCTCACCTCGTCGGCAAACGCTGCTGGGCGCCGGGGGCGGAGATCGAACAAGTCTCCTGCACGCAAACCCCTAACTTGCGCCACAGCGCACAACCGTAAGATCGCGGCAGGCGCTAGCGTGAGCCGCGCCTAAGATCGGCCTGCCTGCGAATGCTGCATGCAACGTCCAGGCAGGTGTGAAGAATCCTCGCGGAGGGGATCAAGGCAAGGAGAGGAAGTGCTAACAGCGATGCAGAACTTCATACGGTCCTGGGGCCGTGCGAGGGTGATCGGGCTCGGGCTTGTGGCCACGGTGGCCGCGGCCGTTGCGGTCGCGCCGGGCGCCTCGAGCGCCAAGACGGCTTCGGCCAAGGGCAAGCACCTTTCGATCGCATACCTATCGTTCGCCGTCCAGAACAGCTACGACGCGCCAATGCTGGCCGCAGCCAAGAAGGTCGCTGCCGCCGACAATGCGTCGCTCACCGTGTTCGACGCGAACAACAGCCCCACCACGCAGTTTTCGCAGTTCCAGGATGTGATCGCCAAGGGCGGCTATCAGGGAATCATCACCCAGCCGATCGAGGCCACCAACCTGATCCCACTCGTGAATCAGGCGGTCGCCAAGCACGTCAAGGTCGTCAACATCGACCAGGTGATGGGTCCGAGCCTCAGTTCCGCCAAGGTGCAGGTCAAGGGACTGTCGGGCAACGTCACGTTCGTGCCGACGACGATGGGGCGAGACCTCGGGACGCTGACCGTCAAGGCGTGCAAGGCGGGCCACTTCAACCCGTGCAACGTCGGCTACCTCTATGACATTCAGGCCTCGGCGCTCGATGTCGCCATCAACAGGGGCTTCTCGGCGGCGATCAAGGGCTCGCCGGTCAGGGTCGTGGCCACCGGCCAGGACTTCTTCACCCCAGCCCAGGGCCTGACTGCGGTACAGAACATGCTCACCTCGAACTCGAACATCAACGTCATCGCCGGTTCCGACCAGGGCATCGAGGGCGCTGTCGGGGCGACCGGCGGCAAGCACATCCTGCTGGTCGGCTACGGCGGCTCGGCGGCCGGCATCGCCGGCGTCAAGACCGGCAAGTGGTTCGGCACGATCGAGCAGGATCCAGCGACCGAAGGCAAGGTCGGGATGGAGACGCTGATCAACGCAATCCGCACCGGTAGCAACGCTCCCGGCGTCAACCCACTCAACAATGCCCCGAACGGCGGGGTTATCACCAAGGCTAACGCCAAGCTGTTCACCGGCGAATGGCCGGGGTAGCAGAGGACGCTTCTCGGAGCTCGACGGGCGCCACGGCGCACGTCGAGCTCCGACGCATTTCCAAGCACTTTGGCGGGGTACTCGCCCTCGACGGGATCTCGCTTGAGATCCCGTCGGGCACCATCCACGCGCTGGTCGGGGAGAACGGCGCCGGCAAGTCGACGCTGGGGAAGATCGTCGCCGGCGCGATCCATCCCGACTCCGGCGAACTGCTGGTCGATGGAGTTCCCGTCTCGTTCCACTCCCCGCGAGAGGCGCTCGGACACGGGATCGCGGCGATCGCCCAGGAGCTGCTGATCGTCTCGAGGCTGTCGGTCGCCGAGAACGTCTTCCTCGGGACCGAGCCGCGAACGGCCGGTTGGGTGCAGCGGCGCGAGCTGCGAGATCGCTTTCGCAAGCTCGCCGCCGAGTCCGGCTTCGAGCTGCCCGCCGACCGTCCCGCCGGCACGCTGCGGGTCGCCGAGCAGCAGCAGGTGGAGATCCTTCGGGCACTCGCCCGCGATGCTCGCCTGATCGTGATGGACGAGCCCTCGGCCGCGCTGTCCGGGCCTGACAGTGAGCGCCTGCACGAAGTCATCCGCTCGTTGGCCAGCGCGGGTAAGACGGTGCTGCTGGTATCGCATTTTCTGCAGGAGGTGCTCGACCTGGCCGACGCGGTGACCGTGCTGCGCGACGGGAAGCTGATCCGCACGGCGCCGGCTTCGGCCGAGTCCGAGTCCTCGCTGATCCAGGCGATGCTCGGGCGCCCGCTGAGCACCGTGTATCCCCCGAAGTCGCCGCGACCCCAGAACGCGCCGGTCGCCCTCGCGGTCGAGGACCTGGTCGCCCCCGGGGTCGAGGGCGTCTCATTCGAGCTGCGCGCCGGAGAGATCGTCGGCCTGGCGGGCCTGGTCGGAGCCGGCAGGACCGAGCTCGGACGGGCGATCTTCGGCGCCGACCGCCGCAGTGGTGGGAGTGTCGAGCTGGCGGGCAGCGCGCTGTCGGGCAACGGACCTCTGGTGAGCCTGCGGCGAGGGCTCGCGATGATTCCAGAGTCGCGCCGGGACCAGGGCCTGCTGTTCAGTCGCTCCGCGATCGAGAACGTCACGCTCTCCAGCCTCCGTGACCACAGCCGCCTGGGGATCGTCGATCGGCGGTCGGAGCGCTCCGCCGCGGGTGAGCTGTTGAGGCGGGTGGCGCTGTCCGGTGCGACTGGCGAATCGATCGTCGCGACTCTGTCGGGCGGCAATCAGCAGAAGGTCTTGTTTGCACGGATGCTGATGTGCCGGCCCCGAGTCCTGATCGCCGACGAGCCCACCCGCGGGGTCGATGTGGGCGCCAAACTGGCGATCTACGAGCTCATCGTCGGGCTCGCCGAACAGGGAACCGCCGTGTTGCTGATCTCGTCCGAGCTTGAGGAGGTCCTCGGGTTGGCCCAGCGCGTACTGGTGATGCGGCGCGGGCGCCTCGTCAGGGAGCTGTCGATCGAAGAGATGAGCGAATCGGCGATCCTCGAGGCCGCCTTCTCCGACACCCAAGCCGGAGAGCAGGCTGCATGACCGAGCCTCACACGACACCGACGCCCGAAGACCCCACCGTTTCGGCCGCGCCGGTGGCGTCGGGTATCAGTCCGGACAGGTTCTTCGCTCTGGTGCGGGGGCGCTGGCGCAGCGCCGGGATCCTGATCCCGTTCCTGATCCTGTTCATCACGCTGACGATCGCCAGCTCGTCGTTCCTGACCAAGGACAACCTGCTCAACATCCTCGATCAGCAGTCCTCGACGCTGATCATCGCGGCCGCCGGAACGATGGTGCTCGTTTCCGGGGGAATCGACCTGTCGGTCGGCGCGGTCTATGGGCTTGCCTCGGTGGTCACCGGCGAGCTCGTCCTGCACGGCTGGCCCTCGGCGATCGCAATCCTTGCCGGGGTCATGTCGGGTCTCCTGGTCGGGGTGGTCAACGGCGTCGTCACGAGCTTCTTCCGGATCAACTCGTTGATCGCGACACTCGCGATGTCGTTCGTGGTCGCCGGGATCGCGGGTCTGATCACGCAGGGGAATCTGCTCGTGCTCGGGGTCAAACCGGCCTTCGGCAATTTCGCCAACACGAACTTCCTGTCGGTCCACACGTCGACGTGGGTGATGGTGATCGTCGTGATCGTGCTCGGCCTTGTGTTGGCCCGCACGACCATCGGGCGTTACACCTACGCGGCCGGCGGCAATCCCGAGGCGGCTCGGTTTGCAGGGGTGCGGGTCAACATGGTCCGGGTCGTCTGCTTCGCACTCAGCGGGGGTGCCGCGGCGCTCGGCGGGATCATCGACGCGTCGCGGGTGCTCACCGGCCAGTCGACCAACAACACGACTCTGACGTTCACCGTCGTCGCCGGCATCGTCGTCGGCGGCACCAGCATCCTCGGAGGCGAGGGCGCGATCTGGCGCACCGTCGTGGGTGTTCTGCTGATCGCGCTGATCGGCAACGGCTACGACCTGCTGGGCCTCAATCAGCTCTATGAGCAGATCACGCTCGGCGTGATCATGATTCTCGCCGTCGGTCTCGACGCCTGGTCGCGCAAGCGGTAGTCGAGCGGTCATGCAAGCGGTAGCCGAACGGTCAGGCGAGCGGTAGTCGAGCGGTCAGGCGAGCGGTCGTCGGGCGGAGTCGGGCGGTCACGCGAGCGGTAGTCGAGCGGTCACCTGCGGCGGCCGTACCATCGGCTGCGGATGCGACTCCGACCACTTGTGTGGGTGATCCTTGTCGTGATGGCCGCGGCTCTCGCCGCGGGGTCCGGGGCTGGCGCCCGAGCCGTGTGGCGGCTGCACGCACCGGCCAGAACCGGAGCTTTGACGAGGCTGCGCGTGCCGGCGAGAACCGGAGCTTTGACGAGGCTGCGCGTGCCGGCGAGCGCCGAGCAACTGCTGGTCGTTTCCAGCCCGACGTCCGATCCGCCCGGCGACGTGGCGACGTTCCGCGCCTACTCTCGCTCGGGCGACGGTACGCGCTGGCACCAGACATTCGGACCCTGGCCCGCGGAGACCGGCATGGGGCACCTGCTTCCCGCCGAGGTGCGGCGCGAGGGGGACGGCGCCACGCCGATCGGCGTCTTTGGCGTTGGTCCGACGATCTACGGCAACCAGCCGGACCCGGGCGGACTGCGCTTCGGATACCACCGGCTCGGCTGCGGTGACTGGTGGGACGAGGACCCCTACACGCCCCGCTACAACGAGTTTGTGCAAGTGCCGTGTGGAGTCAAGCCCGGATTCGCCGGATGGTCCGAGGCGCTGTGGACCGAGACGGTTGCCTACCCGTACTTCGCCGTGATCCAGTTCAACACCAACCCGACGGTCGGCGGCTCGCGTGCGCCAGGGTCCGCGATCTTTCTACACAGCTGGATCGGCGAGCCGACACACGGGTGCATAGCCCTGCACGAGTCTGATTTGCTGACCGTGCTGCGGTGGCTGCAGCCGGCCAAGCACCCAGTCATCGAGATCGCACCCGCACCCGAGCTGCGGTCCGTGCCTCCCGACGCGCGCGTTGGAAGTTATGCCGGTCATAGGCGGCTTAACTTCCATCGCACTTTCGCAAACCAGCGCGGAACGCGGGTTCCTGCCGCGGCGAAGGCGAGCAGGGTCAGCGCCGCGAGCGCAAACAGCCACGGGTAGCCGCGGTATCCGCGGTAGCGGAACACGACCCTGTGAGTACCGGCCGGTACGCGGGCGCCAACCAGCGCCGGGGCGATCATTTCGGTCCGCCTGGCACGACCGTCGACGGTGACACTCCAGCCCGGGTCAAACGACGCGCTCAGAACAATGACCCCGGGGCGTGACAGGGTCACAGCGGCGGCCACCCGACCGGCCGCGAGGCGGTCCGTCTCCGCCGTCACGGTCCCCGGGACGGGCCTGGAGGCCGGGAGCGGCAGCGGGGTTGAAGGCTGCCGCCCGTTGAAGTCGACCCGAAGGTACTCGCCATGGCCGGCGAGCCCGGTGCGCAGAAGGGCGACGCTCCGGGCGCCCACGTTGGTCCGGTTCGCGGACATCCGGCCGACGACCACTCCTGCCTGAACGTAGCCACGGCCCGGCCGGACCCACAACGCGTACGCCCCCGACCGCGCGAGCAGATGCGCCGGGACCGGTGGGGGTACACCGGACGGGAGCAGGAGGTAGTGGATCCCGAACAGCCGATAGTCGCTCGGGTCGGCCTCGTCGAAGTTGTACTCCGGATCAGTCATCAGCGACGCGGTCCGCAGGGTGTATCCGACCTCGTCGACATCGCGGCTCTCCAGGTACTTGAAAACGGGCACGGACCCGACGGTGAACTGCGCGCCCCAGTTCGACGGCATCCCGGCATAGACACGCCCACCGCCGTCCCGCTCGATCACGCTCACGAGCCTGTTGACATCGGCGCCGTCGGTCGCGTCGGCGAGCCGCTGGTAGCGGATGTTGGCTGCGTTTCGCTGGTCGTAGCGGTGGAGCTGTAGCCATGCCGGAGCGAGCGCTGTGACGGCGGCGGCGAGCGCGGCGATCGCCAGCAGGCGACGGTCATTCGTATTGAGACCGGTCCACGCGGGGTCGCGGCGCGAGCGCTCGCGCACGATCAGGCGGCGAATCGCGATCGCCAACCAGGCAGCACCGCGTCCCGCCAGCAGTAGCGACGCGAGCTGGATGCCCATCATGAAACGGCGGAAGAAGATGTCCCCGGCACCGGGAATCACGTCGACCAGCGAGCCGAAGGTCGCGCGGCCAAAGGAGAGGAGCAGGCAGACGGCGAGCGCCGCCAACAGCGCTCGACGATCCGCGCTGCGGCGCGCGCCCGCGCAGGCGACCGCGAGCCCGACGGCCGCGAACGCGGTGATCACCGGCAATCGCCCGTGGTCGAGCAGCTGCCCGCTCGCCAGCCATCCGAGGACGCGGCCGGCGCCGTACCCGTTCTCCAGCGGACCCCCGCGGAGAACCTCATTTGTGGCCGCCCAGTTGCGCTGGGCCAACAGAGGCACCACCACCCAGGCACTTGCCAGCACCGCACCCACCAGGAGGATCGCGGCTCGCCGCAGACGCAGCCACAGCCCCGGCAATGGGCCGGCGACAAATGGCCAGACGAAGAGCGGAGCCAGCGCCAGGTAGCCCGTCTCGAAGTGCAGGGCAACCGTCAGGGAGGTCGCGACGACCGCCCAGCCGAACCGGCGACCCTCACGGATCGCCCGCCAGCTGAGGCCCCAGGCGAGCGGCAACGTGAACATCGCCCACAGCTGTGCCCAGAGTCCGTAGCCGTTCCATAGGTAGGCGCCCTGTTCGTAGCCGACTCCGGTGACGCTGACGAGGAACGGCGCCATCGCCGCCGATGCCGCCGCCGCCCATCGCCGGCCGCCGAACAGCCGTGCCGCCACGTAGACGCTGAGCGGCCACAGCGACAGGAGCAGGTAGAGCGTCCATCGGAAAGCGGCGTTGGGACCGATCGCCAGCCCGAGCACGCCGGCCAGCATCGCCGGCAGGCTCTGGTAGTGCAGGAACTGAGGAGAGCCGAGACCGAGGTACGGGAACCAGGTCGTCAGCGGCAGGTGTCCGGCCTGAAGTTGGGCCGTTGCGACCCTGACCATCTGCTCGTGGATCGAGCTGTCATCCAGATAGGTGACCGGGAGGATCTCGGCGCGGAGCGAGATCAGGTTCCAGACGACGGCCGCACCAAGGAGCAGCCGCGGAGCCAGAAGGCCCGCGGCTGCTCGGTCGATGCGTCTTTTGACTGGGCGCTGCGCCCTAGCCGCTGTTACCGCTGTTGCCAGTGCCGCTACCCGAGTTGCCGGAGTTGCCGGAGTTGCCTGAGTTGCCTGAGTTGCCGGAGTTGCCGGAGTTGCCGCAGCGCACGGCGAACGCGCGGGCGTGAACGATCGCCCCTGGTGGGAGCGATGCAGGGAACTGTGCGGCTTGTGACGAGTGCGGGACCGTCTGCCACTGCCACACCGGGCCGCCGCTGTTGCCGCTGTTGCCGGAACCGCTGTTGCCGCTGTTCCCGGAACCGCTGTTGCCGCTGTTCCCGGAACCGCTGTTGCCGAACACGATGGTCCGCGGACCGTCGTACCGGGGCACCTGCACCCCGACAACGTTGTTTCCGCCGGCAACCGCACGCTGCGGGGTGGGAACGCTAATCCGCCCTGAGTCGTCGACGGCCAACCTCGTCACGTGCTTGATCTCGGCGGGACTCACCGTGACCGCCTGCAATGCCGCGCAGGTCACCGCGCGGCCATGGACCCAGGCGCTGACGACCTGCGCCGTGCCAGGGACGACCTGTGCCCTGACTCCCATCGCGGCGAGCCGGGCGTTGAGGCTGTGGATGCTCGTTCTGTCGATTCCCGAGACCCTAAGGAATTTCAACGTGATCGTGCCGTTTGTATTTCGACTCACGGCGTATGCCGGTGCCGTGGCGCCGGTGCCCAGCAGCAGCACGACCGCGGTCGCTGCTCCGGCGAGGCTGAGACCGGCGGCGCCGGTCGCGGCGACGACCCGGCGCCGGGCACGACCGAGGCGCCCGGCCCGCCGGACGGACCGGCCGGCCGGGGCGGGGCGGGCGGGATCCGAATCCAGCTCACGCTGGACCGCCTCCTCCAGTTGGGCCTCGAATGCCACCAGGCTCTGAGGCAGTTCCTCCTTCATCTCACACTTCCTCCTTGGGTACATTGCTGGCGAGCCGGCGCAGTGCCCGGGACACGCGCAGGCGGGCTGCGGCCGGGCGGATTTCAAGCCGCGCGGCCACCTCTTCGTACGAAAGCTCTTCGACGATCCGCAGCTCGAGCGCGTCGCGCTCGTGGGGCGCGAGCCGCTGGAGATGGCGGCTCAGCGCGGCACGCGGCGACAGCCGCTGCTCGACCTCGGTGTAGCCGTCCTCGGCGGCGAGATCGAGCGGCAGGCCGAGTCGCTCGCGCGCGCGAGTCTCGATCCTGTCGCGTCGGGCCGCGTCGGCCAGCAGGTTCGCCGCGATCCCGAGCAGCCACGGCAATGCCGAGCCGTCACGGTCGTCACGGAAGCGCTCGCGAGACAGCCAGGCCCGCGCGAAGGTCTCGGCGGTCAGATCGCTCGCGGCCCATTCGATGCGGTACGCGAGCCACCGATACACGGTCTCGACGTGCCGCGCATACAGTGCCGAAAACGCCTCCGGTTCGGCACCGGCCGCTTTCAGCAGGGCGGCGTCGCTGCGCTGATCGTCTTGCATTCAACAGTTCATCGCACGAGCGGGCGCTCGTGTATCTGGGGTGTACTGAGGCTAGTGTCCTAAGGCCAGCAGAACCCGTGCGTGCGTGTCGGGCGCTACCAGACCTGAGACGGGCCTACGGCAGCACCTCGCCGAGGAAGCGCAGCCAGTTGAGGCCCAGCACCGCGTCCCGGTCCGGGGCCGGCGCGCCGGCCGCGACCTCCCGCCAGTCGTCCACGCTGTCAAGCTCCAACGGGGTTTCGTCCCGTCCGTGGACCGCGTCGACGTCCGAGCCGATCCCCACGCTCTGCCACCCGACGAGATTGGCGATGTGGTTCAGGTGCGCCGCAACCTGCGTTGCGACCGTGACATCCGGCTGGTCGGAACCGGCGCCGAAGCTCCAGTTCGGCTCCAGGAAGTCATTGATCAGTGCCAGCCCGATCACACCACCAGAGCTGGCCCCTCGGGGGCGACAGGCTTCGACGATCTGGGCATCGGATAGGAACCGGTTCAGCGGAATCGTCGGGTGCACTCCCGGCGGGTGCATGAGAGACCGCACTGACGCGTGCGTGACGCAGAGTGCGTGGTGGGGAAGTCCTGCCGCCTCCCAGAACGCCTCCTCAGAGAGATGTGCTCCGTCGTGGACGATTCCGATCTCCGCCATGCCGCAGATCAGTTCGCGGCCCATCGTCGTCAGGCCTTCGCTCGAGCCGGTGCCGCCCGCGTAGCGCGTCGTCTGCCAGGCCAGCCCGATCATCCGCACACCGCGCTCAAACCACCGCGTCAGGTCATCCGGATCGCGGACCGGATCCGCGCCTTCCATGAGTACGAGCAGCCCGAGGATTCGGTCGTCCGTGAACCGCTCGAGGTGATCTCGCAGGGACGACGCGTCACGGATGATGCGGACATGACCCTCGCGCTCCCACCGCTCGTAGGCCTCGAGCATCTCGAGCGCGGCACGTTCGGCCTCCTCCTGTGTGTCATACGGAGTGGGGTGGCGCACCATCCGAGGCTCGGGCAGATCCAGCCAGGGCTTGCTGGGCGTGGCATAGAGCGTCGCAAACACGATGCCCACATCGGCGGCCGACAGTGACGGCAGGCTTGTCATCGCCACGCCCGGCAGGTCGGCCGGCTCACGGCCGCGGATCTCGCCCACCGTATCGCGCAGGTCACGTCCGTTGAAGAACGCGTTCCAGGCAAGATCGAGGTGGGCGTCGACGATCACGCTCACCGCGTCTCTCCCGGCGCGATCGGGAGCGTGATTCGCGACGGCCGTGACTCGTCGTGATAGACGCGCTGCTGGGCCGGCAGCGGATCGTTGACGCCGTCCGCGCGGTTCGAATGCCGCTCGAACTTGGGGAAGTCCGCTCCGGAGATGTCGAGGCGGATCCGGTGACCCGCCATGAACCGGTTGGCGGTGGCGGGCAACTCGATCTCGAACAGGTAGACCTTCTCGGGTTCCAGCAGTTCCGGGGGAGCGTCGGGCTGTCGGTGGCGGGCGTGGAGAGCTGCGGACTGCAACTGGATTGCGCGACCGTCGGGGAAGACGTCACTGATTCGCACCAGGAAGTCGGTGTCGAGTGCCGAGGAGCTGATCCAAGACGTCAGGACGATGTTGCCGACGACGTCGAGGTCGCTGGTCAATGGCGCGGTGTCGAAGGTCAGCACATCGGCTCGAGCCTGCACCGCGCTGACGTCGCAGCTGCCGGCCGTGTAGACGTTCGAGAGAATGCTGCCGCCGACCGTCGGGGGTGGATCCGCGGGGTCGTAGACGTAGTCGGAGGGCGCGATCTCACCGCTCGGCGCCCGATCGCCGAGGCTGCCGCCCGCGCCCAGGTACAGAATCCTCTCCTCGGTGTCGGGGAGCGGCCAGTCGGACGCAGCCCGCCACTCGTTGGCGCCCATCAGGTAGTAGACGACCCGTGGCCACTCGTGGATCCGCCCGTCGCGGACGGCGGCGTACCAATCGCTGAGAACGTCCATGTTGCTCGGGGTGCGGTAAGTCTTGTGCAGTTCCGGGTGGCTGTCGGCACCCTCGTGGTAGCCGGGCCGGTCGTGAGCACTGGGCGCAACCAGCAGCCGACTGCCTTCGCGGACGGCCTCGTCGGCCTCACGACGTATGAGCTCCCAGGTGGCGAGCGCGTCGTTCAGGAACCAGTCGTACCAACCGGTGACCAACAGGGCCGGTGCCTTCAGCTGATCCAGCTTGTCCGCACGCGGGAGCGACAGGCTGTCACCCCAGATCCGCTCCCCGAACACCTCGGCAAGCCGGATCGAGTCGGTGAAGGTGAAGCGGTCGGTGTCGAACGCCAGCCGCAGCAGCTCTGCGCGCTGCGCGCATCCGTGGTCACCGTAGGTGCGGCGCAACCATGCCTGCGCCTCGTAGGGTGGCAACTGTTCGATCTCGGGGTAACGCTCGCGCAGCGCAGCCGAGAATGGCTGGTAGAGGGGCTCGTTGTAGTACCCGGTTGCCAGGGTCTCGTCGAGCATCTCTCGTTCCAGATCAACGTACGAGACGTCGGGTTGGGCGGCGCCATTGCCCATCGAGCGGGTATACGAGTTCACGAACAAGTGGAGCCGCGGCCAGCGCTCGGGCGCCACTCCCAGGCCGGCGACTTCGGGTGCGATCGACGTTGTCAGTTCGTGGGCCCCTACGCAGAACTGCACGTCCCCGACGTAGGAACCGCCGAGGGCCCCGAGAAAGCCCTCGAAGAAGGACTGCTCCCCGATCCAGCTGACGCAGTCCAGGCTGTCCTCCTCCTCGAACACCATGTAATCCCAGCTGTCAGGCTCGCTGTCTCCGGTTGCGCGGCAGTCCTGTGCGACCAGGATCCAGCCCCGCCGCGCGTACGCGATCCAACCGTCCTCGAACTGCTTGCGCCCGTACGGTGTACGGGTGAGCAGTACGGGCCCGGAGGCGACCGGCGGCATGTACACCTCGGTCGCAAGCCTGGCGCCGTCGCGCATCGGAACAAGCTCAGTGGACACCCTCACCTGTGCGGCCTTATAGAGCGGCTCGGAGTCCTTCGCGGCGTTCAGCAGTGCCTCGAGCCGCGGCGAAGCGCTCTGCAGCCGAACGTCGAACGGCGTGGGCAACGTGCTCATCTGATTGATCCTCCAGTCGCGCAGGGCTGTCGATGTCAAGCGCCGCCGTCCAGCGACCGGTTTAACCGGACGGCGTCCCGGCAGCCGATTCGGGGCACCGCATCGAGCAAGGTCTCGGCGACGCCGTCGGCGCTCGCAGATCTTTGACGCACCGTCGGTAACATGGTACCGTGGACATCGTACATCTTACATAGACTTCGCTTGGCCCGGCTGCGGTTGTCGCAGACGGTGTGGTGTCAAGCGTTGCGCTACCGAGCTCCCACGGCGCTCGTAGACGGGAGACGTATGGATGAGCTCCGGAGTTGTCGAGGAACTGCAGTGGACGGTGAGCGAGACCCCCGCAGCGGAGGGGGGTTCTTGGCGCCGGGCCTTCCAGCGCTTCTGGAGCAATCGGGTTAGTGCCGCCGGCCTAGTCCTCGTAATTGTCCTCACCCTCTTGGCCCTTGCCGCGCCGCTGGTCGCGAAGATCGTTGGCCATGGACCGAATCAGCTCTTCCCGGATGCGACGAATTCCTTCGGCCTCCCGATCGGCCCGAACAGCCAATTCCTGTTCGGCGTCGACCAGGAGGGTCGCGACGTGCTCGTCAGATGCGTGTATGGCCTGCGCACTTCTCTGATCGTCTCGCTTATCGCCACGGGGGTCGCGACGGTTATCGGCGTGATCGCCGGCCTCGTGGCCGGGTACTTCAGTGGCTGGGTCGACACGGTGATCGCACGCACGGCCGACGTCTTTCTGTCGGCGCCGATCGTGCTGGTTGCGATCAGTCTCTCGTCGGTCTGCTCGGTGACGGCGAGCGGCTGCCTCGGTGGGCTCGTGCAGCCCGGCCCCGGCCTTGTCATCCTGATCCTGATCGCCCCGGCCTGGCCCTACCTCGCTCGCATCATCCGCGGCCAGACCATCACCCTCCGAGAGCAGGAGTTCGTGGCGACCGCCCGCGCCTTAGGGGCATCTCACCGACAGGTCATGTTTCGAGAGATCCTGCCGAACCTCACGTCGCAGATCACCGTCTTCATCGCCCTGATGATTCCGACCAACATCATCTTCGAGGCGACGCTCAGCTATCTCGGGGTCGGAATTCCACCAACCACCCCGTCTCTTGGTGGGATCCTGAGCGACGCCACGAACAACAACCTGTATCAGTCCGCGTGGTGGATGATGGTCTTCCCGGGCGTGCTCGTCCTCCTGACCACGCTGGGCTTCTTCATCGTTGCCGATGGTTTACGCGACGCCCTGCACTCGTCGAACGCCTAACACAAGGTAACCACGTGCTCACTCTGATCGCTCGTCGCCTCGTGTGGTGCGTTGTCGTGATGTTCTTCATCACGGTCTTCGTATTCGTCCTCTACTTCGTCCTGACGCCGGTGAGCCCGGCCCTGTTGTTCGCCGGCAAGTCTGCGACGCCCTCGCAGATCGAGGCCGCCAAGGTCGCTCTCGGCCTCAATCACTCCGTGCTCGGTCAGTACTACGTGTTCGTCAAGCACCTCGTTCTCGGTGACCAATATGGATGGCCGGGGTTTGGCTTCTCGTTCACTAATCGGGAATCGGTCCTATCGCTTATCGGACCCCGCATCATCGTCACGGTGACCCTTGGAATCGGAGCGCTGCTCGTCTGGCTGGCGCTTGGCATCACCGTCGGAACGATCGCAGCCGTCCGACGCAACTCATACACGGATCGCGTCTCCCTCGGCGTGTCGATGCTGCTTCTGTCGGCGCCCCCGTTCTGGCTCGCGCTGGTTTTCCTGTGGCTGTTCTGGTTCAAGCTGGGGATTGCACCTGGCAGCGGTTATTACTCGATCGGCAGCTACGGCTTCGGTAGCTGGCTCTCGCACATGATCATGCCGTGGCTGGTCCTAGCTCTGCTCTATGCCGCGTGGTATGCCCGGATGACGCGTGGGGCCGTGCTCGACGTTCTCAACCGCGACTTTGTTCTGACAGCCCGTGGGAAGGGTCTGACCGAGCATCGCGTTCTGTTCGTCCACGTGCTACGGGCCGCGTTGACGCCGATGTTGACGATGGTGGGCATGGATATTGCCGGCCTGATCAGCGGAGCCGTCGTGGTTGAGTACGTTTTCAACCTCAACGGACTGGGACAATTTGCGCTCAATTCGGTGCTGAACGATGACATTCCGTCAGTCTTGGCCGTGACGCTTATCGGCGCACTCGCCGTGACCGTCGGCAACCTCATCGTCGACATCCTGTATGTCTACGCCGACCCGCGTATCCGTACTTCGGCTGGAAGCCGAGCCGATTTCACCTAAAGGAGATGGAGGAACTGCAATGAGAGGTCACAGAAAGGAACCACGAATGACCACAAGGCGTAAACCCGTGGCGGTCGCCGAGCGAGGGCTCGGTAGAGTCGTCGCAGTGGCCGCCCTCGGGATACTGGCGGCATTCGCACTCGCTTGGGCGTTGGACCGGTCGGATAGCGCGAGCGCGGCAACCGCGAGCGCTGCAGCGAAGGGTGGGGTGTATCGGACGTCAATATCGTCGATGGGTCTCACGGACAACCTCGACCCGACCGGCGAAAACGCCGTCTCGGTTGGCTTTGCGCTCCTTGCCGCCCTGCAAAAACCGCTGATCGGCTTCAACGGAGCGGCCGGCGCTGCCGGTGAGGTGCCCAGGCCCGTCCTGGCCAAGTCGGTCCCCAAGCCCACGGATCACGGGCTCACTTATACGTTCCATCTGCGCCACGTGAAGTTCGGGCCGCCGGTGAACCGTGCGATCACCTCAAGTGACGTCGCGTACGCGTTCCAACGCATCAACGACAAGTCCCTGGTCCCGTCGTACGCCTACTACTACATCGGTCTGATCAAAGGCCTGACGGGCAAGGCAAAAACCGCGAACACGAAGATCTCTGGGATCAAGACTCCGAACAAGACGACCATCGTCTTCCACCTCACCCATCCACAAGGCGACTTTCTGTCGCTCGCGGCCGAGCCCGCAACGGCTCCGATTCCACCCGAAGTCGGAAAATGCTTCACGAAGCCGGGAACTTACGGGCGAGACTTCATCTCATCCGGGCCGTACATGATCCAAGGTTCGTCGGCCGTGAACGACTCGAGTTGTAGCTCGATCAAGCCGATGAGCGGATTTGATCAGTCGACGCACATCACGCTCGTGCGCAACCCGAACTACATCCGTTACGCAGGCGACCCGCCGAACTATATGTCCGGTTTCGAGATGAACGTGGATCCGAACGTGTCGGACATCTACGACAAGATCCAGAGAGGACAGCTCGATGGGCCGTTCTCCGATCCGCCGCCCAACGCACTTGTTGCCCAGAGCGTGGGCAAGAAGGGCTTCTACTCCGAGCCGATATACCAGTCGGAGTCGATCACGATGAACCTGACGGTGCCGCCGTTCACGGACATCCACGTCCGCAAGGCAGTTCAATGGGTCCTCGACAAGGCGGCAATCCAGAAGGTGCTCGGCGGCCCCGAGGTTGCGGGGCTTCCAGGACACATAAATCCGGCCGGGTACCCGGGGAGCCTTCCGGCGTCGTACAACCCCTACAAGTCGCCGGGCAACCAGGGAAGCCTGTCGAAGGCGCAGGCGGAGATGAAAAAGTCATCGGCGTTCGACCCGAAACACGACGGTAAGTGTGACGTCGCGGTCTGCAACAACATCATCTTCATCAACATTCCCACGTGGCAGGGGATAGATCCGATCGTCCAGGCCGATCTAGCCAAGATCGGTATCGGGATCAAACCCCGGGTCTTGAACACCTCGCAGGCGTTCCTGGCGCTGTTCAACGTCAAGGCGCAGACCCCGATGTCGGCGCTGGGTGGAGGCGGAACGGACTACACGGGTGCCTACAGCTTTGCCGGCCCGAACTTCGCTTCGAGTGCGATCACAGGTCCGTCATCGTGCTGTAACTACTCGCTGATGAGCCTGACGAAGGCGCAGGCGAAGAAGTACGGCGTGCCCTATCCCGCCGGCGGTGTCCCGAGCGTCGACAACATCGTCGACCGCTGCGACGTCCAACTTGGCAAGCAGCAAGATGCGTGCTTTGAGCAGCTGGACAAGACGGTGATGACGAAGGTTGCCGCCTGGGCACCGTATCTGTGGGGCCGGTCGGTGGTTCTCACGGCCCCGACGGTGACTCGTTTCGTCGAAGATCCTTGGACAGGGTTGATGTCCATCCGACAAACCAAGGTCTCAAACGGCGTGACGCTACCCGCGAAATAGGCCGCGAGAATCGGAAAAGGAGAAGGGAGCGCATCGGCCGTGAACAGCACGCCCAGCAGTGTGTCTGCAGCGGCCGGTGCGCATCGAGCGACGCGGCGGTCAATCCCGGGCTTTGACGTCACAGAGCACGAGTTCGACGTGCCGCTCGATTACGGAGCCCCCTCGGGCGAAGCGATCACCGTCTTCGCCCGGGAGGTCTCCGCGCCCGGCGGGGGCGATCGGCCCTTTCTCGTCTACTTCCAGGGCGGTCCCGGCCAGGAGAGCTATCGGCCGACCCTGGATCCGCTCTTTCCGGGGTGGTTGGAGCGGGCGCTACCGGAGTTCAGGGTGCTGTTCGTCGACGAGCGCGGAACTGGTCTGTCGACGCCCGTCGGGTCGCTGCCGGACATGACGGCCACAGAGCAGGCGACTTACCTCACTCATTTTCGTGCCGACAACATCGTGGCCGACGCCGAGACGATGCGGCGTGCCCTTGACGCGCCTCCTTGGAGCGTTCTCGGCGCTTCGTTCGGGGGCTTCATCATTCTGAACTATCTCTCCGCGGCACCGGACGGCCTCCGGGAGGCGTTCATCTCCGGCGGCTTACCCGCGGTCAGGGAGCCGCTCGATGACATCTACGAACACACCTACGGGCGAATGCTCGAGCGCAACCGCCGCTACTACCTTCGCTATCCGGACGATCGAGAACGGGTACGGCGGATCGTCGCATGGCTCGACACGGAGAAGGTCCTACTCCCCGATGGGTCGCCGCTGAGTCCCAGACGGTTCGCTCAGCTCGGATGGAACCTCGGCATGAGCTACGGCGCCGAGACGTTGCATTACATCCTCGAACGTCCCGCGGGCTCGCCCGCGTTCGCGGAATACGTATGGGAGGCGCTGCCGTTCGGTAGCGAGCGGTCGCCCCTGTACTCGGTTCTGCACGAGTCGTGCCACGCCGATGGCTTCGCGACGCGTTGGGCTGCAGCTCGCGTCCTTCCGGCCGAGTTCGAGGACGCGAACCTGTTCACCGGAGAGCACATCTTTCCCTGGATGTTCGACGAGTGCCGCAATCTGATCCCGCTGAAAGACGCGGCAGAGCTGCTCGCAGATCACGAATGGGGGTACCTCTATGACCCGGACGTCTTGAAGGCGAACACCGTCCCGACGGCGGCTGTCGTGTACAGCGAGGACCCGTACGTGGACGCGTTCTATTCGCTCCAGACCGCGGCCTTGACGCAAAACGTGCGCGTCTGGCTGACGAACGAGTTCGAACACAACGGGCTTCGAGCGAGCGCAGGCAATCGTGTGCTCGACCGGCTCATTGCCCTTGCTCGTGGTGCGGCATAGGCCCCGGATCGCCGACCCGCGGACGGGCATCAATCGGGAGGACGGCTACCAATATGACCACGTTGAGTGACGAGCCGAGGACGCTGCCGCGTAGCGACGCCCGCAGTGATTCGGTACGCGTTGCGCTGGTGCAGAGCTCCTCGGAGCTTGGGGACGAGGACCACGATCCGAGGACTCCGAATCTCGAGCGAGCGCTGGAGGCGATCGAGCTGGCCACCAGCGAGGGAGCCGACCTCGTCGTCTTCGGCGAGATGTACCTGACCGGTTACCACACTGACCAGTGGCTGCACAGGTGGGCGTCGACGATCGACCCGCCAGATGCCGAGATTTCGACGCTGATCACGTGTGCCAAGCGTCACGGCGTTCATCTGATCATGGGGCTCGCCTCGTTCGGGCCGCCGGTCCCAGGTGACATCCACAACAGCGCAGTCTTCATCGGCCCGGACGGAGTGATCGGTACCTACCACAAGACCCATATTGCGGCGTTCCCGACTCTGTCCGACGGCACCGCTGCGGCTGAACCGTGCTTCTACTCACCTGGGACTGACCTTCCAGTATTCAGCAGCGGGATCGGCCGGGTGGGCATCCACATCTGTTACGACCTCAGCTTTCCGGAGGTGTCGAGAGCGCAAACTCTCAAGGGGGCGGATTTTCTCGTCAACATTTCGGCGTCGGCCGGCGACGCGTCCGGAGAGGAGTACTGGGACCACGTCGCGTTCACTCGTGCAACCGAGAATGCCATCTGGTACGTCAACTGCTCGGTCGTCGGGACGCAGCGTGGGGACCGCCTGTTCGGCGGTAGCCGAGTACTCGCGCCAGATGGATCAACCGTCGCCAAGGCGAAGATCGACGAGGAAGACCTCCTGATCGTGGACCTCGACCTGCTGGCGGTGCGGACCGAGCGCTCGATGTCCCACATCCTCAGCACCCGTAACCCCGCGATCTATGGGTCGCTTACCCGAATGGAGGCAACATGCTGATCGGCGTTGATCGGGTAATCGTCCCGATCGCAGAGAAGGATCTCGGCGAACTCTCGCAACAGCTCGAGGAGGCCGGGCTCGTCTACACGGGAGACACCGGTCTGCCCGATCATCCCTCCGCGGACGCGCACTTCGCGCTGGAGGGCGGGGGCTTTATCGAGCTCGTCTGGGAACGCAATCCTGGGGGCTCGCCGTTCCAGCAGCTGTTCACGGAGATGCCACGCGTCGCCGGACTCGGGTTCACATCGACGGATTTCGACGCCGATCGGAGGCATTTCGGAGACGAGCCCGACGCGTGGCATTGGCGACGGGATCGAGATGACGGCAGCGTTAGCGAATCCGCAGGCCCCGCCACGGTGGGCGAAGAAGACCCCTACCTCTTCCTGATCTCGGCGCCCGAGCTTCCCTACAACGATCGCGGCGCGATTGGAAAGCTCGCCGAGGTACGGATCGCGGGCACCGAGGCCGCTGGGCGGCTGGACCGCTACGCGACGGCACTCGCCGTCGTTCCTGACGGCGGCGTCTTCCAAGTCGGCGAGACGCGTGTCTCATTCCTCCAGGACGACACGCCTGGCGTGGTGAATTCGCTCGTAATCGTCGGAGCAAAGGTGTCCCGGACCCTGGAGCTTGCGCGAGGCGAGATCACGTTCACTGCCTGACCTGCCGCGCGGCGGGCATTCCGTCCGCCGCCTCTGTCGGCTCAGGAAAGTGACACGCAACGCTGTGCCCCGAGGCAGAAGCCTCCAGTTTGGGCTCGACCGTCCGACACAGGTCCGTTACTTTCCAGCAGCGTGTGTGGAAGCGGCAACCCGACGGCGGATTCAATGGGCTTGGAACCTCGCCGGTGAGCTCAATCTTTGGCCGGTTCTTGGAACGGGGATCGGGCACGGGCGCAGCCGAGACGAGCGCCTTCGTATAGGGGTGGCGCGGACTGGAGTAAAGATCATCTCGTGGCGCCACTTCGACGATCTTGCCGAGATACATAACCGCGATCTGGTCGGCGATGTGCCTGACCACGGACAGATCATGCGAGATGAAGAGATACGTCGTGTTCAATTGCCGCCGCAGGTCCTCGAGCAGATTGACGATCTGGGCTCGGATCGATACATCGAGAGCGGACACCGGCTCGTCAGCGACGATCAGTTCTGGCTCGAGTGCGATGGCACGCGCGATCGCTACGCGCTGTCGCTGGCCGCCTGAGAACTCTGCCGGAAAACGATGAACGTCATCGCGAGAGAGGCCTACCTGCTCGAGGAGCACGAGGACAGCCTTGCGGGTGTCCGACTTTGATCTACGTCCCTGGTAATAAAAAGGCGCGGCAAGAATGGTCCCGATCGTGTGGCGGGGGTTCAGGGACGAATAAGGGTCTTGTGAGATCAACTGAATGCTCCGTCTGAGAGCCCGCGCATCAGCGGGTTCGCCACGGATGGAAATCGTGCCGCTCGTCGGCGACAGGTAGCCGGCAATGATCTTTCCCGTCGTGGACTTGCCGCAGCCAGTCTCCCCGACCAATCCGAAAACAGCTCCGCGCGGGATTGCGAAGGACACGCCATCGACGGCTCGTACGGTTGCGGCCCGTCGTTTCACCACGACTCCGTTTGTGACCGGAAAGACTTTCTCAAGGTCTGCCACCTCGAGAAGGGCGGCGTTGGCGTCGGTCATTCGGCTCAGCCCGTCGTCGCCGTCGTTGAGTCCGTGAGCCACGGAATTATCTCGTCGCGAAGAATCATCTCGCGACGGTCGCTGGGCAGATGGCAGGCCGTCTCATGGCCCTCAGCAACGGGATTCAGGATGGGCCGCTCCGCCGCGCAGCGTCCGTCCAACACGTGTGCATACCGACAGCGCGGGTGGAAGGGGCATCCCGATGGGACCGCCCCGGCCCGCGCAGGCTGACCTGCGATCGGCTCGAGTCGGAGCTGCCGTTCGCGATCAAGCCGCGTGAGGGACTTCAGGAGACCCCACGTATAGGGATGCTCCGGTCGCGTCAGAACCACGTCAACGGGGCCTCGTTCCATCACCTGTCCGCCGTACATCACGACAACGTCATCGGCGACCTCTGCCGCGACTCCGAGGTCATGTGTGATGAGAATGACACCCGTGTCGTACTCGCTCTGAAGGTCCTTGATGAGTGTCAGGATCTGCGCCTGCACTGTCACGTCGAGCGCCGTGGTCGGCTCGTCTGCGATGAGCAGCTTCGGCTTGCGGACCAGCGCCATTGCGATCATCGCTCGCTGACGCATGCCGCCAGAGAGCTGATGAGGATAATCGCGCAGGCGCTTCTCAGGATCAGAGAAACCGACGCGACGAAACATTTCAACCGCACGGGCCTGAGCGGCCTGACGCGATACACCCGAGTGCGTCGCGCGCAAACTCTCGACGATCTGCCAGCCAACCCGGTAGTACGGGTGCAGCGCGGCAAGCGGGTCTTGAAACACCATCGCCATCGTGGTCCCTCGGAGGTGACGGAGTCGGCGCTGAGGCGTGCCGATGAGCTGTTCGCCCTGAACCCAAACCTCCCCCGAAACCTCGTAGCCGGTGGGCGGGTGCAACCCGAGGATCGCCTTTCCCATCACGCTCTTGCCGCTGCCAGACTCGCCTACGACCGCCAGAGTGCGACCACGGTCGAGAGACAGGCTCACCCCGTCAACTGCGGTCGCCGCGCTCTTGCTCGTGACGAACGAGACCGACAGATTCCTGACCTCCAAGAGGTGCGGTGAACTGGTCCCGGCGGTCTCGTCCCGACGTATGGTCGACGATGACCGCTGATGCCGTGTGAGACGCGAGAAAGCCACCGCTAAATCATACCGAGCCTGGCCCATCGGGCCGTTTACTGTGATCAGTGGTAGGTAAGTAGTTAATGCGAGTTGGTGTGAACACTGTCATCCCTGAAATGCGTTTCGTGACCCAACGCTGGCCGGAGCTCTGACGGGCGATCACGGACGTTAGAACCGATGCGTGGGCCCGTTTCCCCACGAGTCGGGAAGGGTGTATCCGGTCGGTAGCGGATCGCTCGGGTCGACCCCGATCTGCGTGGTCGCGTAGATCCAGCTGCGGCCGGTGATCCGGGGAATCACGGCCTCGTAATCGCCGACCCGGGTCCGTCCGACGATCTCTCCCCGGAAGGTCGTGGACAAGATGCCCTCGTGAACGTAGGGCTGGCCCTCGTCGAGCTGGCCGCGGCTCGCGAGGATCGCGAGCCGGGCTGCGGTGGCGGTTCCGCAGGGCGACCGGTCCAGGCGGCCGGGACTAACGATCGTCGCGTTGCGCCCGTCACCACCGGCCCGCGGCGGAGCCGTCCAGACAACGAACCCGAGCTGATCGATGTCCGCGAGCGTCGGGTGGCGAAACTCGAGCTGTTCGGCGGCCGCGGTCTTGATTTCTTCGCCGAGGTCCGCCAGACGTTTTGCCTCCTCGGGAACGATCGCAAAGCCGTACTCCGTCGCGGAGATCAGCGCGAAGAAATGACCGCCGTAGGCGACATCGAGCCGGACGTTACCGAGCCCCGGAACCTCGATCATGACGTCGAGCTCGGTGGAGAAACTCGGGACGTTGTCGAATGTCACCGACTCACACTTTCCATCGTGACAGCGAGCCCTGACGTGCACGATCCCTCCAGGTGTGTCGAGGACGAGTTCGGTGATCGGCTCGCGCATCGGCACGATCCCGGTTTCAAGCGCGACCGTCACCGAGTTGATCGTGTTCGTGCCGGACATCGGCGGGTAGTCGGCGCCCTCCATGATCAGGATCCCGAGATCCGCATCTGGATCGGCGGGTCTGGTCAGCAGCACCGCGGACAGTGCCGATTGTCCCCGGGGCTCGAACAGCAATTGCTGGCGGAGCTCGTCGCGGTGGCGCTCGAGGTGCTGCTTGCGCGCGAGCATCGTTGCTCCGGGGACGTCGAGAATGCCGCCGACAACGATACGGCTTGCCTCGCCCTCGCAGTGGGCGTCGACGGTGTGCAGGATCCGCTCGAGCCTCACGTCGTGTGCTCGAATGCGTGCGGGTAGTCGGCGCGGGCGCGACCCTCGCTGAGATAGCCGTCCCGGATGTCATCGTGAACCGCCTCGACGGGGCGTTGCGCCGGTTCGCCGAAGCCGCCCCCACCTCCGGTGCTGAGCTCGAGCACTGCGCCCTTCGGCACTGGCACCCGGGTTGCTTTGGAGAGGAACCTGATCGGCGTCTGCGGCGCCTCGAGCGATATCGAGTTGCAAGTTCCCGATTTCCCGCCGGCGAGGCTCCACGGTCGCGTCTTGGTGCGCTCGACGACAACGGTGATCCACATGTCCTCAAGCGCGTTGAAGGTATATCTGACGCCGAGGCCGCCTCGGCTGCGCCCGGCACCGCCCGAATCGGGGATCAGCTCAACCTGTGAGACGAGAATCGGGCTCTTGGTCTCGCGTACTTCGGTCGGGGTCAGACGGGTCGCGGATTCGGAGATGTGCATCAGCGCCGCGCCACCGTCACCCCCGACGTGGCCGCCCTGACCGACGGGATGCGGGGAGCCGTCCGCCCATGCCTCACCGGTCGCCTGGCGGCGCCCCCACCACACGATCGAGCAGATGTCGCCACCGCTGCAGGCCGGGACGAGCTCAGGGCTTGACTGTGAGAAGGCGCGGTAGACAGTCTCGAGCGCTTGGAACGCCGACCAGCCGCCGATGAAGCTCGGAGCCGGCTCGATCGGGTGGAACAACGTGCCGGGGCGCGTGATCACCGAGATCGCGCGGTAGTGGCCCTCGTTTGGCGCCTCGCCGCCGCCGGCCAGCATCCCGATCGCGATCCGGGCGATCGCGACGGTCTTTGGAACGGTGCAGTTCACGGGTCCTGGTCGTTGCGGTGGGGCGTCGGAGAAGTCGACGGTCACCTCCGAACCCTCCACGAGGATCGCGACATCGAAGTGAACGAGCTCGTCGCTGAGCCCGTCGTTGTCCAGCACTCCTTCGCCGACGTAGGAGCCGTCCGGGATCCGCTCGAAGTAGGAGCGGACCACCGCCTCTCCGTGGTCGAAGATCCGCTCGACGCACGCTTGGAACGTGTCGAGGCCGTGACGCGAGACGAGCGCTGACAGCGCCGCGGCGCCGGTGCGTACTGCCACTACCTCGGCCTTGATGTCGCCCGCGACCGCGTGCGGGAGGCGACTGTTCGCAAGTGCGAGCCGGTAGATGTCGTCGACCAGTTCACCGCGTCTATACAGCCGCAGACCCGGATAGATCGTGCCCTCCTGGTGCATGTCGACGGTGTCGGTCGCGTATGGATCCTTGGCACCGATGTCAAGCCAGTGGCCCTTGACGGCGGCGTACCCGATCAGTTCGCCTGCATCGAAGACGGGCATCACCAACGCTGCGTCCTGGGGGTGCGAGCCCGTCCCGTAAGGGTGGTTGTAGAGCAGCACATCACCGGGATCGAGCGCCCCCGGGCCCCCGACCGCGTCAACCGCCGCACGCACACAGAAGCTGAGGCGGCCCATGAACATCGGCAGGCTCGGCGCCTGCGCAAGCAGGCGGACCCGGTCGTCGTAGATCGCCACGGCGAAGTCGAGTACCTCGTAGATGATCGGCGAAAACGCGGTCCGCACCAGTGCGCGCTTCATCTGGTTGGCCGCAGAGTTCAGCCCGTGGCGGATCACCTCGGTCAGCACTGGGTCTGCCTCGGCGGTCTGCTGGCCGCGTCCGGCGTCGCCCGCTCGGTGCACGACGCATCCTTGGAGCCGCTCGTCGAGCTTGGTGTCGGAGCTCATTGCGGTGTCGGGGTGGACATGGGACCCGGGTCGACGAGCAGCTTGCCTCCGTCGAGGACCAGCGTGTCGCCGATCCGGAGCGTCGGGCTGCGCATGATCCCGTCCAGGTGGATTGTGGACTGGTTGGCGCCGCCGATGCCGGTGCTCGTCCCGAACGCGACGTGCGCGGTGCCCAGCACCTTCTCGTCCTCGAGCACGATCCCGATGATCTTGGCCGCCGGGTTGGTCCCGATCCCGAGCTCGGCGAGCCGGCGCCCACTGCCGCTCGGCGTCGCGCCATCCAGGCTCGAGAGCAGGAAGTCGGCGGCCGGTCCAGTCGCGTCGACGATCGACCCGTCAGCGATCGTTACGGTCAGCGGCTCGTCGAGCATCCCGTATCCGGTCAGCGCTCCGTCGAACACGAGCGTTCCCTCGCCCGCCGTCTCGACAGGTGCGATGTATCCCTCGCCGGCCGGCAGGTTTCCAAACGCTCCCGGCGCCCGCAGGTCCCCGTCGTCGTTGCGGCCACCCCGTCCGGACAGCGACAGGACCGCGTCCGTGCCCTGGGCGCTCGTCAGCCTGCACGTGTCGGCGTCGGTCAGCAGCCGCGCCAGCGACGCGCCGGCGCCGGACATCCACTCGTAGTCGACCGGCAGCGTCCGTACGAAGATCTCCGGCGTCAGCATTGGCATCGAAGCGAACCGAAGTCCGGCTGCGCAGGCATCGATCCGTGCGCGCGTGTGGCTGAGCGAGACGCTGGTCACCCCGAAAGCGGCGTCTGCGGATCGCAGCAGCTCGGCTACCTCCGGCGGTGGCTCGACTCCCGACCGAGGCGGTGGCGGGAACTCGACGATCTGGACCTCGGCCTCGCGTTCTGCGACCGCCTCTGCGATCGCGGTGGCGATGGCCGCTTCGGGCCCGTTATGCAGAACCGCCACCCGTTCCCCGGGTTTGATGCCGAGACGGTCGGCGCACACGCGCGCCGGCTCGGTGAGCCGGGCTCGCGGGGTCGAGCCCTCGTGGGCCGAATCGGGGTTGGTGGCCAGGATCTCGCCGGGAAAGTGACAGGCGACCTGATGCCCGGCATCGGCCGTGCGAGCGGCGGCTCGGTCTCGGCGCAGACGTCGCGCTCGCGGCCGACGGGGCAGCGTTCGCGGAAGCGGCAGCCGGTCGCGGCCGACGCCTGCGGGGTCACCTGGCCGCGGAGCACGAGGTGCTTGCGGCGGTGGGCCACCTCGGGGTCCGGGATCGGGACGGCGGAGAGCAGCGAGACCGTGTAGGGGTGCAGCGGGGCCTTGAAGAGAGTTTCCGCGGTCGGCGAGCTCCATCACGGCGCCGCGGTAGAGGACGACGAGGCGGTCGCAGAAGTACTCGGCGACGGCGAGGTCGTGCACGATGAAGACGTAGGTGAGCCCGAGCTGCGCTCTGCGAGGCGCCGGAGCAGGTTCAGCACCTGGGCCTGGATCGAGACGTCGAGCGCCGAGATCGGCTCGTCGAGGATCACGAGTCCGGGTTCAAGGACGAACGCGCGGGCAACCCCGAGGCGCTGGCGCTGACCACCCGAGAACTCGTGCGGGCGCCGGCGCGCTGCTGCGCGGCGTCGATCCCGACCAGCTCGAGCATCTCGTCGGCGCGCTGGCCGCGCTCCGCCGGGGTCGCCGAGCTCGTGCACGACCAGCGGCTCGGCGACGCATGTCGAGGGCCGTCATGCGCGGGTCGAGCGACGCGAACGGATCCTGGAAGACGATCTGCATCCGGCGCCGCAGTCCGGCGCAGTTCCTGCGGCCCCGAGCGCGCAGCAGGTCGACGCCGTCGAACAGGACCCGGCCCGCGCTCGGCTCGAGCAGTCGGAGGATGCAGCGGGCGAGGGTCGACTTGCCGCACCCCGACTCGCCGACGAGCCCGAAGCGTCTCGCCGCGTCGCACGGTCGAACGAGACGCCGTCGACGGCGCGGACGAGCTGGTCCTCCGTCCCGGGCTTTCGCCAGGACCGTTCTCGAGCCTGTCGCACCGACTTGAAGCGTTTGGTCGAGGTGATCGACGACCAGGATCGTCTCCGCCTCGTCCGCGACGCTCATGAAAGGCTGCCGCCTCGGCCCGATGCGCTCCTCGGCGAAATGGCACTCGGGACGGCCGCTGGCCCCCGTCGCCGTCGGGCAGGGCATGCACGGGCGGCGGCATCCGTCCGCACACTTCGCGGCTCTTGCCCGACCGGGCAGCGCGGCTCGAACGGGCAGCCGGGGGCAAGGGCGGAGAGGCTAGGCGGGAAAGCCGGGGATCGCCGGCAGCGGGCCCGCGGGCGAAACGGTCCGGGCCGCGGCACGCGAGCGCAGAAGGGCCTCGCTGTAGGGGTGGGTCGTGCCGCGCGAAGAGGTGCGTCCAGCCGGAGCGCGCTCGACGATGCGCCCGGCGTACATGACGAAGACGCGTGTCGCAGAACTCGGCGACGACGCCGAGGTTGTGCGTGATCAGGATCACGGCCGTGCCGCGCTCGGTGACGAGGCGCTCGAGCAGCGCCAGGACCTGGGCCTGCGTCGTGACGTCGAGCGCGGTCGTCGGCTCGTCGGCGACCAGGAGGTCGGGTTGTTCGCGAGCGCGATCGCGATCAGCACGCGCTGCCGCATGCCGCCCGAGTACTGGTGCGGGATAGTCGCCCAGGCGGCGATCGGCGTACGGCACCTCGACGTCCTGGAGCAGCTCGATCGCCTCGCCTGCGCGCGGCCTTCGCGCTCGAGCGGGCGTGTGCCTCTGGATCGCCTCGATCAGCTGGTCGCCGATCGTCTTCACCGGGTTGAGCGCCGTCATCGGGTCCTGGAAGATGAGCGAGATCTCCTTGCCGCGCACCTGCTGCATCTGACGGTCGCCGAGCGCGCGAGATGTCGCGGCCGTTCAGCACGACCTGCCCTCCCTCGACCCTCCCCGGGCGGCTCGATCAGGCCGAGGATCGACAGCGCCGAGCGCCGACTTGCCCGAGCCGGACTCGCCGACGACCCCGAGCCGGTCGGCCGCGCTCGACGTCGAAGCGAGACGTCGCGAACGGCGCGCACCGGCACCCTTCGACTGTCGTGTGGAAGATCGTCACGGAGGTCCCGTACCGCGAGGACGAGGTCTCGGTCTCGCTGCACTCTGTCATGCCGGGACACGCGCGACGGACCCGCGGGTCGATGACGCCGTAGAGGATGTCGATGACGAGGTTGATGATCACGTACAGGATTGCGCTAAGGAGGATGAAGGTCTGCACGACGGCGTAGTCCTGGCGTGAGGATCGAGTCGGAGATGAAGCCAGCCGACCCCGGGCCAGTTGAACACCTTCTCGATCAGGACGCGAGCCGGCGATCAGCTGCGCGAAGAGCAGCCCGCCCGCCGTCAGCGTCGGGAGGAAGGCGTTCGGTAGGGCGTGCCGGCGGAAGGCCGTCCAGCGCCGCAGGCCCTTGCTGCGGGCGACGACGATGAACGGCTCTCGCGCGAGATCTCGAGGAGGTTTGCGCGCAGCAGCCGCACGAGGAAGGCGAACGACGGCGAGCCCGAGCGCGATCGCCGGAAGCACGAGGTGCTGGATCGGCATCCCAGAACGTCCGAACTCACCGTGCCAGCGAGCGCGTCGATCGTGTAAAGGTGCCGTGCACGTGCGGCGGTGGTGTCGTCTTCTGGCTCAGCCGGCCGTCCGGCCCCGGCAGTCAGCCAAGCTCGAGAAGAAGAGGAGCAGGAGGATCAGCCCGAACCAGAAGGGCGGCGTCCCGAGACCGAGGAAGGAGACGGCGCGGATCGAGCCGTCGACGACCGGGCGGCGGCGGTAGGTCGCGACGAGGCGCCAGCAGCACCGCGAAGACGAAGGCGAAGAGGAACGCGTAGAGGCCCAGCTCGATCGTCGCCGGGCAAGCGTGCGACGAGCTGCGAGCTTGACCGGACTTGCCGGCGCTGTAGGAGAACCCCCAGTCGCCGCGTCAGGAAGCCCGTGATGTAGTCGCCAGTACTGGACGTAGAGCGGCTGGTCGAGCCCCATCGTCCTTCACCGCTGGGTGACCGCCTCCGGCGTGGCGAGCGGCCCGAGCGATCAGCCGGGCCGGGTTGCCCGGCAGCACGCGCATGAAGAGGAAGGCGAGAAGTGAGGCGCCGAAGACCGCGAGGAGCGCGCCGCTGAGCCTGTAGCCGATGATCGTTCTAAACATCGGCCTCAGCCTGGCCTCCGGGGGTCGAGAGGTCGCGTACGCGGTCGGCGATCATGCTCGCCGCGGTGACCGCGAGCAGCACGCCGATGCCCGGGAAGACGCCGATCCACCACTGGCCGGTGAGGGAGTACTGGAGGCCGCCGGTGATCATCGCTCCCCACTCCGGGCGTCGGCGGCTGCGCGCCGAGGCCGACGAAGCCGAGCGCCGCCAGCGTGAGGATCGCGAAGCCGAAGAGGGCCGCCGCCCTGGATCGAAGAGGTCGAGCATGCACGTGCGGGACGATGTGCCGGCGCATGATCCGGCCGCGCCGTCGCGCCGATCGCATGGGCCGCCTCGATGAAGGGCAGCGAGCGGATCCGCAGCGACCTCGCTCCGGATGAGCCGCGCATACCAGGGGACCGAGATGAGCGCGATCCCGATCGCGGCCGTCGTCGAGGCCGACGCCGAGGCCGACGCGTGACGGCCATCGCGAGGATCAGCGGCGGGAAGGCGAGGATCGCGTCCATGATCCGCATCGCGATCGCCGTCGATCGCAGCCGCCGAAGGTACCCGCGACGAGGCCGATCAGGCCGCCGACGAGCGCGCCGACGACGACCACGACAGCGCCGATCGCGAGCGAGATCCGCGCGCCGGCGGTGAAGCGGGCGAAGACGTCACGGCCGACGCTCGTCGGTGCCCATCGGGTGGGCGAAGGAGGGCGGCCGCAGCGTCGAGCCGATGTCGATCGCGGTCGGGTTCCTCGGCCAGAAGATCGGGCCGAACAGCGCGAGGAGCACGAGACGATAAGCAGGCCGAGCGCGACGAGCCCCGCCGGTGGAGCGCGGCGATCGGTGGCGGAGCAGCGTCGCACACCCGTGGCCGCCGAACCGGCGAAGCTGCGTCGCCACGGAAGCCGGGGTGATCGGCCGCAGAGCTCCATCGACGTCCATCGGCCCTGCTACTCGACTATCGGGAACGCGTGCGGATAGTGGCGCCGGGAGAAGGCCTCGCTCGAACGTACCCCTCGCGCACGTCGTCGAGCACACGGCCGTGGTCCCGTTCCGCGGCAGGGCCAAAGCCGCCGCCGCCGCCGTTGTAGAGCTCGAGCGTCGATCCCTTCGGGAACTGCAGGCGCGTCGCCTTGCCGAAGACCGTGCGCGTCCCGTCGGGAGCGCGCAGGGCGCCCGGTTGGCGCGCGCTGCCTCGCCGCCCTCGAGCCCCCAGGGGGGGTTCTTCGTCCGCTCGACCGCCGCGGTGACGTACAGTCCTCGCGCACCTGGAAGTCGATCTCGACGCCAAGGCCGCCGCGGTTCCGCCCGGCGCCGCCGGAGTCGGGCGCCAGCTCGACCTGCTCGAGCAGCCATGGGTTCTTCGTCTCCCAGACCTCGGTCGGCGAGAAGCGCGTCGCGGCCTCGGCGAGGTGGATCAGGCTGTTGGCGCCGTCGCCGTGGATCGACGCACCCTGGCCGACCGGGTGCGGCGAACCGTCGGCCCACGGCTCGCCGTCGCCTCGCGGACGCCCCACCAGACGAGCGAGCAGATGTCGCCGCCGCTGCAGGCCGGGACCGCCTCCGGCATCGCCTTCGCGACCGCCTCGTAGATCGCCTCGATCGCCTGCATCGCCGGCCAGCCGTAGAGGAAGCACGGCGACGGCGGCAGCGGATGGAACATCGAGCCCGGCCGGGTGACGACCTCGATCGGCCGGAAGTGGCCCTCGTTCGGCGACTCGCCGTTGCCGGCGAGCATCGAGATCGCGATACGGCTGGCGGAGACCGTCGACGGGACCGGGCAGTTGACCGGACCGGGCCGCGCGTCAGGCGCGGCCGAGAAGTCGAGCCGCACGGTGGAGCCCTCGACCTCGAGCGATGACCTCGAACGGGACCGGGTCGTCGGTGATCCCGTCGTTGTCCATGACGCCATGGCCGATGTAGCGCCCGTCCGGCAGCTGCTCGAAGTAGCAGCGCACGACGGCCTCGCCGTGGTCGAACATCCGCTCGACCGACTGCTCGAAGGGCTCGAGCCCGTAACGTTCGACGAGCCGCAGCAGCGCTGCGGCGCCCGTGCGTACGCCGACCACCTCGGCGTTGATATCGCCGGCGACCATCTTCGGCACGCGCGAGTTGGCGATCGCCATGCGGTAGATGTCCTTGACCAGCTCGCCGCGGCTGTAGAGCTTGACGCCGGGGAAGATCGTCCCCTCCTGGAACACGTCGACGGTGTCGGTCGAGTACGGCTCCTTGCCGCCGATGTCGAGCCAGTGCACCCTTGATCGCGGTGTAGCCGACGAGCTCCCGTCGGTGGAACACGGGCATCACCACGGCCGCGTCCTGCGGGTGGGAGCCGGTGCCGTACGGGTAGTTGTAGAGGATGATGTCGCCCGGCTCGAGCGACTCGGCGCCGCCGACGCCGGCGACCGCCGCCTCGACGCAGAAGTTCATCGTCCCCATGAACATCGGCAGGCTCGGCGCCTGCGCGAGCAGCCGCACCCGGCGGTCGTAGATCGCGACGGCGAAGTCGAGGACCTCGTAGATCACCGGCGAGAAGGCGGTGCGGATCAGCGCGCGCTTCATCTGCTCGGCGGCCGAGTTGAGGCCGTGGCGGATCACCTCCGTCGTGATCGGGTCGGCGTCGACGACACCGATCGCGTGCCGGCGCCGGCGCGGTGGACGATGGGCTCAGCGACTGCCATTTCCGACCACCCCCTGGTCATGGATGACGATCGAGCCCGACTCATGGACCGAGCCGTGAACCCGGCGTCGAGGTAGGTGGTCGCCGTCGCCTCGAGCAGGATCGTCGGGCCGCTCAACTCGGTCCCGGCTCGAGCAGCGACCGCCGCAGTATGCGAACTCGAGCCACTCACGGCGCACGAAAGAGTATGCGCGGCCCGAGGACTCCTCCCGCACGTCGTCCGATGCCGTCGCGACGTGCTCCTCGGCCCGTCGCGGCAGCGGCGTTCGAGTGCGGCCCGCAGCGAGACGATCTCGACCTCCTCGTCCATCCGTGGCCGAACGTCTTGCTCGTACTCGTGCTTGAACGCGTCCGGAGCTCCTCGGCGAGGCGACCACGAGGCCGTTGCTCGAGCGCAGCAGGACGTGATCGTGTGCTCCTGGCCGACGTAGCGCATGTGCCAGCCGCCTCCCGGGTGCGCCGTCGCCGTACGGCCTGCCGCGCGCTCCGAGCCCCGCGAAACAGCTCGCTGAGGATCTCGTTCGCCTCTGCGGTCTTCGTGTCGACGGCGTCACGTCGCGTGCGAGCGGCGCTCTGGGTGAGGTCCGCGCCGAGGAGCCCCCAGGCCGAGAAGTTGCCCGCGTACAGCGGGACGACGATCCTCCGGATCTCGAGCTCCGGGCGAGGAGCGATACGAACAGGGGGCCGGCGCCGCCGAACGGCACGAGGGTCGCCTCGCGCGGATCGAGGCCCTGCTCGACGGTGATCTCGCGGATGGCGTTTGCCATGTTCGCCGCGGCGATCTTCATGACCCCGCGCGCCACCTCGTCCGCACGTCGAAGCCGAGCTTGTCGGCGACCGGCGCCAGCGCGGCCCGGCCGTCCCGGCGTCCAGGCGGATGCCGCCGGCCAGCTCGCCGGCGCCCATCATCCCGAGCTGAAGCGCCGCGTCGGTGACGGTCGGCTCGGTGCCGCCGCGCCCGTAGCAGGCGGGGCCGGGCACGGCGCCAGCGCTCCGCGGGCCCGACTCGCAGCAGGCCGCCGCCGTCGACGTACGCGATCGAGCCGCCGCCTGCCCCGATCGAGCGGACGTCGACCCAGGGGGTCTGCACCGGCAGGCCGACGACCTCGCCTTCGTACAGGACCTGCGGCCGGCCGTCCTGGATCAGGCAGGTGTCGAAGCTGGTGCCGCCGACGTCGGCGGTGATGACCCGTGGAGCCCGAGGTTGCGCGCCAGCTCGGCGGCGCCCTCGGCGCCTGCGACGGGCCCGGACACGATCGACTCAAACGGCCGCGCCTCTGCCTCGGCGAACGTCATCGCACCGCCGCCCGAGCGCGTCACCAGCATCGGGCCGTCGAAGCCGCGGTCCTCAAGGCGGTCGTCGAGGCCATCAGGTAGCGCGCCATGCGCGCCCGCACGAAGGCGTCGATCACCGTCGTGGTCGTGCGCTCGTACTCCCGGTACTCGCCCGTGATCTCGTGCGACAGCGAGATCTCTCCGTCGAAGCCGGCCTCGCGGAGCGTCTGCGCTGCCGCGAGCTCGTGCGCCGATTGGCGTAGGCGTGAAGGAAAGCGATCGCGACGCCGTGACACCCTCGCCTGTGAACATCGGCGCCGAGCGGACGTCGTCGAGCTCGATCGCTGTGTGGACCGTGCCGTCGGAGTACAGCCGCTCGGTTACGGGCAGCCGCAGTCGCCGCGGCACGAGCGGCGGTGGGGCTTCCAGAACAGGTCGTACATGTCGCCGCGGTCACCGCGACGGATCTCGAGCACGTCGCGGAATCCCCGCGTCGCCAACAGGCCCACGACTGCGCCGCGGCGCTCAGCAGTGCGTTCAGGCCGACGGTGGTGCCGTGCAGGAAGTGCCCGGATGCGCTGACCCGCTCGGCGCTGACGCCGGCGGGACCGCAGCGATCGCCCTCTTCCGGCGCGGTCGGCGTGGTCGGAGCCTTGGCGACGTGGATCTGCCTGTCTCGTCGTCGTAATAGATGAGGTCGGTGAACGTGCCACCGACGTCGACGCCGATGCGCGTTGACATGTCGCCTCTGCTCCTCCCCGTGTCGTTTCGCGATGGATGAGGGCGCCGGCCGCCGGGCCGGCGCGCGGTCTTACGTCGACCAGCTGCGTGAAGTCGAGCTCGTGCGAGTAGAAGTAGGCCGGTGACGCGCTTGTTGAGCACGGTGACGGACTGTGTCACCGTAGACCGTGGATCTTCGGCGCGTCTGCGATCCAGAGCTGCGTTGATCTTGGTTCAGTAGAGCTTCTGGCGCATCGCGGGGTTGCTGGTCTTCCGCGCCTGGTCCAGCAGTTTGTCAGCCGTGGGGATGCAGATCGCGCTTAGGTTGAAGCTGATGTTGCACGTCATGTCGTAAGCGAGGTAGTACCCAGGCGTCGATCACGCCTGGGCCGTCGAGGCGGACGTACGACTGCGACCTTGTGGCTGCTCGAGCGCGTTGATGTAGGCAGCTCGCGAGACATCGTCTGAATGTGGACGTTGATGCCCGAGCTGCGCACCACGACGCCGGCGGCGATCGTTGCGATCTGCTGGTCCGTTGAGTTGCCCTCCTGGACCGCCATGTTGACGCTCACGGGCGTTGTGATCCCGGACTTCTTGATCAGCGCCTTTGCCTTCGCCATGTCGAACGGGCGCGGCTTGCTCAGGGATGCGTCGTAGTCGGCGAGCAGCGGCTGGATCGGGCCATAGAACGCCTGCCCGTATCCGAACGCCGCCTTCTGGATCAGCCTGCTGCTAGGGGATCGTACGAGAGCGCCTCACGCCCCAGCTGCGGAATCGGCGTCCCATTGTTCGTGAGCCCGATCTGCTCCGAGGTCGGGGTCGTGTTGGCGATGATCTGAAGGCTCTTGTCGCTCTTCAAGCTCGCCACGCTCTGCGGCGACAGTCCGAGGACCGCGTCGGCCGAGCCCGACTTGGCGTCAAGCAGCAGCGTCGGGTCCGACGTGATGTAGTTGAAGACGATCTTCTTGGAGGCCGGTGGCGGGCCCGCCTTGTATTTGGGGTTGGCGACCAGTGTCAGGCTCTGGTTCGGTTTGTAACTCTGGACGACGAAGGGGCCACTGCCGGCCTGGTGCGACGCCATGTAGGTGCTGACGCCGTTCTTCTTGACGCCACCGTTCTGCTGGACGATCGACGACTCGAGGATCCCGGCGGCCGGCTGGGCCATCGCCTGTGGGAAGTCGTTGTCTGCCTGCGTCAGGTGGAACACGACGGTTCGCGCGTTTGGCGTCGCAATCGACTTGATCAGCGAGGGATCGCTGAACCCGTCTTGGACGAAGAACAGGCCACAGCCGTCGACAGTGGTGGTGCGGTTGATGGAGTAGGCGACGTCCTTGGAGGTGACGGGGGTGCCGTCCGCGAACTTCAGGCCTGGCTTTAGCTTGAAGGTGTACGTCTTGCCGCCGTTACTCGTCTTCCACGACTTTGCCGCCCACGGCTCGATGTGAGCCGGGTCGATCTGCTTCGTCCCGTCCACACCCGCCTTGGTGCCGTACTGCGTCAGCCGCATATACAGGTTGGCGATCGCCGCCAGGTCAAACAGACCGCAGCCCTCGGCTGGGTCGAGCGTGCTCGGCGCGACCGCGGCGTCAATCGTGAAGGTGCCGCCGCTCGCCGCGCTTGCTTCCGCGGTTGCTCCAAACGCCGCCAGGGCTCCTACCAGCGCCGCCACGGCAAGGGTGCCGCACCTGCGTCGCAATGACGTGATCCTCACGATTGCCTCACTTCTCGGTCGGGTTGCGAGAACTGAGGTTCCCAGCTCTATGTTGGGTGTACCATAGTACCGGTAAGGTGGCCGTGTCAACAACGGACACGGCTCGAGACGGGCGCCTGACCGACGGATGTTCAGGAATATGAGCTCCAGGACAGCTGAACCGGTGACGAACGAGACCCCGACGACCACCTCCCCGCGGTTCCTGTCAAGCGATGAGCTGCGGGCCGCGCTCCCGATCGAACTGGCCGTCGATGCGCTCGAACGACGCTTCATGACAAGTGCTCCGGCCGAGCTCGAGGGAACCCCTCGCACGGTGATCAGAGTCCCGGGCAGGCCGACCGGTGACGAGGCCGAAATGCTGCTGATGCCCGCGTACGGGCACGAGGGCGCGGGACTGAAGCTCGTTTCGATCGTCCGCGGCAATCCCAGCCGCGGATTGCCGATGATTCAAGGGGTCTACGTGCTGCTGGCGCCCGACGACATGACGCCGGAGCTGATGATCGACGGCGCAGCGCTGACACGGCTGCGCACGGCGGCTGTCTCCGCGCTCGCCACCAGGCAACTGGCCCGGCCGGACAGCAGGAACTTGGTCTTGTTCGGAGCCGGCGCGCAAGCCGCGGCGCACGTCGATGCCATGCGGGCCGTGCTTCCGATCGAGCACGTCACGGTCGTCGGGAGCTCGGCCGCCAGCCCACGCGCGGCCGCCCTCGTCGCGCGGCTCCTTGCCGCTGGTGTGGACGCGACCGTCGGCGACCGTCGCGCGGTCGCGCACGCCGATGTGGTCTGCACGTGCACGACCAGCGTTGCGCCGGTATTCGCCGACCAAGACCTACCGGTGGGCGTTCATGTCAACGCGATCGGCGCCTACCGGCTCGACATGTGTGAGATTCCCGCGGGCTCGCTGGCGCGTGCGCTGCTGGTCGTCGAGAGTGTCGCGGCGACGCTCGCGGAAGCCGGCGACGTCGTCAATGCGATCGATAGCGGCGCGCTGTCGGCAGGCGGCTTCGCGTTTGAATTGCACGAGCTCCTAAACGGCGTCGTCGGCCGTGACGACGAGGTCCAGATCACGATGTTCAAATCGGTCGGACTGGCGGTCGAGGATCTGATCGTCGCGCGCGCCGCCGCCGATGCGCTGGCGCCCTGAACCGCAAATTCGATACCAGTCTGGCCGCGTCTGGCCGCGCCTGACGGGAGGCCGCGCCACCGCCGTACCACCAGTACGTCTTGTGGCGCGGCCTCCCGCCAACCACGCCCAGCCATCACCCATCCTGGCACCGAACTTCCGTTTCTGGGCGCTTCCCGGCTGATCGGCTCAGTCGGCGGTGGATTGCGCCGCGACGGATCCCGCCCACAGGTCGCGCGTGTGCTCGAGGTGGCTCGTCATCAGTCGTTGCGCATCGAGCACGTCTCCGGCGCGGAGGGCGTCGAGGATCGGGCGATGCTCGGCGGCGGTCCGCTCGAGTGCGTTCGCCGCGGCAAGCGACTGCAGCCCGACGATCCGCGTCTGGTCGCGCAGGCCTGCAACGATCTCGACGAGGCGGTCGTTGCCGGTGAGCGCGAGCAGTCCCAGATGGAATTCCCGGTCGGCCACCAGAAAGGCGGGCACGTCGTTCTGCCGGGCCGCAACCTCGAGGGCGTCCAGCGGCCGCTCGAGCACGTCGAGTGCCTTTCCGGAGGCGTGCTCACTCACCAGCTTGAGTGACGGGACCTCGAGCAGCAGGCGCAGCTCCCAGGTCTCACGAAGATCCTGGTCGTCGACGACGGTCACGCGAAAGCCCCGATTCGGCAATACCTCGACCAGCCCCGAGCGCGCCAACTCCAACATCGCCTCTCGAACCGGCGTTGGCGAGACGCCAAGATGCTCTGCGAGGCTGACGGCCGAGTGGATCGACCCAGGCTCGAGCTCGCCCCCGAGAATCGCGGCACGCAGCGCCTCCACGGCCGCCTCCCGGAGGTTGCGCCGCCTTATCGACCTCAACGCCGATCCGTCCTGCTGCACGGTGCCCATCCTAGACGCGATTCCGGCCGTCGCGGAGAGCAGCCATGTAACGTGCTACATGGTGCGTCGCATGCGATTTGATTGCTCCAAGGTGCGTTCATCCCTGTTCCTCGCGCGGTGCTCATAACCGGTATCGACATCTACGCGCTACCGCTGCACTACGCTCACGGCACCTACGTGATGTCCGGCGGCCGAGCGGCATCCGTCCAGGAGAGCACGCTCGTGCGAGTGCGGACCGACGAGGGCATCAGCGGCTGGGGCGAGGCGTGTCCGCTCGGCGCAACCTACCTAGCCGATTTCGCACAGGGAGTGCGGGCGGCGCTGCCGCTGCTGGCAGACGCCGTGGTCGGGGTTGATCCCCGCGAGCTCGGAACGATCACGACCGCGATGGACCGGGCACTGCGCGGACAGTACGCCGCCAAGAGCGCGCTCGACGTCGCCTGCTGGGACATCTTCGGACGCAGCGTCGGCCTGCCAGTGTGCACGCTGCTGGGCGGCCGGCGCGCTGAGGACTTTCCACTGTACGTCGCGATCCCTCTCGGCCCATCCGAGGCAATGACCGAGTTCGCCGCGGCCGCCGTCGCGGGCGGGATCGCCGGCCTCCAACTCAAGCTCGGCAGCGATCCTTCGGCCGATGCAGACCGTGTGCGCGCCGTCCGTGAGGCGGTGGGTGATGGAATCCTCCTGGTCGCGGACGCCAACGGCGGTTGGCGGCGCCATGATGCGCTGGTTGCCGCGCGGTTGCTCAGCGACGTCAGCAACGTCGTGCTCGAGCAGCCATGCGCCACGCTCGCCGAGTGTGTCGAGATCCGCCGCCGGGTGTCCGTTCCAATGTCGCTGGACGAGGTGATCGTCGACGTGCCGTCGCTTGTCGAGGCGTGCGCGCTCGGTGCGATGGAGTCGATCAACCTGAAGATCGGACGGGTCGGAGGTCTCTCGTCGGCTCGTGTGATCCGCGACCTCGTGGGCGCCCTGGGGCTCCGGGCGACGATCGAGGACACATGGGGTGGCGACGTCGTGACCGCCGCGGTCAGCCATCTCGCGGCCAGTACGGTCCCGGCAGCGCTGGTGCATGCGTCGTTCATGAACGACTGGGTCAGCGACCACGTTGCCGGGCATGAGCCGCGCTCAAAGCACGGGCGCGGGCGGGCGCCCGATGCGCCCGGCCTCGGCATCGACGTCGACGTCGAGGCGTTGGGAGCACCGCTGCTGAGGATCGGGGCGCGATGACCGTAACCCTCACGACAACTGAGGAGATCGAGCGAGAGACCCTGAGGTTCGGCCACCGATTGTGGGAGCACCAGCGTCGGCACCGCCGTCCGGCGCGAATCGCCGAGGATCGAGCAATGGCCGCGATGACCGCCGAACCGGGGTTGCGAGCCGCCGCGTTCCGGCTGGTGGATGTCGCGCCGGCGTGCGCTGGCCCCGCCGAGCTCGCCGAGCATCTGAGCGCCTACCTCGACGAGATCCGCGAGCCATCGAGGCTCCTCGCCCGATCACGGGGCATCCTCCACGGGCGGCTCGGCGCCGCGGCGAGCGGCCGGGCTGCCGCGACCGCTGTCAGGTCGATCGCCGACCGATTCATCGTTGGCGAATCGGTCGGCGCCGCGACTGCGCTGTTGGCGTCGCTGTGGGCCAATGGGACGGCCAACACCGTCGACCTGCTCGGGGAGGCCACGGTCACGCCCCACGAGGGCAGCGTCTACGCGGAGCGGTGCCTCGAGGTGATGCGAATGCTGCACGCAGCGGCCGAGCAGTGGCCCTCACGGCCACTGCTCGAGCAGGATGCGGTCGGGGCGCTGCCTCGCGTGAACCTGTCCGTGAAGGTAACGGCACTGACGCCGCTCGTGCGCCCGCAGGCGCCCGAGCGGGCCCGCGATGACGCCGGCATTCGCCTGTTGGAACTGCTGCGCGCGGCACGCTCGCTCGGCTCGCACCTGCACATCGACATGGAGTCGTTTGACTCTCACGAGCTGATCCTCGAACTGGTCCTCGAGCTGCTCTCACGTGACGAGTTCGCGGACGGGCCGTCGGCCGGGATCGTGCTCCAGGCCTACCTCCGGGACAGCGAGGAGACGCTTGATCGCGTGCTCGGCTGGGCCGGCAGCGTCAGACGCTCCGCGCCGTTGACCGTGCGGTTGGTCAAGGGCGCCTACTGGGACCACGAGGTGATCGAGGCGACCCAGCGCGGGTGGCAGCCGCCGGTGTGGACCGACAAGCTCGAGAGCGACCGCTGCTTCGAACGGCTCACACGCGCGCTGATCGACGCGTTCCCGCTGGTGCGTCCCGCGATCGCGTCACACAATCTCAGGTCGGTCGCACACGCCGTCGCCTACGCGCGAGCGCGCGGGCTCGGTCAGGCTGACATCGAGCTGCAAGTGCTGCGCGGGCTTGGCGACGAGCTTCAGCGCGCGCTTGCCGCGGAAGGAGTGCGCTGCCGTACGTATTGCCCGATTGGGGATCTGGTGGCCGGGATGGCATACCTCGTCCGGCGGTTGCTCGAAAACACCGCCAACGCGTCGTTCTTGACCAGTAGCGCAGGCGGCGTCGGGATCGACGAGCTGTTGAGGCGCCCATGATCACCTTCCGCGCAGTCGACTCGCACACCGAGGGGATGCCAACGAGGGTGATCACGGAGGGCGTCGGCGTCCTCCCGGGTGAAACGATGCTGGAGCGCAAACAGGGCTTCGAGCGCGACCTGGACGGGATCCGGCTTCTGCTGATGCGCGAGCCCAGGGGGCACGCCGCGATGTCCGGCGCGATTCTGCAGCCCCCGTGTCGCCCCGAGGCCGACTGGGGTGTCGTCTTCATCGAGGTCAGCGGCTGCTTGCCGATGTGCGGACACGGCGCGATCGGCGTAGCCACGGTCCTCGTCGAGGAGCGACTGGTGGATGTGGCCGAACCCGAGACGGTGATCACGCTCGACGTCCCCGCGGGTCTGGTCACCGCGCGCGTTGTGGTCAAGGACGGCCGGGCGGAGCAGGTCACGCTCGAGAATGTCCCGGCCTACGTCGTCGAACTCGACGCAGAGGCCGACGGCATCCGTTACGACATGGCCTTCGGCGGCAACTTCTACGCGATCGCCGAGGCGGCGCAGGCCGGGCTTGAGGTCGTTCCCGAGCAGGCCCCCGAACTGATCGCCGCCGGGCTCGAACTGATGCGTGCGGTGCCGTCACCGGTCCATCCGGACGATCCGGCGATTCGCGGCTGCCATCACGTGATCTGGACCGCTGACCCAAGTGACGGCGCCGACGGCCGTGCCGCAACCGCGATCCACCCGGGCTGGGTCGACCGCTCGCCCTGCGGCACCGGGACCAGTGCCCGGATGGCAACGCTGCACGCCCGCGGAGCGCTGGCGCTGGGCCAACCATACGTGCACGAATCGATCATCGGCACACGCTTCACCGGACGCCTGCTCAGGGAGACGAGCGTCGGAGGGCGCCCGGCCGTCGTGCCGGAGATCAGCGGTCGCGCCTGGATCACGGGCAAGGGCGAGTATCGGCTGGAGGAGACCGATCCCTTCCCCGAGGGCTTTGTCGTTGCCTAGGAGCCTTTCTCGAAACCGCTCCCAGCCGAGCCCCCAGGCCGGGGTCCGCGAGATCGGCCGCGTCGGAGTGATCGGCGGTGGCGTGATCGGCCTATGGACCGCTCACCAGCTCCACGCGGCGGGCGTCGGCGTCACCGTGCTCGAACGCGATCGGGTGGGAAGCGGGGCGTCACGCGGAAACGCCGGCGAGGTCTGTCCGGCACTGGCCCTCCCGCTGCCGGAGCCGGGGATCGTCGCGGCATCGATGCGCACGCTGCATCGGCGCGACAGCGCCCTCTACATACGGCCGCAGCCGAGCTTGGAGCTCGCCCGGTTCATGCTCGGTTTCGCGTGGAGGGCCCGCGCCGGCCCGTTTGCCGCCGGTGCCAAGGCTCTGCGCGAGTTGGGGAGCGACGCGGTTCGCGATTACCGCGACCTTCAGGGGACCGGGATCGACCTGCGGTTGGGCGACCTGCCGTTCTTGAGCGTCCACGACTCGCCGGGCGCCGCCGAGATCGCCAGGGGAAGGCTCCAGCGACTAGCGGGCGACCGCTTCGAGATTTCCGACAGCGTGCTCGACAAGCAACAGCTCGCCGCGCTCGAGCCCTGCGTGGACGGCGCCGCCGGTTTCCTGGTCGGAGGTCAGATAACGGTCGATCCATCGGCGCTGGTCGATGGCCTCGCAGCACGACTGCGCGCGGACGGGATCGAGATCCGCGAGGGCGCGCGGGTGACCGCGGTCGACGCGCGATCGGACGCCGTCACCGTGATCACAAGCGAGGATCGCCTCGAGGTCGATGCGGTCGTACTCGCGGCCGGAGTCTGGTCAGCGGCGCTGGCCGCGTCGATCGGGCAGCGCCTGCCGATCTTCCCGGGCAAGGGCTATAGCTTCATCGTTCGGATTGACGAAGCGCCGCGGCATCCGATCCTGCTCGACGCGCCGCACGTGGTGATCACGCCGCTGGATAACGGCACCCGAATCGCGGGGACGATGGAGCTCGACCGCCGGCATGACCACTTCGATCGACGGCGGGTCGAGGCGATCGTCGCCGGGGCCCGGCCCCACGTACGTGGCGTCCACTGGGATGACCGCTGGGCCGAGTGGGTGGGGCCGCGGCCGATGACGCCGACAGGACTACCGTTGATCGGCCCGATTGGAGACAGCGGGCGTGCTTTCGTCGCGGCCGGCCACAACATGTACGGGGTGACGCTCGCGCCGGGCACCGGCCGCGCGATCGCGCAGCTGATCACGCGCGGCCGTTCCGATGTCGATCTCGCCCCGTTCGCTCCGTCTGGCCGCGCATCGGCGCCTACCGCGTGGCGCGCGCCGCGGACGCCGTGGCCAGCGCTCCGCGGAGCTGCTCGAGTTCCCGGTCGGTCAGCGGCAGCCGCGGCGGCCGGCAGGGACCGCCGCCGATCCCGAGCTCGTCAAGCGCCGTCTTGAAGTACTGGACGAGCTTCGAGGTCATATCGAACCGCGCCAGCGGTAGCAGGCTCCCGTACAAGCTCCGTGCTTCGTGCAGCTCGCCCTGGCTGCCGAGCTTCCAGAGCCGGACGCACTCCTCGGGCAGCACCACAGCGACGCCCGATACCCAGCCTTCGGCCCCCATCACACACCCCTCCAGAGCCCAGTCATCGCCCCCGACCAGGACGTCGGCGTTGTCGCAGCGGTGCAGCAGGTCTGCGATCCGCCGTGCGTCACCCGAGGTCTCCTTGAGCGCGGTGACCGTCGGCAGGGTGTCGACGAGCTCCGCGAGCAGGTCGGGTCGCATATCGATGCCCGACGCCTCCGGGTTGTTGTAGATCATCAACGGCAGGTCGGTTGCGCTTGCGACGGCGCCGAAGAACTCGAGCAGCTCCCGGCGGTCGGCCCGGTACAGGTAGGGCGGAAGGACCATCAGGCTGTCCGCCGAGGCCGCGACCGCGTCGCGAGCGTGGGCGATTGCCTGGGCGGCCGAAGGCGCCGAGATGCCGGCGCAAACCGGGACCCGACCGGCGGCGGCGCCCACCACGGTGCTGAGCACCTCGGCGCGCTCAGCCGCGCTCAGACTCGTCGCCTCGCCCATCGTCCCGCAGGCGACGATGCCGTGGATCCCGGCGGCGATCAGACGCTCGACCTGAGCGGCGACCGCCTCATGGTCGATCTGCAGGCGGTCGTCGAAGTGGGTCAGGACGGCGGCATGGACACCTTGCATGGAACTCTCCTCTCGGCTCTAGCGCCTTGGTCATCAGGTTGCGATGCCGTGCCGGGTGGTGTTCTCGGTCACGACGACCGGCTCGACGAACTGCAGGAGGTACTCGGTACCGCCCGCCTTCGACCCGGTTCCGGACATGCGGTTGCCGCCGAACGGCTGTCGGCCGACCATAGCCCCCGTGGTACCACGGTTGACGTACAGGTTGCCGACGGGGGTCCGCCGCGCCACGGCATCGATCGTTCGCGGGTTGCGGCTGAACAGCCCGCCGGTGAGGGCGTGACGCTGGCTCTCGACCAGCTCGGCTGCGTCCTCGACGCTCTGCACGGTTTCGATCGTCAGGACCGGGCCGAACACCTCTTCGCGCGTGATTGCGGCGTCGGCCGCCGGTTCGATCACGAGCGTTGGCGCCACGTAGAAGCCGCCGGAGCTGGGCAGCTCGTGGACCCTGTGCAAAGCTTTCGAGACGGCGCCCGCGCCGGCCACCGCCGCCTCGATCCGGTCCCGGGAGTCGGCTTCGATCACGGCCGGCACGTCGATCGCGAAGTCCCACGCCGGCCCGACGAGCAGCGTCTCTAGTGCGCCCTCGAGACGCTCGGCCAGCGTCGTCGCGATCCGCTCGTGGACGAGCAGCCGCGAGGTCGCCGAGCACTTCTGGCCGGCGAATCCGAACGCCGAGGTGAGCGCTGCGGGTATGACGTCGTCGAGGTCGGCGTCGCCGTCGACGATCATGCAGTTCTTGCCGCCCATCTCGGCTACGACGCGCTTCATGTGCAGCTGTCCCGGGGACGGTGTCGCGGCGGCGGCGACAATCTCGAGCCCGACTCGCTCCGAGCCGGTGAACGCGATCGTGTGCACGCCGGGATGGACGACCAGCGCGGCGCCGGCCGTACCCGCTCCGGGCAGCAGTGCGAGTAACCCGGGCGGGAGGCCAGCGGCGATCAGCGCCTCGTGGATCGCGAGTGCGCATGCCGGCGACTGCTCGGCCGGCTTCAGACAGACGGCGTTGCCAGTGGCGAGTGCCGCGGCGGTCATCCCGGTCGCGATCGCGACCGGGAAGTTCCAGGGAGCGATCACGGCGACAACGCCGCGGGGCCGGTGGTAGAGGAAGTTGCGCTCGCCGGGAAGTTGCGGCAGCGCCCGGCCGGCGTCTAGCTCGATCGCCTGGCGGGCGTAGTACTCGAGGAAGTCGATCGCCTCGGCCACGTCGCCGTCGGCCTCCGGCCACGGCTTGGCGCATTCGAGAACCTCCAGCGCGGCTAGTTCGTACCGCCGCCGCCGAAGCTCACCGGCCGCGCGAATCAGAACGGAGGCGCGCTCGCTGGCGTCAACGTCGCGCCACCTGCGCTGGGCTGCGGCGGCCGTACGGACGGCCGCGTCGACGTCCGCGTCGCTGGCCTGCGCAGCGCGCGCGACGATCCGCTCCGGCAGCGACGGATCGACGGAGGCGAGCGTCAGCTCGCCGTGGCGGTTGCCGTCGATGATCACTGGCACAGCGAGTGGGAGGCGCGGCGCCAACTCGGCGAGGGCATCCTGGAGCCGCGTGCGCTCGGTGGCGCGACGCAGTTCCAGAACAGGCTCGTTGCGGAAATCCATCGGCACCTGCATGTACCATGCTACATGGAACGCATCACACTATCTGGCGAGCTACGATCACAAACCAGTGAGTACGGCCCCGACGAACCAAGGTCTCAGGTCGCTGCGACGGACAAACCTCCGTGAAGAAGCAGTCGAAGTCCTGCGTGCCGCGATTCTCGGCGGCGAGCTCGAGCCCGGCTCGATCCACTCAGCCGTCGGCCTGGCCGAACGGCTCGGCGTCTCGCCGACTCCCGTGCGCGAAGCGATGCTCGACCTCGCCAATTCGGGCCTCGTCGAGGTTCTCCCCAATCGCGGCTTCCGCGTGACCGTGATCGATGACCAGGACCTCGACGAGATCTGCGAGCTGCGGATGCTGTTGGAGGTGCCGGCGATCGCGCTCGTGATCGATCGCGCCACCGACGAGGGGCTTGGGGAACTGTACGAACCGCTGAACGAGCTCGAGTTGGCGGCAAGGAGGAACGACGTCGCCAGCTTCCTCCTCGCCGATCGGAGGTTCCACCTCGAGCTCCTGGCGCTGGCCGGGAATCGACGGCTGGTCGAGATCATCGCCGGCCTGCGCGATCAGACCCGGATCATCGGGCTGCGGTCGCTGGCAGACCGAGGGGCGCTGCAGGCGACCGCCGAGGAGCATCGCCCGATTCTCGAGGCGCTGAGGGCGAGGGACGCAGCCGGCGCCAAGCGGCTGATGACCGTGCACCTTGAGCACACCCGTGGGGCTTGGGCGGGGCTTGCCGAGCCCGCGTCGGTCGAGTCCGCCTCGGTCGGTTCCTGACGGCGCATGATCGACGCCAACACCCGCGCGCAGCGGATCGACGCGCTCCGCGCGGAGATGGTTCGAGCCGACGTCGAGCTCACGGTGATCGCGCCCTCCGACAATCTCGTGTACCTGCTCGGCTTCGCGCCGATGGGGGATGAGCGGGCGTGCATGCTGCTGGTGACGTCGACCGGCTCGGCTTTCGTGATGCCAAGCCTGAACGCCGAACAGTCCGCCTCCGAGGCGCCGGAACTCGAGATGCTGAGATGGGCGGACGACGCGGGTCCGCAGCCGGCCTTGGCAACGGCGATCGAACGAGTCTCCGGGGGATCCGCCAAACGGGCAGCGGTCGACCCGGAGATGCGAGCCGACCACCTGTTGCTGCTGCAGGCTGCGCTTCCGCAGGCGACGACCGTCAGCGCGGCGCTCGTCATCGGTCCGCTCAGGGAGGCGAAGGGACCCGAGGAGCTTCAGGTCCTTCAGCGTTCTTCGGACGCCGCCGACGCCGCGATGCTCGCCGCATTTGCGGCCCTCGTCCCCGGGGTCCCCGAGACCGCAGTCGGCGAAATCATCGGGCGGGCGTTCGTTGCCGCCGGCAGCACCGCCGAGTTCGGGATCGTCGGGGCGGGGCCGAACGGCGCCTTCCCCCATCACCACACGGGTTCGCGACCCCTCCAGGTCGGCGACGCCGTGGTGATCGATATCGGCGGACGAGTCGACGGCTACGTCTCGGACATCACCAGGATGGCGTTCATCGGCGAACCAACCGAGCGCTATCTCCAGATCCATGCGATCGTCGAGGCTGCGGTGGTGGCCGGACTTGCCGCCTCGAAGCCCGGTGCCACGTGCGCCGAGGTTGACGCCGCCGCACGCGGCGTGATCGAGGACGCCGGCTACGGCGAATACTTCATCCACCGGACCGGTCACGGCCTCGGCCTGTCGGTTCACGAGCCGCCCTGGATCATGCGGGGCTCCGACGCGGAGCTGCGCCCCGGCGTGGTGCACAGCGTCGAGCCCGGCATCTACCTGCCGGGCGAGTTCGGTCTCCGTCTCGAGGACATCGTGCACGTCACCGAATCCGGCTGCGAGCGCTTCAGCGCGCTGCCGCGGGAGGTTCATGTGGCCGGGACGCAGTCGCAGTGACGAGAGCCTGATCGCATGCCCGGTGACGGGGCCTTTCCGGCTGGGGTCGCGCAGGCGCTCGCCACGCACATCGCGGCCAACCGCGAGGAGCTCCTCGGGCTCTTGCGGGCGATGGTCGCCGAGCAGAGCGTGCTCGGCAACGAGGAGCCGGTCCAGCGGATCGTCGAGGCGAGGCTCCGCGCGCTCGGGTTCGAGACTCAGCGCGTCGAGGTCGACGCCGAAGCTGCGCTCGCCGATCCCAACGCCGGTCAGCCGATGATCGACTACGACGGGCGCTCATCGGTCGTCGGGCATCTGCCCGGCAACGGCGGCGGTCGCTCGATGCACCTCTCCGGCCACGTCGATGTCGTGCCGGTCGACCACCCCGAGCTGTGGGAGCACGATCCCTGGGGTGGCGAGCTGGTCGCCGGTCGCGTTTACGGACGCGGATCAAGCGACATGAAGGGCGGGGTTGCGGCCTACCTGATCGCTGCCGAGGCGGTCATGGCGGTTTGCCCCGAGCGCCGCGGCGACCTGATCTTCTCGACTGTGATCGAGGAAGAGTGCACCGGTAATGGCATGTGGTCGGTGCTCGGTGCCGGTCACGTCGGCGACGCGGTTCTGGTCGGCGAGTCGACCGGATTGCGCTTGGCCCACGCTGCCACCGGTGTGGTCTGGTGTCGGCTGGTCGCCGCGGGGGGGACCGGCCACTCGATGCTGGCGACCGGAGAGGGTGCCTTCGACCTTCTTGCGCGAGCCGTCACCGCGTTGCGGAGGGTCGAGGACGAGATCAACGCGGCGGTGGGCGATCCGGATTTCGCCGCGACCCGCGAGCGTCCGTACGGGATGAGCGTCGGGAAGATCGAGGGTGGTGTTTGGACGGCGTCGACGCCGTATGAGCTGACCGCCTACGTGCGATTCGGGTTCGGCCCGGAGACGTCGCCTGAGGAGATCCAGGCGCGGATGCGGGCGGCCGTCGAGGAGGCAGCGCCGACGGTCGCGATCCATTTCGAGGGTCATCGGGCGCGTGCGCACAACCATCCGAAGAGCGGTCCGCTCGTCGAGGTGCTGACCGCATCACACGAGCGCGTGGCCGGCGCCCCGCTTGTGCCGCTCGTCAACACCGGGACGGTCGATACCCGGTATGTCGAGACGGTCCCGGGCTACTGCTACGGAGGGATCGGCGCCAACCTGCACGGCACTGACGAGTGGGTCGATCTCGACAGCCTCGTGCAGACCGCGACCGTTGTCGCGATCACGACCGCAGGATGGACCGCGTAACCCGTGGGTTGACCATCCGTTGACGCCCGTGGTGATCGTGATCGCGAGTGTCGCCGGGAGGTCCAGACGCGTGGCGATATGTCCGGCCGTCGAGATGCGATGATTCAGGCCATGAGTGATGAGACGATTACCGCGCGGATCGAATCGCTGGTCGAAGAGGAGCACTCGCTGCTCGGGCGCGAGCAGGCGGACGTGAACACTGCGGAGCAACTTGACGACGATCGGCGGCGGCTGGATCAGATCTCCGTCGAGCTCGACCGCTGTTGGGATCTCCTCCGTCAGCGCCGTGCTCTGCGCGACGCCGGGCAGAACCCGGACGAGGCTCACGTTCGTGACGCGAACACGGTCGAGCGCTACCTGCAGTAGATGACCAGAGACTCGGCGTTTGTCAGCGAGGTCGCCAACGAGCTGAGCACCTGGCCCGGTGTCAGCGTTGGCCGGCGAGCCGACGCCGCGGCGGTGATCAGCTACGGTCGCGTCCAGCTCGGACTCCTCTATCCCGACCGCGAGGCAGCGGAGGTCCACTTCCTCGACGCCGAGCACGACCAGCTGATCGAGGAGGGCGACGCCGAGCCGGCCGAGACGACCGAGAACTCCACGGGCGTCAGCCACTCGCTGCGAGGGCCGTCCGACGTGACTGCCGTGCTGGAGCTGTTCGATCGCCGTTACCGCGAGGTGCGGGGCGACGCCGGCCCATACGTCTCCAGCGATCCGGAGTAAAGGTCCGGCCGGCGACGGCCGATGTTCTCTGGTATGCGAGACGTCGGCGCGGGTATATCCCTTCGGTGGCACACGACCGAATCAAGGAGAACAGAGATGACAACCGAGCGTCGCGGCTCTGACGCAGACCTCCTGGAACGCATCCATAAGCTGCGTTCGATCCTGCCTGCGATGGCGGCGGAGGTCGCCATCGCGCGACGTGAAGGCGCACGCCTCCGGCGGGAAAACGCGGCGTTGCAGAAGCGGGTAGCCGAGCTCGAGGGCCGGACGCCGGTCCCGCGGTCGGCCCGACAGGCTCAGGCAATGAAGTTCCGGCTGTGGGAGTCAGAGCGTCCCGACTCCGACCTGCGGGTCGGGGTCGCGCGGCCCTCTCGGAGAGTCCAGCAGTCCCTTCAGTGAGGACGCTGCGGAGCGTACGCACTAGACGCGGACACGATTTGGCGGGATAGTCCGGCTGGTGAGGGTGCTCGGTCCGGTCAAAGGGGCGTGTACGTGTGCTGTGGCCGCGACGATGCTGTGTGGTTATGCATCCGCGGCCAATGCTGCCAGCGCTGCGGTGTGCCGCCCCGCGACCTCGGCCGCCGCGGTCGCGGCCGCTGCGCACGTCGGGCGCGCTGACATCACGGTCGCGCGATCCGTCGGTCGAAACGACATGCCCCAATGCACGTTCGCGCCGAATGGCCACAAGCGCCCGACGATCACGATCAACGTCGATAACGGGCCGCAGGTGGCCTTCAGGCTGATGCGGACGGTCGTGGAGGCGAGCCAGCTCTTCGGCGTTCCTCCGCCGGGCTGGAGCCCGCCGATCGGCCTGAACGGGCTCGGCCCGTACGCCTCCTGGTTCCCGGAACTGGGCGCGCTGATGGCCACCAATGGGGTCGACCTCGTGACTGTTGACGTCGACTGGCCGCAGGCTTCGCGTAAGGCGAAGATCGCGCTCGCCAGTCGGATCATGGTTCCGTTTCGGAGTCGCTCTCACTGATCTGAGCCCACGAGGCTCAGATCAGTGGATGTAACGCTGCCAGTCGGGCGGAACTGCGCCCGCTGGTCCCGGTACTGGCTGCTCTGGCGGGTGACTGTCCGGGCGGGCCAGTTGCGGGCCGTTGAATACACCACCGGTCCTGAAGTCGTAGAACCAGTCCTCGCCGGGTTCGAAGCTCTGGATGACCGGGTGGCCCGTGGCCGCGTTATGGGCGGTGGCGTGCTGGGCAGGGGATGTGTCGCAACAGCCGACGTGCCCGCAGGTGGCACAGCGTCGCAGATGCACCCACCAGCCAGGAGATCCGGTGGCGAGGCACTCCACACAACCGGTGCCGCTCGGTGGAATCGACGGGTCGATCTCGCTCGAATTTGAACTCATGCCTGACGTGATACCGGAGGAGAATACGCCCTGTGTATCGTCGGGTGGGTGTCGACTGCAAACACCGAAGGCGCGACGGCCCTAGTCTCCAGCCAGGCTCTGTCAGCCTCCCAGCTGAAGATGCTGGCCGACCACGGGGAGGAGCGAACGGCCGATATCGGCGACGTGCTCTACCGGATCGGCGATCAGAGCTATCCGTTCATCGCGGTTCTGGAGGGCCAGGTTGCGATCCTCGACGCGGCCGGCGACGAGATCGTGCGCCACGCCAAGTTCGGCTTCCTCGGGGAACTGAACCTGCTCTCTGGGCAGACCGTGTTCGTCACGGCTGTTGCGTTGCAGCCGCTGCGATACATCGCCGTCGACCGCGACGTCCTGCGGTCGCTCCTGTTCGAGGATGAGGCGTTCAGCGATCGGGTTCTGCCCGCCCTGATAGCTCGTCGAGAGATGCTGCAGCGCGTCCAGGGTCTCGGCGTCGAGATCGTCGGGCCGCATTCGTCTCCGGCGACGATGCGGATGCTCGACTTCGTTCGCGGCATCAAGGTCCCGTTTGTTTGGCGCGACTCCGAGCGCTCCGACGCGGACCAGGCGGCGGCGGAGCTCGTCGCCGGCCTCGCCCCGGCGGACCTGCCATTGGTGCGTCTGCCAGGCGGCCCGGAGTTGCGGGGTCCGACGACCGGCCAGCTTTCCAGAGCGCTTGGCATCGGCCGCGAGCTCGAAGCTCGCGAGGAGGTCGATCTGCTCGTGATCGGCGCCGGCCCAGCCGGTCTCGGCGCCGCCGTCTACGGCGCTTCTGAGGGGCTCGACACGCTGGTTGTCGATGGGGCCGGCCTCGGCGGCCAGGCGGGTACCTCGAGAAGAATCGAGAACTACCTGGGGTTCCCGGCCGGGATCACGGGCTCGGAGCTCACCAGCCGCGCGGTGACACAGGCGCGTAAGTTCAGCGCTCGCTTTGCCACACCCTACCGAGCACTTTCGCTCGAACCGGGAAACGGCCGACACGTCGTGCGTCTGGAGGACGATCGAGAGGTCGCCGCTCGCGCCGTGCTGCTGGCGACCGGCGCGGAGTACCGGCGGCTGCCGGTCGAGAACCTGGACGAGTACGAAGGGATCAGCGTCTTCTACGCCGCAGGACCGGTCGAGGGCCAGCTCTGCGGCGCCGAGCGCGTCGGGGTCGTCGGCGGTGGGAACTCAGCCGGACAAGCGGCGGTCTGGCTGGCTCGTGGAGGAGCGCTGGTGACGCTGCTCCATCGGCGAGCGGATCTGCGCGAGACGATGTCGGACTACCTCGTGCGCGAGCTCGAGCGCTTCGGGGTCGCGGTGCGCGATCACAGCGAGATCGCATCTCTGGAGGGCGCTGACGGACAGCTTCAGGCGGTCACGCTGAAGGACGGCCAACGGTTACCGTTCTCGTTCCTGTTTCTGTTCCTCGGCGCGCTTCCGTGCACGGCCTGGTTGGCCGATTCGCCCGTGGGTCGCGACGACAACGGTTTCGTGCTGACCGGCGCCGCCGCCGGTGTCGCTGACCTGCTGGCCACGACCATTCCCGGCGTTCTGGCGGCGGGTGATGTTCGCTCCGGCTCGACCAAGCGATGCGCCACCGCGGTCGGGGAGGGCGCGATGGCGGTCCAGCTCGTCCACGCACATCTCGCCTCAAGCTAGACGGCAGACGGCCGCGCTTAGCCGGCGGCCATGTCACACCGCAGCGGCTCCCGACGTTTAGTCGGAGGCCGCCGCGAGAACGTCGCGACAAGCGGAGCCAGCCTCCGCTAAGCTATGCAGATGTGAGCGGAGAGCGGTGTCCAACACTGACCAAACGACATTCCGACGAGTGTCGCCGATCAATGGACGGAGGTCGCTGATGCGCCAGGGCCCACTAGCCGGGCGGTACCCCGCCGCCGCGTTGATGGTGATGTTTGCGCTGATTCCGTATCTGGCGCTGTCGGCTGCGCTGCAGCCGCTTACTCCGATCATCGCCGGGCAACTCCACATGAGCCTGCAGACGATGAGCCTCAGTTCCGGCCTCGGGAACGCGGCGTATGCGGCCGGGACCGTGTTCGCGGTTCAGTTCGCTCAACATCTGCCGCAGCGCCGAATGATGGTCGCCTACGCGGTGGTCCTGGTCCTGGGCTCCGTCCTGGCGGCGGCGGCGCAGGACCCCGCCATGTACATCGCAGGCCATGTGCTCCAGGGCCTCTGCACGAGCCTGCTGCTGATCGCCGCGGTGCCGCCGCTCGCGCTCGGCTATCCGTCGAGCAAGCTGCGCGTGACCGCCGTGATCATGAACCTGTGCATCTTCGGCGCGGTCGCGTTGGGCCCGACGATCGGTGGGCTCCAGGCTGAGGCGAACGGCTGGCGGCCTTTGTTCTGGGTGGTCGCGGCAATTGCGGCAGGGGCGGTGCTCCTCGCTGTCCTGACCTTTGAGGACTCCCCGCCGGGCAATCCGAGCGCGCCGCGCGACGTCCCGGCGCTGGCGCTGGCGGCGATCGGTCCCGTGGCCGCGTTCTTCGGCGCTGCGCAGCTGACCAGCCACCGGTTCCTCGACCCGATTGTGTTCGTCCCGCTGTTCGCCGGCCTGGCGCTGATCGTCGTTCTGATCGTCTACCAGTACCGAGCCCGGCAACCGCTGCTGACGATTCGGACGATGCTGACCAGCACGATGCCGGTGGCCGGGATCATCGTGGCGCTATTCGCCGCGGCCGCGTCGGTTTCAGCGACCGCGCTGACCGCCGCCGTGCTCGCGGATCAGTACAGCCCGCTCGACCTCGGGCTGCTGTACCTCCCGGAGGTGGCCGGCGCGGTGATCACCGCCGTCCTGCTCGGGGTTGTCTTCAACAAGCGCGAGCTCCACTATCTCCCGCTGGCCGGGATGGTGTCGCTCGCGGCGGGGATCGCGGTCTTCCGGATCGAGGTGCCTTCGAGCGCTGCGCTGACGCTCGTCGGCTCCGGCTTGACCGGCATCGGGCTCGGAGCGACGGTCGCTCCGGCGCTGTTCGTTGCCGGCTTCTCGCTGAATTCGATGAGCCTGCAGCGCGTGTTTGCGATCGTCGAGCTGATGCGCGCTGTGGCGGCGTTCATGATCGCCCCGATCTTCGTCTACTTCGCCGCGAACGTCGGCGGCAGCCTAGAGGCCGGGACGGGCATCGCGCTGTGGATTGGATTTGGAATCGCGGTTGGTGGCGCCCTCCTCGGGATTGCCGTGTACGCGCTCGGCGGCGCTCGCCCGCAGCCGGCTGACGTCGAGCGGTTCCTCTCCGGGGAGGGGCCGGCGTGGTACTCGCCGCCGCTGCTTGCCCGGATCCGCTCCCGGATGCCGATCGGCCACCCAGCGCCGGAAGGCGCCGACTGAAGTGGCGCCTGCTAGCCCCGACGCTGAGGCGGCCGCCATCGCTGGTGGGCCGGTGCTGTTCGCCTACGACGGCTCCGAGCTGGCGGAGTTTGCGATCGAGCAGGCCGGCCACCAGCTCGCGCCGAGCCGGGAGGCCGTCGTGGTCTGCGTCTGGCAGCCGGCCGAAGTCGGGTTCCTGCCGATCAGCGACCGCGAGTTCGATACTGCCCAGGCCACTGAGGTCCGCAAGGCAGCCGAGGAAACCGCCGCACACGGCGCGTCGTTGGCGGAGCAGGCCGGGTTCCGTTCACGGAGCATCGCGGTTGAGGCCGCGCCGACCTGGAAAGGACTCGTCGACGCTGCCAAGGACCACCAGGCAAGCCTGATCGTGCTCGGCTCACACCGCCGTGCCGGACTCGTCGGGCACCTGCTCGGCAGCGTCGCGTCGGCAGTTGTCGCCCGCTCAGAGCTCTCGGTGCTTGTCGTTCATCGCCGAGCTTGAGTTCCAGGTGCGCGCTGCCGGCCCGGAGCTTCTCCACCATCGCCTCCTCGTCAGCGCGATTCCGGCGAGCGACCTCGGCTGTCTGAAGGTCGCCGGCAGCCCTGGCGACCCGCTCGAGCAGCTCGTAGGAGGTGATCTCGAGGTGCTCGGCGAGGACTCCGTCACTGAGGACCTTGGCTGGCGAGCGCGGGTGAGCTCGGTCGATTAATCCGCTCGTCAGTGCGACGAAGATCTGACCGGCGTCCTTGACCATCGACGGAGTCGCGTGGTGCGCCTGCAGGCGCTCGGCAAGCCGCTCCCGGTGAAGGTCCGTCTCCTCTTTGTGGTGCTCGAGGGTGTCTCGGATCTGTGGGTCATTCGTGGTCTCGATGAGGCTGTCGAGGGCGCGCAGCATGTGCTGCTCCAGCCCGTACGTGTCCTCGATGTATGTGACGAGGCGTGTCTCCAACTCGGTCATCGGTCCTCCCGGTCCTCGTGCCCCTCAGGGTCTGCCCGCTTCCCGCGACGTCGATGCTGCTTGCCCGCGGTGCGGGGCTCGGGGTGGGTCTCGTCGTCGCGCAGCGCGCTCGGGCCCTCTTCGTTGTTCTGGCTTGACACCGCTCCCGGAGGGTCAGTCTTCGGATTCGTGCTGTGAGCGTCGTTCACTGGAATGGCTCCGTCCTTGTTCCGACGTTCGGCGACGGTCGGGGTTGGGCTGCGAATCGGCCCTGGGAGCCGAATTGGGATCGGCGTCGGGTTCTGGCGAACCTGGCCGAGGCTCGGGTACGACGGGCGTCGGCGGCTCCGTCGGCGTCGGGACGGTAGCGGGACTCTCCGGAGCCCCGGGTGTGCCGGGGTCGGGGTCGACCGGCGTCACCGGAGCGTCCGGGACAGCTGGGGTGGGCGGCTCCGTCGGCGTGGGAACCTCGAGAACGGGCATCGCCCACAGAACAAGGCCCCTGCGCGAACGGCTCCCGAACGGTGAGGAGATCGAGAAAGGCATGGGACAGAGTTACCCGGGGCTGGAGGTGGCCAATCCACGCCCACCGAGGAAGCTGTCGATAGTGGCGTTCGAGATTGTTTCTAGCGTCGAACGGCCGGGTACCTCGTTCTCGTGGATACAGCGTCAAACCGGGCGGCAAGCCCGGATCAACTACGCAAGCCGTCCCTGCGGTCAGTTGCGAAGCGGGTACGGGTCGAGTTCGCAAGCGACAACGTAACCGACCTCGCAGCGGCGCTGACTTACTACGCAGTGCTTGCTGTCGTGCCCGGCCTGATCGTGCTGCTGTCGATCGTCGGGCTGACGGGTGCAACCAACGTCCATCAGCTGACAACCCAGGTGACGAGCCTGTCTCCAGGTTCCACCGGAAAGGTTGTCCAGACTCTCATCCGCCAGGCGCAAGCACACCATGGCGGCGCCGGGGCTGCCGCGATTGCCGGAATCGTGGTGATGCTGTGGTCGGCCTCAGGCTACGTCGGCGCGTTCATGCGGGCGTCAAACCGCGTGTACGACATCGGGGAGGGCCGACCTATTTGGAAAACGGTGCCGCTGAGGCTCGGAATCACAGCCTTTGCTGTTGTCCTACTGGTCGCCATGGCTGCGATCGTCGTATTGACCGGCTCGGTGGCTCGGGCTGTCGGTACTCCTCTCGGTATTGGCAGCACCGCGGTGTCGATCTGGGACATTGCGAAGTGGCCGGTGCTCGTTTTGCTCGTCTCTGTACTACTCGCGGTGCTCTTCTGGGCGGCTCCGAACGCCAAGCAGCACGGGATCAAGTGGATCAGCCCCGGCGGGGTGATAGCGACGTTGATTTGGATGGTCGTCTCGGCATTGTTCGCCGTGTACGTGACCGACTTCTCTTCCTACAACAAGACCTATGGGCCGCTAGCGGGCATAGTTGTCTTTCTCGTGTGGCTGTGGCTCACGAACGTGTCACTGCTGCTCGGCCTGGAGATCAACGCCGAGCTCGAGCGCGAGCGAGCGATCGTCCATGGACTGCCCGAGAACGTCGAGCCTTTCGCAGAGCCGCGCGATACGCGGAAGCTGAGCGACGATTACCGTCGGCGCACGGAAAGGGGCACCCCGGACGCCGCAACGTGATCCGGGTCACTGAGAGAGCCAATCGGCGACGGTGCGGAGGTCTGACACGAACGCCTCCATCGCTGTGGCGCGCTCCTCCGGGCGCGGCGCTCGCAGGATCGATGCCGGGTGGGTCGTCAGAGTCACGCGCTCGGCGAGGCCGCTGTCGAGCCAGCGTCCGCGATCGCGACCAACGCGTACCGACGGCCCCAGCAGCGCCTGCGCCGCAACCGCGCCGAGGCAGACGAGCACCTCCGGCGACACGATCTCGAGCTCGGCTTCGAGCCACGGCAGGCAGGCGCTCACCTGCAGGCGGTCCGGGCGCTGGTGAATCCGCCGCTTCCCGCGGGCCTTGTAGCGGAAGTGCTTGACCACATTGGTGAGATACACGTCTTCGCGCGCCAGGCCGGCCTGCGCCATGCCCTGGTCGAGCACTCGCCCTGCCGGCCCGACGAACGGATGACCAGCGAGATCCTCGCGATCCCCCGGCTGCTCGCCGACGAGCATCACCCGCGCCCCTTTCGGTCCCTCGCCGAGCACGGCCTGGGTAGCTCCCTCCCAGAGGTCACAGGCGCGACACCTCTCGATCGCGCGCCGCAGGCTCGCCTCGGTCGGGTTCGGCGGCACGGGAGCGTCCACTCGCTGAAGGTACCCCTGCGATGAACTCGATACGCATCGGCTGCTCAGGGTGGAACTACGACGATTGACTGGACCGCGTTCGGGTAGCAGTCAGGTGAATGCCCGACAACGACACGAACCTGTCTGCGCTCGAGCGGGTCACCGATTCGGCGCCCGCGTATCTGTCACTTGAGGATCTACTCGTCGAGTTGCTAGACCCGATCAAGGCCCTCCTCCAGGCCGACACCGCCGCGATCCTGCTGCTCGATCCGGACCGGCGGGTACTGCGGGCGCGAGCGGCGAGGGGAATCGAAGAGGAGGTGCGCCAGGGCGTCACGGTCCCGCTCGGCGCGGGTTTCGCCGGTCGGATCGCAGCTCAGCAGCGCCCGGTCGCGATCGAAGATCTCGATCGGGCCGACGTGGTCAACCCGCTCCTGCGACTGAAGGGCATCCGTTCGTTGTTGGGGGTGCCGCTGGTCGACGAGGGCCGGGTTGTGGGCGTGCTGCACGTCGGAGCGTTGCGCCGGCGCCACTTCGACGACGGCGACGTGCGTCTGTTGCAGGCGACGGCTGACCGGGTCACGCCGGCGATCGATCGCGCTCAGTCCAGCGAGCAGCGAGCGCTCACGGAGGCCCTCCAGCGCCATCTCCTGCCCGCCCGGCTACCCGAGATCCCGGGTCTGCGAGTCAGCGCGAAGTACCAGCCCGCTGCTGGGGAGCGTTTCGGAGGCGACTGGTACGACGTGTTCGGCTTCGCCGATGGCCGGATCGGGCTCGCGATCGGCGACGTCACCGGCCGTGGCCTCGCCGCGGCCGCGACGATGGCCGAGATTCGGACCGCGTTGCGCGCGTACGCGCTGCTTCCACAGCCGCTGGTGCAGATCGTCTCGCTGTTGAACGCGCTGATGCTGAGCAGCGGCACGCGAGCGTCCGTGACGTTGGCAGTGTTCGCGCTTGACCTCGAAGCCTCAGAATTGGTTGGCGTCAGCGTCGGCCATCCGCCCGCGCTCCTGCTGCGCGCTGATGGGAGCCGTGAGCTCGGCGTGCCGGCGAGCGGTCCACCGCTCGGTAGCCCGCTGTCGTTCGGATACGAGGTTCAGCGGATTCCGTTCCCGCCGGGCAGCGCGCTGGTCCTTTACACGGACGGTCTGATCGAGCGGGCCACCGAGTCGATCGACGCCGGTCTTGGACGTTTACTCGCCCCCGACCTCGATGAACCTGGGTCGCTGTCGCTCGCCGACCGCACCTTTGTGCGGGCCGGCATCGAGGACCCGTCCGACGACGATGTCGCCGTGCTTGCAATCGAGACGGAGCCACTTGATCAAACGCTCGAGCTCACATTTGCGAGCGACCCGTCGGTCCTTGCGTCAATGCGGCGAACAATCGACCGCTGGCTGACGAGCCAACGCGTGGAGGGGGCTCAGCGCAGCGAGATCACAACCGCGTGCTCGGAGGCGGCGGCGAACGCGATCGCACATGCGTATGGCACGGGTGCCGACTCCTTCACGGTCAACACACGCGCGGCCGACGAGGAGATCATCGTCATGGTCAGCGACAATGGCTCCTGGCGGGCACGGGCCCCCGGGTCCGGCGGGCGGGGGATCGATCTGATGCGCGCCCTTGTCGACGATGTCGCGATCGATTGCGACGAGAGCGGCACCCTCGTCACGCTTCGCGCCGTCCGCAGATGAGCTGCGCGGCGGTCACCGTCGTGGCCGGCGAAGTGCTTGCCCGGATGCCGACCGACGTCGACCTCGCCAACGCGGCCGTCATCGGTGTTCAGCTCGACTCAGCCGTCCCGCGCGACGCCAACGGCCTGACGGTTGACCTGAGTTCCACGCGGTACATCGACAGCGTTGGCATCGACATGCTGCTGAGGCTCGCCGAACGGCTGCGCTGGCGCCGGCAGACGCTGCAACTGGTCGTCGCCAAAGGCTCGCACCTCTCGCGGCTGCTACGGATCGCCGGCCTGGACGGGTCTCTGACGATTCGTGACGACTGACCGGGAAGTCACACCGTTCACACGTGCGAAACGCCACGGGTGGGTACCGGAGCCCTGGCGGCAACTGTGCCCCGCTTTCGGTTGCGACTCGACCAAGGTGGGTACGACACGAACATGGGTTTCCTCCGAAATGCCCCCGGTTTCCCCGTCGACTGCTCTGACGACCTCGCTCGCGCAAATGGCCACGAGTCCTCCTACCCAGGTTCCGGGCGGCCTGCGCGATCCTCGGATCGCGGAGTTGCAGCGGCTGTGCCGTGGTCGATCAACACACGTCCGTACCATGAGCGGCCATGAACCGGGCCTGCCCATGCAAACCCGGAGGCGTCCCCGATGAGAGCGAGGGCGGCTCGATCGAGGATCCATCGCGGTCCGGTGCCAGGCCGTCTGCGAGCGCCTTCCACCAGGTCTATCCGGCAGTTGCCACGTCGGTCCGAGCGGTCCGTACGGCCCTTCGGCAGTTCGCCCACGGTCTCGGTCTACCCGCCGAAACGCGCGACGCCGTCACGCTCGCGGCCTCGGAGGCCGCAACCAATGTCGTCGTGCACGCGTACCCCGAGCAGGACCCTCCGGGCACGATCGAGGTCAACGCCACCGTCGCGATGGACGAACTATGGGTGATCGTCACCGACACCGGGCTGGGGCTTCGGCCACGGCTGGACAGCCCCGGTCTGGGCCTCGGTCTGGCGATCATCGCCCAGCTCGCGGACGGCGTCGACCTGGTGCGCCCCTCGTCGGGAGGGCTTGAACTGCGGATGCGATTCGCGCTGCCCGGAAGAGTCGCCGACTAGTGGTCAGCGCGGGTCGGTCGTGTCGGCGACCCGGCCGGCATCGCCGATCTTCTGCACGACCACATATGCGTCCGTACGCCGGATGACCTGCTCGATCCCTGGAAGCTCGTGCCCCGGGGCGAGGATGAACTGCCGTGAGTCGGCGCGCACCGATTCGTACTCGGCGACCGTCGCCTCGACCAGGAGATTGCAACCAAGCGCGGCGCACTCGCAGCGGAAGGCGACTGCGTCCGATGGCGTCGCAGGCCAGCTGCCGGCCTCGATCCGCTCGTTGATCGAGCGGAACAGGGCCTCGTTCTGACCCAGACGCGCGCTTGTGGCACTCACCGGTCCACACCGCCTACGGCGTGATCAGCGGCAGCCGGTCGCGGAGCCCGGCAATGTCGAGCAACCGCTCGACCGCCGGCGAGCCCGCGATGACCTGGAGTCTGTTGGGCTCGGCCCCATAGCGCTCGGTGAGGTCGATCATCAGCCGCAGCCCGGTCGAGTCCATGAAGCTGAGACCGCTCAGGTCGAGGACGATCACCCGCGCGCCGTCTTCGACGTCGAGCACCGCCTTCTCCAGGGCTCCGACGGTCGCGATGTCAAGCTCGCCGACAGCCAAAACCCGGTGCGTATCGCCATCTAGGACATAGCTGATGGTGAGTGGCTCGTCAGTCACACAGAGCGAGCATACTCCCAGTGCTCAGCATCCTGCGGTCGCGCGGGCTTCCCAACCGCGGCCGAATCTCGCCGATCCCCCGTCGGCCTTGATTTGATCCCGATGCGGAATGAATCGGGCCCCCAGAGCGTCCTTATCTCTGATGGCGACGGTGACAACTCGCGAACCGGTCCGCCCGGCTTCGGCCAAGGCGATCGGTCCGTGGGGGTTTGGCGGCTTCGCGGTCACGTCATTCGGCGGCCCACTGGCGCTGGCGGGGCTGGTCGCTCCGGCGGTGATCGAAGACGCAGGGGCGAACGCCGGCATCGTGACCGTCGCGGCGGCGGTCGTATTCCTGTTCCCACTGGCGATCTGGCTGGACTACTCACGGACCGTCCATGGTTCCGGGGGGTTGTATGGCTTCGTCAGAGCCGCCGCTGGACAGCGGGTGGCGCTGCTGCAGGCAGCGATCTGGACCTTCAGCTACCTGCTGTACGTCGCGTACACGACCGTTCAGATCGTCTACGAACTGTTGCCGGACGTGCTTCCCGGAGAGCGGCAGTATCAGACCGCTCTGGCGCTGCTGATCCCGGCGTTGCTGGCCATCGTCGTGATCGCCGGTACGCGCACGTGGTTGATCGCAGCGGGTGTGATCGGAGGCGGCCAGTTGGTGCTCGCGCTGATCCTCGGCGGGGTTACCGTCTCACACCTCTCGCCGCTGGTCTCGGGCGTCTCCGCGCACGAGCCGGTCGATGGCCTTCTCAAGCCGATCGCCCAGAGCTCGTTGTTTTACATCTGCGGGAGCCTGCCGCTGTTTCTCGGTGGCGAGGTGGCGCGTCCGGCTGTCACGATTCGACGCGGACTGCTGGCCGCGTTCGGCATCACGGTCCTTGTCATCGTGCTCGCGGTGGCGCCATTGGCGGGCTCTCCTGACCTACTGGGTGCGCCGGTTGCGGGAGTGGCTGTGGCCAGCCGATTCGTGGGGAGTGGCCTGGCTCACGCCATCGGCATCGGAATCGCGTTCAGCATCGGCGGGGTGATGCTCGCCGAATATGTGGCTCTGACGCGTCTGGCGCGAGCGGTCGCCGGCTGGCGGCCGCGTCCGGTGAGCATCGTGATCGGGGTCATGATGATGATCGCCGCCGCGATCAGCCTGACCGACCCAGATGGGTTCTACGACGCTCTGCTCAGACCTTCGCTGGTGGCGCTGTGGCTGAGCCAGCTGATCGTGTTCCTCGTCTATCCGCGCTTTGCCCGGAGCCAGGGACGGTCGCTTCCGGCTGCCTACACCCTCGCCGTGATCGCCAGCGCCCTGGCGGGGTATGGCTTGTACACGACGATCGTGCAGCCCGCTTCCTGAGGAGAGACCAACCTCCCCGGGATGGTGGGGACCACTCCGGTTGACAGTGGTGTTAGCGTGAACATCGCTGTCGGTTGGCGTTTGACAAGCGTCGGGACGCGGAGATATAACGCCGCACACATAAAGTCAGAGCTTCGGGCACAAGGACGCCTGAAGCGCAACACACAGAAAGGGCGGAAGGATGCGCCTACGGATGATCTGGGTGGTGCTGGTCGGGGTCCTAGCTATTGGCGCGGTGGTTGGCGTCGTGGCGGCCAATGGACGCACCCGGCATGTTGTGCGCGCGGAGCGCACCTCGGCCCTAAAAGGCTCGGCTGCGAACGGCGGCCGGGTGATAGTTGTGTTGAAGCAGACGAATCGTAACGTCAGCCTCGCTCACGGCATGGCGCGCCGTCGGGCGGTCGACTCCGCACAGCAAGCGCCGATCGTGTCGAACATCAAGCGCTCGGGCGGCAGCAAGCTCCACGCGCTGACGCTTGTCAACGCCGTCGCGGCCGACGTGTCGTCAAAGGAGGCGCACGCGCTGGCGAACTTGAGCAATGTGGCGGAGGTCGTCCCCGATCAGCAGGTGACCGAGACGGTCCCGCTGACTGCGCAAGCAACCAACGTCGCGCCCGGGGCGGGGCAGTGCCCGACCAACCCGAGCAAGCCGCTGGTCGAGCCCGAGGCGCTACAGACGATGCATTACGAGGGAACCGGGAGCCAGGAGGGCGACAAGATCGCCGACGGTTCCGGCGTGATCGTCGCGATCGATGGCATGAACGAACTCGCCGGCAACCCGAACTTCACGCGGGCCGACGGCTCGCACGTCGTCATTGACGCCCCCGACTACAACCCCGCCGACATCCCCAACGATGGGTCGCTCGACGAATGGTTCGGGGATGCGTCGTCGGTTGGGGCGCAGGGGACGGTCACCTACGACTACTCCGCGGAACTGCCGTTCTCGGGGCTGCCGGGCGGCTGCTCGTTCGTAATCAAGGGCGATGCTCCCGGAGCGTCGCTGATCGATCTCTCGCTGGTCGACCCTTCGGTTCAGATAACGACCGTCAACGGGGTCCAGGAGGCGACCATCAGCCAGTCCACGTCGCAGATCATCGCGGGGATCCAGAACGCGGCTCTCCTCCACGCTGACGTGATCTCGGAGTCCTACGGCTCCGGCGGCGGTGGCAACCTGCTGTGGGCTGCCGACGACGCGGCGGTGGCGGCCGGGATGACGGTCGTGGCATCGTCCGGCGACGAGGGCTTCGACAACACCTTCATCGCGCCGGCCGACGACCCGAACGTGATCGGCGTCGGGGGGACGACGACGCTCCGCCTGGAGGCCCAGGCCTATGGATTCCCCAGCTGGAACAGCGACCAGATCGCGACGTTGTCATCGACCGGTGTGGGTCAGCCGTTCTCGCTGCCCGATAGCTCGGGCAGGCTCGTCGACCTCGTCGCCCCCGGTTATGGCGGTGAGGCCGCCTGTAGCCCGCTGGTGACAAACGGGTGCCCGACCAACGCTCTGACCGAGGCGTTCGGAGGCACCAGCGAGTCGGCGCCGTTCGTCGCCGGAGCCGCCGCGGACGTGATCGAGGCGTACTCCAACACCCACAACGGCGAGCGCCCGACTCCCGCGATGGTCAAGGAGATCCTCGACGGGACGGCCAGCGACATCAACGCCCCCGCGGGCGAGCAGGGAGCCGGTGAGGTCAACATCTACCAGGCGGTGCTCGCCGCCGAGCAGATGCCGTTCACGACGACGACGGGCGCTGCAAAGGCGCCGGGTCTGCTGTCGACGCCGACGCAGGTGGATGTCAGTGGCGCCGGCGGCACCAACGTCCCAGCGTCCCTCAGCGTCTACAACGCATCGACCAAGGCGACGACGGTCACCGCGCAGCTGCGCAAGCTCGGGGCCGCCACACAGCTCGACCCGACCGTGACCGAGAACGTCTCGGCACCCGATCCGTCACTGCCGGTTCCGGCGGATGGCGCACAGGCGGCCACTCCGATCACGTTCAACGTGCCCGCCGGGGTCGATCACCTGAACGCCAACATGATCTGGAACGACCCGACCAACTCAAACATCCTCTACTACATCCTGACGGACCCGTTGGGGCGGCTGACTCAGATCTCCTACGACTACGGGACGGGTCCGACGAGAACAGGGGTCCTAATCGGGTCGGTGCCGAACATCCAGCACACCGAGGTCAACGACCCGATGCCGGGAACGTGGACGGCTACGATCCTGTGGGGCAACGGCCGCTCGCACCTGCAGGAACCCGCCGAACGTCCCGGGTGCCTACGCGGGCCCGATGTCGTTCCAGGTGACCGGCCAGAACTACGTGACCTCAGCCTCGGGAGCCGGGACGGTCAAGATCCCGGCGCAGAGCTCGGGGACGGTCAACGTCAACGTTCCGCTGGCAAAGGCGCCCTGGAGACAACGAGTCCTCGATCCAGCTAGCGGGTGCCAATGGGGCGACCGCGTCGGTTCCGGTGCTCGCGCGTACCGTGATCCCGTCGACGGGCGGGAGCCTTCAAGGCAACGATGGGAACGACGGTCGGGCGCAACCAGGGGTCGCCGAACTCGCTGTTCTTCATCGACGTGCCATCCGGCCAGAGCCAGATGAGCGTGTCGCTGAAGACAGCGGATTTCAACCCGGACAACTCGTACACGTACGAGCTGTACAACCCGTCCGGGCAGGAGGTGGTCGCCGACGCGACGCCGAGCACGACGGTCACGCCGCCCAACATCGGCGCCGGACCGAGCGGGCTGGCGAACCTGTCCGTTGCCAACCCGGCTGCAGGCAGATGGTTGATCGTCGTCCAGCTCAACCTGACGACCAGTGGCAACGAGTTCAGTCAGGTGGTCAAGGGCGACGTCACGTTCAACAACTCGGGCGTGACCGTCCTGTCGGGGTTGCCGACCTCGGCGTCGACGACGCTCGCCCAGGGCTCGACGAACACGGTCCAGTTGCAGATCACGAACACGACCGGCGATCGGCCGGACGTTCACGTTCTCCTCCAACCAGGCGGCACCGGCCGACATCGCGCCGAGGAGTATCTACATCGCGGCGGGCGTGACGAAGCTGGTCACGCTGACGTTGACTCCGAACGCGGCGCCGACAACGGTCGTCACGGGCAACCTGACGGTCGCGAACACGACGTCGGCTCCCGGGCCAAGGGGCACGCGACCGGCGACCAACGTGTCGACCGAAGCGGTGCTCCCCTACACCTACACAGTCGGGCCGCCGGCCGGGTAGGACGGATTGTTCTCAGACGAGCTCGTCGCTCGGCGAGCTCGGGGGCTCGTCCCGGTCGCTTCGTGATCGGGACGGGCCCCACCATGCGCGCCGTGTCGGCCCATGTGCGACATCGTGAATCCGCGCTCCCGAGATGCGGCCTCCCGAAACAAAGCGGCCGACCGGGAAGAGATTTGCCCCGGATGGCGTCCTTCTAATTGACTCCATTCGGAGCCGCAAATCCATCCGCAGGAGGACAGATGGGATCCACTATTCCCACCAAGCGCGCGTTGACCGCGGGTCTGGCGGTTCTGGTCGCTGCCGGCTCGATCGGCACCGGCATCGCACTTGCTGCCGGTATGCACCAGACATCTTCAACAGTGACCGTCGGCGTCAAGCACACGTCTCTGGGCTCGATCCTGTACGCGGGACCGAAGCATCTCACCGTGTACATGTACACAAAGGACCACGGCACCAAAACGGCCTGCACCGGTGAGTGCGCAAAATTCTGGCCTGCGGTCACGACCGTGGGCAACCCCAAGCCCGGCCCAGGGACTGTCGCGGTCGATCTTGGAACGGCCAAGCAGCGCGGAGGCGTTACCCAAGTGGTCTACAAGGGCCACCTGCTCTACTACTACGCCGCCGACAAGAGCTCGTCAAGCACGGCCGGTCAGGGCTTTGACAACACCTGGTTCGCGCTGTCGGGAAGCGGCGCCAAGATCGCCAAGAGCGCTTCCAGTGGCTCAACCAAGACCACGAAGACCCCCTCGCCCTCGGGTGGGTGGGCCTAACGATCGAGACGGCTGCGTTGCTCCCTGTCGCACCCGCGCCACCAGGCGCTGGGCGGCAGGGGCTTCGCGTGTCGCGAGACCACGTACGCAGGCGATCGGACGGGCCAATCTCGCCATGGGCGCCGGCCCCGGCTGATCTGGATCGCTCAGACGCGGCCGCTGTCGCGGCGGTAGGCGACGACCGCGATCGCGACCAGCACCGCGGTCCAGCCGATCACCACGGCCCAGGCCATCGCGGGCCACGCATGGCCATGAAGCGAGATTCGTCCCGCCTGCACCAGCCAATACGACGGGAGGAACTGGCCAACGTCGTGCAGGAAACCGCTGGTGACCGCGAACCACGTGCCGCTGACGATCGCGAGCAGCGACACGATTCCGCCGGTCGCGGGGCCGACGCTGTCGACGGTGAGCATGTGGCCAAGGGCGACCCCGAGCGCGCCGAACGGCAGCAGCGCGATCGCAATCAGGATCGTCATCTCGATCCACGTGCCCACTGGCACCCGGACGCCGAGGACGAAACCGGATGCGTAGAGGAGCGCAAGGCTGACGCCGGCCATCGCGTACGCGGTGAGGATCTTGGCGCGGATGTAGCTTCGGACCGACAGCGGCGTGATCCGCAGCTGGCGGGTCCAGCCGACCTGACGCTCGCCGGCAATACGGAACCCGGCGGACATCATCGACATCATCGTGCCGAAGGACGCCAGGCTGACCATGTAGTAGAGCGGCGCACTGATTCCGGTCGACGAGAAATCGAGAAGGTGCCGGTTCGGCGCCGCGATCACGAAGTACAGGATCACCGGGAAGCCGAACGCGAATAGGAACAGGCGCCGGTCCCGGAACGTGCGGAGCAGCTCGTAGCGGGTGTAGGCGACCGTGCTCATCGGGACCGCTCCGCCAGCTCGCCGTCCGAGTCGCCGACCAGGCGCAGGAAGGCATCCTCGAGCCCGGCGCCGGTGATCTCCATGTCGCGGGCCTGCGGGTAGCGCTGCAGAAATACGCGGATTGCGGCGTCGGAATCCGAGCACACCAGCGTGATCGAGTCACCGTGGCGGACGACCGTGCTCACCCCCGGGATCGTCGCCAGCTCGGCGTCGGGCACCGCCGGCAGGGTCGCTCGAATCTGGCGGCTACCGACTCGCCCCTTGATCTCCGTGGTTGGGCCGTCAGCGGCGATCTGTCCGTTCGCCATCAGCACAACCCGATCCGCGTTCGCGTCGGCCTCTTCCAGGTAGTGGGTGGCGAAGATGACGGTCTTTCCCGCGGCGGCGAAAGTGCGCATCGATGCCCAGAACACGCGGCGGGCCTCGACATCCATCGCCACCGTCGGCTCGTCAAGGATGAGCAGCGCCGGGTCGCTGACGAGCGCGACGGCGAACCGCGCCCGTTGCGTCTGACCGCCCGAGAGCTTCTGTGTCCGCTGGTCGGCTGCCTCTTCGAGCCCAGCCAGCTCCAGTACACGGTCGACCGCCAGCGGCGAGGGGTACAACGACGCGACCATCATGATCAACTCGCGCACGGTCAGGTTGCGGATCAGCGCGCCGGTTTGGAGCATCGCGCCGACCAGGCCGTCTCTGACCGCCTGCTCGGGTGTCTTGCCGAGCACCGAAACGGCGCCGTCGTCAGGCCTGACCAGACCGAGAACCATGTCGATCGTGGTCGACTTTCCGGCACCGTTTGGTCCGAGCAGGGCGACCGTTTCGCCTCTTGCGATCGACACGTCGATCCCGCGGACCGCGTGGATCGGACCGGCCGGGCCGCGCCAGGACTTCGAAAGCGACCGCAGCAACACGGCCTCAGTTCCTGCTGTGGCCCTCATGGCCTTGACCCCTTTCGCGTTTACGACCCAGCGGCGCAGCTCAACATGTCCAACCGGAACGGGCGCCAGAATGGCCGGTTCCGAGCGGCGCGGTCCCGTGCCGTGAAGCCGTCCAGCTTCCGCCGCAGAGGAGCCGAGGTACCGAAATGGCCCGTCACGCCGCGATACCGTTCGACGTCACGTCGGAACAGAGCTCGAGGTTTCCCCGGCACCCGTCGAGTTCACGACGCGAACGCCCGTCGATCTCACGTGGGCAGCGCCGGTCGAACTCGCGACCGCCGTACCGCCGCCGCGACGCTCCCAACCGAGGACCTGACGGCAGACTCGGACCGGGGCCAAGACGTCGCGGGCCGGTTACGCCTCGGTCACATCGTCCGCCGCAAGTTGGTAACACCGAGCCCGAATACGCCGACATACGATCGACTAGTTCAGGTCGCTCGTACCCGGCGTAGGGTTGTGGCGCGCTGGGTCGTTTGTCAGACCTCCGCATGCTCTACACGGAAGGGAGCCCGACTCATGCCCGAGGTAACTCGTCGTCGCCTGCTGACCTCCGCCGCTATGGGAGCTGGCGGCGCGCTTGCGTCCTCATTCTTGCCGCCGGCTTTGGCACGCGCTGTCGCCGAGGGGCCGCGCAAAGGCTCGCTCAAGGATGTCAAGCACGTCGTCATCCACATGCAGGAGAACCGCTCGTTCGACCACTATTTCGGCACGCTCGCCGGGGTCAGCGGGTTCGGCGATCCGAACGCGCTGACCCAATCGGACACCACGCCGCCGTTTGACACGGTCGAGGGGAAGTCGATCTTCTTCCAGTACGACCCGCACAACCCAGACGGCTACCTGCTGCCTTTCCATCTCGACACGCAGAACACGAGCTCGCAGGCGATCCCCTCGACGTCGCACGCGTGGACGTTCCAACACGAGTCGCTGAACATCACAGTTTCCTCGACGCCTGGTGCGCCGACGACAGCACTGAACAACAACTGGATCCCGAGCCATTTCACCGCTGACGGAGCCAATAACTACTGGTACGTGATGGGCTACTACGAGCGCCAGGACATCCCGTTCCACTTCGCGCTGGCCGAGACGTTCACGCTCTGCGATCACTATCACTGCTCGCTGCTCGGGCCGACCTGGCCCAACCGGATGTTCCTCTGGACGGGGACGATCGATCCGACTGGCTCGGGCGGAGGCCCGATCACCTCGAACGTCGTGCCGAGCCCCACGACCGGGGAGCCCTACACCTGGAAGACGTACCCCGAGCGCCTGACCGAGGCGGGTATCACATGGCGCGTCTATCAGGAGGAAGACGACTACGGCACCAACATGCTGGAGTTCTTCGCCGCCTACCAGAACGCTCGGCCCGGCAGCCCACTGTACGAGGGCGGGCTGACGATCTACCCGCCCGACCGGTTCGAATGGGACGCTGCGCACGGCAAGCTGCCGACCGTCTCCTGGATCGTGCCGACGTCCGGCCAGAGCGAGCACCCGGCCTACCTTCCCGCGTCGGGCGCGAACTTCCTCGCCTCGAAGCTCAACGCGGTGGCCGAGAACCGCGATCTATGGTCGAAGACCGTGTACATCATCGACTACGACGAGAACGACGGCATCTTCGACCACGTTGTGCCGCCGCTCCCGCCGGCCGGCACCGCCGACGAGTTCGTCCAGCTATCCGGCCAGCCGAACTGGCCAATCGGCGGCGGCGTCCGGGTGCCCTGCTTCATCGTCTCGCCCTGGACCGTCGGCGGCTTCGTCGCCTCAGAGCAGTTCGACCACACCTCCACGCTCCAGTTCCTCGAGCGGCTGACGGGGGTCGGGGAGACCAACATCAGCGATTGGAGGCGCCAGACGTTCGGTGACCTGACGTCGGCACTGGGCTTCTCGAACGGTAAGGCGACCACCTTCCCGCCGCGGCTTCCCGCGACGATCGGTGAGTTCTGGGAGGCCGAGCAGGAGGTCGCGACGCTGCCCGCCGCGACGATTCCGGGCGCCGACCAGACGCCGCCGGTTCAGGAGAGACGGCGCCCGGGGATCCCATGGGCGCCTCAGCCGCGCCGCTCGGCGCACGGCACTGCGCGGCGGGCGTTGCCGGCCACGGCCAGCCGCTTCATCGAGAACCGCACGACCCACGCTGCCGATTTCAAGAGCGGTGGGACCGACAAGGTCTACTTGAAGAGGATCGCTGCGGTCGAGAACGAGGACGTGGTCGCCGCGGCCACCGGTACGACGTTCGCATACGTGCCGGGGATCGTTGGCAGCAACGTCGCGATCGTCGATGTCTCGACGATGGCGCTGGTGTCGGCGGTCACGAGCGGGACGACGAACCCCTACGGGGTCGCGGCGACCCCTGACGGCAGCGAGGTCTGGGTGACCGAATCGGGGACGAACACGGTCTCGGTGATCCCGACCGGGGGCACCACCCCGAACAAGATCGCGGGCACCGTTGTCGTCGGCATCTATCCGCACGGGATCGCGATAACGCCCGACGGCACAACGGCGTACATCGCGAACACGGGGCCGAACACAGGCCAGGGCGGCTCCGAGACGGTGTCGGTGGTAGATGTCTCAGGCCGGACCGAGACCGGCACGGTGTCGGTCGGAGAGGCGCCCCAGGTCGTGACAATCTCACCGGACGGCTCACTCGCGTTTGTGACATGCGCGGACGGCGTGTTCGCGATCAAGACCTCCAGCGGCCACGTGCGGCAGGTCAGCGAGCAGTTGCGCAATCCGCACGGGGTCGCGGTGACGCCGGACGGCAGTCACGCCTACATCACCGACACAGAGCGTGACCAGGTGATCGTCGTTGATACCTCCTCGCTGCGCACCGTGAGCCGGATCGGAGTCGGCAAGACGCCGTGGAACACGGCCTTCACCGCCGACGGCTCCAGCGCGTACGTGACCAATGCCAACGAAGACACTGTCTCTGTAATTGACAACCGCTCGCGGAGGGTGACCACCAAAATCACCCTCGGTTCCGGGACGACAACCGATTCGGTGAGCTCGTTCACGCAGCTCAATCACGTCCCGACTGCGGCTGCGCTCGGCCCCGACGGAAACATCTGGGTGGCCTGCAATGCGTCGAGTTCGCTCGTCGTCATCGCGCCCTCGAGCAACACAGTGAGCAAGTCGATCGACATCGGCCTCGGCGACGAGCCGACCGGGATCGCTTTCGCCTGAAAGCGGCTGCGGCCGACCTCTCGAACCGCTCCCGTGCTCAATTGGTCCGGTAGACGCCTTGCCGGCGTTTACCGGACCTACAGAGCCCTCGGCCTCAGCTCCGGGTGGGCGTGTGTCGCCGGTCCGAGCGCCGGCCCGAGCGCGCGGGATTCCCGTTTGAGCGATGCGAGTGCGCCGGCCGAGGCTTCGGCGTCGGATCGTCGCGGAGGCCGTGGTTGAGCCCAAGCGTCGCGGCCAGCTTGCTGACGTCGCGGTGCTCAGTGGGAGCGACCAGTGTGATGCCGATGCCCTTGGCTCCGGCGCGGCCGGTGCGCCCGATGCGATGGACGTAGCTCTCGCTATCCGCGGGCGGGTCGAAGTTGATGACGTGAGAGATCCCGCTGACGTCGATCCCGCGGGCGGCGACGTCGGTCGCGACAAGCGTGTCAATGGCCCCCGACTCAAATCTGGAGAGCGCCTGCTCACGCTGACGCTGTGACTTGTTGCCGTGCATCGCGACCGCCTCGATATCGCGGCTGCGAAGGCGTTTGACGAGCCTATCGGCGCCGTGCTTGGTCCGCACGAATACCAATGTCAGCTCACGCTCGCGACGCAGTTGCTCGACGAGTGCGTCGAACCGGCCCTCATGGTCGACTCGCACGAAGTGATGCTCCACATCGGCACTCGCGCGGCGCGCCACGGGTCCGTCCTCGTGAAAAGCCGGCTCACTGGTGTACTTGCTGGCCAGCCGTCCGGCTTCGCCGTCGAGCGTCGCGGAAAAGAACAGCGTCTGCCGTGTATCCGGACACTGGGCCACGATCCGGTCGATCGCGGGGCGAAAGCCCATGTCCAGCATCCGGTCCGCCTCGTCGAGCACGAGCATCCGGATCGAGTCGAGTGTGAAGGTCCCGCGGGCGAGCAGATCCTCGAGGCGTCCGACTGTCGCGACGAGCACATGCGACCGCGCGGCATCCTTGGCCTGCTTGATCAAGCCGACGCCACCGTAGACGGCGGTCACTCGCAATGCGCGGGTGTGTGCGATCCCGTAGAGGTCATCGACGATCTGGGTCGCGAGCTCGCGGGTGGGAGCCAGCACCAACGCCGAGGGACGCGGGTCGGTCGCTGCGATCCGCTCGACGAGGGGGATTCCGAACGCGAGCGTCTTGCCCGACCCCGTCGGCGAGCGCGCGAGCACGTCTCGACCGTCGAGGACATCAGCGATCACCTGGCGCTGGATGGCAAATGGCTCTGTGATGCCCTGTTGGGCAAGTGAGCTGATGACGGCGCGCGAAACGCCGAGGTCAGCGAACGACTGCTGCATGGTCTACTCCTTGACGGCTCTACTGGGCCGCGTACGATTCGGGAGGCTACGGCCAACCCGAACCGCTATCTGCGGGACCCAAGCGAGCTGCCTCGCAGCCGACGACGTCGACCGCTGATCTCAACCTAGCAGGTGCTGCTTGCGCTCATGGGTCGAACTCCAGCACCGAATACGCATTACATCCCAAGGTTTCACGCTTCTGCTCCCGGTCACCGGAGTGCTCCTGCAACCAGATTACGAACGGTTGGTGCAGGCCCATGTCGAAGATCGCGATCACGGTTCCGTTGCGAAGCGGGTCGGGCAGACCGACCTCGGTGACGCAGTCGATCCCGTCCCGGCGCGTCCACAGGCTCGAGATCCGGCGTGAATTCGGGGCGCGACCGAGTTCACGCTCGACCTGTTGACGCATCCCGTCATATGCCCTCTCCACGTGGCGCGCGTTGCCGCAGACGCCTGGAACGAAGAACCTCACCGGTTCCCGGTTTGCTTGGGGTGCGCGCGACGCGCTGGGTATTGGCGGCGTTCCTCATCGGTCATCTGACGGATCACGAGCACGCCGCTCGCGACTTGCGTCCGGATCAGCTCGAGCTTCTCCAACCGCTTTTCCTCCGCCCGTTCGCGCGCGGTTTTCATCCGGGCACCGCGATCCACAGAGCGCCTGAACGATGCCCCGGCCGAACGTGCGGGCGAGCCCGACGGTCTGACATCAGCGCTCGCCGCCGGGAGGGCCGACCGCGTCGTCGAGTGGCGGTGGTTGGTCCTCGGCCTCCCGCTTGCGCGCGTCCTTCCTGGCCTTCTTCTCGATTCGCCGCTCGCGAAGCTTGCCCTCCCGAGCTAGCTTCGCAAAGGTGGTCTTCTTCTTCCCGCGTGAGCCCATGCCGTCGTCCTTACGCCTTCCAGGGTTTTGTCATGTGCTCTCTGTCGCCCATCTGCCAAGCCACTGCTTCGGGCTTGCGAGGGCGGGGACCTGCGTCACGCAGTGCCTCGAGGATCTGGGCGCTCAGAGCAGCTCGACGTGGGCAGCGGCGAGACCTTTCGGCCCCTGCTCGGTGTCGTAGCTCACCTTCGCCCCCTCAGGCAGCGACTTGAAGCTGTCGTTGCTCTGAATCGCACTGCGGTGAACGAACAGATCCTTGCTCGGCTCGTCCGGGGTGATGAAGCCGTAACCCTTGTCCGGGTTGAACCACTTCACGGTTCCTGTAGCCATCCGCTGCCTCCTCAGGAGGTCGTGTGCTGCGAAACGCCGAAGGTGCGAGAGCAACAGCAACGGAACGCCTGCACCACTTCGCCGAGCCTCGCGCTCGGCACGCACGCGTTAGTGTAGCCCGACGAGGCTCGGCGTAGCTAGAAGTTACGCGAGCCTCGCCTGTGGCTTGGCGACTATTCAGCGGCTTACGCGCTGAACACGATCAAACGGGGGTGCCGAGCGCCTTGGCCTTGATTGCATCAAACTCGGCCTGGGTGATCGTCCCGCTGTCCAAGAGCTTCTTGGCAGTCTCGATCTCGCCGGCCGGGCCGCCACGATCGGCAGCTTGGCGGACGTAATCGTCGAACTGCGCTTGCGACGTCTGGGCCTGCTTTTCGCTGCGGTCGGCCATTCCGTTGTGGTTGAAAATCAGGTAAGCCAAAACACCTATCCACGGGATGATCACGATCAGGACCACCCACGCAGCCTTCCCCCACCCCGAAATGTCGCGCCGCCGGAAGATGTCCGTGAAGCAGATGATCGCGACCCAGATGAAGAGGATCCACGCAAAGACGATCAGGATGTCCCAGAGGACGTTTAGGAAGGGATACGACGTCGAAGTAATCAACATGGGAGCTGCCCCCGGTTGTTAGGGTTTTTGGCGCACGTTTGTGTGTTCGGCAGGGGGAGCATACGTTCCTGCGGCTGCAAGCGCACGGCCCTGATCGCAAGGGAGCGCCGGAGGGCCTCTGCGTGGTGACAGGAGTGGCGGTCGGCGGTGGCGAATACAGCGGTCGTGAATGGCTCGCGGCAGCGCTACGGGATGCTGTTGCTCGCGCTCGGGGTGACGTTCTTCTTTCAGGGCGTCGCCGAACCGGGCGACGTGCAACGAGCGATCGGAACGGTGCTGGTCGGCTTGACGCTGCTGTTCGCGCTCCGTGCCGCCAACACCAGAGCCAGCTGGCAGCGCGCCGCCAACGTGATCGTCGCGGTGATCGTGATCGCGATCGTGATCGCCTCGCTGGAGAACCAGGGCGGCACGGTCGCAGGGATCGCCGCTGTCGCGAACGGGCTGCTGATCGCGCTCGCGCCACCCGCGGTCGTGATCGGCGTGTACCGAAACATGCAAGCCTCCGGGTCGGTCACGATCACCGTCGTCGCCGGGGTGCTCTGCCTCTACCTGCTGCTCGGCCTGTTCTTCGCCTACGTCTACGTCGCGATCGAAAACCTCGGAGGCGCGCCCTTCTTCGCCAACGGACAGGCCGCCGACTCCTCACGATCGCTGTACTTCAGCTTCGTCACGATGACCACCACCGGATACGGCGACTACACCGCCCGCTCCAACCTCGGACACACCCTCTCAGTCAGCGAAGCGCTGATCGGCCAGATCTACCTCGTCACGATCGTCGCCGCGATCGTCGGCCGACTCGTCCCCCGCAACCCCCAAACCCGGTGACGACCGCACAACGCGACGCTACATCCTGTAACGGAACGTGTAGGTACCGGCTCCGGTGGCGTCCTGTCCACTGAAGCTACCTTGGCCGACCAAGCCGGCGAGCCCGCCGGTGCCGCGCGCGAGGAATGTGCCGCTGAAGGTCCCGTTGTCACGACCGAGAACGGCGAGCTGTAGTCCGCCGCTCGTGCCGTCCACGGTTGCCGGAGCGCTCCAGTCGGCCACGAAGGTTTCGCTCCCCGTCGGGCTCACGAGCGCCAACACGTTGAGTGTGCCGGTGCCGTCAATCGTGCCGCTGAAGGTCATTGAGCCGGCCTCTTGCCTGATCAGCGACTTGCCGAGCGCTTTCTCCCATATCAAGGTCGGCGGGCCAAGCTGAACCGTCCCGCTGCCTACCTGCACCGTGCCGCCGCCGCCGCCACCGCCACCGCCACCGCCGTAGCCGTTCGACGCCAGGGCTGCTGGGACCGCCGCGAACAGCATCGCGGCGACCAACACAAACCCCACCGAAAGCCTGGTAACTAAAGCGCGCATCGCCAATCCTCCCCATTTGTGACTACCGATCTGCTGCTCAGACAGATGGTCGCATGTAAGCGACCTACGCGCGCAGCAGGATGAACGCGTCGTGAAATGGCGAGACCCGGACTCGAACCGGGGACACCACGATTTTCAGTCGTGTGCTCTACCAGCTGAGCTATCTCGCCCTTCGGTCGAGCGATGCTAGCGGGTTGGGGGCAGCGCATTCGGCTCTCGCGCCACCCCGCACGGTCCCGGCGGACGACTCCGCGAGCGCGGCGGATCTCAGACCGCGGGGCCGGTGAGCTTGATCAGCTCGAACACCGATCCCTGCGGATCCTGCATCACCGCGAAGCGACCGACCGGGATGTCCATCGGCGGCACCAGCGAGGTGGCGCCGAACTCGGTGGCTCTGGCGACGGTCGCCTCCGTGTCCGCCACTGCGAAGCAAACCCCCCAGTTCGGCGGAACCTCGGGCGGGAACATCTCGTCGGTCATCTGGATCAGGCCGGCGACCGCTCGGTCGCCGAGATTCCAGAGTGTGTAGCCGTTGCCGTCCGGCATCTCGCTCGTCGTCCAGCCGAACACCTCGGGATAGAACCGCTCGGCGGCGGCCTGGTCGCGGGTCATCAGCTCGCACCAGCAGAACGAGACCGGCTCGTTCACGAGGTCGGCACCGGTAAACGACTTTGGCTGCCAAACGCCAAAGGCGGCCCCGGTCGGGTCGGCGAAAACCGCCATCCGGCCGATGTCCATCACATCCATCGGGCCCATCATCGTCTTGCCGCCCGAGCTCGTCACCCTTGCAGCGGTCTCGTCGGCGTCGTCGACCGAGATGTACGTCGCCCAGACGTTGTGCAGCCCTTCCTGCGCCATCAATCCGGCGACCGTCTGGCCATCCTGGATGAACATCCGGTAACCACCGGTCTGCTCGACCGGTTCGGCGTCGGTGACGGTCCAGCCGAAAAGCCGGCTGTAGAAGCTCGCCGACGCGTCCCCGTCGGCCGTGTTGAGCTCCACCCACGAGGGCGTGCCGTGCGGGTAATCAGGCATGGAAAACCCCTCTTCCGTCCGTTGGTGTCAGTTCATGGTCTCACGCGCGGCAGGCTCGGCGCTTAAATCTCAGGAGCGACTCGGGAGCCGGGGACCGAGCGAGTGAGCGGCACAATGCGTGGATGAACGAGACCCGCCGCCTGTACATCGTGCGTCACGCAAAGTCCAGCTGGGATGACCCCGCCGAGCGAGACCATGAACGGCCGCTATCGCCGCGCGGCCGGCGCGCGGCCAAGTTGCTGGCGCGGTACCTGCAGGACAACCAGATTCGGCCCGAACTCGTTCTCTGCTCCACCGCGCGGCGGGCGGTCGAGACGCTCGAGAACGTTGATCCGCCAGGGGAACGGGCGACCGAAAGCCTGCTCTACCGGGCTGACTACGACCAATTGCTCGAACGGCTGCGGCAGGTGCCGGCCGAGCGACGCGCGGTGATGATCGTCGGCCACAACCCAGCCTTGCAGGTGCTGGTCCTGCGGCTGGCGCGGTCCGGTGAATGGATCGAGGACATCCGCCGCAAGTACCCCACCGGAGCGCTTGCGACGCTCGAGTTCGCGGTGCCGTGGAGCGAGATCGACGAGCGAACTGGCGCGCTCACCGGCTACGTCCGCCCCAAGGCGCTCCTGCACGAGAGCTAAACTTGCCGAGACGGAGCGATCTTTTGGCTCGACTTTAAAGGCGAACGATATTTTGGTTTGCCGATCCGCAGGCCGGGTAAGAGATGAGGCGATGACTCAAACAGCAGACACCCTCAAACACCCCGCTCTCAAGCCGCCGACGCAGTCGGCGCAAGCGATTGACGCTCTGTTCGAGAGATGGCAGTGCGATCGTGATCCCAGGGCCCGCGAGCAGTTGGTTGAGCGTTTCCTGCCGTTGGCGCGCAAGCTTGCACGCCGATTCCAGGGCGCTCAGGAGCCGCTCGAGGACCTTGTGCAGGTGGCGAGCCTCGCACTTGTCAAAGCCATCGATCGATTCGAGCCGCGGCGCGGCGTGACCTTCCAATCGTTCGCAGTTCCAACCATCCTCGGAGAACTGAAGCGCTACTTCCGGGACACTGGGTGGTCTGTGCACGTCCCGCGTGCCGCTCAGGAACGCGCCGTCAAGGTCGAGCAGACCCGACGGAAGCTCGCGGCCGAGACCGGTCGGGAGCCGACCTTCAACGACCTCGCGGAATACCTCGAGCTGAGCATCGAGGACGTGATCGAGGCCGTCGAGGTGTCTTCGGCACATCACGCCGTCTCACTCGAGACACCGCGAGACGACGGGGACGACCAGGCAGGCACGCTGGGTGACTCGATTGGCGAGATCGACGAGCACTACGCCCTCGTGGACATGGGGGTTTGCATCGAGCAAGCGGCCAAGCATCTGCCTGAACGTGATCGCCTTGCCCTCGCGTTGCGATTCGTTTCCGACCGAACTCAGACGGAGATCGCCGATGAGATGGGCGTCTCGCAAATGCAGGTCTCGCGGATTCTCCGCGGCGCGCTAGCCACCTTGGCCGCAGTCACGTCGATCGACGAGCCTTGTGCGGCGAACGCGGACCCGCATCGATAGAGGAAGCCAATCGGTCCGAAGGCCCCGGTCCAGAGGTCACGAGGCGGCTTCACCGGATCGAAAACCGGGAAGCCAAACCAACGTGAACCTGACCGAGCGAATTGCCAGAATTGGACTTGAGCTGGACAGCCGGCCCGAGGATGTTGCGCTCGTTCGCTCGGCACTCGCGGGGCTTCTCGATGCTGCCGCCATCGATCAGCCGTTGTTGAACGACCTCAAGACCGCGGTCAGCGAGGCGTGTAACAACGTCGTGTTGCACGCGTACGGCGAGGTTCCCGGGCCGATGCTGGTGACGATCGAGCTTGGGCGCAGCTCGATCGACGTCAATGTTCGGGATCACGGTCGTGGGATCCGGCAGCTTGCCGCCGGCGAGAATCGAATGGGTCTCGGGTTGGCCGTGATGACGGCGCTCGCAGCCAGGACTGAGTTCAGCAGCCCCTCTGATGGCGGCACCGAGGTTCGCATGAGCTTCGACCGATACCCGGGCTCCGACGGGACTCATCGGCTCACGACTCCGTCGGCCGAGGAGTTGCCCTACGACCCGATCGAGACGCTCGACGGGACCGTCGTCGTGCACGTGAGCCCCGCCTCGCTGGTAGGACCGGTTCTGGGGAGGCTCGCTCGCGCGGTGGCGGCCACCTCCGGCTTCTCGGTGGCTCGCTTCGAGGACCTGTATCCCGTCGCCGACGCCCTCGCCAACCTCGCGAACCGTGCCGCCGACGGCTCCGTTTCGTTCGCGATCGAGGCGGGTCGGCGAACGCTGGATCTGGTCGCCGGGCCCTTCAACCATCTGCCCGACGGTGCCGAGGGTTTCCTCGGGCTGGTCGACGGGGTTTCCTTCGAAACAGATCACGATCGCGAGCTTCTTCACCTGACGCTTGTCGACGATGTTGCCGGCACCCAGTTCGGCTGAGAAGTCAGTCGGGCGAGCGCGACCAACCCTTAGGAGTCACTCGGACGTGCGGCGCAGCGCGACGGCCGCGACGTCGTCGTCGATCGGCCCGTCCGCAAAGGCGTCCAGCTCGGCGGCAAGGGCGTCAATTGCCGTTGCTGGGCTGCGGCCGGCTTGCTGTGCGAGTAGTTGGTGCAGACGCTTGATGCCAAATCGGTCGCTACGCCCGCGAGCGTCTACCACCCCGTCGGTGTAGACGATCACCAGATCGCCGGGCGTTACCGCGAGCTTTTCCTCGTGGCGCGCCGGCACTCGGAACGCCCCCAGCATCGGCTCCGCACGAGGAGCCTCCGTCAGCTGGCCGCCTTCTCTGATGATGATCGCGGGAGGGTGGCCAGCCGAGCTCATCGTAATCTCCGGAGGGTCGAGCTTGAGGCAGATCGCGGTAGCCATCGCTCGGGTCGGTTGCTGCGCCAGGACCTCGTCGAGCCAGTCGAGGATCGTCGCAGGCGACGGTTCGGCGCGGCAAGCCACGCGCGCACCATGACGCATCAGCGCCGTCAATGACGCGGCTTCGGGTCCCTTGCCGGTCACGTCCCCGACGATCACGAACCATCCCCCCTCGTGCTCGATCAGCTCGTAGAAGTCACCGCCGACATCGACCCGGAGCTCGGTTTCGGTGGGCCGGTAGAGCGTGGCGATCTCCCATCCGGCAACGTCCGGCACCGGCGCCGGCAACAGCCCGCGTTGCAGCGTCTCGGCTACGTTTCTCAGCGTCGTGTGCAGCCGTGAGTTGTCGACCGCGACGGCAGCACGACGGCCTAACTGCTCGGCGAGCTCTAGATCATCGCGATCCAGCCGCCGTCCCGATACGTCGGTGGCGAGGGTCAGCACTCCGATCGCTCGAGCGGCAACACGTAACGGCACGATCAGGAGCGACCGAGCTCCGAGTTTGCGAAGCAACTCCAGGTGGTGCTCGTCGTGAGCTGCCGCGACGATCAGCTCATCCTCGACTTCTCGATAGAGCTGGGACGCACCGGTGCTCAGCACGCGGCGCACTGGATGGTCGGGATCAAGTGAAACATCACGCAGCGACCCCAGCTGTGCGGCCAACTGCCGGCGTTCGGGATCTCGGTGCGCGGCCGCGACGCGCTGGAGCGCCCCGCGGGCGCTGAGCAGATCGATGCTGCAATAGTCTGCCAGCGCCGGAACCGCGATCTCCACGACGTTGTGAAGAGTCTGCGCGTAGTCAAGGGACGACGCCAGGATTCTGCCCGACTCGGCCAGCGCAGCCGTGCGGATCTCCGCCGTTTTCACGGCAGTGATGTCTTCGATCACGGTCATCTCGCCGAGCAACTCACCGTCGTCGTCGTGCAGCGCGCTGGTCTTGAGCAGGACCCATCGCTGCTGACCCGAGTTGCGATCTACCGCCCGCGCGACCAGTGGCTCGACGGGCTCGCCACGGAGCGCATGTATTCCCGGCTCATCGTCGCGGCTCAGTCGGCGACCGTGCTCATCATCGAGCCAATAGCGGTCGAGTATCGAGACCTCCGGGCGCTCGCGCAGTTCCTCGACCCTCTCGAATCCGAGCTGCTGCAGCGCGACGCGATTGGCGAGCACAACGTTGCCGCCGGCGTCACGAACGATGACCCCGGCCATGAGGTTCTCAAGCATCTTGATGTACATCGTGGCGTCTCCACGCGCGAGACGCTCTGCGATTTCTGTTCGACTCGACAGTTCAGGTCTCGCTCAGCAACTCTTCACGACTGTCGGCCACCGCCAGCTGTTCGGAAAGGCCGGTCAGCCCCAGCAGCCGCTGCACTTGGCCTAGGCCTCGGACGAGGGCGAATCTGCGGCCGGCTTCCCGTGCCCTGTCATGCGCTTTGACGAGCACGCCGAGCCCTGTCGAATCGATGAACTCGAGCTCTCGGAGATCGACGACCACCAACTCCTTGTCGGCGGCAAGAACGAGCTCGGCCTCGAGCTCTGGAGTGGAGGCCACGTCGAGCTCGCCGAACACCGCAAGCACGACGCTGGATTCCTCCTCAATAACGTCGATTCGGAAATGCGGCTGCACCCTTGCAGATTACCGTGCGGCGAAAGGGATCTGGGGTTCGCGCTCGTTTGCTCGTCCGCTGTGGGCGGGTAGCTGAATTCGGACGCGTCCGAAAACCGATCGGTCATCCGATCCGAGCATCCAGGAGGTCGAAGCAATGCCACCTCAAGGCGTCAAGAAGGGCACCAAGCGGGCTCGGCAATACGAGCACATCAAGCAGAACGAGCGCGAGCGCGGGACCAGCGAGGCGCGGTCGGAGGAGATCGCAGCACGCACCGTGAACAAGGAGCGGGCGCGCGCCGGGGAGTCTCGGTCCCGTTCCCCGTTGTCGACGTCCGACATCTCGTCTGGGCGTCGCGGCGGGCTGCGCTCCGGGCGTTCCGGACCGCGCGGACGAACCCGAGACCAGCTCTATCAAGAGGCTCGAAAGCTTGGAATCGACGGCCGCTCGAAGATGAACAAGGACCAGTTGCGCCGCGCGGTCGATGCGCGGAAGTGACGCGCGACGCGAGCTGCATTGACGACGGTGATCTGGCCCGGCGGTGGCTTACCACCGCCGGCGCCAGCTGCGGCTCACCGCCCGTACCAACCTCGTCTGCTACCTGATGCCGCGCCGCCGACGAAGAATCCGATTACCCACAGCACCAAGGCTGCGATCAGCACGAACCACAGAAAGTGAGCTGCGAAGCCAAGGCCGCCAAACAAGGCCAGGATGAGCAGAAGCACCAGCAGAGCAACCATCGCATTTCCTCCTCATAGATCCGACTCAGTGTCCGTCGGCTCAACCGTGGCTACCCGCCCGAGCGGACGCTCAACCTCTGATTGAAGAACTCCTGATTCGGGGAAGCATCGCCTGGTCAGCGCGGCCGGGACCCGAGTGCGCGTGCGACCGCCGCGGGCGCCTCGAACCCCTCACGGAAGGCGCGACCGGCATCGAGACCCTCGGCGCCGGCCGCTCCGCCGATCGTGAAGTGCGGGACGCCCGCGTCGGTCAGCGTCGACGGACAGCGCCATCTCGGCTATCTGTCCGGCGGCGATCACGACCGTCTCGGCGGCAACCCGACGCAATCGTCCGTCGGCTGTCGTGATCTCGACCGCACCCGGTTCGATCCGCTCGTAGCGGACCCCGGTCAGTAGCTCCACTCCGGCGTACTCGAGTTCCTGGAGTGCGACCCAACGCGTGGACGGGCCGATCCCCTCGCCGATCCGGCCGCTGCGGCGCATCAGCGTCACAGTTCGTTGCGCCGGCTCACGGGCCGGCGCAACCGCCCCGACCGTGCGGGCGCTCCGGTTGGCGGCTCCCAGGCCGTAACGGCCATAGAACGTGGCGGTTAGATCGCCCTGCCTCGTCCGAGGCGCTCAACAGGTGCGCGACGTCGACACCGATGCCGCCCGCGCCGATGATCGCGACGGCGCCGCCATCTCCCGCACCGTCCTCGTCGTCGAGCAGCAGTGACGCGTAGGTGAGCACGTGCGGCAGCTCGACGCCGGGACAGGTCCAGCTGCCGGGGCCGAACGCCGGTCGCGACCACGACCGCGTCGAAGCCGGCAAATGCCTCCGCGTCGTCCACCGACGCCCCCAGGGAGACAGACACCCCGAGCGCTGCCAGCTCGGCCTCGAAGTACTCGATCGTCCTGGCGAAGTCCTCCTTACCGGGGATCCGGCAGGCCATCCGGAACTGGCCCGCCGAGCCGCTCGGCCGCCTCGAACAGCGTCGACCGCGTAACCGCGTGCTCGCCAGCGACCGCGCCGCCTCCATGCCGGCCGGACCGCCGCCGACGACGGCAACCGTTGCTGCCGTGGGGCGCAATTGACGAGCGCCCCCCGGACCGGGAGCCTCCAGTTCGAACCCGGCTCGCGGGTTGACCACGCACGAGACGCGCGTGTCGAAGATCGAACTGTCGATGCACTGGTTGCAGGCGATGCAGACGTTGACACGCGCAGCGTCCGGAGCGGCTCTTGGCGACGAGCTCCGGGTCGGCCAGGAACGGGCGCGCCAGCGAGACGAAGTCGGCGTCGCCCGCCGCCGATCACGCGCGTCGGCCAGCTCGACCGTGTTGATCCGGTTGGACGCGATCACCGGGACCTCGACCGCCTCCCGGACCGCGCGGGCCCACGGCGTCCAGGCGCCGTGCGGAACCGCCGCCTGCACCGTCGGGACGCGCGCCTCGTGCCAGCCGATCCCGACGTTCAGCGCGTCGACCGACTCGCTCGCCAGCCGCGCTGGCGAGCGCGAGCACATCGTCGGCGCCGGCGCCGCCGGGGACCAGGTCGGCGCCGGAGACCCGGTAGACGACGGCCTGCTCCGGCCCGCTCGCGTCGCGGACCGCCGCCGCGACCGCCAGCGGGAACGCGCATCCGCCGCTCGGCGTCGCCGCCCCAATCGTCGTCACGTAGGTTCGTCGCCGGCGCCATGAACTGGCTCAGCAGGTAGCCCTCCGAGCCCATGATCTCGACCCCGTCGAAGCCGAGCTCGCGGGCTCGCCGCTGCGCCGCGGGCGAAGTCCTCGATCGTCTCGGCGATCTCCGCCTCGGTCAGCGCGCGCGGCTCGCAGCGGCTGTAGCGTCGAGTACACCGCCGACGGCGCGACCGGCTGTCAGCCCGAACGACCGCTCGAAGGCATAGCGGCCGGCGTGGAACAGCTGCAGCAGCACTCGCCCGCCGGCGTCGTGCACCGCCGCCGGCGACCGCGCGCGAGCTTGGGCGCGTCGGCGTCCTCGTTGATGAAGCTGTAGCTGCGGCCGCCGGCGCCGACGCGGCTGACCGCCGAGCCGCCGGTGACGATCAGCGCCGCGCCGCCCGCCGCGCGCTCGGCGTAGAAGGCCGCGAGCGCGCTTCCGTCGGCGTCGATCGCCTCCAGGCCCAGGTGCATCGAGCCCATCACGATCCGGTGCGGCAGCCGCAGCGGGCCGATCTGACCCGGCCTGCCAGACGGCGTCGCGAGCATCACGACGCCCTACCGCGAGCAGGTCGCGAGCGATCGTCGTCTTCTGGATCTCGACCGTGCCCTCCTCGAAGCGCTGCGCGCGGGCGTCGCGGTAGACGCGCTCGATCGGGCTCTGGACAGTAGCCGATCCCGCCGTGGACCTGGAGCGCCGCGTCGGTCACGCGCTGCAGCATCTCCGACCGCGAACAGCTTCGCCATCGCCGACTGCGGCGACGGCGTCGTGCGTCGCGCCTCCCAGGTCTGCGCCGCGTGCAGCACCAGCCGCCCGCGCGGCCTCGATGTCGGTCTGCCATCTCGGCCAGCCTGAACGCGATCGCCTGGCGCTGGGCGATCTTGGCTTGCCGAACGTCTCGCGCTGCTTGCGCGTACTGCGACCGCCAGGTCGAGCGCGCGCTGCGCCAGGCCGACGCAGGTCATCGCCACGCGAGATCCGGCTCGGCACCAGAAAGCCGCCGAGCGCGACGCCCAGGCCCTCGCCCTCCTCGCCGAGCCGGTTGGCGACCGGAACCGGCGCGCGATCGAACACGAGGTGGCCGTGGTCGGTGCCGCGCACCCCCATCGTCTCGGGCATCACGTTGGCGGTCGATCCCCTCGCCGTGCGGCGGCACCATCAACGCGACCGTGCCGTCGGCTCCGCGAGTGCCCTCCAGCCCGCGCGAACAGCAGCAGGTAGTCGGAGATCGACCCGAACGTGATCAGGTGCTTCTCGCCCGATCAGGTAGTAGGTGTCGCCCTCGCGCGTGACGAGCAGCGGATGTCGGCGCCGGTGCCGGCGTCGGCTCGGTCAGCGTGAACGCGACCTTGATATCGGTCCGTGACCGCGGGCGCGACGAACCGCTCGAGCTGCTCGTCGTTGGCGTGGGAGTCGAGCGCGCGCCAGATCCCGTTGGAGACGTGGACGATCATCCGCAGCGACGCGTGCGACATCGCGAACAGCTCCAGCAGCTCGCAGGTAGTGGGTGAACGGCAGCCCCGCCCGCCGTAGGCGACCGGCGCCGCCAGCCGCAGATAGCCGCGGTCGCGCAGCTCATCCCAGAGCTCGCTCGGGGACGCGCGCGCTCGGCCTCGATCAGCTCCGTCCACCGCTCGCCCTCGTTCTCGACGTAGGCGCGGATCTCGGCCGTCAGCGCGGCGAGCTCGGCGTCGTCGAGCGATCGGGTCGGTGGCGGCGACGGTGGTCATTGGGCATCGCCTTTCGGTGCACGGCGGTGAACCGGCGCGCCTGCTCGCGCAGCACGAACTTCTGGATCTTGCCGGACGGCGTCCGCGGGAGCGACTCGACGAGCTCCAGTCGCTCGGGCCAGTACGGCTTGGCGACTCGCTCGCTGTCCAGATACTCGCTGCATCGCCGCGAAGTCGAGATCGCCATCCGGCGTCGAGCACCACGAACGCGCAGGCGCGCTCGCCAAGACGCTCGTCGGGCATCGCCACGATCGCGACCTCGCGCGACGGCCGGGTGCTCGTACAGCAGCTGCTCGATCTCGGCGACCGGCACCTTCTCGCCGCCGCGGTTGATCACGTCCTTGACGCGGCCGGTGATCCGCAGGTAGCCGTCGGCGTCGATCGCGCCAGGTCGCCGGTGCGATACCAGCCGTCGGCGGTCGACCGCTTCCGCGGTCAGCTCCGGGCGGTTCAGGTAGCCGGCGAACAGCGTGGCGGTGCAGCACCTCGAAGTTGCCCTCGGCACCCGGCGGGCAGCTCGCGGCCGCTCGTCGTCGACGATCCGCAGCGAGACGCCGGCGAGCGCGCGCGCCGTCGGTGCTCCACGCGCGTTCAGTCGCGTCGCCCGGTGACGAACGCCGGCGCCCAGGCAGCTCTCGGTCGTGCCGAAGGCGCCGCCGACCTCGGCGCCGAGCACGACCGCGAGCGCGCCGGGCGAGCTCACGCGGGATCGCGGCGCCGGTCGGCGACGAACGTCCGCAGCCGGCGCCGCGCGTCTCGACCGCGCTCGCGCGGCGACGCGGACGAGGTCGGCGAGGAACGGGGTCGCCGCCTGCACGAACGTGACGCCGGTCCGCTCGATCGCGTCGAACCGCGATCTCGGGTCCCAGCTCTCCTGCAGCACCTGAGGCGCGCCGAGCCGCAACGCGATCCACATCCCGTACAGGAAGCCGGTCTGGTGGGCGAGCGGCGAGGGGATGTAGATCACGTCGTCGGCGCTGAGCCCGAAGTGGCGATGTGGGCGGCGGCGGCGCGGTCGAGCAGCGCTCGTGGCGGTGCAGCACGCCCTTTGGCTCGCCGGTCGAGCCCGAGGTGAACAGCAGCTGGGCGGTGCGATCGCTCGTCGGGCGCCTTGCGGCGATCGCGGCGGCGTCGGCCTCGCCGAGCTCCAGCGGATCTCGTCGCCGCAGAACGAGCACGTGCTCGAGGTCGCGGCAGCGTCCGCCTGCAGCTCGTGCGCCATCGCGGCGTAGTCGTGGCCGCGGAAGCTGTCGGGGACGATCAGCACGCGCGCCGCGCTCTCGCCGCAGCATGAACTCGAGCTCGCGCTCGCGGAAGATCGGCATCAGCGGCTCGCAGACCGCGCCGATCCGCAGCGCGCCAGGCGTGATCGTGACGAACTCGAGCCGGTTGGGGAGCTGGTAGGCGACGGCATCGCCCGGCTGCACGCCCAGCTCCAGCAGCGCGGTCGCGGTGCGGTCGGCTGCCGCGTCGAGCTCGCCCCAGGTCAGCTCGCGGGCTGCGCGCCGCCGTCCGCCGAGCACTCGTACACGGCGGTCGCTGCTGGACGAAGGCCAGCGTGGCGTTCGACGTGGTCCAGGATCAGCTCGCCGGCCGTGGACGCTGAGCCACGTCGCTCCTCGATCAGCTATGTCAGATACCCCGGCGAGTCGGCAGCCGCGGGCGTGACGCCGATCGGGATCCCGATCGCGTTCATGTGGTCGACGAACTCCGGGTAGGAGATCCGGTAGGCGTGCGGGTAGGAGAGCTCGGTGACGCCGGTCGCGGTCGAGCCCGCGACCGCCAGTGCCATCAGCGACCCGGTGGTCGTTGAACGAGGACAGCTCGGCGCCGTGCAGCTGGCCAGACGCCGTCGAACTCCATGTCGTTGCCGTCGAACTCGACGTCGCGCGCCCATCTTGCGCAGCTGCAGCATCGACGCGACGCGGTCTGACTCCTTCAGCTGCACGTGCGAGACGTGCGACAGCACCGTTCGGCCGCGCGCCCGGCTGGCGAGCGTCGACAGGATCGGCACCATGTCGGGGATGTCGCGGCAGTCGAGCCGACCCGCCACCGGCGGCGTGCCGTCGTGGTCGATCGAGATCGACAGCCCGTCCGTCCGAGAACCGCATCGGCACGCCGACGCCTGCAGCTCCGTCGAGCACCGACGCCTCCGGGTGGCCGTGGATCGGCACCGGGCTGCGGAACGTCACCTTGGACGGGTGCAGGGCGCACGCCGCGAGCCCGAACACCGCCGAGCCGATGTCCGGCGGGAGCACGATGTCGGTCGCGACCGGGCGCTGGCCGGGCGCGATCCGGAACTCGCGCCAGTCCTCGCGGACGTCGACCTGCAGGCCGAACTGGCGCATCATCTCGACCGTCAGCTCCAGGTAGGGGCGCTCGTTGAGCTCGCCGGTGACCTCGATCGTCGTCGGCTCCCGGGCGAACGGCGCCAGCAGCAGCAGACCCGAGATCCACTGCGACAGCGTCCCGTCGATCCGGATCCGGCCGCCGCGCGGGCGCCCCGGGTAGACCGTGACCGGCAGGCTCTGGCCCTCGTACTCGAGCTTGACTCCCAGCCGCTGCAGCGCCCGCAGCAGCGGCCCGATCGGCCGCCGGCGGAAGTAGCGCTGGCCGACGAACGTGCACCGGGCGGTCGCCGAGCGCCGCCAGGCCGAGCAGGAAGTACAGCGTCGTGCCCGAGCTGCCGACCGGCGACCACGTCGCGACCTGGGCGAGAAGCCGTGCCCGCCGTTGACGATCCAGCCGCGCCCGCGACGAGTGCGATGTCGGCCCCGAGCGCGCGCAGCGCCTGCACCGTGAAGCTCACGTGGCGGGCCGTCGGTGCGCGTCGGACGATCGTGCGTGCTGCCCCGGCGCCAGCGCTGCCAGCATCAGCGCCCGGTGGGCGTGGTACTTCGACGGCGGGATCAGGATCTCGCCCTCGAGCGGCGCCTGGGCCTGGGCTACGAGCAGGCGCATCCGGTGGACCACCTGGTCCGCGCTGGCTGGGCCTTCATCGCGGGGAGAATAACGGGGAGGCAGGCAGCGAGCCCGTCGGATCGTGCGGCCGGCGGGCTGCCAGCAGCTCGCGGATCTCCGCACAGCGTTCGTACTGGGCGAGCGAATTGTCGCTCAGCGGCATCAGGACGAACTCGTCGACCCCCGCCTCGACGTGTCCGGCGAGATATTCGGCGATCCGCTCGACGCTGCCGTACGGCGTCCAGCGCTCGACCCGATCAAGGTCCATTCCGTACTGGCCGCGAATGTAGGCGCTGGCCTGCTCGCGAGCGCGGGCCTCGTTCGGGTCGACGTGGACGCCCAACAGCAGCTTCAGGCCTGGCATCGGACGCCCGCACTCGCTGGCCAGCTCGCCCAGGCGCTGGCGGCGCTGGTGCAGCTTCTCCGGGCTCATCCACATCGGCATCCACGCCTCCCCGAACCGGGCTGCCCGGCGCATCGCGGGCTCTCCGCGGCCCCCGACGTAGATCGACGGAAGCCTCGAGATCGCCGGTTCGAGCGGGGGCGCGGTCAGCTGCAGCGCCTCGCCGGCGTGCCTGACCTGCTGTCCGCTCAGCAGGGCGGGCAGCACGGCGAGCGTCTCATCGAGCCGCGCCCCGCGCTGCGAGACGCTGACGCCCGCCGCTTCGAACTCCTCGGGGAACTCGCCGCCCACGCCGACGCCGATCGTCAGCCTCCCGGGGGCGAGCTGATCGATCGTGATCAGCTGCTTGGCCGTCCACGCCGGCTGGCGGGCGCCGAGCAGCAGCACGGCGAACCCCAGTGTGATCCGTTCGGTCGCCGCCGCACACGCCGCGATCGCGGCGATCGCATCAAGGCCAGGGGCGGGGCACTGCAGGTGGTCGCCCGCCCAGATGCCGTCGAAACCCAGCTGCTCGGCGCGTCTCGCCGCATCGAGGAGCTGCGACGGCGCGCCAACCCGCATCGGGTCGAACGTCGGCAGCAACACGCCGATGCGGGGCATCGAACTCAACGCTACTGGCGTTGGGACTGGAGCGTTTGCCCGGCCAGGCTCTCGACGAGCTCCGCCCGCGTGTGGATGTCGAGCTTCAGATAGATGTGGCGGAGGTGATATTCGACCGTCTTCGGGCTCAGAAACAGTGACGCTGCCGCCTCCCTCGTTGTGCGTCCGGAGCCGAGCAGGATCGCGATCTGGAGCTCCCGGGCCGTCAATTCGTCGATCGTGCTCGGGTCACCGCGACGCAGCCGTTCGCCCGTTGCCTCGAGCTCGGACCGGGCCCGGTTGGCCCAGGGTCGGGCACCGAGGCGATCGAACAGCCGCTCTGCCTCGCGCAGCTGCTCGCGCGCCAGGACGCGGTTGCGCAATCGCCGCAGCCGCTCCCCATAGACGAGCCGCGTGCGGGCCGTTTCGAACGTGTCGGGCGTCAGCGCGTGGTGGCCGAGCGCCTCCTCGAAGCACCGGCTGAACGTGTCGTCAGTCGCGGTCAATCCCTCGGCGCGGTGTGCGCGGGCGAGCGACCAGGGCTGACCCTTGGCGGTCGCCGCCTCCAGGTAGTCGGCGCTGAGGCTGCCGGCCTCCTCGGCACGGCCGAGTCGCAGATAGGACTCCACCAGCTCGGCAGCCGGCCACAGGTCGACATCCCCCAAGCCAAGCTCTTCGATCAGCCGCCGCTGCCGCTCCAGCTGCGCGGCAGCGGCAGTGGCGTTGCCGAGAGACAACTCCAACTCCGCCAACGCGACCGTCGTCCACAGCTCGCAGAAGCGCGTGGCCGGGCCCCGACAGACCTCGAGCGCCTCACGCACGGCCGCGCGGCATTGCTCGGTCCGGCCCTGGCGGGCTTGGAGCCATGCGATCCCGGACAGACCAAATGCCAGCTCGGTCCGCTGATCGCTTGCGCCGGCGAGTCTGATCGCGTAGATCGCGGAGCGCACAAGCGGATGGCGGAACTCGACGTTGCCGCCGCCAAGCCTGACGAGACCTGCTTCCTCGGCGGCGCCGAGCTCCTCGAGCTCCATTCCGAGTGCGGCCGCCGCTCGTGAGAGCATCTGCAGCGCCAGCGGGTTGCCGCCCGTGGCTCGTCGCAGGCGTGCCGTGGTGGCTGGGGCAACGTCTCCGACCAGCGCCACGATCTCCGGGCCGGTGAGACCTCCGAGTTGGAGCGAGGGGATGCCGGTTCCGTCGAGCAGCGACGCCTCGCCGTCACGGGCCGCGAGCAGCGACGCGATCGGGTCGGTCAGCAACCGGCGCAGCGCGAACAGGATCGCCTCAGCGCTCGGCCGGTCGAGCCAGTGGAGGTCGTCGATGATGATCGCCAGCGGACCGGGCTCGGCGTACGCCGACAGCAGGCTCAGCGTCGCGGCACCGACGGCGAAGCGCTCATACGGCTCCTCGCCGGAGCGCAGCGCCAGCGCCTGCGCGAGCGCGGCCGCCTGAGGCCCTGGGATCGTGTCCAGTAGCGACAGAGCCGGTCGCAGCAACTCGAGCAGCGAACCGAACGGGACCTCCGCCTCGGACTCGATTCCCCGCGCGCGCAGTAAGCGCATCGAGGAGCCCGCGGCCTGTTCGGCCGCGTGTTCCAGCAGGACGGTCTTGCCGATCCCGGGCTCGCCGATCAACGCCAGCGTGCCGCTCGTGCCCGACCGTGCCCCGTCGAGGATCGTCTCGATCGCGGCTCGTTCATGGTCCCGGCCAACGAGCATCGGCCGATTCTAAATCGGACCGCCCCAGCTGACTAGGTGGGCGACTAGGTGGGGTCCTGATGCGACATTGGCGGCGTATCCGTACCTTTTCTCAAGCGGACACCAGGGGGGTGTGACGTGGGCACGATTAACGAGGGCGGCGGGGTCGACACCGACACGGTCGGTGTCGACCCCGACAAACTGATGTAGGCAGCGGGCGGCTATGTCGCCTACGACCCTGGTGTACGAAGCGAGGCCGTGAGGCGAGCGAGCAGTTCGAGCGCGCCGCGTTTGGACAGCGGGTCGTTCAGGTTGCCGCACTTCGGCGATTGCACGCAGGAGGGGCAGCCGGTGGCGCACGGGCACTCGCCGATCAACCGCTGCGCGTCGGCGACGAGCCGGTCGAACTGCTCGTAGCCGCGGCGGGTGATCCCGATCCCGCCGGGGTGCCCGTCGTAGATGAAGATCGTCGGGCCGCCGGTCTGGGGGTGGGCGTTCGTCGACAGGCCGCCGATGTCCCAGCGGTCGCACATCGCGATCAGCGGCAGCACCGCGATCTGGGCATGCTCGAGCGCGTGGAGTGAGCCGAGCAGGAGTTCCAGCGGGAACGCTTCTCCGGCCGGTGGTCCCGCTGGACCACCGGCCGGACCGGTACCGATCAGGTCGTCAAGCTCGTACCAGAGCGCCCTGGTCGAGAACTCGGTGGTCGGGAGGTCGAGCGTCTGAAAGTCGATCACCGCGTGGTCCTGGATGCCCTTGCGCTGGTAGCCGAGAACCGTCTCGGTGTAGACGACGGCGCCGTAGGAGAGCGTGACCCCATGGGTCTCGCGCTGCTCGAACAGTCGCTCGATGTAGGTCATGCTCTCCCGCTTGGCCTGGGTGAAGTAGTCGACGGTCGAACTGGCTCGAGCAGCGCCCGGCGGGCGGCCAGGTCGAGCTCGCGGACGAGGTAGGAGCGCCCCATGTGCAGGTAGATCGCGCCCTCGTGGACTGTCGAGTAGGCGCGCACCGCCTCGATCGTGCCGACCACCTCGCCGTCGGCGACGTCGATCAGCGCGAAGCTGTCTGCTGAGGCTGAGCGCAGCGCGACGCGCGCGGCCGGGTAGTCGTCGGCGCGGACGGGGACGAAGCCGGTGGCGCGCTCGCGCAGCCATCCGGCGTCGGCCAGGCCTCGTGCCCGGGCGAGGACGTCGGGGCCAAGCAGCTCCTCGTCGGCCTCGGTGATCGGCGCCTCGTGGGCCGCGCAGAGCAGGTGCTCGTCGCGGATCTCCTCGCTGGCGGGGTCGATGATCGCCGCCTCCACCGGTCGGCGTAGGAACTCCTGCGGGTGGCGGGCGAAGAACTGGTCGAGCGCGTCCTCGCCGGCGATGTAGATCGCCAGGCCACGGCCGCGGCGTCCAGCGCGGCCCCACATCTGCCGCAGGCTCGCGACGGTCCCGGGGAAGGTGACGCAGATCGCAGCGTCGAGCTGCCGATGTCGATTCCGAGCTCGAGCGCGTCGGTCGCGACGACGCCGAGCAGCTCGCCGTCGACCAGCCGGCGTTCGATCTCGTGGCGCTGGGCCGGGGTGTAGCCGCCCCGATAGGGCGCGAGACGCTCGGCGAGCTCGGCGGGAAGGCGGTCGGAGGCCATCCGCAGAATCAGCTCGACGCCCTTGCGCGACTTCATGAAGCAGATCGTCCGCGCGCCGGCGCTGACGAGCTCGGCGAGCAGCTCGGCGGCTTCGGCCAGTGGCGAGCCCCGGACGCCGAGCGCCTCGTCGAGCAGCGGCGGGTTCCAGATCACCGTGCGACGCGAGGGCCTGGCTGCCGAGTCGTTGTCAACGAGGCCGATGTCGGTGAGGCCAGTGAGTCCTCGTGCGAGCTCGAGCGGGTTGGCGATCGTCGCCGAGGCGAGCAGGAAGCGAGGCGCGGTGCCGTACAGCGCGGCGGCGCGCCTGAGCCTCCGCAGCACGTTGGCGACGTGTGAGCCGAACACGCCGCGGTAAACGTGGGCTTCGTCGACGACGACGAACGCCAGGTTCGCGAACATGTCCGCCCAGGCGGCGTGGTGGGGCAGGATCCCGACGTGCAGCATGTCGGGGTTGGTGATCACGAGGTTGCTGCGCCGGCGGATCTGCGGGCGCTCCTTGCGTGGGGTGTCGCCGTCGTAGATCGCGGGGTGGATCCTCTGTGTGAGACCGAATGCGTTGATCGCGCGGGCCTGGTCCTGGGCGAGCGCCTTGGTCGGGTAGAGGTAGAGGGCGCGGGCCTTGGGGTCGGTGGTGAGGACCTCCAGCGTCGGGAGCTGGAAGCACAGCGACTTGCCCGACGCAGTGCCGGTGGTGACGATCGTCGGGCCGTCGTTGAGGGCCGCGTCGTAGGCGTCGCGTTGGTGGGTGTAGAGGGCGTCGATCCCGATTTTCTGCAGCGCGTCGGCGACGCGCGGGTCGAGATCGTCCGGTAGCGGGGTGAACAGCGGATTCTGTGGCGGCGTCGAGCCTTCGTGGACGAGGCGCTCGTCCGCCCGCCCGTGGTCGAGCAGCTGCTCCCATGGCTCCGTGTCGCGGGTGGCGGTCACAGAGAACCTGTCTCAAGATCAGGGTGTGACCGGCCGCTCCCGGGAGAGCCATCATTTTGAGACAGGTTCACAGAGCCAGTATGGCGGCGCTTGCTACGGTCGCGCCCGCGATGCGTTGTCTGTACGTGGATCTCGACGGCACCCTGCTCGGGCCTGGTGGTTCGTTGCTAAGCGGCGCCGACGGAGGCTTTTCGCTCGACGGCGTGCGGGCGCTGCAGGCATGTGCGCGAGCGGGGGTGGAGGTCGTCATCTACTCCGGGCGTCGGCAGCAGAGCGTCGTTGAGGCGGCGAGGCTGATCGGGCAGCGTTCCTACATCTTCGAGCTCGGGTGCGGGCTCGTCCTGGATGGCGAGCTCGAGTGGCTTACCGACGGGATCGAGCCGTCGGTGGAGCGCGGAACGATCTACGACCAGCTCGAGTGCGTCGGGTGCACCTGCAGCTCCTACTCGACGCCTTTGCCGGGCGGCTCGAGTACCACGCCCCGTGGTCCTACGGCCGCGACGTCTCGCACCTGTTTCGCGGTGAGGTCGACCTCGAGGAGGTGGCCTCGGTGCTGGCCGGCGGCGGCTTCGAGTGGTTGCGCCTGGTCGACAATGGGGTGCTGGCGGTTCGCGACGCCCCGGTCGACGGGGCCGGGTTGGGCCTGGAGGCCGAACGCGTCCACGCCTACCACCTGATCCCGGCCCAATCCTCCAAGGCCCGCGCTGTCGCCCGACACATGCAGAACCGCGGCTACGAGCCCGCCGACTGCGTGGCCGTTGGGGATTCGCGCGAGGACATGGATGCCGTCGACGTCGTCGGCTGCTTCTGGCTCGTCGCCAACGGCGTGGCGCGAGATCCAGCGCTCGCGGTGGAGGCGGCCGCCAGGTCGCGGGTGCGGGTCGGATCCGAGTCGTACGGCGCCGGGGTCTACGAGGCGGTCGTCACGACGTTGGCGGAGCGCTGAGGCGGGGGCGGGGCGGGGGCCGGAGGCGGGGGGCGAGGGGCGAGGGGCGAGCCGGAGGGTTGTCGAGCGTTCTTTGGATCTTTAGTACGTCACTTCGTACAACGCGTCCAAAGAACGCCTTCACGCAGCCTGGGAACGCGAGCGCTCCTGCGCCTCGCGGGCAACCGCATCCTCGCGCGCGACGGCGGCGGCGAGGTCGGCCGTGACCGACGCCACCCGGCCGAACGCGGCCGCGACGGTCGCGGCGTTCGACCCCGCGATCGCGACATTGAGCTCGGCGACGGCTGCGTCGAACTGTTCCCACAGCTCCACGGGGCCGCGCCGACCTGTTCCGGGCCGTAGCTCGTAAGGGGGCGCGGCGTGCTCAGCGCCGGGGACCGGCCGCCACAGCAGCCCCGCGGCGTGCGCCTGCTCCCAGGCAAGTTGCTCGGTCGCAGCGGCTCTCGCGAGCCCGTCGAGCCTTCCCGCGAAGCTCGCGTCCGGCGGCGCGAGCTTATGCGCCCGCATCGCCTCCGCCCAGCTGGCGCTGGCGTGCCTGACCAGCTGCATGGCGTGCTCGCGTTCGCGCTGGAGGTCGTCGCTGAAGCTCATTCCTCGCTCTGCGCCCGGGCGGCGGTCGTGACCGCGGTGTCGCGGTCGCTCGAGGCGGCGGGCTCGGCCGTTCCGACCTGCTCGCCACCCCAAAAGTCATCAGCGCTCGGACCGCCGAGGTCGGGGTCTCGGAGCGCTGGAGCACCCTGATAACCGCTCGCCAGCACACGGTCGAGATCAGATTTCTTGATCCGGACGCGCCGACCGATCCGGATCGCGGGCATCGACCCCTGATCGATCCAATTGCGGACCGTCTGCTGGTTGAGTTTCAGGAGTTCAGCGACCTCAGCGACCGTGAGGAACGCTTCCACCTGTTCGTCCTGCGCCATCTAGATGCTCTCCAAGTCAGTTATTGTCTCTAATTGAGACCAACTGGATGCAATCACCGTACCAACATAGTCTCGTGGTCGGATGGCACGGAGAGCCGTCTCGGAGGGGGCCATGATGGACGGTACGGGCGGTGGCGGTGGGGACCGGACGAACACGCCGGAGACGAAACGGGGGACGGGGAGTGACGGCAATGTCCGGTTCTTCCCAGGTGTCGGACCGGTCGACGAGCTGATTCCGATGGGTTCGGCGGCGAGGGCGCCGGTCGCCTCAGCTGATGACCCTGGCGGCGGCGACAGCAACGTCCGAGTGTTCCCGGGCGTCGGACCGGTCGATGAGCTGATTCCGATGGGTTCGGCGGCGAGGGCGCCGGTCACTTCCACCGATGACGATGGCGCCGACGACAGCAACGTCCGAGTGTTCCCAGGCGTCGGGCCGATCGACGAACTCATCCCGATGGGACCCGCTGAGAAGGCGCCGGTCGTTGCCACCATGAACGCCGACGCCTTCTGGGGTGAGGATTCCCAGTTCTTGCATCAGGCAATCGAGGCGCCGAACGCTGCCGCCTATCAGCCGCTCCCGCCCACCGAGCCAGTGCAGGACCTGCGCGGGCGCGACGCGCATAGCGGTACTTTCGGGCGATTGCTCGCTCCTGTGGCCCTCATGTTCATCTGTTTGGCCGGTTTGGCGTTCGCCGTTGACGAGGCGGGGCTCTGGGGTCGCTCGCCCGCGGCCGCGCCGCGCACCGTAGGGCAGCATGGGACACGGAGCACGACGCACGCCGGCAAGTCTCGCGGCCGCGGCCAGACGCCAACTCATCCGGGCCTGACAGAGCATTCGCGGGGCCAAACGTCACATGGGATCGGGCGGTTGAAGACAGCCAAGACGGGAAAGACAAGTGTGAGGCGGCGGTCGACAGCGCGGAGGCCGGGGGAGCGCAGGCCGGATACGCGACAGGTGGGTGCGCGAAAGGCGGAGACGGGAAAGGCGGTGCCGGACAAACGGGCGACCGTGACGGGATCCAGCGCCGCTCCGGTCGAGACCACTCCGGCGACGCCCACTCCCACGACGCCCGCACCGGTGACGCCCGCACCAGTGACGCCGGCCGCGGCGACTGACAGCTCGGGATCAGTCAGTACGAGTAGCGAGAGTTCGGCGGGGACAGCCGCTCCGAGCGATTCGAGCGCGGGCGCGGTCGTCAGCCACTCAAACGACACCGCGGGCGCCGGCAGCGTCGGTGCCACGGGTGGCAGTGACACGGGTGGGAGTGCCACGGGTGGCAGTGACGCGGGTGGCAGTGGCGCAAGCGGCAGCGATACGAGTGGCAGCGCACGCGACATCGGCGCTGGCCAAGGACTCCCGGGTCCAGGCGGGCCGCCCCCTCCCTGACGCATCGATGAATCGCAGGGTTGACGCTGTCCTCCGCTGTCCCTGCCGTTTGCTGCTTGCGGCGGGCATCGCGCTGGTCGCTCTCTCCGCCGTTCCATCGGTCGCCGGCGCGAGCACGGACTATTGGGTCGAGGCGTGCGGCCCGTCCGCCGTCGACGACTTCTCGTTCTTCAGCAGCGACACCGCCAACCTGGTTGGTGCCGATTCCGCGTGCGGCGCATCCAATCCAGCCGGCCTTGCCGTTGAACGACCTCGCCACCGGAGCGCAGGAGCCCTCTGGCACGACGGCGTTCTGGGCGCTCTCGGCACCCGCCGATGAGACGATCCAAGGGCTCTTCTACACCGGCGGAAACTTCACGACCTCGGGTGCTGGGTGGATCGCCGGCTGGCAGGGCGACAACGGCGGGGGTCTGACGCCGATCCTCGATCCGGACGCCGGTCATGACTGCAGTTCGCCCAACACCGTCTGCAACGTCTCGAACTCCGAGGCTCCCGACTTCGGCTCCGGGCGTCGGGGTCGGGCCGCTGAACCAAGTCGCGCTTGCGATCACTTGCGAGAGCTCGTCCTGCATCACCGGTGGCAACTCCGCCCAGGTCGGCCAAACCCAGGTCGAGCTCGTCGATCCGAACGACAGTGCCCACCGTCGACGCGGCGGTCGCCAACACGAACATCATCGACGGCTAAGACAGCGTTGGGCTCACACTGACCTTGAGCTACAGCGCCTACGACCCAGGCGGCGTCTGTTCTCTCGAGGCGGAGTTGGTCAGCGTACTGGGGTGTCCGATCGCCTCCACGAAGCGAGGGACTGTGAATCCGCCAACAAGGGACCCGGCGAGCTTCGCCTTCACATCGACGCTCCCATGTGGGTGGGCGAACACCGACGCCAACAACGCGACCAGTTACGAATTCACACCAGCAACTGGCGCAGGTTGCCTAGTGGCACCTACCACTTCGAGATCCTTGCCGCTAATCCCGGACAGATCTACGCCGGCGGCGGCCAGTCGGTCGTCTGGCAATCCTCACCGATCAAGGTCGACAACTCGACCCCAACCGTCTCGATCTCAACCAACGCGCAGCCGAATACCTGGTACGGCTCGCCACAGCAAGTGACCATCACAGCCAGCGACGACCAGGACAGCTCAGGGGTCGCTGAAGTGATCTGCACGGGCCCGGGAACGCCGGGTGCCGATCAGCCGATAGCCGCCGCGCAACTCCCGTACACGATCACCGTTCAGGGAGCCGGACCGCAGACGATCGGCTGTCACGCCATCTCCAACTCTGGCATCTCGTCGTCCGCCACGTCGACGACGCTCGACATCGACAACCAGGCTCCAGCAACCGCCCTCGGCGGGGCGCAGCCTGCCCCGGCGGTTCTTGCGAGCCCCCAAGCGGTCACGGTCGCCGCCTCGGAACCCCAGGTCGCATCGGGGATCAAATCGACGATCTGCACTGTCACCAACGCAAGTCGCGCACCCCAGAGCTACACGATCTCGGGCACGTCAGGCCAGCTGGCAGGCGCCGATTTCAGTGACGGGAAGAACGTCGTCTCATGCCAGTCGACCACCAACGCCGGCACCGCCGGGCAGCCGGCGGGTGAGACGATCGAGATCGACGACCAGCAGCCAGTCGTGCACCTCGGCGGCGCCGCCCCGGCGCCGGCTTGGAGCACGGATCGCCAGCAGGTGACGGCCACCGCCTCGGAGCCCAACCCGTCCCTCGGTTTCGGGGTCGCTTCGGTCAGCTGTCAGGTCAACGGTGGCGCCTCAAAGTCGGCCAGCGGGGACCACCAGAGCCTCAGCCTCTCGGGCACTGGAACCTACGACATCGCGTGTGCCGCGACCTCGGCCGCTGGTGTTCGAGGACCGGATGCGAGCGAGCGAATCCAAATCGACGACGCCCTCCCGACCGGCGGCCATCCCGTCATCAGCGGCGGCTCGGCTGGCGTTCCGGGCGGCTGGTCACGGACCTCGCAGCGTGTGACGGTTGTCTTCACCGCCCACGGGGGCGCGACGATGAGCGAGGTTCGGTGCCGCGTGGACGGGCGCGAGACCGTACTCAAGCCAGGGGATGCCGGCGTCACGACAGGCGCCGGTCGGACGAAAGAGACCGTTGCGGTGACGGTGCCGCCGCCAGGCGGAACGCTGGTCTGCCAGGGGCTCAATTCCGCGGGGGCGTGGTCAAAGCCGGTGTCTCGGAGCCTGCAGATCGACGCCCAGCCGCCTACCGGAGACTTTGGCCCGGCGGACCGCCGCGACCCGACGCAGGTTCGTGCGCACGTCGAGGACTCTGGGTCGGGCCTCGCCAGCGCCGTGGTCGAGATCGAGGAGCGCTCGGGCTGGAAGAAGCTCGCTACTCGCTATGACAAGTCGACGCGGCTCGCGACGGCAACGGTCCCCGACGACGGCTCGATCCCCAACGGGACCTACGCGCTCCGAGTCGACGCGAGGGACGTCGCCGGCAACGCCGCGATGCTCGACGAGTCGAGACACCGCAAGCTCGAGACGGTGACGCTGCCCTTGCGGGAGCTCACCCGCCTCAGCGCGGTCGTCTCTGCCGGCTCGGATCATGTCGTCGCTACCGCCAATTCGGCCGCAGCACCGACCCGACGCCACGAGGCGACTCAACTGACGCTCTCCTACGGCCAGCGCTCGCGGCTCTCCGGCGAGTTGACGACGGCGCGCGGCGCGCCAATCAGCGGTGCCTCGATTCTGGTCGAGCAGGGCGTGTCGGGAGCGAGCCCGACCCTGCTCGCAAGGCTCCGAACTGATGTCGCCGGGCGGTTTGACTGGGTGGTCCCGCCCGGCCCCACGCGAACGCTCGAGCTCGTCTACGAAGGGACCAAGATCCTGCGAACGACCTCAGCGACAGCGAACGTGCGGGTGGGTGGCCGCGCGACGATCGCGGTCGGCAATCGGCCCGTTGCCGGCCGCCAGCTGACGATCGACGGACGCGTTCTTGGCGGCTGGATCCCGTCCGGCGGGGTGCTCGTCCAGCTCTGGTACGAGGTCAAAGGGGACAAGCGTGGCTGGGCTCCGTTTGAGCACGCGATCCACACCAGTCGGAGCGGCTCCTGGCGCCTCACGTTCCCGGTCTCGCCCCGAGCTGCCGGCTACACGTACGAGTTCAAGGCCGTCGTCTCAAACCAGGCGAGCTGGCCGTTTCTCGGGACCACCAGCGCGATTCTCACCAGGGCGGTGGCGAGGTTGTAATCTCAGGGAGGTGATCGGCGACATTTTTCAGCCCACTCACCTGATTTTCATCTTCGTCGTGGCCCTGCTGGTGCTCGGTCCCAAGCGGCTTCCCGAGGTTGGCCGTTCGCTGGGTAAGGGCATCCGCGATTTCAAGGGCGCTATGTCGGGCATTGAGGACCAAGCTCGTGACGTCTTTGACCACCACGAGACACCAGCTTCAACCGAGCTGACGACGGCGGCAGAACTCGCGCCGCCTGCGCCAGCCGAGGAGGCGCCGACGGTTTCGTTGGCGAGCGCGAGCGCTCCTCAAGACAGCCTGGCGGTCCCGATCGCGGCGAGCGTGAACGCTCATAGTGCGACGCGGGCGGTCCCGGTGTCGACGGCGTCGGGCGTGATTGGCTCGGGATCCGGCTCAGCGGAGCCGCATCCCGACGATTACGCGGACTGACTGCGACGTAACCAGGCCTCGCGCGGGCGAACGTCCGTTCGTCTTCGTATGCTCGCGCGATGGGTTCGGATACCTCCATCGCAGCCGCTCGTCGCGCTGCTTGAGCATGCCCCGGCCGCGGTATTGCGTCACCACGAAGAGATCCGCCGACGGGGTGGCGCCGAGGGGGTGCTCGAGCGCGAGCTCGGGCTGTTCGCCAGTGTCGCGATCACGGATGCCGAGGCCCTTGTCAAAGAGTGGCGCAGCCATGGATGGAGCGTTCTGTCGGTTCGCGACGACAGGTACCCGCCTCTTCTCCGCGGCGTCGTCGACGCACCGCCGCTGCTGTTCATCGCGGGCGAGGTACTGGCGTGCGATCGCCGGGCGGTCGCGATCGTTGGAAGCCGGCAACCGACGCAGGCGGGATGTTCGCTGGCGGCTGAGCTGACCGACTGTCTGGTGGACGCCGGCTACACCGTCGTCTCCGGTCTCGCCGCCGGCATTGACACAGTCGTCCACCGAACCGCGCTCGAGTCCCGAGGGCGAACCATCGCCGTGATCGGCAATGGCCTGGAACACTGCTACCCGGCGCAGAACGTCCATCTTCAACGGCGGATCGAGTGCGAGGGCGCGGTCGTTTCGCAGTTCCTGCCGTCGATGCGCCCAAGTCGCCGGAGCTTTCCGACGCGCAACGCCGTGATGTCAGGGCTGACATTGGCGACCGTAATCGTCGAGGCTTCGGCAACCAGCGGTACCCGTGTTCAGGCGCGGTCCGCGTTGTCCCAGGGACGCCGCGTGTTGTTGATGAAAGGGCTACTCGTCAACGACTGGGCGCGAGACCTGGCCGGCCGTGATGGAGTTGAGGTGCTCCACAGCGCGGCCGCGGTGCTTGGCGCGCTCGAGCCGCAGAGGTCGGCGGCTGCATGAGCCGGTTTCTCGCTGAGCTTCGAGCGCCCCGTCGTGGGCCTAGCGTCTGCGTGCGGTGCTTCAACTTCACTCGAGCGCCGGACTATGAGCTCTGCTATGCCTGCGCGACCGGCGAGCAGCATTTGGACGCGATGGTGCCGATCGCCTACAGCGTCGCGCACGAGCAGCTCCACCAGGACTTGGTCCGCTACAAGCGCTACGCGGACCCGTGGGTCGAGATGGCGGCCGCGCGCCTTGCCCTGATCCTCGGACGCTTCCTCGCGGCACACGAGACCTGCGTGGCAGCAGCCGCGGGCGCGTCCGTGTTCGACGTGGTCACGACGGTCCCATCTGGGCAAATCGGCCGCGATGAACACCACCCGCTGCGCACGGATCGTCGGTGAGATGGTCGCGTCGACTGTCGAGCGCCACGAGCGGCTACTGCGCCGCTCGAGCGCGCCGGCCATCCCACGCGTGTTCGATTCGGCGCGGTTCCAGTCCGTTCGGCCGCTGGCTGGCGCAAACGTGCTGCTGATCGACGACACATGGACCACCGGCGCAAGCGCTCAGAGCGCCGCGGCGGCGCTGAAGGCGGCCGGCGCCGCCCGGGTCGGTGCGGTCGTGATCGGCCGGCACCTCAACCGGGAGTGGTTTGAGAACGACGAACGATTGCGACGGATCGCGCAGCCGCTACGCGGCTCGGTCTGTGCGCTGTGCGCACCGGTAGCTGACGTTCGCGCGGCCTGAGCGCCGTCGAATCTGGTCCTCGCCCGGTGCTGCGGTGCGCGCGAGCGCCACAAAAAAGCGGGTTGGGACCGAGGTCCCAACCCGCATGAATCGCGTCCTCCAGCAAAGGACCCATCTCAGGATCCTCCCCAGACGCCCTCCCGGTTGCTCGCATCCACGGCCGGGGTTGGATGCTCGCAACTGGAAGAACTTCGATTCTCTCTCCTTAAAAACTCGCGAGCTTCAAAGTTGCGCCCCGCGCCTGCACCGTTGTTAGGACTTCACGTTTGGCGCGCGCGCCGGACGTAACCGTTCGTCTGTTGCCATACTTGCCGTCACCCCACTTCGGGGGGCGTAGCTCAGTTGGTTAGAGCGCCGGCCTGTCACGCCGGAGGTCGCGGGTTCGAGTCCCGTCGCTCCCGTTCGAGAGCTTCCTGGAAAGCTCGAACTTTTGCTAGATCGTTCCAGATGTCTCGTTGCTGGTCGGCGGATTGGGCATCAGCGTTGGGCAATCAAGTTGTCCCGGTAACCGATGCAATCGCGACCGTCGCGAGAGCTGGAGCGGCCATTGCTCGCGAGACACCGCTATGTCGCGCCGTTGCGATCGCACGGACCTGTCGTGCCGTACGACGAAAGCGCTCGCTTAGAGTCTGCTCGTTGGCCGCGTAACGGTTGGGTGCCGACATCGACGGCTGATCGGTTGGTGCCGTGATGTCGCAGTGCCGGTCTGTGGTCTCAGTTGATATCCCGTCGGGCGGTTATGGCTATGCCGATGACGCCGAGCGCGACGGCCCATGCGATCAAGATGATCGCCCCGGCGGCTGGTGAGAGGAGATGGTGCATCCGCAGGCCCATCAGCGCGTCGGACGCGCGTGTCGGTGTGAACCGGCCAACGGAGGGGACGAGGCCGAATAGGAGGTTGTCGACGACGAATCCCCAGGCGAGCAGGGTGATGACGGCGCCGACTTGGTTGTGGATGATCGCGCCGAGGGCGGTGCCGATCGCTCCCCATAGCGCCACGCCGGCGAGCCCTCCGAGCGCGAGTAGCAGGACGTCGCTGCTGCTGAGCACGATCGTGATGCCACGCCCATCGAGGACTGCGGAGCCGATCGCCCAGCCGATCGCTTCGCCGAGGACCCCGAATGCGATCCCCGCGAGGGCGCCGGCGACGAACTTGGCGGTGAGGACCTGTGAACGCGCCGGGTTGAACAGAACGGTCGGGCGGATCGTGCCGTAGCGGTACTCGCTGGTCACGAGCAGGATGCCCGCGAGCGCCGCGAACACGCCTGCGAGGCTCCCGAGGCTCAGCAGCTCACGTTGGTTCTCCGTGCCCATCAGCCCGGGTGGGTGGGTCAGTAGCCCGGTGAGCAGTGTGAACAGCAGGATCAGCGCGACCATCCCGAGGAGCAGCCCGATCGTGGTGCGGGTCGAGCGAATCTTCAAAAGCTCTGCCCTGGTCTGCGGGATCATGCCGGCGTCTCGGTCGTCAGTTCGAGGAAGATCTCCTCAAGCGAGCCGCCGTCGGTCATCAGCTCGTGAACCGGGACGCCGGCGGCGAATGCGATCTCACCGACCCGTTCGCTCGATGCGCCGTGCACCAGCAGCACGCCGTCGGCGCCGGTCGTGACCTTGAGGTCCTCGGCGTGCAGCGCGGTGGCGAGCCGCTGAGGATCGGCGCCGCGGACACGGACCGCGCCGCCGGCGCGCGCGGTCAGCTCCGCCAGCGAGGACTCGATCACGAGCCGCCCGCGACTGATGATCAGCACCTGGTCGACGGTCTGCGCCACCTCCGCCAGAACATGGCTTGAAACAAGTACCGTGCGGCCCTCGGACGCGAGCCTGCGCAGGAAGTCGCGCAGCCAGCGGACACCTTCGGGATCAAGGCCGTTGGCCGGCTCGTCGAGAATCAGCAGCTCCGGGTCACCGAGCAGAGCCGCCGCGAGCCCGAGCCGCTGGCGCATCCCCAACGAATACCCCTTCACGCGCCGTCTTGCCGCGTCGCCCAACTCCACCAAACGCAGCACCTCATCCGCGCGCGAGTCAGCAACCTCAACAGCGCGCCCGAGCATCCGCAGGTGATCGCGGCCCGAGCGGCCGGGATGAAAATCGGTTGCCTCCAGAACCGCGCCGATCCGCAACGCCGGACGCTCCAGCTCGGCGTAAGGGCGGTCGAACACGAGCGCTCGCCCACTCGTCGGGGTCGCCAGGCCCAGCACCATCCGAAGCGTCGTCGTCTTCCCCGCACCGTTCGGCCCAAGAAAGCCCGTGATCGTCCCCGCTTCCAACGCGAACGACAGGTCCGCGACCGCGGAGATCTGGCCAAAGCGCTTCGTCAGCGACTCCGCGCTAACAACAGCCGTCACCCCTAGCTCCTCGCCTCAACCAGCATCGCGCCGACGGTCGACAGTGACCGGATCCCGTTCATCGGTCGACGCCGAGTGAGAGCTGGTGGATGTTTGGTACATGCACGGTGAGGCTGCCGCCGGAGGTCGAATGGAGCCTACGCGTGCCGGGGCAGGAGTTCGGCGCTGGCCGTCGCGGCGGGTCAGGGCCTTCTCCGCAACGCGAGGTTGACCGTACGCGGCTGCCCGCTGCTGACGCGTGCCGATCTCGGGCGATGTCATCGATGACTCCTCTCTGAATCGAACTCATGCGCCAAAAAGGTAAGACCTGGCGGCTGGCCAGAACTCATCGCCGCGAGCAGACAATCGTCCGACGCTGCGGTCCTGGACCGAACGGAGATGCACTCAACGTCGTCCCGCCGTCGACTCGCAGCCGCCGGAGCGACGACGGAGCCACATCGCCGACCGCCTGCGTCACGGTCGCACCGGTCATGCCTCCGTCGGCGTCTGAGCGATCAACAGCCCATGGCCGTCACAACAGGGACCGATCGACCGTCGTCAGCACCTGAAGCTCGTGTTCGGCTATCTTCGTGTTTCGGCACGACGCTGCGTCACTCCAACGGGGGCGAGGAATGTTCGAGGTCGGGGTTTCCTCCACAAGCCCAGAGCGATTCCGTTCGGTTCTCGCGCCGGAGCGCTATGGGCAGTTCGAGCGCGGTATGCAGCGCGGCCGTGAGCTGCTGGCTGGCCGCGTGGTCTGGAACATCAACTCGACAGCCCGAGGAGGCGGCGTCGCGGAGCTTTTGGAGTCGCTCGTTCCGTACGCTCGCGGGGCTGGGGTTGACGCTCGCTGGCTGGTGATGGAAGCGCCGCCGGAGTTTTTCGACGTCACCAAGCGGATCCACAACTGGCTGCATGGCAACGTCGGCGACGGCGGGGATTTGGGCCAGGAGGCCCGTGAGATCTACGCACAGGCGCTGTCCGCGAACGCGGCAGAGATCTCTGAACGGGTGCGGCCGGGAGACGTCGCGATCGTCCATGATCCACAGCCGGCGGGCCTGATCGCCAGCCTGCGAGAAGCCGGCGCGGCGGTCATCTGGCGCTGCCACGTGGGACTCGACGACCCGCACGAGCGGGCTCGCCAAGCTTGGGCGTTCCTGTACGACTATGTCGCGGAGGCCGACGCCTACGTGTTCTCGCGATCGTCGTTTGCGTGGGAGAACCTCGACCGCGAGCGGACCGTGGTGATCCCGCCTTCGATCGACGTTTTCTCTCCCAAGAACGAGGATCTCGACCGGCACGCCGTGCTCGACATTCTCAAGGCTTCTGGGCTATTCGCCGGCGCCACCGAAGCGAGCGGCGGCACTTTTCAGCGGCAGGACGGTACGCCCGGCCGAGTCGATCGTCGTGCCGAGCTGTTCGAGGACCGGCCGCTGGAGCCGGATACCACGATCGTGGTGCAGATCTCGCGGTGGGATTCCCTAAAGGACCCGGTGGGGGTGATCCGAGGCTTCGCGGACCACGTGCCCGAGAGCACGGACGCCCACCTCGTCGTCGCGGGGCCTGCGGTGACCTCGGTGACCGACGACCCTGAGGGCGGACTCGTCTTCAGCGAGACGCAGGCTCTGCGCGAGAGCCTCGAGGCGCATGCACGGAGCCGGATACATCTCGCCGCCCTCCCGATGGAAGACCCTGCGGAGAACGCGACGATCGTCAATGCCCTGCAGCGCCATGCCACGGTCATCGTCCAGAAGAGCTTGGCGGAAGGATTTGGGCTGACCGTGGCCGAGGCCATGTGGAAGGCACGACCCGTGGTGGCATCGCGGATCGGGGGAATTCAGTCCCAGATCGTCGACGGCGAAAGCGGTGTGTTACTCGACGACCCCCATGACCTCGAGGTGTTCGGCGCGGCCATCACCGCGCTGCTCGTCGACCGGCCGAGGGCCGCCACGATCGGCCAGCACGCACGCGAGCGCGTCCGCGACCAATTCACAAGCCCTCGCAGCCTGCTCGACTACCTTGCCGTCATCGAAACCGTCATGAAGCGACGAGGCATTCGTGTCGCTCCATGAGCCAGAGTTCCGCGACCTGAAGTGGGCGCAGCCACTCGATCGTCACGAGCATGCCCCAATCAGTCATCGCCTAGCGATCACTTGAAAACGGCTGCCAGTCCTCTGGTTCGCATCACTCGCGCGCCGACGCCGATCCGCCCCGGGATCTGCGTATCGCCGAAGCGAAAGGCGGGGCACAAGTGTTCTCAAACACAAGCGCCGCCGCCACGCTACGCCGATCGGCCCAAACCCTTAATCGATCAGGCTGCCGCGATTCGCTTGCCGTAGGCGATCAGCCCGTAGAGCGCGAGGACGTCGATCGCGAAGATCGCCAGCGACCAGAACGGGTAAGCGGGGATCATCAGCAGCTGCGCGAGCGCATTCGCGCACAGGACGACCACGCCGGTCCAGCGCGCGAACTGGTTCTTGGCGAGCACGCCGAGACCGACGAGGAGCTGAAGTGCGCCGAGGATCAGGACGATCCATCCCCACGCTCTCAGGTCGCCGAAAACGTAATGCGCGTTGGCGACGTAGAAGTGCGCCCTGCTGATCGCGCTGATCCCCTCGATCACGTTGAGTGTCCCGATCGTCAGCAGGAGCGCCGCCGCGAATACGACCCAGCCTTGCCCCCGCTCGTCTTCATAGTCCGAGTAACTCGTCGGTGAAGGCCCGGCTTGAACAGACATAAAACCCACCTTCCAGAGTGTGGTGACCCCGCGTCGACGATTAATCGCAACGGCAGTGTCAATTGAAAGTTTGGCTCAACATTCGCTAAGCCCGCCCTCAATCCTCCAGGTGGCGTGCTGGCGGGGGGATCGAGCTCCGGGGGCAAGCCTGGCAGCTTCGATCACGAGACCGCGGGTAGGATCCCGGCCTCGATGGCCGAGCGAAGAGGGTGTGCCTAGGTTCGTGCCGGCATGTCGGTGACCGATGAACGCGCATCGAGCGGCTCGGGGGTAGTGCTGCTGACGCTGGCCTCGGGACAGTTTCTGATGACGCTGGATAGCTCGGTGATGAACGTGTCGATCGCCACCGTCGCCAAGGACGTCGGGACGACGGTGACCGGGATCCAGACCGCGATCACGTTCTACACGCTGGTGATGGCGTCGCTGATGATCACCGGTGGGAAGCTGGGCCAGATCCTCGGCCGCAAGCGCGCCTTCGGGATCGGTTGCGTGATCTATGGCTGCGGTTCGTTCATCACCGCGATCTCCCAGAGCCTCACCGTGCTGATCGTCGGCTGGTCGGTGCTCGAGGGGATCGGAGCGGCGCTGATTCTGCCTGCGATCGTCGCGCTGGTGGCCTCCAACTTCGGCCCATCCGCGCGGCCGCGCGCGTACGGCCTGGTCGCGTCGGCGGGGGCGATCGCGGTAGCGGCCGGGCCGCTGATCGGGGGGCTGTTCACCACCTACGCTTCGTGGCGGTGGGTGTTCGTAGGCGAGGTGCTGATCGTGTTGGCGATCCTCGCGGTCGGGCGTCGCATCGCGGACGCTCCGCCCGATACGCGGCCCCGACTCGACCTCGGCGGGACCGGCCTGTCGGCGCTCGGCCTGGGTCTAATCGTGTTCGGAATTCTCAAAGCCGGATCATGGGGGTTCGTCCAACCAAAGCCGGGGGCGCCGAGCTGGCTCGGGCTCTCGCCCGCGATCTGGCTCATGATTGGTGGCGGGCTCGTGGTCTGGATCTTCTTCGCCTGGGAAAAGCGGCAGCTTCAGCGCGGCGCCGAACCGCTGATAGACCCCTCGATCCTCCTGAACCGCACCCTCCGTGGCGGACTCACCGCGTTCTTCTTTCAGTACCTCCTTCAGGCCGGCCTGTTCTTTGCGGTGCCGCTGTTCCTCTCGGTGGCGCTTGGGCTGTCCGCGATCGATACGGGCGTTCGTCTGCTGCCGCTGTCGATCACGCTGCTGCTGGCCGCTGCGGGCATCCCCAAGGTCTGGCCCAACGTATCGCCGCAGCGTGTCGTGCGGATCGGGTTCCTGCTGCTGTTCACCGGGTTGATCGTCATGATCGGGGCGCTGGACGCCGGCGCCGGCGCCGGCATCGTGACCTGGCCCATGCTGTTGGCCGGTCTCGGCATCGGCGCGCTCGCCTCGCAGCTCGGGAGCGTGACCGTCTCGTCGGTCCCCGACGAGCAGTCGGGCGAGGTCGGGGGACTTCAGAACACCGTCACCAACCTCGGCGCGTCGATCGGCACCGCGCTCAGCGGCGCGGTCCTGATCGCCGCTCTCACCAGTTCACTGATCGCCGGTATTCAGAACAATCCCGCCGTACCCAGCGATCTGAAATCCAAGGCGCAGACCGAATTGGCCAGCGGCGTCCCGTTCCTATCGGACAAGGACCTCCGCACAGCGCTCGAGAAGGCCGACGTCCCCAAACCGACCACCGACGAGATCGTCAAAGAGAACGCCGATGCACGGATCGACGCGCTCCGTTCCTCCCTCTCGGTCATCGCCCTGATCGCGCTGATCGCGCTGTTCACGACCGTGTCCATCCCGACCCGGCAGCCCACGGCCGCGACGCCCTAAGACATCGCGTGAGGACCCGCGCACCTCGCGCACGCCGGTGGGAGAGATCAGGCCAGCAGCTCAATCAGAGCTTTGATCACCACCGGACCGGCTGAACGCCGTTGTCTCGATCACTCTGATCGGCGATCTGTTGATCAGTCTCCGGTGTTTCGCCGGGACCAAGCGCGGCGGTTCACCGCGCAACGGCCCACTCTGCGCGGCTGCTCGGACCGACGCCGCACTGCCAGAATCCGCTTCGCCAGGGCGGCGAGGTTAGCGGCACTCTCACGGTTCTCACAGCCTACCCTTAGGCCAGACTCACTATTCCCCCAGACACTGGCTACTGCATCACGGCCCAAAGTAGTCGCAAAGGAGTGGATCATGAGATGGCTACCTGGGAGACGAGCCGGCTTGGTTCAGCCGCTTTCGCGGTTCCACGCACGGATCGCCGTGCTCGCAGTGGCGATATCCGCTATCGCGGCCCTTACCGCTGGATCGGCGTTGGCACAGTCAACACCGATCGGAACGGGCGTGGTCGTCATCAACACGAACCTTGCCTACCAGGGTGGTAGGGCGGCCGGTACCGGCATGGTCTTGACCTCCTCGGGTGAGATATTGACCAATAACCATGTGATCCGCGGGGCAACGTCGATCAGGGTCGTGGTTCCCGGCACCCGTGACAGCTACGTGGCGAAGGTCGTCGGCTACGACGTGGCCGCCGACGTTGCGGTGCTTCAGACAACCAGTGCTACGGATCTCACGACGATCGGCACCGACAGCTCATCGGGCCTGAAGGTCGGCCAAGCCGTGACCGCGGTCGGAAACGCGGGCGGCACGGGCTCACCCACCTCGAGCACCGGTACGGTGACGGCTCTCGGGCGCTCGATCACAGTCAGCGATGATCAAGGCGGCAGCGAATCGTTGGTTGGGCTGGTTGAGACCAACGCCAACCTCCGGCCTGGTGATTCCGGCGGGCCGCTCCTCGACAGCGCCGGTAACGCCGTCGCCATGGACACGGCGGCCGGAGTGTCCTCTCGCTTCTCGGCGGGTGCCACCGTCCACGGCTACGCGATCCCGATCAATAGGGCACTGGCGATCGTCAGCAAGATTGAATCCGGCCAGGCCTCGACCATCGTTCACGTTGGCAGCACCGCGTTTCTCGGCGTCGAGGTGATCACACTCCGCGACGAAGCGCCGCACGGGTTGTCCCGCTCTGGCGCGACGATTGCCGAGGTCACCCGTGGCGCCCCCGCTGCGGCCGGCGGGCTTGTGGCAGGCGACACCATCACGGCCATAGACGGTCGTTCCGTCTCCACGCCCAACGCCCTTGGGTCGCTGATCCTGCGCGAGACGCCCGGCGTTCGGGTCTCGGTCAAGTACACCGATCAGTCGCGCGTGAGCCACACGACTAGCGTCAGGCTGGCCAGTGGTCCGCCGCAGTAGCTGAGGCGGGTGGTGGGCCTGATAGCCGACCCACCGGCAGAACACTTGCGGGCAGGAGGCTGCCCCCAGCGCCTTACGCTGGATCGGGTTTGGTGAACTGGTGTCGATCAGGAGCACGCGGCTGGGCTGGCTGTTGCTGGCGGCGTCCCTAGGGGCGCTCCTGACCGGCGTCGCCACGTCGAGCGCGGGGAACCGCCGCTCTACCAGTGCTGACCGGACGGTCCGCGTACGGCAGGCAATCAGGCCGATGATGGCGCCGTCCGTCCCTGTGACGCTGCGGGTGCCGGACGCAAATCGGGCCGGCGCGTTCACGACGGACCATACGCTCAACGTTCCAACCGGCTGGACCGCTGAGGTCTGGGCGTTGGTTCCCGATGCGCGTCTTGAGCAGTGGACTCCGAAGGGAGCGCTGCTCGTCAGCGAGTCCACTGCCGGCAAGATCGTTGAGCTGAGGCCGAGTTCGCATCGCAGCGCACCCCCGTCGCAACGCGTGGTCGTTTCCGGACTGAATCAGCCGCAGGGAATGGCGTTCGATGATCTCAGCGGGGAAGAGGTCCTGTACGTTGCCGAGACCGACGAGATCGATAGATACGTCTGGCTCGGCGACCGCGTGGGCGCACGCACAGTGCTGATTCCGAACCTGCCGAGTGGCGATGACCACACTGCCAAGAACCTCGTGGTCGGTCCCAATCACAACCTCTACTTCGATGTCGGCAGCACCTCGAACGCCTCGCCGTCGCCGCCGTCGAACCCGCCCTACGCCACGATTATGGAGTACGCGCCGAGTGGCAAACGCATCCGCGTCTGGGCGACCGGCATTCGCAACGGCGACGGACTGTCCTTCGCTCCGGACGGATCGTTGTGGGCGGCGATTAACGATCGTGACGACATTGCTTACCCCTTCCACAAGGCGTATGGCACCTACTCGGACGCCTATGGCAAGGTGATCCCGGCGTATGTCGACGACCATCCGCCCGACGAGATCGCAAAGCTGACGGCTGGCCGCAACCTCGGCTGGCCCTACTGCAATCCGGATCCCGACGTCAACGCCGGGGCTGAGCGCTCCCGCTTTCGATACGAGAACCTGAAGTTCGATTTCGACGTGCAGACCAACCCCGGCGGTCAGTCCCTCGATTGCAGCAAGCTCCCGCCGCTGAATCTCGGGCTCCCTGCGCACAGCGCTCCACTGGGGTTCCACTTCCTCGGGGGCAGTCGGCTCCCGGAAAAGTGGCGCGCGGGCGCGGTCGTCGCAGTCCACGGCTCCTGGGATCGCGAGCCGCCCCGGGCGCCCGCGGTCCTCTGGATGCCCTGGGAGCCCAGCCGCCACACCTTGGGCGCCGCGCGGAAGCTGATCACCGGCTTCCAGCTCTCCACCGGCGATCGCTGGGGACGTACGGTTGATGCCGTTCCGGGCCCGGATGGCGCGTTGTACGTCAGCGACGACACCGCCGGAGCGATCTACCGGATCGTGCCCTGACCGGCACTTGAGGTAGCGCTCAGCAGGGGTGACGGACTTCTTCGACTGGTTCAGAAGCTGGCCCGGGGGCTTGCCAGCCACGCGATCGCCTCCGGGGCGTGATCGCTCGAGATCGCCGCCCGAGTCACGTCACCCCAGAGTCAGTCCTCTCGCGTGGGATCCCGCGCTCAGTGCGCCACCTCCTGGGCGCGTCGAGGCAGTTTCCACCCAGGACGGACGAAGTGGCAGGTGTACCCGTTGGGGTAACGCTCGAGGTAGTCCTGGTGCTCGGGCTCCGCCTCCCAGAACGGTCCGGCGGGCTCCACTTCCGTCACGACCTTGCCGGGCCACAAGCCGGAGGCCTCGACGTCCGCGATCGTGTCCTCCGCAGTCCGACGTTGCTCGTCATTGACGTAGTAGATCGCCGACCGATAGCTCGCGCCGACGTCGTTGCCTTGACGATTCTTCGTCGTCGGGTCGTGAATCTGAAAGAAGAACTCGAGCAGGTCCCGGTAGGAGATGCGATCGGGGTCGAAGACGATCTCGATCGCCTCCGCGTGCGAGCCGTGGTTGCGGTAGGTCGCGTTGGGTGTGTCGCCACCGGTGTAGCCAACGCGCGTGTTGATCACGCCATCGAGCTTCCGGATCAGATCCTGTACGCCCCAAAAGCAGCCGCCGGCGAGGATTGCCTTTTCATGTTCAGCCATCAGTCCGTTCCTCCTCGTCTGGTTCTTCGCAGCGTGACATCTACTGAAGCACGGTAGTCACGAGTCGCGCGCCTGGCAAATAGCGCCTCGACCGAACGCGCTCGCTCAGCTCCTCGACCCATGGGGCCCGTCGAACGCGGGCTCCACAACGGTCCCTTTGTCCGGAACTAGAACCGCGGACGCGTGCCGCCGGTCGCGGCGAAGCATCCGCAGGCGCACGGATGGTTGAACCTGGTGTCGAACGACCGCCAGCTGCCGTGTCGGCACGGGTGCCTCCTCGTCGGCGCCGCCGTGTAGCTGACCGTGATTGCGCCGTTGCCCGAGCGAACGCCGGTGTTGAACGCCGTCCCGGCGGGGCCGAACCCGCTGCCGCCACCGCCGCTCGTGTCGTCTCCGCCGCCGCCGCCACCGTAATAGCCGCCGCCACCACCACCACCGGGCACCCCGCCGTCGTCGCCGCCGCCGCGCAATGCGCCCGAGCCTGCGCTGCCGACGCCGAGTTGGCCGCTGCCGCTGGTGCCGGTCTGGTTGCCGCCGCTGCCGTCGATGGCGCTGCCGCAGCCCCCGTTGCCGATGCTCCCGGACCCACCGATCAGGCCGCCGCCGGCGCCGCCGTCGGACTCGCCGCCCAACACGCATTGCGCGTTCGCCGCGCCGCCGCCACCGCCGGCGACGAGTACCCGGTCGGACACCACGTTTCCTCCGATGCGGACATCGGACGCGCCGCCGCCTCCGCCTCCAGGGCAGGATGTTGGGCCAGTGTTGCCACCGGGTGCACCGCCGTTGAAGCCGCCAGCGCCCACCACATCGCCTCCGCAGCCGAGTGCGAATCCGCCCTGGCCGCCGACGACGAGCGTTACGGCCGCACCGGGACGCACTGCCATTTCATCCGTCGCCTCGCCACCCAGACCGCCGGTCGTCACGCTGACGCCCGGAGAGCTCTCGACGCCGCCGCCCTGGGCGCCCTGCACGTCGAAGGTCGCGCTCGTCACCCCATCGGGCACCGTCCACCTCTGCACGCCGCCGGTGTAGCCGAATGCGCACGTCACGGCGTTCCCAGACTGCGTGCAGTTGGACGGCAGCGCCGTCGCCGGATCCGCCGTCGCACGGCCTGCCAGCGCGAGCGCGCACAGTGCCGACATCCCCGCTGCGACTGCGAACGACGACGTCCGCCGGCCGCGATCCCTCCTGCGGCCGAGTACCCCGACCCGACCGGCCAACCCGTCAGCCCGTATCACGATGCTTCACCCCCGGTCGCCTTGCTACGCGGCGCGACTCCCGAACGTCAACTGGGCCCATCGCGCCCCTACTTCGTCCTACCAACGTGTGCAGATCGCTGGCGCTTTCGGCTTACGAGATCACGACGCCTACCAGACGGCAGGTCGGCGCTGGACGGGTCACGGAATCGCAGCTATGTTGCAACCAACGACCTGTTGCCAACCTCGGAAGGGATCCGAATGACATTGGAATCGGGGGCTGGCTCGGGGCGCCGGGCAGTCGTAACCGGAACTCGTGCCTTTGGCGCTCGGGGGACCCGTTCGTGTCAGCGGCCGCGGTGAGGTATGGCCGAGCAGGCTAGGGACGCCGACCAGACGGCGCACCCATCCGGGCGACTGACGGGCCGTCGCGAACGAACGCGGTTGGTCGCCGCGACGGTACTGGGCGCGCTGATCGCCGCGTTTGCGCTGCTCAACCTCGATGATGTGAAAGTCCACTGGATCGTTACGACCGGGCAGACGCCCCTGACCATCGTGGTCATCATTGCGTTTCTGCTCGGGGTCGGCGTCGACCGGCTCCTCATCCTGCGAGCGAAGCGAAGGCGTCAGCCGTAAAGAGTTGCGGACGCGCCCGTCACCCGAGGCCGGGTACGTGTCGGCAGTCCCCAGGATCCTCAGATCTGCACCGGCTGCACGATCTCAGCGCCAGACGAGCGTGACGGTTGCCGCGGCGGCGAGCGTCCAGCTGAGGAACCTGCCTCGCCAGTGGATCGCGAACGTGGCGGGTGAGCGGGCGTTGTTGTACGCGACGAGGACCTTGGACCCGTCCGGATTCAGGTAGGCGACGTCGTCGAGGCCAGCGCTGACGCCTCCGTGAGGAAGGTCGTGCACGAAGCGGGTCGAGGAGATCCGCACGGCGCCCGGCCTCACGTATTTGCTGGTCTGGCCGAGCTCGTAGTAGTTCCGGTTGTAGATCGTCGAATGCGTCGTCTTGTCGACCGTGACGACACCGGTGCAGTGGGGGCATCCATAGCTCTTGTTGCCCTCGACCGGACCGCCGTTCCGGTCCAGAGCGAGATTCCATAGCTGCACGCCCGACGCCCAGTTGCGAGCAGCGTCTATCGGCACCTCCGCCGTTGCGTAGGAAATGATCCCGGGCGAGCACTCGTTGACCAAGACCGGCGCTTTGGGGAACTGGTCGTGGAAGGTGCTGATCTTGCCGATCGTCCCGTGATAGCAATGGAACGCCGCTCCGGCTAGCTGCGTTCCTGCGGGCCCAGTGAACAGCTTCTGGGCGTCCTCGAGTTGCCCTTGATCGGGTCCGTAGATCGCCGGGTGCAATCCGGCATCGCGCAACGCCGGGGTCAGGTCGTCGGGCACGAAGGCGGCGTCGTCGTCGGCGGTGAGATGTGTACCCGGCCACCTGGACGGCGACTCAGGCTCATTCATGGGGGTGATCGCATCGACCGGCACCCCCGCTCGGCTGTAGGCGTCGATGAACTTCACGAAGTACTTGGCCAGTGACGGGTAGAACTTCGGCAGCACGTTCCCACGCCACCCCTTGTTGTCGAAAGCACCGTTTGACTTCATCCACGGAGGGGCAGACCACGGGTTCGCGAGGGTGTAGACGCGGCGGTTGACAGCGAGCATCCCGCGCAGCGCGGGCAGGATGTAGCTCTTGTCGTGCGCGATCGAGAAGTGCGCAAGCCCCGGGTCGGTGTGCCCGCGTGGCAGGTCGTCATACGAGTACGGATCACGATTCGCGACGTAGTCGGAGGCTCCGATCGGGATCCGCACATAGTCGAGGTCGATCCCGGACTCCGAGAACAGAGCCCGCATCGTCGCGGACCGCTGCTTGGGGGTGAGCTCGTCGTGCAGCAGCCACGCCGAGGAGTCCGTCATCGCCGCGCCGAACCCGAGCATCCGCTGGTAGCGGGTCGAGGCGTCGACGTCGATCACCTTCGCACCTTTCGGCGGTCTGCCGGCGAACCGCAGCGGGGCCTCGACAGTCAGCGCATTCGAGAGGCTGGCGGTGGTCTGAATCACCTTCGCCGAAGCCGACCTGTGGGCGCCGCGTTGGCCCTGCGCGGCGCCGGGCACGGACAGGATCAGGCCGCCGAGGAGCAGGGCGAGGCATCCGGCGACGCCCGGTGATCTGGGCCTTGCGGCCCGCGCCAACCGTTGTGTACACGGACACTTGGCGGCGGCGGTCTCGCTGTGGTGCATCGGTTTGGAGGGCGGACATTGGCCAGGCTCGGCCGCCGTCTCGCGCAGCAGATTCTCTGGCTCCGTAATGTGGAGCGTCGCAGCTTGTCACACCGCGCGTAAAGCAGGCGTCAACAGTCGCCTAACAGACTCTCAATCTAATCAGCTCGTCGCCGGGGTTGCTGCTTGGTCTCCGAGCCCGCCGTTCTCTGCGTCTCGGATCGCTGAGGCTCGCGGGTTGGCGCCTGTTGCGCCTCGCTCCCGCCGGGCCTCGCGCCCGTCGGGCTCGCGCCCGTCGGGCCTCGCTCGCGCCGGTCAGGCGGCGTCGATCCGAAGCCCCGTTCTGACTGAGGAGACCGATGGCATGACCTCCTCGGGCAGCCGGGCGATCAGTTCGCCCCATCCCGGCGATTCCTCGATCACCTGGCCAACCTCGGCGATCCCGGTGCCGATGTCTCCGAGCTGGGCGGCGCCGAGGCCCGCCCAGAAGCGCAGCTCGACGGATTGGGGTGCCAGCGCCGCTGCGTCCCGGTAGAGCTTTGACGCCTCCTCGTATCTGCGCGCGCCCACGAGCGCGTCGGCCTGGCCGGCGAGCACGTAGGCGTCGTGGAGCACGATCAGGCGACGAAGTTCGACCAGCGGCTCGCCGTGGTCCTCGACCCTCAGCGATACCGTCGACTCCCAGGGCTCGCCGTCCGCTGGGACCACGAGGATCGCGGCTGACTGGCGGCCGCGGACATCACCGCCCGCGGCCTCGGCGGCGTCGAGCGCAGCCAGCAGGCGATCCTGTAGACGCCGTTCCGGCGTTGACTCAAACGCGTCGAGCATCGCCCCCCACACAGTCGCGGAGGCCATGATGTTCGCCTGGCAGGACACCCCGTCGCCGGTGACGTCGCCGGCGTACGTCATGCACTCGCCGCCGGTGAAGGCGGCGACGCGCCCGGCGGCGTCCACGACCGCGACCTGGCGACCGTGGGCGAAGCTGTCGGCGGCGACGAGCTGCTCGAGTGCGCTCGGTGCGTCGAGCCCGCTCGCCAGGAGGTCGAGCAGCCGTGGACCGTAGGAGGGGTCGGCGTTGGCTTGGGTTGCGACCGCGCCAACCCCGGGACGCGCCCAGGGAACGATCGGCCCGACCGAGAACCAGTGCGACTGGACAGCAACTCCGAGCTCACCTGACTGCGGATCGCGAGCGACGATCGAGTAGGTCATCGCGGCAGGCTCCTCCAAGTTGCGGACAACGGATGCAAAGCGCGTGGGACGGTCACAGCTGGGACCAAAGCACATCCCGTCCATTCGATGGGACGATCTTGATACGGAGGCTACGCGATGTCGGTCCATCGCCGCCCCGAAAGGCGGCGATGGATACCAGCTCCTTGGCGTATCTGAATACGCAAGCGATCACAAGGAGGCGGACATGGGCAGCACCGGAACCAATCTCGAAGACAGGTCGGTCCTGATCACCGGTAGCAATCGCGGGCTCGGGCGGGCCCTCGTGGCGGAGGCGCTGCGACGTGGCGCGAGTCGGGTGTACGCCGCCGCACGCAAACCGATCACAGACGAGGACGCACGCGTCACGCCGCTCACGCTCGATGTGACCAGCACCGAGGACATCGAGTCGGCCGTCGAGATAGTCGACTCGCTCGACGTGCTCGTCAACAGCGCCGGCTTGGCGCTGTACGACGATCTCAGCGACCGCGCGACGATCGAGCGTCATCTCGACGTCAACCTCTTCGGCCCCCACGCGCTGATTCAGGCGTTCCAGCCGCGGCTGCTCGACTCCCGCGGCGCGATCGTCAACGTCCTGTCGACCTCCGGCATCGCCGCGGTGCCGATAATCCCGTCCTACTCGATCTCGAAGGCCGCCGCGCTGGGGCTGTCGCAGTCGGTGCGGGCGCTGCTCGCGCCCAAGGGGGTGGATGTCCACGTCGTCCTCGCCGGGCCGATCGACACCGAGATGTCGCGCGATCTTCAGGTCCCGAAGGCGAGCCCGGAATCGGTCGCTCGCGCGATCTTCGACGGGGTCGAGCGAGGCGAGGACGAGATCTTCCCCGACCCGCTCTCCCAGACCCTCGCCGAGAGCTGGCGCGGCAGCCCGGTCAAGGAGATGGAGCGACAGAACGCGACGCTTGTCCCGGCTGCGGCGTGACGGCCGGAAGGCAGGAAAAGATGACCAATAATGGCGTCGTCCATGCCGAGCCCGTGGGAGCCAGAGCGATAACCGCCGACGAGGGAGCATTCCGCGAGCAGCTCGAGCCCCATCGGCGTGAGCTGCTTGCGCACTGTTACCGGATGCTCGGGTCGGTGCAGGACGCCGAGGACGCGGTTCAAGAGACCCTGCTGAACGCCTGGCGCGGGATGCGGCGGTTTCAAGGCCGCAGCTCGCTGCGTTCCTGGCTCTACACGATCGCCACGAACGTCTGTCTGAGAATGATCGAGCGGCGCGCTGTCCGGGTGCTGCCGATCGACTATGGGCCCCCGGCCGACCCGCACTCCCCGCTCGGCCCGCCGCTCGCGGAGTCCACCTGGGTTGAGCCATATCCGGACTCGGAATTGGGTGTCGATGAGGGACTTGGCGGCCCCGAGGCTCGCTACCTGCAACGCGAGGCGATCGAGCTGGCGTTCATCGCGGCGCTCCAGCATCTGCCGGCCCGTCAGCGCGCCGTCCTGATCCTGCGGGACGTGCTCGGCTTTTCCGGGGCGGAGGTGGCCGCCGCCCTGGAAACGACGGCGACTTCGGTCTACAGCCTGCTCCAACGTGCCCACGCGTCGCTCGATGTGCGCCTGCCCGAGCGCAGCCAGTCGACGACGCTGCGGTCGCTGGGCGACGGGCAGCTGCGCGCGATCGTCAGTCGCTACGTCGACGCGTGGGCGGACGGGGACGTCGACGCGATTGTCGCGATGCTCGCCGAGGATGCGACCATGGCGATGCCACCAACGGCAAGCTGGTTCCGCGGCAGCGCCGCGATCGGGACCGGGCTTCTGGCCGGCCCGCTGTCCGGCGGCCGCCGCTGGCGGCTACTGCCGACCTCGGCCAACGCCCAGGTCGCGATGGGCGCCTATGTGCCCGACCCCTCCGGGCGGTTCCAACCGTACGGCGTCACCGTGCTGAGCCTCCGCGGCGACCTCATCGCCGAGATCAACACGTTTCGCGACCCGGAGGCTCCCGCTCGCTTCGGGTTGCCGGCACTAGCTTGAAACCGAGCCCAGAGGCCCGACTCGACCCGTGGGGGTCTTATGTCAGGCACTGACATAACGATATGCTCCAAGTATGAGATGGGAGCCAAATGCACGCGGTCGGCTCGAGCAGGCGGCGATGGAGCTTTACGGAGAACGCGGCTTTGAGGAGACGACGGTCGCCGAGATCGCCAAGCGAGCGGGGCTGACCGAGCGGACGTTCTTCCGGCACTTCGCGGACAAGCGCGAGGTCCTCTTCAGCGGGTCCGAGCTGCTCGTGGCGAGTCTCGCCGAGGCGGTTGTCGAAGCCCCCGACTCGGCCGGCGCGCTCGAGGCCGTCGGCGCCGCGCTCGATGTCTTTGCCCAAATGCTCGAGGGGCGTCGCGATTTCGCCCGTCAGCGCCAGCGGATCATCGAGGCCAACGTGGATCTTCAGGAGCGCGAGCTGATCAAGATGGCCCTGCTGTCGGCCGCGATCGCCGACGCGCTGCGGCAGCGTGGCGTCGCCGATCCGACGGCCAGGCTCGCGGCCGAAGCCGGAATCGCCGTCTTCAGAACGGCTTTTGCCCGCTGGGTCGAGGACGCCGAGGGGCCCGACCTACCGCAGGTGATGGCCGATTCGCTGGCGGAGCTCCGCACTCTGACCGCCGCCCCCGCGGCGGCCATGTAGAGCCGCTGTCCTTTTGCACCGACGCCGTTCGTCGTAGGTGTAGAACCAACCGAAAGTGAGGTCAGCGTGCGGTATCTGATGTTCGTCTGCGGTGACGGCGAGGCGACCCCGGACAAAACGGCAACAATGCGCGAGGCCGTCCCAACCTGGATCGAGCAGGCCCGTGACGTGCGGCTCGGCGGACACGCGCTGGCCGACCCGGCCACCGCGGCGACGGTTCGTGTGCGTGACGGCAAAACGTTGGTCACCGACGGCCCGTTCGTCGAGACCAAGGAACAGGTCGGCGGTTTCGATGTAATCGACTGTGCCGATCTGGACGAGGCGATCGAGATCGCGGCCAAGCACCCGGTGTCGTGGTTTCACACGATCGAAGTGCGGCCGTTCGCGGATGCCTGGCCGTTCGCCGAGGGGCCCGGGCCATGGGCGGATCCGGTTCCCCTCGATCGTTCGGTACCGCTCGGCCAGCGTCGGTACGCGCTGCTGGTCTGCAGCGACGGCATCCCCGGCACCGATGCCGAGGAGGAGTCGATTGTCAGCGAATGTCTGGCCTGGAGGCAGGCGCGCGAGGACACCGGCGCCCAGGTCTTTGGCCACCCGCTGAAGCACGCCGACACGGCCACGACGGTTCGGGTCAGGGACGGTAGGACGCTGGTCACCGACGGACCCTTCGTCGACACCAAGGAGTTCATCGCCGGGATCGACGTGGTCGATTGCACCAGCCGCGAGGAGGCGATCCAGTTTGCGGCCGCCCACCCGCTCGCGCGCTTCCACATGGTCGAGGTGAGACCGTTTGCCGACGACCCGCTTGGCGATGAGCCTCCCAGCTGACGCCGCACTGGCGAGCGCGTTTCGCGAGGAATGGGGGCGGGTCGTCGCAAACCTGATCCGCCGGACCGGCGACTGGGACCTCGCCGAGGAGTGTGCTCAGGAGGCGTTCGTCGAAGCGTCCCGGCGCTGGCAGGCTGAAGGTATTCCACGCCGACCAGGTGCGTGGCTGACGACGGTCGCGAGCAACCGCGCGCTCGACAGGCTGCGCCGGGCAAAACGCGGAGCGGAGCTGCTGGAACAGGTATCGCGAGACCCGCTCAGACCCCCCGAAAACCAGGAGGCGCAGATGGACGAGCCACCTGACGAGAACGAGGAGATCGAGGACGATCGCCTCAGGCTGATGTTCACGTGTTGTCACCCGGCTATCCCGCTGGAGAGCCGGGTGGCCCTGACCTTGCGGACGCTCGCGGGATTAACGACCGCCGAGATTGCCCGGGCCTTCCTGATCTCCGAGGCCACGATGGCCAAGCGGCTGACGCGGGCCAAGGCGAAGATCGCGGGGGCCGGGATCCCCTATCGGGTGCCGCCGGGACACTTGCTCGCCGAGCGGACCAACGGTGTCCTGGCGGTGCTCTACCTGCTGTTCAACGAGGGCTACGCGGCATCGTCGGGAGATGGCCTGATCCGCTCATCGCTTTGCGATGAGGCGATCCGGCTGGCGCGGGCGTTGTGCGAGCTGACGGGAGACGAGCCAGAGGCCGCCGGTCTGCTGGCGCTGATGCTGTTGCAGCACTCGCGTCGGGCGGCACGCGTCGACGCTCTCGGCGACCTGATCACCCTCGAAGAGCAGGACCGGGAGCGATGGGATCGCGCGCAGATCGAGGAGGCGACACGCGTTCTCGAGGCTGCGATGGCGCGCTGGTCGATCGGGCCCTACCAGGTGCAGGCCGCGATCGCGGCGCTTCACGCCCAGGCCCCAGACGCGGCTCTGACCGATTGGACGGAGATCGCCGAGCTGTACTCGCTGTTGGAGCAGTTGATGCCATCGCCGGTCGTCCGGCTGAACCAAGCGGTGGCGGTCGCAATGGCCGGCGATCCTGATGGCGGCCTCGAAATCGTCAACGAGCTGGCCGGTGTCGGTGAGCTCGACGGCTACCACCTGCTCGAGGCGACCCGTGCCGACCTGCTGCGCCGCGCCGGGGACCTGCCCGCCGCCGCGGACGCGTACGAAAGAGCGCTGGAATTGGCGCCGACCGAGCCCGAGCGCCGGTTCCTGAAGTGGCGTCTGGGCGAGGCGCGCCGACCCTGACCGCCACACCCGGGTTGCGATGGCCGAACTCTCGCGCCCGGGCCGCCACGCAACATCCTGAAAGTCGCGCGGACGTTGGAGGCCACCTCGCGCGTTGAATCCGCGTTGACCCTTACTAACCAAGTGCACATACAGATATCTTTATATGCGTACGTCCGATTGGTATAAATTTGAGCATGGCACAGCAGGCTCCTTCAATCGCCAGCGCCGAACTGGCCTTCACCGACTTCATCGGCACTCTTCGCGCGATCGCCGAGCCGACGCGGCTTCGGCTGGCGGCGCTGCTGAGCCAGGTGGACCTCACCGTGACTGAGATCACTCAGGTAATCGGGCAGAGCCAGCCGCGCGTCAGCCGCCATCTGCGCCTGCTTGTCGACGCTGGGGTCCTGGAGCGCGCGCCCGAGGGCGCGTTCGTCTACTACCGGGTCGCTGACGGTCAGCCGAGCGCGGCGCTGGCTCGGCACCTGGCTGAGCTGCTACCTCCGGCGGATCCAACCTTCGGGGCGGACCTAGCGGCGCTCGAACGCGTTCTACATGCGCGGGCCCAGGCCGCTGCCGCCTACCGAGACGCTCACGCGGCAGAGCTGGACGCGCTCCGGGATCTGCACGTACCCGAGTCCGAGGTTGAGCGGTCGATGCTGGAGTTGCTCGTCGGCGAGGGTCCGATCGGCAGGCTTCTGGACATCGGGACCGGCACCGGGCGGATCCTCGAGCTGTTGGCGCCGCACAGTGAACGCAGCGTCGGCCTCGATCTGGATCACGACATGCTGCTGCTGGCGCGGGCTTCGCTGGGGGAGGCTCAGCTGTCGCAGGCCTCGGTTCGCCACGGGGATCTGCACCGCCCGCCATTTGAGGCGGCGAGCTTCGACGTGGCGGTGATGCACCACGTGCTGCACCTGCTCGACGATCCGGGCGGCGCGGTGATCGACGCCTCGCGGTTGCTGCGGCCCGGCGGGCGGCTGCTGATCGCCGACTTCGCCAGCCATGGGCTCGATCAGTTGCGCGAGGTCCACGGTCACCGGCATCTGGGGATCAGCGACCGCGAGGTGGCGGATTGGGCGAGCGCTGCAGGCCTCGAGATCGAGAGCGACCGATCGCTGCCGCCGGCCCGGCCGGACGAGCAGCTGACCGTGCGCCTGTGGCTGCTGCGGGCCCACTCCGCCGGCCAGGCGAACACAACAGGGGGAGATCGCTGATGTCATCCGTGTCGTTTGAGCTGTTCCCGCCGAAGACGCCCGAGGCCGAGCAGCAGTTGTGGTCGGCGCTCGACCGGTTGGCGCCTCTCGATCCGACCTTCGTGTCGGTCACCTGTGGCGCAGGCGGCAGCGGCGTCGGGGCGACGATCGGCGTGCTGCGTGAGATCGCCACTGGTACGAGCCTGCAGGTCGCCGGTCATCTGACGTGTGTCGGGCGACCGCGTCACGAGGTCGACGAGGCGATCGCGGGCTACTGGGAGACCGGAGTCGAGCACATCGTCGCCCTCCGCGGGGACATGCCGAAGGGCGCTCCGTTCAGGCTGCATCCGGGCGGCTACACGAGCTCCATCGAGCTGATCGAGGCGGCGCGCCGAGTCGCCCCGTTCGAGATCAGCGTCGCCGCCTACCCCGAGCCGCACCCCGATTCGCGGTCTCTCGCCAAGGATCTCGATTGGCTCGCGCGCAAGGTGGACGCGGGCGCGACCCGCGCGATCACCCAGTTCTGCTTCGACACCGAGGCTATCGTGAGGCTGCGTGACCAGATCGATCGCGCGGGGATTGCGGTGACGCTGGTGCCGGGGATCATGCCGGCGACCAATTTCGCCGGCGTCGTACGGATGGCGAGCCGCATCGGAGTCGACATCCCGAGCTGGCTGGAGGCCCGTTTCGCTGGACTCGAGGACGATCCTCAGACGCGGATGAACCTCGCGGCGATCGTCGTCGCCGAGCAGGTCGGTCAACTCGGTAACGAGGGCTTCGAGGAGTTCCACTTCTACACGCTCAACAACTACGGCGTTGTGCCGGCGATCTGTCGGCTGCTCCAGCTCCGACCGGCCGAACGCGAAACGAGGGCAGCGGCATGAATGGCGAGTTCGCACGAATCGCGCGGATCGAGGCGCTGCACGAGGCGGCCGCCGAGCGGATTCTCGTGCTCGACGGTTCCTGGGGCGCGAAGATCCAGGAGCTCCGGCTGACCGAGGAGGACTTCCGCGGCGATCGCTTCGCCGATCACTCGCATCCGCTGCGTGGCGACATGGACATGCTGTGCCTGACGCGCCCGGCCGTGATCACCGAACTGCTCTACGCCTACCTCGGCGCCGGCGCCGATATCGCCTCGACCAACACCTTCACAGCGACGACGATCGCCCAATCCGACTACGGGATGCAGGAGATCGTCTCGGAGCTGAACGTCGCCGCCGCCAGGCTCGCCCGTGAGGCAGCGGACCGCTTCACGGCGGTCGATCCGTCGCGGCCGCGCTGGGTGGCCGGCTCGATCGGGCCGACCAACCGGACGCTGTCGATGTCGGCTGACGTCAACGACCCCGGCGCTCGAGCGGTCGACTTCGACCAGGTCTACGACGCTTATCGGCAGCAGGCGATCGCCCTCTACGACGGCGGCGTCGACCTGTTCCTCGTGGAGACCGTGTTCGACACGCTGAACGCCAAGGCCGCCCTGAAGGCGATCCTCGACCTCGAGGACGAGGGCCGCACGCCGCTGCCGATCTGGATCTCGGGCACGATCGCCGACCTCTCCGGACGGACCCTGTCGGGTCAGACGGTCGACGCTTTCTGGATCGTCTGTCCGCCACGCCGAGCCGTTCGCCGTAGGGCTCAATTGCGCGCTTCGGCGCCGAGTCGATGCGGCCGTTCCTGGCGGAGCTCGCCCTGGCCGCCGACACGCTCGTCTCGGCGTATCCGAACGCAGGGCTGCCGAACGAGCTCGGCGAGTACGATGAGGGCCCGGACGTCGTCAGCCGTCAGCTTGCGCGAATGGGCGCAGGCGGGGCTCGTCAACGTCGTCGGCGGCTGCTGCGGGACGACGCCCGCCGCACATCCGTGCGATCGCCGACGCGGTCGGCGGACGTGCCGCCGCGCCCGGTGCCGGAGTTGAAGCCGACGCTGCGGCTTGGCCGGGCTCGAGCCTTTCGCCGCAGCGTGAGGGCGGTCTCAGATGACCGCTACCGTTGAGCGCACGAGCGCGCAAGAGGCCACCAAGGCGACGTTCATCCACATCGGCGAGCGCACGAACGTGTGCGGCTCGGCGCGGTTCAAGCGGCTGATCCTCGAGGGCGACTACGAGACGGCGCTCGGGGTCGCGCGCTCGCAGATCGAGGACGGCGCCCAGATCATCGACGTCAACATGGACGACGGCCTGCTCGACGGCGAGCAGGCGATGACGACGTTCCTGCGGCTGGTCGCCGCCGAGCCGGACATCGCACGCGTCCCGGTGATGATCGACTCGTCGAAGTGGAGCGTGATCGAGGCCGGGCTTGAAATGCGTCCAGGGCAAGGCGATCGTCAACTCGATCAGCCTCAAGGAGGGCGAGGAGCCGTTCCTTCAGGTGGCGCGCAAGGTCCGCCGATACGGCGCGGCGGTCGTGGTGATGGCGTTCGACGAGCAGGGTCAGGCCGAGACCGTCGAGCGCAAGGTCGCGATCTGCGAGCGCGCCCACGATCTGCTGACCCAGCGCGCCGGCTTCGACCCCGAGGACATCATCTTCGACCCCAACATCTTCGCGGTCGCGACCGGAATCGCCGAGCACGACGACTACGCCGCGGCGTTCATCGAGGCGGTCTGGCGGATCAAGGAGCGGCTGCCCGGGCACCCGCGTCTCGCGGCGGCGTTTCGAACGTGTCATTCTCGTTCCGCGGCAACGATCCGCTGTCAGGGAGGCGATGCACGCGGTCTTTCTCTACCACGCGATCGCCGCCGGGCTCGACATGGCGATCGTCAACGCCGGCCAGCTCGGCCCGCTACGAGGAGATCGACTCCGAGCTGCGCGACCGGATCGAGGACGTGATCCTCAACCGCCGCCCCGATGGCACCGAGCGGCTGCTTGAGATCGCCGAACGCTACCGCGACGCGACGCAGGTCCGCCACGAACCCGACCTCGGGTGGCGCGAGCTGCCGGTCGGCGAGCGGCTCACCCACGCGCTGGTCAACGGCATCAACGAGTTCATCGTCGAAGACACCGAGCAGGCGAGACTCGAGGCGGATGCTCCGCTCGAGGTGATCGAGGGACCGCTGATGGACGGGATGAACGTGGTCGGGGATCTGTTCGGCCAGGGCAAGATGTTCCTTCCCCAGGTGGTCAAGTCGGCTCGCGTGATGAAGCAGGCGGTCGCGCACCTCGAGCCGTACATCGAGGCCGGGCGGCGCGACTCGCGCGGCGCCGGCCGGATCGTGCTGGCGACGGTCAAGGGCGACGTCCACGACATCGGCAAGAACATCGTCGGGGTGGTGCTCGCCTGCAATGGCTTCGACGTGATCGACCTCGGCGTGATGGTCCCGGCCCACGAGATCATCGACGCTGCTGTCGAGCGCGACGCCGACATCATCGGGCTGTCGGGCCTGATCACGCCATCGCTCGACGAGATGTGCACGGTCGCGACCGAACTGGAGCGGCGCGGGCTCGAGCTGCCGCTGCTGATTGGCGGCGCCACCACCAGCAAGGTCCACACGGCCGTCAAGATCGACCCCTGCTACAACCGCGGCCAGACCGTGTACGTTCCCGACGCGTCGAGGGCGGTCGGGGTCGCAAGCGCGCTGCTCGACGACGAGCAGCGCCGCGTCCTGGTGGCCGGCGTCAAGGATGAGTACCAGGAGATCGTCCAGCGTCGCGGCCGCCGCGATGGAGGACGCCGGAGCTCGCTGCAGCAATCGCGCGAGAACCGGCTTGCGGTCGACTGGCCGGCGACCGTACCGCCCGCGCCCCACCTCCTCGGCACCAGGTCGTTCGCCGACCACGACCTCGGCGACCTCGTCCCGTACATCGACTGGACGCCGTTCTTCCGCACCTGGGAGCTGAAGGGCACCTTCCCGCGGATCCTCGACGACGAGCGTCACGGCGAGGTCGCGCGGTCGCTCTACGCCGACGCGCAGGCGATGCTGGCTCGGATCGTCGAAGAGCGCTGGGTCACGGCACAGGCGGTCGTCGGAATCTGGCCGGCGAACAGCATCGGCGACGACGTCGCCGTCTATGCCGACGAGGGACGCGGGCAGGAGCTGGCGACGCTGCACACCCTTCGCCAGCAGCTCGCTCGCGACCCGGCGCACCCGAATCTCGCGCTGGCCGACTTCATCGCTCCGCTTGACAGCGGCGTTGCGGACCATATCGGGGCGTTCGCAGTGACCACCGGCCACGGCGAGCCGGCCCGGGCCGAGCGCTTCAAGGACGCCGAGCGACGACTACAACGCGATCCTGTTCGCCGCCCTGTGCGACCGCCTCGCGGAGGCCTTCGCCGAGCGCATGCACCGTCTGCTGCGAACCGAGCTCTGGGGCTACGCCTTCGACGAGCAGCTGACGGGCGCCGAGCTGATCGCCGAGCGCTACCAGGGGATCCGCCCAGCGCCCGGCTATGGCTGCCAGCCCGATCACACCGAGAAGGGAACGATCTTTCAGCTGCTTGACGTCCCGTCAGCCACCGGGATCGAGCTCACTGACAGCTTCGCGATGCTCCCGGGCTCGTCCGTCTGTGGCCTGTACTTCGCGCACCCGGCGGCGCGGTACTTCGGCGTCGGCAAGATCGGCTCAGACCAGCTCGAGGACTATGCGGCCCGCAAGGGCTGGCCGCTGTCACGAGGCCAAGCGCTGGCTCGCGCCGATCCTCGATGACGGCCCGGTGGGCGCAGCGCCGACTCTGTCGGCGGTCACCTCTTAAGCCTCTTACGCGTCGCCCAGAGCCCCGTGCGGGCGCGAATAATTTCCAGGGGGGAATTATTCGCCCCGCACGGAGGCCAGCGGCCGGGGCCGACGCCCGACGTACAGCGCCGATGGCCGGACCAGGCGGCCGGTGCGGCGCTGCTCGATGATGTGGGCCGACCATCCGGCGGTCCGCGCACACGCGAACAGCGGTGTGAACAGACCCTGCGGTACGCCGGCGTGGTCGAGAATGACGGCCGACCAGAACTCGACGTTGGTCGCGAGCACCCGGTCGGGCTTGTGCTCGGCGAGCGCGACCAGCGCGGCGCGCTCGAGCTCCTGCGCGATCTCCACTCGCGGGGAATCGAACTGCTCAGCGATCCGACGAAGCGCTCTGGCGCGCGGGTCCTCGGCGCGATACACGCGGTGGCCGAATCCCATGATCCGCTCGCCGCGAGCGAGCAGCCCGGCCACGTAGGCGTCGGGGTCCCCGGAGCGCTCGACGGCGTCGAGCATCTGCAGCACCCGGGCGGGGGCGCCTCCGTGCAGGGGCCCCGACAGGGCGCCGACCGCCCCGCTCAGAGCCGCGGCGACATCGGCGCCGGTCGATGCGATCACCCTGGCGGTGAACGTCGAGGCGTTCATTCCGTGCTCGGCGGCCGTGATCCAGTAGGCGTCGATCGCCGCCGCGGCAGTCGGATCGGCCTCCCCGCGCCAGGCCAGGAGAAACCGTTCGGCCAGCGTGCGGCCGGCGTCGATCGTTGCCTGTGGGACCGCCGGCAACTCGTCGCCGCGGGCCGACTGTGCGGCGAAGGAGATCACCGCCGCCGCGACCCGCGCAAGCTCCTCGCGCGCACCGGCGATCGTCAGGTCGACCAACGGCGCCAGACCCCAGAGCGGCGCCAGGCTGGCGATCGCCGCTTGCAGGTCGACGCGCGGATCGCGCGTCCGAAGCGGCAATGGCGCCGCTTCAGCGGGCGCCAGCGGACACTCGGGCCGGTCGTCGACCAGCAGGCCCCAGACGCGCTCGAACGGCACCGCGCCGACCAACTCCTCGACGTCCACGCCTCGATAGCGCAGCGAGCCGCCGTCGCGATCTGGCTCGGCGATCTCGGTGGCGAATGCCACAACGCCCTCGAGGCCATCCGGTGCGGGTCGAATTTCACAAACCATGCTTGTGGAATTCGACCCGCTGACAGATGATCTGTCAACGTTGATCGTGTCAACATGAATCGGCTCCTCACAATACCCGAGGTCGCCAGGCGGCTTGGAGTCAAGCCCCAGACCGTCTACGCATACGTCAGCCGCGGACTGCTGGAGCGCCATGCGTCCAGCGGCCATCGCCGATCGCTGTTCGATGCAGATGCGGTTGAGCGTCTCGCTGGGCGCGCGCGCCACCAGAACCGCTCTGACGCGCTCGAGGTCGTCATCGAAACCGAGCTGACCGCGCTGGACCCCGACGGCAGGCTGTTCTACCGAGGGCGCGACGTGATCGAGCTCGCGCGGTATCGCAGCTTCGAGGACGTGGCGGGACTGCTGTGGGACGGCGATCCGATGGCGCCGTGGGAGCTCGACGCCGACAGCAGCCGGCTTATCCGCGCGGTGCGGGCGGCGCTACCGCGGGAGGTCGCCGGTGTCGATGCGATCCCGGTCGTGGTGGCAGCGCTCGGCGCCGCCGACCGGCGCCGTGCCGACAGGCGTCCGGAGGCAGTCAGGCGAGCTGGGGCGCAGATCCTCGCCGGCGTGCTTGCGATCCTCGACCGAGAGCGGATGCAGACGACGGCGCAGCGCGCCGCCGCCCCGCGGCTGTGGCGGGCGCTGCGTGACGACGGCGCCCGGGCCCGTTCCGCGCAGGTCGCAGCGCTGAACGCGGCGCTGGTGCTGCTCGCCGACCACGAGCTGGCGGCGTCGACGCTCGCCGCGCGGGTCGCCGCGAGCGCATGGGCCGACCCCTACCGCGTCGTCCTGGCGGGTCTTGGTCCGCTCGGCGGAGCGCTCCACGGCGGCGCATCGCTCGCGGTCGAAGCCCTGCTGGCGGAGATCGATTCACCCGAGGCCGCGTTCGCGGTGCTCGAACGCCGGCTGCTGGCCGGCGGCGTTCCCGGCTTTGGTCATCGCGTCTACCGGGATCGTGACCCCCGAGCCGCGCAACTCCTCGACCGTCTGCCCTCGATCACGGATTGGGCCGAGCCCGTCTCGGTCGTCGCGGCGACCCTGTCCGCCGCCGAGGCGCTTCGGTTGCCGGCGCCAAACGTCGACTTCGCGCTCGCCGCGATCTGCCAAGCGATGGGGCTGCGGCGAGGTTCGGCGGCGACGATCTTCACCTGCGCCCGAATCGTCGGGCTGATCGCCCACGCGCTCGAGGAGTATCCGCACAGACTGCGGTTCCGGCCGCGGGCCAGCTACGTCGGCCCGGCCCCCTGATCCCGCTGCGTCCGCACGATAGGCTCGCGCCTCACACACAGCAGGGAGAGAGAGGCCGTGAACGTATCGCAGCGATTCGACGTGACGGGCTTCGGCGTCGTCGTGACCGGCGGCGCCAGTGGGCTCGGGCTCGCATACGGCGAGGTGCTGGCGTCGCACGGCGCTCGCGTGACGCTGATCGACGTCGACGGCGAAGAGCTGCAGACCCAGGCCTCGCGGCTGCAGAGCGACGGGCTCGACGTGCGGGGGGCGGTGGCCGATGTGACCGACCGCGCCGCGCTCGACCACGCGATCGACCAAGCCGCCGACGATTACGGCCGGCTCGACGTCGCGTTTGCCAACGCCGGCATCGACCCCGGGATCGGCCCGTTCGGAACTTGGTCCATCCACCCCGGCACTGACCGGCCCCGCGTTGAGGAGGGGGCGCTCGAGCGCTACAGCGACGATCGCTGGGACCGCGTGATCGAGATCAATTTGAACGGCGTGTTTGCGACCGCGCGCGCCGCTGCTCGGCACATGCGCCCCCGGCGCTTCGGGCGGATCATCATCACGACCTCGCTGGCGGCGACCAAGGTCGAGCCGGTGATCGGTGCGTCCTACATGACCGCGAAGGCGGGCGCCAGGCATTTCATGCGCACGATCGCCCTCGAACTCGCCGCCGACGGGGTCACCGTCAACGCCATCGCGCCAGGGTTTTTCGTCACCAACATCGGTGGCGGCCACGCCCACGATACGACCGAGCAGGCGGCGATCGCCAAGGACATTCCGATGCATCGCGTCGGCTTCCCCGACGACATCAAGGCGCTCGCCCTGTTCCTTGCATCGCCGGCATCCGACTACGTCACTGGCCAGGAGATCGTGATCGACGGCGGCTGGGGGCTCGGCGTCGGCGACTGAGCCGGCAAGGCCGCCAGAGCCGCAGAAAGCGTCCTAACGCGCTACGGCTTCCACTTGATCGAGCACCCAACCGGCTGCGTCGAGGCTCGGTCGGGAACCGCTCCGGCGAGCACCGCGTCGAGTGCGTCGCGCAGCCACTGAGCGCGCAGACTCGGATCGTCGTGGTCGGCGTCGGGCGCGCCGCGATAGCGCAGCACCCCTGCGGCGTCGAGCACGAACAGATCTGGGCGTCGTCTTGGCTCCGAACGCGCGTGCCACCTCCTGCTGGGCGTCGTGGAGATAGGGCATCGGCCAGTCTTCGGCCGCCACACGCCGCTGCATCGCCTCGTATGAATCGCGCGGATACCTGTCGCCATCGTTGGGGTTGATCGCGAGGAACCGCACACCCCGGCTCGCGTACTCTCTGGCGGCATCGCCGATCCGATCGTGCCATGCCAGCGCGTAGGGGCAGTGGTTGCAGGTGAACACGACGACGGTGGCCGGCGCCTCCTCGGCGCCGACCAGCGACCACGTCTGCCCAGCCGTGTCGCGGAGCTCATAGCTTGGAGCGGTGTCGCCGAGGGCGAGACCGGCGGTCGTTCCTGAAGTCGGTGTCATTCATTCGCTCCTCTGGTTTTGGCGCCGTTGCGCGGCGTGGATCAGTGCCTGACGAACGTCGGCCGGATCGGGAGTCGGCGAGATCCGGCCGTCGCGCCGGCGATACAGGCGGCAGGTAAGGGCGAACTCCGCGTCGGAACCCGCCCCCTCCGGCTCGGCATCGAGCATCTGCACCAAGTCCACCTTATCAATCAGAATAGTCGGTGAACCTCGGAAATGCTGTCGCTGCGCCTGCTCCTCGGTCTCGATCTCGAGCATCTCGATCTCGACGTCGCCGTGTCCGAGATCGTCCAATGTCTCGCGCACCAGCGTGCGGGCGGTCTCGGTGGAGGGACAGCCCTCCCACCACAACAGTTGCACGTTCATGGCTCTGAGATTAACGCTGAGGAACGGTGTGGCGGTGCTCCTGGTCCCGTTAGACCAGGAGCACCGAACCGACGCTTCTTTCAGGCGGCGATCGGCTCCTCGACCAGGGCCGGCTCGGCCACCAGCTCGATCGAATGCAGCTCGTCTGCAGGCTCGACCTTGGCGGGCTCCGGGGTGCGCAGCACCACCAGCGCCACCAATAGCCCGATCCCGACCGCGCCCACGCCGACCAGGAACGCGACGTGGTAGCCCGCGAGCAGAGAGGTCACGAGCGAATGGTGGGTCGCCAACAGCCCCTTGGTGTGGTTGGTGGCGATCGTGCTCAGCAGCGCGAGCCCGAGCGCGCCGGCGACCTGCTGGGAGACGTTCGTGATCCCAGAGCCGAGGCCGGCGTCGGCCGGCGGCACGTCGGCCATCGCGATCGTCAACAGCGGCATGAACGCGCTGCCGATCCCGAGGCCGATCAGGAAGCACGCGACGAAGATCGTCGGGAAGAAGCTGGTGTGGGGGCCCACCGAGTGGAACGTGGTCAGCCCGCCCATCACCACCAGCATTCCGAAGACCAGCACCCGCCGCGGCCCGAACCGCGCCACCAGGCGAGCCGCGATCCCCAACGACAGCGCCGCGACCGTGAGCGTCCAGGGGAGGAACGCCAGTCCGGTCTGGAGCGCCCCGTAGTGGAGCACGTGCTCCATGTACAGGGTCCCGAGGAAGAACGTCGAGTACATGCCGGTGACGAGGAAGCCGCGCACGGCGCTGGCGCCGATCAGGCCGCGCAGCCGGAGGATCCTCAGCGGCATGATCGGGTTCTCGATCCTCGACTCGACCGCCAGGAACGCGGCCATCAGCGCGACCGCGACGGCGCCGAAGCCGAGCACCTGAGCCGAGCCCCAGCCGTGGCTGGTCGCCGACACGATCGCGTAGACGGCGATGCCCAGCGACGTGGTCACGAGCACCGAACCGAGCCAGTCGACACCGTTGTCGAGGCCGAGACCCTTATCCCGCGGGATCAGCCGCTGGCCGAGCGCAAACGTCGCGGCCCCGATCGGGAGGTTGACAAAGAAGATCCAGTGCCAACTGAGCGCCTCGGTGAGGACGCCGCCGGCCAGTAGGCCGAGCGATCCGCCGGCGACGGCCGTGAAGACGTAGGCGCCCATCGCGCGGGCGCGCTCGGATGGCTGCGGGAACTCGGTGACGATGATCGCGAGGATCACCGATCCCTGAGCGGCAGCACCAACGCCCTGGAGGAAGCGGGCGCCGATCAGAATGCCCTGGTTGGGCGCGATTCCGCAGAGCGCCGAGGCGAAGGTGAATATGAGCACTCCCGCGAGGAAGACCGATCGGCGCCCGATCAGGTCTCCGAGCCGGCCGGCCAGCAGCAGGAAGCTGCCGAAGGTAACGAGGAATGCGTTGATCACCCAGGTCAGATTGCCCTGGGTGAAATGGAGGTCATGTTGGATCGCCGGCAGCGCGACATTCACGATCGTCGTGTCGAGCACGATCATCAGCTGCGCCATGCAGACGATCGCGAGCGCCAGCCAGCGCCGGCGATCAGTGGTGGATGTGTCCGTCAAGAGGAGTCCCTTCGTGTGTGGCATGACCCCGTCGGAGCTGTGGCCGTTCAGCGACGGCCACGTCGGTCTGCGACTTGATCTGCGGGGTCGATTCCGGGTCGAGAGCAATGTGGAGAGCAATGTGGAGAGCACGGTTGAGATCGGATAAACTGGAGGGCGTCTCCGAAACTAACTGGAGCCAGCCTCCACCTAATATACGGAGGCTCCCTCCGGTTTGTCAAGCGACTATGCTTGCGGTGGGCAACATGTCGGCAACATCCACACCCCAGACGACGCTGAAGCGCAGGCCCATGCGGGCCGATGCGCAGCGGAACTACGACAAGGTGTTGATGGCCGCGCGCCAGGCCTTCGCCGAGGGCGGTACCGCCACCTCGCTTGAAGAGATCGCGCGGCGGGCGGGCGTCGGGATCGGAACGCTATACCGGCACTTTCCCACTCGCCAGCAGCTGCTGGAAGCGGTCTACGTCGACGAGGTCGAGGCGCTCGCCTCGTCGACTGCCGAGCTGCAGCAACTGCCTCCCTGGGAGGCGCTGGTCGGGTGGGTCGACAGGCTCCAGCGATACATGGTCACCAAGCAGGCGCTCGCTCAGGAGCTGCTCGAGTTCATCGATCGAGGTGCGGAGCTGTTCAGCGTCTGCCGCAGGGCGCTTCACGACTCGGGGCGGCCGATCGTCGAGCGAGCTCAGGCCGAACACGTTCTGCGCGCGGACGTCACGGTCGAGGAGATCGTCCAGATCCTGCTCGGGCTGGCGAAGATCCCAACCAACGAACCGGGCCAGCTCGATCGCTTCGTCGCGATCGCGCTCGACGGGCTTCGTTACCGCTCCGCGTAGAGATTCTGTCGGATCGCGCCGGCCGGTTCCTCCGGGTCCTTTCTGGCGTGAGCCGCTCAGGACACTAGGCTGAAGCGCCGATGAAGCGCAGCGCCTTGCTTGAGCGCGCCCTCCGGCTCTCGTGGCTGTCGGTCGGATTCGGCATCATCGCTGGATCGGTTTCGGTCGGCGCCGGGCTCGCGGATCACAGTCTCGGCGTGCTGGCGGCGGGCCTGTCGGTACTCGCCGATGTGTCCGGTTCGATCGTTCTGATCTGGCGGTTCCGGGTCGAACGTTCCGATCCCCATCGGGCACACCAGGTCGAGGACCGGGCCGCAGTCGTCGTCGCCATCGCGCTGGCGGTGATCGGCGTACTGCTGACCTACGAGTCGGTAAACGCGCTGATCCAGGGCAGTCACCCCGGAAGCTCGCCGCTGGCCGTGGTGACGTCGGCGGTCACCGTCTGCGTGCTCAGCCCGCTCGCCTACGCCAAGCGGGTGACCGCGATCGCGCTCGGGAGCCATGCGCTTCGCGGCGACAGTACGCTCAGCGCGATCGGCGCCGGCACGGCGTTCTTCGCGTTGGTCGGGCTGCTGTTGAATGCGGCGTTTGGCTGGTGGTGGGCAGACCGGGTGGTGGCGTTGTTGATCGCCGGTGCCGCCGGGTTCGAGGCTCGCGAGCTGATCACCGCCGAGCGGGCCGAGGATTAAGGTCCAGCAGTAATCGGCAAAGTCTCGAATTTGGGGGAGCTAAATGCCACGCGCAGTCAGGTTCGACCACTACGGCGGGATCGATGTCCTGGACGTCGTCGAGGTCCCGCGGCCGGCGCCAGGCGACGGCGAATTGCTGGTGGCTGTCAGGGCAGCCGGGATCAACCCCGGCGAGGCGAAGATTCGTGAGGGCCTTTTGCACGACATCTTTCCGGCGACATTCCCGTCCGGCGAGGGCAGCGACCTGGCCGGAGTGGTCGAAGAGGTCGGTCCGGGCGTCAGCGAGTTTGCGCCGGGCGACGAGGTGATCGGCTTCACGGACAACCGTGCGAGCCACGCCGAGCTGGTGCTCGTACAGGCGGCGAACGCGGTCGCCCGACCGCCCGCGGTCCCGTGGGAAGTGGCGGGCTCACTGTTCGTGGTGGGAACCACCGCCTACGCGATGGCCCGCGCCGTCGCGGCCGGGCCCGAAGACGTAGTCGTGGTCGCCGGGGCGACCGGCGGCGTCGGCTCGATCGCCGTTCAGCTCGCCCAGCACGCTGGGGCCGCGGTGATCGGGATCGCCAGTGAGCGCCACAGCGAGTGGCTCGCGAGCCACGGAATCGTCTGGGTTCCCTACGGCGAGGGGATTGAGGAGCGGCTGCGCTCGGCGCGGGATGGTCGGCTGGACGCGATGCTCGACACTTCGGGCGAGGGCTACGTCGCGCTCGCGCTGGAACTCGGTGTGGCCCCCGAGCGGATCGACACGATCGCCGATTTCGGCGCAGTTCAGAAGTATGGCGTCAAGGGCGACGGATCGGCGGCGGCTGCATCCGCTGCCGTCCTCGGTGAGCTGGCGGGCCTCGCCGCCGACGGCCAGCTCGAGGTGCCGATCGCCGCCACATACCCGCTCGGCGAGGTTCGCGAGGCGTACCGGGCGCTGGCCGAGGAGCATCCACTGGGGAAGATCGTGCTGATGCCGTGAGGCGTTGAGCTCGTGACCGACTCGGCCGAGCCGGTCCTCACTTCCGCCGTGGTCAGCCAGGCGGTTCGGCAGGCGGCGGTCGTGGAGCGCGGACGCGTGTCGTTGCGAGCCGGGGTCGTGGCGGCGATCCCGGTGGCCGGCATGCTGGCGCTCGGGACCGCCGTTGGCTCGCCCACGGCCGCCGTCACAATGGGGGTTGGAGCGATGCTGGTCGGGGTCGCGTGGCGCGCCGGCGGGCCCTTGGTGCCGCCGATCGGGACGATGAGCGCGGCCGCTGCGGCGCTCGCGGTCGCGAGCCTATGCGGCAGCCTGACCGGCCGTTGGCCGTGGCTGCACCTGACAGTCCTGGCGCTGTTCTGCCTCGTCGCCGGTGCCGCAACCGCGTTAGGGCGTCGCGGCACGGTGCCTGGAACGCAGGCGCTGATCGCGTTCATCGTCTTCGGCCGCTTTCCCGAGCCGCTCGGGACGGCCCTCACAGGCGCCGGCCTGGTGCTCGCCGGCGGCGCCTGCCAGATCGCATTCGCGTTGATCGTCGCCGTGCCGTTCGCCTGGCGCCGCCAGCGGGCGGGAGTGGCCACCGCCTACCAGCGTCTGTCGGAGCTGGCCGGATCGATTCTCGGCTCCGGCGTCGCGGCCGCGAGTGCGCTCGAGACCGCCGAGCGGTTGCTGTCGGCGCCGGCGTTGTTCGCCGATCAGGAGCTGGCCACGCTCGCGAACCTGGTGGCCGAGGGCCGACGGATCCGGCTCGAGCTGCTGGTCCTCGGATCCGCCGTCACGCAGTTGCGCCGCACCGACCCCGAAGCCGCGACGGAGCTCCAGCCGCGGATTGCGGAGGCCCTGAACCAGGTCGTCGAGCTGTTGTCACTGATCGGCCGCGCCGTGGCCGGCAAGCGGGATCAGGTCTCAGAGCTGGAGGCGAGTGGCGAAGCGCTGGGCGACTGGGGCGCCGCGCGTTCGGCCCTCGCCGCTCCCAATGCCGACGAGGCGCTCGTGTCAAGGGTCGACTTCAGGATCGCGGCGCTGGCCGGCCAGGTGACCGCCGCCGCCAGGCTCGCCGCGGCGGCAGGCCGCGCCGGCCGCAGCGGTTGGCTCTACGGGCGCCCCAGCCGCGGCGGCGGCCGGACCGCTCGGGCCGTCGCGTCCGACGTCGCGCGGATCTGGGAGTCCGCGTCGTTGCACAGCCCGGCCGGACGCCACGCGCTGCGGCTGGCGGTCGTGGTCGCCGGCACCGAGCTGCTGGTCCAGCGGCTGGGGCTGCCGCGCGGCTACTGGGCCGTAGTCGCGGCGGCAACCGTGCTCCGGCCGAGCTTCGGGGCGACCTTCACCCGCGGCGCCGAGCGGGCGCTCGGAACCTTGGCCGGCGTCGTGATCGCGACCTTGATCGCGGATGCGATCGACCCCGGGGGCTGGGGGATCGTCGCAGTCGTCGGCGTGCTCGCGTTTGGGACCTTCGCGGTCTTCGGCGCGAGCTTTGCCGCCGGGGTCGCCGGGCTGACGGCGGTGATCGTGTTCCTGTTGCATGCGATCGCCCCGGCATCTGCGACGCTCGCGCTCGATCGTGGGATCGACACGGCGGTCGGAGCGACAATCGGGCTGATCGCATATGCAGTGTGGCCGACCTGGTCGGGCACCTCGACAGGTCGGTTGCTGGCTGGGGCCGTAGATGCGCAGCGGGACTACCTGTGGCCCGTGCTCGGGGGTCTGGTCAGCGGGCGCAGACCGGCCGATGCCCGCCTGCGTCCGCTCGCCCGCCGCGCCCGGACGGCCTGGACCGACGCGGAGGCAGCCGTCACCTTGGCCCGCTCCGAGCCGCCGCGAGGGGGACCGGACCCAAACGTCGCCACAACCACGCTGCAAGCGATGCGACGCATCGTCTACGGGGTCCACGAGCTGAGGCTCGAGTCCGACGAGACCGCAGAGCCGCGACCGCTGCCGGCGCTCGCGGACCTCGCCTCGGCGCTCGACGAATCGCTCGGGCTGATCGCCGATCAGCTGCGCCACGGCGACGGCGCACGCCGAGCGCTGCCGCCGCTACGTGGGCGCTATCGCGACGCGATGCGCCAGGGGCCGGCAGACAGCATGCAGGCGCTGCAAGGGCCGCTCGACCAGCTGATCGACGCGACCAACACGGCGGCCGACGCGATTGGTCTCGAGCTTCCTTAGAGTCCTGCGGGCCAGGGCGACGCCTGCGAAGCAGCCGGCGCTGCAGAGGGCGACCGCAACCTTTCGCCCAGCCACGGGTTTCAGCGCCCGTGGATACTGATTCGCCGCGAACTGCTGCTAGAAATACCCCTCTGCAAGAACGCCGCTCACCGATCTTGCGGGGTGCTCGCGCCCTCGCGCTAACCGGGATGCTGCTCGCCGGGGCCGCGCTGCCTGCGGCAGCGCTCGCGGTCAAGACGCCGCCGGCCAAGACCGCGCCGGCGACCAAGACCACCCCCACGACGACCGTCCCCGGCACGACCGGCACGACGACGACGACTTCGAAGATCTCGATCAAGTGGCGCAAGCCGATCAGGATTGAGCGGTCGAACTTTGGCGGGCTCAACTCCATTGCCTGTCCATCCGTCAAGCTCTGCGTCGCGGTCGACCAATCGGGACGGGTGCTTTCGTCAACGGCGCCAATGGGCACGGGAAACTGGCATCTGGCGAGCGGCTGACCTCAACCACTCGCTGACGAGTATTTCGTGTCCGACCACGACCTTCTGCGCCGCTGTCGATGACGCCGGCAGGATGATCTGGACCACCACGCCGACCGGTGGCCGCAAGAAGTGGAGCAAGCCCGTCCGGATCGACACCGCCGTGGCGCCGGGCGGAGGCCCCGCCGGCCTGACGTCGATCAGCTGCACGGTCGCGACGAGTACGAGCGCCGCGACGACCACGACAGCCCCCACCACGACCGGGTCGACGCCGGCGATCCCGCCGCTTTGCGTCGCGACCGACGGAGCGCCCCAGGGCAACGTCGTCGCCTCGACGCACCCGACCGCCGGTCCGAAGGCTTGGGTCGCGGCCACGATCGGCAGCAGCAGTTCCCTCGGTGGGACGCTCGCCAACGTTACCTGCCTCGCCACGACGCTCTGCCTCGCGGCGGGCAGCCAGCACTACTACTCCACCAGCCCGGCCGGCGGCGCTTCCGCCTGGCACGCGACCGGCGGCCCGACCGCAGGCGGCCTGCTGGCTTCGGTCTCCTGCCCGGCGGCGACGATGTGCGTCGCGGTCGGCTATGGCAACAGCTCGATCGGGCTCTCTGACGTGACGGCCAAGCCGACCGGCGGTCTGACGAGCTGGATCACCACCGCCGTCACGGGCACCCCGCCGGTCATCGGCGCCGGGCTCGTCGATTCCGTCGGGTGCCCCAGCATCGGCTTCTGCGTCGCCGTCGACGGCTTCGATCACGCCTACACGACGAGCTCGCCGCAAACCGGCGCTTGGGCCGGTGGCGCGGCGATCCGCACGGACTCGGCGGCGCAGTGGAGCTCGATCTCGTGCCAGAAGACCTTCTGCATGGTCGTGGACAGCGCGGGGATCGGGACCGCCGCCGTCGTTCACGGCACCTAGAGTCCTCGGCGTAGCCCGGCGCAGGCGTACCTGACGCTCGATTTCTGGCGCTTGGCAGTACCGTTTGCCTGCCGTGCGTGCACTTCCGACCGTCGCCGCCATCCAGCGCTTTGGGCGGCGTGTAGGCAACGAGGCCTATTACCTGCGGCTGTGCTTTCGCAGTGGCTTGCTCGGGATCGACAGCCCGAGGACGACCGCCGACGTGGTTCTCGGGCTCAAGCGGTTCGGAATGCTCGGCGGCGCTCCGGTCGTCGCGGCGGCTCGCCATCCCGAGCGCACCGCGGTGATCGACGAGGGCGGCTCGATCACATATCGCGAGCTCGACGACCGTGTCAACGCCCTGGCCAACGCCTGGCTCCGCGACGGCATGCAGCCCGGCGATTCGATCGCGGTGCTGATCCGCAACCATGCGGGCTTCCTGGAGGCGGTGTTTGCGGCCGCCAAGTGCGGCGCCCGGATCCTGCTGATGAACACCGGCTTCTCAGGCCCACAGATTCGCGAGGTCCTCGATCGCGAAGGCGCCGAGATGCTCGTCTACGACGAGGAGTACGGAGCAGATCTTCGATGATCTGACGCCGCGCCTCGGACGCTGGCGGGCGTGGCTCGACACCCGCGAGGAAGGCCCCGACACGCTCGCGGCGCTGATCGCCTCGGCGCCGACCACGCCCCCGCCCCCGCCACGGCGCAACGCGCGGCTCGTGATCCTGACCAGCGGCACCACCGGCGCCCCCAAGGGCGCCGACCGCGAGGTGCCGGCTTCCCTGGCGCCCGTCGGCGGTCCGCTCAGCCGGGTTCCGTTCCGGGCACGCGGTGTCACCCAGTTGTGCGCCCCGCTGTTCCACGCGCTCGGATTCACCCAGTTGCTGTTGGCGGTCGGACTCGGCGCGACGATCGTGTTGCAGCGGCGCTTCGATCCGTCGGCGGTGCTCGAGAGCGTCGAGCGTCACAGCGTCGACACGATGGTCGTCGTGCCGGTGATGCTGCAGCGGATGGTCGCGCTCGACAACGATCCGGCCGGCAGGCGGGACTTCTCGAAGCTGCGGATCATCTATGTCAGCGGCTCGCAGCTGGGCGCCGACCTCTGTCGTCGCGCGACCGAGATGTTCGGCGGGGTCCTCTACAACCTCTACGGCTCGACCGAGATCGCGTTCGCGACGATCGCCACCCCGGCGGATCTGGCTATCGCTCCCAACAGCGTCGGCAAGGTCGTGCGCGGCGCGGTCGTGAAGGTCCTCGATGACTCCGGCCACGAGCTGCCGCCCGGCGGGACCGGACGGGTCTTCGTGGGCAGCGCGATCCAGTTCGAGGGCTACACCGGAGGCGGCGACAAGGAGCGACTCGGAGAGCTCATGTCCTCAGGAGACGTCGGGCACTTCGACAGCGAAGGGCGGCTGTACATCGACGGCCGCGATGATGAGATGATCATCTCGGGAGGGGAGAACGTCTATCCGGCCGAGGTCGAGGAGCTGCTCGGCGGCCACACGGCGATCTTGGAGGTCGCCGCGATCGGTGTCGACGACGACCGCTTCGGCCAGCGGCTACGGGTCTTCGTGGTGCTGCGCTCTGGTACCGCGCTGACTGCTGAACAGGTCCGGGATTACGTGCGCGCGAACCTCGCCGGCTACAAGGTGCCACGGGACGTCGAGTTCTGTGACGAGCTTCCGCGCAATCCAACCGGCAAGGTGCTCAAGCGAGATCTGGCGACACGACGCTGATGACCGACCCGACCGCCTTTCGTCAGCAATTCCCCGTGTTCACGCGTCACGCGTATCTGAACGCCGGCACCGACGGCCCAATCCCGGAGGCTGCCGCCAACGCAGCCCGCGCGCAGATCCTCGAGGACACCGAGCGGGGCCGGGCCGGACCGGCGTACTTCGAGCGGACCCGGGCCCTCGCCGCGAATCTCAGGGCCGGCTACGCGGACGTGCTTGGAGCTGAGGCGGACGAAGTCGCGCTGACGGGCTCGACGACCGACGGGATCAACACCGTGATCGGGGGGCTGGCGCTGGGCGGCGGCGACGAGATTCTGACGACCGACCAGGAGCATCCGGGACTGCTGGCGCCGTTGCGGCGCGCGCGCGTGGTCCGGGGCGTGACGATCCGGACGGTCCCGTTCGAGGAGATCGCGGCCGAGGTGGGACCGCGGACGCGTCTGGTTGCGTGCTCACACGTCTCCTGGGTCGGCGGCGGCGTGGTCGATGTCGCTGCGGTCAAGGCGACCGGAGTCCCGCTGTTGCTCGACGCTGCCCAGGCACTCGGAGCGGTTCCGGTCGACGTGCATTCGCTGGGTTGTGACTTCTACGCCGCTTCCGGCCAGAAGTGGTTGTGCGGTCCCGACGGCAGCGGCTGCCTGTGGGTCAAGCCCGAGCGGCTCGACGAGCTGGAGCCACCGTGGCCGGGATACGGGACGCTGAGCGACCACGTCGATTGCCTGGGGTCGGGATTGTCAGACGGGGCTCCGCGACTCGATCACGGCTTCCCCCCCGCAGTACGCAGCGTTTGGGCGCTGGCATCCCTGAACGTGCTGGGGGAAGCCGGCTGGGGGTGGGTGCATGAGCGCGCATCGGCGCTCGCCCAACGACTCTCGCAGCTGCTGCGCGAGCGCGGCAAAACCGTGCTCCCGCGCGGCAACTCGACGCTGGTCTCCTGGGAGACGATCGACGCCGAAGCCGACGTCGATCGCCTGCGGGAGCTCGGGATGGTCCTTCGGAGCATTCCGACTCACCGGGTTGTTCGAGCCTCGGTCGGAGCGTGGACGAGCGAGGACGAGCTAGCGCGCCTGGCCAGCGCCGCATGAGGGCATCAAGGGTCTACCGATCAGATGCACGAACGCATGCACGCGGTCGCCTGTCGAAAATGGTCCGAGGGGTTTGCGGTAGCCTGCAACGCTCTGCGCCGGTCTCCGGGGGTGGGCCGACGGAGTCAACACATTCGTTGGAGTCCGAAACTTTGCGCCACCGCCCCTGTTGAGATCGTCGTGGAAAGGTTGTCTGCGAACGACGTGCGAATCCGTACTCGGCGCACGAGCCGTCAAACATCCGTGATGTGTGCTGGAATCCGCCCCCGGCGAGATCCAGCGCCGCGCGTTGGCCTCTGGGATCGACCTGCGGTCGGCGGTGACGAGGATAGCCTTCCCGCCCTGCGATCACTGCAAACCACCGAAATCTGAGCACGAGAAAGCATGGGAGTCGTTGATCCATTGCACGGGCGTGACCTTGCGCCCGACGTCGTCGCAGAACCCATCGCCCCGCCGCCGCTGGAATTAGTCCCTTGGCTCCGGGTGCGCTCGTTCCAGCGCGAAGATGCCGGGCGGGTCGTGCGACTGACGCTCGTCGGCGAGCTGCGCGCTCGCGCCCGATCGCCAAAACAGGCTTCGCTGGTGGTGCGTCGCGGCGAGATCGCCACTGCGTTCCGCCCAACCAAGGCGAGCGTTGAGCGGTTTGGCTCGCTCCGCCCCGGTACTCGCGCCGCGCTTCGCTGGACCGTCACCTTCTCCGTGCCGCCCGCGCTTGTGGAGGATCCGCGCGCGACCTTCAAGCTGCTCGGCGAGGGACGGTCCGCGCTCGAACTTCCAGTGCCGGTCCCGTCGGTGGTCGAGCGGGCGCCGGTCGCCGGCCGCCGCCGCACGGCCGGCGTGTTGGCATCGGCCGCGGTCGTCAGCACTGCGGCGCTGATGATCAGCCCGGCGGCGTCGCTGGCCGACACCAGCGCGCTGCCCACGTCCGCTTCGACGCCAACGACTTCCACCAGCGCGGCGAGCACCACAAGCGCGACGACGGCGACCACCGCTACTGCTTCCGATGCCTCGGCGACGGCAACGACTGACCCGACCGGCACGACGACGACGACCACCGACCCGACGGACACCGGCGCCACGCCACCGACGGACACGACTACCGCCCCAACGGGCACAACGACGACGCCACCGCCGACGGACACCACGACGACGCCGACCGGCACCACGACGACGCCACCGCCGACCGACACGACGACGACGCCGACCGGCACCACGACGACGCCACCGCCGACCGACACGACGACGACGCCGACCGGCACCACGACGACGCCACCGCCGACCGACACGACCACGACGCCGACCGGCACCACGACGACGCCACCGCCGACGGACACGTCGACAACGCCGACGGACACGTCGACAACGTCGACGGACACCTCAACAACGCCGACCGATACGTCGACGACACCGACCGACACTTCGGCGACGCCCACGACCGATACGACAACGCCGACCGAAACGACCGCGCCGTCCGAGACGAAGCCGACGAAGGTCGCGACGACTCCGCGGCCAATCAAGGTCAAGACGATCGAGCCTGTACCCAGCAGTTACACCCCGACGAACAGCGGCTCAGGAAAGAGCGAGAAGCCCAGCTCCGACTCGAGCGCGAGCTCGAAGTCGCACCCCAAGAGCCCGTCGCGACACAAATCCGCGGTCCATGTGGACAACGCGGTGGCCGAGCACTCCAAGAAGGCCCAGCGCTCGGCGAAGGCGGACCGCTGTCCGCCGGCAACGCTGCAGCTGTACCGGATCGCCGGCAGGCCGGCGCACAAAGCGTCGAGCTGCACGACCGGCCACCCGACGAACCAGCGCAGCAACGACAGCCTGAACGCCACGGGCTCGGGCCACAAGCCCGTTTACGTCTCGCCGAACGTCGTCTCGTTCACACCGGTCACCGTGCCGAACTCGACCCAGTGGGGCGGTTCGGCGATGTCGAACCCGTTCACCCCGACCCAGGTGCAGCGCTACGCGCAGCTGGTCGGCAAACTAAGCGAACCGCCCAAGTACCTGGTCCGGATCTACAAGGCCGCCGCCCGCCGCTACGGGCTTCCGTGGCCGGTGCTGGCGGCGATCAATTACGTTGAGACGGGCTACGGCGCGGACGTGAACTACTCATCGGCGGGCGCGATGGGCTGGATGCAATTCATGCCTGGCACCTGGCGGGAGTACGGCGAGTCGATCGACATTCGCGGCCACGTGATGGCTCACATTGCGGCCAACCCATGGAATCCGCGGGACGCGATCTTCTCGGCCGCGCGTTACCTCGTTGCGAACGGCGCCCATCGGGACCTCCCACAGGCGATCTTCGCGTATAACCACGCGACCTGGTACGTCCAGGAGGTGCTGTCGGTCGCCCAGCAGATCGACCAGCAGGGCATGAAGCCCGGTGCCAACGCTGGGAATCGGGTGGAGGCGATGCGCACGATGGCGGGGTTGCTGAACGGCATGCCCTACGTCTGGGGCGGCGGGCACTCGAGCTGGGAGATGGCGACGGGTTATGACTGCTCTGGGTTCGTGTCCCAGGTGCTACATGCCGGCGGCTACCTCTCGCAGCCGGTCTCGACCCAGTCGTTGCCGCTGCAGAACGGCATCATCTCCGGCCCGGGCCGGTGGATCACGGTGTTCGACCGGACCGACGGTGGCGGCCTCGCCTCGGATCACGTGATCATCGACATCAACGGTCAGTGGTGGGAGAGCGGCGGCTCGAGCGCCGACGGCGGCGCGGGCGACGTGCATCGAGTCAGCAACATGAACTCCTCCTACCTCGCGTCCTTCAACCTGGTTCTACACCCGCGCGGCCTCTAGTGAGGCTGGCTTAGGCCAGGCCGGGGCCGGCCTCGGTGGCATTCTCGACGTACCGCGAGGTTCTTTACGAGCGGCTCCGAGCCGGTGATCAGGACGTGCTGCCAGTCGATCCGCTCGAGCTCGAGCAGGCCGCGGGCCAGGTCCTCAACGAGGTCGCGTCCGCTCACGTGTTCGGTGGCGCCAGCACGGGCGAGACGATCCTTGCCAACCGCCTGGCGTTCCAGCGAATTCGGTTGGTGCCGCGCGTCCTGCGCGACGTCTCGACGATCGAGCTGAGCTGCCGGATCCTCGAGGAGGTTCTGCCGGCTCCGGTGCTGCTGGCACCGGTCGGCGGCCAGGCGCTGATCCAGGCCGACGGCGAGCTGGCCAGCGCCCGTGCCGCAGCAGCACTCGGGATCCCGGTGATCGCGAGCGCGCGCTCGAGCTTCACACCCGAGCGGATCGCCGAGGCGGCGGGCACCGGCAGCCGCTGGTTCCAGCTCTATTGGCCCGCCGATGACGAGATCCTCAACAGCTTCGTCAGGCGCGTCGAGCGGGCCGGCTACAGCGCGATCGTAGTAACCGTCGACTGCTTCACAGTGGGCTGGCGACCGCTTGACATGACACTCGCCGGCCCGCTCGACGTCCAGGGGGTCGGCAGTCAGATCTTCTTCTCGGACCCGGCCTTCAGGGCGAATCTGTCGCGACCGCCCGAGGAGGATCCCGCTGCCGCCGACGTGCTCTATCACCGGCTGCGCTCACAGCCGGCGCTGACCTGGGACGACCTCGATCGGTTGCGCGAGCTGACCTCGCTACCGATCGTCGTGAAAGGGGTTCAGCACCCCGACGACGCCCACGAGGCGGTCTCACGCGGGGTTGCGGCGATCGTGTGCTCCAACCATGGCGGCCGCCAGGTCGACGGCGCGATCGCCTCGCTCGATGCATTGCCGGCGATCGTCGACGCCGTCGATAATCGCGTGCCGGTTCTGTTTGACGGCGGCATCCGCTCGGGCTCCGACGCGATCAAGGCGTTGGCGCTCGGCGCCGAGGCAGTACTTCTCGGCAGACCGTTCGTATGCGGACTCGCCTTGGCCGGCGAGGCGGGCGTCACTCACGTCGTGCGGTGCCTGCTCGGCGACCTCGAGTTGACGCTCGCGCTCTGCGGCATCGCGAACATCCGCGACCTGGGGCCACACCTCCTGGCCGTCAGTGGGCCGTGAGGAACTCGGTGATCGCCCGCGCCATCGCGGACGCGGCCCTTCGCTGCCAGCTTGCGTTCGCGAGCAGCGCGGCGTCGGTCGCGTTGCGCATGTTCCCGCACTCGATCAGCACCTTTGGGACCGTCGTCAGGTTCAACCCGGCGAGATCGTTTCGGGACTCGAGCCCGTCGACGCCGTCATAGGTGCTGTCCGGCATCCCCGTGCCTGCCGCGAACCGTGCCCGCAGGTCGAGCGCGAAGCGCCGCGACGGGGCGATCACGCGATCGTTGGGTCCGTCGGCGACCGGCAGCAGAATCGCAAACCCTCGGCCGTCCGGCGGGCCTCCGTCGCCGTGGATATCGATCGCGACGTTGGCCCGCGCCCGGTCGATGATCTGCGCGCGGGTCGTTACGCATGGCCCGACGCCGTCGTTTGAATGCCTCGTCAGGACGACCCTGGCGCCCTCGGCCTCGAGCTCGGAGGTCAGGTAACCAGCGACGTTCCAGTTGAAGCGCGCCTCGGTGTAGCCGCCGTCGGTCTCGGTGCCGGTCGTGTCGCACGTCTCGGACTCGCGTCCGTTCCAGATCGTGTGGTTGATGAACGACGGATCGCTGTAGTTGCGTCCGTTGTGGCCCGGGTCGATCCCGACGACCTTGCCCGCGAGCGGTCTTGCGGCGCGGGCGGCCTTCGGGCTCGCCCGCGCCGGCGTGACCCCGCCGCTGCACGCTGTGAGTGCACAGACCGCGACGAGCGCGATGTGGAGGCGGGGCTTTCGCACTGCGCCAGTATCGCGCGATGCACCTGCAACCGGACCCAGGTACGGTCCAGTCAGCGATGAAGATCATCTACACCTACACCGATGAGGCGCCGGCGTTGGCGACCGAATCACTGCTGCCAATCGTCCGCGGGTTCGCCGCTGCCGCCGACGTCGAGGTTGAAGTCCGCGACATCTCGCTGGCAGGACGGATTCTCGCGCAGTTCCCCGACCTGCTTCGTGAAGAGCAGCGGACCCCGGACGCCCTGACCGAGCTCGGCGAGCTCGCCAAGACACCCGAGGCCAACATCATCAAGCTCCCGAACATCAGCGCCTCGGTGCCGCAGTTGAAGGGAGCGATCCGCGAGCTCCAGGAACAGGGTTACCCGATCCCGGACTATCCCGACGAGGCGGCCACCGACGAGCAGCGCGAGGCTCGCGCCGGTTACGACCGCGTCAAGGGCAGCGCCGTCAACCCGGTACTGCGGGAGGGCAACAGTGACCGCCGTGCACCACAATCGGTCAAGGATTACGCGCGGCGCCATCCGCACTCGATGGGGGCCTGGTCGCCCACTTCGAGGTCACACGTCGCGACGATGAGCGAGGGCGACTTCCGCGGTACCGAGCGTTCGACCACGATGCCGGCGGCGAGGACAGCGCGGATCGAGCACGTCTCGCCCGACGGCGAGGTGACGGTCCTCAAGGACGGTCTGGCGCTGCTCGCGGGCGAGATCATCGACGCGGCTGTGATGCGCGCCGCCTCACTCGACCAGTTCCTGACCGATCAGGTCAGCGACGCTCGAGACAGCGGACTGCTCTACTCCGTTCATCTGAAGGCGACGATGATGAAGGTCTCTGACCCGATCATCTTCGGGCACGCCGTGAAGACCTACTTCGCCGGGGTGTTCGACGAGCACGACGAGGCGCTGAAGGAGGCCGGCATCAACCCGAACGACGGCCTCGGCGCACTGCTGGCGGCGATCGAGCAGCTTCCCTCGGAGCGGCGAGATGCGATCAGGGAGTCGATCGACGCCACCTACGTCGACGGTCCTGCACTGGCGATGGTCGACTCCGACCGCGGGATCACGAACCTGGATGTCCCCAGCGACGTGATCATCGATGCTTCGATGCCCGCCGCGATTCGTGCCTCCGGGCAGATGTGGAACTCGTTGGGCGAGCAGCAGGACACGAAGTTCGTGATCCCGGACCACTCGTACGCGGCGCTGTATGCGGAGACCCTCGAGGATTGCAAACGGCATGGAGCGTTCGACCCGACGACGATGGGAACCACCCCCAACGTCGGGCTGATGGCGCAGGCCGCCGAGGAGTATGGCTCGCACGACAAGACCTTCGAGATCGGTGCGCCGGGCGCGGTTCGCGTCGTCGATGCCGAAGCCGGCGAGACCCTGCTCGAGCACCAGGTCGACGCCGGCGATATCTGGCGGATGTGCCAGACCAAGGATGCTGCAGTCCAGAATTGGATCGGGTTGGCGGTCTCGCGCGCTCGTGCGACCGGAGCTCCCGCGGTGTTCTGGCTCGACGAGTCGAGACCCCATGACCACGAGTTGCTGGGCAAGGTTCGACCGGCGCTCGAGCAGCTCGATACGAACTCCGTACAGATCGAGATCCTCCCGGTCGACGAGGCGACTCGGTTCACGCTCGCCCGGGCTCGACGCGGCGAGGAGACGATCTCTGTGACTGGCAACGTCCTGCGCGACTACCTGACCGATCTGTTCCCGATCCTCGAGCTGGGCACCAGCGCCAAGATGCTTTCGATCGTGCCGCTGATGGACGGTGGCGGCATGTTCGAGACCGGCGCGGGCGGCTCGGCGCCCAAGCACGTTCAGCAGTTCATCGCGGAGAACCACCTCCGCTGGGACTCATTGGGCGAGTTCCTCGCGCTCGCCGTGTCGTTCGAGCTGCTCGCCGACAGGACCGACAACTACCGCGCACGGTTGCTCGGCGAGACGCTGGACCGGGCGACGGGCCGGCTGCTGGAGGAACGCCGCTCGCCCTCACGCCGGACAGGTGAGCTCGACAATCGCGGCAGCCATTTCTACCTCGCGCTGTACTGGGCGCAGGAACTCGCCTCCCAGACCGAGGACGGAGGGCTGGCCGAGCGATTTGCGCCCCTGGCCGAGCGATTGGCGGCAGACGAGCACAAGATCGTCGCCGAGTTGACCGTTGTCCAGGGGGAGTCGGTCGAGCTCGGCGGCTACTACCACCCGAATCTCGAGCTGGCGGCGGCTGCGATGCGACCTAGCGCCACGTTCAACGAGGCTCTCGGCGTCTCTACCGAATCCCCGCTGTCAACCCAGTAGCCGGTTGATCGTTCGCGACGGTCTGGTCAAGCGAGGGCAGCTTCGCCGGCGATGACAGCGTCTGCTTGCGCATCGAGCGACCGAGGCAGCTGTCGATCAGCAACATGGCGACCGCTTCGACATCGACGTCGGGACCGATACGGCCGGCGCCCTGTTCCCGGCGCAGGTAGCCGCTGACTGCCTCGACACCCCGATGCGGGCCGAGCTGACGTTGGCTTATGTGGGCCGCCATCGCCTCGCGCAGCTCCGGGTCGGACTGGGCGGCGAACATGACCGGTAGCGCTTCGTCGAAGAAGCTCTCGAGCGCGTGGGCCACGCCAGTGAGCACCTCCAGCGGGTCGCGCTCGTCCTCCTCCAGCGTGCCGAGGTAGGCGAGCGGCTGCATCCCGGCCTCGAACACCGCCTGCAGCAGCCCGGCGCGGTCGCGGAAGTGGTAGTAGACGCTCGCGTCTGAAACTCCGGCTCGCGCCGCCACCTCGCGCGTAGTCAAGTTGGCGATTCCGCGGTCGCGCAACAACTCCAGGGTCGCCGCCAGAATCGCCTCGCGACCGCCCGAAGGCGGACGTCCGCGGCGCTTAGGTGGGTCGGTCATAGTCAATGGGGCGCAAGAAGGTAAACGGGAAGATGAGAGAATTTATGAGCTTACGCTCAGAAACTCAGGAGCAATGATATCCTGAGTTGATACTCAGTTAGTCAGAGCCAAATTTCACTGGAGGTGACGATGGCTCGAAAGTGGTGGACCCTGACCGCCGTCTGTACCGGCGTCTTCATGCTGTTGCTGGACATCACGATCGTCAATGTCGCGCTCCCCTCGATCGAGCGAGCGTTTGGAGCGACCCTATCCGACCTGCAGTGGGTGATCGACGCTTATGCGCTGACGCTTGCCGCGCTGTTGCTGACCGCGGGATCGATTGCCGACCTCGCCGGCCGCCGAGTCGTCTTCGCCACCGGGATCGTCGTCTTCACCGTCGGCTCGACGCTGTGCGGCGTTGCCCAGGACACGCTATTCCTGACTCTGTCCAGGGCGCTGCAGGGGGTCGGCGGGGCGATCATGTTCGCGACGGCGCTGGCGCTACTGGCCCAGGCGTTCGAGCCGAAGGAGCGCGGTGTCGCGTTCGGTGTGTTCGGTGCGATCACGGGGATCGCCGTCGCCGTGGGGCCGGTGCTGGGCGGCGCCATCACCAGCGGGCTGAACTGGCGCTGGATCTTCTTCGTCAATGTTCCGATCGGGATCTTTGCGCTGGTCGTGACGCTGCTCCGTGTGGAGGAGTCGAAGCTTCCGGGCGCGCCGCGCCCCGACTGGTTCGGGTTCGTCAGCTTCAGCCTCGCGCTCGCGGGACTGGTGCTCGGGCTGATCCGCAGCCAGGCCGATGGCTGGGGCTCGGCGGTCGTGCTCGGGTCGCTGATTGCCTCCGCCGTTCTGCTGGTCGCGTTCGTCGTGATCGAGATGCGGGTGCGCGAGCCGATGTTTGACCTATCGCTGCTGCGGGTTCCGACGTTCAACGGAGGGCTGATCGCGGCCTGGGCGATCTCGGCCTCGCTGTTCTCGTTGTTGACCTACCTGGTCATCTACATGCAGAACCTGCTCGGTTACTCTGCGATCGAGGCGGGCGTGCGGTTCCTCCCGTTGACCGGCGGGATCTTCGTGATCGCCGGGATCGCGGGGCGGCTCACGACCCGGGTCCCGATCAAGTATCTGATCGGCACCGGGTTCGCGCTGCTCACCGGCGGCCTGCTGCTGATGCGCGGCCTGACCCCGACCGAAAGCTGGACCCACTTCCTCCCCGGGTTCATCGTCGCCGGCGCCGGGGCCGGCCTGATCAACGTCCCGCTTGCTTCGACCGCGGTCGCGGTCGTGCCTCAGGAGCGCGCTGGAATGGGTTCTGGCGCCAACTCGACGCTCCGGCAGGTCGGGATCGCGACCGGTGTAGCAGCGTTCGGGACGATTCTCGCCTCCCAGATCAAGGGCCAAGTCGTAGCGCACCTCAGCGGCGGACCGCTCGCCGGCCACGCGCACGCGCTGGCGACCGGGATCGCGTCTGGCGACCTCCCCCGCCTGATCGCCGGAGTCGCGCCTCAGAACCGGGCCCTGCTGGCCGACGCTGCTCGTGCGAGCTACGTGCATGGCCTCAACACGATCGTGTTGATCGGCGCCGTGGTCGCGTTCGCGGCGATGATCCTGAGCTTCGTGTTGATCCGTCAGCGCGACTTTCATGCGGTGCCGGCGGAGGCCTCGGCAGCGCCGACGGAGCCGCGGGTGCAGGAGTTCGGCGAGCTCGCCGCCTAGCCAGCGTCCTCCGGTCCGGCCGAGCAGGGGAGGTGGCATCGTGAGCCACCTCCCCTGAGCCAGTCGCCTGCTAAGATGCTTGCCAGCAAGCAAGTATTTGAAGGAGGCGCAGATGCCCACGGCGATCGACGCAGACACCGCACAGCGGCTGCGGATCGTGTTCGGGCGGCTCGCCCGGCTGCTGCGCGCGACCGACGCGGCGGGCCCCGCCGCCGATCTGACCCCGACGCGGGTCGTTGTCCTGCTGAACACGGTCCGCAACGGCCCGATTCGGCTCGCCGAGCTCGCCGAGCAGGAGGGCCTCAACCCGACGATGCTGTCGCGTACCGTCGCGGACCTCGTCGAGGCCGGCCTCGTCGTCAGGACGGCGGACGCCGGCGACCGCCGCTCGGCGTGGCTCGCGCCGACCGACGCGGGGCGGGGGCTCGCCGAGGAGATCCGCCGGCACCGCACTCGGGCGCTGGGCGACGCGCTGTCGGGACTCGAGGAGGGCGATCAACGCGCCGTGGAGCGCGCGCTGCCGGCGCTCGAGCACCTTGCTGAGCAGCTCATCAGGGACCGCTCGTGACCCGGATCCGGCGGATCTCGCGGACCACGTTCGCGGCGCTCGAGATTCCCAACTACCGCCGCTACATCCAAGGACAGGCCGTCTCGTTGATCGGCACCTGGATGCAGATGACGGCACAGTCGTGGCTGGTGCTCGAGCTCACCCACTCGGCTACCGCGCTCGGCCTGATCGTCGCACTCCAGACCGTGCCGGTGCTCGTGCTCGGGCCCTACGGCGGTGTCATCGCCGATCGCGTCGACAAGCGGCGGATGATGATCGCGTTGCAGGCGGCGATGGGCGTGCAGGCGCTGATCCTTGGGCTGCTGACGGTCACCGGCGCGGTGCGCGTCTGGGAGATCGGCGTGCTCGCCGTGGGACTTGGCCTCAACAATGCGTTTGAGAACCCGGCGCGGCAGTCATTCATGCTCGAACTGGTCGGATCGGAGCACCTGCGCAACGCGGTCAGCCTGAACTCAACGCTTGTCAACGTCGCCCGGGTGATCGGGCCTGCGGTCGGGGGGCTCCTGATCGCCGGGGTCGGAGTCGGCGTCTGCTTCCTGGTGAACGCCGGTAGCTTCGTCGCGGTCATCAGCTCGCTGCGGCGCTTGGACACGACGCTGCTCAGTCCGGTAACGCCTGCACCGCGGGCTCGCGGCCAGCTGCGTGAGGGCTTCAGCTACATCCGGCGCAGCCCCGGGCTGGCCGTGCCGCTGATGATGATGGCCGCTGTCGGGTGTCTGACCTACGAGTTCCAGGTGTCGCTGCCCTACATGGCCTCGAGCGGGCTGCACGTCGGTGCCAGCGGGTTCGGCTTCATGACCGCGGCGATGGGGTTTGGCGCCGTCATCGGAGGCCTCGTCGTCGCCACCCGCGGCCGGACCGGGACCTGGCCGCTGGTGCTCGGCGCGACTGGCTTCGGCGTCGCGATGACGTTTGCGACGATCGCGCCGAACCTTGCGGTCGTGCTGGTCGCGCTGACCTTGGTGGGCGCCGCGAGCGTGTCGTTCATGTCGACGGGCAACGCGACCCTGCAGCTGCGGTCAGCGCCCGAGATGCGTGGCCGCGTGATGGCGCTGTGGTTCGTCTCGTTCCAGGGTTCGACGCCGATCGGCGGCCCGATCGTCGGCGCCGTGATGAGCGGCTTCGGCGCGCGCGCCGGGCTCGGGCTGGGGGCGCTGACGTGCTTCGTCGTCGCTGGGCTGGGGGCGTTGGCGGTCCGCTCGGTGCGGGCGCGGGGCACGCCGCTGGTGGCGGCGGCTGACGTCAGTTAGTCGACGCGGTCGCTCAGGCGGTTGGCGCCGGCGTTTGCACGGAGGCGATCCGCCACGGCTGCGACGGCTCTCCGGAGAGGGCCAGGGTCCAGCGCTCGGTGAACCGGGTAAGACGGCTCGCGTTGCCGGCGAGCACCCGGGTCGTGTCGCGGTCCTCGACGTAACGGCGACCCTCGACCTCGACATCGATCGTCATCGTCGCTGGATCGGACGCCGGGTCGAGCGCCACCACCGCGATCTGCTTGACCTGGGGGCCGCGGACGACGAGTCGGGTCCGCTCGCTTGGGTCGCCGGGGTGCAACAGCTCTCTGACCGCGTCGCGATCGGCGATCTGGCGCAGGCTCGCGTCGGATCCGTCGACCGCCTCGGCCCATGCCGCGACGGCGCGGCGGGCGGCGACGTCGAGTACGTCCGGCGCAAAGCGGCCGTCAGCGAGGCTCAGGTCGATCGCTGCCGCCCGGGCGTCGTCGCTGAACTCGACGCTCGTGAGCTCGGCCAGAGGAACGTGGTCCGGCACCGTCTCGGCGGCGGCCGACTCCAGCACTGCTTCGTCCCGCAGCCGCTGCTCGTCGGACCATGCCGTCGGCGCAAGGACATCGCTGAGCGCGTGGTCGCCCTCGGCTCCCTGCTCGATCGAGGCGAGGATCCAATGCTCGTCCTGGCGCTCCAGCGTCCAGTACTCGCGAAGCCTGACCGACTCGGTGAACTGGCCGGCGCGCTTGATGTGGCGTCCGCTGCGATCGACGACGAAGTCTCGAAGCTTGGCTTCGATCCTGACGACGACACGGTCCTGCGCCCCGCGACGAATCCCGACGTACTCAACGTTCGGCTCGCTGACGAGCTGCACCCGGTTGTGCCAGCCCTGAGCCTGCATCTCGTCGAGTCGTCGCTCCCACTCGCGCAGGAGCTGCGGCGCAACCATGCGCCGCAGCGCGAGTCGGTCCTCCGAGTCCCATGCGAACTGGATCTCGGTGAACAGCGCCCCGGCGGCGGCGCGGACGTGTTCGGGCCCGAACACCGGATCCTCATCCGCCGCCTCGGCCGCGGCGAGCTCGACACGGCGCTCGCGCTTCCGGGTCTGGCTTCGGTGGGCGCGGCCCGCGCGGCTGCGGGCCTGCCAGAACCTCTCCATGCTCGGCAGTCCGCGGCGCCAGAGGTACCAGAGAAGCGCAAGCGCCAGCAACACGAGCAAGCCGAGTCCATGGCCGAGCCTGGCGATGTCGAACAGCGCCCGGAACAGGAAGAAGAGAGCGAAGCCGCGGCCGCCTCCGCCGTGGCCGGCGAAGCTGCCGCCACCGTCGCTGAATCCGCCGCCACCGTCGCTGAAGCCGGCCGAGCCGCTGCCTGCGGCGGCCAGCGCCGCAGGCGCAAGCGCGAGCAGGGTCACGAGCGCCACTGCGGCGACGGCTGCGGTGAGAAGGCGGCGGCGCATCCTCGTCAGCTCGCGGCCGCCTTCAGCGGCCCGACGCCCGGCTCGGTCTGGGCGACGTGCTGATCGGCGTGGTAGCTCGACCGGACCAGCGGCCCTGCCGCGACGTGCTCGAACCCGAGCTCGTAGGCCGCCTGCTCCAGCCGCTCGAATTCGTTCGGATGCCAATAGCGGACGATCGGCAGATGGTTCTCGGTCGGGCGCAGGTACTGGCCGATCGTCACGACCTGCACGAGGTGCTCGCGTAATGTCGCGAGTGCGTCGACCATCTCCTCAAAAGACTCTCCGAGGCCGACCATCAGCCCCGACTTCGTTGTGACCCGCTCGCCGCCCATCTCCTTGGCCGTCCTCAGCACCCGCGTCGAGCGTTGCCACGTGGAGCCGCGGCGGGCGACCGGATACAGCCTTGGGACGACCTCGACGTTGTGGTTGAAGACGTCGGGGCGCGCGTCGATGACGCTCGCGATCGGCATCTCCTGGCCGCGGAAGTCAGGAGTCAGCACCTCAACCTTCGTGGTCGGCGACTGGCGGCGGATCTGCCTGATCACGGCGACGAAGGCGTGCGCGCCGTAGTCGTGCATGTCGTCGCGGTCGACGCTAGTGATCACCGCGTGACGCAGACCCATTCGCGCGACCGAGCGCGCGACCCGGGCCGGTTCGAGGGGGTCGTTCCAGGTCGGCTTGCCGGTCTTGACGTTGCAGAAGCCGCAGCGACGGGTGCAGGTGTCGCCGAGGATCATGAACGTGGCGGTGCCCCGCTGCCAGCACTCGCCGATGTTCGGGCACGCCGCCTCCTGGCAGACGGTGTGGAGGTTCTCGGCCTTGATCAGCGATTGCAGCTCTCGGTAGCGGGGGCCACCGGGCGCTGGCACCTTGAACCAAGGTGGCTTGCGGCCGCGGTAGGGCTCGACGTCGGGTCCGAGGACCTGCAGGACGTCCTGGATGCCACCGGGGTTTGACCGTGATCGCGTGGCACTCATCGTTCCTTCAAGGGTACTGAGGTCGGCGTGGGTGGCCGGCCGGTTGGCTCGCGGCCGTTTGTGCCAACTCTGCGTCGATTTCTGCCGCTGCGGTTGGGGGGTGGCACCGTGGGGTGCGTGACGTCAGATTCAGGCTGTGCGGGTCGAATAATTTCGACCAGGTCGAAATTATTCGACCCGCAGCGCGATTGGCGCCGCGTGGTCGCTCTGGTGAGAGCGCAGCACGGGGTCGTCACGTCGGCGCAGCTTGGCGCTGTGGGAATGTCCGCCGCAACGGTTTCCAAGTACCTACACATCGGCAGGCTGCATCGCACCCACCAGGGCGTCTATTCCCTGGTCCCGCAGGAGCTCATCCAGCCACCAGGGCGGTTGATGGCAGCCGTCCTCGCATGCGGCCCGGGCGCGGCCCTGTCCCATCACTCCGCCGCCGCCGTTCTCAATCTGCTCGAGTCGCACCGGACCGTGATCGACGTGACCGTTCCAAGCCGAGCTGGGCGCCGCCGCACCGGGATCCAGATCCATCGCTCGTCCACGCTGACGTCAGATGACGTCGCGGCGATCAACGGAATCCCCTGCACGACGCCGGCGAGAACGATCCTCGACCTGGCGGACGTGCTACGCCGGCGTCGCCTCGAGCGAGTCCTCGACGCGGCCGAGGCCGAACAGCTGATCGACCTCAACCTCCTCATCGACCAGCTGACACGCAATGCCGGCCGAAGGCGCGCGGCAGGGAGCCTGCGACGCGCGCTCAATGAGCACCGGGTGGGATCGACGCCGACGTGGAACGAGTTCGAGGAGCGATTCCTCGAACTGATCCGCAGCGTTGGACTGCCCGATCCGGAGGTTCAGCCGTGGCTGGAACTGGGTGACCACGAGCCTCCGATCAGACCCGACTTCCTGTGGCGCAAGCAGTCTGTGATCGTTGAGACCGATGGCCATAAGCACCACGGCACACGCCTCGCTTTCGAGACCGACCGTCGCCGCGATCAGCGGGCCGCAGCCGCCGGGTTCCAGACGATCCGTGTGACCTGGCGGCAGCTGTTCGCCGAACGCGAGCGTCTGGGTCGAACAGTGAACGCGATCGTGACGCGAGCGGCGAGGACTCAGACTGCCGCCCGGCTCTCAGCGGCCGGCTGAGACGGCTCTACCTCGTCCGCCAGAGCAGCCTGCCGCCGCAAACGGTCGAGGCTGACCAGGCGCTGGCGCCGGCCGAGCGCCTCCGCTACGGCAAACGCAACCCGCTTACGGACGCACGGCATCAGCCCCGTGCTCCCGCCGGATCCGACTGGCGACATGGTCCCGCTCGGAGCCATGGCAACGCCATTTGAAGCCACGCTCGCGACCGGAGCGGGAGCTTCCGGCAGGCCCTTCTCAGCCGCCACAGACGTCATCCGGACATCCGGCAGCCCACAGGCGACGACCCAGTCGAACGGCCGCAGGTCGTTGTCCACGTTGAGGGCGAAGCCGTGCGCCGTCACCCCACGCGAGACGTGCACGCCGATCGACGCGATCTTGCGCTCCTGGACCCAGACGCCCGTGAATGCCGGACCCTCGTCGACCCGTGCGCGCGCGTCGATCCGCTCCTCGGCCAGCGCGGCGATCAGCGCTCGCTCGAGCAACCGTACATAGGCGACGACGTCGTCTACCGCGACGATCGGATAGCCAACCAGCTGACCGGGTCCGTGATAGGTGAGCTTGCCGCCGCGCCGGGTGTCGAAGATCTCGATGCCCTGCGACTGATACCAGTCGACTCCCATCGTCAGCTCGCCGGCGTCCGAACGCCGTCCGCGCGTGTAGACCGGAGGATGCTCGAGCATCAGCATCACATCTGGGATCAGCCCCGCCTGACGCGCGTCGCGGGTCCACTCCTGCAGCGCGAGCGCTGAGCCGTAGTCAATCGTCCCGACGTCGCACACCCACAGCTCTGAGTCCATCTACGGAGATCGTAGTCGCGGCCGCGCTGGGGCCTTAACCTTCAACGATGGTCACGACGTCGCTCGTGCGCATGCGGTGGCGCCTGCGGGGCGCCTGGCTGTGGCCGGCTTTCGCGGCGCTGACGCTGCTCGATGGCGCGATCGTCCACTGGCTGCCGCTGGCGGGCGATCACGAGTCACCGGTCGCCGGCTGGCTGATCGGGCTGTTCCTGAGTCTCCTCGGGATCGTCCTCCTCTCACCGCTGCTGGCTCGTGGGCTGCGCCGGCTGAGACCCGACATGCCGCGCGTCGTTGCCCGCGACTACGCGGGTTCCGCGGTCGTCGTCGCCGTCACCTCGGTCCTGCTGCTCGCGGGTGTGGTGCATCGACCGACGATCAACTCAGACGTGAAGGCCCTACAGGATGCGACTGCGCGCGCCCAGGCCTTCATCGGCGACCGAGCGCCCGCCCGGTTCGCGCGCCGCCAGTCGGTTTTGGACGCGCTGCCGATTCAGCCGCCCGAGCTCTACCGCGTGTGTGCCCAGAGCGTTTCGGGGAGCGAGACCTATTGCGTGATCGTCAACCGCTCGATGCCATTCGGCACCGGCGTCAGGTTCTCCGGCTACGAGCCGAACTCGCTACTGAGTGAGGGGACCTGAACACGACTGAGGTCTACTGCAACGCCATCGAGCGCGCCTGATCGCTATCCATCGCCGCGTCGGGCGCTCGGCCGCAGCAGCTCGACGGACTCGTCGGGGAATACGGCTCTCAGTTCGAGATCTCCGCCGAGCGCGGCGATATAGCGGGCGAGGGTCGACAGTCGCAGATCGTCCTCCTGCTCGATCCGCGATACGTTCGGTTGGCTGACTGCGAGGGCCTCGGCCACGGCCGCCTGGCCGATCCCGCGGCGGCGGCGCAGCTCACCTAGCTGCAGTTCGGCCAGTCGGAGCTGCACGTCGACGAGGCGCCGGTGGAACCCCAGCAATTCCTCGTCTACCGGCCCGAGGACCTCTCGCCAGTCCGGGTCAGGCGCCATTTCGCCTCCTTTCCCTTACCGATGCTCTGCAGGTGCTGGTCGTACAGCCGGTCGGCGAGCTGAATGTGCTTGGGGTACCAGCCGTTTCCATCGCGGGTCTTGTCGCCTCCGGCCAGCACCACCGCGCGTCGGTTGGGATCGAAGGCGAACAGCACCCGGAGATTTCCAAGTCGCGGTCGGAGCTCTTTCATGTGATGGTGGCGCGAGCTCTTGACGCGGTCGACCAGTGGCCGGCCGAGCGTCGGTCCGTCCCGTTCGAGCGCCTCGAAGGCGGCTATGAGCTGAGCTCGATTGCGTTCGCCCAGGGTTCGCATCCAAGTCTCGGCCTGCTTCGTCAGCTGCAGCTCCCAAGGCACGTGACGAGGTTACTGATCTCATAATGCATGAGTTATACAGAAGTGTGTCGCGCTGTGCCAATTCGGCACCAATGGCGTGACGGAACCGACAAAACGAGCGATGGCGCTCTGGTCGCTTGTGCTGCCTGCGATCTGTGTACCGCCGGCGCTGCGCCACTTCGATCACACCTTGGTGTCGTGAGTCGCTTCCCCCCACTGGAGTAGGTCGTACAGCTGCCGCGGATTGATGTTTCCGCCACTGCACACCAGTGCGATCCTGCTTCCGGCCAGCCGGTCACGCAACTTCAGTGCGGCCGCGAGTGCCGCCGCCCCGGCGGGCTCGATCAGATTCCGTGTGATCTCGAGCAGCCGCAGCGTCGCCGACCGCAGCTCGTCGTCGGACACGAGCACGAAGTCGTCGAGGCGCCCCGCCAGGATCCGCTGCGGGAGCTCGAAGGCAACTCGGGTTTGCAGGCCCTCCGCGAACGTCCCCATCCGATCTTCGACCAGCGCACCCTCGCGCCAGGCGCGATACGCGGCGGGAGCGGCTTCGGATTGGACGCCGATGACCTCGATGTCCGGGCGGATCGCCTTCGCTGTGACGCAGGCGCCGGCCGCGCCGCTGCCGCCGCCAACCGGCACGATGATCGCCTCGATGTCCGGCTCTTGCTCGAGGATCTCGAGCGAGGCCGTTCCGACCCCTGCGATCAGCAGCGGCTCATCGCCCGAGTGCACGTACCGAGCCCCGCGCTCGGCCGCGACCTCTGCACAGCGCTCGCGGGCCTCGTCGAAATCCACCCCGTGCTCGACCACTTCAGCGCCGAGCGAGCGCATCGACGCGACCTTCACCGGGTTGGCGCCACGTGGCACGAAGATGGTCGCCGCGACGCTGAACAGGCTCGCGGCGTACGCGATCGACTGGCCGTGGTTGCCGGTCGAGGCCGCACACACGCCTGTCGATCGCATGTCGGAGCCGAGGCGTGCGACCAGGTTGATGCCACCCCGCACCTTGAACGCTCCGGTCGGCAGATGATTCTCGTGCTTGGCGAACACATCGGCTCCGAGCGCTTCGTCGAGCTGCGGATACCGACGCAACGGCGTCGGCTCGAGGTAGGGGGCGATCGTCCTACGGGCGTCGAGGACGTCGCCGAGGTCCGGGATCCCGTCCAGCACGGTCGCAGTATTTGACCACAACCCCGCACTCGTCAGTCGCACCGAGGGGGCGCGTCTGCGTAGAGCGAACCTCAGCCCGACGCCGGACTCTCTTCGTTTCCCGAATCGGTCACGTGTACCGCGCCGATCGTCTCGTCGGAGCGGTTGAAGCGGTCGAAGTGGTCGGCGACCCTGTCGAGCACCGCGGCTGCGGTCAGCAGCTGGTCGTCAGTGAAGCCGGCGAGCGACTCGCGCCAGCGCGGCTCGAGCGCCGCCTTGCGCGCGGCCAGCAGCTCACGGCCGCGATCGGTGAGCGAGTTCAGCACGACCCGCCGGTCGTCGCCCGACCGTTTGCGGGCGACGAGCCCGGCTCCCTCGAGCGCATCGAGCATCTGGGTCACCGTCGCGGACGTCAGCTCGGCTCGCTCGGCGAGCTCACGAACCGAGAGCTCATCCCGCTCCGCAAGGCCGAACAGCAGCCCGTACTGGGCATAGGTGAGCGTGCCGGCGGGGCCTGGGTGCGTCTCGCGGCCGCGAAGTCGCCGCATCGCGATGACGGCGGCCTTGAACGAGTGTCCCAGCCGCTCCTGTGCGGTCAGCTCGAGCTCGGTCGACGCCAAGGCCCCGCACGACGTCGCAGCCGAGGTCGAGGAAACGCTCACGCGACCGCCTCCGACAGGGCGGCGCCGTCCAGCGCCTCCTGACCTGGATGAGGAGTGCGGGCACGTCGCTCAGCGAGCCACAGCACGATGCAGGGCGCGATCGCCAGTGCTGAGAGGACAGTGGCGGCCCAAAACGCGGTTCCATAGGCGGAGGCCGCTGCGGACGGAGTGTGGGCGCCGTCGAGGGCACGCTGCAGAATCACCGCCAGGACCGCGACCCCGATCGAGCCGCCGACCCGCTGCAGAACATTCAGCTGCGGCGTCGCGTCCGACAGCTCGGAGCGCTGGAGCGATGCAAACGCGGCAGTCATCGCCGGCATGAACGCGGCGCCGATCCCGACCCCGCGGACGAACATGGCCACGATCAGGTATGAAATCGAGGTGTGCGCGCCGATCAGCGCGAACGGGACCGTCGCGATCGTCGTCGTTACGACGCCGAACAGTGCGAGCGGGCCGCCCCCGTAGCGGTCGGTGAGCCTCCCGATCAGCGGCATCGCCATGGCCGCGCCGAGACCCTGTGGGGCGACCAGGAGTCCGGTATCGATCACGCTGAAGTGGCGGACGGTCTGCCAGTACAGGGGCAGCAGGATCATTCCGCCGAACAGTGCGGCGCTTAGGCAGAACATCGCAACCGAGGCCGCCGAGAAGGTTGGTCGCCGGTAGAGGTTCATCTCCAGCAACGGGTGACGCGTCCGCAACGCATGCAGCACGAAAGCGATCACCAGGGCGATTCCGACCGCGCACGGGACGATCACCCGGGCCGAGGCGACGGTTCCCACCTGGCCGATCTCGGCGAGGCCATAGGTCAGCAGCGGCAAGCCGGTGACCATCAGCGCCAGGCCGACGACGTCCAGCCGGTCGCCCGTGGCGCGCTCCGCCCGTGGGAGGATCCTGGCGGCCGCGATCGTCGCGATCAGTCCGATCGGCACGTTCACGAAGAAGATCCAGCGCCAGCTCAAGTTCTGGATGATCACGCCGCCGAGTGTCGGTCCCAGTATCGGCGCGAGCATCGCCGGCACGAAGACGACGCTCATCACCCGTCCCATTCGTTTCGGGCCGGCGGCCTGGGCGAGCATCATCTGGCCGACGGGCAGGATCATGCCGCCGCCGATGCCCTGAATCACGCGGAAGACGATCAGCTCGGTAGTGCTCGTGGCGAGGCCACAGAGCGCCGATCCCAGGGTGAACAAGACAATCGAGACGAGGTAAACGTTCTTTGCCCCGAACCGCCGGGCGGCCCAGCCGCTGACCGGGATCACCGCTCCCAGCGCTAGGGTGTAGCCGGTCACCACCCACTGGATCTGAGTGATCGTCGCGTTCAGGTCTTTTGAGAGGGTGTCGAGCGCGACGTTGACGATCGTCGTGTCGAGGATCGACATGATCGACCCGAGAACGACGACGAAGCTGATGCTCCAGACGTGGGCGGGGATCTTGTCCTGCTCGTCCATTATTCATAAGGTACCAGATGATTCGGTACCACACGATCGTCTGGCCCGAAGGCTCTGTTGTAAGGCTTCTTCGGGTCTCGACCGTTTCGACTCGCGACCTCGAAGCGCGCGGCCAGACATGCCTGCTCGCGGCCATCTATCGTCTGGGGCAATGACAACGTTTGCCGAGCTCGGCCTGCCCGAGGCGATTCTCGAGGCTCTGGTCGATGTCGGCTACGAGGAGCCAAGCCCGATCCAGGCGCAGGCTATCCCACCGCTTCTCGAAGGATCGGATGTAATCGGGCAGGCGCAGACCGGCTCCGGAAAGACAGCTGCCTTCGGGCTGCCGATGCTCAGTTACGTCGACCCGACGGAGCACGACGTCCAGGGCCTGGTGCTGACGCCAACGCGGGAGCTCTGCATTCAGGTCACGCAGGCGCTGCGCGCGTACGGCCACCGCAAGGGCGTCGATGTCGTCGCGGTGTTCGGCGGAGCTCCGATCCGCACTCAGCAGGCGCAGCTGCGAGCGGGCGGCCACGTCGTGGTCGGCACTGTCGGGCGGGTCAAGGACCTGATCTCGAGGCATTCGCTGATGCTCCACTCGTGTCGCTTCGTGGTGCTTGACGAGGCCGACGAGATGCTCGACCTCGGATTCCTCGAGGACGTCGAGCGAATCCTGTCGCTGACTCCGTCGAGCCGCCAGACGGCTCTCTTCTCAGCGACGATGCCACCCGAGATCCGCCGCCTCGCCGACCAATACCTGTATGAGCCGGTCTTGGTCACGGTCAAGTCGGCGACGCTGACGGTCGACACGGTCGAGCAGTTCGCGCTCGAGGTCGCCCAACGCGAGAAGCCCAACGTGCTCGTCGACGTGCTCGAGGCCGAGCATCCAGACCAGGCAATCGTCTTCGTCCGGACGAAGATTCGCTGCGATCAGCTCTACCGGACCCTCCGCGACCGCGGGATGAACGTTCGCGCGCTCCACGGCGACATGACCCAAGGAGCGCGCGATGGGGTGATGATCTCGTTCAAGGAGGGACGCACGCCGCTGCTCGTCGCGACCGACGTTGCGGCCCGCGGCCTCGATATCTCGACCGTCTCGCACGTGATCAACTTCGACGTGCCGACCTCGCCCGACGTCTACGTCCACCGGATCGGGCGTACCGGGCGGATCGGACACAGCGGGCGCGCGATCACCTTCTACGAGCGCCGGCAGCGCCGCGACATCGAGGCCATTGAGCGGCACGCCGGCGTCACCCTGGCGCCGTGGGCCAAGGACGCTCATGTCGCGCCGGTTCCGGTCAGCCCGAAACCGCGCCGTCATTCAAAGCCGCATGAGTCCGGGGACGGCGAGGTCCCCGTCCGCAAGCTGATCATCGCCGGCGGGCGATCGGAGGGCTTTGAGCCCTCCGACATCATTCACGCGCTTACCGCATCGACCGGGCTCGACGGCGAAGCCGTGCGAAACGTGCGGGTGCTCGAACGCTTCGCGTTTGCGGAGGTGCCCGAGCCCGCGGCCGATCGTGTCATCGAGCTTGCCGCCGGCGTCGAGGTTCGCGGCCGGCCGCTGCGACTCGAATTGGCTCGCGCCTGACGTAGCCGTTCTCGGTCGTAGCCGTTCTCTGTCAGATCGGCGTAAAGCAAGTTTTCCTGCACCGCGACTCCGGCGCACTTGCGAGTGTTTCGTAGCCGAGACGAAATAAACGACTTCGGGAGGCATAGATGCTTCATCCACGTTCGCTCGTCAGACGAATCAGCTCGAGCGGCCTGCGCCGCCGGCCCTCGGCCGCAATGCTCGTCGCGCTTCTGGCGCTGTTCCTCGCCGCCGGTGGTGCCAGCTACGCGGCCACTTCGCTGCCGAACAACAGCGTCGGCACCGAGCAGATCAAGAATTCGGCGGTGACCAATCCAAAGATCGCCAACGAGGCGGTGGGCAACCACAAGCTCGCAAGCGAGGCCGTCGGATGGCGCAAGATCATCCCTGGCACGATCGGCACCAAGCGCGTCAACAAGGACCAGGTTCAGCTTCGCGTGACCGGAACCTGTACGAGCGGGCAGGCACTGACCGCGGTGCAGAACAACGGCAAGGTCACCTGCGGCCAGACGAGCCCGGCTGAGTTCAACGGCGGACAGTCCAATCCAGTCGCGATCACGAGCCCGACGACCGCGACGCCGATCACGGGCGTTTCGCTGGGGGCCAACAGCTCGTACCTGGTGACGGCCAACCCGCAGATTGCGGTGAACGCGGCCACCAACGCCAGGGGACACATCGTCGTGAACTGCACCCTGGCCGTCGCCGGGAGCACGACCGCGACCCAGACCCGGAGCGTCAGCTTCGACGTAGGCTTTGGGAACAGTGGGGGCGGGACCGTCACCGCCACCCTGCAGCAGCAGGCGACGCTGCCGCTCGAGGTCTCGGCGCCCTCGAACACGGGTGCTCAGCCCGCCCAGGTCACCTGCGTCAGGTCGCTGAGCGGTGACTCGATCGGCACGCCGACGGTGAGCGCCGCCGGCACCGTCACAGCGATCCAGACCGGGTCGAACACGAGCCTGCCGAGCACGGTCACCAACCCGCCGGCGCTGCCGACGCCGACCAATCCGCCGACCACGACTACGACAACGACGCCGACCCCGTAGCGGCGCGATCGCGACCGGGGGATAGAGCCTGAGAGCGGGCGGCGCGCAGCGCCGCCCGCTCTGGGTAACCAAAGGGCCTTCAGCCCACTGCACCGCCCCCCAACCCGAGACGGGGTACCGTCATGGCATGAGCACAGCCACGATGCACACCACCCAGGGCACGATCGCGATCGAGCTGTTCGACGACGACGCCCCGAAGACGGTCGAGAACTTCCGCAAGCTCGCCGGTGAGCAGTTCTACGACGGGATCATCTTCCACCGTGTGATCCCGGACTTCATGATCCAGGGCGGGTGTCCGAACGGAACCGGAACCGGCGGCCCTGGTTACACGTTCGAGGACGAGTTCAACGACCACAAGGTGGAGCGGGGCGCTTTGGCGATGGCGAACTCCGGACCGAATACCAACGGCTCCCAGTTCTTCATCGTGACTACCGGCGCGGCGCCCTGGCTGGACGGCAAACACACCGTATTCGGACGCGTGACCGATGGGATGGACATTGTCGATGCGATCGAGGCGCTCCCGACGGATCGACGTGACCGGCCGGTCGATCCGCCGAAGATCGAGTCGATCGAGCTGCTCGCCGGCTGATTTAGCTCGGGAGAGCCCGAATGGCGCCCGACACCGTTCCCGCGGAGACCGGTTCCGCCATCGCCGGCTCCGCCATCGCTGACTCCGCACACGCCGGCCCTGACGGCCGACCGGAGCCGCCAACGATCCCCGTGGAGAATCCCGCCACCGGCGAGCGGGTGGCCGAGGTCCCCGCACGGGGCCCGCAGGAGATCGGGGAGATGGTGGCCGGAGCTCGCTGCGCCCAGCCGGGTTGGGCGGCCCTCGGAACGCACGGGCGCGCGGCGGTCATGCATCGCGCGCGGCGGTGGATGGCCGACAACGCAGAGCTCGTGATCGCGACCGTGGTCAAGGAGACCGGCAAGACCTACGAGGACGCGCAGCTCACGGACTGGGGGTACACGATCGCGGCGCTCGCGTTCTGGGCGAAGCATGCAGGCGAGTACCTGGCTGACGAGCGAGTGCCCTCCTTCGGAAACCCGGCGGTCCCTGGTCGCAGGTTGATCGTGCGGTACGCGCCGCACGGGGTGGTTGGTGTCATTGGCCCTTGGAACTTTCCGATCGTGAACGGCTTCGGCGATTGCATCCCGGCGCTGATGGCGGGCAACGCGGTGATCCTGAAGCCGAGCGAGGTGACCCCGCTGAGCTCGCTGCTGATGTCCGAGATGCTGGCGCAGAGCGGTTTGCCGGCCGATGTCTTCCAGGTTGCGACGGGCGATGGCGGCACCGGAGCGGCGTTGATCCCGGCGGTCGACTGCGTGATGTTCACCGGCTCGACCAGAACGGGACGAGCGGTGGCGAAGGCCGCCGCTGAGTCGCTGATTCCCTGCTACCTCGAGCTCGGCGGCAACGACCCAATGATCGTCTGCGCTGACGCGGACGTCGAGCGTGCGGCGAACGCTGCGACCTACTACTCGATGAACAACGCCGGTCAGGTCTGCGTCTCGGTCGAACGGGTCTACGTCGAGGAGCCGGTCTACGACGAATTCATCGATCGGGTCGTGGAGAACGTCTCGAGGCTGCGGCAGGGGCCGCCCGGGGCGCCCGGGTCGGTCGACCTCGGCGCGGTGATCTTCCCACCGCAGCTGGACATCATCGACGCGCACGTCCGCGACGCCGTGGCCAAGGGTGCGCGAGTTCTCGTCGGTGGCCATCCACGGAGCGCCGGCGGGCGCTTCTATGAGCCGACGGTTCTCGTCGATGTAGACCACACGATGGAATGCATGCGCGAGGAGACATTCGGGCCGACGCTTCCGATCATGCGTATCGCCAACGTGGACGAGGGGATTGCGCTCGCGAACGATTCCGCCTACGGCCTGCAGGCGAGCATCTGGACCCGCGATCGCGCACGCGGCGAGGATCTGGCCCGTCGCCTCGAGGCCGGCGTGGTCTGCGTGAACGATGCACAGGTGAACTACTTTGCGCTCAACCTGCCGATGGGCGGCTGGAAGGGCTCGGGGATCGGTACGCGCCACGGCGCCGGCGGCATCCGGAAGTACTGCAGGTCCCAATCGCTCCTCTTCACCCGACTGGCGCCCAAGCGCGAACTATTCATGTTTCCCTACCGGCCGCTCCGGACGCGCCTGCTTCGGGGTCTGTCCAGCGTGCTCTACGGTCGCGGAAGATGACAGCCGCGGCCGCCGACTGAGTTGTTACCGACTTGTCATCGGCCGAGCCTGCGATTGACCTGAGTTGTTACCAGCTTGTGACCCGATGGGGGCGAGTTGTTAACCCTCTGTAATTGACCACGGGTAAAGGGCGCCGCTTCCGGGTCAATCTGCCAACTGGCGGTGTGCTCGGTGCTACTTTTGCACCGTCTCAGGGTTAGCAGAGCACTGGAGATCGGCCACGCCAGACAGCGGTCGAGCGAGCGTTCAACGGTGCGGCTTTCCCTGGTACATGGCGGCCGGACTACAAGCAGCATCACCGTCGCTCAGAGGACTGTTCGGCGTGGCCGAGACGATCTGGTGACGGATTGACTGGAGACAACCATTAGGAGGACGAGAAAATTGGGGAGTAAAGTCTCCCGTGCGACGCTGATCGCAGGTCTTGCGGTGGGTGCGTGTGGGCTCGTCGCGGTGCCGGCCCAGGCCGCAAACAACTACGTGTCGACGCCGGTCGTGACCGGTGCCAACTCGGTCACGCCTTCGTCGGCCGTCCTGTCCGGGGCGATCGACACCGGCGGCGATCCGGCCAGCAGCTTCACTGCCTCGGCGACCGTTCCGTTCGCCATCGGCGGGCTGAACGTCACCACATCGGGTCTGGTGAACGGGATCCCGATCGGTGAGGGGTTCTACTCGACGGTGCTGTTCGAGGCAGATCCCATGTCCGACTACACCGCTTCGGGCAATCAGCCTGGGGCCAAGACGGTGACCGCCGCGGCCGTTGAAGTGCAGACGGCCGCGGGCCTGTCGCCGGTCAGCGCCAAGATCGGCGCCTATCCGGCGGCCAACGCCACCGTCAATTCGCCGCTCAAGCCCAACACCAAGTACGTCTACTGGCTTGTCCAGCAGGCCGGCGAGAGCGACCAGGCGACGACAGTCAACGAGTACAGCGCCGACGATCTGGCGGCGTGGGTCGCGGGCACCGGCAACCTGACGGCCAACGGCTTCGCGAGCGCGACGGCGTTGAGCTCGAAGAACAGCTACCAGGCATGGATCAGCGGCACCGGCAACTTCGCCGGCGATCCCGGCGATCCGAACAACGTTCCGGGTCAGCTGGTCAACCCGGACTTCCAGTGCGTGCTGAACTCGACGATCGCCCTGAACACCAACTCAACCTGGCTGGCGGAGCTGGCCGCCAACAAGGTCCCGCTTGCCGCCGGTCCGACCAAGGTGAATGGCACAGCGACCCCGTTCGGCATCAGCTCGGTCGGTGCCGGTGGCGCGATCACCGCCACGACGGCGCAGCAGCCCGCTAAGCAGGGCCCCTGCGTCGCGTTCTTCGGCGGGAACTCGACCAACTTCTACACGAGCCCGGTCCGGAAATTCACAACGGCGAAGCTCGGCAGCGTCGCGTTCGGCTCAACGGCACCCGTCTCGGGCGGCAAGGCGGCCATCAGCGTCAACAACAAGAGCACTCTGAAGGCTGCCGGTCAGCTTGTGCTGACCGCCAAGAAGAGTGGCAAGACGATGACGGTGCTCTCCGGCAAGCTCTCGGTTCCGGCCAACGTGAGCACGAAGGTCATGCTCAAGCTGAGTAGTAGTGGCATGTCCGCCCTGAAGTCGGCCAAGAGCCTCTCAACTCAGGTCAAGTTCACCTCGACGACCGATCAACCGGCGTCGGGCAGCAAGACGATCAAGCTCACCCTCGCCAAGTAAGGGAGGCCCTGAGCTCAGGCGAAACGGGAGGGGCGCGGTCTTGCGCCGCGCCCCTCTTCGTCGCCGTGCCCGAGGGACCTCGCTCTGCGGGTTCGAACGGTCCCGAGGCGATCGAGCACGAACTGGCGCCTGCGAGCGAGAGGCTCTGCGGAGCCCCTGGCGCGGATCGCTTCGCCCGATCAGCCGAACTGACCGGTGATGTAGTCGCGAGTTCGCCGGTCGGCGGGCCGTGAGAACAGCCTTTGCGTGTCGTCGTATTCGATCAGCGTCCCGATCCGCGACTCGTCGAGGCTGAAGAAGGCAGTCTTGTCGGCGACGCGCGTGGCCTGCTGCATGTTGTGGGTCACGATCACGATCGTGTAGCGCGCCTTGAGCTCGTGGATCAGGTCCTCGATCGACGCTGTCGCGATTGGGTCGAGCGCTGACGCCGGCTCGTCGAGCAGCAGCACATCCGGCTCGATCGCGATCGCGCGGGCAATGCAGAGGCGCTGCTGCTGTCCGCCGGAGAGGCCGAGCGCACTCGACTTCAAGCGGTCCTTGACCTCGTCCCAGAGCGCCGCGCTGCGGAGCGCGCGCTCGACTCGTTCGTCGAGGTTGGCGCGCATCCCGAGGTTCCGTGCGGCCCACGCGATGTTGTCGTAGATCGACTTGGCGAACGGGTTCGGCTTCTGGAAGACCATCCCGATCCGGCGCCGGACCTCGACCCGGTTCGCATGCGCGTCGTACAGGTCATGACCGTAATACAACAGTTCGCCGCCCAGCTTGAAGCCGTTGATCGAGTCGTTCATCCGGTTCAGGCAACGCAGGAATGTGCTCTTGCCACACCCCGATGGCCCGATCAGCGCGGTCGCGTAGTTGCGGTAGATGGCCATCGTGACGGCCTCGATCGCCCGCTTCTCGCCGTAGTTGACCGACACGTCGCGCGCCTCGAAGACGACCTGGCGCTGGACCGGCGACTCGCGCTCGACAACGGCCGGCCCAAGACCGGGGAGGCCAACCCGTCCGATAAACGCACGCGCGGACGGACGTCCGCTGGCGTCACTGCCGGCGGCTCGACGGCAGCCGCCTCGACGGTCGGGTCCTTCAGGCTCATCGTCCCCGTTTCCTTTCGCTCCGCCGAAGCCAGATTCTGGCGCCGATGTTAGCCGCCAGGATCAGGATCATCAGCACGAACGCCGCGCCCCACGCCTTCTCGATCGCCGCCGGATACCCGGACTCGAGCAGTTGGAAGATCAGCAGTGGGATGCTGGCGATCGACTGCCGCGGGTTGACCGACAGAGCCTGCGTGAACAGCGCCGAGGTGAACAGAACCGGCGCGGTCTCCCCGGCGGCGCGCGCGACCGCGAGAATCGTCGCGGTGACGATCCCATTGGAGGCGGTCGGGAGGATCACGCCGATGATCGAACGCCAGCGCGCGACGCCCAGCGCGTCAGCCGCCTCACGCATCGTTTCGGGGACGCGAGTGATCGACTCGAGGCTGGCGCGGGCGATCAGCGGGACCTCGACGATCGACAATGCAAGCCCGCCGGCGAGCGCCGACTGCCCGAAGCGGTTCGTCACCAGCGCGGCGACGAACACGCCGGCGATGATCGTCGGCAGGCCGGCCATCAGATCGAGCATCAGCCGCACCACCCGGTTGGTGCGCGGACCGGCGAATTCCGAAAGGCTGAGAGCCGTTAGCACGCCGACCGGGAGCGCGATCACCGTCGCGATCAGGACCATGATGAACGTTCCGACCAGCGCCGGGCCGATGCCCCCGCCGGCTCCGCTGAACGACGGCAGGTCCTTGGTCAGGAACCCGAGGCTGATCGCGCTTACCCCGTGCCTGAAGACGTAATAGACGAGGATCAGCAGCACCGCGACGGCGATCGCCGCCGACACGATCGCGCCGCCGACGAAGACGCGACTGACCAGCTGTCGCCGTCGTAGGTTCCCGCTGGGCCTCAGCGAGTGGGCGGGGTCCGGGATCGCGCTCATGTCGACCTACCGAACGAGCCCATCGTGCCGATTCCGCCGGAGATCTGCCGCGCCAGCAGGTTGACGATCAACCCGAACACGAACAAGATCGCGGCCAGATAGAACAGGGAGGAGGTGTGCAGTGCGCTGATGGCGCCTTCCCACTGCAGCGCTACCCGGCTGGCTAGCGTGTCGCCGCCCATGAACCAGTTTGTTGGGGTCAGCGGCTGGTCTCCGACGACCTGGCTGACGGCGATCGCCTCGCCGATCGCGCGGCCGAACCCGAGCACGCAGGCCGCGATCACACCGGATGATGTCGATGGCAGCACGACCCCCCGGATCATCTCCCAGCGCGTCGCGCCGAGCGCCTCGGCGCCGTCGCGCAGTTCCCGCGGAACCGTCATGAACAGGTCGCGCGTCAGCGCCGCAATGATCGGGACGACCATGATCGTCAGCACCAGGCTTGCGGTGAAGAGCGAGTTTCCGACCGGCTGCGGTTCCCCGAAGACCGGGATGAAGCCGAGCGCCGAGTGCAGCCACGGCTCGACGTGCGCGGCGACGAACGGAGCGATCAGGTAGATCCCGAGCAGCCCCAGAATGACGCTGGGGATCGCCGCCAGCATCTCCACGAGCGGCCCGACGATCAGCGAGATCTGCCGCGGCGCCATCATGCTCAGGAACAGGCCGATCGAGACGCCGAGGATCGTCGCCAGCACGACGCTGCAGACGCTCGTCACCAAGGTCCCGTAGATGAACGGCCAAGCGCCGAACTCGTTGGCGACGGGGACCCATTCCTTGCTCGTGATGAACCCGAACCCGAACTTGTCGAAGGCCAGCGAGGCGCCCTCGATCACCTCGTAGGCGATCAGGAGCATCGTCAGGAACACGAGTGCGCCGCCCGCGAACGCGAGCCATTTCAGCGCGCGGTTGGCGCGCCTGTCACGGACGTTCAGCCTGGCGCGCGGGTTGCGTCCCCCGCGCTCGGAGCCGACCTCAGCTGTGGCGATCGATGTCACGGTCGGCGCACCGTAGAGAAGCGGTCAGCCCTCGCGAGCGATACCAGCGTCGGAATAACAGAGATTTCCAAATGTCGGTCACAGCTCAGTAACAAGTCGGGTCGACTGGGTTGCACATGCTTGACCTCAGGCGTGGCCGGCCGGACACGCTGCGCTCGTCACGCTCTCGCCGGGGCGAGCCTAACCGTATTCCTGTGTCCGAAAGGAACCCAACTTTGCGCTTCAAGAGGATGATCTGCGTCGGCGTCGCCGTGTTCGGCGTGACCGCGTCCACCGCGGTGGCTGGGGCGTCCGCCGCCACCGTCAAGGAGGCCGGGTCCTCCCTGGTCTTCCCGCTCGCGACCATGTGGTCGCACAAGTACACGACGAATGCCGTGACGACCAGCAGCGTCGGATCCGGCAAGGGAATCAACCTGATCCAGCTCGGTCAGGTCGACATCGGCGCCTCCGACGCTCCGATGACCTCGAGCCAGTACAGCGGTGACAAGTCCGGTACCCCAATCCAGATTCCTTGGGCGCTGAGCGCCACCGGCATCGGGTACAACATCCCGGGCATCAAGAACGGCCTGCACCTCAACGGCGCGATCCTGGCCCAGATCTTCAGCGGCAAGATCACCAGCTGGGGCGACAAGGCGATCACCAAGCTGAATTCCGGGCTCGCCAAGAAGCTCAAGGCCGCGGGCAAGATCACGCCGGTCGTCCGCTCGGATGGCTCCGGCGACTCTTACGCCTTCCAGCACTACCTGAGCGTCGCCGCCCCCAAGAACTGGCCCTACCAATACAGCACCAGCTGGGGCTCGCCGATCGGCACCGGTGAGAACGGCAACGCCGGCGTCGCCGGCGAGGTCAAGCAGAACAAGGGCACGATCGGATACATCAGCGCCTACTACCTGATCACCCAGAAGATCTCGACGGCGGCGGTGCAGAACGCGGCCGGGAACTTCGCAGTTCCCGAATGCGTCGAACATCGCGAACGCTGCGGCAGTCGAACTCGAAGATCACAGCGCAGGGGCCGGGCTTCACCGGCGTCTCGATCGTGAACCCGCCGAAGAAGTACAAGACGGCGTATCCGATCTCGACCTACACCTACGCGATCGTCAACAAGGGCAACTCGAACATCGCGGCGGTGAAGGACTTCCTGACCTGGGTCATCAGCCCCACCGGCGGTCTGAACTCCGGCGCGTCGCTTGACTTCGTGCCGCTCCCGTCGGGTATCCGCTCGGCGGCCGGGAGCCTGATCAACTCGCTCTGATCGAGGCTTCGCAGAAGTGCTTTGGCTCGGGCGCCGGTCTAGCTGGACCGGGGCCCGAGTCGTTTCGTGGCCGGAGCCCGAGTCGTTCTGTGGCAGTTACGCCGGCGATTCTCTGGGCGCCGTCGCGACGTCTGAAGAGCTCGTCTCTGCTGAACGCCCGTGCCCTGGGCGTGGGACCGGCCCTACGGCGCGAGGACCGGATCGCGGCCACCCACGATCCGGTCGAAGCGCCAGCCGCGCAGTTGGTCCCTGCTACCGGCGAGTCCCACCACCACTGCACCCGTCCGCTGCTCGATCAACGCAAGCAGCGCCGCGAGCCGGTCACGGAGGGCTCGTCCGTGAACAGAGTCGTCGTTGCCCAGGTCGGACTGTCCGTCCTCGACCAGGACCGTCACGCGATCAGGGTGCCTACGCGCGATCTCATCGACGAGTTGTTCGTCTGTCTTCGTCTGATCGACGATTGCGAGAATGTCACTCATGGATCGAGGATCCGATCAGCGAGTTAAACGCGTCTTAACGGAAACGATGAATCCCCGCAATGCGTGACGTCCGGTTGACGCCGTTCACACCATCTTTACAGGGCAGGATCGGCTCGCGAATACGCTCCGCGGACGATGACTGCGACGAGCCGCGCCGCCGAGGACGAATCGCCGGGGCAGGGGACCGCACCGACCGCCGAAGCCACGCAGGCCGCCGCGCCGGCCGAAACCCAGTCGCTGATCGGGATCCCGGTCGACGGTGGTGCTTGCGCGGTCTGCGGGGCTGAGCTCGCCCCGGATCAGCGCTACTGCGTTGAGTGCGGTACGCGCCGGGGGCCGCCGCGGTTCACCGCGAAGCTTCCGTCCCAGCAGACGAGCGCGACCGCGACCTTCGCGACGCCGCGCAGCTCCCGGCGTCCGTCGAGCATGTTCGTCGTCGTCGCCGTCGCGACCCTACTGATCGCCTTTGGCGTCGGCCTATTGGTCGGGCACGACAGCCCGAGCAAGGCGCCGACCGTCAACATTCAGCTTCACAGTGCCGGCGGCAGCGACTCCAGCGCGACCGGCGGGTCGGGTGGGAATGGCGGCTCCGCGTCCTCTGGCTCCGCGTCCTCTGGCTCGGGTGGCTCTGGCTCGGGTGGCTCCGGCTCAGGTGGCTCCGGATCGGGCTCGAAGAGCTCCGGTAATTTCTTCGGCTGAGCCCGTCGCGCAGAACGTGATGACGACGGCTTCTCGAGCAACGAACAGCGGCAACGGCGGCGAGCCGTCGGCGGCGAGAAAGGCCGGTGACGAACCAGTGATGGACCTTGAGCGCCGGCGAGATCAGCTGAGCGCCCGCCTCGCCGAGATGCAATCGGATCTCGGAGGTCTTGTCTACGAGATGGCCACCCGCGACCGGGTGCGGGTGGATCTGATCGTCAAGCAGGCGGCGGCGATGCAGACTGTAGACGCGGAGCTTTCTGAGATCGAGCGGATCATGGCGCTTGAGAAGACGGCGGTCGCGGGGCTGTGCTCGAACTGCAGGGCGCCGCATTCGAGCGGTGCCGCCTTCTGCTGGCAGTGCGGTCATCCGATTCTGCGCCAGGTGGACACCGCGTCGATCTTCTCGGAGGGTTAGAGCTCGGGGCGATCGCCCGGGAGCACCCTCCGGCGCCCTCTACTCTGGTTTGTGAGTGCCTGAGCTCCCAGAGGTAGAGATCACAGCGCGGCTGATCGGGGCGGCAGTCGCCGGCCGGCGAATCGAGTCGGCGCTGGCCCCTGGAATCAACGCCCTGAAGACTTACGACCCGCCACTGACGGCGCTCGAGGGGGCGGAAATTGCCGGCATCCGTCGCCGCGGCAAGCTGTTCCTGATCGATGTCGGGGAGGACCTTACGCTGCTGGTCCACCTGATGTCGGCGGGCCGGCTGCAGCTGTTCGGCGCGAGGGCCTCGCTGCGAGACCGCAGCTCCCGGCTGCTCGTTCGCTTGGACGATGATCGCGAACTGCGCCTGCGCGAGTTCGGAACCCGCCAGCGCGCCTGGGCCAAGCTGCTGCGACGCGCCGACGTGGACGAGGAGGAGACGATCGCTGCACTCGGCCCGGAGGCCTGGCCCGATCCGCCGCCCCTGCGCGAGCTCCTCGACCTTCCCCGGCCGCTGTACGCGCTGCTGCGCGACCAGCACGTGATCGCTGGGATCGGGCGCTCGTGGGTCGACGAGATCCTCCATGCAGCGATGATGTCCCCATTCAAGCGTGGTTCGGACCTCGACGACGCCGACGCCGATGTCCTCCGAGAGGCGATTGTGGCGACTCTGGGCGGCGCGATCGCCTACTACGAACAGGTGCTGTCGCTGCCGATCCCCGACAAACTGCCGATGCCGCTTCGCGTCCACCGTCGCAACGGCGAACCATGCCCGCGCTGCGGCACCCGCCTGGAGGCGGTCTTCTACGAGGATTACGTGATGTGTTACTGCCCGTTTTGCCAGACCGAGGGCAAGGTGCTCAAGGACCGGCGGTTGAGCCGGCTGCTCAAGTAGCGACGACTGGACCGGTCAACGAGCCGTTAGCACCACGCGTGCCCTCGCCCCCGAGCGAGATCGTCGCCTTCACCGTGACCAGGTGAAACAGAATCAGCAGCTGCACCAGCGCCAGCGACTCCGATCGGTGCAGATCGGTGCCGACCGTGAACTCGCCGAGCCGGCGTGTGCGCAGATGGGTCGCGAAGTGCATCCGCTCCCAGATCGCCTCCTCGATCGCGCCCGCATGCTCGGGTTCGATTCTGCCGGCGATTCGCAGCACCCGATCGCCGTCGCGGTCGATCAGCGTGACGCCGTCCTCCTGATCATTGACGAACGGCGCCAGATCGGGGTGGGGTAGCTCGGGTCCGAGCGTCAGTTCGGCGTCGAGCTGGGAATCCTCGCTGCTGCCGGGGGTTGAACTGAAAGACACGAGCATGTCGGCGTATCGACGCTGCGGCCTGATGTACATCTCGGAATCGGCCTCGCGGCGATCGATCTCGGCAAGCACCTGGTCGGTCGTGTAGCCGCGCCGGGTGCAGTCGCGCTGCACCTTCCACCGCCTGCGCAGGTCCTCGGGTGGGTTCAGGAAGACGCGCACGTCGTAGACCTCGCGCATCTCCGGCAGGTAGTACCCGAGCAGGCCCTCGATCACCGTGAAGCGCTCCGGTTTGACGTACACGGGTGCGCCGAAGGTGCCGTCCTGGTGGCGGTAGACGGGCTTCAGGATCGGCTCGCCCCGGCGCAGGTGCCCAAGATGCTGGGCGATGATGTCCAGGTGGTTGCAGTCCGGGTGCAACGGCGTGATCCCGAGTTCCGCCCGCTGCTTCCGGTCATAACGGTGATAGTCGTCAGTGCAGACGTGGGTCACGTTCTCTTCGCCGAGCACCCGCACGAGTCCGCGCGTCAGCGTCGTCTTGCCAGCCGCCGAGTCGCCCACAACCCCAAGGATCACCGGTCGCGGGAGCATCAGTCCTCCTCCGTCACAGCCGCGAACACGCGGCTTGCCAGAATGTCCGCCGGCTCGATTCGAACCAGATCGTCGAGTGTCGTCGGCGAGCCCGTTCGTGCCGCCTCGTAGATCCGATTGGCGTGCCGCAGGCGCGCGCGTTCGATCCCGTTGCGAACGCTACGGGCGTGGGCGAACCGGGGTTGCTGCATCCGCCGCTCGATGTACTGCCCGAAGGCCTGGCGAGCATCCGGTGAGAGCTCGTAGGCCTGCGCGGCGAGCATCAGCTCGCCGATCCGCAGCAGCTCTCCGACGGTGTAGTCGGGAAAATCGATGTGGTGTGCGACGCGTGATGACATGCCTGGGTTCAGCCGGAAGAAGTCGTCCATCCGATTCTTGTAGCCGGCCAAGATCACGACGAGCTTGTCACGGTCGTTCTCCATCACCTGCAACAGGATCTCGACCGCCTCGACGCCGTAGTCGCGATCGTTCTCGGGACGGTACAGGTAGTACGCCTCGTCGATGAACAGGACGCCTCCGTACGCACGCTTGAGGACCTCCTTGGTCTTCGGCGCGGTGTGCCCTACGTACTGCCCGACGAGGTCGTCGCGCGTCACCGCGACGACGTGGTTGCGCTGGATGTAACCGAGTCGGTAGAGGATGTCGGCCATCCGCATCGCCACCGTCGTCTTGCCGGTTCCGGGGTTGCCGGTGAACGACATGTGGAGGGTCGGGCGCTCAGCTGTCAGGCCCGCCTCCTGGCGCAGTCGGTCGACGACCAGCAATGCGGAGATCTCGCGGATCCGATTCTTGACGGGAGCAAGCGCGACCAGCTCGCGGTCGAGCTCGGACAGCACCGTCTCGATCGCGGCGCTCTCAAGAACGTCTTCGACGCCGGCGCGAGGTGCGTCGTGCGCAGGCGCCGCGACGGCCTCGCCGCGTCCGTCTGCCGGCACTGCGACGGTCACGGCTTGGCACCGTTGGTCCTTGCGTACCGGCTGCCTGCGGGCCGGTCTGCGGCGTACGGATGGATCGCGTAACGCATCACGCGGTCATGCGACTCGGTGCGCTCGAGTCGGTAGCCAGGCTCGTGCGCCGGGCGGCCGACAATGAAGCTGAGTGCCGTTGTCTGCCGGCCGAGCGAGGCGTCATACGCGTTCAGCTTGATGTAGTGATCGGGGCGTGCCTCACGGCAGGCGCGGACCTCGCGCAGAACCAGCTCGGCATCTTCAATCCCGAGGTCGAACATCGGCGGCGCCCACATCTCCCAGTAGGAGTTGCGCGGGTGCGGGTCGTCGGTGTATTCCACCGACATCGCCCAACCATGGCCGAGCGCGTAGACGATCTGGGCGGCGATCTGCTCGTCCGTGAAGTCCGGTAGAAACGAGAACGTTCCCTGGGTGATACGCATATTCAACGGCCCCCTCAGGCGATCGACGGTGTGGCGACGTAATCGGGCGTGTCGGTCGACGCGAAGTCGAAGGTGATGTCCTTCCATACCTGCAGCGCCGCGTCCAGCTCCGGGCACCCCTTGGCAGCGTGCTCGAGGATGTCCGGACCCTCCTGGAAGTAGTCCTTGCCCTCGTTGCGGGCCTGGATCATCGCTTCGACGGCGACGCGGTTGGCGGTGGCGCCTGCGGCGATCCCCATCGGATGGCCGATCGTGCCGCCGCCGAACTGGAGGATCACGTCCTCGCCGAGGTAACGGAGAAGCTGGTGCATCTGGCCGGCGTGGATCCCGCCGGAGGCGACCGGCATCACCGGGGCCAGTGACGCCCAGTCCTGGTCGAAGAAGATGCCGTGCTCGGGGTTCTCGGGCACGTGGTTCAGTCGCAACGTGTCGTAGTAGCCCGCGATCATCGCCGGATCGCCCTCGAGCTTGCCGACGACGGTGCCGGCGTGGATGTGATCGACGCCCGCCATCCGGCACCACTTGGCGATTACCCGGAACGAAACGCCGTGGGTCTTCTGACGCGTGTAGGTTCCGTGGCCGGCGCGGTGCAGATGCAGGATCACGCCGTTGCGCCGCGCCCATTTCGCCATCGACTGCATCGCTGTGTAGCCGACGGTCAGGTCGATCATGATGATCACCGAGCCGAGCTCCTTGGCGAATTCAGCGCGCTCGTACATCGCCTCCATATCGGCGGCCGTCACGTTCATGTAATGGCCCTTGATCTCTCCGCTGGCGGCGGCGGCGCGGTTGACGCCCTCGATCGCGTACAGGTAACGGTCACGCCAGCGCATGAACGGCTGCGAGTTGATGTTCTCGTCGTCCTTGGTGAAGTCGAGCCCGCCGCGCAGCGCCTCGTACACGACCCGGCCGTAGTTCTTGGCCGACAAGCCCAGTTTCGGTTTGACGGTCGCGCCCAGCAGCGGCCGGCCGAACTTGTCGAGGTACTCGCGCTCCGTCACGATCCCGTGCGCCGGGCCCTGGAAGGTCTTGATGTAGTGCGTCGGGATCCGCATGTCCTCCAGCCGCAGCGCCTTTAGCGCCTTGAAGCCAAACACGTTGCCGATGATCGAGCTCGTCAGGTTGGCGATCGAGCCCTCCTCGAACAGGTCGAGGTCGTAGGCGATCCTGGCGATGTACTCGCCCTCTCGACCGGGGACCGGCTGAACGTCATAGGCCTTGGCCTGGTAGTGCTCGTGGGCCGTCAGCCGGTCGGTCCAGACGACCGTCCAGGTCGCGGTCGAAGATTCGCCGGCGACGGCGGCCGCCGCCTCGATCGGGTCAACGCCTGGTTGTGGGGTAATCCGGAACGCGCACAGGACGTCGGTGTCCTTCGGGACGTAATCGGCGTCGTAGTAGCCCATCTCGGCGTAGGGCGTTACGCCGGAGGCCCACCGGTCCCGCTTGTGGTTCGCGGCTGGTGAGGGTATCGACGACATTCGCTTGGCCTTTCGCTGAAGTTGGCGTCAGCGTAGGGGGACAACCAATAGCCGTCAAATACACATTCAGCGCTTATAGATAAGTCTTTGGCTAAGTATTAGCCGTCACAGCCGTCGCCTTCCCAGCGCTGGCTGTGATTCGGGCAAAGTCGCTGAATCGCTCGACCAGTGGCCGGCTCGGTCCGACCGCCGAGTGCACTACGAACCACGAGCGTGCCTCGGGGCCGTCGGTCAACTGGATCTCAGCGAGCGCGCCGCTCTGAAGCTCGCTCTCCACGGCCGCTCGCGATATCAACGACACCCCCAGTCGCGCGCGGGCGGCCTGCTTGATTGCGCCGTTCGAGCCCAGTGTAAGCGCCCTCGGCGCCAGTCCCCGGTCGGCGAGGAAGCGTTCGTTCATCGCTCGTGTCCCGGATCCACCCTCGCGCAGCAGCCAGGTTCTGTCGGTCAACGTGGAGGCGGCGACCGGCCCCGCCGCCGCCGTCGGATCGTCTGCGGAGGTGATGCAGACGATCTCGTTCGGGAGGAACGGCTTGGCGATCAAACGCTCGCTGGTCGGGGGCCTCCCTGAGATGGCGATGTCGTCCTCGTGACGCAGCACGCGGGCCAGAACTTCCTCGTTGTTGCCGACGACAAGCGTCAGTTCAGCGTCCCGATGCGCCTGACCGAAGGCCTGCATCAGCCCGGGTACGAACGATTCGGCGGCCGTCGGGACCGCGGCGATTCGCAGACTCTGGGCTGCCGTGTCGGCGGCCGCGACCGCGGCGCGCCGGCCGGCATCGAGCAGCCCGACGATGTCCTGTGCGTAAGGTGCAAAAGCCGCGCCTGCCTCGGTCAGCCGAACGCCGCGCCCGGAGCGCTCGAGCAGGTCGCTGCCGACCGCCCTACCGAGCGCGGCGACCGCTGCCGAGACGGATGGCTGCGTGACGACCAGCTCGTCGGCCGCGGCGGTTACCGAGCCGCCCTTGACGACCGCGAGGAACGCCTTCAACTGGGTGATGGTTATAGACATTGCTCATAGATACAACCGGATCGCATTGACCAATGCAAATACACCAGCGCTGACATCCGAACCGAGACCGTCCCAGGTAGGATCACCGCCGTGCCCGAGCCAGGTGACCTCGCCCCGGACTTCACGCTCCCCGACCAGGCCGGCAATCCCGTAACGCTCTCCGAGTTCCGCGGTCACCCGGTGGTCGTCTACTTCTATCCGAAGGCCGACACGCCCGGCTGCACGACCCAGGCGTGTGGGGTACGGGACCACCGCGGCGACTATCAGCGGCTCGATGCCGTCGTGCTGGGGATCTCGCCGGACGCCGTCAAGCCGATCGCCAAGTTCTCCGACAAGTTCGATCTCGGCTTTCCGCTGCTGTCCGACGAGGACCACGCGGTCGCCGAGGCCTACGGCGTGTGGGTGGAGAAGTCGATGTACGGCCGAACGTACCTCGGAAACGAACGCACGACATTCGTGGTCGACCCCGACGGGGTGATCACGCACGTGTTCCGGAAGGTAAAGCCGGCAGAGCACGACGAGAAGGTGCTGGCGGCGCTGACATCGTAGGACGATCCCGACGAGCGGCGGGCCGGACGTGTGACAGCGGCCGGTGACTACCGGTCTGGAGCGCGACGCAGTCGATAGACGATGAAGCTCGGTGTGTCGGTGACCCTTTCTAGCTCTGGAAACCGGTCGATCGCATCGGGAGTCGGACGCGCCTCGACCATCTGGTCGATCCAGAAGCCCGCGGTAGCAAACGCCCGCACGACCGAGCCCAGTGGGCGTCGCCAGAACCGCAGCGTCACGGTGACATCGGCCTTGGTCCAGGTGTCGGTGACGAGCTCGTGCTCGAAGTAGCCGCCGCTTTGGCCCGGCAAGGGCGGCGAGAACGGATGATCGAGCGATATCACCGCCCAGCCGCCGGGGCGGAGCGCCCCGGCAAACGATGCCAGCGGGACCGACCAGTCCTCGACGTAGTGCAACGCAAGCGAGCACGTCACACCGTCGAGCGACTCGGGCTCGAGACCGAGCGGTTCTGCGAGATCGGCGACCCTGAACCGCACCCGGTCGCCGCAGCGCCGGCGCGCCTGGGCGATCATCTCGGCGCTGAGGTCGATCCCGATGACCTCGGCGCCGTGGTCGGCAAGCCATTCGCACTGCGCGCCCGACCCACAAGCCGCGTCAAGCACCACGGCGGAGCGCAGCGGCAGCGGGATTGCGGAGCGCAGAGCCGGCCGCTCGAGCTGCCCGTTCCAGGGTCCATCGTCGGTTGTGGCCGACCAGACCCTCGCCAGCTCGTCATACGCCTTTCGGGTAGCCATCCGGTGGTAATCCAGCGCGGCGTACTCGTCTCCAACTCCCATCAACGCCGATCGTTGCAGATCACGGCACTCGACCCCGAGCGGATACGCTGACGGCATGCCAATGCCCAAGCGGGCCAGCGTCGATGATTTCTTCGAGCAGCTGAGCGGCGTCCAGCGGCCGCACCTCGAAGCGCTCAGGGCGTTGAGTCGTGACGCCGATCCGGAGGCGCGCGAGGAGCTGAAGTGGAATCTGCCGGTGTACGTCCGCGGTGACAACACGACCCTGTGGATGCTTCAGAACTTCAAACATCATTGTTCGCTTCGATTCCCGCCACCGTTCTTCGCCACCCAGAAGGCTGCTGTCCGGGACGCCGGATACGAGGCGGGCGAGGGGTTCATCAAGCTCCCCTACACGCGACCGTTGCCAGTCGAGCTTCTGAAGAAGCTGATGCGGGCACGGGTCGAGGAGTACGCCGCGACCGGCGCCGGCTGGAACGACCGCTGATTCGTGCTGGCGGGAGGGTCAGCGAATCCAGTACCTGCGCTTCGGCGCGACGCCCTTTGCGGCATCCGTCACCGACTCGAACTCGCCGCCGCATCTCTCGATTACGCGTGCCGAGGCAACGTTGTCCGCGTCGCAGGTAACGAGCACCGCGTCAATGCCCATCGAGCGCGCGAGCAGCAGACACTGACGCAGTGCCTCCGTCGCGTAGCCCTTGCGACGCTGTGACGGCACGATCGCGTATCCGATGTGGCCTCCATACCTGGCCAGCCAGTCATTCAGTTCATGTCGAATCGAGATGGACCCGACCAGCTCGTCGTCGACGGTGACCGCGAGCAGCGTGAGCGCGACCCACCCCCTGCGCAACCGTTCGCCTCTCCGGTTGGCCTCCACGCGGGAGAGATAGCCCTCCCACGGTTCGCCGTCCACATAATCCAGGAGAAGCCGACGGCCTTCGGCCTGCAGCTCCTGCTCGGCCGCGAGGGCTGCTGGCTCGTCCGCGGTCACGAAGGGCCGCAGCGTCAGCACGGGCGATGGACCGTGCCGCCCCTCGTTCTTGGCAGGGATCGCCCCGACCTTTAGGACAAGCCCTCGCGCGCCTCGCGCACGAGCGTGACGGCCTCCGGAAACACCACCGCCATCACCGAACGGATCTGCTCGGCCTGCTGCTCGGTCGTTCCCTGGATGTTGACCCGGTTGATCGCGGCGACCGTCAGATCGACCGCGAGCTTGATCGCGTTATCGGCCCACGCCAGCCGCTGTGCGCCCTGCATCTGCTCAGCGAACTCGCCGAGCTTGCGCTGAATCTCATCTGGGTCTCCGAAGAGGCCACCGAAGCCGCTGCCTTCCATGTCACCATCGTACTCTGCCGGCGAGCGATGTCGCTCGAGTCCATTGCCCGGCTCGTCGCGCCGCGACCGGCAGGCCGCCCCTACACTTGCGGCTTCGATGACCGCCGCCGATCAGGTTGCCTACGAAGCCCGCCTGCGCCCACGCTATGCGGCGCTTGCGTTCGCCGCGGCGGTCCTGATCGTCGTGTCGCAGCTGATCCAATTGTCGGGTCCGAAGACGACCGTCACCGAGCTGACGATCGACCTGATCCTCGCGCACAAGCGATTCCCGCTTGATCTGATCGGAGCGATCGTCGACGCATTCGGCTTGGCCGCGCTCGCGCTGGCACTCGGCTGGCTGCAGCAGATCTCCAGAGCACGAAGCGAGCAACAGCAGCGCTTCGTCCGGTGGTTGGCGCTGATCGGCGGTTTCCTCTCCGGGGTGATGGCGGTCGCGTACTCGGTTGTGATCGCGGGCAAGGCGAGCGACTTCGTCAGCACCGGCAACCAGAGCTACCTTGAGGCAAAGAGCCTCACCTCGGGAACGCTGATCGTCGTGCTGCCGCTGCTGGCGCAGCTCGGGTCCTTTCTGCTCGCCGGCGGGGTCATCTGGATCTCGCTGAACGCGATGCGGGTCGGCCTGCTGCCGAAGCTGCTCGGGTGGGTGGGAGTTTTCGCCGGCGCGTTCGTCCTGTTTCCAGTCGGGGCGATAGTCCCGGTCGTCCAGGGCTTCTGGCTCGCCGCAGTGGCGGTCGTGATCTACGGTCGTTGGCCACAGGGAAACCCGCCCGCCTGGGAGGCGGGCGTCGCGGTGCCGTGGCCCGCCTCCCAACGGGCATCGCAGGCCGCGGCGCGCCGCGAGCCCCGCCAGCGGCGGGGAGAGGCAGCTCCTGCGGCGGTGGCCGTCAGCGAGGAGACACCGCCTCCGCGCAGTGGCGGCGGGCCGAAGCGCAAGCGCAAACGGCGCCGCTGACGTCGCGCTGACTCATGGCGGACGCCCGCGCCGCCGTGCCTAGCTTTCGCGGGCCTCCTCTACCTGGATCTGGCGTTCGAGCTCGGCCATCACCGTCGGATCGCGCAGGGTCGTAACGTCGCCAAGCGCGCGGCCCTCGGCGATATCCCGCAGCAACCGCCTCATGATCTTGCCCGAACGGGTCTTGGGCAGGTCGTCGGCCCAGATGATCCGCTTCGGACGAGCGAACTTGCCGATCCGCTCGGCCACAGTCGCACGGATTCCCTCGACCAGCACCTCGGAACCCTCGACCTGGCCCTGCAACGTCACAAACGCCGTGATCGCCTGGCCGGTGTCCTCGTCGGACTGCCCGATGACGGCTGCCTCGGCAACCGCCTCGTGGGCGACGATCGCCGATTCCACCTCGGCGGTTGAGAGCCGGTGGCCGCTGACATTGACGACGTCGTCGATCCGACCGATCACCCAGTAGTAGCCGTCCTTGTCCTTGCGGGCGGCGTCGCCGACGAGGTAGGTCTCGTTGCCGAACCGCTTGAAGTAGGTGTCGATGAACCGTTCGTCGTCGCGGTAGAGCGTCCGCAGCATCGACGGCCACGGCCGGGTCAACACGAGCAGACCCTGACCTTCACCGATCGGCTTGCCTTCGCGCTCGTCGACCACCTCCGCCGCGATCCCCGGGAACGGCTTCGTCGCCGAACCGGGCTTGGCGGAGGTGATCCCTGGCAGCGGCGTGATCATGATCGCGCCGGTCTCGGTCTGCCACCAGGTGTCGACGATCGGGCACCGCTCACCGCCGATCACCTTGTAGTACCAGAGCCACGCCTTCGGGTTGATCGGCTCCCCGACCGACCCCAGCAGCCGCAACGACGAGAGATCGAAGCGGTTCGGATGCTCGGCGCCCCACTTGATGCAGGCACGAATCGCGGTCGGGGCGGTGTAGAAGATCGTCGCCTTGTAGCGCTCGACCAGTTCCCACCAGATCCCGCGGTGCGGGTAGTCCGGGGCGCCCTCGTACATGACCGAGGTGGCACCGTTGCAGAGCGGCCCGTAGACGATGTATGAGTGACCGGTCACCCAGCCGACATCGGCCGAACACCAGTAGACATCCTCGTCCGGATGGAGGTCGAACACGTAGCGGTGGGTCGCGCTGACGCCGGTCAGGTATCCGCCGGTCGTGTGCAGGATCCCCTTCGGCTTCGCCGTCGACCCCGACGTGTACAGCACGTACAGCGGATCCTCCGCATCCATCGGCTCCGCCGGGCACTCCGGTGACGCCGCCTCCACGATCTCGTGGTACCAGACGTCGCGGCCCGGCTTCATCTCACACTCGGTCCCCTTCGACCGCACGACGATTATGTGCTGAAGGCTCGCCAGGTCCGGGTGGGTGGGTCCAAATACCTCATCGACGCTCTGCTTGACCGGGGCGACCTTCCCCCGACGTGCGGCGCCGTCGACGGTGATCAGCGCCTTCGCTTCGGAGAACTCCATCCGCTCTCGGACCGACTCGGGCGAGAAGCCCCCGAAGACGACGTTGTGCGGTGCGCCAATCCGGGAGCAGGCGAGCATCGCGACGACGACCTCCGGGATCATCGGCAGGTAGATGCCGACGATGTCGCCCTTGCCGATGCCGATGTCCTTCAGCCCGTTGGCAAGCCTCTGGACCTCGCCGAGCAGGTCGGCGTAGGTGATGTCGCGCTCCTCGCCCTCCTCGCCACGCCAGTGGAACGCGACCCGATCGCCGAGGCCCGCCTCGACGTGACGGTCGAGGCAGTTGTAGGAGACGTTCAGCTTGCCGCCGATGAACCACTTGTAGAACGGCGGGTTCGAGTCGTCGAGCACCTCGTCCCACGGCTTGAACCAGTGCAGCTCGTGGGCCTGGCGCTCCCACCAGCCCTTCCAGTCGCGCTCGGCCTCGTCGTAGATCGCCGGATCGCTCAGCAGCGCGTGTTCGCGGAAGGCGGCAGGCGGATCGAAGCGCTCGACCTCGAGGAGCTCCGCCAGCTCGTGGTCGAGGTCGTCGTGGGTGGTTCCAGTCGCCATCTCGTTCCCTTCTCTAAAGACTTCGACGCCGGGGCGCGCAACCGAAGGGAGCGCCAGGCGGTGAGGCCTGGCGCTCCCGCTCGGGTTACGTCATAACACTACGTCCGCGGGCTACGTCCGTGGTGCTACGTCCGTGGTGCCGGCTCGCCAATAGGCAGCATCGAATGGCCGTACACGCCCTTCATCAGGTCCGCCGTGGCGATGTAAACCGCCACCGCCGCTGTCGCGATTCCGACGTAACCGCCGATGTGGGTGATCGTCGTGTGCGAGCCCGTCTGCCCGATCCCGAGCAGTACGAACGTCACCGTCAGCAGCAGGAACAGCAGCTGTATCGCCCGCGCCGACGCGAACGTGCACAGGAACAGGCACGCCGTGAACGCGCCCCAGGCGATGAGATACAGGCCGAGCGCCGAGTTCACCTCGGTCGCCGGGAGCTGGCTGACGTTGAAGCTCACCAGGACGAAGAAGGAGATCCAGAAGGCGCCGAACGACGAGAACGCCACCGCACCGAAGCCGTTTCCGGCCCGGAACTCCCACATGCCTGCGAGCAGTTGCGCGAGCCCTCCGAACGCGATCGCCAACCCGAGCGTGATCGGGTATGTCGCGGGCCCGCCGCCGACGATGTTGGCGTTGACAAAGCTGAGCACGGCGGTCGTGATGCCGAACCCAAAGAGACCGAGTGGGGCCGGGTTCGCCGGGGTCCACCCTCCCTGCATCGCTGAGCCGGACGGGCTGGCCGCGGTGCGTGGCTGCACCTGCGGATCGCTGACTGTCGCCATATTCCTATCTCTCCTCTCATTGGAGACTGGTACGAGGTGAGGCTAATCACCCACACGGTGGTGTGATGAGAGGAATCGGGTACCGGTAGCTGCGATGGGACGAACGGTCGGTTCAGTGCGACGAACGGTTGGCGCTCGTGGCAAATGGCACAGACACCGAATACTCCCGCGGTGCCGGGGGATATGCTCAGCTTGAGGATGGAGGTCTTTATCGGCGTGCTCCTCGGTTGGGCCATCGCGGCTTCGGGGGTCGCTGCGTTCCGGCTACTGCGACCACCGCGGGTGATCTCGGGTGACGTACGGGCGATGCAACGAGCTCTGCACGCGGCCACGGTGATCCTCCCGCACATGCGCCGCGGGCTGTCGGAGGAGTCTGCGGCCAAGGCGATCGTCCACCTGAGAACGCTGACCCAGGCCTCGGCCGTGGCGCTCGGCGACCGGGAGCGGGTGCTCGCGTTCGACGGGATCGGTCACGATCACCACGCCGCGCGCGATCCGCTGTTGCTGGTGACCGCCCCGCCTCAAGAGGACCGTCTGCACGTCGAGTCCCAGATCCGCTGCGATCACGCCGATTGCCCGCTCGGAGCGGTGGTGGCGGCGCCGCTGGTCGTCGCCGGCGAGCTCGTCGGGTCGTTCGTGGCGTTGTACTCGCGTGGGCGAAGGTTGACCCCCGACGACACGCGCACGGTCGCCGAGGCCGCCAGCCTGGTCAGCGCCCAGCTCGAGCTGAAGGCGGTGGACGAGCAGGCCGAGCGTCTAGCCCGCGCCGAGCTGCGGGCGCTGCGCGCGCAGATCTCGCCCCATTTCATCTACAACGCGCTGGCGGCGATCGCCGGTTACATCCATTCGAACCCGGAGGAGGCGCGTGAGCTGCTGGCCGAATTCGCCGAGTTCACCCGCTACGCGTTCCGGGGCCAGCGGCCATACGTCACGCTCGCGGACGAGTTGAGCTACGTGGAGAAGTACCTCCGGCTGGAGCGCGCCCGCTTTGGCGACCGCCTCGAGGTGCGTCTGCAGGTCGCGCCCGAGGTGTTGCCCGCGGTCGTTCCGGTGCTGAGCGTGCAGCCGCTGGTGGAGAACGCGATTCGGCACGGCGTCGAGCGCCGGGGGCACGGGCGAATCGAGATCGTCGGCCGCGATATTGACGCCGATGTCGAGCTGCAGGTCTCGGACAACGGGATTGGCATGGACCCGGCACGCGCCGCAGAGGCGCTCGCCGGTCACGGCGGAGGCGTTGGTATCGCGAACGTCCAGGCGCGCCTTCAGTCGAGCTTCGGACCGGGCTACGGTCTGGAGATCGAGACCTCGCCAGGCCGCGGTACCACCGTGACGATGACGCTTCCGAAGTTTCGCGCTGGAGTGCGTGCCGCATGAAGGCCGACCCTACGCTGCGTGTGCTCGCAGTGGACGACGAGCGCCCGGCGCTGGAGGATCTCGGGCGGCTGCTCGAGGGTTCGCCGGCGGTCGATGAGGTCGTCCTCGCCGACGGCGGCGGTGAAGCGCTGGGCAAGCTCGCGGAGGACAGCTTCGACGTCGTCTTCGTCGACGTGCGGATGCCGTCCCTGGGCGGCCTCGCGCTCGCCGACGTGCTCGGTCGCTTCGTCGATCCTCCGGCGCTCGTATTTGTCTCCGCCTACGAGGACGGCGCCGTCGGCGCCTTCGAGCACGACCTGCGGCCGCTCGACTACCTGATGAAGCCGGTCTCCCGTAGCCGCGTCGAGCAGGCACTGCAGCGGGCCCTGGCAGATCTCGCGGGAACGTCGGGAGACCGCGGTGGCCACCGAAAGGCCACCGCGGGCGCGGATACGAACCTGCCCGAGGGAACCACCGACGAGATCATCCCGGTCGAACATCAGCGCGGTGGAGCCACCCGGCTGTTGCAGCGCTCGACGATCCTGTACGTCAAGGCCGAGGGTGATTACGTCCGGATCCACGCTGACAGCGGGCGCTACCTGGTCCGGGCAGCGCTCTCGGACGTCGAGCACCGGTGGGGACAGTACGGGTTCGTGCGCGTGCATCGCAGCTACGTTGCGAACCTGCGCCGCGCCGTTGAGATCCGCCCCGAGCTCGGCGGCGGGGTGACCGTCGTGCTCGCCGACGGCAGCGAGGTTCCGGTCGCGCGGCGCCAGGTCGCCGATCTGCGACGGAGGTTGCGGATGTGAGCAGCAACCGGCGTCGGCTCAGCAGGCCGCCGAGTCTGCGGCACCCGCGCGAGGCCTCCCGGCGCGGGCTGCGGCCCCCACGCGAGGAGCTCGCCGAGGCGACCGCGCACGGGCAGGTGTATATGAGCCGGCTGCGCCGCGCCCAGCTGAATCTGTCGGTGATGGCGCTGGTCGCCTTCGGCGCGATCTTCGGGGTGCTGCCGCTCGCGATCTACCTGTTGCCGGGGCTGCAGCGAATCCAGCTACTCGGGGTCCCGCTGCCGCTGTGGATCCTGATCGCGCCACTGCTCGGGGTGTTCGCGGGGATCGGCCGGCTCTATGCAAAGCGCGCGGACGCGCTCGACGACGCCTTCAGGGATCTCGTCGAACGATGATCGCCGCGGTTCTCGCGGTCGGCGCCGTTACCCTCGGAACGCTCGGCCTCGGTGCCTGGGGCGTGCGGTTCGTGCGCACGACCTCGGACCTGCTGGTCGCCTCGAGGGCGGTCAGCGCCTGGTGGAATGCGGCCGCGATCTCCGGGGAGTACCTGTCGGCGGCGAGCTTCCTTGGGATCGCGGGCCTGACAATGCAGATCGGCGCCGGCGCTCTATGGCTGTCGCTCGGATTCACGGCCGGCTATCTGGCGCTGCTGTTGTTCGTGGCAGCGCCGCTGCGGCGGTTCGGCTCCTACACGATCCCCGACTTCGCCGAGGCGCGGCTGCGCAGCCCTCGGCTGCGGATCGTGGCGGCGCTGATCGTGCTCGTGATCGGCGGGTTCTACCTGGTGCCGCAGTTGAAGGGCGCGGGCTTGGCGCTGAACGTCGTGACCGGCTCGCCATATTGGGTCGGGGTCGCGGTGGTCGGCGCGATCGTGGCCGTCAACGTTGCGATCGGGGGGATGCGTGGGATCACATACGTTCAGGCGTTCCAGTTCTGGGTGAAGGTGTTCGCGATCTCCGTACCGATAATTGTTCTGCTGATCCACTTCGGCGGACTGCCCGAACGGGCTGCCCTGTTCGGGAGCGAGTTGCCGCACGCGGGCCCGAAGGGGTTCACCGTCCGGTTCGACAGTCCCCAACGCGTGGAGTTCCCGCTCGCTGGGAGCTTCGTCGTCGGCGGGCGCACCGTCCGGGTCGCGGCCGGCCATCACGCGACGCTTCCTGCCAATGTGAATGTCCAGATCCCGCCTGGAGGGGTCGTCCCGGTCGCCAACGGCATCACCGCGGAGCCGGGGCGGGTCTGGTCGCGTCCGGTCGGCGGTTCGCCCGGAAGCTCGCCGCTGCTCGTGTACTCGCTGCTGCTGGCGACCTTCCTCGGGACGATGGGCCTGCCGCACATCCTCGTGCGCTTTTACACCAACCCCGACGGCCACGCCGCCCGGCGTACGACTGTCAGGGTGCTGGGGCTGCTATCGATGTTCTATCTGTTTCCGGCCTTCTACGGCGCGCTTGGCAGGGTCCTGGCACCACAGCTCTACGTGACCGGTCAGACCGACGACGTCGTCCTGACGCTGCCGCGGATCGCCTGGCCGGGGACGGTCGGAACGCTGCTTACCGCGGTCACCTGTGCGGGTGCGTTCGCCGCATTCCTGTCCACATCGAGCGGCCTGCTGGTGTCGCTCGCGGGAACGCTCAGCCACGACGTGTGGCCGCGGGTGCGCCATCGGGTTCCCTCGGGCGTCGCCGTCCGACACCGGCACTTCCGGGTGGCGGCGGTGGGGGCGATGGTGATCCCGGCGTTGTTGGCGCTCGTCGCCCAACAGGTCGACATCTCGATCCTTGTCGGGTGGGCGTTCGCGATCGCGGCCAGCACCTTCTGTCCGATGTTCCTGCTCGGGATCTGGTGGACGCGCCTGACCGCTCGCGGCGCGACCGTCGGGATGCTGTCAGGGATGATCATCGCGACCGCCGCGATCTTCACCGGGCTGGCTCTGGGGGAGCCGACCGGCGGTGCCGCCGCGCTCCTCGAGCAGCCCGCCGTCGTATCGGTGCCGGTGGCGTTCGCGGCGATGGTTGCGCTGTCGCTGGGCGATTCGCGTCGATTTGACCCGAGTGCCGAGATGCTCGCGCTGCACGCTCCCGAGGGACTCGGGCTGAGGCTCGCCGACCAGGAGCTCGAGCGGACGCCCGTGTGATTTACCGCCGGCCGGAAGTTCGTCCGCGCGATTCGCCAGCATGCGACCTCCACGATGCACGGAACGACTCCATCGGTTTTTCTGGTCGCTCGCCCTTCGGTCGACGTCGCCGCGATGCGTGCCTACCTTCAGGACGTGAAGGGGGAGTCCTGGCTGGACCTGCGGGAGCAGGAGAGCGCAGCCGAGCCTGTCGCCGACGGTGAGCTGCTCGCCGAGTTCGCCGGGCGGATCTGTTATCGCAGTTGGGAGCCGGGGCTGAACCCAAACGTCAGCCGGATTCGGACCGACCGGCGCGCGTATTTCGCCAACGTGCTGAAGAGCGCCCACGGAAGCGTTCTCGAGCACGCCAGCTACAGCTTCGCGTTCCGCAACGTGTCACGTGTTTTCACACACGAACTTGTCCGGCACCGCGCCGGCTCGGCATTCAGCCAGGAGAGCCTGCGGTACGTGCGGCTGACCGATATCGGTTTCCGGGTCGCGCCGGCGCTGGAGCCGGTTCGCGATCAGGTCATCAGCCTCGTCGAGCAGCTCGAGGAGTTTCAGCTGAGCGCAGCCGAGTCGCTCGGCCTCGACGACGACGGGGTGCCGTTCGCCGTCAAGAAGGAGATCACCTCGGCGCTACGGCGGCTCGCGCCGATCGGACTCAGCACCGACATCCTCTGGACCGCGAACGTGCGGACGCTGCGGCACGTGATCGAGATGCGGACCGCGCCCGGGGCCGAGGAGGAGTTGAGGCTTGTGTTCGACCAGGTCGCGAGGCTGATGATCGTGGAGGCCCCGAACCTGTTCCAGGACTTCGCGCGCCAGGAGGACGGCTCCTGGGTGCCGGAGTGGCGCAAGGTCTGAGGCCCGACACGTTCTCGACTCCGCGGTCGCCGGTCCGGTCCGGGGGTTCCGAGGTCGCCGGTCCGGTCCGGTCCAGTCCGGTCCGGGGCGGGCGGGCGGCGGCCAAAACTTCGCGAGCCTGCGCCGGCGACCGGGGGTAATCGCCGTTTGGGACCGCCAGCGCTCCTTTCTTAGCGAACCCCTTGGCGGGGAGGCTCGCTCGCGAAGTTGTGGTCGCTGCGGCCGGCCGTCCTGGGGTGGGCGACCGGGCGAGGAGGGGCGTCGGCGACCATAACCCGGCAAGGGCGCATCGCCTGGAAGGGGGTTGCGGATCCGGCGTCGCTGAGCGCTTGTTTCCCGGAGACCCCGGGTCATCGATGGCTCGCATGCCGAGTTGTGGTCGTTTTCCCGGCGACCCATCCGCCGACCCACGCCCGCCGGCCCTCGCCAGGCGGCCCTCGCCCGCCGGCCCTCTCCCGGCCGGCCCTCTCCCGGCGGCGCTCTCCCGGCGACCCTCGCCCGCCGACCCACGCCCGCCGACACCCACGCCCGCCGAGCGTCTCCCGCCGACCAGACTCTCCGCGACCCCGAGCCCCGCAGTACACAGCTCGCCGGGTCGCCCAGCCCGGGCCGCTAGAAAACCACGGTCAGCGCCGCGCCCGCATGCGCCGCGAGATTGAACAGCGGTGAAGGGACGATCCCGAAGACAATGCAGGCGGCGGCAAACAAAACCGCGACGGCCACCACCTCCGTGTACACCGGTCGCTTCGTCGGAGACTCCTCGTCCCCAGGCGACTCGCCCGCCGGCGGATCTGCGCCGGCCGAGTCACCGCCGAGCGCGTCAGCTTCCGGCGAGCCGCCCGCGATCGGGGCCAGGCCTCCGGGCAGCGCCGCCGCGCTGACGGGCCGCGGGGCAGGCTCTGCCGGGGACATCCAGATCGCCGCCACCACCCGCAGGTAGTACCCCAACGAGATCACCGCGGCGATCACCAGCACAATCGCGAGCCACGTGTAGTTGCCGTCGACGAGCGCGTCGATCAGCTGGAACTTTCCGACGAATCCGGCGGTTCCGGGGACACCCGCGAGCGCCAACATCGCGATCGTCAGCGACCACGCCAGCTCGGGAGAGCGGCTCGGAAGCCCGGCCAACCCCCCGACCTGGTCATCACCCGTATCGAGCTCCTGGTGATGGACGACCGCGAACGCCGCGACGTTCATCAGCAAATAGATCATCAGGTACAGCACGGTCGAGGTCGCCCCGAGCTGGGTGCCCACGACCACGCCCGTCAGCAGGTAGCCGGCCTGCGCCACGCCCGAGTAGCCGAGCATTCGCTTCAACGAGGTTTGCGTCAGCGCTCCGACGTTGCCGACGATCATCGTGACCGCCGCCAGCGCCGCCAGCAGAGGCGCCCAGGTGGTCTGCTCGGATGGCAGGGCGGAGTCGAAGAACCGCAGGAAGATCGCAAATGCAGCCGCCTTGGTGGCTGTCGCCATGAAGGCCGTGATCGGGGTCGGCGCGCCCTCGTAAACGTCCGGTGTCCACTGGTGGAACGGCGCGACCGAAGCCTTGAAGGCGAAGCCGACGGTCACCAGCCCGACTCCGGTCAGGAACAGCGGGTCGCCCATCGCGCCGTTTGCGAGACCTCCCGACAGTGCCGCGGCGATCCCCGCGAAGCCGGTGCTGCCGGTCGCGCCGTAGATCATCGCCAACCCGTAAACGAGGGTCGCCGACCCGACCGAGCCGATGATCAGATACTTCAAACCGGACTCGAGCGAGCCCTCGCGACGGTGCTCGGAGGCACACAGGATGTACAGCGGGATCGACAGCAGCTCGATCCCGACGAACAGCGTCACCAGGTCCTGGGAGGAGCTCAACAACGCCATCCCGAGCACGCTGAACAGCAGCAGCGCGTAGTACTCGCCCTGGCCGGCCGTGCGCGGGGCGACCGACCGCCAGGACAGTACAACCGTGCTCATCGCCGCGACCGCGCAGATCATGTCGATGATCAGCGCCAGGTCGTCAAGCCTCAGTGCCCCGGCGACGAGCGTCGCGGGGTCGTTGAAGCGCCAGATCTCGGTCCCGATGGCTCCCGCCAGTGTCAGCAGTGTCAGCGACGGAACGATCTGCTCACGGGCGACCTGGCTGCGCAGCAGGCCGAACAGCAGGACGACCAGCGCGCCGACCGTGAGCACGATGAAGGGCGACAGTCCGGCATAGTCGATGTGCGGGCCCTGAATATGGGCGGCGGCCGCGATCGAAATCAGCGCGCTCATGGGGCGTGCTCGCTCATGGTGTCGGCCCCCGGCCGCGGTTGATGCTGGCGACGGTGGCGCCGGGAGTACTCACCGGCACCAGCGTCGCCTTCAGCGAGCTCGCCGAGCGGCTGAGACCGAACTGCGGGTAGAACGCGAGCACCATGATCACAACCACGAGCGGAACGATCGCGATTGCCTCGGGCCGTCTGATCTCGAACGAGCGCACCGACCGCCCGGTGCGGTTGTGCATCGCCGCGATGAACAGCCGCAGCGCATAGAAGGCGGCCCCGACGACGCCGACGCTCGCCACCAGCGCGATCGCCACCTTCGACTGGAAGGTGCCGAGCAGGATCATGAACTCACCGATGAAGTTTGAGGACCCGGGCATCGCCAGGTTGGCGAAGCTGACGATCAAAAAGAGCGTCGCGAGGACGGGCGCGCGGAACGCGATCCCGCCCATGTCGTCCATGCTCTCGCTGCCTCCCGCCCGCGCCGCGATCGCGGCGACGACGAAGAACGCGGCGGCCGTGACGACCCCGTGGTTGACCATCTGCAGCAGCGCGCCCTGGCCACCGTTGGCCGTCAGCGAGAAGATCCCGAGCGTGATGAAGCCGAGCTGCGCGATGCTGGAGTACCCGATCACGAGCCGTACGTCCCGCGTCGTGTACGCGACCGCGGTGGCCCACAGAATCGAAACGAGAGCAATCAGCAGCATCAGCATCTGGTAGTGCTGGGTCGCCTGCGGGAACAGCGGCAGCACGATCGCCAAGAAGCCGTAGGCGGCGACCTTCGACAGCACTCCGGAGAAGACCGCGAGGGCGGGGATCGGCATCGATTTGTAGGCGTCTGAAAGCCAGCCGTGGAACGGCACCAGCGGCATCTTCAACAGGAACGCCAGGGCGAAGCAGAGGAAGATCCATTCCTGCGAGGTCCGCGAGAGCGGCATGTGCGCGAGTGCCGTGAAGGTGAAGTTGAGGGGCGCGTGGTGCTGGCTCGCCGCCAGCACGCCGGTCGCGATCGCCGCGGCGAGCATCAGGAACGAGCCCGCCGCCGTGTAGATCACCAGCTTGATCGTCGCCCGCACGCGCTCGCCTGACCCCCACGACCCGACGAGGAAGTAGAACGGGATCAGCATCAGGTCGAAGAAAGCAACGAACAGCAGCAGATCCTGTACGCAGAAGGCGCCGAGCACGGCGCTCTCAGCCACCGCGAAGTGGAAGTAGTAGAGGTGCGGCCGCTCGACATCGCGGAAGGCCGACCACCAGAGCGCAGCCGCGAACAGCACCGTCGTCAGCAGCACCAGGACGACGTTCAGGCCGTTCAGGCCGAGCTTGTAGTGGATCCCGAGCGAGCTGATCCAGATCCTGTCGGTGACGAACTGCAGGCCCGGCGTGCCTGACTTGAAGCGCGTCAGAAAGTAGATCGCCACGCCCAACGGCGCGAGGCTGAGAACGGCCATCGCGCGACCGGCGAGTCGGGCCGGGAACTGGATCGCGACGACCATGATCGCCAGCGGCAGCCAGATCAGAATTGAGAGCGTCACGGGGCGATCATTCCGGCGAGATCAGGCATTCGACGAGATCAGGAAGTAGAGCGTCACGAGCGTCAAGAACAGGATCAGCGCCGCGGCGTAATAGCGAAGGAAGCCGGTCTGGGCCCGTCGAACCGCCGCCGAACCGGCACGAACCACGCCAGTCACGCCCCCCGTGATGCCGCCGGAGACGACGATCCGCTCCAGCACCGAGTCGGCGAGCCGGCCCAGCAACAGCGCTGGGCGGACGACGACGACGTCGATCAGCTCATCGAAGTACCACTTGTTAGCCAGCAAGCTGTGTAGCGGGGCAAACGTGCGCTGCAGCCGCGCCGAGGTACCCGGCTTGACGAGGTACACGCGGTACGCGATCCCGATACCGGTCAGTCCGACCACAGCCCCGATCGCCAGACCGATCCACGCGGCGGTGGTGCTCGGCTGCGCCGCCGGGGCAGCCAGTTTCGAGCCGGTGAACGCCGGCGCCAGGAAGCTCGAGATCACGTGGTCGACTCCTGGCACCTCCACGAAGCCGGCGATCACTGCCAGTATCGCGAGAACGGTCATCGCGATCTTCATCGGCCACTCGCGCTCGGCGATCACGTGCTCGGGCCCAGGGAAGCCGACGTCGGTGTCCTCCGCCTCGTCGGTCAGGGGGTTCCTCGGCACGTCGGCGTGAGCGAGGTGTCCATGCTCGAGCTCGACCGCCTCCGGGCAGGGCTTGCCGAAGAACGCGCGGAAGATCATCCGGAACGTGTATGCGCCGGTCAGCAGCGCGCCCACGTAGCCCAGGATCCCGAGGATCTCGAAGCCGCCGCCGCGGTTGTTGAGGTAGGCGAGGATCGAGTCCTTGGAGAACCACCCGGAGAACGGGGGGATACCCGACAGCGCCAGGCCGCCGACGATGAAGCAGGCGAACGTGAACGGCAGCGCCTTACGAAACCCGGACATCCGGTCGAGCGACTGGTTGCCGGCCATCGCACCGATGATCGAGCCGGCGGCCATGAACAGCAGCGCCTTGAAGAAGGCGTGCGTCATCAGGTGGAACAGCGCCGCGGAGTACGCCCCCGCCGAAGCACCCATGATCATGTAGCCGATCTGCGACATCGTCGAGTAGGCGATCACCCGCTTGATGTCGGTCATGACCAGGCCGATCGAGCCGGCGATCAGCAGCGTCAGACAGCCGACGATCGCGCCGACATCGGCGGCGGTCGGCGCCAGACCGAACAGCGGATGCAGCCGCACGATCAGGTACACGCCAGCGGTCACCATAGTCGCGGCGTGGATCAGCGATGAGACGGGGGTGGGGCCTTCCATCGCGTCGGGAAGCCAGGTGTGCAGCGGGATCTGGGCCGACTTGGCGAACGCCCCGACAAGGAACAGCAGGCAGCCCACGACGAGATCGGTCGAGTCCGTGTGGAAGACGTGGGGCGCCGCGGCGAAGGTTCCCAGGAATGAGACTGTGTGTGTGTCCCGGAAGATGAAGAAGGTCCCGAGGACGAGCCCGACGTCGCCGACCACGTTGATCACGAACGCCTTGATTCCGGCCGTCGTCGCGGTCGTCCGGCGGTACCAGAAGGAGATCAGCAGGTAGGAGGCGGCGCCGACGCCGGCCCACCCGATGATCAGGATGATGAAGTTGCCGCCGAGCACGAGCACCAGCATCGACAGCACGAAATAGTTGAGGTAGGAGAAGTACCGCGCGTAGCCTTTGTCGGACTTCATGTAGGAGATCGAGTACAGGTGGATCAGGGTCGAGACCCCCGAGACCACGAGGATCATGAAGACCGAGATCGGGTCGACGAGGATCTCCAGCTTGCCGTCGACGCCCGTGCTGACGGCGTAGTTCCAGAGGCTCGAAGTCACCTCGCGGGCATTGCTTGCGCGTCCCTGGAGCGAGATCAGCGCGCCGACCGAGCAGACGAACGCCAGCCCGATCGCGACCGTCCCGATCACTCCGGCACTGTGCCCCAGTCGTCGGTAGCCGAACCCGACGATCGCCGAGCCGAGCAGTGGGAAGAGGAGGACCAGCCAACCCCAGGTGGCGGTGCTCATCCGTTCAGCTCGTGCAACTCGTCGACGTCCACTGGGAGATTGCGCCGGCTGATGGCGACGATCAGGCCAAGCCCAACGGTCACCTCACAGGCCGCCACGACCAGCACGATCAGCGCGAACACCTGACCCGCCTCGCCCCCGTGCATCCGCGCGAACGCGACCAGCGCCAGGTTGGCGCCGTTCAGCATCAGCTCCAGGCACAGCAGGATCACCAGCGGATTGCGGCGCGTGAGCACCCCACCGACGCCGATGCAGAAGATCAGCGCCGAGACCGTGAGATACCAGCCGATGCTCACGTATCGTCTTCCGGGGTGGTTGCCTGGTATTCGGCCGCGCCTCCGTGCTGCTCCTCGAGCGCGGCCAACACCGAGCGGACGCCGGCCCCCTCGGCCATGGTGCCGGTGTACACGGGGCGGGGGGTGCGCAGGATCCGAAGCAGTGTCGGGTCCTCATCGTCCAGGCCGCGCCGACGCCGCGCCAGCACGACCGCGCCGACCGCCGCGACGAGCAGCAGGACCGAAGCCATCTCGAACGGAAGCAGGTAGGTCGTCAACAGCAGCCGACCGATGTGCTCCGGCGTCCCGAATCCGAGGACGTAGGGGGCCCCCTTGCTCGAGATCCCCTTGAGCGCCGACCCCAGGATCGCGATGCACAGCTCGACCGCGAGCGCGATCGCGAAGATCGGACCCAGCACCCGCAGCGCCGAACCGGCCACAACCTCGTCGCCACCGCCGACGTAGGCTACGACGAACACGTAGAGGACCATCACCGCGCCGGCGTAGACGATGACCTGCGCGGCCGCGACGAACTCGGCTCGCAGCAGCAGAAACAGCGCCGCCAGCGCAACCAGGTGGCCGACCAGCGAAAGCACCGCGTAGAAGGGGTTGCGCAGCGTGACCACTCCGATCGCCCCCGCGAGCGCGAGGATCGCGGCGATGAAGAACAGGACCTGGCTCACTCGCCCTCCGCTCGCAGCGGCGCACGCTCCAGCGGCTCGGCCAGGAGCATCTCCTTGGTGAAGATCAGGTCCGAGCGGGTGTAATCGGACATCTCGTAGTCGTGGCCCATCGTGATCGCGTCGAACGGGCAGGCGACCTCGCAGTAGCCGCAGAAGATGCAGCGGGTCAAATTGATCTCGTACACCGCTGCGTAGCGCTCGCCCGCCGAGACCCGGTTATCAGGCGTGTTCTCGGCGGCGACGACACGGATGCAGTCCGACGGGCATGCGGCCGCGCACAGCGAGCAGCCGACGCACTTCTCGAGTCCGGGGTGGGCGGGATCCAAATCCTCGAAGCGATGGAGTTTGTGGCGCCCCCGAAAGCGCGGGTAGACGGGAGTCTTCTCCTCGGGGTACTGGATCGTCACGGGGCCCTCGACCACGCGCGCGAAGGTCGTCTTCAGGCCCCGCAACGTCTCGCCGAACACCCGGTAGGCACCGGCGGCCGGGCCCGGCGCGGGATGACGAACCACCTCGATCACGTCGGCTGAGGGGTCGTAGGTCATGACACCACGACAATCGCCGTAACGAGCAGGTTCAAGGTCGCCAGCGGCAGCAATATCTTCCATCCGAAGGACATCAGCTGGTCGTACCGAAGCCGCGGCAGCGTCGCCCGGATCCAGATGAAGAAGGTGATGAACACCATCATCTTCGCGAACACGATGATCGGGTCGACCCAGCCAGGTGGGTGGATCCCAAACGGCATCAGCCAGCCGCCGAAGAAGATCGTCACCGCGAGCGCGGAGACGACGATCATGTTCACGTATTCGGCGAACAGGTAGGCGACGAACCCGGTGCCGCCGTATTCGGTGAAGTAGCCGCCGACCAGCTCGGCGTCCGCCTCGACCAGGTCGAACGGCGCCCTGTTGACCTCGGCGAAGGACGCGACCAGGAAGATCAGGAAGCCGCAGAACTGCGGGATGAAGTACCACATCCCCCGCTGGGCGTTGACGATTCCGACCAGTGACAGGGTCTGCGCGGTGATCAGCACGCCAACCAGCGCGAGCCCCTGCGAGACCTCATAGGAGATCAGCTGAGCGGCCGCCCGCATCGAGCCGAGGAATGAGTACTTGGAGCCCGATGCCCAGCCCCCGAGCATGATTCCATAGAACGAGATCCCGCTGAGCGCGAACACGTAGAGCGGCCCGACCGACACGTCGATCCCGTACAGCCCGACCCTCGTGCCGAAGATGTGCTGGACGTCGCCCCACGGGATCACCGCCACGGCGCCGACCGCGGTCATGATCGAAATCGCGGGCGCTAACCGGAACAGGAAATCGGTGGAGGTGGTCGGTCGGAACGGCTCCTTGACCGCGAACTTGACGATCTCGGCCATCGGCTGCAGTAGACCGAACGGACCGACCCGGTTGGGTCCGTAGCGGTTCTGAAAGCGGCCCAGCAGCTTGCGTTCGTAGACGGTCAGCATCGGCAGGATCGCGAAGATCACTCCGAAGATCACCAGCGCCTTGATGATCTGGATCCACCACGGCTCGAAGTAGTTGACGTCCGCCAGGATCGTCACGCCTTGGTGACCTCCACCAGCGGTTCGGTCAGGGCATTGGCCGAGTCCTTGGCAATCCCATTCGCCAGGAACGCGGTCCCGCTCGGGACGCCGGTCCGAACGGCGGCCCGCGCGCGAAGCCGCGTCCCGTTCTGCGCGACCTCGACGGCCTCACCGTTGCCGATGCCGAGCCGATCGGCGTCCTCGGGGGCGAGCTCGACGACCTGCTCGGCGACGGTGAACTGGAGCGCGGGCGAGATCTCGACCTCGGGGGAGGCCCAGATCGAGCGGTAGGTTCCGAGCCGTAGGTAACCGTTGTGCGTGCCAGGGGTGCCTGAGGCGGCCGCGTCGCCGCCGAAGGTGGCCCCCCCGGTCGTGTCTGTCGGTGCTGCTGGCTTTTCGGGCTCAGCAGCACCGGTCGTGACGTCGCCGGCCGCCGGAAGTGCTGCCGCCGCCTCGGTCTCCTGCCAGCGGACGCCGCGCCCACCGATCTGCTCGAGTGTCAGGCCCGCATAGAAGGGGACGGCCTCGGTCAGCTGCCGGAACACCATCGGGCTCGTCAGCGCTCCAAGGTCGTGACCGACGCGCTTGGCGAGCTCAGCAATCACCGACCAGCCGGCGCGGACCTCGTCAGGGTGCTTGATCGCGGCGCGCAGGCGCTGCAGGCGGCCGTCGGGATGGACGACGGTGCCGTCCTTCTCGGCGCTCGACTCGGCCGGAAAGACGACGTCGGCGTAGGTCGCGAGCCCCTCGGACAGCACCGACGCGTGGGCGACGACGAGGAAGGCGCCGCCGAGCGCCGCGCGCCAGGCCTCGCGGTCGGCGAGCTCGCGGAGCGGATCGACCTGCAGCAGGTACAGGCTCGCGATCTCACCCTGCGCCGCCGCCCGCGCGATCTCCGCGGCGCCGCGGCCGACGCGGGCCGGCTCCGAGTAGCCGGGGCCGGCGTTCGGTAGCGCTCCGGCCTCGCGGACGCCGCGCGCGTTGGCGCCGGCAGGGACCTCCAGCAGTCCGGCGCCGTCGTGCTCGGACAGCTTCAGCAGCGCGGCGATTCGCAGCAGTGTTGGCAGCGAGGCGGGCGGCAACGACTCGCCCCAGAGGATCACGACGTCGCTGCCGCCGTCGCGCAGCAGGCTGGCGAGGTCGCTCACACCCGGGCGATCTTGGCTGGAGGCTGCTCCCGAAAGAGCTGCCTCCAGCGCAGCCAGGAATTCGGTCTCGTCGCCGGGCGCGTAGCGGACGCTCAGCGTCGCGTTCGGGTCCAGCGCGCTCGGCCGGGCCGACGCGATCGCGAGCTTGACGCCGTGGCGGCGCACGCCCTTGCGGATCCGCAGATCGAGGATCGGGGAGTCGTCCAGCGGCTCGGCCCCGAGTACCAGCACGGTATGCGCGAACTCGATGTCGGGGACGGTCGCCTGCAACGCCGGGGTAGCCAGGGCGCGGAGGATGCCGAGCTCGACGCTGCCGGGATGGCTGGTGTGGGTGGCGGGGGTGATCCTCGAGTCGATGTCGTGGGAGTCGAGCGCCTCTCGCAGCAGCCGCTGCAGCAGGAACGCCTCCTCGTTGGTCGCCTGGCCGCCGACCAGCGCGGCGATCCGGCCCTTGTGGCCGGCGATCGCGGATGCCGCCTCGAGCGCTCGGCTCCAGCTGACCTCTCGCAAGTCGGTGCCCTCGCGCACCATCGGACGGGTGATGCGCTGATCGACGTGGATCGCCTGGTAGGCGAAACGGCCCTTGTCGCACAACCAGCCGTCGTCGACGTCGGGGTGCTGACGAGCGAGCACGCGGGAGACCCGGTCGTCGCGCACGGTGAACTCGACGTTGCACTGCGACGGGCACAGGGTGCAGATGCCGCCGGCGCCCTCGATGTCCCAGGGGCGGGCGCGGAACCGGTAGGGGCGGCTGGTCAGCGCCCCGACCGGGCAGAGCTCCACGATGTTCCCGGAGAACGGCGCCACGTAGGGGTGGCCGTCGTGGGTGCCGACAAAGGTGTGACCGCCGCGCTCGGTGAAGATCAGCTGCCAGTCCTCGGCGATCTCCTGGCTGAACCGGACGCAGCGATAGCAGAGGATGCAGCGCTCGCGATCGATCGCGATCAGCGGAGACAGCGCCAGCGGCTTGACGAAGTGGCGTTTGGGCTCGACCACGCGGGTGATCCCCCGGCCCCAGCCGAAGGTGATGTCCTGCAGCGGGCACTCTCCGCCCTTGTCACATACGGGGCAGTCGAGCGGATGGTTGACCAGCAGGAACTCGACCATCGCGTGCTGGGCGTCCCGGACTCGGGGCGATTCGGTGTGGACGACCATCCCGTCCTTGACCGCCGTCGAGCACGACGTCTGCAGCTTGGGGATGCCCTCGATCTCGACGAGGCACATCCGGCAGGCGCCCACGGGCTTTCCGAGCTTGGACTCGTAGCAGAAGTACGGGATCTCAACGTCGCCCTGCTTGGCCGCGTCGACCAACATCGTCCCCTCGATCGACTGCACCTCGCGGCCGTCGATCGTCAGCTGGATGATCTTCTCTTCTGGCCGTGGCATCGGTGCGCGCGGTCAGTGAGCCAGGATCGGAACGACGTCGGCGGCTTGGTCCGTCGTGTTGCGCTCGCGCGCCGCCTCGATCTCGGCCTCGAGCTCGGGACGGAACTTCTCGACGATCGAACCGATCGGCATCGCCATCGCGTCGCCCAGAACGCAGAGGCAGTTGCCGATGATCTGGGTCTGGACACCGGCCAGGAGGTCGAGGTCCATCGGGGTGGCTTCGCCGGACTCGATCCGCTGAAGCATCTTCACCGTCCAGTTGGTTCCCTCGCGGCAGGGAACGCACTTGCCGCACGATTCATGCGCGTAGAACTTCGCGAGCTTCTTGGCGACCTCGAGCGCCGAGTGCGTCTCGTCGACGACGATGATCGCGCCCGAGCCGAGCATCGACCCTGCCTTCGCCATCGTGTCGAAGTCGTAGGCGAGGTCGAGATCGTCGGCGGTCAGGACCGGCGAGCTGGAGCCGCCTGGAAACCACAGCTTCACCTCGTGGCCCGGCTGCGGCCCCCCGCAGAGGCCGTAGATGATCTCGCGGCTTGGGATCCCGAGCTCGACCTCATAGTTGCCAGGACGTTGCACGTCGCCTGAGACTGAGACGAGCTTGGTGCCGGTCGAGGTCTCGGTGCCGATCTTGGCGTACTCCGCGCCCCCCATCTTCATGATCCGCGGCACGGTCGCCAAGGTCTCGACGTTGTTGATCAGGGTTGGGCCGTCGTAAAGACCCTCGATCGCCGGGAACGGCGGCTTCAGACGCGGATTGCCTCGCTTGCCTTCGAGCGAGTCGAGCAGCCCGGTCTCCTCGCCGCAGATGTACGCGCCGGCGCCTCGGTGCAGGACCAGCTTCAGCGAGTGGCCGGAGCCGAGGATGTTCTCGCCGATGAACCCCGCCCGCTCGGCCTCGGCGATCGCCGCCTCGAGGATGTCAGCCTGCAGGGCATACTCGCCGCGGATGTAGATGAACGCGTGGTGGATGCCGGTCCCATAGGAGGTGATGACGATGCCCTCGAGCAGCGTATGCGGGCTCTTCTGCATGATCTCCCGGTCCTTGAAGGTCCCCGGCTCGGACTCGTCGGCGTTGCAGACGAGGTACTTGGGCATGTCGCCCTTGGGCAGGAAGCCGGCCTTCTGGCCCATCCGGAAGCCGGCGCCCCCGCGGCCGCGGATGCCGGAGCTTGAGATCTCCTCGACGATCGCCTCGGGCGGCATCTCCAGCGCCCTGCGCAGGGAGCTGTAGCCGCCGCGGCGCTCGTAGACCGGGATCGTATTCAGGCCCGGTTCATCGATGTTCTCGAACAGCAGGTACCTGCTCACTACGGCTCTCCCGTGCCGGGGTTGATGGCGCCGGGGGAGTTTGCCGTGCCGGCGACGGCGGCGTCGGCAGATGCCCTGAAACGCAGCTGCTTGTGCTCCAGTACCGGGCGGCCGGCCTCGACATCGGCGACGATCTGGGGCGCGTCGTCGAGGTTGAGCGGGCCGACGAACTCGCCGTTGACCGACGCCATCGGTCCGATGTCACAGGCGCCGAGGCACTCGAACTCCTGCAGGTGGATGGCGTCGTGGCCATCGGCCGCAGCCTCCATCGCTTCGTAGAACTCGTCAGCGCCGAGCAGCGAGCAGGTGATGTTCGTGCAGACGAACACGTCGTTCGGCGCCTTGGGCACGAGCGAGAACATGTCGTAGAACGAAGCCACGCTGGTCACGTAGGCGGGCGTCAGACGCATGACGCAGGCGACCTGCGTGATCGCCTCGGGCGAGCACCAACCATGGTGCCGCTGGGCGAGGTGCAGCGCCGGAATCACGGCCGACTTCGAATCCGGGTAGAGGGCCATCGCCGCCTCGATTCCGCTGCGAAGCTCCCCAGGAACCGGGGTCGTCGCCGGGTCGGGGACCGTCGCCGGCGGTTTGGTCAGGTCGACCTCGTCGTCCCAGCCGGGCACACGCGAGCCGTCCTGGTAACGACGAACCGGCGGCCGGCGGGCGAACGGGTCGCTGGCGGGCCCAAAGCTCATCGGTCCACGCCTCCGAGGATCGGGTCGATCATCGCCAGGGTCGCGATCAGGTCAGCGATGTAGGCGTCTTTGACCATCGGCGCCGTCGACTGGAGGTTGACGAAGCTGGGGTCGCGCATGTGCACCCTGGCGGGCTTGGAGGATCCGTCTGAGCGGACGAAGCAGCCGAGCTCGCCGCGCGGCGACTCGATCGGGTAATAGGCCTCACCCGGCGGCACCCTGAACCCCTCGGTGACGAGCTTGAAGTGGTGAATCAGCGCTTCCATGCTGGTCGCCAGCTCGTGGCGCGGCGGCAGCACCACCTTGCGATCATCGGCGATGTGTGGGCCCTCGGGGAGGCCGTCGAGGGCCTGCCGGACGATCTTCGTCGACTCATACAGCTCGGCGTGGCGAACCCGGAAACGGTCGTAGTTGTCGCCGACGGTGCCAATCGGGATCTTGAAGTCGAAGTGGTCGTAGCTCGAGTACGGCGCCGCCTTGCGGAGATCCCAGGGGTTGCCGGCCGCGCGTAGCAACGGCCCCGTGACGCCGAGGGAGAGCAGCGTCTGCTCGTCGAGCGGGCACGTGTTGCGCAGGCGCGCCAACAGGATCTCGTTCTTCTCGAGCAGGTCGGCGTACTGGTCTGCGCGAGTTGGCATCTTGTCGAGGAACTGCCGGAGCTTGTGGGCGAAACCGACCGGAATGTCCTCGAACACCCCGCCGACCTGGATATAGCGCGTGTGCATCCGCTGGCCCGAGGACATCTCGAACAGGTCGAGGATCGTCTCCCGTTCGCGGAAGCAGTACCAGAACATCGACATCGCGCCGAGGTCGAGTGCGCTTGTGCCGAGCCACACCAGATGCGACATGATGCGGTTCAGCTCCAGGTGAATGACCCGCAGGTACTGAGCTCGCGGCGGCACCTCGAGGTCGAGCAGCGTCTCGACGGCACCGCAGAACGCCATCGCGTTGAAGTAGTAGCTGAGGTAGTCCATCCGCTCGACGACCGGGATCGCCTTCCAGTAGGACTTGACCTCGGCGGTCTTCTCGATCCCGGTATGGACGTAGCCGATGATCGGCTTGATGTCACGCACCACCTCGCCCTCGAGCGTCGCGATCAGTCGCAGCACCCCATGGGTGGCGGGGTGGTGAGGCCCGATGTTGAGGGTCAGCAGCTCATGGGTCTCGCCCATTCCCGCCGACTCGGCGGCCAGCGTGACCGACTCCTCGCGTTTCCGGTAGTCGCCGACGGCAGTCATTGCCACTTTCCGTATGACGTCTCTTCGTTGTAGGTGAAGAGCACCGGCTCGCCTCCGACCGGGAAGTCGCGGCGCTGCGGATGGCCCTCGTAGTCCTCGGGCATCAGGATCCGGCGAAGATCGGCGTGCCCATCAAAGACGACGCCGAACATGTCGAAACACTCGCGTTCCGGGAAATCTGCGCCCGGCCAGAGGGCCGTTACGGTCGCGATCTTGGGGTCGTCGGTGTGAACCCGGGCTTTGACCGAGATCCGGTCGACTGCCCTCATGTCGAGCAGTTCGTAGAGGACGCCGAGGCGCGGCTCCTCCGGGTAGTAGTCGACCCCGTGCAGGCTCGCGAGGAAGTTGAAGCCCTTGCCGCGGAGCGCTTCCAGAATCTTGACGTTGCGGGCCGGGTCGATCTGCAGTTCGGCGCGGCCGTTGTGAAAAGTCGTGCCGATGACCGAATCGGGTTCGGCATCGCCGAGCTCTTGCGCGATCAGCTCGAGCCCGGTCGCGTCAGGCACCGGGCGAGTCTCCCGTGGGGGTCTGCAGCTCTTCGGTGCCGACGGCGTCATAGCGCTCGCGCCAACCTTCAGGGCTCTTGCCCTGGATCTTGTCGCGGAGTCGCAGGATCCCGTGCGCCAGCGCCTCGGGTCGCGGTGGGCAGCCAGGGACGTGTACATCGATCGGCATGAACTTGTCGCTCGGGACCAGCGCGTAGTTGTTGAACACACCCATCGACGAGCAGCAGGCGCCCATCGAGATTGCGAACTTGGGCTCCAGCATCTGGTCGTAGATCCGGCGTATGACCGGCGCCATCTTGATCGAGACGCGACCCGACAGGATGATCATGTCGGCCTGGCGCGGGGAGGCGCGGAACGCCTCGAACCCAAAGCGGGCGATATCGACCCTGGCGGCCACGATCGACATCATCTCGATTGCGCAGCACGCCAGCCCGAAGGTCAGCGGGTAGATCGAGTTACCCTGCGCCCACGCGACCGCCTTCTCGACCGTCGTCGTCATCACCGCCTCCTCGACGTACTCCTTGAGCTGATCGTCCTCGAGGTCGCCACGCAGCATGTCGCGCGCCAGCAGCTGGCGGGAGCGGAAATCCGACGGGACCGGCTGTCGGTTCACTTCCATTCGAGGGCTCCGCGTCGCCACACATATACAAATGCCACCATCAACAGCACGACGAAGGTGATCGTCTCACCCAGCGCAAAGCTCCCGAACGAGCGCAGCTCGACGGCGATCGGGAACAGGAAGATCACCTCGATGTCGAAGAGGATGAACAACATCGCGATCAGGTAGAAGCTGATTCCGAACCGGAACCCTCGCTGGATCTCCGACGGGAGCCCGCATTCGTACGGTGTCGTGCGATTCTTGTTGGGCCTGGTCTTGACGCCGGTGAAGATGTTCAACACCGAGAAAAGCGCTCCGACGAGTCCTCCCAGGATCAGGAAGACGATCGCGGGTAAGTAATCCCTGAGCACACGAGCGGTTATATCAATTGGCGGATCCTCGAAGGACTGACTACTTCAGGTGCCAGATAGTGGCTTTTGCCTCAAACCATCAGGCGTTCTCGATCCACTTATAAGCGGTGTTAGGGCGCAGCTGAGCGGGGGGTAGGTCAGTGCACGACCGTCGCGGCCCGCGCCAACAGCACGACCACGACGACTGCAGACAACGTCATCACGGCGGTCTCGCGACGCACGATCGAGACCACGACCCCGCGCTGGTCAGCGGGCGACAGGCGGCCGACCGCCTGCGCGTTCTCGAAGCCCTGCGCGTCGAGGATCATCTGTGCCGAGGAGATACGCAACTGCTCGGCGATCAGCGAGATGAGGATCGGCAGCACGCCATAGATCAGATGCAGGTTCGACGCCGAGCGGCCGATCAATAGCAACACGCCGCCCAGCACCGCCTCCAGCACGACCACCGCCTGACCCGCTCGCAGCAGCCGCCAGAACCATCGACTGGGACGCGATCGCCACCACGCCCAGCCTCCCCAGAGGGCGGCGGCGGCGTTCAACGCGAGCGCGAGCACGCCGACGGCGATGTGTAGGTCCTTCACGGCGCCCGCACGATAGAACCTCCAAGCCCGATCCGGCTGGGGCGTGGTGTCAAGGGCCTATCGGCGGGTGTGCTCGTCCGGAGGACCCACATCCAGCAGGCAGGCTGCTTCACCCCGGCGCCGACCGGCCCTAGGTTGCCGCCGTGGGGGCGATCGCGTTTCGGGGTCAGGGCGACCGCATCACGGCCAGCGCCGGGGTTTCGCAGGGTCTAGCTTCGCCGCTGTCGGCGGTCTTCCTCCCCCTGCTTGATCGGTGCGTCGCGTGATGTAGCCGGGCGGACGGGCAAGCGGGTAGCCTGCTCACTTCCGTATGATGCCGAGCCGCATGAACCGCCTTCCGCGTGCGCTCCTGCTGTCGGCGATTGCTGTCGCGATCGCGATCGGCGCTGCTGCCTGCGGGACACAGAGGATCAACATCCCCAAGTCGGATCCGAATTACAAATCGGACTATGCCGCTGCGGTGGTCTTCAACCAGCGGTGCGGCGGCTGCCACACGCTTTCCTACGCGGGCACCCACGGCTCGGCGGCCAACCCAAGGACCGCTGAGCCGATCAACGGCCCGAACTTCAACGTCCGCTGTGAGCGGCCGGCGATCCGCGTGCTGTATGCCATCGCGAACGGCGGTTTCGAGGGCGCTTACATGCCCCAGAACGTGGTCGTCGGGCAACAGGCTCGCGAGGTGGCGCTGTTCGTTTCCAGGTTCGCCGGCCGGCAGGCGCCGATCGAGCCCGGACCGGGCGTCACGCCGTGCCAGCTGCAGCCGATCGGGACATTGCCGCCGGCATCGGGCGGCGGTGGGTCGTCGGGTCAGTCGACATCACAGTCGTCGACGCCAGCCCCGACCGCATCGGTTGGCAACACGCTGCAGCTTTCGGCCAGCGCCACGGCGCTGAAGTTCGACCAGGCGTCGCTGACCGCGCCGAAGGCGGGCAGGGTGACGATCGTGTTCACCAACCCGTCGCCGATCCCGCACAACGTCACGGTTCAGCAGGGAACCAACGGAAAGGTGCTGGGACACACCCCGACGTTCGCCAGCGGGAAGCACCCCCTCATACTCCACCTGCCGGCCGGCAAGTACACCTACTACTGCTCGGTTCCGGGCCACCGGCAGGCCGGCATGGTCGGCACCCTGACGGTCAAGTAGCTGCGTTAGGCGCTCGCGCCCCGGTGGGTCGTCGACAAACACCTCGCGCGGAGCTGGTCATCAGCAGGTTGATTCGGACGTGCTCGACATCAGGCTGATCAGAAGCGACCCTGACGCGGGTCCGAGCTGCGCTCGCCAGACGCGGCGCCGCCGCCGCGGACACGGTCGACCAGGTGCGCGAGCTGGACGAGGGTTGGCGCAGGATCACGACGCAGCTCGAGGAACTCAGGGCCGAGCAGAATCGGTTCAGTCGGGGGCGGAAGGGTGCGCCGAGCGCCGAGGAGCGCGAGCAGCTGGCGGCTCTGGCCGCCCGTGGCCGCGAGTTGACCGATCAGGAGACTGCGGTTCGCGGCGAGCTCGATCGGCTCGTGCTGGCGCTTCCGAACCTTCCGCTCGACGAAGCGCCCGCCCAGGACACCGTGCTGTACGAGCACGGCGAGGCTGGGCGAACTGGCCGCGACCACATGGAGCTGGCGGGGTCGATGATCGACATCGAACGCGCCGCCCAGCTGTCCGGGTCTCGGTTCGCCTTCCTGCGGGGTGCGCTGGTACTGGTCGAGCTGGCGTTGGTGCGCTACGTCTTCGAGCAGCTGCTCGTGGAGGGCTTCGAGCCCGTGATCCCGCCGGCGCTGGTGCGCGAGCGAGCCCTGTACGGGACCGGCTTTCTGCCGGACACCGAGCAGCAGATCTACCACCTGCCCGACGATGACCTCTATCTGATCGGCACCTCGGAAGTCGCCCTCGCGTCACTGCACCGCGATGAGATTCTGGCCGCCGACTCGCTGCCCCTGCGCTACGCCGGCTTCTCGCCGTGCTTCCGCCGCGAGGCGGGCGCGGCTGGAAAGGACACCCGCGGGATTTTCCGCGTGCACCAGTTCGACAAGGTCGAGATGTTCTCGTTCGTCGAGCCCGACCGCTCGGCCGAGGAGCACCAGCGGATCCTGGCGATTGAGGAGTCGATCCTGCAGGACCTTCAGATTCCCTATCGAGTCGTCGCAATCGCGGTCGATGACCTCGGAGCTTCGGCCGCGATGAAGTACGACTGCGAGGCGTGGCTGCCCGGCCAGGGCCAGTACCGCGAGCTGACATCGTGCTCCAACACGACCGACTTCCAGGCCCGTCGTCTCGAGATCCGCTACCGGTCGGCCGAGGGCCGGCCGGCGACGGTGCACACGCTGAACGGAACCGCGACGGCGGTTGGACGGACGCTGATCGCGCTGTTGGAGAACGGGCAGCGCGAGGACGGTTCCGTGATCCTGCCGGAGGTGCTCGTGAAGTGGGGGGCGCCCGCCGAGCTGCCACCGGCCTCTGCCTGAGGTCGCGCTCCTTCTGCCTGACCTCCGGGTCGGTACTAGCTCGCCCGGCCGAGCGTTCGCTCGGTGATCGTCCGCGTCAGGTGGGCGACGAGCTGAAGCTGCTGGTCCCTGAGCTCGTCGGCGGCGGCCCTGACGACGTGGATCCCATGGTCGCGGAAGACCCGATCCTTGCGGCGATCACGCACGAAGTTGCCGCGGATCAGCCCATGGACCCCGAATCCGTCCACCTCGAACACGACGCCGGCCTCCGGCCAGTAGAAGTCGGCGGTGAAGCCGTGCAGCGGGTACTGGGTCTCCGGAGTCGGGAGCCCGGCGGCACGGATCAACTCCAGCGCTCGTTCCTCGGGTGGCGACTGGGTCCGGGCGGCGCTGCGGCGTGGATCGGCGAGGCCGGCCAGTGTTCCTTGGCCGGCCCGGCCGCTGGTGACGCTCAGCAGGTCGAGAACCTTCGTGCGGCTGGTCGCGCGGGTGGCGATCGCCTCGTCAAACGCTCGCTCAAGCTCTCGCGGGGTCAGCAGCGGTGCCGCGTCGAGCAGGGCGCGCTCCGCGCTGGTCACCGGTAGGCCTTCGCGGATTCGGATCTGGCTTGGGAGGAGGCGATAACTGTGAGCGATGATGCCCTGCCGGTTCTTAGAGCAGCCTGCGCCACGATGCGCGAGGTGGACCGGCCGAGTCCTGTCTGGCGGGATCACCTTGAGCACTTCAAGCGCCGTGATCGAAACCAACACGGCCGTCGGGCCAACCGCCAGCAGTGCGGCGGTTTCCCGTCCCAGCTCGATCTCGGCGAGGTGGCCGACGGCATAGGCACCCCGGTGCAGGCGATGGAGCGATCCGTTCCCGATAGCGGTGCGGATCATGCGGCGCCCGTAGCCCACGAGCAGTAGCTGCTCCGCGGAGACGCGGCCGCGCTGAGCACCGGCAATGAGCGCGAGATTGTGCTTGGGCAAGCCCGGAGCGACCAAAACTTCCCGACCGCTGACAAGCCGAACCCGGTTCTCGCAGTTTGGGTCGCTCACGGTCCCATACTTCACGACCCCCGTCCCCGCGAGGCCGGCTCGGGAAGTTTTGGTCGGTCGCCGCGTGGCCACGCCCCCCAGAATGGACCATGACCGCGCTGTCTTGGGCTGCCGGAACGGTATTGGCACACCCTTGGCGCCGAATCGTCACAGCACGCCGGGATGGCGTCGTGCTTGCCCCCGATTCCACGCGCGTCGATCGCCCAGCGGAGAGAGGGGGATTCGAACCCCCGAACGAGGTTAACCCCCGTTACGCGATTTCCAGTCGCGCCCGTTCAACCACTCCGGCATCTCTCCGAGTGTGCGCGCAAGCGTAGCGGGGGTCCACGGTTCGAGGCCCTGCACCGGCGGCCATCTGGCCGCCCGATCCCTTCCGGTGTCCCGACCCCATAACGCGTTCCCGAGGTCGGCTTCTTCGCCGAGGCGGTTGTCAATGCGCGCGACGCTCTGACCCCGGGAACGCTGTGATGACTCTCTCGAATCTAGGTCTGCCACAAGCCCCGCGAGCCTAAACCGGCAGATGCCCGTCGACCCTAAACCAGCAGATGCCCGACCACCCCAAACCTGGCAGACGCCCGCCGGACCCTAGATCTGCCAGACGCCCCCGCGCAGCAGGGGTATTTGCTCATCGCCCCGCCGGCCCGTGACCGCTACATCGTCGGCGCCGACCATGAAATCGATGTGGATGTCGCTGACGTTGATCCGGGCGAGGTCGTCCTCGCTCTCGACCGAGTCCGTGTAGGCCCGCCCCAAGGCAAGATGGCTGGCAGCGTTCTCGTCGAGCAGCGTCGTGTAGAAGACGGTGCCGAGCTTCCCGATCCGGCTCTCGCGGTCGACCAGCGCGACCTCGCCCAGCCGGGCGGCGCCCTCGTCGCGACTCGTCAGGGTGCGCAGCGTGCCGGCGCCCTGCTCGGCCGCGATCTCGACCGCGCGGCCGCCCTCGAATCTGACGCGCAGCCCGGTCACGATCGTGCCCGAGGTGAACAGGGGCTTGGTCGACGTGACCGTTCCATCGACCCGGGCCGGGTCTGGCGCCGTGAACACTTCCTCGGTCGGGAGGTTCGCGGTGTGGACGATGTTGTCGACGTTCGTCATCTGGCCGCTGATCCAACGCGAGCTGGGCAGTAACCCGATCGTCAGGTCGGTTCCAGGTCCCTCGAAGCGCAGGGCATCGAGCCGCAGCTCGTTCAGCCTCCCGGAGACCTCCGCGAGACGCGCCAGGCGATCCCTCCAGGCTTGCACTGGGTCAGGTTCGTCGAGCCGGCAGACGTGCGCGACCTCCTCCCACAGTCGCTCGAGCCCCGCATCGCGATCGAGATCGGGAAACGCGATCGACGCCCAGCCGGGAGTCGGACTCGGCACGAGCGACCAGTTCAACAGGTGCTTGGCAACGATCTCGCCGTTCTCACGCAGTCGCGGGAGCATGTCCAACCCCAGCCGGTCGGGGTCGATGTCGGCCATCAGGGTTGGCGCCGAGGGTCCGACCAGGCCGATATTGGCCGCGTGGGCCTCACCGAGTGCAAGCACCCGCTGGCCGAACCACGGCGGGACGTATGACAGCGTCTCTCGAGGTGCATGCTTCAACCGAGAGTGTTTGACGTAGGGGTCGAACACCGCGAGGTCGACGAACCTGGCACCTCGGGCGTACGCCGCATCCGCAACTGCACGAACGAGCTCCTCCATTCCGGGCTCGGAGCTCACCGAAACGATCTGATCGGGCTGGACGTTCGCGCCCAGCCCGACCACGAGCTCCGCGAGCGCCGCGGTGGAGTCCGCAGTGCCGCTCACGCCACTAACCGACCGGCGCCGCGAACACCGAAGCCAACGCTCGCCCGGCAAGCTCCAGCGACTCTAGGTCGTGGACCTCCGGCAGCGAGACGGTCATCCCCTCGATGCCAACGTCGGCGAGCGTCTGGGCGCTCTCGGCGATCGTGTCGGGATCGCCCGCGATGAACCCGGCGAGTCGTTCCTCCGGAATTCCCTGCTCGCGCAGCGCCTGTTTCTTGGCCTCGGCCGCCTCGTGCGTCGGAGCGACCAGGATCTGGCCCATCGCGGTCTTCGTGATCTCGGACGGATCGCGTCCAACGTCGGCGCAGTGTCGCTCGAGGACGCCGAGCAGATGCGTGGCCCGCTCGGGATCGCCGGACACGAATAGGTTGCAGCCGTCCCCGTATTGGGCGACCAGACGCAGCGTCTTGCGCTCGCCGCTGCCGCCGATCAGGATCGGGATGTCGCCGCGGATCGGCTTTGGGTTGTTGTAGGCACCCTCGACCTGGAAGTGCTTGCCTGAGACCGTGGTCGTCTCGTTTGTGAACATCGACCGGGAGATCTGCAACGCCTCCTCGAGTCGTTCAAAGCGCTCCTTCAGCGGCGGGAAGTCGAACCCGTAGGCAACGTGCTCGGCCTCGAACCAGCCGGCGCCGAGGCCGTGCCAGGCGCGGCCACCGGAGATGATGTCGAGGGTGGTCGTGGTCTTGGCCGCCAGCGCCGGGTTGCGGTAGGTGATGCTGCCGACCACCAGCCCAAGCGTCAGACGCTCGGTGCGAGCCGCCAGAGCTGCGAGCATCGTCGAGCCTTCGAACATCCAGTTCTCGGGCGGCCCGACGCCCGCGATCTGATGGAGGTGGTCCATCAACGAGATCGAGCTGAAACCCGACGCTTCGGCTGTGGTGGCGATGTCGACGAGCTTGTCGAACACCTCGTCGGGCCCAACGTTCGGGTAGTTGAAATTGGGGATGTGGAGATCAAGTGAGATTGGGACGCGCATTCCTGAAACCTACCGGTCGAGTCGAGAATTCACGCCATGGACACAGCTGAGGTCCGCCGCAGGTTCGCGCTGGCGCGCGTGGCTCGCTTGGCGACGGTCGACCCAGACGTCAGGCCTCACATCGTTCCGATCACATTCGCGCTGATCGACGAGTCGACGATCGTCACAGCGGTCGACCACAAGCCCAAACGGACCACCAACCTCAGGCGTCTGGCGAACATCGCCGCCAACCCTGCCGTGGCGGTGCTGGCCGACCACTACGCCGACGATTGGCACGAGCTGTGGTGGGTTCGAGCGGACGGGACCGGTCGGGTCGTCCCGTCGGGCGATGAGCGGCTGTTGCGGGCCGTCGCCGCCGCGGCCCTCGCCGATCGCTATCCGCAATACCGTGAGGTTCCGCCGACGGGCGCTCTGGTCGTGATCGCCGTCGACCGTTGGTCGGGCTGGTCGGCGAACACCGGCGAGTGAGCCGCCGCATAGAGCTCAGCTGAACCGAGGGTTTCGCCGCTCGCGAAATGCCGCGACACCTTCGGCGAAGTCCCGTGAGCACAGCGCAAGCTCGCGGGCGTGGCGCAAACGCTCGCGATCGGCTGTGCTCAGCACCCCGCCAGTGCGCCGTAGTGCTCGCAGCGCCTGGCGATTGGCCTGCACTGACGGCGCCGCGAGCTCGACGATCGCTCGCGCGAGCACCACGGCCGCGTCGACCAGTTGGGAGGGATCGACGAGCCGGTTGATCAGTCCGAGCTCGTGGCCGCGCTCGGCGCTCAGGGTGCCGCCCGCCAAGAACAGGTCGCAGGCAACGGCAAGCGGAATCTCGGCACAGATTCGCTCGAGCCCGCCGGGTGAATAGACGAGGCCCAGCCGACCTGCAGGGGCACCCAGCGACGCCGAGGGAACCGCGATCCGCAGGTCGCACGCGAGCGCGAGCTCCAGGCCGCCTCCGATCGCAGGCCCGTTGAGCGCCGCCACGACCGGCAACGGCTGGTGCTCGAGCACCGTCAGGACCTCGACTTCGTCTGGGGCGATCGTGGCGTCGGCATGGGCGGGGTCCGGCGGCGAGCTCAGCGCCGCGAGGTCGTAACCGGCGCTGAAGGTCTGGCCGGTACCCGTCAGGATCAGGCAGCGCGCGTCGGCCGGCGTGCCTCTGACCGCCTCGATCAGTGCCGAGAGCACTTCCTGCGACAGCGCCCCTCGGTGGCGTTCGTTGCCGATTCGGATGCGGCGGACGCCGGCAGCTGGAACGTCGACGACGACGGGCGCGGCCGCTGCGGTCGCTGCGGCCGTGTCGCCCGCGTCGCTCATCCGTCCTGCGGCGCCGGGGCCGGGAGTTGCTGCTTGACGACCTTGCCCATCGCGTTGCGGGGCAGCTCGGAGACGAAGTGGACCCGCCGCGGTCGCTTGTGCGGAGCCAGCAGCCCCGCGACGTGGTCGCCGAGCTCGCCGGTGGTCGGCGAATGATCGCCGTCGCGCAGGACGATCCACGCTTCGATCCGTTCTCCCAGGTCCTCGTCTGGGCGGCCGGCGACCGCAACCTCGCTGACCGCCGGGTGCTCGAGCAGGGCGCCCTCTATCTCGCCGGCGCCCACCTTGAAGCCGCCCGTCTTGATCAGGTCGGTCGACTTGCGACCGACGATCCGAACGTAGCCGTCAGGAGCGCGGGTCGCGAGGTCCCCGGTCCAGAACCAGCCATCGCGGACGACCGCCTCCGTCGCCTCGGGTCGGTTCAGGTACCCGAGGAACAGGTTGGGTCCGCGGACCACCACCTCGCCGATCGTCTCACCGTCCCCAGGAACGTCTCGGCCGTCGTCGCCGACGATGCGGAGATCCACGCCCGGCAGTGGGGCGCCGACCTCGCCGGGGCGCCGTTCGCCATCCGCCCGGACGGCGGTGTTCATCAGCGTTTCGGTCAGTCCATAGCGCTCGACGATCTGCTGGCCGGTTGCGCGCTCGATGCGCTCGAAGGTCTTCGCCGGAAGCGCGGCGGAGCCGGACACCAAAAGCCTCGCGCCCGACAGCGCGCTTGCCGCCGTCGGATCTGCCTCGACGGCCTCGGCCAGCCGGTGATACATCGTCGGGACGCCGAACAGCATCGTCGCGCCTCCGATCAGGGCCGTGGTCACCGCCTCGGGGGAGAAGCGCCCGAGGTGGCGAACATGACCGCCTCGGCGCAGCGGTCCGAGCGTGCCGAGTACCAGCCCGTGGACGTGGAAGATCGGCAGCGCGTGCGTCAATCGATCCTCCGAGGTCCACGACCAGGCGTCGGCGAGCGCGTCGAGGTTGGCGGCGACCGCACGCCGTGGAAGCAGCACGCCCTTCGGCTTCCCGGTGGTGCCGGACGTGTACACCACGAGCGCGACCCGCTCGGGGTCCGCCGGTGCCTCCGGAAGCTCCCCGGTCGCGTCCAGCTCGACGCTGAATCGCCGCAGGTGGCCCAGCGGGGCCACCTGCGGCGCACCAACGACCGCCTCGGGCTGGGAGTCGGACAGGATGTGATCCAGCTCGGAGCTACCGAGCTTGGGGTTCAGCGGAACCGACTCGATCCCGGACTCGACCATTGCGACGGTCGCGACGATCGCCTCCAGAGTGTTCTCGGCCCAAACGGCCGCGCGGCTCACGCCCTGAAGCTGATCAGCGACGGCGCCGGCCGCTGCGCGCAGCTGCGCGTAGGTGAGCGTGCGCTCATCGACGGTCACGGCCGGCTCGGATCCGAGTTCACGCAGGCGTGTCAGGTTCAAGTTGGCTCACCTTCGCGAGGTTGGCCCAGTGGTTGGACCAGTAGTTCTTTGTACCAGTTGTGCAAGACTGCCGCAGATGGCGAGTGCGCTGCAGCCCGTTCGTCGCAGCCGACTCTATGAACAGGTCGCAGATCGGCTGCGGGCCCACATCGACGTTGAGGGTCTGCAGCCCGGCGACCGGCTCCTGTCGGAGCGCGAACTTGCCGAGCGACTGGGAGTTTCGCGCACCTCGGTGCGGCAGGCGCTGACCGCGCTCGAGGTCACCGGGATCGTTGAGATCCGCCACGGCGGGGGCGTGTTCATAACGGAGCCTCCGGAGATGGTGCTGCCGCTGCTGGCCGACGCGCTCGCCGATGTGCACGAGCAACTCCCGGCGATCATCGAGGTCCGGCAGGCGATCGAGGCCCAGACCGCTCGCCTGGCGGCGCTGCGGCGAACCGACGCTGATCTCGCCTCGCTTCACCTCTCGATCCGACGAATGCAGGACGCCAACCGAAACGGAGAGGATCCCGCCGATGCCGACCGGGACTTCCACGACGGCATCGTGGCGGCGGCTCGCAATCCACTGCTCGCGACCCTGTGGGAGCAACTCGCGACACCGGTCGAGAGGACCCGCCGAGCATCGCTCGCGCGACCCGGTCGTCCAGCCGCGTCGTTACGCGCCCATCGGCGGATTCGCGACGCGATCGCGGCCGAGGATCCCGACGAGGCGGCGAGGGCGATGCTCGACCATCTGGAGGTCGTCGCGGACCTCGGCTTTCTGACGACGCTGCGTGGCGCCCGTGCGAGCGCACCGGTCGCGCGCCCCACCAAGGACCTGTGCAAGGAGAGATGACCAGGTGACCGATTCCGAGACGATTCCAACCTCGCTCGTCGGGTCCTACCCGCAGCCCGACTGGCTGATCGACCGGGAATCCTTGGGCAAGCGCCTGCCCCCGCGCCTGCGCGCGAGAGAACTCTGGCGGATCGACCCGAAATGGCTGCGCGATGCCCAGGACGACGCCGTCCTGCTGGCGATCCGCGACCAGGAGCGGGCCGGGCTGGACATCCTCACCGACGGCGAGATGCGCCGAGAGAGCTACTCCAACGTGTTCGCCAATGCGCTCTCTGGGGTGGACCTCGACAACCCGGGAACGATCCGCAGCAGGGCCGGAACGGACACGTTCGTCCCACGGGTGACGGGTCCCGTCAGGCGCCGTCAGCAGGTGCACGTTGCCGACGTCGGGTTTCTCAGGGCACACACGAACCGGCCGATCAAGGTCACCGTGCCAGGCCCGTTCACGATGTCCCAGCAGGCCGTCAACGACTTCTACGAGCATGACGAGGAGATGGCCTTCGCGTACGCCGACGCCGTCCGCGAGGAGATTCAGGATCTGTTCGCCGCCGGTGCGGACATCGTCCAGCTCGACGAGCCGTGGCTGGAATCCCGGGCGGAGGCGGCAAGGCGATTTGCCATCCCGACGCTCGAGCGCGCGCTCGACGGAGTCACCGGGACGACCGCGCTGCATGTCTGCTTCGGCTACCCGACCTTCGTCCCGGACCGCCCGGCGGCCTATCACTTCCTCACCGAGCTGGCGGCCACGTCGCTCGACCAGGTCTCGATCGAGACGGCGCAGCCCGACCTCGACCTGTCCGTGCTGGAAGAGCTGCCCTCAAAGACGATCATCCTCGGGGTGATCGCGCTCGACAGCCCCGAGGTGGAGACCCCCGAAGCCGTCGCCGGGCGGCTGCGCCGCGCACTCTCCTACAAGCAGCCTTCCGAACTCGTGGCCGCCCCCGACTGCGGGATGAAGTACCTGCCCCGAGCGGTGGCGTACGCGAAGCTCGAGGCACTCGTCGCCGGCGCCCGGGCGGTCCTCGGGCAAGCGGCAGGAGCGAGCCGATGACGACCGCGCCCGCGATCTCCGCGACAGTGCTGGAGCGCGCGCTGGAGGATTTCCGGCGAGTCGTAGGCGCCGACCACGTCCTCACAGCCGAGGAGCAGACCGCGGAATTCCGAGACCCGTTCTGGCACCGCGACTGGCACGACTATGAGGCAGCGGCCGTCGTGCAACCGGCGTCGGTCGAGGAGATCCAGGCGATCGTCAAGCTGGCGAACGAGCACCGCGTCCCGTTGTGGACGACCTCGACCGGGCGCAACAACGGCTACGGCGGCTCCTCCCCCCGAGTCCGCGGCTCGGTCGTCGTGAACCTCCGCCGGATGAATCGCGTACTGGAGATCAACGAGGAGCTCGGCTATGCGGTCGTCGAACCCGGTGTCCGCTGGTTCGACCTGTACGAGGCGATCCAGGCCGGAGGACATCGGCTGATGTTGTCGTGCGCCGACCTCGGTTGGGGCAGCGTCGTCGGCAACACGCTCGACCACGGCGCCACGTACCTGCCCTACGGGGTCGACATGGCCGCGGCCTGTGGGATGGAGGTCGTGCTGGCCGACGGCACGCTGCTGCGCACCGGGATGGGGGCGATGCCCGGCAATCGGGCGTGGCATGCGTACAAGCGTGGGCTCGGCCCGACGCTCGACCAGCTGTTCATGCAATCGAACTTCGGGATCGTCACGAAGATGGGCGTCTGGCTGATGCCCTATCCGGAGACCTACATGCCCTTCTGGGTGCGGGTCTCCTCCGACGATGACATTGCGCCTCTGGTCGACACGCTCCGGCGCCTGGAGCTCGACGACACGATCCGAATGGTCCCGCAGATCCTGAACACGGTGTTGTTCGCGGCGGTACTGAGCAGGCGCAGCGACTGGTGGGACGGCGACGGGCCGATCCCCGAGGCGGTGATCGACCGGATCGCCACCGAGCTCGAGGTCGGCCGCTGGATGATGCGCGCGGCGCTATACGGCGACGAGGTCGTCGTCGACCACCGCTTCGCCAAGCTCAAGCAGGCGTTCGAGCGGATCCCGGGCTGCGATGTCTGGGGCGCCAAGTGCAGGCCCGAGGACGCCGCCAAGCTCTCCCACCCGGCCGAGCGCATCCAGGGCGGGGTACCCGACCTCGATTGGAATCACATGACCGGCTGGTACGGCGGCACCGAGTCGGGCGGTCACGTCGGCTTCTCGCCGGTGGCTCCGCTCACGGGAAGTGACGCGCTTGCGGTGCGCGACCTGATGCGCGGGCTGATCGAGGGCCGGGCCGAGCTCGACTACATGGGCGCGCTGATCCCGATCAACGCGCGGAGCTTCATCCACGTCACGATGGTCATCTTCGACGTCGCCAACGAACAGCACTGCCGTCGGGCCTACGACACCTGCAAGCTGCTGGTCCCGGAGGCGGCCGCGCATGGCTACGGCGAGTACCGCGCGCACCTCGACTTCATGGATCTGGCCGCCGACCAGTACTCCTTCGGCGACCACGCCTACCGCCGGTTCACCGAGACGATCAAGGACGCGGTCGATCCCAACGGGATCCTCGCTCCCGGCAAGCAGGGCATCTGGCCGGCTGGGCTCCGCGACCAGGCGCTGCGTGGCGGCTGATCGTTCTCTGTCCCGTTAGTACGGGTGGGACAAAGAACGCTCACTCGTCGACGATTCGGTTCTCCAACCGCCCGACCTTCTCGATCTCGACGACGACCACGTCGTCATCGCCGAGCAGCAGCTTCGGCTCGCGGCGGAACCCCACGCCCGACGGCGTTCCCGTCAGGATCAGGTCACCCGGATCCAACGAGGTGAACTCGCTGATCGTGCTGATCAGGGTCGCGATGTCGAAGATCATCTGTTCGGTCGAAGCCTCCTGGACGACCTGGCCGTTGACCGTCGTCTGCAGCGACAGCGAGCCGACATCCCCGACCTCGTCTGGCGTCACCAGCCACGGCCCGAGCGGGGTGGCGGCCTCCCAGGCCTTGCCCTGCAGCCACTGTGGCGACTTGTATTGGTAGTCGCGCATCGTGATGTCGTTGGCGACCGTGTAGCCCGCGACCGCCGCCAACGCGTCGTCGCCAGAGACCCGGCGGATGTGCTCCCCGATGACCACCGCCAATTCACCCTCGTAGTCCATCGCAGTCGACTCGGGAGGGCGCGGGATGTCGTCGTAGGGTCCGGTCAGGCTGGTGGCGAACTTGGTGAACAGGACCGGGTATTCGTGCTCCTTGTTCTGCGTCTCCTGGATGTGGGCGAGGTAGTTGAGCCCGATACAGATGACCTTGCCCGGGTTCGGCACCACCGGGCGGAACGTCAGCTGGCTGACCGGAAAGGACACCTTGCCGTACAGCGGTGGCTCGCTGAGCAGGGACGCGGGCGTGCCTCGCCCGAGCTCGGAGATGTTGAGTAGCGGCGTCGCGACGTCGCCGTCGATCGCGACGGCGAGCGCGTGTCCTTCGTGCGTTACTGACGCGAACCGCATTCTTGTTTCGCCTCAGCTGCCGATCGTCTCGAGGACGGCGGCGGCGCCCGTGTCGATCTCGACGAGGCCGCTGAGTCCGCTGCGGGCCGCCTCGTTCACGTGGTGCTCGCAGGCGGCGGCCATTGCGTCCTCGTCCCTTGACTCGGCGGCCCGAACGACCGTTTGCAGCTCCTCGACGGTCCCGGCCGTGCGGTTGGGCTGAGAGAGCGAGGTGGCGCGTAGCAGCCTGACCCGGGCCCGCAGACCGTCGAGGGTCTCGCGGATCGCTGCGTTCCCGGCGCCCTGGAGCAGCACTTCGTAGAACCCGTCCTTGGCCTGCAGCAGGGCCTGGATGTCGGGTTCGCGCTTCTTCGCCAGCCGCTCGATGTCCCGCAGTGAGCCGCGCAGCGCCGTGACCTGCTCGTCGGTTGCGCGGCGCACGAAGAGCCTTCCGGCCAGTGCCTCGAGTGCCGCCCGCACCTCGTAGAGGTCGGCCGCTTCCTGCGCCGATGGGACGACGACGATCGCTCCCTTCTGCGGGATCGTCGTGACCAGACCCTCGGCGGCGAGCTGGCGCAGCACCTCTCGAATGGTCGTCCGCGAGACACCGGTCTGCTCGATCAACTCGCGCTCGATCAGGCGCTGGCCCGGCTTCAACCGGAAATCGAGAATCGCCTGTCGGAGGACCTCGAGCACCTGCTCGCGGAGCGGCGCTGCGACCCGGCCGACGCGTAGCGAGCTCCCAGCGGCGTCCCCGGTCGGATCGTCAAACGGCACCGGCTTCACCTTAGCTGACATTTCGGCCATACGAACCGTCCGCCCGACCGTATGACGAGGCGCCGTCGGCCCATCTGACGACCGATTCGCCGCGACCTTCGACAGCCACCCGCAGCTCGGCGTCAGGGCACCTGCCGGGAGGCAATTGTATGACGATCAGGCATTAGGATGCGATCGTGCCGCAACTGTTCCAACCGCCCGAGCCGGACCTCAGCGAGCAGGAGATGATCGAGCGCGCGATCGCGCTACGACCACTGTTGCGAGAGACGCAGGCGGAGACCGAAAAACGGACCTACGTCGTCGATGAGGTGCAGCAGGCGTGCGTGGATGCGGGTTTCTACCGCCTCTATGTCCCGCGCCGGTACGGCGGCTACGAGTTCGACGTGACCACATTCATGCGCGTCTTCCTGGAGCTGGCACGGGGCGACGTATCGGGCGCCTGGTGCATCGCACTCGCCGCGGCGCACGCTCTCCAGATCGCCTCGTGGTGGCCCGAGCGGGCTCAGGACGAAATCTTCGGCGACGGCGACTTCCGGGCCGCCTCAGTCGCCGCTCCGATCGGCCTCGCGGCACGGCAGGACCACGAGTGGGATCTCAATGGCAAGGTGGCGTACTGCTCCGGCATCCCGATCTCGACCCACTACATGGGACAGGCGCTGATCGCGGATGACGACGGCAAGCCGAGCGAGAGGATGCTGCTGTTCGTCGCCCGCTGCGGCGACTTCGAGATCCTCGACGATTGGGGTGGGTTGATGGGGCTCAAGGGATCGGGCTCCAACACGATCGTGTTCGATCACGCCCGGATCCCCACGCACTGGGCGATCGAGGATGCGCTGATGGTCGACATGGACGTCTCTCACGGGACCCCCGGGCTAGAGCTCCACGGCAACCCGATGTACGCCGGCCGGGCGCTTTGCTGTTTCACGATGACGCTGACCGCGGTGGCGATCGGCGCCGCCTATCAGGCGCTCGACGAGTACGAGGAGATGCTCCACAGCAAGCTGACTCCGCTCCCGCCGATGGTCCCGCGGATCACGGATCAGACTTTCCAGCGTTGGTACGGCGCGGCGCTCGCGAAGATCCAGACCGCCGAGGCAGCTCTGTTCAATGCAGCCGACCAGCACCGCGAGGCCTGCCGCCGCGCCGCCGAGGATGGGATCACCTATACCTACGGCGAGGACATGCGGATTGGCTGCATCGCCCGCGAGGCCGTGATCCAGGTGTGGGATGTCATGCAGAGCGAGATCTTTCGCACCGCGGGGTCGAGCGCGGCGACCGACGGGAGCCGCTTCGAGCGGATCTTTCGGGACATGGCGATGCTCAACAGCCATCGCAACACTGTGCTACGCGAATGGGCGTTCGGCGAGCTGGCCCGTGAGCGCCTCGGACTTCCGCGCGCGGGCATCGGCAATGTCCAGCAGCCGCACGCGTTGAAACCTGGCGTGGCCTGAACCACGCCAGGTTCCGCGGCTACGCCACGCCGATTGTCTCGTCGGCCTCGGCGCCGTTGGCCGACCGCTTGGCGGCGGCCTTGCGGGCCGGCTTCGAGGACCTGGTCTTCGGTTTCGACCGTGGCCGCGGGTTGACGATCAGCGGCAGTTCTGACTCGAGCTTGGCGCGCAGCGGCTCGACCCGCGGCGACAGGCATAGGTGATCCCCGAGGTCCTCGAGCTTCTCGTCGAGCGTGAAGCCCGGCCCGTCCGTACACAGCTCGACTCGGCCTCCCGCCGTCATCGCGTAGCACGAGTCAAAGAAGTAGTGATCGAAGACGCGCGTGTACGGGATCGGCCCGGTGGCCGCGTAGTCGCGGTGGTCCTGCAGCTCGGACTGGCTGCCGGCGCCGTACGCGATGTGATGCCAGACGCCAACGTGCATGTCTCCCTTGGCGCGCCCGGGCGGCGGGCTGAAGTACCAGCGGCTCTGACCCTCGAGACCGTCGAGCACGAGCCGGTCGCCATCCTTGCGGAAGCCGAGATGCTCCGTCGCTTCCCAGACGTCGTCGAGGCTGGCGAACGACCGCACGCCCTCGATCCCCTGGATCCGATGCTCAGCCGGAATATCCTCTGCGTCGGCGGTCAGCGGCTTGTTCGGGCTGTCGGACACCATCAGCTCGACCTCGTGGCCCTCCGGGTCGTGGAAGACGAGGCTGTCCGGTTGGGTCGGGTCCAGTCGCAGCATCTCGCTGTGCGTCTGGTTGGCGATCAGGCGGTCCATCCAGTACTCGAGCGAGTCGTAGGAGGCGACGCGCAGCACGAGGCGCTGGATGTCGCCGTCGCCGGGGACGCCGGAGGGCGCCTCGGTGAACTCGAGGAACGTGACGACGCTGCCCGGATGCCCCTCTTCGTCACCGAAGTAGGTGTGGTAGCGGAACGTCGTCTCGAAGTTGAGCGTGTTCTTAACGAAGCGCAGTCCCATCACCCGACACCAGAAGTCGACGTTCGTAATCACGTCGCGGGTGATGCCCGTGAAGTGGTGGGGACCCTTGAGGGTCGGACGGCTCATCTGTTCTCCTCCTAATGCCTCTGATTCTTGTCTCGACTCGACCTGCGAGCGATCTCGACCATACCGCCACCGCCTCTCGACCCCCTGCGGGACCGGGCAATTGGGCACAGGCGGTCAAGTCGGTCCGCGTCGGCCCGACGAATGTTCCGCATCGTCGCGTCCAGACGAGCCCGGCTCCGGCGCGTCAGCTTTCGAACTGCACCGACCACCAGCCCTCGCACATCGGCTCAAGCGTCTCCTGCAGCAGCTGCACGTGCCCGGGCGAGCTGGCGTACTCCGGGAACGCCTCGGGGCTCGCAAACGAGACCGTCATCAGGACGTCCGCCGTGCGCGGGGACTCGCCGCGGAGGAGCAGGCTCTCCTCGACGATCGCGGGGCCGGTCGCGTGCGGGGGATTCTCGGCGAACTCCCGCAGGCGCTTGACCAGCAGGCTTCGGTCAGCGCCAGACGTCGGGCGCTTCAGGCGGAACAGAACGGTGTGTGTGATCATCCGCGCACCGTATCCGAGATTGATCTTGCCCCGGATCCGCCCGATCGTCATGCTGCTGAGGTCGTCCGACGAGCCCGAGCGAGAGGAGTGCAGCGCAAGTGCCTAACACTGGATTCATTCGCGGTACCCATCACCTGACCTTCTGCGTCGGTGGAGCGCAGGAGGATTACGACTTCCACGCCCGCTTGCTGGGTCTGAAGAGCGTCAAGAAGACCGTGCTGTTCGACGGCGAGATCCCGATCTACCACCTCTACTACGGGAACGAGATTGGCGACCTGTCGACGTTGCTGACAGCCTTTCCCTATCGCCAGGCCGGCTGGATGGGCCAGCGAGGGACCAATCAGGCGAAGAAACTGAACCTCTCGGTTCCGGTCGACGCCGTCGGTTACTGGTCCGATCGTCTCGCCGACGCCGGCGTCGAAACGGACGAGTTCGAGCTGTTCGGCACCGAGCGGATCGGGTTCAGGCACCCCTGCGGGATCGAGTACACGTTGGTTGCGGACCCGGCTCCCGACGACCGCACGCCGTACGAGGGTGGCGGCGTTCCCGGTGAGTACGCGATCCGCGGAGCGTTCGGGACGACCACCTCGGTGCGCGAGGTCGGGGAGATGGGCTTCTTCATCACCCAGGGGATGCGCGGCGAGCTGCTCGCCTCCGACGGACCGGACCATCAGTTCCAGATCGGTACCGATGAGGGACACGGCCGAATCCTCGAATTGGTCGAGGAGCCGCAGCTGCCCCAGGGCACCTGGCATTTCGGAGAGGGGACGATCCATCATCACGCCTTCGATGTGGTCGATGCCGAGAACCAGCAGACGGTCAAGGACTGGATGGTCGGGCTTGGCTTCACCGACGTCTCGGAGTCGAAGGACCGCGGCTACTTCTTCTCGATGTACATGCGCAGCCCGGGCGGGTTGTTGTGTGAGCTCGCTTGGTCGCACGACAAGGGCTTCCTGATCGACGAGGCGGCCGACGAACTGGGCACGCACATGTGCATCCCCCCGCACTGGGAGGATCGTCGCCCCGAGGTCTCGCAGCTCGAGCACATCGACACGATCGAGACGGTCGTCGCTTAGCGGACGTTGCTGTCGCTCCCCCCGGCTCACGGGCTCGGGGGCAGCGCCGCCAGCGCACCCCAGGACGAGCAGGTCCGTCGGCGGTTGGCTCACGAGCGGCGCTTCTGATTAGCATCGCGTGACCGACTTCACGAGATGAAAGGAAGAGCGTGAGCACTGCACCGGTTGGGTCCCTGTACATAGATGGTCGCTGGTCGGAGGGCGACGCGGGCGCTCTCGATGTGTTCGATTCACGTGACGGATCGGTCCTCGCCTCCGTCGCGAGCGCGAACGACGCCGAGGTCGACGCTGCCGTCGGCGCGGCCGCCGCAGCCCAGCGCGGGTGGGCGCGCACGCCAAGCATCGCTCGAGGCGGCCACCTTCGGATGATCGCGGACGTGGTCTCCGCCAATGCCGCGTCCCTGGCGGAGATCCTGGTGAGCGAGGTCGGGAAGCCGATCGCCGAGGCGCGGGGCGAAGTCGCGTTTGCCGAGTCGATGCTCCGGTACCACGCTGAGTGGGACAGGCGAATCGAGGGGGAGGTGCTTCCAGGCGAGGTTGCCGGCGAGCAGATTCAGCTCCTGCGTGAGCCGATCGGCGTGGTCGCCGCGATCTGTCCGTGGAACTTTCCGCTCGCAGTCCTCTGCCGCAAGTTGGCGCCCGCACTCGTGACGGGCAACACGGTGGTCGTCAAGCCGAGCGAGGTCACGCCGCTATCGGCGATCGAGCTGTTCCGATTGATCGACGAGCGGCTGGAGCTTCCGCCGGGCGTGATCGGGCTCGTCTGCGGCGATGGCTCGACCGGGAGCGCGTTGGTCCGTCACCCGCAGGTGGGGATCATCTCGTTCACCGGCCACCGCGATACCGGCAAGAGGATCATGGCGACCGCGTCGGCAAATCTGACGCGAGTCTCGCTCGAATTGGGGGGCAAGGCACCGGCGATCGTCTGCGCCGACGCGGACCTGAGCGTGACGATTCCGGCCATCATCACCGCTCGCCACACGAACGCCGGCCAGGTCTGCACCTCGGCAGAGCGCGTGTTCGTCGAAGCTGCGATCGCGGACGAGTTCACGGAGCGGTATGTGGCCGCGGCCCAGTCGCTCGTGATCGGCGATCCCACCGGCGAGGTTGATATGGGTCCGCTTGTCAGCCAAGCCCAGTTGGAGAAGACGCTGGCGGCGGTCGCGGGCGCACGTGACGAGGGCGCCGCGGTCCTGCTGGGAGGCGATCGGCCGAGCGGAGACGAGTTTGCCAGCGGCTACTGGCACGCACCCACCGTCTTGTCGGAGCTGCGGCCGGACATGGCGATCATGCGGGAGGAGACGTTTGGCCCCGTAACCCCGATCATGACGGTCGACAGCGTGCCCGAGGCTGTGTCCCTGGCCAACGACAGCCGCTACGGCCTGTCCGCCTACGTGTTCAGTCGCGACTACGCCACGGTCATGCGAACCGTCGACGCGCTTGCGTTCGGGGAGATCTACATCAACCGCACCCACGGCGAATCGGTCCATGCCCACCATGCGGGCTACAAGGAATCGGGAATGGGCGGTGAGGACGGCAAATGGGGCGTGCTGCGATACACGCAGATCAAGACGGCCTATCACCGTTACGGCTAGCGTCCTGAACCGGCCGCGTTCAGCGTCTGCACCCAGAAGATGGCCCAGAGGACCTGATGCCTGGCAGCGTGGCGCGTGATTCGGTCGTAATCGTCCACGCTCATGCGAGGCGGTCGGGGTACCAGCGTGCACAGCCCGTAGCGTTCCTGGAGTTCACGGGTCGCGCCTCGCTTGTACTCGGTCAGGCCGTACCCACAGAGGTACCACCATTCCTCAGCGGCACGGACCTGGAAGTACATTTCGTGCGTGGAGAGCCTCCGCTGGCGACGGGCCTCCACGGTCGCGGCAGGTACCGAGAACAGCGAGCTGCCCGACCTGTCCCGCAGCGAGACCTGACCGGCGTCGAGCTCGAGAATGCCAAGGCGACTCCGGATCGAAAATCGGCCGCCCATGATTCGTGCGAGCGACGCAAACCGGCCATCGAGCGCCTCCGAGCGCGCAACCATTCTTGTATGATTGTCGTACAAGCGCCGAGGACACGCAACCCAAGGCCCCACGCGACCGAAGGCCAGATGAACAACGAGACGACGTTCGAGACCGGGCTCCGGATGCGCCGCGAGGTGCTGGGACGCGAGCACGTGGACCGGTCGCTGGCGGCTGCGACCGAGTTCGGGCGCCCGTTGCAGGAGCTGGTCACCGAATACTGCTGGGGAGCCGTCTGGGCACGCCCTGGACTTGATCGGCGAACGCGAAGCCTGTTGAACATTGCGATGCTGACGGCACTCGGCAAGAGCCACGAGCTTGGCGTGCACGTCCGGGGGGCTCTGAACAACGGCGTCACGCCCGAGGAGATACGCGAGGCGCTGCTGCAGACCGCGATCTACTGTGGCGTACCGGCGGCGCTGGAGGCACAGCGGACGGCAGAGCGTGTGCTCGTGGAGGAGGGCGCGCTGCCGCCCGGTGACGTGGCGGGTGCCGAGCGCAGGCTCGGATGAACTCCGTCGCGCCCGCGTACCGGGCGTATGCGATCCGCTACGCCGATCGCGAGATGACGCTGTCGGAGTGCTACTACGCGTGGCCTTTGTACGACCTACCCGACGCGCCGGTGGTGATGAGCTACTTCTTCTGGGTGCTCGAGCCGCTGCAGGACTCCGCCGGCGGGCCGATCGTGGTCGACACCGGCTTCGCTCCAGAGCGCAGCGGCGGCCGGATCACCCACCTCACACCCGCCGAGGGGCTGGCGCTGCTCGGCATCGACACCGCCCGGGTGCAGCGAGTCCTGATCAGCCACATGCACTACGACCACATCGGCAACCTCGACCTGTTCCCGCATGCGAGGATCACGATCGCCCGCCGGGACTACGAGTTCTGGGCGCGCGACCCCGTCGCACAGCAGCTGCAGTTCGGCCACCACACCGATTGGAACGGCGTCAGGCTGCTACGCCAGGCGGAGACCGAAGGCCGGCTCGAGATGATCGGACACGAGGCCGAGATCGCTCCGGGCGTGAACGCGCTGGATGTCGGCGGGCACTCGCCCGGTCAGCTGATCTTCGACATCGCGGGCGAGGGCGGCATCGTGACGCTCGCGAGCGACGCGATCCACTTCTACGACGAGCTCGACAACGAACGACCATTCCTGGTGTTCAGCGATCTCGCTGATATGTACCGGGGCTACGAGCGTTTGCGCGAGCGCGCGGCGACCGGGGCGGTGCTGGTGGCCGGACACGATCCCGACGTGATGCGGCGGTTCTCCCGACTCGATGACCCCGCCGGTCAGCATGTCGTCTCCCTCACACGGTTTGGGAATGAACACGTTGAGAATTAGGAGGGCCCGATGAACACGACCCCGGGCGTCAACCAGGCCACCCGTGCGGAGCGGCTGCGCGCCGACTGGATCGAGGTCCACGGTTCCTTCGACGAGCACGCCCGACAGCTGCTCGAACAGGATCCGAGCTACTTCGAGCGGGTACTCGATTTCACTGCTCATGCCTGGCGGCACGGAGTGCTGCCAGGCAGGATCAAGGCGCTGATCCTCCTGGCAGTCGATAGCGCTTGCTCGCACCTCTGGGGTCCAGGAACGGCGCAGGACGTCCGTCGCGCGCTGGCGCTCGGCGCCAGCCCGGCAGAGGTGCTGGAGACGCTTGAGTTGACCAGCACGATGGGCATTCACGCCGCCAACACAGGCGTACCCATCCTGCTCGAGGAGCTGGCGGCCGCCGGCCGGCCGCTTGACCTGGGCTCGCCGTTGAGCGAGCGCCAGGAGCAGATCAAGCGGGAGTTCACCGAAAAGCGCGGCTATTGGAACAGCTTCTGGGACGGGTTCCTGCGGCTCGACCCCGAGTTCTTCGCCGCCTACACCGCAATGTCGGCGCATCCGTGGGAGCACGGCACGCTCGAGCCGAAGGTCAAGGAGTTCATCTACTGTGCGTTTGACGCCTCGGCGACCCATATGTTCATGCCTGGCCTGCGGCAGCACATCGCCAACGCACTTCGCTACGGTGCCAGCGCCGCGGAGGTGATGGAAGTGTTCGAGCTCGCAAGCGGCATCGGCGTTGAGTCGTTCGCGCTGGCCCTGCCGGCGCTGCGCGACGCGATCGAGGGTGAGAGATGAGCGAGTTGCGAGCCGGAATCATCGGGACCGGCGCGATGGGCGGCCGGATGGGTCGACGCATCCGTGAAGGCGGTGCTCCGGTCATCGGCTACGACCGCGACGCCGAACGGTTGGCGGCGAGCGGACTCGACCCGGCAAGCTCGGTCGCGGACCTCGTCAGCCGAACCGACGTCGTGCTGATGTCGCTACCGGACAGCACTGTGATCGAGCCGGTGGTGCTGGGCGATGGCGGGGTGCTTGCAAACGTGCGAGCGGGCCAGATCGTCGTTGACCTCTCGACCGCCTCGCCCGAGTCGACGCGACGGATTCACGCCGCATTGGCCGAGCGCCGGGCCGGGTACCTCGACGCCGGGATTTCGGGCGGCGCCAAGGCGGCCGACGCGGGCACGTTGACGATCATGGTCGGAGGGGACGCAGAGGCGCTCGCTCAGGTCAGGCCGACACTCGATCACTTCGCCGCCAGGGTGTTCCATATGGGCGACAGCGGCGCTGGTCACGTGACCAAGCTGCTCAACAACTTCCTCAACGGAGTCGCGCTCGCAGCGACCGCCGAGGTGATGGTCGCGGCTCGGCGATCCGGTCTTGATCTCGAGCAGTTCCTGGAGGTGCTCAACGCCAGCACCGGCGTCAACTTCGCGACGATGAACAGGTTCCCGCAGATCGTCAAAGGTGACTACCTGGAGGGCGGTCTGACCGGAAGGCTGATGGCCAAGGACATCCGGCTGTATCTGGATCACGTCGCTCGGATCGGCGTCCCGACGTTCAACGGTCCTGGCTGTCTGGCGACATTCGAGGTTGTCAATGCGCTCGGCTACGGCGACCAGATCTCCAATCGCGTCGTCGACGGGATTGGCGACCTCGCGGGTGGGGTGCGCCTGCAGGACTGACCCTGTCCGATCGAAGAACGGAGCAAGCCGATGCAGATCAACCACGGCCGGGTAAGCGGCGTCCCCTCGGACCTGCGCGGCCCGACGTTCACCGGAGCGGTCTGGGCCGAGCCGGTGCTCCGTGACGTCCCGGGGGTGATGGTCAACACGGTGTTCTTCCCGCCGGGGGCGAGGACCAACTGGCATGCCCATGGACAGGGTCAGATCCTGCTCGTCACCCATGGGCGCGGCCTGGCGTTCAGCGAGTCGGGTGGGGGCGGGGTCCTGTTGCCCGGCGACGTGGTCTGGTTTGAGGCGGGCGAGCGCCACTGGCACGGCGCGGGCCCGGACACCTACCTGACCCACACCGCGATCTCGCTCGGCGCCACAGATTGGCAGGAGGCGGTCACCGACGAGCAGCACGCGGACGCGGTCGCCACGTACGGATCGCCCAGCTGAGATCGGATCGGGGGTTGCGAGGGCTGAAAGACAAGGTCGCAATCGTCACCGGGGCCGGCGGCGGGCTCGGCGGCGGCTCGGCGCGGCGACTGGCGGAAGAGGGCGCGGCCGTCGTCTGCGTCGACCTCGATGGCGACTCGGCGGCACGGGTCGCCGCCGAGATCGGCGGCTTCGCGGTCGCCGCCGACGTTTCGAGCGAGGAGGACGTCGAGCGCTACCTGGCCGCGACCGTCGAGCGTTACGGTCGGGTCGACCTGCACCACTTGAACGCCGGCGTTCCGGGTCCGCTCGGGCCGATCCCCGATCTGGACCTGGCCGACTTTGAGCGCGTCATCGCGGTCAACGTCACCGGCGCGTTCCTCGGTCTCAGAGCTGCCTTCCGTCAATACACAGCGCAGGGCTCGGGCGGGGCCGTGGTGGTGACCGGCTCGATCGCGAGCCTGCGCGGCAGCGCCGACCTGTTCCCTTACCACACCTCCAAGCACGCCGTTCTCGGTCTGGCGCGGTGCGCGGCCGTCTATGGCGGACCGCTCGGCGTCCGGGTCAATGTGATCGCGCCAGGGATCGTTCCGACGGGGCTGTTTGCCACCGCCGGAAGCGCCACCGGCGGCGGCAGCGACATGGCGCAGCGAGCGACCACGACGCCGCTGCGGCGGCCCGGCACCCCTGAGGAGATCGGCGCCGTGGTGGCGTTTCTACTCAGCGACGACGCTTCCTACATGACCGGCGAGGTCGTCTCGATCGACGGCGGCGCGACGACGACGAGTTCGCTGAGGCCGTCCGGCGGTGCCGGCCGCTGGGATCCTGCAGAGCTTGATCATCGGGCGTGATCCGAGCCGTCGCCGGCCACGGCCGACATATACTGACCGACCGTCATACAAACTCGCTGGGCACATTGGCGCGCGATCTCGCCGCTGTCGTGGAGCCTTCGCGTAGAGAGGGAGAAGTCGGGGATGGCTGAGCCATTTGTGCCGTCGGGCCCGGTGACGACGTCGCGTCGAGGCGCATTCTGGGTGGGAATCGAGACGGTTCAGGGACCCGTTGGCAGGGTCAATCGCGGCCCGATGTTCGTCGAGTGGGAGCAGCCGGAGAACCCGCTGTCGAGTCCGCCGTGGATCCTCGTGCACGGCGGCGGTGGCCAGGGAACCGATTACACGATCACCCCCGATGGCCGCCCCGGCTGGTCGCGGCTGCTCGTCGAGCGCGGCCACACCGTCTACGTCGTCGATCGCCCCGGGCACGGTCGCTCGCCCCATCATCCCGACGTCCTCGGTGCAATGGGGCCGCAGCTCGGCTATGAGTTCCTGCGCCCGATCTTCGTCCCGCCGCCAAACGGCCCCGACAGCAACCCGACCGCACACCTTCACACCCAATGGCCCGGCGGGCGCGAGCCGGGCGACCCGGTTTACGACCAGTGCCTCTGCACCTCGGGCCCGATGCTCGCCGACTGGGCCGCGATGCACGCGCTCGAGGCGCAACGCCTGTCGGAGCTGCTCGACAAGGTGGGACCGGCCGTCGTCGTCACGCACTCAGCGGGCGGCCCGGGCGCATTTGCAGGCGTCGACGCCAATCCCGACAAGGTCGCCGCGCTGATCGCGATCGAGACCCTGGGCCCGCCCTGGGCCAAGCGGCCCGAGATGGGCCTGGACCTGGCGTGGGGCTTCGCATCCTCCCCGATCGCCTTCGACCCGCCGGTGTCCGACCCATCCGAGCTGGAGCTCGTGACGGAGGTTCGGCCCAAGTTCGGGGAGATCCCGGTCACGCTGCAGCGAGAGCCGGCGCGACGGCTTGCTCATCTTTCCCGTTTCCCGATCGCGGTCATGACGGCCGAAGCATCGATGTTTCTGGCCTTCGATCGTCACCTCGTAGCGGCGCTGGAGCAGGGAGGCTGCGATGTGGAGCTGGTGCGGTTCGCCGACCGTGGCGTCCACGGCAACAGCCACGCGATGATGCTCGAGCTCAACAACGACGAGGCGCTTGGTGTCGTCGTCGACTGGGTCGCCGAGAAGCTCGGCTGACAGTCGCGCAACGTCTGAGATGAACACGTCATCGGACTCGCCCAGGATCGGGTTCGTCGGCCTCGGAGCGATGGGCTCGCGGATGTCCCGACGCCTCGTCGCGGCCGGTTACGAGGTGTTGGTCAACGATGTCGACGCCGATGCCGTCGAGCGGCTGGTGTCTGCCGGGGCCAGTGCCTGCACCGACCCGCTCGGGGTCGCCGACGCCGCCGAGATCGTGATGGTGAGCCTGCCCGAGCCGGCGGTGGTTGTGGCCGTCGCGGAGCAGCTGGCGCGGGGTTCGGCGATGCGGCTGTACGTCGACCTTTCGACGACCGGCCCGCAGGTCGCGGAGGAGGTGGCCGCGCTGATGGCCGCGGCAGAGGTCGGCGTCGTCGATGCGCCCGTGAGCGGCGGTGCGACCGGCGCCGAGCGCGGCAGCCTGACGATCATGGCCGCCGGCGAGCCCTCCCACGTGCAGACGGCGCGGCCGCTGCTGGAGGTGCTCGGCTCGACGATCTTCGTCGTCGGCGATCGGCCAGGCCAGGGTCAGAGCGTCAAGGTGATCAACAACCTGATGTCCGCCTGTTCGATCGCGATCACCTCCGAAGCTGCCGCACTCGGCGTCAAGTCGGGGCTTGATCCAAAGACCCTGCTGGAGGTCGTCTCAGCTTCCAGCGGCGCCAACGCCGCCGCGTCGACGAAGTTCCCACAGTACGTTCTCACGCGCACCTTCCACCAGGGGTTCCGCCTGGAGTTGATGGCCAAGGATGTCCGTCTGGCGCTCGCCGAGGCTCGCCGCCACGGCGTCCCAATGGTGCTGGGCGCGACCGTCGAGCAGCTCTGGAACGTTGGCGAGGCGAGCCTCGAGCCGGCCGCCGATTTCATGGAGATCGTCCAGTTGTTCGAGCGCTGGTCCGGGGCTCGGATCGTCAGCCCTGCGTCGCCTGACAGCGACGTCAGCCCGAGCTGACCAACTCGGCGATCAGCGCCAGCGTCCGGCGGGCGTTCTCCCACCAGGTTTCATCCAGCAGCAGAAACGGATGCATGATCACGGTGCGGGGACCGTCGGCGCGCCCGTCGCGGAGGAGCTTCGCGAACCGCTCGGCAGCCGCCGGCGGCTCCAGCGCCAGCGCCTGTTCGCCACGCGAGACCCGCAGCGACGCGAAGCTATCCATCAGGTAGTAGGCGTCGACCAGCTCCCAGTCGAACGGAATCCATCTGATTCCGTGATCGTCCTCCGGCATGGCGTCGACGGCGGGTGAGCACCATCGGTAGCCAAGATCGCGCAGCAGCTCGGGGGTCGACGGCGTGAGGCCGCCGCCGGGAGGCCTGAACCCCGTCGGCTCGATTCCCAGCGAGCTGAACGCAGCGGTCGCCCGCTCTAGCAACTGGCGCTCATCGGTCGGGTCGAGCTCGATCCAAGGCTCGTGGCGCCAGCCGTGAGCGCCGACCTCGTGGCCGCGCTCGGCGATCGTCCGGACGGCATCGGGGTAGAGCTCGCAGTTGATCCCCTCGACGAAGAAGGTCGCGCGCAGTCCGACCGTGTCGAGCTCGTCGAGCACGCGCGGGAGCGCGTCGGTCACCGACGGGTGGCGCCCGAGTGGGATGCCCGCTTGGGTCGTCCCGCGCTCGAGCTCGCTGGCCTCGCCAAGGTTGTCGAAGGTCAGGACGACGGTATCGATGGCGGTAGTGTGACGGTGGCCGAGCGCGGCCGCTTTGCACCCGAACTTGATCTAACGTGGCGCTGCAGTGTCGAGCACGCTTCTGATCTCCGATCTGCATCTCGGCTCCCGAGGACGGGGGAGCGTCCTGGAACAGCCGGCACCGCTGGCACAGCTGATCCAAGCGATCAGGGGACACGACCGGTTGGTATTGCTCGGCGATGCGGTCGAACTGGCTGAAGCCAGGCCGTCCCGCGCGATGGACGTCGCCGAGCCGATCCTCCGGGCGATCGGCGCCACGCTAGGACCCGACGGTGAGGTTGTGCTCGTACCCGGCAACCACGACCACGGGCTGGTCCGGGGCTGGGTGCTCGCGCAAGGGGGAGCGCTGGGGGTCGACTCGTCGGTGCCGGCTGACTCCAATCCGATGCTCGCGAGGATCGCCGGCTGGCTCGCCCCGGCCCGCGTCGAGGTTCGTTACCCAGGCGTCTGGCTCAGCGACACGGTTTGGGCGACCCACGGCCACTACCTTGACCGCCACCTGCTGCCGGTGTCCGCCTACGGTGTGATCCGTGGCCGGCGAGTGCCTCCCGCCGGCACCGTTCCGCCCAGTGATTACGAGCGCGTTCTTCGACCCCAGCTGAGCCGCGCCCTGCGGTTGCTCCCGGGGCCGCTCGCGGCCGGCCTCGAGGACCTCGGCGAACTGCTGCGCGTCTCGACGATGCCAGGTGTGAAGCACCGGATGCTGCACCCCCGCCTGGCGCCGCTGACCTCACGCCTGCTTGGGATCCAGATGCGCCGACACAGCCTTCCCGCAATCGCGCGGGTCGCGCGTGACCTCGGTGTCAGCGCCGACGTCGTGATCTTCGGCCACGTGCACCGACTCGGCCCCCTCGCCGGCGACGCTGTCGAGGAGTGGCGGGGCCCGGAGGGCCTGCCTCGCCTGATCAACACTGGCTCCTGGCGTTACGACCCGCTGCTGCTGCACCACGCCGAGCCGCCGCATCCGTATTGGCCCGGCGGCGCAGTGGTCGTGCAGGACGGAGCCGAGCCCGAGGCGATCGGCCTGCTCGACGGGCTCGCGGTCGATCAACTGCACTCGGCTCGGGTAGTGTTCTGATCTCAGATCAGGACGCCAGGTTTGAAGCCCGATGCCGAAGCTCTGGATCTACACGCAGGCCCTGATCGTCTTGTTCATCCTGATCGGGATGGTGATCGCGATCATTCGATTGACCTGAGGGTCATCAACCGTGTTCGTCAAGATCCTGGCAGGCATTGACGGCTCCGAGGTGGCCGACGCCGCGATCGACCAAGCGATCGAGCTGGCCCGTGGCCTCCAGGCGCGATTGCTGATCGTCAGCGCCTATGAACCGGTTGCCGACCTGCGCTCGCGGGAACGCCTACTGGAGCTGCCGGGCGATCAGCAGTGGACGATCAACCCCCGCGACGAGGCGCTCGCGCTGCTGGATCGCGCCGCCGAACGGGCGCGTCGCGCCGGAGTCGACGCCGACGAAGTCGAGACCCACCCCCGCGAGGGAGACGCCGCCGACGCGATCCTCGACGTCGCCGAGGAGCAGGGCTGCGATTTGATCGTCGTCGGCCATCGCGGAATGACGGGAGCCAAGCGGTTTCTGCTCGGATCGGTCCCGAACAAGATCTCGCATCACGCCCAGTGTTCGGTGTTGATCATCCGGACGGTCTAGCGGCGCCCGTACCGGCCCGAGCCGACCAGCCGACAGCTCAGCGACTGTGCCGCGCCGAGCGAGTGGTGGCTGTCGGCATCGCCGCGGTCGTGGTCGTCGGCACCGGCGCGGTGGCCGTGACCCCAGGGGTGGTGGGGGTCGTTATGGTCGTGGGGACGGTCCGCGACGTCGCGGCGCCGATATCCAGCAGGCCGTACCCGTAGCGCGTGCTCGGGATCGTGTTTCCGAGCGGAACCGCGGTTTGCTCGAGCCGGGTCAGGATCTCATCCGGGGTCGGCCTGGGTCCGAGGACGCCGCTCGCGATCACCATCGCGGCCCCCGCCGAGACCGCCGGCGCGGCCATCGAGGTTCCATACCAGCCGCCCGGCAGGCCGAACACGCGTGGCTTGGAGGGGTTGGGGAAGGTCATCTGGTAGACGTCGGGCAGGGCGCGGCTGGGGCGGCAGCTCGATCCGTCGCTGCCTCCGGCGTCATCGCCGCCTCCCGGGGCGACCAGGGCCAGCTGGCTGCCACCGTCCGAGTAGTCGGCCAGGCAGCGGTCGGCGGTTGTGGCTCCGACGGCGACCACCGGCCGAGCGCGGGCCGGGAAGGCGATCCGGCTGGCGTCGTCGTTGCCGGACGCGCCGACCACGACCGCGTTGTGCTCGTGCGCGTAGTCGATCGCCGAGAGGATGTCGGGGATGGCGGTGGCAGAGACCGACAGCGAGAATTCCATGCTCAGGTTGATCACCTGTGCCCCGTGGTCGACCGCGTAGCGGATCCCCGCAGCGATCGTGCTCGAGTCGCCCTCGCCGGCGCTGTCAAGCACCCGAATCGGCATGATCGATGCTTCGTAGGCGAGGCCGGTCAGCCCGAAGCCGTTGTTGGTCTGCTCGGCGATCTCTCCGGTGACGAACGTGCCGTGGCCCTCGCGGTCGAGCGGTGAGGTGTTCGTACAGCTGCCGTTCACTATCTTGCCGGCGACGAGGTCGCACGGGTCGATGAAGCGCGTCCGGCGGAAGTCGGGCGACTGCTTGAAGTTCCCCCAGTTCTTGAACGCGACGCCGGTGTCGATGACCGCGATCACAACTCCCTTGGCGCCTGGCCTGTGAACGCTGCGCAGGTTCGCCCACGCTGCCGGTGCGTTGACTCCGTCTGTCGCCCCGAAGTTCCACTGCAGTCGCCGCCAACCCCCCGGCGTATGCGTCCGTCCCGGATCGTTCGGAATCCAGTTGCCGGCGATGTGCGCGATGTAGTTGGGCACCGCGTAGCTGACCCCGAAGGCCGCTTTGATCCGAGCCGCGGCAGCCGGCACCTTGGCTCCGGGCGGTAGCCGGACGACGATCTCATGCGGAGTATCGCTTGTGTTCGCCCGAGTGACCGCGAGCCCCGTTTCGCGGCGGATCGTTTCCAGCGGATTGGCCAGGGAGACGTCATAGCCGACGATCAGTTCGTGCGCCACGTATGGCGCGGCCGCGACTGTCGCGACCCGAGCGGGCGCCGGGCCGATGCCGATCACGTGGCCGGAGAGAATTCCCACGGTGGCCGCCAGCGCCGCCACAGCGGTCGCGCGAATCGCGGGCGACAGCCAGGGCGGGCGTTGCTGGCGTGGGTGGGTGGCGGGAATCGAGGTCATCGCAACGCGTCCGGTCGCGCTTCGTGCGTTTCCGGTCCGACATAGGACATCATCTTCGCGTGAAAGTTTCGCAGCCACGCCGAACCACAATGTCAGGACACTTTTTTCCCCGCGACGAGTACTTCATGCGGCTAGCCCTGCGGGAGGCCGAGCGAGCTCTCGACCACGACGACGTGCCGGTCGGCGCGGTCGTGGTCCGCGACGGCGAGGTGGTCGGCGCCGGGCACAACGAGCGCGAGCTGCGCGCCGACCCGACTGCCCACGCCGAGATGATCGCCATTCGTCAGGCGGCCGCGACGCTGAGGAGCTGGCGCGTGCTCGATGCGGTCGTGTACGTGACGCTCGAACCTTGCGCGATGTGCGCCGGCGCCCTCGTTCTGGCGCGTGTCCCGCGAATCGTCTACGGTGCCCGCGACCCCAAGGCGGGTGCCGCCGGGAGCGTGCTGGATCTGATGGACGTGCCCCAGCTCAACCACCGGCCGCAGTGCCAGGGCGGCCTGCTCGCCGAGGAGTCGAGCGCGCTGCTGCGGACGTTCTTCGCAGACCGGCGCTGAACATGGCGTCGGGCCGCGCTGACGCGGCCAGGCGCAGTCGCTACCTTTGGGATCGCCCGCTTTGGAGAGGTGGCAGAGCGGTTGAATGCGCCGGTCTCGAAAACCGGTATGGGCGATTCGTCCATCGGGGGTTCGAATCCCGCCCGCTATGCATGTGTGATGTCTCGGGACATAGGTCTCAGGTGTCTCGCGACATGGGTCTCAGTTTTTTGAAGAGCTCGGCCAGCGGCCGGGCTCTTTTTGTTGGTTGCGCCAGTAGGTCTTGTCGGGTTCGATGAGGTGGGTTGAGAGGATCTCGCTGGTGTCGAGTTCGGTGACGGTGATCTGCTGGTCGTCGGCGAGCGCGAGGACGCGTTTGAAGGCGTGGTCGCGTCCGATCCCGAGGTGGTGCATCCGGCCGGCCCGGCGGAGGCTCATGTGGCCGCGGATGTCGAGTTTGTCGTAGCGCAGGCGGTAGTGGTGTTGAGGGTGCCCGTTGGTAGCTGGGGCGGCTTTGGGGGTGGTGCGGTACGCATCGCCGGGTGTGCGCCGGCCAAGCGCGCGGTGCGGGCGGTGCTCGTTGTAATGCTCTGAGAACTCGTCGAGCTGGCGTTGGAGCTCGATAGTGCTTTTGGCTGGTGGCCGGGCTCTGAGCCAGCGCTGCAGGGTCTGGTGAAACCGTTCGATCTTGCCTTGGGTTTGGGGGTGTCCTGGCGACCCGTTCTTCTGCCGGACACCGAGCACGGGCAGCAGGTATTCGAACGCGTTGCGGCCGCCTCCGAACCGGGCGGTGTAGACCCGGCCGTTATCCGTGAGGGTGCTGACCGGCGGGCCGTGCTCCTCGACGGCCAAAAGGAATCCGGCCACCACGTCATCGCCGGTGACCGGCTGATGCGCGGTGCAGCCCAACAGGTAGCGGGAGTGATCATCGAGCCAGCTCAGGATCTCCAGATCAGCTCCGTCAGCGAGGCGGTGGTGCATGAAGTCCGATTGCCAGGTCTCGTTCGGCTGCGCGGCCTCAAAGCGCGTGTAGGAGGACCGGGGGCGTTTGCGCGGCTGCGGAGTGATCAACCCGGCCCCATTCAGGATCCGGCTGATCGTCGCCGGAGCAGGCGCCTTGAGTCCCTCCCGCTCTAGGTGCCAGGCGATCGTGACCGGCCCGGCGTCCAGCCCGTCAGCGGTCAGCCGTCCGCGCAGCTCGATCACCCGCCGGCGAACGTCCTCAGACGTTGCGATCGGTGAGCTCTTCGGGCGCCGCGAGCGAGGCTCGAGCGCCTTCAAGCCTCCTCTCCGGTAACGGGCCAGCAGACGGTGTAGATGCCGGCGGGAGAACCCGTACTCGGCAGCGGACCTGGTCACAGACAACTCGCCAGAGGCGACCTTCAGAACAGCAACATGAGCACGGGACATGCCCCGGCAAACTGACCGCCGCCCCGGCGGCGCGCCGGCGATCGCCGTTGCGGCACAGCCCTCCGGGCTGCGCCTCCACGACGACCGCCGCAACCCCCAACCCGAGACCAGATGTGACCTATGTCCCGAGACACGAGGGACATATCACCTGGGACATATGTCCTGAGTCCAGACACCCCCCTCTCCGTTTGCCGTTCGATCAATCACCCGGGTGATCGTGGACCGATCGATCGGTGCGGACCCGTAAACGTCAATGGACCCCTCGGGACGTCAGTTTTCGCACTATGTCGGTCCTACGGCCGGTCCCATGGCCGACCAATCCGGTGGACTTTCGAGACGCGCTCCGAGTCTCACTGAGCGCTCGCGAACCACCACCGCGACCCCAACCCCCGGGATAGGCTCACGGCGGCAGTAGAAGCGCCTCGCGCCGCTGGCCGAGCAGGAGACATAGCGAAACGCCAGGGAGAAGGAGCATCCGGCATGGCCAAGTTTCTGACGTTCTCTGCCGTTGTACTTGGAGCACTCGTGCTCGCGACAGCCGCTGAGGCGGCGAAGTGCGGCACCATTCACGCGAGGATCGAGGGCCGACCAAGCTCGACACGTGTCCTCAGCGCAGGCCCGTCGTGCGCGACCGCGCGCAGGGTCGCGCGCGTGGCGAGTCTGGGCGTATTTCCGGAAGTGATCCGCGTCGGCGGCGACCGCTGGCGCGCGGGCTGGCCGCTGTCTACGCGGCGCACGTTCGCGGCCACCTACGGGCGCGGTGCCAACGCAGTGCGGCTCACCACGATATTTCGGTGAACACCGGCGACCACGCGACGAACCGTGGCGCCCGACGCTCTGACATGTGTTCGTGTATCGATCAACCCCAGCGCCTACGCCGACGAGCTCGTCTGCGACCTCTGCGATCAACCTAGGCCGCTGGACGCGCTCTCCCGGGTGGGAGGTCGTTCGAGTGGAGGGCGATTTGAAGTGGTCGTGCCCGCCGTGTACCCGTAACCGAGCATGGGCGGAAGGCCGCGACGGCTCGGTGATCCCGCATTCCGTGTGCACGGAGTGTCACGCCGACCCCCACCGATCAGGGCAAATGATCCGCGGCGACGTCTGACAACCCCAGCCCCACTACCTGCCAGCTTCCCGTCTCCGCGTGGTCAGTGCTGCACAAGGCTGCCAACGATCCACGCGCTGCCGTTGCGCAACGTGAACTTGCCCCTATACCGGCCGATGGTGGTCTCGCTCACCGTCCAGTAGGCCAGCGGTTTCCTGATGCCTCCAACGTGCCAGTCGGGGCCGGCCACGAGCACCCGGCCGTGCCAGCCGGGAACCATGAAGGCTTCATTGATCGCTTGGTCCAGGACCCAGCACTGTGTCCGAGTTGTGTGCCACACAAGGTGCGGTGGTGCGTCGCGCAGGCTCATCGTGGTCGCGTTCGTGGTCGCCGCCTGCCCGACGGTCCGCATCTGGTTCGCAGACAGCGCAGTGTGGTCGCTGCGTTAGCGGTCGCTGGGATGGCGGTGATGCCCACGGCTGCCGCCGCTGTGAACGCTGCTGCGATTGCCTTCTTCATTCGATGCTCCCCGGCTCAGATGGATTGCCCGTCGGGTTGATCCCTGGGTCCTATAAATCACACACCGGCTGACATGGGCCGGTTACGGGGGCGACCGGAAGAATCTCCGAAGAGTCCCGTCGGGCGACAGGCGCAAGACGCGGCGCCAACGAACCTGGGGCGACCCCCTCGAGCAGCAAACGGCGAGAATGGGAACAGTCGCCGCGAAGAAAAGTGCCCGGAATATCGAGGGTGGCTTACGACGCGAACAGCCGAAAACCGGGTGATCGTGGATGCAATGGGCCCTGATCGAGCCTCCGGTCAGGCATGCTGGCCCCAATGTCCGCCGAGCAGCTGTCGAGTCGTCGCCGCGGGGGAACTGGGAGCACGCTATGCCTCGGCGTTGAGGGAATGACGGTCTGCGCCCACGACGGGTCACGGAGATGACGGGCTTGATCGTCGATCGGGCGCACCTCGAGGCCCCGCTCAAACGGTTCGCCGGACTCGGGGCTGACTCTGCGCAGCTCCCGTCAGGCATGCTGGCCAATCCGGCGCACCTCTCCGGCGCTGTTCAGCGGATCGCCGGACTCGGGCTGACTCTGCGCAGCCTGATCCGGGTCGATGGCGAAACCTTGAGACGGCCCAACCGGAGATGGAGCTTGACACCGGTCCGAAAGGACCGTAAACATGACCTTTGTGTGGATCGTGCGGCGCGCCGCCGTGTCGCACGGCGGCGATGCCCTCGCGGCAGCCGCCCACGCAATTCGAGACATTGGAGGGGCTGATGACGACCACATCTGGAAAACGACGCTCGGCATCGGGTACGTCCAGCACGCCCGCTGCCGCGCCCGTGCCGCATCTTTCCGTGTCCGAGCGGGTCGCTCGTGGCAAGGCGGCCCGGGCGGAGGTCCCACGCTCGAGCCACGCCAGGTTTGAGCCGTCGCGCGACCGGAGCGATCCGGTCGAGCTGCTCGAGCGTCAGGCCGAGACGCGCGTCCCCGAGCTCGTTCCGATCCGCTACGGCCGAATGCTGGTCTCGCCGTTCACGTTCTATCGGGGGGCGGCGAAGATCATGGCCCACGATCTCGGACCGACGCCGCGGTCGGGGCTGCATGTCCAGTGTTGCGGGGACGCGCACCTGTCGAACTTCGGTGTCTTCGCCTCGCCCGAGCGCCGGCTGGTGTTCGACATCAACGACTTTGACGAGACGCTCCCCGGGCCTTGGGAGTTTGATGTCAAGCGGCTGGCGGCGAGCATGCTGATCGCCGCGCGCGACAACGGCTACCGAGCCAAGGACCAGGACCGGATCGTGCTCGGCACCGTCGCGCGATACAGGACGGCGATGAGGGAGTTCGCCGGGATGAAGGACCTCGAGGTCTGGTACTCCAGGCTCGAAATCGAGGCCATCCTGCGCGACCGCGCGCCGCAGTTCAAGGAGAAAATGGTCAAGCGGGCCGAGAATATGCTCGCCAAGGCCCGCACCAAGGACAGCATGGCGGCCTTCTCGAAGCTCACACAGGCGGTCGATGGCGAGGTGCGGATCGTCGATCAGTCGCCGCTGATCGTGCCGCTCGAACAGCTCGCGCAGGGTCATCAGCGCGAGGAGCTGTTCGAGTGGCTGCACGCGATGATGCGCCGCTACCGAGACACGCTCGAATTCGATCGGCGCGTGCTGCTCGAGCGGTTCAAGCTGACCGACTTCGCACGCAAGGTGGTCGGGGTCGGAAGCGTCGGGACCCGCGCCTGGATCGCCCTGCTCCTCGGGCGCGACGGCCAAGATCCACTGTTTCTGCAAATGAAGGAGGCCGAGGCCTCAGTACTCGAGGAGGTCGTCGCCCCGAGCGAGTTCTCAAACCACGGCGAGCGGGTCGTCACCGGACAACGACTGATGCAGGCCAGCAGTGACATCTTCCTCGGCTGGTTGCACGTGGACTCGGGACTCGACGAGCGGCCCCGCGATTTCTACGGCCGCCAGCTGAAGGACTGGAAGGGCTCGGCCGAGATCGAGCTGATGGTCCCGGATGCAATGGCCACCTACGGCACTCTGTGCGGTTGGACCCTTGCGCGCGCCCACGCGCGCAGCGGCGATTCGATCGCGATTGCCTCCTACCTCGGGAACGGCGACGCCTTCGACCGCGCGATCCTCGAATTCTCACAGGCCTACGCCGACCAGAACGAGCGGGACTACTCGGCGCTTGCGGCCGCCGTTAAATCGCGCAAGATCAAAGCCACAAGCGGGCTCTGACCGGTGAGCGGCTAGCGGTCTCATCGGGCCACCCCGAGCGGAAGCGCGATGTCGGCATGCTGATGGCATGCCATACGACCCGACGATCTACCAGGGTGCAGCCGCTCATTACAGATATGGGCGCCCGCCGTACTCGCCGCCGCTCGAGGCGGTCATGGCTGAGGAAGCGGGCGTCGACGGGCGCGGGCGGCTTCTGGACTGGCTGCGGCCCGGGAATCCTCATCGTCCGCCTCGCCCGCCTGTTTGATGCAGTCGTCGGGCTCGATCCAGATGCCGACATGCTCACCGAGGGCCGTCGGGCGGCCGAGAGGCAAGGACTGACGAACATCAACTGGATCCAGGCGCTGGCAGAAGAGCTCCCCGCGGCCGCACCCGGGCCGTACCGAGTCGTCACGTTCGGTCTGTCCTTTCACTGGACAAACGAACAGCGCGTCGCGGAGGACGTCTACGACATCCTCGAGCCCGGCGGCGTGTTGGCGCTCATCGTGCACACGGTGAGTGGGCGGCCAGAGCCACCTAGCCCGGGCCCTCCCCCGATCCCACACGCGGAGATCCGAGGCCTGGTGGCCCGTCACCTCGGATCCAACCGCCGCGCCGGGCAGGGTGTCAGTAACCCGAGAACGCACCGCTTCGAGGATGTCTTGGCCCGGACGCGCTTCGGTGAGCCTCGGGTGCGATTCCTGCCCGGCATTCCGGATCTCACACGCGACAGCGAGAGCGTCCTGTCGGACCCGTCTGATCGTCTGACGGCGATGTCATTCACCATTCACCATTCACCATTCACCATTCACCTACGCGAAATCGACGACCTGCAACACAGCAGTTTGCCGACTGGTCACAGCGTCTACCCGTACGTGTATATCGGGAGCCCCAGGGCCTTCTTGGTTGGCATGCGCCCCACCACGTGACCGTGGGCGTCGTAGGCGACGGCTCGCACCACCTTGACGGCGCTGTGTGACCGGGGCGCGTGCGCGGTCACAGCCACCGCAAATGCGTCTGGCCGATGCAGCGAGCCGGGCACCGGATGCGCGGCGATCTGTAGCCGCTCGCCGTCCCGGAGCCACGCGACGACCCGATGTGTCCGCGGATCGGCGAAGAACAGAATCGACCGCACGGAACGTCCCACGCGGGTGATCCCGGGCGGTGAAAGCCCGTCGTACTCCGACCTGGCAATGTCGAAGACCCATGGTGGGCCGGCTGCGGTGGTACCGCGGGCGGGCGCGATGCAGAACGTTGGGCCTGACCCGAACGACTGTCCGAACAGAAAGCTCGTGCACAGGGCCGGCAAGCGCGAGGCGCCCGCATTCGTTGTACTCGCGTGGGCTCTCACCTCCCATGGCATCCCGCCGACGGTTCCCTTCTTGAGGGTCACTGCGGCCGCGTTGGCGACCGCGGGCAGCGCCAGGGACAGCGCCGCCACCCCCGCGGCGATGCCTGTCAGCAGCCTTCTCATCTCAACCCCGTCCATGTGACAGTCGTGGCAAGCCGAAGGCGACCAGCGTCGGTTGGGAAGTGGTTGATCTCGGCACCCCGGCGCCGATCAGTAGCTGGTTGCCGTCGATCGCCGGACAGGCGTTGATCTTGGCGGGCAGCCTCGCGTGCCAGAGGAGCTTGCCGTCCTTGGCGGCGAACGCGTAGACCATGCCGGCCCAAGTCGATGTGAAGACGATGTCGTTGACGGCTGTCGCGCAGCCGAAGTCGGGCGAGGGCAGATGTCGATCCCAGAGAACGTGCCCGTTTGCTGCGTCGAGGGCGACGAACTCTCCGCGGCCGCGGCTCGGTCGGATGGTTGCGACGCTCTGGCGGCTGATTGCGCTGCTCCATCCACAGAGGTTGACGACGGGGACGAACACACGGCCGGATGCGTATGCCATCGGTGTCTCGATTCCGCCATAGAGTCCCGGGCATACGGTCACCCGGTGCCGGGGTAGGGGCCCGGTGTCGTTTCGGTGCACGCCGACGGTCGTCTCCCAGACGCGTTTGCGTGTGTCGCGGTTCCAGGCGATCACGTGCCCGCCCTTGCCGCCTCCGATCACGAGCTTTGTGCCGTTGGCCGTCACCAGCATCGGCGTCGCCTCGAAGTCATGGTCGCGGATGTCGTGGGGGGTCACCTGGTCGTACCACTGAAGCTTGCCGGTGCGGGCATCGAGCACGATCAGCGAGTCGGTGTACAGCGCCGGTCCCGGGAATGCAGCGCCGTTCGGAAACCGCGGGCTGCCGCCCCACGGCCCCGGGTTGGAGTTGCCCGCGTACAGTCGCCCACGCTCATCGACCGAGACCGGGTACCAGATTCCGCCGCCGCCGGCCTGTAACGGGTGGGGCCAAGGGTTCTTGATCGTGTTGAACTGCCACCGGAGCGCGCCGGTTCGTGCGTCGAGGGCGTAAATGGTGCCGCGCCCGAACGGCGCGTAGCCGATCGTTCCCAGAAATACGAAGCCCTTCCAGACGACCGGGGCGACGTTGACGAGCTGCTGCGAGCTACTCGTGAGATGGTGCTGCCAGAGCTTCTTGCCGGTCTGCGCGGACACCGCAAACGCCTCATCAACTGTGGCCCCGTAGACACGACCGCCGCTGACGGCCAGTCCGTTAGGTCCGCCGTTGGCCTCGAGGAAATGTGTGATCCAGCGCACCTTGCCAGTTGCACGGTTGAGCGCGAACACCGTGCTGTCGAGATCCTGTATGTAGACGGTATTGCCCTTGACGACCGGGGTTGAGGCGAAGATCCCTGCGGAGGAGAGGAAGTCCCGCAAAGGGAAGCGCCACTGCAATTTGAGTCGACCGACGGTGTCTGCGCGCAGCGGCGAATCGGACGCCGCCCGGGTTCCGGCGAGGTCGCCGCTCCCGAGCTCAAACGTGGGTCCGGTCGGCGAACGCGAGGACCCGCAGCCGCTCACCGCGAGCGCGCACGCGATCGCGCAGACGATGATCCAACCGGCGCATCTCCTCATATGCGCGCAGTACAGTAGGGAAACTGCGGAGTTCGGACGTGAGGAGATGTCAGGTGAGAAAGATTGTCGGGCTGGGCGTCGTGCTGGTGGTGGTTCTTGCCGCGACGGCGACATCTCAGGCACAGTTGAGAGGTAGCCATCGGGTGGCGCGAACGACGGCTCCCGATTCGTACGTGAACATCCACGTCACGATGACCGACACCAAGTTCACGCTCTCCAGGCACTCTGGCCCCGCCGGTTCTGACGCTCGGTTCATCCTTCGCGACGTCGGCAAGAAGCCGCACGCCTTCCAGCTGGGGACCGCGAAGGCCGGTATCGGCTTCCAGAGCGGCTTCAACACCACCGTCAAACCGGGTCAGCAGAAGATCTTGATCCTCTACCTCGACTACCGCGGCGCCAAGGTGCCGTACTTCGGGAGCATGCCCTCGGATCGAAACAAGGCGGGCATGAGGGGCGTCTTCTCGATCGGTGCGTGCCTGAAGGTCTCAGCCCAGAACGTCGACGGCTGCTGAGGCCCGTTTCGGCGGTTCAGCGCGGCCGCGATCATCGGATCGCGGCCGCTGCAGTGACCATCGCGGGGCCGCGGCAGCGGCGCCGCGATAGCTTTCAGTCGCAGTGGTAAGAGCTCAATCCTCGGAGTCCGGCGAGGGGCTCGCCGTCTTCGAGGCGGCGACCCGGCTGCTTGCAAACGTCGAACGGGTGGTCGTCGGCAAGCAGGATCAGATCTCTCTGATCCTGTCGGCGCTGATCTCCGGCGGGCACGTGCTGCTGGAGGACGTGCCCGGGACGGCGAAAACGATCTTGGCTCGCTCGATCGCGCAGTCGGTGACCGGCGTAGCGTTCGCCCGCCTGCAGTGCACCCCCGATCTGCAGCCAACCGACATCACGGGGCTGCAGATTTTCGACCAGCGTACGCGCGAGTTCGAGTTTCGCCCGGGCCCGGTTTTCGCGAACGTCCTACTCGTCGACGAGGTCAACCGTGCGATGCCCCGCACGCAATCGGCGCTGCTCGAGGCGATGGCGGAGTACCAGGTGACGGTCGACGGGGTGACGCACCCGCTGCCCCCGCCGTTCCTCGTCATCGCGACCGAGAACCCGATCGATCAGGAGGGGACATTCCCGCTGCCAGAGGCGCAGCTCGACCGGTTCGCGCTCCGAGCAGGACTCGGCTACCCCGACAAGGGCGACGAGGTCGCAATCGTCGTCGCGCAACGACACGGGCATCCGATCGCCAAGCTCGAGGCGGTGATCGACACCGCCGAGTTCACGGCGCTGCAGGGCGCGGTCGAGCAGGTATACGTCGACGATCTGCTGCTCGCCTGGATCGTGCAGCTGGTGCGGACGACGCGCGAGGTCGATGGCGTCGCCCTCGGCGCCTCGGTGCGCGGCAGCCTGACGCTCGAGCGCACCGCTCGTGCGTGGGCGCTCCTCCAGGGCCGCAACCACGTCATCCCGGACGACGTCGAACGGCTGTTCCTGCCCGTGCTCGGGCACCGGCTGCTGCTCACCGCCTCCTATTACGCCGAGACACATTCGCTCGGCCGCGACGCGGCGCTCGAGCAGATTCGGGCGCGCTGCCTCGAGCTGGCGCCCCCGCCGGCGCCGGAAGACTGGGAGCGGTGAGAGCGTGGGCGCGAGTTCGGTGCGTGAAGGGCGGCGCACCTTCCCGCTCGTGCCGCACGGGCGACTGATCGGGCTTCCGTTCGGCGAGGTGACGAGTCGACGCCGGGGCCGCGGCAGCGAAGTGATCGGACACCGTCCGTACGAGCGCGGCGATCCGGTCACGACGATCGACTGGCCGGCGTCCGCGCGCCTCAGCGCGACCAGCGGCACGGATGCGTTCGTCGTTCGCGACCATGCTGCCGACGAGGCGCCCCGAGTGGTGCTCGTGATCGATCGCAGGCCCGCGATGACGCTCTACCCCGAGCCGCTGCCGTGGCTCGCCAAGCGCGACGCGCTGCGCGAGGCAGTGATCGCGATCGCGACCAGCGCCGCGGTCGCCCAGGCCGATCTCGCCGCGCTCGATTTTGGCGCCGGCGAGCCGTGGTGGCTGCCGCTGGGGAGGCGCGACCGACGCTGGCTGATCGCCGAGCGCGAGGGGAGCGAGACGCCGTTCGCCGCGCCGGACGACACGCTCGAACGAGCGCTTGCCTTTCTGGACAGGCGTCGCGCACAGCTGCCGAGCGGCAGCTTCGTGTTCGTACTCTCCGACTTTCTCGCGCCGCCCTCATCTGAGTCGCTGCGCCGGGCCGTCAGTCACGGCTGGGACGTCGTCCCGGTCGTCATCCAGGACCCGGTCTGGGAGCAGAGTTTCCCAGCCGTGGGCGGAGTCGCATTGCCCGTCAGCGATCCCCGCCAGGATGGGGTCCGGTTGGTCCGCTTGAGTCGCCGACAGGCCGAGACGCGGCGCGAGGCGAATGCCGGCAGGCACGAGCGGCTGCTGCGGCAATTCGCTGCGTTCGGCCTGCGTCCGGTCGCGGTCGGCACCAGCGATCCCTGGGACATCGACACACTGTTCATCGAATGGTCAAGCGAACGCTCAGGCCTCCGGCGCGCCCGCTGACCCTGATCGCCGGCCTCGCGATCCTCGTCGCCGCCGCAGTGGCTGTCGTGCTCCTGCTCGGCGCGGACGTCAATGCGCCGACGATCGCGCCGCCGGCAACGATCTCCGTCCACCCAGAGTTCGACCCGGCAACGCCCGGGTTCGGCGATCGCATCGACGCCAAGATCGTGATCGCACTCAACAGGCGTTCGGTGCGGCCACAGACGCTGCGGTACAGCTATGGCCTCTCGCCGCTCACGCAGCTGGGGGCCCCGCGCAGCTCCCGGTACGCAAGCGGTGATCTGGAACTGGTCACTCTGGTGGCGCCCGTCACCTGCGTGACCGCCCCGTGCGTGGCCCGCAAGGGCGTCACGACTCTCACCTTTCCAGCGGTGAGGGCGACGGTCATGACAACGACTGGGGCCCGTCAGAGCGTCGCGGCTCGCTGGCCGGCGCTGCCGATCAGAGGCCGGGTGCTCGCCTCGGACCTCGCCTCATCGTCCCCCAAGTTCCAGGGCAACGGCTCGCCGCCAATTCCGTCGTACAGCGTGGCGCCCTCCACGCTGGCCACGTTGCTCGACGTGCTCGCGGCACTCTGCGTGGTCGGAGCGGTGGCGTTGGTCGCTTGGCAGGCGCTCGTGATGATCCGGCGGCGACCCGCGCGAAGGCTCGACCCGCTCGAGCGCGCGCTGCGCCTCGCACGCGAGGCCGAGAGCCAGCCGGTCCCGCACCGCCGCCGGGCCGTGGGGCTGCTGGCTCGGCTGCTCAGCCGTGACCGTCTGTCGTCGAAGGCAAACGATCTCGCCTGGTCCGAGCACAACCCGGAGCCGGACGAGCTCGAGGCGCTCGTGTCGGAGATCGAGCGCAGGACGCCGCGATGAGCAGCGAAGCGATCCCGCTCGCCGACGCCCGCAACCTGCGGTCGTATGCCCGCGCCACGACCACGGTCACCGCGGCGCTTGCAGTCGCCGCCGTCGTCTTGGCGGTCGCGTTTGCGCTCGTCGCGCGGAACCCGCACACACGGACGACCTTGGGGTTGCCGCCTCATGCCGACGGCGTGGTCGTGCTCGATGTCTCGGCGAGCATCTCCTCCGACACGTTCTCGCGAATCGCCGCGACGCTGCGAACGCTGTCTCGCAGCGGCGGCCGGTTCGGTCTGATCGTCTTCTCGAGCGACGCGTACGAGGCGCTGCCGCCCGGAACGCCGGCCGCGGATCTAGCGCCGTTCGCGCGCTATTTCACGCTGCCGCGCCAGCGCATCCCCGGCTACCTGCCCTCGTTTCCGCCCAACCCGTGGACGAACACGTTTACGTCGGGCACCAATATCTCGACCGGCATGCATCTCGCGAGCGAGATCGCCTTCGCACAACATCGGCGGCCGACGATCGTGCTCGTCAGCGATCTGGACGACGACCCTGGCGACATCCCGGCGCTCACGCAGATCCTCCTGAGCGACCGAGCCAAGAAGGTGCCGATACATGTCATCGGCCTCAATCCGACGCCGAATGACCTTCAGCTGTTCCGCAGTGCGCTCGGGCCCCAAGCGCCGATCGTGGAGGCGCCGACGCTGAACGCGCTGCCGCCGCACAACGTAACGCCGTTCCCGTGGGCGCTGATCGCTCTGGCGGCAGCCGCGGCAGCCGCTCTCGCCGCCCGAATCGCCTGGGCGCCTCGGTTGGATTGGAGGGCGTCATGAGACGGCGCACCGGCAAGGTGGGCGGCGCGCTACGGGTTGGTGGGGCGATCGTCCTCGCCGTCGTGGCCGTCCTCGCCGCGCTACTCGCGGCCGATACGCGTTCATGGCGGTTTGCTCTCGATCGTGGAGACGCGGCGTACCTGGCCTCACCCGGACACGCCAAATGGATACCTTCGACGCATCTCGGCGGGTTGTCCGCGTCGATCCTCGGCGTCGGCGACGACGTTTCCCTGCGCCGGGGGCTCGGCCTCTACCGGCAGGTCGTCTCCCAGCAGGAGTCGCTCAACAACCAGCTCGGAGTCGAGGCGTTGCGGGCGCAGGCTGAGAGGGAGCTGGCCCGGCCCGCCGCATCGTCGAATCCGAAGCTCGCCGCCCAGGCGCGGACGCTCCTTGGGATCCTGGCGTTTGGAGCCGCCGCAAGAGGCGGCGGCGGGGTCAGCCCGACCGACCAGGCGATCTCGGATTTCACTAACGCGATCACCGCCGAACCATCCGACGCCGCTCCGAAATACGACCTGGAGTTACTGCTCCGCCTGGCCGCCGCGGAGGGGACTCGCAGCAGCAACGGGCCGACGAACGGCTTCGGCCGGACCGGCAAGCATGGCGCCGCCGGCGGCGCTCCTGGCAGCGGCTACTGATGACGTTCCTGACGCCGCTCGCGGCGCTGATCGTGTTCGCCCTGTTCCTGCCGGTCGGTGCGATGCTGTTTGGCCGGATTCGCGTTCGGGCCGCGCGTCGGGACCTCGCTCTCCAGGCACCGTCCCGATGGAGCGCCGCCGGGCGCCTCGGGTGTGGTGTCGCCGCGATCGCGCTGCTCGGGCTCGCGGCGGCGCAGCCCGCGCTGACTCATACCGAGAGCGTCCGCGAGCGCACCGACGCCGCCGCCCTGTTCGTACTCGATACCTCGCGTTCGATGGCGGCCTCGGCCACGCCGAACTCGCCGAGCCGGCTCGAGCGCGCGGCCGATGTGGCCGTCAAACTGCGCTCCGCCATTCCCGACGTCCCGGCCGGCGTCGCGAGCCTGACCGACCGCGTCCTGCCCCAGCTCCTGCCGGTTTCGGACATCGACGGCTTCAATGGGGTCGTCCGCCGGGCCGTCACGATCGAGAACCCACCGCCGACCGGAACTTCGGTCGTCGCCACGAACTACGGGGCGCTGCGCGAGGTCGCCAGCGGAGACTACTTTGATCCTCACGTCACCCGCCGGATCGTCGTTCTGCTCACCGACGGCGAGAGCAACCCGGTCGATCCGAGCCAGGTCGCGAGCGCACTGGCTCGCTCTCACGGTTATCGGTTCCTCGCAGTCCGCTTCTGGAACGCGAACGAGCGGGTCTATGACAGCGACGGACGGGCCGAGCCCGGCTACCAGCCCAATCCGGCGTCCGCGTCGATCATCAGTGGGCTCGCCGGGGCGATCGGAGGGCGCTCGTTCTCTGAGAGCGACGTCGGCGCCGCAGCTTCCTATCTTCGCTCGCTCGCGGGCACCGGCCCGACCGTGAGGACAGGAGCGACGACCAGCCAGCAGACCCTGGCTCCGTTTGTCGCTGCGCTCGCCGCATTGCTACTGCTCGTGACGGTCCTGCCGGTGGGGGTGCGCGTCAGAGCTCTCGGGGGTCCGCGCCCGGCTTCGCGTGTTAGCGGTTTGCGAGAAGCATCGGGGACTGCTGCCCAAGACGTGACACGTGTGTAAGCTGATCGCATGAGGAGGGGCGTTATGCGCGGTCTGGGGATCGCATGTTTTCTAGCGGCGTGCGCGGTGTCGGTTGCGCCGAGTTCCGCATTGGCAAAGCGCGCACACGCGAGCGCGGCACAGGCCGGCGCCTCGCAGGCGAACGTCGGTTGGGGCAGTTTCGGGAACACCCCCGATCAGAATCGTCACTCTCCGCTGACCCTGATCAATCAGAGCAATGTCAGCACTCTCGGGCGAGAGTTCACGGTCGACTTCCGCCAATTGGACCCGACCATTCGCCTCGGCGAGCAGTCCTACCCCGTCGAGCAGAACGGGACCCTGTACATGACCACGAACGACGGCAACGTCTGGGCGATCAACGCGACCACCGGCGCCGTCAAGTGGCGGTGGACGCCGAGTCAGGTGGCCGTCTACTCGGACTTCGGAATTGTCGCCAATCGGGGCGTCGCTGTGTGTGACGGGCATGTCTTCGAGCTGACGCTCGACATGAACATCGTGATGCTCGACAAGGCGACCGGCGCACTTCAGCAGGAGGTGCCGATCTCACAGGCTGTGCCCGGAGCAACGGTCGGATACGGCTATTCCGAGACAAGCGCGCCGATCTGTTACAACCATCTCCTGATCCTCGGCGCGGCCGGGTCTGAGTACGGGGTGCGCGGCTTCGTGGAGGCATACCACACGAGCAATCTCACGCCGGCGTGGCCGAACCCGTTCTGGACGATCCCGCCGCAGGGCACCGAGTGGCGCCGGCTCGACCCGCTCGCCGGCGGCGGCGTGGTCTGGACGCCGGTGACCGTCGACCCGACCACCAACACGCTCTATTTCGGCACCGGCAGCGCGACTCCGTTGTACTTTCCGTCCGTTCGCCCCGGCTCTGATGCTCGGTCTGACTCGGTCGTCGCGGTCAATCTGAAGACCGGGCGGCTGGATTGGTGGCAGCAGCAGATGTCGTACAACGAGTGGAGCTACGACACCTCGCAGCCGCCACTCGTTTACAGCGCCAAGGTGGGTGGAAGGAAGGAACGGGTCGTATCGGTGGCGACGATGGAGGGCCTGTGGTTCGCCTACAACGCCCAGACCGGGCGGCCGTTCTACCAGCAGGTCAAGGTGCTCGATCACACCGAGCACCCGGCTCTCAAGCCTGGCAAGCCGGTGGTCGTCTTTCCGTCGTCGATCGGCGGGTTCAACTATTCGCCGGCCTCTTTTGACCCGAGCACGAACTTCGTCTTGAACGCAGCCGCCGAGACCGCTTCCGTCGAGACCCAGGCGATACTCACACCGAGTCAGAAGAAGGACCTCTTCACGCTTGGTGACGTGTTCCTCGGGCTATCCAACGGGAACTTTGGCGCGTATGACCCCGGCTACCACGACTACGGCTCGCTGAGCGCGATCAATCTCAATAACGGCAAGGTGGTCTGGAAGGACAAGACCCCGCAGCCCGAACGCGGGGGCATCACGACCACGGATAGCGGTCTTGGGATCGCCGGCGGCGGCGACGGCGTCGTGCGCGTCTTCGACGTGAAGACCGGCAAGATTCTCTGGACTTTCCAGGCCGGGCACCAGATCGCTTCTGGTCCGTCGGTCTACTCGGTCGGCGGTAAGGAGTACATCGCGATCACGGTCGGCGGCACGCCGACCTCCTCGGCCGGAGGCACGGCAACGCAGCTGCAGGTGTTCGGGCTCGGGGGCTCGACTCAGCAGTCGACGGCGCCCGTGATCCCAGCCTCGGCGGCAAGCGTGAGCAAGCCACACGCGCAGGCCACGACCGCACGGACAGGCGCCCGCCACTCGCAGAAGCGGGCGGATAAGCGCCACGTCGTGGGCAAGGGAACGACGCGGATCGTCCCGTCCGCTCCCGTGATCGTCAAACCGTGGAATCCGAACACATCCAACGTTCAAACTCTCACCGCTCGCGTGCTGTGGAACAACAAGCCGGTGGTCGGCGCCCGCGTCACCGTCGGTCCTTACCCGGTCCCGCGGCCGACGGACAAGAACGGGAGCTTCTCGTACGACCTCGATAACACGGTCGCCGCCCGGGCTGAGATCAAGGTGTCCAGCCTCTTGCGCGCAACCGTGAACGGCAAGCGCTTGACGCCCGGCCAGCGGAAGTCGATCACGCACGCTCGCGCCGGATTCATATCGGCCTACGGGGTCAACAATCTGCATGCCCGCGTACTCAAGAACGGCTCGGTGCAGATCACCGGCAGGGCAACGGACTCCGCGCACAACGGACCGCCCCCCGTCCATCTGCTCACATACGTTCTCAGTGGGCGCGTGACGGATGCATCGGGCAACCCGGTCAAGGGCGCCGTAGTGGTAACCCGCACCCAGGACCGCAACTACTGGACCCGGTCCAACCCGACGAATTCCAACGGCTACTACTCGTCGTTCTTCCCTGCATCCGACCAGACGGACGCCGACCCGGTCTCGATCAGCGTCGGGGTCGCCCTCGGGAACGTCTCCTACGGCGGCAATCTCGGTACCAACATCAATTTCGCCCGTCTGAAGAGCTCGGTGCTGAACATCCAGCTCGGCAGCGGCACGTCATACAACATCGCCACGCCGGAGCCCTACACCTCCTCGATCCAGGCTGGGCTCACGGTCGGCGTGACCGTCGGCGATAAGGTCGTCAAACCGCTCTCAGCGCGGTGGCCCAAGCGGAACGGCGACTTCTCGCTGGTGCTGCCCTCGTCGGTACGCGGCCATACGGTGAGCTTCTTCCAGAATCAGGTTCAGATCCCGTCCGGGTTCCCCGCCTCGCCGGGTGGCCCGATCGATATGAAGTACTACAAGGGTTACATCGGGCCCACGGTTCCGAGAAACCTCGCGCCGCTCGCGATACCGCGGCACTAGCTCGACCAACTCCTCAGCTCACTCTAGCCGGGTTCGACCGGGCAAGCGCGTGGGCAACTGTCGGGTGCGCGATACGCTCGATTACGGACGCGAGCGATGCTGCACTCTGGAGGGCGCTGATCGCCGCCGAGATCGCTCGCCGATCTCAGCCGGGTGGCTGGACCGCCAGCCGGCGATTCCCGTCGGAGGTCGGGACGGCACCGGCCTGTGGTTGGCGCGGGCGATCTTCGTCGACGCGCTGACATCTCGTGGGCGGACCCGGCTGCGTCTGCTCGGGGGTCACCGCTGTTCGGGCGCAACCCAGTCGACCACGAGCGGGGGCGATGACGGGTTACGTGCGCTCAGCGACGCCGCAGCCGCAACCCCGCTCGGGGCGACACGCGTTTGCCGACTTACGGCCCCCGCCGCCTAGGGCTCGCCCTCCCGACGGCCAAAAGTTCCCAAGCCTGCATCCCTCGTCAGAGGTTTGGGAAGAAAGGGGCTCTGGCGGTCTCAAACGGGACGAACCCCCGACGTCAGCTCAGGTTCGGGAAGATTGGTCGCGGCGGTGCGCGTCAGGCGGACGGCGATCGCATCCAGGCGCCGACCCTGGCGGCAGCACCGCAACGACGGCCGCCGGTCGGATACCGACAGGCCGATCAGCTCGCCGCGCGCAGATCAGAGCGTGCACCGCCCAGAGCCCGGGCTCAGCAACCACCACCAGTTCGGCGGTGGCTGACAAAGCGCGAAGCGGAGCGCTGCGCTTCGCGCTTTCCGACTCCCGGGCTTCCCTTCGCCGGTAGTACCCGGTCTTGGCTGCCTTGGAGACTCTGAACACGACGACCGGCAACGTCTTGATCGTGGCTACCTCAACCGCGGTGTTCCCACCCGTCGCCAGCTGTGGCAGGCCACCCTGGCGCGAGGAGGATACGGGTGGGACCAGGGCTCGAATCTGCTTCCCGCCTTGCCAGCTGCCGCCCGACTTTCTGAAGACGAATGGACACGCCGACGCACCGTTCGGGCAGAACGAGTTGGAGGCGACGATCGAGGTTCCGGAGATCCCGACCGTGCTGCCGAACAGATCGCTCGAGTAGAGGACGGAAGGGGTCAGCCGCGCGGTCTCGGTTGCGTTGGTCCAGCCATTTTTCGGCCGCTGGAATACATACGCGGCTCCGACATCCGGGAAGCCTCGGACCATCGCATTTGGAGCACCTGCGACGAGCGTGCTGCCCTGCAGCGCGATCGACTGCCCGACGAAGTTTTCGTGGCCTCCGTCCTTCGCCTCGAGGGTCGCCGTCGGCGTGCTGCTGTTCGACCAACCTCCGGATGGACGCTGAAAGACGAACACGGCGCCGCTCTCGTTGCAGGTTCTCCCTGACGGGTAGGTGGTGTCACCGACTGCCACAGTCTGCCCGTCGACCGCGACCGCAGCTCCGAACGTGTTGAACGGATTGCTCGGGCATTGCCCGGGTGCTTGTGGGCGTGAGAGCTCGGCCGTCTGTGTCTCGCTTGCCCAACGGCTTCCGTGTCTCATGAAGAGGTAGACCGGTTGGCTATGGTTGTTGCCCGCGACGACGACCGTACCGGAGATCGCGACGGCGCCTCCGATTCCCTTACCGTCGCTGGGGTCTGACGACGTCAGGCTGGCAGCCTGGGCCTTGCTCGACCAGCCGCCGGACGAACGCGTGAACAGGTAGACAGCTCCGTTGTGGAGATGCCCGCCGACGCTTGCCCCGGGGGCTCCGACCGCGATCTCGGTGCCCTTGGCCGAGACGGCGACCGCCTGTCCGAAGCCGATGCCGGTGTCGCTCCCCGCCGGCGCTGCCAGCACCGCCTTCTGACGCCAGCCCGACGAAGCCGAGGCGCGCACGAACACATACACGGCTCCGGCCGTGGTCCCGGTCTGCGAGCGGTCGTCGAAGTCTCCGGGTTGGCCGACGACGACCGTATTTCCATCTCTGGATACCGCGACCGAAACGACCGAGTTGCCCTTCGGCCGCGGGACCAGGCTCAGCACCCGGGTGCCCGGGGTCGGTTTCGCGGGATGTATTGCGACCGCGCCCGCAGAGACGGCCGACCCCAGAATCACCGCAAGCGTTACGAGCACGGTCCGGCCGGCGAATTTGCGCAGCAACAGATACCTCACCCAAACCCCTCCATCCTCAAGTCAACATCCCCGGGACGCCCCCGTATCCCGAGATAACGTCCAACAGTTTATTGGACGGATAGCAGACGCCGCGCCGTTCCCCAACTCGCCTGGCTGCTGCACTGCCGGCGGGTCGATCCTCAGCGGCGAGGATCCATCTGTGAGCGGTCGCGCTGCGGGCGATCCGCCGCCTTTCTACGAGAACGGCACACGCCGGAGCGTGTGCCGTTTCAACAACATCCGCGCGCGTAACCGGGGCGGATGGGGTGGCCACCGCGCGCGGTGGCCACCCCAGACCCGATCCGTTAGCCGAGGGCGAACGCGTAGATCGTGTCGCCGCGGATACCGCCGGTCGGGTCGTCATGCCCCTCGCCGCCGGCCATGATCGCGACATACTGAACGCCGTTCACCGCGTAGGTGATCGCGGGCGACGTCGCTGGCGCAGTCATCGGGGCCGACTGCCACAGCTGTGCGCCGGTCTTGGAGTCCAGCGCTTCCAGGTAACCCTGGCCGCTCTGGCCGTTGCCGGGGCCGATGTGGCCGACGAACGTGAGTCCGCTCGCCGTGTTGACCTCACCGCTGTAGCACGGGGTGTCCCAGGCCTGGTGCCAGTTGAACTTGTTCGTCGTCACGTTGAGCGACGAGAAGTTCCCCCAGTTGTTCTGAGCGTTGTCAGAGACGCTGAGGATTCCGGCGCCGATGCCGCCCTTGGAGCCGATGACCTGCGAGGCCGTCGGGATCTGCTCCTTGCCGAACGCCCGGTTGGAGACGCCGCAGGTCTCGTAGCCCTTGGTCAGCGGGTCGTACGAGCTCGAGGGCCAGTCCATCTCCTCGAACGGCGCGACGACGAACTGCGACGTGTCGTACGGATCGAAGATGCACCCGACCTTGAACGGCTTGCCGTCCGGGGCGGTCTGCGTCCAGTACTGCGGGCGCGCACACAGCCGCCCCTGGCCGTTCGGCATCTTCAGATCGTCGATCACGTTCGGGGTCTGCGGGATCGGCTGTACCGGCCACGTGTTCACGGACGGCGAGGTGCTCTGGGGCACCGACACCTGATCGATCTTCTCGAGTGGCTTTCCGGTCTTCGCGTCGAGCAGCCACGTCCAGCCGAGCTTGGCGACCATCGCGACGCCGAGCACGTTCTGCGTGGCAGGCGCCGCCTTGGCCTTCTTCTTGCCCTTGGCCTTAGCCACCGTAGCCTTGGCCAGCTTCGGCACCGCAGGCTTCGTCTGGGGGCTTGTCGGTTCCGATTGCCACCCAGTCGGCATCTTGGCGTTGAACAACACCGCGTTGTTCGGCAGGTCCGAGTCCCACAGATCGTGGTGGACCGTCTGGTAGTACCACTGCATCTGGCCCGTGAACACGTTCAGCGCCACGATCGAGTCAGTGAACAGGTTCGAGCCGGGACCGCGCGAGTTCCACGGAACCGGGTTCCCGGTGCCGAAGATCACGAGGCCATCCTTCGTGTCGAGGGCCGGCGTCTCCCACATCGCACCGCCGCCGTACTGGCTACCGGTGATCGCGCCGTTGAACGACCAGGTGTTGGCGCCCAGCGCCCCGGCGGCCTGCGGGACGACGTTCCAGGTCCACAGGATCTCGCCGGTATTGGCGTTGACGGCCTCCATCGTGTTGCTGAGGCTGCCGCCGTCGGCGCCGCTGGTGCCCTCGATGACCATGCCGTCGTAATAGAGCGGCGCCGAGGCGAGGCTCCCGCCCTTCTGCCACGGCATCAGGCTCGTCTTCCAGACGACCTTGCCGGTCTGCTGGTTGAGCGCGACGAGGTTGCCGTCACTCTGGCCGGCGAACACCAAGCCGTCGCCGAGGGCGACGCCCGGCTTGCGACCGCCGGTTCCGACATTGAAGCCCTGGTCGTAGACCGGCTGGTACTCCCAGAGGATCTGGCCAGTCGTGGCGTCGAGAGCGAAGACCTGGTTTTGGGCGCCCTGGTAGTACATGACGCCGCCGTACTCGATCGGCGTCCCTTCTTCGGAGCCGCACCTGGAGTTGTGGGTCGGACAGATTCCGAGGTCGGTCGACCACGCCTGCTGCAGCGACCCGACGTTCGACGGCGTGATACTCGTCAGCGACGAGTACCGGTCGTTCCAGGCGTTGCCGCCGTTGGTGATCCAGTCGTTTCCGGGGTAGGCGTTGAGCTGCGCCGCGGTGAACTGCGGCGCGAGCGGTATCTGGGCGCCGGACGTAATCGATCCGACCGCCATCGTTGCCGCTCCTGCGATGACGGCGACGGTCAGGACGCCGCCGATAAGGACCTTCTTTGACCTGCGTAAGCGCTTGATGTGCATAGGCTCCTCCCCAAGGCAAGGCGCTGTAGTGAACGTCATAACTCTATATGTCGTTGCGATAAGAGGCAACAGGGAACCGTTCGGCCTGTAAACGCTGAGTTTGCGCCCTCGTGGGCGTCGAGTTTGCGCCCCGTGGGCGTCGGGGCGAGCCGTGCTGGACGACGGCCCATCGCGCTTTAGACCGCAACTCAGAAGCGCCAACTCGAGCCGCTCGGCGCCTCGGTGCTCCGGCGGACCGCAGCCGCGCTCGGGGAGCCGGGCGCAACGCGCGATCGGGGGCATCACGTGGTTCTGGCCTCGGGGCGTCCCGAGCTCCTCGCTGCTGGTCCGGCCCTCTCTTGACCGGCTCGCTGCCGGAGCGCTTCTCGGTGGCGAGAAGCTCAGCAGGTGCGACCTGAACCTGCCCGGCCAAGCGCAGACTGCCGTCTTCGACCACCGCCCGCGGAGATCGAAATCCGACGAACCGCGCCGCCACGTTCAGCTTCAAGCCAGCCAACGTCTGGCCAACGCATGCGGCGCGGGCCGGGATCGCTTCCGGCGCACCCAATCGGACCTGCCCGAGGTTCTGGACCGCCCGATCGTAAGTCGATGTATCGTACGAGGCTGTAAGCCAAGGAAGGGAGGGTTCTTATGCTCGGCAAGCGCAAGGTTCTGAGCGCGCTGGTAGTTGCCGTAGCAGCGGTCGTTGTGGTGGCATTGTCGGGCGTGGCGTCATCGAGGACGCTGAACTCGAAAGCCCATGTGACGATCACTCCGGCGCCAGGATTTACAGCGAGTCAGCTGTCGGCGAATCCGGGTGCCAACTGGCTCGAACCGCTCGGTGACCTATCCGGTAACGGGTATTCGTCGCTGAACCAGATCAACACGAGCAACGTTGGCACGCTCCAATCGGCGTGGCAGACACACTTCGCCGATCCTGCATGTAAGTCGGGTACCACCTGCGGTACCCCTGAGAACAACCCGCTCGTCTACAACGGCGTGATGTACCTCAACGACCCGCACGGGTCGCTGGAAGCGCTCGACGCGACGACCGGTCAGCTGATCTGGCGGTTTGTGCCGCAATACGCCGCTGGTACCCCGACGACCGGTACACCCCGCGGCATCGCGATGGGCGACGGGCTCATCTTCGAGGATGGAAACGACGGGAGCCTGGTCGCGGTCAACATGACCACGGGCAAACTCGCCTGGTCGGCCAACCTCGGCAACAGGCAGCTCGGCTATAACGTCGATGGATCGCCGGTCTTCTACGACAACATGGTGATCATCGGCGAGTCCGGGGGAGATCAGGCTAACAGCGACTACATCAACGCGCTAGACGCCGACAGCGGACAGATTCTCTGGCACTACAACGTCGTTCCCACGCCGGGTAGTCCGGGCTATAGCACCTGGGCAAATCCGAACAACTACCACGCAGGTGGTGGGGCTGTCTGGGAGGCCCAGATGTCGGTGGATCCAAAGCTGGGTCTCCTATACGTCGGCACCGGTAACCCAATTCCCTGGAACTACACCGGCCCTGGCAAGGAGCTCTACACGGAGTCGGTTGTCGCTCTGAATGTCCACACAGGCCAGCAGAAGTGGTACTACCAAACCGTTCATCACGACATCTGGGACGACGACATGATGAATGGCCCGATCCTGTTCAACGCGAAGTTCCGCCCGTACACGATCCTGAAGGCGGGAAAGCTCGTGAATGACGGGATCCCGAAGGGGCTGAAGGTCAAGTACACCGGTCCCGCGGTGGAGGAGCCGGCCCTATCGATCGCCACGAAGATGGGCTACCTGTTCATCCTCAACCGGAAAACCGGCCAGCCGCTGATTCCGACGCCGGAGATGAAGCTCACAAAGACCATCCCGGCGCTGCACGAGTCACCTACGGAACCGATGCCGTCCGGCCAGCAGTTCACCAATCCGTGCTACACGAGCGCGTATGACGAGTCGCAGTGGCCACAACCGGCTCCAGATGGGACGCAATGGGTGTTTGGCTGCAACTTCTCGCCCTACGACGATCAGTTCAACATCGTGACTCCGCATGACTCGATCGACTGGCCGACGATGTCGGTCGATCCGACCAAGGCAGTTGAGTACGTCTGTGCTTCCAACGATCGTGGCGGGTCGATCAGGGCATTGCCCTCGGCACAGGATCAGGCTCAGACCGGCCTCATTGGAGCGGGCGAGGGCGCGGTTCAGCACACCGCGTCACCGAAGTACGGCAGCGGGGTCGCCTACGGTGACCGCGGCGAGCTGGTCGCGATGAATCTGACGAACAATAGGATGCTGTGGCGCACCTATCTTGCGACCAACTCGGGTCCGTGCTACAGCGGCGCGATGTCCACCGCCGGCGGTGTCGTCTTCCTCGGCCAGAACAACGGATCGCTGGAGGCCTTCGATGCACAGTCGGGGGCTGTTCTCTGGCAGTCGTCGCCCGAACCGTCGGGAGCGAACACGAAGGCGATCACCTACAGCGTGAATGACAAGCAGTACGTTTCGATCTTCACCGGCGGCGACGGACACGAGAAGGTTCCGCCGGGCGATCTGATCCAGACGTTCGCGCTTCCGTAAGCGGGAAGCGAACTGGAAAGGCGGCCGGTGCCGACCACCGCAGTGACGAGCGTGCGCCGGGGCTTCTCAGGAGGCCCCGGCGCCGCGGCGTCCATATACGCACTGGACATTGATGAACTCGGCACCAGGGCAGGCGTCCGACAAGGCTAGGAGCGATGGATCGACCAATTTTCCATAGTATTAGTGAGTCGGGCCGACGACTACGCAACAGGTGGACGCTGTGGGCGGCGGGGGCGATAATCGCGGCTGGCACCCAGTGTGCGCTGATGGGGGCTCCGGTGGCGCAGGCAACAACGGCTCCCTCGAACTCCATCAACGTCCACGTCGAGCTGACAGACTCCGGGGTCAAACTCACGCCGCCTCATGGTTACCCAGTGGCGGAGGCCGGGTATGTGACCCTGTTCAGGGTGTACAACAAGTCGTCTGATTCACGGCGGTTCGTCGCAGCCAGCTCGAGTGTGGTGGTCAAGAAGGGTTCGAACGCCGGCTTCTACGTTTTCTTCCCCACGGTGGTACACGGCGCACAGCTCCAATGGCGATCGACGGCACTGGGCGGGGCTAACAAGAACGACTTTCAGGGCCGGTTCGCCGTAAAGCCATGCCGGACGCTCGCCTGTCTGGATCAGGGCTGAGAGCAGATCGAATTGGTGACAAGGATGAGGCAATGGTTACAACGATGAGCAATAGCTCTGCACATACGTTCGTGTTGACTGCGGTGGTTGCGGCCGTAGTGGCCGCAGGCCTCGGGGGCGCGACCATGGCATCGGCGACGCAGGGTCAGAAGACCAGCAACGCCTCCGCACGCCAGGGTGACACCGCAAAGGCTAGATACGACACGGCCATGAAACGGATCGGCCGTGAGTACGCAAAGGGCATCGGAGTGATCTACCCGCTGGTCAGCGGCACGAAGGGAAGCGCTGCGCGTGCGGCCACGATTCGACACCTGGAGGCTGGCGACAAAACGTTGTCGGGCGTCCAGGCGGACCTGAAGCGGACGCAGGCACCGCCCCGTGTGCGGAAACTGCACAGGCGGCTTATGGCGGACGTGGGCAAGCTCCGGATGGAGATGGTCGGGATGATCCAGAGCCTGCGGTCGGACGACGTCGTGCACTTCATGACGTTGAGCGGTCTCGCCGCGCTCCCGGCTGTCAACAACACGATCGATCTGATTCAACTTGACGGGTACAAGTTCCTGGGTAAGTCGACGGTGACCGCGCCGTGTGGAGATTGCTAGTCGCTAGCGATTGTGCGCTCGGCGTAGCCGGTAGGCGACAAGCTGCGGTGTGGCCGACATCCGGTCGGGGAGCGCGCCGGCGCCAATCAGCAGGAGGTTCCCGGCAACGCTCGGGCAGGCATTTATTCCAGCCGGCTCCTGAGCCGACCACAGCAGCCGGCCGTCAGCAGCGTCGAATGCGTACACCACCCCGGCGTAGGTGGCCGTGAACACCACATTCCGCGCGACCGTTGCACAACCAAAGTCCGGCGAAGGCAGCCGATGTGTCCATAGACGCCTGCCGGTCGTCGCCTTGAGCGCGGTGAGCTCGCCCGTCCCGCGGGTGTAGTCGAGGCTGAGGAAGTTGGGCCGGTAACCTGTGGCGCTGCCGTGCATGCAGATGTTGACGACAGGCACGAAGACGCGTCCATCGGCGTAGGCCATGGGCGTGAGCACGCCGCCGAGCAGGCCAGGACAAACGCGGACGAGGCGGCGCGGTAGCGGTCCTCGGTCGTGGCGGTGGAGGCCGACCGCCGCCGTCCACACGCGCCGATGCGTGCGTCGATTCCACGCGATCACGAGACCGGCTTTGCCGGCGCCGATCACGAGCGGCTCGCCGCCAGGTTTCGCGAGGATCGGCGGTAGGGCAAAGTCATAGTCCCGGACGTCGTGCCGCGTCACCTGGTCGTACCAGCGCAGCCTTCCGGTCCGGGCGTCCAGGACGAGCAGCGCGTCCGTGTAGAGGTCGCGTCCCGCATACGCGGCTCCGTTCGGGTACTTCGTCGAACCGCCCCAGGGGAGTGGATTCGAGGTTCCGACGTAGAGGCTTCCGGCCCCGTCGAGCGTCGGCTGCCACCACGCTCCTCCTCCGGAGGCCTCACGAGGCATGCGCCACGCGCGAAGAATCGTGTCGAACCGCCAGACGAACTTGCCGGTGCGGGCGCTGAGCGCGAACAGGGTCCCACGGCCTCCTGCGGTGAGGCCCGTGCTGCTCGTGAACACGAGCCCGTCGGCTGCCAAGGGCGCGATATCAATCGGCTCGGCGGCAGTCGTCAGCTTGTGGATCCACAGAAGCGCGCCCGTCTTGCGCGAAAGTGCAAAGGCACTGGTGTCGGTATTGCCGAACAGCCGGCTCCCATCGGTTGCCAGTCCGTTCGGCCCGCCGTTCGGCCGCGAGAACCTTCGCCGCCAGACAATCGCTCCCGTGCGGGCGTTCAAGGCGTAGACATTGCTTTGAAGCGTCTGAACGTAGACGCGGCCATCGAGGACGAGTGGTGTCGCGGCGTCAACGCCCGAGAACGTCGGGGAATCGGGAAAACGGAACCGCCAGGCGACCCGCAACCGCGGGACGGAAGCTGCGTCGATCGGACCAACAACGCTCCGTTTTGAGGCCACATCGCCACCCGGTTCTCGCCATCCGCCGGCGCTTCGGCGAGCATCGCATGCGCCGAGTCCCAAGCACACGACAACGGTCGCGGCCAGCGCAGACCAGCGCAGCACTGCGGGCTTCAACGAGACGGCCTCCCTGCGTTCTTGGCCGATCTGGCCGATGCGCCGGGGACGGCCAGCGCCCAGCCATGATACTTCGGCACGAGCGACGCCGAGTTCGCCGTTACGCAGACTACCTGCGCAACTACCGGCTCGCTTCGCTGTTATATCGTTCTATCATCGGCTTAGATTCGGAATGGTGCGCTGAGTCTGGGGGCAGTGCGAGCAAGTCCACTAGCTTGGAGGTTCTGTAGTGCGTAACAAAGTGATACTGGCAGCACTGGTGGCTGCCGGAAGCGCGACGCTCGTCGCGACGGTCGCCCCGTTGGCATCTGGCGCCGCGCCTCATCAGGCGGCTCCAAAGAGCGTGCGGATTTCCTCTAAGAGCGTGAAGGGTCTCGGAACGGTTCTGGTGAGCAGCGCTGGGCGGACCCTTTACGTGTTCGCCCCGGATAAGGCCAAGAAGGTGACCTGCGGATCAAAGCTCGGTTGCGACGTGGTTTGGCCCCCGGTGTACATCTCGGCGAGTGGCAAGCCCATTGCGGGCTCGGGGGTGAAGCAGTCGCTGCTCGGTAGTGACCCTGATCCCTTTGTCCCTGGCAAGCATATTGTCACCTATAAGGGATGGCCGCTTTACGCCTACGTGAGCGACAAAAAGGCTGGCTCGGCCCTCGGCCAGGACACGGTAGGTAGCGGCGGCCTTTGGTACGTCATCACCACCGCGGGCCAGGTCATCAAGCATAAGCCGACCAGCGGTACGACCACCACGCCTACCACGCCCACGACGCCCTCGACGACGACGCCAGTGGTCAACACCTGCGCGCCGGGTACTCTCGACGGCGACGGCGATGGGGACGAGGCGAGTGGTGGCCCTGACGACGGCGACGGCTGCCTCTAACTGAGGGATCCAACGGCTAGCCGTTGGCAGATTAGCGACTGACATACGTGATACCGCGGGGCGCCGGCGATGCCGACGCCCCGCGGTACGTTCGGGACACGTTGGAGAATTCGAGTATGCGTCGGCCTAGGGGAGAGCGGCTCCGGATCGGACGGCGTCGCGGCGCCACCAGATTTGGGCCACTGGTGTTGGCGGTCTCCGCTCTCGCCCTGAGTGCCTGCGGGTCAGCCAGCGATCCGGCGGGGACCGCGGTTGGGGCCGCACATAAGACCGCCGCGCTCTCGTGGGTCCGGTATCAGATCCGGTTCACGGGGTCGCACCTCTTTCCACCGGCGACCGCAGTCACGGGCGCGAGGGGAGCATTCGATTTCCGAACCGGGGTCAACTACGCGTTCATCGGTGTGCGCAGACGGGCGGGCGATTCCGCGAACGTGTTCGTCGATTCCTCGGCGAAGGCGTTCGCCGTCGCTCCCTCCCCAGCTCCTGTCGGACTGCTCCCAGCGGGAAAGAGCTGGATCTCCGCTCCGTTTCCCGGCCGACAGGATGCCGGTCCGCTCGTGGCTCAGGTTGAAGGGCTCGGCCCGCTCCTGGCACTCGACGAGATCAAGTGGGGAACCCAAACAGCGGCTTCTCTGGGCACACGCGCCGTCGGGCACGTGCCGATGAGCGAATACGCAGTCTCTGTAGATCTCACCCAGGCCCATTCCGCAGCAATCAGCCATGGCGATACGGCGGTGGCTGCGGCGATCGAGCGCGAGCTCCGTTCGAGCCGATCGGGGCGTCTCAAGATCGACGTGTGGGTGAATGGGCCCGGTTACGTCGCGAAGATGTCAGGCCCGGTGCCCGGCTCGGGCCTCGGCACGACGTCGCTCACGTTCTCGAGCTACATGGAGCCCTACGGCGGCTCATTTCCGCCTCCGTCCGAGATTACGTCGCTGGCGTCGCTCAACCCGGGCAGACGGTCGATCTGGACTGTCGCGGCCGGTCCATGATCCGAAGCCGGCGTTGAGGATCATCTTGGACGCCGGCACGTCGGGCCGCTACCACAGGTTCATCGTCTCGTAGGCGAGGGCGTTGCGCTTCAGGGCGTCGATCCGGTTTGCCGCGGCTTTTGGCGCCGTGCCTCTCGATCACAGCAGCGATGGGTGGCGGAAGTCGGAGTCAGGGGCGTCCCGTTCCAATACGGCGGCTCGCCGCTCGCCGCCTGGACTGCGCTTGCGGTTTGGCGGCTACGCCAGCGACGAGCTTCGGGTCGTGAGTTGCGTGATCGCGGTAACCCACCGCCGATCGGTAGCGCGTCTATCGCGGACGTGCGTCGATTTTGGCGGACATTCTCGCATGCAAGAGGTTCTCGCCGTCCCTGGCGGCGGACGCAGCCGCTCTACCGATCGACCTGGGGATTAGGGGTTTCTTGAGCTATCGTAAAGAATCCTGTAATCTACCTGTTGATCTTGGGTTCGGTGGGGAGGGGAGGCTTCCTGGCAATAACGGATGTGGGATGCGCGGTTTGTTGAGGTTCGGCGGAGACCAACCTTCGCGCAGGGGCCCAGTACTTGACGTGGCCAAACGCGAATCACGCCTGGCCACTCGTTCTAGTGGATGCCAAACGTGCCGCAGCTCGCCTGCGACATGACGACTGACGTATTAAGGAGAAGCAGGTGCTGAGAAGGAATCGATTTACCGCTTTATTCGGGGTCGTAGGCCTGGTTGTTGTGGGTCTGGCTGCCGCATTGTTCGCCGCCAGCGGAAGCGCGGCAAATGCGAGAAAGACCGGCTACGCCTATCCACCCGCGTTTTCCGCCAGCGACTTGACGACGGCGTCCGGAGTGAACTGGGTTGATTACGGCGGGAACAACCTCAATCAGCGTTATTCGTCGCTGAACGCGATTAATACGTCGAACGTTTCGAAGCTTCACATCGCCTGGCAGGCGCCCCTCACTGGTGTGCCCAACACTCAGACGGACAATGGCAGCGGTGTGGAGTACGGCGGCGTCTATTACTTCGGGGCTGGGAATGACGACATCTTTGCGTGGGATTCGTCGACCGGCAAGCAGTTGTGGGAGTACACCGGCAGCCAGCAGGCCGCGACGGGCTCCTCGCTCCATGGCATCGCACTTGGCGACGGCAAGGTCTTCTTCAACGAGGACGACGACTACATCGTCGCGCTGAACGCCAAGACCGGCCAGCTCGCCTGGCGGGAGGGGCCGATCGGAGACCCGACCGCTGGTGAGACCAACATCTCAGCGATCGAGTATTCGAACGGCGAGTTGTTCTCGGGTACGGCCGGGTCGGACTCGGGCGTGCGCGGGTTTATCTCCGCGTACAGCGCGAAGGACGGACACCAGCTGTGGAAGACCTACATGGTGCCCGCTGGACCGAGCGATCCGGGCTGGAGCAGCTGGGGAGGGGGCGGTACCTCGCCACCGCTCGGCGGCGGCGACTGGGGCCACATCAGCACGGACCCCGAGCTCGGGCAGCTCTATATCGGGACCGCGAACGCGGAGCCGTATGCAAACCGGCCCGCGGGGAACGATCTCTACGCGTCCTCGATCGTCGCGCTGAACATGAAGACGGGCAAGATGGTGTGGCACTACCAGGTGGTGCATCACGACGAGTGGGATCTCGACATAACAGCGAATCCCGCCGTCCTGATCGACTACAACCTGGGAGGCAAGATCGTCCATGCGATCGATCAGCCGACCAAGATGGGCTTGAACTACATCCTCAACCGCAAGACCGGCAGGCCGTTCAAGCAGCTGCCGATCAAGGAACAGGCCGTGCCGCAGAGCCCAGAGGCACCGAATAACTCACCGACACAGCCAATTCCCTCGGGTGCCCCGTTCGCACCCCAGTGCGCGACCGCGCAGGAGTGGACTGCCGCTGGCGGCACTCCTTCCCTGATCGGGCCTGACGGCCAGCCGATCCAGTTCGGTTGCAACTACACGCCCGTCGTCGCATCCCACTACGTGGTTCCCGGATGGCACGACATGGCCGACTGGCCGGCGGACACGTTCAGCCAGCAGACCGGACGGATGTACGTGTGCGACACGATCGACCGCGGCGATGCCTACGAGGCAGTCCCGGTCGCGAAGGCCAAGCAGGGGACTGGGAACCAGGGCTTCGGCACCGAGAACACGTCTGTGCTCGCCGGAGACTGGGTCCAAAACAAGATCGGGCAGGTCGTGGCGATCAACCCCAAGACCAACCGGCCCGTTTGGAAGTTCACCATGCCAAACAACGACGGCTGCTACAGCGGTCTTGCCAGCACCGCTGGCGGGGTCATGTTCGTCGGGACCCTCAGCGGGCAATTGCTCGCGCTCAACAGCAAGAACGGCAAGCTCCTGTGGACATCGCCGGTACTCCAGGGCTCCATCTTTGCTGCGCCGACCGTGTACCAGGGACTCGATGGTAAGGAGCACGTCACGGTCCAGACAGGTGTCGGCAACTCGAGGGCGGCAACCCCCGGGAACACCATGTACTCGTTCACGCTGCCCGGAAGCAAGTAGGAGTAACAACACCGGTCAGTCGACGTAACCAACAGTCAAGCCGACAACGCGTCAGAGGGTGCCCTCGACACCCTCTGACGCCCCGGCCTCAAGGCGCCGTCCGACACGACACGCTGGGCGTTGGCGGTAGCACAGCCACTTGCCATGCCTGGGCAAGCCTGGACGATGGTCGAAGCGGTCATTCGCGCCCGACATATCGAAACAACTCACGAAGGTCCGAAATGACGAGAGGGCAAAAATGAATCGAGGACAACTCAGAGCATCCCTGGGTCTCGTCGCGGTTGTGCTCACGGCATTCGCGGCGACGGCGCAGGCACAATCGAGGACCGGACAGCGCATGCCGCGAACGACGGTTCCGACCCCGTACCTGACTGTCAAGGTCACGATGACGGATTCGAAGTTCACGCTGTCGAAGCACTCGGGGCCGGAGGAGTGGGACGCGCGTTTCGTCATCCACAACGTCGGCACAAAGCCGCACGCCTTCGACTTCCGCGGGGGCGACGCGCGCTTCGAGGGTAAGGTCAACACACTCGTCCAGCCCGGGCAGAAGAAGGTCATGATCCTGTTCCTCAACCAACAAGGGACAACGCTGCACTACTTCGGGAGCTTGGGGGCTGACCGGAGCAACGCGGGCATGCAGGGCGTGTTCAAGATAGGCAAGTGCGTGAACCTGAAGCAGAAGGGCCAGGTTTTCGGCGGCTACACGACCTGTGGCGGCGCCTGAGGCCCGACCCGATCGCGCCGACTGACTAACTCGTCGCGGGACGTAGTCCCGCGACGAGCGACCAGGCTGAGCGCTGTCTGGGCGGTCGACACTTTGAGTTACTGAGCTAGTTGCCGATCAGAGATCGGTGGCCCGGCGTGCTCATGGTTGTCCGTGCGCATCGGTTGGCTCGATGCCGTGTTGTAAAATCGCGCTCAAGTCCGGGAGGATGGCCGGATCCCCGGGGTGGTGCGTGCAAGTCCACTAGCTTGGGAGGTTTTATCGTGCGTAACAAAGTGATAACGGCAGCGCTGATTGCCGCAGGGAGCGCGACGGTCGTCGCGACGGCCGTGCCGTTCGCGTCCGGCGCTGCCCCGCGGGCGACTCCGAAAACCGTGAAGATTTCTTCTCATGCGCTGTCTGGTCTCGGGACGGTCTTGGTGAGCAGTGCGGGGCGGACGCTGTATGTCTTTGCTCCGGATAAGGGCAAGCGGGTGACGTGCGGACCCAAGCTCGGTTGCGCGTTGGTCTGGCCGCCAGAGTTCATCACGGCGACCGGCAAGCCGGTCGCGGGTACCGGTGTGAAGCAGTCACTTCTGGGCAGCGACCCGGATCCTTATGCCCCTGGCAAGCATGTTGTCACCTATAAGGGATGGCCGCTTTATCTCTACAAGGGCGACCATAAGAATGGTACGGCCACCGGTCAGGACACGAAGGGGAGCGGCGGCCTTTGGTACGTCATCACCACCTCAGGCCAGGTCATCAAGCATAAGCCGACCGGCGGCACGACCACGACGCCTACCACGCCCACGACGCCCACGACGACCACGCCGGTTAGCACCTGCCCGCCGGGTACTCTCGACGGCGACGGGGATGGGGACGAGGCGAGTGGTGGCCCTGACGACGGGGATGGTTGCCTCTAAGCGAGGAACGAGCCGCCAGCCGTTCGCAGATTAGTCAGTGACGTACTTGATAGCGCGGGGCGCCGGCGATGCTGGCGCCCCGCAGTACATTCGGGTCGGTCGAGCGAATCGCGGCGTCGCCGGGGCGGTCGAGATGGGGCTTATGCTCCGAAGCCGGCATTGAGGATCAGCTTGGACGCCGGCACGTCGTTGCCGAGCTTACGCGCGCTGATGCTCGTATGCGCAATCTCGGAGAGCGGTGGCTCCTGTGGATTGTGCGCAACACCGGGCCGCACGGGATACTCGTAGTCGTCGCCGCTGGTGATCAGCTTCTGGCCCTTCTGGCTGACGAGGAAGTTGATGAAGCGCTCCGCATCGGCTCGGTGCTGCGAGGATGCGAGAACGGCGGCGCCAGATATGTTGACGACCGATCCGGGGTCTCGACCGGGGAAGTAATAGAGATTCGAGTGGATCCGGTTGGCCCCCACCTCGCGTCGCAGCCGGTACCAGTAGTACTGGTTGATCACACCGACAGGCACGTTGCCGGCGTTGACCGCGGCGACCACAGACTCATCGTCCTGGTAGACGACGGCATTTTGCTTCAGCGCGTCCACCCAGTTGGCTGCGGCTTTCGCGCCGTGCGTAGCGATCACAGCGCCGACAACCGGCGGGAAGTCCGAGTCGAGGGGGGCGACCGCTACCTTCCCCTTCCACTGGGGCTCTGCGAAGTCAAGGATGGAGCTGGGGAGCTGCGAGCGCGAGATCAGCTTGGGGTTGTAGACAAGGGCGCTCACGCGTAGGGCCACACCGACCCAGGTGCCCTGCGGGGACCGGTAGCGTGCGGGAACCTGCCGCAGAACCGACTGCGGCAGGCGAGTGAGCAGGCCCTTCTCGGAGAGCCGGACAAGCTCCGGCGAGTTTTCGGTGAAGTAGGCGTCGGCCGGTGAGTCGCCGCCCTCCTGCGCGAGCTGATCTGCGAGCACAACGCCGTCGTTTGTCCGCAGGTTGACCGAGATTCCAGTGGCGTGCTGGAACGCGGCAACCTCCGCCTGTGTCAGCTCCGGATGCTGTCCGTTGTACAGGAGGATCGAGGAGTTCCTGCTTCCTCCGCCGCCCCCGCCGCTTCCGCTACCTGAGCTACCGCAGGCGGCAACGGCCACAGACGTCGCAACTACCATCAGCAGCGTGCGCCATCTCATGGCTGCGTCGGCTCCGCGTCGTAGACGGCCACCGGACCGTCGACATGGAGCGTGACGGCGTCGCCCGGTCGGGCGCCGGCGCCGTCGAAGGTCCTCGCTGTAACCACGGTCCGCGAGCCGTCGGTGAGCTCGAGGTGAAGAACGCTCTCGGGCCCGTAGAAAGTCTGGCCGATGACATTAGCGGCGACTCCGTCGCCGCGCTCCACCTGATTGAGTCGGATCTGCTCGGGCCTGATCATGACACTGACTCTACCAACGACGGGCTCACCACGGATGGGCAGCGTGCCGAGAGTGCACACAACTGCCTCGTGGTGAGCGTCACCTGGCACGACCACCGCCTCGCCGACAAAATGTGCGACGTCGAGGTCGGCCGGGGTTCGGTAGACAGCCTCCGGCGGTCCGGTCTGCACTAGCTGGCCGTCCCTGAGGACAGCCACCTCGCGCCCCGTCGAGAGCGCTTCCCCCTGGTCGTGCGTGACCAGCACCGCGGTCGTCCCGGCCGCCGCAAGAGCACCGGCGACTGCGACGCGGGTCTCAGATCGCAGCGCCGCATCGAGCCCGGAGAACGGCTCGTCAAGGAGTACCACCGCAGGCCGGGGCGCGAGCGCCCGGGCGAGCGCCACACGGCGTTGCTCTCCGCCGGAGAGCTCGTGGGGCTCACGATCGGCGTAGCTCGGGTCCAGCCCAACGAGATCGAGTGCCTCGGTCACGCGGGTCCCGCGTTGCCGCTCCGAGCGCGGCAGCCCGAAGCCGACGTTGGCGGCAACGTCGAGATGGGGGAAGAGGGCGCCTTCCTGGGCGACGTAGGCGATCGCGCGCTGGTTGGGCCTCAGGTGGACACGGCCCGGGTCGGCTACGATTCGGGAGCCGACCGTTACCGTACCCGCGTCTGCGGCGAGGAAGCCCATGATCACGCGAAGCAACGTCGTCTTGCCGCTTCCAGACGCCCCGAGAATTGCTGTGAGAGTGCCCGTCGGGACTGACAGGTCAACACCGCTCAGTACGGTCCGGTCACGGTAGGCGGCGTAAATGCCTTTGCAAAGAAGGTCGGCCATTGTCAACCAGCTCGGAGTGAACGGATACTTCCAAAGCGGCTCATCACCACGTAGGCAGAGGCCAGCGCCAGCAGTATCAGGACGCCGGCGAACGGCGCCGCTGCGGCGAATGCGACCGTCGAACTATTCGCGTTGAACTCCGTACCGAGCGTGTACGCATTTGGTGGCAGCAGCACCTGAGCCGTTGACAGGTCCCCCAACGTGAACGCGAACACCAACACGAGTGCCGCCGCGAGTCCGGGTCGCGCCAGTGGCAGTGTCACGCGCCAAAAGCTCGCGAGCCCACCGGATCCGAGCGACCGCGCCGAGTCCTCCAGCACAGGCTCAATCTGGCCGAAGCTTGCGCGCATCGCGACGATCGCGAATGGCACGAACAGCACTGCCTCGGCAAAGACCATCAGCGCAAAGGTTCCGTAGGCGAAGTGGATCCAGTGGCTTGCCGCATATGCCAGGGCAATCGCACCGACGAGGTCCGGTAGCGCAAATGAGAGGTACGTTGCGCGCTCTACTGCCACGACCATCGGTCCGCGGTAGCGGACGGCCATGACTGCGACCGGGAGTGCCAACAGGACCGCCAGTAGCGCGGCGACGAGGCCGATCTCCACCGACGTGACGGTCGCCGGAAACAGGTACTTGAGGTTCCCGCTCGCGGTCGAGAGGGCGGCGCTGCTGCTCTCGAGGGCCCAGCGGATCAGCATTCCAACCGGGATGCCGACGCTGATCGCGAGGAGCGCCCCGAGGCCCAAGAGAGCCGGGATCGTTGCTCGCCCGAGTGAGTATCGCGACGCGACACGTCGCGCTCCCTGACTCACACGGGTGTAATTGGCATGGCCGCGCAGGGCCTCCTCGCCGATCAGCAGCACGATGCAGATGACGATCGAAGCCAGCGAGAGCGCTGCGGCTCCGGATGCGCTGAATCCCAATTGGTATTGGGCGTACACGTCGAACGAGAACGTCTGGAATTTCAACCCGACGAAGGCGTCGAACTCGACGAGTGCGTCGAGCACGATCAACAGCATTCCTCCGTACAGCGCCGGACGCAGTTGCGGGAGAACCACGCGCACAAATGTCCGCCAGCCGCTCAGCCCCAGCGACGTGCTGGTTTCCTCTAGCGCCGGGTCGAGCCCTCGCAGGGCCACCGCGACGAGCAGGTAGACGATCGGGAAGTAGCTGAAGGCGATGATCCCGGCGGCACCGACGTATCCCTGGAAGGCGTTCCCGAGGCCCGCCCAGGCGTAGCTCGTGACGAACGGAGGGATCGTCAACGGAGCGACGAACAGCACCGCCCAAACACGCCGTCCAGGCAGCGTCGTGCGTTCCACGAACCACGCGGCAGCCACGCCGAGGACGCCGCAGATTGGTGCCGATACCGCCGCGACCTCGAGCGAATGGAGGATCAGTGTCAGTGTCGACGCGGACCCAATCGAGCTCCCAGCGGTGGAAATGCCGCCCTGCACTGCCTGCACGATCGTGATCACGACGGGGGCGGCCACCAGCAACGCGGCGACGACGCAGCCCGCCAGCAACGTGCGCGGCGGTGCATCGCTCTTCGCTCGCCGGTTCCGCCCAAAACCGAATCGCATGCTGCCGGGCCGGCGGCGCGTGGCGGCTGCCCCTACGGACGGCGGTGAACTGGACCCAGCAGGCAATCGCGCGTGCGGCGCGTTCGCGTCTGTTGTCTCCGCCATTACGTCCGTGGCTGCATAGGGTGAGTTAGCGAACGTCGTGTAGCAACGGCCCCCAAGTCCCCTGCGCGGACGCCTGCGGCCTAAAAGTACCAGCATCGTGCCGGCGATCTACCGTCGCGCGGTTTGATGAGCTCCGCAGCAGACGGGCGAGCGCCTGACTACATCGCGAGGACGGCGCTCAGCTCGTGTGCGGCTCCACGACAGGCAACCCGCGCGTCCAGCCGGCCACCATTCAGCTCAGCTCCGGGTCCGTGAGTTCGCTGGGCTTGACATCGTCGCTCGACGCGGCCTCCGTCGCGCTCCAGACGGGCGGCAGATTCCCGTACCAAGCGCCGCTTGCCGTCCTCCGGCGCGTTGATCATCAGGATCGGCAGCTCGTCGAGAGCACTGCTCGGCAGGGTGCCGCGCCGGGTCGCGAGTCGTGTATACGAGTTGGCGACGAGGCAAATGCGCGTCCTGCCAGACGAAGGCTGCCCGAGCCCAGAGCCCGAGCGGCCGTCGTTTGCGTCCCGGGCACCTAGACCAGTTTGTTCACTGGCTCCTTGACCGCGTTGAGCCCAGCGATGTAACCATAGGTGAAGCCTGGGCCGATCGTGCTTCCGCCCGACGAGTACGCCTGGCCGGCGGGGGCAGCGATGCAGCTGTCCCGTACAGTCCGGGAATTGGGATACCGTTCACCCGCAGTATCTGCGCCTTCGTGTTGACTACCGGTCCGCCCTTCGTCGAGCGTGCCGCCCCCGAGCAGGATGCAGTAATAGGAGCCTGATGGGGTTGTGCAGATTCGACCCAAAGCTCGCATCGAGCTGGACAAGCGGTGTGACACGCCCCGTGATTCTCCCCTTTCCGGCGATGCTCGTCAGCCTCGCGTTGATGTTGTTCGCGAGATCACGTGATCTTGGACGTGCCTTCCATGCCTGACCAGGCAGCATGAAGAGATGGAACGGCGGGTTACTAGACATATCGTGGGAGGTGGAATTACTGGATATGTCGTGGACCTGGTAGGACGCCCGGGATGTCTCGTGACAGCGGGTTACTCAGGATATCGTGCGGTCAGAATTACTAGATATACCGTAGCCCTCGCGAGGCACACCAGGTGGCAGCGCAACTTCCACATGGGGTAGCGTTTATCTGGTACCGGGATCACTGGCTCAACTTTCGGGAGGTTCGCTTCGAATGCGCCGAGTTCAGCTTCACGTTGACCGAGAATGGCGCACCGGTCACCAGCCTTCCGTCCGGACAGGTGACATTCGTCGCAACGAACAATCGCTCGATACTCCACAACTTCGACCTCAAGACTGTCCACATGGGCCCGCTGATTGACCCCGGTCAAACCCAATCATTCACCGTCGGCATCGCACCCGGCTCCTTCAAATACCAATGTGACGTCCCGGGTCAAGCGCAGCAAGGGATGATGGGCACGCTGGTCGTTACAGCAGACGCCTGACATGGCTTGTGCGGTGGTCTGCACCCCTGGTGTGACCGCCAAGCACCAAGTTCGTTGGCGGCGGAGCGCGTTTCGAGGGAACGCGCTCTCGCCGCCAGCGGCCGGCTCACCTCGAGCGTGCAGCTCGAACCTGGCTCTGCGCGATGATCAGGGAGCCGGGCTGAGCGAGCGATCGGTGAGGGTGATCCGGCTCTTGGCGGCCCGCACGGCCAGCGTCAGGGCATCGATGTCGTAGGCCCCATAGTGCCGGCGACCGTTGATGAAGAAGGTCGGCGTTCCCGAGACACCGCTCTCGTCGGCGCTGGCGACGTCGTCGGCCACCCGCGCCGCATACTGGCGCCGGCGGATCTCCTCGGAGAAGCGGTCGACATCGAGGCCGAGGTCCTGTGCATAACCCGCGAGGTCGTCTAGCCCGAGTTTGCCCTGGTGGGTGAGGAGCAGGTCATGCATGTCCCAGAACCGCTCCTGAGCCGCTGCCGCTTCGGATCCCTCGGCCGCGAGCTGGGCGTAGGGGTGAACGTCGCTGAGTGGCAGGTGGCGCCAGACATACCGAACCTCGTAGCCGGTCTCGGCCAGCAGCTCGCGGATCACCTGCTCGGCCTGGCCGCAGAAGGGGCACTCGAAGTCGCCGTACTCGACGATCGTGACCGGAGCATCCTCGGCGCCGCGGATGTGATCCCGGGCCGGATCGACGTCGACCGCGAGGTCGAGGATGTCCTCGGCAGTGCCGGCGATCTGGCGTGCGCGCAGGTCTGCCGGGATTCGCCTGATCACCTGCATGACAAGCCAAGCGAGCGCCGGCGAAAGGATCAGCGTGCAGAGCGCGCCGAGCTTTGCTTCGGCCAATAGCTGGCCGTTGAAGGCTAGGCTCGAGACGAGCAGCGAAACCGTGAAGCCGACGCCTGCAAACACTCCGCCGGCGAGCAGTACCGGACCGCTGACCGGGGCGCGGGGACCGCGCAGCTGCGGGCGCGTCGCCAGCCACGATCCGGCGACGACGCCGATCGGCTTGCCGGCCAGGTAGCCGGTGATGATGCCGAGCGTGACCGGCGAGCTGAAGGCGGCGGAGAGCAACGGTCCCGTCAGGTGGATGCCGGTGTTGGCGAGCGCGAACAGCGGGACGACGACGAAGCTCGTCCACGGGTGCAGCTCGTACTGGAGCCGCTCGTTGGGCGAGATCGAGGACAGCACGCCTCGCTGCGCCGCCCGCGCGAGCGCCGGCGTCGGCTGCTCGCGGAAGGTCCGGGTGAGCTCGAAGGCGCGCTCGAGCTCCTCACGCGTCGGTGGGTAGGCGCTGGTGGCGAGTCCCACGGCGAGTCCCGAGATGACCGGGTCGATCCCGGACTTGAACATCGCCAGCCAGATCCCGATCCCGAGCCCGACCGCGAGTGGCCGACGGCCCCTTGGGAACCACCGCAGGGCCAGCAGCAGCCCGAACAGTCCGATCGCGATCGCCAGCGGGACGATCGAGACGTGCTCGGTGTAGACGAACGCGATCACGAGCAGGGCCGTCAGGTCGTCAACGACCGCCAGGGACAGCAGAAACACCCGCATCCGCGTCGCCGATCGCGGCGCCAGCAGCCCAACGACAGACAGTGCGAACGCCGTGTCGGTGGAGATCGCGGCGCCCCAGTCGCGGGCCTCATGGGTCCCGGCGTTCCAGGCGAGGTAGATCAGGGCCGGAACGAGCATGCCGCCGATCGCGGCGAACACCGGCACCGCCAGTCGCCGGCGCTCGCGCAACTCGCCGAGGTCCAGCTGCCGCTTGGCCTCGAGCCCGACGACGAGGAAGAAGAGGGTCATCAGCCCCTGGTTCACCCAGACCCGGAGCGTGGCGCTGATCCCGCCGCCGCCGATCTGGATCGCCAGCTTCGTCGCCCACAGCGAGTTGTAGCTGTGGCGCCAGGGCGAGTTGGCCCAGACGAGCGCGACAATTGTCGCTACCACCATCAGGCCGGCGCCGCCCGACTCGGTGCTGAGGAAGTCGCGGACGGGCGCCGCTAGGTTGCGTGCCCACGCAGTATGGCCGTCGTAGCCGGCCTCGACGCTCACATCACCAGTCGACACGGTGCCTCCCGCTCCGCCCTCACGCGTGCTTCGGCGCGATCCACATCAACCCCTGATCGCGTCCGTCGCCCTGCATCGCGACGGGCTCCTCGCCGGGCAGCGCCAGCGCCACCCTGAGGAATTCGGCGACCTCGGCGACGTCGTGCACCCGCAGGATCGCCGCTCCGCGGTCCAGTCCGAACTGGATCGCTGCCAGGGTTGCCGGCAGCCGTCGATCGGGGGGCCTGCCGGTGATCATCCCGAGGAAGTACTTGCGGGATACCGCGAGCAGAATCGGACGGCCGAAGGTCTGCAGTTCGTCGAGCCTGCGCAAGACCTCGACGCTCTCCTGCGGGGTCTTGGTGTAGTCGAGCCCGGGGTCGAGGATGATCTGCTCCGGCCGGACGCCCGCCTGCAGGGCGATTTCGATCCGTTCGGACAGGAACGACATGACCTCACCGACGGGATCGTCGTACCCCGGGAACGCGCGCTCTTTGGGAGCGGCGCGGGTGTGCATGATCACCAGGCCGGCGCCGTAGCGCGCGGCGAGGCTCGCGACCGCCGGGTCGGCGAGGCCGCTGACGTCGTTGATGATCGCGGCGCCCACCTCCAGCACCGCTTCGACGACCGCCGGCCGCCAGGTATCCACCGAGACGGTTATCCCGGCCATCGACGGCGCTGGTTCCGGCAGTGGTCTCGAGGGACCACTGCCGGACAGGACCGCGTCGGTCCCTCGTGCCGCGAGCGCCCGCACGACCGGCTGTAGGAGCGCGATCTCCTCTGCCTCGGACAGGGCCGGAGTGTCGGTTCGGCCCGAGATCGCGCCGACGTCGACGACCTGCGCGCCCGCGGCAACCAACTCCGCCCCGCGCCGCACCCGCGCCGCCGTGTCCCCCAGCAGCATGCCATCGGCGACCGAGTCGTTCCCGCAGTTCAGGATTCCCATCAACAGCGGCCGATCGTGGCCGCATTCGAGGCGGCCCCCGGGGATGTCAAGCTCCATCGCGTAAACCGTATCTGAGGAACACGAAGTCCTCGGAGACGGCGGTACCGATCAGTCGCAGGCGCGATGTACCGGAAGTCTCAGGCCCCGCGAGCGGTAGCCCGCGACCCGCCAGCATCGGCGAGATCGCGAAAAACAGCTCATCGAGAACGCCTTGGGCGAGTGCCGTCCGCACGATCGTCGGCCCGCCCTCCCAGACCGTGAGACCCGGGCCGTGCCGTTCGCGGATCCCGGCGCTGACGACGCGCAGGTCCGGAGCCCCGTCGCGGTTCGTCGGGGGCCGTTCGACGCGTAGCTGGAGGTCAGCCGCACCTGCGGCTTCGGTGCCCGCGACGCCGTCGCCGCTCCGAGACAGAACGACCAGTTCCGGTTGCGGTGCCAGCCCGGCGCTCTCCCGCCGCTGCCGGGCAGGGGGCGCCAGCAGGCCGCCGTAGCCCTCGGCTCGCACCGTCGCAGCGCCGACCACGACGGCCCGAGCACGCTCGCGCATCCCGAGCAGCAGCCGCTGGTCGGCGGCCGCGGTCAGGCCACCGACGTGCCCTTCAACGGCCACGATCCCGTCGAGCGAGGTGACCATCACCGCGGCGTTCAGATCGCCGTGCCCGACGTTCAGAAGCCGTTCGAAGTCGGGGCCGGTTGCACCCATGCCGGAGGTATACGCGACGATTGGTCCGGATTGAAGCTCACCGGCCAGCCAACCGCATGGGACGACCCCGCCGCCGCGGCGATCGGCGCGATCGTCGGCGAGTACAACCGTGGCGTCCCGCGCTCCGACCTGGAGTCCGTGCGCTCGCTGCTCCGGAAGCTCGCGCCCGCTCGGCCGCGCCACCACGTGGTCGTCGTCGGCACCAACGGCAAGACGAGCACCGCGACGTTCCTGGCACGGCTGCTGGCCGCGAGCGGTACGCGTGTCGGTCTGTACACCTCCCCGCACATCGCCCGTTGGTCCGAGCGGGTGCGGATCGACGGCGTCGCGGTCGACGACCCGGAATTGATCTCGACTCTGGCGCGGGTCGATCGGGTCGCCGCGGAGATTCGAGGAGCCAGTCCTGATCTGCGCTTCTTCGACCTGCTGACGCTCGCCGCCGAGGACATCTTCGGACGGGCCCTGGTCGAGATCGCGATCTTCGAGGCAGGGATCGGCGGCAGGCTCGACGCGACTCGCGTACTCGAGCCCGAGCTCGCTGTGCTGACAAGCGTCGGAGATGACCACCGCGAGCTGCTCGGCGCCACCCGCGAGCAGATTCTCGGTGAAAAGCTGGCGATCGCGTCGCCGGGCGCGACCGTGGTGGTCGGAGCGTTGGGCCCGAATCTGATGGCCCAGGCCGGCGCCTGGGCCGCTCGCGAGGGGGTGAAGCTCGTCCAAGTCGGGGAGGTCGCGGGCACGGACGGTGAGCTTCCACGCTTTCAGCGCCGCAACCTCGCTCTGGCGCAGCGCGCGGCGGAGCTGGCCGAGCCCATGTTCGCGCTCCCAGCTCCCCGCCATCTCGCCGAGGTCGGTGTCTGGGGCAGATTCGAACGAGGCGAGCTCGACGGCGTCAACTACCTTGCCGACGTCGGACACAACCAGTCAGCGTGGGTGGAGCTGCTAACGGAGCTGCCTCGAATCTCGCCGCACCGACGCTGGATCGCGGTCGTCGCGCTGACCGCCGAGCGCCAACCGGCGGAGCTGGCTGCGGCGCTGGTGGGCGCCCCCGCCGTCGAGCGGGTCCTTGCAACGGTCACGCCGGTACGAGCGGCTCGCGATCCGGCCGAGATCGTTGCCGCACTCGGTGGGAAGGATGCGTGGCCGAGTGCCGAGGCGTGCGAGACGCCGGCGGCCGCGTTCGAGCGGGGGTTGAGCGTCGCCCGCGGCTGCGACCTCAACCTGCTGGTGACGGGGTCCAACTACCTTGTCAGCGAGTTCCTCGCGTGGGTGGCGAATCGGACACGGGAGCCGACGTCCCGCTCTGGAGGCCCGCCGCTGGCGGCGGCGCGGCCGCCAGGGCCACCGCTCGGCGGCGCGCTGTCGGACGCCGATGTCCTGATCGAGAGCATCCGCAACGATCCGGTCCCCGTCGAGTTCGTCGCCCAGATCCGCGAGTCGCTCGTGCGCACGCTGGGGAGCGGCAGCTCTGCCGAGCCGGCTTACTCGGCGCTCGAGGCAGCTGGTCAGATGTGGTGGATCTGCATCTACCTGTGGCTGCTTTCGGCGCGCAGTCGCGAGTCGATCGACCCGCTGATCGCGGCCGTCACCCCGGCGGCGACGAGCTTGCGCGCCAGCACCCCTGGACGCCGGCCGGTATACGTGGCGCTGCTCGATCCGGCGGGATCGCTGCTGCAGGCGCGGCTCGTCCGGACCCGCGTCGAGCAGCCGCCGGTGGGGGGCCAGCGCCCGCGTCCGTTCCCGGGGCATGCCGACCCACGCTTCCCGAGATTGTGAGATGACAGACGCGGTATCCAAGTCCGTCGGCTCCGGGTCGACTCGCGTGGGCCAGGTCTTTCCGGAGGCGGTCGAGCTCGATGCGGCGGAGATCCCAGCCGCTCTGGAGCTGCCTTCGCGCCCGGCGATCGACCCCGAGCTTCCCCGCGTCGTCGCCTGCTGGATCGCCAGCCTCGACGGGCGCTCGACGCTCGATCACCGATCTTCCGGACTCGGAAACGCTGCCGACCGGGCCGTGTTCCGAGGGCTGCGAGCGCAGGTCGACGCGATCCTCGTCGGGAGCCGGACGCTGGCGATCGAGCGCTATCGACGACCGGGCCGCAACCCGCTGCTGCGTGAGCGCCGCGCCGCACTGGGCCTCGTTGAGGAGCCGACCGTTCTGGTCGTCTCGCGCGAGCTATCGCTGTCCCCGGAGATTCCGCTGCTCCAGGATCCGGCCGCCAACGTCCGGATCCTGACCTGGAGCGACGCCGAGCTCCCCTCGGTGCCGGCGAAGGTCGACGTCAGCCGACTGCCGCCCCGCGGTGGACCGGGTCCGATGCGCGGTGCACTGGTGGCGGCGCGCAGGGCGGGGATTGGCTCGGTCGTCTGCGAGGGCGGCCCGACGCTGCTGGGGCTCCTGCTTTCCGAGGATCTGCTCGATGAACTCGTGGTGACTACCGCCCCGATGTTCGTCGGTGACGGCGAGGAGCCGGTTCTCGCGGGGCCGATCCCGTACGCGCTACGTCGGTTCCGGCTGGTCGCGCTGTATCGGGGGGAGGACTACGTCTTTGCGCATTACATCCGCGCGGGAGAGGCGAGCTGACACCGTCGCTCACCACGGGATCGTCCGCGGCAGCCCGAAGTGGCCGATCAAACCGCCCGCCGGGAACCGGTCGATCCGCCCAATCCGGTCTCCCGCCAATGTCAGCACGACGATCCCTGACGCTCGCGCTACCGGCGCGGTGGGGTCCTTCAGGTACTGGCCGAACGCCGGCTGTCCGTTTGCCCTGGTCGGAACCATTCGCGACTGACCGGGTCGTGCGTTGAACACATAGGTGAAGAACTCGGCGATCGCGGCGATCCCCTGATACTCCAAGGGCGCCGGCGGCATCGTCATCCACGCGTCGTCGGTCAGGAGGGAGACCAATTGCTCCACGTCTCCGTCCTCGACCGCTTGGGCGAAGCGTCCGCTCACTTCGCGTGCTTGCGCCGAGCTCGGCAGCGTCGAGCGCTCCCGGCTCGCGGCCGCGCGGGCATCCGCCGATTCGCGGGCACGGATCAATGCGCTGTTGACGGAGGCCTCGCTCGTCTCGAGGATCCCGGCCGCCTCGGCGGCGCTGAAGCCAAGCACGTCGCGCAGCACCAGTACCGCGCGCTGGCGCGGGGCGAGCCGCTGCAGCGCCGCAATGAACGCGAGCGAGACGGCCTCGCGGGTCTCAAACACGGCCTCGGGGCCGGGCGCCGCATCCGCGAGCCCGTCCAGCAGCGCGTCCGGGTACGGCTCGAGCCACAGCACCTCGCCGAGCCGGGTCGGCGGCGGCGGTGTGAACGGCGGTTCTGCGGGCTGGGGCCGCCGCTGTCCGTCACGCAGCACGTTGAGGCACCGGTTAGTCGCGATCCGGTAAAGCCAGGAGCGCACCGAGGCGCGTTCCTGGAAGCGGTCGAGCGCCCGCCACGCCGACAACAGCGTCTCCTGGACCGCGTCCTCGGCGTCCTGCAGCGAACCGAGGATCCGGTAGCAGTGCAGCTGCAGCTCGCGGCGGTAGGGCTCCGTCAACTCGCGGAAGGCACCCTCGTCGCCGCTGCGGGCGCGATGCAGCGCGGTCTCGGTCACGTCGGGAGTGTCGCATTGGCCATCTCATCAGGACAGACACCGCCGCTGCGTCGAATTCATCGCTGTAAGGCCTCGTCGATCGTTTTTGGCCCCATCCGCCCGATGCGCAGGCTCTGCTCTTAGCCGACCATCGATGTCACACCGGCAATGACCTCAATTCGCCGGTGAATTTCGGCAGTGCGCTGGTTCTCATCTGCCGACAGGCATCGAACCTCTGGAGGAACCATGGGGATGAACAGAACGCAATCCTGGACGCTGGCGCTGACCGCGGTCGTCTCACTGATGGTCGCGCTGGACCTGCTGGTCGTGACGACGGCGTTGCCCACCCTGCACGAGCACCTGCACGCCAGCCTCGCGCAGCTCGAGTGGACCGTCAACGGCTACACGCTGAGCTTCGCCGTCCTGTTGATGAGCGGGTCGGCAATCGGCGAGCGCTTTGGGCGACGGCTGACGCTGGCGAGTGGCCTCGTGTTGTTCGCGGCCTCCTCGGCCGCGTGTGCGCTCGCGCCGAGCATCGGCTGGCTGATCAGCGCGCGGGTCGTGCAGGGGATTGGAGCCGCGTTGGTGATGCCGACGGCGCTGTCACTGCTCGGGGTTGCGTTCCCGGCCGAGCGCCGCGCGTGGGCGCTCGGGATCTTCGGCGCGATCACGGGGATCGCGGTTCTCGGCGGCCCGGTGATCGGCGGCGCGATCGCACAAGGGATCGCGTGGCAATGGATCTTCTGGGTCAACGTCCCGATCGGCCTTGCCGCGGTTCCGCTCGTGCTGATCAAGCTCGAGGAGAGCCGAGGCGTCCGCCGGGCGCCCGACTTCGTCGGTGCTGGGCTTGTGACTGTGGCCGCGCTGGGTGTCGTCTGGGGCCTGGTGCGCTCGGGTAGCGCCGGGTGGGGGAGCCTGGAGGTGATCGCGACGCTCGCCGGTGGAATCCTCGTCGCGGTGGCGTTCGTCCGCTGGGAGCTGCGCGCAAACGAACCGTTGCTGCCGATGGGGATGTTCGCCTCGCGGGCGTTCTCCGCCGGCAACGGAGCCGTCTTCTGCCTGTTCGCGGGACTGGCTGGAGCGGTCTTCTTCATGGCCCAGTTCCTACAGGTCTCGCTGGCTGACTCACCGCTCCAGGCCGGCGTCCGGATGTTGCCGTGGACCGCGACCGTGTTCTTCGTCGCGCCGATGGCGGGCAGGCAGGTCTCGCGGACGGGAGAGCGACCGCTGGCGGCTGCAGGGCTGACGATGCAGGCGATAGGGATGGGGTGGATCGCTCTGGTCGCGGGCGCGCACGTCGCCTACGGCGAGCTGGTCGCGCCGCTCGTGATCGCGGGGACGGGCGCCTCGATGGCGATTCCGGCGATCCAGAACGCGGTTCTCGGCGCGGTAGCCCCGTCCGAGATCGGGCAGGCCTCGGGCGCTTTCAACACGACCCGCCAGCTCGGCGGCGCCTTCGGCGTGGCGGTGATGGCAGCGGCCTTTGCCGCCACGGGCAGCTACGTCGGCCCGCAGGCTTTCAGCGATGGGTTCTCGGCCGCGATGGCGGTCAGCGCGGCCCTGTCGCTGGCCGGGGCGGCGGCCGCTCTCTCGCTTCCAGGCCGGCGCCAGGTGCCGCAGCCGAGCCTTGGCGAACACGCGGTTGCAGCGGAGCCGAGCATCCGCCGCGGGGCGGTTCCCGCTGCGTCGAAGGGCTGACCGCGGGGATGCGACGTGATGGGAGTTAAGCCGGTGATGACCGGCTTAACTTCCATCGCGCGATCCAGACGTATCCGATCAGGCGACGTACAGCGGCTGTCGAAAGCTCAGGGCGACGCCGCGGGCGACGACCAGGACCGGAGCTGTGGCGCCGTCGATCACGTTCTGGGCCCGGGCCGAGGTCATCGTCCGGCCTTCAGGGGCCTCGGCACGGGAGCCGACGATCAGCAGATCGACGTCATCGGTGGCATCAGTGACGCTCGCGCCGAAGTGGCTCGCGAACGTGTGCACCGTGTCGATCGCTGCGTGATCGTCGAGCCCCGCGAGCAGCCCAATCGTCCTGATGTTCTGAGTGCGGTAACCGGCGGGAGCGATCGCGATCGCGGTCGGTCCGTCCTCTAGCAGTGCCTGGGTGCTGCGCTGCGGTGACACGCGACCAGCAGCTGTGCGGTAGTCCGAGCCGAACACGACCACGTCGGCCTCGACGTTCTTGGCCAGCTCCTTCAGGCCCTCTGCCGTCGAAGCGTGGACGATCACCTGGCGCCGGGTCTCGATCCGCTCGAGGGCGGCGGAGCCACGTTCGAGCAGCGCTTCGGCCTCAGCCTCCTCGAGCCGCTCGCGCCCGGCGTCGTTCAGGGTGCTGTGCCGAACGTAGGCGAGCACGAGCTCGGCACCGGCCTCACCGAGCACGCGAGCGAACTGGAGCGCATCGTCGTCGTTGCTGGTTCCGTCATAGGAAACGACCGCTACTGGTGTCATGGATGGCCCCTCCACAGATCCTGTCTCGCTTGATTTCTGCTCAACGGTGGAGGAGAGCGTTCCATTCGCCTCATATCAGTACAAATCAACTTCGTCATCATTAGCATTAGCGTTGCTGATGCTAAATCTGACTCGTTTGAAGGTCCTCGCGGAGGTGGTGGGGCGGGGGTCGTTTTCGGCGGCGGCGGATGCGCTCGACTACACGCAGTCCGCGGTCTCGCAGTCGATTGCCCGGCTGGAGGCCGAGACCGGCACGACGCTTGTCGTCCGCGATCGACGCGGAGTCAGGCCGACCCCGGCCGGCGCGGCGCTGCTCGAGCACGCGGAACTGATCTTTTCCCAGGTCCAGGCTGCCGAAGACGACGTTGCGGCCGTGCTCGGGATCCGCGGTGGCCGGCTGCGGGTTGCGTCGTTCCCATCCGCCGGCGCCGCGCTGATGCCACAGGCGATTGCGAGCTTCCGACGGCGACACCCCGAGGTCCAGCTGTCGCTGGCTGAGGCGGAGCCAGAAGAGATAGCGCCGCGGCTGCGGGCCGGTGAGTTCGACCTGGCGCTTCTGTACGAGTTTCCCGGCGTCGATGAACAGACAGAGATGTCGGCCGGCGGAGGCGGTCAACTGGAGATGACCCCGCTGCTCGACGACCCGATGCTGGCCGCGCTACCAGCGGAGCACGACCTCGCCACGAGGCCCGAATTGACCCTCTGGGATCTGCGCGGCGAGGATTGGGTGCAGACCGGTGCCTCGACCCCGTGCGCCCGTCACGTGGTGCGTTCGTGCGTGGCCTCCGGGTTCGAGCCGCACGTGACCTTCGAGAGCGACGACTACGAGACGGTCCAGGGTCTCGTGGCGGCTGGCGTGGGCGTTGCACTGATCCCCCGCCTGGCGTTGACGAGGCTCGACCCGGGGATCGTTGTGCGCTCGCTGGAGCCGGCAAGCCCAATGCGTGGCGTCGTCGCGGCGACACCCGTCGGCGCAGCTGTCGCGCCGGCGGCGACCGTGATGCTTGAGATTCTCAGTGGGATCGCGCCCGACTACGCCGAGACTCGGGGTTGGGCGTCTGCACGCTGACGCGGGTCGGCCAGACGGTGCAGGTCGAATTTCTTCGACCTGATCGAACAAATTCGACCCGCCAACGTTCAGGGCCCCAGAACCACCCCAACGAACCAATCGCTCTCGTGGAACACGACCGCGCCGCCGAGTTCCGCGGCCAGCGCGGGGGCGTCGAAGTAGCGCTTGTAGACCTGGAACCGGGAGCCGTCGTTGAGAACGCGATCCTGCAACTGCTCCGGGGCCTGGTCGGGGCGCGTCGCTGAGTCGACCACCACCAGTTGCGCCGCGACCCTCCGCGCCTCCGCGAGGAAACGCTCGCGGTCGCCAGGATCAAGGTGGCCGTAGAAGTGGGCCGTGAATACCCGCTCGAACTCGCCGTCAGTAAACGGCAGTGCCAGCGCGTCACCGCGGACGAACCGGGCCCTGGGAACGCGCTCGCCGGCGACCTGAAGCATACGCGCGCTCTGATCGAGACCGACGACCTCCCCGCGCAGGTGGCGCGTCAGGAAGCCGGTTCCACAGGCCACGTCGAGCGTCCTCAGCGGCGCCAGCCCCGCCAGGTCGTGCTGAAGCGCGACCACGGCAGTGTCCCAGTCCGGCCGATCCCGGTCGGCGAACAGGCCCGTCCCGAGGTACCACTCGTCGTACTCAGGAGCGCGCGTGTCGTAATACTCCTTCACGCGCCGATCGTGGCATACAGTGATTCGCATGGACGACGGTGCTGGTCGGGCGCCGGCCCTGACCGAACGCTTCCTCGCAGCGGTCGCGCTCGCCGAAGAGGTACACGGGGGCGAGCGCCGATCAGGGACTCGGGTTCCGTATCTCGCTCATCTGCTGGTCGTCACCGGACTGGTCCTCGAGGATGGAGGCGACGAGGACCAGGCGATCGCCGCGATGCTGCACGACTCGGTCGAGGGCGGTGGCGGGTGGCCGCTGCTCGAGCGGATCCGGCGCGATTTCGGTGGGCGCGTCGCGGAGATCGTCGAACAGCTGTCGGACTCGATCGAGCCGGACCCGAACGAGTCATGGATCGACCGCAAACGCCGCTACCTCGCCCGCCTGCGTGACTGCGAAGACGACGCCGTCCTACGGGTCAGCCTCGCCGACAAGGTCAACAATGTCCGCGCGATCGTCCGCGGATGCCACGCCGATGGCGACGCCCTGTGGGAACGCTTCCAAGACAAGACCGCGGAGCAACAGCTGTGCTATTACGGGCGGCTGGCCGACCTGTTCGAGGCGAGGCGTCCCGGGCCGCTGACGGAGGACCTACGCCGCACGGTCGACGAGCTGAACGAATTCCTCGCCGAATGCGAGCTTCGCGGCTGAGGCGGGACACTCCCGAGCCGGCTCGGCGCCGTCAGGCTGGGGTAAGGTGCCCGCTTTCACGCCGCCAATATGAACAACCGCAACCCGACGATGCAGGATGTCGCACACGAGGCGGGAGTTTCGCGCGCGCTCGTGTCGCTGGTGATGCGTGGCCAGCCGAACGTCAGCGAGGAACGCCGTCTCCGAGTGCTGCAGGCGGCCCGTCATCTTGGATACCGCCCCAACGCGATGGCTCGCAGCCTCGCGAGCCAGCGCACCCGGACCGTCGGGATAGTCCTCGACGATCTCGCCAACCCGTTCTTCGCGGAGGTCGTCCGTGGTGTCGACGATCTTGCCACTGAAGTCGGCTATCAGCTGCTGCTCGGCACCGGCTCGCTGCGACCGGAGCGAGAGCGCGAGGCCCTGGAGACGCTGCTCGAGTACCGAGCCGACGGGATCATCCTGATCAGCCCGCGGATGGCAGCAGCCGACATCGTCAAGGCATCCCACGAAGTCCCGGTCGTCGTGATCGCGCGCGAGGTGCGCGATGCCAACGCCGACCTGGTGATGACCGACGACCGCCACGGAATCGAGCTGGTGCTGGATCACCTCGTTGGCCTTGGTCACAAACGAATCGCGCACGTCGACGGCGGCAGTGGCGCAGGTGCCCGGCTGCGGCGCTCGTCTTACCTGCGCGGAATGCGAACCCGCGGCCTCGAGGAGTACGCCAACGCGATTCATGGCGATTACACCGAGCAGGCCGGCGTCCGCGCGGCTCGGGCGATGATCGAGGCCGGGGAGCTGCCGACCGCCGTGTTCGGGGCCAACGACATGACCGCGGCCGGGCTCCTGGGCGCCTTCGATCAGGCTGGGATCGAGGTCCCATCCGACATCTCGATCGTCGGCTACGACAACGTCTACATCGCCCACCTCGCGCACGTCTCGCTGACCACCGTCGACCAACCGCGCCTGCGGATGGGCAGGCTCGCGCTCGAGCTGCTGTTGGACCGGATCGAGACCTCGCGGGGGCCGGTGATGCGACGGTTGGAGCCGACCCTGGTCGTCCGCTCGACCACGGCCCGTCCTCGTCGACACTAGGACACCAGTTCGTCCGGTTCAGTCCAGACGGCCAGCGGTCGCTAGCGCCACGTCACGGCGCCCAGCGCTTGTGGCACCAGCCGGGTCGCGCCGAGCGTGATCGCCACCCCACCCGCCAGGCACGCGGCGGTCGCCAGCAGCACTGGCCAGTGTCGCTGCAGCCATACGCGCGCCCGAGACAAGATCGGCTCCGCCCGCTCGCCCGCGAACTGGAGCACGGCGATGATCCCGAGCAGCGGCAGCACGAAGCAGACGTTGAACACCAGCAGCAGGATCACCTGTTCGACGACGCTCTTGCCCGAGCCGACAATCGCGGCGATCGCGCCGAAGTAGGGAAACGCGGTCGGCAGCTCGATCGCCGTGATCGTTGCGCCCAGCAGGGCGCTTGAGCGGCCCCCGGGGGTCACGTCGGGCAGCTCCTGGCTCAACCGGCGGCGGTGGTACCAGAGGAGAACTCCTGCGATGAATATCGCAACCCCGACGACGACTTCGAGCACCGCCTTTGCGTCTTGGTCAGGGTGTGGGACCAGCGACAGGATCAGCTGTCCGGGCCCGAGCGCGATCGCCGCGCCACCGAGGAAATAGACCAGGAAGACGCCGGCCGTGAACCGGGAAACGTTCTCACGCGGGCGCTCGCCCGACGCGAGCAGCAACGCCGGCGCGATCGTCGTCGGGTTCACGGAGTCCGCCAGTCCGATCGAAATGACGATGCCGAGAAGTCGCAGCATGCGGCGAGATTCTCGCCGGTTCCAGGCGCTCTGTGTCGGATCCCCTGTGGTTCGCGGCGTGGCGGCGCGGGCGGTCGAGCAATACTGCAGTTCGTGCGAGTCGCTGTCCTCGACGACTACCTCCGCCGTGCGCACGAGTTCGCGGATTGGGACTCGCTCGATGCCGAGGTCAGCTTCCTGCACGAGTCGATCCCGCAGGAGCGACTCGCGGCCGAGCTCGCCGACTTCGACGTACTGGTGCTGATGCGAGAGCGCACCGCGTTCGGGCGCGAGGTGCTCGAGCAGCTGCCGCGGCTGGCGCTGCTGGTGACGACCGGGATGCGCAACGCGTCGGTCGACGTGGAGTACCTACGGCACCGGGGCGTTCCGGTCTCGGGGACCACGATGGGCGCGCCGGACGCAGGCGTGCCAACCACCGTCGAGGTCGCCTGGGCGCTGATGCTGTCCGTGCTCAAACGCGTCACGCTCGAGGATCGGGCGATCCGTGCCGGCGTATGGCAGGAAGGGATGCCGCGTGCCCTTGCCGGGCTGACGCTTGGGCTCGCCGGCCTCGGCCGGCTCGGGGGCGCGATGGTCGCACCCGCCCGTGCGTTCGGGATGAATGTGATCGCCTGGAGCCAGAACCTGACTGCGGAGAGGGCGCAGGCCGTGGGCGCAGCTGCGGTGTCAAAGGAGCGGCTGCTGAGCGCCAGCGACGTACTCTCGGTCCACCTCGTGCTGAGCGACCGCACGCGAGGTCTGTTCGGGGCGGCGGAGCTGGCGTCGATGAAGCCGACGGCAGTGCTGATCAATACATCGCGCGGGCCGATCGTCGACGAGGACGCGCTGATCGTGGCTCTGCGCGAGCGGCGGATCGCCGGGGCCGGCCTCGACGTCTTCGACCAGGAGCCGCTTCCGGCCGGTCATGGGCTGGTGACGCTCGAGAACACGGTCCTGCTGCCACACCTCGGGTACGTCGCCGAGGGCACGTTCCGCTCGATGTACGCCCAGGCAGTCGAGGACATCGCTGCGCACATGCGAGGCATGCCGATCCGGCTGCTCGACTGACGCCGGGCTTGCCGAGATGGCCCTTGTAAGGGCGCTACACTGCCGCCGAGCGCCGGTGGGCGAGCGCTAGCAAGCATAAGCCCGGCCGCTGATCCCTTCCACCACCCGTACGGGAACGAGAACAAATGGCCCGTGGAGACGTCCGGATTGCCGCCACGCTTGCGTGCGAGGACTGTAAGCGCCGGAACTACCAGACGAACAAGAGCAAGCGCAATAACCCGGAACGACTCCAGCTGAGGAAGTACTGCCGCTGGTGCCGGTGCCACACCGCGCATCGCGAGACGCGCTAGTTCGCCGACCGAGAGCTGCCGATGGCCCGCAACCGCAAACGAGCAAGAGACAGGCGTCCGCGCGCTGCGGAGGACGCCCGCCTCGGCGCGCCTGTAGGTCTCGCCGCCGGTGCCGACGGACAGAACGGCACGAACGGCGATCCGGGGAACGATGTGCCGGCGGCGCTGATGCACTCCAGCCCCGACACCGAACTGGCCGACGCACAGGTTGCGTTGGGCCGTCCCGATCTCGCCGAGGTCCCCAGCGCGAGCGAGCTGGAGGAGTTCGAGGAAGCAGAGGCTGCGGCCGAGGCTGCGACCGAGTCCGGTCCCGCCGGTGAGGTCGCGACCCGCCAACCGTCCCACACCCCGGCGCGCCCCATCAGCCTCGTCTCGCGGTTCATCGGCTTCCTCCGGGGAAGCTGGGCCGAGCTGCAGCGAGTACAGTGGCCTGATCGTCGGCAGGTCATGCAGGCCACGGGCGTCGTGATTGGGTTCGTGATCGTCGCCGGCGTGTTCCTCGGGGTGGCGGATGTCGTCGCCTCAAAACTCGTCAACCTGTTACTCAAGTAGCCCTGCACCCACATGTTTCGCTGGTACGTCGTGAATACATATTCCGGACACGAGAACAAGGTCAAGCACAACCTGGAGCATCGGGTCGTGTCTCTTGGCCAGCAGCGCGCTGTCCGCCAGATCGTCGTGCCGACGGAGTCGGTGTCCGAGATGAAGGACAACCAGAAGATCACGATCGAGCGGCGGACGATGCCCGGCTACGTGCTGGTCAACATGGACCTGAACGAGGACTCCTGGTCGCTTGTCAAAGGCACCCCAGGGGTCACCGGTTTCGTCGGCGCCTCGAACGAGCCGGTGCCGCTGACCCAGGCCGAGGTCGACCGCTTGCTACATCAGGAGACCGCCGAACGCCCGCGTAGCCGCGCGCAGTTCTCGATCGGCGAGTCGATCAAGGTCGTGTCAGGTCCGCTGTCGGACTTCTCGGGTGAGATCTCGGAGGTGAACGAGGATGGCCAGAGGCTGAAGGTGCTGGTCTCGATCTTCGGCCGCGAGACACCCGTTGAAGTCGGCTTTGATCAGGTCAAGAAGATTTAGGAACACAGGGAATGGCCAAGAAGGTCCTCACAGAAATCAAGTTGCAGGCGGTTGGCGGTCAGGCCAGCCCGGCCCCTCCGGTCGGACCCGCGCTCGGCCAGCACGGCGTCAACATCATGGAGTTCGTCAAGGCGTTCAACGCGCAAACGCAGAACGACAACGGCACGGTGATTCCGGTCGTGATCACGGTCTACGAGGACCGCTCGTTCACGTTCATCACCAAGAGCCCGCCCGCGGCCATCCTGATCAAGCAGGCCGTTGGGGTGGACAAGGGCTCGCCGGAGCCGAACCGGAACAAGGTCGCGCAGATCACTCACGATCAGCTGCGAGAGATCGCCGAGAAGAAGATGAAGGACCTGAACGCGAACGACATCGAGGCGGCGTCGAAGATCATCGCGGGAACCGCACGTTCGATGGGCGTGGAGGTGGTGTGATGAGAGCGAACCGTGATGGTGAGCGACAAAATCGGACCGCGGGGCCGGCTGCCCCGCGGAGGTGACCCTATGCATGGCAAGTCATACCTGGACGCGCGCCAGCGCTTCGATCGCGAGCGCGAATACGCGCCGTCAGAGGCGATCTCGCTGGTCAAGCAGCTGTCGTCGGTCAAGTTCAACGAGTCGATCGAGGTGCACGTCCGTACTGGACTGAACGTCCGGCACGCAGACGAGCAGCTGCGCGGGACGATCGCGCTACCCAACGGGCTCGGCAAGGACGTCAAGATTGCCGTCTTCGCGCAAGGCGATAAGGCCCGCGAAGCAGAGGAGGCAGGCGCCGACGTCGTTGGCGCTGAGGACCTCGCCAAGCAGATCCAGGAGGGGTTCGACGACTTCGACGTCGCAATTGCAACTCCGGACCTGATGCCGGTCGTCGGCAGGCTCGGGCGGATCCTCGGACCGTCGGGCAAGATGCCGAACCCAAAGGTCGGCACCGTGACGATGGATGTCGCCAGGGCGGTCGAGGAGTCCAAGGCCGGCAAGGTCGAGTACCGCACCGACCGCAACGCGATCGTCCATCTGGTGATCGGCAAGCGCGACTTCGACGAGCGTAAGTTGCTCGAGAACTACGTTGCGGTGATCGACGAGCTGATTCGGGCCAAGCCCGCCGCGGCCAAGGGCCGATACATCCGGTCGGTCACGTTCGCCTCGACGATGGGTCCCGGCATCAAGGTCGACCCGACCCGCACTCGGGACCTCCTGGAGCAGGCGGTCGCGGCCTGAGGTTGACCTTGGCGGCCAGCCGGCCGCCAAAGGCGGGCCCCCAATCTGTGACTTCATCGCGGGTCGCCTACACTCCGTAGAGCAAACTTCAAAGAGACGAAGCCCGAGACCTCCGGCGGTGCGGTTGCGCAGAAGACCGGAGCAGGTGGAGCCTCGAACGCCGGCCCGATTCCGTCGTGCCCGCTGCCGACGCCCGCCAGTATGAGCGGGCGTTTTTCGTGGAGAGCGAGCACGTATGAATCGAGATGAAAAGGCGGCGGTGATCGATGAGGTGGCCGGTGAGATCAGCTCGGCCGACGCGATCTTTGCTGTCGACTACCGCGGGATCACGGTCGCACAGGTGGCCGAGCTGCGCACGAAGTTGCGCGACGCGGACACCAAGCTGCGGGTCGTCAAGAACTCGCTGTCCGAGCGCGCTGCCGAGCAGGCGGGCGCCAGCGATCTGAAGTCGCTGCTGGTGGGCCCGACCGCCCTGGCGCTGGTCCGCGGTGATGCCGCGGCCGCCGCGAAGGTTCTGAATGACACGGCCCGCGCGCTGCGCGGGCCGCTGGAGTTCAAGGGCGGGTTGATGGCGGGCGCGCTGCTGACGCCCGGTGACGTCGAGTCGATTGCCAGGTTGCCCGCGCGCGACGTGCTCAACGGTCAGCTGGTCGCAACGATTGCCGCGCCGCTGAGCGGGTTGGTGCGAACGCTGAATGCCCTGATCAGCGGACTGGCGATTCAGCTCGGCCAGATCGCGGAGCAGGGGCTCGTCAGCGGCACTGCTGAGGCGGCGCCGAGTGCTGTCGACGAGGCACCTGTTGCCGCCGAGGAGGAGGCGCCTGCTGCCGAGGAGGAGGAGGCTGCCGAGGAGGAGGCACCTGCCGCCGAGGAGGACGCACCCTCTGTCGAGGAGGAGGCGCCTGCGGATACCGCACCGCCAGCCGAGGAGGCACCGGCAGCCGAGCAGGCCCCGGTAGTCGAGGAGGCACCGGTAGTCGAGGAGGCCCCGGTAGTCGAGGAGGCACCGGTAGTCGAGGAGGCCCCGGTAGTCGAGGAGGCACCGGTAGTCGAGGAGGCACCGGTAGTCGAGGAGGCACCGGTAGTCGAGGAGGCACCGGCAGCCGAGGAGGCACCGGCAGCCGAGGAGGCACCGGCAGCCGAGGAGGCGCCGGCAGCCCCCGAGGCCTCGGCCGAGGCGACGACCGAAGATTCAGAGTCAACTGAAGGCACGTCGGATGACGCGCCGTCCGACGAGTAACAGGAGGAAACATGGCAACCACCACAACTGACTGGATCGATGAGCTCAAGTCGATCTCGGTCCTCGAGCTGTCCGAGCGGATCAAGGCACTGGAGGAGGCCTTTGGCGTCTCCGCCACTGCGGTCGCCGCCGCGGCCCCGGTCGCCGCGGGCGCTGGCGGCGGCGACGGCGCCGGTGCCGCCGAGGAGGAGCAGAGCGCCTTCGACGTGGTCCTGACCGCTGCCGGCGACAAGAAGATCCAGGTGATCAAGGTCGTCCGCGCAGCCACCGGCCTCGGCCTGAAGGAGGCCAAGGCGCTGGTCGACGAGGCCCCCAAGCCGATCAAGGAGGGCATCGAGAAGGAAGAGGCCAACAAGCTCAAGGCAGAGCTCGAGGAGGCCGGCGGCAGCGTCGAGCTGAAGTAGCTCCCTTCGAAACGAGCTGTATGTGACAGAGGGCGTCCGCAAAGGGGCGCCCTCCGTCGTTTGAGACGTAAAGGTGAGCCGCAACGTGGGCTGCGGCCATCGGCTGGCCGCGGATCTTGCGGGAGTTGCCAGAACGCGGCTTTGCCCCTACACTGCGCGCGTCAGTCGATAGTCGTAGCCGTCCAATCAGGTGGGCACCGCGCCACATACGCGGCTCGTCCCGGGCGGGGTCCGTGAGCACTGACAGTCCCTGCATAGGGCAGCGCTGCCCTGTGCTATGTTTTGTTGTCCGCGCCCGACGCCCCGCCGCTGGGTGCGCGCACCTCTCTCCCACGGCCCGAGGAGTCGCCGTCTTGGCAACCGCTGAAGCCCCCCGGACGCGCCGTAATTTTGCGCGCCTGAACAAGGTCCTTGAAGTCCCCAACCTCATCGATATCCAGCGCCGCTCGTTCGAGTGGCTGACAGACCCCGAGACCGGCGGTCTCCGCGAGACGATTGACGACGTCTCGCCGATCGAGGATTACACCGGCAACCTGGCCGTCCAGTTCGGACAATTTCAGTTCGACGAGCCGATCGCCAGTCTCGAGCAGTGTCGCGAGAAGGATCTGACCTACTCCCGGCCGCTGACCGTCACGGTCGCATTCATCAACCGCGAGACCGGCGAGATCCGCGAGCAGTCGGTGTTCATGGGTGACTTCCCATGGATGACCGACCGTGGCACGTTCATCATCAACGGCACCGAGCGCGTCGTCGTGACGCAGCTGGTCCGCTCCCCGGGCGCCTACGTGATGGAGCCGAAGGACCGCGAGAAGCAGGTCTTCATCGCCAACCTGATGCCGGCCCGTGGCTCGTGGTTGGAGCTGGAGATCGACAAGAAGGGCCGTGTCTATGTCCGGATCGACCGCAAGCGCAAGCTGCCGGTCACGGTCCTACTCCGCGCGATGGGCTACGCGACGGACGAGGAGATCCTGAAGCTGTTCGACAACTCGCTCTACCTGCGGCTGACGCTCGACGCGGACGCCGAGATGACGCGCACCGAGGAAGGCGCGCTGATCGAGCTGTTCAAGAAGCAGCGCCCCGGCGAGCCGCCGTCGGTCGACGCCGCTCGCTCGCTGTTGAACCAGCTGTTCTTCGACCCCAAGCGCTACGACCTGACTCGGGTCGGCCGCTACAAGCTCAACAGCCGTCTTGGGCTCGACATCGACCTCGACACCCGCACGCTGACCCACGACGACATCATCGCCCTCGTTCGGGAGCTTGTCTCGCTGCCGAAGCTGCTCGGGATGCCCGAGGAGAGCGAGTCCGAGGTCAAGGACTACGCCGCGGAGGCCCTGTCGATGCCGCGTGAGGCGGTGCAGGATCACCTGGACGAGTACGAGCACTTCGGCAACCGCCGGCTGCGGACCGTCGGGGAGCTGATCCAGGAGGCCTTCCGGATCGGCCTGTATCGGATGGAGCGCGTCGTCCGCGAGCGCCTGACGACCGAGGACGCGGACACGATCACCCCGCAGACGATCGTCAATATCCGCCCGGTCGTGGCCGCGCTGAAGGAGTTCTTCGGAAGCTCCCAGCTCAGCCAGTTCATGGATCAGACCAACAGCCTGTCCGGGCTGACGCATCGCCGCCGCCTGTCGGCGCTAGGTGCGGGAGGCCTGACCCGGGAGCGCGCGCCGATCGAGGTTCGAGACGTCCACCCCACCCACTACGGGCGGATGTGTCCGATCGAGACCCCCGAGGGTCCGAACATCGGCCTGATCGGCTCGCTGTCCGCGTACGCCGAGATCTCCGAGCACGGCTTCGTCACCTCCCCGTACCGGGTCGTCAAGAACGGCGTCGTCACCGACGAGATCATTCAGATCGATGCCACCCAGGAGGAGGTCCTGAAGATCGCGCAGGCCAACGCTGAGGTCGACGCCAAGGGCAAGCTCGTCGGCGACGAGATCCTCTGCCGCACCCAGGCCGGCCAGTACGTGACGGTGTCTGCAACGGAAGTCGACCTGATCGACGTCTCGCCCGAGCAGATCTGGTCGGTCGCGACCGCGATGATCCCGTTCCTGGAGCACGACGACGCCAACCGCGCGCTGATGGGTTCGAACATGCAGCGCCAGGCGGTGCCGCTGCTCGTCACCGACGCACCGCTCGTCGGCACGGGCATGGAGTGCCGTGCGGCGATCGACACCGGTGACGTGGTGCTCGCTGGTGGCGAGGGCGTGGTCTCCTACGTCGACGCCGAGAAGATCGTCGTCGACGAGAAGGACGGCGGCCAGGACGAGTATGCGCTGCACAAGTTCATGCGCTCCAACCAGGGCACGCTGATCCACCAGAAGCCGATCATCGACGTCGGCACCGAGGTCGTCGACGGCGCCGTGCTGGCCGACGGATCGGCCAGCGACATGGGTGAGATGGCGCTCGGCAAGAACCTGCTGGTCGCCTTCATGTCGTGGGAGGGCTACAACTTCGAGGACGCGATCATCCTCTCGAAGCGGCTCGTCCAGGACGATGAGCTCACCTCGATCCACATCGAGGAGTACGAGATCGACGCCCGGACGACCAAGCTCGGCGACGAGGAGATCACCCGCGACATCCCGAACCGTTCGGAGGAGTCGCTGCGCAACCTCGACGACCGCGGCATCGTCCGGATCGGTGCCGAGGTTCAGTCGGGCGACCTGCTCGTCGGCAAGGTCACGCCCAAGGGCGAGACCGAGCTGACCGCGGAGGAGAAGCTGATCCGCGCGATCTTCAAGGAGAAGGCGCGTGAGGTCCGTGACACTTCGCTGAAGGTGCCGCACGGTGAGGGCGGCGTCGTGATCGACGTCAAGACCTTCAGCCGTGACGAGGGCGACGATCTGCCGCCGGGCGTCAACGACCTGGTCCGCGTGTTCGTCGCCAAGAAGCGCAAGATCTCCGAGGGCGACAAGCTCGCCGGACGCCACGGCAACAAGGGCGTCATCTCGAAGATCGTCGACATCCAGGACATGCCGTTCCTGGAGGACGGCACCCCCGTCGACGTGATCCTCAACCCGCTCGGCGTGCCGAGCCGGATGAACCTCGGCCAGATCCTGGAGACGCACCTCGGCTGGGTGGCGGCGCAACGGCTGGTACCAGGACGGTTCCGTTGCCCGCAGCGAGGCAACCGTGACGGCTGCGCAACGGCGACCGACGGCGCCGCGCCAAGGTCTACGTCTCCACGCCGGTGTTCGACGGTGCGACCGTGACTGACGTCGATGAAGCGCTGGTGCGCTGGCAGGACGAGCACAAGGGCAGGATCCGCATGGACGTCGACAAGAGCCGTCGTCCGGGCGAGCAGGCCTCCGGCAAGGTCCAGCTGTTCAACGGACGCACCGGCGCAGCCGTTCGCCCAGAAGGTGACGGTCGGCTACATGTACATCCTCAAGCTCCACCACCTGGTCGACGACAAGATCCACGCCCGTTCGACCGGCCCCTACAGCCTCGTCACCCAGCAGCCACTGGGCGGCAAGGCCCAGTTCGGCGGCCAGCGGTTCGGCGAGATGGAGGTCTGGGCGCTCGAGGCGTACGGCGCCGCCTACACCCTCCAGGAGATGCTGACGATCAAGTCCGACGACACTGTCGGGCGCGTCAAGGCCTACGAGGCGATCGTCAAGGGCGAGAACATCGCCGAGCCGTCGATCCCCGAGTCGTTCAAGGTCCTGCTGAAGGAGATGCAGTCGCTGGCGCTCGACGTCAACGTCGTCTCCGAGGAGGGCGAGCGGGCCGAGATGCGCGAGGAGGACGATGACCTCCTGCGCGCGGCCGAGGAACTCGGGATCGATCTCAGCGGCGTTCGCGCCACAGATGGAGCGGCCGCCGACGAGACGACCGAGCACGAGGGCGAGACGGTCGAGGCGTCAGCCGAAGAGGTCGAGGACGAGGCGGAGGATCTGGAGCCCGGCGAGGACCTCGAGGCTGAGGACTTCGCCGCGGATGCTGATCCGATGCTGGAAGGCGACGTCGGGCCCGGCGAAGCCGAGGGTGTGCTGGAAGAAGACGAGGCGTAAAGAGACGAGGCAAGGAACTCACGTGATTGACATCAATAACTTCGACGCAATCGAAATCGGCCTCGCCTCCTCGAAGCAGATCCGCTCCTGGAGCTCCGGCGAGGTCACCAAGCCAGAGACGATCAACTACCGCACGCTCAAGCCTGAGAAGGACGGGTTGTTCTGCGAGCGCATCTTCGGGCCGACGAAGGACTGGGAGTGCTACTGCGGCAAGTACAAGCGAGTCCGATACAAGGGAATCGTCTGCGAGCGCTGCGGCGTCGAGGTGACCCGGTCGAAGGTCCGGCGCGAGCGCATGGGCCACATCGACCTGGCTGCCCCCGTCTCCCACATCTGGTTCTTCAAGGGCGTCCCGAGCCGGATCGGCTACCTGCTGGACATGGCCCCGAAGGAACTCGAGAAGGTCCTGTACTTCGCGGCCTCGATGGTGACCTGGGTCGATGACGAGGCGCGCGAGCGCGACCTCGAGGCGCTGGAGGTCGAGGTCAACAAGACGCTGGACAGCTACGCGGCCGAGAAGGAAGAGCGGCTGCTCGAGCTGAACGAGTCGCTTGAACGCCGGGTCCGTTTCCTGGAGACCGCAAAGACCTCCCGCGACTTCTCCGACGACGACCACCTGTGGGCGGAAACGCTCGAGGTCAACGTCGCCAAGCTGTCGGAGGAGGAGCGCGAGAAGCTGCTCAAGGAGCATCCGCAAGAGCTTCCAGGCAGACATCGACGACACCGAGGCCTACATGGAGGACGCCGCCGAGCGGATCCGCCAGGTCTGGGATCTGTTCAAGTCGATGAAGGCCAAGGACGTCGTCAACGACGAGACCCTGTTCCGCGAGCTCAAGGACCGGTTCGGTTCACCGTACGGCTTTGGCGAGTACTTCCGCGGTGGCATGGGCGCCGAGGCCGTGCGCGACCTGCTCCAGCAGGTCGACCTCGACGCCGAGTCCGCAGATCTGCAGGACCAGGTCAAGACGGCCAAGGGTCAGAAGCAGGCCCGCGCCGTCAAGCGGCTGAAGGTCGTGACCGCGTTCATCAACTCCGGCAACAAGCCGGAGATGATGATCCTCGAGGCCGTCCCGGTGATTCCGCCAGAACTGCGGCCGATGGTGCAGCTCGACGGTGGCCGCTTCGCGACCTCCGACCTCAACGATCTCTACCGCCGCGTGATCAACCGCAACAACCGCCTGAAGCGGCTGCTGGACCTCGGCGCGCCGGAGATCATCGTCAACAACGAGAAGCGGATGCTGCAGGAGGCCGTCGACGCACTGTTCGACAATGGCCGCCGCGGCCGGCCGGTGACCGGTCCGGGCAACCGTCCGCTGAAGTCGCTCAGCGACATGCTCAAGGGCAAGCAGGGCCGGTTCCGCCAGAACCTGCTCGGCAAGCGCGTCGACTACTCGGGCCGCTCGGTGATCGTGTCGGGTCCGTGGCTGCGGCTGCACCAGTGCGGTCTGCCGAAGCTGATGGCGCTGGAGCTGTTCAAGCCGTTCATCATGGCCCGACTGGTCGAGCGCAAGTCCGCGCAGAACATCAAGGCGGCCAAGAAGATGGTCGACTCGATGATCCCCGAGGTCTGGGACGTGCTCGAGGAGGTCATCCACGAGCATCCGGTGCTACTCAACCGCGCGCCGACGCTCCACCGTCTGGGGATCCAGGCGTTCGAGCCGGTGCTGGTCGAGGGCAAGGCGATCCAGGTTCATCCGTTGGTCTGCCACGCCTTCAACGCCGACTTCGACGGCGACCAGATGGCCGTGCACCTACCGCTGTCGCGCAGAGGCACAGGCCGAGGCTCGGATTCTGATGTTGTCTGCCAACAACATCCTGTCCCCCGCGCACGGAGCGCCGTTGGCGACTCCGGCCCAGGACATGGTGCTGGGCGCCTACTACCTGACCTACGGCCTGGACGAGAAGGATCTCGCCAAGATCGACCCGGCCACGCACGAGCCGACACCGCACGTGTTCCGCACCGCCCAGGAGGCGGAGTGGTCCTACGAGCATGGCGTCGTCAAGCTCCACGACCTCGCCGAGTTCCGTCCGCGCGGGCGTGAGGGCGGCCACGTCCTGACGACGGTCGGGCGGATCATCTACAACGACAAGATCGAGCGGGCCCTCGGCGAGGCGATCGGCGAGCAGTTCGACCCGAGAAGCTACGAGTTCGTCAACCGCTCGATGAAGAAGAAGGACACGACCAGGCTGGTCGACGACCTCGTGCAGTACTACGGGGCCGCGTCGATCTAGCAGGTGCTCGACGCGTTCAAGGACATCGGCTTCCACTACGCCACCCAGGCGGGTGTGACCGTCTCCAAGAACGACGTCCAGACGCCGCCGAACAAGTCGGAGATCCTTGCCCGCTACGACGAGCATGCTGGCCGAGATCGACGAGCAGTACAACAACGGCGAGATGGATCAGGAGGAGCGTCACGAGGCGGTCACTCGGCTGTGGAACGAGGCGACCGACAAGGTCGCCAAGGCGATGGTCGACCACCTCGACGAGCTCAACCCGATCTTCATGATGGCCAACTCGGGTGCACGTGGCTCGTTCCAGCAGATTCGACAGCTGGCCGGTATGCGCGGTCTGATGGCGAATCCGAAGGGCGAGATCATCGAGCGTCCGATCAAGTCCAACTTCATGGAGGGTCTGGACGTGCTCGAGTACTTCATCTCGACGCACGGTGCCCGCAAGGGCCTGGCCGACACGGCGCTGCGTACCGCCGACTCTGGCTACCTGACGCGGCGTCTGGTCGACGTCGCACAGGACGTGATCATCCGCCAGGACGACTGCGGCACCAGCGGAGTACATCGAGATGCCGGTTCTCGAGCACCGAGATCGACCCGGGGACCCGGCAGCCGCGACCGACCGGCGAGCCGAACGGCAACCTGGTCGGCCGGATCGCCGCAGAGCAGATCGCAACCAAGCGCGGCCGCGTGATCGTCGAGAAGGGAGTCGAGATCGATCGCGCCGAGCTCGGCTGACCTGGTCGAGTCGTTCGCCGAAGACGCGGGCAAGGGGATCGTGGTCACGGTGCCCGTCCGGTCCGTGCTGAAGTGCGAGGCGCCCACGGGGGTCTGCCAGGCCTGCTACGGCCGTTCGATGGCAACCGGCAAGGTCGCGCAGATCGGCGACGCGGTCGGCATCGTCGCGGCGCAGTCGATCGGCGAGCCGGGCACGCAGCTGACGATGCGGACATTCCACACCGGCGGCGTCGCCGGCGCGGACATCACGCACGGTCTGCCGCGCGTCGTCGAGCTGTTCGAGGCGCGCAAGCCCAAGGGCCTCGCGAAGATCGCCGAGGTCTCCGGGACCGTATCGCTCGAGGAGGGCGAAAAGGCGGTCACGGTCGTGATCACCGACTCGGCCGGCGAGGAGCACCGCTACTCGTTCCCGCGCCGGACCCTGCTGTATGTCCGACACGGCGAGAAGATCGAGGTCGGCAAGCCGCTCAACGAGGGCTCGCTGTATCCGCATGAGATTCTCGCCCATGGCGGCAAGACCCCGGAGGAGCGTCGCACCGAGACCGAGCTGTACTTCGTTCGCGAGGTGCAGGAGGTCTACAAGTCCCAGGGCGTCGACATCAACGACAAGCACATCGAGCTGATCGTGCGCCAGATGATGAAGAAGGTGCGGGTCGACCAGAAGGGCGACACCGACCTGCTGCCGGGCCAGTACGTAGACCGCCACGAGTACGCGCGGATCAACGCCAAGGTGATGGACGAGGGCGGCGAGTCCGCCCAGGCCGAGGAGATCATCCTCGGGATCACCAAGGCGTCGCTGAACACGGACTCGTTCCTGTCGGCGGCCTCCTTCCAGGAGACGACCAAGGTGCTGACCGATGCCGCCCTCGAGGGCAAGGTCGATCGGCTCAACGGCCTCAAGGAGAACGTGATCATCGGCAAGCTGATCCCCGCCGCGACGGGCCTCAAGCGCTATCGCCGGATCGAGATCGAGCCGGCGGAGCCGCTGCCCCGTGGGATCGACGAGGTCGGCCTGCTCGACCACGATGATCTCGCGGCCGAGCTGGGTCTCTCAGACGCCGACACGCTCGGCGGCTTCGGTGGGCTCCAGGCTGACCTCTCCGATCTGGAGGAGATCGGCAATGTCGGCGGGTCCTCGTTCGGCTTCGTCGACGAGTTCGCCGACCTCGAGATCCCACCGGCTGAGGAGAACGGACACTCCGAAATCGAGTAGACGGTTGTCATCGGGCCAGTCATCTAGCTGGATGACTGGCCCGGACAGGCGTCACTTGTACTCCAGGTAGACGTTCCGTTTCGCCCGTCGAATCAGCCGCGACAAACGGCTCGCTCCCGCGTTAATGGTGCACCATGGATGAGCTGTCGATCCGCACCGCCGTCGCCCGGCCCTCGGTCGAGACGGTCAACGCCCACCACTGGCCGAGCCGGCGGCAGGCTCGTCGCCGGACGCGACGACAGCTCGGGGTCGGCGAGCAGACCCTGCTGGTCCGGTACCGCCGCGCGCTGTCGGGAGCGGTCCTCGAGCTCGGTTCGCGTGGCGACCGGCTGACGGCGTGGCTCGCCGCCCAGTCGCAGTCGTTGATCGGGTTGGGGCGCTCGACCCCAACCGTCGAGCTGTGCCGGTCGCTGCATCCGACGGCAAGGTTTCTGGAGCGGGACATCCGCGATCTCGAGTCCTTCGAAGACGGCCAGTTCGACGCGGTCGTCGCCGGACATGCCGAGGTCGACCTGCTGGGGGATTCCCAGCGACAGCTACTGCTTCAGCGGCTGCGACGAGTCGTCTCACCTGGCGGCATGCTGATCTTCTCCTCGCATAACCTCGGATGCGAGTCGCTGGTGGCGCCACCTGGCCTGCGCCTCGGGCTGAACCCGTTGCGCGCGATTCCGCGGCTGGCGAGGCTGCCTCGTGGGCTATCCAACCGTGCTCGCCTCGGTGGTCTGCAGGAGCGCGAATACGGGTACGCAATCCTCAACACCCCGGCGGAGGATTACTCGCTGCTGCACTACCACATCTCGCGCGACGGGCAGGAGCGCCAGCTCAGCGAACATGGGTTCCTGCTGCTCGAATGTCTGGCACCAGATGGGGCCGCGGTCGGCGTGGGCGCGATCGCCTACGGGAGCCGCCGGCTTCACTACGCGGCGACACTCGGGCTGTTGACGCCTAGCATGTGACCCAGGCTCGGCGAACGGGCGCTCCCGCGCTAAAGGCCAGGTCGACCCGGACCACGTTGCGCTTATACGCTTCGCGTAGACGAACAGCTAGGAGTACTGAAATGTCCACGATTACCAGCAACGCCACTGAGACACGGGAGGCCACCCTGCAGGAGCAGGCGCGTCGCCACCTGTGGCTGCACTTCAGCCGGATGGGCTCCTACGACGATGATCACGAGATCCCGATCATCGTCCGCGGCGAGGGCTGCTATGTCTGGGACGAGCACGGTAAGCGCTACCTGGACGGCCTCTCGTCGTTGTTCTGCACGAACATCGGCCACGGCCGCGCCGATATCGCCCAAGCTGCAGCCGACCAGGCCAAGGAGCTTGCCTTCTTCACGAACTGGTCCTACGCACACCCCCGCGCGATCGAGCTTGCCACCCGGATAGCGTCGCTCGCGCCCGGCGATCTCAATCGGGTGTTCTTCACCAGCGGCGGCAGCGAGGCCGTCGAGTCGGCGCTCAAGCTCGCCCGTCAGTACCACAAAGTGACCGGCCACCCGAACAAGACCAAGGTGATCGCGCGTGAGATCGCCTACCACGGCACCAGCCTTGGCGCCCTTTCGGCGACCGGGATCACCAGCTTGCGGGAGCTGTTTGAGCCCCTCACCCCCGGCGGCTGCCACGTCCCCAATACGAATCTGTACCGGCTGCCAACGCGCATGGACCCGGCCGACCTCGCCGAGGCGGTCAAGGACAGAATCGAGTTCGAGGGGCCCGACACGGTGGCCGCGGTGATCCTGGAGCCGGTCCAGAACGGCGGCGGGTGTCTGACCCCGCCGGACGGCTACTTCCAGCGCGTTCGCGAGATCTGCGACGAATACGAAGTCCTGCTCATCTCCGATGAGGTCATCTGCGCCTGGGGCCGTCTCGGCGAATGGTTCGGCGCCCAACGCTACGACTACGTCCCCGACATCATCACGACCGCCAAGGGGTTGACGAGCGCATATGCGCCGATGGGCGCGGTGATTGTCTCGGACAGGATCGCCGAGCCGTTCCAGCACGGAGCCAGCAGCTTCGTCCACGGCTTCACGTTCGGCGGGCACCCCGTGTCGGCCGCCGTGGCGCTCGCCAACCTCGACGCGTTCGAGGCCGAGGGCGTGATCGACAACGTTCGCGCGCACGAGGCGGAGTTCCGGGCGACTCTGGAGACGCTGCTCGACCTGCCGATCGTCGGCGATGTTCGCGGTGCCGGCTACTTCCAGGCGGTCGAACTGGTCAAGAACAAGGAGACCAAGGAGTCGTTCAGCGCTGAGGAGTCTGAGACGCTGTTGCGTGGCTTCCTGTCCTCGGAGCTGTACCGGCGCGGACTGATCTGCCGGGCGGACGACCGCGGCGATCCGGTGGTCCAGCTGTCGCCGCCGCTGATCGCGGGACCCGAGCAGTTTGCGGAGATCGAGTCGGTGCTGCGGTCGGTGTTGACAGAGGCAGGCGAGCGTATGAACCTCGCGGGCGCCTGACGGTCCGGTCACCGGGCGAGAAGCAGCCGCTAATAGGGGAGGAAGGGAGTTGGAGTGAGAGTTGGAGTCCCGAGCGAGATCAAGGTCGACGAGTACCGGGTGGCGCTGACCCCGGCGGGTGTCCGGGAACTCGTTGACGCGGGCCACGAGGTCCTCGTCGAGCGGGGCGCCGGGCTTGGCTCGGCGATCGCCGACGAGGCATACATCGCACAGGGTGCGGTGATCGTTCCCGATGCCGCGAGCTTGTTCGGGGAGGCGGAGATGATCGTCAAGGTCAAGGAGCCGCAGCCTGGCGAGGTCGAGATGCTCGAGCCGCGTCATCTGCTGTTCACCTACCTGCATCTGGCGGCGGACGTCGAGCTGACCCGGGCGCTGATGCGCTCGGGTGCGACCTGCGTCGCCTACGAGACGGTCGAGGACACGCGGGGGAGGTTGCCGCTGCTGGCGCCGATGTCCGAAGTCGCCGGCAAGATCGCCACACAGGCCGGTGCATTCATGCTCGAGAAGCCGCTCGGCGGCCGCGGGATCTTGCTCGGCGGTGTACCGGGGGTGTCGGCTGCGAACGTGATGATCATCGGCGGCGGGGTCGTCGGGATGAATGCTGCCTTCATCGCACTCGGTATGGAGGCGACGGTCAACGTGTTCGACCGGTCGATCGACCGGCTGCGGGAGCTGGACATCGCCTTCAACGGGCGCGCCGACACGTGCTTTGCGACCACCCTGACGATCGAGGAGCAACTTCCGTCGGTCGATCTCGTGATCGGAGCCGTACTGGTCACCGGTGCCAAGGCGCCACACGTGATCAGCCGCCGCCAGCTGCAATTGATGAAGCCCCAAGCAGTATTGGTCGACGTCTCGATCGACCAGGGAGGCTGCTTTGAGACCTCGCGGCCGACGACACATACAAACCCGACCTACGAGGTCGACGGGATCACTCACTACTGCGTCACCAACATGCCCGGCGCGGTTCCGATCACCTCGACCTACGCGTTGACCAACGCGACGATGCCCTACGTCATCGACCTCGCCACCCACGGCGTCGCCGACGCCGTTGCCGACAACCGCGGGCTGAAGCGGGGGGTCAACGTCGCGGCCGGGCAGGTCACGTACGCGCCGGTCGCGGAGGCCGCAGGAGTCCCCTACGTCCCCGTGGACGAGGCGCTAGGGGTGGCCGCGTGACCATCGACCGTCCGGGCGGTCACGAAATCCCCTCGAAGCAGAGATACTTCAGCTCCAGGTAGTCATCGAGTCCGTGACGTGAGCCTTCGCGGCCCAGCCCCGACTCCTTGACGCCGCCGAACGGCGCGGCCTCGGAAGAGATCACGCCGGTGTTGATACCGACAACTCCGAACTCGAGTTCCTCGCCGACCCGCCAGGCGCGCGCCAGGTCGCGGGTGAAGAAATACGCCGACAGCCCGGAGGCCGTGTCGTTGGCGAGCGCCAGCGCGTCGGCTTCGGTTTCGAACCGGAAGACGGCTGCGAGTGGGCCGAACGTCTCCTCCTGAGCGAGCAACATCTCCGGCTTGGCGCCGGTCACAACGGTTGGCTCGTAGAACGTACCGCCACGGGCGTGGCGCTGCCCTCCGACCTCGATCTGGGCGCCCTGCGCCAGCGCGTCGGCGACGTGATGCTCCACCTTCTCCACGGCCTCCTCGGTGATCAGCGGCCCCTGGGCGACATCTGGCTCATAGCCGTCGCCGACTGTCAGCGCGGCGGTGGCCTCGGTCAGCCGCTGGACGAACGCGTCATGGATCCCCGACTGCACGAGGATGCGGTTCGCGCAGACGCACGTCTGGCCCGTGTTGCGGAACTTGGAGGCCATCGCGCCGGCGATCGCCAGCTCGATGTCCGCGTCGTCGAAGACGATCAGGGGGGCGTTGCCCCCGAGCTCGAGCAGCACGCGCTTGACGGTTCCCGCGCACTGCGCCGCCAGCAGCTTGCCGACGACGGTCGAGCCGGTGAAGGTCAGCGCTCGCACGTCGGGGTGCGAGGTCAGCACCGCGCCGACCTCGACGGGATCTCCGTGGACGACGTTGAAGACTCCGGCCGGAATCCCTGCCTGGTCTGCCAGCTGCGCCAGCGCGAGCGCCGACAGAGGGGTTTCGCTGGCCGGCTTCAGCACCATCGTGCAGCCGGCCGCAAGCGCCGGACCGGCCTTGCGCAGGATCATCGCCGATGGGAAATTCCACGGCGTGATCGCCGCGCAGACGCCGATCGGCTGCTTGATCACGACGATGCGCCGATCCTCGACGTTGGTCGGGACCACGTCGCCGTAGCCGCGCTTGGCCTCCTCGGCGAACCACTCGATGAAGCCGGCGCCGTAGATCACCTCGCCGCGAGCTTCCGCGAGCGGCTTGCCCTGCTCGGCGGTGACGATCCGGGCGAGCTCATTGGCGTGCTCGACGATCAGCTCGTACCAGCGCCGCAGAATTGCGGCACGCTCCTTGGCCAGCAGCCGCGACCAGTCCCGTAGCGCGCGTTTGGCAGCCGCGATTGCCAGCTCGACCTGCGGCGCCGATGCGCTCGCGACCGAGGCGAGCAGGTCGCCGCTAGAGGGGTTGTGGACCGCCACGGGCGCGCCGTCACCGTGAGTCCAGCGGCCTTCGATGTAGAGGTCCTCGCGGACGAGCGGCCCCACCGCCTCCGACAAACTACTCACCTGGAGCATCAGCACTCTCCTTTCGCTCGGTCTCCCCCGCCAGTCCGTTCATTTGGCGGATTTCCATCCCATTGCGTACCCAGGTCACGCAGGCCCGCGTGTTCGGGACGCCGTCGACTATCACCAGACATTCGAAGCAGACACCCATCCCGCAATAGAGGCCGCGCGGGCTGCCGCCGAGCGTCGTCCGCAACGCCGGCGACCTCCCGCGCGCGAGCAGCGCGGCTGCGATCGTCTCACCCAGATGAGCCTGAACGGGCTCGCCGTCGACCGTCACGGTCACGGCGGCGCCGCGGCGAACACCGGCTGGTAACGCGACTCGATTCACGCCACCGTCCCAGGGATGGCGGCCGCCTCCGGCACCAGAATCTGCTCGTCGACCAGGATCTGGCGGAGCTCGCGAAGCAGGTCGGGATCTGTGACGGGCAGCCTCGGCCGGCGCACGGTCCCGCCCGGCTGGCCGATCATCGCCATGATCGCCTTCAGTTGGCTCTGATAGTGGCCGAAGCGCCCGCGCCACCCGCCCGGCAGCCACAGTTTCTCGAAGATCCTGTCGGTCCGGGCAGCATGTGCCTGACAGTAGTCACTGTCTCCGCTCCAATGTGCCTCCCAGAAGCGCGGGTCGTCGTCGTCGAGGATCGCGCCGCCACCGATGAAGCCGTCGCCGCCGACCTCCCTGAGCGTCGCGTAGCCGGCTGTGGACATGAACGGGCCCAGAACACGGACGCGGTCAACGACCGTCCGCGTCGTTTCGACGAACTGCTCGAAGTTCCCCGTGCTGTCCTTGAGCGCGACGATCGGATCGATCTCGACGAGCCGTGAAGCAAGCGTGGGGCCGATGTCGACGTTGGTGCCGGGCGGCCAGTTGTAGATCATCACCGGCGCCTGCGGCAGCGCCACAGCGATGTCCTCGAAGAACGCGACGATCTCATCGTCGAGTGGACGGCTGTAGGCGGGAGCGCTCGCGCCGACGCCGTCGGCGCCCGCCGTCATCGCGTGCTCCGCGAGCTCGATCACCGATCTTGCCGTGTAGTCGGTGCAGCCGATCACCACCGGGATCCGCCGCGAGACGTGTTTGATCGCGGTCTCGGCGACCAGTCGGCGTTCGTCGTGGGTTTGGGAGAACCACTCGCCGGTCGTGCCGTTGACGAAGGCGCCGTGGATGCCGTGCTCGATGTAGTGCTCGAGCAGCGCTTCCAGCAGGTCCAGTCTGAGCTCTCCATTCTCCCCATAGGGGGTTGGGCATGCCACCCAATACCCCTGCCAGGAGACGTCATTGCGATCCATCTGGTCCTCCTAGTTGTGTCCTGAGTCAGAAATTCGCATGCAGTCTGGGCGCGTCTGGACGCGCCCAGCCACGCCCATCCATCACCCATCCTGTACCCCAATTCCTGACTCACGACATTACATGGGCGCCGGTACCGAGTCGGGCGCTCGATCGGGGGCAAACTCACGGGGCAGCGGCGACGCGGCGATCGGCCTGACGATCGTCTCGGCCAGCATCCTCGCCATCAATGGTCCCAGCGTAAAGCCCGTCGTGGCCATGCAGGTGAAGTACCCCGGAACCGAACTGGGACTCGCCGACCAGTGGCGATAGGTCTTCGGTGAAGGCGATCGCGCCCGACCATGTGCGCAGGAGTCTCACGTCGGCGAGCGCCGGCACCACACGCCGGGCGACGGCCGTATTCCCGGCGGTGCTTTCCCAGACGGTCTGGTAGCGGCCTGCGGACCCGAGTGCGCGTGCCGGCCACCCGCCGCCGATGATGAAGGTGTTGTTGGATGATTGCTTGAGTGTCAGCCGGCGGCCGATGTGCTGCACCAGCGGCGTCAATAGCCGCTCGCGCGGCTCGGTCACGTTGACGTGGAGTCCCTCGCGCCGCATCGGATGGCACAGCCCCACCAGCCCAGCCACCTGATTGAGCCAGGCACCCGTGGCGTTGACGATACGGGCGGCCCGGATCGTGCCGCGGCCGGTCCGGACCGTGAAGCCGCCACCGTCCTGCCGCTCAATCGCGGTGACGGCCGCGTGGGTGCGGATTGCAGCACCCGCCTGCGAGGCGCGGAGAGCGTACAGTGGCGCCGCCAGCAGCGGGTTGGCGTGACCCTCGAGCGGGCAGTAGCTCGCGCCGACAAGATCGGGGGCCAGATACGGCGCGAATGACCGCAGTTCCTCACCCTCGAGCACGTGGGTCTCGAGCCCCGCGTCGTGCTCGATCCGTCGCTTGGCATGCAGCAGCGCCAGTTCGGTGTCGGTCTCTGCCACCATCAGCCCACCGGTGACATGCATCTCGACCGAGCCCTCGAGCTCGGCCTCGAGCTCATGCCACAGCCTCGCGCCCTCGACGTAGAGCCGGATCTCGGGCAACAGGCGATCGGCGACGGTATCGACTTCGAGTCCGGTCAGCTGGTGGATCGCGATCTGCAGGTGGAAGCTCCCGGCGTTGGTGCCCGACGCCTCGCGGTTGAGCTCGCCGCGCTCGAGCAGGGTCGCCGCGACGTTCGCCCGTGCGAGGTAGTAAGCCAGGGCACAGCCGATCACGCCGCCGCCGACAACGAGTACGTCGGTCTCGCTCGGGAGCGCCGCGTTGGTTTCCGTCAACGGCAGCCAGGCGACCGGAGCGTCAGGACGGTAGCTTGGCGGGCGATGTGAAGAAGCCATGGTCTTCGATCGAATCGTCGGCGACTGCGGCAATCGGCACCGGGCGGGCCGGGAGTCGCGGCGTCGCCGAGGCGACGGCGCCGATCGGTTGGTCGTGCCGGGCAGCGATAAGCGCTGACACAGTCCGTCCACAGTTACGGGCCTGGCACATGCCCATGCCCGCCCGTGTCAATGCCTTCACGGTCGCGAGGTCGGCAGAGGCCGTCAGCGCAGGTTCGAGCGTCGCGACGGTCACCTCCTCGCAGCGACAGATGATCGTCTCCGGGCCGGCGAGCTCGTAGATGCCGGGGCCGACCCGGTGCATGCGAGAGAGCGCGGCCCGGAATGCCCGTCGACGCGACAGGCGCGTGCGCAACGCCGCAGCCTCGGGCTCGACCTGGGCCGGCGCCAGGGAGCCGAGTTCGAGCGCGACGCCGAGGGCGGCAAGCCGACCCTCGTCGACGGCGACGAGCGAGCCCTCGACGCCGGTCCCGTCCCCGGCGGCCGAGATGCCCGGCACAGTCGTGCGCATCCACTCGTCGAGGCGGGCGACGGCACCGCCGCGATCCTCGTCTTCGCCGATCTCGCAACCGGCGAGTCTCAGGAGCTCGACCGATGGCAGGAAGCCGTATCCGAGACAGAGTGTGTCGCACTCGACCCGTTCCTCGGTTCCGGCGATCACGCGCCAGCCGTCGTCAACGGCGGCGTGGACGACCGCCTCGACGCGACCGTCACCCTCGGCGGCGACGACGATCCGCCGGTAGCGCAGAGGGATCCGAGCACGGGCGAGCGCCAGCCGGTAGCTCGCCGCGTCGCGCAGCAGCGAGCCGTTGCCGCGTGCGGCTCCGATCATCGCCGCGATGTCGCGCGCGCCGGGCGGCGGGCCGGCCTCGCAGATCAGCTCGATCTGCGCGCCGTCGTGGTGAAGTTGTGCGGGGAACGCCAATGCGACCGGACCGCTGCCCGCGAAGACGATCCGCCGGCCCGGCAGTACTCGCTGGGTCTTGACCAGTGTTTGAGCGCCTCCGGCAGTCAGCACCCCGGGCAGCGTCCAGCCGGGAAAGGCGACGGGACGGTCATAGGCACCCGGAGCGAGGATGATCCGCCGAGCTTCGATCGTGGAGACCCGCGCCTCGTCTTCGCAGACGGTCGCGACGAGGCCGTCGAGGTCAAGGACTGCGGTCCGCAGGCGCACGTTCACCCCGGTCGCAGCGGTCAGCGCGATCAGATCGCGGCCGGCCAAGTACTCGCGGCCGATCGCGCGTGGGTCGTCAACCTCGAAGCCGGGGCCCATACGTTTGTAGATCTGCCCCCCGAGGGTGACGCGCTCATCGACGAGTGTCACCGAAAGGCCGGCGGCGGCCACTTTCGTGGCCGCCGCCAGTCCCGCGGGCCCGCCGCCGACGACGAGCACGTCTGTCGTCGCGCGCGGGAGCGTCATGTCAGCAGGCGGGAACGCCCACGAAGGTCTTCGTGCCGAAGTCCTTCTTGTAGAGCTTCTCCAGCGTCCCGTTCTTGCTCTCGGTGCAGAGGAACTTGTTCAGGTAGCTGATCAGCGCGGTGTTGCCCTTCTGAACCGCGTACGACCCATACTGCACGTCGAGCGGCTTGATCTTCGATTGGACCAACTTCCCAGGGTTGGCCTTGCTGTATTGCGCCAGCAGGTAATCCTCGACCACGATCGCGTTGGCGCGACCGGTGGCGACCAGCGAGAAGTCAGAGTTCTGATCTGACAGCGCCTGGATCTTGGCCTTCGGGAAGACCTGCTTTGCCTTGTCCTGAGCCGTCGAACCCAGCAGTGCCGTGATCACGTTTCCTGGCTTGTTCAGCGCGGCGATGCTTGTGACCGTTTTGGCGTCCTTCGCGGGGATACCGACGACCTGGACGTACGGCACGTAGGCCTTGGTGAAGCTGATGACCTTCTTCCGGGCGGGCGTCGGTGACAACCCGACTGAAACGAGGTCGAACTTCTTGGTCTGCAGACCCGGGATCAAGCCGGTGAAGGCCAGGTTCTGGATGTTCAGCTTGACGTGCGCGTACGCGGCCAGCTTGTTCAGCAGATCGACGTCATAACCGGCCGGCTTGCCGTTCTTGATGTACATCTCCGGCTTGAACTGAAGGCTCATGCCGACGGTCAGGGTGCCCTGCGACATCAGACCCGGAGGCGCGGTGCTGCTCGCCGCCGAACTTGCGGTCGCGGTCAGCCCGAGAACCAACGCTGTGCAACCGCAGGCTGCGGCGACTCCCAGCACCCCAATCAATCTACTCATCTGTAACATTGCTCCTGCTCCCCTCTAATTTGTAATGACACTGCTGCGACCCGTACCTGGGTATGTGGCTGCCGCTGCAAATCACGGCGCCTACTAGCCGGCCTCGAATCGCGCCGCGACTGCCTCGACGCGGCGTCGGCGCCGGCTCGTTGCCGCCCGCGCGAGTAAACCGTGCGGCGGCGTCTCCATCGTCTTCTCGATCGTCCGGAACGTGAAGTCGACGATGAATGCGACTGCGACATAGAGAATCGCCGCCGCGGTGTAAAGGGTGAAGTACTGGTAGCTGCTGGCCCCGAGGTTCTGGACGGTCGCGACCACCTCGGTTGTGCCGATCACGAACAGCACCGAGGTGTCCTTGATCATCCCGATCAGCATGCTTCCGATGTTGGGTATCGCGATCTTGGTCGCCTGCGGGAGGACCACCGACCCGAAGATCCGGATCCGCGCCATCCCGAGGGCGAGCCCCGCCTCCCGCTGGCCACGCGGGACCGCCTCCAGCGCAGACCGGTAGATCTCGGAGATGAACGCCGAGTACAGCAGCGAGAGCGACGCCACCCCCGCCACGAACACCGAGAAGTTGATGCCGGTGGCCTCCGAGACGCCGAAGAACACCCATAGCGCGGTCACGATCACCGGGACACCGCGGAAGATGTTGATGTACGCGGTCGCCAGCCACGTGAGCGGCGGCCGCGACATTCGCGCGAGCGCCAGCAACAGCCCCACGACCACCGAGATCGCGAGCGCGAGCGCGGAGACCTCGACGGCGACGAGCAGGCCGTGTAGCAGCGCGCCGCGGCTTGACCACACGTAACTCCAGTCGAGTGCGACCGCGAAGACCGTCATAGGACTGCCGCCACGAACCTCTGGAGTCGCGGGTTGAGGCACGTGTCGAACAGAGTGCGATCCCCCGATTCGACGATCAGCCCATCGTCCATGAACACGTTCAGGTCACCAATCTCGCGTGCGAATCCGAGCTCGTGGGTGACGATGACCATCGTCATGCCACCCACGGCGAGCTCGCGCATTACGGCGAGCACCTCGCCGACGAGTTCGGCGTCGAGTGCCGATGTCGGCTCGTCGAACAGCATGATCTTCGGATCCAGGCTGAGCGCACGGGCGATCGCGACCCGCTGCTGCTGGCCGCCTGACATCTCGCGCGGGAAGTGACCGGCGTGGCGTAACAGGCCGACTCGGCGGAGTGCGAGCGCGGCTCGCTCGTCGGCCTCGCCACGCCTGGCCCGACGCACCGCGCGCAATGGCAGCGCGACGTTCTCGAGCGCCGTCAGATGCGAGAACAGGTTGAACTGCTGAAAGACCATGCCGACGTTGCGCCGCAGCTCCAGGGGCTTGCCACGCCGCTCGCCGGGCGGACACCTGGGGCCGTACTCGGTGCCGAGCACCCGCAGCGAGCCGTCGGTCGGCTGTTCAAGCAGGTTGATCGTCCGCAGCAGCGTCGACTTGCCGGAGCCCGACGGTCCGAAGACCACCACGTGCTCCCCGGCGCGCACCTCCAGGTCGATTCCACAAAGCACCTCGTGCGAGCCGAACGACTTGCGGAGTCCCCGGATCTCGACGACGGGCTCTCCGACGATGTGAGGGGCGGGCGTGGCGGCGGTTCGTTCGATCGGCTGCGGTCTCCCCAGGACTTCAGGTCCAGGCATTGTGTCGTCCTATCACGGAGCCCGGTGCTCGGATAGTGAGAGCATGTGCGCATAGTGCACGAGGGGGTCGTGCCTGTCAAGCAGTCGTGGCGGTGCCGATCAGCGGATGTTGGCGGCACCGTTGATGTCGATCGTGGCGCCCGCGAGGTGGCGCATCGAGCCGGTCGCCAGCAGGGCGACCAGCCGCGCGACCTCGATCGGCGGCACCATCTCGCCGAGCGGAAGGATCGCGTTGACGGCGTCGATCCCTCCGCGGGCCACCGCGGAAATCTCCGACATCGGTGTGCGGACGATGCCTGGGGCGACGACGTGCGCCAACACTCCGTCGGCAGCGTGGTTGCGAGCGATCGACAGAGTCACGTTCTGCAGCGCCGCCTTCGACGCGGCGTAGGCGGTGTGCCCCGGGAGTGCCGAGCCGCGCTGGGCGGCCCAACTCGAGATTGCGATCAGCACGCCTTGGCGGCGCTCGACGAAATGAGGCAGGGCTGCCCGGAACAGGTTCGCCGGCTCGGCGACGTTGACCACGAAGGTGCGTTCCCAGCCGGCATCCCACTCTGCGTCACTGGAGTCGAAGGGAAGGTTGACGGCGACTGCCGCGTTGGCGATGACGACGTCAACGCGACCGTGCCACGCCAGGGCATGGCGCCACAGCTCGCGGCTGGCGCCAACAACCGAGAGGTCCGCCTCAACGAGCAGCACGCGATCGGCGGAGCCTTCGGCACAGGCTGCCTCGGCGCCGGCGCGATCCTTCCCGTATTGGGCGACGAGCCGCGCCCCACCCTCGAGCAGCAGCCTGGCGGTGACGCTGCCGATCCCGCCGGAAGCCCCCGTGAGAAGCACGACCTTGTCGTCCAGGTCGAGTCCGTTGGTCACGGCAGCCCTCCGTCGACCGGCAGCAGCTGTCCGGTGATTCCACCGGCGAGGTCACTGGCGAGGAACAGGGTCGCGCCGGCGACGTCGTCGGTGGTCGCGATCCGGCCGAGGCTCGTTTGGGCGGCGGCGGCAGCCAAGGCGTCGTTGAGCGCGGGGCCTCCGGCCTGCGCGCGGCGCTCAATTCGCAAGCGCAGGGCGTCCGTCGCGATCGGGCCCGGTCCGACCGCATTGACTCGGATCCCGCGGCGGCCGAGGTCAATCGCGGCCGAGCGCACGATCCCCAGAACCGCGTGCTTGCTGGCCACATAGCTCGCCAGGTTGGGGTCGCCGCGCCACGAATTGAGCGAGGCGATCGCGACGATCGCGCCGCCGTCGGCCACCAGCGGGGCGGCATGCTTGAGCGTTGCCGCGATGCCGCGGACGTTGACGGCAAACACTTCGTCCCACTCGTCGAGGTCGAGCTCGTCGACTCGACGCCAGGGCGGCACGATCCCAGCCGCGGCAACCAGCACGTCGATCCCGCCGCCTAGCTTGGTCGCGGCGTCCGCGCATGCCCGCGCCACAGCTTCCTCGGAGCGGACGTCGGCGATCAGCGACTTCCAGTCGGTGGGCCATGAGGATGGGGCGACGACATCGAGACTGACCCCGCGCGCGCCGGCCGATGCGAAGCGGGCAGCGATCGCCGCGCCGATCCCACTGGCGGCCCCGGTGACGAGCGCGCGGCGTCCGGCGAGCGAGATCGAAGCTTCGCTCACGCGCTCGCTGTCGCGGCCGACAGCGCCGCTATCTGGTCGGCCTGGTCGTCGTCCTCCCAAACCAGATCGACGATCACCTCGTCGACGCCGGCTTGCGCGAGCGATGGGAGCGCGTCGGCGACGACGTCCAGGCGCCCGGCCGATCCGACAATCCGCAGGACGGTACGAAGGCTCTCCGGCCGTCTGCCCGCATCCCGCGCAGCCTCGGCAACCAGCGCCCGCTCGCCCGCGAGCTTCGCCGGGTCGAACTCCCCCGCCGTCTGCTGGGGCAGCCAGCCATCGCCGACCGCGCCGGCGCGGGCCAGCGCTCGTGGCGAGTGGCCGCCGAGCAGGATCGGGATCTCGTGGGTCGGGGTCGGCAGACAGAGGATCTCCGGCGGCAGCGTGTAGTCCCGCGAGCTTCGCGCCTCTGGCGCTCCGGTCCAGCAGTCGCGGGCGATCTCGATCCATTCGGCCAGGCGTGCGCCCCGCCGCGCGAACGGGGCATCGAGCGCCTCGAATTCGCGCTTGAGCCACCCCGCACCGAGCCCGAGTTCGAGCCTGCCCCGGCTGGCGACGTCGATCGATGCGCACTGCTTGGCGAACATCACCGGGTTCCGCATCGGCAGCACGAGGACGGCGGTCCCGAGCCGGACACGCTCGGTCGCCGCCGCCGCGAGGGCCAGCGCGATCAGCGGTTCGAAGTAGGGCATATCGCTGGGCCAGTTCGCGCGCCCGTCGGCCGCGAACGGGTACGGCGACTCCATCGTGCGCGGAAGCACGACGTGGTCTGAGACCCAGATCGAATCGACGCCCGCCTGCTCGAGCCTGCGGGCGAGCGCCGGGATGCCGAGCTCCAGCGGCAGCGGGCCGTTGTTGGGCAGCTTCGCGCCGATGCGCACAGCGCGAGTCAACCAGGATCGCGACCGCTCGTCAAGCGTACGTTCGCTCGCAGAGTGGACAGGGAAATGACGCGCGGTTATGCTGCGCCGGCCGGCCCGGCGAGGCCGGCCCGCGCGCCACTTGTCGCGGGGGCACCATTCATTCCTCAGGAGGGTCGATGAGTCAGGCGCTGCGTCCAGGTCTCGCGCTGGGGGTCGATCACATCGGCGTCGGCGTCTCCGACATGGAGCGCTCGCTCGCGTTCTACGCCGAGCTCGGGTTCACCGACGTCGCCTTCGATGCGGAGCTCGAGCTCCCCGGCCTGGAGCGGATCGCCGGGCGCTCGGGTGTGACGGCGCGGGTAGCGATGCTGCGTCCGGCGCGGCCGACCCCGCTCGGCCTGGCGGCGGTCAAGCTCGTCTCGACGACCGATGAGCCCCCGCCTCCCATGCCCGAGGGGATCGGTTGGGGGGAGCCGGGCGTTTGCGAGGTCTGTATCCACGTCAAGGATCAGGCGGCCCTTTACCGGCGGCTCGTCGGAGAGCACGGCGTCGACGGGCTGATGGAGCCGAATGAGTCGCCGCTGCCGCCGTACGGCACGCTCTGCAGCCTGTCCTACGTGGGCGATCCCGACGGGACCAAGATCGAGATGATCGAGTGGCACGACCTGGAGTCGGGGTGGCCGGTCGACGCCGGCCCCCAGGGGGTCAACCACGTCGCCTTCGGGGTTGCCGATATCGAGCGCACACGCGACTTCTATGCCCGTCTCGGCTTCACCGGAATGCTGTTTGAGAGCGATGGGTACTTCGAGCCGATGGACCCGTGGTACGCGCCCCGCAAGCCGCCGCGCCAGCGAATGATGCTGCTGACCAATCCGCACGGTGGTGGGATGGAACCGGTCCAGCACATCCCGCCATCGCCGGATATGAGCGGCAGCTGGGGGCACCTGGGGCCGTTCGAGTTCGCGATCGGCGTGAGGAACATCGAGCAGGCCGCGGCGGCGCTGCTCCAGGACGGCATCGAGCTGCTGAGCGAGCCGCAAACCGTGACATTGCCCGGGGGTGGCTCCTGGAGTTACGCGTACTTCGTCGAGCCCGACGGGACCTCCGTCGCGATCAGCGAGGCGCGCTACTAGGCCACGTTCGCGAGGTCGCGCTCGATCATCCGGGCGCAGCGCTGGAGCGGCGGGAGCAGGTCGCTGCGAACCGATTTGGCAGTGTGGCGGGTAACGAGCGTGGACAGGTTGATCGCCGCGATCGTGCGCCGGAAGCGGTCGTGGATCGGCACCGCCACGGCCAACAGACCCTCTTCGAGCTCCTGGTCGACGACCGCGTAGCCGTCGGCGCGCGCGCGCAGAACCCGCCCGCGGAGCTCTGCGCTATCGGTCATGGTTGCGGGCTGGAACCGAGTCGAGCGTGGCTGAGGCCAGGTAGGACTCGAGCTCCTCGTCGGGCAGGCCGGCGAGCAGCACTTGACCCATCGAGGTCGCGTGGGCGGGCATTCGCGAACCGATGTTGACGGCGATCGTCATCAGCTTGGGACCGGGAACGCGGGTGACGTAAACGACGTCGTGGCCGTCCAGGATCGAAGCCTCGCTCGACTCGTCGACCTCGGCGACGAGCTGCTCGAGGTATGGGAGCGCGACGTTCGGGAAACCGAGCCCGGAGAGGAATGAGTAGCCGAGGCCGAGCACCCGTGGCGCCAGCGCGAACGTGCGCCCGTCACTTGTCATGTAGCCGAGCTCGACCAGCGTGATCAGGAAGCGCCTCGCCGTCGCGCGGGTCAGCCCGGTCTTGGCGGCGACCTCGCTGACCGTCTGCCGAGCGGCGTCTGGGCCGAATGTCTCGATGATCTCGAGACCGCGCCCCAGCGATTGGTTGAAGTCACGCGAGCGCGCGCGCGTCTCGGTTCCGCGCTGGTTGTCGAGCGATTCCACCACCGAGTCAAGTGTCACGTCGTGCGATGTTATTCCCAGGGGCGGGTAGACGCCGCGCCTGTTCCTGAGCGATCAGTGCGCGGTCGCGCCAGGCCACGCGCTGCTCCCAATCCGATAGCGGCAGCAGCGCGCGGCGCTGTCTGGTCACCTCGGTGACGAGCTCCTCGGTCCAAGGGTCGTGCTGGCCGCGATCGGCGCCCATCCGTTCGTATGCGGCGCCCATTCGCCGCGCGTGCACCGCGACCCCGCCGCGCGTGTTGAGGTCGACGGTCTCAAAAGGCCCGATCACCGCCCAGCGGCGCCCCAGGCCCTCGGAGACGACCCGGTCGAGCTCCTCGACGCTGATCACGCCGTCACGGACCAGGCAGTACGCCTCCCGCAGCAGTGCCCCCTGCAGGCGGTTGTAGACAAAGCCCTCGATTTCACGCCTGACGCGCACGGGCGACATGCCCGCTCGCTCGAGCAGGTCCCAGCTGCGGTCGACCACCGCCTCGTCCGTGAACGACGCCGGCACCAGCTCGACGATCGGCAGCAGGTGCGGTGGGTTGGCTGGATGGACGACCAGGCAGCGAGCGCGGCCGGGCAGGTCGCCGGCGGATTGGCTGATCGTGAGCGCTGAGGACGAACTCGCGAGGGTCGCCTCGGGTGCGGTTAGCTCGGTCGAGCTCGCCGAACAGCTCACGCTTGAGCTCGAGATACTCGGGTGCGCATTCCTGGACGTGGACGGCACCGGCGAGCGCGCTCGCAAGCTCCGTGTGGCCGGTGACGCGCACCGCCACGTCGTCCGGGGACTCATCCACGAGGCCGGCGCTCGCAAGGGCCGCGAGCCGCATCTCGATGTCGGCGGCGGCGGCCGGCAGTCGCGTCGGATCGAGGTCGTAGAGCGCCACCTCATGGCCGGCGCGTGCAAACACAACTGCCCAGCTCGAGCCGATGCTGCCGGCTCCGACGATCGCGACCCGATCGGTCATTACGCGGGCGTGGGGGCGGCTTGCTTGCGCTGATGGGCCCGCCAGGTCGTGGCCCACCGGTCGGGGTCGTCCGCCCCCGAGCCGTCGACTTTGTGGATCGGGTGATTGTGCGGCGCTGTCCTCACAGTCTCGCGGGTCGTCGTAGGCTTCGGCGATGACGGCTGCGAGCACGTCGATCCAGTAGTCGATGTCCTCCCTGGACCACAGCTCGCCGGCCTCTGGGGTGAACGGCTCCGGCTACGAGGTGTGGCTCGTGGCTCATCCAGAAGGCGTCGATCCCGAAGTCGACCATCCGATTCTGGATGTCGACGACGGTGACGCCGGTGTCCTCGGTCACCTTGACAAGGCTGTAGCGGGTCATCTCCAGCCGAGGCGCCTGGACCTGGGGGTACGACTTGGTGATCCCGGGGATCGCGAGCAGCCGCTGCTCCATGTAATTGTTGGCGAGCACCGACAGGTCGGCCGCCTGGCGGATCCCGGCGGCGCCGAGCGCACGCGCCCACGAATAGGCCTTGACGACCGGCGGCACGTTCCCCCAGAACTCGCGGACGCGGCCGATGCTGAGAGGTCCCTCGTGCTCGATCCGGTAGCGGTCGCCATCGCGGTGCACGAGGGGACGTGGTAGGAACGGCACCAATGGATCGGAGCACCCGTAGGCGCCGACCGCCGGCCCGCCGCCGCCCTTCGGGGCGCCAAACGTCTTGTGCAACATGAACATGCAGGCGTCGAAGCCGAGCTCCCGGGCGCGCAGCCGACCCATGACGCCATTGAAATTGGCGTGGTCGTAGAACGCCAGCGCGCCCGCGTCGTGGACGATCTCCACCCAGCGCTTCATGTTCGGGTTGTAGATCCCCATGTCGTCCGGGTTGTTCACCATCAGCGCGGCGGTGCGGTCGGAGACCGCTGCCTCGAGCGCGGCGACCGAGGGAAACCCCTCCTCCTCGAGTGGCAGCGTGATGACCTTGAAGCCGGCTGCGGCGGCGGTGGCGGCATTGCACGGATGTGCCTGGATCGTCGTGATCACCTCATCGCGGCGATCGAGCTCTCCACGGTGCTGGTGATAAGCACGGGTCACGCACGCGTGCGTGTAGGCGGCGTCGGCGCCGCCGCCGGGCTGGAACACGAACCGTGACATACCCGAAAGCTCGCAGAGGATCTCGTCCAGGCCGTGGATGATTTCGAGGACCCCCTGGAGGGTGTCCGGATCCTGGTCGGGATGGAGCTCGGCCAGCCACGGCCGCGCCGTGACCAGCTCGTTGAGGCGTGGGTTGTACTTCATCGTGCAGGTCCCGAACAGGCTGATTCCCATCATTCCCAGGGTCTCCTGGGAGAGATGCAGGTAGTGGCGCTGCACCTCGAACTCGCTGAGCTCTGGGAGTCGGCGGCGCTGGCGCCGGCGCTGGCCTGGAGCGAGGAGGGAGTCGGCATCGCCGACGATCGCGCGGACCTCCGGCTCGGCGTCGGGCAGTCGCATCCCGCGGCGGCCGATTCTGTCCCATCTCCATCACGACCGGCTCGTCCCAGACGGGCGCGTGGTACCGGCGGAGCTTGACTGTCATGCGACCACCTCCGCGAGCGCCTCGGCGAGGCGGTCGATGTCCGCCTGGGTATGGATCTCGGTGACGCAGTACAGCGCACACTGTCCGAGCTGCGGATGCGATTGCGAGAGGTCACCACCGCCGAAGATCGAGCGCTCCCGCAGCGCCCTGTTGATCTCGTGCGACCGTCCTGCCGGTGTCGTTGAAGTCGACGACGAACTCCTTGAAGAAGCCGGGCCAGCGAATGGTGAGGCCGGGAATCTCGGCGATCCGGGCCGCGGCGTAGCGGCTGCGCAGCATGATCAACTCGCCGAGTTCGATGAAGCCGGCGGGGCCGAGCAGAGACATGTAGGCCGCGTTGACGACCGCCCACAGGTAGACCGAGTTGCCCGTCCAGTCCTTGCCGAGCTCCCGTGAGCCGTAGGAGGACTGCTCGAACAAGGTAAGTGTGAAGCCGCGCTCGCCCTCCTCGATGGTCGGGCAGAGGGTGACCTGCAGTGTCGGGTACTCGCGGGCATAGCGCTCCTCGTCTCGGCTGGCGATGAAGCCGCCGGCGCCCCCGCCGCAATTCATGTGGACGCCGAGCGGCTGCGTGGAGCCGACCGCGATGTCGGCGCCGAACTGCCCGGGCGGCGCCAACACGCCGAGCGAAATCGGGTCGACGCCGGAGATCGCCTCGGCGCCGCAGGCGTGGGCAAGCGCGACGATCCGTTCGCAGTCGGGCTCGATCACACCGAGTGACCCGGGCATCTCGAAGTACACGGCTGCGGTGCGTTCGGACAGCGTGCCCTCGAGTGCATCGAGGGCGAGGCCTCCGGTGGTGGGATCGATTTCGATAAGCCGCACGTCGATGTGACCTTCCATCCCTGGCGGTTCACAGTAGGTCCGAATTACCGCGAGTCGCTCGCCGTCGATCGACCCGGGCACCAGCACCTCGCTGCGGCCGGTGAGACGCGCGGCCATCCGGATCGCGTGGCCGGCGGCGCAGCCCCAGCTGTAAACCGGCAGGGCGACGAAGTCGAGATCGAGAAGCTCGCCGAGTTGGCTGGCGAACTCAAACCACGCCTGATTGCGGCCGTGATCAGACGAGGCGGTCCCCCACACTGGGGTCAGGAATTCGGTCCTGGTAGCGAGTTCGTCGCAGACGGCCGGGACATGGTGCTGCCAGCAACCACCGCCCAGGAAGCTGAGCGCCGTCTCGCAGTCGACGTTGGTCGACAGCAGGCGCCTGAGGTGGCGCGAGAGCTCGACCTCGGAGGCAAGCGCCGGCGGCAGCGCGAACGTTCTCTGGGTGATGTGTTCGGCGGGAATCTGCGTGAACAGCTCGTCGGGGTCATCGACGCCGACCGCGGCGCACAGCTCCCCCCACAGCTCTGGGGCCGAATTGGCCATGTACGGGTGGGCTGTGCCGGTCACCGTCTCCTCCTCGTGTCTGAATTTCGGACTCGCGACACTTAGCGTGAGACCTTGATCACGATCTGCTGGCGTGGACCGACGTGAACCCGCAGGTAGCCGGCGAGTTCGGCGTCGAGCTCGGGATCTCCGGTGTCGACCCACAGGTTTGGGGGGTCGAGCATCAGCAGCTTGTCCGCGGCACTCAGGATCATCATCCGGTCGCGTCCGATACGGCGCAACACGTCGGGCCCGAGCTGGCGGTTGCCGCGGCCGAACAGGACGCCCTGGCCGCCGACCAGGCCGACAATCAGATGGACCTCATCGCCGTGGCCAGTGCGGTCATTGCGATCGAGCAGCGCCACCAGCTGGTCCTCGGTCAGGTCGGCTTCGACGAGCCGTCCGTTCCTGATCGCGTCGACGCCGAGCAGCGTGCTGGAGAGCCCGAGGGCGGTGAGCACGGCAGCGGTGGTCGTGCCCGGGCCGACGAGGTACAGGGTGTCTGGCTCGAGGTCGCCGGCGACGGTGCGGCAGAGCGCGTCGAGGTCGGCACTTGGGTTGGTCCGCGAGCCTGACTTCATCGGCAGTACAAGCCGGGGGAGGTCCGGAACGCGGGCTGCGCCGTAGAGGATGCTCGCGACCCGGCCCTCGCGTGCCGCGTGCTCGTCGACGTCGGCGATGTCGGCATCGCGCAGGCGCGCCGAGGCGCCGAGACGGAGGAACGTTTCGCCGGCGTGTGCCGCCGCCTCGGGGCTCGGGGCGAATACGCCCGAGTGCATCTTCACACCCGCGGGGATCCCGACCATCGGTAGCTCGTCGCCGATCGCGTCGTAGATGTCGCGGGCGGTGCCGTCGCCGCCGGCGAACAGCAGCAGCTCGACGCCCGACCTGCGCATCGTCGCGGCTGCCATCCGGGTGTCCGCGGCGGTCGTCGGGCGCTCTACTGCAATGCCGGTGGGGGTGACCGCGAGCCCGGCTCCGATCGCGAGCTCGGCGCCCATCGCTCCGGGCGCCGCCAGGACCTCGATCGTGCCGGCAGCCGTCGCCAGCCCGCGCAGCGCGCGCTCCGCCCGCGCGGGTGCCTGCGGCACGGCGCCCCGTGCGCGGGCCCGGGCGACCGTATCCGGACCGTCACTGCCCTTCAATGCGACGGCGCCGCCGATTCCAGCGATCGGGTTCACGATGATCCCGAGCCGCGGCCGGCTGCCGCTACCGCGTGGCATTGGGTCAGCCTAGCTCTGCGGCGACGACATCCGCGGCCTCGCGGGCGACGTCGACGATCTCATCGATCTCGGCTTCGGTGATCACGAACGGCGGGCAGAACGAGATCGTGTCCGACTCCGGGAGGGCGCGGGTGATGACGCCACGCTCGAGGCAGCCGGCGTCGACGCGCGCCGCGACCCGACCGAGTGGCTCGAACCGTCTTGTCGGGGCGCGCTCCGCGACGAACTCGACGGACGCGATCAGGCCGAGGCCGCGAACCTCGCCGACCAGAGGATGACCATCGAACGCGGCCCGCAGCTTCGCGTTCAGCGAGCTGCCACGCTCGCCGGCCTGGGCGATGAGTTCGTCGCGCTCGATCAGATCGAGGTTTGCCAGCGCGCACGCAGCGGCCAGCGGATGCGAGCTGTACGTGTAGCCGTGGGCGAACGTTCTGGGCCCGGCCTCGTCGGACAGCACCCGCCAGACGCGCTCGGAAACGATGCAGGCTGACAGCGGTACGTAAGCCGAGGTGATGCCCTTCGCGACCGTGATCAGATCGGGCTCGACGCCGAACAGGTCACTTCCGAACCAGGTGCCGAGCCGCCCGAAGCCGCACACGACCTCGTCGGCGATCAGCAGCACGTCATGCCGGTGAAGCACCTTCTGGATGGCCGCGAAGTAGCCCTCTGGGGGGACGATGACGCCGCCTGCCGCCTGAACCGGCTCGGCGATGAAGGCGGCGACCGTGTCGGGTCCCTCGGCGACGATCAGCTCATCCAGCTCGGTAGCCAGACGGGCGACGAACTCGGCGTCGCTCTCACCGGGACGGGCCTCGTGCAGGCGATAAGGCGCTCGCGTGTGCAGGATGCCGTCGATCGGCAGGTCGAAGCCGGCGTGCATCCCGTCAAACCCGGTCAAGCTCCCCGACGCGATCGAGACGCCGTGGTAGCCACGATGGCGCGCAATCACCTTCTTCTTCCGCGGCCGCCCCAGCAGATTGTTGTAAAGGCGGACGAGCTTGATCTGGGTGTCGTTGGCATCGGAGCCGCTGGTCCCATACAAGACCTTCGACATGTTCCCGGGCGCAAGGTCGATCAGGCGCTCAGCCAGCAGCGCCGGCGTGGCGGTCGCCATCGACGAGAAGGAGTGGTAGTAGGAGAGTTGGAGCGCCTGCTCGTGGAGCGCGTCGGCGAGCTCGCGCCGGCCGTACCCGACATTGACGCACCACAGGCCCGCCATCGCGTCGATGTAGCCACGGCCGTCTTCGTCGTACACGGTCGAGCCGGAGCCGCGCACCATCATCCGCCGTGGGCCTGCCTGCTCATGCTGTTGGAGCACGCTGAACGGGTGCATCACGTGTCGGCGATCGGTCTCGCCGAGTGCTCCGATACGGGCGGTTGCGCTCGTCTCTGGGCTGTTGTGACTCATCGCTTCGGCTGGCGAACGTGAGGTGGAGTAGGCGCTCGAAATGCGGTCGTTCGCACGGTATGCGAACTTTCGCAAACCGAAGCCCCGATGTCCAGCCCCGCTCGGCGAGCGACGGTTAGGAATCGACCGCACGTATTGCGTCTAAACGCTCGACATGCGAGCATGGCCGCCCACACACAGTAATGGTGCTGTCCAACCAGCATGGCGGTGGCAAACGGGAGCTCCTGCCCCATTGGCTGGGCGAGCGGACAGCCCAGCTCAAAGGAGGAGCGTCGTGAAGGATCCCCATACAGAGCCATCGGGCTCGTGGACCACTCGCTGTTTGGACTCGGTCGGCCGCCGCGTCGTGCTGAAGGCGTCGGCCGCACTGGTCGTTGCGGGCCTGGCCGCGTCGGTCGCCTCTGCTAGCGCCAGCGCCTACAGCCTGACGATCGATGGCCACACGATCTCGACCAACGCGAAGCTGGCAGCGACAGTGCCGGCCTCGGTGCGCAGCACCGGCATAACCGACATCACGTACAACAATGCGCCGCCAGACGAGCAGGTGGTCAACGGCAAGAACGTCGGTTGGGAAATCGACCTCGGGCGCGCGGTGGCCGCCATGCTCGGGCTGAAATGGAACCTGACGACCTCGGGCAACTTCGACAGCTTCATCCCGGGTCTTCAGAACGGCCGTTACAACACATCGTTCACGTCGTTCATCCAGACTCCGGCTCGCCTCAAGCAGATCGACATCGTGACGTACTACAACGTCGGCACCGGGTTCGCCGTCAAGAAGGGCACCGCGCTCAGCATCAAGACTCCGACCGCCCTCTGCGGTCACTCGGTCGCGGTGATCGAGGGTTCGGCGTTCATCCAGCAGATCAAGTCGATCAACTGCAAGAAGGTCGGCAAACCGGCGGTCCAGGTCCAGTCATTCCCGTCCGACTCGGCGGCGGAGCTGGCGGTCAGCAGCGGCCGCGTCGAGGTGTACTCCTCCTCCGAGGATCAGCTCTCATATCTGATCCAGCAGACCCAGCATCAGTTCGTTCTGCAGCCGCTCAACTTCGAGCCATCGCCGGAGGGTGTGGGTATCACCAAGGGTCTCGGTCTGACGAAGCCGATCGCCAATGCCATGGATGCGCTGATCAAGTCGGGCACGTATGGCGCGATCATGAAGAAGTGGTCGATCGTGAACGGCCTCGTGACAAAGGCGACGGTCTACAGCGACAGCTGATCCTGACGAAGTCAGAACGTGCACATCACGCCGTGATTGATAGGACGGGAAGCTGTGAACGCAACCCGTGAATCCGGCGACCTCATGACGGCGCTCGACGGTCACGTCGAGCGCCGTCCAACTGCCGACCTGTCGAGCGTCGCCTCGTTCGCGGGTCGCTGGTTGGGTCGGGTGGCCGTGCTGCTGGTGCTGATCGTCGTGGCCCGGGTGCTGATCACGTCGAAGACGATCGAGTGGGGCACAGTCGCGCATTACCTGACGGCGCATTCGATCCTGCTGGGCGCCGTCCGGACGATCGAACTGACCGTGATCGGGATGGCGATAGGGATCACGCTCGGTCTCGTCCTGGCGCTGATGCGGCGGTCCTCCAGCGTCCTGATGAACGGCGTCTCGTCGCTGTACCTGTGGTTCTTCCGGGGCACGCCGCTGCTGGTCCAGATCCTCTTCTTCTACAACCTCGCGTCGTTCGTACCGACGATCTCGTTGGGGGTGCCGTTCGGCGGCTCGACGTTCGTCTCCTGGAAGACCAACTCGGTGATCACTCCATTCGTCGCTGGGAGCCTCGCGCTGGGCCTCAACCAGGCCGCCTACATGTGCGAGATCATCCGCGCCGGGATCGTGTCTGTGGACGAGGGCCAGCTCGAGGCGTCGCTGGCGCTCGGGATGACACGCGGTCGGGCGATGCGCCGGATCATCCTGCCGCAGGCAATGCCGGTGATCATCCCGCCGACGGGCAACAACGCGATCGCGCTGCTGAAGGACTCCAGTCTGGTGAGCGTGATCTCGATAACCGAGCTGCTGTACTCGGTCCAGCTCATCTACTCGGCCAATTTCAAGACGATCCCGCTACTCGTGGTCGCCTGCATCATGTACCTGATCTTGACGACGATCACATCGATCGGCCAGCACTACCTGGAGCGGCATTTCGGTCGCGGCGGCTCGCGCAACGCGCCGCCGACGATGATCCAACGGATCCGAACCAACCTCACGCAGATACTGCGCCCCGGCACTCCCACCGTCTAAGCGATGAGCACGCCCGCATTTGCCTACCCGCTGCTGCGCCTTCAGGGCATTCACAAGAACTTCGCGGCCAATGAGGTGCTCCGCGGCATCGACCTCGATGTCTCCGCCGGCGAGGTCGTCTGCCTGATCGGGCCATCCGGATCCGGCAAGACGACCCTGCTGCGTTGCGTCAACCACCTCGAGGTTCCGACCGCCGGTCTCGTGTTCCTCGCCGGTGAGCTGATCGGCCACTACACGCGCCGGAACCGGTTGGTCCCGCTGCCGCCACGCGAGCTGGCCGAGCAACGGGCCTCGATCGGGATGGTCTTCCAACACTTCAACCTGTTTGGCAACAAGACCGCGATTGAGAACATCGTCGAGGCACCGATTCAGGTGACTCGGACGCCGAAACGGGTCGCGCGGCAAACGGCGACCGATCTGCTGGGCCGAGTTGGGTTGGCCGATAAGGCGGCGTCCTATCCCCGTCAGCTTTCGGGCGGCCAAAAGCAGCGCGTGGCGATCGCTCGCGCGCTCGCGATGTCCCCGAAGCTGATGCTGTTCGACGAGCCGACGTCCGCGCTCGATCCGGAGATCGTCGGCGAAGTGCTCGACGTGATGCGGAGCCTGGCGGCTGACGGGATGACGATGCTGGTGGCGACCCACGAGATGTCCTTCGCCCGCGACGTCGCAGACCGGGTCGTGTTCATCGACGGCGGCGTGATCGTCGAGGAGGGGACACCAAAGGAGCTCCTGAGCGCCCCTCGTCACGAGCGGACGAGGCGCTTTCTGGCCAGGTTGCTGTGATCGGAGCAGACAGATGACGCACACCCACTCAACTCAGGACCGATCCGCGTGCACGGCAGCGCACGGACCGGTAGAGAAGGAGGTCCCATGAATTTCCGAGGCAGCTACACGGTCACGATCACGCCGTTCACCGAGGATCACGGCGCAATCGACCTCGAGGCTCATCGTCGATTCATCGATTGGCAGCTCGCCTCCGGCGTCCCAGGCCTGATCATCCTCGGCAGCACCGGCGAGTTCCTCACCGTGTCGGATGCGGAGCGCACCGAATTCGTTTCCACGACAATCGAGCATGTCGCCGGGCGTGTACCGGTCCTGGTCGGCACGATGAACGCCTACACCGACAACGCCGTCCGCTACAGCAAGGAGGCCGAGGCTCTCGGCGCCGACGGGCTGATGATCGTGCCGCCCTACTACTACACGCCCACCGACGACGAGATCTTCGGTTACTACCGGGCGATCAGCGAAGCCGTCTCGATCCCGATCATGCTCTACAACAACCCCGTCACCTCGAACGTTGACATGTCGGCCGCGCTCGTGACCCGGCTGACCGAGTCGCTCGGAAACGTCCGCTACATCAAGGAAGCGAGCCTTGACGTGGCGCGCGTCTACGACATCACCGAGTCGACGGGAGGCGTTATGCAGGTGTTTGCCGGCGAGCGGATCGTCCAGTCGTTCCTGTTCGGCGCTGTCGGCTACGTCAATCCTTTCGGCAACTATGCGCCGCGCGCCTCGTCCGTGATCTGGGACTTACTTACAGCCGGTCGGATTGACGACGCCAAGGTCATCGAACGCAAGCTCGACGAGGTCAACGAGATCATCGCCGAGGGACATCCGACCTACGGTCATCAGTGCTACTCCAAGGCACTTGCGGCCGTCGCCGGCTATCCGGTCGGTGACGTGCGCCACCCTCTGACCACCTTTGCGAGCCTCGGCGCCGAGGGCGCCGAGCGGGTCAGCAGGCTGACGCCTCTCCTCCACGAGCTCGACGAGCTGGCGGATCGGTTCGCCTCGAGGCCGGCGGTGCCGGCGTGAAGCATCGGGCATTGGCGGGAGCACACGGGCAGTGACCGATCTCGGCGGGAAGACCGTTCTGGTGACCGGCGCCTCGAAGGGGATCGGCGCCGAGATCACCGCCGCCGTCGGCCGCGCCGGAGCCTTCGTGATCGCCGCCTACCACTCGGATCACGCCGGTGCCGAGCGCGCCACGGCCGAGATTCCCGCGGATCGCCGGCACCTCGTGTCGCTTGACCTCGCGCAGCCGGGCGCCGGCCGCGAGCTTTGGGATCGGGCGATGGCTTGGCGCGGCGCGGTTGACGTGCTGGTCTGCAACGCGGCAGTGATGCAGGGCTCGCCACTCGACGAGAGCGACCAGGAGTGGGATCAGGTCTGGCGACTGACCCTGGCCGTCAACGTGCTTGAGCCTGCCAACCTGATGCGCGCCGCGGCGCGTCACTTCGTGAGTCGAGGTGGCGGAACGATGATCGTGCTGTCGAGCTGGGCCGCGCAGCGAGGATCGGGCAACCCCGACCTGCTCGCCTATAGCGCCTCCAAAGCCGCCGTCAAATCATTCGCGCAGACGCTGGCTCGCGCCCATGCGGCCGACGGACTCCTCGTGTACATCATCGCCCCCGGAATCGTGCGAACCCGGATGTCCGAGCTCTCGGCCGCGCGGATGGGGGGTGAGGACGCCGTCACCGCGACGCTGGCGATGGGCGAGTGGGTGCCGCCGCGCGAGATCGGAGAGCTGACCGCTTTCCTCGCCTCGGGAACCGTCAGCCACCTCAGCGGCGCGACGCTCGACGTCAACGGTGCCAGCTACATCCGCTAGGGGCGACGTTGGCGGCCAACTGCGAGGCGCTGGTCGTCGGAGGCGGGATCACAGGCGTCGCGACCGCTTGGTATCTCGCGCGCGAGGGGATCGATGTGATCCTCCTCGAACGCTCGGAGCTCGGGTCGGCGGGGTCGGGCGCCAACGCCGGCAGCCTGCACGCCCAGCTCCAGCACGTGCCGTACACGGAGCGTGGCGACGGTTGGGCGCGCAGCTTCGCCCCGGCGACACGCTTCCTGCTCGATTCGATCGAGCTCTGGCGTGGGATCGGCGACGAGCTCGGCGAGGATCTCGAGGTGGCGATCACGGGTGGGATCCTGGTCGCCGACTCACCAGACCAGCTGTCGGCGATCGAGCGCAAGGTGGGGATCGAGCGCGAGCAGGGCCTGGGATCGGAGCTTCTCTCGGCGGTGGACCTGCACGATCTCGCCCCGTACGTGGCCGAAGGGATGGCCGGCGGTGAGCTCTGCCCTCACGAAGGCAAGGCCAACCCGCTGTTGGCGACGGTGGCTCTCGCGGAGGGGGCGACAAGAGCGGGTGCCCGGATCATGCCCCGGACCGAGCTTCTCTCGCTGGCCCGCGAGCACGAGAGCTTCCGCGCGCTGACCTCCGCCGGCGCCATCAGCTGCCACAAAGTGGTCAGCTGCGGTGGCGTCGAGGCCGGCGCGGTCACCGCGATGGCGGGAGTTTCGGTGGCGGTCGGCGGCGAGCCGATCCAAGCTTCGGTGACCGAAGCGGTCGCGCCGCTGATCCAGCATCTCGTGTACTTCGCCGGCGCGCCGCTGACGCTCAAACAGGCGCGCGTCGGGTCGATCCTGATCGGCGGCGGCTGGCCCGCACGCCTGCGCGATCGCCAGCCGCTGGTGGATCGTGACTCCTTGCTGGCCAACCTCAGCGTTGCGACGCAGATAGTCCCCGCGGTCGCGCAGGCTCGGCTGCTGCGCACGTGGGCCGGATTCGTCAACGCGACCGCCGATTGGCTGCCCTTGATCGGCGAGCTCCCCGGATGCCCAGGAATCTTCATCGGGGCGTTCCCGTACATGGGGTTCACCGCGGGCCCGCTGCTCGGCAGGACATTGGCCGAGCTTCTCTGCCGAGGCGAGACCGAGGCCGACATCTCACGGTTCACTCCATGACCCACACGCTTCAGCGTGCGCCGGGTCCGTCGAGCAGCGCGCCGATCTCGATCGGCTTGACCGGTGGAGTCGGGGCGAAGCCGGACAGCTCGCCCAGCGGCTGCCCGGTCCGGCGAGCGGCCATCGCAGCGATCACCGGCCCGCAGTAGCGGCCCTGACACGGCCCCATGCCGGCTCGCGTGACACGCTTGATGGCGCCGGCGTGTCCGGCCCCGCCGTCCAGCGCCCGTTCGATCGCGTCTCGGCTGACTCCCTCGCAACGACAGATGGATGTGTCGGGCGCAGCCAACTCTTCATGGTGCCGATGAGCGAGGAACACGTCCCGTAGCCCGCGCTGAAAATGCCGGTGACGAACAGCGGCCCGCGCCGCGTCGCGCTCTTGCCGGGCCATCGCCGCGCCGATCGAGCCTCTCAGCCTACGGACTGCGTCCACACCTGCCAGCTCGCCCTGTGCCTGGGCGTGCCGGGCACCGCGGATGCCGGCCCCGTCTCCGATGACCCAGACCCCCGCACGCGACGTTGCGCCGCGCTCGTCGGCGAACGTCACCAGATCGCCGCCAGACGGTGAAACCTCGTGTCGGCAGCCGAGGCCGCGGGCGATATCGGTCGAGGGAACGAAGCCAAAACCAAGGCAGACCGCATCGAGGTCGAACTGACGCTCGCTCCCGGCGCGCGGACGACCGGCCTGATCGACGGTCATCACCACCGCCGACTGTGCCCGATCGTCGCCGTGGACCTCGACGACAACCGAGTCGTACATGACCGGCACCCGCGCGCGAGCAAGGGTGGAGCGATAGCGAAGGCCGTCGCGGATCAGGCCGGGATCGGCGAGCGCCATCCGCGTCAGCGCCCGCAGCCGTTTCCGAGACGGTGCCTCGGCGAGCTCCGCGACCCCGACGACCGTAGCGCCCCCCGTGGCCAGCTCGGCGGCGACCTGTAGGTTGAGCGGCCCGTTGCCGGACACGAGGATTCGTCTCCCTGGCGCGACGCCGTAGCTGCGCCACAGTGTCTGCGCCGCTCCGGTCGTCATCACTCCGGGCAACGTCCAGCCAGGAAACGGGACTCCACGCTCGTAGGCGCCCGTGGCCACAATCACCGCGTCGCAGGCGAACCTCCAGCGGGCCTCGGGGCCGGTCGCGCAGATCGCGTCAAGCCCGAACGCGCCCCACACCTGAAGCCCGGTGTGCACCTCGACGCCGGCCGCGGCGGTGCGGTCGATCAGGGCTCTGCCGGCCGCGAACTGAGCATCGCTGGGCGGCCCAGCACCCGCCGCCGCGGGCTGCTTGAAGTACTGGCCGCCGAGTTTCGCTCGCTCGTCGACGAGCACAACGTCGAGGCCAGCCTCGCCGGCGATCGCGGCTGCACTGAGCCCTCCCGGACCCGCGCCGATCACGAGCAGCTCGCAACGCCGCACCCGCTCCTCAGTACCAGCGGTGGCCTGTGGAACCGTGAGCCGCGCCAGTGCAGGCTGGCTGGAAACACGCATGCCCTCCCGTGCAGCGGTCATGCAGGCCCGTTGCGCAGGCCGGCCGTCGACCTCGACAAGGCACTCCTGACATATGCCCATCCCGCAAAACACGCCTCGTCGGTCTCCCTCGCGAGTGTGCCTCAGCCTCGATTCTCCAGCCGCGAGCAGCGCCGCGGCGATCGTCCGGCCGCTGAGGATCGGGATCTCCCGACCGTCGAAGCTGAACGTCGCTGAGCCGTTCATCCAGCCGCGAACAGGGGAGGGCCGAGCAGATCAGTGTCGACCTCGACTCCCAACCCGGGCCCGGTAGGTGCGAACCCGACCCCGAGCCGGCCGCGTGGCGCATCGCGGGCGATGTGCTCGTTCGTCCAGTCGTTCATGAAGGAAACCGTGAACAGGGCCTCCGGAGGCGTGCTCGCGGCGAGATGGGAGACGGCAGCCGTGATCACATCGCCCCCCCAGGTGTCCTCAACCGTCACGCGGAGGCCGAGAGCGACGGCGAGGTCACGCATCAGCTTGGCGCGGGTGAGGCCGCCCACCTTCGAGATCTTGAGGTTGAACGCCTCCATCGCGCGCTCCTGGTAGGCCCGGAACAGCGACCGAACGGTGTCGATGCTCTCATCGAGGACCATCGGCAGGGTCGTCCGAGCACGAACTATCAGGCACTCCTCGAGCGTTCTACAGGGTTGCTCGAGGAAAACACGCTCGAGATCGTTGAGGGACCGAACGGCGACGACTGCGTCCTGCACCGACCAGCCGCCGTTGGCGTCGGCGACGATCAGCCCGTCCGGCCCGATCGCGTCGGCGACACTCCGAACCCGGGCGACGTCGTCTCGCGGGACGTCTCCGACCTTGAGCTGGAAACGGTGAAAGCCTTCCGCCCGCCGCGCCGCGACGTAGCTGGTCATCTCCGCTGGAGCTGCGAGCGGTACGGCCGCGTATAGCGGTAGCTCGTCGCTGCGTCGACCGCCGAGAAGCTGACAGACCGGCATTCCGGTCGCCTTGCCAAAGGCGTCCCAACAGGCGATGTCGATCGCGCTCTTGGCGTAGCCGTGGCCCCGCAGCGCACGCTCCATGGAAGCTTCAACCGCTCCCAGGTTCGACACGTCAACCCCGACAACGGCCGGCGCCAGCTCGCGCAGAGCTGCCCGCGCGCCGGCGGCGTGGGCGGGAAGATAGGCGGAGCCGAGCGGGCACACCTCGCCGAAACCTTCGACACCATCAGTCGTCGTGATGCGGACGACGGTGCTCGGTAGCGTCTCGATCTCTCGACCAGCCGACATCGCGAAGCGGCCATGGACATAGGTCAGGTCGTAGCCGAAGACCTCTACGCGCTCGATGTTCACTAAGAGGACATGATGCAGCCTGGAGAACCGAGGCGGGATCGAGGCCGGCGAGCGTCGGGGCACGCAGAATCGCGCGCGGCCGCCCGACGGTGTCGGCGGGCGCCCCCTGCTACATTGCACGCCGAATGCCGACGACCAACCAGCTAGTCAACAAGGGCCGCACCAAGCCCGCCAAGAAGCTCGCCACCCCAGGCCTGAAATCGGGCAAGGGTCGCAAGAAGAAGGTGGCCGCGCCCCAACGCCGCGGCGTCTGCACACGGGTTTACACGACGACTCCGAAAAAGCCGAACTCGGCGCTGCGGAAGGTCGCCCGTGTGCGGTTGACCAACGGCATGGAGGTCGGCGCATACATCCCGGGCGAGGGCCACAACCTGCAGGAACACTCGGTTGTGCTCGTGCGCGGCGGTCGTGTCAAGGACCTGCCTGGATTCCGCTACAAGGTGATCCGTGGGACGCTCGACGCCGCCGGCGTCTCGGACCGCAAGAAGGCTCGTTCGCAGTACGGGGTCAAAGCGAAGTAATGCCACGTAGGGCAGCAGCGCAGATTCGGCCGGTTGAGCCGGACGCAGTCCACCGAAACCGTCTCGTTCAGCAGGTCATCAACAAGGTGATGCTGGATGGCAAGAAGTCGACCGCCGAGCAAATCGTCTATGACGCGCTGGCGATTCTCGGCGAGCGGTCCGGCAAGAACCCGCTGGAAGTCCTGGAGGCAGGCGTCAAGGCGCTGACCCCGGTGCTCGAGGTTCGCTCCCGGCGCGTCGGCGGCGCCACCTACCAGGTCCCGGTCGAGGTACCGCCGCGTCGCGCCCGCACGCTCGCCGTTCGCTGGCTCATCGGGTTTTCGCGCCAGCGTCGAGAGAAGACGATGGCCCAGCGTCTCGCGCACGAACTGCTCGATGCCCAGCAGCAGCAGGGCAACGCGTTCAAGCGCAAGGACGACATCTACCGCATGGCGCAGGCGAACAAGGCGTTCGCCCACTACCGCTGGTAGACGCACCCGCCGGCATCTAGGCACCCGGCCGGCGGCCGCAAATCTTCGTCGGGCTGCGTCCTCGGCCGCTGGTAGAGCCACCTCAGAGGGGCGTCCGGGTCCATTTTGGAGCGCCTGATTTCGGCAGTTTGCCTGCAGAAATCGCTCTGAGCAGGGGTTTTCACGTAACAACATGTTCTTTAACTTCGGCGGCTACAGTTGGCTCGCGCGAGGGTTGTCCCACTGCAGCCCCCGGTCCCGTGTGGTGGGCAGCCCTCGCGCTTTTAGACCCAGCCCACCGCCGAGCCGGCATCCCAGGTTGCCCCTTGGAGATTGGGCCCTTTGCTATATTTCCGGTGTTGTCCCGGGTGGGCCTGCGCAGCCGCGCGCCAACACCTGGGCCAAGGATCTGCCCAATGGAGACACTGACCGATCGATAAGACCTGCCCTGGCGACACGCGCGTCGTGATTGGGGCCCAATGGGCCCTTTTTCACGCCCCGAGCCAGGACTGACGACCGCGAAGCCCAAGCACGAACGAAGAACGAAGATGCCCCGCAAGTTCAGCCTCGACAACACCAGGAATATCGGGATCATGGCTCACATCGACGCCGGTAAGACGACGACGACAGAGCGGATCCTCTTCTACACCGGCCGCACATACAAGATCGGCGAGGTGCATGAGGGCGCTGCCGTGATGGACTGGATGGAGCAGGAGCAGGAGCGAGGGATCACGATCACCTCGGCCGCCACCACGGCCGAGTGGAAGGGGAACCGGATCAACATCCTCGATACGCCCGGCCACGTCGACTTCACGGTCGAGGTGGAGCGTTCGCTGCGCGTGCTCGACGGCGCGATCGCGCTGTTCGATTCGGTTGCCGGAGTCGAGCCTCAGTCCGAGACGGTCTGGCGTCAGGCCGACAAGTACTCGGTTCCGCGGATCGCCTACATCAACAAGATGGACAGGATCGGTGCGGACTTCGAGCGCGGCGTCCAGACGATGGTCGACCGCCTCGGCGCCCATCCTGTCCCGATCCAACTGCCGATCGGTGCGGAGGGCGATTTCCGGGGAATCATCGATCTGGTGGCAGGCAACGCGATCGTCTATAACGACGAACTCGGCCGCGAGCAGGAGGTCGTTGAGATCCCAGCCGAGTTGGCCGAGGAGGCCGCCGCAGCCCGAGAGCACCTGCTCGAGGAGGCCTCCCACTTCGACGACGAGCTGCTGGAGATGATCCTGGAGGACCAGGAGGTTCCGGTTTCTCGTCTCAAGGCGGCGATCCGCAAGGCAACGCTCGAAATCGCGCTGACGCCGGTGCTGTGCGGCTCCAGCTTCAAGAACAAGGGCGTGCAGCCGCTGCTGGACGCGGTCATCGACTACCTTCCGAGCCCGCTTGACGTTCCCCCGGTCGAGGGCATCGAGCCCGACAAGGCTTCTGAGAACGGCGGTCGCCAGGCGATCCGCAAGGCCTCGGACGACGAGGCATTCTCGGCGCTGGCGTTCAAGATCATGGCCGACCCGTACGTCGGCAAGCTGACCTACTTCCGGGTCTACTCGGGCAAGCTCGAGGCCGGCTCGCGAGTGCTCAACGTCTCGAGCGGCCGAACCGAGCGGGTTGGCCGGATTCTGATGATGCACGCAAACGAGCGTGAGGAGCTGCACGAGGTTTACGCCGGCGACATCGCAGCTGCAGTCGGAATCAAGCAGGTCGCCACGGGCGACACGCTGGCGGCACCCGACAGGCCGATCAAGCTGGAGACGATCGTCTTCCCGGAGCCCGTCATCAAGGTTGCGATTGAGCCCAAGACGAAGGTCGACCAGGAGCGGATGTCGACGGCGCTCGCGCGCCTGGCCGAGGAGGACCCGACGTTTCAGGTTCGGACCAACGAGGAGACCGGACAGACCGAGATCTCCGGGATGGGCGAGCTGCACCTGGATGTGTTGGTCGACCGAATGCTGCGCGAGTTCAAGGTCGAGGCGAACGTCGGCCGACCGCAGGTCTCCTACCGGGAGACGATCCGTGGCACCGCCGACAAGGTCGAGGGCCGATTCGTCCGGCAGACCGGCGGGTCGGGCCAGTACGGGATCGTCTACATCAATGTCGAGCCGGCGCCCGGCGAAGGCTTTGACTTCATCAACAAGATCAGGGGCGGGTCGATCCCGACCGAGTTCATCCCCGCCGTGGAGAAGGGCGTCGAGGAGGCTTTGGAGAACGGCCCGCGCGCCGGCTATCCGATGGTCGACGTCAGGGTCACCCTGACCGACGGCAAGTACCATGACACCGACTCCTCGGAGATCGCCTTCAAGGTCGCGGGTTCGCTCGCGCTGAAGGAGGCGGTGCGGCGCGCCAAGCCGGTGTTGCTCGAGCCGATCTTCGCGGTCGAGGTGGTCACCCCGGAGGAGTTCATGGGCGACGTGATCGGCGATCTCAATCGCCGGCGTGGCCAGGTGAACGGGATGGAGCAACGCGGCAACGCACAGATCGTCTCGGCCTTTGTGCCGCTGTCAGAGATGTTCGGATATGCAACTGATGTACGCTCGAACACCCAGGGTCGAGCGACTTACACGATGCAGTTCGAGCGCTACGACGAAGTACCGCCGAATATCGCTGAGAAGGTAGTCGGCGAGTTGCAGGCCACGTAGTGGGCCAATTCGACAGAAGTCCGATAAATTTCGAGGTTCGTACGTTTTGCGGACCAAATCACCTGAAAATAGAAGGAGCATCTGAAAGTGGCGAAGGCCAAGTTTGAGCGCGATAAACCCCATGTGAACGTCGGGACCATCGGTCACATTGACCATGGCAAGACGACGCTGACCGCCGCCATCAGCAAGGTGCTTCATGAAACGTACGGCACCGGCGAGGTCCGGGCGTTCGACTCGATCGACAACGCTCCGGAGGAGAAGGCGCGCGGAATCACGATCGCCGCTTCGCACGTCGAATACGAGACGGCGAACCGGCACTACGCGCACGTCGACTGTCCGGGGCACGCCGATTACGTGAAGAACATGATCACCGGAGCCGCCCAGATGGACGGCGCGATTCTGGTCGTGTCGGCGGCCGACGGCGCGATGCCCCAGACCCGCGAGCACATCCTGCTGGCGCGTCAGGTCGGTGTCCCGTACATCGTCGTGTTCCTGAACAAGTCCGACATGGTCGACGACCCCGAGCTGCTAGAGCTGGTCGAGGTCGAGATTCGTGACCTGTTGTCCGAGTACGACTTTCCCGGCGACGACATCCCGTTCGTGATCGGTTCGGCGCTGAAGGCGCTCGAGGGCGACGACGAGCACAAGGGCAAGATCCTGGAGCTCGCCGAGCAGCTCGATAGTTACATCCCGGAGCCTGTGCGCGAGCTTGACAGGCCGTTCCTGATGCCGGTCGAGGACGTCTTCTCGATCACCGGCCGCGGCACGGTGGCGACGGGTCGCGTTGAGCAGGGCATGATCAAGACCGGTGAGACCGTTGAGATCGTCGGGATCAAGGACACGACGAACACCGTCGTGACCGGGGTCGAGATGTTCAAGAAGATCCTCGATGAGGGTCGCGCCGGCGACAACGTCGGATGCCTGCTGCGCGGCACCAAGCGCGAGGACATCGAGCGCGGGCAGGTTCTCTGCAAGCCGGGTTCGATCACCCCGCACACCAAGTTCAAGGCCGAGGTGTACGTCCTCAAGAAGGAGGAGGGTGGTCGTCATACGCCGTTCTTCTCCGGTTACCGGCCGCAGTTCTATTTCCGTACCACCGACGTGACCGGCGTTGCCAACCTGCCCGAGGGCACGGAGATGGTGATGCCCGGTGACAACGTCCAGATGGAGATCGAGCTGATCCAGCCGATCGCCATGGATCAGGGCCTGCGGTTCGCGATCCGCGAGGGCGGCCGTACGGTTGGCTCCGGAGTCGTCTCCGAAGTCGTCCAATAGCAATAGGTTGGAAGGGGGAGCCGAGCCCGTAGGCCGGCTCCCCCTCATTTTTCGAGCAGATACGAACTACGGGGCGCGACCCGAGCGGGGAAACCCGCCGGTGAGCCCTGGAGCGCTAAAAGAGATTCAGAGCAATACGTGGCAACAATCGCCCAAAACAAAATCCGGATACGCCTGAAGTCCTACGACCACACGGCGATCGAGACGGCGGCAAAGGAGATCGTCGAGACGGCGACGCGTACCGGCGCGCGCGTCTCTGGCCCCGTCCCGCTGCCGACGGAGAAGAACGTCTATTGCGTGATCCGGTCGCCGTTCAAGGACAAGGATTCGCGCGAGCACTTCGAGATCCGTACCCACAAGCGCCTGATCGACATCCATCAGCCGACCCCGAAGACGGTCGACTCGCTGCAACGTCTCGACCACCTTCCGGCCGGCGTCGACATCGAGATCCGCCTCGCCTCCTGATCATGCCCGCGATCCTTGCCAGAAAGCTTGGGATGACCCAGCGCTTCCGCGACGACGGCCGCGTCGAGCGCGTGACCGTGCTCGAGGCCGGGCCGTGCCCGGTGACGGCGATCCGCAATCGCGATCGCGATGGCTATGACGCGGTGCAGCTCGCGTTCGGCGCCTGCAAGGAGAAGGTCCTGACCAGGGCCGAGCTCGGCCACCTCAAGAAGGCCGACGCTTCGGCCCACCGGCACCTGGCCGAATTCCGCGACGAGGCGGGCGAGCTGAACGTCGGCGAGACGATCACCGTCGAGGCCTTCACCGCGGGCGACAAGGTCAAGGTCTCGGGAACCTCGAAGGGCAAGGGCTTCCAGGGAACGATCAAGCGGCACAACTTCAAGAGTGGCCCCAAGTCGCACGGCTCTCACAACGTTCGCGCGCCGGGCTCGATCGGGGCCTCGGCGACCCCCTCGCGTGTGCCGAAGGGCCTGCGCGGCCCCGGTCACATGGGCAGCGCCCGGATCACGCAGCGCGGCCTCACCGTCGTCGATGTCGTTCCCAAGCAGAACCTCTTGCTCGTCCGGGGCGCGGTACCCGGCACCAAGGGCGGCATCGTGGAGGTACGAACCGATGCCTAGGAGTGCGGTGGTCATCTCCGAGGCCGACGGCAACGCCGGGGGCCAGGTTGCGCTTGATGCGACCGCCTTCGAAGCAGCCTTCAACATGCCGCTCGTCCACGAGGCGGTTAGAGCAGAGCTCGCTGCCCGTCGGCGCGGCACCGCCTCGACCAAGACCCGGGGCCAGGTGTCCGGCGGCGGCGCCAAGCCGTGGCGCCAGAAGGGGACCGGCCGCGCCCGTGCGGGATCGTCGCGCTCGCCGGTCTGGACCGGCGGCGGCACCGTGTTCGGTCCAACCCCTCGGGGCTACACCTTCAAGGTCAACCGGAAAGCCCGGCGAATCGCGCTGCGCAGCGCGCTGTCCGTGCACGCGGAGCGCGGGTCGGTTGCGGTGTTCGGCGCAGCTGTATTTGAGGAACCTTCGACCAAGCAGGCGGCGGAGCTGCTGGCGGGTTGGCAGGCAGACGGTTCAATTCTCGTGCTGCTCGACGAGCAGGAGGCGGCTGCGGGCAAGTCGTTCCGGAACCTGCCGCGGGTGTCGGTGATGCCGGTCGACGATGCCGGCGTCGCTGACGTGATCGGTGCAGCGTCACTGCTGGTTTCGCAGGCGGCGCTGCCGGCGTTGGTGGCCCGCGCCATCGGCGGATCGACCGCTGAACCCGAGGACGAGAGCTGATGGACGCAAGCCAGATCATCATCCGTCCGGTCGTCTCGGAGAAGACCTACGTGCTCGCCGAGGCTGGCAAGTACACGTTCCGGGTCGACGATCGCGCGCACAAGACGCAGATCCGCCAGGCCGTCGAGGAGCTGTTTGACGTCAAGGTCGTCGCGGTTCGGACGGCGTCGGTCAAGAGCAAGCCCAAGCGTCGCGGCGCGCACATGGGCCGTACCAGGCAATGGAAGAAGGCGATCGTGCAGGTGGGTGCAGGCGACTCGATCCCGATCTTTGGACAGGGGCTGGGGGTGAGCGAATGAGCGCGAAGCGCGGTCGCTCCAGGACGGACGCCGAAGGATGTCTCAGATCGCGGGGCTGGCTGCCCCGCGGAGGTAACCATGCCCATTAGGAAGCCGAAGCCGACGTCGGCGGGACTCCGCTTCGTCAGCTATCCCGACTTCGCGGAGCTGACCCGTTCGGAGCCGGAGAAGTCGCTGACCGTCGGGTTGAAGAAATCAGGTGGTCGCAACGTCCACGGGCGAAAGACCTCACGGCACCGTGGCGGTGGCGCCAAGCGCCTGTACCGCATCATCGACTTCAAGCGCCGAAAGGACGGGATCCCGGCGAAGGTCGCTCACATCGAGTACGACCCGAACCGCTCGGCCTACATCGCGCTGCTGCACTACGCCGACGGCGAGAAGCGCTACATCCTGGCGCCGGCGCGTCTGCGGGTGGGGATGACCGTCGAGTCGGGGCCGAATGCGGACATACGCGTCGGCAACGCGCTGCCGCTGGTCAACATGCCTCCGGGCACGGTCGTGCATAGCGTCGAGCTGACGCCCGGGCGCGGTGGTCAGCTCGGGCGCGCCGCGGGGACCGGAATCCAGCTGCTCGCGAAGGACGGCGACTATGTCACGCTCCGTCTGCCGTCCGGTGAGATGCGGATGGTGCGCGGCGAGTGCCGGGCAACCGTTGGCACGATCGGCAATTCCGACCATCAGAACGTCAAGATCGGCAAGGCCGGACGGAAGCGCCATCTCGGCGTACGTCCGCAGACCCGAGGGACCGCGATGAACCCGGTCGACCACCCGCACGGTGGCGGCGAGGGCTCGACCACGCCCGGTCGTCACCCCGTGACACCGTGGGGCGTGCCGACGCTCGGTTATCGCACCCGCAAGAAGGGCAAGGCCTCCGACCGGTACATCGTCCGCGGCCGCAGAAGGGGTAAGAAGCGTTGAGTCGTTCGAGCAAGAAGGGCCCGTTCGTCCAGGAGCGCCTGATGGCGCGGATCGAGGCGTTGAACAGTTCCGGCGAGAAGCGGATGCTGAAGACCTGGTCGCGTACCTCCACGATCTTTCCGGAGATGGTCGGCCACACGATCGCAGTCCACGATGGTCGCAAGCACATCCCTGTGTTCGTGTCCGAGTCGATGGTCGGCCACAAGCTGGGCGAGTTCGCTCCGACGCGGCTATACCGCGGGCACGCTGCCACCGGTAGGAAGCGATGAGCCCTGAAGCTGACGATAAGGATCTTGAGGAGACCGTCTCAGCAGATTCCCCTGCGGTAGAGGCCGACGCAGACGCCGGGCCCGCAGAGGCCGCGGTCGCTGAGGAGGACGAGGCGCAGGCGGCTGAGGTCTCCGAGGAGGCGGCTGAGAAACCAAAACCGGCGCGCCGGCGCAGGTCCAAGCCAAAGGAGCCGGTGGCCGAGGAGCCGGTCGCGGAAGCTGATGCGCCGACCGAGGAGCCGGTCGCGGCGGTCGAGGAGACCGCTGCGGAAGAGCCGGTCGTGGAGGCAGAGGAGGCTGTCGCCGAGGAGGCTGTCGCCGAGAAGGATGCTGAGGAGCCTGTCGCCGACGCTGAAGCCGAGGAGCCTGTCGCCGACGCCGAAGCTGAGGAGCCCACTGCCGACGAGGAAGACGCCGAGGAGGCTGTCGCCGAGGCCGTGGAGGAGAGGCCCGTACGCCGGCGCAGGCGCTCACGCAGCGCAGTCGAGCCAGAGGCGCCGGCCAAGGCCGAGCGGCCGGCACGCCGTCGCCAGGCAGCCGGTGTCCCGGGCGTGCGACCAGTGGTTCGAGCCCAAGCGAAGTACGTCAGATCTTCGGCCCGGAAGGCGCGGCTCGTCTGCGACAACATCCGGGGTAAGAGCGTTGTCGAAGCCCGCGCTATCCTCGCTCACACGCCCCGCGCAGTTGCGCGCGACTGGAGCAAGCTGCTCGAGTCGGCCGTCGCGAATGCCGAGCACAATCATGAGCTCGTGGGCGAGGACCTTTACGTGAAGGCGGTGCACGCCGACGAGGGCCCGACGGCCAAGCGATTCCGGCCGCGCGCGCTGGGTCGCGCCACGAGGATTCGCAAGCGGACTGCACACCTCACGATTTTGCTCACGCCAAAGGACTAAGAGAACAGAACATGGGTCAGAAGGTTCACCCAGAGTCGATGCGCGTGGGCTACATCCACGACTGGAAATCGAACTGGTTCAACGAGAAGAACTTCGCCGACTACCTGCACGAGGACACGCAGATCCGCGAGCACATCAACGGGCGTTTGGCGCACGCGGGCCTGTCGGACATCACGATTCGAAAGAACGCGACCGAGGTAGAGGTCAACATCCACACGGCTCGGCCCGGGATCGTGATCGGCAAGTCTGGTTCCGAGGTCGACCAACTCCGCCGCGACCTCCATCGGATCACCGGCAAGCAGGTCAAGGTGAACATCCTGGAGATCAAGCGTCCCGAGCTTGACGCCAGGCTGGTCGCTCAATCGATCGCCGAGCAGCTTCAGAACCGGGTCGCATTTCGTCGCGCGATGAAGCGCGCGCTGACCAGCGCGATGCGATCCGGCGCCAAGGGTGTAAAGGTCCAGGTTTCCGGTCGCCTCGGCGGCGCCGAGATGGCACGCACCGAGGGCTACTCCGACGGGCGCGTGCCGCTGCACACGCTGCGTGCCGACATCGACTACGGCTTCCATGAGGCTCGAACGACGTTTGGGCGTATCGGCGTCAAGTGCTGGATCAACAAGGGCGAGATCATGCCCGAGGGCTACTCGGGCGCCGACCTGACGATCATGGACGACCCGCCGCCGCAGGCGCCTGAACGCGGCGGCCGCGACGGCCGTCAGGGTCGCGACGGTCGCGGTGGTCGTGGTGGCTCCGGCGGTCCCGGTGGGCCGGGCGGTCGCGGTCGCGGCCGTGGTGGCTCCGGCGGTCCCGGTGGGCCGGGCGGCGGTGGTCGCGGTGGTTCAGGCGGACCGGGCGGCGGTGGTCGCGGTGGTTCAGGCGGGCCGGGCGGCGGCGGTCGCGGTGGTTTCGGCGGCGGCTCGGGTGGGCCGGGCGGCGGTGGTCGTGGTGGTTCGGGCGGGCCGGGCGGCGGTGGTCGTGGTGGTTTCGGCGGCTCGGGTGGATCGGGCGGCGGTGGTCGTGGTGGTTCAGGTGGGCCGGGCGGTGGCGGCCGTGGTGGTTCAGGCGGTTCGGGTGGGCCGGGCGGCGGTGGTCGTGGTGGTTCCGGCGGGCCGGGCCGCGGTCGCGGTGGGTCCGGTGGCGCTGGCGGGCCTGGTGGCCAGGGTCAGGGTCAGGGTCGTGGACGTGGGCCCGCCGGGGGCCAGGGTGGACCGCGCGGTGAGAACGGCGGACGCGGGCCGCGACCCGGCGGAAATGGCGGCGGACCGCAGGGCGGAGGGGCAAGCTGATGCTGGCTCCCAAACGCGTGAAGCACCGCAAACAGCACCGCGGACGCAGGGCCGGCCTGTCTCGCGGACAGGTCAAGGTTCAGTTCGGCGAGTACGGGCTCAAGGCTCTCGATGCGGGCTGGATCACCAACCGCCAGATCGAGGCTGCTCGTATTGCGATGACCCGCAAGATCCGCCGCGGCGGCAAGGTGTGGATCAACGTCTATCCCGACAAGCCCTTCACCAAGAAGCCGGCGGAGACCCGGATGGGCTCTGGCAAGGGTTCGCCTGAAGGGTGGGTTGCTGTGGTCAAGCCTGGCCGAGTGATGTTCGAGCTGTCCGGGGTTTCGGAGTCACTGGCACGCGAGGCGATGCGCCTCGCTGGTCACAAGCTCCCCGTTCGTACCAAGTTCGTGATGCGTGAGGACGGCTGAACGATGCGATCGATCGAGATGCGGGACATGTCGGAGTCTGAGCTACGCGAGCACGTCAAGACGGCGCGTCGGGAGCTGCTCGGATTGCGTTTTCAGCACGCGACCGGCGAACTGGAGAACACCTCTCGGATGAGGTTGGCGAAGCACGACGTCGCCCGAGCGCTGACGATCGCCAATGAACGTGGGATTGAGATTCGGAGCTAGCGATGGCGGACGAAGTAGACAAGGACTTGCAAACTGAAGAGACCCCCTCAGCCGACGCCGCCGCCGACAGCGGCGCGGAGGCGGAAGCTGAGGTTGCTGTCGAAGAGGCCGCTGAGCCGGCCGAGCCTGAGGTTCAACTGAACCCGAAGGAGCGGCGCCAGGCATCGCGCGCGAAGAAGGCCGCGAAGGCGACGGCGCGCGTGGCAGCGACCCCCGAGGAGCGCCAGGCGGAGCGCGATGCCGTGCGCGTCCAAAAGGCCGCGCAGCGTCGCACCGAGCGCGTGGCGGCACGTGCCAAATACAGGGCCGCCGAACACGAGCGCCGGCCGACGCCTGCCCGCGAGCACGTCGCCGGCAATCAGAAGACGCGCCAGGGCATCGTCGTGTCCGATCGTGCTGACAAGACCATCACCGTGCGGATCGACATCGCTCGGCGGCACCGGCGCTACGAGAAGATCGTGCGCACGTCCAACACTGTCCACGCTCACGACGAGCGCAACGACGCCCACATCGGCGACACGGTGATCGTGCGTGAAGCTCGGCCGCTATCCCGGACCAAGCGGTGGCGGCTTATCGAAGTCGTCGAGCGGGCGAGGTGATCCAGCGATGGTTCAGAACGAGACCAGGATGCGCGTCGCGGACAACAGCGGCGCTCGGGAGATCCTCGTGATCCGCGTCAAGGGTGGTCACAAGCGTCGCTATGCCGGTGTCGGCGACGTCATCACGGCGACCGTCAAACAGGCCACCCCCCAGGGGTCCGTCAAGAAGGGCGAGGTTGTGACCGCGGTCGTCGTCCGCACGAAGAAGCCACACGGCCGCGATGACGGCACCTACATCGCCTTTGATGAGAACGCCGCGGTGCTGATCGATGCCAACAACAACCCGCGCGGTACCCGCATCTTCGGTCCGGTCGCACGCGAGCTGCGCGAGCGCAACTTCATGCGGATCGTCTCGCTCGCGCCCGAGGTTCTGTAATGGCGCGCCTGCTGCTCAGTCTCCCCGCGACTTCAAAGGAGGCGCGCTGATGCCATCCCGGATCAAGACGGGCGACGAGGTGATCGTGGTCGGCGGCAAGGATCGCGGGAAGAAGGGGACGGTGCTCCGCGTCGACCCCCGCAAGGACCGCGTCTACGTCGAGGGCCTGAACATGATCAAGCGTCACCAGCGCGCGACGCAGACCGGCCCGACGAGCCAGCAGACAGCCGGCGTGATCGAGCGGGAGGGCGGGATCCACATCTCGAACGTGATGCTGCTCGACCCTAACGACGGCAGACCCACTCGGGTCGGCGTCGAGGTAGTCGACGGCAAGAAGTACCGGATTGCCCGCCGCAGCGGAGCGAGGATGGACTGATGGCGGTGTCAGAGGCTCGACTCAAGACCAGGTACGCGGAGGAGATCAGGCCGTCATTGGTCGAACGGTTCGGTTACACGACGCCAATGCAGGCGCCACGGATCCTCAAGGTCACCGTCAACATGGGGGTCGGCGACGCCAAGCAGGACTCCAAGGTCCTGGAGGCCGCGACCGACCAGTTGGCGACGATTACCGGGCAGCGGCCGAATGTTCGCCGGGCCCGCAAGTCGATCGCACAGTTCAAGCTCCGCGAGGGGATGCCCGTGGGCCTATCGGTGACCCTCCGTGGCGATCGTCTCTACGAATTTCTGGACCGGTTGTTCTCGGTGGCGATTCCGCGAATCCGCGACTTCCGCGGGATCAACCCGCGGTCGTTCGACGGGCGCGGGAACTTCACGCTGGGACTGCGGGAGCAGATCATCTTCCCCGAGATCGACTATGACGAGATCGACCAGACCCGGGGGATGGACATTACGATCACTACAAACCGGTGTACCGACGAGGAAGCCTTCGCGCTGCTCGAAGCTCTCGGCATGCCGTTCGCGAAGGATGGCCGCGTAGGGGCGGCCGCGACATAGGATTAGGAGCGCATGGCCAAGGTTTCACAGCGAGTCCGCCAGCAGCGGACGCCCAAGTTCAAGACGCGCGGATACACGCGGTGCCGTCGATGCGGACGCGCGCGTGCGGTCTACCGCAAGTTCGGCCTCTGCCGGATCTGCCTGCGCGAGCTCGCCCACGACGGGTACATCCCCGGGATGACGAAGTCGAGCTGGTAAATGTCAATGACCGATCCGATCGCTGACTTCCTGACGCGGCTGCGCAACGCCGCCAAGGCTCAGCACCATGACGTCACGATCCCGTCGTCCAAGCTAAAGCGCGAGCTGGCCCGAATCCTCAAGGAACAGGGCTACATCGACGCGTACGAGGTTGGCGAGGCAACGGCCGACCATCCGGGCGAGAAGATCACTGTTACCCTCAAGTACGCGAACGATCGCAAGCCGGTGATTCGAGGGATTCAGCGCGTCTCCCGTCCTGGCCAGCGGCACTACGTTGACCACGCGCACATTCCGAAGATCCAGGGTGGCATGGGCACGGCGATCATCTCGACGTCCCAGGGCGTGATGACCGGACACGAGGCTCGCGAGCTCGGGGTCGGCGGAGAGGTCGTCGCCCGGGTCTGGTAGTCGACCCTCCAAGCACTCAAAACGACCATGTCCAGAATCGGAAGACAACCAATCCCCTTGCCCTCTGGCGTGTCCGTCGCGATCGAGCCCGAGCTCGTCACGGTCACGGGCCCCAAGGGCGAGCTCTCAGAGCGGATCCCCCGCGATATCAGCGTCGCCCAGTCGGAGACCGAGGCCGGCGATGGCCAGCAGTTGGTCGTCACGCGCCCGACCGACCGCGGCGAGCACCGGGCTCTCCACGGGCTCACGAGGACGCTCGTCGCCAACATGGTCACCGGCGTGACCGCAGGCTTTGAGAAGCGCCTGGAGATTCAGGGGGTGGGCTACCGCGCGCAGCTCAAGGGTCGCGACCTGGAGCTCGCGTTGGGTTACTCGCACCCGGTTCCGATCAAGGCTCCGGATGGGATCGAGTTCGAGGTGCCACAGCCGACCCGAATCACGGTCAGAGGCGCCTCCAAGCAGCAGGTTGGGGAGATCGCCGCGCAGATCCGCAAGCAGCGCAAGCCCGAGCCCTACAAGGGCAAGGGCATCCGCTACGAGGGCGAATTCGTCGCCAAGAAGGTTGGTAAGCGGGCATGAGCGTCAGGACCAAGGAGGCCGCTCGCCTCAAGCGCCGGCGTCGCGTCCGGGCCAAGATTCGTGGCAGTTCGGAGCGCCCGCGGATCTCCGTCTTCCGTTCGAACCGTGGGATCTCCGCACAGCTGATCGACGACGAGACGGGGCGGACGTTGGCGGCGGTCAACTGGACCGAGTCTCCGCTGCGCGACCTTCAGCCCACCGAGCAGGCCAAGCAGGCGGGGCTGTTGCTCGCCGAGCGAGCCAAAGCGGCGGGCGTCGACGGCGCGGTGTTTGACCGTGGCGGCTATCAGTACCACGGGCGTGTGCAAGCGCTCGCCGACGGTGCCCGTGAGGGCGGGCTGGTGTTCTAGCGCCTGTCGGCGTGACGCTACCCTGGACTGAACTCATGGCACGTGATCGCACAGTTTCCTCATCAGGACTCGACCTCCAGGAGCGGGTGGTTGAGATCAACCGGGTCGCCAAGGTCGTCAAGGGCGGCCGCCGGTTCTCATTCACCGCGCTGGTGGTGGTCGGCGACGAGCGCGAGATCGTCGGCGTCGGCTACGGCAAGGCGAACGAGGTCCCCGTCGCAATCCAGAAGGGCGTCGAGCGCGCAAAGAAGAATCTGTATCGCGTTCCCAAGCACGGCTCGACGATCACCCATCAGACGACTGGCGTGTTCGGTGCCGGCAAGGTCTTTCTGAAGCCCGCCGCTCCGGGGACCGGCGTGATTGCCGGGGGCGGCGTCCGCGCCGTGCTCGAGCTCGCCGGTATCAACGACATCCTTTCGAAGTCGCTCGGCTCGCAGAATCCGATCAACCTCGTCAAGGCCACGATGGCCGGCCTCGAGTCGCTCCGCACGCCGGATGAGGTGGCAGCCCTGCGTGGCTTGTCGGTGAATGCCGTTCTTGGGCTACACATGGGTGAGGACTCCGCCGCGGCCAGCGCCAATGGTGATGAAGTGGCGGTAGCGGGAGACGAAACGACGTCATTGGCCACGGATGAGTCCCCAACCGCGGCCGCCGCAGGTAACGCCACCGACGACGCTGAGTCTCCTGGCGTGGCTGAAGCGGGGGAGGCTGAAGCGGGCGAGGCTGAAGCGAGCGAGGCTGAAGCGGGCGAGGCTGAAGCGGGCGAGGCTGAAGCGGGCGAGGCTGGAGCATGAGCGCTTCATCGCTCCGAGTGACCCAGCGGAAGTCCCGGAACGGGTGCGACCAGCGCCAGCGCGACACGCTACGCTCGCTTGGCCTGCGCCGGATCGGACAGACCGTCGAGGTCAACGACAGCCCTCAGGTCCGCGGGATGCTCCACAAGGTCAGGCATCTTGTCGAGGTCGATGAGACATGAGCGACACCGAAGCCAATACACCTGCCGAGCGTTCGAGCGATGAGCGGATCGGCCTGCACAACCTGAAGCCGGCTCCCGGGTCGCGTCGGCCGCGCAAGCGGATCGGCCGCGGCGAGGGCTCCGGTACGGGCAAGACCGCGGGCCGCGGCCACAAGGGTTACGGAGCTCGCAGTGGTGCGAAATCGCGCGCTCGTTTCGAGGGTGGCCAGATGCCGATCCACATGCGGATGCGCAAGCTACGCGGGCCGCACATGCGGAAGTCGATGCCGTTTGAGCCATTCCGGACCCAGACCCAGGCCGTCAACCTGCTCGACCTGGAGGAACGTTTCGAGTCCGGCGCGGCCGTCACGCTCGAGTCGCTGAAGGCAAAGGGACTTGCCACCCGCAAGCGGATCCCGGTCAAGATCCTCGCCAAGGGTGAGCTTTCAAAGCCGCTCACCGTGCACGCTCACGGTTTCAGCAAGGCGGCGCGAACGCAGATCGAGGCCGCCGGCGGCACTTGTCAGCTGATCGAGGAAAAGGGCCCCGCCGAGTCCTGATTCGGCGCGGCGGGTCAGCACAATGATTTACACAATTCTTGGCGCGTTCCGGGTGGGGGACATTCGCAAGAAGGTGTTTTTCACCTTCGCGCTGCTCGGGCTCTACCGGCTTGGGTCCTACATCCCGGCGCCCGGGATCAGCGAGAGCGCGGTCAAGTCGATCCAGAGTAACTTCGGCGGCTCCAGCGTTCTCGGCCTGCTGAATACCTTCTCCGGCGGCGGGCTGGGGCGAATCGCCCTGTTCGCGCTGGGGATCATGCCCTACATCACGGCCTCGATCATCCTGCAGCTGCTGCAGGTGGTCGTTCCCTCGCTGGAGAAGCTCTCCAAGGAGGGCGAGGTCGGGCAGGCGCGGATCACCCAGTACACGCGCTACCTGACCGTCGGACTGGCGTTTGCCCAGTCGATTGGCTACGTATTCCTGTTCCGGAGCTTTGAGAATCAGGTCGGCGCCCAGCTGATCCCGGGCTTCAACCTGGCGAAGGTCTTCCTGATCGTGATCTCCCTGACCGCGGGCACCGTGCTCGTGATGTGGATGGGCGAGCTGATCACGCAGCGCGGCATCGGCAACGGCATCTCGCTGATGATCTTCGCGTCGATCGTCTCCCGGATCCCGAGTGGACTGAGCTCGTGGTGGACGAACCCCAGCCAGGTATTCCGGGTGATGATGCCGTTCATCGCAATCGGCGTCATTGCCGCGGTCGTATTCGTCCAGGAGGGTCAGCGGCGAATTCCGATCCAGTACGCCAAACGCGTGATCGGCTCACGCATGACTCAGGGCTCGCAGACATATCTGCCGTTGCGCGTCAACATGGCCGGCGTGATCCCGGTGATCTTCGCGGCCAGCGTGATGGCGATTCCGCCGACGCTCGGGCAGCTGATCGGCCAGAACCGCAAAGGCTTCGGGACGGACCTGGCCACCTTCTTCTCGCCGGCCGGCTGGCACTACGTGGTTGGCGAAAGCCTTCTGATCATCGTCTTCACCTACTTCTATACGGCCGTGACCTTCAACCCGGTCGACCAGGCGGACAACCTGAGGAAGTTCGGCGGGTTCATCCCGGGGGTCAGACCCGGGCGGCCGACGGCCGAGTTCCTGGATCGAATCCTGGCGCGCCTGACCTTACCCGGGGCGTTATTCCTGGCGGCTATTGCCGCCCTGCCGACGGTCCTGATCGACCAGACGGGAGCGAACTTCGCGTTCGGCGGAACGTCGATCCTGATCGTGATCGGCGTAGCGCTGGACACGATGAAGCAACTCGAGGCGCAGCTGATGATGCGCAATTACGCGGGTTTCCTGAAGTAGCGCGTACACACGGCGCGTTCACAAACCGCTAACCGAACACTAACCTTGCTCGATGGGTAACTATCGAGTGATGGATTTGGTGGAGCAGCAGGCGCCCGGGCGCTTCGGAAGGCCCGACGCCGACCAGCAGGCGCCTATGCCCTTCGGCAAGCACGGTGCCGAACAACAGCAGGCGCCCCGTCGTCTGGGCTACCGGCCCGTGCTTGACGGCATGCGCGGAGTCGCGGTGCTGCTGGTGATGCTGATGCACACGGGCATCGTCGACAACGGCTATATCGGCGTCGACGTCTTCTTCGGTCTCTCCGGGTTCCTGATCACGACGCTCCTGTGCGAGGAGTGGGGGCGAACCGGGCAGATCTCGTTCCGGCGCTTCTACGAGCGGCGCGCGCGGCGATTGCTGCCGGCTCTGCTGTTGGTCGTGGGAATCTTTGCGGCCTTCTACCTGGCCGCGAGTCCGTTCACCGGCTGGGCACTGGGGCCACGGGCGGCGACGACGCTGCTGTTCGTCAACAACTGGGTCGCGGGCCTGGGCGGCAGCAGCCAGCTCGGCTCGCTGGGGCCAACCTGGTCGCTGGCGCAGGAGGAGCAGTTCTACCTGATCTGGCCGGTGATCCTGGCGGTACTGCTCTATCGGCGGCTCCCGCCGGCGGCCGTGGTCGGAATCCTGCTCGGCACGATCGCGGCGCTGCTCGCACTCGTACCCCTTGTGGAGCAGCAGATCCCGTCGTACGACATGTACTTCTCGCCGCTGGACCGGGGCGCTGAGCTGCTGCTGGGCTGCGCCGGTGCGGTCGCTTGGCGCAACCGTCTGCTCATCATCCCATCGCGTTGGCCCGTGATGCCCGATCGTGTCCGACGCCAGTTCAGCGACCGCCGAGCCGCGTGGCAGTCGCTGCTCCGCCTCGCCCTCGTGGGCGCGTTCGTGGCGCTTCTGTTTGCCCCTCACCGCCGCGCCGACATGCGAGCCGTTTACCTGACCGCGAACGTCCTGGCCGTGGCGCTGATCATCGCCCTGCTGAGTGGCCCCGGTGGCCTCCTGGGCAAGCTGATCGGCAGCCGACCGCTGCGCTACGTCGGGCGGATCAGCTACTGCCTGTACCTGTGCCACCTGCTGGTCCGCAACCTCTTGTACCACTACGTGCTCGGTCTCCCCACCTACCTCTACGTGCTACTCACCTTCGCCGTCAGCTTCGCGATCGCGAGTGCCTCCTGGTGGCTGGTGGAGGCGCGCGTCCTCAAGGCCGCCTGGCCTCGGCGCATCTCGGGGGTCGCCCGGGAATCTCGCGCTTGGACGAAGAAGCACGATGGCCGGGCCCTCTATCTCGATCAAGCCTAGATTTGCGATGGGCGAGCCGCGGGGCTCCTGGAGGCGCTCGAGACGGTCAGCGCCAGGCGGATGCTCCCCGATAAGATTGCCACCCTCATGCCCGAGCTCAACCTGATCCTGATGGGCCCTCCCGGGGCCGGCAAGGGAACACAGGCCGATCGTCTTCAGCACGACTTCCAGATCCCGTTCATCTCGACCGGCGACATGCTGCGGGCCAACGTCAAGCAGGGGACGCCGCTCGGGAAGGCCGCAAAGGAGCACATGGACGCCGGTGGCCTGGTGCCCGACGACCTGATTGTCGCGATGGCGGCCGACCGGCTACGGCAGGACGACGCGCGCGACGGCTTCATCCTCGACGGATTTCCGCGCACGACCGCGCAGGCAGAGGCGCTGGACGAACAACTGCGCGACGAGGGCCGTGGGGTGACGGCGGCGTTGCTGCTGGATGTTTCCGACGAGGATGTCGTCAAACGGATCTCGGGCCGCCGCATCTGCACCGACGCCGGGCACAATTACCACGTCATCTTCGACCCGCCCAAGGTGGACGGAGTTTGCGACGTGGACGGCTCGTCGCTGGTCCAGCGCGACGACGACCAGCCCGAGGTCGTCCGCAACAGGTTGCGCGTTTACCACGAGAAGACCTCACCGCTGATCGCGTTCTACGACGACCGGGGCCTGATGCGACGGATCGACGGAACCCACAGCCCAGCGGATGTGCAGGATCACATTCGTGCGGTGATCGCCACGCTCAGGCTCGAGGCCGACGTATAGATGACTGAATCAGTCATCTCGTCAAGCGAGCAGCAGAGGGGACCGGCCCGGTGATCATCAAGAAGAGCCCCGAGGAGATCGAGCAGATGGCTGCCGCCGGGGTGGTCCTCGTCAAGACGATGAGCCTGCTCGCCGGCAAGATCCGCCCAGGGGTCACCACCGCTGAACTCGACGAGGCGGCCGAGCGGTTCATCCGCTCACAGGGCTGTGAGCCTGCTTTCAAGGGCTACCGGGGATTTCCGGGATCGATCTGCGCTTCGCCAAACTCGATGGTGGTCCACGGGATCCCAGGCTCGTACAAGCTCGAGCGCGGCGACATCATCTCGCTTGACATCGGCGTGATCCGCGACGGCTGGGTGGCGGACGCGGCGCGCACGTTCGCGGTTGGGCCGATCAGTCCGGTCGCTCGCAAGCTGCTGACGGTGACCGAGGAGTCTCTCCGCCTGGCCGTGCCGGAGTGCAGGCCCGGCAACCGCCTCGGCGATGTATCGCACGCGATCCAAGAGCACGTCGAGGCGGCGGGGTTCTCGATCGTCCGGACCCTAGTTGGCCATGGCATCGGACGCAGCATGCACGAGGATCCCCAGATCCCGAACTACGGCAGTCCCGGGTCGGGGATCGCGCTCGAGCCCGGTATGGTCCTTGCGGTCGAGCCGATGGTCACCGTCGGCAGCCACACGGTGAGAATGGGCGAGGACCACTGGTCGATCTTCTCCCAGGATGGCTCGCTGGCGGCGCACTTCGAATTCACGATCGCGGTCACGGAGAGCGGGCCGCGGATCCTGACGCCATGGCACGAGGCCGGTAACGGCCGCGTTGCCGCCTGAGACCCGTTGCAGCCTGCAAGTACTTGCTAACATCGCGGGATGCGCCTGCAGCGCGGCGTTTGCGCTGCAGGGCAATCTTCCGCCGTGGTAGCGGCGACCGCACCGGTCGCCAGAGCCGCAACGGGACTCAGCTAACAGAAATCTTTGGACGAGAGCGAAGCGACGTGAAAGTAAGACCGTCGGTCAAGCCGATGTGCGAGAAGTGCAAGATTATCCGCCGGCACGGACGCGTGCTGGTCATTTGCCCCAACCCGCGACACAAGCAGCGGCAGGGCTGATGGCGCGCATCTCCGGAGTCAACATTCCACTCAACAAGCGGGTCGAGATCGGTCTCACCTATATCTACGGGATTGGCCGTCCGACGTCCAACAAGCTGCTCACCGAAGTCGGGGTCGAGCCGGACCGCAAGGTTCGCGACCTGACGGAGGAAGAGGTTGTCAAGCTACGCGATCTGATCGACTCCCAGATGGTGGTCGAAGGGGACCTGCGGCGGGAGCGCTCGCAGAACATCAAGCGGCTTCAGGAGATCGGCTCCTACCGCGGACTGCGCCACCGTCGTGGACTTCCGGTCCACGGTCAGAACACGAAGACGAACGCGCGCACCCGCAAGGGCCCGAAGCGGATGCAGGTGGCCGGCAAGAAGAAGGCCGGTAAGAAGTAGATGAGCCGGCACCCCGTAGGCCCCAGCGCGGGCGCCGTCGGGTTCGCAAGAACATCCCGGTCGGACAGGCGCACATCAAAACTTCGTTCAACAACACGATCGTTTCGCTCACCGATCGCGAGGGCAATGTGATCGCCTGGGAGTCCGCCGGCGGCGCCGGCTTCAAGGGCTCTCGCAAGTCGACCCCATTCGCGGCGCAGGTTACAGCCGACGCAGCGGCACGGAAGGGCATCGAGCACGGCCTGCAGAAGGTCGAGGTGTTCGTCAAGGGGCCCGGCTCGGGCCGCGAGACCGCCATCCGCTCGCTGCAGGCAGCAGGGCTCGAGGTCACGGGTGTCAAGGACGTGACCCCCCAGGCTCACAACGGCGTTCGGCCGCGGAAGCGCCGGAGGGTCTGAACATGGCACGCGACACAGGACCTCAGTGCAAGCAGTGCCGTCGTGAGGGCCAGAAGCTGTTTCTCAAGGGCGAGCGCTGCCTGACCGACAAGTGTGGTGTCGAGCGCCGCTCGTATCCGCCCGGCGACCACGGCCGTGGTCGGCAGAAGCAGAGCGAGTATCGCGTCCAGCTGCGCGAGAAGCAGAGGGCAAAGCGCTACTACGGCGTGCTCGAGAAGCAGTTCCGGAACTACTACGAGAAGGCCTCGCGTCAACCTGGGATCACCGGGGAGAACCTGCTGCGCACGCTCGAGTGCCGGTTCGACAACGTGCTGGTTCGTCTCGGCTTCGCAGCTTCGCGGCGGCAGGCACGGCAGCTGATCCTGCACGGCCACTGGACGGTCAACGGGCGTCGGGTAAACATCCCCAGCTACCAGCTCCGGGACAACGATGTGATCGCGATCCACACGCGCTCCACGGCGACCCAGGTGATCCGCGACGCAACCGAGCTCACCGGCCAGGTGCCGGCTTGGCTCCAGGCCGATCACGACTCGCTCACTGCGAAGGTCCTGCGCAAGCCGGAGCGGCGGGAGATCGCCGCGCCCGTGCAGGAGCAGCTGATCGTCGAGCTGTACTCGAAGTAGACCCCGATTTGCAGTCGCCCGCCACGGCGAGCGACGCTCAAACGCCGCCCAATCACGGCGTCAGAACCCACGATGTTAGGAACGCCGAATGCTTGACTTCCAAGTCCCCCGAATCTCCAGCGAGTCAGTCGAAGAGAACCGTGGTTCGTTCACGATCGAGCCTCTCGATCGTGGGTTTGGCTACACGTTCGGCAACTCGCTGCGCCGGGTGCTGCTCTCATCGCTGGCGGGTGCGGCGGTCACCAGCGTGCGGATCGAGGGCGTGGCGCACGAGTTCTCGACGATCAAGGGGGTCAAGGAGGACGTCACCGACATCGTCCTGAACCTCAAGGGGATCGTCTGCCGAATGCACTCGGACGCGACCGAGGTCGAGGCGCCGCTGGTCGTGAGCGGTCCCGGCGAGATCACCGCCAAGGACATTGACCTTCCCTCCGGCGTTGAGATCCTCAACCCGGACGCCCACATCGCGACGCTGGAGAAGAACACGAAGCTCGAGGTTTATCTGACGATCGGACGTGGCCGCGGCTACCGTCCGGCCGAGGAGAACAAGTCCGCCGATCAGCCGATCGGCGTGATCCCGATCGACTCGATCTTCTCGCCGGTCCGTCGTGTCGCCTACAACGTCGAGCAGGCCCGCGTCGGCCAGAAGACGGATTTCGACAAGCTGACGCTGGACATCGAGACTGACGGCTCGATCGACCCGCACGCGGCGCTCCGTGAGGCTGCTGAGATTCTGATCTCGCAGCTGGCCATCTTCACCGACGCTGACCGTGTGATCGAACTGCGCGACACCGGTGTGTCGGCGATGCTCGATCAGGCCATCGTTGGCGGCGAGCCGTCGCGGGCCACGACCAGGACTCCAAACGCGATGGACGACATCCTGATCGAGGAGCTCGAACTCGGGGTCCGGTCCTACAACTGCCTCAAGCGTGCCGGCATCCAGACCGTCGGAGACCTCGTCTCCAAGAGCGAGGGCGAGCTCAACGCGATCCCGAACTTCGGCAAGAAGTCGATCGACGAGGTGATCGAGACCTTGCACGCTCGCGGCCTGGGGTTGCGCGAAGGCTAACATCAGGCGATCAGAGGAGCCAGATGCGCCATCAACGCAACCGATACCAGCTCTCGCGCAGCGCGTCGCACCGGAAGGCGCTGCTGATGAACCTCTCCAAGGAGGTCATCGAGCACGAGCGCATCCAGACGACCGAGGCCAAGGCCAAGGCCGTCAAGCCCGAGCTCGAGAAGCTGATCACGCTCGCCAAGCGCGGCGACCTCCACGCCCGGCGGCAGGCGCTGTCGGCGCTCGGTCAGGACAAGTTCGCCGTCTACAAGCTGTTCGAGGAGGTCGCTCCTCGCTACACGGAGCGGCCGGGCGGCTACACGCGGATCCTGAAGCTCGGTCCGCGCCGCTCGGACAGCACCGAGATGGTCCTCCTCGAGTTGGTTTAGCGAAATCGATTAGAGGTGCGCGTCGGTGACGGCGCGTTTGACGATCGAGTACGACGGAACCGAGTTCGTCGGCTGGGCAGCCCAGCCCGGTCAGCGGACGGTCGAAGGCGAACTGCAGCGCGCGTTGGCGACGGTTCTGCGCCACGAGGCGCCGCTTACGGTCGCGGGTCGCACGGATACCGGCGTGCACGCGTGGGCGCAGGTTGCGTCCCATGAAGGCGACGCGGCCCCGTCGATCAGCATCAATGCGCTGCTCCCTCCCGACATTTCGGTGCTGGCGTCGGAGCCGGCGTCGGCGGGTTTCGACGCCCGCCGCGACGCGACCTCGCGCGCATATTGCTATCGGGTGCTCGCTCGCCCCGCGCGCCCAGCGCTCGCCCGCGGGCGAGCGCTGCACTGGTGGAAATATCCGATCGACGTCGCCTCCCTGCACGAGTGCGCGTCATTGCTCGTCGGCACCCACGACTTCACCGCCTTCACGCCAACCGAGACCTACCATGTGCGCTTCTCGCGAGACGTCTACGGAGCCCATTGGCGGAGTGCGCATCGCCATGATCCCGACCTTCTGGAGTTCTGGATCGAGGCCGACACGTTCATGCGCCACATGAACAGGATTCTGGTCGGCACGATGCTCGACGTCGCACGGGGTCGGATGTCGGTCAGCGCCTTCGCCCAGCTGCTGGACGGGCGGCCGCGGGCGCACGCCGGTCCAACGGCACCGGCGCACGGTCTCTATTTCGCTGGAGCCGGTTACGGCGGCGAGCGACTGCTCAGCTCACCGGCGCGGGGTCCGGTCGCACGATGACCGTGTCTGCGATCTTGACGATCTCGTCCACCGGGAGCCGGGCCCGCTCGGCGTGCTCCCTGATCGCCTCCGGGCTACTCGCCTCGTAGACGCAGAAGGTACCGAGCGACCCGCTCGGCTCGGACAGCACATAGCTGCGGATCCACCGCACCTGATCGGCCATCTCCTCGTCGGCGACACTGGTCGAGCGTGCGGCTGCCTCCTGCAGCTCCTCGCCTGACCTCCATCCGTCTCGTCGCATGATCCCGTAGAGCTCCATTTCGCTGCCCTCCCTCGGTTGCCAGTGTGAGCGCACCGTACAGGTTGCGGAGCCGTCGATCATCGGGAGAACTTCCTATCCTTCGCCGGGCGAGAGCCGTGTCTCGGAGCCGTACGGCGTCACCGCTAGCTTTAGAGGCCCCAACAGAATGATTGGCAGACCCGGTCGCACCACTCATTCCGTTAGGAGCTCTTAGATAGATGCGGGTTCTTCTGACAAATGACGACGGGATCGAGGCGGACGGTCTGCATGCGCTGCGGCGGGCGCTGCAGGAGATCCCCGGCATCGAGCTCGGCGTCATCGCGCCCGATGGCAACCGGTCGGCGATGGCACGGTCGATCACCACCCGCCGGCCGCTGTGGGTCGAGGAGCTCCGCTTCGAGGACGGCGCCGTAGGGTACGCCAGCGACGGCACCCCGGTTGATTGTGTCCGGCTCGCGAACCTCGGTCTGATCGACAACTGGCGTCCTGACCTCGTCGTCGCCGGGATCAACCACGGCTCCAATCTCGGCGATGACATCACCTACTCCGGGACGGTCGCGGCAGCGCTGGAGGCGGTCATCCTCGGGATTCCCGGGATCGCTTTCTCCCAGCAATCGCGCGCGCTCGAGCTCGACTTCCGGGAGACGACCGCGTTCGACTTCACGGTCGCGGCAAGCTTCGGGGCTCGGCTCGTCGCCGAGCTGGAGAGTGTCCCGTTACCGGCCGGAACGCTGCTGAACATCAACGTACCCGGCAGCGACCCAAAGGGGGTGACCGTCGCGCGGCTCGGCAAGCGCGTCTACCGCGACGAGCTGGCGCTGGTCGAAGAGGGCGGACCCGGGCGACGCCTGTACCGCGTCTACGGCGAGGCGACGGCCACCGCCGATGAGCGGGGCACCGACGTCGCGGCGATCGCGTCCGGGCAGATCGCGGTCACACCGCTGCACTTCGACCTGACCTACCACGCGGGCGTCGAGGCGCTTGCCGCGCACGACCTGGAGCGGTTGCTCGAGCCCGCTCCCGCACCGTGAGCGGCGATCCAGCACAGCGGGCCGCGGAGCTGCGGCGGCTGCTCGAGTACCACTCCCACCGGTACTACGTCCTCGACGATCCGGAGATCTCGGACCTCGAGTACGACAAGCTGCTCGACGAGTTGAGAGCGATCGAAGCGGCCCACCCGGAGCTGCGCGCGCCTGACTCTCCAACCCAGCGGGTCGGCGGCGAGCCGGTCTCCGACCTTGTCAAGGTGAGGCACCCGCAGCGCATGCTCTCGCTCGCCAACGCACGTTCGGCAGACGAGTTACGAGCGTGGATCCAGCGCATGAGCAACCACCTCGCCCGGGAGGGGATCGAGAATCCGGCATTCCAGTTCGTCGCCGAGCCGAAGATCGACGGGCTCGCGATATCGCTGATCTACCGCGATGGCGTACTCGAGCGCGCCGCCACCAGGGGCAACGGAGAGATCGGCGAGGACGTCACCCACAACATTCGCACGATCGCCACGATTCCATTGCGACTCGACCTCGACGAGCCGCCACCTTTGGTGGAAGTGCGCGGCGAGGTCTACATGTCGCTGCCGGATTTCGCGGCGCTCAACGAGCGCCGCGCCGAGCAGGGCCTGTCGACGTTCATGAACCCTCGCAACTCGGCCGCGGGCACCGTCAGGCAGCTCGACCCGAGGCTGGCCGCCGAGCGGCCCTTGTCATTCTGGGCCTACCAGATCGGCGTCACCGACGGTCTGTCCTTCGCCACCCACTGGGACGCGCTCGAGTGGTTGCGCGAGCGCCGCTTCCCGGTGCACCCGGACATCCGGAAGCTTGACTCCGAGGACGACGTGATCGCTCAGTGCCTGGCGTGGGAGCAGCGGCGTGGCTCGCTCGACTTCGAGATCGACGGCGTCGTCGTCAAGGTGAACGACGTTGAGTTGCAGCGCCGGCTCGGCGTCGTCGGCCGCGAACCTCGCTGGGCGATCGCTTGGAAGTTCGCCCCCACGACCGCCGTCACGAAGCTGCTCGAGATCCGTTGGAATCCCGGCAAGTTCGGAGACCTGCACCCGTACGCGGTGCTCGAGCCGGTCCAGGTCGCCGGCGTCACGATCAAGCTCGCGACGCTGCACAACGAGGAGGACCTGGCACGCAAGGACATTCGTCCCGGCGAGGAGGTGATCGTCCTGCGTGCCGGCGATGTGATCCCGCAGGTTCTGTCGCCCGCGCCGCACGTCGCCGAACGCGACGACCGTCCTCCGAAGCCGCTGCCGCCTGCCAACTGCCCCGTCTGCGGGACGCCGACCGTCAAGCCCGAGGACTCGGTTTTCAGTGTCTGCCCGAACCGCGACTGTCCCGGTCGCCGCTGGCAGCTGCTGACGAGCTTCGCCGGCGTGATGGACATCGACGGCCTCGGCGAGAAGCTCGTCACGTTATTCATGGAGCTCGGGTGGGTCAGGACGGCCGGCGACTTCTACCGGCTGACCGCCGAGCAGATCGCCGAGCAACCGGGATTCGGCGAGGTGTCCGCCGGCAAGCTGGTGGCTGCGATTGAGGCCTCCAAGCGTCAGCCGTTCGGCTTGCTGCTGTTCGCGATGGGCATCGAGGAGGTTGGCTACGTCACGGGGCGCAACCTGGCCCAGCAGTTCCGCACGATCGACGCTCTGCTCGGGGCGACGCCGGAACAGATCGAGCAGACGCCCGGCGTCGGACCGAAGATGGCCGCAAAGATCCATGCTCAGCTTGCCGACCCGCAGATGCGGGCGCTGATCGACGATCTCAGGTCTCTCGGCCTGCGCTTCGAGGAGGAGGGGCCCCCGCCGGGCGAGGGCCCGCTCGCCGGGCAGACGTTCGTCCTAACCGGCACGCTTCCGAGACTGACCCGCGAGCAGGCGACGGAAATGATCCTCGCCGCCGGCGGGCGCGTCACCGGCTCGGTCTCGCGCAAGACGGCCTACGTCGTCGCCGGCGACAGCCCGGGCTCGAAGCTCGCGAACGCAGAGCGCCTGGGGGTGCCGGTGCTCGACGAGGATGGTTTCCGCGCCCTCCTCGGAGGCGAGAACGGAGCCGGCGAACTGCCCGAGGCCTGAATCAGGTCCCTTACGGCGGCGAGGTGCCGCCTGACCCCACGGTCGGCGTCGTGACCGTCGTGGTCGGACCGGTGGTCGTCGGGGTCGTCCGTGCCGGCGCAGTGCGCGTGGGAGCCTGGCGTTGCGGACCGGGGTCGTAGGCGGCGAGCGCCTCGCCCATCAGATCCTCTTGCTCGTGACCGTAGTCGGAGTTGGTCTGTGAGTTCAGCAGGAACGCGAACACGAGGTGGTCGCCGTTGGCGGCGGTGCAGTAGCCGGCCAGGTTGGCGACGTCGCTCAGCGTTCCGGTCTTGCCACGGCAGTCTCCGGCTGCCCGGGTCGCGACCATCTCGTGCTGCATCGTCCCGCGGATCCCGGCAATCGCCAGCGAGTTCGTGAAGGTCAGATTTGACTCCATGTGTTCCAGCAGGGTGACGACGTCGGCGGCAGTCGTCCGGTCCGCCCGGGACAGCCCGGAGCCATCGTTGAACACGGGGTGCAGCCCCAGTCGCTCGGCGATTGCGGCACGCACGACGGCCACTCCATCGGCGGTCGTTCCATCGCCGCCGACCCTGGCCCCAAGGTCCTTCAGCAGCGTCTCGGCGAAGAAGTTGTCAGATGGAGAGTTGGTCAACTCGAGGATCGTCGCCAGCGGAGGTGAGGAGACGGACGCCAGCGTTCGCGCGCCGGTGGGGGTCACCCCGCTCGCGACCCGGGTTTGCTTCGAGATCCGGACGCCTGCCGACTTCAGTACGGACGCGAATGCTTGCGCCGCCCACAGCGTCGGCTGCACTTGCAGCGAGCTGTCGGCGCTGCTCTGGAAGCCCGCGTCGTATGACAGCGCATCGAGCTCCCCCTCGAGCTCGAGGCTCGGTCGATAACCAGTCGCCGGTGTTCCCCGCCTGGAGTCGAAGTAGGAGCCATCCCCAACGATCGAGCCGTTGATCTGGCGGATCCCGGTCCGCTTGAGCGCGGCAACCAGCTCCTGGACGGTCGCTCCGGTGCCGTAGTTGAGTGTGTCGAAATGTGCGTCCCCGAATGTCGGATCACCGCCGCCGCGCAGATAGAGCGTCCCCTTCCAGATCCCTCCCGGCGCGAGCTCGCCGACCCCGAGGACGCTCGTGGTGAACGTCGCACTTGGTCCCAGCTCCAGCAGCGCTGCGGTCGTCGTGTACAGCTTCTCGACTGAGGCCGGCAGCCGCGGCGTACTCGGCGCGACCGACAACAGCGTCTGGCCGGTGGTCTGGTCGACGACCAGAGCGCTATTGGCACCTCGGGCCTTGCCGAGGTCGGTGGTCAGCTGCCTACGCAACGCCACCAGCGACCTCGCTGGACCGGGCGCCCGGGCCGAGCTGTTCGACACGGCAAACGAAAAGGAGATGAGCGGCACCAGCGCAGCGACGAACGCAGCGCGTCGACGAGGAGCAGCCATGCCCATATCAAACCAGTGGGCCCGGCAAACGATGCGCTAATCGGATCTTGAGGGGAACGTCGAGGGCACGTGCGGCGATCATGAGTTCGGCGCCAAACGTCGCTGTCGCGCAACACGGCTTTCGTTCGGTGGCGCTGAAGCTCGCCCGTAACTGCCGCGACTTCGAGCGCGTCAGCGAGCGACATGGAATCGAGATCTCGGCGACCCGCATAGACGACCTGATCAGCTGCCTCGACGCGCGAGCGTGACGAAGCGAGCGTGGAGGCAGATCCTGGATCAGACCACCGCGACGCTGCTGCGCCAGTCGGCGCAGCAATAGCAACCCTCGCTGTTCGCCCCTCAGGCCGTCGCGAGAGCTGTGACTGTTCGGTCCCTCAGGCCGTCGCGAAACCTGTGACCGAAGACTCCCCGACTTCGTGCAGCTGCGTAATGAACAGCGTCTTGTCGATCTTTCCGTTGAAGATCGGCACCCCCCATTCAACGCATTTGGCGATGACGTCCCGGCGTTCCAGCCCCGCCTCGCGGGCCAACTCCGTGGGCGTCAGGTGATTGGACATTGGTCTTCGTCCTCCTTTGCCGTGACTGCGATGATCCGATTATTGCGCGACGTTCGGACGCTCGCAATCAATTTGTGCTAGCGAATCGCTCGCTTGGTCGCGGCGAGCCCTCGTTCCGGGGTGTGCGGGTCGAATTTGTCAACCGCTGGTTGACAAATTCGACCCGCGGGCTGGATTCGAACGGCTGTGCCAAACTGGATCCCTTCGGGGCGTGGCGCAGCCTGGTAGCGCGCACCGTTCGGGTCGGTGAGGTCCCCGGTTCAAATCCGGGCGCCCCGATTTGCGAATCCCTCACCGCCACGGGGGATTTCGCGCTTCCGGGGCTGACCCGGGTTCTAATCGGATTCTATGTGTGGGGCAAATGACCCCGCCCCAGTACCGAACCGCCGCCTGGAGTCGAGCCAGAGAGGCTGCACTCGGCCGGGCTCGACACCGTTGCCAGCGCTGCGGCTCGACGGTTCGACTGATCGTGCATCACATTGACGGCAACGCGGTCGGCCCACGAGCCCATCGTCTCTCCAATCTCGAGGTCGTTTGCCGCAGATGCCACATCGCGCACCATCGACCGGAGCTGTCTCCAGCTGCAGCGGACGCGCGAGCGTGGCCGCCGGCGCGCGGGTGAACGGGAGCCAGGATGAGCAGCCGAGATCCGCTGCTCCTTTTCGAGGCATGAAACTGCTTCTCGGACGCTCCGTCCGGTGCGGGTCCTAGGTTCGGACCTATCCGGGACAGGGGCTTCTTGGGAGAACGCAGACGGGTAGGCCGTTTTGATCGATGGGCTTCGAGCCCGTGCTTTTCGTTCGGCCGCCCCTGCGACTTGCCTGGATTGAGCTTTGAGCTCGTATCGGTCTGTGTCGTTGTCCCGCTGGTTCTCCCGCCGCACTGTCAACGATGTTGATGGAGGTGAGAGATGCCGTTGTCCAGATGGGTCGGTCGCGGGGTCGGGCTGGACGTCCACCGCGAGTTCTGTGTGGTCGCGATCTGCGAAGAGGGACTGGTCCGTTCGGCCGGGCGGGTGCCGAGCACCCCGGAGGGCGTAGCCACTCTGGCCGAGAGCCTGCTGCCGTCGGATCGCGTCGCGTTGGAGGTGACGGGCAGCTGTTGGGAGGTCGCTCGGATTCTCGAGCCGCACGTGGACCGGGTGATCGTGGTCAGCCCGGATGACACGGGGATCGTGAGCGCGCGAGCGAAGACCGACCGGCTTGACGCCCGCGCGCTGGCGGTGTTGTTGTGGCGGGGTGAGCTTGAGGCGGTCTGGATGCCGGATGAGCGCTGCCGGGTCCTGCGCCGGCGGCTCGCGCGCCGTGAGCAGCTGGTGCATTCCCGGTCGCGTGCGAAGAACGAGATCCACGCCGTGCTGCAGCGCCGGCTACAGGGCAAGCCACCGTGCTCTGACCTGTTCGGCGTCAAAGGTCGGGCGTGGCTCGCGGGCTTGGAGTTGCCGCTCGAGGAGCGCGAGTCGGTCGACGCCGGGATCCGTCACGTCGAGTTCCTCGACGCAGAGATCGCCGCGGTTGAGCGGCTGGTCGCCCAGCAGGCCTTTTCCTGGGCTGAGATCCGGCGGTTGATGACAGTCCCGGGGGTGAACCTGATCTGCGCCGCATCGTTCATCGCCGCGGTCGGGGACGCCAGACGGTTCATGACCAGCCGCAAGCTCGTGGCCTACCTCGGCTTGGACCCGAAGGTCCGCCAGTCCGGCGAGGCGCCGGCGCGTAGCGGCCGGATCTCAAAGCGCGGATCGTCATCCGCCCGCTGGGCTTTGGTCGAGGCGGCGTGGACCGCGGTCAATCAACCCGGGCCGCTGCACGCGTTCTACGAGCGCACCAAAGCCCGGCGCGGGCATGGCAAGGCGATCGTCGCGACTGCCCGCAAGCTCGCGGTCCTGTTCTGGTGCATGCTCACCCGCTCAGAGGACTACGCCCACCAACAACCGTCGCTGACCAAGAAGAAACTCCGCCGGCTGGAGATCACTGCCGGCGCCCCCAAATACACGGCGAGCTCCCGCGGGATCTGGAGCTCAAACGACGCCGTCCGCGAAGCCGAACGGGCCCTAGCCGAGCAGGCCGAGACCTCCTACAAGCGGATGGTCCACGACCAGCGGGCCGGCGGGCCGGCGAGAAAAGTGGGCGCGAGCGTGACACCGGAGCGCGCATAAATTAGGCCCTCAAAGGGGCATAGCCGCGCGGCAGACTCAAAGCTCCTGACGCCTGCGCTTCGCTACGTCAGTCACCCGCGCCCGACCAACAACCTACCCCGCCACAAGGTCGCCGACAACCGCCGGCAGCGATCCCGGCTGCCCGAATATCACCCAAACAGCGCGATCGAGACCCGATCCGGCCGGGATCGACCTCACACGAAGCGATCTAACGCCCTACGGACCCGCCGCCCGACCGATAGGACCCCGAAAACTTCACCACACACCGCTTGACTTTCTTACTGAGAAAGTCCTTTTTCAGGACGGTGACGTCCGACCGCTCCGGTTGGTTCCCGGGCTGGCGACGGGCTGACTCATTGACTTTCTGTCGACCAGGTGGTCTGACTTGCCGAATGTCGTGTCGCCCGCCGCCGCCCGAGGACCACCGGCGTGACCCGATAGGAGCTTGGCAGTAGCCCCGAGTGAGATATGTCCGCTGGAGGTCCGCTTCGCCAACACAATCGAAGGGACGACGGAATGATCGTGATCGGGACGGACAGCCACATGAAGACCCATACCTGCGGCGCGGTCGAGGCGCTCACCGCGGCCGCGGTCGACCAGTTGACCGTGCCGGCGCGCACGGCCGGGTTTGGCAGCCTGCTGCGATGGGCGCGAGCGTTGGACTCAGAGCGGGTGTGGGCGCTCGAGGACTGTCGGCACGTGTCCGGCACGTTTGAGCGGTTCCTGATCGCCCGGGGCGAGCGGGTCGTCCGCGTCGCGCCCAAGTACATGGCCGGCGCGCGACGCTCGTCACGCGAGCGTGGCAAGTCTGACTCGATCGACGCATTGAGCATCGCCCGCGCGGCGCTGCAAGAAGGCATCGAGAGTCTGCCCGGCGCGCACCTGGATGGCGACGCGCTCGACATTCGTCTCCTCGTTGACCACCGCGAGGACCTCATCGCCGCTCGCGGCCAAGACCAGCAGCGGCTGCGCTGGCATCTGCACGACATGTGGCCCGAGCTGGAGATCCCGTCAGGTGTGCTTGACAGCGACAGGTGGCTCGGCAAGATCTGCCGCCGCCTCGCCCGCGCCCGGCCGATCACCCGGGTGCGGATCGCCCGCGAGCTGGTCCGTCAAATCACCACGCAGACCAAGAGGATCCGTGAGCTCGAGACAGAGCTCACCACGCTCGTCAAAAGCTACGCGCCCCAACTATTGGCCGAGCGGGGATGCGGCGCGCTGACGGCGGCGAAGCTGATCGGCGAGATCGCCGGCGCCGATCGATTCGCGACCGACTCAAAGCTCGCTCGCACCAGCGGAGCGGCCCCGATACCCGCCTCCTCGGGCAACACGACTCGCCATCGCCTGGACCGCGGCGGCAACCGCCAGCTCAACTGCGCCCTGCACCGCCTCGCTGTCAACAAAGGCAATTGGGATCCCGATGCGGCGGCCTACCTCGCCCGCAAGCAAGCCGAAGGCAAATCGCGCAAAGAAGCACTGCGCTGCCTCAAACGCCACCTCGCCCGACGCGTCTGGAAACTCCTGCGATCACCGGCGCCCGCGACGCCGCCCCCTTCCCCGCTGCTGAAACAAACCACCATCCCAACCGTTGCTACCGGCGCGCCCCCCACGATGCCCTGCCTCAGATGAACATCAATCGAAACGTCCGCCTTCCCGCAAACAGCGAGAAACGCTTGACATAGGGGCGACATCGGTCGATCCAAGCGGCACTGTCGTCGGGGCGCCCGCGCCTACAAAGTCAGCCGTGAAGTTCGCGGCGCATACGTACGGCGGGACCGAACCGGGTCCGGGCATCGCCGAGCAGCCCAAAGCCGAGTCGTTCATAGAACGCCTGGGCAGGGCCAGCGATCACCTCCAGACCCACAGCCGCGCTGTCCGCCGCGCGCGTGGCAGCGTCTTCAACGAGCGCCCGCCCGACGCCCTGCTGCAAGTGACCGGGTTCGACGAACAGCCCATCGAGATCGTGGATGGCGCCATCGGCGGGAATCACGACCGAGAAGCCAATCGGCTTGTCCTGGTCGTCGACCGCGACGCGGACCCAGCCGTTGTCGATGAATGCGTGCGGTAACGCGATCGCATCAGGATGTGCCGCAAGTTGCTCGTGATAGTCGGGCCAGATGTCGGAGGATCGGCGCTGAAGCGCCTCAAGTACCGGGGCCTCCCCCGCGGTCGCGTCCCGGATCCTCAACATCGCGGATCAGGACGTTACTCCGCGTGTTGCTCGTCGATCGATCCAGCAGCGCGGACGGTGGCTGGCGAAACGTTGCGGCGCGCGGGCCGAGCACCGGCCTAAGCTTGACGGCAGGGGGAGCTCAGGTCGCGAACGGGCTAGGGCGTTACGGCCACGCCGAACGCACCGCTTGCCGTCTTGACAGTTGCCGGCGTCATCGGTGTGATCTTGCCTGTCGCGGGGTTGATCGTGTACTGCGAGAGCTTGGGGTCGTCCCCGCTGGTGACGTAGGCGTTCTTGCCGTTGGCGGCGATGGCGAGCGCCTCGGGGTCGAACACGGTGGGCGCGGTCGATACGGGGCGGGAGCCGAGCGAGCCGGTGCTCGGGTTGATCCGGTATTGGGAGACCACCTTGCTGTTGGCAGCGCCGATGACGTAGGCGTTCTTTCCGTTCGGCGCGATCACGATGTTGTGCGTGGCCCCACCGGTCGTGACCGCCGCAGGGGTCTTGGGCTTCAGTTTGCCGGTGCTCGGGTTGATCGTGTATTGCCAGACCGTGCCACCGCCAGTAGCGGTCGCGACGTAGGCGCTCCTGTCGTTGGGAGCGATCGCGATCCAATTTGCGCCATTCCCGGTCGGTACGTTTGCGACCGGCTTGGCGCTGAGCGCACCGGTGCCGGGGTTGATCCGGTACTCCAACAGATACGACGGCTGCGCGGATCTCGCGTCGGAGATCCTCGGACCAGCGGTGACGCCGGACGAACTCTTCCGACGCGCGTATCCGCAACCTCCGCAGGTCGCGACGTAGGCGTACCTGCCGTTGAAGGCGACCGCAATCGCCGCGGTAGTGGCCACCGCCGTCACGGTCAGGGGCGACTTCGGCGTCAGCGTCCCTGTGCTCGGGTTGATGGTGTACTGCGAGACCGTGTCGTGGTCGCCGACGTAGGCGCTCTTACCGTTGGGGGCGATCGCGATCGACTCGGGCCCACGTCCGGTTGCGACCGTCGGGGGCGACTTCGGGGTCAGCCGGCCGGTGGTTGGGTTGATCGTGTATTGGGAGATCTTGTTGGCAGGATGGAGGCTGGGGCCGACGTCGACGGCGTAGACGCTGGTGCCCTGAGGGTTGACTGCGATCCCGTACGGGGACTGTCCTCCGGGGACGTTTGCCGGCTTGAGTGGCCGAAGCGCCCCTGAGCTCGTCACCTTGAACTGTGAGATCTTGTCGCGCTTGCTGGCGGCCACGTATACGAACCGTCCCGCTGACCATGGCACGGCAGCAGCCGAACACGCAACTACGAGCACGGCGCCGATCATCGCCACACCGGCCACCGAGGCAGCCCAATGTTCCAACCGCCTCCACCTCACGCTTGATCCACACGGCTTGCTCATCGCCGCACGAACCTAGCCGACCCGCCATAACTGCGGCATAACAGCGTTACATCGCCGTTACTGCCGTACAAAGAACCGACGAGCCCCCACCGTCGCAAAGGGCTAAAAGCGCCAATGCTGCGGACGGGTGGGGTAGGACCACGGAGCCAGGCCGGATCGGCGACAAACCGGCAGCGCTGGGTTCCTGTTTGAGTGTGACGAGCCCTCCGTTGGTCGGGTGGTCGGTCGTGTGTCGCGTCAGCGGATTGGTCGTCCGGGCTTGATCCAGACGAGCGTGTAGCGCCAGTACAGCCGGCGTTGGAAGCGCGCGTCGGGCAGCACGCGCGCGGTGATCTGCTGCATCGACCGATAGCTCTCCGGCGGTGGCCACACCGTTGGGGACGGGTGCTGCCAGTAATCGGCGCGTCGCCGTCGGACGTGGTTGGGAATGATCGCGGCGACGTCGAGGAGCCAATCGGTTGGCGAGGAGCACGCCAGACCGATCACGGCAAGCACGCCTCCCGGCCGCAGCAGGCCCGTGAGATGAATCAAGGCGGGTTCGGTGTCCATGTGGTGTAGCGACGCGACGGCCGTGATCGCGTCAAACGATGTCGGCTCGAACGCGAACGACAGTGCATCACCTTCGATGTAGCGGATGTCGCCCGCGTCCGGGTGAGCGCGGGCGGCGGCGATGCTTGCCGGATCCTCGTCGATTCCGACAACCTCCGGGAGCTGCCGGCGCAGCGTTCGGGTTAGGGTGCCTTCGCCGCACCCGACGTCGAGCGCACGCCGGCACTCGGGCGGGATCGCGTCAAGAATCACCGGGTGGTAGCGGATGTTGTGGTTCCAGCGGCCTGGCGGACGTTGCATCGCTGGCGAGTCTCGCACCAAGGGGCCGCGCGTCCGACTGGCCTCTTCGGGACTGCTGTTCTGGATCTGCATCCGACTCAGCCGGCTATCCGGGGCTCGGTTTGCCAGGTACGGTATCGACGTGGACGTGGCTGGATGCCTCGCTTGTGACCTGTCGGCAGGCCGCCAGTATCTCCCCGGCGGCGCGATCTTGGAAACTGACGGCTGGCGAGTCGAGCACTGCGTCGGCCCGCTCGGCGTAGGCACGCTCCTACTCAAACCCGTGCGTCATGTCACACGGGTCGCGGAGCTCACTACTGGCGAAGCATCCGCCATGGGACCGCTCATCCATCGCTGCACGACGGTCGTTGAAACACTGCTGGCGCCGGCTCAGACCTACGTATGTCTGTGGTCGCACGCGGGTGGCCGGCCCGTTCACATCCACTACGTGATCCAGCCGGTCACCGACGCGCAGATCTCAGGCGGTGTCTACGGACCGCGGCTTCAGGTCGAGATGTTCGCCGCCGGAGAGCCGCCAAATATTGAGCAGCTGGAGCGCTTCGCCGTCGACGCGCGAGCGCTGATGGGCGCGGCGAACGAGCGCGGCTGACCAGATCAGCGAGTTCGACGCTTCCGCTCAAGGCAAGGAAATGCGCGAAGCAGAAATCGAGGCGTTTCAGCCCTGTTGGCGACAACGCAGCAGCGGTCTCGGTCTTCGGCGTGCGGCTACGGCGCGTCGCTGATCATCTGCTGGAGGTCTGTGCGCGTGTAGCCCTGCTGGCGTGCGAGTTGTACCAGTTCGGCGACCTTGCCGTGAACCTCGCTCTCTTCTGGTGTGCCGACGACCCGGATGCCGCGGCGGGGGCGCATCTCAAGCAGCCCTTCATCGCGTAGGGCTCGCAATGCGCGCAGGGCCGTGTTGGGGTTGACTCCCATGACCGCGGCGAGGTGGCGGGCGGGTGGGAGTCGGTCGCCTGGCTTTGCTTCGCCGTCTGCGATTGCGCGGCGGATCTCAGCGGCCACCTGCTCGTGGAGGTGGGCTGGATCGTCGCGGTCGATCTTGACGTCCAGCAATGTGTGACTTAGAGTAGCACATTGATGGTCGTTCAGACTCCTCGCGCCCCGCCGTCCACACCAGATCCCGAAATCGAGGCTGGCGTGATCGAGGACGCTCGCGCGCGTCAGCGACGCCACCGCCGCATCGGACTCGCGCTACTGGCCGCCGCCGCTGTCGCCGGCGTCTTGGCAATCCTCAGCTCCGGCGGCGGTACACCGACCGCGCAACCATCTGGGGCTCAGCCGTTCTCGGGCCCAGGCATAGTCGAGCCCGCCGCAACCGCGTTCCTGCAGCCCCCCTCGATGGGCGTCGCATGCGGAATCCCGAACTCGATCGCATGCGACCGCCTCGGGCTCGCGGTATGGCTGACCCGGCGGGCGACCGTCACCGCCACGATCGCCGACGGGCCACCCATCAGGCTCGACGATCCTCACTGGAGCTACTTCGTGCGCTACCACGGCCAGGCCATACATGTGTACGCGGGGTTCCTGCAGCCAGCCGGGCTGACCACCCGCTTTCACATCATCCCGAAGCCCAAGACACAAACCTGGGATGGCTCCACCACCAATGCCCCCTCGCCACTCGTGCACTTCAGGATCGACTACGGCCTCGGTGACGTCGTCTTCACACAGACCCACGTCTTGCTCCGACCGGGCTGGGGCTAACGAGACCACACCCAAGGAAATCTCGGCGCAGCCCGTCGGCCTCGTCGACTAGCCGCGCACGTCCGGAGGCAGACTTCTGAGTTCACGAGAGGCTGTCGGACAAACATGGACGGTTGTACGCATTCCACAAGTGCCGTTTTTGCCGACCTCGTGAGAGCCATTCAGACGGCAACAGCGGCTGCTCGGCGACCGAAATGGTTCGGTCCAGATCGGCGCCCTTGTCAACATTGCACAAGTTTTCGCGAGTCCGTTTCTTTGCCCGACAGCCTCACGAAACACCGGCAGCGTCGACGCCACGCAGGCGATGGGCGAGCACCAACCCGTGTGACGGCGCCGAGCTGCCCGCGCTACCCGAGGCCGACGAGATCCGGTTCCTGACCCGGCCCGAGCTGGGCAAGCTGATCGAGCACGCCCGCCGCGGGATGTACCAGGAGATCGATCGTGCGCTGTACGTGTACGCCCCCGGTGACGCTCCGGTCGGGGAATGGCAGGCGGTCAACACTCGCAACCGCTCGTTCGTGATCGAAGCGATCGCGGATCTACCCGACGTCGGCGCCCAGGGCGTGCTGTTCGCGTTCGGCACCCGTTTCGGCGGTCACGCCTTGTATGTCAAGGACAACCGGCTGCATTACGTCAACAGCTTCGTCGGTGCCGAGGAGCAGATGATCGTCGGCTCCGAGGACATCCCGACCGGCGAAGACGTACTCCTGTCGGCATCGTTTGAGAAGGAGGGCCAAGAGCCAACCTACGCCCAGGGGGCGCTGTCGCTGTACCACGGCGACAGGAAGGTCGGGGAGGGCAAGATCAAAACCCAACTCGGCTTCTACGCGATCGCCGGCGACAGACTGTACGTCGGCCGACAGCCCGGCGAGCCCGTCACCGACGACTACCCCGGCGAGTCTCCCCACCAGTTCACAGGCGGGACCCTCAAGGCGGTCGCGGTCAACGTCAGCGGCGAACCGTTCACCGACCTCGAGCACCATGCCGCAATGCTGCTCAAACACCAATGACACCCCAGAACGGATGACCGAACCCGAGCGTCAGCGCGGACCTGCGAGCAGGCCAGGATCCGCCTGAGTACAGCTTGCCTGACGGTCAGCGCGAGCTTCTGCGACGTTGGCAGGCCAGCGTCCAGGACGGTTGCCGGGCGTCAACCGTCCGCGGCTGAGCCGCGTCAAGACAGAAGCGGACGGGGGTCGAACGTCACCCGGATCCGGGTGATACGCCCCGCGTCGACGTGGCTCCAGTTAACGATCGCGAGAGGCCCCGCGGTCTCGGTATGGAGCTCGAACCAAGTGAGGACGTCGGGACCGTCGACCCAGCGATGACGCACCTCGACCCGCTTGGTCATGGCGAACATGCTGCCCAGCCCCGCGAGCGTCTCCTCGGCACCCCGGGTAGATCCGAGTGCACCGTCGAAAGCGATCTCGTCGTCAACCAAGGTTCGCACCCGCTCGATGTCATTGCTCTGCCAGGCGTCGAAGTAAGCGGCGGCGACGCCGGCTGGAGAATCAGTGGATCGGCTCATACGTTGCCCAGTACCCACCAGCCACGTCCACGAACCGAGACGACGTCCACGAACCGAGACGGTCTCGGTGACGAGACGGTCTAGGTGACCGACCGCACCTGCTCGGCGATCGGGCCTCGCACGCAGATCACGCAGCCCGCAAGGTCTGGATCCTTCGCCTCGAATCCGGTCATCCTGCTGTCCGGATCGATCCTCTCAAGGAGCCCGCTCGTCAGTCCGCGGTGCAGTGCACACACCAGCGACTGGCGCTCACGGACCACCTCCCGATACGGGCAGTTGCGGAGCCGGTAGGTCAACCGGTCCTTACCGGCCGGCTCGCGCTCGGGTCGGAACCCCAGCGACGTCATCGTGTCGAACAGCAGTTGCTCACCGGCGTCCTCGCCTGCCCGGTCGGGGGCCATCCCCCACCCGATCGATCGGCCGGTCGCCTCCAGCTCACGAACCCGGGCTCCACTCCTCGCCAGGGCCCGCACCAGCCAGCGGGCGAGCACCGCATAGCCGGTCGGCGGATCACCTCCGGGCTGAGCCTCCGGGCCGATCATCCAGGTGTCGCGAGGGCGACCACGAGGGATCCGCTCCCGCCGTCGCTCGACCAGGCCGGCGTCCAACATCCGCTCCAGGTGGACACGCACCCCGTTGGGGTGTAGTCCGAGCTCCTCGGCCAGTGCGTCGGTCGCGATCGGCCGACCCACGTCGCTCAGCAGCGCAAACACGCGCGCCCGTGTGGGCTGGGCCAGCGCATCGCCGGGCCGAACCGGAAGATCCATCGTCACGTCTGCGCGCGCCGGTAGTAATCGGCATTGATCTGGGTGTAGCCCTGCCACTCGGACGGAAGCTGGTCCTCGGCAAAGATCGCGTCGACCGGACAGGCCTCTACGCAGGCGTCGCAGTCGATGCACTCATCGGGGTCGATGAATAGCTGCTCCACGTCGGCGTGGCCGGCCTCGTCGGGCGTCGGATGGATGCAGTCGACGGGACAGACCTCGACGCATGAGTTGTCCTTGATGCCAACGCACGGCTCCGCGATCACGTATGCCATTTGCTTTCCTCCGACGGATGCTGATTCTTACAATAGGCATGTAAAAACTAGCGCATCCCTCCCGTGCGTCCAGATCGCCGCGAACCCACGGGCGTTGGCTAAAAGCGGATTGCACTCAGCTTGACGGTAGGTGCGATGACTCAACGAGCGACTCCAGTGGCGTGTCGGTATCCGTGAGCAACGCGGTCTCGATCGGGCGACGCGAGCGAATCAGCGCCTGAACATGCTCGTTGACATCCCAGACGTTGACGTTCATCCCCGCCACGACACGATCTTCCTGGAGCCAGAACGCGATGAACTCGCCGCCGTCGCGGTCTCCGCGGAAGACGACTGAGTCCCACTCGGTCGCGTAACCGGAGTACTCCATTCCGACGTCGTACTGGTCGGAGAAGAAGTAGGGGATCTGGTCGTACTCGACGTCATCACCTAGCATCGCTCGGGCGGCAAACGGGCCCTGGTTCAACGCGTTGGCCCAGTGCTCGACCCGGATCCGGCGGTCATACCACCGGTACCAGGCGTTGGCGACGTCACCGGCCGCGAACACGTTCACGGCGGAGGTCCGCAAGTGGCCGTCGACGACGATCCCGTTGTCAACCTCCAGACCGGCGTCGCGGGCCAGGTCGACTCGCGGAACGACGCCCACCCCCACCGCGACGAAATCGCACTCGACGGTTCTGCCCGAGGCGGTCCGCACGCGGCGCACCGAATCATCGCCTTCGAACGACTCGACGCCATCCCCGAGCATCAGGTCAATCCCATGCTGAGCGTGGACATCGCGGTAGAACTCGCCGATCTCACGCCCGAAGACTCTCTCGTTGGGCAGTGACAGTGGGTCGATCAGCGTCACGTCAAGTCCGCGCTGTCGCGCGGAGGCGGCAACCTCCGACCCGATCCAGCCGGCGCCGATCACAGCCACATGACCGCCTGCCTCGAGGCGGCCGCGGAGGGTATCGCAGTCGGCGAGCGTGCGCAGGTAATGGATCCCGCCGAGCTCGGCGCCCGGGACCTGCAGCCGTCGCGGCTCGGCGCCGGTGCTCACGAGAAGCCGGTCGAACCCGAGCGTCTGTTCGTCGCCGAGCTTCACGCGGCCGGCCGACGGGTCAATCGCGGTGACCGTCGTGCCGAGCCGCAGCTCGATTTCGTGCTCCTCGTAATACGCCTCGTCGTGCACGCGGGCCGATGACCGCTCGGACTCGCCACGGAGGTAATCCTTGCTCAGCGGCGGGCGCTCGTACGGAAGCTCAGCCTCCGTGCCGACCAGCACCACCCGCCCATCGAACCCGCGCGCGCGCAATTCCTCCGCGGCCTTGGCCCCGGCCAAACTGGCGCCGGCGATCACGAATGTCCTGTCACTCATCTTGTTCTCCCTCCGGTCAGGCTCATGAACTCCCCGCGCGTGCGGGGATCTTCTCGTAGCAGGCCGCACAGGGTCGAGGTCACGGTTTTCGCGGCGGGCGTCTGCACGCCACGCAGCGTCATGCACAGATGCTCGGCCTCCAGCACGACCCCGACCCCCTTGGGCCGCAGCTCGCGCTCGAGCCAGGTGGCGATCTGGGCGGTCAGCCGCTCCTGCAGTTGAAGATCGCGAGCGAACAGTTCGACGACTCGGGCAAGCTTCGACAGGCCGATGATCCGTTCGCCCGGCAGGTAGCCGACGTGGGCGACCCCGTGAAATGGCAGCACATGGTGCATGCAGAGCGATTGAAACGGGATGTCACGCACCAGCACCAACTCGTCGTAGCCCGCATCATTGGGGAACGTGGTGGCCCCGAACGGCTCAGGGGTGAGGAACTCGGCGTATGCCGCCGCCATCCGCCGCGGCGTTTCGCGCAACCCTTCGTCTGACATGTCGGCGCCGAGGGCGGCCAGCAGCTGGCCTGCGGCGCGCTCAACCGACGGTTGATCGATCCCGCCCCGGCTGACCCGTGACAACCGCGCATCACGGTCGATCGGCGGCGGGGAGTTGCCGTTGCGTCCGGGATCGACGCCCGGTAGGGGATCGAATCGCATTGTGTCCATGTGAGCGTTAGCGAATCGAGCGGCTCGTTTCTTACGGGTTGCCATCACCAGCCCACTGACGCGCCCGGGCGCCCCCGTCGGCGAGCAGGAACACCTGCAGACTCTCGTGATCTTCCGCGCAGGCCGAACATCCCTGCAGGTGTGCGCGCATCCCGGGCATCGTGGCCTCGGCGTCAGCGCCTGCGAGCTCGAGCTCGACAAAGCGGTCGAGCTGCTCGAAGCACTCGTCGCAGCCGAGCTCTGGACCCGCCGGTCCCAACAGCCGCAACGGGTCCACACGTTGTAGGTCTTCGCTCATTCCTCCTCCCCTTGCTCGAGTACGCTCAGGCCGCGTGCCGCGAGCCCGGCGCGCAGCTTGCGGCGAGCGTCGTGCAGCGTCTTGTACAACGCGCCACGCGTTGTGTTCAGCCGCTCCGCGAGCACGTCGATGGGCACTCCGTTGAGCGTCAGCGCGACCAGTACCTCGCGCTGACGCGGGCTCAGGCCCTGCTCTACCTCCTCACACAGCGCGCGCAGCACCTCGGCGGTCTCGGCGCTGCGATGGGGCTGCGGGCGTCCGTCGACGAGCGCGCGCGACGCGTCGGTGCCTAGCGGCAGCTCGCGTCCCTTCCACGCCCGCTTCCGGACCTTGGCGGCAGCCTCATACAGCGCGAACTTGTACGCCCACGTGGTGAATCGGCTCTCGCCGCGAAAGTCGTCGAGCTTGCCGAGCAGCGCGACGACCGCGTCGTTGGCGCTCTGCTTTGCCAGGTCGTCAAGGTCGCCGCTGCCCAGCTGCGGAATGGTCGCGCGCCTGCGCTTGACCTCAAATCTCGCAGCGCGCAGCAGCAGCTCGTGCAGGTCGCCGATCGCCGCGTCGCGCCGCGCATCCGGGCGATGCAAACGCTCCAGCCAGTCCCTGGATTCCTCATCGATATCGCTGGCGACGTTCACCGGATCAGACAGCGGAGTCCCCCAAGGCGCATCGACGCTAGCACGCGGGGGCGCAATCCAAGCTCGATAGGCCCCCATCAGAACAGCGCCCGGCCGCTGGTGCGCAACAGGACTCTTGTTGCGAGCCCGGGCACGCGACCGAGATCGGCGAGATCGAGCGGCGGTTGACGGTGATCCAGACGTCTGGTTCCTCCTGGTATGCCCAGTTCGCGTCCCCGCACCCGTGCTTCTTACGCGCTGCCGGTAGCCGTGGCGATCCGGGAGACCTCGAGCGCGAGCTTCACGAAGTCTTTGACGAGCGGGTCCTCGGTTCCGCGGCGATGAGCCAGCACAAGGGTCGCCGGCGCGGCATCCTGAAGCGGGACGAAGACGACCTCGGGCCAGGCGTAGTACCGCGAGATCACTGCGGGTGCCGTGTCGATCCCTTCGCCGCGTCCGACCAGATGCAGCCATTCCTCGAGCGTTGCGCCCATGTATGGGCTGGTCGGGGGACGATGACCGAGCTCGTCGACAAGCATCCAGAAGTCACACCAGTAATCCGGAACCGGTGGTGGTTGCTTGACGAACACCTCGCCGTCGAGGTCCTCGGGTCGTAATACCGAGCGGTGGGCCAGGCGGTGCGTGGCGGGAAGGACGACGACGCGTTGCTCACTGAACAGCGGCGTGGCCTCGATGTCGGGCTCCTCGAGCGGCAGATATAGGAACGCCGCGTCGGCGTGGTTCTCACGAACCCCGTCGACGAGCTCGGTGAAGGCGAAGGACCGGATCTCCACCCGGACTCGCTGATGCAGACTGGCGAATCGCTCCAGGATCGGCGCGAGCACGCCGCCGGGCGCCGGGCCGAGGGAGCCGATCACGATCGATCCGGACTCGCCGCGCGCCAGCGACCGAGCGCGGCGCTGGGCGGCGTCAGCGGCAGCGAGCAGCTCGCGCCCGTCCGCGAGCAGGGCTTCGCCCGCCGGGGTCAGCTCGACTTTTCGCGTGGTGCGCACGAGCAGTGGTCCGCCAACCTCGCGCTCAAGGGCGCGAATCTGTGCGCTCAGGGCCGACTGTGCGAGATTCAATCGCACTGAAGCGCGTGAGAAGTGGAGCTCTTCAGCGACGGCGACGAAGTACCGGAGCTGACGCAGATCCATGCTTCCGAATCTATCGCCTCACCTATTTATCGCTCTGTGCGAATAGTCCTGCGGGTCTTGAGGTTGTAACTCTTGCGCAAATGGCACAGAGTGTTTGCATGTCCACGATCAGGGTTAGGGTCGCCGTGGACGGTGTCCCCAATTGGGGACGTCGCACCGGCGACACGATCGAGTTGGAGGACGGACGCCGCATCAGTGACCGCGACGCGAGCTATCTGCCTCCGGTTGAGCCGACGAAGATCATCGCCGTCCACCTGACGTACCGAAGCCGGATCGACGAGTACAGGGCCAGGATCCCGAGCGAACCCTCCTACTTCATGAAGCCGCCCACCACCCTGAATGGCCATCGCCGTGAGGTCCGCCGGCCACGAGGCACAAGCTTTCTCAACTACGAGGGTGAGCTGGCGGTGGTGGTAGGCCGCCGCATGAAGGGAGTCGGGATCGATCGGGCGCTCGACTACGTTGCCGGCTACGCACCGGCCAACGACGTCGGACTCCACGACTTCCGCCACGCCGACCGAGGCTCGATGCTCCGGGTCAAGGGGCAGGACGGCTTTCTGCCGATCGGTCCCGGGGTCGTCCCGGCGGCGGAGTTCGATCCGACCGATTTCACGCTGCGTACGCTCCTGAACGGCGAGGTCGTGCAGGAGGCGACGGCCGCGGACTTGATCTGGAGCGTGGCCTATCAGCTCGCCGACATCGCGCGCCTGATCACTTTGGAGCCGGGCGATGTTGTGCTGACGGGAACGCCCGCGCACTCGCGCCCGATGGAGCCCGGCGACGTCGTCGCGGTCGAGATCCCGGCGCTCGGGCGCCTCGAGAACACGGTGGTCGACTGGGACGTCGACCTGTCGGTTGCCGGCGAGCGGCCACTCACCTCGGCCAACACGCTGCACGTCGCGCTCGCCGTGCCCGAGGATGAGGCCGAGCGGATGGTTGAGAGGGGGGTCGTATGAAGGTCCAGGTTGACATGAACCTGTGCCAGAGCCACGGCGAGTGCGTGCTGGTGGCACCGGACGTGTTCGAACTCGGTGACGACGACGTGCTGGTCTGGCAGGAACAGGTACCGGACGAGCGTCGTTCGGCAGTTCAGGACGCGGTCGATGCCTGTCCGATGATGGCCATCCGGATCGAGGATTGATGCAGAGCCTGGTCATCGTCGGCGCCTCGCTCGCCGGTCTGCGTGCTGCTCAGGCTGCCCGGGCCGCCGGGTACGACGGCGAGCTGGTCATGATCGGCGACGAACGGCACCTTCCCTACACGAGGCCACCCTTGTCTAAGGAGGTCCTGGGCAATAGCCGGCCAGTCGACCAGATCGGCTTCCCGTGCGACACGCTGGACGTTGAGTGGCGCCTCGGTATTGCCGCTTCTGCACTCGATCGCGCGCGGCGCCGCGTGGTGCTCGCCGATGGGGAGGAGGTTTTCTACGACCGACTGATCGTCGCGACCGGATGCCGCGCCCGGCGTTGGGTCGGTGACGGGGCCGAGCTCACGGGTGTTCATGTCCTCCGCCACCTCGACGACGCGATCGCACTGAGGGCAGCGCTCGACGGAAGGCCGCGCCTGGCGATCGTGGGCGCGGGCTTCATCGGTTGCGAGGTCGCCGCCACCGCCCGCGAGGAGGACCTCGAGGTCGCGCTGATCGACGTGGCTGCGACACCGATGCCCGGACTCGGCCTCGAGCTCGGGCGTTGGTGCGCCGAGCTCCATCGGCGCCACGGGGTGGATCTGCATCTCGGCGCCGGGGTGGCCGCGCTGCGCGGCCGCGGGCGAGTCGAGGCGGTCGAGCTCGCTGACGGCACATTGGTTCCCGCCGATCTCGTCGTCATCGGACTCGGTGCCATCCCCAATACCGAGTGGCTGGCCGACAGCGGCTTGCAGGTCGCTCCGGCGCTGCTGTGCGACGGGACTTTGACCGCCGTCGGCGATCCGGACGTGCTCGGCGCCGGCGACGTGGTTTCATGGCCACACCCTCTAGCCGGCGGAGAGCCGATCTCCGTCGAGCACTGGACGGTCGCGGCCGAGCAGGGACAACTCGCCGGCCGCAACGTACTTCGCGACCCCTCCGAGCGCGAGGCCCATGTGACGCCGCCGTACTTCTGGTCAGACCAATACGGCGTCAAGATCCAGGCCGTTGGCTTTCCCGGCCGCGCGCGTCGCCTGGAGGTTCTCGAGGCCTCTCAAGACCGGTTGCGCATGGTCTGTGCCGGCGAGCGTGACGGGCGCCTTGTCGGGGTGATTGCGATCAACGCGGCCAAGCGGCTTGGCTGGTACCGGCGCCAGCTCGTCGACCCACCTGAGTTCGAGCAGCTGCGCGCGACGGTTGCCGCGGAGACGTCCGCCCTCGATGCCCCGGTGGTGGTCGGATGAACGCCCGTGGCCTCGTCCTCCAGCACGGCGATTGGGGCCCGCCCGGCATCCTTGCTGACTGGGCGAGCGCCCGGGGCATCGGACTTGATGTCCATCGGGCTGATCGCGGCGAGCCGCTGCCTGCACTTAATGGCCAGGCTTTCGTTGCATCGCTGGGTTCGCCGCACAACCCCAACGATCTGCACATCGAGTCGGTGCAGGCCGAGCGGCTCTTCATCGAGGAGGTGGTACACCGGGATACGCCGGTGCTGGGGCTGTGCTTCGGCGGGCAGATGCTCGCTGCAGTTCTGGGAGGCGACATCGAACGCGCGCCCGAACCCGAGCTCGGTTGGTACACCGTCACCAGCTCCGAGCGAAGCCTGGTGCCGGCCGGGCCGTGGCTGCAATGGCATTTCGACAGGTTCAGCACCCCGCCTGGAGCTCGGTTGATCGCCACGTCGCCCGCCGGCCCCCAGGCATTCGTGAGCGGGCGCCACCTCGGGGTGCAGTTCCACCCCGAAAGCACGATCGAGATCGCGTCCGAGTGGGCGCGGGCCGACCCTGAGCGGCTGCTGGCACACGGGATCGACGGTGAGGAGCGGCTCGAGCGTGGTCGCGCCAACGCCGGCCCGGCGGTCGATGCCGCGTTCCAACTGTTCGACGCCTTCTGGAGCCGTGCGCATGAGTGATTTGAGAGACCCACGCATCGACAGCGCGGCGGTCGCGACAGCTCGCCTACCACGGCTACCGGTGGACGGCGCCTCGATCACATCTGTCCGGGTCCTGTACCCGGACCTGCACGGCATCGCCCGCGGCAAGGACGTCCCCATCTCCGAGTTCGACCATGCGCTCGAGAAGGGGCTGGCGTTCTGCTCGGCCGTGATGGGTACGGACCTCCGGCACACGCCCGTTCGCGGTGGCGAGGAGGGTTATCCGGATCTGGTTGCAAGGCCCGACCCCAACACGATGAGGCCGCTTCCGTGGGAGCCGGGCGTCGCAGTCTGCCTTGCCGATCTTGAACCGACCGAAGGTGGACTTCCGATCGCCGACGCACGCGGGGCCGTGCGATCGGCCGTGAATGCCCTGCTGGAGATCGGCTTGGAACCGATCGTCGGACCCGAGCTCGAGTTCTTCCTCCTGCGCCCGGACGCCACCAATCCGATCGGCTTCACGCGCCAGGTCGACAACCTCTCGATGGTCTACACGGTCGGCCCGCGGGCCGACCCCAACGGCGTCGTACGTGGCATGACGGATGCTCTGTCCGCAACTCGGTCTCGAGGTGTTCGCGGTCAACCATGAGTTCATGAACTCGCAGTACGAGATCAACCTGCGCCACGCGGACGCGCTTGACAGCTGCGGATCGCGCGTTCCTGCTGAAGACGTCGGTCAAGGACATGGCCGCGCAGCACCGGCTGCTGGCAACGTTCATGGGCAAGCCGTTCAACGACCAGGGCGGATCGGGGACGCATCTGCACCTCTCGTTGAACCGCGACGGCGCCAACGCGTTGAGCGAGCCTGGAGCGCGAGACGGAGTCAGCGATGAGCTCCGCTGGCTGATCGGTGGTGTGCTTGCACACGCCTCCTCGCTGATGGCGATCCTGAATCCGACGATCAACGCCTACAGGCGGATCCAGCCGGACTCGCTGGCGCCAACCCACGTCAACTGGGGGTGGGACAACCGCTCAACCTTCATCCGTGTCCCGCCCGAGCGCGGTTCTGCGACGCGGGCCGAGCTCCGTGTCGGTGACGGAGCGGCTAACCCGTACCTGGCGATCGCCGCGGTCCTGGCTGCAGGCACCGACGGAATCCGTCGGAAGCTCTCACCGCCGGCACCGGTAGCCGGTGACGCCTATCGGGTCGATATCGAGGCGGCTGGCGAGGCGCTTCCTGGCACGCTCGAGGAGGCGCTCGACGCGCTCGAGCGCGACGACCTGCTCCGCGCAGCGCTCGGGCCAGAGATCGTCGAGACCTTCCTGGCGGTCAAGCGGTTCGAGGTCGAGCGCCATCGCGCCTGGGTTTCGGACTGGGAGATCGCCGAGTACATGCAGCATCTCTAAAGCGAGCCCAACGTGCCTGACACGCTTAGCCACATCGATCTGTCCGATCACGATGCGTTCGTCGACTCGGTGCCCCACGCCGCATTCGCGCAGCTACGGCGCGAGGATCCGGTCCACTGGAATGCCGAGCCGAATGGAGGCGCCGGCTTCTGGGCGGTGACCCGCTATGAGGACATCCGGCACGTCCACCGCAACGTCGAGATCTTCTCTTCCGAGATCGGCGGGACCTCACTCGAGGACCTCGACCCAGACCAGATCGAGGCTCGGAAATCGATGATCGACATGGACCCGCCTCGCCACGACCAGCTTCGCGGCCTCATCAACCGGCGCTTCACACCGCGCGCGGTCGGCGTCTGGGAGGAGCAGGTTCGGACCGTTACCCGCCAGGTGCTTGACACGGCACTGCCCAAGCAGGAGTTCGATTTCGTACTTGAGATCGCCTCCGAGATCCCGATGCAGGTGTTCGCAGAAATCCTCGGGATCCCGCAGGACGAGCGACGCGTGATCATCGACATCGGTGACCGGCTGCTCGGCAACCAAGATCCCGAGTACAGCGTTCCCGAGGATGACGCGCACCGGCAGCTTCCGTTCTCCAGCCCCGCGGCTCTGGAGATGTTCGAGTTCGGCCGGCGTATGGCGGCCGCGCGCCGCCAGGATCCGCGTGACGACATCATCACCCAGCTCGCGTTCGAGCCTCTGACCCAGCGCGAGTTCGACGTCTACTTCGTGCTCTTGGCGACCGCCGGGAACGAGACCACCCGCCACACGATCACGCATGGGCTGCTGGGGCTGCTCGAGCACCCCGACGAGCTCGAGCGGTTACGTGCTGCCGGCGAGGACCTGGCGCTGCGCAAATCGGCGGCCGAGGAGATGCTGCGTTGGGCCACGCCCGTCCACCACTTCCGTCGAACTGCGGCCGTCGACACGGAGCTGGTCGGTACCAAGATCGGCGCCGGCGAAAAGGTCACAACCTGGTTCGTCTCCGGCAATCGCGACGAGACCGTCTTCGAGGATCCGTATCGGTTCGATATCGGGCGCTCGCCGAACCCGCACATGGCTTTCGGTCCGGGTGGGATCCACCACTGCCTTGGTGCGCACCTCGCGCGTATGGAGGTCCGGATCGCGTTCGAGGAGCTGCTCGGCCGCGTGAACACGATCGAGCTGACGGGACCACCCGAGCGGCTGCGTTCGAATTTCTTCAACGGCATCAAGCGGCTACCGGTTCGGGTCCTCGCGTGATCGGGCTGCATCGACTCGACCACGTTGCCCTGAGGGTCGCGGATCTCGATGAGGCATGCCGCCGGTGGTCGCTGCAGTTCGGCCTGACGGAGCGCCGACGCGATGCCGAATGCGTAACGCTGGTTTGCGACGATGAGCCACGGGCGCTCGTGCTGAGCGCGGCCAGCACCGGCGAGCATCCCGGCTTCGCTCGCGTCGGCTGGGAGCTGAGCCCCGACTGTTCCCTGGACGACGCGGCCGCCCATCTCGACGGACTCGGGATCGCGCAGGTCCGGCATCAGGATCGGCTGGAGCTCGCGGACCCCGACGGCAACGAAATTTGGGTGCTCCCGTACGCCGAGCCGGCGTCACGGATGGTTTCGCACGTGCGTTCTGCGGGGGTGGCCCCGCTGGGCCACCCCCGCAAGCTGGGGCATGTCAACTTCCTGACCGGCGCGATCAGGACACAGAAGGATTTCTACGAAGATGCGCTCGGAATGCGGCTCACCGATTGGCTCGGTGACGGCGGCGTGTGGCTCCATGTGAACAACGACCACCACGTGTTGGCGCTGATCGACAAGGGGTACGCGCACTTCCACCACCTGGCCTTCGATGTCGTCGACATCGGCCAGATGCGGGTCGCGCTAGACCATCTCGGGCGGCACGGTCGCTGGCTGGGATGGGGACCGGCCCGGCACGGGGTCGGGGGAAACATCGCCTCCTACGTGCGGATCGTCGAGGAGTCGTGCTTCGTCGAGCTGTACTGCGACATGGAGCAGCTGCAGGCGACGCACGAGCCACGGGTCTGGACGGATGACCGCTACTCGTCCAATACCTGGGGGCCGCTGCCGCCGCGTTCGTACTTCCGGTTCGACGACGCGGCGATCGCTTCGGAGCGCGAGAGCCTCGAGATGTTGGGAATCCAGCTGGATGACTGATCAGCGCATGACCGCTCCGAACCTCGACGGCCAGCTACGTGGGTACACCGTCCCGCGTACCCCGAGTGGGCGCGCGAGCCTGGTGCCGCCGCCGCCCTGGCACTATGTCGGCGACTTCCTGGTCGTCGACTTCCATGCCGATCCCGAGGCCGCTGCGTCGCTGTTGCCGGAGGGCCTCGCGCCACACCCGGACCCAGGGCGCTGCGCGGCCGTGTTCGTCGATTGGCAGTCGTACTCGGAGGGTGGCGACGAACTGCTCGACCCGGCGCGCTCGCAGTACAAGGAGTTCTTCCTGGTCGTGAGCGGCCTGCTGGACGGCGAACCGGTCACCACCTGCCCGTTCATCTGGGTGGATCAGGACTTCGCGCTCGCCCGAGGTTGGATCCAGGGGTTCCCGAAGAAACTAGGGGAGGTGTGGATCACCCGTACCTTCAATCTGAAAGCCGCGGCGGCTCCCGGCCTCGCCGCCGGCTCTCGCTTCGGCGCCACCTGCAGCGCGCGGGGTCGCCAGCTCGCGACAGCCCGCGTGACCCTGCGCCAACCGAGTGAGTCCGGGTCGGTTCACAGCGAGCCACCGCTCGTCAACGTCCGATATTTCCCGCGCCTGACCGCTGGCCGACACGACGAGCCGCAGGTGCACGAGCTGGTTCGCGCTCGTTCCCGCGACCGCAGCGTGTCGGAGGTGTGGGAGGGCGATGCGGAGCTCCAGCTTCACTCCGCGCCCGGGGAGGAACACACGTTGCTGAGCCCGATCTCGATCGCGCGCGGCTATCGGTTCACGTTCGGGTACACGATCGATGACCTCGAGATCGTCAAGGAGCTGGGCGGATGAGCGTGACGGCACCGCAGATAGCGACAGTCGCCGGGGTCGACGTCCCGACCGGCCACTACATCGGCGGGGAGCGTCTGGATAGCGAACGGACATTCACCACGATCTCGCCGATCGACGAATCCGTGCTGGCGGAGGTTTCCCGCGGCGCCGGATCCGAGGTGGACCTGGCGGCGCGCGCCGCGCACCGGGCGTTTCCGAGCTGGGCCGCGCTTGGTCCGGCCGCACGCGCTGCGTATCTGCACCGGCTCGCCGACCTGATCGATGCAAACACGCAGCGGCTCGCCGAAGTCGAGTGCGCCGATATGGCGATGCTGCTGCGTTCCCTGAGGGCCCGCGTGATTGGCCGCGGCGCGCTCAACTACCGCAACTACGCGGACCTTGCGGTCGCATACGAGGAGCGCGACTGGCGTTCCAAGGGCACCTGGAACCGCGTGCAGCGGATGCCTGCAGGGCCGGCGGCGGTGATCACCCCGTGGAACGCCCCATTCATGCTGTCCACCTGGAAGACGGCGCCGGCGCTGGCCGCCGGCTGCACGGTCGTTCTCAAACCGGCCGAGTGGTCGCCGCTCTCCTGCTCGCTGCTGGCGGAGCTTGCGCACGAGGCGGGCCTGCCGCCCGGCGTGTTCAACGTCGTGCAGGGTCTGGGCGAGGAGGCGGGGGCCGCACTCGCGGCGCACCCACTGATTCGGCGCGTGTCATTTACCGGTTCGACCGAGACCGCCAGGTCCATCGGTGCCGCCGCGGCCGCGAACATCGTGCCGTTCACGGCCGAACTCGGTGGCAAGAACCCGTTCATCGTGTTCGCCGACGCCGACCTGGACGCGGCTGCCGCGAAGGCTGCCGGTCAGTACGACGACGCCGGCCAGGTGTGCCTGTCCGGTACCCGACTGCTGATCGAGGAGCCAGTGATCGATGCCTTCCTCGAGCGCTTTCACGTGGCCACCGACGCCCACGTGATCGGCGACCCGCGGGAGGACGACACCACCATCTCGCCGCTGATCCATCCCAATCACCTGGCGCGGGTCGAGGGGTTCGTGGAGCGTGCGCGGATTGCGGGCCAGCGGATCGTCCGCGGCGGTCAACGCCTTGGCGGGCTGCAATACGCCCCGACGTTGATCGAGCCGACCGATAACGACGCGGAGATCGTGCAACACGAGGTCTTCGGGCCAGTACTCACCTACCAGACGTTCCGGAGCGAAAACGAAGCGATCGAGCTGGCCAACTCGACTCGCTACGGGCTCTCCGCGATCGTCTACACGTCCTCGATGGGCCGGGCGGATCGAATCGGGCGGGCCGTCCGCAGCGGAGTGGTCTGGGTCAACACCTTTCTCGTACGCGATCTCACCGCCCCATTCGGCGGCATGCGTCAGAGCGGTATCGGCCGTGAGGGGGGCAATTACGCGCTTGACTTCTACTCAGATCTGAAGACGCTCCAGCTCCTCGAGGACTCCCTGCGGTGAAGGTCGCCGGCTGAGACACCACCGGCCGCGCTTGGCTCAGAGCGTCTCGGCGATCTCGGCGACGACGCGCACCAGCTCGTCGACGTGGGAGGCGTCGGTGCGGAAGTTCATGAAACAGACCCGCAGGCAGACCTTCCCGTCGACGACGGCGGCCGCCAGGTAGACGCGCCCATCGGCGCAAATCTCGTGGGCGAGACGGAGGTTTCGTTCATCGAGGTCCCCCTCGCCGAGGCTGCGAAAGCAGACGATGGAGAGATGCGGGTCGCCGAGCACCTCGAAGCGCGGGTCCGCGTTCAGCGCCCGGGCAAGCGTGCGGGCATGGACGGTTGTGACCTCGATCCAGCGCCGCAGCGTCGCGGCCCCGTAGATCCGGAACGCGAGCCACAGCTTGAGCGAACGGACGGGGCGCGAGTACTCGAGCGTGCGGTCGACCCCGTTCGCCGCGAGCCCGGCGTGCAGCATGTAACGCTCGTCATGCGCGAATGCGCGCTCCAGCGGACCCTGGCGCGACAGCATCAACAGGCTGCAGCTCTTCTGCACACCAAGCCACTTGTGCGCATCGACCGTCAGCGAGTCGGCACGGTCGAGGCCGGCGAACATCGGCGCCAGGCTGGGCACGCCGGCCGCCGGCGCGCCGTAAGCGCCGTCGACGTGCAGCCACACCCCGTGTTCGGCGCAGACGTCCGCGATCTCGTCGAGTGGGTCGACCGCGCCGGTCAAGGTGGTCCCGGCGGTCGCCACGACCGCGACCGGGGCCACGCCGGCGCTGGCGTCGGCATTGAGCGCGGCCGCCAGAGCATCCGCCCGCATGCGCCGGTGCTCGTCGGTGGGTATCCGCCGGAGGGCCTCGCTGCCGAGGCCAATCACCTCGACGGCGCGGGCGATCGAGTGATGCGACTCCTCCGAGCTGTACACGGCGGCGGCCTGGCCGGTGACGCCGGTGTGCCGCGCGCCTGGCATGGCGTGCTCCCGGGCTGCTGTCAACGCCGTCAGGTTCGAGGTCATTCCCCCGCTGGTGAACGCGCCGTCTCGCAACGGGTAGCCGACGAACTCGGCCACCCACCGCAGCGTCTGGTTCTCCAACAGCTCAGCGGCTCCGGCGGCTGCGGCGAGATTGACGTCGTAGGCATGGGTGAGCGCACCCGCCAGCACGCCCGCCTCGAGCCCCGTCGAGCCGATGTACGCGGCATAGAGTGGACGGGACGGCGAGACGCTCGCGTCGAGCACGCTCGCGACATCCTCTAGTGACGCCTGTGGATCGCCGGGGAGGTCGGGGAGGGCCTCGGCGAGCCGCTCATACAGCTCCGGGTCGAGGTGCGGCTCCTTTGGGCGCGGGCGGTCGAACGAGGTCCACGCGCTCCGCAGGTGCTCAGCGAGAAGTTCGAGAACCCGCTCGCGGTCGATCAGATCAAGTGGATGCGTCTCTTCGCTCATGTCCATGGTCCTTCCTCAGGCCCTCATCTGAGCATGACGTGCCGCCCACCCAGCTTTCCGCTTTCCTTTGGGTATGGCGACGATCACCTCGTCAACCCGAGAGCTGACCCGCCGGCGGCGGCTGTTGGTGCTGGCGATCTGTTTCATGAGCCTGTTGCTGGTCTCGCTCGACGTGACGATCGTCAACGTCGCGCTGCCGTCGATCCATCGCGAATTTCACGCTTCGCTCAGCGACCTTCAGTGGATACTCGACTCCTACACGCTGGTGATCGCGGCCCTGCTGATGCTGGCAGGATCGACCGCCGACCCCGTGAACGCGCACAGGCAGTCGGGATGTGGGGAGCGGTGGTCGGGATCAGCACCGCTCTGGGCCCGTCGTCGGCGGGTTGCTGGTCGATGGCCCCGGCTGGCGCTACGTGTTCCTCGTCAACATCCCGATCGGGCTGCTGGCGGTCGTGCTGACCGCGCTGTTCGTGCCCGAGTTGCGCGCCGCGCGGGCTCGCCGGTTCGATCCCGTCGGCCAGGTGCTGGTGATCGTCTGGCTGACCACACTGGTGTTCGCGATCATCGAGGGTGGGCGCCGCGGCTTCGGCTCGCCAGAGATCATCGCCTGCTTCGCGATCGCTCTGGTCTCGTTCGTCGCGTTGATCGTCTACGAGCTTGGTCGAAGCGAGCCGCTCGTCGAGATCCGCTTCTTCCGCAGCGTTCCGTTCTCGGGCGCCAGCGCGACCGCAGTCTGTGCGTTCGCAGCGATGGGCGGGTTCATCTTCCTCGGGACGCTGTACCTGCAGGCTGTCCGCGGCTACTCCGCGCTGCACGCCGGCCTCTACTCGCTGCCGATGGCGGTGATGATGCTGGTGCTGGCACCGCTGTCGGGGCGGATCGTCGGCAGTCGCGGGTCGCGCTGGCCGCTGGTGCTCGCAGGGGTCTTCATGACCGCCGCGCCGTTGCTGCTGGTCGGGCTCGACTTGCGAACCCCGGCTGGGGTGCTGGTAGCGGCGTACGCCGTGTTCGGAGCCGGACTGGGCCTCGTCAACCCGCCGATCACAACCGCGGCGATCTCGGGAATGCCGTCCGACCAGGCCGGGGTTGCGGCAGCGATCGCGTCGACCTCGAGGCAGGTCGGGTTCGCGCTCGGCGTCGCGGTCACCGGCGCAGTGACGGGCGCCGGCGCATCGGAGCGGTTCGGTCCGGCGTTCGCCGCCGCAACCCATGCCGGCTGGGAGATCATCGCCGGGCTGGGCCTAGTGATCTTGGTGCTGGGAGCGCTGACGACCACGGCGTGGGCGCTCCGAACGGCCGAGCGCACGGCCTTGAGGCTCGCACTCGACTGACCTCGACGGCGCATCCCAGCGACCGGTACGGGCGAACCGGTCACGGGCTTGCTGTTCTCGGTCTCGGTCAAGCTGGCTCGCAATCGCCAGCCGGGCCAGGACATCGACGAGGTACACCAGAAAGGAGATGCCGATCAGGACGATTCCGGCCGCGGTCGCGATCGCTCCCGAGCCGAGCGCGATCAGGAGCACCCCTGCGAGCAGGATCGCGCCGGGGACGCCGTAGCGGATCAGGTGAATTGGTTGGAAGCCGCGCACAAGGTTCAACCTACCCGTGCCCACTGCGTCCTACAACCAACGTGTCCCTCGTCGTCATCCACGTGCGCGACTCGCGCGTCGCTCGGCCCGCCGCTGCTCGCGAGGGGGACGCAACGTGATCGGCTGACCGCGGGTCCTTTGCAGAAGCAGGAATGCGATCGTGCCCCAGGTCGCCGGCACCCAGAGCGAGATCGCGTGATACACGATCGTCGCTGAAGTCGCCGGCGCGGCTGCGACCCCGTAGAGCACGAACATCCCGACGAAGCTGCCGTCGAGTACGCCGATCCCGCCGGGGATCGGGAGAAAGTTGGAGAGATACCCGATCTGGTAGGCGAGCACGATCGTTGCCAGCGGGGGCATGTGCCCGGTCGCCCAGAAGCAGACCACCAGCACGCCGATGTCGAACCAGAGGAAGGCGAAGGCACCGATCAACCGCCAGTCGGTCGTGAACAGCACGTCTTCGGTGGCGCGAACGGTCTCTGCGGTGGTCCTCATCACGGTTGCGATCGCACCCCGATGGACCTCGGGGACGAGACGGTCGGCGATCGGGGGAAGCGCTAGAAAAGCGACGAAGACGACGACCCCGACGACGCCGGGAACCAGGCTGAGCAGCGGGTCGCGGTCTCCGGGCAGGATCCCGAACCACACTCCCAGGCCGGCGAGCGCAAGCGTGATCAGGTTTACCGCGCTCGTCAACAGAAACAGCACCGCGGACCGCTTGACAACGGCGCCCGGCGTGGCACCGCGCTCGACGAGCAGCAGCGCGCCGACCGCGACGCTGCCCGCGCCGCCGAGCGACACTGCGGCTCCGAAGGCGAGCTCGCTGAGCGCCACCCGGGCACCGAATCGGATCGGCGCGCGGTCAAAGACCTGCAGGAACGCGATCACGTAGCCGACACACGACAGGATCTCGAGGATGATCGCCAGCACGATCAGGCCTGGCGGCATCTGGAGGACCTTGTCCGCGACCCCGTGGAGTCCGGGGACTGCCAGCAGCAGCCCGACGACGAGCACGACCAGGAGGCCGAGCGAGATCAGCCCGTGACGCAACCTCCGTCCGGCCTTTGCCACATCCAGCTCGAGCGCCTCATTGACCTCGTCGTCGCTGGGCTTGGAGCCTGGCATTGTTGACGATTCAAGCATTTGCTCGGAGCCCGAATCCTCAACCCGAGCTCGCCCGCAGCTGTCATCCTGTCGGCGTGCTGCGGCTCGAGCTCCCCGGCCACGACATCGTCGGGATCAGGGCCGACAATCCGGGGTGGCTGACGCTGAGCGGCACCAACAGCTGGGTCGCGGATCGCAACCCAGCCTGGCTCGTTGACCCTGGACCGTCGCTGCCGAGTCATCTGGACGAGCTGACCGCTGAGATTGCGGCGCGGGGCGGACTCGGGGGCATCGCACTCACCCACGACCATCACGACCACGCCGAGGCGGTCGCTGACGTGCTCGAGCGGCTCGGTCCCGCCCCGGTCGGTGGAGCGCGCGGGGACGTGACAGTGAGGCTCATCGACGGCCAGCGGTTCGGGCCGCTGGAGGCGATCGCCACGCCCGGTCACGCTCCGGACCACCTGGCCTTCGGCTTCGGGGACGTCGTGCTCAGCGGTGACGCGGTGCTCGGTGAGGGTAGCGTCCTGATCGTGCCCGATCCGGGAGCACTGAGCGACTACCTCGATGGCCTCGAGCGCTTGCGGGCCCGGCACGCGGTGGCGATCGGCCCCGGACACGGTCCGGTGATCCTGGACCCCGACGACCGGTTGGCGGCCTACATCGCCCACCGGCGCGACCGCGAGCAGCGGTTGCTCGCGGCGCTCGCCGCGGGCAGGCGAACGACTGCCGAGCTGCTCGATTACGCCTGGGCCGACGTACCCCAAGAGCTTCGCTCGGCCGCCGCCGTAACGCTTGCCGCGCACCTCGACAAGCTGAACGAGGAAGGGCGCCTCCCAGATGGGGTAGAGCGCCCGAATACGGCAGATGTTCTGTGAGCTACGGGCGAGTCGGTGGGATGGAGGCGACCGCGGCTACGGCGCGACCGAACCAGTTGGGCCCATGCCTGCCCCGCCGCTGCTGATCGGCTGACCGGGCGTCGACGTCTGACTCGGAGCCGGGGTCGACGTCGCTGGCGGGATTTCGCCGCCGCTGGTGCCGGTCGCCGGGATCGAAGCGCTGCTCGTGGCGCTCGATGTCGGGTCGCTCGACGTCGGGTCGCTCGAGCTCGCGGTGCTGTCGACCGGCGGCTGGTCGGTGGCCGCGGTTGGTGCCGGCGGCGTCGTGCTCGGAGTCGACGTCACCCCCGAGGTCGAACCCGTCGGCGTCGTGCTGGTCGGGCTCGGCGCTGTCGGGACGGTCGCGGTTTCGCCGGTGCTCGTCGCCGCCGAGACCGAGCTCGAGCTCGAAGCGTCGGTCGCGCCTGCGCTGGAGCCAGACGTCGTGGTGCCCGCGGTGCTCGACCCGTAAGTGTTGGCAGAACCGTCAACCGAGGTGGGCACACCCGTCGCCGCACCGGCCGAGGCGGACGCCGAGCCGGCTGCGCCCGAGCTTGATGTCCCCGAGACGACGGCGTTGTTTTCGTATGCGTCCGTGCCGAGCGCCGAGCCTCCGGATGGGCCAGCCGGCGCCGGGGTGGGGACGTTTACGGCCGACGACGCGCCTCCGGTGGAAGCGCTCGTGGGCGGCGCTCCCGCGGGCCTGAATCCCGCAGCCGTCGAACTCGTCACCGACGCGCTACCCGTGCCGGTTGACTTCGGCACGGCTTGCGCGTCCCGCTTCCTCGGCACCTCAGTTGGGGCGGAGAAGGGTTTCGGCGCGATCGCGGTCGTGCTCTTTGACGCCTCCTTGATCGCCGCCTCGCGGACGGTGTTGGCCGCGGCCGGCTGGGATCGCAAGTGATGCGTGGTCTGGGCGGCCGGGCGCGCGCGTTGTGAATGGTGCGGCGCCAGCGCCGGTTGGATCGCCACGGCACCGCCGGTAGCGACGACGGCGGCCGCGATCAGCGTCGCCAGATGTCCACCGACGACGCCGCTGCCCGCCGCGGCGGATGCTGCGACCGCGCCGCCCCCGGCCGCTGCGGATGCGGCAACCGCTCCACTGCCGGCCGCGGCAGATGCGGCCACAGCCCCGCTGCCGGCTGCAGTTGCCGCCACGGCTCCGCTGCCGGCGGCAGATGCAGCCACGGCCCCGCCGCCGGCAACCGCTCCGCCTGCGGTGCCTCCAACCGTGGCCCCGCCCGCGACCAGGCTGCCCGCTGCGGCAGTGGTCGCGCTGCCGCCTGCCGCCGCCGCGCTGGTCGCGCCGCTCCCGCCGGCCGCGGCGCCGCCACCGATTCCCAGCAAACCGCCGAGCCCGAGCAGCTTCGCAACCGCTCCGAGCGGGCCGACTGTGGGCGTCAGAGCCGCCAGCTTCGGGGTCGTCTTGCTGCGCATCGAGCCGCGGAACTCGCGGCACCCAGAACAGTCACGGAGGTGGCGCCTGGCGGTCGCGGTTGGCTTGACCCCTCGATCTTGGCACCGCGCCAGCTGGGCTCGGATCTCCGAACAATCGGTGTCGCGGGCTGCGGCTGCGGCGGCCAGGCTCACGCGTGCTCGGACGAGCACCGACTTGACCGCTGGAACCGACAGGTCGAGCGTGTCGGCCAGCTCGGCGTAGCTCATCCCGCTCAGCTCGCGCAGCAGGAGCGCCGAGCGCTGCTGTTCGGGGAGGCGGCCAACGTCCACCACGAGTCGCCGCAAATCCTCCTGCTGCTCGGTCGCCGTCACGGGGTCGCTGATGGCCGGCGCAAGCGGCTCGGATTCGAGGCCCACCGCCGGCGGAGGCCGGCGAATCTGATCGATGCAGCGGTTGTGCGCGACGCGATAGAGCCATGCCCGCAGCGCGAGCTCGCGGCCGTTCGCGCGCAGGCCCGCGAACGCCCTCATGAACACGTCCTGCAATGCGTCCTCCGCATCCTGGCTGGATCCGGCGAGCATTTGCCGCACGTACGCGTACAACCGCGCTCGGTAACGATCGTGGATCGCCCTGAAAGCCTCGTCGTTACCGGCACGGAACAGCTCGACGAGCTGCTCGTCCGAACGAAGTCGCAGCAGCGACGCCCCAATCGACGCCCTGCCCGCGGTCAGTCCCGGCCGTGCACGAACTGCTGACGCTTCCACGTCCTGCCTCCCACAATAACGGCTGGCGTACGAACAAGATTAGCGATTCGCGCTCCTCGCGGCTCCGCTCGGCGCAGACTGCTTTCGACGGCCGGCGTTCGGACCCTGCACGCGGCCTCCGTGCGGCAGCCGCCGTGGTCGGGACTCCAGCGAGCTCGGCAAGAGCCAGCTCAGCGAGACCATCACGTGCTTGACCTCGGTGCAGTCCTCCAGGGCGTACATGCTCAGGTCCTTGCCATATCCGGACTGCTTGAAGCCGCCGTGGGGCATCTCCAAGGCGAGCGGAATGTGGTCGTGACCCAGACGCAGCCGAACTGGATCGCCGCCGAGACACGGATCGCGCGGGCCATGTCACGCGTCCAGACGGACGAGGCGAGCCCATACGGGGTGCCGTCGCCCACTCGATCGCCTGCGCCTCGTCCGAGAAGCGCCGCACGGTGATCACGGGCCCGAAGATCTCGCGCTGGGTCATCTCCTCCTGCTGCTCCAGGTTGGCGACAACCGTGGGTTCGAGGTAGAACCCGGGTCGCTCGAGCGCGTCGCCGCCGGTGACGACCTCGGCGTGGGCGGGGCGGCGGTCGAGAAAATCGGTCAAGCGGGTTTACGCGTCCAGGACCTGCCGGATCAGGCGCGCCTGCTCGGCCGGACGGCTGCGGAACGCGGCGCGCGTGATCCGGATCGTGGGAACTCCGGTGCGAGCGAGAATCTCGGCGTCCTGTCCGCGGTCTGCTTCGAACGCCTGCTTCGAGCGGTGAGTCTCCCAGCCGTCGAGCTCGACGATCAGCCGCTCAGGAGCGAACAGCACGTCGACGCGGTGGCCGCAGAAATGGACGTTCATCTCGTGGTCGGGGAGCTGGTGGCGGGCGGCGAACCGGATCCAGTCGTCCTCGAAGCCCGAGCGGGTCGGCTCTCCGTGGGAGGCGCCGATGATCGCCCGAATTCGTTTGCCGCCGGGGCAACCGCGGAGGCGATCGGTGACCCTGTCCAGAGCCTCGAGCGTCACCAGGCGCCTGAGCCGTAGATCGTTGATCGCCCGCGCCAGGCGGCGATCGGTCAGGCGCGGGGCGAGGTCGAAAATCGTCCGGGCGGGGCTGGTGACGGTGAGGCCGTGCTGGGTGGTGACGTCGGCGACCGTCAGCGTGCGGCTGTGGTGCACTTTCAGGCCCGGCAGCCGACGGTCGCCCACGACGGTCAGTTCCAGCGGGTACCGCCAATCGCCCCAGATTCCCCAGAGCGAGGCGGCTGACCCATGGCTGATCGCCGACCGCGGCCCGCAGGCGAGGAGAGCGCCGTGAGCACGATCGATCGGATTGGTCGGAAGGCGACCGACGGCATATAAGCCCCGGAATACGCGGATCAATGAACCTCGGGCGATCTGGTTGGCGATCGCGTGTCGCGTGAGCCCGAGCGCGATGAGCTGCTCGTGCGTCAGATGCCCACCCTGACTCTCGGCGAGTCGCGCGATCTTTCGCGCGCGTTGGAAGTTAAGCCGGTCATAGGCGGCGTTCGATCCATCGCACTCGGCTGGTCGGGCGTCAGGTCGCACACTCCATAGAGCCGCCAGGCACGCCCCATTCACCCCCTTACACTCGTCCCGTGGACGCAGCGTCGGGCATCGGCATACCGGTGGCGTTCGCGGCGGGGCTGATCTCGTTTCTGTCGCCGTGCGTGCTGCCGCTCGTCCCCGGCTACATCTCGGCCGTCGCCGGCGTCCAACCCGCGGAGATCCGCGCGCGGCGCGTGATCGGCCCAAGCCTTGCATTCGTCGGCAGTTTCAGCGCGGTCTTCATCGCCCTCGGCCTGCTCGGCCAGCAGGCGCTCAGAGGCGTCCTCACCGGTCACACCGCGTTGCGCGTCTGCGGCGCGGTGATCGTCGTCATGGGGGTGCTGTTTGTGTTGGCCCCGCTGGTCCCGAGCCTCGCCCGTGAATATCGGGTTACGGGACTGATGGAGCGGGCGGGTCGCGGCGGACCGGCCCTTATCGGAGTGGCGTTCGCGCTCGCCTGGACCCCGTGTACCGGGCCGACGCTGGGGGCGATCATTACAGCCACCGGGACGTCGTCGTCGGCGCTGCGTGGCGCCTTTCTGCTCGCGGTCTACTGCGCCGGGCTCGGCGTCCCGTTTCTGATGACCGGGCTCGCGTTCGGGCGGATGACCGGCGCCCTGGCGGCGGTCAAGCGCCACTACCCGGTCGTGATCGGTGCCGGCGGCGTGATCCTCGTCAGCATGGGGGTGCTGATCTGGACCGGCGAATTCACGCAGCTGAATATCACCGTCGATCACTGGCTGCAGACGCTGCATCTGCCGAACTTCAACTCCGACACGTGACCCGTCCCAGGTTTGGGGCGCTCGACCCAATGGCGTCGGGCAGCCTTGACACCTAGTAACGTGAGGTATAGGTTAGCTAGGTATGCAGGCTGAAGAACTCAAGGGCCACGTGGACGCGCTGATCCTCGCCATCCTGGCCACCGGCCCCAACCACGGCTACGCGATCATCGAGGAGTTGAAGCGGCGCAGCGACGGCCATCTCCAGCTGCCCGAGGGAACGGTCTACCCGGCGCTGCACCGGCTCGAACTCGATGGATCGCTAGCGAGCGAATGGTCCACGGACAGCGGCAGGCGCCGCCGCGTCTACCGCTTGACGGACCGGGGCGCCCGCGAGCTCAGCGAACGCCGCCTCCGCTGGCGCCGGTTCGCCGCAACGATCGAGGCGGTGCTGGCGACATGAACCTCGACGAGCTCCAGCGCGAGTTGGCGCAGGTCGGGATCCACGGTCGCCGCGCGGAGCGGATCGTGACCGAGTTCGACGACCATCGCGCCAGCGATCCGGACGCTGACCTCGGCGAGCCGCGGGCGATCGCCCGGCAGTTCGCCGATGAGCTCGGGACCAGCCTCGCACGGCGGGCCGCGTTCCGTGCATTCCTCTGCCTGGCCGTTGCGGGCGGCATCTTCGGCGCCTCGCTCCTCAGGATTTCGGCGCTCGGCGGCGTCGGTAACGTCCACGTCGCGGCCCCGATCGTGGCGGTGCTGCTGGCCTGCATCCTGGCCGGCGAGATCTCTTGCGTCGCCGGCGGTTCGGCGCTGCTGCGTGCGTTCTGGCTGCGGGACCAGCGGGTGATCGCGGCCGGCGAGGCCACGGTGCTGGTTCGGCGGGCGGGCATCGGGCTGTTGACGGGCGCCGTGACGCTGGCGGCGCTGCCGGTGATCTCCCTCTCCGATCACCACAGCCTCGGACAGGTGTTCGCGTTCGTCGCAGCTGGAACCGGCCTGCTGGCGATCGCGGCTGCCGCTCCGGCGGTTCTCGACGCGGCGCGAGTGCGTCCGGTCAACCCCGGTGAAGTCGGCGACCTGTTCAGCGACCTCGGGCCGTTCGCACCGCGCGGCGTCGGCCCGTGGCGGTTCGCGGCTCTGTTCGCCGTGGGAGTGGCGGTCGCGATCGCCCTCGCGGGTGTTGCCGCGAACGATCCGCTCGATGGAATCGCACGCGGGTTGGCGAACGGAGTGGCGTGCCTGGCCTGCTTTGCAGCGCTGGGCCGCTACCTCGGCCTGAACCCGGCGTCGAGCCGCCGCTGAACCACTGATCCGCCCGGCGGGGGCGGATTGTCCGGAAAGTTGTCACTGGCCGTTTCGGCCAAATACCGATAGCGTTATGACTTGAGATGGAGGACTACGAAGCAAGGGTGGACCTTGACACGATGATCCTCGCGACCGTGGCGGATGGGTCGAGCTACGGCTACGCGATCATCGAGCAGCTGAAGATCCGTGCCGGCGGTGCCCTGAAGATCCCCGAAGGCAGCGTTTACCCGGCTCTGCATCGGCTCGAGCGCGACAAGTTGCTGGCGAGTGACTGGTCGATGGAGGCCGGCCGTCCGCGTCGGGTCTACGGCCTGACCGAACGAGGCGAGCGGGAACTCGCCGCGCGGCGAGCCCGTTCGCGCGGCTTCGACCCCCGGATCGACCCCGGCTTGGCAACGTGAACGTCGATCAGCTCCGGCGTGAGCTGCGGCGGGCGCGGATCGGGGGTCGCCAAGCGGGTCGGATCGTCGCAGAATTCGAGGATCATCTGGCCTTTGATCCGGACGCTGACCTCGGCGATCCAAAGAGCCTCGCCCGAGCGTTCGCCGACGAACTCGGCACAAGCCTTGCGCGGTCCGCGGCGACCCGGACCGCGGCTGCGCTCGCGGTCTGCGCCGTCGCGATGCTGCTCGTGGTTCCCGGTGCGAGCAACACCTATAACTGGGCCAACTTCAACAACAGCATCGCTCCGCTGCACGTCTCCCTGTTTGACATCGGGATCTTCGTGGCGGTGTTCTCAGGGCAGGTCTCGCTCGCCGCCGCAGTGCTCGCGCTCCTCGGCGCGAATCGCCTGGCCGGGGCGCCCGTGATCTCCGCGACGGAGGCCATGATGCTTCGGCGTCGCGCGCTTGTCGCCTGGGTGGGCGGCGCGATCACGATCGGATCGCTGGCGCTGATGGGGCTGGTCATACCGACGGCGTATGGACCAAACTGGGCGCTCGAGGTCCTGGTTGGCGCCGGGGTCTGTGGTGCCGCACTGCTGAGCGTGGTCCCGACGGTCGTGCACGCGGCCTGGGTGAGACCGACGACCGCAGGTCCGACGTCGGACCTCGTCGCCGACCTGGCCCCGTTCGTGCCTTCCAGAGCTTCACGGCTGCTGACTCCGTGGCGGTGCGCGGTTCTGCTCGCCGCACTGGTCGCAGTGGTCCTGACGGGGATGGGCGTAGTCAACGACGATCCGTTGGCCGGAGCGCTGCGAGGTGCGACCGACGCCCTTGCATGTCTCGCCGGCTTCTCGCTACTCGGTGGCTATCTCGGACTCGTTCGTCCAGGGGTAGAGCTACAGCCCGAGTAGGCTCCCAGGCGACTCGTCGCGCCGTGCCGTCGATACCGATGCCACCCCACGATCGGCCGCTGACCGGCGGTTCGCCGTTTCCGGCGATCGCCGACTACGCGTTCCTGTCGGACACCCATACCGGCGCGCTCGTCGCCCCTGACGGGAGCGTCGAATGGATGTGCATTCCGCGGTTTGATTCACCGAGCCTCTTCGCGTCGCTCCTGGATCGGCGCGGCGGTTCCTTTCGTGTCGGTCCGTACGGTCTGCTCGTCCCGCTGTCGGTCCGCTACGTCCCGGGGACGATGGTCTTGGAGACGACCTGGCTGACCCCATCAGGTTGGCTCGTGGTGCACGATGGCCTGACCATCGGTTCGTGGCACAGCCATGCCGAGGAGAGCTCGCACACCCGGCCGCCGACCGATTACGACGCCGATCACATGCTTGTCCGAATGATCGAGTGCGTTCAGGGCCTCGTTCAGGTCGAGGTCGTCTGCGAGCCTATGTTCGCCTACGGTCGTGACCCGGCCGTCTGGGTGGAACAGGGATCGGACTGGAACGCCGCCGACGCCAGCTGCGAGGACCTGACCGTTCGGCTCCGTTCCGACATGCGGCTGGGAATCGAGGGCAGCCGCGCTCGGGCGCGTCACACGCTGGTCGAAGGTGAGCGGCGGTTCGTCGCGCTCGGGTGGTCGCACGGCTTCGAGTGCGCTGCGAACGTCGAGGACGCCACCACCAGACTGCGGACCACCGAGCACTACTGGCGCGGTTGGCTGGCAGGCGGACGCTTCCCCGACCACCGCTGGCGCAGCCACCTGCACCGGTCGGCATTGACGCTCAAGGGCCTGACCTACGCCCCGACGGGAGCCACCGTCGCGGCCGCCACGACCTCTCTGCCCGAGACCCCGGGCGGTGAACGCAACTGGGACTACCGCTACTGCTGGATGCGCGACGCGACCTTCACCCTGTGGGGCCTGCACGCGCTCGGCTTCGACTGGGAGGCCGACGACTTCATGCAGTTCGTCGCCGACCTCAAGCGCGACGGGGACGGCGCGCTGCAGATCATGTACGGCCTCGGTGGCGAATCCGACCTCACCGAGCGGATCCTCGATCACCTGACGGGATACGAGGGGGCGGCCCCGGTCCGGGTCGGCAACGGCGCCTACCGGCAGAAGCAGAACGACGTCTTCGGCTCCGTGCTCGACTCGGTCTACCTCCACACCAAGATGGGTGGCCACATCCCGCAGCGGCTGTGGCCGGTGATCCGGGACCAGGTCACCAGCGCGATCGAGGTGTGGGACAAGCCCGACCAGGGAATCTGGGAGGCTCGAGGAGCGCCGAAGCATTACGTGTCCTCAAAGCTGATGTGTTGGGTCGCGGTCGATCGGGGCGCTCGCCTGGCCGAGTTCGAGGGCGAGGCGAAGCTCTCCGAGGAGTGGCAGGCGATTGCGGACGATATCCGCCAGGACGTCCTTGCCCGCGGCGTCTCAGAGCGGGGCGTCTTCCGCCAGCACTATGACACCGACGCGCTCGACGCCTCGACACTGCTGATCCCGATCAACCGCCTCCTGCCACCGACCGACGATCGCGTGCGGGCGACGGTGCTCGCGATCGCCGACGAGCTGAGCGAGAACGGGTTCATCTTGCGCTACAAGGTCCAGGAGACAGACGATGGGCTGGAGGGCTCGGAGGGCACGTTCCTGATCTGTTCGTTCTGGCTCGTCTCCGCGCTTTCGGAGATCGGCGAGAAGGAGCGCGCGGCGGGCCTCTGCGAACACCTCCTCACGCACGCCTCCCCGCTCGGTCTATACGCCGAGGAGCTCGACGCCGAGACGGGCCGGCACCTGGGGAACTTCCCGCAGGCGTTCACGCATCTGGGGCTGATCAACGCGGTGTTGCACGTGATCTCTGACGAGGAAGCCGCCTAGTGTCGTGGGTGACTCAAGGCACTAGCAGTCTCACGCGTCGTAATCGGGATCGCCGGGCAGCAGGGTCCGGGCGTCCGTGCCGGTACCGACGACGCGAGGCTGGATCGCAGTGACGGTGGAGTCGCGGGCGTGGATCAAGAGCTTCTCGGCCGATGCAAACTGCGACAGTCGCTCGAGCTGCTTTATCGTCGGGAACACGAGCATCAACTCGCCGGCGGAGGCGGCGCGGAGCGCCGCCTCCGGGCTGATCCAGCGAAAGTCCACGACCTCGGAGCCGTCGACCCGCGGCGCGGCACCAGCTGGCTCGTGGATCAGAAAGAACCAGGTGTCGAACCGATGAGTGCGCTGCTCGGGCGAGATCCAGCGCATGAACGGCACCAACTCGGCGCCTGCGCCCAGCGTGATCCCGACCTCCTCCCGCAGCTCGCGGCTTGCCGCGGCTTTCAGCCCCTGCTGGCCCACGCCGTCGGCAAAATCGAGCGACCCCCCCGGAAACACCCAGGCGCCGCCCATCACGCGGGCCGTGGGGTGGCGTTGCACGAGCAGCACCTCGAGCCGCTCGGTCCCACCGCGGAGCACGATCACGGCGGCCGCCGGACGCGCGGCGCCGGCCTGGCCGTCGAGCCGGTCGGTGCCGGGCTCAGAACGGTCTCCGGGCATCGGAGCGACGTTAGCGGCCCAGCGCCGTGGACCTGCGTGTGTTGAACCACTCTTCGGCAGAACTGGTTACCCTTCTCGCGGTGAAGTACATGTGCGAGTCCTGCGGGTACATCTACGACCCGGAGGAGGGCGACCCTGACGGCGGGATTCCGCCCGGTACGGCCTTCCAGGACATACCCGAAAACTGGTTCTGTCCCGTGTGTGGTGCTCGCAAGCGAGACTTCACCGAGTATGAGGACTGACCATCTGGTATGACGAAGTCGGTTCGACGGACGGGTCGCAGCGTTGCGCTGGCTGCGACTGCAGGCGTGCTCGTCGTATTCGGGGCAGCCTGCGGCGGCAGTAGCCCGGCGACCGCACGCACCGACCAGGCAACGCTTCCGCAACTCCGAAGCGGGACGACGATCTCCGTCAGCTCGAACCCGGACGGTCCGAAGGTTCCCGACGGATTCCTCGGGCTCTCGATGGAGTACCACAGCCTCAGGGACTACGTGGGAACCAACCCGGCAAAACCGAACCCCACGTTCCTGCAATTGCTGAAGAACCTCGCGCCGTTCGGGACGCCGATTCTGCGGATGGGCGGCGACAGCACCGACTTGACCTGGTGGCCAGTTCCGGGCATGCCGCGGCCCGGCGGAGCCAAGTTCTCGTTGACGCCCAGTTACGCGAGCACGCTGAAGACGGTCGCGCAGGACGTACACGGCAAGCTGCTATTGGGCATCAACTTCGAGGCTGACAGCCGTCAGCTCGCCGCCTATGAGGAGCGTCAGCTCACCAAGCGCATCGGAAATCCTCGAATCGATGCCTTCGAGCTCGGCAACGAGCCGGAGCTCTATCACAAGTACGCCTGGTACAAGACCGTCTCGGGTAGGCGGGTCCTTGGTCGCCCTCCCGACTACTCGGTTCAGGCATTCATCAAGGACTACGCCCATATCGCCGGCGGGTTGCCGCGAGAGCCGCTCGCAGGCCCCGAGTCCACCTCGACGACGTGGCTCAATCTGCCCGAATTCCTCAACACGCAGCCGAGACTGTCTCTCGTCACGGTTCACACCTACGCGCTGAAGCACTGCAGTCCGAGCGCTCGCCCCACGGAGGCGGAGCTGTTCCTGCCGAGCTCGCTCCAGGGGCTCTCGTCAGAGGTCGCCGGTTGGGGGAGGATCGCCGGCGCGCGGCATTTGCCGCTGCGGGTCGATGAGATGAACTCCGTGACCTGCGGCGGCTATGCGCCGGTCAGCGGATCGTTCGGTCCGGCGCTGTGGGCGCTGAACGTGCTGCCGATGTACGTCAGGGCGGGCGCTGTCGGGGTCAACTTCCACACGGTCCCGTTCACCTGGCAGGGTCTGATCTCGCCATCTGACAACAAGCCGGTATACGAGGGCAGCGGCCAGCTGCGCGTCGAGCCCGAGTACTACGGGCTGTTCGCGTTCGCGCAACTCGCGCCAGCCGGATCGCAGCTGCTGAAGACCTCGGCGCCCGCCACGGCTGGATTGTTCGAGTGGGCCGATCGGACGCCGTCGGGCCAGGAGAACGTAGTCATCACCAATCCGTCGAGCACGTCTGGAAATGTCAATGTGAACGTGCCGTCGCAGACCGCCCCCGGCACCCTTATGACCTTCAAGAGCGGTGGCGGGCTCGCGGCCACCGACGGAGTCACCCTCGGTGGGCAGTCGCTATCGCCGAAAACCGGTCTGCTGACCGGGACGACGAGCTCGATCACGATCAAGCCGACCGCGAACAGCCACACCTACCAGCTGCACGTGCCGGCCGCGAGCGCTGTGATCCTCTCGTTCGCCTCGCCCATCTTCAAGCAGCTGCACCGCTGAGAGCACCAACGGAATTAGTCGGGCTCGCCCACGTTCCGGCCGAAACTCTAAGCGGCGGCGGCCAGCCGCCCCGAGGTCGCCTCGGCGATTGCGGCGGCGGTGATCGCCACCAGCCGGGTCAGGTCGCGCTCCGACATCGCCGGCGCGGGCATCAACACGATCACGTCGCCGAGTGGGCGAATGATCGCGCCCCGACGGCGCGCTGCCAACGTGACCTGATGGCCGAGTCGATCGTGCGCAGTGCCGCCCGCGAGCTCGATCCCAACCATGAAGCCGCGCTGGCGCACGTCGATGACGGCGTCCAGATTCCGCAGCTCCTGCCGGAGCGCGCAGCCAAGCGACTCGATCTTCGGACCCATCTCCTCCAGTGTCCGCTCGCGCTCGAACGTTTCAAGCGTGGCGATCCCGGCCGCGCAGCCGAGGGGGTTCCCGGTGAACGTGTGCCCATGGAAGAACGTGCGGTGCTCTTCGGGCGCGCCGAGGAAGCCATCGTGGATTCGCTCGGTCGTCACGGTCGCCGCCAGCGGGAGATACCCGCCGGTGAGGCCCTTGCCCAGGCAGAGTAGGTCGGGCGTGACGCCCTCCTGCTCGCAGGCGAACATCGTCCCGGTGCGACCGAAACCGGTTGCGACCTCGTCGCAGATCAGCAGCACGCCGAATCGGTCACACAGCTCCCGGACCGCGCGGACGTAGCCGTCGGGCTGGATCAGCATGCCGCCCGCGCCTTGCACGAGCGGCTCGATTACGACCGCGGCGACCTGATCCGCGTGGGCGGCGAGGACCCGCTCCATCTCGTCGGCGTCGCCGGCAGTCGCGCGCCAGGTGTCGAACAGCAGCGGTCCGTACACGGAGTGGAAGAGGTCAACGCCGCCGACCGAGACCGATCCGAGGGTGTCGCCGTGGTAGCCGTTGGCGAGGCAGATGAAGCCACTTCGCTGAGGCTCGCCGCGCTGCGCCCACCACTGGTAGGACATCTTCAGCGCCACCTCGACTGCCGTCGAGCCGCTGTCGGAGTAGAACACACGCGTCAGCCCCGGCGGGGTCAACTCCAGCAACCGCTCCGCGAGCTCGATCGCAGGCTCGTGCGAGAGTCCGAGCATCGTCGAATGGGCGACACGATCCAGTTGAGCTCTGATCGCGTCGTCGATCGCTGGATGCCGATGACCGTGCACATTGCACCACAGCGAAGAGACCCCGTCGATGTAGCCGCGGCCCGCGGTGTCATAGAGGTTCGTGCCCTCGCCCCGCTCGATCACCAGCGGTGGCTCGTCTTGGCACCACTGGAGCTGCTGGGTGAATGGATGCCACAGGTGGCGGCGGTCTGAGGCGATGAGCTCCGCAGCGGTTCTCACGACAGCGAACCTAGCTTCAGCTGCGGTCGGAAAGCCAGCGCTCGAGCGGCAGCGCGGCGCCGGCACTCGCGAGCAGCACGGGATCGGCGGCCACCCGCGGGAGCGTCGCCACCTCGACGCCGCCGAGCCGCTCGATCGTCTCGAGATTGGAGCGGGCAACTGCGTCGGGCCGCTCGGGCCATGGGGTGAGCACCACCCCGGCGATCCGGAGGCTCCCGGCGCGGGCCGCCTCGAGCGTCAACAGCGTGTGGTTGATCGTTCCCAGGCCCGGCCGGGCGGCGATCAGCACCGGCAAGCCGACAGCTGCCGCCAGCCTGCGCACGTCCCAGCCGTCGGCGAGCGGGACCAGCAATCCGCCGACGCCCTCGACGACGAGCGTCGCGTCCTCGGCCAAGCCGACAGCGGCGATTTCGTCGACCAGGGCCTCGACCTGTATCGGGCTTCCAGCGAGCGCGGCCGCGAGGTGTGGCGACACCGGCGGCCCGAACGAGCGCAGCACCACTTCGGTGGGCGAACTCCCCGCGGCCCTGGCCAGCAACTCGTGGTCATGCGGCCAATGCGGATCGGCAGGCTCGTCGAGGCCCGTCAAAAGCGGTTTGAGCGCCCGCACCGGCTTACCCTCTGCCCGCAACGCCGCGACGACCGATGCGGCTAGCACCGTCTTGCCGACTCCGGTGTCGGTGCCGGTCACGAACAGCCCCTGCATGGCGGGCCTCAGGCGGCGTCCCGCAGTTCGCGGGCCGGCGGTGGCAGATCGATTCCGGAGTCGCGCGCGGCGGCCCCGATCACGCGCGCCGCCTGCCGCAGCTCGTCCCCGGAGTGCGTCGCCATCACCGTCAACCGGAGCCGCGAGCTGCCGGGCGGCACGGTCGGCGGCCGGATCGCCTGAGCGAACACGCCGCGCTGCAAAGCGAGTTCGCAGACCCGCATCGCCAGCGACGCGTCGCCGACGAGCACGGGGACGATCTGGGTCCCGCCGAGGCCAACGTCGAAGCCCTCGAGCGACAACGCCCGGCGCAGATGCAAAGCGCCCGCCCTGAGCATGTCGACGAGCCCGGGCCGTTCCTGCAGCAACGACAGCGCGGCCGCCGCGCCGGCAATCGCCGGGACCGGTGGTGCCGTCGAGAAGATGAAGGTTCGGGCGGTGTTGGTCAGATACTGCGCCATCGACTCGTCACAGGCGGCGAACGCGCCATAAGAGCCGAGGGCCTTGCCGAGCGTTCCCACCAGCACGTCGACCTGATCGGACAGCCCGGCCGCCGCGACCGCTCCCCGCCCACCCGGGCCCAGCGACCCGGTCGCGTGCGCCTCGTCGACGACCAGCCGCACGCCATGACGTTTTGCCAGTTCGACGAGACTCTGAAGCGGTGCGACGTCTCCGTCCATCGAGAAGACGCTGTCGGTGACGATCGCCGCGGCCCGAGCACCGGCTTGCTCCAGCCCCCAGCGCAGGTGATCGACGTCAAGGTGGCGATAGACGAACACTTCGGCCCGTGACAACCGGCAGCCGTCGATGATCGAAGCGTGATTGAACTGGTCCGAGAACACGAGCTGACCGCGCCCCGCGAGTGCTGAGATGACCCCCAGATTGGCCAGATAGCCCGACCCGAACAGCAGCGCCGCCGGCCGGCCCTTGAACTCGGCGAGCTGCTGCTCCAGTTCCCGGTGAACGGTCATCGTGCCGGACACCAGTCTCGACGCGCCGGTTCCGACGCCCCAGGACATGGCGGCCTCGGCCGCCGCTGCTCGCACGGTTGGATGATCGGCGAGCCCGAGGTAGTTGTTGGAGCACAGCAACAGGGCGGGGCGGCCGTCCACCACCACGTGGGGCCCTTGTGGGCCCTCCACCAGACGGGTCCGGCGCCGCAGCCCGCGGGCGTCCAGCTCCGCGATCCGGTCCTCGAGCTCGAACATCAGCGCTTGGGCCCGTCCGTCAGGTGGAGCGGCGCAGCGACCCTGGCCGCCCGCGGTTCGACGACCCGTCCGGGCGGGGCGGGACAGCCCGCTTGGGCGAGAACCGGAGCTGTGTCGAGGGATCCCAGAGTCGTACCTGGAGGCCGTCTTCCGGCTCCTGTTCCTGGGCCAGAGCCACCAGGTCCGGGGTCTCGCCCTCCAGCCATCCGGTGCGGTTGTCAGGGCGTGGATTGGAACCGTTATCGGCATGGCGGCCGACGTTCAGCCCCAACCCCTCGAACATCATCCGATCTTCCTCGGGGGTGTTACCGAGGGTCGTCAGGAAGTTGCCCATCATCACCCCGTTGAGTCCTGCCCTGACGGCGGTTGCCTGCAACTCGCCGAGATTCTCGACGCGTCCGCCGCAGAGCCGGAAGAGTGCCTCCGGGAGGATCAGGCGGAAGATCGCGATCCATTTGACGACTTCCCATGGATCCATCAACTCGCGGTCGCCGAACTTGGTCCCTGGTCGCGGGTTCAGAAGGTTGATGGGCACGCTTGTCGGATTGATCTTCGCCAGCTCGAAGGCCATTTCGACCCGCTGCCCTCGCGTTTCGCCGAGGTTGAGGATCCCGCCGACGCAGGTCTCGAGCCCCGCCTCTCGAACCGCGCGGATCGTTCGCAGCCGACCTTCGTAGCGGACTGTGGTCGACACCTCGGGGTAGTAGGACTCAGCGGTCTCGACGTTGTGGTGGACGCGCTGCACCCCCGCATCGTGGAGGGCCCGGGCCCGCTCCGCCGAGAGGTGCCCGACCGACACGCAGCGCTTGAGGTTGGTGTGCTCCGCGACCAGCCGAGCGCCCTCCACGACCTTGTCGAAGTCGCCTCTCGACAGCCCCTGGCCCTGGCTGACCAGGCAAAAGCGGTGGGCTCCGGCGGCCTCGGCCGCGCGGGCGTGCTCCAGGATCTGCTCCGGATCCATCATCGCGTGCATCGGTGTGTCGGCCTCGGCGTACTTCGACTGGGCGCAGAAGCCGCAATCCTCGGCACAGCCGCCCGATTTCGCGTTGACCAGCGAGCACATGTCGGTCGCGTCGTCGAACCGATCTCGCCGGACGTTCCACGCACGCTCGACGAGGGCTTCGATCTCGGCGTGATCCTCGAACTCGCCGAGCTGGAGCGCTTCCTGGCGGGAGATCAGTGGCGGCATCGGGCGGACACGGTAGGAGCCGTGCCGGACGGTTCCGGCCTGGCCGACTCCTATTCTCCGGCGAAACAGGAAGGTGGCGAGGTGTCAGAGGTCGAGGCTCACATCACCGGTACGGTGTGGAAGATCGAGGTGGCGGTCGGCGACTCGGTGCACGAGGGCGACACGGTCGTGATCCTCGAATCGATGAAGATGGAGATGCCCGTGGAGGCAGAGGACGAGGGGGTCGTCAAGGAGATCCTCTGTGAGGAGGGTCAATCCGTATCCGAGGGGGACCCTCTACTGGTACTCGAGTGACGGACACCTGGGTACGGCAAAGCGCCGAAAGTGCGGGGTTCCGTCCGGTCGGCTCTATTGACTACGCGCGCATCGCGGTTGAATCAGATCAGAGGGTCCCATGAACGAACCGAGTCTGTTTCTGAGTTCATGCAGTCGCCGTCAATGGGCGCGCCGTCGGCCTGGACGCTCCCGCATCATGACCTCGTCGCTCGTGATCCCGGGCCTGTTGGCGTTGTCGTGCGTGCTCGCCGTGACTGTGGTGCTGCTCGCCGTCGGACACGGTGCTCTGTAGTCAGCCCGAGGGTGCAATTCGTCAGAGCAGCTGTACAGGGCGTACCCTGCGAGCTGTGAGCTCTGACGTCGGGCCCGGTTCGCTTGATCTGCTGGCCGCGTCGCTGCGGGCGGACCTCAGCGACCTCAATGCCTTCTTCGAGACGCTCGCGGCGAAACTCGAGGAGGCGCTACCGGGCAACGTGCGCGTGTCTCGCGGACGTACACGGATGTTGGGCCCCAAGCTGGTGGGAAAGATCGTTGTCGACGCAGGGGGTGAGCGACTCGAGCTGGCCCGCGGCCAGGGCGAGCGCGTGGAGGCGCTGCGCGGGCGGCTCTCGGGCGGGATCGTGATCAAGTCCGAGCCGCTCGAGATCGAGCAGTGGATCGATGCTCTGACCGAGGTGCTCGCGGCCGAAGCCGGGCGCAACGAGAAAACGCGGCTGGCGCTCGAGCGGTTGCTGCTCGCCGGTTAGGGTCCGTAGGAGAATGAGGTGTCGTGAGTCGGAGACTCAGACGAATCTGCGGCCCACAACAGAAGGCCTAAAGGAGACAGCACGATGGGATTCCTGAACCGTGGCGGCGACGATCAGCCTCAGGGCCCGGTACCGGAGATGGCCGACGCTCCGGGGCCCGAGCAGGAGGAATACCGGGCCGGCTCGCTTGAGGGGCTGCCGCAGTCTGGCCGCGAGCGTCTGGAGCGGATGAAGCGTGATATCCAGCGCGGGTTCTTCACCAGTGACCTGTCGGTCAACGAGTTCCTGCTCGTCAAGGAGGCCGGCTTCGAGCCGCTGGGACTGGTCCTTGGAAGCTCGATCTACCACATCGGCTACCAGCAGGCGATGTGGAACCGGAGCATGGAGATGACGGTCCTGACCCAGGCGATGTACCACGCGCGCGAACTCGCGATGACGCGGATGGAGGAGGAGGCCGACCAGCTCGGGGCAGACGGCATCGTCGGCGTGCGGCTGACGATCGGTCGGTACGACTGGGGGGTCGACCTGGCCGAGTTCATCGCGGTCGGAACGGCTGTCAAGCACGCGGGCGGAGAGCTGCACCGAGCCCCTGGCGGGCGGCCGTTTACCTCCGACCTCAGCGGTCAGGACTTCTCGACCCTGCTAAGGGCCGGGTATCGGCCGGTGGGTCTGGTGATGGGCAACTGCGTCTACCACGTCGCCAGACAGGGAATGATGGCGTCGCTGCGGCAGGTCGGTCGCAACCTCGAGATGACGAACTTCACCCAGGCCCTGTACGACGCCCGCGAGCTGGCGATGGGGCGGATGCAGGCCGAAGCCGAATCGCTCGAAGCCGACGGATTGGTTGGCGTCAGGCTGAACGAGGCGTCCCACGGATGGGGGTCGCACGTGATCGAGTTCTTCTCGATTGCCACCGGCGTGGTAGCGACGAAGGCCGATCACACGATCGAGAAACCAGCGCTGGTCCTGCCGCTGAGCGGGTGACCCGAAACCCCCGACCCGTGAATGCGCACGTAGCCACCGCCGCGATGCCAGCGGACGTCAAGATCAAGGCGCAGGTCTACAAGGATCCGCGTCCGCCGGAGGTGTTCGCGCCCTACCATGCGCGGGTCCGCGACCACTCTCCTGAGTGGATCTACGAGGCCGTCAGACTGATGACCGTGATGACGGCGCTGGGCTTCTTCCGCGCCCAGGCGTTCGGATCCGAGAACGTGCCCAACGGGCCGCGTGATCCTGGCGCCGAACCACGCCTCGTTCATGGACCACTTCTTCGTCGGCGGCTTCATCCGCCGCCACGTCCATTTCATGGCCAAGTCGCAGATGTTCGGCTCCCATCCGCTGAGCTGGGTTTACAACCACGGTGGCGTATTCCCGGTGCGCCGCGGTTTACACGACGAGGAGGCATTCATCACCGCCTTCGCGATCCTCGATCGCGGCGGCGCGATCGGCATGTACGTCGAGGGTGGGCGCTCCCGGACCGGGGAGGTCGGCAACGAGGCGAAGACCGGGATCGGCCGTCTGGCGATCGAGTCGGGTGCGCCGGTGGTGCCGGTCGCGATCCTCGGCTCCCACCAGGTTCGCAACTGGACGAGGCTGCGCTTCCCGAAGATCGTTGTCAGGTACGGCCGACCGGTCCGTTTCGAGCGCCACCAGCAGTCGACTCGCGAGCAGCAGCAGCGGGCCGCGGACGAGATCCTGCGCCGGATCCGTGAGATGCAAGGCGAATTGGTGCGGGCCGGCCCTCGCAATGCGGCGCGGCTCGCGCGGGAGCGAGCAGCGGACGATCGCGCGACGATCGATCGCGCGGCTGCCGAGCACGCAGCGAACGAGGCCGGCGACCGAACCGCCGCCGCTATCTAGCAACTCGGCTTCACTGTTCGCGAGCTTCGGAGGCGGCGATCTCGATCTGCAACGGCGGCTGCGGGGCGCGCGCGTGCTCGACCTGCAGGGTGGAATGCGATACCCGGAAGCGATCCTCGAGCAAGCGGGTGAGGCTGCGCCGAACCTCGTGACAGTCGTGGCCGGCGTCGACGATGATGTGAGCGGAGAGCGCCGGGAAGCCCGAGGTGACCTCCCAGATGTGCAGATCGTGCACCTCGGTGACGCCCGGCTGTGAGGCCAGCTCGCGGCCGATCAGGTCGGGATCGAAGCCGGCCGGCGCCGCCTCCATGATCACGCGGATCGACGCCCACAGAAGGCGGTAGGCCGCGAATAGCATCAGCGCGGCGATCAGCAATGACGCGATCGCGTCGGCGCGGTCAAAGCCGGTGATGAGGATCACGCAGGCGGCGACCGCGGTCGCGATGAAGGCGAACAGATCGGTCAGCAGGTGACGGTAGGAACCCTCGATATTGAGGCTGCGAGCAGCGCGCCCAGGTGCCGCCTGGGGTTCGGCGGCGATCGCTTGTGCGTCGGCGTGCCCCTCGTGCCCGGGGTCGTGGGAGGCCTGCCCATGCTGGTGGCCGGCATGCCCGTGGTCGTGGCCACCGGGGTGACCGCCACCGAGCGCTCGCGTCGCAAGCAGGTTGACCGCGATGCCGACCAGGGCGACCGCCAGCACCGGCGCGCCACTGACGACAGGCGGCGAGATCAGGTGGCTGATCGCGCCGTAGACGATCAGTAATCCCAAGACCAGCAGCGTCAGGCCATTGGCCTGGGCGCTGAGGATCTCGGCGCGGCCAAGCCCGAAGGTCATCGACCCGCCGGCGGGCCGGGTCGCCAACCGCGCAGCGAGCAGCGACAGCGCGAGCGCGGCCGCGTCGGTCAGCATGTGGGCGGCGTCGGACAGGAGCGCCAGCGACGAGGCGAGCAGGCCAACCACGATCTCGGCGGCCATGAACGCGAGGATCAGCGCGAGCGCAAACTTGAGGCCGCGGGTGGCCGCGTCACGGTCCATCATCTGGATCGTACGATGCAGGTTAAGCGCGTCAGGGCCGGCTCAACCGGCATCGCACCTGGCTCGATCAGTTGGTCGACGGATCGGCGGGCATCCGCGCGACCAGCGCATAGCTACCGCCCTTGCGGGACAGCACCGACGGCCACAGCTCCCGGGGGGCGCTCGAGAATGCATCGTCATAGGTGGCCGGTTCCAGGATCCAGTCACCACGCTCGAGCTCGTCGTCGAGCTGGCCCGGACCCCAACCGGCATGTCCCGCGAACACCCGCGCGCGCGTCACGCCCGCCCCGAGCTCGTCGAGGGGGGACCCCGACGCGAGCACGCCGACCGAATCGAACGAGATCAGCGCCGCCTCGTCTGGATCCTCGAAATCGCCCAGCACGATGACGGCCGACGGCTGCACCGGACCGCCGATCAGAACCTCCTCCTCGGGATCGGCGAGATCCGCGAGCTGAGGCACGGCATCGCCGACGGTCGTGTCGGCGGGACGGTTGAGGACCAGGCCGAGGGCGCCGTCGTCGTTGTGCTCGACGATCAGCACGACCGTGCGCCAGAAGTTGGGGTCGACCAGCGAGGGTCCTGCGATCAGCAGCTGGCCGCGAGTCGACTCCGCCATCACAACCCGTAGGAACGCCCGATCACCTCGAGCATGATCTCGTCGGTACCTGCCGCGATCCGGTTCATCCGAAGGTCGCGCCACGCCCGTTCGATCCCGTACTCCCGCATGTAGCCGGCACCGCCGTGGATCTGGATGCACTCATCAGCGACCTCGACCGCGACTCGAGAGGCGTGGAGCTTTGCCATCGAGATCTCACGCACCGGGTAGTCGCCGTTTTCGACCCGCCAGGCCGCGATGTACACGAGCTGCCGGGCCGCCTCGAGCTTGGTCGCCATCTCCGCAAACCTCCAGCGGAGCCCTTGAAAGGTCCCGATCGGCCGGCCGAACGCACGGCGCTCGGTCGCGTACTGAAGCGTCCGATCGAAAACATGTTGGCCGCCCGCGACGGCGCTCGCCGCACCGATCAGCCGCTCTCCCTGGAGCTCCCACATGATGTGGTAGAAGCCTTTGCCGATCTCGCCGAGAACCGCCGAGGCAGGCACGCGGACGTCCTGAAATGCGAGCAGGGCTGTGTCGGAGGCGTGCATCCCGAGCTTGTCGAGCCGCTTCTCACGAATCACCCCGGGCAGGTTCATTGGGACCACAAACAGCGTGAACCCTCCGTGGGTGGATGCGTTCGAATCTCGATCGGTCTTCGTCAGCAGAACGATCAGGTCGGCGCGGTCGCCGTTGGTGATGAAGGTCTTCGACCCGTTGATCACATACTCGCCGGTCGCCTCGTCGAGCACCGCTCGGGTCCTGATCGCCGCCACGTCCGAGCCGGCGTCGGGCTCGCTGATCCCCAGGCAGAGGATCTTCTCTCCGGCGATTGCGGGCACCAGCCACTGGCGCTTCTGCTCCTCGGACCCGAACGCCAAGATCGGCGGCATCGCCATCCCGGTGTGCACCGCGATCCCGACCCCAAGCCCGCCCGAGTGGGAGTGCACAAGCTCCTCGGCGAGCACCAGCGAGGAGTAGTAGTCCCCGCCCTGCCCGCCGTACTCGACGGGCTTGTCGAGCCCGAGGAACCCGAGCTCGCCCATCCGCCGGAAAACCGAGTCGGGGAATGTGGTCTCCTCCCATTCGTCGGCGTGAGGCTGCAGCTCGTTGACGGCAAACCGCCGGATCGACTCACGCAGCAGGTCGTGCTCGTCTGTGAAGATGAAGTGCCGGCGCTGAGAGCCGTAGTCCGGCTTGATGACATCTGCGGTCGCCATCGCGCTCCTGAGGTCGGGCGTATAGCTAACAGTAGATGCCCGTGCCACTCGTCGTAGGCTTGGACGATGCCAGAGCCAGAAACGGTCTATGAGACGCTGCAGTATCGGCTTGACAGCGCCGGCGTGGCGACGGTCGCGCTCGACCAGCCTGAGACGCGCAACGCACTTTCAGAGGAGCTGCTGGCAGAGCTCGAAGCGGCGCTCCTGGTCGCTCGCGACGACCCTGCTGTCCGCGTCGTCGTCCTCGCCTCGACGCACGCGACGGTCTTCTCCAGCGGCGGCGATCTGTCCGAGTTCGGGGCCGACACCCCGGTGATCGAGCGCTATCTCGGCACCGAGCGGTTCCCGCGGATCTTCGGGCTGTTGGGCGAGCTCGGCAAGCCGAGCATCTGCGCGGCCTCAGGTCATGTTCTCGCCGGGGCGCTCGGGCTGGCGCTCGCGTGCGATCTGATCGTCGCCAAGGACACTGCTCGGTTCGGGACTCCGGAGTTGGCCGTCGGGCTGTTCCCGTTCATGGTGATGGCGCTTGCCTACCGGAACCTGCCGCGCAAGAAGGCGACCGAGCTGCTGCTGCTCGGCGAGCAGGTCTCCGCGCACGAGGCGGAGCGGCTCGGATTCGTCAACCGTGTCGTCGTCGCCGACGAGTTCGTGGCCGCCGTCGGACGACTGGGCGTCAAGGCTCGCCGCAAAGTCCCCGCTGATGCTCAAGCTCGGCAAGGACGCGATCTTCCGCCAGCAGGACATGGCATTCGCCGAGGCGCTCGAGTACCTGCGAGCTCAGCTAGGGCTGGCCTTCTCGACCGCCGACCTCGCCGAGGGCATCGGTGCCTTTCTCCAGAAGCGCGACCCGGTCTGGAAGGGACGTTGATTTGCTGGTCGTGGCCAGCGGGCCACGACCAGCACCACGGCGCTCGGTTATTTCGCGGCCTCCATGAACAGCGATCCCTCGCGGTTGTCGACCGTCTCGACATCGGGCATGTCGCCCTCCCGATAGGCGCAGGTGCGGATCTCGGTGAAGCCGGTCCGTCGCAGCAGCGCCTCGAGTGAGCCGCGGTTGTAATGCCACCAGTGTCGCTCCGAGCTTCCGACGGAGGCGCTGCCGTAGCCCTGGTAGAGGCCGTAAAGGAACGTATCGGGGTTGGCCGGGTCATAGCGGGCGACGAGGCCGTCGAGGTTCGGGACGGCTATCCGGACGATCCCCCCAGGGGCGAGGATCCGGTGGACCTCCCGTAGGCACTGTTCGGCGACGTCGGGGTGCAAGTGCTCCAGCACGTGTGACGAGTACACGCACTCGAAGTAGTCGTCGGGGAAGCGGAAGCGCTCACTCAGGTCGAGGTAGCGGATCCGGCGGAAGGCGCCGGAGCGGTGGGTTGCGTAGCGCTCGTCACCGATGACACCTGCCCGATGCAGCAACCATGGGAGCCCGGGGACGCGCGCGACCAGCAGGTGCGGCGTGATGTCGGTCGAGAGCCAGCCATCGTGGACCCGGTCGAAGGCGCCGAGCTCGAGTCTTCTCGGGACAACTGGCATGGGCCGGGTACCGTAGCCGAGCCGTCGCCCGCGACGTGACGTTGGGTGTGCAGGCCGGGCTGCCTCGACCCGTGCAACCAGATCCCCTATCCTGACTGACTAGTCAATCGGCAGGAAAGGAAGGGCAGGTTGGGAATGGCGACGGCGGCCGTCGACAAACGTCGGGTGATCCTCGACGGGGCGGTGCGAGTCTTTGCCCGGCAGGGTTTCCACACCTGCCGGGTTTCGGATATCGCGGACGAGGCCGGGGTCGCCTACGGGCTCGTCTATCACTACTTCTCCTCCAAGGAGGAGATTCTGGACACCCTGTTTCTGGAACGCTGGGACGTGATGCTGGCGGCGATTGCCGAGGCTGATCGGTCGGACGTCGAGGCTCGCGACAAGCTCCGGGCGATCGCGTCGTTCATCGTCGACTCCTACCGCCACGACCCGGAGCTGATGAAGGTGATCATCGTCGAGGTCACGCGAGCGGCCAACACCTTCGGGCGGACCCACATGACAAAGATCCTGCAGGCCTACGAGGGGATCGCAGGGATCGTCGCGGCCGCCCAGGAGCAGGGGCAGTTCCGGCGTGAGCTCGACGCGATGTTCGCTGCCCAGGCGTTCTACGGCCTGATCGAGCAGGTTCTGACGAGCTGGATCTTCAGGAACGTCCAGCTTGCGCCGGAGGAGCTCGAGCGCGTCAAGACCGAGATCGTCGAGATGATTTGCGGCGGGCTCGAGGTGCGGACGCGAGCATCTGATTGAATCCCGGGCCAGAATGAAGGAAAGTCCTCTCGTCAAGCGATTGTTGTGGTCGGGGCTCCTCGCCGGGCTCGGCGCCGCCGCCACCTTCATGACCTCGAAGGTGGCTGAGAAGATCTGGAAGCGCCTGTTCGACGAAGATCCGCCGGAGTGAGTGATCAACCGGAGGATCCGGGTAGGAAGGGGTCGGTGGGTATCACGTTCTCCTCGTTCTCCTCGTCGCTCGGGCCGACTCGATCAGACACCGGCAACTCGAACGCTGCCGCCGGACCGTCCGGGGTGAGTTTTTCCGGCCCCGATGGGCCGGCCTCGGCCCTGAATGATCCGCAGCAGCCTGTTGGAGATGCCACCCCCGCCACTCTCGGCGAGCGGGTCTCAGACGCTAGGTCCAAAGTCGCCAGCCTCACGTCGGAACGCCCCGAGGTGGTGGTCGTGGCCGCCTTCGTCGGCGGATTGGTGATCGCGACGCTTTTGAAGCGCCTTGCCCGATAGCAACGGACAACCCGACAGCCTCGCGTCTGTGATGACGGAGGTTTCCGAGCGCGTTACCGCGCTGGTCCACGATGAGATCGAGCTCGCCAAGGCGGAGATGGCCGCCAAGGCCAGGAGCCTGGCGCGCGGAACCATCGCGGGCGCCGCCGGCGCTGTGTTCGGCGTGTTCGCAGTCGTGTTCTTCCTGCTGACCTTGGCGCTGGTGCTCTCCGACGTGCTGGTGTCCGGGGTCCCCGCGGTTTGGGTCGGCTTCCTGATCGTGCTCGCGATTCTGTTCGTGATGATGGTCGCTGCGTTCCTGTTCGCATGGCGCAAGCTGCAGATCGGTTCGCCGACGCCGACGATGGCGATCGACGAGGCCAAGCGGATCCGCGAGACCGTCACGACGCCGTCCGAGACTCTCCCCGCGCCGTCCGAAATCGAGCGCTGATGTCGACCACGAATCCGACTCGTTCTGGCACCGGGGTCGCGCGCACTCCGGCGGAGATCCGTGCCTCGATCGAGCAGAATCGCGAGGAGCTCGGGACCTCGCTGGTACGGCTTCGCGACGAGGTCAGCCAGTTGACCGACTGGCGTGGACAGGTGCGCCGCAACCGAGAGCAGCTGACGGTCGCCGCGGCCGCGGCCGGGTTCGTCCTGGCCGGTGGAATCGGCGGAGCCAGCACCCTCCTGTTCGGACGTGGACGCCGCCGTCGCAAGCGCGCCGGGCAGCGGTAGCCCGTTCTCAGAGCAGGCTGCGCGGAACGCCGCCGGCGCCGAGCAGGCCCGGCCCGACGTGCGTTCCGATCACGGGCCCCACCTCAGACACGAACGCCGGGTCGGTTCCGAAGATCTCTCGGCCTCTTTCCTGCAGGGCTGCCGCTTGATCGGGCGCCTGAATGTGCTGGATTACCCAGGCGTCGGCGCCCTCGCGCCGGCACTCTTCGAGGAGCGCGACGAGGCGTTCGAATGCCCGCCGCGACGTTCGGACCCGCTCGACCGGGGTGATCTCTGACTCGACCGAGAGGATCGGCTTGATCCTCAGGGCGCTGCCGAGCCAGGCTTGTGCACCCCCGATTCTGCCGCCGCGACGAAGGTACTCGAGCGTGTCGATCGCAAACCAGAGCCTCAGCGCCGCGCGGGCCTGATGCGCGCGCTCGGCGACCGCGTCGGCGCTTGCCCCGTCCCGTGCAGCCGCCGCGGCGGCGAGCAGCATCAACCCGATGCCGCCGCAGGCGGTGGCGGAGTCGATCACTCGTACCCGGCCGCCGGCCTCGCCGAGCTGGTCCCGCGCCTGCTCGGCTGAGCGGACGGTGCCGGACATTCCGCCCGCGAGGTGGATCGAGACGATCTCGTTGCCGGCCTGGAGCAGGGGCTCGTAGACCGCCAGGAAGTCACCGATCGACGGCTGTGAGGTGGTCGGGAGCCCGTCACCGGCGGCAAGCTCCCGGTAGTAGGCGTCGTAGTCGACGATCTCCGCCTCGCGTCGTGAACCGCCGGCCGGATGAACGTAGAGGCTGACCTCGTGGATCTGGTTCGCCGCGACCAGCTCGGCCGGCAGGTAGTGGCAGGTGTCCGAGACGATCGCGACCGGCATCGCGCGCCGACCCTAGCAGCGCGACGCCGCCGGGCCGCGCCGCGCGGCTACCTGCGACCGGAGGGTGGCCGACCTACAGGCGGTTTTCGATCTGCAGCGGAGCGCCGGTGTCGGGCGCCTCGACCGCGTCGCCGTCGCCGTCGAGACCGAGGACCTCCTGCAGCTCGCCCGACTGGTACATCTCCATGACGATGTCGCAGCCGCCGACGAGCTCGCCGTCGACGAACAGCTGCGGAATCGTCGGCCAGCTGGAGAGCCCTGAGAGCTCCTGGCGGATCCGGGGGTCGGGGAGGATGTCAACTGCCGCGAAGGGCTGGTCCAGCGATTGCAGGACGGCGACCGTACGGGCCGAGAAGCCGCACGCAGGAGCCTCTGGGGTGCCCTTCATGAACAGAATCACCCGGTTCTCTGCGATCGCGTTCTGGATCGCCTCGCGAAGCTGGTTCGGAGCGGTCTCACTCATCGTGATGCCTCCATGGCTGTGGTCTTGATCGAGAGGGCGTGGATGCGGTCGCCGACCTCGGAGCCGAATACGTCGTACACCAGCTTGTGCTGGGCGATCCGACTGAGACCCGCGAACTCGGGGGCGCTTACGCTCGCCTGGAAGTGATGCCCGTCACCGGTCACCTCCGCTTGTGCGCCGGGGATTCCAGCCTCGATCCTCTGCTTAATCTCCTCGGGCGTGGCCGACACCCTAGGTAGCGTAGCGGGTCGAAGCGCAGCGCTATACTGAATGAAGCATGATCTCACTGACTGACAAAGGCGCCGAGAAAGTGCGGGAGTTCCTCTCCCAGCAGGAGGCTGTCGCGGAGACGTCCGGCCTTCGGGTGGGGGTTCGCGGCGGCGGGTGCTCGGGTTTCCAATACGCCCTAGCCTTCGACGAGCAGCGCGACGGCGATACCGTCTTCGAGGATCAGGGCATCCGCCTGCTGGTGGATCGTGCCAGCCTCCCGTACGTGAAGGGGTCGGTGGTCGACTTCGTCGACGGCTTCCAGGGCGCCGGATTCAAGGTGGAAAACCCGAACGTCATCGCCGCGTGTGGTTGCGGCTCCTCCTTCCGCGTCGCGGAGGAGGAGCAGGTCTCGGCCGTCTAAGAGCAGCCCTCTGTCGCCCTCGGTTCCGCTGGGTGTCAGCGGGGTTGACCCCGGTGTGGCATCACAACGCATGAGCCGGTCGGCGCGGGGTGTGTCACCCAGTTTGGGTGATGCGCCGTAACTTCCGAATGACACCCTGGGTCCGTGCCCGAAGGCCTCACGCCCTCCGAGGTCGGCAAAGAGATCGCCGAGCACCGCGAGGAGGCGGGCGAGGCACGGGGCACACATGAGACTTCTCGTCGGGACCGCGTCGTGACGATCATCGAAGCAGCGCTGCTTTCGATCGTCGCGCTGCTGGCCGCGTGGTCGGGATATTCAGCGGCGAAGTGGGGCACCGAATCCTCGCTGTCCCTGGCCAAGGCATCCGCGTTTCGGAGCAAGTGGAGCCTGGCCGAGGTTCAGAGCACCCAGACACGGACCCTCGACTCGGTCTTGTTCAATTCGGCCGAGACGGCGTACGTCACACACAACAAAAAGCTGTTCGCGCTCGATTTGAGGAGAATGCGTCCCAGTTACCGTGCCGCCGTCGAGGCCTGGTTGGCGCTCCACCCTCTCAAGAACCCGAAGGCGCCGGCCGATCCGTCCGACATGCCGCAGTACGTGATCCCGAGCGAAGCGCAGGCGCGGGCATTCGACGCTCAGTCAACCGCGTACTTCGTGCGGGGCGAAAACGCGGCATCGACTGCGGATAAATATGTGCGTCTAACTGTGTTGCTGGCCGCCGTCCTGTTCCTCGTAGGCATCGGCAGTCGCTTTCCCGTACCCCATGCGCGCTACGGGTTGGTGGTGATCGCCTGCGCGATCCTCGTCCTATCGCTAGTACAACTCTCGTCCCTGAGAGGGCCCCCGTGAGTGACGTGACGGAGGGATCGCGGCCGTTCGCCAGGTTCAGGGACTCTCCACTTCCTCCTCCGAGAGGAAGATGAGCGTCGCCTTGACGCGCCGGCTCACGTCCTGTGTCTCGGGGAGATTCAGCTTGGAGAAGATCGAATTGACGTGCTTCTCGACCGCACGCTTGGTGAGCACGAGGGACTCAGCGATCGCACCATTGCTCTTCCCGGCCGCGATCTGCGCCAGCAGTTCGCGCTCGCGCGGCGTCAGGTCGGAGAGCCTGGAGCTTGCCGCCCTGGAACGGGCTTGAATCAGAACGTCGACGATCGCTGGGTCGATTACGGAGCCTCCTCGCGCGACGGCCTGAATCGCTGCGAGCAACTCCTCCTTGTCGCGAATCCGCTCCTTCAGCAGGTACGCACGGCCGCTGGTCCCGTCTCCGAGCAGGCTCATCGCATACGCCGGTTCGGCGTACTGGCTGAGCACGACGACACCGACATCGGGATGCGTCTCCCGCAGCGCGGCCGCGATCCGTACTCCCTCCTGGGCTCCTGATGGCGGCATGCGGATATCGGTCAGGACGACGTCAGGACCCCAGGCGTCGATCGCCGTCTGGAGCTCCTTGCCGTTGGTGCACGTCGCAACCAGCTCGACGCCAGACGCTCCGCTGAGCGCGGCGGTCAAGAACTCGCGTATGACATATGAGTCTTCCGCAATCACCAGCCGGAGAGGCCGCGCATCATCGGCCGACTGGCGCATGTCGGGTGTTCGTTGGTCGAGACTAGTGCCCATCACGCTCTCGGTCCAGTGGGTATCGTGCTCGCTGCGCACGCAACTACCAACGGAGCGTACCTCTCCGCGGGGGCCAGGGTACCCGCTACCTCTGGTGTTGAGTCGGCTCGCTCTACGAGCTGACTGGGCCAGGCTCACTCATCGGCGTCGAGGTTGTATCCGATCGCGACCGCCAGGCGCGGCGCAGTGGAGACCACGCGTGCCATTCCCACCGCCGGCGCCACGGCGATGAGTACGCCCACGATTTCGGTTTCGCTGGCACCGGCCTCGATCGCACGCTCGACGGTCGCTCGCAGCGAACTGGTGGCAGCGCCGAGCGCGAGCAGCGCGCCAAGGCGAACGAGCAGGTCGACCTTCGGGCGCAGCACCATCCCACGGCTGGGCTCGGGCCCGCCGGCGAGCACCATGCCGACCGACTGCTCGTCGTTGAGCGCCAGCAACCGGAGAAGACGTTCGACCTCATCCACAAGGCGAACCTAGTCCCAGTCGCCAGGCGCGCATCCTCCCAACCGGGTGATGGGGCGGGGCGCGGTACCAACTTACTCACAATTCGCGTCACTCGCGAACCGCCGATGTCGTGCAGCCCTTCGGCGAAATGGAAGTAGGCACCCTTGTCCGGAGCCGCGACCTCAAGGAGAAATGTATAGCTCCTTGTCTCTGCTACGCAGATTGCCCTCCGTCGCCACAGCACCACAATTGCAGCCACGCCGCGCGGGGAGGACCCGGGCTGCGGTCGCTGGTCGCGCCGCGCTCCTGCGCAGGCTGGCCAATGCAGGGGATGCTCGGCTCGTGGTGATCGTGGCGCCTCCCGGATACGGGAAGTCGACCCTCCTCGCAGAGTGGGAAGCCAACGACGATCGTAGGTTCGTGCGAACGCCACGGTCGGACCCGATGATGGGGGAGGCGCAACCGACGCTGGCGGAGGCGATGCGTTCAGCAACGCAAGCGATTCGCTTGTCCGGTGTGCCCTGCGTGCTGGTCCTCGACGATGCCCACCTCGCCGATGCCGAAGCGCTGCGGAGGATCGTAGATGAGGCGATGGTGCAGCTGCCCGCGGGCTCGGCGCTCGCGCTTGCGTCCCGCAGAGAACCCGTGCTCCCACTCGGCCGGATGCGGGCGCACCGGACCGTGGTCGAGGTGCGGATAGACGACCTGGCGCTGACGTCGGCCGAAGCCGCGACGCTGCTTCGGGGGGCGGGACTGGAGCTTGACTTCGGCGTTGTCCAAACGCTCGTTCAGCGCACTGAGGGATGGCCCGCCGCGCTGTACCTGACCGCGCTCTCGGCGCGCGAGGAGGAGGATGCGAGCACTGCCGTCAAGCAGCTCCGGGGCGACGATCACCGCCTGGCGGAGTACTTCCGCGACGACATCCTGTCCGACCTGTCAGACACCCAGACGGAGTTCGCGGTAAGGACGTCCGTCCTCAGCGAGCTGTCGGGAGGACTGTGCGACGCGGTCCTGGGCAGCCGTGGCTCCGGAGTCGTGCTGAGAGACATGGAGCGCGCGAGTCCGCTGCTGCGTCCCGTCGATCCAGCCCACGAGCGTTATCGCTGGCACGGACTGATCCGTGACGCGCTGCAGGCGGAACTCCGCCGAACCGAGCACGAGATGGCGACGACGTTGCATGCTCGGGCGAGCTCGTGGTACTTGGCGCGGGGGAACACCGATGAGGCGATCGGCCACGCTGTTCGTGCTCACGACTGTGTGCTGGCCGGGGAGCTGATCTGGGCCACGATCGTCGACTACATCTGGCAGGGTCGCAACTCCCTTGTCCAGGATTGGCTACGCGGGTTCTCCCGCGCGGAGCTTTCCGGCCATCCGCGGCTCGGCCTGGCCGCGGCGCACAGTTTCCTCGCTGCCGGCAACGTGGCGGCAGCGCGACAGCTGGCGGTCGCGGCCGCGGCGGCCAACGAGCGCGTGCCCGACACCGCGGAGAGTGCGTTCCTCGACGCCGGCCTCGCCGGCATCGAAGCCATGCTCGCAGCGGGAGTCGCCGGGATGGCGGAGGCAGCGACACGAGCCTGCGACCTCGAGCCGCGGGATAGTCCGTGGCAACCGATCTACATGTTCCTGCGAGCGACCGCGCTTTACCTGGGCGGCGAGTCCGTTGCGGCTGAGGGACTGCTGACAGAGGCCGCCGACCTCAGCGGCGCGAGCGCGCCTGTGGTGATGGCGATGTGCCAGGCACAGGCAGCGATGCCGGCGATCGAGCTGCGAGATTGGGATACCGCGGCCGACCTAACCGACCGGGCCATCAATGCAATCGAGTCGCGTGACCTCGAGGGCTCCCCTTTCTGTGCCCTGGCGTTCGCGGCGTCCGCCGCAGCACGCGCCCATACGGGGCGCGTGGACGAAGCGAAGCAAGATCTCCGACGGGGGATCGACCTGCTCACTGAGATGGGCGACTTCCTGCCCTGGTACGGGGCCGAGGCGCGGATCCTGCTGGCGCTCGCGTCGTTGCGGCTGGCCGACGTCGTCGGGGCCCGGACGCTGCTGGCGGAGGCATCGCGGCTTGCGCGCCGGACACACGGAGCCGTGATCTTCCAGCGCTGGTTCGACGCGGCGTGGTCATCCATGGACGCGCTTGCCGAGGAGCGCCTGGCAGGGCCCTCATCATTGACGATCGCTGAGCTCAGAATCCTCCGCTTTCTGCCAAGCCATCGTTCGTTCCGAGAGATCGGGGAACAGCTCGGAGTCTCGTCGAATACCGTCAAGACGCAGGCGCATGCGGTCTACCGCAAGCTCGGGGCGGCCTCAAGGTCGGAGGCCGTCACGCGCGCCTTGGACGCTGGGCTCCTCGGTCAGTGAATCCCCGTCGGCCGGCTCGAGGCCCAGCGCCAGAGCCAGCCGTGGCGCGATTGCGACAAGCTGTGCCGAGCCTGCGACGAAGCCGGCGGAAACGAGAACCGCTGCGACCGCGCCGTCGTCGGCGCCGTTGGTGCCGGCGAGATCAGCGGCCCAGCGCAGCGACTCCGTCGACGCGTCGACGACCAGCAATGCCGCCAGCTGCACCAGCACCCTCGTTCTTCGATCGAGCATGAATGGCGACCCGGCTGCCGGGCCGCTGGTCGGCGAGGAGGCGAGGACGGTCCGGACCGAGGCTTCGTCATTCGCAGCAAGTCGGCGAAGCAGGTCGCGTGAGTCGCTGACGGGTTCGTCGCCGAGCATTCCTGCGTGGAACCTTGCGGGGTAGGAGAACCCGCCGCATCGCCTGAATGGGGTTAAGCGCGGCACCGATTTATCCCCAACGCGACGGGACTGTGCCACCACGCTTACATCAGGTGGGCGGCCTTTCGTGGTCGTGCCAGAGGCGGCGCAGGGACGCAGCGTTGAGGCGACGCTTCGGCAGGATTTCTGCCGCCGCGTCGCCCGCCAAATCAATCGCGATGTCGGTACTGGTGATCAGGATCACGATCGATGGTCCGCAGCCTGCGGAGATCCTCCTCGCGGCCTCGACGCCGCCGATTCCCGCCATCCTGACGTCCATCAGCACGAGGTCCGGCGCGAGGCGAGCGGCCTGCTCGACACCGTCCTCGCCGCAGTTTGCATCGCCGATCCATTCGAACCCCGCGGTGCCTTCGATCAGGTCGCGTGTAGCTTCACGAAATGGCAACGAGTCGTCGACGACCAGGACCCTGATCGCGGCGGCCGGAGTCGAGCAGCACATCCTCGGAGGTTTCCCCAGAGTTGGCGTCCGTGTGGTGGTCCGCGCATGTGTGTTTGAGTAGGTGGACACTTGTAATCGAGGTCCCCGCGGACGGCCTCTCGTTCGGCGCCGATATTCCGTGTGCGACGATGTTCCCGAGATGAGCGCGACGACCTAGCCGACGATCGCCTTTTCGGGGACCGATGACTAACGGAACCACCTCGCTCGCGCAGGAGCTCGGGCCGCGCGGTCTGGCGCTCCCGCTGAAGGGCCGGCCGCGGCGCGCGTCGCTCACCCGGCGACTGGAGTTGGCGGTGCTGGTACTCGGTGGCGTCTCTGCTGCGGCCGCTGTTTGGATCACACTCACCGCCTCGTTCCTGGAGTATCCGGGTTGGCTCGCAGCCCAGAAAGCCGACTTCATCCTCGGCCCGATCGGCGTCGGGCTCTACTGGCGCCATCGCCGTCCCGCCAATCGCCTGTGGGTGCTGCTGGTCCTCCTGGGGCTTTGCGGGATCCTGTACATCGCGGAGTCGTCCACCAACCCGACCCTGTTCGGGATCGGCGTGCTCGCAGAGACACCGATCTACGTGGTGACGGCGCTCCTCATCCTGGCGTTCCCGAGCGGCGAGTTCGACGCGATGAGCAAGTGGCTCATCGCCGTCTTCCTCGTGCCCGGCGTTCTGATGACGCTGGTGCTAAACGTGGCGGCCCCCGATCTTGGACCGGGATTCTCCATCTCGGGCTGCCATCCCAACTGTCCGGCCAACGGTCTCGCGATCTGGCCTTCGCCGGCATGGTTGCCGCAGTTTGCCGACGCCCTTGGCGTCCTGCTGGTCGTCTTTCCATTTGCAGTGGCCTGTCTGCTGGTCTGGCGGTTCATCACCGGCACGCCACCTCGGCGGCGAGCGCTCGCGGTTGGCGGACCGGTTGCGCTGGTCTTCCTGCTGATGCAGGTGAGCTACCGGACGCTGTTCCTCGTTGCTCCCAACGGTCTGGCGCCAGGAGCGCGGCCCGTGCAGGACGTGCTCCAGTGGACGCTCGCCGGAGCCCGCTCGCTCGTCTGGTACGGCTTCCTGTTTGCGCTGATCTCCGCCGAACTGTATGCCGCACGCGTGCTGCGGCGGCTCGTTGGCAGGTCGCTGGGGCGTCCGTCGTTCCGTGAGTTGGAGGGGATGCTGCGCGGCCCACTGGGGGACCCAGGACTGAGGCTCGGCTTCTGGCAGCCGGGCACCCTCGAATGGGTGGACGCCGACGGCGCGCAGTTGGCGCCTCCTCGGTCCGATCAGCGCCTGACGGAGGTCGATCTGGATGGACGCGCGGCCATCGCGATCGTCCACGACCAGCAGCTCGTCGACGATCCCGAGCTTCTGCGCGCGGCCGGGGCCGTCGCCCTGCTTGCGCTCCAGAACGCCGAGCTCGACGCGGCGTGGAAGGACTCGGTCAGCGCGCTTGCCGACTCCCGGGCGAGGCTCACTCGAGCCAGCGACACCGAGCGGCGAAAGCTCGAGCGCGACCTGCACGACGGCGCACAGCAACGGCTCCTGGCGGCCCTGATCAGGCTCTCCGCGGTCGACGAGCTCACCGGGGAGACCGGGGAAGTGCAGCGGCAGGTCGCGGCGGCGCGCGCGGAACTCGAAACCGCGATCGACGAGCTGCGGGACCTCGCACGCGGCATCTATCCAACCGTACTGGCCGAGATTGGACTCGCGGGCGTGCTCCAGTCGGTAGCACTGCGCTCACCGGAGCGAGTCACCGTGCAGGCGACCGACCAGCGCTTTGCGCCCGAGCTCGAGGTCGCGTTCTATTACTGCTGCCTGGAAGCGGTCCAGAACGCGTTGAAGCACGCGGGTTCCGAGGCCCGCACGTCGATCCGACTGTCGACGACCGACCACGAGCTTCGGCTCGAGGTGCGTGACACCGGTCCGGGGTTCGACCCGACGGCCCGGCACGACGGTCTGGGCCTGCAGAGCATGCAGGATCGCCTCGGCGCTGTCGGCGGCAGCGTCGAGATCGGCTCGAACGTCGGTCGCGGGACGGTCGTGACCGCTCGCGCCCCGATTGCGAGCCGTTCCGACCTGGACGCTCTCCGGCACTGACTCCGCCCGCCGAACATGGCAGCGTGGGGTGGAAAGTTGCGGCTGTCGATCACCCGCCGCGAACGGCGTCGGTCGGAGCGCCGAGGTCGCGGGGAGCGCGATCGGCCGGCTCTGCGGTCTGCTTCGGCGAATCCTCACCTTTGGAGCGAACTGCCAGAGTGACCAGATAGGCGACGACCACTCCCACGATGATCAGGGGTTCATCGCCGGTGCCGGCGTTGACCGTCAGGAAGGTGGCGATGATCGCCCCAGACAACGGCAGTCCGAGGATCGATGCGGTCGCCGCCCCCAGACCGACCGCCACCGCCGGGTCCAGAGAGAATCCCGGAAGGTGGGACGCCAGGATGCCCGCCGCAGCTCCGAGATAAAGGCCCGGGAAGGTCGGCCCACCGCGGAAGCTCCCCAGCGACAGCGAGTACGCGAGCCCCTTGAACCCGAGCAGCAGCAGGAGTGCGGAGATCGACCAGGAGTCGGCCTGGGAGACAAGACCGGGCAGCGCGCTCTGGCCTGAGAAGAGGACGCTATCGACGCTCCGACCGGAGGCGCCGTGAAAGGCGATCGCGAGCCCCGCGACGACCAAGCCGACGGCGGGCAACGACAGCGTCAGGCGCCGCGAGACCAGGCGGTGGGTCCCCAGCCCCCCCGCCATCACGAGGCGCGCCGCCAGTGCGATTGCGGCAGCCAGCGCGATCGTCCAGCCGAACTGGGCGATGTCAGGATGGCCGAACTGTGGTAGCTGCAGTCTGCCGATCGCGAAGGCGCTCGAGCTGAGTCCGGTGAACGACCCCATTCCGACGGAAACGAGCGCTCCGATGCCGGCCGCCAATAGCCCGGGGATCAGGATCAGGCGCATCCGGGCTCCTCCGATGCCGGTCGCCTCGATCAGGATCACCGCTGCGATCAGCGGCGACTCAAAGATGAACGACAGGGCGGCGAAGCTCCCTGCCGCCGCGATGATCTGCAGCGCTTGGGGGGGCGTCTTGCGGCGACTCAGGCTGACGAGGAACACCGCGCCGCCCGAGCCAAGAGCGATCAGCGGTGCCTCCGGACCAAGGACCACTCCCGAGCCGACCGCCACGAGTCCGGCCACGATCACTCCGGGCAGCTCGATGGGAGTCGTTTGCTTGCCGCCGACGGCAAGTCCCCTGGCCGGCAGGTGCCCACCGTCTCCCGGAAGCCGCTGGATCGCCGCCGCGACGACCAGGCCCGCGATCCCAAGCACGGGAAGTGGCCACCAGAGCGGCGGTCCCTGCTCGTACCCGAGTGCGTGCGGGAGGTGCGTGTAGAGCTCGCGGTCGAGTTGGTAGATCCCCTCGAGGAAGCACCAGGCGGCCAACGAGATAACGATCCCGACGATCGCCACGATGACGAGCAATAGGAGGAACGACCTGCTGGTCATCGTCTCCGCGGCTTGCTCAGCCGTGACGTCGGCCGGGTGTGCCGGGGGCCGATCAGCGGCGGTGCTCACGACCGGCGATCGTCGCAGCCCGTTGCGACGGGACCATCATCCATTTCAGATGACGGTCCGTCGATTCAGCGCGCGCTGTGCGAGCAGCGTCGACGTACCGCCGGCCATCAACATGACGACGTTGACGCCGAGAACCAGTAACGCGCCCGCCGCCTTCCCAACCTCCCCGATGCCCGCTGCGACTCCGAGATACGCCGAGGCGGGGATTGTGGTTACCGAGATGGCCACTCCGACCGCCGAGCTGGCTCTCGTCTCGAGCGCGAGGATCGCCGCCACGCCCGCCGCGAACGCGACGATCGGAGTCGAGATGTTGACGGTGGCGAGGCCCTCCAGGAAGGTCGAGCTCACGTCGAAGCCGGCCCGCAGCAGTCCAAGCTGATTCAGCGCGAATGTCAACACCCCCCCGACGACGCACACGACACCAAGACCGATCAGAAGTGCGCTGACGGCGCGGGCCGTGAGGCGCCAGCGACCGAGCACAAGGGCGGTGGCCGCGGCGGTGATCGGTAGCGTGTCAGGGCTGATCGCCATCGCCCCGACTACAAGCGTGACGTTTGAGTAGATGACACCGAACGCGGCGATCACGCCCGCAGCGATCATGAACACGAGGTAGCGGGCGAGCGGCCGGGCATTGGCGTTGGCCTGGCTCACGAGGTCGGCCCAGACGACGCTCGCCAGCGGGCGCTGCGCCACCGACGGTCCGATCAAGTCCAGACGCACCAGCACCACGTCTTCCGGAGGTACGCCCATCCGCTTCACCTCCTCGAGCGCTCGATCGACGGCGTCATCGGCGAGATCGGCCGTCACGACGGCCGGTTCGCCACCGGTCCGGATCACGTGCCGGGAACCGGGTATTCCCTGGATGCGCGGAGCTAGCTCGGCCACCACCGGCGCGGTACCGAACACTCGCAGTTGCAGCATCCTCAGCGGCCCAACCGGCGAACCCCGTCATCGGCGACCGCGACCGACGTCACATACGCGGCATGGGTGCCCAGGCAGGTCGCCATCACATCGGCCGGCCAGCGCCACGGCGGCGGCGTCCGCCCGAGCAGCGGGAACAACGAGAAGGTGGCCGTCATCAGCGTGCCGCCAAAGATCGCGCTCGCCCAGGGCTCCCGCACACTTCGACGCAGCAGCCCGTGCCACAGGCCGAACACCGACCCATAGCTCCAGCGCAACAGCAGGCCCAGGTCTTCGTCTTGACGTGACGTGACGTGAGGCAGGTGCATGATCGCCGCCACGATCTCGCCCGGCACGATCGAGTCGTCGTAGTCGAGCGGACCTCGATGGCGAGGGCGCAAACGCCGCTCCAGTGCGTACGAGAGCGATAGCGCCGCCGTCCCAGCGGTACCAGCGATCACGCTTCTGATCGGCCACGCTACCTTCATGCTCTGCTCGCTTCTCGGTTGAACATGGTCACCACAAGCTGATCACTCGGTCGGCGAGTTCGAGTCCCTCAGGGCGGTGCGTAATCAGCAGCACGGTGCGCGTCCCCGCGGCGGACATGATGTCGCTCACGAGCTCGGTGGCGGTCGCCGGATCCAGATGCGCGGTTGGCTCGTCGAGCACCAGCAGATGCGCGTCGGCAAGCAGGGCGCGTGCGAGCAGCACCCGCTGACGCTGCCCGCCCGACAGCTCGCGTCCTTCCTCTCCCACTCGCGTCTGGACTCCGTCGGGGAGCGAGTCGACCCAGTCCCAGATCCGAGCCCGGCGAAGTGCGACCTCGATTTCGGCGTCGCTCGCATCGAGGCGAGCAATGCGCACGTTCTCCCGGACGCTCGTCGAGAACAGATGCGACTCCTGTCCTGCCACCGCGATCGCGCGGCGCACGTCCTCCTGACGGTATTGACGGAGATCATGACCGCCGAACGTCACGTGGCCATGCGCCGGGTCGAGGTAGCGGAGCAGCAGGTTCGTGATCGTCGTCTTGCCAGCACCACTTGGACCAACCAGCGCAACCCGCTCACCCGGCGCGAGCGCCATGCTGAAGCGATCGAAGACGAGCTTCCGATGACCGGGATATCGCGCTGAAACGTCCTCGAGAGCCACCTCGAACGGCCAGACCGGCGCAGGAAGCGGGGCGATGGGATCTTCCACAGCCGGGCGCCGGCTAAGCAGGTCCAGGATCCGGCGGCCGGCGGCAATCGTCGCAGAGGTCTCCCGGGCGGCGCCGGCGAGCGGTGAGACGGCCTCGAACGACGCCAGCGCCAGCAGGGCCAGTGTCGCGATCAGCACCTTGTCGAGCCGGCCGTCGACCGACGCCACGATCGCAACGATGAGCACACCCGCGACGGTCATGCCGGTGATGACGAGGCCAACTGCATCGGCGAGGCCGCCGGCAAGCGCGCTGCGGCGGGCGACGGCAACGAGCTCCCGATCGGCGGCGCGCACCCGATCCAGGCCATCCTGCTCGCGGCCAAAGACGACGAGCTCCGGGGCCCCCCGGGTCAACTCAACGAGCTCCGATGCCAGCGCGCCTCGACCGGCTGCTTGACGCTGTCCGGCGCGCGCACCGAGCCCGCCGGACAGCGCTGTTACGCCGATGGCGTAGGTCAGCAGCCCGAGCCCGAGCACCACTCCGGCCGCGGGCAGGACGGCGAGCGCAACCCCGACCGATACCGCACCGGCCACGAGCGCGACCAGCGGCGGCTGGACGCCGCGCAGGTACAGGTTCTGCAGAGCGTCGACGTCCGCCACCATGCGCGAGAGCAGGTCTCCATTCCGGTAACCGTCCAGCTGCACGGGCGCGAGCGGCTCGAGCTGTCCGTAGATCCGGGTTCGAACGCCTCCGAGCACGCGCAGAGCGAGGTCATGCGAGGCGATCCGCTCCAGATACCGAGCGAGCGGCCGACCAAGCCCGAAGAACTGAACGGCGACGATCGTGACCATTAGCGACAACACCGCCGGACGCTCGGCCGCGCGTGAGATCAGGTAACCGGCGGACGCCATCAGACCGACACCGAACACGACGGTCAGCGCGCCGAGGAGCGACGCAACGGCCACTCGCCGCCGTGGCGCGCTGGCCAGCACGAACAGACTCCCGAGCCCGTCGCTCATGCCGCCTGCGGGGTTGTCTCGGGGATCGCGGCGCCGTTCACGAGTCGGACGCTCCGGTGGGCGTGCCCGCTGAGCTCAGGGCGATGCGTGATCAGGAGCATCGTTCGGTCGGCCTGCAGACGTTGCACAGCGCGCGAGACGATCGCGACGCTGAATGGATCGAGGTCGGCAGTAGGTTCGTCCAGGATCACGAGAGGCGCGTCTCTGAGGAATGCCCTTGCAATCCCGATCCGCCGCCGCTCGCCCGGGGAAAGTGGGCGGGCGCCGTCCCCGATCACCGTGTCGTAACCGTTCGGCATCGCGCGGATGAACTCATCCGCGCCGGCGAGCGCGGCCGCGTCGCGGACCTGCCGGTGCGACGCGTCCGCACCGGCGAGCCGGATGTTCTCTTCGACCGTGCCCCGGAACAGCGTCGGATGCTGTGGAACCCACGCGAGCTGGCGCCTCCAGGCGGCCCTGTCGCAGATCGACAGGTCGACGCCGCCGGCGCAGATGCGGCCGGCCGTCGGCTCGAGCAGACAGAGCAGCAGAGCGGCGACCGTGCTCTTCCCGGCTCCGCTTTCGCCAACGAGCGCCAGGGTCTCCCCGGGGTAGAGCTCGAGATCGAGTCGGTGGAGCACGAGTGTCGAGCGTGCCGGGTACGCGAACGACACGGAATCGAGCTGGACGAGGGCAGTCGCCGGGCTCGGGGCCGTTTGAACACCTCCGGGGGAGGTCGCGGGTGGCGCGTCGAGCAGCGCGAACATTCTCTCGGCGACGGCGAGGCCATCTGCGCTGGCGTGGTACTCGGCTCCGAGCCGCCGGAACGGCAGGTACAGCTCGGGCGCCAGGATCAGCACGGTCAGCCCCGCCTCGAGCCCGAGGCTGCCAGAGACCATGCGCAGGCCGGCGTCGACGGCGACCAGAGCGACGCCCAGAGTTGCAGCCAGCTCCAGCACCGACGACGATAGGAAGCTGACGCGGAGTGTCGCGATCGTGGCGCTGCGATACCGCTCGCTGACCACGCCGATCCGCTTGGCTTCGGATTGGCCGAGGCCGAGAGCGCGGAGGGTCGGCAGGCCGCGCACAACGTCGAGGAAGTGAATCGAAAGGTCTCGCAGCGCCTCCCACCGCTCCTGCGTGCGCTCGGCCGTGTAGCAGCCTATAAGCCACATGAACACCGGCACCAGCGGGAGCGTGAACACCATGATCAAAGCCGACACGGGGTCGACCACGGCCACCCACAAGACGACCAGCAACGGCACGACCGTGGCAAGCACAACCTGCGGCAGGTAGCGCGCGAGATAGCCCTCCAGGCCCTCGATCCCCTGGACCGCAACGGCTGCGAGCTCGGCGCTGCCGGCGCCGTCGGTGCCGATCGGCTGATCACGCAACCGCTTCTCGGTCAGCGCCAGGCGAAGCTCCGAGAGGATGCTCCAAGCCGCTCGGCGCCCGACGACCTCCATTCCCCAGGCGAGTGCGCCTCGCACGGCGAAAGCGATCACCAGCAGCGCGATGGCGAGCTCGAGGCTGCTCGCCCGGGCTCCGTCGAATCCTCGCGAGACGATCAACGCCAGCAGGCTGGCCTGCACGAGCACGGCGATGGCGGTACCGACACCAAGTGCGCAGTCGAGCATCAGCAGCGGGCGCGCTGACTTCGTTCGGCGGAGCAGCCGTGGGTCGACCGCGGGCAACCCTGCTCCTACTCAGCCGGCGGGGCCGGTGCGCTGACGCGTTGACGGAACACGTGGAACGACCAGCCCTGGTACAACAGCACGACCGGCAACAGCAACAGCGCCACCACGGTCATCACGACCAGCGAGTAATGGCCCGAAGCCGCGTTATTGACGGTCAGGTTGAACGCGTGGTTCGTGCTTGAGACCATCACGTTCGGATACAGGGCGATGAAGATCTGGCCGATGGTGGCGGCGATCGCAAAGCCGGACGCAACGAACGCCCAGCCGTTGTTGTCGGTGCTGGCCAGCCGCTGCGCGAAGATCACGGCGATCAGCCCGAAGATCTGGGTGGGCTGTGGAACGGTGCCGCCACCAATGTCCACCAGCGTCCACACGACCCACGCGAGGTTCAGGAGAATCGCAGCGACGCCGATCCCGCGGGCCGCGGCTTGAGCCCGGTCGCGGATCTCATCGGTGGTGCGCAGCGCCATGAACGTGGCTCCGTGGAGCAGGCACAGCGCCAGCAGGTTCACGCCTGTCATCAGCCCGTAACCCGTCAGGAGGTCGAAGAAGTTCCCGGTGAAGTCGTGGTGCTGGTTGATCGGAAGGCCCTGCAGGAGATCGCCGATCCCGACCCCGATCAGGAATGGGACCAGGACGCTTCCGATCGTCAGCGCCCACGACCAGCCGCTCCGCCAGCGGGCACTCTCGCGCTTGCCGCGGTATTCGAACGAGACGCCGCGGGCGAAGAGTCCCAGGAGTATCAGCACCAGTGCGAGGTACAGCGCCGAGAACAGCGTCGCGTACCAGCCGGGGAAGGCCGCGAACATGGCGGCGGCGGCGACGATCAGCCACACCTCGTTGCCGTCCCACCAGGGGCCGATCGTGTTGATCACGACGCGACGCTCGGTCTCGGAGCGGCCGATCACCCTGTGCAGCGCTCCGACGCCGAAGTCGAACCCTTCGAGCACGAAGAATCCGATCCAGAAGAAGACGATGATGATGAACCAGATCGTGTGGAGTTGCATGGCTCAGTAGGTAAGGGCCGGGACGGCGCCGGTGGAAGGTTCATCAGCCTCGGCGTAGGCGTCGGCCAGGCCCCGGCGCGAGTAGCGCAGCATCAGGCCGAGGTCGGCGGCCGCAAGCACGATGTAGGCGAGGACGAATGCGGACAAGCTGATCCAGATCTCGGTGGCGCTGACCGCCGGCGAGTTCGCGTTCACGGTTTTCTGCAGCCCCTGCACGATCCAGGGCTGTCGCCCGCTCTCGGTCAGCAGCCAGCCGGCAGTGTTCATCAGGAACGGGGTGATCACCGCCCATATCGACAGCCATAGGAAGAGCCGCGCGCTTTGCAGCGTGCCGCGGTAGAGGAGCCAGCCGCCCCATAGCGCGAACAGCAGCACCAGCGATCCCAGGCCCGCCATCGTCCGCATCGACCAATACTGGATCGCCACGTTCGGGATGTAGTCGCCTGGCCCATACTTCTTCTGATCCTGAGCCTGGACCTGGTTCAGCCCGGTGACGCCGCCACCCCAGGTGCCGGTAGCCAGGACCGACAGCAGATGCGGGATCGCGATGATCTTATTCGTGGTCTCGTCGCTGCTGCTGTAGCCCCCGATCTGAGCCACCGAGAACGAGCACGGCTTGCAGCTGTTCCACAGCGCCTCGGCCGCCGCGATCTTCGCCGGCTGATACTTAGCCTCGATCTCGCCCAGCTGGTTGCCCACCGAGAGCTGGACCGCGATCGTCGGTATCAGGACGATCAGCGCAACCTTTGCGGTGCGCTGGAATGCCTCGACGTGGGCACTCCTGCGCAGGTACCAGGCTGAGACCGCGAGCATCACAAGGCAACCGGTCACCAACGAGGCGAGGATCACGTGCGCGTATCCCCACACGAACGTCGGGTTGACGAACAGGGCCCAGATGTTGCTCAAAACCGCGTTTCCGGCCTTGTCGATCTTGTAGCCGACCGGGTGCTGCATCCACGAGTTGGCGATCAGGATGAACATGGCCGAGAGCATCGAAGCGAACGACACCGCCCATATACACGCCAGGTGAACTCGCTTCGGCAGCCGGTCCCAGCCGAACAACCACAACCCGAGGAAGGTCGACTCCAGGAAGAACGCCGCCAGTCCCTCCATCGCCAGTGGCGCTCCGAACACGCCGCCCACGTACCGCGAATAGGTCGACCAGTTCATCCCGAACTCGAACTCCTGGACGAGTCCCGTTACCACGCCGATCGCCACGTTGATCAACAGCAGCGTTCCGAAGAAGCGCGTCATCCGCTTGTAATCCGGGTTGTCGGTGCGGTACCAGGCGGTCTGGAGGATCGCCACGAGGAACGCCAAACCGATCGTCACCGGGACGAAGAAGAAGTGGTAGATGCTGGTTGTCGCGAACTGCCAGCGGGCGAGGTCGTTGGCCATGGCAGACGGTTCCGGGGCTCAGTGAACCGCTTGGGCTCCGGGCGCCGGCGTCCGCTCGACGCTGGCCAGCTCGCCCTCCGTCATGCGGCTCTTTCGGTCCCCGAGCACCGTTCCGACCGAGGAGAGGAAAACCGTCACCCTCCTACGCTCCCGGGGGAGCGACGTCAGCAGGCTCCGGGCTCGACGCCGGCGCGCCCATGCGCTCGAGCAGGTGGTCGCCGACGCGCAGCGCGTTTGCCATCGCCGTGAGCGCTGGGTTGACCGCGCCGATGCTCGGGAAGAAGCTCGTGTCGACAACGTAAAGGTTGTCGACCTCGTGGGCGCGGCAGTCGGGGTTGAGGACGCTGGTGTCGGGGTCGGTGCCGAACCGGCAGGTGCCGGCCTGGTGTGCGCACGCCGGCGACCGGGATCTCGTTCTTGAGGTAGGCGTGATGCGGCAGCAGGTGGCCGTGGTGCATGCCGAGGTTCGCGAGCATCTCCTTGAGCTTTCCGAACAGGCGATCCTTGGCTTCGTCGTTGCTCGGCGTGGTAGGCGATGACCGACGTTGCCGTCCGGGGCGAGCGTGACCCGGTTCTCGGGGGACGGCAGGTCTTCGGTGGAGAGCCAGAAGTCGACGGCGTGAAGGGCGACCTGTTCGAGCGACCAGTTGGGCGCGAACCTCGTCTCGCCCGGTTTCTCGCCGTGGAACATCGGCGCCTGGGACTTGCCGACCATCTGGATGTTCCCGAGCGGGAAGTCGAAGTCCTCGCCGCCGGAGAGGTAGAAGTCGTTGACCCCGAGCGTCTTCTGGAAGATCGTCGGGTTCGGTTCCTTGGACAGCGCGAGCACGGCCTGGCTGTTGTGGAACATGTAGTTGCGACCGACCTGGTCCGAGCCATTGGCAAGACCGTTCGGGTGGGCGTCGTTCGCGGATGCGAGCAGCAGCTTGGCGCTGTTGGCGGCGCCGCACGAGACGACCACGATGTCGCTCCGGAACGTCTCCTGTCCGCCGTTGACGTTGACCACGACGCCCGTGACAGCCGTGCCCGCGGGGTCGGTCTCGAGTCGGACCGCCTCGGCGCCGGTCAGCAGCGTCACGTTCGGGTGCTCGAGCGCGGGGCGGACGGAGATCACCTCGGCGTCCGATTTGGCGTGCACCAGGCACGGGAAGCCGTCGCAGTTCTGGCAGCGCACGCACTTGCTGTAGGGCATGTTGCCCTCGTCGAGCAGGATCCCGCACGGCGCGTGGAACGGGTGCAGGCCCGCCTTGGCGAGATCGTCGGAGAGCTGCTGGATCCGCGGCTCGTGCGAGACCGCGGGAAACGGGTATGGGCCGCTGGCCGGCGGCTCGGTCGGATCCTCGCCGCGGGCTCCGTGGACCTGGTAGAGCTGCTCGGCCTTCGTGTAGTAGGGCTCCATGTCCTCGTAGGAGATCGGCCACGCCGGCGAGATCCCGTCGTGATGGTGGAGCTCGCCGAAATCCTCCGCTCGCAGCCGGTACAGGGCGGCGCCGTACAGCTTGGTCGCGCCGCCGACGTAGTAGTGCACCTGCGGCTGGAAGGGCTCGCCGTTCGTCGTAGTACCAGGTGTCCGGCGAGACGTAGCGGCCGTCGACGAACACGTCCTGCGCCTGCCAGTTCTGAGGCTCGCGGCGGCAGCCAGTCGCCGCGCTCGAGCAGCAGGATCCGCTTGCCCGACGGCGCCAGCTGGTGGACCAGCGTGCCGCCGCCGGCGCCGCTGCCGATCACGATCACGTCGTAGTCGCTCATGCGCCCAGCTCCTCAAGGCGTTCGGCGAGGATGATCCGGCCCGCGGCCTCGACCAGCGCGAGGTGCGAGAACGCCTGCGGGAAGTTCCCCAGATGCCGGCCGGTCTCGACGTCGAACTCCTCGGCGTACAGGCCGCAGCGGTGACGCGACCTTGACCAGGCGCGTCATCAGGTCGCGAGCGCGCTGCATCTCGCCGATGATCGCCAGCGCCGAGACGAGCCAGAACGAGCAGATCACGAACGTCCCCTCCTTGCCCGGACAGGCCGTCGTCGGTCTCGTCGGTCCGGTAGCGCAGCACGAACCCGTGCTCGGTCAGCTCGTCGGCGATCGCGAGCACGCTCGCGCGCAGCCGCTCGTCGGTCGCCGGGGAGGAAGCCGAACATCGCCGCCAGCAGCGTCGAGGCGTCCAGCGACTCGGTCTCGTAGTGCTGGACGAGCACGCCGCGCTTGTCGACGCCGTGCTCGAGGATGTCGGCCTTGATCTCCGCCGCGATCTCGCCCCACTCGGCGGCCAGCGCGTCCTCGCCGCGGATCTCCGCGAGCTTCGCGGCGCGGTCCATCGCCACCCAGCACATCAGCTTCGATGAGACGTAGTGCTGCGGCTTGCCGCGCGCCTCCCAGATCCCCTGGTCCGGCTTGCGCCAGACCGCCTTGGCGCACTCGGCCTGCGCCTGGATCAGCGGCCACAGCCGCCGCGGCAGCCGCTGGCTGCGGCGGGTGTGCAGCAGCACCGAGTCAAGCGCGGCGCCGAACACGTCGTTCTGGCGCTGGTCAAACGCGCCGTTGCCGATCCGGACCGGGCTGGCACCGTCGTAGCCTGAGAGATCCTCGACGGAACGTCTCGGTGAGATCGCGACGACCGTCGATCCCGTACATGATCTGCAGGCCACCGTCGTCGTTTCGCTCGAGGTCGGCGATGAACTGCATGAACTCGTCGGCCTCCCAGTCGAGGTCGAGGTAGTGCAGCGCCTGCAGCGTGAACGTCGAGTCGCGAATCCAGGTGTAGCGGTAGTCCCAGTTGCGCTCCCCGCCCGGCGTCTCGGGCAGCGACGTCGTCAGCGCGGCCACGGTCGCACCCGGTCGGCATGTACGTCAGCCCCTTGATCGCGAGCGCGGAGCGCTGGATCAAGGCGCGGAACTCGTGATCGGGGATCCGCGCCCGCGACAGCCAGTGGCGCCAGAAGCGCGTCGTGGCCTGCAGCAGCGCGTTCGGCCTCCTCGACCGTTGGTCGGCGTCGGTGCGCTGCTCGTCCCACGAGAGCGCGCAGAACAGCTCCTCGCCCTCGCGGAGCACGTGCCGGGCGCGGACGTGGTTGGCCTCGATCCCGAGCAGCATGTCGGTCTGCAGCCGCATCGTCTGACCGGCGCCGGTCGCGTCGGCGCGATGGCGATCCGGCGCCAGCGACCACTCGGCCGAGGACCGCGGCCGTAGTCGAAGCCCGGCTCGCACACCAGCTCGACCTCGACGCTGCCCTCGATGCACTTGACCGTCCGCACGAGCACGTGGTCGGCGTCCTCGTCGGTCGGCGGCCGGGTGTGCGGCGTGATCGTGTCCTCGCCGCGGCGCGGGCCCATCGTCAGCGCGTCGTGCACCTCGCCCACCCCGACGGCGTCTTCCACGTCGTGACCAGCGTGTTCGTCCCCGGCTCGTAGTGCCGGCCGCTCGGGACGTTGATCCCGAACGGGCCGAGCCGGAACGCGCCGGCGCCGCGGTCCAACAGCGACCCGAACACGCTCGGCGAGTCGAACCGCGGGACGCACAACCAGTCGATCGTGCCGTCCGGCGCGACCAGCGCGCCGGTATGGCAGTCCGACAGGAACGCGTAGTCGGCGATCGGGGTGAACGGCGACGGCGCCGCGGCGCTCTGTGGCATCGACGCGACCATGCCGGCGGTGCCGGCTACTGCGGCAGCGGCTGCGGCTGCGGCCGTTGGCCGTCCCGCTGCGCGCTCTTCTTGGCCTTGGTGCTGAGCTCATGACGCCACCCACGGGTCGTGCCAGCGGCCGTAACCTGCAAGGACATCATCCGCCGCCTCGGGTCCCCACGACCCCTTGGCGTACGGATGCACCGGCGGCGGATGCTCGAGCAACGGCGCCATCACCCGCCAGCACTCCTCGACGCCGTCCTGGCGCGTGAAGCGCTTGCTGTCGCCGACCAGCGCGGCGTGAAGCAGCACCTCGTACGGGGTCGGACCCTCGCCGCCCTCCTGTGCGAACTCCATGTCGAGCGTGGATCTGCTCTGGTTCGCACCGTCTCGTGGCGCTGGGCGTCGACGAGCGAGCCGGATCCCGGTCGACGGGTCGAGCTTGACCACGAACTGCCTCGGCTCGGGCAAGCGCGACCAGCCGGCGAAACCGCAGTCTCGGAGGGCGCTTGAACACGACCCGAAGCTCGGTCTGCGTGACCGGCAGACACTTCCCGGTCCGAAGGAAGAACGGCACGCCGGACCAGCGCCAGTTGTCGATATCCAGCCGCATGGCGGCGTACGTCTCGGTGTTCGAGTCCGCCGCGACGCCGTCGATCGCCCGGTAGCCGTCGTACTGCCCGCGCACGTAATGAGCAGGGTCGGCGGCGGGCATCGCGCGATACGCCGAGACCAGCGCGTCCTTGAGCACGCTCGCCTCCCCGGAGGACGGGGTCTCCATCGCCGTGGCGGCGACCACCTGCATCATGTGGTTGACGACCACGTCGCGCAACGCGCCGACCGGGTCGTAGAAGTGACCGCGATCCTCGACGCCGAAGCTCTCGGCCATCGTGATCTGGACGCTCTCGACGTAATTGCGGTTCCAGATCGGCTCGAACATCGAGTTGGCGAACCGCAGGTAGAGGATCTCCCCGATCCCCATCTTGCCCAGGAAGTGATCGATCCGATAGAGCTGGGACTCGTCGATGTACTGGTGGATCTCAGCCGCCAGCTCACGGGCCGATTCCAGATCGTGACCGAACGGCTTCTCGACGACGACCCGCCCGGTCTTCGTCAACCCCGCTTCAGTCAGGCCCTTGATCACGCGGCCGAACAGAAACGGCGGGATCTCCAAGTAGAACACCGGGGTGTGGGCATCGCCGATCGCGCGAGCGAGCCGCTCGTAAGTCTCCGCCTCGCCGAAGTCCCCGCTCACATAGGACATCCGTCCCGCCAGTCGATCGAACACGGCCTCGTCGATGTCGGTGCCGCAGTTCACGATCGCCTCGTGGGCGTGGTCGCGCAGGTCCTCCTGCGACCAGTCGTTCACCGCCACGCCGACGATCGGGCAGTTCAAGCAGCCCCCGACGCTCCAGTCGATAGAGCGAGTTGAACGTCATTACCTTGGCAAGATCGCCCGAGATGCCGAAGACGACGAACACGTCGGCCACTGCGGCACCCGCGCTGGCGGGCTCGGTCGTGTTTGGGCCAGTTCCGACGGCAGTCGTCATGGTTCCTCCAGTTCGGCGAAAGCTTTCGCGGCTGACGTACATCGTCCAATTCGACCTGTAGGACGGCATCACCCGATCCGGGTGACGGTGCGATTCGCGGTTGCCGGCCGTGGTCGTAAGGACTTCCCCGGTAGTCGTAACGACTTCCCCCGGCTTACACGTGTGAGCCTTCTTGTCGCGCCGTCCGTGGGCTGCCAGGCTGGGCCCCATGCGAGAGATCAGCGGGGAGCGGCTCGGTACGGCGTTGCGCGCGCTCGCCGAGGATCTAGTGACCGAGCGGCGCCGGGTCACCCAGCTGGAGCGCGAGAACCTGGAGCTAAAGCAGGAGCTGGAGCAACTCCGGCGCACCGCAGCCGAGCGAAACGTCGAAGCCATACTCGGTCGCAACCGAAAGTTGCCATCCCTAGTCCGGAACCGCGTTGAGTGAGCGCCAGAGGTAGAGGCACGCGAGCGTCCGGTACGGTCGCCACGGCTCGGCGATCGCCTCGATAGTCGCGGGAGCAGGCAACTCGTCGAGCACGTAGAGCTTCATCACCGCCTTGCGGATTCCGAGGTCGCCGACGGCCAGCACGTCGGGGCGATGCAGATGGAACATCAGGAACATGTGGGCGCTCCACGCGCCGATCCCCTTGACGGCGACCAGCTCGGCGATCACCTCGTCATCGGACAGCGATTCGAGTCGGTCGAGCTCCAGCTCGCCTTTGAGCACATGCTCGGCGAGCGAGCGCAAGAACCCGACCTTTGCGCGCGACAGTCCGGCGGCGGCACGCAACTCCTCGGGGTCCTCGGCGAGCACCTCCGCCGGCGTCGGTGGGCGACCGTCGAAGTGCGCGATCAGTCGCGCGTAGATTGCCGCTGCCGCCTTGGTCGAGAGCTGCTGTCCGACGATCGATCGGACGAGCGCACCGTAGTTGTCGCGTGGGCGGCTGGCGCGGCGGTCGCTGTCGTCTGGGCCGAGTGCGTCGATCAGATCGCGCAGCACGGGGTCTGAGGCGCGGAGGTGAGCTGCGCCTGCTGCGTCGGTTTCGTCGCTCACGCCCGTGGCGGCGCGGCGATTCTCAGGGGCTCGCCGTCGAGCGCTCCGAGCGCGCGGGAAACCGAGCACGAGATGCAGGTGAACGTCGGCGTGTCCCGCAGCGTGTAGCTGCTCGACTCCGTCGTCCGCAGCCGCTGCACCAGATCCAGGAAGTCGGCTGGACTGTCGGTTTCGAATGCGACGACGAACTCCTGGTCGTCGAGCCCGAACGAATAGGAGGTGTTGATATCGACCGACGGGAACTCGCGTCCGACGTTGATGTGGTCCTGCATGATCCGCCAGCGCTCCTGCGGCGGGAGGCCGTACCACGCGCGTGTTTTCACAAACGGGTAGACGAACAGATATTTGGAGTGGGCGGAACGCACCTCCAGCCGCGATTCGTCCGAGTATTCCGACGGCTTGGTCATCGCCAGGAACGAATGCGGGATGCGGCACCATCTCATCAATCCGCTCTGCGCGAGGACGACGTGAAACTCGTGGATCCGCTCCAGGTTCTCGGCCTGAGACAGCAGCATCAGGTCCGCGTCGCCACGTGTCCCCACCAGCGAGAAAGCGCGAAGTAGGTGGTCCTCGCCAAAGTCCTCGCAAGCCGCGACGAATTCGCGCTTGTGCTCGTCGCGCTCGTCGGAATCGAGCCGGCGCCAGCCGGGCTCGACCTGGAGGAACGTGTACTTGACGAACTGCCGGTTCGGCATGCCGGAATCATGACATCTCCACCGAGCCGTTCCCCGCCGGGCTGGGCGGGTAGGATGCATATATGCGGATCGCGGTGGTGTCTCCGTATTCGTGGACCTATCCGGGTGGCGTAACGCGACACATCGAGGCGCTTGCTGAGCAGTACCTCAGCGAGGGCCACGAGGTGCGAGTGCTCGCACCGTTCGACCCGCCGGACCTGATCGCCTCGATCATGCATCGTGGCGCCAGACCGCAGCTCGGAGCGGCCCCCGACTACCTGGTCTCCCTCGGTCGCACCGTCGGAGTCAAGGCCAACGGGTCGATGTCCAACCTTTCGTTGTCGCCCACCGGCGTCGCGAGGCTCCGCCGCGAGCTCAAAGGAGGGGGCTACGACGTAGTTCACCTGCACGAGCCGGTCGCGCCGATGATCGGATGGGTGGCATCGCTGCAGCCGCGACTGCCGCTGGTCGGGACGTTCCACTCCTACTCCAACAAGTGGCTCCCGAACATGCTCGCCAACGCGTTCGGCGCGCGCCAGATCCTCAACCACCTCCATGTCCGGATCGCTGTCTCGGAGGCCGCCGCCTGGACCGGCAAGCGCTGGTTCGGCGGTCGCTATCGGGTGATTCCCAACGGCGTGCACATGACCGGCGACATCCACGATCTGTCTCCGAATTGGCGCAACGACAATCGCCTGCGGATTGCTTTCGTCGGACAGTCGGTCGAGCGAAAGGGCCTGCCGCTGCTGCTTCGCGCGTTCGAGGCGCTGCGTGAGCACATCGACACCGAACTGACCGTGATCGGGCCGACCCACGAGGAGCTTGCGCCGATGCTGATCGACCCGCGCGGCGTCCGCGCGCTCGGCAAGGTGGACGACGATCGCAAGCAATCGGAACTGAGCGCCGCCGACGTGCTCTGCGCGCCTTCACTCGGTGGGGAGAGCTTCGGGATGGTGCTGACCGAGGCGTTCGCCGCCGGGACGACGGTGGTTGCCTCCGACATCGCCGGTTATCGCGACGTCGTCACCGACGACGTCGACGGTGTGCTGGTGCCGCCCGCCGACGCGCAGGCCCTGGCCGAAGCGCTGCGCGACCTGCACGATGAGCCGGAGCGCCGGCGCGCGTTGGCTGTTCAGGCCGCCGTGACGGTCGAGCGGTTCGCGTGGGACGCGCGTCGCCGAGCAGGTGATGGAGGCCTACACCGACGCGATCGCCTCGCGGCAACCGAAGCCTGGACGCCAGCGCCTCGCGGTCCGGCTCGGGCTCGAACCCGCGGACCTGAAGCCCCGCGTTCCCGCGATGCGGCTGCCCAGTCTCGAATACGAGCGCGCTGCGACGGCCGGCCGCCGGCGCCGCGCGGTCGCGCTGCTTCGACGGGGTGGGATGGCGGCGATCAGCCTCGGTGGCCTGTTCCTCGGCTATCTCGCATTACAGAAGATCGGTATCGGCCACATCACCCACGCTCTGATCAGCTCGAGCCCGACGTATGTCCTGCTTGCCCTGGCGGTGATGTGCTCGGCGATGGTCGCCCGCGCGTTCTCCTGGCACGCGATTCTGAAGGCCGCGCTACCGAGAGCGCGGATCAGACTCGTCGACGCGATGCAGGGCACGATGATCGGGGTCTTGATGTCCTCGACGCTGCCGGCCCGCCTCGGCGAGCCGGCGCGCGCGCTCGTGGTCGCGCGCCGCACCGGCCGGCCTCGGGAGAACCTGCCAATCGTGCTCGGCACGGTGGTGTCGCAGACGCTCTTGAACCTGCTCGCGCTCGCGATCCTTGCCGGAGTGATGTTCTCGTCGGTCGATTTCTTCAGCGGCCACCAGAGCGCGCTGATCGCGGTCGCGGTGGCGCCCGCAGCGCTGCTCGCGTTCCTACTGCTGACGCCGATCGTGCTCCGTCACGGGCCCGGTGCAAACCGGTTCACTCGAGCTCGTCGGGCGCTCGGTCAGGCAACCACAGTGCTCCGGCGGGTGCAGGCCGGGTTGCAGGTATTCCGCGATCCCCGGCTTGGCCTGATCGCGACCGTCGCCCAGCTCGGCGCCTGGGGGCTTCAGTGCCTTTCCTGCTTCCTGCTGCTGATTGCCCTTGGGCTTGAACACCGCACCGGGTTCGCGGCCGCGGCGGCCGTCCTGTTCGCGGTCAACGTCACTGCCGTGCTTCCGGCGACACCGGCCAACCTGGGCGTGTTCCAGGCGGCATGCGCCACCGTGCTCGCCACCGGCTGGCATGTCAGCATCGCTACGGGAGTGGCCTACGGGGTGATCCTGCAGGCGGTCGAGGTCACGACTGCACTCCTCATGGGCATGCCGGCGTTGCTCAAGGAGGGCATGTCCTGGCGCGAGGTGCGGCTGCGAGCGATGCATGCCACGCCCGTCAAGCTGCCCCCGCGGCGCGGCAAGGGCAGCCGGGGCTGGCAGGTCGAGTCGCCGGAAGCAGAGAAGATCTGATTTGGGCATCAGGGCACTACGGCCCGGTGGTGCCCCGAGTGCATCGATCGTGACCGAGATGCTGCCTGCCGCCAGCGATGCCCTCGGCTGAGGTGCTGCAGGCACGACGCGGCTTTGCCTCGGACAACACCGCGACCGTGCACCCCCGTGTCCTCGAGGCGATCGCGGACGTAAACACGGGCCATTGCCTCAGCTACGGCCACGATCCATACACCCAGTCGGTCGAAGCCCGCTTCGAGGAGTTGCTCGGCAGCGGCACGCGGACCTTCTTCGTATTCAACGGCTCCGCCGCGAATGTGTTGTGCCTTCGAGCGGGGTGCCGACCTTGGGAGGCAGCGATCTGTGCCGACGTCGCGCACCTGCACACCGACGAGGGCGGTGCCCCAGAGCGGATCGGCGGCATCAAGCTGCTGACGGTCCGCAGTCGCGAGGGCAAGCTGACGGCCGACGCGCTCGGAGGTCTCGCCGGCCGTGAAATCGACGAGCACTCGGTGCACCCGCGAGTGCTATCGATCACCCAGTCGACCGAGCTCGGGACGGTCTACACCGTCGCGGAGATGCGGGAGCTGGCGTCCTTCGCACACGAGCGCGGTCTGCTGCTGCACGTCGACGGAGCGCGGCTCGCGAACGCGGCCGCCGCGCTTGACGTCCCGCTTGCCGCGATTACGACCGAGGTGGGGGTGGACCTGTTGTCGTTCGGTGGGACCAAGAACGGGATGCTCGTCGGAGAGGCGGTGGTTGTGCTGCCGCGCGCGGCCGAAACGATCATCGGCCTGGAGTATCTACGCAAGCAGACGCTCCAGCTCGCGTCAAAGATGCGGTTCCTGGCCGCCCAGTTCGACGCGCTCCTGACGGACGAGCTCTGGCGCGCCAACGCGCAGCGCGCGAACGCGATGGCGGCACGCCTCGCCTCCGCGGTCTCGGCTGCACCCGCGCTTCAGATCACGAGACCGGTTCAGGCCAACGCCGTGTTTGCGACGCTTCCGGCGGCGGCGACCGAGGCTCTCCAGCGGCGATTCGCCTTCTACGTATGGAACGAGGACATTGGCGAGGTGCGTTGGATGTGCTCGTGGGACACGACCGAGGAGGACGTCGACGAGTTCGCCGCGGCCGTCCTCCAGGAGTGCGCGCGCGGCGAACAGTAGGTGCCGACCGAGCTCACAGCCGCAGGCGGGCGTGGACGGTGGCGCGGGCGGTCGTGGCGCCGTTGGCGGTGCCGGCCATAAGGCCCGTTGGACGGGCTGTCAGCGTGAACGTGACCGATTCGCGCCGGTGGCGCTGGAGCGCCCTCACCCCGGACGCCGGCAGGCGCAGCGCGAGCGTTCGGGTGCGGTGGGCAGCCAGGCTCGCGCGCACCTGCCTGAGCCGTGAAGTCCGATGACGTCGCTTGCCGAGCCGCTCGTTGAGCTGGCCGTTCACCGTGACGCGCACGGTCCGGTTACACGTGGCCCGCACGGCGAGCGTGCCGAACAGCATCCGCGGGCTCGTGTCGCCGCGACGAGGGCCCTTGCCTCGCCTCTTGCCCTCCCGGTGGTGGATCCGCACCTGGGCGTCGCGCAGCTTCACCGTACAGCGGGTGGGCAAGGCGGCGGCGGCTGGGGTGGTGGAACCAGGCGCAGCGGGCGCGGTCGCGGGCGGCGTCGCTGGGACGGACGGCGCGGGAGCGGATGGCGCGGGATTCGCGATCGTATAGGCCTCGACCGTCTTGCCGGTGGCCAGGAACAGCTTGCCGTCCGATGCTGAGGGAATGCTGAAGTGCTCCATGGCCGGCGTCGGCTGCGTCACGACCACGGCGCCGGTCTGTGGATTGAGTCCAAGCAGCGTCGCGGCTGCATAGTTGGTCACCCAGACGAGGCCTCCGGCGACGATTGGCGGCCCTTGCGCGGCCGTTGGGCCGTGCCACAGGGCGGAGAAGCTATGGGCGGACGTGTTCACGGCTAGCGCCCGCACGCCGTCCGAGCACGCGACGTACAGCGTGGACCCGTCGACGGCGTCGCCGCCGAAGCTGCTGCATACCTGTGCCTGGAAGAGGGGGGCCGCTCCGGCGCCGCCGAGCGCCGCGACGTTCAACAGGTATCCGATGCCCTGCTTGCCGACCTGGAAGACCAGCCCGCCCGCGATCAGCGCCGGACTGCTCGTGCTGAGATCTAGGTCGCCCGAGTCAAGGGCCGACCAGTTCGACGGCGCCCAGAGGTCCTCCAGCTGCAGGCTGGGGGAGAGCTTGAGCACCGACTCCTGGTCGCCGAATGTGGTCGCATTGCCATTGCCGGTCGACGCCCACACGTTCCCGGCGGCGTCGACGGCCGGACCGTCGCCGGCGCCCCAGATCGCACTTTGAGCCGACGGCGTCGAGAATGACGCGGTCGGTGCCCCACCCGTCTCGGCCTCGGCGACAAGCCAGCCGTGATAGGTGGAGCAGTCGCCGGTGTTGCCGCCATAACCGACAACGACCTCGCCGCCATCGAGTGCGAGTGACGCCCGCTGGAGCTGGGCGGCGGGAGTGTCGTCCGGCGGCTCGACGGACGCCGGAAAGCCTGCCAGCGGTGCCCCGGTGGCGGCGTCGAACGCGTACATCTCGTGGACGATGCTGCCGCGTACGATGTCGTCCGCGACCACGAACAGCCGGCCCGTGGCCGGATCGATCACCGGCGTCGAGGTGATCCCCACAGTCGGAGAGATATCCCCACACGGCAGCGAACTCGCGCTGACCGGCGTGCCTGCGTTCTGCTGCCACACGAGCTGGCCGGTCGCCTCGCTCAGCGCTGCCACCTGATTTGACTCGGTGGCGACGATCACCAGCCCGTGGTAGACGAGCGGCTCCGCGTAGATGTCGCCCGACAGGCTGGGAGAGCTCCAAGCGAGCGCGAATGGCAGCGATCCGACACTGCTCGAATCGACCCCCGAGCCGGCCGCGTCGCCGCGATACGTGGTCCAGTCCGCCAGCGCACTGATGGGAAGCAGGGTGCCAACGGCGAAGGCGATCGCCAAAGCCACGGCGCAAGCTGTCGCTGTCCGTGCGACGGGAGATCTCCCACGAGCCGTCCTCACCTGGTCCCCGGTCTATCACACGCCGCCTGCGCAGGCTGCAGGCCAGCCGGTCCGGCAGCTACTTGCCCCGGTGCTGGGCTCGCTCTTTTGCGACCTCCGGCGAAGGCACGACGACGACCGGGCGGTCCGCGTGCTGCAGGACGGCGTGAGAGACGCTGCCGAGCACCAGCGACTTGACGCCGCCCAGGCCTCGGCTTCCGATCACTATCCCGTCGACATCGAGCTCGGACGCCTCGAACAGGATCGTCTCGGCGAGCCTGCCGATGGCGACGGCGGCCCGCGGCGTCGCCTCGAGCCCTGCGGCGCTCGCCATCTCCGCACCCTCGGATGCCCGTTCGTATGCCGCTTTCTCGGCGGCAAGGTCGAGCTCGTCGTAATCGAGCACGACCGTCATGCCGGCTCCGGTGCCGGCCATCGTCTCGACAAAGCGCTGCCAGACCGTAACGATCGCGGCGCGTTGCGCGGGGAACAGCTTGGCCGCGCCAGCGATCGCTGCGCGCGCGTCTTCGGAACCGTCGTAGGCGATCAGGATCACGTTGTCTCCCGGGTTGGCTGAGGACGACGCGGCGGCGAGGTAGCCGCCAACAGTCAGGCCTCAGGCTATCTCTTCGGACCCGCTGATCACCTGGCTAGCTGCCCGATTCCACCACCGGCGTGTCCCTGGAATTACTCATCTGGTCATAGCCGCGGCGCCGGCTGCGGCCCGTCGGCGATTCGATGAACCGGCCGGAGCAGGGACTGCGCAGCCAGGGTACCGAGCAGCACCGTTGTCACGAGTTCGACGAGCCCGGCCGTGGACTGCCAGGTTCCCGAAAAGCTCTCGTGGAATCCGAACAGCCCCCAGTGGACGCTGATCAGGAACCCGGCGAGCGTCGTTGCCGCGAACCCCGCGCCCGCGAGCAATGCAAGCACCCTGGCTGAGGCGAGCAGCCAGAGTGAGATCAGCACACCCGTGGCCGCGTTGGCCAGGAAGAGCACGCCGATCACGTGAACCTTGTGGAAGTAGTCAAACCAGAGGTACAGATGTATTCCGCCGATCGCGGCGACGAGGATCGCCCCAAGCGCGCGCTGCGGGGTGGGGGGCTCACGAATCCGGCGGCTGTGCATTTCAACCTCATTTGGTCGGGTGCGTCACTTCTGATTAGAGCGACGACCAGCAGCCGGATTTTCTTCCCGTCGGCCGCTGCCAACCGGTGTCTGGGGCCCCAAGCCTGCGTCCGAATTCAAGACTCACGGAACGTGCTTTCCACAGGACATCGCTTTCCCGTAGGGATCCCAGGCATGCGACCGGCGGCGCCGGAGCCCTCGCCGTCGCCGCGGCGAGTATCACAACTACCTGCCGCGTTGTCGACGTCGTTAACACGACGTTTTCGAGAGTCAATCGCGGTGCCCAATGCAACCGGTCCACCAGACGCCGCGGTTGCAGCCACTCAGGCGATACTCCCGATATGAGTAACGGGCAAATCCCGTTCGCATCGCTCTATCGGCACGGCTACGTGCGGATCGCCGCCGGCGTGCCCGTGGTGCGGATTGCCGACCCGCCGGTCAACGCGGAGCGAACGCTGGCTCTGGCTCGCCAGGCGGCGGAGGCCGATGCTGCGGCAGTGGTGTTTCCAGAGCTGGGACTGGCGGCGTACACCAGCGAGGATCTGTTTCACCAGGACGCGCTGACCGATGCGGTGCTCGCGGCGATCGACACGATCGTGACTCAGAGCGCCGGGCTGCCGTCGGTGCTCGTCGTCGGCGCCCCGTTGCGAGCCGAGCAGGGGCTATTCAACACCGCCGTCGTGATCCACCGTGGTCGGGTTCTCGGGGTGATCCCGAAGAGCTATCTCCCGGAGTACCGCGAGTACTACGAGAAGCGCCAGTTCAGGGCGGCCCGCGACGTGATCGGCGACCGGATCCTGCTGGGCGGGGTAGAGGTTCCGTTCGGGGCGGACCTGCTGTTCGTGGCGACCGACGTTCCCAACCTGGCGCTGTACGTCGAGATCTGCGAGGACCTGTGGTCGCCGATCCCGCCGAGTGCGTACGGCGCGATGGCCGGCGCAACTGTGCTCACGAACCTCTCGGCCAGCAACATCACGATCGGCAAGTCCGACTACCGTCACATGCTCTGTGCCGCGCACTCGGCCCGCACGATCTCCGCGTACGTCTATACGGCGGCAGGCCTGGGCGAGTCGACCACCGACCTCGCCTGGGATGGCCAGGCGATGATCCACGAGAACGGAGATCTGCTCGCCGAGGCCGAGCGGTTTCCCTCCGAGAACGGGCTGATCGTCGCCGATGTCGACCTCGACCGACTGGTTGCCGACCGCTCGGACACCAGCTCCTGGGGTGACTCGCTGCACGACCATCGCCGCCGTCTGCAGCGGATCCGGCGGATTGAATTCGAGCTGGGGCTGCCGACCGGGACGGTCCGGCTGCGGCGTGCCGTCGAGCGCTTCCCCTACGTCCCGTCGGAACCCCGTTCCCGCAACGAGCGTTGCGAGGAGGTCTACCGGATCCAGGTCTCGGGTCTGGAGACGAGGCTTCGTGCGACCGGGATCGAGCGGGTCGTGATCGGGATCTCGGGAGGGCTCGACTCGACCCATGCGCTGATCGTCGCGGCCCGCGCCGTCGACCGCCTCGGCCTGCCGAGGAGGAACGTGCTCGCCTACACGATGCCTGGCTTCGGAACCAGCGACACGACGCTCACCAACGCTCGCGCGCTGATGGCGGCGCTGGGGGTCAGCGTCGGCGAGATCGACATCCGCCCCGCCTCGACGGCGATGCTGCGAGCGATCGGCCATCCCGCGGGTGAGGGGGAGCCGGTCTACGACACGACCTACGAAAATGTTCAGGCAGGCGAGCGAACCTCGCACCTGTTCCGGCTCGCCAACCACCACGGTGCGCTGGTACTTGGGACCGGAGACCTGTCAGCGAGCTGGCGCTCGGCTGGAGCACCTACGGCGTCGGCGACCAGATGTCGCACTACGCCGTCAACGCGTCGGTCCCGAAGACGCTGATTCAGTTCCTGTTGCGCTGGGCGATCGACACCGACCAGTTCGGTGAAGCTGCCGACGAGGTGCTCTCAGCGGTCCTGGACACTGCGATCTCCCCCGAACTGATCCCGGCGACCGATCCGAATTCCGGCCCGCTAACCGAGCCCGAGCAGCACTCCGAACAAACGGTCGGGCCCATACGAGCTCCAGGATTTCTTTCTGTATCACGTGCTCCGGTTCGGAAACCGCCCGAGCAAGGTGGCATGGCTGGCGCACGAGGCCTGGGGAGATCGCGACCGCGGCGCCTGGCCCGATCTGATCCCACCTGAGCGCCGCAACCAGTACGACCTCAACGAGATCAAACAGTGGCTGGCCGTATTCCTCGAGCGTTTCTTCCACACCAGCCAGTTCAAACGCTCGGCGATCCCGAACGCGCCGAAGGTCGGCTCCGGTGGCTCGCTGTCGCCGCGCGGCGACTGGCGCGCGCCCAGCGACGGGAATGCGACGGCGTGGCTGGAAGAGCTAGAGGAGAAGACGAAGTGACGGATCCGGTGCAGGCAGCCGTCGAGAAGATGCACGCCGCGGGTCGATCGGAGGACGCGATTCGAAGCTTCGCGTCGGCGCTCAGCAGGGTTCGCCACGGCGCCGAGACGATGCTCCCCACTGCGGAGCTTGAGCCGGCGCCCGACGTGCCGAGGCTCGACCAGCTGACGGACGCCGACGCCGAGGAGGCGCTCGCCGAGCTCGTGGTGATCAAGCTCAACGGCGGTCTGGCGACCTCGATGGGCCTGCAGCGGCCGAAGTCGTTGATCGAGGCTCGCGACGGCCGCTCGTTCCTGGAGATCATCATTGGCCAGACGCTCGAGCTCCGCCGTCGGCACCGGGTGCGATTGCCGCTGGTCTTGATGGACAGCGACTCGACCCGCGAACCGACCTTGGCCGCGCTCCACGAGCATCCGGAAATCGCCGTTTCGGGCGTGCCGCCCGACTTCCTGCAGAGCATGGTCCCGAAACTGGACGCCGAAACGCTCCTGCCGGCCAGTTGGCCGGCGGCGCCGGCGCTCGAATGGAACCCTCCGGGCCACGGCGATGTCTACCCGTCCCTTCGCGGGTCGGGGATCCTCGATGCGCTGTTGGAGCAGGGCTTTCGCTACGCGATGATCGCCAACGCCGACAACCTCGGCGCGACCGTCGACCCGAGGGTCGCGGCGTACCTCGCGCGCGAGCAGATCCCGTTCCTGATGGAGGTGGTGCAGGGGACCGAGGCCGATCGGAAGGGCGGCCACCTCGCCCGCCGCCGCAGCGACGGTCGGCTTGTCCTGCGGGAGACCGCGCAGACCCCGGCGGATGACCAGGAGTCGTTCCGCGATTACGGCAGGTGGCGCTGGTACAACACGAATTCGCTGTGGTTTGACCTGACCGTGCTGGCGCAGCGGCTGGCAGCAGATCGGGTCTCGAGTTGCCGGTGATCCTCAACCGCAAGACGATCGACCCTCGCGACTCGGGCTCGCCTGCCGTGCTGCAGCTGGAGAGCGCGATGGGTGCGGCAATCGGCAGCTTTCCCGGGGCACGCCTTCTGTGGTGCCCCGGTCGCGGTTCGTGCCGGTCAAGACAACCGACGACTTACTGCTGCTGCGGTCGGATGCGTACACGCCTCGACGACGAGTTCCACCTGGCGCCGGCGCCCGCGCTCGACGGACGGCTCCCGTACGTCGAGCTTGACCCGAGCTATTTCAAGCTGATCGACGATTTCGAGCATCGCCTACCGGACGGACCGCCGTCGCTGCGCGAAGCCGAGCGCCTCGTCGTCCACGGGGACGTGACGTTCGGCGGAGGTGTCGTCGTCCGCGGCTGCCGTGACGATCAACGCGCCGGAGCCTCGGCGTGATCGAGCCGACGGAACGGTGCTCGAGGGCTGATGACTAGGTGACTGGGCTTGAGATCGAGCGTAAGTGGCTGGTCGAAGACCCGCCCGGACGACGTGCTCGCCGTCGAGGGCGATCAGATCCACCAGGGTTATCTCACGATCACCGCCGACGGCGCCGAGGACGGCTTCGTCGCCGCGGCGACCGTTGCTTTTTGACGGTCAAGTCGGCGGCGGGCCTCATCCGTGGCGAGCGCGAGGTCGAAGTCAGCCAGGAGCAGTTCGAGGCGCTGTGGCCGGCAACCGAGGGGCAGCGCGTCGAGAAGGTGCGTCGCGTCCTCGATGGCGGCGACGGTGCGTCAGATCGAGCTCGACGTGTACGCCGGTGCGCTCTCAGGCTTGATCGTCGCTGAGGTCGAGTTCAGATGACGCCGATGCCGCCGCCCGATTCGGTTCGCCGGCGCTGGTTCGGCCGCGAGGTGACGGGTGACGCCGCCTACAAGAATCAGCGCTTGGCGGTGGACGGGCTGCGCTGAGAGCTGATGCGCGGACCCGCCGGTGCTCGACCTACTGGTCCGGCGAACCGCGGCCTGGACTCCCGCCGAGCTCGTTGCGCTTGGCCGGCAGCGAGGCCGACCGAGGAACGGGGAGCGTCGTGGCGCCGGCGCGCGCGACGACCGCGGACAGGCCATGCTTCTTCAATGTCCACTTGATCGACTGCGGCTGATAACGCAATAGCGCGTTCCATGTGGCCGGGCCGATCACGCCGTTGGTCGGCAGCTCGTGAGCGGACTGGAACCGCGACACGGCGCGCCGCGTCTGCTGGCCGTAGTCGCCGTCGACCGCGAGTCGCTGCCCGGCCGTGACGAGATGCTCCTGCGCCCAGACGACGACGTCGCCCTTGGCGCCGTGGCCGATGCTCGCCACCGTCCGCTGTGGCACGAAGCCGACGATTGACCCGATCGGCGACCAGACCGCCTTGAACTCCGAGGCGCCGGCGCTCTGCCAATCCCACCAGCTGACCCCGGTGGCGCCGTAGTACTTGGCGATCGCGCGGAACTGGTTGATCTGCGAAGCCGGCGGGGAATCGAACACCTGCCCCAGCGGGAAGATCGGGCGCTGGTAGAGCCGGTTGAACGCATAGGTGTGTGAGTAGACGCTGGTCACCGTGGTGCCGATGTCTCTCCAGTACATCTGGGGGACGTTGTACTGGGCGCCATTCGGACCGAGGAACACCGAGTAGGGGAAGCTGGCGTGGTAGTCGATGTACGGAAAGCCGGCGAGCGCGACCGGGAACCGCGCCCCGATCTGGGCGCGCAGCGCGCTCATATACGACTGGGCCTGCACGTACAGGCCCTGGTACTGGCTTTCCGCGTCAATCACGAGGCAGTCGGCGCCGGTCCTGACGGCTCTGGCGCCGATCGCGGCCTCTTGCACCGGGTGTGCTCCGTACACGAACTGCCAGGCGCAGACGTGTAGTCCCCATGCGTGCAGGGTCCTGACCGTGGCGGCGTTGAACTGCGGCCACCAGGTCGTCCCATCGCCCGCCTTGATCAGCACTGTGCGGAGCCCGAACTGACGGGCGTGCGCGCCGATCGCAGGAGCACTGCCGTGCTGCGAGCTTCCCATCTGCCAGATCCACATACCGTTGGAGGCGAATGGGTTGCCCTTCGGCACCGGGATCGTCTGTGGCGCTCCGGTCTGGCACGTGTTGCCCTCGGCGCTCGTCGGCGCAGTGCTCGTCGTCGTCGCAGGGCGCCGGTCGCGGCTGTCGGCGTCTGGATTGCGACCTTGGCCACTCTCTGAGCCCTCGCAGCCGCGGCAGGCGGGATCGCGATTGGCGTCGGTATCGGCGTTGGGGTCGTCGTCACTGCCGGCGTCGTGGTCGTGACGGAAGGAACCGCCGGGGTCGTCACCGTCACGGTCGTCGGCGCTGTCGCGCCTGACGTGGTCCCCGCCGAGCCGGTACTGCCAAGCGACGGCGCCGTGCTCGAGCAGAATGGAACCCCGACGCTGGGGGCGGTCGTGGCACTCGAAGTCGTTTTGGTGCTCGACACCGGAGGCGTGGTCGCACTCGTGTTCGATGACGCGGGCGTCGTGGCCAAAGACGAGCCGCCGAGCCCGCTGCCGCCGTCCCCCGGGGTGCCCGACGCTGCAGCGATCGCAGACACGGGGCCTAGGATCGCCATCGCGACCGCGCCGATCGCCAGCAGAAGCGGCAACCTCGTCCGCGGCGGCCGCAGGCACTTACCCGTCTCGCGATCTGGTGGCTCCGGCATCCCTCGGTTCAAACGTACCTTAGAACCGCGGATCCTGGCGCAAGTTGCGGTGCGCAGAATCGTCATAACTGGTGGCTCGCACGCCTGGACATGACACGACACGTCCCACGCTGGCCGACGCCCACTGTAATCCAACGCTCGGCAGGATGTGCGGCGGCCGAGTCACCCAGGTGGACCTCGCTATGTTCGACCCTCGATGAGTCCTCGCGCTTGGAGTCTGTTCGCCGCTGTCTCGGTCGTCTGGGGCGTTCCCTATCTGCTGATCAAGATCGCCGATGACGGCGGCGTCCCGCCGGTGGTGCTCGCCTGGGGGCGGTTGTTGCTGGCCGCCGTGATCCTGCTTGCGCTCGCGCTTCGGGCCGGCTCGCTGCAAGGACTGCGCTCGCGCTGGCGCTGGCTTGTCTGTTACGCGATATTCGAGCTCGCGATCCCGTTCCCGCTGATCGCCCTGGGCGAGAAACATGTCGCCTCCTCGCTGGCCGCGATCATCATCGCGACCGTCCCGCTGATCGTCGCGATGCTGTCGTTCTGGTTTGCACCCGCCGAACGCGTTCGGGGACGTCGTCTCGCCGGGCTGATGATCGGGTTGGCCGGGGTCGCCTTGCTGGTTGGGGTGCAGGCGACCGGCAGCGCCGGTTCGCTGCTGGCGGTCGGGGGCCTGCTGATCGCCGCCGTCGGCTATGCGATCGGTCCGATGATCGTCAGCCGTCACCTCGGCGGCTTCGATCCCCGGGCGACGATGGGAACAACCTTGGCGATCGCCGCGATCGTGCTGACGCCGCTGGCGGTGATCGATTGGCCGGCACGGGCGCCCACCGCCGGCGCCCTGGCGGCCGGCGGCGCGCTCGCCGTCTTCTGCACCGCTCTGGCGTTCGTCCTGATGACGATGCTGATCGGCGAGATCGGTCCGTCGCGCGCCGTCGTGATCACCTACGTCAACCCCGTCGTTGCGCTCATCCTCGGCGTCGCTCTGCTGGGTGAGCATCCCGGCCCCGGCTCGATCGGCGGCCTGGTCCTGATCCTGGTCGGCTGCTGGCTCTCGACTCGCGCCTCACCCTCGCCTGCGCCCAGCGTCACAGAGCCGCGCGGAGTCAGCGCGACTGAGAACCGAAGCCTCGCCCCGGAGATGCCTACTTGATGAACAGGATCTCCGAGTACTTCGGCAGCGGCCACAGGTCGTCGGCGACCACCTTCTCGAGTCTGTCAGCGACGACCCGGACCTCGGCCATCGCGGGCAGCACGCTGTCATGCATGTAGCCGGCGTGGACGAGGAGGTCCTGATCGCTCGGGTGGCTCTCCTCGAGGTTCACCGCCTCGAGGTCCTTGATCGCATCGACGAACGAGGCGACCAACTCCGAGATCTCGCTCGCCAGCTCAGGCAGCTGTGCCGACAGCAGCTCGGCCTGGTACCGAGCGGCGGCCGGTAGGAGCAGTGTCCTCGCGATCGAGGCGACGGTCTCCGACTCGATGTTGAGCTTGGTGACGTACTGCTCGAGGAACACGTCATAGCGAGAGTGCAGCTCGCGCTCCGAAAGCACGCCGTAGTTGGAGAACAGGGTCACCGTCTTATCGCTGACCAGGTACGGGAGCGCGTCAGGCGTCGCCGGCAGGTCGAGCAAGCCGCGCCGGGCTGCCTCGGCGTGCCATTCCTCCGAGTAGTTGTCGCCGCCGAAGATGATCTGCTTGTTCGCCGCGTAGCTCCTCTGAAGGATCGCCGGAAGCGCCTCCTCGATGGACTTGCCGGCCTGTAGCGAATCGTCGAGCTCCTCGGAGAGGAAGTCGATCGCCTCGGCCACGATCGTGTTCAACACCGTGTTCGGGAGCGACAGCGACATACTGGAGCCGAGCGCCCGGAACTCGAACTTGTTGCCGGTGAACGCGAACGGGCTGGTGCGATTGCGATCGCCGCCGTGCATCGGCAGCGGCGGCAACACCGGCGTGCCGAGTCCAAGGAACGACTGCGGTGTCGACTCGCTGGTCTCGTCCTTCTCGATGGCGGTGAAGACCTTCTCGAGCTCGCCCCCGAGAAAGATTGAGATGATCGCCGGGGGCGCTTCGTTGGCTCCGAGTCGGTGATCCTGGCCGGGCGAGGCTACCGACGCCCGGAGCAGTCCCTGGTGCTTGTTGACGGCCTGGATCACGGCAGCGCAGAAGAACAGGAACTGCAGGTTGTCGTGCGGGGTCTCGCCCGGCTCAAGCAGGTTCTCGCCGTCGTCGGCTGCCATCGACCAGTTGTTGTGCTTACCCGAGCCGTTGACGCCCGCGAACGGCTTCTCGTGCAGCAGACAGACCAGCCCGTAGCGGCGCGCGACGTTCTGCAACACCTGCATGGTCAACTGCTGGTGGTCCGAGCCTACGTTCGAGTTCTCGAAGATCGGCGCGATCTCGTACTGCGCCGGCGCAACCTCGTTGTGCCGTGTCTTGATCGGGATCCCGAGCCTCGCCAGCTCGCGCTCTGTCTCGAGCATGCACGCGAGGACCCGCTCCGGGATCGAGCCGAAGTAGTGGTCGTCGAGCTCGTGGCCCTTGGGCGGCTTGGCGCCGAACAGCGTCCGGCCCGTCGTCATGAGATCGGGCCGCTCGAAGTAGTACTGCTCGTCGATCAGGAAGTACTCCTGCTCGGGGCCTACCGTCGTGAACACTCTGGTGGCGGTGGTATTGCCGAGCAGCTTCAGCGCCCGGATTGCCGACTTCGACAAGGCGTCCATCGAGCGCAACAACGGGATCTTGTGATCGAGGGCCTCGCCGGTCCACGATACGAACGCGGTCGGAATGCAAAGCAGAGCGCCATTGGGGTTCTCGATGATGAATGCTGGGCTGGTCGGATCCCAAGCCGTGTAGCCACGCGCCTCGAAGGTGGCGCGGATGCCGCCGGTTGGGAAGGACGAAGCGTCGGGCTCGGCCTGGATCAGCTCTTTGCCGGAGAACTCTGCGAGCGCGGAGCCCTCGCCGGTCGGCTCATAAAAGCTGTCGTGCTTCTCAGCGGTGAGTCCGGTGAGCGGCTGGAACATATGCGTGTAGTGCGTGGCACCCTTCTCCAGCGCCCAGTCCTTCATCGCCAGCGCGACGGCGTCCGCCAGCGAGGTGTCAAGCGGCTCCCCCGTGGCAAGGGTCTTCGACAGCCTTTGATAGACGTCCTGTGGCAGGCGCTGGCGCTGCACCAGCGGGCTGAAGACGTTTTCGCCGAAGATCTGGTTGTCGGGGCTTGTCAGGTCCGGAGCGCCCAACGCGCTCCCGTTCGGGCTCCACTGCGCGGCGAAAACATTCTGCTGTCGAATTCGGGCCATTGGGACTTTTGTCTTCCTTCCTGTTCGCGCGGTGCGGGCGGGTTCCCGATCCGAGGCGCGGCGGTATTCATCACGTCCGGCGACGTGCGCGTCCGGAGCGTACGCGACGAACTCTCTCCTAGTCACTATCCGCATGGCCAAACCGCACACGCGCCTCTTCGCCGAACGGCGAAACGGCGAACCAATCGAAGCCTGGTCAGGCCGAAACCAGCTCCCGCTCGCGCTCGGGGCTCGCGGCCTTCTCCGGGCACGTCCCGATCCGCTCGGATAGCGACCTCGAGTCCGGCAGCTGGGTCGCCAGAAGTCGACGCTGGCGCTCGGTCAGCGACCCGAGCAGCTTGATCTCGCTGATCCCGTTCCGCTCCAGGAACTTGCGGCAGCGCTTGCTGCCCCAGCGCCGCTGCGACGTCAGCAGTTCGCCGACAGTCCACCGCTGGACCGACTCCGGGCAGGCGAGGATCACCTCGGCTGCCGAGACGTCACCCTCAGCGATTCGGCGCTTGAGCTCGGCGCGAGCGAGCCGCACGGCGTTGGCGTGCTCGAGAGCGCGAAGCCGCTGCGGCTCGGATGGCGTCTTTGCGGTCTGCGGCATGAAGGTGCTTCCTTTCGCTGTGGCCCGCCTGGACGGAGTCGTTGTGAATTACCGCTCGGACGGCATGCGAACGCGTCGCCGGAGCGGGTACTACGCATCTATTCCTGCTGAGCGCGCGCGACAGCCGATCCAGCGGTCCCCGAAACTGTCCGCACGGCCCTCCCGTTGGAACCTTTGCGCCGCCGCTTGACCCGGCCGTCTGTGCTTTGGAGAAGCTAGCGCGACCGAGCCCATAACAGCAAGGTCACAACTGTGGAACCGTGTGCTTAGAGCGTGGTTTTTCTGTTACCGGCTGGTTGCGGAGGGGAGCGGACCGTGCTCGGCCTCGAACGTCCGCTTAGCGTTTTGGAACACGACGAGCGCTTCGTCTAGCACGGATCGATCGTGTGTGGCCATGACGCTCGTGCGGAGCAGTGCGCCGCCGGGCGGGACCGCCGGGTGGACCGCAACGTTGACGAAGACCCCGCTCTCGTACAGAGCCTTCCATAGGAGCGCTGCTTTCCAATCGTCACCGACGACCACCGGGACGACCGGTGTGACGACCTCGCTGCCGTCGGCGAGTCGAGTGTGTGGGAGCACTTGGAAGCCGAGCGCGGTCAGGCCGCGATGCAGATAGCGGGCGTTGTCGAGAACCCTCGCGAACAGCTGGGGACCTTCGGACGAGCGGCAGATACGGACCGCGGCCAGAGTCGCTCCGACAGCGGCCGGCACCGCCGCGGCGGTGAAGATGAACGGACGCGAGGCGATCCGCAGGTACTCGATCACGTCCTTGGGGCCGGCGATCACACCCCCGCACGAAGCGAGCGATTTGGAAAACGTCGCCATCCGAAGATCGACGCGGTCCTCGGTCCCAAACAGTTCGCAGGTCCCCGCGCCACGCGCGCCGAGCACCCCGAGCGCGTGGGCCTCATCGACCATCAACCGGGCGCCGAAGCGGGCGCACAGATCGGCGATCTCGACCAGCGGTGCGACGTCGCCCTCCATCGAGTAGACGCCGTCGACGACGACCAGCACGCCGCCCCCGTCGTCTTGCGCTCGCCCGAGCTGCTTCTCCAGCAACTCGAGCCGGTTGTGCTTGAAGAACCGCATCTTCGCGCGGGACAGGATGCAGCCGTCGAGGATCGACGCGTGGTCGCCGGAATCCGCGATCACCGTATCGCCCGGACCGAGGATCGTCCCGAGCACTCCGAGGTTGGCCTGATGCCCGGTGGTGAAGACGATCGCGTCCTCGGTGCCGAACCATTCGGTCAGCTCCTGCTCCAGCTGCACGTGCAAATCGATCGTCCCGTTCAGAAATCGCGAGCCCGTGAGGCCGGTGCCGTAGCGCTCGAGCGCGCGGCGTGCTCCCTCTCTGACGCGAGCGTCGCCAGTCAACCCCAGGTAGTTGTTGGACCCGAGCATGATCCGTCTGGCGCCCTCCATCTCGACAACCGGCAGCGTCGGTCCCTCCAGCACGTGGAAGTAGGGAAAGGCGCCGAGCTCGCGGGCGGCCCTCAGCTGCTCCAGGCGTTCGAACTCGCGAGCTTTTGCGAAAACGTCGATCGAGGTCGGCATTGCGCACGGATCGTATGACAGAGAACGAAGCGTGGCGGCCAAGGCACCCCTTGGGGAACCAGCCGGCATCGAGCGCTCCTGAGCCCGGTGCCGGCCGTTGACAGGTCTGACGTCCCTGTCACTATGCGCGTGTGGAGCACGACCCTGCGACACCTGGGAGCCGATCCTCGTCGGGGGCGCGCCGCCGAACGCACCCCCCAATCCCGAGGATGAGCTGGTCGAGGGCGAGCTCGTTGATCCCGCTGACGAGCTACCGGTGCTGTTCGAAGCGCGGGTTGTCGAGCAGCGGTCGCCGCGCAGCTCGCTGCCCGTGTTCCAGACCGCGGTCGCTGCGGCGACGGGCTTCGTCGCCGGCGCGGCGACACTTGCCCTGTTGCGCCGCTACGGCGGCCGCTTGGGGCGCGAGGCGGAGGGACTGGGCGAGAGCCTCGACCAGGCGCATCGTCCGCTCCGGCAGACGACGACGTACTTGGTCCAGGTCCGCGCTGTCGAGCGCCACGTCGAGTGAAGACAGCTCCTGAGGGCCCGCCTCTGGGGGTCGCCCCGCGAAAGGCCCAACCCGGGATTGCTGCCGGTGAACTACGGATCGAGGTCGAGCCGCGCTCGCCGTTCCGGTTGCCCCGGATGCATGGTCAGGACGGTCTGACCCGCGTCCGTCGCGGGGTGATCCACCGGCTGCTGCACGAGGGCGAGCTGCCGGTCCTCGTCCGAGTCGCACAGCTCTCCTCGGGGAGGGTGCTGTTCGGCGCCCGCGCAGCCGACCGCGAGTCAGCTGCGCGCGCGATCGCGAGGATGCGGGTGGCGTTGGGGGTCGATCTCGACCTGCGTCCGTTCATCGAGCGGTTCAGCACCGATCCCCTGATCGGCGCGGCGATCCGTCTCAACCCCGCGGTACGGCCGCGCGGCCGGCCGGATCCGTTCGAGGCGCTCGCCTGGGCCGTAACCGAGCAGCTGATCGAGTACGAGCGGGCCGCGGCGATCCAGCGCCGGATGATCCGTTCGATGGGGCGGCGCGACCAAGCGAGCGGGCTGAGCGATTCGCCGACGGCGCGGGTCCTGGCCGGCGCGGCGCCGGCCGAGCTTCAGGCGCTTGATCTCTCGGGCGGCCGCGCGATCGCGCTGGTTCGCGCCGCGCGAGAGGTGGCGGCGGCGCGTGTCGAGCTGTCGCCTGCGGCCTCCCGCGATGGGCAGGAGCGCGGCTGGCGACGCTTGCTCGCGATTCCCGGCATCGGCGCCTGGACCGTCGAGATGCTGGCGCTCTGCGGCCAGCGCCGGATGGATCAACTCCCGGCCGGCGATCTTGCGTTCATCAAGCTGGTCGGGCGGTTGCTGAGCGGCGGGGATCCGTGGGCGCGGGCAACCGAAGCGCAGGTGCGCGAGGTGTTCGCGAGGTTCGGGGAGTGGAAGGGACTGGCCGGGGTGTACGCGCTGCGCTCCGCCGGTGTGCTCACGAGTCCAGCCGCGGGTGGCTGACTCGGTCGCGCCTGGTCAGACCGAGTCTCAGATACCCTGTCCGGCCAGCAGCTCGTTGGTCGACGCGTCCGGTGTCGCGTTCGGATTCGTGATCAGCTTGTTGTGGGTCATCCAGTTGCCAAACGCGGTCCACTCCTTGGCGTCCTGCCAGCCCCACGGGTGGTGTCCGCTGGGGAAGAACGAGGACATCGTCACCAGGACGCTCGCCAGCTGGAGCTTGTAGTTGAGTCCCGGGTTCATCTGTACGAGGTTCTTGGTCGCCTGAACTGGGTTGGCGCGCGCCGCCTTGTAGCCCCTGGCGACCGCCTGGACGAAGCGACGAATCAGCGGCGCGTGGTTGACGATCGTCGCCTTGCGAACGACGAACACGAGCTCGTCGTAGGTGGGCACGCCCGCCTGGTCCATGTGGATCACGTTCGGGTCCTTGTGCAGCTGGCTCAGCTGGATCGCCTCGTAGTTCCAGTAGGCACCGAGCGTCGCGTTGACGCGGCCGGAGACCATCGCGGGCACCAGGCCCTCGCCGACGTCGACCTCCTTGACCGACGAGGCAGGTACGTGAGCGTGGTGAAGGATCGTCTGCAGGAACGCCGACTGATACGGGATGCCCGAGGTGCCGATCGTCTTTCCGCGGAGATCCTTGGGGGTAGTGATGTTCTGAGAACCGACGGACACGATCGACGTGAGCGGTCGCTGCACGATCGCGGCGACCGAAACAAGCGGGATGTTCTGATTGCGCGCCAGCAGCACGTCGGGCTCGTAGGAGATCGCGACGTCGACCTTGCCCGACTCCAGCAGCTGCAGCGGCGTCGCGGCGTTGGTCGGTGCGTGTAGGTGGACATTGAGGTCGGCTTGCTTGAAGTAACCGAGCGCCTCGGCCTCATAGATGCCGACGTGGTCGGCGTTAGGGAAGTAGTCGAGCTCGACGCTCAGGTTATTGGCGGTCCCGGTTGGGGGGTGCAGCGTGTTGGAGACCTCGCCGCAACCGGCGATCGCGGCCGCCACCGCAGCTGCGGTCATCAAGCCGAGCGCTCGGCGTCGGAGGCTCATGCGTTGTCGGTTCCTTTCGGTGATTGATAAGCCCAGGGGAGCAACCGTCGCTCTGCGACGGCGAGGATCGCGAACAGCGCGATCGCGAAGATCGAGAGGACCGCGACGGCCGCGAAGGCCTCGGCCGCGAGGAACTGCGAGTCGTCGATCGTGAACAGGTAGCCGAGACCCGAGCTGGATCCCGACTGCTCGGCAAACACCGCGCCGATCACCGAGAACACGGCCGCCAGCTTGGCGCCGGTGAAAACGCCTGGAAGCGCCGCCGGCAGCTCAACCCGGCGGAACGCCTGAAGGCGTGAGGCGTCGAAGGTCCGCAGCAGCTTGAGCAGCTCCGGATCGACCGTCTCCAGCGCCGCCATCGTCGTCACGACGACCGGAAAGAAGGTGACCAGGGCGATGATCGCGAGCTTCGGCAGCAGGCCGAAACCCAGCCAGATCAAGAAGACCGGCGCGACCAGGACGATCGGGATCGCCTGCGACGCGACCACCAGGGGGTAGACGGCGCGGCGCAGCGTCCGAGAGAAGTGGATTCCGACGGCGAGGACCAGCGCCACCACGACTCCGGCGAGGATCCCGAGCAACACCTCCTCGGCCGTCACGATGAAGTTGCTCCAGAGCGTGCTGCGGTCGTCGTACATCGCGCTGGCGATCGCGTGCGGTGGCGGCAGGACCAACGGGTCGACGCCACCGAGGTCCACGTATATCTCCCAGATCCCGAGCAGCACCAGCACCACCGCCGCCGGCGCCAGCAGTCGCCATCCGCGCCCGATCGCACCCCCAGGGTGCTCAAAGCCAGAGACGGTTGTCGGCAGCCCCCATCCGTTCACGATTGCACCCCCAGGGCGCTCAGCGCGCGGCTGCGGAGTTCGACGACCGCTTGGTCGGTGCGGCTCCGTGGGCGAGCAAGCGGGACCTGTAGGTCGGCGACGATCTGGCCTGGCCTGGCCGACATCACGAGCACGCGATCGGCGATCAGCACCGCTTCCTCCACGTCGTGGGTGACCAGTACGACCGTCCGCGGCTCTGCCTCGAGGGTGTGAGCTAGCCATGCCTGCATCTCGGCGCGGGTGATCGCATCGAGCGACGCGAACGGCTCGTCGAGCGCCAGCACCGGCTTGCCGGCCATCAACGAGCGCAGGAACGAGACGCGCTGCCGCATCCCGCCCGACAGCTCGGCTGGTCGGGTCCGTTCGAACCCCTCCAGGCCGAAGCGCTCGAACCAGGGTCGGGCCTGTGCTCGCGCCTGTGTGCGGCCGACGCCGCGCACCCGGAGCGCCAGGGTCGCGTTGTCAAGTGCGCTCAGCCACGGGAGCAATAGGTCCCGTTGGGGCATCATCGCGGCTGGAGGCGAGTAAACGGTGCCCGCGTCCGGCCGCTGCAGCCCGCAGATGAGCTCCAGGAGCGTCGTTTTGCCGCAGCCGCTGGGCCCGACGATCGAAACGATCTGGTCCGCGGGCACCTTGAAGGAGACATCTCGCAGCGCTTCGATCGTGGCGCCGCCGCGCCGGCCGAATCTCCGTGCGACCCGGTCGATCGCGATCCCCGGGTCAATCGCCTGCTCTGCGGGCCCCCTGATCGGAGCCTGGATCATCACCGTCACCGCTCCCTTCGCGGGCATTACCCCACAGGTTCGAAGGGTCAGCGCCGCGTGCGAGCGCTATCTCAGCCGGCCTGTCACCAGCACCCCTGTTACATCACCTAGCCAGATCGTACTCGGCTCGCGGTCGAATTCGAGTCCGAGTGCGTGAATCACGAAGCACCGTGGTAACGGTAAAGCCGGTAGGCGGCCGCCTCAGGGTCTGCGGTTGGTGAGGGCCTTGACGAACTCCTCGAGCTGGTCGGTGCGCCAGCACTCAAACGCCTGGCAGTACTGCTCGTAGACCGAGATCACACTGTCGCCGTAGTTCCAATAGAGGCGCGGCTCCGGGTTCAGCCAGAAGGTCCTTCCCGCCCGCGCCGCGATCTGGGCGAACACGTCTTCGCGCGGGGGCCGGCCGTTGGTCCGCGCGTCGCCGAGCACGATCACCGTCGCGCGCGGATGCAGCTCGTCCTCGATCTCGGCAAGCAGCTCCATCCACACGCGGCCGTAGTCGGTATAGCCGGAGACGTCGGCGACGCCGGCCTCACGCGAGACGGCGGCAGCTGCCGCTCGGAAGTCGCGCTCGCGCTCGAACACGTCGGTCACCTCCGAGATCCGTTCGATGAAGACGAACGAGCGGAGCTTGCGGAAGGAGTCATGCAGCGCGTGCAGGACGCTGAGGAAGAACGTGCTGGCGCTGGTCACCGAAGTCGACACGTCGCAGAGCACGAAGATCTCGGGTCGTCGCGGGCGCACGGGCCGGTAGCGCAGCTCAACCGGGACGCCGCCCGTCTGCAGCGATGCCCGCATCGTCGCCCGCACGTCGACGTGGGCGTGGCGTTGGCGGCCCCGCAGCTCGTGACCCTGGGTTGCGAGGCGGCGCTTGAGTTGGGCCACGACGCGATGGACCGCCGCCAGGTCCTGCACGGGGCCACCGGGAAGCGAGCGGTCGAGGTCGGTGAGCGGTCGCTTCGAGGGCAGCTCCGAGGTGCGTTCGATCAGTGATCGCTCCAGCTCGCGGCGCAGCTGTTGCTCGAACTTGCGCAGCTGCTCGCGGGGGAGACCCTGGCGGCGCGGGTCGTCGTCGGGCAGCTCTGGCTGAGGCTCGGTGCGCAGCCCGAGTGCCCGGCGGATCCGCTGGACGTCCACCCCGAGTACGCCTGAGCCGTCGCCGCGCCCGAACGCTGCGATCGCCAGGCGCGCCAGGTCGCGCAAGTCCGACTCGTTGCCGTCCCGCAGTGCCTCCGCGATCTGCCGGCGCAGCTCATCGAGGTCGAGCTCGTCGCCGGCGACAGTCGTACGTGGCTCGGAGACCTCGAGCCTGACCGCCTGCGCTTCGGCAGCGCGGAAAAAGAACCTGTCGAATACGAGGTCGAACAGGCGCCGGTCATCCGGTGACTTCGCGATCGTCGACGCCAGCGTTTCCCGGAAATCGACGGGTGAGCTCCAGTCGATCAGGTGCAACGCCTGAAAAGCATCGAGGAGCTCCGACGTTCCAACCGCGACCCCCTCGGAGCGCAGATCCTCCGCGAACGCGACCAACTGGCCGTCAAAGCCAGCGCTCTCAGACAGACGCGGGCTCCAACTTGACGCCCACTCGCTCGGCGACGATGTCCAGATCGGTGCGGTGCTTCACGATCACGCTCATCGTCTGGCGGAAAGTCGCCTGGTCAATGTTGTCGGCGCCCAACAGCAGCAGAGCTCGCGCCCAGTCGATCGACTCGGCGATGCTCGGTGGCTTCTTGAGATCGAGGTCGCGGATCATCTGCACGACCTCGACCAGCTTGCGGGCCACGGTCTCCGATAGTTCCGGCGAATGCAGACGGACGATCTCGAGCTCGTGCTCGATCTCCGGATAGTCGAGCCAGAGATAAAGGCAGCGGCGCTTGAGTGCCTCGGTCAGCTCGCGTGTGTTGTTGGAGGTGAGCAGCACCACCGGGTGCGTCCGCGCCTCGATCCGGCCGAGCTCAGGGATGCTGATCTGGAAGTCGGACAGGAGCTCCAGCAGCATCGCCTCGAACTCTTGGTCGGTCTTGTCGATCTCGTCGATCAGCAGAACCACCGGGTCGGGCGAGGCGATCGCGGTCATCAGCGGCCGCTGGAGCAGAAACTCCTCGCCGAAGATGTCGTCCTGGACGGCCTCCCAGCCGGTGTCGCCCGCCTCGGTCTGGATGCGCAGGAGCTGCTTGCGGTAGTTCCATTCGTACAGTGCCTTGGCCTCGTCGAGACCCTCGTAGCACTGCAGCCGCACCAGCGGCCGGTTGAAGAGCCGCGCAATTGACTTGGCGAGCTCGGTCTTGCCGACGCCAGCCGGCCCCTCGACCAACACCGGCTTGCCGAGCTTGGTCGCCAGGAACGACACCAGCGCCGTTGACTCGCCCGGAAGGTATCCAACCGAGCGCAGGCCGGCCGCGAACTCATCGACGGATTGGGGATCCTCGGGCATGTGGCAACTATAGGGTTCGGCCCGTTCGCCGATCCCTGCCACGACTGCCCAGAACTCGTGCCGTGGGCGGGCTGCGGAGCTACGGGCCGGGGCCGACGCCACCCGACCCCGGCGACGTTGGCGGCGTGGTCACGGTCGGTGTCGTGGTCGTCGTTGTGGGTGGCGGTGGCGCCGGTGTCGTCACCGTCCTCGTCGGTGTCGTCACCGTCTTCGTCGGCGTCGTGGTCGTCTTTGTGGGCGTGGTGGTCGTCGTGGTGGGCGTCTTCGGTCCCGTTTGCGTCGATGTCGGAGGGGGTGGTGTCGTCGGCCGGTTGGTGCCCTTGTAGACGATCACCTCGCCGGTCAGGCTCGCGTAGTTGCCGGCGAGGTCGGTGGCCGACATCTTCACCGAGTAGGTCCCCGTCTTGAGCTTGCCGACCTTGATCGCGTCGGTTCCGTGGGGGTATTGCGCGCTCGTGTAGACGACTGGCTTGGCGTGCGACTTGGCGCCGCCGCCGGTGATCACGACCCCGACCTTGGAGATCTTGGAGAGCTTGAAGCGCAGCGGGAACGCTTCGCCCGACTTGGCCACCTGCGTCAGCTGGGTGAGCGTCGGCGGCGTCTTCAGGTCACTCTGGAACGCGGTCGCGGTATTGCAGTACACGGGCGCTTTGGTGAACGTGCAGAGGTTCTGCGCGAACCCGGTGACGAGCTCGTGATAGCTCAGGTCATCCTCCTCGCCCGGCTGGTACAGCGACCAAGAGCCGGTGTTGAAGCTCGGCAGCTCCCACTGTGCCTCCGCGTTGCCAGCCGTGAACAGCTGTTGCGCGGTCTGATCGTCCGACACCTGAGCGTAGGTGTCCAGGCCGACCAGCGTCTGCAGGAAGGCGTTGATGATGTCGAGCTTCGGCGCGAACGAGTACTGCAGGAACCGCCACCCGCGAGCGGTTCTGACCCCGACCCCGGTGGGCGGCGCCGCGGTGAGCAGCGGTAGCGCCTGGTGAGCGAGCGACAGGTAGCTCTGCTGCCGGGTCGCCTTGTATGCGTTGGCCAGCGCCTCGATCCCCGTCGCCTGGGACATCGCGCTGACCCACGGCGGGTGGCCCCCGTCAAAGTTGAAGTAGTACTCCCAGGTGAGCGCACCGCCCCGATGAACCGCGAGCGGGATCATCTCGCTCATCAGCGCCTCCAGCTGGGGGTAGCTGCTCTTGCCGGCCTCGTAGTAGCCGTCCGCCTCACCAAAGGTGCCGAGCACCTGGAGCTGGATTCCCTGACCGGGGTAGTACTCCCAAACCAGATTGGAGCCGCTGAACTGCACCCGCTGTCCGTAGCTCAGCATCGCTCCGTGCAGCCACCACTGAGCGTTGCGCTGCAGCGTCAGGAACAGCACCGGCAGCCTCGAGGCCGTGAGCTGCCCCGAGGCGGCAATGTCGTGCAAGATCACCGTCTCGTTGCTCAGCTGGTCTTTGCGAGCGGTGGGCAGATGCTGCTCCTCGCCGAGCGCGCCGTTCCAGGCGGTGAGGTAGCTGTGGTACTGGGCGGTGGTGATCGCGCCGCTGAGCTCGAGTTTCTCGAGAACGCTGCCGACCGTCACCTGCGGCACTTTCGGTTTCGGCGTGGGGGTCGGTTTGGTCGACTTGACCGGCGTCGTGGTCGGCTTGGCCGTCGCGGCGATCCGCGCGAGCGGATTGGGCCCGGTCGTGACGGTCAGCAGCGGCACCTCCGGCGGAGTCACCCAACGCGGGGTGGGGGCGGCGCGTGCGCGAGTGGTCGGCGTACGGTCCGACGCGGGCAGACTGAACGCCGCGGGTCGCGGTAGCTGCCCCGTGTCGGGGATGAATCGATTGTTGATGACGTGCACATGGCCGCCCGGCCCGAGCACCTCGACCCGGGCCGCCAATGCGCTTGCAGCTGAGCTGAAGATGACGATCAGGCAGCCGGCTGCGAACGCAGCTAGTCGTGTCCTCGCCATCCAAGCCAATGCTATGTTCGGAACACTTGTGAGGCTGCAGGGTTTCGTGCGGAGGGGCGCGCCGGCAGGGGTCGCACTGGTCGCGGTCGTTGTGATCACCGCTTGCGGATCGAGTAAGCCGACGGCCCAGCGAGACCCTTCGCCCAACGCCCGGACTCTGATCCGGCAGACGTTCACCGCACAGCACCGGATCCGGAGCGGCGTGCTCACGGTCACCCTGGCGCTGACGCCGACGAACCCCACACGGGGTGGCCAGCCGATCTCGGTCACCCTCGAGGGACCCTTTCAGAGCCAGGACAACCAGCGGCTGCCCGCCGTGGACTTCGACGTCTCGATCTCGGCCCAGAACAGGACGCGCTCGCTGTCGTTGACCTCGACCGGCGGTGCCCGTTATCTCACGATCGCCGGCGAGAGCTATGAACTGCCGGCGTCGAGCCTCCAGCTGCTCGAGTCGATGACGATGGCGAAGGGATCGACGACGCCGGCGACAGGATCGACAACCCCGGCGAAGGGATCGACGACCCGGCGAACGGATCGACGACCTCGATCGACCAGTCGAAGGTCGGGCTCGGGGCGGCGGACTGGGCCGTCAACCCACAGGTCGTCGGCTCGGATCGGATCGGCGGCGTCGCGACCACACGGATTCACGCCGGGGTCAACGCCGACAGACTCATCGCCGATCTGAGCACGCTGCTGCCAGGAGCGTCCTCGCTGGGGGTGTCGAGCTTGATCGGACAGTTGCCCAAGCAGATCCCGGCACCGATCCAACGTCGGATTGCGGCCGGGATGCGCGACCCGTACGCGGACATCTGGACCGGTTCTTCAGATCAAATCCTGCGCAAGCTCATCCTCTCATTCGAGATCCCGGCGGCCGCCCAGCTCGTCGGCAAGGCTGGAGGCGGGCCCCGCGTGGTCACGCTGACGCTCCAGTACAGCGATCTGAATCGGCCGCAGACGATCGTTGCGCCCACCAGGGCCCACCCGTACCCGGCGCTCAAGGCACAACTGGCTGCCCTCGCCGAGCAGCTCCGGGCTAGCACGACCCCAACCACGGACACGACCCCGCCCAAAGCCCTCGCCAGGCCGCACGGGCCTCCCGAGCTGACGCTCAGCCCCTACGCGCGATGCATCTCCAACGCCGAGGGCAACAACGCGAAGATGCAGAAGTGCGCCACGCTGTCCAACGGGACGTCGACGCGCGCCCACTGACGGACGCTGATCACTCGCGCCCGACCTCCTGGTCGTCCTCTTCGAGGTCGTCGGGCTCGTCGTCGGCGTTATCCACCATCTCGCCCGGGTGGTAGTGGACCTGGAACGCCTGGAGCAGCACATCCCGGCGGTCCTCGTCGACCGGAACCTCATCGGAGATTTGAACCCAGTCGGCCCCTTCGAACTCCTCCATGTTGAAGATCTCGCTGTCAAGCTCGGGCGAGTCGTCAACGACCATCAGGACCTCGGTCTGCGGGTTGAAATACGTTCCCGGGCGATTGACCAGGTCCTCGAGCTGGATACGTCTCGGATCGGGCATGCCCGCAGCCTACGCCTTAGAGGCCTGGCTCGCGTGGGCCGATCGAGGTCGCTATTCTCTGCTCCACAGGGTTGACTGACTAGTCAATCGCCCAGACCTCTTCCGAAGCGGAGCAGACACCGTGGTCGATTTCACGCTCACCGACGAGCAGCTCGCGATGCGCGAACTGGCGCATGAGTTCGCCGAGAAGGAGATCCGCCCAGTCGCATGGGATTACGACCGCGACGCCACGTGGCCGGGAGAGATCGTCGAGAAGGCCTGGGGGCTCGGGCTGATGAACAGCCATCTCCCCGAGGCATACGGCGGGTCGGGGATCGGCTGGCTGGACGGCGTGATCATGGAGGAGGAGATCGCCTGGGGCTGCTCGGGAATCGGGACCTCGCTGTCGTGCAACGGCCTTGCGATAGCTCCGATCGTCCTCGGCGCCTCCGACGAGCTCAAGAAGGAGTACCTCGGCCGCCTCAGCGAGGCGCCCCTACTGGCGTCGTTCTGCCTGACCGAGCCGGACGCCGGTTCGGACGTTTCCGCGATGAAGACGACCGCGACCCGCAAGGCCGACAAGTGGGTCATCAACGGCTCCAAGTGCTTCATCACCAACGGCGCGTACGCGAACTGGTACACGGTCTACGCCAAGACCGACATGGACGCGGGCCATCGCGGGATCTCCTGCTTCATCGTTCCGCGTGACGCCGGCGTCGTTGTCGACAAGCACGAGGACAAGATGGGTCAGCGTGCCTCCAATACGGCGACGATCAGTTTCCCGGAGGTCGAGATCCCTCTCGACCACCTGGTCGGCGAGGAGAACAAGGGCTTCAAGCTGGCGATGATGACGCTCGACCGCACCCGGCCAGGGGTCGCCGCGATGGCGACCGGCGTGGCGCGGGCGGCGATGGAGTTCGCCGTCGACTACTCCAAGGAACGCGTTCAGTTCGGCGTCCCGATCGCCATGCATCAGGCGATCCAGTTCATGCTCGCCGATATGGCGACGAAGGTCTATCTGTCGCGGCTCGCCGCCTGGAACTCCGCGTCGCTGCTCGACCAGGGCAAGCGCAACACGATCGAGTCCTCACACGCCAAGCGCTTCGCGGCCGACTCGGCGATGGAGGTCTCCACCGACGCCGTCCAGGTCTTCGGCGGCTACGGCTTCATCAAGGAGTACAAGATCGAGAAGCTGATGCGCGACGCCAAGATCCTGCAGCTGTATGAGGGCACCGCCCAGATCCAGCGGCTGGTGATTGCGCGTGAAACGCTGCTTCCGCGGCACGAGCAACCGGCCCCAGCGGCGGCCAGCGCCTGACCTGCGGTGAGCGACCGCGCACGCAAATGCGCGTGCGCGACGCTACGAGTCGAGCTGGAACTGCCCGGCGGCGTAGATCACGCGCTGCGAGCCGTCCGCGAGTGTCGCGGTGACCGTTCGGTCGGTCGTCGAGACGATGTCCTGATGGACAGCTGACTGGTTGATGCCGAGCCTTTCCAGGTCCTCGGCGGAAAGAGTCGCCGGGTCGCCGTCGTAGACGTCGGGGAAGCCCAGCCCCAGCGCGAGGTGGGTATTGCCGTACCGGCCGCCGGTGTTCTCGTCGAACAACGTGTTGGCCATGAACCTGTGGATCGGTGACAGCCGGCCGTCTGTCAGCGAGAACTCGCCGACCTTGTCTCCGTTCTCGACGCCGACGAGCTCGGTGAGCAGTTTCTCGTTCTCCTCGGCAGTCGCGCTGACGACGCGGCCGCCCTCGAACGTAAGCTCGATCCCACTGATCAGCGATCCGTTTGAGTACACGGGCTCGCTGAACCGGATTCGGCCCTCGGTCCCACGCCAGTCGGGACAGGTGAAGATCTCGAAGCTCGGGATGTTGCGTCCACCCCCGCCCAGCCAACGGCGCCGCTCGCCGACCGTCAGCCACAGGTCGACATCCTCGCCCTCGACGTGCAGCCGCGCGATCGCGAGGGAGTTCAGCCACTCCTTGAACTGGTCGATCTGCGCGGCGACGGAACGCCATCTGGCGATCGGGTCGGGGTCGTCGAGGAAGCAGGCACCGATGATCTGCCGCCAGTACTCCTCGAGCGGCATCCGCGCCTCGGACGCCATCCCTTCGGTCCCCCACATCCCGATCGTCCACGTGAGCTCGCCGGTGTTCTCCTTCTCCTGGCGCCACTGCACCAGCGGCAGAAGCGCGCGCTGGGCACGCATCATTTTCTGCGGGTCGGCGTCGCGCATCGCTCGTGGATCCCGTTCGGCCCACAGGAACGCGAGGTGGTCAACCTGGTCGACCAGGCCACGTTGGTAGTCGGCGGGAAAGAAGTCGAGCTGCGCGTCGGACGCCTCTTCGAAGAAGATCCTGCGCAGGTTCTGCTCTCGGTCCTCCGCCGGCTCGTACTGCTGGATCACGTGGCCGCCGGCCCGCCAGACGGCCCGACAGACCTCGACGAACAGCGGCTTGGCGTCCTCCGAGCCGCGGACCAGGACAACGTCCCCGGACTCGATCCCCTCCCCGCCGCCAAGGGCATAGTTGACGAGCAGGCCGGCGTAGCGCTCGACGATCTCCTGGGGTGGCTGATAGGTCATCGCCCGCGGGAGCTTAGATGGCCCGGGATCGCCAGCGGGATCTCGACGACATGCGTGCCACACCTAATTTCGAGATCGACGTTCGCTTTCACAGGTTATTCACTTGTCACCGCGGTCCGATGTGAAAGGCTCGCGCCGTGGGATCGACGACCCTTGTCCTGATCATCGTGATCGCGGTCGCGGCCTCGTTCGACTTCACGAACGGCTTTCACGATACCGCCAACGCGATGGCGACATCGATCGCCACCGGGGCGCTCAAGCCGATCGTCGCGGTTCTCATTTCGGCGGCGCTCAACTTCCTCGGTGCATTCCTCTCGATCGCCGTCGCGACCACGATCGCGAAGGGCATCGTGCCTTCGTCGGCAACCGGCGGCGTTGACGGCCTGTTCGTCGTCGAAGCGGCACTGGTCGGTGCCATAACCTGGAACCTGATCACCTGGTACTTCACGATTCCGTCGAGCTCGAGCCACGCCCTGATCGGTGGGCTGGTCGGGGCGGCGCTCGCGTCGGTGGGAAGCTCCGCGGTGAGCGTCCATGGGATCGTCCAGAAGGTCGTGGCTCCGGGGATCCTCGCGATCTTCGTTTGCGGGATCGCCGCTTTCCTTGCCACGAAAGCCGCCTACCTGCTGATCCGCCGCCTGGGCCAGGACGAGGCACGAGCCGGTTACCGATACGGACAGATCGGATCCGCGTCTCTCGTTTCGCTGGCCCACGGGACCAATGACGCCCAGAAGACGATGGGCGTTATCGCGCTTGCCCTTGTCTCTACCGGCCACATCAGCGCGGCGCACTTCACCGTCCCGGTGTGGGTCAAGCTCATCTGTGCGACCGCGATGGCGCTCGGCACCGCGACCGGCGGCTGGCGCATCATCAACACGATGGGCAATCGGATCACGACGATTGAGTCGCCGCAGGGGTTCTCGGCCGAGTCGTCCAGCGCGGCCACGATCCTCGCCTCGTCCTTCTATGGGTATCCGCTGTCGACCACGCAGGTCGTCTCCGGCGGCGTCATGGGCTCGGGTCTCGGCAAGCAGGGCGGAGTCGTCCACTGGCCCGTTGTCGGACAGATGGTCAGCGCGTGGGTGATCACGCTGCCCTCGGCAGCCGTCGTCGCTTTCGCGGCTTGGCACATCTCGGACCTGTTCGGCACCAACAGCACCGCGGGCGCAATCGTGATCGCACTGCTCGCCGTGGCAATCGCCGCCGGTCTTTGGACCCTGTCGAAGCGCAATCCAATCACGGCGCAGGACCTCGACCGCACCAACGTGACGCCCCAGCTGGAGGCGGAGCGGGCGACGGCCGCCAGCCCGGCTCTGTCCTGACGAGCTCGATGTTCGTTCTCGCAGACCCGATCGTCGACTGGAACGCGATGTGGAAGATCTTCGCCGTGGTGTTGGTCGCGGGCACCGGCGCCGTCGTCGCGTTCGGATTCCTGTTGCTCGGCCTCAAGTTCGCCAATCGGCTCGGGACGGATGCTGCCGAGAGCGGGACGGGCGTCACCGAGGCCGGCGGACCACGGCTGGGTGGCTACGTGTTGGCCCTCGCGTGCGCCGTGATCGTCGTCGGGATCGTCGTGGTCGGCGTCTACGCCATGGTGAATAAACCGTCATGAAGCCCGGCGCCTGAATGGGATACGTGACATCTTGGGGTAACGACGAACGGAACGACCGCTCGAGGGGTTTCTGATGCCTGATCCGACAGGGCGCTGGGTCAATCGAATTCAATGGCAGTGCCCAAGGTGCGCGTGGGTCAACGACTCGGCGGCTGAGGGCTGTCAGAGCTGCGGCGCGAGCGTTCGTCCTGCTGAAGACGAGCCGGTTCGACCGCCCGACCCGCTCGATATCATCGGCCACGCCCAGTCCAAGGCGGGGGATGCGGGAGCGGCCCAGCTGGCAGCGAACGCGATTCACAGGTTGACCAAGGTGACTCGCGAGAAAGCCATGGCGCTGTTCGGCGAAAGCTTGCGCACCGGACTGAAAAGCCACGGCGAGCAAGGCGCTCACGCCTGGCAGGCCATTGCTGAGATGCCCGATACCGAGCAGCGGGCCGCGGTCGGTTCCTTGGTGGACGATCTTGAGCAGAGAGGCTTCGCGCTCTACTCGATTCGCGATGATGAGCCCGGCTAACGTCGGAGCGATCTTGTGAACAGGCGGTGAACCAGCGACCGCGGGGATGTTCCCGTTGGTCGCTTGATTGATCCGAAGGTCAGCTCGGTTATCGCTCGGTGTCGTCCGCCAGCAGTCGGTAGAGCCCACGGCGAGCCTGATCGAGGATCTTGGTCGCTTCCTCGATCTGACTCGAGTCACCGTCGTGGGCCAGATGATGTGTCGCCTTGACGGTGCTGATCATCGCGTTACGCAACGCAAACCGCGGGTTCTGCTCCTGATCCTCGGGCGTCTCCCATGGGGGCCGCTCCTCGCCGCGCTCCTGCAGGTGCTCGCGACCGGCGTCGGTCAGTTCGAACGTCCTGCCCGTCTCGCCCTCGCGCTGGACGGACCGGATCAGTCCCTCGTCCTCCAGCTGCGACAGCGCCGGGTAGACCGAGCCGGGACTCGGACGCCAGTTTCCATCGCTGCGCTGCTCAAGGCCCTGCATCAGCTGGTAGCCGTTGGCCGGGCCGTCGAGCGAAAGCAGCATCAGCAGTGCGAGCCGGACGTCGCCGCGCCGGCGTCGCCCGCCACCGCGACTCGCCCAGAACGGACCCCCGCGGCCGCCGGGGCCGAAGGAGCCTCCAGGACCGAAGGAGCCGGGACCGAACGGGCCGCCGCGGTAGCGCTTGCGGATGTAGACCCGATCGTCAAATTCGTCATCTCGGTGCATCTGTGTCCTCCAATCTATCGAGATGCGTCAAAGATATATCGCGAACTATCGCCCGTCAAGCGAAGATCCCTGTCGGAAGCGACCAAAAGTCGGAGAACGACGCCTGAGGGAGAGCAGGTCTCCATGAATTGGTCGCTGGGCGACCGCGAATCCGGCAACCCCCTTCCGCGAGTTGCTCGCTTGCCGGGTTTTGGTCGGCCCCGCGTGCGTCAGAGTTGCCGCGCCGGCGCTGCCGACCGGCCAGCTGGGTCAGGAGCTGCTGCCGCGCCGGCGCAGCCAGTCGGCGACCTGCTCGGCGACCCCGCCGACCTGGTTGCCGAGGCTCGTGACGTTCTCGCCGAGATCATGCAGGCTCGCGCGGAAGCGCTCGGCGTAGAAGTCCATCGCGTCGCCGGCTTCGGCCCGGGCGTCGGTCTGCTCGTCCCGGGTCCGGTACTCGCCGCGCAGGATCCGGTCGTACTCGCCGCTCTGAACCCACTTCATCACCTCTGAGACGCGCCTGACCGCGTTCGGATGGGTGCCGCCGAGTTCGTTCAAGAAGCGCCGGACCCGATCGCTGGGGTCATCCCAGCTCTCGTACTCGAGCGCCTGCGCCATGAAGGCATCGACGTCGAGACGGTCGGAGGACATTCCGGCGGCCATCACCATCAACGTCCGGCAGACGATCTGGGGATCGCGAACCGCCAGCGTCGCGGCTCGGTCACAGCTCAGCTCCGCCGCCCGGTACCACTCGAGCAGCACCCCCTGAACCGCCCTGAACGGGATCCCGAAGAACAGCGGCATCGAGCCGCCGACGCTGAGCAGGATGTTGAGCGCACTCGTGTAAACGATGTGGTCGGACAGGATGTGCCCGAGCTCATGCGCGACGACCACGCGTTGCTCGCCGGCCTCGAGCCGGTCGAGCACGATCGAGTCGAGCACGATCATCGGCTTCTCGGATCCGATCGTGGCCCCGCCTCCGAGCACCGGAGTGGTCACATACAGGTCGTAGACCTCCTCGAGATCGAGGATCCGGCAGACCGCCCTGTGCGAGGCCCACAGCTCGGGGAGTTGGCGCTCCGAGACCTTGACCGAGGTCCCTAGATAGACCTGGCGCATCGCGCGTTCGTAGCGCCATTCGATCAGCTTGCGAACAAGCGGATCGAGCATCGGGATCGCCTTCAGAGCGGCGGTCGCGGCGCGATCGGCCGGATGCTCGTACGCCTTCGACGAGATGTTCGGGTACGGCTGAACGCTGTCGGGCAGAGTGTCCACCACCCTCGTGGAGGCTACCTGGAGAGTCTCCGCGGGTGTTCGTCTTCAGGGCAGCCCTGGACCCTGCCCAAGCAGTCGCACGGGACGAGGTTTCAATCGAAACCTGACCGCGCCCCCTCGGCGCTACTCTGAGTTGATGTCAGACGCCCGCAAATCGCCGAACGACGAGGGCGCGACGCCCTCCGGCGACGACAACCCGGAGCCGCAGAATGAGATCGCGGCAGAGGAGCCTGAGGACGTGACCGAAGCCGACGAGCCGGAGGATGCAACCGACGCAGGGCAGCCCGAGGACGCCAGCGCGGTCCCTAAGCGCAAGGACGCCGCGGCGGGTGGCGAGAACGAGAAGCGATTCCGGGGCGTCGGCAGGGGTGAGGACATCGGCAAGCTTGCCCAGGACCTGCTCGAACATCCGATGGTGACGGGAGCGCTGTCGGCCGTGTTCGAGACGCGGGAACGCGCGGCCCGGGCTCAGGAGGTCGCGATGAGTGCGCTCAACCTGCCATCGGCGAGTGACATCGAGCGATTGACCCGTCGCCTTCGAAGTGTTTCGCAGCGCCTCGAGGGCCTGGAGGACGGCATCGATGAGGTTGCCGGCCGGCTCGACAAGCTCGGGCCGAGGATCGAGCTGAGCGCTCGCCTGGATGCGATCGAGGCGGCACTGGGCCGAATCGAGGCGTCGCTGGGGACCGGAGGGTCAGAGAGCGACTAACTCATTCGGCGCGGCGGAAGAGAACCGCGGCGGGAGCGAACCGCCGCTAGCTCCTGCAGCGAGGGGCGGGAGAAAGGCGGTATGCCCCGTACACTCGCCTCGTGACCCAGGGCGAGGCGGCGTCAGCGGTTAGGGTCTCCACGGGGACGCTCCGCCGTTGGATTGTGGCCGGGGTTATCCCCGAGTACGCCGGAAAATGGACACCGGCGGCGCTCGGCAAGGCGCGAATGGTCGCGCGCCTGCGTGAGCGGGGCTACACGCTCGAGCGGATCCAGGCCGCCACCAACGAGGGTCGATTGGCGTTCGGGCAGGTGCTCGAGTTGTTCGGCGACCAAGGCGCCTCGAGGACGCCGCGTCAGGCGGCCGCCGAAGTCGGGCTCGAGCCACCGGTCGTGACTCTGGTCACGCAGGCGCTCGGGATGCGCCGCGGGGAACCGATCTCCGATGGAGATGTGCGGCTGCTGCGCTATGTCGCCGCCGCGATCGACGCCGGCTTCCCGATCGAGGCGATCCTGCAGCTGATCCGGATCTACGGGCACGCGATCGGGCAGATCGCCGACGCCGAGGTGCGACTCGTGCACATGTACGTGCACGAGCCGCTGATGCGAGCCGGCTCGGACGCCGACGAGATGGCGCAGGAGCTGACCGACCTGGTTGGCGACGTCCTTCCGTTATCGGCGTTGATGATCGACGAGCTTCATCGGCGGCTGCTCGCCCAATTCATCGATCAGGATGTGATCGGGCACATGGAGGCCGAGCTCACGCCCGAACATGACGACGGCGGACGCGTTCGGGTCGCCGTCACGGTCGCGTTCGTGGACCTCGCCGGCTACACGCAGCTGATCGAGGAGCAGGGAGAGCTGACGGCGATCGATGCGGTCGAGCGGTTCCTCGCCCTCGTGACCTCGACGCTCCCCGACGAAGCCCGGGTGATCAAGACGATTGGCGACGAGGTGATGATCGTCGGCGCCGATGCCGCCGCGCTGTCCAGATGGGCCGTCGAGGTCGAGCGCCGCCAGCGGCGCCGACGCGGCCAGCCGCTGCCGCGGATCGGCATCCACCGTGGTCACGCGCTCTACCGGGACGGTGACTACTACGGCCGCGCGGTCAACCTGGCGAGCCGGGTTGCTGCACGCTCGGGCCCGGGCGAGGTGTTGGTGACGCGGCAAGTCGTCGAGGCCGCCCGCGACGAGTTGACCTTCGAGAGGATCGACGAGGCCCGGCTCCCCGGCTTCGCAGCGCCGATCGAAATCTTCCGCGCCACTGCACCACGATGACCGAGCCTGCGGAACCGGAGGCCACTGATCCCGACGAGCTGATCGCCGCGGTCCGCTCAGATGCACTGATTCAGCCGGGCCGTGCGGTGGTGGTGATGCTGTCCGGAGGGCGGGATTCGAGCTGTCTGCTGGACGTCGCTGTGGCGATCGCCGGCACCACGGCAGTGACGGCTCTTCACGTCAACTATGGCCTGCGCGATGCGGCGGCGGCGGACGAGAACTACTGCGTCGCGCTCTGCGAGCGGCTCGGGGTGGAGCTCACCGTGCGCCACCCCGGAGCGCCGACGCTGGGCAATCTCCAGGCGTGGGCGCGCGACGCCCGGTACGGAGCCGCCGCCCAGCTCGCGACCGTGCGCGGCGGCGCCGACGTCGCCGCCGGCCACACCGCGACCGACCAGGTCGAGACGATCCTCTACCGGCTGGCGTCGTCGCCGAGCAGGCGGGCGCTGCTCGGCATGCGGGCGCGAGAAGGCGCGCTGATCCGCCCGCTGCTGCGGTTCACGCGCTCCGACACCGCCGCGTACTGCCGCGCCCACGGCCTGCAGTGGCGCGAGGACGAGACAAACGACTCCACGATTTACGCGCGCGGGCGCGTACGCGGGAAATTGGTCCCGGCGCTGCGCGAGATCCACCCGGGCGCCGAACGCAACGTCCTGGCGCTCGCGGAGATCCTCCGTGATGAGGCGGCGGTGCTCGACGAGATCGTCGACGACATCGTGGGCTGCGAGCCGCAGATTTCAATGACGGAGCTGCGGGGGCTGCCTCCGGCGCTCGGGCGTCTGGTCGTCCAGCGGTTGGCCGACGACGCGGCGGGACGGCCGGCGCCGGGGACCGCGCGGCGGCTCGACGACATCCTGGCATTGCGCGACAGCGGCACGGGGGCGCTTGACCTGCCCAATGGAATCCGCGCTGTCGTGACGAAAGGGGTTCTCTCCTTCACCCGGAGCCCGTCCGCCGGCCGCCGACGTAGCGTCGAGAGGTCACCGAGTCCATCCGATGGCGGCCGCGGCACCGTCCACCATCCACCCAAACCCAAATAAGATCCGAGGAACGTGACCCCCGAGGACGACGCGATCGGCGAGGTGCTCGTTCCTGCCAACGACCTCGCCCGCCGGGTGGGTGAGCTGGCGGAGGACGTTTCGCGTGACTACAGGGACGCTGACCTGGTCCTGATCGGCGTGCTCAAGGGCGCCGTCTTCTTCGTCGCTGACCTGATGCGGGCGTTAACGGTCCCCTGCGAAGTTGACTTCATGGCGGTGGCGTCGTATGGATCGGCGACCAAGTCCTCGGGCGTGGTCCGGATCCTGAAGGACCTCGACGCTGTGATCGAGGGGCGTGACGTGCTGATCGTCGAGGACATCGTCGACTCCGGGTTGACGTTGAAATACCTCCTCCGCAGCCTCGCCGGACGCAACCCACGCTCGCTCGAGGTTTGCGCTCTGTTGATCAAGCCCGGGAGCCGCAACGTCGACCTGCGGCTGCGCTACGTCGGCTTCGAGATCCCCGATCAGTTCGTCGTCGGCTACGGACTGGACCAGGACGAGCGCTATCGCAACTTGCCGTTTGTCGCGACGTTGAAGGAATAGACGCCCGCTGATTCGCCGGGATGACCCTACGTTACGGGGAATTTCTAATGCTACGCTTGGTCTTCTTTCCCACCTTAAGCCGAGTCACCGCGGCCGCTGCTGGGAGCGAGGAATCCGAATATGAGCCGTTTCTTTAAGAGCGCAGCCTTCCCGATCCTGATCGTGGTCGTGCTTGCCTTCTTCGCACAGAAGCTGATCGGCAACTCCGAGAGCAAGCAGCCCACGACGTTCGGTGAATTCGTCCAGCAGGTCAACCGGGGCGATGTCAAGTCGCTGTCGCTCGATCAGAAGGACAACAGCGCCTCTGTGACGCTGACGGACGGCACGAAGTACACGGTCGGTTACCCGGACAGCATGTCCAAGTACATCGTCCAGCAGTCGATCAAGTACGACGGCGCGAACTCGGTCAACGTCCAGGACAAGTCCTCGAGCGCGTGGCTCTCGCTGCTCACCTATCTGCTCCCGTTCGTGATCTTCATCGGCTTCTGGATCTTCCTGATGAACCAGGTCCAGGGCGGCGGCTCGAAGGTGATGTCGTTCGGCAAATCTCGCGCCAAGCGAATGTCGGTGGACTCGCCGAAGATCACGTTCCGCGATGTCGCGGGCGTTGACGAGGCGGTGGAGGAGTTACACGAGATCAAGGAGTTCCTCGAGAACCCAAAGAAGTTCCAGGCGCTCGGCGCCCGGATCCCCAAGGGCGTGCTCCTGTACGGCCCACCGGGCACCGGTAAGACGCTCCTGGCGCGCGCGGTCGCCGGCGAGGCGGGCGTGCCGTTCTTCTCGATCTCGGGGTCTGACTTCGTCGAGATGTTCGTCGGCGTGGGCGCCTCGCGCGTTCGTGACCTGTTCGAGCAGGCCAAGCAGAACTCGCCGTGCATCATCTTCATGGATGAGATCGACGCTGTCGGCCGCCATCGCGGCGCCGGCCTCGGCGGCGGTCACGACGAGCGTGAGCAGACGCTGAACCAGCTGCTCGTCGAGATGGACGGCTTCGAGATGAAGGACAACATCATTCTGATCGCCGCCACCAACCGCCCGGACATCCTCGACCCGGCGCTGCTGCGCCCCGGTCGCTTCGACCGCCAGATCGTCGTCGACCGGCCCGACCGCCTGGGCCGCAAGAAGATCCTCGAGGTCCACACCCGCGGCAAGCCGCTGGCGCGCGAGATCGACATCGACGCGCTGGCCGGCCAGACCCCGGGCTTCACCGGCGCAGATCTCTCGAACCTCGTCAATGAGGCGGCCCTGCTGGCGGCCCGCAACGGCAAGCGTGAGATCACGCAGATCGAGCTCGAAGAGGGGATCATGCGCGTGATCGCCGGGCCCGAGAAGAAGACCCGCGTGATGAGTTCCAACGAGCGCAAGATCACCGCCTATCACGAGATGGGCCACGCGATCGTCGGACACTTCCTGCCCAACAGCGATCCGATCCACAAGATCTCGGTGATCTCGCGGGGGCAGGCGCTCGGCTACACGATCTCGCTGCCCGGTGAGGACAAGTTCCTGACGACCAAGGCGGAGCTGCTCGACACGATGGCGATGACGCTCGGCGGTCGCGCGGCGGAGGAGATCGTCTTCGGCGAGATCACGACCGGCGCCTCCAACGACATCGAGAAGGTGACGGCCACCGCCAAGCAGATGGTGATGCGCTTCGGAATGTCCGAAAAGCTCGGGCCGCGGGTGTTCGGTCACGACCACGGGCAGCCGTTCCTCGGTCGCGAGTTCAGCGCGGAGCCCGACTACTCGGATGAGATCGCGCGCGAGATCGACGACGAGATTCGCCGGATCGTCGAGTCGGCGCACGTGCAGGCGCGGGCGATTCTCTCCGATCATCGCGATCACCTCAGCAAGCTGTCCGAGATCCTGATCAAGCGCGAGACGATCGAGCGCGAGCAGTTCGAGGCGCTGCTGGAGGGCAGCACCGAGGAGGAAGTGTTCGGTGCCGAGGCGCCACCACCGCCGCAGGTTCCGCTGCCGCCTTCGCCCGCCGAGCGGTCGGGTCGGGAGCTGCCGAAGCCGCTGCCCCGGCCCGGTTTTGCCAGCGGCACCGCCGAATAGGGTTCCTCGACGAACCCCTAGCTGACGCCTCGCGACGCCGCCCCGGTGGCTCCCCAGGACTCAAACCGGGCGCCCAGAAGTCCGGCGCTGTTCATCGCGCGGTACGGATTGCCGTTGCTGTTGGTGGTGATCGGAGTGGTGCTGATCGTGATCGGCCACGGCCACTACACGAACATCGCCAATCGGCGATCGCTGGAGTCGGCGGCTGGCGTGTCGCTGCTGTTGATCGCGCTGGCGATCTGGTTGCTCAACTGGATGATGCGGATGAGCGTCGACAGCACGCGCGATCGGGAGAAGGAGGAACTGGCGCGCGAGGAGTTCACCCGCACCGGCCGGTGGCCCGACGAGGACGGCTAGCGCATGACCGAGCCAGCGGCCAAGCCCAGCTTCGAGCTGATGGGGGTCGTCAACGTCACCCCCGACTCGTTCTCCGACGGCGGACGGTACCTGGAGGCGGTTGCGGCGATCCGCCACGGTCACGAGCTCGAGCGCGAGGGCGCGTCGATCCTCGATGTCGGCGGCGAATCGACCCGCCCCGGTGCCGAGCCGGTCTCGGTCGCCGAGGAGCTGCGCCGGGTGCTACCGGTGGTCGAGGGCCTGGTCGCGTCGGGCACCGGGGGGGCGGGTGGGGTCCGGATCTCGATCGACACCTCCAAGGCGCCGGTCGCGGCGGCCGCGCTCGAGGCGGGTGCGACGATGGTCAACGACGTCACCGCGCTGCGGGCGGCGCCCGAGATCGCCGAGCTCGTCGGGGAGCACGGAGCGCAGCTGTGCCTGATGCACATGCTCGGCACCCCGCGAACGATGCAGCGCGACCCTCGCTACGACGACGTCGTCGCCGACGTCAAGCGGTTCCTCGAGGAGCGACTGCGCTTCGCGACCGACCATGGCGTTGCCGAGGATCGGATCCTGCTCGACCCGGGAATCGGATTCGGCAAGACGACGGAGCACAATCTCGAGCTGCTGCGCCGGCTGCCGGAGCTGGTTGCGATCGGCCCTCCCATCCTGATCGGCACGAGCCGTAAGGGCTTTCTCGGGAGGCTGACCGGCCGCACCGATCCGTCCGATCGGCTCGCGGCGACGGTCGCCACCAATGTGCTCGCGTACGAGCGCGGCGCTCGGGTGTTTCGCGTCCACGAGGTCGCGCCAGTGATCGACGCGCTCACCGTCGCTGCTGCTACGGTCGCTTCGTGATCGACCCCGACGACCCCGACGACGGCGACGACGCCGACGAACCGGAGGGGTTCGAGCCCGACGACGAGCTCGAAGAGGTCGGCGACGACGAGGACGACGAGGGCCACCCCGAGCCCGAGGTGACGATCGAGATCAGCGGCCTGTCGTTGTACACGCGGATGGGCGTGACCGAGGCAGAGCGGGAAGTCGGACAGCGACTGCTGATCGATATCCGGCTCGATGTCGGCCACACCGATGCGACGATCACCGACCGGATCGAGGACACCGTCGACTACGGCGAGGTCTGCAACGCTGTCTGGCTCGTCGCCCAGCAGCGCAGCTACCGCACCCTCGAGCGTCTCTGCACGGCCGTTGCCGACCACCTGCTGGAGCGCTACGAGACCCACGCGGTCTGGGTCAAGGCAGCCAAGCCGGAGCCGCCGATCGCGCTTCCCGTCGGAGAGGTCTCGGTCGAGGTCTGGCGCGAAGCGTGACCGGGGCCGTGCTGAGCCGCGGCTACCTGGGCCTGGGGTCGAATCTCGGCGACCGCCGCGCGCACCTGCAGGCGGCTGTTGAGCGCCTCCCCGAGCACGGCGTCCGCGTGCTCGCCTCATCGTCGGTCTACGACACTGAGCCGGTTGGGCTCGTGCTCGACCAGCCCGAGTTCCTCAACGCCGCGATTCGAATCGAGACGGCACACGAGCCGGCGGCGCTGTTGGCGGCGTGCAAGGAGGTCGAACGCGAGGTGGGTCGCCGGTCCGGCGGCGTCCGCCACGGCCCGCGCGTGCTCGACGTCGATCTGCTGCTGCTCGGCGACTTCCGCTACCGGTCCGAGCGGTTGACGTTGCCGCACCCCGAGGTCACGAGCCGGCGCTTCGTGTTGGTGCCGCTGCTCGAACTCGACCGAGATCTGGAGCTACCCGGCGGCGAGCGGCTTTCGGGCTCGCTCGCCGCCCTCGGCGCCGGGCAGTCCGTGCGCGTCGCCGGGCCGCCGCTGCGGGTAACTCTTGCGGGGACCCGGACGCCCCGGTCGGGCCCTTAGGCTGTCTCGGGATTGGGCTCATATAGTCGGGAGAGATGAGCACCCCCGGTCACCACGGCAAGCTGCTGGTCGTCGATGTCGGAAATACGCAGACCCACTTCGGGATCTTTGAGGGCGCCGGCGAGGAGGTACAGGAGCACTGGCGGTTTGCGACCGTACGCGACTCGACCCAGGACGAGCTCGGGGCGGCGCTGTCGAACCTCCTGGCGCTACGCGGGTACGGGTTCACCGACATTTCCCGCTCGATTGTCTCCTCGACCGTCCCGCAGCTGAACGACCAATGGACGATGATGGCCGAGCGGTATCTGGGCCACCAGATGCTGGTCGTCGGACCCTCGATCCGGACCGGTATGCCGATTCGGATCAACAACCCCCGCGAGGTCGGTGCCGACCGGCTCGTCAACGCGGTCGCCGCGTTCGATCGCGTCAAGGACACCTGCGTCGTCGTCGACTTTGGCACGGCGATCACCTACGACGCCGTGTCGGCGGCGGGGGAATATCTCGGGGGCATCATCACGCCCGGAGCCGAGATCTCGATCGACGCCCTCTACGACAGGGCGGCGAAGCTGCCGAAGGTGGAGCTCGCAGAGCCCCGGGGCCTGATTGGCAAGTCGACGGTCGACGCGATCCGCAGCGGGATCGTCTATGGCTTCGCCGGGCAGGTCGAGGGGATCGTCCGCCGCCTCCGCGACGAGCTCGGCGACGGCATCACCGTGATCGCGACCGGTGGCCTGGCCCGCGCGCTGGTGCCCTACATCCGCGAGACGATCGACGAGGTCGATGACTTCCTGACGTTGACTGGGCTGCGACTGATCTGGGAGCGGAACAACTCCGTCGACTAGCGCGGTGCGCCGCGGCGTTCCTGGCCGCCGACGCTTGCGGGAAGTGCGCTGAAGCGGCGCTTGACCGCGACCGGTAGCCGGCGGTGGTTGATCCCGGCGATCAGTCCCACCATCTTCGCCGCCTCGTAGACGGCGGCGTAAGGGATCCAAGCCCGCTGGTGGGTCTGCCAGAGCCACCGTAGCTCGCCCCAGCCATACGCGAGCGCCCTGCGTCGGAGGACCTTCCCGGACTCGGCGTTGTCGGCCATGTAGGCGCGCTCCGACGACACTCCGGAGTCAAAGAAGCGGCGGAAGGCCGCGACCAGCGTGTAGTTGTGGGAGTGGCGGACAGCCGCGCGCGGCTCGTACACGAGGCTGTGGCCGGCCAGGATCGCGCTCCGGCTCCATTCTTGATCCTCGCTCATGACGATGTCGCTGGAGAACGGGAACTCCTCCCAGAGCCGGCGGCGGATCGCGGCGTTGACGTTCGAGAACAGCGTCGTGTCCATGCTGACCTCGGCGACGCCGCTCGCTGATTGGCGCCGAGCGCGCGGGCCGTACAGGAAGTCCAGGAAGTACACCTCCGGCGGGCTGGCTCCGTCGTGCGGAAGCTGACGTCCATAGACGCCCGCGACGGTTTCGTCCTCACGGAGCGGCGCGCTCAGCAGCTCCAACCAATCGTCGGCGACAGGGTATGCGTCCTGGCTGATGAACACCAGCACCTCACCCCGTGCGCGCAACGCTCCCAGGTTGCGCGAGCCGCCGTGCGTGAACGTCCCTGGGGCGATGTCGATGACCGTTGCGCCATGCTCGCGGGCGATCGCGACGCTGTCGTCGGTCGAGCCGGAGTCGACGACGATGATCTCGACGTCCTCGGCGATGTTCTGGCTGCAGATCGCCCCCAGACAGCGCTGAAGGTCCACACCGCCATCCTTGACCGGCACAACTACCGAGAGCATCAGTGCGAGCTCAGGAGTTGCGTGAAGCCGGGACGGGAACGTCGGGCGTACGGGCGACGGCGGACGCCATCATCAGCAGCGTCAGCCGACGGCGGTCGTCGGGATCCGCGATCGTCATCGTGTCGAACGCATCGAGCAGCGAGCGAATCGCCGCGAAGACGGGCGCGTCGTCGATCTCGTCGGGGACCTCGCACGCGAGCCGCGCGAGCGACAGCATCTCATCGCCATCGGTGCCGCGCATCGACAGCATCGTGCTGAGCTGGAGGAGCTCGGCGACGCGATCCAGCAGGACGTGCGAGGCAGCGTCGTGCTCGCCGACCGCCGGTCCAGCCGGCTCCAGCGGCTCACGGGTTGCGATCCGGAGCGACTGGCCGAAGGCGATCAGGCGGATCTGTTCGGCTGACAGCCCGGCCTGCAGCGCGACCCGGAACTGCAGGGCAGCCCCGACGGCAGTGTGTCCGTACGGTGCGTCGGAGGCGAACAGGATCTGCCCCGGTGGCACGAGCGTGAACAGGGTCCGCAGATCCGGCCCGATCCACCAGGCGGTGTCAAACAGCAGGTTCGGGAGTTCGGCGGCCGCTCGCCAGATCCAGGCGAGATCGCTGACGCCGGCGTGAGCGAGGATCACGCGTGCGCCCGGGTATTCCTTCGCGTAGCCGGCCACGTGCACGCCGAGCGCGGGGATCCCGCGACCGGCGTGTATCAGGATCGGCAGCGAGCGCTCGTGCGCCAGCGCGAACAGCGATCGCACCGCCGGGTGATCGAGCGTGAACTCCTCGGCGCGCGGGTGCAGCTTGATTCCCTGCGCTCCGGCCGCGAGCGCGCGCTCGGCTTCCCGAACCGCGTGATCGTGGGGGTTGACGCGGCAGAACGGAACGAACATCCCGTCCGCCTGAGCCGCCTCCGCGATCACCATGTCGTTGGCCGGCGTGTAGCCGTCGAGCTCGTGCATCGGGAAGACGAAGCAGCCGCGTGCGTCGGCCATGCGCAGCATCGCGAGCAGCTCGTCGGAGCTCTGTCGTCTCCCGTCCGGGTCGTGTTCGCCAAGGTGGGTGTGCGCGTCGAATAGCTCCAGGTCGGGCACCTGCTCGCGGATGATCTGCATCCAGGGCTCGAGCACGTCGGCGATATCCATGCGCCGATTCGTACCATGAACGCGATGGTCACCGTGCCGACCCGGCAACACCCTGATTTCCAGATGGACGCTAAATCTCTCACCGAGCAATGGACGCTCGGTGGCTTGACGATCCCCAACCGCGTGGTTCTGGCCCCCCTGGCGGGGATCGGCAACTGGTTCGTACGACTGCAGGCCAAGCGCTACGGAGCCGGGTTGGCGGTGTCCGAGATGGTCTCGAGCTTTGCGGTCCATTACGGCAACGCCAGGACGTGTGATGAGCTGCTGCGAATCCACCCCGATGAGCACCCTGTCGCGGTCCAGCTGTTCGGCGCCGACCCCGAGGTGATGGCATCGGCGGCGGAGCGCGTCGCCGAGGCCGGAGCCGATCTGATCGACATCAACATGGGCTGCCCAGTCCCGAAGATCTGCAAGACCGGCGCCGGCGCGGCACTGCTCGACGATCCCGACCGGGCGGTGGCGGTCGCCCGCGCGGCGGCGCGCGGAAGCGGACTGCCGGTCACGGTCAAGCTCCGAACGGGTCTGCGGCCGGGCGACACCAAGGGAGTTCGCGTCGCCCGCGAACTTGCCGAGCGGGGCGGCGTCGCGGGGCTATCGATCCATCCCCGGCATGCGTCGCAGCGCCACTCCGGGACGCCCGACTACGGACTCGCCGCCGAGCTGGTTGCCGAGTTACCGGTTCCGGTGCTGATCTCGGGTGGCCTGCGCAGCGCCGAGCTGGCGCGGGCCGCGTTTGAGCAGACGGGCGCCGATGCGGTGCTGCTGGCGCGCGGGTCGCTCGGCAACCCGTGGCTGTTTCAGCAGCTCCTGGCGTCCAGCGACGAGGAACCGAGCCGCGAGGAGATCCTCGGCGAGTTGTCGTGGATCCTGGATCGGGCGGTCGAGCACCTCGGCGAGGAGCGCGCGAATCGCTACCTGCGCAAGTTCTACCCGTGGTACCTCGAACGACTCGGCGGCACGCGGGCCCAACAGAAGGCGTTGCAGGGCGCGCTGCAGCAGTCCGGGTCACTCGCGGAGGTGCGGGCGCTGCTCGCCACGGTGTCTATACTTCCGCGGCCGTTCGAGAACTCGCGCCTGACGCGCGGGTTTTTTGCTCTGTAACCCCACAACCTGGTCCGCTTATGCCAAAGGACGTCATTCTCACTCCCGAAGGGCTCGTCAACCTCAAGGCGGAGCTCGAGCACATGTCGACCATACGTCGTCGCGAGGTAGCCGCCCGGATCAAGGAGGCGCGCGAGTTCGGCGACATCAGCGAAAACGCCGAGTACGACGACGCCAAGAACGAGCAGGCAATGCTGGAGGCCCGGATCGCGCAACTGGAGGAGAAGCTCCGGTCCGCGACCGTGATCGACGCCTCGGATCTCGACACGGATATCGTCAGGGTCGGTACGACCGTGCACGTCGTCGATGCCGAAGGCGGCAAGCTCAAATACACGATCGTCGGGTCCGCGGAGGCTCGTCCGGCCGAGATGAAGCTCTCCAACGAGTCGCCGGTCGGAAAGGCTCTGGTCGGCCACCGCAAGGGCGACGAGGTCGTCTTCTCAACGCCCAGGGGCGAGCGTAAGCTGACGATTCAGAAGATCGAAGTCGGCTGACGCGCCCAACGCGCGGGCTCCAGGTGGTACCACCCGTACGACCATGACGACCAACCGGGATGAGCCGGTCGACGTCTTCGCCGCGCGACGCCAAAAGCTGAACGCGCTACGCGCGAGCGGCGTCGACCCGTTTCCGCACGAGTTCGAGGGCGTCGAGTCGATCGCGTCGGTGCGAGCCGCTCACGAGGGCCTCCAGCCAGGGGATGAGACCGAGATCCGGCATCGCGTCGCCGGTCGGCTGTCCGCTCGCCGCGGGCAGGGAGGGATGGCTTTCCTCGACCTCGTCGATCGCTCTGGACGGATCCAGCTCCAGGCGCGCGTCGATGAGCTCGGAGCCGAGGGGATGGCGGCGCTCCTGGACCTCGACCTCGGCGACCTGATCGGAGTCGACGGGACAGCCTTCAGCTCCAAGCGCGGTGAGCTCACCCTGCGCGTGACCGCCTACGCGGTCCTGGCGAAGTCGCTGCGACCTCCACCGGACAAGCACCACGGTCTGAGCGACGTCGAGACGCGCTTCCGTCATCGCGAGCTCGACCTGATCGCCAGCGAGGATGCCCGCGAGCTGTTCATCACCCGCTCGCGGACGATCGCCGCGATCAGGCGCTACCTCGATGATCACGGGTTCATCGAGGTCGAGACCCCGATCCTGCAGCCGCTCTACGGTGGTGCGTCCGCCAGGCCGTTCACGACCCACCACAACGCCCTCGGTCGCGAGCTCTACCTCCGGATCGCCACCGAGCTGTATCTGAAGCGGCTGATCGTCGGCGGCCTCGAGCGGGTCTATGAGATCGGCAAGAACTTCCGCAACGAGGGGGTCGACACCCGCCACAACCCCGAGTTCACGGTGATCGAGTACTACGAGGCGTATGCCGACTACCTCGATGTGGCCACGACGGTTCGAGGAGCTGATCTCGTTCGTCGCGGATGCGACCGGCTACGCGGGCCCATTTGACTTCAACGCCCCGTGGCGGCGCGAGACACTGGCCGGCGCGATCCTGTCGCGGACAGGGGTCGACATCACTCGGTTCACCGATCGCGGCTCGCTGGCTGCGGCGATGTCCGAGCGCGGGCTCACCGTCCCCGAAGCCGACAGCTGGCCGCAGCTCGTCGACGAACTCGTCTCAAAGCACGTCGAGCCGACCCTGACCGACCCGACCCTGCTGCTCGACTTCCCGGTCGAGCTGTCGCCGCTCGCCAAGCGGCACCGCAGCGAGCCGGGGCTGGTCGAACGGTTCGAGGCCTTCGTTGACGGGATGGAGATCGCCAATGCGTTCAGCGAGCTCAACGACCCCGACGACCAACGTCAGCGGTTCGAGGAGCAGCGGGCGATGGCCGCCGGAGGCGACGAGGAGGCACAGCCCTACGACGAGGTTTTCGTCGAGGCGCTCGAGTATGGGATGCCGCCGACCGGCGGCATTGGGATCGGCATCGACCGGCTCGTGATGGTCCTGACCGGCAAGCATTCGATCCGCGAGGTGGTGCTGTTCCCGGCGATGCGTGACTGAGGTCCTGAGGCCGCTACCGGGATGGGACCTGACACGGCGTCGGACCCATCTGCTTTCGTCTATATCTTGTGTGTGTCCGGCCCGCTACTTCCCTGCTCTCGATACGTTTCAGCGGATCGTGGCGTACGGATTGAACCAACGGGCGATCCGACTGAGACGGCTCCGATGACGAGCAGTACGTCGGAGCGCCACTTCCAGATCGAAGCTGACAGCGCCGGTCCGACCGTGTCGGTGGTGATCCCGTGCCTCAACGAAGAGGCCAACGTCACCGCGTGCGTCGAGCGGGCAATCGAGGCACTCGCCGACAACGGACTCCCCGGTGAGGTGCTGGTTGTCGACAACGCGTCGGAGGACCGCAGCGCCGAGCTCGCCGCGGCCGCCGGAGCCCGGGTCGTGTCCGAGCCGCAACGTGGCTATGGAAGCGCCTACCTGGCTGGTTTCGCGGCGGCGCGCGGCGAATATCTGGTGATGGGCGATGCCGACCTGAGCTACGACTTCGGGGACATCCCTCGGTTCGTGGAGCGGCTCGACCAGGGCGCCGACTTGGTGATGGGCGACCGGATGGACAACATCGAACCCGGGGCGATGCCGTGGCTCCATCGCTACGTCGGCAACCCGGCGCTGACCGGTGTGCTCAACGTACTTTTCCGCACCGGCGTCAAGGACGCGCATTGCGGGATGCGCGCCTTCCGCCGCGACGTGCTGCCCCAGCTCGACCTGCGGACGACCGGCATGGAGTTCGCCTCGGAGATGGTGATCCGCGCCGCGAAGGCCGACCTCAGGATCGATCAGGTTCCGATCGTCTATCACCCCAGGGGCGGAGAGTCGAAGCTGTCGAGTTTCGGCGACGGCTGGCGTCACCTGCGGTTCCTACTCGTCCACAGCCCCAACTACCTGTTCCTGCTGCCTGGCGCGCTGCTGTCCGCCCTGGGCGCACTGATCGCCGTCGCCGTCATGGCGAATGTCGACGTGTTCGGCCGCCCGTGGCTGCTGCACACGCTGATCGCGGGGTGCCTGCTCGCGATCGTCGGCGTTCAGGTCCTCGGCCTCGGTCTGTGCGCGCACGCCTACGGTTCCTACTTCATGGGCGAGCGCGACCCTTGGTTCGACCGAATGCGCGCTCGCTTTCGGCTCGAACACGGGTTGGCCCTGGGCGGGGCCGTCGCTACGGCCGGGCTGGCGTTGGCGGTGGTGGTCGTGATCCGATGGATCGGCACAGGCTTCGGGGCGCTCGGGCAGGAGCGGGTGGCGCTGCTGGGCGCCACGCTGATCGTGATCGGGGTCCAGATCTTCTTCACCTCGTTCCTGCTCTCAATCCTGGGTCTGCGCCGCACCGACCGCTGATCCACTGGTTCGGCGGGTGACTCCGCAGCTGCGGAACCAGCCTCTAGGTAAAGGTCTGTGCCAGGTACAAGAGGTGTGAGGCAGCCCCGAAGCAGATCATCGCGCCGACCAGAACGCTGGCGACAGCCGTCGCCATTCGGGTTTGACCGCGAGCAGGCCACATAGCGCCAGACCGACGAGCGGCACGATCGCCGTGAACGCGTAGCGGCCCTGCTCTGGCGTCAGCTGGACGGCGGGTAGTGGCGCGGGAGAGTAAAAGACGAACTCGACACCGGCGATCACGGTCACGATCACAAGCAGCAGGAACAGGACCTCGCGCCAGCGGCGGCGTACCGCCTGCCCACCGGATCACGGTCATCGTCACGGCCAGCAGGGCGCATCGCGACCATCGTCCAGAGCACGACGTTGTAGACCCACAGCGGGAAGAAGTCCGCATACCAGCCAAACGCGGCAAAGCCGCGATCGATGTAGATGAAGCCGAACGGCCAGAAGCCGTGGATGAAGTGGTGGTACGCGAACGGCAGCTTCGGGACGAAGACCTCCAGCAGATAGACGATGTGGTTCACCAATCCGCCCGAGCTGGCGCTGGTGCCGCCACCCGACCCACTGCTGATGAACGGGATCGTGCCGGCCGGTAGCGGCAGCACGGCCCGGTCGAAGTGGTGTGCGAACAGGGCCCAGATGCCGGTCACGATCAGCGAAGCCGGCGGCCGCGGCGAGCACGCCCAGCAGCGCGGTACGCGAGCGTCGCTGCACCAGCGCCGCCAGCAGTGCGAGTGCGATCGCCGGAAACAGCGCAAACCCGGTGCCCTTCATCAGCGGCATCACGCCGAGCACGAGCCCCAGCGCGATCCCGACCCGAAGCGTCGGGCCGCGGCGCAGAATCCGGACAGTCAGGTAGACCGCCAAGGCCGCCATCGCGTTGACGCCGTTGTCGTTGTTGACGGCGCCGGCGAGGAAGCTGAACATCGGCTGGAAGGCGACGAGCAGTCCACCGGCGACCGCGAGCACGGGGCGTGACGGGAGCAGCTCGCGGAGCGTCAGGAATGTGGCCAGCACGACGATGGCGCCGAGCAGCGCCGAGGTCAGTCGCATCCAGAACAGCGAGGTGAACACGCCGCCGCCGCGGCCCGCCACATATCCCGGGATCAGCAGCGAGTAGTACAGCGGCGCGTGCGCCCCGGTGGCGGCCGTTACGCCGCCGCCGTCGTTGCGCACCGGATGGAGGCGGGCTACGAGCTTCTCGTACTCGCGTTGGTCGAGTCCAAACCACGGCGGACGGGTGTCATCGAACTCGATGAACGAGAAGTGGTCGATCGCGCCGAGCGCGTAGGCCTCGTCGGTCGCGTATGGCGACTCGCCATTCGGGGTCGCGGAAGGCGCACGACCCGTTTCGACCAGCGACTCGGTATAGGCGAAGTGCTCCGATTCGTCGGGCGAATCAAACGGGAACGTCGTGATCGCCCAGATCGCGGACCCGAGCACGGCGACCGCCATCAGTCCCACCGCGAGCCGGCGCGGGTCGGCGGTGCTCGCGACCGCCAGCAGCCGGACCCCCCAATACGACAGCAACGGCAGACCGACGAGGAACAGGAGCCAAAAGAACACGATCCCGGCGAACCCCGGACGGAACAGGGTCAGCCGCCGCATGATCGTCGACCAGTTGCTGAGCAACGATCGTTTGACACCGGCCGGGGGCAGCATCCACACCGAAACGCCACTGTTGATCGGGCGGCCATCGATCGTCGGGTGCAGCGCCTTCGGCGGCAGCGCGGCAAATCCGCCGATGGCGATTCGGCTGTCCGGCGCGGAGCGTGGCGCAGACGCTGACGATTCGGGTCGATGCCGTCGCCGGAGTCGCTGGATCAAGCGCGATCACCCCGTTGCCAGCTGGCACCGGGATCGCGCTGGTGCTGCCGCGCGTGACCGTACGGCCATCTGCGACGAGCCTGATCGCGACGTCTGCACGCGCGCCCGTGGCGCCGTACCACACACGGATCCGGCCGGTGCCGCCGGGCAGCGGTACCGACGGGATGCACAGCGTCTGTCCCTTCGACAGCGACGCGACGACGCTTCGGGGTCCGACGCTATTCGTCGCCGTGTAGAACGGGCGCGGTTCAAGCAGCGAGTACGCAATCACCCCAAGCAGGAGGAGCATCACGAGCGCCGACCACAGCCAGACCCGGCGATCGCCGGGGAAGATCGTCGCGAGTCAGCGCGTTGACCGTCGTCGCGGCCGGAGCGGCTACGCGCACGGACGGGTTTCGTCTCGGCGACCGCAGGACCCGAACCGTCGGTGTTTGCGGCTCCGTCACCGCCAAGACGATACGGGCCAGCCCTGCGTCAGACCTCCGACAGGGCGCGCCGCGGACCGATGTCCTTAGGCGCAACGTGCGGGTACCGGTGGGGGTTGGCGCCGGGCACCACTTGTTAGACGTAAGTTGGTGCTCAGACTGCTTGTTAGACTGGGGTATGGCTCCGGATCGACGCCGTCTCGCTCACATAACGCGGTGCTCGGCCGATCGGGTGGCCAGGAGGTGCCCTACTAGAATGTCGGGGAGACCTTCAGTACAGGACCAGCAATCGACCGACCTGTCCTAGCCCCGCCACCCGAGAGACTGCACCATGTTCGAGCGATTCACAGAGCGCGCACGCCAGGTGGTCGTCCTGGCGCAAGAAGAAGCGAGAACGCTGAAGCACAACTACATCGGGACCGAACACATCCTCCTGGGCCTGCTCCGTGAGGAGGAGGGACTGGCGGCTCGAGTGCTCGAGTCTCTGGAGATCACCGTCGAGCGTGTCCGCGCACAGGTCGTGCGGATCGTCGGCTCCGGTGAGGAGGTCACGTCCGGTCAGATTCCATTCACGCCGCGTGCCAAGAAGGTGCTCGAGTTGGCGTTGCGCGAGGCGCTCAGCCTCGGCCACAACTACATCGGCACCGAGCACATCCTGCTCGGCCTGGTTCGCGAGAACGAGGGCGTGGCCGCCCGGATCCTGCTGGACTTCGACGCCGACTCCGAGAAGATTCGCAACGAGGTCATCCGGATGCTCTCCGGCCCGGGAGGGCGCCAGCGCTCCAGCGGCTCGGCCGCGGCGGGAGCCGGTACCCCCCAGGGCGAAGGCAAGAAGTCATCGAAGCTGCTGGACCAGTTCGGCCGCAATCTGACCAAGCTGGCGGCTGACGGCAAGCTCGACCCGGTTGTCGGGCGCGAGACCGAGATCGAACGGATCATGCAGATCCTGAGCCGGCGCACGAAGAACAACCCGGTGCTGGTCGGCGAGCCCGGCGTCGGCAAGACCGCCGTCGTCGAAGGCCTCGCGCAGCGGATCACCAATGCGGATGTTCCCGAGCTGCTGAAGGGCAAACAGATCTACACGCTTGACCTCGCGGCGCTCGTCGCGGGCTCCAAATACCGCGGTGAGTTCGAGGAGCGCCTGAAGAAGGTGATGAAGGAGATCACCCAGCGCGGCGACATCATCCTGTTCATCGATGAGCTGCACAACCTCGTCGGCGCAGGGGCGGCCGAGGGCGCCATCGACGCCGCCTCGATCCTCAAGCCGGCACTCGCGAGGGGCGAGCTGCAGACGATCGGAGCAACGACGCTCGAGGAATACCGAAAGTATCTGGAGCGCGACTCGGCCCTGGAGCGCCGCTTCCAGAAGATCACCGTCGATCAGCCGACGACCGAGGAGACGGTTCAGATCCTCAAGGGCCTGCGTGATCGTTACGAGCAGCACCACAAGGTGAACATCACCGACGAGGCGTTGACCGCTGCCGCCGACCTCGCCGATCGGTACATCTCCGATCGGTTCCTGCCGGACAAGGCGATCGATCTGATCGACGAAGCGGCTTCGCGCATGCGGATCAAGTCGATGACCTCGCCGCCCGTCTACCGCGAGCTCGAGGACGAGATTGAGGAGACCCGGCGTGCCAAGGAGGCCGCGATCGACGCGCAGGAGTTCGAGAAGGCCGCCAACCTCCGTGACCAGGAGCGTCGGCTGACCCAGCGCAAGCGCGAGCTGGCCGACCAGTGGGAGGCCGGGGAGGCGACCGAGCGTCCCTCGATCGGCGAGGAGGAGATCGCCGACATCGTCTCGATGTGGACCGGCATCCCGGTGTTCAAGCTCACCGAAGCCGAGACCGCCAAGCTGATGCGGATGGAGGAGGAGCTTCACAAGCGGGTCATCGGTCAGCACCCCGCGGTCGAAGTCATCTCCAAGGCGATCCGCCGGTCACGCGCCGGGCTAAAGGACCCGAAGCGACCGACCGGCTCGTTCATCTTCCTCGGCCCCAGCGGCGTCGGCAAGACCGAGCTGGCGAGGACGCTTGCCGAATTTCTGTTCGGCGACGAGGACACGATGATCCGGATCGACATGTCCGAGTACATGGAGAAGCATGCGGTCAGCCGACTGGTCGGCTCACCACCCGGCTACATCGGATACGACGAGGGGGGTCAGCTCACCGAGGCTGTCCGCCGCAAGCCGTATAGCGTGCTGCTGCTCGACGAAATCGAGAAGGCCCATCCCGACGTCTTCAACATCCTGTTGCAGATCCTGGAGGACGGGCGCCTGACCGACGCGCAGGGCCGCACCGTCGACTTCCGCCACTGCATCGTGATCATGACGTCGAACATCGGCGCTTCCGAGATCTCGAAGAACTTCCAGATCGGCTTCTCGACCAGCGACGACGAGACGGGCATCACCTACGAGGACATGAAGGGCCGGATCATGGGCGAGCTCAAGCGCGTCTTCCGGCCCGAGTTCATCAACCGTATCGACGAGGTGATCGTCTTCCACAAGCTCGCCAAGGTCGAGATCAAGGAGATCGTCGACCTGCTGCTCCGGCGAATTCGTGAGTCGATGGCGGAGCGGGAGCTCCAGCTGGAGCTGTCCGACCCGGCGAAGGACCTGCTCGTCGAGAAGGGCTGGGATCCCGCGATGGGCGCCCGTCCCCTGCGTCGCGCGATCCAGCGCTACATCGAGGACCCGCTGGCCGACTTCGTCCTGCGCGCGCAGGTGCCCGAGGGCTCGACCGTCCTGGTCGAGCCGGCGCCGCCGGAGGATCCGGAGGAGCGCGAGGTGATGCTGTCGATCGTGGCGCCGGCGCCAAAGCCGACCCCGGTCGGAGTCGGTGCCGACGGCGGATCCACCGAGGACGGCGACGATGCCGGCGAGGCGGACCACTCGCAGGAATCCGAGCCCGCCGGCGACGAGGACTAGGTCTGCCGGACAGCGCTGCCCGCAGCGCGCGGGCGTGCCGACGCGAGCTCCTGGGGAGCCAAGAGGTCCAGCCGACGGAAGTGGCGCGCGTAAGGCGAGGGTTCGCGGGCGCGCATAATGTCGCTCGCGACCCGTCGCTGTCGACGAGTGGTGACGTGATGCGACGGTAGGCGCAGCCGTGCGGGAAAGTGAGCCGTGCGGAAAGTGAGCCGCGCGGAAAAGTGAGCCGGGCGAAAAGGGAGCCGCGCGGAAAAGTGAGCCGGGCGGAAGAAGAGGCCGGGCGGAAGAGGGAGCGGCGCGGAAAAGTACTCACGGGTCTGTGGCCAGGGCCCAGTGAGAAGGATTTGGGTCGGAATACGCGGAAAAACACGCGCGCTGGCCTTGGCGATGCCGCGTGTGAGTGGTTTCAGGCGAACGCGGGGAGTGCCGTCGGGGCGATCGCATAGCCTCGACGGGATGGCACGAGCCACCACAGTCCACGTCTGCTCCGTTTGCGGCCACGACTCACCGCGCTGGTCCGGCCAGTGCCCGGGTTGCGGCGAGTGGAACACGCTGGTGGAGGAGGTCCGGCGCGCCACCAGCGCCGGGTCGCGAGCCGGTGGCCTGAAAGCCACCGGCCGCGAGGTGAGCCCGGTCGCGCTGGGCGACGTCGCCGCCGTCGAGCATGCTCGGCTCTCGACCGGGATCGGCGAGCTCGACAGTGTGCTCGGGGGAGGTCTGGTGCCGGGTTCGATGGTGCTGATCGGCGGTTCGCCGGGGATCGGGAAGTCGACGCTGACGACGATGGCCCTCGCCAACATGGTCGCGGCCGGCAGTCGGGTGCTCTACGTCTCGGCGGAGGAGTCTGCTGAGCAGATCCGCCTGCGGGCACAGCGGCTGACCAGTGGCGAGCCGCTGCGGATCCCGGTGATCGCCGAGACCGACCTGCACACGATTCTCGCAACCCTCGAGCGCGAGCGGCCGGCGGTCTGCGTGATCGACTCGGTTCAGACGATCCACAGCGCCGACTTACAGGGCGCCGCGGGCTCAGTCGCCCAGGTCCGTGAGGTCACCGCCGAGCTTCTGCGGGTCGCGAAGGCGAACCGGACAGCGGTGTTGCTCGTCGGTCACGTGACCAAGGACGGCGCGCTGGCCGGCCCGCGGGTGCTAGAGCATCTGGTCGACTGCGTCCTGCAATTCGAGGGAGAGCGGGAGCGGACCTACCGGACGGTGCGCGCGATCAAGAACCGCTTCGGGTCGACCAACGAGGCCGGCGTCTTCGAGATGCGCGACCACGGGCTCGTCGAGGTGGTGGACGCCTCTGCCCGATTCGTCGCGGAGGCGACGCGGGCCCCCGGCAGCGTCGTGCTGTGCGCGATGGAGGGCTCGCGTCCGCTGCTGGTCGAGGTGCAGGCGCTGGTGTCCCCGTCCGAGCTCGAACCTCCCCGCCGGGTCGTCACCGGCCTGGACCGCAACCGGCTGGCGCTCGTGCTCGCCGTACTCGGACGTCACGCTGGGATCGGGCTCGGCTCGGCCGACGTGTTCGTCAATGTCGTCGGGGGCGTCCGGATCGATGAGCCGGGCGCGGACCTCGCCGTCGCGCTCGCGGTCGCGAGTGCCGCGCGAGGCGTCGCGCTGGCCTCGGCGTCCGGTCATCCGCTTGCCTGCTTCGGCGAGCTCGGCCTCACCGGCGAGCTTCGTGCCGTCGGTCACAGTGACCGGCGGATCGCCGAAGCAGCGAAGTTCGGGCTCGCGCCCGTGGCCTGCCCGGAGGCCCATCCGACGCTCCGCGACGCGATCCGGAGGGCGTTGCGTCAGGAGCGGATCGCGCTCGCCGGAGCCTGAGCGCTCGGCGGTTCCGCCGCGGGACGTTGGTTATTCAATAGCGCGTAAAATCTCCTTTATGGCCTCGCGATCCGGGGAAGAGCTCAATGAGCTCGAAACTCGACAAGAGTCTCGGATGGTGAGGGCGCTTGAGATGGTCGCTCCCGGCACGTTGCTTCGTGAAGGGCTCGACAACATCTTGCATGCACACACCGGTGGGCTGATCGTGATCGGGGACGTCGACGAGCTCGCGTTCCTGTTCTCCGGCGGGATCAAGCTGGAGCTCGACTACACGCCGGCCCTGCTCTACGAGCTCGCGAAGATGGACGGAGCGATCGTTCTCAGCTCCAACGCAACCAAGATCGCCCAGGCCAACGTCCAGCTCACCCCGGATCCAACGATCCTGACATTGGAGACGGGGACCAGGCATCGCACCGCCGAGCGGGTCTCCAAACAGACCGACTCGCTCGTGGTCGCGATCTCGGAGCGCCGCGAGGTTGTGTCCCTCTACGTCGACGGGGTCAAATACATCCTTGAGGACATTCCGGTCGTACTCGCCAAGGCCAATCAGGCCCTGGCGACGCTGGACAAATACCGGAGCCGGCTCGATCAGGTGTCGACCCGCCTGACGGCGCTCGAGTTCGAGGGTGGAGCGACGCTGCACGACGTACTCACGGTCCTGCAGCGGGCCGAGCTCGTTACCCGCATGGCCGTCGAGATCGAGCGTTACATCGTCGAGCTCGGAACCGAGGGTCGGTTGATCGAGATGCAGCTCGACGAGACGATGGTCGGGGTTTCGGCGGACAAGGCGGCGCTCGTCCACGACTACCTTGTCGACGACGTCGACGACGAGTTCTCCGCGGGCTTCGACCAGCTGGTGCGGCTGCCCCATCAGGACCTTCTTGACTTCGGCACGCTGGCCGAACTGCTCGGCTATGACCGCAAGCTGAACAGCCTCGACTACCCGATCTCGCCGCGCGGGATCCGGATTCTCGGCCGCATCCCGCGGCTGCCGAAGATGGTCGTCAAGCGGATCATCGACGAGTTTGGAGGACTCGAGGAATTGCTCGCCGCGACCGACGGCGAGTTGGAGACAGTGGACGGGGTCGGGGAGATCCGGGCGAAGGACATCCGCGAGGGCCTTCGTCGTCAACAGGAGATCAACCTTGTTGATCGATACCTGCAGACATAGGGCCGGTCGGTGACCAGACGTTCACCGACGGGTCCTGAAAAGGTGAAACCGCGGGTGCCCTCGCCCCGCCCCGCAGACAAGAGGAGGACACCATCACAGAGCTAATGGAAGAGCACGTGGAGGACCTGGAGGAAGAGTTCAAGCCGCCGCTGCCGTTCGTCGAGTTCGAGATCGGCGACAGCGTCGTGTACCCACATCACGGAGCGGGCCGGGTCCTCCGCAAGGAGATGAAAGACGTACTGGGGGAACGCCGTGAGTACCTCACGATCAAGATCCTCCACAACGACATGACAGTGATGGTTCCGACCGAGAATGCGGCTCTCGCGGGCTTGCGCCGCGTGATCGACGAAGAGACCTGCCAGAAGGTGCTGGCGCTGCTCCAGGACGAGGTATCGGAGATGCCGAAGAACTGGAACCGCCGGTTCAAGCACAATCGGGACAAGATCAAGACCGGTGATATCTACGAGCTCGCGGAGGTGGTCCGCAACCTCGCGATCCGGGAGTCGCAGAAGGGCCTTTCAACCGGCGAGAAGCAGATGTTCACGCGAGCGAAGAAGATCCTATGCTCGGAGATGATGTATGCGCTCGAGATGGACGAGGAGAAGATCGACGCGCATCTCACGGGCCTGCTGTTGGACGCACCTGCCAATCGCGTCGGGGTGGCGGTCGGCGCCGAGTAGTGTGCTGATGGCGGTCGCGTTGATCGTGGCCGCAGGGCGTGGCGAGCGCCTTGGGTTCGGGGGACCCAAGGCGCTCGTCACGGTTGCTGGCCGACCGATGCTCGAATGGAGCGTCGAAGCGCTCAGGCAGGTGCGGGCGGTGACTGAGATCGTCGTCGCGCTACCGGCTGACAGGCTCGACGCCGCACCCGACGGGACGGTCGCGATCGCGGGTGGCGGGACCCGCTCGGAGTCGGTGCTGGCGGCGCTACAGGCGTCGAGCGCCGGCGGGGACCCGGTGATCGTTCATGACGCCGCCAGGCCGCTGGTTCGAACCGACAACTTCGTCCAGGCGCTTGCCGCCGTCGACCGGGCCGGGGTCGACGCGGTGGTCGCTGCCGCGCCCGTCACGGACACGATCAAGCAAACGGCGCTCCAGGATGCAGGCGCGCTCGACGGTGATTCAGGCGCGTCGGACTCGAGTGGTCCCCGGGTGACCCGGACCCTTGATCGCCGTGGCCTGTGGGCAGTTCAGACCCCGCAGGTCTTCCGGCGACGGGTACTTGAGCAGGTGCTCGTGGGGGCGCGAGGCGAGCTGCTCGAGCAAGCCACCGATGACGCATGGTTGGTCGAGCAGGCGGGGGGTTGCGTGGTGATACTGCCCTCGCCGGCGGAGAACTTCAAGATCACGACTCGGATGGATCTGCAGCTCGCGGACCTGATTCTCGGCGACCGGGTCGGCCACCGATGACGGTTACGACCGGTCTTGGGTACGACTGCCACCGCTTCGTGGAGGGTCGGCCCCTGATCCTCGGCGGAGTCGAGGTTCCCCATACCCACGGCCTGCTCGGACACTCGGACGCCGACGTACTGACCCACGCGATCATCGACGCGTTGCTCGGGGCGGCCGGGCTCGGCGACATCGGCGAGCACTTCCCCGACACGGACGAGAGGTTTAAGGGAGCGGACTCGGTCGTCCTGCTGCGGGAGGCGGTCGCGCGGCTCGGCGCCGAGGGCTTCGAGGTGCAGCACGTCGACGTCACGGTCGTGCTCGAGACACCGAAGCTGGCGGGGTACCGCGACCGGATGCGGGAGCGGCTGTCCGGGGCGCTCGGCGTCGACGTCAGCCACGTGAGCATCAAGGCGACTCGCGGTGAGGGCATGGGGTTCGTCGGTCGCGGCGAGGGGGCCGCAGCGCTCGCGGTCGCCACCGTGCGGCGGCGATGATCTGCCCAGCCACCGTTCTGGTTGGCTGATCCGAAGCCCCATCGGTGTGTACAGTCGCCCGCGTTGCGCGAGATCACCCTTCACGACACACGCACCGGCGAAATCCTGCCGCTGCAACCGCGGGAACCCGGCAAGGTCGGCATCTATGTCTGCGGTCCGACCGTGTACGGGCGAATCCACGTCGGTAACGCTCGGCCGTTCGTGGTCTTCTCGTTGCTGAAGCGCTTCCTCGAGCACGAGGGCTACGAGGTGACATTCGTCGCCAATGTGACCGACGTCAACGACAAGATCTACGCGGCTGCCGCCGCCGCCGGGATCGATAGCGCGATGCTCGCGCAAGAGATGACAGCCCATTACGTGGCCGACACGGACGGCCTCGAGCTCGGACGGCCCGACCGTGAACCGCTGGCGAGCGCGACGATCCCAGAGATCGTCGCATTGATCGATCTGCTGATCGAGCGCGGTCATGCGTACGCGGTCGACGGCGACGTCTACTTCTCGGTTCGGTCAGACCCGACCTACGGGGAGCTGTCTCATCGCCGCTTGGAGGACATGGATCAGGGGGAGGGCGGGGAGGGGGCGGATCGCAAGCGAGACCCGTTCGATTTCGCACTCTGGAAAGCCCAGAAGCCAGGCGAGGACACCGCCTGGGAGACGCCCTGGGGCGCAGGCCGGCCGGGATGGCACATCGAGTGCTCGGCGATGGCCGAAGCGCTCCTCGGTCTCGACTTCGAGATCCACGGCGGGGGCTCCGATCTGATCTTCCCCCACCACGAGAACGAGGCGGCTCAAACCTCGGCCGCACACGGCGTGCCGCTCGCCCGCCTGTGGGTCCACAACGGGATGGTTCGAATCGACCGCGAGAAGATGGCCAAGTCGGTCGGCAACAGCTTCCTGTTGCACGTCGCCCTTGCCGCGTACGGCCGCGACGCACTGATCTCCTACTTCTGCGCCGGACATTATCGCCAGCCGATCGACTTCGACGACGCTCGCCTCGCCGCGGCTTCGGCGAGCGTGGAGCGCTTCCGTGAGGCCGCCCGCCGGCTCGTGTCCGCGCCCTCTCCGTCCTGGTCGGCGCCGTTGCGAGATCAGTTCTTTGCCGCGCTGGCCGAGGATTTCAACACTCCACGAGCGCTGGCGGCCGCATTCGACTGGGCGCGAGAGGCGAATCGCTCGGCCGAGCCGGTCGGGGATGCCGACCTCCGGGAGATGCTTGGCGTTCTGGGGCTCGACAATCTGCTCGACGTCGAAGCGGTCGAAGCTCCGCCGGAGGCGACCGCGCTGCTCGAGCGGCGCCAGGCGGCCCGCGCTCAGCGCGACTGGGCCGAGGCCGACCGCCTCCGTGACGAGCTGCGCTCGCTTGGCTGGGAGATCCGCGACGCGCCGGCCGGACCTGAGCTGCTGCCGCCTAAGGGCCCGTAGAAGAATCAGTCTCTTGTTGACTCGTCCGAAAGAGCTACGCCTGGCTGCGTCCTCGGGGCTAGGCGGAGCGCTGCTACGCCTGCGCCCCTGCTTCCTTGCCACGCTTGCTCGTCGGACGTCTCAACTGCGGCCTTCTTCTACGGACCCTCGGTGATCGTCTACGGTCGCAACGCGGTACGCGAGGCGGTCCGCGGCCCGCGGACCGTCAGGCAGATCTGGGCTACGCGATCCGCCCTACGCGAGGGATGGCTGGCGGCGACCAGCGTCCGCGTCGGGGAGGCGAAGGCTGAGGAGATCGAGCGGCGGTGCGGCTCCGACGGTCATCAGGGCGTGTGCGCCGACGTGTCCGAGTTCGTCTACGCCAACGCTGGGAGCCTGCTTGATCGTGGCGATGAGACGCTGCTAGTGGCGCTGGACCAGGTCCAGGACCCGCAGAACCTCGGCGCGATCTGCCGGTCGGCGGAGTGCGCTGGGGCTGGTGGCGCGGTGTTGCCAGAGCGCCGCGCCGCGGCGGTCACCCCGGCGGTCTGTAAGGCCTCGGCGGGGGCGGTCGAACACCTCCCGATCGCCCAGGTTCGCAATCTCGCCGACTTTCTCGCCGACGCCAAGGCCCGCGGCTTTTGGTGCTACGGCGCCGATGCCGACGGTCAGATCGACTACCGCGACGTCGACTTCAGCGGCGGGGTGGTGCTCGTTCTCGGCTCCGAGGGGAGCGGGCTGCGGCCCCGGGTCGCAGCGGCTTGCGATGCCCTCGTGTCGCTGCCGCTCCGGGGTCGGATCGAGTCCCTCAGCGTCGGCGCAGCTGCGGCGATACTCCTGTACGCGGTCACGGCGTCGCGGCGCCAGGGGTGAACTTTGGCGACAACGTGGGCCTCAACGTCGGGCCCCCAGGTGATGTCTGGAGGGAGTCCGGTCCATGACCGGGCTCCCACCCGTGACCTGACGACTTGACACGCGAGCGTTGCTATGTCAATCTCGCGACCCACAAGGTAAGGATCAACCCGAGCTTTAGGTTCAGATCCGGCACTTGTGAGCGGATTTTGTGGAGGGTCCGCTACGTCAGCGAAAAAACCTCAATAGGTGCGGGCGCCACGGGAGGTGTCGCGCTACGCCACGCAGCCAAACCGACCGTCGGCCCCACGGAGGCAGATGGTCGAGAAGGGATACGCGGTGGCTCGACTCTCGTCAAACCCTCAACCTCAGCTTCAGGTAGAAGACGGTTATCTGATCGCTCTGGCAAAGCAGGGGAACGCGGCGGCCTACGACCGGCTGGTTCGTCGCTATTACGGTTTCGTCCGGCTCAAGGCATCGTCGTACTTCCTGGCGGGCGGCGACTCCGACGACCTGATTCAGGAAGGACTCGTCGGCCTGTACAAGGCGATTCGCGACTACCGCAGCGATCGCGAATCCAGCTTTCGCAACTTCGCCGAGCTGTGCATCACCCGGCAGATCATCACCGCCGTCAAGACGGCGACCCGCAACAAGCACACTCCGCTCAACCAATACGTCTCCTTCTCGAGCACACCGGCGGGCGCGGGCGGGGATCAGGAGTCGACCCTCGACGAGATGTTGCCCGGTTCCCCCGTGCTGGATCCGGTAAGCCAGGTGATCAGCTCCGAGGAGCTGCGCGCCCTGGTCGCGTGCATCTCGACGGCCCTGTCCGAGCTCGAATCGCACGTTCTCTCGCTGTACCTCGACGGACATTCCTACGAGGATGTCGGTCGCCGGCTGGGATGCGATTGCAAGACCGTTGACAACGCGCTTCAGCGGGTCAAGCGGAAGGTCGGACAGCATCTGGCGTCACGAGCGGTGGCCGCCTAGACAGCCACGGCGTGTTTAAACCCAACAGCCGTCGGGCTACGGGATGCAGGCCGCCGGCGGCGCGGTGCCGTCGGCAGGGGACGGCAGCGCGAGGCGTCAGCCGGAGATCGGGCCGAGGTTGGCGCTCAGACCGTAGGTCTTGAACGCGCGGAAGTGCCGGAACTCGCGGTGGTGGGGTCCGTGGAAATCCGATGAACCAGTGGTGAGCAGGCCGAGCTCGGCGCAGCGGTCGACGAGGATCTCCGTCTGCTCCCGCGTGTGCGTCACGTAGAACGCCTCGACGCCGTCGAGGCCCAGCGCGACGAACCGCTCGAGCGTCGAGAGCACGTCGGCAGGGCTTGCGACATCCCAGAAGGGGTGGGCCCAGACCGCGACGCCACCGGCGCCGTGGATGAGCTCGATGGCGTCTGCGACGGACGGACCCAGACGCGATTGGAATGCCGGGCGTCCCTCGATCAGGTAGGCGACCAGGAATGCCGACGGGTCTGTCAGCCCCTCGCGCTCGAGGCGGCTCGCGTTGTCAGGGTGGCCGACCACCGCCTGGGCGAGATGAGGGCGTCCGATCGCCTTCCCCTGCTCGCTGCGCTCACGTAGGACCGACTCGTCGATCGCGTAGCCGAGCTCTCCGAGGGCGTCGACCATCCGTTGTGCCCGGCCCTCGCGCTCGGCACGCGACCTCGACAGCTGCTCTCCGAGGGCGGCGTCGTCCGGATCTACCAGGTATCCGAGTACGTGTAGGTCTGGGGCGGCATCGTCGACCGACGAGATCTCGGTCGCGGCGACGAGCCTGAGTCCACAGCCACCGGCGGCCGCGGCCGCCTCCTGCACGCCGTCGACGCTGTCGTGGTCGGTCAGCGCCAGCAGCTCGACCCCGGCGGCCGCCGCACTCTGCACGACGTTGGCGGGCGTCAGCTCGCCGTCGGATTGGATCGAGTGGCTCTGGAGATCGAAGGTGGGTCGGGTGGCCGCGGACAAGGCGCGGGAGCTTAGAGCTTGTTTGAAAACGCCGGCACCCGTCTGCCGGCGTTTTGCGACGACGGTTTCAGCCGGGCTACTTAGGGCACCCTAATCTGTGGTACGGTGCAAACCCGACCCCAGTGATAGGACTTAGGGCAGCCTAAAAGGACATGTGGTACGGTCCGAAACCCGATCGCCCGAGTCGGAGTTACGAGAGATGAGTCAGCAGATCGAAATCGCAAGCCCGGCTCGGCGGACGCTGTCCTCGCGTTGGGGCTTCTATGCCTGGGTAGCGGTCGTGCTCGCCGTGGCTGTCGTCGCGGTCCTGCTCGGCTGGCATGCCGGCGGCGGAACTCCGGACCCCACCGACTCGGCGAACCGGATGAGCCCGACGACCGCGGTGATCGACAGCGCCGTGCTCGTCTTCCGCGAAGGGCTTGAGACGATCCTGGTGCTAGCCGCGATCATGGCCAGCTTTCTCGGCGCCAATCGGGTGTATCGCCGCCCGGTTGCGGCCGGCGGCGCGATCGGGATCGCCGCAGCGATCGCGACCTGGTTTGTCGCGATCTGGATCATCAACCTGCTGGGTGGCAGCGGCCTGAGCCTGCAGGCAGCGACCGGTATCCCGGCGATCCTGGTGCTGCTGCTGGTGATGAACTGGTTCTTCCACCGGGTCTACTGGACAGGTTGGATCGCCCACCACCACCGGCGCCGGAGGGGATTGCTGGCCAGCGACCCCGAGACCAACAAGCGTCGGCTCCTCCTCGGCTTCGGCTTGCTCGGGTTCACCTCGATCTACCGAGAGGGGTTCGAGATCGTCATCTTCCTCCAGAGCCTGAGGGTGGTCTACGGTTCGAGCGTCGTACTCGAGGGCGTGGCGCTCGGCCTTCTGTTCACGGCTGCGGTCGGCGTGATGACGTTTGCGCTGCACCAGCGGTTGCCGTACAAGCGACTGCTGATCATCACCGGCGTGATGCTGCTGGTCGTCCTGGTCGTGATGGTCGGCGAGGAGGTCAACGAGATGCAGCTCGCCGGCTGGATCGGCACCACCAGCGTCGGCAACTGGCCGGGCTGGCTGGGCGAGTGGTTCTCGCTGTTTCCCAACGTCGAGACGATCGTCGCCCAGGTTCTGGCGATCGTCCTCGTCGTCGGCTCCTATCTGCTCGCTCAATACATCCGGGTGTGGCGGCCCCGTCGGCAGGGACAGCAGGCCGCCACGATCGCCGATCGCGCGCCGGTCGCAGCGAGCGGCCATCAGACCGGACTTGTACAGGCGACAGGGCTCTAGGGAGCCCTGAGGTCCCTGGCCGCGGATCGCGGCTGGTTGCCCTACGCTCGCGCGGGTGCCGCGAGAGTCGAAGGTCGAGATCGTCCATCCTGTTCCGGCCGACGAGGTTCCCGCCTGGACGCGGGCGCTGGCGACGCCCTTCCTCGAGGACCCTGACAGCCCCGGGACTGCTCGCTACATCGACCTGATCAAGCGAGGCTGGGAGCCCGCGCTCGCGTGGGGCGCTCGCGACCATCACCGCTGGGTGGCGACGCTTCGGAGCGAGCCACGGAGCCTCACTGTCCCGGGGGTCGACGACCGCACGCGCCTGATCACAGTCGATGCCGTAACGAATGTGACCGTGCTGGCCAGCCACCGGCGTCGCGGCTTGATGACTCGAATGATCGAAGGCTCGCTCCGAGCCGCCCGCGAGCGGGGCGAAGCGATCAGCGCCCTGATCGCCTCGGAATTCCCGATCTATGGTCGCTTCGGCTATGCGCCCGCGACGTTCTCGGCTGACTACACCTTGTGGCGCGATCGTCCGGGGGCGACGGTTGCTGGCGACGCTACGCGCGTGGACCAGGTTGATCTGGACGAGTTCGCCGACTATGCGCCCGGCGTATTCGCGGCAGCACGAACCCGGTACCCGGGACAGATCGACCGCGGCGTCGATTGGTGGAACCAGACCCTCGGCCGTGACGGGTACGCCCCCGCCGAAGGGCTGCCTTCGGTCTGGTTGCTCCACGCGGGGCCAGACGGACCCGACGGGCTGCTCGCCTGGCGTGCCGAGGGGGAAGCGAGCCTGATCCCGCCGCGTCAGAAGGTGAATGTGTGGGTGCTCGCAGCTGCCAGCGACAGCGCCTACCGAAACCTGTGGGCCTATCTCTGCGGGATCGATGGCGCCGACGAGATCGCCCTGTCGACGCGGTCCCTCGATGAGCCGGTCCGCTGGCTGCTCGGCGACGCCCGGACGCTGGTGATGACCTCCCAGGCCGACCTGCTGTGGTTGCGGCTGCTCGATCTGCCCGTCGCCCTGACGGCCCGCCGTTACCAGGTCCCCGGCGAGCTCGTCCTCGAGGTGATCGACGATCACTCCGGCGGATATGCCGCCGGGCGCTACCGGCTGGCCGTCGACGTCGACGAGGTCAGCTGCGAACCAACGCGAGCCGAACCAGACCTCCAGATCACGCAGGGCGCGCTCGCCTCGGCATATCTCGGGGGCGTCCGGCTGATGTCGCTACGGCTGGCGGGGACCGTGGTCGAACGCACCGCCGGGTCGCTTGCCCTTGCCGACCGGATGTTCTCGACTTCGGTGGTGCCGTGGAACGCCACCTGGTTCTGAGCGGTCGGCCCACTGGTAACGTAGCCCGGCACGCGCAGGGGTGTCTGCGCACTGTCCTGCCCGCCTGGCGCAATTGGTAGCGCACTTCACTTGTAATGAAGGGGTTCCCGGTTCGAATCCGGGGGCGGGCTCTGCAGAAAGCCGCTAATTAGCAGGTATTTCTATTGCGGTGCGCCGCCCGCCGCGCGCCGCTAGTCAGCAACTCGGGGCAGCTTGGGGGCAGCCCAGGATCCGCGAGTAGCTTGGATTGCCGCCTCGGCTTCGAGTCGCGGGGAGTCCTCGAGCTCGTCGATCACGTGCCCGTAGGTGCTTAGGGTGAGCTGTGCGTTGTGGCCAAGCTGACGGGAAACGTAGATGACTGACCGCCCCTTTGGAGCAGGAGCGAGGCGAAGCTATGACGGAGGTCGTACGGGCGTCCGTCCGCGTCGGGCCTACTCCGTGTCACGTGTGGGTTCGTTGCCTGCCGGCCGTTGGGAGTTCTGCACGGCTTGCCGGGGGGAGCCTTGCAGGTGGGGCAGGGCCGGGCCGCGGGGTCCTCGACCTTGCGGCCGGCGGCGAGCGCGAGCGCTCGTGCGAACGCCTGTCGCGCCCAGCTCTTGTATGCATCCTCGCTCCAGGGCTCGCCGCGCCTGCCTGGGATCACGAGCTTGTTGTCGGCCGGTCGGCCTTGCAGCATGCGCCACTGCTTGAGGTCTGCCGCAAGCGGTGCGAGCAGCCGGACTGTGCGGTGGTCCTCTGTCTTGGTGTCCTTGATTGTGCCGTCGGAGAGTCCGTGTTGGATGAGCAGCGTGCGGTCTCTGACGTCGGCCCAGTGGAGTGAGAGCGCCTCGCCGGGGCGCAGCCCGGCGTTGGCGAGCAGTGACACAAGCATCGCGTCGCGGGGCTCCAGCGCGCGGCGGATCTTCTCGATCGTCGCCGGTGCGAACGGGCGCACCTCGGCCTTCCGGGGTCTGGGTGCCCTGCGGACGAGCCGCTGCGGGTTGGTTGGTATGCGTCCAGCTTCGAGCGCGCGCTGCAGGATGTTGCCGAGCAGGCCGAGGGCTTGGGCGACTGCGACGGGCCCTCCACCTTCGCGGAGCCGGTCGGCTTGCCAGCGTCCGAGCAGCTCGGAGGTGAGTTGGCGCAGCGGGATCGAGCCGAGGTGGGGTGAGACGTGCTTGTCGTAGAGGGTCGCGTAGGTCCGGCGTGTCTTGGCCGCGAGAGTGATGGCGTAAACGGGGGTCCAGGTCTCGGTTACGTAGCTGTCGAGCGTCTCGCTGCCGGCGTCGATCTCCGCGAGTGTGCCCAGACGGCGTCTGCGGCGCAGGTCACCATCGAACACGTCGGCGTCGCGCTTGCGGTCGAACGTTCGCGATCGCCACCGCTCACCTTCTTGCCAGCGCACCCGCCAGGTCGTCTTGGCCGACCCGTCAGCCCGCTTGCGGACGTACTTCTGAACGCTCATCCCTCTGTGCTCCTTGCCAGCGTCGGCATCCCGGGCGTCGCGAGCGCGACGCTAGCAGTTGCCGGAGCCGTCAGCGGATGCTCTCTCCAGGAGCGCCAGGGCATCGTGCATCGGCGAGCAGTTCGCGCGGCGTCGTGTCGATCGCTTGGTTGGAGTTGCACTCTGAGCGGGGGTTCGACTGTATAGCCAGTCGTCAAGATCAGCGGCGGCGATGCGAATGTTCTGGCCCGCGCGCGATGCCTTCAGCGCTCCGCGACCAACGGCTCGCCGGACCGTCTCGACATGACATCCTGCTCGCCACGCCGCCTCGGCGCAGCTCAGCAGCGGTTCCGCCGCAGCGCTGGCATCCGGCTCACTCTTGGTCCACAAGAGCCGGCCGAGCTTGGCGCGCTCCTCGTCGTCGAGCCGGTGTGCCAGCGAGAGGATCATCCCGCCGATCTCGCTCACATCCTAAACCTCAGGGGTTTCGCTGGGCATAGCGACAACGTAGCATGATACGATGATGCCCACAAATATGTGGGTGCATGCGGATACGTTGGTGAGGCTGATACGCTCGCGCTCGATGCGATCGGATACGGCGATCAGCGCCTGGTTGATCAAGCAGGCGAGGATGCGCGCCGGGCTCAGCCAGGCGCAGCTGGCCGAGCGCAGCGGCAAGGCGAAGGTGCAGATCGGGCGGTGGGAGACCGGGGTCGTGGCTCCGAGCCTGGACACGCTGCTTGAGCTGTTGAGGGCGTGCGAGTTTGATCTTTCGCTGACCTTGCAGCCGTATGAGCCGGTAGATGATGGGCCGCTGGTGGCGTTGCAGCGCCAGTCGCCGGGGCCCGGGTTGAGCGGATGATGCGCAGAGGGCTCAGAGCAGGAGCAGGCCGTGACCGTGCCCGCGAGTCGCGGTTTGACCCGCGGGCGGTGCTCGCCGCTTCCAGCGGGCCGAGGCCGCGTTTGTGGTGATCGGCGGCCTGGCGCGGGTGATCCGCGGCTCGACGAGGTGACCGACGGGGTCGACATCTGCCCGTCCTGCGTGGCTGCCAACCGCGCCCGGGTGCAGGCCGCGCTGGACGAGCTCCAGGCCTCCGAGATCGTCCCGGCCAAGCGGACCCGGGGTAGCCAGGGAGCAGTCGCTCGACTTCAGCACGATCGCCGGCCCGGTCAAGATCGTCGCGACGCCCGCCGGCGTCCCCCGCGGCTATGACGCGCTGCGCACCGGCGCGACCGTCGAGCACCTCGGCGGCGGTCTGCGCCCCCGGTCGCCTCCACGGCCGACCTGATCACGATGGCCGCGGCGCGCGGCCTGCCCGGAAGATCTCGCGCTGGTTCCGCAGTTGCAGCGCATCCTCCAGCTCGAGGCCAGCCCGGCCCGGATCGTCGAAACACCGGCCCCTGCGTACGCGATGCCGGGACCGGAGCTCTGAGGCACCCGGCTACGGTCGCGGCCCTGCCTGCTAATGCACCACTACCGTGGGCTCCTCGGCGCCTTCGTCGACCGGGATGAGGTGATACTGGATCACGTACCCGAGTGACTCGGCGTAGCGATCGACGGTCGAGATCTTGGCGTCAGCGGCAGCGCTCTCAAGCCGCGCAACGAACGACTGCGAAGTCTCCATCGCGGCGGCGACCTGGGTCTGCGTCAGGTTCTCCCGCTCACGCCGCTCCGCGAGTGCGCGAAGGAGATCACGCCGACGCATCGCGGCATCCAGAAGTCGAGGAAACTCCGGGTTGCGCGCGGCGCGCTTCGCGATCATGCGGTCAAGAAAGTCGCGTTCTGCCATGCCGCCTACTATATCAAGGTCGGTATCTCTTTTTAGATATAACTATCGGCCAGGGTTTCGGTCCGGCGGCGCGGACCGCCGGGCGGCGCCGCGCCTGCGCCAGTCGCTCAGCCGCCGCTTCGCGAGCCGGACCGTCGCTGGCGGTGTCTTCTGTGTTTTCTTGTTGAAGCCCTCCAGCGCGAGCAGTATGCGTCCGCGCGTGCCTTCCTCGGCGAACAGGATGCGGTAGATCACGCGGTCGCCATCCGCGCGGACCTCCCAGATATCGCCGTCCAGGTGGCGCGCAGAAACAAGGCCGCGCTCACGAACCTCGGCCATGCCGGCAAGCACAGCTGCTGCATCGGAATCGGGCAGCTTGTCGATGAACTCCTCGACCGGACTGCGGCCGGACGCGGTCCGGTAGTCCCGCCAGCGTCTGCGAGGTGGCGGACGGTCCTCGGGGTGCTGGCTTCTGGGAGACGGCACTGCGGCCTAGCAAAGCACCGGCGTCGGACCCACGGTGACCTCACGCCCGCGCCTTGTCGTCGACCGGCAACCTCGCACTCCCTGAACGACGATCGAACACTGCACCTTCACCCTATACGGCACTACAGCCCCCTCAAGCACTACAGCCAATCAAGCACTACAGCCCATCAAGCACTACAGCCCATCAAGCACTACAGCCCATCAAATCTCTCCCCCGACAGCATCACGTCCTCAGCAGCGCGGACCACCACCACAACGGCCACCCAGATACCGTGCAGCTCACATAACCGATTCTATCAACAGAAATGCTACCATCCTCAAATCGGAGACACACGGCTGGCATTCGCGGAACGCTTGCGCACACAACTAAACCGGAGTTGCGCGGCGGGGTGGGGCGGCGCTGGGAGGGGGCGAGCCGCCGTGCTGACAATCCGCCGACGAGCATGGCGAGGCGTTCCGGCTGGCCAGAGTTACTTTCAACGATGATTGATCCGGCCGAGGGAGCTGCGACGGCGATCAGCGCATCGCACGCCTCGCCGTGGCGGCGGCCGTCACGGCGCTTGAGTACTCGTTGACCTAACGCCGCACGCTCAGCGTCGTCGCACCATCAGCGAACTTACGATGCGTCCTGCTGGCCGTGACGGACAGCACATGCAGCGCGTCGTCCGCGACAGCAAGCGTCGATGACGGTGCCGCAGGTAACATTCTTGGCCGGATTAGCGAGAGGGTGACAGCGTCGTCAGTCTTTGTCTCCGAGACGGAGGTCGTGAGCGAGCTCGGGTGCTTAGGGACCCTCCGGTCTGTGGTGGATCGCCTTAGCGTGAAGCGAGTCGCCATCGTTTGCGATCAGGGGGTTGCGAACGCCGGGCTTCTTGACCTCGTCTTGGATGCGCTTGGGCCGCTGCACCCGGTGGCGCAGCTCTTCACGGACCCGATCCGTCGATCGCCGATGCCGAGCAAGCGTCTTGTCGCGCGCGTGAACAAGGCGCCGACTCGGTGCTGGCTGTAGGTGGCGGCAGCGGCCTTGCCCTCGCCAAAGCCGTGGCAGTAGGGCTCGGCAGCGGTCGGCCGATATCCGGACTCGCTTCCGCCGAGAATCCTGCGTCAGCCGGGCCTGTGCCGACTGTGGCAATTCCCACGACCGCCGGCTCTGGGAGCGAGGTATCGAGCGTCTTCGTGTTACGGGACCCGGGCACTCCGGCGGCCCTCGTCGTCCGCGGTAGGGGCTATGCCCCACGTGTGGCGCTGCTCGACGCGAACGCTGCTGAGCTCGCTGCCGCGTGACCCGATGATCTTTGCGGCACTCGATTCGCTGAGCCACTCGCTCGAGGCGCTGTGGGCAAGAGCCGCAAGTTCTTTTACCGATGCCTTGGCCAAAGCGGCGGCAGAACGCGTGTTCGCGGTTCTCTTAGCCTGTGTGCGTGACCGCGACCCCCGGTCGCTCCAGATGTTGCTCGAGGCAAGCGCGATGGCGAATCTCGCCTGTGGAAACAGTGGGCTCGGACTCGTCCACGCGCTGTCGATTGGGACTGCAGTGCGGCTGCCGCACGGCTATCAGAACGGCGTGCTCTTGCCTGCGGTGGCTGCATTCAACTACCCGTTCGTGAGCCCTGACATTCAAGCGCTGATTGCCCGACTCGCCCCGTTGTACGACCAAATCGAATTTCGGCCCCGCTTCGCACGCGACGACCTCGACGGGACGATGGTCGATGCGATGGTCGACGTCGCATTGACTAGCCCGCTGCATATGAACAACGTGCGGCACGCGGGCAGGCAAGACCTATGTGAGATTCTCGTGCGAGCTGGAGCGCCAGTGAGCGAATCGAAGCAGCTGACCGTCCGAGACTAGCCCCCTCGAGGGCTTGGTCAGCGACCGAGGTGCGATCGTGCGGTCCTCACGAATCGAACGCGATGTTCACGTTCTTGATCTGAGTGTAGGAGTGGAGCTCTTCGGTGTCCTCCTCGCGACCAATGCCGCTGTCCTTATAACCGCCGAACGGGGTGCCCAGAAAGTGCTTCCCGCTGTCGTTTACCCAGACGAATCCGGCTTCGACGTCGCGGGCGAACGAGTGCGCGATACGGAGATCTTCGGTGTAGACGCTGGCGGTTAATCCGAATCTTGTGTCGTTCGCAAGCGCAACCGCATTTTCATAGGTGTCGAACTCCATAACCGCTAGGACTGGACCGAAGATCTCCTCGCGCGCCAAGCGCATACCCGGCGTGACGTCGGCGAACACCGCTGGTGAGAGAAAGAAACCGTTGGCCAAGGCGGTATCGTCAGGAATGGTGCCTCCGACGAGTAGGCGCGCGCCTTCCTGGAGACCTAATTCGATATACCCGGCAACCTTGTCTCGTTGTTGTCGGTGCACCAGCGAACCGACCTCGGTGTCGCGGTCCCGCGGCAAGCCCACGCGGAGTGCGGCGACGTTATCAACAAGTCGGTCGACGAACTCCGAGCGAATATCGCGGTGAACCATCAGCCGTGACGTCGAGCCGCACGATTGACCTTGAAAAGTGAAGTTCATGCCTCGGATGGCTCCGTCGACTGCCTTATCGAGATCGGCGTCTGGAAAGATGACAATCGGATTCTTCCCGCCAAGCTCGAGCGTTACTGTCTTGACACCTACCTCGGCGGCACGTGCCTGAATTGCCCGGCCAGTCTCCGCTAGTCCTATAAAGGCAATGCGCCGAACATCAGGGTGCGCTACCAGCGAGTCGCCAGCGTCACGGCCATAACCCGTGATCACGTTGATAACCCCGGGAGGAAAAATTCGCTTGAAGTCCTCGGCCAGCCGCAACGCGGTCAGCGAGGTGTGCTCGGAAGGCTTGAGGACCAGGGTGTTACCGGCGATCAGCGGCGCGGCAATCTTCATGGTCGCGAACAGAAGCGGGTGGTTGAAGGGAATGATCCGTCCAACAACACCAAACGGCTCACGTAGCGTGTAGTTAACGCGACCCCAGCCGGTCGGAACCGTCTTTCCTTCAGTGAGGAGCGCCAGGCCGGCGAAGTAGCGAAGCTCAGCCGCGCCAATATTGACGTCCTTCTCTAACTCCGAAACCGGCGTGCCGTTGTCGTCGGCGTCGAGCTGAGCGAGCTCTTCACGCGCGCCTTCAATTGTTGCGGCAAGTTCATATAGACACTTCGCGCGCTCGGTAGCGGGGAGCCGACGCCATGCCGGAAACGCCGCCTTGGCGGCGGTCACTGCGGCGTTGACGTCGGCCGTTGCGCAGTTCGGAATCCGTGCAAGCAGCTCGCCGGTTGCGGGGTTGTGGACATCGATCGTCTCTCCGGACCGCGCTGCCACGGCCTCGCCGCCTATCAGCGCGGGGATCATGGTAGGTACGGGCGTGGTCGTCATCGCGCTCCTTCGGTCGTCGTGTAGGCGGTTGTCGCCAAAGGCTGCGTCAGCTCGTTGATCGTCGCCTCGGCAGCTGAGCCTACGTCGACCGGAACCCCCAATTCCTTCAAGCCCTGGGCCAACGCGGTGACACCCACCAAGGGGTACAGCGAGCGTGAGGCGAGGCCCATATGGCCGATACGGACCACCTTCCCGACCAGCTCACCCTGCGCACCCGAGATAATCACGCCCGACCGATCGCGGATCAGCTGCCGCAACTGTGCCTCGTCTACGCCGTCGGGCAGCCGCACGGCGGTCACGCACGACGCGGCGATCTTGTCGCTCCGCGGCCACAGTTCGAGTCCTGCCGCTTTGACGCCGGCACGGCACGCGCGAGCGGCGCGGCCGTGACGCGTGATCGATGTCTCCAGACCTTCTGCGAGGACTTCGTCGCAGGCGGCCTCAAGTCCGGCGATGTCAGTTACCGACGGGGTATACGGATACTGTCCCTGCTCCTCCCAGCGCTCCTTCCAATCGAGAAGCGAGATGTACGACCGCCTGGGCGCACCCGGGTTGGCGCGCATCCTCGCCCAGGCACGATCGCTGACGGTCACGAGCGATAGGCCCGGCGTTGCGCCCAAGCACTTCTGAGGCCCTGCAACACAGATATCCAGTCCCCAGTCGTCGGGGCAGACCTCGTTTCCGGCGAGTGAGGAGACGACGTCGCAGATCGTCAGAGCCCCATGCTCCTGCGCAATCGGCCCAATCTCCGAAATCGGGTTGAGTGTCCCCGACGGCGTCTCGCAATGGACGACTGCAACCACACTGATGTTCGGATGCTCCCGAAGGGCAGCCTCGACGTCGGCCGGATCGATGGCGCTGTCGAACGGAACCGTCACCTCGATCACGGTCGCGCCAAGCGAGCGCAAACGGTCTCCATACCATTTCGAATAGACGCCTGAGACGAGGTTGAGGCAGGTGACGTCACGATTGACCAGAGCGCAAGCTGCCGCTTCGAGGCCGAGAACGGCCTCTCCTTGCATCAGCACAACGTCAGCCGCAGTACCGAACACCTCGGCGACCTTCGTCTGCGTGTCACGAAACCGCTGGAGGAAGATCTCGTCGTAGTCATACGCGATCTGTGCTCCAAGCGCATCGCGCACCTTGTCTGTAGCGGCCACAGGGCCCGCTGTGAGCGTAAAGCTTGGTTGCTGCATCGCAATCCTTCCGTTAGGCAATTTCACAATCGTTCGGCTGCCAGGGCGGATTCACAAGCACGCGGGAGTCACCCCGTTGTGGTCTGCCACCGATCTTTGGGGCCGAAGCACAAAGAATGGAGCGCAACTGACACGTCGATCTCGGAGCATCGCGTTCTGGTGGCGACCAAGGCGTCAGCATGCCGCCGCTCGCAAGGCCGGTACACCTTCCGGCACGTGAGACGTTCGGCCAACCCGCGTCCCGGAGCCTCGCTTGGGACCGATCCTTGAGCTGCCGGTTGCAGGAGCATCTCGCGCGATGGTCGGTATCTGATTCGCAGCGAGCGCGAACGCGCCTCGGCTCCGGGCTCGCTGTTGGGCGCGAGCCTGCGGTGCAGGGCCTCCTCGCGCCGGTAGCGGCCATCTGCTGTCGACGTGCGCGGTTATCGACGGGTGCGGCGGGAACCGGGCCCGCAATCGGTGTCTCGGTCGTCGCGTTGTCGATCTCGGACTCCTCCAGACGTGTGGAGCGATCAGCTTAGCCCAGCTCAAGCAGCTCCGGCCCATCGTTGCGGGCGCCATTTGCCAACACATTGCCGGGCTGCACGGTGAACGTGTGCCGGTCGCCGGGTCGACACGTGAGCCGACCCCTACAGGAAACTGGTGTCGACGGTCAACGACGCGTGGTAGCATCGCTCGCCGCATCAGTCGGAGGAGGAGGCGGGCATGACAGCAGCATCGGAGCGGATGAGCCGAAAGTCGTTCCTGGGGCTCGCGGGCGGCGCCGCGGTCGCAGCCGTGGGTTGGCGCGCCGGAGTTGCGCGCGCGGCCAGACCGGCGCTGACCAAGGGTGGGACCGTGAACATCTGGACGTGGCCCGACTACTGGGCACCCAGCAACCTCCGCGGCTTCAAGAAGGCGACGGGGACGAGCGTCAACATTGCGAGCTACGCGTCGAGCGACGAGATGTACACGAAGCTCAAGACCGCTGCCGGCGCCGCCTACGACATCGCGATCCCGGACCTCGGCTGGTTGCCGGTAATGGCGTCGAGCGGCGTGCTGCAGAAGATCGACCACAGCCGCGTCGCTTACAACCGCATCGCCAAGCAGTACCTCAACATCCGCGAGGACCCGCACAACGAATACTCGGTGCCGAAGGATTACGCGTCGACCGGCGTTGTCTACGACCCCGGCGCGGTCGGCGGCAAGATCGTGACTTGGATGGACTACTTCGATGCGATGACGAAGCCGGGCGCGAGCGGCAAGGTCGATATGCCGGCGGAGCCCGCGGAGGTGTTCGGCCTCGCGCTGTGGGCGATGGGGGGCGGCAAGGACTGGAACACCGCCACCAAGGCCGACCTCCACCGTGCCTACGAGTTCGTCCGCTCGTACACCAAGCACGTGCACGCGTACAACGACTTCGAGACCTCGGCGGTCGCCAACGGGTCGGTCGTTGCCGCGTCAATGACGAACGCCAACGCGCGCCTGGCGATGCTGCAGAACGAGAAGCTGCGCTGGGTGATCCCGAAGCCGAAGAGCGAGCTGATCCTCGACAACTACACAATCCCCACGCATGCGCCGGACGTCGACCAGGCGTACTCGTTCATCAACTACATGCTCGAGCCGGCGCACCAGGTCGCGGACTGCACCTTCCTCGGTTACCCGCTGCTGTTGCCCGGGATCCAGTCGAAGCTGCCCAAGAAGACGAAGCTCGTGGACATCATCTTCACGAGCCCCAAGGATTTCGAGCGGCTCGAGCCGCTCGACGTGCGGCCGTCGATCCAGCCGTACGCCGAGAACCTGTTCAGCCAGCTGCAGGCGGCGGCCTGAGGCGCTGTCGGCCGGGCTGGGCGTCCGCGAACGCCCAACGGCCGTTCACGAGTCTCAGGTGGTCGCGGCCGCAGCGCGCTCGGGCAGGAAGAGCTCGAGCGAGTTCGTGTGCAGGACCCGCTCGATGCCCTCCTCGTCGAGGCCGCTGACGCGGATCTTGAGGATCTCGACGGCAGGATGATGGAAGGGCGCGTCCGAGCCGTAGAGCACGCGCGTCGGCCCAACCAGCTCCATGGCCTCGCGGACCTTCGTGTGCATCGGCATGCCCGAAGTTTCGAGGTAGACGTTGGGGCGCCGTCGGGCGATGTCGATCGAGGCGTTGATGTAGATCATGTTGCCGTGCCCCATGTGGCCGAAGATCACGTTGGCGTCAGGGTATTCGGCGGCGAGCTCTTCAACCGACCACGGCAGTGTGAAGATCGGGTGCCCGGTGTGCACGAGCACCGGCAGGCGGCGCGCGGAAACGACCTCCATCAGCGGCCGCAGCGCAGGGTCGTTGGGGTGGTAGCCGTCGATCAGCGGATGCATCTTGACGCCGATGAACGCGGGGTCGTCGAGCAGCTCGATCGAGTGCTCGATGTTGCCGGGCACGCGCGGGTTGGCCCACACGAGGCCGTGCGCGCCGGAGATCGAGTCGACGCAGCTCTTAACCGCGGCGTTGTCGGGCGCGAACACGCAGCACTCGGTGAGGCCAGTCTCCGCCATCAGCGTTACGAGCCCGTCGCGGTCGAGCGAGACGTTAAACCCCGGGTAGTACCCGATGTGCGTGTGTGAGTCGAAGATCACGGCGGCTCCTGGGTCTCCGTTTGCGCCCCGCTCATCGTCGAGCCCGATCCGTGTCCCCCCGCGACCTGCGCCGGCTCGTATCGCCTGGCGGGATGGGGCTCCGGCTCGAGAGGGGCGACCGCGTCCGGATCGGATGGGTCGGTGATGACGAGCGCATATGATACCTGCGACAGTCGACAGGAGGTCCGATGAAGCCGGCGCAACCCGCGCCGACGGCGACGGTGGAGGAGCGAGAGACTTCCGGCGGCGGGTTCGCGGGCACCGGCGCGACGCTCTCGGGGCAGGGGCGCGCTGGCGACGTTGTGCTGCGCGGCGTCACCAAGCGGTACGGCGAGGTCGTCGCGGTCAACAACCTCACGCTCGAGGTGCGGAGCGGCGAGTTCCTCGCCGATGCTCGGACCGAGCGGGAGCGGCAAGACGACGATGATGCGGATCGTCGGCGGTTTCGAGCGGCCCGATAACGGCAGCGTCGAGATTTCCGGCCGCAGCGTCGTCGATGACCCGCCGTTCCGCCGCGACGTCAACACCGTCTTCCAGAGCTACGCGCTGTTCCCACACATGAGCGTCGAGGACAACGTCGGCTACGGCCTGCGGCGGCGCGGCGTGCGCCACGATGAGCGCGGCCGCCGGGTCGCTGAGATGCTAGAGCTGGTGCGCCTCTCGCACGTCTCCCACAGCCGCCCGGCCGAGCTCTCCGGCGGCATGCAGCAGCGTGTCGCGCTCGCGCGCGCGCTCGCGGTACGCCCCAGCGTGCTGCTGCTCGACGAGCCGCTCGGCGCGCTCGACCGCAAGCTGCGGGAGGACATGCAGATCGAGCTGCGACAGTTGCACTCGACGCTCGGCACGACCTTCATCTATGTGACCCACGACCAGGAGGAGGCGCTCAGCATGTCCGATCGCCTCGTGGTCATGCGCGACGGCGAGATCGAGCAGCAGGGCGAGCCCGCCACGGTATATGACTCGCCCGCGACGCTCTGGGTGGCGGGCTTCGTCGGCGCGAGCAACCAGTTGCGTGGCGTGATTCGCGGGACGGGGGACGGCGTCGAGCTCGAGACCGACGTGGCGATGATCGTCGCCGGCCACGCCCCACGGCGAGCTTGTGGCGGGCCGACGCGCGGTCGCCGTGATCCGCCCCGAGGACCTCCACGTCTCGCACGTGCGCGGCCCAAGGGCCGCAACCGGCTGCGCGCCACCGTGCAGGAGCTCCTGGTGGTCGGCGGCTACGTCAAAATCGTCGCCACCACCGCTGGCGGCCTCGAGCTGCTGGTGCGCGCAGCGCGCGGCGTCGGTCGAGAGCGGCGGGCTCGAGGCCGGCGCCGAGGTCGGGGTCAGCTTCGCCCGCGACGCGGTCCACGTCTATCCGTTCGAAGCGACGGCCGAGCCGAGCGACGACGGGGTGGCGGAGGGGTTGTGAACGAGCGCGCGCGGTTGGCGGAGTGGTCGTGAGCGAGCGCGTGCGCGAGCGGGCGGCGGAGGCGATGGCGCGCGCGATGCCATTCGTGCCGCTGGTCTGGCTTGGAGCGCTTTTCGTCGGCCCGCTCATCGTCACGGCCGTCTACGCGTTCGCCAACGCGACGTTCGGCGGGGTCCAGCTCGCCTTCACGTTTACCAACTTCAGCCAGGCGCTGTCCGGCTTCTACCTCACGATCTTCCTGCGCACGCTCGAGTTTGCCGGCTTGGGCACGCTCCTGTGCCTGATCGTCGCGACGCCGGTGGCTTATGTGATCGCGCAGAAGGCGGGGCGTCTGAGGCCGGTGCTGCTCGTGCTGTTGCTGGTCCCGTTCTGGACTAGTTTCCTGATCCGCACGCTGGCGTGGGAGACGCTGCTCGCCGCCGACGGGCCGGTGCGCGACGTCCTCAACTTCCTGCAGCTCCACCACGGCCTACTCAACGTGCTCGACACGCGGACCGCGGTGTTCATCGGCATCGTCTACGGGTACCTACCGCTGATGGCGCTGCCGCTGTACGTCGCGTTCGAGCGGATCCCGGCGAACATGATCGAGGCCAGCAAGGACCTCGGCGTGGGACGGCTGCGGACGTTCCTGCGCGTGACCTTGCCGATGGCGCGCCCCGGCGTCGCGACCGGCGTGCTCCTGACGTTCGTGCCGATGACGGGCGAGTACATCATCCCGAGCCTGCTCGGCGGCAACAAGGGCATCCTGATCGGCGGCATGATTGCCGGCCAGTACCTCGACGTCGCTCGACTACCCGCTCGGGGCGGCGATGGCGGTGCTCTTGCTGCTCGTGTTCGGCGTCGCGGTGTTGCTCCTGACGCGCGTCTCGCGCAGCTTCGACGGAAGCGATCCCGTCATGAGCGCGGTGGCTGCGCGGAGCACGCGGCGGCCGCTGGAGCGACCGAGTGCTTTGGACGTGGACGGCGGTCGTGTTCGCGTTTCTCTTCGCACCGATCGTGACGACAGTGCTCTACGCGTTCAACCAGGGCGTGCTCGGGAAGCAGACGTCGACGTTCACGGGCTTCACGACGCAGTGGTTCTCGGCGGCGTGGAACAACACCGACGCTGCGCAGCGCGGTGAGCATCAGCCTGCGCGCCGCCGTGGTCGTCGCGCTGATCTCGACCGCGATCGGCACTTTGACGGGGATCACGCTAGTACGTCACCGGGGCCGCGTGCTGCGCGGCACGCTTGAGGTGCTCGTCTACCTGCTGCTGATCGTGCCCGAGATCGTGCTCGCCGTCGCGCTGCTGCTCTGGTACACGAAGCTGCACGTGTCGCTCGGACTAGCGACACTGATCGCCGGCCACACGCCCTTCACGATCGCGCTCGTGGCGCTGATCATCCGCTCGCGCGTATTCGCGCTCGATCGCACGATCGAGGAAGCGGCGGCCGACCTCGGCGCTCGGGTCGCTGGTACGTGCTGCGCGACGTGATCTTCCCGCAGCTGCGGCCGGCGATGGTCGTCTGCCTGATCCTCGCCGTTCACGTTCTCCTTCGACGACGTCGTGATCTCGTTCTTCCTCTCGACCCCGACCGTGACGACGCTGCCGGTGTACCTGTTTGGCACGGTGCGCCTCGGCACGACGCCGGCCGCCTACGCGATCGCCGTGATCATGCTCGCCTTCACCCTCGTCATGCTCTCGATCATGGGGCTGCTCTACCGCCACCAGCTGCGGCGCACAGCGCCGGCGCGCAGCCGAACGCAAGCGTTGGGGGTCCTGGGGCGCGGCGGCGCAGGCGGGCCGGCGGGCGAGGGGACCGCGTCGTGAGGCCGCGACGGTATGCGTGCGCGCGCAATCATCGTGCGCAACCCACATACGAGGGACAAAGAGCATCCGACATGCGAGAGCCAGCATTCACCCTCACCGCCGGTCCGTGACCACGGACGCGCAGGGGCTCGGCGACCTCGGCGCGGCGGTCGACTTCGGCGCCGCTAGCGCGGCCACGCTGGCCGCGTTGACGGAGGGCGTCGGCGTAGGTGGGCATCGCGGCGACCGGGCGGACGCGGACGAGCGTGGGGAGGCGTGCGCGTGAGCATCGGGGCCGGCGCGGAGGGTGCGTGCGCATGCGTCGTGACCGGTGCGGGAGCGCGAGACGGGTCGCAATGAGCGGCGCGGTAGCCGAGCAGGTTTGCCTGATGAGCGCGCGCGGCCAGCTCGCGCTGCTGCTCGCACGCGAGCTTTCGGCGCGCGAGCTGCTCGACGCCCACCTTGAGCGCATTCAGCGCTTGAACCCGCGGCTCAACGCGATCGTGACTCTCGCCGAGGCGCGCGCGGTCGAGCTCGCCGAGCGCGCCGACCGCGCGCTCGCGGCGGGGGCGCCGCTGGGGCCGCTGCATGGCCTGCCCGTTGTCCACAAGGACCTCACCGAGACGCGCGGCATCCGCACGACCTACGGCTCGCCGGCGTTCGCGGACTTCGTGCCGACGTTTGACTCGCTCGTCGTTGAGCGTCTCGTCGCGGCCGGCGCCGTCAGCATCGGCAAGAGCAACGTGCCCGAGTGGGGGACCGGATCGCAGACCTACAACGCCGTCTTCGGCGTGACACGCAACCCGTACGACCTCGGCAAGACCTGCGGCGGCTCGACCGGAGGCGGCGCGGTCGCCGTCGCGGCGGGCATGGCGGCGCTCGCCGACGGCTCGGACATGGGCGGCTCGCTGCGCAATCCGGCGAGCTTCTGCAACGTCGTCGGTCTGCGCCCGTCCGTCGGGCGCGTGCCGAGCTGGCCGCTGCGCGCGGCCTTCTTCACGCTACTGACGGCGGGGCCGATCGCGCGCACGGTCGCCGATGCGGCGCTCATGCTGAGGGTGCTCTCAGAACCGCACCCGAGCTCGCCGTTCGCAGCTTCGGGCGGTCCTGAGCGCTTCGCGCAGTCTTTGGAGCGCGAGTTCGCGGGCACGCGAGTCGCCTGGAGCCCGGCGCTTGGCGGTCTGCCGGTCGATGCGGCGGTTCGGTCGGCGACGGCCTCGGTGCCGGGCGTGCTCAAGGGTCTTGGCTGCGACGTACGCACGGCCGACCCGGACCTGCGGGGCGCCGAAGAGGCGTTCGTAACGCTGCGCGTCTGGTTCTACGCGCTCGCGCTGGGCGAGCTCGCCCGCGAGCGCCCCGATCAGGTCGGCGAGGTGGTCCGCGAGGAGGTCGAGCGCGGCCGGCAGCTGCGCGGTGAGGATGTCGGCCGCGCGCACGTGATGCTCACCGCACTGTGGGAGCGGATGCGGGCGTTCTTCGCTAAGCACGAAATTCTCGTCACGGTGGTTAGCCAGGTGGCGCCGTTCGACGTCGAGGACCCGTATCCGCGCACGGTCGCCGGCGAGCCGGTCGCGACCTACCGCGACTGGATGCGCTCGTGCACGTGGATCAGCGCGACCGGCCTGCCGGCGATCTCGGTGCCGGCGGGTTTCACCGATAGCGGGCTGCCGGTGGGCGCCCAGATCGTCGGCCGCCCGGGCGACGACCTTGGCGTGCTCGAGCTCGCCAAGGCGTTCGAGGTGGCCTGCGGGATGGGGCGGCGACGGCCAGGGTTCGCCGGCGGCTGACGTGTGTCTCGGTGGGGCGAGCCCTGCCGAGATCGTTCAGGCGGCGGGCGCTGCTGACGGCGCCGGGTCGGCGGTCGGGGCCGGCGTGGGGGCTGTCCGACGGGACCGGGCCGACCTGCATGGTCGCGAAAATCTCCCTGGAGAGACGGTCGGAGACATCGACTTGTCCGCTTCGACTCGACCACGCCCGCGGTGCTATGGAGCTCGTTCAACGGCGAGCGATCGGCGATCCGGTTCGGGTCGTGCCGGCGGAGCGCGTCGACCCAGCAACCAGGGACCTCCTGCCCCGACGGCGACGAGACCGCCGACGGGGGCGCTTGGACGCCGATCTGGGTGGACGACGCCGTCGCCGTCCACGAGCGCTCCGTCAGCGAGGGCCTCGACATCACCCATCCGCCGACCGATGAGTCGTGGGGCGTGCGCGAATGCCACGTCCGACATCCCGACGGACACTGTCTTCCACATCAGCCAGGGTCTCTGACCAGCACACTCGCTCTTCCATCTGGGCACGACAACGACACCCGGCCGACCGGACTCGCGAACAATTCCATTCGTCGTCGCGCGGCCGCAACCTCGGCCTTGCCTCGGCGACGGTCTGCTCGGCCGGGGCGTTGATAGACGGGACCCCGAGCGGGAAGGCAAGCTCACATGGAGACCTGGGAGTTCGGGGCAACTTGGGGGCAACTCAGATTGCCGTGACGCATAAGCCTGAGTCGACATCATGCTCGGCGGAAACGACCAGTTTGCAGGCTTTTACACGACTCTTGGCAACTCCTGACAACAGCTGAGGATTCACTTGTAATGAAGGGGTCCCCGGTTCGAGTCCGGGGGCGGGCTCTGTAAAGTCCCTGCATATGGCCAGATTTTTGTCGAGGTCGTCATGTGCTTGCTTGGTGGAAATTGGCCACAGATTCAAGTCTCTCGGTTTCTGTGGCCAGATCCGCCGGAATCGGTCGGCATGTCGAGCGCATGCGGACCTTCCGGCTGATCGGGATTGCTTTGAATCATGATTGACCCGGCCGACGGAACCGCGTCGGACATCAGAGCGTCGAACGCCTCGCCGTGGCGCCGGCGGTCACGGCGTTTGAGCACCTGCGCGTAGATCGCCAGCGTGTCGTCGGGTCCTCGTGGCCGACCTGGGCCTGAACGTACGGAACTGGCGCGCCGGCTTCGAGCATCAGGGTGATGAACGTCCTGCGGAAGGTGTGCGCGGTGATTGACCCGGGCATTGCGGTTGCTTTCGCTCGGCGCGGAGCGGCATTCGCCGCTGGCGATCGGCGGGGAGATGACGTTGCGGTTGATGTTGCGCCGGTCGCGGCGTGCGCCGGTCCGCGTCGGGAACGCGGGCTCCTCTGGCTGCGCGTTCGGCCGGCTGGCGCGGTAGGCGAGCAGCTCGTCGTGCAGCCAGGGCGTCATGTTGACCTGGCGTATGCCCGCTTCTGTCTTGGCGTCGCGGACGTGGATCACGCCGTGCGCAAAGTCGAGATCGCCGAGGTCCAGGTCGCACACTTCGCTGTTGCGAAGCCCGGCGCAGCCAAGCGTGGCGAGGATGGCGCGACGGACGCTCGCCTGCCCGTTCTTGGCGTGGCGGCGCGGCGAGCCAGGTCGCCGTGCTCGGCGCGACCTCTAGCTCGGCACCGATCTCCTTCCATGTCTTGTTGTCCTGCCGCATTCGCCGCGCCAGCTCCGCGCGCGCGAGTGTCTCCTTGGAGATCGGCTGATCGATGCCGGCCGCGGCTTCGATCAGCGCCAGCAGCTCGTCAGCCTCGAGGAAGTTCCCCTTGCGCTGCGTCACCTTCAGGCGCAGGTCGCGGTCGCTGGCGGGATTGCCTTGCATCATGCCGCGCTTGACCGCGTCCTTGAAGATGCGGGCGATGAGGTCGAGCGTCATGTTGATCGTGCGCGGGCTGAGCGGCCGGCGCGGGCGCCCGGCTGCGTCGCGCAGGGTGACGCCGGCTTCGCGCGCGACCGCGATCTCCTCGTTTCGCTCGAGCTTGTGCGCGACATACGCGGACAGCACTGCGTAGTCGATCTCGTCGAGCCGATACGTGTGCAGGAACGGCAAGAGGTGGTGGCTGAGCATGTACTCGGCGGTGTCCGCGGTCGAGTCGTCGACCGTCCGGCGGTAGCGCTTGAGCCAGTCACTTGCGAACTCATGAAAGCCCGGGTTCTTCTCGCGGGGATCGAGCTCAAACGTGTTCGGCGGCCGCCACGCGCCGCGGCGGATTAGGCCGGCGATCTCGTCGCGCCGGTCGGCCGCCCTGACGTCATTCCAGCCCTCACGCTCGGTCCCCAGCGGGACCCAGTGCTTCTCCCCGTCGGCGCGCATCCGCAGCGCGTAGGTGTACTGACGGTCGCGCTTGCGGTAGCGCTTGACGACCGCGCCGATGGCCTCGGGCCCGCGGCGGTTCGGGGCGTGCTTTCGATTCTCCGCGGTCATACGTGCGTGCCTCCTTGATCTGACGGACGGCACGACTCTACGCTCGGTCATTGGCTGTGGATCGGGATCAGCCCCGTGGGCTTGGATGGCCGTTTCGCGGGTTCTCTGTTCTCCCCGGGGCGGGCTGGCGTGTGGCTCCGCGAGTCCAGGATGCCTGGCGGGAAGCGGAGCCGGGGTCGAGGCCCACTGCCGATCCTCGACGCGCCAAGCTCGTCTGCGTGCTCATACACCCAGTCGCGCTCGACGCCGAGCAAATCAGCTACCGCCTTCGCGTCCAGCCAGGACACCGACGCGTGTTCCTGCGGAATACTGCGCTCGGCTTTGATTGCCTCGACGAGGCGTTCAACGATCACGTCGGTGACTCGGTCTGCGATCTCGGCGACCTGCCTCGGATCGAGGTGGACAGGATCAGAGGCCTGCTCGGCCGCGTTCATGTCTCGCAGTTGAGCACGTCCCGCGAGCGCCCGCGGGCCGTTATCGCTGGCGTGCATCGCGTATGCGAGATCTGCATACGAGCAGCGCGTCCGTGGAACCGCCCGTTAGCCTTGACGGCATACCGACGATGACCGAGGTGTGGTGGGAGTCACCGGCTGTGCTCACGGCTGTCCGGGAAGGGGACACGGGCACTGTGCTCCGCTTTGCGCGGCGCGCGAAGGGCGCAACTCAACGTCAGACGGGCGACGCTTGCGGATACAGCCAATCGGAAATCTCACGCATCGAGAACGGCCGAGCTCATGTCAATGACATCCGCATCCTCAGCCAACTCTCCCGCCACTTGGACATTCCCCCGCAGTTTCTTGGTCTCGCGCCCGTCGGCATCGATCCCGTGGATTGGTCGGTGAGACGACGCGACTTTCTCAGAGAGGCGGCCACGAGCGCCGCGGCCGCGATGCTCACTGCCAACGAGCGGAGAAAATGCGGGCTGTCTGGCCTGCTCGCGCCGTCCGGTCCGGCTGGTGACGAGTTGCCCACGCTGGCTGGACTCGAGAAACGCGTTGCTTCGGCACATGCCGTTTATCAGCGAGGCGAATACCAGCGCGTTGCCGACGGAATCCCCGCACTCATCCTCGCGACGACCAGTGGCGGGGTTATCGCCGAAGACGAGCGAGGCCGCCAGCGGATTCTCGCGGCGCAGGGGTGGTCCTTCGTGCTGGCCGCCAAGCTCGCGACGAAGTTCGACGAGGCACCTGCTGCCCGGCTCGCCGCCGACCGCGCGGTCACGGCGGCGACCTACAGCGCCTCGCTGGTCTTGCAGGGGGCGGCCACCTACCAGCTGGCATGTGCGCTTGAGAGTGGTTGGGAACGGTCGCACGCTGAACAGGTTGCCGCCATTGCTGCCGATCATCTGGCTGCGGCGGGCGACCGGGACCCTTCGCTGATATCTGTGCGCGGCGCCCTCCTGCTGGTCGCCGCGATCGCGGCATCCGCTCAAGGTGATGCGGCGGCCTCGGGGCGTTATCTCGCTGACGCCCAGCATCTCGCCGAGCGTCTTGACGGGGATAGCAACCACGCGTGGACCGGCTTCGGGCCCACCAACGTGCGCACGCACGCGCTCGCTGCAGCCGTGCGCCTGGACCAGCGCGATCGAGCTGTGGAGATCGCCGATCAGATCGACCCCAACAATTTCGCTCCGGGTCTCGTTGGGCGACGGTGCCAGGTTCATCTCGAAGCCGCGATCGCGCACGCTCGACAAGGTGACGACGTCGAGGCGATCGAACGACTGGTCTGCGTCGAGCGCGTTGGCCCGCAGGTCCTTGGCTACAACCAGCAGGCTCAACAGCTGATCGCTCATCTGCTCCGGCGAGCCAGGCGATCCACGACTCCGGCGCTGCGCGGGCTGGCGCGATACGCCGCGCCGGCTGGCGCATGACCGACGGTGCACCAGCGCGCAGGGTCCTGTACTGGATCGTGTGTGCCGCTCCGCCGGTTCAGGGCTGGCAGGACGAGGTCCGGCAGTTCCAAGAGGACGGCTGGGATGTGTATGCGTTCCCCACCCAAACGGCGGCATCATGGCTCGACCTCGACAGCCTCGCCCAAGTCTCCGGGCATGCAGTGCGGACCAGGCCGCGCCTACCGCACGAGAAGGACGAGCTTCCGCCAGCGGACGCGGTGCTGGTTGCGCCCGCGACGTTCAACACGTTAAACCAGTGGGCAGCCGGCATCAACGACACACTGGTCCTCGGCCTGCTCAACGAGCTGCTCGGCCTTCAGGTCCCGATTGTCGTCGCGATGTACTGCAAGAGCGCTCTTGCAGCCCATCCGGTCTATCGACAGAACATCACGAGGCTCCAGCAGGCCGGCGCCACGATCCTCGAGGGCGAGCGGTCGATCACTCTCCGCGATGATGGTTTCTGTTGGACCGCGGTCCGTGACACGCTCGTGGCCGTAGGGGAGCCGCGGCCCAGTCCTTGACAGAGCGACCGTTTCGCCTGTGGGCTTGGGCGGATCGAGCAGTGATCTTTCGATGTGCGTGGTTTGCGCTCGCCGAAGTGCGACGCTGGCCAAGCGGGCTTCCGGCTTCTGGCCATCAGCAGCCGTATTGTCGTGATTGCCAGAGTGGCGACGAGAAGGCACGCCCGCGAGAGCGCTCCTTTCGCGATATGGGAGCACTGTCCCTCGTTCGCCTTGGGCTGATG
>CAWDSW010000003.1:0-1446495 GCA_963805095.1 uncultured Solirubrobacterales bacterium
TCTGCTGCCAGGCAAGCGACTCGTCAGGTATTGCTCTACTCCTTCCTGTGTCTCGCCCATAGCGATCGCGAAGAAGTCCGCGAGCAAACCCGGAGAAGCAATCGTCTGGGTCGTCGTGGCAGAACGACGCTCGCTCCTCGCTCAGATCGCCGGGCTGTATCGAGCGTCAGTGTATTTGATCGGAGAACTTCGCGGCCGATGGTCGGTGGATCGTAGCCGTGCGGTCCATGGCGGCCCGACGAAGGGATACAGCACGCAGCCATAACCGAATGGAGGGGGCGGTGCATGAGCCGTCCCATTCGGCCATCCTCCTACTGGCAAAGCCAAGCGTGGCCGACTATAGTCATCGACATCGGTTACCGAAATCGCCGCGTGCCGCTTCCCAACGTGGAATCGGCATGGCGGACCGGCACGTGCTGTCGGGCGAGACTTGATCCGGAACACGCCGGCCAGAAGTTCTTCGCACCGAACCCAGGATGTCTGGGCCCTACTAGAGAGGGAGCGCAGGAACCCGGGCGGATCGTGCGGCAACCTCAAACCTTGAAGCGTTGTAGGGCCGGAACTAAATGGCTCCGGCCCTACGCTTCGACTCTTGAGGAGCCACATGAACCCTAAATTCAGTGCCGCGGACGAGTCCGATCTCCAGACAGCGTTCGATTGTCGGCCGACATGTGCGCGAATGCATGATGCCGGTAAACGGCACGTACTCAGCATCCGTCAAACCGAAGCTTCTAGTTCGGACAAATGGGGGCTTTAGCGAGAGCCGCTCGGACCTGGCTTCAGCTCGTTCCAGCCTTCGTCAACGCAGCTGTCGAAGCTGGTGCCGTCTGCGTGATGCCTGCCCCGGTGGGGCCGGACATCGAAATTCTACCTCCGGGCGAGACCAGCTTGGGGCCGAAGGGGCGCGCGACTCTTGGCGACAGCATCCGAATTCGCAAAGAGCTTTGCGGGACAGCGTTCGTTGACTGGACTCCGACTGGCTTGAAGCCTACGATCCGGTGACGGACAGGCGTGAAATCGTGAGCGCTGAACCGGCGCCGCTCGAGCCGCCGACGAGCCGGGCCTACGGGCCTCCATTAAGGCCAACCATCACGATGGGTCGAGATCGCGCCGCTCACGTTGAACAGCAACGAAAGATCATGCAGGACTTCGTGGATGATCTTGCGTCATCAGCAAAACAAATGGCTCTAGAAACAGCCCTGACGGCCGACAGGCCTGTCCGCGCTTTCATGAATACGCTGTCAATCATGCCGGCCACGCGCGCGCTACCCTGAGCCACCGGCTGAGCGCCGTGGCAGACGTGATCCGCCAGTGGATGGCCGACAACGACATCCAGACTGAGATTTTTGATTCATCCTTGCGCGTGGCGGACGAAGACATTTCAAGTCCGCAGAAGCCCCTGGGGTCCCCATCGACGCTGTGAGGGCACTCATCCACGCGGCCATAGATCGGATGCCGCTTGAGGAGCTGAACCAACTTCGGGTCCCGGTTGAATATTACGTCGAGCGTTGAGACGAGAGCGTGCTGGGAGTCCCCGAGCTTCGCGGCGGGCGGCGCCCTGCCGATCAGGCAGCGCCTGGAACTATCGATCAGGAAATCGACAGATTCTTGAGGACGCTGCCTGGAAGGAAGCCGCCCATGTCTGCTCGGGCCGCGCGCCTCACGTTTCCCAAAAGGGCGCCGAGAACAGTCAATAGCCTGCCGAGCTGCGCAGCGTCGCCGCCGTAGACGCCCAACTGGCAACGGAAACCATCCAGACGATCGTCACTCCCCTTCGCGCATATCCTCTTGACGAGGCCGGGAGCGGGCACTTCGTACTGCTTTCGTCGTTTGACGACGACCGGGGCGCCCTAGTTCAGGTGGACGTGTCGGGCCTCGAGCCGACCATCGTGGTGGAGCTCTTGGAGCTTTCTACTGACTTGGCTTCTGACAAAGACGCCGTCGTGGCACGCCGCCTGGAGGCGCTCTATCCCCGAATCGCGCCTTCTGTTCGCGAGGGCGATCACAAGCGTCCTTCGGATCGATCGGTGTTGTTCGTGGCAGACCCGGGAAGGATCGGCTCCACTGCTGGGCCGAAGTGGCGACAGGCAGCAGCAGCCGTGTGCGAGAGCTACGGATACGACGTTGCGTTCGATGTGACACCGATCACCAACCGCTCGGCAACCACTCGTCAGATGGATCTCTTCGGAGGCACAGCAATAATCATCGTCACGTTCGCCGCGGGGTCGTTTAGCAGCTCGAATGGCCGGATCCAGCGCTGGGCTCACCGAACGGTTGAACTCGATCGGCCACAACTAGACGACCTACTTGATGACCTACGGCTCAACTTCGAACTCGGACTTGTGGATCCGCCGCATGTTGAGACTTGGGAGCAGTTCGCCCACCGCGCCGAAGAGCTGGAGGCGACTACTTTCGCCTCACGAGCGAATGCAAGGCAGCACTGCGCGAGTGTCGTTACCACGACGCCAGTCGCCTGTGGAAGTTCGCGCAGAAGCTTTCCGAAGCCGCGCGTCGCCGCCGGGCGGCGGGATGGAACAGCTGCGGGCCTGTGGCTGTCCACGTGCGAGACGAAGTCGGACTGGAGGTTGCCCTCTCCGACGGCAGCCTTGGAGACACAAGCTTCGAGTTCGAAGGGGTCCCACTCTCATGGGAACCGCACGTGAAAGTTGACGACGCAAAGGATGAACTGATCCACGTAGGTCGCATCTATTTCGCGATCGACGACGTAAACGAACGGTTCGTAGTAACCCACATTGGGGTGCACCGGTAGCGGCTCGCGTTCGGCCCCCGGCGTTCGGGCCAAGACTGACTATGGGCGGAGATTCATCGCTGCGAATGTCCCTGTTCGTGAATGCAGGCGCGGCGGATCCGAGAGCGCCGCTCTCAGCGGCATCCAGCGGTGTCTTAGAACGTGCCTTGCTCGCACCAAGGATCTCTCGGCCGCGGCATTGCCCTTACAGTCCCACCCGAAGGCGAGAAAGCACGACGAGCGCTTTCTCATCGGAGCGCCCTCGAGCAGACAATTGCAACGGCGCCGCTTGATCGGGCCCCATCGCTCGCCGTATGACTCAGATCAACGATCGCCGATCGCTCGTCAAATGCTGGCGGCTGCGGCAACCACAGCCTGTCTAGTGGCAACCGTGGAGGTGGTCGGTGGGCGGGATCGAAGCGGTCGTTCAATCGCTTGGCGTGACGCTCCGGACCAAGGCTTCTTGTGTCCTCCTCGCCCGGGTCTTGCTGATCAGCAAGGTTCTGGTCGGCTACGCCGGGGTAGGATCGGCGCCGCGTCGGGTTCTGCCACCTGGCCAGTCCTGCGATGATCTGCAATGAGCGATCTGTTCAACCTTCAGAATCTGTTCACCTCGCGGATCTTCACGATCCCGAACTACCAGCGTGGTTACGCGTGGGAGGCGCAGCAGCTGCAGGACCTCCTCGATGACATCGAAGAGCTTCCGGACGGCCGCGAGCACTTCACCGGCATGGTGGTGCTCCAACGAACAAACCGGCCGGCAATCGTCGATGCCAGTGGCGAGCAACACGCGGTGTTCGACGTCGTAGACGGCCAGCAGCGCATCACGACGCTGCTCGTGCTGCTCGACGCCATCCGCCGAGAAGCGCAGCAGCTCCCCGAGCCGCTGACCGACCTCGCCGATGGGATCGCCAACCGGTATCTCCACATCACCACGACAGCTGGCCAGCAGGCGACCAAGCTTCGCTTCGCCGACGGCACACAGGAGTTCTTCGAGCACAACGTGCTGGCCGACACACCCAGTCCGGTTGGAGCCGAAACCCCTGCCCAGAAACGACTCGCGACTGCCTCCGAGTTCTTTACCCACTACATCCGCGAGCCGCTCGAAGACGAGACCGCCACCGAACGCCGCGACTGGCTACTCGCGTTCCACAACAAGGTCGCGCATCACCTCAAACTGAATGCCTACTTTGTCGAGGACGCGGCCGAGGTCGGCGTGATCTTCGAAGTGATGAACAACCGCGGTAGACCGCTATCCGACCTCGACCTGGTCAAGAACTACATCCTGTACCTCGGTACGAAGCTCGACCTCCCCGGGCACACCCTTCCCGACGACGTCGCGGTCGCCTGGAACCGCGTGTTTACCAACCTCATGAGCGCGGGCCTTGGGGACACCGAATACGAGAACCAGCTGCTGCGAACGCACTGGATCGTCGGCTACGACTACAACACGAAGAACTGGCACGGGCGAGCGTCCGTTAAGGGCGAGTTCGCCCTCCGCGACTACGATGACCACCAAGAGCTGCTCGGCAATCTGCGCGACTTCGTTCGCACGCTCGCGGACGCATCTGTCGCGTACTGTGATGCGCATCGCCCGACAAGGTCCGACGCGTTCCAGAGCTTCGCGGATCACGCGAAGATCCGTGCGAAGATCATTCGTGCGAGCGACTGCCTCATCCGCCTCAACGTGATGGCGGCGTTCCGCCCGCTGCTGACAGCTGCCCGGCTGCGATTCCCGGCCGACGCATCGAAGTACCTTGAGCTGGTCGAGTTGTGCGAGATCTTCGCTTTCCGCGTCTACCGACTGCACGAGAAGCGCGCGAACACCGGCCAATCGACACTGTTCTGGCTCGCGCACCGCCTGTATGGCGAGGAGATCGCCTTCGATCAGGCGATCGCAGAGTTCGCGTCGATCTTGCTCTACTACTCGCCTGACAAGGACTTCCGCGCCGCCTTCGACCTCTCGACGGAGGGTGATGACATCGACGACTGGTACCACTGGGGTGGCGCGAAGTACTTCCTGTTCGAATATGAACGCTCACTAGCCGGGCAGGAGGACCTGGGAATCACGTGGGAGGCCGTGCAGAAGGCCGATCGACAAAAGACGATCGAGCATGTCCTCCCACAAGGACCCGACGACCCGTACTGGGCGGATCGCTTCAACGATGTTGATTTCCAGCGGCTAGTGCACAGCATCGGGAACCTGTGCCTCACGCATGACAACAGCAGCTACAGCAACAAGCCGTTCCCCGCCAAACGTGGAGCGCCAGGACACAGCACGCCGTGCTACTGGAATGCCGCACTGAAGGCCGAGCGCGAGCTGGCTAGTTATCCGGACTGGGGCCCCGACCAACTGCTAGCCCGCCGCCACAGACTCGTCGATTGGGCGCTACAGCGCTGGGCGCTACCGACCGGGTTGGCCCACATCGACGCGGCCATTCCGACCTTGAACACGACGAACCGATCTCCGAGGAGGCGATCTGAGCTTCGCCAGCCCAGGCGGGTTACGCCGGCTGAGAGCTATACGTTCGCGAACGCTGTCTTGACCGCCCAGTGGGGTGGACGATCGCTTTGACCTGTCACCGTGTCGTGTCGCCAGCGACCGCTTCGGCGACAACAGCTCACCCGTCTAGGCGCGTGCCATCGTCCCGCTCGACATCTCGTAGCCATTCACCACGCTCGCGCGCACGCCGGGGCTCCAAGAACTTGCTCCAATGACACAGCAGACACCGAGGTGAACAGTCATACGGATGCGTCACGGCAATATCGCCGGGTGGCGCGACCGAAGACTGCGTGCTCATACGGAGGTCACGCAGGTGGCGAGCCCGGATCCGGGCTCGCTGGTGACGGCGGTAGGCGCGGGTACGCATTGATCGGGCTCCTTGAGTCGGCCCCGCCCGCGCCAGGTTCAGCGCGGGCTAGGGTCTCTCTAGCCCGGTCTGCTCAGACCTCATGCGGCCATTGTGCCACGACCGAGATCGCGTTCCACCGAAATCCGACCGTGGCCGGCGCTCGCGGGCGCGACGACGGCTTTCTTGATCTCGCCGGCAGAGTCGCAACGAGTGCAACGGCGACGATGAAACGCCGAACGATTTGTTGTCCGGCTGCCGACGTTGGCCACCTCGGCGGCGAGCGATTGATGGTCGTCGTAAAGTCGGCGCGCGATGAGCACGAAGGCTTGGTCTCGTTCATGGCCGCCCGGGCGCATGACTGGGAATGCAGCGGTCGTCGCCGAGGCGCGACAACGGCATGGCGTCGACCCCCACCTGGTCACGCGTGACGGGGTTAAGATCGTCGTTTACTCACGGACCCGCGTCTACCTCGACCGAGACGGCTGGGAGATGTTGCCCGACGACGGCGTTCTGCTCATGCAGGTACGGCCGACTGGCGGTGAAGCCTACTCGCTTGCATTCACGCCCTCTCGCTCGCTGGTGTGTTCGGTCAGGTGCGCGGCACCCGCAGCTGGGACCGAGCACGCCGCTACCACTTCCCGAGCCCGCCGCCCGCGATCTCGGCGTTTCGCGTTCCTACATAGACGGCCACCCGCCCGACCAAGAGCCGTCCAAAGTCCGAGCGACGGCCACGACCGCATTCGGCACTTGCAGCGGCGCTCAGCCGGCGATCGTTAGGGCGACCATCCGCTCGTCGAGGGCAAGGTCGAATGCAGCCGTGTGGCCTACGCCACGGTGTTCAGGTTGGTCCTGGGCTCAAACTCACTGCCGAGGAGCTTGGAGCACGCTTGTGAACCAGAGGATGGCGGCTTCACCATCCTTCGTGACGATGTCGCTCAAAGTTCGACTGTGGCGGAGGGTGTTGCGAAGCTCGGCGAGTTGCATGATGCGACTGTTGAGCTGTTCCTTGGTTACGAACACCGCCTCAAACTTGTCCCAGAGACTCTTTGACGTAATCGTTTCTTGCAGCTCGCGAAGGTCGAGGTACTCGAGAATTCTGCGCATGGGTTGTTGCCGCAAGTCACCGTCGCCAGGTTGTTTCCGAGCGGCGTTGCGGATGCGCTCGGACGCCTTTTGCATTACGTGCGCCGGGAGGGCCTCTGGGTCACCGCCGGCGGCGGCTCGAATGAGCTCTCGAAGCTGGAGCTCGGTCGCCTCAATACGCGCGTCCAGCCGAGCGCGGTACGGATCGACCCGCTCGGTGGGCCGCCCAGTTCCGGCCCGGATTAAAACTGCGTCGAAGAGTGTCTCGATGCGCTCGGCCAGGAACGCGTCGTAGTCATCGCGCGAAAGCGAACTCCCGACGCCCGATGGAAGCATCTGGCTCTGGAGTACGTGATCAAGATGGTCTCCGGCAGCGTCGCGGATCTCTGACAGGTAGACCGACGGGGCTTTCTTGCCGATGCTCGTGTTGGTCCCGCGATCGATTAGGCAGTGGTTCAGGACGGTGTCGACGTCGTTGCCACGGCCGCACTCGCGCAGGTAGGCCCGCGGGAAGACATGATGGTCGTCGATGTTCTTGGCCTCGATGACCTCGCGCGTTAGGGGTGCGCCAGTGTGTAAGTCACACGGTTGCCCGGCGAGCGTCAGCGCGATGGTTGCCTTGTAGAGGCCCTGCTGGCGGCTGGTCACCGAACGCCAACGCTGAGGCTCCCAATTGAACTCCGCGACAACTTGCGGCGCCTGCCCGCCGAGCAGCCACGCCTTAAGGACCGGTGCGTCGCGTTCGGCGAGCGATGCTGAGGAGCTCTCGTACTCGCCTGTGAACGACGCGCACCAGAACCATCGCTTGAGTTTTCCGCGCCGCGCTCCCTCGTCAGGGCCGGCTGCGTGGGCGATCTCGCGCCATGCCGCGGCGAGCGGGATCAGCATCGGTCGATACGGCAGCCATTTCTCGACCAGCACGCCGCACTCGTCTCGCAGCAACGTAAGCGCGGCCGCCATGTCGTGCACAGCGTGATCCCACTGCTCCGAGATGTCATCGGCCGGGAAGCTCGAGCACGACTCTTCGTTTGCACGAGCTGCCTAGCCGCAGCGCGATCACCTGAAGTACGTAGTACGGCTCGAGGTCGAAATCCTCGAGAATCGGATACCGCGAGCACGCCGCGTCCCAATAGTCGCGCAAGCTAAGTCCGCCAGCAAATGCCCGAGCGCTGATGAGCTCGAAGGGCGTCAGAGGCTTGCCTGTCCGGTTCAGCGTCTCAAAGATCGTGCAGACAGCTTCAAGCTCGGTCGTGGCCGGCAGAACAGTGACTGGGAATCCGTACTGGACAAGTGGATCGATGTATGTCCGTTCCGCGTCTCGGAGGAGTGTGCGCACCGCCGAGGCGTTCTCATCGTCGCGGGCCTCGACCACTTCGTCGCGCCAACGGCTCGCACCGCCCTCCCGAACGCTTGAGAGCGGCATCAACAGCGCATCCGCCTGGGCCTGAACCGAGTCGAACGCCCGAGCCCTCTCGGCGCTGAAGTACTTCATTGCCTCGTCCACATCCGAGCCTGAGATCAGCGCTCCGAGGTCGAGGAAGAAGCGAGATTGCCCCACCCCGTAGATCGCCTGATATAGCGACGTCAGCCGCTGTTGCCCATCAAGCACAAGATGCGACGGCACGACCGCCAGCGGCGGCGCGTTTTCAACACTGCGCGCCTGGAAGCGGTCACCGCCGCCCCGGAGGAACAGCAACGCCCCCGCCGGAAAGGAGCGGATGATCGAGACCAGCAGCTCGCGCGTCGCATCCGGCGCCCACACGAAGCTACGCTGGAAGTCAGGCAGGGCAAGTTGCCCGTTATAAAGCTCGTCGAGCAGCTGCACCATCCGGCGAGAGATGGGCTGGAACTCGGCGAGGCTCCCGGGAGCCGGCACCGACGCGTTCAGCGGAATCTCCACGCGTACGGGTTGAGCCTCCTTCGTGACAACCCGCCCCCGGCGCTGTGCCAACGGACCCGGAGGCGTGTCACTCTCGTGCGCTTCGGCAAGCCGGAGGAGTTCACCCTCGTGGCTAGGTCTTGTGAGCGTCAGAGCCGTTCCAAGGCTGGTTCGCGCACCGTAGGACAGCTCATCGCGCTGGATCCGCGCGAACCAGCTCACGGTCCGTGCATGCTGATGTTGCTCTCCCACCGCCTCCGTCAGGAAGGCGTAGGGACCGGCGATCCTACCCAACAGGATCGTGCGGCTCGCAGGCTCCGGGGTGATCACCAGATCACCGCCCTGGATCGTGTGCACCAGTCGCCACAAGGTGTTCACTGCCTGGCCTCGCTGAGTGCGGCCGAGCTCCGGGAACCACTCAGCGACGGCCTCCACAAGGTCGTCTCGGGTCATTGCGCTCACGTCTCCGACCCGGCCCCACCCGACGATGATCGCTGATTGCTCAATGAATGTTGGCGCAAGGCTCCTTGGCGACCGGCGCGGACCATCCACACCCCCGCCTCGCCCGAAAGCGTCTCCTCAACCGCGAGATCTCCCATGTCCGCGATCCAGTTCGCGTACGGCGGACAAGCCCCGATCAAGAAGTCGCGGTCAAAGTCTCCACTGTGGCTATCCAGCAACCGACGCCCCTCGCTGGTGATCGCCAGCTGCATCGGCCCTGGCCGATCGATGAGCCCGGCCTTGGACAGCACGGTCGCCGTCCACCGCACGCGATTGTCGATCACCGTACGACCGTTCGGAAGGCGCCTCCTCCGAGTCGGCTCATCCAACTGCATCGCGTCACTCGCAGCCGCGACCGCCGAAGGGAGCTCCACTTGACCATTCGCGGCAACAAACTCCAAGACCGGCCGAGCTAGCTGATCGACCTGGGGCACCTTCCCGCCCCCGCTCGCCGCATCACTGTCTGCAGTCATCCCACTCTCGAACAGGTCAGCATCCTCGCCGTCGACCATCGTGAGCGCGAACCCAAGCCCCTCCAAGATCCGCCTCGTCTCATCCCCACCACTGAACTCGCCGGCCCTCAACGGCACAGCGTCCGGGAACTGATAAGCGAACCCCGCACCAATCAACGGCTTCGAGTCGTACTCCCTACCCCCATAAGCCACGACGAAGGACCGCGAACGATCAAAGCCGTACTTCTGAAGAAACGCATCGCGACCAAGATCGTCGAACTCCGCTATTGCTTTCAGAACCGCCTCACGGGAGCTCAAACCGGCTGCACGAGACACCACAGCACCGTACCTCACCGGCCGCCCTACCAGCGGGGGCAATGCGCCCGCGAACAACATGGATCAAAGCCCCGATCGCTTCGGACAATTGCTTCGGACAACTCGCCAACTTCCGTCCGGCTTTAGCTTTGGCGACGATCTGACCGGCTTGCCATGGCACTGAGTCTCCCGCCGGTTCCGCTGCCTCTGTCTGCTTGGCGCAACAGGTTGAAAGCATGGCTCACCGTGCCAGCCAGCGCCTCTACGCTGACCACGAAACCTTCTCTACCGAACACTTCCCCGGCCGCATCTGATCTCGCAAACACCCACCGGCTCCAACACAAGCATCTGGAACCGCGAGCGACACCCCTCTCTCGCGCCGCACTCCCACCGATCAGCCGCAGTCCGTTCGTCAGAAGCAATGAAGCCCCACGCATTGCCGCCCCTGTCCACCAGCACCGACCCCAAGGACGCACCGACCCCAGGACACACACCACGTGCACCGCGGATGAGCCACTTGCCGGCCGGCGGGTCCGCGATTACCGGTTCGGAAGCCAATGACTGGAGCACCAACAGCCGAGTGATATGAGCGGGCCTGAGCGTCCTCGGGCAGCCGTCCGCCTCTCGGTCGTGACCTGGCCCGCCGACCACGATCTCAACGCACGATCGGCTGGTCGCCAAGGGAATGGTCGGCTCCGCACCAATTCTCGCGATCGCTCTCGTGAAGAACAATCGCCGCGCTGGTCCCGCAGAATCCGAGCCGGTCGCTCCACAACCAACTGGGAGGTCGCGTAGGCTCCGGACGACACCTCCGGTAGTTCAAAACGTTGCCCCACGCCGCGACACATGCCCGTGACCTCGACCTCATCGCGCCCGGTGGCCGCGTCGTGGTTCGTGACCTCGAGTGGCAGGTCTTGTCGGTCGAGCGACAGGCGATGGGCACGCGGGGGATCGTGCGTTGCATCGGGCGGGATCGAGCTCGTTCGTGATCAGCCCGCGGCGTTCTACACCGACATTGATCAGATTCAGCCCGAGGATCCAGCGCGCACGACGTTTCGCCTCGATACCTCCGCGAACGGGCATGGAGACGAGGCTCATACTCGAGTCGCTGGTCCGTCGCACGCCGCTTCCGATTAGCCATACCGAGTCTGAGCGTGGGCCACGCGATGCTCGCCGACGATCTGCCATATCAGCGCGAGCCGTTCCGGGCGGCGATGGCGCAGCTTCAGCCCCGCCTTCTCGTCGCTGACGCGGTCGGGCTCGGCAAGACGATCGAGATCGGGATGTTGCTGGCCGAGCTCCAGCGCCGCGGTCGAGCGGCACGGATCCTCGCGGTGGTTCCGCGCCACATCCTCGACCAGGTCCAGCACGAGCTCTGGTGCCGTGCCGGCGTGCCGCTTGTGCGACTGGACTCCGAAGGAATCCAGCGACTGCGGCAGAGGATCCCGGCGGGCCGCAACCCGTTCACGTACTTCAGCCGGGTCATCGTCTCGATCGACACGATCAAGAACCCGTCGCTGTATCGCCACCACCTGGAGAAGGTCCGCTGGGACGTCATCTGGATCGACGAGTCCCACAAGCTGGTCAACAAAGGCACGCTCAACAACCAACTCGCGCAGGTCCTGGCGCCGAACGCCGACGCGCTGCTGCTCACGTCGGCCACGCCGCACAACGGCAAGGCCAAGGCGTTCGCCGAGCTGATCGCGCTGCTCGACCCGACCGCCGTCACTGACCCGGCGAGGCTCACGCCGAAGGACATCGAGCACCTCGTCGTCCGTCGGCACAAGCACTCGCCCGACGTCGAGGCGGCGATCGGGGATCAATGGGCCGAGCGCGCCGAGCCGCTGCCCGTCGTCGGTCCGACGGCGCAAGAGGAGGCGGTCTTCCCGAGCTGTCAGCCACCTGGATCGGCCGGACATCACGCCGCCATGCTCGGACCGGCTGTTCCCCTGGACGCTGCTCAAGGCGGCGCTGTCCTCGCCCGCCGCGCTGGCCGAGACAATCGAGAACCGCGCAGCCAGGCGCGGGTTCGCCAGGCCCCGGCATCGCCGGCCGGCCACGACGGAACGCGGAGGAGCTCGCGCTGCGGACGCTGCACGCTCTCGCCGTCGCGGCGATGGAAAGCAGCCCCGGGAAGCTGATGGAGCTTGTTCGGGTCCTGCGCGAGATTGGCGTCGGCAAGAAGAGCCCCACACGAGCCGTCGTCTTCTCTGAGCGCATCCGGACCCTGGACTGGATCGCTGACGCGATCCGCGCGAGCTGGGACATGACCGAGAGTCCAGGTCAAGACATTCCACAATTCCAAGCGTGACGACGAACAGCAGCAGATCATCGAGGCGTTCTCGATGGCCTCAGAGCCGTTGCGAGTGCTGGTGACCTCGGATATCGCGTCGGAGGGGGTCAACCTTCACAAGCAGTGCCACCACCTAATCCACTTCGACCTCCCGTGGTCGCTCATCACCACTCGAACAGCGCAACGGTCGCATCGACCGATATGGACAGCTGCACCCGCCGAGATCCGCTACCTCGTCTACCAACCGGCAGAGATGAGATCGCCAGCGATATGCGAATCGTCTGAGCGATCGCCAAAGAGCACGCAGCGCACCGGGCATTGGGTGATGCGGGTCCGTCATGGGCCTCTACAGCGAGTCGCGGAGGAGGAGCACGTCCTGACGCGCTGCGCAAGCGCACAGTCGCCGATCGCGAGCGCGCGCTGGAGGAAGCGGCGCCGGAGCCAGCGGCTTCGATCCGTGGGCGTTCGCTGGCCTCGCCCGTCCGGGTCACAAGGAATCGGCTTCGCCGCCTTACCCCCGGCGGTGCCCGTGGACGCTCCGCCCTCGCTCTTCGGGGGCGACGACGACTACCTCACGGCCGCGGTCAGCTCACATACCCTCGCCAGCGAAGGACATCGCTGGGAGACCGATGGGCCGGTCGGTCTCGTTAGGCCGCCGGACGACCTGCTGCGACGGCTCGGCGCATTGCCTCAGTCGTATCTCCGCCAGCGCAACCTGGGCGAGCGACTCCGGATCACCGCGGATGCCGAGTCAGCGAACCGCTCGCTACCGACGCAGTGAACCAGCGCGAGGCCGACGAGGAGACTGGTACCGCGTGGCCCGAGATCCATCACCTCGGGCCGCAGCATCCCGTGCTCGACTGGATCGCCGACAAGGTGCTGTACCGCCTGAAGCGCGATGAGGCGATCGCGCTCGCCTGCGACGTACCCGAGCCGGTCCTACTGGTCTCCGGCGTGTGGTCGAACAAGCTCGGGGAGCCGATCGCCGCGGACTGGCTCGCCGCGACCGTCGAGGATGGTCTGGTCACCTTCGAAGACATGCATGCCGCCCTGGGTAGGGCACGTGTTCAGGCCGACATGGTCAACCCAGAGTGGACAGGAGAGCTGAGCGTGCTGCACGAGCTCGTACCGCCGGTCGTGGCCGCCGCTATCTCGCGCCTCGCTGACGACCTGCAAGACCAGCTGGTGCCCATCAACCGGCGTCTCGAGGCGACTCGCACGCGCCTCGAAGCGTGGCAAGCGCGCGCACGCGTGTTGGCCAGCGAACTCAAGTCCGACGCCCATCGTCACCAGCGCGTCAACTACATCGACCGGGTGACTAAGCAGATCAGCTCGCTGATCGCGGACCACACCCCCGCAGACGCGCCGCTCGTGCGGATCGTTGGAGCGCTCGTCCCGATCCAACCGGTCCAATCTGATGGCGAGAGGAAGACACAGCGCCGCCGCCGATAGCGCCGAGAAGTCGATCCCAGCACTCAGCAATATCGGGTACTTCTCCGATTACTACCTTGCGCACCGCCTCGACACCGGTCTCGCGGACCTTTACAGCCGCTGGGACGCAGCTGAGAAGGTCGGGGACCCGACGGCGCGCACACGTGTTCGCAGCCTCTTGAGCGCGCTGAACCGCCACCGAGCAGACGCAGCAAACACGGCTCCTGACGAGACGGCGCGTGACACTGGCCGCCTAAATCTCGGTGATCTTCCGCGAGATGCGCTCGAGGCGCTCCTCGCGCTCAACGACGAAACCCTTAGCGCGTTGGGCTGGAAGCCCAGCCGGGGGGAGATCGTGGAGCTGATCTCCGGTGACAAGACGGTTTCGGTGCCGGTCGCTCACCGCTGCGACACACCTACGGGCCTGCTGCTGCTAGCCGTCGACACCGTGTTCACGTCCGACTCAGCGGCGGTGGTCGCGAACAAGGAGGCCCCAACCGGGCGACTCGTCGAACCGGTGCTCGTCAATGGCAAACCCGCGGCGCATACCGCTCTCGATGCCGCGCAGCTTGTGTTCACCGCGGACGACCCGCCCAGCTACCTGTTCTTTATATCTGGCGGCGCGATCACGCTGCTCGACCGCGACCGCTGGGGCGAGGGAATCTCGCTCGGCGCGAACCTCGACGACGCGCTCGCACGGCACAACGTCAAGCCAAAGGGCGAGCTGGCTGCCATCGCCGCATTCTTCAGCGCCGATGCCATCAATCCCGGAGAAGAAGCCCAGAGCGTGCTCTCCGGCCTACTCGAACGCGCCGCGACGGAGTCCGCAGGTGTGTCAAAGGACCTGCGTCACGGGATGCGGCGCAGCGTCGAGATCCTCGCCAACGCGGTCGTGCACGACGTCCGGTACCGGCAGAAGGGCGCCTGGACGAAGATCGATCCGCGCGACCTCACCCGTCAGAGTCTGCGTTACCTGTACCGCATCATCGTGCTGCTCTTCGCCGAGGCGCGGCCCGAACTCGGGATCCTGCCAAGCGACGATCCCGACTATCAGTCCGGATACAGCATGTCCCGTCTCCGCGACATCGCGCTCGTCGAGCTCCATAGCGACCTTGCCCGCAACTCTCGCCACCTCCAGCATTCTCTCGACGTGCTGTTTCGACTCGTCAACGACGGGCACGCCGCGGAGCAGACACTGGACACCGATAACGCCCGCGAGGCTCACGTTTCCCGGCCTGCGATCAGCGCTGTTCGGTGTGGATTCATGCTCCCTCATCGATGGCGCACATCTGACTGACGAGGTCCTCCGGCAGGTCATAGCGAACCTATGCTTCACGCGCGAAAAGGCAGGACAGCGTCGGCAGGCTGTCTCGTATTCGACTCTGGGCATCAATCAGCTCGGAGCGGTGTACGAAGGACTCATGGCGTACAGCGGGTTCCTCGCGACCGACGCGCTCTTCGAGGTCGACAAGGATGGCGACCCCGACAGCGGCTCCTGGGTGATCCCCGTCGATCGCGCCGACGAGTTTCCCGATGAGGTCTTCCTTACCCAGGAGGGGCTCGACGGATCGACTCAACGCGTGCGCTACGAGGAGGGCGACTTCGTCTTCCGACTCTCCGGCCGCGATCGTCAGCGGTCGGCGAGTTACTACACACCTGAGGTTCTCACGGAGTTCACGGTCCGGCACGCGCTCGATGTTCTCTTCAAGGAGAATTCGGGCCTCACCGCCGTCGACATCCTCAAGCTGACGGTCTGCGAGCCGGCCCTGGGCTCCGGAGCGTTCCTCAACGAAGCGATATCACAGCTGGCCGAGCGTTACCTGAAGGCCGCGCAGGATGAAAGCGGTGAGGTCATCGACCCGGAGCGCTACCAGACTGAACTCCAGCGGGCGAAGGCGCATTTCGCGGTCAATCAAGCCTATGGCGTCGACCTCAACCGCACCGCGGTTGAGCTCGCCGAGGTCAGCCTCTGGCTGAACTGCATGCACAACGGCCTCCAAGCACCGTGGTTCGGGGCGCGCCTGCGCACCGGCAACAGCCTCGTCGGCGCACGGCGCTCAACCTACACTCCGGCTCAGGTCAAGGCGGCGGTTTGGGCTGGCAACAGCGTCGCGGCGCCCACCGACAAACCAATCGCTGAAGTAGCGCTGGGACACCCCGGGGGGATCCATCACTTCCTGGTGCCTGGCCAAGGGTGGGGGGCGGCATCCGGCGCGAAAGAGGTCAAAGAGCTTGAACCTGAGTGGGCAAGTGCGGTCGACATCTGGCGCAAGTCGCTAAGCAGACGCCCGAGCCAGCGACAGCTAGAGCGCCTCGAGCGCCTCGCCGACCGAGCCGAGAAGCTCTGGGGCGACTCTGCGCACGAGGTCGACGCGTTCTGGACCGGGACGCGGCAGCACGTCGACGTCTGGGGCGCCAAGACGCAAGCGTCCGGTGGACGGTTCGGCGAGGCGGCGGTAAGGGAGGTCCTCGGCAACCCGCAGTCGGCCACGTTCCGCCTCCGCACGCTGATGGATGCTTGGTGCTCGCTTTGGCTCTGGGCCCCCGAGAACGGGACGGAGCTCCCATCGCTGGACCAGTGGCTGTCGGCGGCGGAGGCGCTGACCCGCATCGATGAGCCCTGGCATCCCGAAGCCTTGTTCGCCGCCGAGCGGGAGCTGCCGCTCGCCTCGTCCAGCTCTCTTGACGAGATCTTGTGTGCCCATCCGTGGCTACGTCACGCTAGCGCGATCGCGGCGAGACAGAATTGGTTCCACTGGGAGCCGAGTTCTCGCCCGTCTTCGCGCGGGGTGGTTTCGACCTCCAGGTCGGAAACCCACCGTGGGTACGACCCCGCTGGTCCGACGAAGACGCTCTCGCCGAACACGACCCCTGGTTTGGCATCACGGATCCGATCCCCGAGAAAGCACGCGTGGCGCGACGCTCTTCGGTGATCGAAGACGAGGCGGCCCGTGTGCAGTACGTGAGCGAACGCGCCGAGAACGCCGGCATCGGGGAAGCACTGGGCGCGGTGACTCGCGAGCCGCTCCTCGCCGGGCAGCAGAACAACCTCTACCTACCGTTTATCACCGGTGCGTGGCGCCGGGCAATTCCCACGGGAGCGGTCGCACTGGTACATCCCGACGGGTTCCTCAGCGATCCGAAGGCTGCGAAGTTGCGGGCGACAGCGTATCGACGCTACCGCGAGTACTACACGTTCATCAACCAGCTGCAGCTATTCGCCGAGATCAACCACACCCGCCCATTTGGAGTTCACGTTTACGGAGCTGAAGGTAGGTCCGTCGGGTTCAAGCAAGCTGCCTTCCTCTATCACCCGGCAGTCGTCGATCTCAGCATCCGGCACGACGGCAGCGGAGACCTGCCCGGCTGCAAGTTGGAAACGGGGGAATGGGATATCCGACCGCATCGAGATCGACTGGTTCACGTCACGTCCGAGACGCTGTCGGCGTGGGCGGCCTTGCTTGCATATCCCGAGCCAGACTCGACCCCGGTCGTCCGCACCGTTACGTCGGCGGAGGGTCATGTTGTTGAAGCCCTCGCCCGGCATCCGCTGCGCCTGGCCGAGATGGATCTCAACTGGTCCCCCGGTTGGCACGAGATGACAGCCCCACGGGAGGGGATCATCGAGTGGCGCACTGAGAGGAAGCCGACTCTCGCGGAGTCCATTCTGCAAGGCCCCCATATCGGAGTGGCTACCCCCTTCTCAAAGGAGCCTCGAGAGGTCTGCAACAGTCGCCAGGACTACGATCGCATCGACGTGAGCCAGCTTCCGGAGCGGTGGGTGCCGCGTACGAATTGGCAGCGAGCAATCGGCGAGAAGGAGTTTTGGTCGCGATTGCCAATTTGGGATGGGCGGTCGAGCGCCGAGGCGTGGCGTGTCGCGTTCCGAAAGATGTTGCCGTTTGACACATCGCGCTCGCTGTTTGCGGCACTCATTCCGCCAGGACCAAGCGTCAGTGGGAGCCTCTCGGTCGCTGGCCTTGGCGAGGAACGCCTCACGGTCCTATTAGCTGGCGTCGCAGCCTCGCTCCCACTGGACTACTTCGTACGTGTCATCGGTATGGCGAACCTTGAGGTAGACCTCGCGAGGCGCTTTCCGATGGTGCGGGAGGACGGACCGCTCGTGCATCCGATCCTCCATCGGACACTTCGACTGAACTGCCTGACGCGTGATTATGCGGCCTTGTGGGAGTCGCTTTTCACAGATGAGTGGCGCCGAGACACGATTGCGGCGAAGTCAACGCAAGCACTTGCACCTGCGACTCCCGAATGGTCGCTCGACGTGGTCGCTCGCTCCGAAGAGGCTCGTTGGCATCTGTTGCTGGAACTCGACGTACTTGTGGCGTTGGCATTCGGGATGACGGCGGACGGCCTTGAGGCCCTCTACCGGGCGCAGTTCCCGGTCCTTCAAAGCTACGATCGCCAACTCGTGTTCGACGGCCGGGGGCGAGCGCTTTCCGGGACGCACCACAACCACGGTGCGCTTCAGGCCGCCCTAGAACGTGACGCGTCGGCGAAGAAGCTTCCCGGTTGGGTGAAGATCTGGCCCCGGGTCCAGGCGTTCCTTGCGGGAGATACCGGTGTTGACCTCGGACCATTCGTTCCGCCGTTCAGGCCAGCAAACCGCGGGGCTGCAATGACCCAGGCCTATTGGACGTTCATCGATCGCTATGACCTAGCGCCGCCCGCGGGCGCCGAGCGCCAAGCCGCATGATCCCGTCCCTGGTTGCCGGCGAGCTTCGAGCGAGCGTCGTCGAGTACCTCGCCACAACGTTCGCGCTCTCGGACGACGAGACATATGAGGCGCTGACTCGGTTCCTGATGGACGGTGAGGACGGCATCTTTCGGGGCCCGTACCTGCGGGTCCAATTGCCGTTCGTGGAGGCGCCGGAGGATGCTGATCACGGCTTACGTTGGACGCCGGCGGGATTTCGTCCGTACGCGCACCAGGTGCTGGCGTGGGAGCGGCTTGCGGGACGCGATGTCGCTCCGAAGCCGACGTTGATCACGACCGGGACCGGTTCGGGTAAGTCGGAGGCGTTCCTGATCCCGATCGTCGATCACTGCATCGCCCGGCGGGAGGCCGGTCAGGCGGGGATCAAGGCATTGCTGCTGTACCCGATGAACGCCCTCGTCACCGACCAGGAGCGGCGCATCGCGACGATGCTCACCGATCCCGCCGCGGCGGCAGCGGCTGTCCGGGCCGGCGTATGGATCGGCGACGACCAGACCACGTCGACGCGGCGTGCCATGACGGAGTCCCATCTGATCTCCGACCCATCGGCGCTGATGGACGATCCGCCCGACATCTTGCTGACCAACTACAAGATGCTCGACCGGCTACTCGCCACTCCGCGCCGGCACCGCTTGTGGGCCGCGAACACTCCACCCAAGCATCAAGGCGGCTGGGAACAGCCGCTGACCTATCTGGTCCTTGATGAGTTTCACGCCTACAACGGAGCACAGGGAACCGACGTGGCAATGCTGCTGCGCCGACTCGGGCACCGGCTCGGCGTTGCGACGACGCGATCGCCGCTGGCTGGCATCGCGCCAGTCGGGACTTCCGCGACCCTCGGCTCGTCGCAAACGGCAGCCGCGGACATGTGTCGGTTCGCGAGCCGCGTGTTCGGTGTGCCGTTCGACCTGCCGGCAATCGTCGGCGAACAACGACGCACAGTCGCCGAGGTCTGCCCGGACATTGACTTCGCCCTACCGACGCCGGATCCACGTGAGCTTGCTCAGATCGACCTGTCGGATCTGCAGGCCGGCCCAGACGCTCTTGCGCAGGCGTTCACCGGCGTTGGCTTCGATGACGCCCGTTCTGTCGGTGACCGTCTCCTGCAGCATCACATCACCGCCTCGCTGCTGCGTGTCGCGGCGGATCGACCGCGGCTCTGGGCGGATGCCGTCGCGGCGGTCGCGCAGCAGGTGCCCGATTGGGGCAAGTTCATGGCCGATGATCCCGCGGCCGTTGGAGCGGCGCTAGAACGCTTCGTGGCGCTTGTGTCGCAGGCCCGCGGCCGAACCACAAGCGGAGCGCCGCGGCCGCTGTTCAGCGTGCAGGTCCAGGTTTGGATTCGGGCAGTCACCAGGCTGCTGCGTTCGGTCGACAAGGCGCCGAGGTTCCGCTGGTCGGATTCGCCCGCAGATCCAGAGGCATCTGCGATCGAACTTCCCTCCATTCACTGCACCGCATGCGGACGCTCGGGCTGGATGGCGGTGGCCAACCGCGCCGCCGGTCAAGGAGAGCCGCGATCGACCGCCTGGTTCACGAGGATCCTGCGGCGATCTACACCTTGTCGGTGCGCGACCGCGAGCGCACGCGCGCGCTGATGCGGGCCAACGCGGCCGAGCCGGACGTGCTGTGGCTGGACGTCGAGTCCGGACAGGTCTACTCGGCGGACGCCAGCGATGCGCGCATCCCGGTCCTCGTTGGAGGGATGACTGGTGAGGACCGCAGTGAGAGCAGCCGCGACGAGGCTGCCAAGCGGCAGCGCTGCCCGTCGTGCGGAACCCGGGACGCGATCCGTTACTTGGGGTCGAGCGTGACGACACTTTCGTCGGTTGGCATCACGCAGATGTTCGGCTCCTCACATGTCGCAGACGACGAGCGCAAGCTCCTGGCGTTCACCGACTCGGTCCAGGACGCGTCGCATCGAGCCGCGTTCTTCTCCGGACGGACCCACCGCTTCAATCTCCGAGCGACCCTCTCGCGCACGTTGCAGGAGCGCGGTCGCCTGAATCTGACCGAGATCGCCGATGTCGCTCTCGCACGTGCCGACAACGAGCACCGGCCCGCCGATGCGCTGTTCTCATTGGTTCCCCCTGACCTCTTGTGGGAGCGCGACCTCAACGCAGCGTGGCAGCGGCCCGGTACCGCGGCAGCAGCTGAAGCGCGCGCCGCGCTCGCAAAGCGGCTTGGGTTCGACGCGATCCTGGAAGCCGGACTCCGGTCGCGCTTTGGACGTACGCTCGAGACGACGAACACCGCGATCCCCGAGATCCTGATTGATCAGGACGACTGGGAGCGCCTCGTTGCGTTCGCCAAGGAGGCGATCCAGGCGAATACCGGCCAGCTGATCACCTCCGATGAGGACGTCCGAACGTGGATCGAGGGACTCCTCGCGCGCCTTCGCCTCCGCGGCGGCATGTACCACCCGTTCCTCGATCTGTACGTCAGGGAGCACGCCCGGACGGTGGCGGATCTGGGGCGGCGGCGACCGGCTTGCGCCGAAGTTCCCGCGCGGGATCTCAGCGCCGGCGTTCTTCAGCTCGGCGCCATCCGAGGACTTCGACGCCATCTCGGGTTCTCAGACGTGGGTCGCGAACTGGGCGCGCAAGGTGCTCGGGATTGAGGGCGCCGGTGGGGATAAGGCGCTGCGGGATGTCCTACATGAGCTCGTCGAGCTGGGCGTGCTTGAACGGCGGGACACGTCAAAGGGTCTGGTGTGGGGATTTCCGCCCGCGCGCGTCGACTTCGTGGAGGTCCGCGAGAACGATCGGCCGACAGAGGTGCGGTGCGACCTGTGCGCCACGCGACATCACGCGCCACCCGGGGATGCGGCGCGGTGGGTCGGGCGTCCCTGCCTACGCCTGCGATGCACCGGCCACTATGTGGCGTCGCCGGCGCTGGCTACCAACTACTACCGAGCGCTATACCGCCAAGGTCGGATCCGGCGAGTCGTCGCGGCTGAGCACACCGGTCTGCTGACTCGGGCGCAGAGGGAGTTGGTCGAGACTGGTTTCAAGAGCGGCGGAAGCCCCGACGCCCCGAACGTACTCGCTGCCACGCCCACGCTCGAGATGGGCATCGACATCGGTGACCTCTCGGCGGTGATGCTGACTGCTGTCCCGCCGACCCAGTCCAATTACATCCAGCGCGTCGGCCGCGCCGGGCGACAGACGGGCAACGCGTTCATTACGACGTTCGCCGAGGGCGATCCTCGCAGCCTCTATTTCCTCCAGGACCCCGAGCTGATGATCGCCGGGGACATCTCTCCGCCCAACTGCTACCTGGACGCGATCGAGATCCTGCGGCGCCAATATCTCGCGTTCCTCATCGACCGCGCCGCTGAAGGGCCCGACGGATCTCTCCCTCAGGCAGGCGAGATGCCGCGAACGATCGGCGAGCTGGCTGCGAGGGGGCTGCAGCCGGGCGGCTGGCTACGCGTGATTCTCGACGCCGGCGCCCTGCCCGAAAGGGTGGCTGCGTTCGTCCGCCTCTTTGGAACCAACCTCGACGCGACGGTGGCGGCGCGACTCGCGCACTGGGCGGCCGCGGACATGGCCGCACACGTCGAGCGAGTGATCGACCGGTGGCGTGAGCAGATCAAGACGCTTACCAACCAGCGCGACCGTCTGCGTGAGAGGGAAGCAGAACTCAAAGACCGAAACCCACTCAGTATCGAGGACGAGGAGAACCTCGGGCGGGTCGTGGCCGAGTTGCGCTACCTCGCGCGGAGGCTGACGAACGCGCGAGGACAGAACACACTGAACGAGCTGGAGCGGCTCGGCCTCACCCCGAACTACACGCTGTTCGACGACTCCGTGACGCTCGAGGTGTCGCTGTGGAGTCCGAACGCGAAGTACGACCCCGGTGACGAAAGCTCGCAGCGCTTCGTCTCGGTCGGCGGCGAGTACGTGCGCCCGGCAAGCCAGGCTATTCGTGAGCTTGCACCCGGCAACTGGTTCTACGTCGACGCTCACCGCGTCCGTGTTGACGCCATCGACAACGGCACCGAGCATGAGCCAGCCCATGCGTCGTGGCGTCTGTGCCCCGAATGCTCGTGGGTAACGACGGACGTCCAAGCCCAGCATGCCACGTGCCCTCGCTGTGGCCATCCCGGAGTGGCGGACCAGGGATCCGTGCTTAGCGTGCTCCCGCTGCGAATCGTCTCATCGACGGAGCGCGAGACTACAGCGCGCGTCGGCGACGACAACGACGAACGGGACCGCATCTTCCACGACCTCAGGACTTACGTCGACATCGACCCCGACGAGATCACACGGGCCTGGCTGCACGGCAACTCAGCCACCGTGTTCGGCGTGGAGGTCGCGCGCGCCGCGACGATCCGGTACCTCAACCTCGGGCTTAGCCCGGGCGCGCAGCCACGCTCCGTGCGCATCGCAGGCGGCGACGCGCACGCCGGGCTGTTCACCGTCTGCCGCCATTGTGGTGGGGTGCTCGGCATCCGCGGAGACGCCCGCGATCCGAGTGACCCCGCGCATCACCGGAGCTGGTGCAAGGTTCGCAGCGGAGCACGCAAGGAAACCTGGGACTCGCTCGCGCTCGTGCACGAGCTCCGCACCGAGGCGGTTCGGATCCTGCTGCCGATCGCCGAGTTCGAGTACGTCGAACGGCTTGCCTCGTTCAAGGCTGCCCTCATGCTCGGCCTGCGCGAGTCGTTCGGCGGCGACCCGGCGCACCTGCGTGTCATCGACTCGGACTTCCCAGCGGCCGGCGGCGAGCCAGGCGACCGCAATCGCTTCGTCGTGCTCCACGACACCGTCCCGGGCGGCACCGGATACCTGCCGCGCCTAGCAGACCCCGACGAGCTGCGGCGCATCCTCACGCGGGCGCGCGAGCTGATCACAACATGCGATTGCCAGACTCGCGGCAAGCCCGGATGCCACAAGTGCCTCTACGGCGGCATCGGCCGACACGAGCTCCCGCGCGTCTCGCGCACGATCGCCCTCGAGCTACTCGACGAGATCCTCGCTGAGTGGAAGCTCGTGCAGGCTCCCCACGGCACGATCACGGGCGTCAACCTCAGCCCCGTCGTCCAATCCGAGCTTGAGCGGATGTTCAAGGTTGTGCTCCAGCGCTGGGGCGAGCGCAGCGACGTGCGCGTGACCGCGCACCCCGACCCCGATCACGCGGCTCGAACGCGCTTCGATGTTCGCTTCCATCACGGCCCGCATTGGCAGATCCGTGAGCAGATCAACCTCGCCAACCATCACACAAAGCCCGACTTCTACGCGACGAGGGTTGACACGACCGGCACCCCACCCGTAGCCATCTACCTCGACGGATGGGCATTCCACCAGAGCCCCGATCAGGTCGACGGCGACGCGATGAAGCGGACGTCGTTGCGCGCCGCCGGCACGCGCGTCTGGACGCTGACATATTCAGATGTCAAGGCGGCGGTTGCCGCAGCCAACGGAGGCAGCACCGTCGGCCCCGTGACGCCTCTCACCAGCTCGGCCCGCAACCGGGCGGGCAAAGGCATCGGCGACCAGCTCGGCGTCGATCACGGCCTGGCCGGTGTCGTGAAGCTCGGCGCCTTCGAGCAGCTGCTGGCGCTCCTGCGCCATCCCGAGGACGAAGCATGGCGTAAGGTCGCGACCGCTATCGCGCTGGCTCCAGTTCAAGGGGCCGCGGTAGTCGACGTAGCCGATGTCCCTACGGCGGTCGTTCAGGCGGCCAAGGGAGAACCACCCGCTCCTGCTCCCACCCCGGCCGACGCCAAGGCCGCAACGTGGGAGACCACGGGAGGGTTCACCGCACACGCAATCCTCGACCGCGCAGCCGACCCCGCCCATGCGTGCACCACGATCGTCTCGCTCGACACCGACAAGGAGATCGAGCACACGAAGTGGGCCGACTGGCTTCATCTCGGCAACGTTGTCGCGGGTCTCGCTGAACACGCAGTGATAACCACGACCCGAACTTTTGTCCCTGTCGCTGCCGCCGGCCCCCCAGAACCTGTACCAGCAGCCGCAGAGTCCGTCGACGTGCTCCTCGAGGACTGCTTTGACGAGGATGCCCGCGCTCTCGCCTCCATCGTCGCTAAAGAGGGGTACACCGCCCTGGTTGTTGGGTTCGAGACGGGCTGGGCTGATGGCACCGTAATTGAGGTCGCGTGGCCTGCTAGGAGGATCGGCATCCTTCCAGCTGGCGCGGAGGCGCCCGCCGACGCGAATGGTTGGACCGTCCGCAGATCCACAGATTGGACCGCCGACGACCTATCGGCTGCCCTCACTGCGGGAACGAGCTGATGCCCACGCTCGTCTTCGCCAAGCAGTTCCTCGACGACTTCGCCAAGCTCCAGCCCGTCGTCCGACAGAAGGTCCGCGAACTCCCGGACAAGTTCGAGCGTTCCGCGACGACCGGCGTCCACCTCGAGAAGCTCAACGCCAGCCGCGACGACCGCGTCCGCACCGTGCGCGTCGACGAATTCTGGCGCGGCGTCGTAGTCCGTCTCGGCAACGCCCGGTACGCGCTGCTCCGCGTCATGGCGCACGACGATGCGATCGACTGGGCCAAACGCCAACGGTTAGACGTCAACCCAGCCACCGGCATCGTGGAAATCATCGACATCCCGACCGTCGCCGAGCACGTCGAAGCCGCAGCGGCCGCCAGCCCCAAGGGCGAGCCGACCGGCCTCTTCGCCGGTCGCCGGGATCGCGACTTCACGACCGTTGGCGTCGACGCAGATCTCATCCCGATCCTTCGCAGGCTCACCACAGAAGATGAGCTGTATTCGATCGCCAACTACCTGCCCGATGCCCAGGCCGACGCGGTGCTGCTGCTCGCCGACGGCAAGTCGGTGGACGAGGTCTGGTCCGAGATCCAGACCGACTACGCGGTCGATCGAGAAGCGCCAGTTGACACCGAAGACATCGAAGCCGCGCTCGACCGACCCGCGAGCAAGGCGGCCTTCGCCGTCACCACGAATGACACCGAACTCCTCGACCTGCTCACGGGGGACTTCGAAGCGTGGCGCACATTCCTCCATCCCACCCAGCGGATGCTTGCCGAACGCCCGATCTACAACGGCCCCGTCAAGGTCACGGGCGGTGCAGGCACCGGCAAGACCGTCGTCCTGATCCACCGCGCGCGTTATCTCGCGCAACAACTCATCGCGGCAGGTGACAACACCAAGCGCGTTTTCGTCGCCACCTACACACGGAGCCTGGCGTCCAACCTCGACCGGACGCTCCGTACGTTCTGCACGCCCGACCAGTACCGCGCGATCCACGTAAGCACAGTCGACGCTCTCGCACAGCAGGTCCTCGCGTCCACCCACCAACGGCCGCGACCAATCTACGCTGACGAGCCTCGAAGAACTCGCTCGCGACGCCGTCGCGATGACCGGTCTCGACGAGCTGAACCTCGACCACCGCTTCCTCATCGCCGAGTGGGAGCAGGTCGTGCTGGCCAGGGACATCAACACCCTGCCTGACTACGCGATGGCCCCAAGGCCTGGACGCGGAGTTCGACTGTCGCGAGCACAGCGCAAACAGGTGTGGTCGGCGATCGAGCGCCTCGTCGCCGACCTCGCCTCGCGGAAGCGGGCGACCTACGTGCAACTCGCTGGCCTGGCGGCCGAGCAGCTCGCCGCGCGCAGCACCGCGGACACTGGGCTGTACGCCCACGCCGTCATCGACGAGGCGCAGGATCTCCACCCGTCCCAATGGCGGCTGCTCCCGCGTGCGTCGCCGCCGGGACCCAACGACCTCTTCCTCGCCGGCGATGCACACCAGCGCATCTACGACCACAAGGTGAGCCTCGGCAGCCTGGGAATCGAGACTCGTGGGCGGTCACGCCGTCTAAGATCAACTACCGCACAAGTCAAAGCATCCTTACCCACGCTCAGACCATCCTGCACGGTATCGCTGTGGACGATCTCGACGGCACGCCCGAAGAGACGGCCGGCTACCGCTCCGCGTTCGACGGACCCGAGCCGACCACGGCGCGGTTCACAACACCGGTGGAGGAGGGCGAGCTTGTAGCCGGCGTGGTGCGCGACTGGTTAGACGCCGGCGTGAGCCCTTCGGCGATCGGAGTGCTGGGCCGGACCCGCGGCCTGCTCAAACCCTCGCAAGAGGCGCTGGCACGCGCCGGAATCGTCTGGAGCGGGCTCGATGACGACACCGTCGGGAATGTGCGCGTTACAACGATGCACTCAGCCAAGGGAATGGAGTTCGCGCGCCTCGTGGTCGTCGGCCTGAACGTCGATGCAGTCCCGCTCCCCGTCGCGGTGACTAACGAGGCCGACGATCCTCTCCAGCACGAGCGGGACATGCTCCGTGAACGATGTCTGCTTTACGTTGCCTGCACACGTGCGCGCGATGGCTTGCGGGGCCTCAGCAGGTTCCGGCCCGCCGAGCACACTGCTTCCGCGGTCCAGCAGCGCAACCACGCATGAGCCGGCGATGCCGGCCAGATGATTGCCACGGAGACGCTTCGCGCCGTGGCCGCCTACCCGCTCATCTTGGCGACAGAGATCCCCTGAAAAGGGTCCTCCGCGAGGAGCGGATGGCGTTCGAGGCCCACCGCAGGAACGACGTCAGTCGGCTGGCGGTCGGCGACACGCTCTCATCTACACCACGCGGGGCTGCTTCCACATCCCACCCGCGACCGTGGTCGCGTCATCGGGCGCGCGGTCGTTGCGTCACCGGTTGAACCGTTCGAGGACAGCGTCGCCCTGATGGATCGGGAATTTCAGGCTGGGATGCACGTTCGAGCTGCGGCCTCCTCTTCGACCAGTGAGCCTACGCGATCGTTCTCAGCTGTGACTGATCGGCCGCCGATTGCGGTGGGCGACGGCCGAAGGGCGCAGGAGTTGGCACAGAATTGGTGCGCAGCTGTTTCAGGCGTGTCTTGTTCCGTTACACGATTTTGGTGACGCTGTCGGTGTGAAAGCAACAGCTGCCATTCGCGGAACGGTCGTCGAGTTCGAGAGGCCGCAGTGGGAGCCCCTAGCCCGTATTGTCGGGCACGACCTTGTGGGCTGGTTCATGTGGATGTTCGAGATCGAGCTCGCTAACGAGTCAAGACTCCACGCCTACAAGCACGTGACCACGCGGCGCTACATGCACGTGGACGCGACTGGGCGTGCGTTCCAGTACGACGCGGCCGGTCGCTACCAGGAAGTCGCCGTTCCTGTGGCGATCGCGCGTGTGTTCGTGGGTTGGGAGCAGTCGTCGCCGGCGGACCACGATGCAGCGGCCTTGCGCGCCGCAATGTGGCGAGCGCGGGCAGCAGCGTGAACGCCTCACCCTGTCGGGAACCCTGGCCGATCCGACGCAGACCGCAAGCCTGTCGCCCAGCAGTTCACGACAGCTAGGCATGACGCGGACAGGGTGGACTCCGTTCGCGGCCCGTCGTTCGGCTTGAAGACACGGACGTCGCGGCGACGACGTCAGGTCTTTGCGGCGTAATCGAAGTCCCGCAGCGCCGCGGCCACTCGCACGATCGCATTCTGCGACATTCGCGTCACGTGGTTCCAGGGACCACGGCAAGGAGCAATTCGTCGATCGCGCCATCCGAGGATCACGCGCCAGGTGGCTCTACTGGTCGTCGCGAAGTAACTTCTACGCCTCCTGACCCCATTCCTGGGGATGGCCTCGCTCCTGCTTCTTACTTGCCTAGATCTAGCAATTAGTTCAGGCCAGAAAATACGGTGCCGAGACGTGGTCTCACAACGCCGGGCACCGAGTACGTGTGCCAGGAGACGACCTACCCGTCCTGCGCGGCCAGGATCACAGTTGAGGGCCAAGGTCAGGCGCCGGGGCATGGTGGCTCACGTCCGGCAGCGCAGGTTGACGTGGTTTCGGGGCCACGTGCGACCTTCGGCGGTCGTTGGCAAGCGGCTCTGCCTCACTGCGGCGCATCGCGCGGGCGAGGGCTTGGAGCGCATCTGCTGGTTCTCGCGGCGCCGGCTTCGGCGCGTACGCGGACCGCTCGGTGTCAGCCGTCGCGGAGTCGGTCACGAGTTCGATGTGCGTCTCGCCGCGGGCGCGGGAGAGCGCGGTGTAAGCCCACTCGCGGGTGAAGTCCTCCGGGCGGCCGACCACGACGGCTGCTTCAACGGTGGCGCCTTGGCTGGCGTGGCCGGTGACGGCGTAGGCGTGCTCCAGGTGCTCGGCGACGTAGGCCGCCGGGAGGGTCTTCTTGCGGCCGTCGGCGCTGCGGACGACGACGCCTTGGCCGGCGGCCGACTGCGGTGATGGTGGCGATGCCGCCGTTGTCGACGTCCAGGCGGCGGTCGTTGCGGCGGGTGATCACGCGGTCGCCGACCGCCAGCCGCCGGCCGCCGAACGAGAACGTCTCGCCTGGCGAGCTCGCCGGCAGCGCGGAGCCGTTCGCGGGCGAGGGCGTTGAGTGCCTCGCGGGTGGCGTTGTCGCGGACGATCATCACCGCCGCGTCGGGGCCGTGGGTCGTCGCGCAGCTCGGCCCAGCGATCGACGGCGGCGCGCAGCGCGTCTGCGCCGGTGGCGTGCAGGGTGATGTCCTTGGCCTTGTGCGCGAGGTAGGTCTCGGGATCGCCGTCATGGAGGGCGGCGAGGGCGGCGCGCTCGGCGGGGTCTCGCTGGCGCATGACCTGCAGCAGCTTCGCTCCTCCGTGATCGTCGGCCAGGGCGGCGAACCAGCCGCCGGCCTCGACGCTCGTGAGCTGGCCGGCGTCGCCGACGGCGATGATCTTCGCGCCCGCCTTCTGAGCGTGCTCGAACAGGCGCGCTGTGATCCGGGTCGGCGCCATGCCGGCTTCGTCGATCATCAGCACGACGCCACGAGCGAGGCCGCCGTGCCGGTCGGCGGCGCCGGTCATGGCGTGCAGCGTCTCGGCCGGGATTCCCGCCGCGTCGCGGAGCTCGCGAGCGGCCCGCGCCGTCGGCGCGACGCCGGCCACCTGGTATCCCGCCTGCCGGTAGGCGTCGGCGAGGGCGCGCAACATCGTCGTCTTGCCGGTTCCGGCCAGCGCCTGCACGGTGTCCACGCCGTTCCCGCTGGTTGCGAGCGTCCGAACCGCGGTCTCCTGATCCCGATTCAAACCGGCGTCACGCAGGGCGGCGTCGACGCGGCGACCCTTCAGCACAGCTACGCCAGCGTCGCGGCTACCAGCGGCCGTCTCGAGAATCCGGGCCTCGCACGCCAGCAGGCCAACCGTCGAGTACCTCGCCTGTCCCTGGTTGTCCGGGGCGAGCTGCTCGACGCTCGCGTCGGCCAGGTACTTGTCTGCAACGAGCTCGAGGTCACGAAGGCCGATCCCGTCCGGGAACTCGCCTGCCAGCTCCGCCAGCGCGTGGCGCCGCGCGAACGTGTTGTGGTTGCCTGTCAGGCCCTCAGGGCCGGACAACCGCTCGACGATCGCCGGCCAAGAAGGCAGCCGAGGCTCGGCCGGCGAGCCCACCCACGAGCGCGTCGAGCTCGGCCGGCCCGAGCCCATGCTCGGCTGCGCGGGCGCGGGCATCCGCCCGCCAATCCGCCATCGCCTCTGTCGCCTGCTTCGGACGGCGGGTCGCCAGGGCGATCGTCTGCATCGCCTCGCGTGACAGCGACGCGCCCGCGCCGACCAATTCGAAAGCACGCTCCTCGATCTCGGCGCGGCGCTGCGAGAAGTGCCGAAGCACCCCGTCGGGCACGCCCTCGATCTCGAACAGGCCACGCCCGACCTGCCGCCAGGAGACCCAGCCGAACCGCTCACGGACCTCGGCGCGCAGGACCGCCCGGTAGACGGCTCCCGCAGCTGACTTGTGCTCGTACAGCGCGCGGGCGTCGAGCGCGGTGAACCGGCCGTCCGCCCGGGTCAGGTTCGCCACCACCACATGCGTGTGCAGCTGCGGGTCGCGGGCACGCGAGAGCCGGTGCCGGTACGCAGCGCCGACGAACCCCTCGCCGCGCACGCGCTCCGCACCTGCGTGGCCGCGGCGGGTCCAGCACGCCTCCCGCTCCAGGTAGCCGACCGCGGCCGCCACCGCAGCGTCGTGCGCGGCAGCCAGACCATCCGACAGCTCCGCGCCCGCCGACGGCGAACAGCACCGACACGCTCTTCGGCGCCGAGAACGTCAGGTCGATCGCGGCGACCTTGGATCGCTCCCCCATCCGCCGCAGGACGGACCCGTCCAGCGGGTTGACGCCTCGCATCAGCAGCATGAACCCGTCGGCAGTCACCTCCTCGCCGGCACGCAGCCCGATCGCCGAGCGCCCGAGCCGATCCACCTGCCCGGCGCCTCTCCACGGCCGGAGTAGTAGTCCTCGAGCCCGTCCGCCACCTGGCGCTCGTAGTAGTCAAGCTGCGCGCCAGAGGCACCCAGCTTGCCGATGCTCAGCACGGCCCGAGCACCCCAAAATTCCGACACAAAACGGACACATGCGCGGGGAAAACGGCCGAAATCACCGGTCAGCGTCCTTCTCCCGGCAAGTCGTCAAACAGCGACATTTGCAGGGCATTCGAACCCGTCAGTGCCCGCTCGTGGTCACCCGTTTCAGGCCGCGGGAGGCGCTGATAAGGAAGAGGTCCCAGCTCCGAATCCTGGATCGCGCACGCGGCGAAATCTCTGCAGATACGCGGGTTCCACCGCGATCAGTTAGAGGACCGGTCGTCCGGGATGGTTTCCCGTTGCCTTTCGGCCGCCGGCGTTTGCTTTCTCGGTCATCCTTTGTGAGCCCGGGAATTGAGCTCTCCTCACGGTCGGCCAACCAACTACCTCGGGTTGGACCCGGACGGGGTTTGCGTGTTCCGCACGCACGAGCTGCGATCGGAGAGGGGTGCCCTGTCTATTCCGGGGACAACAGTGCTCGCCCTGACCGGAGTCGCTCACCGGCCAGCGCCCGCCGCAATCCCAACGGCCAGTCCCTGCACCCCGCCACGACTCTCCATCCATGCGAGGCGCCCGAATAACGGAGCATCAATCAACCGTTCACACAAACTCACCCGTCCGATCTTCCCCTCGCCCGTGGCCACCGGATGGATCAGCAGCGCGTTCGGTTTCCCCCGAGCTTCGCACCCCGCGATCACTCGCAACGCACATCGGGGCGGGGACAGGTCACCGAGCACCGACCTGAACCAACGCTCTACGTCATCGAGCCAGCCTCCAATCCAGCGTTGATCTCTCGATAGGTGCGACCTCGCGTCACACGCGACAATGCGGATGCCTGGCCGGGCGCGTCAGAGAATGGTCTTATTGAATCGACAAGTCTCGGCTCAGCTGGTTGCGGCAGGGTCGGCAACAGCGGATCGACTTGCCACCAAAGCGGCAAGATGTCATCGACGACGAGTGGTGATTTGGGCCTCGGCCATCACCGCGCTGTTGATGTGCTCCAGGGATGCCGGCATCCCTGGCTGAGCAGCGTAGGATCTGAGGTTGGTGGGCCGGCTTTGCCGATTCGCTGGCAGGACCTATGGTCAAGCCAGCCGGGCCGTCTTGTCTGAAGGAAGGCGCTCGACACAATCGACCGTTTACTCGCTGCGGTATGCCGCCACGAGTTTCCGCACGGCGTGAACGACGCTTTGCGCATCTTCGTCGGTGATCTTCGCCGACAGCGGCAAAGAGAGCGTGCGTTCCCCAATCGCCTCCGCTATCGGGTAGTCGCCCGGCTTGAAGCCGTACCTCTCTCGGTAGAAGCGGTGCAGGTGTAGCGCCGAGAAATGGACACCCGCGGCGACCCCTTCGGCCAGAAGCGCCTGAATGAACTGAGCGCGGTTGATCGTCAGGCGATCGAGATCGAGCAGAACAGCAAACAGATGTCGGGCGTGTCGATTCGTCGGGTCCGGGTCCTCGCTCGGTAGCGATATCACGTCGAGACCTGACAGTGTCTCGCGATAGGTCTGCCAGTGCCGCTCTCTTAGCGCCAAGCGCTCTTCAAGGCGGTCCATCTGGCGGAGGCCGAGCGACGCCTCGAGGTCAGACAGGCAGTACTTGTATCCGGCGGAAACGGTCTCGTATTGCCGATAGCCGAACGCTGGGTTCCGCTCCCAGGCGTCACAGTCAAGGCCGTGGCTGCGTAGGATCCGGATCTGCCTCGCCAAGGCGGGATCGTCGGTCAAGACCATCCCGCCTTCGCCAGTCGTCATGTTCTTGGTCGCGCTGAAGCTGTGTACCGAGATGTCGGCTAGCGCAGCGATCGGCCTACCCCGGTAACGGGCCTCAATCGCATGCGCGCAGTCGGCCACGATCGCCAGGTCGTGTTCGTGCGCAATCGCGCGCAGGCGGTCCATGTCGCAGGGTCGACCCGCCAGGTGCACCGGGATGATCGCCTTCGTCGCTGGAGTGACACGGCGGGCAACATCCTCGGGATCGAGCAGCCGAGAGTCGGGTTCGATGTCCGCGAACACAGGCGTGGCCCCCCGATGGACGATCACGTTGGCAGTCGCGGCAAACGTCATCGGGGTCGTGATCACCTCGTCGCCCTCGCCGACCCCCAGGACCTCCAGTGCAAGCTCGAGCCCAGCGGTGCACGAGCTCACGGCGATCGCATGGCGGACCTGTGAGAGCGCCCGGAACTGTGCCTCGAGCTTGCGCGTCTTTGGGCCGGCCCCTATCCATCCTGAGCGAAGTGTGTCGACCACCTCGGCGATGTCAGCGTCGTCGATCAGTGGCTCACCCCACAGCAGTAACCTGGCGCGTACCGGCTCGCCACCGTCGATCGCTGGACGTCCACGTTCGATATCGATCACGTCACCCGACATTGCCTTGGCTCCCGAGCGCATCAAGCTGGTGTGCGTTGGAGCGTCGATCCGTTCCACTCGACCGTGCGCGCGGCCATCTGGACTACTCGGCGCAGTGCGATCTCGACCTCATCAGTCGCCAGCTCCCAGGTGAGATCGCGCACGTAGGCAAGCCCGGCTCGAGCGCGACGCGCTCGCAGCTCCGGATCGTCGAGCAGCCGTTCGAGCGCATCGGCGATGGCATGTGGATCGATTGGCACGAGCTCTACGACCCCGGTGTCGCGGTGCTCGGCCGCGGTCCCGAAACCATCGAGATCTACCACGGGGAGCCCGCAGGCCGCCATGTCGTGTGGCACGAGCGAGTCATGGGTCATCGAGAAGGCCATGCCGATCGTCGCCTCGGAGTAGAGCCAGGACAGTGTTTCACCGTCAGTGAGACCGTAGGTGTCGAACGCAAACCCGACCCGCGGTACGGCGACGTCGCCGAACGTGAGCACCCGGATCTCAGGACGGCGGCGCTTTAATTCCTCGAGTGCCAGCGCACCGAGTCCCACAGCGCGGCGAGGGGTTTGCTGGCGCGCATAGAAGATGATCGTGTCCGTTCGCCGCGGAACCGGTCGCTGGCGGTAATGCTCAGCGACCGGGTAGCGAAACTGGCCTGCGATGCACGCGCCGTAGCGCTTCTCAATGGTTGCTCGCAGCCAGGGACCGCCGCCGACGATGCAGGGCAGGCCCAAGCGGTAGGTCTGCTCGGCGGAGTAGGACTCGATCGACGTCGCATAGAACTCGGGCTCGTGGTCGTTGACTAGGTAAGTCCGCGCACGGCAACGTGGAAGGCGCATCACTGGATAAACGGTCTGCCACCCCGTAGCGACCACGATGTCAGCGCCGCTCCAGGCTGAGAAATCCCTGAACGCCGGTCCTGAGATTGGCGCATAGCCATCGATGATCGCCGATCGCAGATCGGCGTCAGACCGGGCTTCCGAAAGCTCGAACGGGTCGTGCAGCCAGTACGAAACCAGATGTCCACGCGCCTCGAGCCCGGCTCCCAAACCGAAGACGATCGCGTGTCCGCCACTCCCGAAACCAAAGTGCGGCACGACTAACGCGATTCGCAGGTGGCGCTCTGGCATGCCGATTACCGATGGCTCGAGCGGGGCGCACTCGCCGTGTAGGACGCGGCCAATCTCGTCATAGACGTGGCGCTCGCGTTCCGGCAGGACCGTGCACGACTGTGGTCTTTGTGTCCCGAGCACGGGGGTACTTTCACCAGAAGGTAAAGGGGAGGCGCGCTCGCCGGGAGGACCGCTATCGGTTGCAGGCGCGGCGCCACACGACGGCCCTTCTGCCGGACCTAGCCGTTCGCGCGAGCATAGTCGCTCCCGTCGAGAGCTAACCGCTCCGAATATGCGGCGGAGCAGGCGGGCAGTCCGCCGCAGGCCGCGGACCACGCGCCGCTCCATGAGCGCGTTCAAATCTATGTCGAAACGATCAAGCCAAAACAATCGCGCCTGGGCTGCAGCGAGGTCCTGTATCGCTTGCTCGGCCTCACGAGCGTGCTGGGCAGCATCCTCCTGGGCAACGGCCACCGTCTCCTGGGCAGCGGCCACCGTCCCAACGAACGCCGCATGCTGAGCGATCAGCTCAGCATCCAGCGTCTGGAGCGCACCAATTCGTTCGTCGAAGGAGTCGGCCGATGCCGCGCGACTCCCTTGCGTCATCCGTTTGGACATCGCCGAGCCTGAAACTTCGACATCGTTGACATCGAAGCTCGGAGACTACCGGTCGGCATAGTCAGCACGAGTGCGGCTCCGAGTCGGAGGCCTTGGATTCCAGCTCGAAGTAGCGGAACTTGGTAAATCCTGCGCCGTGTCCGGCATCAAGTGCGATCCTCGCTGATCCGCGGAACCCTTCGTTCCCGGGCGGCAAAACGTTCTCGCTAATTCGCCGCATGCGCGGCTGCGTCCAAGAACTTCCCGACGTTTTGGTCAACGTTTACCGGACGCGGACGATCGGCCGGTTTATGGAGTGCCAAAGGGTGGTAGTTTCGGACTATCCGCGATCTAGCACTTCCGATCGCGCCGCCCACGTTCGACCGTAGCCCCGGAAACCGTAAGCGAGCCCACATCTTCTGGTGCCCCGCATGCTTGCCGTGGCTCGGCTAGGAGACTCTTGCGTAGATTTATCTCGATTGCAGCGGTTGTCTTGCCCATCGCCGGCGCGGTAGTTGCTACGGGCGCGGCTTTCGGCTCGTCGTTCGGCACTTCTCGTCTCACCGCGGCCGCGTTCAACAGGGGGCCTGGCGGTGGCATCCAGCGGTGCCACGGACGACTAGGGAGATGTCAGCCGGTACCGCTGGCGGCGCCGGTGAATACGGCGGTTCCGGTGATCAGCGGGACGGCGCAGCAGGGGGACACGTTGTCGGTCAGCAACGGGGCGTGGTCGGGTTCTTCGATCGGGTTCGGCTACGGGTGGCAGGACTGTGATGCCAACGGGGCCAATTGCGTTCCGATCAGCGGGGCGGGGAAGAACACCTACACGGTTCAGTCCGGTGATGTTGGCGACACGATCGAGGCGTCGGTGACGGCGTCGAACACGGGTGGTAGCGCGACGGCAACAACCATCGCGACCGCGGTCGTGACCGCGGCACCGCTGGCGGCGCCGGTGAATACGGCGGTTCCGGTGATCAGCGGGACGGCGCAGCAGGGGGACACGTTGTCGGTCAGCAACGGGGCGTGGTCGGGTTCTTCGATCGGGTTCGGCTACGGGTGGCAGGACTGTGATGCCAACGGGGCCAATTGTGTTCCGATCAGCGGGGCGGGGAAGAACACCTACACGGTTCAGTCCGGTGATGTTGGCGACACGATCGAGGCGTCGGTGACGGCGTCGAACACGGGTGGTAGCGCGACGGCAACAACCATCGCGACCGCGGTCGTGACCGCGGCGCCGCTGGCGGCGCCGGTGAATACGGCGGTTCCGGTGATCAGCGGGACGGCGCAGCAGGGGGACACGTTGTCGGTCAGCAACGGGGCGTGGTCGGGTTCTTCGATCGGGTTCGGCTACGGGTGGCAGGACTGTGATGCCAACGGGGCCAATTGTGTTCCGATCAGCGGGGCGGGGAAGAACACCTACACGGTTCAGTCCGGTGATGTTGGCGACACGATCGAGGCGTCGGTGACGGCGTCGAACACGGGTGGTAGCGCGACGGCAACAACCATCGCGACCGCGGTCGTGACCGCGGCAACGCCGCCGGGAGACCTCGCAGTTCCCACTGCAAGTGTCCGCGAATGGGCGCTACCTGGAAACGGCGCAGGGCAGTCCATGGCTGATGGTCGGCGACTCGCCACAGTCGCTGATTGGGAACAACAGCGAAGCGACGGCCGACAGCTACTTCGCGGACCGGGTCGAGCACGGCTTCAACGCGGTCTGGGTCAACCTCCTGTGCGCCGACTACACGTTCTGCAACTCGAGCGGCAGGCAGGCCGTTTCCGGAGCTGCGCCGTTCACGAGCGGTTCGTCGCCAGCGAACTACAGCTTCGGGACCGGAGAGTGTGGCAACTGCAACTCGTCCTACTTCTCGGCCGCGCACGCGATCATCGCAGACGCCGAAGCTGACGGTATCGAGGTGGTGCTCGACCCGATCGAAACGTCGGGCTGTTCTGGTGGGTGGATGACGACGCTTCAGAACAACGGCAACGGCACCACCAGCACCTCAACCGCGGACTACAAGTACGGCCAATATCTCGGCACAGAGTTCGGCGATCTCAACAACATCATCTGGCTATCGGGAAACGACTTTCAGTGCATCGGCACCGCGGCGGATCGTAACGACGCGCTGGCTGTCGCGGACGGGATCGCCAACACCGACCCTGCCGCCCTCCAGACGTTGGAGTCCAACGAGTGCAACGGCGATTCATGCGAGGGAAGCAGCAGCCTCGTTGATACGAGCGGGGACGCCACCGGCTTTTCGGCGGCGCAGCTGAACCTGACGTACACCTATGCGCCGGCCTATGCGGAGGACCGCGCCGCGTATGCCCAGACGCCGACGGAGCCTGTGTTTCTGGGCGAGTCGAACTACGACGGAGAGGATCTTGGCGGCACTGACGGCTGCGTGATGGCCCGCAACTGCCGCCTGCAGGAGTGGTGGACAGCCACTTCCGGCGCGACGGGCGACCTCTACGGCAGCTATTACACGGACGCGATCGGGTGCGGCTGTTCGCACGGCGGCGCGACACTCCCGGCCAACGGTTTCAACTCCGCGGACCTCGACTCGGATGTCGTGACGCAGTTCGGATATGTGACCTCGCTGCTCGTATCGCTCGACTGGCAGGACCTTGTCCCGGACACGGCGAACGCTGTCGTCACATCGGGGATCGGGACGTGTCCAACGACGGGCTCGATCACGTCGTTGACGTGCGTAACGACCGCAAGCGACTACGACGGATCAGCAGGATCTGCCACAGAGGCGATCTCCTACCTACCGGACCCAAGCTCGTTCGCGAGCCCGGTCGTGGATCTCGCTGATTTCGCCGGGCCGGTAACGGCCCAATGGTATGACCCAACAGACGGGGCTTTCAGGCCGGTCGCGGGCTCCCCGTTCACCAACTCCGGGACGCACACGTTCACTCCAACGACGAACAACAGCGCCGGCGACAACGATTGGATTCTCCTGCTCCAAAGCTGACCCTTCAGCGCAACCCCTATCCGGGCCATACCCGTCTCTGGTACGGGCTGCGAGTTCCAGCTGCGATCGGACGCGCCCGGCTCCGGTCGGCGCGGCCGGCTTGGTTTCGAAGCTGCCGAAGCTGTCGTCTGAGCATGTGACCTGCCGTTCGTTGAGAAATCATCCGTCCCGGGTCGCTCCGCCGTGGATGCGAACATGTGTTCGTGTCCCGGGCCCCGACGATCCTCCACGCTGACCTCGACTCGTTCTATGCGTCGGTCGAGCAGCGGGACGACCCGGGGCTGCGCGGTAAGCCCGTGATCGTCGGGGGTGGTGTCGTGCTCGCGGCGAGCTACGAGGCGAAGGCACACGGGATTCACTCCGGCATGGGGGGCGGACGCGCCCGCGCCCTGTGTCCGGCATCGATCGTGGTCAAGCCCCGGTTCGACGCCTACGTGAGCGCGAGCCGCGAGGTGTTCGCGATCTTCGCCGACACCTCGCCGGTGGTCGAGGCGCTGTCGATCGACGAGGCATTCCTCGACGTGCGCGGGCTCGAGCACATCCTCGGCACGCCGATCGAGATCGCCGAGTCGTTGCGCCGCCGCGTGCGGGCCGAAGTCGGGCTCGCGATCACTGTCGGCCTCGCGACTACCAAGTTCCTGGCGAAGGTCGCGAGCGGCGTCGCCAAGCCTGACGGCCTGCTCGCGATTCCGGCCGGTGCCGAGCTCGGCTTCCTGCACCAGCTGCCCGTGGAGCGGCTCTGGGGCGTCGGCCAGGTGACGGCGGGGCGACTCCACGCCCATGGCCTGACCACGGTCGGGCGGGTCGCGGCGCTCGGCGAGCCGGGGCTGATCGAGCTGCTCGGACGGGGCAGCGGACGCAAGTTGTACGCGCTTGCCCACAACCGCGACCCGCGGCGGGTCGCACCACGCCGCCGCCGCCGCTCGATGGGCGCCCAGCGAGCGCTCGGCCGCGGCCGGCGGACCCCGGCCGAGCTCGACGCCACGCTGATGACGCTCGTCGATCGCGTCACGCGCCGCATGCGGACCAAACAGCGCGCATGCCGGACGATGACGCTACGGCTGCGCTTCGACGACTACTCGCGGGCGACGCGGTCGCACACGGTCGCCGAAGCGACGTCACGAACGGCGACGCTGCTCGCGATCGCGCGAGGGTTGCTGGCCGGCGCCCAGCCGCTGATCGCAGCGCGCGGATTGACCCTGCTCGGCGTCACGCTCAGCAACCTGTGCGATGCGCGCGCGGTGCAGCTCGCGCTGCCGCTCGACCGCACCTCCGGCCTCGACGCCACGATCGACAGCCTGCGCGACCGGTTCGGGACCGACGCAATCCAGCGCGGCGCGCTGCTCGGGCGCCCCGCCGAGCAGTGGCTGCCGCAGCTTGACGAATGAGCTGGCGCAAGGCCAGGGCTCGATGCCATCACCAGCGCGCCGCTCAGGACAGCAGGCGCTCGAGCGCGGCACGATCGGCCGGCTCACCATGCGCCGGCAGCACAAGCTCGACAGGCAGCTCGAGCAGATGACGGAGCCTTCGGACGACATCGTCACGCGTTACGTGCTTGCGACCACCGAGCTGAATGTCCAGCTCGTTCCCGAAGTCGGAGAGCGAGTCGCCGGTTACGAGCACGTTGATCGACGGCAGCCAGAGGATGAGATCGTTGTCCTCGCGGCCCGCGTACGCGTTGATACCGAATGGCCATGCTCCAAGCGCATGGAAGTGTCCTTCGCCTTCGCCCGCACGCAGCCAAGCGAGGTCCTCACTCTCCAGGCCGCGCACGCGGTCGGCATCGACACCGAACTTCTCGACCCAATCCTGCCAGGTGTCTGCGGGCGCCGTGTGCACAGGCAGGCCCAGCCGACGAGCGTCGCGCTCGTGATAGGGAGCGGTCAGGATGACGGCGGTCGCGCGCTCGCGTAGCTCGTCGGGTACGCACAGTGGATCGAACAACACGAAGTCGTCGCCGAGCTCGATGCCGTACGACGAAACCAGCTCGGGCCACCACTGCTCCTCGTGCCAGTCAGGGTGTGGCGACTGCCAATGCCAGACACCAGGGCGCAGCTCATGCATCGACGCGCGAGCGCTCAGTCTCGGCCGACGTGCCGGTCGACGACCCACCTGTGTTTGCCGATCTTCCGGTTGCGCGCAAAGCCGTGGCGTTCGAACATCGCGAGTGTGCCGTTGTTGAGGAACGAGCCCGATACCTTGCGGCCGCTGGTGTCCTCGGGGTAGCTCTCGACGATCCCGCCCCCCAGTTGCGTGATCTCGGTCAGCGCGCCTGCCAATGCAGCGTCGGCCACTCCGCGATGGCGGTGTGTGCGCCCAACGAAGAAGCATGTGATTCGCCAGTCGGGCAGATCGCGGAGTCCTTCACGGTAGGCCTTCTGGTGCTTGATGCGCGGCAGCTCCTCGGTCGGACCGAATTGACACCATCCGACGCACTGATCGTCATCGAACACGAGGGCGGCATGGGCCCGTCCCTCTCGCACCCGTATCTCCTTCAGGGCCCGTCGCTCGTCTGGCGTGTGGATCTGCGGACGGCCGTCCTCATGGAAGCCCAGGCACCAGCATCCGTCCCAGACGCCGTGATGATCCTCGGCCAGCCCCGCGAATTCGGGCCACGTGCTGACGTCCAACGGCTTGGTGCTCAGTGACATCCGACGATTATGAAACGGACGGTTGAACGACGACGCCTTCGTGGCGATGGTCGCCGGGGCGATCGTCGGCCACCCGGTCGGCGGTGCGATGATCGACCGATGACGCCATCACGGGATATCGACCGGACCAAGCCAGAGTTCGCGCAGCGCCATGTGAGCGAGAGTGAAAGCGCGTCTGTGAGCGAGAGTGAAAGCGCGTCTGTGAGCGAGAGTGAAAAGCGCGCTGAGCGAGAGTGAAAGCGCGGGCGTGAACGAGAGTGAGGTTCTCCTGATTGGCGGCTGCAACCGTGCCCCGGGGCGGCTGTGCGCAACCTGAGCCTCGCCCAGGCGAGGCGGATCGCGCTCGCGGCGCAGGGATTTGCTCGACCGCGGCCCGGCAGGCCGCCGGGCATCCGCCAAATCGAGGCGCTCGTGACCCGGCTTGGCGTGCTGCAGCTCGACTCTGTCAACGTCTTCTGCCGCTCGCACTACATGCCGGTGTTCTCGCGGCTGGGCGCCTATGACCGTGCTGGCCTGGATCGGATGGCCGGTCACGGCACCGGGAAGATCGACCGCCGGCTGGTCGAGTACTGGGCTCATGAGGCGTCGCTGATACCGGTTGATCTCCATCCGCTGTTTCGGTGGCGGATGGCCGATGTCGACCGGGAGGCTTGGGGGTCGATCTCGAGGATTGCGCGCGAGCAGCCCGAGTTGGTGGCGCAGACCCTGGCGCTGGTGGCCGCCGACGGGCCGATCCGGGCTCGCGACACCGGCGCCGTGCGGCCGCTGCCGCGGCCCGGGCACATGTGGAACTGGCACGAGGGCAAGGTCGCGCTGGAGCACCTGTTCTTCACGGGCCAGGTCGCGGCCGCACGGCGGGTCAACTTCGAGCGGCTCTATGACATCAGCGAGCGGGTACTGCCGGACCGCATTCAAGCGACCGGCCCGCCCGCCGAGTCAGACGCACAACGCGAGCTGGTCCGGATTGCCGCGCGGGCGCTGGGCGTCGCGACCGAGCCCGACCTTGGTGACTACTTTAGGCTGCCCCGCGCTACCTCCAAGGCACGCGTCGCCGAGCTCGTGGACGCCGGAGAGCTCGAACAGGTGCAGGTCGACGGGTGGGCGGCGCCGACGTTCCTATGGCCGGATGCCTGGCGCCCGCGCAGGGTCGAGGCTCGCGCGCTGTTGTCGCCGTTTGACTCGCTGATCTGGTTTCGTCAGCGGACCGAGCGGCTGTTTGACTTCCGCTACCGGATCGAGATCTACACCCCTGCGGCCAAACGCGTATACGGGTACTACGTGCTGCCGTTCTTGCTGGGAGATCGGCTCGTCGCTCGCGTCGACCTCAAGTCTGACCGCGGCCGCGGCGCGCTGCTTGTTCAGGGCGCGTTCGCCGAGCCCGAGGTCGACCGCGGCCGCGTCGCGGCCGAACTCGCAGCAGAGCTGCGGCTGGTCGCCACCTGGCTCGGGCTCGAGCGGGTGCAGCTCGCCGAACGGGGTGACCTGTCCGGCGAGCTGGCGGCGTCTTTGTAGCTGTGTCGCCTCACTAGAGCGAGTTGCGGGCCGAGCCCCGGACGGCGGGCGAGAAGGCCGCGTTGATCCGTCGGCGCAGCTGCTTCACCGCCTTCGTGGACGGCCGGACCGAGCGCGAGGCGTTCAGATTCGCAGTCCGCGCACGGGCTTCGGCGCTTCGGATTATCCGGGCGTGCTCCTGTTTGGCGACGATGTGGTTGAGCTGGCTGTGCATCGTTGGCCCCCTTTGAGCTCGTGGTCGATGCGAGCAAGCTATGAGTAAGCCTCGGCTCCGCCATCTGGCATTCGGCTTATCTTGCGGCTTAACTCCTGCGCGGACGCTCTTAGTGGCACCGTGCACGCGATAATCGCCGGGTGATTGGGCGCGTCTCGAGTCCGGTGTTCGTAGGTCGGCGGGAGGAGTTGGGTGTGCTCGCGGCCGCCGTCGAGCGCGCGGCCGCAGGAACAGGCGGGGTCGTGATGATTGGCTCGGAGGCGGGTATGGGGAAGAGCCGTCTCGTCGCCGAAGTCGGCCGGCTGGCGGCCGCGGCCAACGCGACGATGGTGATCTGCGAGTGCCCGCCGCTGGGCGATGGCGAGCTGCCGTACGCGCCGATCGTGAGTGCCCTGAGGACGTTGCTTCGAGCCCGCGGCGCAGACGCGCTGACGGGATTGAACGGGGTACCGACGGACGAGCTCGCTCGTCTGCTGCCCGAGTTGGGCAAGAACGGTCAGAGCTCGACCGCCGCTGGCGCTGCCGGGTCACCCGGCCGTCTTTACGAGCAACTGCTCACGGTGTTCGCGCGCGCCGCACGCGACGAGCCAGTCGTCCTGGCGGTGGAGGACGTGCATTGGTCGGATCGGTCGACGCGGGACTTCTTGACCTTCCTGGTGCGAGGGATTCGACGTGAACGACTCGCATTGATCCTTACCTACCGGCACGACGAGATCCAACGTGGTCATCCGGCCCGGCCGTTTCTGCTGGAGCTGGAGCGCAGCGGCCAGGCGATCCGACTAGAGCTGCACGGCTTCGGGCGGCGCGAGCTTCGCGACCAGGTAACGGGGATCCTCGACCACGAGCCGGCGCGTGACCTTGTCGACAGCCTTCTGGACCGCGCCGAAGGAAACCCGTTCTTTACCGAAGAGCTGCTCGCAACGCTTTCCGAACCGGACGCGCCTCTGCCCGAATCCCTGCGCGAGGCGATTCTGTTCAGGATCGAGGGCAGCTCAGCTCACGTAAGGACTGTGCTGCAGGTGGCTGCTGTGGCCGGGCGCGAGGTTGATCACTCGCTGCTCCGTGCGGTGGCCGGGCTCGAGGCTGCGGAGCTGCTCGAGGCGGTCCGAGAAGCGGTGCAGTCGTATCTGCTCGTCGAGAACCCGCGCTCGGGCGCGTACCGGTTCCGCCACGCTCTCTTGCGTGAAGCCGTTTACACCGACCTGCTGCTGGAGGATCGTCGCGCTCTGCATCTACAGATGGCTCAAGCGCTCAGCGAGTCTCCGGGCCCAGCCGATGGGCGCGCCGCGGCGGCTGAGCTCGCCCACCATTGGTACGCCGCCGGTGAGCTATCAGAGGCGCTGAAGGCTTCGATTGATGCCGGACTTCAGGCCGAGAGTCTGCGAGCGCTAGGGGAGGCGCTCGCGCATTACGAGCGCGCGCTCGAGCTCTGGGACGCGGTCGACCCCGTTGCCCCGCAGCTGTCGCGGATCGACGTCACGCGCCGAGCGGCCGAAGCTGCGAGTCTGTCCGGGCGCATCGACCGGGCGATCGCCCTCGCCTCCGAGGCGCTGGACCGGATTCGACCAGATGATGCGGTTGCCGTGTCGCTCGCGCACGAGCGCCTCGGCCGCTACCTGTGGACCGCGGGACGCGGCGAGGAGTCGCTGCCGGAGTATCGGCGGGCCGTCGAGCTGATGCCAACGTCGATCTCCCGCGAGCGGGCCTTGGTGGTTGCGGCCGAGGCCCAGGTGCTGATGCTCTGCAACTTCAACGAGCAGTCGGTGACCCTTTGCGACGAGGCGCTGCGAGTTGCAGAAGCCGTCGGCGCCGAGGACATCAAGGCGCACGTGCTCAACACGGTCTGTGCCAACCTCACCTACAAGGGCGAATTCGAGCAGGCGGTCGCGACCGGATTGGAGGCGCTCGAAGTCGCCACCAGGCTGGGTTTGATCGATGAGATCGGCCGCGCATTCGTCAATGCCAGCGACTCGCTCGATCAGGCAGGCCGAGTGCGGGACGCGATGGCGTTGGCGCGCCAAGGCGTGGACACCGTCAGCGTCATGGGATTGGACCGGCAAAGCGGGGACTTCCTGCGTGCCGAGATCGCTGGACGGCTTCTGCGGCTCGGAGAATGGGACGAGGCGGAGGCACTGCTTTCCGGTCTGACGGAGCGCGCGAGCCCAGGCGTCAACTCTGGGCTCATCTTCCAGCAACTGGCCGAGCTCCACGCCGAGCGTGGAGATCCTGAAGCCGCTTGGCGAGCGCTCGACCGGGCCTACGACAACGTCCTGACCGCGAATGGCTCCATGTGGCTGGCTCCGGTAGCTGGTGCGCGGGCGACCGTCGAGCTCTGGAACGAGGACCCAGAATCCGCGCTGCGGACGATCTACAGCTGTCTTGAAGAGTTCAGCCACGGCGAATACGTGTTCTTCACCGCGAGGCTGCACGAGCTCGGAATCCGAGCCCATGCCGATGTCTGCCTGCTGGCTCCAGATGACGAGGAGATCAGACACCGTGAGTCTGAGCGGGCCAGAGAACTGCTGGCGCGGTTCGATCGGGTGATCGCGAAGCTCGTGGGCCGGGCGCAACCGCGGGTCCTCGCAAGCCGCGCGGTGGCCATCGCCGAGCTCTCGCGTCTCAGCGGCCCTGAGGCCGAGAGCTGGAGAGAGGCGGAGCGGCTTGCACAGGCGATCGGCGACAAATTCCAGGTCGCTTACGTGCGCTGGCGCCGCGCCGAAGCACTGATCCACGACGGCGACGCCGAACTCGCACGAGCGCCCGCCCGGCTGGCGTTTGACGCAGCGGAGCAGCTCGGTGCCAACCCGCTCCGCGACGCGGTCGACACTCTCGCCAGAGCGGCCCGGATCCGGCTCGACAGCGACGAAGACCAGCCGGCCGAGATCGACTCGCGACTTGACAGATTCGATCTCACCGCCAGGGAGCTCGAGGTGCTCGCGCTGCTCGGCGAGGGCATGACCAACCGCGAGATCGCCGCCAGGCTCGTCATCAGCGACAAGACCGCGAGCGTTCACGTTTCGCGGATACTCGCGAAGCTGTCGGTCTCGAACCGCGCAAGCGCGGCGGTGCTGGCGCAGCGGCTGGGTGCCGCAGCGACGGAGTAGCCCCTGATGGCGCTCGCCTACAAGGACTATTACGAGGTTCTCGGCGTGCCGCGCGACGCCGACCAGGATGCGATCCGCCGCGCCTACCGCAAGCTTGCGCGGAAGTACCACCCCGACCTCAACTCCGACACTGACGCGGAGGAGCGGTTCAAAGAGCTCGGCGAGGCAAATGAGGTGCTGTCCGACCCGGACAAGCGCGAGCGCTACGACCGGCTCGGTTCCAACTGGCGCGAGCAGGAGCAGCAGGCGCCGGACGCGAACTTCGAGGAGTTCTTCACCCGCCAGGGATTCGGCGCGGACGACACGCGGGTGGAGTTCAGCGACGACCTATTCGAGCGGCTGTTCGGAGCCGGTGCGGGTCGCGGAGCCTGGGCCAGCGGGCCGCTGCGGGGCACCGATCGCGAGGCGCTGCTTGAACTGTCGATCGAGGACGCACTCGAGGGCGGCCGCCGCCGGTTGACCCTCGACAACCACGAGATCGACGTCAACTTTCCCGCCGGCGTCCGAGACGGCCAGCTGATCCGACTGGCTGGACAGGGCGGGCGCGGCCGCGATGGCGGGCCGGCTGGCGATTTGTACCTTCGGATTGCGCTGAAGCCCCATCCGCGGTTTCGGCGTCGCCGCGCCGACGACCTCGACGTCGACCTTGAGGTCGCCCCGTGGCAAGCAGCGTTGGGCGCGACCGTCTCAGTCCAGACGCCGGCCGGCGCGGCCCGGGTCCGCGTGCCGGCCGGGTCCTCCAGCGGCAGGCGGCTTCGGCTCCGGGGTAGAGGGCTCCCAAAGGCGGGGGGCGGTAGCGGCGATCTCCATGCCGTCGTCAAGATCACGGTTCCCAAGAGGCTGTCCGACCGCGAGCGCGAGCTTTACGAGGAGCTCGCGCAGAGCTCGTCGGAGGAGGCAAGCACGTGAGCGGCGAAGAGTTCGTCGAGCTGACCGTGGTCGCGCGGCAGGCGGGGGTCCGGGTCGCGCTCGTCCGGCGTTATCTCGAGTTCGGGCTCTTTGAGGCCCGCATCGGTTCGGACGAGACGCCACGCTACGACCCTGGCAGCGCGGCGCGGGTCGCGCAGGCAGAGCGGTTGCGCCGCGATCTCGGCCTCAACTACGCGGGCGCGGTGCTCGTCTGCGAGTTGCTCGACCGAATTCGCGAGCTCGAGACCGGGCCATAGCCAACGCTCGCGCGGATTATCTTCGTGGAGCGATGAGTTCTGCGGTCTCCGGGCAAATCCCCAGCCGCCTCGGTCCCAGGTTCGAGTACCGGATCGCTTACTTCCACGCTGAAGGCCCTCGATAGCCGCGTTCTCTGCTTCTAATAGCGGCAGACATGACCGCGCCCGAGGTAACCGCACTCGCTCTGACCGCCCTCGTCGGCTCAGCCGCGCAATCGGCGACCGGGTTCGGGGTCGCGCTTGCCCTGGCACCCGTTGCGTTTGCGCTGCTCAAGCCAGCGGACGCGGTTCTCACCGTCGCCGCAGTCAGCCTTGGGCACAATGCGCTGGTTCTGATCACGCGTCGCCGCGGGCTTGATGTCCGCGCCGTTGACGCTGGGCTCGTGATCGCTGCGGCGATACCTGGCCTCTTCCTGGGAGCGCTGATCGTCGCCCAGGTCTCGAAGCCGCCGATGCAGCTGGCGGTCGGCGTCGCGATCCTCGCTGCGGTGCTCTTCCGCCTGCATCAACCGGGCCGATTGGCGGCTCTTTCACCGCGCGCGGCCGGAGTCCCGGTCGGGCTCCTTGCCGGAGTCCTCACGACGACCGTCGGGATCAACGGCCCGCCGCTTGTCATCTGGCTCCGTGCCCGCGGGGTCACGCTGACACAGCTCCGAGACACGCTGGCGATCATCTTCATGACGCTCAACCTCATCGCCATTCCGAGCCTGGCAGCGCGCGGCGGGTCGATTCCCGCAGCCGCCATTCTGCCGGCGGCGGCTGGCCTCTTGGTCGGCCACGTCCTTGGCCTCGCCGCCCATAATCGAGTCTCCGCGACCAAGCTCGACCACGCACTGGAAGCCGTGCTCACGGCGGCCGCGGCTGCGAGCATCATCGGAGCGGTAACCGCGCTGGCATGAGGCGCACCTCCCCCCTCGATATCGATCCCGAACGGCGCCGTCACGCGTCCAGGAGCTCGACCTCGACGAGCGGGCTGCGATCGACCCAATCGCCGAGAGCCTCAGGCCGTCCGAGTCCGTCGAGGATCGTTCTCAGCACGCGCTCGCGTTCGGCGGGGTCGGTGACCGGGCGGGCGTGTGCCGGGAGTTCGGCGCGCGCGGTCTGCTTGAGGTGGAACGTGAAGTCGGGGTGCGCAAGCAGGTTCGCGTACCAGCCTCGCTGACCCGGTAGTCCGGTGAGGTAGATCCGGCCGTCAAGGTTGTGAAACCAGATTTCGAGCCGGCGTGGGTTGCCGGAACGCCGGCCGGTGGTGGTGATGTCGATCGTCTGGTCGTGCGACAGCGCGTTGCGCGCCTGCTCGCTGATCATCGGCTGATGCGGTCGTAGTTGAGGCGCATCAGTGCGATCACATCGCGCACGTCGGCGTCCGTCTCGATCCGTCGCGCCGCCGGCCCGACTCTGCCGGGAAACACCGGGTGGTCGGTGATCCGGCCCTGCTGTTTGAGCTCGGCCCACGTCTCCTTGGGGAACGAAAAGTGCGCTGCCTGATCGCCGTGCAGATGGCCAATCTCCCGGTGCTCGATTCGAAACGCAAATTCGCCACGTCGACCCGGCGCGGCCTCGATTCCGGGCCAGGACGTTACTGCGTCGGTGATCTGCTGGCTGGCTGTCGGGCACATGATCTCGCCTCTTTTGTCGATGTCCACGTTCACGTTCGATAACTCTATAAGTTCAAGTTAGCTTGAAGTCAAGGGCGGATCGTGATTTGATCGCACCGATGGCCGAGTTGCTGACGATCAGCGAAGTCTCCAAACGCAGCGGTGTCGCGGCCTCTGCGCTGCGGTTCTATGAGGACCGTGGTCTGATCAGCTCCGAGCGGGCGGGCTCCGGTCATCGCCGTTTTCGACGTCCGGTTCTGCGCCGGATCGCGTTCATCGTCTTCGCCCAACGCGTCGGCCTCACCCTCGACGAGATCGGCGCCGAGCTGGCAAAGCTACCCGCCGATCATGTCCCGACGAGTCGAGATTGGTCGCGGCTGTCAAGCGCTTGGGGGGCACGCATCGACGAGCGGATCGCTGAGCTCGAGCGACTCAGGGCCGGTCTGACCGAGTGCATCGGCTGTGGCTGCCTGTCGCTCGGTCGCTGCCAGCTGGTCAACCCCGGTGACCGGGTGTCCAGACTCGGTCCCGGCCCACGCTTCTGGATCGGCGACCGAGATCTGGAAACGGCGACCTGACCGGAGGGCGGCCGTGGCGGAGGAGAATGGTCATGATCCACTGACGGAGGCGTGCCATGCATGACATCAGCGTGAGCGTTGTGAGTCCTGAAGCGGCCGATCACGGCGTTGCCGAGTTCTGGGTCGGCGGGCAGCTGATCGGCCACACCATTCTCGAGGACAGCGACCTGATGCTGCGGATCGAGTCCCGGCCCGACGAGAAGGCGATCGTCGTCGGTGCGCGCAGCCTCGCCCAGGCGCTCGGCCGAGCCAAACATCTACTCGAGACCTACGGATGCGCCGTTGCCACAGGCCAAGAGCAGGCGCGTGCGCAGCCGCACATGACGCCTGAGTAACCCCCGAGAAAGGGAGAACCGATGAGTGAGGAATCAGCCGTTCACAGTGGGGAATCCGCGGGTCGATCCGACCAAGGGCCGGTTCTGCTGCACATCTGGATGGTCGATCCGCAGACCGCTGACCGTCACATCCAGCTACTGAGAGAGCTCTTCGAGAGGGTCTCCAACGAGCCTGGCTTCGTCTCGGCCAAGATCCTCGAAACCTCCGGGCGCTCCTGGATCGCAGCGGTCGTTGAGATGCGGACCGCGGAGGACCGCCAACGGCTGGAGAAGCTTCCGCACGTTCACGACGCCCTTTACAGCCTCCGCCCGGCTGCGAATTTCGTGCTCCAGGTTTACCACCAGGTAGGGCAATTCGAGGCTCGGTGAGCCGCCGTATCCCCGGCGTCCTCAGCGGCGCCGGTCTTCCGAGCACAACCGCATATGACGAACATTCGATCCGACGGTTGCCGACCCGATCGGCGTCGCCAAGGAGATCGCGGAGGCTCCTATGCCGACGGCGCCGGAGAGCTGCACGAAGCACTGCCCGGAGAAGTGCCGGACCCGCCAACCCGCGAGACACTGCCCCGGGCACTCACTGCCGCGTCTACCGGACCACAACTCGCCAGGACCTTTTGTCACTTTGGGTTCGCCTCGCGGTTGTTTGAGCACCTCACGCCCCGTAGACTTGCCGAACCAGTGGGGGCTGCACGAGAGCACGGACGCGCGACCGGCGGGGGATTTCTCGTCCCCGGTCGCTCGCGAGCGGACGATCCGAATCGATTCCGGCCGTCGTCCAACGCTCTGCCGCACCTCGACTGCACTGCGGGGTCAGGAACTCCCGCCGTCGCCGCCCCGGCCCTGTCGACTCACTCATGTCGCCAGTGGACCGGAAATCTGGGCGTGCCGTCACGAGAGGCCGCCATTCACCATTCACACTCATAGGGGGAACTTGTGCCTGATCCTTTTATCGGGGAGATCCGGATCTTCGGCTTCAATTTCGCACCGATCGGCTGGGCGATGTGTAACGGACAGTTGCTTCCGATCAATCAGAACACAGCTTTATTCAGCTTGCTCGGGACCTATTTCGGCGGAAACGGAACCACGACGTTCGGACTTCCGGATCTGCGGTCGCGTGTGCCGATCAACATGGGGCAGGGTTCAGGGCTGTCGAACTACGTGCTCGGGGAGATCGGCGGAGCCGAGAACGTGTCGCTGCTCGCCACCCAGCTCCCGAGTCACAGTCATTCCGTGAACGCGAGCGACGGGGCGGCGGGGTCGACGCGACCGGCGGGAGGCGTGCTGGGCCGGGCCGGCAGCGACATCTATGCGGCCGCGCCGGACGGATCGACGGTCATGAACACCGGCATGATCGCCAACAGCGGCGGTAACCAGCCACATCAGAATATGCAACCGTACCTGACACTCAATTTCTGCATCGCGCTCCAGGGGGTATTCCCGCCGCGAAACTGACGGGAGCGGGTGGTCGGTGAGCCGTCCGCACTGCTTACCCCGTAGGTATTGGACGCACCGCCGGCCGCCCGGGTCGACCGGCGCCCCCGCCGCGCGGCCGCCCGAGCCGAGCGATGGGGGCTTGAGAACACGCGGTCAGATTCGAGCAGGAACCCGGGCGAGCCAGCGCCGCTGCGACGATCCCCGCGCCTCAGCGGCTGGTGGGCGCTGGCGTTGCCGGCGGTTGCGTTCGTCGCTTCGCTGACGCTGCCGAAGCGCCGACCACAGATCGCCGCAGATGCACCGCCGGCGCCGGCCCCGATGTCGTGGCCCGGGCCGATACGGACGCCGTGGTCTCCAGGATCAAACCGGCCTGCGGTCACGCCGCCCTGATCCCTGCTATCAAGCGACCAGATGCCTGATTGGTTCGACGAGCTGGCGGAGTTCTTGCGGATCCCGTCGATCAGCGCCGACTCGACACGCGCCGGCGACGTCGTGCTTGCGGGTCAGTGGGTACGCGACTTCATCCGCGACGCGGGCGGCGAGGCGGAGGTGGTCGATTGGGAGGGGCAACCGCTGGCGGTCGGTGAGCTACGGGCTTCGAAGGACTCGGCCGGCGCGCCGACGATCCTCTGCTATGGCCACTTCGACGTGCAGCCGCCGGATCCGTTGGAGCTGTGGGAGTCGCCGCCGTTTGAGCCCGAGATCCGGGGCGAGCACGTGTACGGACGCGGGGTCGCCGACGACAAGGGTCAGCTGTACCTACTGCTCGCCGGCGCGCGCGAGCTCGCTCGAGCCGGTGAGCTACCGGTCAACGTGCGCTTCGCCTGCGACGGCGAGGAGGAGACCGGCGGCCACTCGATCGTCGACTTTCTCCACGCCGACGACCGGCACACCGACGCGGCCGTGATCTTTGACGGTGGGATGATCCGCCGTGACCTGCCCGCGTTCAACGTGGGCACCCGTGGGATTGCCTACTTCCATGTGACGATGCGGACCGGCGAGCGCGACCTGCACTCCGGCATCTTCGGCGGCGCCGCGATGAACGCGGCAAATGCGCTGATCCAGACGCTCCGCGCCGCCCTTGCCAAAGATGGACGGCTGGCCGAACCATTGCGGCAGGGGATCATCCCTCCGACCGCAGAGGAGCTCGCCAGCTGGCAGCAGCTGCCCCTCGGCAGCGGCGAGCTCGGTGACCAGGGCGCGCGTCCGGCCGACGCGACTGCGGCCGAGGAGTTCTACATCCGAACCTTCGCCGAGCCGTCGCTCGACGTCAACGGGATCGAGAGCGGTTCACCGCGGCTCCAGAAGACGGTCCTGCCGGTTGCCGCGATCGCAAACGTGTCGATCCGTCTGGCCCCTGGCCAGGAGGTCGAGGCGATCACGGAGGCTCTGGGGCAGCTCCTGGTCGATGCCGCACCGCCGGGCGCGGACCTGGAGGTCGAGCTGCTTTCGTCCGCGCCCGCCGGCGTCGTCCCGCCGGACTCTAAACCGATCGAGCTCGCAGCCGACGCCTTCGAGCGGGTGCTCGGAGTGCGGCCGATTCTGGTTCGCACCGGCGGCACCGTTCCCCTGGTGGCCGCACTCGCTGCGCGGGGGATCCCCACGATCCTCAGCGGGTTCTCGCTCCCCGACGCGGCGATCCATTCGCCAAACGAGCGAATGCGGGTCGAGTACTTCCCGATCGGGATAGCCACCGCGCGGGCGCTGTTCGAGGACTTGCGCGGGATTTAGTTATTACGGGCCCTATCCCTATCGGGATAGGCCCTAGGCCGCGCTTCGCGCGCCGGCGCCCCCGCAGCTCGCTTAGGTCAGCGCTGCCCGGCCCGCGGCGGTGCGGTTGACTCTCGCACGACCAGTTGCGTCTCAAGCTCGATGTGGAGCGCCTCGATCCGCTGACGCTGCAGCAGCCGCACGAGCAGCGCGACCGCCATCCGCCCCATCTCCGCCAGCGGTTGACGCACGGTCGTCAGCGCCGGGGTGACGATCAGCGCCTCGAACGTGTCGTCGAAGCCGACGATCGACACGTCCTGGGGAATCCGCAGCCCGCTTTCACGAGCCGCCTCCATCGCGCCGATCGCGAGCATGTCGTTGAACGCGAACACCGCTGTCGGGGGGTCGTCGAGCGCGAGCAGCCCCATCATTGCCTTCCGGCCACCGGGAACGCTGAAGTCTGACTCGACCTCGAGCTCTGGCGTCGGCATCACGCCGGCCGTGGCCAGCGCCCCGTGATAGCCCCGCAGCCGTTCCTCGGTCGCGATCCAGCCGCGCGGTCCCGTTACAGCTGCGATCCGGCGATGCCCGAGCCCGAGCAGATGCTCGACCGCCTCGCTGGCGCCGGAGGAGTGCGCCGCGGACACGGTGGGCACCCGCTCACCCGGCGGCTTGTTGGGATCAACGATCACGAACGGGTAACCATGTTCATGCAGCGCTGAGAGCTCCTCGCTGGACTCCTCCGGGAGCACCAGCACCGCACCGTCGGTGGTGCCCTGCATAAGGCGCTCGAGCAACGTCACCTCGCGGTCGTGCTCGTGCTGGGTTGGGCACAGCACCATCCGCATGTCGTGCTCGTAGAACGCCTCGCCGGCGCCGGCCAGAATCACCGAGAAGTAGGTGTGGTGCAGCAGCGGTAAGGTCACCCCGGCGAGACCCGTGCGACCGGCGGAGAGCCCCCGCGCGGTCCGGTTGGTGCTGTAGCCATGCTCCTGGACGACGCGCATCACGGCATCGCGAGCGCGCTCTGAAACCTCGGAGCGGCCATTGAGGACCCGTGACACCGTCGCCGCCGACACTCCTGCGAGGTCAGCGACCTCACGAATCGTCAGGCGCGAGTTGCGGCTCCCAGTGCCGTCGTTGGTGACCAAGGACACGAAACGGATTCAACCATGTTCCGGAACGTTTCACAAGTTCTTAAGACCATTTCGGCTATAACCGGTCTGGCGTTCTGCATGAACGCTTGATCAGGGCGCTAGAAACCACCTTGACTTTTCCGAAAGTTTTCCGGTAGCGTTTCCGGCGTTGAACCAGAGCCCGTTCCGCCTCAACCGGCGCCGGGCTCGTCGAGGAGAGAGTGAAGAGAGGGACTCAGACCGTGCGTTTTGTCGTGCGCAGAGTGGCGTCCTACGCCGAACCGGCGTTCTGCCCTGATGATTCGACGCAGAAGCCCGACCAGCGGCCTGGCTTCGCGACGGAGACAGGAGAGGAATGCGCTTTCTAAGCCGCCGACTGGGGTTCTACCTCGTGGCCATCTGGGTGGTCGTGACGGTCAACTTCGCGATTCCGCGGCTCGTGCCGGGGAACGCCGTCGACACGGTTCTCGGACAGATCCGGAGCTCCACCCCGCAGCTTGTCAAGGCGATCGAGAAGCAGATGGGGGTCGGCGACCAGGGCAGCATCTTCAGCCAGTACATCCACTATTGGAGCCAGATCCTCCACCTGAACCTGGGTATCTCCACCTCGCCCGGGATCTACCCGACCCCGGTCCTTACGGAGATCGGCCGGACGCTGCCGTGGACGCTCGGGCTCGTCGGCGTCGCCACGATCCTCAGCTTCGCGATCGGGACGCTGCTGGGCGTCTTCGCCGCCTGGCGCCGCGGCGGCTGGCTCGACCGGACGCTCCCGTCGCTGACCTTTCTGCAGGCGACCCCGTACTTCTTCCTCGCACTGATCCTGGTCTACTTCTTCAGCATCCGGCTCGGCTCGCTGCCGGCAACCTCGGCCTACGACCTCGGTTACACCCCCGGGTTCAACCTGTCGTTCATCGGCAACATGCTCGAGCACGCGATCCTCCCGGCGCTGACGATCATCGTGACCTCGCTCGCCGGCTGGATGCTGCAGATGCGCAACATGATGCTGACCACGATCTCCGAGGACTACGTGCTCGTTGCGCAGGCCAAGGGCCTCCCGTCACGCCGCGTGATGTTCACCTACGCCGGCCGCAACGCGATCCTGCCCAACATCGCCGGCTTCTCGCTGGCGCTTGGCTTCGTGGTCGCCGGTGCGATCGTGATGGAGATCGTCTTCTCCTACCCGGGAGTCGGCTACACGCTCGTGCAAGCGGTCCAGAACAGCGACGTCCCGCTGATGCAGGGGCTCTTCCTGGTGATCTCGCTGACGGTGCTGACCGCGTCGCTGCTGGCCGACATCGTCTACGTCATCGCCGACCCGCGCGCGCGGTCGAGGACCGCTTAGCCATGACCGCCATCGCCGAGCAACCGGAACCCATTCTGCGCCCGAGTGGGCGGGGTGGGCGGGATCCGATCTCCATTCTGCGCACGATCGGAGCCGGGTACCGGCGGCTTCCGCCCAAGGCCAAGGTCGGCGTCGTGATCCTCTCCATCTTCCTGCTCGTCGCGATTATCGGGCCTTATGTCGCGCCCTTCAGCCCGAACGCGACCACCCCCGGTCAGAACTTGCCGTTGGGGCCGACGACGAAGCACCTGCTCGGGACCGACTATCTGGGCTCTGACGTCCTCTCCCAGATGCTGGTGGGCACGCGCTCGACCGTCCTCATCGGCCTGCTGGTAGGGGTGATCGCCACCTCGCTGTCGGTTGCGGTCGGCACCGCGGCCGGTTACCTCGGCGGCTGGCGCGACGACGCCCTGTCGCTGATGTCCAACGTCTTCCTCGTGTTGCCGGCCCTGCCGCTGCTGGTCGTGCTCTTCGGCTTCCTGCCCCGCGCCGGCAACCTGCTGATCGCGATCGTGCTGAGCGGGCTCGCCTGGCCATTTGGCGCCCGTGTGATCCGCGCCCAGACCCTCTCGCTGAGCAACCGTGACTTCGTGCTCGCCGCCCGCGAGGTGGGCGAGCGCCCCCTGCGGATCATCTTCTTCGAGCTGATCCCCAACGAGGTCGGTCTGATCGCGGCGAGCTTCGTCGGCACGGTGCTGTACGCGATCCTGACGTCTGTCGCGCTGGCGTTCATCGGCCTCGGCGACCCCACCGCCTGGTCCTACGGCCAGATCCTCAACAACGCCAGCACCAACAACGCGGTCCAGGTCGGCGCCTGGTGGTGGTTCATCTTCCCCGGTGTCGCGGTGGCGCTGCTGGGTATGAGCCTGGTGCTGATCAACTTCGGCCTCGACGAGCTGTCGAACCCCCGCCTGCGCGCCGTCCGCGGCCTGCGCCGGGTTGGCGGCCGCAGCTGGCGCCCTACCGACCCGACGCCCGTCCTGCGCGACTACGCCGGGGACGCGCCATGAGCACCGCGAGCAAGCCCGTCAGCTCAGGCCGCCCCATCCAGCACCGGTCCCGCTAGACCGGTGCTGGACATCCGCGGTCTCAGCATCGTGTACCGCTCCGAAAGCGGCGACGTCCGCGCCGTGCGCGAGGTCGACCTGGCGCTGCATCCCGGCAAGATCGTCGGCCTCGCCGGGGAGAGCGGCTGCGGCAAGTCGACGCTCGCCTACGGCGCCGTGCGGCTGTTGCGGCCACCGGCGATCGTCACGGGCGGCAACGTCACCTACTTCGGCCGCCGCCTGGGGGCCCGGCATCCCGACGGGTTCGATGTCCTCGCAGCCGACGACGCCGGGCTGCTGCAATTGCGCTGGCGCGAGATCGCGATCGTCTTCCAGAGCGCGATGAACGCGCTCAACCCGGTGCTCCGGGTCGAGGACCAGTTGACAGACGTCATCCGCGCGCACATGCCGCTTTCACGGGCGGCGACGCTGAACCGCGCGCGCGAGCTGATCGAGATGGTCGGCATCAAGCCCGAGCGGCTTCGCGCCTATCCCCACGAGCTGTCGGGCGGCATGCGCCAGCGGGTGATGATCGCGATGGCGCTCGCGGTCGAGCCCGAGGTCGTGATCATGGACGAGCCCACCACCGGCCTCGACGTGATCGTCCAGAAGGAGATCCTGCGGCAGGTGCTGGAGCTGAAAGAGCAGCTCGGGTTCGCCGTGCTGTTCATCACGCACGACATGTCGCTGCTGCTCGAGATCGCCGACCAGGTCATGGTCATGTATGCAGGACAGGTCGTCGAGACTGCGGGGACGGCCGGGTTGCGTGACGGCGGCACCCACCCGTACACGCGCGGGCTGCTCGGGTCGTTCCCGCGTCTGCGCGGTCCGCGGGTGCAGCTGACCGGCATCCCCGGCACCCCGCCCGACCTACGCGCGCCCCCCCGGGGCTGTCCGTTCCATCCGCGCTGCGCGTTCGCGCGGGACGCCTGTCTGACGATCGACATGTCGCTGGCGCCGGTCCTCGGCGCGGGTGACGATCACTTGACCGCGTGCCCATTCGTTAGGCCCGGCGAGCCGCTGCCCGCCGAGGCGATCCCGCTCGACCGACCCGGCGGGCTGGAGGACCAGAGCCCGGACGAGGAGGCCGAGCTGGTGCTCGCGGGAGTCGATCTCCGCAAGGACTACGGCGGCGGCCGGCGCCGCTGGGTCGTCTCCGCGGTCAAGGGCGTGTCGCTGGAGCTGCGCCGCGGCCGCGTAATCGCACTGGTCGGCGAGAGCGGCTCCGGCAAGAGCACGATTGCGAAGCTTCTGGCAGGCCAGGAGAAGCTGACCGCCGGCAGCATCCTGCTCGACGGCAAGCAGATCGACCCGGCCGCGCGGTCGACGTTCCGCGAGTACAAGAGCGAGGTCCAGATGGTCTTCCAGGACCCGTTCGCGTCACTGAATCCGCTTCACACGGTCCGATACCACCTGCAGCGGGCGCTCGCCGTGCACTCGATCCGCACCGGCCGCGAGTCGTCGGTCGCGGAGGTCGAGCGACTGCTCGGGCAGGTGAAGCTCGACCCGGTGGAGAAGTTCCGCGACGCCTACCCGCACGAGCTCTCGGGCGGGCAGCGCCAGCGTGTCTCGATCGCTCGGGCGCTGGCGGCAGAGCCGCGGGTGCTGCTGGCGGACGAGCCGGTGTCGATGCTGGACGTCTCGATCCGGCTGGAGATTCTTGACTTGATCGGCGAGCTGCGGAGCAAGTACCAGCTCGCGATCTTGTACATCACCCACGACATCGCCTCGGCGCGCTACTTCGCCGACGAGATCATGGTGATGCACCACGGGGAGATAGTCGAGCGCGGCCCCGCCGAAGAGCTCGTCCTGAACCCCAAGCATTCCTACACCCAGCTCCTGATCGCCGCCTCGCCGGACCCGGACACGTTCGCGTCCGAGGTCCCGGAGCAGGCGGCGGTGCTTGCGGGAGAAGGGTTGGGGAAGGAGGTCGCCGCGGAGTAGGCCGAGGAGAGATGCCCTGGGGCTTGCAGACTCACCCCAGAGCGGAGCCGACGCCCCCGGATTACGGCCGGAGGACGCCGGACCCACCCAAACGCAGTATCCGCGCCACCTGCAATGCGGGCGTGGACATCCCAACAAATCGCAGTATCCAGTAAAGGAGGGGGTGCTCGCTCAATGAAGCGAATGCTCACAACCAAGAAGCTCCAGGCCACCGCCGGCACGATCGCCGTCGGCGCCTCAGTGGCCGTCGCCGCCGCGCTCAGCGCGGCCCCGGCGCTAGCCTCAACACACGCCCATGCGGCGGCCGCCAACGGCGTGCTCTCGATGGAGTCGGCCCCGGTCGGCCAGATCAGCGGCTTCAACCCGTTCGTCCAGACCTCGGCCGGCTACAGCGTCGGCGCGACGTCGATGTTCTACGAGCCGCTGTTCCAGGCCAACCTGGCGCAGCCGGCCAAGAAGGACGGCACCCCGAACATCTACCCGTTCCTGGCGACCGCCTTCAAATGGGGCAAGGGCGGCAAGTCGATCACGTTCACGATCCGCAAGGGCGTGAAGTGGTCGGACGGCACCCCGTTCACTCCCGCGGACGTGGCGTTCACCTACAAGCTGATCCAGAAGAACGCCGACGTGAACAACAACGGGCTCGCGATCAAGGGGGTAAGCACCAGCGGCGACAACGTCACCGTGAAGTTCGCCACATCGGAGTACGCGGACTTCCAGGAGATTGCGGGCACTGTCTACATCGTGCCGCAGCACATCTGGCAGTCGGTCGGCGACCCGGGCAAGTTCCTTAACGCGAGCCCCGTCGGCACTGGTCCGTACAAACTCCAGAGCGTCAGCGCCTCCGGCGCCGTCCTGACCGCCAACCCGGATTACTGGGGCGGTCCGTTCGGCGGCAAGGGCCCGGCGGTCAAGACGGTGCAGTTCCCATCGCTGTCCAGCAACACGTCCGCGCTGACGGTGCTGCTGAACGGCTCGGTCCAGTGGTCGGGCAACTTCATCCCCGGCTTCCAGAAGGCAGTTGGGAACAAGCCGATCGTCAACAACTCGCCTCCGGGTAACACCAACTCGTTCGAGCCGAACCTCAGCGAGTGGCCGACCAACCAGCTGGCAGTCCGCCAGGCGATCAGCCTCGCGCTCGACCGCACGGCGATCGGCACGCAGGGCGAGAGCGGCCAGGAGCTGCCCGTGACCAACGCCAGCGGTCTCCCGCTGCCGGTGTTCACCCCGTACCTGTCGCCGAGCGTCAAGCACATGACCTTCAGCCCGCACGCTAACGTCGCGGCCGCCAACAAGGTCCTGAAGGACGCGGGCTACAAGAAGGTCGGCAAGTACTGGTCGCTGAACGGCAAGCAGGTGAAGCTGACGATCACCGATCCGTCCGCCTTCAGCGACTACAAGGCGGACGACATTCTCGCGGCCCAGGAGCTGCAGAAGGCCGGCATCAACGCGACCTTCTTGGGTCAGGGGACCAACCAGTGGTTTGCCGACATTGCGACCGGCAACTTCCAGCTGATGCAGCACTGGTCGCAAACGGCCGCCAACCCGGTCCAGTTGTACAACGACTGGCTCAACTCGGCGGCCGCGACCAAGACCAATCGGGCCGGCAACTTCGAGGGGCTCAAGGACCCGAAGGTCGACGCGATGCTGGCGAAGGCCCTATCGACTCCCCCGGGTCCGGGCCTGACCAAGGCGATCGCCCCGCTCGAGAAGTACGTCGCCACAAACCTGCCGATCATCCCGACCGTGTATGGCGCCACCTGGGGCCAGTACAACGCGAGCGACTTCAGCGGGTGGCCGGCCTCATCGGGTTCCGGGCAGTACGAGACCGCGCAGCCGAGCGTGCCGACCAACGAGGTGGTCATTCTGCACCTCAAGCCCAAGAGCTAGGAGATACCCCTGGGGGACCAACTTTGGCGGCCACGTGGCCGCCAAAGTCACCCCCTGGGGCCTATGGGCAACCGGCAGCCGTCCCCCGCCCTCCTCCTCCCTCCTCTGGCGGGGGGCGGCACCGGTCCTGGATCCACGAGTCGTTAGAACTGCAAGGAGAACTTTATGAACGGGTTCACACCCGAGCGGCCGGGCGCGCGGCAGTTCCCGGATGGGTTTCTGTGGGGCACCGGCACGTCCGCGTATCAGATCGAGGGTGCCGTCAACGACGACGGGCGCGCACCCTCGATCTGGGACGTTTTCACGCACACCCCGGGAACCATCCACAATGGGGACACTGGCGACGTCGCGTGCGACTCCTACCACCGTCTCGACGATGACATCGAGCTGCTCGTCGGGCTGGGAGTCAACGCCTACCGTTTCTCGGTGTCGTGGCCCAGGGTCCAGCCGTCCGGCGACGGGCCGGTCAACCAGGCCGGGCTCGATCACTACCGGCGGCTGGCCACGCGCCTGCGCGAGAACGGCATCGTCCCGGTCGCGACGCTGTACCACTGGGATCTGCCGCAGGCGCTCTCCGAGCGCGGTGGCTGGCCGAATCGCGACATCGCGGGGCTGCTAGCGGAGTACGCGGCGGTCGTGGGCGAGGCGCTCGGTGATCTGGTCGGAATGTGGATCACGGTCAACGAGCCGCTCCAGGTCGTCAACCAGGGCTATCGGACCGGCACGCACGCGCCGGGGGTCTGTGACGATGCCGCGGCCGCGGCGGCCACTCATCACATCCTGCTAGCACACGGCCTGGCGCTGCAGGCGCTGCGCGCGACGGTGGGGTCCGAGGCGAAGATCGGGATCGCCGTCGACCCGAATCCGTTCGTGGCGTACGACGAGACGGGTCACGAGGCCGCCGACATCCTCGACGCCGAGAACAACCGTATGTTTCTGGACCCGGTGCTGCAGGGGCGATACCCGATCGGCGCGCGCGCACACACGCTGCCACCCGACGCACTGATCCGCAGCGGGGACATGGACGTGATCGGCGCGCCGATCGATTTCCTCGGGGTCAACTTCTACCGGGCGCACTACATCCGTAGCGGCGACTGGGACGACCTGCGGCTCGGCGAGGTTCCAGTGTCGGGACAACCCGGGTTCGTCGAGTACCTACGACCCGACGTCGACCGCACCGTGATGAACTGGCTGATCGTCCCCGACGCCCTGTATGGCGTGCTCGTGCGGCTACGCGGAGAGGCGGGCAGTCTGCCGTTGTACGTGACCGAGAATGGCTGCGCGGTCGAAGACTACGTGACGCCCGAGGGGGCGGTCAACGACTACGAGCGGATCGCCTATATCCACGGCCACCTGGATGCGATCAAGCGCGCGATCGAAGACGGGATCGACGTCGCCGGCTACTTCCATTGGACACTGCTTGACAACTTCGAGTGGGGGCAGGGCTACAGCCGCCGTTTCGGCCTGCACTACGTTGAGTTCGAGACGGGTCGGAGACTGGCGAAACGCAGTGCACACTTCTATCGGGAGGTGGTGCGCACCGGAGTCCTTCCAAGTCGAGAGGACGCACTGTGTCGTGATCCACTCGTCGTAGCAGCAGCCGCCAGCCGTGCGGCGGCGTAAACGCACTCGCTGGAGCTCTTCTGACCGACCGCGGCTCTGTCGAGGGTGACAGAGTGGCGGTCGGGCGCCGCCGGACGGCCGGTGAGGTTAGCCGACGGGGTTGTCGACTACACGGCCGACGAGGCCACCCTTACCCGTCGGTGAGGAACCGCTCCATGTCGGCCTCGGAGAACCCTGATCCCGGAAAACGGGCGAAGCGGCGGAGAGGAACGGATTCAAGCATTCGCCCGAGCTCGCTTTCGAGCAGCTGCTCACCGTAGGTTCCCTGCTCGAGACGTGCCCGCAGCCATCTGTTCGCATCGGGCTGCGAGCAGAACTCTGCCAGAGTCGAATCCATCGACAGCGGGGACGATGCTTCCGTGCCTGCGAGTGTGATGGTGCCCGTCAGCCGGATGTCACGACTCGAGGAACCAACTCTGACGTCAAAGTCGCCGCCCTCAACCACCCAGCAGCTACGGGCGCTGTGCCAGAAGGCAAACGCACGCTCATCGAGTTCCACGGTGACGCGCCTGCTCTCTCCCGGCTCCAGTGACACCTTGGCAAAGCCGCGCAACTCCTGGGTCGGGCGAAACACACTCGCGACCGGGTCGCTGATGTAGACCTGCACGACGTCTGCCCCCGCCCGCGCGCCGGTGTTGGTGAGGGTCAGTGACACCTCCACGCGGCCCGCCTCCATTCCGGTGAGCCGGAGGTCCGCGTAGTCAAAGTCCGTGTAGGAGAGCCCATGCCCGAAGGGATACGAAACCGCAAGCTTGCGGGCGTCGTACCAGCGGTAACCGATCAGCAGCCCTTCGCCGTAGCGCACCACCTGGTCCTCGCCCGGGAAGTTCCCAAGCGCCGGGTTGTCCTCGAGCCGCCGCGGAATCGTCTCTGCGAGCTTCCCGGAGGGCGAAACGCGGCCCAGCAGAACGTCGGCCAGCGCGGAGCCTCCGGCCTGGCCGAGCAGCCACCCTTCGACCACCGCCCGCGCCTGGTGCTCCCAGTCCGAGACGAGCACCGCCGAACCGTTGGAAAGCACGACGACGACGTTGCTGTTGACCGTCGAGATCTCGGCCAGCAAGTGCAGCTGCGGAGCCGGAAGGTTCATGTGCCTACGGTCATAGCCCTCTGACTCGTAGGAGGGGGGCAGGCCCAGGAACAAGATGACCACCTCGGCATCAGCGGCGATGCGCACGGCATCTGCGATCAGTTCTGGATCGCCCTCCTCTGAGTCGATCGCAAAGCCGCTTGCGAACACGAGCTCGCGCCTGCCTGCAATCGCGGTCTTCAGGCTGTCCAGTGCGTTGTCGAGCCTGGTTGGATTGACGCGAGACGACCCCGCGCCCTGGTACCGGGGGGTGCGCGCGAACTCGCCGATGACCGCGATCGGGCTCCCGCCCGCGGGATCGATCGGCAGCACGGACTGCTCGTTCTTCAGCAGCACGATGCCGGCGGCGGCCGCCTCCCGGGCAAGCGCATGGTGCGCGTCTGCGTCGAAGAACTCGAGGGGCTCGCGCGCGCCCGCGCGATCGACGAGTTCGAGCACCCTCCCGACGCAGCGATCAATCTGCTCCTCGGAGAGCTCCCCGCCGGCGACCGCGTCCAGGATGGTCTGAGTCCCGGCCCCCGCAGACGACGGCATCTCCAGGTCGAGCCCGGCGGCGACGCCGACGTCCCGTCGGTTCACCGCACCCCAGTCGGAAACGACGAGGCCGTCGAAACCCCACTCCTCACGGAGCACCTTCGTCAGCAGCCAGTGGTTCTCCGACGAATACACCCCATTGATGCGGTTATACGAGCACATCACCGTCCACGGCTGCGCCTCCTTGACGACCTGCTCAAACGCCGCCAAATAGATCTCGCGCAACGTACGCTCGTCCACTTCGGCCGAGACTCGGAGACGGTCGGTCTCCTGATTGTTGGCGGCGAAGTGCTTGAGTGAAGTGCCGACTGTTCGGCTCTGGACTCCGTCAACCCACGCAACCCCGACCGCGCCGGCGAGCGCTGGATCCTCGGAGAAGTATTCAAAGTTGCGCCCGCACAGGGGCGAGCGCTTCATGTTGATGCCGGGCCCGAGCAGTACCGACACTCCGGCTGCACGGCACTCATCGCCGAGCGCGGCACCGACCCGCCGGGCGAGCAGCGGATCCCAGGCACAAGCCAGTGAGACGGCAGGCGGGAAACAGGTCGCCGGAACGGATTGGTGCAGGTCGTTCTGGTCCATGGTGTCTGTCTGCCTCCGCAGCCCGTGGGGACCATCGGCAACGGTCACCGCCGGTACCTCTAGGCGCTCGACGGCGCTGGTTGTCCACGACCCTGAGCCACCGAGAAGCTCCGCCTTCTCCTCGAGCGTCAGCTCGGCGAGCAGCGCGTGTGTCTCGCCTCCAGCAAAGGTGTCAGTCACAGGTGTCAGCTAGCCCCAGAGGATGATGTCTCACGCACGTCATATCGCGTCCCGGCGCGAGCAAGCATCTCGTCGCGGCTGACCAGCTTAACGCGGGGGCGACCGTGGGGCTCGCCGAGCGCGCGTTCGTGGGCGTCGATCGCCTCCCAGCCCGTGTAATCGACGACGTTGCAGGTGGCCCGGAGCTGGTCGAGCAACGCCTCGGACGATCCTCTCGGCTCGGAGAGGAGCCCCGCCGCGAAGTCGGCGAGCAGTAGGTCGGTGCTCTCCTGGGCGCACTTCTTATTGGTGCCGATCACCCCCGACGGGCCGCGCTTGATCCAGCCGGCGGCATACACGCCGGGGATCGGTGCGCGGGTGCCGGGGTCGATCACTCGACCGTTCTCGTTGAGCACGGTCTGACGGTTGCCGTCGAACGGGACCCCCGGCAGCGGCGCTCCGACGTAGCCGATCGAGCGCAGGACCATCCCCGCTTCGAGGCGTTCATGGCTTCCAGTCGGCCTCGCTCGCAGGTTCCCGTGTTCGTCCGGAACCAACTCGTTGCGCTCGACCAGGACCGCCTCGACACGGCCGTCGCCCTCGATCGCGATCGGAGAGGTCAGGAACCGCAGGACGATCCGCCGAGGCCTGCCGGCCGGAGTCTGGACGGCGTACGCGGCTAGCGTCTCGACGTTGCGCTTGGTGGTCGCATCCGCGGCCTCGAGCGCGCTGGCGCTGTGTACGTCGAGGTCCATGTCGTCCCGGTCGACGATCACGTCGGCAAGTTCGAGGTCGGCGAGTTCGCGCAGCTCAGGGTTGGTGAATGCCACCTGCGCCGGGCCCCGGCGGCCGAGCACGACAATCTCCTCCACGTTCGAGTCGCGCAGCAGCTCGAGCGCGTGGTCGGCGATGTCGGTGACCGCCAGCTCCTCGACTGACAACGCGAGCATCCGTGCGACGTCAAGCGCGACGTTGCCGTTCCCGACCACCACCACCCGTTTGCAAGACAGGTCGAAGTCGAGGTCGGCGTAGTCGGGGTGGCCGTTGTACCAGGCGACGAAATCGGTGGCCGAGTGACTCCCCGGCAGATCCTCGCCGTCGATCCCCAGGCGTTTGTCCCCGGGGGTGCCGACTGCATACAGAACTGCGTGGTAGGCGTCGGCCAGTTGCTCGTGGCTGACGTCGCGGCCCACCTCGACGTTGCCGTGGAACCGGAAGCCCGGCAGCCGCGCCGTCTTCTCGAACACCCGCGTCACCGACTTGATCTTTGGATGGTCGGGCGCGACCCCGAAGCGCACCAGGCCCCAGGGCGTCGGGAGCTTGTCGAACAGGTCGACCGTGACCGCCGGATCGCCGCGTGAGAGCAGCTGGCCGGTGGCGTAAAAGCCCGCGGGCCCCGATCCGACGACCGCCACGCGGAGCGGGTTCTCTGCAGTGCCTTGCCTGACGCTCACACTTTCAGGGTATCCAGTGCGGTGATCGGTCTCGCCCCAGCGCTCCCGCGTGACGCTAGCCGAGGATGTTGACCGCCCGGGCGACGACGAGACCGACGGTCACCAGCGAGACCACGGACTGCAGCGCCATGATGCCCTTGGCGGAGACACTGAGCGGCATCGTGTCGGTCGGGCTGAAGGCCGTCGAGTTGGTCAGCGATACGTACAGGTAGTCGATGAACATCGGTCGCCACCCGGGGTACCAGCGGTCGTCGCTCATCTGTGGGAACAGGAAGTCGGGCGGGCCGTCGTGGCCGGCGGCGCGGACGCTGGGCCCGCCACGGTCCAACTCCCAGTACCAGAGCGAGAAGAGCAGCACGTTGGTCAGCCAGATGATCGCGCCCGAGACGATCAACTGCTCACCGTTGGACACGTCGTGGTGCAGCAGGTAGTGGATCAGCAATCCCAGGGACACCGCGTTGGCGAAGCTGACGAGCGCGGCGATCGCCTGCGAGATCCGCCTGCTCGGCAAGTGCTCGATCGGGACTTGGCTCTGCGGGGAGACGACGACGAGGCCGACCAGCATCAGGACCTCAAGCACGGTGAGCGCCCATCTGGGACCGATCGTCAGGCGGGCCGGCAACAGCAGCTGCAGCCCGATCGCGGCGAGCACCGTCAGCAGCGGCGGGAGGCGCGACTCACTGCGTGCCGGCGGGGGGTATGCCCCCTTTTGCACGATTCCCTCGAGGCTTCCGTCAGACGCCACCGCAGCCGGAAATCTACGATGGGGGCCGGGCGGAGCGTTCCGGCGAGCCGGGACCTCCACCTATACTTGCCCGATCCTCAGAAGGAGCGGCCCGTGCAGGAGATGGTGATCTACGGCGTTAGCTTCGACATGGTCGGTAAGCAACCGATCGTGTTGCTTAAGACGATCGAGAGCAACAAGTTCCTGCCGATCTGGATCGGTCATCCCGAGGCGGCGGCGATCCTGATGAAGCTGCAGGGCGCCTCGACGCCCCGCCCGATGACCCACGATCTCCTGTCCGACGTGCTCGGCGAACTCGACGTCGAGTGCACACGCGTGTCGGTCACGGAGCTTCGGGAGAACACCTTCTACGCCTCGATCAGCCTCCGCTACGCCGGACGCGAGCTGGAGATCGACTCCCGCCCCAGCGACGCGCTCGCGCTCGCGGTTCGGGCCGGCGCTCCGATCTTCGCCGCGGACGAGGTGATCGCCGAGTCGGCGATCGAGTTCGAGCACGAGGTCGAGGACACCGAGGAGGTCGTCGAGAAGTTCAAGGACTTCCTCGACAACGTCAAGCCCGAGGACTTCGCGGGCGAGTAGCGCGAACGGCCGAGCAACGTGGGCGACGATAAATCGGCAAGCGCGCGCCAGCGGCGCGGGGTTCCGTGGCGTCTACATCTTTGGCGCAGGTACGGCGCCCAGGATCCTGTCGATCAGCTGGTCGAACGAGATCCCGGCGGCGTCGGCGGCCTGCGGCAGCAGGCTGGTCTCCGTCAGGCCGGGGATCACGTTTAACTCCAGGACGTGAAGCTCCGGCCCGACCGGGTCGAGCATCAGGTCGACGCGCGCAAAGCCGGAACAGCCGAATAGCGCGAAGGCGTCCAGAGCGATCTGGCGGGCACGATCGGCCACCTCGGATTCCAGTTCGGCCGGGCAGACGAACCGAGTGCGGCCGATCTCGTAGCGTGCTTCGAAGTCGTAGAAGTCCTCCTGTTCAGGGACCGCCTCGACGATTGGCAATGCCAGCGGCTCTCCGTTTGGCTGCTCGAGGATCGAGACCGCCAGATCGCGACCCGCGATGTATCGCTCGAGCAGGACCTTGCGGTCATAGGAGAAGGCGGCAACGAGGGCCGCCGGGACCTCGGCCGCTGAGCGCGCAAACTTGATCCCGAGCGCCGAGCCTTGGTTGGCGGGCTTCACGACGATCGGGAACTGCAGGCGCGACTCCGCCGCCGGGAGCGCCTGGCCGGCGTCGAGGTCGCGGAACGCGGTTTCGTTGAACGAGAAGAACTCGGGCGTCGGGATCCCGGCCCGGCGCATCGCCAGCTTCGCCAGGACCTTGTCCGACGCGGTCGTGCAGGCCGCCACACTCGAGCCCGTATAGGCGATCCCGAGCAGTTCGAGCAGCTCCTGAACGGTGCCGTCCTCGCCGTCGCGGCCGTGCAGGGCGACGAACGCCACATCAGGCGCCGTCTCGTTCAGTCTCGTGATCAGGTCGCCGCCGACGTCGATCGGGGCGATCTGGTGGCCGAGTCGCTGGAGCGCGTCCTCGACCCGGGCTCCCGATTTCAGCGATACCTGGCGCTCCAGCGAGCGCCCGCCCTTCAGAACGGCGACGAGGCTCATCCAGCGTGCTTGCGCAGCAGCGGCAGCACTTTCGCGAGATTCGCGTCGGCGAGAGCCTCGCCCCGCTTGTCTGCACGCCGGGAATCATCGCCCGTACCCACGCCCGCCCCGTCCGAGTCCGGAGACGATTCCGGGGGTCCGCCTGTGGCGGCCACCTGGCCGCCACGCTCACCCATGGGCCCGGAGCCCGCATCCGACCCCGATCCGACCCGCCCGCTCCCGGTCTCTCCGGTGAGCGTGCTGTACAGGGCGACCTGCTCGCGAACGACCTCGCCGATCCGGCGGACGCCCTCGCGAATCTCGTCTTCGCTAACGCCGGAGAAATTGAGGCGCATCTCTGAGCCGCCGCGTCCGTCGAGGTAGGCGGCGCGTCCGGGCACGAACGCGACCTGCTCTCGCAGGGCCCGGGCGAGCAGGTCGGTGGTGTCGATGTAGTCGGGCAGGGTCGCCCAGATGAACAGGCCCCCCTGCGGGTGCGTCCAGGTCGCCTCGCGCGGGAAGTGCTCCGCCAGCGCATCGAGCATCACGTCACGTCGCAGGCGGTAGATCTCGATCAGCGAGCGGACGTAATCGGACCACTGACCCGACGCGAAGAAGGCGCCGACGAAGTACTGCGAGATCGAGGACGAACACAGGTCGCTCGATTGCTTGCCGACGTTCATCTTCGCGAGCACGGGCGGCGGTGCGACCGCCCAACCAAGACGGACGCCGGGCGAGAGGATCTTCGAGAAGGTGCTGGTGTAGACCACGAAGTCGCTATCGAGCGAGTACAGGGTAGGCAGCGGATCGCCCTCGTATCGCAGCAGTCCGTAAGGGTTGTCCTCCAGCACCAGCAGCTCGCGCTCGGCGGCGATCCCGACCAGCTCCCGTCGGCGCGCGAGCGACATCGTCACCCCGGCCGGGTTGTGAAAGTTGGGAACCGTGTAGATGAACTTGGGGCGACGGCCCGCCTGTTCGAGCCGGCTCAGCGTCCGTTCGAGCTCGCCGGTCAGCATCCCATCCCGGTCGACCGCGACCTGTACGACCTCGGCCTGGTAGGCGCAGAAAGTCGGAACGGCGCCCGGGTAGGTCGGGGCCTCGGTGATCACGATGTCGCCCGGATCGAGCAGGATCTTGCAGACGAGGTCGATTACCTGCTGGCTACCGGTGGTGACCAGCACATGGTCGGGATCGACCGTCATGCCCTCGGCCGCCATCACTTCGCCGATGCAGTCCTTGACCAGCTCGATGCCCTCAGTCGGGCCGTACTGCAGGGCGCGCGCGCATGACTGCGCCGCGACGGAGGCCATCAGGGATGCGTAGGAGTCGGCCGGGAACGTAGAGGTGTCGGGCAACCCGCCGGCCAGCGAGATCACATCGGCGCGCTCTGTCAGAGCCAGCAGATCTCGCATGGCCGAGGACTTCATGACGGTCGTGCGCTCGGCGAACAGCTCCCTGTAGCGCTCGATCTCCCGCGCGGTCGACCGCGGTCGCCGGGTCTCGTGGTTCATGGATACGGGTGCGTGCTGGGCAATGGCTGGACGCGGCTGACAGGGCGTAGTGCCGCGAGTCGTAGTCGGGGTGTGGTGGCGCCGCCCCCCTCCAGGTGCGTTCGGACGCCCCCAGACTGTGACCGAACGTCTATCGTCACGCCTCGTCACGGTACAGCACGGGTGCATCTAGCCTTCGACATATTCCAGGGCATCGGCATCGCCGCGGCCGTTGGCATCAGGCCCTTTCTGCCTGCGCTGGCGGTCGGGGCGCTGGCAGCCGGCAACGTCGAGATCCACTTCGACCACACTTCATACGCCTTCCTCCAGGAGGCGCCGTTCCTGCTGTTGATGTTGGTCGGCGCGGTGCTGCTGGTCGTGCTCGAACGGGGTATCTGGGCCCAGAGACTGCGCAGCGGGCCGCTCGCGGTGGCGCTGATACTCGTCTCGCTCGCAATCGCGGCGCTGATGTTCGCTGGATCGCTTGCCCGCGGCGGCTATGCGGTCTGGCCCGGGTATATTGGCGGCGTGATCTGCGCGGCGATCGGGATCGCTGCCTCGCGACCGTTCCTCGCTCGGGTCCGAGAGCGACTCGACGCGGCCGACGCATCGATCGGACTACCGGTTATCGCCGACGGTTCCGCACTGCTGATCGCGGTCCTTTCGGTCGTGGCGCCACCGATTGGGCCGATCGCGCTGCTGTGGCTGCTGTGGCTGCTCTGGCGCGGCCGCGGCCGAGAGGAGCAGAAGTACGCCGGGCTGCGGATCCTGCGGTGAGCTCACCGCGCAAGCTCGTGTTAGTCGTGATCGACGCGCTCAAGCCGGAGATGCTCGACCGGGCGATCGCGACGGGCCGGGCGCCGGCGCTCGAACGGATTCGGAACGAGGGCGTGTACGTCAACGACGTCGTCGCCGCGTTCCCGTCGGTGACACCCGTGTGCGCGGCCACGATCACGACCGGGGTCGGGCCCGACGAGCATCACATTCCGAGCATGAACTGGTACCACCGCGTCGAACAGCGCTACGTCGAGTACGGCTCAAGCTTCTCCGCGAGCCGGCAATTCGGAGTGCTGAGGTCGTTGACTGACACGGTCTACCGGATGAACGCAGAGCATCTGTCAAGCGCCACGCCGACCGTGTTCGAGTCGCTCGACGACACCGGCATCCGGACCGCCGGGACGACCTACCTGATCTATCGCGGCCGCCACCAGCATGAGGTGGCGCAGGAGTCCCCACTGGCCCGGATCGTCACCTCGACATTGTTTCGGCGGACGATCGACGGACCCCAGGAACTGTTCTACGCCGACCTGTACGCGAGCCGTAAGACCGGCTGCCGGGGCCAGCTCGGGATGCCGGGGGTCCGCGACCAGCACACCGGCTGCGTCGGCGCCTACCTCGTCGAGCACGACCTGTTCGACTTTCTGCTGTTCTCGCTGCCCGATAACGACGCGTGGTCGCACAAGAACGGGCCCCACGCACAGGTGACCTCGATCGCGGCGGCCGACCGGCAGCTGGAGCGGTTGATGCACGCGGCCGGCGGCCCGGAGCGGTTCCTGGAGGAGCACGCCGTGATCGTCACCTCGGACCACTCACAGGCGATCGTCGAGGAGCGGATCCGGTTGGACGACGCCTTCGGGGACTTTCACGTAGCCTCACCGAGCGCCGCCCGATCGGTCGGCGCCGAGCTCGCAATCAGCCCGGCGCAGCGCTCGGCCATGGTCTACGCGCTTGACCTCGAGCGGCGGGACGATCTGGTTGCACGGACGCTCGAGGTGGTGCGCGAAGTTGAAGGCATTGATCTGACGATGTGGCTGACGGACAATGGACGCGAGGCGGCAGTGCGCGGAGCGGACGGCGACGAGCTGCGTTTCGCGCCGGGCGCGTCGGTGATCGACGCACGTGGGCTGGGCTGGGACATCGACGCGATGCCCGGGGCGCTTGCGGCCGTGCTCGGGGCTCGCCTCGTCGACGGGGTGGGCGGGGTCGGCGGGCAAATTCAGAGCCCCGATTACCCGGACGCGCTTGCTCGGATCTGGTCGGCGCTGAAGTGCGAGACCGCCGGCGACGTGCTTCTGTCGGCCGCGCCCGGTTATGAGTTCGTCGATTGGGGCGGAGCCGACCACGTCGGCGGCGGCAGCCACGGTTCGCTGCACCGGACCGATTCGCTCGGCGCGATGCTGTGGTGCGGGGTCGGTCCGGGCTCCCGTGAAGCGAGAGAGCAGTGGTCGCTACGGGACATCGCGCCGATGATCCGCGAGCACTTCGGGGCGGGGCCGACAAGGAAAACTCCTGCAGACATGCAAGAAAACGACGATTAGCAGCGTGTTAGAGCCCTCCAACACCTTAGGCTCCGTTGAAGGTGCTGCCGATACATTGGCACCCGTGGCAACTGACGAGATGACCGCACTCGATCTCCCGCGCTGGGCTTCGGGTGCGGGATACCGTCCGCCGCACGCAGGTGCGATGCATGGACGGGGTGCGCAAGCCGCACAACTGGAAGCAGCTGATCCGCTTCCTGTGCGTCGGCAGCAGCGGCTACATCGTCAACCTTGCGACGTTCGCCATCTGTATTCACGCTCTGAAGATCGATTACCACGTATCCGCGGTGATCGCCTTTCTGGCCGGCTGCGCGAACAACTTCTGGTGGAACCGCCATTGGACCTTCAACGCTCGACATGAGCATGCGGGCTTTCAGGCCATGCGATTCTTCTTGGTATCGCTGCTCGTATTTGGTTTTTCGTACGCGGTGCTTGTCGCGCTCGTCAGCGTGCTTGGGATGGAGAAGGTGCTCGCCCAGGCGCTGGCCAATATCGCCGCCACGCCGCTTTCCTTCGTGCTGCAGAAGCTCTGGAGCTTCCGGGCGTAGAAGTCCGTTGGAGGCTCAGTAGGCGCCCATTCGGGCGGGCTGTCGGCTCCAAACAGGTTCCACGAGGCCTCGCCCAGGCGGCGCCGGCGCCTGGAGGGGTTCGGCTGACGCGAGTGGCACTAGCGCGGCTGCTCATAGCGCTGGCGCTGCTGGGGTCGGCGGTGGTCGCTCCCTCCGCTGCCCTGGCGGCCGGCAACCCCCCCGGTGAGCCAGCCCCGATCTCGGCACCCCCGGGGACTCCATCCCTGATCACGTCGCGAGATAAACCGCCCGCCGGGTATCGGCTGACCGCGCGCAAGGTGCACGCGATCGCGGCTGCAAACCCGTGGGTGATCAACGCGCTGAAGCAGCATCCAAAGTGGGTCGCCTACGAGTACACGCGCGGGCCGGGCGTCTGGCAGGTGAGTTGGTTCACACCGCGGACCCATGCCCAGAAAGAGATGATCCAGGTCTACGTCGACGACGCCACCGGCAAGGTGACGCAGGTCTGGACCGGCTACCAGGTGGCGTGGACGATGGCCCGCGGGTACCCAGGGGCGTTCGGGCGCAACGTCAACTCGCTCTACGTCTGGCTACCGATGTGCTTTGTGTTCCTGCTGCCGTTCCTGCCCTGGCGCCGGCGGCCGACCTTGCTGCACCTCGACCTTCTGGTGCTGCTCGGGTTCTCGATCTCGCTGGCGTTCTTCAACCAGGCCAACCTGGGGTTGTCGGTGCCGCTCGTGTATCCGTTCATGGGCTATCTGATGCTCCGAATGCTGCTCCTGGCCTTCGGCCGCGGTCGGCCGCGAGAGCCGCTGCGCACCCTGGTTCCGACCACGTGGCTCGGGGTCGGGGTGATCTTCCTGGTCGGCTTCCGGATCGGCCTGAATGTCACCAGCTCGAATGTGATCGACGTCGGCTACGCCGGTGTGATCGGCGCCCACAAGGTTCTCGCGAACACGCCCCTGTACGGGCATTGGGGGTACGGCAACCCTGCCGGAGACACCTACGGACCGATCAACTACTACACGTACATTCCCTTCAACCTGCTCTTCGGCTGGAGCGGGCAATGGGACAGCCTGCCGGCTGCACACGCGGCGGCGATCACGTTCGACCTGCTGACGATGCTCGGACTGTTCGTGCTCGGTTGGATGATCCGAGGGCCGAAGCTGGGAACCGTGCTCGCCTACCTGTGGGCCGCCTACCCGTTCTCGCTGTACGTCCTGAGCTCGAACTCCAACGACGCTCTGGTCGCGCTGTGGCTCGTGATAGCGCTGCTGGTGCTGCGCTCGGCGCCGGCCCGCGGGGTGGCCGCGGCATTTGCCGGGCTGACGAAGTTCGCGCCGCTGGCGCTGGCACCGCTGCTGCTGCGCGGAGTCGGACGCAGGCCAGGTCGCCGCGCGGTCGTGCAGTTCTGCATCGCGTTCGGTCTGGCGGTCGTCGCGGCGATGGCGTACGTGCTGCTGCACGGCAACATCGACTGGTTCTGGCGCGATTCGATCTCCTACCAGGCGAGCCGACCCGCGCCATTCTCGATCTGGGGTCTGTGGGGCGGCGCCGGGATGTCATTGAAGATCCCCCAGCATCTGTGGCAGGGAGCGGTGGTCGCGCTCGGACTCGCCGTCGCATTCGTGCCCCGCGGCGAGCGCAGCATCGTGCAGGTGGCGGCGCTCGGTGCGGCGATCATCATCGGACTGCAGATGGCGATCACCTACTGGTTCTACCTGTACATCGTCTGGTTCTTCCCGCTCGTGATCGTGGCGCTGATCGCGTCGCACCCGCCCGAACCGGGGAGCGTGCATCCGCTCTCGGGGGTCAGGTGGCGGGGCCGACAGCGCGTGGCCCAGCGGGTCTGACCGGGGCCATCCAGGCCTCCGAGGTGGCCAGGCCTCGCCGCCCGCCGACATGACCACGTCTCGCCGCCCGGCGAGATGACCCCCACCTCGTCGACCGGCGGGATGACCCCCGCCTCGTCGACCGGCGGGATGACCCCCACCTCGTCGACCGGCGAGATGACCACGCCTCGCCGACCGACCAAAACCTCCCGAACCTCGGCCGGCGCCCGAGGGGTCTCGGCCTTTAGTACCTCCAGCGCTCTTTTCTTCCCAAACCCCTTCTCGTAGACGCTCGCTCGGGAAGCTTTGGTCGCCCCGAACCGACTCGAGCGACCGTAACTCGGCAGGCGAGGCGCGTTATCGGTCGGGTTGCCGGAATCTGGTCGCTGAGAGACCGCCAGGCCGCGAGCTGCCACCAACCGCGCACGCTTGCCGAGTTACGGTCGCTCGGGGGTCGCGGCAGGGCGGGTTGTGGCGGCTCGGGGCTTGCGGCAGGACGGGTTGTGGCGGCTCGGGGGTTGCGGCTGGGCGGGTTGTGGCGGCTTGGGGGGTTGCGGCTGGGCGGGTCGTGGTTATTCACGGTCCGGCGGCCGAGTTGTGGTCGCTCGCGGTCCGGCACGGCCGAGTTGAGGTTGCTGACGGGCGCGGCGCGGCGCGAGGCGGCGCGGCCGTTGCCGTCACTCAGAGGTGCGCCGGGAACCTGGTCGCCCGTCCTACGCGAGTACGGGCCACCATGGGGGTTACCCCTCCTGGAGCGGCTCCTGGACTGGCTCGATCGAGCTCGCCCGCAGCGGCTCGGGGCCGGTGGTGATCACCACTCCCTGCAGCCACGGATCCACCTCGGAGGTCTCGAACCGGATCGGCATGCGCGTCAACATCGACTCGATCGCCAACTCGCGCTTGACCCCGATCACCCCCCCACGGGCGCCCGTCATCCCGACATCGGTGATGTAGGCGGTACCACCTGGGAGCACCCTGGCGTCCGCGGTCGGGACGTGAGTGTGGGTGCCGACGACTGCCGTCACGCGTCCGTCCAGATGCCAGCCGAGGCCGATCTTCTCGCTCGTCGCCTCCGCGTGCATGTCGACCAGGATGTGATCGACGCGGTTCCGCAGCGAGTACAGGGCAGCGTCGGTCTCGGAGAACGCCGGCAGACTCGCATTCATATACAGGTTGCCCGACACCGAAACCACCCCGAGCCGGACCCCGTCGTGCTCGACGACGCAAATGCCGTGGCCAGGCTGGCTCTTCAGGAAGTTCACCGGCCGCAGGATCCGGTCCTCGGTGTCGAGGTAGCCATAAACCTCGTGCTGGCCGTAGGTGTGGTTGCCGAGCGTGAGCACATCGACGCCAGCGCCGAGCAGTTCTCGGGCGATCTTGGAGGTGATTCCGCGACCGCCGGCGGCGTTCTCCCCGTTGACGACGACGAAATCCGTTTGGTAGCGGTCCTGCAGGCGGGGTAGCACGGCGAGCAGGGTCCGCCGACCGACGGCACCGACGATGTCGCCGACAAAGAGAATCCGAGATCCGTGACGCACGGGCGCATACTTCCAGGCCGTGCAGCGAGTCGTCGTCCCGCGCTGGATTCAGCTGATCATTCTGCCCCTGGCGCTGCTGGGGCTATGGGACCTGGCACGCGTCTCGGGGGCGGTGCTGTTGATCGTGGTCGCCGCCAGCGTGATCGCGATGATCCTCAACCCGCTCAGCAAGCAGTTCGAACACGTGCTGCCGCGCGCCCTGGCGATCCTCGCCTCCTACCTGCTCGTACTGGTGGTGATCGGTGCGATCGTCGTGCTTCTGGCGAACCCGATCGCCAATCAGGTCAACCACTTCTCCAACAACATCCCGACATACATCAACCAGGCGAACCACACGCTCGACAAGATCCAGACCTGGTTCAACGAGCACGGCGTCCGGGTCCACATCAAGAAGCAGGGCCAGAGTGCGCTGACCTCGCTCGAGCACACGCTGACCACGAGCACGGGCTCGATCGTCTCCTTCTCTCGAGACGTGCTGGGGAAGGCGATCTCGTTCGGGATCGATCTCGTGCTGACGTTCGTCCTGTCGGTCTACCTGCTCGTGTACGCCCGCCAGATCGGGCAGTTGGTCCGGCGAATCGTGCCTCCTGGCGACGGCACCCCCGGCGACGACTTCCCGCTGTTGATCCAGCGCGCCGTCTCCGGCTACGTCCGCGGGCAGCTGCTGTTCAGCCTGGTGATGGGCGCCAGTGCGACTCTGGCCCTGTTCCTGTTCGGAGTCGTCGGGCTGTTCCCGGATGGCCGCACGCTCGCGTTCTTCTTCGGCGCGTTCTACGGGTTGATGGAGCTGATCCCATATGTCGGCCCGATCGTCGGCCCGATCCCTGCCGTCCTGGTTGCGCTGTTCACGAACCCGATCAGCGCGATCTGGGTGATCGGCCTGTTCGTGGTGCTGCAGCAACTGGAGGGGCACCTCGTCGCGCCGCAGGTGTTCCGGCTCTCGCTTCGGATCAACCCGATCCTCGTGATCCTCTCGCTGCTGATCGGCTTCCATCTGTACGGGGTCGTTGGAGCGCTGCTGGCCCTGCCGGTGGCGTCGGTGATTCGCCAGACGGTCGAATACCTGCGACGCCACCTGGTGCTGGAGGAGTGGTCAACGACATTGCCGAAGTCGCTGCTCGGCTCGGCGCTGCTCTCCGAGCAGCCCGGTGACGCCCAGCAGCACGCGCCACCGCCGGACACTCCGGAGCAAACCCTGCCGCCGTCCGACGATACGGAGCAAACCCTGCCCTCGCCCGACGACCACGAGGGAACCGAGCCCCTGCCCGCCGCCGGGCGGGAACCGTCAGCGCTGGCCGGTGATCCTGAGGAATCGCCAGACGAAGAAGGCCGTGAGCAGCAGCAGGACGATCGGGATCCCGGCACCGACGAGCCCGGCGAACGACAGCACCAGCGTGACCACGCCCGCGATGCCGGTCGCTGAGCCGGCCACGACCGTCCGGTACGCCTGTCGCTCCCGGGCACGTCGCGGCACATAGCCGCCGCGCTTCTGAATGTCCGCCATCTTCCTCGAAGCCTACACGGGCGTGTCACATCTGGGCCCAGGTGGGTGACGGAGGCTCGCTCGCGAGTATCCTCGGAGCGAGATGCCGTTCCCGCAGACCCGCATGCGCAGGCTTCGGGCCACGCGGGCACTGCGTGGCCTCGTTCGCGAAACGGAGATCTCGCCGGCGGACTTCGTCTACCCGATGTTCGTCGCCCACGGCCTCGACCGCCGCGAGCCAATCGAGGCGATGCCCGGCATCGAGCGTCTGTCGATCGGCCACGCGGTCGACGAGGTCGGCGAGCTTACGGCGCTGGGCGTGCCCGCGGTACTGCTGTTCGGGATCCCGGCCGGCAAGGACCCGGAGGGTTCCGGCGCCTGGGATGACGAGGGGATCGTCCAGCTCGCCACGAGGGCGATCAAGGAGGCGCACCCCGAAACCATCGTGATCACCGATGTGTGCCTGTGCGAGTACACCGATCACGGCCACTGCGGAGTCCTGCGTGAAGTGGGGGACCAGACCCGGCCGGGGCGCTCCGCTTTGGCTGCTGCGCCGCCACCGGAATCATCGGCGCGCGGCGAGCGCCGGCTGACCGTCGACAACGACGCGACGCTGGACCTGCTCGCGCGCACGGCTGTCTCGCAGGCTCGCGCCGGCGCCGACATCATCGCGCCGAGCGACATGATGGACGGCCGTGTTGCGGCGATCAGGCAGACCCTGGACGACGAGGGCATGACCGACATCCCGATCCTCAGTTACTCGGCGAAGTTCGCCTCGGCCTTCTACGGCCCGTTCCGAGAGGCCGCGGGCTCGACGCCGTCGTTCGGGGATCGACGGGCCTATCAGATGGATCCGGCCAACGGGTCCGAGGCGGTCAGGGAATCGAAGCTCGACTCCGAAGAGGGCGCCGACATGCTGATGGTCAAGCCCGCGCTGCCGTATCTCGACGTGATCCGCCGCGTCAAGGACGAGACCGAAATGCCGCTCGCTGCCTACAACGTCAGTGGTGAGTATGCGATGGTGAAGGCGGCGGTCGCGGCGGGCTTCCTTGATGAGCGTGCGACCGTATTAGAGACGCTGACCGCGATCCGCCGGGCCGGTGCCGACGTGATCATCACTTACCACGCAAAGGACGCAGCCAGGTGGCTTCAGTAGACACGACCCCACCCGCCGGCCAGTTTGGCCCCAAGCTTCGGTCGCGCAGGGATGGCGCCGCCGTCTCCCTGGATCAGCTCGACAAACGGCTGCTCAATCTGATGCAGGGGCAGTTCCCGATCGCCGAAAGGCCCTACCAGCACGTCGCCGGACTCGCCGAAATCGACGAATCAGAGGTAATTGGCCGGGTACAGCGACTCCTTGACGAGCGGATCATCCGCCAGGTCACGCCGATCTTCGACACGCGAGCACTCGGCTACTCCTCGATGCTGGTCGCCGCCAAGGTCGACCCCGAGAATCCGTGGCGCGCGGCGACGGTGATCAACGAGCACCCCGGCGTCTCGCACAACTATCTGCGAAATCACGAGTTCAACATCTGGTTCACGATCGCCACCGAGCCCGATTCGCGGCTCGGTCTCGAGGGGACCCTGGAGGTGTTGGCCGAGCTCGCGGGTGCAGAGTCGGTCCGGCAACTGCGGACGGTGAAGCTGTTCAAAATCCGGATGGACCTCGAGATGGAGGCCGGGACCGACGCGCTGGCCCGGGCCGCGGAAGTGGCCGAGCCCGCCGAAACAGAGCCTCAGCCGTACGACGAGTTCGATCGGTCGGTCATCCGCGCGACGCAAGGCGACATGCCGGTGGTCCCGGAGCCGTACGCGCCCGCGGCCGCCGCCCTGCGGATATCCCAAGACGAGCTGCTCGCCCATCTGAACGGGATGCAGGAGCGTCGGCTGCTGCGGCGCGTCGCCGCGATCCTCTACCACCGCCGCGCCGGCTTCAGCGCCAACGGCATGGGTGTCTGGAAGGTCCCCGACGAGCGGATCATGGAGCTCGGTCCGGCGATGGCCGCGTTCCGCGGGATCTCGCACTGTTACCAGCGCCCGACCTACCCGGACTGGCCCTACTCAGTGTTCACGATGGCCCACGGTCGTTCCAAGCAGGAGTGCGACGCGATCCTCGACTCGATCGCCGAGCAGACCGGGATCCACGAGCGAGCGACGCTCTACTCCTCCACCGAGTTCAAGAAGATCCGGCTGCTCTACTTCACCGACCAGCATCGCGACTGGGAACGCGAGCACACGCGGTAGGACCCAAGAGCCGTGAGCACCGCGGGGATCACTCGCTCGGCCGCGCTGTTCGAGCTCGCCCAGACCCTGCTTCCGGGTGGGGTGAACTCGCCGGTTCGCGCGATGCGCGCGATCGGTCGAAGTGAGCCGGTCTTCATCGAGTCGGCGAACGGCTCGCGGCTGCGTGACGTCGACGGAAACGAATACGTCGACTGGGTCTGCTCATGGGGACCATTGATCCTCGGGCATGTCGACCCGGAGGTGCTCGCGGCGATCACCGACGCCGCGGCGCGGGGTAGCACATACGGCGCGCCGACCGAGGGCGAGGTGGAGCTCGCGAGCGAGGTGGTGGATCGGATCCCGTCGGTCGAGATGATGCGGATGACCTCGTCGGGAACCGAGGCGACGATGAGCACGCTGCGACTCGCCCGGGCCGCGACCGGGCGGGAGCGGGTCCTCAAGTTCGCGGGCGCGTATCACGGCCACGTCGACGGGCTGCTCGCGCAGGCCGGCTCCGGGCTGGCCACCCAGGGCATTCCCGCCAGCCCCGGCGTCCTCGACTCCGCGGCGGCGGCGACCGTGGTCGTCCCGTGGAATGACTTCGAGGCGGTGGCTGCCGCGGTCGAGCAGCATCGGCCGGCGGCGATCATCGCCGAGCCGGTTCCCGCGAACATGGGGGTGGTGCCGCCTGCTGCAGGCTTCCTCGAGCACCTCCGCGAACTCGCAACCGGATCCGGGTCGTTGCTCGTCTTCGACGAGGTGATCACCGGCTTCCGGGTCGCGCGCGGCGGCGCTCAAGAGCGCTACGGGGTGATGCCCGACCTGACGGTGATGGGGAAGATCGTCGGCGGCGGGCTGCCGGCGGCGGCCTATGGCGGCCCCCGCGAGTTGATGGAGCGGATCGCCCCTGCCGGCGACGTCTACCAGGCGGGAACCCTGTCCGGCAATCCATTGGCCGTGGCGGCGGCGCTCGCAACCCTGAGCCGTCTCGATGTCGACGCGTACCTCCGGTTGGAAGCAGTGACCCAGCGACTCGCCGACGGTCTGCGCGAAGCCGCGGCGAGCGCAGGCCGACACTTACGTATCCAGAGCGTTCCCGGGCTGCTGACCCCGTTCTTCACGACCGAGCACGTGTCGGATTACAACGGTGCCGCCGGAACCGACCAGCAAGCGTACGGCGCCTGGTGCCGGGCGTTGTTGGCGCGTGGGGTATACCCACCTGCATCGCAGTTCGAAGCCTGGTTCCCGTCGCTTGCCCACAGCGACGAGGACATCGTGACAACCGTCGCCGCGGCTGCCGAGGCGTTTGAGGAGATCGCATGAGCTCGCTGGCTGCAGGACCCGAATCGTTTGGCCCGCGCACCGTAGGACGTGAGTCCGAATACGGACGGCTGCTGGCCGACATCGCCGAGGGGGCCCGCCTGCACTACGGTGGACACTCCGAGGACCCAGATCTCGATCTGCTGCTCGGCGACCAGCGATACGCCGGCGGGCTGGCGCGGTTGGCCGCGCTCGGCGACCTCGAGGCAACCGCAGAGCTGGCTGACGTGATTTCGCTGGTCGCGCAGGCCCACGCCGCCGGTGACCCGAAGCTGGCCGAAGCGGTCTGGGAGGCTGGCAAGGTCGCGATCGGATGGGGGCCGAGTGAGGCGCACGAGGCCGCCAAGCAATTGGCACGGATGGGCGCTCCCGGTGCGAGCCAGGCGCTGCTGGGGGCCGCCGCGCGGCGGCGTGCAGCAGAACGCTGATCCGCGCCGCGCCCCGGCTCACCGAGAAGTACCCCCGAGGGCCGTTGCCGGTAGGCTACGCAAGGTCGCTCCGGCGGGGCCGGCGCGACCCCGTCGCGAGCTGAATTCGATGCCGAAAGACCGACACAAGCAGTCCTCCAAGTACACGGTTGACCGTGGTAGGCCGGGAGCGTTCGAGGGCGAGACGGTCACGCGGCGGAATTTTATGAACGTAACCGCACAGGGCGCCGGCCTGGTCGCGGTAGCGGCCATGACGCTGCCGGCGCTCGGGTTTGCGTTGGGCCCGATCTTCAAGCGCGAGCCGTTCGAGTGGCAGATCATCGGGCAGCCGAACGACTTCGTCGAGCTGGCGTACGTCACCAAGGTGGTGACGATCGTCCAGGGGATCGGCGAAGCTGGCAAGTCGATCGCCTATGTGCGCAAGCGCGACCCCCAGATCGACACCGAACCGCACGACAAGTTCAACAACTACATTGCGCTCTCGTCGCGGTGCGCCCACCTCGGCTGTCCGGTTCGCTACGTCGAGGCGGCCCAGCGCTTCGTGTGTCCTTGCCACGGCGGCGTCTACAACTTCCGCGGCGAGGTTGCCGGGGGCCCGCCGGTGCGCCCGCTCGATCGGTTCTACACCTACGAGTCAGACGGATACGTCTACCTCGGCCCGAGGTACTCGGTCAACAGTGAGCTGGAGCGCTTCTCGCCGCGCGACCCGGCCCAACCGCTCGATGGCATCGGCCAGTACCTCTACCCGTCGCGCTTTGACACGTCGATCCGTCCCCCGCTGACAAATCTTCCCAAGCCGCCACCTGTGCCTGGTACCTAACCGACGATGCCGAAGCTCCCAACCCCACCGGTTCCCAAGGCTCTGAAACCGAAACCAGGCGCCCCCGGCGAGGAGCCGATGCACCCGGTCGAAGCGGGGGTCGAGGCCGGCCTCACGGTCGTCGACTGGATCGACGAGCGCACCCAGCTCTCTCCGGCCTTGCGGTGGATGCTGTTCCGCAAGGTTCCGCGTGGCATCAACTGGGCCTACACGCTGGGATCGGCGACGCTGTTCGCGTTCCTGAACCAGGCCATCACGGGCGTGTTCTTGGCGATGTACTACCAACCCGGCACGACCACTGCCTACCAGTCGATTCGGAACATCAACGACAACGTCTTCCTCGGCCAGTTCGTGCACAGCATGCACAAGTGGGGCGCGTCGGTGATGATCATCCTGATCTTCCTGCACATGGGGCGCGTTTTCTTTTTCGGCGCCTACAAGTACCCACGCGAGCTGACCTGGATCATCGGCGTGGTGCTGCTGATCCTGACGTTGGTGATGGGCTTCACCGGGTACCTGCTTCCGTTCGACCAGCGCTCCTACTGGGCGACGATCGTCGGCGTCAACATCAATGGCACCGGCCCATTCATCGGCCCCTACCTGTCCGACTTCCTGCGGGCCGGCCCCGAGTTCGGTGCGACCACCCTGTCGCGCTTCTACTCGATCCACATGCTGCTGATCCCGGGCCTGATGGCTGCGCTGATCGGCTTCCACCTGTACCTCGTGACGAAGCTCGGGATCTCGGCGCCGCCATGGCTGAAGGCGCAGGAGCCCGAGCCGGTCATCGAAAAGGTCGAGGTGTAAGCCAGTGCCCCTTCTGCGAGCCCTCACCTCGTCCGAGTGTCTCTTGAAGGGACACCTCCCATGAACCAGGCGGAGAAGGAGCTCTACCTTCGCGAATACTCGATCCTGAAGAACGAGGGCAAACCGTTCTTCCCGTACGCGGTCGTCAAGGACTCGATCATGGCCGTGATCGTGGTCGTCGTGATCATGCTGCTGGCGCTGCTGTTCGGGGCGCCACTGGGCCCGAAGGTCAACCCGACCACAACCACATACGTACCGCGGCCAGATTGGTATTTCTTCTTCCTGTTCGAGGTGCTTCGGGTCATGAAGAATGCCCCGAAGTTCACCGACATGGCGGCGATCGGCGTCCCGACGCTGTGCATGATCCTGCTGTTCCTGCTGCCGCTCTATGACCGCAATCCGGAGCGTCTGATCACCAGGCGGCCACTCGCGCTCGCGACCGGCCTCGGGGTGATTGCGGCGATGGCCTACCTGACCTACACCGGCTCGACGACAGGCTCACCGAACATGGTTTCACTGTCGCCGCCGCCCGGGCTGAGCGTGTCCCAGAGGGCGACCTTCGACGCGGGCAAAATCGTGGTGGGCGAGTCCGGCTGCCTGGCCTGCCACACGATCGGCGAGAACGGCAACAACGGCCCGGGGCCGCCGCTGACCCACATTGGCTCGAACCTCGAACCCGGCCAGATCTCATCGACGCTGCGCAACCCGACGGCGCCGATGCCCTCCTTCGAGGGTCTGGCGAAAGCCCACCCGCAGGAGTTCCAGAACCTGGTGCAGTTCCTCTCGATGCTCCAGTAGGGATCGCTGCGTCACTGGCCTCTGCCCAGGTCCGGCACGGCGCACACGCCGCAACGCCTCGTATGCCCATCCCCGCCGCATCGGTTGCTCTCGATAGAGTCGCAGCGATGACGAGCGCCGACGCTGCGTCCGCCGCCACTGGGACCTCCGGGTCTGGGACCCTCGAAGAACCGCAGGTGCGAGCGATGTTCGATCGCATCTCGCGGATCTACGACCGACTCAACACGGTGATGACCGCGGGGTTGCACCATGGGTGGCGCCGTCGAGCTGCCGACCTGGCGCAGCTGGGGCCCGGCGGTCGCGCTCTCGACGTCGCCACTGGTACCGGGGACCTCGCGTTCGAGCTGGCGGACAGGGTCGCGCCCGGCGGCGAGGTCCTCGGAGTGGACTTCTCAGAGCAGATGCTCGACGTGGCGCGGCGCAAAGCTGCGGAGCGAGCGCTGCCGGCACGAGTGGGCTTCGAGTGGGGCAACGCGATGGAGCTCGACTACGCCGACGATTCGTTTGACGCCGCCACGGTTGGCTTCGGGGTGCGGAATTTCTCGGATCTCGATCGGGGGCTCGGCGAGTTGGCACGCGTCGTTCGCCCGGGCGGCCGGGTCGTGATCCTGGAAGTGACCTCACCGCAGCGGCCGCCGCTCTCGAGCTTCTTCTCACTCTGGTTTGATCGCGTCGTTCCGGTTCTGGGCCGGGTCGCGGGCGACGCTGACGCATACACCTACCTTCCGAACTCGGTCCGTCGCTTTCCGGGCCCCGACGAGCTGGCAGCGCGAATGGCCAGGGCGGGCCTGAACCCCGTCCGCTACGTGATCACCGCCGGCGGGATCATCGCGTTGCATGTCGGCACGGCGGTGGGCGCTTGACGGCGCCGGGAGCCGCCTCGGTTCATGCGGTCGTAGCCGCCGCCGGCGCCGACACCTCCGCGGTCATGCGCGAGGTGGAGGAACGGATGGCGGCGCTCGCCAGCGGGCACGGGCACGTGCTCGGGCATCACGCCCGCTCGATGATCTCGGCGGGTGGCAAGCGGTTGCGCCCGCTGCTGGTGTTCCTTGCCTCGGGCGTCCCGGTGGCGCCGAGCGACAAGCTGATCCGGGCGGCGGTGGCGGTCGAGTTGATCCATGCAGCGACGCTCGTCCACGACGACGTACTCGACGGTTCCTCTTTGCGGCGTGGCCGTCCGACCGTTGTCGCGAGTGGCGGTCGGCTGATGGCAACGGCGACGGGCGACCTGCTGTTCGCCCGTGCGTTCTCCGAGTTGGCTGCGGGCGGTTCATCCGAGCCGGTGCGCATCCTTTCTCGTGCGGCGTCGGCCCTGGCCTCAGGGGAGCTGATGCAGCGAGGTGACGCATGGGACGTGTCGGTGTCGCTGGAGCGCTACCTCGAGCGGTGCCGACTGAAGACGGCCGTCCTGTTTCGCGCCGCCTGCGAGCTTGGCGCGGAGGCCGGTCAGTGGGCCAGCCTCGGCGACGGAGCCGGCCGGCGCGCCGCTGTGGCAGACAACCTCGGGAGATTCGGCGAGTCAATCGGCCTCGCCTTCCAGCTGCTGGACGACATCCTGGATGTCACCGGTCCGCCTGAGCGCACGGGCAAGCCGCGCGGCGCCGACCTGCTCGACGGGACGGTGACGCTCCCGCTGATCGAGGCTCGTGAGCGGGATCCGTCTCTGGCGCAGCTCGACCTGCAGTCGTTGCGGACCGCCGATCAAGCCGCATCGGTCTGCGACCGCATCGCCGCAACCGGGGCACTCGAGATCGCCCGCGAACGGGCGCTCGGAATGGTGATCGAAGCTAAGGCAACGCTTCCGGAGCTACCGGAGTTCCAGCAGTCGGCGCTCGAACTGGTCGCCGACGGCGTGGTCGAGCGATATTCGTAGAGAAAGACCGGGACTTCGGCGGCCGCCTGCCGCCGAAGTCCCCCGGCTAGAAGTCCTCGGGCAGGATCAAGTCACGGCTGAGCGCGCCGATGAACTGATCGACGTCGGACGCCATGTTCGCCTGCGCCAGGCGGCGCAGGTCATCGATCAGCGTGATCAGACCTTCGTCGAGCCGATCCTCGAGCCGATCCACCTGACCCTGCTCATAGACACCCGACTCCCGCCACGCGCAGTTGGGGCATTCGAGGGTCAGCCCGAAGCTGCCGTCGGCACCCTGCGACCACTCGCTCGGCTGCACGAGGTCCGACCCGCAATCCGGGCAGATGTGCAGATCGCGGTCGTCGGTCCCCGGCTGGCCCCATCGGAGCACCTCGATCTGGCGACCGCTCGGAAGCACGATCCTGCGGACTCTTGGCTGATTCTGCTGACTCATCGGTTCGGCGCTCTCTCTAGTCCGTACTATCGGCGGTCGAGGCAGTGGGCTTGAGCCCCTTGGACGGACAGGCAGATCTCGCTAACCTTGATGCCCTAACCGCGAAGGAAAGACGCAATGTTCCGTAGCCCTATCGCTGATGGTGTAATCGTTCTTGTCGTTCTGCTCCTGTTCTTCGGGCCCAAGCGTCTGCCGATGCTGAGTCGCTCGATCGGCGAGAGCATCAAGGAGTTCAAGGGCGGGATCGACCATTCCGACTCGTCCGAGGACAAGGCCGAGATCACCTCCGCGACGCAAGCTCCGAGTGCTGCTCCCCGTGAGACCGTTGATGCGGGCTCAGAGCACCGCTCGTAGAGCCCCGTTCTACCGACAACCATGAAGTCCCTGCGGCCGATCGGCCATGACGAGCGGCTGAGCATCGTCGATCATCTCGACGAGCTACGCAGCCGGATGTTCGCCTGCGGCGCGATCATGGTCGTCATATTCGCTGTCTGCTTCTGGCAGAACCAGCGACTGATCAACATTCTGAACCGAGCGCTGCCGCCCGCGGCCACGACCGGCCTCGGAAGCCAGCAACATCTGAACGCGACGCTCGGCAGGACGCTCAAGCAGGCCTCCGACGACACGGCCCAGCTGTCGATGTACCTGGCCAAGAGCAGGGGGGTCGCGCCGGGGGCGGCGGTTGCCACCCAAGCCCTCAGCGGCGACCTCCTGCGCGCCAGCAAGGAGTACCCGAAGGCCGCCAAGCAACAGGCCAAACCGATCACGATCGGCGTCGGCGAGTCGTTCACGACGACGCTCACCGTCGTCGGCTACTTCACGCTGCTGCTGTCGCTGCCGCTGCTCCTCTACCAGTTATACGCGTTCGTGGTCCCCGCGCTGAGCCGCGACGAGCGTCGGATCGCCACCCCGACGATGATCGCCGCTCCGCTGCTGTTCGCCACGGGGGCGGTGTTCACCTACTTCCAGGTGTTACCGCCCGCCATCCACTTCCTGCAGGGCTACAACTCCGAGCAGTTCCAGATCCTGATTCAGGCGCGGACCTACTACCGCTTCGAGATTCTGCTGATGCTCGGTATCGGTTTCGCCTTCCAGGTGCCGCTCCTGCTGCTCGGGCTGCAGAAGGTGGGCGTGATCACGTCCCGCACCCTGACCGTCAACTGGCGCTACGCGATAGTTCTGATCGCCGTGATCGCTGGCGGCCTTGCCAGGTGTAGATCCCGTTACGTTGACCCTGGAAACGATTCCGCTCGTTCTACTCTATGTCGCAAGTATTGTGCTGCTAAAGATCGTCGAACACCGCACCGCCAAACGCCAGGCCGCTGAGCTCGCTGAGGTGGGGGGCAATATCGACGGTCTTGATGCGACGTGAGTAAGTTTCAGATCCACCTCGGGACCCACACAAATGCTCTTTGACCTTCGCAGCCGCGGCCGCCGCAGCACCGTTCGGGTGATCTATGCGGGCCTGGCCGTGCTCATGTTCGGCGGCCTGGTTCTGTTCGGCGTTGGCGCGGGCACTGGGATTGGCGGGCTGCTCAACGCCTTCACCAATAACGCATCCAACAGCAATCACCAGGCGGTCGACCAGGAGACCAGAGCGGCGCTGCGGGAGACCAAGAAGAACCCCAACTCGGCGCATGCCTGGGCTTCGATGGTTCAGGCGCGGTGGAGTGCGGCCGGCACTGGCAGCAACTTCGACAACGCCACCTCGACCTACACCGCCTCCGGCAAGCACCAGCTTCGGCTTGCCGCGGACGCCTGGGAGCGATACCTGACGCTGGCCAAGTCGCCCAGCCCCGGCGTCGCCACGCTGGCCGCCAGGGCCTATTCGACGATCGCGAACTGGAACGGCGCGGCGGGAGCTTGGGAGTTCGTCGCCAACGCCGAGCCGACGGCGCCGAGCCCGTACGTTTGTCTCGCCGCCACCGCCTATGCGGCCAAGCAGACCCGCAAGGGCGATCTCGCCGCCGCGCAGGCCGTCAGCCTCGCTCCCAAGCTCCAGCGGTTGCAACTGAAGCAGGAGCTCAAGGCGGCAAAGACGTCCACAACTGTGGCTCAGAGCTGCGGCTAACATCGGCTGTTCCCGGGCCGTTAGCTCAATTGGCAGAGCAGGGGACTCTTAATCCCAAGGTTGAAGGTTCGATTCCTTCACGGCCCACTTACGACCGCGCCGCCTGACGGAACGGTGCAGCGAGACCTGCGCCTACCTTGGGGACCGGTGGTTCGCCGGATCATTCGGATGGGATTCAAGCGGGGTAACCGTGATCCGCATCCACTCGGAGAGCGGCAAGGCGCCCAGCAGGCCGTCTAGCTCGTCCTTATTTTCGGCGCGGTACAACCCGATCGGTCTGCTCTCGCCGGGTGCGACGTCCCGCTTCCATAGCCGGAGGAGGTGTCCTTGGTCTACGAGCTTGGCTGCGGCCACCGACTCAGCGTCCTGGCGCCTCATGACTTCGTTCTCCGGGGTGCCCTGGGGAACGTCGATCTCGAACTCAACAAGGAAGTCCACTGCACTCACCTCCGGCAGGGGTTTGACGGTCGATCCGCATCGGCGCCGCGCTGCCCCGGCGGTCGGAGCCGCGGCGGCCGGGGCGAGCGCGGGACAGTCACGAAGGCAGGTCCGTTCCTGCCTGCTCGGAAACCATGTAGGCGGTGTACCAGGAGAGCCAGTTCTCGTCTTGGTCTGAGCGGTGGAATAGGTGCGACCGACCGGCGCGCTTCTCGTGCTCGCGGTGGGCGGCCTCGGCACGAGCAAGTGCGCTCTCCAGGTCGGCTGCGGATGCGTAGCCAGTCTCTGTGGTGTCAATCCGGCCGGGGAGCCGGGTCGTTACCTCCTGCAGGAACCAAAAATTGCCGTCCGGATCGTCGAAGGAGCAGAAGGAGCTGTAGCTGGCGCGCTCGGGGTCGGGACCCGGCTGGCGTGCCTCGACGGGGAACGGCGGACCGTGCCAAATGTCGCTCACCTCGATACCACGGCCGACAAGCGCCTCCCGAGCCGCCTCGATGTCGGAGACACTCAGTGACGCCTCGGCCGAGCCGGGCGCAGACGTGATCAGCCCTTCGCCGAACGTGATCGAGCAGCCGGAGCCGGGGGGCGTGAACTGGACAATGCGAAGGCCGTCCATCGGGGCGACGTCGTCGTCGAGCCTCCAGCCCAAGCGCTTGTAGAACTCCTTGGATTGATCAACGTCGGATACAGGGAGGATCTGGACCTCGAGCTTCATGTTGACCTTCCCGACGGCTGCGGCGCGATTTGCGGCGCCTTCTTCAGTGGCGCTCATGGCGACCTCCTGACGTATGGGAGAGCTCCGGTGGTGTTCGGAGCGGGGATGTGATCAAGCGTGCTCCACGCCCCTGTGCGTCGCATCCGGTGGCCACCCCGGTTCGCACCCCCGGCGGCGCCCGATCCCGTGGTCACCAGGGTGGGTCCCGGGGGGTTGCCAACCCGCGGAGGCGGCCCTAGGCTGGCGTGGCGATGTCAACGACCGTTTCCGCGCTGCGGCTGCTTGGCCGGCGCGACGAGTGCGCGATGCTGGACGAGCTGGTTTCGGGCGTGCGGGTGGGTCTGAGCCGGGTGTTGGTGCTGCGCGGGGATGCCGGAATTGGCAAGAGCGCGTTGCTGGAGTATCTGGTGCAGCACTCGTCGGGATGCGCCATCGCCCGGGCGACCGGGGTCGAGTCGGAGATGGAGCTGGCGTACGCGGGGTTGCAGCAGCTTTGCGCGCCGTTTCTGGATCGGCTGGAGCGTCTTCCCGACCCGCAGCGTGATGCGCTTGCCACTGCGTTCGGTTTGCGCGAGGGCGATGCGCCGGATCGGTTCAAGGTCGGACTGGCGGTCCTGAGCCTGCTCTCCGAGGTCGCGGAGGACAGACCGCTGCTGGTGATCGTCGACGATGCGCAGTGGCTCGACCTGGCCTCCGTACTGGCGTTGGCGTTCGTTGGACGCCGTCTCGGTGTGGAGGCACTCGGGTTGGTCTTTGCCGTCCGCGAGCCAAGCGGGGAGCAGTACTTCGAGGGGCTGCCGGAGCTCGTCGTCGGAGGCCTGGACGACCGTGATGCCCACGAGTTACTCGCGTCCGTCATCACCGGTCCGCTCGACGAGCGCGTGCGGGATCGGATCGTGGCGGAGACGCGCGGCAACCCGTTGGCGTTGCTCGAGCTGCCACGCGGCTTGACGCCCGCAGAGCTCGCGGGAGGCTTCTGGTTGTCCGAGGGACGGGCGTTGCCGGGGCGGATCGAGCAGAGCTTCACGGAGCGGCTGGCGCCGCTGCCGCCCTCGACGCGGCTGTTGCTTCTCGTCGCCGCGTCAGAGCCGCTGGGGGATCCGGTGTTGCTGTGGCGCGCAGCCGCGAAGCTCGGCATCGGACCCGACGCGGCGGCGCCGGCCGTCGCCGCCGGACTCGTCGATTTCGGCGCGCAGGTGCGCTTCGGTCATCCGCTCGTGCGTTCCGCGGTGAACCGCGCGGCAGCGCCGCAGGAGCGCCAACGCGTTCACCAAGCGCTGGCCGAAGCCACCGATGCCGACATCGACCCCGATCGCCGCGCTTGGCATTTAGCGCGCGCGACGGCCGGGCTCGACGAGGACCTCGCTGCCGAGCTGGAGCGCTTGGCCGGGCGGGTGCGGGCGCGAGGCGGGCTCGGAGGAGGAGCGGCCTTTCGCGAGCGGGCGGTCGAATTGACGCCCGATCCGACGCGCCGGGCCCAGCGAGCGCTCCGGGCGGCCGACTGCAAGCACCAGGCCGGCGCTGACGACGCCGCGTTGCGGCTCCTGGCAGTCGCCAAGGCGGGGCCGTTGGATGAGCTCGAGCAAGCGCGCGCCCAGCTGTTGCACGCGCAGATCACCTTCGCGATGACGCGGGGGCGGGCCGCTCCCCCGCTGTTGGTCGCTGCGGCCAAGCGACTCGAGCCGCTCGATCCGAGGCTCGCGCGCGCGACGTACCTCGAAGCATTTGGGGCTGCGCTCTCCGCCGACCGGTTGGTGCAGAGAGGCGATCCGCGCGAGATCGCCACGGCTGTGCTCGCCGCCGACTGGGAGCCATCCACGCGCGCGTGCGACCTGTTGCTGGACGGCCTCGCCGTCTTCACCCGCGAGGGCTACGTCGCCGCGGCGCCGGCGCTCAAGGTCGCGGTGCGGGCGTTCCGTGAGGCGCCGTTGTCCGAGGAGGATGGGCTGCGCTGGCTGTGGCTGGCTGGCCGTGTCGCACGCGCGCTGGCCGACGATGGGGCGTGGGACGAGCTGACCGCGCGCAATCTCGAGCTCGCGCGTCGCACGGGCGCGTTCTCCGCGCTGCCCGTGGCGCTCTCCGACCGCGTGGTCGTCGAGCTGGTCTCGGGGCGGATCGGAGTGGCCACCTCGTTGGCCGCCGAAGCGGACGCCGTCGTCGAGGCCACCGCTGGTCACCTTCCCCTGCGTACATCGATCACGCTGGCGAACTGGCGGGGACGGGACGCCGAGGCGCTGGCGCTCAGCGAAGCCCGCCGGCAGGAGGTGCTGCGCCGCGGCGAGGGGCTCTGGCTCGCAGCCGATGACTGGGGCAGCGCCCAGCGCTATAACGCGCTTGGCCGCTACGACGACGCCCTCGCCGCGGCCGAACGGGCCGTGGAGGACCCTCGGGGGCTGGGGCTGTCAATCTGGGTGCTCCCAGAGCTGATCGAGGCCGCGGCGCGCAGCGGTCAACCGGAGCGCGCGGCAGGCGGCTCGCCCAACTCGCCGAAATTGCGCGGACCGCAGGCACGGACTGGGCACTCGGCGCGCATGCGCGCACGGCGGCGATGCTTGCCGAGGGAGCCGCAGCAGAGCGGCTCTACAAGGAAGCGATCGAACGACTGTCCGGCATCCACATGCGCGGATCCCAGACGCTGGCTCGGGCGCACCTCCTGTACGGCGAATGGCTGCGGCGCGAGCACCGTCGCGTCGACGCCCGCGAGCAGCTACGAATCGCTCACACGATGCTCGCCGACATGGGCGCGGAGGGGTACGCCGAGCGCGCGCGTCGCGAGCTTCTGGCCACGGGTGAGACGGTGCGTAAGCGCACAGTCGAGACGCTCGATGAGCTGACCCCTCAGGAGGTGCAGGTCGCGCGCCTAGCGGCCGACGGGCAAACGAATCCCGAGATCGGCGCTCAGCTGTTCCTCAGCCCGCGCACGGTGGAGTGGCACCTGACCAAGATGTTCGGAAAGCTCGGGATCAGATCCCGCAGGGAGCTCCGCGCGGCATTGTCCAATGTCGAGCACCCTCTACGCGACTAGCCGCACACGCCCACACCCCCCGCGCGCGCAGCGACCGGGCGACACTGGATCAAGGCCTAGCGGACGGCGTGCGACGCGATAGGCTCGGCGTGTGGCAACGACACAGGTGTTGCGGAGCGACCGGTTTCCCAATCTCGATGACGAGGTGCTGTTCCCGCGGCTCTCGGACGCCAAGCTTGGGTGGCTGGGAAAGCGCGGACGAAAGGCTCACTTCGAGCCGGGGGATGTCCTGTATGAGCATGCGCAGCGAGATGCTCCGTTCTATGTGATCGAACATGGGCTGGTCGAGTTCATCGATCGGAAACCCGGCAAGGACGTTTACGTCGCCAGCGCGGACAGCCGTACGTATATCGGCGATATCGCAGCGTTCACCGGTGAGCCGACGATCAGCGCCTGTGTGGCAGTCGAGCCGACCGACGTGATCGCTTTCGACCGCAATGGGCTGCGCGAACTCGTGGCCCGCTGGCCGGACCTCGGCGAGCAGGTGTTCGCCACGTTGTTGGCGAGGCGCGCGTGGCACGAGGCAGAGGGCCACGGGGTTATGCGGCTGATTGCGCCGCGCGGCTCTCGCCGGGCGTTCGAGGTGCGTGACCTGCTCGAGCGAAATCTCTTGCCGGTGCGTTGGTATGACGTCGACACCGATGAGGAGAGCGCCGCGATGCTCGACTGGCTCGGCATCCCGAGATCAGAGACGCCGGTGCTGGTGCACGCGACCGACGTGATGCGCAACCCATCGGCCGCGCAGGTTGCCCGAGCGCTTGGCTTGCGCGCGGAGGTCGACGGGGAGCGATTCGACCTGGTTGTGCTGGGGGGTGGCCCGGCGGGGCTGGCAACGGCCGTATACGGCGGCTCTGAGGGACTGCGAACGTTTGTGGCCGAGGCGTGGGCCCCCGGTGGACAAGCGGGGACCAGCACGCGCATCGAGAACTATCTTGGTTTCCGGACCGGGATCAGCGGGACGGAGCTCACCCGCGCGGCGACGCTTCAGGCTCGGCGCTTCGACGCCGTCCTATCGAGCTTCCACCGAGCGGTCGAACTCGCCGACGGGCCGGACGGACTCCTACGCGTAGACCTCGATGACGGTCAGCACGTGCTCGCTCGTTCCGTCGTCGTGGCGACGGGCGCTCGATGGCGGGAGCTCCAGGCGGAGGGTGTCGATCGCTTTCGTGGCGCCGGCGTTTACCACGCGGCGATGGGCATCGATGCCGAGCGGTGCCGAGGCGAGGATGTGGTCGTCGTCGGGGGTGGCAATTCGGCGGGCCAGGCCGCGGCTTATCTCGCGCAGAGGGCCAGAAGCGTTCGTGTCGTGGTGCGCGGTCCCACGCTCAAGTCGTCGATGTCCCAGTACCTCGTTGAGCGACTCCATCGCTCGCTCCGGATCGAGGTCATGACCGAGACCGAGATCGTGGCCGTGAACGGCTCGGCGACGGTCGAATCGGTAACCCTGCTCGACCGCCGTACGGGAGACACGACTGAACTACCGACGACGGCGATGTTTGTGATGATCGGCGCTGAGCCGTGCACCGAGGCGATCACGGGCATGGTTCCGGTGGACCCCGCTGGTTACATCCTGTGTGGAGCAGAGGCTGCGAAGCACGACGGGCACCTCCGGTGGCCAGTGTCGGACCGGGAGCCACACATGCTGGAGACGACTCGCCCCGGCGTATTCGTGGCCGGCGACGTGCGCTCCGGCGCATCCAACCGCGTTGCCAGCGCAGTTGGAGACGGAACGATGGCCGTACGGTTCGTCCACGACGTGCTCGACGGCTGAGTCTTCAGTTGATCCTCCGCGGCGGTTGCGCGATGATTGCGCGCACGATGGGTCTTCGCTTCCCGCTGATGCTTGTCGCGCTTGTCGCGGCCGCGGTCGCTCTCAGCGCGTGCGGAAGTTCGGGGAACTCATCGACGACGCACTCCACCACCTCGACCACCTCCGGCTCTGGAGGCGCCGTAGCGACGGCCAAACAGAACTGCCTCGACGCCACAAAGCAGATCCAGAACTCGACCGCCCGGTCGGTCGCGGAATCCGCCTGCAGCCAGATCACGACGAGCAACCCGCATGTGAGCGACGCACTCAGTAAGGCGAAGCAGGCCTGTCACACAGCCGCGTCGAAGATCCCGATCGCGTCGGTCAAGCAGGCGGCCGAATCCGAGTGCGACAAGATCACGCAGTAGCGGCCGTCAGCTACCGCTCCCGGCGATAGACGCCCTCAACGACATCGCGACCAACGCCGGGGGCGTAAGAAGTCTCACGGTCGATCTCGACGAAGTCCGCCCCAGTGAGCACCTTGCGGGAGGCGACGTTGTGCTCGGCGACGCGCGCGAACAGCGGGCGCGTGAGCTCGACTGAGAGGAACGCGTCGAGCGCTGCACTGGCAAGACCCTGGCCCCAGCGGCTGGGGTCGATCCAATAGGTGATCTCACGCCGTTCCTCGATCGTGAAGCTCCCGATCGTCCCGACGAGGACCCCTTCGTGCTCGATCGCGAGCAACGTCGCGTCGCGATCGGCGCGGATCCGCGTGAGATGCGCGTCAAACGCAGCGCGGTCCGAAGGGTCGGCACGAGTGAACGCGGCCATCCGGACCGCGACCGGGTCACGTTCGAACGCGAACAGCCGATCCAAGTCGGCATCCTGTACCGCTCGCAGCCGGACTGTCATGGGCAATGAACAGAGCGCGGCACGCCCGCGCCCCGGCGAATGACGCGCTCAGGCGGTGTCGTCGTCCTCAAACCCGATCAACCAGCGAAGACCGTATCGATCAACGAGCTGTCCGTCAGACGCGCCCCAAGGTCGTTGCTGCAGGTCGTCGAGCACCTCGCCGCCCTCGGCCAGCCGCGCGAACCAGTGGCGTAGCGTCGCGGCGTCAGCGGTGCCCAGCAGCGAGAGCATGAGCCCCTGGGCCTGAAAGGCCGGCTGATCGCCGGCAACGTCGGCGGCGTACAGCGCCACCGGGGCATCGACGAGATGGCCGTGTGCGACGGCGTCGGCCGGACCATCGGTCCGGTTGAACTCGGCAAAGGTGTGCAACTGCGCGACGCCACCGAAAACCTCGGCATAGAAGCCGAGCGCCTCACGCGTGGTGCCCGGCAAGAAGATGTAGGGCGTCGGGGCGGTCACGACGCCTCGAGCGTAGAACAAATATGGCCCATCAGGCTTGACGCCTGTGTGCGATGAGCTGGACGCGCCGGCATTCCCATCGGACCGTTGTGGGCGTTTAGGATCACGTGGGTGGAGGAGGTTCCCGTCCTGATCGTCGGCGGCAGTCTCGTCGGTTTGACGACTGCGGCGCTGCTCGGCCAGCACGGCGTTCCGACGTTGGTGCTGGAGCGTCATGCCGGCACGGCGATGCACCCGCGGGCCGGGCATTTCCAGGTGCGCACGCTTGAGATCATGCGGCAGCTTGGGCTCGAGGAGCGGGTTCGTGCGAAGTCGCTCGAGACCTACAGCGCCAGCGGGGGCATCATTGCGGTCGAGTCGCTGGCAGGCCGTGAGATCGCCGTCTACGTGCGTGATCTGAACGAAGGGGTCGAGGGTTATAGCCCGACGGTACGGGTCTTCATCAATCAGGACGCGTTGGAGCCGATCCTGCGTGACCGCGCTCTCGAGCTCGGCGCGACGGTGCACAACCGGACCGAGGTGCTAGCGCTCGACGCGGACGGCGACGGTGTCACCGCGACGGTGCGCGATCTCGAAGGCGACAGCGAGCGGAGGATCCGGTCGCGCTACGTCGTCGCAGCCGACGGCAACCGCAGCCCGACGCGCGAACGGCTCGGGATCCGTATGGAGGGCTTTGGCGAGCTCTCGCGGAGCATCACGATCTATTTCCGGGGTGACTGCTCTGAGCTGATCCGCGACCGCAACCAGGGCGTCCTCTACGTGGGCAACCCGGAGCTGCGCGGTTTCTTTCGCCTTGACCGAAGTGGCGGGACGGGCTTCCTCGTGGTCAATACGGTCGGCGAGGACGTGACCCGGCCCGAGGCGATCGACGTCCAGTCGGGGCTGACGGACGAGCGGGTGCAGGAGCTATTGCGCGCGGCGATTGGCGCGGACATCCCGATGGAGGTACTCGACGTCGCGAATTGGCGTGCCGAGGCCAATTGGGCGCAGCGCTTTCGTGAGGGACGCGTGTTCCTCGCGGGTGATGCCGCCCATGTCGTTCCACCGAACGGTGGCTTCGGCGGCAACACGGGGCTTCAGGACGCGCACAACCTGTCGTGGAAGCTCGCGGCCGTGGTCGGCGGGGAGGCAGGGCCGGCCCTGCTCGACACCTACGACGCCGAGCGCCGCCCGCTCAGTAAATTGGTCGTCCAGCAGGCTTACCAACGCTACGCCACGCGGGTTGTTCCCGAGCGCGGCACCGACGACGCCCCGCCATTCGTACCCGACATTCAGCTCGAGATCGGCACCGTGATGCGTTCGGCGGCCGTCATCGACGATGGGAGTGACGACGGACGGCATCACCTGGACCCCGGTGAAGCCCGGGCGCGGCCGGGAACGCGGGCGCCGCACGTCGAGTTGGGGGACGGTCGCTCCACCCTCGATCTGTTCGGCGCCGGTTTCGTACTCCTACGCGGAGCGCACGCGGCACGGCCGAACGATGTCGTTTCGCATGAGCTAGCGGGCGACGCACTGCAAGCGTTTGGGATCACCGACGAGGGCGGAGTGCTCGTGCGACCCGACGGTGTGGTGGCATGGCGGTCGCGCCAAGCGTTCCCACCGAACGTGGTCGGCGAGGCGGTCGATACGGTGCTCGCGCGTTAGCGTCGCCGCCTGCGGCCCGCTCATATTCCTGATCTCGCTACGCCGATGACAGCCACTGTCATCGGTGTGGTACGCTGATGACAGCAACTGACATAAGAGCGATGCTCGCGTGTCGTCACCCGTCTTGAGAAGACGCAGCGGCCCGCTCGCCCGAGGAGGTATCTGATGCGCATATTCGTCACGGGTGCGTCCGGCTGGATTGGCTCGGCAGTCGTTGCCGAGCTGCTTGAAGCACGTCACGAGGTCCTCGGACTCGCTCGCTCTAACGCCTCGGCTGAGGCGATCGCCGCCGCAGGCGCCGAGGTTCGCCGCGGCGACCTCGGGGACCTCGGGGCGCTCCGCGCCGCGGCTCAGGAGAGCGACGGCGTCGTCCACCTCGCATTCCGCCACGACGTCGCCTTCAGCGGCGACTTCGACACGGCCGTCGCCTCGGATCGCGCTGCGATCGAGACGCTCGGCGAGGCGCTGGCGGGGACCGATCGGCCGCTGGCGATCGCTGCCGGCGTCGCGGGGGTGAGCCCGGGCGCGCTGGCTACCGAGCGCGACGTGCCCGAGCCGCACCCCGGCCCGGGCGGCCGAGTCCTCAGCGAGCGCGCGGCGCTGGCCCTGGCCGATCGTGGCGTGCGGTCGATGAGCGTCCGCTTCGCACCGACCGTCCATGGCGACGGCGACAACGGCTTCATCGCGATGGTCGTGTCGGGTGACCGCGCCGCCGGACGGGCCGCCTACATCGGTGAGGGCACCAACCGTTGGGCCGCAGTCCATCGCTCGGACGCCGCCCGGTTGGTCCGGCTCGGGATTGAGCGGGCCCCGGCCGGCTCCGTGCTACACGCCGTCGGCGAGCAGGGCGTCGCCCTTCGCGACGTCGCGGCCGCGGTCGGACACGGTCTGGACCTGCCGGTCGCCTCGATCACACCCGAGCAGGCCGAGAGCCAGTTTGGGTTCCTAGCGCGCTTCCTCGCCCTCGACGTCGCCGCCTCGAACACCCTCACCCGCGAGCTGCTGGGATGGGAGCCGACAGGGCCAGGGCTCGTCGCCGACGTCGAGCAGGGTCACTATTTCGCCCTCGCGGAGGCGTGAGCGCCGGACCCGGTGGGTCCCTGCCGACGACACCGATTTGAGCTTGGCGTAGTGTGCGGCGGGTGGAGCGCGGCCGCAGCCAACCTCGGTCCGGCAGCGATGAGGATGGTGGTGTCGAATCGGTTCTGATGAGTTGGCTTGGCCAGATCCTCGCTCGCCGCTGGGGTCTGCCTCGCGCTCAGACGCGCGACGTCGTGTGCGAGCGCGACCTCCGGGTCGCGATGGACGATGGCGCCGTGCTGCTGGCCGATCGCTGGGTGACTCGAGCAGCGCGTGAGCAACCACAGCCGACCGTGCTCGTCCGCTCCTGCTACGGACGCCGCGGGTTCTTCGGGCTGTTGCACGGTCGCTTGTTGGCCGAGCGCGGTCTGCAGGTGTTGATGCAGAGCGTCCGCGGTACCTTCGGCTCGGAAGGTACTTTCAGCCCGTTCGATGAGCGTGCGGATGGCTTGGCGACGTTACGGTGGCTGCGTCGCCAGCCCTGGCACGCGGGGCCGATCGGGATGACCGGCGAGAGCTACCTGGGGCTCGTCCAGTGGGCGATCGCGGCCGATGCCGGCGATGATCTGGCGGCGCTGTCGATCCACGGGAGCGCGTCGCAGTTTCACGGTCAGAGCTACCCGGGGGGCAGCATGTCGCTCCAGACCTCGGCCCAATGGATGGTGATGATCGCCTCCCAGGAGCGCCGCCCCGCGCCGCTGCCGATGCTGGCAAGGCTCCTGTGGCTGCGCTCGCGGCTGTCGGGGCTCTCGCTTTCCGATCTCGACCGCCGCATCACGGGCGGAGAGGTGGCCTGGTTCCGGGAGGCGCTGTCGGCTCCGCGGCGAGAGGATGCTTACTGGGTCGAGCGGGATTTTTCGGCCGGGGTCGCCGACGTGAGGGCTCGGGTGCAGATGGTCACCGGTTGGTATGACTCATTCCTCCCCTGGCAGTTGGAGGACTTCGCCGCGCTTCAAGGCGCCGGCCGACCGCGCCAGCTGATCATCGGCCCGTGGTCGCATACGCAGGAGGGACTCGCCGCCGCCGGCGTCCGCGAGGGGCTGGGCTGGTTGCGGGGCCAGCTGCTGGGAGATCCGCGGCTAATCGAGCCAGCCACCGTGCGCGTGCTCGTGACCGGCGAGCCGACGGGCGGCGGTTGGCGCGACTACGAGCGCTGGCCTCCGGTCGAGGGCGCCTCGCGCCAGCTATGGCTCGAGGGCGAGGACCGCCTGGCGTGGGAGCCGCCGCCGGCCGGGACCGGCGGAGGTCGCGGCTACCGTTACGACCCGGCCGACCCGACCCCCGCCGTCGGCGGGCCGATCATGGTCACGTCAAAGCCGGTCCGCGACAATCGGCCGCTCGAGGCGCGCGCCGACGTCCTGACCTTCACCGCGGCCCCGCTCGACGATGTGTTCGAGGCGATCGGCTCGGTCCGCGTGCGGCTATGGGTACGCGGGAGCGAACCCCACTTCGACCTATTCGCGCGCGTCTGCGATGTCGACCCGTCGGGGGCCTCGTGGAACGTCTGCGACGCGCTCGCGAGCGTTGCTCCGGGCCGGTTCGAGCAATCTGACAGCGATGGATCCTGGCGGGTGGAGTTCGAGCTGTGGCCGATCGCCCACCGCTTCCCGGCCGGTAACAGCATCCGTCTGCAAATCTCCTCCGGCGCGCATCCGCGCTATGTGCGAAACCCCGGAACCGGGGAGGCCCCGCTGACAGCGCAGAACCTTCAGGCCGTCAACGTCGAGCTCCTCTATGGCCCCGAGTGGCCGTCGTCGCTACAACTGCCACCGCCGTCACCGGGCTAGATCTGCGTTGGACCGGGACCCATACGGCCGGGCCAGGCCGTCAGGATCAGCTCGAATTGGCTTTACGGCGGCCCATTGAGGCTCGACACTTCACCTCACCCCTGACCCCAAGGAGGTCGACATGAGCAGCGTCCAGCAGAGCAGCGACCCCGCCGATCACGCCACTCGAGGCGAGACCGAGACGAAGCTGGAGGTCGTCGTCATCCCCGTATCCGACCTCGATCGAGCGAAGGACTTCTACGCGAGCCTTGGCTGGCGGCTCGACGCGGACGTCGCCCGTGACGGGTTCCGCCTGATCCAGATCAACCCTCCGGGCTCCGGGTGCTCGATCCAGTTCGGGACCGACCTGACACCGTCCGCGCCCGGCTCGGTCACAGGCCTCTACCTGATCGTGTCCGACATCGAGGTCACACGCGCCGAGCTCATCGCTCGCGGTGTCAAGGTCAGCGAGGTGTTCCACGAGCGCGAGATCGGAGGGCGCTTTCACCCGGCGGGCGCCAACGATCGGCTGAGCGGGCCTGCACCCGAGCATCAGAGCTACGGCTCGTTCGCTTCATTCGAGGACCCGGACGGCAACGGCTGGCTGTTGCAGGAGATCACCACCCGGCTTCCCGGTCGGGTCGACCCCGCCGCGACGACGTTTGCCTCGGCGAGCGACCTGTCGAAAGCGCTTCAGCGGGCTTCCGCGGCGCATGCGGAGCATGAGGCGCGAATCGGCCACGAAGATCCGGACTGGCCGGACTGGTACGCCGAGTACATGGTTCGCGAGCAGGCGGGAGAGGAGCTGCCGGTATGACCTATGACTACGACGTGATCGTCCTCGGTGGCGGTGCCCCGGGCGAGCACGCCGCGGCTGCGATCGCCGACGGGGGTTTGCGCGTGGCCGTTGTCGAGCGCGACCTGGTCGGTGGGCTCTGCACCTACTGGGCCTGCATTCCATCCAAAGTGCTCCTGCGTCCCGGCGAGGCGGTGCAGGGCGCCCGCGACGCCGGCGCCACGGCTGAGGTCGACGTGCAGGCGGCGCTCCGCTGGCGCGACTTCATGGTCTCGAACTACTCCGACGCGGCGGCTGCCAAGTGGCTCGCCGACCGGGGGATCGCGCTGCTCCGTGGTCGCGGTCGCCTCGCCGGGACCGGAGCGGTCGAGGTCGATGGCGTGCGATACACGGCGGCCGACATCGTGCTCGCCAACGGCGCCGATCCATTCGTCCCGCCGGTCCCGGGCCTGCGTGACCTCGAGGGCGTGTGGGGTACGAACGAGGCGACGGGGATGAAGGAGGTACCCAGACGGCTGATCGTGCTCGGCGGTGGTCCGGCGGGTGTGGAGCTCTCGCAAGTCGTGCGTCGCCTGGGCGGTGAGGTGGTGCTCGTCGAGGGGATGGACCATCTGCTCGCGCGGGAGCCCGCGCCGCTTGGCGAAGCGCTTGCCGAGGCGCTCCGTCGCGATGGGATCGAGCTGGCGCTCGGTGTAGAGGCGGTCGAAGCGTCCCGCGACGGAGCGGACTTCGTCCTGCGCCTCGGCGACGGACGCGAGCTGCGTGGCGATCATCTCCTGGTCGCGACCGGACGGCGCCCGCGCGTCGAAGGGATCGGGCTCGAGACCGTCGGGATCGAAGCGGATCCGCACGGGATCCCGGTCGATTCGCAGCTGCGGGTCGGCGAGCGGTTGTGGGCCGTCGGCGACGTCACAGGCATCCTGCAGCTGACGCACGTCGGCGAATATCAGGGCGAGATCGTCGCCTCGAACCTCCTTGGCGAAGCTCGTGAAGCCCACTACGAGGCGGTTCCCCGGGTTACGTACACCGACCCGCAGGCGGCAGCGGTCGGCGCAACCGAGGCGAAGTTCAGCGCCACCGCGCCCCTGTCAGAGGTCGCCAAGACGGCCACGTATACACATGCCTACGCCGAATCGAATGGGTTCCTGACGCTGCTCAGCGACGGGGAGCGATTGACCGGTGCCTACGCGCTCGGGCCCGACGCCGGCGAGTGGCTGCAGCAGGCGACGCTGGCGATCCGGGCGCGGATTCCACTTGAGGTGCTCCGGGATACGATCCAGCCTTTCCCGAGTTTCTCGGACATCCATGCCGAGGCACTGAAGGCGCTCCGGCACGAGATCACAGCGCTGCGCCACGGGGTCGAATCGGGATCGTGATCGGCACGATTCGGCAACGATTGGTCCAACCATGACGACCGCCGCCGGGGCGAACGCATCCGGCTCCCGCCCGAGCTCCTGGGGCAGAGCGCGGTCGTCATCGGCGGCAGCGACCGGCATCGGGCTGGAAACCGCCCGGGTCGTCGGGCCTGGGGATGTGGCGGCCCTCGCCGTGCACATCATGAGTAAGACTGCTCTGACCGGCGCGACCTATGACATTGACGGCGGCCAGCAGTTCATCTGGTGACCCTGGAAGGAGCAGAGGATGGAGTTTCTCGTCGCGTTCGACATCAACATTCCGGAGGGGGCGCCGGACTCCGAGGTCAAGGCGCGTACGAGCGCCGAGGCGACCGCCGCCGCTCGCCTCGCGCGCGACGGGCACCTGGTGCGCCTCTGGAGACTCCCGGTCGTACCTGGGGAGAGTCAGGCCGTCGGTCTCTACCGTGCCGACAGCAGGGCGGAGCTTGACGGTCTTCTCGGCGCTCTGCCGCTCGACGGCTGGATGCGCGTGACGGTGACGGCGCTCGAGCCGCATCCAAACGACCCGGTAGGGCCAAGGCCGGGCACCCTTGGTCTCCCCGAGCCACGCATGACGCCCATCTACCGCCTCGAGGCGACGCTGGGTGAACCGATCGAGCTCGGCGAGACGGCGCGTGGTCGGAGGCGAATCGTGCCGCTGACCGGGGGGACGTTCACCGGTTCCACGATCAACGGACAGCTGCTCCCGGGCGCCAGCGCCGACTGGCAGACGATTCTGCCGGACGGCACCGCGCTCGGTGACATTCGCTACACGCTGCGAACCGAAAATGGCGAGGTGCTGTACGTGCAGTCACGCAGCACTCGGCACGGCAGCGCTGATGTCCTTGCCCGGTTGGGGCGTGGCGAGAACGTCGACCCGAGCGAGTACACGTTCCGGACCTCGACCCAGATCGAGACCGCAGCTGCCGAGCTCGAGTGGCTGAACAAGGGAGTGTTCGTCAGCGTCGGCGGACGCCAGCCCAGTGGCGTCGTGTACGAGACCTACCTCGTCCACTGAACGAAGGACCTAGTGGTGGTCGTGATCCCGGATCGTGTGCCACGACTTGGCGACGTCCGGGCGTGAAATCGTGGCGGTGCCACCGCGAACCGTGGCGATGGGCGACGGCGGTCATCTCGGCTCAGCATGGAGAGGAGGGGTGGCACTGCAGCCAGGCGGAGCGCTCCATCCGCCAGCGGCATTCGATCCCGATCTCGGCCGGTGCCGACGGCGGATCGAGCCCCTCGCCGACGAGCTCGAACCCGAGCCTGCGTGGCACTCCGGCGCTGGCTACATTCGCCTTGTCGTGGTGGATCTCGACGAACGAGACTCCGGGCAAGCCGAATGCGGCGCTCGTCAGTAGCCGACTGCCAGCGGTCGCCAGGCCGCGTCGCAGAAACGCCGGGTGGGTCCAGTAGCCGATCTCGAGCCCACCGACGCTGAGGCGCTGGTGCAGACCACAGCCTCCTGCGACCCCGCCGTCGACGAACATGCCGAGGATCAGCGTTCTCCCGGCGAGACGGTCACGCTCGCACTCGAGGATCCATTCGCGTCGCTGGGCGAGCGTCTGCGGTTCGCCGGCGATCCACTCCATCCACGGCCTGAGGTGCTCGAGGCTCTCGGCCACGGCCGCATTCAGGTCGGCGGCGTCATCCGCTGACCACGTCCGCAGCGTCAGCTTGCCGTCGTGCAGAGCCAGCGAAGGAAGGACCGGATTCGGATCAACCAGGGGGCCGACCATACCCGTCGCGCTATCGTCGATGCCCCGATGTCCGCTCACGCGCCCAACTGGCGAGGTGCGCTGTCGGTTGTCGTGCCGTCGGTCGCGGCGCTGGTACTCGCCGGGTGCGGCTCCGCCGGCAACGATCGGACGGCAGCGGCCGCGTCGCAGCGAACCCCCGTCACCCGGAGCTCCGGCATGTCGAACATGCCCGGAATGTCCGGCATGAACATGGACGGCTCGGGGAGTGCGGCCACCAAGGTCCCGTCGGTGAACGGGATCAAGCCCGTCGCCTCCCAGGTGCTGGCGACGGCGCACTGGCAGGGCATGCAGATCCAGGCGCGAACGACCACGCCGACCGAGTTCGTGGTCTACGCGGGCCCGGGCCAGGAGCGGGTCGTGAAGCCGACCAAGCACACCAGCTTCCACCTGATGGTGATGCTGAACGATGCCCATACCGGCGTCGCGATCCCATACGCCGGCGTTTGGGCGACGATCAAACGGAACGGCAAGGTCGTCTACGACGCCCAGCAGCAGCCGATGCTGTCGGCGTACATGGGGCCGCATTACGGCGACAACGTGACCCTCCCAGCCGCAGGCCACTACGAGCTGACCCTGCTGATCAGCCCTCCGGTCGCGGGCCGGCATCTCGAGTACCGAAACGTCTGGTTGAAGCCGCACCGGGTGACGGTCGGCTTCAACTGGAAGCCGACCAGGTGAGCCAGCCCCGGCGCTGGACGCGGCGGCGCTTCCTACTGGGCGCCGGTGGTCTGGCGGCGGGCGGGGCGGGCGCGGGAATCGCCGCAGGAGCCCTGGGGGACCGCCGCCAACCGGATCAGCGCCTCCCGCTTGTTCCGGTCGGCCGCCAGCCGGCCGGGCTTCCCGCTCGCCAGCACGCGTGGGAAGCGACACTGGCCACCGACGTGCACGGCAACCGGATCGCGCCGCGCTTTGACCGGCTGCTGTTTTTCGATGTGGTCGGCAGACCGACGCGAGCACACGCCCGCACGCTCGAGGCGGCGCTGCGGACGCTCGAGCGCGCCTACCCCTGGTCGCCTAGCGGCCTCCTGTTCACCGCGAGCTGGGGGCATAGCTATTTCGAACGCGTCTTGCACGTGCGCTCGCCGGTTCCCCGGGCGAAGGCGCTGTCTGACTTTGAGCTGCCCTCGATCGATGAATACCACCTGTGTCTGCACCTGGCGTGTGACGACGAGGCCCGGCTGCAGGCGGTGGAGGCGGCGCTGCTGCACGGCACGCCGCTGTCCCGTGCGCGGACCACGGCGGATGGCGAGCGCCACCTGAGGATCTCGGATGCGCTCGCCTGGCAGGAGACTCGGACCGGCTTCGTCGGCACCGGCTTGCCGGCGACTCATCAACGGGTCGGCGGCATCCCGACGGGCGATCCCGTGCCGAAGACGGCACCGCTCTACATGGGCTTCAGATCGAACCTCAAGCGCAACCAGGCAACCGAGGATGCGGTCACGATCCCGTCCGGGGCCTTCGCCGAGGGCTCGATGATGCACGTCAGCTACATGCGACTCCGCCTGGACGAGTGGTACCGGGTCTTCAACCAGCGTGAGCGCGTTGCGCGCATGTACTCGCCGCAGACGACGCCAGCTGACGTGGGGCGACTGACGACCGACGCGGCCTCCGAGCCGGGCAGGCTCGCGGAGGCGATCAGGCGCTACGGGGTGATCGGCCACGCGCAGGCGTCGGCCCGCGCCCGCCGCAACGGTAAGCCCTTGATCCTGCGTCGCGACTTCAACACGACCGACGGGCAGCAGGCGGGCCTGCACTTCGTCTCGCTACAGCGGACGATCGCCGACTTCATCAGGACCCGCAACGCGATGAACGCGACCGGGGCCCAACTTCAGAACCCGGCGATCACAGACACCGTCAACAACGGGATCAACGAGTTCATCTTCGTGCTCAAGCGCGCCAACTACATTGTTCCCCCGCGGCGCCACCGCTCCTTCCCGCTTCTCGCGTGACGCTACGTCAGGGCCTCTAAGCTGATCGGTGGCATGTCCAGGACCACGGCCGCACCCTGATGCGACGGAGAGTACTAGCGGTGGCCTGCCTGGCCCTGGCCGCCGTCGCCGCCCAGGCTGACGTCGCCCAGGCGCGCGGCGTACGCCACGCACCTCGGCAGGTACGGATCGGCCCCGCCCCGCGATTACCAGCCGGCGCGAATCTGGTAGCCGGCGTTGCGTCGGTCAAGCGGATGCGCATCACGGTTGCGCTGAAGCCGCGCAACGCGCGCGCACTGCAGGCCTACGCACAGGCCGTCAGCGATCCCACCTCACAGCTTTACCGACAATATCTGACACCCCGCGAGTTTCTCGGCCGCTTCGCGCCAACGGCCGCGACGGTCGCGTCGGTTGACCACTCGTTGCGTGCCCACGGTCTGATCCCGGAGCGCACCAGCGCCAACGGGCTATCGATTCCGGTCGAGGCCTCTGGCCCGGCGGTCGAGCACGCGTTCTCGCTGTCGCTGGCCCGCTTCCGGCTGAGCGATGGCAACGACGTGGTCCTGAACACCTCGGCCCCGGCCGTCGACCGGCGGATCGCGCCAGCCGTGCAGTCGGTCATCGGCCTCAGTGGCCTGCAGCACTGGACCTCGCCACTGAAGCGGCTGGCCTCGAGCGGATCGAGCCAGGCCCATCGGGACGGCTCGCCGGCGCTGTCGGCCCGCGGGCCGACAGCGCGGATCAAGCGCAACCTCGCCACGGGTGGCCCGCAACCGTGTCATGCAGCCACCGCGGCAGCGCCGGGGCAGAGCGCGTACACGACCGACGAGATCGCTTCGGCATACGGGTTCTCAGGGCTCTATGAGGCCGGCGACCAGGGCTCCGGACAGACGATCGCGGTCTACGAGCTGGAGTCGGATGCGCGCTCCGACGTCGCCGCCTACCAGAGCTGCTACGGCACCAAGGTGGCGATCTCGTACGTGCGGGTCGACGGTGGTGCCGGCTCTGGCGCAGGCTCCGGCGAGGCGGCGCTCGATATCGAGCAGCTGATCGGACTTGCCCCCGGGGTGCGGCTGATCGTCTATCGCGGCCCGAATTCCAACTCGGACAACCCAGGCTCGGGGCCTTACGACGTGTTCACGAAGATCATCGGGCAGGACCGCGCGTCGGTCATATCCAACTCCTGGGGTGAGTGCGAGCCGATCGAGGGTCCGACTGACGCCGCTGCCGAGAACGTCTTGTTCGAGGAGGCAGCGGCACAGGGACAGACGGTCGTCTCGGCGGCCGGTGACGAGGGCGTGCAGGACTGCTACGACGGCAGCGCCCACGGCAACACCTCGATCGCGGTCGACGATCCCGCCAGCCAGCCATTCGTGACCGGGGTCGGCGGCACGACGATGACCGCAATCGGACCGCCTCCCACGGAAACGGTGTGGGACGGCGCGCTCACCGACAAGGGCCCGCTCGCCTACGGCCTCGGCGCCGGCGGCGGCGGCGTCTCGACTCTGTGGGCGATGCCGTCCTACCAGCTGAGCGCCCCCCCGACGCTGAATGTGATCGAGCCCGCCGCGCAGCCACAGTGCCACCTTGCGGGTGGCAGCTGCCGCGAGGTCCCGGACGTCTCCGCCGACGCCGACCCCGCGAGCGGCTACCTGATCTATTTCAACGGCTCTGACTCGATGAAGCGCTATCCCGCCGGTTGGCAGGGGACGGGCGGTACCAGCGGCGCCGCGCCGGTGTGGGCCGCGCTGTTCGCGCTTGCGGACGCCCAGCCGGCGTGTGCCGGAGCGCCGATCGGATTCGCCAATTCGACGCTGTACAACGCCGCGGCGCAGGGACAGACCTCTTACTTCAACGACGTCACGACAGGAAACAACGACCTCCTGAACAACGCCGGCACGCTGTACTCGGCCGGTCCGGGCTATGACATGTCCTCTGGCCTCGGGACGCCGAACGCCGCGGCGCTGGCGCCGGCGCTCTGCTCCCTGAGCCTGCGGGTGCAGAACCCGGGTCCTCAGCGCATGCTGCTGGGCACTGGCGCCGGGCTTCAGGTCCGGACAGTCGGTCCGGCAACGGCGCCGCAGTTCATTGCAAAAGGGCTTCCCTCCGGGTTGGTGATCGATCGGTCCACCGGCATCATCTCCGGCGCCGCCAAGCGACCCGGTGTTTTCAACGTCAGCGTCTCGGTCACCGACGGCACCGCTGCCGTTGGCGGCGCTGCGTTCACCTGGACGGTCGAGGGCAAGCCACAGGTCTCGGATGCGTCTCTGCGACAGATTTCCGGGGGCAAACCGGTGTTATCGCTGATAGTCGCAGCCGGCCAGGACGCTCCGGACCTACGGACGATCACGCTCAGCTTGCCCGCCGACCTGCGCCTCTCCCGGAGCCTGTCGGCCGTGAGCGTCTCCTCCGCCGCCAACCAGCCGGTGGCGCACAAGCTTCAGGGTCGGCGCGGCAAGCTAACCGTGACGCTGAGGGATGCGGCCAGCCGCGTCCGGGTCGTGCTCGGGGCCGGGTCGGTGATCCCCGCCGGGTCGCTGGTGACGAGCATCAGGCAGGGACAGCAAGCGACGATCGGCGTCGACGTCGAGTCGACCGACCAGTCCGGATTGATGACGGAGCTTCCGCTCGCACTGACGCCCGGACGCTAGTGTCGATCGAGCTGACGTGGCATTCCAGGCTCGGTGACGGTTGGTCTGCAACCTGCGATGATCGGCGCTGATGCCGGCTCCGTTTACCTCAGATCTGGCCGCGTCGCTGTCGGTTGATCTGCTCGACCGGTTCAGCCGATACGTCGCCGTGGAGACCCAGTCGGCCGCCCCGCGCGACGGCTCGCCGAGCACGCCGGGCCAGCTCGAGCTCGGCCGAATGCTGGCCGCCGAGCTGCGGGCAACCGGGCTGGCCGACGCCGCAATCGATGACAACGGCTATGTCTTTGCGACGCTGCCGGCGACCGTCGAGCAGACGCCGACGGTTGGGGTGATCGCCCATCTCGACACCAGCCCCGACGCGCCCGGTGCGGGCGTGCAGCCGCTCGTCCACCGGGACTATGACGGGGGCGTGATCGAGCTGCCACGGGCGGGCACCCGACTCGATCCCGAGTCGATGCCCGAGCTGGCAACGCGAATCGGGCACGACATCGTCACCGCCAGCGGCGACACGCTGCTCGGCGCCGACGACAAGGCGGGCGTCGCCGCAATCATGACGGCCGTCGCCCACCTGGCTGCCAACCCCGAATTGCCCCGACCGGCGATCCGAATCGCGTTCACTCCGGATGAGGAGATCGGCGAGGGAGCGTCCAGGTTCGACATCGAGCGGTTCGGCGCCCGCTGCGCCTACACGCTCGACGGTTCCGGGCTCGGCGAGCTGCAGGACGAGTCCTTCTCGGCGCTTGAGGCGGTCGTCCGGATCGACGGTTTCGACATCCATCCAGGGCAGGCGAGCGGGCGCATGGTCAGCGCCCTGCGGCTGGCCGCGCAGGTCGTCGCCGAGCTTCCCGACGATCGTTTGACACCCGCGACCGCCTCCGGCAGGGAGGGCTTCATCCACCCGGTCAGGCTGACCGGCAGCCCCGCCCATGCCGAGATACGGTTGATTCTGCGTGACTTCGAGGAGGAGCTGCTCGAGCTGCACGCGGCGTTGTTGAGGGAGACGGTGGCGAGGGTTGTCGAGGCTCACCCCAGGGCGCGGCTCACCGTCGACGTGCGCCGGCAGTACCGCAACATGCGCGACTACATCGAGCGCGACCCAGCGGTCGTCGAGGCAGCGGTCGAGGCGATGCGGGCCGAGGGCATCGAGCCCGTCCGAAGCCCGATCCGCGGCGGCACCGACGGGTCGCTGCTGTCCGAGATGGGGTTGCCGACGCCGAACATCTTCGACGGCGGCCACGAGTATCACTCGGTTCGCGAGTGGGCCTCCGTGCAGGAGATGGCCGCGGCTGCTGCAACGATCGTTCGCTTGGCGGAGGTCTGGTCCCGCCGTTCGCTGAGCGCCGGCGTGGAGATCGCAGCGTGAGTACGAACCAATCGCTCGCCTCGCTCGACGGGGAGATCATGCCCGCCGACGAAGCGACTATTCCAGTCACGGATGAGGGTCTGGTGCGTGGGGATGGCGTGTTCGAGGTGCTCCGTGTCTACGACGGGGTTCCGTTCGCGCTCGAGGAGCATCTGTCGCGGCTCGAGCGCTCCGGCCGCAACCTGCGGCTACCGGTAGACCTCGAGGCGGTGCGCGCCGACCTCCATCGGCTGCTGGCGCAGGCCGGCGTCGGGCCTGCCCACGAACAGCTGCGGATCATGCTGACCAGAGGTGGGCGGCGGATCCTCATGACCGAGCCGCTGCACGAGCTGCCCGAGCAGACCACCCTGCGCTCCATCACCTACTCGCCAACGCACGTCCTCGACGGCATCAAATCGCTCTCCTACGGTGCCAACCGCCTTGCAACGAGGCTCGCCCAGGAGCAGGGGTACGACGAGGCGCTCCTGGTCACCCCCCACGGCCGGGTGCTGGAGGCGCCGACCAGCTCGCTGTTCTGGGTCCAGAACGGCGAGTTGCTGACGCCACCGCTGTCCGACCACATCCTCGCGTCGATCACCCGGGCGATCATCATCGAGGTGACGGGCGCGAGCGAGCGGGCGACCACTCTGAGCGACCTGCTCGACGCCGACGAGGCGTTCCTCGCTTCGACGGTTCGCGAGGTCCAGCCGATCACCCGGATCGACGAGCGTGAGTTCGACGCGCCCGGCCCGGTGACCGCCACAACGGCCCAGGCGGTCGAGCATCACATCGCAGGCCTGCTCGCCGCCTGATCGGCCCAGTGTTCTGATATCGAATTTGAAGGTTCTGACCGTCATCGGCAACCGGCCGCAGTTCATCAAGGCGGCGGCGGTGACGCCAGCACTTCGCCGGCGGGACGAGGAGATCCTCGTCCACACCGGCCAGCACTTCGACGACTCGCTCTCAAAAGTGTTCTTCGAGCAATTGGGTTTGCCCGCACCTGAACGACAGCTCGGCGTCGCCGGCGGCTCCAACACTTCGCAGACGGCGCGAATGCTGGCCGCGCTCGAACCGGTTCTCGCCGAGTCCTCGCCGGACTGCGTGCTCGTCTACGGCGATACCAACTCGACTCTCGCGGGCGCCCTCGCGGCCGCCCAGGCCGGGATCCCGGTCGCTCACGTGGAGGCCGGGATGCGCTCGTTTGACCGGGCGATGCCAGAGGAGGTCAACCGGGTGCTGACCGACCATCTCGGCGCACTGCTGCTGTGCTCCTCGGAGGTGGCGGCGAGGAACCTGCGGCGCGAGGGGGTCAGCGGGGCGGTGGAGGTCGTCGGCGACGTGATGGTTGATGTCGCCGAGGCGGTCCAGCCGCGCGCCGCCGGCCGGATCGACCTGGTGCAGGCGCACGGAGTGGCCCCGGGCGCGTATTTGCTCGCGACCGCGCACCGCGCCGGCAATGTCGACGACCGCGAGCGACTCGGTCGGCTGGTCGAGCTGCTGCTCGGCCTCGGAGAGCCGATCGTGCTGCCGCTGCACCCTCGGACGAGGGCGCGGCTCGAGGGCGCCGATCTGCTCGACCGCTTGGCCGATGGCGGGTCGGTGCACGTGATCGAGCCGGTCGGGTACATCGAGTTGACGGCGCTGCTGTGCAATGCACGAGCAGTGCTGACGGATTCGGGCGGAATCCAGAAGGAGGCCTATCTGGCGGGCGTGCCGTGTCTCACCCTGCGGGCCTGCACCGAGTGGATCGAGACCGTGGAAGCGGGCTGGAACACACTGGTCGACGTTGATCTCGCCGCCGCCCGAGCGGCGCTCGCGGTTGCCCCGCCGGTCCAGCGTCCGCCGCTGTATGGGGACGGACGCGCGGGGGAGCGGGTGGTTGCCGCGGTGGAGTTGGCCTTCGGGAGGAGGCCGTGAGCGTTCCCGAGAGCGGCCGATCACATCCCTACACTGCCCGCTCGATGGCCACCGGACCGATCCGGATCGGAGTCGTCGGGCTCGGCTACTGGGGGCCGAATCTGGCGCGCAACTTCGCGGCGCTCCCCGGCGCTGAGTTGCGCTGGCTCTGCGATACCTCCGAATCCGCGCGGGCCAGGGCCGCATTGCAGGCTCCCGGGGCGCGGCTGACCGCCGAGCTCTCAGATCTGCTCGAGGATCCGGAGCTCGACGCGGTCGCAGTGGCGACGCCGGTCCCGACGCACGCGGACCTGGCCGTGCGGGTGCTGGCGGCGGGCAAGCACTGCTTCGTCGAGAAGCCTTTGGCGCAGTCGGTCGCCGACGCTGAGCGCGCGGTCGCCGCCGCCGACGCGGCCGGCCGGATCCTGATGGTCGGCCACCTGCTCGAGTACCACCCAGCGGTCCGCAAGCTCAAGGAACTGGCCGACGGCGGCGAGCTCGGCGACATCTATTACATCTACGGCAACCGTCTGAACCTCGGCAAACTGCGGGCTGACGAGAACGCCCTGTGGTCGCTCGGAGCCCACGACGTCTCGGTGGTGCTGGCGCTGGCTGGCGAGGAACCGTCCGAGGCCGTCGCACACGGCGAGGCGTATGTCCGTCCGGGGGTCGAAGACGTCGTCTTCTGCTTCCTGCGGTTCCCCTCCGGCCTGTCAGCCCATCTACACCTGAGCTGGCTGGATCCTCACAAGGAGCGTCGCTTCACCGTCGTCGGGTCGCGGCGGATGGCGACCTTCGACGATATGGCGCTCGAGGGCAAAATCACGATCTACGACAAGGGCTTCGACGAGGACTCGCGCGGATACGGCGAATACATCACCCGCAGTGGCGAGATCTTCTCCCCCTGGCTACCGAACGTAGAGCCCCTTCGCGTCGAATGTGAGCACTTCATCAGCTGCATCGCCGAGGGAACCGTCCCTCGCTCCGACGGCGCCAGCGGCCTGCGGGTGGTGCGCGTCCTCGAGGACCTGCAGCACTCGCTCGAGGCGAATGCAGATGGCTGAGGCCCCGGCTGACGGGATCTCGCCAGGCGCCCACATCGATCCCGGCGCGGTACTGGGTGACAGGGTCTCGGTGGGCGCCGGCTCGGTCATCGAGGCGGGCGCGGTCCTCGGAAGCCGGGTCTCGATTGGCTGTTGCACCGTGATCCACGCCGGCGCCCGGATCAGTGCGGACGCCGTGATCGAGGACTGCGTCGTGCTGGGCAAGCGCCCACGTCTCCGCCCCGGTTCGAGCGCGGCGGCGGTCGAGCTCACCGACCTGGAGATCGGCGAGGGCGTCACGGTCTGTTCGGGCGCGGTCGTCTACGCGGGCGCGGTCGTCGGCTCCGGCACGATCGTCGGCGATCAGTCGCAGGTGCGCGAGGGCTCGCGGGTCGGCGAGGGCTGTGTGATCGGCCGGGCCTCCTGCGTCGATTTCAGCGTCACCGTCGGCGACCGCGTCTCGATCCAGACGGGTGTCTACGTAACCGGCGGCGCGGTCGTCGAGGATGACGTCTTCCTCGGCCCGGGGGTATTGATGACCAACGACGACGCGATGGGCCGCCACCCTCGTGGCACGGCTCTGCACGCCCCGATCGTCCACCGCGCCGCACGCCTCGGGGGGGCGGTCGTGCTCGTGCCCGGCGTCGAGATCGGCGAGGAGGCGTTCATCGGCGCGGGCGCAGTCGTCACCCGCGACGTCGGGCCACGGGAGGTCGTTTTCGGACTCCCCGCGCGGTTACACGGTCGGGTAGGGGACGAGCAGCTGATCGAGCGTTGGCGGCGGTAGGTCTCGGAGCCTCGGTCATCGGATAGGCTCGGCGCCGTGGGAAGGGTCGCGGTGGTCACGGGGGGCGCAAGCGGGATCGGGCGCGCGCTGGCGCAGCGCGCAGTTTCGGATGGACTGCGCGCCGTCCTGATCGACGTCGACGCCGAAGCGGTCACCGCGGCGGCCGAGGAACTGGACGCCGATGCGCTCGTGGTCGACGTCGCCGACCGCGAGGCGATGATGGAAGCGGCGACCCGTGTCGCGTCGGACGTCGGCGATGTGCAGCTGCTGTTCAACAACGCCGGGGTGTTCCTGGGCGCGCCGTTCGGCGAGATGAGCGACGCCGAGTGCCGGTTCATAGTCGACGTCAACCTGTGGGGCGTCGTCCACGGCATGCAGGCCTTCCTTCCCGGCATGATCGAGCGCGACACGGGCCACGTCGTCAACACGTCGTCGGTCTCCGGCCTGGTAACCGCCCGCAACGCCGCGATTTACAACGCTTCCAAGCACGCCGTCGTCGGGCTCAGCGAGACGCTCTTCCGCGAGCTCGAGGCAGTCGGCTCGCACGTGGGCGTCTCAGTGCTCTGCCCCGGCGCCGTGGCGACCGACATCGTGAACTCCGCCAAGCACTGGCCCGAGCGGCTCGGGCCCGCGCCGGCACCGCCCGACGATGTCTCATATCCAGAGCTCGACGAGCTGATGACTCCGCAAGAGGTCGCAGCGGTCACTTTCGAAGGGATCGCAGCGCGGCGTTTCTGGATTCTCACTCATCGCGCCCAGTTCGCGTCGGCGATGCGCGCGCGAATCGAAGGTGCGGTGGCCGGCGAGAACCCGGACGAATCGACCGTGGACCCGAACTGGAAGAAGGAGACGGGTCGCGTCCCGGGGCTGGATAGTTGATCCTGAGGCGCCGACGACGGCCGCTCAGGCCGATCCCCAGACTTCCTCGGCCGTTTCCACGACCAGCCTCAGTTTCGCGATCTGCTGCTCGAACGTCAGCGAGTTGCCATCGACCGTCGAGGAGAAGCCGCATTGGGGTGAGAGGCACAGCTGATCGATGTCGACGTACCTGGATGCCTCCTCCAGCCGCCGCTTGAGCATGTCCTTGGACTCGAGCTCGGGGCGCTTGCTCGTCACCAGTCCGAGCACCACCAGCTTGCCCTTCGGCACGAACCGCAGAGGCTCGAACGTGCCCGAACGGTCGTCGTCGAACTCCATGAAGAACGCGTCGACGTCGAGCTCGGAGAACATCGGCTCGGCGACGAAGTCGTAGCCGCCCTGTGCGACCCAGGAGGAACGGAAGTTGCCGCGGCACATGTGCGTCCCGATCGTCATCCCTGCCGGGCGGTTCGCGAGCGCGGCGTTGAACGTCCGAATGTAGGTGAGGTGTTGATGCTCGCCGTCCTCGCCTCGCTTGCTGAAGGCGTCGCGCTCGCTTGGGTCGTTGAGGTACGCGAGGCTCGTGTCGTCGAGCTGCAGGTACGTGCAGCCCAGCGCGGCCAGGCGCTCGATCTGCTGCCTGTAGACGCCCGCGAGGTCGCTCCAGAACCCGTCCATCTCCGGATACACGTCAGCGTCGATCGCGGCGCGACCCCCGCGGTAATGCACCATGCTCGGCGACGGGATCGTCAGCTTCGGGACACCTTCGGTTACGACCGAGCGCAGGAACTCGAAGTCATCGGCGAAGATCGTCTCCCCGAGGCTCAGCTTCGAGATGATGCGCGGTGCGGACGGGGTGAACTCGATGTCCCCTGCGTCGTTGTGGAACACGCTGCGCATCGCCGTCTCCGACTTGACGATGCCGCCGATCCGGTAGACGAAGTCCATGTGCCAAGAGGCGCGACGGAACTCCCCGTCTGTGATCGAGCGCAGGCCGGCCTCCTCCTGCATGCGGACCGCGTCGCGGATCGCGCCATCCTCGATCTGGTGCAACTGAGCGGCGGTGATCTCACCGCTCGCGGCGCGCTCGCGGGCCGCGATCAGCTCCGCGGGTCGCAGCAGGCTGCCGACGTGCTCGGCCCGGAACGGCGGCGTTTTCCGGGGCGATGAGGTGACTGCGGATGTGGTGTTTTCAGTGGCCATTACGTGCGGCAGTCGGGATTGATCGTTTATCAAATAGTATATGATTTTGCCGTGCCTGTACCGACGAAGATAATCGCGGTCCATCTCAACTACACCGGCCGTGCGGCAGAACGTGGGCGCCGGCCACAGGTTCCCTCGTACTTCTTCAAGCCGATCTCGTCGCTCGGGGGCGACGGCGATCCGGTCGTCAGACCGCGCGGAACCGAGCTGCTGGTGTTCGAGGGAGAGATCGCCGTCATCATCGGCGAGCGAGCGCGGAACCTGACTTTAGAGGAGGCCGGCGGCGCGATCGGTTGGTACGCCGCGGCCGATGACTTCGGCGTGCACGATCTGCGGTGGGCGGACCGCGGTTCGAACGTCCTGTCGAAGGGCCACGATGGGTTCACGCCGCTGAGCACACCGGTCCCGGCGGGCGACGTCGACCGCGACGCCTTGCGAGTGAGGACCCGCGTCAACGGCGAGGTCGTTCAGGACGAGGGTGTCGCCGACCTGCTGTTTCCGTTTGAACTGCTGATCGCTGACCTGTCTCGCTTCATGACGCTCGAGCCCGGCGACGTGATCCTCACCGGCACGCCCGCCGGGGCGCGTCCGGTGAAGCCCGGCGACGAGGTAGAGGTCGAGGTCGAGGGCGTCGGACGGATCCGCAACCGGGTCGTCGAGGCCGACACCGAGATCGCGCCCTTTGGGGCGCAGCCGCACGTCGAGCCCGGTGTCCGAGCAGCCGCGCTGGGAAGCAACGGCGCCCGCGTCGTGACTCTCTCGGCCGCTGGCGCCGAAGCCCTGCGAACCGTCTCCACTGCCACCCTGACCGCACAACTCCTTCGCCGCGGAATCCGCAACTGTGCACTCGCCGGACTCACCGCGACCCGGCCGGACCTGCGGCTGTTCGGCTACGCGTACACCTTGCGCTACCTGCCGCTGCGCGAGGACGTGCGGGATGGCGATCGGGCGGAGCTGAACGCTCAGAAGCTCGCGGTCGAGTCGATCGGTTGCGATGAGGTGCTCGTCATCGACGCTCGCCAGGAGCCTGGCGCTGGCACGATCGGCGACATCCTCGCCGCACGAGCGCTAGCTCGCGGCGCCGCCGGGATCGTGACCGACGGTGGACTCCGCGACACTGCCGCCGTCGCCGCGCTGGAGCTGCCCGTGTATCACCAGAGCCGGCATCCAGCACCGCTCGGGGTCGTCCACTATCCGGCCGATATGAACATTCCGGTCGCCTGCGGGGGCGCCCTCGTCGTCCCGGGCGACGTTATCGTCGGCGACACCGATGGAGTTGTCGTCGTACCAGCCGCGCTCGCCGAGGAGGTCGCGTTCGACGCGCTCGAGCAGGAGCGCCGGGAGGAATGGGCGCTGCAGCGCGTCCGCGCGGGCGAGTCGATCCGTGGGATCTACCCGCTCAGCGAGGCCCGCCGCGAGGAGTACGAAGCGTGGCTGGCGGGGCGCAACGGAGCCGCGCCGTTATCGACGCAGGAGGCGCACCGTTGACCAGCTTTGGAAGCAGTTCGATTCGTGGCGCGATCACGCCGCTCGTGACGCCGTTCACGGCCGATGGGGCGCTCGACCTCGAGACCGTCGCGGCGCTGGTCGAGTGGCAGATTGTGGCCGGCTCGCACGGCATCTCAGTCGGCGGGTCGACCGGCGAGCCGACCTCGCAGACGGTTGCCGAGCGGATCGAGGTGATGCGGGCCGCCGCCACGGCGATCGACGGTCGGGTGCCGTTCCTGCCCGGCACCGGCACCGCGCGAATCGACGAGACGCTGGAGCTGACCGCCGAGGCGCAGCGACTGGGTGCCGCCGGAGCGCTGGTCGTCTGCCCCTACTATGCCCGCCCGCAGCAGGAGGGACTGTACGCGTGGTATTCGACGATCGCCAGCGAGTTCCCGGACCTGGCGATCCTTGTCTACAACGTTCCCGTCCGCTCTGCGATCGATATCGAGCCGGCGACGGTCGGTCGGCTGCGGCGCGCACACTCGAACATCGTCGGGATCAAGGAGACGACGCGCGACTTCGAGCACGTCTCGCGAGTGCTGAACGAGTGCGGACGCGACTTCATCGCGCTATCGGGGATCGAGCTGCTCTGCTACCCGATGCTCGTGCTCGGCGGGTGCGGGCACCTCAGCTGCGTCGGGAACTTCGCCCCGCAGCCAGTCGCCGAGCTGTACGAGGCCTTCACCGCCGGCGATCACGCTCGCGCCCAGGCCCTCCACTACGACCTCCATACGCTCGTCGACGCCGCCTTTACGACCACCAATCCGATCCCGGCGAAATGGGTCATGCACCGGATCGGCGTGTTGCCGGACCCGGCCGTCAGGGCGCCGCTGGCGCCGCTGACCGCGCAGCAGGAGGAGCGGGTCTCGAAGCTGCTCGAAGGTAGCCCGTACGTTGGCGTGGCGGCTGTGCACTCGTAGCGGTTGCCCGACCCTCTAGACCACTCGCTCCTGCGTCACCGGGCGGTGTTTTGAATCGTCAGGACGCTTTCGGCGGCTTGACTTGTGAGCCAAAAGCTATACGATCGCGCCCACGTTCGAGACGCACTGTCGGCGTGTTCCCCACGCGAGTGCCGAGGCAGAGGACCTTTCAGCGCGCCGCCGGGTTCAGGCGCGTACATGATGCTTGGCGCTTCCGATAACCCCACACCGTCGATAGCAGGGCCGCTCGACGGTGCTCGGCGCGAACGAGAACCCTCACTCATTCGGGTCGTCGACCTAACGAAGGCATTCGGCGCAACCCGTGCCCTGAGGTCATGCAGTTTCGAACTCTATCCGGGGGAAGTTCACGCGCTTGTCGGCGAGAACGGGTCCGGCAAGAGCACGCTCGTAAAGATCCTCAGTGGCGTGTATTCGCCGGACAGCGGCACCATTGCCTTCGGTGGTGAGGAAACTCCCCCGTTGCATTCTCCGGCCGCCGCACAGCGTCAGGGGATCATGACCGTGTTTCAGGAGGTCCTGGTCGCCGAAGCCCGTTCTGTTCTCGACAACGTGTGGCTCGGTGCCGATGCGCCGTTTCGCAGGGCGCCTTCCCGGAGTCGGCGGACGCACGCGGACGCCACGCTGACCGAGTTACTCGGCCACCCGCTGAACTTGGCAACTCCGATCGGCAATCTCTCTCTGAGCGATCGCCAAACGTGCTGCATTGTCCGCGCGCTTGTCCGGTCGCCCAAAGTCCTGCTCCTGGACGAGGCAACCTCGGCGCTGGACGTTGGCTCTCGTGACCGTCTCTTTCGCGTGATCGATCGCCTGAGAGCGGCAGGTGTCGGCATCATCTTCATCTCGCATCGAATGGATGAGATCGCCGAATTGGGCGACCGGGTGACAGTTATGCGGTCCGGCCGCACGGTCGCGACGCTGGAACGAGGCAGCTGGTCCGCAGATCAGCTGGCTCACCTGATGACGGGAACGGAGCGAGTAAGCGATGATCGGCGTCAGCGAGAGGACGGGCCGTCACACGGCCGCGAGAAGCTTCTAAGTGTTAGAAATCTCCAGCTGGCCCCTGACAAGAAGCCGATCGACCTCGAAATAGGGGCCGGGGAGTTGATCGGCTTAGCGGGTCTTGAAGGTCACGGTCAAGACGACTTCCTCGAGGCCCTAGCCGGCAGAATCGAGCTTCCGGGTCAGGTGGTACGCCACAGCCACGGTGCCGACTACGTTATCCGGTCGGCCAGGCAGGCGGCGCACCACCAAATCGCGTACGTCCCGCGGGATCGTGGGCAATCACTCTTCAGATGGATGTCGATCCGCGAGAACTTCGGAATGCCGACCTTGTCTCAAGATACCTTCGTTCGCTGGCTCCAACCTGGCCGCACCGCGCGCCGGCTAGCACCGTATATGCGCGACTTCGGATCACACTACGAGAGGTCAATGCCCACATAACGACCCTAAGTGGCGGCAATCAGCAGAAGATAGTTATCGCGAGGTGGCTGGCCGCCAAGCCGAAGATACTGCTCCTGAACGACCCCACTCGTGGCATCGATATCGGCGCGAAACAGGACCTCTACGGCCTCCTGGACTCACTCACAGGTGAGGGCATGGCGATCGTCATGCTGTCAACTGAGATCGACGAGCACACCAGGCTTATGGACCGCGTCTCGTCTTTCGCGAGCGCGAGCTGTCTGCTCAGCTGGAGGGCGAACACCTACACGTGTTGCGATAGTGGCTAAGTTCTTCGACAAGGCGGAGGATGACAGGATTGTGGTCGCCTGAGCGTGGCGACTACGCCAAACCCAACAGGGGTCGGACCGGTGTGGACGATGATCCGCTCAGGTGCTCGCGACGTGCTCGCGCGCCACACCTTTGTTTTCGCCCTGCTCCTGGCGTTGGCCCTCCTGATCGTGACGCTGGCTACCGAGAGTGGGGGTTTTGGACTCACGAACCAGCTGGCTGACTTCGCGCCCATAGCCTCGCCTCTATGGCAAGCGCCCCGGCAATCATCTCGGGTGGCGGAGGTCTAGACCTGTCGATTTCTCCGCTGATCTTCTTCGCATCCGCTGTGTATGGAGCTTGGCTCGTGCCACATGGACTGGGAGGCGTCGAGGCAATTCCGATCGTGCTTGCGGTGGGTCTGGTCGCTGGTGCCTGCAACGGCGCCGCGATCATCGTCTTCAGGGTGCAACCAGTCGTCGTCACCCTATCCACTTATTTCATTCTGATCGGCGTCGACTGGCGATGGTGCAGATTCCCATCACGCTCCACTCGAATTGGCTGACGCATTTGGCGACATCAGTGGACCAGTGCCAGGCGGGATACTTACGATTGGTGCGCCGTTGCTGCTTTGGTGGGCGTTGGGGCGAGTCCTACCGTTCTTTGCTCTACGCCGTCGGCAGTAACGACGCCACGGCGTTCTCGTCAGGCGTCAACGTACCCCTGATTCGGCTTTGCGCGTACGCCTCGGTGGCCTGATGCGGCGATAGGTGGCCTGGCACTCACGGCGCTGGTCACCTCCGTCAACTCGAGTCAGGCGGCCGAGTACACCCTGCTGGCGATCGCCGGCGTCGCGCTCGGGGGGACGCCGCTGACGGGTGGCAGAGGCGGCCTATTTGGCGCGATGGTTGGCGCAAGCTGCATATACCTGCTGTCGAATCTGTTGACCCAAGCACAGATCAACCCGAGCTGGCTCCAGGTGATGTACGGCGGTGCATTGCTTGTAGCCGTCGTGATCAGCGGGATCACGCTAAAGGACCGACGGTGAGCGTCGCCGACGCAGGCTCATCTCCGGACTTGTCGGCCGGGGAGGCGACCGGGAACACGTGGGTCCGCGGTGTGCGGAAACTCGCGGGCCTGCAGCGTCGTGTGCCGCTCATCCAGATGGTGCTGCTCGGTGCGCTGTTTCTCTACGGCGCCGAGACGCTGCCCGGGCTCGCGTCGTGGGTCAGCATCAGAGACATCCTCAACATTGCGGCGCTCGTGGGCTCGCCTCCGCCGGCCAGACGCTGCTGATCCTGATGGGAGGCTTCGATCTATCGATCGCGGGGATGATCGTCGCGAGCGGTCTTGTGGTCACGGTTCTGAAGGACCAGAACCATTGGTCGTTCGCCTTCGCGCTACTTGTGGCCGCTGCCGGCGCGGGAGTGCTTGGCGCTACCGCCGGCCAGATCTGTCATCGCTTTCGGATTCAGCCGCTGGTGGTGACGCTGGCCATGGGCACGATCGCGGTCGGCTTGGTACAAACGCAGACCAAGGGCGTCACCGACGGTGGCGCACCACAAGGGTTGGTGACACTGGCTCAACCCGCCACGAAGACCTTCGGGTTGCCGATTCCGCCAGTGGTCGCGATTTGGATCGGCGTCATATTGGTGATGACGCTGTTTTTGCACCGCACCAGCACAGGTCGACACTTGCTCGCGACCGGCGCAAATCTCCAGGGGGCGGAGAATTCGCTTGTTCCGACGCGGAGGTTCTGGACCGTGACGTTCGCGGTGAGTGCAATCGGAGCGGCGCTCGCCGGAGTGCTCATTGGAGGTTTCTCGGGCACGATCGACGGCAACACTGGCTCTCCGTACCTGTTCGAGAGTGTGATCGCGGTGATCGTTGGAGGAACCGTCTTTGGCGGCCCCGGGGACTACACGTGGACAGTGATCGGAGCCTTGTTCATTTCTGTCCTGAACATTGTGCTGGTCGGGCACGGCGCGAGCGCGGCCGCTCAGCAAATAATCTTTGGCTGTGTGATCCTCGTCTCGGTGTCGTTGTACTCGCGAGAAGGGCGCATTCGCGACAGGGTGTAAATGGTGCTCGACGCGCGCGCGCCACCGACGTGAGCCCAGTCGGCTCAATTTTGTAGCGAGACACGACCGGGTCGTGTCTTTAGGTGCTTGCTGAAAACCCAGAAGAGGGATATGAGGGGAGATCAAGATGGTAAGTAGACGATGGATCAGCGGACGATCGCGTCAGCTGGCTGTGGCGGGGCTAGCGAGCGGGGCCGTTCTCGTGGCGGGAGCGGCCAGCGCGGCTACCGGAGCGGGTGCGACCGTGGCCACGGCGGCGGCGCAGAAGTGTGGGCAGGACGCGACCTTCAAGCTCAAAGATCCGAGCGGCGTGGTCAACACGCTTCCGAAGGTGGCGCAGCGAGAATACGGAACGTGGCCCTATCCGGTGTCCCCAACACCTTGGTCGCACTTCAAGGGCATCAAGAAGCCGTGGAAGATCGGGTTCATCAGCTATCCGATCAACTCGCCGTGGCAGCAGACCGCGCTCAACGAGTACAAACGTGAGTTCGCCCAGGCCAAGAAGATGGGTTTGGTGAAGGGGTCACTCATAACCTTCGTGCAGCCAAGCGCTTCGACCGCGACGGCAGAGCAGCAGGTCGCGGCTGTTCAGCAGATGGTGAGAGAAGGAGTGAACGGCATTATCATCTCTCCGCTTCTCACAACCCCGCTCGGGCCAGCCATCGACGCCGCAGGCAAGGCGCACGTGCCAGTCGTGATTCAGAGTAACGTGATCCCGAACTCAAAGTACGTTCTCAACGTCTGGGCCAATAACAACTCGCCTGCTGACGCTGGCGTGTCAGGAATAGTCAAACATGGAAACGTGCTGATCGTACGGGGCGTGGCGGGAAACACCGTAGAGGGTGCCTTCCAGACCGCTGCCCTCGCCGATCTCAAGGCCTGCCCAGGGCTGAAGGTGGTCGGGACGGTCTGGGGTAACTGGGACTCGTCAGTCGCAAAAACCCAGGTGCTTAACTTCCTGACCTCTCACCCGGGGTTGAAGATCAACATGGTGATCCAACACGGGGGCATGATGCCGGGCATCATCTCAGCGTTCCAGACGGCGGGCGTTCCTGTGCCGCCGATTTCGGACGGCGATGCGTCGGGCGGCGATTTGTCGTGGTGGCTCGGGCACAAGACGAATTACCACACCGTTGGCACGACCTTTACGGGTCAGATGACCGCCTACACGTTGCTGAGGGTGTTGTTCCGGACTCTCGCCGGCGACGAGCCGAAGCTCTCGGATATCTCGTTTACACCGGCGCTGATCACGAATGGAAACCTGGCGACCTATGCGCAGTCTGGACTCGCGCTCGACTCGCCGTTGCAGCCGAAGGGAAAGATCACTGCCTGGTGCTCCAACACGTGTCTGGATAGGTACTTCAAGCACTCGGGCTCGCCGGACAACTTCTGAGCGACTCGAGACTGAGGTCCCGGCGCCTGTGCGTCGGGACGGGAAGGCGGGTGGCGGGACCTGGCGACAGGCCCCGCCACACGCTGCTTGGGCGACCGGTCAGCGGCGGAGACTCGCCGCGCGCATGAACGTCGTGCTCAACGCGCTAGCTGCTAGGAGTGGGGGGAAGACATGCCGGACTCAAGTGAGACGCTCCAGGCGCGGGTGCGCCGTTTTGAAGACATCGCGGCCATCCAGCGGTTGCACCACGAGTACGCGCGGTGTCTTGATGTGCGAGACATTGCTACCTATTCGTCGCTGTTCGCCGAGGACGGAGAATGGTTGAGCGGCGACTCGCGAGCCGTCGGACGGGCGGCGATCTTCGATCTGGTCACGCAGATCATGGAAGACCTGTGGCGCGAACAGGACGGACGCACCGTCCACCTGGTGGGGAACGCGACCATCGATGTAGAGGGCGATACGGCGATCGGGAGAGTGATATGGGTGTTCCTGCGGGAGGACGCGGACGGCGGACCGCATGTCCACCTTTCGGGCCACTACGATGACGAGTACGTGCGCGTGGGCACGTCGTGGCTCTTTCGGCGGCGAGAGTCGTCGATAGACCTACCTGCGAGGAGATAAGTCGGCAACTAGCGATGCTGCCTGAAGTCGGCGTCGAAGCCGACCGATCGGAGCGCGTCCACGGCGAGCTCGGCATCCTCGTCGGCGCTTGCGCCGCTGACGCCGATCCCGCCGACGAGCAGGCCGCCAGCCCGGAGCGGGAAGCCGCCGCCGGCAAACACGAGACCAGGATTCGTTCGGCCCAGCTCCTGCTGGTCGTGGCGCGAAATCGTCTCCAGGAGTTCGTGGGTCGGCGCGTCGAACGTACAGGCCGTGAACGCTTTTGCGATCGCTACAGCCGATGAAGCCATAACGGTTCCCGGTTGCCGGTGAAACGCTAGCTGTCGACGCCACCGGTCCGCCAAAGCAACGGCGACACGCGCACCGCGCCGATCGCTCTCGGTGAGAACCTGTTGTACGAGCCGGTGGACGACCGCCCACGGGATCTCTCCCATGTCGACCTGAACTCGCTGGCAGGCACCTTTTTCAGAAGAAGACACTCGTTCCTCCCGTGAGGTTGAACGGACGCTCCCGTCGTGAAGGACGACTGATCCGAAGCGATCCACACCACCATCGCGCCCAGGTCCGCAGCCGTCCCGTACCGCCCCACGGGGATCGCGCGGCCTTGCGCCTCGAGTAGGTGCGCCGAGTCCGCGCCAGTTGCGTCCGCCTCCAGGCGGACCGTCTCACGCGTCATCTCGGTAAGCATTGGACCTGGACAGATCGCATTCACGGTGATCCCGTATTCGGCGAGCTCGAGCGCCTGTGCTTGGGTTGCGGCCACGACTGCCGCTTTGGATGCGCAGTAGATGGCCCAGTTAGCCACGCCACATTTTCCGGCCTGTGACGCGATATTGATGATCCGGCCAGAGCCGTGCTTTACCATTTCGCGAGCGCTGGCACGAGCACAGTAGAGGACGCCCTTGACGTTCACGTCGAAGAGGCGATCGATGATCTCATTAGATGTATCGACGAGTGGCGTTGGTTGCTGAGCCAATCCCGCATTGTTCACCAGAATGTCGATGCGACCATACTTTTCACCTAGCTCGCAAACGGTGTGGTCAACGGCCTCTGAGTCAGTCACGTCGAGTGGTATCGCTCTCCCGTGCCCGTTGGGCAAGGTATCGGCCAGATCGGCGGTCTCGCGAATGTCTGCACAGAGTACGGTTGCTCCCTGTGTCGCGAGCGCCATCGTGATGCCCCTCCCGAGATCGCCCGCCGCTCCCGTAACCAGCGCCACGCGACCAAAAAGGCACTCTGACGTCGGGCCGACTATGACGTCCGAGGCTGGCGAATCCATCGAGACCGGGGAACACGGCTTCGTGTGTCAAGTAGACGCAGCTTGCTGCACGGATGGCCAGGGGGCATGGTTTCGAGCCAGGAGTGAACAGTGCGAGGAGGGCTAATCACGGTCCAAAACCCTATACCATCGCACACATGATTTCGGATCCGATTGGGCGCTCGCGGCGGACTGTCTGCAGATCCCCTTGTCGGATCTTCAGGCCGGACTGAGTTGACCGCCGGCGCAGTCGAACCGACCCTGGGAGGTCGCTCAATGATTAAGGTGGCATGGCTGGTCCGGCGGCGCCCCGGAATCGATCGCACGGAGTTCCGGCGGATCTGGAACCACGACCACGCCAGTCTTGTGCGCGAGGTTCCCGGCGTCGAGCGCTATCTACATAACGAGGCGACCGCGATCGCCGAGGGACCAGGTGCCTGGAGCGCTGAACCAGTGATCGACGGCATCGCGTGTGCCTGGTGGACCGATCGGGACGCGCTTATCACTGGGATGCGCTCTCCTCAGTGGCGCGTCGCGCTCGACCACTCGCGTGAGATCGTCGACAATGACTGGGCGCACTCGGGTCGCGGCGTCGAGGTCGCGGAGCGGATTATGCGGGTCGGGCCAGGAACTCCCTGGGCGGGCGCGGATGTCGACCCGACGATGTGCAAGCACGTCGGCGTGCTCTACTTTCGGCCGGATATGAGCCGCGACGACGCGAGCGCCCACTGGATCAACGTCCATGGAGCGCTCGCACTCGAGATCCCAGAGATCCTCTACTACGTGCAGAACCACGGCGTGCGGCCGGTCCCGCTCGACGGGACCGACAGCGAGGTCTTTCCCTTCGACGGGTTCTCAGAGGCATGGTTCAACGACCGCGAGACTTTCGAGCGCGCCCACGAGAGCCCCGCCTGGCTACGGCTCCGAGACGACTCACCCAACCTGTTCGACGTAGACGCGATCGAGGCAGGTGTGAACTGTGTGGTCGTCGAGCACGTGATCACGGGGTGAGGTCGCGGCTCCGAAGCGGCGCGGCTGGCCTGATCAGATCGCGGCGCCGACGCCGCTTTCGTGCTCTATTTGCCACGCCTGGAAGCTGCGGACCGTCTGCAGCTTGTGCTCGCGCGCGGCGGCTTCGATCTCGATCGAGGGCGCCCCGCGGGCGAACAGGTCGATCAGCTCCCGATGCTCGGCGACGGACGCCGAACCTCGGTAGGGGATCTGGATGAAGACGGTGCGGCGGATCGCGTCGAGGCGACGCGACACGTCGCGCAGCATGTTCACAAGCGGCGTGTTCGGGCAGCGCTCGTGGATCAAAGTGTGGAACTCCTGGTTGAGTCGAGCGAACCCGAGCGAGTCGAGCCGGTCCATCGCTTCGACCATTCGGTCGTTGATCGAGGTCAGCTGGTCGATGTCATCGGAGGTGAGTTCCGGCGCGGCGAGCGACGTCGCGTACCCTTCGAGTACGGCCAGCAGGGTCATCTCCTCCTCGAACAGCGCCGGGTCGACCGGCGCGACCTGTGCTCCCGCGTTGGGTCGGTAGATGACGAGCCCTTCGGCCTCGAGCCGCCGGATGGCTTCGCGGACGGGCAATGCCGAGACCGCGAATTCTTCGGCGAGTGAATCGATCACGACCCGGTAGCCGGGTCCGTATGTGCCGCTCAGGATCCGCTCGCGGATGACGCGGTAGACGCGCTCCTGTTTGGTCACGCCGTTCTGCTTCTCCCCGGGCATGATCTAGATCCGCCCCGGCGAGGTGATCGCGGAACCCGACACGGACTGTGGTTCCCACTGCTTGTGCGCCTCGGAGTGATCTGCGGCGGGACCCAGCCCAGCGGCGGCGGCGGCCCAGCGTTCCGCGACCAGGTGGCACGCCGGCGCATCGACGCCGGCTGCGTCCGCGAGCGCGGCCGCGATCCCTGCGTCCTTGGCCAGCAACCCGAGCGCGAACCCGGTCCCATAGCGCCCTGTCACGACGTCCTGCGGGAAGACGACCTCGCTGTTGAAGCTGCGGCCGGTCGAGTTGTTGATGACGTCAAGCATTCCGTTTGGGTCAAGACCAAAATACTCGCCAATCCGCAGGGCCTCCGCGAGGCTCGCGTACGCGGACGCCCCGAGGAAGTTGTTGAGAGCCTTCATCGCGTGCCCGGATCCCCGCGGCCCGGTGCGGAACAACCTGCCGCCAAGGACCTCCAGCACCGGTCGGGCGCGCTCGAAAGCGGCTTCGCTGTCGGTGCCGACCATGATCGCCAAGGTGCCATCGGTGGCGCGGGTGATTCCGCCCGAGACCGGTGCGTCGATCAACTCGAGCTCACGCTCTGAGAGCTCGTCTCCCAGCGCGCGGGTCGCGACCGGGTTGGACGAGCTCATGTCGACGACGACGGCTCCCGCCGCGAGCGCCGCCGCGATCCCACCGTCCCAGCGAAGCACCACGTCGGCCACGGCGCGGTCATCCGGAAGCATCGTCACGACCACGCCGGCCCCCGCGAAGTCACCCGCTGTCGCGGCTTTCTCACAACGGTGCTCGGCGGCGAATCGGCTGCTCCGGGCTGGATCGGCGTCGTGGACGATCAGCGAGAAACCGGCGACGCTGAGGTTGTGCGCCATCGGCCAGCCCATATTTCCCAGGCCGACGAAGCCGACGCGCAGGGCATCGGGCGCCGTCATGCGGTCTCCAGCTCGTCGAGCACCGCACGGGCGTTGCGAAGCCCGTCGACCGCCGCCGGAACCCCGCAATAGATCGCCGCGTGAATCATGATCTCGCGGATCTGCTCGGGCGTCACCCCGTTATTGATCGCCCCCATCACATGAACACGCGTCTCCGGCGCTCGTCCCATCGCGACGAGCATCGCGATCGTGAGCATGCTCCGGATCTCCCGCGGAAGCTGCTCACGACCCCACACCTCGCCGAAGCAATAACGCGTGATCAGGCTCTCAAGATCGCGATCGAAATCGTCCAAGCCGGCGAGCTTCGCGCTCCCATGCTCGGGGCCCAGCATCTCGTCCCGAATCGCGACGCCCTTCTCGAACATGGCATCCGCCGTGGTCGCCTGATCGGTCATCTCGTGTTCACTCCAGTCCTCCCGCACAGGGAGCTCGTGGCCGTCTTTCCCCTGTGTCGCCTGGATATCCGCGGGCGCGGTCGTGCGCGGGACAATCGCAGGGTGGGTTCCTCAAATCATATAGTATAAGCTATAGATAAGCCGATGGCGAACAGCGTCTACTTCGTCTTCAGCAACCTTCCGCCGGGCGTTGGCGAGGCCGAGTACTCGGATTGGTACGAGCAGCACGCCCGGGAGATTGTTGCGGGTCCCGGGTTCGGCGGGGTCCGGCGCTACTGGCTCTCGCCGGTCGTGGGCGGCCCGCCGACGAACTACCGCCATCTGTCCCTGTACGAGCTGGACGGCGAGACTTCGCGGCCGGCTATGGCGGAGCTGTCCAACCGGATGGCCGCCGACGAGCTGACGCTGCGGGAGTGGTTCGGCCAAATCCGGTTTGCCTCGTTCGACGGCGTCGCCCTAGAGCACGACGGCGTACGGCTGCCGGACCACGCCTACCTCGTTTTCTCGGAGCCTCCGGCGCAGATCGCATATGCCGCTTTCGACGACTGGTACGCGATCCACCTGCGAGAGAACCTGACCGCCGACGGCTTTGATGCCGGCTGGCGATTCCGACTTCAAGCGGACACGGTCGACCCTGAGGCGCCGTGCGCAGCCTCCCACGCCGCGATCTACGAGGTCAGCCAAGAGCAACCGGCGCTTCGGCGGGCGCTGGCAGAGTCGCGCGAGGACGGCCGTCGCGTCACTTACCCGGATTGGTTCGGGCAGATCAGGTTCGCCTCGCTCGACTGCCACGCAGTCTCGCCGTACGTGGCTGCAGCGGTGCGACGCTGATGGCGCAGAACCTGCAGATCGTCTTCAGCCGAATCCCGGACGACGTCGACGAGGACGAGTTCAATGCGTGGTATGACGCCCACCTCGGTGAGATCCTCTCGATCCCCGGCTTCGTCTCCGCGCAGCGCTACCGGCTTGATCCGGTTGTGGTCGACGCGGGCGAGCCGGTCAGCTACCGGTACATGTCGGTGTACGAGATCGAGGGCGATCCGGACGAGCTGCTCGTGCAGATGGAACGCGCGAGCCTCGGGACCGCCGACGCCTATCGCGAGCGCAAGGATGTCGACGAGAGCGGGCCCGAGCTGCCGCCGTGGTGGGAGCGCGTCACCTTCGCCTCGTGGAACTGCATCGCGATCGGAGATCGCATCACGGCCGGTTGAGCGCCGGGACGGCCGGCTCCCGGTCCGATCAGGGATGCTGCAGGAGCTTGGCCGGCCCGACTCGCGTCCGCAGGCTGTGGACGGTCGTCGACGTCATCAGGAAGAGCGTCCGCAGATCATCTCCGCCCCAGGTCAGGTTGCCGACCACCTCGGGAGCGCGGATCGTGCCAAGCCGTTCTCCGGCCGGGCTGATCACCCAGACGCCCCCGGGTCCCGTGACCCAGACGTTGCCGTGTTCGTCGCACTTCATCCCATCGACGGCGCCCTGATCATGGTGCTCCTGGTGCTCGGAGCGCTTGAGCTCCTCCGAATCGCCCTCGTGAAAGCCGTGGCCGACGCCTGAGAACAGCACTCTCCCGCCGGACAGGCTGCCGTCGTCGGCAACGGCGAACGCCTTGATGTGAGCACGGGGCGAGTCGTTTACATAGAGGATCGTCTCATCCGGGGAGAAGCACAGTCCGTTGGGCTGGTCGAACTCGTCCTCGGCGACCATCAGCTCGGCATCGCCGCTCATGCCGCCGGCCGCGGCGACGCGGTACAGCCCCCGGAAATCGAGGTCGCGGCTGCGCTCCTGGCCGATCCAGTCATTCCAGCGTCCGTAATCGGGGTCGGTGAAGTAGCTCGCGCCATCGCGGCGCCGGACGACGATGTCGTTGGGGCTGTTGAGGTACTTGCCCCGGTGGTGGAACGCGATCAGCTCACGCCCACCCTCGGCGGTGAACCGGACGACGCAACTGCTCACCTGCTCACACGCGAGCAGGCTGCCGCCGGCGTCGAATGCCAGGCCATTGGCCTTGAACGTCGGGCTGCCATCGAGCACCATGCCGTCGCGCTGGCTCCATCGCCAGCGCGCGTCGCTGGGGATGTCGCTGAAATAGAGGCTCCGGTCGCGGGCGCTCCAGACCGGGCCCTCGGTGAATTGGTATCCGCTGCCGATGCACGTCAGCTGTTCGGTTGGGTCGACGAGTTCCTCAAAGCCCGTCATGTCGATCTGCACTACGGCCACGGCCGCAATCCTATAGCTTTTGCTATCGCGTATGGGTGCACTAAGCGAGCCGGAGATCATCGATGCGCAGGTCCATCTGTTCGCCGGCGACACTCCACAGTTCCCCTGGGATCCCGCGGTCATGGCCGATCCGGCGCTCGGGGCGATGCGTACGCGCTTTCGAGAGCACTTGCCTCAGGCGTCGGCCGAGGCGATGCTCGCGCTGATGGACTCACAGCGCGTGCACGGTGCGCTCGTCGTCAGCCCATCGATCTACGGTTACGACAACTCCTACTCGCTCGCCGCGTGGGAACAGCATCCCGACCGTTTCCGCGTCGTCGGACGAGTCGATTCCGGCCGGCCGGACATCGAGGAGGTTCTCGGCGAGTGGGGAGCGCATCCGGCCTATGTCGGCTTGCGGGTCAACCTCTGGGCGCCGGCCGCGATTGCGCGGTTTGCCGCCGGCGAGGACGACCGGATGCTCGCCGGAGCGCAACGTGCCGGCCTGCGAGTGTGCGTGAATGCTCCAGGCCGCTTTGATCTGCAGGAGCGGATCGCGCAGCGGTTCCCGGAGTTGCCGCTGATCATTGATCATCTGGGCCTGTTCGAGATCCCGATGCTCGACCCCGGCTACGGCGACACCTTTGCCAAGATCGATGGCCTGCTCGGACTTGCTGCCTTCGAGCAGGTGGCGGTCAAGCTCACGTCCTTGCCGCTGCTGTCCCGAGAGCCGTACCCCCACGACGACGTCTGGCCTCACCTGGAGAGGGTGATCGCCGCGTTTGGCCCGGAGCGGCTGATGTGGGGCAGCGACCAGACCGTGTTCGATCACGACTACCGAGAAACGGTCGACCTGATCCGTACGACCGACCGGCTCGGCGCGATCGACAAGCGGGAGATTCTGGGAGCTAGCCTACGACGCGTGTGGGGCTGGCCCGCCTCGTGACCGCTGTGGTCCGGCCAGAGTTCTCAGCCGTCGGCTGAGCGGGCCAGTTGCTCAAGCGAGTCCCACTCAACCAACTGACGGCGATGAGCCCCAGTGACGTTGTCGAACGCCATGTTCCCCAGCAGCAGCCGCAGCGGCGGGTCGGGCATGTCGACCAGCTCGAGAAGGGCGCGCGCCGCGCGCTTTGGGTCGCCCGCCTCGCGGGCAGATGACGTCACGCCCAGCGACTCGACCGCATCGGGGAACGCCGCCGCGTACGGTGAAGTCTGCGCGATCTGACGCACGCAGGCTTCGCGGAAGCCGGTGCGGAAGTCACTCGGTTGCACGATCGTGACCTTCACCCCGAAGGGGGCGAGCTCGAGCGCCAGGCTCTCCGACAACCCCTCGAGCGCGTACTTGCTCGCGCAGTACAACCCGACGAGCGGAAAGCCGACGCCGCCGGCCGCCGAGGAGACCTGGATCAGATGACCGGCGCCCGCCCGCCGCAGATGCGGCGCGACGGCTTGCGCGAACCACAACGCGCCGAAGAAGTTCGTCTCCATCTGGGCGCGCGCCGACGCTTCGGTGCACTCCTCGATCGGCGCATGCAGCCCGTAACCCGCGCAGTTGACGGCGACGGCCGGCGCCCCAACGAGCGCGACCGCCTCCGCCACGGCGGCAAAGGTCCGCTCTCGCACGGTCACGTCGAGCTCGAGCGCAAACGCGCGTCCGGGGTACTCGTCGACGAGATCGGCGAGCGCGGCGAGGTCCCGGGCGGTTGCGACCACCGTGTCACCGGTCGCGAGCGCCGCTTGGGCGAACGCGCGCCCGAGCCCCCGCGACGCGCCCGTGATCAACCAGGTGCGGGTCCGACCGGCCAGCTCGGTCACAGTGCCGTCACCGCCGGGGCGAGTCGTCGCCAAGCCTCGATCGCAAGGGCCTCGTCGGACTGGCCGACCACCTGGATGCAGACGTGGTCAGCACCGGCCTGCAGGTGCTCGGCGATCCGCTCGGCGATCCGCTGCTCGTCGCCGTAGACGACCAGCGCATCGACGAGCCGTGCGCTGCCCGTCCCGGCGAGATCCTCGTCGCCGAAGCCCAACCGGCGCAGGTTGGCAACGTAGTTGGGCAGCCGCAGGTAATCGGAGACGTGTGTCCGGGCGATCTCCCGGCCGCGGGCCGGGTCGTCGGTCAGCACTACCCCCTGTTCCGGTGCGAGGAGGCGGTCGGGCCCGAGGATCTCCCGGGCGAGAGCGGTGTGCTCGCTCGGTACCAGGTATGGGTGTGCGCCCCCCGCGCGGTCGCGCGAGAGCTCGAGCATCCGCGGACCGAGCGCCGCCAGGATCCGGTTCGGCGCCGGCAGTGGCGGCCTCGCTTCGTCCAGTTCGTCGAGGTACCCACGCAGCTTCGAGAGGGGGCGGACGTAGCGGCCTGGAGCCCCCACGTCCACGTTGGCGGCGTGACCCACACCCAGCCCGGCCAGCATTCGCTCCTCGCCATCGAGCCGCGAGACGCCCGCCGCGATCGCGGCGGCGTCGTGCATCCAGATGTTGATGATGCCGGTGGCGACGACGATCCTTGATGTCGCGGTCAGGAGCTCGTCGACGGCCCCGAGTACATCGCCGCCGACATCGGGGATGAACAGCGCGCCGTAACCCAGCTCCTCGAGCTCCTGGGCGGCGTCTCTGGCGGCTGACCGGTCGGACTGGAATCGAAGCTCGCGACTCCAGACGCCGACGCGCCCCAGCGATGTGCGCTGCGCGAGCATCGCCTCAGGGCATGTCCATCGGAGCGAATCGACGTGCGAACCGCCACTCGCCATCCTCGCGGACGAGCTCATCCTCGTAGTGGCCAACCTTGCAGAGGCTCGGTCCACCTTCGTCGTCCCGGACCACGTAGATCCAGGTCGACCGAGCGCTCGCGCGGTCGCCGTCGATCTCGATGTCCGGATTGACGACGATGTGCAGGTCGTCGCCGGCGACGGCGGTGAGCAGGCTCCCACGCATCCCGTCGACGAGCTGCTCGATCTCTTCGCGGCCGTTCGCGGAGCCGCCCGCGGCGACGAATTCCCCGTCGTTGGCGAACAGCGCGGCGTAGCCACTGAAGTCCTTCTCGTCCAGGCAATGCCGGTAGCGCATGAATAGCGTGCCGATCGCGTCGCGGTCCTCGAGGCGCTGGACGCGCGCCTCGAGTGCGCTGATGGCGTCAGTCATCGCAGTTGACCTCCGTGTGAGTTCGTTTTGTGAGAGGGAAGTGGCGCCGAGGCGACCTCCGTTCGAACGGCGAACACGGTGGTCGACGAGCACACGAACAGGGTCTTCAGGTCGGGTCCACCCCACGCCAGGTTGCCGGGGAACTCCGCGGTGGGGACCGTCCCCAGGTGACGGCCATCGGGGTCGATCACCCAGATCCCCTGCGGCCCGCTGGCCCAGACGTTCCCGTGCTCGTCACACTTCATCCCGTCTGGCGTGCTGGCACCGACCTCGCCGGTCCCGAGCCCGTCGAACAACAGCCTGCTCGGCCCGATGGTGCCGTCCGCGGCGACATCGAATGCCTTGATGTGGCAGCGCGGCGAGTCGTTGACGTACAGGACGGATTCATCTGGCGAAAAGCACAGGCCGTTGGGCTGCTCGAACTCGTCGCGGGCCACGAGCAGCTGCAGGTCACCGCCGTCTCGCTCGCAGCGAAACACTCCCTGAAAGTCCAGTTCGGGAGTACGGGCGAGCCCGATCCGGTCATTCCAGCGGCCGTAGTTGGGGTCGGTGAAGTAGATCGAGTCGTCGGAGCGGGTGACGATGTCGTTGGGGCTGTTGAGCTCGCCTCCCTCGAAATGCGAGACCACGACCTTGCGCTGACCGTCCGGTGTGAAGCGGCTCACGAGGCTCGTGTCGGACTCACAAACGAGGTACGTTCCGCCGCTCTCGTAGACCATCCCATTGCCCTTGTGGTTTGGCGCGACGTATACCTCGGGGCTGTCGCTTGTCCACCTGTAGCGGCGGTCCGCGGGGATGTCCGAGAAGATCAGCGCCTGCTCGCCGACGCTCCAGGCGGGCCCTTCGGTGAACTCGTAGCCGCGGCCGAGCTGCAGGCGTTCGGCGCTGGGATCGATCAGTTGCTCGATTGCGCTCATGCGTAGAACTCGGGTGCCCGTTTGAACTTCGGCCACTCCACCGGGTCGTGTCCCGGTACGACCGAGGCCTGCGCGCGCCACGCAAGACGCCGGAGCCGGCGTATGGAGCGGGTGGCTTCGGCGATCGAGAGCATGAACGCGGGCGTCTGCTCTTCGTTGAGGTGCTCGAGCGTGTTGGCGGCGTCGACGGCCAGGAGAAACGCGTCTCCGCTGGGCAGGTGCACCTCGAATGAGAGGTGCCCGGCGGTATGGCCCGGGGTCCGCCAGCAAATCAGCGTTCCGTCGCCGAACAGGTCATAGCCGTCCTCGTGGTCTTCGAGCAGTGACCAGCGGATCCCCGGTTTGTCATAGTCGACGGGGCAGTAGGCGATGCGTTCCCAACTTTGCAGGTTGTGGGCGGTGTCGAACTCGGTCCGCGTGACCAGCACCTCGGCGTTCGGCAGGCGATCGATCACCGCCAAAGCGCCTGTGTGATCCAGGTGCAGGTGGCTCTGCAGGACCCAGCGGACGCTCGCCGGATCGATGCCGATCCTCTCGAGCTCGGGAAGCATCGCCTGCTCCGGAGCCATCTCGACGGGCGAGCGCTCTGCCAGGTATCCCCAGTGCGCGATCGGGTCGACCGCGACCGCCGGCGCGTTTCCGCCGTCGATGACGACGTTGCCCCGGGGGTGGGTGATCAGATACCACGGGGTCGGGTTGCTCACGCGCTCGGTGTTGAGCGCGTCGCCGGCGTTGACGACATAGCGCGGAAGCTTGATGACCCCGCACTCGAACAGGTAGAGCCTGATGTCATCGCCCATGCATCCCTCCTCGTTGACGAGCAGATCGTATAGCATTTCAGTGCGTTATTTGCCTACGCTGCGGAGAGGAGAGAGTGTGGATCTCGGACTCGGAGGCAAGGTCGTCGTGGTTACGGGTGGCGCATCGGGCATCGGCCTGGCGACCACGCGCGGGTTCCACGGCGCTGGGGCATCGGTGACCGTTATCGATCGCGACGCGGCGTCGCTCGCGAGGGTTGCCGGCGAGCTCGAGGGAGTCGAGACGGTTGAGGCGGACGTCGCGTCCGCGGGCGACGTCCAGCGCGCGCACGAGCAGGTCATCGATCGCCAGGGGCGCCTAGATGTGGCTATCAACAACGCGGGCATCTCGCGCCCGGTCGGCTGGCTCCATGAGCTCGAAGAGGACTCCTGGGACGAGGTCCTCGGCGTCAATCTCAAGGGCGTGTGGCTGTGTATGCGCGCGCAGCTGGCCCAGATGTACGAGCAGCGTCACGGGGTGATCGTCAACACCGCGTCCGCGGCCGGCCTCGTCGGTTGCCCCGGCACAACCCCATACACGGCATCCAAACATGGCGTGATCGGGCTCACGCGGACCGCCGCCCTGGAGTATGCGCCGCTCGGGATCCGGATCAACGCGGTCGCGCCGGGTACGGTCGGCGACACGGCGATGTCCGCCGCCTTCGGTGCCGAAATCGCGGTCTCCGACCCGTTTGCCGACGCACTCGTCCGCCAACCGCACCCACTGCGCGCGACGGCCAAGTCCGAGGAGATCGCCGACGCGATCCTGTTCCTGGCCAGCGACCGGGCCAGCTTCGCCACCGGTTCGGTCATGGTCGTCGATGGCGGCTTCTCCGCGCAATGAAGAGCCGATGACCGCGCAGTCGATTGAGGATCTGCTCGACCGCGAGCAGATCCGTGACCTCCTCGCCCGCTATCCGATGGCGTTCGATGACCGCGACTGGGCCGCCTGGGAGCAGTTGTGGACCGAGGACGTGGTTTGGGTGGTCGACGGAGCGGCGATCGAAGGTCTCGACGCGGTCCGCGAGTTCATGAAGAACTGCCTGCCCGACGATTACGGCAGCAAGCATCTGTGCGGGTCGCCGGTGATCGAACTCGCGGAGGACCGGCTGAGCGCACGCGCGCTGACTGACGTCGTCTGGATCGCCCAGAACTACGAAAACACGATCGTCGCTCGCTACGTGGACACGCTCGTCAAGCGCGACGGGCGTTGGCGGATCGCTCGGCGCGAGGAGGTGGTGGTCCCGTTCCGACCGGGACCGCCGCCGATGTCGGAGGCGTCGCAGGCCCTCAGTGGCCCGACGATGCGACCGACGCACTCCGACTGAGCGCTGCGGCGGCGACGCAGTCGTAGGAGTGGAACTCCCCCTCGGGCATCCACTCCGGGATGTCGACACGGCCGGCCTCGAAGGACCGCTTTAACGCCTCGCGGAGCTCAGGAAGCTCGCCTTCCACCTTGTAGTACGCCGCGTGCGTCGCGGTGCTGGGCGACTCGCGATCGGGGACGTCGAGCGTCAGGGCGTAACGCCATACCGTCTCGAACCCATCTGAGGTGAGGTTTTCACGCGCGTGGGCGTAATACCAGCCGTAGTACTCCTCGGTCGTGAACCTACGCGGCGCGTGGCTGAGGACGATGTATGCGTGATCGGACAGGTCGATCTCCGGGTCCTCCAGGGCGCGGCCGACGAATGCCTCGACTCGGACATCTCCGAACCAGGGCTCGGTCGACATCTCGGCGGCGCCCATGCGCCGTCCGAGCTCGGCCACGGGTTCGGCGGAAGGTCCGTCGAGCACGTACGCGCCAAGGTGTCGGAACGCGATCGGTGGCCGGTTCGGAGCCCCCTGCGCGAGCCAATAGCGCCGTGCATCCAAGAATCCGGGGATCTCAAGCACCTCGGAGATGTGAACGTCGTACCACGCTGCGAACTGCTCGTCGGACACCTCAGCCGGAGGCAGCGTAAACACGAAATACATGCTGTTGGGCATCTCGATCTCCTTCTCGCTTTAGGCTGGAATCAGAGGTAGAACGGTGCGCAGCTGAAACCGCCAGCGCCCGTCCTCTCGAATCAACTCGTCCTGGTAGCCGCCTAGCGTCGGCAGCAGGGGTACGTCGCCGTCGCCGCGGCGGACATGCATCCAGAACGTAAACGCGCTGGCCCGGTCGCCGTCGACCGCGATCGCTGGATCGGTATTCAGATGCCACAGCGTCGATCCAGGCGCCAGCGGGTTGTCGGGCAGCGCGGTGGTCAGCATCGAGTAGATCTCGTCGGGCCCCGTCGCCGTTCCCGACCGTCCCGTCCAGGTTCCTTCGACGGCGAACAGCTCGGAGAAGGCGCGCAGGTCACGATCGTCGAGCGTCTTGCGGTAGGCCTGGATCAGGTTCCGGATCTCCTCCCGATCCTCGAGCGCCCGGACCCGCTCGCGTAGCTCGTCAAGCTCCGTCATCCGTCTCCCTTTGGTCGTTGCCCGCCGTGACGACAACCGGCCCGGCCCATCCTTGCGGACGAACCGGGCCGTTGTCACTACCTACCTAGCGTTGTGTTGTGCCGCGATCGCTATTTCAGCGGCGACCCTGACTTGTTGAAGTAGGGGTCCAGGCAGGTGTTGCTGCACCATGCCGTCTCCGGACCGCCGATCTCGGCGTTGGAGGTCAACGGCAGCCCCTTCTTCGCGAACTGCGACAGGTTGGCGTTGTTGATCGTCACCGCCGGCATCTCGAGCACGTTGTACTTCGGTCCCTTGTTGGCGAGCACCCGGAGCGCGACGCTCATGTAGGTGAACGCGCCCTGGAACCCGTTGAAGCAGCCCGCGTACGTCTTGTACTTGGACTGGTTGGCAAGCCACCACGACAGATCGCCGCCGTAGCATTCGCCGTCGGCAACCGTCGGCGGTGTCAGGCCCTTCGCCTGGAACGCTGACACGACCCCGGCGAACATGCCGCCGTCCTGGATCGCACCAGCGATCGGCTGCGGGTGGGCGGCCAGGTACTGGGAGACGACCGACTTCGCCGTGCCGTTATCCCACTGGCCGTACAGGGTCGCTGCAACGTGGATGTTGGGGCAGTTCTTCAGGTCGGCGACCGCCTGGTTGTAGAGGACGACGTCGTTCTCGTTACCGGCGATGCCCTTGACCAAGAGGATGTTGCCCTTCTTGATCAGTCCCAGTGCGCCGGCGTCAGCCTCGACCTGGTTCTGCGACCACGCCGAGACGGCGTACTTCGAACCGGGTGCGGGCGGGGTGTCGGCGAGGATGACCGGCACGCCGGCCTTGCCCGCTGCCTCCATCGCCGGCGTCTCCGACACGCTGTCGACCGGCAGCAGGATGATTGCGTTGACGCCCTGGCGGACCATCTGCTGAATCGCGGAGATCTGCTCTTCGGGCGTGGACTGCGCCGACGTCGCCGGGATGTTGGTCACCAGGCTGCCCTTGACCAGTCCCTGCTTCTTGGCGGCCGCGAACTGCTGCTTCAGGCCGGTGACGACGTCCGCGTTGTACTGATTGGTGACCGCGAACGCGATGTACCCGATCTTCCACGGCGGCTTGGCCGTGACCTTCTTGCTCGCCCATGGGCTCTTGTACAGAGCGCCGGGATAGCTCGAATAGATGTCCTTGAGCGCCGTTGGCATCGACTTGTAGACGCCGCCGGGGTTGGTCGGGCCGACGGGCACCGTCTGCCCGCACTGCTTGCCCTCGGTGATACCTCCACCGAGCGCGCCGTGGGCCGTCCTGGCCGACGAGCCGCCGGCCGCGACCAGCAGCGCCACAACGGTCGCCAGGGCGATCACGGAAGCTGATCGCCAGCGTCCGGCCCCGGAACCCCGGGCCAGCGCCCGCGTCATTCTCTGAAATTCCCTCACTTGCTCTCTCCTCCTCGGTTGGTGTTACTTCCTGCAAGCCGTCCGTGTTGTCCGTCTCACTGCTCTCGCCTCACAGGCGGTCCCGCAATCGCCGCTCGCGTCCGTAAGTCGCGACGGCGATCAAGATGATCAACCCATAAACGATCTCCTCAGTTGCGGCGCTCGCCCCGTGGCCTATCAGAACCGTAACCAGCACGGTCAAGAAGAGGGCGCCGATGCTGGTGCGGGTGTAGTCGCCAGGGCCACCGAACACGGTCCCGCCGACGATTACTGCGACCACGCTTTGGAACAGGTACGGGTCCCCGATCGTCGTCACGACGGTGCCGTCGAAGCCGGCGATCAGGACACCGACCAGCGCCGCGGTGGCGGCGCTGAAAGCAAACGCGCCGATCCAGACCCGGCGGGTGTTGATCAGCGCATAGTCGGCGGCGCGCGGATTTGCCCCGGTCGCAAACAGATTGCGCCCGACCTTGGTGCGGTACAGGAACACCGCAAACAGGATCACCACCAGAATCCAGATCGCGATCGGCGGTGGAAGGCCGATCCCGAACGTCTTGGCTGCCGGCTCGGCCATCGTCGTCAACCACCCGGGCGCGTTGGCGTACTCCGCGTTCCCGCCACTCTGCAACTCGACGATCCCGAGCGCAACCGTCCCCATCGCGAGCGTCACGACCAGTGGATTGATCCGGAACCGGTGGCAGATATAGCCCGCAAGGCCACCCAGCACCGCCGACCCCGCGAGCGCGCAGAGGAGCGCCTCGACGAAGGTGATGTGGTACTTGGCGCTGAGTGCGGTGACGGTGAGGGCGCCCGCGACGATGAACCCGGCGACCCCGAGATCGAAACCGCCCATCAGGATCAGCAGCGTCTGCCCGCCGGAGGCGAGGCCGACCAGCGCGGCCAGCACGAGGATCGAGCGGATGCTGATCCAGCTGGCAAGACCTGGAAGCGTCAGCGCGCCATAGACAAAGACGGCGATCAGCGCCACGATCTGGATCAGCGGGTAGCGCGCCTGGATGCTCTTGAGCGTCGCCCAGACCCTGCCGAGCGACCCCGTCACGGTCTGGCCGGCGACCTCAGGCGCCAGCGCCTGGTCCGGCAGAGCTGTGCGGCCGTTTGTTGCCCCCGCTCCGTTGTCGCCGGAGTCCAGGTCGAGCCGATCGAGTCCGGACAGAAGTGACGTCTGTGGACGCCGCCGGCTGTGGTGCAACACCGGACTTCGCTTAAGGCGAATTCCGGCGAGCCTGGCCTCGGGGGCGAGCGCGCCCTGGATCACGACGGCGGCGATCAGAATGCCGCCGTAGACGATCTGCAGCCACGCCTGGTTGACCTGGAGCGTCGCGAGCAGGTTCTGCAGCAGGTAGATCGCGGCCCCGCCGAACAGCACCCCGAGCAGCCCGCCGCGACCGCCCGCGAGGGAGGTCCCGCCGAGCACGACCGCGGCGATGGCGACCAACGTGAACTCCGTCGATTGCGAGGCATTGGTCGACTGCACGAGGCTCGTCAGGGCCAGCCCGCCGATGCCGGCAAACAGCCCGCCGAGGGCATAACTCGCGACGCGCACGGAAGGCACGCTGACGCCGCTTGAGAAAGCTGTCGCGTCGTTCGATCCAACCGCGTACAGAAGCCGTCGAAACGGGACGTAGCGCAACGCGAACCAGATCAGCATCGGGACGCCGATCGTGAACACGCCGCCGGGGATTCCGGCGATCGTGCCGGACAGATGGGAGATCCAGCCAACATGAGACATCGACACCGGGTTCGGGGCCAACAGCAGATTGACCCCCTGCAGGGCGAAGTACATCGCCAGCGTCACGACGACCGGCTGGACGCGCAGCCAGGTGATCATCAATCCGGTGAACATCCCGGATGCAACGCCGAGCCCGAGGACGATCGGAATCGAAATCGCACCGCCGAGGCCGTGCGGCGCCAGCCAGACGACGTAGGCGGCGTTCGTGAAGAACATCAGCGGGGAGATCGACAGGTCGAAGCCTCCGCCGATGATCGACGGCGCGCTCGCCAGCGCGGCAATGATCAGTGGTGCCGCATCGGCGAGCTGGTTGGTCAGGCCGAAGTTGCCGTGGTCCTGGATCAAGGTGGCGATCAGCAGAGCACCCGCGAGCAGCGCGGAGAACGCGAAGGTGTAGCCCCGCGCGATTCGACCGAGTCGGGCGGTCACGGGCGCCAGTACGGTCGTCGGCCCGGTGGCCGGCGCGGCGGCGGTGGCCTGCTTGAGCGAGGTGGGGTCGCTGGTTTGCGGCATCTTCAGTCCTGCCCGTCCTCGCCGAAAAAGGCAGCCACGAGGCGTTCACGCGACACCTCGCTGCGGTCGAACTCCCGGAAGAGCTCGTGCTCGCGGAAGACGAGAACGCGGTCCATCAGCTCGACGTGCTCGTCCAGCTCGGTCGACAGCATCACCACCGCGAGGCCCTGTGCGGCAAGCGCACCGAATAGGGCATAGAGGTCGTGCTTGGCCCCGATGTCGATCCCTCGAGTCGGATCGTTGAGCAGCAGGATCCGTGGGCCGAAAGCCAGCCAGCGGGCGACGATGACCTTCTGCTGATTGCCGCCCGACAGCGTCAAGATCCCGTCCTCCGGCGAGCGGAGGACGATCCCGAGCCGGCTGATGTAGCCCTCGAGCCGTTGTCGTGAACGCCGCGGCGACAGCATTCCGCTGCGGGTGTCGCGGCCCAGGGTCGGCATCGCGAAGTTCTCGCGGATCGTCATCCAGCTGAACAGCGAATCCAGGCCGCGTTCGCGGGGAACGTAGGCGATGTCGTGGTCGGCGGCGTCCGCGGGCGAGGAGACGACGGCCTCGCGGTCTCCCAGATGACAGACAACCTCGCCCTCGACCTCGACGCCGCCGCGCAGCGCTTCGAGGAACAGATTGCCGCCGTGGCCCTCGAGGCCCGCAAGCCCGACCAGCTCTCCCGCCTTGATCTCAAGGTTGATCGGCTCGCGGTCAGCCCCGAGCTTGAGCCCACGGACGCTGAGCACGGTCGCGTCCTTGCGGTCGCGCGCGCCCACGAGCTGCTCGCGCCCCGCGCTCGCGAGCGCGTCCGCCCCGGTCATCATGCGGACCAGCTGCTGCGACGTCCAGCCCCCGCGCTCCAGATTCCCGACCACTTCGCCGGACCGCATCACCGTGATTCGATCCCCGATCTCTTCGATCTCGTCCAACCGGTGGGTGATGAGAATGACGCCGGTGCCCTTCTGCGCGAGTCTGCGGACGATCGCGAATAAGCGGTCTCTGGTCGCGACGTCGAGCGCGGACGTGGCTTCGTCGAGGATCAGGATTCTGGGGTCGCGGAGCAGCGCCCGCACGATTCCGCAGGCTTGGCGATCGGACAACGACAGCTCCTCGACGGCGACCCCGAGGTCGAGCGGTCGCCCCAAGAGCTCAGTGAGCATTTGACGCGCCCGAGCGCGCTTCTCCCTCGACGGAACCCGCTGGCGCCAGATGTCGTCGCTGCCGAGCCAAACATTGTCGAGCACCGAACACGACTCGGCGACCAGGACCTCTTGGAACACGGTGACGATCCCGAGCCTCTGTGCCTGCCGGGGTGCTCGCAGCGGTGCCATCGGCTCGCCGCTGATCTCGACCGTTCCGGCATCGGGGGCGTGGACACCACTGAGGATCTTGACGACGGTCGACTTCCCGCAACCGTTTTCGCCGACCAGCGCCCGGACCTCCCCGGCGCGCAACTCAAACGAACAGTCGCGTACCGCATGCGTCGCGCCGAATGCCTTGGCGAGGTGGGAGACGCGCAGGAGCATCTCGGGCCTGTCTTGCTCGGCGGTTGCCGCGACCCCGCGGCCAGGCTGCTGGGTGCCCGTAGGACTCATCGCGGCTGACCCCGATCAGCACCCGTCGAGCAGAGAGTGGTTCCCCGGGTCCGCAATTCGGCCTCTTCTTGCCTCATCTCCCTGGCGCCGGCGCTGCGACGCTACGACACAACTCTGACAGAGAATCATATAGGTTTTGGATTAAGGATGTTGGGGAACTCGCGCTCGTCCTAGGCCAGAATCTGGGTCCGCGCGAGGCGCTCGTCCACGTCCGCCTCCCGGGTCGGTGCAGGCGCTCCCTCGGAATCGAGCACGACCGACGACTCCTCGTACCAGCTGTCGGGGGCGTAGGCGCCCCAGAACGATCTGCAGCACGGGTCACTGACTGACCACCGCAGCGGTACGTGGTCCGGGTCGCCCGTGTAGTAGTCGCAGGTGTAGAGCTCGATCCGGTGCCCGTCCGGATCGCGTAGATAGACGAAGAAGGCGTTGGACACTCCATGGCGGCCCGGGCCCCGTTCGATCGCCGATGCAAAACCTGCCGCCGCGAGCTGATCGCACGCCCGGAGCACCCCGGTCGGCTCTGCGACGAACACGCCGACGTGGTGTAGGCGCGGACCGCGCCCAACCGTGAACGCCACGTCGTGGACCGTCGGTTTGCGCCGCAGCCAGGCTCCCGTCAGCCGCTCGTCCTCGCCATCGGTCGATATGTACTCCGAGCAGCCGAATCCGAGGTCGATCCAGAAGGCAACCCCCTCTTCCACCCGAGGGCTGTGGAGGTTGAAGTGGTCGAGACGCAGAATTGGTGCTCCGCGTTGTTCGTCGAAGCGCTGCAGCTGGGTCGGGAATTGGGTCATTTCGAAGAAGAACTCGAGCGGGAACCCGAACTGGTCCCAGACCCGCAGCGCGCGTCCCATCCCAGCGTGAGCGCCGCTCACCCAGCGAGGCTCGCACCCACGGCGCACGAACTCCGCAGCGAGCGCATCGAGGTCTGTCTCGCCGCGGACGCGGAAGCCTGTGCGTACCGCGGCGGGGGTCGGCCCCTCCCGTAGGACGATCGAGTGGTGCAGGCGCTCCTCCCAGCCTCGGAGGTAGAGCGTGCCGTCTGTGCGGGCCGAGACGACGAGCCCGAGCAGGTCGACGTAGAAGTGCTCGGCTGCCTGCAGGTCGGTCACCTGCAGCTCGACGTACGCCGAGCGCAGGATGTCGAACGGCGGCGTTGGCGCGCGACGGGAGACGAGCTCAGACGCGGCTGACATCGCTCACTCGTCGCTTCCTGCCCCGAACTTGGGGATCGGGTGGGTACCGAGCGCGACGTGAACGGTTTCGATGTCGCAGTAGAACTCGAACGCATAGTCGCCTCCTTCGCGTCCGAGTCCTGAATCCTTGACGCCGCCGAACGGCGTCCGCAGATCGCGCACGTTCTGCGAGTTGATCCAGCACAGGCCGGTGTCGATCGCTTGCGCCACCCGGTGTGCTCGGCGAATGTCGTTCGTCCACACGTACGCAGCCAGCCCGTACCGAGTCGCGTTCGCCAGCCGGATCGCGTCAGCTTCATCGTCGAAGGGCATGGCGACGAGCACTGGGCCGAAGATCTCCTCCTGGAAGACGCGCATCGTCTCGTTGACGCTGCCGATCACCGTTGGCTCCAGGAAGTTGCCTCGCTCGAACCCGCTCGGCCGCCCGCCGCCCGCCAGCACCAGCGCTCCTTCGGCGCGTGCCGACTCGATGTACGACACGACGCGCTCGAGGTGCTCGGGGCGAATCAGTGGGCCAACCTCCGTAGCCGGATCAAACGGCTCGCCGACGCGGACGCGCGATGCCCGCGTCGGCGACCGCCTCGACGATGTCGTCGTACAGCGAGCGATGGACCAGCAGCCGCGAGCCGGCCGTGCAGCGCTGTCCGTTCATGCTGAAGATCTGCGCGAGTGCCGCGTCAACCGCTAGGTCTCTGTCGGCGTCCTCGAAGACGACCACCGGCGACTTGCCGCCCAGTTCGAGCGACCACCGCTTGAGCGTCGGCGCGCCCGCTGCGACGACGATGCTTCCCGTGGCCGGCTCGCCGGTGAAACAGATCAGATCCACCCCCGGGTGCGCCGCGACTGCGGCGCCGGCCTCCTCCCCGAACCCGTGCACGACGTTGAAGACGCCGGTCGGGAGGCCTGCGTCCTCGAGCAGCTCCGCCAGCAGGGTCGCCGAAAGCGGGGCCCATTCGGCGGGCTTCAACACCGACGGTGTTGCCAGCTGCCAGGGCCGGGGCAAGTCGCCAGGTGGTCAGCATCAGCGGGGCGTTCCACGGCATGATCAGCCCGGCCACGCCTGTGGGCTTGTGCACCGTGTAGTTGACGAACTCACCCCCGACCTGGAACGACCGCCCGTGCAGCTCGGTGATCACGCCGGCGTAGTAGTCGAAGTTGTCCGCCGCGCGCGCCGCAAGACCGCGCATCTGGGAGATCGGCATGCCGACGTCGAGCACCTCGAGCTCGATCAACTCGTCGGCGCGCTCGCGTAGCAGGGTCGCAACGCGCCGCAGCAGCGCAGCGCGCTCGGTGGCCTTCATCCGCGGCCACGGGCCGTGGTCAAAGGCACGTCGAGCAGCGGCGACCGCGGACTCGACATCTGCCGCCTGCCCCGCGGCGACGGGCGCAAGCGGTTCGTTCGTCGCCGGGTCGATCGTCTCGAACGTCGCTCCGCCGATGCTGGCGACGAACCGGCCGTCGATGTAGTGCCCCTGAAGTTCGAAGTCGCGGCGCGCCTGCGGGGTCGCGCTGGTGGAGGCCATCTCCCTCATTCCCCGATCATATATGGTTTCCGATTAGAAATCATCAACCTGCGGGTAGCAGAAAGGTTTTGCATCGTCTTGGCATCCTCGTTCATGAGGGTCAAGAACCGTCCTCGTCTTTGAGGTCAAGCAAAACCGATAGAAAATCATCAATCCCGCCCATGGGCGGGAAGAACTTGCACCTTCTTGGCGTCCTCGTCTTTTTGAGGTTCAAAACAAATCGACAGACGGAGGACCAGTCATGCCGCGAAGGATCCTCGCTGCGTTCGCAGTCGTTGGGGCTGCATCTGCAGTCGCAGTCAGTGCAGCCGGCGCCAGTTCCGGACAGCCGCTTGGAGCGCTCGGAGCCGCGTCCCACAGTTCGCAGGCGACCTACGAGGCGTACTACGACGGGCACAAGGATGCGTACCTGATCACGGACGTCTCGAGCAAGAGCCAAGCCTCGGCGCTGCACATCAACTACTCGCCCGAAATTGGAGACGTGAAGGGCGCGCCGTTGCAGTACTTCATTCTCGGCCGTGCTGCCCCAGGACAGATTTCCGTCTTCGGTTCGGAGCCCGGCGAGAGCAACTACAACCCGCTCTGGCAAGAGGTCTTCGTTACCTGGAAGCCGGGCGTCACACCGGTCTTGCTGCACCAGGACGACCAGATCGACATGCTCGCCAAAGAGGGCAAGCTCACTATGAAGGTCTCCCACATCGTCATCAACGCGCCGATTATGAAGGTGGGGAAAGGCGGGTAGCCGAGGGGTAGCTAGGCGACGGGTAGCTAGGCGGCGAGGGCGGCGCCCGAGCCGTACATACCCTGACCTCCGTTCGTCCAGATCACTTCGTCGCGCGCGGGCCCAACCCCGATCATCGCGATCGGGACCTTGACGAAGTCCGAGATGAACTGGAGGTATCGACGGGCAGCGTCGGGGAGGTCCTCCTCGCTTCGGCATTCGCGGATCTCCTCCGACCAGCCCGGCAGTTCCTCGTACTCCCCGACCACGTGATGCAGAACCGTTTGGTGATAGGGGAAGTGGTCGAATTCAGCGTCCTCGGGTCCGCGGTAGCGCGTGCAGACGTGCAGCGTCGGTAGGCCCGAAAGCACGTCGAGCTTGGTGATCGCCAGGGCAGTCAGGGTGTTGATGCGAGCGGCGTAGCGGAGCGCGACCAGGTCCAGCCACCCGACGCGGCGGGGGCGCCCGGTCGTCGTGCCGTACTCGCCGCCGCGCTCCCGCAGCTCGTCGGCGAGCGGGCCCTCCAGCTCGGTCGGAAACGGTCCCGCTCCGACGCGGGTGCCGTAGGCCTTGGTGACCCCCCAGATCTCGTCGATGTCCTTGGGGCCGACGCCGGCGCCGATGCAGGCCGAACCGGCCACCGGGTTCGACGAGGTCACGAACGGATAGGTGCCGTGGTCGATGTCGAGCAGCGTGCCCTGGGCGCCCTCGAACACGACCATCTCGTTGGCATCGAGCCGCTCCAGCACGAGCCTCGTGGTGTCGGCGATGTAGCCCTTGATCCGGTGGCCATAGGTGAGGTACTCGTCCGTCATCGCCTGTAGATCGAGCCGCGGGTCGCGCTGGAAGTCGCGCAGCGACAGTCGCTTCGGCTCAAGCGCGGCGAGGATCTTCTTCTTCAGGATCTTCTCGTCCAGCAGGTCCTGGACGCGGATCCCGAGCCGCGCGGCCTTGTCGGCGTAGCACGGGCCGATGCCGCGGCGGGTGGTCCCGATCTGGAGCTTGCCGAGCTTGATCTCGCCGGCGTGGTCGAGAAGCATGTGGTAGGGCATGATCAGGTGCGCGTTGGCGGAGATCCGCAGACCGCTCGTGTCGATCCCGCGTCGGCGCAGCTCATCGAGCTCGTCGGTCAGAACCTTCGGGTCGATCACGACGCCGTTTCCGATCACGCACAGCTTCCCGCGGTGGAGGATCCCCGACGGCATCAGATGCAGCTTCCACGTCTGCCCGTCGCGGACGATCGTGTGCCCGGCGTTGTTGCCGCCCTGGAAGCGCACGATCACGTCGGCGCTCTCGGCGAGCAGATCGGTGATCTTGCCCTTTCCCTTCGTCGCCCCATTGGGCGCCGATGACCACGATTCCAGGCATTTCAACGTCAGTGTAGGGGCGTCTCGAAGCTAGGCGATCCGGAGGTCCATCCGGTGGTCGGGTCCGGTGAGCGGAAGCGCATCGCACATCTCGGTGAGCCGCGACACGGTTCGCTCGGTGATCTGACGCTCGAGCGTCTCGCGGTCGAGGATGTTGGTCGTGATGACCATCGAGCGTCGCTCCTCGTACCGTGCATTGACGATCGCGTAGAGCTCCTCCAGCACCCACGGCGTCGTCTGCTCGGCGCCGATGTCGTCGATGTGCAGCAGGTCGACAGCGGTCAGTCGCTCCAGCAGGTCGACGTGGGAACCGGTCTCGAAGGTCTTGCGAATCTGACTCAGCAGCCCCGGCAGCGAGTATCTGGCGGCCGACCGTCCGGCGGCCAGCGCGGCCTTGGTGACGAGCATCGCCAGCGTCGTCTTGCCGGTGCCGACCGGGCCGATGAACCACAGGCCGCGTCCCTCGTCGAGACGCTCGTCGATGCGATCGGCAAAGCGCCGCGTGGCGGTGACGATCATGGGGTCGATCTCGGTCACCGGGAAACGGTCGAACCCGACGTCCCGGTAGCGGCCCGGGATCACCGCCGACAGGCCGCGCGCCTTGTTGCGAGCCACGATCTGCGGACGGCAGCGGCAGTCGGAGGCGGTGTTGGTCTCCTCGTCGTAGAGGAATCCAGATCCGTCGCAGATCCCGAGGAGCAGGTCGCCATCGCGTCATGGCCTGCGAACTGCGGCGGCGCGTAGTTCATGAACTTCGGGAACTCGCTCTGGAACGTCAGCGTGATCGCTCCCCGATCGGCGCCGTTGCGGTGCTTGGCGATGATGATGTCCGCCTCGCCCGGCCGGGTCGACTCTCGGTTGTAGTACTCGTCGCGGTAGATGAACATCACCAGGTCCGAGTCCTGCTCGATCTGACCGCTCTCGCGTAGATCGGAGAGGATCGGCTTCTTGTCGCCGGCGCGTTGCTCGACGTTGCGGCTGAGCTGCGAGAGCGCGATCACCGGCACCTTCAGCTCGCGGGCGAGGCTCTTCAGCGCGCGACTGATCTGACCGACCTGCTCGACGCGGCTCTCGACCCGGCCCTCGTGCCGCATCAGCTGCAGGTAGTCGATCACGATCAGTCCCAGGCCCCCCTTTTCGGCGAGCGCGTGGTGGAGCCTGCGGGACTTGGCGCGCACCTCGAGCACGCCGGTGTCGCTCGAGTCATCGATGTACAGCGGCGCTTCGCCGAGCCGCTGGCAGGCCGAGAGGATCTTCGGCCAGCGGGTCTCGGCGACCTTTCCGCGCCGCAGGTCCTCGCCCTTGACGCGCGCCTGGGACGCAACGAACCGCTGAGCCAGCTCGGACTCGGACATCTCCAGCGAGAACAGCGCCACCGGATAGCCGTCGAGCGCCGCGTTCTCGGCGATGTTGGCGACGAGCGCTGACTTGCCCATCGACGGACGGGCCGCGATCACGATCAGGTTGCCGGGTTGAAAGCCACCGGTCAGCTCGTCGATGTCCCGGAAACCCGAGGGCGTGCCGGTCAGCGGTGTCTTCTGGGTCGAGCGCAGATGCAGTCGGTCGGTCTCCTCGTGGAGCACCTCCTCGATCGATCGCAGCGTGCGTCTGGCGCTCGTCCTGCGAGACCTCGAGCACCGCCCGCTCGGCTTGCTCCAGGAGGGCCCGAGCGACGCCCTCACGATTGTGGACTCCCGCCTGGATCTTGTAGGTCGCGTTGAGCAGTGCCCGCAGCTGGGCGTGCTCGCGGACGATCCTCCCGTAGTCGCTGGCATGCCCGGTGGCCGGCACCCAGGCGGTCAGCTCCTCGATCACCGTCGGGCCGCCGATCTCCTCGAGCCCGCCGTTCTGCTGCAGGTGCTCCGCGACCGTGAGGTGGTCGATCTTGCGGTCGTGGTTATAGAGGTCCAGCATCGCGGTGAAGATGGCGGCGTGCCGGGCCACATAGAAGTGCTCGGGCCGGAGCTGCTCGTCCACCAGCAGCGCGTGCAGGTGGCGCTCGTCGAGCAGCACGGCCCCGAGTACCGACCTCTCGGCGTCGAGCTGATGCGGAGGCGGGCTGACGGTCTGCGTGGCGTTCACTGGGCAGTTGAAAATAGCTCGCCCGGAGGATGTCGTCGGCGGGCAATCCCGCTTCCTCCAACGTTCGCTTGAGAATCACGTAGAGAGGAGCGGCTACGTTGGATGAGGCACCTTGGGAGAGGAGCGGCCGCGTTGCATGAGCCAGCTTGGGAGAGGAGCGGCTAGGTCGGATGAGGCGGCGACCGTGGGATCGGGACGACGACCTCAGGTGTGGTTTGGGGAAGCGTGACGGTATTGCCGGGGAAAACCACTCGCACGCCGTCGCCGCCAGGGACGCGTGAACGATCGTGGTCAAATACCGCGGACTATCGCTCGCATGCCCGGAAACCGGTCGGCGCGTGAGCGGTTTTCCCCATCGCGGCTCTACGCAGCCACGGTTTTCCGATCGCGCCTCTGATGGTTTACATGCAGAAAGGCTCTCGTCAATCAGGGTCAGTTTCGGTCCTCAATACGACTCGGTCTCTCCAACCATTGCGGTCAGCTCCTGTCCGCTATGAACGTCAAGATTCTGCGCATGATCGAAACGTCCGCCCGTCTGCTCTCCTTGCTGTCGCTGCTGCAGGTGCGCCGCGAATGGACCGGCGCCGAGCTCGCCGAGCGCCTCGATGTGGGACCGCGCACGATCCGCCGCGACGTCGACAAGCTGCGGTCGCTCGGATATCCGGTCGAGGCCGCCCGCGGTGTCGCCGGGGGCTACCGGCTTGGCAACGGCGGCGAGCTGCCGCCGCTGCTGCTCGACGATGCCGAGGCGGTCGCCGTGGCGGTTGGCTTGCGGACCGCAGCCGCGGGCACGATCGCCGGGATCGAGGAGACCTCGATCCGGGCCCTGGCGAAGCTTGAGCAGATCCTGCCACCGCGACTGCGGCGCCGCGTCAGCGCGCTGAGCCAGGCGACATCAGCGTTCGAGATCGACGGCCCCCGGATCGACTCGGACGTGCTCGCGGCTCTGGCCGGAGCCTGCCGCGATAACCAGATCCTGAGGTTCGGATACGTCGCCGGCGATCAGCGAGCGTCTCGCCGGCGGGTCGATCCGGCCGCCGTCGTCTACAGCGGCTACCGCTGGTATCTGGTGGCCTTCGATCTCGACCGCGACGACTGGCGGACTTTCCGGATCGACCGGATCAGCAGCCATCCGCCGATCCGCCCGGGAGAGCGGGGGCGCCGCCGAGCGGTTCCCGGTGGTGATCCCGCCGCCTACGTGTCCCGGCAACTGCGATCGCGCGCCGGCGACGTGGACTCCCCATCGGGCCGAATCCGCGTACGCGCCCCCGTGGCGGAGGTGCGCGCGCGAGTTCCGGGGCGCTACGCGACCGTCGAGCCGGACGGTGACGACGCCTGCGTGGTCACGACCGAGGGCCCATGGTCTCGCAGCTTCCTGGTCTGGATGGCAACGCTCGATGCGCCCCTCGAGGTCCTGGGGCCCGCTGAGCTGATCTCGCTGGCGGATGTGCTCGCGGGTCGGCTGGCGGCAGCCGTGCCCCACTGACGCCACCCGACCGACTGGCGGCCGCCATGCCGCACTGACGCCACCCGATCGGCTGGCAGCAGACGTGCCCCACTGACGGCCAGCCGCCGTGCGGACTTGTTGCGGAACCCCGAAGCGACTTAGGCGGCGATCCGAAGCGACTTAGGCGGCGACAACCATCGTCTTGACGGTCGCCGTCACCCCGTCGACCACTTCAACGACGACCATGTAGGTGCCGACGTTGCGAATCGGGTCGTCCAGGAACACCTTCCGCCGGTCGACCCTGATCCCGCGAGCGTCGCGGATCGCATCCGCGATGTCCTGGGGAGTCACGGACCCGAACAGCCGCCCGTCGTCGCCCGCCTGCTGCGGGATCGTCAGGACCGTGCGCCCGAGCAGCGCCGCGTTGTCACGTGCCCGGTCCTCGGCCTCGCGCTCGGCTCGCTCGGCGGCCTCCCGACGACGGGTGGCCACGTCGATCGACGACTTGGTCGCGGCTTCCGCGAGCCTTCGCGGAACCAGGTAGTTACGCAGGTAGCCGGCGGACACATCGACCACCGCCCCCCGCTCGCCGAGCGACTCAACGTCCTCGAGCAGAATTGCCTGTGGCATCTCGCTTCTGTCCTTTGGTCAGCGGTCCCGGTCCCGATCGCCGCGGTCTCGATCGCCGCGGCCGCGGTGCTCGGGACCGCCTTCGGCGACGTACGGCAGCAGGGCCAGTTCACGAGCGCGCTTGACCGCGCGCGCAACCTGACTCTGGTGCCGACGGCACGCGCCGCTGATCCGCCGCGAGCGGATCTTTCCTCGATCGGAGATGAACCGCCGCAGGGTGGCCACATCCTTGTAGTCGACCTGGTCGACCTTATCGCGGCAGTACGGGCACGGCTTGCGCCGACCCGAGGACGGGCCGCCCTTCCTGTCGCGCCGGCGAACCGGCCGTCTACGTTGCTTCGCCACTTGGCATCACCTTTATGAAGTCTGCTTGCTGAACGCCGCCCTAGAACGGAATGTCGTCCTCGGCAGCCCCGCCGCCCGTCGAGGCGGAGATGAAGTCGTTCGTATCCACCGGGATGTCGGTTTCTGTCGCGCGAGCGCTGCTGGAGAAACCGTTCCCGTCGCCGCTCGACGCATCGCCACCGCCACCAAGGAACTGCACGGTATCAGCGATGATATCCACACTCTGGCGCTTTTGTCCGCTGTTCTTATCCGTCCACTCACGCCATTGCAACCGACCGTCGACCGCGACGCCTCGGCCCTTTGACAAATACCGGGCGCAATTCTCGCCCTGCTGGCCCCAGACGGTGACGTCGAAGTAGTTGGGCGCGTCCTCCCATTGGCCCTCGCTGTTGCGGCGCCGTCCGTTGCAGGCGACGCGCAGCGAGCACACCTGCTGACCGCCGTTTGGCAGGGCCCGGAGCTCTGGGTCCCTGGTGAGGTTGCCGGTGATGATCACGCGGTTGATGTTGCCCGCCATCGCGTGGCTCCTTTCTGAAGTTCTTGCAACGCTGCGGTCGAGTCTAGGTGCGCCTCAGGCGCCTAGAGCGTGGGTAATCGCAAACTGGCGCACAATCCGCACACCGCCGACACGCAGGCGTGCGCGGTGACAGAGATCTGTGACTAAGAGCCTGTCTCAAACCCTGGCACGCGTCTGGCGGCGGCGGACCTGCGCGATCCTTCGTCCTCGGACCCTCGAAGTAGCGCTGCTACTCCTTCGGGTCCTGCGTCCTCGTCTCGCTTGATCCGGCGCCCGCCAGTCACGCACCCCGGTCTTGAGACAGGCTCTAAGCGCTCTCGGGGTCGACGACGGGCGACGCCGAACTCGCGCCGGCGAGGACCGGCGGAGGGCTTTCCGGCGCCTCCGGCGTGCCCGGCACGACCTTGATGATCCGGAATCGCAGCACTTCATCGGCGATCCGGAGGCTGTGAGAAAGCGACTCCAACAGCGAGGCCGGGCCGGTGAACTGCAGAAGGTGGTATTCCGCCTCGCCCTCGTGATTGATCTTGAAGGTCGTCGGGCGTCGCCCCCAGTCCTGGTTGCGCGTTATCGAGCCGCCGCCAGCAGGGATCGCCGCCTCGACGTCGGCGAGGATCTTGGCGCGCGCCTCGTCGTCGCTGTTCATCGACAGCAACAGCACGAGGTCGTAGAGGGTCGGGTCTTTGGCCATCAGAAATCGACCGCTGGGCGGCGAGCAGCGAATATAGCAACGGTGAGCGAGCCGAAATCATCGACGGATCTGCCGCTGATCGAACTCCCGGACCGCCAGGGGTGGGAGTCGTGGCTCGAGAAGAACCATCTGTCCTCATCCGGTGTCTGGCTGAAGCTGTCCAAGAAGGGCGCCGCACGCGAGACTGTCAAGCAGGCGGAGGCCATCGAGATGGCGCTCTGTTTCGGCTGGATCGACGGGCAGGTCGGGCGCGTCGACGAGAGCTTCTATCGCCAGCGGTTCACCCCACGCAGACCTCGAAGCAAGTGGTCGCAGCTGAACTGCAGAAAGGCGCTGGACCTGATCGACCGGGGGCTGATGCGGCCGGCCGGACTCGATCAGGTGCGACGCGCGCAGCAGGACGGTCGCTGGGACGCCGCGTACGAGCCACAGTCCACGGCGACCGTGCCGCCGGACTTCGCGGCGGCGCTGGCGGAAAGCCCCGAGGCCGAGGCGTTCTTCGCAACCCTGAGTGGGGTCAGGCGCTACGCCTTCCTGTACCGCATCCAGGACGCCAAGCGACCCGCTACGCGAGCTGCCCGGATCGCACGCTTCGTCGAGCTGCTGGCGGAGGGTCGCACTCTGAACTAGAAAGCCGAGCGGATCCAGAGCGCCGTCTCGCGTCCCCCGGCCTCAGTCCGAGTAGTAGAAATCGCACAAGTTTCGGCTATGGCGATGCGGTCAGGGTCACAAGAAATTGTGCGAGATAGGTGCAAAGCTCCACTTCGGTGACCCGAACCGAACGAAACGCAAACCTACTCGGCGTGGTCGTCCCGTTTCTCGGCACGCTCGTCGCGATCGTGCTCCTGTGGAACCGCGCCGTCGATGCGATCGACCTCGCGATCCTCGCCGTGATGTACGTCGTGACCGCCTGCGGCGTGACGATCGGCTTCCACCGCCTGCTCACCCACCGGGCCTTCCAGACCTACCCCTGGGTGGAACACACCTTCGCCGTGCTCGCATCGCTGTCCGTCGAGGGATCGGTGCTCGACTGGGTCGCGGATCACCGCAAGCATCACGCCAACGCCGACCGCGAGGGGGACCCGCACAGTCCCCACGTCGGCCACGGCCACGGCTTCAGCGGGTTCTGGCACGCACACGCCGGCTGGCTGATGGAGACGCAGGGCCAGGCGGATTGGCGCAAGTTTGCCCCGGATCTCTACGAGGACCCAGGGATGCGCTGGATCGGGAGGCTCTTCCCGTGGCTCGCGCTCTTATCGCTGCTCATCCCGACGGCGGCGGGCTTCGTACTGCACGGCTTCACGCTCGCCGGCGCGGCCCGGGGCCTGGTCTGGGGCGGTCTCGTCCGGATCTTCTTCGTTCACCATGTCACGTGGTCGATCAACTCCGTCTGCCACATCTTCGGCCGCCGCCGGTTCGACGTCGATGACATGTCGACAAACGTCTGGTGGCTGGCGCCGTTCTCGCTCGGCGAGTCCTGGCATCACAACCACCACGCCTTCCCGCGCTCGGCGTTCCACGGGCTCCGCTGGTATGAGTTCGATCCCTCGGGGATTGTGATCGTGGCGATGTCGAAGGTCGGACTGGCGTGGAACGTGATTCGGATCACGCCCGAGCGCCAGCAGGCGAAGACGCTCGTTCCCGCCGGGCGCTGACGCCCTTCAGCCCCGGCGCGATGCATGAAACCCCGGTCATACCTGCAACGCGCCGGGTTGGGGGGAATAGGCGCGTGGCGGGGCCAATGCGCCGGCTTGCGGCCCGCTCGGCATCCAGCCTCGCCTGTACGGGCCGCCTCGGCGTCATCCGGCTACTGGACCACTGGCCCCCGACGAGCGATTCAGTAGGAATCGATCAGCGACAGGTCAGCGGCGCTGAGCCGATCGCCGGCGCTCGCGCGCTGGTGCCAGAACGGATAGATCAGCGGCGGGCGGCTGACCTCGTCCAGCTGCGCGAGCTCTGCGTCGCTGAGCTTCAACTCAGCGGCGGCGAGGTTGTCGGCGAGCTGATCGTCGGTCCGAGCCCCGACGATCACGGTGGTGATGCCGGGCCGGTGCAGCAGCCACGCGAGTGCAACTTGCGCGGCCGAGACGCCGCGCTGTGACGCGATCTCGACCAGCGTGTCGACCGTGTCGTACAGCTTGTCCTCGTCGTAGATCGGGGGCTCCCCCCACCCCCCGGCGTGCCGCGAGTCGGACGGCGGCTCCTGCCCGCGCCGGTACTTACCGGACAACAGGCCTCCGGCCAGCGGGCTCCAGACCAGCAGTCCGAGCCCCTGGTCGATCGCCGACGGGACGATCTCATACTCGGCCGAGCGCTCCTGCAGGGACAGGTAGATCTGCTGGCTGACGAACCGAGTCAATCCCGTCCGGTCGGCGATCCCGAGTGCCTTCATCACCTGCCAACCGGCGAAATTGGACGAACCGACATAGCGGACCTTGCCGCTCTGCACGAGGTGGTCGAGCGCGGCGAGCGTCTCCTCCAGCGGCGTCTGACCGTCCCACTCGTGCACCTGGTAGAGATCGATGTGGTCGAGCTGCAGCCGCCTCAGGCTCGCCTCGCACGCTTCGATCAGATGGTGTCGCGAGAGACCCGCGTCGTTTGGTCCCGGCCCCATCGGGAAGCGGGCCTTGGTGGCGACGAGGACGCGGTCGCCGCGCCCCTGGAGTACCTCGCCCAGGATCTCCTCGGCCAGGCCGCCCGAGTAGACATCGGCCGTGTCGATCAGGTTGATCCCGGCGTCGAGCGCCATGTCGACCTGGCGGCGAGCACCCGTCACATCGGTCGTGCCGACATCGCGAAACTCGCCTTGACCTCCAAAGGTCATCGTCCCGAGCGTCAGCTGCGAGACGCGAAGGCCGGACTGCCCCAACTGCCTGTATTCCATGCTTGCTCCTGTCGCGTGACGAGACGGAAAGAACGACTCGGATAGGATGCCGATCGTGCCGCTCGAAGGAGAATTTGCACCGCCCGACCCCGCAGCGTGGGTGCAGGACCAGCTCCAAGAGTGGGAGAGCTCGGGTGGAACCGAGGGTACGACGCTGCGCGACACCGGCCTGTCGGTCGTGATCGTCGTCAATCGTGGTGCCCGGTCCGGGAAGCTGCACAAGACGCCCCTGATGCGAGTTGAGAATGACGGGAATTACGTCGCGGTCGGATCGAAGGGCGGCGCACCGAAACACCCGGCCTGGGTCCACAACCTGCGCGCCCACGCCGAGGCGGAGGTCTGGGACGGGCCCGAGCGGGGCGATTTCCGGGTTCGTGAACTCGCGGGTGGCGAGCGGGAGACCTGGTGGGAGCGAGCTGTGGCCGCCTTCCCTCCCTATGCGGAGTATCAGCAGCGAACCGAGCGGCTGATCCCGCTGTTCCTGCTCGAACCGGCGAATTGATCGACTAGCCCCGCTGATCGGGCAGGGCCAGGCCTAGCTGCAGCCCGCCTGCCTCCTTCTCGGCGATGTCGCGAAGCTGCTCGTCGATCCAATCGCCCGGATTGCGCGCGGTCACCACCGACCGCAACCCGTCGATTCGCCGCTGGCGCTCGGCCGCCGGCATCGTCAGCGCCGCGTGGATCGAGTCGGCGAGCTCCTGAATGTCGAAGGGGTTGACGGACAACGCAAATTGCTCCAACTCCTCATGGGCGCCGGTGTTCTCCGACAGGATCGAGACCCCGGCCCGCTCGTTGACCATCGGGCCTTCCTTGGCGACGAGGTTCATCCCGTCGAACATCGCGTTGACCATCAGCACGTCGTAGTGCTTGTAGGCGGCGACCGCCTCCTCGAGGTCGTCGCGGATCTTGAGCTGGATCGGCATCCAGTCCGGCGTCCCGTGACGGTGGTTGACGACCGCCACGATCGCCTCGATCCGCTCGAGGTACTCGGCGTACTCCGGGACATCGGTCCGGGACGGCATCAGCTGGGCGATGAACGTGACCCGCTCGCGGAACTCGGGGTGCTGGTCAAGGAACACGTCGAAGGCGGCGAAACCGCGCAAGATGTTCTTCGACAGGTCGGCACGATCGACCCGAAGGATCAGATCGGCGCGACGACGCCGCAGCAACTCTCGCTCAAAGTCCGCGACCCGCGGCCGTGCGGCCACCGCCTGGATCGCGTCGGCGTCGATCGGGAGCGGGTAGTTGCGGACCCAGACCTCGCGGCCGTCGATCCTGATGATGCCGGCAGCATGATCGACTTCCAGCCCCAGGAGGTCTTCGCAGCACTGCAGGAAATTGCGGCGGTAGGTGCGGGTGTGAAAGCCGACGATGTCGTTCGCGAGGATGCCGCGGTAGAGGTCTTCACGGATCGGCGCCGGTAGCACCCGCCAGGAGTCCGCCTGGCTCCACGGGATGTGCACGAAGTGGTGTAGGAACACGTCGGGCCGAGCTCGCCGGATCAACGCCGGCAGCGTGTACAGGTGATAGTCGTGGACCATCACGACCGGCCGCTCCACGTCCTGGACCTCCTCGAGCACGGCCCGCGCGAGGTCCTCGTTGACCACGTTGTACCCGAACTCGAAGGCCTCCGTCTCGTTACGGCGGATGTCCGGAGCGTTCGACTGATCCCACAGGTAGTGCTGGATGAACCACAGCAGTGGGTTCGCGAAGATGTTGTAAAAGCGGTCGTAGGCCTCGGCATCGGAGGCCACCAGCTTGACTCGATACTCATCTCCGCCGGGCGCGCTGACCGGGAACGCATGGCCGCCGTGGCGCTCGGCCATCGCCACATCCTCGGCCGTCATCGCCGAGGCGATCCAGGTGACATCGCGATGGGTCGCGAGGCCGATCAGCGCGGTCACAAGCCCGCCAGTGCCGCGGCGCACATCTCCGTCGGGCCCGAACGTGACGGGGCCACGGTTCGAGACGAGCATCAGCGGAGCTGACATCTAGGACCGCACCATATTGGATCCGGCCGGGGATCCCGTCCTCATCGCGCGCGAGCTTGTCATGATTGCTGGTCTCATGGCTCGCCCCAACGTGTTCGATGAACGATTCGACTACGACCCCGACGATGCGCCGGGATACCGGTCCGGACAGATCCGAGTTGGCGCCGCCGCAGGGGGCACCGAGCTCGCCGTCAGGCTCTACGAGATGCCTCCCGGCGAAAGCCTGTGCCCCTACCACTATGAGTATGTCGAGGAATGGCTGGTGGTTCTGCGTGGGGAGTTGGAGCTGCGCGGGCCGGAGGACACGTCGACCGTCCGCGACGGCGACGTCGTCTGTTTCCCCGCGGGACCGACAGGCGCCCACAAGCTCACGAACAAGTCAGCTGACAGCGCTCGCGTGTTGATGTTCTCGAGCGCTGCCGAGCCCGCGGTCGCGGTGTATCCGGACAGCGACAAGATCGGGGTCTGGACCGGTAACTCGAACGACGATTTCATGTTCCGCCGCGCCGACGGCTCGATCTCCTATTACGACGGCGAGCCGCGGGCGCAATCACCCCCGCAGGACGCCTCGACGGATTAACCTGTACGCGTGGCTCTAACGCGAGCCCAGACATCCACATCGGGGATACCGGACCGTGCTGCCCGGATTCTGTTGGTTGACGACGAGCAGTCGATCCAGACCCTGCTCTCGTATCCCCTGCGCAGGGACGGATACGAGGTCGTCCAGGCCAAAGACGGTTTCGACGCGCTCGAGAGGTTCGAAGAACAGGTGTTCGACCTGGTCGTCCTTGACGTGATGCTGCCAAGGCTCGACGGCCTCGAGGTCTGTCGTCGACTGCGCAGCCGCAGCTCGGTCCCGATCATCATGCTGACCGCCAAGTCCGAAGAGATCGACAAGGTCGTCGGACTCGAGCTCGGCGCCGATGACTACATCACCAAGCCGTTCTCGCTGCGCGAATTCTCGAGCCGGGTGAAGGCCGCGTTGCGCCGCAGCGAGATGAGCAGCGCGATTCGATCCGACGATGAGGAGGAGGCACTCGAGGTCGGCGACCTGCGGATTGATTTTCTCAAGCGCACGACGCGCGTAGGCGGCCAGGATGCGGGCCTCACGTACGTGGAGTTCGAGATCCTCTCGACGCTGGCCCGATCGCCTGGGCGCGTCTACACGCGCGACATGCTGCTGGCCGGTCTCTGGGGCGATTCGGCCTACCGCGATCCACGCACGATCGATGTTCATATCCGGCATCTGCGCGAGAAGATCGAGCTCGATCCGAAGGACCCCCAGTACCTGTTCACCGTCCGCGGTGTCGGGTATCGGTTCCGCGACAGCGAGCCGTAGGGCGGTACGGAGCCTTAGCCATGACACATCGGCTGACGGCGATTCTGACATCGCTGCGCAACCGGCTGGTCCTGCTCTTCTTCGGAATCACGCTGCTTGCAATCGCGACGTTGTACATGTACGTCGCGCCGGGACTACAGAGCCGGCTGATCAACGACCGCCTGACCGAGCTGGCGGGCGATGCGCGTCAGTACCAGGTGATGGTCGGGAGCGACGCGACCAGCGATCAGCTCCAGTACCGCGTCAACTACGCCAGCCTCCAGTCCGGGGCCCGTGTCACGCTGATCAAGGTACCCGGGCCCGACCAGGGCACGCAGATGGCCTCGGTGCTCGCCGACTCGAGCAACCCGAGCTCGGCGATGATCCTCGGCTTTCCCGTCGCGGGCATGGCCGCCCGTAGCGGGCGGCTGACTTCCGGCACTGAAGTGACGAGCTCGGGACTGGTCGCCGAGGCTGCGATCCCGCTCGGCGAGGGCCCGGGCGGCCGGCGCGTTGTCGTCTTCTCGAGCCCCCTCGCCGATGTCGTTCACAGCGTCAGGATCGTCCGCCATCAAATCCTGATCGCCGGCGGGATCGCGCTGTTGTTGGCGTTGATCGGGGGGTATCTGACGGCGCGCTGGCTGGCCTTGCGGGTCAAGCGGCTGGAGCGTGCGGCCGAGCGGGTCGCGGGCGGCGAGTTCGGCCATCCGCTGCCGGTCGATTCGCGTGATGAGCTGGGCCAACTGGTGGTCGCGTTCAACGAGATGCAGAAACAGCTGGGGCAGCTCGACAGGGCGCGCAAGCAATTCATCGCGACGGCCTCGCACGAGCTGCGGACCCCGATCTTCTCATTGGGCGGGTTCGTCGAGCTGCTCGAGGACGACGATCTCGACCCGGATACCCGTCGGCGCTTTCTCGGGCTCGTCGCCGAGCAGGTCGAGCGGCTTCGCAAGTTGTCGGTGGACCTGCTCGACCTCTCCCGGCTCGAGGCCGGCTCGCTGGAGCTGCGGCCAGAACACGTCGACCTCGCCGAGCTGACCCGTTCGGTCTCGGCGGAGTTCGAGCTGTCGGTCGCCGAGCACGACGCCCGGTTGGATTTGCGCATGGCGCCGGAGACCGATGCCGTCTGCGACCCGGTCAGACTCGCCCAGATCGTTCGGATTCTGATTGACAACGCGCTCACGCACACGCCCGAGGGCACCCGCATCGAGGTCTCGGCGGGTCGTGAAAATGGGACCGTCAGGCTGGCCGTCCGCGATGACGGCGATGGAATCGACTCCAGCGCGCTGCCGCGAATCTTCGAGCCCTTCTTCACCGCCGACCACGCCCAGGGGTCAGGCCTCGGCCTCGCGATCGCCAGCGAACTCGCGGAGCGGATGGAGGGAGAGCTGACAGTCGACTCCAGCCCCGGCGCGACCGTCTTCCGGTTGGAGATACCCGCCTGACGAAGCCTGGACGCGGGGGTCTAACCTCAAGCGACCATGGTGGACCTGCGGATCTATCGCGCCGGCGCCGCGCTTGTGGTGATCGCCGTGATCGTGTTCGCGTTCTCTCTCCAGAACCAGCCGGGCGGCGCGACGACGGTGCTGGCGTCCGGCGCGTACTTCTCCACGGCGGCGAAGACGACGCGGGCGCTCGCAAGCGACTACCCGCACAGGACGCCAGGCGGCGTCAGCGACCAGTCGCTGGCCCATCACCTGGCGGACGTGCTGTCGTCGCCGAAGCTGCCCGGATTCGATGTGTCGACGAGCTCAGCAGTCACCGAGACCGCTGTCGGCAGCAGAGCGCTCGAGACCGTCACGGCGGTTCGCCCCGGGTCCGGCCCCGGAACGATCGTTGTCGTCAGCCATCGCGATGGCACCGGCGTCGCCGACATGTCGGGCACGGCGGTAATACTTGGTCTGGCTCGAGCTCTGTCAGGGGAGACGCTGCATCGCTCGGTGATGCTCGTCTCGATCAGCGGGCAGGTCGGCACTGCCGGCGCCACGAGGCTCGCCCGTTCGCTTGCCGGCCGTTCGGTCGACGCGGTGATCGTGCTCGGCGACCTCGCCAGGGCTCAGCTCAACCCACCTCTGGTGGTGCCCTGGTCAAACGACGACGTGGTGGCGCCGCCGCTCCTGCGAAACACCCTCTCACGCATGGTTCGTCAGCAGGCGGGCTTGGATTCCGGCACCTACGGCATCGGCGCTCAGATCGCCCACCTCGCCTTCCCGTTCTCGCTGACGGGACAGGCGCCACTGAACTCGAGCGGGATCCCAGCGGTGCTGCTGTCGCTGTCCGGCGATCGAATCACGCCTGCTGGCGCGGCGCTTGGCCCCTCGGCGCGCGCCGCGGAGCTCGGAACCGCGGTCCTGCAGACCGTCAATGCGCTCGACCACGGCCCTACGGTCGGCGCACCGAGGCCGTATCTGTTGATCAGCGGCAAGTTGGTTCCGGATTGGGCGGTGCGGCTGCTGGTGCTGGCGTTGATCCTGCCCGTCGCGGTCGCCACGGTCGATGCGCTCGCCCGGGCGCGTCGCCGCAGGCATTCGACGCCAATGTGGATCGGCTGGGTGCTGGCGGGCGCTGTGCCGTTCCTGGTTGGCCTGGTGACGGTGCTGCTGGCTCACGCCGCGGGACTGCTGTCCGCCACGCCACCGGGGGCGGTCGGCGCCACCGGAATTCCGATAACCGGCGGCGACGTCGCCGTGCTCGCGGTCGCGACGGCGCTGGTCGTCGCCTCGTTCGTGTGGCTGCGACCGCTGCTCGTGCGCCTGCTCTCACGCGGGGTCGGCGGCGGCGCTCGCCGTCCCGAGTCGCCGGCAGCCGACGGAGCTGCGGTCTCCCTCAGTGTCGTGATGTGCGCGCTGACCTTCGCGGTCTGGGTCGTCGACCCGTTCTCGGCAGCCCTGCTGGCGGTTGCGCTGCACTCGTGGATCTGGCTGGCGCAGCCCGCCTTGCGGGCCCGCCGCGCGGCGGTGCTGTCGCTGGCGCTGGTCGGGATCGTTCCGGGTGTCCTGGTCATCGCCTACTACATGGCCGCGTACCACCTGTCGCCGATCGGGATGGCGTGGAGCCTGACGCTGATGATCGCCAGCGGGAAGCTGGCGGTCTCGGGGATCTACTGGAGCATCGCGCTCGGCTGCTTCGCGAGCGCGATGGTGATCGCCTTGAGGGCCGCGCGAGCCGACACGCTTGACATCGAGCCGGTCGTAACCGTACGCGGCCCGTTGAGCTACGCCGGTCCCGGCTCGCTTGGCGGGACGGACTCGGCGCTGCGCCGCTCGGCGCAGCAGCGCTGAAGGGGCGTCGGCTGGATCAGAGCGAGTGCTCGTAGCCGGACAGCGGCCCCGAGCCCCTGAAGCTGACCTCGGGCGCGCCGGCGCTGACGTGACCGATCCACGTGATCCCCGGGGCGTCCTCGAGCCCGGCAAGCGTCGCTTCGATCGTTGTCTGCGCCGCCGGCGGCGCGCAGAAGCACAGCTCGTAATCCTCGCCGGCCTGCGCGGCGAACTCCGCCGGCTCGGCTGAGAGTTGGGCGGCGGCCTCGCGGACCCCGCGGGCCAGCGGGAGCCGCGGCAGCGACACCTCGAGCCTGACGCCGCTGGCGCGCGCGAGGTGACGGGCGTCGGTCGCGAGGCCGTCAGAAAGGTCGATCATCGCGCTGGCGCCGGTCTGTGCCAGCAGTTGCCCTGCGACGAGCTGCGGCTCGGGTTGTGCGTAGCGGCGGCGCAAGCGCTGAGCCGTTTCGTCGTCGAGCTCGACTCGGCGCTCCACGACGGCGAGGCCGGCTCCGCTGCCGCCGAGCTCGCCTGTCACGCCGACGAGATCATCGGGCATGGCGCCGTCACGACCGACCAGCTCGCCGGGATCGTCGGTCCAGCCGACGACCGTGAAGGAGACGAGCAGCACCGGCGCGGAGGTAATGTCGCCACCCGCGATCGTAACGCCGGTGCGGCTGGCCAACTCCTGAGCGCCGGCGATCAGATCGCGTGCGTGCTGGCGGTCGCTCCCGACCGGCAGCCCGAACGCGAGATACGCCTCACCGGCGCTTGCTCCCATTGCCGCCAGGTCCGACAGGGCGCCGGCGAGCGCGCGGTGCCCGATCTCGGCGGCGCTCAGTTCGTCGGAGCGAAAATGGACACCCTCAACCATCGTGTCGACCGAGGTGACCGCGTAGGTGCCGGCGCGGGTTACGGCGGCGTCGTCGCCGAGCCAGCGGACGATGCGCGGATCATCACACCGCAGCAGGTCGCCGAGGTCGGCGATCAGCTCGAGTTCTGACAGAGACGGTTCAGCGATGGCGGTAGACGATCCGCGCGCGATCCAGGTCGTAGGGCGACAGCTCAACCCGTACCCGATCGCCCGGCAGGATCCTGATCCGGAAGCGGCGCATCTTGCCTGCCACGTGGCCAAGCACGACGCGATCCATGTTGTCGAGCTTCACGCGGAACATCGCATTTGGGAGGGCCTCGACGACCTCGCCCTCGAGCTCGACCTTTTCTTCCTTCGGCATCGCGGCAATTCTAGTGTCTTGACGTCCACATCCGGGCAGCGCCGTGCCTAGTGTGCGCCGATTCCCGCCCCACCGCTCGCCGGAGGTGGCGTGCCGGCCGGGGTTGTGGGCGTGGCTGGTGGGGTGGTGGCCGGGGCCGTAGTCGCCGGCGTGGTCGCGGGCGAGGTTCCGGCCGCCGCGCCGCCGCTCGTTGATGTTGACGACGTGGCGGTGTACGGCGAGGTGTAGGTCGACGTCGGCGCGACCGATAGCGAACCGCTGGTTGAGTGCGGACCGAAATAGGGCTTGCCGGACCAGTATTCGGTCGGCGTGGGGAACGAACTGCAGTCGCCGTCCGACGCCGCCTCCATGTACTGACGCCAGATCGGTGCCGCCAGTGTGCCGCCGAATCCGGGCCCGAGCCCGTTGACGTCGGTCATCGAGGTGGTCGCGTTCGGGTAGCCCACCCAGACCGCGGTCGACAGCTCGGGCGTGTAGCCGACGAACCAGGCGTCCGTGTAGTTGCTGGTTGTGCCGGTCTTGCCCGCCGCCGGACAGCCGTAGTTCGCCGCGGTCCCGGTGCCGCTGGTGACGACGGTGCTCAGCACCTGGGTGCCCGCGTAAGCCTCGCCCGGGGTGAATACACGGTGTGGCGTCGGGTTGCCGAGGTTGATCGTCTTGCCGTTCGGCAGAACGACCTTGGCGATGATCGTCGGGGAGACGTGTGAGCCGCCATTGGCCAGGGTCCCGTAGGCGTCGGCCATCTGCAGCGGTGAGACTCCGATCCGGAGTCCGCCGATTGCCTCGGATGGATAACCGAACAGCTTGGTGGTGATCCCCATCTCGTGTGCCGTGGCATCGACGTCGGTCATCCCCAGGTCGACGCCGAGCTGCGCGAACACCGTGTTGTCGGACACGGTCGTGGCGTTGGTGACGCTGATATCGCCCTGATAGCTCTCCTCGGCCGTATGGACCGAGTAGGTCGGATAGCCCGGCAGCCACCCTGGTGCCAGGTAATGCGAGTCGTAATAGGTCTGGTTGGGATCCCCGTCCTGGTCGTGGATCAGGGTCATCAGCACGAAGGTCTTGAACGCGGAACCAGTCTGACGCTGGGCGTTGGTCGCGTAGTCGAAGGTCGTCTCGCCGGGACCGGTCCCGTATGTCGAGGAGTTGGCCATCGCCAGGATGTGCCCGTTGGTCGGATCGATCGAGACCAGCGACGCTGCCGGATCGCCGGGATCGCCCTCGTTGGCCAGGATCGCGTGACGCGCCTCCGCCTGCTTGGTCAGGTCGATCGTCGTGTAGACCTTGAGCCCCCCGCGTTCGACCGTGGCCTCGCCCAGGTCGTGCACGAGCTGCTGCTGGACGTAATCGAAGACGTAGGGATAGCTGATCTGTTGGTACAGGTTGTTGTGCACTACCTGTAGCGACGAACGGTTGGCGGCCGACTCTTGGCGCCTGGTGATGTAGCCGGAGGTGACCATCGCCGCGAGCACCTCGTGGCGCCGCTGGCGCGCGAGCTTCGGGTACAGGAACGGGTTGTAGGCTGACGGAGCCTGCGGCAACCCCGCGAGCAACGCGGTCTGGGCGAGGTCGAGCTGGTTGACCGGTTTGTTGAAGAACATCTGCGAGGCCGCGCCGACCCCGTAGGCGCTCTGGCCGCCGACGGTCCCGTAGGGCACGTCGTTGAGGTACTGCGTCAGGATCCGGTTCTTGGACTCCTTGTCCTCAAGCTCGTTGGCGAGCTTCGCCTGGATGATCTTGTAGCGGAGGTCGTGGTGGTTGGCGATGTTCTCGGGCAGATAGACGTTGCCGACCAGCTGCATCGTCAGCGTCGAGCCGCCCTGCAGGGTCTCGCCGCCATCCAGTACGTCTTTCACGGCCGCGCGTAGCAGCCCCACGTAGTCGACCCCGCCGTGCTGGTAGAAGCGCCGATCCTCGGTCGCCACCGTCGCCTGCCGAAGCCGTCGTGGGATCTGGCTGCCCGATACCTCGGTGCGGAGTACAACCGATGAGATGTCACCCAGCCGCTGGCCATTTGCTGCATAGACGACGGACAGCTGTCCGGGCACATGCGGCGTCAAGTGGTTGAGGTTGGGCGCAGAGTTGGCGGTCGCCATCACCCATCCAGCGACGCCGAGCGCGCCCAGCACAACCGCGCCGAAACCCGCGAGAACCAAACCGATCAGCACCCGCTTTACGGTGTGTCCTTGCTTGCGGCGTCGCCGTTGTCGTTCGCGTCGGCTCATCGAGGGTGGATCCGGCGGACGAGCAGGGGCGCATCGAGCGCATCGCCCAGATCCGGCAAGTGTACTGCCAGCTTTTGTTCGGCCCGGACCGTCACGATCCTGCCGTTGCGACGCTACGGGCAACCCAATCCGAGTGCTGCACTACGGACCCGGTCACGTGGGACACTCGCGCAGGTGTCCACGCTTACCAGTCCGACACAGCCCGAGTCGCCGCCGGCCGGCAGCACACCGTCGCCTGTGGAGCGCGCCCAGGTCATCCAGGTCGTTTGGCGGGCGTTCTGGACCTCGCGGCTGGTCGTCCTGCTGTCCGGAATGTTCGCGGTCCTGCAGTTTGGCCAGGCGGCCGGGTCGAACAGCTTTGACCCGCTTGGTCTGACGACGCCGTTTGGCTATTTCGGCAACTTGGTGGCGGCGCCATTTGCCCGCTGGGACTCCGTTTGGTACCTCCAGATCGCCCGTTTCGGCTACCGCCACCAGCTTGGGCGCACCGCATTCTTCCCGCTGTACCCGGGTCTGATCCACATGGTCGGCGCGGTTCTCGGCTCGGACCTGGTCGCGGGGGTCTTGATCTCGCTCGTCTGTTTCGCGGCCGCACTGTTCCTGCTCTACCAGCTGGTGTTGCTCGACGCGAGTCCCGAGATCGCCGAGACCACTGTGCTGCTGGTCGCCTTCAGTCCGATGGCGTTCTACTTCTCGGCGATCTACACCGAATCGCTGTTCCTGATGCTGTCGGTGGGCTGCATCCTGCAGGCGCGCCGCGGGCGCTGGTGGGCTGCCGGGGTGCTCGGCGGGTTCGCGGCCGCCTCACGCAATGGCGGGGTCCTGCTGGTGGTGCCCGTCGCGATCCTGTTCTTTTACGGCCCGCGCGCCGACCTCGCCGCGCGGGCGACTCGCTGGGCGGCCGTGGAGAGCTCCCGACTACGGGCGCTGCTGCCGCGGTATCGCCTCTCGCGGGAGGCGGTATGGCTGGCGCTGATCCCCGCTGGGATCGCCGCCTACCTGATCTACACGGCGATTACGGCGGGCAGTGCCCTCGATCCGTTCCACGCCGAGAAAATATGGTTTCACCGTACGACCACGCCGTTCACCGGTGCCTGGGACGGGGCCGTAGCCGCCTGGGACGGCTTGCGCCAGCTTCTGCACGGTCCGGCGCCGCCGGTCTATTTCACGCAATCGGGCGGCAATGCGCTGGTCGAGGCTGGGCAGAACCTGATGCTGTTCTCGTTCCTGGTGGTTGGGCTGATCGCCTGCGTCGGCGTCTTTGCGACGCTGCCGTTCGCCTACGGCGTCTACGCGCTTCTCGGTCTGGCGCTGCCACTCTCGGATCCGGTCGTCCCGCAGCCGCTGTCCTCATTTCCGCGTTACGAGGTGGTGCTGTTCCCGCTGTTCATCTGGTTCGCCCGGGTGCTCGTGCGCCGGCGCATGACCACCGTGGGTATCGCGGCGATGGCGGTGCTGTTGGGGATGTTCACGGCCGAGTTCGCGACGTGGCGCTGGGTCGGGTGAAGCGCGCGGTCCTGCTGGACGCGCATGGGACGCTGCTCGAACTCGAGTCACCGGCGCCCCTCCTTCAGCGCGTCCTCGCCGAAAGGCATGGGATTGCCATCGAGCTCGACGACGCACGTCGAGCGCTGAGCACCGAGATCGCGTATTACCGCGCCCACATGCACGAGGGGACAGACGCCGAGACCGTGACCGCGCTGCGTGCGCGCTGTGCCGAGGAGCTGCGCCGGGCGCTGGCGCCGGCGGCGCCGGCGGCAGCCAGGCTGAGTTCCGCCGAGATGACCGACGCATTGCTCGGATCCATCGTATTCACGGCGTTCCCGGATGTCGCGCCGGCGCTCGAGAAGATTCGTGCCAACGGGACCAGGACGGTCGTCGTGAGCAACTGGGATTCCTCGCTGGAGAACGTCCTCGTCGAGCTCGGCTTGCGGGCCGAGCTCGACGCCGTCGTCAGCTCGGGCGCTTACGGCACCGCCAAACCCGCCCCCGCGATCTTTGCCGAGGCGCTCCGCCGCGCCGGCGCTCGACCCGAGGAGGCCGTGCACATCGGCGACAGCGTCGAGGAGGACGTGGCGGGCGCGCGATCGGCCGGGATCGAACCGGTGCTGCTCGTTCGGGGCCGACCAGACCAGGCGTCCGACCGGCGGCGGCGAGGTCCCGACGGAGTCCGGACGATCACGTCCTTGGCCGATGTCGTCGAACTGATCGCGGAGTCGACGCCGGCGTCGGTCGGGCCGACGAGGTTCTGACGAAAATGAGTGCGAGGACGGTCGGATCCGCGCGTACCACGCATTGTGTTTGGGCCTCTAAGCTCGACGCCGATGTCGACCCATTCAGCTGAGCGGGCGTCGGCCCCGCCGCGTCCTGAGCGGCCCGGGCCGCCGCTCTGGATCGCCCCCGCGGCACTGCTATTGGGGCTATTGGCTTCGATCTTCTCGACGCTCGTGGTCGAGATCGTCGGCTCCGCGTTCGGCTCGCCGATGTCGAATCCCACCCCGGCGGTCAATCTCACCGCAGACCTTCTGTTCGATCTGTCATTCGTCGCGGTGGCCCTGTACTTCGCGCTGGTTTGGGGTCGGATGGGGCGCGCCGACTTCGGCTACCGCCCAGTTGCCTGGCGAGTCGGCGTGAGCGCGGTTGCGCTCGCGGGCCTTGGCTACTACATCGTGACCTACGCCTACTCGGCGCTGTTGACGTTGAAGGGCAACGATAAGTTGCCCAGCGAGCTCGGTGTCACCCACAGCACCGCCGCCGCAGTTGCTGCGGCGGTGTTCGTCTGTGTGGTCGCTCCGATCGCCGAGGAGTTCTTCTTCCGCGGCTTCCTGTTCGGGGTCTTGCGGCAGATGCGGGTGGTCGTAGCCGGGCGCGAGCTTGGCCCCTGGCTGGCCGCGGTGATCGTCGCGCTTCTGTTCGGACTGGCGCACGCCGGCTCCGCCAATCCTCAGTTTCTGATCCCGCTCGGGTTTCTCGGGTTCGTGCTCTGCATGGTGCGCTGGAAAACGGGATCGCTGTATCCCTGCATGGCGCTGCACTCGCTCAACAACGCCGCCGCGCTCGGCGTCAACGAGCTCCACTGGAACGCGGGCTTGATCGTGGCGGTGATGATCGGCTCGCTGGTCATGATCGGCTTGCTGACCGCGCCACTGGCCATATCAGGCGCCGACGATTGATTTACTTCCGAGGAGATGAGAGTCCGGGCCTTGGCCGTGCCACTCAACCATCTCAGTTGGGCCAGGGTCGGGACGGTGCTCTTCCTGGCCTTCAGCTTGTCGGCGCCGACGGCGGCGCTCGCGGATGTCCCGACGACCACGACGCCGACGGGCACGACGCCGACGACGACGCCGACGACGACCACGCCGGCGCCGATTCCGACTACGACCACCCCGACTACGACGACACCAACCACCCCGACTACGACGACACCGGCTCCGACGACTACGACCCCGACGACGAAGCCGAAACCAAAGCCCAAACCGACGACGAAGCCGCAGCCGAAGCCCAAACCCAAACCGAAACCCAAGCCAAAGCCGAAGCCGAAGCCGAAACCGAAGCCGAAACCGAAGCCCAAGCCGAAGCCGAAGCCGAAGCCGAAGCCCCCGCCGCCACCGCCGGCGGTCAGCGCCACGGCGTCGGTGAGGTTCGACGGCCTTTTCATGGTTGATCAGGCTCCGGTCACCGTGCCCGACCGCAGGGTCATCGTGGACGGAACCGAGAGGCCGTACATGCGCCGGCAGAAGCTGACGCTGAGGGCATTTCTGAACGGCCGACAGTTCAAGAAGACGACCCTGAGGCTCAGGTACGCGGGCGGTCACGCCGGCAAGTTCGGCGTGGTCCTGCGGGCTCCCGGCAGCGGCCGCGTCTCGGTCGTGGTCGACCACACCGCCAACAGCAAGATGAAAGGCCTACGGACGGCGGCGGCTTTCAGGTCGCTCGACGAAAGCGTCGGACCCGGCTCGGACGGGCCGTTCGTGAAGCTGCTCCAGCAGCGCCTCGCGTACTTGCATTTCTACATCCCTCGGACCGGTGTCTTTGACTCCGGCACCGAGCTCGCGCTCGACGCCTACCACCGGATGCTCGGTTGGGGGACCACGCAGACAGTGGACCCCGCGACGACCAAGCAGCTGCTGAACGGCGCCGGGACCTTCAACGTGCGGTACCCCGACCAGGGCGAGCATGCCGAGGGCGATCTCTCCGATCAGCTGCTGGCGCTGGTCGATGGCGCACAGGTGAAGATGATCTTTCCGATCAGCTCCGGTAAACCGTCGACGCCGACGATCCTCGGCTCCTACCACGTCTATCTCCGAACGCCGGGTTATCTTCCCGACGGGATGTACTTCTCCGACTTCTTCATCCGCGGGTACGCGATCCACGGCTATGACCCAGCGCCGGACTACCCGGCGAGTCACGGTTGCATGCGGCTTCCAATCTCCGACGCGATCACCGCGTTCGACTGGTTGAAGCTCGGCGACTGGGTCGATACCTACTACACCTGAGCGTGTCGCTGACGGATCACACCGACGCCCGCGAGCGCCTGCTGCGGGCACTCCGCGACCACGCTCTGGTGATCGGCGAGGTGGTGCTGACGAGTGGGGTACTCGCGCACTACCTGATCGACGCCAAACGCGCGATTCTGCTCCGGGACGGATTCGCGGCTCTCAGCGAACTGGTCGCCGCTCAGGCCCGGGAGTGGGATGCGACGGCGGTCGGCGGGATGACGATGGGCGCCGATCCGATCGCCTGCGCCGCGCTCGCAGGCGGTGCCGACGTGAAGGCGTTCTTCGTCCGCAAGGAGGTCAAGGAACACGGGCTCGCCCGGAGGATCGAGGGGCCGCTGCTTGAGCCCGGCGACCGCTGCATGCTGGTCGAAGACGTCGTCACCACCGGCGGTTCGACGCTGCAGGCTCTGTCGGCTCTTCGCGACGAAGGTCACGAGGTATGCGGTGTGCTTGTCATCTGCGACCGGCTCGCCGGCGGCGGGGCGGCGATCGAGGCTGCCGCCGGCGCCCCGTACGTTGCGCTGACGACGATCGACGAGGTCTACCCGGAGCGCCCGGATCGTCGGTGACGATCGCGAGCTGGTAGGAGCCGGTATCGCGTGAGGATATCAAGTGATATCCTCACGATATGCCAGAGACCAGGCCGCTCTACGTGCGATTGCCAGCCCCTGACGCTGACCGGCTCGACGCCGTCGCCGCCACCACGGGAAAGAGCAAGCGCCTGCTCGTGAGCGAGGCGGTCCGCGGCCACCTCGATGGCGACGAGCTCACCGTCGGCCGGGTCGCGCTGCGTGAAAACCCGATCGCGGTGATGACCCTGGCGGAGGCGGCCGAGTTCCTCCGGCTGGACGAGTCAACGGTGCAGCGCAGCGCAGAGCAGGGGGAGCTCCCAGGTCGGTGCATTGCGGGGGAATGGCGATTCGCCCATTCGGCGCTACTCGCTTGGCTGTCGGGCGCCGGCTGACCGAACCTGCAGAGGCTCGCCGTTTGCCGGCAAAACCGCACCGAGCCGAGCTCACGGATGCCCCCGGCAGGAATCGAACCTGCATCCCGCGCTTAGGAGGCGCGTGCTCTATCCATTGAGCTACGAGGGCGCGGCACGGAGAGTAGCCGCGGTGGGTGGCCGATTCCACGACCCCCGATGACCGACTGAAGCGGCGCCCTACCTACCCGTCGTCGTCCTCGACGTCGGCTTCGTCATCGTCAACGTACAGCGACTCGGCCGCCAGTTGGTTGCCACTTCTACCCCAGAGCTTCACATCGATGTAGTCGCCACGGTAGTTATCTGGCGCGATCAGCGTGAAGCGGTCGTCCACGAGGTCGCATTGGTCGACCGCCAGGTTGGCGAGCTCGGCGGTCACCAACGTCCCGCCCACGATCAGCGGCACGCCCCAGACGAGCGTGATGTCAGCGCGCTTGCTCTTCTCGCCACGCCAGTTGCCGATCACCTCGTCGTTGAGGTCGAGCTTCCATTCCGGATTGTCGTCGGCGAGTTCGCCGGTGTAGTCGGCCCGCGAGACGAAGTCGCTTGGGCCGATCGCCTGGCCGCCGCCATCGATGAATGAGACGAAGCCGAACACCTCGAAGCCCTCCGCGGTCCGCGCAGTAGCCGGCACATACGTCCGTCCTGCATACGTGCGGTCCGGGAACCAGCGGATCTCGCCCGGGTCCCCGAGCTCCTCGGCGTCGGTATCGATGTCCTCACAGGCGGCCAGGAAGTGCTCGGCGAGTGTCTCGGCCCAGTCACCGTTGGGCAGCGAGTCCTGTGGGGGCTCGGCCGCAAAGCTGATCACGAAGCGGTCGGTCGGCGGCATCGAGCCGCCAGCCTATCTGGTTAGACAGAACCTCTGTATCGCTCAGTACGCCCCGCGGCGACTCAGCACTGCAGGGACGGTCTTCAACAGGATCGACAGGTCGAGGAATACCGACCACTGCTCGAGGTAGAGGAAGTCGAGCCGAACGAGGTCGTCGAAGTCCAGATCTGCGCGGCCAGAAACCTGCCAGAGGCCGGTGATCCCGGGCATCACGAGGTAGCGCTTCTTGTGCCAATCCTCCAGCAGCTCGAAGTCGCGCATCGGCAACGGTCGCGGACCTACAAGCGACATTTCGCCGCGCATCACGTTGATCAGCTGTGGCAGTTCGTCCAGCGAGAAGCGACGTAGGAACCTGCCGACCGGGGTCAGGCGCGGGTCGTCGCGGATCTTGAACAGTGCGCCGCTCTGCTCGTTGAGGGACTCGAGGTCCAGCTGTACCTGATCCGGGTGCTCCCGCATCGTTCGGAACTTCAGGCACCAGAACGGTCGGCCGCCGATGCCTGGCCGCTCCGAGCGGTAGATCGCGGGTCCCCGCGAACTGAACTTGACCGCGATCGCGATCGCGATCAACACTGGGGCCGCCAGGACCAGAACGATGCCGGCGACCAACAGATCGAAACTGCGCTTCAGGACATAATCGAACCCCTCGAACACCGGTGGACGCAGGCGGAACAGCGGCACGCTCTGGCCCGGCACAAACTCGGCGCGATCGAACAGGATCTCCATCGTCGTCGGCGCGATGTGGACGGTGACACCGCGCTGGTGGCAGATGTCGACCAGTTCCACTGCCCTGCTCTGTGGGAAGTCCGGGTCGGCGATGATCACCTCCTTGATCCTCGCCGTCATCAGGATCTCGGAGAGGTCGTCCAGCCGGCCGAGCGACCGCAGCCCGTTTTCCGGTCGAGGCGCCAGCGAGATGTAGCCGACGATCTCGACGGGCGCCCGCGCCCGCGTTCCGAGCGCCTCGGCAACCGCTTCGATGTGCCTGCCCGAGCCGACTACCAACGTCCGCGGCCGGTAGCCCGCGTGCGTCAGCAGCCGGCCGGTGACGAGCGTGTGGAGTGACCGCAGCGAGCCGATGTAGACGGTGCCGATCACGACGGAGCCATAGAAGATGAAGTAGGTGTCGAACTCCTGACGGTCAGCCAACGCGAACACAAGCGCAATCAGGGCGACCAGGCAGAGGGACGAGAAGATCCGCAGGATCCCAGGACGTCTCGCGCGCTCGGCGTACAGGTCGGCGCGGGCGAACATCAGGACCGTCACCAGGTACGCGAACGCCAGCAGCGGTCGGGCGGAATGCCAAGCGGTCGTGAGACTCGGATGACCGTGGACGGCGACCTTCAGCCACAGGGCCGAGACCAGGGTCGCCGTGACCCCGATGAAATCGAGCGCCAACAGCGACAGGGTTCGGCAGATCCGCCGCAGCGTGTCCAGCCGCAGAAACAGGGACAGCAACGGCGGCCGCTTGCGACGGACGTCTCGGTCCGGTAGTGCGGTCGGAGCGTACACGCCGTTCGTCGGAGCGAGCGCTTCAGGGCGTGCGTCAGCGGTCGTCGTCTGGTCGTCTACTACTCGATGGATCCGCCTCCGAACGGAGGCGTTGTGCGACCCTTGACTCGGCCCGGTCTGGGAGCTCACGTTGTCTCTGCAATCGGCGGGGTTTCCCACTCAAACGGAATTATCACCCCGAAGTTACGGTGTTTATTTGGTTATCGGCCCCGACGCCCGCCGACTCAAGTCGCGGGCGGCGAGCTGCAATCAGCGGTCCCCGCTGGTCAGCGCCTCAGGTCCGGACAGCTCGATCGTCTTGATCAAGCCGTCGCGCAGTTCAACCTTTGGCTCCCAGCCGAGCAGCTCACGAGCCTTGGCGATGTCCGGCCGGCGGACCTGCGGGTCGTCCACCGGAAGCGCTTCGTGGACGATCGCCGAGCTGGAGCCGGTCACGTCGATCACCGTCTCGGCCAGTTCCAGCAGCGTGAACTCGGCAGGGTTGCCGATGTTGACCGGATTGTGGTGGCCAGACTCCGACAGCGCGATGATCCCCCGCACGAGATCGTCGACATAACAGAACGAGCGCGTCTGCGACCCGTCGCCGAAGACAGTGATCGGACGATTCTGCAGCGCCTGACGCAGAAACGTCGGGATCGCGCGGCCGTCGTTCGGGCGCATTCGCGGGCCGTAGGTGTTGAAGATTCGAACGATCGAGGTGTCGACGCCCTGCTGGCGGTGGTAGGCCATCGTCAGTGCCTCTGCGAACCGCTTGGCCTCGTCGTAGACGCCGCGTGGCCCGATCGGGTTGACGTGACCCCAATAGGTCTCGCGCTGTGGGTGCTCCTGGGGGTCGCCGTAAACCTCGCTGGTCGAGGCGGTCAGAAACCGCGCCCGGTGGCGCTTGGCGAGGCCGAGCGTGTGGTGGGTTCCGTACGAGCCGACCTTGAGCGTGTGCAGCGGAAGCCGCAGGTAGTCGATCGGCGAGGCGGGCGACGCAAAGTGGTAGACGAAGTCGATCGGCTCCTCGACGTAGTACGGCTCGATGATGTCGAGGTTCAGGTGAACGAAGTCAGGGCTCCGGATGTGCTCGATGTTCGCGAGCGAGCCGGTTTCGAGGTTGTCGACGCAGATCACCCGGTTGCCGCGTGCGAGCAGCTCGTCGCACAGGTGCGATCCGAGGAACCCGGCACCGCCGGTGACCATGCACGTCGACACGGCGGCCAATCTACTCGGCCGCGGGTTCGTGTGCGGGCCAGGCCACTCCGTGGGTGCCGCCTCCAGACCCCCTAGAGGGTCATCGATTCGGCCCCTGCGGAATCATGCCGGCGACCCACTCGCCCTCCTCTCGCTTCCAGATCGGCGCCTGCGACTTGATCTCGTCGATCAGGTACCGGGCGCCCGCGAAGGCGGCGTCGCGATGTGGGGCCGAGGCTGCGACGACGACCGAAGGCTCGGACAGCGCCACCGTCCCGATTCTGTGCTCGGCCGCGGCCGAGCACAGCCCGAACTGCTCGATCGCCGCGGCGACGATCGCCGCCAGCTTGCGCTCGGCCATCTCGATGTAGGCCTCGTACTCGAGGGCTGGGACCTCCCGTGTGACGCCGAGAAAGGCGACGACGGCGCCGGCGCACGGATCGGCGACGCTTGCGGTCACCGACTCGAGCGACAGTGGCTCGAAGGTGATCCGTACGGGCGGCCGGCCCGCTGGCCCGCCGCCCGACACCGGCGGGATCAACGCCAGTTCGTCGCCGGCCGAGAGCGGCGTCGCGGCGTCGGCATATTCGCGGTTGACAGCCATGACCACGCTGATCCCGTCGGTCAGGTCCGAGAGCGCCGCGAGTGCATCTCCGACGCTTGCCCCATCCGCAAGCTCGAGCTCGATCTGGTCTTCGCCGGCACGCTCGCGCAATCCAGCGAACAAGCGGACGCTAACACGCATCGCTTGTAACTATGCCTACAACCCTCATCACGCCCGCTATCTTCGCTGCTCGAGCACGCGATCTGCGCGCTTCTGGGGTTTCCAAGACAAGGAGATGAAGTGAGGATTCGTCGCAGTACCAACATTTATGGTGGCGTGCTCGCCACCCTGCTCACGGCCGGGGTCGCGGCCGCCGCGCCTGCCATGGCCTCGGCCGCGGCGGTACCGTCGGTGGCGAAGCTGGTGCCGACCGCGATCAAGTCGAAGGGCGGCATCACCGTCGCGTCCGACGCCAGTTATGCACCGGACGAATTCATCGGATCGGACGGCAAGACCGTGGTCGGGATGGATGCCGACCTGTCGAAGGCGCTCGGCGCCGCGATGGGGCTGAAGGTGAGCATCGCCAACGTCACTTTCGACAACATCATTCCCGGCATGGCCGCCGGCAGATATCAGCTCGGTGCATCGTCGTTCACCGACACCAAGGCTCGTGAGAAGACCGTCGACTTCGTCGATTACGCGAGCGTGGGCGAGTCGTTTTACACGAAGGCCCAGGGTGGGACTCAAATCAAGAGCATCGCCAACATCTGCGGTCTGACCGTGTCGGTCGAGAAGGGCACGACCGAGGAGCAGGATGCGACTACTCAGAGCAAGACCTGCACCAAGGACGGCAAGAAGGCCGTCAACGTGCTCAGCTTCCCGGACCAGAACCAGGCCAACCTGGCCGTGAGCGCGGGCCACGCGCAGCTCGGCTTCGCCGACACGCCGGTGGCCTCCTACCAGGTCAAGCAGAGCAAGGGTCAATTCAAGCTCGTCGGCTCGGCCTACGCAACGGCGCCATACGGCATCGCCGTGCAGAGGAGCAGTGGCCTGACGAAGGCTGTCAAAGCCGCGCTGGTCTACCTGATCCACAAGGGCACCTACCAGAAGATCTTCGCCAAGTGGGGCGTACAGGGCATCGCGATCCCGGCTTCGCAGGTGAAGATCAACGGCGCGACCAGCTAGCGAAAACGCGTTGGCTAATCGGAGGTCACGGTGGGTGACTCCGACCTGACGAAGCTGACTCAAGCCCCGGGACGGTCTGCCGGCGACATTAAGGCCGTCCCGGTGCGCCGTCCCGGGCGCTGGCTGGTGGCGTTCGTCGTTCTGGTGATCGCCGCCTCGATCGTCCGCTCGATCGTCACCAACAAGCGCTTCTACTGGAGCACCGTCTGGCACTACATGAGTGACCCGCGGATCCTCCACGGTGTCACCGCGACCCTGTACCTGACCGCCCTGTCGATGTTGATCGGGGTCCTGCTGGGGATCCTGATGGCGGTGATGCGGCTATCACCCAACCCAATCGTCTCGGGCGCCAGCTGGCTCTACATCTACTTCTTCCGCGGCACGCCGCTACTTGTCCAGATCATCTTCTGGTACAACCTCGCCGCTCTGTTCCCCGTAATCGGGCTCGGGGTCCCGTTCGGGCCGTCGTTCGTGCATCTGAACTCCAACACGGTCATCACCCAGTTGGTGGCTGCGCTGCTCGCGCTCGGGCTCAACGAGGGCGCCTACATGGCCGAGATCGTCCGTGCCGGGATCATCTCTGTGGACGAGGGTCAGTCCGAGGCGGCGGCATCGCTCGGAATGAGCCGCCTCCAGATCATGAGGCACATCGTGCTTCCGCAGGCGATGCGGGTGATCCTCCCGCCGACCGGCAACGAGACGATCTCGATGCTGAAGAACACCTCGCTGGTCTCGACGATCGCGTTCGCGGAACTGCTCTATGAAGCCCAGTCGATCTACGCGTCCAACTTTCAGACGATTCCGCTGCTGATCACCGCGAGCATCTGGTACCTCATCCTGACCAGCATCGCCTACATCGGGCAGTACTTCCTGGAACGGAAGGTGGGCGAGGGCTTCTCTCGCACTGAGCGGGTGACGATGCGCCAACGCTGGTTGGCGCTCAACCCGGGCGGAAGATTTCAATGACCGATGAGGTCGTCAGCGCCGTCGGCGTGCACAAACGCTTCGGGCGCAACGAGGTCCTGAAGGGGATCGACCTGACCGTCGGACGCGGCAAGGTGGTGTGCCTGCTGGGCCCGTCCGGCTCGGGCAAGTCGACGCTGCTTCGGTGCATCAACCACCTCGAGAAAATCAACTCTGGGCGCCTGTCGGTCGACGGCAAGCTCGTCGGCTACCGCGAGGCCGGCGGCAAGCTGCACGAGCTGCACGAGCGCGAGGTCGCGCGCATGCGGACCCAGATCGGGATGGTCTTCCAGCACTTCAACCTGTTCCCGCATATGACGGCGCTTGAGAACGTGACCCTGGCGCCGATCCGGGTGCTGAAGCTGGACCGAACCCGCGCGCGCGAGCGCGGCATCCAGCTGCTGACGAGGGTCGGTCTCGCCGACAAGCTTGGCTCCCATCCCGTGGCGCTGTCCGGGGGCCAGCAGCAGCGGGTGGCGATCGCCCGGGCGCTGGCGATGGAGCCGAAGCTGATGCTGTTCGACGAGCCGACCTCGGCGCTCGACCCGGAGCTGGTCGGGGAAGTTCTGGACGTGATGCGGGGGCTCGCCCGGAGCGGCATGACGATGATCGTCGTCACCCACGAGATCGGCTTCGCTCGAGAGGTTGCGGACACCGTCGTGTTCATGGACGACGGGATCGTGCTCGAGTCCGGTCCCCCAGCCGAGGTGCTGGGTGCCCCCAGGCACGAGCGCACTCGGGCGTTCCTTTCGAAGGTTCTATAGCCATCCGGCCCGTTTCCGCGACGGCACGCCGGTAACCTCAGCCGATCATGGAGGGCACCGAGCAGGAGTCGATTGCGCCGGTCGTCGGCCCGGATGATCCGCGACGGTTCACCGATTCCGGGATCGAGGTGGATCCTCTGTACGACGTCGCCGCTCTGAGCCAGGACCTGCCGGAGTCGCTAGGGCAGCCGGGCGAGTTTCCGTTCACGCGCGGCATCCATCGCGAGATGTATCGACAGCGCTTGTGGACGATTCGCCAGTACGCCGGTTACGCCTCGGCACGCGAGTCGAACGAGCGCTACCGGTATCTGCTGGATCACGGTTCCACCGGCCTCTCGATGGCGTTTGATCTGCCGACCCAGCTTGGCTTGGATTCGGATGATCCGCGGAGTCTCGGCGAGGTCGGTCGAACGGGCGTCGCGATCGACTCGATCGAGGACATGCGCGCGGCGTTCGACGGGATTCCGCTGGACCGGGTGTCGACGTCGATGACGATCAACGCGCCCGCGTCGGTGCTGTTGTTGCTCTACGAACTGGTCGCCGAGGAGCAGGGGATCGCGTCGCACGAGCTGCGCGGAACGACGCAGAACGACATCCTCAAGGAGTACATCGCCCGGGGAAATTTCATCTACCCGCCGGACGGCGCGTTGCGTCTGACGACTGACCTGTTCTCGTATTGCCGTGAGCGGATTCCGCAGTGGAACACGATCTCGATCTCCGGCTATCACTTCCGCGAGAAGGGATGCTCGGCCGTGCAGGAGGTGGCGTTCACGCTCGCCAACGGGATCGCGTACGTGCAGGCGGCGATTGACGCGGGCCTTGCGGTGGATGAGTTCGCGCCGCGCCTGGCGTTCTTCTTCAACGGTCACAACAACGTCTTTCAAGAGGTCGCGAAGTTCCGGGCGGCAAGGAGGATGTGGGCACGGATCATGCGCGACCGGTTCGGAGCGCAGGATGAGCGGTCGTGGCGTCTGCGGTTCCACACCCAGACTGGCGGGGTGACCCTGACCGCCCAGCAGCCGGAGAACAACATCGTCCGGGTCGCCCTGCAGGCGTTCGCAGCCGTCTGCGGGGGCACACAGTCATTGCATACCAACGGGTTCGATGAGGCGCTCGCGCTGCCGACCGAGCGAGCGGCGAAGATCGCGGTCCGGACCCAGCAGATCATCGGCTACGAGTCCGGTGTTGCGGATACGGTCGATCCCTTCGCCGGGTCCTACTTCGTCGAGTCGTTGACCGACGAGATCGACGCCCGCGCCACCCGCTTGATCGAGCAGGTCGACGGGCTCGGCGGTTCGGTCGCCGCGATCGAATTCATCAAGTCGGAGATAGAGGAGTCGGCGTTCGGATATCACGAGCGCTACCGGACCGGTCAGGACGTCGTCGTCGGCGTCAATCGGTTTGTCGATGACACACCCGAGACGATCGAGACCCTGCGCGTTGACCCCGAGTCCGAGCGGGCGCAGGTGGAGCGGCTGCGGGCCTTCAAGCAGGCCCGCGACCAGGCCCTGGTCGACCGACGTCTCGACGAGATCCGGGAGGCTGCACGGGGAACCGTCAACATGCTCCCCGCTCTTCGCCAGGCGCTGCGGGACCGCTGCTCCGTCGGTGAGGTTTGCGGCGCGATGGGAGCGGTGTTCGGCCGCTACCAGCCGGCGAGCTGACGGTCGCTGGATGCTCCTCACCGCAGTCGCATTCCCGACCGTTGCGCTCGCGATCCACATTCTGTTCGTGGTCGGCGCGTTTGGGATCGTGACCGGATACCCGGTGATCCTGCTTTCGGCCGAGCGGCTCGATCGGCGCGCAATGCCGGTGCTCCATCGCGTTCGCGTGAACCTCGGCCGCTCGCTGGTCAACCCCGGCCTGTTGCTGGTGGTGATCGCCGGTGTCTATCTGGCATCCCACCTGCATCAGTGGAGCCATTTCTACGTGCAGTGGGGGATCGCCGCCGCGGTCGTGATCGGGGCGCTTGAGGGGTCATTTGTGATCCCTCAAGAGAAGCGGATGGCGGAGCTCGCCTCTCGAGACATCGAGGCGGCCGGTGGTGGCGAGGTGGAGTGGGGCCGCGACTATGTCGCCGCGCGGAACCGGGCGAGTCTCGTCGGATGGTCGATGGCGCTGCTCGTCGCTGCGACCGTGGTGGTGATGACGGTTCAATAATTGCGCAGCCTCGGCGGGCGCAACTTCGCAGATTCGGGCCTGTTCAAAGTGGGTGTCGCTATCGGTCCTTCGGCGGGTGTCCAGATCGGTCCCCTCATGGGCGTCCGGATCCGTGCTGCTTGCCGGCCTAATCGCGACCCTCTCGCTCAGCGTCGTGGTTCCGAATGCGACGGCGGCGACGACGCCCACGAAAGTCGTCGGCTACCGCGGGTACACCCTGAACGTCCCGTCGGGTTGGCCCGTATACAGGCTCTCTCGTAGCTCAACTGTGTGCGTGCGGTTCAACCGTCACGCCGTCTATCTCGGGACGCCGGGCATCGCACAGGATTGCCCGACCAATGCGATGGGTCGCACCGAGGCGATCCTCGTCCAACCACGACGTCGGGCACATTCGATACCGCTGGGCGGAGCACCGACGCACCTCGTCATCAGAACTGACGGCGTCGTTGTCACCGCGACCTGGCGTCGCAGCCCGGCGGTGATCCGGCGAGCGCTCAGTGTCCGCTCCCTCGCCTCACCTTCGACTGTCCGCCCGCGCCGGTCCGGGCGAGTACACCCGCCGGCTCCGCGGATAGCCGAGGTGGTCCCGCGGGTGGTCAGCCACGTGCTCGGGCCGCCGGCCGCGCCGGGCGCGATCTACAACGGGCTCGGCTTTGACGCCTGCTCGGCGCCGAGCACCTCAGCAATGGCGGCGTGGGCGGCATCGTCCCCGTTCGGAGCGGCCGGCATCTACATCGGCGGGGCCAACATCGCCTGCTCGCAGCCGAACCTCAACGCAACCTGGGTCAGCGAGGAGTCGCAGGCCGGCTGGCATCTGATTCCGATCTATGTGGGACTGCAGGCACCGTCCAACTCCTGTGGATGCGCCGGGATCGTCGCGGCCTCCGCCACCACCGAGGGCACTGCTGCAGCGACCGACGCCGTCGCTCAGGCCCAGGCGCTCGGAATCGGCCCCGGCAACCCGATCTACTTCGATATGGAGGGCTACACCCGCACCGCGACCAACACGAACAGCGTGCTCGCGTTCCTCGGCGCGTGGACCGCCGGTCTGCGCGCGGCCGACTACAAATCGGGGATCTACAGCAATGCTTCGTCGGGCATCACGGACCTCGTGTCGCAGGTCGGCACCGGCTACCTCGAGCCCGACGACGTCTGGTTCGCGAACTGGAACGGTCTGGCGACGGTCAGCGATCCCGCGCTGCCACCGCTCGAGTGGATATACGGTCAGCGGCTGCACCAGTACCGAGGGGGGCACGACGATGTCTACGGCGGCGTCAAGATCAACATCGACACCGACTACCTCGACGGAGCCACGGCCGCTGCGGGGGCTGCGGCCGCAGTCGCGGCGGCACCGCCGGTCGCCGCGGTCGCGCCGACCATCTCCGGGACGCCGCTGGTTGGCGAGAGCCTCAGCGAAGCGCACGCGGGCTGGTCGGGTTCGCCCGCGTCCTTCTCTTACCAATGGGAGCGATGCAACGGCGCCGGCGCGGGCTGTACGGCGATTCCCGGCGCAACCGCGCAGCGCTATGCGCTCACCGCGGCCGACTCTGGGCGGACAGTCCGCGTCGTCGAGGACGCGACGAACGCAGTCGGGCCGGGTAGCGCCGCGACCTCAGCGCAGACCGCTGTGATCCATCTCAGCCCCAGCGGCTACTGGTCGTTCACCGCGTATGGCCAGGTCTACAACAGCCTCTACGAACGGCAGTACGGCTCGCCGATCGGCAAGGGCTCTGGTGCTGACGCGACCGTGGGGATGGCGGCGACGACCGGTGGCCTCGGCTACTGGCTGGTGACCAGGGGCGGCACCGTGCTCCACTACGGTTCTGCGGCTGCGTTGCCGGCGATCCACTCGAGCCATCCGGTGCTGGGGATCGTCACCGACCCCGCCGGCGGCTACTGGCTGTACACGGCTCACGGCAACATCTACAACAGCAGGTTCGCCGGCTTCTACGGGTCGCTCGCACGGCGGCAGGCAGCGCCGATCATCGGGATGGCGGCGAACCGCAGCGGACGCGGTTACTGGCTGCTGGCCAAGAACGGGATCGTCCGTCAATTTGGCAACGCAAAGCAGTTGCCGCGGATTCGGCGCCCGGGCCCGCTCGCGGGGATCGTCTCCTCGCCGCACGGCGGCTACTGGCTGTACACGACCCGGGGCAACGTCTACCGATCGCGCGGGACTGCGTGGTACGGATCGCCGTTGGCGAGCGGTATCCACACCGGTCCCTTCACCGGGATGCTCGCGACGCCTGATGGCAGGGGTTACTGGCTGACGACGAGCGAGGGGGCGGTCTACGCCTACGGCGATGCCACCGCATACCCGGTGCCGGCGCCGGCCCACCCAGTGAAGGGGCTGGCGGGTCCCAGCCAGCCGGCGCAGGGTTGAGACGAGCCCCACAGCAAGAGATCGTGCGCTTTTAACTCGGGGCAGGAGTCCCCGGGCAGGGGCTCGAACCCATCGTCGTGAGCGAAACGACAGCGGTTCGAACACTCGTCAAATCCGCTCCCGAGCTGTGGGCCGCGTGCAGTGACGCCGAGTCGCTCGCCCGCCACCTTGGGGGGTTTGGCGAGATCAAGATCACCAGGCTCGAGCCCGAGACCACCGTCGCCTGGGAGGGCGAGCGCGCAAGCGGCACGGTGAGGATCGAGTCCTCGAACTGGGGCACGAAGGTGACCATGACGGCGACTGTGACCGACGCCCTTGAGGGTCTGCCGGTCGCGGAGCCGGAGCCGGCTGGTGGTGTGGGGTCGGCCGGGGAAGGTGGTGTGGAGTCGGCCGGTGGTGTGGAGTCGGCCGGGGAAGGTGGTGTGGAGTCGGCCGGGGAAGAGTCGGTCGATGACGCGGAGCCAGCGGCAGTTGTGGCGCCGCCGCCGGACTCCGCTAGGGGTGCTCGGCGGACCGGCATCCTCGCGAGGCTTGCCGCGTGGTTCGGGCGCGAGCGCCCACCGCAGCCCCGACCGCAGCCCGTGGCTGAGGCCGACCCGGCACCCGTCGCGGTCGCCGAGCCGGAGCCCCTTCTCGAGCCGGAGCCCCTCGCCGAGCCGGAGCCCCTGCCCGAGCCTGAGTCGCAGTCGGACACGCAAGTGGAAACGGGCCCCGAGGCCGCACTCGACGCGGCGCTGGACAGCCTCGGCCAGGCGCACCACCGCCCGTTCTCGCAGCTATGAGCGCCTAGCTGCGAACACACGGCGCTCGCTTGCCGAGTTATCGTCGGGCAAGCGCACCACGTTAGACTCGCCGCCTCGATGCGCGAGAAGGCTCCGGAGACCTTTGCCGAGAAGCTCGCGCAGCTGTCGGAGCTGCGATACGAGGCGATCCATGCCGGCTCGGAGGCCGCTGTTGAGAAACAGCACGCGCGTGGCAAGCTGACGGCTCGCGAACGAGTCGAGAAGCTCTTGGATCCGGGCTCTTTTCAGGAGCTGGACGTGTTCGTGCGGCACCGCACGACAGACTTTGAGATGCAGCGCAACCGGCCCTACGGGGATGCGGTGGTGACCGGGCACGGGACGATCGATGGTCGTCGGGTGTGCCTCTTTTCCCAAGATTTCACAGTTTTTGGTGGATCACTGGGCGAGGTCATGTCGGAGAAGATCTGCAAGGTCATGGACCTGGCGGTGAAGATCGGCTGTCCCGTGATCGGAATCAACGATTCGGGCGGCGCCAGGATCCAGGAAGGGGTCGTCTCGCTTGGCGGCTATGCGGAGGTCTTCTGGCGAAACGTGCGTGTTCTGGCGTGATACCGCAGATCAGCCTGGTGATGGGTCCCTGCGCCGGCGGGGCGGTGTACTCGCCGGCGATCACCGACTTCATCTTCATGGTCAAGGAGACCTCGCACATGTTCATCACCGGCCCGGAGGTGATCAAAACCGTCACCGGCGAGGAGGTCGGGTTCGAGGAGCTCGGCGGGGCGATGTCACACAACACCAAGTCCGGCGTGGCGCACTTCGCCTCAGACGACGAGGACCAGTGTCTCCAGGATGCCCGCTACCTACTGTCGTTCCTGCCGCAGAACAATCTCGAGACACCGCCTCGGGTGCTGCCCGCCGACGACCCGGCGCGCATGGATCCGAAGCTTGACGAGGTCATTCCTGACAGCCCCAACAAGCCGTACGACATGCGCGACGTGATCCATCTGGTCGTCGACGACGGCGAGTTCCTGGAGGTGCACGAGCACTTTGCGCGCAACATCGTCTGCGGCTTCGCGAGGCTAGACGGCTACGCGGTCGGGGTGGTCGGCAATCAGCCCTCACAGCTTGCCGGCGTGCTCGACATCGACTCGTCCGCCAAGGCGGCTCGATTCATTCGTTGCTGCGATGCGTTCAACATCCCGATCGTGACCTTCTGCGACGTTCCGGGATTCCTGCCCGGCACGACTCAGGAATGGGGCGGGATCATTCGCCACGGCGCGCAGCTGCTGTACGCCTATGCCGAGGCTACTGTCCCGAAGGTCACGGTTATCACCCGCAAGGCCTACGGCGGCGCCTACGACGTGATGGGGTCAAAGCACGTCCGCACGGACATGAACTTTGCCTGGCCGACTGCCGAGGTCGCGGTGATGGGCCCCGAGGGTGCCGTCAACATCATCTACCGCCGCGACATCGCGGCCTCGCCGACGCCGGAGGAGCGCCGTCAGCGATTGATCGACGACTACAAGGCTCACTTCGCAAACCCCTACATCGCGGCTGAGCGCGGCTACATCGACGACGTCATCATCCCGCACCAGACGCGTCCGAAGCTGATCGCGGCGTTGCAGACGCTGCAGACCAAGCGCCAACCTGGCCCACGCCGCAAACACGGCAACATCCCGCTGTGATCTGGCGAATGCAGGGCCGGCCGGTGCCGTAGGCCCGCGTTCTGGGGGCCGCTATGGTTGGTTTTCCCTTGTCGGGACGGAAGCGGCCCTTGCTTGGCCTGCCAGTCATCCTGGCGATCGCGACCATGCTCGCGTTTGGTGTGATCGAGCCACCGAACGCGGCCGCACGGCTGGCGTGGAACGGGCCGCTGGCTCACGACAATGCCGGTTCGACGCCGACGCATTACGCCGCGGTCGCCTGCGCACTCGTCTCGCAGTGCACGGCCGTCGACGAGACGGGTGATGAGGTCACCTTCGACCCCCGAAGCGGCGCTGTCCTCAGCGTCGCGACGGTCGACCCGGGAGCGCAGGCGGTCTACGCGCTGACGTGCCCGTCGGCCAAGCAATGCACCGTGGTCGATCTGGCCGGCAACGCGATCACCTTCGACCCCAGATCGCCCCAGAGCAGTTCATCGAGACGGCTCGCGGAGGGCAACCACGCGTTACTGGGGATCGCGTGCCCTTCGATCTACCAGTGCACGGCGGTCGATCAAGACCGCCACGAGATCACGTTCGATCCCGGAAAGTCGGGTGCCGCGCACCGCGTGTCGCTCGGAACCAAGCTGGGGACGGGCACCACGGGCCTCGCGTGCGCGACGGTGAGTAGCTGCGTCGTCGCCGACGCGGCCGGCGAGGTGGTTGGCTTCAATCCGCGTAACCCGGGCAGGCCCAGGCCCGTTCAGCTGCTGAACGACTCTGCGGTTGGTGTCGTCTGCCCGTCGGCGTCGGAATGCGTGATCGCCTCCTCGGGCGGCGAGCGCGTCACGTTCTCGCTCAGCCCGACGAGCGCCAGGCTCACGCCGAAGCGGGGCGCCATCTCGGCCGCGCGGGTCGACACCGCGCAGCCGACGGCGCTCGCGTGCCCGGACTCGACGTATTGCGTGCTGGTCGATTCGATCGGCCGCGCCGTCGAGTTCGACCCCGGAGGCTCGGGTGCGACGACGAGCACCGTGATCGCCGCCGGCGAGTCGATGAGCGGCGTCGCGTGCGCCACGCCGGCGTTGTGTGTGGCTGTCGATACTGCCGGCGATGCCTTCTCGGGCGCCGGGAAACTGCCTCGCATTCCGGTTGCAACGGGTCCTCCGAGCGTGTCGGGTGTTGCGCTTCAGGGCCGTCTGCTGAGGGGATCGACGCGCGGGTGGTCCGGGGTGAGAACCTCGTTGCGGCTGCAGTGGCTGCGGTGCTCGCGTCAAGGGAGGTCCTGTCGAACGATCTCCGGCGCGAACGCGTTGAGCTACAGGCTGACCGCCGCCGACGCAGGCCACAGGCTTCGTCTGGTGGAGCAGGCGGCGAACCAGGCCGGGCTCGGCCGCGTCGTGACGTCGCCGCTGACCGGGCGAATCCGCGGGTTGCCCGCTGCACCGACGGTCACGCATCTGTCGCTCTCCGGCCTCGTGAGCGGCCGCCCGCGACTCCAGTTCGACCTGCGGGCCTCGATTTGGGGGCCCAAGCTGGGGAGCGTCAGGGTGCAGCTCCCGGCGGGGCTGAGGGCCCGTCGTGCCGGCCGGGGGGTTGGAAGCCTTCCGTTCGAGGCTTTCGGTACCGGGAGACAGGACGGCGGCCTTTGGGCCGGTTCCTTTGCGGTGCTCCGCGGCGGGCTAGGCGTAGAGCTCACCTCGGACCCGGCCGCCGAGGACCTGCGCGTTGACCTGCGCCGCGGGCTGGTCGCCACGCACGAGCTGATCGAGCGGGCGCGTCGGCACGAGCCGACGAAGCTGATGATGACGGCGTCGGTACGCGGCGCGTCGAGCGGCCGGACATTGCACACGAATGTGCCACTCACGGTGGGCTTGCGTCACGCCGGAGCGGGTCCGGTCGAGGTGCCGAAGGGCTGACGACGACCGCGCCGGACTCGTCGGTGACGACGGCCCCATCCACCATGGGCGCCGTCAGCCGAGGTGCTCGTCAGATCCTGACCGTCTGCGCGCTGACCCGGCCCTCACGCCACGCAGCGAGGGCGGCGCGGGCGATCGCCAGGTCCTGGATCGCGAGTCCGGTCGAGTCGAACAGCGTCACCGACCGCTGATCAGCGCGCCCGGCGGCGTCGCCGGCCAGCACCGCGCCGAGCTCGGTGACCTGAGCGCTCGAGACGAGTCCAGCGTCAATCGCGCCCGTCAGCTCGCCGCCGTGGGAGGCCTGTTCCCACTCGTCGCAGAACAGGGTGCAGGCAGCGACCGCCGCGACGCTCGCCTCCGCCTTGCCGCGAGCGTCGGCGCCGAGCATGTTTAATGCGCTCCGGGGTGGAGATCGTCGACGTCGATCACGACCTCAGCGCCGGGAGTGACGCACGAAACGATCTCCTGTGCGACAGCCTCCTCGCGGCTGCCCGCGCGCCAGCCGTTGGCGATCTCGCCCGCGAGCCGCTCGGCGGCAGTGTCGTCGACGTCGAAACAGACCCCAGGGCCGTAGCCGGCGGCGAGCAGGCAACGGGCGACCCACGCTCCATGCAGCCCGCAGCCTACGATCCCGACCGTCCGCGCCTCTGGCGGAGCGAGCGCCTTGGACGCCACGGCGGCGACTGCGCCGGTGCGGAGCGCCGTCACCGAACGCGCGTCCAGCAGCATCAGCGGCGCCCCGGTGGCAGCGTCGGACAGGCATATCAGGCCCATCACGGTCGGCAGCCCCCGGTCGGGATTTCCTGGGAACGAAGTGATCCACTTGAGCAGCGCGAGGCCGTCGCCGCGGGCCGGCATCGCGCGGAAGTCACCGTTTGGGGGACTGTCGAGGTAGACCTTGGCCGGCATCTCCCAGACGCCGTCGTGGTGGCGAAGCAGCGCCTCGTGGACGTGCTCGATCGCGAGTTCCGGCGACACCGCGGCGAGTACGGAATCGTGGTCCAGGACGGACAGATACGGCATCTGGCGGCACGATACCCTGGACGCCCGGTCATCTGATGAATCGTCGTCTGAAGCTACGATCGTCGCTCCCGACCCCTCAGCTGAGGAGGCGGCTGCCGTGGTCGCCGCCCTCGAGCAGTTCATGCGCACCAGCTCGCCGTCGGCGGCAGAGCAGGAGGCCGTCAGGAGTGCCTGGCTCGATGCCGCGCTTGCGACGGTGTCGCGCGCCAGCCCGAGGCGGCTCCGCCATGGGCCTAAGAACCTCGTAGAGGTCGCTTTCGGAAGCCTTCTAACCTGGTCAGCACTGGGGTCCACCTTAGCCCCGTCGAGGCAGCGTCTGCTAACACAAAGGGCGGTTTTCCAGTCGCCTTTTGGTACATTCTCAGACTCTCTCACTCTCGATCACCCGACGAACGAGGAAGTAATGGAGCCGGCATCGCTAAACACGGAGGGAGCTGGACACGGTGCCCGGATGGGTTCGCTCGAGAATCCTGAGGTCATCGAAAACGTGCCCGGGCACGTGATTCCGATCCTGGAGCAGGAATTCGACGACTTCGACACCGAGTCCGCGCGATTCCTGCGCGGCGATCTCGAAGACGACGAGTTCATCAAGTTCCGCTTGCGCCAGGGGGTGTACGGCCAGCGCCAGCCGGACGTGCAGATGATCCGGGTCAAGCTCCCGATGGGCGGCGTGACCCCAGACCAGCTGGACGCGTTCGCCGCCGGAATCGAGCGCTACGTGCCACTGCGCAAGGGCCACATCACGACCCGGCAGAACATCCAGATGCACCACATTCCGCTGCCCGACGCCGCGAAGCTGATCCGGGACCTCGGCGATGCGGGCCTGTCGAGCCGCGAGGGATGCGGCAACACCGTACGCAACGTCACCGGCGACCCGCGGGCCGGCGTGCTTCCGGACGAGCTGTTCGACGTTACCCCGTACGCGGGCGCCTACGTCCGCTACTTCGTGCGCCACCCGACGACGCAGGCGATGCCGCGCAAGTTCAAGACGGCCTTCGCTGCGACCGAAGAGGACAACGCGATCACCCGAATCCACGACATGGCGTTCCTGCCGCGTCTGCGCGACGGGGTCCGGGGAGTCGAGGTCCGCGTCGGCGGCGGCACCTCGATCATGCCGCGTCTGGCCCCGACCCTGTACGAGTTCGTCGAACTCGACAACGGCGACTACCTGAAGATCACAGAGGCGGTTGTCCGGATCTTCGATCGCCAGGACTTCCTTCGTGTCAACCGGGCTCGGGCCCGGATCAAGGTTCTGATCGACAAGATCGGCATCGACGCATTCCGGGAGCTCGTTGAAGAGGAGTTGCAGGGCGACTGGGTGTCCGAGCGGAACTTCTCGCTGGACGGGATTCTGTACGAGCACGATGAGCAGGCGGATGCCCCGGCCGCGCCGATCAGCACGGGATCCCCCAACGGCGACGGCAGCGAGTTCAATCGGTTCCTCGCCACCAACGTCCAGGCTCAGCGCCAGCCCGGATTCTCGACGGTCGAGATCAATGTCCGCCGCGGTGACCTGACACCGGAGCAGCTGCGAGGGATCGCGCAGATCATGCGAGACTTCACCGGCGGCTCCGCCCGTACCACCGTCCACCAGAACCTGGTGTTGCGGTGGGTGCGCGACGAGGCTGCCTACGACGTCTGGCAACGCTTGTCGGAGCTGGAGCTCGGGGACGCCGGCGCAGACGAGATCACGGACGTGGTCAGCTGCCCCGGGACCGACTCCTGCAAGCTCGGGATCACGAGCTCGATGGGCCTCAACCAGGCGGTCGCACGAGCGCCTGATGCAGATGCAGATCGACGACGAGCTGACGCGGCGGATCCACATCAAGATGAGCGGCTGCCCCAACGGCTGCGCCCAGCATCACATCGCCAACATCGGCTTCTACGGGGCCTCGCTCAAGGTCGGCGAGCGCACAATTCCGGCGTACATCGCGCATATCGCCGGCTCGTACGAGGGCGGTGACGTCAAGTTCGGGGCGCGGCTGAAGAGCCGGCTGCCGGCCAAGCGTGTGCCGGATGCGGTCGAGCGCTGGGTCCGGTTCTACGAGGCGGAGCGCCAGGACGGCGAAGAATTCAATGACTTTGCCGAGCGGGTGGGCGTCGCGAAGTTTGAAGAGCAGGTGAGGGACTTGGCGATGCCGGTCGAATTCTCCCTGGAGAACATGACTTATTTCATCGATTGGACCAAGAACATCCCGTTCCAGGTCGTACGCGGCGAAGGCGAGTGCGCCGTCTGAGACCGCTTTCGCGGTTCACGCCTCGATAACGTTTTGCCAAACATGAGTACAACAGCCCCCGATCTGAACGACGCGACCGCCCACGAGGTGCTCGCGTACGCGATCGAGCGATTCCATCCACGGCTCAAGACCGCCTGCTCCTTCCAGAAGGAAGAGTCGGTGCTGGCGCACATGCTGTCGGAGATCACGCCCGACGCAAAGCTGTTCGTGATCGACACGGGAGTGCTTTTCCCGGAGACGCTCGAGACGTGGAAGCGATTCGAGGAACGATTCGGCCTGCCGATCGAGGTGATTGACGCCTCCAGCGCGGGGGCCCCATGGACGCGTGAGCACTGCTGCGGACAGGCCAAGGTCGACGCCCTGGAGCATGCCCTCGTCGACGTTGATGCCTGGGTCACGGGCATCCGCCGGGATCAGGCGCCGACGCGAGCCCGTGCGGCCAAACTCGAGCTCGACTCGCGGCGAGGCATCTGGAAGCTCAATCCGCTGGCCGACTGGACCGAAAAGGATCTCTGGCGCTACATCTTCGCGCACGACCTTCCCTACAACCCGCTCCACGATCATGGATACGCATCGATCGGCTGCGCGCCGTGCACGCTGCCGGGCGACGGCCGTGAGGGTCGTTGGGCCGGCGAAGAGAAGACCGAGTGCGGGCTCCACATATGAGCCGCCAGCTCGACGAGACGTCGACCGCCTACGAGCTGTCCCACATCGAGGCGCTGGAGGCCGAATCGATCTTCATCATGAGGGAAGTCGCCGCCGAGTTCGAGCGACCGGTGCTCCTGTTCAGTGGCGGCAAGGACTCGCTCGTGCTGATGCGCTTGGCCGAGAAGGCCTTCCGGCCCGGCCGCTTCCCGTTCCCGGTGATGCACGTCGACACCGGCCATAACTTCGCCGAGGTGATCGAGTTCCGCGATCGGCTGGTCGAACAACTTGGTGAGCGCCTGATAGTCGCCAGTGTCCAGGACTCGATCGACGCCGGCCGCGTCCGCGAGGAGACCGGTCCGCGGGCGTCGCGCAACCGCCTGCAGACAACGACGCTGTTGGACGCGATCGCCGAGCACGGCTTCGATGCCGCGTTCGGTGGTGCGCGCCGGGACGAGGAGCGTGCGCGCGCGAAGGAGCGTGTGTTCTCGTTCCGCGACGACTTTGGCCAGTGGGACCCCAAGAGCCAGCGGCCGGAGCTGTGGTCGTTGTACAACGGCAGGATCCGGCGCGGCGAGCACGTCCGGGTGTTTCCGATCTCCAACTGGACGGAGCTCGACGTCTGGCAGTACATCGCCACAGAGGAGCTTGAGGTGCCATCGATCTACTACGCGCACACCCGCCAGGTGTTCGAACGCGACGGGATGCTGTATGCGCTCAACCCCCACGTCGAGCTGATCGAGGGCGAGACCCCGTTCGAGGCATCGGTCCGATACCGGACCGTCGGCGACATGACCTGCACGGGCGCGGTCCGTTCGACCGCAACCACCCTGCCCGACGTCGTCTCGGAGATCGCCGCCACTCGGATCACCGAGCGCGGAGAGACCAGAGCGGACGACCGGGTGACCGAGGCGGCGATGGAGGATCGCAAGCGGGAGGGGTACTTTTGAGCACCTATGCCGCGTTTGACCGCGAGCTCGCCGACGACGACGACGAGAACGTGAAGCCCAGAAGCAAGCTCCTGCGGATTGCCACCGCAGGCTCGGTCGATGACGGCAAGTCGACGATGATCGGGCGGCTACTGCACGATTCCAAGGCGATCCTTGAGGACCAGCTCGAGCACGTGGCCAGGACCTCCGAACGGCGAGGCGACGGCTATCTGAACCTGGCCCTGCTGACCGACGGCCTGCGCGCCGAGCGCGAGCAGGGGATCACGATCGATGTCGCGTACCGCTACTTCCAGACTGGCGTTGCCGCCGAGGTGGGCAGCGAGAACGGGGACACGCCGCACGCCCGTCACGGACGCAAGTTCATCATCGCTGACACGCCCGGCCACGAGCAGTACACACGCAACATGGTCACCGGCGCTTCCACGGCCGACGTTTCGATCGTGCTGGTCGATGCCCGCAAGGGAGTGAGTGAGCAGACCCGGCGTCACGCGTACATCGCGTCGCTGCTGCGGATTCCGCACCTGGTCGTGGCGGTCAACAAGATGGACCTGGTTGGCTATTCGGAGGAAGCGTTCGATGCGATCGTCGACGAGCTCAGCGGTTGGGCATCGCGGCTTTCGATCCCGGACATCACGTTCATCCCGATGTCGGCGCTGAATGGCGACAACGTGGTGCAGCGCTCGCAGCAGATGCTCTGGTACGACGGGCCACCGTTGCTCTATCACCTCGAGCATGTGGTGATCGCCTCGGAACGCAACCTCGCTGAGGCGCGCTTTCCGGTGCAGTGGGTGATCCGGCCGATGGCCGATGAGCACCATGATTACCGCGGTTACGCGGGCCAGGTGGCAGGCGGCGTGCTCCGGCCCGGTGACGACGTCGTCGTCCTGCCGAGCGGCCGCCGCACTCGGATCAGCTCGATCGACTCCTACGACGGCGAACTGCAGGTGGCGTTCCCGACGATGTCCGTGACACTGCGTCTTGCGGACGAGCTGGATGTCTCGCGCGGAGACATGATCGTCGGCGCCGACGACGGCCCGCAGCTCGCGCGGGAGCTCGAGGCGACCGTCTGCTGGATGAGCGAGTCGCCGCTGCGTCCGGGAACGCGTTACGCGATCAAGCAGACGACGAAATCAGCCCGGGTTGTCGTCGAGGAGTTGGAGTACAGGGTCAACGTCAACACGCTGATTCACGATCACGAGGCGACCGAGCTCGCGCTCAACGAGATCGGCAGCGTTCGGCTTCGTGCCTCCTCGCCGCTCGTCTTCGACTCCTACGCGGACAACCGCACCACGGGCAGCTTCATCCTGATCGACGAGTCGACAAACGACACCGTCGGCGCTGGGATGATCCGCGCGGCCCGGTAGCCGTAGGAACGCCAGCCCGGGCCGCCAGCACCCGCGCCCAGAGGGCCTGGAGGGTGGTCGACCCGGTACAACCTACGGGCGGTGCTCCGGATCATCACCAGCCCAGCTGCCACTGAAGAGGCCGAGCGGGCCGTAATCGGCCGCAGCGACCGGCTCGGCCGCGATGTCCCTCTCCCTCCCGGCCCGCGGCGACTGGGAGCCGACCAGCTGACGATCGCGCTCCCTGCCCTGCTGGCCGCGGCGCTGTGCGCGATCGAGCTCGCTACCCGCAGTCTTTGGCTCGACGAGGGAGCGACGGTCGCAATCGCCTCCCAGCACGGTTCAGCGCTCTGGCACGGAATCGCCCACGACGGCGGCAACATGCTCGCCTACTACCTCCTGACGCACCAGGTGATCGCCTGGTTCGGCGATGGCGCGATCGCGATCCGGTTGCCGTCGCTGATCGCGGACGCACTCACCGCGGCGATCGTCGCCGCGCTCGCGCTGCGACTGTTCGCCGACCGCCGGATCGCTCTAACTGCCGGCGCGCTGACCGCCGTCAGCCTGCCGCTCATCTTCTGGGGCCAGGATGCCCGGGGGTACTCGTTGATGGCCGCGCTAGGTGCGGGCTCGTTTACGGCTCTGGTCGCGATTCTGCGGACGCCTCCCGGACAGCGGCCTTGCGCCGGCGCGGTTGCAGCCTACGGACTCACGACGCTGACGGCGGTCTACGTGGGCTTCGACTCGCTACTGCTCGCTGCGGCCCAGCTGCTGCTCGTGCTAGCCGTCTTCCGGGACCGCGCACGGGTGATCGTCGGCTGCCTGGCCGCGGTTGCGGTGCTGTCCATGCCGTTGCTCGTGCTGGCACTGAACCGGGGCTCACGACAGTTGTTCTGGGTTCCGAAGCTGGGCACCACGACGCTTGGCCAAGCGGCGGTGACGTTGACCTCGGCCGGGTTTTCCCCCAACTTCAACCGAACCCCCACGACCATCGTGGCGGTCGCGCTTACCGGTGTGTTGCTGGCGGCTGCGCTGGTCGCGGCGGTAAGAGTGATCCGCGAGCGATCAGGCCGGCACGCCGTGGCGCTGATCGTTCCCACCTCGTGGCTGCTCGTCCCGGCGATTCTCGCCCTGGCCGCGGGGCTCGTTGGCGAGCCAATAGAGCTCTCGCGGGCCGCGATCCTGTTGATTCCGGCGCTGGCGTTGCTGCTCGGCTGGGGCTTCTGGCACCCGAGCCTGCCGCGCGGCGCAGGCCTTGCGACACTCGGCGCGCTGCTGGCGCTTCGAGCCCTGCAGATCGTCCCGACCTATGGCGTCTCACCGGAGGATTGGCACGCGGCCACCAGTTACGTTCTGGCAGCGACCCGCGCCGACCCGGCCTGCGTCGCGTTCTACCCCGAGGACGGGCGGACGCCCTTCGACTACTACCTCGGCGGCTCGGCGGAGGGTGCTGGTCTGATCCCGGTGCTTCCGACGACCCCGTGGTCGCAGGTGCGGCCGTACGTCGAAAAATATGCCTCGCTAAGGGACCCGAACCAGGTGGCCGCCCGCTGTCCGCGGCTCTGGTTGATCACGAGTCATGAAGGGCAGCCATACGGTCCGGCGACGTCACTGCGCCACTACCTACGCTACCTGGGTCTCCTCAGCCAGCTCAGCAACATCTACGGGGGGCCCACGCTGCAGCGTTTCGGATACTCCGCGCAGGTACACGTGTACAGGTTCGTGCGGCGGACGTCTTAGGGGTCCGTAGGACGGACCCTTATGGTCGCAGCCCGTTGCCGACGAAGGTGCCCATGCTCATCGCGACGGTCAGCAGGACCGTCCAGATGAGCAGCCGCCTCTGCTTGCGCCCCGCGGCCTCGGCGCCGACGACCAGCACTGCTGGGAAGGCGCAGATCAGCATCCGGGGGTTCGGCGGCACGTTCGCCGAGGTGAGAGTCAGCACCCCGACGCCCACGGTCCACAGCAGCGCGACGAGCGACACCGCCGAGCGCCAGTGCCAGAGCCGCCACAGCGCGTACAACAGGAATGCGGTTCCGACGAGGCCGGACAGCAGGTTGAGGTCGATCCCCGGGTGGTGGAAGGTGAAACTCGTGATCTGGTTGAACAGCTTGCTTGCCTCTCGCGGGATCGCGGTCGGCGAGCTCGACTCCTGCCATCCCCAGCTCGATTTCTGCGTGCTGTAGGACGCAAACGGGCTCCCGGTCCATGCCCACAGGAACGCGCCGAAGCCGATCAACCCGGCCGGTGCCAGCAACGGGGCAAGCAACGCGCGCCGCGCCTCTCGGTCGTGCCAGCCGTGGCGGCGGATCTCGAGCAGTGCGACGATGGCGAGCGCGGGGATGATCGCCGTCGCCACCGGTCCGACCGCCGTCGCGAACCCGGCGAGGATCCCGGCTGTCAGCCAGCGACGCCGCTCGACCGCGAGGATCGCGCCTGCCACCAGCGCCAGCAGCAGTCCCTCGGTGTAGATCATCGAGAACACGATCGTTCCGGGGAACAGGCAGAAGAACAGGACGGCTCGGCGCGACGCCGCCTCTCCCCACCAGCGCTGGGCAAGGCGCCCGAGCAACACGGTCGCGATCGCGCCGGTGACCAACGCGGTGATCACCCCGGCGAGGATGTAACTCGTGGCGAGCCCAAGGCCGACGGCGTAGAACGGCCGCGCGACCACCCACATCACCATCGGGAACAGCGGCAGGAATCCGAGTGTGTCCTGCAGGTGCCAGATCGTGTGCGGGTACCCGTAGGTGACCGTCAGCAGGTACCACTTGCCGTCCCAGTTGGATACCGCGCCCGCGATCGAGCCGCCACGCACGACCAGATCGGCTAGCGCGATCAGCAGGTACAGCGCCCGCGAGATCGCGTAGACGGCAAGCGGGTAGCGCAGCCTGTCAGCCAGGTCGAGCAGCTCGGGGCTGCGCAACCGATTCGGCCTGCGAACGCGCTCCCCAACTCGCGCTGTGCCGCGCACCTCTGGGAGCGTGCTCACGGGGGCGGATTCTAAATGAAAAGGTCTGTAGGCACTAAAGGGCTCTAAAGTCCTCCGCCGCGTGTTCTCAAAGCTCTTGATCGCGAATCGGGGGGAGATCGCGGTGCGCGTGATTCGCGCCTGCGAGGAGCTGGGGATCGCGACCGTCGCCGTCTACTCGGAGCTCGACCGCGACGCGGTTCATGTGCGCCGAGCGGACGAGGCCTACCTGATCGGTCCCGGCCCGGCGACGGAGTCGTACCTGAGTGTCGAGCGGTTACTCGAGGCGATCGAGCGCTCGGGCGCGGAGGCCGTGCATCCGGGGTACGGCTTCCTGGCCGAGAACGCGGCGTTTGCCGCCGCGATAGAGGCGCATGGGATCACGTTCGTTGGCCCGCCGCCGTCGGCGATCGAGGCGATGGGCTCCAAGACACGGGCGCGGGAGTTGATGGCGGCGGCCGGGGTCCCGATCGTGCCGGGGACGACCGCGCCCGTCCAGACGGTCGCGGATGCGCGTCGGGTGATCGGTGAACAGATTGGCTTTCCGGTGGCGGTGAAGGCCGCCGGTGGCGGTGGTGGCAAGGGGTTTCGGGTCGCGCTGTCCGAGGACGAGCTCGAGGCTGCTTTTGAGGGCGCGTCGCGGGAGGGGGAGAAGTTCTTCTCCGACGCGACGGTGTATCTGGAGCGCTACTTGCCCGACCCGCGCCACGTCGAGGTGCAGGTGCTGGCGGATCGGCATGGGAACGTGATCCATCTCGGGGAGCGGGATTGTTCGGTGCAGCGTCGCCATCAGAAGCTGATCGAGGAGGCGCCGGCGCCGGCGGTCTCACCGGAGCTGCGTTCAAGAATCGGCCAGATCGCCGTGGACGCCGCGGGCGCGGTTGGCTACACGGGGGCGGGAACGATCGAGGGCCTTCTGCAGGAGGGCGAGTACTTCTTCTTGGAGATGAACACGCGGGTGCAGGTCGAGCACTGCGTGACCGAGATGGTGACCGGGATCGACATCGTCAAGGAGGGGATCCGGGTCGCGGCCGGCGAGCCGTTGTCCTACTCGCAGGAGGACATGGTGTTACGCGGGCACGCGATCGAGTGCCGGATCAACGCCGAGGACGCGTCGAAGAATTTTGCGCCGGCGCCGGGTCGGATCGGGTCCTATCGCGAGCCGGCGGGACCCGGGGTGAGAGTCGACTCTGGGGTTGGCCCGGGGTCTGAGGTCTCGCCGATGTATGACCCGATGTTCGCGAAGCTGATCGTCTGGGACGTCGACCGCCAGCAGGCGACGAAACGGATGCTGCGGGCGCTCTCAGAGTTCGAGATCGGCGATCTGAAAACGCTCGTGCCCTTCCACCAAGCGCTGCTGCAGACGCCTCAGTGGGCGAATGCTGAGACCTGCCGAGACCTCGTCGAGGACCGGCAGTGGCTGAAGGCGCTGGCGTTCGGACCCGGAGCGCCGGTCGGCGAGCCCTTGGACGAGAAGCTCGAGCAGGAGTACACGGTGGAGGTTTCGGGCAAGCGGTTCGAGGTCCGGGTAATCGGACCGCCGGGCCTGGACGGAGCGGCCGCGACGTCGCTCGCCCGAGTTCCCACCGGCGCCCGGCCGGCGCCGCGGCGCGCTGGACGTTCATCGTCGGGCGCCGGCGGCTCGGGCGACACGCTCGTCTCCCCGCTGCAGGGGACGGTCCTGAAGGTCTCGGTCGAGCCCGGCGCCGTCGTGCAGGAGGGTGCGCTGATCTGCGTGATCGAGGCGATGAAGATGGAGAACGAGATCACGGCTCACCGCTCCGGGACCGTGACTGAGCTGCCCTTCGCAGTCGGTGCCTCGGTCGCGACCGGCGACACGCTCGCAGTGATCACCTCCGGCGACTAGTACCGACGGTCACACGAGGGTCGCGAGGTTGGCGGCATGGATCTCGCGCTGGCGAGGACTTCTGCGGCCCTCGGGCAATGGCGCATCGTTCCCTTCGATGATCCCGCCCACGTACTTCACATCCTCCTCGAGGATGCGACGTGCCCGTTCGCCGTCGAGCGGCGCGCCGTGCCCAGGGATGACGGTGACGGCCCTCTCGACGAGGCCCGAGAGCTGCTTCAGCGTCTCCACATAGGCATCCGCGGAGCCTCGCTTCCCGATCATCGGGATCTCGACCGGCGACAGGTAATCGCCGCACACGAGCACCGCCAGCCACGGAAGCCAGAAGATCGTCCCGTCGTCGGTGTGCCCGTTGGCTGGATGCAGTTCGAGCTCGGCGCCGTCATCGCCGATCGACAGCTTGCCGGGGACGGGCAGCTCCTGGATCCCGGCGAGCCCGAGCGGCCGGCGGCCCTCGACGTAGTGCTCCTCGTCAAACGCTCGCAGTGCGCGCTGCGCCACGCCGGGCTCGGCGGCCAGGCGTTGTGCGGTCGGCACGCCGGCGCCGAGCGTCGCCTCCGGGAACGCGAGCCGGCCCAGCAGGTGGTCCCAGTCGCCGTGGGTAACGAGCAGCCCACTGGCCGGGAAGCCCGCCTGTTCCATCAGCGAATGCAGCGCGTCGAGCTCGTCCGGGAGCACGGGCGAATCGATCACGAATCCTTCCTCGCTCGCTCGCACCGCGGTGCAGGTCGTCTGCCAGATGGCGCTGACGACCACGATCACGTCCGGGTCGACCGCCAGCGCTCTCATGACCGGATGGCGGTCGGTCCGCGGCTCACGTCACGTCGATGAGCTTCGCCGCTTCCTTGAGGCTCTTGACTTCTGCGTCGGGCTTCTTCTGGCCCGATTCGAGCGTCTGGCCGGTACGGTTCACCCAGATCACCGGGATCTTCTTCTTCAGGCAGGGTTCGACGTCGTGGTAGTAGCTGGCGGCGATGTGGACCCAGCCCTTCTTGCCGCCGATCCTGCGCTCGCACTCGGTGAAATGGGCCGGATCGGGCTTGTAGGAGCGAACCTGCTGGGCCGTGACGACGAGATCGAAGTCCTGCGGGATGTGGCGACGGGTTTGGCCCAGGAGCTTGTCGTCGATATTGGAGATCAGGCCGATGCTGTACTTCTTGGCGATCTTTTGGAGGACCGGGTTCGTCTCCTTGAACGGTGGCCAGCGCTGCACCGATTCGGGCAGGAAACCGGATCGAGAAGGCTCGAGCGGCCAGCCGAGGTCCCTGGCTATCTGCACCGCGGTGCGGCGCAGCACCTCGGCATAGAGCTCATATGACCCCGCCTCGATCTGCTGCTGGACGGAGTGGAACAGCGGCACCAGTTCGTCGTGCTCGATCGTGAAGCCGTCTCTCGCGGCTTCCTTGGTGAAAGCGTCGTACGCGCCAGCGTCCCAGTCGATCAGGGTGCCGTAAACATCGAACGTTACGAACGTGATCTGTTTCGGAATCGCCATGCGGCGCCTCATGATGCCACGGAACGGCCGCGACCCGCCCTTGGGTCGGCCTGATGAGAGCCCTCATGCAAGCAGTGCTTGACCCGGCGCTCAGGCGGTTGCATTACAGTCCGCCGCGATGGATCTCCTCGAGTATCAGGGCAAGCAGCTGTTTGCGAGGCACGGAGTACCGGTCCCTGCCGGCAAGCCGGCGCGTTCGGTCGAGGAAGCGGTCGCCGCCGCAGAGGAGATCGGGTATCCCTGCGCAATCAAGGCGCAGGTGCAGATCGGCGGGCGCGGGAAGCTTGGCGGCATCAAAATCGCCCGCGACGCGGCGGACGCGCGCCGGCACGCGGACGCGATCCTGGGGATGGACATCCGTGGACTGACGGTCTACGAGCTGTGGATCGAGGGCGCCTCGGAGATCGAGTCCGAGTACTACGCCTCGGTGATCTTCGATCGCAGCGCCAAGGCGCCGCTGGTGATGCTCTCGACGAAGGGCGGGATGGACATCGAACAGGTCGCCGATGAGGACCCAGACGCGATCGCGCGGCTGCACGTCGACCCGCTGCTCGGTTTCCAAGACTTCCACGGCCGCCGGCTCGCCTTCGAGGCGCGCGTCGACGCCGACGTCGTCCGGCCGGTCGGCGAGCTGCTCCGGAAGCTCTACGAAGTGTTCATCGCCGAGGAGGCGACGCTGGTCGAGGTCAACCCCCTGATCGTCACGCCGGAGCGAACCGTCAAGGCGCTTGATGCGAAGGTCACGCTCGATGACAACTCGCTCTTCCGGCACCCCGCCAACGCCGAGCTGCGCGACCCCTCCAAGGAGGATCCGCAGGAGCGGATGGCCAAGGAGCGCGGACTCACCTATGTCAAGCTCGACGGCAACATCGGCATCCTCGCCAACGGCGCCGGGCTGTCGATGTCGACGCTGGACGTTGTCGCCGAAGCCGGAGGGGCGCCGGCGAACTTCCTCGACGCCGGCGGCGGCTCGAAGGCGGATGCGATCACCAGCGCGGTCGAGGTGATCCTCTCCGACGACAAGGTGGAGGCGGTTCTGTTCAACATCTTCGGCGGGATCACCCGTTGCGATGAGGTCGCGCGCGGGCTGATCGAGGCCTTTCACCAGATCAGCCCGACCGTGCCGTTCGTCGTTCGGCTCGACGGCACCAACGGCGAGGAGGGCCGGGCGCTGCTCGCCGACGCCGCGCTCCCAAACGTCCACACCGAGTCGACGATGGACGGCGCCGCCGCAAAAGTCGTCGAGCTCGCGACCGCGCCCGCCCCGGCAGCGTGAGCATCCTCGTCGACACCTCGACGCGCCTGGTCACCACCGGGATCACTGGGCGCGAGGGCACCTTCCACACGCTGCGCAACCGCGACTATGGGACCCAGGTCGTCGCCGGCGTGACTCCCGGCAAGGGCGGCCAGAGCGTCGACGGGATCCCGGTCTTCAACACCCTGCGCGATGCGGTCGACCAGCAGGGCGCCAACACGGCGATGATCTTCGTTCCGCCGCGGTTCGCCGCCGACTCGATCCTCGAAGCCGAGGACGCCGGGATCGAGCTGATCATCGCGATCACCGAGGGGATCCCCGCGCACGACGAGCTGCGAGTCTTCAACACGATCAAGAAGAACGCTCGCGCTCGCCTGATCGGCCCAAACTGCCCCGGCGTCCTGTCGCCCGGCAAGGCCAGCGTCGGCATCATTCCGGCCTCCTTCTTCAAGGAGGGCAACGTCGGCGTGGTGTCGCGATCTGGAACGCTGACCTACCAGATTGGCAACGAGCTGGCTCGCAGCGGCTTCGGCAATTCGTCGATCGTCGGGATCGGCGGCGATCCGGTGCCCGGCAGCGACTTCATCGACATCGTCAGGCTGTTCGAAGCCGACCCCGAGACCGAGCTGATCGTGATCTGCGGCGAGATCGGCGGTGACGCCGAGGAGCGCGCGGCGGACTTCATCGCCGAGCACGTGACCAAGCCGGTGGTCGGCTACATCGCCGGCTTCACGGCGCCTCCCGGCAAGACGATGGGGCACGCGGGCGCGATCGTCTCCGGCTCGCGCGGAACCGCCGCGGCCAAGGCCGAGGCGCTCGAGGCCAAGGGTGTGCGGGTGGGCCGCACACCGACGCAGGTCGCCGAGATCGCGATGGCGACGCTCGGAGCCACGGCCTGAGGAGCGGTTTTCTACGCTGCTGGTCCAGCGGGACCAGCAGCGGAACCAAGCGCGCGCGAACAACGTACCCTCTGATCCGTGGCGACCATCTCCTTCACTCGCGGCGCCCCGTCGCTTGACATAGTCGACGTCGAGGGCTTGCGCGAGGCGGCGGATCGCGCGTTCCGCGAGGACCCGGCCGGTCTCACCGGCTACGGCACGGCGGTCGGCTACCGGCCGCTGCGCGAGTGGATCGCCGAGCAGCACGGCGTCCCGCCGGAACGCGTGGTCGTTACGAACGGCTCGATGCAGGCAGATGCTTTTCTGTTCGACGCGCTCGTCTCAGCCGGTGACACGGTGATCACCGAGCTGCCCACCTACGATCGCACGCTGCTGTCGCTGCGCAACCTCGGCGCCGACGTGCGGATGGTCGAGCTCGAGCCCGACGGGATCGACGTGGCGGCGCTGGAGCGGGTGCTGGTCGCCGGGGCGCGGCCGAAGTTCGCTCACATCATCCCGAACTTCCAGAACCCGGCGGGGTACACGCTGTCGGCCCCCAAGCGCGAGCGGCTGCTGGAGCTGGCCCGCGCGCACGAGTTCATCGTGTTCGAGGATGACCCCTACGTCGCCCTGCGATTCGAGGGCGAGCCGCTCGAGCGGATGGTCGCGATGGACCCGGAGAACGTGGTCTACGCCTCGTCGTTCTCAAAGACGGTCTGCCCCGGCATCCGCGTCGGCTACCTGGTCGGGCCCGAGGAACTGATCGCCAGGATCGTCAAGCTCGCGACCTGGACCTATATCTCGCCGAACATGGTCGCGCAGGGAATCGTCAACCAGTTCGCCCGGTCGGGCAGGATCGATGCCTCGATCGAGACGGTCAAGGCGGCGCTGCGCGAGCGCGCGGCTGTGCTCTGCGACGCGCTCGAGCGCGAGCTCCCGGACGCCCGCTTTGTCCGGCCGCAGGGTGGTTACTTCCTGTGGGTCGAGCTCCCGCGGGGAACCGACGTCAGCGCGCTGGCCGAGGCGGCCTCCGAGAGAGGCGTTCAGTTCGTCAAGGGGACCGACTTCGTGCTCGAGGGCGGGGAGTCGAGCCTACGGCTCGCCTATGCCGGCGTCACGCCCGAGGAGATCGAGGAGGGCGTCGCGAGGCTGGCCGACGCCTACCAGGCAGTGACCGCCGGCGCCGGCGCCGGCGTCGTCTGAGCCTTTCGCCGGCTGCCCGGGGCGGCTGGCCGAAACGAATGGTCGGCCAGCCGCCAAGGACGTCCTATTGGTTACCTGCCTACGTTCCCGAGCTCAGTCGTGTGCCGCTGATCGTGGCGTCGTTGCCGTTGCCCGACGAATCTACGACTGATTGGGTCCAGCCCCCAGAACTGATCAGCTGAGGCGCCCACCTCAGTCGTGGTGCCGATGATCGAGGCGTTGTTGCCGTTGCCCGACGAATCGAGTGCGATCGGCCCGCCCGTTTCGTCGAACTTGTAGTCGGCGACGTTGCCTGCACCTGGCTGGCCGGAGGCCAGCCCGGCGATGTCGCTGGCGGAGAGCGCGTGGTCGTAGATCTGGAAGTCGTCCACGGCTGCGTCGAGGAACGGGTCAGCGGGGAACTGCGAGTGACCGATCCAGTTCTGGGTGGTAACGCCCAGATCGGACGGGTTCACGACCATGTTGTCGTTGGTGGCTACCGGCTGCCCGTCCACGTACAGCGTTCCGGTTGTACCGGACAGCGTGACGGCGACGTGCGACCACGTGTTCAGCGGCAGTTGGCCCGGGGCGGTGAGCGTTTGGCCAGGGTTGGTGGGAGTGGCGTCGGAGAAGATCAGCGGACCGCCGCCTGAGCTGAGCGTCATGAACATGAAGTCGTTCGTACCGTTGCCGAAGTCGAAGATCCTCGACCACGGCAGGTTGGCGGTGGGGTTGACCCAGGTCGAGATGGTGAAGTCGTGCAGCCCGCTGACGATGCCGTCGGGGAGCTGGACGTATTCGTCATTCCCGTTCAGCTGGAGGGCGTTGCCGATCTCACCGGCCACACGGGGGCCGGTCGCGCCGGCCGAAGGCGGCGGCGAGACGATCGTCGCGTTTTGACCGTTACCCGACGAGTCCGCCGCAGCAGCTCCGGTGGCCTCGTTGAATGTGTAATGGGCGACGTTCCCGTCACCGGGCCTGCGTCCGTTAGCCATGGCGACGACCTGGGAGGAGGTCAATGCCGTGTTGTAGATGTTGAAATCGTCAAACGCCCCATGGAAGGACGGATCGCCGAACTCCGAGCGGCCGAGCCAGTCCTGGTCGGTCGGGCCGAGTGAGCTGGGGTGCAGCGTGATGTCGGTGTTGTTACCTACGGCGGTTCCGTTCACGTACAGCGTCCCCGTGGTCCCGGACACGGTCACTGTGACGAGCGACCACTTGTCCAACGGCAGCAGGTTTGCGGACGAGTTGGCGAAGCTCGGTGCGAAGGTGCTGGCGCTGCTCGTGCCGATCTGGCCGACCGGGAACGGGTTGTTGTCCTGGCCGAACGTGTCGATCGGGAAGCTCGAGTTGATGGCCTGCTCCGCGCCGGGGCCTCCGTTCGAGATCGCGAAGCGGAGGTCGCCGCCGGCGTTGTCAACGGTGAGGTACATGTAGCTCGTCGTCCCGCTGCCGAAGTCGAACACGCGTGACCACATGGTGTTGGACTGTGGCTTGACCCAGGCCGAGATCGACCAGTCGCCCGTGATGCCCTGGACGATGTTTGGTGGGAGGTTGACGTACTCACCGCTGCCGCACAGTGATACGGCGTTCCCGAATACTCCGGCAGTACGGTGTTCGGTTGCGGTGCAGACGGGGGTGGGAACTCCCGCCTGGGTCTGGATCGCCGCCGCGGACTGGGCAGTGCTGCGGTCGACGATCCCGAGCGAGAAGCCGGTGCCGACGTTGGTGATCGTCACGTGGCCGCTGCCGTCGGGAGTGAGCTGCCAGCGATCGTTCGCCGCGGATCCGCTCTTCTGGAGGCTGACGCCGGCGCCGCTGGCGGTTGAGTCCGTTCCGAGGAACAGGCCCTTGCCGTCGTTCTGGATCGTGTACTCGCCCGAGCCCACCGACCTCAGGTTCCACTCCTGGTTGGAGTTGCCGCGGCTCGAGGCCTGCTGGAGCGCCGTCCCGGCCTTGCCGGAGTTGTTCACCGGGGTGAGCTGAAGTCCGCTGCCCAAGTTGCCGAGGCGATAGGTGCCAGACAGGTTCCCCGGAGTCTGGAGCCCTGGTGTCACAACGATCCGGTAACCGTTGGTCGCGTTCTGCGCGTCGATCGGTACCGTCAGGGTGCCGTCGGTAACGGTCTCCGTCGTGTTGGACAGCGTCAGCGGTCCGGCGACGGGCGTGGTGCGCCCGAACGATGGGGCGTACTGGACAGACACATTGACCTGACTGCCGAGGTTCAGGGAGTTCAGGTTGTTGAGCGTCACGTCCTCATTGCCGGCATTGCCGCCGAAGACGACGCTCAGCTTCCGCCCGTCCGCGGTCGCCGAGGCGAAGCCGTCGAAGGTGGAATTAGCGGGCAGGTTCGTAGGCGTGGTGCTCAGCATGTTGCCGGTCATGTCCGCGTACCACTTGTACAGCCAGTACGCACCGTTTGGCGATCCGCCCGTCCCGGTTAGCGTGTCGCCGAGCGAGCCGTACTCGTTCCAGAACGCGATCTCTGCGTCGTGAACGCCGGTGCGCTCGAACTTCGCGATGTACCCGGCCATGGCTCCCGGGATTCCGACCTCGCTCGGCTCGCCGTACTCCTCGATCGCGATCGGCAACGTCTCGCCGATCACAGAGCTCTCAAACGCGCGGTAGGTAGCCACGTCGCCCTGGATGACCCCCTGCCCGGACAACTCGTGCCAGGAGATGATGTTCGGCACCGTGTTGGTGCTCTGTGCGAACTGCAGGAAGGCCTGGATCGAGGTGCAGTCGGCGCCTCTCGTCGAGGCTTCCCTCGCGCCGGAGCAGGCGCCGCTGCCGAACCGGGAGAAGCTGGGTCCCTGGATCACGGCGCCCGGGTCGTCCTTGCGGATCTCGTTGTAGGTGTTCTGCCAGAAGGTGTTGAAGTTGAGCGGCGTGCCGTCGTCGGCGGTGATCGATCCGGTCCAGTTGGCGTCGGGTTCGTTCCACGGCGCCCACGCGGCGACGCTGGAGGCGTACGGGGAGTTCTCGACCAACGCGACCTGGGTGTCTACCTCCGCGTCCCATGCACTCAGCGTCATCGGCCCTGAGGCGCTGTAGGGGAAGGTCGGGAACCAATCAGGCATCCTGACGACGACCTTCGCGCCGACCTCATGCGCGAGCTTCAGCACCTGCAGGACGTCTCCGCCCGGTGCGGTCTCGCCGTTGGGCAGCTGGCCGCCGTCCGGCGCCATCTGCACGAACGTGTTGGGATGCAGCGCCGCGACGACCTGCTCGCTCGGGAGGTTGTCCATCGCGAGCCCGTACAGCCCTCCGGACGCGACGTGCGTCACCGGACGCAGCGCTGAGCTCGCATCAACGACGAGCGTCGGCGTCGTCGCGGCATTGGCCACGGCAGCGCCGCCAAGTGACGCTGCGACCCCGGCAAAACCGCCAAGGGTCGCGATGACCCAGCGCTTGGCACCCGTGAACCGGCGGCGCCTGGGAACGGGGGTGAGAGAAGCCCCAGGCGCGTACGCGAGCCTGGGGTGGGTAGCCGTGCTGGACAGCATCGTTTTCACTCTCCTCTGCTGCTTGGAACTACGGCTGCGTTGCACGTGGAGTCACGCGGTGGGCCCCCAGCGCTCGCGGTTGGCGGAGATCCTCCTCCGCAAGCAAATCACCGGGTCCTGGAACTGGCGCTGACCATGTGGAAAACGTCGCCGGCTCACCGAAATGAGAGCGCTCACAACCACGCTGGGCGCATTGTACAGGGCCATCTAACCAGTTTGTGGGATCGCTCACATGTGCTTTCGAGGCCAGCCGGGGCGATCGGGGATCGCCCCGGGGCGGCCGGCCGACGGGCTCAGCGGCCGTAACGATGGCGAGCGAGCACGAGCTGCTCCGGCAGGGCGACCCTCGGTGGCGGCGAGGGTTCGGCACTGACCGACACCGTCTCGGCCACGCTGGTCGTCACCGTCGCGGTGTGGCCGTCGGCAGCGACCGTGATCTGGTCGTCGTCCTTGACCGCGACCGTGCCCCTCAGTCCTGGTTCGAGGCCGGAGTCCTTCAGGTAGTGGAGCAGGTCCTCCGCTTCATTTTCGAAACGCAGGATCGTGACCGCCGCGCCCACCTCGCAGTCGGCCAACGGGACGCCGTCTGCCCGCTGGCCGACACGGATCGGGTGGCCGTGAGGGCAGGTCTCGGCCTCGCCGACCGTCCCGCGGACGTAGGCCTCAAAACGGGGCGTCATCGCGTGTTCGAGGTGCTCTGCCTCCTCGTGAACCTCGTCCCAGGGCACCCCGACCACGTCGGTCAGGAACCGCTCGATCATCCGGTGGCGGCTGACGATCCGCTCTGCGTCGCCGCGCCCGGATTCGGTGAAGCTGATCACTCGCTCGGCACTGCGCGTGATGTAGCCGTCGCGCTCCAGTCGCCCAACCATCTCCGAGACCGTCGGAGCCGACAGTTGCATTGCGCGGCCGAGGTTGGCGGCGGTCATCGGCAGGCCGGCCTCGAACAGCCAGTACAGGCTCTGGAGGTATTCCTCCTCGGCATCGGTCGCGTGCGCCATCCTCCTGATCGTAAACGGCCGCTGCTTCGGTGGCGACGTCTGGAGGTGCCGCGGCGCGGGAGGGACAGCATCACTTCCGGTCAGGACCACTAGGATCGCCTCGATGTCGTTGCCGCTGACGCCACCAGTCGAGCCCCAACTCGCCCGGGGCAGGCCAGAGCTGCCGATCGGCGATCAGTGGGTGTACGAGCCGAAATACGACGGCTTCCGCGCGATCGCGTTCGTCGACGGCGACGAGGTATACCTGCAATCACGCGGGTCCCGGCCGCTGCTGCGCTACTTCCCCGAGCTCGTGTTCCCTGTTGGGAGGTATGTGTTGGATGGCGAGATCGTGATCGCCTCCGACGGCGGCGGCGAGGATTTCGGTGCGCTTCAGCAGCGGCTGCATCCGGCCGCCTCGCGGGTCGCGATGCTCGCCGAGCAAACTCCCGCCCGCTATGTAGCCTTCGACCTCCTGGCGAGCGGCGACGATTCGCTCCTCGACCGGCCGCTGGCGCAGCGCCGCCTGCTGCTGGAGGAGCTGGGGTTGGATGGGATCGCGCTGACGCCGTTGGTCGCCGAGGCCGCTGCGGCTGAGCCGTGGCTTCGCTCTGGCGAGGGGGTCGTCGCGAAGGACGCCGGGGCTCCCTACCGCCCTGGCGAGCGGACCGGAATGGTCAAGGTCAAGCGCGTGCGGACGATCGACGCCGTCGTCGTTGGTTACCGGCCCGGCAAGGAGGAGGGGACCGTTGGCTCGCTGATCCTGGGGTTGTACGACCCGGCGGGTGAGCTCCACGTCGTCGGGCACTCGTCGGGGTTGCGGGCCCGTGAGAAACGCGCGCTGGTAGAGCGGCTGGCGCCGTATGAGACCGGAGACCGCGGGCATGGCGACCCGAGCCGCTGGCAGAGCGAGCGTGAGCTCGAGTGGATCGCGCTGCGGCCTGAACTGGTCGTCGAGGTCACCTTCGACCACGCCAGCGGCGGCCGGATCCGCCACGGCACGAAGATCCTCCGCTGGCGCGAGGACAAGCCTCCGCGCGAGTGCCTGCTGTCGCAGATGGCCGCCTGAAGCGCCTTCAGTCCCAGTTTTCGGCGACCTTCCGAGACGGCTGCACCCGCGGCGGCTCCCCGGGCATCTTCGGGTAGTCGGGCGGGAAATTGAGCTCGCCACCCGGGAGCGTCTCCCAGAGCTGGAGCAAAGGCTCCAGGGAATGGGCGATGTCGTCCATCGCCGACCAAGGGTCGCCGTCGGCGAGATAGTCGGGGACGGTCAGCAGGTTGAAATCGGCGGGGTCCTGGGTGTCCGCCAACTGCGCCCAGCTCATCGGGGTGCTCACGGGTGCGCCGGTCCTCGGTCGCAGGCTCCACGGGCTGGCGATGGTTCGATCCCTGTTGTTCTGGTTGAAATCCAAGAACACGCGCTTCCCGCGCTCCTCCTTCCACCAGTTGGTCGTTACACCACCGTCGCGGCGCTCGAGCTCTCTTCCGAAGCCGATCGCGGCGTGCCGAACGTCCTCGAATGGCCAATCGGGGCGGATCCGAAGGTAGATGTGAATGCCCCTGTTTCCGCTGGTCTTGGGGTAGGCCCGCAGCCCAAGTTCGTCCAATAGCTCCTGGGCGACCGCTGCGATCCGCTGCGCATCGGCGAACGTGGTTCCCGGCTGTGGATCCAGGTCGAGCCGCAGTTCGTCGGGATGATCCAGGTCCGGTCGCCGAACCGGCCATGGATGGAACGTGAGCGTGCCCATCTGTGCCGCCCAGACCAATGCCCCCGGCTCGGTCGGGCACAACTCGTCGGCGGTTCGCCCGCTCGGGAAGGTGATCTTGGCGCTCTGGACCCAGCCAGGCGCTCCTTTTGGCAGGCGCTTCTGGTAGAAGCCGTCGCCGTCATCGCGGTAGCCGGTGGAGAGTCGCATCCCGTCCCGGTAGCCGTCCGGCCACCGTTCCAAGGTGGTGGGACGTTCCCCGATTGCCCGGATCATGGGATCGCCGACGGCCGCGAAGTAATCGCAGACCTGCAACTTGGTGATCGGCGGAGTCCTCGGGGTGGCTTCGTAGATGACCCGGTCGGGGCTGGTGACGCGAACTGTCCGCTCGCCGATCTGGAGTTCAGCTGCTCCGGCCATCCTGAAAGGATGACGCTCATGATCATTTCAGGAGTTCCCACTGAGGTGCTGGTGGCGCCTGACAGCTTCAAGGGAACGTTCTCCTCGGTGGAGGTCGCCACTGCGCTCGCACGCGGACTCGTGGCCAGCGGTCAGCCTGCGCAGCCGTGCCCGGTCGCCGACGGTGGCGAGGGCACGCTCGCGGCGTTGACTCCGGCGTTGGACCTGTCGACGGTGACGGCGGTGACCACCGACCCGCTGGGCCGTCCGATCGAGGCGGCGTTTGGTATCGGAGGCGAGCTGGCGGTGGTCGAGACCGCCGCGGCCAGCGGTCTCAACCTGGTGGCACCGCACGAGCGCGACCCGATCGCGGCAACGACGTACGGCACCGGGCAGCTGCTCGCCGCCGCGGTGGCCTCGGGCGCGCGCGACATCTACCTCGCGGTCGGGGGCAGCGGCACGACCGACGGCGGGATCGGCGCTGTGCGCGCGCTCGAAGCTGCGGGCGGGCTGAGGCGCGCAAAGCTGACGATCCTGTGCGACGTGCGAACGCGGTTCGAGGACGCGGCGAGAGTGTTCGGGCCCCAGAAGGGTGCGGCTCCCGAGGACGTCAGGAGGCTGAGCGACCGACTCCGACGGCAGGCGCGAGCCTACGGACAGCGGTACGGTCGCGATCCGCGAGGGGTTCCGATGACGGGCGCCGCGGGCGGGTTGTCGGGCGGGCTGTTCGCTGCGTTTGGTGCCGAGCTGGTCGCCGGTGCCGGCTTCGTGCTCGACGCGATCGGGTTCGATGCCAGAATGCGAGCCTCCCGTGCGGTGATCACCGGCGAGGGCCGCCTCGACCGCCAGAGTCTCGTCGGCAAGCTCGTCTCGGAGGTTGCGAGCCGTGCCCGACAGGCGGGCGTGCCGTGCCATGCCGTCGTCGGTTCGAACCAGCTGGTGCCGTTCGATGCCCGGATCCTCGACCTGCAGCTGATTCTCGAGGCCGGGAAGGTTTCCGAGTTCGAGGCGGCCGGGGCAAAGCTGGCTGACGCGATTCGCGTGTGACTATCGGCTTGGCCGATAGCTGAGACACGGAAGTCCTGTTGGTCAAAAGCCCGGGGCGCGCTAGCTTCGCGAGCTGTGTTGACCAACAACGTCGGGCATCGAGTTTGGTTGGTTACGGGCGCCTCGAGCGGCTTCGGCCGGGCGATCGCGGAGGCGGCCCTCGGTCGCGGTGATGCTGTTGCGGCGGGGGTCCGTACCACCGAGGCGTTCGGAGGCCTGCCGGACGGCGTCCACCCGCTGAAGCTCGACGTCACCGACCCGGAGCAGCGCGAAGCCGCCATCGCCGAGACGCTAGGGCGATTCGGCCGCGTCGACGTGCTCGTCAACAACGCCGGCCACACCCAGGTCGGCGCCGTGGAGGAGACCACCGACGAAGAGCTGCGGTCGCTGTTCGAGCTGCAGTTCTTTGCACCGGCGGCGCTGACGCGCTTGGTGCTGCCACAGATGCGCCGTCAGGGTGGCGGCGCGATCGTCCAGATGTCGAGTGTCGGAGGCCAGACGACCGCGCCTGGGTTCGGTGCCTATTGCGCGACCAAATTCGCGCTCGAGGGCTTGACCGAGACCCTTCGCGACGAGGTCGCCGGGTTCGGCATCGTGACGTTGATCGTTGAGCCCGGCGCCTTCCGTACCGGACTCTTCCGTCCGGGAGCCGCGTACGAATCCACGGCGATGCCCGAGTACGCCGACATCGTTGGGCCTACCCGAGCCTACGTCCGCGGCAACGATGGCCTCCAGCCAGGCGACCCGGGCAAGGCCGCGCAGGCGATCCTCGCCGCTCTCGAAGCGGACCGGCCACCGCTGCGGCTGGTCTTGGGCGCCGACGCGATTGGAAACATTTCGCGACGGCTCGAGAGTGTCGCCGAGGAGCTCGCCGCCTGGCGTGCACTCGGCGAGGCCACGGCGTTCCGCTGATTGGTCACGAGTTCAGGCGATCGCCGCGGCGAGGTCGCGCGTCACTGCCGCGAACGAAGAGACGAGCGCGGACTCCTCACCACGGCACCAGCAGAGCGCGATCCGCAGGGGCTCGATGTCGGCGATCGGGACCCAGGCGAGATCGGGTCTCGCGTAGTGCGTCGCCATCGAGCGCGGTGTGATGCAGATGGCGCCGCCGTCCGCGACCTGCTCGAGCATCTCCTCGACGTTCTCATTCTCCGGCCCCCAGATCGGCTCGGACCCGTCTGGGCGCGGGTTGACCGCCCACCAGTCGACCCAAACACGCGGCGCGCGACGCGTCCACATGATCGGTTCGTCCTTCAGGTCCATGATCGAGAGTCGTGGCTCGCGGGCCAGCCGGTGGTGCTTAGGCAGGCCGGCGTAGCGGCGCTCGCTCCTGACCTCCTCCCCCTCGAGCCCCGATAGGTCGTTGGGAAGCCACACGAAAGCGACGTCGCAGGCTCCGTCGCGCAGGCCGGCCGCCTCTCCGCCCCAGTCGAACCGCTTGGGTTCGACCCTCACGGCAGGGTGCTCGCGGGCGAACCGCGCTCGGGCCAGGGTGGACAGCTCGCCGGCGCCCGACGCCTCGAACCCAACCCGGAGCCGCCCGACCTCACCGCGCCCGGCTCGCTCCGCGCGGTCGATCGCGCGCTCGAGATGGGCCAGCACCTCGCGGGCATCCGCAAGCAGCACCTCGCCCGGTGGGGTCAGTTCGACGCGGCGGCTGTTCCGGCGCAGGAGTTGGGTGCCGACTTCGGCTTCGAGACGGCGGACAGCCTCGCTCAGGGCCGGTTGCGAGAGTGGGAGGTCTTCGGCCGCGCGGCTGAAGCTCAGCCGCTCGGCAACCGCAACGAAGTAACGGAGATCGCGGCTCTCGGCCACGCCGCGATGCTATCGGTGCGCGCGATCGCGTTCGGCTGGTGCTTTCGAGCGCATCCGCACTTGGTGCGGCGCCCGGGCTCCCACCGGCTGCAGTACCGGTGCGCGTCTCTAGAGCGGCACCCTGAGCGCCAGGGTCGCGGCGAACAACGCAGCCAGCGCGACCGGCATCAGCCGTCTGACACTGAATCGAGGCGCCTGCGGGCCGGCCAGATCCGCAGCGATCAGCGTTGCGACCGAGCCCTGCGGAGCCGCGAGCGCGCCAACCGCGAGCCCGATGACCGCGGCAGAGGCGATCGGCCCCGACGTCAACAGGGAGGAGGCCCACACGCTCGCCGGGAGATTGTTGATCAGCGCCGCCACCCCTCCGGTCGCGAGCGCGACCGTCAGCAACGTCGGCCAAGCCACGGTGTGGAACTCGGGAGCACGGACGCCGACCGCCCCGGCGATGACCACGAGTGCCGCGATCTGAATTGCGACGCGCCAGGGAACCGCCACCGCCGACCAGCATCGCGTCGCCAGCAGCGAGATCGAAACCGCTGCGACGAACGGCCACCACGGCGGAATGCCATCGAACGGCGCCGCCCACGCGGCAAGCGCGGCTCCGGCGAGCGCGAGAACGGACACGCGCTGCTCGCGAGACAGCGGTTTCGGAGGCGATTTGGGGGGTTGATAGCGAACGCAGAGCCGCCGCCGCTCGAACAGCGCGATCGCGATCGCGCAGATCAGCGTGCCCGCGATCCCGGGAACGAGCATCTGCCCGGTGAACCCCAGCAACGACATATGCAGGCGGCCGATCACGACGAGGTTCGTTGGGTTGCCCTGCGGGACCGCGATGGAGGCCGCATTGGCGACGCCGACGACGCCGAGCAGCAAAGGCGCGAGCGGGGCACCGTGGCGTCGGTGCAGCGCGAGCACGAGCGGGACCATCAGCACCACCGCACCGTCTAGCGATACGACCGCGGTCAGGACCGCGCACAGCCCGCAGACGAGCCCGTACAGAGCCGCGGAATGACCGCGTGCGGTGCGTGCCAGTGCCAGCGCTGCGCGGTCGCCGAGGCCGCTGTGGTTAGCGATCGCGGCGAGCGTCATCGCCGCGGCGAGGAACGCGATCACCGGCCCGACGACGGTGATCGCGCCTGAACCGGGGGCCCCTAGCACGAGCTCGACGACGGCGATCGTCGCGACCACCGCGGCAGAGGTTTTGCGGGGCGGCCTGAGAGCCAGCACCGCGACCGCGATGGCTGCGAGACTCAGGTGGATGGCGAGCATCGTCACGGGCGACCTCCCCGATGCCGGGCCACGATCAGGCTGAGACGCGGGCGGCCGAGGCGCTGGTGGCGGTGGCGCCGCTGGCGACGCGATGGATCGAGCGGCTGCTGGCCGCAAGCGAACCGCCGCTGACGATCCCTCAGTACCTGGCGCTGCGAGCGATCGCGCGGGAGCGGGTGTCGGCAGGCGAGCTCGCCCGCAGGGCCGGCGTCTCCGGACCCGCTGCGTCGCAGCTGCTGACCGCGCTTGCCGAAGGCGGCCTGGTAGATCGTAGAGCCGCCGACGACGATCGCCGCCGCCAGGAGCTGGGGCTCACGGCGGCGGGTCGGGAGCTGCTCGCAGCCGTCGAGGCGACGCTGTCGGAGCGGATCGGGTCGCTGATCGGCGACTTGCCACGACCCGAGGTCGATGCGCTCGCGCGGGCGCTGCCGCGAGTCGAGGCGGCATTGTCCGGGACGGCGCCGCCGCGACGACCACCGCCGCCGCGCCGGCCTCCTCCCCCTGGAGGTCATCGTCGGAGCGACGGCCGTCCATGAGCAGCCTGAGTCTGGTGTGGGGCAATTGATTAAGATGACTTATTAGTTTAGCCACCTTATCGGCTTTCCTGGATGAACCTACTCGCGACTCAGTGCGCGAAGGCCTCGCGGGAGCTGAACTTCCGTCCGGGCAGAGGTCCGTCGAGCGCCTCCAGCTCCGCGGTCTCCTCCCGGAAATGGCAGAGCAGCTGCTCTGCCATATCGATATTCATCCCGGTGCGCACGACGATTCGCAGGACGCTCAAATCCTGGCGGTTCTCGGGGAAGGTGTAGGCGGGAATCAGCCACCCGCGCTGCCGGAGATGGTCGGAGACGTCGAATACCTTGTAGTTGCTGACGTCGTCTTTGAGCGTGAACGCGAACACCGGCAGGTCGTCACCTCGGGTCAGCAGCCGGTACGGACCGATCTCCTCGATCCCGGACGAGATATACGTGGCGACGTTCTGCGCGTCTCGCATCGCTCGCACGTAGCCGCCCGCCCCAAGGGTCGTGAACATGTAGTACTGGGCGATCACCTCGCTGCCCGGCCGCGAGAAATTGAGCGCGAACGTCGGCATGTGGCCGCCGAGATAATTCACGTCGAAGATCAGATCCTGCGGCAACGCCGAGTGGTCGCGCCAGATCGCCCAGCCAACGCCTGGGTAGACAAGGCCGTACTTGTGCCCCGAGGCGTTGATCGATTGCACGCGCGGGATCCGGAAATCCCACTCCAGGTCCGGCTGCAGGAACGGCGCGACGAAACCGCCCGAAGCGGCGTCGACGTGAAGCGGCACGTTCAGGCCGGTCTCGGCTTGGAGCTTGTCGAGGGCCGCGGAGATCTCCTTGACCGGCTCGTAGCTACCGTCGAACGTCGAGCCAAGGATGGCGACGACCCCGATCGTGTTCTCATCGCACTGAGCAACTGCTTCCTCGGGGCCGAGGTGGTAGCGCTCGCCCTCCATTGGCACCAGGCGAGGCTCGACGTCCCAGTAACGGCAGAACTTATCCCAGCAGACCTGAACGTTGGCGCCCATCACCAGGTTCGGGCGGTCGGTGGGCTTGCCCGCCTCGCGCATCCGCTCGCGCCAACGCCACTTGAGCGCCATACCGGCAAGCATCGCCGCCTCGCTCGAGCCGGTCGTCGAGGTCCCGGTCGCGTGTTCACCCTCCGAGCCGTGCCACAGGTCGGCGATGATGTTGACGCAACGCGCTTCGAACTCGGCCGTCTGCGGGTACTCGTCCTTGTCGATCATGTTCTTGTCGGCGGTCTCGGCCATCAGCCGTGCCGCCGTCGAAGGCATCCAGGTGGTCACGAACGTCGCCAGGTTCAGCCGCGCCTGGCCGTCGAGCAACAGTTCGTTGGAGATCATTTCGTAGGCGAGCTCGGGCCCGACGCCGTGTTCGGGCATCGTGCAGAGCGGCAGCTCGAGCTTGCCGAGGGGATGCTCCGCTGGAGCAGCCGCCGGACGCGGTTTCCCATCTGGTTTGCGGTGCTTGGATAGCGCCATCGTGCCTCCTGATCGGTTGCGCTGATCATCCCCGACCCGGCGCCTCGGGGGCGCCGCCGGAAGGGCGTGATTGCAGCCACCGCTGAAACGCCGCCCAATCGTGCTCGGGGTAGAACGGGTCCCGACCGCTGCGTAGCAGCAGGGCGATCCGCTCGAGGTCGTAGAGCAGCGCCAACTTGCCCGGTGGGTCGTCCCAAACGCCGTTGTCGTAGTTGTCAACCCAAGCTGCGATTGCGGCCAGCGCCTCGACCTGGATCGCGTCCTGCCACCACCCTGTGCGTACCGGCAGTCGGTAGCGCTCACGGAGCAGACAGACCTCCGCCCAGAGGTCCTCGTACCACTGCCGGCACTCGTTCGGGTCATCGGACGGCGCCTGCCAGGTCACCGATCCCGACCTCGCGTGGCACCTGTCGCGGCCAGCCGCCGCAGCCGCCTGTCGCCGAACCAGGTGCGCAGTCGCACTCGCGCCGGCGCAAGCCTTCCATAGAGCAGCAGTGCGTGTCCTTCGGGCAGTTGACGGAGCGCCTCGGCGGCGACGAGTGGCGTTCGCCGACGGCCTACCGACCGCGTGCTTCCGCCGGATCCCGTCGTCCTCGTCAGATCCCGTCGTTCCTGCTCACCGACCAGACCGGAGAAGTACCGCAGCGTGTCGAGGTCCGCGACGCCCGGCAACAACATCCTGGCGCGGTGACTGTTGAGAACCGTCTCCGCCTGCTGTCGATAGCGGCTGCGTGCCTGGGCGAGGTCGTGGAAGATCGACAGCAGCTGGATGTTGTGGCTCGGCGCGGTGGAGGCAATCTCGGCGAGGTTCGGCAGCGGTGCCACGTTTCCGGCTTCGTCGAGGCAGAGCAGCAGCGGCAGCACGAGTCTGCCTCCCTGCTCGTTGGCCAGCTCGTAGGCGCGGTCGACGACCTCGGACAGCAGCGCCAGGAAGATCGGACGCAACAATTTCGACGCCTTCGCGTCGCCGACCAGGTACAGCGTCGAGCGCCCGCCGAGGAGCCGGTCGGCGGTTATCTCGTGAGCCGTGGGCCGAGCGGGCGACGCGGCTGAACCGATAGGCGCGGAGCAGCGCTTGGACCGTTCCCTCGATCGACGACCGCGTCCGGTCCGCTTGTGCCTCAAACGCTCGCACCGCCTCGTACGCGGCCCGGGCGCCGACTCGGTCCTGCTCGCTGGACGCCGTCCGGGCGGCACCGTCGAGAGCGAGGTCAAGGTCGCGTCCGCCCTGTCCATAGGCCCAGGAGACGACCTGCTCGATCTCGGCGCCAGACGCGCGCTGCGGCATACAGCAGCGGCGCTAGACGCTGTTCGGCCGCTACCGCCCAGAAGTCGCCACCCTCGACGCCCCGCTGGTCGAGCTCCCCGGCAGCCGCCAACCGCCATGCGACCTCCAGAGCACCATCCCAAGTGGCGGCTCCGCGGAGCGGCGACCAGCTGTGAGACGGTACGCCCGCGAGCTCGAACGGGTCGAACACGAGCGCCTGGCCGAGCGTCTGTCGTCGTGACAACGTCGCTCCGAGCAGATCCGTCTTGATCGACGAGGCGACCGCCGGTCCGTCCCATTCGAGCAGCGCCGGGATCGCAAGGCCCGCCGACTTGCCCGATTGTGGAGGGCCGAATGCGATCACCGCGTGGCGGCGCTCCGCGTAGAGCAGTCGATTGCGGTGGCGGCCGAGCACAAGTCGGCCGGCCGAACGACCGCCCCCACGCCCACGAGCAGCCTCCGCCCGCAGGCGTGGCGCCCGCAGCAAGCGCAGTTCCCGTCCTGACGCCCAGCGGGCGCCATCGCTGCGGCCCGCGAACCCGGGCAGTCGCGCCCACGTCCTGACGGCCACTGCCGCGCCAGCGCCGACTGCTGCCAGCAACGCTGCGAGCGTCGCGTACAGCCCGGCGCTGCCGGGCAACCTCTGTCGTGCCGGCGCCGGCCAGGCGGCGGCCGGATCGCTGAGATGACCGGGCAGACGCACGAGCACGGCCAGCAACCCGGCGGGGTGCGGACTCGGCGGCCACCCATGTCCCAAGACCGCTCCAGCGAGCCCGCCCCACAACCAGATCAACGCGACCGCGGCGGCGAGCACGGCGATCAGCGCCAGCATCGCAGTGTCGGCGCCACCGCCAACCGGGCTCGACGGACGCCCGTCGCCCGTCATGCGCCAACGCCCTCGATCTGCATCCCGCTGTCGGTATCCGTCAGACACCGCTCCAGCCGCGAGCGGTGGTGCTGAACGATGAACGACCGAGATCCGACCTGCCACAGCGCCTGCCCCGCGGAGAGCTGCGCGAGCAGACGCGCTTCGGTCCGCGAGAGTCCGAGCAGCTCGCGCGTTACCGGAATCTGGCTTTCGTCCTGGTGGTAGACGATTCGCGTCGAGGAATCGGCGATCAGGCCCTCTGCGATTCGCGCCGCCCGGGAGCCGTCGTCGCCCGCGGCCTGCAGGTCGGCGAGCTTGTGCAGCACGACCATGTTCATCACCCCGAACTGGCGGGCGAGCTTGAAGTTCGACTGGAACCATTCGCCCAACCCCGTGTGCTGGATGATCTTCCAGGACTCGTCGGCGACGTTGATCAGGCGATCGCGACCCGGTCGCTCGGCCCTCGCGGCCAGTAGCGATCCCATCCAGGCGCTCGCGCAGGCCATCAGGATCCCGACCGCGGGCGAGTCTCTGACGGCGTGAAGGTCCAGAACGACCAGCTTCGATTCGAGGTCGAGTCCCGGCGAGGTCGGTCCGTCGAAGATCCCACGCAGCGGTCCTTCGCACAGATCCTGGATCGCGAGCGCGGGCCGACGGATGTCCGCAGCGAGCTGCTCCGGGCTGGTCTGCAGGGCCCGAGCCATGTCGCCGGGCGGCGAGAACATGATCGCGGTGATGTCCGGCAGCGTCGGCTCGCGCCCGACCCGGCGCAGCGTGCGCAGAGCCTCGCGCAGCCCTCCCGCCTCGACCTGCCGAAGGCCCTCGCCGATCGCGGTGGTGGCGATCGCGCGGAGGAGCTCGATCTGGGCATGCTCCTCCGGTCGTGCGGCGAGTGGGTTCAGGCGCACCCCGCCGCCCGGGGACAGCGAGATCGGTCGCACTCCGACGGCTTCGCAGAGCGGCCCGTATTCGCGCTTGACGTCGAGCACGAACGCCCTACGGCCGAACAGCAGCATCCGCCACAGAAGCGTCTTGACCAGAGAGCTCTTGCCCTGGCCGAGCTTGCCGATCACGATCGCGTTCGGGTCATCGAGGGCGCCGTCGCCGTACAAGACCCAGGGGTCGAAGCAGAACGCCCCGCCGCTGACATCACGACCGATGAAGGCGCCTCGGCCGCCCAGCCCTCCCGCCGCAGTGAACGGGTAGATCGCCTGGGCATGCCGGGTGGTAACCCGGTGCCCGGGGCGCTCGGCCGGGATCAGACGGTTCAACGCAGACCCCTGGCGAGCGGGAGCGTGAAGGTGAACGCCTCGGCCTGCTGCCCGTACATCCTGTGCAGTTCCAGCCGCGCGCGCGCCGCGTGCTGCAGGACCTCCGAGCACGCGAGCTCGAGATTGTGCTCGTCCCGCCCGGAGACCGTGACGAAGCCGGACAGCCGCACCTCTCCGTGGCCTGCGGCGAGCTCGCCCTCGCGCCGAATCGCCGCCTCGTGAGCCTGCCGCTGGCGGGCGGTCTCCGACTGACCGAATCGGCGCCGCAGCTCGCTGTCGGCCCGGTCCCTGGTGATCGCGGCTTCCACCTCACGTGCCGAGCGATCCGGCGGCAGCGGCTCGAAGGTCACCGCGACAGTCCGGACGATCGTCGAGGAGCCGAGGATCGCATCCATGAACATCGGCGAGACCTCTGCGCGGGGCCAACCGGCGACCCAGTAGGTCGCGTGCACTGCGCCGTCGCACCGATAGCTATCCCACGATTCCCGGGCGCCGAGCGGGCCGGCGTTCTGCGTGGCGATTCCCGCGCGGCGTTCGTCGGCCGCCTCCAAGGCGGCGAGTTCGGCTCGAGCGTACGGGTCGAAGCCGGTTCTCAGAACCCGGGCGAGCTGGCGTGAGGAGAGCGCGCCGAGCACTCGGATCTCGGCCATCTCAAGCCCACGAGCGACGCGCTCCGCCTGCGCGACGAGGATCGCGCCGAGTGAGTCGCGCCGACGGCCGCGCAGCTGGCCGGCGTCTACCTGGATCGCGAGCAGGACGTCGTGGTCCTGGGTCACGGTCATGCTGGCACCGATCAGCTCCAGGTAGGACTCGACGATCGGCGTCCCTCGCGGCGGAATTGCGGGATCCCGGCCATCGTGGAGCCAGCGCGCCAGCTCGTCGCCCTGTGAAGGGCCGGTGCGTTCGAGCCATTGCAATCGTCGGATCGCCGTGTTCGCGGCTGAGGTCAGGACGATGCCCCACTGCGCAAGCCGACGCTCCTGTGCCTCGGCATCGAGCAGCGCGAACGCGATCGCGCGGCACGCGAGCACCGCGGTCAGCCGCCGCCCGCGGCTCTCGCTGATCGCTCCGATCGTGCGGTCCCCGTCGCTCGCCTCGACCAGCTCGACCCCGGCCAGCGCCCTGGGCGGGTCCCAGGCGTCGCTCGCCGGCAGCCCTGCGCTGGGTCGTGTCCCGGCAGTCGGCAGGACGGAGCGGTATCGATGGCGCCCGAACGCCAGGCGCAACACGTACGCTCCGGCGACCGGGGCCCACTGCTCAGCGGTCCTACCGGCGAACGGGACGGTCACGCCGATGGTTGAGGCGCCGACCAGCATCACCCCGACGACGACGCCGCCGGCGTTCGGTAGTCGATCGAGCAATGCGACGGCGCCGACGACGCCGACGATGATGATCAGGGCCTGGCCGAGCCTGACTGAGCCGAGCAAGCCGCGACGCTCGAGCGGTCCGAATCGGTATGTGAGTCGCGGCTCGCTCACGGCTCGGTCGTACCGTGGGTCGTGATCTCAGGGTCGATGATGTCGTCCGGCGTGGGCCGGTTTGGCACGTCGGCAGGCACCTGTTCCAGGGGCGCCTCGGTTAGCGCCGGCGCATCGGGGGTGGCGACGGGCGTGGACGAGGGGTCGGGCTGGGCGGCTGGCGCCGGCGTCGGTTCAGGCGAAGCCGCGTCGGCCGTTGGTGGGACATCGCCTGCGGGTGTTGTCGGTGGGGTATCGCCTGCGGGTGTTGTCGGTGGGGTATCGCCTGCGGGTGTTGTCGGTGGGGTATCGCCTGCGGGTGTCGTCGGTGGGGCATCGCCTGCGGGTGTCGTCGGCGGCGTTGCCGACCCGCCCTCGGCCGATGCCCCGGAATCCCCTGGCGGAACGTATTTGGTCGGGCCGCCCCATCCGCCAGGGCCCAGATTCAGCGGCGGCCAGGCGCCGTTCTCCGCCTGCCAGATCGAGTCCATCCCGGGTAGTCGCTCCTCGCTCTCCGGCGACACGGGCGCCGCATTCTCGGCGCTCTGCCCGTCCGAGCTCGCGCTCCGATCGCCGTCGACCCCGGGCATGGAGAAGGTTGTTGCATCGCTGCCGCCGCCTGCACCGGTCGGGGTTGAACCGCCCGCGCCGGTACCGGTTGCCGTTGAATTGCGGCGCTCGGAGCTCCCGAGGGTGGCTGCGTCCGCGGCCTGGGTGCGCAACCGGTTGGCTACCAGGTCGACAGCGTCGACCGCGGCGGCGGAGCTGCTGGAGGTGGTCTGGGCAAATTGGCCCAGCTGGGCGGGTGCGGCCATCTCTCCGCCGGCCGCGGAGCCCTGCTGTACGCGCGGGCGCCGCGGGACCTCTTGGCGGAGCGCTGCCCCGGCGCTCGCCGCGACCTCTGTGAACGGCAGCAGTTTGAGCATCGTCCACGGCGCGAAGGTCGAGAGCAGCAATAGCGACATCGCCGTCAGCGCCCGGGTCACGCTGCTCGTGCCCGACTGTCCGAAGGCGGCGCCCGCGAGCGACAGCACCGCCACGATCACGAACTTCGAGACAATCAGCGCCACCAGCAGCTCCACGAGTCGAACCGCCCAGAGTCGCCTGGCCGGCCAGACCAGCGCCGCGAACACCATCGGGAGCATCAAGACGATGACGTAGACGGCAGCCGCGCGCACCATCATTTCGAGGGCCAGCGCGAGCGCTGCGGCCGTCGCGATCATCGCTACGGCGAACTCGATGAAGAGGTCGCCACCGCTGAGCACGAATGCTTCGGCGGCTTGCGTCAGGAAGTGGCTGGCGCCTCCCACCGCAAGCCCCGAGACCAGGTTTGACATCTCATCGGTCGCCGAAAGCAGAAGCATCGTGATCGGAGCCGCGATGCCGACCCCGATCAGCGCGAGCGGGAGATAGCCGAAGACCGCCCGCGCGAGCAGCGCCAGATCTGAGCGAATCATCGCCTGCAGTGCGGCCGCGAACAGGAACGGAACCGTGAGGAGCGTGGCCAGACCCGCGACCCGCCAATAGGCAGCGGAGAACCAGGTGCTGGTCAGCTGCGGGGTGGTGGTCTCGCCGATGACGTGAGCGACCTCCTCGATCGCGGCCTTGGCGCCGGCCTGAACCCAGGAGACCACCTCGTGAAGGGCGTCGCCGGAGAGTGACTTGGCCCAATGGACTGGGTTGAGGAACGAAAGGAAACCGGCGACGATCACTTGGCCGTCGTCCCGAGGTGCGAGAAGAAATTGACGAGCCCGGGTGCGGCGCCGATCACCAGCGCCGAGGCGGCCGACACCAACGCCGCCATCCGTCCGCGAGCGGCGTAGTGGTGGTTGTTGGAGTGCGACGCGAGCGCCCACATTGCGGCGCCGACGAATGCTCCGAGCAGCGTGATCGCCAGCGCCCATGCGTCGGCGCCGTTGACGATCTGCTGCAGCACATTGCTGCCGGGGAGTCCGGACGGATCGGGCGTGGCGCTGACCGCGCCGAAATAGCTGACCATGCTCACCTCGTCGAGTCCATTTGACTTTCAGTGAGCTGAATTTAGCATTCAGATTCAGCGCTCAGCTAGTGTATTTTGCACCAACTTAGATTCAATTGGAAACGGAGTAGAGATGCCTCTGCGTCGAATTGATGGGCTTGAGACGATCTATCCCCAGCTGGCGCCACAGCTCGAGAAGATCGTCGTCCGCAACCTGGGCTTGACCGACGCGGTCCTGGAAGAGGCATGTCAGGTCGCCTGGGGGAAGCTGGCGCTGCGGCGCTCGGAGATCGCGCCCGGCCACGAGTTGGGGTGGCTTGCGACGACGGCGATACGTGCCGCGCTATGCCTGATGCGGGCAGGCCGGGGCGAGGTCTCACTCGACGACGAACAGCATGACCGCCTAGTCGAACTCGGCGCCGTAGCACCTGGGCCAGAGTCCGCGATCGAAGCTCGCGCTCGGCTGGCGGCGGTCCTGCAGCTACCCGTGCGTCAGCGCCGGATGGTGCTGATGCACGGGTTCGGCTTTGGCTATGAGGAGATCGCGGAGCGCACCGGCGACTCGCGGCGCACCGTCGAGCGGCAGCTGCGTCGTGCGAGGGAGCACCTGCGGGTGTTGGCCTAGCCGATCAAGCGGCCAGGCGGTCCAGCTGGCCCAGCCGCACGCAGCGGCGGGCCGGCGGCAGTGCGTCAGCGAGTTCGGGCGCGACCGCGCTTGCGTCGCCGCCGCTCGGCCGGCTTCAGCTTGCGAGACTTCGGCGCCGCTTTGGAACCACGCCCCGGGCCGCCGGTCTCGGTCCCGGCGGGCGCCGCCCGGCGCAGCAGACCCACGTGGTGGCGCGAGTCACTCCAAATGAAGTACGCGATCGCGGCCAGGACGACGATTGCACCGAGCGCCACGAGCAGCGCGTCGGTGCTGCTGATGCTGCCGCCGGCGCTGCTCGTGGTTGTGACGACCGGCGCGATCGTCTGGGCTTGTGTTTGCGTCGGCGCGGAGGACTGGGGCAGGCCGAAGCCGAACGCGCTCTGGGCGGCGCTGGACGGCGAGTCCGCCGCGGCCGCGAACGCGGCTGCGGGCAACAGTGAAGCGAGGCAGATCCCCAGGATCAGCGCAAGCGCGGAACGGCGGAGTAGAGCCGGTCTCATCGGTCAGACGCTAGCGGCTGCTCCATTGCCGGAGTGTTGGGGGCGCTGCGATACGGCTCCTCGTTGTCCTGATGCTCCTCGTGGTAGACGCTCTCGGCGTTGACGGCCCAGATGTCGTGGTTGGTGCCCAGGAGAATGTTGTCGACCGCGCGCATCGCCGTCAGCATCGAGTGGTCGGAGTTGTTGTACCGGTGCAGGCCGTTGCGGCCGACCTGCGTCAGGTTGTCGACCGTCTTGAGCCAGTCGCGGATCGTCGCAACCCGGTCAGCATAGAGCTCGTCGTAGATCGGGTAGGCCTTATGGACGCGCTCGACGAATCCGAACTTGACGGAGTCCGCCTTCGCCAGATGCAGCTGCTCGATCTCCCGAGCGGCCATCTTGACGAGCTCTTCGTCGGGTGTACTCCAGAGCTCATCGCCCTCAAAGCAGAAGTACTCCATCCCGACCGAGGCGTCAGTTGATCCCTCCGGAACCATGTATGGGCTCCAGGACTTGAAATTCTGGATTCGCAGGACGGTGACCCCGGGCTGGTGGATGTAGATCCAGTTATCCGGAAACAGGTCCTCGCCTCCGATCACCAGGAGGACCGTCAGGAACTCTCGATAGCGCAGCCCGCGGGCGGCATCCCGGACCTCAGCCGGTGCCTCGGGATCGGCGATCCCGACCGTCGTTCGCAGCGGTAGCGAGGAGATCACGTGTGACGGCGTCAGCGTCTCGCCGCCGGCGATCACCTCCGTCACACGGTCGTCGCGGATCGTCAGGCGCGTGACCGGGGCGTTGAGGCGCACCTCGCCACCGTGGGCGCGGATGTCGTCGGTCATCGTCTCCCACATCTGGCCCGGCCCGTACCTGGGGTAGTTGAACTCCGAGATCAGAGACTTGATCTGGTTGCCCTTGTTCCCGAAGAAGGCCGCCTTCGCAGCGCTGAAGAACGACAGACCCTTGATCCGTTGCGCGGCCCACTCGGCGCGGATCTCAGTCGCCTTCACGCCCCACAGCTTCTCCGTGTATGTCTTGAAGAAGTGGGTGTACAGGCGTTTGCCGAACCTGTTGGAGACCCACTCCTCGAAGGTGTCCTCGCGTCCCTTGGGCTTGACGGCCGCCCACATGTACGAGGCCATGCACCGGGTCAGTTCGATCGGACCAAGCTTGCGGATCACGTCGACGCCTTGCAGCGGGTACTCGAGGAACTTGTCGTTCCAGTAGATCCGGCTTCGGCGGGGGCGCTTGAGGAACTCGTCACCCATGATCTCGTGCCAGAGGTCGTCGACCTCCTTGACCTTCGTGAAGAAGCGGTGACCCCCGAGGTCGAACCTGAAGCCCTCGCGAACGGTGGTGCGGGCGATGCCGCCGACCTGCCCGCTCGACTCGAGCACAATCACCGGTTTGCCCTGGCGCGCCAGCAGGTAGCCGGCGGTCAGGCCGGCGGGACCGCCGCCGAGAACTACCACCGGATGTTCGGGGGTGATCTCCTCTCCCCGGGCGGGTCGGGGCGGCACCGATTCAGGGATCTCAGACACCACTCAGACCTTCTTGTAGAGGAGCGCGTAGTTGCCGACATCGACGGCGCCGTGGTAGTTGTGCGGCGCCCAGGTCCCCTCGAACTGCATCTGCTTGTCGTGGTGGATGATCGATTCCCACTGGGCCGTCCTCAGTCTGATGGTCCACGTCCACGGCGCGATCCAGTTACGAACGCCTTCGGTCAACGGGTTGATCAGGACGAGCTGCTGACCGGGCTTGAGGCTCCTCAGCAGCGGTGGGACAACCTTCCAGGGGTTGGCCTTCTGGTAGCGCTGGAGCGCGTTGACCCAATCCATAAAGGTCGGATCCTTGTCGATCCCCTGCATCGTGTTAGCCCACCTGAGCCCGCGGTCGAAGTAGAAATTTGCGAGCGGCGTCTGTTCGGGCTGCCCGACGATCACGAGATCGCCCGGGTGCAGCAGTGGCTGTATCTCCGCCGAGATGTCCTGCAGGTCGCTCTTGTACCCCGGCGCGGCCGCGCCCGGGTTGTAGCCCAGGAAGAACACCGCCAGGACCAGCGCGATCGCGCCGACGATCCCAGCGCGGGCCGCGCCCATGCAGGCGAGCAGGACGACGGGCGCGAGCAACGGGGCGAAGTATCGAGCCGACCAAGCGGGGGTGATCTGCGAGGCCAGCCAGGCGAGCAGGAGCGTCACGAACGGAATCGCGACCAGCGCCCACACCACCCGTCCCTGCTCGGTGCGGCGCCCGCGCCTGAGGAAGTACTCCGCCAAGCCGATCCCGGCAGCGATCGCCAGCACGGCGAAGATCGGGTCGCCGCCGATCAGGTTCCGCGAGAGCTGCACACCGGCGCCGAACCGAGGCGATGTGTCCCACGGCGCCGCGGTGTGGATCGTCTGGTAGAAGAAGTTCGGTAGCCAGGGCAGGAACAAGACGCCTGCCCCAACGTAGGCGTATACGCCGTCTCGGATCAGGTTCTGCCGATGCTGCGCGTCGCTGAGGTAGTAGACGATGATCAGAGCGACCAGCGCCGCGGCGCCGAAGAACAGCCCCCACGCGTGCGTGTACAACATCAACGCCTCCGACACGGCGAACAGCACCACGTATTTGCGCCGCCGGTAGACGAAGCCGTGGATGAACCCGGTCGTCGCGAGCAGACCCAGGAGCGCCATCAGCGTGTACATCCGCGTCTCCTGCGCGTACTGAGTGAGGAACGGGTTGAGCGCGAACAGCGTCGCGGTCATCAACGCCGCGCGCTTCCCGAAGAGCGAGTGAGCCGACCAGTAGGAGACCGGGATACAGAGCGTCGCGAACAGCAGCGACAGCGAGTGGGTCGCGGCCTCGCCGTTGCCGAACATCTGGATCCAGAAGTGCAGCAGGAAGTAGTAGAGCGGCGGCGAGCCGTCCATCCGCAGGATGCCGGGGATGTCGCCCAGCGGATGCGATGCGATCCCCACCGAGATCGCCTCGTCCATCCAGTACTGCCCGCCCAGCAGTTCCGATCGGAAGTAGACCGAGGCGGCGATCAGAATGAACAGGAAGACGCCGACCCGGAGCCACTCGGGCCACCGGCGGAGCCACGAAGGCTCCCACAGCCGGAAGTCGCGGACGAGTAGTCGCTGCGGAGCGAGCGGCTGCTCGGCGGCTGGGGCCTCGTGCGGCGTGGTGATCGTCATCGTCGTTCCTCTGCCGTCGGCATCAGCGAACCGAGATTACTTGGCCGGGTCCGTCCACGGCGCGTCAACCCCGGCAGTCCCTGTACAGCGACATCGTCTTCTCGTGCAGCACGGTGTATCGCGCGCCCTGGGCCTGCCAGCCCCTGATCGTGCTCGGCAGCGGCTCCAGCATACTTCCCGGCGTCGGTGCCGCCTGAAAGATCACGGCCGGCCACTGGCCTTTGGGCACCGGCGCGAGGCCCTGCGCGTTGACCGCCGGACCGGCCGCGACGGAGGTGAACGGAAGCCTCAGATACCAGGCGACCATCGGCACCTGGTAGGCCTCGGTCAGCACCGGCCCGCAGGCGGCAACTCGTTTCTCGCCTCCGCCGCGGCGGATCAACGCGACCATGTCCTCACGCAGCTGCGACTGAAAGCTCATGCCGTGACGGACTGCGGCGGGGCTGACGAGGGTGGTGCCCACCCAGTTGGGCACGAACAGGAAGACGGCGGTGAGAGCCGTCGTCGCGGTGACTGTCACCCCGGCCGGACGCAGCTGCGCCGCCAACCTGGGAGCCGTGTGCCGGATCTCTTGCCCGAGAGCGATAGCCGCCCAGCCGAACCCACCGCCGCCGCAGACGAACAGCAATGCCGAGCCGAGGACGAGGTAGCGAGTGTTGCCGGAGAAGCCGAACTCCGTCTCCACGCCGACGATCAGGAACCACAGGCAACCGAGCAGGCCGAATCCGACGAGCCAGGCGATCCCGCGTTCGCGTTCGGTTTCGAGCTTGAAGCTCGCTCGCGCCCACCAGATCCGCAGGGTCAGGAATCCGCCAACGAGCAGGGTGAGGACGTCGGCGACCTTGACCCGGAAGGGCATCAACACCCAGGCGTGATCGACGAGCTCCGAGCAGATTGGACAAGATGCCTGGGCGGCGCTGACGCCGGTCGGATGCAGGTCGTGGTTGGCGGCCTGGGTCAATGCGACGCCCCCGAGCTTCTGCGGCACGAACCACAGCAGGAGCGTGAGCACGGCCAGACCGACCACGAGCCCCACGCTGCGGCGGTCCTTCCACATCAGCCACAGCCCGTAAGGGCCCCACAGCGCCCAGAATTCCGGGCGGTCGAGCGCGGCGATCATCCCCACCGCGAAAGCCTGGCGAGGGTGGCCATCGATATGCCGCTCGATCGCGACCAGCGTGCTCGCGATCATCAGCCCCTCCGAATACCCGAGGATGCTGGTGCTGAGGAACTCGCTGGACAGGACCAATCCGACCATCGCGACTGACCCTGCGAGCGCCGCCGGAGCGAGGTTGGCTAGTTCGACGCCACGCTGGCGCCGCCCACTGCCGGGGCTCGGATCACGCAGCCACCAGGTGAGCCGCGCGGCCAGCCAGAAGGTCATCAGCGCCGCGAGCGTCGCGCCGCCGCGAGCCACCACCAGCCACAGGTTCGGCGCGGCCTGACCAAAGAGCCCGAAGACGGTCGTGAAAATCACCGGCAGCGGCTTCCAGCTCGGTCCGTTCTGCAGGTCCAGCGAGCCGTGGACGATCTGGCGGCCCCAGATGATCCAGGACCACGGGTCGTAGCTCGGGGTCGACGGGAAGACGAGCGACACCGCGGCGACCGCCAATGAGACGACGACCAGTCCGATCAGCACACGTTCGGTGGCCCGCGGGCCACCGAACGCGCCCAGCCGCGCCCCAACCCGGTTCTCGACGACCAGGCCAGGCGAGTGCGAAGTTGAAACCGACATCGACGGGAAAGGCTACGGGGGCCCTCTCCGGAACGGCTAAAGCGTTCGGCGGGCGGCGGTTGGGAGGTCGGCTCTCAGCCGGGGACGCCTTTGTCCACGCACTTCACGACCTCTTCAGCGATCTTCGCCCTGGCGCGGTTGGGGTAGACGATCGCCGAGCCGATCAAGATCCCGCCCTGCGCCGTGCCGTCGATCTTGTTGGCGATGGGCGAGGTCGGATAAAAGACGACCGTCGGGCCGGTCGGAGGCTCGCCGATCTGGATCGCCGGAAGCGAGGCGGCGGTCGTGTAATAGTGGAATCCCAGGCCGAGCTTGCGCAGGCACTTCTTGTGGGCCTTGCGCGGGTCGTCCAAGACGGCGTGATTACCGGAACGCCTGTTGACGTGGCTTGCGCCCACAACCGGCTTCTGAACGATTCCGCAGGCGCTGAGCATGATCGCCGCCAGCCCACCGGCCAGCACGAGCGTCGCGCGTGACATGGTTCCGGAGAGTAGAGGATTACCTTCTGGGATTACCCTCTGCGCGTGCTCACGTTCGCGGTGCTGGCTGGCCCCCTGCCGAAGCTGGGGATGATCGCTGTGGCGCTGCTCGCGGCCACGGTGATCCTGGCGCGTGACGACGTCAAGCGAGCCTGGGCGATGCTCGGTGCGTTGGTCCTGTCGCCGATACTGCTGCTCGCGGAGATCTGGAACTCCCCGCAGCTTGGGGTGATCCATCGGCACCCGTTGGAGGCGCTTGTCGGCGCGGCGTTCGCGCTCGTCGCGCTGGCGGTAGTCGCCGTCCTCCTCGCTCGCCGGCCGAGGCTGCTCGCACCGCTGGCGGTGGCCGTTCTGCCGTTCCGGATACCGATCCAGGCGGGCGGCGCGGCGGTCACCGGCAATGGCTCGGCGAACCTGCTGGTCCCGCTGTACTTCGTCGTTGCCGCGGGGGCGCTGGCCTGGTTGGTGCCGATCCTGTGGGAGCGTCGCGACGGTGGTCCGCCCGGTGAGACCGCGCCGAGCTCGCCCGAGCACCACACATTCGAGCGGCTGCTCGCGGCATTCGTGGTGCTCTACGCCATCCAGGCGCTCTACTCGCTGGACTTCGAGACCGCGCTCGAGAACATGGTCTTCTTCTACGTCCCGTTCGCGCTGCTGCTGGTACGCCTGCGCGAGCTCGAATGGGATCGCAAACTTGTCGCCTGGTGCCTCGGAGTGTCGGCGGTGCTGGCGGTCGCCTTCGCCTTCATCGGCTTCTACGAAGAGGCGACGAAGACGACGTTGTTCAGCTCGAAGCTCGCCAGCGTCAACGAGATCCACTCCTATTTCGTGGTCAATTCGGTGTTCTACGACTCGAACATCTTCGGCCGGTACATGGCGCTGGTGATGGTCCTGCTGGTCGCGCTGCTGCTCTACGACCGGCGGCCGCGAGTGCTGATCGGTGTGACCGTGACGCTCGCAATCGTCTGGGGAGGGCTGGTGCTGGCGCTCTCTCGCTCGAGCCTGCTGGCGCTGCTGGCCGGCATGGGCACGCTGGCGGCTGTGCGCTGGCACGCCGGCAAGCGCGTGCTGGGCGTCACGGCGGTCGTGGTGGTGGCCGGAGCGATTGCTCTGGCTGCGTCACCGACCACTTTCGGGCTGAACCAGGGGCTCAACGGCGCCTCCAGCGGGCGCGCAAACCTGGTGACGGGCGGGCTCTCGATGTTCGCCGGTCGGCCGGTGTGGGGGTACGGGTCGGGCTCGTTCGGGACGGAATACCACCGTCGATATCCGTCGAGCGTGTTGACTGCTTCGCACACGATCCCGATCACGGTTGCCGCTGAGCAGGGTCTGATCGGTCTGCTCGTCTACCTCGCGCTGGTGATCAGCGCGTTACTTGCGCTGTTCCGCGAGGTTCGCTCCGACCCGGTCCGCCTGGCAGTCACAGCGGCGTTCGTGGCGCTGCTGGTGCACACGATGCTGTACGCGGCGTTCCTGGAGGACCCGCTGACCTGGACGTTGCTCGGGATCGGCTCGGCGCTGATCACTGCCTCGAGCCGGCGCCGGACAGCCGAGCAGCGGGAGACCGCGCGGCTGCAGCGCGCCGCGCGGGTGGTTCAGGTCGAATAATTCCCTCCAGGGGGAACCGGACAGGCTTACAACGGCGTCGTATACGCCCCGCTGATACCGCCGTCAACGAGCAGCGACGACGCGGTCATGAAGCTCGAGTCGTCGCTGGCCAGGAACGCGGCGGCGGCGGCGATCTCCTCGGCCCTGCCGAAACGGCCCATCGGAACATGCACCAACCGCCTCGCCGCCCGCTCGGGATCCTTAGCGAATAGCTCCTGCAACAAGGGAGTGTCGATCGGTCCCGGGCAAAGCGCGTTGACCCGGATGCCACTTCGGGCAAACTCGACTCCCAACTCCCGGGACAGTGCGAGGACGCCGCCCTTCGAGGCGGTGTAGGAGATCTGCGAGGTGGCGGCGCCCATCACGGCGACGAATGAGGCCGTGTTGATGACCGAGCCGCGAGTGGGTGGGCCGTTCTCGAGCAGATGCGGGATTCCGTGCTTGCAGCAGAGGAAGACGCTCTTGAGGTTGGCGTCCTGGACGCGCTGCCAGGCGGCCATCGAGGTCTTCAGGACCGAGTCGTCGTCGGTCGGGGAGATCCCCGCATTGTTGAACAGCACGTCGATCTTGCCGAGTTCGTCGCGAACCCGCTGGTAGAGCGAGATCACCGCCTGCTCATCGGTGAGGTCGCCCTGGAGCGACAGTTCTCCGACGGAATGCTCGAGCAGGTCGACGCCGATGACGCTGGCGCCCTCGGCCGCGAATCGCGTGGCGGTGGCGAGCCCGATGCCTCCGGCAGCGCCGGTGATCACGCACACTTTTCCGTCAAGGCGACTCATGTCGTCGCCAAGTAAATTGGTCCCACGTTCGTCTCCGCTAGGTACAAAGGCCCAACCTTTCTGCCTTAGCTCGCCGATCCCCTTCGCTGGGTAACAATCCCGCCAGCACGTGCTCGGTGCCGCGAACGTGCTCGACCATCTCGGCGGCCGCCGCCGCTCGGTCGGACCGCCGAGTCGCCGCGAGGATCCGGCGATGCTGCAGATTCGATGACAGCAGCACTTCACGCGGGTGTGGGATCAGCGCGATCAGCCCGGTCATCTCTCCCTGGACCTCGGTCATCGCCGTGACGAGGCGTCCGCTGCCGGTCGCTTCGGCGAGGCCGACGTGCAGGCGGACGTCGGCCTGGCGGTAGGCCGCGAAGTCGTCGACCGACTCCTCGAGACGGGCTGCCAGCGACTCGAGCATGTCGAGCGCCGCGCACGGCGCACGCTCGGCGGCGAGCGTGGCAACACCGATCTCAACCGCCATCCGCTTGTCGCAGGCCTCGCGCCAGCCAGTGAGCACCTCGAGCGGCGGCGGTTGCGCCGGTGGCAAGGGATCGGCGACGAACGTCCCACCTCCGCGCCCGCGGACCGCCCGCAGATGGCCGCTCTCCGTGAGCACGGTCAGCGCCTGGCGCAGCGTCGAGCGAGCGATCCCGAGCATCGAGGAGAGCTCGCGCTCGGCCGGCAGTCGCGTTCCGGGCGGGAGCAGGCCGAGCCGGATCGCCGTCCCGAGCCGGTCGACCGTCTCCTCAAAGGCGGTCAGGGAGTGCACCGGCGCGAACACGGTGTCGAGCGAGACGGCCGATTCGAGCGACGCGTGGCCCGACTCCCGACCCGTCGCCACCACGGATCGGCCGGAGTCGGTCACAGCCGCTCGAACCCCCTGACCGTCCGGTACCTCAGCTCATCAAGCTCCACTGCGCTAGTACCTCCGTTCGCCGCCCGTTGGCGGTTACGCGCGAAGGTATAGGAATCACGCCTTAGACGCCGGATATCCCGGCCGCGTCGGCGACCACGCAGGTAATGGGATCCCGCTTTCCGGTAGGCTGCGCGCCCATGTCCGTGACTGTTGTCGGCTCAATCGCATTCGACGCGGTGAAGACCCCGTTCGGCGAACGGCCGAAGATGCTCGGCGGCTCGGCCGTGCACTTCTCGCTGTCGGCCTCGTTCTTCGACTCGGTCCGCGTCGTCGGCCCGGTCGGCGACGACTTCGGCGAACCAGAGTTCGAAGTGCTGCGTGCCCGCGCAGTCGAGACCGACGACATCGAGCGCGTGGCCGGCGGGAGGACCTTCTTCTGGAGCGGGGTATACGGCTGGGATCTCAATGACCGCGAGACGCTCGACACGCAACTCAACGTGTTCGCTGAGTTCGAGCCGAAGCTGTCCACGGCCTCGCGGGACTGTGACGTGTTGTTCCTCGCCAACATCCAGCCGGATCTGCAGCGTCAGGTTCGCGCTCAATGCGAGAAGGCCCGGTTCGTCGCGCTTGATTCGATGAACCTGTGGATCGAGATCGCCAAGGATTCGCTCGTCGCCGCGATCTCCGAGATCGACTGCCTGATCCTCAACGACGCCGAGCTGCGACAGCTGACCGGCGCGCCGAATCTGATCAGGGCCGCCCGAGAGGTGCTCGGGTGGGGCCCCCGAGTGGTCGTCGCCAAGCAGGGCGAGTACGGCGCTGCACTGATCACCGAGGATTCCTTCTTCTCGCTCCCCGCGTACCCGCTGGAGGACGTGATTGACCCGACTGGCGCCGGGGATACGTTCGCCGGCGGCTTCGTCGGGTACGTCGCAGCCCACCTGGACGAGCCGCTCGGAGACGAGTTGCTGCGCCGGGCGATGGCCTACGGGACCGCGCTGGCCTCTTACAACGTCGAGGAGTTCGGGACCGAGCGCGTGGCGCGGCTCCGATCCGACGAGATCGCCGAGCGGGTCGCGGAGCTGGGCCGCATCACCCAGTTCGTCGACAAACCGCTGGCGCTGCGCGATTAGCGGGCGCCAAGCGCGACCGCCGGCAACGACTCAGACACCTGCTGCGCGCCCCGCCCAGTAGGGTGCTGCGCGCACGCATGCCAAAACGCGAGATCCGCTCATACCTGATGGACATGGACGGGGTGCTGATCTCGGAGGAGAACGCCGTGCCGGGGGCCGCCGAGTTCGTCGAGCGGCTGCGGGAGCGTGAGATCCCCTTCCTGGTGCTGACGAACAACTCGATCTACACCGCCCGGGATCTGTCAGCGAGGCTGCGCACGCACGAGATCGACATCCGCGAGGAGAACCTCTGGACCTCCGCGCTCGCGACTGCTCGCTTCCTCGACAACCAGCGGCCCGGCGGCTCGGCGTTCGTGATCGGCGAGTCCGGGTTGACCACTGCCCTGCACAACGCCGGCTACACGATGACGGAGGCGCAGCCCGAATACGTCGTGCTGGGCGAAACTCGCACCTACAGCTTCGAGCGGATCACCCAGGCGATTCGTCTGATCGAGGCAGGGGCGCGCTTCATCGCGACAAACCCCGACGCGACCGGGCCGTCCGTGCGTGGGTCGATCCCGGCGACCGGGTCGGTGGCGGCGCTGATCACCCGGGCAACGGGGGTCGAGCCCTACTTTGTCGGCAAGCCCAATCCTCTGATGATGCGCTCCGCCCTGAATGCGATCGACGCACACTCGGAGAGCTCGGCGATGATCGGCGATCGGATGGACACGGACATCGTCTCGGGGATGGAGGCCGGGCTGCAGACGATCCTTGTGCTGTCGGGCGTCACCACCCGCGAGCAGGCCGAGCGACAGCCGTACCGAGCCTCCCGCGTCGTCGAGTCCGTCGCCGACCTGGTCGTCGAGCTGTAGCTGAGGTGCCCGTCCGGGGCGGCGGCGGTCAGAACCGCCGCCGCCCCGGTCCGCGCACGTACTCGTCAAGCAGCGCCTCACGGGCGGCGTCCGCTCGTGAGACGGTCTGGCTCGGCGCACGCGGCGGGCGGTCCGGGACGCCGGACAGCGCCAACCACAGGGCGCGCCAAGCGGCCCGGCGGGCTCGCAGCGGTCTTGCCCGCACCGCGCTTGATTTGATTTGCATGGCTGCCTTCCGCTCGTGATCGATCGTCTGACTGGAAATCGCCAGGGGTAATCGCCGTGGTCACCGATGGTGTCCACGGGGGTGACTGACGCCTGATTTGCGCAGGTGTCAGCGTGACTCTGCGCCTAGGCGCGAGTCACACTCAATTAGGTGAAAGTCGGGCTATGAGTGCCCGCAGAGGCCGGCGCCGAGCGCGGAGGTCCCGGTCCGGAGCGGCATCGACGGATCGCTCAGTGGTGAGAAGCTGGGGTCATCGTGTGCTCTTTCGTTCGTGGCAGGGTGGACGAATGGATAAAAAAAGGGCGGGCCCGATTCGGGTCCGCCCTCGCTGGAATCGCTTATGTACGCGTGTTTCAGCGTATGCGCCTCGCAGCGAGGGAGGGGTTCATATCCGTGGCGAAACCGGTCGCGTGGCCGATCCACTTTTCGGTTAACGCGCGCACCGTCGCAACACCTGCGGCTGGCGCCGCGGCGTTCGACTTGGTTGTTTGGACGGGAGCGTTATACATACGGAAATCCTCGGATCGAGGCGGAGCCTGCAGAGTAACGGTCGCAGTAACGAATTGCAAGAGGGAGAAGTGACATTTTTGTGAACCGATAGGAGTCACCACTGGTGCGTCCTCGCTTGACGCGCGGAGGCTGGGCCGCACGGCGGCGCGACCCACGACCGCGACGGCGACAGCGATGGTCACGAGCACGCCACTTTCGAGCGCGTGACTTTCAGGTTCCTTAAGATTAGGATTTGAGGCCCGATGCTCCACACGATCTGGACAGCGCTGACGATGAAGCTACCGCTGGTCCTGCTTGCCCTTGCCGTTTGGTGGGCGATCCACGAGGAGCCCGAAGAGCCCGGCAAGAAGGACGACGATGGCGGGATCCGACGTCCGGGCCAACGCAGCCATCCACTGAAGCCGCTCCCGCGCCCCCCGCGCCGGGGTCCCCATGGCGAGCCGGCGCCGCCGTCTCCGCCTCGGATCCGGACCGTCCACGCCCGCGCCCGCACGTACGGCCGCTAGCCGCGGTTCTGATCAGGGCATCCGCCGCCCGGCAGCGATCCGTCCGCGCTGCCAGACTCCGCATGGATGACGCCGGCGCCTATCTCGGTTCTGTCTGACGGGACGATCCTGGAGCTGGTCGAAGAAGGGCGGATCCGGATCGACCCCTGGGATCCGGACTTGGTCCAGCCAGCGAGCGTCGACCTGCGGCTGGGCGACTCGTTCCGGGTCTTCCACAACCATCGCGCCTCGGCGATTGACCTGCGTCGGCCGCCCTCCAATCTCACCGAGGAGGTGGTCGTCCCTCCCGACGAGCCGTTTGTCATCCACCCTGGCGAGTTCTGCCTGGGACGCACGCTCGAATGGGTCGAGTTGCCCGACGACATCGTCGCGAGGATCGAGGGCAAGAGCTCGCTCGGGCGTCTCGGTCTGATCGTCCACGCGACGGCGGGCTTCTGCGACCCCGGCTGGAAGGGAACGCTGACCCTCGAGCTCAACAACCTCACGCGCGTCCCGATCCGGCTTTACCCGAACCTGCCAATCGCCCAGCTGTCGTTCATGGGGCTCGATCGACCCGCCCGCCGTCCCTACGGGAGCTCCGGGCTCGGCAGCCATTACCAGGGCCAGCGGGCGGCCACCGAGAGCCGGTACGAGGGCGGCGCCGCGCAGCGCTAGCCCGCCTGGGTTCGCGGGCCGGGTCCGCTGAGGCGACGCCTCGCCCCGGAGATGGGGTGCACCCGCAGATAAGGCGGCGGTACTAATCTCCGGAGGACCCGCTCGAGAGGAAAGCGATGACCACAGAGACTGCTGAGACCCGCCGTGGCGATGGGGTAGCTACGCCGGAGACCCTGACGATTACGGACAACCGGACCGGCCAAACCTACGAGGTCCCGATCGAGGACGGCACGATTCGCGCGACGGAGCTTCGCAAGATCAAGGTCAATGAGGACGACTTCGGGGTCATGACCTATGACCCGGCGTACATGAACACGGCATCGTGTCGATCGGCGATCACGTTCATCGATGGCGAGAAGGGCATCCTCGAGTACCGCGGCTACCCGATCGAGCAGCTGGCCGAGCAGTCGAGCTATCTCGAGGTCGCCTACCTGCTGGTCCACGGGCGGCTTCCCAGCACAGCAGAGCTCGAGGAGTGGGAACACCACATCACGATCCACACGTTCGTCCACGAGAACGTCAAGGAGTTCATCCAGGGCTTCCGCTACGACGCTCACCCGATGGGGATGTTGTTGGCCTCGGTCGGTGCGCTGTCGACGTTTTACCCGGAGGCGAGTGCGATCAAGGACCCCGAGTCCCGGTACATCCAGGTGATCAGGCTGCTCGCGAAGATGCCGACGCTGGCGGCGTTTGCGTACCGCCACAACCGCGGCATGCCCTACGTCTACCCGGACAACGACCTCAGCTATGCCGGCAACTTCCTGTCGATGATCTACAAGGTCGCGGAGCTGAAGTACAAGCCTGACCCCCGGCTCGAGCGCGCGCTCGATGTGCTCTTCATCCTCCACGCCGACCACGAGCAGAACTGCTCGACCAGCGCGGTGCGCAGCGTCGGCTCCTCGCAGGTGGACCCGTACTCGGCGATCACGGCCGGGGTGGCTGCGCTCTACGGCCCGCTTCACGGCGGCGCCAACGAAGCCGTGCTGCGAATGCTGCGGCGCATTTCGACGAAGGACAACATCGCGGGGTTCATCGAAGGCGTGAAGAACGGAGACGAACGGCTGATGGGGTTCGGTCACCGCGTCTACAAGAACTTCGACCCGCGGGCGCGGATCATCAAGCAGGCGACGGAGGACGTGTTCGAGGTAACCGGCAAGAACCCGCTGTTGGAGGTCGCCACCGAGCTCGAAAAGATCGCCCTCGAGGATGACTACTTCATCAGCCGCAAGCTCTACCCGAACGTCGACTTCTACTCGGGCCTGATCTACGAGGCGCTGGGCATGCCGGTCGAGATGTTCCCAGTCCTGTTCGCGATCGGGCGGACCAGCGGTTGGATCGCCCAATGGCTCGAGATGATCGACGATCCCGAGCAGAAGATCGCGCGGCCGCGCCAGATCTACACCGGGGCTCGCGGCCTCGACTACGTCCCGATCGACGACCGCTGAATCCCGGTGTCGGACGGCATCAGCCGCGCCAGTCTCGATGGCGATCCGGTCGACCGTTTCCAGCGATTGCGTGCGCCGCTGGGAGTCACCTCATTCGGGATCAACAAGATCGTGCTCGCGCCAGGACAGCGCGGCCGGATCCATCGCCACCGCAGCCAGGAGGAGGTCTACCTGGTGCTCGACGGAACGCTGACGTTGCTGGTCGAGGGCGAGCTCGAGGAGGTGGACGCGGGCGACGTGGTCCGTGTCGCCCCGGAGATTCGCCGCCAGCTCGTCAACCGCGGTCCCGGCGAGCTGACGCTGCTGGCCCTGGGTGGCATGGTCGAGCACGAGCACGTGTCGCGTGACGCTGAGGCGTTCACGGCCTGGGAGGAGACAGCGGGAGCATCACCCCAGGACGTGCCGCTGCCGGACGACCTGCCATCCGCCGAGCTGCGGTAGGCAACCTCACAGCACGAGCGCCGCACCGTGCCGGCGTAACCACATGACGTGCTCGCGGTAAGCCGGGCAGTGCGCCGCCACCAGGGCCCAGAAGCGCGAGGAGTGGTTCAGCACCTTCAGGTGACAGACCTCGTGCCAGACGACGTAGTCAAGGATGGGCTCAGGCGCCAGCAACAGGCGCCAGTTGAAGCTCATCGCGCCCGAGGACGAGCAGCTGGCCCAACGGGTTCGCTGGCTGCGGATTGTCAACGTCGTGTAGCTGGTCCCGGCCTGCCGACAGGCGTCGTCGAGGCGATGGCCGATCTCGGTCCGTGCGGCGCGACGGTACCAGCGTTCAAGCGCCGGCCGCCGCTCGGCGCCCGTCGGCACGAGCAGGACATCCGCACGTCGGTGCGCGCGCTGTCGGCCCGGTTGCTCGAGCACGCACAATGCGGATCCGAGGTACGGCACCGTGTCTGCCGAAACGGTCAAGGCGCGCAAAGATACGGTGGCGCCAGGACACGCCCAATGAGCCCTGAGATCCCTGAACTGCGAGACCGTCTCAGCGACGGCGAGGTGGAGCTGCGAACCTCGACCGCGTGGGACATTCCCGACATCCTGATCGCCCATCAGGATGATCGCGACCTGCATAGGATGCTCGGCCTGGTCCGGCCGCCAAGCGGCGCGGAACTGGGCAGTGCGGCCGAGCTGGACACCGCCGAGCGCGCGGCCGGGACTGCGGTCAAGCTGACAATCATGGGCCCTGGCAGCGATGACTGTCGCGGCCGGGTCGAGGCCAAGGAGATCGATTGGGATCGGGGTTCAGCGGAGCTCTCGATCTGGGTGGCGCCACAGCTGCGAGGGCACGGAGTGGCCCGCCGCGCGCTCCGGCTCGCCGCGGCCTGGCTGTTCGGGACCGTCGGTCTGCGCAGGCTGACGCTGGATGTGAACGCGGATAACGTAGCGATGCTGAGGGCGGCCGAAGCCGCAGGGTTTGAGCGACAGAGCGACGGGCGGACGGTGGTGCTCGCGCTCGAGTCCGTAGAACTGAGCGACGCGTAGACTGCGCCCATTCCGATGGCCTCGAGCTCTGAAATTGCGCGCCGGTACCTGGATGCTCTGAGCCGCCGCGACCTCGATGCGGCGGCCGCCTGCTGGTCGCCCGGCGGGACCAGTCGGCTGGTCGGCCAGTTCCAGCTCACCGCCCCCGACGGTGTCGTGCAGTACTTCGAGGAGCTGTTCGACGCATTCCCGGACTTCAGCTTCGAGGTGGTCGACACGACGACGTATCGCGACCGTTGCGCCGTGCGCTGGCGCGCACGTGGGACATTCGCCGGACCCGGACGCTTCCAGGGATTCGTCGCCAACGGAGCGAAGCTGGCGGTTGAGGGATGCGACCTGCTGACGGTCTCGAACAGCCTGATCGTCAGCAACGACGTGTACACGGACACCGGCGATGTCGCACGCCAGTTGGGCCTGCTGCCACCTGTCGGCTCGACCGCCGAGGCCCGCCTCACGCGGCTGCAGAACGCGCGCACCCGAATCCGGAACGCGATCGGCGGCTCGGCACCTAAGGCGATCGCGGCCGGCGTCTGGGTCGTCCGTGGCGGCCGGCCGAGGACGATGAACGTGTTTCTGCTCGAGGACGACGACGGCGTGACCCTGTTCGATGCCGGTGTCGCCGGGATGGCGACGAACCTGACGGCCGCCGCCGCCAGGCTCGGAGGGATCCGGCGGATCGTGCTTGGTCACGCCGACGCCGACCATCGTGGTGCCGCCCCCGGCCTCGACGCCCCCGTCTACTGTCACCCGCAGGAGCGCCTCGCGGCCGAATCGCCCTCCAGCTTCCGTGATTACTGGGATCTCTCGAAGCTCCCGGGCTTGTCCCGGTCGGTTTATCCAAAGCTGCTGCGCCACTGGGACGGTGGGCCTGTCGAGATCGCCGGAACCCTCGAAGAGGGCGACGAGGTGGCCGGCTTCAAGGTGATCGAACTTCCTGGCCACGCACCGGGCCAGATCGGGCTGTTCCGAGAGTCCGATCGCCTAGCGTTGGTCTCCGACTGCTTCTACACGCTCGACATCCAGACCGGGATCAGAAGGGCCGCCGACGTGCCGCACTCGGCGTTCAACCAGAACACCGACCAGGCCCGCGAATCGATCCGCAAGCTCGCGGCGCTCGCTCCGGCCGTGGCCTGGCCCGGCCACGCGCGACCCATCGTCGGTCCAGATGTCGAGTCGCAGCTCCAACACGCCTCCGTGCACGTAAACGGCTCGCCGGGGGCCTCATAGCCGGTGGGCAAGCGCGGCCGGCAGCGCGCCCGCGGTAACGCTCATGGCGAGCTCTCTGGCCCGCTGGCCAGAGGGCTCGACGATCCGCTCAGCGCCCCGTCCAGCAGCTACACCGATGCGGAGGGCAGCGAGCTCGAGCTGCGCGGCTCGCTGTCGCCGAAGGCACGCGCCGAGTATTCGAGGACCCTCGCCGGTGGCCAGCACCAGGAGGACGCCTGGCAGCGCGCCACCGAGCTGCTGTTCGAACGGCTGGCCGTTTCGTGGACGATCAGCGGGTTGCGAATCGATCGACAGAAGGAGTTGCTCGGCCGCTACCGGATGGCAAGCGCTGACGAGCGCCGCTTCATCCGCGAATCCCTCCGCGCGCACCTGCACGAGAACTTCCCGGAGCTGGAGGCACCGTGACGGCCGCAGACGCGTTCGCGGCCCTGATCTGCGACTGGTGCCTCGAGGTGGCCCCCGGCCACCAGGTCCTGGTCGAGACGACCACGCTCGCCCAGGAGGTCGCCGTCGCGATGCACGCCGCGCTGCTCGACCGCGGCGCCTGGCCACTGCTGCGCCTCGAGCCCACCGACCTGGAGGCGCAGTTCTACCGCCACGCTCAGGATCGCCAGCTCGACGAGTTCGCTCCGTTGATTCTGGCCGAGGCCGAGGCGGTCGATTCGCGCGTGCTCGTGCGCGCTCCGGCAAACACGAACGCGCTGGCGGGCGTCAACCCGGCGCTGCCACCGCGCGTCGCCAGGGCGCGCCTGCCGCTGCAGCGGGCGCGGTCCGCCCGGCCGTGGTGCCTGTCGATGTGGCCGACACCGGCTCTGGCGCAGCAGGCGCGGATGGCGGACGGCGACTATGCGGAGTTCCTGCGCCGGGCGCTGTTCCTCGATCAGCCTGACCCGATCGCAGCCTGGAGTTCCCTCAGCGAGCGCCAGGCCGCGATCGTGGGCCGTCTCTCGGCCGTTCGCGAAGTCCGGATCGAGGCCGACCAGACCGATCTGCGTCTCAGCGTCGCCGGGCGGACATGGATCAACTCCGACGGACGCCGGAACATGCCAAGCGGCGAGGTCTTCACGAGCCCGCTCGAGCGATCGGCGAATGGCCAGATCCGGTTCGACGTGCCCTCGACCAATCGGGGAGCGGACGTTGCCGGCGTCGAGGTGACGTTCAAGGACGGCGAGGTGGTGGCGGCGCAAGCTGATCTCGGCGACGAGCAGTTGCAGGCGGCGCTCGCGACGGACCCCGGCGCCCGCTTTCTCGGCGAGCTCGGGATCGGAACCAATCGGGGAATCGATCGCGCCACGGGTTCGACGCTGCTCGACGAGAAGATCGCCGGCACGATCCACCTCGCTCTGGGTCGTTCGTTCCCCGAGGCGGGCGGCGACAACCATTCGGCGTTGCATTGGGATCTGATCTGCGATCTGCGGCGCGGCGGCCGGGTGTCGGCTGACGGCGAGGTGCTGATCGAGAACGGAACCCTCCTCGATTGACGAGAACGAAACGTTCGTCGGCTAACTTGTTCGGCGTGCACATCCTCCGGGTTCCCATCCCTTAGTGCGCCGGACCAAGATCGTCGCGACGATCGGCCCTGCGTCGCGTGAACCCGAGGTACTGATTCAGATGGTCGAGGCCGGGCTCGACGTCGCCCGCCTGAACTTCTCCCACGGCGACCTGGAGATCCACGCCGAGAACGCCGAACGGGTGCGAGCGGCGGCCAGCGCGGTTGGGCGTCAGGTCGCGATCCTCCAGGACCTGCCGGGACCGAAGCTGCGGATCGGGGCGCTCCAGGACGACCTCGCAGAGCTGCGGCCGGGGCGATCCGCTGGTATTGCTGTGCGGCTCGTCCGAGGAGGGCAACGGCCGTCGGATGGCGGTCAGCTGGCCGGGCCTGGTCGAGGCGGTCGTTCCGGGCGACATCGTCTACCTGGCCGACGGCAGGATCCGGCTGCGAGTCGATGCGGTCCGCCCCGGCGAAGCCGAGATCGACACCGAGATCGAGGTCGGCGGTCTGATCGGCTCCCGCCAGGGCCTCAACATCCCCGGGTCGACGTACGGGCTGCCGGCGGTCCCGGAGGAGGACCTGGATAAGCTGCGCTTCGGAGAGTCGATCGGGGTCGACTTGGTGGCGTTGTCGTTCGTGCGGTCAGCCGAGGACATCACCAGCGTCCGGCGGCACACGCGGCTGCCGCTGATCGCGAAGATCGAGAAGCCGCAGGCGGTCGAAGCAGCCGAGGAGATCATCCGTGCCGCCGACTGCGTGATGGTAGCCCGCGGCGACCTCGGAATCGAGCTGCCGATCGAGGAGGTCCCGATCGCTCAGAAGCGGCTGCTGAAGCTTGCGGGCCAACTCGCGCGACCATCGATCACCGCTACCCAGATGCTCGACTCGATGGTCGCCTCTCCCCGGCCGACCCGCGCCGAGGCGACCGACGTCGCCAACGCGATCTTCGACGGCACCGATGCGGTCATGCTCTCGCAGGAAACGGCGGTCGGCCAGTACCCGGTTGAAGCCGTCGCGATGATGGCATCGATCGCCGAGCGAACGGAACAGCACCTCAACTACCAGGACTGGAACGAGACCCGGGTCCGGCGCGATGCGCGCGACCCGGCGTACACGGTCGCGTACTCCGCGTGTGCGGCCGCTCGCGAGCTGCATCTCGCCGCGATCGTCGCTCCAACCCTGTCGGGTCGCTCCGCCCGCCTGATCTCAGCGCACCGGCCCCACGTACCGATCCTGGCGCTGTCACCGGGAAGGGAGACGGTTCGTCGCTGCGGACTGATGTGGGGCGTGCAGGCCGCCTCGATGCGGCGCCACGAGGTGACCGAGGCGCTGATCGCCGATGCGGCCCGCCGAGTCGTCGAGCTCGGGTGGGTCCAGCCGGGCGCTCGCGTAGCGATCACCGCCGGGCTTCCGAGCGGACGCCCGGGAACCACCAGCCTTTTGCAAATTCAGCGCGTTTAGCGTTGGCGGGCGGCTGAGCTCGTAGACCCGTAGAACTCGGCCTCCTGCTCGCCCAGTTCGGTCGCCGGCGGATCCCCGTAAAACCACTCACGGGCGATCCGGTGGAAGTTCCCGCGAGCGCGCAACTGCGCGATCACCGCCAGCGTCAGGACCTCCATCCGCCGGCCGAACAGATGGTCCGGCGGCGCTGATTCGTGCCGCAGCTGACCGAAGTATTCGGAGCGTGGGTCGCTCATGTCGATCAGCACCTGGGTCGCGAGCTCCGGCGTCAGCTGGATCTCTTCATCGACCGTGTACCAGGCGGTGGCGGCGCGGAAGTGCTCCATCACGCGCTCGGGATCGAACTTGTCGGGTTCCGGGAAGAACCCGATCTCGGCGCCGCGCTGCATGATCGTTTCGGTGTCACCCTCGATGATCGCCCGGGCCACCTCGATCTCCAGCTCGACCGCGCCCTCCGGCATCCGCTTGAACAGGCCAAAGTCGAAGAACGCGACGCGCCCGTCGCTCAGCAGGCTCGAGTTTCCGGGGTGGGGGTCGCCGGAGAACTGATGGTGGCGATATAGGCAGCCGAAGTAGAAGCGAAATAGGATCTCGCCGACTCGGTCGCGCTCCGCCTGCGCGTAGGTCTTGACCTCCTCGAAGCCGATTCCCTCGACGAACTCGGAAACGAGCACTCGCTCCCGGGAGAGCGAGGTGACGACGCCGGGCACGACGATGAAGGGATGGCCGCGGTAGATCCTCGCGAGCGTCCGCTGGTTCTGGGCCTCGAGCTCGTAATCGAGTTCCTCCTCGATCCGGTTGCGTATCTCCTCGCCGATCGCCTGGGGGTCGAGCCCAGGGGCGATTCGCTTGGCGAGGCGCAGGATCATGCCGAGATTCTGGAGGTCGGCCCTGACCGCGGCCGCCACGCCGGGGTACTGGACCTTGACGGCGACGTCGCGGCCATCGGGCAGCCGGGCTCTGTAGACCTGTCCAATCGAAGCCGCCGCGATCGGCTCGTCGTTGAACTCTTCGAACACCTCCTCGAGCGGGTCGTCTAGCTCCTCCTCGATCACCTTGCGCATGTCGGTGAAGGTGACGGTCGGGGCTGCGTCTCGCAGTGCCGCCAGCTTGCGCTGAAACTCGTCGCGGTGCTCAGGGGGGACCAGCCCCGTATCCAGGAAGGACATCACCTGGCCAACCTTCATCGCAGCGCCCTTCATCGTGCCGAGGGCCGTGACGATCTGTTCGGCCGCCTCCATGTTGCGACGCTCGAGTGCCGCCTCGCGGCCTTCCTTGGAGCGCGCGACGTTGGTCGCGCGGGTGCCCGCCTGACGAATCGCCTGACCCGCGGCGAGGCCGCCGAGCCTGGCGCTGCGTCGGACCCGCGAGGTCGGGATCTTGCTCCCGTCGGGCATCAGACCGCCTGTCAGGCCCCTCCCGAGGCGGAGCCCTCAGGAGTGGTGGCTTTGGCGGCTACGTCCCCGCCAGAGTTCGGTCGTCTGGGCGAGTCCGTGCTCAGCTGGGAACCGGGGACAGTGTCGTCACGCCCGTCGGGCCAGCGCACCCACGCCTTGGTCCCACCGTCATAGTCGGTTGCGAGCACGATCAGCGTCGCATCCTCGCCGAACGCCCGGCAAGGTTGGTCGCCCTCCGGGTCAAGACCCCGCCAAACCCTTACGAACGGGTTGTGCTCGAGCTCGTCGCCGACCGTCGTCGGGTCGGTGTGGCCAGGGTGGATCCGGGTCTCTGGCGGCAGGTCCAGCAGCACGTCCATGATCGAATGACGGAGATCGGCAAATGTTGTGTGGCCGGGCGCCCGGACGCCACCGACCGAACCCAGGAACAGCGTGTCGCCCGTGAACACGTCGGTGCCGTTGACCAGCAGCGAGATCATCCCGGCCGTATGCCCCGGCGTGTGCAGGGGCTCGATCGTCAACGACCCGACGGTGATCGTCTCTCCTGGGATCAGGTCGCCGGTGGCCCCTTCGACGAGGCTGCGCTCGAGCGGATGGATCAGCACCTCGGCGTCCGGATGGCGGGCCTTGACCAGATCGAGCTCGGCGACGTGGTCGTGATGATGGTGGGTCAGCAGCACGTGGGTCAGCTGATACCGCCCATCGATCAGCGATAGCAGCGGCGCGACCGGGCCGCCGGCGTCGACTATCACCGCCTCCGATCCCGAGTCATCGGCGACCAGGTAGGTATTCGACAGCCACGGTTGGCTCAAGGAGCGCTCAATCAGCACGCTTGCAAGCCTACCGCCGCGCCGACCCAACCCGATGGCATGCCTGACACAACCTTCGGTAGCCTGAGCCGTAGATGGCTGCGACCAGCAAGATCGCCTACCTGCTCGAGCGCCTTGCACAGGGCGTGGCCGCTCATGACCGCGAGAACCCGGACCATCACACATGGGGAATCGGGATGGCGCACTTCGACATCGAGCGGCTTGGCCTCGAGGAGGGCGAAGAGATCCTGCCCGGCGTCGTTCTCCAGGCCGATGGCGGTGTCACCGGGGCGTTCCGGGTCCTCTGCGACGGCGACCACGACGAGAGCGCCGAGGAGGCTGAGGAGGAGTACGTCGACGCCGTTGCCGAGCAGGACCGAGAGCTCGAGATCGCCAGACCGACGGTCGACACTCCGCCGCCGCTGCGGCCGCCCGTCTAAGCCGCTCGCACCCGGACTCCACCGCTACCGTTCCCGGCGTGCCCGCCCCACCCGCACTGTTGGCTCGCGGACCCTGGGATCCGGAGGAGATCCTTGTCTCCTGGCGGCGGGAGCCATTCCAGCCCGACCCCAGCTCCACCGAGCACGCCGACCAGTTGCTCGACGGACTCCGTGAGCGCGGTTCCCCGTACCACGACGGGCAGGCCGCGCGCCTGGTCAGCTACGAGGTGGCCAACGGGACGCTGAAGCTGGAGTTGCAGCCGGTTCGATGGGCGCTGCGGCTGTTGCCGGACAACGCGGCGGCGAGCATGTCGGCGGTGTGCATCGTGCGGTCCGCCGACGGCAGCTGGCTCGCCGGGCGTCGGGCCGAGTGGTTGGCAACGTGGGCGGGGCGCTGGGCACTTGGCGCCGCCGGCTCAGTCGAGGTCGATGAGCACCCAGCGCTCACCCTCGGCCGTGAGCTCGAGGAGGAATGGTCGGTCAGTCCAGAACGGCTGACGGTCGAGGCTCTGATCCAGCTACCGAGCGGGTTGGTGATGCTGGTCGGCCAGGCGTGGCTCTCCGCCGGAGCCAGCGTCACCCCGGACCACGAGCACGACGAGTACGCCTGGTGGCCGGCCGAGCCGGAGCGCTGGCCCGACGAGGCCGACGCGCCGCTGAGGGCGCTCAGCGCGATCGTCGTGGGTGGACACTAACGATGCGCGCCGCAGCCGGTCCGGCCGTTTTCACCGCGAAGGAGCCGACGCCGCCGCGGTTTGCCACGGTGATCACCTTCGGCCGCCTGGAAGCCATCTCGATCATTCACTCGTGCATCTACCTGTCGCTGCTGATCTGCGCGTTCGTACTCGGCAACCCCGAGCCGGCGACGTTTATCTTCGGCCTCAGTCACGGCCTGATCTGGATCGCGATGTCGCTGATCTGCATCGCCGCCGCCCGCTGGCGGGTGATCCCGTTCTGGCTCGCCGTGACCGTCGCGATCCTCGGCGGTCTGGGGCCGTTCATGGGATCGATCGGGTTCCTGGTCGAGGCCCGACGCCGAGCCCGGCGCATCCCGCCAGCCGCTAACCTTGACCGCTGAAGACTCGCATGGCCCTTCAGACTGGAACCTTCCAAGTTGTGATGCCCCAGATGGGCGACTCTGTGGCGGAGGGTACGGTGCTCGAGTGGCACAAGCGGGAGGGCGACGCGGTTGCTGCTGACGAGATTCTTGTCGAGATCTCGACCGACAAGGTCGACGCGGAGGTTCGCTCTCCGGAAGCGGGCAAGATCGTCAAGATCCACGCGGCCGAAGGCGAGACGATCGGCGTTGGCGCCCTTCTTGCCGAGATCGACACCGGCGACGGCGCCAACGGTCGCGGCAACGGCGCGGCGACGATCGAGGAGTCGCAGGCGGCATCGCCAGTGGCGGCGCAGCAAGCCCGGACAGTTGACATCGTCACGCCGACGGGCGGCGAGAGTGTCACCGAGGGCACGATCCTGGAGTGGTCGGTGAAGGTGGGCGACTCCGTCAAGGACGGAGACACCGTCGTCGAGATCTCGACCGACAAGGTCGACATGGAGCTGCCGGCTCCGGCCACCGGGACCATCACCGAGATTCTGTTTGAAGAGGGTGCGACGGTCGCCGTATCGCAGGTGATCGCGCGGATGACAGCCGGCGCGGCCGATGGTGCCGCGCTGGCCTCGGCTGCCCCCTCAGTGTCGGTCGACGATCAGCCTGGGCCAGCCGCGCCCGGGCCGGCGTTGGGTGCGGGCGATGGGAGTTTGTTCGGGGGCGGCGCCACACCGATCGCGCAGCGCGTCGCGGCCGTCCAGGGTGTGGACCTGGGTGCCGTAACGGGAACCGCGCGCGGGGGGCGGATCACCAAGGACGACGTGCTGGCCGCCGCAGACGGTGCGGCCGAGGCAACCGCCGGGCTTCCGGCTGGAGCGCAGCGGATCAAGGGCGGCGCTGCGGCGCTCGCGCGATATATGGAGGAGAGCCGGCAGCTGCCGACTGCCACCTCGTTCAGGACCTTGACCGTGACTGCGCTCGCGGCGCGCCGCAGCCAGCTCAAGGAGGCTGGCCATCGGGTCTCGTTCACGCACCTGATCGCGTACGCGATCGCTCGAGCGGCCACCGACGAAATGCCGGTGATGGCAAGTCACTTCCTGAACTCCGAGGGGGTCTCGTACCGGGTCGACGACGGCGCGGTCAACCTCGGGCTGGCGGTCGATGTCGAGAAGAAGGACGGGACCAGGACGCTGATGGTGCCCGTGATACGAGACGCCGGCCGGATCGACTTCCGCCCCTTCCTCGACGCCTACAACGGGCTCGTCGAGAAGGCCCGTACCAACACGCTCACCGCCGACGACCTGACCGGCGCCAACATCTCGCTCACCAACCCCGGCGGCATCGGCACCGTGGCCTCGGTACCCCGATTGATGGTGGGCCAGGGCACGATCGTTGCTACCGGCACGATCTCCTACCCGGTGGGCCTGGAGGATGTCGGCGCCGCGATCGGCGCCGAGAAGGTCATGACGATGACCTCCACCTATGACCACCGGATCATCCAGGGCGCCGAATCCGGTCGTTTCCTGGCCGCGATCGAGTCCCGGCTGCAGGGCGAGCATGGCTTTTACGAGGACGTCTTCCGGTCGCTTGACGTAACGCTGCCGCCACTGCCGGCCCGCCTCGCTGCCACGGCGGTTTCCGCGTCGGCGCCGCCGGCGACGACCCCAGCCGCCGCCGCGGCCGCTGCGGTCGCGGCCGCCGCACAGCAGGCGGCCGCCGTCAGCCCGCCCGACGAGGAGCTGCTGCAGGCCGTGCAGGCCGCCACCTCACTGCTGAAGGCGCACCGGACCGTCGGCCACCTCGCCGCCAAGCTCGACCCGCTCGGCCGGCTGCCCGAGGGGGACCCGTCGCTTGATCCGGGTCCGCTCAGGCTGACGCCCGAGTTGATGGCGAAGATCCCGGCACGAATCCTGAGGATGTCGGTGCCCGGCGAGACGCTCGCCGACGCGCTTCCGTATCTGCGCGAGACCTATTGCGGGCCGATCGCCTACGAGATCGAGCACATCGGCTCGCATCGACAGCGCCTGTGGCTGCGCGAGGCGATCGAGTCCGGCAGGTATCGCCAGTCGTTGACCGGCGAGGAGGAGAAGGCGTTACTGAAGCGGCTCACCCAGGTCGACGCGCTGGAGCGGTTCATGCATCGCTCCTACCTGGGACAGAAGCAGTTTTCGGTCGAGGGCCTCGACATGACCGTCCCGATGCTCGACGAGCTGATCCAGCTGTCGGCGACCCAGGGCGCGCGCGAGGTCGTGATCGGGATGGCCCACCGCGGCCGCCTGAACGTTCTGGCGCACAACCTCGGGCGGCCGTATGACTCGATCTTCGCCGAGTTCGAGGGTTCGACCACGCTCGAGCCGATCACGACGATCCCCCAGGGGGGAACCGGCGATGTCAAGTATCACCACGGCGCCCAGGGCTCGTACGCGCTGCCCGCCGGCGAGTCGATCATCGTCAGGCTCGAGTCGAACCCGAGCCACCTGGAGTTCGTCGCACCGGTCGCGGCGGGCGCGACTCGCGCTGCGCAGACAAACCGTCAGGGGCCGCACGCCAACCAGGACACCAACGCGGCGGTTCCGATCGTCCTGCACGGAGACGCGAGCTTCCCGGGCCAGGGAGTCGTCGCCGAGACGCTGAACCTGCAGGCGCTCGACGGCTACACCGTCGGCGGCACCGTCCACATCATCCAGAACAACCAGGTCGGGTTCACGACCGATCCGGAGGACTCCCGCTCGACGCCCTACGCGTCGGATCTCGCCAAGGGCTTCGACGTGCCGATCATCCACGTCAACGCGGACGATGTCCCCGCCTGCATCTCGGCGGTTCGGCTCGCGTTCGCATTCCGCCAGGAGTTCGGGCACGACGTTCTGATCGACCTGATCGGTTACCGCCGGTTCGGGCACAACGAGGCCGACGAGCCCGCCTACACGCAGCCCGACATGTACCAGGTCGTCAAGCGCCACCCGCCGGTGCGCGAGCTGTTCGCCAAGCAGCTGATTGACGGTGGCATCGTCACCGAGCAGGAGTCGACCGAGATGACCGACGCGGTCTGGTCGATCCTGGCTGAGGCTCACCAGGACCTGAAGGCACGGATCGAGGCCTCCCGGGAGGACGATCAGCACCAGGCGACCGGCGAGTACCAGCTTGATCGCACGCCATCTCCCGAGGTCAACACCTCGGTGGAGGCCGATCGTCTGCGGGCATTGAACGAGAATCTGCTGACGGTGCCGGATGGCTTCACGGTGCATCCGAAGCTGGTGCGCCAACTCGAGCAGCGCCGTGAGGCGCTCGGAACCGAAGGCGGGATCCAGTGGGCCCACGCCGAAGCACTGGCGTTCGCCTCACTCCTGACCGAGGGGATCCCGATCCGGCTCACGGGTCAGGACACCGAGCGCGGAACCTTCAGCCAGCGCCACCTGGTCCTCCACGACGCAAAGACCGGACGCGAGCACTGCGCGATCCAGCATCTGCCCTCGGCGCTGGCGCCGATGGAGCTGCACAACAGCCCGCTATCCGAGATGGCGTGCGTCGGCTTCGAATACGGCTACTCGCAGGAGGCGCCCGAGACGCTCGTCCTGTGGGAGGCGCAATTCGGCGACTTCGCCAACGGCGCCCAGGTGATGATCGACCAGTTCATCGTCTCTGGTTTGGCGAAGTGGGGACAGACGTCGCGATTGACGTTGCTGCTCCCGCACGGCTATGAAGGCTCCGGGCCGGAGCACTCCTCGGCTCGACTCGAGCGGTTCCTGCAGCTCGCCGCGGAGGGGAACCTCAGGGTCGCGAACCTGACGACGCCGGGCCAGTACTTCCACCTACTCCGCCGCCAGGCTCGGATCGCCAAGCAACGGCCGCTCGCGATCATGACGCCCAAGAGCCTGCTGCGCCTGCCGGTCGCCGGCTCGCACCTCCAGGAGCTGGCCGAGGGTCGCTTCCAGGCGGTGCTCCCAGAGCCGGGGATCGATCCCGAGCAGGTAATCAGGCTGGTCCTGTGCACCGGCAAGATCTACTACGACCTCGTCGGGCACAGCGATCGGCAGAACAATCCAGCGGTCGCGGTCGGACGAGTCGAGCTCCTCTACCCATTCCCGCAGTCGGACATCCTGCGGTTGATCGAGAGCTATCCGAACCTGCAGGAGATCGTCTGGGTGCAGGAGGAGCCGCGCAACATGGGCGCCCGTGCGCACATGTCCCCGCGGCTCCAGCAGATCCTGCCCGAACAACTCAGCTTCGGCTACGTCGGGCGGCCGGAACGCGCAGCCTCCGGCGAGGGCTATCCGCTCGCACACACTCGCGAGCAGAACCGAATCGTCACGACCGCGCTGGATCTTGGGCTGCGGGTCTCGCAGTACCCGAGGCGCGCCCCGGGCGAGCGCTGATCCTGAAGCGCCCCCCGGGCGAGCGCTGATCCTGAAGCGCTCCGAGGGTCTCAACCGATCCCGACGATGCCCGAGCAGACCCAGTCGGATACGCCGGCACCGCCGTTCCAGATCCGCGATGCGACCGCGTCCTGCTCGGCCCTGGAGGCCTGATAAGCGGCCGGTCCGGAGCCACCGAACTCACGCCAGGTGCTCGGCAGAATCTGGTAGTAGCCGGAGGCCCCGGCGCTGTTCGGCGGCAGGTTCTGGCCGCCGGACTCGCACATCACGATCGGCTCGGGAATAACCCAGCCGCCGCTCGGGGTGGCGGACACGCCGCTCGACGGTGCGGACTGGGCGCTCGACGGTGCGGACTGGGCGCTCGACGCTGCGGACTGGGCCTGAGCCTCGGCGGCGGCTTTCGCGGCGGCTGCGGCTGCGGCCGCCCGCTCGGCCGCCTGCTGCTGGGCTTGGACGCTTGCGATCGCGGACCGCAGCTGGCCACCACGGGCTTGCGCCGCTCCCAGCGCGGACTGCTGCGCCGAGCGCACATCGGTCAGCGCCGATTGCCGGGACTGCAGCAGCTGGTTCATCCCCTGGATGGCACGGGCCTGTACCTCGGTGGCCTCCGTGAGTTGACGATCTCTGGCCGCGAGGTGACTCAGCCGCACCTGTGCCGCTTCCGCCTGCGACTTCGCAGTCCGCGTAACCGTGATCGCCGACTGTTGCTGGTTCTCCGCGTTCCCGAGGTACTGGAGCTGCTCCAGTAGCTGGTTGAACCCGTGCGCTTCGAGGACCACCGAGACCAGATTCGGTTGTGGCTGCTCGTAACGAGCCACGAGTTGGACGGCGAGGATGTGGCGATCCCGACGGAGCTCGCGGCGCAGCATCGCGGCTCGGGCCCGCTCGCGCTTTACCGCCAACTGAGTGCGTTGCACCTTGGCTCGGTCGTAACGCAGGGCCGCCTCAACCTCGGACTCGCGGGATTGGACGAGCGAGATCTGGCTGCTGAGCGTCTCGATCTCGTGCTGCAGGTCTGAGAGCCTGCCCGAGAGATTCTGCTGCTCCGTCTGGTTGGCGGTCAACTGCGCCTGTTTGGCGCTCAGCTCAGACCCGAGTTGGTTCAGGCTGGCGCCGCGTGCGCGCTGCGGCAACAGGCCGCTGTCGGGGCCCAGCAACGCGATCGCGGCGGCCGCGATCAACGCACCCGCGACAAGGTGTGCCCGTGGGCCGGCGAGTACCCGCCGGTTGGGCGGGTGGCGCGTGCCGCCCGGTTGGGGCGTGCTGTCCGGGTGGCGCGTGTTGTCCGGGCGGGGCGCGTTGGCGGTTGGGCTGTTCTTGGTAAGCACCAGGAGCGAGCGCGCGTCGGGTTGTGGCTCGAGCCGAGCCGGAGCTGCAGGTCCCCGCCCGAAGGTGCGCTTTTGCAGGGACGTCAGCCCGCGCGACGATAGCAAGTGACCCGTCAACGCGTGCGGGGCATCGGGTCGGCACGGTCAGCCGAGATCGCCTCGTCCTTATCCTTCGTACGCGATGATCTGGCTGCAGAAGGAGATCACCCTGCAGACACGGCCTCGTGGCTTTCACTTGGTGACCCGCGAAGTGCTGGCCGGCTTGCCGGGCATCGAGCGGATCGTGGTCGGGATCTTGCACCTGCTCATCCAGCACACCTCGGCGTCGCTGACCCTGAACGAGAATGCCTCGCCCGACGTCAGACGTGACTTCGAGACCTGGTTCAACGCTGCGGTACCGGAGGGCGCCAGCTTCTGGACCCACACGCTCGAGGGCGCCGACGACATGCCCGCCCACGTGAAGGCCGCGCTGCTCGGGCCGTCGCTGACGCTCCCACTCTCTCGGGGCCGGCCGGCGCTGGGTGTCTGGCAGGGGATCTACCTCTGCGAGCACCGCGATCACGGCGGGCCTCGGTCGATCGTCGCCACCGCGTGGGGTGAGGAGACGAGTCCAGAGTCTTAGGGCCCGGAGGCTTCACGCGACCGGTCGTGAGGCTTGGAGATGCGCCGCCGGGCCTTTCCTGACGGAGAACGCTGAGCTCTTTGGCGTCGGTTCGTCGACGTTAACCCGGCAAGCGAACAGGGTCGCGAAGGGGGTCTCCGCGAAACGGTCGCTCAGCGACCCCGCAGCCGCAACCCCCTCGCGATCGGGGCGAGGTTGCCGGGTTATGGTCTCCCGCGTGTGGCTGTGGCCAACCGGCCGACCCCCGCGTCTTGCCGTGGCCAGGGCGACCCAAACTTCCCGAGCGAGCGTCGGCGGGAAGGGGTTCGGGAAGAAAGGGGCGCTGGAGGTCCCAAACGACGAGAACCCCGACCTGAGGGCACCACCGGGGGAAGTTCTGGTCGGGCGACCACTCGTGCGCGTCAGCGGCGAACCGCGGCGGCGCCGTGCCGTGCGGCAGCCGTGCCGCAGCCCTGCCGCAGGCCGTGCCGTGCCGTGCCGCACGCCGCTGCCTTGCTGTGCCGCAAGCCGTGCCGTCCCGCAGCCGCGCCGTGCCGCAACCGCGCCGGACGCACCGCCCCCCGGCTGCACCTACCCCGCAAACAGCCGGAGTTCCGGAGCGCGCTCCCCGCGGAGCACCGCCAGGTCAACCTCGACGCACTCGATCCCGCGGGCCTGCGCCAGCACCCTGGCCTGTGGACGGATCGTCTGAGCCGCCAGAACTCCACGGCAGCCATCGAACCCCGGATCGCGGCGAATGCGCTCGAGATACCGGGTCAGCTGATCGACCGCGTCGATCCCGCCGACGCGCTTGATCTCGACCGCCACCCACTCGCCGGCGCCCCCGCGGCACATCAGATCGACCGGGCCGATGTCGGTCGGCCACTCCCGCCTGACGAGCCGCAACCCCTCCCCGCACCAGTGCGGCTGCTCGGCCAGCAGCTCCTGCAGATGCGCCTCGACGCCGTCCTTTGCAAGGGCCACGTCCTCGTCCGGAGAGCCCATCTCGTGCGTAACGTCCGACAGGATCTCGGTGAGCGTGATCTCGAGACGATCCTCACTGGCGCCCGCGCGCTTGCGGACGACGATCGCGCTCGGCGTCTCGCCCACCTCCACGCCCACCTCCTCGATCACCGTCGGCGGTGTCATCCAGTTCAGAGGTTTGACACTGGGCCCACCACCGTCGGCCCAGATCATCAGGGTTCCGTCGGCCTTGATCATGATAAGTCGGACGGCTTCGGGGAGGCTCGTATCGAGCCGGCCGGAGTAGACGGCGGAGCAGCGGGCGACGACGAGGCGCATCGAGCGTGACGCTAGCCGCGCCTGCGGACGATCTCAGCCGATCCGCTCCCTTGATGTCGCATTTTGGTCCGCTCTGAACTCACGGAATCTGCCTCGGCTGGCTGACGACGGCGTCGGCCTAGGTTTCCGCTTTCTCGGTGCGCGGCGACACGGCACCGGGTGCTGCAGAACCGCCGCGGCCGGCCGCGTGCGTTGCCCAAACGATTCGCCACAACGCTCACACTTCTTCGGCGCGCTCACCGGGCTGGTCGGCGCCGGCCCGAACGCGGAAGCCGGGCGTGGCGGAGAGCGTTTCGTGGCCCGGCGGGGTTCGTTCGATCGTCTCGTTGCGGAGCGCGGTCGGTGACGAATCGCAACTCGGGTGCCGCTCTCTTGAGACGGCAGAGGTCGAGCTCGATACGACCAGCCGCGAAGGCCGGCACCGGATCCTCCGGACAGTTCGCTTTTCTCAGCGGTAGATCCCGTTGTCGAGGACGCCGGCGTAGTGCAGGAAGTGCGCGCGGGTGTAGGTGCGGTTGCCGGCGATGTTTGGGTCGGCCTGCGAGCCGAGCTCAGGTCGGTGCCGAGGAACGGCTGGAACTTGGGATAGACGCTCAGGTAGCTGGTTGGGTCGGCGCGGAGCAGGCCGATCAGCGTCTCGGTGACGATCCGTCCGCCGACCGGTCCGAGGTTCAGTCCGCCCGCGACCACCTTGGCTTCGGCCAGGATGTAGTACCAGAGCGGCGTGCTGGTGGCGAACGGGGCGTATACCCCCGCGATGTCCGAGAGGTCGGCCGGGCTCGAGTGCCGGCGACGCCCATCGCGCGCGCGATCGCCTGTCCCGAGGCAGGCCCCAGGTGAGCTGGCGCAACAGGTTGCGCTGCGGCAGCACGGTGGGGCTGGTCTGGGTATGCGGCGCGATCGCGGGTAGCGGGAGGGTGAACAGCACGCTGGAGATCGTCGTGTCGATCTTCTTGTTGTTCTTGACCTGCCCGTCGCCGAGGTCGAAGAACGTCTGCCAGCCGATGTAGCGGCGGGCGGCCGGGTAGCCGCCGAGCAGGTCGTCGCGGTCGTAGGTGACTGGGCCGAGAAGCTCGGCTCGTTGCTGGTCGAAGACCAGCGCGAAGAACGGGTCGGCGGTCGGGGCTGGTGCTGTCGCCGGTGCCGCTGGTGAAGTTGGCCCGGTAGGAGGGGCGGACCATGCTGTGTCCGAACCGGTAGGCGGCCGCGCCGAACTCGATCGGCATGAACGCGTCCCCGGCCGGCGGCTTGTAGAACCGGTTGCCGTTGTCGGAGCACGTCGTTGACCACCGCCTGGCCGGCGATCTGCGGCAGGTGCTCGTTGACCAGCAGCCACTGGTAGTGCCACAGCGTCACCTCGCCGGGCGATCAGGAACTGCACGTAGCGGTTGGCCCGGTCGGCGTGCCGGGCGGCCGGGAAGTGGCGCGAGGTCGATGCTCTGCGAGCTCGTCCAGGACGCGGTTGTAGAACAGGATGTGCGCGCAGTGCAGACCGGCGATGATCACGTTCTCGTCGTTGCGCGGGTCGCCTAGCAGCGCCGTGTAGGTGCCGTCGCCGTTGGCCACCCGCGGGACATCCTCGTGCACGCCGCCGGTGCCGATCTTCAGCTTCGGCCCGACCGACCCGTCCGGGTTCTCGACGTACAGGTCCGGTCGCAGGCCCGGGCCGCCGCCGAACACCGAGTCCAGATCGAGCGCCGGGGTACGGGTGTTGGGCGAGGCAGCGGGTTCTGCGGGACCCCGAGCTGCGAGGTCTGATCGAACGTGATGTCGTGATCGGTGAACTGCCCCACGAACGTCGAGCCCGCCGTCATCGTCGGGTTGTCCGGGTTGGTCCCGTAGGGGTTCGAGGTCGGTGGGGTTGCCGTTGACGGTCGGGTCGACGATCAGCGCCTTCGGCCCGGCCGCCAGTTCATCCCGCGCGTCGAGGATCCCGCCCGGCTGGCCGACCTCCATCAGCGCCGCGCGAACCGTGTCGGTGGCATCCGCAAACGGCGGCAGATCGGGGAAGATCCGCCCGAAGTCGATCCTGCTCGGCGGCGCGCCGTTGACCCGCAAATACCCGCCTGGCGATACTGCCGCCACATCACTGGACACGACACTTGCATGGGCAGCCGGCACGGCGGCCACGGTCCCGGCGACCAAACCCGCGCCCGCGGCGCTCGCCCCTTTCAAGAACTCCCGCCGCGACGGGCTGTCTAGATTTCTGTGCTCCATGACTATTCTCCTCAGGCGTAGGTGGTCGGGAATGTGGTTCAGTGCCGGCATAGCTCCGCAGCCGAGCGGCTCCGACTGACGCAGTCATCGGAGCCGCTGCTGGCGCAGAGACGAGCGAGGGTCAGACGGGGACAGCGTGTGGGGTTCGTCGGGGCGTCGATCTTCCGCGGCTGCCCGTGGGGGATGAGCTGCACGGCGATCGTCTCGGCTTCGGCAGTGCCGTTGTTGCGCAGCGTGTGCTCGTCGTTGCCGCCGGCGTCGATGAATCCCTTGCCCGGCGGTGTAGGTGTGCCCGGAGCAGTTGCGGTCCTCGGTGGTGTAGTTGGTCACCTGCTCCGGCGACGACCAGGATCAGGCTCGGACCCGGATGCGAGTGCCAGCCGGTGGTTCCTCCGGGATCGATCTTGTTGTCGACGACGTAGACGTCCGTGTTCCCGTAGGCCGCCATCAGCGCTCCCCACGCGGGCGGGAACGCGTGGCCCTGGGCAAGGAATGAGCTGAACTGCGACTCGGCGAGGATCGTGGTGCTCAACCCGGAGCTCGTCGTAGCCAGGACGTTGCCGGCGTATGCCGCGCTGCCGGCCGCACTGACCACAAGCGCCAGGATCCACTTCGACCTCAGCGCCCGCAGCGTGCGTCGGTGTCGGGGGAGAAGGCTCCCGATCGATTTCGATTTCATGTCTGCTCCTTTCGAGCGGTTGCTTGTTTTGTTGTGGTCGCGCGTTGGCCCGCGCGGCGGAGTGGCCAGGAGCCCGGGCGCGTCGGGCCGAGCAACCCGTCCGGCGCCGATCAGGGCAAGGGACAGGGCGGCCACCCCGGCGGCGATGAGCGCACCGCCGCCAGTTCGGAGCGCTCTCCGGAGTCTGTTCTCGGCATCCGGAGGCGTCTGAGGGTGGACAGGCGTGTGATGCGACCGCATGTCCGCGGGTCGCTGTCGCCTAACGGGCCGAATGGTCCTGACGGTGGAACTTCTCGCCGCTGGGCGCTCGCAGGATCACCCACCCCCACTGGGGCGGCAGGGGCTGTTGGACCATCGAGCCGGCGGAGTTGTAGTTAAAGGTCCTGGCTGACGCCGGCGCGGTGGTCGTAGCCAGCGCGAGCGCGACGGTTATCGCGATGGTGAGGATTCCGATGGTGAGGTGATGGATGCGGGTGTGGGTCATTTGACTGCCTCCTGTTGGTCTAGAGAGTGATTCGCCTTGGCGTCCGGGCTCGCCTTGGCGCGGCCTCGACTGAGACCACCGGCACCGTGTTCAAGGGCGTTGCGCCGTGCTCCGGATCCGGCGCGCGCAGGCGCTCGGCTTCGTCTAGCGGCGATCACGAGGCCGCCGCCGAGGGCGCCCATCGACAGTCCGAGCGCGCCGGCGGCGCCGATGCCGGCGGCGCCCCAGTCAAAGCCGCCAGGAGCCGAGACCTGGACGATCTGGACCGCGGGCTGGGATGGCGTGGTCCTGGCAGGCGGGGGGTTGAGCTCGAACCGTGCCGAGGCTGGGGCTGGGGCGATGGCGCCGAGCACTAGCGCCAGGGCCAGCGTTGTCTTGATTTGGTGATGGTTGAGCCTCACTTGCGCGACCTTTGGGTTGCCGGTGACCGGGTGTGATCGGGTCGGGCAAAACCGTCGCTTGGGCCGGTGGACGGCCGGTGGGAGGCGGTGGGAGATCGGTAGGAGACGGGTCGGCGCGTCGACTTGCCCGGGGCGTGGTAGTACGGTTGCCTCGGGGATCAGCTCGTGCTTGCTTTTCGGATTCTGGGGCCGTTTGAGGTGGTCGACGGGGAGCGCCGGGTTGTGCTCGGCGGCCCGAAGCAGCGCGCGTTGCTGGCGATCTTGTTGTTGTCCCGCGGGGAGGCGGTCTCGAGCGACCGTTTGATTGATCAGTTGTGGGGCGAGCGACCACCGGCGACGGCAACGAAAACGTTGCAGGGGTATGTGTCGCATCTGCGCAGGGCGCTGGGCGACGACGTGCTCCTCACCCGCGGCGGCGGTTACCTGCTTGTGGCGGCGTCGGGTCAGGTTGACGTCGACCGTTTCGAGGCGATGGCCGGCGACGCTCGTCGGGCGCTCGCTGACGGTGACGCCGCTCGCGCCCTCGAAGTGTTAAACGCGGCGCTGGGGCTGTGGCGCGGCGAGCCGCTCGCCGATCTCGCGTATGAGCCGTTCGCTCAGCGCGAGATCGCGCGGTTGGAGGACGCGCGCCTGGCGGCGCTGGAGGACCGGTTCGAGGCGGACCTGATGCTCGGTCACGACCGCGATGTGGTCGGCGAACTGGAGGCACTAGTCGCCCTGCATCCCAGCCGTGAGCGGCTGCTGGGGCAGCTGATGGTGGCGCTGTACCGGTGTGGGCGCCAGACCGACGCGCTTGCCGCATATCGCAAAGGTCAGCAAACCCTCGACCAAGAGCTCGGGCTCGAACCCGGCCCCGAGCTGCGAGCGCTTGAGCAGCGGATCCTCACCCATGACCCGGCGCTCGAGACGCCGGTCACAACGGCGCCCGGACGAAGCTCGACCGAACGCGCTCGCGGGGCTCCCGGACGCGGACGGGCGCTGATCGCCGGGGGTGGCGCGCTGCTGCTCGCGGCAGCGATAGCGGCGGGCATCGTCGTGCTCACTGGTGGAGGTGTCGTCACGGTGCGGGCGGCGGCGAACTCGGTGGCGGCGATCGATCCGCACACGAACCGTGTCGTGTCGCAGGTCGCGGTCGGGGCGCGGCCGGCCGGGATCGCGTTCGGTTCGGGGTCGTTGTGGGTCGCGAACCTCGACGACCAGACCGTCTCGCGCGTGGATCCAAGGACGCTCCAGACGCTACGGACGGTCGCGGTCCGTGGCCCTCCGACGGGCATCGCGACGAGCCCGGCGGCCGTGTGGGTGGTCGAGTCCGACACGACCCCGACGGCAAGCTTGACCAGCACCGTGTTCGTTGACCGGATCGACCCCGAGTTCGACACGCGCAGCGGCCGTGTGCGGATTGGCAATGTGATCCCGAGCGGGCCGGGGGTGGTCGCGGCGCAGGGCAACTCGGTCTGGGTCGCGCCGTCCACCGGCCTGCTGACGCGCCTGGACGCGACGACGGTAAAAGTGGCCGGTCAGCTCGATCCGAACGCCAGCCCGGCGGGGATCGCGATCGGCGACGGGGCGGTGTGGCTGACCGACACCGAGGCCGACAACGTGGTCCGGGTCGATAAGACCGGGCTGCTGACGCCGATCGCGGTCGGCAGCGGGCCGACGGGGATCACGGTTGGAGCCGGCGGTGTGTGGGTCGTCGACTCGCTCGATGACGCGGTCGTCCGGATCGACCCTGGTTCGCGGTCGGTGACGGCGAGGATCCCGGTGGGGCTGTCACCCGCCGGGATCGCGTTCGGGGCCGGGTCGGTGTGGGTCGCCAACAGCGGTAACGGGACCGTGACCAGGATCAACCCCAACACCGACCGCGTCCAAGCGAAGATCGCCGTCGGCGGTAGCCCGCAGGCGCTGACGGTCGCGGACGGGCGGGTATGGGTGACGGTCGATGCGCAGTCGATCGCGCCGAATCGCGGCGGCTCGGGTGGCGGAACGTTACGGATCGTCTCTTCTGAGGACGTCGGCTCCATGGATCCCGCGCTCGTGGGCCTGCCAGCCTCGGAGGAGCTTCTGTATGCGACCTGCGCGCAACTGGTGAACTACCCCGACAAGGCGGGTCCGGCGGGCTCGCAGCTGACCGCCGAGGTCGCGCAGTCGCTACCTGCACGCTCGGACGGCGGCAGGACCTACACGTTCAAGATCCGGCCCGGCTTTCGCTTTTCGCCACCGTCTGATCAGCCGGTCACCGCGCAGACGTTCAAGGACTCGATCGAGCGCACGCTGAACCCGAGGATGGATGCCTACTCGGCGCACTATCTGGCCGATGTCGTCGGCGCTCGCTCCTACATGGCCGGGAAGGCCACCCACATCGCCGGCGTGGTCGCCCACGGGGACACGCTCACTATCCGCCTGCTCGCGCCGGCGCCGGACTTTCTATCCCGGATCGCGCTCCCGGCGTTCTGCGCGGTCCCGTCCAACACCCCGATCAAAGGCGCGCGGTTGATCCCGTCCGCCGGGCCTTACTACGTGACGTCTTACACACCCGGCCAAGGGGTGCTGCTGGCACGCAACCCCAACTACCACGGCAGCCGTCCCCACCACTTCGCGCGGATCCAGCTCGCGGTCGGGATCCCCGCCCGCCGAGCGTTCGCCGAGATCGAGGGCGGCACCGCCGACTACACCGATCTGGCCTCGTATTCCTCGACCACGATCGCCGCGCGCGCCGCGCGACTCGCCGCCCAGTACGGTCCCGGGAGCGCCGCTGCGGCGCGCGGACACCAACAGTACTTCGTCAACCCGGAGCTCCAACTCGACTATTTCGACCTGAACACCCACCGGACGCTGTTCAGCGACGTACGCGTACGCCAAGCAGTCAACTACGCGATCAACCGCCGCGAACTCGCCCGGCTCGGCGACTCCTTCCAGGCAGTGCCCGAGCGGCCGACCGACCACTACCTCCCGCCGGGCATGCCCGGCTACCGCGACGCACACGTCTACCCGACCACACCCGACTTAGCCAAAGCGCGCGAGCTCATCAGGCAGGCCCACGCAGCCGGCCGAACCGCCGTCCTCTACACCTGTGACGCATACCCATGCCCGCAGCAGGCGCAGATCGTCAAGACCGATCTTGCCAAGATCGGCCTCCTGGTCCGGATCACGACCCTTCCGTCCGCAAAGATGTTCGCGCAAGAGCAAACACCCGGCGCGCCGTTCGATCTCGCCTGGGACGGCTGGATACCCGACTACCCCGACCCCGAGTCGATGCTGACCGAAATCCTCGAGGACAGCTCCGACGGCCCGACCTTCAAAGATCCGGCCTACCAGCGCAAGCTCGCAGCGGCGGCACGGCTCTCCGGCCCCGAGCGCTATCGCACCTACGGCAAACTCGACCTCGACCTCGCCCGCAACGCAGCGCCGCTGGCCGCCTTCGACAACCTAACCGACAACGACTTCTTCTCCGCTCGAATCGGCTGCCAGACTTATGGGATCTACGGCATCGACCTCGCCGCGCTCTGCCTCCGACATCCCAGACACTGAGCGCCACAGGCGCGGTGCCGGTCGTGGCCCGTAGTCGCCCAAGCGCGTAACGGTGCCTACTCCGATCAGTCCGGCAACCGTGGCCGCTACCACTGTCGCGACCGCGGCGTGCTCCGCTTCGATCGATTGGGAAGTCTCCAGACGCCGCTCAGACCCTCGACGGAGTCCCCGATCGGCACGAGACCAGCGCCGTTGCTCTCGGCGGGTACAGACTGCCGCTCAGTCGCCGCCAGGGCAGTCGTGGCGAAACTGCGGCTTCTCGTGGTCGCGGACAGGAACCGAGTCCTGTCGTGCGTGGTGCGAATGGCCGTTGTCCGTCAGGCGGTCGGCCGGCGTTGCGGTTGTCCGCAAGCGGCGCCGAGTAGCCGACGAACTCGCTCAACGATCGTCGCGTCGAGTCGCAGCTCGTGGGCGCGAGCAACTCGCTCATGCAGTACGCGCAGTTCGTTCTCGTTCAGCGCGCCTAGCGAGGTGCGTCGGTCGAGGGCGCCGATCGGAAGCCGTAACAATGATGTGACGATCGCGGCGTTCTCGACTGGCAGGCCGGGAAACGCCTCGGAGCGTAGATAGAACAGGCCTTGGTCCTTGCCAGCGCGGACGGTCTCTCGCGTGGAGTCTGAGGCCAGCTTCTCCAAGCGCCGCAGGCGTAGCGCGAGCACCTCATCGTGCTCTGCGAGCACCCCGGTGATCACCAGGATCGGCCGCGCCTTGACCGGGGTCAGCATCACGAACTCGCTCATGCCCTTGCGGGCAGCTTCGGTGAACGCTTCGGACGAGGCGACGTCTCGCGGTTCGGCCCCCTGTTGGTAGAGCCGGAACGGTGGTGCGGGCGCGAACGGTGCCACCGCCGAATAGCAGTGGCCCAGCGGGTAGGACCGCGAGGAGTATTGACGCTCTCGGAGAATCGTCGTCGGCCAGGCTCGCTGCAGCCTGTCCAACATCACACCGTAACACCAGCCTTATCGCCGGCTCAGGCGGTCTCTGTAGCTTCGTTAGATGCGCTTCGGGAGGAGTGCTTTTCGCCTCATTCTGGGTGTGATCGCGGTGCTGGCGGCAACGGTCGCGGCTTGGCAGTCGGACGCAGCCCCCGGTGCGATAGCGCGCCACGTTCGAGGGGAGGTCAGCACCACCGAGCCAACGGTCACGGTCGGGCCTGAAATGCCGGTCCAGCCGGTGCGATCGGCTTTCATGGGCTTCTCATTTGAGTATTCGGCGCTCGGAGGCTACGCCGGGACAGATCCGAACGCGATTGACCCGGTATTTGAGCAACTGATTCGCAACCTCGCCGCCGGCGGGCCGACCGTGCTCCGGATCGGCGGCAACTCCACAGATCGGACGTGGTGGCCGGTCGCGGGTGTCCGACGGTCGCCGGGCGGCCATTACACGCTGACGCACTCGCGACTCGCCGTGCTCGGGGCGCTGGCTCGGGCAACTGATGCCCGCCTGATCCTCGGGCTCAATCTCGAGGCGAACAGCACGGTCGAAGCGGCCGCGGAGACGCGGGCGATGTTGGACGTGATCGGGAGCCGGCTGATTGACGGTTTTGAGTTGGGAAACGAGCCCGAGTTATACGGCACCAAGTGGTACTACAAGCGTGACAGTGAAAACCATTTCTCGCGCCCTCGGAGTTGGAATTTCCAGTCGTACCTGTCTGATTATCGGCATATCGCCGCCGCGCTCGGGAACGTCCGGCTCGCAGGCCCCGCCATCGGGGTGTTTGGCTGGATGCGCCATCTCGGTCAGTTCCTGAGCGCGGAGCATGTCGCCGTGGTCACGTTGCACCGTTATCCCTTGCAGTCCTGCGGCCCCCGTCCTGGGTCGCCCAAATATCCAACGATCTCCAATTTCCTCTCTGCGCGCGCTTCGACGGGCCTTGCCGATGGGTTACGGCCGTACGTGGCGATCGCTCACGCACACGGCGCATTGGTGCGAAATGGCGAGATGAACAGCGTCTCGTGTGGTCCTGCGCGTGGGAGCGCGAACACATTCGCAAGTACCCTCTGGGCCCTCGACACGATGTTTGCGATGGCCAGTGTTGACTTCGACGGGGTCAACATACACACATATGCGGGTTACATCGGCGAGCCGTTCACCATTCGGCACGTCGGTTCGCGGTGGCAGGCATACGTCACGCCCGAGTACTACGGACTATTGATGTTCAGTCAGGCGGCTCCACCGGGCTCTCGTCTGTTGAAGGTGTCGGGCACCGCGGGTAACAGGAGCGTACGGGCGTGGGCCACCCGCACATCCAACGGTCAGATCCATGTGGTGCTGATCAACGACGACATCGATCAGCCGCAGAACCTGACCTTGCGAGTGCCGGGGAGCGCGCGTGCTGCGACCGTCGAACGCCTCGAGGCCCCCAGCGTTCACTCGACGCTTGGCGTGTCGATCGGTGGACAGACGTTTGGCTCTGACACGACCACGGGGCGGCTGCCGGGGCCAGCGCACACGACCACGCTCGTCGCGTCCGCCGGCACGTACCGGGTCAGCTTGCCGGCAGCCAGCGCAGCGATGCTGACGACCGGTTAGAACCGCAGGCAGAAACCAGAGATCGTCGACCGCCTCGAGCCAGGACGCCTGAAGCGGGTTGGTAGGCTCGCCTCGAGGAACTGTGTCCCCAACGGCGCCCGAGTCGCATCGTGTACCTCCCCAAGCATTTCACAGCCGATGAAGCCCAGAAGCACGAGCTGCTCTCGGGCATTCGCGCGACGGATCTCATCACGGCCACCGACCGCGGTCTGTATGCCACCTTTCTGCCGCTGATCTACGACGAGTCGGTCGGCGATTCGGGCGCGCTTCTCGGCCACGTCGCGCGGAAGAACGACCATTGGCGGCTGGAGCCGATCGGCGACTCGATGGTCATCGCCCACGGGCCCGACGGGTACATCAGCCCGAGTTGGTACGCGTCCAAGCGCGAGCACGGAAAGGTGGTGCCGACGTGGAACTATCTGACGGCCCACATCCATGGGCCGCTGGTGATCCATGACGATGTCGGCTGGCTCGAGAAGCTGGTTCGCAGGCTGACCGATCGGCAAGAGGCGGACCGCTCCCAGCCGTGGAGCGTCGATGATGCGCCGCGCGATTACACCGAGTCGCAGTTGCGCGCAATCGTCGGGATCGAGCTGCGGATCAGCCGGGTGGAGGCGAAGGCGAAGCTCGGCCAGAACCGCTCGAGCGCCGACATCGACGGTGTGATCGAGGGGCTGCGGGAGCTCGGCGGCGACGCTCTGTCGATCGCCACCAGCCGAGGCCGTCGCAGGTAAGCCCGGGTCGACATCGTGCGAGTCGCCTGCTGCCAGATCGAGCCAGACGTCGCCAGCCCCGAGGACAGCGCCGCGCGCGCTCGCGCGGCGCTGGCGGCGGCGATTGATCGAGGGGCCCGGATCGTCGTGCTCCCGGAACTCTGCAACAGCGGCTACGTGTTCCGCTCGGCGTCCGAGGTCCGGGATGCCGCGGTGCCGGCCAATGGTCCTCTGCTGGCCGGTTGGGCCCAGGAGGCTGCCCGCGGCGACGCCGTCGTGATTGGCGGCTTCTGCGAACTGGCCGAGGATGGGGAGATCTTCAACAGCGCGGCGATCGTCGACCGCGACGGTATGGTCGCCGTCTACCGAAAGCTCCACCTGTGGGATCAGGAGCAACGTTGGTTCGCACGCGGCGAAGGGCCGGCGCCGGTGGTCGAGACCCGCCATGGGCGGATCGGGCTGGGCGTTTGTTATGACATCGAGTTCCCAGAGCTGACCCGTGGCCTGGCGCTCGGAGGGGCCGATCTGATCGCGCTGCCGACCAACTGGCCGCTCGAGCAGCGGGACCCGCCGATGCTGCGCTCGCTCGCCACCACCGCGGCATATCTGAACCGCGTATTCGTCGCGGTCTGCGACCGAGCCGGCAATGAGCGCGGCCTGCGATTCCAGGGCGGGAGCGTGATCGCCGCCCCAGACGGGTCCGTGCCGGCGGTCGCCGGCACCGGTGCACGGAGCGAGACGCTGGTCGCCGATTGCGAGTTCGAGCTTGCGCGCGACAAACGGAGCGGAACGCAGAACGACGTGCTCGCCGACCGGCGACCCGAGCACTACCTGTCCGCTCTGGCTGACCGGGAGGGCGTCGTCAAAGCCAAGTGATCCCTCTACGTGTGTGCCGAATGTTACGATCGCGCCCGCAACAGCTGAGCTAGAGGAGGCAGTCGTGGCTGACACGTCGGGAACGTCCGAGGCGGGCCGAAGCACTACGCCAAAGCTCTTTGTCCGGCAGTCGTCCGGGTTGGTTCGCAACGTCAGCGTGACCAACGCGCTGTTTTTCAACGTGGCGGCGTTCGTCGGTATCGGGCTGACGCTGTACCCGATCTTCTACTCGTTGCCCGACGTCCACGCGTGGAAGTTGGGGCCGTTTTCAGCGTATGGGTGGGCGGCGATCATCGCCGGCCTGTTCTGCATTCTGCTCGCGATCATTTTCTCGTCGCTCACCTCGGTCATGCCGCGCTCGGGAGGCGACTACGTGTTCTCGAGCCGCATCATGCATCCGTCGCTCGGCTGGATGGAGTCGTTCACGCTGGTGATCGCCTCCGTGCTGATCATCGCCTTCGAGGTGCCGTGGGTTCTACACAACCTCCAGATCACCGCGCGGATCATCGGCATCGGCGCCGGCGGGCACTTCTTCATGAATGCCAACACGTGGTTCACCGACGCGACCGGCACGATCACGGGTACGCCCGGATTCCTTGGCTCGATCGTGGTGCTTCTGATCATCGGGGCGATCGCCGTTCTGCCGACACGGACGTTCCACAAGGTGGTCACGACGCTCGCAGCGTTTGGGGTGACGTGCTTCGTGCTTATGTTCATCTTCGGGCTGGCGGCGACGCACAAGGCGAACTTCCTGGCGAACCTGCCCAAGTACACCGATGGCGTCACCGCGACGCAGATCGCGGCCTCGGGCGTCAAGGCCGGCGTCGTCGGCGGCTCGAACGGCAGCCTGATCTCGAACATCTTCTCGACGTCGGTGTTCCCGCTGTTCCTGTCCGTGTTGCTGTTCCAGTTCATCGGGTTTCAGTACTCGGCCTACATCGCGGGCGAGGTACGGGGCAACGTCCGCCGAGGCGTGCTGATCGCGCTGATCGGCGCGCTGGTCATCGGCGTGTTCGCCAACTCGGTGTACGTCGACACGATCTCGACCCACTTCGGCTATCCCACGAACGTCAGCTGGGGGCTGAGCTTCTGGGGCTTCCCGGGCGCGCTGAAGGTACTGCCGATGGGTCAGCCGAACGCGATGCCGCTGCTGGCGGTGGTCGCGAACCACTCGCTGTGGCCGCTTTGGGCGCTGATCAGCCTCGGCGGGACGATCTTTCCGTTCCTGCTCTGCCCGGTGTACATCAACTTCATCAGCCGGATGCAGCTCGCGTGGAGCCTCGACCGCCAGGCCCCGGAGTGGGTCGGGCGAGTCAACGAGCGGCTGCGTGCGCCGCTCAACGCGATCCTCGTCACCCTCGGTCTGGCGCTGGTGTTCCTGTTCTTCCAGAGCTACAAGGATCTTCCGACCTTGTTGGCCACCTCCGACCACAAGCTCAACCTCGCCGGCACGGCGTGGTTCTCGATCTTCATGGCCATCTTCACGTGGACCTTCCCCGGTCTCAACGCGATTCTGGTGCGCTTCCGAAGGCCGGACCTGATCCGCAACGCGCCCTTCCGCAAGCATCTCTGGTGGATCGGCGCGCTATGGCTCGTGTTCCCGCTCTGGATCTACATCTTCGCCGTTTTCAAACCGGTGATCAACGGAACGCCGGGGGTCAGCACGCTGAGCTACCTGGAGACCAACGGAATCATCGACGCCGCGCTCTTCTACGTGATCGGGCTGGTGATCTACATCATCATGAGATACCGGGCATCGCGCGCCGGCGTCGACGAGAAGATGCTGTTCACCGAGCTGCCTCCGGACTAGTGTCGCGTGGCCACGAGGGTCTACATCGCGAGTGATCTCCATGCTGCCGAAAAGGCTTGGAGGAAGTTCCTCAACGCGATCAAGGGCGACGTCTACAAGGCCGACGTCGCGCTGCTCGCCGGTGACCTGACCGGCAAGGCGATAGTCCCGATCCTCCGCCGGGGCGATGGCTACGAGGCCGATCTGCTTGGGGTACACCGCAGAGCGCGCAACGAGCAGAAGCTCGCCGAGCTGCAGCGGGACATCGCTGACATCGGCTACTACTCGTTCGTGACCACCGGCGAGGAGGCCGAACGGATCGCACGTGACGAGGCCGCACGTGACGAGCTATTGCAGCGGCTGATGACCGAGCGGGTACGCGAGTGGATCGCGCTGGCGACCGAGCGGCTCGCGGACTCCAATGTCCCGCTCTACCTGATTCCCGGCAACGACGACGAGTTCGCGATCGATGCGGCGCTCGAGAGCACCGGCTCAGGTCCGATCAACGGAGACGGCAAGGTGCTGGACATCCCGGGCGGCCTGCAGCTCCTGTCGAGCGGTTGGTCGAACAACACGCCCTGGGCGACCCCACGGGAGGAATCCGAGGATGAGCTGTTCGCGCGGCTCGATGCCCTTGCAAAGCAGGTTCGCGACCCTCGCCGCGCGATCTTCATGATCCACGTGCCGCCCCACGATTCCGGTCTCGACGAGGCGCCGTTGCTCGACGAGAACCTACGGCCGACGATCTCCGCCGGGGACGTGCTACGCGGGCCGGTTGGGTCGACGGCGGTGCGCCGGATCATCGAGACCTACCAGCCCGTGCTGTCGGTCCACGGTCACATCCATGAGTCCGGGGGGGAACGCAGGATCGGAGACACGCTGTGCATCAACCCGGGCAGCGAAGCGAACGCCGGGATTCTCCGCGGCTACCTGATCGACATCGGGAAGCAGGGCGTCGAACTGGCCCAGCGCGTCGAGGGCTAGTAACGCCTCAGGAGAGACCGCAGTAGCGCATCGCGGCGACCGCGATTCCCTGCGCACAGCCGACCAAGCCGTCCACCGGGACGTACTCGTCGATCGTGTGCGCGACGCTGACCCCGTCGTTCTGGAAGCCGGGGGGGCCGTAGCCGATCGAAGGAATCCCGGCAAGCTGTGTCAGCGTCGCGCCGTCGTACCAGGAATCGAGTCCACCGAGCTCGCTCGTGTGGCCGACATCGGCGCTCGCGGCAATCGTCGTCTCGACGATTGGCTCGGATTCGGGAATGTCCATCGGCATCACGGCGTTTGGCCACCATTCGAACGACGGTGGATGTTCGCGGAGCCACTCGTCTGCGGTCGCCGACTCACGCACGATCCATTCCTCCACCTCGGCCCGCACACGGGATCCCCAGCCCCTTTCGTCGGCTTGGGCCGGGAGGAACATCGCGGCGATCGTCAACTCGCAGGATGCCGGGTAGCTCACCGGCCACTCGCCCGCGCGGGCCATCGTCGCGAGCACGCTTGGGCGTGACAGGTACGGGTGTTGATAGGCGCTGCGCGACGCCCACTCGTGCCGCAGCGAGTCGATCGCCGCCAGCACGATCACCGCCTTCTCGATCGCGTTTACTGCACCACCCGCCCGCCAGTGCGGCTGGTGCACTTCGGCGTGGCCGGGCCTGCCGGGGACACGGATGACTCCATACTCGGAGCCGCGGCACGCCACCCACACCTGGAATCCGGTCGGTTCGGTGACGATCCCGGCGTCGGCGCTGAGCCCGTACTCGACCAGCGCCGCGCCACCGGCGCCAGATGACTCCTCGTCGGTGTTCGTCGCGACCAGGAGGTCGCCACGAAGCGAGACGCCAAGCTCAGCCAGGGTCTCGACGGCCAGCACCATTGAGGCGATCCCTCCCTTCATGTCGCAGGCGCCACGACCGTAGAGCCTTCCGTCGCGAACCTCCGCGACAAATGGGTCGGAGGTCCATTCGCCGCGCGGCTCGGGCGACACGACGTCGATATGACCATTCAGGACAAGCGACCGGCCGCGCCCGTTTCCGCGCCGGGTGGCGATCAGCTGCGGGCGGCCGGCAAAGTCGAGTTCGGGTGGTACGAGCGGCTTGCCCGCCATCCTGTCGGCGTCTGGCTCAAACAGGTCGATCTCAGCGCCGATGTTCGCGAGCCGGTCGGCGAGGTAGCGCTGCAATGATGCCTCTTCGCGCGCCGGGTCGCCCGGCTTTCTCGCGGTGGTGTCGAACCCGATCAGAGTGCTCGTGAGCGCGATCAGGGCGCCGACGCGCGTCGCGATTGCGTCACAGACCCTCTGCTCCTCCGGGCTCAAGCCCATCAGCGCAACCGACGCATCGCGCTCGTCACTACGCTTACGCGAAGATGAATGACCATCCAGGGGCGCTGGACGGTAACGAGCCGTCGTTGATCGCCCCGGCGCGCCGGGTCTACGAGCAGGCAGAGGCCAGCGGGGTCGACGTGAGGCTGCTCGGTGGGATCGCGATCTGGCTGCGTGCGTCCGAGCCGATGCGTCAGGCGCTGGGTCGTGAGTACGCCGACATCGATCTCGCGACGACCAAGAAGCAGGCGAAGGGCCTCCGCGCCGTGCTCGAGCAACTTCAATACGTGCCCGACAAGATGTTCAACGCCACCCAGGGCGACACCCGGCTGTACTACACATCGCCGGACGGCGCCTACCACGTGGACGTGTTCGTCGAGAAGTTTGTGATGTCGCATGAACTCAAATTGGGCTCCAGGCTGGACACCGAGCAGTACACGTTGCCGGCCGCCGAACTATTGCTGACCAAGCTCCAGATCGCGGAGCTGAATCGTAAGGACGCGTCGGACGCGGCGATGCTGCTCGCCGATCACGAGCCGGCGGAGACCGACGGCCCGGGTCTGCTGAACGTTCGCCAGGTCTCGGCGGTCTGCGCCGACGACTGGGGCCTGTACACGACGGTCACCGACAATCTCCAGACAACCAGCTCAATGCTCGTCGAGCTGCTTCCCGACGGTCCCCGCCGTGATGAGGTGGAAGACCGTACCCAGAGGCTGCTGTCCGAGCTCGAGGCGGCGCCGAAGTCCGGCGGCTGGCGTCGCCGGGCCAAGATCGGCCGACGGGTGCGGTGGTATCAGACGCCCGATGAGACAAGCCGGTAGCGGTGGTCTGCCGGCCGCTGCGGCCGGCAAACTCTGTCTCCCCGGGAGACCGGGTCAGGGACACAGCCTCGTCGCTCGTTAGCATCGCGGCGGATGCGTCACGAGCTGAGGCCGCTTTTCGACCGGGTGGTGATCAAAGAGCTTGACCCCGACCGGGTACGGCGCTCGGGGCTATTGGTCCCGCCCGGGACGGATGAGCCGCCGCCCCAGCACGGGATCGTCCTGGCGGTCGGCCCAGGGCTCGACTGGTGGGACCACGTCGGCGTCAAGATGCCGGTGCACCGCGGCGACCACGTCGTTTTCCCAGCATCGGCCGGCGCCTGGATCGAGGTCGACGAGGAGCGCCTGCTCGTCTGTCGCGTCGGCGAGCTGCTGGGTGTGCTCGCGGAGGCGGAGGGCCCGCAGGAGTAATTACAGAAGGCCTTTCCGCACCTATGGTGGCCTCACGGGGCCACCATAGGTGGACAGGCGGTGCCGATGGGCGGTCAGGCCGCGCTGCGTGCCGACAGCACGTGCGGGATCGCCGACCGCGCCCGCTCGAGCAGATCGGCGACCTCGGGATCCCCGCTGAGCTCCAGCGCTCGCTCGCACGCCACAACGCACTCCTGCATCCGGTCGGTACGCGCGAGCGCGTGCGCATAGGCCGACCAGGCAGCCTCCGACTCAGGGTCGATAGCAGTCGCGGCCGCGGCGGCAGATACCTCCGCGCCGACGTCCGAAGCGAGGTGATAGGCGAGCGCCAGGTCGAGCATGAGCTCCAGTGTTGGGCCGGTCAGCCGCGCGCGTTCCAGCGCCTCGATCGCGCCGGCGCGATCCATCAAGCGCAGCCGCAGGCGCCCCAGGCGAGCCCAGCCCGACGAATCGCCGGGAGCCCTCGCGGTCATCCGCTCGGCGGCCTCGGCGGCGAGATCGAAGGCGCCCATATCCTCGTAGATCCTCGACGCGAACCGCTCTGGGGTCGGCCGGTCGGTCTCGGCCCGGGCCCAGTCGCGAACGGTCCGGGCCGCGGCGGCCAGGTTGCCTGACTGCCAGAAGGCAACGGTCAGCAGTCGCAGGACCGCCGGGTTCGTCGGATCGGCGTCGCGCGCGTAGATCAGCCGCTGGGAGGCCAGGGCAGAGTCACCCTCGGCGAGGGCGTGTTGGGCGGCGGTCATGAACCGCTGGACGCGGTCGGCGCCCGCATCCGGCTTTGAGAAGTCGACGAACTGCAGCGATCCGGCCGGAACCGTCCGAACTCCCACCTGGAACGACATTCGCGCCCACTGCTGGACGTCGTCGCCCTCGCCAGAGAAGTAGATGCCGTTGACGGTGCCGACGCCCCACTCCGGATATGACGTGCAGCGGGCATATCGGTGAACGACCGAATGGTCGGGAACGCGGGAGCCGAACGGGTCGTGCTTGGCCCGGTCCGCGGCGGATGCGCGCGCGCGCTGCTCGGCCTCGTAGGCGCGGCGACCCTCTTCCTCGCGGGCGCGGCGGGCGGCGGCCGCCGAGACCTTGACCGCATTGCGGGTGACCCGACCCCCGCGGGAGGTCTCGGCGAGTCGCTCGAGCTGGTCGGCCGCTTCGTTGATGGCCTGGAGATGCCGTTGGTGCTCGTGCTGGCGTCCCGGTGGCGCGATGTCGGGGTGCCAGCGTTTAGCCATCCGGCGGCGCGCCAGTTGGACGCCGCGCTTGTCGAACGGCGCCTCCAGCTCCAGGAGCAGCAGAGACTGTTCTAGATCGAGGATGCGAGCCACTGGCAGAACACGTTAGCGGCAGATAGGGAGGCAAAGGGTGACGATCTGGGTGCGGTTGGCGTCAGATCTGAACGTTGACGCTGCGGTTCGCTGAACTTTGCAAAAGCTCTGTGCCAGTTTTTCGAAGATCGCGGCTGGCGACGTAGCTTGGCCGCATGAATCCAAACCCGATCGCGCGAATCGGCGCCTTTCTCACCCTCGGTTTCGTCGCGTCGATCGTCGTCGCCGGCCTCGGGCTTGTGCTACTGACAGGGTTGGTCGCAGGCGGCTCCTCGGCCGCCCTCTGCTCGGCAAGAGACGGTGGCATCGCAGCGAGCGTGACGCTCGGGCCTCCCGGAGCAGGACGGACCGTGGGCGCGACCGAATACGGCGGGCCTGGCGATCCCTCGAGCGGCACCGTCGGTGCGTCGGGGGCGAACCTGCTGCGCGCACCCGACAGCTACGCGGAACTCGGAGGCGTGAGTTTCCAGACGGCCGTCGCGCTGGGCGGGCTCCCCTACGGAACGCCGCTGCGAATCGGCTGGGGACACCACTCGGCGATTGCCTACAAGCGGGATATCGGCCTCGGTGGCGGCCCGGTCGATGGGTATCCGCGGGTGATCGATCTGTGGTGGCAGTTCGCTCTGAGCCTCGGCATTCCTTACCAGCACGGTGAGTGGTCCGGCCCCGTGCGGATCGAGCGCACGCCGGCCGCCGGCGCTTCGGATCTGCTCGGGAACGCCGCCGCGGCGACGTCGCCGAGCGTTTCCGGCGCCGCCGCGAATGGCGCCGGCAAGGACGTCTGTGGCCCAGAGACGCAGCCGCCGCTGCCGCTCACCGCTGGAGCGCGTGCCACCCTGCTGGCCGACGGCCGCGCCGCTGCTCCCGCCGGTGCGCCCGCCGAGGTTCGGGCGATGATCGCCGCCGGCAACGAGCTCGTCGGCAAGCCGTATCTCTACGGAGGTGGCCATGGACTGCCGCTGAATGAGATCGCCCCTGCATATGACTGCTCCAGCAGCATCGACCACATCCTCTATGGCGCCGGGCTCATGAGCGTCACCGACGACGCCACCTCGACGGACCTCGAGTCCTTTGGGCAACCGGGACCGGGACGCTGGGTCACGATCTACGCCAACGCTGACCACGTGTTCATGTATGTCGCCGGGCTTCGGTGGGACACCCACAACGCCGCCGGCCCTCAGGACGGGAGTGCCGGGATCGGTTGGCACCCGCTCGTTCGGAGCGCTGACGGCTTCGTCGCGCGGCACCCGGCAGGGGTGTGACCATGGGCATGCGAGGCGCGCGGACGAAGGCAATCGGTGCTGGGTTGGCGCTCACCCTCGTGCTTGGCGGCTGCGACGGCCTGTCGAGGACGGCGAGCGGGATGAATCCGGGTCGCGCGAGCGGGAGCACCCAGACGCGCGGACAGGGCATCGCCGCCGAACTGCGCCGTGCCCAGGCCAACCACGAATTGCCGTCGCCCGCTCCTCCTCAGCATGCGCTCGGCTCCGCTTCGCCCGCTCGGGCGATCCGGCGGTTTGCCAAGCAATACGTGAACTGGAACGCCGCCAACGTCGTCGCGCGACTGCACGCGCTGGCGAGGGCAAGCGTCGGCCAGGCGCGCTCAGAGATGGCTCTGACCGCCGCCCAGGTTCGTGGTGACCGCACGCTCAGCCAGGCCGGGATCGCAAACCACGGCACCGTCGAGGCGGTGGCGCGGCTGCCACAGCCTCGCCGCTACGTCGTCGTGACCAGGGAGTGGACCACGGCCAGGTACACGACGGCATATCAGGGCTTGGCGCCCGCGTGGCACGTGGCCCTGGTTACCGTGGCGCGTGTGAGTCGTGCCGGGCGCCGGGGGCGCGGACCGCGGCACTGGGCCGTCAGCGGCTGGCAGCCCCAGAGCTGACCGGACCGGGCGTCGGTCCCACCCCCAGCGGCAGTTGTGGGGCGCGTGCTTCCCGGTCCGTGGCTGCCGTGGTGCGGGGGAGTGGGGACGGGCCCTGCGCTTCGGTGTAGGCCGGGCCGAGATAGGAGACGCTCGCCACGCTGTAACTGTGTTGAGAGGCCGGCGTCATATTCGGGTTCTCGGCGCGCACCGCGTGCTCCTGAGCATCTGTTCTACAGTCGGGGCTCGTGTCCTCCCAGTACATCTACACGACCTATAAGCTCTCCCGGCGCTACCCACCGGACAAAGAGGTTCTGAGCGACATCTCCCTGTCGTTCATGCCGGGTGCCAAGATCGGCGTGCTCGGGTATAACGGCGCCGGCAAGTCGACGCTGCTGCGGATCATGGCCGGACTCGAGACGGAGTTCGACGGCCAGGCGCAGCTTGCGCCGGGCGCGACCGTAGGACTCCTCGAGCAGGAGCCGCAGCTCGACCCGACCAAGGACGTGCGCGGGAACGTGGAAGAAGGGATGGCCGAGGTGCGCGCGCTGCTCGAGCGGTTCAACGAGTTGTCGATGAACTACTCGGAGGAGACCGCCGACGAGTTCGCCCGCGTCCAGGAGCAGATCGATGCCGCCGACGCGTGGAACCTCGACACGACGCTCGAGATCGCAATGGATGCTCTGCGCTGTCCCCCACCCGATGCCGACGTGGCGACGCTGTCGGGAGGCGAACGCCGGCGGGTGGCGCTCTGTCGCCTGTTGCTCCGCCAGCCGGACCTGCTGCTGCTCGACGAGCCAACCAACCACCTCGACGCCGAATCGGTTGCGTGGCTGGAGAGCCACCTGAGCGACTACCGAGGGACGATCGTCGCCGTCACCCACGACCGCTACTTCCTGGACAACGTGGCCGGCTGGATCCTCGAGCTCGATCGGGGTCGCGGCATTCCCTACCAGGGCAACTACTCCGGCTGGCTGGAGCAGAAGCGAGACAGGCTGGAACGTGAGGGGCGGCAGGAGACTGCGCGGCGACGGACGATCGAGCAGGAGCTCGAATGGGTTCGGATGAACGCGAGCGCGAGACGCAACAAGCCGAAGGCGAGGCTCAACGCCTACGAGGCTCTATTGGCGCAGGATCGAAATGTCAAGCTGGACCAGGTCCAGATTCATATTCCTGCGGGGCCGCGACTCGGCGGCGTTGTGGTCGAGGCGGAGAATGTCAGCAAGTCATACGGCGATCGGCTTCTGATCGAGGATCTTTCGTTCACGCTGCCGCCGGCCGCGATCGTCGGCGTGATCGGGCCAAACGGCGCCGGCAAGACCACGCTGATGCGGATGATCACTGGACAGGAGCAGCCCGACAGCGGCAGCTTCCGGATCGGCGAGACGGTCGAGCTCGCCTACGTCGACCAGTCACGAGAGGACCTCGATCCGGACAAGACGGTGTGGGAGGAGATCTCCGGCGGCGTCGACCAGATAAAGCTTGGTGACCAGACGATCAACAGCCGTGCGTACGTGGCCGGGTTCAACTTCAAGGGCACCGATCAGCAGACGAAGGTCGGCCGGCTCTCAGGTGGCGAGCGCAATCGCCTGCACATGGCCAAGCTGCTCTCCGAAGGCGGCAACCTGCTGATTCTGGACGAGCCGACCAACGATCTCGATGTCGACACGCTGCGCGCCCTCGAGGAGGCTCTGCTGGCGTTTGCCGGCTGCGCGGTCGTCGTCTCGCACGATCGCTGGTTCCTCGATCGAATCGCGACCCACGTGCTCGCCTTTGAGGGCGACTCCGAGGTCCGGTGGTTCGAGGGCAACTTTGAGGCCTACGAGAGCTTCCGCCATGACCAACTCGGCGCAGAGGCGGACCGCCCGCATCGCTTGACCTACAAGAAGCTCGTCCGTTGATCGAGGTATCCGGGACCCTGTTCAGTTGCCGGCCCGCGACTATTCACGGAGAGCATGAAAGTTTGCGAACGGGTTAGACGTTGCCCACGGGCCCTGGAAACTGCTTAGATTTCCTTAAATCGAGGCCGTCTCGTTGGACCTATCGGCCTACAGAAATCTAGAAATACACGTTTCATAAGCACTTGAGGGAGGAGTCCTGTGCGTTTCGATCGTTATTCCCGCAAGCCAGGGAGAACTGGGAGCGCCGCCGGCGCTAACTTGGCGCGCCGCAGCTGGCGTCGGGCCACACTCGGCATGGTGCCGATAGTCGCCATCGCCGCCCTGCTTGCTACCTCTGCCAGCAGCTCTGGCAGCACCCGCCATGCCACTCCGTCTTCGTCGCTCGGCACTGTCATCTTCGGCACGCTTCCCCCGACCGGGGGTACGGCGAATCCGGGTGGGAAGGTGACCCAGGGACAGCTGACCGGCCAGACGCCGCTCTACATCTTCCCGATCGTGCCGGGGGCGCAGAGCACGACCGGCACCGACGAGCTGATCTACGTCGCTGTTCATGCCGCTCTACGGCGGTCCGACCGGCGCGCAGCCGAAGTACCAGCCGGGGCTGAGCGCGGCCGCCGGCCCGCCAAAGGCGCTCAACGGCGGCAAGGAGTACAAGATCACGCTCAAGTCCGGGCTGAAGTGGTCGAACGGCACGCCGATCACCGGCAACGACGTCGTATTCGACATCGATCTGCTGAAGGCCGCCGTCAAGGAGAGCGCCGCCAACTGGGGCCAGTACACCACCGGCCAGTTCCCGGTGAGCGTCACCAGCGCGACAGCCAAGGGCAACACGGTGACGATCAAGCTGAACAAGGCCTACAACCCGGGCTACTTCCTGAACAACCAGCTGCAGGACACCAACTACGGGGTCTATCCGCTGCCGAGCAAGGTCTGGAACGTCACCTCGGCCGGCGGCAAGCACGTCAACAACTGGAGCGACCCCAAAGTCGCCAAGCAGATCTACGACTACCTCAACAAGCTCGGCGGCCAGGTCGCGCAGTTCAGCAACGCCCTGTGGAAGACCAGCGATGGCCCCTTCACGCTGGGCAGCTACAACACCACCAACAACTCCTTCGTGCTGAAGCCGAACCCGAAGTACGGCGGCTCGCCGAAGCCGAAGAACGAGGTCGATGTCAACACCTACACCAGCTTCACGGCGGAGCTGAACGCCGTCAAGTCGGGCGGCCTTGGCGTCATGCTCGGGTTTGACCCGTCGCAGATCCCGCAGATGTCGTCGCTGAAGAGCGACGGAATCCTCGCCTACGGCGGTCCCAGCCTGGGGCTGGTTCGCCGGAGAGCTCAACTTCAAGAACACCACCGGCCACATGGACAAGGTGATCGGGCAGCTGTACGTCCGTCAGGCGCTTCAGTACCTGATCAACCAGCCGGCCGACATCAAGGGTATCTACAAGGGCGCGGCCGTGCCCGCCTACGGCCCGATCCCGTCGGCGCCGACGCTCGCCGTACACGCCGAAGAGCGCGACCAAGCCCTACTACCCGTACAGCCCGAAGAAGGCAGTCGCGCTGCTGAAGGATCACGGATGGAAGGTCGTGCCGAACGGGACGAGCACCTGCCAGAAGCCGGGCACCGCGAAGAACGAGTGCGGGGCTGGAATCCCGAAGGGGACGTCGATCAACCTCGTCTGGGCCAACCAGCCGCGAGTCGGTCTCCAGCACCGGCGCGCTTGAGTCCGAGGCGCTTGCCTCGGTGGCCAAGGCGCAGGCCGGCATCAAGATCACGTTGCAGACCAAGACGTTCAACTTCCTGGTCACCAACTACAACAACGCCAACCCGGCCGCGGCCAAGTACAAGAACCACTGGGGCGTCAACAACTACGGCGGCCTGTTCATGGACTACTTCCCGACGCAGGACGGGAGTCTGGAACACGACCGGCGGGTTCAACACCGGCGGCTACAGCAACTCCACGGCGAACAGCCTGATATCGCAGTCGGTGTTCGGCAAGGACGCGAGCGCTGTGACGAAGGAGGCCGATTACTTCTCCAAGGACCTGCCGGTCCTGTTCTTCCCAGACCAGGACTACATGGTGGCGGTGAACTCGAAGAAGGTCGGCTCGACCTCGACGAACGGCTGGACCGCCACGACCCAGCAGCAGTTCTTCCCGCAGTTCTGGTTCGCGAAGAAGTAGCAGCGGGAGACGAGTAACGGAAGACGGCGAAGCGTTTGGAACCGGAGCCGAGCGGGCATCGTGAGGCGTACGCTCCCCAGGATCCGAATACGCTTCGCCGTCGTGACCAAGCCATGGGAGACCGATGTTGGCGGCCAAGGGGCCGCCAACATCGTCCCTGAGGGCAAATGAGCGGATACATCATCCGTCGGGTGATCGTCGCGATCATCGTCACGATCGGGATCGCGGTGATCTCGTTCCTGCTGCTCCACTATCTGTCGCCGAGCCCCGTCTATTCCGTGCTCGGAGCCAAGACCACGCCGGAGGCCGCGGCTGCCTGGAACCAGAGTCACGGGTTCGACCGCTCAGAGCCGCTGCAGCTGCTGACGTACCTCGGTCACCTCGTTCGGTTGCAGTTCGGCTTCTCCTACAAGCTCGGCCAGAGCGTCAGCGCGCTGTTCAAGGAGAACGCGGGCCGCAGCATCTACCTGACGGCCGCGGCGCTGGTGCTGTCGCTGGTCATCGCGATTCCCGCTCGGGATCCTGCAGGCCGTCAAGCGCAACAGCGCGCTCGATTACACCGTTACGGGGTGGAACTTCGTGCTCTACTCGATGCCGTCGTTCTTCCTCGGGCTGATCCTGATCCAGCTGTTTTCGCTCGGCACGATCACGACCATCTTCCCGCCGGTCGTCAGCGACAACATCACGACCGCGTGGCAGGCGTTCACCCACCCGTTAGCAGCTGGCGCTGCCGATCGTGACGCTGGCTGCCATCAACGTGGCTTCGTTCAGCCGCTACATGCGCTCCTCGGCGCTTGACAACCTCGCCCAGGACTACATACGCCTGGCGCGGGCGAAGGGCCTGAGCCAACGTGCGGTCCTGTTCCGGCACCTGCTGCGCAACGCCTGCCTGCCGATGATCACGCTCGTCGGACTGTCGGTGCCGACGCTGCTGGCCGGCAACCTCCTGATCGAGTACCTCTTCAACTACCCCGGCTTGGGTCTGCTGTTCTACCACGCGCTCGGCAACCAGGACTACAACATCCTGCTCGCCTACACCGTCCTCGGCGGAATTCTGACTGTCCTCGGCAACCTGCTCGCCGACATCGCAATCACATACGCCGACCCTCGAGTTCGTGTCAACTGATCCACTTCACCAGCGGGCCCCAGTCGAGACGCTCGATCATCTTGCGCCGCCTGGAGTCACCGAGGTAGAGCCGGCCGCGGAGGGCGGTGACGTCTACATCGTCGCCAGCGGCTGGCGACTGGCGCTGCGCGAGTTCGCCGACAACCGCCTCGCGCTCTTCGCCGGGGCGGTGCTCCTGTTCTTCGTGCTGTTCTGCTTCGTCGGACCGCTCGTCTACCACTCCAACCAGACCATCAGCAACCCGCTGGCCTCCGACCAGGCGCCGAGCAGCGGCGCACCTCCTGGGGACCGACGACAACGGCTTCGACGAGCTCGGACGGATCATGCTGGGCGGCCAGACGGCGCTCGAGATCGGCGTTCCTCGCGGCCGACGATCGCGACGGTGATCGGAACCCTGTGGGGTGCGATCGCGGGTCTGTTGGCCGGGCTCGTCGACGGCGCGATGATGCGCTTCGTCGACATCCTGCTGTCGATCCCATACCTGCTGATCGTGCTTGTGCTCGCGACCAAGTACCACGCGACCGTCATCGACGTCGCCCTGATCATCGGCCTCTTCTCATGGCTGATACCCGCGCGCCTGGTCCGCGGCGAGGTGCTGACGCTCCGCGAACGGGATTTCGTCCATGCCGCGACGGTGATGGGCGCGAAGCGGTCGCGGATCGTGCTCCGGCATCTGATCCCGAACGCGCTGTCGGTCGTGATCGTCAACATCACCTTCCAGGTCGCCGACGCGATCCTGGTGCTCGCGTACCTCGGCTTCCTCGGCTTTGGCCTCCAATATCCCGCGGCCTCCTGGGGCGACATGCTCGGCGGCGCCCAGCAGTACGTGGCCTCGGGCTACTGGTGGCTCGTGTACCCGGTCGGCGCCTGCCTCGTCCTGGTGGTCCTGGCCTTCAACGTGGTCGGCGACGCGCTCCGCGACGCGCTCGACGTACGGCTGCGCCGCCGCTGAGAGCAGCTGGAGCGACTCCGGATGTCACCCGCCCTGGAGGTCACGGACCTCTCGACCGAAATCAGGCTGTCACGCTCGACCGTCCATGCGGTCGGCAACGTCGATGTCCAGATCGAGCGCGGCGAGACGGTCGGGCTGGTCGGCGAGTCAGGTTCGGGCAAGTCGATGCTGGCGCTGTCGGTGCTCGGGCTGCTTCCCAACGGAGGACACGTCATCGGCGGCTCGATCAAGGCCGACGGGACTGAACTCGTCGGAATGCGAGAAGCCGAGTTGCGCAGGATTCGCGGCAACGACATCGCGATGATCTTCCAGGACAGCCAGTCTTCGCTGAACCCGACCAAGACGATCGGCGAGCAGGTCGCCGAGCCGGTCCGCCTCCATCGCGAAGGTCTCAAACAAGGCCGCGATGGAGCGGGCGCTCGAGGTGCTGGAGCTTGTCGGGCTGCCGCGACCGAAAGAGCGTCTGCGGGATTATCCGCACCAGCTCTCCGGAGGTCTTCGTCAGCGGGTGATGATCGCGATTGCGCTCAGCTGCGAGCCGAAGGTTCTGCTCGCCGACGAGCCGACGACGGCGCTCGATGTGACGATCCAGGCTCAGATCCTGGCGCTGCTCGACGACCTGCGTGACCGGTTGGGGATGGCGACGCTGCTCGTCACCCACGACATGGGCGTGGTTGCCGGCCGCACCAGCCGGATCAACGTGATGTACGCCGGGCGGATCGTCGAGACCGCCCCGACCCACGAGCTCTTCAGCAGCATGCGACATCCCTATACGCAGGCGCTGCTGGCCTCGATTCCGCGACTCGAATCGGACAACCGCAGGGCTCTGATCAGCATCCCGGGCATCCCGCCCGACTTGACAAATCCGCCAACTGGGTGCCGCTTTGCCGCTCGCTGTCCCTACGCGACCGACCACTGCCGGGAGGAGGAGCCACCGCTGACGGGCGATTCCGGCCACCTGTTCTCCTGCTGGCACCCGGTCGACGGGCCGGTCAGATCGACCCCGACGATCGTCAGCCTCCTGCCCGGCGCTCCCGTTGCGGACGTCGCGCACGGTAATGGGACGGCCCACCTGCTCGAGGTCGTGAATGCGATTCGCGAGTACCCGGTCAAGGCGGGGCTCCTTCAGCGCCAGGTCGCGAGCGTCAAGGCCGTCTCGGACGTCACGCTGCACCTCGACGCCGGCGAGACCTTCGGCCTGGTCGGCGAATCCGGGTGCGGCAAGACGACGCTTGGAAAGCTGATCGTTGGCATCGAGGTGCCCGACGGGGGGAAGATCCTGCTCGACGGCAAGGAGGTGTTCAGATCCCGGGGCGGGAAGCTCCGGCGCTCGCAGGCGCGACCTGCAGATGATGTTCCAGGACCCGTACGCGTCGCTGGACCCGCGGATGCGGGTCAACGCGATCCTCAACGAGCCTTTGGTGATCCAGGGAATCGGCTCGGGCAAGGAGCGGGATCAGCGGGTCAGGCGGATGCTGGACGAGGTCGGGCTGCCGCTGAACGCGCTCGAGCGCTATCCGCATGAGTTCTCTGGAGGCCAACGGCAGCGGATCGCGCTGGCGCGTGCGGTCGTGCTCGAGCCGAGGGTGGTCGTCGCTGACGAGCCGGTGTCAGCGCTCGACGTTTCGATCCGCTCGCAGGTGCTGAACCTGATGAAGCGACTCCAGGCCGAGCACCAGATGGCGACGCTGGTGATCTCTCACGATCTGGCGGTCGTCAAGTACCTCGCCGATCGGATCGGCGTCATGTACCTCGGGAAGCTGGTCGAGATCGGTACCGGCGAGGACATCTACAAGCGCCCGGCGCACCCCTACACCGAGGCGCTGATCAAGACGATTCCCGTGCCCGACCCAGCGGCTGAGCGTGCCAAGCACGACGCTGGCATCCGCGGCGAGCTGCCGAGCCCGATCGACCCGCCGAGCGGCTGCCGCTTCCGCACCCGTTGCCCGCGGGCCCAGGCGATCTGCGCCGAGCTCGAGCCACCCTTGCGACGCTTTGGCGGGATCCACCAAGCAGCCTGTCACTTCCCGCTGGCGGAGCCTGAGGGCCAGCCCGAGCCGACCCGCTGAGCGACCGAGCTACAGCCGGATGAAGCTCGCGATCGCCTCGCGCAGCTCGTCGGCGTCCCGCGCGACGGCGTCGGCGGCGGTCAGTTCGGCGGCGCCGTAGGGTCCGGTGCAGACGGCCACACACCGGACGCCGTCGGCCCGCGCGCAGGCGATGTCCCGGGGCGTGTCGCCGATCAGGATCGTCCGGTCTCGCGGGTAGGAGGTGCCTGGCGCACACTCGAGCGTGCCGGCCCGGCGCCGGGCGATCGGTGGCAGCATCGTCCGGTCCTCGGCGTCGGAGCCGAAGCCGCCCTGCCCCATCGCGAATCGGTGTCCGAGGCCGGCTCGCTTCAACTTCAGTCGCGCGACCGGCTCGAAGTTGCCGGTGACCAGCGAAAGCCGCAGACTCTCTTGGGGGGATGCTGCCGGCGCGGTGCCGGCCAAACCCGCGCGGTTGCGATGCGGCTCCTCACTGGCGAGCCAATCCAGCAGCTCCGGCATCCCGTCGACGACGGTGTCCGAGAGATCGGGCGGGCACAGCTCGGCATAGAGCCGGCAGCACTCGGCTCGCACGTCATCGGCGAGGTCATCTATCCGCTGCGCCGAGACGCCCGCGTCGAGCAGGATGATCCGCGCGATCTCGCCGTCGGTACGGCCTGCCGCGTCGCTGCTCGGTCTGAGGCCGTCGACTCTGATGCGGTGGACGCTGTGCAACGCCGCGCACAGCGCCTCAGCGTGAGCGAGCGAGGCTCCGCGCAGGAGGGTTCCGTCGATGTCGAACAGCATCAGCACAGCTGCCTCGCGGTCGCAGAACGCCGGGACCTACCGGGCGAACGATATCCCCGGTGTCAGGTTGCGCGCAAACGCCGCGATCAGCTGCGCCGTTGCCTCGATGTCGTCGACGCAGACCGTCTCGACGGCCGAGTGCATGTAGCGAAGCGGCACCGACACGAGCGTGGTCGGCACCCCGGCGCGGCTGATCTGGATCGCGTCGGCATCGGTGAAGGTGGACCGTCCGTGGGACTCGATCGTGACGGGTATGCCCGCTTGCTCGGCGGCGTCATACAGTCGTTCGAAGACCCTCGGGTTGAGCGTCGAGCCCCGTGACAGCACCGGCCCCGAGCCGAGCGCGTGCTTGGTCTCCTGCCCGAGTGCAGCGCCCGGGGTGTCGTTGGCGTGGGCGACGTCGACCGCGATCGCGACGTCCGGCTTGTGCCGGAAGGCGGAGGTCCGTGCGCCGTTCAGTCCGATCTCCTCTTGCACGACCGCGAGCGCCAGCACGTCTCCCGGTGCGCCGCCGGCCTCGGCGGCGAGCTGGGCGACCCGCGCCGCGACGTAGGCGCCGACGCGATTGTCGAGCGAGCGCGAGACGACCAGGTCGTTGGGCAGCTCGACGGGCGCCACGTCGATCACGCCCATGTCGCCGATTCGCACCCGCTCACGCGCCTCGTCGGCGCTCGCCGCACCGATGTCGATGTGCATGTTCTTGAGCTCGGGAGGCTGCTTGCGTTCGCCCTCGTCGAGTTGATGGATCGCCTTGCGGCCGATCACCCCGCGCACCGCTCCGCCGCGCGTGTCGAGCACGATCCGCTGGCCGACGAGCTGGACCGGATCCCACCCCCCACCTGGTCGAACCGCAGGAAGCCATCGTCGTCGATGTGCGTCACGTGGACGCCGATCTCGTCGATGTGGCCGACGATCGCGAGCGACGGGCCGTCGGCGGTGCCCGCGACGCGCGCCCACGAGGACCCGTGGAGATCGACGTCGACCTCGGTCGCGAACGACTCACACCACGCGCGCCACACCGCCGCGGGCGCCGTCTCCTGGCCCGACGGCCCGGGGGTCTTCAACAGTTCTGCGAGCAGCTCAGGAATCGCCATGGGTTCAGGTGTCCAGCAGCTGACGCAGGACGAACTGGAGGATGCCACCGTGGCGGAAGTAGCGCTGCTCCTTGGGTGTGTCGATCCGGACGGTGACCGGGAACTGCACCTCGCCGGCAGAGACCGTCAGCTCGCGCGGCACCTCGTCGTCACCGGCGAGCCCGCCGATGGTGAACCTCTCATGTCCGCTGAGGCCGAGCGAGCCAACGCTGTCGCCGTTCTTGAACTGGAGCGGCAGCACCCCCATGCCAACCAGGTTCGATCGGTGGATCCGCTCGAAGCTCTCGGCGATCACGGCCCGCACGCCAAGCAGGCGCGTGCCCTTGGCCGCCCAATCGCGCGAGGATCCGGAGCCATACTCCTTGCCGGCCAGGACGATCAGCGGAATCTGTTGCTCCTGGTAGCGCATCGCGGCATCGTAGATCGGCATCTCCTCCTCTGTGCCATCGGCGAGATACAGAGTCACGCCACCCTCCGGAAGGGATTCCCACCCACCACCCCCACGGCTCCGCCCACCACCCCCACCGTGTGCGAGGCGGTTGCGAAGCCGGATGTTGGCGAAGGTGCCGCGCATCATCACCTCGTGGTTGCCGCGTCGTGCGCCGAATGAGTTGAAGTCCGCGGGCTCGACGTGGTTCGCGTTCAGGTACAGAGCCGCTGGGCCGCCCCGCTTTATCGAACCCGCCGGTGAGATGTGATCGGTCGTGACGCTGTCGCCGAGAACCGCCAAGACCCGAGCATCGACGATGTCCTCGAGCGGCTCCGGCTCGGCCGGAAGGTTGTTGAAGAACGGCGGTCGGCGCACATAGGTCGAGCGCTCGTCCCAGGCGAATAGCTCGCCCGTCGGGACCTCCAGCCCGTTCCAGCGGTCGTCTCCGTCGAACACCTCGGCGTAGCTCTTGCGGAACATGTCGGACTGAACCGCATCTTCGATCGTCTCGGCGATCTCCGCCGAGCTTGGCCAAATGTCCTTCAGGTACACGGGCTCCCCGTGGTCGTCCTCGCCGAGCGCGTCCGTATGTAGGTCGACGTCCATCGAGCCCGCGATCGCGTAGGCGACGACCAGAGGCGGCGAGGCAAGGTAGTTCATCTTCACGTCGGGATTGATCCGCCCCTCAAAGTTGCGGTTGCCCGACAGCACCGAAACCACCGCCAGATCGTGGTCGCCGACCGCCCGGGAGATGGCATCCGGCAGCGGACCGCTGTTGCCGATGCAGGTGGTGCAGCCGTAGCCGACGAGGTTGAAGCCAAGCGCGTCGAGGTACTCGGTCAGACCGGCCCGGTCAAGGTACTCGGTCACCACTTTGGAGCCAGGGGCGAGCGAGGTCTTGACCCACGGCTTGACACGCAGACCTCGATGGGCCGCGTTGCGGGCAAGCAGGCCCGCGCCGAGCATCACTGACGGGTTGGAGGTGTTGGTGCAGCTCGTGATCGCGGCGATCACGACATGGCCGTTGTCGACCTCCGTCCTGGTGCCGTCGGCAAGCGTGACCGGCGCGGTCGTCTGCAGGGCACCGTTTGCCACATGGGTCGCGACCGGGTCACTCGCGGGGAATGAGCCCGCCAGTGACTCGTCCTCCTCGCTGATCGTCGGCAGGAAATCCTTGACGGCCACCTCGAATGCCTGCTTAGCCTGGTCGAGAGGTATGCGGTCCTGCGGCCGCCGCGGGCCCGCGATACTCGGCTCGACGGTGCTCAGATCGAGCTCAATCGTCTCGCTGAACGTTGGCTCCTCGGAGCTCTCGTCGTGCCATAGCCCCTGCTCCCTGGCGTATTGCTCGACGAGGGCGACCTGATCTGACGGGCGGCCGCTGAACTCGAGGTAGCGGAGGGTCTCGGCATCGATCGGGAAAATCGCGCAGGTCGAGCCGAACTCCGGCGACATGTTGCCGATCGTCGCGCGGTCGGCGAGCGGCAGGGTCGCCAATCCGGCGCCGTGGAACTCGACGAACTTGCCGACGACACCGTGCTTGCGCAGCATCTCCGTGATCGTCAACACCAGGTCGGTCGCGGTCGCTCCCTCGGGCAGCTCGCCGTGGAGTCTGAAGCCGATCACCTGCGGGATCAACATCGACATCGGCTGCCCGAGCATCGCCGCCTCGGCTTCGATCCCACCGACACCCCAGCCGAGCACGCCGAGGCCGTTGATCATCGTCGTGTGCGAGTCGGTGCCGACCAGGGTGTCAGGGTAAGCCTGGGGTGGCTCGGAACCTGTCTCGCTGACGAACACGACCCGCGCCAGATACTCGAGGTTGACCTGGTGCACGATCCCCGTGTCGGGTGGCACCACCTTGAAGTTGTCAAACGCCGTCTGCCCCCAGCGCAGGAATGCGTAGCGCTCCTGATTGCGATCGAACTCGAGCTCCGCGTTGCGCTGGAACGCGCCAGTCGACCCGAACTCGTCAACCTGCACGGAGTGGTCGATCACCAGTTCGGCGGGGACCAGCGGGTTGATCTTCCCGGGGTCGCCCCCCATGCTCGAGATCGCGTCCCGCATCGCCGCGAGGTCGACGATCGCCGGGACTCCGGTGAGATCCTGCATGACCACGCGCGCGGGCGTGAACGCGATCTCCTCGCTTGGCTCGGCCCTTGCGTTCCAACCGGCGAGCGCCTCGATGTGCTGGGCCCGGACTGACTCACCGTCCTCGTTCCGCAACAGGTTCTCGAGCAGGATCTTGAGCGAGAACGGCAACCGCGCGACGTCGTATCGGGACTGCAGCGCGTCGAGCCGGAAGATCTCGTAGGACCTTCCTCCGACCTCAATCCGGGCCTTGGCTCCGAAGCTGTTGTTGGTTGACATTCAGGGTCTCCAGGTCTGGTTCGTAGCCCGTACTCTATTGAGCCGCGTGAGGCAGAACCTGGTACTGCGTGAGGGTGGGACCGAGGCAGCGGTCCGCGTCACCAGCATGGAGCTGTTCTTCGATCTCGTGTACGTGTTCGCGTTCACGCAGCTGTCGGAGCTTCTTTACGAACACCTGACGTTCCTTGGCGCGCTGGAGACGACTGTCGTGTTCCTGGCCCTGTGGTGGGGGTGGAACCAGACGGCGTGGACGACGGACTGGGTCGATCCGGAGCGGACGCCGGTGCTCATCCTGCTGTCGGTGCTGATGGTCCTCAGCCTGGTGATGTCGGCGTCGATCCTCCGCGCCTTCGGGAGCCGCGGGGAGACATTCGCGATCACCTTTGTCTCGATGCAGCTGCTGCGAGTCGGGTTCATGGCCCGGGTCTTCGGGCCAAGCCACCCGATCGGGCGCAACTACATGCAGATGTTCGTGTGGGCGGCGATCGCCGGGCTCGGGTGGGTCGTGGGTGGAGGCGTCGATGACGCCCACACACGGCTCGCGATCTGGATCGGTGCGCTCGCGGTCGAATACGCGACGCCATTGCTCGGGTACCGCCTTCCAGGCGTGGCACCGGTGCCCGTCCACACGTGGACCCTGGCCGGCGCTCACCTAGCCGAGCGCTGTCAGTTGGTGCTGATGGTGGCCTTCGGAGAGACGATGCTGCGGCTCGGCGAGGCGCTCACCCAAGAGGGCCTTACCTTCACCGTCATCGTCGCGTTCGTGATCGGATTCGCCCTGATCTTCGGCCTCTGGACGATCTACTACCTGCACCACGCCGAGCGGGGCGCTGAGGCGCTCGAGCGCTCAGGGAGGGCCGCTGTACGGCTGGCGGGATCCGTGTTCACTTATGCCCACGCCGTGATGGTCGGGGCGGTGATCGCCGTCGCTGTGGCGGTCCACATGGCGGTTGAGGAGCCGAACGCGCCGGTTTCGACCGGCTTTTCTGTGATCTGCCTCGGCGGACCAGCGCTGTACCTGGTCGGGATCGCGATGTCCAAGCGCTGGCTCGGTCACGGCCGCAGCCGACCGCCTGCGCTAGGCGCGGCGGCGCTGCTCGTCCTCGGGATCCCGGCCGCGTTCGGCGACCGCCTGAGCGAGCTGATCGCCGCGGCCGTGGTCGTCGCTGCGTTGTCGATGCTCTCGGTCAGGGACTACAAGAACGAGCCGGTGGCGTGAAGCCGCAGACATTCCGTGGGCGGCCATGTGGCCGCCAGAGTCACCCCTAGAGCCCGGGTGGGTGCCGGACGACGAAGCCCGCATACTCGCCGCCACCCTGCGACCAGCGGGAGCCGGCTTCAGCGAGTGCAACGGTGTCGAAGCGCCAACCCGCGATGCTCATCCAGACGTGGCCGGCGTTGGCGTAGATCGTCACCCACTGACCCGGCCCGGGATCGCCGTAGGACTCGAAGTCACCGGAGACCTCTGGCGAGCTCAACAGGCCGGCGGCCGCGAGCACGTAGCTCACCGACCCGGAGCAGTCATACCCGGGAGAGACGAACGAGCCGTGACCGCCGCCCCAGATGTACGGCAGGGTCGCGATCGCGTTGCCGGCGGCGATCATCTCCCTGACCGCTGCGGGCGCTCCCGCCGGGGGCTGCACCATCCCGCCGGTGTCGATCGCCAACCCGCCGACCGCCTGGTTGACCTCCATCCCGGTTTGAGCCGCCTGCGCGGCCGCCCGCGCCTCGATCACGCTCAGCTTGTGCTGCAGGGTGCCCAGCTGCGAGTTGACGTCGGCGAGCCGGGCGCGGGCGCCGGTGCGGGCCTGAATCTCATCGATCCTCTGCGTCAGCAGTGCGCTTTCAAGAGCGGCGACCTGGTCGCGCTGCCGGAGGATCTGATCGGTCAGATTACGGTCGCGTTCCTCGAGGTTCCCTAATAGCACGGTCTCGTGCATCACCTGCCGCCGGGCGGTCCTCGTGAACCCGACGATCTGCGCGTCCTGGTGACCCATTCGCTTCAGGAAGCTGACCTGCTCGAGCAGGTTCGAGAAGCCGTGCGCGTTGAGAATCACCGACACCAGGTCGGGCGAGCCGGTCTCGTAGGTCGAACGCAGGTTCTTCGCCAAAGCCACAGATGCTTGCTTGAGTCGCTTCTCGAGTATTTCCAGGTGATCCCGTGCGTCCATCAGCCTGGTCTGCACGGTCCGCAGCTGTGCGATGTGGGCTTCCAGCTGGCCCTGTACTTCCCCGAGCCGGTGCCTGGCCGACGTGATCCCGTTGGCGGTCTGCTCGATCTGCGAGGTCGCTGAGTCGATCTTTGATCGCAGTGCCGCCGCCGCCGACTTGTGGGCGGCAATCTGGGTCCGAAGGTCGCCGGAGCTGAGCGGGATGAGCCCGCTGACGAGCAGTGCGGCAATCACGGCTCCGGCCAGCGCGAGCTGCTTCACGCGACGATGTGATGACTTGATCTGAAGGGCGGGTGGCATTCGATTCGGGGTGTGCGAGATCGATACGACCTCAGCACAAACAACCGGTCGCATCTGTCGAAATCGGCCCGGGGGCTGCGGGCTGCGGGGCACCGTAACACGGATCGTCGCGGCGCAGCCCGCTCCTCCTTCGATGCAAGAGATCCTGCAAACCAGAGGTTCTCGTGCTCGCCGGGGCGGGCTCCGTTACCCGCCCATGGCGCCGTCTCAGCGTTATCCGCCGGTCTCTGACCGCGATCGCGGCCCGGTTGGTAGGCACGCATCCGGCAGCCGGTCCAGCACGTTCGCGGGCGGTGTGGCGCCGCGCACCGAACAGGCGAGGGCCGCCACGCGGACCGCGAACGCCGTCGCTTGCAGGAGCGCTGTCGGAGCACCGCGGTCGGTGCCCAGCCAGCTCGCCATAAAGCCGGCGCTGAAGGCGTCACCTGCGCCGATCGTGTCGATCACGGCGACCGGGGCCGCCGGAAGCTGCGCCGTCGTTTCACCGCTGAACACGGTCGCGCCGTTGGCGCCTTCGGTCAGCAGCACCACTCGTGGGCCGCACTCTCCGAACGTTCGAGCTACTGCGTCCAGGGGTTGACCTGGCATCAGCCACGCGGCGTCCTCCACGCTCAGCTTGAGCACATCTGTCTGCCGGAGCACGGCGCCCAGGCGATCCAGATAACGAGCGCGGTCGTCGATCAGCGTGTCACGCACGTTCGGGTCGACCATCACGAGTGCGCCGCGCTGGCGGGCGAGCGCGACCGCGGCTTGCATCGCCGACGCGATCGGCTCGAGCATCAGCCCGATGCTGCCGACGCAGAGCGCGTCAAGCGCGTCTGGAAGCCGGATCTGCTCCGGGTCCACGTCCCTCATCGAGGTTCCGTCGGCGTAGAAGCTGTAGCGCGCCGCACTGGCGTCGTCGAGCTGGGTGAGGGCGAGCGTCGTCGGCAGCTTGCTGTCAACTACCGGTTGCAGCGAAACGCCCGCTTCGGTGAGCGAGTCGCGAAGCCGCCGGCCGAGGGGGTCGTCGGCGACAGCTCCCAGAAACCCAACCGGCATGCCGAGGCGGCCGAGCCAGCGCGCGGTGTTGAACGGACCGCCGCCCGGATGCACGCCGAGGTCGCCGGACGGCGTCGGGATCAGGTCTATGAGGGCCTCACCCCCGACGACAATCATCTGCCGACCACTACGGTCCGGGGCTGGGCCATTGTGAGGCCCAGCCCCGAACTCGAGAGGTTTGGTTGTGCTCAGCAGCGGCTCTTGTAGATGAACTTGCTGTTCGCTGCCAGGTTTGACTTCGTCAGGACGGCAAGCTTCGTCAGGATTGACTTCGTCGGCTTGCCCTTGATCGCGTTGACGGCCTGCTGAACGCCGTCGACTCCCTCCTGGAAGGGCTCCTGGGCGATCAGTGCCTGGACGACGCCCTTCTTGAGGTCGGAGACCTGCTCGGGGTCGGCGTCGTAGCCGACGATCTTGACCTTGCCGGCGACGCCGGCATTCGTCAGGCCGGTGTCAGTGCCCTCGGCGACCAGCACGTTCGTCGCGAATACGCCACCGAGGTTCTGGTTCGCGGAGAACAGCGACGTGATCGTCGATGCTGCCTGTGCCGGGTTGTCGCCCGTGAACTGCGTCTTCAGCAGCTTGATGTTCTTGAACTTCTTGATCTCCTTGACGAACCCGGCGATCCGACCCTCGGTCGTGGAGACGCCCGGCTGTTCGTTCATGACGACCACCGAGCCTCCCTTCTTGCCGAGCGACTTCGCCAGGTAGTCGGCGGCGAGCTTGCCGCCCAACTGGTTGTCGGATGAGATCGACGCACTCACCATCGACTTGTTCGAAACGGTGGTGTCGACCTGGATCACCTTGATGCCGGCGGACTTCATCGCCTGCATCGGCGCGATCAGCGCCTTCTCGTCGGTTGGGGCGATCATCACCGCCGCTGGCTTGGTCGCCGTCACGGACTGCACGATCGGGATCTGCTGCGGCGCCGCGAACGAGGCAGGACCCTGGACCGAGATGCTGTAGCCGAGCTTCTTGGCCTCGGCCTGCGCGCCGCACCCCATCGTGACGTAGAAGTTGTCCGCCTTGGTCCCCTGAATCAGGACCAGGTTCTTGTTGGTCGAGGCGGCGCTCGCAACGGCTGCCACCACGAGCCCGAGCGCGACCGCCACGGTCAACGCGAGGGCCGATCGGAGACTTCTCATCGATTCACTCCTCCTGTTCTGACGGCGCCGTCAAATGGCGCCGACTATTTTTGAGACCAAGAACCGGCACCGTCATCGCCGCGACCTCGCACGGCGACGGAGCTGGTCGAAGTAGACGGCGGCGACCAGGATCACCCCGATCATCACCTCCTGCCAGAACGACTGCACCCCGACGATCACCAGACCGCTGGCGAGCACGACCGGGATGAACACGCCGACGACGGTCCCGGCCATCGCGCCGACGCCCCCGAACAGGCTCGTGCCGCCGATCACGACCGCCGAGATCGCGGTCAGGTTGTCGGTCGTGTGTCCCGAGATCGTCGTCGTCGTGAAATAAGCGAGGCTGAGCACGCCGCCCACACCCGACAACAGGCCGGCCAGCCCGTAGATCTTGATCAGGTGTCGGTCGACCTTGATCCCGGCACGCCGCGCGGCCTCCGAGTTAGACCCGATCGCGTACGTGTAGCGCCCGAACCGGGTCGTGTGCAGCAGCAGGCCGAAGACGATCGTGACGATCCCGGCGACCAGCACCAGGACCGGAATCGGCCCGACACTACCCTGGCCGATCGTCGAGGAGAATCCGTTCGGGACGCCACTGAGGTCGACTCCGCCGGTTAGCACGTCCGACAGCCCCAACGCAGCGCCGAAGCTGCCGAGCGTGACGATCAGGGGCGGGATGTCCAGCAAAGCGATCAAGGCCCCGTTGAGCACGCCCCAGGCAGCCCCGGCGCCAAGCCCGGCGAGGATCCCGAGCACGATCGTGACCCAGCCGGCGTTGGCGGCAGCGCCGGTGCCGCCGGCCAACGCGACCATCGCCTTGAGGGAGATCACACCCGCAAACACCAGCACCGATCCGACCGACAGATCGATGCCCGCGGTGATGATCACGAAGGTCATTCCCACCGACAGGGTCAGCGCCACCGAGGCGTTGATGAAGATCGACTTGATGTTGAACGAGCTGAGGAACGCGCCCGGCTTCAGGACCGAGAAGACCGCGATGATCAGCGCCAGCGCCAGAAAGATCCAGAGCGAACTGGAAGACGACAGCGCCGTGCTGCGGATCCGCTGCGCGAACGACGGCTCGTCCGCGGGCTGCGGGTCTGCTGCGGGCGCGGTCGCCGGTTGTGCTCCGCTTGCCCGGTCTGGCGATTCGAGCCGGGGCAGCTGGCTCACCGCTCGCCGTCCTCGATGATCGCGCCCGTCATGGCACCCACCAGCGCCGCCAGCGTCGCGTCCTGTCGGTTGAAGACCGCGACCCGGCGCCCGAGGCGCAGCACCTCGATCCGGTCGGCGACCTTCAGCACGTCCGGCATGTTGTGGCTGATCAGCACGACCGCGACCCCGCGGTCGCGGACACGCCTGATCACGTTCAACACGTTCTCGGTCTGGACGACCCCGAGTGCGGCCGTTGGCTCATCCATGATGATCACGCGGCTCGCCCACGAGGCCGCCCGCGCCACGGCGACGCCCTGCCGCTGGCCGCCGGAGAGGTAGGCGACCGCCGCGCCGGCATCCTTGACGGCGACGCCGAGTTGCGCGAACGCCTCCTCCGCGGCGACCTTCATGGCGCGCTTGTCGAGCACTCCGAGTCGTCCCAACAGGCCTGGCTTCAGCAGCTCGCGGCCCATGTAGACATTCGCGGCGCCGTCGAGGTCCGGTGCCAGCGCCAGGTCCTGGTAGACCGTCTCGATCCCGAGCGCCTGTGCGTCGGACGGAGACCCGATCTCCACCGACCTTCCCTCGAACAGCAGCTCGCCGCTGTCTGGGCCAACGACGCCGGAGATGATCTTTGTCAGCGTGCTCTTGCCCGCGCCGTTGTCACCGATCAGGGCGACGACCTCTCCTGGGCGGACGCTGAAGTTCGCTCCCTCGAGCGCATTCACATGCCCGTAGGTCTTGACGATGTCGCGCGCCTCGAGAATGGGTGCGGTCGCGGCGGTCACGCCCGGCCTTCTTCTGCGCCAGCCTCGGGCGGCAGGCACCGAATCGCGGTGCCTTGCCCCGAGAACGACGTCTCGCCGACGCCGTGCGGGATCAGCGCGGCATCGCCGAGCGTCAGCCGCAGCGGCTCGTGGTGCCTCGTGGAGACCGTGAGGTCGCCGTCGAGGGCGATCAGAATTGCGAACGAGGGCGACAGTGACAGCGCATGCCCGTCGATCGAGAGACGTTCTGCGCGGAAGTAGGGGCCTGCCTCCGCGGGCAGCAGCGACTCCACGGACGAGGCGCCGGGGCTCGTCGCGCGCACGGTGCCGTGCGCGGGAACGCTCGGCGCGGTGTCTGCTGCCACCAGCACCCGGTCCCAACCGAGTCGCAGGTGCTCGTCGCCGTTGTCGACTCCTGAGCGCCGCCACTCGAGCACGACCGACATATCGCTCGGCTCCTGGAGTTCGATCAGCGTGATCCCCGCGCCGATCGTGTGGAGCGTGCCGGCGGGGACGAACAGCACATCACCGCTCCTGACCGGAACCGGGTTCAAGACCGCCAGCATCGCCGCACTGTCCTGGTCGCGCACCCAGCGCTTCAGCGTGGCGGTGTCGACGGGCGCGCGCAGGCCCAACCGCATCTCCGCTCCCGGCTCGGCGCGCAGGATGATCCACGCCTCGGTCTTGCCGAAGGGGGAGCCCAGCTCGGCGCGCGCGAAGTCGCGTCCCGGGTGGAAATGGACTGCCAGGCGCTCGGCCGTATCGAGCAGCTTGACCAATACGCCACTGGTAGCGCCGAAGCGTTCGACATGCGCCTCGCCCAGGTACCCGATCGGGTCGGCGGCGATCACGTCGCGCAGGACACGTCCGTCGGGGAGCGTGGCCAGGCCCTCGTGGTCGTGCCCGAACGAGGTGGTCGTCGACCCGACCCAATCCTCAGGCGCCCCCGGACCGGTTCCGGGGTCGAGCCCGCGGACGACATCGATTCCGTCACCGCCGCGGTAGAAGCGGAAGACCGGGTTCGGCGGCAACATCACAGGCGCAGGGCCGGCGACCGCCGAGCTGCGGACCGTTACTGCTCTCTCCTCGCTCATCTCGCCCGACAGCCTAATGACAACGTTGTCGAGAAGTCAAGCGTGGTCCCAGGCGATTCGAGCAAATTGCCGTGCCTGGCGGCCGCACGCTCGGCCGATACACGCTCGCGGCCGAAGCCACGGGCTCGCCGCCCGAACCATGGGCTCGCCGCCCGAAGCATGGGCTCGCCGCCCGAACCCACCACGGGTCGCCGTCGGAACCCACGGGTCGCCGCCGGAACCTACGGTCGCCGCCCGAACCCACGGGTCGCCGTCGGAACCCCTGCCGTCCCCGCCGGAATGCTGCGGCTCCCGCACCAAACCGCCGGAAAACCACTCACGCCGGATCACCATCCAGGCCTCGTGCGCGTTCTTCGCCGGATACGCGGGATGAGCACTCACACGCCATCAAATTGGTCGTTCTGAGAGCGCTTTTCCGCGTCCAGGGCCCCCGACCTTGATGCGCCCCTCAGCGAGATGGCGCCCGACCGCGCGGGGTGAGCCGACGGCAGCAACCCTCGATCGGCGCCGACAGCTTGACGCCGGCGACGTCGAAGCTGGTGAAGCGTAGAACAGCCCAGGTGACCGCTTGGGGCTCCTTTATTTGACACATCTCGGCATCAGGCGTATAAGTCTGCCGAGCAGGATGACAACGTTATCATTCGCCCGGGGATAGCCTCGACGCTCTGGTCGCTGCGTGCGGCCCTGCTGAGTGTCAGGGCTACTTCGTCGTGCGCCGAACGAGAGGGAGGCTCTCGTGAGAGGGAAACGTTTACCGTGGCACGGACGCTGTGCACGGATGCTGAAGCTGGGCGGCGCTGGTGCGCTGCTCGCTATTGCCGTCGGGGTGTCCGCCGGGTCTGCGGGAGCCTCTTCGGGCTCTGCGGCTCCCGTCCGGAGCCCCGGAATGTTTCAACAGAGCACAGACCTTGGGACGTGCCGCGTCAGCCAGGCTGGCCGGATGAAGAACTGCCAGGGCGCCGTCCCGCAGTCGAAGCAGCCCGCGATGGCGCGCGACGACCAGACGATGGACGCGCCGACGCCGACCTCCAAGCTCGCAGACCTGGTCGACACGCGCGACTGGACCACCGGCGGCGGTAACACCTTCCCGGGAGCGGAGGCGCCATTCGGGATGGTGCAGTGGAGCCCCGACACGCTGCCCGACCGCAACGCGGGGGGCGGCTACGGCTTCGGCGATACGACGCTTGACGGCTACAGCCTGACGCACGTTTCCGGACCCGGGTGCGGCGCCGGCGGCGACGTGCCGATCCTCCCGTTCACGGGCACCGCGCCGACCGGCAACCCGAACAACATCACGACGCCGTTCACCAACACCGGCGAGGTCGCGCAGGCGGGTTACTACTCGGCGCAGAGCAACATGCCGTCGACGATCACCTCGGAGTTCACGGCGACCCCGCACAGCTCGATGGGGCGGTTCACGTTCCCAGCGACGACGCAGGCGGGCTTCGACATCAAGCTCCAGGGCAGCCAGAACGGGACCCACGGGGACTCCGCCCAGGTCATCGGCAACAACGAGGTCAGCGGCTCGGTCACCAGCGGTGACTTCTGCGGCGAGTCCAACAACGACGGACAGAGCCAGCAGTACACGGTCTTCTTCGACATCACCTTCAGCCAGCCGTTCACGGCCTCGCAGATCGTCGACAACGGGAACAGCACGACCAACCCGCGAGCAGTGGAGCTGACGTTTGACACCACCGCCAACCCGGTCGTCATGGCCAAGGTCGGAATCTCCTACGTCAGCTCGGCCAACGCCAAGCTCAACTGGCAGACCGAGAACCCGAACTGGGACTTCGACTCCGTCAAGGCCGCAGACCAGGCGTCGTGGGACAAGCTGCTCGGCAAGATCCAGGTCTCGGGCGGCACCGCCTCCCAGACGCAGGAGTTCTACAGCCTGCTCTACAAGGATCTGCTGCAGCCCAACATCACTAGCGACGTCAACGGCCAGTACATGGGCTCAAACAGTAAGGTCGCCACGGTCGCGGCCGGGCAGCAGAACCAGTACGGGATGTTCTCCGGCTGGGACACGTATCACTCGCTGGTCCAGCTGCAGGCGATCCTCGACCCAACGGTGGCCGGGGAAGAGGCCCAATCGCTGGTCAACTACTACTCGCAGGACAAGGTCCTTCAGCAATGGGGTTACAACCAGCTGAACAACTACGTGATGGTCGGAGACCCAGCGCAGTCGATCATCTCCGACGTCGACGCGTTCGGGGCGACGAACTTCGATCGCCAGCAGGCCCTGAAGGACATGCTCGCGCAGGCCACCACGGTCAACGACGTCCGCCCCGGTGAGGCGCTGGAGCAGAAGCTCGGCTACCTGCCCGAGGACGGCAGCTACGGCTGCTGCAACCCGCACGGCTACATGTCGACATTGCTCGAGTACGACACCGAGGACATCGCGCTCGCGCACTTCGCGTCCGCGATGGGCGACACGACCGACGCGACGATGCTGACGAGCCGGGCGAACAACTGGGAGAACCTGTTCGACCCCAACAACAATCTCCTGACCTCGCGGCTCGCAAACGGTCAATTCGAGCCAGGGGTCACCCCGACCTTCAACGGAACGTTCCCCGACGACGGCGAGCCGTACGTCGAGGGCGATCCCTATGAGTACACATGGGACGTTCCCAATAACTACCCGGCGCTGTTCTCGCTGCTCGGCGGCAAGTCCAAGGTCATCCCGGAGCTGCAGACGTACCTATCGCAGCCGGAGGGCTTCGGGATGTTCGCCCAGCTCGAGAACGAATTCGACTTCGGGGAGCAGTTCGCGCTGAACTACGCCGGCGATCCGGCCGGCACCCAGAAGGCCGTCGACAACATCCGCAACACGATCTACGGCACGGGTCCGAGCGGGCTGGACAACAACGACGACCTCGGCGCCAACAGCTCGGCGTTCCTCTGGGAGATGCTCGGGATGTATCCCGAGAACTCCGGGACGGACACGCTGGTGCTGACGAGCCCGGGGTTCCCGCACGCCTCGATCACCTTGCCGAACGGCAAGAAGATCACGGTGAACGCACCCGGCGCGTCGGCGAACAAGTTCTACGTCAAGTCGCTGAAACTCAACGGTCAGGAATACACCAAGCTGTGGGTTCCGTACTCGCAGCTCGACCACGGCGCCACGCTCGACTGGGCGCTCGGCGCCAAGGCGACGAAATGGGGTAGCGCTCCCAACGACGCGCCGCCGTCCTACACGGCCGGCACGAAGCCGTTCGTCGGATTCCTGCCCAGCCAGCAGGTGACGATCGCGCCGGGTTCGAGCCTAGCCGTCCAGGTCGGCGCTCAGAACGCGACCGCCAGCAACCAGAAGGTGAACGTCTCGGCAAGCGTGCCGGACGGCCTGCAGCTGTTGGGCAGCAGCCCGGCAATCGACCTCAAGCCCAACGGCCGCGGGATGACGACGGTCACGATTCAGGCGCCCGCCAACAGCCCGCAAACGTTCTACACGGTCCCGATCACGGTCGGCTCGCAGTCGATGAACCTGACCGTTCTGGTGGCCCAGCCGGGCAGCCTGCAGACCGCGTTCAACAACGCCGGAATCTCCGACAACTCGGACGTCAGTGCCGCCAACTTCGACGGCGGCGGCTTCAGCTATTCGGCTGAGGCGCTGGCGACCGCCGGGTTGGCCCCCGGCCAGCAGGTGACCGCGGGCGGTGTCACGTTCACCTGGCCGCGGGATAAGCCGGGCTTCCCAGACAACGCGATTGCGCAGGGACAGAACGTGACGGTTAACGCTCCGGCCGGAACCCAGTCGCTCGGGTTCCTCGGGTCCGCTACCAACGGACCCAGCGAGGGCGTGGCCACGCTTCACTACAGCGACGGTTCGACGGCGAAGTTCTGGCTCGGCCTCACCGATTGGACTCTCAACGGAGGGTCCGGTCACCCATCGTTCAACAACGTGGTCGCAGCATCGACCACATTCCGCAACTGCCCGGGATGCACGGGTGGCGAGCAGGCGGTAGACACGAACATCTTCGAGACATCGCTACCGGTCGATCCGACCAAGACGCTGGAGAGTGTGACGCTGCCCCAGGGTGCAGACCAGGGCCAGCTACACATCTTCGATGTCGGTACCTCCGCCCAGCCTCCGGCGGGGCCGGTCGCGGCATCGCTGAGCCCGGTCACGGCCGCGGCTGGGCAGCAGGTCACGATCAACGGCTCGGGCTTCGGTGCAACGCAGGGATCCGTCGTCCTGACCGACGACGGAACCACCTGGGGAGCGCCGGGCGGCGCCAACCCGCTGCAGATCGACAGCTGGAGCGACACATCGGTGACGTTCACGGTGCCGAGCCCGAGCGGCTCGACCCATGTCGCCCCGGGTTCGAACGCCTCGGTGGAGGTGATGACGTCGGCCGGCGCAACTTCCGATCAAGCGGATCTGTTGATCACGCCGACCGCGAACCTCGCCGACTACTTCGACAACATCGGGATCTCGTCTGATGACAACCAGGCGTGCTCGAACATGGACGGTGTCGGGTTCAGCTTCTCCGAAACCGCACTGGCGAACGCCGGACTGACGGCCGGTGGCACGTTCACCTCGGGAGGCCTGACGTTCACGTGGCCGAACGCGCCGGCGTGCTCGCTCGACAACGTCCTTGCCGACGGCCAGGAAATCCTGGTCAATGGCAAGGCCGGGGAGACGCAGCTCGGTTTGGTGGGCGTCTCGACCAACGGTGACTCATCGGGCACACTGACGATCAACTACACAGACGGCAGCTCGACGCAGGTGCCGGTCGCGTTCAGCGACTGGGCCTCACCGCCGAGCGCTCCGGAGAGCCAGGTCGCGATGATGCCCTACCGCAACTCGACGGGCGGAACGTCACAGACGATCACGATGTACGTGGGTGCGGTCAACGTTCCCGTCGACTCGTCCAAGACGGTCGCGTCGATAGTCCTGCCGACCGTCAGCAACACGGTTGCCGGCGGCACGACCGCGATGCACATATTCGCGATCAGTCTCGGCTAGCCACAGTGAATGCTCACCTCGGTGGTCGCTCCGGCGGCCGCCGAGGCGAGGCCGACGCTGCCAACGATCCCGGCGGGCGTACCCCGCCGGGATCCAGGCAGGCTTGGGCTGTCGGGCTCGCGACGCTGTTAGCGTCTTCGAGCACCGCAGGCCACGATCTCGAGCCCGCATGCCGATAGAGGTTCCCAGTCCAGATGTCCGCGCAGCCTTCGCCCCAACAGCCATCGCCGCGTGATACGAAGCCGGGCGCGTCGCGGCGCCGGGGGTCACAGACCACGATGAACGACCTCGCGACGGCGGCTGGTGTCAGCCTGAAGACAGTCTCGCGGGTGATCAACGGCGAGCCAGGCGTGACCGAGGCCACGATGAAGAAGGTCGAGATGGCAATCGAGTCGCTCGGCTACGCGCGCAATGACCTGGCCGCCAGCCTTCGCAGCGGTCTGCGCTCGAACACCATCGGACTGGTGATCGAGGATGTCGCCAACCCGTTCTATGCGTTGGTCGCCCAGGCCGTGGAGGACATCGCTCGAGAACACTCGAGCCTGCTGATCACCACCTCCGCCAGAGAGGATCCGGCCCGCGAGCGCGAGCTCGTGACCGCGCTGCTTCGCCGCCGTGTGGATGCGCTCCTGATCGTTCCCGCAGGCCCTGACCACCGCTACATCGAGCGAGCCGGCTTCGTCGGCCACACCGTATTCCTCGACCGGCCGCCGGCCCGGACCGACGCGGACACAGTGCTGATCGACAACGCGCTCGGCGCCCAGTTCGCGACCGCCCATCTCGTCCGCCACGGGCACCGTCGGGTGGCGATCGTCGGCGATACGCGGGAATTGCACACGGCGGGCGAGCGGCTTGACGGCTACCGGCGCACGCTCGCTGACGCCGGGCTCGAGCCCGTGGCCGAGCTGATCTCAATGGGGCACAGCACGTCGGAGTCCGCCGGCGCGGCGGTGCAGCAGCTGATGGCGCTACCACCCGAGCGCCGCCCCACCGCGATCTTCGCGGCCAACAACCGCTGCACGATCGGCACGATGCAGGCGTTGCAGGTGCATCGCGGAGAGGTGGCGCTGGTCGGATTCGATGACTTTGAACTCGCCGACCTGCTCGGCGTCACGGTCGTGAGGACCGACCCCTACCGCATCGGTCAGGTCGCTGCGCAGATCGCGTTCAATCGGATCGAGGGGGATGCGCGTCCGCCGCAGCGCGTCCTGCTACCCGTCGATCTCGTTGCTCGCGGGAGTGGCGAGATCGCCCCGCCTTAGATGACTGATTCCAAATTGACGCGTGCAGACGGATACAGGAAATTGGAATCAGTCATCAAGAGCAGGTCATGCAGGCGCGCGCTTGCGCGCCCGGGACGCCTTCAGCCTCGAGTTCGCGTCCAACTTCGTCTTGCGCAGCCGGACGTTCAACGGCGTCACCTCGACCGACTCGTCCTCCCGGAGGAACTCGAGCGCCTGGTCGAGTGACAACTCGCGCTTGGGAACAAGCCGGACCAGCTCATCCGCGGTCGAGGAACGGATGTTGGTCAGGTGCTTCTCCTTGGTCGGGTTGACGTCGAGGTCGTCGGCACGGGCGTTCTCGCCGACGATCATTCCCTCGTAGACGTCTTCTCCAGGCCCGACGAATAGGGTTCCGCGCTCCTGGAGGTTGTAAAGCGAATAGGCCGCGACCTTGCCGCTGCGATCAGCCACCAGCGACCCCGATGCCCGGGTCCGGATCTCGCCCTGCCAGGGCTCCCAGCGATCGAATACGTGGTGGGCGATCCCGGTGCCGCGCGTTTCGGTCAGGAACTCCGTCCGGAATCCGATCAGGCCGCGGGCTGGTATCAGGTAGTCCATCCTCACCCAGCCGGTGCCGTGGTTGACCATCTGCTCCATTCGGCCCTTGCGGAGCGCGAGCAGCTGTGTCACGACCCCGACGAACTCTTCAGGGATGTCGACGCTGAGGCGCTCGATCGGTTCGTTGAGCTTTCCGTCGATCTGTCGAGTGACGACCTGAGGCTTGCCAACCGTCAGCTCGAAGCCCTCCCGGCGCATCAGCTCGACCAGCACCGCCAGGGCGAGCTCGCCGCGGCCCTGCACCTCCCAGACCTCCGGTCTCTCGGTTCCCAAAACCCGCAGCGAGACGTTGCCGACGAGCTCCCGGTCCAGCCGGGCCTTGACCTGCGAGGCGGTCAGCTTGTCGCCGTCCTTGCCTGACAGCGGCGAGTCGTTGATGCCGACCGTGACCGACAGCGATGGCTCGTCGACCGTGATCAGCGGCAATCGGTGGGGGTTTTCGGCGTCGGCGAGCGTGTCGCCGATCGTGATCTCCGGAATGCCTGCGACGGAGATGATCTCGCCCGGTCCAGCCTCGTCGGCCGGGACCCGATCGAGCGCCTCGGTGACGTACAGCTCGGTGACCCTCACCCGTTCGATCGAGTCATCCGCTCGACACCAGGCGATGGTCTCGCCGCGGCGGATCGTCCCCTGGCGCACGCGGCAGATCGCGATGCGACCCACGTACGGCGAAGCGTCGAGGTTGGTCACGTGCGCCTGCAGGGTGCGCTCGTCGTCGTAGCGCGGCGCGGGGATGTGCTCGACCAGCAGATCGAGCAACGGCCCCAGATCGGTTCCGGGCTTGGCCGGATCGAGCGACGCCTGGCCCGCTTTTGCGTTGGTGTAGACGATCGGGAACTCGATCTGGGACTCATCGGCGTCGAGGTCGAGGAATAGCTCGTAGACCTCGTCGACGACCTCGTCGATCCGCGCGTCTGGCCTGTCGATCTTGTTGACGACGAGGATCACCGGAAGCCTCGCCTCGAGCGCCTTTCTGAGGACGAACCGGGTCTGCGGCAGCGGGCCCTCGCTGGCGTCGACCAGCAGCAGGACACCGTCAACCATCGTCAGCCCTCGCTCGACCTCGCCGCCGAAATCCGCATGGCCCGGGGTGTCGATGATGTTCAGTTTGACGTCGCCGTGGCGGACCGCGGTGTTCTTGGCGAGGATCGTAATCCCCTTCTCGCGCTCGAGGTCCATCGAGTCGAGCACTCGGTCGGCGACCTCCTGACCTGCCCGAAAGGCGCCGGACTGCCAGAGCAGGGCGTCGACGAGCGTGGTCTTGCCGTGGTCTACGTGGGCGACGATCGCCAGGTTCCGGATGTCGCTGCGGATTCGAGTTGCCATCGGTCGCGGAGGTTAGACGGCAATCAACCGCGCTGGATGGTTGATTCCACGACCCCGCGTGCCGAATACCTGGTCCCGCCCATCTAGAGCCACGACTCGCCGCGGTCGACCGCTCCCATCCCGGTCCACAGCACCGCCATCGCCGCCGTCACCAACTCCTGACGCGTCACCTCGGGGTGCGCCTGCCACCAGCGGGCGGCGCCATGGAGGGCCTCCATGTGCATCGCGAAGATCGCACGGCCCGCTCCCGACTGGGGGTCGACGCCCGTGCGACGGGCGTCAGCGGCCCAGGCCTGCGCCAGTAGCCGATTGGATTCAGACCGTGAACGTCGGTATTCGCTGACCACCGCGGGGTCGACCGGCGGGTGCGAGGGGAACAGCAGCCGCCAGGCCTGCGGCCGCTCCTCGACGAAGGTGAAGAAGGCCTCGCAGGTCGCGCGTAGCCGGTCGCGCAGCGGGGCGGCGGAGACGATCTGGACGCGCATGAACTCGACGAGGTCGGTGTGCTGGCTGCGCAAAAGGTCAACGAACAATGCGTGCTTGGACGGAAAGTGGTCATACAGCACACTGCGGGTAATCCCCGCCGCCGCGGCAATCCTGCCGATCGAGGCGGCCGCGTAACCGCGCTCAGCGAACTCGGCGAGCGCGGCCTCGACGATCAGCTCGCGCCGCGCCGCAGCAGGGATCCGGCGCTTGCGCTCGCGAGTGGCCACGACACTAGTGTAATATCCGACAGAGGTGTCGGTTACGTCGCGGACGGCGTCCGCGCGGGCCGGCTACCTTGCGATCCGCGAGACCGCCGCCTCGATAAAAGCCGCTTTCACGGAGCTCCTACATGCCTGCCACTGATGCCCTCGTCTTTGACGCGATCCGCACTCCGCGCGGTCGCGGCAAGTCCAACGGCTCCCTGCACACGACCAAGCCGATCGACCTGGTGGTCGGCCTGATGCACGAGATGCTGAGCCGCAATGCGAACCTCGATCCGAACCGCGTCGACGACGTCGTGCTCGGGTGTGTGACCCCGATCGGCGACCAGGGCGCCGACATCGCCAAGACGGCCGCAGTCAAGGCCGGCCTGCCGGACACGGTCGCCGGCGTGCAGCTCAACCGATTCTGCGCTTCCGGTCTGGAGGCGGTCAACGTCGCCGCTCAGAAGGTCGCATCGGGGTGGGAGGATCTGGTGTTCGCCGGCGGCGTCGAGTCGATGTCGCGGGTGCCGATGGGCACCGACGGCGGTCCGTGGGCGATGGACCCGGAGACCGCCTATCAGACGTCGTTCGTCCCGCAGGGGATCGGCGCCGATCTGATCGCGACGCTCGAGGGCTTCGATCGTGACGACGTGGACGGGTACGCGGCGCGTTCGCAGCAGCGGGCGGCGGCTGCCCAGTCGGAGGGGCGTTTCAATGGTTCAGTGATTCCGGTGCTGGATGTAAACGACCATGTCGTGCTCGACCGCGACGAGCACATCCGCGCCGATACGACCGTCGAGACCCTGAGCAAGCTGAAGCCGTCGTTCGCCGGGATCGGCGACTTCGGCGGGTTTGACGCGGTGGCGCTGCAGAAGTACCACTGGGTCGAGAAGATCGAGCACGTGCACACCGCCGGCAACTCGTCGGGGATCGTCGACGGCGCGACTCTGTTGGCGATCGGCAACCAACGGACCGGCGAGGAGTTGGGGCTGACGCCGCGGGCGCGGATCCTCGCGACGGCGGTCTCCGGTGCGGACCCGACGATCATGCTGACCGGTCCAGCGCCGGCGTCGCGCAAGGCGCTTGCGAAGGCGGGGCTGACGGTCGAGGATCTCGACCTGATCGAGATCAACGAGGCGTTTGCCGCGGTGGTGCTGCGGTTCGTCAGGGACATGGAGCTCGACATGGAGAAGGTCAATGTCAACGGTGGCGCGATCGCGATGGGGCACCCGCTCGGCGCGACCGGCGGAATGATCCTCGGGACGCTGATCGACGAGCTGCACCGGACCGGCGGCCGCTACGGCCTGGCGACGTTGTGCGTCGGCGGCGGCATGGGTATTGCGACCGTCGTGGAGGCCCTGCGATGAGCGCCTCGACGATCAGGTGGGAATCGGACCCAGACGACGGCATCGTCATCCTCACGCTCGACGATCCCAACCAGTCGGCCAATACGATGAACGCCGACTTCGCGGAATCGATGAAGGCGACGGTCACGCGGCTGCAGGCCGAGAAGGACGAGATCGACGGCGTGGTCATCACCTCGGCGAAGAAGACCTTCTTCGCGGGCGGCGACCTCAACGACCTGAAGCAGCGTCACCCACGAGCGCGCCGAGGAGTTCACGGCCTTTCTGCGCGAGTTGAAGGCGGGTCTGCGAGCGATCGAGACGCTCGGCAAGCCGGTCGTCGCGGCGATCAACGGAGCGGCGCTCGGTGGCGGTCTGGAGATCCCGCTGGCGACCCACCACCGCGTGATCGTCGATGACCCGAAGGCGATCATCGGGTTCCCTGAGGTTCAGCTCGGGCTGTTGCCCGGCGCCGGCGGCGTCACCCGGACGGTACGGATGCTCGGCATCGTCCAGGCGCTGATGGGCTGCCTCTTGCAGGGCCAGCGGTTGCGGCCGGCCCAGGCCAAGGAGCTCGGGCTGGTCGACGAGATCGTCCCGACCCGCGAAGACCTGATCCCGGCCGCAAAGGCGTGGATCGAGGCGAATCCCGAGGCACGTCAGCCGTGGGACGCGGACCCGAAGTACAAGATCCCCGGCGGCACCCCGTCGACGCCGTCGTTCGCCGCCAACCTGCCGGCGTTCCCGGCCAACCTGCGCAAGCAGATCAAGGGCGCCAATTACCCTGCGCCGGTCAACATCATGGCGGCGGCGGTCGAGGGCGCCCAGGTCGATTTCGACAATGCGCTGGAGATCGAGACCCGGTACTTCGTCGAGCTCGCCGTCGGCCAGGTCGCCAAGAACATGATCCAGGCGTTCTTCTTCGACCTTAACCGGGTGAACGGCGACCGTGGCCGTGCGGCGAGCGGGGGTGCGGCTGAGGGGGCGGGCGGGGCCAAAGTCGACCGCCACACCGTCGGAAAGGTGGTCATTCTCGGCGCCGGGATGATGGGTGCCGCGATCGCGTACGTTTCCGCCAAGGCGGGGATCGAGGTCGTCCTCAAGGACGTCTCGCTGGACGCGGCCCGTCGCGGCAAGGAATACTCGGTCGGGCTCGTGGCCAAGGCGATCGAGCGCGGGCGCTCCACTCCGGAGGAGGGGGACGAGCTGCTGGCGCTGATCACGCCGGCCGACAGCCCCGAGGCGGTCGCGGGTGCCGATCTCGCTGATCGAGGCCGTGTTCGAGGATCCGGCGGTCAAGGAGCAGGTGTTCAAGGAGATCGAGCCACACCTGTCGCCGTCCGCGCTGCTGGGCTCCAACACCTCGACGCTGCCGATCACCGGTCTCGCGGAATATGTGAGCCGGCCCGCCGACTTCATCGGCGTGCACTTCTTCTCGCCGGTCGACAAGATGCCGCTGGTCGAGCTGATCAGGGGCGATAAGACAGCCGACGAGACGGTCTACCGCGCGCTTGACTTCGTCAAGCAGATCAAAAAGACCCCGATCGTCGTCAACGACAGCCGCGGATTCTTCACCAGCCGCGTGATCGGAACCTTCCTCAACGAAGGGATCTCGATGCTGGCCGAGGGGGTGCCGGCGCCGAGCATCGAGCAGGCGTCCTCGCAGGCCGGCTATCCCGCTCCGGTGCTGAGGCTCTCCGACGAGCTCAACATGAAACTGATGCGCAAGATCCACGACGCGGCCCGAGACGCTGCGCAGGCGAGCGGCGCGGCCTGGGTGAGCCACGCCGCCGACGTGGTGATCGACCGGATGCTCGACGAGTTCGACCGACCGGGCCGACTCCAGGGGCGTGGCTTCTACGAGTACGAGGACGGCAGGCGCACCGGGCTGTGGAAGGGGTTGCGAGACGCCTTCCCGCCCGTCCGGGACCCTGCGACGCTGTCGCTGAAGGACCTCGAGGAGCGGATGCTGTTCATCGAGGCGATCGAGTCGGTCCGGTGTCTGGAGGAGGGCGTGATCGAGTCCGTCGCCGACGCCAACATCGGTTCGATCATGGGCATCGGCTTCCCCGGCTGGACCGGCGGCGTGTTGCAGTACATCAACGGATATATCCCGTCCACACCCACCCACCCCCAAACCACCGGGCTGACCGGGTTCGTCGCTCGCGCGCGGGAGCTTGCCGCCCGCTACGGCGCGCGCTTCGAGCCGCCCGCCTCGCTGGTCGAGCGGGCCGAGCGCGGCGAGGCCTACAGCGACGAGCCCGAATTGGCCGCCGTCTGACTGAGCGCTTCTTTACAGGGCCGGCCAGACCGGCTTCGGGAAGCGGGGCGTTAGGCTGCCCGGGTGCAAAAGCTCACGCTCACCGCGCTGATGATCGCCGCCGTGGCACTCCTCGCCGGCTGCGGCGGGTCATCGGAACCTGCCGCGGCCACTAAGACCGCCACCACGCACCGGGGCGCGGCGACAAAACCGCCGCACAAGCCAAAGCCAAAGTCGCCGTTCGTCCGCAATGCGAAGCCGCAGCCAGACTGGCGCCCATACACCGGGCCGGTGCCGATCCTCGTCTATCACGAGCTCGGCAATCCACCGCCCACCGAGCCGTACCCCGGGCTGTATGTGTCCGATTCGAACTTCAGTGCCGAGATGCGGTGGCTGCACTCCCACGGCTGGCAGGCGGTGACGCTCGACGAGGTGATGAGGGCCTGGTATCACGGAGGTACGCTGCCGGCCAAGCCGATCGTGATCACGTTCGACAACGGCTACCCACCGCAGGTGACGTTCGCACCGTCGGTGATGTCGAAGTACGGCTGGCCCGGCGTGCTCAACGAGATCACCGCCGACCATCTGCACAACAACCAGATCGAGTCGGTGCTGAAGCTCGGCTGGGAGGTTGATTCCCACTCCGTGACGCACCCTGACCTGACGACCTTGACGCCCGCCGAGCTGCGCTATCAGCTGGTGGCATCGCGTCATTTCCTGCGAAAGACGTTCCACATACCGGTCAACAGCTTCTGCTACCCGTCGAGTGAATACAACGACGCAGTGATCGCGGCCGTCAAGGCGGCCGGATACACCAACGCGGTCACCGAGAACTCCGGCTACGCGACCAGCGCCGATCCGTATCTGCTGAACCGATTCGAGATCGAAGGCGGCGTCTCGGAGCTCGCTGACGATCTCGGCAACGGTCCCTGACCGATCGTCACGTTCTTCGCGGAGAGACCGGTGAGGAGAACGGTGCGCGTCGGCCTGTCGGCGACCGTTCAGCTACGGGATCGCGATCTCCGACTGGTCGCCGACCAGGAAGCGGTAAGCCCGCGGTTGCCTGAGGTCGCGCCCGATCCTGACGTTGCGACCCAGCAGCGAGGATTCCACCCGGCCGTCGAGATCGCGGACCTCGGAGCCCGCCAGCAGGATCGAATGCTCAACTTCGGCGTGCTCGATCGCGCAACTCTCGCCGACCGCGGTGTAGGGGCCGACGTAGCAATCCGTCAGCGTCGCGCCGGCGCCGATGATCGCCGGTCCTCGGACCGTGCTGCGCACCAACTTGGCGCCCCGTTCGACGATCACCCGACCGTCGACGTGGGAGTCGACCAGCTCACCGGCGACGTCCTCCTCGATCGTGTCGAGCACCAGCCGATTGGCCGCCAGCATGTCCTCGAGCTGCCCCGTGTCCTTCCACCAACCGCTGACGACGTGCGGCTCGACGCGCTGACCGGAGTCCACCAGATGCTGGATCGCGTCGGTGATCTCGAGCTCGCCTCGGGCTGACGGGGAGATCGAGCGCGCGGCTTCGTGGATCGCTGCGGTGAACATGTAAACGCCGACGAGCGCGAGATTTGAGCGGGGCTGGCTGGGCTTCTCGACGAGCCGTACGACGGCGCCATGATCGAGCTCCGCAATTCCGTATGACTCCGGATCGCCGACCTGCGTCAGCAGGATCAACGCGTCGGGGCTGTTCGAGCGGAAGGCCGCGACCAGGTCGTTGATCCCGCCCTGTAGCAGGTTGTCGCCGAGGTACATGACGAACGGGGAGTCCCGCAGATAGGACTCGGCGGTGAGCACCGCGTGGGCGAGACCGCTGGGGGTGTCCTGCAGGATGTAGGTGATCCGGACGCCGAAGCGGGAGCCGTCACCGGCTGCCGCCTTGACCTCCTCGCCGGTCTCGGGCGCGATGATGATCCCCACCTCCGTGATCCCGGCCTCCGCCATCGCCTCGATCCCGTAGAAGAGGACCGGCTTGTTGGCGACCGGCACGAGCTGCTTTGCGCTCGTGTGGGTGATCGGGCGCAGGCGCGTGCCCTTGCCTCCGGACAGAATCAAACCTTTGAGGTCGTCCACTAACGGGAGCCTATCCGCCTCTGCGGGTCGAATAAATCAACGCCTGCTTGTCAAATTCGACCCGCACAGCGCGGGGCGTCGCGCCCGCGGGTCTCGCTAGACCAGCGGGCGCGCAGAGGCGTCGCATTCAGACGGGCGCGGTGGCGTCGACCTCGAGTGCCGCGCGCCGGACCGCCTCGCGGGCATCGGCGGGCTCGAGCACGACAGCGTCGCCCGCCTCCTTGAGGACCTCGCGGACGAGCCATTCGAGGCCCGCGTAGCCGAAGTCGACGACGACGGAGCCGTCGTCTCCCTCTGCGATCACAGTTCGCTGCTCGCGTGCCCAGCGGGCGCGCTCGGGTGAGATCCAGACGCGGGCGCGGCTCGAGGCGCTGACCTCGCCGGTTCGGAGCCAGCTGTCGAGCTCGGCCAGCGACTCCATCTCGGGGCGCGGCTCGAAGGTCTCGTCGGTGACGGTGGCTGACTTGATCCGGTCGAGGCGGAAGTGGCGGGGGGCTCCGCGGCCGGGGTCGTAGCTGGCGAGATACCATCCCTCGAGACCGTTGACGAGCTGGTAGGGCTCGACCACGCGGGTGCTGAAGACGTCCTCGTTCTCCTTGTAGTACTCGAACGAGAGCAGCCGCTTGGCGGCGATCGCGTCCGCGACGACCGCGGCGATGCCAGCGTCATCGCCGCCGACCCCCGCGATCTGCAGGCTCTCGTGGGCGGGGTCCTCGCCCAGCGCGGCAACCACCTTGCGGCGAGCCGATGCGAGTGAACCCTTGGGGATGTGCTCGCCGATCAGATCAATCGCGAAGACCAGCGCCTTCGCCTCGACCGGCAGCAACCGGGCCGGGCGCGCGAACGAGTCGCCGTACGGCTCGGGATCGACCTCGATCCGGCCCTCGTCGTCGATGTCGGCGTAGAGGACGTAGGTGCCGGCCCCGAAGTTGACGACGTTGAGCACCGAGATGTCCTCGCGGAGCTCGGCGTCTGAGATCTTCAGCTCCTCGCAGAGGCGCGCGGCATCGAGTATCTGGCGGTCGTAGCCGGCGCGGATCAGGATGCTGGCCAGGGTTACGAGCCGCGCGAAGCGCTCCGGCCGGATCGCGGCGTCGGCGCCGATCGAGTCGCCGTCGCCGTCGTCCGGCGTGCTTGTCGGCGCCCGGGTGGTCGGCGGTGATGGTTCGCGGGCCTCGCCGCAGGTGATCGTCTCGGCGGGGTCGCCGGAGTGGCGTCCGACGAGCATCCGGACCCGCTCGCGCAGCTCGCCGACGAGTTCGGGCGGGCCGAGGAGCCTGGCATGGTCGCCGAGGCCAAGCACCCAGGCGATCAGCAGGCGCGCGTTGGCGTAGTCGGTGACGAACACGCTGCCGTCCTCGTCGGCCGGCTGGAAGGAGCCGTAGCGGCCGAAGTGGCGCTTGATCTGCCATGCGATCCGGCTGGAGACCCAGACCTCGGCGCTGCCGATCGTCTCGCCGTACTGCCAGGGAACCCGGTTGGCATAGGCGCGCGGATCGAAGTCGGCGAGGCGCTGGAAGTCGTGCTCGGCCTTGGTTGCGTAGCCGACCCGGCCGAGGATCCGGGAGAGGCGGAAGACCCGGATCGCGTCACGCTCGTGTGAGCGGCCCACGACGTAGAACTGGCCGCCCTGGAACAGCAGTTGGTAGGGGTCGACGCGGCGGCTGCCGGTGTCGTCGCGCTCCATCGTGTAGTAGTCGAAGACGATCGTCTTGCGCCTGAAGATCGCGGTCTCGATCTTCGCAAGTCGTTGCGAGATATCGCGGCCGCCGGCCTCGCCCGTGATCTCAAGTCGGATCGTTCGTTCGATCGGGGAATTCAGCAGGTTCGGCGCACCCCAGGAGATTTGCTGCAGCGCGAGACGCAGCGGCTCGGCGTAGGCGAACCTCCCATCGAGCAGTTGCAGGGCGGTTCCGAGGGCAGCGCGTTCGTCCTCGGTGAACTCGACCGGCGGCAGCTGGAAGTTCTCGGGCGGCAGCGAGTAGTTCTCCTGCTCGACCTGGCCGTCCTGTGGCTTCTCGACCGACAGCACGATCCCGAGTTCCTGGAGATCTGCGCGGTCGGCGTAGAACCGCCGCGCGAACGCGTCCTCGTTCATCGTGCTGTATCCCTCGACGTCGCGGCGAATCTCCGGCGCGGTCACCGGCCGCCGCTCAGCCATCAGGTAGGAGATCAGCGACAGCTGCCGGATCAGTTTCTCGGTGTCCTTTGCCACGGCACCCACTTTAAAGCGGGCCGCGAGCGGCCCGCGTAGGGATCGCCGGAACGCCCGCAAATTGCGGCCGGCGGTAGCGTCTGCGCCTATCTCAACGGTGCGCGGACGGCCGTTGACGCCTGGATCAGGCGGCCTCGGCGCGGATCGGCTCGGTGTCGGACCCGAAGTACGCGAAGCCGCCGATGCCCTTGTCCCAGTGAGCCCACCGCTCGCCGTCGGCGAGGGCATGCTCGATCCGGTCGAAGCTGCCGAGCTTCGACCCGAGGTTGTCGGCCATGTGGACCAGCGTCGCCTCGCGAGTGCAGGGGACCACCGGACTCCCGTGCTCGAGCGACCCGTGGTGGCTGAGGATGATGTGGAGTAGCCCCCGGGCGACATCCTCGGAAACGCCGTCGATCCGCTCGAGCTCGCTGCGGACGCGGAAGTACCCCAGCGCGATCTCGCCGTGGAGGCGGCCACGGTCGGACATCTCGATCCCATCATCCGACAGCTCATACGTCTCGAGCTTGCCGATGTCGTGCAGGAGCGCGCCGGTTACCGCTACGTCTCGATCGATCCCGGGGAAGACCGCCGAGACGGCGCTGACCGCTTGGGCGACGGTGACACTGTGCTCGAGCAGCCCGTGGCGGTAGGCCTGGTGGTAGTGCTTGGCCGCGGGTGCCTGACGGTAGCTCGTCCAGGTCGAGGACCCGGGGGCGAAGATCGCCGCCAGCAGCTCCCGCAGGTGCGGGCTCTGCACGGTCCGGATCAGCTCACGCAGCTCGGACTCGAGCTGCTCGGCCGAGCGCGCTGGAGCATCAGCGTGGGCCGAGCGATCGTCGGCTGCGCGGTCGGACGTAGGCTCCATCGCTCGCGACGATAGAGCCGGTATCGGACGCTCAGCCGTTGTTGAGCAGGCCCGCTGATCGGGCCCAATCGATCGTCGCGGTCAGTGTCTCTCGCGCGGGGGTGTACTGCAGTCCGAGGTCGCGCTCGGCGCGCGAGCCGTCGTAGCGATGGCCGTGCAGCAGGGTCCGGACCATCTCTCGGCAGACGGGTGGCCGGCGGCCCCGGAGCGTGGACCACCGCTCGACCGCCGCTCCGCCAAACGTCGCCAGCGAACGCGGAGCGAGCAGCGGCCGTCTCCGAACGCCGGCGATGTCGGCCGTCAGGGCGAGCGCATCGCTGATCGTCAGCCGGATCCCACTGAGCAGATAGCGCTCGCCGGGCTGACCTCGCTCGGCCGCGAGCAGATGCCCGTGGACGCAGTCGCGAATGTCGACCAGGCTGAACGTGGCGTTGACGAACACCCTCAGGCGGCCGTCGAGGAAGGCCAGTAGGAAGCGGCCGGTGCCGCCCGAACGACCTGGGCCCTGCACTGACGAGGGGTTCACGTAGACCACGTCCTGACCGGTATCACGGGCGGCGTTCATCGCGGCCCGCTCGCCCTCGGTCTTCGTGCGCTCGTAGTTGGACAGATACCAGCCCCGGTGCTGGGTCCACTCGTCTCCGATCGCGCCCGCCGGTTCGCCGATCGTCGCCGCCGAGGAGGTGTGTACGAGTCGGGGCACTGCCGCCGCGGAGGCTGCACGGACGGCCGCGACGGCACCGTCCACGTTCGCCCGGCGCATCGGCTCGAGATCGGCGATGCAGAGCTTGTTGACTCCAGCGAGGTTGAAGGCCAGCGAGCATCCCTCCATCGCCGTCGCGAGCGCCTGCACGTCGTCGATCTCGCCACGGCGCACGTCGGCGCCGCGCTCGTCCAGCCGGGCGGCAGCGGCGTCCGAGCGCGCCAGCGCCACCACCTCGTCGCCACGCTCAAGCAGGCTCGTAATCAGCGCACCGCCGATCAGGCCGGTGCCGCCGGTCACGAACACGCGCGCCATCGCCGTCATCTTAAAGGCAGGCGGGCAGAGACAGGGCGTCAGATGGCTGATGCAGAGCGCCTCGCGCCGATCTGCCACCCTTCCTCCGGAACGTCTCTCTTACCAAGCTCTCAGGATCGACGCCTAGCGTCGGTGTCGAATAATCATGAGTGGACCAAGACATCTGTGGTCGGGCGACTGGGAACGGCAGTCGGCTGAGGCCGCCCGTAACCGTCCCGGACCGCCACCGCCACCGCCCGACACGGGCGAAGACGAACCCGTACAGGCGTCGACCGGGCGTCGGCCTCCTCGCCGGAGGCTGGTGATGGCCGCGATCGCGGCCATCGTTGTCGTGGCCGTTGGGGTCGTGCTCGCCAACGTGCTCGGTGGGTCCTCCAAGCACCGACCCACGCCGGTCGCCTCCGTCCCGAACCCTGCGGCCGGCAACAGCGGCCTCCCGCAGACCCGGACCACTCCAAACGGCGGGTCCGGGCTGAACCAGGCGCCGGGCACCGCGACCACGCCGAACGCCCAGGCCGCGCCGGGAACCCAGTCCGCGCCGGGTGGTAGCCAGAGCAGCCCTGGCGGCAGTCAGACCAGCCCCGGTGGCAACCAGGCCGGACCCGGGGGCAGCGTCAAGCCGACGCCTCAGACGCCGCAGCCGACTTTCACCAACCAGCCAACGGTGGACTGGCTGGGAATGCAGATCATCACGAGCCCCACCGGAGCGGTCGTCAACTCTGTTCAGATCGGCAGCGAGGGTGACATCGCTGGATTCGAGCCGGGTGACGTGATCACCGCGGTCGCCGGCACCCAGATTGATTCGGCAAAGGCGATTCAGACAGCGGTGGCGCAGGTGCCGCTCGGCGGTCGGGTCTCGGTCGAAATCGCCCGCGGCTCCAGCCTGATCACGATGGCCGTGACGATGCAGGGGCGGCCAACACTACAGCCGTGAGCTTCGCCTCGCCGTGGGTTCTGCTCGGGCTACTCGCGATTCCAGTCCTCGCGGTCGCGTACCTGGGTGAAGGACGGCGCCGAGCGCTGGCCGCGCAGACGTTCGTCACTGAGCCGCTGACTCCGTCGGTCGCTCCTCGACGGCCGGGGTGGCGCCGTCACGTGCCGTATGTCCTGCTGGCTCTGGCGCTGGCGGTATTGATCATCGCAGCGGCTCGGCCGCAGCGATCGATCGCCGTCCCGCTGAAGCGGGGGACGGTGGTTCTGGCCAATGACGTCAGCAACTCGATGACCTCCACCGACGTACAGCCCTCGCGATTGGCGGCGGCCCAACGGGCCGCCCTGACATTCCTGCACGGCGTGCCGCGAACGGTCCAGGTCGGCGCGGTCGAGTTCGCGCGGCGCCCGGTGCTGCTGCAGTCGCCGACGACCCGCCACGCCTACACGCGTAACGCGATCGAACAGCTACAGCCAGGGGGCGGAGGCACGGCGATCGGCGAGGCGCTCCAGACCGCGCTGCAGGCGATCAAAACCGTTCCGAAGATCAACGGTAAGAGCCCGCCCGGGGCAATCGTGCTGATCTCCGACGGAGCGTCGAACGTCGGGATCGGACCGGAGGCGGTGGCACGGCAGGCCCGGCATGAGCACGTCCGGATCTACACGATCTCGATTGGAACCCCCAACGGGACGATGACGGTCAAGCGTGGCGGACAGAACGTGACCACCCGCGTTCCGGTTGATCCGACGGAGCTCCGCCAGATCGCGGCGGCCTCGGGTGGTCGCAGCTACACGGCAGGTGACAGCGACCGGGTGAAGGAGATCTACGCGCACCTGGCAACCCAGCTCGGACACACGCCGGGACAGCAACAGCTGATCGCTGTGGTGATCGGCGCGGGCCTGGTGCTGCTGCTGCTCGGTAGCGCGCTGTCGCTGCGCTGGTTCGTGCGGATTGCCTGACGACTGAAGGCCCAACTCGAGACAGGAATGGAAAGACACGGAGAACCTATGCGAGAAATCGAACAGATCCACAGCGCGCGGAGTGACGCGCGCGTAGCGTTACAGGAAGCCCTGAACGAGATCAAACGGGTGATCGTTGGGCAGGACGCGATGCTCGAGCGGCTGCTGGTCAGCCTGCTCGCCGGCGGTCACGTTCTCCTGGAGGGCGTCCCCGGCCTCGCCAAGACGCTGACGGTGAAAACCCTGGCTGCGGTCCTCGGCGGGTCCTACGGGCGCATCCAGTTCACCCCCGACCTGGTGCCGGCGGACCTCGTCGGGACCAGGGTGTGGCGGCCGGACACGGGCAGGTTCGACACCGAGCTCGGCCCGGTGTTCCACAACTTCGTGCTCGCCGACGAGATCAATCGCGCGCCCGCGAAGGTCCAGTCGGCGCTGCTCGAGGTCATGCAGGAGGAGCAGGTGACGATCGGGGGGACCACCTATTCGGTCCCGACTCCCTACATCGTGATGGCGACCCAGAACCCGATCGAATCGGAGGGTACGTATCCGCTCCCTGAGGCGCAGGTCGATCGCTTCCTGATGAAGATCATCGTCGACTATCCGTCCGTCGGCGAGGAGGCTGCCGTGGTCGGTCGTAGTCTCGTCGCTCCGGTGGTGGTCCGCGAGTGCCTCGCGCTCGAGGACCTCGAGCGCCACAGCCAGACGGCCGCGACCATCTCGGCGGACCGCGAGATCATTGGCTACGCGGTCGCCCTGGCCGATGCCACCCGTCACCCCGCCAAGTACGGGCTCGGCGAGCTTGAGTCGATGATCGAGTTCGGGTCGAGCCCGCGCGGGCCGATCGGGCTCGTCCAGGCGGCACGCGTGCTGGCGCTGCTCCGTGGCCGCGGAAGCGTCCACGCACAGGACATCCGCGACCTCGCGGCCGACGTCCTGCGCCACCGGATCGTTCTGTCCTACGACGCGCTCAGCGACGGGGTGACGGTCGAGGAGCTACTCGACCGGATTCTGGGGGCGGTCGCGAAGCCCGGTTCCGAGCGTCTGATCGGCGGCGCCGCGGCGGTCGACGAGAACCCGGCGCCGTTCGGTGCCGAGGAGGCCCGTGGCTAGTGAGCGCGCCGGCCGACGATTCGCTGCTGCGCCCACCGGACGCGCGTCAAGGTCCGGGCCCGATGCCGCGCGCCGTTGTCGAGGCGCTCGACCCGGCGATCAACCGGCTCGTCTCGCGGATGCTGCCTGGTGGCAGGCGCGCGGTCGGAGTCGGATCGGGCATCGAGCTCTCGCAGCTGCGGCCATACGAGGCCGGGGATGACGTTCGCTACCTGGACCCGGCAGCCAGCGCTCGCACGGGCAATTTGCACATCCGCCTGCATGTGCCCGAGCGGGCAGTGACGACCTGGATCGTGCTCGACCTGTCGCCCTCGATGGCGTTCGGCACCGCGCAGCGGCTGAAGGCCGACGTCGCTGAGGGTGTCGTGCTCGTGTTCGGTCGCCTGGGAATCCGCCGTGCCGGCAGCGTCGGACTCGTCGCATTCGGAGCCGGCCATGCCGATGGATCGAGGGTCCTGCCGCCACGGGGGGCAAAGCCCGCGATGATCGCGGTGCGCAAACTCCTGGCCGAAGGGGTCGCCCCCGACGGACGCTCGGACCCGGGAGCGCTCGCCGACGCGCTCGGCCGCACACTGCGGCTCGCCACCCAGCCGGGGCTGGTGGTCGTGATCTCCGACTTTCGCGACCAGCAGCGCTGGGAGCGCCCCCTCGGAGCGCTGCGTCTGCGCCACGCGACGCTCGCGATCGAGATCGGGGACCCACGGGAGGCCGAGTTGCCAGCCGTCGGGCATCTGGCGCTCGTCGACCCCGAGACCGGCGACCTGGTCTACGTCAACAGCTCGCGCCGACAGATACGGGAGCGTTTCGCGGCGCTTGAGAGCGAGCGCCGCGAAGCAGTGGCCTCGGAGCTGCGCCGGCTCCGGGTCGATCACGTCGCGCTCGCGACCGATCAGGACTGGCTGGCCGAGCTCGGGCGCCGGATCCGATGAGCTTCGCCGACCCCATCTGGCTGATCGCGCTGGCGCTCGTGCCGCTGCTCGTGCTGTGGCAGCGACGCGCCCGCCGGCAGGCGACACGCTACGCCGTCCGTTTCACCGCGGTTGCAAGCGCTCGGCAGGCTGTGGAGACCGGCAGCCGCTGGGCCGCGAGGGGGGCCGTGGTCGCGGTGCTCGCGGCGCTGGCAGCCTCCGCGGTGGCGCTGGCACGACCGCAGCTGCTGCACCGGGTTCCGATGGGCCAGGCAGCGTTGATGCTGGTTCTGGACCACTCGGGGTCGATGGCCGCCAACGACGTCGATCCGACCCGTCTGCGAGCGGCGATCCGCGCGGCGAACACCTTCATCGATCAGCTGCCGTCGAGCGCGCGCGTCGGCGCGATCGGCTTCTCCAACACCGCCGACATCGTTCAGCAGCCGGTCACCAACCACGCGCTCGTCCGCCGCGTGATCGACAGCCAGGTCGCGAACGGCGGAACCGCGACAGGCCCGGCGCTTCAGCTCGGGCTGCGGCTGCTGCGAGGCAGCGACCGGCATCACCCACCGTCGGCGATCGTCCTTTTGTCAGACGGCGCTGCCAATATCGGCGTGAACCCGGTGATCGTCGCCGAACAGGCCAGGCGGGAGCGGGTCCCGATCTACACGGTGGCGCTGGGGACCCCTGGCGGAACACTCAACGCAGGCCCGTTTTCCGCGCCACAGCCGGTGCCGCCCGACCCGCAGCTGATGCGCCAGATCGCGATCGAGTCGCACGCCCGCGCGTTCGACGCCCAGACCTCAGACCAGCTCTCCTCGATCTATCAGTCGCTCGGCAAGCAGCTGAGCACGGTCGAGCGCAAGCGCGACGTCACGCCCGAGGTGGCTCTGATCGCCGCGGCGCTGCTGCTGGTCGCGGTCGGCACGGCGGCGCGGACCGCGGTGCGGCTTCCGTAACGAAGACGGGTCGGATACGGTGGGAGTAGAGATGGTGGGCCGGCTGCCATCGGCCGGCGGATTGTCAGGGCTCGACGAGAGGTGGGCTGATGGCGGTAATAGGCGTTCGCACGCTTGAGAACTACGTGAACGGCGGCTGGGTGGCGGCGAGCGACGCGACCGGTGAGCTCGATGTCGTCAACCCGGCCTCGGGAGAGGTACTCGTGCGCGTACCGCTGTCAGGCGCCGCCGACCTCGACGCGGCCGTGCGCGCCGCTCGCTCGGCGCTCCCGTCCTGGCGGGCCGTGTCGGTGATCGCCAGATCGCGGAAGCTGTTCGAGCTGCACGAACGGCTGCTCTCCAGGCGAGAGGACCTCGCCACGTCGGTGACCACAGAGATGGGAAAGACGATCGTCGATGCGCGGGCCGAGGTAGCCCGGATGATTGAAATGGTCGAGGCGGCGTGTGCGATCCCGACGACGATGCAGGGCAGGATTCTCGAGGACGTCTCAGGGGGCATCGACGCGCTGACGATTCGCCAGCCGGTCGGAGTTTGCGCGGCGATCGTTCCGTTCAACTTTCCGGCGATGGTGCCGTTCTGGTTCCTCCCGTTCGCAATTGCCTGCGGGAATACTTTTGTGCTGAAGCCCTCCGAGCAGGTCCCGATGACGCAGCAGATCGTCTTTGAGGAGCTGCACGCGCTCGAGCTCCCCGCCGGAGTGGTCAACCTCGTCAACGGTGGCCGCGACGTCGTTGAGGCGATCCTTGACCATCCGGGGATCGACGCCGTCTCGTTCGTTGGCTCGGCGCCTGTCGCACGGCTTGTGTACGAGCGGGCCGCCAAGGCCGGGAAGCGGGTGCAGGCGCTCGGCGGCGCCAAGAACCACATGGTCGTGATGCCCGATGCCGTGATCGACAGGACGGTCGACGCGGTCATCGGGTCGGCGTTTGGTGCCGCCGGTCAACGTTGCATGGCGGGCTCCGTCGTGGTCACCGTCGGCGACGCCCACGAGCAGCTGATCGGTCCGCTCGTGGCTGCGACTGGGAACCTGCGGGTCGGCGACGGCCTCGACGAGCAGGTCGACGTCGGCCCGGTGATCTCGTCTGCCGCCAGAGATCGGATCGACGACTGGATCGAGCGTGCGGTAGGCGCCGGCGCCCGGGTTCTGGTTGACGGGCGCTCACCGTCGCACGAGGGCCTGTCGCCAAACGGCGCCTATACGGCTCCGACGATCCTCGACGGGGTCACACCGGAGATGGAGATCGCCCGGGAAGAGGTGTTTGGCCCGGTCCTGTGCGTGATGGCGGTCGGATCACTCGATCAGGCGATCGAGACGGTCAACTCGAGCCGGTTCGGGAACGGAACCTCGATCTTCACCGAATCGGGGGCATCGGTGCGGCGGTATCAGCACGACGTGCAGGCCGGGATGGTCGGCGTCAACGTCGGTGTCGCCGCGCCGGTCGCGTTCTTTCCGTTCTCGGGATGGAAGGACAGCTTCCTCGGCGATCTGCACGCGCACGGCACCGATGCCGTCGACTTCTACACCCGCAAGAAGACGGTGACGAGCCGCTACTTCTCGGACGGGCAGGGCAGCGGTCCGTACTTCGTCGAACGCTGACCGCGTCGCGGTCGAGCTTCGATCACGACCCGAGCGCTCGGCGGAACTGGGTCAGGTAATCGATCCCCGACCACGCGGTGACGGCCGCGGCTATGACCATCAGCCACTGATCGAGGTAGGCGCCGCCGATCATCACATTCGGGCGCAGCATCGCGAGCGCGATCGCGACGAACTGCACCGTCGCCTTCCATTTGCCAAGCATCGAGGTCTCGAAGTTCCGGCCTCCGGAGGCGACCGCGGCACGCAGGCCAAGAATCGTGAACTCCCGGCCGATGATCACCAGCGCCACCCACGGCGAGGCTCGGTCCACCGCCACCAGGCCGATCAGCGCCGTCGAGACCAGCAGTTTGTCCGCCGTCGTGTCGAGGAAGGCGCCGAGTTTCGTGGTGACGCCCCAGCGACGGGCGAGGCGGCCGTCGAACCAGTCCGTTGCCGCCGCGACCAGGAACACGATCGCCGCCGCCGTGTAGTCGTGGCTGAGCAGCAGCGCCATGATCGCCGGCGAGACGATGATTCGGGCGCCGGTGCCGATGGCGAGCGCTCGGGATGATCGAAACGCGCTCAGCGTGCCCGCCTCCACAAGCCAGGACACTACCCCAGACGGGAAGTTCCTCGGCCTCCTAGAAAAACCCTTCGAGCAGCTCCAGGGCGAGCGCCCGGGCGGAGTCCGCGTCGTCGGTCTCGAGCGCTGCGACAGCCGCAGCCCGAGCGCTACCGAGCTCGACCTCGCGCAGGGCCGCCTTCGTAGGTGGGATCAGCCCCGGCGCCATGCTCAATTCGGTGACGCCGAGCCCGGCCAACAGGACCGCGGCGGCCGGATCGCCGGCCAACTCGCCGCAAACACCGACCCAGCGGCCGCGCTTGCCGGCAGCCTCGACCGTCTGACGCACGAGCCTCAGCACCGCCGGCTGCGGCCCCGATAGGAGCGGTGCGAGTCTGGCGTCGCCGCGCTCGGCGGCCATCGTGTACTGGGTCAGGTCGTTGGTCCCAATCGAGAAGAAGTCGACGTGAGCCGCCAGCCGCGTTGCGGTCAATGCCGCCGCCGGCACCTCGACCATGATCCCGAGCTCCATCGGGACATCGATGCCGGTGTCAGCGCGGGCTTGCGCCAGCACCTGACGCGCGGCTTCGATCTCGGCCACCGTCGCGACCATCGGAAGCATCGTCTTGACGGGGTGCTCGGCCGCGACCCTGAGGATCGCCCGGAACTGGGTGGCCAGCAGGTCGGGGCGGAGCAACCCGACTCTGATCCCGCGGACACCGAGGAACGGGTTGGCCTCCGGCGGCAACCGCAGGGCAGGCAGTGGCTTGTCGGCACCGGCGTCGAGGGTTCGCACCACCAACGGGCGTCCGTCCAGCGCGACTGCGATCCGCCTGAGCGTCTCCGCCTGTTCCTCTTCGCCGGGCAGTTCGTCGCGATTTAGAAACAGGAACTCGGTCCGCAACAGCCCGACGCCCTCGGCCCCGAGCTCGACGGCCCTCGGAGCCTCGGCGACCGAGCCGAGGTTGGCGAACACCTCGAGGCGGGTGCCGTCTCGCGTTGCCCCGGGCTCGCGAGCGCGCGAGCGCACGAGTGCGGCTCGCCGGTGCTGACGCTCGGTTCGCTCTCGCGCGGCGTCGAGCTCAGCGACCGGCGGCTCGATCTGAACCGTCCCGCCGTCGCCGTCGACCAACAGGGTCGCACCGGTTCCGATCGCCAGCGCCGACGGGCCGACGCCGACGACCGCGGGAAGACCGAGCGACCGGGCGATGATCGCCGCGTGGGCCGTCGCGGAGCCGCGCGCTGTCACGATTCCGGCGACGAGGGCGGGGTCGAGGGCGGCAGTGTCGGCGGGTGTGAGCTCGTCACCGACGACGATCCCATGTGGCGCCTGCGCCTCGTTCTTGCCGTCGGTCAAGGCGAGCAGAACCCTGCGGCCGACGTCGAGGACGTCGGCCGCCCGCTCTGCCAGCAGCGGGTCGGGCAAGGCGCGGTAGACGCCGACGAGAAGTTCCGTAGCGTCGTGGATCGCTCGTTCGGCGGTGGCCCCCGCCGCGATCGCGATCCGTGCGGGCTCCAACAACGCCTCGTCGTCCAGCAGCGCCAGGTGGGCGTCGAAGATCGACGCCTCGTCCGACCCGGCTCGCGCTGACACGACATTGCGATCCCGCCCGACCGCCACTCGCGCGTCCGCAAGTCCACGCTCGAGCAGCGCGAGCTCGTGCTCTGGCGAACCGGGGTGCGGGCGGGCGGCGGTCCGGCGTTGCCGCCGAGCAGGAAGGCGGTGCCGATCGCGACCCCGCCGGAGGCAGCGACGCCGGTGAGCAGATCACCCGCGTTGGAGGTTAAGCCGGTCATGGGCGGCTTAACCTCCAACGCGCTGGGGGCGGGCGAGGAGGAGGGCGTGGCAGCGGCGTCCGCGATCCCGTCGCCGAATCCGTCGCCAGCCAGCTCACGGAGGGCCGCGAGTGCCTGCTGCGCCTGTGGGCCGCTGGCGCTGACGAGCAGGGTGTCTCCGAGCCTCGCCGCCAGCGACACTAGGTTCGTGAGACTTCGAGCCCCGACCGGCGGGCCGCCACCCAGCTTCGCGACCCGGACGTCCGCGTCGAAGCGGCGGGCAACCTCGACGAACTTCGCGGCGGGTCGGGCGTGCAGTCCAATCTCGTTGCGAACCGGCAGCTCGGCAGTGGCATCGGCCGCCTCGGAGGCCTCGGCCGTCGGCCGGTGAAACCTCAATGCCCGAGCTCTCCTCGGCGCCGAGGATGGCCACCTTCATCGCCAGCGCGCTTCGCGCTTCCGCGGCGACCTGATCAAGCGTTGCCTCACCGCTGGCGGCGACCGCAGCGGCGACCGCGCCCTCGACGAGCGGGGCATCGCTGAGCCGTACCGGGCCGGTGGCGTCGTCCAGCAGTTCAACCGCGAACTCGGCGCTCATCAGCGCGCTCCCGAGGTCCATCAGCACGAGGACGCCGTCGGGCGACATCGCGCGCTCGATCGCGGCTCGGACGCGCTCGACATCGGTCCCGAGCGCACCGGGTTCGGCGAGCCCGCCGGCCGCCTCGAGCGCCAGCTCCGGGCTGGCCATCTCGCGGGCCAGCCTGACAACGCCCTCGGCGAGCGTATCGCTGTGAGAGACGACGACGATTCCAACCATGGCGCGAGCTAAACCCGAGAAAGTGTCAGAAACCGTACGCCCGGTACAGATAGTCGATCGGGTGAACCGACGGTCGGCCGGTGCCGTGAGTGATCTGCCAGCGACACGTTTCGCTGTCGCAGGCGACCGTGGCGACACCTGTCGCCTGCACCTGGTCGAACAGCTCGCTTCCGACGGCCATCGCGATCGCGTATTTCTCTGCCTTGAGGCCGTAGGTACCGGCGATCCCACAACATCGCGCGTTCAGCTCGCGGACTTCGAGCTCCGGGATCAGTGCGAGCAGCTCGAGCGCCGGCTTGCCGATCCCGTGCCCCTGCTGCTGGCAGGGTGCGTGGTAGGCGACCGTCTCCGGGATCGGAGAGAAGTCGGTGTTCAGCTCACCGCGATCGTGCAGCTCGAGCAGGAGCTCACAGATGTCGTACGTCCGCTCGGAGACCAGCCGCAGGGCTGGGTCGTCGTCGAGCTCGAGAATCTCCCGCGCCTCTCGCTTTAGCATCAGCGTGCAGCTGGTCGCGTTCCCGACGATGATCGTGTCCGCGTCGGTCAGTTGGCCGGCGAGCGCCCGCGCCAGGCGCAGCACCACTTTGCGGGCGTCGTCGAACAGCCCGCTCGACTGCAGCGGCAGGCCGCAGCAATCCTGCTTGGGAACCGCGACCTCGAAGCCGTTGCGTTCGAGGACCGCGACAACCCGCTCACCCTCCCACGGCTCGTAGTACTCCGTACCGCACCCGTGGAAGTAGACGATTCGGCGGCCGGTCGGTGGGCTGGTCCGCTGGCGGGCCCAGCGCGAGAACCGTCGCCCCGCGAACCTCGGCGCCGGCGCGTCGCGGTGCACGCCCATGATCCGCTCGGCGAGGATCCGCGTCGGCCGCAATCCGAGCGACCAATTGGCGACGGTCGCAGTCGGCGTGCCGGCGCGGCCAAGCCAGGTTGGGCGCGTGATGATCCGGTCGCGCAGGCGGATCCCGCGCTGGCGGCCCAGTTTGTCGCGGGCCTGCGCGTTGAGCTCGGCGATCCGGACGCCCTGGGGGCACACCTGCGAACAGATCCCGCAGCCCGAGCAGTAGTCGACCGAGACGTCGACCGATTCCTCGCCGGCGATCCGGTAGCGCTCCGACTGCGGGCCCGCGTACTTCGGCCCCGGGAACAGCGGCGTCGCATTCGAGACTGGGCACGCGGTCTCGCAGATCGTGCATTTGACGCAGTGGTCGAGCGACCCCCGGACGATCTCGCTCATGCCACGGCCTCGGAAGGCGTCCCGGCCAGCGCCGCCACCACCTGTGCTGCTCGGTATCCGCTGGCCAGGGCGATCCCCTCGCCCGAACCCTCCCGCCACGGCACGGCCCCTGGGAGCGCCGCGCCCGCGACGAGGACGTTGGTCACGCCCTGGGCCCGGAGGTCGCGGTCGACCGCGATTCCGACTCGGGCCATCGGCTGCTCCTCCAAGTAGGTGCCGACGAACCGCGGCTCGCCGGCAGCCGGTACTCCGGCGAGCGGCAGCCCGAGGACCCGTTCGTGCGTCACCCACCCCGAGTCGAGTTCGATCCCGCCGGAGGCGAAGCCGCCCGAGGCGAGCACAAACCAGTCGGCCGAATACCGGGAACTGTGTCCGGCCGCCCTGGTGCTGACCGACTGAAGGCGATCGCCGTCGCGCTCGCACGACACGACCTCGGCACCCAGCACGTGACGCCCGCGAGCGGCGCGCAGCGCCGCTCGCAGGATCTCGTACAACCGCATCCCTGGGACCGACGGCGGCAGCGTCGGGATCTCGAATACGCGCCGGCCCAAGCGTCGCTCGAGATCCAACAGGACCGCCGCCGGATCACCCAGGCCCAGCATCGCCGGCAGCCCGACGTGCTCCTCGGCCCTCAGCAGCGGCGACAGGCTGGCGCAGAACTCGGCCCTCCAGCGCGGATCATCGAACCGTCGGGCGATTCCGAGCGTGCTGACATCGGGCCGGTCGACGCGCAGATCCACGATCGCCGCGCGGGCGTCGATTCCGGCGGCCAGGAGGTTGGCGGCGCACAGGCGGGGATGAAAGTCGCGCAGCGCCGGCGTACCGACGATGCTGACGCGCAGCAGGCCGTCCGAGTCTCCGGCCGCGAAAGTGCTCGGCGCCAGGGCCGACGGCTTCAGCGCTCCGAGTGCCGTCGGGAGCAGTAGGTTACGCCCGACCTCGCCGACATAGCCGTAGCCCTCGTACGGTCCTGCCGCGGCAGTCCGCGTGAACCAGCGCAGCGACTCGGCGACTAGTTCTCCCCCGAGGAGCGAGTAAGGGTGGTTGGGCAGCTCGGCTGTCAGCCGCGCGATTCCCTTGGTCGGGGAGCGGACCCGTTTTGGCCGATAACCGAGCACGTCGATCGTCCCGGGCGCGAGGTGAGTCGAGCCGATCCCCTTGGCGAGCACGCAGACGCTGGCTCCGCTCTGCGCGAGTCGGGCGCCCGCGACCAGCCCGGCGGTTCCGGTCCCGATCACCACCGCGTCGAAATGCAGTCCGCGGCGCACGCGGCTCACGTCACCGCCGGCAGATGCTCGACGTCGAGTATCCCCTGAAAAATCCAGTCGTCCAGACGTGCCTGCCGCAGCTGGTCGCCGTGGAGCACGGGCCATACGCCCTTCCAACGCTCCTGCAGGAAGTCGAGCAGCGAGCGGTCGGCCTCGGCCGCACTCAGGCCGCCGCGCCCGTGCACGATCCCCGTCGCGCGGTAGATGCAGAAGCCGCCTTGGCACGGGCCCATTCCGAGTCGCAGTCGGCGCCGGAGGTCGTCGAGGCTGGCGCCGGGGTTGTGGTCGATCGCCTGCTCGAGCCTCTGGCGCGGGACCAGTTCGCACTCGCAGATCGTCTGCTGAGTCGCGAGCCGCGCCTCCTTGGTGGCGAGGCGTTCGCCGAGCTTGTAAGTGGCGCCGTCCTCGGAGCCGGGGAGCGGCTCGGTCGCAGTTGTGCACGGGCGCTGCTCGGAGAGCTTGCGGCAGACGGCGTCGACCGTCTGCTCGGCCATCAGCCGCAGCGTGGTGAGCTTGCCGCCGGTGATCGTGAGAAAGCCGCCGATGCCGTCACGGCGCTCGTGGTCGAGCAACGCATGCGCGCGGGTTACGTCGCGGTTGTCGGTGTCGGGCGCCTTGGCGTCCTCGAACAGCGGCCGCACGCCGCTCCAGACCCGCAGGGCCCGCGCCTCGCGAAACCCGGGTACGAGCTTGTCGCCGTCGTCGAGCATCTGCTCGACCTCGTCCTGGTGGATCGTCTGGTCGTCCGGGTCGTCGGTCCGCTGATCGGTTGTGCCGATCACGCAGACGGTCCTGATCGGCACGATCGCGTCGCCGTCGGCGGGCATCTGGCAGCGGCTTACGACCGTGTTCACCAACCGGTGGTTCATCGCGATCATCACACCCCGGCCCGGGAACACGCGCACCCCCTCGATTCCCGCCATGGCCGCGATGCGTCCCGCCCACGCTCCGGTCGCATTCACGGTCACCCGTGCCTCGATCTGGGCCTCCTCGCCGCTGCGGGCGTCGAGCACCCGTGCACCGGTGATGGCAGCGCCCCGCCGGTGGATTTCGGTGACCTCGCGGTACGGAAGGATGCGGGCCCCCCGCTGCTGCGCCCCACGGCTCAGCGCCCAGACCGTCTTCCAGACGTCGATGCTCGCGTCAGGAACGCGGAAGGCACGAGAGATCTCGGGGTTCAGCCGTGGCTCCTGCCGGATCGCCTCGGCGACCGCGACCTCCTCGCAGTCGACCCCGTTCTGACGGCAGGCGTGCGCGAACCGGTCGGCGTAGCTCGGGTCGTCCCACGGGGTGGTGACGATCAGGCCGCCCGTGTCCTCGACGCAGTCGGCGGCGACGCGCCGCAGGATCCGATTCTCGGCGATGCATTCCGTGGCCGCCGCCGGGTCCTTGACGACGTAGCGCCCGCCAGAGTGCAGCATCCCGTGAAAGCGGCCGCTCGTCCCCTCGGCCAGGTCACGACGGTCGACCAGTACGACATCGAGTCCGCGCAACGCCGCATCCCAGGCGACGCCGGTCCCGGTGGCGCCGCCGCCGATCACGAGCACGTCGGTGGTCAGCGTGACCATCGGCTGAGCGTACCGGGCAAACCCGAACGGCCATCACCGTGACGGCGGTGGGGGTGGTCCAGCAGCTGGATGACGCCGGCGCGGCCCTAATGGGCGAGGCCGGATGCCGAGCGGGTCGCTAGCCGGCGCACCCCCACCGAAGCTATCGCCCCCGAGACGGGCGGCCCCGGCGATCGTCTCGACGGGAGTCGGGTCGCACGACGAGGGCACTGCCACCCCCGAGCCGGACGGCCTCGGCGACCGCCTCGGCACGCCCGTCGCCGAGCATCTGCAGTGCGGTCGCGTCGCCGGGGTAATTGTCCAGTGGAAGGATCGATCCGGTCGCGAGCGTGAACTGCTCGCCGAACTGCGTTGTCAGCTGTTGGGCGAGCTGGCTGTTGAAGAAGTCGGGCTCGGCCAGCGAGGTGGCCGAGTTTGTCTGACTGACCCGCGGAGCATCGAGCGCGTCCGGCATCGCCATGCCGAAATCGACGTGGTTCATGAGCGTCTGGGCGACGGTCTCGGGGATCGTCGACCCGCCGGCGGCCCCGATCGCGAACACGGGGGTACCGTGCTGGATGGCGATGATCGGCCCCATGCTCGACCGCGGCTGCTTGCCGCCCGCCGGCAGGTTCGGGTCAGCCGAGCCGTTGGCGGGAGGCGCGAAGTCGAAGTCCGTCATCTCGTTGTTGAGCAGGAAGCCGTACCCCGGCACCGTCTCGCCGCTGCCGCCGAAGAAGTTGATCGTGTTCGTGTAGGCGACAATGTCGCCCCACTTGTCCTCGGTGACGATGTTGTTGGTGTGGTGGGCCTCCGGCGATCCGGAGGACGCCGCCGGCGCGATCGTGGGGCTGCAGCCCTGGAAGGGCGCGAACGGCGATCCGGGCGCCACCGGGGAGGTGGCTGCCTTATCTCCGATCAGGCAGGCGCGCGTGGCCGCGAAAGCCGGGTCGAGTAGCCCACTCAGCGGCACGCTTACGAAATTGGGATCGCCGACGTAGGCGTTGCGATCGGCGTACGCCAGCCGGGAGGCTTCGAGAAACTGAAACCACGCCGTCGCCCGGGGCTCAGCCCCGAGCTTGAAGGTATTGAGGATGTTGAGGATCTCCCCCTCGGTGGAGCCGCCGCTCGACGGCGGCGCCATGCCGTAGATGTCGATGCCCCGGTAGTTGACGCGCGTCGGCGCGACGACGCGCGCCTGGTAGGACTCCAGGTCGCTCATCTGCATGATTCCCGGTTGGGTGACGGCCGTCTGCCCTGGGGTCAACACGGGATGGTCGTCGGCCTGGACGATCGCCTGGCCGATCGGCCCGTCGTACAGCGCCTGCGGTCCGTCCTTCGCCAGCAGCCGATAGGTGTGTGCGAGGTCTGGGTTGCGCAGCAGCGTGCCCACCGGTAGCGGGTCGCCGGAGGAGGTCAGGAACAGGGAGCGGCTCGCCGGATAGGCCTGCAACAGCTGCAACCCCGACTGTTCGAGCTGATTGAAGTCGAAGTTCACCCGGAAGCCGCGCTTCGCCAGGCCGATCGCCGGCTGCAGATCCGCGCCGAAGCTGCGGCGGCCGTAGAGCTGGACCGCCTTTGCCCACGTCGCCACCATCGACGGAACACCGGTCGACAGCGGTTGATCGGAGGCCGTCGTGTAGTTCATCGGCTGGCCAGTCGCCGGGTTGAGGAACATCGTGGACGTACATGCCGACGGGCACGACTCGCGGCCGTCGACCGTCGTCACCTGGTGGGTTCGGGCGTCGTAGATCACCATGAATCCGCCGCCGCCGGGGCCGGCGACGAACGGGACCGAGACGCCAAGGGCGCTGGCAGTCGCCACCGCAGCGTCGACGGCGTTGCCGCCACGACGAAGCACATCGATCCCGGCGCGGCTGGCATTCACGTCCATCGATGCGACCGCCCCGCCCGTCCCAGTCGCGACCGGCTCATTGGGGTAGCGATCGTGCCGTGACGCACCAAGCGCGACGCTATTCGGCATCGCGGCGCACACCGCCACCAGCATCGCCAACAGACTTCCTATCCGGACACGATGCATTGCCGCTCTCCTTGCGTTGATCAGCTCCAGCACGGACCGATACCCAGCAAGGCGATATTGGAAACGGCTCGCTAGCGCTCGAGCCGTGCGAGCGCTCAGTCGACCCAGTCAAACGTCCGCGTGACGGCCTTCCTCCACGCTTTCAAATAGACCTCGCGCGTCTCTTGGGCCATCCGCGGCGACCATCGATTGCCTTCGACCCAGTTCTCGCGGAGGTCCTCCTGGCTGGCCCAGAAGCCGGTGGCGAGACCCGCGGCGTAGGCGGCGCCGAGCGCGGTCGTCTCGGCGACCTCGGGCCGGACGACGTCGACTCCGAGGATGTCCGCCTGAAACTGCATCAGCAGGTCGTTGGCGACCATCCCGCCGTCGACCTTCAGCGCGTCCAGCTTGACGCCCACGTCGACCTCCATCGCCTCGACGATCTCGGCGCTTTGGAAGGCGGTCGCCTCGAGCGCTGCGCGGGCGATGTGGCCGGCATTGACGTAGCGGGTCAGGCCGGCGAAGACGCCGCGGGCGTCCGAGCGCCAGTACGGCGCGAACAGCCCCGAGAAGGCCGGCACGATGTAGAGGCCACCGTTGTCCTGAACCGACATCGCGAGCTCCTCGACCTCGGCGGCCGTCCTGATCAGCTTCAGGTTGTCTCGCAACCACTGGATCAGTGCTCCCGTGATCGCGATCGAACCCTCGAGGCAGTACACGACCGGCTCCTCGCCGATCTTGTAGCCGACCGTCGTCAGTAGGCCTGACCTCGATCGAGGCGGTTCGGTGCCGGTGTTGATCAGCAGAAAGTTGCCGGTTCCGTATGTGTTCTTCGCCTCGCCGGGGGAGAAGCAGGTCTGGCCGAAGATCGCCGCCTGCTGGTCGCCGAGGTCGCCGGCGATCGGTACTCCCGCCATCGCGCCCGAGGTGATCTCTCCGTAGACCTCGCTTGAGGGGTGGATCTCCGGCAGCATCGAGCTCGGTACTCCGATCGACTCGGCGATCGCGTGATCCCAGGACAGGGCCCTCAGGTCGAGCAGCATCGTTCGGCTGGCATTGGTCACGTCGGTCATGTGAAGCCCGGAGTCGACGCCACCGGTCAGGTTCCAGATCAGCCAACTGTCGACGGTGCCGAAGAGCAGATCGCCGGCCTGCGCGCGCTCGTTGGCGCCGTCGACGTTGTCGAGGATCCACCGGGCCTTCGGGGCCGAGAAGTAGGTCGCCAACGGGAGCCCGACCGTCTCCCGGAAGCGATCCCGACCGCCTGGGTGCCGGGCCAACTCCTCGATGATCCGGTCGGTGCGGGTGTCCTGCCAGACGATCGCATTGTGCACCGGCTCCCCGGTGTTCCGGTCCCAGACGACGGTAGTCTCGCGCTGGTTGGTGATCCCGAGCGCGGCGATCTCCTTCCTGCCAAGGCCGGCAACCGACAGCGCCTCATCGAGCACCTCGGAGCACCGGGCCCAGATCTCCGCCGGATCGTGCTCGACCAGGCCGGGCTTTGGGTAGATCTGACGGTGCTCCTTCTGCGAGACCGAGACGATGCGGCCCGAGTGGTCGAACACCATCGCCCTGGAACTGGTGGTGCCCTGATCCAGCGCTGCAACGTAGCTCGGCATGACGACTCCGCCGCGCGAGAGACCTAGTGTCCTGATCCCATCAGGGCACTAATCCCCGAACGCCTCTGCGGCGGTCCTCAGAAGGTAGTACGAGGAGGTCGCGCCGGGGTCCTGGTGCCCGGCGCTGCGCTCGCCGAGGTAGCTGGCGCGTCCCTTGCGCGCAACCAGCGGCGTGGTTGCGTGCATGCCCTCCTCGGCTGCGGCGGCTGCTGCCTGAAGGCCGCTGTCGAGCTCGGTCGCCTGCTCGAGCGCGTCTACCGCGGGAACCAGGGCATCGACCATCGTCTTGTCGCCGGGTACGGCCTTGCCGCGAGCCTGAACGCCCTCGACGCCCTTGCGCCACGCCGCGGCGTACTCGGATAGCTGAACCTCGTCCTTGTCGGCGAGCGCTGAGCCGAGCTGTAGGAACAGCGTCCCGTAAAGCGGGCCGGCGGCGCCGCCGACGGTCGAGATCAGCGTCATCGCGACGGTTTTCAGCACCGAGCCGGTGTCAGCCTGTTCGGCGCTCGAGAGCTTCTCGGCCACCTTCTCCATGCCGCGTGCCATGTTCGCTCCGTGGTCTCCGTCGCCGATCGCCGTGTCGAGCCGGACCAGCTCCTGACGATGCTCGCGCATCGCTTCGGCGAACAGCGACATCCACGTCAGGGTGGTGCTGCGGTCGATCGCCATCCGTCGTCAGGGCCTACATGCCCCAGCGCATCCCCGGCGTGTTGACGGGGGCGTCCCAGTAGCGGAGCAGCTCGTCGTCGAGCTTCAGCAGCGTGATCGAGCAGCCCTGCATCTCCAGCGAGGTGACGTAGTTGCCGACGAGGTTGCGCTCGATCAGCAGGCCGTATTCGGCGGCAAGCCTCGCGACCTCGGCGTAGACGATGTAGAGCTCCATCAGCGGCGTCCCACCCATCCCGTTGACGAATGCGAGCACGCGGTCGCCGGAGGCGAACGGCAAATCCTCAAGGATGGGCGTCATCAGTCGCTCCGTGAGCTCGGACGCCGACCCGATCTTCTCGCGGAAGCGGCCCGGCTCGCCGTGGATCCCGATGCCGATTTCGACCTCGTCGTCGCCGAGCTCGAAGCTCGGCTCGCCAGACGCCGGGGTGGTGCACGCCGACAATGCGATTCCCATTGTCCGACCCTGAGCATTCACGCGTCGCCCGATCTCCGCGACCTCCTGCAAGCTGCGGCGGTCCTCGGCGGCGGCGCCCGCGATCTTCTCGACCAGAACGGTGACCCCCACACCACGCCGGCCGGCGGTATACGTCGAGTCCTCGACGGCGACATCGTCGTTCGTAAGGACCGTCTCGACATCGACCCCCTCGCCCTCCACCAGGTCCGCGGCCATCTCGAAGTTGAGCACGTCTCCCGTGTAGTTCTTGACGATGAAGACGATTCCGGCACCGCCGTCGACAGCCTTGCTCGCCTGGAACATCGCATCAGGGGTCGGCGAGGTGAAGACCTCGCCCGGGCAGGCGGCGTCGAGCATCCCGGGGCCGACGAACCCGCCGTGGAGCGGTTCGTGACCCGAGCCGCCGCCCGAGATCACGCCTACCTTGCCGGCTATGGGCGCGTCGGCGCGGACCACCGTGTACGGCTCGAAGCTGACCTTCAGCCGGCCGCCGTACGCCGCCTGCAGTCCCCGCAGCGAATCTGCCACGGCGCCGTCAGGCGCATTGATCAGCTTCTTCATGGCTCTCTCCTGGCCGATCTCGAGCTCGTAGGTTTCAGCGCGGCTGGACAATACTTGGCCGCCCGCAGCGGCTGGGTCGTGGTGCGGATGCGGGAGAGTTCGTCGTGATGAGCGCAGATCGCATCGACGAGCCGTCGAGCTTCTGGGCCGGCTCCAGCGGCACCGTCGCGGTGTTATCGCTCGCCGTCGGTGTGGTACTCGGTGACTCGGGCGTTGTGACGCTGGCATTGCCGGAGATCTTGCGGGACTTCGGGGCGGAGGTCGGTGGGGTCGCGTGGGTTTTGATCTCGTTCAACCTCGTGCTCGCATTGGTAGCGGTGCCCGCCGCCCGCGTCTGTGTCCGCGGGGATCCGGGTACGGCGAGCGCCTTTGGCGTCGGCGGATTCGTGGTCGCGACGATCGTCTGCGCGGCGGCGCCGTCGCTGGGCGTGTTGATCGCCGGGCGCGCGGTCCAGGCGGCGGGTGGTGCAGTCGTGGTCGTCGGGGGTCTCGAGCTTCTGGTCAGAGCCACCGGGACGGAGCGCGCGGGAGTGCGGCGATGGGCAGCGGCGGGCGTCGCCGGGGCGGCCCTCGGTCCGGTTGCCGGGGGCCTCTTGACCTGGGCGTTCTCATGGCGGTCGATCTTCGTGGTGCAGATCCCCCTCGTGCTGCTGGCGCTGCCCGTGGCGCTGGCACTGCGGGATCGGACCGTCGCCCATCGGGGCGACCTGGCCACGTCGCCGGATCGCCCACAGCTGCTGGCCAACCTGGCCCTCGCGCTGGTGTCAGCGGCGCTGACGGCGGCGCTCTTCCTGCTGGTGCTGCTGCTCGTCGACGGCTGGGACAATTCGCCGGCCGTGGCGGCGGTCGCCGTGACGGCGGTTCCGCTGGCAGCCCTCGCCGCCGGCACCGTCCGTCGGCGCGCCAGCGCGGGGACACGGTCCGAAGCGGTTGCGGGGTCGGTACTGATCGCGGGCGGGCTCACCGGCCTGGCGCTGTTGCCGGGCGCCAACCTGGCGTGGACGATCGCACCGCAGGTGCTGGTCGGCCTCGGTCTCGGGCTCTCGGTGGACTCGCTGACGGCGGCCGGGCTACGCGGCCGTGTCCCTCGGGCGCTCCATGGGGGCTGGGCGATCGCCTCTCGGCACGCGGGCGTGGTGATCGGCCTCGCGATCCTCACGCCGATCTTCACCACCGGCCTACGCCACGCCGAGACGCCGGCGAAAGAAGCGATCGCGGGACTCGTGCTCGACGCGCCGCTTCCGGCTTCCACGAAGCTCGAGCTCGCCGACCGGCTGGGGCGTCGTCTGACCGCCGAGCGCGGCCGGGTTCCCGACCTACGGCCCGCGTTCGAGGACCTGGGGCTGCCGGCGACGCAGGTGCCCGCCGCTCGGGCCCTGGAGCTCTCGCTCGAGGATCAGCTCAAGCGCGCCGCGACGCGCGCGTTCCGTACGTCCTTCCTCGTCGCCGCGCTGCTCGCGCTGCTCGCGCTGGGGCCCGCGCTGGCGCTTCGCGACCGGAACCGGTCATGAGGAGGCTCGGGCTGCCACTCATCGCCGTGGTGCTCGTCGCGATTGTCCTCGGCGTTCAGGTCGCCGCCGGCGGTGGGCAGTACGCCCCGCGCCAGCCGGCCAACCCGTGCGTCCAGCGTCCGATTGCGCCGATCCAGCCGCGGCTGGAACCGCTTGCAGAGCAGATCGTCCTGCTCGGCCTCGACAGCGCCGCGTGCCGGCTCGGCATCTCTCGCGAGCGTCTTGTCCTCGAGCTCGCCGACACTCGCTCCCTGAACCCCCGCGCGCGGGCCGCGCTCAAGGCCGGTCTGGGTGACGCGGTCGATCGCCTGGACCGCGCGCGCCGCCTGCCCAAGGTGTCCCAGCTTCTCCCGGACGCGCTCGATCAGGCCGGTCTGCCCGGGTTCGCCAAGACAAGCATCAAGGCGATCCCGGCCGGGCTCATCGACAGCGCTCTCCCGACCGCGCCGCTGCTACGCCGGACGATCGATGGGCTCGACATCGGAGCACTCCTGCATGAACTCAACGATCCCAGCGAGCTCAGCTCGGCTGTTCGGTCAGCGATCCTCCACGCCGCGCTCCACGAGATTCTCGACCGCGTGCTTCCCTAGCCGATCACCCGGGAAGGAAGCGCCGCCGTCGACACGCACCCGAACCGGGTCGCCGACTCGCGGCGCAGGCAGCTCGGCAGTCGTATACAGCCGCCCGTGGCCGCGGGCCAGGGTCAGCTCCAGGCGCATTCCGTCCTCAAGCGCCAGCGCCCGGGTGACGGTCGCCGCGTGGTCCCCGTCAGGGTCGAGCCGGACGTTTGCCGGGCGGGTGAGGATCACCTGTCCGTCGCCGTCGCCGGGGTCGATGCGAAGCTCGCCGTCGTAACCGAGGAACCGGGCGACCAGCGCCGACGGCGGCCGCGCCAAGAGATCCCGCGGGGATCCGTCGGCGACAATCCGACCGTCGATCAGGATCAGCAGCCGGTCGGCCAGCGCCCACGCCTCGGCGCGGTCGTGGACGACGACAAGGGTCGCGCGGCCCGGCGCCCGCAGCGCCCGCTCGGCGTCCTGCAGCAGGGCAGCCCGGACTTCGGCGTCCAATCCGGCGAACGGCTCGTCGAGCAGCAACACGTCGGGCGCGACCGCCAGCACCCGAGCGAGGTGTACGCGCCGGCGTTCGCCGCCCGACAGCGTGCCGGCCTGGCGCCTGGCCAGGTGCGCGGCGTTGATCGCCTCAAGCGCCGCCTGGGCTCGCTGGCGCCGGTGCTCTCGTGGGACGCCCCACCATGCCAGTGCGACGAGCATGTTCGCCTGCACCGAACGGCGCGCCAGCTCGGCTGACTGCAGCGCGATCGCGACCCGGCCGCGGTGCTCCACGGTTCCGGCGGTCGGCTCGAGCGCGCCGGCCAGAGCGTCGAGCAGCGTCGACTTGCCGGCGCCGTTGGGACCCAGCAGCGCGACCAGCTCGCCCGCCCACAGTTTCAGGTCGACCGAGTGGAGCACCTCACGGCGACCGCGGCTCACCGACAGTTCGCAGGTGCGCAACAGTGGTTCGCTCACGTCTCGGTCCTGAACCGCCAGCGGGTGCCGGAGCCCGGCTGCTGCAGGAGCGCGAGCCCGCCGAGCAACACCAGGATTATGGCCCCGAGCACGATTGCCACCGCCAGCGGCGGCGGGGAAGTTCGACTGGTTGACGTCATACAGCGCCGCAGACGCGAGCGTCTGGTTGTACCCGTAGATGTTGCCGCCGAGGATCACGATCGCCGCGACCTCCGACAGCGACGATGCCATCGCCGCGATCACCCCAGCCAGCACCCCGACCCGGGCCTCCCGTAGTGCCAGGGCCGCCAGTTGCAGCCGTCCCGCCTGCAGCGCCCGCGCCTGCGCCGGCAGTCCCGCCGGCAGCGCCTGCACGGCGGCGGCGGTCAATGCCGTCGTGTACGGGATTGCGAGCAGGCACTGGGCTACGAACACGACTCGTCGGGTGAAGATCAACTCGAGGCTCCCGAGCGGCGCGCCGACCGAGAACAGCAGGAACAGGAAGGCGCCAACCATCGCCGGCGGCAGCGCCAGCGACACGTTCGCGAGCGCGTGCGCCAGCCGGCGCCCGCGAAACCGGCCGAGCCCGATCACGAGCCCGAGTGGCATCCCGACGATCACTGCGACCCCGGTCGCGACGGCCGCCACCTGCAACGTGAACCAGATCACCGACGTGAGCGTCGGGTCGCCGTGGAGGATCAGCGGCACTGCGGCGCGCAGCGTGTTCCACAGCAGGCTCACGTGGTCTCCACTCGGGCGTCGGCGGCCGGCACGAAGCGCAACCGGATCCCACCCGCGTACTGCTGCAAGATCGACAATCCGCCGAGCAGGACCAGGATCAGCCCCAGCAGCATCAGCGCAATTGCCGTCTCGGTCGGGTCGTTGGCGGTGTCCGTGAACTGCGACAGCAACGCGCCGGCGAGGGTCTGGTCGTGTCCTTGGAAATTGCCGCCGACGATGATCACCGCACCGACCTCGGACACGGTCGCGCCGACAGCCGCGATCACTCCGGCGAGGATCCCGATCTTCGCCTCGCGCATTGCCAGCGCGGCGAGCTGCAGTCGCCGGGCCCCGAGCGCCCGCGCCTGCTCGATCAGGCCGCGGGGCAGGCCCTGGATTGCGGCCGGAGTCAGTGCGACGATGTACGGCAGCGCGAGGATCGTCTGGACCACGTACAGCGCCTTGATCGTGAACTCGATCCGCAGCGAGCCGAACGCGCCGCCGGGCAACAGCAACAAGAGCACGACGATCCCGACGACGACCGGCGGCAGCCCCATCGAGACGTTGGCGAGGATCTGCAGCGCCCGGCGACCGCGGAAGCGGCCGACGCCGATTACCAATCCGATCGGCAGCCCGATGATCAGTGCGGACGCTGTCGAGATCAGCGCGACCTTGACCGTCACCCAAAGCAGGCTCATCAGGTAGGGGTCGCCGCGCGCGATCAGCGAGATCGCCTCCCGCAACTGCGTCCAGACGAGATGCATCGCGAGCCGACCGCCGCCGAGCTACGGCCTCGAACTAGTGCTGCGCTTGGGCGCGCGCCGAACGTACACCAACTGCCCGTCGGCGAGCCGGTAGACGACGCCCGCCTGGACGCCTCGTCCGATCGTCTTGGCGCCGCGCTTCGGTAGTGGTGCGACCTTCTGCCCGGGCTTGATGTAGATCTGCCGGGCCCTGGAGGCGTGCAGACCGTGCTTGGTGATCGTGCCGCCGAGGTGTAGCGACGACAGTGCGGCCAGCAGGAACGCGACCGACAGCACGATCCCGAGGTCGAACAGGTTCACGAGCCCATCGAGCGGGTCGCCCGCGCGGTCCTCACGGCTGGGTGAGTGGGGGGTGACGGAGATCATGCGGGTGCGGAGGGTTCGGCAACGGCAGGCGCGGTCAACGTCGCCGCCACGTATTGCAGGTCCGACAGATCCTGGCTGTACATCCGGTCGCGCGAGAGCGAGATCGCGAACGCGACGGCGCCGATCAGCAGCCCTACGACCGTCACGCTGAACGCGACTCGTAGATCATGGCTGAGCTGGGCGGTGTTGCCGTTGGCCAGCCCAGTCAGCGCCGGGGACAGCGGTATCAGCGTCCCCATCAGCCCGAGCGCCGGGCCCAACCGAACCAGGATCCGGGTCCGCCCGAGCCGCTTCTGGGAGGCGAGATCGAAATCCGCCAGTGCCTTGTTGAGCTCATTGTCAGAGCCTGGCGTCGCCGCGCGACGGACGATGAAGTGCAGAGTCGAGGCCATCTGGGAGCTGCGGACGATGCGGTCGAGGGCCGCCTGGGCTCCAGCCACGTTGCCGGCGTCCAGCGCTACGCGGGCGCGGCCGGCTCCCTCGAGCAGCCCCGCGAAGCGGCGCCCGCTGCGGCCGCGCAGCTCTACCAGATAGCTGCCGAGCTCGTAGATGACGAGTGCGAGCGCGACCAGCGCCATCAGTAGGACCGGGATCTGCAGCGCCGACGAAACGTGGAAGATCGCCTGGTCAATCGAGTTGCTCGATAGCGCGAAGATCAGGGGCACGGCGGGCAGGCGCGGGTCGCGGTGGGTGTTGTCGGCTACCGCCGCGGCAGCCGCGCGCGGAGGCTACGCCAGTCGATGCCGCCGCGCATCTCATTGACGGCGCCGAGCGTCAGCAGCGCGACGACGACCAGCGCCGAGAGGATGATCGCAAGCGGCGAGGGAGACGTGGCGGCGTGGCGGTTACCGGTTGGGAGCGGGGCGGTCGTATCGGCTGCTGGCGCTCTGGAGACCAGTGGGCTCGAGCCGGGGGCGGCCAGGTTGACCGACGCCAGCGCGCGGCCCACGACTCTGTTCCCGTGGGTTCGGGCGACCGGCGCGGGACGGCGGCGGCGCTGGGGGGTAGTCGGGTGCGGCTCGGGATGCGGCCGGTGGTGCTCGACAGTGTTCCCGGCGATCGGACGGGTCGAGGGACTGGCCGTCCTCGATGCGCTCGGCGGGGTAGCCGCGTGCGGAGTCGCCCGGGACGTGCTGGGCGTGGTCGTGGTGTGCGTGGTCGTTGGCGGCGGGGTTGCGTGGTGTGTGGTCGTTGGCGGCGGGGTTGCGTGGTGTGTGGTCGTTGGCGGCGGGGTTGCGTGGTGTGTGGTCGTTGGCGGCGGGGTTGCGTGGTGTGTGGTCGTTGGCGGCGGGGTTGCGTGGTGTGTGGTCGTTGGCGGCGGGGTTGCGCGGTGCGTGGTCGTTGGCGGCGGGGTCGTGGTCGCCGTGGTGGTCTTTTTCGTTATTTTCGTGGGGGTCCTTTTGGTCGGCGTGACGGGTGCCACTGTGGTCTCCGTGGCGATGACCGTCGGCGTCGTGCCGCTCTGCGCCGCCCCTGTGTCTGTCGGCGCCGGGCCGACGTCGACCTCGACTGGCGCGGTGCCGCTGGCGCCGTCGGAGTCGGTGACTACGACAGTCGCCGACCAGGTCCCGGGCTGCTCATATGTCGCGTTCACGGTCGCGCCAGTCGCGGTCGCGCTCGCGGCGCCCGGTCCGAACGACCACGCGTACGTCGGGTTCGCGGCGTCGGTCGGCGTGACGGTCGCGCTGAACGTGATCGCCGTGCCCGGATCGACCTGTCCGGAGGGGGAGGCGGTGGCGGTCACGGCGAGCTGCGGGCCGGTGAACACCCACAGCGTCAGCGGCTGACCGTCGGGCGTGAGCTCGTCCAGGAAGTCGAGGTCGGAGCTGTCGTGCGGCGGGCGGTAGTAGTAGACGTCGGGACCCCCCGAGGAATCGTTGCCCGCATACCCGACCGCCGGGCTCTGCGTCGTATCCTCGTAGTCGCTCGAGGGGGCCAGGTCGGCCGCCGACAGCGTCGAGAACCGGTTGGTGTCCTCGGGGTTGCCGTTCGCGTCGAGCACCTGCACCTGGTTGACCGTGGCCGGGTCGACCCCCTGGCCGGCTTTGGCCATCGCACAATCCAGCACGGTCCCCAGCGACCACGCCGCGGGGGTGATGTCGACATCGACCGGGCCCTGGAGGCCGTTCTCTGCGACCGTCGTGTGCGCGTGACCGTAGGCGGAGCAGAGGTCCAGCTGCCCCGCCGTCACCGACACATGCGTTGGCCCGCCTGGTTCGTAGATGGTCGCGACCACCACGGTCGTGGAGTCGTCCGCCTGCGCGGCCGCCGCGGTAGCGCCAGCGCCGACCGAGAAGCCGACAGCCGCGATCACGGCAGTCAAGGCGACCCGCCGCCCCGGGTGGGAGCCGGGGCGGCGGTCGGCCTTCGAATCCGTCTGCTGCGTGCGTGTGCGCGCAGGTCTCACCGGCTCAGTGCACGTTTGCGTATTTGTAGCCCGAGTAGGTCGTCGACTGGCCCTTGTTTGAGTACTTCAGCTGCAGCGCATAGCGGCCCGGCTTCAGCGCGTGCTTGATCGTGTACGTCGACCTGCCCTTCTTGAGCTTGGCCGCTCCGGCCTTCTTGAACTTGGCGCCCTTCGAGTTGAGCTTCAGGGCGAACAGCTGAACGGTCGCTCCGGCCTTGGTCGGGGCCTGGCCCACCGAGGCCGAGACCGTCAGCTTGCCCTTCTTGACGGTCACCTTCTTGAACTTGACCGCGACGCTCCTCGCCGGAATCGTCACGTTCGTTGGCGTGCTCGTCGCCGTACTGAGTTGTCCGGGATCCGAGTATTGGACCGCGATCGTCCAGGCGCCGCCGGCGCGCGAGCCCGACAGCGCGTAACTCGTCTGGCCGGCCTTCAGCGAGGCGGAGCCGATCAGCGCGAACGAGCCATTCGAGCCCTTCTTCTTGGCCAGCAGCGAGACGGTGGCGTTGTCGTCCGGCGCCTTCGGGGACAGCGTGCCGGACACGTTGACGCTCCCGGCGGAGGTTGTCGTCTTGGTGATCGTGACCGCGCCGGCGACGGTGAGTGTCGTCGTCGTGCTCGACGCCGGCGCCAGCAGGTCCCCGTACGCAGGGTTCAGGGACGGGATCTCGATCACCGAGATTTGCCCCGTCGAGACCTCGTAGGTGCCGCTCGAGGTCGGCGCGAACGAGATCGAGTATCCGCCGCCCGAGTCGGTGGTGCCGGTCGCGACCTGCAGCGGCAGGGTGCCCACGATCTCGTCGACGTTAACCGCCTGGTTGGCGAGCGTCGCAAAGCCTGGCTGCTTGTTGGTCAGCTGACCGGTGACGGTCACCTGGCCGCCGGCCGCCGGCGACGTCGGCGAGAACGTCGCCGTCAGGCCCGGCGACGCCGTCGGGTTGAAGAGCGGCGTCGGGGACACCGTGTTGAGGTAGTTGGGGAGCTGCGACTGGAACGACGGCGAGGTCAGCATCGACACGAAGTCCTGTGCCGCTTGGAGGTTGACGGTCTCGCCCGGCTTGTTCGGGTTGATGATGTAGACGTGGAAGTAGTTGACGAGCTCGTTGGCTCCGCCGGGCGCCGACGCGCTGTTGTTCGCGGTGACGACCTTCAGGCTTGGGATGCCACCTGCCCCGGCTGCCGGCGAGTTACCCGACGCGAGGAAGTCGACCGTGCCGCGGTCACTCAGCGTGTAGCAGCTGTTGGCCCCGCTGACGCTCCCGGTCGTGCAGGCGTTGGTCGCGAACACGTTTGCGCCCTGTGTCGCGCCGCTGTTGATGAAGTACCAGCTCGGCGCGCTGGAGCTGTCGACGGTCCCGGACGCAGGGCACGGCTGGCCCGAGGTCGGCTGCACGTTCGGGTTGATCGGCGACATGCCGCCGCCGTCCGCCGCGGACACGTTGCACAGCACCACGCCCGACGGAGTCAGGCCTGCCGCGAACATCAGCTGCCAGAGCGCGTGCTCCTCGACCGTGGTGCCCGAAGCGGTCGTGGTGCCGCCGCGGGTGAAGAACGTTGCCTTGCCCGCGACGCCGGCTGCCGCGACGTCGGCGAACCCCTGGGCGATGTTGTTGGCGGCGTTGGTGGCGACACCCGCCGGGTCCCCGGTGGGGCCCACCAGCACGAAGTCGTTGGTGAAGATCGCGTTGCCGAACTGGTTGGCCGAGAAGCCGTCGGCCACGAACTGGTTCTCCAGCGAGGGGGCGTGGACGATCAACGCGCTCGGTCCGCCAGTGCCCGACATCGCGCTCTGGATCGCGACGCCGGTCGCCGAGCCGACGTACTTGAACGTGAACTGGGGAAACTCGGCCTTGAAGTCAGGAGCGATGACGTTCTGGACCAGCCCAGAGTCGGAGACGTCGCTGGTCCCAACGACGGTCAGCGTCGAGGATGTGTCCGCGCTCGCCTGGCCCGCGGCGAGCACGAACGCGGTTGCCGCCACGAATGCGGCGAACGAAAGCGTCAGCCGGCGATAACCGCCGACGCGGCCGACTCGCGCGTTTGTGGTGGGCCGCCGTCTACTTATAAAGGGGGTTTGCATTCGGGCTAGTCTAATCGCGGCTACCTAGGCAGAACTGAAGCCTACGGAGTCGATGCTTAGGTGGCGCATAGGTAGACGTTCGCGCAATCATCCGCTGCCGGTCGCGGTCCCGCCAACGCCGGTGCATTGCCTGAACCCGTAGCGGCGCGCGAGCCGGCGCGCCGGGTTGGCGGCGAGCCGCGCCAGCGCCGACATCGTCGCCTCGACGTCCCCCGCGGACGCCGCCCGAACGATCGCGTGGTAGTCGTCGCCCTCCTGGGCGATCGCGTTCAGGAGCGCGTTGAGGGTCGCGCGGTCCACTGAGGGCCGTGGCAGCGTCCGCAGCTGCTCGATCTCCCTGGCGAGGATCGGCCGGACCGCGTTAGCGTATTTGGCGAACGAGATCAGATACCGAGGGTCGGAGAACGACGCCGGCGCGTTGCCGGTGAAACGTGGCGGCGGGATGGAGCGGATCGACTGGAGCGACTGAAAGCAGATCGCGTCGCCTCGGGCGACCACGTCGCGCTTGGTGACCGTATGTCCACCGCATCCGGCGATCACGGCCGCCGCGGACACGGTCGTGGCCAGCGCGGATAGGCGGATTGGGACTCGCGGGCGGCGCACGATCGCGCTCACATTGTCAGATCGCCGTGCCTCGGCGGAGGTCTTCGCTCGGCTGCGGGGGCCCCCGCGAGCATTGCCCCCAGGGTTGGTGGCGGGTGACCGTTGCCGGTCGGTCGATTTGTCGGGTTGCGGGTTCGTCTTTCTGAGTGACAGGCCGGTTCTGGCCGGCGGACCTGATTCACAAAAGGGAGCAGCGCATGCCTCATCCTGTCGTGCATTTCGAAATCCGCTCGAACGACCCCGACGCGACTCGGCGGTTCTTCGGCGATCTGTTCGGTTGGAAGTACTCCGACGGTGGGATCCCCGGCTATACGTACGTCGACACCGGCGCGGAGGGAGCGATCCCGGGTGGGATTGGCCCGGTGCAGGGTGGGAGCGACGCCGTCGTCTTCTTCGTCGGGGTCGACGACGTCGAGTCGACGCTCGACCGTGCGGAGAAGATCGGCGGTAGGACCGTGCAACCTGCGACGAAGGTCCCGGGTGTGACTTTTGGGGTGCTGGCCGATGCGCAGGGGCACATGGTCGGCGTCGCGGCGATGTAGCAGACTGGGTCCAGGGGCCGGCGGCGCCGCCATTGTGGCGCGCCGTCGACCGGGCCTGGCCTGATCGAGAGGAGCGTGGATGCGGTATCTGGCGACGATCTGGACGATCTGGAACGAGGAGGACGAGCTCGATCGTGAAGAGGGGGCGCGCTATCGCGAGTTCGCCCAGTCCGCGGCAGGTGAGGGCGTGCTGCGTGGCGGCGAGGTGCTCGACCACCCGTCGTCGGCGACCGTGGTCCGAGTCCGGCACGGGCAGCCGCTGATGACCGACGGCCCCTTCGCCGAGACGAAGGAACAGCTGACCGGCTACTTCATCTTCGAGTGCGACAACCTTGACCAGGCGCTCGCGCTGGCGGCTCGGATCCCGGGTGCGCGCCATGGCGCGATCGAGGTTCGCCCACTGCTCGACATGGACGCGCAGATGTGAACTCGCCGGCGATCCGCACCGGTCGCGCTGACCTGGAACAGGTCTTCCGCGAGCACTACGGTCGCGTGCTGGCGTGGCTGATCCGTACGACCGTCGACTTCGAAGCGGCCGAGGAGGCGCTCCAAGACGCGTTCATCGTCGCGCTTCGCCGGTGGCCACGCGACGGTCTGCCGGCGAATCCGGCGGGATGGCTCGCCGTTGTCGCCAGGAACCGCGCTCTCGATGGAGCGCGACGGGATCGCAGCCGGGCTGGCCGGGAGCAAGCAGTGATGCGGTGGGTCGGGACTTGCGAGGACCCGGTCGAGATCGAGGACGAGCGGCTCCGACTGGTCTTCACCTGCTGTCACCCCGCCCTCTCGCTCGAGGCGCGGGTCGCGCTGACGCTGCACACGGTTGGCGGGCTCTCGACGCCTGAGATCGCCAGCGCGTTCCTGCTGGCGGAGCCGACGCTCGCCCAGCGCCTGGTCCGCGCCAAGCGCAAGATCCGGGCCGCACGGATCCCATACGAGGTGCCCGCGCCGGAACGGCTGGCCGAGCGTCTGGACGGGGTGCTCGCCGTCCTCTACCTGATCTTCAACGAGGGTTACGCCGCCACGAACGGGCCGACGCTGGTTCGCTCCGACCTGTGCGATGAAGCGTTACGGCTCGCACGGATGCTCGGCACGCTGATGCCGGCAGAATCCGAGGTGCGCGCGTTGTTCGCGCTGATGCTGCTGACGAACTCGCGGCGCCGGACGCGAGTCGACCAGCACGGCCGGCCGGTCTTGCTCGGCGACCAGGACCGCGCCGCCTGGGACGAGTCAGCGATCAGATTGGGCCTGGCCGAGCTCGACCAAGCGGCGCGGCATGCCGAGCCCGGGCGGTACTTCATTCAGGCCGCGATCGCCGCCGAGCACGCGTTGGCGGTCGATCCCGATGCGACCAACTGGCCCCGAATCGCGCGCCTCTACCGGACGCTGATGCGTATCGACCCTTCGCCCGTCGTCGAGCTCAACCGACTCGCCGCCGTGGCGATGGCAGATGGACCGGAGGTCGCATACGCCGGTCTCGGGCCGCTCGCCGAACCCCTTGAGCACTACGCGTACTTCCATGCCACCCGCGGGGAGCTGCTCCGACGCCTGGGGCGTCGAGACGAGGCGATCGACGCGTACATCCGAGCGATCGCGCTCGAGCACAACGAGGTCCAGCGGGCCTTCTTGCAGTCCTCGCTCGCCGAGTTGCGAGCGAGAGGCGGTTGAGCGCACCGGTCGCGATGGGCTCGAGGGCGACTGGGAGATAGTCTGCGGTAGACCCCAGATGCCTCTGACTTGACGAGGATCAGCGATGAATAAGCCGGTGTTGTTCTGCTACGACGGATCAGAGGGCTCACGGACGGCACTCGCAGCCGCGATCGACTGGATCACGCCCGCCGTCGACGCCGTCGTGTTGACGGTCTGGACCCCCGCAGAGGTGCAGCTGGCCCGAGCGGGTTCGTTTGTCGTAGCGATACCCAACGAAGGCGAGGTCGATGAGCAGGAGGCCGAATTCGCTAAGCGGATCGCCGAGGAAGGCGCCGCGGGGGTGCGGACGCGCGGCTACAGCGCGGTCGCTCGAGTCTCCCAATCGGACCAGTCGGTGGCCAGGACGGTCAACAAGATCGCTGAGGAGATCGACGCCGGGCTGATCGTCTGCGGCCAGCGCGGCCGGGGCGCCATCGGCAGCGCTCTGCTCGGAAGCGTCTCTCACGCGCTCGCTTCCCACACGCGGCGGCCGCTACTTATTGCCCCCCAGCACCCGTCGTAGCGCTCACGCCTTCGCGGGCGCCGTCAGCAGACTCGAAGTGCTGGCAGTTGCCGATCGCGAACCGGGCGACGGCAGCCCTGGCGGTGGGTACCCGATGATGGCTCCGACCGGGCAGGATGACCAATGCCAGAACGAAGCCGAGGATGAAAATCGCGACCGACCACCAGAACGCTGTCGTGTAGCCGTGGACCGCGGCAGCGTCTGCCAAGCCCGGGCTGGGGGGGTGACTGGCCGTGTAGCTTGCGACCGCGCTGGCGAAGATCGTGCTGAGCAGCGAGGTCCCGATTGAGCCGCCGACCTGTTGGGAGGTGTTGACCATCGCCGAGGCGATCCCGGCTTCGCTTCCCTGCACACCCAGAGTCGCGGTGGAGAATGCCGGCGCAAAGATGCATCCCATCCCAACCCCAAGGATGAGCAGGCCGGGAAGCACGTGGGCGGCGTAGGTCGAGCTGGGGGTCAGACGGGTGAACAGGAACATCCCGAGTGCCCCAAGGATCATGCCGGCGAGCATGATCGGTTTGACCCCGGTCCGCTGGATCACCCGCGTCTGCACCGTCGTCGAAGTGACGACGAGCACGGCTGTGAGCGGTAGGAACGCCAGCCCAGTGGTGAGCGGCGAAAGGCCGCGTTGCTCCTGCAGGAAGTAGGTGAGAAACAGAAACACGGCAAAGATGCCGGCACCGGCCAGCAGGATCGACGTGTAGGCGCCGCCGCGCCCCCGGTCCAAGACGATGTGCAGCGGCAGTAGCGGATACTTGCTCCGCCGCTCGATCAGCACGAACGCGGTCAGCAGCACCGGGCAGGCGACGAGCGCGACGATCGTCGCCGTCGCTCCCCAGGATTGGGTCTCGGCGTTGGAGAAGCCGTAGACGAGTGCAAACAGGCCGAGCGCGGAGGTGACAGCCCCGGGTATGTCAATCGGATCCCGCTTCGGAGCGCCCTGATTCACCAGTAGGCGTAGCGCGACGATCGTCGTCGGCACGGCGATCACCAGGTTGACGTACAGGCACCAGCGCCAGGACAGGATCTGCGTCAGCGCACCGCCGAGTATCAGGCCGAGCGAGGCGCCGCCGCCGGCGATCGCGCCGAAGATCCCGAACGCCGCCGGGCGGTCTGGAGATCCCTCGAACGTCACCGTCAGCAACGAGAGCGCCGAGGGCGCAAGCAACGCGCCGAACGCGCCCTGGAGCGTGCGGGCGATCACGAGCGCGCCGAAGGATTCGGCCAGACCGCCGATCGCCGAGGCAATCGAGAACCCGACCAGGCCGGCGATCAGCGTCCACTTGCGCCCGAACAGATCACCGAGCTTGCCGCCCAGCAGCAGGAGGCTGCCGAACGCCAGGGCGTAGGCGGTGACGATCCACTGTCGGCTCTCGGTCGAGAAGCCCAGCGCCTTCTGAGCCGAAGGGAGCGCGATCGTCACGATCGTCGCGTCGAGCACCACCATCAGCTGCGCGACGCTGAGCAGAGCGAGAACCGCCCATCGGTTCACTTCAGCCGTCGCGGGCCTGCCAGCCGGCGAACTGACGGCAGCCATCGCTCGATGGTAACGATGATCGAGCGGGCCCTCTGACACGGCCGCTTGGTACCAAGCGGCTCGGCGCGCGGCTCGAGTCGCTGATCACCGGGAATTCCGGTCGCTATACCCAGGCCGGGCCAGCCGGCCGGCCGCTCACGGGAGGTCGGAGAGGTCGGTGACGCGGGTCTTCTTGACGGTCTTGGATTTCAACGCCTGGTAAAGCTTCTCGGCGCCGAGCCGTGCGTACTTGTCGCGCTCCTCGTCGGTGTGGTCACGCGCCTCGCCGGTGTAGTACGACGTCAGCCACTCCTTGTTGTGGTCGCGGTCGAGCAGCACGATCCGGCCGGCTTGGTCGCGCTTGAACATGATGTCGAACGTGTCGGTCTGCCAGCCGCCGCTGTAGGGGTTCTTTGCCCAGAGGTGAAAGCGCATCGTGAGTCGGAGGTCCTTGGCCTCGCCGCCGACGAGGTTCTCGAGGTTCTCCTTGTTGATCGCGCCGGAGACGGCCTCGAAGCCGTCAAAGCTCAGGTCCGGGGCATACCAGGTGCCGACGAAGTGCACGTTGGAATGGTGCGCTGTCGGGTCCTTGGCCTCCGTGGGGAGTAGGAGTACCTCGCCGGGGCGCAGCTCCGACCAGTACGGGTCTGAGTAGTACGCCACGTCCCGGTTGCCGCCCCAATTCTTCGCCCGTTCCTCCATCCGCGCCTCGTCGAGCATCCGCATGAATCCCACCGTCAACTCGCGCTGGTAGGTGTCGGGGTCCTTGGCGAGTCGCTTGTAGGTCATCTCGAGCATGGCGCCCTTGGCCGCCACATCTTCATCGCTCATGTCTGCGGATGTGTCGTTGAAGTGCTTGTGTTCGGCGGCTTCCTCGGCGATCGTGTGGTTCCTCACCGCCTCGACGTAGAACGCCAGCGGATCGTTGCCCTTCTTCAGCGCGCCGGTGACCGAGTCTTCGACGACCTTCTCGGCGCTGATGTCCTTGACGGCGAGCTTGACGTCCTGCTCCACCGACTTGGCCGCTTTGTGGAAGGCGGCCTCAGCCCCGAGGTCGCCCGCCTCAAGGCCAGCGAGACCGGCGAACTCCTGTAGCAGGTGCCCGGTGCGGTCGGCGAGCATCTTCTCGAGGACGCCGTAGACAACGCCGCCAAATCCCTCGGCCACGATCGCGATGACGATCTCCAGCACGTCGACGCTCGGCTTGGCCTTGGGTATCTCAGCGTTCTGCTTCCAGGCGTCCAGGCGGCTGTCCTTGAGCTTCTGGATGAGGCCGTACTGGTCGTCCAGCTGGCGCTCCAATGCGTTGCGCTTCTTGGGTGGCAGCTCTTCGACGACCTTCTCCGGCGGCTTCTCGGTGTGGGGGGCGGTAGCGCGCGTGAGCGCCGGCTTGACCTGCTGCACGTAGGCGTCGTAAGCACCACCCTGGAACCAATCGAGCTTGGCGTTAATGTCCGCGTGTACGTCGTCGGGGAGCTGGTTGGGGGTGGCGTCGAGCCGCGTCACGTCGGCCTTCCCGACCTCGGTGGCGTAGGCCACATCCGTGGGACGATGCTTGCCGTCGCCGTGAAACTTCGCCGGCCGCTTCGCCGGGGGCGGTTTCAGCGCCTGCGGGTCCCGGGCCAGGATCCGCGCCATCGCCCGATTGCCCACCGTGCGCTGGAGGGTGGTCAGCACCGACGGCGACGGCAGCCGGCGGGAACCCGCGCTGTCCCGTTGGGTGTCGCGTTGCTGGGGCTGTCTGGCTCGCGCGCCCGTCGTGGCGCGATTCTACTTATCTGAACAGGGCGATCTCAGGGCTCGCCGACGTCGCGGTGCGGAGCGTCGGCCGACCGGCCGCGCCGCCGGTAGGGGGAGCGTGTGGCCGCCCCGTCCCCATTGGCGTCAAAGAAGCTCTGGACGCGCTCGATCAGCGCCGCGGCGTCCTCCTGAGGCGGGATCGGCTCGCCGAACGACACCTCGATCCGGTGGCGTCGGGTGAACAGCCCGAGGGTGCCGCGCAGACGCTTGGGCCAGACCTGCCCCGGTGGCATCGCCTGGGCGGTGCCGGTGACGCGGATCGGCAGGATCGACACGTTGTGGTGGGAGGCGAGCACCGCGGCGCCTCGACGGAGACGCCCAGTGCCGTTCCCGCGCGAGCGCGTCCCTTCCGGATACAACAGCAGGTTCCAGCCGTCGTCGAGCAGCGAGTCGAGGTGGCTTCCGTCCTTGACCAGCGTTCCGCCCCCGCTCCGCTCGACCGGCACGGTGTTGAAGAACAGCGAGACGGCCGCCGCGACGAACCGGTTGCGGTAGAAGTAGTCGGCGGCGGCGGCGACGGCGGTGCGCTTGCGCAGCCGCCGCGGTAGCGCCGACAGGATCACCGGGGTGTCCATGTGGCTGGCGTGATTGGCGACCATGATCACCGGGCCCTTGATCGTCGCGAGCCTCTCCCCGCCCGTCGCACGGCGCGCGGCGTAGTAGTCGAGGAGGGGATTCAACACCAACTGCATCAAGTTCTCCCGGATCCAGCGTGCAGGCGCCGAGCGGGCCCAAGGCAGGTCCAGTTGAGCGGCGGCGGCGCGGAGCTCTCGGCCCTTCTCCGGCAGGTCGAGTTGGGCGGCGGCAACCCTCAGGTCGCGGGCCCGCTGCGGCGCGTCGCGCGCCGCGTCCTTCACCCGGTCCTTGAAGGTCAGCTCCTGCGTTCTTATCCGGAACGGCGACACCGCCCGAGGTACCCCCACGCGTGACAACTGTTACAGGCTACGAGTGCTGCTTGCGGCTGCCGCTTCGTGTCCGCCCGCAACCCGTCTCGCGGGGTAGGCATGTGGGGCACTGAGCAGCTCGGGAGCCTCGCCCTCCAAAGCCATCCATGCGGCGCTTAGGCCCTGGCTCCCGGCGGCGGTCAGCGCCGCAAGCCGGTTCTCCATCTGGCCGATCATCAGCGCCCCCGCCGGCGGACGGATCACGCACACCCTGGGCTCGGCGGCTGGGTCGCGAGCCCTGCCGGCAAGCTCCTCGCTGAGACGGTCGTAGCGCTCGGACCGAGTGCGCCGCAGCTCGACAAGCTCGGGGTTCAGCTTCTCCAGGTAGCGATCAGTCAGGCGTGCGACCCCGCTCGACAGGGGCGTGTGCTGGACGCCGTGCGGCCGGGTCTGCAGCACCAGCATGTCGGTCGCCGTACGGCGAGCGGCGCGTACCGGCATCGCCTCTGCCAGGGTGGCGTCGAGCAGCCGGCGGCCGCGAAAGTGCACCGGTGGGCCGGCGAGCCACGGGAGCCTCGCGGAGGCGCGCATCGCACAGCGGATCTCCTCGCCGTCACGCAGCTCATCGAGGTCGACGATCTCTGCCCGGTCCACATCGGTGGCGGTGCAGTGCAACTTGATCCTGCTGGCCTCGATCAGGTCGATCCGCAGTGGGCGTTGGGTGCGCCAAACCCCGCCGATCACGTAGTCGAGGTCAAACACCGGACGGCCGGTCATTGCCCGGCGGAAACTGACGAAGCGGGGGTCGCCGAAACCATGGGGATAGAGGCCGGTCAGATACGTCGCCTGTCCGGCGAGCAGGAAGGCGGCGTTGAACGAGCCTGCCGAAGCGCCGTGCACCTCGTCGAATGAGTCGGTCAGACCCAGCTGCTCGATCGCGGCTGCCATCCCGGCGGAGACGACCCCACGCATCCCGCCCCCCTCGATCACAAGCGCGATCCGCCGACCGTCGGTCCTGGCGCCCGGCGTCGAGCCCTCGTCGCGGCGGCGCCGGATCGCGACGATGACCGGGTGGTCGCGCTGGCCCTCCCCGGTCGCGACCGGGGCGAGCAGAGGGTCCCTGCTGAAGTTGCGCAGGCTCGACAGGCGCATGCTCGGCTCCAGGGTAGTGTCCCGGCGATCGAGACCGGTTATCTAGGACGAACCTCGCTGGAGGTGACGAGCATCGGATTGGGGCTTGCCGCGCTCGGCCGTCCCGGTTACATCAACCTCGGGCACGCCCGGGACCTCGGCGGCCGGCTCGACGTCGCCTCGATGGAGGCGGGCGCCCACGCGGTCCTCGATGCCGCCTACGACGCGGGTGTTCGCTACTTCGACGCGGCGCGTTCTTACGGGCGCGCGGAGGAGTTCCTCGGATCGTGGCTGCGCGCGCGCGGGACGCGATCGGGCTCAGCTGCCCAGGACCGCCCGGACCAGGTTGCCGTCGGCTCCAAGTGGGGGTACCGGTACACGGCTGAGTGGCGGGTCGACGCCGACGTTCACGAGGTCAAGGACCTGACGCTGGCGAACCTCCGAATCCAAGAAGCCGAGAGCCTCGACCAGCTCGGAGCCAACCTGCGCCTCTACCAGATCCATTCCGCGACGATCGAGAGCGGCGTCCTCGACGACGGTGCCGTGCTCGACGAACTGGCAAGACTGCGCGCCGGCGGGCTCGCGATCGGCATTTCGACGAGCGGGCCGAGGCAGGCCGAGACGATTCGGCTTGCGCTCGAAACCGGTGGCTTCGACGCCGTGCAGGTGACCTGGAATCTGCTGGAGCGCTCAGCCGGGCCGGCGCTCGCCGAAGCCCACGCCGCCGGGGTCGGGGTGATCGTCAAGGAGGCCCTCGCCAACGGTCTGCTGACCGTACGTGGCAACGTCGCGCCTCTGCTCCTGCTCGCCGACGAGCTCGAGACCGGAGCCGACGCCGTCGCGCTGGCGGCGGTGCTGGCGCTGCCCTGGGTCGATGTCGTGCTCAGCGGCGCCAGCACCGTCGAGATGCTCCAGAGCAACCTCGCGGCGCTCTCGCTCCCGCCGAGCTCGCGCTGGCTCGAGCGCCTCGACGGACTGGCGCTCGACCCCGAGCGCTATTGGGCGCAGCGTTCGGCGCTGCCCTGGAACTGATGGTTCCGGCGGTGATCGCGGTTCAGCTCACCTCAGATCAAGCGCTCATGTCGACGGCGTAGACGTTGGTCGGCTCGATCGTCAGCTGCACGCGCGAGGTGCCGGGAGGGTCGTAGGCCCTGATGTCGGCGCCGTACTTTGCCCCGACCTTGTCCCCGAACGCGTAGTCGTCGTCGGGCGTGATGGCGGCATTGCCGCGTACCTCCAGGTACCGCTGCTGGTTGTCGTAATCGATGATCAGCAGGCTCACCTTTGGGTCCTTCAGCAGGTTCTTTGTCTTCCGCCGGTCTCTGCTGAGCGAGACCCGCAGCTCGCCGCCGTCGTGGAGGAACCAGACCAGCGTCGACTGTGGGTAGCCGTTGGAGCCGTTTGTCGTCAGCACCGCGACCGGGGCGTCAAGCAGGTCCTTATGGGATTCAGGGAAAGCGGTCATGGCCGACATTCTTGCCAGATCGCGGGTCGCGCGCGTCGCGTCGCTGTCAGAGTGTCCGAATGCGCGGATTCTCGGTGGCGGATATCCCGGACCTCAGCGGCCGCACCGCGGTCGTCACCGGTGCCAGCAGCGGAATCGGTACCGCGACGGCGGCGGCGCTCGCCGGCGCCGGCGCGCAGGTCGTCCTCGCCGTTCGCTCGCCAACCCGCGGCGAGCGCGCAGCCGCGGCGATCGACGGCGCCACCGAGGTGCGCACACTGGACCTCGCGAGCCTCGCATCGGTTCGCCGGTTCGCCGCCGACTGGAGCGGCGAGGTCGACCTGCTGATCAACAATGCAGGCGTGATGGTGCCGCCGCTGACACGAACTGTGGACGGCTTCGAGCTTCAGTTTGCGACCAATCACCTCGGCCACTTTGCGCTGACGAACCTGTTGCTGGGGCGGATCACCGGCCGGGTCGTGACGGTCTCCTCGGTCGCGCACCGCTCTGGGCGGATCGATTTCGACGATCTGAACTGGGAACGTAGGCGCTATCGCCGCTGGGTCGCCTACGCGCAGTCAAAGCTTGCCAACCTGCTGTTCACTCTCGAGCTTCAGCGCCGGCTGACGGCCGCTGGGTCGCGGGTGATCGCGACAGCGTCCCACCCGGGCTACGCCGCCACCAATCTGCAGTTCCACAGCGGTAGCCGCGCGATCGAGGTATTCAGCCGGATCGGCAACCGCTTGCTCGCGCAAGACGAGCAGGGTGGAGCGCTGCCAACCCTGTTCGCGGCTGTCGCCGACGTGCCGGGCAACAGCTTTGCGGGACCCGGCGGCCCCCGCGAGCTGCGCGGCGCCCCGAAGCTCGTCGGTCGCTCGGCGCGCGCTCAGGACGAGACGGTAGCCCGCAGGCTGTGGGAGGTCTCCGAGCAGCTGACGGGGACCGCCTCCCCGCTCTGAAGGAGCAGGCGGATCCGTCCCCTGGCAATCAGAATTCGCCGCTGGCGCATGGTCCCGGTTGTGGTGTCCGCCGCACTCCTTGGCACGTGTGGCGGCGCCGGGCGGGCTCGCGCGGCGGTCGCCGCACGTGTCAGCCACGAGGTCGCCGTGGCGATCACGCCGCAACGGTCCGGGCACTCGCTGGCACCGGCCTTCGTGGGCCTGGCGGTGGAGGACTGGACCCTGACCCGAAACCAATTCGCGCACACGAACTTCGGGCAGTACCTGCGCGCGCTGGGTCCGGCCGGATTGCTTCGGATCGGCGGCAACTCGCTGGACCAGAGCTTCTGGACCTCGCAACGGGAGCGGCCTCCCGCCTGGTCGCAAGGGACCGCGACGCCTGCCTCGTTGCGAGCTCTGGCCCGTGTTGTCCGGGGCACCGGCTGGCGGGTGATACTCGGCGTCAACCTGCGGCACTTCGCTCCCCAGCGCGCGGCCGATGAGGCACGGTACGCGGTACGGATTCTGGGGCGAAATCTGGCCGCGATCGAGATCGGGAACGAACCCGACCATTACGGGATCAGTGAGACGGCTTACCTACGGCGGTTTCGGCGCTACGCACAGGTATTGCATGCGGCCGTGCCGGGCGTCGGCGTGGCCGGCCCGGATGCTGCCAGCGGCGATCGACGTTGGCTGGCCGCTTTTGCCCGCCAGCAAGCCAGCGCCCCCGAGATCACGATGCTGACGTTTCATAACTATCCCGAGAGCGCCTGCGGCAGCCGTCAGCCCACGATCGCCGATCTCCTGTCAGTGCGAGACGAGCGCTCCGAACTACGGGCGGCCGCCGCTGCCGTCGCCGCCGGCAGACTTGACCACGTTCCTTCGATCATCGATGAGACCAACTCCGCCGTCTGCTGGGGCACGCCCGGCGTGAGCGACGTTTACGCTTCGGCGCTCTGGTCCTTGGATTACACGATGCTGCTCGCGGATGCCGGGCTGTCGCTCGTGGAGTTCCAGGGGCGGATCGCGGGCTGTGCCGCCTATAGCCCGCTCTGCACCGTCGGGCGCGGCTTCGATCTGACCGCGAGGCCGGACTTCTACGGCCTTCTGGCCGTTCAGCAGGTCGTCCCCGGCGCTTTCCTGAAACTCACGAATCCCGACAGCCGGACACTGCGTGCCTACGCGGTGCAGGACAGTCGCGGCTCCCTGTCGGTCGTACTCGACAACGTCGGCGGTCCCGTATCGGTGAAGCTCCATCTTCCCCACCCCGGATACCGGCTCGCGTCAGCGACGACGCTCCAAACGAGTTCCGATCGCGGACTGTCGGCAACCAGCGGGATCACGCTCGGGGGGCGGCAGATCAACTCGAACGGTGTTTTGTCGCCGCCGCGGTATCGGCCGGTCAAACTGCGCTCAGACTCGGTCACGGTCCCTGTCGGAGCGGACAGTGCGGTGATCCTCCGGATCCGGTAAGTCACGACCGCCCGCCGGCGCCATCCTGCGCTGGCGTCGCGCGCTCTCGTGCGACACTGCTGCCCGATGCGATTGCTGATCACCGGTGCCGCCGGCATGCTGGGGGTGGACCTGCGGGCCGCCGCCGAGGCGGCTGACCATGACTGCATCGCGCTGACACGGGCAGAGCTCGACATCACCGACACCGACGCCGTGCACGAGGCAATGAACGCCGCCGATCCGGACGTGGTGATCAACTGCGCGGCCCACACGAATGTCGACGGCGCCGAGTCGGACTCCGAATCGGCATTCGCGGTGAACGGAGCCGGCGCGGGCAACGTCGCGCTCGCCGCTAACGGCGCCCGCGCCTGGGTGGTGCAGGTCTCGACCGACTATGTGTTCGACGGCGCCAAGCGCGATCCGTACGTGGAGTCGGATCCGACCGGGCCGACCTCGGTCTACGGGGCCTCGAAGCTGGACGGCGAGATGGCGGTCGCGAAGATGGCTCCCGAGGCGCACACGATCGTCCGCTGCTCCGCACTGTTCGGGACCGCCGGGCCGTGCTTTCCAGCGACGATGCTGCGCCTGGCGAGCGAACGCGAGGAGCTGACGGTGGTCGACGATCAGCTCACTTGCCCGACATTCACCGCTCATCTGGCGTCGTCGGTGGTCGCGCTGGCTGCGGCTACAGCGCGGCCGGTCGGCGTGCTGCACGTCACTCCCGCCGGGCAGTGCTCGTGGTATGAGTTCGCCGTGGAGATCATGCGCAGAGTGGGCGCCGAAACGAGGATCATCCCCGGCTCGACCGCCGATCTGGCGCGGCCGGCGGCGCGGCCCGCGTACAGCGTGATGCGATCTGAGCGAGGGGCGCCGGGGCTGCCGGATTGGCGAGACGGTCTCGACGCATATCTGGCTGCCAGGGTGACCGCGTGATGCGACTCCTCGTCACCGGCGGCGCCGGTTTCATCGGCTCCAATTTCGTCCACCATGTCCATCGGGCGCGTCCCGACTGGGAGGTGGTTGTCTACGACCTGCTGACGTACGCGGGCAGCGCCTCCAACGTGGAGGGCCTCGAGCGCGTGACGCTCGTTCAGGCTGACATCTGCGACGAGGTCGCGATCGAGCAGGCCGTCTCCGCGAGTGATGCGGTCGTGCATTTCGCTGCCGAGTCACACAACGACAACTCGTTGCAGACGCCCTGGCCGTTCGTGCACACGAATCTGATCGGCACCTACCGGGTCCTGGAGGCGGTCAGCCGTCACGGCATCCGACTTCACCACATCTCGACCGACGAGGTGTACGGCGACCTCGCCCTGGACGATCCTGGCAAATTCACTCCGGACACCCCGTACAACCCGTCGAGTCCCTACTCGAGCACCAAGGCCGGGTCCGACCTGCTGGTGCGCGCATGGGTGCGTAGCTTCGGCGTGGAGGCGACGATCAGCAACTGCTCGAATAACTACGGCCCGTACCAGCACGTCGAGAAGTTCATCCCGCGCCAGATCACCGAGATCCTCGACGGGCGACGGCCGAAGCTGTACGGGGCGGGGAAGAACGTTCGGGACTGGATCCATGCCGAGGACCACTCGTCGGGGGTGCTGGCGATCCTCGATCGCGGCCGGACAGGTGAGACATATCTGATCGGAGCGGACGGCGAGCGTCGCAACCGGGACGTGGTCGAGCTGATTCTCAAGCTGATGGGCCGGGATCCGAGCGACTACGAGCACGTCAACGATCGGCCGGGCCACGATCTTCGTTACGCAATCGACGCGAGCAAGCTGCGCGACGAACTCGGTTGGCGACCGGCTTTTCAGGACTTCGAGAGTGGCCTGGCGGCGACGATCGCCTGGTATCGGGAGAACGAAGCCTGGTGGCGCCCGCAGAAGGACGCAACCGAGGCCAACTATCAGGTGCTCGGACGATAGGAGCCCCAGCCACGCTCGCCGAGCTCGAGGCCGAGGTCATCGGCTGTCGCCTCTGCCCGCGGCTGGTGCAGTGGCGCGAGCAGGTGGCGCGTGAGAAGCGAGCCTCGTTCGCCGATCAGGATTACTGGGGCAAGCCCGTGCCGTCGCTCGGGGATCCCGACGCGCGGATCGTCGTGCTCGGGTTGGCCCCCGCTGCGCACGGTGGCAACCGCACCGGCAGGATCTTCACCGGCGATCGCTCGGGAGACTGGCTGTTCGCGGGGCTCTGGCGGGCGGGACTGGCCAACCAGCCGGAGTCGGTCTCGCGTGATGACGGCCTGCGACTGCGCGACTGCTGGGTGACCGCGGCGGTTCGGTGCGCACCACCGGCAAACCGTCCGACGCCGGCCGAACGCGACACCTGCGGGGATTGGCTCGAGCGAGAGCTGGCGCTGCTGCCTCGCGCCCGGGTGATCGTCTGTCTTGGCGGCTTTGCCTGGGATGCAGCTCTGCGGCGGCTGCGCCCACCGCGGCCCTGGCCGCGGTTCGGCCACGGCGAGGAGCTTGAGCTCGACGACGGCCGCGTGCTGCTCGGCGCGTACCACGTCAGTCAGCAGAACACGTTCACCGGGCGGCTCACCGAGCCGATGCTCGACGCGATCTTTGCCCGAGCCAAGGATCTCGCCGGCGCTACGCTCGAGTGAATGCCCGTCTCCGCGCTCGAGCAATTCAGCGCTGGTACGCGCGAATGGTTCGAGCGTGCGTTCGCAGAGCCAACCCCGGCTCAGGCCCAGGCGTGGCCCGCGATCGCCTCCGGCGAGCACGTCCTGATCAGCGCTCCGACCGGGTCGGGCAAGACGCTCGCGGCGTTCCTGTGGGCGATCGACGCGCTCGCCGCGGGTCGCGCCGGCGGCAGCACGCAGCGAGAGGGGGTCAGTCTTGTCTACGTCTCGCCACTGAAGGCGCTCTCCTACGACATCGACCGCAACCTGAGGGCCCCGCTGCGGGGCATCGGCGCAGACGTGACCGTCGGAGTCAGGACCGGCGACACCCCGCAACGCGAGCGCCAGGCGATGCTGCGCAGGCCCCCCGACATCCTGATCACGACGCCAGAGTCGCTGTTCCTGATGCTGACCGGGCGCGCCCAGCAGCTGTTCGGCGCAACCCGCTGGTGCATCGTCGATGAAATTCACGCCGTCGCCGCGACCAAGCGCGGATCGCACCTGGCGCTGACGCTGGAACGACTCGCCGCGGCTGCTGAGCGCGACGTGCAGCGGATTGGCCTGAGCGCGACCCAAAACCCGCTCGAGGAGGTCGCCCGGTACATGGTTGGCCCGTCGCGCAGGTGCCGGATCGTCGATACGGGCGTTCGCAAGCAGCTGGACCTGCGGATCGAGGTCCCCGTCGACTCGATGGTCGAGCCCGACGATGGGCAGCAGGTCGAGCTGGACCCACTCGAGGGCGGGACCGAGGCGACCCGCCGCTCGATCTGGCCGGCGATCTACCCGAGGCTGCTCGAGTTGGTACGCGAGCACCGATCAACGATCATCTTCGTCAACAATCGCCGCACGGCCGAACGTCTGGCGCTGCGGCTCAATGAGCTCGCCGGCGCAGCGGACGAGTCCGAGGGGAACGGTTCCCACCCACCCACCCCCGCCGCCGTCGAGATCGCGCGCGCCCACCACGGGTCGCTGGCTCGCGAGGAGCGGACGGTCGTCGAGGAGCTGCTGAAGTCGGGCGAGCTGCCGTGTCTGGTGGCCACGTCGTCGCTAGAGCTCGGGATCGACATGGGCGCGGTCGATCTGGTGATCCAGGTCGAGTCGCCGAAGTCGGTGGCGCGGGGGTTACAGCGGATCGGGCGCGCCGGCCACAACGTCGGCGACGTCAGCCGCGGGCGGATCTTCCCGAAGTTCCGCGCCGACCTGCTCGAGTGCGCCGTTGTCGCCAGGCGGATGCGCGAAGGCGCGATCGAGACGACCGTCGTGCCCCGCAACGCTCTGGATGTCCTGGCGCAACAGATCGTCGCGATCTGCGCGGCGGCTCCGACGGACCCGGCCGCGGACCTGCGAGCCGGTGACGGTATCTCCGTCGACGCGCTGCACGCGCTTGTGGCGCGGACGCACTCCTACGCCGAGCTCTCGCGGGCATCGCTGGAGAACGTCCTCGACATGCTCGACGGTCGCTACCCCTCCTCGGAGTTCGCCGAGTTGCGGCCACGGATCGTCTGGGACCGGATCGAGGGGACGCTGCGGGCGCGTCCCGGCGCTCGCCAGCTGGCCGTGACCAACGCCGGCACGATCCCCGATCGAGGGTTGTACGCGGTCACGCTGCCGGACGGGCGGCGGGTCGGTGAGCTCGACGAGGAGATGGTCTATGAGGCCCGACCCGGTCAGACGTTCCTGCTCGGGGCATCGACCTGGCGGATTGAGGAGATCGGGCGCGATCGCGTGATCGTCACACCGGCGCCGGGGCTGCCCGGGGCGGTGCCGTTCTGGAAGGGCGATGGGATCGGGAGACCGGCGGAGCTCGGTGAGGCGATCGGGGCGTTCTCGCGATGGGCCGTAGAGCAGCAGCCAGAGGTGCTTGAGGCCGACTACGACCTGGACCGCCGGGCTGCCGTCAACCTGATCGAGTTCCTTCGTGAGCAGCAGGATGCGACGAGGGTGATCCCAAGCGATCGCGCGATCGTCGTGGAACGGTTCCGTGACGAGATCGGCGACTGGCGTCTATGTGTCCTGTCCCCGTTCGGTGGCCGCGTTCATGCGGCCTGGGCGCTGGCGCTCAGCGCCCGGATCCGCGACGAACTCGGGCTCGAATCGGATGCCATCTGGTCCGACGACGGGATCATCGTGCACCTCCCGGATGCCGAGGAGCCGCCCGGCGCGGACATGGTTCTGCTCGAGCCGGACGAGCTCGAAGACCTAGTCGTCGCCGAACTATCCGCCAGCGCGCTGTTCGGCGCCCGCTTCCGGGAGAACGCGGCGCGAGCGCTACTGATCCCACGGGCGCGCCCCGGCAGGCGGACGCCGCTCTGGCAGCAGCGGCTGAAGTCGCAATCGCTGCTGGAGGTGGCGCGAAAGTACGGCGAGTTTCCGATCATTTTGGAGACCTTCCGCGAGTGCCTGCGGGACGTCTTTGATCTGCCGGCGCTCGCCCAGCTGTTGACCCGGTTGCAGCGGCGGGAGATCTCGGTCGTCGAGGTAGAGACGGCGACAGCGTCGCCATTTGCCTCCTCGCTGCTGTTCGACTACGTCGCGACCTACATGTACGAGGGCGATACGCCCAACGCCGAGCGCCGAGCCGCGGCCCTGTCGCTCAACCGCGACCTGCTGCGGGAGCTGCTCGGGCAGGAGGAACTGCGTGACCTGATCGACCCAGCCGCGCTGGCCGCCGTCGAGGCCGACCTGCAGTGGCTATCGGACGAGAGGCGTGTGGCGACGCGAGACGGCCTCCACGACCTGCTGCGCTCCGTTGGTGACCTCAGCGAGACCGAGGTCGCGGCGCGGGTCGTCGACGGCGTCGATGCCACCGCGATGCTGTCGGCGCTGGCGGGGGAGCGGCGGGCCGTGCAGGTGAGGGTGGGCGGCGAGCAGCGGTGGATCGACGCGGTTGATGCGGGCCTGTACCGCGATGCGCTTGGGGTCGCGCCGCCGGGCGGCCTCCCGGAGGCGTTCCTGGCCGACGTACCCGACGCACTGCTGAGGGTGGTTCGACGGTACGCGGCCACGCACGGGCCGTATACGGGCGAGCAGCTGCGCGAGCGCTACCTCCTCGACGCCGGCGCGGTGCTGAGCCTGTTGGAGCGCGAAGGCGAGCTTGTGCGCGGTGAGTTGCGTCCCGGGGGCTCCGAGCGCGAGTGGTGCCATCCGGAGGTGCTGCGGCGGCTGCGGCGGGCCTCGTTGGCGGTGCTGCGACGCGAGGTGGAGCCAGTCGACCAACTCGCGCTGGCACGATTCCTGCCCGCCTGGCAAGGGGTTGATCGCTGGGCTGGTGGGTCGGCTGGATCGGGTGCCGGGATCGATCGACTCCGGGACGTCCTGGTCGCCCTACAGGGGCTGGCGCTCCCGGCCGAGGTCTGGGAGCGCGAGGTACTGCCGCGCCGGATCGGTGCCTATTCGACCGCGTGGATGGATCAGCTTTGCGCGGCCGGCGAGGTCGTCTGGATCGGAGCCGGCCCGCTCGGGCGCTCGGGGAGGGTCGCGCTCTACTTCCGGGATGACCTGGCGTTGCTCGGCCCGCCGATAGTCCGCGGCGGCGCGACCGTCGAAGCCGACGCTTCGGCGGATTCGGCGCACGCCGCGATTCGGGAGCGACTGGAGCGCGGGGCCTGTTTCTTCGCCGACCTGCTGGTCGAGCTGGAGGACGTCCGCCCCGAAGAGGTCCAGTCGGCGCTCTGGGACCTCGTGTGGGCGAGCGAGGTGACCAATGACGCGTTCGCGCCGCTGCGAGCCGGAAGGCTGACGCTCGCGCGAGCGTCAGCCGTGAGCGGACGTCGGACGGTCGGACGTGCGCGGCCCGGCAGGTTCGCGGGCCGGGCGCGCGGTGGCGCGGCGGTGCAGGTCCAGGGTCGCTGGTCGCTGACCGCACCGTTGCTTGGAAGCGGTGCCGGGGAGGTAGGGCCGGGTCAACGCCGGCGGGCACTGGCCGAGCTGCTGCTGGAGCGCTACGGCATTTTGACGCGGGAACAGGTGCTGGCCGAGGGCTTGGCGGGCGGTTTCTCCGCGATCTACTCGGAGCTGACCCAGCTCGAGACGCTCGGGGTGGCCCGGCGCGGCTACTTCGTCGAGGGACTCGGAGGCGCCCAGTTCGCGCTACCGGGAGCGGTCGAGCGCCTGCGGGAGCGACGCCCACTCGATGAACCGCCGATTGTGCTGTCGGCGGTCGACCCGGCGCAGCCGTACGGGGCGGCGCTGGCCTGGCCGCCTGGTTTAGAGCGGGCGCCGGCCCGTCGGGCCGGCGCCCTTGTTGTGCTCGCCTGCGGCGAGCCGGCGTTGTACTTGGAACGAGGCGGACGCGCCCTGCAGACACTCCTTCCGGCGGCCGACGAGCGGTTGGCCCCGGCGCTTGCGGCCCTGGTCGAGCACGTCCGCGCCGGTCGCGGAGGGGTTCGGCGGCTGGCGCTCGAGAAGGTCGACGGCGGCCCGCCGCTTGGCTCGGCGCTCGGCCCGCAGTTGCTCGCCCTCGGCTTCCAGGAGGGACCGCGGCGGTTGACCCTCGGTGCCTGAGGGCGACACGATCCTATGGGCAGCGACACGGATGCGCCCGGTGTTGGTCGGCCGAGTGCCCGACGCGATCGAGACTCCGCATCCGCGACATCTGACCGATCGGTGGCCGGAGCGGCTGGCCGGCCGGGCCGTACAGGCGGTGGACACCCACGGCAAGAACCTGTTTCTCGTCTTCGAGGGAGGGCTTGTCCTGCACTCGCACCTGCGCATGACCGGGGCGTGGGACGTTCGACCGGTCGGCGGCCGCTGGATCCGCTCGCCACGGAGGGTGTGGCTGACGCTGCGGCGCGGGGACTCCGAGGTGGTTCAGTTCGACGGGCCGGTGCTGGAGCTGATGACCAGGGGCCGGAGACGATTCGACCAGCGACTCGCGGACCTCGGCCCGGACGTGTTGGCTCCGTCGTTTGACGAGCGGCTGTTCCTCGCGAGGCTACGAGCCGATGACGGAGCCCGGGCGATCGGCGACGCGCTGATCGACCAACGAAACGTCGCCGGAATCGGAAACATCTGGAAGTCCGAGGGTTGCTGGGAAGCTGGGATCGATCCGTGGCGACAGGCGCAGGATGTCAGCGACGAAGAAGCCCGGGCGGTGATCGACGGGGTCAGGCCGCGAATGCTCGAGTCCGGCCGGCGTGGTCCGAGGTCGATGAGCGCCCGCGTGTACAGGCGAAGCGGGATGCCGTGCCCGCGGTGTGGTGGCGCCGTGCGCTCTGCCGCCCAGGGGGATGGGAACCGGATGACCTACTGGTGCCCGGAGTGTCAGCGCTGAGGTGACCACCCGATCGGCGAACCGCACATCGAGCCTCGCGGCGCGTTAGGCTGGAGTTAATGCGTCGCGTCGGCCATAAGGGCGCTGACCTGCTGGCTCCCGGAAACACGATCGCGAGTTTCGACGCGGCTCTGGCCGCCGGCGTCGACATGATCGAGTTCGACGTCCTGCCTCAGCGCCCTGGCATCGATGCGCCGTTGGTGCTCGCCCACGACTACGAGGATGCGGCCGGGAGATCGCCGCAAAGCCTGGCCGAGGGCCTCGATCACCTCAGTTCGGACGCGTTCACCGGGATCGAACTGGACGTCGATCTCAAGCTCCCCGGCTACGAGCTCGAGGTTGTCGACGCGCTGCGTGAACGCTGTCTGCTGGGCCGCGCACTGGTCACCAGTCAATATCGCGAGAGCCTGGCGCTGATCCGGCGTGCCGCACCCGATCTGCGGCTTGGCTGGTCGGTCCCGAGGCTGCGCCGTGACCCGTTCCGTAGCAGACCGCTGCGGCCCCTGGCCTTGGCGGCCGTGCAATATGGACGGGCGGTCATGCCCGGTCTCGCCGCGGCGGCGGTCCGAACCGGGGCGTGCGATGTGCTGATGGCCCACTGGCGGCTGGTGACGCCGCGACTCGTCCGCAAGGTCGAGGCCGCCGGCGGCGAGGTGTACGCCTGGACCGTCGACGATCCGCCGTTGCTGCGCTCGATGCGCGCGCTCGGGGTATCGGGCGTGATCACCAACGATCCGCGCCTGTTCGCGGCGGTCGCGTAACAGTGGACCGGCCGACGAGGCATAGCCGGCTTCTGCGTCCGTGACCGTGTGACGGATCGCCCGCTCCCACGTAGTTGGGGTATGGCGGCGATCGCGAGACCACTGGGGAACGACGGCCGGGTGAGCTCCGCCAACGAGTCGTGGGCGAGATTTGAGGCGCTTTACCGCTCGAGCCGAGACGACGTCTACGCCTACGTGATGACGCTGTTGCGGGACCGAAGCGCCGCTGAAGACGTGACCGCCCAGGCGTTCGAGCGCGCCTACCGGCGCCGGCGGAGCTTCGACCGCCGGCGTGGCAACGAGCGTGCCTGGCTTTTCGGTATCGCCCGCAATGCCGCGCTCGACGAGCTTCGTCGCCGGCGACGGTTGTCGGCGCTGGTGGTCGAGCCGGAGTCGTCGGGCGCAGACGACGCTGGTCCGGCCGTCGACCAGGACGAACTCGTCCTGCACCGCACGGCGATCCGCGCAGCGCTGGCGACGCTGTCAGCGCGGGACCGCGAGGTGATCTCGCTCAAGTTCCACGCCGGTCTGAGCAACAACGAGCTCGCGAGTGTGCTCGGCGTCAGCGAGTCGAATGCGGGCACGATCCTCCATCGATCCGTGCAAAAACTGAGGAGGGCAATCGGTGCGCCGGTCTGAAGACATGCCTCTCGATCCATTCGCGGCCGCCGAGCTCGAGGCGATCGAGGCTGCCCTGGCGGGCCGCGAGGTCGACCCCGAACACGCCGAGCTGGCCGAGCTCTCGGTCCTGCTGGCGACCGACCATCAGTACCCGGACGCACCGTTCACCCGCGAGCTCGACGCGAAGGTCGCTCGCCGGTTCCGGGAACCGTCTGCCCGGCCGCGCTCGAGGTCATGGATCTGGCGCCCGGCGCTCGGGGCCGGCCTTACGGCGGCGCTGGCCGCGATCGTCGTACTGGCGATCCACCCGGCTACGCCGACCGTGCTCAACGGGCCTGCCACGTCGCCCGGGTTTAGGCGGGCCGAGCCGCTGACGACCCAGCAACTGTCGCATTCGAACGCGGGGACGGGGTCGAAGAGCCCCGTGTCCAACAGCGCTGCCTCCAGCGCGAAGTCCGGCGCCGCGTCGGGTGCGGTCCTCACCCCGGCGCCGATGCCCAACGGTCGGCGGCAGATCAAATCGGCGCAGGTGACGCTCCGAACCTCCGGCAGCCGGATCGACGCGGTCGCTCAAGAGGTCTTCAACGTCGCCAGCCGGGAGAACGGAATCGTGAAGAGCTCGCAGGTGACGCAGGGCCGGCAGGCGGGCGGCGGCTTCGCCACGTTCAACCTGGGCATCCCGACCTCGAACCTGCGGGCGGCACTCGATCAGCTGTCGAGGCTGCAGTACGCCCACGTCGTCTCGCGGACCGACGCCACCCAGGACGTCAACAACCGCTACGTGTCCGACCAGCGGAAGTTGGCTGACGCCCAGGCGTTGCGCACCTCCCTGTTGAAGCAGCTCGAGACCGCTTACACGACCGCCGAGATCGACAGCCTCAAGTCCCAGATCCACGATGCCGAGGCGTCGATCTCCAGCGACGAGGCGACGCTGCACTCGCTCCAGCACCGGATCAGCTACAGCTCGCTCAACGTCCAGGTCAACCAGGGCCCGATCGTGTACCCGCTGGCGCGGCGGGCCTCCACCGTGGCAGGCGGTCTGACGCTGGGTCGCGCCGCCGACGACGCGGGCAAGGTGCTGGTCGTGGGGGCCGGCGTGATCCTGATCGGACTGGCGGCGCTTGTCCCGATCGGCCTGGTGGTCGCGCTGGTGAGCTGGATCGCTTACTGGCTCCGTCGCCGCCGCCGCGAGCAGGCGCTGGACGCCGCCTAGACAGACTTCCCCCGGGCTGATTTCAACGGGGTGCATTATTGAGGCCACGCCCGTGGCCGCCACAAGCGATCAGATCATCGACCTCCTCCGGGGAGTTCCGGCCTTCACGAACCTCGCCGAGGAGGACCTCGAGCACGTCGTCGAAGTGGCTGTCCCACGGCGGTTCGACACCGGCGAGATCGTGTTCCGGGAATCGGATGAGGGGGATACCTGTTACGTCGTGCGGGACGGTCGCGCCCGGGCCATTCGCTCCCATCCGGATGGTCGCTCGATCACGCTCGCGGACTTCGGTCCGGGCGACATCTTCGGGGAATTGGCGATGTTCGACCACGAGCCTCGGTCGGCGACGGTTGAGGTACTGGAGGCAACCGAGTTGATCGCGATCCTCGGCGCCGACATGCGCCGGCTGATGTCGGAGCACCCGTCGATCGGGGTCAAGCTGATCGCCTCGCTGGCCGAGCGCCTGCGCGCGACGAACGAGCGACTGGCAAGGCAGTCCTTCCAGACAGTGCAGAGCCGGCTCGCGGGGCTCCTGACAGAATTGGTCCAGCGGGCTGACCCCTCACAGGGCGGCGGCGAGGTCACGATCGTCTCGACGCAGGCCGATCTCGCGCAGCTGGCGGGCTGCTCGCGCGAGTCGACGAGCCGGTTCCTGGCCGAGCTTGCTAGGGCTGGGATCATCAGCCAGCGCCGCGGCAGGCTGGCAGTTCACGATCCCGTGGCGCTCGAGGGCTATGTCTACTGAAGGCCGCAAGAACGAGCTATCGGCCGGGGGAGTGGTCGTGCGCGGCGACGAGGTGGTGGTGATCGTGCCAACCAAACGCGGACCCGGTGGCGAGCGGGTCTTGGGGCTCCCCAAGGGTCACCCCGAGCGGGGTGAGAGCCCACTCGAGGCTGCGATCCGCGAGGTACGAGAGGAGGCAGGCGTCACGGGGCGCCTGATCGAGTCGCTCGGGTCGGTCCGGTACGCCTACGAGCGGCGGGGCAGGATGGTCCCAAAACAGGTCGAGTTCTTCCTCTTCGAGTACGAGTCCGGCGACCCACGGGACCACGACCACGAGATCGAGGAAGCCCGATGGATGCCGCTCTCGGCGGCCGTTGTCTCGCTCACCTTCGAGGGCGAACGACAGATCGTGCAGAGAGCGATGTCGCAACGCGCCGGTGATCTGTAGGCTGGGCCAGTGCGCGTCCTGAATTTCTATTCTTCGGTGTTCGCCGACCAGCTCCGTCGCGGCCGCAAGACAGCGACGATCCGGCTCGGCGACAAGTCGCATAAGTACCGCAAGAACGACTGCGTTCTGGTCACGATCGGCTACCAGCACTCGCCGCGGGAGAAGATCTTCTACGCCGTCATCGACCAGGTCGAGGTCAAGCGGGTCCGGGACCTCTCACCCGGGACATCGAGCATGACAACCCGGAGTTCCGTCGCGTCGACGAGATGATCCACTTCCTGGAGCAGATCTACGGCAAGCGCGTCTCGATGGACGACACGGTCACGGTCGTGCGGTTCTCGCAGATCATCGAGAACCCGCCTGAGCTGCGAGACCGAATCCACGGTCTCGGCGGCGCGAACAACTAGCAGCCGTTGCTGCGGTGAAAGCGGGCTGGCCTAAGCCCCGTTGCCCGCGGGCTCCCAAATCGGCACAGGCGGCGTCCCCTCCTGCGTCGTACCCGTGCCCGACGAGCCCGTGCCCGATCCGCTGGGGGCGAGCCGCGCCGCCAGGCCGGTGAGCTGACCGATCACCGGTGCATTCCGGCCTAGGCGGTGCACATGACCGTTCGTGATCGTGTTGCAGCCGGACAGATCGACCGTGACGACGTCACCGCGTCTTGACGGATAGGCGAAGAAAGCCATCAGCTTGGTACCGAAGTCGGCCGGGCATCCGTACGAGACGCCAGGGCGGGTGGGACGGATCGCGTCAAGCTCAGTGGTGACCTTGGCGATCATGCTGCTGTTACCGGTCGTCCCCGCCGCCACGAGTTTGCGCGCCGCCACCCCGTGCACCGAACGTGGGTCCCCGGCCAGTCCGTTGTAACGGCAGACGGTCAGCGAGACCGCCCCACGGGGCACGAGCGAAGCGCCCGCGGCTGGGGCTTTGGCGACGATCGCCGTTCGGTCGTTGGACGGGCACACCCAACTCGATACGGGCGCTGAGGGAACCGCGGCTGCGACCAGCAGTGGGAGGGCAAATGGGAGCATGTTCCAAAGCCTACCCATCGACCGGCGAGGCATATCACCGCGTGATCGCGAGCAGAGCGCGCAGACGGTGACCGCCGAGCGCGCGACCAAAACTTCGCGAGCCTGCACGGGCGAGCGGGGGTTTGCGACCTTTTGGGCTGCCAGCGCTCTTTTCTTCCCGAGCCCCTTGTGTCGACGGGTCGCTAGGGAAGTTTTGGTCGCCTGGCTGGTGGCGGCTCGCTCGGGAGGTTTTGGTCGCCTGGCTGGTGGCGGCCGCGTTCAACGGCGTTGGGGCTTGGGTCGGCAGCGGCGCGCCCGGGGTTAGGGCTTGGGTCGGCAGCCGGGCGCCCGGTCGCGCGCCCAGCGCCAGCGATGCCAGCTCGGCGATCGACTCGACAACCGCCGCATCGCCGTGCCGGCGGGGGGCCGCAGGCCTCCAAAAATCGATGTTTTGGCACTCTTTACAACAGAGTGCCAACATTCCTGTCATCCCCCGTCAACACAAGCTATAGTGGCCCCCGTTGGCACTCTCGGCCCGAGAGTGCCAGGGGAACAAACTACAGCACACCCCGGAGGTTGGATCAATGAGTCTCAAGCCCCTTGGCGATCGTCTGATCGTACGGGCGATCGAGGAGGAGGAGACCACCGCCAGTGGCATCGTCCTGCCCGATACCGCGAAGGAAAAGCCCCAGAAGGGCAAGGTCGTCGCCGTCGGTGACGGGAAGATCAACGAGGACACGGGCAAGCGTACGCCGCTTGACGTCGCCGAAGGCGATGAGGTCCTCTACAGCAAGTACGGCGGCACGGAGATCAAGGTGGACGGCGAGGAGCTGCTTGTGCTCCGCGAGTCCGATGTGCTGGCCAAAGTCCAGTAACAGGAGAACCTGAACAGATATGGCTCACAAGGAACTGAAGTACGACGCGGACGCTCGCAAGGCGCTGGAGCAGGGCGTCGACGCAGTGGCTAACGCCGTCAAGGTGACGCTCGGCCCGAAGGGTCGCTACGTCGTCCTGGACAAGAAGTTCGGCGCCCCGACGATCACCAACGATGGTGTCACCATCGCCCGTGAGATCGAGGTCGAGGACGTCTTTCAGAATCAGGGCGCGCAGCTGGTCCGCGAGGTCGCCACGGCGACCAATGATGTTGCCGGCGACGGCACCACGACCGCGACGGTGCTGGCCCAGGCGATCGTTCGCCAGGGTCTGAAGAACGTTGCGGCCGGCGCCAATCCACTGGCGCTGAAGAAGGGTATCGAGAAGGCCGTTGACGACGTCGTCGAGAACATCGCGAAGCAGTCGAAGGAGATCTCGGGCAAGGATCAGATCGCGCGGGTCGCGACGATCTCTGCCGGCGATGACGAGATCGGCGACGTGATCGCCGACGCGATCGAGAAGGTCGGCAAGGACGGGGTGGTCAACGTCGAGGAGGGTCAGACCTTCGGCATGGACCTCGAATTCACCGAGGGCATGCAGTTCGACAAGGGCTATATCTCGCCCTACATGGTCACCGACCAGGACCGGATGGAGGCAGTCCTCGAGGACCCCTACATCCTGATCGCCAACCAGAAGATCGGCTCGGTCCGGGACATTCTGCCCGTGCTCGAGCAGGTCATCCAGTCCGGCAAGCCGCTGCTGATCATCGCCGAGGACGTGGAGGGCGAGTCGCTCGCCACGCTCGTCGTCAACAAGCTCCGCGGCACGTTCACCGGCGTTTCGGTCAAGGCGCCGGGCTTCGGCGACCGTCGCAAGCGGATGCTTGAGGACATCGCGATCCTGACCGGTGGTGAGGTGATCACCGAGGAGATGGGCCTCAAGCTCGAGAACACCCAGCTGTCACAGCTCGGCCGCGCCCGTCGGGTGGTGGTTGCCAAGGACACGACCACGATCGTCGACGGCAACGGTGATTCCGATGGGATCAAGGGTCGGATCAACCAGATCAAGAACGAGATCGATAACACCGACTCGGACTTCGATCGCGAGAAGCTCCAGGAGCGCCTCGCGAAGCTCTCAGGTGGTGTCGCCGTCGTCAAGGTCGGCGCGGCCACTGAGACCGAGATGAAGGAGAAGAAGCATCGCGTCGAGGACGCGCTGCAGGCGACCCGCGCCGCCCTCGAGGAGGGCATCGTGCCGGGTGGCGGCGTGGCGCTGCTCGTGGCCCAGAACGCGCTCGACGTCAATGGCGCCGAGGATCCGGATGTTCGCACGGGCGCTCGGATCGTTCACCGCGCGCTGGAGGAGCCGCTCCGTCAGATCGCCGAGAACGCCGGTCTCGAGGGCTCGGTCGTCGTCAACGACGTCCGCAAGGCGAAGAAGGGCCAGGGCCTGAACGCAGCCAACGGCGAGATGGTCGACCTGGTCGCCGAGGGCATCATCGACCCGGCGATGGTGACGCGCTCCGCGCTCCAGAACGCGGCGTCGATCGCCAAGAACATCCTCACCACCGAGGCGATCGTCGCCGAGGTGCCCGAGAAGGATGGCGGCGGCGCACCGGGTGGTGGCATGCCCGACATGTCGGGGATGATGTAAGCCGCACACTGCGGACTTGATGTCGAGAGCGGGCCCGGCCGAGAGGCGGGGCCCGCTCGCGTTAACGGCGTGACCGTGTAACGTGCCGGCCGTGACGCGTGTTGCGGTCGTCGGACACGTCGAGTGGGTCGATTTTCTGCGCGTCGACGCATATCCCACCCGCGGTTCGGTCAAGGAAGCCATGCGCGAACGGCGCAACGCCGCAGGCGGCGCAGTGGTCGCCGCGGCAGTGCTTGCGGGACTCGGAGCCGAGGTCGAGTTCTTCTCCGCTGTCGGTGCCGATGAAACCGGCGACGCTGCGATCGCCGAGCTCCAAGCGCGCGGGATCAGAGTCCACGCCGCTCGCCGGATGGCGCCAACGCGCGAGGTCATCACCCTGCTCGATTACGGCCGCGAGCGCACAATCGTGACCGTGGGGGAGCGGCTCCACGCTAACGGCGACGACGACCTGGATTGGGGTCGGCTCGAGCATGCCGACGGCGTCTACCTGACGGCCGGTGACGCCTCGGCGGTGGCCCGCTCGCGGGCGGCGCGGGCGCTCGTCGCCACCCCGCGCGTGGGCGAGCCACTCGCAGAGTCGAACACGACGATCGACGCGCTGGTGTTTAGTGCCGCCGACCAGGACGAATCCCGCTGGGTGGACCGCCTGTCGTCCCACACCAGATTGTTGGTGGCGACCGAGGGCAGCCACGGCGGCAACTGGCGGGGCGAGTCGGAGGGGACCTGGAATGCGGTGCCGCCACCTGGGCCGATCCAGGACAGCTACGGCTGCGGTGATGCGTTTGCCGCCGGGTTCACATTCGGCCTGGCCCAAGGGCTGCGGCCGTCGGAGTCTGCCGAGATCGGCGCGCGCTGCGGCGCGCAGCTCCTGGCGTCGGTGGGCGGGCCGTAAGGGCCTCTCTCAGAAGCTCGGCACGGCCCCGGCCGTCCTCAGCCGCCCGCCGACTCAGGTAGGCCGAGCACCTGGCCGCCGTCGACGTGGATCACGTTGCCGGTTGTCCAGCCGGTCTCAGGCGAGGCGAGAATCCAGGCCCAAGCGGCGACATCGTCGACGTCGCCCATCCGGCCGAGCGGGACGCGCCTGGCGAGGTCAGCGTACGTCGCCGCCAGATCCTCGGCGTAGGTCGCATGGATCGGGGTGTCGACCGGTCCTGGAGCGATGCAGTTGACGCGGATGCCGTCGGCGGCGAGTTCGTACGCCCATGCGCGAGTGAGGTACTCGAGCGCCGCCTTGGTGGAGCCGTAGAGCATGTTGCCCGGCTTGACGATCGAGCCCACCGACGAGCTGACGTTGATCACGCTGGCGTGCTCGCCTTGGCGCAGTGACGCGAGGGCCGATGTCAGGAGGAACAGCGGCCCCGCGACGTTGACGGCGTAGTGGCTGTCGAACGATGCGCGCGTCGTTGCCGACAGCGGGCCCGTTCGAATCACGGCGGCGTTATTGACGAGGACGTCGATCCGGCCAAACGCCGTGAGTGTGCGTTCGACGATCAGCTCTGGCGCGGAGGGCTCGCCGAGGTCGGCCACCACCGGCAGGACACTGTCGCCGAGCTGCTCGCGCACCTGCTCCAAGGGCCCGGCACGCCGGCCGACGATTGCGACCGCCAGGCCGTGCTGCGACAGGGCACTCGCGATCGCGGCCCCGATCCCGGTCCCCCCGCCGGTGACAATCGCCACCCTGCTCATTGCCGGCGATGCTCAGGCGGGATAGACATAGTCCGGCACGAGGTCGATCGCATGGCCACTACCGGACTCGATGATGATCTTCAGCGACGGCTCCGTATCCAGGTAGTAGAACTCGATCGTCTCGCCGATCCGCCCACCCATCAGCACCTCGGCGCCGGTCTGCGCGAAGCGCTCCCTGAGCAGTTTCGACTCCTCGAAGTCGTGCAGCATCACAGCCACGTGATGCAGCCCTTCGCCGCGTTCATCCAGCCATTCGCGATAGATGCTCGGCCCCTCCAGAGGCTGCAGCAACTCAAAGCCGATCGGGCCGACATGGGTCTCGGCGCCGAGCATCGTGTAAGCCGTGCTCTGTCCGCGCACGACGGTGTCGTGGAGCCTCGGTGGCTCGTGGCGGTAGACGTTCCACGGCCCCCAGCCCAGCAGCTCGGTGTAGCGAGCCATGGTCGCGTCCAGGTCGTTGACGACGATCGCGATTTGGGAAATCGCCAGTGGCCGGCCGAGCAGGCCGCCTGCCACCGACTCCGCGCTTTGCTTGCTGCTCACCAGTTTCCTCCTTCGATCGTCACTTCTCCGGTTGCCAGTTGGACCGTCTCCTCGTTGAGCCGGTCACGATTGCCCACGGCGACGTAGATCCGCCTGGCGAGTTCGACCTGCCCGACCCGCAGGTAGCGAAGGTCGACCCCGTCAAGGGCAGCGGTCACGTGACCGGCGCGCAGAACGGCCGGCGCCGGCAGCGGTTGATCGCTTCCGTGCAGCAACGTCAGGCGCTCAGCCGCGGAAGTAACCGCACCGGTGTCGGGGCTCACCGGCATCAGATCGCGGTCAGTCCGCCGTCGGCAGCCCAGACGCTGCCGGTCGTATACGGGGTTCGATCGGACGCGAGAAACGCGATCACCTCGCCGACCTCGACGGGCTCGCCGGCGCGCCCGAGCGGAATCGTCGTGAGCAGCTGAGCGTGTTCGTCGGGGCTCACCCACGCGGTCATTGGGGAGCGCGTATATCCGGGCACCACACCGTTCACGCGGATCCCGTCGCGGGCATAGTCGGCCGCCAGCACCCGGACCAGGCCATAGACCCCCGCCTTGCTCGCCGAATAGGCGTCGTAGCCAGGCGCGCAGCCGTACTGGCCCGTCGGCGAGCACGTCAGCACCACCGAGCCGCCGCCACCGCGAAGGAGCAGCCGGAGACCGTGCTTGGCGATCAGGAACATGCCGGTCAGGTTGATGTCGAGCGTGCGTTGCCAGACCTCCAGCGACAGACGATCGGCGCGATCATCCTCGCCCGCCAGCTGGACCCCGGCGCAACCGATCACGACGTCGAGGCCCGCCCACTCCCGATCGAGCAAATCGATCGCGCCCGCGACCTGCGACTCCTCGCGGAGATCCGCCGGCAGCGCGATCGCGGTACCGCCGGCGCCAGTGATCGCCGTGACGGTCCCGTCGGCGGCCTCGCCGTCGATGTCGAGCACGCCGACGCTGGCGCCCTCCCTTGCGCAGATTCTCGCTGTCTCCCGGCCGATACCGCTGCCGCCGCCGGTCACGACGGCGCGCTTGCCGGCCAGCAGGCCGCTCATCGCAGGAGCTGCGCGGCTATGTGCGGGATCGCCCCGTTCACGCCGGGCTGCGCCGTCACCTCGATCTCGAGCCGCATCCGGTCGGTGCGCAGCCACGCCCGGTAGCAGTCGACCGGACGTAGGCTCTCGTCCCACGTAACGGACTCGATGTACGCGAGCGAGTCGCCGGCGCGCGCCTCGAGCAGCTTTGCGAGCTCCGGGCCCGCCTCGATTGCCTCCAGGGAGCGACGGCCCCCGGTGATCGAGATGCCGTGTTGCGCAAGGCGCTCGTACAGCGACTCGTCGGGAGCCAGATCGGCCGCCGCATCCGCCGCGAAGCCCGGAAGGTAGTTCGCCACATGGAGTGCGACCAGACCATCGACCGAGCGGATCCGCTCGATGATCAGGCCCTCCTCGCCCGGCGCAACCCCCAGCGCATCCGACGCCCAACGCGGCAGCCGTGAGCGCTCCAGTCGCAGGATCCGCGACGCTACCGAACGCCCTGCGCGTCGGAGCTCGTCGCCGAAAAATCCCTCCGTCGACTGGATCAACCACGAACGCGGACGCGAATCCCTGACAAACGTGCCACGGCCCTTGACGCGATTGATCAGCCCTTCCTGCTCGAGCCGGGCCAGTGCCTGCCGAATCGTGGTACGCGAGAGCTCGTAGCGGTCCCCGAGCTGGCCTTCGGATGGAACTCGTGCCCCCGGCTGCCACCGGCCGCTGACGATCTCGTCCTCGAGCAGCTCGGCGAGCTGAAAGTAGAACGGTACCGGCGTATTCCGATCGATCGTCATGTCCGGGAGACGGGCAATTGCCGGTTCCGGCTCTTCGTATGCGACCGAGGTGTCGTTTGGCTCAACCAAGCTCATCCCGTCACGGTTCCTCTATCTACCATAAGCCAGACTCCTCAGCCTCTTGTACCTACAGGATGATGACGCTATTTTAGCTCGTCCAAACATGAGCGGCTGCAAGCGCACGGCCAAGTGACATGAGGATCCTCGCAGTCGGAGACTCCTACATGCCGGTCCGCCACTTCCGGGAAGCGTTGAGCGCTCTCGAGCACGTCCACGAAGTGTTCTACATCGAGGCGGACGAGACGACCGCTCACACGCCGGCTAGTCCCTCGGAACGTCGGATCACTGAATACCTCGGATCGCCGCGAGCACTGGCGGCCGAGGTCAAAGGAGTCGAGGTGCTGATGGTTCATGGTGCCCCGGTGACCGCGGAGGTCCTTGAGGCGGGGACGGACTTGCGCCTTGTCGGCTGCGCTCGCGGCGGACCCGTGAACGTCGATCTGGAGGCGATCGAAGCTCACCACCTGCCGCTCGTCAACACGCCCGGCAAGAACGCCGAGGCGGTCGCGGACCTAACGCTCGCATTCATGGTGATCCTCGCCCGTGGACTCCCACGGGCGTCGCGGTTCGTCGAAGCCGGGAATCAGCTCAAGGACAATTGGGATGGCGCGCGCTTCATGGGCGACGACCTGGCCAGCCATACGCTCGGGCTCATCGGCTACGGCCAGGTGGGGCAGCGCGTCTGCCATCGGGCGAGAGCATTCGGAATGCGCGTGCTCGTCTATGACCCGTATGTGCACTGCGATGATGCCGAGCAGGTTCAGAGCCTGACCGAACTGGTCGCCCGGGCGGACTTTGTCTCGCTGCACGCCCGTGCCACCACGGCCAACAAGCGGATGATCGATGCCGACATGATCTCGGCGATGCGGCCGGGAACGTTTCTGATCAACACCGCACGGGGATCCCTCGTCGACGAGACGGCGGTCGACCAAGCGCTTGCCGATCGACGTCTCGGCGGTGTCGCGTTGGATGTGTTCGAGGCGCCGATCTCCGGAGAACGCTCGCGACTGCTCCGGCACGACAACGTGATCCTGACGCCGCACATCGGCGGCGCGACGCACGAGACGCTGCGGCGGGGCGCTGAGATGCTGGCCGACGAGATCCGGCGGTTTGCAGCCGCTGAACCGCTGCGGAACCTGGTTGGCGCAGTTGGGGCGCGTCGATGAGGCCGCTGCGATGACTGCGGCGAGCTCCGGCGACGAGCTCCTGCTGGCGATCGATGCGGGAACCGGGAGTGTGCGAGCACTGCTGTTCAGCCCGGTCGGCGATCAGCTCGCTGTCTGCCAGCGCGAGTACTCCCATCGACCGGAGCCGGGCGTCGAGGGTAGCCGCGTGTTCGACACGACTGCCAACTGGGAGTTGATCGCGGGTTGCGTCCGCACCGTGATCGCCGATGCTGCGGTCGATCCCAGTGCGATCAAGGCCGTCGCCGCTACGAGCATGCGCGAGGGGATGGTCCTGTACGACGCCGGGGGCCACGAGATCTGGGCGTGCCCCAACACCGACGGTCGAGCCGGAGCCGAGGCTGCGGAGCTGATCCGTTCGGGACTCGCGCAGGAGATCTTCGCGCGCTCCGGTGACTGGGTGTCGATCACGGCGCCGCCGCGGTTTCGATGGATCGCGCGGAATCGACCCGAGCTATTCTCCTCGATCGCTCACGTCGGGATGGTCGGCGATTGGATCCTGAACCGGCTGTCGGGGGCTTTTGTCACCGACCCCTCGCTCGGCTCAAGCTCGGCGATGTTCGACCTCGCGCGACGCGAATGGTCGGATCGAATTCTCGAGATTTGCGGGCTCGATCGCAGCGTGCTGCCGCCGGTCGTCGACCCGGGCACTGTGGTCGGCGAGGTGACGGCGGCCGCGGCCGCGGTGACCGGGCTGCGGCCCGGGACCCCGGTGGTCGTCGGGGGCGCCGATACCCAACTCGCCCTGGTGGGCCTCGGCATCACCGAACCGGGGGGCTTCACGATCGTCGGGGGCACCTTCTGGCAGCACACCGCCATCGCCGACGAGCCGCTGATCGATCCTGAGGGCAGGCTCAGAACCATCTGCCATACGGCACCCGGGCGATGGATGATCGAAGGCATCGGCTTTTACAGCGGTCTGGTGATGCGCTGGTTCCGCGATGCGTTCTGCGAGCTCGAGGTCGCACAGGCGGAGCGTGAGAAGGCCGACGTATACGAACTGCTCGAGCGCAAGGCCGCGACTCGCCCGCCCGGTTCCAACGGCGTCGTCGGTTTGTTCTCAAATGTCATGCAGACCAACCGCTGGGTCCACGCGTCTCCCGGCTTTGTCGGTTTCGAGGTCGAGGACCCGCCCCGCGCCGGACGGATCGAGTGCTTCCGGGCGATCGAGGAGAGCGCCGCCTACGTCTCACGCGGCCACCTTGAAATCATGGATGCGGTCACGGGGATCAGGCCACCGGAGGCGGTGCTGGCCGGCGGCGCCGCGAAGGGGACGCTGTGGCCGCAGATCATCGCCGACACCCTGGGGCTGCCCGTCAAGATCCCCGTAGTGAAGGAGTCGACCGCGCTTGGGGCGGCGCTGTACGCGGCGGTCGGTGCAGGGCTGTACGACGACGCGGCCGCCGTCGCACGCGGCGCCAACCGGTTCGAGCGCACGTTCGAGCCTGAGCCCGACGCGGAGGCGGCATACGACCGGCTCTACCGGCAGTGGGTCGAGCTCTACCGGCGCTCGGTCGAGATTTCGGAGGCTGGGCTCGCGCGCCCGCTCTGGCGCGCGGCCGGAACCTGACGCGCGAGTCAACTGAAAAACAGAACAGCGAGGAAGAGACCGAAATGCCCGAAGCAGACACCCGCGACGACAAGAACTTCCACGAGGACGTCCCAGCGCCACAGCAGGGGTTCTTCCTCAAAGGCTCAGGGGCCTACGACTGGGGTATGCAGAACCGCCTGGCCCGGATCTTCCGGCCTGAGTCCGGACGCACGGTGATGCTGGCGTTCGACCACGGGTACTTCCAGGGACCGACGACGGGCCTCGAGCGGATCGATCTGAGCATCGTCCCATTGGCGCCGTATGCGGACGCCCTGATGCTGACCCGCGGGATCCTCCGCTCGACGATTCCCGCGACGCATCGTGGCGGACTCGTGATGCGCGCGAGTGGCGGACCGAGCATCCTCAAGGAACTGTCGGACGAACGGATCGCGGTCGACGTCGAGGATGCGGTCCGAATGAACGTGCACGCGATGGCGGTGCAGGTCTTCGTCGGGGGCGAGCACGAGACGCAGTCGATTCAGAACATGACCGCGCTCGTCGATGCCGGCTATCGCTGTGGCCTGCCGGTGCTCGGAGTGACGGCGGTGGGCAAGGACCTTGTCCGTGACGCCCGCTACCTCGGGCTGGCGACCCGAATCTGCGCCGAGCTCGGGGCCCAATTCGTCAAGACCTACTGGTGTCCGGAAGGTTTCGAGAAGGTCGTCGCCGGCTGTCCGGTTCCGATCGTGATGGCCGGGGGAAAGAAGCTGCCAGAGCGGGACGCGCTCCAGATGGCGTACCGCGCAGTCCAGGAGGGCGCAGCCGGCGTCGACATGGGCCGCAACATCTTCCAGAGCCATGCCCCGGCCGCGATGATCAGGGCGGTTGCCAGCGTCGTCCACGACGACGCCCCACCTGACGACGCCTTCGACCTGTTCAACGAACTTGCGCACGAGGCCGCGATGGCTTGACCGTGTGGTTGACCTAGGAGTGGAACTGATCGTGACCATCGGCCCGACGGGCCGACGACGAGGAGGACGGGACTGATGGCAGACTCCATCGTGGAGCACGGGTCCGTGCGACCAGAGCACACGGTCGCGCAGACCGAACTGAAGGCCGGCGCGATCGGCTTGCCTGGCGTTCTGATGCAGGGGGTGACTGCCATCGCTCCGGCGATCGCCGGGATGTTCACGATCCCGTTCATCGTCTTGAACGCGGGGGTCAATGCGCCACTTGCGTACCTGGGTGCATTTGTGATTGCGCTCATGCTCGGCTACGTCCTGGCTCAGTTCACCAAGCACATGACCTCTGCGGGCACGTACTACACGTTCATCTCCAATTCGCTCGGCGAGCGGTGGGGATTTCTGGTCGCGTGGACGTATCTACTGTTCTACCCGGTGGTGGTCGCACAGGTAGGCTCGTTCATGGGCAGCACCCTGCAGAGCACTCTTGGAGCGGAGTATGGATGGACCGTCCACTGGTGGTACTTCATGGTCTTCCTGATCGTGCTGGTCGCGCTCACGGCGTGGCGAGGCATCGAGCTGTCGACGAGCCTGGTGGTCGTACTCGGGATCATCGAAACCCTGATCGTGCTCGCGTTGGCGATTTCAGGGTTCGCTGATCCGGGCAGCGGTGGAGTCAACCTGCACTGGTTGAACCCGGCAAACGCCCCAAGCGGTCACGGTCTGTTCCTCGGAGTGGTGTTCGCGATCTTCGCCATCTCGGGCTGGGACGCCGCGGCTCCACTCGGCGAGGAGAGCGAGGACCCCAAGCGCAACGTGCCGCGCGGCGTGCTGGGATGCATCGTCATCTTGGGGATATTTTTGGTCTTCGTGTCGTGGGGGCAGACCACGGGCTGGGGCACGAACCATATGGCGAGCTTCGCGGCGTCTCCGCAGCTGCCCGCCTTCGTCCTCGGTCACAAGTTCTGGGGTGGCGCCTGGATCATCGTCCTGATCGCCCTGTTCAACTCGGCGATTGCGGTCGCGATCGCGACCACAAACTCGGCGACGCGATTCATCTTCGGGATGGCGCGCACCGGCGTGCTGCCAAAGTGGCTCACGGCGGTTCACCCCAGGTTCAAGACACCAACGGCCGCGATCCAGTTTCAGACTGTGATCAACGTGCTGCTCGGGATCGCGTTGCCACTCGCCGTTGGTGTGGCGAACGTCTACAACATCACTGGTACCTGGTTCACATTCGCGCTCGCCCCCGTGTACATAGCTGCGAACATTGGCGTGTTCGTGTACTACCGGCGCAATTACCCTGACGAGTTGCACTGGTTCAAGCATGTCCTCGTGCCGTTGATCGGATCGGCCGCACTTGTGTTGGTCGTCTACTACTCGGTCAATCCACTGCCTGCGTATCCCGTCAGCCTCGCGCCGTTCATCGTGCTCGGCTGGATCGCAGTGGGCGTAGCGCTGCTGGCCTGGATGATCACCAGCGGCCGCGGTGACATGCTGAGTCACGCAAAGGACGCCGTCCTGGAGCGGATCGAAACACCGGAGGAGCATGCCGCCAAGCCAGAGTTTCTCTGATCGGGATGGTGGAGGTCCGCGGAGCGATCGTCGCTTCGCGGACCGCACCGCCGTCGTCACCGGTGCCGCCCAGGGGATCGGCCGCGCGATATGTGAGCGCCTGCTCGAGGCGGGCGCGGCCGGGATCGTGTCGGTCGATCGCCAAGACCATGATCTCGGCGACGGGCGCTGCGCGCCATTGGTCGCCGACGTCAGTGATTCGGAGACGGCGCGCAGAGCCGTGTCGCTGAGCCTCGAGCGGTTTGGCCGGCTGGACCTGATGGTCGCGCACGCGGGGATCGCTGAACCGCGACCGTTCCTGGAGACGGACGACGAGTTGTGGCGGCGCCACATCGCGATCAACGTCGACGGGGTCTTCTATTGCGTACGGGAGGCCGCCAGGGTTATGGTGGAGCGGGGCCGTGGCGGCGCGATCGTGTGTACAGCGTCGATCAACGCCTGGCACGTGGAGGAGACGATGGCCGCGTATAACGTCAGCAAAGCGGCGGTACAAGCGCTGACTCGTTCGGCCGCGATCGACCTCGGTCGTCATCGCGTTCGCGTCAACGCGGTGGCGCCAGGGGTCGTCGACACCCCGATCGCGGAGCTTGTTGTGCACAACCCGACATTGGCACCGGCTTACCTGCGGACGATCCCGCTGGGGCGCTTCGGCGAACCGCGCGATATCGCCGATGGGGTCCTTTTCCTGGCCTCCGACGAGGCGTCCTACATAACCGGACAGACGCTTGTGATCGACGGAGGCCAGACGCTCGGAATCACTGGCGACCTGGAGACCGCAACGGGTGATGGGGAGGCCATGTAATGAGCCGATCGCTTCGGCACCGTCGCAGCTGTCAGGGCGCTACCGAGCCCAGATCGGCCGCCGGCGCGACGAGGTGACGACTCCGACGCTGCTCCTCGACCTGGTCTCCAACCGCAGTGAGACCCCAGCCAGAGGGGCGACAGCTATCGATCACGCTGCAACGATTTACCGGCCCGCCCTCCGGACCCGCCGACCTCGACCAGCCAGCGACCGGGCGGACCGTGAGATCTTTGACTCGGTGCGGGTGACTGACTGGGGAAAGAACAGGGTTAGGAACATCTACACGTGCCGCATCCCCCCGGAGGGCCACAGCGCTTTCACCCGACCGTGCCAGGCACAACGCGTCCGAATGATTGTACGTTTTCAGGTCATCCTCCGTACACGACGATGTATACTTCGGACGAATCTCAAGTCGGTCTGCGCAGGACGCATGACAAGCACCAACGGCCAGCGACGAGGTGAGCACCGTATGCAAATACCGCGATTCGTGGCTTCTCCGATCCGAACTGCGCGGAGTCCATTTAGGCGGTCGTAGCGATGACCGATGAGCTGATGACCGATGAGTTAGGGGTAGACCGGTTCGTTCGGGATGTGCGCGATCGCGTTCGACGGGCGTACCGCTCAGCGATCGGGAGGGAGCGGCATGATCTGGTCACCCCAGCACTGGTACTGGATGTCGCGGCGGTTCGTCGCAACATCGCCAAGATGGCTGGAAGACTTGAAGTTCTCGGTGGCGCGGACTTGCGGCCGCATATCAAGGTTCACAAGAGCCCGGACTTGGCCCTCATGCAGGTGGCAGCGGGCGCGATTGGTGTGTCGGTTGCCACCGTGTGGGAGGCTATGGTAATGGTCCAGGCGGGCCTAGACGGGGTGTTTGTGGTGAATACCGTCGCCGGTCGCGACAAGCTGTCCGCGTTGGCGGCAATTGCACGCCACGCAGAGGTCATGGTCGCGGTAGACGAAGCACGAAACGCTGAGGCGATAGCCGCAGCCGCGAAGTCTGCGGGCAGCACACTCGGCGTCCTGATAGAGGTCGATACCGGAATGGATCGAGCTGGCGTGGACACCCCCGAGGAGGCCGTAGCGCTTGCTGAGCGCCTGGTACAGCTGCATGGTCTCCGGCTCGTCGGGGTTACTGGTTACGAAGGCCATTGTTCACTCACGCCCGCTCGCGAGCTCCGTCACGAACGCCAGCAGTCGGCGATGCGATTCTTGCTACAGGCCGCTGAGTCGATTCGCACAGCTGGCCTTCCATGCGAGATCGTCTCGGCGGGAGGGACCGCCACTTGGGATTGGACCGCTGCGTTCCCAGGGGTGACCGAAATCCAGGCCGGTTCATATGTGGTCATGGACAACTTCCATGGCGCGCTGGTGCCCGAATTCGAGCAGGCGGTCACGGTGCTTGCGACGGTAGTCAGCCGTCGTTCTGACAGAGTGATCGTCGACGCAGGCAACAAGTCAATGGGCGCTCCGGGGTTAGCGTCGATCCGTGGCTACGATCTACCGGTTCTTCGCTCTGATGAGGAACACGGAGTGTTCATTGCCACCTCAGATCCGAGGCTTGAGGTCGGCGATGTCGTCGAGATCGTCCCCGGCTATACGCCAGGAACCGTGAATTGGTACGACGCGTACCACGTCATTGAGGATAACCGCGTAGTCGACATATGGCCCGTCATCCCTCGGGGGCCTGGCCACGGCGGCCTTCTGCAGTAACTCTTCCGAAGCGGTCGCGGACCACGAAGGTCCGCGCCTTCGTGTCGCTCGGCCGATCGGTCACGACGCTACGCGATCCGCTGGTTGACCTGGTCTGGTAGTCAGAAGCGCTCATCCCGCGGCGGGTGATCTGCTCGCGGGTGTCCGCGGGAAGACACCGACGTACACGCCATCGGCGGTCATCGACACAGGCCAAGGGTTTGAGCTCCAGCCGCGCATAACCGCTGAAGTGGTTCTGCCGGTCGGCAACACTCAGCGCATCCGGATAGTCCCACCGCACGGCGTGACCGGTGCTCTGGCCAACCGCCGCATACGCGCGGTTGCCACGACCGTCGACAGTCAAAAACGCTGCACGGGTTCGACCAAGCCGCTAGCCAGGGAGCGGTTCGCTGCCAAAGATACAGTTAGGGCAGCCCTTGCCTGCGCTGGTGTGCCGTGTTGTGGTTGCTGCAAGGATTCCACGCAGTCGAGAAAGTGCTCGATCTCGAGCTGCCATGGATCTGCAAGGAGGCTCGGTGGGCGCTCCGGCGTCTGGTCGAAAGCGAAAATGCTCAAACCGTTGTTGCTGTCATCAGTCGGCGGCTCGATGTTTCCACTGTTCGTCGCGGACGACGTGAAGTTGTATTCGGCGATTCCTCGATCGCACAGGGCTCTGATACCGCAGGAAAATTGGTATGACTCAGGCGCCATCATCGTGCCTTCGGCCGCGGCGTGGGCGCCGCCGTAATCGACTAGACAGAGAACCCCCGGAGTGGCACTACGCTCCGGGCCAACTGGTCGCGCCAACACCCGCTGTGGCTCGCCCAGCAGGCGATTCATCTGGTCGAAGTCGTGCACTAGGAGATCTACGGCGATGCCACCCGAGCGAGATGGATCGCTCATCCATCTGTTCCAGCCGGCTGGTGCAGATATCCGGTATGTACTGATCGACATCGGCTCTCCGAGCTGACATGCTTCGATTCGCCGCGCGAGCTCCACATACTCCGGCCAAAAGCGGAGCGTGAGCCCGACCATCAAGATCGCGCCGCTGGCCTCGCCTGCCTCGATGATGGCGTCGGCATCCTGCAGGGTTAGCGCGATCGGCTTCTCCAACAGAACGTGCTTCCCCTGCGACAACGCCTGCTCGGCTACCTCCCGATGGAGCAAAGTGGGAACACATATGTCGACGGCGTCGATAGTGGAGTCGACCAAGATCGTCTCTATGTCCGTTACGGCCCTCGCGCCAACCTTCGAGGCAACCGCTCCGGCGCGCTCGAGCGTGGGGCTACAAACCATCTTCACTCGCGCGCGTTCGCCGAGGCTGGCGTAGGCCTGCGCATGGGTCGCTCCCATGAAGCCTGCGCCGACGATGGCAACCGTGATCACAAGACGCCGAGCGTCTCGAGGTGCCGCCGCGACTCCAGCATGTCGCGGTCGATCTGTGACACCGGCGGCCACGGCTCGCCCTGGAATTCCATCTCGATGGACAGCGGACCGTCGAACCCGGCATCATCGAGTATCTCAAGCACCCGCCCGAAGTCCACTGTTCCGGAGCCTAGGGCGGGGAAGTTCCAAGCTCCTCTGCCGTCAGCAGTGTCCTTCAAGTGCACGTGGGCAACGAAAGGCATGATCGCGGGCAGATCATCTACCGGCTTCACTCCACCGTAAAACATAACGTTGGCTGTGTCGTAGTTGACCCGCACCGATGCTCGGGAAATCTTCTCCATGAGCGCGAGAGACTTCGCGCCAGTGGCCATCACATCGCCGTGGGTCTCTAGAGCGATCACTATGCCTGCAATGTCGGCGGCGTCAGCCAGAGCCCCGATGTTGTCAAGAAATACGGCCTCGTCTTCACCTTCGCTCGCGTGGCCGCCAATCGCTGTGTTGACGATCGACAAGCCATACTCGCTGGCCCACGTGATGGCCTTCTGGGCATGGCGGACGCCCTCGGGGGTCGTCAGGTCTGAGTGGGCGCTGAGTGAGCTAGCCGAAAGCCCGTGGCGATCGAGGCGCTTTCGCACCTCGGCTGGCCCATCCCGATCGAGATTCACATGCTCAGTCCAGCCCGGAACGGCCGACAACTCCACCCAGCGTAGCTGGGCGCGCTCGATTCCATTCAGAGCGTCAGAAAGGGCATAGGTGTGATAAGTGTTCGTGTGTCCCGCTATCGGGCAATGCCGCACTGTGGCATATCTCATGCTGCCACGCTCCGCTTTGCGCCCGCACCATGTGAATCCTCAGCATCGTCGATCCACGAGTACCTCAGAACCATCCCTCCTCGTCCGGATCAGCGTACTCGATGGATTCCACGACCGCGCGACGACGTGACGAAGGCCAACCATGTTTTCCGCACTACCGAAACTGCAACCACGGACCCATTCCGGCCGTAAACCACTCAGTCCGATCGAGCCCTTGCCAGGAGGCCGGAACCGGCTAGCCGTGGACCGGCGCCGCCTCTCGCCCCGGTAGCTCCGGAGTAACGTGACACCGCGACAGATGGCCGGCGTCGAGGTCAACGACTGGGGGATCAGCCTCGGCACAGATCGGAAGGGCATACGCACAGCGGTTGCGAAACGGACACCCCCCGGCCGTAGACGATGCGACGTCAACTGTTTCTGCGGGAGATTCGTTACCCGACATTCTTTTCGGTCGCTCGAGGTCCGGGTGGGCTGCGAGCAGCATCGCGGTGTACGGGTGTCGTGGCGTCGAGAAGATGTCTTCCGTCGCGCCGGCCTCGACGATGCGCCCACGGTACATGACGGCCACGCTCGAGGCCACATGCGCGATGACCGCGAGTTGATGAGAGATGAAGATCATTGTCAGCTTCAGCTCTTCCGTCAAATCCGCGAAGAGGTTGAGGATCTGCGCTTGGACCGACACGTCGAGCGCGCTGACAGACTCGTCGGCGATCAGCATCTCGGGATGCACCGCAAGCGCGCGGGCAATAGCGACCCGCTGGCGCTGACCACCTGAGAGCTCCCGAGGGCGCTGGGTGGCGACCGTGTGCGACAAGCCAACCTGGGAGAGCAGGTTCGCAACCAGCTCTCGCTCTGCCTCTTTGCTGTCGACCAGACCATGCACGCGCGCCGGCTCGCCAATTGCACTTCCGACCGCCATCGTCGGGTTCAGCGATGAATATGGGTTCTGGTAGATCAACTGCATCCGACGACGAATGGATCGAAGCTCCGCACCGCTTGCGGCAAACAGGTCAACTCCATCGAAACTCGCGCTCCCGCTGTCCGGATCGACCAGGCGAACTAGGCAGCGGGCGAGCGTCGACTTTCCGCTCCCGGATTCACCAACGAGCCCCAGGACCTCTGTTCGGCCAACGCGGAAGCTGACGTCATCCAGCGCCACGACCGGGGGCGTCGGCGTCCGACCGCGCGACGAGAGGACGCCTCGGCGCGGACCGAACGACTTCGTTACTCCCTCGACGACCAGCAGATCGTCGCGCTCACCTAAACGATCGGGCATGCGGAGGCGTGTTGGCCGGTCGGCGCGTCGAGCGCGATGGTCATCGTGGCGCAAGTAGGAAGGACTGAGGAGCAGCGTGGCGCAAACGGGCAGCCCCTATCGAGTGTGGCAAGATCTGGCAGCTGCCCGCCGATTGCAAGGAGGCGGCGGCGGCTCGTGTTCGGCTCTAGGCTGGGCACCGTGGCGAGCAGCATCTTCGTGTAGGGGTGTCGAGCTCGTGTGAGCACGTCGTCGACACTGCCTCGCTCGAGGACTGAGCCGGCGTACATGACCACCACTTGCTCGCAGGCACGCGCAATCACGCCCATATCGTGGGACACAATCACCAAGGCCATATTGTCCTCGTGCCGGAGCCTGTCAAGCAGCGTTAGGACTTGATCTTGGACGCTCACATCGAGCGCGGTGGTGGGCTCATCGGCGAGCAAGAGCCGGGGCTGCGTCGCGATCGCAATCGCGATCATCACGCGCTGCGCCATGCCCCCACTCAGCTCGTGCGGGTAGGCATCTAGGCGCGCGGACCGAAGGCCCACGCGTTCGAAAAGCGCGGCTGCCCTTTCTCGCGCGGCGCGTCGTTTTAGGCCGAGGTTCACTCGAAGGACCTCGCAGAGCTGGTCGCCCACCCTCAACAGCGGGTTCAGACTCCCCATAGGATCTTGGAAGATCATCCCGATCTCTTTGCCACGGATCGCGCGAAGCACAGCTGGCTTTGCACTGCTCAGATCTCGGCCGTCAAACCTGACGCTTCCGCTCTCGATTCTGCCGGGGGCTGCCACGAGTCCAATCAGCGCCCGCAACGTCACACTCTTGCCTGATCCGGACTCGCCCACGATCCCAACCGTCTCGCCTGCCCGGACCTCAAACGAGATACCGTTCGCCGCCCGGATGCGCCCGCGTTCACTCGGAAATGCCACGGTGAGGGCTTCAACGGTGAGCAGCGCGCCGTCGACGCGCGGGTCGACACGCGACTCGTTGCGTGTCTCTTGAGACATCATTTGGCCACGCGCCTTCGGCCGCCCACATTCTCGGTGATCCATTCTGCGATCAGAGAGAAACCAATTCCTACGACGACGACGACGGCACCGGGCAATATCGAGATCCACCAGGCGGTGAAGAGGTAGGTCTGACCGCCTGAGATCAGCGCCCCCCACTCAGGCGTCGGCGGCTGCACCCCGAGCCCCAGATACGAGAGTGTCGTGAGGGCAAGGATGTCAAGAACGATGTCGGACAAATACCAAGCGAGGTTCGGCCGCACGAGGTTTGGCAGCGCGTGGCGGAAGATAATCCGGGCGTTGCTGTAGCCGAGGGTTCGGCCCGCCAGCATGAACTCTTGCTCACGCAGACTGAGCATCTCCGCATAGGTGATCCTTGCGTAGATCGTCCAGCTGATCACGATGATCCCGATGTACACGCCCGTCAGCCCTGGCCCGATGCCCGCAACGATGGCGATCACGAGAATCAGGAAAGGAATCGCCAGGAAGGCGTCCACTGTTCGCATGATCACGGTGGCCCATATGCCGCGATAGAAGCCGGCTATGCCCCCAAGTGCCATCCCGAACACAATCGACAGGGTTGCGCAGATGAAGCCAAGCTGAAGATCCGTGCGTCCGGCATACACGACGCGCGAAAGCATGTCCCGCCCGAGGTTGTCTGTCCCGAGCGGATGAGCCAATGAAGGCGGCTGAAGCAGGGCCGCAAAGTTCTGGTGGTACGGGTTGGCGAATGGCAAAAGCGGCGCTGCGACGCTGGCGACAATAATGCCGAGCACAATCACAAGGCCCACAGCGAGCCCGACTCGTCCGCCCCCTATGCCACTGCTCAATAGGCGTTGCCGGGGCACCACGCCAGCAGCGACCATCTCCCCTGCGGCGCTCACCTGCGCACCTGTGGATTGAGCCAGGCGTTAGCGAGGTCAGCCAGCAGATTGGCAAGGATGACCCACACGCCGATTAGGAGCACCAACACCCGGATCACGGGGAAATCTCGCGCTGCGGTCGTTTGAACGATCAGATTGCCCAGACCAGGCAACGCGAAGACGTTCTCGACGACGACCGTACCGGCGATCAGCGAGCCGATCGTCAGGCCGAGCATCGTGACGGTCGAGGTCAGAGAGTTGCGAAGGACATAGCGTCTGAGGATCCGCGGCTCCGACAGCCCTCGGGCGCGCGCCGCCACGACATGCTCAGCCCCCAGCGTCTCGACCATCGTGGCTCGCAGTGAGCGGAAGAGGACGGGTGCGGTGAAAAGGGCGATCGTCACAGATGGCAAGATCAGGCTTTCCACGTATGGCCCAAAGCCTTGCCCGAGGCCCGACGCGGGCAGCCAGTCGAGCTTGAGGGTGAAGATCTGCACCAAGCTCAGCCCGATCCAGAAGGGGGGCATCGCGAACGTCGCCATCATCAACACCTTGAGTGAATGATCCGTCGCGCGGTTCGCTCGTAGCGCTGCGATGGTCGCGAGCGGAATCGATACCACGATCGAGATCAGCAGGCTGAAGCCCATCAACGCCAGCGTCGTGCCGATACGGCTCCCGATCAATTCTGTGACGGGCTGCTGAAACGAGATCGACTCGCCGAAGTTCAGAGTTACGATGGATCGCAGGAACAGCAGGTACTGCACCGGCAGCGGGCGATTCAGATCGAGCTTGTGATGCCAGAAGGCGACCGTCGACGGCGTCGCATGAATGCCCAGCATGATCTTCACCGGATCGCCCGGCGCCAGCCGAATCAGCAGGAACGAAAACAGCGTGACCGCGAAGAGGACTGGTACAGCGTGCCACAACCGCTGTACCAGTAACCTCATCATCGGTCTACTCTTCCGGCCTTACCTGCGCTGCGTACTACTTGGCGAAGTAAACCTGCTCGAGATCCCACGAGTCGGTGGGAAGGGTGACCCAGCCCTTCACGTTGCTCGCCACGGCCGTCTCCCAAGGAGCGTTGAGCAGCGTAACCCAAGGAGCATCAGCCATCGCCTTGCGCTGAATCTCGGTGTAGAGCCGCTGGCGCTCAGAGTTATTGAACGTACTGTCGGCTTGTCTGACCAGCTTGTTCAGCCCCGGATCGTTCCAACCCGTATGCCAGTTCTGCCAGTACGGATCGTTGCCAAAGAAGATATTTGCGTGTTCCGCGTCGTCCGGGATGTCGGCCGTGAAATCCTGCGGCCCGGTCATGACCGCCTGGTATTTCCCTTCGTTCAGGAGGCTGAAGTAGTCCGGAACCTGCTGAATCGTCATGTCGATCTTCAGCGGCTTCAGCGCATTGGCGATGATTGACGCCGTGCTGATGCTCTCGGCGTCGCCCTTGGAAATGAACAGGGTGAACTTGAAGCCGTCCGCGAAGCCCGACTTCGCCATGAGGCTCTTTGCCTTGCTCAAATCCAATGGGTAGGGCGGGAGGTTCTTGTTCCAAAAGACGCCGTTCTGGAACATCATGCTGTTCGAGATCGTCCCCAGACCATCCAGAACCGCCTGATTGATGCGTGCCTTCGGCACCGCGTAGTTCAACGCCAGGTCAACATTGTGGTCTTTGAAGGCCGGGACCGTCTTGTGATTCAAGAACATGTACCACCCGACCAAGCCCTTGTGAAGCTTAACCGTCAGGCCCGAAGTGTGCTGCACCGCGGCGACCTGCTCGTAAGGAATCTCCTCGGCGACGTCCGCCTCGTGGGACTCGACCTTCAGCGTCCGGGCATTCGGATCCTGGATATCGAGGATATTGACCCCGTCGAGGTACGGTTCGCCGGTCTTCCAGTAGTAGGGGTTGCGGGCGAGCTGGAGCTCCTGGCCCTTGATCCAGTCCTTGATCATGAACGGGCCCGATGTGACCGGATGCTGCACGAACTTTGCCTGTCCGAGTTGATCGAACGCCTTCTCGGAATAAATCCCCGCTCCTGGAAGCATCAGGGCACTGAGGACCTCCACGTCGACCCGCTTCATGTGCATCACAATGGTATGCGGACCGGTGATCGCGAAGTTCTTGATCGTCTTGTAGAGGAAGTTCCAGGTCGCCTGGATCTTCGGGTCGATCATGCGATCGAGCGAGAACTTCACGTCCTTCGCCGTGATTGGGGTGCCGTCCGAGAACTTCGTCCCCTTGCGAAGCTGGAACGTATAGGTAAGTCCGTTCTTGGAGATGTGCCACGACGTTGCCAGCCCTGGCTGGGGCGTATCACTGCCCGGCAGCAGATCCACGAGGTGATCATAGACCTGCTCCTGCCAGAAATCGTCCTGGTTACCACCGTTCGTGGTCCACGGGACGAGCCCCGTCGGTTCGCCCCACGACGATGCCAAGTTCAGCGTCCCGCCTCGCTTGCCCCCCGGCGGCACCGATCCCGACGCACTCTTGGCGACGGCGCTGGTACCGGAAGCTGCGACGGCAACAGCTAGTCCGGCGATCACCGTGGCCACCATCCGGGGCCTCCGGCGACGCAGGAACTGCTGGAATGCGAAGTGAGCAGAGCGACGGCTATCACGCCCCGTGATGGGCGCGAAACCGGAATCGGAGCAAGCGTCCTTCGACGATTCCTCCGACGAGATAAAGCGACTCATAGAACGATCCCCTCCTCCATTGACCCCGGTGGGCAGGAGCTGCCCAGCCGCAGCCATTGCGAACTGATTGACCATGCGTCTCAGCTGGAACAACTGCCGAGTGCGTCCTCGGCCACCGAAACCAGCTCGACGCCATTGACAAACCTTTGAGAACGTTGCCGAATTGCCTCCTCGACGCGATCCCCCTCCTCCAAGGTCGGAGCAATATAGCCAGAATGTCAACCCGTCCCGGGCTTATGACCTTGGTTCACGCGAATTCCAAACACAACCAAACGCAACCGTAATCCGTGCCCCGGATTAATCCGTGCCCCGGATGCCACACGCAGGCCTCCACGCGCGTCGCCGACCAATGGTCTGATCATCGGCTCAGCAGGTTAGCTAAGCGCTCGCTGGGATGTCAAGCGGCAACCGGGATTCGCCGATGGAGCGAGGTTGCCCGATCGTCGTTCATTCACTAAGCTGATCGCCCGGTCATCAGACCAGTGTCGCCGACATCTAGCAGACTGTTAGTCCGCCGTCGACGACGATCGTTTGTCCGGTGAGGTACGAGTTCGACGGATGCAGTAGCGCGAGCAAAATCGTGTCGAGATCACCGTCGCGTCCCGGGCGGGCGGCTGGTGCTCGCGCCTCCATCCATTCGCCCAGCGCCCCGCCGGGTTCGAACGTATCAGCGGTCATGGGGGTCGTGAACGGGCCTGGTGCCAGCGCGTTCACGCGAATGTTGTACCGCGCCCATTGCACCGCGAGTTCGCGCGTCAGCGCATTCAGGGCTCCCTTGGAGGACACATACGCTGCCTCCGGAAATGGCCTCAGCGCAACAAGTCCGGAGATCGACGAAACATTTACGATCGCACCCCCACCGAAGTCCTTCATGGCACGAGCCGTGGCTTGGCTCAGCGCAAATGGCGCAACCAGATTCACCTCGATTATGCGTCTAAAGTCTCCAAGGTCTTCCTCTAGCGCATCAGCGACTTTGTTTATCCCGGCATTGTTGACAAGCCCATCGATCCGCCCAAACGCGTCGACCGCCGCGTCAACCACGTCCTGCGCAGATCCTTCGCCGGTCACGTCGCAGGGCACGACCAAGGCCGATTTGCACTCCCGCGCAAGTGACCTCAGCTGCGCCTCGCGCCTCGCCACGAGCACCACGTGCGCCCCAACGGCGTCGAGCGCGCGAGCGAACTGAACTCCCAGCCCAGAGGATGCGCCAGTAACGATGACCACTCGGTCATCAAAGCGCAGAGTCGACCTCTCGGCGCAAGACGCATCGCTCGTCGGTTCAGACACGAAGAGCTTCAACCTCGAGTCATACGCAGAGCAATGTCCGTGCGGTATTCGGGCGAAACCAGCCTCAAGAGCAGACCGGGATGTTCGATACGCTCCTCGCTGACCATTCGCAGTGTCTGCGGATCAATCCACTCTGCGCGGTAGCTGCCTTCAGGGACGTCAATGCTGATCGCGTCGCTGTAGTTGCCCGGCTCGGCCTGATATCGCTCGCTCGAGATTAGAGTCGCATGGTGCAGATACACGGCGTATTGTCGCCCAGGCTCATGGATGCACCGCATGAAAAGATTGGTCTTCCAGCCTCGCGAAATGAAAGTTGGGGCCATCTTCCAGTACTCGAACCTGTTCATGAAGCGCCTGAGGTTCTGGAGATAGGTCAGTACTTCTTCGTTGCCCGTGCCACGTGCGCCCGGGTTCTCAGCCGTATATAACGCGTTCAAGTGGTTATAGGCGGCCCCTCCCCCGATGACAAATTCCCAAGCCTCGGCACGATAGCCGGAAATCGGATCCGGTCCGGGGTCAGCGTCAGGCCCAGATTGGTTGTAGTTCCCAGGAAACCAGGTCGACTCGTTGAACTCGATCGGCTTGCCATGGTGATAAATGGAATCAAGCAGCCGCATTCCGCCCAGCTGCCCGCCGTTGATCCGCTGAACGTACTGACCGGTAGCGATGTCAACACGCGGATCGAGGGAGAAGTCGCCAGCGCCACCGATCGTGCCTAGGACTTGCTGGGCGACTAAGTGCCGCTTGCTGCGGCCGGCTTCGGCGCCTCGAACTACGTCGAGCATGTGGTCGATCCAGACGCAATATTCTTCGGGCGAGACGCCGTAATTGCCAGGCTCGTCGATGATCTCGAAGATGATGTTGTCGAACTCGTTCAGCTCGAGGACGATCTTCCGTACGTACTCCACCTGATAAGACAGAAGATCGGTGTTAGCAACTGACTGGACCTGACTGAAGTCACACTCGCCGACCCCTTGGATGTTGTTCTTGGCGTTCATCGGCATGAAGTCCCATACTTGGGGGTACATGACGTTGTAGAAGCAGATCTCAACGATGATGTCTCGGTCTGCAGCCAGGCGAGCCAACGTCCGCAGCCGCTCAAAGTACTGGGGATCCCAGGTATCGAGATCAAACAGGCTGCCACCAAGCGGGTATTCACCGGTGCCCGACCGCGCCCACGGCAGAACGTGCCGTCCCGCTCGGGGGCCGAGTGTATTGCCGTCGCAGCCGAAAAAGCCTTCGGTTTCGAAGTAGGCGCCGGGATAGATCCGGGTGTAATTCATCTCAAAGGCGGCCAGTGCGTCGAGGTAGGTAACGAGGTCGAAGTCACCATTGATCACGGCGCCGTAGTGCTCCGCAGATGTGATGAGAATGATCGGCCTGCCCCGGTACTCAAGATAATGTGGAGCGTCGGGGTGGACTCGGATGGGTTGGCAGTTGGTCATGAGGAGATCCCCGCTGGACGCATGTGGGTCGGCTGGCTCACAGTCTTAGCCGCCAAACGAGGCCGTATCGTAACAAGCGGCGACGGACCAACTGCTCCGGCGCCGACCGCGGCTTGTCGGTCAGGGCGCTGGTGTCGGACCCTCGGTTGTGAGCTGCGACTCTCGAGCGCCGACATGCTGCCTTAGTGGAACACGATCCCACCGTCGACGTTAATTGCCTGGCCCGTTAGATAGTCAGCGGCAGGCGACGCCAGAAACACTGCAAGGCCAGCGACGTCATCCGGGACCGACAATCGACCGGCAAGAATGTTGGCTCCGGCCTCGTCCAATGCCTGACCCAGTCGCTCAGTCTCGCCGAGACGCATGAACTCTTCGTCGAGCTGTTCCCAGAGCTTGGTCGTTACGACGCCCGGACACATCGCGTTCACGCGAATTCCGTACTGCGCAAGCGCACGCGCAGCCGCTTGTGTCAATCCCACGACCGCGAACTTACTCGCACAGTAAGGAGCGAACAGCGGCATTCCTATCTTGCCCGCGATTGAAGCGGTGTTGACAATGCGGCCTCCGTCCCCTTGTCTGATCATCTGCGAGGCCGCCTCCTGGGTGCCAATCAACACCCCCAGCGCGTTGACGCGCATGATCCGCTCGAACTCGGCTTCTGTGACGTCCAAGAATCGCTTCGTCTGGGCAATCCCAGCGTTGTTGAACATCACGTCGAGTCGGCCGGCCCAGTCGACGACCGCCGCGACGGCTGAGCGGACGCTCGTCCGGCTCGCAACGTCACAGCCGATTCCGATCGCGCTGCCACCGCTGCGCCGGATCGCTGCGGCGGCCGCGTCTGCAGCTTCAGCGTCGATGTCCGCGATGGCAACGCTTGCACCAATCTCGGCTAGACGCTCGGCGATCCGGGCGCCGATTCCTCGCCCACCCCCGGTCACTGCGCAAACGCGTTCTCTGTCCTCCGACATACCAGTTCCTCCGACGACGCGATTGAGTAGCACGCGCTGGCCGACACCCGAGCCTCAGGTTAAGCCCCGAGATCATCTGGACAGCGGCCGGAGACTACGCTGAATGTCAGACTTGCGGCGTCGGTCGGAAGGTACGCAAGGGGCATGAAACTGCCCTGGCTGGGCCTCTTGGCCTCTGCCCGGCACGCCGCTCAGCGTCGTGGTCTGCTCCCGGTCCGGAGACCTCGGCGGCATCGTAGTTGTTGCGCTAAGCTGCTCCCCTGGTCATCAGACCAGTTCGACTAAAGGAGCCGATGTGTCCGAGGTTGTTGCGCGTTCAATCACGCGGTCGTACGCCACGAAATTCCAAGCTGAGGAGGATCCGCTGTCGGAGGGTGGCATCTGGGTCCAGGGCAGGACACACGGGATCGACTGGGTGGACATCAAGAGCACGGGCGGGCTCGCGATTGGCGACGTGAGCAGGGCACCGTGGGTCAATACAGACCGCGAGCGGCAGCCGAGCGACTTCACCGAGGAGGAAATCCAGGCCATCTACCACGACGACGCGGATTACGATGATCCCACGGCGATCCTGGCCGGCAAGTGGGGGCGGAATCAGCACGGTCGTGCACGCGTCTTCAGCCGCAACCCGACCGATGTCTACTGGCAGGAGGTCGAGATCAGGCTGCGGAGCGCGATCGAGCCGCACGTATGCACCGGCTATGAGGTGTTCTGGCGGTGCCTGCCGAACAAGGACGGATACGTGCAGGTGGCTCGGTGGAACGGCGCCGTTCGTGACTTCACGGTCCTCGGCGTCCACGTCGGTCCAGAGTACGGCGTCGCGGACGGCGATCTGATCGAGGCGTCGATCGTGGGCAACATCATCACAGGGTGGCGTAACGGCGTCAAGATCATCGAGGTCACCGACGAGGTGTTCACGGAGGGGGGGCCCGGCATCGGGTTCAACTTTGGTGCAGGAGACACGAACGTCGATCACGGGCTGACTTCATTCGAAGTTGAGACTTGGGACGACTAAGAGCCGCGAATGAAGGGCCTCGAGGGCAGGGTTGCCGTCGTCACGGGCGGGGCTGCTGGAATAGGTGAGGGAATCGCCCAGGTGCTTGCCCAGGAAGGCGCCGCGGTAGTCGTTGCGGACATCGATCTCAGCGCGGCTTCGGCCGCGGCCGAAGCGCTCGCGAGCGCAGGTTGCAAGTCGCTCGCCGTGCAGGGCGACGTGACCGACCGCGGATCGATGGACAAGATGGCGCACGACGTCCTGGCGCAATACGGCCGCCTGGACATTCTCTGCGCCAATGCCGGTATCTACCCGGTCAAGTCGCTGGACGACATGAGCGCGGCAGACTGGGACGGCGTGATGGCCGTCAACGTCAGGGGCGTCGTCCATTCGATTCAGGCGTGTATTCCGGCGATGCGAGAACAGGGGTACGGTCGGATCGTGCTGACGTCCTCGATCACCGGTGCGATTGTCGGCGCTCCGAACCTCAGCCACTATGCGGCATCCAAGGCGGCGTTGCTCGGGCTGATGCGCAGCGCTGCCCTTGAGTTCGTCGCCGATGGAATCACCGTCAACGCTGTGCAGCCGGGCAACGTTCGGACAGCCGGGATCGAGGCATTCGGTCAGGCGTTCATCGACGAGATGGTCAAGTCGATCCCGGTCGGGCGTCTCGCCGAGCCGGCTGAGGTGGGTTGGGTGGTGCGGTTCCTGGCTTCCGAGGAAGCCGCCTACATCACCGGACAGGCGATCGTCATCGATGGCGGACAGGTCCTGCCGGAGGGCGGCATCGAGGCTGCAGGGAGCGCATCATGACGACGAATCCGAGCCTCGAGATCCCGCAACAGCTGATAGGCAGCGCGCGAGACGAGCTTCCGACGCCGGCGCTGATCCTCGATCTTCCGTGCGTCAAGAGCAATCTGGCGGAGATGGCACGGCGAATGGACACGCTGCCCGCCGCGCTTCGCCCCCACGCCAAGATTCACAAGAGTCCGGTGTTGGGCCGGATGCAACTCGACGCGGGCGCAGCCGGCTTGACCACGGCGACCGTGTGGGAGGCCTCCGCGATGGTCGATGCAGGACTGTCCGACGTGCTCATCGCCAACCAGGTCGTCGGACCCGTCAAGGCCGCCGAGCTGGCGCGGATCGCCGGCCTGGGGCGGGTAATCACCGCAGTCGACAGCGAGGCAAACGCCGAGGAGCTGTCGGCAGCCACGAAGGCTGCCGACAGCACGATCAACGTCATCGTCGAGATCGACGTTGGCCTGCACCGCTCGGGAGTCCGTTCGATTGAGGCAGCGGTCGCGCTCGCCGAGCGGATCGAGAGAACGCCCGGACTCCAGCTCGCGGGCCTGCTTGGCTACGAAGGGCACTGCATGCTGGAACCTGACCGCAAGGTCCGCGTCGAAAAGGCGACCGCGGCGAACCAGATCCTCGTCGACGCGGCGGACGAGTTCGACCGGCACGGCCTGTGCACCGACGTCGTGGCGGGTGGCGGCTTCGGGACTTGGGACATCACCGGAGCAAATCCGCGGATCACCGAGATTCACGCCGGCTCATACATCTTCATGGATGCGTTTCACCGCAACCTCGTGCCTGGCTTCGAGGTGGGACTGACGGTGCTCTCGACGGTCCTCTCGCGTGCCGGCGATCTCGTCGTCGTCGATTGCGGGCGCAAATCGATCGGGATCGATCGGGTGCCGCCGGAGGTGGTCGGAGGCAAGGCCGTTGTCAGGTTCGAGCACGGCGAGCACTTCGTGCACGAGGAGCACACGGCTCTGCAGGTCCTCGAGGGTCACTCCCTTGATGTGGGCGACCGGGTCGAGCTGATGCCCGGCTACAGCCCGACGACCGTGAACCTCTACGACGTCTACTTCGTCGTCGACGGCGACGAGGTTGTCGACGTGTGGCCGATCCTCGGTCGCTACGGCAGCGCGAGCTCGGGTGTAGGGCCAGTGGTAAACTGATCTGGTGATCGGACCAGATACGTGTTGAAACAGGAGCACATCACCATCGGGGCGGGTTCGACGCTCGGCACAGGTTCGGCGGTCATCTCAGACGCGGTCCGGGTCGGTGACCTGCTCTTGCTGTCCGGCCGCGCACCGATTGATCCCGTGACGATGCGCGTCGTCAGCGAGAACTTCACGGAGCAGGCCGAGGCGGTTTTGCGGGACGTCGAGACGGTGCTTGCCGCCGCTGGGGCCACCTTGAATCAGGTCGTGCGGGTCGAATGCTTTCTCGCGGACGCGGTGGACTTTCAAACGTGGAACCGGATCTGGTGTGAGCGGTTCCAGCCGCCGCGCCCCGCACGGACAACGGTCGTGACTGGGTTCACAGTGCCGGGCATGTTGGTGGAGCTTCAGGTGACCGCAGCGTTGGAGACATCGAAATGAGGAAAGTCACCATCGTCGGGGCCGGGGTCTCCGGGTTGTGCTGTGCCTACTACCTGAGACAGCGAGAGTTCGAGGTGACGATCGTCGAAAGCAATCGCGTCGGGTCCGGCTCATCGTTCGCGAACGGCGGGTGGTTGTGCCCCGCCCAGGCGGGACCGCTGCCGGAGCCGGGCCTCACCCTATATGGCATGCGGGGTCTCTTCGACCGCGACTCGCCGCTGTATTTCAGCGCGCGTGAGTGGCAGCAACTGGCGCCGTGGCTCCTGCGCTTTTGGACCTACTGCAACCCGCACGACCACGCGCGCGGAACCGCAGCGATCGGACGCCTGGGGCGCGATATGTTCGATCTGGTCGAGGACATGCGCGCCGACGGCGTGGAGTTCGAACTTCACAAGCAGGGAATGGTTTACGCCGCCAGAAACGCGGCCGACGCTCGCGCGGAGCTCGACAAGCTCGCTCCGATGCGCGAGTTCGGATACGAGCTACCGGACGAATTGGTCACAGGGTCCGAGCTGCACGAGCTCGAGCCGGCTCTGTCGCCGAAGGTGACCGCCGGGTTTCTGGTATCCGAGCATTGGCACGTCAAGGCCGACACGTTCACCGCTGGCCTGGCACAGGTCCTGCGCCGAGATGGGGTCGAGATCTTGGAGGGCGCCGAGGTGATCGAATTGGTGACGCGCGATCAGCGCATCACGCAGGTCCGGACGGCGGCAGGCGACTTTGACGCGGAAACCGTAGTGCTCGCGGCCGGGTCGTGGACGACCGCACTGGCGGCCTCGATCGGGGTCTCGGTCCCGATGCAAGCCGGGAAGGGGTACAGCTTTTCGATTCGCCCGACGATCATGCCGTCCCACGCGATCCTGCTGGTGGACGTCCACGTCGGCTGCACTCCGTTCACTGATCGTATGCGGATCGGGGGCACGATGGAGTTCAGCGGCATCAACAGTCGCCTGGACCGGCGGCGGATCGACTCGATCGTGCTCGGCGCGCGCGAGTCGTTTGCACCGTGGCAGACCCCCCAGATTGAGGACGAGTGGGCCGGCATGCGGCCGATCGCGGCCGATGGTCTTCCGGTGATCGATCGTGTCGACCGCTATTCGAACATGTTCATCGCGACCGGTTACGCGATGCAGGGTGTCACGCTCGCTCCCACTGCCGGCCGGGCTCTGGCCGAGATGGTCGCGACCGGTCGGCGCCCGGAGATGCTCGAGCCGTTCCGTCTCGATCGTTTCGCGCGGTCGCCCCTGGTTCGGATGGCGGAGAGGTGGGCGGCATGACCGCCTCGACGTCCTCACCTTTGCGAGTAGCGATTATCGGCAGCGGGAACATCGGCACCGACCTGATGATCAAGGTCGACCGCAGTCCCCTGCTGGAGCTGGTCGGCGTCGCCGGTATCGAACCGGAGTCAGCCGGCCTGCGCAGGGCGCGCGAGCTCGGTCACACCGTCACCGATCTGGGTCTGGCCGACCTCCTGCAACGCGTCGACAAGATCGATCTCGCCTTTGACGCGACGTCCGCGCACGCCCACCTGGAGCACGCTCGGCTGCTGGCTGAACGTGGGATTCGCAGCGTCGACCTGACACCGGCCGCGATCGGTCCGGCAGTCGTTCCCCCGGTGAACCTATCCGAGCATCGCGACGCTCCCGAGGTGAATCTTGTCAGCTGTGGCGCGCAGGCGACGATCCCGATCGTCGCGGCCGTGAGTGCCGGCGCGGAGCTGAGATATGCCGAGACGGTCTCGACTGTGTCGTCGAAGTCCGCCGGTCCGGGCACTCGGCAGAACATTGACGAGTTCACCTCGACGACGGCGGGCGCCTTGAAGACGATCGGGGGCGCGCCGGAAGCGAAGGCGATCATCATCCTCAATCCAGCGGATCCGCCGGTGATGATGCGCAACACAATCTATCTCGACGTCGCCGGCTCCGATCACGACCTGATCAGGACGCTTGTGGCTGATGCGGTGACCAAGGTTCAGAACTACGTCCCGGGCTATCGGCTGACCACGCCGCCGTTGTTCTCGGATGGCCTCGTAACCGTGATCGTGGAGGTTGAGGGGGCCGGCGACAACCTGCCGCCATACGCGGGCAACCTGGACATCATGACCTCGGCTGCGGTGCGCGTCGCTGAGCTTCACGCGGAGGCGTCGCGATGAGCGATCCGGTGACCGTCAAGATTGTCGACACGACCCTCCGAGACGGGTCCCACGCGATCGCCCACCAGTATCGCGTCGACCAGATGACGCGCATCGGCCGGGCGCTTGACAGCGCCGGGGTGTGGGCGATCGCGGTCGGGCACGGAGACGGGCTCGGCTCGAACTCGATCCAGTACGGACGGCCCCTGCACCCCGATACCGAGCTGTTGGCGGCGGTTGCAGGTGTTGCCGAGCGCGCGCTCATCGCCGTTGCGCTGCTGCCGGGCATCGGGACCAAGCGCGACCTCGAGGCAGCTCGCGACGCCGGCGCGTCGATCGTGCGGGTTTCGACCGTCTGCACCGAGGCGGACATCGGGATTCAGCACCTCAGGCTCGCCCGCGAGCTGGGGATGATCGCCCAGAGCCACCTCAACACCGCGCACTTGCTCGGTCCTGCGGGACTCGTCGAGCAGGCCAAGATTGTGGTCGATGCCGGCAGCCAGGCGATCTGGATCGTCGATTCGGCTGGAGCGTTCCTGACCGACGACATCCGCCGCCGGATCGCAGCGCTGCGGGATGCCCTGCCGGCCGACGTCGAGATCGGCATTCACGAGCACAACAACCTGTCGCTAGCCGTCGCCAACTCCGTGGCGGCGATCGAGCAGGGCGCGACACTCGTGGACACGTCGCTTGCCGGTCTGGGTGCCGGCGCTGGCAACACCCAGACGGAGGCGCTCGTCGCGGTGCTGGAGCGAATGGGCGTTGAGACCGGCATCGATCTCTGGACCCTTCAGGACGTGGCTGACGAGATCGTTCGTGGCGAGGTGATGCAACGGCCAATCGCGCTCGACCGGCTGTCGATCACGATGGGCATGGCAGCCGTGCCGGCGAGCTATCTGCTGCACGCGATCCGTGCCGGTGAGCGATTCTCGCTGGATCCACGCGAGATCATCGTCGAGCTCGGCAGGCGCCGCGTCGTCGTCGGCCAGGAGGATGCGATCATCGAGATCGCGGCCGAGCTGGCGGAGAGCGCCAGCCGGACGTCGTGATCACGGTCGTTCTCGACGACGACCCGACCGGTACCCAAGGGGTTGCCGACGTTCCCGTTGTGCTGGACTGGAGCAGCGCCCGGGCCTGGGACGGTGTGCTCGCCGATGATCCGGCCGTCCACGTACTGACGAACTCACGCGCACACGACGCTCCCGAGGCCGCCCAGCTGGTCGGCTCAGCGGCAGCCGCGGCACGCGAGCGGTTCCCTGACGCTCGATTCGTGCTGCGCGGCGACAGCACGCTGCGCGCGCACCTGTGGGAGGAATACAACGCACTGCGGTCCGCCGTTGCGCCGAACGAAAACGCGATCCCGCTGCTACTCGTGCCGGCGCTTCCGGCGGCTGGTCGCGTGACGATCGGCGGCATTCACTTACAGGAGCGAGACGGCGAGCGTGTCCCCCTCCACCGGACCGAATACGCACGCGACGCGGGATTTGCCTACTCCAGCGCGGTCCTGAGTCAGTGGGCGTCAGAACGCAGCGGCGGTCGCTTCTCGGCCGACGATGCCGTCACCGTCGCGCTCGGTCGGCTGCGGTCGTCGGAGGGTGCCGACGCAGTCGCCGAGGCCCTCGGCGCGGCGGCCGCGGTGGGGCGCCCGGCCGTCGTCATCCCGGATGCCGAGACCGAGGACGATTTGCTCGTCATCGCCGAAGGGCTGGTCGGAGCCGAGGCGCTCGGAACGTCGGTGTTCGTTCGTTGCGCGCCCGCGTTCGTCGCGACGCTGACCGGAACGAGGTCTTCGACACTGTCACCGGTCCCGTCGGGCCACGCTGGTGTCCTGGTCCTGTGCGGGTCGTTCGTTGCGACTTCGACCGCACAGATCGAACAGCTCGGGCGGCTGTATCCCGGCGTCCTGACGGCGCGCGTGGCAGAGCTCGTGGGTGAGCACTGGGAAGCCGAGGTCGAGCGCCTCTCACAGGAAGCGCAGGCGCGACTGGAGCGCGATGGCCTTGCCGTGATCGCGACCGAGCGGACGCGCGACCCGGCGCTGTTCGACACCCTCAGCCAGCGACGGATCGCGACCAGGTTTGCGCAGATCGCGCGCCGCGTACCAGTTGGCGTCGTGATCGCCAAGGGCGGCATCACCTCGGCCGTCACGGCCCGCGACGGCCTTGACGCGGACGCCGCCCGGGTCGTGGGGCCGATCTATCCAGGAGTGGCGCTGTGGCGGCTTCCGAACGGGCGCGCCTTCGCCATCGTCCCGGGCAACGTCGGCCATCCTGGCCTGCTCGCAGACCTCGTGACGATGATCACCGTGGCCACGGCACGAGCGGAGGCCCGAGCTTGCTGACCCCGTTCTCGCAGCTGCTTGCCGAACGCGCCGACGGAACCGCAGTCGGTGCCTTCAGCGTCTACGACATGGAGACGACGGCCGCCGTCCTACACGCCGCGGCAGCCGCGGAGGCCGGCGTCATCATCTTGATCGGAGCCCAATCCTATGCCGGTCGCGACGGCGATCTGCTGCTCGCGGCGGTCGTCGCGGCCGCGGCCCGATCGGAGGCGCGTGCCTGCATCCAGCTGGATCACTGCGACAGCATCGCGCTGATCGAGTCCGCCCTGGCCGCCGGCGCCGGCGCGGTGATGGCCGACGGGTCAGCGCTGCCGTATGAGCAGAACGTCGCCCTCATCACCCGCGCTGTCGAGCTCGCGGCCAGCAGCGGCGCATCCGTGGAGGCCGAGCTCGGAACGATCCGTGGGGACGAGGATGTCGCGCAGGCGGCTGCCGCCGGCGCCCTGACCGAGCCCACGCAAGCCCGAAGCTTCGTCGCGCGCACCAGCGCCCAGTGCCTTGCGGTTTCGATCGGCAACGTTCACGGCATCTACCTACACCCGCCGAACCTCGACTTGGACCGCCTCGAGGAGATCACTCGTGCAACGTCCGTACCCCTGTCGCTTCATGGAGCGTCTGGCATCCCTGACGCGATGGTCCGAGATGCGATTAAGCGCGGGATCTCGAAGATCAACGTCAATACGGAGCTTCGGTCTGCATACCTCGAGGTCACGCAGGCGCAGATGCCCGAGTTGCTCTCGGGCCGACAAGTGGCCGCGCTGCACCGTGCTCAGGTCGCAGCGGTCGAACGCGTCGTCGCGAACAAGTTGCAGGTGTATGACCTCGGCGTTGAACTGAGTAAGCGGGCCGTAAATGTTTAACCACGAAATCGCGCCCGGTGGCGAATCGGAGTTTATGTCCCCGGCGCCTGGTGGCGGTTCAGTCATTTCTTGCGGTTGGGGGCGAGCGCGGTCCAGCTGTGTTGGCTGGGCCGATCGTTCTCGCCGCTACGGGCATCGCCATACAATTGTCCCCCGAGATCCGCTGGACGTGGTTCCTGCCGGGCGTCGGCGTGCTGATCGTGTTGCGCACCCGAAGCCATGATTGGTTCGAAAGTGCAAAGCAGATCGCCGACGAAAACGCCGAGGTCACTTCGGAACCGGCTGCGGTCACAAAGGAGGTTGGAGCATGAAGATGGTCAGGTCGTACCGCACTGACTTTGCGTCGTCCGAGAACCCCATATCGGAAGGCGGCATGTGGTTGAATGGGCGTAAGGACGGTGTCGATTGGATCGATGTCGTCTGCGCGGGCGGCTACGCCCACGGCGAGGTGAGCCGCATGACCGCCGCCGAGCGTCGCGTCGAACAGGGTAATCTGCAGGCTTCGCACGATGCCTCCAATCCGGAGGGCGATTACGACGACCCGTCAGCGATCCTCACCGGAGCATGGGGCCCCGACCAGCACGCGAAGGCAGTGGTGTTCTGCCGGAATCCGACCGAGGAGTACTTCCAGGAGGTGCAGTGCCGGCTGCGCAGCGCAATCCGGCCGAATGTGTGCACGGGCTATGAGATCTTCTGGCGGGCGTTGACCGGGGAGCATGGCTATGCCGAGATTGTTCGGTGGAATGGCCCCGTGGGCGACTGGACCTCGCTGGCTCGCCGTACTGGAGAGTCGTACGGCGTCAAACACGGCGACATCGTCGAGGCCTCGATGGTCGGTACACGCATCAAGGGGTACATCAACGGCGTCGAGGTGATCTCGGTGGAGGACGAAGTGTTTGAAGATGGCGCTCCCGGCATTGGCTTTAACTTCTATGTCGGCAACACCAACGTCGACCACGGCTTCAGCTCGTTCGAGGTCGAAACTTGGGAGGCCTCGGATGAGTAATACGGCACCGGAACTTGCACTGTCACAGGTACCTCGACAGAAGCTGAGAGAGGCGGTCGCGGAGCAGCTGCTCGATGCAATCAAGGGGCTTCCCGCCGGCACGCGGGTTCCGTCGGAGCGCACGCTCACCGCGGAGCTCGGGGTCGGGCGCTCGACGGTGCGCGAAGCGCTCAACGGGCTTGCGTTGATGGGCGTCGTGGAGATCCGTCACGGGCAGGGCGTATTCGTTGCGGACCGAGCCGCGGTCGAGGACGATTCCGGATCGCTTGAGGCGGCGCTTGACCGTAGTGTCACGAAGGAGTTCATCGAGGCCCGGCTGGTGGTGGAGGTCGAGGCAGCACGTCTCGCAGCCAAGCGTCGGGACGACGATGATCTGCGGCGCTTGATGAACGCTCTTGCCGATCAGAAGCAGCGGATATCCAAGCCGGATTCTGGTCTTCTGGATGTTGCCGCGAACTTCAACGTGCTCCTTGCGGAGGCCGCCCACAACGAGATCCTTGTGGCCATCGTGCAGTCATTTGTGGGGTTAACGATGGAGCGGGCGCCGAAGATCTACAGCCTCGACGGCTTTGCTGAGTGGGATTTGTCTGAACACCAAGGGCTCTACGAGGCCGTTCGTGATGGCGACGCCGAGCTGGCCGCCGAGCGGATGCGCACCCACATCTTGGAGCTGGCTGACCGGTATCAACTGGTCGGCGCGGTCTGACCACGGGCGTGTCCGTTTCAGACGACAGGGGACAGAGCGGCATGAGCACTGGGAGGAAGGTTTCTGTCGAGGAATTCGAGCGCGTCTTCGAATCGGTGAAGAACTGGGGACGATGGGGCGCCGACGACGAACTCGGCACTCTCAACTACGTGACTCCGGAGAAGGTGCGGGCCGCGGCCGGGCTCGTCCGATCCGGACGGCGCGTCTCCATGGCCATCCCGATCAACAAGGTGGCTGGCCCCGACAACCCCCGGCAGGCGATGTTGTTTGTCGTCCAGGGCCATGACGTTGCTGTCGACGGCAGCAAAGTGGGCTTCGGGCTCGACTGGTTGGGCATGGCGGCTCACGGCGACTGCCACACGCACGTTGACGCTCTCTGTCACATCTCCTACGATGGACTCACCTATAACGGCAAGCTGGCCGACGAGGTGCTACCCAGCACAGGCGCCACCGCGCAGGACATCGCCGCCTATCACACCGGTGTCGTCGGGCGCGGCGTGCTGTTGGACATCCCCAAACTGCGCGGCGTGAGGTGGCTGGAGCCTGGACAGGCGGTCACCGCTGCCGAACTGGACGACTGCGCCAGGTCACAGGGCGTGGAGGTCGGCGAGGGCGACATCCTCGTGTTTCGAACCGGCCATCACCGGCGCCGGCTCGAGCTTGGCGCGTGGGACAACGGCTATCCCCCGGGGGGTGAGGGTAAGGCCGGCCTGCACGTCGATGCGGTTCAGTGGATGCACGAAAAGAGGATCGCGGCGTTCCTGCCCGATGGCGACGGTGAGGCCGTTCCGAGCGTGGTGGACGGCGTCACCTATCCGATCCACCCGTTGCAGGTGGTGGCTATGGGCATGCTCGTGTCCGACAGCCTCCAGTTTGAGGAGCTCGTGTCGGCCTGCGAGGAGGAGGGTCGGCACGAGTTTATGGTCGTCGGCCTGCCACTCCGCCTTCCCGGCGGCACCGGCTGCCCGTGGAACCCGATCGCGATCTTCTAGGAGATACGGACGTATGGACAACGACACAACCCCTCTGGGGGTCTCGCGCTCCTACTGGAAGGCCGAGTGCGCCCGCGATGTCGACGCCGTGATGGATCACTATCACACGGACGCGGTCTATGAGGAACCGGGCCGCCGCGCGAGCGGGCATGCCGAGATCCGCAGTTGCTATGAGCAGAGCGTCGCCGCCTATCCCGGTCTAGAGGTGGAGATCATCCGGGAGTTCCCGCTAGGCGACAGTTCGGCGATCGAGTTTGACGCTGTGCTGGTCGATGGCGCCGGGTACCGCCACCGGATACGAGGTATCAACGTGGTGACGGTCCGCAGCGGCAAGCTTCTGTCCGTTCGCTCCTACGAGGACCCACCCACGCTCGAGCCTGAATGAGCTCCGGGCCGCGCTATGCAGTCAACTGCTGTGTCGTCGTAGTCATGCGTGCTTGACACCAAGCGGCAAACCCGGAGAAAGAAGAAAGCGTGTACGACCTACTGGTCAAGGGTGGAGAGGTCGTAGACCCGGCGACCAACACTAGAGGTCTCTTCGACGTCGGAATCGTTGCCGGAAGGATCGCCGAGGTCGCGCCGGCTTTGGCTTCGGAGTTAGCCGTTCAGGTGCTCGATGCTTCGGGCCAGATCGTCACGCCGGGGCTGATAGATCTACACACGCATGTATTCCATGGCTCGACATTCTGGGGTGTGCGTCCAGATCCGATAGCCGCGCGCACAGGAGTGACTACCTGGATCGATGCCGGCTCACCTGGCGCGATGACGCTCGAAGGCTTTCGCCGATCCGTCGTCCGAGTCGCGGAGACCCGGATTTATACGTTCCTCAACATCTCGTACATCGGCCTCGTGGGCCCAGATTATGAACTGGCGAACCTTGAGTATTGTGACACGGACGTGTTCCAGCGCGTCTGCAACCTGAATCGGGACCTCGTCGTTGGCGTGAAAGTCAGAATGGGTGCGACGACAGTTGCAGAGTCTGGGATTGAACCGTTGCGGCGAGCTCGACGGGCGGCCGACGAATGTGGTCTTCCGTTGATGATGCACATCGCCTCAGGACCTCCCAGCATCGACGATTGTCTTCAATTCCTAAAAGACGGCGACATAATCACCCATTGCTTCACGCCTCATGGCATGAGGTTAGTCGACGACAGGGGACAGCTGCGGGATTCAGCAAAGAGGGCACTCGACCGTGGCGTGATCCTGGACGTCGGTCACGGCTCCGGGGCGCTGTCGTTTGACATCGCAGAGAACCTAATCGGTGCGGGGTGGATGCCGGACGTGATCTCGACAGACATCCATCAGTTGAGCATCCGTGGGCCGATGTTCGATCTGCCTACCTGCATGAGCAAATTCCTGTGCCTTGGTATGGATTTGGACGAAGTAGTGAAGGCGACCACGATACGGCCGGCTGAAGTCGTGGGTCTGCCGGATGGCCTCGGGTCGCTAAAGCCGGGAGCACCGGCGGATATAGCCCTCTTCGAATTGACTGAAAGAGAGTTTGTTTTCCACGATGTCAAGATGGACGCGCGAACCGGAAAGGTCATGCTCCGAAACACGCAAACCCTCGTGGGCGGACGTCCGCTCGCACGCGTGTCTGCAGATCCGCCCGCGCCGTGGGTCACAGACGAGTTTCTCTGGCCGGCAACCTGGGCTCAACTGGTTCACAAGCAATGGGGATTGGATGTAACCTAATCGGCTATGGCCTCGCCGGGCTCGTGGAGGCTCTGATTTCAACGGCCGGACGGATCTCCGGGGGTTCTGGTTAGGCTCGATCACTACGCGACTAGGCGGTCGTTTCCCCGCGGCGAAGAGAGGACAGATCGCCGCGCTTTGTGCCTCTGACGCCGCTCCTCGGCCGGGCTCAAAACTGTTGCGCTGACTGCTTGGGCGACGCCTGCATACCACTACTTTGAACGAGCCAGCGGCGTATGTATAAAGCAGTGATTTACCGACCAAGCATCCCGGAAGATGCCTCAACGTCCAGATCCCGATCAAACAGTGTGCATTCGACCCGCACGCCGTGCCTAGGGTCACCTGCGGGGAAGCCGGCCGGCCGGCCTCGACCACTGCCAACAGGTGGCAGATGGGCGTCCGCGGGGCCGATGCGGCGAAGCTCCTCGGTGACGTTGTCGACGCCGAAGCAGATGTGATGCAGGCCGTCGCCGTGTTCAGCTAACCACTTCGCAAGCGGATGCTCCACCTCCAGTGGCTCCACCAGCTGCAGGTAAGTGTTTCCGATGTCGAGATAGGTCAGCTTGAGCCCTAATCCGGGAGGCTCGTCCACCGTGACAACCTTGAGACCCAGAGCATCTCGGAAATAGGTGAGAGCTGTCTCGGTGTTGGACACCGCAACTGCCAGGTGATCCAAGCGGCGGATCATCGATCTGTCATACCGACACGCAAGGCTTACCGTCCATGGCGCCGGCTGTCCGAGCTAGAGGGAGCGGAACCAGATTGCTGCCCGCCATCACGTCCCGACGCTCCTCCATCGTCGCAGGATACGCGCTCCACAGACCAGACGCGGGCGTGTCGTAGATAGACGCTGCTGACTCGATGAACTTTGGTGCCGAACGACAACGCGATCGCTTACAACGAACTGGAACCGGTAGTAATCGCCCAACCGTCGACGTAACGATCGATCGGGGCACGCCGATCCCGTTCTACTTGCTGCTCGCCGGAGTTGCTCGAGCGGGCCGCCCTCCCACCCGGCCTGGTCTCGGCGCGCATTCCCGTCAGGCGGTGGAGACCTCGACCCAACGATCGTTGAGCCTTCGCCGGATCGGCGAACTGCCGAACCCCGGTCTGCGCGGACTCCACGCCGACGAGGGAGATCGCATACTCGAGGCCGATCGCGACGAGCGGCTTCGGGACACCAGCGCCGCCAACGAGCTCGCGATAGCGGGGCGGATCTGCTGGCCGAGCATGGACACCGTGCTCTAGTTGAACGGCGGCGGGCCTGACCCGCGCGGGTTCAGTGGCCAGATGTACGACGTCACAGTGCCCCCTCAACCAGAGCGCTGTTGAAGATTTCCACCTGTATCTACATAATGACGACCTCCGAACATGATGTCCGGCAGTTGCCGCATTTCGGACGTCGCGTTCGTCAGCGCCAACGAGGAGGATCGCGATGAGCGATAAGCAAGACGTGCAGCAACGGGATGAGCTCGGACGACCACTGAGCCGTCGAGATTTGCTCGGCGGGGCAGCCGCCGGGGGAGCCGCCCTCGCGGCTCTGGGAATGGCCGGTCCCGCGGGTGCGAAGTCGATCGCACATCGCGTTCGCCGATCGTCGGGGTCGAAGATGATCGGGTTCAGTCAGCCCGACACAACCGCCTCGATCTGGCAGCCGCTGATGGCCGGCGCGCAGAAGGCCGCAAAAGCGCGCGGGTATCAGCTCCTGGAGAGCCATGCAAACTCGCAGCTCGACGCGCAGGTCTCGGAGATCCAGACCTGGATCGGGGAGGGTGTCGCCGGCATCATCGTGCTCCCGCTCGACAACCAGTCGATGCAGCCGCTGATCGCGAGCGCGCACGCCCAAGGCATCAAGTTCCTGGATTACTCGGATAACGCGCTACCGCACGTCGACGGCTGGGTGATCTTCGACAACCTCCAGGGGGCCAAGCTGGTTGGCACCTACGCGGGACACTGGGTCAACAAGACATTGGGCGGAAAGGCACAGGTCGCGCTGCTCACCCACCAGGTCCAGCTCACCGGCCGTCAGCGGATCGGCGGCACAGTCAAGGCGCTGCAGAAGGTCGCGCCTGGCGCCAAGGTTGTCGCGCAGCACGAGGGCGTGCTGTCTCCCGACACGCTCCCCGCCGCTCAGTCGATGCTGCAGGCTAATCCGGACATCGACGTGTTCATCTGCATCGCCGATGAGGGCTGTGACGGCTGCCTCCACGCGTTTCTGCAGACGCACCCGAGCGCCAAGCAGACGAAGGACATGTTCATCTGCGGGTTCGACGGCTCAGCGCCGGTGATCAAGCAGGCCCTCGCAGGTAGTCCGGTCCGTGCCACGGGCGCGCTCGACGCAGTCAAGATCGGCGAAGCGTCCGTCAATGCGACGATCAACGCCGTTATCGGCAAGGGTCCGACGAAGATCAACTTCCCCTACGTCCTGGTCGACCAGCAGACACAGGCGCTCGGGAAGAAGCTCCTGAAAGAGCTCTAGCCCCGAGAGTTGGAGGGATGAGCACCATCTCACCCGTATCCGAGGGGAGGTAACGTGCCTTGGCGAACGTGAGCGGTCGTCGTTCCGGATTGCGCACTAACTACGTGGTGTTGCAACGGCTGAGTGCAGCTCAGGGCGGCGGCTTGTTTGTCGCCCTGCTCGCGCTCGGCACGTACTTCACGTTCGCCAACAGCCACTTCCTGACGCGTTCGAACCTGCTGGTTGTCCTGCTGCAGGTGTCCGTGCTTGGGATCGTTGCGGTTCCGGGGGCGATGCTGCTCGTCTCGGGCATGATCGACCTCTCGGTTGGTTCGGTCGCAGGGTTGGCGGCGGCGTGCATGGGAATCTTCGACAAGGTCTGGGGGTGGCCGCTGGGGCTGTCGATCGTGGGAGCTCTCGCGGTCGGAGGCCTATGGGGCCTGATGAACGGCGTGCTCGTGGCCTACCTGAGGTTCTCGCCGGTGATCGTGACGCTCGGCGGCTACGCCGGGGCTGCTGGTCTGGCGCAGACGATCACGTCGGATCAGACTCACTACGGCTTTGGGTCGGCGTTCGCCGTGCTCGGAAACGGTGAGGTGGCCGGCGTCCCGGTGCCGGTGGTCATCTTCGTCGTCGTCTTCCTATTTGGTGCCTACTGCTGGTATGAGACTCCGGTCGGCCGACATCTGATCGGGATCGGCTCCAACCGAGACGCCGCCGAGGCGGTCGGCGTCGCGACCCGTCGTCTGCCGTGCATCATCTACGTGCTCTCCGGCCTTGCCGCCGCTGCGGGCGGGCTGATCATCACGTCGCAGCTCGACAGTGCCTCGGTCCAGATCGGGGTGGGGCTGGAGTTGCAGGTGCTCACGGCGATCCTGCTCGGGGGGGTCGCCTTCAGCGGCGGCCGCGGGTCCCTGTGGGGAACACTTGCCGGCATCCTGTTCATCGGGGTCCTTGATAACGGGCTGACTCTGATCAACGTCGGCCCGTACGTCGCCGATCTGGCGATCGGCGCGGCGCTCGTGATGGCCGCCGGGCTGGACGTTCTCTATCAGCGCATCGAGCGTCTGCCGATGGCAGCGCCTCCTGAGTCGGCCGAGACCGACCAGGATGGCGTCCGCGAGGCCGAGCCCGCCGGAACCACGACATGAGTGATTCCCGCCAGACGGTAATGAGGGGATCAGAGGCCGCCGGCGCGGCGCTCGTGGATCACGCAGTGGTGCTATCCGTGCGCGATGTGGTCAAGCGCTATGGGCCTGTGACTGCGCTGCGGGGTGTGTCGCTCGAGCTTCGACGCGGCGAGGTGCTTGCGCTCGTCGGCGACAACGGGGCGGGGAAGAGCACCCTGGTTTCGATCGTCTCGGGTGTCGCGCCGGCTGACGACGGCGATGTCCTATTGGGCGGAGAGCCCCTGGCAGGGCACGGCGCAAAGGTGGCGCGTGAGTCGGGAGTGGAGACCGTCTTTCAGGACCTCGCCCTCGTCCCGACTTTGAGCATCGCCGAGAACGTCTACCTCGGCCGTGAGCTTTGCCGCGGCCACGGCGCGGGACGCATGTTCCGTGCGCTCGACAAACGACGTATGCGCCGCGAGGTCGAGGAGGCGTTCTCGAGGTTGGGACTCGACCTTCCTCCCGTTTCGGCGAAGGCCGGCGCACTGTCCGGGGGCCAACGACAGGCGGTGGCCATCGCTCGCGCCGTCCTCTGGCAGAGCAAGGTTGTCGTCCTCGACGAGCCGGTCGCCGCACTCGGCGTCAAGCAGACCGAGGCGGTCCTGTCGCTCGTCGAGCGCTTGAGCGATCACGGAGTCGCGACCATGTTCGTAAGCCACAACATGGAGCACGTCCTGCGCGTCGCACACCGGGTCGTGGTGATGCGACTCGGGCAGAAGGTTGCCGACATCGACGTTCGAGCCGGCAACGTCTCACAGATGCAGCTCGTCGGGCTGATCACCGGAAGCATGACCGCGGCGGAGCTTTGACCGCGCCGCCGCCGGTCGGCCTCATCACCGGAGGCCTCAGCGGCATCGGCGCCGCCTCCGCCGTCGAGTTCGGCCGACTTGGCGCGCGGATCGTTCTGGTCGATCTCTCTCCTGAGGGCGCGGACGAAATTGCCGGGCAGGTGCGCGACAGCGGGGGCGAGGCGGTCGTCGAGATCGCCGACGTCCGAGATCCATCGGCGCAGGAGCGCGCGGCGCGCCGGGCGGTCGCCGAGTGGGGGCGAATCGACTTCCTGCTCGCCAGCGCGGGCATCGCCGACCAGAGTGGCACCGCCGACGGTGACCCGGATCGGTGGCGCACGGTCGTCGAGACGAATGTGCTCGGAGTCCTGTACAGCACCCGTGCGGTTCTGCCAACGATGGTGGAGCAGGGAGCAGGCCACGTCCTGATCGTCTCGTCGGTGTCCGGTCGCGAATCCTACGTCGGCGAGCCGGTCTACATCGCGACGAAATGGGCGCAGGTCGGCTTCGCCCACGCCCTGCGCCTCGAGCTCCTCGAACCCGGGATTCGCGTGACCCTCGTGGAGCCGGGTCTGGTTGACACGCCACTGACCCGCGATAACCCAAAGGTGCGCCATCTGCTCGACGAGATCGAGCCACTGACGCCGACCGACATCGCGCAGGCCGCGGTGTACGCGTTCCAGCAGCCAGCCCGAGTCACGGTGAGCGAGGTTGTAGTCCGGCCGCAACGCCAGCAGCTCCCCCGGCTTTGAGGACGCGACGGTGAGGATCGTCGGCTACACCGAGCCGCTGTCCGTCGCGCCTGGCGACCGCATCCGCGCGATGGTCAGCACTGACGCCTCGTCGTTCCAGGGGTCGCTCGAGCGGCTGGCGGGAGCCGGCGGCTCCGTGCCCGTGCCGAGCTCGATCGACGGAACCTATCCGGGGCGTGCTCAGGCGCTCCGTGCCGGCTCGTACGTGCTCGTCGACCACGCCCCGGCGCTGGAACCTGGCCTCGGCTTCACGCTCGAAGCTTGGGTCTGGCCGACCGCGCCCGGGGTCGGCCGACAGGCCGTCTGTGGGCGATATGACGGCCGGCGCGGTTACGCCTTGGGACTCGACGAAACCGGAGCCGCGTCGCTGTGGCTCGACCAAGACACACTCGCAACCGGGGAGCCCCTCCTGAGCCGGACGTGGTATCGCATCGCGGCGACCTACGACGCTCAGCTGGGGGTGGCGCGCATCCTCCAGGAGCCGCTCGTCCCGTGGCCGGGCAGCGTCGAACGGCGGGAGGCTGATCACGCCGTCGGCGGGTGGTGCCTCCCGGATGCACGGTTCGCTCTGGCCGCCTGGGGCGACCCGGCCGACGCGCACTACAACGGCAAGATCGAGGCGCCTCGCCTGCTCGCAGCCGACCGTTCCGTACTTGCGGCCTGGGATCTCAGTGGGGACTTCGCCTCAGCGGAGGTTGCAGACACCTCTAGTGGCGGCCACCACGGTCGCTGCGTCAACCTGCCGATGCGCGCGGTTACCGGCCGGTTGTGGCGTGGGGATGCGACAGATCCCGCGCTCGCGCCCGCTGAGTACGCAGCCATCTGGTTCCACGACGACGACCTGGACGATGCCCGCTGGGACCCGTCGTTCGAGCTCGAGATTCCCCCGGGGCTCGCGTCCGGTGTCTACGCATTCCGCGTCGATACCGGAGACGAGGCTGACGTGATCCCGTTCTTCGTTCGCCCTCCACGGGGGCGCGCCACCGCGCCGGTCGTCGTGCTCATCCCCACCTTCAGTTACCTCGCCTACGCAAACGAGCACAACTCGTGGGCAAACCCGATCCCGGCGACGCCGGGGCTGGACGAGATCCTGGCGTCGGTCGGCGAGCGGGATCGCTACGCCGCCGAGCAGCGCCTCAAGTCGATCTACGAGATGCACACCGATGGAAGCGGGGTCGCCTACTCGTCGCGTCTGCGACCGATCGTGAACATGCGCGCCGCCTACGGGATGCCATTGCTGATCGGAGGCCCCCATCAGTTCCCCGCGGACATGGAGCTGCTGCGCTGGCTCGACCGGCTCGATATCCGCTACGACGTCGTGACCGACGAGGACCTTCACCACGATGGGGTGGGGGCACTCGGCGGCTATCGCGTGCTGCTGACGGGATCCCATCCGGAGTACTGGTCCGGCGCGATGCTGGATGGGCTGGAGTCGTGGCTCGAGGAGGGCGGCCGCCTCATGTATCTCGGTGGTAACGGTTTCTACTGGGTGACCTCGGTCTTTCCAGCAGCGCGGCACGTCATCGAGGTGCGGCGCGGGCATGCCGGCACCGGTGTCTGGCGATCGGAGCCCGGTGAGGTACACCATGCGTCCACCGGCGAGCCGGGCGGGGTCTGGCGGTTTCGCGGGCGCCCCCCGCAGCGCGTCGCCGGGGTCGGATTCACCGCTCAGGGCTTCGACGTCTCGATCCCGTACCGCCTCCAGAACGCTGCCCGCGATCCTCGGGCGGCATGGATCTTCGACGGCGTGGATGCAAACGAGATCGGCGGGCACGGCTCGGTGCTGGGAGGCGCCGGAGGCTTTGAGATCGACCGGGCCGACCCGCGTCTCGGCACGCCACCGCACGCGCTCACGCTCGCCATCGCGCGTGGGTTCAGCGACGTCTACCAGGGCGCCTCCGAAGACATCCTGACGTCCGATTCGCAGCAGGGAGGGACGGTGAGCCCGCTCGTCCGGGCCGACCTGGTGTTCTTCGAGCGCCTGAATGGCGGCGCCGTCTTCTCGACCGGCTCGATCGCGTGGTGCGGGGCCCTGCTCGATGACGACTGCGATAACGACGTTTCGCGGATCACGCAAAACGTGCTGCGACGCTTCGCCGCCGAAGGGCCGGTGAACTGAGGTGGACCGACCGGGCGAGGTGCAACTCGTGCGCAACCTCGTGATCCCCCTGGCGGACGGGATCACGCTCGCGGCTGACCTGCACCTTCCCCGCTCGCCAGGGCGCCATCCAACGCTCGTCAGCTTCTACCCCTACCGCAAGGACGACATCATCGGCTCGTTCTCGGTATACGCGCGTCATTGGTTTGCGGCGCGAGGCTACGCTCAGCTGCTCGTCGACGTCCGCGGTTATGGCGGTTCGGAGGGCCGGCGGGCGGAGTCGTTCCATCCGCTCGAGGAGAGCGCGGATGCTGCGGAGGTGGTCGAGTGGGCGGCCTCTCAGGAGTGGAGCGACGGCCGCGTCGGCGTCTGGGGCGTGTCCTACGGAGGCCTGATGGCGCTCGCGGCAGGCGCAGCGCGCCCGCCTCATCTACGAGCGATCGCGCCGGTCTACCCGCTGTGGGACGTCGCTGCCGACGTGCTGCTGCCGGGCGGCTGTCCCGCGATGATCGGTCAGCACCAATGGTCGACGATGATGCTCGCGCAGGGGCTGGCACCGCCGACGTATCGGGACGCCGACGGTCGCTGGCTGCGGATCTGGGAGGCGCGGCTCGCGCGGATCGAGCAGGACGGGCCCGAGGCGTCGTTCTGGCAGGCCCATCCGGATCCATCCGCCGATTACTGGCGAGAGCGCACCCTTCCGATCGAGCAGATCGCGGTGCCGACGTTTCTCGTGGGCGGATGGCGTGATCTCTTCCCCGAGACGGTCGCGCGAGCGTTCGCTCGGATCCAGGCGCCCAAGCGATTGCTGATCGGCCCTTGGCTCCACGTGCAGCCCGACCTGGCAGCGCGCGAGCCGGTTGATTGGCTGGCGATGCTGCTCGCCTTCTGGGACGAGCATCTACGCGGGGAAGCGCCCGCTGGCGAACCGCCAGTCCGCGTATTCGTCCAAGGTGGTGGCTGGCGGACTACGACGAGCTGGCCACCGCCGGGGAGCGAGGAGCCCGTGCTGCATCTGAGCACGGGCGGACGGCTCGGCCCGGAACCCGGCGAGGGGGCCGCGGAGTATGAGAGCACGCCGCTCGTGGGTGTCACAGGCGGCCAGTGGGACACGCTTGGGACCGGCATGGGCTACCCGCTGGACCAGGGACCGGACGACTCCCGCTCGCTCACCTTCACCACCGAGCCACTCGTCAAGCCGCTGGAAATAGCGGGTTCACCCGTCGCAGTGCTGGAGCTCGAGCGTCTCGATCACGAGGGGCCGTTCACGATCGTCACGAAGCTCGTGGACGTGTCGCCGGATGGGTCCGCGGAGCTGGTCACGACCGGTTGGGCACGTGGCCTTGGGGGCCCGACGGAGATCGCGCTATGGGCGACGGCGTGGCGGTTCGCGCCGGGTCACCGGCTGCGGCTGTCGGTCTCCTGCGCGGACTTTCCCCGGATCTGGCCAGATCCCGAGCAGGCGCACATTCGACTTGATCTCGCGCGCTCATCGGTCCGTCTCGTAGTCGCGCCCGCCGGCGTCGGGGATCCCGCGGATCCTCCGCGGCCGGCTCGGGTCGCGCCCGGCGAGCGCGCTCCATGGACGATCGACGGCGCGCCGGCGTGGACGATCGAGCACGATCTCGCCGGCGACGGCGTCGCGGTCACGCTGGGTGGCGGCGAGAGGATGCGGCTCCCCGAGGGTGGCACGCTGACGCTCCGTCAACAGGCGACGGCTCGGGTGCACGCCGAGCGTCCAGATGCAGCTTCGGTTCGCGGCGAGGTGTCCATCGAGATCGCCTCACCGGGCGGCGAGCACTTCCTCATAGAGGCATGGAGCCGAGCCTGGCGCGAGCGCAACCTCTACGACGCCCGGGTGACGGTCGACGGCCGCACGCTCCTCGAGCGTTCATGGCGGAACTTCTGAGCGGCGAAGGAGCAGGAAGAGGCGGTGCTCTCGCCTCGGGAGGAATCGGTAGGCCGGGGGCTTGACTTCCAGTAATCGAGACGGCATGATGCGACGACATCCTGTCCCTACAGGATGGTTCGCACATCTGGGGACTGGGTCTCTCATACCGACCGGGGTAAGGTTGCTACTACCTTTCGTAGAGGAACGGCGGAGTCTCGCCTTTCGTAGCCTGTATCTACAGGATTACGCGAGGATAGGATCTAGTCTCAGGGGTTACGAAAGCAACCATGAGCGCCGCCGCTATACGTCGGTGACACTGGGGACCCCAAGGTGACGGACAGGCGGACGGCAGGCAGCGCCGTCAAGCCGTCTGGTTCGGAGGCGTCGCTCGAGCTGCGATCCGCAACGAAGAACTTCGGCGCCGTTCGTGCATTGAAGGGGATCGACATCCGGCTCATCCCGGGCGAGGTGGTCGGCCTGGTCGGAGACAACGGCGCCGGGAAGTCGACGCTCGCCAAGATCCTCTCCGGTGCGCTGCGCCCCGACTCGGGCGAGCTCCTGATCGACGGATCAAATCTCAGTTTCGGCAGTGTCCGTGACGCTCGCCGGTTCGGGATCGAGATGCTGTACCAGGATCTCGCCCTCTGCGACGACCTGGACATCGCCGAGAACTTCTATGCGGGCCGCGAACCGATTCGCTTCGGGCTGCTACGCCGGCGCTGGATGCGCCGACAGGTGCTGGAGAAGCTCGGTCAGCTTGGGATAACGCTGCAATCGTCGACCGTCCCGGTCCGCGTCCTGTCAGGTGGACAGCGGCAGTCACTCGCGATCGCGCGGGCGGTCGCGTATTCGAGCCGCCTCCTCATCCTTGACGAACCCACTGCGGCGTTGGGCATTACGCAATCGCGCGCGGTGATCGAGCTGATCAATCGCGTCAAGGGCACCGGGGTGGGTGTCCTCTTCATCTCGCACCGGATGAACGACGTTCTCAGCGTCTGCGATCGCGTCATTGTCCTTTACGAAGGCCGAGTCGCGGCGGAGCTGGTCGCCAGCGAAACCTCGGTCGAGGAGATCGTCAACTTCATCGTCACTGATCCTGACCGCGCCGCCAAGGTCAGCGGCTTCATGACGACTTCGACACCGGCCGCTCCATGAGCGCTCGAGACCCCTCAGTGTCAGTCGACGCGCCGGAACCGCTAGCTCACGAGCGCGATCTGCCGACCGGCTCGGACCGGCGAGCTTCCCTGTCACATTTACTCCGAGCCATCCTCCATGCGCGGGACCTGCCGGTCATCGTTGTGCTCTTGGTGATCATCGGCGTGGTGTCGGCGTTCCATCCGAGTTACCTGTCGAAGGCTTCGCTCATCAACACGGCGCAGTTCGCGTCTTACATCGGTTGTATGTCGATCGGGGCAGTCTTCCTGCTGTCGATGCGGGAGATCGATCTGTCGGTCGGCGCTGTCTATGGCCTGACTGCGATCATCGCCGCGAAGTTCATGGGAGACGGGATGAATGCTTGGATTGCCAGCCTGCTGGCAATCGTTGCCGGAACGGCGTGCGGTCTGGTCAACGGCGTGATCGCCAACGCACTGCGGATTCAGACGATCGTAGTCACGCTCGGGACTCTCTCGATGCTGGCGGCGCTGTCGCTGGTGATCTCGGGCGACTCGGTACTCGTCAACGTGCCGACGCAGTCGTCGTTCTTCCGCATTCTCGGCACGACTTACCTGACGGTTCCCGTATCGATCTGGGCACTCCTGATTCTCGGTGTGCTCGGACACATTCTTTACCGTCACACGCGTTTCGGCGCGCACGTCAGGCTGATCGGATCCAATCCGGACGCGGCCCGCCTACTGGGGCTCCCGATCGAGCGTCTGCGGCTCAGCGCCCTGATGCTCCAGAGCTTTCTGTGCGCGGTGATCGGGATCATCACGCTGGCTTACCTCCAGTCGGCGGATCCGACATCGGGAATCGGTTATGAGCTCTCTGTGATCGCGGCGGCCATCGTTGGTGGAACCGCCCTGGCGGGAGGCCAGGGGAGCGTGATCGGCGCGGTGATCGGCGCACTCATCATCTCCTCGATCTCCACTGGTCTGGTGCAGTTCGGAGTCACCCCGGATTGGAGCGGCTTTGCAACAGGAGCAATCATCATCGGCGCCGTGACTATGGATGCCTTCATCAGGCGGCGGCGCTTGGCAGTTCGCGTGGGAACGGAAGACAACACGACACGCGCAGAAGTAACCGGGGCAGCAGCGGGACAAGGACAGCCGGCGCAGGCCCGTGACTAGTTATTCGCAAACCAGAAGGAGCTGAGGGTATGTCTAGTTCAATACACCGACGGCCGTCGTCCAGGCGATGGCGCAGCCGAGCGTTCGTAGTTCCGCTGATGGTCGCGATTGCGGCGCTCATCGCCACATCAGGGGCAGGAGCGCGGAAGGCCAACGCCGCCAGCAATATCCGCATCGCCGTCGTACTGCATTTGCGGGTCCCATCGCTGCTGCAATTCTGTTACGGCGCCGATCAGGCAGGCAAAGAGTACGGGTTCTCGGTCGACTGCGTCGGGCCGCAGCAGGTGAACACTCTGCAGCAGCAGCAGCTGATCAACTCAGAGGTGAACAATCGCGGCGTCCAGGGGATCGCTCCCCTTCTCGTTGACGCGCCGGCAATGAAGAACCTCTTCACCAGTCTCCAACAGCGGGGCATTCGGATCGTCGACACGGGGATCCAGACCGGAAAGTTCATGGGCGCCAAGACGCCGCTCCTGATTGCGCCGAGGGACGTGCGAACGGGGCTGGCAGCCGGAAAGTTGATCATCTCGCACCTGCCCAAGAACCCATCGGGCACGGTCGTGGCGGCGATCGGCGTGCCGGGTCTCAAGCTGTGCGAGGACCGCAAGAAGGGCGTCGACGAGGCCTTTGCAAAGTATGCGCCGAAGGTCAAGGTCATCTGGGGGAACGCGGCCGATGACGACATCAAGGGGCCGAGCGACTGGCAGGCGCTGATCCAGGCCAATCCGAACGCGTTGGCATTCATCGCCGACTGCAACAGCACCGGGCCGGCAATCCTCGGCAGGATCCACCAGCAGACGAATGCGAAGTGGCTCGTAACCGGCTCGGAGCTCGACCCGCGCACACCTGCCTACATCCAGAGCGGCGACGTCGTGGGCGTGACGTCTGCCTCGTTCTGGGTCGAGGGGTATGCCGCAGCGCGCGTCCTCTACGAGCAGATCGCGCACAAGAAGTACCTCAACTACAAGGGCTGGATCGATTCTGGGACCCAGGTGATCGACTCGTCGAACATCAACAAGGTCGTCACCGCCTTCAAGTCTCAGGCAGGCATGGCGAAGTACTACCACGCCCGTGTCGAAAAGCTGTTCGGCAATCTGCACTCGGCACTCGGCTCTTACTGACCGGACGAATCAGGCGGGTCGAGGAGGCCCGAATGGCGGATTCGGATTGGGCGGCTGAACAGGCCGTCCAATCCGATCCAAAACCGAAAGGAGGACGAACGGTGCAATCGAACGTGACGCAGGCCGGGACAGCTGAGTGGCTCGGCTCCTCAACGATCGCCAAGGTCGTCACCGACCATTGGGTAAAGGACCTCGATAGCGCAGTCGCTCGCTTTGCGGGAGAGTTCGGTATCGGGCCATGGAAGCGAGCGGAGCTGAAGGCCCCACTCGTCAGGGATGTCGTCTTCCGGGGCGAGCCGGCAGACATCTATTGGTCGGCCGCGATGGCGGAGATCGGGCCGCTTGCGATCGAGGTTCTCGAGGTCCGCGGTGGTTCGGGCCCCGTCCTCGAGTGGGCCGACCAGATGCAAGATGGATCCTGGCATTTCGTGTCCTACCATCGAGAGCGCGCCGACGCGGAGAGGGAGGCGCAGAAGCTGATGGACTCGAACTTCGAGCCCGTCCTGAGCGGCATCGTCGGCGAGAGCCGGTTCTTCATGTTCGACTTCGATCCCATCTTCGGTCGGATGTTCGAGATCGCGGGCGGCGACCTGGGCGACGTGAAGTGGGAGCTCATCGGTCCACCGGCTGGCGGTCCGAGCGGGCGAGGAGACTGATCTGGGAAGAAGCCTTTCTCACGGTCGTCGAGCGTTCAGGGCGGAAACTTCTGAGCGTCACGTCTCCTTCCACGCAATGCACTCGATCTCAAGGTGAAGACCGGGCGCCATTTTGCCAATCTCGACGGCGGCCCGGGCGGGTGGATCCACCGGGAAGTAGGTCGTGTAGACCTGGTTCATCGCATCCCAGTCGTCCCAGTCACGCAGGTAACAGTTGACTTTGACGACGTCCTCCATCGTGTAACCAGCAAGATCCAGGACGGATTTGATGTTCTGGAGCGTCTGTTCAGTCTCCGGCTTGATCCCTCCGCCAACGGGCTGATTCGTTTCTGGGTCGATACCGGCCTGACCCGTGACATAACAGAACCCGCCGGCGACCACTGCCGATGAGTACGGGCCCCAAGTGATTCCACCTTTGATGACTTTGCGTGGCACCTTCGCGTTACCGCCTCTCTGGATTCGGACGTTTGATCAGGGCAGCGTCTGGGCTGCTTACCCTTCTTTGCTTCGATCAAGCCTCAGCCTGCGAGCTCGGCCAACGTCGCGGCAAGAGCCCGAGGCCGTGAGAGGAAGGGGGAGTGGCTTCCCGGCAGCTCGATCGATTCGACCCTGAAGCGGGCCTTGGCGACGGCTTTGAGCGATTCAGGGGTGCCGAGGCGATCGTCTGAGCAAACGATGAACCTCACCGTCCCGGGTGGCCAGTCCGTCAGCGGCCATTCCTCTACGAACGGCGTGCGCGCCTGGGGCCTGAGACGCAGAAATGCAGCCTGCGCTTGCTCAGGCGTGCAGTCGTGATACATCGCGTAGGCGGCGCTCTCGAAGTCTGGCCAGACATACCGGCCTTCGTCATCCAGGCATTCCCGCCAGGCCAGAGCCCGTGGGTCTGACAGCGAGGGCTCGCGCGCCACGCCGGCATCCAGACTCTCCCCGGGCGACGGGGGGAAGGAACAGAGAAACACCATCTGGGTCACCCGTCGCGCGGCGGCAACGAGGGGTACGACACCCCCTCCGAGCGAGTGTCCGACGACGATCACGTCGTCTTCGGTCCCGGCGAGCGCGTCGACCGCGACGGACCTGTATGCGCTCCATCCGGCCCGTGTGTCGTCACACGGCAGGTCCACTACGACAGTTCCGTATCCGCGCTGTTCGAGCTCGGGCGCGAGCAGTGCCCAGCACGAACGATCGTGCCAAGCTCCGTGGATGAAGGCGAAGGTCGTCATTGCTCACCGAGGGCCTGGCCCGTCTCCCCCTACGCGCCGGATGCGCGTAGGAGGAGACGGACGACAGGCCGGGATGCAGCGGGTTGGGCCTACGGCTGAGCCTGCGATGCCGACAGTGGCTTGATGTTCTGTTTTAGGTGTCGGAAGATCTTATTCACTATCGGTAGGTAAAACTTCGCCTGGTTAGCGAGCGAGCTTTGACGTTTGATCACGGTGTTTATGTTGCTCTTGTTCACCGTCTCGATCGTCGAGTCGATCCAACCAGTGCTCGGCGTGGTGCTCGGGTGGGTCACCTGCTCGTACAGAAGCCGGGAAGTGATGTAACCGTCGAGCCAGAGGCTCGCGTCGACGACACCGACAATCTCGCCATCCTTGATGCCCTGCAGGTTGCGGGGATCCAGCTCGCCCCCGGTGATGAGCCACTTGCCCTGATCCCGGCTCTTCACCTGTGCAAAGTTACCCGGCCCCGTGCTGCAGAGAGCGACGAACGCGAGCGCGTCCGGATGTGCAAGGACGATCGACTGAGCATCAAGAACGCCCTGCGTGTAATTGTCGGTCTGCATGAACGGCCCCTGCAGGGTGACGCCGGGTTCCTTGGCCTTCAGCGCGGCGCGAACGCCGGCTACACGCTCTTCGAGCTCCTGGACGCCCGGTGCGCACCAGGTGATGACAACGTCGCCCTTGGCGTTTGGCCCGAGCGCCTTGATCAGGACGTTCGACAATGCAGCACCGTAAGCGTGGTCGTCAGGACCCACGTAGATTGGGGTCTTCGAGCCAAGGAACGCTCCGGTATAGACGCCATTGTCGACGACGTGGATCCCGCGACTCTGAAGCCCGGAGATCGTTCGACCCCAGGCCGTGGAGTTCACCAGAATCTCGCCGATCCCCTGAGCTCCGGACGACGCCATGGAATTGGTCATCGTCTGTTGCTGCAACACGTTGTACGCGGTGGGCCCGACCTCCTTGATCGAAAACCCAAACTGCTTGGCGGCCACGGCCGCCCCGGCGCCCTCGATCTCGACCGCGGGTACATCGACCTGATAGACGATGCCAAGCTTGACCTGCTGCTTGCCATTCGCGGCTGAGGCCGCGCCGCCACTGAGCGCGAGCGCCAAAGCGACGACCCCCGCGATCATGGCAACGGGCCAGGCCCTACGTACACCTTCCCAGCTAACTGGCATGAGTGCTCCTCCCGGCGTTGGGTGAATTAGACGATATTTCGGAGTTGGAAGCCGGCCGCTCGGGGGGCGCGGTCTTCTTGACCGTTGACGGTGCGCCGATCGCCGCCCGGATCGCCCTCTGGCCAGCTCCCTCGGCGATGCGAAGACGGCTTGCCTTGATCCATCGGTCGAGCGCGACTGCGGAGATGATGACCACCCCAGTTGCGAAGTTGCCCCAGTCGGAGGAAAGCCCGAATTCGATCAAGCCAGTCGTGATGACGCCGATGATCAGAGCCCCGACGAGAGCGCCGATTACCGTGCCGCTGCCACCCGACAGGGCAGTACCGCCGATGATCGCGGCGGCGATGACACTCAGCTCGTATCCATTACCCGAAGTGGGGTCGGCGGCCTCGATGTTGGCGAGCACGGTGACGCCGATCAGTGCAGCCAGAAACCCCTGCATCATCAGTGCCTGAAGGCGAACGCGCTCGATCGAGATGCCGGCAACGCGTGCGGCGTCCTTGTTCGAGCCGATGGCTCTGACCTTGAAGCCAAAGCGCGTGAATCGATAGATGATCTGACAAACGATCAGCGCACCGACGCAAACGAGAACCGCGGTCGGAATCACCCCGATGCCGCCGCCAAACTTGGCGAAGAAGGAGTTTGTCACCGGCAGGCTTGTGATCGTGGCGTCGTGGGTGAGGATGAGTCCGAACGCTGTGTAGCTCGAGAGGGTTCCGAGCGTGACAATGAGCGTCGAGATCTGCAACAGGTTTGAGAGCACGCCATTGAGAGCGCCTAAGCCGGCACCGATCAGCAGCGTGAGCGCCGCGGCGAGCCAAGGCGACATACCGCCCGCCATCAACTTCGCGGCAATCACAATCGCCAGGCCGAAGATTGCGCCAACGGAGAGGTCGATCTCACCCATCGACAGCAGGAAGACCATCCCAAACGCCATCGTCGCGATCCAGGCGGCGTATTGAGATAGGTTGATAAGCGACGCCTCGCTCAGGTACGAGGGATGAGCGACCGCCACTGCTCCGATCATCGCCGCGACGACGACGATGAGCGGAACGTCCTGTTGACGCGCGAGGAGGCGGCCGACGCGCGCGGCGGGGCTCAGGCGATGGGTCGCGGGAGCCGCGGCCGCCATGTCGTTGGGTGCAGTCGTTTCGCTGCGAGCAGTCCGAGCGTTCGGATCGGCCTGGGCGCCAAGCGTCTCGTCGGCCATCAGGATGTCGCGACGCGGGAGTCCGCGGCCCTCGGGTCGGCGACTATGTAGCGGACGACCTCGTCGAGCTCGACATCGGGCGAGAGATCGGCGACGGTCGAGCCCTCGTAAAGGACCACGATTCGGCTGCACACATCCAGTACGTCTCGGAGCCGATGCGAGATGAGGACGATGCTCGTTCCGTTCGCCCGAGCCTGTCGGATCAGGTCTAGGACGAGCTTCGACTGGCTGACCCCGAGCGCGGCGGTGGGCTCGTCGAGGATCAGAAGTTTCGGTTCCATGGCAAGGGAGCGGGCGATCGCGACGCACTGTCGCTGTCCCCCCGAGAGCAGACGTATCGGCAGCGAGGTCGAGTGCAGCGATATCCCGAGACGTTCGAGCCGCTCGCGCGCGAGGGAGTGCATCGCCCGTACACGGATCAGTCCAAATCGAGTCGGCTCGCGCGCGATGAAGAAGTTCGCGGCAACGTCGAGGTCCGGACACAACGCGAGGTCCTGAAAGACCATGTGAATCCCGTGGGCAATGGCGCTGCGAGTTCCCGAAAAGTGAGTCTTCGTGCCCCCCACGAAGATCTCACCGGAGGTCGGCTCCAGCGCGCCGGCGAGAATCTTCATCAGGGTCGATTTTCCGGCCCCGTTGTCGCCCACGAGTCCGACGACTTCGCCCTCGGACACCCGGAAGTCGACGTGCTTGAGCGCGGCGACCGCGCCGTACAGCTTCGTTATGTCCCGAAGCTCAACGAGCGGCACGGCCTCGTCATCGCGGACACTCATCTGTCTACGCCGATTAGGATGATGTAGGTACAGGATGAACGGCGGACAAGATGGGCGGGGAGTATGCACGCTCCCTTTCTCTTCGTCAAGGCCGCCGCAGCGCGCGGAGGCACCCACGGTCAGGCGGGACAGCTCGCATCGCGAGACCCCTCATGCGGTGGGCGTTCTGGTCACCCGACCTCCCAGCCCGGCCCAGGCTCAGCCGCCGCGTTCGGCCAGAGCCCTCTCGGGCTCAGGCGCGCTCGTAAACCGCGATCCCGGTTTCCGAAACGAGCTTCGCGACCGGCTCCCGACGCGCAAACGAACGCTCGTCGCCGGTGAGCACTTCGCGCCAGCGTCCCGCCGGCGGGTCGAGCGACGCGGCCCCTTGTTCCTCGCCCGCGCGCGGCAACGCGACGATCGTCAGGACCTCGCCGCCGCGGACGAACGCGCACGTCCCCGGGCCGGCGTCGAGCGGCTCATAGCTGCCGCGCAGCGGAGTGGCGCGGCGAGCCCGGAGCCCGAGGAGCCGCGACGTGATCCACAGCTTGTGGTCGCCTGCGCCGGGGCGCCCGCCACCGAGCAGGTGCGCGAGCCGCGCCTGGCGCAGATCCCAGTCGACCGGCCGGCGGTTGTCGGGGTCGACCATTGCGAGCAGCTCGAGCTCGTCGCCCTGGTAGAAGTCGGGCACCCCCGGGCTCGTCAGCTTTAGCGCCAGCTGGCCCAGCGCGATTCGCTCGCCTGCGCGCGCCACCGTGCGGGCGACCGGCTCGAGCTCGCAGATGAACTCCGGATCGTTGGACAGCGCCGCGGCGAAGCGCGTCACCGCCTGCTCCCACTCCTCGTTTGGGGCCACCCAGCTGGTGTTGCGCTTGGCCTCTCGCAGTGCCTTGCGCAGGTGGTTCTCCAGACGCTCGAGCTCGATCGGCCAGCATCCGACCAGAGTCTGGAAGATGTAGTAGCGCTCGACGTCGTCGGGGGCGCCGCCCACGACAAACCGCTCCGACAGCGCCATCCAGCGCTCCGTGGCGAGTCGCCACTCCCCAGCCGTCCCGGCCAGCGACGCGAGACGGGCGCGCACGTCGCCTGAGCGCTTGGCGTCGTGGGTCATCGTCGTCAGCAGACCTTCGGCGAACCGCACCGCTCGCTCGGCGCAGCCTGCGTGGAACCGCTGCACATCGATCCCGAAGCGCCCCGGGTCGCCGCCGACGTCGTTCAGAGCGAGCAGCCGCGCGTACCTGTAGAAGGCCGTGTCCTCGACCCCCTTGGCCATGATCGCCGGCGTCGTCTGCTGAAACCGGGAGATGAACTCGCCGGCCTGCGGCCCGACGTAGGTGCGGTACACCGGCAGCGATGCTGCGGCCAGCGCGAACCGCTCGATGGACGCGTCTGACGGCGACCCATGTTCGGGGCCCTGGTCCCGTGAGACCGGGGCCCCGTCAAGACGCGCCAGCCGTTCGAGCTCGGGGCGGAACGTGGTCAGCGCCTGATCCAGCTTCGCCTCGAGCGCCCATGCGCCGAATGGGCGGCGGTCGCCTGACATCCGCTCCCACAGTGCCGTCAGCTCGGCCTCACCGGCGGGATCGACGAACAGGCCCAGGACCTCGCTGGAGAACTCGTATCCGACCGTCCCCGACACCGGCCAGTCGGGCAGCCGCTCGTCGGCATCGAGAATCTTCTCGACCCAGATGCGCCCAGCGCCGCCTTCGTGAAGCCGCTGCAGGTAGCCGGCCGGGTCGGCGAGACCATCGATATGGTCGATCCTGAGGCCGTCAACGAGGCCCTCAGCGACGAGCTCGAGGATCAGCCGGTGGGTCTCGTCGAACACCTCGCGGGCCTCCTGGCGGACTCCCGCCATCTCGTCGATGTCGGCGAAGCGCCGCCACCGTTCGGTCTCGGGTTCGATGTCGAAGAACTGCCGCCGCAACGTTGCGTCGGCCCAAAAGCGGTTCTCCGGGTCCACGGCCATGTGATTGGGAACGATGTCGAGCACGATCCCCATGCCCGCGCCGCGCGCTTGGTCCGCGAGCGCCCTGAAACCATCGCTCCCGCCGAGCTCGTCCGAAAGCCGGGTCGGGTCGATCACGTCATAGCCGTGGGTCGACTCGTGGCGAGCCTGTAGCGAGGGGCTCAGGTACAGATGTGAGATCCCGAGGTCGCGGAGATACGGCAAGAGCCGGCCTGCCGACTCGAAGCCGAACTCACGCGTCAGCTGCAGACGATAGGTGGCACGAAGCTCGATCTCCTCCCGCCCACCCACCCCCAACGACCCACCCGCCCGCCGGCTCACGCCACCCGTCGCAGCACCAGGATCGAATGGCTCGGCAGCGAGACCGACGTGTGCGCGGCGTGGCGAGCCGGCTCGGAGCCGGCCCCGCCGGCTGCGGCGTCGGCTGTGCAGAGTTCGAGCTCCCAGGCGAGCCCCATTCGCTCTCGCGGAAGCGTGAACTCGCGCTCGTCGCTGCAGGCGTTGAACAGCAGCAGGAACGAGTCGTCGCGCACGCGCTCCCCGTGCGGGCCCGGAATCGGGATCGCGTCGCCATTGAGGAACAGACCGAGTGCCGGTTCGCCCTGGTCCCAGTCGACGCGTGTCATCTTGTGGCCGTCGGCCCGGAACCACCAGGCGTCTGGGAGAACGCCGTCGCCGACGACGCTGCCCTCCAGGAAGCTCTCGCGGCGGAACACCGGATGCTCGTGGCGCAGCGCGATCAGACGGCGCGTGAAGTCGTGCAGCGCCGTAGCGCGCTCGTCGAGGTTCCAGTCGTACCAGGAGAGCTCGTTGTCCTGACACCAGCAGTTGTTGTTGCCCTGCTGCGTTCTCGAGATCTCATCGCCGCCGAGGATCATTGGCGTCCCCTGCGAGATCAACAGGGTCGCGAGGAAGTTGCGCTGCTGCCGGACTCGAAGCTCGAGCACCTCGGGATCATCGGTCGGCCCTTCGACTCCGCAGTTCCAAGAGCGGTTGTCGTCGGTTCCGTCCTGGTTGTCCTCGAGGTTCGCCTCGTTGTGCTTCTCGTTATAGGAAACGAGGTCGGCGAGCGTGAAGCCGTCGTGGGCGGTGATGAAGTTGATCGAGGCAAACGGATCGCGTCCGTCTCGCTGGTAGAGGTCCGAGGACCCGGACAGCCGTGAGGCGAACGCGCCGCACGAGGCGCTGCCGCGCCAGAAGTCGCGCATCGTGTCGCGGTAGATGCCGTTCCACTCAGACCACAGCACCGGGAAGTTGCCGACCTGGTAGCCGCCCGGCCCGACGTCCCAGGGCTCGGCGATCAGCTTCACCTGAGAGAGCACCGGATCCTGGTGGATGATGTCGAAGAACGACGACAGGCGGTCGACGTCGAAGAACTCACGGGCGAGTGCCGCCGCGAGGTCGAACCGGAACCCGTCGACGTGGCACTCGACCACCCAGTAGCGCAGCGAGTCCATGATCAGGCGCAGGACGCTGGGGTGTACCGGGTTGAGCGAGTTGCCGGTGCCGGTGAAGTCCATGTAGTGGCGCCGGTCGTCTGGCACCAGCCGGTAGTAGGCGACGTTATCGGCGCCCTTGAATGCGAGCATCGGCCCGAGGTGGTTGCCCTCGGCCGTGTGGTTGTAGACGACGTCGAGGATCACCTCGATTCCGGCGCCGTGCAGGGCCTTGACCATTCCCTTGAATTCGCGCACCTGCTCGCCGCGTCGCCCGGTGGCGGCGTACTCGGAGTGGGGGGCGAGGTAGCCGATCGTGCTGTAGCCCCAGTAATTGCTGAGCCCGCGGTCGGCCAGGAACGACTCGTCGGAGATGTGATGGATCGGCAGCAGCTCGACCGCCGTCACGCCCAGATCTCGTAGATAGTCGAGTGCCGGCTCCGACGCCAGCCCGGCGTAGGTCCCGCGCAGATCCTCTCGGACTTCGGGGTGGCTCTTGGTGAAGCCCTGAACGTGGGTCTCGTAGATGACCGTGTCGGCGAACGGGATCTGCAGTCTCTGGTCGCCCTCCCAATCAAACGAGTCGTCGATCACGACCGACTTGGGAATCGCGATCGAATCATCTTCGTCGTCGGGTTCGAGGTCGTCGTCCTCGGCGCCATTGGGCACGTAGGGCAGGACATTCGCGTCCTGGTGCCAGTCGACGACCCCCTCGACGGCTTTCGCATACGGGTCGATCAGAAGCTTTGCCGGGTTGAAGCGGTGGCCTTGCGAAGGGTCGTAGGGGCCGCGGACCCGGTAGCCGTAGCGCTGACCCGGGCCGACGCCGGGGAGGTAGCAATGCCAATTCCGCGCGCGCTGGGCGGTCACCTCGACCCGGGTCTCGTTGTCGTCGTCGTCGTACAGGCACAACTCAACCCCCTCCGCGTGCTGGGAGAAGAGCGAGAAGTTCGTACCCTGGCCGTTCCACGTCGCCCCGAGCGGGTAAGGCTGGCCCGGCCAGACGCCCATCAAATCCCGCCCTCTCCGTCGGCCGTGAGCACTGCGCCCGACAGCGGCGGGAGCTCGATCTCGCCCTGGCGCAGTTCTGTAGCGTCGGATGTCGTGAAGACGAGTCGCCTGTTCTGCGCCGCCAAGGTCACGGGCGCTCGGTGGAAGTTGCAGACGAGCTCGTGGACGCCGCGTGTGACCCGAAGCCAGCGCTCGCCCGCGGCGAATGTGACCTCATCGCCGTCGGCGGGTGTGAGCACCCCGCGTCGAAGCGCCAACAGCTCTGTGTACCCGCGCGCGATCTCCGGATCGGCAACGCGCGTGAGCATTGATGCGGCATAGGTTTCGATCGATTGTGGGTCTGGGATCTCACGGCCGAACGACGCGAACGCAGCGAACTCCTCACGACGGCCGGTTCGGGTCGCCTCGGCAATCCGCTTGTCGATGTGGTCGGAGAAGAACTGGAACGGAGCTTCCTCGCCGTATTCCTCACCCATGAACAGAAGCGGAGTGAATGGCGAGAGCAGGGTGCAGAACGCCGCGAGCGGCCGCGCCTGCGGCGGCATTCTGTCGCCAAAGGCGCGATTGCCGACCTGGTCGTGATTCTGTGAGCAGACGACGAACCGTTCGGGCGGCACGTCCCCGGCCTGGGCGCCCACGCGCCGCCGTCGGACCTGCGAGTAGCGGCCGTCGTAGACGTACGGCCGTCGCCAGGCTTTCGCCAGATCCTCGATCTTGCCGAAATCGGCGTAATAACCCTCTCGCTCATCGGTCAGCAGCGTACGCAGCGCATGATGGAAGTCGTCGGCCCAGGATGCGTCGCAACCATAGCCTCCCCGTGATCGCGGCCGCATTACGACCGGGTCGTTCAGGGCGCTCTCCGCGATCACAAGCGCGTTCGGATCGATCGCGTGGACGCGCCTGGCGATCGCGGCGACGATGTGCTCGGCGCTGGCATCGAAGATCGCGTGGATCGCGTCGAGCCGCAGGCCGTCGACGCCGAAATCGCTGACCCAGCCCTCAGCCGACTGCAACACCCACTCGCGGACCGGGTCGCAGTCGACGCCGTCGTAGTTGATCGCTTCACCCCAAGGCGTCGTGTAGGCGCTGGTGAAGTACGGCCCGAATGCGCGGATCGCGTTCGTCCCGGAGGCTCCGACATGGTTGTAGACGGCGTCGAGGATCACCGCCAGGCCGGTTTCGTGGGCCGCCTCGATCAGCCGCTGGAAGCCCTCGGGTCCGCCGTAGGAGGAATGGGCGGCGCTCAGGTAGACGCCGTCGTAGCCCCAGCCGCGAGCCCCCGGGAACTGGGCGATCGGCATAACCTCGATCGCGGTGATCCCCAGCTCCGCCAACGCCGGCAGGTACGCGATCGCGCCGTCGAACGTTCCCTCCGGGCTGAATGTGCCGACGTGGAGCTCGTAGATCACCTGCTCGCGTAGTGGCGCAGGATGAAATCGTTCCCGTCCGCCCGGCCCGTCGGCCCGTGTGCCCGGAATCGAGGGCGCGAAGACACGGGATGGGCGGCGCAACCCGCCGGGCTGCCAGCGCGAGGCCGGGTCGGGCAACCGGCGTCCCTCCACCAGATAGCAGTAGTCGGCTCCCGGCCCGAGGGTTGCCGTGATCTCGTAGACGCCATAGCCGGCGTGCTCGAGTGCCAGCGACTCGGCGCCTCGGCCACTGCCGAGCAGCAGCCTGATCTCGGTCGCCGCCGGCGCCCAGACGCGAAATTCGGTCTCGCCCCGCGCGAGTGGCCGGGCTCCGAGCGCCCGCTCCCACGGGTATTCCGCGCGGCCGGCGGCTCCTATCGAGCCGCCCTCAGCCGCGGGCATCCGGCACGAGCCAGAGCGCCGCCAGCGGAGGCAGCGTCACCTCAGCCGAGTACGGCTGTCCGTGCCACGGAACCGCCTGCGCGTCGATGCCGCCCGCGTTACCGACGTCGCTGCCGCCGTAGTGGCGCGAGTCGGTGTTGACAAGCTCTCGCCAGCCGCCTGCGCGCGGCAGCCCCAGGCGATAGCCGCCACGCACGACCGGTGAGAGGTTCAAGATCGCGACGACCAGACGCTCACCCCCCGCGTTCTGCCGAGCGAAGGCGAGCACGTTGTTGTCAGCATCGCCGACCTCGAGCCAGTAGAAGCCCTCGGGCGTGGAGTCCAGCTCCCACAGCGCCGGTTCGCGCTGGTAGGCGTGGTTCAGATCGCGCACGAGCGATTGCACCCCGCTGTGGTCGATCGACTCCAGCAGATGCCAGTCGAGCGAGGCCTCGTGGCTCCACTCGCCGGGCTGCGCGAACTCGCCACCCATGAACAGCAGCTTCTTCCCCGGATGCGCCCACATATAGGCGTATAGCGCCCTCAGATTCGCGCGCTTCTGCCAGTCGTCGCCGGCCATCTTGCCGTACAGCGAGCCCTTTCCGTGTACGACCTCGTCGTGGGATAGGGGGAGGATGAAGTTCTCGCTGAAGGCGTACATCATGCTGAAGGTCAGCTCGTGGTGGTGATAGCGGCGGTAGACCGGATCCTGCTGGAAGTAGGCGAGGGTGTCGTGCATCCAGCCCATGTTCCATTTGAAGCCGAAGCCGAGCCCACCCAGGTAGGTCGGGCGTGAAACGCCAGGCCAGGCCGTCGACTCCTCAGCCGCGGAGATCACCCCGGGCTCGCGGCCGTAGACCACCTCGTTGAGCTCTTTCAGGAACGAGACGGCGTCGAGGTCCTCGCGGCCACCGAATTGGTTGGGGACCCACTCGCCGGGCTCGCGCGAGTAGTCGAGATACAACATCGAGGCGACCGCGTCGACGCGGATCCCGTCGACGTGGTACTCGCGCAGCCAGAACAGCGCGTTGGCGATCAGGAAGTTGCGGACCTCGTTGCGGCCGAAGTTGAACTCGAGCGTGCCCCACTCTGGGTGGGCTCCGCGGCGCGGGTCGGCGTGCTCGTACAGCGCGGTCCCGTCGAATCGTGCCAGCCCGAAGTCATCGCGCGGGAAGTGCCCTGGGACCCAGTCAACGATCACTCCCAGGCCCCTCGCGTGGAGGCGCTCGACGAAGGTCCGCAGCTCGTCGGGAGAGCCGTATCGCGGCGTCGGAGCGTAGTAGCCGCTGACCTGGTAGCCCCACGACCCTTCGAACGGGTGGGCCATGATCGGCAGCAGCTCGACGTGCGTGAAGCCCATGTCCTGGGCGTACAACGACAGCTCGTCCGCCAGCTCGAGGTAGGTGAGAGAGCGGTTGCCGTCGGCGGTGCGGCGCCATGATCCGAGGTGAACCTCATATATCGAGATCGGCTCGTCCAATGGCCGGCTGACGCGCCGGCGCTCGAGCCACTCGGGCTCGCGTTCAGCCCAACGGTGGTGTGAGCGAGCGACGATCGAGGCGGTCGCCGGGGGCAGCTCGGCCTGCTGCGCGTAGGGGTCGGCCTTGACCCGGACCTCGCCGTCCTGGGCGATGATCTCGTACTTGTAGCGCGAGCCCTCGTCGATCGCGGGTAGGAACAGCTCCCAGATTCCCGATGAACCGAGCGAGCGCATTGGGTACGTGACGCCGTTCCAATAGTTGAAGTCGCCGATCAGGCTGACCGCGCGTGCCGCTGGAGCCCAGACGGCGAAGGCAGTGCCGGTGACGCCCTGGTGCTCTCGGATGTGTCCACCCAGCAGCTCATAGAGCTGCTCGTGTCGGCCTTCGCCGATCAGGTGCAGGTCGAGCTCCCCAAGCGTCGGGGTGAACGCGTACGGATCGGGCTGTGTGAACGTACCGCCGGCGCCGTAGTCGACCTCCAGCTCGTACCGAAGCGGCAGCTCGGCGCCATCGATCACGCCCTCGAACACTCCGGCCTGATCGACCTGCTGCAGCGGTGTGGCCCCCGCGCCGGCATCTGGGTCTCCGACGACGGCCCGCACAGCAATCGCTCCGGGGCGCAGCGCCCGGATCACCACGCCTGCTGGAACCGAGTGGGCCCCGAGGATCGAGTGCGGGTCGGCGGCTTCGCGCCGCAGCAGCGGGCCGAACAGGTCGGTCGTGGCGCTCACCCCTCCTCCAGCAGCCGCACGATGCAGGCGACCGGAATCTGCACCCAGTCCGGGCGGTTATCGAGCTCGTAGGTCAGCTCGTAGATTGCCTTCTCCAGCTCGTAGACCGCGAGCACGCTGGCGACCGCCGCGTCCCCCGAGGGAAGCAGTCCGCGGTCGATGACGGCGAAGTAGGCCTCGAGGAAGCGGTCCCGCGCCCGGTCCTCGAAATGCTCGGGGACCGGCTTGTGGCGCTGCAGCGCCACGGCGGACGCGACGTAGGCGAACGACCGCAGCATGCTCGCGACGTCGCGCAGCGGCGACCGTTTACCGCGGCGCTCCGGGAGCGGTCGCGCGGGCTCGCCCTCGAAATCGAGGATCACCCAGCCGTTGGGGGTACTCAGCGTCTGTCCGAGGTGGTAGTCGCCGTGGATACGGATGTGCTTCCCCCCCGTGCCGATCTGTGAACGCATCGCCAGGTGTTCTTGGACCTCTGGGCCGCGGCCGAGAATCGGTGCCAGGAGCTCGTTGTTCTCCGGCAATCGCAGGAACGTCTGCTCGATCGCCTCGTCGATCGTCGCGCGCAGGAGCGAAAGCGACTCGCCGCTTGGTTCCTCTGGAGAGAACGCCGGATCGACGGGATCGGTCGCCAGCGTGTTGTGCAGCTCCGCGGTGACGGTACCGAGGTGCGCGAGCCGTTCCAGGAACCGCTCGGGATCGGCTGGGACCTCGTCGAGCGCCAGTGTCCAGCCGTCGATCGCGTCCGGGACGAAATCCTGCGCAACCCCCAGGGTCGCGTTCAGCGACTGGCCCTCGTACTCATACCAGCCGCGCAATGGCGCGATGTTGCGGTACGCGCGGCTGGTCAGAAAGCGCAGCATCTCCAGCTCCGGATTGATCCCCGCCTCGAGCTTGCGGAAGACCTTCAGTACGAGCTGGTCGCCAAACACCAAGGAGGAGTTGCTCTGCTCCTTGTCGACCGGCCGAACCTCCGGCCCGTCCTCGAATTCCGGAAGCGATCCGACGGTGCGGAAGCTGAACCGGCCCTCCGCAGTGAGCAGGTCCTCGCCGCTCTCGATTCTCCTCAGCAGCGTCCGTGCGCGACCGGGATCGACGAGCGCATCGAAGGCGACGGCGCCGTCGTCGACCGCTATCGGCACCTGGTAGAGGTCGTGGGTTCCGGTCGCAAAACGCGCCATCACGAACGCCAGCACGAGCCCCTCGTCGAGCTCCGCCTGTTCCAGGATTTCGATCCCGGTCAGCTCCTGGGTCTTCGACGCATACCAGCGCTGTTGGGATAGCCAGTCGCGCAGCTGTTCCTCGTCGATTCGCTGGGTCAGATCAGGCATCGGCGGAGACCTCCTCCTCGGTCACCAGCGTGAACCAGTAGAAGCCGCGACGGGCCAGCGTCAGGAGATAGGGGAGGCCGCCGATCTGCGGAAATCGCGAATAGCCGAAGAGCTCGATCGGGTACCGCCCCTGGAATTCGCCCAGGTCGAGCTCAACCGGCTGGGCCGAGCGCGCCAGGTTGTGGACGCACAGCACGATGTCGTTCTCGAACCGGCGGATCAGCGAGAAGACCCTCGGGTTCGTGCTGGCGATCGGCTCGTAGGTGCCGAGACCGAATACGGGGTGCTCCTTGCGCAGCTGGATGAAACGGTGCATCCATCGCAGGAGCGAGGTCGGCGTTCGCAGCTCGGCCTCGACGTTGACCGCCTGGAACCCGTAGACGGGATCCATCAGCGGTGGCGCGTAGAGCTGGGCGAAGTCGGCGCGGGAGAAGCCGCCGTTGCGATCCCCGGTCCACTGCATCGGTGTACGGACCCCGTCGCGGTCGCCGAGAAACACGTTGTCCCCCATCGCGATCTCATCCCCGTAGTAAAGGACCGGAGAGCCCGGAAGCGAGAAGAGAATCGCGGTCATCAGCTCGATCTCATCGCGGCCGTTGTCGAGCAGCGGCGCGAGCCGGCGACGGATCCCGAGGTTGAGCTTCATGCGCGGGTCTTTGGCGTACTCCTCGTACATGTAGTCGCGCTCCTCATCGGTCACCATCTCGAGCGTCAGCTCGTCGTGGTTGCGCAGGAACAGCCCCCACTGGCAGCTATCGGGGATCGGCGGGGTTTGCTCGAGGATCTCGTAGATCGGGGTCGCCTGCTCGCGCCGGAGCGACATGAACATGCGTGGCATCACCGGGAAGTGGAACGCCATCTGGCACTCGTTGCCCTCACCAAAGTACTCGACCACGTCGGCTGGCCACTGGTTCGCCTCCGCCAGCAGCACCTTGTCGTCGTAGACCCGTTCGATCTCCTCGCGGACGCGCTTCAGGTAGGCGTGGGTCTCAGGCAGGTTCTCGCAGATCGTCCCTTCGCGCTCGAACAGGTACGGCACGGCGTCGAGTCGAAAGCCGTCCAGGCCGAGGTCCAGCCAGAAGCGCAGGACCTCGAGCATCGCCTCCTGAACCTCGGGGTTGGCGTAGTTGAGGTCGGGCTGGTGGGAGAAGAACCGGTGCCAGTAATAGGCGCCGGCGACCGGGTCCCAGGTCCAGTTCGAAGCCTCGGTGTCGATGAAGATGATCCGAGCGTCCTGGTAACGGTCCTGCGTGTCCGACCACACATACCAGTCACGTTTGGGGTTATCGGGACTCGAGCGCGATTCCTGAAACCAGGAATGGTCGCTCGACGTGTGGTTCATGACCAGATCGGCGATCACGCGGATGCGCCTGGCGTGGGCGGCATCGATCAGCTGATGGACGTCCTCGACGGTCCCGTAGTCGGGGTGGACCTTGGTGAAGTCCGCGATGTCATAGCCGCCGTCACGGAGTGGCGACTCGTAGAACGGCAGCAGCCAGATGCAATCGATTCCGAGCCACTGCAGGTAGTCGAGCTTCTCGGTCAGACCGTGGAAGTCGCCCGAACCGTCGCCGTCTCCGTCGAAGAAGCCGCGGATGTGGATCTCGTAGAAGATCGCGTGCTTGAACCAGAGCGGATCGGCCTCGAACCACCGGTTGGTCTGCGCGAAGCCAGGGACCGCCGACGTCTCGATCCGTTGCGGAAGCACGGGGCGCCTGCGGTCCGGCGGTGCCGGCGGCGTGAGTTCGGTTTGCTCGGTCGAGCTCAATGGATCTCCGATCCGGATAGGGCCTCTACGCGGTTCACATGGGCTTGGCGAATGCCGGGTTCGAAGCGAACATAGTTACGTCCGGTGCGCCAGTGGAATCGCTCGCCGGTCAGCAGGTCGTGGATGGCGAAGACCGGCGGCAGCGCGAGCCGCGCCGGGATGATCGCCAGCCCTTCCTGGATGTAGTGGGGGTCGAGGTTGACGACGGTGATCACGGTATTGCCGTCGGAGCGCTTCAGGTAGGCGATCAGCTGGTCGTTCTCGGTCTCGAGGAAGGTGAGGTTGTCGAGCCGCTGCAGGGCGGGGTTGTCACGACGCGCGTCGTTCAGCCTCTTGACCAGCGGCAGCAGCGGTCCGTCGAGGGTGCGGTGGTAGATCTCGTACTTCTCGGAGTGCAGGTACTCCTCGGAGCCCGGCCGCACCGGGACGTTCTCGCAGTTCTCGAACCCCGAGTAGATCCCGTAGCTCGGGGACAACGTCGCGGCCAGGATCAGGCGCGCCTCGAACGCGGGCCGGCCGCCGTGCTGCAGGTACTCGTGGAGGATGTCAGGCGTGTTGGCGAAGAAGTTGGGACGGAAGTACTCCTGCTCGCCCGAGGTCGCCAACTCGGTCAGATACTCGGTCAGCTCCCAGCGCGAGTTCTTCCACGTGAAATAGGTATATGACTGGCTGAAGCCGATCTTCGCGAGATGCTGCATCACGGGCCGGCGGGTGAACGCCTCCGACAGGAACACGACGTCGTGATCCCGGGCGTGGACCTGCTCGATCAACCACGCCCAGAATGGGGCCGGCTTGGTGTGCGGGTTGTCGACTCGAAAGACCCTGATTCCGCAATCGACCCAATGCAGGACCACCGATAGCAGCGCCTCCCACAGCCCCTTCCAGTCCTCGGAGTCCCAGTTGACGTTGTAGATGTCCTGGTAGCGCTTCGGTGGGTTCTCGGCGTATTTCAGGGTGCCGTCGGGGCGGTGGTTGAACCACTCCGGGTGTTGGCGGAGCCAGGGATGGTCAGCCGAGCAGTTGATGGCGAAGTCCAGCGCGATCTCGATTCCGTAGGTGGCGGCAGCGCGGGTCAGCGATCTGACATCGTCGATCGTCCCAAGGTCTGCGTGGACGGCGTCGTGACCGCCCGACTCGTCGCCGATCGACCAGGGGGAGCCCGGGTCGCCCGGACCGGCGATCGGCGAGTTGTCTCTGCCCTTGCGGTTGGTGTGTCCGATCGGGTGGATCGGGGGGAGATAGACGACGTCGAAGCCGAGCTCGGCCAGCCGCGGCAGCTGTTGCTCGACGCCCTTCAGGCCACCCCAGGAGCGAGGGAACAGCTCGTACCACGCGCCGAAGCTGGCGAGCTTGCGATTGACCTCGAGCACCATCGGGCCGAGCGCGGAGGCGCCAATCCGGGGCTCCTGTCGTTCGGCGACCGCGTAGAGAGTCTCGTCCATCAGCGCCGCCTGATCGGCGGCCTCAAGCGCCTCCTGGATCGTCGACCGATCGCGTGCGCTGGTCGCCTGCGCGGCGATCTCCCGGAGGAGGACGACGCCTTCGGAGAGCTCGCCGCGGAGGTCCTCCTGGCCCGCCTCGAGCTTCCGCGCGAACTCGTCGCGCCAGGTCCCGAAGCGATCGGTCCAAGCGACGATCTCGAACTGCCAGCGCCCGGCCCGGTCCGCGACAAACGAGCCAGCCCAGCGGACGCCGCCCTTCTCAGCGTCGATCGGGCGCAGCTCGATCTCGTCCCAGGCCTCGCTCAGCACCGGCCGGTAGCGGACCACGGCCCGCACGAGGTCGTGGCCGTCCCGAAAGATGTCGGCGGATACCTCCACCGTGTCGCCGATGCAGCGCTTGGCCGGATACCCACCGATGTCCACCGTCGGTTCCGCGTCCTCGATCACGATCCGTTCCGGTGGCGCGGCGGTTGACTTGCGGGCACGGGTCATCGGCGGACTAGTGTCGCGAGTTGCAAATTCAGATGCGGGCTGGCCGTCGCGTACGGATCTGCGACTCACTACATCAGAAGGTAACCCGCCAGCGCGACCAGGTAAACAGGCAGGCACGTCAGCGCTCGCTCCGGGGCGATCAGGTAAACAGGCCGTATGAGCCCCCGCCCCCGCGCGAGCGGCGTCCAGCTGCACGTGAGCTCGCTGCCTAGTGGGCGCCTGGGGGTCGAGGCATACAGGTTCGTCGACTGGCTGGTGGCGGCCGGCCAGACCTGGTGGCAGGTATTGCCGTTGTCGCCCCCGGACCGGTACCGCTCGCCGTACAAGTCGCGTTCGGCCTTCGCCGCGTCGCCGGGGCTGCTGGCCGCACCCCGGGCACGCGTGTCGGCGGCGGAGGCACGAGCGTTCCGCGAGCGCGAGGGATTCTGGATCGAGGACTGGATCCGGCTCGGGGGTCCCGATGCGCTGGCTGACCAGGTCCGGTTCGATCGAGAGTGGCGGGCGCTGCGCGACTATGCCAACGAGCGGGGAGTCCGGCTGCTCGGCGATGTCGCCATATACGTCGGACAGGGCAGCGTTGACCACCGATCTCACCCCCGGCTGTTCCGCAAGGGTGCGGTCGCGGGCGCGCCGCCCGACGCGTTCTCGGATCTCGGGCAGCTGTGGGGCAACCCGCTTTACGACTGGCCGGCGCTGCGACGTACCGGCTATCGCTGGTGGGTGGAACGGGTGCGGCGAGTTCTGAGGCTGCACGACGCGGTACGGCTCGATCACTTCCGGGGCTTCGTCGCGTATTGGGCGGTGCCCAGGGGCGACCCGGATGCCCGCCGCGGGCGGTGGATGCCCGGACCCGGACTGCGGTTTTTTGAAGCGCTTCAGGGAGAACTGAGCGGCTCCGCTTCCCTGAGCGGTGCGGGTCGAATTTCACAACCCACGCTTGTGGAATTCGACCCACAGGCGTCTCGGCCCTCGGTCACGACCCGGCTGACGCTTCCGTTCGTGGCCGAGGACCTGGGCGTGATCACGCCGGCGGTGCAGCGGCTGCGCAGCTCGCTCGGTCTGCCAGGGATGCTGGTCCTTCAGTTCGGGTTCGATCCCCACGTTCCCAGCAGCCCGCACCGCTTCGCCAACCATGTCGAGAACCGCTTCGTCTACACCGGCACCCATGACCACGACACCGCCCGCGGGTGGTACGAATCGATCCCGGCGCGGATCCGCGCTCGCGTCGACGCCGAGCTGCGCGGGGCCGGCGTCTGGGAGCCGGAGCCCTGGTGGGGGTTGGTCCGGCTGGCGTTCGCCTCGCCCGCGCGCGTGGCGATGATTCAGGTCCAGGATGTGCTCGGTCTCGGCAGCGAGGCGCGGATGAACAACCCGGCAACGACGCGGGGAAACTGGCGCTGGCGACTACGCGAGGGAGCGTTGACCCCGGCGCTCGCCGTCCGGTTGCGCGACGCGACGGCGATGGCGGGGCGGCTGCCGTCCGGGTGACCCGGTGCCCGCAGGGCTCGAGCCGCGCTCTGCACCTATCGGAAGCTCAGGGCGGCGCGAGCGCTCATCTTGAGGCGCCGGTAGCAGTAGGTGAGATCGCCGCGAAGGTGGTCCCAGCGCCCCCGCTCGTACGCGATCAACGCCGCCGGCCGCACTCGCACCTGCATCCCGTCGGCTGTCAACACCGCGAGCGCCCGCTCGGCGATCGCGACCTGGCCGAGCGCCGTCGGATGGACGTGGTCGACCATCATCAGATTGCGCGCCCCGAAGTCGCGCAGGTCGAGTAACAGCGCGCCGTGGGCGGCGGCGGCCGTCTCGATCGCCGCGTTGGCCTGCTGCACTCCGCGGCTCGCACGCGGTCGCCCGAGGTCAAGCGGAAGCGTCACCGCCAGGCGCCGCTCGCAGCACGCTGACAGTCCGCCGTGCACGTCGTCGAGCTCTCTTGAGAACTGCTCCGGGTCCCACTCCGGTCGGCGGACGTCGTTCGTGCCGATGTAGATGCACCCGAGGTCATAGCGCCCGTCGGGGTGGGCTCGGGTCGCGTCGAACGCCGGCAGCTGCCGGGCGACGACGTCACCGGCGATGGCCCCGTCGACGGCGTAGGGGGTGTACGGAAGACCGAGGCCCCTGGCGGTCCACAGCGCCCATGACTGCAGCGGAACCCCCCACTGATACTCGCCGGCGCCGTTGGTGATCGAGTCTCCGAACGCCACCACCCCGAGATTGTGGGTCGACGTCACCGGTCCGAAACTACTCGCGGGCTGCATCGAATTTATGCTTCAGGGCACCAGATGGATGATCACGACGACATCACACGCGCGGCCGCCGAGCTGAGCAGGCGGATCCCCGCGCCTCTCGAGCCGCTGGCGCGGATCGCCTACAACTATGCCTGGTCGTGGCTGCCACAGGGATCGGACCTCTTCCGGGCGGTCGACCCCGACCGGTTTGAGCTGTCCAAGTGCAACCCCGTGCGGTTGCTCCAGGAGGCGTCATGGCCGGCGCTCGAGCGCGCCGCCGCGGACGCCGAGTTACTCGAGCGCGCCGCCGACATCGAGCGTCGGATCGGCGAGATTCTCGCGGCACCGGCCGGCGATCACGGAATCGATCCGGCCCGCCCGATCGGCTTCCTGTGCGCGGAGTTCGGGGTGCACGTCTCGCTGCCGGTCTACTCGGGCGGGCTCGGAGCGCTCGCGGGCGACATCCTCAAGGAGGCCTCAGACCTGCGGGTGCCGATGGTCGCCGTCGGGCTGATGTATCAGCGTGGCTTCTTCCGTCAGAGGGTCGACGCTGCCGGTTGGCAGCACGAGTACTGGCTGGAGACCGACCCCGAACGGCTGCCTGCGGCGCTCGTCCGGGGACCGGCCGGCGAGCCACTGACGATCGAAGTGCCGCTCGCCGATGGCAGCGTCACAGCCCGGATCTGGCGGGTCGATGTCGGCCGCGTCCCGCTGTTTCTGCTCGACACCGACTTCGGCGACAACGATCCGCTGCAGCGCTGGGTTACGGGCAGGCTGTACGAGGGCGACAGCGATACGCGGCTGGCTCAATACACGCTGCTCGGCGTCGGCGGCGTGCGCGCGCTGCGCGCACTCGGGATCGAGCCCAGTCTGATCCACCTGAACGAGGGTCACGCCGCGCTGGCGCCGCTGGAGCTGGCGCTCGGCGCCGGCGACGGCGACGGCGGGACGCCCCTGGAGGCGCTCGTGGCTGCCGCCCGGCGGCGGACCGTGTTCACGACTCACACGCCGGTGCCGGCCGGCAACGACTCCTATCCGGCGGCCCAGGTCGCGCGGGCGTTCGCCGGCTTCATCGACGGCTACCCGGTGCTCGGCGAGGAATTGGTCGCGCTCGGGCGAACCGACCCGGAGAACGAGGACGAGCCGTTCGGCATCACGCAGGTCGCGCTACGGCTGAGCCGGGCGGCCAACGGCGTCAGCCGCCGCCATGGCGAGGTCGCAAGGGAGATGTGGACCGAAGTCTGGCCGGGACGGCCGGTCGACGAGGTCCCAATCGGTCACGTGACCAACGGCGTCCACATCCCGACCTGGATCGGCGAGCCGATGCGCGAGCTGCTGAACCGGCATCTGGGGGAGGACTGGCTGTGGCGCGCCGGCGAGCCGGAGACCTGGAGCGCCGTCGCGGGAATCCCCGACGACCAGCTGTGGGCGGCGCGAACCCGGCAGCGAGCCGAGATGCTTCACCTCGTCAAGAAGCGAAGCGCTCATAACCGACTCGAGCGAGCCGACCCCCACGACTACGTGATGGCCGCCAGCCGGGCGCTGCACGACGACGTGCTGACGATCGGTTTCGCGCGCCGGGTGGCAACCTACAAGCGCCTCGAGCTGCTGACCCGCGACGCGGAGTTCGCGCGCGCGTTGCTCGGCGGCGAGTGGCCGGTGCAGCTCGTGCTCGCCGGCAAGGCGCATCCGCGTGACGAGGACGCAAAGCGGGTCATCAAGGCTCTATTTGACCTGAAGGCTCTCCCGGCGGTGGCCGACCGGGTCGTGTTCCTCGACGACTACGACCTGGCGACAGGCGCCGCGCTGACCCGCGGGTGCGACGTCTGGCTGAACCTGCCCCGCCCGCCGCTCGAGGCGAGCGGCACCAGCGGGATGAAGTCTGCGATCAACGGCGGGCTGCAGTTGAGCGTCCTCGACGGGTGGTGGGCGGAGGGTTACGACGGCACCAACGGTTGGGCCATCTCGGGCGAGGTTGACGAGGATCACACCGCGCAGGACGAGCGCGACGCGGCAAGTCTGCACTCGCTCCTGACCGACGAGGTTGTACCGGCCTTCTACGACCGGGACGCGGCGGGGCTACCGATCCGCTGGCTCGAGCTGATGCGAAGCTCGTTGAGGACTCTGCCGGCCCAGTTCAGCGCGACCCGGATGGTGCGGGATTACGTCCGTGGGCCATACGCGGGCGACAGCCACCGGCCGTGACAGCTTCGTTGCTCGAGCGCTCGGCCCTGGATCTTGCCGAGCTCATCCGCTCCGGCCAGATCACCGCAGTCGAGTTGACCACCCTCTCGCTGGAGCGGATCGGCTCGGCTGACCCTCTGATCAACGCATTCACCCACCTCGCGCCCGAGCAGGCCCTCAGGGATGCGGCGTCGATCAGGCCGGAGGATCCACGACCGTTCGCTGGCGTGCCGATTGCGATCAAGGACAACCGCGCCGTCGTCGGCATGCCGCTGACGATGTGCAGCGAGATCTTCGGCGACTACATGCCGCCCGAGGAGGCGTTCTGCGTCCGGCGGCTGCGCGACGCCGGGTTCGTGATCGTCGGCAAGACCGCGATGCCGGAGAACGGGATCCTTCCAACCTGCGAGTCGCGGCGCAACGGCGAAACCGCTAACCCATGGGCGCTCGACCGTACGCCGGGCGGTTCCAGCGGGGGCGCGGCGGCCGCGGTCTCAGCGGCGATGCTGCCGATCGCGCACGGCAACGACGGCGGCGGCTCGATCCGGATTCCGGCCGCGTGCTGCGGGCTCGTCGGCCTGAAGCCGGCTCGTGGCCGCGTGTCCGTCGGTCCGGACGGCGGTCAGAGCTTCCTGGTCAGCGATGGTGTGCTGACCCGGTCCGTCGCCGACACCGCTGCTCTGCTGGACGTGCTCGCCGGCTATGAGCCTGGTGACGCGACTTGGGCGCCGCCGCCTGCGCTTCCGTTCGCCCAGGCGGCTTTCAAGCCGCCTGGGCGATTCCGCGTCGGCCTGGCACTGAACCCGGCACTCGAGTCCGTCGGTCTTGACCCCGAGTGCGAGCGCGGAGCGCGCGAGGCGGCTGCGCTGCTCGAGTCGCTTGGACATCACGTCGAGGAGGTGGAGCCGCCCTGGTCGGATCGCGACCTGCTGCCCGATTTCGCCCGCGCCTTCGGTCCCGGGATCGCCAGCGTGACGGCGGCCGGAGGCCGGATCGCGGGACGCGAGCCCGACGCTGCGGATGTCGAGCCGCTCACGTGGGAGCTATACAGGCACGCGCGCGAGCAGGACACGCTGACCTACCTGCAGGCGCTTTCCCGGCTGGAGCGTGTCGCTCGGGAGATCGTCGCGTTCCTCGAGCCCTACGACGCCGTCCTCACCCCGGCGCTGGCGCAGCGGCCGGTGCCGACCGGGGAGATCCACGGGCGCGGCCCGGACCCGATCGACCACTTCCGGCGCTCCGGAGCGTTCACGCCGTATACGGCGATCGTCAACGTCACCGGCCAGCCCGCGATTGCGCTACCGCTCTACCAGGGCGAGGACGGCCTGCCAACGGCGGTGCAGCTGATCGGACCCCCGGCCCGCGAGGATCTGTTGCTCGCGCTCGCCAGTCAGCTGGAGCAGGCGCTGCCGTGGGGAGACCGCCGTCCGAAGCTAAGCCCCCATCTCGACTAGTGTGCACGCCCGGATGGTCGCCCCCCAAATCGAGCTAGGACCTAAATCCCTAAAATGCAGTCCTGGTTGCCCAGTATCTGCTGAGAAAGAGGAAGATCGAGACATATGGCCTACGTGATCGCCGAGCCTTGCATCGGCACGAAAGACAATTCGTGCGTTGAGGTTTGCCCGGTTGACTGCATCCACCCGACGCCCGACGAGCCCGACTACGACACGGTCGAGATGCTCTACATAGACGCCGAGGAATGCATCGACTGCGACGCGTGTGTCGAGGCCTGCCCGGTCGACGCCTGCTTCGCCGAGGATCAGCTCCCGGAGGAGTGGCAGAAGTACACGGACATCAACGCCGAGTACTACAAGAAATAGAGTAAGCCCGCGAGGGCTAGGCCATCGGCAGCGACATCCCCAGGGGCTTCGGCGCCGCGAGCGGCTCGGGAATCGCCGCCATCGGAAGCTCGACCGGGGTCAGTGCGATCAGGCCGCGAGCGGCGTGACGGATCGCCTGTGAAGCCGGATCGTCCGGATCGGAGATGACGACCGGCAGGCCGTTGTCGGACTGCTCGCGCAGCTGCATGGTCAGCGGCACCTTGGCCAGCAACGGGACCTGCAGCTCCTCGGCGAGAAGCTGGCCTCCGCCCTCGCCGAAGATCGCGAAGCGCTCGCCGCCCGGGGTGACGAATCCGGCCATGTTCTCGATCACGCCGGCGACCTCGAGCTTCAGCTTGGCTGCCATCTCGGCCGACCGCCACGCCACCTTCTGGGCAACCGGCTGGGGGGTAGTGACGATCACGAACTTGGCCTGCGGCAGCAGCTGCGCAAGTGTCATCGAGACGTCGCCCGTGCCCGGCGGGAGGTCGATCAGCAGGTAGTCGAGCTCGCCCCAGTCGACATCCTCCAGGAACTGTTGCAGGGCCTTGTGCAACATCGGCCCTCGCCAAACGACGGCGGCGTCCTGGTCGATGAAGAAGCCGATCGAGACGACGCCGATCCCGTCGGCTGCGGTCAGCGGGACGATCTTGCGCTCGCCGTTGACGCGCGCTCGCGCGCCGCTGAGCCCGAACATCCGTGGCTGCGAGTAACCCCACACGTCTGCGTCGAGGACGCCGACCTGCATTCCCTCGCCGGCAAGCGCGGCGGCGAGATTGGCGGTGACGCTCGATTTGCCGACTCCGCCCTTGCCCGAGCCGACGCAGATCACGTTGCGGACCTGCGCGAGGGTGCCGTCGGGGAGGCTGCCCCGGCCGAGCTTGCGGCCCAGCGCCTGCTTCTCGGTATCGGATAGAACGTCGAAGCTGATGTTGACGCCGGTCACACCCTCCAGGGCCCGGACTGCCTCGGACACCCCGTTCTGGAAATGGTCGCGGATCGGACAGCCGGGAGTCGTCAGCGAGACGGTCACATCGACCACGCCGTTGGGATGGATATCGACCGAGCGGACCATCTCGAGCGTGACGATGTCCTTGCGAAGCTCTGGGTCGATTACCGCGCGCAGCGCGTCGGTGACTTGTTCTCTGGTGGGCATGTAGCCATTCTCGCAGACGGCTTGCTCGGGCCTCGGCGCCCCAGGGGTGGCTGTGGCGGCCACGCGGCCGCCACAGGCGGGCCCCCAGGCCAAGTCCCAACTGGTAGGTTGCCCCGCCATGACGCTCGAGGTCACGCCGGTTCAGGGTCGTGCCGACCTCCGCCGGTTCGTCGAGCTGCCCTACCGGCTCCACGCCGGTACTCCGTGGATTCCACCGCTCAAGCTCGAACGCTACGTGTACCTGTCACGGATGCTGAACCCGTTCTTCAAGCACGGGGAGGCGCAGTACTTTCTGGCCCGTCGCGACGGGCGCGTGGTCGGCCGGATCACCGCCCAGATCGACCGTCACTTCAACGAGTTCCACGACAACCGCTGGGGTCTGTTCGGGTTTCTGGAATTCGAGGATGATCAGGAGATCGTCGACCGCTTGCTGGCCGCCGCGGAGAGCTGGCTCCGGGAGCGCGCCCGGGACCGGATGATCGGCCCGATGGACTTCGTGATGAATGAGGAGTGCGGGGTGCTGATCGAGGGCTTCGAGCGCGAGCCGATGATCCGCCAGCCGTGGCAGCCCCCCTACTACCAAGAGCGGCTCGAGGCGGCCGGTCTCGTCAAAGCGATGGACGTGTTCCACTGGGATCTGGACGTCAGCGATCGCGAGAAGAACATGCAGCCAATGCTGCCGAAGCTGGCCGAGCGCGCCCGCGAGAGGTACGGGATCAAGATCCGCCGGATGTCGTTCGTGCATCTCCGCAAGGAGCTCGACGAGTTCGCCAAGGTCTACAACGCCGCCTGGTCGCGGAACTGGGGGTTCGTGCCATACAGCAAGAGCGACCTCGACAGCCTTGCGCTCGACTACCGCCTGATCTACAACCGTGACTGGTTCATGGTCGCCGAGAACGATCGCGACGAGACGGTCGCGATGGCGCTCACGATCCCCGACATCAATCAGGTCTACAAGAAGATGCGGGGCCGACTGCTCCCGCTCGGCTGGTGGTACTACCTGCGCCGGAAACGGATCATCACTCGGATGCGGGTCGGCTTTCTTGGCGTGCTGCCGGAGTACGCCCACACGGGCGTCGGCGCCGCGCTCTACTTAGAGCACTTCGACACCGCTGCGCGAACGGGGCTTATCCACGGTGAAGCGGGGTGGATCCTCGAGACCAACACCTCGATGAACCGTGGCTTGGAGGCGATGGGAGGGCGGATCGCCAAGCGCATGCGGGTTTACGAGCGGGTATTGGAAGACGGCGCCGAGCCTGCCGCGCCGCCAGATAGCGTCAGCCGCTACGTCCCGTCCGCTTAAGGACCGACGGGGCGCCACATAGTGGCGCCCCGGCGGTTGAGGGAGGAGAGGGTGCTGCATTCGCCGGCGAGGTTATGGGCCGACGAATCCTTCCCGCCCGGCGTTCTCCAGGACGCCCGGAACGGGGGAAGTTCGTTGCGTGAGCAAATGTTAGCTCATCAAACCTTGGGCGTTGCTAACGAGTTCCTCAACGCGAGCTGTGATTCCCCCAACGCGCGCGCTGACCAGTCCCGACCGCCTATCCAAGTTCTTGCGAACCTGCTGGACTTCGCGCTCGAGGTGTCGCCGGTTCCGCGTCACGGCGCGCTCGACGCCGTTGTGCGCGGAGGCTCCGCGCTTCTCGAAGCGCTTGAGGTGCGTGGTGCCCGCTTCGGTCGCCTCGGTGGAAGTGTCGTCCGTCGTTCCTATTCGCATTGTGCCCCGGTCCCAACTTTTACGATAACTGCGAACGCATGCTTGTAAACCACCGGTCCAGGCGGGTTACAGCCATTAGCTTCGGTTTTACATCTCGGTAACAGGGTGGGCCCGGCCGCGGCGTGGATTGGGGCCCACCCGCTGCGCGTCAGTCGCTGGCGGGGAGCGACTGGGCGGCTCGGGAAAGCCACCTCGCCGGGTCATCGATCTCGGCCAGCGACGGCAGCGCCTCTGGTCCCGAGAAGACACGCGCGAGCGCAGCTACTCCGGCCTCGCGGACGACGAAGTCGCAGAACCGCTTGCCGCGCTCATATTGACGCAGCTTGAGCTCGAGGCCGAGCAGACGAGCGACGATCTTCGACAGCTGGGTCTGGTCCCGACGGCGCGCATCCAGGGCCTTGCGCAGCCGCGGCAGCGAGGGCAGCAGATCGGGCGCGACGGCGTCCATCACGTGCTCGGCGTGCCCCTCGATCACGGCCATTACCGCCTGAACCTGATCGATCAACCCGCGCTCTGCCTCGCTCGCGACGAGCTCGATCAGATCCGCGTGTCGGACGGCACGGCCGATGCGCGCGAGGTCGTCCCCGCGCGGTAGCCGAAAGCGCCGCCGGCTATCGATCCGCAGCTCGGCGCTGTTCAGGAGCTCACCGACCAGCCCCGCGAGATGCGGTTGCAACCAACGCACGCTGCCGAACTGAACGGCGTGGGTGACCTCGTGCAGCGTCACCCAGGTCATGAACTCGCGCTCGTCGGCGTCGAACTTCGCGACCGCCTCGCCGAGGTTGGGCAGCACGAACAACAGCCGTGGCGGGTGCTCGCCCGGCGCCTCGTCGAGCAGCACCAGCTCGTACTGGCCGAGGATCCGTTGCGCGAGGTACCCAACCAGCAGTCCCACCTCGGCGCTGAGCAGCAAGCTGATGCCGATCTGCGCCGGTGCCTTCTGCGGAGCGAGACGCTTGCCGGCTCGGCTCAGCATCGGATCCAGCAGCGCCTGCGTCGAGCTGATGTTGCTCGCCACCCACTCACGCCGGCCGATCCCCTCGGCCGACGGCAGTGGACCGGCCGGAATCATCCCGGTGTACTCCACCACTCGCTGCTCGGACAGTCTCGCCAGCTCGCCGAGATCGACCTGCGGCAGTCGTCCGTTGCCGGGTCCCGAGATCAAGCCGGCGATCTGCTCGGCGATGATCCAGTCGATCAAGGACGCTCGATCCCCGCCAAGTCGGCGAGCGTTGCGGCCGACCGGGCCGCGATCACCGGCGAGCGTGGATTTACATCGAGCGGTGCGCCGAGCGGATCGTCGAATCGCGGAAAGCTCACGTGTCCACCGGCCTCACGAACGATCAGCTGCGCTGCGGCGACGTCGACTGCACGGCAGTTGCGCAGCGATAGCAGGGCGTCGAAGCGCCCAGCCGCGACCTGGCAGAGAGCCGGCGCCAGCGCGCCGAGGGCCCGCAGTCGGTGCGCGCGTTCCGCCAGCTCGACGATCGGCCCGGCGAGCCAGCGCGGGTCCGCCGACTCGACCGCCAACAGCTCGAGGCGGCCGTCGCCGGCCCGCCGCTCGCCGAGCGAGGGATCGAGCGGTTTGTTGTCGAGAAATGCTCCCTCGCCGGCCCTCGCCCACCACTCTTCGCCAACTCCGAAGTCATATACGTAGCCGAAGCGGACGTCGGCCATCGTCGGTCCGTCGGCGACCGCGATCGACACGCCGTACGGCGGCAGCCTGCGCTTGGCGTTGAGCGAGCCGTCGATCGGGTCGATCACCACGCGGACGGCATCACCGCCGAAGCTGACCTCGCCACGCTCTTCTGACACGGCGAGGAATCTGTATCCCTCCCGATGAAGCCGGTCCAGCTCGCCGAACACGATCCCCTCGGCAGCCTCGTCAATCACCAGCGTCTGGTCGCCGCCACTTCCGCGCGTGCCCGTCTCGACCGCGCGCTCAGCTGTGCTCGGGAGGTCGTTGAGCATCAGCTGCAGCGACTCTGCAGCACGACGACAAGCGGACAGCCAGTCCGCGGCGATGGCTGTGGTGGCTTCGGCCATTCCAACCGTATGCTGGCAGAGCGACGCAGTACGCGGGTCGAGCGGTTCCAACTGCGGTGCGAAGCTAGCCACGAGGGTGGTTGGTGAACACAATTTTCACCCTTATCGGTGCGGTCGACGGGTACCCAAAAATGACACTCGGGGAAGGCCCTCCAGTGCACTGCTGTCTCGCGCCGACCCTCACCCATCCGTTGGAGCCAGGCACAAGCGGCGGATCGATGCGACGTAAACTCCGGACTCAGGTTAAATGCACCGTACCGTCGCCCCCGCCGCCGTCGCCGATCTCGCCACTCTGGCGGCACATTCGGGCGGCCCGCTGCTCGTCGAGGGGCCGGCGGGGAGCGGCAAGACGTGGCTGCTGCTCGAGCGCTTCGAGTGGCTCGTCGGGCGCGGGACGATGCCCGACCGATTGGTTCTGCTGCTGCCCAGCTCGGCGCGCGCGGACGCCGCCCGGGCACGACTCGAGGAGCGCCTGACCGACGGCTACCGTGAGTTGGTCGTTGTCACTCCTCCGCAGTTGGCCGCGACGATCCTGAGGCGAGTTGGCAGTCGCCTGGAGCTGCTCGATCAGGTCCTGTCGCCGGGCGATCGACTGGCGATGCTCGCCGAGCGGATCGACGAGCTGCCGCTTCAGCATCACGATTTCGGCGGCAACGCGGGCGCGCTGCTCGGCGGCTTCATCAGGCGGATCGACCGCCTCAAGGCGGAGCTGGTCGACCCGGGCGAGTACGCGCGGTGGGCAGCCGAGCTGCCGAACGACGGCAGCGCCGAGGCAGCGACCGAGCGCGAGTTCGCGGAGGTCTTCCGGATTCACGAGCGGATGCTGAGTGATACCGGCGCCTGCGACGAGGGCGATCTCGTCCGGCTGGCGCTGCGGCTTGTCTCGGAGCGCGCCGTCGACCGGCCGCGCTTCGACCACGTGCTGATCGACGACGCGCAGGAGCTGGACCTCGCAGCCGCGAGGCTCGCCCGTCAGGTCGCGGGCTCGGCTCTGACGGTGGCTGGAGATCCGCTCGCGGCGCTGACGCGCTACCGGGGCGCCGGCGCGGCTCGGTTGCGTGCCTTCGAGGCCGACGGAATCGAGGTGGTCCGGCTGCTCGACTCACGGCGCTCCCCCAGCGCCGTGATCCGCGCTGCCTGGGCGCTTGGCCTCGGTCGCACCGGGCTGGCCGCCGTCACTGACGGAGCAGGTCGTGACCCGGCGGTTGGGGATCCCGAACCTGCCGCGGTCCAGTTCTGGCGCTGCGCCAACGAGCGCGCCCAGGCCCAAGTGGTCGCGGCGGAAATCGAGCGGCTGATCGCCCGGGAGCAGGTGCCGCCCGGCATGATCGCGGTGCTCGTTCCCGAGATCTCGCACGAGGGCCAGGCGGTCTCCGTCGCGCTCGAGGAGCGGGTCGTCCCACATCGTGTGATCGGCGACGCCGCGTTTTTCCAGCGCGCCGAGATCAGGGACGTGCTGGCGTGGCTGCGGCTCCTGGCGGATCCCGGCGACGCCGCCGCCGTGGTCCGCGCCCTCGCCCGAGCGCCGGTCGAGTTGCGCTCGGTGGACATCGCGCGCTGCACGCAGATCGCACGTCGGCGCAAGCTGGACATGGTCGCGGCGCTGGCCGCGGCGACCGAATCACCCCAGGTTCCGCCGGAGGCTCGCGAGCGGATCCGGGTGTTCCTGAAGCTCTACCGCGCTGGTGCGCGCCACGTCGACACGATGCGCCCCGACCTCTACGTCCACCGGCTGATCGAGCGCCTGGGCCTGCGCCGTCAGCAGCTGTTCGCCGCCCAGGCGGACGTCGTCGAGGGTCTCCGAGCGCTCGCACGGTTCGGCGAGATCGCCGCCGCGTACGCCGCCCGCGCGCCGCAGGGCACCGCCCGTGAGTTCGCCCGGTCGATCGCGGCGGTCGCGGAGTACGGCGTGCGCGAGCGCGAGGAGCCCGACCTGAATTTGGTCCCATCCACCACCCCCACCGGCCCGTCCACCCCCACCGGCCCATCCCCCGCCTCCACCGGCCGGTCCACTCCCACCAGGCGGACCGAAGTCCAGGTACTCGCACTCGAGGCCGCGGGTGGCCTTGAAGTCGACCACGTGTTCGTGCTGGGCCTACACGCCGGGCTGGCGAGCTCGCGCTCGCTCGACTCCGAGGCGATCCCGGACGCACTGCTGCACGAGCAGCTGCCGGCCGATGACGATCGTGGTCGCGTTGCAAAGTTGCGCCAGCGGCTGTACGTGGCAGTCTCGCGCGCCCGGGTTCGTGCCGTGCTCGCCTACCCGGCCGCCGGGGAGCGCGGCGCCGCGCTCGCGCCGCTCGACGCGGTTGAGTCGGCTCGCGAGGCGCTGGCCGCCGACTGGCACGACCTCGCCGAGGAGCTGTTCGGTCCGGCCGAGGCGCTCCAGTCGACTTACCGGCTGCTGCGCGACGAGCTACTCGACGGGACGCTGCGGGCTGGCGGGCGCCTCGCCGAGCTGCGGTTCGACACCGACCTCGATGTCTCCCACGCGGTCGTCCGCTACCTGGAGCTGCTGAAGGTGGCGGCGGTGATCGCCCGACGCGACGGACAGCCGGCCGCCGACGCGCTCCACGACGTCAACGCCCGGATCGCGCAGGCGGTCACGGCTGAGCAGCGTGAGATCTTTCTGAGCTCGCCGCTCGACGAGTACCTGCTCGATGCCGAGCGCGATGCCCGCCGCCGGTCACAGATGCTTGCGGCGCGCGACGAGCCGTCGCTCGAACGGTTCCTGCCGATGCGCGGCGACGGCGTGCTGCTCTCGGCGACTGACATCGACACCTACCGCGCCTGTCCGCTGCGCTACAAGTTCGCTCGCGTATTTCGGATCCCCCAGGAGCCGACGCTGCACCAGCGCTTCGGAATCGTCGTCCACCAGGTCCTGGAGCGCTACCACGCGGGCGGCGAGCGGCCGGGCCAGGAGACACAGTCTGGAGGTCAGGCAGGGTCGACACCGCCGCCCTTGAGCGAGCTGCTCGCGCTGCTCGAGCTGAGCTGGCGGCGGGGAGGCTTTGGCGACTCTGACGAAGAGCGCCAGCTCCGCGGCAAGGCTGCCGCTGCGTTGGCCCGCTATCACGAGCGCGCCCAGAGCAACGACGCCCAGCCCGTCTGGTTTGAGCGCCAATTCACCTTCAAGCTGGGCCCGCATCTGTTGCGCGGGCGGGTCGACCGTGTCGACCGCCTGCCGAGCGGCGAGTACGAGCTGATCGACTACAAAACCGGACGGCCAAAGTCGGCCGCGCAGCTCGCCGAGGACGTGCAGCTGTCGCTGTACGCGGTCGGCGCTCGCGAGGCGTGGGGACTCGAGGCCTCGCGCGGCGCCTACTACTACCTGCTCGACGACGAGAAGGTCGCGGTCGACGGCGACGAAGATTGGATCCGTTCGGTCGCAATCGAGGTCGCCGAGGGGATCAAGGCGCAGGAGTTCGAACCGACGCCCTCGGTTGCTGCCTGCTCGCTGTGCGACTACCGGCTCGTCTGCCCCGCGGCCGAGCGGTAACGCCCGGGTCTAACCCGTGGGAGGATCCTCGCCGCGCTGGCGCAGGAAACGCTGCAGGTCGCGCGCGATCGAGTCGCCCGACGGCAGCTCCGTCAGCGGGTCCTCATCATCGCTGGCAGCCTCGAGCCGTTCGACGAACGCCTGCACGTCCGGGTCGCTCTGGACGGCGGCGTTCACCTGCCGCTCGTAGTCGGCGGCCGCGGTCTCCAGGTCGCCGGCGTCGACTGCAACACCGACCAAGCCCTCGAGCTTGCGGACCAGTGCCAGCGCCGCCTTTGGATTCGGCGCCGCAGCGATGTAGTGGGGGACCGCCGCCCACAGGCTTGCGGTCGGCAGGCCCGCCGCCTGGCAGCGGTTCGAGAGGACACCGACGATCCCGGTCGGCCCTTCGTAGGTTGAGGTCTGGAGCCCGAGTCGGTCGACCAGGATCGGGTCGGAGGCGAAGCCGGTGACCGAGACCGCACGGGTGTGCGGGACATCCGCCAACAGGGCGCCGAGCGTGACGACCAGCTGCACGCCGATCGCCTCGGCAAGCTCGACGATCATCGACGTGAAGGTGCGCCAGCGGAACGACGGCTCGTGGCCCGTCAGCAGGATCAGATCACGCGGGGCGCGGGGGATCCGGGCCTCGTAGAGCTCGACCTCGGGCCACTGGAGGACCCGGGCGAGGCCGTCCGCGAGCTTGACCCTGGGTCGAGTGGCCTGGAAGTCATAGAACTCCTCCGGGTCGATCGTCGCAAACCGGCGGGCGCCCAACGACTCGCCCACGAAGGTCAGCGCCGAGGAGGCCGCGTCGGCAGCGTCGTTCCAGCCCTTGAAGGCGCACACCATTGCGGGTGCCCTGAGTCCGTCTGGTCGATAGCTCCATTGCAGTGGCTGCATCCGGCTCACCGTACATCATGGGCGGATGCCGCCCGAAGGCACGATCAGTTCGCTGCGCGCGGGCGACGAGGTTCGAGGCGTCTTCGCGTGTGTGCGCAAGGACCGCCGGAGAACCCGGACTGGCAGCCCATATCTGGCGCTGGAGCTGCGCGATCGGACCGGCAGCGTTTCCGCCAGAGCGTTTCGTGACGCCGATCTGTTGTCGGGCCGGTTTGACCGCGGCGACCTGGTCAGGATCGTTGGACGAGTCGAGCAGTTCCGAGACGATCTGGTGGTAGAGGTGGCGGATGTACGCCGGGCCGATGCCGGGGAGGAGGATCACACCGGGTCCGACGCCGAGACCCTCGTCCCGGAGGCGTTTCTGCCGGTCGCCTATCGCGACATGGAAGAGCTCGACGGCTTCCTCGAGCACCTGGCACGCGAGGTGTTCGATCCGGGGTATCGCGCGCTGCTCGACGAACTGCTCGGAGATGCGGGGTTTCGCACCGAGTTCCGGCGGGCGCCCTGCTCGCGAGCGGGCCACCATGCATATCTCGGGGGACTGATCGAGCACACCGTCGCAGTGGCGACGCTGGCCCGGGAGCTGTGTGACCTGCACAGGCGGCTGAACAGCGACCTGCTGCTGACCGCTGCGATCGTCCACGACATCGGGCGCGTGCGTGAGTTCAGCTATGGCGCCGAGATCGGGCTGACGACCGAGGGCACTCTGCTCGGCCACTTGGCGCTAGGTCAGCAGATGCTCGCTGAGCGGTTCTCTGTGCTCGGCTCGCTGCTGGACGAGCAACGGCGGCTACAGCTGCTGCACTGCGTGCTTTGCCATCACGGGCCGGCGTCGGCGCCGCGGGGACGGTTTGCCAGTGCGGAGGCGCTGGCTCTGTATCGGCTGAATGCGCTCGATGCCGGCGTCAAGGGAGCGCTGGAGCATGGCCTCGATTCATGACCGTCGCGATCGACGAGCTGCTCTCGAACAATCGAGCCGGTGCCGACACTTTGGGCCGAGAGGTGGACGCCGAGGCGGCATAGTGCTAAACGGGCACGACTGATGTCGCTTCGACGGCTTCCACGGGTTGGTGCCGAGGTCACCGTCGCGTACCTCGGGGCGAGCGTGGCGGGTGTGATCGTCAGCGTCGAGGACGAGGGGCGGCGGGTGATGGTCGTGACCGAGGACGATCGCACGACCGAATTCACCCTCAACCCGGCGTCGGCACGATTCCTCGGCGGTGAGGGCTGGAACGCGAGACTGAGCTTCGACGAGTGACCCGTCACCCCCGCGTCCGGACGCCGCGGATGGCGTCCGGACGCAATCGGGGACCCTGCGTCAAGTCAGCGGTAGTGCCTGCCCCTCGGCCCGCGCTGCTCCGGCCCCCACGGCAGGAGGTAGGCGCGGTAGCTGTTGACGCCGGTCGGGAACTCGGCGTCGAACACGACGTTCCCGGCGCCGTCGAACTCCGAGATGTAATTCAGGTTGCCCCAGCCGGCAAATACGCCGCCGCCCGGCAGAGGCTGGCCGTCGCCCTGCGATGAGGCCTCGAGGCCCTCAGGCTGGTTGTCGGATTGCACAAGCGTCGCGGTGCGATCGCGAAGATCGAGCCTGAACTTGACCACACGACTGATCGGGAACTCCGAGGAGACGTCGACGCCGAGGTTGAACTCGCCCGCCGACTCGTTGTCGAAGACCGAGTAGTACCCGTGGCCGAGCGCCTCTGGATCGTGCTGCCAGGCGAAGATGTCGCCGTCGTTGTTCAGCGTCTGGCCCGGGGCGGCGTCGATTCTGAAGCTGGAGGCCTTGCCGCCCAACTGCCAGATCGTGCTGCCGGTGTGGCGGTTGACCTTGAACAGCGTCCAGGTCGCGCGTGAGTCGATCAGCAGATTGCCGTCGGTGTCGAGCTTGACCGCGTTGATGTGGAACCAATCCCACGGCGTGCTGGCAGAGGCCGGCAGCGCCTGCTCGCTCTCGCTGTAGGGGACATGATCGGCGCTGTTCCACTGGAACAGGACCTTGCCGGTCCTGATGTCGATCTCCTGTACAACTCCGTTGATCACGGTCTGGTCGGCGGGCCCGCCGATCGAGGTCAGATTCGCCGTGCTCTCCTGGTAGGAGAGAATCAGCGCCGTGTTCCACGGTGTGATCAGGAATTCGTGGCCGTCGGCGCTGAGTCCGCTGCCGGCATTCACGGCCGCGATCTGCTGGTAGTGGTCGTCGTAGATGTAGTCGGTGCCGCTGGATAGGCCGCCGAAACCGGTCCCGACCCAGAACGTCAGGACCGGCTTGCCCTCGTAGCGCTGCGTGCGGAAGTCGCCCGCAGCGTCGCCCTGCGGAATTGGATGGAACCAGACGACGTTGCCATTCGGACTCAGGATCTCTGGCCCGTTGGCATAGGTGCTGGTGTCTCCGGTCGGGGTGATGAAGATGTCTCCCTGGCCAACCGGGCCGGAGTGAGTCAGGAATGTGAGCGGAGGCGGAGCCGTCGGCGCCGCGCTCGCGAGCGGCGCGGCGACGAGCAGGGCAGTCACTGTCCCGCTCAGCACCGCCGCGTTGGTCAGCGATACGCGCCGTAGGCGCTTCAGCCAAGCCGGGTTACTGCGGGTGAACCGCTTCTGAGGCATCTGTGGATGTCCCTTTCACTGGTGGCCTTAGAGATGAGTGGAGGGCGGCCGCGGTCCGCCGACCCGGACAGACTACACAAAATCAATAAATTCAGTCGGGTTTCTGGGATTTAGGATGACACCCACGGGGGGAGGGAGCCCGGCCTCGGCGGGCCAGCTGAGAGCGCCGTGCCGCGGTGGGTGGCTACATCTCGACCAGCGCTCGCCCGACGATCTCGCCGCGAGCGAGCGCCGCGTACGCATCGCCGGCCTCGTCGAGTGAGTAGCGCCGGCTGATTGCGGCGCCCGGGTCGATCGCCCCGCGGACCGCCAACGCCGTCAATTCGCCCAGATCCGAACGCGGACGTCCGCCGTAGGAGCCGAGCACCTGCAGCTTGCGGCGGACCAGGCGGGCGATCTCGACCTCGCCGAGACGGCCGGCTGCGGCGATCCCGATCATCACACACCGGCCGCCGTCGGTCGCCATCTCGGTCGCCTGGCGGAACGTGGAGGGCAAGCCGATCGCCTCGAGGACGACGTCGGCGCCGCCTTGGCCGGTCAGCTCACGCACAGCCTCAACAGGGTCGGTGGTGGCGGCGTCGATCGCGTCGTTCGCGCCGATCCGCTTGGCCGCCTCCAGTTTTTCGGAGTCGACGTCGACGGCCACGACCCGACCGGCGCCGAGCGCCCTGGCGAGCTGGACGACGTTGAGGCCGACGCCGCCGGCGCCGATCACGGCGACTGTCTCGCCCTCCTGGAGATCGGCGACGTGGCGCAGCGCCCCGAACGCAGTCAGCAGCGCGCAACCGAAGATTGCCGAGTCGGTGAGGGCAAGCTCGTCGGGGACGATGGCGACGGCGAGCTCCGGCATCACCGCCAGCTCGCTGAGGCCGCCCATCGAGTACATCGCGATCGGAGTGCCGTCGGGCTCGAACAAGCGCGTGCGCCCGTCGTAGAGCGTGCCCTTCAGGCGATTCTGCGCGAAGAACGGCTCGCACAGCTCCTCGCGTCCGCCGACGCAATTCCGGCACCGTCCGCACGGCATGATGAACGCGGCGACGACACGGTCGCCCTCGCGCACACCGCTCACTCCATCGCCGAGTCCGACGACGGTTCCCGATACCTCATGTCCGAGCACGCAGGGCAGCGGGAACTTGACATTGCCTTCGTGCACGTGCAGGTCGCTGTGGCAGACGCCGCAGGCTGCGACGCGGACCAGGATCTCGCCTGGCCCGGGTACCGGGTCGCGAAGCTCCTCGACGACGAACGGCCCCGAGATTTCGCGGACGACCGCGGCTCGCATCGCGCGTATTCTGACTGCTCGCAGCGGTTCGTGCCGTCAGGCGACCGCCACCGGCTGCGCGACCTCCTCTGCCAGCCGGGTGAGCAGCTTCGCGAGGTCCTCGTGGGTTTCCGGCTCCCAGCCATCGAGTAACCGCGCGAGGCTCGCGCGACGCTCGGCGATCAGTCTCTCGGCCGTCTCCCGACCCTCCGCCGTCAGCTCATACCCAGCTGCACCGTCATCTTCGGGTGCTCCGGTTCGGGCGATCATGCCCTTCTCCAATAACTCGGCCCGCGCCTGCTCGCCGCGTTCGAATGGAACGTCGTAGGCGCGGCACAGCTCGGCGAGACCGGTCTCCGGTTCGCGTGACATCCGCGCCAGCAGCCACGCGGCCGCGGCCGACAGCTCGACCCCGGCGCGGGCCACGAGTTTCTCAACCAATCGTCGGCGCGCGTCGCGGCCGATCAGGACAGTGAGCGCGCGTGCCATCTCGGCGAGCGAATCGCCGGACTTCGGGACGGCGAAACTCTCGCCGATTCCGGTCGAGGCGGTGACGGTGTCGCGCAGTGGTCGTTGCTCGATCATCCAGCTGAGCAGGAAGGCGACCGCGGCGACCGCCGCCGCGACGATGAACACCCGCTCGATCGCGTGCGTGAATGCTTGGACGTACGCGTCGTGGATGGCCGACGGCAGCCGCTGTAACGAGGCCGGGTTGCCGATCGCGCCCTCCAACCTCTGGATCTCCGCCGGCGGCAATCTCGCTGTCTGGGGGCTGGCGGTCAGGTTCGTGACCAGGCTTGCGTGCAGGCCACTCGAGAACACCGAGCCGAGGATCGCGACTCCGACAGAGCCACCGATCGATCGGAACAGCGTCGCGCCGGAGGTCGCCACACCCAGGTCCTTGTAGTCGACTGCGTTCTGCACGACCAGGACGAGGACCTGCATCACCATTCCCAGACCCAGGCCGAGGACGAACATGTAGGCCGAGGAGACGAGCAGGGTCGTGCTTGCGTCCATCTGCGAGAGCAGCAGCAGGCCGATGACCATCACGAACGTTCCGGCGATCGGGAACGGGCGGTAGCGCCCGGTCCTCGAGATCAGCTGGCCGGAGCCAATCGAGGTGATCAGCAGCCCTGCCATCAGCGGCAGGATCTGCAGTCCGGAACCAGTCGGGCTAGCGCCGCCGACGACCTGCAGGAACAACGGCAGGTAGGTGACCGAGCCGAACAGTGCGAAGCCAACCACCAGCCCGACGGCGCTGGTGACGGTGAACACGCGATTGGCGAACAGCCGCGGCGGCAGTATCGGCTCGGCGGCCCGACGCTCGATCGCCACAAACGCGACTACCAGCACGATCGACACCAGGCCGAGCGCGATGATGAACGCCGATGACCACGAGTAGGTGACCCCGCCAAGGGTGCACAGGAGCACGATCCCGCTGAGCGCCGCTGCCAGCACGGTCGCGCCGAGGTAGTCGATCCGATGCTCGCTTCGCTCCGTCTGGCTCGGCAGCGTCGCCGCCAGCACGGCGAAGGCGGCCACTCCGACCGGCAGGTTGACGTAGAAGATCCAGCGCCAGCTCAATGAGCTCGTGAAGAAACCGCCGAGCAGCGGCCCGATCACGCTCGCGAGCCCGAATACGGCCCCGAACATGCCCTGGTAGCGGCCGCGCTCCCGCGGCGAGACGACATCGCCGATCGAGGCCATCGCGCCGACCATCAGTCCGCCGCCGCCGAGCCCCTGAACCGCCCTGAAGATGATCAGCTCGGTCAGGCTCTGCGCAAGTCCGCACAGCGCCGAACCCACGAGAAACAGCACCAGCGCGAACTGCAGGACGATCTTGCGTCCGTACTGGTCGCCGAGCTTCCCGTAGACCGGCGTCACCGCAGTCTGCGCGAGCAGGTACGCGGTGACAACCCAGGAGATGTGGCTGAGCCCGCCGAGGTCGCCGACGATCGTCGGCAGCGCCGTCGAGACGATCGTCTGATCGAGCGCCGCCATCAGCATCACGAGCATCAGGCCCGTGAACACCACCAGGACGCTCCGGTGGGCTGTGGTCGGTGCGGTCACGCCGACGCCGCTCACGGTTCAGCCCCGCCGCCGCCCCGCCTCACGTCGCGCGCCCTCGCTTGGCCACGAGCGGGCATACTAGTAACCGTGACGTCAGCGCTCCTGCATGAGGCGCTTGCGCCGCTCCGCTCGAACCCGCCAGGTTCCGCCGTGTTGCTGGACATCGATGGGACGCTGTCGCCGATTGTCGAGAACGCGGCAGACGCAAGCGTGCCCGAGGCCACCCGCAAGCTCCTGATCGGTGTCTCCAGGCGCTACGGGTTGGTCGCTTGCGTGAGCGGAAGGCGAGCGTCCGAGGCCCGGGCGATGGTCTCGATCGGCTCGATCACCTACCTCGGCTCGCACGGCGCCGAGCTGCTTGAGTCGGGTTGGACCGAATCTGTACTGGACCCTGCGCTCAAGGAGTGGGTCGCCCGGGTGGAGGAGTTTCGCCGTCGGAGCGACACCTCCGAGCTCCGCCGACGGCGGGTGCGAATCGAGGACAAGGGCCCGATTGTCGCCTTCCACTGGCGCGGCGCCATCGACGAACGCGGCGCGCGAGCCGCGATCGACACGCTGGCGGCTCAGGCGCAGGAGGCCGGATTCGAGGTGCACTGGGGTCGCAAGGTGATGGAGGCCCGCCCGCCGGTTCGGATCGACAAGGGTGCGGGCATCGCCACTCTGCTTGAGCGCCACAGCGTCGCCAATGCTCTGTACGGCGGCGATGACATGACTGACCTGGATGCGTTCAGGACGCTCAAGCAGCTCGCGGATGATGGGGTCCTGGAACACGCAGTGTGCGTTGGCGTCCGCTCCGACGACGGCCCGCGGGAGATCGGGGAGGCCGCCGACCTCATGGTCAACGGCACCGAGGGCATGCTGGAGCTGCTCGCCGCGCTGTTGGCGGAATGATCAGAGGAGGGAACGACCGCGGATGCGGTTCTCCGAATTCCTGCGCACGACGGTCTTGATCAGCGCTGCGTCTGCCAGCCTGCTCGCCGTACTGACGGTCGTCGGCGCCAACGGAGCAGGGGACAACCGGGTACTCGAAATCGGCGTCGGCTGGTGGTTGGTGTCGGCGGTGATCGGCGCCCGGCTTGGCCGGCGACCGTCGACTTCGGGTCCCATTGCGACCCTACTGGCCAACGCTCGAACCCGTCCGGCACTGCCGGAGATGAACCCGAGCCGCACGGTTCTGAACCGACTCTGGCCACTGCTGCTGTGCACGATCGGCGCTGGCGCATTGGCTTTTGTCGAGCCCCAGGTCCCGGCGATCGCCGCCGGATTCGCGATCATCTGGGCGCTCGCGTGGCGTCGGCAGTCGGCGGCGGTGACGGCGATCGAGGAGCGTGATGGTGCGCGCTTCTACATCGAGCGGACCTCGCCCCTGAAGCCGATCAAACTCGTGCGCACGCCAGGGTTCCGCTCGAACCTGATGGAGATGGATGGCGAGAAGCGGTCTCCTCAGCTGCGACGCAGCGCTTGAATAGCGCCCACCACCCCACCCCGGCCGCCCTAAGGCCAGTCCGTTCGTGATCACAGACGCCTACATACCGAGCCCGTCGAGTAGTGGCTTCCACCTCGGGCCCTTCGACTTCCACGTCTACGGGATCATGTACGTGATCGCGGTCGCTGCGGCGATCATCATCGCCCGCCGTCGCTGGGCGAACGTCGGCGGCGATCCGGATTTGGTCTACGAGGTCGCGTGGTGGGGGTTCCCGGCGGGACTGATCGGCGGCCGCATCTACTTCCTGATCACGACTCCGAGCCAGATCCCCGATCATTGGTGGGGGGCGTTCGCGATCTGGGACGGAGGCCTCGGGATCTGGGGCGGGATCGCGGCCGGTGTCGCGGTTGGGCTGTGGCGGTTGAACAAGCATCTCGACCGTGTCGACGTCGCGCGGTTCATGAATGCCGCCACTCCCGGCCTGCTGGTCGCCCAGGCGATCGGTAGGGTCGGGAACTACTTCAACCAGGAGTTGTTCGGCAAGCCCTCGACGCTGCCGTGGGCGCTGAAGATCTCGCCAACGCATCGCCCGCCGCATTACGTCCAGTTCGCGACCTTTCAGCCGACGTTTCTGTACGAGATCATCTGGAATCTGTTCTTCGCCGCGGTGCTGGTCTGGCTTGACAACCGCCGCAAGATCAAGCCTCCGGGCGTGTTTGCGCTCTACATCGCCGGCTACTCAGCCTTCCGGATCTTTGAGGAGAGCCTGCGGATCGACTACTCGGTGTACATCCTTGGGATGCGGCTGAACTTCTGGATCGCACTGATCGGAACACTCGCCGGTCTGGCCTGGTTCCTGCGGATCCAGACCCGCCCCCAGCCTAAGGGCGGGAACGGGGACGCAACGCGGCGACGTCGTCCCAGGGCTTCGTATTCGCGATCTGCGGCGCGCTGAGCCAGGCCCGGCGCGCGGTCGCGATGCCGTATCGCGCGACCGCGAAGCCCTCGGTGCGATGGGCGTCGGTGTTGATCACCAGCGGCAGGCCGGCAGACGCGGCGGTCCGGGCGTGCAGCTCATTCAGGTCACGGCGATCGGGGTTGGAATTGATCTCGAGCATCGTTCCGGTGCGAACGCAAGCTTCGAGGACCGCTTCGAAGTCGAACTCGTACGGCGTTCGTTGCTCGATCTTGCGCCCACTCAGGTGGCCGATGCAGTCGACGTATGGGTTCTCGATGGCGCGGATGATCCGGGCGGTCATCTCCGTGGAGCTCATCCGGAATGAGGTGTGCACGCTGGCGAGAACCCAATCGAGCTGCGCCAGCAACTCGTCGGGATAGTCGAGCGAACCGTCCGGGCGGATGTTGACCTCGGACCCGGCGAGCAGACGGAGTCCAGGGACGTCAGTCGATCGGATCAGCTCGATCTGGCGCAACAACTCATCTTCTGACACATCCGCTCCAAACCCCATCGAAGCTGAGTGGTCGGTGATCGCCAGGTACTCGTAGCCCGCCCCAACCGCCGCCCGAGCCATCTCGGCAACCGACGCCGTGCCGTCCGAGGCGAATGTGTGGCAATGCAGGTCGCCCCGCAGATCCTCGAGGGTCACCAGCTCGGGGAGGCCCGCGCCGCCGTTCTGCGCGGCCTCGATCTCACCACGGTTCTCCCGCAGCTCGGGCTCGATGTAGGCCATTCCGAGCAGTCCGTATACCTGGGACTCGCTCGGGCATCTGTGGGTCTCGCCGGTCGCGTCGTCGAGGACGCCGTATTCGGAGACGTGCAGCCCGCGGCGGACCGCGAAATCGCGCAGGGCGACGTTGTGCTGCTTGGAGCCCGTCAAGTGCTGCAGCAAGTTGCCGAACTGGTCCGGCTCGACGATCCGAAGATCGACCTGGATGCCGCTGTGGGTTCGTATGCGAACGGCGTTCTCGCCCGGCGTCGAGGCGGTCTCGACCTGGGGAAGCGCCGCCGCTGCGGTCGCGAGCGCCGCCGGATCCGAGGCGGTGGCGATGATGTCGAGGTCCTTGACGCTGTCGGTCATGCGTCGTGCCGAGCCGGCAAGCTCGACACGGTCGGATGCGGGGTCGGCGCGCAGCGCCGCGACCAATTCCTCGCCGATTGTCAGCGCCCGGTGCAGCACGACCCGCCGCGCCGGCCCCCCGTCCTCATGGGCGTCGAGAGCCGCCAGCAGCGCCTCCTCGGCCTTCTCGCCGAACCCACGGAGGTCCCGGATCCGGTGACTCTCGGCCGCGGTGCGCAACGCCTCGAGGGAGTCGATCCCCAGCTCGTCGAACAGCCGGCGGGCGCGCTTGGGGCCGAGCCCGGGCAGCCGGGTCATGGCCACCAGCCCGGCCGGGAACTTCGCTCGCAGCTTCTCCAGCGCCGGGATCTCGCCGGTGTCGGCCAGCGCCAGCACCTTCTCTTGGATAATCCCGCCGATCCCGGGTAGCTCGGTGGCGCGGCCCTCGCGTGCCAGGGCGGAGACCGACGTCGACGCCTCGCGGACCGCCTTGGCGGCATTGCGGTAGGCGACGATCCGGTGGATTACTGCTCCGTCCAGCTCGTAGAGGTCGCCGAGCTCGTCCAACGCTTCGGCGATCTGGGTGTTGGTGGGATCGGTCACGATGGTTCCTGAGCTGCTCCTACCTGCTGAGTCCCCGGTCGACGAAGCTGGTCGGGTCGAGCGCCGCGACGAGCCTGACGGACCGGCTACCCGGATCGCCTTGATCCTCGGAGCGCTCTTTGCTGGCGACCGCGGCGCGGACGGTGCGGGCCGCGAGGTACCTGACGGGCTCTGGTGGCAGTGGCTTCGACGGGACCCGCGTCAGCGCCTTGGGCAGTCCGCCGTCGCCGCCCTCCAGCGCCATCCTCGCCAGGACCTCTCCCGCCAAACGTGCCGGGCCAACGCCGTCCCCGGAGAAGCCAACCCCGACAAGCACGCTAGGTGTCGAAGTGAGCCGGACAAAGAACGGCAGGCCGCTGAGCGAGTAGTCGATCGGTCCGCTCCAGCGGCGGGCGATCGGAACGTCCCAGAGGGTTGGGTAGATCCGCTGTAGCTGCCGTTGGATCTCGTCCGCCCGCCCGTGTGGATCGTCGAAGTTCGCGCCGATCCGGCTGCCGAAGGCAACCGCTCCGCCGCCCTTGCCGAACACCATCCGTCCGTCGCCCGTACGGCGATAGTAGTTGACGAGGCGACGTGAATCGGAGATTGCCACCTGGGTCTCGAGCCCCATTTCCTCGAGCCGCTCCGGCGCCGGCTCGGTCGCGATCATGTCGCTGGCGACAACCACCAGGCCGCGACCAATCTCTGGAATCCGCGCCGCCCAGGCGTTCAGCGCGACGACCACCTGGTCGCAGATAACGGCGCCGCCGGCGGTGAGGACCCGAGTGCGGTGGCTGCCATCCGAGGCCCTGGCGTCGGGCTCGATCGAGCGTACCGGCGAGCGCTCGAAGACCCTGACGCCGGCGTCGCGTGCCGCCCGGGCCAGCTCCCTGGCGAGTCGGGCCGGCTGCACCGACGCTATCGTCGGATCGAAGATTCCCGCCAGGTGGACCGCAGAGCCGCTCAATTCTGATAGTTCGGCATGGCTCAGGGCTCGGTACGGAGCGATGCCCGCGGCATCGAGCGCGTTCACCGTCGCATCCCACGCATCGACCTGGCTCGGGTTGGTCGCTGCCCACAACCACCCGCACTGCTCGAAGCAGCCGTCCAGGCCGCGTTGCTCGCAGAACTCGCCGATCTGGGCAACGGCCCGTACCGACCGGTGTCCCAACTCGAGCGCGGCCTCGGGGCCACACAGTTTGCGCAACGATTGGAACTTCGACCACCAGTTCATCGCGAAGCCGCCGTTACGGCCGCTTGCGCCAGCGCCGCAGATATCGGACTCGACGACGGCGACACTTGCCGCCGGGTCCCGGATGCGCAGCTCGAGCGCGGTCCACAGCCCGGTGAACCCGCCACCGATGATGCAGACGTCCGCGGGTTGCGCTCCGACCAGTCGCGGATGCTCGTGTGCTGCGGCACCAGACAGTGCCTCCGCGAGCCAAAGCGAACGGCGGGGGCCGCTGCCGAGGAGGCCGTCAGGAAGAGAGATGGGGGCTGCGTCGGAGACGGCGAAAACTTAGCTCTTAGCGACGGCGAAGCATCGAAAGCCGCCCCTGACGGGCTTAACATGCGTCGCGCTCGCGCGACAGCGCGGTGGGCGGTCTGCGCCTACGATACGGCGCTATACTTTTTGAAGCAAAGGCGAAGATTTCCCCGAGAGGAGCCGAGATGGCTGGCAGCGTCACTGAGGTCACAGACACCAACTTCCAGGCTGAGGTGCTCGAATCCGAGGTGCCGGTTCTGGTCGACTTCTGGGCGCCGTGGTGCGGTCCGTGCCGTATGGTCGGACCGGTCGTCGAGGAGATCGCCAACGACAAGGCCGGTCAGCTGAAGGTCGTCAAGTTGAACACCGACGAGAATCAGCAGACGTCGATCAGCTACAACGTCATGTCGATCCCGACGCTGATCCTGTTCCGGCACGGGCAGGAGGCCAAGCGGGTCGTGGGCGCGTATCCGAAGAAGCGGCTCGAGGCTGAGCTCGAGCCGGCGCTGGCTTAGTCGCCACCGGCGGCGCTTGGGCGTCGGCTCAGTCGAGCTTGAGCGCCGATGCGTCGATCAGGCGAGTGACGAGCTCTGGGTCGTTGTAGATATCGAGCGTGACGATTCGATCGCCGATGACCGTGAACGCCAGAATCGCAAGTGGCTCGGCGTCGCGGTCGAAGGCGATGACACCAGCTGTTCCGTGCACCAGAACCGGGCGGACGGACGGCCCGTAGCGGCGCTGGGCGGCCGTGGCGCCGCGGACGGCTTCCTCCGCACCATGAAGCTCGAAGATCCCGCCGCGGGTGTGGTTGCGCAGAACCACGTCGGGATCAAGCACCGCGAGCAGCGCGTCAAGGTCGCCCTCGTGCGCGGCCGCGAAGAATGCGTCGACAGCCCGGCGTTGCCGCGCGAGGTCGGGGTCGGGTGCCGGGGCCGCGCTTCGCACCCGCCGTCGAGCGCGACTCGCCAGCTGGCGAGTCGCGTCAGGTGAACGCTCGATCATTCGAGCGATCTCGCTGAAAGGCACCGCGAACATGTCGTGGAGCACGAACGCAACTCGCTCCGCAGGCGGCAGCGCCTCAAGCACGACCTGGAGCGCGATCCCGAGCTGATCCGCAAGGAGGGCATCGTGTTCCGGATCGGCGCCAGGTCCGCTTGCGACGATCGGCTCGGGCACGTACAGAGCGAGCGGCTCGACTGGCCGCGTACGGCCGGCGCGGAGCACGTTTAGACAGATGCGGGTGGTGACCGTCGTCAGCCATCCGGGCAGGTTCTCGATCTCGTCGGCGTTGGTGCCGGACAGCCGCAGCCACGCTTCTTGGACGGCGTCGTCGGCCTCGTTCAGCGATCCGAGGATCCGGTAGGCGACCGCTCGCAGCCGCGGCCGCTCCGCGTCGAACCGGTTTGCCAGCTTCAGCTGATCCATCTGTCACACCGCCTGCTCGTTATGGGTCATACACCACAGACACCCAGAGCCCAACCGATGTGACGGGAGGCAACCCAGATGACGCGTATTGAAGGCGTAGCGAAGTCCGATGCCGGTTTCACGGTCAGGCTCGCCTACCGGTTCGGACCCAAGATGATGAGGAAGTTGACCGGTCGAGAGCCACTGCGAGGCACTGGGCTTGAGCCGATGGAGGTATGGGCCCATCAGCCGAGGATGATGATGGCGATGGGCAGGTACAACCAGGCGATCCGAAAGGGCAAAGGCGTCGAGGAACGGGTCAGGAACCTGGTCGAGCTCAAGGGCGCCCAGATGATCGGCTGCGAGTACTGCGTCGATCTCGGCTCGCAGATCTGTCGCAATTCCGGGTTCTCTGACGAGGAGCTGCTCGCGCTACCGCGCTACCGCTCGAGCGAGCGCTTCACCGACCGCGAGAAGGCCGCGCTCGACTACACGGTCGCGGTCATGCGCACACCGGTTGAAGTCACGGACGCGCTGTTCGCGCGCGTCCGGGGACACTTCAGCGACCAGCAGATCGTCGAGCTCACCGCGCTCCTGACGTTGGTCAACCTCGACCGCTTCAATGCTGCCTTCGGGATCGGCTCGGCGGGGTTCAGCGAGGGGATGGTGTGTGTTGTCCCTGATCGGCCCGCGGCGACCTCGCAGGCGTCCCAATCACTCAACGCACTCACGCGATTTTCGTGATTTGGGACACCTGTGATGTCGCTGCGAACCTAAGCCCGGGACACGCTGATGAAGAGCGCAAGCGTGTCGACCTTCGCGGGCGCGCTGTGCGAGACGCCCTCGTATCGGATCTCGAGCGCCAGCGTCTCCTGGGCGATGAAGTCCTGGTAGCGACGGGCGGCACTCAAAAGCTGCTCGGCCCCGTCGAGCGTCAGCACGATCCGGTCGGAGATGTCGAGGTCCGCCGCTCGCCGCGCGGCCTGAACCGCGTGGACGATCTCACGGGCCCAGCCCTCGACCTTTAGGTCCTCGTCGATCTCGAGCTCGAGCGCCACGGCGTGAGAGCCTTCGCGCTCGACCTGGTAGCCCGTCAGCGGCTTCATCGAGACGAGCAGGTCCTCGGCGCCGAGCGCGTGCTCGGTGCCTCCGACGTCGATCCCAACCGTCCGCCCTTCTCGCAGCTTCACCGCGACACGAGCGCTATCGAGCCCGGCGACGGCGGCCGCCACCCGCGGCATCTGCTTGCCGAAGCGCGGTCCGAGCGTGCGGTAATTCGGCTTGACCTCGACCTCGCCGAGCTCGTCGGCTTCGGAGACGAACCGCAGCTCGCGGACGTTGAGCTCGTCGCGGACGATCTCGGACAGCCGTTCGATCGCCAGCCGCTCGGTCCCGGCCGCGACAACGACCGCCGCGTGCAGGGGCTGGCGCAGCTTGACCTTCGCCTGGCTGCGCGCGGCCTGGCCGAGGCGGACCGTCTCCCGCGCGACCGCCATCGCGTCCTCGAGTGCGAGGTCCCGGTCATCTGGCACGGGGAAGTCGCATAGGTGCACGCTCTGCTCGCTGCCGTCGAGGTTGTCGTACATCTCGTCGGCGATGAACGGGGTGAACGGCGCCAGCAGCTTCGCGAGCGTCGTCAGCGTCGTGTGCAGCGTCTGAAATGCGGCCGGGTCGCCGTCCCAGAACCGGCGACGCGACCGCCGCACGTACCAGTTCGACAGCTCGTCGACGAACTCGGCGATCGAGCGGCCGGCGCCGGTCGCGTCGAACGCGTCAAGGCGATCTCGGACGGCCTCGACGGTCGCGCTCAACCGGGAGAGCACCCAGCGATCGAGTTCGGTTGGCTGGAGGGCGCCGCCATCGAGCGTCGCGCCATCGATCCCATTCGCGTTCGCATACAGGACGTAGAACCCGTAGGTATTCCACAGCTGCAGGAGGAATTGGCGAACCGCCTCGCCGAGCGTCTCGAGCGAGAAGCGGTAGCCGTCCCACGGGTACTTCGAGGTGAAGAAGTACCAGCGGAACGCGTCGGCGCCGTAAGTGTCGATCACCTCCCACGGCGAGACGACGTTGCCCAGGGACTTGCTCATCTTGCGACCCTGCTCGTCGAGGATCAGGCCGAGGCAGAGGACGTTGCGATACGAGGAGGTGTCGAACAGCAACGTCGAGACGGCGAGCATCGAGTAGAACCAACCGCGCGTCTGGTCGAGCGCCTCGCAGATGTAGTCGGCGGGGAAGTGCGCCTCGAACTCCGCCGTGCCGGCCTGGGGCGAATGGAATTGGGCGAACGGCATCGAGCCCGAGTCGAACCACACGTCGATGACCTCAGGCACCCGCTCCATCGGCTCGCCGCAGTCGACGCACTCGAAGGTGACGTCGTCGACGAACGGCCGGTGCGGATCCTCGAGCGCCACCCCGGAACGCTCCTGCAGTTCGGCCAGCGACCCGATCAGCTGCACATGCCCTTCGCCGCACCGCCAGACGGGCAGCGGTGTGCCCCAATAGCGCTCGCGCGATAGCGCCCAGTCCACATTGCCCTCGAGCCACTTGCCGAACCGACCATGCTTGACGTGCGTCGGTTGCCAGTTGACCGCGTCGTTGGCGGCCAGCAGCCGATCCTTGATCTGACTGGTCGCGATGTACCACGACGGCTTGGCGTAGTACAGCAGCGGTGTCCCGCAGCGCCAGCAGTGGGGGTATGAGTGCTCGTAGGGCTCGTTGCGCAGCAGCTTGCCACGATTCCGCAGATCCTCGATCAGGTCGGCGTCGGCGTCCTTGACCCAGCGGCCGGTGTAGTCGGTGATCCGCCCGTCGTATGTGCCGTCCGGCCGGACCGGGTTGATCGGGACCAGGCCCTGGTCCTCGCCGAGTCGGAAGTCATCCTCACCGAACGCGACGGCGGTGTGGACCAGTCCGGTGCCGTCCTCGTCGGTGACGAAATCGGCCGGCAGCACCGTGTGGCCCTTCGGTCCGTACTCGGAGCCCGCGATGTAGTCAAACGGCGGCTCGTAGTGCAGCCCAACCAACTCGGAGCCCCGAAACCGCTCGAGGATCTCGGCGTCCTCCCCGAGGACCCTTTCGACCAGCGACTCGGCAACGATGTAATCGCCCGTGGCACGCACATAGGTCAGGTCGGGGTTGACCGCGACGGCCGCGTTCGAGACGAGCGTCCACGGCGTCGTCGTCCAGACGACGAGCTTGCCCCTTGCGCTCGGCAGGATCACGTACGCCGACGGGTCGATCACATCCTGGTAGACGTCGGGCTGACCGAGTTCGTGGCTCGAGAGCGCGGTGCCACAACGAGGGCAGTACGGAACCACCTTCAGCTTCTCGTACAGCAGCCCCTTTTCGTGGATCGTCTTCAGCGCCCACCAGACCGACTCGACGTAGGCGGGATCGAGCGTCTTGTACGCGTGCTCGGTGTCGACCCAGAAGCCGATCCGGTCGGTCAGCCTGATCCAGTCCTCGACGTGGCTCAGAACTAGTTCCCGGCAGCGGGCGTTGAAGCGATCGATTCCGTAATCCTCGATATCGGACTTCTGCTTCATCCCAAGCTCGGCCTCGACCGCCAGCTCGACCGGCAGGCCGTGGCAGTCCCAGCCGCCCTTCCGTTCGACGTAGTACCCGCACATCGTCTTGTACCGGGGGAAGATGTCCTTGAACACCCGCGCGAGCACGTGGTGCGAGCCCGGAGGGCCATTGGCCGTCGGCGGCCCCTCGAAGAACCCCCAGCGGGGGCTCCCGTGACGGCGCTCGACCGACTGCCCGAAGATGTCGCGCTCGCGCCAGCGAGCCTGGACCTGTTCCTCGAGCTCCGGGAATGACGCTCTCGGATCGACGGGGCGGTGCGGAGTGAGCTGGGGATCGGGCGCTGGCGTGAGCTGGGGATCGGGCGCTGTCATGGGCGTGAGCGTCGATTCTATGAACGCCGCTCGGCGAGCGGCGCGGCGGGCAGGTTGAGCGCACGTGACATACAGACAGGTCTGTCTGATAGCGTACCATCCAGAAGTGCAGACAGACCGTTCTGTATAAGGAGACCAGGACCATGCCACAACCGCCGAAAAGCCCCCGCTTCTTGCGACCGACTTCCGCTGACCGAGGTGTTTTGATGCCGGCGCTCTCGCGAAAGGCCGCCTTCGCGCTGCTTGCGTCAGCGGTCCTGACCCTGCTCGCGAGCTCAAGCGCGCCGACCCCGCTGTATGCGATCTACCAAGCGCACTGGGGCTTCTCGGACGGGACCCTGACCGTCATCTTCGGCGTCTACGCCGTCGCGGTGCTGGGCGCGCTGCTGGTGTTCGGGTCGCTGTCTGACCACGTCGGGCGACGACCAGTACTGGCCCTCACGCTGGTCGCACAGGCACTCGTGATGGTCGTGTTTGCGACAGCCGACGGCCTCGCCGTGTTGCTACTGGCCAGGATCCTCCAAGGCCTCGCGACGGGGGCGGCCCTGGGCGCGATCGGCGCCGGGCTAGTCGATCTTCATCCCGGTCGGGGCCCCGTCGCCAACTCGGTCGCCGCGATGGCCGGAACCGCGAGCGGCGCGCTCAGTTCGGCCCTGCTCGTAGCACTGCTGCCGGCTCCGACTGGGCTCGTGTACGTGGTCCTGGCGGTCGCCTTCCTAATCCAGGCGGCCGCCGTCGCCCTGATCGCGGAGACTTCTCCGCGGGTTCCGGGAGCGCGGAGAGCGCTACGCCCAGTGCTCGGTATCCCACCCGCGGTCCGCGGCGAGCTGCTGATCGCGACGCCGTCTCTGGTGGCGGTGTGGACCTTGGCGGGTTTCTATGCCTCGCTCGGCCCGTCTTTGACCGGGCTGGTGACGCGAACCCACTCGACGATCCTGGGTGGGGGCTCTCTGTTCGTGCTCGCGATCAGCGGCTCGCTCACGGTGCTCGCCTTCAACAGGACCGACCCTAGACAGTTTGCGCTGGCGGGCTCGCTGCTGGTGATCGCCGGGGTCGCGTTGGTCCTGTGGTCGATCGCGGAGCTCTCCGTCGCCGGATTCTTCATTGGAACCGCGATCGCTGGAGCCGGCTTCGGGGCCGGTTTCCAAGGCGGTCTCCGGACGATCATCGCGCCGGCCGAGCCCGGCCAACGTGCGGGCGTGATCTCTGTCGCCTACGTCATCTCGTATCTGGCGCTGGGGCTGCCCGCGATTCTCGCCGGAGCCCTGGTGGTGCACAGCACGGTGACTCGAACGGCGGAGGAGTTCGGCGCTGCCGTGATCCTGCTCGCCGCTGTGACCGCGGCGGGGCTGGTGTTGGCGGCTCGGCGCGGGCGCGATCCGCGCGGCGTGATCGGGTCGGCCGCGTGATCGGCAAAACTGACATCACGATGCCTGCCAGGTCGACAGCCGTGAAAGCGACCGACGAGCCGAGGCGGTCGCCCCGCGAGCGCCTGCTTGAGGCCGCGACCGAGCTCTTCTACGCCGACGGGGTCCAGTCGGTCGGGATCGACCGGGTGATCGAACGAGCCGGGGTCGCGAAAGCCTCGCTGTACAGCACGTTCGGCTCCAAGGAGGAGCTCGTCCGCGCGTACCTGGAGGAGCGACATTCGACCATTCTGGGGTGGCGCCGTGCCGCGGTCGCGTCGGTCGATGACCCGGTCGAGAAGATCCTGGCCGTGTTCGACTCGCAGGCGCGCGACTTCCGCCGCCCCGACTTCAACGGTTGCGCCTTCGCCGGAGCGATGGCCGAGTCAGCGCCCGGCGGCCGCGTCGATGAGGCCTCGAAGTCCTATCGAGAGGACATCCGCGCGCTGTTCGAGGAGCTCGCCGTCGGCGTCGGCGCCAAGGACCCGGACCTGCTCGCCCGACAGCTGCAGATGCTCTACGACGGCGCCGGCTCGGCCGCGAAGCTCGATCGCGATGGGGCGACCGTCGCGGCCCAGGTACGGACTGCAGCCGCGGCACTGGTGGCAGCAGCGCTGTGACCGTGCTCTTGGCCTAGCAGCTGGATGACGCGGGCGCGGCCCATTCAGGCGAGGCCGGACGCCGAGCGGGCCGCATGGCCCGCGCAAGAGCACCGAAGGACGGTGCTTACGCGCGCCGGAGCTCCTTTGCAGGGGTTTACGTGGCTCGGGCAGACTCTGTGGCCCGATGAGACTGCGGCTGTATCACCACAGCGACGGCGCCAGGGTGGCCTACCGGGAGACCGGGAGCGGGCCCGCCTTGGTGTTGCTGCACTCAATCGGACTGACCTATCGCGAGTGGGAGCCGGTGGTCGAGCCCCTCGCCGCGCGGTTCCGGCTGGTGCTACCGGATCTGCCGCTCCACGGCGATTCCGAGGATCGGCCGTGGCACCCGTACACCCCCGCTTGGTTCACCGATGTGCTGACCGGCTTCTGCGTCGAGGTCGGCGGTCCGCGAGTGATGGTCGGCGGCCACGACTTCGGTGCCGAACTGGCGCTCCGAGCCGCCGTCGCAGGCGCGGGCGGAAGCCTGACCCCGGCGCGACTGGTCCTGATGACCAACCGGCTTCACCGGCCGGCGTCGTTCGGGGGCCGTCGCGCGATCTGGCGGTTCCTCTGCAGCCTGGGGGTCGTTCCAGGGCTGGACATCGTTCTGTCCCACACCGCTCCACTGGTGTTTCGCCCGGGGCTCGGCGAGAAGCTGTCGGCGCAGCGAAACCCGGAGGCGCGCGACCTGATGCGCCATGCCTTCGCTGACGTTGGCGGTAACGCCAACCGCGCCCGCGCATGGGCGAAGTTCGTCCGCCATTGGCCGTTCGAGGCTCAGCGGGACCAGTTCGACTCCTACGCGCAACTGCGGATGCCGGTCCTTTTGCTGTGGGGCGAGGAGGATCCCGCCGGGCCGATCGAGGCCGCTCGTGAAGCGCTTGATCTGCTCGCTGACGCGCAGCTGCGGACGCTGCCCGGGGCCGGCTTCCTCGTCGCCTACGACGACCCGGTGGGCCTGGCGCGCGAGTTGATCGCGTTCTGCGGACAGGGGTGATCGCCGTACCCGGGTAGGCGGGGAGGCGGCGAGGCGCGATCACCGTGGTTGTAGCGTCTTGGTCGGTGAGCGAGCGACAAGCGTGAAAGGACGGCGCGGATGAGCGTGCAGGCGCAGCAGCAGCTGTGGGGCGGCGAGACGACCAAGGCGGTGGCCAACTTTCCGATCTCTGGCGAGGGCGTCCCGGTGCCCGTGATTCATTGGCTCGGTCGGATCAAGGCGGCGGCGGCGCGCGTCAACTCCGACCTTGGGCTGCTGGATCCGACGGTCGCCGAGCGGATCGCCACCGCGGCGGATCGCGTCGCGGCCGGCGAATTCGACGACCAATTCCCGATCGACGTCTTCCAGACTGGCTCGGGGACCTCTTCGAACATGAACGCCAACGAGGTGATCGCGAACCTCGCAGGCGACGAAACCCATCCCAATGACCACGTCAACATGGGCCAGTCCTCCAACGACGTGTTCCCTTCGGCGGTCCACCTGGCCGCGCTCTCCGAAGCGACCGACGACCTGTTGCCCGCGCTTGAACGGCTCGAGGCGGCTCTCGCCGCCAAGGCAAGCGAGTTCCGCGACATCGTCAAGGCTGGGCGCACCCACCTGATGGACGCCGTCCCGGTCACCCTCGGGCAGGAGTTCTCGGGCTACGCGGCGCAGGCGCGGCTCGGGGGCAGGCGGGTGCGGAACGCGCTCCCTCAGGTCGCGCAGATCCCGCTCGGTGGGACCGCCACCGGAACCGGGCTGAATACCCATCCGGAGTTCGCGAGCAGGGTTCGCGGCCGTCTGACCGCGCTCACCGGCCTGGCGATCGACGCCCCCGAGGACCCGTTCGAGGCGCAGGGCAATCGCGATGCCCTGGTCGAGCTGTCGTCTGCGCTCAAGGTCGTTGCGGTGTCGCTCACCAAGGTCGCGAACGACCTGGCGCTGATGGGCTCAGGGCCCCGCGCGGGGATCGGCGAGCTCTACCTGCCCGAGCTGCAGAAGGGCTCGTCGATCATGCCCGGCAAGGTCAACCCGGTGATCCCGGAGGTGGTGCTGCAGGTCGCCGCGCAGGTGATCGGCAATGACGCGGCGATCACGATCGCCGGCAGTCAGGGCAACTTCGAGCTCAACGTGCGGGTGCCGCTGATCGCCCGCAACCTGCTCGAGTCGATCAGGCTGCTGGCCGCTGCGTCGCGCGTGCTCGCCGAGAAGTGCGTCGAGGGGATCCGCGCCAACGAGGCGGGATGTGAGCGCTCGGCCGAGGCGACGCTGGCCGCGGCGACCGCGCTCAACCCGCACATCGGCTATGACCGCGCGGCCGAGATCGTCAAGGAGGCGGCCGACTCGGGCCGGATGCTCCGGGAGGTCGCCTACGAGAAGGGCGTGGACGAGCAGACATACAATCGCGCGATGGATCTGCGCAAGATGGCGCAGGGGAATATCTAGATGGTTGGTCCCGCGGCCGCGTGGAGGCCATCCAGCACGCGGGGTCGCGGAACCAACCATGTCGTGCGCCGGCTGGCGGCTCTCCCGGCGGTGGCCGTGGTGTGTGCGTCGTTGACCGCCGGTGCCGGTGCGTTTCAAGGCGCCGGGACTGCCGAGGCGGCGACGACGGCGGCGGGCTTCTACATCAACGGCGCCGGCTTCGGTCACGGGGTCGGGATGAGCCAATACGGCGCTCTCGGGTTCGCGCTGCACGGCTACAGCTACCGCTCAATCCTCTCCCACTACTACCGGGATACGAGCCTGTCCCGGGTCAGCCCGACCAGGGTCGTGTCGGTTCTGCTCAAGAACGGCGCCGCGTCCTTCCGCGACGCGGACCGGCTCAGCGGCGGCCGCGTCGTCTGGGAAGAACCGGGGAAAGCGGGGAAAGCGGGGAAGTCCGGGAAAACGCCGATCCAGAAGCCCGACACGCTGAAGCCGAATACGACCTACAGCGTGCTGTCGTCGGGAGGGCTGCTGAACCTGATCGCCCATGGGCGAAAGGTCGCGGCGGTTCGGCCACCGCTGGACGTGGGAGGGAATGGCCCGGTGACACTGCTCGGGGTCGGCAGCTATCACGGGCAGCTTCAATTTCGACCCGCCCCCGATGGCGGCGTGCAGACGGTCAACGCGGTCGATCTCGAGGATTACGTGCGAGGAGTGATCCCCGCCGAGATGCCATCGAGCTGGCCGGCGCAGGCGCTTGAGGCGCAGGCGGTGGCCGCGCGCACGTTCGTGACCGCGGTGCCGGCCGCCAGCCCCGAGTTCGACGTCTACTCCGATACGCGCTCGCAGGTGTACGGAGGCGTGTCGGCGCAGACGCCGACCGGAGACACCGCCGAAGCCGCGACCCGCGGTCAAGTGGTCGATTACGCGGGGCGGCCGGCGCTGACCTATTTCTTCTCGAGCTCAGGCGGCCACACGGAGAGCGTCCAGAACGTGTTCCTCGGGGTGGCCCCCGAGGCCTGGCTGATCGGCGTCCCCGACCCCTATGACGACTCCGACGGCAATCCCTACTACCGCTGGCATCAGAATTTGTCGGTCGGCGCAGCGGCGCGAACCCTCGGCACGCTCGTCAAGGGCCGCCTTGAGGGCATCAAGGTGCTGCAGCACGGCGTCTCGCCGCGGATCGTGCAGGCGGCCGTCGTCGGCACCGAGGGAACGTCGCACGTCAGCGGGCCCCAGCTCCGGAAGCTGTTCGACCTTCGCAGCACCTACGCGTCGTTCATGACGATCAAGACCAAGAGCGTCACCTTGACGACCCCCACGGTATCCACGAAATCGGCCGCGCCGAAGGTCGGAAGTCCGAAGCGGGGGCGGCCGAAGACCTCTTCGGCCGGAAACCCGAAGGCCGGAGCCACGACGAGGACCGTCACGACCCCGAACGGTTCGTCGAGCGGCGGTGGCGGCCTCGGGGCTCGCGCTCGTCGCCGCGCGAAGATCCACCACGAGCTGCAGGGGACGACCTTCCCGGCCGTCACCGGGCAGACGATCCTGGCGGAGCGGCTCATCACCGGCGCCTGGAGAAGGGCCGGACTCGGCCGTCTCACCGCTGAGGGCTCCTATGACATCCCTGTCGCCGACAGGGGCCTTTACCGCGTCGTCTATCAGGGCGTCGACGGACCGGCGGTCAGCGTCAAATAGCGTCGGCGCGATCTGCGGCAGGTCGAGTTGTTTCGACCCGCACGCGGCAGTCAGGCAGGCTGGTAGCGGAGCAGAACGGTGTCGGCGGCCTGGCCGACCTCGACCAAATGCAGCGGGGTCGGCGTGCCCGAATCATCGAACAGCCGCTTGCCGCCGCCGGCGACGATCGGGAACACCATCAGCCGGTACTCGTCGACCAGGCCATGGGCGTGCAGCTCACCCACCAAACGGTGGCTGCCCGCCACGAGGATCTCGCCGACCTCGTCTCGGAGGAGCTTCACGTCATCGACGAGATCTCCCTCGAGGACCGTCGTGTGTGCCCACGTCGGGTCCGCCAGAGTCCGCGAGACGACGTACTTCGGCATGGAGTTCATCTTCTTGCCGAAGTCATCCTGATTGCGCTCCGGCCAGGCGGCGGCGAAGCCCTCGTAGGTCCGTCGACCGAGCAGCATCGCGTCGGCAGCCATCAGCTCCTCGTACTTGAAGCGGTCGCCGGCCTCGCCGCGCTCGAACTGCAACGCCCAACCTCCGTAGGGCGACTTCTCGGCTCCTCCGGGGTCCTCCATCACGCCGTCGAGCGTCACGAATTCGGTTACGACGATGCGTCCCATTGGCGTTTCTCCTGTTCGAGTGGGTCGATCTGCGGCTAACGACCTAAGAGCCTGTCTCAACGACGGCGCTCGGCGTCGAAAGTAATCACTCAGCGGAGCCGGGCCGCTCAGGGTAGCCTCGCGCCATGGCCGCACCGCTCTTGGTGGTCGACGCTCCGTTCCTGATGTACCGGTCCTTCTTTGCGCTGCCGGAGTCGATCACCGGCGCCGAGGGCCGGCCGGTCGGTGCTCTCCTGGGCGGGGCGAACGTGCTGTTGCGGGCGGCAGCCGAGGTTGGGCCGCGGGCGATCGTGCTGTGCTTCGGCGCCGAGGCGGCGAGATATCGGGTCGAGCTCTATTCGCCCTACCACGCGGCGCGACCGCCCGTCCCAGAGGCGTTGCAATGGCAGTTCGACCGGGCCGTCGAATTCTTCACTGGCTTTGGCTGGAGCTGTCAGGCCTCGGAGGAGCTGGAAGCCGACGACCTGCTCGGCTCATACGCGCTGGTGGAGGCGGCGGCCGGCGGCAGCACCCTGATCATGACCGGGGACCGCGACATGTACCAGTGCGTCGGCGACCACGCATCCGTCCTCTACCTCAAATCTGGAGCCGCCGGCTTTGAGACGGTCGACGCCGCCGAGGTCGAGCGCCGGTACGGGATCGCGCCCGCCAAGGTTCCGGACTTCATCGCGCTGCGCGGGGACCCGTCCGACGGGCTCCCCGGCGCACCCGGGATCGGCGAGAAGACCGCGGCCGAACTGCTGCGCCACCACGGCTCGCTCGAGGGCGTGCTCGCGGCGGTCGGCACAAGCGAGCGACCGAAGCTCGACCACGGCGAGCGCCCCAGGGTGGCGGCGGCGGTCCGTGACCACGCCGAGGAAGTCCGTGCCTTCCGGGAGATCGCGCTGCTACGGACCGTAGAGCTCGAGCGACCCCCGGACGCGCCCACCGATCTTCCGGGCGGCGCCCGGACCGCCGAGCAATTCGGGCTCGGTCAGCTCAGCGGGCGCCTGGCGGCGGCAGACTCGCTTGCGGACCTCAGGGTTTGACCCCAGCGTCATCGGTCTGCGACTGAGCGCGAACGCCGGTCCTAGTTTGCGAACCGGACGGTGATCACGTCGCCGTCGGCGACCAGGTAGTCGCGACCTTCGAGCCGGAGCGCAGCGTTCTCACGGGCGCCCGCGTAGCCGCCGAACTCGACGAGCTTGTCCCAGGAGACGACCTCGGCGCGGACGAAGCCCTTCTGGATATCGGAGTGGATCTGGCCGGCGGCGTGCCAAACGGACAGGCCGCGGCGGAGATGCCAGGACTGGGCCGGCTTGTCCTCACCCGCGGTGAAGAACGCGATCAGCTGCAGCAGCGAGAAGGCGCCACGAATCACCCGCTGTAGGCCCGACTCGCTGAGCCCGAGGTCGGTGCGCATCGCCGCCGCCTCCTGCTCGTCGAGTTCGGCCAGCTCCGCCTCGAGTCGGGCGGACACCGCGACGGCAGCAGCGTCTTGGGCGGCGGCGTGGGCGACGATCTCCGGGGGCACGTCCATGTCGCCCTCCTCGACGTTGGCGACGAACAGGACCGGCTTGGCGGTCAGCGGGCTGAGGAGCGCCATCGCGTCGGGCGCGTCGTCGGGAACCGGCACGCTGCGGGCCGGCCGACCGGCTTGCAGCGCCTCGATCAGCTCGCCGAGCCAGGCCGCTTCTGCGATCGCATGGCGGTCGCCGCCGCGGGCGGTCCGGACCACACGCTCGAGTCGGCGCTCGGCCTGCTCGAGGTCGGCGTACACGAGCTCGGTCTCGATCGTCTCGATGTCGGCGAGCGGATCGACGCGGCCCTCGGGGTGCACCACTCCGGGATCCCGGTGGACGCGGACGACGTGGACGATCGCCTCGGTCTCGCGGATGTTGGCGAGGAACCGGTTGCCGAGGCCCTCGCCACGATGAGCGCCGGCGACCAGGCCGGCGATGTCGTGGAAGGCGATCGTGTCGGGGACGATCTTCGACGCTCGGACCGTGTCGGCGACGCGGTTGAGGCGTTCGTCGACCACGGGTACGACCGCGATGTTCGGTTCGATCGTCGTGAACGGATAGTTTGCGGCCTCGGCGGCGACGCCGGTGAGCGCGCTGAACAGCGACGACTTGCCGGCGTTGGGCATCCCGACGATCCCGACCTTCATCGGCATCGCGAAGCCCTCCTCAACGCGGCCATGCCCGTGCCGCCAGCCGCCCCGTCAGGCTCAGAAGCCGACGCGGTGCTCGTCGAGGTCGACCAGCAGATAGTCGACCTTCGTCAGATCGAGCACGATCGTGCCATCCTCGACCGCCAACTCGTGCCAGCCGCTCTGGCCGAGCGCGCTGCGCAAGCCCGCCAGCGCTTCGGGCGTCAATCGCGCCACGAGCACCTGACCGCTCTGGAACCCGATGCTGATCTTCTGAGGTTTTGCGTCTGGGCTCATTTCGTTTCTTGCACCTTTCAGTGAAACCTTTGTCCTGATGCGGACTCGACGATCTCGGTGAGGACCCCGCCGGTGGACGACGGGTGCAGGAACGCGACCCGAGATCCGCGGATGCCGGTCCGCGGCCGCTCGTCGATCAGCTGCACGCCGGAGTCAGCCAGCGCCTCGAGCGTCCGCTCGATTCCGTCGACACGGTACGCGACGTGGTGCATGCCCGGGCCGCGACTCGCGAGGAACCGCCCGACGCCGGTGTCAGGCGCCAACGGCGCGATCAGCTCGACGTGGCTGTCGCCCAGATCGAGCAGCGCCGCCTCGACCCCCTGCTCGCCGAGCGTCTCCCGGTGGACGAGCGGCAGCCCCAGCACCTCCAGGTAGTAGGGCAGCGCGGCGTCGACATCCTCGACGGCGATGCCGATGTGGTCGATCGCGGTCAGCACCGTGGCCGGAGCATACGGACCGGCGCGTAGGGCTTGTCGCTCAGGTCGCTCAGCGCTCACTCGACCTGGCTCAGTCTGGGGTTGGGGGCATACCGCCGACCGACCTTCGCGCACGGCCGCCCCTCGACGATCACCACGTCGGCCGTGAAGTCGTTCTGTCCACGGATCAGCGAGGAGCCGACTCCATAGGCGTCAACCGGGACCCCTTGCTCCTCAAAGTGCTCGATCCGCTCCGCGTTGAAGCCGCCGCTGGCGACGATCCGAACCTCCGGGAAGCCGGCGGCGTCCAGCGCCGTGCGAACGTTCTCGACGAGCCGTGGGTTGACGCCGCGAGGATCAAATCCGCCCATCGAGTCGAGCAGGGAGCGGTCGACCAGCTGCTCGGAGGTGTCGAGCCGAACGCCCCAGAGCTTCGGACCGAGGGCCGCGGCGACCTCGACGGCGGTGCGCACCGAGTCGTTGTCCCAATCGACCAGCACGGTCACATTCATCTCCTCGTGGAAGCGGTCGGCGTAGACGCGCGCGGCTTCCACGGTGTCGCCGCCATAGGCTGCGATCAGCCCGTGGGGCACGGTTCCGACTCCGCGCCCGCCCCACCACGAGGCCTGGGCGTCGGTCGAGACCCCGATCGCGCCGGCCACGTGCGCGGCCCAGCCGTCACCGGTCTGCACGAGCCAGTGATCGTGCCGAGCCGGGAAATAGAAGATCGGCTTTCCCCGGGCTGCGCCGACGACCGCCGCGACGTTGCGCATGATCAGCGACCGGCGCGCCATGCAGCCCAGATAGACGGTCTCCAGGTGGGCGAACAGGCTGTAGTCGCCCTCGATGGTCATCACCGTCTCGTGCGCAGAGATCGTGTCGGCCTCCTGGAGGGCACGCACATCGAGTGATTCCCAGCCCTCGACCCAGCCGCCGTCAGGCCTCGTGAAGCCGGACCCGAGCTTGAGCACGGCAATCGCCTCGTCGATTCCACCGAGCAGCGACTCCTGCTTTTGGAAGACCTGCATGAGGACGCGCGGGTGACGGCCCTGCTCCTCGAGCAGCCTCTTCGTGTAGACGAAGTACGCATCCGAGTAATAGCCCTCTCGGATCCGCTGCACCGGCAGCCGGAAGACCGAAGGATCCAGGCGGTCGCGGGTCGGCATCCGCGGCAGTCTATTTGGCGGGTCCTCGCGGTCAGCCGAGCAGGTCGCGGGCGATGTCCGCGAAGAACTCCGCCGCGTAGCCAAGGTCGCGGACATCGATCCGCTCGTTGGCGTTGTGGACCAGCGGCGCCGTCTCGAGAAGCGTCTGGTGGCGATGCGGAGAGAAGCCGTACGCGACCAGGTCCGGGAACGCCCGGCGGAACCAGCTCGAGTCCGAGTAACCGGCGAGCAGCACCGGCACGGTGGTGGCCTCCGGGTCATTGGCGGCGACCCAGCGGTCGATCCCGTCCATCAGGGGAGACCGGATCGGCGAGACGTAGCCGAACACCTTCTCGGTGAACTCGATCTCGACCCCGTCGGCGGCGTCGCCGAGCACTTCGCGCAGCCGCGCCAGCGCGAGCTCGTCGCCGAATCCGGGGGGAACCCGGCAGTCGACCTTCAGGTCGGCGCGGGAGGGGATCACGTTGATCTTGTCGGAGGCGTGGATGACCGTCGGCGTCAGCGTCACCCCGAGTAGTGGTTCGAGCAGGATCCGCAACGCCGGATCGGCCGCCTCGACGGCGGCGACCGCCGCGGCTGGGTCCTCAGCATCGAAACCGAGCGCCTCGAGCAGCGCCCGCGGTGGGTCGGTGAGGTCGTAGCCGGGCTGGCCGCCGGCCAGCCGTTCGAGCACCGGCGCCAGCTTCAGCAGGGCGTTGTCGCCGGTTCGCGGCAGCGATGCGTGCCCCGCGACTCCGCGGGCGGTCAGCCGGAAGCGGAAGATGCCCTTCTCGCCGCAGCAAACTCCATAGCGCCGCACGCCTCGGTATTCGAAGGTGCTGCCGCCTCCCTCGTTCAGCAGGAGGTCGCAGCGCACCTTGTCGGGATGCTGCTCGGTCAGCCAGCGAGCGCCGACGTCGCCGCCGGTCTCCTCGTCGGACACGAACACGAGCTTCAGGGTGCCTCGCGCCGGACGCCAGCCGGCTCGGGCAAGCGCCGCCGCGCCAACCGCTTCGGCGGCGACTTGCGACTTCATATCGAGGGCGCCGCGACCCCAGAGCTGACCGTCGGCGAGGACGCCGCCCCATGGGTCGTGCTGCCACTCGTCGGGGGCCGCAAGAACGGTGTCGACGTGGCCCAGGTAGACCATCGCCGGGCCGTCGGCCTCGCCGGCGAGCGTGGCGAGGAGGTTCGGCCGCTCCGGGTCGGCCGCGAGCTGCTCGGTCTCGAGCCCCGCCGCCTGCAGGTACGTGTCGAGGTACTCGATCGCGGCGCGCTCGTGGCCCGGCGGGTTGACCGTGTTGAACCGGATCAGGGTCTGCAGGACCTCGGTCGCCTCGCGCTGGGAGTCGGGCATCGACCGGGGAGCCTAGTCGACCCCGAGCTGGGTACGATCGCCGGCCGTGACCCCAGACCTACGCGACGACCTGAAGCTCGCGCTCGAGCTCGCGGACATCGCCGATGCGGTGACGATGCCGCGATTCCGAGCCGCCGATCTAGAGGTCGAGACAAAGCCTGACCTGACGCCGGTGACCGAATCCGACAAGGCTGCCGAGTTGGCGCTCCGGGAGCATCTGAAGCGCACTCGGCCGGACGATGGAGTGATCGGCGAGGAATTCGGCGCCGAGCCCGCGCAGGGTGGTTCCGCGGACGGCCGCGAGTGGATCATCGACCCGATCGACGGCACCAAGAGCTATGTCCGAGGGATGCCGACGTGGTCGACGCTGATCGCACTGCGCAGCGGCGGGGAGATGGCGGTCGGCGTCGTCTCGATGCCTGCGCTGCCGAGGCGTTGGTGGGCCATCAGGGGCGGTGGCGCGTTCTGCGACGGTGATTCGATCCGCGTCTCGAAGATCGCCGAGGTTTCAGACGCTCAGATGGCGTGGGCCGGGATCGAAGACTGGGACGCCGTCGGCCGGCTCGATGCGATCGTCGCGCTCGGCCGCGCCTGCTGGCGCACCCGCGGCGTCGGCGATGCCTGGCAGTACATGCTGGTTGCCGAGGGGATCGCCGAGATTGCCGGCGACCCAGACGTCAAGATCTGGGACCTGGCCGCGGTCTCGGTGATCGTCGAGGAGGCGGGAGGCCGCTTCACCGACCTGGCTGGGCACCGCAACGAATGGGCGAGCGGGTTTGCCACCAACGGCCTCGTGCACGAGCGGGCACTTGCCATCCTGGGCAGCGCTGGCTCGAGCTGACAGCGGCGCCGGTCCGGATTCGGCATCCGGACCCGCTATCCTCGTTCGATATGAGTCGAACGATCGTTATATGAGAGCCATCACGCACCCAGAGGCAGAGCGTGTCGAGCTGTCAGAGGTGCTGCACGCGCTCAGCGATCCGGTCCGACTCGAGATCGTGCGAACCCTCGCGGACTGTGGCCACGAGGTTTCGTCCGGCAAGCTTCATGTACCGGTATCGAAATCGACTCTGACGCACCATCTCAAGGTGCTGAGGGAGGCGGGCTTGACGAGGACGCGCAGCGAAGGCGTGCAGCGGCTGGTTTCATTGCGCCGCGAGGACATCGAGGCGCGTTTCCCGGGTCTGCTCGAGTGCGTGCTGTCGCACGTTGAGCCGGGCAACGGCGCCGTCGTCTGACTCGCTTTAGCCACGCCGTCGACGGCTCGTCCGATCGCTTACCCAGCCTTCAAAAGCTCATGGATTGTGGGCGTCTGCCGAAGAATTGATGAAGACGCTCGGTTGGCCGTAACTCCGAGCCCGGCTCCGTGTTTTGCATGGGACAGACCGGGGAAAACCGGAACGGCGCGAAGTAAGTAGTGCGCTAAACGGACTCCAGTCCAGCCGCGCAAGGCGGCGGACGAAATGGACCGTACGCGATCGGTGCGCGCCGACGCCGGCACCTCTGGCTCTTGACAAAACCTGACGCAGACGTATAATTTGATTATCTTCAAACAAGCGAAACAGCGAACCAAGGAGCTGAGACGAGGACAGAAATGACAAACACTCTGACCCCCAAGCACAAGAGCCGCATCCGCGGCGAGCACGCAGAGCTGGAGCCGACGCAGCGCGCCCCGCGCGCGAGCAACCAGCGCCCCTCGACGACCGTCAACCATGAGGCGCGCCGGCGGGCGGCTGCGACCACGGTCGATGGGTCGCTGGAATCTTTGGAGATCTTCTTCCGAGAGGCCCGAACCCACGCGCTGCTGACGGCGGCCGAGGAGATCGACCTGGCGAAGCGGATCGAACGGGGTGAACTCGAGGCCAAGGAGCGGATGATCAACGCGAACCTGCGTCTGGTCGTCGCCCAGGCCCGCCGGTATCAGGGCCACGGGCTGCCGCTCGAGGACCTGGTCCAGGAGGGCATGTTGGGCCTGATTCGCGCGGTCGAGAAGTTCGACTGGCGGAAGGGCTTCAAGTTCTCGACGTACGGCACGCTGTGGATCCGGCAGGCGATCCAGCGTGGGCTGCAGAACTCGGGTCGAACGATTCGGGTCCCGGTTCACGTTGCCCAGCGCCAGGTCAAGGTCCGCAAGGTCGAGACCGATCTGAACCTGAAGCTGGGTCGCGAGCCGACCGACGAGGAGATCGCGATCGTCGCCGAGCTGCCGATTGAGCAGGTGACCGAGGCGCGGGTCCTGGCGGGCTCGATCTCGAGCCTGGATCAGCCAGTCGGCGACGACGGAGAAATGGCCCTCGGCGATCTGCTGCAGGGCGATGAGCCCTCGCCCGAGGAGCAGGTGGCGGATTCGTTCCGCGACCGCCAGGTCAACGAAGTGCTGCTGACGCTGCCGCAGCTGGAGCGGGACGTGATCTCGCTGCGCTTCGGCCTCACGGGCCAGCCGCCGCTGACCGTCCGCCAGACCGGAGCCGAGCTTGGGATCTCGCAGTCTCAGGCGAGCGAGCTCGAGCGTCGAGCGCTGACCCGTCTGTCGCACTCGCCCGAACTCGAGGCGCTGCGCCCCTAACGCTTAAACCCGAGACAAGCCCAAGGCACAAGGGCAGTGAACCCGACTTTGGCGGCCCAGGTGGCCGCCGAAGTCAGTTAAGGGGTGAAGTTCAGCCCTGGGCGGCCGACTCAGCGCGAGCGGCCGGGACGTAGACCAGGTTCGTCAGCAGCGCCAGCGCCGCCGCGGTGAGAAGTGGCACCACGAGGCTCACCTTCAACTCGAGCGCGCCGACTATTGCCCCGACGAGCATCGCCACGACCGCCCAGCTACGGCGGACCGTGCCGCGGCCCGAGCCACCGAACAGTCGCGAGTCGGCGGCCAGCCCGGTCAGGGTCATTGTCAACACGGTTGTCGTCAGGTCCGGCACGGCGAGCTTGCGGACGGTCGCGTTGCGAACCCCCATCGCGAACGCCAGCAGCGCGATCATGACGTCTGCCGAGAACGATCCCGGATGCGGGTTGGCGGCCGCCGCGAAGCTGGCCGCGACCGTCAGCAGCGCCACCTCGACGGCGAGTGCGATGCCGATGTGAAGTGGATGGCGGGCGCCGACCCGGGCCGCCAGTACGCCGCCGAAGCCGGCGCCGACCAGGAACGCCAGCAGCGACACGATCGGCGCGACCACCGGCAGACCGCTGCCGCCCGCGATGCCGAACCCGAGCAGCACGATGTTGCCGGTCATGTTGGCGGTGAATACGCGCCCGAGGCCGAGATAGCTGACCCCGTCAACCAGCCCGGTGGTGAAGGTCAGCACCAGCAGGGTCCGCGACAGCGGGTGATTGACGCTTCGCGCGGCACGCTGGGAGAGCGATTCGGTCGCCGCCATCATCGGGAACATACTTGTGCAGATGGAGACGTTGTTCGGTGACGACACGGTTCCCCCGGAGCGGTCCGGTCCGGCTGGTGGTCCAGCGGGACCACCAGGCGGTGAGAGCGTCGAGGATGCGCCGCTCGCCACCCGGATGCGCCCCGCGACTCTCGAGGAGTTCGTCGGCCAGCGCGACCTGCTGGCCGAGGGCTCGGCGCTGCGCGGCGCGGTCGAGTCCGGGCACGCGCACTCGATGATCCTGCACGGGCCGCCCGGGAGCGGCAAGACGACGCTGGCGCGGATCATCGCTCGGGCGTCCGGCGCCGCCTTTGAGGAGGAGAGCGCCGTGCAGGCCGGACGGGCGGAGGTCAGGGCGGTGATCGAGCGTGCGCGACAGCGTCGCCAGCTGTCCGGCACCGCCACGATCTTCTTCCTCGACGAAATCCACCGCTTCAACAAGGCCCAGCAGGACGCGCTGTTGCCCGCGGTCGAGGACGGGTTGATCACGCTGATCGGGGCGACGACCGAGAACCCGTACTTCGAGGTCAACTCGGCACTCCTGTCGCGTAGCCGCGTCTACGAGCTACAGGCGCTGTCGAGCGAGGATGTGCGGCAACTGCTCGACCGCGCGGTCACGCGGGGGGAGGTCGGAGACTCGGCGCGGATCGACGCAGAGGCGCTCGAATACGCGGCCGGTTGGACCCAGGGCGACGCGCGCGCGGCGCTGAATGCGCTCGAGCTGGCGGCGGAGACCGCCGGGACGGATGGCCGCGTGACCCTGGAGGGGATCGCCGACGCACTGCAGCGGCGAACGATCAGCTACGACCGCCAGGCCGACAACCACTACGACACGATCTCGGCGTGGATCAAGGCGACGCGCGGGTCCGACCCCGATGCGTCCCTCTACTACCTGGCGGTGATGCTCGAGGGTGGCGAGGATCCGCGGTTCATCGTCCGTCGGATGGTGATCCTCGCCTCCGAGGACATCGGCAACGCCGACCCGCAGGCACTCGTGGTGGCGACTGCGCGCGGCGGCGGCCGTCGAGCACGTCGGCCTGCCCGAGTGCGAGTTCGCCCTCGCCCAGGCGGCCATCTACCTGTCGATGGCGCCGAAGTCCGACGGCGTCAAGCGGGCGATCGGCCGGGCGCGAGGGTACGTGCGCGAGTACGGAGCGGTCGCACCGCCCGCCTACCTCCGCTCCTCGACTCGCAGTGGGGGCGAGTACGACTACCCGCACGCTCGGCCCGGACACGTCTCGGCGCAGGAGTTGCTGCCGGAGACGGTGGCTGGGGCGCGCTTTTACGAGCCCGACGACGCCGAGGCGGCGCTGCGGGAGCGACTTGCCGAGATCCGCAGAGCCCGCGGTCGCGAGCCGTAGCTCGTCGCCGCGGGTACGCTTATCGAATGCCCGCCCAGGCCTACAGCGGCAAGGAGTGCGTCTGCCAGTACCGCAGAGGAATCTGCGACCAGTCCTGCGTCCAGGACATGCTGCAGACGCCGTTCTACATCGCCTGTCTGCGCCTGGTGGGCAGGCGCGCGCTGGTGGTCGGCGGCGGCGATGTCGGCCTTGAGAAGGTCGAGGGGCTGCTCGCCTGCGACGCCGGGGTGACGTTGGTCGCGCCTCGGGCGCATCCAGAGCTGATCCAGCTGGCGCTCGAGGGATCGATCCGCTGGGAGCAGCGCGAGTACCAGCCGGAGGATCTCGACGGCTGCCTGATCGCGATCGCCGCGACCGACGACACCGAGGTCAACATCCGCGTCTTTCAGGATGCCGAGCAGCGGGCGATGCTGGTCAACGTCGTCGACGTGCCGCCTCTGTGCAACTTCATCCTCCCGGCGATCGTCCGCACCGGGCCTCTCGCCGTCGCGATCTCAACCGCCGGCGCCTCGCCGGCGCTCGCCAAGCGGATGAAGCGCGAGATCGCCGAGCTGTTCGGCGAGCCATACGCGATGCTCGCGGTTCTGCTGAACGATGCGCGCGGCTGGGCCAAGGCGACGCTGCCGACCTATCAGGACCGGAAGGAGTTCTTCGAGACGATCGTCAACGGCGAGCCCGACCCGATCGAGCTGCTGCGGCGAGGCGACCTCGACGGCGTGCGCGACCTGATCGCCACGGCACAGCACGCGGTGCTCGCCGCCTGACGGCACAACCAGGGCCTGAGAAACTCGTGGCCGAGCTCACCCATCTCGACAGCGAAGGCCGTGCCCGGATGGTTGACGTCGGCGATAAGCCGGCTCGCGACCGGAGAGCGGTCGCACGCGCGGTGGTGCAGGTATCGCCGGAGACGGCGGCCATCTTGGCCCGCGGGGAGGCGCCAAAGGGAGACGTGCTCGGGGTGGCGCGGATCGCCGGCATCCAGGCGGCCAAGCGCACCGCCGAGCTGATCCCGCTGTGCCACCCGCTGGCGCTGAGCTTCGTCGGCGTCGAGGGGTCGATCGACGCCGAGCGGGGTTCGATCGAGCTGCTCGCCGAGGCTCGCACGACCGGTCCGACCGGAGTCGAGATGGAGGCACTGACGGCGGCGAGCGTCGCGGCGCTGACCGTCTACGACATGGTCAAGGGAATCGAGCGCGGCGCGCGCATCGCCGAGGTCGAGCTGCTGCAGAAGTCGGGTGGGCGCTCCGGGGAGTGGCGCCGGTCGTGACGCTGACGGCGGCGGTTCTGACCGTCTCCACCTCGGTTGCGGCGGGGGAAACGACCGATCGCTCCGGCGAGCTGCTGGCGTCGCTTGCCCGCGACGCTGGGGCCGACGTGCTCGACGTCGCCGTGGTCGCCGACCGAGCGCCCGAGATCGAGACCTGGTTGCGCGAGCAGGTCGCCGCCGGGATCGCCCTGGCGTTGACGACCGGCGGGACCGGCCTGACCGTCGATGACGTGACGCCCGAGGCGACCCGCGCCGTCATCGAGCGCGAGGTGCCGGGGATCGCCGAGGCGATGCGAGCCGAGTCCGTGCGCCGGACCCCGATGGGGATGCTGTCGCGGACGCTGGCCGGCGCAGCCGGCAAAACATTGATAATCAATTTTCCGGGGAGTCCGCGCGCGGTCGAGGAGCTGTTCAGCGTGATCGCGCCGGTGCTCGCGCACGCGGTCGCGCTGCTGCAGGGAGAACGTGTCGGACACTGAGGACGCGCCGGCCGTCGAGTTGGTGGGGCTGGGGAGGCGGTTCGGGGAGCGAATCGTGCTGCGCGACGTCTCGTTGTCGCTGCCGTCCGGGGCGACGCTGGCGGTGCTCGGACGCAACGGTGCCGGCAAGTCGACGCTGCTGCGGATCCTGGCGACGCTGTTGCGGCCCCACGCCGGCAGCGTGCGCCTGCTCGGCGAGGAACTACCCCGCCGTGCTTTCGCGGTGCGGGGGCGGATCGGCCTGTTGGGCCATGAGCCGCTGCTCTACCGTGACCTCAGCGGGCGCCAGAATCTCGTCTATCACGCCCGTCTGCATCGTGTCTCGTTGGATCGCGTCTCCGAGGTGCTGACGGCGGTCGGGATGGAGCGCCGCGCCGACGATCCGGTGAGGCTGCTGAGCCGGGGGATGGTCCAGCGGCTCGCCGTCGCGCGCTCGGTGCTTCACGAGCCGGTGGTATTGCTGCTCGACGAGCCGCGCTCGAACCTGGATCCGGCCGCCGAGGAGCAGGTCGAGCCCCTGATCGGCCGCACGAGCGGCGTGACCCGGGTGCTGACCAGCCACGATCCGGACGCGGCGCTCGCCGAAGCCGACCTGGTGCTGGCGCTGGACGGCGGCCGCGCGGTGTTCGTCGGGCCGCCGTCGGCGGTCGATGCGGGGTTGATCCGGGAGCTCTACAGGTGAGCACCACCTGGGCCGTCCTGCGGAAGGACCTGCTGCTGGAACTGCGGACGCTCGAGACGATTCCGGCAATGGTCCTGCTGGCGATCGTGACATTCGTGATCTTCCACTTCGGGCTAGGCCGGGACATGCTGTCGGGTCAGCTCGCCGCGGGGGTGCTGACGGTGTCGCTCCTGTTCGCGGCGATGCTCGGGATCAATCGACTGTTCGTCGCCGAGCGCGAGCAGGGCGGCTTCGACGCTTTCCTGCTGGCGCCCGTCGACCGCACCGCGATGCTGTTCGCCAAGGTCAGCGCGCTGTTCATCTATCTGGCGATCCTGGAGGTGATCGCGGTGCCGGCGTTCGCGGTGCTGCTGTCCCCGCCGGGGCTCGGGTCGGCGCTGCCCGGGCTGATCCTGGTGTTGGCGCTCACCAATCTCGCGTTTGCGGTGATCGGCACGTTCGTCTCGGCGCTCGCGGTCCAGACGCGGGCACGGGACCTGATCGGCCCGGTGATCGGACTGCCGCTGCTGATTCCCGCGCTGATCGGGACCGCGCACGGGATCGGATCGCTCCTGAGCAGGCACGGCTCGACCTCGCCGCAGGGCAGGTGGCTGGCGATCCTGGCGCTCTATGATCTCGTGAACGCGCTCCTTGCCTATGCAGTGTTCGACTTCCTGCTCGAGGATTAAGGGCCTCGAAGGCGTCGCCTGAGCGAGCGCTGTCGATGCGACGGATGACTCGATCATGACACCCCACACGCGACACCTGCGGGGCCTTTCGATCGCCACCGCAGCCGTGATGGCGATCGCGCTGGCGCTGGTGTTCTTCTACGCGCCGCTCGATGCCAACCAGGGGTTCGTCCAGAAGATCTTCTACATCCACGTACCGCTAGCGATCGTGTCGCTGTGCGGCTTCATCCTCGGCGGGGTGTTCGCCATCGGGTACCTGCGGACCGGCGAACGTATCTGGGACATGCGCTCGTATTGCGCGATCCACATGGCGCTGATCTTCGCGATCGCGGGCTTGCTCGCCGGCTCGATCTGGGCCAAGGCTTCATGGGGCCACTGGTGGGTCTGGCAGGAGCCGACACTCGTCTCCTTCCTGATCGTGATCCTGCTGTTCTGCACCTATCAGCCGCTGCGCTTCTCGATCGAGGACCCAGAGCGGCAGGCGCGCTATGCGGCCGTGTTTGCGGTCGTGTGCGGTGCCTTCGTGCCGCTCAACTTCATCATCGTGCGGCTGTCGGCCGAGTACGTGCATCCGCGGGTGCTCAACCTCGAGGGCGGTGCCCTGCCCGGTTCGATGAAGCTCACGTTCTACGTATCACTGCTCGGGGTCGCGATGTTGTATGCGACGCTGATGAAGTACGAGATGGCGGCCAAGGAGTTGCGCGGCGAGACTCGGCGCCTGCGCCGGCGGCTGCTTGGAGAGGACGCCGTCGCGCCGATGGGCAGGAGCGCCGCGCCGCTGTGAGCCTCGCGGTCGTCAGGCTCGTGTTCGCGGCGCCGGCGTTGCCGCTGCACTCGGCGGGCAAGTACGTCGCTGGCGCCTACATCGTGTTCCTGGCTGTGATCCTGATCTACGTCACGATCATGGCCGTGCGGCTGACGCGCAACCAGCGGGAGATCGCCGAGCTGAAGGCCGAGCTCGATCGGCGCGCGCAAGAGCAGGACGGCGGCGACGCAACCGCGAACGAGCTCGAGGAGTCGGTCAGATGAGCGAGCTGCTCGCGATCGGCGTCTCGCACAAGACGGCGCCGGTCGAGATCCGAGAACGGCTGGCGTTGACCGACGAACGCGCTGGAACTCTGCTTCGCGATCTCCGCGGCACCGGGGAGATCCGCGAGGTCGTGGCGATCTCCACCTGCAACCGGAGCGAGCTCTACCTGGTCGTCGGCGACCCCGTCGAGGCCGAGAGCACCGTGCTGTCGATGCTCGCCCGTCAAGCGGGCATCCGCCCCACGGAGCTGGCGGGGGCGATGTTCGCCCACCGCAACTGCGACGCGGCCCGCCATCTGTACCGGGTCACGGCGGGGCTCGACTCGATGATCGTCGGCGAGGCCGAGGTCCAGGGCCAGGTCAAGCGCGCGTACGAGGATGCGCTCGCGCAGGACAGCACCGGCCCGCTGACCAATCACCTGTTCAAAGCGGCGCTCGCGACCGGTAAGCGCGTTCGGACCGAGACCGCGATTGGCGAGCGCCAGCTGAGCCTCGCGTCAGTGGCGGTGATGCTCGCGCGCGAGGTGCTGGGCGGGCTCGCCGGCCGTCGCGTGGTGATCCTCGGAACCGGGGAGACGAGTGAGATGGTGGCGCGGGCGCTGGCCAACAGCGGCGGCGAGACCGTGTTCGTCGCAACTCGCCGACGCGATCGGGCGATCAGCCTGGCGCGCCGCTACGGCGGCGACAGCGTCAGCTTCGACGAGCTGCCGGAGGCGCTCGAGCGCGCCGACGTCGTCGTTTCGGCGACATCTTCACCCCACCTGTTGATCGAGTCACGCGAGCTGGCAGAGGTTCTCGAGGCGCGCGAGCTCGCCGACATCGACGCTGCCCGCGAGTCGCGGCCGATGCTGTTGATCGACCTTGCCGTCCCGCGTGACATCGACGCCTCCTGCGCGGAGCTGGGGCCCGTGTCGCTGTATGACATCGATGACCTCCAGGCGGTGATCGATCGCAACCGCAGTGTGCGGCAGGGCGAGGCGGTCCGGGCGGAGGGGATCATCGAGGAGGAGATACAGAGCTTCGCGACCTGGCTCGGCTCGCTGGAGGTGTTGCCGACGCTGAGCGCGTTGCGCAGCCACGCGACCGGGATCGCCGAACAGCTGATTCGCGAGAACGACGGCAAGTGGGAGTCGGCATCAGCCCGCGACCTCGAGCGCGTCCAGGCGATCTCGCGCGCGATCGTCAACCGGCTCCTGCATCACCCGACGGCGCGGATCAAGGAACTCCGCGACGACCGCGTGCACGCCCGGATGGCGCTGGTCCGTGACCTCTTCGGGCTCAGCGTCGACGAGCGCGAGGCGCTCGATGACGCGGCCGCCGACGCTCAGGATCTGTCCGAGATCCGCCAGCTGCCACAGCGGCAGCGCTGATGCCGGCCGACCGCGGGCCGATGCGGATCGGCACGCGCGGAAGCCCGCTGGCGTTGGCGCAGGCCTGCTGGGTGGCGGGGCTGCTGCGGGCCGGCGTCGTCTCGGGACCGGTCGAGATCGTCGAGATCACGACCTCAGGCGACCGAGGCGAGCGGCCGCTCGACAAGGCCCGCTGGACCTCCGAGCTCGAGCGGGCGCTGCTCGAAGGACGAATTGACGTCGCGGTGCACTCGGCGAAGGACGTTCCCGCGGAGCTGGGGACAGGTACCGAACTGGCGGCGATCCCCACCCGGGAGGATCCGTCGGACGTCCTCTGCGGCGCCGTGTCACTGGCATCGCTGCCGGAAGGGGCGCGTGTTGGAACCAGCAGCCTGCGTCGCGCTGCACAGCTACGGGCGCTGCGCGACGATCTGCGGATCGTGGACTTGCGTGGAAATGTCGATACTCGCCTGGGCAAGCTCGCCGCCGGCGAGGCGGATGCGCTGGTGCTCGCCGCTGCCGGGCTGCGCCGGCTCGGGCGGTTCTCCGACGCTGGCGGGGTCCTGGCGGAGTTGGTGCCGGCACCGGGCCAGGGAGCGCTGGCATTGCAGACCAGGGCCGGGGAGGCCAGCGCAGTCCGCGCCCTAGCCGACCTCGGAGCTGAGGCCTGCGTGCTCGCTGAGCGGGCGTTTGCACGGGGTCTTGGGGCAAGCTGCAACACCCCGGTCGGCGCTCTGGCGACGCTGACCGCGTCCGACGTCGTCGAACTGCGGGCCTGGATCGGCCTGCCCGACGGCACGGAGTGGATCTCTGACTGCGCGGTTGGGAATGCGGCCGAGGTTGGGGCGATCGTCGCGGAGCGGACAATCTCCGTCGGGGCGCGGGATCTGCTGAGCCGCGCCGAACGGCTGGTCGAGGCGGGTCGTTGACCGTCTACCTGGTGGGGGCCGGTCCTGGCGATCCAGGGCTGCTGACCGCCCGCGCGCTCGAGCTGATCGCTGCGGCCGACGTGATCATCTACGACCGGTTGATCCCCGACCAGTCGCTGGCCGGCGCCCGCCCCGAGGCGGAGCTGGTCTACGCGGGTAAGGAGGGAGGAGGCTCCTCGATACCGCAGGAGGAGATCGAGCGGCTGCTGCTCGAGCACGGAGCGGCTGACAGGACGGTTGTTCGCCTGAAGGGCGGCGACCCGTTCGTGTTCGGTCGTGGCGGTGAGGAGGCCGAGGCGCTGCTGGCCGCGGGAATCGGGTTCGAAATCGTGCCCGGGGTCACGGCCGGGGTCGCGGCGCCGGCCTATGCCGGAATTGCGGTGACTCATCGCGAGCTCGCCAGCGCGGTCGCGTTCGTGACCGGTCACGAGGATCCCGACAAGCCGGAATCGGCGCTCGACTGGCAGGCGCTCGCTTCATTCCCGGGCACGCTCGTCGTCTACATGGGCGTCCGGCGGCTCGACGCGATCGCCGAGCGGCTGATCGACTGTGGTCGAAGCCCCGACGAGCCGGCCGCGCTCGTGCAGCGAGGGACGCTGCCGGACCAGCGGGCGATCGTCGGGACGCTGGCGACGATCGCGCCGCTGGCCGTGGAGGAGGGAATCCGCGCCCCGGCGATCGCGGTATTCGGAGCGGTCGCGGCGCTGCGGGAGCGGCTCGCGTGGTTTGAGCGGCGGCCGCTGGCAGGGATCACGGTCGCGATCACCCGGGCCCGCGAGCAGGCGAGCTCGATGGGAGCGCGGTTGCGGGCGCTGGGGGCAGGGGTTATCGAGGTGCCGGCGATCCGGATCGTCCCATCGGACGGCCCCGCTCCGGACCTCAGCCGGTACGACCTCGTCTGCCTGACCAGCGAAAACGGCGTGGAGGCGCTGTTTGCGCGACTTGAGCGTGCCGGGCGCGATGCCCGCGCCTTTGCGGGCGTCAAGCTGGCGGCGATCGGCCCAGGAACCTCCCGCGCCCTCGCCCGACACGGTATACGTGCTGACATCGTGCCGGACCGATTCGTGGCCGAGGGGCTGGTCGAGGCGCTGGCCGGGGTACCGGTCAGCCGGGCCCTGATCGTTCGCGCGGCCATCGCTCGCGACGTACTCCCGGACTCGCTCCGGGAGCGGGGCGCCGAGGTCGACGTGTTGGCGGTCTATGAGACGGTCGTCGAGCCGATCGATTCCGAGCGACTCGCGGCGGTCGCCGGTGCCGACTACCTCACCTTCACCTCCTCCTCCACCGTCACGAACTTCCTGGCCGCGTTCGATGACCGCGACGGTGTCCTCGCGGACTCGCATCGGCGGCCGCGGATCGTCAGTATCGGGCCCGTCACCACCGGCACGCTGCGCGAGCACGGACTGGAGCCGGATGTCGAGGCCTCCACCCACGACATCGACGGTTTGATCGACGCGCTGGTCGCCAACGTCGAGCTGGGGTAGCGGCGCTGAGCTCGCGCGTCGTGACATTGCTGACCGACTACGGGCTCACCGACGAGTTCGTCGGCGTCGTTCATGGCGTGATCGCGAAGATCTGCCCGGAGGCCAGGGTGATCGACCTGACCCATGGAATCCGCCGCCACGACATCAGGTCGGGCGCCGGCATCCTCGCGCAGGCCCTGCTTTTCATGCCCGTCGGCATCCATCTCGCCGTCGTCGATCCGACGGTCGGGGGGGACCGCCGGGCGGTGGCGTTGCTCGCCGCCGACGGGCGGATCATGGTCGGGCCCGACAACGGCCTGCTGTGGCTAGCCTCCGAGGCCTCGGGTGGAGTCGAGACGGCGATCGAGATCTCGAACTCGCCGTGGCGGCTGAAGCCCGTATCAGCCACATTCCATGGGCGCGACCTCTTCGCCCCGGTGGCTGCCCACCTCGCCGCGGGCGGTTCGCTCGAGGATGCGGGGGAATCACTCGACCCGACGCTTCTCGTCCGGCTGCAGATGCCGCGCCCGTGGGTCGAGGGAGGCGCGCTGGTCACCCAGGTGAGCAACGGGGACCGGTTCGGCAATGCGCAGCTGACCGCAGGTCGCAACGATGCGACGGTGCTCGAGCTGCAGCTGGGCGACGCCGTGCAGGTGGCGATCCCGACCGGCGAGAACTACACCGCCCGCTTCGCCCGCACGTTCGGCGACGTCCCGGAGGGAGAGCTGATCCTGTTTGAAGACTCGGCGCACCGGTTGGCGCTCGGTTTCAACCACGGCAGCGCGACCGGGCGGCTGGCGCTGCGGATCGGGGATGAGGTGCGGATCTCGCGGCCCGGGCCGGACGTATCGGCGGTCGTGCGCCCGCTGCGGCCCAACCGATCGCTCCCGTGAGCTGGCTGGCGGGCGTGAGGAGGAAGCGCCCGTCCGTCTGCAGGCGGCGCCCGTGGGAGGCGGCGCCCGTGAGGAGGCGGCGCCCGTCCGACGTGGAGGCAGCGCCGCCGTGAGGAGGCAGCGCCCGTGAGGAGGCAGCGCCCGTGAGCAGGCCGCGCCCGTGAGCAGAACAGCGCCCGTCGACGGAGCCAGCGGCCGTGAGCACCTCCGCATCCCCCTGCTCGCCGCGCCCGGGCCGCCTTGGCACCCCGCGGGTGCATCTGCGGCTGACCGATTCGACCAACACCCGAGCCCGCGAGCTGGCGGCGGCCGGTGCGCCCGACGGCACTCTCGTCACGGCTGCCGAGCAGTCCGCTGGACGGGGTCGCCAGGGTCGCGGCTGGAGCGCGCCGCCGAGCACCTCGCTCCTGTGCTCGCTAGTCGTGCGCGAGCCGCCGCCGCTGCTGTCGCTGATCGCCGGGGTGGCCGTCGCCGCGACCGCGGATCAGGTGTCCCTGAGCCGGTCCTCGCCCAGGCCCTCAGGGGCGGCGGCCCAGATCAAGTGGCCCAACGATGTCCTGGTGGATGGTCGCAAGATCGCTGGGATCCTCGTCGAGGGCCGTCCGCAGGAGAACTGGGCGGTGCTCGGGATCGGCCTCAACGTCGCGGTCTCGGTGACGGCTCTCCCGCCAGAGCTGAGCGATAGCGCCGGTACGCTCGGCCTGGAGCCGACGGCGATCGAGCCGGTCCTGGCCGAGTTGCTCGCGTCGCTTGAGCGCTGGTGCGCGGTGCCCGCCGACGAGGTCCTGGAGGCGCTCAGGGCCCGCGACGCCCTGTGCGGGCACAAAGTTGGCTGGGACGGCGACAGCGGTGTCGCCGCCGGGATCGATGAGGAGGGGCGGCTGTTGGTCGATACCGAGCGCGGGCGAGTCGCGCTCGACGCCGGCGAGGTTCATCTGAGCGGACGATGCTGACGGCGCCGCCGAGCTGATCGGCGAGGACGAGCTTTCGGAGGATGACGAACTGGAGTCCTGAGCCTCGGCCGGGAGGCCTCGTGCCCCCGAGGCCGACGGTCGGTAGCTGCTGCCCGGTCACCAGGCTGCGCTGTCGGACGCCCGGCCCTTTCAGGGGCCAGACAAGGTCGACACGCCACTCGACGCGGAAAAGTACTCGCACGCTTAGCAACCTGGTGGCGTGTGAAGATTCGTCCCGCGTATTCGGGGAGGAACCTGCACGGGGCCCGGAGGCCACCCGGCTGTGAATGGTTTTCCGGCCCGGGGCCAGCCGGCCGGCGGCTGGCGCGCGGGAGCGGACAGGACGTACTCGGCCGGTCGGCCGGGCCAGCCGGCCGGCGGCTGGGGCCGGGAGCCGGCGGGACGTACTCGGCCGGCCGGCCAGCCGGCCGGCGGTGCCCGGAAGCTGGCGCAGCCTGACCCACAGATCGCCGGCGACCAAAACTTCCCGAACCTGTGCGGTCGGTCGGGGGTTCGTGCCGTTTGAGACCTGCAGTGGCCCCATTCTTCCCGGACCCCCTCTCGGGAGCGCCTGCTAGGGAAGTTATGGTCGCCCTCGCCCCAGGGGCGCCGGTCGGTCGCTGGCGACAAAAACTCGGCCAGCGGACAACTCAGAACACGGGGTTGCGGCTTCCTGGTCGCTCAGAGACCAAAACCCGGCGACCCCCGTGTCGCCCGGGTTCGTTTGCGGAGTTACTGCCGCATCGTCGATTCGGCGCTCGGGTCAGGCTGCGTCGAGGTCGGCCTTCTCGCCGATCGCGGGATCGTCGAGGTCGACGATGTCCGCGCCAACGTCCTCGTCTTCGTTCTGATCGTCCAACTCGTCTTCCTCGAGTCCGTTGCGGTCATCCAACTCGTCTTCCTCGAGTCCGTCGCGATCATCGAGCTCGAGGCCGTCGAGCTCGTCGCCGCCGTTCAGCTCGGCTTCCTCCAGCTCGACCGTCCCTCTACCAGCCGCGTCCGCGCCGCGCCCGTTGCTGCCGGCGGCGTCGGCCCCCGCCGCACCCGCCGCACCCGCCGCGCCCGCCGCGCCCGCCGGCTTGCGAGCCCGTCGACGCTTCGCGCTGCGCCGGCCCTTGGGGAAGTTGCGGAGGAGCTCGCGCGCCAGCGCAGCCGGTTTGCGGGCCATCCGGGTCCGCGCTCCGCGGAGAGCCTCCTCGGCCTCGGGCGTGTGGGCCAGCGCGGCTGCGAGCAGCGCCGCCGACAGCCGACGATCCTCCTTGCGGGTTGCATGAACGAGTCGCCGCGCGTTGCGCGCATGCGCCGGGCCGCTGGAATTGACCAGCAGGCCGAGCAGCCGCTTGGTCTCAGGCCAGCGCTGGACCGCATACTCCTCGTGGACCTCACGCGTGTACTCGGCCATTCGCCAGATCCAGGCGTTCGCCTGGTCGCGACGGCCGATCCGCCGTTCCGCCAGCGCCTGGAGCATGATCTTGACGCCCTCGCGCCGCTCGTCGCGCGGCCAGCCGGCCATTATCTCCACGCCCGTGTCGAACGCATCCGCGTCGCGGCTGACCGCGATCTCCTGGAGCGCTCGCAGCCGCAACTGCGGGTTGCGGTTTCGCTGCAAGGCCGTCACCAGGAAGCGCCGCTTCAGCTCGCCGCCCCGATCAAAGTGCAGCATCGCCTTGGCACGGCGCCAGCCGCTGGGCGCCACCCGGGCGCCGGCCAGCGCGGCCCAGACATGTTGCTCGCCGTAGTCCAGGTGCTCGACTGCGATCCGCCACAGCTCGCGCTCGAATACCTCAGCGCGCCGCTCGGGATCGGGCGTGACCGGTAGCACCCGGCGCTCAACTCGAACGCGGCGGCCGCGGCCACGGCGAACCGGCCCGACGACGATCGCCCCGCCGCGGTAGACATCGCGGTCGAGCAGCGAATGCAACGTCACAACCGGGTCATCGTGCTTGGTCGCCGGATGCACGAAGTCGACGACGATCCCGGCCTCCTTGCCCGGGTGCCGGCGCGTCACCCGGCCAACCCGCTGCTGGTAGATGCGTTTGGAGGCGGTCGGCGCCAGATGCATGCAGATCGTCGCCCGGGGGCTGTTCCAGCCCTCGGCGAGCAGCTGTGCGTTGACGAGCACATCGACCTTGCCGGACTCGTAGTCAGCGAGGATCCTCGCCAACTCGCGCTTCGGCGTCTCCCCGGAAACGGCCATCGCCTTCATCCCGAAGTCACGGAACGACTGCGCCACGTTGTAGGCGTGACGCACCCCGGCCGCGTAGACGACGCCCGGAACGCCGTTGAAGCGCGTCTTGTACAGGTCGGCGATCGCCAGATTGAATGGCGTCTGGTCGAGCAGCTCAGCCAGCATCTCCTGGTCGAACTCGGTGTCCACCTCTCCACGCCGGAGTGGCACCTTGGCGATCGTGCGAACGCCCGGCCCAGGCGGGATCCGGATGCATCGAAGTGGCGCGATCACGCCGCGTCGGGCCGCCTGCGCCAGGTCGAAACGCGAGGTCTGGGTGGGGAACAGGTCGGTGACGTGTCGGGCGATCAACGCCCCGGTCGCCGTCATCCCGATCCACACAGGCGTATCCCACCTACGGATCGCCGCCGATGTCTTCTCGCCCAGAGCCGTGTGCGCCTCGTCGCAGATCACGATCGCGTAGGCGTCGGAGATCTTGCCGGCGTTGCGCACGAACCACTGGTAGGTCTCGACCGTAACCGGCCCGTTGGCGGCGTCCTGCCCGACCAGCAGCGCCGGGCAGAGACGGTCGCGGTAGCCGCGGTCCTTGAGCTCGCCGATGAACTGGTCGACGAGGTTGCGCCGGTGGGTCAGGATTAGCACTCCGCCGGTCCGTGAGGCCTCGACGAAGCCGAGCGCGGCGACGGTTTTGCCGGCGCCGGTGGCGTGCTCGAACCAGAAGCGACGATCGGCGCCGGGGTCATCAGGGGCGCCCTCGGCGGCGACGTCCTCGTCGAGCTCGCCCTCTGGATCGCGCCAATCCTGCGGTTCGACGTCCTCGGGCTCGGGCTCGTCGAGCTCGGCGGCTTCTTCTTCTTCCTCCTCTTCCTCCTGCTCCTCGTCTTCGGGCTCGTCCTCGTCCACGTCGTCCAGGGAGGCCCGACCATCGGCGTTCACCGGGTCGCCGCCGTTCAGGGAACCATTGCGGGTGGGCGGATTGTCGTCCGGCCCTTGCTCTTGAGGGGAAGTGGACGTCGCGTTGGCGCCGCCGTTGCGCTGCGCCTCGGCGAGAAGCGCCGTCAGCGTGCCGGATAGTGCGTCGACCTGATGGGCGGAGAGGATCGTGCCGTCGGCCAGGTGCGGCTCCTCCTCGGAGAGCAGCCGTTCCAGCCCGAGCAGCAGCGAGTACGACCGCCGCCACTCCGGCGACGGGACCTTCAGCCCCGCATCGACCTCGGCCAGCGCGGCGTCGAGGGCTCGTCTCCGGGCCGAGCCGGGCGCAAGTGCCTCTTGAGCTGTTTCGCCCTCGTGGACAAAGCGCTCGCGCGTCAGCTTCTCAGCGCGCGCGATCGCGGCCGCACTCGGGAAAGGGGTGGGATCACCCATGAAAGGATTTAAAGGTGTGTTTGCAAGAGTGAGCCGCAGATCACTGCGCGTACGGCTCAGGCGCTAGGTCTCGACAATCGCCGAGGAACACGAGGAGCACTCTGAAAGCGGTTGCCCTCGCCTATTCCTTGGCAAGAGATGGCTTGTATTTAAGCAGATCGACATATGGCAAGCTGTCTGGGGTGAAAGCGAGCCCAATCGGGACTGAGTCGGACGTCGCGAGCTACGAGATCCGTCGGGTGCGGACGAGCGCGGAGCTCGACGCAGCGATGGCGCTTCGGTACGACGTCTTCTGCGTCGAGCAGGGTGTTCCCGCCACCGAGGAGCGCGACGGCCGTGACCACCTCGGCCTGCACTTGATCGCGGTGGACGGGAACGGGAACATGCTCGGGACGTGCCGGCTCGTGTTCGTCGGGAATACCGTCCAGTTCAGTCGCCTGGCGGTCGTCCGTTCGGCGCGGCGGCGGGGAATCGCGACGAGGCTGCTGCAGGTGGCGGACGCAGAAACGGCGGACGGAGGTGCCAACAGGCTCGTGCTGCACGCGCAGACCTACGCCCGGGCGCTCTACGAGCAGGCCGGCTATGCCGCCCGCGGGTCGGTGTTCCGAGAGGCGGGAATCGAGCACATCGCGATGGAGAAGAATCTCTGAACGGTCCGGAGCTGCGGATCGACCCGCTCAGCGGTCATCGCGTGATCGTCGGGGGTGGTTCGCAGACGCGGCTTTCCGGTGGAGGTCCTTCGGGACCACCACCGGAGCAAACGTCTCCGGCCCCGGAAAGAGCGGTCAACCCTGCACCCGGGCCCTTCGTGCCGACGCTCGCCGCCAAGGGCGAGGACGCGGAGCGGGCGCCGCTGGCCACCGGAGCATCGGGAGAGCCGCTGACCGGCGCTCGCGTCGATCGCGACAGTGACCTGTTCTGGTCGGCGCCGGCGACCGGCGTGCACGAGCTGGTAGGCGGCGGTTTCGAAGGGTGGCGCGAGCGGATGCGCCAGCACCGCGAGGCAGCCTGTCTGCACCTGACGGCGACCGCGACGGCGCGGTTGGGGTCCCAAGCACAGCTCTACGCGCTGCCGTTCGTTCCGGCGGCGATCGCCCGCGAGCGCGAGCGCTTCGGCGCCTACGCGACCCGGACGATGGGCGGCAACCTGCTCGCCGACCTGATCCAGGAGGAAGTGCGCCGACGCGAGCGGGTGGTCGCGATCGACGCCGAGGCGGTGCTGCTGGCGTCGTTCGCCGGGCGTGTCCCCTATCAGCTGATGCTGGTCCCGCGGACGGCTCGCATGCGCTTCGAGGACGAGGACGCGAGCGGGCAGGCGTTGCTTGAGGAGGCGCTCGCGCGGTTGGCGCGCAGGCTTGACGGCAACGAGGTCGAGTTGTGGGTCAGAACCGCGCCGCAGGGCGCCGAGTATTACTGCTGGCGGATCGACATTGCGCCGTGGCTCCCGCCAGGAAGCGGCGGGCTCGAGCATGGGACGGGGGTGGCCGTTAATCCGGTCGCGCCGGAGCTGGCTGCGGCGGAGCTGCGCGAGCTCTAGTGCTGTGCGGGCACTGGTTCAACGCGTCAGCCGCGCGTCGGTGACCGTCGACGGCGAGGTCGTCAGCGCCATCGGTCCCGGCCTGCTGGTCCTGCTCGGTGTCAGCGTCGACGATCGGCCCCAGGACGCAGACCGGCTCGCCGACAAGGTCCGCGCGCTGCGGGTCTTCCCGGACGCCGAGGGGCGGATGAACGAGCCGCTCGGGAGCCGCGAGGTGCTGTGCGTCAGCCAGTTCACTCTCTACGGCGACACCCGCCGCGGCAACCGGCCGAGCTACGTCGCAGCGGCGCCGGGGGAGCTTGCCGCGCCGCTGTACGAACGGTTCTGCGCGAGGCTCGACGCGGCCCGCGGGATGTTCGGAGCTCAGATGGACGTCGAGCTCGTCAACGAGGGGCCGGTGACGCTGCTGCTCGAGGTCGGGAGCTGATCCGCGCAGCGGACGAGTCAGCGGTCGCGCGGGGACGGACCGCCGGTGTCCCCCCTCGCCACATCCGCGGTGCCTGCAACGCGTCCTCGTAGACATCCAAGGTCGCCTCGGCGGCGTCCTCCCAGGTCCATCGCGCCGGCGCCGGGGCGGGGCGGCGAGCCCGCTCGGCTGCTGCCAGCAGCGCGTCGATGTCGCCCGTTTCGCAGAGCTCGACGCGGCCGTCCAGCACCTCCCGCACCGCGGGCGCGTCGGGAGCGACAACCGGGGTTCCGCAGGCGAGCGCCTCCACCAGCGGAAGGCCGAATCCCTCACCCTCGTTCAGGAACACAAGCGCATGCGCGCCGGAGTAGATCGCAGCCAGGTCGTCGTCGGAGACCTGGTCGGTCAACATCACGTCGGGGAGCTCGCGCGCCCACTGGCTGGCAGCCCCGGCGAGGACCAGCGGCATCGAACGCCTGGCCTTGGCGAGCGCGGCGAGCTGCTTGCGCGGCTCCGGGGTATGCATGCTGCCGACCCACAGGAGGTAGCGCTCAGGTAGGCGATGGCGCTCGCGCACCAGTGCCACCTGATCGGCCGGACGCGGGTGGAAAACCGGATCCGGGGCCTCGCCGATCACCTCGATCCGCTCCGCGGGAATCCCGAGCACCCGGACCGCATCATCAGCAACGGACGTGGTCGGGACGATCACCCGAACCGCCCGCTGCACCGCCAGGTAGCGCATCTTCAGGAGCACGCCGGTGCGCAGGAACTCGCCATGCCGCTTCAGCGGGATCAGGTCGTGGAGCGTGACCACCATCGGCATCGGTGCCCGTAGCAGCGCCCCCTGCAGCCAGGGCGAGTGGTAGATGTGCGACCGGGGCGGACGCGGCGCGTGCGTCTCGTCGATCTCGCCACGGCATTCGACTCGCAGCGCGTCGAGCAGGCACCGCGCGTACCGCCCGATGCCCCGGCGGTCCCTGCAGGCACGGCTGTCGAACGCGATGTTCATCGGTCGCCGGTGGCACTGTATAGGCTGCCGCGCCGCGACGAGGCGTCCGCCGATGGGGCGACGAGTCTGCTCAGGTCGATTGTGGGCAGACCGGCGTGGTCGGCGTGAACACAGCAGCCACGTTCAGCTCGCCGGCGCGGGTAAGCGCCGCCTGACCCGCAGCGGTATCGCCGTGCAGGTACTCGAACTGGCCCAGGTACATCCACGAGCACGCGTTCGAGGGCTGCACCTGCGTTCCGCGGACGAACTGGTGGCGGGCGGCGGCATGGTCACCGAGCGTCGTGTACATGGCGCCGAGGTACTGAATCGCCGTCAACGACACGGGGAACGCATTGACGGCGGTCCGGAAGTCGCTCAGCGCCGCGTCTGTGTCCCCCCTCGCCTGCGCAGTCAAGCCCGAGTCGACGGCGTTCTGCGAGCGCAGCGGCTGCCAGGCTCCCCAAGCCACCGCGATCCCCAGGATGAGCACCCCGGTGATCGCGAGGATCGCCCCAGGCCGGGTGCTCAAGGTCCGTCCTCCTCCGGTCGTCATCCCGACGGGGCGTGACAGGCGGCCACGGCCGGCGATCCAGCCGGCACTGGCGAGCGCCGGCAGCGCGACCCCTGGAGCGAACCAGGTCCAGTCGATCGCCGAACTGACCGCGAACGCGGCGACGACGCCGAGCAGCGCCCAGACTGCGTCGCGTTCGCCCTCGCGATCGGTCGCCAACCGAGACTCAGCCCCAGCTGGCTCGCCCTCGATGATCTCGGACCGCGTGCGCTCGCCGGCCCCCGACGACGGCAGGTACGTGGAGCGGCTCCCCGACGGCCCGCTCCCTGCCTCGAGCGTCACTCCGACCGACCGCAACCACGCGATCAGCAGGGCCAGGTTGAGGACGATTCCAATCAGTCCGAAGTCCGCATAGGTCTGGAAGATGTAACTGTGGGCGTGGCCCGCCGTCGCCAGCCCCGGAGTCTGGTAGCGCCAGTGCGCCACCGTGTAGCCGGCGGCGCCCGCGCCGGCGAGCAGGTGGTGGTTGCCGACCGAGATCGCCTCGTGCCAGTAATCGGGGCGGCTGCTCGACAGCTCCGCGAGCCGGCCGGGACTGTCGCCGACGGCGCTGGTGGTGCTCGTCAAGCTGCTCCAGATGTGCGAGATCTGGCCCGTGAACCCGCGCGAGGATACCGCCAGGGCGATCACGATTAGCACCGGAACCAGCGCGACCAGGCACCACAGAGCTCGGCCGATTCGCCAACGCGTCTCTTCGGAAAGACGTGTTCGGTCGACTCTCGCGCCGACCCACGCCCCAGCGACGCCCGACACGACCAGCACGACCAGCAGCACGACCCCGAGCGCGTGCCCGGCGGAGGCCCGCGCCGCTTGCGGGACCCCATCGGCGGTCAGGCTGTGGTCGTGCAGGGCCCAGCCACAGACGATGGCGGCGCCGATGGCGCCGAGCCCCAGCGTTACGACGCTTCGCAGGCGAGTGCGACCCAACGCCAGCGGTACCGCGGCTCCGACGACGGCGGCGGCGACCGCGCTGCGCGAGTACGACAGCACCACCACCGAGATCATCAGGACCAGCCCGGGCACAGCCAATGCCCGCGCGACGGGCGTGCGCCCGCGGCGTGACCCGAGCCAGATCATCACCGGCAGGCCGAGCGCGGCGGCGAGGCCGGTCGCGTTCCAGTACGTGAACGGGGCGAGCAGCCGGCCGAACGACTCGTCATAGAGGTTCGAGGTGAGCACCTTGGCGAGCAGTGCCCAGGCGCTGATCGCGACGCTGGCGAGCGCGATCGCTGTTGGTAGGAGCTGCCACCGCCCGGGGACCAGCCTCGCCGCGACGAGCGCGGCTCCGAACGCCGCGAGGTAGGAGGTGGTTCGTCCGGCCTCGACCCACGACTCGTCGGGAGCCACTGACCAAAGGATCGATGCTGCCGTGAGCACGGCGACAGCCGCGAACAGCAGGAACGTGGTTCGTCCATACGCGGGGCCCGGGGCGCCTCGGACGATCAACGCAATCGCAGCCAGGACCCCGATCGCCACGAGGATGATCTGCACCCATGTGTTGGCGCCGAGGCCGGTGCCGGTCGATTGGGAGCCCGTCTTGGCCAGGAAGGCAATCGCGACGATTCCGGCCGCGATCAGCGTGGTCGCCGCCACCGTGGGCGAGATCGCCGTCGGCCGGGCGGTTCGTGGCACCTGAGCTGGCGACGCTGTCTGGGTCACAGGCGGGTTCGGATCATCGGTGCATCTGGGTCATCGACGTCGGGCAATCAGCATCAACGTGTGTGCAAAACGGGCTGCGCGCGGGCGCGAGCCGAGTGTGTCGAACGGCGCCAGCGCCCGTTGCACCGGGATCGGCAGGCGCCGCCAGCCGTAGGTGAGCCCATAGAGCTCCGGGGCGAGCCCGGCGGCTCTGGCCTCCGCCAGCAGGCGCGCCGGTGACAGCGGGATGTCGTCAGGTGTTCCGTGCAACAGATTTGCGAGGCCGGCCTTGTTCGCCGCGGCCAGTGCCAGGCCGAGCGGGTGCCAGAGGTTGGGCTCGACCGCGACGAGCGCCCCATCGGTTCGCAACAGCCTGGCAGCCTCCGTGAAGACCAGGTCGAGCGGCCCCTGGAAAGCGATGTGGTGTAGGACCAGGCGGCAAAGGACGACGTCGAAGCTCGAGTCGGGCAGTTCGTCGAGCGCACCGGCGGAGCCGACGAACGCCGCGTCGGCGTCGCCGCTGCGCTGGATGGCGGCAATCGCCTCCGGGTCCGAGTCGACCGCGACGATCTGGAAATCAGGCGCTGGAAACAGGTGACGGCCAGGATGCCAGCCGGCGCCGACGGACAGGACGGTCCCGCTGCTGATTCCGAGACGGCGCCGGAGCAGGCGTTGCTCGCGGTCGGCGAGATGGTCGTAGTGGTGCTCGAGACCATCGACTGCCGTCAGCCGGTCGAGCAGGTTGTCGGGGTTGTACGGCTCGGAAGTCGCGCTTGCTGAAAGCACTCAGATCTCTCGGCTGGACATGGGCGGGTCGGGAAGCAAAGCCGGTGACCCCGTGGACGTGAGCGGCGACGGCCCGCTAACGCATGCCCGACCTCGTCCGCAGGTGGCCCGCGAACTGGCGCGCGAACGCCGCCATGAACCGGGGGTTGTAGCGCAGATAGCGACGCCACAGCCGCTGGGGCTCTTGGGTGAGCCGGAACGCCCATTCGAGGCCGGCGTTCTGGAGCCAGGGTGGTGCCTGCGGGACGAGCCCCGCATGGAAGTCGAATGCGGCGCCGACGCCCAGAAGCATCGGCGCCTCCAGGTGTGGGCGCATTTCCGCCATCCACTTCTCCTGCTTGGGAGCGCCGATTCCGACCCAGACGACCTCGGCGCGCGAGCGATTGATCTCCTCGATCACCGACGCGCGCTCATCCGCAGTCAGCGGGCGATGGGGCGGTGAGTAGCCACCGACGATCTGGATGCCGGGGTGCAGTCGCCGCAGGTTCAGGGACAGCTGCACCAACGCGCCCTGGTTACGGCCGCCGTAGAGGTAGAGGCGCTGGCCCGTCTCAGCGGCACGCGTACAGGACCGCCACATCAATTCGGGCCCATAGACGCGCTCGCGGAGCGAATGTCCGAGCGCGTTGAGCGCCCACACCAGCGGCTGGCCGTCGGGGACGTTGACCGACGAGCCCAGAAGGGCGGCCCGCAGCTCCGGGTCCTCCTCGGCGACCATCACCGTGTGAACGCTGCAGACGCACACATAGCCGCGCCGGCGAGCCGCGACGTGCGCGTCGATCAGGTCCACCATCGCCGCGTAGTCCGTCAGCGCTAGCGGAATCCCGACGACGCTGACGGTCGGCGGCAGGGCTGGGGCGGTCTCGGGGGACTCGACCAGGCGCGGGGCGATCCGAGCCGCGGACGCGGACCATGGCGCGGCGTGCGTAGGTGGTTGCGAAGGGCTGTCAGGACACATGGCGCTCGAGGTTCGACCTCTCCGTGGTCGACGATCTAAAGAGCTGAACGCTAGCGCGGCCACTTGGTTTCGCAATTTGGTGCTACCCCGATCGTTAGCGTCTGATTTAGGCCTCGTTCCGAGCGGCAGCGATGTGCTCGCTGCATTTAGTCCACCGAGACTCAGGGGCGCGCGAGTGAGATCCGGTGTACCAGGCGCCAATACGGTGCCGGCGGCTTGCGCCTGCGTGGCGGATCGTTGTTGTTTTCTGCGCTGGCGTCAATCAGGACCGCGAACCCGTTCCCGATTTTGTCGTCGGGGTCCTGGTACTCGAGAACGTTCAAGCCGATCGCTCGACACAGCTCCAGAAACGACTCGGCCGTCCAGACCGACCAATGGCGATCCTCCTGCGAGCGGAAGCCATTGGAATGCCGGTCAAGCAACTCGTCCACGGTAGTCAACGGGCGGCTCCGGTCGAATGTGCGATCGCGGTGGGGCACCACGAGGAAGACATAGCGGCGCGCGATCCTTGCCCAATCACGCAATGTGGCCACAGGGTCGGGCATGTGCTCGATGACATGCGAGGCGAGCACAAAGTCATAGGACCTGTCATCGAAGGGCAGCGCGTCGTCGGCGGGGACGACCACGTCGACAGGGGTGACGCGGCCACACAGCTTCCGCTGCTCCTCCCGGTAGATCTGGTTCTCGGCCTTGTCGACATTGACGGTGCGGAGCCGAAAGTCGTTCGCAGCTGACGCGCCGATCTCAATGCCGTCTAGCCCTTGGAGGTAGGCGTCCGCGAAGCCCGACCGGTGATTCTTTAGGAGATCCCGGGCGACCCACAACGGACGGGTGGCAATAAACATCCGCGGATAACGCACGTCGCGCGTGAGCATATTGATCGATCCGTGGACGTCTCACCTGGGGTATGCTGCCGCCGCTGTGAGATGCCTGGTGACAGGCGGCGCGGGGTTCATCGGCTCGCACCTGGTGGATGCTCTCATCGCGCGAGGTGACGCCGTTCAGGTACTCGACGACCTCTCGACCGGTCGGGTGGCGAACCTGGAGGGCGCGATCGCCAGGGGCGCCGTGCTGCACGAGCTCGACGTCCGTGACGGCGCCGCCGTCGCGGAGGTGTTCGAGCGCTTCGAGCCGGAGGCCGCCTTTCACCTCGCTGCGCAAATCGATGTCCGCCGGTCGGTCACCGATCCAACCTCAGACGCGGCCATCAACGTGATCGGCGCGATCAACGTGCTCGAGGCCGCGCGGGCTCACGGCGCCAAGCGGCTGGTGAACAGCTCGACAGGTGGCGGGCTGTACGGCGACGCCGAGGTGCTGCCAACTCCGGAGGTTGACCCGATCAGGCCGTTGGCGCCATACGGGCAGGGCAAGCTTGCGGCGGAGGGTTATTCCTGCCTGTATTCGCGCCTCCACGGCCTGTCGACGATCTCGCTGCGCTACGGCAATGTCTACGGCCCACGCCAGGACATCCGCGGCGAGGCCGGGGTCGTCGCGGTCTTCTGCGGGAAGCTCGTCGACGGTGGCGTGCCGACCGTCTTCGGCGACGGTCGTCAGACGCGGGATTGGGTCGAGGTCTCGGATGTCGTCCACGCCAACCTGCTGGCGCTCGGCAGCGAGCTCGTCGGCGCGATCAACATCGGTCACGGTCGCGAGACCTCGGTACTCGATCTGCTCGACGCGCTGCGTGAGGTTGGGGCGGCACGCGGGTTGGCGATGTCGCCGCCGGAATTCGCGTCCGCGCGGCTGGGTGAGGTCCGGCGCAGCTGTCTCGACGTCTCGCGGGCCGCGGACGAGCTCGGGTGGACCCCGCGGGTGTCCCTCGCAGAGGGGTTGGAGCGGATGCTGACATCGTTGTGAGGGCGCGCGGCTTGAACTCTCTTGCTGGGTTGAACTGGCTGCTCGGGCTCGCGATTACGCTGCTCCTGGGAGCCTGGGTGTTCTCGACCCTCCCTTGGAGTGGGCCGGATGAGTCCTCCCATTTCCTGCGGGCGCTCAGCATCACCAACGGGCAACTGCTCGGCCGACAGGTTGCGTTCACGGCACCGGCACCGATCACTCCCACGCAGCGGCGCTGGGTGTCGGGCAACACCACGGCCGTGCAGGTACCCCCGAATCTCTCCCCGCCGGAGATGCGCTGCGCGAGCAATAACCTCCCGGACACCGCCCCGGCGGGCTGTGTCGAGCAGTCGTATAACGGCAATTACCCCCCGCTCCCCTACCTGCTGCCGGCGGCGGCGTTGGCGGTTTCGAACAACGCGACCGGAGCGCTCTGGTTGGGGCGTGTCGTCTCGGTGCTGCCGTGTTTGGCGTTGATCGCGCTGGCGTTCATGTTCGCCGTGCGAGGCGGGCTCTGGCCGCTGTTTGGGCTGGCCGTTGCGCTCACCCCGATGAGCCTGTTCATGGCCTCGGTGATCAATCCGACCGGCCTCCAAATCACCGCCAGCCTTGCGTTTGCGGCAGGCCTGCTGAGGCTCGTGCGGAACCCCGCGACCCTCTCAACCACTGAGGCGGTCGCGATCGCTGTCGCCGGCGTCGTCACGGTTGTCGCCTGGCAGCTCGGGCCGCTGTTTGCCATTTGTGACGTGGCCCTCGCAGCCGCGATGCTAGATCGCAGGCGCGTGAGCGAGATACGGGCACGACCCCGGTTGGTGCTCGGCCTCACGGTGGCGCTCGGCGTCGCGGTGCTGCTCTATCTCATTTGGGCGCTGGTCAGCGGCTCGTCTCACGGCGGTCTCTCGCTGGGCTTTGGCAGCAATGTGACGTCGGCGTCCCACCAGTTGAACCTGGCCCTGCACGAGAGCATCGGAAGCTTCGCCCTGAACGATGTACCGGTTCCGCACGCCCTGTACCTGGCGTGGCTCGCGATCGCGCTCGCAAGCGGCGTAGCCGCGGTACTCGCGAGCCCGTGGCGACTGCGATTGGTGGCGATCGCGGCGCCGGTGCTGGCGCTGCTGATCCCGTTCCTGCTCGCCGCGTTCGTTCTGTACAACGCAACCGGGGGGCTGCAAGCGCGCTACACGCTGCCGCTGTTCGCGCTTCCGCCGCTGGTCTGGGGGGAGCTGCTGGGCCGAGCCGGCCGCGAGCCCGTCGGTAACGGCGCGCCGGTTGGCCTCGCCGGGACGATCACAGGCTGGGGCAAGGCGGTCGCATCCCGGGCATGGCCGTTCGCCGCCATCGGCATCGCCGCCACGGCGGTGCTGCAGTGCTGGGCGTGGTGGACGAACGCGCGGACCAGCGCCAACCCCTCGCGTGCCTTCTGGTTCCTGTCGACTCCGACCTGGTCGCCACCGCTGGGCTGGCCCGTGTGGACCGCCGCCGCGCTCGCCGGATGCCTGCTTTTGATCGCCGTGGCAGGCCTCGGCGCCCGGTTCGAGGCAGCCTCGAGCGCGGCGTCCTAACACGCTCCTTCCATTGCCGTAAGGTGGCCGTCAGGGTCGTTGCTAGCGTTCGCCCCCGGTGACTACGACCGCGACACGCCCAACGATTCTCCAGCAGATGCAGGGATCAAAGACGCTCGCGGTGTCGCTGCACGGAGTCTCGAAGAGCTTCAAGCTCCCCCACCGGCAGTACCACACGCTCAAGGAGCGGGCCCTGCATCCGTTTCAGGCGCGTACGTTCGACACGCTGGAGGCTGTCAAGGACGTCAACCTCGAGATCGCGCGGGGGGAGTTCTTCGGGATCGTCGGGCGGAACGGCAGCGGCAAGAGCACGCTGCTGAAGTGCATCGCCGGGATCTACAACCCCGACGTCGGCGAGATCATGGTCCGCGGTCGCCTGTCGCCCTTCATCGAATTGGGAGTCGGCTTCAATGTCGAACTGACCGCTCGCGACAACATCACGATCAACGCGATCATGCTCGGGCTCTCGCGTCGCGAGGTTCGGGAGCGGTTCGACTCGATCATCGACTTCGCCGAGCTGCGCGAATTCCTCGACCTGAGGCTCAAGAACTACTCATCGGGAATGCTCGTGCGGTTGGCGTTCTCGGTCGCGATCCAGGTCTCGGCGGAGATCCTGTTGATCGACGAGGTGCTGGCGGTCGGCGACGCCGCCTTCCAGCAGAAGTGCTTCGACGAGTTCGAGCGTCTCAAGCGATCCGGGCGGACGATCCTGTTCGTGACCCACGACATGTTCTCGGTTGAGCGCTTCTGCGACCGGGCGATGCTGCTCGAGCGAGGGAACGTGGTCGAGATCGGCGAGCCGACGAAGGTCGCCCGCCATTACAACCAGCTGAACTTCGGCCGCGCCGTGCATCAACAGGCGACGGAGGAACCGAGCACCGCGACCCGCTCGGCTCACCCTCCCGCGGAGATCATCGACGCGTGGTTCGAGGACACCGGCGGCAGCCGGATCGCCGAGCTCGCTCACGGCGAGCGCTGCTGCGTCGCGATCGAGGTGCGGTTCAACGAGGTCGTAGTCGATCCGATCTTCGGTGTGGCGATCCGCAACGAGGTAGGGCACACGGTGTTGGGGGCGACCACGGCATACGGCCTCGACCCAACGGGAGAGTTCACTCCAGGTCAGCAGGTCGTGGTCCGGGTTCGATTCGACAACTGGCTGTCTGCAGCCCGTTATACGGCCACCCCATCGGTTGCCCGGCATGGCTTCGGCGCGGATGCCTACGACGTTCGGGACGGCATCGCGTCTCTGGTCGTGCATGGAGGCGTGGTCACCGGCGCGGCGTTTCAGATCCCGTTCGCGTTCGAGATCGAGGGACGATGAGCGGTTTGTCGGGCCTCTCGCCGGCGGCCGAGCTCGCCGTCCCGGAGCACCGGACCTCCTCGGTCGCGCCGTCGGCTTTCGGTGATGACTTCAGACGCTTCGTCAACCTGACCTGGACGCTCGCGGTCACCGACTTCAAGCTCCGCTACTTCGGGTCGGTCCTCGGCTACTTATGGTCGCTGGTGCGGCCGCTGCTGTTCTTCGGCGTTCTCTACGTCGTCTTCACGAAGATCTTTGGGCTCGGCGCCGGGGTCTATGGATACCCCCTGTACCTGCTGACCGGAATCATGTTCTGGACCTTCTTCCTCGAGGCCACCACCGGCTGCGTGCAGTGCCTGCTCGGCCGCGAAGGGCTGTTGCGCAAGATGCGCTTCCCGCGCCTGGTGATCCCAGTCGCCGTGGTTCTGACGGCGCTGTTCAACCTGGGGACCAACCTCGTCGCCGTGGTCGTGTTCGCGCTGGCGAGCGGGCACATGCCGCGGTTGTCGTGGCTGGAGATGCCGGTGCTGGTTGCTCTGCTGGCGATCCTGGCGCTCGGTGCCGGGATGGTGCTGTCGGTTCTGTACGTGCGCTTCCGGGACATCCCGCCGATCTGGGAGGTGACGTCTCAGATTCTGTTCTACGCCACGCCGATCATCTGGCCGCTTTCGAGGCTCAAACCCTCTCAGCATCTGCTCCAGCACGTGATCGTATCCAACCCGCTCGGGATGATTCAGGTACAGATGTACAAGGCGTTCATCAACCCGAGCGCCCCGTCCGCGATCGAGGCGATTGGAGGTGGGATCAGGATCCTGCTGCCGCTCGGGCTGATCGCGATCACGTTCGTCCTCGGTGTCTGGCTGTTCAACCGCGAGGCGCCGCGGATCGCCGAGAACCTATGAGTACCGAGCAGACCGAGCAACAGGTCGACAGCGCCGAGGTGGAGCGCCTGCGCGAGCGGGTTGCGCAATTGGAGGATGAGCTCGCTTCGCTGCAGGCGTGGGCAAACGGGGTTGTGGCCGAGGCGCAGAAGCGGGTCTACTGGCTGGACCGGCTCCACCTCGATCTGGACCCGATCATGCGCCAGTGCCGTTTGACTTCGCGCTCGGCGTGTACCAAAGCGTCAGGGACCGGTACTACCGCGCGCGAACCCGCGCCGGTGCCGTGCGCCGGTTCGTGCGCCGGCTGTCGTCGTGAACACGGCGTCGGTCGTGATCCCCGTCAAGGACGGGGCGCGCTACCTGGAGGAGGTGCTCGCGGCGGTGGCCTCCGAACAACCCGACGAGGTCCTCGTGATCGATTCGGGGTCCCGCGACGGCTCGCTCGCGATCGCTCGCGCCGCTGGGGTCGAGGTGCTCGAGATCCCGCCAGAGTCCTTCGGCCACGGACGCACCCGCAACCTCGCGGCAGAGCGCACCTCCGGCGAGCTGATCTGCTTCTTGACCCAGGACGCCACCCCGGTGCCCGGCTGGCTCGAGGCCTACAGGTCGGCGTTCTCGCTCGCCGACAACGTCGGCGCCGCCTACGGTCCGCACCTTCCCCGCGCCGGGACGAGTCCGATGATCGCGCGCGAACTGACGGAGATCTTCGCGACGTTCTCGCCGTCCGGAGAAGCGGTCGTGCAGGGTCCCGGCGACGCGACGTTCCTCTCGAATGTGAACGCCTGCTACCTGCGGCGCTGCTGGGAGGAGGTTCGGTTCCGCGAGGTTGCCTACTCCGAGGACCAGGCGTTCGGCGCCGATCTGCTCAGGTTCGGATGGGTCAAGGTCTACCAGCCGGCGGCGGCGGTCCTGCACGCACACGACTACCCGCTCAGCGACTTCATGCGGCGTTACTTCGACGAGTATCGAGGCCTGCGACGGACGATCGGTCACGTCGAGCGATTCAGGATTCCCGGGACGCTCAGCTACGTCGCGCACTCGGTCGCTGCCGATCGCCGCTGGATCCGAGCAGCGCGGTGCGCCGCCGGTCGGGGGACCCGGTTGGGTCGCCCGCTCGGTCGCCCACCACGGTGGTCGGCGCGTGTTCTCGGCGCTCGGATCGCGGGCGGACGCGCTTCCCGGCCTCGTGCAACGGCGGCTGTCGCTCGAAGGAAGCGCCGGTGACGGGCTCGCGGTCCCGCTGGACCGCGAGCCCGAGCAGACCGCTCGCGCAGCCCGGGGTGCTCGAGTCGGCCGTGCCCGTGCCTCAGGCCCTGGAGCAGCACCCGTATGTGGCGGTCGCACGCGTGATGCACGACGGCTCGGTGCCGCTGCTCCCGGCGGCCCCCGGAATGGCGGAGCGGGAGCGGCTGCGGATCGCGATGCTGATCCCGCCCTTCGGCCGCGGCAGCGGCGGCCACAACACGCTCTTTCAGATCTTCTCCCGGCTCGAGCAGCGCGGGCACATCTGCAGCGTCTGGGTAGTCGATTTCGACGGCTGGTTTGCGGCGCGAGCCGGATCGCGGATCAGACGCGAGATCGTCGACTGGTTCGCGCCGATCGAAGGGCCCGTGTTCACGGATCTGGGCGAGTGGTCGGGGGCCGATGTCGTGATCGCGACCGGCTGGCAAACCGTGCATCCGGCGCTCGCGCTCGATCGGACATTCGCGCGGGTGTATGTCGTCAACGACCACGAGCCAGACTTCCACCAGGCCTCGAGCGAGCGGGTGCTCGCCGAGGACACCTATCGCCACGGCCTGCACTGCGTTGCAGCGAGCCCGTGGCTACGCGATCTGCTGATCGAGCGCTACTCCGCGCCGGCCGACGCCTTCCAGCTCGGCGTCGACCACGATGTCTACCGGGTGCGGCCGATCGCCCGGCGCCGCGACACGATCGTCTACTACGCGCGCTTCGAGACCGAGCGCCGCGCGGTCCCGCACGGACTGATGGCACTTGAGGAGCTGCACAGGCGCAGGCCCGAGCTCAGGATCGCGCTGTTCGGAACGCCGGCCCGGATCTACACGCCGTTCCCCTACGAGCACCTCGGGATCCTCTCGCCGGTCGAGCTTTCGTGGTTGTACTCGCAGGCGACGGTCGGGCTGTGCCTGTCGCTCACGAACTTCTCGCTGATGCCACAGGAGATGCTGGCCTGCGGACTGCCGTGCGTCGAGCTCGCGGGAGTCAGCGCCGAGTCGGTGTTCGGCGAGGGTGGGCCGATCGAGCTCGCCCCGCTCGATCCGTGGATGCTCGCCGACGCCCTGGAGCGGCTGCTCGACGACCGCGAGCTGTGGGAGCAGCGCTCGGCGGCAGGCATCGAGTTCGCCTCGCGGCGCACGTGGGACAGCGCGACCGACGAGATCGAGGCGGGCATCCGTCACGCGCTCAGGTTGCGAGAGTAGAACGGCAGCGCGCCGCGTCCGCAAACCACTAAATTGACGACCGTGCGAGTCCTTTCGGCAAGCCTTGACGGGCCGCTTCTGATCGAGCCCGTCGTCCACGGAGACGAGCGTGGTTTCTTCCTCGAGGCGTACCGTTCGGACGTGCTCGGCGAAGCCGGTATCGATCTGGAGTTCGTGCAGGACAACCACTCGCGATCCCGTCGCGGGATCGTTCGCGGGATGCATTTCCAACCGGGTCAGGCGAAGCTCGTGCGATGCGTGCGCGGTGAGATCCTCGACGTGATCGCGGACATCCGCCTCGGGTCACCGACCTTCGGGCGCTGGGAGGCGTTTGAGCTGGGCGACACCAACCACCGGCAGGTGCTCGTTCCGGACGGCTTCGCACATGGTTTCTGCGTTCTCAGCGAGCTCGCCGACGTGACCTACAAGGTGAGCAGCTACTACGACGCAGCGACCGAGGGCGGGTTCAGATTCGACGACCCCGAGGTTGGGATCGAGTGGCCGACCATGCTCGAGCTGTCGGTTTCCGCCAGGGACCGGGGGGCGCCGGCGCTCTCGGAACTCGCCGCCTCGCTCCCATTCCGCTATTCACAGGCCGCCTGAGACTCACGCCGATGCGCGATCGACTGGCCGTCACGCCCGATCAGTACCGCAAGGTCACCTACATCGCGCTGGCGGCGCTGACGCTGATCGTCCTGACCGGCGCGGCCGTTCGCCTGACGGACTCCGGGCTTGGCTGTCCGACCTGGCCCAAGTGCTACGGCAAGGTCTATCCGCCGCTGACCCTGCACCCGTTGATCGAGTTCGGCAACCGAGCGATCTCCGGGTTCGTAGGCATCGTCGTATTCGCCGTCACGGTTCTGGCCTTCACCCGCAGGCCGTTCCGTCGCGATCTTGCGTTGCTGGCCGTGACTCTCCCGCTCGGAGTGATCGCGCAGGCTGTGCTCGGCGGCTTCACCGTCCGCGAGGACCTCGCCCCCGGATTCGTGATGTCCCACTTCCTGCTCTCGATGGTGATTCTGATCGGCGCGGTTGCGCTCGCCTGGAGGGCGACGCACGAGCGTGGCTGGCGACCGGCGAGCACCGATCGAACGCTCGTCTGGTCAGTTCGCGGGTTGGTTCCCCTCTGCGCGCTGACACTCCTCGCCGGGACCGCCGCGACCGCCGCCGGCCCGCACTCGGGCGGCAACGTCGGACAGCACATCAAGCGGCTGACGATCGAGGGTCCGAAGACGCTCGAATGGGCGGTGCACCAGCATGCGACGATCGCCGCGATCTTCGGCATCGCAACGATCGCGGTGTGGCTGCTCAAGCGCAGTCGCAAGGTCGCGCTCGACCCGCTGGAGCCCGTCACCGTACTCGGGCTGCTGCTCGCTGCCCAGGGTCTCGTCGGCAGCGTGCAGTACGAATTAAAGCTTCCCGGCGAGATGGTCTGGGTGCATGTCGGCCTCGCTACGGTCACCTGGTTGGTGACGTTGTGGGCCGCGGCAGCGGAGGGTCGAATCGCCAAGTCAGTCGAAGAGCGTGAACCGCTCGATACGATCGAGGTCCAATGGCAACAGAGCACTCCAGTCAGCTTGCATCAATGAACGCCGGCCCGGACGTCTCGCTGAGCATCCTCGTGGTCGACGACGAGTCCGACCTGCGGGACATGCTCACCCGTTCGTTTTCGCGTGAAGGCCACCGGGTGACCGCCGTCGGGGATGGTCGTTCGGCGATCGATCGCGCGAGCACCGAGCAGTTTGACATCGTCCTGCTTGACATCGCGCTTGGACCCGGCCCCGATGGATATGAGGTGTGCCGGACGCTCCGCGCCCGGCGCAACGTTGTGCCGATCATCATGCTGACCGCGCTCGATTCCGAGGCTGACGCGGTGCTCGGCCTCGAAGCGGGCGGCGACGATTACGTCACCAAGCCGTTCGGGCTTGCCGAGCTGCGCAGCCGGATCCGAGCGGTGCTCAGGCGAGCAGGGAACCGCTCGCTGGGAGCGGAACTGTTGACCGTCGGCCCGATCACTCTGGATCGGGCCCAGCGCGAGGTCACCGTCGAGGGCCAGCCGATCAGGCTCACCTTCAGCGAGTTCGAGCTCCTCGACGCGTTGATGGGCGACCCGGGCAGGCTGCTCAACCGCCAGGAGCTGCTGCGGGCAATCTGGGGCGACAGCGCCTACAGGGACCCGCGCGCGATCGATGTCCACATTCGCCATCTGCGCGAGAAACTCGAGCCTGAGCCCGAGAAGCCGAAGTACATCCTCACCGTTCGCGGTGCCGGGTACCGCCTGCGAGGTCCATAGTTGCTCTCGAAGCTCCGGTGGGGCGCCTTCGGGCTACGTGGCCGCATCATCGGGGCGGTTGTGGTGACGACCGCGGTGACCCTCGGAGTGGCCGGGTTGGTGCTGCTGCCGAAGCTGGAGGGCTCGCTGCAGAACGCGTCGAAGACGACCCTCAAGAACGACGTAAAGGCCGGGTTCAAGCGAGGTGGCGCGCTTCGGACGCTCAACCTGATCCCCTACAAGCAGATTGCGTTACTCGAAGTCCCCGGTGTGAGTAAGCGGTCGCGTGCCTACGCCCGGGCGACGCACATCAACGCGCGGCTCGCGAGGACCGAACAGAGGCTCGACCTGCAGCTCGGGACCGACCGGCTGCAGCTGATCGGGTATGTCGACCAGACCGGAGGGGGTCTTCCGGTCAACCCCGTCGGCTTCCAGGTCGCCGACGGGAGCACGGTGACCAGTGCGGCTCCCAACCTGGGCGCGATCGACGACGTGCAGGCCGCGCACCGGATGTCCAGCACCTATTACAGCTTCGGCAACGTCCGCGACAACCAGGTGGTGCGAGCGGCGATCTGGCTGCCGGGAAACGAGTCGATTCTCGTCGTCCGCAAATCGCTCGACGAGATTCCGGGCGCGGTCGACGCGGTTCGCCGGGCGCTAGCGATCGCGGTGATCGCCGGGCTTGCGATGACGTTCCTGCTGGCGATTCCCCTGGCGGCAACGCTGGTCCGCCGCCTCCATCGCCTACGGCAGGCGGCGCTCGAGCTCGCGATCGACGGCGTCGGCGGCGGTGGCACCGAGCTTCCGGTCGATCGGGCCCGCGACGAGGTCGGCGACCTCGCCCGCTCGTTCGCGACGATGCAGAGACGCCTGCGTCAGCAGGAGGATGCGCGGCGACGGTTCGTCGCGACCGCGTCGCACGAGCTGCGCACGCCGCTCGCGTCGCTCGATGGGATGCTCGAGCTCCTGGCGGACGACCTCAGCGATCCTTCGCCCGATCTGGAGGACGCCAGCGACCTTCTGGAGCGGGCTCGCGCCCAATCTCGGCGCCTCGGGCGGCTCGCTGCCGATCTGCTCGACCTCAGCCGCCTCGACGCCGACGTGTCGCTGCGCTCCGAGCCCGTCGAGCTCGCCGAGCTCGGTCGCGCCGTGCTGGCGGAGTTCGAGCTCGCGTCCCATGATCGCGAGGTTGAGTTGACACTGCGCGAGAAGGGCCCGTTGTGGACCCTCGCTGATCCGGGATCGGTCGCACGGATCCTCCGGATCCTGGTCGACAACGCGCTGCGCGTGGCACCTCGAGGCAGCGCCGTGCGCGTCGAACTGTCGAACTCGCCGGCACCGACACTGACCGTCGCCGATCAGGGGCCGGGCGTCGCTCCCGAGGAGCGTGCGCTGATCTTCCAGCGGTTCAAGCGCGGCCGCGAGACGGGCGGAGAGGCCGGCTTCGGGCTCGGCCTCGCGATCGGGCGTGAGCTCGCGCTGCGGATGGGTGGCTCGCTGGAACTGCTCGACCGTCCTGCCCCGGGCGCGACCTTCCGGCTGACGCTGCCCTCAGCGCCGGCGCGCGCACCCGAGCCGGTGGAGAGCCCCGCCGCCGTCTGAGCTGTCGCCGGCCGGGGGGTTCAGCAGCACGTGCTGGCACAGGCGGCGATCATCGCGGTTTCCACCGGGCTCGGCTATCTGCTGCCCGCGATCATCGGGCTCGAGTCGATGGGCGTGCCGTCCCCGGGTGAGACGGCCTTGGTCCTGGCGGCGGTCCTCGCCAGTGAGGGGAAGCTGAACATCTGGCTGGTGATCGTGATCGGGATCGCCTCGGCGATCCTCGGAGACAACATCGGCTATGCGCTTGGCCGGCGGCTGGGACGCGATGTATTGGAGGCGCCCGGACCGTTCCACCACCGCCGAGTCACGATGATCCACGCCGGCGACCGGTTCTTCGCACGCCACGGCGCCAAGACCGTGTTCATCGGCCGCTGGATCGCCTTGATCCGGTTCGCGACGGCCTGGCTCGCGGGGATCAACGGCATGCGCTTCCGGACCTTCTTCATGTGGAACGCGTTCGGCGCGATCACCTGGGGGCTCACGTACGGGCTGCTCGGCTATTTCGGCGGCAGCGCCGTCATCCACGTTTTGGAGAACGTCGGCATCGGGGCCGCGATCGCGCTGGCGCTGCTGATCGTCGCCGGCGTTGTCGCGCTCAAGTTGCGCGAGCGGAAGGTGGAGCGCGAACTGGAGTCAGACCAGCCCGGCGATCCGCTCACGCCTGATTGATGCGGCGCGTCGGCTTGCGAGCGATCGGTTGCTCGCTGACTCGGTAGCGCCGATCTGCCACGCGGCTCGCGAATCGCCAGGGAACGAGCCGCTCGCGCAGGTTCCGAGAACTCCCGCCAACCGTCTTCAGGATCTTGTAGCGGATGATGTCGTCGTGGCCAGGTAGATAGCCGGTCGGCACCGGCTCGAGCCCGACCCGCCGATACGCCTCGCTGAGCGTGCGTGGCTCGAAATATGAGACGTGGACGTCGGGAAGGACGTATCCCCAATCCGTGAACGAGTCCCGGTGGGGGGCAGCGTTCCCCGTCGTCGCGAAGAAGACCCCTCCGGGCCTCAACAGAGACGCGATCTGCTCCATCGGCGCAAGTGGGTCCGGGATGTGCTCGAGAACCTCAATTGCCGTGACGACATCAAAACTTCCCCCCAGCCCGGCAAGCTGACCCTCATCGAGAAGCTCGATTTGGTGCTCTCGAGCCCAGTCCGCACCCCATCCCTGGTCGTAGCCGTACGTGCTCGGGAAACCGTGGGCGCGCGCATATCTGACGAGGCCACCGAGACCACAGCCAAAGTCGAGCCACCTGACGCTCGTGTCGGCGCAGAGGTGTCGCACCGCCCGGGTGATTCCGCGCCACTCGTACTCCCGAATCGTGGCCGGGTTGCGCATCTCCTCGGTGTAGTGGACCGATGAGTCTGCCCCCTCGCCACGGTAGTAGGCAGCGTCGTATAGAGACGCGAAGTCTTCACGCGGGTTAGTGACGAACACCAGTCCACATACGTCGCAGCGCCGGAGGAGGAAGTCGACGTTGCTGAAGTCGGAGTGGATCGTCGTCAGCTCATGAGTGTCGCTGCGGCATACGCGGCAGCGGTGCTCGACCGTGGGCATCCGCGGCGACGCTACCAGTACCCTGCGAAGCGATGACGTCCACTCATCCCGACGAACAGCTAGGTCGTCGCTTCGAGTTCGATCCCACCGAAGCGGTCGTGCGGTCGCGTGCCAACGCCCGCTTCATCAGCTGTCCCGCGTGCGGTGCAGACGCCGAGCGCTACTTGTTCCACGAAGGCGGCGCTCGCTTCGTCCAGTGCCGCAGTTGCGGTGTCGTGTTCGTCAACCCGCCGCCCCGCGAGCTTCACGATTACTTCAACGTCGACGTGCCGGGTGTCGGACCGACGATTGAGGATCCGGAGCACGTCCGCAAGGAGCTTGGCGACGTGCTGCGCTATGCGAGCAATCTCCACCGCCTTCGGCGTGGGGCTCTGCCCGCGCGGATAGTGGTAGCGGGTCGCATCGTCGATGATCTCGAGCTCGGGCCGGCGACGCGAGTCGATGCGGTTCGGCTGACACGCGACGAGACGCTTCGCCTCGTCCACGAGGCGGATGTTTCGCCGATCGTCGAGGCGATCGACGACGACGTCGACCTGATCGTGCTGAACCACCTACTCGAAGCGTGCCCACGCGCCGCCCAGGTGGTGGCGGAGCTTGCGGAGCGCCTGCCGAACCAGGCCTCGCTGGTCGTCGCCTACAGCAACACCGCTTCGCTCCCGGGGCGCATCCTGCGTCGCTACTGGCGGCGGTTCTTCCACTGGAAGGCGGTCTACTTCAACTCGGAGAATCTCCGCAGCATGGTCCAGCGCGCCGGCTTGCGCTTCGTAACGCAAACGAGCCTGAACACCTCGTACACGGTCACCCGAGCCCTCGACCTCCTGCTTCCCGGTAAGCCAGTCGCAGGCTTTGCGCGGAGCATGGGCCTCGGCGCGGCGACCGTGCGCGTGCCGACTGGAACGTACGTGTCGGTGTTCGAGCGGGGACAGGAGCAGCCCAGGAGCGAGCTCTTGACGGTGATCCTGCCTGTCTTCAACGAGGCGGCCTACCTGCGTTCGGTACTCGAGGAGCTGCTGGCCAAGGAGTTCGTGATCCCGCACGAGGTCATCCTCGTCGAGAGCAACAGCACGGACGGGACTCGCGAGATCGCCAAGAGCTTTGAGGGGCGCGATGGGCTTCGAATCATCTTCGAGGACAGGCCGCGCGGCAAAGGAGCCGCCGTCCGTCAAGGGCTCGCGGCGGCAACTGGGACGATCGTGCTCATTCAGGACGCTGACTTCGAATACGACCTGGACGATTACGACGCGCTGCTCGAGCCGCTGCTGCAGCATCGGACCAGCTTCGTGCTCGGCTCGAGGTCGCTCGGGCTCGACGACTGGAAGGTCCGTCGGTTCGCGCGCTCGCGCCTCAAGGCGCTCCTGATGAACGTCGCCCACCTGGTGTTCTCGCGGACGTTCAACCTCCTCTACCAGCAGCGGGTGACCGACGTGGTCACCATGTTCAAGGTTTTCCGCCGCGAGTGCATCGAGGGCATCGAATTCAACGCGGAGGGCTTCAGCTTCGACATCGAGCTGGCCTGCACGCTCGTGATGAAGGGCTACAGCCCGATGGAGGTCCCGGTCAACTACGTTGCGCGCGGCTTCGAAGAGGGCAAGAAGCAGGACTTCTGGCGGGGCTTCTTCCCGTCATTCCTGATGTTCTTCAAGTGTCGGTTCGGCCGTCGAAGCTGACGTGACAGGCCCACAGGCGGGTGGCAAGGAGCTCGCGGGCAAGCGGTTCCTCGTCACCGGTGGCTCGATGGGCATTGGCCTTGAAGTCGGCCGAGCGCTGGCGAACCGCGGTGCTCGCGTGGTGCTTGTCGGCCGCGGGCAGGGAGCGCTCGACGAGGCTCTTGCGCAGCTGCCCGGATCGACGCACGAGCGACTGGTCCTCGACGTCTCTGACGCTCCGGCCTGGCCCGCCGCAATGTCCACGGTCGATGCCGGCGGAGCGCTCGACGGTGTCGTCACGGCGGCCGGCGTCCTGGGGCCGATCGGCACGCTTGACACGGTTCCAGCCGAGGAGTTTGCCGCGACGATCGCGATCAATCTGACCGGCACGGCGCTGGCGCTCGCGCATGCGCTTCCGAGGTTGCGTGCCAGTTCGGGGCGCGCGGTGACCTTCTCCGGAGGTGGCGGCACCGGCCCGCTCGCGCGGTTTGACGCCTATGCCGCATCGAAGGCCGCGGTGGTGAGGCTCACGGAGAACATTGCCGCTGAGGGCGATATCGAGATCAATTGCGTGGCCCCGGGCTTCGTCGCGACCCGAATGCACGAAGGCACGATTGCGGCGGGACCTGAAATCGCAGGTCCCGCCTACTTCGGCAGGACCCGGGAGCAGATCGAGGCGGGAGGGTTTCCGGCGTCGGAGGCCGCCGAACTCGTCACCTTCCTGCTGGGGCCAGACGCAGCCGGGATCAACGGCCGGCTGATCAGCGCACAATGGGACCCGTGGCGGCGGCCCGAGTTCCGCGACCGTCTACGAAGCGATCCGGATCTCGGCAAGCTTCGCCGCATTGACGAGCAGTTCTACGTGCGCGCGCCGTGATCGGCCCCACGGATACCCTTGTCCGGTGGCTGCCCCGGAACACGTCACGCGCTACTTCGCGTGCGTCTCTGATCTAGCTCGCGCCATCGATCCCCACCAGATTGACGAGATCGCGCGGGGACTGGCGGCGGTGCGGGAACGTCAAGGGCGGCTTTTCGTCCTCGGCGTCGGGGGCGGAGCGGGACACGCCTCGCACGCGGTCAACGATTTCCGCAAGCTCTGCCACATCGAGACCTATACCCCAACCGACAATGTCTCCGAGCTGACCGCACGGACCAATGATGACGGCTGGGATACGTCCTTCAGCGAATGGTTGGCGATCTCGAAGCTGTCCGCTGACGATGCCCTGCTGGTGTTCAGCGTGGGCGGCGGCTCGCGTGCGCACAACGTCTCGGTCAACATCGTCAGCTCGATTGAGCTGGGCCGCCAGCGTGGGGCGTCGATCTATGGTGTGGTTGGGGCACCTGGCGGGACGCTTGCAGAGCTGGCCGACGTCGCCGTCATCATCGATCCCCCGGGGGATCTCAAGACGCCGCTCGTCGAATCGTTCCAGGCCGTCGTGTGGCACGCGCTCGTCTCGCATCCGGAGCTGGCCGCGCAGAGGGGGCACTGGGAGACCCTGATGGCCGCGGGTCCCGAGTGAGCGGGCGTGGAGCCGTTTTCGTCGATCGCGACGGCGTCATCAACGAGCTGGTGCCCGATCCGGTCAGCGGTCGGCCTGAATCGCCTTTGCGGCCAGCCGACGTCACCCTGGTTCCGGGCGCTGCCGCGGCGCTGAGGCGGCTTGCAGAAGCGGGATGGCCGCTGATCGGCGTGTCGAACCAGCCGGGGGCTGCCAAGGGGGTTGTCGGGGTGCAGGAGATCCAAGCCGTGCAGACTCGGGTGCTCGAGCTGCTCGCCGCCGAAGACGTTCGTCTCGACGCGTTCGAGCTCTGCCTGCACCATCCTGACGGGGTTGTTCCGGAGCTGACCGGCAGGTGCGACTGCCGCAAGCCGGCTCCGGGGATGCTGCTGGCGGCCGCGCGGCGCCTGCACCTCGACCTGACCGCCTCGTGGATGGTTGGCGACACCGACGCGGATGTGGCCGCAGGGCGCGCGGCGGGTAGCCATACGGTGTTGATTGAGCATCCTGACAGCGGTCACAAACGCTCGAGTCGCACCGAGCCGGATAGGAAAGTGCGGAACTTAGCTGCTGCCGCGAGCGTTATCGTGGGCGCGGAGGTATTGAGTTGAGTCCGACGATCGATGAGCTAACCGTCAAGGTATTCGCCGACGGGGCCGACTTGGACGGGATCCTTGCGCTCGCCGCGGACAGGCGGATCGCCGGGTTCACGACCAATCCGACCCTGATGTGGAAGGCAGGCCTGACGAACTACGAGGAGTTCGCCAAACGACTGCTGGAGCGAATCACCACGCACCCCATCTCCTTCGAGGTGTTCGCCGACGACGCTGGGGAGATGCGTCGCCAAGCACGAAAGATCGCCCAATGGGGGCCCAACGTCTACGTCAAGATCCCGGTTTCGACGACGTCCGGGGAGCCGATGGCACCGCTCGTACGCGAGCTCTCGGAGGACGGCGTCAAGATCAACGTAACGGCTGTCTTCACGACCGCGCAGGTCGAGTTGCTCACGGCGGCCGTCAAGGACGGCGCCGCGTCATACATCTCGGTCTTCGCCGGCCGGATCGCCGATGCCGGCATCGACCCGGTTCCGCTGATGGCTCGGGCTGTCGCAATCATGGTCGAGGCGCCGCGTTCGGAGCTGATCTGGGCTTCCCCGCGTGAGATCCTCAACATCATCCAGGCCGATGAGATCGGATGTCACGTCATCACGGTCACGCACGATCTGCTGAAGAAGCTCGATCTGCTCGGTAAGGATCTGCTCGAGTACTCGCTGGAGACAGTCCAGATGTTTCGCCGCGACGCGCTGGCCGCGGGTTTTTCGCTGTAGATGAAGCGGGTATGCGTTACCGGCGGAGCCGGCTTCATCGGCTCGACGCTCGCTGATCGGTTGCGGGCTACCGGCGCAGAGGTGACGATCGTCGACGATTTTCGCACCGGGCGCCGGGAATTCCTCGCCGGCTTATTGGCGGACCCTGGGGTGACCCTGTACGACGGCGACATCCTGGATGACGCCGTCCTCCGGCCCGCCCTCGAGGGCTGTGACTGGGTGTTCCACCTCCAGGCCAACGCGGACGTCCGCCGTGGGTTGGAACGGCCTCGGCGAGACCTGAAGCAGAACACGATCGCGACGGCCAACGTGCTCGAGGCGATGCGCGCAGAGGGCGTGAGCAGAATCGCGTTCGCTTCGACAGGCTCGGTGTATGGGGAGCCCGACGTCTTTCCCACGCCGGAGGACGCTCCGTTCCCGGTGCAGACGTCTCTGTACGCAGCCTCCAAGTTGGCAGGCGAGGGTCTGATCGGCGCCTACGCTCACGGACTTGATTTCACCGGCTTGGTCTTCCGATTTGTCTCCATCCTCGGCGAGCGCTACACGCACGGGCATGTCTACGACTTCTACTGCGCCCTCAAGCGGGATCCCGAGCGCCTACGGGTCCTCGGCGACGGCCGTCAGCAGAAGTCGTATCTGTACGTCGGTGACTGCGTCGAGGCGATCCTGACCGCGGCGGCGGCCCATGAATCGCGTCCGGGCGAAGTCGGCACGTACAACCTCGGGACGGACGAGACGGTCGTTCTCAACGACTCGATCGCCACCATCTGTGAGCACATGGGGGTTGCCCCGCAGCTGGAATACAGCGGTGGTAGTCGCGGATGGCCCGGCGACAGCCCACTGATCCACCTCGAGTGCAGTCGCATGCGGACTCTCGGCTGGGAGCCGACGCTCAGTATTCGGGAGGCGATTGAACGGACGCTGGCGTGGTTCGACGCCAATCCGTATGCGTGGGAGCAGGCGGTCACCCGGCAGGCGGTGCCGTGATGAGCGTCATCTTCAGCCGAGCGCCGCTGCGGATCTCTCTCGGCGGCGGCGGCACCGACCTGCCGTCCTACTACCGCGAGCACGGCGGCTTTCTGGTCGCCGGGGCGATCGACAAGTACATCTACATGCTGATGCACACCGCCTTCCAGCGCCGGTACAAGATGAAGTACTCGGAGACCGAGGACGTCGATGAGATCTCCGCGATCCAACATCCGATCCTGCGCGAGACCCTCCTTCGACATTGGCGGGGAAGGCCGCTGGAGGTCGCCTCGGTGGCCGACGTGCCCGCTGGGACCGGGATGGGCTCCTCGGGAGCTTTCACGGTCAGTCTGCTCAAGGGCCTCGCGCATGCTCGCCGGACCTCGATCACCCAGGGGGCGCTCGCGGAATCGGCGTGCGAGATAGAGATCGACGTGCTGAACGAACCGTGCGGTAAGCAGGACCCGTACGTCGCTGCGCACGGCGGAATCTGCGCCTATTCGTTTGACCCTGACGGGACCGTGACCGTCGAGCCGCTGGAGCTCGGTCCCGACACGTTGAAGGCCCTGCGGGAGCAACTGCTTCTGTTCTACACGGGTGAGGCACGCAGCGCCTCGTCGGTGCTGAGCGATCAGGATCAGCGCACCAAGGTGGGCGATGCCGAGATGCTCGAGAACCTCCACCGCACGAAGGAGATCGGCCGTCAGAGCAGGGATATGCTGGTCCAGGGCGACCTTTTCGCGTACGCCGAACTGATGCACGAGCATTGGCAGAACAAGCGTCGGCGCTCACCGGGGATGGCGAACGGCCGGATCGACGACCTATACACATTGGCCCGACGCAGCGGGGTCGTGGGGGGCAAGCTGGTTGGCGCCGGCGGCGGGGGTTTCCTGCTCGTCTACGCGCGCGACCCGATCGACACGCGGCAGGCGATGGCCGCGGCGGGGGTTACCGAGATGCCGTTCGACTTCGAGTTCGTCGGCGCCTACTCCACCGAGTACACATGAGTCGAGCCGGGCTTCGCGTGGGGATTGTCGGCTGCGGCCTGATCGGGGACAAGCGGGCGGCAGCGCTCCGAGCTGAGGACGAGCTGCTCGGTGCCACAGATGTGGTCTCCGACCGTGCGGACGCGCTCGTCAAGCGGTACCACGGCCGAGCCTGCGCCACGATCGAGGAGCTGCTCGAGCTCGAACCGGACGTGGTGATCGTCGCGACAACCCATGACCAGCTGACGCCGATGGCTGAGCTGGCGCTACAGGCGGGCGCGCACGTGCTTGTGGAGAAGCCGGCGGGACTGGGGACCGCTCACATCGAGCGCCTGATGCGGGCTGCAGAAGACGCTGGAAGGATCGTGAAGGTCGGCTTCAACCACCGCTTTCACCCCGCGATCTCCCAGCTGGAGGCCGAGGTGCGTTCGGGCAAGTACGGGGAGTTGATGCACCTGCGGGCGAGGTACGGGCACGGCGGACGGATCGGCTATGACCGCGAGTGGCGGGCCGATCCGACGCGTTCGGGCGGCGGCGAGCTGATCGATCAGGGCATGCATCTGCTGGACCTGACCCACTGGATCGCGGGTCCCCTGCCACTTCGTTGCGCCCTCCTGCGCACACACTTCTGGGACACCGAGGTGGAGGACAACGCGGCGTTGATTCTGGGGGTGGGGGACGAGCGGTCGGCGCCTTGGGCGATGCTCCATGTGACGTGGACCGAGTGGAAGAACATGTTCTCGATCGAGGTCTACTGCCGGACCGCGAAGCTGCAGGTTGACGGTTTGGTTCGGTCCTATGGGACTCAGAGCCTACGGATCTACCGGATGCGCCCGGAGCTAGGGCCGCCGGATCTGGAGGAGCGAACCTTTGCCGACGAAGATGTTTCATGGGCGGCCGAATGGGAAAATCTGGTGCAGGCGATCAGTGCCGGTGGGACAGTGATCGGTGACCTCCGAGACGCCCATTACGCATGGGCCAGGGTGCAGGACGCATACGCGCAGTCGCCAATGTACGCCGGCTTGGCCGTCGACTTGACGGCGTGACTCATGATCCAATGTCCGAGCTGCCGCCGATCTGCATCCTTGCCGGTGGGCTCGGGACTCGGCTTGGCGAGCGGGTTCGGAGCACGCCGAAGCCGCTCATCGAAGTCGCCGGTCAGCCGTTTCTCCTGCATCAGCTCCGGCTCCTTCGCACTCACGGGGCGACACGCGTCATCCTCTGCGTCGGGTATCTGGGAGAACTGGTGCAGGAGCGGATCGGCTCGGAACGGTTCGGGATCAGGATCGACTACAGCTATGACTCTCCTGGACTCGACGGCACGCTTGGAGCAATTCGTCGTGCGGCGCCGCTCCTCGGCGACCGCTTCCTGGTCCTCTACGGCGACACATATCTCCGCCTCGACTACGGGGCAGCCACGACCGCCTGGCAGCGCAGCGGGCTGCCGGCGATGATGACCGTCCTGCGCAACGAGGACCGCTGGGACGTGTCAAACGTGGAGTTCGACGGCACCCGGGTAACGGCGTATGACAAGCAGAGCGCTTCCGCGGGGATGGCATGGATCGATTACGGGCTCGGCGGCCTCGACTCGTCGATCTTGGACGCTGCCGGCGAAGCCGTCGGCGACCTACCCCGGCTCTACCATGAGCTCGCCCGGCAGAGGATGCTGTTCGGCTACCCCGCTACCGAACGCTTCTACGAGATCGGCACGCCCGAGTCACTGCTCGAGACCAGCAGATTCCTGAGTCGCGATGAAGGAGCCAAGGACGGTGTGCGTGACTTGGTTTGAGCCCCTTGGACCACTGCAAAAAAGCCTGCAATACCCTCGCTGGGTCCAGGCCGGCATGCTGCGGAATTCAACTACAGTGTCAGTATGAACGCGACGATAGGGACCCGTCCCACCGGCGTTCGCCGGCGACTGCTCGCGCAGCCGATCGTTGCTCAAGGCTGCCGCTTTGTCCTCGCCGGGGGATTTGTAGCACTGGTGTATGTGGCCACGACCACGCTGCTTCACCTTGCCGGCGTCGCCTTCGAGGTTGCGCTCGCGATCGGCTTCTGCACGGCGTTGGCCACTCATTTCACGCTTCAACGCCGATTTGTCTGGAAGCATGCGTCTGGCTTTGCTCTTCCGGTTAGGGGGCAGGCGATTCGCTACCTGGCGTTGGCGGGCATCCAATACGGTGTCACGGCGGCCGTTACCGCCACGGTGCCCAGTGCGATCGGGGTGTCGACTGAGATCGTCTACTTGGTGGTCGCGGCGGCGATCTCAGTCACGAACTTTCTCCTGTTCAGGGGGAGGGTCTTCCACGCCGCCGATCATGGGGTAGCGCCCCCGCTGATGCCTGAGCAGTGACCAACACATCCACCAAGTGGCCGAAGGTCCTCACTCCGCTCAGCCCGGAGGAGCAGGCGATCCACGACGATTTCATGAAGCGGTGGCACGAGGTCCTGCCACGTCGGTATGGGATGGTCGAACGCTTCAACCATTCCTTTCCGGTCAGGCACTCGACTCCCGGGTTTCGTGCCACGATCGAGATCGGCGCCGGACTCGGCGAACACTTGAGCCACGAGCACCTCTCGGCCGAACAGAAGCATGATTATGTCGCCGTCGAGATGCGCCAGAACATGGCGACGCGTCTGTCCGAGGCCCATCCCGATGTCCAGACGGTGGTGGGAGACTGTCAGCAGCGTCTGCCTTTCGAGGACGGGTCCTTCGACCGGTACATCGCGATTCATGTGCTCGAACACCTGCCGAACCTGCCAGCCTGCGTGGCCGAGGCATGGCGTCTGCTCGACCAGGACCGTGGACAGTTTCTTGCGGTGATTCCCTGTGAAGGCGGGACGGCCTACTCGCTGGCGCGGCGAATTTCGGCCCAGCGGATGTTCGAGCGCGCCTACGGTCGGCCATACAGCACGTTCATCTCGCGCGAGCACATCAACCGCCCGCACGAGATCATCGCCGAGCTGGCGCCCTTCTTCACGGTTGATACGAGACGGTATTTCCCCTTCGCGGTTCTTCCCTCAGTGCAGGTGAATGTCTGCATTGGGCTGGTGATGCGACCACGCAAGCGTCCTGTGGAGGTTCCTGAGCCGTAGCGCGCATGGTCTGACCTGTTCCATCGTGGCGTGGACGGCACCTCATTGGTCGCCTGCGCCTGCCCGATCGAATCGGTTGAAGGTGACTCAATTTCGTTCGTAACGTCACAACCGCGCCGCCGCTGGACGCCAACCTGGTACTGGCGAGTCGCTACTTCCCCGGACCTGTGGGCGTTTTCGTTGATTGCCGCCGCGGTGCTGCTGGCAAACGTCCTTTACGTGTCGGGGATCTTTGACCCCAACCCGCTCGGCCTGTGGACCGGGCTTGGAAGTGGGCTCGGAAGCGCGACCCACTTTGGCGTCCTCCCCGGCCGATTCACGGCCGACCCGTCCGGCGGCCTCGTCTCACAGGCGTTCGGACACCTGGCGGTTCATGACTGGTTTCACCTGCAGGCACCCTGGTGGAACCCGTTTGAGGGTACCGGCACGCCGCTTGCAGGGGAGATGCAGTCGGCAGCGCTGTCTCCGTTCACGATCTTCACGGCGGTGTCAAACGGACAGCTCTACGAGCACATGCTGTTCGAGCTGATCAGCGGGATCTCGACCTATTTGCTCTTGCGCCGTCTCGGTATCGCCCGGTGGGCGAGTACGGCGGCGGCGATCGTGTTCGCGTTGAACGGGACGTTCGCGTGGTTCACACATGCTCCGGTCAACGTGGTCCCGTTCCTGCCGTTACTGTTGCTCGGGATCGAGAGCGCGTATGCCGCCAGCGTCGCCGGGCGACGGGGCGGGTGGTGGTTGATCGCAGTCGCTGGGGCGCTTTCCGTGTATGCGGGCTTTCCTGAGACGGCCTACATCAACGCGATGTTCGCTGGGCTGTGGGTCCTGTGGCGTGCGGGCTGTGCCGGGCGTCCGAACGTCCGCGGGTTCCTGATCAAGGTCGCGCTGGGCACCGTCTGCGCGGGGCTGCTCGCGGCTCCGCTGCTCGTCGCCTTCGGCGACTACCTCCACGTCGGCGTCAACGGCCACGTCGCGATCGGGAACAGCCACCGGCCGGGAGCGGCGCTCCCGATGCTGCTGCTCCCGTATATCTACGGACCGATCTTCGCATACAGTGATCCCGCCGGCACGAGCGCTGTGGTCTGGGACAGTGTCGGTGGCTATCTCTCGACGTCCCTGCTGTTCTTCGGCATCGTCGGATTGGTGTCGTCGCGACGTCGAGGGCTGCGGCTGGTCCTGCTGACCTGGATCATTCTTGCGCTCGCTCGCATCTACGGCGTTCCGGGCCTGGGCGCTGTGCTCGGAGTGTTTCCGAGTATGAGTCAGGTTGCGTTCTACCGATATGCCGACCCGGCGCTGGAGCTCGCGGTGGTCATTTTCGCGGCATTGGGGATGGACGCCCTTTCCGCCCGAACGGCGCCGCGCCGACTCCTTGTTGCGGTCACGTTCGTCTCCATTGCTGCCGTCGCAGCCGCAGTGGTCAGGGCGCAGACGTTCGCGGACGCGCTCGTTCCGGCGTCCCACAGCGTGTATCAGCGGTGGTCGGTGATCTGGGCGGTCCTCGTCATCGTCGTCGGGGCGCTGGCCGCGATCGTGCCCAGGCTGCGGGCACGCCAGATCCTGGTGGCTGCGATCGTGACCACTGATGCGTTTGCGCTGTTCGTGCTGCCCGAGCTGTCGGCGCCGAGGAGCATTCGAATCGACACCGCCCCAGTCGCGTACCTGCAACGACACCAGGGCCTGGCACGGTTCGCCACGATCGGCCCGTTGCAGCCCAACTACGGCTCGTATTTCCGGCTCCGCGCGGTGAACGAGCTGGAGGCGGTTCTGCCGAAGAACTTCTACACCTACGTGAATACTCATCTGGATTCGTCGGTGTCACCTTTCTTTTTCACGGGCGTCGGTCTGCTGACCCCACCGACCGCAACGGCCGAGGCGCAGCTTCTCGCCAACCTCGACGGCTACCGAGCAGCTGGGGTCCGATATGTGCTCACTCCTGTGAACGTCCGGCTGCCTGCGGGGGAGAAGGACTACAAGCTCGTCTTCCGAAGTCCCACGGCTCGGATCTACCGGATCAACGGAACCTCGTCCTACTTCACATCGACCAACCCGTCCTGCTCGGTCCGATTCAGCGACGGCGACTCCGCGCTGGTGTCGTGCCCGACCGCGACCACGCTTGTCCGTCGCGAGACCTACATGCCTGGCTGGAGCGCCTCGGTCGACGGTAGGGAACGCCCGATAGGCCAATATGAGGGGCTCTTTCAGAGGGTCACGGTCGGCCCCGGGACCCACCGTGTCACCTTCGCCTTCGCTCCGCCGCACACGGACCTCGCTGTCCTCGGCTTCGCCGCCGGCTGTCTGTTGTTGCTCGGTGCGCCTCTCGTTGCTCGCATGCGGATCCGATTCCCGAGCCGGTAAAGCCACGCCCGTCGAGCTCGGCCGCCGCCATCGGTGGATTCAGGCTCGGGAGTCGGAATCGTGCCGTCGACGGATATGGACCTGTCATCGAATCAGTCGGACGGCCCCGACCGTCTGCGCAGGCGAGGGCGTCAGCAAGAGTCGAGTGGATCCGTAGCCCCTCCACTGTGGGCAGCTGGATACCAGTATCACGTAGTGGCGCGGGGAGTTCGCGAGGGTGTTGAAGCTGATCGCGCGACCTGGGTCTGTCGGATTGGCTTGGTCAGAGAGGGTAAATCCCCCGGGGATGAAGCCGCCTGAGCTCGGAGCATCGACCTCCAACCAACGATAGTCCGCCCACGTCGACCCCACCGGGGGCTCGATCCGCATCACAGGCCCAGTTGGGGCCACGGCGTCGACGTGGCCGGTAAGGGCGCTCGGCCGCAGTCTGACCGTGTGGCCCGCGATCCTGGCCGTTGCGCCCTCCGGAGGTGTGTTCAGGATCCCGAGCTGTGCGACCGAGCCGTTCCTGCCGATCGCGAACACCTTCAGTTGAGACGTTTTCGCCCGAGTGGGGAGGGAGAGACGAAACCCGCTGTGAAGGAACCCGGCGGGATAGCCCGCGGCGACGACGTCGGGACGGTCCGTGGCGGGGGTCGATCGCCCGATGATCTTCCCATTCAACGTCGCGATCACCTCACGAGCGGGCTCTCCCGCCCGCAGGTCTCCGGCCCAGCCGGCAACGGCCACCTCAGCTCGACGCGCGACGTTGACGCGAGCGGGAACAGTCCGGTCATTGGGCGACGGCTCGGCCGGCCCGCCGAGGAAGGTGGGGGAGTCTCCCCAGGCACATTCCTGATTAAGGAAGGGCACCCCTGTCGTCACCGGTTTCTGGTGAAGGTGGAGGTGGAGGCTCGAGAGGGGTGGCTGGTCTCGCCGCGCGTAGATAGTGCGTCCGTGGCTCGCAACCAGTGGGCGGTAGTGAGCGAGGATCCATCTGCTGACGAGATAGAGGAGCACATTGTTCGGCATACCGTCGAGATTTGGCAGGCCGTACATGTAGCCGTCCTGGCCGGCGGCGTCGAAGACGATCAGCTTGGGCCGCTCTCGGCGCAGATCGCCGATCAGGAGACGCTGCAGCGTCGGGGTGTCGACAAGGCCGCCTCCGGGGATGCCCCAGGGCGAGCTTGGATCGCGATCGAGGAAGTAGTAAAAGAGCCCTGGCTCGGTCGATAGGTCCATCAGTCGGTCGTGGGGCCCGAGGTACGCGTTGACAATCTGTCGGAGATCGTCGACGGTGGTGGCTTCGTAGTCGACGGCGTATCCGACACGGGGAATTGACGGCTGCGGAGCAGTCGGGCGATAAGCGGTCAGCGTGGACTCGACCGCGGTGTGCAGCGTGCCCCAAAACGGGACGAGAAAGCCGATGAGCAGAGCGATGCCCACCGGATGGGATGGCAGCCACCGTGCCTCCCGGCTGGGCACGCGTTTCCGGATCCAGGTCTCCAGAGCCGTGACGCCGCGGTAAACGATGTAGACCATCAGCGGTACGGCCATCATGTACGGCTGATAGGCATGGGGGTCGTCCATGCGCGTGAGGAACTTCGTGTAGTAGAAGAGCACATACAGTGCGACCACGGCCATTAGCCAATCTGCACGCAGAAATGGACGCCGCAGTCGCAGCCTGACGACGGCGTAGCAGAAGGCGACCACCAACGCGGCGACTGGCGACAGCGCAATAAAGTCATACTCCGCCTGTGGGGCACCGCTCGGGTTTGGCGGGATCCCGAGGCCGAAGTGGCCGACGAGGAGATCGAGGGTTACCGAGATAACGTCACCCAACGCACCCCGGCTCGCCATGTAGATCGCGAACGCAACGGCGGTTACCACGGCGGCGATGGCGAACCAGATTGTCCCTCGAAACGCCCGCGTCCACGAGATTCCGGGCGGCCGCCAATACCACTCGTACGCCGCCAGAACAATGACAACGATCGGGACCGCTGCCGCCATCTCTGGGGTAACGATCGCTTGGAACACGGCGAGAAAGCCAAGAGCGAGTGCGCGCACCCGCGTGAAGCGTGTTAGGAGTGCCGCGAATAACAACAGGACGATCGGCCAGAGAAGGAAGCGAGAATCGATGCCCCCGCCGAGCCATGTCCCAAGAAATATCAACACGCCGATGAGCAGCACTGGCCAGTTGCGTCCCGCGAGGTAGACGAACAGGTAGTAGGTCGCCACGATCATGAGGGGAGTGAAGACGACCGACTTCCCCGCGAAAGCACCCCAATAACTGTCACCGAACACGCGCCAGCCGAACGCCGTCGGAATTACATCTCCGAGGATCCCATGCGACAAGACGATGTCCCGCCAGGGCAACCAGCCGTGCAAGACCAGCCTCGTCGCGGCCAAGTCCTGCCCCACCTCGTACAACGACAGGGGCCCCGAATCTCCTGGTAGCCGCGCGACAAGAACAAATAGCGCGACCGGAATCGAGATCAGGAGAATCGCGCGCCGATCAATCACGCTGGCGCCGGCGGGGCCCGCACGGCGCAGCAAGACTAAGAGCCAGACGAACAGAGCGGTGGCGAGCGGCACCCCGAGCCATACCGGGAACCACGGGTAATGGTGCACCGAGCCGTTCGAGAGAACACGCACGGCCGTCTGTTCTGAGACGAGCGACAGCAGGCCGACAGTCAGCGGTGGGCCAACGAAATTGACCATGGCCAACCTGGCTTCCCAGGTAGTCCGTAAAGGCATGAACCGGTCAAGTGCGATCGACCCAAGGGCAACGAGGAGCAGATACCCAATGGTTGTCAGCAGGATGCCTCGCCACAAGTGGTCCGACGCGACGCCGACTACCAACCCGAGTAGCGCTCCGGCGACGATCACGCGTGCGCCCGCGGCGACCCGCTGGTTCACGCTTGACGCTGGCCTCGAGCGGAGCAAAGGCTCCGCTTGCGCTGGGCCGTCGAGGCCTAAAGCTGGGTTGTCGAGGGGGCGTATCGGGCCACGGGAGGGAGGCACCACCAGCCCGATGCGAGGCCCGACCCATGTCAACCCGGCAAAGATGAGCAGCGCGGCTATCGGAAACAGCGCGACCGTCAGGTAGTAGGCGTGCGCGTAGTTGTTCGGATTGAAGTTGGCGAAGACCGGATAGCCCATGATGTCCGTCTTCCCGCTCAGTGGCCCCCAGATGGCCACGATCACAATCGCCGTTAGCGCAGCCGCGAGGAGTACGGAGCCTGCGAGGCGGATCGCCCCGCTGCGGCGATGCGCTGCGGAGCTGGGCGGCCGAGATGCGGTAGGGCCGCGACCCTTCCGGCCCGCCATCTCCACTTCGTTCGTCGTCATGCCCCGCACATTCTGGCGATCCATGACTCGAACGCTCGCCGAGCGAAATCGGCCGCACAAAATGGGCCGGACGAACGGAGCCCGCGGTGTATCTGGGTCCGCGGCAGAGTGCGGCCCTGGTTCACCGCCGTGAGCCCAGCCGGCTCACAACGGCGTGCTTCGCGGCTCGAAGGGGCATTGTCAGCCGCCAACTCGCCGAGTCCAGGACATCCTCGAGCGCTTGCTCCCTAGCCTTGACGCGTTGGTCGAGAACGTCGGCTTTTGCGCGCGCGCTATCTGCGTCTGTCCGTGCTTCGGTCAGCTCCCGTTCGAGTTGGATGACCCGGGTTTCAAGGGGAAGAGCCACGCTCGCCGCGCTGTCCCCGGCGACGAGCTCGCCATGCTTGCGCAGCACGACTATGTTCTCCAGCCCCGAGCGCCGGACGGCCTCGAGCTCGAATGATCCAAGCAGTGTTCGGCAGTGGAGCATCAGCTCGAGTAGGTCCGCCTGGGTCCAGACGTGAAAGTGAATCGAATAGCGTGCGGCGTCGAGATCGGCGGCGGTCGCGATCGCCGTCTGCTCCTCGGGCGGCCCCTCGTCCTCGGGATAAACAAGCCGCACCCATTCCAGGTAATGGGCCCGGCGCGAACCCTGTCCGCCGTCCTTGTGATCGGCGATGACATGGCTCAGCGGGGTTGGTGACCGCCGGAAGTCAAACGTGTAGCGCTTGTCGGGAACCGCATAGAACAACACACCGCCCGGGCGAAGCTTGCCCAGGTGCGTTGTGATGGTCCCAATCGGGTCCTCGCAGTGCTCGAGGAAGTGGTTGGCGATGATGAAATCAGTCGATTCCGGCTCGATGGCCGACAGCAGCTCGCCGTCGTCAACGACGTCAACGGGCACCAGATCCTCGTCTTCGAGCTCCGGATAATGCGCTCGCAGTTCTGGCACCGTCATGCGGTCGACATATCGGACAACCACGCCCATTGGGACCACCATTGGCAGATGCAGTGCGCCGACCTCGATTCCACTGCCGCGCAACAGCTCGGTCGCGAGTTCGCGACGCGTATCACGCACGAGGGGCGGAGGCTCTGCACCTTCTTGCAGCCGGGCCAGAAATGAGGTGCCCGTCACGTTTTGGTGGCGCTCCACAGCGCTGACGGGAACGTAGGGCTCGGGTCGCTCATCCCCCCATACGTTAGGGCTTCATCCCCCCGAACGATCTTGCCGCTGCGAGTGCGATTTAATGAGGTGCAACCAATCGGGGAAAGACCTACAGATGAGCGTGCAGAACGAACAGGCAGGATCGGTGGGAACAGATGCCCACGACTACGACCGTAGCTACTACCACAGCTACGGCGGCGTAGACGAGCCGTATGACTGGGACAGCCCGCACTGGCGGACGTTCTTCACCATGGTTGCGGAGCGTGTCAAAGCGATCACCAATCCGAGCTCGGTACTGGACGTCGGCTGCGCCCGTGGGCTCCTTGTTCAAGCTTTCTGCGAGCAGGGTGTCGATGCATACGGGATCGACGTGTCACAACACGCGATCGAAACGGCCCACCCCGATGTCGCCTCCCGTCTGTCCGTCGGATCTGCCGAACACGTTGAAGGCTCCTGGGACCTGATTACGTGCCTCGAGGTGGTGGAACATATGGCGCCCGACGCGGCTGAGCGGGCGATCGACTCGATGTGCGGCGCTAGCGACCGGATCCTTCTGTCTTCCACTCCGTCCCATTTCGAGGATCCGACACACATTAACGTCCGCGAGCTTGCCGCATGGGCGGCCTCATTCGCGGAGCGCGGCTTCTTCCGTCGAACCGATGTCGATCTTTCGTTCATTGCTCCCTGGGCAGTGTTGTTCGAGCGAATCGACGTCACCCAACGCGACCTCGTGTATCGCTACGAGGGCTACGCGTATCCGATGCGTGTCGAGGTTCTCGAGAAGCGTCTGGCACTGAGGAACGCCCAGCGCGAGCTCAAAGAGAAGCTCGACGTTGAGGTGCCAAGCCCTCACGGTCCCAGCCGCGAGGAGCTCGAGGAGGAGAAGGACGATCTCCAGAGCCAGCTGGACGAAGTTGCCGCGGCCAATCTGGAGCTACGTCATCGGCTTCTGACGAGCCGCGATCACGCGATCGGCGCCGAAGCCGAGGCGGCCCAGTGGCAGCTTCGATACCACCGGACCGCGGCCGAGCTGGACGAGACTCGGGACAGGCTTGAGGACCAGCTCGCCGAGGCGCGCGACCAGGCAGCCGAGCTGCTCCAACACCTTCATACCGCCTACGGTTCACTCACCTGGCGGGTTGGCAGGAGTGTCGTCGGTCCGTTCTCACGGCTGCGTCGCAAGCGTCGATGAGGCCACTGTTTTCGGTCGTCACCCCCGTTTACGAGCCGCCGCTCGAGGTACTGCGTGAGGCCATCCAGTCGGTTCTCGATCAGACTTTTACGGACTGGGAGCTGATCCTGGTCGACGACCACTCACCGTCAGACGATGTACGTGAGGTGCTTCGCGGGGCCGAGGCTACCGATAGGCGCATCCGAGTCATTGAACGAGCGGTCAACGGCGGAATCGTCGCCGCGTCCAATGACGCGTTGGCTGCCGGCAGTGGCATTTTCTACGCCCTGCTGGATCACGACGACCTTCTCGCACCAACCGCTCTGGAGGTCATGGCTGAGGCGATCGCAGAGTACCCCGATGTCGACTATCTGTACTCGGACGAGGATAAGCTCGACCCAAAGGGGAAGCATTTCGATCTGTTCTCCAAGCCCGATTGGTCACCGGAGCGGCAACGACACCAGAACTACACTTGTCACCTCTCAGTCCTCCGCTCCTCGGTCGTTCGGGCCGTTGGCGGATTTCACAATGGCTTCGATGGGTCGCAGGACCACGATCTCGTTCTACGCGTTTCGGAGCGTGCGCGCCGAATCGTCCACCTGCCCGAGGTCCTCTACCACTGGCGTCAATTACCCGGCTCGCGCGCGAGTGCAGTAGAAGAGAAGCCGTATGCATCGGAGGCCGGCAAGAGAGCCGTTCAGGCACACCTCGATCGTATGGGGATCGCTGCCACCGTCGAGTTGGGACCGCATCCCGGGCTCTACCGGGTCCGACGGTCTATCGATCTTGCGACTCCTGTCAGTGTGATAATTCCAACGAGGGCCACCTCGGGAACGGTCTGGGGAGAGGAGCGGTGCTTCGTCGTTGAGGCAGTGCGATCGGCGTTGGCCAAAACGCGGATGACCAACGTCGAGGTCGTGGTGGTGCACGACGAAGGAGTGACGCCTGCAGCTGCGCTCGACGAGCTGACCGCTCTGTGCGGTGATCGCTACGTCGCGGTGCCGTTCTCTGGGGAATTCAACTTCAGTCAAAAGTGCAATCTGGGGTTCATCGCAGCCACCGGGGATGTCGTCGTTCTGTTGAACGACGACGTCGAGGTGGTATCCGACGACTGGCTCGAAGAGCTGATCGGACCCCTTGTTCAAGAGGCCGACGTCGGAATGACCGGCGGACGATTGCACTTCAGTAACATGACCCTCCAACACGCCGGTCATTGGTATGCCGGCGGTGATTGGACCCACGCGTTTCTCGGAGACATTATGGATGACGGGGTCGGCTTCGGTGCCTTAGCGATGAACCGTGAGGTCTCCGGTGCCACGGCGGCGTGCGCGGCCGTTCGTCGTGAGGTCTTCGAGGAGGTTGGCGGTCTCACCGAGGCGCTCCCAGCGAACTTCAACGACATCGATCTGTCGATGAAGATCGCGGCTGCGGGCTACCGAATCCTGTGGATGTCTCATTCGGTTCTGTTCCACTTCGAGTCACGCTCGCGGGCGCGCGATGTACACGAATGGGAGATCAACGAGATCGTGCGCCGCTGGGGGATGCCGGCGCGTGATCGGTATCTACCGAGGTTCTGAGGCCGACCAGCTTCAGTGCTCGTCTGGCTCGAACCCGAGCGCGGCGGAGTTGATGCAATACCGCTGGCCGGTCGGGTTGGGCCCGTCATCGAACACGTGACCGAGATGGCTATCGCAGCGCCGGCAGACGACCTCGGTGCGGGTCATCCCGTGGCTGTGGTCGGGGCGCAGTTCGACGGCCTCGGCGACGGCGGGCTCGTAGAAGCTCGGCCAGCCGCTGCCGGAATCGAACTTGGTGTCGGAGCTGAACAGCCTCGCGCCGCAGGCGGCGCATTGGTAGCTGCCGTCCTCTTTCATATGCACGTACTCGCCGGTGAACGGGCGCTCGGTCGCCTGGTGGCGGAGCACCTGGTACTGCTCCGGCGTCAGCCGCTCCTGCCACTGCTGGTCCGTCAGCTCAAACTTCTCGCTCTGCTGGGTGTCGCTGCTGCTCGAGTTGTCCATGCCGTTCAAGTTAGCGCGTTGGGGGATTCCGCCGTTACGACTCGCCGGTCGCGACCGGCCGGTTGCGGTCGCGGCTCCATTGCGACCACGATCCGGGGTACAGGCGCCCGGGCCCGAGACCGGCCCGCTCCAGCACCAGCAGGTTGTGGCATGCGGTCACACCCGAACCGCAATAGGAGATGACGGGCGTCTGTGGGCCGATCCCCGCCGCTTCGAAGCGACGCCTCAGCTCCTCTGACGCTCGTATCCGCGCGTCGGCGTCGAGGTGCTCGCGGGTCGGGACGCTGACCGCGCCGGGGATGTGGCCCGAGCGCGGGTCGACCGGGTCGGGACCGCCGACAAAGCGGGAGCGATCCCGGGCGTCGATCAGGAGCGGTGCCGAACTCGAGTCCGATGACGCCGCCACCTCATCGATCGACACCAGATGATCGGGCGGCCACGGCACCGGCGTGAACGTCGTCGGGGGGCGCGGAGCGGCGCCGCCGGACTCAAGCGGAGCCGTCCACGCCGCGAGGCCGCCGTCGAGTACTGCGGCTTGATGACCGGTCACCCGAAGCATCCAGACGAGTCGTGCCGCGATGACACCACCGGCGTCGTCGTAGCCGATCACAGTGTCGGAGTCGGCGATTCCCAGTTCAGCGAGGCCGGCCGCGAATCGCTCCGGGGCCGCCAGGGGATGGCGACCCTCGGCGTCACTCCCGGGCTCTGACAGCGTCTCGTCGAGGTCAACGAAGACCGCCCCCGGCAGGTGTCCCGCCGCGTAGGCGGCCCGGCCCGAGCGGCCGTCGAGATACCAGCGCACGTCGGCGACCACGACGTCGTCGTGGTGGGCTGCCAGCCAGGCTGCATCGACGAATGGGTCCATCGGCTCGCAGGTCAGGCAGGGTCGCCGGCCACGGCGCGCTCAAATGCAAGTGGACTGTCGGCGAGCACCACGGGACCGTGTGAGACCACGACATGACTCGGCTGCAAGCTGGTCAGCGCACGAAGATCGGCGGCGAGCTGTTCCGGCTGCCGATGGCCGAGATCGAGCCACGAGTCCGGGCAGCGACGCAGGGTCCCGTCGCGATCGCGCAGCATCGCATCGCCGAACACAAGCGTCCGCTGGACCGGAAGCCACAGCGCGAGTTCGTCGCCGTCGGCGAGCCAGTGGCCGATGACGCCACCCGGTAGGGCGCCGCCGTCCGCGACCGGCTCGTCGAGCGAGCCCGAGCTCAGGTCGGGCGGCGGTCGTCTGGCCCATACGTGGGCGTTGTAGCGCTCAGCCGCCGATGCGACTGCGCGCTGGTGCCAGTGGATTGTCCGGACGATCCCGGCGCAGCCCCGAGCGGCTGTAACGCGCTGGTCGAGCCAGGTCCAGTCCTCCACCAGCGGATCGATCAGCAGCAGCCCGTCCGCGGTCTCGAGCGCCAGCCAGCCCACCTCCGGCTCCCAGCCCGGCTCCGAGCCGTCGTCTTCCTCGGCGGTCCACTCGGGATGAATCGCTTCCGCGCGCCACAACCCGGTCAGGATTTCAGTCGGCGCCGAGATAAGCGCAGAGGCTACAGCCGCGGCGCCGCGAAGCGGCTCGCGCACGCCGGAAAGCGACGCGAGCTTCGGTGCCGTCCGCGGCGTTTTGCACCATGCCCGGCTCGTGCCGCTCGCCAATCGAACACCGGATTCCGGCTCGCTGCGCCAGTGGCAGCGCGATGCGCTCGAGCGGATGGCAGCTTGGACCTCGGGCTCGTTCCTGGTTTCGGCCGCCCCGGGCGCCGGCAAGACCAGGCCGGCGCTCGAGTTCGCAAGGCGTGAGCTGGGCCGGGGGGGCGCCGACGGCTTGGTCGTCGCGTGCCCGACCGCGCCGCTGACCAGGCAATGGGCGCGCGCGGCCCACGGTCTCGGCCTCGAGCTGGTCCCCGATGCCGAGTCGCCACGGCCGCCTGCGGGCTTCGACGGCGTTGTCGTTACCTATGCCCGAATTGCTCGCAGCCCGAGACGTTGGGGGGGCGCGGCTCGCGCCCGGACGCTGGTGATCGCGGACGAGGCGCATCACCTCGGGGATGAGCTCGCATGGGGCGAGTCGTTCGCTGCCGCGTTCGCCCCAGCGAACCGGTGGTTACTGCTGTCCGGGACTCCGTTTCGCTCCGACGCGACCGCGATCCCCGGGGTGAGCTACGACGCCGACGGGCTCGTGGAACCGGATTTCTCCTACACCTACGCCGACGCCGTAGCCGACGGGGTCTGCCGGCCGGTCACCTTCATCACCTACGACGGGACGCTGAGCTGGCAGACCGGCGAGGACGTGATCGAGTCGACTTTCGACACGGTGCTCTCGACTCGAGAGGCCAGCCGCCGCTACCGGACCGCGATCTCGAGCGAGTTACCGGATGGCCTGCCGCGGATCCTGCGCGAAGCGGATCAGCGGCTCCGGACGCTGCGCGGCGGCAGCCATCCCGACGCAGGCGGTCTGGTCATCGCCGCTGACTCGGGGCACGCGCGGCGGCTCGCGGCGAGGCTGCGCGAGATCACCCGCCACGCGCCTGTCGTCGTCCTGCACGCCGAGCCGCGCGCGGCCACGAAGCTCGCCGAGTTCACGAGCTCTCGGGTCCCTTGGATCGTCGCGGTCAACATGGTGTCGGAGGGGGTCGACATTCCACGGCTACGGGTCGGCGTGTACGCAACGGCCGCGAAGACGCCGCTGGTGTTTCGCCAGATCGTTGGGAGGTTCGTTCGAACGCTCCCCGACCGGCCGGTCGAACCGAGCTGGCTGTACGTCCCCGCCGACCCGGTTCTGCGAAAGCACGCCGCGACCGTCGACCAGGAGATTCGCCAGGTCCTCCGCGTCGGCGAGGGTTCCGAGGATGGCTTCGAGCAGCCAGAGCGCGGACCGGCCGAGCGGGCTGAGGCTCCCGACTTCCTGCCGCTGAGCGCCGACGTCGCCCCGCAGATGGCGCTGTTCGGCCCGCCGCCGAGCCGCACGTCGCCGGTGGTGGCCCGAAAGCCACCACCGGCAGCAGAACCGCTGAGCTCGCCGACGCCGATCCCGGCGTTCGAGCGCAGGCGCAGGCTGCGCAGCGAGCGGCATCGGCTCGTCTCGGATGTCACCCGTCGGGAGCGCCTCAGCCATGGCGAGGTCAACGCATGGGTCAATCGCAAGGTCGGGATCGGCAGCGTCGAGCACGCGACGATCGAGCAGCTACAGCGCGCGGTGGAGTTCCTGGAGCATCGATTGAGGCCTCGATAGTTGATCACGCAAGTACCCTGCTACAGTGGTTGGTATGGAACTTGGAGTCGCGACCTTTGCGGACCTCAGCTCGGGCGTCAGCCCGCAGCAGCGGATGCAGGACCTCCTCGAGGAGGCCGAGCTCGCCGACGAGCTCGGACTCGAAATGTTCGCGGTCGGAGAGCACCACCGTCCTGATTTCGCGGTGTCGGCGCCGGCTGTAGTCCTCGCGGCGATCGCAGCCCGAACCAAGCGGATCAGGCTGTCCAGCGCCGTGACGGTGCTCAGCTCGGACGATCCGGTCAGGGTCTTCCAGGAGTTCGCCGAGCTCGACCTGCTCTCCGCAGGTCGCGCCGAGATCATGGCCGGCAGGGGGTCGTTCGTCGAGTCCTTCCCGCTGTTCGGATACGACCTCGAGGACTACGACGAGCTCTACGCCGAGAAGCTGGAGCTGCTGCTGGAGATTCGTGCCGGAAACCCGGTCAACTGGTCGGGCAAGCATCGGCCGGCTCTGCAAAACGCGCACATCTATCCGCGCCCGGTCCAGGATCCGCTACCCGTTTGGGTCGCGGTCGGCGGGACTCCGCAGTCGGTTGTGCGGGCGGCCGCACTCGGATTGCCGCTGACGATCGCAATCATCGGCGGACAACCGGCGAGGTTCAAGCCGCTGGTCGAGCTCTATGAGCGAGCCTGGGAGGTCGCCGAGCACGAGCCTGCGGACCGGCGGCTGGCGATCAATACCCACGCCTTCGTCGGGCGAACCCGCGCCAAGGCCGACCGCGCATTCGCGCCGTCGTATCTGGAGATGATGAACAAGATTGGGCGCGAGCGGGGTTGGCCACCGTCGGGCCGACCGGAGTACGAGGCGCTGACGGCTCCCGACGGCGCGGTCGCGGTCGGCTCGCCCGAGGAGGTTGCCGCCAAGATCCTGATGGAGCACGAGCTGTTCGGAAACGATCGCTACGTCGGACAGATGAGCGTCGGGGCGGTCGACCACGTAGACGTGATGCGCTCGATCGAGCTGTTCGGTACCGAGGTGGCGCCGCTGGTACGGGACGAGATCGCGCGGCGAGATCCCGCGGGACGCGAACCGGTTACCGTGGTTGCCGACGGCAACCACTGACACGCGGAGGTGAAACCATGAAGCTCGGGCGTCTACTGCTGCGGGCCACGGTCGGCGGCTTCTTCATTGGCCACGGGACACAGAAGCTGTTTGGCTGGTTCGGCGGCGAAGGCCCGAAGGGAACGGCGGAGATGTTCGAGTCGTTGGGGTTGAAGCCCGGGAAGACGCACGCCACCGCCGCGGGGGTCGCCGAGACCGCCGGCGGGGCTGGACTGCTGCTCGGTTTCAAGACCCCGTTCGCCGCCTCTGCGCTGATCGGTGTGATGCTGACCGCGATCAACCGCGTTCACCTCAGGAATGGGCCCTGGGCCCACAAGGGCGGTTACGAGTACAACGCAGTGCTGATCGCAAGCGCCGTGACGCTCGCTGAACTCGGCCCCGGGAAACTCTCGGTCGACGGGTTGCGCAACGAGGAGAAGAAGGGGCTGTGGTGGGGGTTGGCCTCGCTCGCCCTGGGCGCCATCGGCGCAGCCGGCGCGCACCTCCTGGCGGAGTCTCAGAGCGGGATCGTCAGCGACGAGCCGCTGGTCACGACAGAGATGCCGGTAGTGGCCGAGGAGGCGCCAACCGAGACGGGAATCGCTCCTGAGGACGTTCTCTACGACGAATCGCCGACCGAGATCGTTTCTGAAGGCGAACCCGCGGCCGCCGAGACCACCGACTAGCGGCTCGCTGATCGGGCGCGTCTCGATCCACCATCGGCAGCGCAATTCCGGGCTCGCTCGCGGGAACAGAACGGCTACAGCATGGAGCCATGCCTGTCGGTGGTGGTGGTGCTCTACGACTCGGCGATTGAGCTCGCCGGTTGCCTGGACTCGATCAGGCCGGAGATCGAGTCCGGTTGGGCCGAGGCGATCCTGGTCGACAATGCCTCACCGGATGAGAGCGCTGCCCAGGCCACACGTCTGCTCCCCGACGCGCGGCTGCTCGAGCTGTCCGAAAACCGCGGATTCGCGGCCGGGGTGAACGCAGCGCTCCCGCTGGCGAGGGGGAGCTATGTGCTCGTGCTCAACCCAGATGTGCTGGTGCCGGCGCACGGCCTACAGGACCTGGTGGCGTGGATGGACTCGCATCCAGCGATCGCGGCGGCCAGCCCGGAGCTGTTCGGCGCCGACGGCGAGTGGGGGACGCCCGGGCGAGCGCTGCCCGCGATCTGGCGGCTGGCGCTGCGGACCTCCCGGCTTTACCGCCTGCTTCCCCGGCGGTGGGCAGGCGCCATGCTCCGCGGCCCATTCTGGCCCGGCGGCGACCAGATCGGGGTCGGCTGGGTGCCGGCGACCGCGATCATCGTGCGTCCCTCGGCGATCGCCGCCGCAGGACCGCTCCGCGATGACCTGTTCTTCATGTACGGGGAGGACGTCGAGTGGTGCTGGCGCATCGGCCGAGCCGGCGGTCGAATCGCTGTATGTGCGGAAGTGGTGTTCAAGCATCACGCGAGCGTGGCTGCGACCAGACGCTGGGGAGCCGAGGAACGCGATCGGATGATCGACGCGGGCATGGATCGAGCCTGCCGCATCCTCTACGGCGACCGGCATGCGCGGGCACTGGCCTGGGCGACCGCGCTGTCGCTGGTGGTCGACGCGCGGGCGCCTTGGCGTTCGGCGGATGAGCGCGCGGTCAGTGCCCGATCGGCACGGCGCTGGCTGACGATCGCGCGGTCCTACGCACCGGCGGAATAGGATCGCGTGTCATGAACCTCGTCCCTCAATACCTCCCCAGCGAGGATCGCTATGAGCAGATGCCCTACAGACGCTGCGGGCGCAGTGGCCTGTTGCTGCCGGCGATCACCCTCGGCCTCTGGCAGAACTTCGGCAGCGCTCGTCCCCTTGAGCACAGCCGGGCGATCCTGCGGCGCGCGTTCGACCGCGGGGTCACCCACTTCGACCTGGCGAACAACTATGGGCCGCCGTACGGCAGCGCGGAGGAGAACTTCGGCCGGTTGATGGCGCAGGACTTCCGGCCGCTGCGGGACGAGCTGGTGATCTCGACCAAGGCCGGCTACGACATGTGGCCGGGTCCGTACGGCGAGTGGGGCTCGCGTAAGTACCTGCTCGCGAGCCTGGACCAGAGCCTCAGGCGGATGGGGCTCGACTACGTCGACATCTTCTACTCGCACCGCTTCGACCCCGAGACGCCGCTCGAGGAAACTATGGGCGCGCTCGACACGGCGGTTCGGCAGGGTAAGGCGCTGTATGTCGGGATCAGCTCGTATTCGGCGGAGCGCACGACGGAGGCGGTAGAGATCCTCCGCGGACTTGGGACGCCCCTGCTGATTCATCAGCCGTCTTACTCGCTGCTGAACCGCTGGATCGAGGAGGACCTGCTCCGGGTGCTGGAAGCGGAAGGGGTCGGCTGCATCGCCTTCTCACCGCTGGCGCAGGGCCTTCTGAGCGACAAGTACCTGGGCGGGATTCCCGACGACTCAAGGGCGCGCCAGGGAGACTCGTTCGACCAGGGTCTTCTCAGCGACGAGAACCTGGCGCGGGTGCGGGCGCTGGACGAGATCGCGGGCCGTCGCGGCCAGAGCCTGGCCCAGATGGCGATCGCCTGGGTGCTGCGTGATCCGCGGGTCACCTCGGCGCTCGTCGGCGTCTCGAGCGTCGAGCAGCTCGACGCCAACTTATCGGCGCTGGATCGGCTCGACTTCAGCCCGGAGGAGCTGGCCGAGATCGACAGCCATGCCCAGGATGGCGAGATCAATATCTGGGCGCAGTCGAGCGCGAACTGACAACTTGATCGCCGGGCCGAGCTGACGTGCGTGTAGCTGCGCCGCTACCAGCGACGCGCCCCGCGGATTTCGCCTAAGGTGTGCCCGTGCCGATCCACTGGTTGGAGAGGCGCCGTCTCGGACGGCTACTGGTGGGGCTGCTCGTCTGCGCAGCCAGCGCTGGCACCGCGGTCGCAGCAAGCGCCGCCGGTGCGGTGTCCGCACCTGCGGCCACTTCGGTCGCCGCTCCCGCAGCACAGACCGCCCTACCGCTCGCGGGCGGGCGGCACGCTCTGGGCAAGGTCACCTTCGTCGGGGCGTCGTCGTTCACGATCCAAACGCGCGGCCGGCGAATGGGGATGATCAACGCGCTCACAGCCTCGGCAAACGCGGTCACCGCCAAGGACTACCCGTACGTTTGGGGCGGCGGGCACGGCGCCGCCGGCATCGCCAGCCTCGGCCTGCCCGGACCCGGGCACAACGGCACGCGAGTCGGCTATGACTGCTCGGGCGCGGTTGCAGCGGTGCTCGCCAGGGTCGGGCTGTGGGCGGCCGGCTCCCAGGTTCCCAACGACGCGGGCGTGATCTCTGCGCTGCTCAGAGCAGGGCTGATCGCCCCTGGGCCTGCCAACGCTCCCGACGGGGTCACGCTCTATGACCACTCGGGGGTCCACATCTTCATGAACATCAATGGGCGGTTCTGGGGAACCTCCGACGGCGGCGCCGGCGCGAACCCCAGAGGCGGCGCCGGCTGGCTCAGTGACGGAGCCTCGGATGCCCACTCCAGGCAGTTCAAGCAATACCATCTCTCTTCCTCGGTCCTGAAGAACAGCGCCAACTACGGCCAGGACTACACCTTCCAGTTCCTTCGCAACCGCCTCCTGATGTTGGGGCTGCTCCCGGGCGATGCGGTGCGGGTCGGCTACGCGGCCTCCGGGATCGGCACGATGAACGCGATGGCGATCGACTACCCCGGTGCGCGGACCGCGACGGGCACGGTCGTACAGGTCGGGCTCACCGGGACCTCGCTGACGCTGATGAGCAGGAACGGGAGCACCAAGACCTACCAAACCGGCGGCAACTTCGAGCTTGTGCAGCAGCTTGCGCTCGGCGACGTGGCGTCGGTGACGTACACGACGACGCCCGATGTCAGCGTGACCGACGGCGCGTTCGTGGCCAGCGCCGGCGCCGCACCGCCGGTCACGACGGCGCACTCCGTGCAACTGAAGGCAGCCGCCGGACCGGCGCAGGTCTCGGGAACGGTCACCGCGCTCGCCGCGGCCGGCGCGTCGTTCAAGCTCCACACTGCCAGCGGGATGAACCAGACGTTCGCGACCGCCGGCGGGGATCAGACGTTCACCACGGCAGGCAGCGTCGGGATGCTGCGCGACATTCGGGTGGGCGACGCGATCACGGTCTCGTTCGTTCAGGCGAACGGAGGCGTCCCGATCGCCGAGCGGGTGCAGATGGCTGGGCCGGCGTCGCAGAGCGGGACGCCCGAGGGGACGACCCCGCCCACCACTACTCCAGCCGCGACGGCCCCGATCGCCGCGGGCCCGACCGGGGCGACCCCGATCGGTCGTTAGTCGGCCGGTCCGGGTCGCCGTCGGCGAGCCGCTGTACCGCCCGCCGCGCGGCCCCGCTGCGTTTATCGAGGGTGAGTCGTCCGGAAAATCGCTGGTGTCTTCGACTTGTGAGAAGGCCGCTTGTGTGATATGCCGCTATCTAGGACATACGCTCATCGGCCACTGCGCCGGGCTGAGGGAAGGAGATCCGTTATGAAGGAGCGAGACACAGCAGGCGTTTCTCGTCGCCAGCTGATCACCCGCGGCGGACAGGTTGCAGGAGGGGCCTTGGTGGCCGGCGGGCTTGCCGTCGTCCCGAGCGCCGCCGTCGCGGAGAACCCGGACGTGGCGAGCCATGTCCTGCAGGGCGCTGACGCCGGAACAGGCGAACACGCTCGAGGCGGTGTTGGAGCGTCTGCTGCCCACCGACGCGACCGGTCCAGGGGCCAAGGAGGCGAACGTCCTGCGCTACATCGACTGGTCGCTGGCCGGCGATCTGAAGGTGTTCGTCGGTCCGTACCAGAGCGCGATCGCGGCGATCGACGCCTACGCACAGGCGCAGTTCGGGGCCGCGTTCGCGGCGCTCACCGCTACCCAGCAGGACACGATCCTGACGAAGATGGAGGGGAACACGGCGACCGGGTTCTCGCCGTCGTCATCGGCGGTTTTCACCATGATCCGCACCCACGCGATCCAGGGCATGTTCGGCGATCCCGCACACGGCGGCAACGTTGGCTTCGTCGGCTGGAAGCTCGTCGGCTTCCCGGGGCCGCGGCTGGAGGTGGACGCGCACGACCAGCAGCTGAACGTGAAGGCGAAGAGCAATCTGCGGTCGGCGTACTCGCTGCCGATCTTCAAGCACACGAAGGTGGATCGATAACCATGGCAAAGCGACTGAAGCCAGTTGACGTAGTGGTGGTGGGCCTCGGAGCCGCGGGCGGCACGGCGGTCTGGCCGCTCGCCGACGCGGGGCTCGACGTGGTCGGGATCGAGGCCGGTCCGCACGTCACGTTCAAGGACTATCCGTTCGACGAGATCCGCAACGACATCCGTGACTACATGGGGCGGTTCAAGGCCAACAAGGAGGTGCCGACGACGCGCCGTCTCTCCTCGGAGGTGGCGTCGCGCCCGATCGGTGCGACGGGTCCGATGATGAACGCGGTCGGTGGCACCTCGATCCACTGGATGACCCAGAGCTGGCGGTTCACCCCGTGGAACTTCAAGATCCGCTCGGAAACGATCAAGCGCTACGGCGCCGGCGCACTGCCGCCTGGCTCGACGGTGATGGACTGGCCGATCGGCTACGAGGATCTCGAGCCGTGGTACGACAAGGTCGAGTACCGGCACGGCGTCTCTGGGGTGGCAGGGAACATCAAGGGCAAGATCCATCCAGCGGGCAACATCTTCGAAGGCCCGCGTTCTCGCGCGTACCCGAACCCTCCGCTGCGACGCAGTGGCTGGAATGACCTCAGCTTCAAGGCGGCAAAGGACGTCGGAGCGCATCCGTACCCGGGACCGACCGGCATTCGATCACAGCCATGGCATGGGTTCGCCCAGTGCACCTACTGTGGCTTCTGCGGCTGGACCGGATGCTGGACGGGGGCGAAGGCCTCGACGAACCTGCATTTCATCCCGCAGGCCGTCAAGACCGGGAACCTCAAGATCGAGGACCTCGCGCGCGTGCTCGAGGTCAACGTCGACAAGGACGGAAAGGCGAGCGGCGTCACCTATCTGAAGGACGGCAAGACGTACTTCCAGCCGGCCAAGGCGGTCGTGCTCGCGAGCTACATCTACGAGAACACCCGGCTGATGCTGCTCTCGACCTCCAAGGCCTACCCGCACGGTCTGTCGAACAACCACGGTCAGGTCGGGCAGAACTACATGGGCCACGGACTCGCCTCGGCTTCGGTGATGGGCGTATTCAAGGGTCAGAAGCTGAATCAGTACAGCGGCACGCTCGGGCAGTACACGGCGGTCGATGACTGGGCAGACGACAACTTCGACCACTCGGGGCTTGGTTTCATCGCGGGCGGTATGGCGAGCGCGACGATGGAGTCCAAGCCGATCAACGGGACGGCGAACACGATTCCGCCCGACGTCCCGACGTGGGGGTCTGCGTACAAGGCGTGGCTGGCCGCCAACCACGACTCGGTCAGCTCGTACTCAGCGCAGATGGAGACCTTCTCCTACCCACAGAACTACTGTGACCTCGATCCGGTCGTGAAGGACGACCTCGGACGGCCGGTGCTCCGGATCACGTTCGCGCTGCAGCAGAACGAGATCAACTCGGCGCTGTACATGCAGCAGAAGCTGAAGGACGTGATGGAGGCCGCCGGGGCGAGCGACATCTGGACCTACCCGCCAACCGAGTACTCGCCGAGCACCCACGCGTATGGGACGGCGCGAATGGGCAACGATCCGAACGCGTCGGTGCTCGACAAGTGGCAGATCTCGCACGAGGTGCCAAACCTGCTGGTCCTCGGCGGTGCGGCGTTCCCGACCACGTCCGCGCGTAACCCAACCGAGACGATCCAGGCGACCTCCTGGCGGGCGGGGGACCATCTCGCCAAGCACTTCAAATCGATCGCCGATTAGGGGGGTCTGGGGATGGTTGAGCACATCGCGCGCAACCCGGCCGCGGTGCCGATCCTCGAGAACGACGTCCGGTCGCCGCCAATGAACCGCCGCGGACTCTGTCTGGTGTGCGGCAGCTGGCTCGAACTCGGCGGCGACCAGGATGGGTGCAGCGTCACGCTCGCTCGCGGTGAGGCCGAGGTGTCCGAGCACGTGGCGCACGTGGCCTGTCTGGTGCGTGTAGCGCACCCGTCGGCGAACATGTTCGGCTCCAACGAGCCACCGACGGCCGAGAACCACCTCGCCTCCAAGTTCATGACCCCGAGCGGACGGTGACCGGAGACGACCGCGGCACAGGGCAACACGCTCGCCATCCGCCACGCCGTTCCCGATGACGGCGCGGGTCTCGCGTCGGTCCAGTGGAGTGCGTGGAGGGCCGCTTACCGCGAGCTGATCCCCGGCGCGTTGCTTGACGGCCGCTGGGCGGAGAGCCACGCCCGCGCCTGGGGGCGGGCGCTCGCGGGCGACTGCCCGCCGCTTGTGCTCGTCGCCGTTCGCGATCAAAGCCTGCTCGGGTTCTGCGCGATCGTGATGCCCAGCGACGACCACGATGAGGACGGAACGGTCGCCAAGGTGGCCGCCCTGAACGTCCGGGCCGCCGTCTGGCGGACAGGCGTCGGAACGGCTTTGATGCACGAGGCGTTGGCGACGTTCCGATCCGGCGGATGGTGCAGCGTGGCGCTATGGGTCCTGGAGCGCAACCTCCGCGCGCGTGCGTTCTATCGCCGGCTGGGCTTCGAGACCGACGGCTCGATCGACGTATTCGGCGAGAGTGGGGTGCCGGTCGTCCGGATGCGCCGGCTCCTCTGAACCGTCAGCTAGGTTGGTGGTAGTTCCGGCGGCGGCAGCCTGTAGGTGGGCGGCGTCAGTGACAATCCGATCGGGTTGCGCGGCAGCCGCGCGATGCTGCCGTCATCTCGCTCGATCGCGACGATCGGATCCAGCCCGAGCCGTTGGGCGAGCGCGAAGGCGCTGCCGACGTCGTTGACAACCCCGGCTGGCACCCGGGCGGCGGTCAGAACCTCGACCCACTCGACGGCGCCGCGGGCCGCCAGTCGCTCGTCGAGCGCGATCCGGAGCGCGTCCCGATTCCTCACGCGAGCGCCGTTGTCCGCGAACCGAGGATCATCGGCCAGATCGGGGACTCCGAGCGCCTCGCACAGTGCGGCGAACTGCCGCTCATTGCCGACCGCCAGCACCAGCTGACCGTCGCGCGTCTGGAGGAGCTCGTAGGGCGCAATGCTCGGGTGGGCGTTCCCGAGTCGCTCAGGCACGACTCCGGCGAGCGTGTAGCCCGATGCCTGGTTGACCAGTGCCGACAGCAGTGATGAGAGCAGATCGACCTCGACGCGCTGGCCTTCGCCGGTGAGCTCCCGGTGGCGCAGGGCCGCCAGCGCGCCGACAGTCGCGAACAGCCCGGCGAGCACGTCGACGAGCGCGACCCCGACCTTCTGCGGGTCGCGGTCGGGCTCGCCGGTGATGCTCATCAGGCCGCCGAGCGCTTGGACCAGCAGGTCGTATGCGGGGAGGGCCGCCCCCGCACCTGTGCCGAAGCCCGTGATCGAGCAGTAGATCAGCGTCGGGTTCTCGGTGCGCAGCTGCTCATAGCCGAGGCCGATCTCCTCCATCAGCCCGGGCCGGAAGTTCTCGAACACGACGTCCGACCTCAGCGCCAGCCGACGCGCGTGCTCGTTGCCGACAGGGTCCTTGAGGTCGAGCGCGACGCTGAGCTTGTTGCGGTTGACGGCCTGGAAGTAGGTCGCCCGGCCGCGATCGTCGAACGGCGGACCCCACGAGCGTGTCTCGTCCCCGGCACCCGGCCGCTCGACCTTGACCACCTCGGCACCGAGATCCGCCAACAGCATCGTCGCGAACGGGCCCGCGAGTACGCGTGAGAAGTCGGCCACCCGGATGCCCGCGAGGGCGCCCGGAATGAGGTTGGCGGCTGTGTTGCTTTTCGAGTCGGCCATTCTGCGATCCTAGATGGGTGGCCGCGACCGAGCCGAAGCTGCGTGACCCGAGGGACTTCCTTGCTCTCGATCGGCTTTTCTCCGACGAGGAGCGCGACATCCGAGACACGGTCAGGGGGTTTGTGGCCGAGCGGGTGCTGCCGTATGTGGGCGACTGGTTCGAGCGCGCGACGGTCCCGGCCCGAGAGCTCGCGCGGTCGCTGGGCGAGCTCGGAGTGCTCGGCATGCACCTCGAGGGCTACGGCTGTGCCGGCGCGAGCGCGACCGCCTACGGACTGACGTGCCTTGAGCTGGAGGCGGGCGACAGCGGCATTCGCAGCCTGGTGTCGGTTCAAGGGTCATTGGCGATGTTCGCGATCCACCGCTGGGGATCCGAGGAGCAACGGCAGGAGTGGTTGCCACGGATGGCCGCCGGCGAGGCGATCGGCTGTTTCGGATTAACCGAGCCCGACGCCGGCTCGGACCCGGGCGCGATGCGGACGCGCGCTCGCCGCGACGGGGCAGACTGGGTTCTGCATGGCCAGAAGATGTGGATCACGAATGGGTCGGTATCCGACGTCGCGGTCGTCTGGGCGCAGACCGACGACGGCATCCGCGGCTTCGTGGTGCCGACCGACTCGCCGGGATTCGGCACCCAGGAGATCCATCGCAAGCTCTCACTCCGGGCCTCGGTCACGTCAGAGCTGCTGCTCGACGACGTGCGGCTCCCGGCCGGCGCGATGCTGCCTGAGGTACGCGGGCTGCGGGGGCCGCTCTCCTGCCTCAACGAGGCGCGCTATGGGATCGTCTGGGGCGCTGTCGGCGCGGCGCGCGCGTGCTTTGAGGCAGCGCTCGACTACAGCCGTGAACGGGTGGCGTTCGGCCGGCCGATCGCTGCCACGCAGCTCCAGCAGCAGAAGCTCGCGTGGATGGCGGTCGAGGTCAATCGCGGGACGCTGCTGGCTGCGCATCTGGGCCGGCTCAAGGACGAGGGACGGCTCGCGTCCGAGCAGGTCAGCATGGGTAAGCTCGCCAACGTCAACGCCGCCCTCGAGGTCTCGCGAGCGGCCCGCCAAGTCCTTGGCGCCAACGGGATCACGCTCGAGTACCCGGTGATCCGCCACATGAACAACCTCGAGTCGGTCGTCACCTACGAGGGCACCGCCGACGTCCACGCGCTGGTGGTTGGCGGGGCACTGACGGGGTTCCAAGCCTTTCGCTGACTACTCACGCGTCGCTCTTGCGTGGCGCGCCATCGGTAGGATCCTGTTTCCGGCGGGTCGATGTTTGGAAGAACCGTGGGGTGATGCCGATGTTGCAGGTGAACGTGGGTCGTCATTTTCTGGTTGCGCTGCTCGCGGCCGGCGCGTTGATCGGAGCCTCGGCGTCCGCGGCGGCCGCGGCGGCGACCGTCGCTCCGGATGCTCCCGGAAGCGACAGCTATTTCGATCTCGCGCGTAAGGACTGCGTCGGCACGGCTCGCGACACGACCTCGAAGGTCTGGTTCACGATCGCCGACGGCGTGCTCTCGGACACCTACTGGCCGACGATCGACGCGACCAACGTTCACACCCTCCAGTACCTGGTCACCGACGGCCATTCATTCACCGACCTCCAGACGCGGGACATGACCTACAAGGTGCTCGACGATCCGACCGGGATGGCGTGCACGGTGATCGCCAGCGACGCGGCCCACCACTACAAGATCCAGACGACCTTCCTGGCGGACCCGTCGCACGACACCGTCCTGATGCAGACTCGATTTGAGGGTCCATCGCGTGATCAGCTGTACGTTCGGCTCGACCCACTCGCCGGTGGAACCGGCGGCGGCGGCGCGCAGAACGGCGGGGGCAACACGGCCACTCTCGCAAGCGTCTACGGGCGCCCAGTCCCGGTCGTCTCGAACACCAACACGACCACGAATGCGGTCAACCGCGACTACGCGGTGCCGACCTTCGAGGCGCTCGAGGCCTCCGGCGGATTCTCGAGTGCCAGCGTCGGTTACGCGGGGACCGACAGCGACGGCCTCGACATGCTCGACTCAGGCCACAAGCTGACCACCTATGACTCGGCGCCCGACGGACACGTCGCGCTGACCGCGGGTGTCCGGCTGGGGCGAGGCGACACCGTCGAGCTGGCGCTGGGGTTCGGCACCACCGAATCACGGGCGCTGAGCGCCGCCGGCGGCTCGCTCGGACAGCGCTTCGATCGAGTACAGGCCGCCTACGAATTGCAGTGGCAGCACTATGACGCCGGGCTCCGGCGTCCCTCGCCGAGTCTCGGTCAGGCGGCAGTGCGCGAGTACTACGAGTCGGTCAACGTCGTCAAGGCGAGCGAGGACAAGACGTTTCCCGGCGCGATCGCCGCGGGACTCGGGTCTCCGTGGGGACAGTCGGTGCCCGCCGATACGAAGGTAGGCAGCGAGCCGATGTACTTCGGCTCCTACCGCGAGACCTTCGCGCGCGATCTGTACGAGGAGTTCACCGGCCTGCTTGTCGCCGGGGATCTGGCGACCGCCCGCGCCGCGACCGAGTTCCTGTTCGAACGCCAGCAGCAGCCGGACGGCTCGATGCCGCGCAACTCGCTGACGAACGGCAAGCCGGCACCCGACACCGGCGGGGTGCAACTCGACGAAACCTCGTACCCGATCCTGATGGATTGGCAGTCGGGCCTCGCGGGCGACGCGACGCTGTATCGCCAGCACGTGATTCCCGCGGCGGACTTCCTCGTCGCTCACGGCCCGTCGGACGGAGTGGAGCGCTGGGAGGAGCAGAGCGGCTACTCGCCATCGACGATCGCCGCCGAGATCGCGGGGCTGACCGCCGCGGCGCAGATCGCGAAGGTCAACGGGGACGACGCCCGCGCGAGGGTGTACCAGGCGACCGCAGACGACTTTGCACGCAACATCAAGGCGTGGACGGTCACGACCAACGGCCCGTACATCAGCCCGACGGTTCCCAGTTACTTCATCCGGATCGCGAAGACAGCGGACCCCAATTCCGGCGACCAGGTGAACCTCGGCAACGGAAGCATCACCGTCGATCAGCGGTCGTTGATCGACGCCGGTTTCCTCGACCTCGTTCGCCTCGGCGTACTGCCCGCCAGCGATCCGGTGGTCCGCTCGTCGCTCGCGGTCGTCGATGACACGATCATGAGCGAGACGCCGAGCGGTCCCGGCTTCTATCGCTACGGGACGAACGACGCGGGATCGGAGGATGGCTACGGCGACTGCTACGAGCCCGACCCGACGAGCTGCTCGCCGACCGGGGCACCATGGGCGCCGACCGATACGGGTTCCGGCCACCTGTGGCCGGTACTCGACGGTGAGCGCGGCGAATACGACATCGCCGACGGCCAGTCGTCATCCGCCCGGACGCTGTTGACGGCGATGCGCAACATGACCTCCGGCCAGGGCCTTGAGCCCGAGCAGGTGTGGGAGGACCCGGCCGTGCCCGCGTCGCCATTCGGCAGCGACCCGGCAACGGCATCGATTGGCTTCGAGCCCGGCCAGCCCGCCGGCTCGGCGAGTCCGCTGGGCTGGGCCCAGGCTCAGTACGCCCGCCTGGCGCTCGACGTCAGCGCCGGCCGCAACCTCGAGACGCCGAGGATCGTCACTGACCGCTACGTCGCCCACGGTATGCCGGGCACGGTGCCACTGACCGTGACCTCTCCGTCACCGGGCATGACCGTGGACTCGCCGAACGTCGTCGTCACCGGAACGTCGGCGCGGGGTGCCCACGTTGACGCCGAGGCAAGCGGCGCCGCGGGCGGAACCGCGGCGATCGCGTCGGCGACCGCCGATTCGAGCGGAAACTGGAGTCTCGCCGTCCCCTCGAGCTTCGGCTCGACCACGATCACTGTGGCCGCGACGGTCGGGGGCCAGACCGCCTATGACCAGCTGTCGGTCACCGATGTCGCGCTCCCCGGTGCGACCGTGCTCTCGGTCACCGATCCGACTGGCGACGACAACGGCCCCGGGACCTACGCGTATCCAACGGCATCGGACTTCCACATGGGCGCCTTTGACCTGACGGGGATGAAGGTCTCAGAGACCGACAGCGACGTCTACATCCAGGTCAGCCTGGCGAACCTCGACCCCACGTTCGGCGCGCCATTCGGCGCCCAACTGCTCGACCTCTATATCCGCGACCCGTCGGCGACCAGCTTCTCCACCGCGGCCGCGTTCCCGTCACGCAACTACGGGATCGCCGCCTCTGACGCCTGGAGCGAACGCGTCGAGGCGCAGGGCTTCGCGCCGGTCGTGTGGGATGACGCCTCGGGCGCCTCAGTCGGGTCGGCCCAGTTCGTGGTCGATCAGCCGAGCAAGACAGCGACCATCGTGCTGCCGCGCACGGCCTTTGGTGACGTTGCTTCCGGCTGGGTGTTCACGGCCACCCTCACCGGCCAGGACGGCTTCAGCTCAGATCAGGCGCGCGCGTTCACCGCGACGCCGCAGGGCTTCTCCTTCGGCGTCTGCGCGCCAGGCGGAACGAGCCCGATCTGCGCGGTTGATCCGAACACCGTGCCCAAGATCATGGACACGATCCCGCCCCCGGGGGTGTCGCAGGACACCGAGCTTGACCCGACGGGCGGGTCGGTCGTGATCCAGGGGGCTACCGTTCCCTAAGGGGATTCATGCGTTTGGTTGACCGCTGCTGATCTTCAGTATCAGCAGCAGTCTCCGGCGTTTGCAGCGAGGCGCTAGGCTGGGCCGATCGTCGAGGAGCCAACCCTGATCATCCAGGTCCCGCGCGGCAGCGCGATCGAGTCGCAGCTCCGCAACGAACCGCCGCAGGGGTTCACGGGCGATCACGTGTTGGTGCAGGTTGGCCCCACCGACGAGCAGGGAAACCTTGAGGCAATGGCCGGAGAGGTGGTGCTTTCGGTGCCCGCTCCCGAGGAGTTGGAACGCCAGGGTGAGAGCCTTCAGCGCGTGCTGCGGCAGGCGGGGACCGGCACGGCGCCGCTGGTGGTCGTGGTCGAGGCTGGCGAGCGCATCGAAGACCAACAGGCAGCGGCTCTCGCTGCCGCTGCGCTTCACGCTCCCCGCACGGTGATTCTCCGGGTGATCCGCCCGTCCGAGCGCTGATCCGGCGACAGAACATCGACCGGCGCGAACCGGCCCCTTGACGCTCGCTTTCTGGTCAGCTAGCCTACGACAACGTTGTCATTGACAACGTTGTTTTGGTCACCGCTATGTCTCAGCCGGCCCCCGCGGTGTACCCCTCGTGGCCTCAAGGAGAGAGAGGAACGAACCGTGAGCCCAAGCGCAGTCACGTCTAAAGCCGGACCAACGTCTCGGCGTCGCCGGCCGATGCGCGTTAGCCGGTCGTGGTCACTGGCCGTGGCGACGGTTGCCGCTCTGCTCCTGCTGGGCGTTGCGTCGACAGCCTCCGCCGCCCCCGCCCCGACCGGCGCGGGGGACACGGTGAACCCGGTGGACGCCGCAAGAGCTGTCGCCACCTACCAGGCGATGCAGGAGAACCTGTACCTCCCTCAATATCAGCTTTACGAAAAGAGTGATCCGAATCAAAACTTCGGGTACCTCTGGGACTTCGTGAACCCGTTCGCGGCCACCGACTATATGGCCGCGATCCCCAGGATCGGCAGTCGCTACGACAACGACATGGAGGCGCGGGACCGGGGAATCCTGGACTACTACGACATCCAAGAGACCAGCTCCGACCGGGCAACCCCAGCCGCCGGCCTTTGCGTCCGGTGTGCGGCCACCGCTCGACTCAGACCAGCCCACCTACTACGACGACAACGCCTGGGTTGGACTCGACTTTCTACAGGAGTACGGCCTCATCCACCAGCATTCCGATTTGGCGCGTGCGGAGAGCATCTTCCATTTCGTCGTAAGCGGATGGGACTCCAGGACCAATGTCGCCTGCCCAGGCGGCGTGTTCTGGGAGGACGTCGCCAACTCTCCTCGCAACACCATCTCCAATGCTCCGAACGCCGAAGTCGGGCTTGAGATCTACCGGGCCACCCACGATCCCTACTACCTGACGTGGGCGACGCGCATGTACGACTGGGTTCGTGGATGCCTGATGAACTCGAGACGACATGTACTACGACCATATGGATGACAGCGGCAGCGTCAACACCGCTCTGTGGAGCTACAACCAGGGGACGATGATCGGCGCGGGGACGCTGCTCTACCAGATCACCGGCGACCGCACATACCTCACCCAAGCTGAGCAGACGGCCTCCGCCTCGGTCAGTTACTACAGCTCCGACGACAACCTGTACCACCAGCCCGACGTGTTCAACTCCATCTTCTTCCGCAACCTGTTCGCGTTGGCCAAGGTCAGCCACGACCCGAGCTATGCCCGACTGGCCGCCTCCTACGCCGATACCGCGTGGCTGCAGAACCGTCAATCGAACGGCCTGTTCACCGATCCGGATCCCACCGGCGGCGAGTCCCTCGAGAACCAAACCGCACCGATGGCCGAGATCTACGCCCTCCTCGCCCAGAGCCCGCCGGTCTTCGCCGCCACCGGCTCGACCAGCCCCTCATCGGTGATTGTCGGGCCGGGCGAGTCGGGCTACGACCACGCTGGCGCTGCAGTCGGTCGCGGGTCGCCGACAGGCAGTGAGCTGGACGGCGAGCGCCCCGTCCGGGTTCACCGTGAGTCCGTCGTCGGGCACCCTCAACCTGCCGGGCGGAGGCAGCGCCAACACCCCGGTTGCGATCACCGGGGGCACAACCGACGGCGACTACCAGGTCACGTTCAAGTTCACCAGCGCGTTCGGGCCGATCCAGCCGATCTCGACGTCGGTGATCGTGGCGCGGTCCGGCGACCTGGCGCCGTTCTTCAACAATGCCGGTATCTCCGACGACACCAACCAGGCGGCAGGAAACCTCGACGGCCTCGGTTTCAGCTACTCCAAGCAGGCCCTCACGACCGCCGGGCTAGCTCCCGGCGCCTCCATCACGAGCGACGGGGTCCAGTACGACTGGCCCGATGCCGCCGCCGGACAGCCGGACAATCTCACTGCGGCCGGCCAGGTGATCACGGTGCCGCCGGTAGCGGGCGCCACCGTGCTCGGTGTCATGGGATCGGCGACCAATGGGCCCTCCAGCGGAACGTTGACGATCACCTATACCGATGGCACCACCCAATCGGCCACCCTGGGATTCACCGACTGGACCTCCGGCAGCGCCTCGTTCGGTAACGGGACTGCCGCGTCGATGCCCTACCGCAACAGCTCCGGCGGCAGTTCACAGCAGATCGGGACAAAGGTCTTCACCACCAACATCACCCTTCAGCCCGGGAAGACGGTGGCATCGGTGACCTTGCCCACCGGCGCCAACCGGGGTCTGCTCCACGTCTTCGCGCTTGGCACCGACGTGGGGGCACTCACCACCGGCTGACGACGGCACCTGCTGCTCGGCGCCGGCCTGGCGCCGAGCAGCCCGACGTCCCGATCGTCCGCTCAGGCGTCGACGATGACCGGCTCCCCATGAATCGGGATTCGCAGGCGCTCGGTGATCCCATGTCCGGCGAACGCGGCTCGCAGCTCTTCGGCGCCCTGGGTGAAGTGCGTCCAGCCCTCGAAGTGCATCACGATCACCGTCTCGGCGCCGAGGATCAGCGATGCCTGCGCGGCGAGATCGCTCGATAGCGTCAGGTACGCACCGTCGAAGATGTCCGGGATCTGGACCGCGCCCGCGAACAGGACGGCAACGTCGATCGTCTCGGTGTGGTCGGCGATCTCCCTGATGACGTCGAGCGAGGCGTTGTCGCCTGAGACGTAGACGGTGGGCAGCCCGTCGCCGCTCAACACGAAGCCGGTCACCGGCCCGGTCACGGGCTCGGCGCCCGGCGGCCCGTGCAACGCCGGTGCCGCGGTGACGGTCACCACACCACCGTTGGGCCGTTGAAGATCGACCGAGCGCCATGGCTGCAGGCCGCTCGCGTTGCCCCCGAGCCTGGCGGCCCCCTCGGGCGTGGTTAGCACGCGTCCGACGCGTGGCAGAAAATCGCGGCCGGCCGGATCGAGGTTGTCGCTGTGCTCGTCATGCGAGAGCAGGACGACGTCGATCGGCTCGGTCCCCTCCGGCGCAAGCGCCGGGCCCGTCGTCTTGACGAGGTCGTCGTGCTCGCCGGGTGGCGAAAAGGTCGGGTCGGTCAGCCACCGCAGGCCCCCGTATTCGAGGATCGCGGTCGGGCCTCCGATCAGCGTCAGTTTGAGGGCTGCGGGCATTTCAACCGCCTCCTTTGGGGGTTCGGTCACCGAGAAGGCACCGGCCGCTCCGGGGTGACACTCTCCTGTCGTTCCGGTCACCGCGGCCGGTGTGCTCTTTCAAACGAGACGAAAGGAAATCAGATGCGTTATCGCAAGCTCGGGAGCTCGGACCTCGAGGTGTCGGAGATCGCGCTGGGAGCGTGGCTCACATACGCCGGCGGGATCGAGGCCGAGCAGACCCGCGCCTGCACCGACGCGGCGTTCGACGCCGGGATCAACTTCTTCGACACCGCCAATGCCTACGGACGTGGGGCGGCCGAGTCCGCCTGGGGGGAGATCCTCTCGGGTCGCCCGCGCGAGTCCTACGTGCTCGCGACCAAGGTGTTCTTCCCGATGTCGGACGACCCGACGGACCAGGGTCTGTCGGCCGGCCAGATCGCCAAGCAGATCGACGTGTCGCTGCGGCGGCTGCAGACCGACTATGTCGATCTCTATCAGTGCCATCGCTTCGATCCGGACGTGCCGATCGAGGAGACGGTCGGGGCGCTGCAGAAGGTCGTCGCCGAGGGCAAGGCACGCTACCTGGGCTTCAGCGAATGGCTCCCGTACCAGATCCAAGCGGCCATCGATATCGCCGGCTCGGACCTGTTCGTCTCCTCGCAGCCGCAGTACTCGATGCTGTGGCAGGCGCCCGAGGCCGAGCTCTTCGCGCTGTGCGAGGCCAACGGCATTTCGCAGATCGTCTGGTCGCCGTTGGCCCAGGGCGTCCTGACCGGTAAGTATCGCGCCGGGCAGGAGCCCCCGAGCGACTCCCGCGCCGCCAGCGATGCGATGAACGTCTTCATCGGCCGGGTGCTGAACGACGAGACCCTCGCCGTGGTCGACCGGCTGCGCCCGATCGCCGAGCAGGCCGGGATCAGCCTGACGGAGATGGCGCTGGCGTGGGTTCTGCGCCGTCCTGAGCTCGCTGCCGCGATCATCGGCGCCAGTCGCCCCGAGCAGGTGCATGCCAACGCCGCCGCTTCCGGGATTGACCTGTCGGCCGATGTGCTGGAGGCGATCGACGAGGCGCTCGGCGACGTGCCGGTGCGCGAACCGACGCTCGCGCCCGGAGCCCGCGAGGGGCTGCTCAGCGGCCGTAGCTGAGTGGCATCGCGTCGGCGAGAGGCATCGGCCAACCGGTGTAGGCCTCCGCGAGGAAGCGCCGCCCGGCCTCTGATTCAACGACCGACTCGAGCTCTCCAATTTGACGGTGGCGGTCGAAATCAGTTGCGTCGGGGGGCGTGTGCAGCATCTGCGTCATCCACCACGAGAAGTGCTGCGCGCGCCAGATCCTCGGCAGCACATCGTCCGGATAGCGTTCGACCAGGCTGGGGTCGTCGCTGCGCAGCAGGGAGCGCAGAGCCCGCGCCAGCACGAGCACGTCGGCGACGGCGAGATTGAGTCCCTTGGCGCCAGTGGGCGGAACCGTATGGGCGGCGTCTCCGACCAACGCGAGCCGGCCGCGCTGCACACGGTTGGCGACGAAGCTGCGGAAGTGGAGCAGGTCTCGTTGGATGATCGGACCTCGAATGAGTTCATGTGGCGCGACGCGTGTCGCCAAGGCATGCCAGACGTCCTCATCCGTCATCGCACCCAGATCCAGATCTGGATCGCATTGCAGGTACATCCGCTGTAGCGTCGGGCTGCGCTGGCTGATCAGCGCGAAGCCGCTCTCCGAGTTGCTGTAGATCAGCTCTCGAGCACTAGGCGGGGCCTCGCAGAGGATCCCGAACCAGGCGAACGGATACTCGCGGAAATGGCCGCTCGTGGCGGCGCCGGCTACGGCCTCGCGCACGACACTGTGCGATCCGTCAGCGCCGACGATGAATTCGGCCTCGATCACGAGCGCGTCGCCATCCGCGTCGACAGCCTCCACTCGCGCACGCGTCCCGCCGTCGTCGACGTTTCTCGCCGTGATCCCGAACCGTAGGTCCTGGTCATCATCGAGACGGGCCGCGATCAGGTCCTGCAGCACCTCGTGCTGGGGATAGAGCCATACGCCGCGACCGACCAACGCGGCGAAGTCGATTCGGTGTCCCTCGCCGGAAAAGCGCAGTTCGATTCCGTCGTGGCGCTGCCCGACGGTCAGCACCCGCTTCGAAGCGTCGGCGGCGACGAGCACGCGAACCGTGTCCTCTTCGAGAATGCCCGCGCGCACCGTTGTCTCGATGTCCTCGCGGGAGCGGCAGTCGATGACGATCGACTCGACGCCGGCCGTCGCAAGGAGATGTGAGAGCAGGAGTCCCGCAGGTCCGGCTCCCACGATCGCGACCTGAGTCTGCTCGCGAGCCACTCCGCGGCCTTAGGTCGTTGACGGCTGCGGTTCGGGCCGGGCCCGCGGCTCGGGCAAGCCGGCGGATGCGCCGCAGATGGCGCCGCCGGGCGTGGTCTCGGCGCTGATCTCGCGCCGTGGGTTTCGGATCCAAAGCAGGCTGAGAACACCGCTGATGATCGCCAACAATGCGGCCAGGCCGATGGCCAGATGGAGCGCATTCACGCCCGCGCTCTCGAGGACGCTGTGTACGTGCGGTCGCTGCGCCGACGGCACCCCGCTCGGGGGTCGGACGTCGAAGGTCGCGGACGCAGCCCGGTCGATCGCGGCTCGGTATGAGACGGTTTCACCGCGGGGCGGCAGTCCGTCGTGGACGTGTGCGGAGAAGTGGCTCGCGACGACGGCTCCGACTACGGCGATCGCGATCAGTCCGGCCAGCCGGGCGATCGCGTTGTTGATCCCGGATGCGACTCCGGCGTGCTCCGATCCGACAGCGCCGAGGACAGCTGCGGTCAGGGGGGCGACCGTCAGCGCGAGACCCAGCCCGAGCAGGATCACACCCGGGAGCATGTCTGGCACGTACTGTGGATTGGCTCCCAGTCGCAGCAGCAGCAGCATCCCGACGCCGGCGACGATCGGGCCGAAGCCCATGAACAGCCGGGGTCCGTACCGGTCGGCCAGCGCTCCGAACCGTTTGGCCAGCAGGAACGTCAGAATCGATAGCGGCAGCAGACTCAGCCCGGCGGCGATGGCGCTGTAGCCGCCGACCTGCTGGAGGAACACGATGACGAAGAACGTGATCACGTTCAGCGCTCCGTAGAACAAGAGCGTCGCGAGGTTGCCGATCCTGAAGTTGCGCGAGCGGAACATCCCGAGGGGGAGCATCGGCGCGCTGCAGCGGCGCTCCCACGCGACGAACCCGACCAGCAGCAGGGCGCCGCCGAGCAGTGTGCCCCAGACTCGGGGGTCGCCCCAGCCATAGGTCGGCTGCTCGATCAGCGCGAAGATCGGCCCGGCCAGCCCGGCCGCTCCGAGCAGACCGCCGATCCAGTCGATGTGGCCGCCCGTTGGCTGGCGGCCGGTCGGGATGTGGCGCACGAGCCACAGGGTCGCGAGCACGAGCGGCACGTTGACGACGAACACCCAGCGCCAGGAGCCAACCGAGATCAAGAGGCCGCCGAGCAGGGGGCCCGCGACCGTCGCGATTCCGCTCCACGCGGTCCAGGACCCGATCGCCGACGCCCGCTGGCGGTCGGTGAAGGTGTCCATGATCAGCGCCAGCGTGCTCGGTACCAGCAGCGCTGCGGCGACCCCCTGCAGCGCGCGTGCGCCGATCAGAACCGCTGCATCGGGCGCCGCCCCGCACGCCACTGACGCCACTCCGAAGCTGGCGACGCCGAGCGCAAAGATCCGACGGCGGCCGTACACGTCGCCGAGCGAGCCACCGACCAGCAGCAGCGAGCCCAGCGTCAGCAGATAGGCGTCGACCACCCACTCCTGGGTCGCGAAACCACCGCCCAAGCTCGCTCTGATCGTCGGCAGCGCGATCGTGACGATCGTTCCATCGAGGAATGCCGCCGAAGACCCCAGGATGCACGCGAGCAGCGTCAGCCGCTGGGCGCGGTCATACGGGACAGACGGAGGCAACGAGCGCTGCTGCCAGGCGGCCACTCCTCCGAGGCTACGCTTCAGCGGATCGTCACTCCCAACGGAAGAATCTGATCGCGAGTGCCGACAGCAGCACCGCGTAGGCGACCAACACCAACAGGTGCGTGGTTCCAGGCCACGATCCGGCGATCGCGTTCTGCAGCGCGGGGGTGGCCGCGCCGAGCGGCGTGTAGTGGCTGACGTCGCGCAGTCCGGCACCCATCTCGGCCTGTGGCACCCACAGCCCGGCGAAGAACATCAGTGGGAAGAGCAACAGGCCTCCGGCGGCGGTCGCGATCCGCTGGCTGGGCGCGAGCGCGGTGATCAGCGTTCCCAGCGAGATCACCGCGGCCATCGTCAGCGCGATCGCCAGGATGAAGCCGCCGACATCCTGGGGCAGCGACACGGAGAACCAGAAGTGGGACACCAGCAGCAGCAGGATCACCACGCACGTCGCCAGCCCCAGCACGATCGTGATCTGCGCGGCGAGCAACCGGACCGCGCCGACCGGGGTCGTCGACAGCCGTCGCAGATACCCCTTGTCCCGATAGGACGCCAGCGCCGCCGGCAACGCGCTCAGTCCCAAGATCACCAAGGTGAACATCATCACGACCGGCGTGTAGACGACGATCAGCCGCAACCCGCCGAGTGAATGCTGGTGCTTGTTGCCGCCGGCTAGTCCGAACACGATCAGCAGGATGACCGGGAAGACCACCGCCCAGAACAGGAGCATCGGCTCGCGCAGGAAGAGCTTGAGCTCGGTCCGCAGCAGGCAGGCGAAGGCGCTCGGCCTGCGAGAGGCGGTGACGGCTCCGGCGGAGACAGCACTCATCGCGTCACCTCTCGACTAAATTCCGCGGCGGCGGCGTCTGCGTCGGCGGTCAGGGCGACGAAGGCGTCGTCGAGGGTCGACTGCTCGATCCTCGTCTCCATTGGGATCACCCGCTCGCCCACCAGCATTTCCATCACTGCCGCGACCAGATCGCCGCTGCCTTCGACGACGACCCGATCTCCATCCCGACGGACGCCGCGGACATCGGGGAGGAGCCTCAGCGCCTCGATGTCGAGCTCCGTCGACGGCCGGAAGCTGACGTGCTGGCCCGTACCCACGGCGAGAGCCGCCGGGGTGTCGATCGCGAGCACGTGTCCGCGGTGCAGCAGCGCGACCCGGTCGCACAGGTACTCGGCCTCCTCCATGAAGTGGGTCACGAGGATCACGGTCACGCCGTTGTCCCGGATCTGCTCGATCAGCTTCCAGGTTTCGCGCCGCGATTGTGGATCGAGGCCGGTGGTCAGCTCGTCGAGAATCGCCAATTCGGGGCGCCCGATCAGCGCCAGCGCAATTGAAAGGCGCTGGCGCTGCCCACCCGATAGGTTCGCGAAGCGCGCGTCGCGCTTGCCCTCGAGCCCGAGTGAATGGAGCAGCTGGGCGGGGTCGGCGGGATCGGGATAGAACGAAGCGAACAGCTCGATCGCCTCCCCGACGCGCAGCTTGTCCGGCAGCTCCGATTGCTGCAGTTGGATCCCGACCCGGCGTCGCAGCTCATTGCGGTCGGCGCGCACGTCCATCCCCAGCACGCTGATCGCGCCCGCGTCGGGCTTGCGCAGCCCACCAATGCACTCGACAGTCGTCGTCTTGCCGGCGCCGTTTGGCCCGAGGATCCCGTAGATCTCGCCCTTCCGGATCGACAGCGAGACGCCATCGACCGCGACGGTGTCGCCGTAGCGCACCCGCAGGTTCTCGACCGTCACGACCTCGGTCGCGAGCGCTGTCTTCTGCTCTGTGAGCGTCCTTGCCATCACATCAGGGTTGCACGTTGGTCCCGTGGGCTCAAATCCGGCACCGTTGGAAATCGCCGGTTGGGGGGTCTGTTGTTCGGCCGGAGCCGGCAGGTTCGATCAGTGGCCGGTTAGCGAACCGTCACCCTTCCGGCGTTCAGTGCGGCGGCGTCGCTGAACCTCGAGGCGCAGCTGCAGGATTCGGGCTGAGCCGACCAGCAGAGCGATCAGGACTCCCGCCACCGCTGCGATCAGGATCGCGAGCGCCAGGGAAATCCTCCCGTGTGCGCCGAGGAACGAGATCGTGACCTTCTGGGAGTTCTCGGCGACGAAGATGATCAACGCGATCAGCAGGATCGCGGCGATCGCAATCGCGACCCAGACGCGGCCCGCGAGCGTCGCTTGCGGGGATGCCGGCTCCTCGGTGACGCTGGAGACCTCCGTCGAGGCGGTGGTCGCCTCGGGCTCCGCGAGCTGCGGCGCGTGCGCTGGCGCCTCGCGCTCGGTGGCTGGCCGGTCCTCAGCAGACATGGATACGCGCTACCCCGATGCCGGCGAGGGCAACCGCGCCACCGCGGCGCGGTTGATCGTCGACCGCCGGTCATCGAGCCGCACGGGGGCTTAGGCTTGCGCGCGGTGCGCGAATGGCTGCAGAGGCACGACCCGGGTTACACGGCGCTCCGGCGAGCGGGTCGCGCCGCGATCCTGATGCCGGCGCTGTTTGCTCTCGCCGACAAGGTGATCGGCAACCCAGACATCTCCTACTTCATCGCGTTTGGGTCATTCGCGATGCTGCTGCTCGTCGATTTCTCCGGCTCGCGGTTGGACCGAGCGCTGGCACAGTCGCTCCTCGGTCTGAGCTGTGCCGTGATGATCTGTTTCGGCACGTTGCTGTCGCGCTCAACCCCGCTGGCGACGATCGGGATGTTTCTCGCCGGATTCCTCGTGCTCTTCAGCGGGATCGTCAGCTCCGTGATCGCGAGCGCCACGACGCCGCTGTTGCTGGCGTTCATCCTGCCCGTGACGGTGCCCGCGACCGTGTCACAGATCCCAGACCGAGTCGCCGGCTGGGGGATCGCCGCGGCCGTGTCGGTGGTCGCGGTCACGGTGCTGTGGCCTTCGGCGGTCGCCTACCCAATTGAGGGGCGTGCGATCGACGCCTGCCGCGCGATCGCCAGGCGGATCCGGTCCGAGGTCGCCTGGCTCCTTGCCGACGGAGGCGAGGAATCGGAGAACGCCTACCGGGACGCGCAGGACGAGTCGGAAGCGCGGATCGAGGCGCTGGACAAGCTGTTTCTCGCCACCCCCTACCGGCCGACCGGGCTCAGCACCAAGGCCCGGGCCGAGATTCGGCTTGTCGACGAGCTGCGCTGGCTGAGCGCCGTGGTGCTGCGATCAGGTCCGCGGGCGCGACAGGCAGCGCTCCCGGACGGAGCCATTTGTGACGTGAAGCTCGCCGCCGCCGAGGTTCTGGAACGGGCCGCGGCGGCTCTCGATCCGCGACAGGAGTCGACGAGCAAGCCGGAAGGGGAGCTGGACGCGGGGCGTGAGGGGCTCCGGGCGGCGCTGCAGCAGCTTGAGGACTACACGACTTCGCAGCCAATCGAGCGCCTCCGTGGCGAGACGATCGGCACAGCAGATGCCGGAAATGGGCGTGCTTCGGCCGCGACGGTTGTGTCGGCGCTGGACCCCAGCTTCCGGGCTCAAGAGCTGGCGTACGTCACCGATCAGATCGCCTCGAACATCGATTTCGCGGTTGCGGCGTCCCGCCGAACCTGGTGGGAGCGCCTGATCGGACGCCAGCCCACGGGTTTCACCGGAACACTGACCGCCGCCAAGGAGCGTGCTCTCGCGCATGCGGTGCCGAGCTCGTCCTGGTTGCGCAACAGCCTGCGCGGTAGCCTGGGCCTCGCGCTAGCCGTGCTGGTCGCCGACCTGACGTCTGTTCAGCACGGATTCTGGGTCGTGTTCGGGACGCTCGCAGTGCTGCGCTCAAACGCGCTCAGCACCGGAGAGAACGTCGCCAGAGCACTGATCGGCACGGCGCTCGGATTCATCGTCGGTGGTGCACTGGTGGCACTGATCGGGACCAACACCGTGTTGCTGTGGATCCTGCTTCCGTTCGTCGTCTTGTTTGCCGGTCTGGCCCCGGCGGCGATCTCTTTCGCCGCTGGGCAGGCGGCGTTCACGGTCACGCTGCTGGTGCTCTTCAACCTACTGGTGCCGGTGGGCTGGAAGCTGGGATTGGTTCGGATCGAGGACGTCGCCATCGGCGGCGCCGTCAGCCTTGCCGTCGGGGTGCTGTTCTGGCCTCGGGGTGCCCGGACCGAGTTACGCCGGGCCCTGGGTCGCGCGTACATCGAGAGCAGCAGCTATCTGGCAGACGCAGTCGGCTACGCGGTTGCCTGCTGCGACGCTAGTGGCCCTGGGGCGACGGCTCCGCGTGCGCTCGCGCGGCGGGCCGCCGCGGCGGCACGAAGGTTGGACGACACCTTCCGCGGCTATCTCGCCGAGCGCGGGGCAAAGGCGGTCCCGCTGGCTGAGCTGACGACGCTCGTGACCGGGGTGGCGGGCGTGCGGCTGGCCGCTGACGCGGTACTGGACCTCTGGAACGAGGACGGCGAGGTGCCCGCGCGCGACGGTGATCGCGCCGCCGCGCGCCGTGAGCTCGTCGAAGAAGCCGACCATCTCAGTGGTTGGTACGCGCGGTTTGCCGCCAGCCTCAACGGCGCGGGCGATGTGCCCGAGCCGCTGGTCCGTGAGACCGCAGCCGACGAGCGGTTGGTCGACGCGGTCGCCAGCGATCTGGAGGACGGCGATGGTCACGCCACTGCCACGGGCGTTCGGGTGATCTGGACAGGCGACCATCTCGACGCGGTTCGGCGCCTGCAGGAGACGCTCGTGCGCCCGGCACGAGCCGCGGTGACGAGATGAGGCGCAGTGGCGGGCGTGACCGATCAGAACCGACTCGCGGGCGACCTGCGCGCGGACGTGGCGGCGAGGAGGAGCTTCGGTTACGCTGCGTGCATGGCTGATCGATCGCGTCGGGGGGCGCGACTAAGCGCGGCCCACTAGCGGACATGGCAGGACCGGATCCAGGGTCGCAAGCAGATCTAATTGGCACCGGCGGGCGCTACGAGATCCTTCGAGAGGTCGGGCGTGGCGGGATGGCGATCGTTTATGTCGCCCTGCAGCGAGACCTCGACCGTCATGTTGCGCTCAAGGAGCTGAGCAGATTCCACGCCGGTTCGGAAGAGTTCGCGCAGCGCTTTTACCGCGAGTCACAACTCGCGGGTCAGCTCAACCACCACAACATCGTCACCGTGCACGAATACTTCAAGCACGAGCAGACGCAGTACATCGCGATGGAGTACCTCCCACGCGGGTCGTTGCGGCCTTACATGAAGCGGCTGACTCTCGGCCAAACGTGTGGGGTGCTCGAGGGCGTGCTCGCCGGTCTCACACACGCCGAGAGCGCCGGGATCGTCCACCGTGACCTAAAGCCGGAGAACGTCATGGTGACGCCGGACGGGTCGGTGAAGATCACGGACTTCGGGATCGCCCGGGCCACGGTGAGCACAGGGTTCAGGACGGAAACGGGGATGACAGTCGGCACCCCCGCGTACATGGCCCCGGAGCAGGCGTCCGGCAGCGTTGTGGGTCCCTGGACCGATCTCTACTCGGTTGGGATCATGGCCTACGAGCTCGTTGTGGGCAACGTCCCGTTCCACGACACCAACGCGCCGATGGCGTTGATGATGCGTCACCTGAGCGAGCCGATCCCGGCGGCCGCGCAGGTCCGCCCGGAGGTCGACCCAGCGCTGTCAGAGTGGATCGAGTCACTGCTCGTCAAGGACCCGAAGAAACGGGTCGGTCACGCGCTCGAGGCGTGGGAAGCGCTGGAGGACATCATCGTCCAGCTCCGCGGACCGATGTGGCGCCGCAACGCGCGCCTGCTGGACGACAAGGTCGCGGCTCGCGAGGCGGCGCCACTGACGCCGGCTCCGTTCGAGAGCGGAGGTCACATCGCGACTCCGACGCCCGAGCCAATCGTGAGCGTGGAGCAGGCTGCCGCCGGCTCGGCGCCGATTGAGGTCAATCCCTTGGAGCCCGCTGGGGATGTAGCCGAGGGTGGTCCACTACCAGCCGAGGATGAGCCCGGCGCAGCCGACTCGATGACGCCCTCGCCGCCTACCGTTGGTGGCTTCGTCACTTTTAGCCCCGACGTCGCGGCAGGCATACCTCCGGCGATCGAGCTGGAGCCCGTCGTCTCGCCCGACCACCGAGAGGCAGTGACACCGCCGCCGGTAGAACCTGTGGTCACGCCGCCGCAGCCGGAGTCTGTGGTCACGCCGGCGCCGGCGGAGTCTGTGGTCACGCCGCCGCCCGCTGAGGTCATCTCGCCGCCGCCAGAGCCGGCCGTCTCGCAGCCACCGGAGCCGGCCGGGGTCACGTCACCGCCGGCGGAGGAGGCTGCCGAGGTCATCTCGCCGCCGCTGGCGGCCGCGGTCACGCGGCCGCCGGACGTTGCGGTCACGCCACCGCCGGAGGAGGCTGCTGAGGCCATCTCGCCGTCGCCGGAGCAGGTTGCCGTGGCGTCGGCAGACACCGAACTATCAGAGGTTGCCGGCGCCGTTCTGGCAGACGAGTTGCCCTCGTCGCCCAGCGTCGTGGATCGTGGCTACGAGACCGTCGCGGGCGAAGACAAACTGGCGCCCGAATCGGCGCCCGATGTCCCGGCGTCAGTACCCGACGAGGTGCAACCCGCCGAAGCGGCTCCCGACGGGCCGCCGGTAGCCGAACCGGCGCTCACCGCGGAACCGATGCGAGTCGCCGAACCGATGCCGATCGCCGAACCGATCTCCGATCCTGCGCCTGCGGCCCCGCCAACGCCCGTGCGCGAAGAGGCGCCGGCTGGCGTTAGTCGGCCGCGGGGACGCGTAATCGCGGCCGCCGCCGCGGCGGTCGCTGCGGCTGCGGCGCTCGGGTTCATCTTCGCCCCGCATTCGAGCTCAAACAACAACGGTCCAGCTCCTCTCCGCCAGTCCGCGATTGCCGGCCCGCTCACGGTCCACTATCCCGTGGGTTGGCGGCGCGCGACCCATCTGCCGCCGGAGGCGAGATCGCTTGGTCTGAGCTCCGCGGTGAATCTGACGCCCGCGGGCTCGACATCGGGTGGGGCGCTCGTCCTCGGTACGGCCAAATCGGTGAACACGTCGCTCGTGTCTCCCGCGTTTGCATCCAGCCTGTCGAGTCCGCTGCAGGGTAAGGCGGTCAAGCTGAAGCCGAACGGCTACGTCTTCAGCCGCTACCTCTACCTTGAGCCGAAGGGCGCCCCGAGCGCGGTGTCGCTGTATGTCCTGCCAACGAGCGCTGGCACGGCTACGGCCGCATGCATCGCTCCCGCGTCCGGCGCCGCTGCATTCACGACCACTTGCGAGCGCGTGGTCGGCAGCCTGCGGGTCAAGGGAACCGTTCTGCCGCTCGGGCCAAGTGCAAAGTTTGCGAGCCGCCTCAGCAGCGCGACTCGGAAGCTCGACTCCGCTCGCACGAAGTTCGACGCGAAGCTCGCGGGCGCCAAGACGCCGGCCGCCCAAGCCTCAGCGGCCCATTCCCTCGCGGGCGCCTACAACTCGGCGGCAGACGCGGCAGCGACGGCCAAGCCGAACCCGCCTGCGACCCTGGCCGACGCTGCTCTCGTCCGCGGGCTCCGACGGCTCGGGAGGGACTATGCAGCACTCTCGGTCGCGGCAGCTCACCACTCGTCCGCCTCCTACGGCACTGCCAAACGGGCGATTGGCAAAGACGAGGCCCGCGTCGCGGCAGCATTCAAATCGGTTAAGCAGGCCGGCTACACCCTGCACTAGCGCCGCCGCGGAGTCGGCAGTCGGTGCGCGCCGACTTCTTCGGCAGCAGTCCGCGGCTTACAAGAAGCGGCCCTTGACCAAGAGCGATTGTCCGGCGTGTAGATGATGGGCTTTGTGTCCCTTGCCTCGTCGCATTGAGGTGACGGTCGCCTTACCACTTTGCAAGGTGGTCAGAGTGCCGTCGCAGAGGTCCTCGACCGTCCAGGTGGCGTTGGCCACCGACGTTACGCTCGATGCGCCGACGATCTGATAGTCGCCCTTGGTGACACCGTGGACTGCCCGGACGACTCCCTTCCCAGGAGTTCCGGTACGTCGGCATCCGGCCTTCGCGACGGCGTGCTTGGCCGTTTTCAGCTTGACCTCCGTCGCCCTCGCCTTCACTGAGCCGCGGTGCTTCAGCTTGACGCGCTCGCGGGCCTGCTCGATCGAGAAGATGCCGACACTGAACGTGCCGGTCGAGACACTCGAGCTCGGCTTTGGCTTGCCCGAGCCCGGTGTTGGCTTCTTCTTCTTTTGGGTGCGCGTACTCGTCTCGATCTTGACGCCCCCTTTGCTTGCATCGACCGTCGATCCCAGCGGCACCGATTTCGTCCCGCTTCCGAGCACGGCAAAGCTGCCATTGGGCCGCTTGATCAGTACCACGCCCCAGGCCAAGGACGCGTTGGCGGTCTTCCCGGCAACGGGGGTGGACGGCTGTAACGTCCTGGCGCCCGTGACGGCGATCGTATCCCGTCGTGTGACGGTGGCGGAACCATCCGATGCCCCGACGGTGTACGCGTACGTCCCGGCGGTCTGAGCAACACCTTCCAGCTCGCCGGTTTGACCCAGAGTCAGCCCGGGCGGAAGGCTGCCGGCAGAGACCGAATACGTGATCTCGGTGTCGCCGACCACGGCGTACTTGTAGTCGTAGATCGAGCCGATCGTCGCCGCCGGCGGAGCAGGCGAAGTGAACGTGAGGTTGCTGACGAACGAGATCGTGATCCCGGGAGTTCTCGTCGCATCGAGCGACCGCGAGCCACCGGCTGGGACAAGGCTCGAGCCGCCGCCGCCACCCCCGCCCGAGCCGCCAACGGTTTCGGCCGAGTTGTCGCCGCCACCGCCGCCACCGCCGCCGCCACCGAGTCCGCCGCCGCCGCCTCCTCCTTCGCCGGCCTCGAAGGCACCGAAGCCTCCCTGTCCGCCGCCGCCGAAGTTGCCGGCGGTACCCGCTCCACCGAACGACCCCCCGGGGCCGGGTGGGACCGTGTTGTTTGGTTGGCCTCCCGCGCCACCCGCCCCAGGAGTCGCGCCGCTGGCTGCTGATCCCGGACGACCGTCGTATGCATTCGCCCCGGCTGCGCCCGCCGCGTCGGCGTTGCCACCCTGGGTCGCGGGGTCGCCACCCATGCCGGCGGGACAGCCGTTGCCACCGCCACCGGCGGCGACGGCGAGCGGTGTCGAGGTCCCGTCCTGCCAGATGGCGCTAGCTCCGCCGCCGCCCCAGCAGCCGCTGCCGCCACCCGCGAACGAACCGTTGAGGCCATATCCCTGACCCCCACCACCGTTCGAAGCGTTCGCGGCGACGTCGAAGTCGAGCTTCTCGCCGGGCGAGACCGACAACGAACCGCTCACATTCGCCCCCTTCCCGCCGCACAACGGTGCACAACTGCTGCTCGTGTCACCGCCGCCCGTTGCGCCGATCACATCGACGGCAACCGAGGTGATTCCGGGTGGCACCGTGAACTGGGCGTCCTCGTTGTTGTTGTAGACGCACTTGACGGTCTGACCGGACCGTGTGCAGCCGGTCTGGATGGCCGACGCCGGAGTCGAGAACAGCGCAACCCACAGAAGCAACACGGCCGCTGTCACCAACAGCAGCAACCACCTGTTGCCGCTGAACTCCCACCAGCGACTGGACGCCGCGACTCCCGATCCCCCACTCATGCCAAGCCCCCCGGTGGCCACCTTCCTGATATTCCGGCGATTATCCGCCGCATCTCAAACCACGTCAAGGCTGATCGCCGCCCATCGGCGATCGCGACGAAGCCGATCAGTACCACCCCGCGCTGTGCTCGTGCGCGAGCGCCGCGGACGGGCTCCCGTAACGCTGTGCGATGTAGTTGGCCATCGCCGTGAGCTGGCCCGTCACGCTCGTGCTGTTGCCGCCGTACTTGGCGTACTCGCTCGCGCCGGAGATGAATTGAGCAATTCCGTAGGCCGAGCTGCTCGGATTCTGTGCGTCGAGTTGGCCGCCGCTTTCAATCTTGATCACCTGCCACCAATCCTGAAGCTGCTGGTCGGTCCAGTTGTGCTGAGCGCCGACGGTCTGAAGGTCCCCGAACGTCACGTCGCCCTGTTGGGCGCCCGTGCCAGACGCTGCAGCGACAGACGCCTCGGCGCCCGCAGACACCGACTGAACGGCGTTCTCGCCGGATGGCGCAGCGCTGTTCACCTCTACCTTCATATCGCTCAACTCGCCGAACGTAGCCCGCAGATTTGCGCCCCCGTCATAGTGGGTGCTCGCCCAGTCACTGTTTGCAATCGCAGCGATCTGCTGGGCTGGGGTACCGCTCGCCGTCGACAGGATCGCGCGGATGCTGTCACTTGCTCCCCCCCACGTCCCCTTCAAGAACTTGGCCGTCTGCTCAGCGGCCGTCGCCGGATTCCCGAACGCTGCGTTGTAGGAGAGCCCACCCCGACCGCTGTCGTACCAAGCGATGTTCAACCAGTTGAAATCGTGCTGCGCCTCGCGACCCTGTGCGTACTGACCGGATTCCTCGGCGAGCTCCCACGACGCGATCACCCGTGGACTGAGCCCCGTCAATTGCGCCAGCTTTGCCGCGAACTCGGCCTGGCCATCGGTCAACAGGTGCGAGGACACGGACACCGTGGTGCCAGGGGGGACCGTGTCGATCGACGCTTGAACCTGGTTGACGAGCTGGTCTGGAGCAACACCTGCTGGAACCTGTCCGCCAGGTTGTGCCGCCGGCGCGACGGGTTGTGCGGCCGGCTCGACGGGTTGTGCTGCCGGCACGACGGGTTGTGCTGCCGGCTCGACGGGTTGTGCTGCCGGCTCGACGGGTTGTGCTGCCGGCACGACGGGTTGTGCGGCCGGCTCGACGGGTTGTGCTGCCGGCGCGACGGGCTGTGCGGCCGGCTCGACGGGTTGTGCTGCCGGCACGACTGGCTCTGCGGCCGGTACGACGGGCTCGACGGGCTGTGGCGTGGGGTCGTTCGGGACCTCGGGAGCCGTCGGGGTCACCGCCGCAGGCTGTGCAGCCGGGAGGAACTGGACCGTGTTGCTGCTCGCCGCGGTCGTCGCCGCGGGGACCGCTCTGAACGAAATTGTGCCGGTGCCCGGCGGTCCAGGCGTGGCTGGCGGCTCAGGCGTGCCCGGGGGCGCAGGTGCCTCTGGCGGCTCAGCGGTACCAGCGAGTCCAGGGACGCTCCCAGGAATGTCGGTGGTCGTGCCCGGGATGTCGCCCGGGACCACGGCCGGGCCAGAGCTCCCGGGGGCCGGGTCAGGAGACGCTGGAACGGCGGGCGCCGGCTGGCTTGTGGTCAGCGCAACGATTCTGCGGGCCGCCGCGAAGTGTTCGGCCCAATACGGATCGTTGAGGCTGGCCTTCTGGATCACCTCGCCGGTACGAGGTGCCTCAATGAACTCACCGTGTCCGACGTACATGCCGACGTGGTCGATCTCGCCTCCGCTGATGCGAAAGAAGACGAGATCGCCTTCGTGCAGCTGACTCTGTGAGACCGGAGTTCCCGCTGTTGCCTGTTCCGCCGCGGTCCGCGGGATCGAGATCCCCGCCTGGTGGTAAGCCCATTGCATCAGTCCCGAGCAGTCGAAGCCCGCTTGGGGACTCTCGCCGCCCCAGAGGTAGGGAACTCCGAGCTCTTTCTGTGCGGCCTCGTATGCCCCCTGCGCCGCTGGCGAGACCTCTGTTGTCTCAAGCGAGGGGGAGGGAGGCGGGGGGGACGGATTCATGTCGGCGGCGTCTATGGGGGTTCCGGTTGGGGGGGTGGTTCCGGAGCTTGGGAGGTCGAATACGAGTCTGATGCTGGCTGTCGAGCTTCCGTCTGAGAAGAAGCCGGGCGAGTGGATCGACCAGGGCGAGCCGATCTCGTCGGGTCGAACGCCGGGTTGTAGCCCGGCGAGCCAGCCGACCAGTTCGCGGGCGGCGAAGTTCTGCGGTCCGACCGGCTCACCATCGACTGAGACGATGTCCAGGACCTGGGCACCCGCCGGTGAGTCAACGACGTCGACCCCGCCGACCCCGACTGAGAACCGCCCGAGTGCGCCACCTAGAACAGACACCGCCCGGGGGTCGATCCCCCCAGACTCCAACCATCCACGGACACCCGGGCCGACTGACAGATCGGGTGAGCTCAGCAACCCGGTGATCCCCGATCCCACCGATGCCTGTTCCACGACCTGCCCCGCCTGCGGGTTCGAAACCGGCATCTCAGCGACCCCTCCGGCCGCGGAGGTGGACTCGGCCGCAGACGCAACCGAACCGCCGGACTGGTCGACCGACCGTCCGGCCGGGGCGACCGAACCCGACGGCGGCTCTGCGGGCAGCGGTTGTGGCGGGGCGACCGACCCCGACGGCGGCTCTGTCGCAGCGGTTGTGGCCGGGGCGACCGAACCCGACGGTGGCTTGTCGAGCGGTTGTGGCCGGGGCGACCGAACCCGACGGCGGCTGCTGTCGCAGCGGTTGTGGCGGGGGCGACCGAACCCGACGTGCGGCTGGTGTCGCAGCGGTTGTGGCGGGGGCGACCGACCCCGACGGCGGCTGTGTCACGGTCGTGGCGGGGGCGACCGACCCCGACGGCGGCTGTGCGCAGCGGTCGTGGCGGGGGCGACCGAACCCGACGGCGGCTCTGCAGGAGCGGTCGTGGCGGGGGCGACCGACGGTGGGCCTGTCGCAGCGGTCGTGCGCGCCTGGCGCCGCCGCCGCGGTCCCCGCGCCGGGCTGCGCTGCACCCGCCGACCGGATAGCGGCCGACTCGACCCCGCCGGCCGTCGACTGGCTCTGACCGACCGCCGCCGAAACCTGACCACCACCCCCAACGGCCTGCGCTCCAGCAGACCCCGCCGGCGGCGGACCCCCACCCGAGCCCTCAGCGCCACCCGTCTGAGACCCCGCCGCACCCGCACCCAGCCCCCGCCCTGAGACCCAGCCGCACCCGGGCCCTGAGACCCCGCCGCACCCGCGTCTGAGACCCCCCGCCGCCCGGCTGCCCACCACCCGATCCACCAGACCCACCACCGGCCGAGGACCCGCCACCCGCCGCGTCCCCCGAACCACCCGACGCCGGCCCCCCACCCGAACCACCCGCCGAGTGCGAGGCCGCCCGATGCAACTGCTCAGCCTCCCGCACCCCGCCACCCGAAACCCCCGCACGCCGCTCAAGCGCAGCAGGAGACACAGCCCGCTTGACCCCGCCAACCGACTTCTCCAAATGCTCAACCGACTTCGGCAGATGCCCACCCGCCTTAGACCCATGCAACAACTTGCCCAACCCCCCCGGCAACCCAGGCAACCCATGCTCAAGCGCCCGCTCAAGCTGCTCCAGAGCAACCCCCTCGGCAGCGACCGCCATCACAACCCCCGCAAACTCGACCGCGACTCCCGCAACTCCAACGTCTCCATCCCACCACCCGCACCACCCAACTCAGCCGCCAACCCCGGCAACCCAGCAGCAACACACGCCCCCACCGGATCCCGCCGAAACGACGCCCGAAAACCCCCATCCACCAACAACCGCTCAATCAACCCCCCAACCCGCTCAACCTCAGAATCAGACTGCGCCATCAGAGTCCCTCGGGATGCAGGACGTTGGTGAACGTGGCGAGGTAGCTCGCCGACGGCCGCCCGATCTTCTCGACGCCACCGCCACCGCCCCAGGCGCCGTGCTGCCCTCCCGACTCATAGAACTGACCGTCGATGCTGATGATCACGTGGCCTTCGCTTTGCCCCGTTACCGGATGGGCCCTGTCATAGACGGTGATGAACCGACCCGGACCGCTGACGATTCCTGGCTGACCCACCAGGTTGTCGGTGGTGACAGGCTCAGAGAGGAAGCCGCCGGCGTGCAGAACCTTCGAGACGAAGCCGGAGCAGTCGTAACCAGCCTGCGGGCCCCAGCCCTCGTGTCCGCCACCCCATACATACGGCAATCCAACAAGCGCGTCCGCCTGTTTCACCATTGCTCCGACCTTCTCGGTCGTGGCGGGATCGACCGGCACTCCTGCCGACGGCGTCTCGCTGGCGACCTGTGCGACCGAGCCCGAGCCAGGCGGGTTCGCGGGGGTATGGGCCTGAGGCGCGCCGGACGCCGAGCCCGCAGGGGCGGACTCGGCGGCGTCTATGGGGGTTCCGGTTGGGGGGGTGGTTCCGGAGCTTGGGAGGTCGAATACGAGTCTGATGCTGGCTGTCGAGCTTCCGTCTGAGAAGAAGCCGGGCGAGTGGATCGACCAGGGCGAGCCGATCTCGTCGGGTCGAACGCCGGGTTGTAGCCCGGCGAGCCAGCCGACCAGTTCGCGGGCGGCGAAGTTCTGCGGTCCGACCGGCTCACCATCGACTGAGACGATGTCCAGGACCTGGGCACCCGCCGGTGAGTCAACGACGTCGACCCCGCCGACCCCGACTGAGAACCGCCCGAGTGCGCCACCTAGAACAGACACCGCCCGGGGGTCGATCCCCCCAGACTCCAACCATCCACGGACACCCGGGCCGACTGACAGATCGGGTGAGCTCAGTAACCCGGTGATCCCCGATCCCACCGACGCCGGTTCCACGACCTGCCCCGCCGGCGGGTTCGAAACCGGCATCTCAGCGACCCCTCCGGCCGCGGAGGTGGAGTCGGCCGCGGACGCAACCGAACCGCCGGACTGGTCGACCGTGGCCGGAGCGACCGACCCCGACGGCGGCTCTGCGGGAGCGGTTGTGGCGGGGGCGACCGAACCCGACGGCGGCTCTGCGGGAGCGGTTGTGGCGGGGGCGACCGACCCCGACGGCGGCTGTGTCGCAGCGGTTGTGGCGGGGGCGACCGACCCCGACGGCGGCTCTGTCGCAGCGGTTGTGGCGGGGGCGACCGAACCCGACGGCGGCTCTGCGGGAGCGATCGCCTGACGGCGGCGCGACCGACCCCGACGGCGGCTGTGTCGCAGCGGTTGTGGCGGGGGCGACCGAACCCGACGGCGGCTCTGCAGGAGCGGTCGTGGCGGGGGCGACCGACGGTGGGCCTGTCGCAGCGGTCGTGGCGCCTGGCGCCGCCGCCGCGGTCCCCGCGCCGGGCTGCGCTGCACCCGCCGACCGGATAGCGGCCGACTCGACCCCGCCGGCCGTCGACTGGCTCTGACCGACCGCCGCCGAAGCCTGACCACCACCCCCAACGGCCTGCGCTCCAGCAGACCCAGCCGGCGGCGGACCCCCACCCGAGCCCTCAGCGCCACCCGTCTGAGACCCCGCCGCACCCGCGCCCTGAGACCCAGCCGCACCCGGGCCCTGAGACCCCGCCGCACCCGTCGTCTCAGACCCCCCGCCGCCCGGCTGCCCACCACCCGATCCACCAGACCCACCACCGGCCGAGGACCCGCCACCCGCCGCGTCCCCCGAACCACCCGACGCCGGCCCCCCACCCGAACCACCCGCCGAGTGCGAGGCCGCCCGATGCAACTGCTCAGCCTCCCGCACCCCGCCACCCGAAACCCCCGCACGCCGCTCAAGCGCAGCAGGAGACGCAGCCCGCTTGACCCCGCCAACCGACTTCTGCAAATGCTCAACCGACTTCGGCAGATGCCCACCCGCCTTAGACCCATGCAACAACTTGCCCAACCCCCCCGGCAACCCAGGCAACCCATGCTCAAGCGCCCGCTCAAGCTGCTCCAGAGCAACCCCCTCGGCAGCGACCGCCATCACAACCCCCGCAAGACTCGACCGCGACTCCCGCAACTCCAACGTCTCCATCCCACCACCCGCACCACCCAACTCAGCCGCCAACCCCGGCAACCCAGCAGCAACACACGCCCCCACCGGATCCCGCCGAAACGACGCCCGAAAACCCCCATCCACCAACAACCGCTCAATCAACCCCCCAACCCGCTCAACCTCAGAATCAGACTGCGCCGACTGCGACTCGCCGAGAGGCATCTGATCATTGGACGACACGGTTGACCTCGGGCGAGCCGTAGCGCGCGCGGTGGAACAGCGGCACCACGAGCGCGACGAAGATCGGGGACAGGAGGATTACAACGAACGCAATAAATCCACCGAGCACGACGCCGCGTGGGAAGAGGTGGATGAGCTCGTTGTAGTAACGGAATGACATGGCCACGATGACGCCGGCGCCCATCGCTGTCCACACCAGCCCGGCGGTGGCGTAACGCATCAGTACCGGCGACGTCTGCTCGCCGGTCGCGCGCCCGGTCAGTCGCTGTCGAAGCTGCTGCCGCGCACGCTGCTTGAGCCCTGGCTCGCGCAACCACTCGACAAGGACCTGGTAGCCGTCGCGGTCGAGGAACGGATTCAGGTTGAAGAACGCGCCGACGTAGCCGGCGAACGCGAGCTGGAACAGAACCTCCCTGACGTTGCCGCGAGGCGCGACTGCGCACGCGATCGAGAACAGCGCAGCTATCGAAAGGTCCGACAGCGGTCCCGCGAGGCTGATCCAGATCCGGTGTGCGCGTGTCTCGAAATAGGCTTCGCTCGAGTCGACGAACGCATACGGGAAGATGAACAACAGCCTGAAGCCGGAGCGACCGGCGCGTCGGCCGTAGTGCGCCAGCGTCAGGCCATGCGCGAGCTCGTGGAAACAAACGAGCACGAACCGCCCGACCAAGAAGACGGCGCCGCCGAGTAAGAGCCGATGGGCAACGACGAGAGGGGTCCCGTAGCGAGCGCCCACAAGATATGAGAACACGAACAGGCCGGCGAACGAGAGCAGCACGAGGAACGTCACGGACAACGGCGAGAACAGTGCGCGCCCCCAGTGCCGGTACGCCGTCTGGAAGTACTCGGGCAGCCCCTCGATGATCCGGTCTCGGCGCTTGAAGGCCCGTCCGAGGAGGCCGCCGGAACTGGCCGCAGGTTGCGGCGTCGGCTCGACGCCGTCGAGCATGCCTCTATCGCCGAAGTCGGCTATCAACCGCGCGAGGCGGCCAGTGCCCGATGGGCCGCCGACGTTCTCAGCCTCGACGAGCAGTTCGGTCACCGTTCGCCGGCCGTCGAGCAGCGGTATGAGCTTCGCGTCGACGGCGTCGAGCCGCCTGAACGTGCCCGACACCAGGTCGCGCAGGATGTAGCGTTCCGGCTGCCCGGACTCGTCCTCAAGGCGCTTCAAGGCCCAGCCGGATCGCAGCCGCGGTCGCAGCGCGCCATCGGTGGAGGGGAGCGCGGGCGCGCGCATCCCGGCCTGCGTCGCCCCGATCGGCACCACCATCGTGGCGTTTGGCGGCGCCTGCTCGTCGATCGGCGCCGCGAAGCCAGGTTGCCTCGACCCCAAACCCGGTGGGTACGGTTGCCCGGTGCTAACGAGCGGCCCGGCCGGTCGCCCGATGCCCTCAACCCGGACGACGACATTGCCCAATCGGATCTCCTGGCCCGCGAGCAGGCGCCGGGGCGCCTCGAGCTTCTGCCCCGAGATCATGGTGCCGAACCTGGATCCAGCGTCGGCGATCATCGGACCTTCGGGACTCCAATCGATGCGCGCGTGCGTCCGAGAGACGGTGCGGTCATCGATACGCACCGTCGCTCCGTCGGCGCGACCGATCGTCATGTAGTCGAGGACCGGGTATCGGGCGCCATTCGGCAGCACCAGGACCAGAGATTCGCCCGCAGCGCTCACCCTGCCGAACTCCCTTGCTTCACGGGCTGCCAGACCGGATGGGCCGCGTTGGTCGCAACCTCCGTGACGGCCCGTGGGCTGCTCGGGTCGAAGGCGATGATGGAACCGCTAGCAGAGGGATTGCACGCTCCGGCGGCCTGCATGACGGCCAGTTCCAGGCCGTCGGGCCGCCATGCGACTTGGCACGCGGGCGACAGTCGCTGCGCGGAGCGGGTCGGGGTGAAGTCGCCCGCCGGCACGATATAGAGGCTGAAGACGTTGGCGTTCGCGCTGCCGACGTTCGCGACGAGCGCCATCTGTTTCCCATTGGGTGAGATCGCCGCCGCGAAAACCCCACGGAACTGGGTCGCGTCATTCGATTTGAGCGCACCGTGCCACGCGGCCGCGTCGGCCGAGAACGGAACCCGACTGGTGAAAGAGAGGATCCCGAAGTTCGCTCCCCCGTTCTGAGACCCGAGCACGAGGACCTGCCGCCCGTTGGGCGCCCAGTCGACCTGGCCACCGAGCGACCATCCTGGGAGGCTCGTGCAGGCGGGGTGGAGCGGCAGGCTTGTCAGCGCCGCGAAGCAAAGCGAGGAGCCGCTTGCAGGCTGCCCGGTCGCCGTCGTCGGCGCAGTGCTGGCGGGTGCCGTTGCCGTCGGCACAAGCGCCGTCGAGGTGCCGCTCGTCGACGGAGTCTCGGTCTGCTCGATGAACGCGATCACGTTCGCCTTCGTGCTCGGCGCGAATGCCGGATTGCGGTCCGCCACGCCCACAGGCGGCTTGGTCAATGGCTTGGGTGCGGAGCCCTTCTTGTCACGCTTGTCAAGCATCAGCTGGCCGTTCTGCGAATAGACCAGCTCGGAGCCGTCGGGACTCCACGCCGGCTCGACCTGCTGCCCGGTGGTGGCTGCCGTCAGACTCGCCGGCCGCTTGCCGGTGCTCGGATCGACGACGAAGACCTTCGCACTGGGGCTAGCAAGGCCGCCGTCGTACGCAAGCAGTGGCGATCCGCTCGAGATCAGGACCGTCACCGACTTCCCCTTCGTCAGTTTGGTCCCGGCGGGCGGAACGGTCCCTGCGACATCGCCAGCTGGCACCGTCGCGTACTCCGTCACCGGCTTGGGCACCAGGCCGAGTTGTGAGAGCGCTGCCGCGGCGGTTGTCGCACTCCCGGACACCGCCGGAACGGTCACCGGGCCAGAGCCACCGGATGCCGGGGGCACGACCGACACACCGGTTTTTCGGGTCTGGGCGCCTGTCGTAGCGGTGTTCGTCGGCGTGGTCGAGCCGGTCGTGCTGGTGTTGGCCGCCGGCGTGGTCGAGCCGGTCGTACTGGTGCTGGCCGCCGGCGTGGTCGAGCCCGTAGTACTGGTGCTGGCCGCCGGCGTGGTCGAGCCGGTCGTGCTGGTGCTGGCCGCCGGCGTGGTCGAGCCGGTCGTGCTGGTGCTGGTCGCCGGCGTGCTCGAGCCGTTCGAGCCTGTCGTCGTTCGCGCCGGGCCGGAAGGAACTGCTGCCGCCTTCTTCTTCGTCGGGACCTTGAGAAAAACGGTGATCGGAGATCCGCGCGGAGCCAACTTATTCGCGGCGGGTATCTGCGAGACGATCGGGGCGTTTGGGCTCGGTGGCGGCTGTGGCCAGAACGTCCCAAGCTTCAGCGACGCGGCGCTCAGCGACTGGTCTGCCTCATCAAGGGTGAGGCCGACGAGCTTCGGCACCGTCACCTTCGCGCTCAGCTTCGGAGCGTGGTAGATGACGAGGGCGATAGCCGAACCTGCTTTTGCCTTGGTCCCGGCCTTCGGCGTTTGTGCGGCAACGCTGCCGGCCGGTTTCGAGGCGTCGACCTTCACTCCGAAGACGGGCGCCACCTTGAAACCCGCCTTGATCGCCGTTCGCTCGGCACTGGCCGGCGACTTCTGTCCGACCAGGTTTGGAACCGGTGCAGGCTTGGGCCGGAGCTTGATGAAGATGACGGCGGCGGCGATCGCCAGCACGGCGACCACGGCGAGCCACCACGGTAGCCATGCCCGCTGTCGAAATACAACCTGGCGCGGTGGTGGTGGTGGCTCCACCTCCACCGGCGTCGCACTCACTTGGAGCTGACGGTCGAGCGAGCGCCCGATCCAGATCTGCTTTGGTGGAAATACGGTGAACGGGCATTCGAGCGCGGCACCGGGTTCAAGTGAGATCTTCGGCGCGGCCCATCGGAATTTGCACTCTTCGTCGGCGTCCGTCGCCTTCAATGACACGTCGGTGTGAGCGTTTGCCTTATTCCGAACTACTAGGCGAAAACGCGCCTTGAGGCGCCCAGATCCACGTTGCGGCCTCAGCTCGGTCGCTACCTCGTGAAACGGCTGAACGATGATGCTTGCCGGCGCGGACGCGACCTCGCTGCCGTAGGCACGTGAGCGCGCCGCCACCTCGAATGGCCAGGTTCGGGCCTCGGCGGCCGGCGAGCGCGGTGGATGAATATGGACCTCGACGCGCTGCTCGTAGGTCTCTCGCGAACCGTACGGTGCCAGGTACACGGTTGCCGGCGTGATCGTCCACCAACCTTGGGGGAGGCCGCGAACGGAGAGGTCGAAGTTGTCCACCACCGGTGACTGGTTTCGGACGTCAGCGAGCATCAACGCCCGCTGGCCAGGCTCGACAGGCGTGACGAGTGCGCCCGGCTCCCGCGAGCCGTCGGGAAGCGTCAGATCGATGCTGGCGGCGCCCGGCGGGGCATCACCCGAGCCGGGGATGGCCGGCAACGGCGCTACGCCTGCCGCTCCCGCCGCCGCCCAGGATCTCGGGGGAGCGGGCCCCTCGGACTGGATCGTCATGTTGGGGTCGGGTGGCTCGGTCGGCCGTGTCGGTGGCGGCGACGGCTGGACTGCATCCGAGGCCTGATCCGCCGCGTCGGAGCTGGCCGGGGCGTCGGACGTCGTCGGCGCGGAAACCGCCGGTAGGTAGTCGGTCGGCTCCCACCGTAGGTACTCGCCACACTCGCAGAAGTCGACGTCGTCAGGATTGACTCTTCCGCAGCTGCGGCACTCCCTCATTCGCCGCCTCCGTTCTTGCTGCGAGTGGCCGCCTTGACCCGGAGTCGGAACCCGACGTGTGCCGGCTTCACCTGTCTGATCAGCCTTGCGACCGCCGCTTGCCGCGTCTGCGGGAGGTGCACGTCGCAGTACACGACGAATTTGGGTTCGCCGGACTCGTCGGTAGCGTCCTGCTCGTCCGAGTCCAACGACCAGCTGACTGAACCGCCGTCCTCGACACGGAACGGGACGCCCGGGAAGGCGAGTCCAAGAGCCAGTTCCAGCCCCTCGCGCGTTCCTCGCAGACGCATCAGCTCGGGCGCCATCAACACGATCGCGCGGCGCTCCTCGCCGGAGCGCGCCTCGTCGTGCTCGAGCCCGAGCCACGCGATCAATACGTCCAGGACGTCTCGCGGGGCGTATTGTGGGTCGAAGTGATCCGGTAGAGCGTCAAGCGCTGCGACGAGCGGATCGAGTACCGACTCAAAGGCACCAACGAACCGCGTGGTGAAGTCACCGTCGGCGTACACACCCGGGAGGTTGTCGCGCAGATAGCGACGACCGGACACCGCCTGGGGCGGCGGTTCCGCTCCGGTCGCGAGTTCGATCTGAACTGTCCCGAACCCGCCCCCGGCGAAGGTCACGAACTCAGCACGACCCGCCCCAGAGACCTCGTCTCCGTCGCGTTCCGATGTCCCGTGTCCGTCTTGCCCCCGCGCAGCCATGTGAGTGGTCCCCGTCCTCGCCTAGGTCATTCTCGGTGGATCGCCTTGACCGTATGTTCGCCGGATGCGATCAATTCGTCGTTCGCGAGGCTGATTTCGCCGTCAGTCGACCCTGGAGCCTGGCTCCCGGTTTCGAGATCCGTCTCGAATGTAAGGAGGGTGTTGATGAACTCGACGCCCGGGATGCTGTACACGATGCCGTAGAGCTCACCCTGGCTGAGGCGTCGGCCGCTGGGCCACCCAGGCCCCGGGCCCTCAGGCGAGCCACCGATCAACGGGTTCAGATACACGTAGAGCGCGTGCTCGACGTCGTACTGGACTCGCCCGAGGTCGGCCAGTGGCGAGGCTCGAACGTCCACCGCGACGCTTATCGCCTTCACCCGCACCGGCAGCAGCCTGATGCTGGTGCCGAGCACGCGGCGACGGTCGAGCGCCGCCGCGACGCTCTCCATCAGTTCCGCGGTGGGGGTCAGCTCCGAAAGCTCGAGGCGGCGGTCAGCGGGCTCGACGCGCGGCAATATGTGTACTCGCACAGGACGGGAGTCGCCCGAAGCGACGCAAATCGCGCGCGCGACCTTCGACGACGCGGCGAGGGCGAAGTGCTCGAAATCCTCGACGGTCACGGCACGGGTGCGGCTTTGAACCTCCAAGCGAGCCCGCTCCCGGGTGCTCGCAAGCGGCTCGGGATCGGCCCCGCCGCGGCCAGGACGAGGGTTCGTCACCGACACCACCCCCTCGATTGGCACGGGCAGCATATTCAGCGTGCGCGGCGCGATGTTGCCCGCCTCCCCGCCACCACGGCGGTATCTCGTGAATCTCAGGGCGGCGCCGGAGGACGGGACCGCGCCGTAGCTGCGCCAGCCTCCGTCCGGCTGCCGGATTGCCGGCCCGAAGCGGACCTCACCGGTGATCAGGTCGACGGTGAAATGCCGATCGTCGCGAGCGCTCGCCCTGAAGTCGGTCACGTGCTGCCATGGGACCCACGCCGTACCCGAAGGTTCTCGGACCTCGAGCGTTTCGCCCTCCTCGAGCGCGAGCACCGGACTGTGTTGGAGCGGGTAGGTGGTGCCAGCGATCCCGTCGCTCGTCCCCAACATCTCGTTGTTGACGGTCTCGGCGTGACTGGCGCCTGTCGTCCCGCCGATAACGGCGGCGGTTATGGCGCCCAACTCGGGAGCGCCGCCGTACCTTTCCCCGGTCACGCGACACCGAATCCAACGCAACTCCCGACCGTCAACGTTCATCGAGCCTGCACCGTCTGGCACCTCGACGCGAACCGACCCTCCACCGGCGGTGAACCCCTCGGTCTCATCCGACACCACATCGGCGGGGAGCCAGTCACCACCTGCCCCGGACACCTCCCAGGCGAGCGGCGGGTTGTCACGATCGATCCGTTCACCCGGCGCGGGCGTGCAATCGAAGCTCAGACCGACGACCAATCGCTCCAGCGCCTGCTCGAAGCCGAACAGGAGCGCATCGCCCGGCTGTGGCGGGGAGCCGAACATTGGCCGCGCATCGGACGATCGGGCGGTCCCAGCGGACACCTTCAGCGTGTGGAGTTGGCCAGCCTGCTCGAGTGCGAAAGCGACCATCGCGCAGACGGGAATCACGAGTTCGTCATCGGTTTGAAAGACGACCAGGTCCCCGCCTGCGGCTCGTGGCGACGCGACCGCTGTACCGGCCGGGATCATCGCTCCGATCGGCCTGGCGAGGATGAAGCGCACGTCGACGCGCGCCTGCTGCGGCGCCGCCGGCTGTACTCCGATGATGCTCAGAAGCGCGAGGTGGGTCCGCCGCGGAATCCGGTTGATCCGGTACGTGAGGATTTCGGTGATCCACGCGAACAGCTCGATCAGCGTGATGCCCGGGTCGGAGACGTTGTGCTCTGTCCAGTCGGGCGAATGGCGGAGGATTCGTGTCCTCGCTTCATTGACGAGCTCCTGGAAGCGTAAGTCGTCAAGGCTGATCTCGGGCAGCACAGCGAGAAACACTACCTCTGACCGGAAAGTTGCTCCAGGGGCGGTGACACCTTTCTACGGGTTTGATAGGGGGTCTCGCAGCGGGTACAGTCGCCTTCATGCCGCCGCTCGTCAGCCAAGGCGCGATGATCACGTGCTCGATGGCGATGCCGCCAACGCCGGTGCCGCTCAACGTGGTTCCGATGGGAACCCCAGTCAGCGCCGGAACAACGGCCGCCAACATTCAGGCGTCGGCACCGATGGTCAACATTCCGACATTTGGAATGTGCGGCACACCATCGAATCCGGTGGTCGCGGCCGCCACCTCGGCTGCGATGGGCGTGCTAACGCCCGCGCCGTGCGTCCCTGCGACGAGCAGCCCGTGGACCCCAGGCGCGACGATGGTGACGGTTAACGGGCAGCCCGCACTCCATTCGGCATGCACTGCCATGTGTATGTGGGGTGGGGTGATCACGATCACCGACCCCGGCAACGCGGGGACCGTCTCCGTCAGCTAGGACGTTTCAGCTCGGTGCCACTGGCCCGCTGGCCAGTGGCACCGAAGCGAGCGCTGATGACCGACGGCTTGCGCGACCGGTCGCGGATGCTTATGCTCGGAACCGTGGACCAGGACCACGGGGGCGAGTTGCAAGAGCGCGCCGATGTTCGCGCTCGTTCCCCTGGCGCTCAGGCGACGCTGTCGGCGACGACCGGTCTGGGCGCGGCGGGCCTGGCCGGCGCGCTCGGAAACGCGAGCTTCTCGCGATTGCTCGCTCGGGCGCGCGAGGGCGATGGGATCCTGCCAGGCGGAGTCGTTCACCCCGACGTCGAGGCGGCGATCACGGCCGCGGGACCATCCGGTCAGCGCTTGGGCAGCGACGTTGCCGAAACGGCAGGCAGCGCGCTCGGTGACTCGTTTGCGGACGTCAGGATTCACGTCGATGACCACGCGGCCGCGCTCAGCCGCGCCGTGTCCGCACGCGCCTTCACCGTCGGCCGCGACATCTTCTTCGGCAGCGGCGAGTACCGGCCCGAAACGGCTGACGGTCGCGCGCTGCTGACGCACGAGCTCGCGCACGTCGTCCAGCAGAGGGGGGCTCCGAGCAGCGGACCGCTGCAGGTCTCACATCCGGGCGACCCGCTCGAGCTTGAGGCAGACGCGGCCTCCCGCGGCGTCTAGAACGACACGATGAGCGCGACGGCGCGCCACCCCTTCGAATTCCTCGACGACCGGCTTCGAGTTGCCGTGGAAGCCGCCGCCGCGGCCGGCCAGGATCCGAACGATTCGTTGCGCGGGCTGTACATCAGCGACGAACAGGCGATCGCGCTCAGCGAGACGGGCAGCAGGATCGAAGCGAACGCGCAGCTGGCCGCGGTGGCCGAGCGGCTCGAGCTCGATGCGCTCGACGCCACTGTCCTGGCCGTGTGCTGTGCCCCCGAGCTGCAGCCGCGGTACGGCCGCTTGTACGCCTACCTCAACGACGACGTCACCCGCAAGCTGCCTACTCCCCGGCTCGTCGCCAGCCTCGTCGCCGGACAGGGCGTCGAGGCGACGGACGTGCTCGGGTGCTTTGCCGGATCGGCACCTCTGATGCGTCTCGGCGCCCTGCACCTGCTGACGGGAGACGACGCGACCGCGCTGGCGGATCGACCGATCAAGTGCTCGGCCCGCCTCGCGGCGCATCTGCTCGGCGCCAGCGGCCTCGCGGACTCCGCGGCAAACACAAGGCTGCGTAGGGCGCACCCATCTGGAGTGTTTGGCCGCGGCGAGACGGTTGAGCGGCTCACGTTCCTGCTCGGAGCCCGAACGCGACTGCCGCTCGTTGTGTCCGGTCCCGATGCGGCGTCCGCGATCGCGCGCGCGGCGGATCGAATGATCGTGCTGCTCGATGCCGGCGAGTTGCAGCGCCAGCATGTGATGCAGGATGCGTCGCTGGCGGCCAGGCTGGAATCGGGCCTGCTGTGCATCGACGGCATCGACGATCTGACGCCGCCAGACCGCTCGTTGCTCCTCCGCACCATTGCAGAGAGCGACGAGCGCCTGATCCTGATCGCCTCGTCGCCGCGCGGTGTCGTCGCCGTCAGCGACCTCACGGTGCTGAGCGTCGAGGTGCCGTCCCCGAACCTCGCCGAACGCAGCGCGGTGTGGGATGAGCAGAGTGGCGCCTCCAATTCGCGCGAGGTTGCCGCGAAGTTCCGGCTATCGGTCGACCAGATCCGTGCTGCGGCCGAGGTCAGCACGATTGCGGCGAACGCGCGCGGAGACACGACACCGAGTCCCGCCGACCTTGACCTGGGCGCGCGTCATGCGTCTTCGTCGCGGCTCGGCGAGCTCGCGACACAGCTCCAGCCCGGTTGGAGGTTCGCCGATCTGGTGCTTCCCGAGCGCCAGCTCGACCTGTTGCGCTCGATCTCCGCGTACCTACGCCACCGAGACCGTGTTCTGTCGGAGTGGGGGTATGAGCAAAAGGTGTCCACCCAGGGTCTGAAGGTGCTGTTCGCCGGCGAATCGGGAACCGGGAAGACGATGGCCGCCCAGGTGCTCGGCGCAGAACTCGGGCTCGACCTCTTTCGGGTCGACCTCGCGACGGTCGTTTCCAAATACATCGGCGAGACGGAGAAGAACCTGGAGCGGATCTTCACCGCGGCCGACGGTTCCAACGCGATCCTCTTCTTCGACGAGGCCGATGCGCTATTCGGCAAGCGCTCGGAGGTGTCGGACTCCCACGACCGCTACGCCAACATCGAGGTCGCCTACCTGCTTCAGCGCATGGAGGCTTACCCGGGGGCTGTGATTCTGGCCACCAACTTCCGGCGCAACATCGACGACGCGTTCATCCGGCGCCTCGATTTCGTGATCGACTTTCCCTTCCCGGAGGCCGAGGATCGCCGTCGCATCTGGCGGCTCGTCCTGCCGGCCGCCGCCCCCGTTGCCGAGGACATCGACCTCGACTTCCTGGCGAACCAGTTCAAGCTCTCGGGCGGTGCGATCCGCAACTGCTCGCTGGCTGCCGCCTTCCGGGCGGCTGATGAAGATGGTCGTATCGAGATGCGCCACCTCGTTCAGGCGGTCGCCCTGGAGTACGGGAAGCAGGGGCGCCTCACGCTAGAAGCTGACTTTCACAAGTTCCACCCGCTGGTGCGGCGCGAAGGCTCGTAAATCGGCCGAGAAACGCTTATGATGTGGTCCGGTATTAGCCGGGGGAAACGTGGACGGACCTACTCCAACGCAGGGGAATAAGGCCTTACGGCCCGCCACGATGCGCCGTCGCCAAGCGGCGCTGTTGGCTGGGGCCGTGATCCTGGCGGCGGGCGCAGGTTTCGCGGTAGGGAGCGCGACGGGCGCGACGCCCGCTCACGCCAGTCGCCAGCATCTCGCCACCTCGACGATCGTCAAGGTTGCTGCCGTGACGATCATCACGGTCGACGACCCCCCGAAGGTCCCGGCGCTGCGGCATGTCGTAACGCATCCCACCACGACGGCGCAAACGACGGCGACGTCGACTCAGTCCTACACGACTCCGCCTGCCACAAGTACACAGTCCTACACGCCCCCGCCGGCCACAAGCACGCCGTCGTACACGCCCCCGCCTGCCACAAGCACGCAGTCCTACACGCCGCCGGCGACGTCTACGCCGAGTCCTTCGCCTACGCCGAGTCCGTCGCCGTCACCCTCACCGGCCCCGACGCACACATCGCCCACGATCATCCATAACGGATAGCCGAACGGCGCCGTCAGCCGCTTACGCGTGCTTGGCACTCCCTGACCGGCATTGGCTCCGAGGCGTCATCGAGCCGGGCATCAGGCACTTCTTGACTGGCTCGCCAAGGCCGGCTGGACCGGCCTTGTACTGCTGGTAGGCACCAATCGCGCCGTATTTGTAGGTCCCATCACCGTGTGCGGGCACCGTCACCCAGACTTGGACCGTACTTCCGAAGCGGATCTTGGCCTTGGAGAACCTCGATAGTGGAACCTTGGTGGCGTGGGCGCCCACCGAGACGGTCTCGGAGAGTCCGCACGAGCACCGCGCCGTCACCTTGGTGGCTCCCGGGACCGGTGCCACCGACACCTGCGACAGCGTCAACTTGCCTGACGCCGCGGAAGCCGCATAGTGAAGGATCGGGTTCAGGGTGGGCGGGCAGCCACCGAACTGGCGCACGCCCGCAAGGGTTGGACAGGCGTCCTGGGAGTCGTAGATGCCGTCCCCATCATGGTCGGGGACGAATACCGCGGTGAAATTGAGCGAGCCGCCCGTCGTGGTCGTGTCGAGCGCACCGATCTGCACGGTGTACGCGTCGTCCTTGCTCGGCGTCAGCTCCGACGGCAGTGTGTATGTATTCGGCGCTCCGGAATTCTGTACTTGACAGCCGACCCGACGCGTGATCTTCGCGGTCTTCAGACTCCACTCGTAGACGACGATCACGTTTGGAACGCCTGTCACCTGGAGCTGCACGCCCTCAGGGCTCTTCGGGTGCAGGTCGTACCAGATCGTCCGCCCGTAGCGGTGGCCCTCGCACGTCAGCGGCTCACGACCCCCGCCGGAGAGCTTGAGCCCGTTCTGCTCTGGATTGAACAATTCACCCTGCGTGGTGGCGTTGGTGATGTTCTCGACATCGTGGTATCGGGCGATACCCGTGCCTGTCGTCTGGGCTGCAGGGATGATCGTCGAGGCCAGATAGTTGTCGTTTGGCGGTGGCGCGGGTTTCTCGGTTGTGGTCGTCGGAGTGGGTGTCGTGGTCGTAGCTGCTGTCGGTCTCTGGCCGTACGCCATCCCCGCCGCCAGCGATAGGACCAGAACCACCACGACGGTCGCGCCGACGATGATCCGCTTCATCGCTGCCTCACCGGAATCGACCCTTGATCAGGACTGCCTGCCCCGGCCCGAGCTTGACGGAGGAGTGCTTCTTCGACTTTGGGTGGAGCACCGTCACGACGGCATGTCCGCGTCCGACCTCCGTCTCGGTGCCGTCGCACAGATCCTTCACGACCCACGAAGCGTCGGTCGTGGTCGTGACGCTGTGTGCCCCCATCGTCCGATAAAGGCCCTTCGCCGTCCCCGATATCGCTCGTACCAATCCCGCACCAGGCCGGCCACGGTGCCGGCAGTGGGCCCGCGCGACCGCGCCCACCGGCGTTCGGAGTCGAAGGTCGGTCGACGGAGCCGGGATCTTCGGCTTCTGGTGCCGCTTCTGGTGCCGTTTGGCGTGCACGCGAGCCAGTGCCTGGCGCTCGGTCATCTGCTCGATCGTGAAGATCGCGACCGAGAAGGTGCCCGTTTGGAGCACCGGGTGGCGAGCCCGAGCCGAGCGGAACCGGGCCGCGGTCGTGAGCGACGCGACTCCCTTGGTCGTGTTGACGGTCGAGCCCACCGGCACCCCTACCGTCTCGCCCTTGAGTGGCACGAGCAGCGCGATGCCGCCGCCGCCGGCGGCGCCGACGCGGTGGCCATTGCTTGAACCGTGCGGAAGTGTGATCGTCACGGTCCCCTTGAGCACGCTCAACGCAGCGGTCTCGCCCGCTTGGGGGGCGCTCGCGAGGCTCGTCGTGTCGGCGCTCGAGGCGTAGGTCCCGTCGCCCGCGTAGGCCGCCTTCACGTACATCGTCACCACCCCGGTGAGACTCCCGGACGGGTCCCAGTTGTACGTCGCAGAGCACTGGGCCGAGGTCTTGCCGGAGGACGCCAGTGCGCAGCTTGACGGCCCGTTCAGCCCCGGGGTTCCGGCGGTCGACAGAGACACGCTTCCAGTTGGCGGCGCCACCCCTGATCCGCTGGCGTCCTTGACGGTCACGGTGCATTTGGCGGTGCTGCCGACGGCCAGTACGCCGGGGTTGCAGACAACGCTGACTGCACTGGTTTTCCGGACGGCCTTGGTGGTCGCCGCGGTGACTCCCAACCCCGTGCTCGAGCTGCCCGTGCCGAAGACCCCGTCGCCGCCGTAGGAGACGGAGATCGATTGCGTCCCCGTTGCGGCGGACGCGGCCGGCGTGTACGTCGTCGTGCAGCTCGAGGATCCGGCCGGGCCAGAGAGCGCGCAGCTTCCGGACCCGAACGAGCCGCCGCCACCGGTCGTGAACGAGACCGTTCCAGACGGAGAGGAGGCCGCACCCCCGGTCGTATCCTTGACCGTCGCCGTGCACACGGACTGCGAACCCGCCGTGACCGCGCCCGGCGAGCACGCGACCGCGACTGAGACGGGCCGCGCCTGGACTCCCAACGTGGTGGTAGCGGCCCCGGAGGCGTACACCGTGTCGCCGCTGTAGCTCGCGGTCACCGTTTGACTTCCGGAGCCGACCGACGCAGGTGAATAGGAGACGGAGCACGCGGCGGACGCTCCGGTTCCGCTGAGCGCGCAGTTAGCGGCGCCGGCGAATGTGCCTGTCGTTGCAGTGAAGCTGACCGTCCCGGTCGGCGCCCCGGCCGCCGGTCCCGCCGGATTGGTGACCGTCGCCGTGCACGTCGAAGTCTGTTGCGCGAGCAGCGTCGCCGGCGAGCAGGTCACCGTGACGTCAGAGGTGCTCTGGGTTTCGAAGGCTCCGATGTCGCAGCTGGATTTGCCGACTCCCGGCCGAGGCATTCCGCGCTGGTCGGTGCCGACGACGCAGTTGGCCAACGGGACGTGGCCGATCGCCTGGCTGCCGGCGAGGAGCGGAATCGTCTGCGTCTGACCGCCGAAGAAGCCGAGGGTCCCGAGCTTCGGGTTGACCCCGATCAGGTCGGTCGCGGAAGTCAGCCCGCACTGCGATGGGCTCGTGTCCTCGAGGTTGTAACCGAGATCGTGAGTAGCAACGCTGCTGCAATTCGCACGACTGGCGGCCTGCCCGCCGGCGATGAGCGAGTCTTGGATGGAAAATCCGCCCTCGCCGTCGAAGAGGTTGCCGCCGCTGCTCTGCGGACCGGTCGCGGTGTTGTTGGCGATCGTGTCGGCCGTCAGCGTCACCGCGCTGAACGCGGAGATTCCACCGCCCACGCTGGCGGCCTGGTTGCCGGTGATCGTGCTGTCCACGATCGTCACGGGCCCTTCCTCGGCTGAGACCCCGCCGCCCGCGTTCCCGACGCTATTCCCGGAGATCGTGTCGTCGGTCAAGGTCGCGCTGCCGCCGAACCCATTCGTCGCAAGCGCTCCCCCGTCCCCACTGAAGTTCTTGCTGCCTGTCAGCGTGTCGTCGGTCAGGCTTACCTGGGCCAGGCCCACGTTGACCATGCTGGCGGTCGCCTTCGTTGAACCCATGAGAGTTACGTCGTTGATCGCGACCGTCGGCGGGGCGGCAGCCGCGGCTTCGGGAAAAACGGTGGCGGGGGCAAGAGTCCCCGCGACTGGGGCGATAACGAACAGCGATCCCGCTGAGCCGGCGCTGATAGTGGTCGAGTTGGCTCCCTGTCCGATGATCGTCAGGCTCTCGTTGTCGGGGGTCTGGAGCGCGCCGCCGAACTGTGAGTTCAATGTCGGGTTGATCCCCGGGTTGATGATGATCGTGTCACCGCTAGCCGCGCTCTGGATGGCCTGACGGAGGGTTATCGTGGCGGCCGTTGGGCTGACCACACCCGTTCCGTCCGCACTGCTGTTGACGTGCCATGTCGTCGCCGCCATCGCTTGGGAAGCGAACGCGAGCGCCAGCACCAAACCAGCAAAGACTGGCACGAGCCTCGGCAGCGACCCGAAGACGTGTCGTCGGCCCAGCCCCCCCGCGATTCGCACTCCCCAGTCCTCCCGAAGCGTCGCCCAGTCCGTTTGGTCCGCAGCCCCCGTTGCAGCGGTGGTCGGTTAGTAGCGCACCCGGGTTGCAGTGTCAAGCGGGCGGATCGAGGTTTATCGGTCGTCAGGGTTGATCGCGCAGGTAGGATTGCCGTTGGTGCGGGACCAAGCGGGATCGAGGGAAACGCAGCGTCAGCCTCCGGGACGCGAGCAGTCGGCCGGCGTACGGACCGCCACGCCCGCCGGTCAGACACTCGACCGCTCGGCTGCGTCGATCCTTGCGCTTCAGCGAGCCGCGGGTAACCGCGCGACGGCAAGAGCACTCGCCCGGTGGGCTGCCCACCCCGATAAGGACAAGAAGGGCCAGTTCATGACCGACGGGATGGCGGAGCAGTGGTCTCGCTTCAATCCGCCACTCAGTAAGTGAGCGGCGGGACCACGGTTTCGGGCCGGCCGTCTAGCGATCGCGCCTAACTCGCCTACCGATGGGTCCGTGCGCTGGACGAGCAGGCCATAAAGGAACGGGTTCCGCGGCTCGGGGTAATGGCCATGCTCGATGACGCACCGACCGTCAAGTCAATGCAGCGAGCCGCGGGCGCGATCGAGGACTTCCGCGGAGATTACGATCGACTGGCGGCGATGATGCAGGCCTCGTGGGGAGAGAATCCAGCCGCGAGCTACCTCTACACCGCCGATCTGCTCGTCGACTCCTTCGCCTATCCGGGCGCCAGCCGATCGCTAGCTCCGTCGATCTACGACGGCCGCGATCTGGTGGCGTTCGCCGCCGGCTTCCCTCGTCGCGTGGCGATCGCCGGAGTCGAGCACCGGATCGTGATTTCGACATACCTGACGGTCGCAGCCGGGCAGAAGGCGGCCGGTTACGGAATCGTCGTGTGGAGCGAGCTGATGCGCCGAGCAGCGGCGCAGGGGTTCGTCGGCGCCGTCAACTACTGCGTCGATCAGGGTGAGATGGACCACATGATCGGTGGCTGCTGCCGGCTGCTCGGGCTACCGCTGACGAAGGTGGCGTCGTTCTTCTACCTGACCCGCCAGCTCGGCGACTCGGTAGTTAGGGCGCCGACTGAAGCGAGGTCCGATCGGGCGCGCGCGGACGATCTCGTGCAAGCAGCACGTGGACTCGATGTACAGCTCGGAATCAGCAGGCTATGGACGTCGGCAGAGGCCGCATGGCAGCTCGCGCGCGTCGACGCGGTGTCCGCCCGCACGGCGGACGAAGGCCGGCCGGGCGTCCTTACCGGCTACGTGATGGCGTTCAACAACGAAGCGCGCAGCCGTTTGCTCGTGATCGACGACATCCTCTGGGGCGAGGCGAGCGGCGACCAGCGGGTCGGGCTTGTGAATGACCTGCTCGCCCAGGGCGCTGCGCTCGGCGCGAGTGGCGCCGCCGTGCCGCTGATCGGATATGCCGACATGCGTCCGTTCGTCACCGCCGGCTTTCTGCCCTCGCCGCACACGATGAACGCGTATCTCGCCCACTTCTCCGAAGTGACAGCGGCGCCTGCTTTGCGACCAGGCTATTACCTTGACGTGCAGTGACGCCGCGCTCGATCTCGCCCGTCGGCGTCCGGACCAGATCGTGTTTGCGACGGAGTGGCCGCCATGGCCACTCGACAACGGGGCGCGCATCCGGACAGCGCGCCTGGCCGCCGGGCTCGCGCGGGAGTTCGAGCTGACGCTCGTGACATTCGCGGACGGGCCCCGAGAAGACGGGACCACGGCGACGCTGGCCGACTTGCAGGCGCTGTTACCGAAGGCCCAGATCGCGCTCGTACCGTTCGAACCGTCGCCGGCCGCACGTCCTGACGGCGAGGTCGGGAGTCTTGCTTCGGCTACCTGGGGTCGCTACGCGACTCCGATGCTGCGCGCCGAACTCGAGCGCCTGACGAGCGGACCGCAGCCGCCGCTACTGCACCTCGACAGCCCCGGGGTCGCGCTGGCGGGGCTCGGGCTCGCGCCCGGCAGCACCATCTACAGCGCGCATAACGTCGAGCACCTGATCTGGCGCAACCTGATCCCGAAACGCCCTGCCGCTCAGAGGCCGTATCTCGAGGTCGAGTCGCGCAAGATCGAGATCGAGGAGCGGCGGTGCTGGCAGCACGCCGACGTCTGCCTCGCTGTGTCCGAGGTGGACGCCCGCGCGATGCGGGAAGCAGGCGCGCGGCGTGTCCTGCACGTGCCCAACGGCGCCGACCCGCGCGAGCCTCTGCCGGCGCGGGACCCTCCGGCCGACGGCCCGGTGCGGCTGCTGTTCGTCGGCAACGGCGCCTACTGGCCCTACGAGCACGGGCTTGCCTGGTTTGTCAGCGAGGTGCTCCCGGCCGCCCGACGGCGTCGCCCGACCGTCCTGGACGTCGTCGGACCACCTCCCGCTGCGCCGATCGCGGCTGCTGATGTCGTATACCACGGGCGAGTCGACGACCTGCAACCGTTCTATGCCGCGGCGCACGCCGCGATCGTGCCGATGTTCGAGGGGAGCGGCACCCGACTGAAGCTGATCGAGGCGACCTTCCACGGACGTCCGTCGATCTCGACGGGCCTGGGCGCCCAGGGCCTGCCGATCAGGGCTGGGCTCGAGTACGAGCGCGCGGATACAGTCGAGCAATGGCTGACGGCGATCGACCGGCTGTGCGCTGGGGCGCTCGCAGGCATGGCTGACCGTGCCCTCGAGGCCCTCGGTGAACTGACGTGGCCACGGATCGCCGAGCAACTGGCGGCGAGCTACAAGCAAATGATCCAGCGCGGTTCTCCCGAGTGAAGCTGCTCGAGGCAGCTGAGATCCTGGGCCGGCCACCGGCCTCGGCGCCATCAATGTCGGCGTCGCTCGCGGTTGGCTTCGAGCCGCTGCACCTCTGGACGCTGCTCGCGGCCGAGCTGGCACGAGCCACGCCGGCGGTGGAACTGCGCCCGCACGCCGGCGCGTTCGACGACCTTCCGGGAAGCATCAGTGCGGCCGCCGCGCAGCCGTGCGACGCGATCGCAGTCGTGATCGAGTGGGCGGACCTCGATCCGCGCCTCGGGCTTCGCCGCCTCGGCGGCTGGCAGCGGGAACAGGTTGACGACATCGTGCAGCAGGTCGATGATCGGCTCGAGGCACTTGCCGCCGAGTTGCGAGCGGCCGCCGACGCGGTGCCGGTCGTCGTGTGCCTACCCACCCTTCCGCTGCCGCCGCTCTTCATGCAGCGGCCGTCGCACAGCGGACCGGAGGAGGTCGCTCTGCGCTCCGCTGTCGCGGGTTTCGCCGGGCGGCTCACCGAGGGCGGCCGGGTCGACATTCTCAGTGCGCAACGACTCGACCTTCTGTCACCCGCGGAGCAACGCCGCAACATCGCGACCGAGCTCAGCGCCGGGTTCCCATTCTCGGTCACCCACACCGCCGCGCTCGCGGAGCTGCTCGCCGGCCTGCTCGTCCCTAGCATTCCAAAGAAGGGGCTGATCACCGACCTCGACGGCACGCTGTGGGCGGGCGTCCTCGGCGAGGATGGGCCGGAGGCGCTCGCCTGGGATCTCGACAGTGGTCGCCAGCGCCACGGTCTCTACCAGCAGTTCCTCGGCTCGCTTGCCAGTGCCGGCGTGCTGGTCGGGGTCGTGAGCCGCAACGACGCCGCCCTCGCCGCGCGTGCACTGGCGCGGTCCGACCTCGCGATCGTTGCCGACGCGCTGTTTCCCATTCGGACCGGCTGGGGTGCGAAGTCCGAGCTGATCGCATGCGTGATCGACGCATGGAACGTGTCTGCGGATGCGGTCGTGTTCGTCGACGACAGCCCGCTCGATATCGGCGAGGCCGTGGCCGTATTGCCGGGTGTCCACGGCGTCAGGTTCCCGCAGGACGACGCCGGACTGCTCCCGTTCCTCGACGAGCTGCGCGCGCTATTCGGTAAGCGGACCGCGAACCCGGAAGATCGCCTCCGCCTGACGACCTCGCGCCAAGCGGCCGCCTACCGGACCGCGGTTGCGCAAGCCGATGCCGCAGACCGACAGGACGAGTTCCTGTCACATGTCGAAGCGACGATCGACGTGGGCCTCGGGGAGCGCCACTTGAAGCGGGCGCTCGAGCTGCTGAACAAGACCAACCAGTTCAATCTCAACGGCCGGCGCTACAGCGAGCCGGCGCTGCTGCGAGCGCTACGCGATCGCCGTCAGGAACTGGTGGTGATCGCGTACGAAGATAGGTTTGGACCGCTCGGTACGATCGCCGCGCTGCTGTGCGAACGACAAGCCGACACACTGGTGGTGGAGTCGTGGGCGATGAGCTGCAGGGCCCTCGCGCGCCGGATCGAGGATCACACGCTGGACGAGTTGTTCAGGCGCTTCGACGTCGCGGCGATCACGCTCCAGTTCGCCGAGACCGAGCGCAACGCGCCACTGCAGGAGTTCCTGGAGACGGTCGCGGGTGCGGAGATCGGTGGACCGACTCGCGTCGAGCGCGCGTGGTGCGACGGACACCGACACCGGCTCGTCCATCGTGTTCGCGAGGCTCGCGCATGAAGGATCTCGACGAGCGGCTGGCGCGCTGCTTTCTGGGAATCTTTCCTGCGCTCGGCGACGGGGTCGCCGCCGCCAGCGCCGAAACGACGCAGGAGTGGGATTCGCTTCACGCCCTGATGCTGATCGCGGTCATCGAGGAGACGTTCGAGGTTGCGATCCCGGCGTCAGCGTACCCAGAGCTTCGTTCGTACGCGGCTGCGCGAAGCTATCTCGAACCCCTGGCCGGTGGGACGGCGGGCACGAAGCCCGTTACGAGCCGACCGGGCGTTGCCGAGTCCAATCGGCACGAGTAGATTGCGTCGCGTGGCGAAGGTCGTCGATGTCCCACTCAACACGGCGATCGCCGATCTCGACGAGGCGCTGCGAACGCTGCTGCTCCGAGAGCTCCGGAGCCACGGCTTCGACGGGGTCGAAATCGCGTTCGATGCGCCGGCCAAGGAATGGTCGGGGAAGCTCACCGGACCGACGGTCGACCTGTTCCTCTATGACCTCCGGGAAGCGTTGGACCGCGCCCAGGCCTCCGCGAGCGAATGGCGCGACAACGGGCATGCGGTGATCGTCGATCCGCCTCTCAGCCTGGAACTGACCTACGCCGTGACCGCCTGGACCAGAGCGGTCGAGGACGAGCACAGACTTCTTTCGCAGGTACTCGCGATCCTCTTCTCATACTCGGAGGTGCCGGCCGATGTCATCGGCGAGGGTGCAAAGAGCACGCTCGCCAAGGCGGAGACCTCAGTCGGCAGGCCACGCGAGGAGAAGGCGGACTTCTGGACATCGGTTGGAGGCCAGTACAAGGCGTCGATCGATCTCGTCGTCCAGATCGAGATCGAATCGGGAGCGAGATACGAGCGTGGCCCGGAGGTCCGGACCACGACCGTGCGCACACTGAATCGGGATGCCCCCGCCTCGACGGTGGAGCAACTCCATCGCGTCGGTGGCACCGTCACAGCAGCGGACGGTTCGGCGATCTCGGGAGCCTGGGTCGCGCTGCCTGACTTGGGTCGGTGGGCGGCGACGGACAGCGAGGGAAGATTCCACTTCACGAGAATGCGACCAGGATCGCATCGCGTGATCGCGCGAACGGTCGACGGCGAGGAAGCCCAGAGGACGCTCGAGGTTCCCGGCGAGGCATGCGATCTGACGCTCGCCGCCACGCCTCCGCGACGCCGCCGGTAGGCGGCCAGCCGGCGGCCGGCGCCACGGTCCGATCTACCACTTATCGCCTTTTTGCGCGGCGACTACCAAGACGTTACGATCCCGTGGGCTTGGCAGTTATGGGCACCGGGAACTGCTTGTCAGAGACACCGACGCAGGAGCGTCGCAGCTTGCTGCGGCCAGCCGGAGCTCGCTTCATGACCGAGCTTGATATCGCCCTCGTCGGCCCGTAAGGAGTGAAATGCCTACATACCTGACTCCCGGCGTGTACGTCGAGGAGGTCTCCTCTGGAAGCAAGCCTATTGAGGGTGTGGCGACGGCTGTCGCGGCATTTGTCGGCCTCCTGCCTGGAGGTCCGATCAACACCCCCATGCGGATTTCGAACTGGACACAGTTCGCAACCATCTTCGGCGACCGGGAGAACCCGGAGAACGGCCCGTTCATGGAGGGCTCGTTCACAGCCCACGCCGTCTATGGCTATCTCATGAACGGCGGTTCGCTGGCGTGGATCATTCGCGTCGGCGACCAGAGCGAGGCCCCGGCGGCGCGAGCAGCGCTTCCGGCCGCCGCCGACCAGGGCGTCGAGGCCTTCAGCGCAGTCGCCCTTCCGGCCGTCACAGCCCCGATCCAGGTCGAGATCGCCGAAGAACCGCAGGCAGAGGGCAAGGAGCCCGGGGAGCCGACCTACAAGGTCACGGTCAGCGCTGGAGATGACCGGGAAGAGTACCCCGGTCTGACGCTGAAGAAGGGCCGTCAGCACGTTGCGACCAAGATCAACGCGAGCTCCAAACTGATCCGGATCGAGGAGACCGGTGCACTGCCGGACGGTCGAGTCGCGACGGGGACGTATTCGCTGACCGCACCGTCCGTGCCGGCCAGCGAGGTGACCGCAGACGACTTCGAAGGCGACGTCGCAACGCGTCGTGGGATGGGCGGGACCGAGGCCCTCGACGAGGTCACCATGCTGGTCATGCCCGACATCGTCAGCCTTAATGGCGATGGCTCACAGATGCGTGATCTCCAGGGGAAGATGATCGCCCACGCCGAGCTGATGGGTGACCGGATGGTGATCCTCGACACCCCCAACGGGATGCTCCCGCAGGAGGTACTCGAGTGGCGCATGAACACCGCGGGCTACGACTCGAAGATGGCTGCCCTCTACTGGCCTTGGATTGAGGTGATGGACCCCCTGACGAAGCGGCCGATGCGGGTCCCACCGTCGGGCCATATCGCGGGCGTCTGGGCTCGGGTCGACGACACACGCGGCGTCCACAAGGCGCCGGCGAACGAGGTGATCCGAGGTGCGAACGGGCTCGCCTTCCAGATCACGCAAGCCGAGCAGGGAGAGCTCAACCGCAATGGGATCAACTGCATCCGCGCGTTCCCCGGCCGCGGGATCAGGATCTGGGGAGCGCGGACGCTGTCAAGCGATCCCGAATGGCGTTACATCAACGTCCGGCGCCTATTCAACTACGTCTCCGAGTCAATCATGCTCGGTACGCAGTGGAGCGTGTTCGAGCCCAACGACCAGCGACTGTGGGCGAGTCTCGCGACGAACGTCAGCATGTTCCTCTCACGCGTCCACCGCAGTGGCGCGCTGTTCGGCGCTTCGGCGGCCGAGGCGTTCTACGTCAAGTGCGACGCCGAGACTAACCCGCCCGAGATCATCGAGGCTGGTCAGGTCATCTGCGAGATCGGGATCGCGCCCGTCAAACCGGCAGAGTTCGTGATCTTCCGCCTGAGCCAGTTCACCGGCGGCGGCGGCGCCGAAGTCGAAGAGTGAGTCCCGAACCCAAATAGACACGAAAGGAGAACCCGATGGGCGCCACTCCTCCCACAGTCATCACCGTCACGCACGTGAGCGTGTCGATCACGGGCGCGAACCTCCAGAACGTCGATCCGAGCGCGATGCAGAATCTCCTGTTCACGTCGTGTAAGCCGCCGGATTGGTCGATCGAGGCTCCACCGTTCATATATCACGGAAACAAGGGAGCCCCGGAGACCGTTATCCCGGCTGTCATGCAGCCGAAGTACGGAACGCTGACCCTGTCACAGGGTTGGGATCCGAACCACGTTCTGGCGAGCTGGATGAATCTGATCTCGGATCCCACCAAGGCGATCACCGACAAGAAGGCAAACATCACCGTGGTATTCATGGATTCGACCAACGCAGCTTTGTTCCAGTGGGCGGGGACCGGCGCGCTGCTGACGAGCTTCAGCCACTCGGCGTCAGATGCGAACTCCAACGCGGTGCTGATGATCAACGCGACGATCTCCGCAGATACGTGGCAGCTGCAGGGCTCCTCGGGCGGCACGCCGCTTTGATCGAGACTAGATGCAGACACAGATCGAATTCACGCTGCCGCGAGGGTACGTCGACGAGCGCGGCGAGGTACATCGCTCGGGGGTCATGCGACTCGCGACGGCGCGGGACGAGATCGAGCCGCTCCGGGAGGTGGAGGTCCGGCAGAACGCGGCCTACCTGTCTGTGTTACTGCTCGCACGCACAGTGGTGCAGATCGGGACTGTGACCGAGATCACCCCGGCGTTGATCGAGAACCTTTATGCGGCGGATTTCGACCACCTGCAGCGGCTGTACGAGCGGATCAACACCGACGGGGAGGTTGTCGGAATCGTCAGTTGCCCCGACTGTGCGCATCGCTTCGAGGTGGATCTGACCGAAATCGAGGACAGTCGCCTGGGGGAATGATGAGGCCGTCTCCGGAGCGGCTGCTCGCGGAGGCGGCCAAACTCGCGTATCACTTCCATTGGCAGCTCGACACGATCCTCGATCTGGAGCACGCCGACCGATGTCGCTTTCTTGCTGAGGCCGACGAGCTGGCGGGCGGCGCGCCGACTGGAGCCGCGTGAGCGCGCAGCCACCAGGTCGACTGCGGGCACCGATCGGGATGCGCGGCATTGCGCTGGCAGCTCGGCTCACTGCACACGCCAGACGCGGCGAGCGTTTGGGAGCGCGGGTGATGGAAGCGCGTGCCCCCAAGCTGTTACGCGCTTCGACGCGGATTGCCCGGCCGGGTGTACTGGCGCGGCGGGCCGCCCTCGGAGCGGCCGACGTCGCGCTTCGTTGGGACGACGCAGCCGAGGGTCGCGACGCGATGATCGCCTCGCCCGCGCCTAGGATCGCAGCGGGTGCGAGCGCCGCGGCCGGGTTCGAGCCTGGCATGCCTGCGAGTGGAACCATGCCCGCCGCGCCGGACCCGGCATTTCGCCGAGCAATGCAGGCCAAGTACGGACTGCCGGACGCAATATTCGAAACGATGTTCGGATCATCGCCGGTGCCTTCACCGCCGGCGGAACCCGCGACCGTTGCCAGAGTCGAGCCCGGAGAGGCCGGTCCCGATGACGGCTCAACCGGTCTGGTGCCTGAACTCGACGACGCAGATTCGGCGACAGGCGCCCCGACCAAAGCCGCCACAGCAAGCAGCGCTGAGGCTTTTGCCGCGACCGTGAGCAGCGGCGAGGCGACCGCGACACCTCGCCGCAACGTGCGGATTCTCGAAGGCGACGCAGGAGCCCCGAGAAACCTCCAGGGGCCAGCCAGGCGCCTCAGTCCGAGGCCAGAACCAAGGCCCAAACGGGAGCCGCCCAGCGTCGAGTCCGCGCCGCCGCAGCGAGAGCGCCCGCAACCGTCCGTGCGCGGTCCGGACGCCGCCGAGGTCAAGGTCGCCGACGACGAACCGCGAAACAGCACCCGGAGCACCTCACCTGCGGCGGCTGTTCAACAAGCTTCCGACGACGTTGTCGATACGCCGCCGGCGCCCCCGCTGTCGTCGGACACAGCGGTTCATCAGCGGGCCGAGGAACCGATCTCACATGGCTCCGCGCCGCCGCCACAACCGAACGCCTCACCGCCAGCAGTCACCGGCGTCACGGCGACACCATCGGCGAGCGAGCAGCCACCAGCGAACGAGCAGCCGCCGGCAGCGCCCCCGCCGACGCTGGCCGCCCGTCCGGCGGCACCAGCCGCTGAGCCCTCCACCACAGCCGAGCCGCGCACCGTGCCCGAGCCTGGCACCACGCCTGAGCCTGGCACGACGGCTGAGCCTGGCACGACGGCTGAGCCGGGCGCCACGGCCGAGCCGGGCACCACCGTCAGGCCGGTCATGACGGCACCGCAGCCAGCGGCTGCCAGCGTCCGAGCGGAACCGGTGCTGCCCGTACCCGGCCCGCCGGGTGTCGACGTCATCCTCGACCCGCCGGCCGGATCCGTCGGTGTCGGGGAAGCGCCTACCGAAGCGAACGCAGCACCGCCGCGCCCCGCAGACAAGATGCAGGCGGAGGCCGCCGACTCGCCAGCCCCCCTGCCTGAGACCGTTTCAGCGCGCCAGGACGCCGGCGCGGAACGGCCCGGCCCGACGACCGTATCGAACGACGGCATAGCGGCCCGACACGCACAACAGAGCGGCGAAGGGGCCAGCTCACCGATCGTCTCGCCCGAGGTCACCCGGGCCGCTGCTGATCAGGCGTCACAAGGGCCGCTCGGGTCGGGCGCCCCGACCGTACCCCGGCGCCCGGCGACCGTGGTTCGGCCCGAGCGCGCCACCGCCGCGTCCGACGAAGGAGCTCGCGACGCACAGGCGACCATCGGGAGTGATCAGGCGATGGCCGCGGGGCCGCATCAAAGGCCTTCGCTCGCGCGCCCCAGCGCCGATGGACCTGCCCCGACGAGCCCGCGCCCCCGCGTGGAGCTCCGCCGGCGTCAACCGGGAGCGCTCGCCTCCGCCCTATCGCCGGCGGAGTCGGCCCGGTCGCCGGCGCAGTCGGCCAGGCCGCCGACACGCGGTTTCATCAGGCGAATCACGGACTCGATGGCCAGGGCGCTGCGAAACCCGACGACGTCTCTTACCCGTTCCAGCGAGGTGGAGGGTTCCGTCATCTCCCCATCAGTCTTGTCGGCGCCGGGCCGTGAATCAGCGTCTCGTCAGACAAGTTCCGTAAGCGTGGATACACCCACGGCGGTGATTGGGCGGCTCGGGGATCGCCGGGTTGCCACGGCCGCCGAGCAGCCGGAGGGATCGATGCCGATCGTCCAGCAGCCGCTGGAGCCGATGCGGGTCGCTGAACGGCGGCCGGAGCCGATGCGGGTCGTCGAACCGCCGCTGGAAGCGGCGCCGGTCGCCGACTCGCCGCTGGAGGCGGCGCCGGTCGCCGACTCGCCGCTGGAGGCGGCGCCGGCCGGACCGCCGCTGGAGCCGACGCGGGTCGCCGAACCGCCGCCAGAGGCGATGGTGGTCGCTGAACCGCCGCCAGTCGCCGACCCCCCACTGGAGGCGCCGGTCGCCGAAGCGCCGCTGGAGCGGACGCCGGTAGCCGACCCGCCGCCAGAGGCGATGCGGGTCGTCGACCCGTCGCCAGAGGCGATGGTGGTCGCTGAACCGCCACGTCGGTCGACGGCCGACGCCGCAGGGCCCTTGCCGGATTCGGCACCGCCGGAACGGGCGACCGCGGCGCGAGTGATCTCATCCGTGTCGGGCGCACCCGCGGAGCATTCGGCGGAACACCGTCGGCCGGGAATTCCATCGCCGCCGAATGCCGGGGCGCTCCGGCCGCCGGAGGCGGACATCGAGGGCGCCCCCGCGGTGCCCGTCGCGGCGGTCAGTGGTCGGACCCGATCGCGCGTCAGACTTCAGGCCGCCGTCAAAACGATGCGCGCGGCCGAAAAGCCCGCGCGGCGCGACCTGCCTGTGCCTGTCGAACGTCCGGTCAAGGACAGTCACGCCGCGCAGCGACCGCACGCGCAGGTCGTCCGCGCTTCGGCCCGACCGGCTCGGGCAGGACGGTCCGATGACAGATCGGCGCCGTCCAGAACCCCGCCCCCGGGCGGTCGCGGTCAGGGCGGTAGCTTTGTGCGGCAGGTCTTGAACGCGCTGCAGCGGCACGGTCCGACACCCGCGGCCGTAGGTCCCGTCGGGGCTGTCGCAAGCACCGATGCTGGCCCGCGTTCAGTCACCCGGCCTGGGGCTCCGCCGCCCTTCTCCGCCGAGCCTCGCCACACATTCATTTCGGGAGAACCAATCGCTGAGGATCGTCGCGCCGCACATAGGCCTCCAGTTGCGCTCGCCACTCGGCCCCCGGCCCCAAGATCCGTCATGTCGGTCCCAGCACCGTCGCCTTCCGTTCCACCACCGTATGGAGCACTAAACGAGGAGCCTGCGCCGGCGTCGTTGCCACCACAGCCTGCGTCGCGTTTGGCCCCACTGTTATCGCCCGCCCCAGGTCCTCCGGCACCATCCCAGCCGGCTTTCTTCTCAGGACATGCAGCACCGGCCGCGCATGCGCCACCGGCGACATCCGCCTCAGCGCCAGCCCCGCTGGTCCCAGCGGCGGCGCCGGCGCGACCGGCATCGCTGGCCTCCGTCCCGCCTCCAGCGGGCGTTCGGAGTCTGTCGCGCGCGCCACTCTCCCGCGCAGGCGCGCCCGTCCTCGCCAGAGCGCCGGATTCGGGTTCGAGCGGCGGCGCCGGAGCGAGCGGGGGCGGCGCCGGTAGCTCGGGCGAAGGTGGGCACGACTCCGATCTGATCTACTCAGAGGTGCTGGCCCGCGTGCGGCAGGAGCAGGAGCAACTCGGCCAGCTCATTGACCACCCTTTCTAAGTCTCGATGTCCGATCCTGCGTTTCCCCAATACGTTGTACTGGACCTTCCGAACATCACCGGCAAGTCGACCTTTCTTGGGATCTTCAAGGGCCTGTCAGGGCTTGAGGTCAGCTTCGAGGTGCTCGAATACCGAGAGGGAGGGAACAACGACTTCGTGCACCGGCTACCCGGCCGTGTCACCTACCCCAACCTCGTGTGCTCGTGGGGCTTGGTGAACGATGCGACGCTTCTCCAGTGGTTTATGAAGACGCACGATCAGGCACAGCCGCAGGAGATGACGCTGACACTGACAGCGAAACAGGGGGATCTGACCGAGACCGCACGCAAATTCACCTTCGCGGACGCGATCCCCGTTCGTTGGTCTGGCCCGCAGCTGCTTTCGGACAACAACAACCCGCAGACGTGGGGCGAGACGCTCGAGATTGCGCACTCGGGTCTCACGCTGAGCGCCTGACATGCCAGTCCCCCAGGGATTTCAGAACGCAAAGCTCCAAATCGAGGGGGGCGACACGATCCAATGTGCGTTCAACCCTGAGAGCTACCGGATCTCGAAGACGAACATCTGGACCTACAAGCCCAATCAGAGCAAGGACTATGCAAAGCCCGAGTTCGGCGGCGGAATGCCGATGGTCTACTCGGTGAGCCTGTTGCTCGACGTCTCTCTGCAGGCACCCGATCAGTCGGTCAAGGACCAGGCGAACGCTCTGATGAAGGCCATGCACGGCAACGGTCAGCCGCCGAAGTTCATCACCTTCAGTTGGGGCGCCACGCAGCTACCAAAGGCCGCGCCCCTGTCGATCTCGATCCAGTACGCACTGTTTCACCCAAACGGCGATCCGGTGAGAGCATTCGTCGACCTCGAGCTGGCACAGGCCGATGACACCTCGCCGCCCGGGCAGGCCCAGAACCCGACGACGCGTGGGACGGCCGGCCTGCGGTCGCACATCGTCCAGGATGGCGACTCGCTGCACTCGATCGCCTACGAATCGTACGGGGATCCGACACGCTGGCGGACGATCGCCGAGGCGAACGAGATCGATGATCCGTTGCGTCTGCGCCGCGGCACCTCCTTGGCGATTCCGAGGCTAGACACGTGAGTGCTACGAACGGCGGCAGCGAGCACAACGTTGCCACGTACACGATCCTCGTTGGGGGACAGGCGATCGACCCGTCGCTCGCCAAGCAGGTTCGCGAGATCAAGATCCAGAGCTACCTGCGGCTACCGGACACGTGCACGTTCGCGGTCGGCTATGAGAAAGGGCCGCCCGGCGGGGACCAGCCGATCGACGAGAACCCGTTCGATATCGGCCAGACACTCGAGGTCAAGCTCGGCGCGGCCGACGATCTCACCACTCGATCCCTGTTCAACGGCCAGATCGTGTCACTGGAGATGAACTTCGGCGCCGGCGGCGTCGAGCTCCTCTGCCGTGGCTACGATCGCTCACACGTGCTGATGCGCTCGCGGCGCGCGCAGACCTTCCAGAACATGACCTCGAGCGACATCGTCACAAAGATCGTGCAGGCGGCAGGATTCAGTCCGGACTGCGACTCAAGCGGCGATCCACACGAGTTCGTGCAGCAGGACAACGAGACCGATTGGGACTTCATCTGGCGTCTCGCCGAACGCGTCGGCTTCGAGTTCGTCGTCGAGGACACGATCGCCCACTTCCGAAAGCCCGTCGCCGACGATCCGGTCCAGCTCGAATGGCCGACGACGCTGCGTTCGTTCGCGCCACGCGTCACCGCCTCGCAGCAGGTCCAGGAGGTGACACTTGCCACACAGGATCCGAAGACCAAGCAGGCGATCTCGGTGACGGCCGACACAGCAGATCAGGTCGCCGAGATCGGCGTTGATCGCGAGACCATCGCCAACGCGTTCTCGGCTGAGCCGATGCACATCGCCAGCGAGCCGGTCAAGACGCAATCGGAAGGGTCGGCCGTTGCCCAAGCGTTGCTCGACAAGTTGGCCAACGGTTACATCGCGGCCGAGGGAGTAACTCCGGGGAACCCGGACATCAAGACCGGGATCGCGATTCAGGTGTCGGGACTCGGCAACAAGTACAGTGGCACCTATCGCGTCGCCGCGGTCACGCACGTGCTTCGGGGTGGCAGCACCTACGAGACTCGCTTTGCCAACTCTTCAGCGCACACGCTGCTTGGTTCGGTAGGCGGGCCCCACGGCAGTGGCGTATCGCCGTTCGGCTCTCAGCTCGTACTCGGAATCGTCACCAACAACAGCGATCCCGATGGGCTCGGCCGGGTCCGCGTGAAGTACCCGGCGCTGGGCGACGACGTCGAGGGCAACTGGGCGCGGATCGCGTCCGTCAGCGCGGGGAACGCGCGGGGTGTGATGATGCTTCCGGTGGTCGGCGAGGAGGTGCTCGTCGGCTTCGAACACGAGGATACGACCCGTCCTTATGTACTCGGTTCGCTGTTCAACGGCGTCGACACGCCAGGCGACGATCTGACGCACGGCCAGGACGGTTCGTTCTGCCTGCTCAGCGACCAGGAGATCGTCGCCACCTCCAAGCAGGACATGAAACTGACGAGCCAGGGTGCTCTGACGATCAATGTCCAGAACGGCACGACGTTGAATGACCAGGGCCAGGTGCAGGTGACCGGCCAAGGGGTGACGATCCAGTCGAACGGCGATCTGACGATTCAGGGGCAGTCGTCGGTGACGATTACGTGCGGTGGATCGCAGATCCAGGTGTCGTCCAGCGGGGTGACGGTGAGCGGCCCGATGATCAGCCTCGGATGAGCTTTCCGGTGTCAAAGCCGCCCGGGAACGATCTGATCGGGTCGGGGATCTCGTTTCCGTTGCGCACGGACCAGCGGGGCCTGCTTGCGCTCACCAGCGGTGTCGAGGACATCGAAGAGGCGATCCGCCTGATCCTCGGCACCGCACCGGGCGAGCGGCCGATGCGACCGGAGTTCGGCTGCGCGGTGCACGACCTCGTGTTCGACACGATCGACGCGGAGATGGTAGGGCGGGTCGACGCCGCCGTCCGTCGAGCGCTCGCGCGCTGGGAACCGCGGATCGACGTGCAGGAGATCGAGTTCGATCTCGGCCAGGCAGATCGAGGACGGCTACCGATCACGATCAGCTATCGGGTGGTGACCACGAGCCGCCTCTACAACCTCGTCTACCCGTTCTACGTGATTCCGGCGGAGGAGGAGTGATGGAGGAGCTCCGGCTGGACGCTCGCCGGCGGTCGGAGCTCGTCGCCGACGTGCAGGGCAGGCTGATGGTCGCGTGTCCTGAGCTCACGAACGGCTCGAGCGGAGATCCTGCGGGGACACTGATCGAGCTCTTCTCGTGGATGACGGAGCTCGTCGCCGATCGCCTGGCGGAGGTCCCGACGAAGCTGCATCTCTCGCTGCTCGACACTCTCGGCGTCCAGCTCGAGGGTCCGTCCGCCGCGAGGACCCAGATCCGCCTGAGGCTGAGCGCGCCGGCGACCGACGTGACCGTGCTCCGGGCTGGGACGGAGGTGGGCACGCTCCGCACAGCAGCTGACGACTCGATCGTGTTCACGACCCAACGGGACTTCACGATCATGCCGGTGCGGCCTACGACCTACGTCGTCCAACGCGACAAGACGCTAACTGAGATCGGCGTCGCCGATGGCGTGGCCTACCCGCCGGGACCCGAGCAGCCACCGTTTCATGCGACCCCGAAGGTCGACGATGCCCTGTATCTCGGCTTCGAGCACAGCGTCAGTTCACTGCTGTTGCGCGTCTCGATCGAGGCGTCGACCGCTCGCGGCGCCGGGGTCAAGCCGGACGACCCGCCGCTCCGCTGGGAGAGCAGCCAGGGAGAGGGGGAGTGGGCCGAGCTCGAGGTGATCGAGGACCTGACAGGCGGGTTCAACTACGGATCTGGGACCGTGGACGTTCAGTGCCCGCCGACGTCGGGGATCGAATCGGTCGCCGGGCGCCGCCTCCACTGGGTCCGCTGCAGGATCGCCGAAACGACGAGGGTCAGCGGCGAGCCCGCCGCCTACACGCAGCCGCCCAGCATCTACCAGATCACCGCGGCAGTGGTCGGGGCGCAGCTGCTGGCCGAGAACTCGACACTCGAGATCGAGGAACAGCTCGGCGTCAGCGACGGATCCCCCGGCCAGATGTTCTCCACGCGCCACACCCCGCTGCTGGCGCTCGGCGACGAGGAGACGCTCGAGGTGCAGACCCCAAGCGGTGACTGGGAGCCGTGGGAACAGCGCGACACGTTTGCCGGATCCGGGCCAGATGACCGCCACTTTCTGCTCGATCGCGTTCACGGCCAGATTCGGCTCGGGCCAGCGTTGCGCGACCGTGTCGGCGGCGTCAGCCTGTGGGGGGCGATTCCGCCCAAGGGCGCGGCCGTCCGTATCTCGCGCTATCGCCACGGCGGCGGCAGCGGCGGCAACCTGGATGCCGACCGGCTGACGATCCTTCGGAGCGCGGTGCCGGGGGTGGCGTCCGTGACGAATCTCGAGCCAGCGCGTGGCGGGGTCGACTCGCAGCCGCTGCAGTCGCTACGCGAGCGATCGACGCGCGAGCTTCGCACCCGATATCGAGCGGTGACCGCGGAGGACTACGAGTTCCTCGCCACCCAGTCCACGCCGCGGGTCGCGCGCGCGCAGTTCGTTGCGGTTCCCGAGCCCGGAGTTACGCTCCGGATCCTGCCGCGAGTCGACCCCGCCGATCGAAGACTCGAGTTCGACGAGCTGACCCCCGATGCGTCGTTGCTCGACGAGGTCCGCCGCTACCTCGATGCGCGCAAGTTCGCAGGGATGCCCGTGACATTGCTCCCGATGCAGTTTCGCGGGGTCTCGGTGATCGTCAACCTGGAGGTTGGGCGCCATGCTGACTCACGTCGAATCGCGCGCCAGGTCAGTCGAGCACTGTACGCCTACCTCAACCCGCTGATCGGAGGAGCCGCCGGCCAGCTGGCCGGCGGCTGGCCGCTTGGACGGTCTCTCAACCAGGGCGAGCTGTACGCGATCGTCAATGCGTTCGAGGGTGTCGAGTTCGTTCGTATCCTGCGGCTCTACGAGGTCGACCTCCAGACCGGCCGGCGAGGTGGCGCCGTCGGCCGCCAGCTCGTCATCGAACCTGACGAGGTGATTGCCTCCGGCGAGCACCAAGTGAGGGTGACCCGTTCCGGGATTTGAGCCGAGCGCGACCCGTGGCATAACCACGCCGGCTGACCGACACACCTGGCAGTTCCTACATCGAATCGCTCGGGACCCGGCCGTCCCGCAGACGCCAAGCGCCGAACGACGGCCCTTCGGCCGGCACGATTGTAGCCCCGCCGACGACCTCAGCCTCGCACCCATAGACCGCATCGAGCCCGCTCGCGCCGAGCGTCCGAAGCGGGATCCGCAGCGGCCGATGCGCGCCACGGCTCGCGACCAACAGGATCCGCTCCCCGGGCAGCTCGCGCAGGTAAGCGACCACGTCCGCGTCCGCGTGCACAAACCGCAGCCCGCCCGCCTCGAGCGCGGGCGAGGAGCGGCGCAGCGCGATCAGCCTGCGGTAACCCTGCTCGAGCAAGCTGTCCCACTCGTTATCGCGGTTCCACGGCATCGTCCTGCGGCCGTCCTCGCCCCAGTCGCCTTCGAGTCCAACCTCGTCCCCCGCGCAGATCATCGGCACCCCCGGCAGCGTCATCTGCAACGCCACGCCGACGAGGTGATGCTCGCGATCGCCCGCGACCGTCCGAAAGCGCGCCGAGTCGCAACTGTCGAGCAGCGACCAGGAGTGCTCGAGTGCGGCCCAGGGCACGCCAGCCCGGAATGCTCGAATCGTCGCGACGAGCTCCTCGCCTCCCAGCGCGGGCAGTCCGACCGGGATGCCGTGGGAGCCATGACCAACCTCCGTCGGGAGACCCTCGCTCCGCAGCCACTGCCACAAGGGCCGCAGGAAGCCAGCGTAATTCATCACGCCGTGCCAGCCGTCGCCGGTGAGATCGCCGCGGAAATCGTGACAGTGCTCGGCGATCAGCGCCGCGTCAGCACGTGCCTGCGTCACGGCCGCGCGCAGCGTCCGTGCGACCTGGTCGTGGAGATCATGGTCGTGACGGCGGCCGGTCATGTTCGCCACGTCGATCCGCCAGCCGTCGAGCCCGGCTTCGAGCCAGCGGCGCGCGACCTCGGCCATCCGCCGTCGCAACTCCTCCGAGCTCCAGTCGAGCTTTGGAAGCGAAGGAACGTCAAACCAGGTCTCGTAGCCTGATGGCAGCGACGGATCGAAGTGGTAGAAGTCCCGCTCAGCCGCGCTCGCGTCGCCGCTCGCCGCATCGAACCACGGATGCCGGTCGCCCGTGTGGTTGGTGGTCAGGTCCCCGACCACCCGCAGGCCGCGGGCGTGCGCGGCCCGCAGGAGTGAACTGAACGCCGCGTCGCCGCCGAGCAGCGGATCGATCTCGTCGAAACTCAGAACGTCGTAGCGGTGAGTGCTCGAGGCCGGGAACACCGAGCGAAGGAAGAGCGTGCTGGCACCGAGCCCAGTGACGTGGCCGAGGCGCTGCTCGATTCCGCGCAGATCACCACCGAACCATTCGAGCGCGTTTCGCGGCCCGCGCCCCGCCGGGCGTGCGTCCCAGGGGCGAGCAATCGCCCACGGCGGAGACTCGAGGGCTGACCCGGAGGAGGCGAACCGATCGGGGAAGATCTCGTAAACGATCGCCGAGCGATGCCACTCGGGACCTTGGTCAAAGCCGATGACGAAGTCATCCGCATCGGGGACATCGTGCCCGACCACACCGACGCCGTTCAACCAGGCGTAGCCATGTGGCCCGCCCGAGATCAGCCAGCGGTATCGTGATCTCGGGTTCCAGGCGCGAAAGCTGGCGCGCCACCACGTCTCCGACTCGATCCGTTCATCGATCTCGGCCGGGGCGAATCGTGCCTCGCCGTCATGAACGTAGCGGACGAACACGGCGTCTGGCTGCGCGGCTCCGGGCACCCGCAGCCTCACCGTCACGCGATCTCCGGGTTGTTGCGGGCGCTCCAACAGGTAGAGCGCCGAGCCGTCGTGGTGCGGCTCGTTCAGCAGCAGCTGCCGACGCTAGGTTCGCAACACCCGCAGCCGCACTCTCCGCCGCACCCACAGCCACAGTCACTGGCGAGGACCGTGCAGCAATCGTAGGCACGCACGCCGCGGCACTCGTCGCACCCGCAGTCCTCGTCGCGCCAGATCGCTTCTCCAATCCCGGTCAGAACGCGCAACCCGCCGGACAGGGCTGTGTTGAGCACACAGACGCCGAGCCGAATCGTCGTGCCGACGTCGTCGGCAAAGGCTCCGGGGTCGATGTTTGGCGGCGGACCAGGGATTGGGTGGTGTGAGATTTCAGGCGGCTGCAGCGACCAGGCGGGGATCCCGGAGGCCGGCAGCGGCGACGCGAACGGCGCGCTCGCGCCAGCCGTCCCGGTCGAGGAGCTGTCGCTGACCATGGCGGTCTGCTGCGCCAGCCGGTCCTTGTAGTTGGCGAACTCGGCCTGGGCGGTCGACGGCTTGCTCGCCGCCGCCTGGGCGGTCGACGGTTTGCTAGCCGCCCGCGCCCGCGCTCCTCCCCGCGCCGGCCTCTTGGGTTTGGGGGTCGGCGGATCAGTCGTGGACATCTGGAGCTCCTTTACGGTCAACGATCAGCAGCAACTGAACACCTCACACCAGCGCACTCGAGCAGTGGCTCCAACCACCAGCACCGTCAGCTGAGCGCCCGGTTTGGTGGTGACGACACCCTCCTTGATCTGGTAGCCGCGTCCGGCGATGACCTGCTTGATCCAGGCCAGGGTCGTGTCATTACTGTCCTGAACGAGGATCGCGACCAAACCGTTGACGGTGGAAGTGGGTGTGTATTCGACCGACAGGTGCACGCAGCAGCCGCCACCGATGAAGGCGCTGCCGAGCCCCATCGCTGCGTTTCGCGCCACGATACCGACGGCTGACACGTTGGCCTCAGGCGTCGCCTCGTCCTGCTCGCTCGCTTTCGAGCTCAAGCTCGAATATACGCTCAACACCGACATCCGCCGGACCGCATCGGCAAGCGCAGGGTCATCCGCGAGCTTCGCCCGAGTGCTGGTCGCCTGCACGAGCAGGTCCCGTGATTCCCTTCGGCATTCGCGACAGGAGCAGCAGCAGGATGCGTTGGGGTGTCCGCAGCCCGAGCAGAAGCCCGAGCCCCCGTGACCTCGATGATGGTGGTCGACCAATCCCATCGGCCGCGCCGGCGCGAATCCCGTGTACATCGGTCCTGCGTGTCCTCTGTGCATATCGTCTCCTGGTCCTCGTTTCGCCCTTGTTCGTTCCCCAATCCTCATGTCGCGACTCAGCAGCAGAACGACTCGCACCACCGCAGTCTTGCGGTCGCATCCGTCGCGTTGATCGTCACCTTGGTCCCCGGTTCGATGTTCATGAAGTGACGCTTGACTTGGTAGCCCGTCGCCGGTGGCGTCTCGGTGAAGGTCGATGTACTCCCGGTCGATGACGCGGCGGTAACTGAGATCGACGGGGCTGAGGCGCCGCTGTCGACGAGGTACTCGAGCGACAGGTGTACGGTCGAGGCACCCCCGACGAGCGCCTCCGCGGTGTCCGCACCGCCCGATGACACTGACAGCTCGTAAGGGCTGAGCATCCACCCCTCGCGGTGATGGGGTTGATGACAGTGGTGATGATGGTCATGACACATGGCAGCTGGTCCTAACTCGTTGGCTTGCGGATCCGGTCGCCCTAACCGCCTAGGGACTTGGGTTCTGCGTTGTCTGGTCGCGAACGATCTGCAGGACGTCCTCGAGGATCGAGAACGAAGAGGACACCACCGAGCCGGCGGCGTCGGACAGCTTGGTCGTCACCTGGTTGTCGATCAACTCCCCTGCCGCCTGGTTGATGACGTTGGCCACCGAACTGACGATCTTCATTGCTCAGGTCCTTCCCGGTGCCGCGGCCCAAGCCGGCACGGTTTGATGTTCGACCGCCGTCCCGGGCGGCTCGGTTACTCCGCGGCCTGCCAGCGACACCGCGCTGCCGGCGACCTCTAGGCCCCAGTCGAGCGTTCGCAGCGGGTCGCGGACCATCCGCACGGCGGCGCGGGCGAGGCTATCTGCGGCGCCGCCGGCCAAGATTGCGGAGTTGGCGGTCACGCCATGCTCGCCGCGCGTCACCAGCGACATCCAGGTCTCGGGGTTCTTTGGGAACGCTCTGTACAAAGCCATCGGCGACAGACACGCGCTCTGCGCGATGGCGCCGCTGAAGACCCCGCTGGCAAACTCCTCGAAGCGTTCATCAGCGGTCGTCAGGTGCCCGATCTGGGTCAACAGGTATAGGCAGAACTCCCGCAGTGCCGGATTCTTTGCGACCGTGAGAAAGAACTCGGCGGTCTTCCAGTCGGTCTCCAGATGCTCCTGCCACAGCCGCTCGTAGACCCCGAGCGTGGCCTGTGAGAAGTCGTCGACCGAAAGCGCATGGGTCACCGCCTCGGCGGCGAGCGAGGCGCCCTCCATCGCCTTATGGATTCCGCCGCCGTTGAGCGGATCCGCCTGGTTGGCAGCGTCGCCGACCAGTAGCACGCGATCGCCGACGATGGCGTTTGGACGGTAGAACGCGGCGGCGCCACCGGAGACCTTCCCGCACTGGCGAGCACCACGCAGCATCCCGCCGAGCTCCCGATCAAGGAAGTCCAGGAAGGTTCGTCGCAGGTTCGCACGCAGTGGAAACTGCCTGTCATAGGCGTATCCGAGGCCGACGTTCGCAAAGCCGTCGTCATCGACGAACAGCCACCCATAGCCCGGGAAATAGCGTCTGTCGAAGTACACCTTGATCTGCGAACCGTCGCAGCGAACACCGTCGAAGTAGGCGCGCAGCGACACGGCCATGACGCCATCCTTGAGCGTGTTCCCGAGCTGCCGCGAGACCGACGAGCTGACCCCGTCGGCCCCGATCACGATCCGTCCGTGGTACTCCTCGCGCTTCCCGTCGGCGTCGGCCGCCACGCGCACTCCGTCAACACCGACACGGACCTCACGCACCGTGCGGCCACCGAGGAACTCTGCGCCGGCGTCAACCGCGTTGCGCAGGAGGATGTGGTCAAAGCGCCGCCGGTCGAGCAGGATCGCGAAGTCCGGATACGCCGTGCCCCGGGCAAAGCCACCGGTCAGCAGCCGTCGGCCGTCGATATAGAGGTCGCAGTCCTTGATGCATGCCCGCGTCTCCGCCAGGACCTCGTCGATACACCCGAGCCTGTCGAGCCAATAGATCGCCTGCGGCGTCAGCCCGTCGCCGCAGACCTTGTCACGCGGGAAGTCGGCCCGGTCGAGCACCAGGGTGGAAACGCCTCGCTTCGCCAGGAACGTCGCGACGCTCGTGCCTGACGGCCCGGCGCCGGCGACGATCACGTCATACGCCTTCACGGCACCGCCACGAACAGCCGGATTGGGATGCTCATCTCGTCGGTCGACTGGACGATCACGGCTCCCCGGTAAACGTCGGGTACAGTCGCGGGCGGCAGCGTCCCAGTCAGGACGAACTTTTCGAAGTCGACGGGCTGGATGGTCTTGCGCGACGGGCGCACCGTTACCGCGCCCTCTTCGATCGACGCGCCGTGCTGCTCGCCGACCAGCGCCACGACCCGCATCTGCACCCGCTTGGGCTCGAGCAGCGAGTCGTTGGTGATCGAGAACGAGACGCGGACCTCGCCGCCGGGTGCGAGCGGCACCCTGTTGCTGAGAAAGAATCCCTCGTCGTCAGCCGTCGCCGCGGGCGGTGGTGAACCGCCGTCCAAGTCCTCAGCGATCGGCGGCTCCTCGTACTTGGGCGCGTCCTGCGCGCCGGCGGCCGCGTCGCCGGAAATACGGTCCGACAGCGCTCCCTGAGCGACTGCTCCGGCGCGACTCAGTACGGTGATGCCGAGGCTGAGCCCAGCCTCGGCGAGGTCGAGCGTCTTGACGATGATCGAGCCGACCTGCTCGGCACGGCCGCTGAGGTCGGGAACCGGTGGCTCCTTCGGCGGCCCGGCAGCGCCGGTGTCGTCGACCTGGGGGTTGGCTTCGCTGGAGCTCATCGTCCGCAGAACTAGAGCGAGCTGACTGCGCTCTCGTAGTCGCGGGCCTGAGGACGCGGTCGCGCGAGGGGTGTCGGATGGGCGTTGACCCGTAGGCCGGCCGCATGACCGATCCCTGCCGCATGAACGATGGCGCGAGGGTGCGGTGCGCGCCGGCGGTGTGGTCGCCGCGCTGGCGCGGGCTCGCGGACAACCGCCTCGGCGCTCCGCTCCCGGACGGTGACCGGAATCGCGGGGTTGCCGACCGCGGCCACCTCGCGGAAGCTGCGCTCGTGGCTGGCCGAGACCTCGCGATGGACCCGATCGCGCGGGTGCATCATGGTGCGTCCGCTGACCTCCAGACGCAGTACCTCGACCCCGAGGAACCGAGCGCGGATCAGATACTCGGATGGCAGCACCAAGTCCTGGTGCAGCCCAACCGCGAACGGTGGAATCTGCCTCAGGTTCAGGTCGAGCTGCGGCGCCTGGCCGATCGTCAGGTTGACTGTCGGCAGGTAGGTGACGTCGAAGCGGTCGACCTTGACCGGATCGATGTTGCGGACCTCGGCGACCTGCAGCGATTCGACGGTCAGCGGAGCTACATGGTTGAGCTCCTTGACGTGAATCGCGGTCGGCGCGATCTTGGAGATGCTCGCGATCTGGACCGGCGCGATGTTTGAAACCTGCTCGATGTCAATCGGCGGGATGTTTGTGACGTCGACGTCGCCCATCGTTCAACCTCCTCTCACAGTCCCGGCCACGAATAGTTGGTAAGCATCACGGTGGCGGTGTCGACCGCCGTCGGCTCGCCCTGTACCTGCGCTCGCACAGTCACCTTCTTCGGTGCGCCGCCCCCATTGACCTCGTACAGAAACACATCGCCCGTCTGCCCAGCCTGGATGACGCCGTCGACGCTCCACTGCACCACCTGGCTGGGGCTGTCCCGAATCAGCACCCGGAAGAACTGCATCGTGTTGCTCGAGTCGATGTAGTCGTTGTCGTGGCCATCCGGGTAGTAGAGGTAGGCGGTTTTGGGAAGCAGCTGCAGCCGCGGCGTGGGGGTTGGCCATGGCCCGACCCCGGCGAGCGTCACCCAGGCGTAGGCGGTTCGCAGCGGATCCTCGACGAGTGTCGCCGTCACCACGTCCGTGGCGCCGTTCAAGGAGTCCTCGAACGCCGGCGCACGGTACAGCCCGGTCTCGTCGATCGACCCGGCGCCGGGGTGTCCCGCCGGGTCGAGCACCTCCCATCGCACCGTCGTCGAGCACGCGTTGAACACGGTCGCCTCGAACCGCACCATCGTGTTCGCCGGATTGGCAGAGCGCTCGTCGCTGAAGGTGAGCTCGGCCCGAGGCGGCCAGATCTCGAGCTCGGGCCTGGCTCGGCGGGTGACGTGGCGGATCACCTCGACCGCCGGCTGGGCCCGGTGCCGGTACCGGTGGATCACGGCACTGCCTCCTCGTCGTCCGGTTCGCCGAACTCAAGCGAGGCCCGCGCGACCCTTCCCGCGAGCGTGCCATCGAGGTCGATCCTGGCGCTGCCTTTGGCTTCTCCCTCGAGACCGACGGTCAACCCGTCGAGCACGCAATCGCCATGCAGCTCGAAGCGCTCGATCTCGACGTCGACCGGGTCGGTGCTGACGTCAAAAGGACCAACGGCGCCGATCGTCTGGACGCCCCCGAGGAACGGGACCGCGAGGACAATCGGCACGCGGCCGACCCTCGCGTTGATCGCGCCGATCCGGGCGTGCACCGATCCCTCGAGGCCGCACCTGCAGGAGATCGGCTCGGCCTGAACCCTGGCGTTGAATGTCGGCGACGCGGTGATCGACAGGCGGGCGGTGTGCTTCACGAGCCGTCCTCCTCGTTGTCGCCGTGATCGTGCGGCCAGGTCTCCGGCACATCGGTGCCGCCGCCGGGATAAACCCGGGCTGCGAGGTCACTGCACATCGCGTCGACGCGACTGTTGAGCTCCTCGAAGCCCTCAAGTGCTGTGGACAGTTCCGTGCAGTTGTCGCCGTCGACCTGAAAGTAGACGAGCGGGCCAAGCCGAATCCGTAGGGACATCCGCGCCATCGTGCTCTCCTACTCGTCTCCGACGGCGCCGTTGCCGTTCCGGTTATGGTTGTGGTTGGCCTGGTTGCCATTGCCGTTTGCCTGGCCCGCCTCTGCGTCGAGGCCCTGGTGCACGTCGCTCAGCGTCGCGATGAGGCCGTCGAGCGAGTTCAGCACCACCTGCAGCGTCGCTCGCTCGCGCTCCTCCAGCCCGTGATAGACGCCGTCAAGCCCATCCTTCAGCTGGCGACCCTTGTCGGATTCGCGGTATTCCCGCCCGCGTTCGCGGATCACGCCGCCGAACTGGTCGAGCACCGACAGCAGGCCGTAGATGTAGTCGGTCGGTCCGTCGGCTGCCATCTCATCCGGCTCCTGGGCTTCGGGGCGGCAGACCGGGCAGGCGTACTGGCGGGCCTGGGGAGGGATCTGCCACAACCCGTAGAGGGCCGTACGCGAGTTGGCGGGGATCGCCCGGCAGTCGCGGCGGTGCAGCTGCGAGAGGACGGTGTCGAATTGCAGTGGAGCGGTCGCGGCATGCTCGCGGTTGTCGATCCGGACCAGCGGTCGTGGCTCGTCCAGGCTGTGCCGAAGCTCCTGGATCTTCAGCGCGATCGTGTCGCCGAGGCTGGCCGCAGCTGCCATCGAGGCCTACTCGTAGACCGCCCATGCGGAGCCGATCCGTTGCTTCTGCAGCCTGTGCTTGTCGAGCCGGGTGAGGAAGTATCTGGTGAGGAACGCCAGCATCAGATCGCGGCCGTCTCCCTCCGGAAGGCCGGCGTAGAGTCGCGCCACGTGCTCGACGAACAGCCCGCGCAGAGTCGCCGTCGGGTTGCGCACCTGATTGAGGTAGGTCAGTCGGCCATCACGCAGGTCCGCGTAGCAGTCGCCGTGGTCGTCGATATGCATGATCAGCGCTCCGGCCGTGAACAGGTGCGGCAGAATCGAGAACTCGATCGCAGGCACGACGAACCCAGTCAGCACCGTGATCCCGTGACCGCTGCGGTCGCGCGCGCAGATTCGCAGCAGCTGCAGCTGCCGGCGCCGGGTCAGTCCCGCGAAGTCCTCGCTGAGTCGCAGCTCGCAATCACGCCGCTGCGCCTCGAATAGGAGCATGATCGCTTGTCGCAGCACCGGGTCGAGCACGTCTCGGGCGGCGAACAGCCGCGCGACGATCGTGTAGAACAGTCGCTCGCGCTCGTTGCGAACGTCGAACCAGCCGGTGGTCAGCAGCAGTCGCAGCCGCTCCAGATAGTCCTGGGTTGCAGCGGGGCCGAAGTCGTCGATGAAGCTGTCGGCCAGGAAGCAGCAACCGCCGAACAGCGTCCCGATCGTCTGCCGCCTCTGGTCGTACGGGTATCCGGCGATCTCGCACGCCGCGTGGCCGACGAGTGTCATCTTCGTGCTGAGCTCGAGCATCTTGCGATACTCGTCGCTCTCCAGCAGCTCGGGGTAGTGCGCCGCGACTGCCGGCTGCAGGCAGTCGACAACCTCATGCCGATAGCGGCGCATCAGCTCGTCGACGCGCGCGACCGTCGCCGCGTCAGGCTGCCAAGGCGCTGCTGCCAACAACTGATCTGCATGCGCTTGCCCCGATCCCGGCGGAGAAGTCTTGCCATAGTGGTCCCGCTGAGTCACCCGGCCTCCTGGCTACTCTCAGCTGAGCATATCGATGGCTGCAAGGTGATGTCTGCTTCGTCGAGCAGCCCAGCTCGCACGCCGGGCCAGCTCCGCGGTTCGGCGCGTGCAGGAGACGCGATGCCCGGCAGTCAGTTTTTCTGGCGCACCGGCACGGGTCGCGGCCAGCAGAACGCAAGCCGGCCGAAGCCGGCAGATTTGCTCAACCCGCTGAGCGGGTGAGCCGATCTTGGTGCGGTCTGATTGCGGCTCGGCCGCGAGGAGCCGGTCCGGTCGACTCTCTGACCACGAGTGTCGCTGAGATCAGGTGTTGCCGGGCGGGCACGTCCTGCCCTGTGAGCTGCTCGATCAGCATCTCGGCCGCCATTCGCCCTGCCTCAAAGGCCGGCCATTCAATCCCAGTGAGTGAAGGTGCCAGCATCTCAGCGAACTGGGAGGCGAGGATCGACACAATCGAGAAGTCGTCCGGGACGCGGAGGTCGGCCGCCCGTAGCGCGCTGAGGACTCCCGGGAACTGCCAGCTGGTCGTGATGGCGGCGGTGCACGCCGGCTCCGAGCGCAGGAGCTGCGCCGCAGTCGCAAACGCCTCGCTCGGTTCGGGCGAGCAGGCGATATGGATGCCGCGAATCCCAAAGTCAGGTGCACGCTGCTGGAAGATTTCGCGGGCGAGCAGCGCGGACGTGTAGCCGGCGCTGAGCTGGTCCGGCGCGAAGTTGAAAAGGGCCACACAGGTGTGGCCGAGCCGCGCCAGGTGTGCCAGGCTCGTCTCGACGGCATCTGGGAAGTCCAAATCAACGTAGCTGATTCCCGTCGTGTCGCCGGTGCGTCCGATGAGCACGAACGGATATTCCTCCGTCAGAAGTCGCTCGACACGGGGATCGTCAAGAAGGGTCTCCATCAGAATGACCCCATCGGCGCGCCCCCGCGCGACGAGCTGTGTGATGGTCTCGGGATCAGTGGTGGCCGTCGACAGCAGCAGCCCGTAGTCGCTCGCGCTGGTGGCTTGTGCGGCCCCGGCGACGAAGGTTTGCTGCAACGGCAGCAGCTGCCATTGCGACCAAGGCAGGAAAAGGGCGATCGTGTGCGACGTGCCACTCGCGAGCGCGCGAGCGGGCCGGTGCGGACGGTAGTCGAGCTCCTCGATCGCTGTCTGAACCCGCTCCCGCATCTCCTGCGAGACGGGCCGCTTGCCGCTCAGAACGTATGAGACGGTGCTCAGTGCCACGCCGGCACGTTCGGCGATCTGCACCATCGTGGCTGGCTTTGAATGTCTCATCTGCTGGGTGGTGCCGTCGCGTTGCCTGATCATCGATCTTGACTCCCGTAGGCTTCCCCTGGTAGGTTACTCGAAGCGTTTCGATCAATGTATGCTTTAGAGGTGCATTGATGAGGAGGAGAGTTCATATGCGCGTCAAACACCCAAGTTTGGCGGGAAGTTGCAGGAGGCGTAATGCGTCCGGGCTCAGTTTCGGCCATCGCAACGCGGCTATCGTGCGGCAAGCAATTCGAAGCGCTTCGGCGTCCATTCGAAGCGCTTCGGAGACGTCCATGCCCTGCGGCTGGACTCGGCGCACCTGGCGCTACGTGGGTCACGAGTGGCTAGCCGGGTAGGGAGAGGAAGTTGACGACGTTCATCGGCAGCGAAAGCGGTTTCACCGTGTTCGGAGGCGGCGAGGTCCTCCAGGTCGACGCGTGGGGGGAAAGCGGCGTTCGGGTGCGCGCGGCGCTGGGAGGCGCAGTCACCGAGACACCTGGCAGCGCCCTTTGCGAGGCCGACGAGGTCGATGCGCAGATCGAGATCAGCGATGACCGAGCACGGATGCGGAATGGGGACCTGATCGTCGAGGTGTATGTGAATCATGAGGAACGATTCGTCCCGTTTCCGCCCCTGGTCCGCTTTCTAAGGACGGACGGCGAGGAGCTGTTCGCAGAGAGCGTCCCTCACTTCACGTCTCCGGCGCAGCGGCGGTACCGCCGCGCGGGAGGTGACCTGTTCGCCTGTGAGGTCGCCTTCGACGCCCACCCTGGCGAGCGCTTCTTCGGGCTCGGGCAGCATCAGCACGGCCTGTTGGACCAAAAGGGAACGGTCATTGACCTCGTCCAACGCAACACCGAGGTTTCGGTGCCCTTCGTGCTGTCCAGCCGGGGCTACGGATTCCTGTGGAACATGCCAGGGGTCGGCCGCGTCGAGCTCGGGACGAACCGCACGCGTTGGACCGCCGACACGGCTCGTCAAATCGACTACTGGGTGACGGCGGGCCAGACACCGGCAGACATCGTCAGCCGCTACGCCCGAGTAACGGGACTACCTCCGGTGCTGCCGGAATGGGCCTCCGGGTTCTGGCAATCCAAGCTGCGCTATCTGGACCAGAGCGAGCTGCTTGAGGTCGCACGCGAGTACAAGCGCCGCGGACTGCCCCTGTCGGTGATCGTGTGCGACTACTTCCATTGGACGCGCCAGGGCGAGTGGAAGTTCGACCCGACCGAATGGCCTGATCCCCAGGCGATGGTTGACGAGTTGCGTGAGCTCGGGGTGGAACTGCTGGTCTCGATCTGGCCAACGGTCAACCCCAACAGCGAGAACTACAGGGAAATGGACTCGCGGGGGCTCCTGGTGCGCTACATGGAGGGTTTGCCGCTCCAGCTGCCGTTCTGGGACAAGGGCACCGACGGCCAGGTCTTCATGCGCTTCTATGACTCGACCAATCCGGAAGCTCGGCGCTACATCTGGGAGAAGGTCACCAGGGGCTACCGCCGCTATGGGATCCGGGCGTTCTGGCTCGACGCGTGCGAACCGGAGATCCTTTCCGACAACGCCGAGAACGCCCGCTACTTCCTGGGGCAGGGCTCGGAGGTGCAGGGTATCTACCCCCGCGAGCACGCTCGGGCGTTCTACGAGGGACTGCACGAGAGCGGCGAGGGCGAGGGAGTGCTGCTCTGCCGGTCCGCCTGGGCAGGCAGCCAGCGCTACGGGGCGATCGTCTGGTCGGGCGACATCGAGTCCACCTTCGAGGCACTCGCCGAACAGATACCGGCCGGTCTCAACGTCGGCGTGGCCGGGATCCCCTGGTGGACAACCGACATCGGCGGATTCAAGGATGGCGACCCCACAACCGCCTACTTCCGGGAACTCATCGTGCGGTGGTTCCAGTTCGGCGTCTTCTGCCCGATCTTCAGGCTCCACGGAGTCCGCGAGCCCGGGGCCCTTGCCGGCTCCGGCCAGACCGGCGCCCCCAATGAAGTCTGGTCGTTCGGCGAGGAGGCGTACGCGATCATCCGGGAGCAGCTCGCATTGCGCGAGCGGCTGCGCCCGTACGTGATGGAGCAAATGGCCACGGCGAGCACGACGGGGCTTCCTCCGATGCGTGCGCTCTTCTTGGAGTTCCCAGCAGAAGGACCGGCGTGGGAAGTGAACGATCAATACATGTTCGGCCCGGATGTGCTGGTGGCGCCGATAACAGCGCTCGGGGCGCGGGAACGGGACGTCTACCTCCCCGAGGGCGCGTCGTGGTTGGACGCGTGGACGGGAGAGCCGGTGGGGCAGAACGGCTGGGTGACCGCAGATGCGCCACTGGAGCGGATACCGGTCTTCCTCCGCGAGGGCGGCGCGCTGAGAGATCTATCCCCCGGCGGGAGCTAGCGCTCGCCATCCGGCGACGTGCAGGGAGAGAGCGACTTGCCTGAGACGGACATCAACACTCCGCCAGAAGCCCCCGCGTCGACGCTGCCGACTACGCGGATGCGAGCGGCCGGGTCGCCAAACGCCGCTTATCCGACGCCGCGCCTGACCGCCAAGAGGCGGCAACAGCTCGCGGCCTGGCTCTTCCTCGCACCCGCGATCGCGTACCTGCTGTTCGCGTTTGCTCTGCCCATTCTCTACAACATCATGTTGAGCTTTGAGCGGACCTCTCCGGCGACGATCAGCAGCCTGACCGCGCCGTTCGCCGGGCTCGACAACTATCGCTTCATCATCAACGACCCCACGAGCCGAGCGGCAATCTTCCGCACGCTCGAGTTCACCGTCCTGTCTCTCCTGGGTCAGTTCATCATTGGGTTTGCCCTGGCGCTCCTGTTCACCCTCAGGTTTCCGGCGAGAAACTTCGCTCGCTCCATGATCATCGTGCCCTGGCTCGTGCCCCTGATCGTGACCGGGGTCATCTTCAAGTTCATATTCCAGCTCGAGGGCGGGGCGGTCAACCAACTGCTAATCGACCTTCATCTCGTGCACACTCCGATCGATTGGCTGGACGACCCGCATCTGGCCTTCTGGACGATCCTGATCGCCAACATCTGGCTGGGCGTGCCGTTCTTTACCCTACTTCTCTACAGCGCCCTCCAAGATGTGCCGGGCGACGTGAAGGAAGCCGCCCGGATCGACGGCGCAAGCCCCTGGCAGACCCTTCGTCTTGTCATCTTTCCGATCATCCTGCCGGTGATTGAAGTCACGGTGCTGCTCGGTTTTGTCTTCACCGTCAAGGTGTTCGACCTCGTGATCGGCCTGACCCAGGGCGGACCCGCCAACGCTACCCAGCTGATCACGACGTGGTCGTACAACCTTTCGTTCCAGCAATTCTCGTTTGGCGAGGGGGCCGCGCTCAACAACGTGTTGCTCGCCATGGCGTTGATCTGCGCCCCGCTGTACCTGCTGCTCAGCAGGGACTCACTCAGGCGCAGCTCTGGAGCGGCGCGATGACCCGCATGCAGACCTCGAGGCCGCTGCGATGGCTGTGCACTTTTGGGGCGATCTTCGCGCTGCTGATCATGTTGTTCCCGGTCTACGCGCTCCTCGTCGGGTCGTTCGAGTCGACCCAGACCCTGTTCAGCGGCACCTACTATCTGCTGCCTCACGACGCGACGCTCGACAACTTCCGGATGGTCTTTCAGGCCCAAACCGGTCACATCGTGACGAGCCTGATCGTCGGCGTGGGCACGGCGGTGCTGTCCCTCGCCGTAGCGGTGCCGGCCGCATACGCGCTCGCGAAGTATCCGATGCGGGTGACGGTCGCCCTGGTGAGCGCGCTGCTCATCGCTCAGATCGTGCCGTCGATCGTTCTGGCGACCTCGCTCTTCATCGTCTTCCACTGGATTCACCTCCTGAACACGTATCCGGCGCTCATCCTCGCGGACGGGACATACGCGATCCCCTTTGCGATCCTGGTGTTGCGGGCGTTCTTCTTCAGTCTGCCCAACGAACTGATCTATGCGGCCAGAGCCGACGGCGCGTCCGAGTGGCAGGCGTTCCGCTTCGTGATGATGCCGCTCGCCCGCTCTGCCGTTATCACCGTCGCTGTGTTCGCGTTCGTGAATGGTTGGGGAGACTTCATATTTGCGTTGACGATTCTTAACGGTTCCGGCATAGAGCCGATCACGCTCGGCGTCTACACTTATCTCGGAAACTACTTGACCGACTGGGGTGCGGTGATGGCCTCGGCCGCTGTGGCCTTGGTGCCGGCTGGGGTCTTGCTCGTGGTGGCCCAGCGCTACATCGCAAGTGGACTCACCGCGGGGGCGGTCAAGGGTTAGCCATGAGGGCGATCACAATGCGTGGAAGAGGCCCGTCCGTACGGTCGCAGTTGGAGTCCGGGACGTGCGGCCAGGAGGTACTGGATGGATTAGCTGTACGGTGGTGATAATGCTGTAGTCGCAGAGCGCTCGCTCGAGCCTTGCGGCACTGTGTAACAGTGAGAGGAAAGGTACGCTGTGAAACTGATAACTAGAAAGTGGCGGTCGTTGGCCGTCGCGACAGCCGGGATAGCTCTTGTGATGGGCTTGTCGTTGAGCGCCAGCTACGGTGCGACGACGACCAAGATCACCCTGACGGAGGAGGACTACTTCAATACGCCGGGCCAGATCAAGGCTCTGACGGACTACTCGAAGCAGTTCGAGAAGGCACACCCAGGTGTCACGATCAACAGGCAATATGTGCCCTTTGCCAACCTGGACACGAAGCTCCTGACTCAGGCGACGGGTAGTGACCTGCCGAACTTGCTTGCGGTCGACAACCCATTCGTCTCGACGATGATCTCGACCAAGCAAGTTGTCCCGCTGAGCGGTCTCAAGGGCTTCAGCACCAAGGGTTATTACAAGGCCGTGATCGATGAGGGTCTGCAGGGTGGCAAGTACTACAGCCTCCCGGTGGCCGGCGCCAACTCGATCGCGCTGATTTACAACATCGCGGACCTGAAGGCCGCCGGCGTGAGTCCGCCGAAGACATGGGCGCAGTTGGTGACCGCGGCTCAGAAGCTGACGACTTCGTCGCATTACGGCATCGCTCTTACCTGTGAGCCGGCGGAAGACACCACCTGGCAGTTTGAGCCGTTCTTCTGGGGTAACGGAGGGAGCTTCACGTTCAACAACATCGCCAAGGCGCCGGGCGTGCAAGCGCTGACGCTGTGGCAGACGCTCGTCAAGAATGGCTCCGCCTCAAAGGCATGCCTGAGCTGGAGCCAGACGCCGGCCGCGTCGAGCCAGTACATCGCCGGCAAGGCCGCGATGATGGTGAACGGCCCCTGGAACTTCCCGACGATGAACCAGGCCAAGCTGTTCTACGGCAAGCAGTTCGGGGTTGTGCCGGTCCCGACGAACAAGGCGGGTCAGAAGTCGATCGTCCCGCTGGGCGGCGAGGACTGGATGGTCAGCAAGAGCGGCGGCACCCAGGCGCAACAGCTGGCGTTCGAATACATCCAGGGCCTACAGACTCCCTCGGCGGAGCTGAAGCTCGCCAAGCTGTTCGGGTATCTGCCGGGCAAGATCGCCGTGGCGAACAAGTACCTGAAGCAGGCCGGACCCGAGTGGAAGGTGTACGTCCACCAGACCCTGTTCGCGCATCCGCGCACGCTTGGCCTGGGCACGAAGTACCCCAAGATCTCGCAGGCAGTCTGGACCGCGATCCAGTCCGCCCTTTCCGGGACGGCGACCGTTCAATCGGCGCTGGGCACCGCTCAGAGCACGATCAACGGCATCCTGAAGTAATTGGAGTGATGACCCGTCGTGCTTCGCGAGAGATCGCTAGAGCATGACGGCTGGAGCCCGGTACCGCGCGTCCCATCACGGAGGGGCGGCGGTACCGGGGCTTCCTGCTCAGCCGGGTGCACTCCGTCGATGGGGTGGGGGCCGAGGGGATGGCGGCGAGCCGTGGAGCTCGCGCTGCCACTGGCGGGGTCTTGCTGAGCGGAACGGCGTGAACCGGGGCCGGTTTGCCAGGCGCTTGTCGAAATGTTCGGCGAAGTGCGTTACCCACGAAATCTCTCTGGAGAACCGATGAACAACAAGGACGAGTTGCTTGAGGCCACCTCGAGCATCGTGACGAGCGTCGCGCCGACCGCCTCGGCTCGCGTGCGACTGCGCCCGATCGACGCCCGAGGTGCCGTTATTCGGGGTGGGCTGCTCGCGAACCGGCAACAGGTGAACCGGGACGTCACGCTTCTTCGCGGCGCGGAGGAGCTTGAGCGCGCCGGAACGTTCGACAACTTCCGTATCGCGGCTGGATTCACCTCGGGTGAACGCCGTGGCATGGTCTTCAGTGACTCGGACGTGTACAAGTGGCTGGAGGCGATCGCTTGGGAGCTGGACCGCGAGCCCTCGCCGGAGCTTGAGCGTCTAGCGCGTGAGACGACTGAGCTTGTAGCCGCAGCGCAGATGCCAGACGGCTATCTCAACAGCTGGTCGCAGGTCGTTGACCCGGAATGGCGGTGGACAGAACTTGGGACAGGTCACGAGCTCTACTGTGCAGGCCACCTGATTCAAGCCGGGGTGGCATCGGCACGCGGTACGGGCGATACCACTCTCCTCATGGTCGCGTGTCGCTTCGCGGACCTGATCGATCAGGTGTTCACCGACGGGCCTGAAACCGGGACCGACGGACATCCCGAGATCGAGGTCGCACTCGTCGAGCTGTACCGGCATACGGGTCAGCACCGCTATCTGGAGCTCGCCGATACGCTAACCGCTCGGCGCGGGTATGGCAGGTTCGCAGACGGTCCATTCGATCTCGATTACTACCAGGACCGCGAGCCGGTTCGCGAGGCCCGGTCGATCGTCGGGCATGCCGTGCGTGCGCTCTACCTCGCTGCCGGGGTTACCGATATCTTCGCCGAGACGGGCGATGAAGCGCTGCTCGCCTCGATGCGCGGTCAATGGGAAGACATGACGGGGACAAAGACCTACCTGACGGGCGGCGTCGGCTCACGTCACTACGGCGAGGCTATTGGCGACCCGTACGAGCTGCCGCCCGACCGCGCGTACTGTGAAACCTGCGCGGCGATCGCGAGCATCATGTGGAACTGGCGCATGCTGCTCGTCACGGGCGAGAGCCACTTTGCAGATCTCCTCGAGCGTACGCTCTACAACGGCTTCCTGTCGGGCATTTCGCTCGACGGCGAATCATTCTTCTACTCGAATCCGCTCCAATCGCGCAGCGGTGAGCGACGCCATCGCTGGAATCCGGTCGCCTGCTGCCCGCCGAACATCATGCGGCTGCTGGCATCGCTGCACCACTACCTGGCCACCGTGACCGATACCGGCATCCAGCTCCATCAATACGCGTCGTCGATGATCAGCGCGGCTATTCCCGACGTGGGCCGAGTCGAGCTGGCCGTCGAAACGAGCTATCCGTGGTCAGGCACTATCTCGGTGGAGGTCGTCTCGAGCCCCGATGCAACCTGGACGCTGTCGCTTCGAATCCCTGGCTGGGCTCGTGCGGCCAGGATCGACGGCGAGCCGGTCGCCGCCGGCGGCTACGCCGCTCTCACCCGGCACTGGTCTCCCGGTGACCGCATCGTGCTGGAGATCGACGTATCGCCGAGGCTGACGGCGCCGAACCCGCGCATCGATGCCATCCGCGGTTGCCTCGCACTCGAACGCGGCCCTGTCGTCTACTGCGTTGAAGAGCGCGATCTTCCCGCCGGCGTTGACCTGGCCGATGTGGCGATCGAAGCTTCCGTCGAGCCCGTCGACAATGGCCCCATGGCGCAGCTGGGAGACCTGCCGACGGTCGCTCTCGCGGGCGTTGTCCGTGATGTCGACGGGTGGCAGCATGCCGAGTATCGCGATGTTCACGAGCTGCCTGTGGCCGCTCCGGGATCGCTGGTACGGCTGCTCGCCGTTCCGTACTTCGCATGGGCGAACCGGGACGAGGGCGGGATGCGTGTTTGGATTCCTGCGACGGCATAACGAGGAAGTCGCAAAATCGACAACTATCGGGAAGCCAGCGGAACCCGAACAGGAGTGAGCTGACGATGGCGACAATCGAACTTGAGGGCGTGAAAAAGGTCTATCCGAACGGGTACGAGGCTGTCCACGCCCTCGACCTGGAAATCGACGAGGGCGAACTGATGGTTCTCGTTGGCCCTTCCGGCTGCGGCAAGACGACGGTGCTTCGGATGATCGCCGGCTTAGAGGAGATCAGTGGGGGCGTGCTCAAGATCGGCAACCGGGTCGTCAACGAGCTTGGTCCGAAAGAGCGAGACATCGCGATGGTTTTCCAGAACTACGCGCTGTATCCGCACATGACGGTCGCCGAGAACATCGGGTTCGCGTTGCGGCTGCGGAGGCTCCCGAAGGACGAGCTCAGGAAGAAGGTCAACGAGACGGCGCGAATTCTCGGACTCACGCAGTGGCTCAAGACAAAACCGGCGCAGCTGTCCGGCGGTCAGCGCCAGCGAGTCGCGATGGGTCGTGCGATCGTCCGCAATCCGTCCGTCTTCCTGATGGACGAGCCCCTCTCGAACCTCGACGCAAAACTGAGGGTCCAGATGCGGGCTGAGGTCAGTCAGATCCAGCGGACGGTTGGGGTCGCGACCGTCTACGTGACGCACGATCAAACCGAGGCGATGACGATGGGCCATCGGGTCGCCGTGCTGCGAGATGGCTACCTGCAGCAGTGCGACACGCCACAGGCGCTCTACGACAGCCCGACCAACATGTTCGTGGCGGCGTTCATCGGGTCGCCGGCGATGAACCTTTACGAAGCGGTATTCACCGAAGGCTGCGCCGGGGTGCGAATCGGCTCGCAGGTGATCCCCCTTACGGAATCGGTGCGGGCCGCGCATCGGGGGCTCGCCGAGTTCGCGAGCAGGGCCGTGATCGTCGGGATCCGGCCCGAGAGCCTGCCGGCGGCGAACGGCTCCGAGGGCCCCGCGCTGGCCGCCCAGGTCGATCTGGTCGAGGCGCTCGGATCCGAGCTACAGGTGCATTTCTCGCTCGACGCCAAGCGCGTGCTGGCAGAGGAGCCGAACGAGGCCGACGAGCTGACCAGTAGCGGCGCGGGGGTTGCACGGGTTGCGCCGAACGTGCCCGCCAAGATCGGCGAGCAGATCCGGTTCGCCGTAGACCTCGACGCGATGCACTTCTTCGATCCCGACAGCGGTCGGACGATCCGCGACTAACGCCCACCCGAGTGTGCTCGGGGTGTCTCCGGCGGGTGAGAGACGTCTAACTGGCGCGCAATGACGACCAAGGCTCTTCGGCGGCGACATCTTCGACGTAATAGCCGCTCTCGCCGAGGGCGGGGCCGATGACGACCTGGAGATACGCGGTTTCAGAACCGTCGTTGAACGAGGCGTGCACGACGCCGGGATCAATGTAGACGGAGTCTCCCGGTTCGAGGGTAGTGTGCTCTCGCTCAAGCCATTGGTCGATCGTCCCCGACTTGACGATGATCATCTCCTCCTGATCTGGATGGCGATGGAAAACATGAGCCTGTCCAGGTGCCAGCCACACGTCCATGACGACGATGTGCTTCGCGCCGGTTTGGCCGGGGGCGCACCGCCAGCCGATGTCGCCCCAGTCGAATGTGTCCCGCGGGACGTCGGATTGCTTGACGAACCTGCTCACTGCACTTTGCTCCTCCCGGTCTTGATCTCCTTGAACTGGCGGACGGTCTCGGTGATCGCGATCTCGGTCGGGAGACGCTCCATCGCGGAGGCGCCGAAAAAGCCGACGACGCCTTTCACCTCAGCCAGCACATGGCTGGCGTCCTCGGGTGTGGCGATCGGCCCGCCGTGAAATAGGACGAGAACGGCCGGGTTCCTCGCGACGGCGGCGGCGTGCATCTCGCGAATCAGTTCCACGCACTCATCGAGTGTCTTGGCGGTCTCGGCGCCGATCGAGCCCCCTGTCGTCAATCCCATGTGCGGGACGAGCACGTCGGCGCCAGCCTCGGTCATCGCGATCGCTTCATCGATGGTGAACACATACGGGGCGGTGATCAGGTCGCGCTCGCGCGCAAGTCTGATCAGTTCCACCTCGAGGTCGTAGCCCATCCCGGTCTCCTCCAGGTTGCGGCGGAACAGTCCGTCGAAGAGTCCGACGGTGGGGAAGTTCTGCACGCCGACAAAGCCAATGCGTTTCAGCTCGTCGAGGAAGCTCGGCATCAATCGGAACGGGTCAGTGCCACATACACCCGCCAGCACCGCTGAGCCCGGAACCACCGGCAGCACCTCATGCGCCATCTCGACGACAATCGCATTGGCATCGCCGAAGGGCAAGAGCCCCGCCAATGATCCCCGGCCGGCCATTCGGAAGCGGCCCGAGTTGTAGATCACGATCAGGTCGGCGCCCCCCGCCGCTGCGCACTTAGCGGACAAACCCGTGCCGGCTCCGGCGCCCACCACCGGACGGCCTAACGTCACCTGCTGGCGCAGCCGGGACAGGATCTCCTCGCGTGTCATCTGATCTCCTCGATCAGCTCGTGAAGCCGGCGCGCCATCGCCTCGGCGAACCGTTCATCGTTGATGTTCATGTCGAGCTCGTGCACCTCCCGATCACCGATCGTCTCCCGTACGCCGCGGAAGAGCGCTTCGTCAGCCTCCGCGTCTTGGAACGGCTGTCCCTCCGCGTCTAGCATCGAAACGCCGCGGAGGGGGACAAACAACGCAACCGGTCCGCGTGCGCCTGCGAGCTTGGCGCCCAGGCGACGACCGAGCTCCTCGCATTCCGCGGCTGTCGTCCGCATCAGCGTCACCGTTGGGTTATGGACATAGAGCTGACGGTCCGCGAACGTCGGCGGGATGGTTTCTCTAGGGCCGAAATTGACCATGTCGAGCGCTCCCAGTGAGACGACCTGTGGGATCCCGGACGCACCGGCCGCCTCAAGGCGCGACGGACCGGCTGACATAACCCCACCAACGAGGTCGTCAGCCAGCTCTGTCGTCGTTATGTCCAGCACTCCCGCCAGCGAGCCATCCCGAGCAAGCGCCTCCAGAGAGCGACCTCCAGTGCCGGTGGCATGGAACACCAACACCTCGTAACCGAGTTCCTCGAGGCGCTCACGTGCTCGAGTCACAGACGGGGTGGTGACACCGAACATCGTCGCGCCGATCAGCGGCTTACGTTCGACGGCCGGAACCGGGGGAGAGCGGACCATGCCTCCGATTGCGGCCGCTGCGTTCGCGAGGATCCGCGCAGAGATCGAGTTGATTCCCGCCAGATCGACGACCGAGTACATCATCGTCACGTCGACAGCGCCCACGTACGGGCGCGTGTCGCCGGAGGCAACCGTGGACACCAACAGCTTCGGCACGCCGACGGGGAGTGACTGCATCGCGGTCGCGGCGATCGCGGTGCCACCGGAACCGCCGATTGCCAGGATCCCGTCGAAGCGCCCGGCTGAGTAGAGCTCGGAGACAACTCGTTCAGCACCGCGCGCCATCGCCTCCACGGCTGCGCCCCGGTCGCGGGCTGCCGCGAGCGCGTCGGTATCAGACCCGGCCGCAGCGGCGACCGTTCGGCGATCGACGTCGGGGGAAATCCCGACCGGCTCCGCAACGCCGACATCGACCACGAGCGTTTCGACCCCGAGATCGACCAAACGCTCTCTCAGGAACGCGTACTCGTGGCCCTTCGTGTCCAGCGTCCCGAGCAGCGCGACCGACGTCATGGCTTCACTCCGCCCGCAGTCCCACTGGGGCGATCCTACCGAAGGGCTACCACTTCGGCGCGTTGGCCAGTGGCGGCAGGCGGGCGGCGACCTGGCAGGCGGTGGAGGTGTGGCAACGTCGCAGACGGGTGAGCTCGGCGTGAAGTGTCTTTCTCTGACTCGGGCTGAGCTTGTCGGCCACGTTGTGCAGCTCGTAGGGGTCGACGCGCAGGTTGTAGAACTCGCGCTGCCCGTTGTGGTACTCGACGTAGAGGAACTGCGCGGTTCGAATGGCCTCGTAGCTCGTGGGGTTGGCCGAGTCGTAGTTCTGGAAGTCGGGATCGCGCGGATTGGTCGTGGGACCGTGATGCTCGATGAGCGCGGCGTTCTGCCAGCTAGACGGACTCTTGTCGTGCAACACGGGCAGCAGGCTGACGCCGTCGTCGGGGGTCGGCTTGGCGCGGGCGATCGCGTCGAAGGTTTTCGCGAGGTCGATGTTCTGCGCGAACAGCTCAGTTCGCCGGTCGACCGGAACGTCTGGGCCCGCGACGACCAGCGGGACGCGAATGTCGGTATTGAACGCCGTCAGCTTGCCGGGCGTGAGCCGGTACTCGCCGGTATGCAGACCGTTGTCAGAGCTGAAGATCACGTACGTGTCACGTGTCAGGTGGTTGACGTCCAATGCGTGATTGACCCTGCTGATCATCCGGTCTACCGCCTGAACCGACTGTGCGCGCTTCCGGAAGGCCGTGTTGATGATCTTCAGCTTCTTGGCGCTGAGCGGCGGATGGCCTGCCAACCAGCTGGGCGGATGCGTCGGCAGCACATCGAAGTTGGGCGGCTGTGGGGCGACCAGCCCCGGGAAGTCGTTCGCGTCGCGTGGCGCCGGCGTATAGGGCTGGTGGGGCGCGAACGTCGCCAACTCGAGAAAAAACGGCCGGCGCGCCCGTGCCATCCGATTGATGAACTTGACTCCCCGGCGGGCCAGCACGTCGGTCAGGTAGTCCCGAGGCTTGTGGCCGAAGTACCGGACCGTCCCGTCTATGTTCATCGGGTAGTTGAACTCCGGATACCCCCACCCGGCCACGTCCCATTCGGTCCAGCCGGGCGGTATGTACCTAGCCCGCTCGGGGTCGTAACCGGGCTCAAGGTACCCGTTCAGATACTTCCCCATCATCGCGGTTGCGTACCCGGAGCGATGGAGCGCGACGTTGAAGGAGACGTGCTGCTCACCGCGTTTGAAGAACTTCGCGACCCCGCCCTTCGGCAGCGTGTTGCCAAACACGTGAGTGTCGTGAGGGAAGTTACCTGTGAAGATCGATGCCCGCGACGGACAGCAAAGCGAGTCAGAGACGAAGTAATTGGCAAAGCTCAATCCGCGTGTCTGCAGCGCCTGCACCTGCGGCATGAACGGCACCAGATCACGCGACAGGTCGTCGGTCAGGACGAACACGATGTTCGGACGCCGCGTTCCGCTGCTCGGTGCGTAGCTGTGCGCCGGCGTCGTCGGGGGCGCGTCGTGCCGCACGACCTCAGGACGGGCGACGCGCTGAGCCGCCTGCGACCCGCCGCCGGACAGCACAAGCACCAGCGCGAACGCGGCCAACACCGCCACGCAGCACAGCCTCCTGATGGAACCTCCCCAGCTCACGAGCGCCAAGCTAGAGACTGAAAATAAAGCGGCCTTACGCTCCGGTGACGCCTAATCTGTCGTTCAACAACGCCTAACGGTTTGGGAGGGCAGCGTTCTCCGCGACCTACCAAGCGGGACTCCGAAGCGAGCGACCGGTCCCGCTCGATCTCTGCAGCAGCCCAGCTGACCGTCCCCCTGCCTACCTGTAGCGGGTCATCGGATTGTCCAAAGTCGGTCATTTCATTGTCCGAGGCCCGGAGCATCAACGTCACGGCGCTGGCCTGCGGCGGGGCAGCCACTTGAGCCAGCAATCGGCTAGCTGAAGTCTCATACGGCAGCCGACGTCGGCAATGCGGCGCCGATTCCGGTCCTGCTGCGCCGAAGCCGGAACACGGCACTCGAGTCTGATGACCGGTGGAAGCCCCGAGCGACTGGACGTGCGCCCCGTGAGGGTTGCACAAACAGTGACACGGGCGAGGACGGGTGCCTGGTCTGCCCGTTCGCGTGCAACTGCCCGCCATGCCATCAGCCGACGGGCTCGTCATGCCGCCGCCCTTCCGGGCATCTGCGCGAGCCTGTGACGGTTTCAGCAGCGATCCTCCTCTGGCAGGGAGCCCCGAGAACCGGGAAGACCAGCGCCCTGGGCGCCCCCGCTCGCGCTTGGTCGGGCCGGTCCTCGAACCACTTCATCACCGACCGCGAGGTCTTCCTGGCCGAGGACGTCCTATCTGTTCGACATGTGTGGCCGCTTTTTGAATCAGCTTTCTGCCTTTGCGGGTGAAGCTGATCCGGTGCGCGTCATGGGCATGGCGCGAAGAGGTCCCCAACGTATAGTCGCTAGCGCCAACGCTAGCAGGAGGGACAGCACAGATGCTATCGCTGCTGCGGCGGACAAGTCCCTAAGAAAGTTCTCCCGTGCTAGCGACGTTGCTAGCGTAATTGCCAGCATACCTGCTAGTAGGGCTCGCCTCCCGCTCCCTACTCGAGCACGTATGCGAGCCGCTCCAATCTCTGGACGTCAAGCGGCCCTGAATCTTTCTCCAGCAGTGGCGCAGTAGCACTCAACCAAACAAACAGGATGTAACAACCATGAAGAAACTCATCACTATTGGCATCCTTGCCGCCGCCGTCATAGTCCCGACCGCCGCTCAGGCTTCCAGCGGAGCGCCGAACGTGCGCTGTCATCGGCTTGACCTCGCCGAGCGCACCCTCCACAGCACGGGCTTCGGCACCGTCGAGCGTGGCGGTGGGCTGTTCGGCATTGTCGTTAAGGCAGATTGGGTCGTCGTCAACGAGCGTCAGCAGGGCCATAGGGTCATCCTCACGGCTGGCCGTTACTGCTAGTACAGATCGGGGGAGGGGGCTTCGTGCCCCCTTTCCATACACACCGCAACGAAACCTAGCGGAGCAGATTCACGCGTGAGCGCGAGGCCTTCGAGTTGGTGGAGGCCGAGCGTCAAAGCGTTCCGAGACGAGTACGGGATTCCCTCTCGCACCTGGGTGATCCGCGAGGCGCTGCCCGAGCACGTTGCGCTCGTTGTGCCAGAGGCCCGCTGCGCCGAGACATGGTTCCCTCGCAGTGGGACTCGTCGCGGTGGGAGTCCCCGGTATGGCGAAGAGTTAGCGAAGAACCAACGCATCGGCTGCTAGCGTCGATGCTAGCGCTAGGACGGCACGAAAGCTATCGAGCGCGAAGGCAAGGAGCCGCCACCTCGACCTTCAACGGTTTGACACCGGCGGAAACACAATATTAGGGAGCCACGATGAAGAAGTACCTTGCAGTACCTCTGGTGGAGTGCTGCTCTGCCCGCGTTTCGGAACCGAGGTGCGGGTCAAACCGAGGCCGTGGCGTTCTTGTGGAGGTGACGAATGGCGCAGCAGTCAGTCCGAGTCGTCGTTGAGAAGAAACCCAGTGGCTGCTGGAGCGTGTTCGGCGTCCTGTTGCTGATCGGGTTGGCGGTCAAGTATTGGTACGTTGCGCTTGGGATCCTGGCGTTCGGCATCGTCGCAGTAGCCGTGGTCAAGTCCAAGCAAAAGCAGCAGCAGAAGGTCGCGGAAGAAAAGGCACGCCATCGTCCCGGCCCGCGGGATCCGTGGCTGAACGAGGTCGCGGTCGCGCTCGCCGATCTCGCGCTGGTCGAGAAGGCGCGCAACACCGGCGAGCAGGTGGGCGGCGTGCCGATCGAGGGCGACATCGGTCTTGAAACCGAGCGGCTGTCGGTATTCGTGACGCTACTCGGAAGTGACGAGCTCGCACGACAGGCCGAGCTCGCGTTACGAGCGAAGCCAAAGACTCGAGCAGCCGAGGCCACCGGCCACTCGGCTGTCAAGGCGCAGGGCAGAGTTCTGTACACCGCCAACGGCCGTGGCGGCGTGGTCGACGACTTTTGCGTCGACGAGGTGATCAGCGTGGTCGACAAAATCAGCCTGCCGCCGCCCCTGCCACGCCTATCCGCGACAGCGGGCAGGTCAGCTCCTCAGATGCCCGGGCCCGAGAGCAGGGCGAGCGCGGCGCAGCTTGGCACAGCACAGCCCGACACGCTCGAGCAGCTTCGCAAGCTCGGCGAGCTCCGAGACCAGGGCTGGGTGACCCAAGCGGAGTTCGACGCGAAGAAGGCGGAGCTGCTCAGACGAGTGTGAAGGTCGGTCTGGCGGTGAGATGGAGGCCTTTCGCCTACGCGACCGCTTCGGTACGGCCGCGACCATCCCAGGCCCGGGTCGTGGTTCGAGGTACACGAAACGTTCTCCGGGTCCGTGGTTTGCCCTACTTCGATCAGATGACCGTCGGGATCGCGGATGTAGCACCGGATCTCATACTGGTGCTGTTTCGGGGGTGTCAGGCAATCGCACCCCTGGCCCTCCATTCGGAGTAAACGGCCTGAATGTCCTTGATCCGGATGTTGGAGGAAGCAGTCGGCGAGCATCATCGCGAGATCGCGGACCACCCGACCCGGGTCATGAGAACGACGCCGCTGTGTAATCGCAGCCAGCCCGCCGACAACGAGCTCGTGAGCCCCACCTCGCCCGCGCCTCGGCCAAGCAGCGCGGTTCCCCGCATGCGACACCAACCCGGGCAGTCCGCCGTGACTTGTACGGTTACCGGGCGTCCATCGCCCGCATCACCTTCAAGGTGAAACTTCCAAGCTCGGGATTCAGGACTTCAGCAACCCAAGAATCTCTGCTCACCCAGACGACTCCGCGCCCCGTACCCCGGGGGGCGCGGGTCTTACTGCACGATGCCGGCTAGTATGCTTCTACGGCTGAGATCGGGAAGGTCACGAGCGCGTTATTACCTCCGGCGCAGGTGACCGTTGTGCCATCGCTCGTGCACGTCATGGTGTAAGCCTTGTTCGTCACTGAGCTGTACGCAAACACGACAGCGTTGGCCTGCGCTCCGTTGGCCGTGTAGTTCTGCCAGTAAGACCTGAAGACGTTTTCAGCAAAGGGGCAGCTGGTCACCCCGTTGACCGAGATGTTCTCATCGCAGGCGGTCAGACTGCCGTTCGAGCTGCTCTGGATTGTTCCCGCATCGCTCACTGTGGGGGTCGTGTTCGCGCTCGCGGAAGCTGAGGCCGGCGGTGGAGGGGCGGTCGCACCGATCGCTACCGTCCATGGGCCGCCCGTCGTATCGACGACAACCGTGTGATAGGCCCCTGCCGAAAGGGTGTCGATGCCCTGGGTCTGATCTAGGGCGTTCGTGGTGATGTAGTTGACGTCGGACTGCGCGTTGTTGATGATGAAATTGGTGTTCCCGCAGGTTGGACAGTTCCAGCTGATCGTCGAGTCGGTAGGCACGGTGATCGTTCCGAGGTTCTGCTGCCCAGTCCCGTTGAAGACTTGTGCGTGCGTCGGAGCAGGAACCGTGGTCGTAGTTGGGGCTGGGGCCGCAGCGGGCGCGGACTGAGCCGGAGCGGCCGGCTGCGCGCGCGCGGCCTTGACGACCGGCACGGTCACAGTCTTGGTCGCGGGGCTCTGAGTGGAACCTCCGCAGGCGGTCAGACCGGCTGCGATCCCGAGGACAGCGGGGATTGCAAGGACTTTCTTCATCATGACTCCTGTTTCCGTGTGGATTGCCTGCGCGTTTGACCTGATTTTGCGGACCGGCGGTCCCTTGGCTCGGCGCTCGCGCTAGCAGATGTGCTGGCATATATACATACAGTGCTGCTAGCACGAAGTAACTGCTTCTTCGGGACTTCTTCATTCCAGGCCTGTAGCATCCGTGCTGCCGCTAGCAGCTGCGCTAGCAACCGATACCTTGAGGATCTTTCCGAATGCCCATGACACGCACCACGATCAGCTTCACCTGCGACGGAATGCGCTGATTCAGGAAGCTGCCAAACGGCAAGGCTCAAGCGTCTCGCAGTTCGTTCGCGAAGCCGCGCTGATGCGCGCCGCATGGCCGCCGACGAAAACCCCTACCCAAATGCGAGCTCTTGCCTCGCAACTCCATGCGATCGGCGATCAGCGGTACGCGCTGGCGGAGCAGGCGCTGAAGGTCGCCGAGGAGGAAAGTGATCGGAAGCGGTGATGCTCCAACGGAGCGACCGCGCGCGACCGGCAACGCGCCCGCGAACTCCGCTGGCTGGACGAGCACGACCCGCGGTGCTGGTTGGCGCAGCGCGCACGACGCCACCGACGCCAGTCAACGCCTCAGCAAGCGAGCCACTCGATCGGCTCCGGCGGCCCCGGCAAACGCAACTCCGCTCAGAGCGCCGCCGGCCCAGATGAGCCGCGACCCAGCACGCGTCCTCGCCGCCGCCCAGTAGCTCGCCGGCGGTTGCCTACCCGGCGCCAGCCCAGCACATTCCGCAAATGAATCGGGGAGCAGCACTGCCGATGACTTTTGCGGCTTACTGTCACACGGAACGAACGGCGCAGCTCCGGCTGATAACTCGCCGCAGGAGTACAGCACTCGGCTGCTCGCCCAGCTCCGTGAACGCGCGCCGATCGAGGTCTGCGGGCCGCAAGCGTGCCGCAGCACTCGCCAGCCGTGCCCCGACTTGGTCATCGGACCTGGCGATCACCGGCAAGCCCGGAGGCAAGGGCGCGCTCGAGGAAGCGCTCGCCCAGAGCGCCACAAAACAGAACTACGCGAACGGTCGATCGGCGTCTACGCGATCGCTTACTTCATTCACTAGGAGAACTTCAGTTGTTCTCCGCGCGCCGTCTGCCTTACCGATGCGGTTAGCGGACATGTCGTGCGGCGCCTCCTGGGACCGGCGACTGATAGCGGCGAGTGCAGCTCTTGAGTATTTGTTGTCGGACAGCGAACGCCGGGACTTTGAGTCACAAGCTATGAGCGTGTGATCCGCATATGACTTGTTGTCCGTATATATGTAACCCTCGGTAACTAGGTCACATGACGGACTGTCACATCGTCAGCCTGGCCTGGAGGAAACGAAGGGCCTCCCGGGCCAGGTCGTCTTCGCTATCGAACAGCTGTCGCCAGATCCTGGTGGCGGCGGCGAGATTAGGCAAAAAGTTGCCGAATGCCTCGACGGTTAGCCAGCCGTCGTAGCCAATCTCCTGCAAGGCCTCGAAAATCGCGTCCCAGGCGACACCCCCCGTTCCGGGCACGCCGCGGTCGTTTTCAGAGATGTGAACATGAGCGATCCGAGCCCCGGCGCGCCGAATGGCATCCGCGGGATGCTTCTCCTCGATATGAGCGTGGAACGTGTCGAGGTGAATACGACAGGAGGAGTGCCCAACCTGATCCACGAAGCTGATCGCTTGATCCAACGTGTTCAGGTGATAGAGCTCAAATCGGTTGACGACTTCCTCTGCCAGTACAACGCCGGCCTGCTCGGCGTACTCAGCTACTCGCCGCAGATGGTCGACGCTGCGCTCCCACTCTTCTGACGTCGGACCAGCTCCCGTGAAAACTCCCAAAGCGACTTGATGAGGGCCGCACAAGACCGACGATCCGACTGCTGCGCAGCAGTCGACGACAGCCTGCATGTGCCGATAGGCCGCTTCTCGCACTCGTGGGTCGGCGCTAACCGGATTGTGCTCGGCCGCGATTACCGTGTTAGCCGTGCGTTCCAGCCCCAGGTCATCGAGACGCCGGGCCCACTGCGACCACCCCGCTGGGTCCAGGTCGAAAATCGGTACCTCAACGCCGTCGTAACCGATCCCTTTCAGCTTCTCGAGCACCGGCAAGAGCCCCTCGTACATATGGTCCGTCCAGAGGTATAGGTTGATTCCTAACTTCATGTATCTGGACTATCCGTCGGACACCCGTCGTCGTCCTCGGACCATCCCTGAGGACCCGATACCGCCCTCGTCACCGGGGTCCGGGCGGTCAACGACGCATGCGTCGGTCCTTGATTTGTTGTGACGACTTTCAGTCGGCACCCACTTCCGTCTATCAAATGATCGGTCTATGTGCGAGCTCCTCTGGAGATTCGGCCCGGAGTACGGCGGCCTCGCCGGCATGGAGAAGCCATTCCTCCTTCCCCGCGAGGCGCATCCCGGCGAGGATTACTAATCCCGCCACGGCCCACCCAACAAAGAACCACAGCGCGTAGCGAGTAGGTGCCGGAGGAAGCGGAACAACCGCTTTGTATTCACTCCAAACGAGTGCCACCGTCACCACTGCCGGGAATACAGCGTGAAGCACCGGATTGAATTCCGACCGTCGCTCTCGCCAGAAATAGGCTCCCGTCGCAATAGCCGCCGTGCTGTAGATCAACACGATCGCAAAGCCGAGCGCAAACGCGTAGAAGCCGAAACCCGTCAATGGGTCGTAAAGTATTTGATAGAGCACAAAAGCAGCGATAAAGGCCACGACTACCTCGGCCAGGATGGTTCCAACTGGGGTCTTGTACTTCGGGTGGACGTACTTCAGCTGCTTAGGCAGCGCCCCCGCGTCAGCCATTCCAAACCACATACGGGTGCTCTGGTTGAAGAGAGCGAGCGCTCCGGCAAAGCCCGAGTTCCACAACGCGACCAGCAGAACGATGTCAGCGCCATGCCAGTAGCGGTGCGCCAAAGTCAACAACGGATTATTCGTAGCTGCGCCAAACGAGGCCGCGTGCAATGTTCCCCATCCGACAAGTGCCCCCCAAGCGAAGAACGAAAAGATTAACCCTAGAATCAGGACTGAGGCCCACATGGCTATTCCAATGTTGCGGTTGGGGTTTTCGGTCTCCTCGCCCAGTGAGGCAACCGACTCCCATCCCGTGTACGCGACGATCGCGAAGATCACGGCGAGATACAGTCCGTGCGAAGTCGGTGCAGAGCTTGGATTGAATCCTGAGAGATTGAACCCGCCCTTCCCTGGGCTCGCCAGTCCCCAGACCGCGAGAGCCAACATGATCAGTATCTCGGCCGACCCAGTAATTAGGAGAAGGCGCCCGCTGAGCTTGATCCCACGATACGAGATGAGCGCGCAAATGGTCACACCGCCAAGGACCCACCACTCCCACGGAACCGAAAAGCCGTAGTTGGCCTGCAGGAATTGGTCGGATATGTAGCCGACCAGTCCAAGGACAAGACCGGGAAGTAGCGGCGTATATAAGGCATACAGCCACGCGATGAACCAGCCGATTCGAGGATGAAGTCCGCGGCTCACCCATGTAAAAAACCCACCGGCGGACGATAGATATCTGGCAATCTGGGCGAGCGTGACCGCCAACAACACCATGATCACAATGCCGATCAGGAACACGAAAGGCGTCGCGAGAGCCGCCAGCACAACGGTGCCCTGGATAAAGAAGAACAAGGTGAACGCAGGAGCGGTCTCAGTGATGCTCTGCATCAACGCTTCCGGAAGGCGCAATGCGCCGCCCTGCAGCCTTGTCTTGGCGACGAGCACCCCCTCGGGCGCGTCGACGTCGGTGGCGGTTGCTACCGCCGGACCAGGTTCGGTCTCCATTGTTCCTCCTATGCGGGCGGCACTCCGTGCCGGTGGCCGCTGCCGCCACTCATGTGGTACCGCCAGCGACGTCAGGGGTTACGAACTGAGGCGTGAACGGTGACGAGGAGACTAAGACGGCAATCTGCATTCGGTCGTCACCGAGCCATGCTTGACAGCAGTCCAAGGGCCGAAGGTTTCGGTCCCAACTCACTGATCCGATGAAGATCAATGGCGCTCCGACAGGGGATCTGCAGGAACTTCGCCGGTCGCTTCTCGGCAGGTACGGCTTCTGGCTTCTGGCATCCGGCGCCCGCCGGCCGTCTCCGGCTCGGCACGCTCTTGCAGCCGTTGATAGAGCAAGTCGTTCAGGTCATCGGGCGTTAGCACCTGCTCGGCGAGTTCTCGCGGCAACTGGTCTAAGGCGCACATGGCCACCCGGCCTCGTCACAACGCGAAGGAAACCGCACGCCGACAGGGCTTGGAAAACCGTACGGCGATCGGCTTGTACGTTCACGTGCCACGCGTCACCCTAACCCCGCGACTGCCATGATTGTGCTCCCGGGCGAAACTTACCGAGCCTTGAACCCTGCGGTGGGATTTTTTCGCCCATGACCCGCGTGGAGCGAGGCAGGCACGGCCCGATAAGCGGATCCGCCGCCGCAGAAGTCGATCGAATCGGCACGTGCGAATCCGGTCCGTGCCGCTGGCGCCGTCATCGAGTCACCGAGCCCGTCGCGCTGGTCGCTTGGACACGAGGAGCATCAGCCGAGCAAGGAGCCGCGCTGCTCCCGCCCAGACGGGTGGCACGCGATGGCGGTGCGACTGCCGGACAGCGCTTACGTGCGCCGCCCGCCGTGGGCCGCTCCAGTCGGCATTGAGGGGTATCCCGAAGCTGATCCGGACCTCCTCGCCCCGCAGGCGTCCGCTGCGCGTCGAATTACATGACCAGGAGCAGCGCGGCTTCGCGCTTGCCCGGTTCCCCGCCCTGTCTGACGGGGATCCCGGGACATTGCGATGATCTACGCGGACATCCCGGTGACCAACCCAGGACACCCGAATGACCGTCTACACCTACCCGCAGCCCGTGTTGAACCCGCAGCTCGAGCACGTGTAACAGCTGCCGGTGCGCTGCATCATGCCGCCGCACTGCGAGCAGGCGGGGCCGAGGTCAAGGCCCTGGCGTGCCGCCGGGATGACCGGCGGCAGGTCGGTCAGGGCGGACGCCGCCGGGCGGGAAGCCGCCGCGGCGGGCTTGCCCTGCGCGCTGGCGCCACCCTTGCCTGTCGTGCCGTTGCCCGTCGTGCCGTTGCCAGGGGCTCCGTTGCCAGGGGCTGCGTTGCCGACCGCGGGTGAGGTGCCGCCGCTGGATGTTGCCTGGTCATCACCGGGCTCGCCGCCCGGGCGACGGCTGGGGCCGGCTGTGTCGCCCAGCAAATGAGAGCTGACGGCCTCTTGGGCCGACCGGCGCGCCCGCACCTCCGGGGTCAGGATTCCGAGCTCCTCTTGAAGGTCGACGTCGAGGAACCTCGAGGCGAGCCAGCGCATGATGTAGTCGGGCATCGACTTGGCGAACGGGATCTCGGGGTTGGTGGTCATCCCCTCCGGCTCGAAGCGCATGTAGCTGAACTTGCGGACGAGCGTCTCGAGCGGCACGCCGTACTGCAGCGAGATCGAGATCGCCGTCGCGAACGAGTTCATCATCCCGCGCAGCGTCGAGCCTTCCTTGCCGATGTCGGTCAGGAAGATCTCGCCGACCGTTCCATCGTCATACATGCCGGCGGTGATGTAGCCCTCGTGGCCGCCGATGGAGAACTTATGGGTGATTGAGCGGCGCTCGACTGGCATCCGCTTGCGCGTCGGCGTCGCGAGCGCCTCGGCCACCGCCGTGGAAACCGCTGCCTCGACCGCCCTGTCGACATCCTCCGGGGTGAGCCCGGGTGCGGCCGGCTCGCTCTGCTGCGCGTCGGTCCGCAGCGCCTGCGCGGTCTTGGAGCCGTCGCGATAGATCGCCAGCGCTTTGACGCCGAGGTGCCAGGCCTGGACGTAGGCGTCGGCGATGTCCGTGGCGGTCGTCTCCTGGGGCATGTTGACCGTCTTTGAGATCGCGCCGCTGACGAACGGCTGGACCGCGCCCATCATCTTGATGTGGCCCATGTGCGAGATCGCCCGCTCGCCGACCGCGACATCAAACACGGGCAGGTGCTCGGCCACCAAGCCCGGAGCTCCGATGATCGTGCCGTGCTCGTTGATGTGGGCGACGATCTGCTCAATCTCATGGCTGTCGTAACCGAGCGTCTGCAGGGCCAGCGGGACGGTGCCGTTGACGATCGTCATCTGGCCTCCACCGACTAGTTCCTTGTACTTGACCAGTGAGAAGTCAGGCTCGACGCCGGTCGTGTCGCAGTCCATCAGGAAGCTGATCGTTCCCGTCGGGGCCAGCACCGTCGCCTGAGCGTTGCGGTAGCCGTGCTGCTCGCCGGCCGCCACCGCCTGCTCCCAGGTCTCCCGGGCAGCCTCCAGCAGAGCCGTGTCCGTGCAATCCCGTTCGACGATCTTGTAGGTGGCGTCACGGTGCATCCGCATCACCGCGTTGTGCGCGTCACGGTTCTCCGCATAGCGCGCATACGGGCCGATCCCGGCGGCGACTTCGGCCGAGCGCAGATAGCCGCGGCCGGTCATCAGCGCGGTGATCGCAGCGGCGGTGGCGCGAGCGGTGTCGGAGTCGTACGCCATCCCGTCGGCCATCAGGTACGCGCCGAGGTTGGCGTAGCCGAGCCCCAGTTGCCGGAACGCGCGTGCGTTGGCCCCGATCTGCTCGGTCGGGTAGCTCGACGGAGAAACGATGATCTCCTGCGCCAGGAAGACGATGTCGACGGCGTGCTCGAAGCTCTCGACGTCGAAGCTGCCGTCGGCGCGGCGGAACTTCATCAGGTTGAGCGACGCCAGGTTGCAGGCGGAGTCGTCGACGTGCATGTACTCGCTGCACGGATTGGACGCGTTGATCCGGCCCGACGCGGGGCAGGTATGCCACTGGTTGATCGTCGTGTCGTACTGGACGCCGGGGTCGGCGCAGCGCCATGCTGCCTCGGCGATCTCTGCCATCAACTCGCGGGCGCGGACCGGCTCGCCGATCGGCTGGCCCGTCGTGCGCGCGATCAGGTGCCAATCCTCGTCGTTCTCGACCGCCCGCATGAACTCATCGGTGACTCGGACAGAGTTGTTTGCGTTCTGGTACTGAATCGAGTGGAAGCCCTCGCCGTCGATCGACATGTCGAAGCCGGCGTCGCGAAGCGCAGCGGCCTTGTCTTCCTCCTTGGCCTTGCACCAGATGAACTCGCGGATATCGGGATGGTCGACGTCGAGTACCACCATCTTCGCGGCGCGGCGGGTGCCGCCGCCCGATTTGATCGAACCCGCCCATGCGTCGGCGCCACGCATGAACGAGACCGGGCCCGAGGCGGTGCCACCCCGGCTCAGCGGCTCCATTGAGCCGCGAATCCGCGACAGGTTGATGCCCGAGCCGGAACCGCCGCGGAAGATCATCCCCTCCTTGGTGTTCCACTCGAGGATCGACTCCATGCTGTCGTCGACCGACAGGATGAAGCAGGCGCTCGCCTGCATCTTCGGACTGCCGACCGGATGCCAGCCGACGTTGAACCAGACCGGCGAATTGAACGCCGCCATCTGGTGCAGCAGGATGTGGGTCAGCTCTGCCTCGAACGCTTCGGCGTCCTCGTCGGTCGCGAAGTAACCGCGCTCCGCTCCCCATCCAGCGATTGTGCCCGCGACCCGCTTCAGCATCTGCTTGACCGTGCGCTCGCGTTCGGTTGAGCCAGGCTGCCCCCGGAAGTACTTCTGCGCGACGATGTTGGTCGCGTTCTGGGACCAGCTCTTCGGAAACTCGACGTTCTTCTGCTCGAATGAAACCCGATCGCCGTGGCCGATCCTGGCATCCCGCAGCTCCCACTCGACGTTTTCCAACGGGTCTTTGTCAGGCGTTGTGAAGTATCGGCCGATCGAAAGTCCGGTCGTCTTCGTTGCCTGGCTCGAGTGTTGCTGCGGGGTCTTCTCCATACCTGTCGGCTCCTCTCGGTGTCCGCCTTCGTCCGCTGTGATCCTCGCCCCCGGGGTGCCTGAGGTGGACAGCGAACAATGGCGGTTGGGTCGGACGGAAAGCTCGCCGTTGACGGGCCTCCGCGCCGGCCGTGTCCGATTCCCAGCTTTACTCGCCGGAACCTGAATTTTAGCGCGCGAGCAGGGCTTTCTCAGCGGCTGCGCGCGTGCTCAAGGAGCGCACTGCGGAGCAGGTCGAGCGCCGCCAACGAGCCCATTCGCGACTCCTCGAGCTGCACGAACAGCTGGTCCGCGCTCGTCTGCAGGCCGGCTCGCTCGTCGATCAGCCGACCGTTGTCGTCGAGCAGGCGACCGTGTTCCTGGAGGAGCTTCGCGCGCTCGTCGGAGAGCCGCGCCAACTCCCCGCTCAGGCGCTGGTGCTCCTCGGAGAGCTTTGCGCGCTCACCCTCGAGCAACTCGACGTGAGCGGCGGCGCGCTCGCGGGCGTCCGCGTGCTCCTCAAAGTGGTCAAGGAGATCGCTGACGGTCGCGTTCAGTAGTTCGATCTCCGCGTCCCTGACGACGAGCGCCCCCTCGACCACCTGCAGGCGCTCGCTGTCGGCCTCGTGCGCGGCACGCTCGGCGACCCGCTCGCGGAGCGATTCAATCTCGCCGCTGGCCACCGACTCGCGCTCCTCGGCGCGCTCGAGTGACCGGGTCAGCTCAGAGATCCGGAGCTTGCCCTGCTCGCTCTCGGTCCGGGTGGCGTTGGCCTCGGCGCGGATCGTCTCGAGCTCCGCCGTGACACGGGCGATCTGTTCCGACAAATCAACGACCTTGCGCCGCTGGGTGTGCGTCTCCTCCCGGGCCCCGTCGAGCTCGGATTGCAGGCGTGCGCCGGCCTCGTTGGCGGACCGTGTCTGCGCCTCGAGCTCGGATCGCAGGCGTGCGCCGGACTCGTTGGCGGACCGTGTCTGCGCCTCGAGCTCGGACTGCAGGCGCGCCGCGGTCTCCTTGGCGGACCGCACCTGGGCCTCGAGCGCGCCCGTGCCAGCTGAAGCGGCACGGGCGCGAGACTCCGCATCTTCGCGGTCCGAGAGCGCGTGGTTGCGTTCCGTCAGGGCGCGATTGCGGTCGGCCAGCGCCTGGTCGCGCTCGCTGCGCAGGCGCTCGGATTCGACTGCTCGCTGGCGTTCGGCGTCGACGGCGCGGCGTCGCTCGATCTCGAGCGAACGGAGCCGGTCGGCGTCGGCCAGCCGACGGCGTTCGGCCTCGGCGGCGATCCCGTCGTGGCTGCGGGGCGGACGCCGGCGCGACGGCGCCGGGAGCCGGACGACCGAGCCATCGACGAGCTCGAGCGCAAAGGTCGTTCCGCGGCGCACCACGTCGAGCGGGGCAGAGAACGCCACCCGCAGCATCCCCGCCGGGTCGGGCGGAGACGGCAGTGGTTCCACCCGTTGCGGAACGGGCCCTCCGTCGGCGATCAGCAGCGCCGGCGGGGCGGCGCTCGGGTCACGGCCGGGGCGCGCCGTGACGCGCAGCAGCGCGGTTCCGGGCGCGGCCTCGACCTGCTCAAACTCGACCAGCTCGAAGTCGGACGGCGCCTCAATCACCGCTCTGTTTATATCTCGCCGGCGATGAAGCTGCTCGTAACAGGCGGTGCCGGCTATATCGGCTCGATCATCTCGAGGGTTCTGATCGACTCTGGTCACGAGGTGGTCGTGCTCGACAATCTGTCCCGGGGTCACCGTCAGGCGGTCCCAGCGGAGGCACGAGTGGTGGTCGCCGACCTGGTCGACAGGGCGGTGCTCGGCGACGTCCTGGCGGAGGGGTTCGACGGGGTCCTGCACTTCGCCGCGCTAGCGCTGGTCGCCGAGTCGGTCGCCAGCCCGGAGCTGTATTGGCGCAACAACGTCAGGGGCTCGCTGAACCTGCTCGAGGCGATGCGAGAGGCCGAGGTGCCAAGGCTCGTCTTCTCCTCCACCTGTGCGGTCTACGGCCAGCCGGACGAGGTCCCGATTTCCGAAAGTGCGGCGTTGCGGCCCGCGAATCCCTACGGCGCCTCGAAGGCCGCGGTCGACCAGATGATCGGGGACTTCTGCCACGCCTACGAGCTCGGAGCCGTCAGTCTGCGGTACTTCAACGTCGCGGGCGCGAGTGGGGACATAGGTGAGGATCACTACCCCGAGACCCACCTGATCCCGAATGTTCTGCGCGCCGCGATCGGCAGACGGCCGCACGTCGAGGTGTACGGATCCGACTACCCGACGCCGGACGGGACGGCGGTGCGGGACTACATCCACGTCGAGGACCTGGCGGCCGCGCACGCGCTGGCGCTCGGCGGGGCAACCGAGGGCGAGCATCGGATCTTCAACCTCGGCAACGGCAACGGCTTCTCGGTGCGCGAGGTGATCACGGCTGCCGAGCAGGTCACCGGACGGTCGATCGCCTCGGTCGATCGAGCGAGGAGGCCAGGGGATCCCCCGAGGCTGGTGGCGGCGGGCGCCAAGATCCGCGGGGAGCTCGGCTGGGAGCCCCAGCGGCCCGAGCTCGAGGGCATGATCGCCGACGCCTGGGCGTTCATGCAGGCTCACCCGAATGGGTACGGACCGGCCTCGTCGGCGTAACCCGGTGGGGTAGTCCGCCCGAGTGCCTTCGACAGATAGTCTGGGGCGATGAGCACAGCCACAGACCAACTGATCACCGCCGTCGACTTTGTTGGCATCCACACCCGCGACCTTGCGAGGGCCGCTGACTTCTACGGGAACACGCTCGGTCTCCGCCGATCGGTGTGGATCCCCGACCGAAGCTTCGCCGAGTTCGAGACGGGCAACCTGACGTTGAGCCTGATGAATGCCGAGGCGATGGGCCTCAAGCACACCGAGCTTCGCAACCCGCTTGCGTTTCATGTCGATGATGTGCCGGGCGCGCGGGCGACCCTCGAGGATCGGGGCGTGACGTTCTTCGGGGAGACCCTCGACACCAGCGTCTGCCACATGGCGTTCTTCGAGGATCCCGACGGCAACTCGCTGATGCTGCACCATCGGTACGCGCCGCGAGTTACCGAGGACAGCTAGTTTTGAGGCCGTCCGTCTGGACGGGGAAAACCTTGCGCGCGTCATTGGCGGCGATGGGGTGTGCGGGATCTTGGTCGCTGACGGTGGAAAAGCTCGCAACTCTCTGAGCGCGGGTGCTTGCGCGCAGGGTTTTCGTCGGCCGGGGCTCTCGGGTCGGGCCTCGACTCAGGCCCGGGCGCTCGACCGGCCGTGGCTCTCGGCCGGGGGGCTGTCGACGGGGCAAGACCCGCTCGAGCTCAGGACGGCGGCCGCTCGCCGATGAACATCGTCTCGACGATGCGGTCGTAGAGCTTGCGAGGCCGCGGGCCCATCATCTCCTGATTGGCGGTGGAGAACGCCATCACGAGCGCCCCATAACGGGTCTCGAGCAGGTACTGGAGCAAGAGCATCAGCACCGGCTCCATCCCTTCGCCAGCGGACTCCTTGCTGACGCGAGTGATCAGCGTCGCCTTGTCGGAGAGCTTGAGCACCTCCTGATGGGACTCGGCGGTCTGCTCGGAGTCGGGGACGCGAAAGTCCTCGGCCGATAGCGGCCCCTCGATCTCGGAGAACGCGACCGTCAGCGTTGCGAGGATCTCGCGATCGGGCTCGGGCCCGGCGGCCGGGCGCAGCGCGCCGATCACCACGACCCCGGCCGGCCGAGCTACCTGCTCGAGCTCGGCAGCTCCCTGGGCGACGGCCGCGGGGGCGCCGCGCGCCCGCCTGGCGAGGCTCGGGACGTCGACCAGCTCGATCGCGTCCGGGAGCCGGATCTGGAACACCAGCGGCTCTCGGTCGGCTCTCGGGACCGGCCAGCGGCGCGGCGGGCCCCACCCGTTCTTGCGGAACTCGTGCTCGACATCGCGGTCCCTGAGGTGGTCAAGCGGGTTGGGACTCATCCGTCGTCCGGAACCAGGTGCAGCTTGTGCTGGATCTTCTGATCGGTCGGATCGCTCACCAAGCTATCGAACAGATAGGCCGCCGGCTTGCCGAAATGCATCGCTCGGTTGGCAGCGCTCGTCGCGACGCCATTCCAGTCCACGTGCATCGCCGGCACGTCTTCGCCAAACGCGATCTTCTTCGCCAACGGGTCGTCGATGCCGAGCTCCCGCAAGCCTTTGTAGAAGGTCATGTTCTTAGCGGTGTCAAGCGCTTCTTCGGCGGACTTGTCCCCGAGGTGCAGCAGGTTTGTGCCCCAATCTCCGAAGCCCTGGTTGGAGTCGACCGCCTTGGGAATCGCCTTGAGGAAGTCCGGGGCGGAGTCGAAGCCCTTAATGGCCCCGATCACCTTTCCCGTCGATCCGAGGTTCGGAACGAGCATGAATCCGGCATCGAGGGCGGCCGCTCCGTAATGGCCCTGGCCGATGTCATCGACGGCCCCGAATCCGTTTCCAGCCAGCGCCGCACGGTTGCCCCATGCGTTGACTCCCCGCGCGACGCTGCCGAGCGACTGACCGCCCTCCGCGACGGTCCCCTCGGTCGTTTCGGTCGTGGTCTCAACCGTCGTTTCGGTCGTGTCCGCTGTCGTCTCGGTAATCGTCTCGGTGGCGGCATCCTCGGCGCCCCCGTCCAGCAGGGCTGCGCTGGCGTCCTCGGCCGCGTCGAGCTCGGCCAGCTCGGGCGCGGCGAACGGTGCGGCGATCATCGCCACCAAGCTGGCGGTGATCGCGATGTCCTTCACCAGCTCGCCGAGCGTCGCCCAACCGGGGTGGCGGATGAAGTCCATGATCGCTTTGCCGGAGACCAGGTTCCAGACGCTCTTGCCGATGTCAACCGCCGCGTCTTTGACGAAGTTGCCAACAGCGCTGAAGGCGCTCTGCCACCAATGATGCGACGGCGCCCGGCCGCCGGCGTCGGAGATCCTGCCACGAGCGCTGCCTCTGATCGTGTCGAACTCGTCCAGCAAGCGATAGCCCCGCGTCTCGAGCCCCGACACCTCGTCCGCAAGACGTCCCGCCGTGCCGACGGCGCCCTGCAGCGCGGTATGGGCGTTGATCACAGCGGGCGTGCTTGAGGTTGCGTGCGGGGCTGAGGTGGCCGTCGAGAGATTTGTCTTGGCGGTGGCGACCTGCCCTTGGGCGGTACTCAGGCTCGAGCGCGCGTCGGTCAGCTGCGTGACCAGCGAGACGAACTGGGTGCGGATCGGCTCCAGATGCGCCCCGTACGTGTCCAGCGCGCCGGCCACCCCGGCGTAGGACGACTGGATGTTGCCCAGATCGTCGGGCAGCTTGCCCAGCTGTGAGCGGAAGGCGTCGGCCGCCGCACCCGTCCAGGTGGCGTCGTTGGCGCCTTGGAGCCCGGCCGCGGCCGTCTCGCATTGGCTCGCGACACGGTGAAACAACCCGCCCAACGCTGAGATCTCGCCCAGATCGGCCGACAGCAGGCCCTGGGCGCGCGGGTCTGACAGCGGATCACCCATCAAACGTCACTGCGCCGCTTTCGCGATGTCCTGCTCAGAGCGGCCGTAGCAGAGGGCCGCGTCGTTCAGCCGCTGCGCCACCTCGCCCATGTCGTGGGACAGGCACGTGATGCCGTAACCCCAGCGGCTGCAGAATCCTTCCACCTCGCCCTCGAGATCGCTGCCTCCGAGGAGACCCTCGAACCCGGTCGCCACGCCGTGCATCGCCTGCAGCTGGCCGTGGACGTCCGCGAGCGTGCCAGACAGCTGCTGCAGCGTCGCCGGATCAACTGTGAACGTAGCCATCGGTACCTATCCCTGAATCGTCGGTGCCGTGGACCAGTATCCGGCCAGGCGAAGCCGAGTGGAACTGGCCCTAGGTATGAATCGAGCCGACCCTGCAGCGCGCTGTATTCAGATGAGGTCCTGGAGCGCCTTCAGGGCCTGCGCGAGCACCTCGCGTGGCGGCCGGGTGGCGTCGAGCACCCGGATCCGATCCGGCTCGGCCTTCGCCAGCGCCGCGTAGGCATCGGCGATCGTTGTGAAGAACTCGTCGCTCTCGCGTTCCAGTCTGTCGCGGGTCCCGGAGCGGCGGCCCGTGCGGTTGCGGGCGGCCGCTCCGGGGAGGGCCAGCAGCAGCGTCCGGTCGGGTTCGATGCCGCCTGCAGCGAACAGATTGAGCTCTCGGATCTCAGCGATCCCCAGGCCACGCCCCGCCCCCTGGTAGGCGAGCGACGAGTCCACGAACCGGTCGAGCAGGACCCAGCGGCCGGCCGCCAGCGTAGGGAGCAGCGCCTGCTCGACCAGCTGGGCGCGGGCCGCCGCGTACAGCAGCGCTTCGGCGCGAGCGCCGATCGTCAGTGCCGGATCGGAGACCAGCCCCCGGATGCGCTCGGACGCCTCGACGCCGCCCGGCTCGCGCAGCTGCTCGACGTCGATCCCGCGCTTGCGCAGCGCCACCTGCAGAGCCCTGGCGAGGGTGCTCTTGCCGGCGCCGTCGACGCCCTCGATCGTGATCAGCCGGCCGCCGTCTGACATCGTCGCGGACGGTACTCGCGTTTGCGGTCGCCGGGCTTCGAGCCGCGACCGCGACTTGCCCAGACACTAGGATCGAACACGATGCTGGTCGAGTTGCAGCGACATCCCGCCGCACTCGCGGTGCTCGGCCCGGCCCTGGAGCCGGGAGGCAGCCCGTCGCACGCGTACCTGTTCCACGGCCCCGGCGGAGCCGGCAAACGCACGGCGGCCCGGGCGGTCGCCGCTGCCCTACTCAGCGCCGGCGAAGCCGACCCGATCAGCGCCCACGCGCGGGCGCTGGCGGGGACGCACCCCGACCTTACCTGGGTCTCGCCGAGCGGTGCCCACGAGCTGCTGGTCTCCGACGTCGACGAGCCGGTGGTCGCGGCCGCCTCGAGGACACCATTCGAGTCCCTTCGACGCGTGTTCGTGATCGAAAGCGTCGACAGGCTCGGCGACGAGGCGGCGAACCGAATGCTGAAGACGCTCGAGGAGCCGGCTGCATTCGTTCATCTGATCCTGATCACCGACCGGCTGGCCGACGTGCTCCCGACGATCCGCTCCCGCTGTCAGCTCGTCAGGTTCGACCCTCTGGGCGAGGCCGAACTGATAGCCGAGCTGCGCGCCGAAGGGGTCGACTCCCAGGCGGCCGCCGCATATGCCCGCCTTGGTCTGGGCGACGCCTCGCGGACGCGGGAGCTTGCCGCGGCCGAGGGGCCGGCGCTCCGCGACAGCGCCGAGCGATTCGTCGCAGCCGTGCTCACGGGACAGGCTGCCGATGCAGCGCCGTGCGTCGACCTGCTGAGCGCTGTCAAAGCTCGAGGCGAGCGGCTCAGCCAAGAGCTCGAAGAGCAGAAGGCCGCTGACCTCGAGCTCTATCCGAGCCGTGAGCGCAGGCGGGTGGCGACCGAGTGGGACGAGCGGATCAGGCGACGGCGGCGGCGCGTCGAGACCGGTGCCTTCGACATGGCGCTGAGCCTGATCGCGGCCTGGTTGCTCGACCTCGCGGCGCTCGGATGGGGGGCGCCGGACCTGGTCCGCAACGTCGACCGGATGGAGGGGCTGGGCGCCGCCCCGGGCCTGAAGGCCGGGGGCGGCGAGGACAACGCGCAAGAAAACGGCCCGCCACCCCTCCCGGCGATCACGAAGGCCGTGGAGCTCGTCGAGGACACGCGCCAGCGCTTCCAACTGAACGTCACCGAGGAGCTCGCATGCGAGGCGCTGGCATACCGGCTACAGGGTCTGCTGGCGGGGTGAACCTCTCCAGGGCCTACACCCGACCGCCGACGCCCGATGACGAGCGGGAGTTCACGGCGCTGATGCGGGCAAGCCGCGGCTTCCACAGGCCGTGGGCAAGCGCGCCGACCGACGGGAATCGATTCGCCGCCTATCTGGTGGACGCACAGCGCGACGACTTCGCGGCGTTCCTCGTGTGCCGGCGTTCTGACGACGCGATCGTCGGCTTCTTCAACGTCTCCCAGATCGTCCGCAAGGGACTGCAGAGCGCCTACCTCGGGTATGCCGCCGGAAAGCCGTTCGCCGGTCAGGGATACATGCGCGAGGGCCTTGAGCTCGTCCTCCGCGCCGCCTTTGTCGAGCTCAAGCTCCACCGCCTGGAGGCCAACATCCAGCCTGGCAACGCGGCATCGATCGCGCTTGCGCAGGGGGCGGGGTTCAAGCGGGAGGGGTTCTCGCCGCGGTACCTGAAGATCGGGGGGCGCTGGCGCGACCACGAGCGCTGGGCGTTGATCGCCGAGGACTGGCGCAAGCGGGTTGAGAGCCGTTCTCAAAACCGAGGTGCGTGGCTGGCGAGCGCACGGATCGAGCGGGGCGAGAATTGACCCACCCACCCATGGGTGAAGGCGTGGCAGCGCCACGTCGAACCCCCGAGGACAAAGCCCCGCGCTGATCCGCCGCCGCCAGACGCGTGCCGGGGTTTCGAGAACGGCTCTTAGATTCCGACGGGCGCAGACGTCCGATCGGCGACGTAGGCGATCGTCTGGGGCCCCTCGGGAAGCACGCAGACAGTGGCCTCATCGCCAACGCGGGCGCACTCATCGGCCACCGCCTGGGCGATGTCGCTCACCGGGGTCAGGTGCGCCGCCCGGATGTCCTCGTCGGAGAGATAGTCCGAGTACAGGGAGACGCGAGCTCGAGCGAGCACCCGTCCGAGCATCTGCAACTGCCACTGGTCGGGCACCGTTCGCGTGCGCTGCTCGATCGTCTGCAGCATGGTCGCGACGTCGGGCGACTCGGTCAGCGAGGCGCGGAACTCGCCGTGATCGGGGAAGCCGTCGCGACACTCGGCCGCGCTCACGATCAGGCCTCCGGACTTGACGATCGACGCAGCGGCGGTCATCCCCTTGACCGCCTGGTAGAGGTTCTGGTCGAGCGGGAATCCCGAATTGGTAGTCACGACCACGTCGAAGAGGTGCGGGACGTCGCGCATCGACAACCGCGTCGCGGCGTCGCGAGCAGCGAGGTGCATCTCGAACAGCTCGCCGGCGAAGGCCTCGATGATCTGCTTGTCGTTGTTGAGAATCACGTCGAAGGCGAAGTCGACCCCGGTCTCGGCGGCGATCGCGCGGACGTCGTCGTGCACGGGGTTGCCCTCGCAGACGGCCCAAGTGGCCTGGGCGCTCCCGATCCGCCGCGCGTCATGCAGCGTCAGGGTGGTCTCGAGCCCGGCCAGCCCGGGAGCCACCAACTTCGGGCCGCCGCTGAATCCTGCGAAGAAGTGCGGCTCGACGAAGCCGGTAGTGATCTTCACGTCGGCGTCGGTCCAGTGGCGGTTCAGCCACACAGGAACCCCGTCGCCCATCGTTCCGCACCAGCGCAGGCTGTCGGCATCGCGCGCGTCGTGGTTGAGGACCCGCATCGAGCTGGCGAACTCGCCGAGCATCTCACCCAGCTCCTCGGGAGTGTTCCCGCGGTGGGTCCCGGTGGCGACCAGCAGCGTGAAGGCACCGGGGTCAGCGAGACCGTCGAGCTCCTCGACCAAGGCCCTGACCATCGCCTCGCGGGGCTGCGGGCGCGTCAGGTCGCAGATCGAGACTGCGATCGAATCGCCCGGGTTGACGAGCTCGCGCAGGCGAGGGCCGGCCACCGGGTTCTGCAGGGCGACTCGCAGCGTCGCCGCCGGGTCCGGAGCCCCGTCCCGTGGGATCGGCGTCACCACGGTGGTCCGTTCGTCCGGAAGCGTCACCGTCAGGCCGGTGGTGCCGTAGGAGAGACGTATCTCCACGTGCAGAGGATTGCACGCGCGCGCCACCGCCCGCCCGGTGCCTCGTAGTCTGTCCCGGATGGATGGTGACGGTCTGCGCGCGGATCTGTTGGCGCTACTCGAGTTGGTCAGCAGTGGCGAGGTCGAGCCCGAGACGGCACTCGAGACATTCTCGAGATTGACGTTCAGCGACCTCGGCTTCGCCCGGCCCGACCTGCATCGCGAGCTGCGCCAGGGGGCGCCCGAGGCCGTCCTGGCGGACGGCAAGACCCCTGAGCAGGTCGCCGGGATCGTCGCGGCGATGCTGGAGGGGGGTGCCGGCAGCGTGCTGGTCACGCGCGCGTCCGAGCAGGCTCGCAGCGCGGTCAGGGCGGTCGCCGGCGACGCGGTCGAGGACGCGTTGGCGCGGGCGGTGTGGGTCGCCCGGTCGGTGCCGGAGCCGCGCGGCCTGGTCACGATTGTCTCGGCCGGGACCTCGGACGGCCCCGTGGTCCATGAAGCCAGGATCCGCGCCGAGCTGGTGGGCACCACGGTGACTGTGCACGAGGACGTCGGCGTCGCCGGGCTGCACCGTCTGTCGGTGGCTCTACCGGACCTGGAGCGTGCGGATTGCGTGATCGTCGTCGCGGGGATGGACGGCGCACTGGCGAGTGTTGTCGGGGGGCTGGTCGCGGCGCCGGTGATCGGAGTGCCCACATCCGTCGGCTACGGGGTCGCCGGCGGCGGGGAAACCGCGCTGCGGGCGATGCTGACCTCGTGCGCCGCAGCGCTGGCCGTCGTCGGGATCGACGACGGGTTTGGCGCCGGCACGATCGCGGCCCGGATCGCGCGCGGCCGCGAGGGTGGGCAGTTATGAGGCTTGCTTACCTGGACTGTGTCGGCGGCCTGGCCGGCGACATGATGCTGGCCGCGTTGCTCGACGCGGGAGCCCCGGCGCAGGTGCTGCGCGAGGTGCCGGGACGGCTGGGACTTGACGGCGTGGAGCTGCGCCTCGAGCGCGTCGAGCGCCATGGGATCGGGGCCATGCACCTGGACGTGCTCGATCACGGTCAGCGTGCGGAGTCAGGCCCGCCGCGCAGCTGGGTGTCGATCCGGGACCAGCTGGGGGCTGCCGAGCTCGAGGAGAGTGTGCGGAGCGGGGCGCTCGCGGTGCTGGGCCGCCTGGCCGAGGCCGAGGGGGGTATCCACGGAGTTGCGCCGGAGGAGGTCCACTTCCACGAGCTTGGCGCGGTCGACACGCTGATAGACGTCGTCGGTGTCGTCACCCTGCTCGCGTCGCTTGGCGTCGAGCGACTGGTGTGCTCACCGCTGCCGCTGGGGCGCGGCACCGTTCGCGCCACCCACGGAGTGCTCCCGCTTCCGGCACCCGCGACGGTTCGCCTGCTCCGGGGAGCGCAGGTGGTCGGCGTTGAGCTGGACGCCGAGCTGGTGACGCCGACCGGCGCGGCCCTGGCGACCGTGTTGGCCGACGATTGGGGACCGATCCCGGCGATGACGCTCGAGCGCGACGGGTTCGGGGCCGGCACGTCTGACTTCACGGAGCGAGCGAATGTGGTCCGAGTGCTGCTCGGTTCCGCCGCAGGGTCGTCGAGACCAACGCAGGGCGAGGTGGTTCTACTCGAGACCAACCTGGATGACCTGATCCCGGAGTTCATCCCGGACGCGGTCGAGCGTTGTCTGGAGGCGGGGGCGCTCGACGTCTGGACGGCGCCCGCCGCGATGAAGAAGGGCAGGCCCGGGCTGATCTTCTCGGCGCTGGCGAGACCCGCTGACCAGGACCGGGTGGCATGGGCGATCCTCGAGCACACGAGCGCGCTCGGGGTGCGCGTCAGTTCGCTGAAGCGCTACGAGCTGGAACGCGAGTTCAGATCCGTCGGCGTCGACGGGCACGAGGTCAGGATCAAGCTGGGTCGGTTGGACGGGCGCCTTGTCAACGTCGCTCCCGAGCACGACGACTGTGCGGCGGCGGCGAAAGCCACTGGCCGGCCGATAAAGTCAATTTGGGCCGAGGCCCTGGCAGCCGCTCAAGCGTCAGGGTCGGCGTGAGCCGGGTGTTGGAAGATCTCGAGCGGCGTGTTGAGGCCTTTGGCAGCGTGATCGTCGCGTTCTCAGGCGGGGTCGACTCCTCACTCGTCGCGGCTGTGGCGGTGCGGGCTCTCGGCGACCGTGCGCTCGCGGTGACCGCTGTCTCACCCGCGCTCGCCGCCGGCGAACTGTCGGGGGCCCGTGGGGTTGCCGAAGCGATTGGGATCGCTCACCGCACGGTCACGAGCGACGAACTGACGCGTCCTGAGTACCGCCGCAACGACCGCTTTCGTTGTTATCACTGCAAGACCGAGTTGTACGAGCGGCTGCTCGCGCTCGCCGATGCCGATGGATATGGCGCGGTGCTGTCGGGAGCCAACGCCGACGACGTCGGGGATTGGCGCCCGGGCCTGCGCGCGGCGGCCGAGCACGGCGTGCGTCATCCACTGCTCGAGGCCGGGGTGGGTAAGCAGGAGGTTCGGGCACTCGCGCGGGCGCTGGGGATCCCGAGCGCGGAGAAGCCGGCGTCACCGTGCCTGGCATCCCGGCTGCCGTATGGCACCGAGGTGACACCCGAGGCGCTCGCGCGAATCGATCGTGCGGAACAGGGCGTGCGGTCGTTGGGATTCCGCGAGTTCCGGGTACGGCACCACGGTCTGCTCGGACGCGTCGAGGTCGCCGCAGACGAGCTTGATCGGGCTCTGGCCGATGCCGGTCCGGTCATGGAAGCGGTGCTGCTCGCCGGCTACGAGCGAGCCGAGATCAGCCGGCGCCCGTTCCGGTCGGGCTCGCTCAACGTGCAAGCCAGTCAGTGAGCTTGGCCTTCGAATTCCGGTGACGGCGGCGACCATAAGTCCGCAAACCAGGACTCGGTTGGCACGCCTTACCAGATTGTGTGCGCTCAGCGACCGCTCGTCCGCGACCCTCTTGCGGGCGTCACGCGCTTGCCGACTTATGGTCGCCCGCTCCCCACGTCACCCACCGGACGACCAATACTTCTGTAGCGAGCGTCTCGAGGAAGGGGCTTGAGCCGAAAGGGGCGCTGGAGGTCCTTAACTTCACGAGCCCCCGGTCGCGCACGCGGGTGCTCGAAGTTTTGGTCGCCGACGACACCGCGGACCGTGGCCGCCGGGGGCGCGCCGCAGGCGAAGTTTGACCGCATGTAACGGTTGCGGGACTGGCCGGACCACACGGGTGGAACTGAAATCCATCCTGGAGGTTCAGATGCACCACTTTGGACGCTTGGGCACCACCGCCGCGGTGATCGCGGCAGCGGCGCTCGCGACCGCCGGTTCGGCGGCCGCACGAACGCATAGCTCGTTTGGCTTTGGTAGGTCTGACCCGGGAGCGGTGTTCGTGCAGAGCGACGGGCTGACCGGCAACACCGTGACCGCATATGACCACGGACGCGACGGCACCCTGACCGCGGCCGGTACCTATGCAACTGGCGGCAACGGAGGCCAGCTCGGCGGGTCGATGGTCGACCACCTCGCGTCTCAGAATTCACTGGTGTACGACGCCGGGCCGGGCCTGCTGCTCGCGGTCAACGCTGGTAGCAATACGGTCAGCGAGTTCGCGGTCCGCGGCGACCGGCTGCAATTGCTGCAGGTCGTTCCTTCGGGCGGCAACTTCCCGGTCAGCATCGCCGTGCACGGGGATCTCGTGTACGTGCTGAACGGACTCGACGGCGGCAGCGTCCAGGGCTATCGGCTCCTGTTCGACCGTCTGCTACCGCTCCCGGGCTCGCACCGCTCGCTCGGGCTCGACCCGAACGCAACGCCTCAATTCACGAACACGCCCGGCGATATCGCGTTCACACCTGACGGGCGGAACCTGCTCGTCACGACCAAGGCCAATGGCAACAGCATCGACGTGTTCGGCGTGCAGCCGGGCGGGCTGATCAGCTCGAGCCCGATGGTGAACACCGAGCCGGGCCTGGTGCCGTTCGCGTTCGCGTTCGAGGGAGACAGCCAGGTCGCCGTCTCCGACGCGGGCAACAACGCGGTCCAGACGTTGAGGCTCGGTCCAGGCGGCGTGTTGTCGCCGATCTCCTCGGCCGCGACCGGGCAGATGGCCACCTGCTGGGTGGTCGCGGATGGCCCGCTCCTGTTCGCCGGTAACGCCGGCAGCGGAACCGAGAGCGGCCTTGTCGATCTGTTCGGATCGGTGTCCCTGCTGAGCACGACGACGACCGACGCCGGGACCGTTGACGGCGCGGTCTCGCCGGACGGTCGCTACCTCTACGTCCAGACGGGTGGCGCCGGGATCGTCGACGAGTTCCAGGTGGGGTTTGCCGGCTCGCTGAGCGAGATCGGTTCTGTGACCGTGCCCGACGGCATCGGCGGGCAGGGAATCGCGACCTCCTGAGCCTCCGGGGGGAGATACTGGCCGGTGGCGGCGCATCCGTGTAGCGCCACCGGCCACGCTCTCGATGACCCGCATCCGCCGCCGCAACCGCGATCCCGGCAGCGCCGATCTCGGCTCCAACGAAGACCTGCTGCTGCTCGAACGCCTTCAAGCCGGTGAGGAGGCTGCCTTCGTGATGCTCGTGGCAAACCATCACGACGCGATGCTGAGGCTTGCGCGGACCTTCGTGCGATCGAGCGCGGTGGCAGAAGAGGTCGTACAGGACACCTGGCTCGGCGTGCTGCGAGGCATCGATCGTTTCGAGGGGCGCTCGTCATTGCGCACCTGGCTCCTCGCGATCCTCGTCAACCGGGCCCGCAGCGCCGGAACGCGGGAGGCGCGGACAATCGCGCTCGCGGACGCTGAGCCGGCTGTCGACCACGCGCGGTTCGACGCGAACGGTGCCTGGAGCACTCCCCCCGAGCACTGGGTTGACAAGGTGGAGAATCGAATCGGCGCGGCCGCGCTCGGGGGTACTTTGCGTGCTGCACTGGCAGCGATGCCGGCTCGGCAGCGGGCGGTGGTGATGCTGCGCGACGTGGATGAGCTTGGCAGTGATGAGGTCTGCGAGGTGCTGGCCTTGTCGCCCGAGAACCAGCGGGTTCTGCTGCACCGCGGGCGCAGCCGGCTCAGGCAGACGCTCGAGGACACGATTGGGGAAGCACGATGATCGGGCTCCGCAGACACGAGCTCGTCTGCATCGAGGTCGTCGAGCTCGTGACCGACTACCTGGAGGGCGCACTGTCCCGCCGTGACACGCGGCGTTTCGATCGCCACCTGGCCGGATGCGAGCACTGCACCGAGTATCTGGCCCAGATGCGCCAGACGCTGGCGCTGACCGGGCAACTCGTGCCCGAGGATTTCTCGCCGGAGATGCAGCGGGAGTTCACGGCGCTCTTCGAGCATTGGCGCAACGAGCCCTGATCCGAAGTTCGGTTGGCCGTGGGACGGGACGGGTGCAGGAGAGACGGTGGCCAGAGGATGAGGCCGACGACTCGCGAGCCAAGGTGCTAGCCGAGCTCGTCCACCCACTCGAGCTTGCGCCCGCACAGCCCGCGCGCATGCGCAGCGTCTGTGTAGATGAGGGCCGGGCGCGGCCGCGCCAGGGCGAGCACGACCGACTGCACCGTCGCCCCGGTGGCGCTTCCCGGGTGGAGGTCCGCGCCGGAAGCGCGCACAAGCACGCTGTGGACCCCTGCGCGCAGGACCCGGTTCGCGAGCAGCACTGGCGTCGTGTTCTGGCTCGTCTGCGAGCGTGCGCTTGCTACTCGGCGACCGTCGATGTACACGTCCACGCGGTCTCCGAACGAGGCCTGCAGCCAGATTCCGTAGAGACCGCGACGGTCGAGCGTGAACGTACCGTCAGGCTTGGCGACGACCGCCGTCCGTGCGATCGAGGCGGCGAGCCGGCCGTGAAGCCGCAGGATCTGGGGACAGATCGGTGTCGGGATCTGCGCGCGCACGAGCGGTGGGATGACGGGCCGCTGCCACACCTCGTAATAGCGGCCGGTCCAGATCAGCTTGTACGGCGCGGGCGGGCGACCGGCGAGGGGCGATCTGCGCAGGACCAGCGTTCGGTAGACCACCACAGCCTGCAGCTTGAAGGCATCTATGTCGGCTGTCTGGCCCTTGGCGAGTAGCTTTCCGCTGAGCAGCGGGACCGGGCGGAAACGCAGGTCGGACGCTCCCTCTGGATCGGCGTCGCGCAGAAACCAGCGCACTCCGTAGGGCTCGTACTCGGTCATCAGCGTCGGTCCTTCGCCCGCGACCCTGTTGCCGATCGAGTGCAGCTCCTGGAAGCGATTGTGCGGCGCCAGCGCGACGTCGCCGTATGCCAAGACGTTCGACCAGACCACGCCACCGGCGATCACGGCGACGAGCGCCACGGTCTCGGTTCGGCGACCCGCGCGCAGCAGCGCGGCCGCTCCGGCGAAGGCGGCCAGCAGGGGGACCGGCGACGCGATCGCGAGCGCCTTGGCGCCGATCCAGGCCGAGCCCAGCGCGACCACAAGCGCACAACCCACGAGCACCGGTAGTCCGTAGACCACGAGCGTCAGATCCCGGCGTCGCCAGGTCGCGACGAATCCCCCAACGGCGGCGAGCCCGACCACCACGAGGATCACGTCGGTCTGCGCAGGTAGACCTGGGTGCAGGCGAAAGTCGCCGACCGGCCACACGCCGAGGACCTGGAGGGCGCTGAGGGGTCGGATCAGATTCCCGATGCGGTCGCCGACCTGCAGGGTGGACCCTGCGACCGAGTCGAGAAAGGACGCCCGCGTCAGGCTCGGGATGGACAGGATCAACGCGAGGCCGGACACGACCACCGGTCGGCGCAGGGAGCGGCCGACAATCACAATCGCGGCGAGCATCGGCAGGAGCCAGACCCCGCCGCCGACGCTGGCCACGCCGATCACCGCCGCCGCGGCGACGGCGGCCGGCAGCGCGTGCCGCACAGACGCTTCCGCGCGCATCGTGGGGATCAGGAGCGCTCCGACAAGCGCCAGCGTCGCGGCGGTGGCCGGCTCCTTGAACCCGCCCCACAGGACGTATCCGAATAGCAGCGCCGACTGGCTTGCGACGACCGCCGCGAGCAGGCGCAGAAGCCGATTCGGGATCGCGCGCTCGACCATGACGTAGAGCGCCAAGGCGAGCATCGCGGCGACAAATGCCAGGTAGGGCTGGTAGAGCCAGGCGAGGTCGCTCGAGAAGACGCGATCGCCGATCATCAGCGGCACCAGGCCGCCGACCGGGTAGTCGCTTCCGAGGTAGTACTTGAGGGTCAGCTGGTAGGTCGACGGAGGGAGCCCGCCGAGATGCACGCCGTGGTGGGCGACCCAGTCCGTGATCGCGAGCCAGCTCGCCGTGTCGTCGAGTCGGACGTAGCCGCCGAGCGTCGTCTCGCCGGTGGCCACGAATGGAGCGGCGTACGCCGCGAATACGAGTACCGCGGCGGTCGGCGCGAAGGCGTCGAAGTGGAGGCGGAAGCCCTCGTGGCCCAGACGATCGGGCAGCAGCGTCAGGCCGGCCAGCCCGACGGCGACGATCACCGGCGTGATCCATTGAGCGGTTGGCTCCGCGAGCGTGAGCGGCAGCGCGATCACGATCATTCCGGCCAGCCCAAGGGGCGGGAGCAGCGCGCCCCTGAATTGAATGCCCGACGCTCGCTCGACCAGCAGGCCGATTCCCAGTGACAGACCCGCCAGGCAGAGCGGGAAGAGCACCCAGGCGGCGAGCAGTAGTGCCGTCCTCGGCTACCGGATCGGCTGAACGTCGCCCCTCAGCACGAGCTCCATCGCCCTGCCTGGCTTCGGGTCATAAACCTCGACCTGAGCGTTCCAGTGCCGTCCGACGATGAAGGCGTGTGCGGGCCTGTAGCGGTCCATGAACGCGACCGCGCCGTGTGGAAGGCGCACGGTCTCGCCGCCGCGCTCCCGGGCGGCCTTGCGCAGGTCCGCCATTGGGTGCGGGAGCTTGTAGGTGCCGACCGTGAGGAAGTCCGGGCGCGGATCTCCGGCCTTTACCCCCCTCGGGAGATAGCGCACGTACGTCCGCCCGCCAGATGTCGCATCGAACTCGTACCCGTCGTCGCCGAGTGGTCCGACCCAGTAGACGGGCGTATGGAGCCTCTGGACATCGGCGATCAATCGGTCCACGGACAGCGCCGCGGAACCTGCGGGCTTTGGATCGTTCCCGGAGGACGTAACCACCCAGACGGCGATCGCAACGACAATCGCGCCCGCCAGGACTGCGCCCGCCCGGATCCGTCCCTTGGTCAGCATCCCTCGGAAGCAATGTACCTGCACCCGTGGCGAGAGAACGTTTGGTACGGTGACTCAACGGGATGGGGCGCCGGTTAAACGCAGGGTCCCTAGCGGGGCCGTTGGTGATGTTTATCGCCTGGTTCGGGATGGCGTCGCTCGTGCCCGAATCTGCGGTCGCAGCTCCCAGGTTCTCGGTGGCGGCGTCCAGGGCCGCGGAGGCGGCTCCCGTTCAGAAATACCTGTGCGAGGAGACGGTCGGCGGCTTCTACACCGAGTACGACCTCAACGTCCCCCACGACGGGAAGTGCAAGCCCCATGCCAAGCACATCACGTTCGATCAGTTCATGGGCCTGCTCGGTGCGCCGCCGAACTTGTTGCAGCGTGAAACGGGGCCGGCAGGACCGCAGGGCCCACCCGGTGTGGCCGGACCTGCCGGGCCGGCGGGGCCGCAGGGGATAGCCGGTGCGGTTGGGCCGGCCGGGGCTGGCGGCCCTGCGGGGGTGCAGGGAGCGGCAGGCGCGGCTGGTGCCGGCGGTACGCGGGGTGCGACTGGGCCGCAGGGTGCGCCCGGTGCGCAAGGCGCGGCTGGTGCGACTGGCGCGGCGGGCGCGCCGGGTGTGACGGGGCCGCAGGGTGCGCCTGGTTCGCAAGGCGCGGCTGGTCCGACTGGTGCGGCGGGTGCGACCGGTGCGCAGGGTGTGACCGGTGCTCGCGGCGCGACTGGTGCTCAGGGTCCGGCTGGTGCGCAGGGTGTGGCTGGAGCCAAGGGCGCGACCGGTGCGCAGGGTGCGACCGGTGCGCAGGGTGTGGCTGGAGCCAAGGGCGCGACTGGTGCGCAGGGTGCGCAAGGATTGACCGGTGCGCAGGGCGCGACCGGTGCGCAGGGTGTGGCTGGAGCTAAGGGCGCGACTGGTGCGCAGGGTGTGGCTGGAGCTAAGGGCGCGACGGGTGCCCAAGGCGCTACGGGCGCGCGAGGTGCCACGGGTGCGGCTGGTGCGCGGGGCGCCACCGGTGCGCAGGGCCCGTCTGGTCCGATCGGGCCGCAGGGTGTTGCCGGCCCGGCAGGGCCGCAGGGCGCGACTGGTGCGCAGGGCGTGGCTGGAGCTAAGGGCGCGACGGTGCGCTGGCCGCGGAGCTAAGGGCGCGACTGGTTCGCAGGGCGTGGCTGGAGCCAAGGGTGCGACTGGTGCGCAGGGCGTGCAGGGTGTGACGGGCGCGGCTGGCGCTAAGGGTGCGACTGGTGCGCAAGGATTGACGGGTGCGCGGGGCGCGACCGGTGCGGCGGGCGCGCAAGGCGCGACCGGCGCCCGAGGTGCAACGGGTGCGGCGGGTGCGCGGGGCGCCACCGGTGCCCAAGGTCCGGCTGGTCCCATTGGTCCACAGGGAGTCGCAGGGCCGCAGGGTGCGACGGGTGCGCAGGGTGTGGCTGGAGCCAAGGGTGCGACGGGTGCGCAGGGTGTGGCTGGAGCCAAGGGTGCGACGGGTGCGCAGGGTGTGGCTGGAGCCAAGGGTGCGACGGGTGCGCAGGGTGCGGCTGGAGCCAAGGGTGCGACGGGTGCGCAGGGTGCGGCTGGAGCCAAGGGCGCGACGGGTGCGCAGGGTGTCGGCTGGAGCCAAGGGCGCGACGGGTGCGCAGGGCGTAGCTGGAGCGAGGGGCGCGGTCGGAGCCACGGGTCCCGCGGGCCCCCAGGGACCTATCGGTCTAACCGGGCCTCAGGGTGCCGCGGGGCCGCAAGGTACGGCTGGAGCTAAGGGCGCGACTGGTGCGCAGGGTACGGCTGGAGGCAAGGGTGCGACTGGTCCGCAGGGTGCCCAGGGTACGGCTGGAGCTAAGGGCGCGACTGGTCCGCAGGGTCTGCAGGGCTCGGCTGGAGCTAAGGGCGCGACTGGTGCGCAGGGTACGGCTGGAGCTAAGGGTGCGACTGGTCCGCAGGGTGCCCAGGGTACGGCTGGAGCTAAGGGCGCGACTGGTCCGCAGGGTCTGCAGGGTACGGCTGGAGCCAAGGGCGCGACTGGTCCGCAGGGTGTGGCCGGTGGGCGCGGTGCGACGGGGCCGGCTGGTCCTGCGGGCCCGCAAGGAGTTGCCGGATCGGCAGGGCCGCAGGGTGCAAAGGGTGCGACCGGACCGCAGGGACCGGCCGGCGGGCGTGGCGCCACCGGTCCTGCCGGCGCGGCGGTTAGCCCGATCGTCGCGACGTCCAGCGTCACGACCACCACGTCGGGTGGCCCCAAGGCTGGGACAACCGTGCCGGTCAACGTCAATTGCCCCGTGGGCGATGTCGCGACCGGCGGGGGAGGCAACATCGAGAACGCCACCGTCGGTGAGAACGTGTCCCTGACAGCGAGTAATCCCCTAACCGGCGGCTCGAATTCGACCTCCGGACAGACGCCTAACGGCTGGCATGCCCAGGCGGTGCAGCAAACCGGGGGGACGGTCCAGTGGACGCTGCAGGTCTGGGCTGTTTGCACGGCGACGTAGCAACGGCGCTCAGCTTTCCGCACTCGTCCAGACCGAGCCGGCAGTCACCGCTGCTGGTCCCGTTAGACCAGCAGCGGTGAAGAAACGTCTAGGCCAGCGACTCTTCCTCGACCGAGGCGCCGTGCAGACCCTGCTTCGGGCGCTCGCGGGCGTCCCACCACTGGTTGATGACGCCGATCGCCCCGCCGGTGATGCCCTCTTTGAACGCAGCCGTGTCGTTCGTGTTCGGCACGGGCTCGTCGGGCTCGCGTACTTCGAGGAACTCGCAAAGCGGGCCCCAGCCGTCTGCGGGATGCCAGACCAACAGCCGATCGGCGGGGATGTCGCGCTTGACCCGTTCGTTCCAGTTCTCCATCAACTTGCCGAATGACGCGTCGTCGTACGTCTCCTCGGGCGGTCCGAGGACGCCGTCGGCCCAGGTCATAGTGATCATCACGTCCATGAACTTCCGCCAGCCCGGGTCGAGCACCGCGCGGGCCTCGCACACGTGGTGCATGACCGAGTCGCCGAAGTAGATCGCCCAGACGGTCTCGCGCATGCTGCGGACCCAACTCTCCGGTGTGCGGACGGTGAGCACAACCTTCGAGTCTGGGTAGTACTCCGCGAGTTCCTTGTAGTAGCGGGCACCGGGCCAGTCGCAGGTGGACTCGGCGCCCTGGAAGATCTCCTCCCAGTCGGGCTTGCCACGGGTGACCGCGTTCCACAGCTCGAGCTGCCGCTCAGGGTCCATCAGCAGATCACGCATGTGGTAGCAGTGGCCGAATCCGAGGATCTCGAAGGCCTCTGCTTGCGTCGTCGTGGCGGTTCGAGGGAGGCCTGCTCCGATGACTTTCATGGTGCTCCTAGAGTCGGGGTGCGATCGAGCTGACGTTGAGGAGGGCAAGACTTTACCTGCCATTCATAAGCCGCCAACGGTCGCGCGTGAGGAGACGCATCGCACTCGCGTCGCCCAGAGTTGGCTACGCTGGCCAGACGCAGCGGTCGATCACGGCTTGCGACACGCGCGAAACCTCGATCCAGGCGCGGGTGTTTCAGATGCCACGAGAGCCCTGCAGATGCCGACGTAGCTCAGCTGGTAGAGCACTTCACTCGTAATGAAGGGGTCCGGGGTTCGAGTCCCCGCGTCGGCTCTTCGGAGTTGCAGGGAAAACATGCGATCGACGGTGTGCCGTCGCTTGGGTGCAGGGCTGTTACGGAACTTTGGCGGAACATCAGCTTCGGGTTTGTGTTGCGTCGGTTGGGTTGCTCGGCCAGCTCCAGACTGCTCGACTTGATTAGGTCGTTGAGGTCTTCGTAGCGCTTGCTATGGAGCCCGTCGATCACGTGCCCATAGGTGGATACGTGAAGTCCCGGGGACTCCCCCAGCCGGCGCGCGGCTTCGGGGACTGTGAGGGCCGGCGTAGTGGCAGAGGCTCGCGTGCGTGTGGCGCGCAGCGTGACGTCGTCGCGGCCGGTAGACGCATTTGCCTCGGGGCGGGGGTCAGTGGCGGAACCTCGTCGCGGACGGCGAGCGGCTTGCGGACGGCGCGGACGGGGTTGGCCGGGATCAATCCATGCTCGGCGGCGACCTGCACCTCTCGCCATCGTCGCGGATGAAATGTGCGTGGGCCCTCGTCAGCCGACCGCCGACACGCACGCCCACTCGGCTAGCTTGCGTTCAAGCTCGTGGAAGGACGTGTCTGCGAGAAGCCTACGCCGAGGGGTGATGCGCGCCGAGGAGCGGTCGTAGGTCCTCGAGCTTGTCGTAGGTCCACCAGAGGTAGTTCATCGTCCCGTTCTCGCGCAGCGGGTGCAAGTCCTCGTGCGAGGGCTCTGTGAGGAAGCCTTCAAACGCCTCGCGGCTCTCCCATTCCACGAGCACCATGGCTTGTCTCGGCTGGACACCGTCAGAGAGCGGCGCCCCCGCCAGCTTGCCCAGCGCGATGACCGTGCCATGGTGTTTCTCGACGGCGGCGCGTGAGCGCTTGGAGTATTCGCGGTAGTCCTGGTTCGGAGCGAGATCAAAAAGGTTCAATGCGTAGAGGGCGGCCATCCGCACATCGTAGGCTGCTGCCTGCGGCGACGGCTTGCGCGGCCGTCAGCCAGCCCCCGCAAGTGCTAGCGAACTCAGCCTTCCGCTTGGTCGCCGACTGGGAAGTGAGCCACCGGCTGCCGCTCCGCGCGGTCGGCGGCTCGCAGGAGAACCCTGACGGCATCGTCGACGAGCTTTGTCGCCGCTCGTGAGCAGGCCGGGATTGACGGAGGCTTTGATCTGACCCGGTTTTGGCGGAGTCGTGATCTACCCCTGTTTGGTGGAGTCGGTGATCTACCCCTGTTTGGTGGAGTCGGGTTTCTGGAATTAGGCTGCTTTGCTCGTGTTTGTTTTTAGATGGTGTCGGTGATCGAGATCAACCTGCGGGCTAGAGAGACCAGCGTCCAGCGGCTCGTCAGCCGCTAGGTTGGGCGCGGTCTTAGCGGGACCCGGTTCTTCCCGTGAGGCGTGCCAGCGGGCTTCGATCTCGGATGGTGTCAGCATCCCGAGCGCTGAGTGCCGGCGTCGGGCCTTGTGCCAGAGCTCGATGTAGTCATGGATCGCGGTAGCCAGCTCGATCCGAGTCGTCCATCTCTGACGGTTTAGGAGCTCGACCTGCATGCGACCCCAGAAGCTCTCCATCATCGCGTTGTCATAGGCCGATCCGACCGCACCCATCGACGGCGCGATCCTGGATGGCGATGTTCAGCCAGAACATGCTTGAGCTCGCGATGGCGCTGCTCGAGCACGACGAGACCTACGAGGAGTTCGTGCTCAAGTTCGTGGAGCATTTTTTTCTGGATCGCCGCGGCTGTGGACCCGATCGGCGAGCATCCAGACGAGATGTGGGACGAGGAGGACGGGTTCTTCTACGACGTGTTGCGCTTGCCTGACGCCACCGGCACCCGTATAAAAGTCCGTTCGCTCGTCGGCCTGCTGCCCCTCTGCGCGACCACCGTGATCGATGCCGACCTCCTCGAACGTTATCCGCAGATCGCCGGCAAGGTTCGGGCTTTTGTGGAGCGCAACCGGGACCTCCTCGCCAACATCGCGGATCCGCTGGTGCCTGGTGTCCAGGGCGCGTCGTGATAGGCGAAGAACGCGCGGAACTCATCCGGTCGGTGTGCGAGCACGACGAAGACGTTGGGGATGAAGCCTGACTTCTCCTGCACAGCGAGAATGCGGTCGCGGATGTCGTTGGGCATCTCGTCGAGCTCGGGCACGGGATAGCGGCTGACGGGGATCGATTCGGTCATGGCCCGATCCTCTCACTGATCGGGGGACTCCGGATCGATCAGGTGATCGCGAGAAGTCCGCCGGTCGCGAGCGAGCGGCCGAGTGCTTTGTTACGCCCAGCCACCGTCAGCCAACACAATCGGAACGAGTTTTCAGGCAATGACCGGTCTCGCGCGCTTCGCATGGGCTTGCCACGGATCCAATCGTCCGAATGCCAGAGTCGCTGATTATCGAGGTGGCGGCGTTCGGATCGTCAGATGCTTGTTTGCTCGGGTGCCTCCGTCTGGTGGCGCAGGCGGAGGTCGACTGACTCCGCCACAAGCCGGCTAGTGGCGTCGAAGATGTCGAACGTGACGATCCGTAGCCCTTGGTTCTCGCTTTCCGGCGTATCGTCCAGTCGCCCGGCATGGATGGTCGCGATGACGTTCTGCTGACGAACCTCGACCAGCCGCTGTTCGACGATGCGCGGGCGACGAAGCGGGACCTTGTCGAATATCTCGAGGCCGTGAGCGAACAGCCGCTCGGGGCCCTTCGCGATCGGCCGCTGTCGGTCGTCCGGTCGCCGCGCGGTCAGAAGGCGTTCATGCAGAAGAACGTTCCGGAGTACGCGCCGCCGTGGAGCAAGACCGTGACCATCTGGGTGGGGCGCTCGAGGCGCGAGGTAGCCTACGCGCTCTGCAACGAGCCCGCTCGACGCCGGCCTCTGCTCACGCCACCGCGGGCACTCGGTCAGCGATGTTGTCCGCGTCGAGCCGCGGCGACCACCTTGTTCGGGAACACGGAGGCGTCGGGAGTTGTTCTGGCGAGCCTGAGCCGGTCCGCAAGTTCGAGCGGGATGGGGGATCGGCGAGATCCCGGTTCATAGGGTCCGGAGAGGCTGACAGCCTTAAGAGCGTGCCGGATGAGCTCAAGCGGCAGTTGCCGGACCCAGTCGTCGTTGATAGCTGTGGCCAGCGTCTGCTCCGACGAGGAGATCGGTCGGGTCAGGCGGCGTGCTCGCACGGCTGACCAAGCAGCTGGTCCATCGGACGTTGGCGGTCGAGATCGCGTGCGTTGAGTTCGAGGTCGACCGCGAGTAGGTATGGGGTGAGGACTCGGCGAGACCGCGAACACCGGCTGGCCCTTCCGGAGCGGCCAGCGCTTGTCGTTGTCGACATGCAGAACGACTTTTGCCATCCCGACGGCTACTACGAGCGCCTTGGTCCTCCTACCCGTGCCCTCACGGAGGTGGTTCAGCCAGTCCTGCGCTTGCTCCAGGTCGCGAGACGTGCCGGGCTGCCGATCTTCTTCACGCGGCTGGTGTACGAGCTGGAGGGGGGAATGGAGGTCGGCACCTCGATTCGGCCGGCGGCCTTCAACAATGCTGGCGTTCGGCTGGTTAGGGGAACCTGGGGCGCCAACGTCATCGATGTACTGGAGCCGCGGGCCAACGAGATGCTTATAGATAAGTCCAGCTATTCCGCGTTCTACGGCACCCAGTTCGAGGCCACACTGCATCGGCGCGAGGTCGACGGTGTGATCCTCTGCGGAGTCACCACGTACGGTTGTGTTCTGCACACCGCTTTTGACGCCTTCGCTCGAGGCTTTGCCGTGGTCGCAGTGAGTGACACCACTGCTGGGTGGTTCGACGATTTATCGGCGGGTGCGCTCGGAATCACCGATCTGTTGCTCGGTCGCACCGCGTCGGCAGACAGAACCGCTGCGCTGATCGAGCGACGCAGCCGCTGAGCCCGCCGATATTGCGCTGTCCGCAGCTAACAGCCATCGAGGATTGTCAGCCTCTCAGGTTTCGTCTCCCGCTTCGAAGACGGATGCCACCGGGGCGAGCATCTTGCTCGCGTAAACAACAGCGGCGAGCTCGATCGCCGCTACGACCTGTGCCTCTGTCGCTCCGTGCCCGATGGCGTTGCGGGCGTGGGCACGAATGGCCTTAGGTGACATGCCGGCGGAGACATCCAAGGCCAATACGATGAGTTCGCGAACCTCTGGCGCAAGCGGCGAGTCCTTTGAGTTGGCGGCTCGATACATCCGGTCGTAGCCGTCGAGGAACTCCGGATCCCGGAAAGCTAGCGCCTCGTGCGCGGGCAATGTGTACCCGCGGAACGTCCGCATTCTCTCAAGTAGCTGCTCGGCTTCGAGCATCTGGGCGGAGCCTTCGTTCATGGTTTCAACCTCCTTGGTGCGCTCAGCGGATGGCCAAGGCGTTGCATGGGGATCCGAACGCCCCGGGGATGTTCAGCGGCGCGCTGACGAGTAGGCATTCGTAACGCTGATCGCTGCGACAGGACGCGGCCAACCCATCGAGCGCCCAATACTCTCCTAGCAATATCCCCATTTCGCGAAGCCCCTCGATATGGATGCTTGAGTCCATCGGCACGGCATCAAGCGTCGGGTTGTCGCTCGCGATGGCGGCAACCCGCGTTCGTCTCCAGAGCGACATAGAGCTCTTGTCGAGGCCGGCGATCTTGGGCGGTATCGACGCGTTGTTGTCGATCCAGCGACGATAGAAGCCGGTGTAGACGAGCGCTGCATCGCCTTCCTCGAGCGCGAGATCGTGATGACGAAGGAAGCTCTCGAGCATTTCTGCGGTGATCCGAGTGTCGTCGTCAAGGAAGCCGACGTCGGCACGCCCGACCTCGTCGACCATGTCGAAAAACACGGCTCGCGTCACGACCCCGCCTGCGACGGCATCGATACCCAATGTGGCCGCCGATCCAGTGTCATCGACTTCAGTCAGATCGCGGTTGCCGAAGAAGACACCACGGTGGTCTGGATCGATTACGCCAAAGTGTGCGAGCGCATCCCAGTGACTGCTGCCCTGCAGGGCAAGCTCGACGACGTCATCATTGCTGACGCCGTAGCGGCCGCCTGGTAGCGAACGGACGGAATTGTGGTCGAGCGGAGTTCGCTTGAGTGCAGGTCGTTTGAGACGTGGATCGCCCCCCGGCGGCCGAGGTGGCCACGTAAGCGGATGACTCAGTGCCACAACCTCACCGGTGCGTACCAACGACACGGCACGGAGCACCTTGTCTGTGGTGATTGCGGCGACTGCCCCGCGGCGGTCTGCCTGCGGTTTGTCCACCATTAGCCTGTGAGCACCGCCGAAGCCCCGCCCAGCCTCTTGATGCGCGGAAGTTCGCGTTCACCGAGGTTGGCTTCGGACGATTTGGTGGCCGCACCGAGCTCGATCGAGAGTTCTTCGGCTGCCTGCACCACCGCTCCCGCATGCTGCTCGAGCACGTTTGCCTCGAACCGGCCCGCAGGTCCGCAGACGCTGAGGCAACCGAGGACGGTCCCGGTTCGGTCTCGGAACGCAGCCGCGATTGACGCCGCCCAAGGATCGCGTTCTCCGTATCCGAAGGCGTAGCCATCCAACCGAACCTGTGCGAGGTTTGCGCGGAGCTCTGTCGGATCGACGATCGTATACTCGGTCAGCTTGCGCACGTCGGTGAGCCGGAGATACTCATCGAGCAGCGGCTCGTCGAAGGTGGCGAGCAGCACTCTGCCCGAGGCTCCTGCGTACAGTGGGCATCGAAGGCCGATCTCAACCGTCATCCGGACGTCCTGCGAACTCTCCACCTGCGCCGCGTAGAACCGCTCCCGACCGGCAAGCAGACTAAGAGTCGTTGTCTCCCCCATGTCGTCGGTCAGACGGCGCATCAGCGGTAGCGCTCCGGCGCGGATGTCGCCGTGGTCCAATGCGGCAAGGCCAAGGTCGACGGCTCGCAGCCCGAGGACGTACTTGCGACTGCTGGCTTCCTGCCGCACCAGACCCGTGCGGCAAAGGGTCGCCAGAGTTCGGTGTACGGCGGACTTCGGGATCCCCAACTCGCGCGCGATGTCAGTCACGCCGAGGACCGGTCCTCTGGACGTGAACGCGAGCAGGACGTTTGATACGCGCTCTGCTGACTCCACGATTTCGGACCCTATCACCGGAGGTAGTCAATCTGGAACGCTTGGCCGTGATCGTTCCTCTTGACAAAACGCCTACCTTGCTAAAGACTCCGCGCGTCGCACCAAATTCCGCCTGTACGAACCGCAGCTGCCGATGGTCTCGTGCAGAAGAACGATACGGGCTTGGGGTCTCGCTAGGTAAGCGGCAACTTGCCCGTGATGAGCCGCGTTGTGCGGCCAGCTTGAAGGGGAAAAGGAGAAGGCAAGAATGAGGAGTCGCAAATTCCGTAACTCGGTGGCCGCAGCTACGCTCGTTGCCGTGGGGAGCGCGGCAGCTATTGGCTATGGCGCCTCGGTGAGCTTCGGCTCAGAGTCGCAAGGGAGTTCGACAGGACCAATCACTCTCGGCATGATCGACACGATGTCTGGTCCGGTGGCAGGGGTCGGCCAAGACGGACTCAAGGGTGCAAAGGTCGCCATTAACGAGATAAACAAAACCGGAGGCGTACTCGGTCGAAAGCTCAAGCTCGTCGTTAAAGACGAGCAGCTGAGCCCGACGGCCAGTGTTCAGGACATACGCCAACTCAACTCGGCCGGAGTCGACTTGACGTTCGGCTTTACGTCCAGCTCTGACGCGCTCGCGGCGATGCCCGTCGCGAAACAGTTCGGGATGGCAGTGATCGCCTCACACGCGTCAGCCACCGAACTACGGACCGGCTCGTGGCTGCCCAACTTCGCGGGGATCGCTGTGTCCGATTATCTGTCGAAGGATGCGGCCCCCACATTCCTGAATAAAACCTTCCCGAAGGTCACTAACTGGAATGTCTTTGCGTACGATTATCTGACAGGGCACGAGGGCTGGAACAACTTTGTCAGCGCGATGAAGCTAGTCGAACCAAAATTCAAGACCAACGCGCAGATCTTCATTCCAATGAATGCTACGGACTTCACGCCGTACGTGACCAAGGCCATCGGCCAGATTCCCTCGGCAGCTTCGGCGAAGACTCAAGGAGCGTATGTGTTCTTGTTCGGGGCTGGCGAGGTCGATTTGTTCAAGCAGGGCGCGCCGTATAACTTCTCGAAGAAGTACAAGGTGATTCTCACCGAGGGTGGTGGCTTTGAAGCTCTTGCGGACACACTGAAGACGGATACGCCGAACAGCTGGGTCGGGTACGACTATTCCTACCTCGGGTTCCATACGAACGTTAACACGCAGTTCGTGAAGGACTTCGAGGCTGCGAACCATGGGACGCCACCGGACAGCTGGGCTGAGCAGAACTATGAATCTGTACTGGCATACGCTGCCGCGATTAAGGAGGCCAAGAGCTCCGATCCTTCGAAGGTCATGGCGGAATTCCCGGGCCTTACGTTCCAAGGTCCCCAGGGAACCGTCAAGCTCGATCCTAAGACGCACCAGGCGTTCCTCCCAGAAACGTTCACCCATTTCGTTCCAGACCCTTCGTCCAAACAGGGCTGGAAGGAGGAGGACGCCGTCGTCATCTGGCCGCCGAAGTCGGCGGCGAAACCCTGAGTCAACGGGGCCGAGGCCGTTGTCGTACCACGGTATAGGCCACGGCGCGGCCAATGGTTGAGACCGTTGTGGCGTGCTGCGCGGAGACCGCGATGGCTGTGATCGCGGTCTCCGCGCGCGGAATTGAACCAGGCTTGGTGTGAGCGACCTAGTTCTGCCCCTCGTCAACGGCGTCGCGTACGCCATGCTCATGTTTATCGTCGCTAGCGGCTTGACCCTGGTCTATGGCACGATGCGAGTCGTCAATTTCGCCCATGGCGGATTCTTTGCGATAGGTGCATTTTTGACCTTCGCGATCGCAGGCGGTGCGGCACTGCCCTTCTGGGAGTTTTTTGCCGCAGGGCTGGCGGCGGCAGCCATCTGCGGTGTGTTAGGAGCTGCCGCCGAGATGCTGATATTTCGTCGCATCTACAGCATGTCGCACTCCCAGCAACTACTTGCGACCTACGCCCTATTGCTTATCCTCGAGGGAGCATTGACTTTGGTATGGGGCAACAATCCGCGATCCCAGAATTATCCGGTGGGGCTCCAGCACGCGGTCACGCTGTTCGGCGTACCCGTGTCCTCCTACTATCTCGTCCTGATTGGGATCGGCGTGGTCGTCGGGAGTTTCCTCTGGTTTTTGCTCACACGGACCGCTGTAGGACGGCAGGTGCGGGCCGTCGCCGGGGATCGGGCGATGAGCGCATGCCTCGGTATCAACGTCGGTGTGATTTTCACCGCTATGTTCGCTCTTGGAGTCTTCCTTGCCGGAGTTGGCGGTGCGCTCGCGTCGCCCCTCTTTCAGCTCGACAGCGACACTGGCTGGAACGCTGGTGCTCGAATCGTTCGCGGTAGTCCTCATTGGCGGCGCTGGCAGCATCTCCGGAGCCGTAATCGCCTCACTACTTCTGGGGTTGCTGAACAGCTTTCTGGTTCAGTACGCGCCAAATCTCGCGCAGTTCAGTTTGTACATGGTGATGGCCGGAGTCTTGCTAGCCCGTCCGACGGGACTGCTGGGCGCCGGCATCTTGGAGTCGCGTTAATGCTAGATCGAGCGGCGATTCAGGCATCACCCCGAGTAAGTGCTAAGCGCTGGCGGGGGGTGGCGTGGCCGCTGAGCGCGTCATCGTGGTTGTGGGACTGTTCGTCGCGATCATGGCGCTGGAGGGAAGCAGCAGCGCGCTCTACTTCTGGACGACGGTCGCTGAGACAGTCCTGTTCGCCATGGCTGTCAACTTACTGTTTGGACAGCTTGGGATGTTGTCGTTCGGTCAAGCCGCCTACTTTGGTCTCGGCGCCTACACGGCTGGTTGGTTCGTTGGCCACACCGTCAATCCGCTGCTCATGTTGCTGCTTGCAGCTGCGGTTGCAGCGGTTGCCGCACTGGTCATCGGACTCGTGACGCTGCGAACAACTTCACTCGTCTTCGCGATGCTCACCCTGGCATTCGGCATGTCGCTGTACGCGGTGACCTTCGACATTCCCCGTATAGGGGGCGAGAACGGAATCGTGGGCATACTTCCCTCCAACCTCGGCGGCATCGTGTTAGCCGATCCTCGACCTCTGTGGATTTTCGAGGCGCTTGTCACGTCTGTGCTGGTTGCGCTTCTGTGGCTGCTCTCTCACTCCGCAGCGGGTCGTGCGCTGCGCATGACCCGAGATGACCCTGTGCGCGCCGAGGTCTTGGGTTTGCCCGTCTTCCGATACCGACTGGCTGCATTTGTGTTGAGCGGCGCACTTTGCGGAATTGCGGGCGTGCTGTATGTCTGGATCCAGACCGTCGCGTCGCCGAACGTCTTCTATTGGACAACTTCGGGAATTCCAGTAATTGTGTCGCTGCTCGGCGGTGTAAATGTGTTTTACGGACCTGTCTTTGGAGCGGTTGTTTACACGTGGGCGACCGACACGCTGTCGCAGCTCACTGCGTCCTACATCTTCTACATCGGTCTCGGCTTCCTGCTCGTCGTGTTGGTGGCCCCCCAGGGTGTGCTTGGGGCTGGGCTCGATTTTCTGCAGCGTCGTCGCGGACGCGCCAGATAGGATCACAGCGCGGTGACGTCTGCAGATGCTTTCCCACTGCTAGAAGTTAAGGGACTCACGAAAAGCTTTGCCGGCTTCATGGCGGTGCGAGACGTGTCGCTGGCCATTTCGACCGGCCAGATTTGCGCCTTGATCGGACCCAATGGTGCCGGCAAGTCGACACTGTTCGCGATGATTGCCGGATCCGTGCGACCCACATCGGGCCAGGTGGTGTTCGCTGGCAAGGACGTCACCGAGGTTGCAGCGTGGCGACGAGCTCGCATGGGAATGTCACGTGCCTTCCAGGTAGCGAGATTTTTCCCATCGTTCACGGTCGAGGAAAACGTGCGTGGAGCGGTGCAGGTTCACCAGGGACAGTCGTGGAAGTTCTACAGGTTCGAAGGCTCGGCGGCGGTGGACCGAGACGTCGAGGAACATCTGGAGGCGACCGGTCTCACCCGGTTACGTGCCGTCCGGGCCGAACACCTGTCCCAAGGGGATCGCAAGCGGTTGGAGCTAGCGATGGCCGGGGCGACGCGCCCTCGGCTTTTGCTACTAGATGAGCCGACTGCCGGCATGTCGCCCGTGGAGACTGCACACACCATTGCGCTCGTCCGAGACATGTGGAGCCAGAGTGGTTGTACGGTACTCCTGACCGAACACGACATGTCTGTGGTATTCGACCTAGCCGACAGAATCGCGGTTCTGAACCGCGGCGAGCTTATCGCTCATGGGTCGCCTGACGAGATCAGTGGGGATCAGCGTGTCGTTGACGCATACCTCGGAGAATCGTTCGCGCAGTGAGTGAACTGGTTATCCTGCATCTAGACAAGGTATGCGCCTATTATGGTAGCGCGCAGGTCCTCTTTGGGGTGTCGCTCGACGTCCCGGCCGGGGCGATCATAGCGCTGCTAGGGCGCAACGGGGCTGGCAAGACGACCACGCTCAAGAGCGTGATGAGGATGGAGGTGCAAAGTACGGGCACGATCGAATTTGATGGCGAAGACATCCGCGGGTTGTCGACGTACCGAATCGCTCGTGCCGGTGTCGGGTATGTTCCTGGTGACCGGCGCATCCTGCCCGAGATGAGTGTGCGCGAGAACCTTGAATTGGGTAGGTATACGGCCAACAGCGAGCGACCTAGCCCGGAGTTAGATTCGGTCCTTGAGTACTTTCCGATGCTTCGGCCGTTGCTGTCCCGGCAAGGCGGCCACTTAAGCGGCGGCGAGCAACAGATGCTGACAATCGCGCGCTGTCTTATCGGTAGTCCGCGGCTGATCCTGCTGGACGAGCCATCTGAAGGGCTTGCACCGAAGATTGTGTCTGAGTTGACCGAGATATTGTCGGCTATCCACGCCGAACTCGGGACCACCATCCTGATGACGGAGCAAAACACCGCCCTAGCGCTGGCAATGGCAAGCCACGTGGGATTGATCGACAGTGGGAAGATCGTCTTTTTCAATAAGCGTGAGGTTTTACTCGAGAACGCCGACTTGATGCAGAGATACCTAGGGGTTCAGGCAAGCTGAACAGTCCGATACTCCGCATCGGCGTCCAGCGGAAAGATCGGTCGGCGGAGCTTGGTGTAGGAGAAACGACTGAAGTTGGACGTAGCCCAGCCTTCTCCATCGACGACTACGTAGTCGTCGCACAGGTCACCGTAGGACTCCGGCGCAAAGATCTGCGACTTCACGACGATCACCGACTTGCTGCCGACCTCGATCCCATTGCTTGTAAACACCGCGGGATCCATCCCGCTGCTCGGTCTCTCGCTGACAACGATGTCGATGCCGTCCACAGTGACTACGGCTGTGCGGCCGAGACGCCCGGGCCGGCCAGTCCATAGACGGCCCGTGTTGACGTAGTTGCCGTCGGAGATCAAGCGCACGAGGCCGGTGATGGAGAGAGGTGTCCCGTCCTGCGGGTCGCGCTTACCGCCGAGCGATAACGTCACATGAGACCCAACCCCCCCAGCGATACAGGCCGCGACCGCGTCGGGGTCACAGGTCGGCGAGTATGCGGCGTCTGACACACCATTTGCCAGCAGTGCTGCGAGCAGACCGGTCGCGTCGCCCGCCCCGCCCGCGCCGACGTTGTCCGCGTGATCACAGAGCAGAAGGGGCCTCGAACCGGTATGTGCGGCAGCGCGGGCAACTGCTTGGTGGCGAGGCACCAACGGAAAGCGAAACTGGTCGCGACGCGCGAACCACCGTTCCGCGAGAGCATCGGCAAGTTCAGCGGCGAGGGTGCGATCGCCGTCGGAGATCACGATCACGGAAGTGCCCGCCTCAGGCACGTCGCACCAACCGAAGCCGGCCACCATCGATACGCCGAGTATGCGATCTCGTGCCACCGCGGTGGCCGCATCTGCCATCACGTCCCGCATCGGTCCTGAGCGGGTCCCCTGGACCTCCGGTTGGAGCAGCATCGGTGCCGATGCGAGCGCCATCACTGGCGCAATGTCGCCGTGCACTGCCGCAACGATCAGCGCGCCGATCCTGGCACCGATCTCATGCTTGTCCCAGTGCGGTGGGAACGTCTGGTAAGCCATCATGATGTCGGCGGAGTCGATCATCTGTTGCGTCACGTTCGCGTGCATGTCGAGCGCCACCCCCAGACGGCATTCATCAGGCAGAACCGCTCGCACCTCAGCGAGCAGATGACCGTCGGCGTCTTCAAGGTCACTTTGCTCGACTACCATTCCGCCGCCGATCGACAGGAGGCACGCGTCGAGTCGTCCGGCAGACCGTATCGCTCGCAATACAACGTCTCGCAACTTGACGTACGCCTGGTATGTCAGCGGACCCGATCCTCCCGGAAGGGCGCAGGAGATTAGCGGAACCCACTCGATGCCCTCATCGGTCTCGGTGCTAAGGAAGCCCGGGATCGCGCTCTCAAAGCTTTGGGCATTGTCGATGAGGCTCTGTCCCTCATGAAAGAGACAGGCGGTTATGTCCTCCCACGTTGATGGATACGGAGCGAACGTATTCGCTTCGTGTACAAACGATCCGACGGCAATTCGCAGCACAGCGCCCATCCTTGCGAGTCGATCCAGCGTTCCGATATGCGGAACAACAGCAGATTGCTGTTCCCAAATTGGAGGTTATGCAGTAGGGTTCGCCTATGTCAAGGAGCTCCGACGATCCGCCGACCGATCCGTGGGTTTCATACGAGGATTACGGGCCCAGTAATTGGGGACGGTGGGGCGACCGTGACGAGCGGGGCACGCTCAACCTCATTGGCCCAGAACAGATCGCGACGGCCGCGCGACTGATCCGCAAGGGAATCGTGGTGCCACTTGGAGCGGACCTCGGACCTTCGGGGCCAGTGGCTCCGATGCGTGATCGCACATGGCACACGGTCAAGTACCGACTGAATCCGTTGTTTGGAGTCGTTGAAGACGTCATCACGATGAACTCACACGCGAGTACGCACATCGACGCTCTCTCGCACGCGATCCTTCGTAACAAGCTCTACAACGGGTTTGAAGTGAACGAACATGTCGCGTCACAGGGGATTACCCGGAACGCGATTACGAATGTGGGAGCGATCGTCGGACGCGGTGTGCTGCTCGATGTTGCTCGGCATCGCGGAATCGACCATCTGGAGATGGGCGAAACCCTCTACCCTGCCGACCTCAACGACTGCGCGCGAGCGTCCGGGATCACCCTCAACCGGGGCGATGTCTGCCTCGTTCGTACCGGTTGGTACCGGATCTTCGAGAGCGATCGGGCATCATTCGATGCGGGCTGGCCCGGACTCTCGCATCGGTGCGCTGAATGGTTCCACGAGCACGAACTCGTCGGGCTCGGAGCCGACAACTGCGCTGTGGACGTCATCCCTGGCGAGCCCGACGTTCGCCCCTATGGCCTACACCCCCGGATCATCAACCAGCAGGGCGGCTATCTGATCGAATACCTTGACCTAGAGGAACTGGCGCGTCACGAGACGTACGAATTCCTGTTCATCGCGGCGCCGCTGCGGATTTCCGGTGCGGCAGGTAGTCCCGTGAATCCGGTTGCGATTCTGTGAGCACTCCTGTCATAGACATCGTCTTCAACCTTTGGACGCCAATCGAGGTGGCGGCACGCGGAGCGTCCGTTGGCCCGTCGTTTCTCGACAAGGTACGTCTTCCGGAGCACGAACAGGCTGGAATATCGATCGAGGAAACGATCGAGCTTCTCGATGAGGCAAGAGTGGACATCGCGTTGATCCCGGCGATTCGGGCGGGAGATGAACGTTTGCGCGATTCTTGGCGGATCAGCTACAAGCGGGTCGCAGAAGTATGCGAGAGCCAGCCGGCTCGATTTCGTGGCCTCGCAGGCGTCGATCCAACCGCTGGGATGGAGGGTCTGCGGGAACTCGAACGTGGGGTCCGAGATTATGGCTTCGTGGGGGCGCACCTATATCCGCACTGGTTCGAGCTGCCGCCTGACCACGCGCGCTACTACCCGATCTACGCGAAGTGCTGTGAACTCGACGTGCCGATCATGCTCCAGGTCGGACATTGCCTCAGCTACAGCAGGATTCGAACATTCCCCAGCGTAGGGCGGCCTATCGCGCTTGATCGGGTCGCCTGTGACTTCCCCGAACTGAAGCTGATCGGGATGCATATAGGCTTTCCATGGACCGATGAGATGATCTCGGTCGCCTACAAGCACGCGAATGTCTACATCGGTTCTGACGCGTACGCGCCGAAGCACTGGCAACCGACGTTCGTGCGTTTTATTGACTCATGGGGTCAGGATAAGGTCCTGTTCGGTACCGACTTCCCGGTGATCGATCCACGTCGCGCCAGACGAGAGATCGAAGAACTGGGCTTGCGTCCAGAGCCCAAACAGAAGCTCCTGTCCGTCAACGCAGCGATGCTCTTTGGGTTGGACGAGGACTGACTGACATGACGAGTCCTCGGTCCCTGACGATCTCGTCGGCGTTTCTGAGCGCTGCCGCCCGCGTGCCTAATCGGATCGCGATTCGCTTCAACCAGCGAGAAATGACCTACTCCGAGCTTGATGAGCAGTCTGGTCGCTTGGCGGCTGGCCTTGTGAAAGAGAGTCGATGTGAACCCGGAGACCGAGTCGGCCTGCTCATCGGCAACACGCCTGAGTTTCTCGTGGGCGTGCTGGCCGTCGCTCGGGCCGGACTGGTCGCCGTTCCGATGGCCGGTGGTTCCTCCCCACGGGAGTTGGTCCGCTGTGTGGAGGATAGCCAAATGCGGTGCCTGCTAGCTGATGGTGTCGCGGCCGATCGCCTTGGCGGAGAATTGGAGGAACTGGTTGGTGCCGACGTTGATGTACACGGTTACGACCGGTCGATAGCTGGAGCGGCGACTGTCGACGAGCTGATGTCCACACCACGCGTGAAATCGCTGGACCTCGCACGCGAGGACCATCCGTTTTTCTTTGGCTACACATCTGGCACTACGGGTCGACCCAAGGCCGCCGTTGTCAGTCACCGCGCCCGAAGCCTGCTTGCGCTCGCCTACGGAACCGAGTATGGGTGCTATGCCCCCGGCGAGGTTCATCTGATTGTCACCCCGATTTACCACGGAGCCGGCCTGTCTCGCGCGCTTGCGCCACTGCTGAGCGGGGCCTCGATCGAACTTCACGAACGCTTCGACGCCGAGCGGATTGTGAACGCATTCGCAACCGGCGGCATCACCGCCACGTTCATGGTGCCGACAATGTTTGCAGCGGTCTTCGACCTACCGTCTCACCAACTGGGCAAAGGGCAAGGTAGCGTTCGCACGATCCTCTCAAATGCGTCCGCGCTTCCCGAGCATCTGAAGCGCCGAATCCTCGAGGAGTGGCCTGGTGTGCGCCTTTTTGAGATATACGGTTCGACGGAAGCAGGGACCGTTGCGTCACTCCGACCCGAGGATCAGCGCCGTAAGCAGCGTTGCGTCGGCTTGCCGTTGCCGATGACAAACGTTCGACTCCTCTCCGAAAGCGGTTCGGAAGTCTCGGATGGCGAAATCGGTCAACTTTACTCGGGTAGCCCATTCCTGTTCTCCGGTTATCACAACAGCCCTGAAGCAACCACGAATTCCATCCGAGACGGCTATGTGACATCTGGAGATCTCGCTCGGCGTGATGACGAAGGCTACCTATACATCGTCGGCCGCGTCAGCGACGTCATTATTTCGGGCGGTGTCAACGTCTATCCTCGCGAAGTCGAGGAGTACCTGTGCGAGCACCCCAGCATTCGCGAAGCTGCGGTGTTTGGTGTTGCTGATCCGCGGTGGGGCGAAATGGTCCGTGCGGCGCTGGTCGTGGGCCGCGATGCCCCGGTCCCGTCAGTCGTGGAGATCCTCGACTATTGCCGTCGCGGTCTTTCGCCGGCGAAGATTCCAAAAGAGTGGTCGTTCCTCAAGCAGCTGCCACGGACCGCAACTGGAAAGGTGGCAGTGAACGCGCTTCGCGACTCGAGCGGAGAATCCATCGTAGCGTGACTTTACTGCGAAGACGGTCAATCATTCCCGCCTCGCCGACCGACGGTTGCCGTGCCGTTCTCGAAAGGAAGCCATCATGTATGGATATGAAGCAATCGCCCAAGCCGTGGCAAGTGAAGAGGTTGAGGTCGTGTTCGGCGTGCTCGGTGGGAGCAATGACCGGATGGTTCACGAGCTCGTAGTAAAACACAACGTCCGGTTTGTGGCCGCTCGTCACGAGCAGGGTGCAGTCGGCATGGCGGACGGTTATTCGCGCGTGACCGGGAAGATCGGCGTTGCGACGGTCGAGAAAGGCCCGGGGCTGACAAACACCGCCACAGCGATGACGACCGCGAGGCTCTCGCGATCGCGAGTACTGTTGCTCGCTGGAGACAAGGTGGTTGGCAGCCGCCTTGGCAACATGGATATTGACCAGCCGCCGCTCATCCTGGCGACTGCGGGTGCGATGCAGCAGATTCACGCACCAGAGACATTGGCGGATGACGTCCGGCTTGGCTTCCGGCATGTGCGTCGCGGGCTCGGACCGATGGTTATCAACATGCCGACGAGCATCTCAAACGCGAAGACGCCTGAGCATTGGCGGTATGCGCCCTCGGTCCAGGACCCCGCAACGGCCTCCGGTGCGCCCGGACCTGATCAGATCAGCGAACTCATCCAGCTGATCGAACGTAGCGAACGACCCGTAGTGCTGGCAGGTCACGGGGCCGTTTTGGCAGACGCTCGTGACGCACTGATCGCCCTGGCTGATCGCATCGGAGCCTTGCTTGCGACCAGTCTCTACGCAAAGGGCTGGTTCACGGGCCATGAGTTCGACTTGGGTATCAGCGGCGGATTCGCGCCGAGTCAGGCACGGGCCGTCCTCAACGAGGCAGATCTGGTGTTGGGATTCGGTGCCAGCATGAACCTTTACACACTCGATCACGGCCGTCTCTATCCGAATGCCACGCTCGTGCAAATCGACGTGAATCCCGCGAATGTCGGAGCAATTCACCCAGTGGACGAGGCGGTGATAGCGGATGCTCGCGTGACTGCGGAAGCACTACTCACGGCACTCGGCAGTGACGTGCGCGAAGGCTGGCGCAGTCGTGGGCTGGCCGACCGCATATCGCGGATCGATCCATGGGAGGACTGCGACTTCGAGGAGCGGCCCGGCAACGTCAACCGTCACGAGCTCGTGCGTGTGTGCGAGGCGCTGTTGCCCAGCAACCGCGTGCTCGTGATCGGCATTGGCCACTTCATGGGAATGCCCGGAGCGCACATCTCGATTCCGTCACCCAGCCACATGGCGCTCCCATGGCGGCTGGGAGCGATCGGCTCGGGGCTTCCGGCGGCAATCGGCGCTGCCGTTGGGCGACCCGAGAGCACGGTCGTCCTATTCGAGGGCGACGGAAGCTTGATGATGACGCTTCAGGAACTCGAGACTGCGGCACGACTTCGTATCCCTCTCGTGATCATCATCGAGAATGATCAGGGACACGGCTCAGAGCGGCGCACGATGAAGCGCCGTGGCGAGGATCCGTTCCTGGCGAATTATTCTAATCCTGACTTCGCTGCTGTAGCACGTGCCCTCGGAGGCGAAGGCCACAGCGTGAGGAACGTCGAACAACTCCGCGAGACACTGGCCGGACTGGGCCAGATTGAAGGTCCGGTGCTGCTGGACGTCGCGATCCAGGAGGACGAGCCCGACGTGAGGATGGTCTACATCCGCACCGGAGGACCCGTATAACGGACCCTGTAGCGTTTAGCCGGATGCAGACCGTCGAGCGCGCGATGAACGTCCTTCTTGCCTTCACGGAAGACTCGGAACTCGGCGTCAGCGAGATCGCGCACGAGTTGAATCTCCCGAAGAGCGCCGTTCATCGGATGTTGACATCCCTATTGAGTACGGGCTTCATCGAGAAGAGCGAGCCTACGGGGCGATATCGATTGGGTGCTAAGGCCGTCGAGTTTGGGCTGGCGGCGCTTGGTACTCCCGGTATACGCGAATCCGTGTTACCGGTAATGGAGGAGTTGAGTAGGGATACGCAGGAGACCGTCACACTAAGCGCTCGCATTGGGGGCGAACGCGTCTATGTCGGGCAGATCGAGGGTCCCACGACGGTAAGGATGAAGGTCAACATCGGAGCGCGCTATCCGCTGTACGCAGGCGCCTCCGGCAGGGCAATCCTCAGTTTTCTGCCGCACGGTGAGCGGAATGCCTATCTCACGGTGACGACTCTCGCAGCGCTCACACGCGAGACAATCGTAACGCGCGACGAACTCGAGAGCGAGATCAGGAGCGTCCGGCGGCGTGGGTACGCGGTGAGTCGCGGAGAACGCGACCCATGGGCCGCAGCCGTCGCAGCTCCGGTGCTGACGAGTCGCGGTCGGGTGATCGAGTCACTAAGTGTCTGCGGGCCGCGGCAGCGCTTCGACCCGAGGCACGTTCGCGAGTGCGGTGATGCCGTGCGGCGAGCCGCTGAGCTTCTGTCGTCTCAGACCGGCCGGTGGTGACGATTGGACTTAGTCCTTAGCCGGACGCTTTCTCATCAACCGGGCGACGTTTCGGGGTGGCGGTTTGAATGGCCGCGAGGACGTTGGGTGCAGACGCGGGAGCCTTCCGGAGACGTGCTCCAAGGGGCGCAAGCGCGTCGTTGAGGGCGTTGACGATGGCAGCCGCGGAGCCACCGACGTCCGCCTTGCCGGCGCGCTTCGCACTCCATGACCGCTACCTGGACGGCGGTCGAACATGTCGAGTCGGGTTGATTGAATGTCCCCCCTGGCCTCATCTGGTGTGTGGTCAATGTTGCCGGGCTTATACGTAAGAGTGGCCTTTAGTGGGAGCTCGGGCATGTCGGCCGAGCTGAACCTGTTTGTGTCGATTGCGTTTGCCGTCGCGCTGATGGGGAGAGTCCGCGTTCCACTTGTGGTTCGGATCTCACGGTCGACGAACTCCAAGTCGTCGGCGCGCCAATCGAGCAGTAACTCCGTCGCGGTCGTCAGTTTGGCTCGGATGCAACGGGCGGCAAGCAGCCCGGAACTGGCGCCGACGACAATGCTGCGGCCCGAGGAGTTGCCGAACCCATATGGGCAGAGATTGTGTCCTTTCGACAATCCTCAGTATGAGGAAGGTAGGCCGCTTCCGGGGTGAGCACAACGCCGATGCCGATCCGGCTTTCGGGTGCCCAGTGTGACTGCGTCGTGTTTTGCGCCGATCAACCAAGGCGACCGGGTTGTCGAGGAGCGCATCACAGTGGCCAGAGTCGATGTTGAGGCCTGTGTTGGTCTTATCCGGAAAACTCGGATCGTGATGAAATTACGCCGTCGGACGTCCGCCGGGCTCGATGGAAGCTTGGTTGCCACATGGTCGATCGCCCGCTCCATGACGCGCTTCTCGCCTCTTCCCGTCGCCACGGGAGCCATTCCATGACCCCTTGTTGGTGGCTGCGAGCCTGACCCGCGCATCTAGTTCGTAACTCTGTAGCCGGTCCGTACCTAAGGCCGGTGAGGAACGCCATGCCCCAGCCGGTTGCGCCGGTGATTGCGCCCACGGTAGCGACGACGTGATGCTTGAACCCACGATCGTGCCATCGTAATTGCACGCAACTGCGTACCGACGACGTGCTCCCGCTTGCCGATCGGTAGCGCGTATCGCGGCGATCCTCAATCCATTTGACGGGTCGACCCGGCAGTCGGCTGACGCTATGCGGCGTCAAAGTCGGGCGTCCCTTGGCGAGCGGCAGCAGCCGGCACCTCTCGTCGCTGCTCCACGGTTGCTTCGCCGCTGGCGCGCGAGGGCTCGGACTAGCCGAAGCCGTGCCCGCGCTCGCCGACGGTGAGCCACCCCCGCGAGCACGAATACGTCGCGCGCGCCGCGGCGATGCCGCCGCCCGCGGGCCGAAAGGCGGGGCAAGTGTGAGCAGGGGCCCAGCGCGGAGGTGTCGGGATCGCTGGAGAGGATGTGCACGGTCGCCTGGCGTCCGTGGGCATTGTCGGCACTGGGACCTCGTTGGCGTGGAGATGCGGATTGTGAGGCCGGACATTGGCGCCATTACGCCAGCTGCGCCCGCTCAGCGCGCGTCCCCGTCCCAGGACCACGGGCCGGCGGAGCCCGAGCGCAGCGGCAACCCTGCGACCAGCGGACGGACGTGCTGGTCGTCGGGGTCGTAGTTCAGCGCACGACCCTCGTGGCGCACCCTCGAATTCTCGGTCATCCAGTTGATCAGGTCGCCGTCGAGGCGAAACAGGAACGTGGTCTGGGTCTTCGGATCGAACCGGAAGTCGCCATGCTTGACGTACGCGGGGCGGAAGAAGTAGCCGCCGGCCTCCATGCGCCCGAAGTTGTAGGTCATGCTTCCCTCGAGGAGGTAGGCCTCCTCGAAACAGGGGTGGTGCTCGAGGCCGGGACCGAACCAGCCCGCCGGGCCCCGGCAGAGATTCGTCAACCATCCGCGCGCACGGTCGTCGGGCGGCGAGGGGTCGTGGTAGTAGAGCTTCAGGCGCATCGCGCTCTGCGCGGGGCCCTCGTAGATGTTGGAGATCCAGCCCTCAGCCTCGGTGCTCGTCAAGACGGTGAGCTCACCCGGTCGCGAGTCAGCCGCGTTGCCGCCCGACGGGGTGAACGCGTCGCGGTTCGACGATGACGCGGTGAAGCCCTCGTCGCCGTACTCCCGGAACAGCAGGACCTCGGTGCCCACCGCCGCGGCGAGCGCCGGCACGCGCAGGCCGGCGGGGGCGCGGAAGTAGTCCCAGCGACTGAGCGAGTGCTCGCCCAGCTGGACGCTTCCCGACAGGACGAACCACTCCGTGTCGGCATCGTGGTAGCCCGCCGGGCGCTGCCAGGCCTCCTTGAAGCGGACCTTTGTCGACGCGGCTCCGTTCTCTTCGTCGTAGGACAGGTTCTGCTGCTGGGCGCGTACAGTGCCGAGCGGCAGCTCGGCGGTGTGCCAGCGCAGGTCGGAGGCGTGGACGAACTCGACGTGGGGGCGCATGGGCGTGGGGTCTCCTGTTCGGGCGCGGCGTGAGTGGCGAGGATCGCATGCCGCGGTGGGCGGTGCCTAGTGCGGTAGCGTTGTCATCGCAATGGAACGTAGGTTGCTCGGCCGGCAGGGCCTCGAGGTTTCGGCGATCGGTCTCGGGTGTTTGTCAATGTCGGATTTCTATGGGCAGGCGGAGGAGACCGACGCGGTCGCGACCGTCTCGCGGGCGCTCGAGCTCGGCGTGACACTGCTCGACACGGCGGACTGCTACGGACCGTTCACGAACGAGGAGATCGTCGGGCGGGCGATCGCCGGGCGCCGAGAGTCGTTCGTCGTCTCGACGAAATTCGGCTTCATACGCGAGCGCTCAGGTGAATGGGTCGGGCTCGACGCGAGGCCAGAGCGCGTCGCCGCGGCCGCCGAGGCCTCGTTGGGGCGACTCGGGGTCGACTGGATCGACCTCTATTACCTTCACTGCCCCGATCCCAACGTGCCGATCGAAGAGACCATTGGCGCCATGGCCGAGCTCGTGGTGGCGGGCAAGGTCCGATACCTCGGCATCTCCAACGCGACACCGGAACACGTTCGCCGAGCCGACAAAGTGCATCCGCTGACCGCGGTCCAGAACGACTACTCGCTCGCCGTGCGCGATCCCGAGCCCGAGCTGTTGCCGTGCCTGCGCGAGTTCGGTATCGGGCTCGTCCCGTTCAGCCCGCTCGCACGCGGGCTGCTCACGGGCACGGTTCGCTCGACCGAGGAGATGTTCGATGGCGACTTCCGCCGGCACCTGACGAGGTTCGCCGACGGCAACCTCGAGCCCAACCTGCGGCTGGTGGGCCAGCTCGCCGAGATCGCCTCAGGCTACGACGCAACCGCCGCGCAGCTGGCGATCGCCTGGGTGCTGGCGCAGGGACGCGACGTCGTGCCGATCCCGGGCACCGCGCGGCGCGAGAAACTCGAGGCGAATGTGGCCGCCGCGCAGCTCGACCTCACCCTCGCCGACCTCGCGTTGCTCGACGAGCTGTTTGCCCCAGGAGCGTTCGCCGGGAGCAACAACTGGACGCCCGAGGAGAGCGTCGCGGCGAACGCAGCGAGACGGTCGGCGCTCGCCGGGTCCTAGTGCAGGAGAGCTCGGGCGCAAGCCGCGCTCGTGCCGATCAAACGGAGCGCGCGTCGATCGTATGCAACATGCGAGATACGATGTTGTCTGCTAGTGTGGCCACCCGAGCGGATGTGCCGGAGGCGCTGCGATGACAACCGAGTCCGAAGCACTGCCCGAACAGCTCGCTGAGCAGTCTCCGATGCGGGATGGACCATTGCAAGGGCTGCGTGTCGTCGAGTTCGGCCAACTGCTCGCGGGGCCGTACGTCGGAACTCTGCTTGGCGACTTCGGCGCCGAGGTGATCAAGGTCGAGGCGCCACCCGGCGGTGACCCGATGCGCGACTGGGGGCGCCTGCGCCACAACGATCATTCGCTGTGGTGGTCGATCATCGCTCGCAACAAGCGATCGATCACGCTGAATCTACGCGTCGAGCAGGGACAGTTGATGGGAGCGGACCTCTGCGCTGGCGCCGACATCGTGCTCGAGAACTTCCGCCCCGGGACGATGGAGAAATGGGGCCTCGGCCCGCAGGACGTGCACGCCCGCAACCCGCGCTGTATTTACGCGCGCGTTTCGGGCTACGGGCAGTCGGGCCGCTACCGGGACCGGCCCGGATTCGCCGCTGCGGCTGAGGCGATGGGCGGGCTTCGCTACATCAACGGGTATCCCGGACAGGCGCCGCCGCGCAGCGGTCTCTCGCTTGGTGACACGCTCGCCGCGCAGTCTGCCTTCCAGGGCATACTGCTTGCGCTCTATGCGCGCGATGCGCGCGCGGCCTCGGGGCAGGTGATCGACGTGTCGATCACCGATGCCTGCTTCGCGATGCTGGAGTCGACGATTGTCGAGTACGAGAAATGCGGGTTCGTGCGCGAGCCGACAGGGCCGTCTCTGCCCCGCGTCGCGCCATCAAACGTGTACCGCTCGAAAGATGAGAAGTGGGTCGTGATCGCCGCCAATCACGACACGCTTTGGAAGCGCTTGGCGACCCTCATGGGTCACCCGGAGTACGGCGAGGACCCGCGCTTCGTGGACCATCACGCCCGCGGCGAGAACCAGGACCTGCTGGACGAGATGATCGGCGAATGGGCGCGCGGCTACACCGCGCAGGAGCTCGACACGATCGTCAACGAGGCTGGCGTCGTATGCGCGCCGGTGTACTCCGCCGAGGAGATCTACGCGGACGAGTGGTTCCGCGAGCGCGGCCTGATGATCGAGCAGGAGGACGAAGTGCATGGCGTGATGACGGTGCCGGGTGTCTTGCCCAAGCTCGCCGACACTCCGGGTCGAGTGCGCCAGGGTGCGCGCTGGACCGTCGGCGCCGATAATGCGACGGTGTTCGGCGAGCTCGGGCTCGACGCCGACGCGCTGGCCCGCCTCTCAGAAGAGGGAGTGGTGTGACCGGCGGCTCGCACCTCTTGACGTGACCAAGCCGCGACTGACAACCAAGGAGATTCATCCAGATGGCGTTTCGACTCGGAGTGGATGTGGGGGGGACGTTCACGGACCTGTTTCTCGTCGACGATGCCGGGATGCAGCAGTGGAGAGTCAAAACGCCGACCACGACGGCGGAGCCGTCCGAGGGGGTGCTCGGAGGCATTGAGCGCATCTGTCGAGAGGCCAGCATCTCGCCCGCGGACCTGCGCAACATCGTTCACGGCACCACCGTGGCCACCAACGCGGTGCTCGAAGGCAAGGGCGCCCGCGTCGGCCTGATCACCACACAGGGCTTCCAGCAGATCCTGCATCTCGCCCGGTCACAGACCCCGGGGCCGCTCGCCGGCTGGATCATCATGGTCAAACCCGACCCGCCGGCGTCCCTGGTGGATACGCGCGAGGCCGTGGAGCGCCTCGACGCGCGAGGCGAAACGGTGACACGCGTCGACCGCGAGCAGGTCAAGGGCGTCATTCGCGAACTCGTCGAGTCCGGCGTCGAGTCGCTCACGGTGAGCCTGATCAACTCCTACATCTCGGGCCGCCACGAGCAGGAGATCGGTGAGCTCGTGGAGGAGCTGTACCCGGGCTTTCCGGTCACGCTGTCCTCCGAGGTTCTGCCCGAGTTCCGGGAATACGAGCGGACGCTCACCGCGTGCATGAACTCTTATGTGCGACCCCGTGTTGGCAGCTATGTGACCAACCTGCAGGACGAGCTCACGAAGCGAGGCGTCGCCGGCGAGGTCAACATCCTGCGCTCGGACGCCGGCATCATGACCCCACGGGAGGCGGTCCGCAACCCCGTCTACGGGATTTTGTCGGGGCCGTCCGGCGGTGTCGCTGGCGCGCTGTATGTCGCCACGCGCGCAGGCTACCCGAACATCCTGACCTTCGACATGGGTGGTACCTCGACCGACGTGTCGCTGTGTCGTGGAGGCGAGACGAGCATCGGCCGCGAGACCCACCTCGGCCAGTTCCGCATCAAGGTGCCCTCGGTCGATGTGCAAACCGTCGGCGCCGGCGGCGGGTCGATCGCGCATGTGCCGGAGCTCACGAAGGCCCTGCGTGTTGGCCCCGAGTCGGCAGGCGCGGTGCCGGGCCCAGCGGCCTACGGTCAGGGCGGCAAACAGCCTACCGTCACCGACGCGAACGTCGTCGTCGGGCACCTGCCGCCGCAACTGATCGGCGGCGAAATGGAGCTCGACACCGAGCGGGCAGCCAAGGCCGTCGAGGGGATCGCGACAGCGATCGGCCTCACCACCGAGCAGGCGGCCGACGGTATCCTCGCGATCGCGAACGAGACGATGGCTGGGGCGCTGCGGCTCGTGTCGGTGCAGCGCGGCCACGACCCGCGCGAGTTTGCGCTCGTCGCGTTCGGCGGCGCCGGTCCGCTGCACGCCAACGCGGTCGCGAAGCTGATGGGCTCCTTCCCGGTGATCGTCCCGCCGGCGCCCGGCCTTCTGTGCGCGCTTGGGGACCTCGTCGCCGACTTCCGCAACGAGTTTGCTCGCACGTTAATCCGCCTAGTTGACGACATCGACACAGGGACCGTGCTCGAGATCCTCGACGAGCTCGACGGGCGCGCGCGCCAGTGGATGCGCGAAGAGGGGATCGCCGACGCCGACCAGCACGTGAGCTTCGACGTCGACATGCGCTACCACGGCCAGGGCTACGAGATCCCGGTCCCCGTCGACCTCGCCCGAATCCGCGCTGAGGGACTCGGACACCTGAGCGAGGACTTCGACGCGCTGCACGAGCAGCTGTACGGGTTCCGCATGCACGACACCGCCTCCGAGATCGTCAACGTGCGCGCGATCGGGTCCGGCGACCTGCCGAACCCGGAGCTTCCCATCGGTAAGCGCGGCGGGGCGGACGCGTCAGTGGCGATCGTCGACGCCGGGCACACGATGCTCGTTGATGGCCAGCGCATCTCGGCCCCGATCTACGATCGAGCTGCACTAGGACCCGGCCACCGCTTCTCGGGGCCGGCGGTGGTGACCGAGTTCGACTCCACGACGGTTCTCCTGCCCGGCTACATCGCCGACGTCGATGAGCACTTCAACATCTTAATCAACCCGGAGGGCGTGGCATGAACATGGCGCAGACCGATGAGCTCCGCATCGCGGAGACGCCGGATATCGAGATCGATCCGATCACGCTCGACATCATCGAGAACGCACTGCGTAACGCTCGTTTCGAGATGGACGCCGTGCTCTTCCGCTCGGCGATGAGCCCGGTGATCCGAGAGCAGCACGACGAGTTCCCGATGCTCACCGACCCGAGCGGGCGCATGGTCGTCGGCCAGTTCGGCGCCTACATCAACGAGATGATGGCGAGCTGGGATCGCGGTGTCTATCCGGGCGATGTGATCCTCTGCTCCGACCCCTACAAGTGCTCGGCATCGATCTCCCACACCAACGATTGGCTCGTGCTCGTGCCAATCTTCTTCGAGGATGAGCTCGTCGGCTGGGCGAGCCAATTCGGGCACCAGATGGATGCCGGCGGGCGTCTCCCGGGATCGCTTCCGACCGGCGCGAAGACGGTCTTCGACGAGGGGCTGATCATCCCGCCGCTGAAGATCGTCGAACGCGGCGTGGTGCAGGAGGAGATCCTGCGGCTGATTCTCAACAACGTCCGCCTGCCCGAGATGAACCGCGCCGACCTGTTCGCGATTATCGCCGGCTGCCGGGCTGGCGAGCGCCGGGTGCTGGATCTCTGCGAGCGCTTCGGCAAGGACACCTACCTCGCGGCATTGCAGGCGCTGCTCGACCGCACCTACGAGGCGATGCGCGTGCTGATCCAGGCGGCGATCCCGGAGGAGCCGCAGTCGTTCGAGGACTACATCGACGACGACGGTCTCGGCAACGGGCCGTACAAGATGAAGCTCACGATCTGGCGCGAGGGCGACCACGCCTTCTTCGACTGGACGGGCACCGATCCCCAGTCGATCGGCCCCGTGAACTTCTTCCTCTCCGAAGGCATGTTCAAGATGTTTATCGGGGTCTATCTGATCATGGTCAACGACCCCCAGATCCTGTTTAACGATGGCTTTTATCCGCTGCTTCACGTCGTCATGCCCGAGGGCTGCATCCTCAACCCGCGCTTCCCTGCCGCGCTCGGCTGCCGCACGCATGCGCTCACGCGCCTGTTCGACGTCCTTGGGGGGGCGCTCTGCAAGCAGGCACCGGAGCTCAACACGGCGGCGGGCTACGGCACGAGCCCGTACATGCTGTACTCGGGCTGGGACTCGGGCGGCGATTTCTACTACGCGATGGAGATCCTCTACGGAGGCATCCCGGGACGGCCGATCGGTGACGGGATGGATGGCCATTCCTGGTGGCCCTTGTTCGAGAACATCCCGACCGAGTATCTCGAAGCCTATTATCCGTTGCGGATCGACGGCTACACGACAGTCACCGATTCGGGCGGCGCCGGCTTTCACCGTGGCGGCAACGGCGTCGAGAAGCGCTACATCTATCTCGAGCCGGGGCAGATCTCGATCCACGACGACCGCTGGCTGACGCCGCCGTGGGGCGTGCTCGGCGGCGAGCCCGGCGTGCGCTCGACCAAGCGCCTGATCCGTGCGGACGGCTCAGAGCAGACGCTGCCCTCCAAGTGCGACGAGATCGACGTCGCGCCCGGCGACATGCTGATCTACCGGACCGCCGGCGGCGGGGGCTGGAGGGATCGCCTCGATCGGCCGGCCGAGTGGGTGGCCCGCGACGTCAGTTTCGGGCTCGCCTCGCGCGAGAAAGCACGCAGCGCCTACGGGGTGGTGCTCACCGATGACGGCTCGGTAGACGAAGCGGAGACGGACGCCGAACGAACGCGCCAGCGCACTGAGCGTGGCGACGCGCGCCCGTTCGACTTCGGCCCGCCGCTCGCCGAGTTGCTCGAACGCTGCGAGCAGGAGACTGGCCTGCCCGCTCCACGGCCGGCGCAGCCGCTACGTTGGTCGCCGCTCGAACCGGGAGACGAGGCGCTTGCGCGTGCGCGCGCCGAGGTCGACGCAGCGCGGTCCTCGTGACCGCGGCACCAGGACTGTGCGACGTCGGGCCTCGTGACGGCCTCCAGAACGAGGCAGTCACGCTCGCGCCACTCGTGCGCGCGGAGCTCTGCGGACGGCTCGCCCGAGCCGGGCTGCGGGCGGTTGAGGTCGGGAGCTTCGTGAGTCCGCGGGCGGTGCCACAGATGGCCGGCACGGGGCTCGTGTTTGCGGCGTTGGACCGCAATCCCGACGTGACCTACTCCGCACTCGTGCTCAATGCCCGCGGCCTCGAGCGCGCCGTCGCGGCCGCTGTCGACGAGATCCACATCGCCTATCCCCTCAGCGACAGCTTCGCGCAGCGCAACCAGAACGTGACGCTCGAGCAGGCGGCGTCGACGTCTGCGGCGATCGTCGTCGAGGCGCACGCGCACGGTGTCGCCGCGACGGTGACGCTGGGCGCGGCTTTCGGCTGCCCATTTGAGGGCCGCATCGACCCCGGCATCGTCATCGACCACGTGCGGCGCATGGCGGCGGCCGGCGCCGACGCGATCATGCTCGCCGATACGATCGGGGTCGCCGCCCCGGCGGCCGTGCGCGCGCTTGTACCGGCCGCGCTCAAGGCGGCCGATGGGCGCTCCGTCGGCCTCCATCTCCACAACACCCGCAATACCGGATACGCGAACGCTGACGCCGGGCTCGAGGCCGGCGCGACGATTCTCGACACGTCGATCGGCGGCATCGGCGGCTGTCCATTCGCGCCCGCCGCGACCGGCAACATCGCCACCGAGGACCTCGTCTACATGCTCGAGGAGGAGGGGATCGACACCGGCGTCGACCTCGACGAGCTGATCGCCGTAAGTGAGTGGCTGGGGGCGGTCATGCAGACCGAGCTTCCCGGGCTCGTGCACCGTGCCGGTCGCTTCGTGGCGGCCGGCGCGTAGGCTGGCCTCGCCAAGGCCCGGCGCGTGCTTGACGAGCCGGGCCTGAGTCGCGCCCTCGATCAGGTTGGCGCAGCACCTGCATCCGTGCCGACGGCTTCCGTCACGACTAAGCGTAGCTACTGACAAGATGCTTCTACCGCTGTGCGCGCTCCCAATCACAGCGAAGCGCCTCTTCGACGTTGCGCATAGCAAACCTTGACCGCAGCGACGTTCGCTCCGGACAGCGCGTCGTCGAGCAACTCGTCGGTTTGAATCGACAACCGGGCCGAGCCGACTCCTAAGCGTCCGATCCTCCCAGCATAGGCGTGAACGTGGGCGGCGGATGATCCCCGAAGTACAGCTTGACGACCCCCGATGCTCGCGAGCCTTTGGCATCCGCTCAACAGCAGTATCGACAGCGGACCCGCAACACTAGGAGGAGTCGAGAAAGCTCGCGATCTCGCGCGCGCAGCCGGCGTCATCCTCCGGCAGCGTGCGCGCCGCCGCGTCTGGCGCCAGCTGCGCGGCTTCGATCGTCGAGGCGTGGATCACGTCGGTGCCGCGGGCGGCGAGCAGCGCCGGTGTCGTCAGCAGCGGCAGCCGCTCGCGTGCGGGGTGGCGGAAGGCGGCGCGGTAGCCGATCGCGTACGTGGGGCCGCTCGCGAGCAGCTCCAGAAGCCAGCGGTGGAGCTCGTACGCGGCGACCGGCTCGACGTGGCGGATGCCCGCGCGCGTGCGATTGAACCACGGCCAGAAGAGCGTCTGGTCGCGCAGGAAGTTCCACGCCTCGAGCAGGTGCGTCCCGTCATCTCTCGGTGTCAGGCGCGGCGTATAGCGGGCCAGGAGCTCGTCGCGCTGCGCGTCGTCGTAGAGCGCGAATCCGTCCAGCACGACGCGCTGCACGCGCGCCGGGTCCAGCAGGCAGGTCTCGAGCGCGATCTTGGCGCCGGTGTGTGTCCCGTAGAGGTCGATCTTTCCCAGGCCGAGAGTTTCGAGCGCCTCGATCACGACCGGCGCGTAGTCGCCGATCTCCGCGGCGCCCCACGGCGGCTTGTCCGAGCCGCCGTTTCCGAGCGTGTCGAGCGCGAGCACCGGCCGGGTCGCCGCGAGCGCACCGATCAGCCCGACGAGCGACTCGGCCGAGCCGGGCGATGCGTGCAGCATCAACAGCGGCGTGCGGTCCCCGGCACCGGCACGGCGCAGGAGCAGCTGCCCGAAGCTCGTGCTCACGTAGTCCTTCGTCACTGCTCCGGGGATGTCCGCGGGGCGCGGCGGCGCCGGTGGCGGTGGAACGTCGCCCGTGTGCTCGGCGAAGAAGTCGCCGATCCGCGCGACCGACTCCGCGCTCGCGCGGGCGACGTGCTCGACGCGGGCACCGGGCGGCAGGCGATCGAGCCGCTCGCCCGCTCTTGCAAGCCCGTCGCCTTCGCGGCTGAGGATCATCGCCGGCACATCGAGTGCGGCGACTGCGCCCGCAGGGTCGTGCCTGAACGCCGCTGCGGATCCGGCGCCGTAGCCGGGGCCGGCGCGCAGCAGCTCGACGACGCCCTCGTGCAGCGTCAGCGCGTCCGGCATGTCGATGTCGCGCCGGGCCGCCGCCTCGCGTCGATACCACGGGAAGTACAGGAACTGATCGCGATACCGGGTCCACGCCGAGGCGAGGTGCGAGCCGTCGATCACCGGCTCGATCGGCAGATCGTGGTTCGCGAGCCAGTCATCGCGCTCGGCGGCGATGAAGACGGGCAACGCGTCGAGCACGACCGCCGCGACGCGGTCGCGGTGACGACGCGCGAGCTCCGCCGCGATCGACGCGCCCGTGCGGACGCCGTACACCCCGCAGCGCTCGATCCCGAGCGCCGCGAGCGTCTCGGCGACCGCCTCCGCGTAGTCCGGGATCTCCGGCTGAGGTGTCGCGAGCGCGGTCGAGGAGCCGTAGCCCGGCGTGTCTAGCGCGATCACGCAGAAGCGCGCGGCGAGGCCACGGGTCAGTTCCGTCAGCGCCAGCGATGACCGCGGCGTTTCGTGTAGCAGGACGACCGCCGGCCCCGCGCCGGCCCGCCGGTAGTGCACCTGGCGGCGGCCGACGGTGACGAAGTGCCGTCGCACCGTCGCCGGCCCCGCGGCGCGGGGCGCGGCCATCAGTCGCGAGGCCCCTGATAGTAGGGCTCGCGCTCGGCGTAGTCGCTGACGAGCTGGCGCCAGTTGGGGACCTCCTCCCAGCTGACGTCCATGCCGCCGCCCTTGGTACGGAAGAAGAAGAGACCTCCGTTGCGGGTGAACATCGGTCCGTGACGGACCATCGGCGGGCGCCAGAAGTAGCTCCCGGCGCTCATCGCGCCGCGCTCGCCGAGCAGGCAGTCGCCGCGCAACATCAGGCATTCCTCGACGGTTGGGTGGACCTCGGCTCGCTGCTCCTCCCAGCCGGGTACCGTGGATGCGACCCAGGTCCAGTCGCGGGCGACGGGATCGACCCGCAACAGCTTGATGAGGATTCCCGGCGGCACATCGGCGTCGAGGCCCGGCGGCTCCCAGCGTCCCTGAGTCGTGTCGATCACCTCGACCGAGCCCTGCTCCTCGGACGACGCCTGCTCCGCTTCGGGCTCGATCATGACCAGCGCCTCGGCGGGTTCAGACGCCGTCAGCGTCCGCTGCGCCGTCGTCGGCGGGACGTACGCGTAACAGCCCGGCCCGAGCCGGTCACCGTCGAGCTCGAGCGTGCCGCGCAGGCCGAACAGCTCAATCGGGTGGCTGCCGCCGAGCTCGCCGCTGAAGCCTTCCGGGAACGCGATGATCGCCGTCGAGGCACCGGTCTCGTCGTCCTGGCTCAGAAGCCGCCGCGTCGTCCCGGCGAACGGCGCCGCCTCGACCGGCTCGGGCGCCACCTCGCCGGACTCGATGAACTCGATGTGAGGTCGTCCCATCTCTGCCCTCCTCCTGTATGTGCTTTCAATCGCCCGTCTGCGCGCCGCCCGCGAGCCGGGCGAGCGCGGGACAGTACGGCTCGCGCGCGACGTAGTCCTCGACCATCCGCTCCCAGGCGGGCACGGTCTCGTAGGTGACGCTGATCGTTCCGCCCTTGGTGCGGAAGAAGACAAGCTGCCCGTTGCGGGTTGTCATTGGGCCGTGGAGCACCATCGGCGGCCGCCAGAAGTAGCAGCCGCCGGTCATCTCGCCGTGCTCGCCGAGCAGGCCGTCGCCGCGGATCAGGAACGCCTCCTCGACGGTCGGATGGATCTCGGCACGCTGCTCGGTCCAGCCCGGCGCGAGTGCGGCGAGCCAGGTCCGGTCGCCGGTGCCGGGGTCGTCGCGCAGACGCTTGATCACGAGGCCGGGCGGAACAGCGGCGATGCTTCGATCGGCCCAGGGCAGGGCGCTGCTGTCGACGACCTCGGCGGGATCCTCGTCGCACGCAGTCGAGATCCGCTCGACCATCGCCAGCAGGTGCCCGTCGCTGCGGGCTTCGAGCTGCCGCGAGCGCTCGCACGGCATCACGTAGCTGTAGCCGCCGGCGCCGATCGCCGTCGCGTCGAGGGCGAGCTCGCCGGCGAGGACGAAGAGCTCGACAGGCCGGTCGGTAGCGCCGAGATCACCCGACCAGCCGGTGGCCACGGAGACGAGCGCGGTGTGGTCGCCGTGCTCGTCGTCGGCGCTCAAAAGGCGCTGGGTGGCACCCCTGAACGGTCCCTGCGCGACCGCGACCGGCTCGATGTCGAGCGACTGGATGAACTCGATGTGCGGCCTGCTCACGCGACGCCTCCGCGCTCGTCGCCGGGCCAGCCGGCGAACAACGGCTCGTCTTCGCGGTAGGCGTCGACGAGCCGATCCCACTCCGGGACCGTCTCGTAGTCGACCTCGAGGGTGCCGCCCTTGGTGCGGAAGAAGAACTGTGCGCCACCACGCGTGTACATCGGCCCGTGCGGCACCATCGGCGGGCGCCAGAAGTAGCAGCCCGGGGTCATCGCGCCCCGGGTGCCGAGCAAGAGATCGCCGCTCAGCATCAGCGACTCTTCGACCGTCGGGTGCACCTCGGCCCGCTCTTCCATCCATCCCGGCACGCATGCCGCGACCCAGGTTCGCTCGCCCGACTGCGGATCCTGCCGCAGCCGCTTGTTGACGAGCCCGGGCGGAACCGCCGCGATGCTGCTCGCGACCCAGCGCAGCTCGCGGCTGTCGACGATCAGCGGCGCGTCATCGGACGCCGGGGCGGGGTCGTTGACCATCGCCAGCACGTCGGCGCCCGGTTCGCTGTTGAGGCGGCAGCCCTCGTGACCGGCCGGGAGGTGCACGTAGCAGCCGGCCGAAAGCGGCCGTCCGGCGAGCTCGGCCTCGCCACGCAGCACAAACAGCTCGAGCGGCCGATCGGCGTCGCCGACGTCGGTCGAGAAGCCGGCGGGGATCGCGAGCGTCGCCGTGCTCGCGCCCGTATCCGGGTCCTCGCTGAGGACCCGGCTGCCGGCGCCGGCGAAGGGCCCGGCGGCGACGACCTGCGGCTCGATGTCGAGCGACTGGACGAACTCGATGTGTGGCCTGCTCATCAGGCCGCGGCGGGCTCGCGCATCACGCGGGCGCCCCCGGCGGCGACGAAGTCGGCGAGGTTCTCCTCAGGTGTGCTCGCCGCGCTCGCCGGGACGTGGTTAACGAGCGACGACGGGACCCACACGAGCATCAGCGATCCGGTCTCCGAGAAGAACGGGCCGTGGGTGATGAACGGGGGCCGCCAGAAATACGATCCCGCCTGCATCACGCCGCTGTTGCCGAGCCAGATGTCGCCCTCGATCATGTAGATCTCCTCGACGCAGTCGTGGAACTCGAGCATCGGGTAGTCGTAGTGGCGGACGTTGGTCACGAGGACCGTCATCTCGCCCGTATCCTCGACCAGGCGCAGCATCTTGTGCAGCGCCCCCGGGCTGGGACCGGGGATTGGGCTCGGCGTCCACGGCAGCGTCTCACTGTCGATCTCGATCCGGCCCTCGGTGCCGCGAGGGCCTTCGCGCGGCGAGAACTCGGGCGCGCGGTCGCGCGCGAAGAACAGCAGCGTCGCACCGGTCTCGGTCGACCACGGCAGCTGCGACGTCTGCGCGGGCGCATACTCGTAATAGCCGAAGTCGCGCATCACCTCGCCGACTCGCAATGAGCCCTCGAGCACGATCAGCTCGGTCTCGGCGTCGAGGTAACCGACCGGCCGCCGGTAACCCGCAGGCAGGCGCACCAGGCCGGTGACCGCGCCGGTGACGTGGTCCTGGGAGAGCATCTTGATGCGGGGCCGCGCCGGCCAGCCGGCGATGAACCAGTCCTCCTCCGCGATCTGCGGAGCATGCACGAGCTCGATGTGTCCTCGACTCATGACCTGCCTCCTCCTAGGAGCGTGTCTCAGTAACAGCAGAGCGGGCGAAATCGCCCGATTTCGGGGGTAAAAAAAGGAGGTGCCTCGGACGCCCGTGCAGCACTTGCGGATAGGGCCACGAACTCATGCCCACGACGACTGAACGAGGTACCGACGCAGCTCGTCGTCGTGCGCGCCCTCGTGGCGCAGCTCGACTCCCATCGGCTGGTCGCAGTGCACGAGCAGCAGTGCGCCGCCCTTCGTCGCCATCGGCCCGTGCCAGTGGTCGGGTGGGTTCGCGAGGCAGTCTCCGGCCCTGATCGCCGCGGCGCGGTCCGTCATGTAGACGTCGCCGCGGAGGACGATGTTCTCCTCCCAGCAGCCGGCGTGGCACTCCTGCCCCTCGGTCCACCAGCCGGGGACGACGTGGACGATCCGGACCCAGCCCCCGGGCGGTCCCTGCGGCGGTCCCGAATCGTTCTCGCGCAGGCGTCGGCGCATCAGCCCGAACGGTGTCCCCGGCTGGGTGTTCGTCTCCCAGGAGCGCTCCCAGGCGGAGGCGACGTGGGGAGGCAAGCCCGCGGACCGCGCCTCGGCGCCTGGCGCCCAGAGGACGATCGCCCGCGTGGGTCCGGCGCACGAGACGGTGGTCTCACCGCGCGGGAGGGTCGCGAACCCGCCCCCCTCGATTGTTGTCGCGCCACCGAGCGCCAACTCGCCGTCGAGCACGAATATGTCGAGCCGCCCGTCCGGATCCGCGACGCCCTCGAAGCCGGCCGGCACGTCGATCTCGAGCGTGCACCCGCCGCTGGCGGTGTCGCGGCTGATCGTGCGCGCCTCGAGGCCGGAGACGAGCGGCACGCTGGAGACCGCCTCGCGAGGCAGGTCGGCGATCGCAAACATCCAGGGCTGTTCGCGGTCGATCATTCCCAACCGCCGCCACACCGCAACGCCGCCATTGCATACCGCATGCAGGCGCGAATATACTCCAGAACCCACCACCCCCACGTCTCGGGAGGTAGGCGATGGGTAGACCGCACATCGAGTTCATCAACGTGGCGGACGTCGCCCCACAGTGGGTTTCCCACGGTCCGTTCGAGGGCGCGGCGCTGCGGCTGCTCAGCGAGGATGACGAGAGCGGCGCCTACACGGCGGTGATCTTCTGCCCCGCCGGTTGGCGGGTCGATCTCGCGGGCTTCGACCGCCCCGTGGAACTGTTTGGCCTGCGCGGCGAGATCGAGGTCGGCGGCGCCCCGCTCGGCGAGGGTGCGTACGCGTACCTGCGCCCGACGCCCGGCCGGCGGACGCTGCAGGCGGGAACGGGAGCGCATCTGTTACTGATGGTGGAGGAGCCGGTCGACGACCGCCACACGCTGCCGGTCCATGTGATCGAGACGGCGAAGATGCGATATCAGGCCTCGCTCGCTCCCGGCCTCTCGGTCAAGCTCCTTCGGATCGACGGCGAGACCGGCGACCGCAGCTGGGTCTCCTCCAGCTGTGCACGCAAGGCCGAGAACCGAGCCGAGGTCCACCCGACGGTCGAGGAGTGCCTGATGCTGCGCGGCGACTGCCTGCTCGGGCGGTACGGCGAGATGACCCCGGGGGCCTACTTCTGGCGGCCGCCGTATGTGCCGCACGGGCCGCTGTGCACACGCAACGGCGCCATGTACTTCTTCCGCACCAAGGGCGGCGATTTCGACACCACCTACGAGGAGGTCGCGGGCTGGGAGGAGATGGTTCGCGAGTACTTCGCCCGCGAGCCGTATCTCGCGCTCGAGCTCGACGACGAGGCGGCGCTCGCAGCCCGCTGACCAGGCGAGCACTCCGTGGCAGTCGCCTCCGACCGGATTGCATACGATTAATCGCGGGGTCGTGGCGTCGCCGCGGCGCTCGGCGACCCGACCACAACAGGAGGTTCTGGATCATGGCAGCAACGGCAGCTCAGGAAGCGGCGACGCACACAATCACCGCCGAGATGCTGACCGCGGAGCGCTTCGCTCCGTTCGGGCAGATCCTCGGGCTCGAGGGGCAGGAGCGCCTCCCGATCGACCTCTACCCGAACGTGGATGTGTTCCGGCCGGCAGCTGATCCATGCCGACACCGATATCGAATGGCTACTGACGCGCACGGGCATCCGCGAGTTCCGGCTGTTGTTCCTCGAGCGTCACACGCAGCTCGCCCAGGCCTTCATCCCGCTCTGTGGTACCCCGTTCGTGTCGGCGATGGCGCCGCCGGATGCCCGCGAGGAGGACGGCTTCCCGGCGTTGGACGAGATTCGCGCTTTCATCATCCCGGGCGACTGCGGCATCCAGATCAACGCCGGCGTTTGGCACGAGCCGCCGTTCGGGCTCGTCGATGGGAGCCTCCAGCTGATCACCAGCCACCAGGCCCTGACGAAGGGACTGGGGACGGAGCTCAACGAGCGGCGGGAGATCGCGCAACTCGACGTCGAGAAGCGCAACCTGACCGAACGCACTGGCAAGGTCCTGCGGATCAGCTTCCCGTGATGGTCTGGTGACACATTCGCCTCCCAGCGACGGCGAGGCGGCCGGACCGGCGCTCGGTCCGATCCTCTGCGGCACGGTTACCGTTCCCGACCTCGATGAGGCGGTGGACTGGTACGTGCAGGGCCTCGACTGGGACGCCGGGCCCGCGGACACCGTCTGCGACGGACTCGCGCAGGCGTGGTCGGCGCCGCGCGCGGCGGGCAGCCGCTATCGGATCGTAAGCCCTGGTGCCGGGCGCGAGGGCGGGGTTCGCCTCGTCGAGCGCGAGCGGCCGCTCAAGCGCAGTCCGCTGCTCGTGCCCGGGTGGCGCTCGATCGAGCTCGTGGTCAGCGATGTCGACGAGGTCTGCCGGCGACTCGAGCAGTCACCGTTTCGGATCGTCGGCCAGCCCAAGGCGCTGACGGTCTCACCGTCGATCCGCGCGATGCAGGCGGTCGGCCCGGGCCGCGAGATGCTGTATCTCACACAGACGAGCGATGAGACGATCTACCGGCTTCCGCGGACGGAGCGGTCTCGTAGACCGCATGTTCATCGCCGTGCTCTCGACGTCCGATGTGCAGAGCTCGTTCGAGTTCTACCGCGACACCTTCGGTGCCGACGGCAACCTGCAGGATGCGGCGACCGCGCTCGAGGCCGTCAACCACGAGCTGGGGTTCCCGGTCGACCGCGAGCATCGGATCTCGGCGATGCAGCTCGCCGAGCGCTCGCTCGTCGAGATCGACGGACACCCGCCCGAGCTCGCCGACGAGAAGCCGCCGGACGGGGACCTGCCAGGAGGCCTGGCGTGCGTGACGTTCGTCCATCGCAACCTCGACGAGGTCCGTGCGGCGTGGGTCCGGGAGCCGGAGGTGCGGGACGAGGCGCCGTATCTCGGCGGCCGCACGACCGTCATCCGTGGGCCGGCGGGCGAGCGTATCGAGCTGGTCGAGCGGGCCGAGTGACCCCTCGCCGCGTGTATGATGTCCGCCGCACGCGCCGGCCGAGCCGGTCACCGTCCGGAAATCGAACGCGCTTCAGGAGAGAGAATGAGCTTTGACGTCGTCGTGGCGGGGGGCAACGTGGTGATTGGCTCGGCCGAGCCGGTCGTCGCGGACATCGGCATCACCGATGGCAAGATCCGCTCGATCGGCGACGGCCTGTCGGGAGCGGAGGTCATCGACGCGACCGGCATGCTCGTCCTGCCGGGCGCCGTCGATGCGCACTATCACCTCGGGATCTACCGTTCGATCGGCGACGACGCCGAGAGCGAGACGCTGTCGTCGCTCGTCGGCGGGGTGACCTCCGTCGTCAGCTACTTCCGGACCGGCAGCCACTATCTCAACAAGAGCGGGCCCTACGGCGAGATCTTCCCGGAGGTGCTCGACGCCACCAGCGGACGCGCCAGGACCGACTTCGCGTACCACCTCGCGCCGATGGACCGCGCCCAGATCGCCGAGATCCCAGCCCTCGTCGAGCGCTTCGGAATCCGCTCGTTCAAGTACTACATGTTCTACAAGGGCATCGATCTGGCAGGCGTCGGCGACGCGGGCAGCTATCGCATGTCCGACACCTACGACCTCGGCCACCTGATGGAGATCATGGAGGCGATCGCCGCGGTCGAGGAGCCCGCCGGCGGGCGTGTGTCGCTGTCGATCCATGCCGAGCAGCCGGAACTGATCCGCGTCTTCATGGAGCGAGTGCGCTCGGCCGGAGCACTGAGCGGGCTCGAGGCCTATAGCGCCGGAGGCCGCCGCTGACGGAGCGGCTCGCGATCGGCGAGGCCGGCGTCCTCGCGCGCGCAACCGCCTGCCCGATCCAGTTCCTGCATCTCTCCAGTGCCGACGCGCTCGACAGCGCGGTCGAGTTCAGGCGCGCACAACGCGACCTCGATGTGCGGCTCGAGGTGACGCTCCACCACCTCGCCCTCAGCTATCAGACCTACGCCGACCAGCGCGGCAAGGTCAATCCGCCGATTCGCTCAGAAGCCGACCGCGAGGCGCTGTGGGCCGGCCTCGTCCGCGGCGACGTCGACTGGGTCTGCTCTGATCACGCCTGCTGCTCGGAGGAGAAGAAGGAGGGCGACATGTGGGCTGCGCTGCCCGGTTTCGGCGGCTCAGCGCTGATCTATCCCTACCTGCTCACCGAGGGCCCGCGCCGAGGCCTCAGTATCCCGCGGGTCGTCGAGGTCGCGGCGACGAATCCTGCGCGTGCGTTCGGCCTCGCACCGGCCAAGGGGGCCATCGGGATCGGCGCCGACGCCGACCTCGCGATCATCGACATGAACACGAGGCACGTCGTGTCCACTGAGCAACTGCTCTCGGCGCAGGACTTCACGCCGTTCGAAGGTATGGAGCTCACCGGCTGGCCGGCGCAGACGCTGCTGCGAGGCCAGGTCGTGCTGCGTGGCGGCGAGCCGGTCGGCGAACCGAGCGGCGTCTACCTACGCGAGCAGCACGTCGCCTAACCCCCGCGGCGCTCGAGCTCTCGCTTCGGTGTGTAGAACGGCACGGCTCCGGAATAGCGTTCGACCTGCTCCTCCCACCCGGGAACGTCGACGAACGTGGTCGTCAGGCTGCCGCCTTTCGTACGGAAGAAGAACAACGCCCCGTCCCGGCTGTACATCGGCCCGTGCTCGACAAGCGGCGGCCGCCAGAAGTAGGAGCCCGCGTGCATCGCACCGCGCTCGCCGAGCAGGATGTCGCCGCGCAGCATGAAGCACTCCTCGATCGTCGGGTGCACCTCGGCGCGGCGAGACAACCAGCCCGGAACGACTGCCGAGACCCAGGTCCAGTCCTTCGTCAGAGGATCTTCCCGAAACAGCTTGATCGCGATCCCAAGCGCGCGATCCGGATTGGGCCCCGGCATGTGCCATGCAATCTGTGCTTGGTCTGCGACCTCAACGCGGGAATCCGCGTCGGCGACCCGCTCCGGCTCCACCATGATCAGGATCTCGGCAGGCGTCCTGGTCGAGAGCACCGCGTCGCGGGCGCCACTCGGCACGTACGCGTAGCAACCGGCACCCAGCCGCCGGTCGGCGATCTCGGCCTCGCCACGCAGACAGAAGAGCTCCACCGGAGAGGGGCCTGCGATCGCCCGCGACCATTGCGCGGGGAAGTGCCCGAGCGCGGTGTGGTCGACGTCGCGGTCATCGGCGCTCAGCGTGCGGCGCTCGATCCCCGCGAACGGGCCTGCGGAGACTGCCTCCGCGGGTACGTCGTCCCATTCGATGAATTCGATGTGCTCTCGTGCCATCGATGTTCAGCCCCGGGACGCGCGATCCGGCGCATGCGTCCGCAACACCTCGTCGGCGGTGGCCGCTGGCTCGGCATCGAGGTGGAACCGCGATCGGCGTAGGCTTCGCGACTCAACCGCGCGAGCGGTCGTGCCGGTGTTTTCGGTGTCCGGCCGAGTGTGCCGCCGTGCACGAGGAGGGGCGTGACAATGGCAACCACGTCGGAACGCGTAATGACAATCAAGGCACGTCAGCTGACGCGCGCTGCGTTTGAACCCTTCGGTGAGGTCATCTCGACTGAGGGCATCGAGCCCTTGGAGCGGCCCGGCTTCTACGGGGACGGGTCGGGTCTGTTCTTGCCCGGCGTGCTCGAGTGTGACCATCCTGCTGAGTTCCTCTTGCGGCGCGGCAAGATCCGCGACTTCCGCGTACGTTACCTCGAGCGGCATCTCGAGATGACACAGACGTTCATTCCGTTGGCGGGCCATCCGTTCATGGTCGTGGTCGCGAGGCCCGACGCGCGACTGGAGCACGGGCTGCCGGTCTTGGACGAGATCCAGGCCTTTTTCGTGGGTGGCGACACCGCCGTCAACCTTTACCGCGGCACCTGGCACGAGCCCCCGTTTCCGCTGGTCGATGATTGTCTGACCATCGTGATGAGCCACAGAACGCTCACCGAGGGGTTACTGTCCGAACTCAATCGACACGGAGAGGTCGACGGATACGACATCGATAAGCGCAACGTCACCGAGCGCACCGGGGTGCGCCTGCGGATCGAGTTGCCATGACGCCCCAACCGGACCGGCACGACGGTGGAAGGAGCCGGAGATGAGCACCGAGAGCGGAGCAGAAGGTGTCATCGAACGGGTTGCCGAGGAGATCCGCTCGGTCACCGGCGCCGAACAGAGCGCGGTCGTGATTGGGGAGGACGACAACGAGGCGATTCACTTCGTCGCCGCTGCCGGGTCCGGCTCCGAGCGTCTGATCGGCGCGCGCGGGCCGGCCGAAGGATCCGGGCTCTGCGGCAACGTGCTGGAGGGCAGCTGCTCGATCCTCTCCGTCAACACGGTCGGCGACCCGCGGATCCACCAGGGTCATGCCGCCGCGGGCGGGGTCACGACGGCGATCGGGGTGCCGGTGTTTCACGACGGCCGCGCGTTCGCGGTGCTGATGGCGCTCAACCGTGCCGACGGCGGGCGCTTCAGCGAAGAGCAGGAGGCTGATCTCAACCGCTATGCGGCGACCGTCGCGGACGAGCTGTGGGGCGCTGTGCCCGCCACGTGAGGCGTGTATCCAGTCCGCCGTATGATGGACGCAATCGTTCCCAAGGGAGGGCTCGCATGCTGATTGGTGCTGTGCCGCGCGAGGAGCTGCCGGACGAGTTGCAGGCGGTCTTCGATCGCAACGAGGAGCTCGTCGGCAACACGGACTTCATCCAGGCCGCCGCGAATGCCCCAGAGGTGCTCGACTGGTACCTCACAAGCTTCTATGGCCAGATCTTCCATGGCGGCCGCGTCGATCCGCGCATCAAGGAGCTCGTGCGGCTACGGCTCGCGCGGACCCACGGTTGCGCGCTGTGCAACGCGCTCGACACGCTCGATGCGCTTGGAGCCGGCATCGACGAGCGCGCGGTCGAAGCGATCGGCGCCTGGCCGGAGCCGATCGCTGACGTGCATTTCGACGAGCGCGAAATCGCCGCGTTGCGGTATGCCGACCAGATGGCGTTGCAAAACATGGACGGCCACTCGACGAGGAGCTCTACGGCGAGCTGCGGCGCTGGTTCACCGACGCGGAGATCTTCGAGCTCGGGGTCACGATGGCCGTGTTGACCGGGATGGCCAAGTTCCTGTTCGTCGCGGACCTCGTCCCGACCGAGGCGAGCTGTCCCGTGCGCGCCGGCGCGCGCTGACTCCGACGATCCCAGGAGGAGCCGCACATGGCCACGACCGCTCCGCGTCCCGCCGCCGTCTCGCCCGCGGCGGAGACCGTCTATGTGGATCGCTTCTGTGACGGGATCATCGGGCCCAGCGCCGAGGTGCTCGGGAACGGTTCGCGATGGGGGCCACATCGTCGCCAACACCGCGCCCGGATGCTGGGGGCCGATGATCACTCCGGCGATCAAGGGCGGTCACGAGGTGACGCTACCCGTCAATGTCGAGGGTGCCGAGATCGGCGACGCGATCGCGATCCGGATCCAGTCGATCGTCGTCACCTCGCGCGCGACGGCTTCCGGCAACGATCGCGTGATCGAGGGCCGCTTCAACGGGGATCCGTACTGCGCCAAGGTCTGCCCGCAGTGCGGTACCGAAGACGAGCCGACGGTGGTCGAGGGGATCGGGCCCGACTGCGTGCGCTGCGAGCACTGCGGGGCCGTGGCCGCACCGTTCGCGTTCACCAACGGCTACACGATCGCCTTCGACGGCGCGGTGGGATCGGCGTCACCGTCACCGAACGAGTGTGCGCGCGCGTTTGCGCACGACGCCGAGCGCCTCAGCGCGCTGCCGGCTGCCTCCGTTCAGCACCCGATCCTGCTGTTCGCGCCGTCCGACCTCGTCGGCGTCGTGGCGCGCATGCGCCCGTTCATGGGGCAGCTCGGGACGATGCCGGCGATCGACCTTCCCGACTCCCACAACGCCGGGGACTTCGGCGCCTTCCTGATCGGCGCCCCGCACAGCCGCGCCGTGACCGCTGAGGAGCTGGGCGGGCGCACGGACGGGCACCTTGACATCGACGCGGTCAGGGCGGGGGCGATCCTGGTCTGCCCGGTCAAGGTTGCGGGCGGGGGGGTGTATCTCGGCGACATGCACGCGATGCAGGGTGACGGCGAGATCGCCGGCCACACGACGGACGTGTCCGGCACCGTGACGCTCCAGGTCTCGGTGATCAAGGGCCTGCGCCTGGATGGTCCGGTGCTGTTCCCGCTCGAGGAGGACCTGCCGTTTCTCGCGCGCCCGCTGACCGCCGGCGAGCGCGCCGCTGCGATGGCACTTGCGGAGCGCCAGGGCGGCTCGGTCGAGAACAGCCTGCCGGTGTCCTTCATCGGCAGCGGGCCGGATCTCAACGCGGCGATCGAGAACGGGCTCAGCCGGGCCGCGTCTGTGCTCGGCATGGACGTGCCGGAGGTCCGCAACCGCGCGACGATCAGCGGCGCGGTCGAGATCGGGCGCGCACCGGGGGTCGTGCAGGTCACCTTCCGCGCGCCGGTCGCGGCGCTTGCCGCGTGCGGTCTCGACGAGCTCGCCCGCACCCAGTACGGCGCCCGGTAGCCAGCGCTCAGCCGCCGGCAACCGGCAGCACGAGCGCGACGGCGTCACCGTCGTGCAGCACGTGGTCGCGCCCCACAACATCACCACCGACGGCGACCGCCGCGGCCGTGAGACCCGTCGTTGTAGGCTCCTCGGTCTCGGCGGCGAGTGCGATTAGCAGGACCGCGACCGTTGCCCCTGCGGGCAGGCGGATGCTGCGGCGGCCGGCGCCGAGCCGGCCGCCGAACCGGACGGCGACGGTGATCTCGGCGGCGACGGAATCCGACATCTGGCGAATTATCAGGCGTCGGTCCGGGCCGGCCTCGTGGCGCGGCGTGCCGATAGCATGCTGCATACCGATGTTCGTCTGAGAGGAGCGCGCGCATGGCGATCGATGCCCCGGATGGCGTTGTCACGATTCCGGCGAAGATGGTGTCCGTGGAGGCGTTCGCCCCATTCGGCGAACTGTTGACCACGATCGGCGAGCCGACGCCGCACGTGTACGGGGATACGCTCGCGCCATACCGAGCCGGCCGGCTGCGCAGCGACGCGGACGTCGAGTGGATCATCACGACCTACCGCCTGCGCGAATTTCGCGTCCATATCTGGAGCGCCATCACAACATCACCCAGACGTTCATCCCGCTCGGCGGCGACACGATCATCGCCGCGGTCGCGCGACCCGATGCGCCGCTCGTCGACGGCGTTCCCGACCTAGACGAGGTCCACGCGTTCATCGTTCCCGGCACGATGGCGGTCAACCTGCACCTCGGGACGTGGCATGAGGTGCCGTTCCCGACGGTGGAGGGACAGACGACGCTCTTGACCAGCCATTCGGGCGTCACCACCGGCTGGGCCTCGCTCGATGCCTCCGGGGAGATCGACCGTCCCGAGTCCGATGAGGAGAAGCGTGACATCCTCGAACGGACCGGCGTCCGGCTGATGATCGACACCGCCGCCCTGGCGTAGGATCTCGGCACGGGCAGGACCGGCTCATGGGTAGGCCGCACATCGAGTTCATCCACCGTGGAGGCACCGCGGCGCACGGTCCCGATGACGGCGCGTTCGCTGCGCTCGACGCGCGGATCCTGAGCGAGGACGACGCGAGCGGGGCGTACACCGCGGTGGTCTCGGTGCCACGGGACTTCTCGGGCGATCTCGGCGGCCACGACCGCCGCTTCGAGCTGCTCTGCCTGCGCGGTGAGCTCGAGATCGACGGACATCCGTTCCGCGACGGGCTTCTACGCGGACGTCCCGGCGTGGGCGAGCCGGAGCCGGGTCGTGGCGGCGCAGGACGCGCTCGTGCTGTGATGGTGGAGGACGTGTTCCGCGCCGGCGAGCCGGCCGGGGTCAACGTGATCGACACCCACGAGCGCCGCCCGAGCCCCCGGCCCGGACGTGCCCGCGGGCCTCGTGATCAAGCGGCTGCGGGTCGACGACGAGCGCGGCGACTGGAGCTGGATCGGTGCCGGCGCCCCGGGCTATCTCGAGGACCGCGCGGAGATCCATCCGACCGTCGAGGAGGCGTTCGTGCTGCGCGGCGACGTGCTGCTTGGCGAGCGCGGCGAGATGGGCGCCGGCGATTATTTCTGGCGACCGCCGAACGTCCGCCACGGGCCGATCTACTGCCGCTCCGGACGGCTGATCTTCTTCCGCACGAAGGGCGGCGGCCTGAGCACCACCTACGAGGCCGTCCCCGGCTGGCACGAGCTCGTCGCGACCTACCGGGCGCGAGCCGCTCTACCAGGGACCCTGAGCGGTGTGGGCCGCCGCCGCGACGGCCCGCCTAAGTCACCGTTTCAGGACCGCCTCCGGCGCGCGCGTCGCCGCCGCGAGCCGACGGCCGAGGATGCGACCGAAGCTGAGCGCCGGCGTCGCAGACATGCCGCCGCAGAATGCATCGCCGCCGGTGGCGCTCCCGCCGAGCGCTTCGCCGGCCGCGTAGAGGCCTCCGATCACCTCGCCCGCGGTGTCGATCACGCGCAGCTCGCCGTCGACGACGAGGCCGCCGAAGGTCATGGCGACGACGGGGCTGATCAGGAACGCATAGAACGGCGGCGTCGCGATTCGCGGGCCCGGCTCGCGAACTCCGAGCGGATCGTGGCCGGAGGCGCAGGCGCGGTTCCACTCGTCGATGGTGCGGGCGAACGCGGTGGCGTCGACCCCGGCCTTCGCGGCGAGCGAGGCGGCGTCGCGGCCTGCCCACGCGTAAATTCCGTAGTCCGCGATCTGGCGCACCTGGTCGGCGCTCAGGAGCGGGTGAAACGAACGCCCGTCTGCGAGCGAGGCGTCGTCGAAGATGACCCAGACCTGGCAGCCCGGCTGTTCGACCACAGCGCGCTCGCGACGGTCGGGGCCGAAGAGGTCCTCGGCGAGGAAGCGCTCGCCACGCTGGTTGACGTGGATCGCGCGGGCCGGCGACACCCCGGGGTTGAGAATCGCGAACTGCGCCGGTTCGCCGGCGTACCCGGACCCCGGCACCAGCTCGAAGCCACCGACCGTCGGCAGGTGGTGCTCAGCGCCGCGGAACGCGGCGTCGGCCGCGATCGCCATTGTGATGCCGTCGCCGGTGGACGAGCGGCGACACGCGCTGATCAGCCGCGGCGCCCGCGCCCGCGGCGTGTGAGCGGCGAAGAACTCATGGTTCGCCCCGTATCCGCCGGTGGTGAGCACGGTGTGCGGCGCGCGCAGCTCGACCGGCCCGTCGGGTCCGCTCGCGCGGATCCCGACTACGGCGCCGTCATCTCGAATCAGCTCATCGGCGCGGTGACGGAACAGCACCGTGATCTGGCTCGCTTCGACGAGTTCCGTCCAGCGCCCGGTCAGCGCGCGCAGCACCGAACGCCCGCCCTCCGGCCCCCAATACGTACGCGGCCGCGAGTACGGCTCGTGACCGTAATAGAGCGCCGGCGTGCTCGGGTCGAACTCGAAGCCGAGCTCCTCGAGCCAGTCGATCGTGTGCGGCGCTTCGTCGACGGCGAGTCGGACCAGAGCCGTGTCGGCGTGACCGTTGCTGAGCCTCATCAGGTCGTCGAAGTGACGGTCCGGGGAGTCCTCGATGCCGCGCGTGCGCTGGCGCCGGGTCCCGGCGGCGCTGAGCTGGCCACTCGAGAGGTGGAGCGTGCCGCCGAAGTTGTCGGTCTTCTCGACGACCACAACGCGGGCTCCGTGCTCGGCGGCGATGATCGCGCACGCCATGCCGGCGGTCCCACCCCCGACGACGATCAGATCCTGTTCCTGCCAATCCGTCATCTCAACTCCTCCGTGTCAAAGAAGGCACACACTCGCCGGCTCATCTCATCGGCGGCCACGGTGAATATTTCATAGCTCAGGTGGGGCAGCTCGACGACGACCGCGTGGTCGGGTAGCGCAGCGAGCGAGCGCCGCGTCGTCTCCCACAGATCGTCGTGTGGGGCAAAGACCGTGAACGGCTGGCGAATCGCGGCCGCCCGTTCGCCGGCCGGGTAGTCGAAGACCGAGTGATACGTCCACCAGACGTTCGGCGCGGCGCGCATGTGGTCGAGCACGCGCGCGTGAATCAGGTCGGGCGGCCACTCGTGTGCATCGTCTGCCTCGGACCACCACTGCCAGTAGCGCTGCAGGTGCGAGCCGTCCGCCACCGGCTCGGGCGGCGGACCGTACTTCTCCTTGAACTCGCGGCGCTCGTTCTCGCTCAGCGCCGGCAATGCAACGATCGCTATCCGTCGAACGCGTTCGGCGTGCGTGCTGGCCAATTCGACCGCTTCGCAGGCGCCGGTGTGGATGCCGAGCACGTCGACGATCTCGACCCCGAGGGCATCAAGCATGTCGAGCGTCGAGCGAGCGTACTCGGGGAACGGAAGCGGGGCGGTCAGCCGATCCGAGTCGCCGAAGCCGATCCGGTCTGGGATGACCAGCACTCGCTCGCGCGCGAGCATGGGCGCGACGGCGTCCCACATCCGGCCGCTGAGCGGTGACATGTGCAACAACAGCAGCGGCGTCCCGCCACGTCCGAGTGTCCGCACGTGGACGTGACCGTGGCGCGTGCGGACGAGCTGCCGCTTGGCGTTGGGGTTCACCGAAGAATTGACGTCTACTTCCGCCACTGATTCTTCCGTGAAGCCTCTAGTCCTTGGGGGCGGCGTGGGGGTCGTGGGGCGGCGGTTTGCTCGCGGCTTCGGCGCGATTCTGCTCCGGAGTGCGGCGCGGGTCCGAGACGTAGTGGTTGACGAGCGGGCCGTCGACCGTCATCAAGGCAATCATCCCGTCCTTGCTGTAGAACGGACCGTGGCTGATGTAGGGCGGCCGCCAGAAGTAGGCCCCCGGGCTCATCAGCCCGCTGGTCCCCATGCGCATGTCCCCGGTGACGTGGAATGCCTCCTCGTGGCAGTCGTGATACTCGATCATCGGGTAGTCGTAGCGGCGCACACAGCTGCAGAGGAAGACCCGGGCGCCGGTCTCGGGGTCGTGGCGCAGCGTCTTGGAGAAGAGGCCCGGAGGCGGGCCTGGATGGCGTCCGCGCGACCACGGCATCCGCTCGGTGTCGATCTTGATCTGCCCGTCCGCGCCCGAGCGGTCGGAAGCGCCAGGAGTGAAGTCCGCTGGTCCGGCGCTCATCAGGATGAGCTCGCAATCGGTCGATGCGGTCCAGGGATGATGGTCCGTCTCGGCGGGGATGTGCTGATAGAAGCCCGCCGCGTGCGGCGTCTCGCCGATGCGCAGCGTGCCCGACAGCACGAACAGGTCGGCGCCGTGGGCCTGGCGGCCGGGGCCGCGCCGGTAGCCGCCGGGGAGCGCGAGCAGTCCCGTGAACGCGCCGTTATCGCTGTCGCGGGAGAGCGTTCGAAGCAGCGCGCCCGGTGGCCACCCCGACGCTGGTAGGTCGACCGGCTCGACGTCGGAGGACTGGATGATTTCGATGTGTCCGCGACCCATGGCGCTCCGATCCGTGCAGGCTCGTGTGCTGTATACATACCACAGCACAGGCCGTCGCGTTGTTCAGGGGCGCGCGAGCTCGAGGACCTCGCTCATGCTGGTGAGCGCGTCGACGCGATCGAGCGCTTCGTCGAGCGCCGCGACGCGCTCGGGCGCGAGCGCACGCCCGGCGCCCAGCGTGAACTTCTGCCGGTGGTCGGCGTCGCTCAGCGGGTTCGCCGGGCCGCCGCGATTGTGGAGGATCTTGATCTCGATCTGCTCGCCCCCGCTCGTGGTTATGCGTGCGATCGCAGGAAATTCGAACGGGAAGATCGCGTCGCATTCGGGGTCGGCAACACAGCGCACGCGGCGCGCGAGCGCGAGTCGTCGCTCGTCGCGCACGCCCTCGTCGGTGAAGTCGTCGAGGTACACGCCGAGGCCGCCGCCGCCGGCGAGCGCGGTCGCGAACGTGAACGGGCCGCTGAAGCGTGCGGTGTAGCCGTTCGGCGGCGCCGCCTTCTCCGCTGGCGGCTCGGCGATCGTTCGCAGCACGTTCCCGGGCACGCCGAGCTCAACGTCGGCGAGGTCCTCTGGACGCAGCCCGCGCCGGCGCAGCTCGAGCGCCGCGTCGATCCCCGCCTGCGTGAAGTGGTTGCTCGGGTAGGGCTTGAAGAACACGCTCAGGAGTTCCCACTCGGATCCGAGGCCGCGTGTGACCGCGGCCACGTCGGCGTGCTCGCCGAGGAATGCCTGCAGGAAGCCGAAGCGCCCCTCGAAAGCGGTCGGCGGCCCGGTCAGCCCGGCGCGGGCCATCTCGGCGGCGCTCAGACCGGCGTGTGCGGCCCACCCGCAGTGGATCCGCTTGACGGAGCCGCCGGTGCGGTTGGCCTCGATCAGTCCCGCGCCGAGGCTCGCAGCGATCGCGAGCGCGTGAGCGATCCCATCGGCGTCGAGGTCGAAGATGACCGCGGCCGCGGCGGCAGCGCCGATCGTGCCGCAGATCGAGGTGGCGTGCAGCCCCTTGGCGAAGTAGACGGAATCGCGCGCCTGCGCGTCGTAGCCGGCCATGCCGAGGCGAATGCAGATCTCGTCGCCGACGGCAGCGGCGTGCGCGAAGCGGGTGCCCGGCGCCCCGGTCGCCTCGGCGGCGGCGAGCGCTGCCGGGATCACCGCTGCGCTCGGGTGCAGGACCGACGGCAGGTGCGTGTCATCGAAGTCGAGCGAGTGTGCGAGCGTGCCGTTGAAGAGCGCCGCGAGCGCGGCCGGATAGCGGCCCGGGCGTCCGATCAGCCCGGCCTGCCCGGACCCGCCCGAGGCGCTCACCATGCTGCCGATGATCTCGGCCGGCTCGCTGTCGGCGGCGGCGAGGCTGTTGCCGACGAGATCGCGCAGGCGCCGCGCGATGTCGCCGGCGATGCGCTCGTCGGCCGGTTCCGCGCAGGCGAACTCCGCGAGCTGGTGGGCGATCGTCGGGACTCGGGCGCCGGTCACGATCGTGCTCCGAGTTGGGTCGCGATTTCGAGGGTGCGGTGGGCCGCCTCGACGACGGCGGGGTCCACGAAGAGCCCGTCGTCGAGCATGAACGCCGCCCGGCCCTCCCTGTCCTCGCGCTCGAGCGTCTCGATCAGCCTCTGGGCGGCGCGGATCCGCTCCTCACTGGGGGTGAAGACCTCGTTGATGATGACGAGCTGGCGCGGGTGGATCGCCGAGCGTCCGAGGAAGCCCGTTGCGCGGCCGGCCTCGGTCGAGCGTCTCAGGGCGTCCTCGTCCGCCAGGTTGGTGAACACGCTCTGAACGGGCGGCGCGAGCCCGGCCGCGCGCGCTGCGACGACACAGCGGCTGCGCGCGTACTGGAGGCCCTCGTCGATCTCGACGCCAAGGTCCGCTTTGAGGTCCGTCTCGCCGAGCGCGACGCCGGCCACCCTCGGATCGGCGCGCGCGATCTCTTCGATCCGCTCGAGGCCGACGGCCGATTCGATCAGGCAGTGAATCCGCGCGTCGCAGCCGGCCGCCGCGAGGGCGGTCGACACCGCGCGGACGTCATCGGCGGAGTCGACCTTCGCGATCCGGACGCCGGTCAGGTTGGGGCTCGCGGCGGCCTCGATGTCGTCGGCGAGGACCCCTGTCGCGACCGCGTTCATGCGCACCCAGATCTGCTGCGTTGTCGTCGGCTCGCGCAGCGCCTCCGCGACCGCGTCGCGGGCGTGCCGGCGCTCCTGCGCGGGGACCGCGTCCTCGAGGTCGATAACGATCGCGTCCGTCGCGGTCTCGCGCGCCTTCGCGATCCGGTCCGGGCGGTGTCCGGGGACGTAGAGGTAGCTGCGGGCAAGGGGCGCGGCGGGCCGCGTCACACGATGCCCTCGTCGTGGAGTGCGGCGAGCTGCTCAGCGTCGATCCCGAGCGCTCCGAAGACCTCGGCGTTGTGCGCTCCGGGCGCCTCGCCCGTCGAGCGGATCTGTCCGGGGGTGTCGGACAGGCGGAACAGCACGTTCTGCATCTTGATCGGCCCGAGGTCAGGATCATCGACGGTCGCGATCGAGCCCAAGGCCGCGTACTGCGGGTCGCTCATCACGTCAGCAACGTCGTAGATCGGCGCCACCGCCGCATCGGCCTCCTCGAACGCCGCGATCACCTCGTCCGCGTTGCGCTGCGCGATCCACTCGCCGACCGCGGCGTCGAGCTCGTCCGCGTGTAGCGCTCGCTCGCGGCCCGTGGCGAACCACGGCTCGTCGATCAGCTCGGGTCGGCCGACGAGCCGCATCACCCGCTCGGCGATCGGCTGGGCGCTCGTCGAGATCCCGAGCCAGCGCCTGTCGGCGGTCAAGTAGGTGTTGCGCGGCGCGTTGTTGACCGAGCGGTTGCCGGTCGCGCTCCTGGATCACACCGAGCTGGTCATAGACGGTCGGCTGCGGGCCGAGGACCGTCAGGATCGGCTCGATGATCGCGAGGTCGATGACCTGGCCCCGGCCGGTGCGCTCGCGCGCGCGCAGCGCGGTCATGATCGCTGAACGCCGCCGTCAGCGCCGTGATTCCGTCGGCGAGGCCGAATGGCGGTAGCGTCGGCGGTCCGTCCGGCTGTCCCGTGATGTGGGCGAAGCCGCTCATCGCCTCCGCGAGGGTGCCGAAGCCCGGGCGCGAGGACAGCGGCCCGAACTGCCCGAAGCCCGTGACCCTCGCGAGCACGAGCCTCGGGTTGAGCTCGTGCAGCCGGTCGGGGCCGAGGCCCCAGCGCTCGAGCGTGCCGGGACGGAAGTTCTCGATCACGACGTCCGCATCGCGGGCCAGCTCGAGGAAGAGCTCGGCGCCGCGCCGGTTGCCGAGGTACAGCGTCACGCACTTCTTGTTGCGGCCGAGCAGCTTCCACCACAGGCCGACGCCATCCTTCGCGTGACCATGGCTGCGCGCCGGATCGCCGCGCGTCGGGTGCTCGACCTTGATCACCTCGGCGCCGAAGTCGCCGAGCAGTGTCGCCGCCAGCGGCCCCGCAAACAGGGTCGAGGCGTCGATCACCTTGAGGCCGGCCAGAGCCCCGCGGTCAGCGTCGGAGTGGCCGTGGCTCATCGGGCGCAGGCTAGCAAGCAGGCCACGCCGCCGGGCGGGCTGTATACAGAATGCCATCGGTGTCATGATCCGCCTGGTGAGCCTGCCCATGCGCGCGCTCGGCCGCAGCGGCTTCGAGATCACTTCCGTCGGGCTCGGCGCCTGGGCGATCGGGGGCACGGGCTGGGTACTGGGGTGGAGCGGGGTGGATGACGCCGACTCGATCGCGACGATCGTGCGCGCCGTTGAGCTCGGCGTCAGCTGGATCGACACCGCCGCCGTCTACGGCCTCGGCCACTCGGAGGAGATCGTCGGCGCCGCCCTGCGCCGGCTCCCGGCGGCGGAGCGGCCGCACGTGTTCACGAAGTGCGGCCTCGTGTGGGACGAGACCGACCGCCTGGCGCCGCCGCGCCGGATCGGCGATCCCGGCCAGATCCGGCGCGACTGCGACGCCTCACTGCGCCGCCTCGGCGTCGAGCGGATCGACCTTTACCAGCTGCACTTCCCACCCGAGGACGGGACCCCGCTCGAGGAGACGTGGGGCGCGATGCTCGAGCTGGTCGAGGCGGGGAAGGTCCGCGCGATTGGCACCTCGAACTTTGACGTCGAGCAGCTCGAGCGCTGCCGTGCGCTCGGCGGCGTCGACTCGCTGCAGCCGGCGTTCTCGCTGATGAAGCGCGGAGCGTCGGCCGACGTGATCCCGTGGTGCGCTCAGCACGACGCCGGGGTCATCGTCTACAGCCCGATGTACTCGGGCCTTCTGAGCGGGCAGTTCACCCTCGAGCGAGCCCGCGCGCTTCCGGCGGACGATTGGCGAGCGGGCTGGCAGGAGTTCCAGCCGCCGCTGATCGAGCGCAACCTCGAGCTCGCCGCCGCGCTGCGGCCGGTGGCGGAGCGCCACGGCGTCAGCATCGCCGCGGCCGCCGTCGCTTGGACGACGAGCTGGCCGGGAGTGACGGGCGCGATCGTCGGCGCGCGCACACCGGCGCAGGTCGACGACTGGATCGCGGCAGCGAGTCTGCGGCTGTCGGGCGATGACATGGAGGAGCTGGCGGACGCGGTGCGGCGCACCGGCGCCGGCAGCGGGCCGGCGGAGCCGCCGTGACGCCGCGGGCTCGGGGCGTCCGGGCACAGGTGCCCGGGCGGAAGCCAGATGAGCCACACCATCGCTCGGCCGCGGTCGTCCGAGGAGAGGACCTAGACAGTCGAGGAGCCGGCCAGACCGGTGAATGGCCTCCACGGCATGTCGCGGGTGTCGAACGTCGTGAGTCCGGGGTGTCGCGCGATCAAGCCCGCCATGAATGCAATATACGTTGGACTGCAGCAGGCCTAGAGTCGCATCCGAGGAACGGCATCGCCGGGGAAGGAGCGCGCGAATGAGCATTCGAGACGTCGGGACTGGCACTGCGATCAGCATTCGAGGCGCCTGGGAGCTCGACTGGACACCCGTCGACACCGCGAGGGACGGCAACGTGCCGGGTCCGGTCCTCAAGGTGCTGCGGTCGGCGTCGGCGCCCGATTCGTTGACCTTCCTGTTGCACGTCCCGCCCGGTTGGCACGACGACGTTCTTGACTGGCATGCGACGACCGAGGAGTCCTACGTCCTCGAGGGCGCGATCGAGTTGGTCGATTCCTGGCTCGACGTGGGGTCCTACCTCTACCGGCCCCCGGGAATCCTCCACGGCCCGCCCTCGACGCCGCTCGATAACGGCGCGACGTTCCTCATCCGGATGACGGGTGAGATGCGAGTTCTGCGTTACGACGGCGATGAGTATCCGCATCGGCACCGGCAGCCGATCACGGATGAGTACAGGGATTGGCCGGTGGAGTGGAATGAGCGGTTGGACACGAAGGAGCTCGAGTGGGAGCCCGTGACGAGCGGCGGCTGGGCGGGGGCGTCGGTCAAGTGGTGCCATCGCAACAGGCAACGGGCGGCGGCGCGGTGCTGCTGTCGCTGCCCGCCGGCTGGCGTGGCGCCGGCAGTGCTGCGCGCGGCGGCATCGAGGAGTTTGTAGTGGAGGGGGCGGTGATCGCCGGTGGCGAGACCTACACCAAATGGGGGTACGCGTACCGGCCAACGGGTGAGCCGTCGGGGCAGTACGGATCGCCCGAGGGGGCAGTGCTGTTCTCCCGGTGGGATGAGGCGAATGAGCTCGATGAGCAGCCGTGACGGAGCTGGTGCTCGGCCCCGGCGGGATTGTGCTCGCGACCGAATGCGTGACGCTGGTCGATACGCGGTCGATGCCGTGGGAGCCGTGGACGGGCACCCTCGGCGATCGGATCAAGCGACTCGTGACCGGCTCGGACGACCAGGCGCTCGTGTACCTCGCGTGGTTTGCGCCACGCTCGGGAGATGACCCTCCGAGCAGGACGTTCAACCGCACGGTCCGGGAGTTCCGTTTGTCCTCTCCGGTGAGCTCGCGACCTGGGAATATGAGTCGCCCGCCCAGCAGCACGGGGATCTGATCATCCTGCGAGACGGCTGCTTCGTCGACCACCGGCCAATGAGCCCGCACGGAACCGAGCCGGGGTTCGCCACCGAGGTTGGGTGCACGATGCTGTGTTGGCGCGCGGGGCCCGGTGCCAGCGACGTCGAGACGGTCGCCTACAAGCCCGGCTGGAAACGGCCGAGCGCGGCGCGCGAACATCCCCCCGATGGCTCTGCAGGACGCGCGCGCGAGCGCGATCACGTCACGATTCTCGACACTCGCCAGCTGCGCCGGGAGGGGTTCGACGGTATTCCCGGCGGTTGCAGGATGAAGGTCCTCGCGCGGTTTCCCCACGGCACCGACTGGGATCGCGAGACGGTTGAGGTCCCGTTCCCGGAGGAGGAGGTCCCATGATCGATCGGCCGCATGTTGAGTTTGTCAGCGCCGAAACAATCAAGGCGGCGCCGGTGGCGCCGCCTTTCTCAAGTGAGCGTGTGAGCGCACGTGCGCTCGTCGGAGATATCGAGGAGGGCAACGGCGCGGCACTGCTCGAGCTGCCTGCAGGGTGGCGCTCGCACGAGACGACGGCGAGCCCGTTCGAGCTGATCGTGCTCGAGGGCGAGCTGCACGCCGGCGACGTGGCGCTTGGCCGCTACGGCTACGTCTCCGCGGTCCCCGGCGAGGCGATGCCGGAGCTTGCCGCTGTCGGCGGCGATTGCCTCGTCTTCGTCGACGCGATCGCTGACGTCGACCGCGCCTGCGTCGTTCCGTACAGCGAGGACGGCTGGACCGCCGGCGGCTTGCCGGGCCTGACTCGCAAGATCATTCGCGGCGACGTCGATGGCGCGCGCGGCTTTTTCCTCAGAATCCCGCCCGGCTGGAGCGAGCACCGCACCGAGTGGCACGACTGCGCGGAGGCCGCGTTCCACTTCGAGGGCGACCTCTGGCACGTACGGGCCAATGGCGGCGCCGGCGGCACGATGCGCGAGAACTCCTACTTCTGGCGCCCGCCGTGCGTGCTGCACAGCCCGATGGGCTCCGATGGGGGCGCGATGTCGTGGGTCTACGTCGACGGCCGGCTCGTCAACCACTTCGTCGAGGAGGAGGGCGAGCCCCCGGCCCCGCAATCGCGCTAAGGCAGGGCGATCCGCACGACGATCCCTGAGCGCTCGGTGATGTTGCGCTTGTCGACGTCGAGCTGGCTGATCTCGTTGCGCTCGTTGAGCACGCTTTCGAGGCCGGCGGAGAGGTCCGCATGGCTCGTCGTGAGGCGGATCATCCCGTCGCCGAGCGGGTACGGCGGCTCGTGCCAGGTCCCCCGGTGCAAGGTGATCCCGCAGCCCATCGACACGAGGAACGCGTGGATCTCGTGGACCGCAGGGATGCCGTCCTCGGTCAGCTCGGCGTCAGGTCGCGCAACGACACAGATGAAGCCGCCGCCGTCGAGCGGGAAGAAGCTCTGGGCGAGCTGCATGTGGCGCTCGAGGAAGTCGACGCGAAACTCACGCACGGATGAGCGGCTGATCAGGAACTCGACAGGCACGTCGGCGTCGATCGGTCCGCAGCGGTAAACGTCGATCGAGCCGCCGTAGAGGTCGATCGAGCGGCGGTCGCCCCGCGGGGCGTGCACCTTGCCGAACGGCGCGAACCCATCGGCGTCGAGCGGCTTCGCAGTCACCCACTCGGTGCGGGTTGCCGCGTCTGCGGTGTCGGGAACGGGCTGCGCCTCTCGCATCTGTTTGTCCTTCGTTCGCGGACGCCGGTTTGTATCCAGCGTACACTGCAGGCCGTCCCGCGCCGCTATGCTCGGCGCGCGTGCGCGAGCTCCTCCCCGGCCCCGATGGCGTTGTTGCACAGCGCGACTGCCTGACGCTCGTCGACAGCCGCGCGATGGAGTGGGAGGACTGGGACGGTATGCCCGGCACCAAGCTCAAGACGTTCGTCCGCGGCGCCTGCGGTGAGCCCCTCGTGTACCTCACATGGAGCCCGCCGCGCCGGACCCGCGGCGAGCCCCACCGCCACTTCCACCGGACCGTGCGCGAGTACCACTACGTCCTCGACGGCGAGGTGCCGATCTGGGAGTACGACTCGCCCGAGCAGCAGTACGGCGACTTCCTGCTGTTCCGCGAGGGCTACTACATGGACCGCCAGCCCGGGAGTCTGCACGGGATTGAGCCGGTGGCCACGACGCCGATCGGGCGCACGATGCTGTGCTGGCGCGATCGCGGCGGTACCTACGTCGGTGAGGCCGACTTTGACGACGAGACCGAGACCGTGCCCTACAACGATGGCTGGCGTTCGCGCGACATGGTGCGCGAGACACCGCCGGAGCGCACCGACGGGCTCGTGCGGCACCGTGGCGGCCTCACGCTGATCGATTCGCGCGCGATGCCGTGGGAGCCGTTCCGGGGGATCCCCGGCGGCGGCTCGACGAAGGTTCTCGCGCGCGACGAGAGCGGCGAGCCGGTGGTGTTCCTCACCTGGAGCCCCCCCGGTGAGATTCCCGGGCTCAGGCTCCCGCACCGCCATTTCCACAACTCGGTGACCGAGAACGTGTTCGTGCTCGCTGGCGAGTTCCCACATTGGGAGTACCCCGATGCCGTCAGCGGTAAAGGCGAGCTCGCGGTCTTCCGCGCCGGCTGGTTCATGCAGCGCCGACCGGGGCCGGGCGGGTTGCATGGCCTCGAGCCGGGGCGCCGCTCGAGGACGGGCCGGCTGCTGCTGTGCTGGCGCGACGGCACCGGCAACTACGTCGGCGACCCCGACTATCTCGACGAAACCGTAGTCGTCCCCTGAGCCCGCGCTACTACGCGCGGCGCTGTGAGCTGACCGTCGCCGGCTCGGGGGCGTCGTGTGGGCCGACCGCAAGCGGCAGCGCCCGCCTGCCGGTCAACGTCATCGCCGCGACGATCGCGACCGCGGCCACGCCGGCCGCGACGAGGTAGGCGAGGTGATATCCGGATAGCAGCGCCGTCGGGTCCCCGCTTCCGCCCAGCTGGTTGGTCCGGCTCGTCGACACGCTCGCCAGCACCGCCACACCGAGCACGCCCCCCACCTGCTGGGAGACGTTGACGAGCCCGGAGCGCAGGCCCGCGTTCTCGTTCGTCGCGTCCGTCATCGCCAATGTGACCGTCGGCAGGAACGCCAGGCCCTGCCCCAAGCCGAGCAGGAGCAGCGCCGGCAACAGGTCGCGCACGAACTGCGCATGCAACGGCGCCCGCGCCATCAGCAGGAGGCCAGCGAGCACGATCGGGATTCCCGGCAACATCGTCGCCTTCGCCCCGACGCGCGCGATCAGCCGCGAGGTGATCACGAGCGCAAACGGTCCGAGCACGATCGTCAACGGGAGGAATGCGAGGCCCGTGGTGAACGGCCCGTAGCCGAGGACTTTCTGGAGGTACAGCACCCCGATGAAGAACTGTCCGTTGACGGCGAAGATCAGCAGCATCCGGATGAGGTTGGCCGCGCTGAGATCGCGGCCGTGGAGCGCCCCCGGCGGGATCAACGGATTGCGCAGGCGCGCCTCGAGCGCGATGAACGACGCGAACACGACAACCGCCGCGACCCCGGTGGCGATCTCCGGCGTCCGCCAGCCGTCGTGGGCCGACTCGACGATCGCGTAGACGGCGAGCATCAACGAGCTGGTGATCAGAACCGCCCCCAGCACATCGACTCCGTCGTGCAGTCCGATGGCAGCGTTCTCGCCGATCAGGAGTGCGCCGACGATCAGCGCGAGCACGCCGATCGGGATGTTGATGAAGAAGATCCAGTGCCAGCCGAGCGCCTGCGTCATCGCGCCGCCGAGCAGCAGGCCGAGCGATCCGCCGGTCGACGCGACGAGCGTGTAGAGGCTGATCATCTTCGTCCGCTCGCGTGCGTGCAACACCCCAGCAACCAGGATCCCGAGGATCACCGACGAGCTGATCGCGCCGCCCACCCCCTGAACGAAGCGCGCGCCGATCAGCATCGCCTGGCTCTGCGAGATGCCGCACACGAACGACGCGACCGTGAACACGACGAGTCCCGTCAGGAACACCTTCTTGCGGCCGACCAGGTCTCCGGCGCGACCCGCGAGCAGCAGGAAGCCTGCGAACGCGATCAGGTAGGCATTGACGACCCATGCGAGGTTGGCCTGAGAGAAATGCAGGCTGTGCTGGAGCGACGGGAGCGCGACGTTGACCGCGGTCGCGTCGAGCACGATCATCAGCTGGCCGACCGACAGCACGATCGCGGCGAGCCAGCGCCGCATCCCGTGGCCGATCGCGGGGCCCTGCGAGGGGAGCTCGGGCGCGGGGGGGCGGTCGCCATCCCACCGCTCGTCGCGGCTGTTCATGAGCGCTCGCACATTGTATGCGGAAGCATCGTCGTAACCCGACCGGATAACATGCCCTCCATGGAGCGGCGGGCGTACGTCGGCTCGCGGGTCCGCAAGCTACGCGGTGACCGTTTCCTCACCGGCCGCGGGCGCTACCTCGACGACATCGAGCTCGCGGCGAGTACGCACCTGGCGATTCTGCGCAGCAGCCACGCCCACGCCAGCATCGAGCTCGACGCATCTGTCGCGCGGGCGCACCCCGAGGCGCTGCTCGTGCTCACCGGGGACGACGTCGCGGCGCTGACAGAGCCGATCCCGCCGCGCCTCGATCCGGTTGCGTTTGGCGGCGCCCCGATCGAGGTGCGCCCGCTCGCGGTCGGCAAGGTCACCCACCAGGGCGAGCCGATCGCGGCCGTCGTCGCCGAGCGGCGCGCCGACGCCGAGGCCCTGGCAGCGTTGATCGAAACCCGCTATGAGCTGCTGCCGGTCGTCCTCGACGCCGACGAGGCGCTCGCCGACGACGCTCCCTGCCTCTATCCCGGCCGCGCCGACAACGTGATCGCCTCGCTCCACTACGGCCAGGGCGACGTCGACGCCGCGCTCGCCCAAGCGCCGCACCGCCTCGCCGACGAACTTCGCATCCAGCGCTACTCGACGCAGCCGATCGAGACCCGCGGCTACCTCGCCGACTGGGACGCGCGCACCGAGCAGCTCGTGCTCTACAGCTCCTCCCAGAACCCGCACCCTCAGCGGTTTCCGCTGGCAACGACGCTGCGCCTGCGCGAGAGCCAGATCCGCGTGATCGTCCCCGACCTCGGCGGCGCCTTCGGGATCAAGATGCACACCCACCGCGAGGAGCCGCTCATCTGTCTCGCGAGCATGCTGCTCGGCCGACCCGTCAGGTGGATCGAGTCGCGCGCCGAGGCGCTCCTGATCGCCGGACGTGAACAGACCCACCGCTTCGAGGTCGGCTTCGACGACGACGGCCGGCTGCTCGCCCTGCGCGACCACTTCGTCGCCAACGTCGGCGCGTTCTCAACGACGCCCGGTTGGGGCATGGCCCGCCTGACGGCGCTGACGATGCCCGGCGGCTACAAAGTTGCCGCGACCGATTTTCAGGTCCGCGTCGTGGTCACGAACAAGGGCCCCTGGAACGCGTGCCGTGGCTACGGCAAGGAGGCCACTGCGATCGTGCTCGAGCACGTCGTCGACCGCGTTGCCCGCAAGCTCGCCCTCGACCCGGCGGAGGTGCGCCGCAGAAACTTCGTTGCGGCCGACGAGTTCCCGTACACGACCAACACCGGCCTGCGCCTCGACAGCGGCAACTACGCGAGCGCCCTCGACCGCGCGCTCGAGCTCGTCGACTATCCGGCGCTGCGGGCCGAGCAGGAGCGAGCGCGAGAGGCCGGCCGCCTGCTGGGGATCGGGATCGCGTTCGAGATGACCCCGGAAGCGGCCGACTTCCCCGGCACGATGGTGGGCGGCTTCGACACCTCGACCGTCCGCATCGATCCGTCGGGCGACGTCACGCTGCTCACCGGCATCACGAGCCCGGGTACGGGCAACGACACCGCGGTCGCGCAGATCGTCGCCGACGTGCTCGGGATCGAGCCGCAGCAGGTCGCCGTCGTGCAGGGCGACACGGATGTCTGCCCGTACGGCTTCGGCAACGGCAACGGCCGCTCGACGATCATGGGGGGCGGATCCGCGCACCTGGCGGCGCTCGACGTGCGCGCCAAGCTCGCGACCGTGGCGGGAGCGCTGCTCGGCGTGGCGCCCGAGGGACTCGAGTTCGCCGGCGGCCGCGTCGCGGACACCGCCTCGGGACGCTCGGCGCAGCTCTCCGAGGTTGCCTACGCGGTCTACTCCGAAGCGTTCGCCCGCGCCGCCGGGATCGACCCGCCGCTCGAGGCGACCCGGGTCTATCGGCCCGGAAACATCGACCACAGCCCGGACGATCGGGGGCGGATCCAGCCGTACACGACGTTCTCGAACGCCGTCCACGTCTCCGTCGTCGAGATCGACCCGGAGACCGGGCGGATCACGTTGTTGCGCCACGGGGTCGTCGACGACTGCGGCACGATGATCAACCCGCTCGCGGTCGCGGGCCAGATGCACGGCGCGATCGGCATGGGCATCGGCGGCGCCCTGACCGAGGAGCTGCGCTACGACGCCGTTGGGCAACTGCTGGCGACCGGTTTCAAGACCTATCTGACGCCGCGCGCGAGCGACGTTCCGCGGATCGAGCTCGCCCACCAGGTGACGCCCAGCCCGTTCACGCTGCATGGCGAGAAGGGCGCCGGCGAGGCAGGCGTCGGCGGATCGATCGCCGCGATCCTGGGCGCCGCCAACGACGCGCTCGCGCCGCTCGGGGTCACGCTGCGCTCGCTCCCGCTCAGCGCCGCGCGCGTCCACGCCGCAATCATCGCGGCCGGCGCCGGCTGACGATCGTCAGCCGACCTCGACGACGACCTTGCCGAAGGTTTCGCGCGATCGCAGCCGCTCGAGTGCCCGCGGTAGCTCGTCGAACGGGAACACGGAGTCGATGACGGGCGCGATGCGCCCCTCGGCGGCGAGCTCAAGGACGCTCCGCGCCTCGGCGCGCGTCCACGAGCTCGAGCCCAGGATCTGGGTCTCCGTGCCGGTGAGCCCGACGACCGAGAGCGGGACCTCAGTGCCGCCCATGTAGCCGCCGGCGATGAGGCGGCCGCGATTGCGGAGCGCCGCCAGCGCCGCGAGGAACGCCCGACCGCCAACCGCGTCGTAGGCGAGATCGACGCCGCGTCCGCCCGTGAGCTCGCGGACGGCCTCGCCGAAGTCCGGGACGGCGGCGTGGTCGATCGCGTGCTCGGCGCCGAGCGTGCGCAGGCGCTCGAGCTTCGCGGCGCCGCCCGCGGTCGCGATCACGCGCGCTCCCGCGAGGCGCGCGAGCTGCACCGCGACGCTGCCGATGCCACTCGAGCCGCCGGAGACGAGCACCGTCTCGCCGACCGTGAGCGCGCCGACGGTGATCAGCATGTGCCACGACGTCGCCGCGGCGACGAACAGTGCGGCCGCGTCGCGCACGCTCAGGCCGGCGGGCAGCGGGACGAGGAACCGAGCCGGGACGCGTACGAGCTCGGCGTAGGCGCCCGGGACCGAGCGGCCGAAGTGGCTTGGGTTCTGACACGTGTTCTCGGATCCGCTGACGCAGTCCTCGCAGACGCCGCAGCTCCAGATGTAGTGGATCGCAACGCGGTCTCCGACAGCGACGCCGCGGACCCGCGGGCCGACGGCGACGACCTCGCCGGCGCCCTCGAGCCCGATCGTGAACGGCAGTTTCCGGCGCGAGTGGATCCCCCGCCCCTCCCAGAAGCCCGTCACGATCTGGAGCTCGGAGCTGTTGATTCCGATTGCCCCGATCCGCACCAGCGCGTCCTCGTCAGCGAGCGGCGGCGGCTCGATCTCGTCGAACCGCAGGCCCGCGGGTGTCCCGACCTCGTGCAGCTGCCACGCCTTCATCGGCCGGCGGGCACCGGGGGCCAGCCACTAGTTCTGTCGTGAGCCCTCACGCGCTGAGCGGACCCATGACGCGCTGCCCGCCGGCGGCGATGTACGCCCCGAGGTTCTCCTCCGGCGTCGAGTCCGGGCCCTCCGGCACGTGGTTGACGAGCGTCGAGGGAACCCACACCACGGACAGGCCGCCGGTGGCACTGAAGAACGGGCCGTGGGTGATGAACGGCGGGCGCCAGAAGTAGGAGCCGGCGGTCATCTGGCCGCTGTTGCCGAGCCAGACTCCGCCCTCGATCACGTAATACTCCTCGACGCAATCATGGAACTCGAGCATTGGGTACTCGCGGTGCGGACAGGTCGAGAGCAGCACGGTCATCTCGCCGGTCTCATCCACCTGGCGCAGCATCTTGTGGACGTGGCCGTCGGGCGGCCCCGGGATCGTGCTGAATGTCCACGGACGGCGCTCGCTGTCGACCTCGATGCGCCGCTCGCGCGGCGCCACGCCCACACCCGCGGTGAAGTCCGGTCGGTGCTCGCGCGCGAAGTAGAGCAGCGTCGCGCCGGTGTCGGTGCTCCACGGCTCGTGCTCGCTGCCCGAGGGGGCGTGTTCGTAGAAGCCGAATGACCGTTCGGTGTCGCCGATCCTAAGCGCGCCGTCGATCATGATCGACTCGGTCTCGCCGCGCAGCCATCCGCCGGGCCGGCGGTACCCAGACGGCAGCGTCAGCAGCCCGGTGAACGCGCCTGTCTCGCCGTCGGTCGACAGCACCTTGACCCGTGGCCCCGGCCCCCAGCCGCCGGCGTGGAGCGCGGTCTGCTCGATCTGCGACTCGTTGACGAGTTCGACGTGCCCGCGGCTCATCGCTCGACCCCCACCGTCGTCCACAGGTCATCGTGCGGCGCCGGCACGGGCAGCGGTTGTGTGAGATATCTGTGTCGCGCGCCCATCAGATAGTGGAACACAGCATGGTATGTCAGCCAGTAGAGCGGCGAGCGGCGCCGCGCTTGCGTCTCCTCACTCGCGCAGGTGGATATTCCCGCGACGGGTCCTGATCAGGTGGCCGCCGCAGCGGCCCGCTACGGGTCCCGCCAGGCGAGCACCGTCGCCCCGGCGGCCCCGCCGGCCACCTCGCACGTCGCCCCGCGCGAGCGCTTGATCAGCGAGGTCTGCTGGACAGACTGCCCGAGCACCTCGAGCGCGCCCTCGAGTACGAACGCGTTGTCAACGTCAAGGCCCCACGTGACGCCGGCGCCGATGTGCACGAGCGCGACAGCCGGCTCGACCCACAGACGCTTGCGGAGCGCTGCGCCATCGTCATCCGCGGCCCAGCGCATCGCGCGCGTGTCGAGCACGGTCAAATCCGCCCACTGCAGCACCATCCCGTCGCCGTCGGCCTCGCGCTCGGGCGCATCCGGCGCGCCCTCCCAGTCGTCGCCATAGTCGACAAACGCCGATTCGGTCGCGAAGTTGGGCTCGAACATCCAGTTGCCGGTCCGGTCACGCCAGGTCAGGCTCGTGAAGCCGACGCTGCTCGTCGGCCCGGGCTCGCGACCGTGAAGGCTTCCGGGCCCGCGGCTGAAGAAATAGCCGGGCTTCAGGATCGTCAGCACCCCGCGACTCGACGAGGGGCTCTCGTACTGCCAGATCGGGTACTCGCCGGAGAGCGAAAAGCTGAACTCGTGCAGCCGGTGGTGGAGGTGGCGCGTCGGCAGCTCGTGCCCGCTCGAGAACTGCCCCGGGAGGTAGGAGATGAAGGCGGACGGCGCGCCCAACGCGTCGATCGTCAGCACCTTTCGGAACGCCCGCTCGAAGCCATTCGGCTCCCATGGTCTCTGGCGCGTGTCGAGCGAGGTCAGTCCGGTGCCGATCGTCCGCGCCCCGGGCGCGGAGAATGTCGGCGTCACGCTGCCGCGTTCAGGGGGGCCATCGTAGGCGGCGACGATATCGCACGGCCACCCGACGGACGGACCGGGCGGCGCGCCAGCCGCGGGCGAAGTATCGTCGGCGCCGCACCCCACTCTCGCAGGAAGGACCCACGATGGCCAGGCCGCATATCGAGTCGATCTCCGCCTACGACGTCCCGGCCGTGACGGCCGACGACGGGCCCCTCATCGGTGCCCACCGGCGCGTCCTGTCCGCCGACGTCAGCGATGGATCCTCGACGTCGCTGATCACGTTCCCGGGTGGATGGGCGGGGAACCTGTCGGGCCCTCGCCCGATCGAGCTGCTGTTGCTCACGGGGGCCGGGACGCTCGGGCGCGCCAACCTTCGCGCCGGAACGTGGGCCTGGGTCGGAGCCCGCGCCGACGACGGGGCGCTGCGCGTGACCGAGCGCTCCGATGCGCTCGTGATGGTCGAGCCCGAGCGGGCGGGGTCGGGGGAGGTCGAGGTGGTCGACATCGTGGGTGCGCGCTACGAGGAGGTTCACATCGTCGGCGGGGTGCCCGCCGGTCTTGCCCTGAAGCTGCTGCGCGTCGACCCGGAGCGGGGCGAGCGCAGCTGGATCGCGGGCACCGCGCCGGGCTGGCTCGGCTTCCGCGGCGAGATCCACCCGACCGTCGAGGAGGCGTTCCTGGTCCAGGGCGACTGCCTGCTGAAGAACTCCGGGCCGATGGTCGCCGGCGACTATTTCTGGCGGCCGGGCGGCGTCCACCACGGCCCGTTCGCGACACGCGCTGGAATGCTCTACTTCTTCCGCACCAAGGGCGGCGACCTCGAGGTCGAGTGGGACGATCCCCCCGACTGGGAGGCCGAGGCGCGCAGCTACTACGACGCGGCACCGTGGTTCGCCGCCGGACGCTGAGATGAGCGCCACCGACCCTGGTCACCTCCAGGGCCGCCTTGCCGGCGCGACCCTCGCCAGCGGCGACCTCGACGCCTCGCTGTGGTTCTATCGCAACCTGCTGGGCATGGAGGTGATCGCCACCGAGTACCCGTCGGCGCAAGAGCTCGAGCGATCCTGGGGGATCGCCGCGCCGGGCGGCCCGCTCGTGACGCTCTCCGGGGGCTCCCGGCAGGTCGGCCTCCTACGGCTGCTCGACGTCTCGAGCGTGGCCGGGGAGCCGATTCGCTCGCACCCTTCGATCGCCGATCCGGGGCCGCTGGCGCTCGATTTCGCCGTCGCCGACCTCGACGACGCACACGCGACGCTTTCGGCGCACGGGTACGAGTTCTACTCGCCGCCCCTCGACGTCACCGGCGGCGTGCGCATCTGCTTCTGCATCGCCCCCGACCGGGTCAAGACCGCGCTGATCGAATTCGCGCCCGTGCACCCGCTGCGCGCCTACGGGCGCCAGTTCGTCGGACTGATCAACGTCGCCCAGGTCGTCGAACGGGTCGAGGGAGAACGCGAGTGGTACTGCGGGTGCTTCGACATGCATACGACGCTCGACTACGTCCTCCCCGATAACGAGCAATCCCGACGGCTGAGCACGGCGACCCGGACACCGCCCGGCTGCACCCCGCACCTCGTCAACCTCGCCGAGCGCGAGGGCATCGACGGCTTCCAGGGCGGCGGCACGATCGAGATCATCGAGCCGATCGGCGGTGGTGGCAGCTCCGTCGCCGCCGAAGCGGCACCCCCGCGCCGCGGCTTCTTTCTCACCTCGATCCGCGTGCCCGACCTCGACGCCACCCATGCTCGCGTCGTCGCCGGCGGCGCGCCGCTGCTCACAGAACTCATGCATGCCGACGCCGTCACGCCGGCCCGCCACTTCGTCACACGGTCCCCGACCGGGAGCCTGCTCGAGGTCTGCGAAGCGTGAGCGACGTACTCGGCTGGCGGGGCGTGTTCGGCGTGATCGCGCCGTCGACCAATACCGTCGTTGAGCCCGACTACCACCGGATGGCTGTCCCGGGTGTCACGGCCCAGACCGCGCGCATCCACATCCGCGATCCGAGCCTCGCGAGCGACGCGGCGATGCAGGCGCTGATCGCCGAGATCGAGGCGGAGATCGACGCGGCCTGCGAGCGGATCATGACCTGCCGGCCGAGCCGCCTCGTGATGGGCATGAGCGCCGAGACCTTCTGGGGCGGCGTCGAGGGCGGTATGCGCTTCAAGCTCCACATCGAGGCGCTGACGGGGCTCCCGCTGACGACCGGAGCGGACGCGTCGGCAGCGGCCCTGCGCGTGTACGGCGCGCAGCGCGTCGCGGTCGTGACGCCGTATCAGCCCGTGGGCGACGCCAATGTGCGCCGGTTTCTCGAGGAGGCGGGCTTCGAGGTCGAGCGCATCATCGGCCTGCGCTGCCCGACCGCCCACGACATCGCCGGCGTGCCCGAGCAGCGCCTGCGAGAGGTTCTGCACGAGCTCAACGGCGACGACATCGACGCGATCCTCCAGGTCGGCACGAATCTCTCGATGGTCGCGCTCGCGGACGAGGCCGAGCGCTGGCTCGGCAAGCCGGTGATCGCGATCAACGCCGCCACCTGGTGGCGCGCGCTGCGCGACCACGGGATCGACGACCGCGTCGCCGGCGCTGGCGGCCTGCTCCGCGAGCATTAGACTTCCACCCGATGTCTTCGCCGGACGACACCGCCCACCACTGGGGCGATGAGGTCGCGGACTTCTACTCGAGCCGCGGCTTCGCCACCCAGGTCGGTTTCGGCCGCCGCCCGGCGGTCCTCGTGGTCGACATGATGGTCGCGTTCACCAACCCTTCATATGGGGTCGGCGTCGAGCAGTCGGCGACAGTCGAGGCGATCGCCGAGCTGCTCGCGGCGGCGCGTGAGCACGCGCTGCCGATCTACTACACGCAAACCGCATACGAGCCCGACGGCCGCGACGGCGGCGTCTTCATGGAGAAGGTGCCGGCGTTGCGCGAGCTCGTGCTCGGCTCGCCGGCGGTCGCGATCGATCCGCGCCTCGAGCCGGCGCCAGGCGAGCCCGTGATTCTCAAGAAGTCCGCCTCGGCCTTTCATGGCACGAATCTGCTGTCGCTGCTCGTGACCGACCACGTGGACACCCTGATCCTCACCGGGTGCACGACGTCGGGCTGCATCCGCGCTGCGGCGGTCGACGCGGTCTCCTACGGCCTGCGGGTGATCGTGCCGGACAGCGCGGTGTCCGACCGCGCCCCCGGTCCGCACTCCGCGAACCTGTTCGATATCAACGCCAAGTACGGCGACGTCGTGCCGCTGGCAGACGTCCTCGAAGAGGTCGCGCGCGTTACCGCGCGAGCATAATCCCGGCGCTCATCCGCTCCTCGAGCGCGGCGAGGATCCGCCGCTTTGCAGGCGCTCCCGCAGCATTGGCGCCCCTCCGCTCACGGCCCACTCAGCTCTCGGCAAGCGCGGTGTAGCGCGAGACGCGCAGCTCGCACGTGTGGGCGTGGGCGGCGAAGTTCTCGATCCGGCACTGGCGCGCGGCGATCTCGCCGATCAGCGCCGAGGCATCCGGGTCGCACTCCTGGTGGGTGACGGCCTTCAGGAAGCTTCCGACCCAGAGGCCGCCGCTGTAGCGCGCGGCGCCCGCCGTCGGCAGCACGTGGTTGGTGCCGATCGTCTTGTCGCCATAGGCGACGGTCGTGGCCTCGCCCAGAAACAATGCGCCGTAGTTGCGCAGCCGCTCGAGCAGCCGCCGCGGCTCGCGGGTGTGGATCTCGACGTGCTCGAAGGCATGCTCATCGGCGCGCGCGGCAGCCTCGTCGAGCGTTGCGACGACCTCGATCGCGCCGTGGTCGCGCCAGGCGGGACCGGCGACGTCCGCGGTCTCTAGCTCATCGAGCTGGCGGCGGATCTCTTCGCGCACGCGCGCGGCGAGCTCGCTCGAGGTCGTGATCAGGACCGCCGGGGAGCCCGTGCCGTGCTCCGCCTGGCCCAGCAGATCGGCGGCGACGAGCTCCGCGTCCGCGGTCTCGTCGGCGACGATCAGGATCTCCGTCGGCCCCGCGAGAAGGTCGATGCCGACCTCGCCGAACAGCTGGCGCTTGGCCTCGGCGACATAGGCGTTGCCGGGACCCGCGAGAAAGTCGGCCGGCGCGATCGTCTCGGTCCCGAGCGCCATCGCCGCGACCGCCTGCACGCCGCCGATGACGTGGATCTCCTCGGCGCCCGCCATCTGCATCGCGGCCACTGTGACGGCCGGCACGCGGCCCGCGAGCGGAGGCGTCGCGCCGATCACGCGCCGGACGCCGGCGACCTTGGCGGTGACGATCGTCATGTGGGCGGAAGCCACCATCGGATAGCGCCCGCCGGGGACGTAGGCGCCGACGTTCGCGATCGGGATCAGGCGATGCCCGAGGCGGACACCTGGCAGCGTCTCGACCTCGAGCTCGGTCAGCGTCGCGCGCTGCGCGCGGGCGAACGCGGCCACCTGCTCCTGGCAGAAGCGGACGTCCTGCATGACCTGGTCGGGGACCTCGGCAACGCAGGCCGCGATCTCCTCCTCAGAGAGGCGGAAGCGCTCCGGGCTCCAGTCGTCGAGCGCTTCCGAGTGGTGGCGCACGGCGGCGTCGCCGCGGGTGCGGACGTCGTCGATGATTTCGGCGACGACCTGCCGGACGCGTTCGTCGGGTGCCGGGCGCTGGCGGCGGGCGGCGGGCGAAGGTTCGTCCGGGGGGCCATGTTCCGTGTCCATGGTTACGTATGCATAATACGTCTGTGTCAAGCGGCACGATGACGGCTCAGATCCTCGCCGCGCATGGTGTGGAGGACCCAACACCGGGCGGCTTCGCCCTTGTGCGCCCCGACATCGTTCTTCTCAATGAGGTCTCGGGGGTGTTCGCGCTGAAGGCGTTTGCGGAGATGGGTGCGGAGCGCGTCGCCGATCCGGAGCGCGTCGCGATCGTCTGCGACCACTTCGTGCCGGCGAAGGACGCGCGCAGCGCGGCACTGGTCGCCGAGGCCCGCAGCTTCGCACGCCGCCACGGCATCGGGCACTACTGGGAGATCGGCGCGACCGCCGACGCCGGGATCGAGCACACTCTGCTGCCGGAGCAGGGGCTCGTTCGTCCCGGCGACCTCATCGCCGGCGGTGACTCCCACACTTGCACGTACGGCGCCTTCGGGGCATTCGGGACGGGGGTGGGCTCGACCGACATCGCGGCGGCGCTCGCGCTCGGCGAGATCTGGGTCAAGGTGCCCGAGACCGAGCGGGTCGAGTTCCTCGGGGCGCCCGAGGCCTACGTCACCGGCAAGGACCTGATCCTCGCCTACCTCGCCCGGGCGGGCGTCGCGGGCGCCACCTACCGCGCGCTCGAGTTCGCGGGCGCCGCGGTCCGCGATCTGAGCATCGACGGCCGCATGGCGCTCTGCAACATGGCGGTCGAAGCGGGTGCCAAGACCGGGATCGTCGCCGCCGACGCCACCACCCTCGGTTGGCTCTCGGGCCGGGTCCCGCCCGCGTCGTTGCGGGCGCTCGCGCCCGCCGCCGACGCGCGCTACGAACACCATACGACCGTCGACATCGACCACATGGCCCCGCTCGTCGCGCAGCCGCACTCGCCAGGCAACGTGGTCGCCGTCGACCAGCTCAGCGGCGGCATTCACGTCGACCAGGTCTACGTCGGCAACTGCGCGAACGGCACGCTCAGCGACCTGCGCCAGCTGGCCGAGATGCTCCGCGGCCGCCGGGTCGCGGCCGGCACGCGGCTGATCGTCGTGCCCGCGACGCAGCGGATCTACGGCGAGGCGATCCGCGAGGGATTGATCGAGCTCTTCATCGAGGCAGGCGCGATGGTCGCGCCGCCGACGTGCGGCGCCTGCTTCGGTGGGCACATGGGCATCATCGGTGCGGGGGAGACGGCGCTCGCGACGACCAACCGCAACTTCCGCGGCCGGATGGGCGATCGCGATTCGCGCGTCTACCTCGCGAACGCTTATGTCGCCGGCGCCACGGCGGTCGCGGGTGAGATAGTCCCCCCGGCAGCGATCCAATGAGCCCCTCCGGAGGGCCGATCGAAGGGCGCGTCGTCCGCCTCGGCGACGACGTCAACACCGACGTCATCATCGCCGGCCCATACCTCAACCTCACCGACCCCGTCGAGCTCGGGGGGCACCTGCTCGAAACCTATGATCCCGAGCTCGCGGCCGGACTGCGCGCCGGTGACGTGCTGGTGGCGGGCGAGAACTTCGGCTCGGGCTCCTCTCGCGAGCAGGCGCCGGTCGCGATGCTGGGCCGGGGGATCGCGGCTGTGATCGCCTCGAGCTTCGCCCGGATCTTCCTGCGCAACGCGATCAACCTCGGCCTGCCCGCGATCGAGTCGCGGGAAGCGGCCGGCGCCCTGCACGACGGCGAGCGGGTGCGGATCGACCTGCGCGACGGCGAGATCGTTGGCGAGTCGTCAGGCTCGTTCGCGGTGCCTGCGAGCCCTCCATTCCTGGCCGCGATCATCGATGCCGGCGGCCTCGTCCCGTGGGCGCGGGCGCGGCTGCAGTCAACGGAACGCGCGAGTGGCGATCACGAGCCGTGATGTCGCCCGCGAGGCAGGCGTCTCGCAATCGACGGTCTCGCGCGCGATCCGGGGCGACCCGCGCATCAGCCCGCAGACGCGTGAGCGCGTGCTCACCGTCGTGCGGCGCCACCGCTACACCCCGAACGCAGCTGCACGCAGCCTGATCACAAGTCGCACGCAGACGATCGGTGTGGTGGTCTCCGACGTCACGAATCCGTTCTATCCCGAGCTCGTCGAGGGGCTGCACGACCTCTTCGTCCGATCGGGATACCGGCTCGTCCTTTTCAACGATCGAGGCGACCAGGCGAGCGACCAGATCGCCCCCCAGCTCCAGGGCGGCTCCGTCGATGGCGTCGTGATCGCGTCGGCGACTCTCGACTCGACGCTGCCGGCACGCTGTCGGTCCAGCGGCCTGCCGGTGGTCCTGCTCAACCGCGACGTCCCCGGCGTCGACGCCGACCGCGTCGCCTCCGATAACGTCGCCGGCGCTGAGCTGGCCGCGACCACGCTGCTGGGGCTCGGCCACCGCCGGCTCGCCATCATCAACGGTCCGAGCAACACGTCGACGAGCCGCGACCGCCTGAGCGGCTTCGTGCGCGCCTGTGAGCGGCACGGATGCGACTTCGACCCGCGCCGCCTGCGCAGCGGCGACTACTCGCACGCGACCGGCCAGCGCGCTTTCCTCGAGCTCATCACACAGGAGCCTCCGTTGACGGCCGTGTTCTGCGCCAACGATGTGATCGCATTTGGCGCGCTCGACGGCGCCCGTCGACAGGGGCTGCGCGTGCCCGCCGACTGCTCGATCATCGGCTTCGACGACATCGCGATGTCGGGTTGGAAGTCGTTCAGCCTGACGACCATCCGCCAGCCGCTCTCAGAGATGGCCGACGTGGCGGCGCAGATGCTCGTCGAGCGCATTGAGGGCACCGCGCCGGCGAGTGCGAGGACGCGCGTCTTCGAGCCGCTGCTGATCACACGCGAAACGACCGGCCCGCCGCTCCGGTGACGCCGCGCACCCGCCCGCACCTGCTGCTCGCCCTTGCCGCCGCGCCGGCGCTCGCGGCCTGCGGGACGGCGGCACATCACGCCCCAAAGACGCCGACCACCTTTTCAGGAACCACTCAGCCGCTGTCGCTGAAGGCGTCGTGCAGCGACTGGGTGCATGCCTCGGCCAGCGAGCAACGCTCGTTCACCAACAGCCTGTTCCGCACCGGTTCAACTGTGGTCGCGACCGCTCCCGGCGACCTCTCACCAGCCGAGCTTCGCCTTCTGATTTCCGTTCATTGCGGCGGCGGCAATTCCTCCGCGACCCCGCTGGGGATGGTCGTCGCCAACGCGATCGTCGGCACCTTGGACTCGGGAGCGGGTCAACATTGAGCCGTACAACGATCAGCGAGGCGCCCCTGGAGGTACAGTGCCCAGGGCTATGACCGCTGCGGAACACGAGCCGGCCAGGGAGGCGTTGGAGGCGGCCAGGCGCAGCCAGGTGATCTCCGCTGACTGGATCACGCGCGAGTTCGCTTGAGCGATGATCACCCCGCGGCCACTCTGACGATGCTCCTCGAAGCGCTCGAGCGGGGGATCCGCGTCCACGACCTGGCGCAGCCGCTGCATCCGCTAATCCCGTGCTCACCCAACCATCCCGGCTTCAAGATGGCGCTGCTGCGCCGCCATGGTGACATGGTCCGCGACGACGGCGGGTCGGCCGCCAGCGAGCTGATCGTGACCGGCGGGCACGTCGGCACGCACGTCGACGCGCTCGCACACGTCTCGCACGACGGCCTGCTGTACGGCGGCATCTCAGCGGCGGAGGCACAGCGCGGCGGGCGCTTCAGTCAGTGCGGGATCGACCAGCTGGAGCCGCTGGTGGGGCCGGGGGTGCTACTCGACGTGGCCGTCGCCAAGGGCGTCGATGTGCTGCCCGCCGGCTACGAGATTGTCCCGAACGATCTCGAGGAGGCCGCCGCCGGCGTCGAGATCCGCGCCGGCGATGTCGCCCTCGTGCGCACCGGCTGGGCGCGCAATTGGAGCGATCCAATCGCGTTTCTCTCGCACGAGGGCGGCGTGCCCGGGCCCAACGAGGACGCGGCGGGGTGGCTCGCCGACAAGGGCATCCGCGCGACCGGCTCCGACACGACCGCCTACGAGCACATCCCGCCTGGGATGGGCCACGCCCACCTGCCGGCCCATCGGCTGCTGCTCGTCGAGCGCGGCATCAACATCATGGAGATGCTCAACCTCGAGACGATCAGCGCCGCCGCCGTCCGGCGCTTCTGCTTCGTCGCTGCGCCGCTGAAGATCGTCGGAGCGACCGGTTCGCCGATCCGCCCGCTGGCGCTGGTCGACAACCCCTAGGAGATTTGGCGGCTCCGTCCGCGCCAGTAGGGGTCGCGCAGCTCTCGACGCAGCAGCTTCCCCGCACCGTTGCGCGCCAGCGCCGGCAGGAAGTCGACCCGCTTTGGAAGCTTGAAGCGCGCGATCGATTTGGCGCAGAACTCGATGATGCTTTCCTGCGCTGCCGTCGATTCCGGCTTCAGCACGACGATCGCGTGAACCGCCTCGCCCCAGCGCTCATCGGGGATCCCGATGACGGCGGCTTCGAGCACCGCCGGGTGCCGGACGAGCACCTCTTCGATCTCGCGCGGGTAGATGTTCACTCCGCCGGAGATGATCTTGTCGCTTTTGCGGTCGACGAGGTAGATGTTCCCCTCGTCGTCGCGGTGTGCGATATCGCCGGCGGAGAACCACCCGTCGCGGACCGCGTCAGCGGTTGCCTGCGGACGGTTCCAGTAACCGGAGAAGAGGTAGGGCGACGAACTGAACAGCTCGCCCGGCTCGCCGGGGCCGACTTCGTATGGCGCTGAGATCGTCGCCGTGAGCGGCGTGACGTTCGGCGTCGAGCAGGGCGAGACGCTCGGCATTATCGGCGAGAGCGGATCCGGCAAATCGACGCTCGGCAGGATCGCGGTCGGCCTGATCGCGCCGGACGAGGGCACGGTGGCGTTCGCCGAGGTCGACCTGGGGGCGCTCTCGGCTCGGGAGCTGCGCGCGCACATGCAGGTTGTCTTCCAGGAGCCGCTCGAATCGTTGGATCCGCGCATGCGGATCATCGACATCGTCCAGGAGCCAATGGAGATCCACCGCTACGATCTCGCCCGCGCGGAGCGTCAGGCTGCGGCGCAGCAGGCGCTGCGCCGCGTCGAGCTGCACTCGGGCCTCTGGGACCGGCGGCCCGCCCAGCTGAGTGGCGGCGAGCAGCAGCGCGTCGGGATCGCCAGGGCGATCGTGTCCGGTCCGCGGCTGCTCTTGCTCGACGAGCCCACGTCGTCACTCGACCTGTCGCTGCGCGCGGGCATCCTCCAGCTGCTGCTCGACCTGCGCGCCGAGCGCGAACTCACCTATCTGTTCGTCTCGCACGATATGACGACGATCGAGTACCTCTCGCGCGGATCGTGGTGATGTACCGCGGGCGGATCCTCGAAGCCGGGCCTGCCGAGAAGGTCGTCCACGACCCGGCACATCCTTACACGCGCCAGCTACTCGCCGCGCGGCTCTCGATCGACCCAGGGCAGCGGATGGCTACGCGGGCGGTTGGCCCCGTCGGGCCCGGCGCCGCCGAGCAGTCGCAATGTGTGTTTTATGATCGCTGCCCGGTCGCGATCGCGGCCTGCGCGTCCGCCGACATACCCTTCGTCGAGGTGGCCGGCGGCCATCGGGCGGCGTGTATACGCGCCGCGAAAGGCGATCCAACCGAGATCAACCCACGACCGAGGGCGAGGATGACGCCGTGACTGCATTGACCGGGGGCGAGGCGCTCGTCACGATGCTCGAGCGCCACAGAATCGACCACGCGTTCGGGATGGCCGGCTTCCAGCCGCTGCCCTACTACGACGCCCTCGCCCGCCAGCAGGCGATCCGCCACATCCTGATCCGCGACGAGAAGCACGGCGCGTTCGCTGCCGACGCGTTCGCCCGTGTCGCGGGCCGCCCGGCCGTCGCCGACGCGACGCTCGGCCCCGGTGCGACCAACCTCGTCAGCGGCGCCGCCGAGTCGTTTGGCGCCTCGATCCCCGTGATCTTCGTTACCGGCGACGTCAACCGCGGGATCGCCGGCCGCGCCGCGACCCAGGAGAGCGACCAGATTGGGATGCTCCGGCCGGCGATGAAGGAGGTACTGTTCATCGACCGCATCGAGCGCATCCCGGAGCTGGTGCGCCGCGCGTTCACGATCGCTACGGGCGGCCGGCCCGGACCGGTGCTGATCGACATTCCCGAGGACGTCTTTCACGGATCAGGCGAGTTTTCGGACGAGCTCCTGTATGCGGATGACGCCGTGCGCGCGCTCGGCGGTCGGCGGATCAGGCCTGACGAGGAGTCGGTCGAGCGGGCGGCGCGGCTGCTCGCCGTTGCAGAGCGGCCGGCGGCGATCCTCGGGGGCGGCATTCATCTCGCGGCGGCGTCCCGGAGGTCGAGCGGTTCGTCACCGATAGCGGCATCCCGTCGGCCTGCACGATCAGCGGCAAGGGCGCGTTGCGCGACAACCATCCGCTCGCGCTCGGGCTCTGCGGCCGCTTCTCGCGGATCGCGAACGAGCTCATCCGCGAGGCGGACGTGCTGCTCGTCGCCGGCTGCAAGCTCGGCGAGATCTGCACCGACCGCTGGACGTTGATCTCGCCGGATACAAGGCTCGTGCACATCGACATCGACCCAGCCGAGCTCGGCAAGATCTACCGGACCGGCGTCGGGCTGTGGGGCGACGCCGCGCTGACCCTCCGCGACCTGAGCGACGCCCTCGCGATGACCGGGCAGCCGACGTATGACCGGCGCGCCGTGCTGGAGCAGGTTAAGGAGTCGCGACGGGCCTGGAGTGCCGGCGCGCGGGAGAGCTATCGCTCGGACGAGACTCCAGTGCACGTGGCACGCATCCTCCACGAGTTGCGGGCGGTCCTCCCGGCAGAGTCAGTGGTCGTCGCCGACGGCGGCTTCGCGGCCCACTGGAGCGCGCTGTTGTTCGACTTCCCCACATCTGGACGCCACTACGTCGCGAACCGGGGCCACGCGGCGATCGGCTATGGGCTGCCCGGCGCGATCGGCGCGGCGCTCGCGGCGCCGGACGTTCCGGTCGTCGCGCTCTGCGGCGACAACGGCTTCGCGATGGCGCTCGCCGAGCTCGAGACGGCAAAGCGCGAGCGCCTCCCGATCACCGTCGTCGTCATCGACAATGCCGCCCTGGGCTACGTTAAGGCGCTCCAGAACGGCCTCTACGACGGCCGCTTCATCTCCGCCGACTTCCTCGAGACCGACTATGCGGAGGTGGCGAGGAGCCTCGGCTGCTTCGGGGTGCGGGTTGGGTCGCCCGCGACCCTGCGGGAGGCGCTGACCGACGGACTCGCGAGCGAGCTGCCGGCGGTCATCGACGTGGTCACCACCCGCGACTCGAGCAGGATGCTTCCCGGCGTCGATGCGCGCACGGCTCGGGCGCGATAGATGGCGCAGCCCGCCGCGATCGTCGTCACCGACTCGGCCACGCTGCTCGACGAGGGCGCGTTTGGCGGCGTCGCCGTCTGCGGCTCACACGGAGGCATCGTCGCGGCGCTGTTTGCGGCTGCCGCCGGCGTCAAGGGAGCGCTGTTCAACGACGCGGCGGTCGGCAAGGAGGAGGCGGGCATCGACGGCTTGCGCGAGCTCGACCGCTACGGGATCGCCGCGGCGGCCGTCGACCACCGGACGGCGCGGATCGGCGACGGCGAGGACTGCCATCGGTCCGGTGTCATCTCGGCCCAGAACAGCTGGGCGCACGACGCCGGCGTGCGTGTCGGCAGGGCGTCCGCGCAGGCAGCGCGGCTGATCGCGGCCTGGCCCGCGCCCGCGGAAGCGGCGCGGCCACGTCCGCCGAGCCCGGCCCAGCGCGAGCCCACGCTCCTGCACGACGGGTGCCCGCGGGTGCTCGCGGTCGACTCGGTCTCGGTGGTCGACTGGAGCATGGCGGGCAGTATCGTGCTCGGCGGCTCCCACGGCGGAATCGTCAACAACCGGGCGATCAAGGCGCCGGTGCGGGCAGCGTTCTTCAACGATGCGGGCGGGGGCAAGGACGGCGCCGGGGTCTCGCGCCTGGCCGCGCTCGACGTCTGCGGCATCCCCGGCGTGACCGTTGACGCGTTCTCGGCGCGCATCGGCGACGGCTACGACACGTACGAGCGCGGAGTCATCAGCCACGCGAACGCGTCCGCCACGGCGCTGGAGGTGCGCCCCGGGCAATCGGCTGCCGAGGCGGTTGCGCGGCTCTGCGCCGCTGTCGACGAGAGCGCGCGCCTGCGATGACGCTGCCGGCGCTGCTACGAGAGGCGCTCCAGTCGGGCGAGATCTCCTCCCGGGAGGCGACAAAGGCGTTTCTCTTGCGGATCGAGCGACTCGACCCGGCGATCGGCGCGTTCATCACCGTTGCCGCCGACGCCGCCCTCGCGCAAGCGCGGGCGGCCGACGACGCGCGCACTCGCGGGGAGTTGCTCGGTCCGCTCCATGGCCTCCCGATCGCGCTCAAGGACAATGTCGACACCGCGGGGCTACGCACGACAGTCGGGTCGTCGTTCTTTGCGGAGCGGGTTCCGGATGAGGATGCGCAGGTCGCGGCGCGTCTGCGGGCGGCGGGTGCGGTGCTGCTTGGGAAGACGTCGCTGCACGAGTTTGCGTTCGGGGCCACGAACCAGAATCCCCATTTCGGGCCGTGCCGTAATCCGTGGGATCTGAGCCGGGTTCCGGGCGGGTCGAGCGGGGGGTCGGGGGCGGCGGTCGCCGCGGGGCTCTGTGCCGCGGCGATCGGCACCGATACGGGGGGCTCGGTCCGGATCCCGGCGGCGTTGACGGGGGTCAGCGGTCTTCGCTCCTCGCGTGGCCGGGTCTCGACACAGGGCGTCTTTCCGACGAGCTGGACGCTCGATACGGCCGGCCCGCTTGCGCGCTCGGTCTCGGAGCTCGCAGCCGTGTATGGGGTGATCGCGGGCTATGACCCGGCCGACCCGGGCTCGGTCGACGTCGCGGTCGAGGGCGATGCGGGCGATCCGGGCGACCTGAGCGCCCTCGTCATCGCGCTCCCGACCAACTACTTCTTCGACGACGTCGATCCGCAGGTCGCCCGGCTCGTCCGCGCGGCCGCGGACGTGTTCGCTTCGCTCGGCGCGCGCCTGACCGAGATTGAGCTCGCCGGCGCTGACGACGCGCTGCGCGCGACGAGCGTGATCATCCTCGCGGAGGCGTACGCGGTCCACCGGACGCGCCTGCAGGACCACCCGGAGGGATTCGGTAAGGACATCCGCCGGCGGCTCGAGCGCGGCGCGGCCATCACCGCGGCAGAGTACGCGGAGGCGCGACAGGCGGCGCGCGTATGGTGTCGCACGCTTGCGAACGCGTTTGCGGACGCGGACCTGATCCTCTCGCCTTCGACGCCGACCGCGGCGCCGCGTGCGAGCAACGAGATGATCACGGCCACGCACCCGCTCGCGAGCCTCACCTACCCGTGGAGCGTCGCCGGGCTGCCGGGGCTGAGCATCCCCTGCGGGCTCACCGACGAGCGGCTTCCGGTCGGGCTGCAGGTGGTCGCACCGCGCTTCCACGAGGCGTTGCTCTTGCGGGCCGGGAGCGGCTACCAGCTCGCGACCAGCTGGCACGAGCGCAAGCCGCCGGTTGGCGCAGCGCCGACCACATAAGCGCGTCAGCGCTCTGGATATGGCACCTCGATCGTCTCGCCCTCGGCGCTTCGCTCGCGAATGAAGTTGCCGACGCCGCTGCGCCAGATCAGCATCACGCAGCCGGTGGTTGAGACCGGCTGCGGCTCACGGCCGTGGAGGCCGTCGGGGCCCGGCTCACGGCCCAGGTAGTACCCGGGCCGCAGGACGAAGCGGTGCCCTTCGGACTCGCCCTCCTCGGCGCTGTCGTACATCCACGTCGGCTGGTCGCCCTCGAGCACGAAATGGTGCTCGGCAACCGTCGCGTGGTAGTGGCGGTGGGCCGGGGCGTTCTGGCGGCCGCCGGGCGGAAGCCACAGCAAGAAGACCGACGGCTCGCCGGTCTCGAAGCGCGCGAGCACCTTGATCTTGCCGATTTCCGGATCGTCCTCCCAGTCCATGCCGCGGGTATCGATGAGCCTGGTCTTGTTGCGCGCATAAAGCTCGGCGTGGTCTGCACTCATGAGCACTCCTTGTGGTCGGCGTTGATGACGCGTGGGAGCGGCGAGCGCAACCCGCCCTCTTGACACGCCCGTATTATGCATACGTAACCATGGCTCGCCGAGCTCCCTCGTTGCAGATGAGCTGAACGCGATGCCGTTGCGACTCGGCATCGATGTCGGGGGAACGTTCACGGACCTGCTGCTGCACGATGGCGACAGCGGCCGCGTGTGGCTTGCGAAGACGCCGTCGACCACGCGCGACCAGTCCGAGGGGGTGCTCGCGGGGGTTCGCTCGATCGCGGCGGCGGCCGGTGTCGCCCCGTCGCAGCTCGACGCCTTGCTGCACGGCACGACGGTCGCGACCAACGCCGTGCTCGAGCGCCGGGGTGCGCGTGTCGGCGTGCTCGTGACGGAGGGGTTTCGCCACATCCTGCACCTCGCCGAGGCGTGGACGCCTGGTCCGCTGTTTGGGTTCATGGTCTACGAGAAGCCGGAGCCGATCGCGGACCTCGACGCGATTCGCGAGATCCGAGAGCGCGTCGCCGCATCGGGGGAGGTCGTGCGCCCGCTCGACGAGGACGGGGCTCGGGCGGCGCTGGCAGAGCTGCGCGACGGTGGCGCCGAGGCGATCACGGTGTCGTTCTTGAACAGCTTCGCGAACCCGGTCCACGAGCGCCGGCTCGGCGAGCTTGCGAAGGAGCTCGCCCCGGAGATACCGGTGTCGCTGTCCTCGGAGGTGCTGCCCGAGTTTAGGGAATACGAGCGCACGGTGACGACGGTGATGAACGCGTATGTCGCGCCGACGCTCGACCGCTATCTCTCGGGCGTCCGTGAACGGCTCGTCGAGCTTGGGGTGCGAGCCGGGCTGCAGGTGGTCCGCTCCGACGGCGGCCTGATGAGCGTCGACGCAGCCAGGCGGATGCCGGTGCACACGGTGCTCTCGGGTCCGGCGGGGGGTGTCGGGGGCGCGTCGTTCGTGGCCTCGCGCGCCGGCTACGACCGGATCCTGACATTCGACATGGGCGGGACCTCGACCGACGTCGCCGTCTGCCTCGGCGGCGCGCCGACGATCACGCGCGAGACGAGCGTTGGCGACTTCCCGGTGCGAGCGCCGGCGGTCGAGGTCGAGAGCATCGGCGCCGGCGGCGGCTCGATCGCCTATGTCGCCGAGGTTACGGGCGCGCTGCGCGTCGGCCCCCAGAGCGCCGGTGCGGAGCCCGGCCCGGCGTGCTACGGGCGCGGCGGCAGCGAGGCGACCGTGACCGACGCCAACGTCGTACTCGGCCACCTGCCGCCGCGACTGCTCGGTGGCGAAATGGCGCTCGATATCGACGCCGCGCATGCTGCGGTGGCGCGCGTCGCCGACGGGCTCGGACTCGACATCCACGCGGCGGCGCGGGGGATCGTTGAGCTCGTCAACGAGAACATGCTGGGAGCGCTGCGCGTCGTGACCGTGCAGAAGGGGCGCCGGCCGACTGAGTTCTCGCTGGTGTCGTTCGGCGGCGCCGGCGGGCTGCACGCGAACGCGCTCGCCGCGCTGCTTGGATCGTTCCCAGTGATCGTACCGCCGGAGCCGGGCGTGCTCTCGGCACTCGGATTCGTCGCCTCCGAGGTCAAGAACGAGCTCAGCCGCACCTTCATCCGCGCGACCGCCGACGTCGCCGCCGACGATGTGCGGCGCCAGTTTGAGGAGCTCGGGGCGGAGGGCCACCGCTGGCTCGAGGACGAGGGTGTCGCGCACGACGCGCGGCGGATCGACCACATCGTCGACATGCGCTACCACCGCCAGGGGTTCGAGATCCCGGTCGACGTCGGGCGCGAAGAGCTCGAATCACTTGACACGCAGCGCCTGGCCGAACGCTTCGGCGGCGAGCACCGACGCCTGTACGGCTTCGAGCTCGACGGCGGTGCGGAACTCGTTGGCGTGCGTGTCGTCGCGCGCGGAGGGCTGCCGGCGCCCACGATCATTCCCCACGAGGCGGGCCCGCCGGATCCCTCCCCGGCCCGGTGTGCGACGCAGTCCGTATGGGTGAACGGCACGCCCCAAAAGGTGCCGGTGTACGAACGCGCCCAGTTGCGCACCGGGATGGAGATCTCCGGCTACGCGATCATCGAGCAATACGACGCGACGACGGTGGTGCTCCCCGGACACCGCGGGACCGTCGATGAGTGGCTGAACCTGATCATCGCGCCCGAGGCGGAGCGATAGTGCCCACCGCCATCGACAGCGTCACGCTGGATCTGATCGAGAACGCGCTCCTGAACGCGCGCTTCGAGATGGACGAGGTCGTGCGCCGGGCCGCGATGTCACCCACAATCCGCGTCCAGCACGACGAGTTTCCCATGATCTGCAATGCGCGCGGGCAGATGATCGTCGGCCAGTTCGGGTCCTACATCCCCGAGGTGATCGACCGCTTCGGCGGGTCGATCATCGAGGGGGATGTGATCCTGCTCAACGACCCCTACATCTGCAAGGGCTCGATCTCGCACTGCAACGACTGGCTTGTGATCGTCCCGATCTTCCACGACGGCCGCCATGTCGCGTTCGCGTCGATGTTCGGGCACATGATGGACGTCGGCGGCAAGGTGCCCGGCAGCCAGGTCTCGGACGCAACGTCGATCTGGGAGGAGGGGCTGCGGATTCCGCCGATCAAGATCATCGAGCGTGGTCGTATGAACGAGACGGCGTTGGCGGTGATTCTCAACAACACGCGCACGCCGGATGTGAACCGCAGCGACCTCTTGGCGCTGATCGGCGGCTGCCGTGCCGCCGAACGGCGCGTGGTCGAGATATGCGAGCGCTTCGGACGCGAGACGTTCGACGCCGCCTGCGACGCACTGCTCGAGCGCACGCGCGCAGCGATGGTGCGGGTGATCCGGGAGTACATCCCCGAAGAGCCGGTGAGCTTTGTCGATTGGGTCGATGACGATGGCCTCGGCAACGGACCCTTCAAGATGGTGCTGACGATCTGGCGCGAAGGTGACACCTGTCACGCCGACTGGACGGGAACCGACCCGCAGGCGCCCGGGTCGATCAACTTTCACATTCATGAGGGACTGTGCAAGCTGTTTTTCGGGATCTACATGATCATGGCGTTCGATCCCGAGATTCTGTTCAACGATGGTCTCTACGACGTTTTCGAGGTGACACTGCCGCAGGGGTCGCTGCTCAATCCCGCGTTTCCGGCGCCACTGTCAAATCGCCTCAACGTTCACACCCGCTTCTTTGACTGTCAGAGTGGCGCGCTCGGCCAGAAAGCGCCCGGCCTCGCGATGGCCGCCGGCTACGGGACGAGCCCGTATTTCGTGTTCTCGGGGTATGACGACCACGGGCGCTACTTTCAGTTTGTCGAGCTTCTGTTCGGCGGACTTCCCGGTCGCCCGCGCGGCGACGGCCTCGACGGCCACTCGTGGTGGCCGCTGTTCCGCACGACGCCCGCCGAATACACGGAGGGGTACTATCCCGTCCGGGTCGAGCACTACATCCCGGTCTGTGACTCGGGCGGCCCCGGGCGTCACCGCGGTGGCACCGGCATCGAGAAGTGCTACCTGTTCACGGGGGACGGCGAGGTCAACGTCAACGACGACCGCGCCCTGATCGCACCCTGGGGCATCAACGGTGGCCACCACGGCGGTACTAGCGCCAAGACGCTGATCCGCGCCGACGGTGGCGTGCTGGAGTTGCCGTCCAAGCGCGACGCGATCAGCGTCGGCCCGGGCGACCGGCTGCTGTTCCGCACCGCTGGCGCGGGCGGCTGGGGCGATCCGCTGGAACGGCCCGCCGAGGTGGTGCTGCGCGACCTTGCGCGCGGCCTGGTCTCGCCGACGGCAGCCCGCGACGGATACGGCGTTGTGCTGGCCGCGTCGGGTGCAGTTGACGCCGATGGGACCCGCGCGCTACGAGCCGAGCACGCGGAGCGGAGAGGGTCCCTGCCCCAGTTCGACTATGGGCCGCTCCCGGAGGGGTGTCAGCGCGCCGTGAGGGTCGCCTGACGTGCGCGCCGCAGCGAGGATCCCGGCGCGCGGGGGTGGGCGGTTTTCTGCTTGACGAGGTTGGCACGCGTTGACTAGAGTTGTCCGACCTGTGTACCGCATACAAAACTGGTGGCGGCGCGGGTGACTACTGGGGTGGACTACTGAGGAGGAAGGGGTTTGCGATGAGTTTTGTTAACGACAACAACGATTTGGACGCGGTCGTTCGCTCGAGCGCATCGGACGAGGCGAAGCTGCGGGAGCTGACGCGGCGGAGCTTTCTCGTGCGATCAAGCGCCCTTGCGGCAGCTGCGGCAGGCGGCTTGTCCGGCGGTTTCGCACGGTCCGCCGTGGCGGCCACGCGGGCATCGGCGGCGGCGGCCCCTACCCTGACTGTCGCGTCATCGGGCGCCTGGCAGGGCTTCGACCCGCTCAACCTCGCGTTTATCGCGAACGGGCCTTCGATGGAGCTTCTCGCCGCCTGCGCGGGAACGCTCACACACGTGTTCCTGCCGGCCGGTGAATCTGCTGCTCGGAAGGCGGCGGCCGCCGGGAAGCTGGACGGCACGCCCTACCTCGCCAAGGGCTGGGACATCACGCACGGCGGCAAGGTATACACGTTCCATCTCCAGCCCCATGCGGTTAGCGGGTACGGAAACCCGCTGACCTCGGAGGACATCGTCTGGACGATCGAGCGCCACCTCTCCGTTCCGACCTCGGTGACAGCGTTCCTGCTCAGTCTCGGCGGGATCACGAAGCCGACGCAGATCAGGGCAATCAACGCAAAGACGGTGCGGATCAACCTGCCCGCCGTGCCGCCCGCGTACTTCCTCCAGATCCTGGGCCTCGTGTGGCTCTCCATCTATGACTCCAAGGAGGCCAAGAAGCACGCGACCAGCTCTGACAAGTACGCCTCGCATTGGCTGACAACGAACATCGCCGGGCACGGCAAGTACAAGCTCCAGTCGACCGTCCCCAACCAGTCGGCGGTGCTCGTCCCCAACCCCGGGTGGTACGCGACCAAGTCGCGGTACTCAAAGGTCGTCCAGGAGGGTGTCAATGACCAGTCGGGCCGCCTACAACTGCTGTTGAGCGGCAGCGCGCAGTATGCGGAGGAGCTGACCGCCCTTGAGCTCGCGAAGGTGCAGACGAACAGCGGAACCGTGGTCACGCCGTTCACCAGCACGCGCGTCGCGTTTCTCGTCCTGGACAACAAGACGCCGCCGTTCGACTCGGTCGAGGTGCGGCAGGGGATCGCGAAAGCGATCCCGTATGCGCAGATCCTCTCGAGCGTGTACAAGGGCTTCGCGAAACCGTGGAAGTCGGCGTTCATCCCCTGGTTCCAGGGCTCGACCGACAAGTACTGGAACTACCAGACCGACCAGAAGGCCGCTGCGCAGCTGCTCGCCTCCGCGAAGGGCCAGTCCGTCACGCTGACGTATGTCCAGGGATTCGGGTCCGGGCAGCTGATCGCGGTGCTCGTGCAGCAGGCGCTCAATGCCGTTGGCCTCAACTGCCAGCTGCAGGGCCTCCTGCGGGCCCAAGCCGACAAGCTCAAGGTCAGCTTCCAGATCCCGTTCTTCGTTGACGACTCTGACAGCCCGGCGGTGCCGCATCCGCTCTACAACCTGCAGTACCTGTATACGACCAAGGCGTTCCAGAACATGGCGCGCTATTCGAATCCGCAGATCGACGCGCTTGCGACGAGGCTGGCGGCGACGCACAGCATCTCTGCGCAGAACAAGATCGTCGATCAGTGCAACAAGATCCTCATGCATGATCTGCCCTACATCCCGATCGCGTACACGGGCACGTTCGGTGCCGAGTCGAAGAAGGTCTCGCATGTCGGCGGCGACGAGGTCGGGCTCGTTTACATTCCCAACCTGACGCCGGCATAAAGCCGGATCGACGCCGCGGTGGGTCTGGACCAATTCGTGGCAGCAGCCGTGGGCGGTTCGCGGGGTCGGCGCTGGGTGCGCCGACCCCGCCCGCGGTTGCGCACCCCCGGAGTGGCCGGCTGGCGACCAGCGCCGACGCGGCGGAGTCGGACCCGGCCTAACGGAACGGATCGCTGATGGCGGTTGTGCGCGTGCTCGGGCGCCGGCTCGTGCTCGTCGTCCCGACGCTGCTCGGGATCGTCACGGTCACGTTCTTCATCACCCACGTCCTGCCCGGTAACCCGGCCTATTTCCTCGCCGGCCCGAACCCGTCGCCATCGAATATCAAAGCGATCGAGCATCAGTACGGGTTCGATCTGCCGATCACGACACAGTACTGGCACTACCTGACCGCGCTCGTGCACCTGAACCTTGGCGCGTCGATCGTCACCGGGAACTCCGTCCTCTCGGACCTCGGTCAGCGCATCCCGGCGACGCTCGAATTGATCGTGCTGTCGCTCGGCCTGGCGCTGGTCGTCGGCATCGCCGCCGGAACGCTGTCGGCGCGGCGCGCTGGCACCGCGGCCGATCGCGCCGTGCGGGGTGGGAGCGCGGTGATGCTTGCGATCCCCGATTTCTGGCTCGGGCTCGTGCTGCTGTTCATCTTCTTCTTCAAGCTGAAATGGGCGCCCGCGCCGATCGGCCAGATCGCTCCGACGGACCCGACGCCCACGCACATCACGGGCGCCGTCCTCTTGGACAGCATCCTGACGCTGAATGGCCCGGCCTTCGTCGGGGCGCTCGGGCAGGCGGTGCTGCCCGTGGTGACCCTCGGGGCGGTCCTGTCGGCACCGATCACGCGACTGATGCGCTCAGCGACGCTGGAGGGCCTCGAGGCGGACTACGTCGCGTTCGGCCGCGCCGTCGGCCTCCCGCACCGCACGCTGCGCTGGTATACGCTGCGTGCGGCGCTGCCGCCCGTCGTCACCTTCGCGGGCATCGCGTTCAGCCTCCTGCTTGGCGGGACCGTCCTGGTCGAGACGGTCTTCTCCTGGGGCGGCGCGGCGCAATACGCCGCGAACGCGATCGCCCAGCAGGACTACAACGCCATCCAGGGCTTCGTGCTGTTCGCCGGAATGGCGTCGATCGTGATCTTCCTGGTCGTCGACCTCCTGTACATGGCGATCGACCCGCGGGTGACGCTGTGAGCAGCTTGTCGCTGAGCGCGAGGTTGAGCAGCGCGCGGATGCGCCGTAGCAGGACGCTCAACGCGCCGCTCCTGTGGGGGGCCGGGATCATCGTCTTCCTGCTCGCGGCGTCGTTTATCGTTCCCGCCGTAAGCGGCTGGGGCGCCGAGGAGCCGAGTCCGGCGACGAGCGCGGCACCGTCGCTCACGCACCTCTTCGGGACCGACGACTCCGGTTTCGACATCTTCACCCGGGTCTTCTACGCGCCGCGCATCGACCTGCCCACCGCCGCCGCCGGTGTCGGAATTGGTCTGGTGGTGGGCGTGCTGCTCGGCGTCCTGACTGGAGCGGCCAAGGGCTGGCTCGGGGAAGGCGTAATGCGCGTCGCCGACATGATCCAGGCGTTCCCGCTGTTCATCCTCGCGATCGCGCTCGTCGCGCTGAGCGGGAATCACCTCAGCAACGTCATCCTCGCGCTTGCGGTCCTGAACGCGCCGATCTTCCTGAGGCTCGTGCGCAGCCGCACGGTGACGATCCGCGAGCACCGCTACATCGAGGCCGCGGTTGCGCTCGGCAACTCCCGCGCCCGCATCCTCTGGCGGCACGTCATGCCGAACGCGATCGGGCCGGCAATCGTCCAGGCGGGTATCTCGATGGGGTACGCGATCCTCACCATTGCGGGCCTCGCGTTCCTGGGCGTCGGCGTCCAGGTGCCCACCCCCGAGTGGGGGTCCATGCTTCTGACGGGGCGTAACGACATCACCACTGGGCAGTGGTGGACCGAGGTCTTCCCTGGCATCTTTCTGGCCGTCGCGGTAATCGGGTTCAACCTCCTCAGCGAAGGCGTCGAGCGGGCGCGGGAGCTCACACGGTGAGCGAGGCGGGCACGTCGAACGCGGACGCCGAGGCGGTCATCGCACTCGAGCACCTCGACGTCGAGATCGCGCGGCGGCCCCCGGGCAAGCCCATCCTCCGCGACGTTTCACTCACACTCCAGAAAGGTGAGATGCACGGCCTCGTTGGCGAGACGGGGTCTGGCAAGTCGATGACCGCGCGCGCAGTGATCGGTCTGTTGCCGCGCTACGGGCGCGTGACGGGCGGCCGGATCCTCGTGCGAGGCGTCGATGTCACCGCCTACGACGACAAGCAGATGCGAGCGATCCGCGGCAACGTCATCGGCATGGTGTTCCAGAGCCCGCGCGCGGCGCTCTACCCGTTGCGCACCGTCGGAACGCAGATGGGCGCCGTGTTCAAGGCCCACAAGCGGACGCCGCGCCGCGCGCGCCGCGCGCCGATTCTCCAGTCGCTGCGGCTCGTGGGGATCCGCGACGCCGAGCGCGTCGCCGCCGCGTATCCACACCAGCTCTCCGGCGGCATGGCCCAGCGCGTCGTGATCGCAACAGCCCTGATCGCCGAGCCAGAGGTGCTCGTCGCAGACGAGCCGACTACGGGCCTAGACGCGACTGTGCAGCGCCAGATCCTTGAGCTGCTCGCCTCGCTGCAGGCGCGGCTCGGGCTGTCGGTGCTGATGATCACCCACGATCTCGGGATCGTCGCTCAGTACTGCCACACAGTCTCGATCATGTACCAGGGCACGATCGTCCAGGACGGCCCGATGCGCAGGGTGATCAGCACGCCGGAGCACGAGTACACGCAGCGGCTGCTGACGGCATCCGCGCTTGGCGATCTCGACTCAGAGCGGGAGCCGGGGGCGATGGCGGAGCGATGACCTCGACGCTGATCGTCACCGGGTTGCGCAAGGTCTTCCGCGGAGGTTGGGGCCACCGCGACGTCGTCGCGCTCGATGATGTGTCGTTCGAGGTCGAGAGCGGGACCACGCTCGGGCTCGTCGGCGAAAGCGGCTCGGGCAAGTCGACGGCGGCCCGCTGCGTGCTCGGGTTGATCAAGGCCGACGCCGGCGAGATCGAGGTGCTCGGACGGCAGATCACCCGCGCGAAGGGCGCGGAGCTGCGCGCGTGGCGGCGTGACATGCAGATCGTCTTCCAGGAGCCGGCGGACGCGCTCGGTCCGCGGATCCGCGTCGGCGCGGCGATCGCCGAGCCGCTGGTGCTGCACACCGAGCTGCGGGGCGCCGAGCGTGAAGCGCGTGTGCGTGAGCTACTGTCGCTGGTCGACCTCGCGGACGACCTGTACGACCGCTTCCCGCACCAGCTCTCCGGCGGTCAGCAACAGCGCGTGAACATTGCCCGGGCGCTGGCGACGAACCCCAAGCTCCTCGTGCTGGACGAGCCGACCTCATCGCTCGACGTCTCCGTTCGCGCGGGCGTGCTGCGACTCCTGTTGCGCCTCCAGCGCCAGCTCGGTCTCACCTACCTGCTGATCTCGCACGACCTCCCGACCGTGCGGCGCGTCTGCAATCGCGTCGCGGTCATCTACCTCGGCCGGATCGTCGAACAGGGGCCGGCGTCGCTCGTGCTGGCCAACCCGGCCCACCCCTACACGCAGTATCTCCTCGGCTCGGAGATGTCACTCGATCCGGACGTCAAGCCGTCCTCGCTGCTCGACGAGGACGCCGAGCTCGACCAGGACAACCCAAACGGCTGCGTGTTCGCGCCGCGCTGCAGCCACCAGATGCCGCGCTGCTGGGAGGCCCAGCCGCCCACCTATCAGCTGGAGGAGCAGCACACCGCGGCCTGCATCCTGCACGAGCCTAACCAATCGGAACTCGAAAGGAGCGAAGCGTGAGCCGTGAGCACAACGACTTCATCAACGCCGCCGACGTGGGCGAGGAGCTGGCGGCCGACGGCCCGTTCGCGGGCGCCGGCAAGCGGCTGCTCAGCCGCGACTCGGGCAGCGGCGCCGAGACGGCGCTCGTGCGATTCGAGGCCGGCTGGTCGGGCTCGCTGGCCGGCGTTCCGGGTGAGCTCGAGCTGCTCGTGCTGCGAGGCCGGCTCGAGCTCGGCGGCCGCGCCGTTCCGACCGAGGGCTGGGCGCGGGCGCCGCGCGCCGACGCGGCACGTGTGCTGGCCGCGCCAGAGGCGGCGGAGGCGCTCGTGATGAGCGATGTTTCGGCGGCGCCCGACGGCGAGGCCAGCGTCGTCGACACGCGCGCGCTGCCGTGGCGGGCGGGGATCCGCGGCGGCCCCGGCGGGATCGCCGTCAAGACGCTGCACGAGGGCCCAACCGTGTCGCTCCTGATCGCAAACGTGCCGCGCTACGGCTCGGGGGCCGAGTTTCACGAGTGCCCGGAGGAGCTCTACGTGTTGGCGGGCGATGTCAGTGGCCGCGCCGGCACGATGACTCAGGGGTCCTACTTCTGGCGTCCGGAATTCATCACGCACGGGCCCTACTGGTCGGAGTCGGGGCTGCTCACGTTCGTGCGCGGGCACGGCGATATCTACGCCCACTGGATCGAGGACGCCGATTCAACGGTCGATCAGAACCGCGCCCACGCCGCCGCGATCCGGGCGTCCGGGGGGAGGCCCGCATGAGCGGCCCGGAGTCGGTGATCATCCCGAGCGCCTGGGAGCTCGATTGGGAGGTGCGCGAGACTACGCGCGACGGCAACGTGCCCGGGCCGGTCCGCAAGGTGCTGCGGCGGGACCCCTCGACCGGCGGCATCACCTACCTCCTGCACCTGCCGCCGGGTTGGCACGACAACGTGCTCGACTGGCATCCGACGACCGAGGAGGCCTACGTCCTCGCCGGGTCCGTGATCCTCGGCGATAACCTGCTCGATGCCGGGAGCGCGCTCTACCGACCGCCCGGGATTCTCCACGGCCCGGTCCGCATCCTAACCGACGCCGCGGCATCGACGCTCAGGCGCATGAACGGCGACTCGCGCATCCTGCGCTACAACGACGACGAGTTTCCGCACCGTCACATGCAGCCGATCACCGACGACTACAAGGACTGGCCGGTGCGGTGGACGGAGACGCTCGACACCAAGGAGCTCGAGTGGGACCAGGTGAGCGAGGGCGGCTGGTCGGGATGCGCGGTGAAGTGGCTGCACCGCAAATCGGGTAACTGGCGGCGGCGGCGTCATGCTGTCGATCCCACTGGGCTGGAGCGGCCCGGGGAGCGCTGCTCGCGGTCCGATCGAGGAGTTCGTGCTGGAAGGCGAGCTCGATGCCGGCGGCATCGAGTTCCGTCGCTGGGGCTACGCCTACCGGCCGCCCGGTGCGCCCGCCGGCGAGTACGCATCCGCAGCGGGCGCACTGCTGTTCTGGTGGTGGGATGACGCGGACGAGCTGGACGAGTCCTGACAAATCGCGAAGGAGATCTCGATGAGTACTGAGCAAGCACAGACGGCACCCGTGGTGAGCATCCCGAGCGCTTGGGAGCTCGACTGGGTCGCGCTCGACACCTCGCGCGACGGCAACGTCCCCGGGCCGGTCTGGAAGCCGCTGCGGCGCGACCCCTGGAGCGGCGCGCTCACGTTCCTGATGCACCTGCCACCCGGATGGCACGACGAGGTGCTCGACTGGCATCCGACGACGGAGGAGGGCTACAAACTCGCCGGTGCAACGCTGTTGGGCGGAGTGCTGCTCGACAAGGGCTGCTACCTCTACCGTCCGCCGGGAATCCTGCACGGGCCGGTCTCGGCTCCCTACGACGAGGGCTCGACAATCCTGCAGCGCACGAACGGGGAGATTCGCATTCTGCGCTACGACGGCGACGAGTTTCCGCACCGTCACATGCAGCCGATCACCGACGAGCACAGGGACTGGCCCGTCGAGTGGAACGAGAAGCTCGACACCAAGGAACTCGAGTGGGAGCCGGTCAGCGAGGGCGGCTGGTCGGGATGCGCGGTGAAGTGGCTGCACCACAATCGGGTAACGGGCGGCGGCGCGGTCCTGCTCAACGTCCCCGCGGGCTGGAGCGGCGCCGGCAGCGCCGCGCGCGGCGCGATCGAGGAGTTCGTGATCGACGGCCAGATCCGCGCCGGTGATGAGGACTACGGGAGGTGGGGTTACGCGTACCGGCCGGCGGGCCGCGCGGCGGGCCAGTACTCCTCAGAGGGCGGTGCCGAGCTCTGCTGCTGGTGGGACGAGGCGAGCGAGCTCCAATGACGGTCGAGAGCGTCCGCGCATGAGCGACCTCGCGCGAATCCTCAGCCCGGTCACGGTCGGGCGCACGGAGTGCCGCAACCGTGTGTTCATGCCGGCCCACACGATCCTCTACGGCGAGAATCACCACCTCTCCGAGCGCCACATCGCCTATTACCGTGAACGGGCGCTCGGCGGCGTCGGTCTGATCATCACCGAGGGCGGTGCTGTCCACCCTAGCCAGCGCGGCGCGTTTCACGAGGCATTCATCGCCTACGACCACGATGACGTCCCGCGCTATGCGCGGCTCGCGAACACGCTCCACGACCTCGGGACGAAGGTCTTCGTGCAGCTGTTCGGCATCGGCGTCCACAGCCGGGGCACGCACGTGCTGGACGGGTGGGTCCCGCTCTGGGGCGCGTCGAGCATTCCATCTGTGCGCGACCGCGAGGTGCCGATGGTGATGGAACAGGAGCAGATCGACGAGTTCGTGCGCGGGTTCGGCGTCTCGGCAGCCAACCTCGTGGAGGCGGGCGTCGATGGAGCCGAGCTGCACGCGGCGCACTCCTACCTGCTCGGACAGTTCCTCAGTCCCGCCTACAACAGGCGCGAGGATGCCTACGGCGGCTCACGCGAGAACCGGGCGCGGCTTGTGCTCGAGGCGGCGGGTGCCGTGCGCAGCGAGGTCGGGCATGCGTTCACCCTCGGGGTCCGGCTGTCGTTCGACGAGTGGATCGGCGACGCCGGCATCACGCCCGCCGACAGTGAGTGGTTCCTCGAGCGCTTCGCAGCGAGCGGACTGTTCGATTTCTTCAACATTTCCGGGGGCGGATACCACACGATCCACCGCACAGTCGCGCCGATGAACGTCGACGATGGGCACATGGTCGAGTTCGGCGCCCGCGCCAAGGCGGTCGTCGGCGAGCGGGCGGCTGTGATGGTTGCCGGACGGATCGCCGATCTGGCGCTCGCCGACCGGGTGGTGAGCGAGGGCGCCGCGGATCTTGTCGGCATGACCCGGGCGCACATGGCGGACCCGTTCGTCGTCGCCAAGGCGATGGCGGGACGCGTCGCCGACACCGTGCGCTGCGTCGGCGCCAACGAGTGCTTCAACTCGGGCGGCCGTCAGATCGTCTGCATGATGAACCCGGCGATGGGGCGCGAGCGCCGCTGGGGCCACGGCACGCTGACGCGCGCCCCGGCGCCGCGGCGGATCGCAGTCGTCGGCGGCGGTCCGGCTGGCATGAAGACCGCCGGCGTCGCGGCGAGCCGCGGCCATGAGGTGACGCTGTTCGAGTCCGGCGCGACGCTGGGCGGAGCGCTCAACCTGATCAAGGAGATGCCGACGCGCCGCGGCTGGCAGCACGCGATCGACAATCTCGCGCGGCCGCTCGAGGTCGAGGGGGTGACGGTGCGACTTGGCCACGAGGTCGCGGCAAAGACGCTCCCTCGCGAGCAGTTCGACGCCGTCGTCGTCGCGTCCGGGTCGAGCTGGTGCTCGAGCGGCTTCAGCGTGTTCCGCCCCGACCGCGACGGCGTGCCGGGCTGCCGCGACGCCGCCAACGTGCTCGGCATCGACGAGGCGGCGCGGCGCGCGACCGAGGATCCCCTCGCGCTTGGCACGCGGGTCGTGATCGTCGACGAGACCGGCGCCTATCTGCCGGTCGGTCTGGCCGAGCTGCTCGCCGACGCGGGCGCCACGGTCGAGGTGGTGACGCCGCTCGCGATGGTCGGAGACCAGCTCGTGTCAACCGGCGATCTCTCCTACGTCTACCCGCGCCTGTTCGCCAAGGGCGTGCGGCTGACGCCCCATTCGCTGCCGGAGCGCTTCAACGGCGGCGAGCTCGAGGTCGTGCATCTGTGGAGCCGAGAGCAGAGCGTGCATACTGTGGACACTCTCGTGTTCGCGACGCTCCGCACGCCCAACGACGGCCTCTACCGCGCGCTCCACGGCGCGCTCGCCGACGTTCGCAGGGTCGGCGACGCACTCGCTCCGCGCAGCGTCGGCGCCGTGATCTACGAGGGTGAGGAGCTCGGTCGGACGCTGTAGCCCCTGGCGCATGTCTTTCCAACTCAACACACCGGAGGCGAAGCGCAGATGAAGATCCTGTACACCGCTGAAGCCCACGTCGACGGCGGTCGTGACGGTCACGCACGCTCCTCGGATGGACGCCTCGACATCGACCTCAGCGTGCCGGAAACGCTCGGCGGAAAGGGCGGCGCGGGCACTAACCCCGAGCAGCTGTTCGCGGCGGGTTACGGCGCCTGCTTCCTCGGCGCCGTCGCCGTGGCGGCTCGGCGAAAGCACGTCGAGGTGCCCGACGGCATGAGCGTCGACGCCGCGGTCGGCCTCGGCACGCAGCCCGCTGGCGCCTACAACGTCGCGGTAGGGCTGACCGTCTCGCTGCCCGGCGTCGAGCGTGAGCTGGCACTGGAGATCGTCCATGCCGCCCACGAGACCTGTCCGTACTCGAATGCGACGCGCGGCAACGTCGAGGTGACACTGGACGTGGCCGATGCCTGAACGGCAGCGCCTCTGCGAGCGGACCGTCCGTTGCGGGGGCCGGGCGCCGAGGCCGTGACCGACATCGGCATCGCGGTCGGATTTGCCGGCGCGCCGTTCGAAGAGTCGCTCGAGCTCGCGGCCATGGCCGAGGCGGCGGGACTCGATTTGGTCGCCGTCGGCGACGCGACCGCGGACAGTTTCGTGCTGCTCGGAGCGATCGCGGCGCGCACCAGCCGCATCGGGCTGGTCTCGAGCATCGCGACGTGGACGCGGACCCCGGTGACGACGGCGCTCGCGAGCAAGACCGTGTCCAACCTCTCAGGCGGGCGCTACCGGCTCGGCCTCGGCCCGATGCCGCGGGCCTGGGCCGAGGACTGGCACGGCATCGACTACTCGCGCCCGCTCGCGCGGATGCGGGACTTCGTCGCCGCGCTGCGCGCGGCCTGGCGCGCCGACCCGACGGCACCGGCCGACCACGCGGGGCCGTTCTACAGCCTGCGCGCGTTCCCGGGCCATCCCGGGGCCTGCGCGGACGAGATCGAGGTGCATCTGGCGGCTACGCGCCCGCGCATGGCCTCGCTCGCCGGCGAGATCGCCGACGGCGTTATCTTCAACGCCGTCCACTCGCTGGATTGGGTGGTCGACGTCGGCCGTCCGGCCTTCGAGCGCGGACTGGCGCGGACGGGCCGCGCGCGCGAGGCGGCGACGATCGGGATCCTGCGCATCTGTGCCGTCAGTGATGAGCGCTCCGAGGCCTACGATCTCGCGCGCCGCAGCCTTTCGTTCTACTTCGGTGTGCCCTACTTCGAGGAGATGCTGCGCCACCACGGCTTCCTCGCCGAGCTCGAGGCCGGGCTCGAGGCCAAGGCGCGCGGCGACCAGCAGGCGTGCGTCGCGGCGGTCAGCGACGCGCTTGTGGGTGCGATGTGCGTCGCCGGCACGCCTGCGGAGGTGCGCGCGGCGCTCGCGCGCCACAACGGGGTCGTCGACTGGATCGAGCTTGCCGGATCGGTTGGTCATCCCCCGGCGGTTGCGCGTGGGCAGCTCGAACGCATCATCACCACGGTGGCGGGTGCCCGCGCACCCGTGGGGTCGCGATCGTGACCGGGGTTCGCCGCCGCTACGCCGACACGCCGCTCGGTCAGATCCACTATCGCGAGCGCGGCGAGGGCCGTCCGGTGCTGCTGCTGCATCAGACGGCCTCGAGCTCGGTGATGTGGGAACGCGTGATGCGCGCTCTTCCCGACGGCCTGCGGCTGATCGCGATGGACACGCCCGGGTTCGGCGAGTCCGACGGACCAGGCGCTCTGCCAAAGGACGGGCTCGGCTACTACGCGGACCGCGTTGCCGGCTTCCTCGATGCGCTCGGCGTCGACCGCGCCGCGATCATCGGCCACCACACCGGTGCGATGATCGGCGCGGAGCTCGCCGCGGCGCACCCCGACCGTGTCGAGCGCCTGGTCCTGATCGGTTGTGTCGTGATCCGCGGCGATGACGAACGCCGCGAGCGCCTCGATTCGATCGATCGCTGGCACGCCGACGCCCGCGGCGAGTTCGTGACGCGGACGCTGATCCCGCGCATGCACCTCAGCGTGACGACCGACGATCCTGACCACTTCGTGCGCGAGCTGACCGCCTATCTGCAGGCCGGATCCGACTATTGGTGGGCCTACCACGCGGTCTACAGCTACGACGCGGCGCGTCGCCTGCCGCAGATCTCCGCGCCGACGCTGTGCGTCGTCGGCAGCCTCGAGCCGGAGCCTCTGATCGCGTGGACCCGCGACGCGGCCGACCTGATCACAAACGCTCGTTACCTCGAGGTCGAGAACTCGGGGGCCGAGATGACCTGGCAGGCCTCGGCGGCCGTCGCCGGAATCGTCTCTGGATTCATCAGCGAGGGCGCGTGATGAAGCTCGGGGTAGGGCTCGGCCCGCAGAACATCGCCTGGCCGCAGATCCGCGACGTCGCGATGCGCACCGAAGCGCTCGGCTTTGACTCGTTCTGCCTGTATGACCACCTGCTGCCGCTGAGCCCGCGGCTCGACGACCCGGTGCTCGAGACCTGGACCATGATGGGGGCGCTGGCCGACGCCACCGAGTCGATCCGGCTAGGGCAGCTGGTCACCGCCAACACGCTGCGAGCGCCGGCACTGCTCGCCAAAATGGTCGCGACCGTCGACCACATCAGCGCCGGCCGGGTGTTCCTCGGGCTCGGAGCCGGCTACTACGTCGCCGAGCACCGCGCCTACGGGATCGCCCTACCGCCGCGACGCGAGCGGGCGGCGATGCTTGATGAGGCCTGCCAGATCCTCAAGGGCCTCTGGCGCAGCGGCACCGACGGCGGCCGTTACTCCTTCGACGGGGCCCACTACACGATCCGCGACGCACCGTTCGCGCCGCCCTGCGTCCAGCCCGGCGGGCCACCGCTCCTGATCGGCGGCGCGGGTGCGCTCACGTTGCGGACGACCGCGCGCCACGCCGATCAGTGGAACCTCCCGCCCGGGAGCGCCGGCGTCACGCCGGACGACCTCGTGCTAAAGCGCAAGACGCTGAGCGAGCACTGCACCCAGGAGGCCCGCGACCCACGCACGATCGAGATCACCGCGAGCAAGATCGTGTTCGTCGACGCCGACCGCGCCCGCGCGCACGAGCGCCGCCGCCAATTCGCGGCGCAGCGCGGGATGAGCGACGAGGTCGCCGCCCGCCACGTCCTCGCCGAGGATCCTGCGGGCGTGCTCGACGAGCTGCGACGCTGGCGGGAGGCCGGCACCGACCACTTCTGGATGCACGGTGATCGCGGACGTCAACGTCGGCGATCTCGACCTGCTCGGGGAACGGGTGCTCGGCGCATGGAGTTAGTGGATGTGGCCGCGTCGAGCGGCAGCCTCCCGATCTCCCGGCACTTCGTCGCGGTAGGGGACCGCGACGTGCACTACCGCCGCTGCGGGAGCGGCGCGCCCATTGTCCTGCTGCACGAATCGCCGCGCTCCTCACTTGCGTACGAGCCCCTGGCGCAGCGTCTCGGCAGGCGCTTCACGGTCCTGGCGCTCGACACCCCGGGCTACGGCAGCTCCGATGCGCTACCGCAGGACGCTCCGGCGATCTCCGACTACGCGGATGCGCTCTCCGCGACGCTCGACGCGCTCGGGATCGCGCGCTTCGGGCTCTACGGCACGCACACCGGTGCCGCGATTGCGCTTGAGCTCGCGGTGCGGGCGCCGCAGCGTGTCTCCGCACTGGTGCTGGACGGGTTGCTCCTGCCGTCGGAGGAGGAGCGACGCGAGCTGCTCGAGCGCTACTGCCCCACGTTCGAACCCACACTCGACGGCGGTCACCTGATCGCGGCCTGGACGATGCGGCGCGACATGCACCTGTTCTTTCCGTGGTATCGCCGCAGCAACGAGGCGGCGCTGCGGCTAGAGCTGCCGGATGCAGCGTCGCTACACCGAGGCATGATGGAGTTCCTGCGCGCCGGGAGCGCCTATCACCGCGGCTACGAGGCAGCGTTCCGCTACGACGCCGCCGCCGCGCTGCGAACGCTCACGGTCCCGGCAGCCATCCTCGCATCCGAGAGCGATGTGCTCTTCGAGCAGCTCGCCCGCGTTCCCGCCGACGTGCCTGCCGGCGTGACGTTCGGCGACCGGCCCGCCGACGCCGACGCGGGCGCCGCCGCGATCGCGGGTCATCTCACCGCGGCGCAGGACGAGGCGCCGCCACCTCTGCCGCCGCGCTCGCCGCCGCGCCCCGACCGCGTTACGCGCAGCTACGCGACGACGCGCCACGGGCAGCTGCACCTGCGCGCCCGCGCGGGCGCGCCCGCGCGGGCGCTGGTGGCGATCCACGGCTCGCCGACCTCGGCGGCGACGCTCGCGCCGCTGCTCGAGCGACTCGGGCGCTCGCGGCCGACGTACGCGTTCGACACGCTCGGCAACGGCGACTCAGACAAGCCAGACGCGCGCTTCGAGGCGCCGGAGATCGCAGACTTCGCGGCGGTCCTCGCCGAGGCGATCGACGACGTCGACCTCGAGCGATTCGATCTCTACCGGCACCCACACGGGCGCCGCGATCGCGATCGAGACTGCGCTGCTGCGTCCGGGGCGGGTGGGCCGGATCATCCTCGACGGCATCGCGATGTTCGACGCGGCGGCTGTCGCGGAGTTCCTCGAGCGCTACTTCATCGACCTGGAGCCGCGAACCGACGGGACGCACCTGCTGGCCGCCTGGGCATGCGCCCGCGACTCGACGATCTGGTTCCCCTGGTACCGTCGCGACCCGGCGCACCGCCGTCCCAGCGATATCTACGGAGCCGAGGCCCTGCACCGCTACGCGCTCGAGTTCCTGAAGAGCGGAACCTCGTACGCGCTCCCGTATCGCGCCGCGTTCACGTACGCGGCTGCGGAGCGGCTGCCGTTGATCGACGTCCCGACGCTGATCGCGTCCCGCGCCGACGACCCGCTCGTGGACTTCGTCGAGCCGGCGCGCGCCGCGTGCCCCGTTGCCAGCGCGACGGTCCTCCCCGATGACGAGGAGGCGGCGATGGCGCTGTTCGAGCGCTTCCTCGACGGCGAGCAAATACCGCTTGCCGGCCACACAGAATCTCAACCGAACCCCGGAGAATCGCCACCAAGGTGAAGATAAGATTGTGTCCCGTATGCAGTTCGTCGAAGTATGAGGAAGGAGCTATCACATGGGTACATCGGTAGGTAGGGCCGGTTCGAGCCGGTGGGGCCGGCTTGGGCTTGCGGCCCTGCTGTTCGCAGCATTCGCATTCATCGTCGCCACGGAGGCGACCTCGTCGGCGTCCGCGAAGGGGAGCAAGGGCGGACAGATGATCGTCGCCGACGCTCAGGCACCGACCAGCTTCGATCCGGACGGCCCGGCGTCGAACCTGATCGCGAACCTCGACGCCATCGAGAATACGTACGCGGGGCTGGTCGCAATCGGCACCAAGCCGAATCCGCTCAAGCACGGCGGCGGCGGCCAGTTCATCGATCCAACCAAGTTCGTCCCGGCGCTTGCGACCTCTTGGAAGCGCTCTGGCGACACGTGGACCTTCCACCTGCGCAAGGGTGTCAAGGCGGCGAACGGGGACCCCTTCACCGCCGCCGACGTCGTCTACGCGTACAAGCGCTCGCTCGCACTCAAGGCCACTGGCGCGTTCCTTTGGACCGTCTTCATCAAGGCCAAGTCCGTCACGGCAAAGGGTGCCCACACGGTGCAGATCACCACGAACGGGCCGGCACCGATGCTGATGGATACGCTCGCGCTCGCCGGGCAGGTGTATCCGATCGACGCGAAGGCGGCGACGGCGCACCAGACGGCAAAGGATCCGAACGCGTCCACCTGGCTGACATCGCACTCCGCCGGCTTCGGGCCGTTCACGCTGACGAGCTTCAGCGCCGGGCAAAGCGCCGTCTTCACGGCCAACCGCCATTTCTACGGGACCGAGCCGACCAAGTCGGTGAAGATGATCTCGGTGCCTGATGCGGCGACGCGGTACTCGTCGCTGCAGTCGGGCGCCGTCGACGTCGCGCTGAACCTCACGCCGCAGCAGGTGACGAAGGCCCAGCACAGCTCGAAGCTGCATGTCTACAGCTTCCAGGGCAACTCCAACGCGTCCGTCTACCTCAACCTGGACGTGCCGGAGCTGCAGAGCCCACTGGTGCGCCAGGCGCTGTGGTATGCGACACCGTCGCAACAGATCATCAAGAGCGTGTATGCGGGCCACGGGTTCCTGTTCAAGAGCCTTGTTCCGCCGGACGTCCCGGGCTATACCGACAAGTACTACACCTACGAGTACAACCTGGCGAAGGCCAAGGCGCTGCTGTCCCAGGCGGGCGAGGGCTCAGGCTTCTCGACGACCCTGTACTACGCGACGAACGATGCCCCGTTGGGGTCGATCGCCCAGATCCTGCAGGCGTCGTGGTCGCAGATCGGCGTCAACCTGACACTTCAGGCCGAGCCGCAGGCGACGCTCGTGACACAGTCGTTTGGCCAGAAGAACCTCCCGGCGTACCTGCTCGACACGGCGAGCCAGATCTTCCCGATCGGCACCGAGTTCGGTGCGCTCTACAGCTCGGCCGGGTTCTCCAATACCACGCATTACGTGAACGCGGCATTTGACAAGGCGTTCAACGCGTCCAACCTGACCTGGAGCGGCAAGAAGATCGTGTCGCTCACCGACACGATGCAGAAGGCCACGGAAAGCGACCCGATCTACGTTCCGGTCGCGGGTCTCTACACGAACATCGTGACGAGCTCGAAGATCAAGAACTGGGTCTGGGATCCGAGCCAAGCGCAGCATTGGGCGCCGGCGGTGACGCCTGGCGGATAGTCAGGACGAAGCGATAGGGCCCGGTGTCTCTGACACGATATGTGGGGTTCAGGATTGCGGTGATCGTCCCGGTCATCGCGCTGATGCTCACGCTCACATTCCTGCTCACCCACGTGCTCCCGGCGAACCCGGCGGTCCAGGCCGCCGGGCCCTATCCCACACACGCGATGATTGTCGCCAAGGAGCAGCAGCTCGGACTGAACCATCCGGTGCTGGTGCAGCTGGGGAACTTCTTCGGCAACCTGTTCCACGGCGATCTCGGCAACTCGATCCAGACCGGCGACAGCGTCGCCCAGGACCTCCTGCACCGGGTGCCGTCGACGCTCGAGCTGATCACGCTCGGGCTGCTGCTGGGCACGATCCTGGCGTTGGCGGTCGCGGTCTGGTCGGCCGACAAGGAGACAGGCCCGGCGGCGTGGGTCGCGCGGCTGTATGGCGGCTTCGGGAGCTCGGTCCCCGACTTCTTCCTGGCGGTGATGCTGATCCTGATCTTCTACGCCGTGCTGAAGGTCGTTCCCGCCCCGCTGGGGCAGTCCGATCCGCGCTCGGCGCCGGTGCCGAACTGGAGCGGTGCGTACCTGATCGACGCAATCCACGCCGGAAACCTCAGCGCCGTCGGGCCGGCGCTGGCGCACCTGGTATTGCCGGTGGTCACGCTCGCGCTCGCGTACTCGGCGCCGATCTACCGTGTCGCGCGCGCCGCGATCGAAGATGCCCGTCGCGCACGATACGTTGACTATCTGGAGTTGATGGGCGCCTCACGGCGCCTTGTTTGGCGCTCCGTGCTGGAGAACGCCGCGCCGCCGGCGCTGACGATCATCGGTGTGCTCTACGGACTGATGCTCGGCGGCGCGGTGATCGTCGAAACGGTGTTCGGTTGGGGCGGCGTCGGCCAGTACGCGGTGACCGCCATCACCAACAACGACTTCTTCGCGATCCAGGGGTTCGTGCTCGTGGCCGGCGTCTTCTCGGTCGTGATCTTCCTGATTGTTGACCTCATCCACGCCGCGCTCGACCCTCGGGTGCGGATGGGGCATTGAGCGCGATGGCGGTCGATCTCGAGCATTTCCAGCTCTCGGAGGTGATCGCTCCGAGCCCTGCGCGCGACTCGAGCGGTCGCGCGGCTCGCCGGATGGGCTACATCGGGCTGGGGATCTTCAGTGTGATCGTGCTGCTCGCGCTCTTGGCACCCATTATCAGACCCGGGGCTAACTCACTCGAGCTGTTGAATTCGATGAAGCCTCCGTCCTGGGCGCACCCCTTCGGGACCGACATCGAGGGCCGCGACATGTTGGCGCGGGTGCTGGCCGCGGCGCGCCTCGACATCCTGATAGGTGTTGGCGGGGCGCTCATCTCGTTTGTGATCGGCAGCACGCTCGGCGTCCTGATCGGCCACGCGCAGGGGGTGTTCGGCGAGGCCTCGATGCGGATCCTCGACGCCGTTCAGGCGTTCCCGCTCCTGATCCTGGCGCTCGCGATGCTCGCGTTCCTCGGCCAGAGCACGCTCACGATCATCTACGCGGTCGCATTCGTGAACATCCCGATCTTCATCCGGCTCGTGCGCACCGAGACGGCGGCGGTCAACAACCTCCCGTATATGGAGGCCGCGCAGTGCGTGGGCTGCTCGCGCCGCCGGCTCGTCTTCCGTCACCTGCTGCCGAACGTCAGCACGTCGGCGCTCACGCAGCTGACGACGAGCGCGGGCTACGCGATCCTCCTGACCGGCGCCCTCAGCTATCTCGGCGTCGGCATTCGCGCGCCGACGGCGGAATGGGGATCACTGGTGCAGGCCGGCGTCGACAACCTCCCCAACCAGTGGTGGCTGTCGGTGTTCCCCGGGCTCGCGATCGTGATCACGGTGGCCTCGCTGCAGATGATGAGCGAAGCGCTCGTGCGGGGTAGACGGGTCCGATGAGCGAGGCGATGGCAGGGCCGCTGCTCGAGATCCGCGATCTCTGCGTCGCGTTCGGCGATGACGGCAGCCGCGAGGTGGTGCGCCACGTCGATCTCGAGCTGCGGCCGGGCGAGATCCTCGGCATCGTCGGCGCCTCCGGCTCGGGCAAGACGACGACGTTGCGCTCGATCGTCGGCCACCTTCCGCGCGGCGCCCGCGTGACCTCGGGCGGCGTCCACTTCGAGGGCGTTGACCTGCTCACGCTCCGCGACTACGAACTGCGCCGGATCCGCGGACGCAAGATCGCGATGATCGTCCAGAATCCGGCGAGCGCGCTGAACCCGCTGCGAACCGTCGGCAACCAGATCCAGCGGCTCGCCAAGGACCGCGGCCAGCCGCTCAACAGAGCCGCGGTGTACAGCCAGCTGCGACTGGCCGGGATCGCCGACGCCGAGCGGATCTTCTCCTCCTACCCCCACGAGCTCTCGGGCGGCCTGGCGCAGCGGGTCCTGATCGCGAGCGCACTCGCGACCGAGCCCGCCGTGATCCTCGCCGACGAGCCGACAAGCGCCCTCGACGTCACCATTCAGGCGCAGATCATGGAGCTGCTGCGCTCGCTCGTGGACGAGCGTGGTCTCTCGATCGTGTTCGTCACCCACGACGTCGCACTCGTCGGCGATTACTGCGAACGTGTGGCGGTGATGAACCGTGGCGAGATCGTGGAGCAGGGCGCCAGCGAGGACGTGATCTACAGCCCGACAGAGGATTACACGCGCCACCTGGTCGACGCTGCCCGCCCGATCGACGACGCGTCCTGGCAGGGCGCGCCCGTGGGATGAGCGCGAGCGCCGAGGGGTCTGGTTCCGGGCCGCTCGTCGTCCTGCGCGACGTCCGCAAGACCTTCGGCGGTCGCCACGGCGGCGTGCGCGCCGTCGACGGCGTCGACCTCCAGATCGAGAGCGGCAAGACGATGGCGCTCGTCGGCGAGAGCGGATCCGGCAAGACGACGCTCGGCCGTTGTGTCCTCGGTCTCCTTCGCTTCGACAGCGGCACGATCGAGGTTGCCGGCACCTCGCTCTCTGCGCTGCGCGGCCAGGCGTTGCGCGCGTTCCGCCGCAACGCGCAGATGGTCTTCCAGGATCCGCTGGGCTCGCTCAACCCGCGGATGCGGATCGGGACGACCCTCGAAGAACCGCTGATCCTGCATGAGGACGACGATAAGGCGGCTCGGCGCCAGAAGGTCGCCGAGATCCTCACGCGTGTGCAGCTCGACCCGAGCTACGCGCGTCGCTTCCCGGGTGAGCTCTCCGGCGGCGAGCAGCAGCGCGTCAGCATCGCTCGTGCGGTGATCACAAACCCGCGCCTGATCGTCCTCGACGAGCCGACCGCGGCGCTCGATGCCCCCGTCCGCAAGGGGATCTTCGAGCTGCTTACCGAGTTACAGGGGACGATGGGGTTGACGTACCTGCTGATCTCCCACGACCTGGCGAGCGTCTGGGGCGTGAGCGATGCGGTCGCAGTCATGCATCGCGGCCGCATCGTCGAGGCGGGCGGCCGCGACGACGTCTTCTTGGCGCCGCGCCATCCCTACACGGTCGTGCTGATGTCGGCGGCGCCGTACATCGCCCGGACGCGGCCCGAACGCGCCCGCCGGCTCGTGCTCGAGGGCGACGAGGATCTGTCGGCGGAGGATGTGTGCCGCTTCGCCGGGCGCTGCCCGCTGGCGGTCGACCAATGCCGTGCCAAGCGCCCCTCGTTGGAGCGCGTGAGCACGCGCCATGTGGTCGCCTGCTGGCGCTCAGCCGACGTGGCAGGCGAGCTCGGCGCCTATCGCGAGCGCTGGCATGCGCTGCACGCTGACCCGGTTGCGGCCGGGGCGCCGCGCACGGAGACCACGGAGCACAAGGAGGGAGACCGGTGAGCACACCGCACGACGGGCGCGTCATCGAGCGCGAGGATCTGCTCCTGCTTGACACGCGCGAGCTGGCCTGGGAGGACTTCGACGGCCTTGCCGGCGCGAAGTGGAAGGCGTTATCGCGCGACCAGCACGGCAATGCGATGGTGATGATGGTGTGGCTGCCGCCCGGAGAGCTACCGGGGGTCGACTTACCCCACCGTCATTACCACCGCACGATCCACGAGTTCACGTACGTGCTCTCCGGCGACCTCCCGCACTGGGAGTACGCGAACGCCGGTCAGATTCGCGGTGAGATGGTCCGCTTCCGCGAGGGGTTCTTCATGGAGCGGCAGCCTGGAAGCCTCCACGGCCTCGAGTCAGGAACGAGCTCCGCGACCGGATGCGTGCTGCTGATGTGGCGCGACGGCGTCGGCAACTGGCTGAGCGAGCCGCAGGCGGCGCAGGAAACGGTCGAGGTGCCGTACGGCGCTGCCGCGAGCCGGCCCGCGCCCGCCGACGAGCCCGGCGACGGTGCTGACGATCAGTCGGGCGTCGTGCTGCGCCGCGCCGACCTGACGCTGCTCGACACGCGTGCGATGCCCTGGGTGCCGTTCCCGGGCCTGCGCGGCGCGCAGGTCAAGGTGCTCGCGCGCGACGAGCACGGCGAGCATCGCGCGATCCTCGTCTTCATGCCGCCAGGACTTCGGCCCGGGGCGCGGCGACACCGCCATTACCACCGGACCGTGCGCGAGTTCGCGCTCGTCCTCTCTGGCGAGCTGCCGCATTGGGAATACGAGGATGCGGCCCAGGCGGACGGCGAGCTGGTGGTCTTCCGCGAGGGTTATTTCATGGACCGACGACCGGGAGCATCCACGGCAACGAATGCACCGTGACGTCGCCGACCGGCTGCGTGATCCTGATGTGGCGCGATGGAACGGGCAACTGGCTCGATGAGCCGGATGCCCCGCAGGAGACGGTCGAGGTCCCGTACCCGACCGCATGACGGCGGCGCGGCGGGGCCGCTGACCAACGAGATAACACCGAAAGCGAGGATCTGCATGAGCGCTGCGGCAGCTGACAACGGAGTGGTGATCGACTGGGCCGACCTGCGGCGCCTCGACACGCGGGCAATGCGCTGGGACGACTTCCCAGGCCTCTCGGGGACGAAGATCAAGGTGCTCTCGCGCGACGAGCATGGCAATCCGATGGTTTTCCTGCAGTGGATGCCGCCGGGCGCGGGACTGGAAGTTGAGCTGCCGCATCGCCACTACCACCGCAGCGTCCGCGAGTTCGCGTACGTGCTCTCCGGCGAGCTGCCGCACTGGGAGTACGCGAGCGCCGATGCCCCCGGGCAGCTTGTTGTCTTCAAGGAGGGGATGTTCATGGACCGCCGGCCCGGGAGCATCCACGGCCTCGAGGCGAGCCCGACCTCAGCGATCGGCTGCACGCTGCTTTTCTGGCGCGACGGCGTCGGGACGATGATCGACGAACCGGAGTTCGGCGCCGAGACCGTGACAGTGCCCTACCCCGGCGGCGCCGCGCTGCCTTCCGCACCCATCACGTCCGGGGCCGACGGGGTCGTGCTCGAGCGCTCGGACGTCACGCTGCTCGACACGCGTGAGATGCCGTGGGAGGACTTCGCCGGCCTTGCGGGTGCGCAGGTGAAGATGCTCTCGCGTGACGACGCCGGCAACGGGATGGTCTGGCTGATCTGGCTGCCGGGTGAGATCCCAAGCGTGAACCGCCCGCACCGCCACTACCACCGCACGATCAGGGAGTTCAGCTATCTGGTCAACGGCGAGCTCCCGCACTGGGAATACCGCAACGCCGAGCAGCAGCAGGGAGACCTCGTCGTCGTACGCGAGGGGTTCTTCATGGAGCGCGAGCCCGGGTCAATCCACGGTCTCGAGGAGGGTCCGAGCTCGGCGATCGGGTGCGTGCTGCTGCAGTGGCGCGACGGCGTTGGCAACTACCTCGACGAGCCCGAGTCGGAGCACGAGACTGTCGATGTGCCGTATGGGGTCTGACGCGCGCGCTCCTGCGGCGCGCCGATGAACGCGCCGCGGTCGGAGCGCGAGCGCCGTTTCGGCCTGCGGGGGGTCGGCCTCACGGTTGGCGGCGGCGGACTCGGCCTCGGCGAGGCGCTCGATCTCGCCCGCGCCGCCGACGACGCCGGTCTCGAGCTGCTCGGAGCCGGCGACGGCTTCGTCGAGAACCTCGCGGTGATGGGCGCGCTCGCGGCGAGCACGCGCTCGGCCGAGCTCCACACGTGCATCATGGGCTGGACGCGCACGCCGGTGACGATGGCGCTTGCCGGCCTGACGATGGCCGAGCTCTCAGGCGGGCGCTATCGCCTCGGTTTCGGGACGATGCCGCGGCACTGGAGCGAGGACTGGCACGGCGTCGACGGGAGCCGCCCGATCGCTCGCATGCGCGACTTCGTCGCCGCCGTCCGGGCGGCATCCGCCTCGCGCCCCGGCGCGCCGACGAGCCACCGCGGCGAGTTCTACCGCTTCGAGGACTACGAGCGGGTGTCGGCGCCGCACGCCGATCCGCCCCCGATCCACCTAGCCGCGACGCGCCCGCGGATGGCCGAGCTCGCGGCAGAGATCGCCGATGGGGTGATCTTCAACCTGATCAACTCGCCAGAGTGGATCTCGGAGGTCTGCTGGGGTGCGGTAGAGGCCGGGCTGGCGCGAGCGGGGCGCACGCGGACGACCCTCGATGCTGGGATCCTCGTGTACTGCGCGATCGACGAGGACCGCCGGCGGGCGCTCGAGATGGTGCGCCCGGCGCTCGCCTTCTACTTCACCGTGCCGTACTTCGCCCCGATCCTCGAGCACCACGGGCTCGGCGCCGAGCTACGGGCGGGCCGCGAGGCGGCAGCGAGCGGCAACCGCGGGGCGATGGCCGCCGCCGTCAGCGACGAGATGGCTCGCACGTTCGCCCTCGCCGGCACGGCCGACGATGTGCGCGACCAGATCACGCGCTACGGAGCGATGCTCGACTGGGTGCTCCTGACGCCGCCAATCCTCGGCGCGGCGGCCGACACGCGCGCGCTCGCCCGGCGAATCATCACGACTTTTGCGCCGGGGGCGGCGTGACGGGCGATCAGTCCCAGGGAGCCGTCTGAAGATAGCGCTCGAGCTCTGTGGTCCCCAGCGGATGACCTGAGCCCGGATCGGTATCGCGGTACTCGACCGGCATCGGAGCGTCGCAGTTGACGAGGAACAGCGCGCCGCCCTTGGTGACCATCGGCCCGTGCCACAGGCCCGGAGAGTTGGCGAGGCAGTCGCCGGCTCGCAGCCGTCCGCGCCCCGGCATCAGCATGTCGCCGCGCAACAACAGGTTCTCCTCCCAGCAGCCCACATGGCGCTCCATCAGCGGCGAGATCCACCCGGGCGGCGACACCACCAGGCGCAGGAAGCCATCGGGTCCGCCGTGTGCCGCGTCGCTGGCGATGTCCGTCGGGCGCAGCGACTTGTGCGTGCCCCCCGCCGGAAAGCCCTCCAGCACGGTCGCCTCCCAGGGCAGCGTGAAGCTCTGCAGTACGAGGACCGACGTCATGCGGATCGTCGGCTGCGCCGTCCACGAGAGGTACGCCGTTGCGCCAGCGCCCGACGCGCACCGAAACGGAGCGGCCTGCTCGGGCAGGTAGCAGTAACCGCCGCAAGTGAGCGTGTCGTCGGCGACGTCGATCGCGCCGTCGAGCACGAACAGCTCGGTGGCTCCCTGGCACTCCCCTTCAAAGTGCCAGCCGGCCGGCACGCGGACGAGGGCGCTCAGCGCGCCCGAGTCGTCCGCGCTGCTCATCAGGTGCATGCTGGTGCCGACCGCCAGCCCAGGCTGCGTGACCGATACCTGCGGCTGATGGCGAACGTTAAAGAGCTGCGCCTCGCTGCGGCTGAACCCGAGCACGCTACACGTGGGTCAGGCTCGCAGGGAGGCTACTGTTGGCGCTCGGGAGCATTCGCACAAAGTACACTGTGTCCAACCAACAGGCCCCGATCAGTAGAGGTTGCGAATGGCGCGCGCCCACGTGGAGCATATCCACGCGCCCCAAATCGAGGTGCAGCCGCTTTGGTGGCCCGGATGGCCCGGCGGTGCGCAGGTAAAGCTGCTCTCGGAGGACGACGTCAGCGGCGCGCTGACGAGCCTGATGCTTCTGCCCGAAGGCTACGCGCGTCCCGCGGGTCGGCTTCACTCTGACCAGGAGCTGCTTGTGCTCTCGGGCTCGCTCGCGGTCGGGGACGTGACGATGGATCGGCTCACCTATCGGTACGTGGCGCCGGAGATGAGCGAGGCGCGGTGGGACGTCCTCGAGGACGCCGAGCTGCTCTATATGACGCGCAGCGGCAAGCCCGACCTGTTCACAGGCAACGAGCTGACCGACGGCGCCGGTGTGCTTCACATCGCGAGCGCCGAGCTGCCGTGGAAAGCGGTGCCGTTCCCAGGCGGCCCACCGGGCGTCGAGGTCGCGTTGTTGCGGATCGACCCGGTGAGCGCCGAGGTCTCGATGTTGGCGCGCGGCAACGGGCCCCGCACCCACCACCATTGGGAGTACCACGACTGCACCGAGGAGGCGTACATGATCGAGGGCGACATTACGATCGGGCCCGGGGGCCTGATGTCACCCGGGACGTACTTCTGGCGGCCTCCGTATTACACCCACGGCTGGTCGAGCAGTGAGACGACGTCGCTGCTCTACGTTCACACCGGCGGCCAGCTGATCAACCACTACGCCGATAGCGCGGATCGCACTCCCGAGGAGAACCGCGCAGAGTCGGAGACTCAGGCGCTGCGACAGCTACGCGCGGCACGCGCAGCACTCCTCGCGTAGCGCGCGTGGCCGACTTCATCCGCTTCGGCATTCAGATTCCGCGCGTCACGCGGCCCGGGATCAGTGGCCACGAGTACTTCGAGCACGTCGTCGACCTGTGCCAGATTGCGGAGCGCTCCGGCTTCGACTCGGTCTGGATCGGCGACCACCTGCTGCACACAAACCCGGACGACACAGACCCGCTCCCCGACGCGCTGACGCTGCTTGCCGCAATCGCCGCGCGCACGCGCACCCTGATGCTCGGCGCGCTCGTGGCGCCGATCACGTTCCGTGCTCCGGCGGTCACGGCGAAGATCGTCACAACGCTCGACGCGGTCTCCGGCGGGCGCGCCGTGATGGGCCTCGGCGCCGGGTGGAACGCCGAGGAGCACCGTCGCTACGGGATTCCATTCCCGCCGCTGCGCGAGCGCATGGATCGGCTCGAGGACGCCGCCGCGATCGCCCGGGCGATGTTCACCGAGGCGGTTCCGAGCTACGAGGGTGCTCACGACTCGATCGAGGATGCGCTCAACCATCCGCGCCCGCAGCGCGGCTCGATCCCGATTGTCGTCGGCGGCAACGGTGAGCAGCGGACGCTGCGGATCGCGGCTCGCTACGCAGATGCCTGCAATCTGACCGTCGCCGATCCGGCAGAGGTGCGCCGCAAGCTGGAGATTCTCGACCGCCACTGCGTCGAGCTCGGGCGCGATCCGGCTGCGGTGGCGCGCACCCGCGGCGGCGGCTTCGTGCTCGCGCCGACGCACGAACAGGCCCTGCGCGATGCCGAGGCGCTGCGCTCGACGATCAGCCTCACACCAGAGCGCTTTGCGGGCTGGGCGGTGGTGGGCGAACCCGACGAGGTGCGCGAACAGGTCCAGGCGGGGTTCGATGCCGGCCTCGACGGCTTCATGTTCTATCTCGCGGATTCCGCGGACGGCGAGCCTATCGCGCGTGCCGGCGAGCTTCTGCGGAGCGCGTTCGCGTAGGCGAGGGCTGCGCTACCGCGCGGCAGTCTGAGCTTCGGCCTGCGGTGAGCGGCTGGCGCCCGCCGAATTGCCCCGACGCTTAGTCGCGGAATACTGCGCGCCGTTGAGTGCGCCCGCGTGCAGGCGGCCAACGAGGAAGTCGCGACCGAAGGAGATGTGCTCCTTCATCAGGTGCTCGGTCCCATCGGCGTCGCCCGCAGCGAGCGCTTTCACGATGTGACGGTGCGCGCGCTCCGAGAGCTGGGTTTCCTTGTCGGTGAACCAGTAGAACGACCGGTAGATCAGCGGCAGATCGAATGCGAGCCGCACTAGCTCGGCGAGCTTGGTGGTACCGGCAGCCTCGACGATCGTGCTGTGGAAAAGGATGTTCTCCCGGATCAGGCCGGTGAGATCGTGCGACTTGCGAAGTGACTTGAACCGATCGCAGCTCTCCGCTAGGACCGCGAGCTGCTCCGCGGTGATCCGAAGCGCGGCATGGTGTGCCGCGAAGCCCTCGAGCAGCGCTCGAATCTCGTACATGTCAACAAGATCCTCTTCGGTGTACGTCCGCACGACCGCGCCGCGGTTTGGCGCCGCACACACCAACCCCTCGGCTTGGAGGATCAGGAGCGCCTCGCGCACCGGTGTTCGGCTGACCCCGAGCTCCGATGCGAGCTCCTCCTCCTTGAGTCGCTGCGCCGGCTCGAGGCGCCCTTCGAAGATCGCCTCGCGGATCAGCTCCGTCGCAACCTCGCTCGCGCTTCGCGGGAGCACCACCGCTCCCTCGTCTTTCAGCAGTCCCATGCCGGAATCATGATACCCGCGGGTGCGGCGTGGTGAGCCGTAGGGTGGGACTTCGGGACTAGCGCCCGCGCCCGTCCCACGGCCCGACCGAGCGTGACCGCACCGGGAAGCCCGCCAAGACTGGTGCCTGCGACGGATCGGTCGGGTCGTAGCCCAGCGCCTCGCCGCCGACCTCGACCACGAGGTCCTGCGTCTTCCAGTTGATCAGGTCGCCGTTGATGCGCATCAGGAGGATGTGTCCGGTGCCGCCATCCCTGAAATCGAAGTGCTGGATGTACGGCGGCCGATAGAAGTAGCTGCCGGGGAGAAACATCCCGAAGCTGTACTCCATGCGCCCGCTGAGCCCGTAGGCCTCCTCGGAGACGTGATGGTGCTCGACTCCGTGCCCGGTGCCGTCCATGCCTGGAAGTGCCCAGCAGAGGTTCGTCAGCCAGCCGGAGCGCGGATGCTCGGGCGTGGCCGCGTCGTGCCAGAGGATCTTGAGCCGCAGCCGGCGCTGGAAGTCGCCCTCGCTGGCGGTGCCGTAAATGTTCGTCACCCAACTGCGTTGGGCGTCCTTGACCACCGTCAGCTCACCGGGCTCGTCGCTCGCTGTCGAGCCGCCGCGCGGTAGGCGTTCCGCACGGTTGTGGTCGGAGGCGCTGAAGCCGTCGTCGGCGAATTCGCGAAAGATCAGCACCTCGCTGCCACGGGCGACGCGGATCTCGGGCACACGCACGCCCGACGGCGCGCGGAAGTAATCGCGCGGACCGAGCGCGTCGCTGCCGAGCGCCACGTGCCCGTGCAGGACATACCACTCGGTGTCGGCGTCGTGGTAGCCGCCGGACCGCGACCAGTCCTCGTTGAAGATCACACGCGTCGAGGCGGCGCCGTTCTCCTCGTCGTAGGAGAGGTTCTGCTGGCGGGCGCTCCCGTTCGAGCCCGGCAGCTCGGCGCGATGCCAGATCAGATCCTCGACGCAGATGATCTCGGTATGCGGCCGCACAACTAGACCTCTTGGGTGACGGGCGAGCGCAGGTTATTGGCGACGGTCGCACTCGCCGTCGGCGGCTCGCCACCGGCGGGCGGCGCGGGCTCTGGCACCGGCGCCGGGCCGGCGCGCGTCGAACGCACGGCGATCCCGGCCGGCAGGGGCGCCTGCAGTGGGTCGCCGGGGTCGTAGTTGACGGCCTCGCCCTGGACGCGGTGGACCGAGCCGCGCGTCACCCAGCGCGGCGCGTCGCCGCCGAGCCGCAGGAAGACCAGCGCTGGCTCGGTGCCCGCCTGTGCAAGTTCGCTGTATTTGACCAGTCGCGGCCGGTGGTAGTAGCGGCCCGCGCTCAGCTCGCCGAAGTTGTACGTGAGCGTGCCCTCGAGCCCGAACGCCTCCTCGAACACCGCCTGGTGAATCGTCGCATCGTTGCGCCAACCGACCGGTGCGCGCCACAGGCATGCGAGGTGGCCGTGCTGCGGCTCGCCTGGAGGCGAGGGGTTACGGTAGAGAATCTTGACCTCGAGGCCGGAGGGATCCTTCTCTGGCTCCCACGGCGGTACCGTCCACTCGAGCGCGTCCGGCTCGACGAGCGTCAGCTGGCCTGGCTCGCCGGAAGCGTCGTGGCCGCCGGGCGCGATGAACCCGTATCGGTCGAGTTCGGAGAGGGTGAAGCCCGCATCGCCGTACTCGCGAACGACGAGCACGACGGTGCCGGCGTCGGCGCTCATCGGGGGCACACGCAGGCCGGCAGGAGCTCGCATGTAGCCGTGCTCGCAGAGCCCCCGGTCGCCGACGCTCACCTTCCCGCGCAGCACGAACCACTCGGTGTCGGCGTCGTGGTGGCCGCCCGGCCGCGTCCAGCGACTGATGAACTCGACCAGCGTTGATGCGGCGCCGGTCTCCTCGTCATAGGAGAGGTTGCGCTGGCGCGCCTCGCCGATCGCCTCCGGCAGCTCCGCCTCATGCCAGATCAGGTCCTGATGCGCGATCAGCTCGACGTGGGGTCGCACGAGGCTCCTCCGTTCCGGGTGTCGGCGTGGCCGGGACACCCCAAATTGCGCACATCATACAATCGGCGGTACAACCTGCCCGGGCGAGCGCCCGCCGGCCAGGAGACGGGCAGGGCGCTCACGCGCCCCCGCCGCGAGACCGTGAGGGAGGCGGTCGTTGAGCTTCGCAGCGGTCCTGATTCCCGACAGTGCCCGCCTGAACTGGGCCGCCCGCGAGACACAACGGGACGGGAACGTGCCCGGGCCGACGGTCAAGATGCTCAACCGCGACCGGGAGAGCGGGGCACAGACGCGGCTGCTGCACCTGCCGCGCGCGGGGGCGCGCCGACCAGCTCGACCGGCATCCGACGGTCGACGAGGGCTTCAGGCTGGCGGGGTCGCTCGAGATGGGCGGTGAGCTGCTCGGCGTCGGCTTCTACCTCTACCGCCGGAAGGGCATCCTTCACGGGCCCGTCTATGCCGATCCGATTGTCGGGATGACGTCGATCAATCGCATGGACGGGGAGTCGCGGATCCTCCGCTACGACGGCGACGAATTCCCCCACGTGCACGGACAGCCGCTCACCGACGACTGGAAGTCCTCGTCCTATGAGTGGCATGAGAAACTCGACACGGCGAGCCTGCCGTGGGAGCCAATCACTAACGGGCCCTGGGCGGGGGTAACGGGCAAATGGCTCAATCGCAACCGTGACACCGGCGGCGGCGTGATCCTGCTCGAGCTCACCGAGGGCTGGGAGGGCGAGGGAACGCAGGTGCGGGGTACCGTCGAGGAGTTCGTGGTCATCGGCTCGCTCACGGCCGGGGGTGTCGAGTTCTCGCGCTGGGGCTACGCGTGCCGCGACGAGCAAACCCGGGCCGGGTCCTACCGCACCGACGAGGCGACGTTGCTCATCTGCTGGTGGGGCGTCGACGAAACCGGGCTCGCATGAGCGCGGTCGGCGGCGGTACCTCGCGCCGCGAACTCGTGGAGTTCGTGTGTACGCGAGATCGCCGAACGCCCGCTCACGACGCCATTCAGCGCTACCCCGATCCCGGGCAAGCCGCTGGTCGGCAACATCGGCGCAGGCGACAGCGCGGCGCTGCTCACGCTGCCGGGCGGCTGGCGCAGCGACGGCCCGCCGTGCCACCCTACGAGCTGCTGGTGCTCGAAGGCGTACTCGAGGTCGAGGAGAGAACCTCGTCCGCCACGGCTACTCCTCGGCCGTGCCCGGCGCTGACGCGCCGGCGCTTCAGGCGGTGGAGCCCTGCCTGGTGTTCGCCGATGCGAGCGCCGACATACGCGAGGCGGCCGTGATCCCGCTCAGCGAGGACCATTGGGAGCCGGGCAACTTACCCGGGCGCCAGCGCCGGATCCTGCGCGGCGACACCGAGGGAGCTCGTGGCTTTCTCTATCGCAGCCCAGCCGGCGCGAGCCAGCAGATGACGGGGTGGTACGAGTGCGCGGAGGCTGCCCTGATGCTAGAGGCCGACCTTTGGCATCTGCGCGCGGATGGCGGCTGGCGGCACGATGCGCCGTCACCGCGACTGCTGGCGCCCGGGATATTTCCTCCACAGCCCGATGGGAACTGGCGGTGGCTCGCCGATGCAGAATCTATGTCAACGGACGGCTCGTCAACCACTTCGTCAATGAGGAGCAAGAAGCGCCAGTCGTGCCGAGTTGACAACCTGTTCGGATAGACGGAATACTCCGTGGATACAAAGTACAAGGGCGGCGGCCAGCGCGAGGTCGGCCAACGTGGAGAGGGGTCAGGTAGATGGCGGCGAGCGTCACACAAGTCGGGAGTCGTTCGCATCGATACGTGGGCACCCGCCAGCGCAAGATGGATGGCGAGCGGTTCGTCACCGGGCGCATCCAATACGTGGGCGACATCGAGCTGCCCGGGACCGTCCAAATGTCGGTGCTGCGGAGTCCGCACCCGCACGCCCGGATCCGCTCGATCGACCTGACGCGTGCTCGCTCCGACACGCGCTGTCTCTTCGCCACGACCGGCGCCGAGGTCGCCGAGCACGTTGACCCGATTCCGCACTTCATCGACCCGGCGGTGCTCGGCGGCAAGCACAACGACGTCCGCGCGCTCGCCCTCGACAAGGTCATCTATGAAGGCCAACCTGTCGCCGCGGTTGTCTCCGAGACCCGCAACGACGCCGACGCGCTGCTTGGCCTGATTGAGGTGGAATGGGAGCTCTTGCCGGCGGTCATCGACGGCTAGGCGGCGATCGCGAGCGAAGCGCCGCTGATCCACGAGGACTGGGGGGACAACATCGTCCTCGAGATGCCATTCTTGGAGGGCGATTATGAGGCCGCGGCGCGCGACGCCGACCACGTCATCGAGGACACCTTCTCGATTCAGCGCTACTCGAGCCAGCCGATGGAGACGCGCGGGTATGTCGCGTCGTGGGACGAGCGGACCCAGAGTTATACGTTCTACGGAGCTTCGCAGAACCCGCACCCGCTGCGGTGGGTGCTCGCGCACGCGCTGCGCGTCGAGGAGTCGCAGATACGCGTCATCGCGCCGCACGTCGGCGGCGCCTTCGGTCTGAAGATGCACGGGCACCCCGAGGAGCCGCTTGTCTGCCACCTGAGCCGCAGGCTCCGCCGACCGGTCCGGTGGATCGAGGATCGCCGCGAGACGCTCCTGATCGGCGCCCGCGAGCACGTCCATCACTGGGCGGTCGCATTCAACGACGACGGCAAGATGGTGGGCTTCAAGGACCACTTCACGGCGAACGTCGGGGCGATCAGCGCGGCCCCCGGCTGGGGGATGGCGTTCCTCACCGGGCTCGGGTTCCCGACTGGCTACAAGATCCCCAACACCGATGTCGTTGCGACGGTCGCAACCACGAACAAGGCACCCTGGAACGCGACGCGGGGATATGGCAAGGAGGGCACCAACCTGGTCATGGAGCGCGCCGTCGACCTCGTCGCGCAGAAGCTCGGGATGGATGTCGGCGAGGTCCGCCGCCGCAACCTCATCCGCAAGGACGAGTTTCCGTATCGCACGAATGCCGGCCTCAACATTGATTCGGGCGACTACCACTCCCTGATCGACAAGGCGCTCGTACTGCTCGACTACGACGGCGTCCGCGCCGAGCAGGCGCAGCTGCTTGCGCAGGGCCGCCACCTCGGCTTCGGCATCGCGTTCGAGCTCACCCCGGAGGCCGCCGACCTCCCCGGCACCCTCGTGGGCGGCTACGACACGAGCACGGTCAAGATGGACCCGTCGGGCAGCGTCACAGTGCTCACCGGGGTCACGTCACCGGGCGGTGGCAACGACACCGGCATCGCCCAGATCGTCGCCGACGAGCTCGGCGTCAGCATCGAGAGCGTTACCGTCATCCAGGGCGATACGGACATCTGTCCGTACGGTTTCGGCAACTATTCGGGGCGCAGCATGGTCGTCGGCGGCAACTCGTCGCTATTGGCCGCGCGCGACATTCGCGAAAAGCTCGCGATCGTCGCCGGCACGATGCTCGAGGTCGATCCGGAGACGCTTACTTTCACTGATGGTGCAATCACCTCCGGCGAGAAGCAGGTGTCAGTGGCAGACGTTTCCTACACGATCTACACCCTCGCCTTCGCGACCGCGCACAACGTCGAGCCGCCGCTCGAGTCGACGCGCACCTACAAACCCGACAACATCATTCACCTTCCGGACAAGAAGGGCCGGATCCAGCCCTATCCGACGTACTCCAACGCCGTCCATGTCGCCGTCGTTGAGGTCGACGCAGAGACCGGCAAGGTCGACCTCAAGCGTTTCGGCGTGCTCCACGACTGCGGTGTGATGATCAACCCGCGGTTCGTCGAAGGCCAGATGCACGGTGCGATGGTGATGGGCGTCGGCGCCGCGCTCACCGAGCACCAGGTCTACGACGACGAGGGCCATCTTCAGTCGAACCGGTTCAAGACATACCTGATGCCGAGGCCCAGCGACGTGCCGCACATCGCGATGGAGCATCAGGTGACGCCGAGCCCGTTCACGCTCCTCGGCGTGAAGGGTGCCGGCGAGGCCGGCGTCGGCGGCGCCCAGGCGGCGATCATCAACGCCGTCAACGATGCGATCCTGCCGCTCGGCGCGCGGCTGCGGCGGACGCCAGCGACGCCGCCCAATGTGTTAGCCGCGATCAGGGAGGCGAACGGCTGATGATCACCAAGCGCTTCACCTATCACGCTCCGCGCAGCGCCGAGGAGGCCGCGGGCATTCTCGCGGAGGTTGACGTCGAGACGGAGATCATCGGCGGCGGCACGTGGGTCGTGCCGGAGATGACCAATGGCACCCGGCGACCGAGCCGCGTCGTCGATCTGCGGCACGCCGGCCTCAAGCGAATCGCGCGCGTGAACGGCAGCATCGTGCTCGGCGCGCAGACGACCTATCGCGACCTGATCGACTCCGAGCTGATTACCGAGCGGCTACCGCTGCTGCGCACGCTGGCGCTCGGGATCACCGGTGGCTCACAGGTGTGGAACCGTGGCACCGTCGGCGGCTCGGCCTGCTACGCGAACCCGCAATCCGACATCCCGGCGAGCCTCGTCGCGCTCGGCGCGCAGCTGCGACTGAGCCACGCGAGTGGCACTCGAATCGTCGCCGCCGGCGAGTTCTACCGCGGAGCATTCGCGACCGACATCCGCCCCGGCGAGCTGCTCGAGGAGATCGTCATCGACGCCGACCAGGGACAGCGGGGCGGCTACTACAAGTTCAAGCTGGCGGAGTCGAGCTGGCCGATCGTCACAGCCGCGTTCGTTGACCACGAGGGCGCGCGCGTGGCGCTGGGCGGCGTGCAGGCGGCGCCGCTGCTCGTCGAGCTTGAGAGCACCGAGCCCGTCTCCATCGAGATGGCGGTCAACGCCGCCATCACCAACCCCCACACCGACGCGCTCGCCGAGGGCGAGTACAAGCGGTCGATCGCAGCCGTGATCGCCCGGCGCGCCGTGCAAGCAGCCGACAATGGAGCGACGATGTGAGCTCATACGTGACCGACGACACCACAACGCTGCGCCTGACGGTGAACGGCGAGCCGCGAGAGCTGGAGATCGACGAGCGGCTGCTGCTCGTCGAGGTCCTGCGCGATGTGCTGGGGCTCAAGGGCACGCACATCGGCTGCCTGACCGGCGACTGCGGCGCCTGCACAGTCGAGGTCGACGGTCAGATCGCGAAGAGCTGTTTGATGCTCGCTGTGCAGGCCGAGGCGTCGAGCGTCGTTACGATCGAGGGCATAGCACACGACGACGGCTCGCTGACCACCCTCCAACAGGCCTTCTGGGACGAGTACGGCTTTCAGTGCGGGTACTGCCTGCCGGGGATGCTGTTCTCCGCACAGGAGTTGCTCGACCACAATCCCGATCCGAGCGAGGCCGAGATCCGCGACGCCCTCGACGGCAACCTGTGCCGCTGCACCGGCTACGAGTTCATCGTGCGCGCCGTCCAGGCGGCCGCCGACGCTTCGCGATAGCTGATCGCGCCGCGTCTCGCGCCCACGCGTCGGGCGCGTTGTATCCCCACGCCCGACGAGAACGCACGCAGGCGTTGGCAGCGTCAGGCTGACTCGTGCTTGGAAACACGCCTGCTGCCATCAGGGGTCGGATCTCGCCGCGGACCGCGCGCACGATCAGATCGGCGATCCGTGCCCCAACCTCGCGCTTGTCCCAGTGCGGGGGGAACGTCTGGTAGGCGAGCATGACACTGGCGGCGTCGAGCATGCGCTGTGTCACATTTGCGTGCATGTCGAGCGCGACGCCAAGGTGAGCCCCGGCGGGGAGCGAGTCGCGCACCGCGATCAGCAGGCGCCCTTCGGCGTCGTCGAGGTCCTCGCCGTCCGCCGCCATGCTTCCCGCAATCGACAGCAGGCACGCGTCGAGCTCGCCCGCGGCGCGGATCCGCGACCTAAAGGTCTCGCTCAGCCGGCCGAAGGCCGCCTTTCTCAGGCGGCCCGCTCTGCCCGGCAGGGCCGAGGAGATGAGCGGCACCCATTCGACCTCCTCATCGATGCTGAGGAACCCCGGGATCGCGGAGTCGACACTCGCCGCTCGTTGATCACCGCGTGTCCGTCGAGGAATGAGTATGACATCACGTCGTCCCATCCCAGTACGCGCGGGGCGAACGTGTTCGCCTCATGGACGACCGAGCCGACCGCGATCCGCAGCATCTCGGGTAGGCTAACTCCATGTCAAGCCGCCGAGCCCGAAGAGGACTACGGGCCGTGCAACTGGGGGCGCTGGGGGCCGGACGATGAGCGCGGGACCCTGAACTTCATCGGGCCGGCGGAGATTGCCGCCGCTGCGCGCCTCGTTCGCCGGGGCGTGGCGATACCACTCGGTGCCGCGGTCGGTCCGGAAGGGCCCGTTGCGACAGTGCGAGATCGCACCTGGCATACGGTGAAATTTCGGATGAACCCCCTGTTTGGGGTGATCGAAGACGTCATCACCACGAATTCACATGCGAGTACCCACATCGATGCCCTTTCGCACGCGGTGCACCGAAGCAAGATGTACAACGGATATGACGCCTTGGAGCACGTCACATCGCAGGAGGTGACCCGCAATGCAGTCACCAATGTGGGGGCGATCGTCGGTCGCGGGGTGCTGCTTGATGTGGCGCGCCAGTCCGGGGTCGACTACTTGGAGATGGGTCACGTCATCGCGCCAGACGATCTCGACGAGTGCGCCCGCCTTCAGGGCGTTGTGCTCACGCGAGGGGACATCTGTCTCGTGCGGACCGGGTGGTACCGGATTTTCGAATCCGATCGCGCGCGCTTCGACGAGGGCGAGCCCGGGCTCTCCTACCACTGCGCAGAATGGTTCCATGGACACGAGCTGGTCGCGATCGGCTCAGACAATTGCGCCGTCGACGTCCTTCCCGGCGAGCCCGCGGTCCGGGCCTACGGCCTGCACCCGCGGATCATCAACCAGCAGGGCGGCTACCTGATCGAGTACCTCGATCTCGAAGAGCTGTCGCGATCGGGGGTCCATGAGTTTCTGTTCGTCGCGTCCCCGTTGCAGATCACGGGCGCTGCGGGGAGCCCGATCAACCCCGTGGCCATCCTTTGAGCGAGCGGAACCACCTGACGATATCGGCGGCGTTCCGACGGGCCGCTGCCCGCGCGCCCGACAAGGTGGCGGTCCACTTCAACGACCGCCGGTTGACCTACGCACAGCTCGACCACGACTCGGGCCGACTCGCCCATGCGCTCAGATCTGGCGAAATGGCGAGCCAAGGCGACCGCGTCGGCCTGCTGCTCGGCAACATGCCGGAGTTCCTGATCGCCGTCCTCGCGGTCGCGCGCGCTGGGCTCGTCGTCGTGCCGATCCCCACAGGCAGTCCGGGCCGCGAGGTCGCCCAGCTCGCGCAGGACAGCGGCATGCGGCGACTCCTGGTCTCCGACGCTATCGCCGAGCGCCTCGGCGCGGAGCTCGAGGACCTCAGCACTTCGGGTCTCCAGGTCACCGCGGTCTCGGTTTCCGTTGCCGGCGCGGTGTCGCTGCGTGAGCTGATCGCGGCGGCGCCCGCTGACCCCATCGACCTCGCGCGCGAAACCGAGCCTTTCTTGTTCGGTTACACGTCGGGGACCACCGGTCGCCCGAAAGCTGCCGTCGTCACCCATCGCGCACGCACCGTGCTCGCCCTCGCCCACGCGGCCGAATACGGCTGCTACGCACCCGAAGACGTTCACCTCGTCATCACCCCCATGTATCACAGCGCCGGTATCTCGCGCTCGCTCGCGCCGCTGCTCACAGGCGGCTCGATCGAGTTGCAGGAGCGGTTCGACCCAGAGCACGTGCTCGACGCGTTCGCCGGCGAGCACGTCACCGCGACGTTCATGGTGCCGACGATGTTCGCGGCGATCTTCGACCTCCCGGACGCCAGACGCGAGCGCGGGCGTGGCGTGATCCGCACGATTCTCTCTAACGCGTCGGCGCTCCCCGAGCACCTCAAGCACCGTATCCTCGAGCAGTGGCCGGGGGTGCGCCTGTTCGAGATCTACGGCTCGACTGAGGCCGGAACCGTGAGCTCGCTGCGCCCCGAGGACCAGCGCCGCAAGCAGCGCTGCGTCGGGCTTCCGTTGGCACTCACCGATGTCCGCCTGCTTGATGACGACGGTGAAGAGGTCGCCGACGGTGAGACCGGGCAGCTCTACGCCGCGAGCCCATATCTGTTCTCGGGCTATTACAACAACCGCATTGCGACCGAGGCGGTGACACGCGACGGCTATGTGAGCTCCGGCGACCTCGCGCGGCGCGACGCGGAGGGATATCTCTACATCGTCGGTCGCGTTAGCGACGTGATCATCTCGGGTGGCGTGAACGTGTATCCGCGCGAGGTCGAGGAGCTGCTCGCCGAGCATCCCACGGTGCGTGAGGCGGCGGTGTTCTCCGTGCCCGACGCCCGTTGGGGCGAGGCCGTGCACGCCGTGCTCGTGCTGAGCCCAGGGATGACCTCGCCGTCAACCGAGGAGCTCCTCGAGCATTGCCGGCGCGGTCTCGCGCCGGCGAAGATCCCAAAGAGCTTCGCGTTTCGCGACGAGCTTCCTCGCACGGGCACGGGCAAGGTCGTCAAACGGGTACTACGCGAGGAGCGTGAATGATGCGCGGATACGAAGCGATGGCAGAGGCGATCGCGCTCGAGAGGGTCGAGGTGGTCTTCGGCGTGCTCGGCGGCAGCAACGACCGCATGGTGCACGAACTAGTCACCGGCGCGGCGTTCGGTTCGTCGCCGCGCCACGAGCAGGGGGCGGTCGGGATGGCCGACGGCTACAGCCGTCTCACGGGCCGGATCGGGGTCGCCACCTGTGAGAAGGGGCCTGGACTGACGAACACCGCCACGGCAATGACGGCCGCCCGGATGTCGCGCTCGCGCGTGCTGCTCGTCGCCGGCGACAAGGTCGTGGGCTCGAGGCTCGGCAACATGGACATCGACCAGCCGCCGGTGATCCTCGCGACCGCGGGCGCGATGCAGCAGATAAGCACGCCGCAAACGCTTGCCGACGAGGTCCATCTGGGCTTTCGCCACGTGGGCCTCGGACTCGGCCCGCTCGTGATCAACGTCCCGACGAGCGTTTCGGAGGCCGAGATGCCCGACCCTGGACGTACGTGCCGTCGTCCAGCGATCCCCGCACGACACAGGCGACGGTCCCAGCGCCCGAGAGCGTGGAAACGATCGCGGAGCTCGTGCGCCGCAGCGAGCGTCCGGTCGTGCTCGCCGGTCAGGGCGCGGTGCGCTCAGATGCGCGCGAGGCGCTGATCGCGCTTGCGGACCAGATCGGCGCGCTGCTCGTCACGAGCCTCAATGCGAACGGCTGGTTTCGGCTCATCCGTACGAGCTCGGGATCAGCGGCGGGTTCGCGTTTAGCCAGGCGCGAGCGATTGGTGCTCGCCTTCGGCGCCGGGCTCAACCTCTACACGCTCGACCATGGGCGCCTGTCTCCGGACCCCGGACTTCGCCGCCGTGGCGCGCGCCCTGGGCTGCGAAGGCCACCGTGCGACCAGCACCGATAGATGCGTGACCTCCTGACCGACCTCGGTCCGCTCGAGCGGCCGACGCCGATCGACGTGGCGATCGACCGTGACGAGGCCGACATCCGGATGGTGCATGTCCGCAGTGGCGGGCCCGTGTAGGACGCGGAAAGGATGATTGGTCCCACACACCCCCGCGAGCTCGTCAAGCAGGCCGCGGGCATGAGTACACACGGCACCTAATGCCTATTCGTATGCCTTAAAGGTGAAAGAACACGACGTGATCGCGACTGCGTCCAAGACCGCAGCCGGTTTGACCCGAAGCGGCTCCTGGACAGATGCGATTAAGAAATCCCGGTCGTGGAAGGTCGGAGGATCGTGGCTTTCGGCGACAACCTCTCACTCGAGGTGCAGAGGGGTGCACCAGTGGCTCGATTTCCATCCGCGATGGAGCTTCCAGTTCACCCCGAGGCACGGTTCGCAGCTCTTCCAAATCGAGATCTTCTTCTCGATCCTTTGCCGCAGGCTGCTCAAGCACCGCATCTTCACCAGCGAGTCCGGCCTCACCTCGGGAGCTAGTGGGTAATCGGTGGACCGTCACCGCCACAGCTCGCCGATCACCTCGAGTCGTTGCTCTGGCCCGCGAGGCGGGATTGACTATCGGCCCGAGCAGAGATTCAGCAGACCGGGTATCTGACGTCGGCGACGATCAGCGCGGGGTTACGTCGGGCCGTCTCGGCGGTCGCAGAAGGCGCGGTTCTTGTAGATCTCGCCTGCGTCCTTACGTACGTCACGACTGCCAGCGCGACAGGCCCAGCAGCTCGTTGACCTCGTCGAAGGGCATCATTCGGTCGCGCATCGCGTTGGTCGTTCCGTTGGCTTTCACCTCGTCGAGAAACTCTTGGTAGCAGCGGGCAAATAGCCACGTCTGCGTGCTTGGGAAGATGACGATTGAGTAGCCAAGCTCCTGGAGCTCTTCCGCGGTGAGGGGCGGTGTCCGTCCCGTCTCGGTCATGTTCGACAACAGCCTTCCGTCGACCCGGCTCGCAATCTCCTCAAGTTGCTCGCGGCTGCGCGGGGCGTCGACGAACGTGACGTCGGCTCCGGCCTCCGTGTATGCATTGCATCGGTCGATCGCGTCGTCGAGTCCGTGCACCTGCAGCGCGTCGGTGCGGGCGATGATGACCGTGTCCGCGCTGCGCCGCGCGTCGACGGCGGCGCGGACCTTAAGCGCCATCTCGTCCCGCGGGATGACGGCCTTTCCCTCCATGTGACCGCACCGTTTGGGAAACACCTGGTCCTCGATCTGGATCGCCGCCGCGCCTCCGCGCTCGAGCTCAAGAACCGCCCGGCGAACGCCCGGCTCGGAGCCGTAGCCTGTGTCCGCGTCGACAATCACCGGGATGTCCGACACGGCGGTCATCCGCCGCAGATTCTCGGTTACGTCGCTGAGCCCGACGAACCCAATGTCCGGCACGCCGTAATGGTGGGCGGCGACCGCGTACCCGCCCTGATAGACGGCCTCCAGCCCCGCGCGCTGGGCGAGCATCGCAGTTAGGCCGTCATGCGCGCCGACTGCGACGAGGATCCGCCGGTCCGACAATCGCTCTCGCAGGTTCGTCAATGCGAGCACCTCCTAGATGCCATCACCGGTCGCCCGGCCTGTATCCCTCGTACTTTCCATACATTACACAATGCCTGCGCCCGGCCGGTTCCCGCCGCGGGGGGGGGGGGGTTCCGTGACGACGAGGTCATGGACGGTGCGCGCGGGGACTACATCAACCGCTCCCCGCAGTTCGCGAGAGCCGCTCAGAACAGCACCACTTGGCGGACCGCCTCGCTTCGTGCGAGGCGGTCGAAGCCCTCGTTGATTTCGTCGAGCACGAGGCGGTGCGTGAGCAGCTGCTCGACGGGAAGCCGGCCGCCACGGTAGTGGTCAATCATTCGTGGGACGTCACGCGCGGGCAACGACGAGCCGAGGTAGGAGCCGCGCAGCGTCCGCTCCTCGGCTGTCAGGCTGACCGCTGGGATGCTCAGCATCTGCTCGGGGTGAGGGAGGCCGACGGTCACCGTCGACCCGCCGCGGCGGGTTGCGGCGTACGCCTGGGCGAGCACCTCGGCGCTGCCGACTGTCTCGATCGCGCATTCCACGCCGCCGTCCGTCCGCTCGCGAATCTGGGCGACGACGTCATCGCCGCCGAGCAGCGGCGTGACGCCCCCGATGCGCTGGACGAGCTCGAGCTTGTTCGCCGCCGTGTCGACGGCAATGATCGTGCGGGCGCCGGCGAACCTGGCGCCGAGGACCGCGGACATTCCGACGCCTCCGAGCCCGAACACCGCGACCTGATCCTCCTCGTGGACGTGGGCGGCGTTGATGACAGCGCCGACTCCGGTGAGCACCGCGCAGCCGAACAGCGCCGCGAGCTCGAACGGCAGGTCGGCTGGGATCGGGATCGCCGACTGCGCCGCCACTACGGCATGATCGGCAAACCCGGAAATGCCGAGGTGATGGTGCAGCTGGTTCCCATCGGCGTCACGGAGTCGCCGCGCACCCGACAAGAGCGTGCCGGCGGTGTTGGCGGCGGCTCCCGGCTCGCACAATGCTGCACGACCCTCCCGGCACGGACGGCACGCTCCGCAGGCTGGTACGAACGCAAGCACGACGCGGTCGCCGGAGGCGAACTGCTCGACTTCGGGACCCGTCGTGACGACCGTGCCAGCCGCTTCGTGACCGAGGGCCATCGGCATCAGGCGCGGCCGCGAGCCGTTAATAACCGAGAGGTCGGAGTGGCAGAGCCCGGCGGCGGCGATCTTGACGAGGAGTTCGCCCGGCCCCGGGTCGTCGAGTTCGACGTCTTCGATCTCGAGCGGGCGCGACTCGGCGTACGGGGGCGGAGTCCCCATCGACCGCAGGACGGCGGCGCGGATTCTCATCGCGCCGCGTGTGCGCGCAGCCGCGGGATGAGATCGCTGTCGACTATCTGACAGACGAAGTCCGGCATCGGCGCGATCGCGACGGGCACGCCGTCACCGAGCGGGCCGCCGGTGAACGCCGCCAGCCGCTGGCCGAGCTCGACGATGCGAATTTCCGGTGCGGTGTCGGCTCCGAGGGCGTCGGCCCCGTGGAGGGCGAGCTCCGCCGGCTCGCCGGTCACCCAGCCATCTCCGTCGCATAGCAGCGCTCGATGATCCGGTCCTTGGTCAACGCGTCGCCGGCGAGCTCGCTCGCGACGCGGCCATGACGGAAGACGAGCACCCGGCTGCAGATCCGTGCCAAGTCTTCGTACTCACAGCTGGACATGAGCACTGAATCGCCCCCGGCGGCGATGTCGCCGATCACCCGTGCGATGTCTTCACGAGAGCTGACGTCGACGCCCTGGACGGGCTCGTGCATGAGGAATATCGTCGGCCTGCGCTCGAGCCATTTGGCCACGAGCACCTTCTGCTGGTTGCCGCCGCTGAGTGTCTCGAGCTTGCGCGCCGGCGCTGCGGGGCGTACGCCGTAGGCGCGCAGCAGCTCGAGCACACGTGCGCGCTCACGCTTGGGACGCAGGATGCCGCCGCTGAAATACCGGTCGAGCGTCGGTAGGGTCACGTTCTCCCGGACCGAGAGACTGCCTGCGCCACTTGCTCGCTGTCGATCGCCCGGCAGCAGTGCCACACCGGCGCGGATCGCCCGGCTCGGTGACATCTCGGTGATCGGGATGGACTCTCCGTCGAGTTCGAGCTCGCCGGAGGCGGGCTCGGACCCGAAGATCAGGTAGGGAACCTCCTCGTGCCCCATGCCCATCAGACCCGTGAGACCGAGGACTTCCCCGCTACGCAGCTCCAAGGTCACGTCCTGGGCGACTTGACCAGAGATCGACCGGGCACGCAGCCTGACCCCACCCTCAGTTCGCGGCGCGAACGTGGCTGCGGCGAGCTTGCTGCCGACGATCATCTCCACCAGCTCGGCCTCGGAGATGCTCGCGGTCTCAGCGGTGCCGATCAAATGGCTATCGCGGAGTACCGAGACCCTGTTGGTGAGCATCCCGATCTCCTCGAGGCGATGGCTCACGAACACGACGCCGGCGCCTTCGCCAGCGACACGCCGCACAGCGGCAAATAAACGGTCGACGCCGTCACGCGGCAGGTAAGCGGTCGGCTCGTCGAGCACGAGGACGCCCCCATCGGCGTTCGCCAGGTCCGAGAACGCCCGCACGACCGCCAGCAGCACCCGTTCGATGCTCGACAGGCGTTGCACCCGTGTCTCCGGCGCGATGTCTAGGTCGAAGCGACTCAGTGCGGCGCGAACGGTTGCACGCTCGCTTCGCCAGTTGATCCGCCCACCAGCGCGCGTTTCGAAGCGGCCCACTCGTAGATTCTCGAGCACGCTGAGCTGCGGGGTCAGGCCAAGATCCTGGTGGACGAAGCTGAGCCCGAGGCTCGTCGCCCGGTCCGGAGAGACGGGAAGAGATACGTCCTGGCCACCCACCTTCAGCGAGCCGCCCGGCTCCGGCGCGTAGTAGCCGGACAGGATCTTGATCAGCGTCGACTTGCCCGAGCCATTGCTGCCGACAAGGCCGTGCACCTCCCCGCGCCTGACCGACAGCTCCACGTCGCTGAGGACGCGGACGCCGCCGAAGGACTTGGAGAGGTGCTCGGCCTCAAGCGCAAGTTCGGTTGCCGCCTCACGCATTACGGTCCGTTACTTGGACGCGGTTACTTGAGGCCCCACAGCCTGTGGTAGATAGTGATCGGGTTGACCTTGCCATACCAGGTCGACTCGTCCTTCTTGGGGTTGATCGATCCGACGTTGGCGCGGGTGAACAGGCGCAGCGGAACGTTCTCGCTGGCGACCGGCTTCTGGCCGGCGAGCACGCGCAGTGTCTGGTCCGCCAGAGCAACACCGTACCACTGGTTCGGCCCGCCGATGTCAGCTGCCAGAGGCCCGGGTTTGGCCAGTTCGTTCTGGATCACCACCGGGGTCGCGTTGAACGATGCGACCTTCACGGTCTTGGCGGCAGAGAGGTCGCCGGTGATCGCCGGAACCATGTAGATCGTCATGCCGTCGTAGAGCGGCAGCATGTACTTGAGATTTGGGTTTGCTGTGAGCAGCGAACGGGTGACGGTCGACAGCTTCGTCGGCCAGTCGGGAATTAATACGTTCTGAACGCCCGGGACCTTCAGCGTCGGGCACAGCCGCTTGATCTCCTGCTGGATTCCCGCGACTTCGGCTGCTGAGGGCTGGCGGCTGCTGGTGCTGGTGATGATCTGTGGGCCACCCTGCTTGCAGCCTGAGGTTGCGACGAACCAGTCGGCGAGTAGCTTGCCGACACTCGGGTAGTCGAACGTAACCTCGGCGTCGTCGCCGGGAACCTTCGGGATGCCGGGAGTACCGGTCTGAGCCGTGATGAACTTGATACCCGCCTGCTGGGCGCGCTTGATGTAGGACGCGATGAACTTGGTGTCGAGTGCCTGACCGACGATCACGTTGGGCTTGGCTGCCAAGGCCTGCTGCAGGCAGGTCGTGATCCCGTCCGGGGCGCCCTTGGCGTCGCACTTCGTCACCTTGACGCCGGCCTCCTGGAGCTGCTGTGCGAGAACGACGCCCCACTCGTGGAGCGCAGGAATCTCCTCGGACAAGCTGACGTAGTAGACCGACTTGCCCTTCGCTTTGGCGACGTCGACCTTCGAGGTCGGACCGGCGTACTTCGGCGGCTTCTCCGCCTGGGCGACAAGGCTCTTGGCCGTGGCGATTGCCGACGCGACCAGGCCTCTCTTCTGGGACGAACTGTTCGAGCTCTTGCCGGACGCGACGCTGCCAAAGGCGGCGAGCGCGGCGACACATACGACTACGACGAGCGACACTAGACGTCTCGTCCGATTCATGACATACCTCCTATTGGCCTGCTCTCTCCCCGTCGAGCGCGCGCTGCTGGCTACTAGTGAACACACGCGCGTTCACCGACTACGCTACCAGAGTCGTATGCAATATGCGGATTGGTATGCCGACGCCCGAATTTGCGAGACTATCGCCCGGACGGGAGAGATCTGTGCCCAAGGAAGCGAGTTGAACGGTGACTGACGCGAGCCGTGCCGCCACCGCGTCGGAAGAGACCCACGCCGGGCCCGCTGAGGACGCGCCGCGGGCAGCTGCAGTCGCCGAGGACCCGTCGCGCTGGAGCGCGGTGGACCTTGGGGAGCGCTACGGGATTCTCGTCCTGTGGGTGGTGATTATCGGCGTCTTCTCGCTGCTGCGCCCCGACACCTTCCCGACGACGACCAACTTCGAGACCATCTTCGGCACCCAGGCCGTCCAGCTGGTGATCACGCTCGGGCTGATCGTGTCGCTAACAGCCGGCGAGTTCGACCTGTCGGTCGCCTCGGTGATGGGCTTCGGGGCCACGATGGTCGCGTGGCTCAACGTCAACCACGGCTGGCCGATCGGTCTGGCGATCGTGGGCACACTCTTCGCCGGTCTGATCATCGGCGGCTTCAACGCGTTCGTCGTCGTGCGAGTCGGTGTGTCGTCGCTGATCGTCACGCTGGGGGTGGGCACCTTCCTCGGCGGCGTCGGCTACGGCATCTCCAACTCCGAGACGATCGGAGGCATCTCCCAGGGCCTCCTGAACGCAATGCAGGACACGTTCCTCGGGCTCCCGATCGCCTTCTACATCGGCTTGTTCATCTGCGTGGTGCTTTGGTACGTCCTCGGCTACACATCGCTCGGCCGACACCTCCTGTTCGTGGGGGAGGGACGCGAGGTCGCCCGACTCGCCGGCCTCCGGGTGGATCGGATGCGCGCGATGGCTCTCATCAGCACCGCCCTCATCTGCACAGTCGCCGGCATCATGCAGGCTGGCGTCGTCGGCGCCGCCGATCCCGGTGGCGGACCACCGTTCCTGCTACCGGCGTTCGCTGGCGCCTTCCTCGGCCAGACGGTCATCAATCCCGGGCGCTTCAGCCCCTGGGGCGTCTTCGTCGCCACCTATTTCCTCGTTACCGGCATCACCGGCCTGCAGCTCCTAGGTGCGCAGGGGTGGGTCCAGGACGTCTTCTACGGCGGGGCGCTGGTGGTCGCCGTGACGCTCTCACGGCTGGTGGCGGAGCATCGCCGAGCATAAGCGGTGGGACTGGACGGCCCGCACACATGGGTACGAACCTCGTGCCCAGAAGGACGGGGGTCGCCAGCCGGTCGGGAGAGCGGCCGTCTCGGCGGATGGAGATCCTGGTGCTCTGCGGGACCGTGCAATTCGACAGTATGAGCCTGTTCCAGGGCACTATCTGGACCTGCCGTCCTGCGCCGGGCACGGTGTGCTGTCAACGATGGCCGACGCTCAAGCGTTGTCGGAACTCTCGTGCGCTCCGGCTCAGCCGACGATGGTCTCGCTACGCGCCCTCTCGGATCAGCCGACCGACTGTCCACCGTCGATCAGCAGCGTCTGGCCGGTGAGGTGGCGCGAGAGTGGCGAGAGCAGGAATGCGATGTCGCTGCGACCTCATCTGCCTCCGCGACCCGCCCGTCGGGGATGCTCGAGAGCAGCGCTCGCTCGACGTCCTGTTCTGCCCCGGCCGACTTGGCCAGCGCAGTCAGTAGATGCTCGTACGGCGAGTCCTCACCGGGCCTGGGCTCACGGTGTTGACTGCGATCCCTCTGGTCCGAAGTAGCGCGAGGTGGGCGGCGAGTCGCTCCAGGGCTGCTGTTGACAACCGCGGATATCGTCAGCTGAGGATCCGCGTGGCGAGAGGCGTTGCCGGCGACCAGGACGATGCTTCCCCGCCCCGGCGCCGTATGTGCGGCGACGCGGCACTCACTCCACGTACTGCCGCCCGGGTTTCTGATTCACGGCCGTCATCCACTGTTCGTCGGCCAGTTGAGAAATGTCACCCAGCGGCGTGCTGCCCATGCTAATCACGAGGCCGTCGAGCCCGCCGAAGGCCGCTGTAGCGCGGTCGGCCAGCTCCGTCATCCCGATTTTGTAGCTCAAGTCAGTGCAAACGCTGGCCGTTCGCGTTCCGTGCGTGTGCAGCGTTTGCTCAAGTGAGTCCAGTTGGTCGCGCTGACGCGCACCGAGCACCAGATGGCAACCCTCGTCTCCGACCGCGATCGCGGTCGCTCGGCCGATCCCTTCACCAGCGCCGGCAATCGCGACCACCTTGCCGTCGAGGAGCAGATTCATCGGTGCGTCACCCTACCCCAACTTGCCGCTGACTGTGAGATAGCCTTCCTGGACGAGGTCGATCGCAGAGCACATTGCGAACGAGGCCACGACGGCCTATGTACAACCATTAGCGTCTGATTGCAGAGTCGCGGGAAGGCGACTTTTAAGGAACGCATGCGCCCTTGCGCTGTACGGCAGTCGCGACCCGGTGGTTCGCACGCTGACCAGCGCGTGGCCGCCCGGGGCCTCAGCCCGGAGCACGAAGTCAGCTTTGACAGTCGCCGGAATCGTAGCCTCGGCAATCAACGTCTTCGAGCATGACGCCGCGCGTGTCGATGCCCCGATACATCCAGTAGCGGTCAATCTCGGCGCCGCGATATCTGTTGCGACGTTCAAACTCGTGAACGGGGCGGAGTTGCTGTCGGCGTTTGCGATTGGCTGCGAGCTTGAGATCAGACTCGCGCTTGCGCTGGGACCGGGCGCGCGTGAGCGAGGATGGGACCTCAACGGCGTCTGCGGAACCCTGTCGGCTGCGGTGACCGCTTCACTGCTGGTTGACTCCCAGTCGGCTAACGTCGCCAACGCGATCGAAGTCGCGTCGAGCTGCACCCTTGGGCTCGAAGAAGCGGGCGGGTCCGATCTCAAGCTCTACACGTCAGGTAAGGCAGCGCAGAACGGTGTGACGTCCGCGCTGCTGGCGAGCACCGATTTCAGCGGCCCCCGTGAATGCTTCGAGTCACCCCGAGGGCTCGGTCAGGCACTCGTTCAACGCATGGACGCGTTTGAGTCGGTGACTTCCGCGCTCGCCTCGCTCGACACGCTGGAAGAGATCATCGTTGATCTGGATCAGAAGGTCGCCGACGTCCGTGAGGCGGCATCTTGCCCGGCCGAGCCAAGCGTGTCTCTGATCCGTTGCTTAGGGAGCATTGACAAGTCGTCAGACATCAGGGAGCTAGTCGCCCTGGTGACCACCGGCGTGAGCGACCATGACTGATCGCGCTACCGTGGGGTGGGCGCTGGCAACGTTTGCTGCAACCGCCAGTTGCCCCGACGCGACCGTATCGGTGTCAGTGGCGGATGCGCTGGTCAACGCGATCGCTCTGATGATTCAGGCGTGTGACCATGACGCGGCAGTACGCGCGCGAGCTGCCCTACGACCTCTTGTGAAGCACGGCAGTTCGATAAGCGTCATCGGTAAGCGGCGCCGCGTGTCCGCCTCCGTCGCGCTTATCAGCAACGGCATCTCGGCGCACGTCGAGGATTTCGACGACACCTGCCTGCCCTCGATCCTGCACCCAAGCGCTCCGGTGATCCCTGGAGCGATCGGCGCCGCGGAACTCCGCGGCGCGTCAGGGCGTGAGTTACTGGACGCAACCGCTGTTGGAATCGAGGTAGCGATCCGTGCCGCTGACGGACTCGGGTCACGTGCGCTGGACCGCGGTTGGCACATCACGGGAATCATCGGCGCCATCGGAGCGGCGGCGGCGGCCGGCCGGGTGCTCGGGCTGAATGAGTCGGCGATGGCTTCCGCGCTGTCGATCGCGGCGAGTCAGGGCGCTGGCACACAGGCGGCGTTGGGATCGATGACGAAGTCCCTGCATCCCGGAAGAGCGGCGGCGAACGGAGTAGAAGCCGCGTACCTGGCGGAGGCCGGGCTGTCGGTGACGGCCGACCTGCTTGGCGGAGCTTCCGGGCTGTGTACGGCAACTGCCGACTTCGTCGACGTCGACGCGGCCACAGATGGGCTCGGCGCGACGTGGCGTTGCGTCGACAACCTAATCAAGCCGTACGCCTGCGGCGTCGTGAGCCACCCCGCAATAGCAGCAGCGCGCAAGATTCACCGTCGGCTCGCGCGCCATCCGGATGGCGCGATTCGCAGCATCCATCTGACGGTCAACCCGTTCGTCATCAGTGTGATGGGAAACAAGGACCCGCAGACCGGCCTGCAGTCCAAGTTCAGCGTCTATCATGCGGTTGCCGTTGGCCTCCTCGATGGGAGGGCGGGCCTCGATCAGTTTATGGCGCGCCGGGTTCGTTCTGCCGACGTGGCCCAGTTGCGCAAGCTCGTCGAGGTCGAAACGAGCCCCAACGTCTCGCTCGACGAGGCGGAACTCGTTGTCGGTTTGACCGACGGAGCCTCTCTCAGCGAGCACGTCGTGGGAGCAGAACTGACAAGAGACGAACTCCACGAGAAGGTCCGGCAGCTAGCCGCTCATCGATTGCCCGATGCGGGTGTGACGAACCTGATCTCGATGGTGTACGACCTGAAAAATGTTCCAGCGGTGGCCGAGCTTGTCGATGCAGCGTGCGGTCGTAACTGAGAGAGGCAGACATGAACGAGGTAGAGGTACTTCGGACCCTTCGGGACAAGGTCAACCCGGACTGGACGGCGCTGTTAATCGTCGACATGGTTAACGACCTGGTCCGGGCAGATGGGAAGGCGGCGATGGCCGCGAAGCGACCGATGGACCACGTCGACGCGGTGCTGCCCAACATCGAGCGCCTGCTCAGCTTCGCGCGGGCCGCTGGTGTGATGGTCGTTCATATTCAGCACACAACGCTCGAACACGGGCTGGGTGCGTCGGGCCCTTGGGTAGAAGCTCGCTCGCACGCGAGGTACGGGCTGCTCGAGTTCTGCATGGAGAACTCCTGGGGACAGCAGGTGATCAATGAGCTCATGCCGATCGCCGGAGAAGCAGTGGTGCAGAAACACCGCTACAGCGGATTCGTCGGGACGAACCTCAATCAGGTGTTGCTCAGCGCCCGGCGCAAGACAGTCGTCGTCGCCGGTGTATCGACGAACGTCTGTGTTGAGGCCACCGCCCGTGATGCGTTCAGCCACGAGTTCTACGTTGTCTGGCCCGACGACGCGTCAGCGTCGTGGAGCAGAGACCTGCACAAGGCGACGCTCCAGTCCGCCGGACACAGATATTCTACGGTGTGCGATGTTGATCAACTCGCCGACGCCTGGGGAGTCAGTGATTGCACCATCACGGAAACCGGCTAACGGGCGAGCTCCGTATAGCTTCGTACCGCGCGCGGCCCTCCCGCCGATCGCGCCGGGCAAGCCGCTGGCCATTCACCTGGTCCTGAATCTCGAAGTGTGGGCGTTTGACCTGCCGCTTCCGCGAAAGCTGCTCTCAAGCCCTCACGGCCGTGATGCGGTTCCTGATCTTCCGAACTTCAGCTGGGTCGAATACGGCATGCGTGCCGGGCTGCCGCGGCTCTTGGACGAGTTCTCCGCACGCGGTCTCCCTGCCAGCGTGTCGATCAACGCCAGTGTGCTCGACTCATACCCCGGCGTGGCGGAGCGGGTAGCCGAACTCGGATGGGAGTTCATCGGACACGGATATCATCAGAGATCGCTTCACGCAGAGCAGGACGAGCGCGCCGTCGTAGCCGCCACTCTCGACCGAATCGAGCAGCTGGTCGGGCGCCCACGAGGTTGGCTTGGCCCCGGAGTCCAGGAGACGTTCGACACGCCGGACATCCTCTCGGAGTTGGGAGTCGCGTACACGCTCGACTGGACGATCGACGACCTTCCGCTCTGGCTTCAGACGACAACCACGCCGTTGCTCGCCGTTCCCTACACGTTGGAGCTCAACGACAGCGTTCTCTGGGCTGCACACGAGTACCCCTCCGACGAGCTCCACAACCGCGTCATCACAACGTTGACGACGTATGAGCGGGAGTTGGTGTCGAATCCGCGCATCCTCACCCTGGGCTTGCACCCGCATCTCGTAGGGGTGCCGCACCGCTTTCCCTATCTGTGCCGGACGCTCAACCTGCTTCAGGCGAGGACGGATGCCGAGTTCGTCACCGGCGAACAACTGTATGAGTGGTACAGAACCTGGGTGAAGCCCGACCCTCAGATCACTCCTCGCAGATAACTGGCTAGCGCGGTTCGCTGCCGCGAGTCTGGCCGAAGGGCTGCCTTATCCGGATGTTCCTGTGATCATGAGTTGATGTCTGTCGTTGTGGAACAGGTCTCGGTTGGTCTACGTTGGCTCGCTGAGGGGCGTCGTGTCGCCTGCGCGCTGCTAGTCGACGCCGAGGGATCTTCGCCGTTTGAGCCCGGGGCGTTCATGCTGATCGACGGCGACGGAGCGATCGAGGGTTCGATCACGGGTGGCTGCGTGGAGGCCGATGTCGTGACGAATGCTGTCGAGATCCTTGACGGCGGGGAGGCGCCGCGGCTACTGCGCTATGGCGTCTCCGACAAGCTCGCCCATACAGTTGGCCTGATGTGCGGCGGCACTGTCGAGGTGCTAGTGCATGAGCTGCGTGGGGCCGCGCGCGAGGTTTGCGCCACGGCGTTCGATGCGGGCGCACGTCAGGAGACTGTGGCGGTCGCCACAGTTGTCGACGGTCCGTTGGCGGGCGCTAAGCTCGCGGTCGTCGCAGGGCGGGTGCATGGCGGCTTCGGGGGGACGGCGCTGCTCGACCACACGGTTGCGCGCGACTTGGCAGCGATTAGCGAGCGACGGATCAGCGTGCTGCGGCACTATGGCGGCGGTGGCGAGGCACTCGGCGTCGAGCGCAGTGTGCACCTGCACGCATTCGGGGTTCCACCGACGCTCGTGCTCGTCGGCGCGATCGACTACTCCGCGGCGGTCGCCGCGTTTGCCGGTCAGGTCGGCTATCGCGTCGTGATCGTCGATGCGCGCGAGGCCTTCGCGCGCTCCGAGCGGTTCTCGCGCGTCGCCGAGGTTCAGGTCGGCTGGCCCGACCGCGTGATCGACGAACGCCGCTTGCGACGCCGCGACGCCGTGATCGTGTTCAGCCACGACCCCAAATTCGACGAGCCTGCCCTGCTCGCCGCGCTGAACAGCGATGCCGGTTACATTGGTGCGCTCGGAAGCCGGCGCACCGCGGCGGCACGCAACGCACGGCTTGCTGAGGCAGGGGTGGATGCGGACGCCCTTCGGCGCGTGCGTTCGCCTTGCGGCCTTGATATCGGCGCGGCAACCCCTGAAGAGGTCGCGATCTCGATCATCGCGGAGGTAATCGCCGCGCGCTCAGGCCGGGTTGGCCGCCCACTCGTCAGCGCCGAAGGCCCGATTCGCCCGCGCTCCGAGACTCCGCTCGCGTCCGCCACTCGGCCCTGACGAGCTCGAGATCCTCGGGCGTGTCTACGTCTCGTCAGGAGCACTCGGTCATTACTCCGTTGAGCAGTGCGCGCGCACCTCTGTCGCCGGCGACCGTGCGCAGACCATCGGACTGAGCGGCGCCCGGCACGACCGGATGCCCGGGGTCGCCCGCCGTAGACGGCCCGCGATCCCGCCGGCGCCGCGACGAAGCGCACCACGGCGCTCCCGGTCACCGTCGGGGAATCGCCGAGCATCACGATGACCCGATCGCGCGAGCCCAGTGCCTGCACACCGAACCTTAGTGTCTCCGACATGCGCTGCGACCAATGCTTGCAGACGACCGATTCAGCCCGGCCCAAGCGGACGCGAGCGCTAACGACGTCCACATGAGCGCCCAGTACGACGACCCGATCCACCGCCGAAACCTTGCACATCGCGGAGACGGCGTGCTCCAACAACGGGCGGCCGGGGAGCTCCTGGACGAGCTTCGATTCCGAGCCGAACCTCGACTCGCTCCCACCGGTCGGCGAGGATCACCCCGCCGAGCAAACACCACCCGCGTCGCGTGTGCCCGGAGCCGGGCTGCCTGACGCTGGCGGTCGGTGCCAGCCACGTGCCGGGAGTTGTGCTGCCGTTGTCCGCCGTATTGGGCCGGCGGGACCACGACGGTCCGTCACCGTGCTTGTGATCGACGTAGCGCAGACGCGTTTCCCAACTGGCCCTGCTCCTCCTGCCAAGTGCGAAAGGCGACGACCCCTTTTCGGAAATGAAGCGGTCCGTGTTCAGCCGGACCCATGGCCAGTGTCCTGCCCACTGGCCAAAGATTCCGGAACCTGTGGCCAAATCGACGGGAATCCCCTGGTAATCCAGAGGAATCTGGCCACAGATTGACGAGCAGGGATTCGACGAAAGCCCTGCTCAGGCGGGGTTCTACGAGGCTTCGACCAAGGTTGCTCGTAATGAAGGGGTCCGGGGTTCGAGTCCCCGCGTCGGCTCTGAGCAAAACATGCCGGTTAGCAGGGCCTTTTCCTAGACATCTTGCTGGCCGCCAACTGCTAATCAGCTCCGAGCAACGTGGGCAACTCCGGTTTCGCGGGCCCTTGGATTGTCCGCTCGGCCTCGATCCGATGCCACGGCGGCTGGCCGATCGGTCGGAGGGGGCTTCGATAGCTTCTCCGAGGTGAATGATGGCGCCGCGACGATCTATGAGTGGGGTGGTGGAAGGGAGGCGTTTGCGCGCTGGCTGAACCGGTTCTATGACCTCGTCGAGCTCGAGGCTCCAGATATCGCGGCGATGTTCGGCGGGCGCGTCAGCGAAGAGCATCGCGCCCACGTGACGGACTGGTGGGTGGAGGTGATGGGCGGCCCGGCCGCTTACACCGAACGCCGCGGAGGCTACGAGCAGATGCTCGCTCACCATCACGATCTCGCGATCACCGCGGGACAGCGCCTGGCGTTCGTGACGCTGCTCAGCCGAGCCGCCGACGACGCCGGGCTTCCCGACGATCCCGAGTTCCGCGCCGCGATCATGGGCTACGCGGAATGGGGTACCCGGTTAGCGGTCCACAACTCTCAACCGGGCGCCCAGACCGTTGCGCATGCGCCGGTGCCACGGTGGGGTTGGGGAGTCGCCCCGCCGTACGAGGCTGGTAGCGCTTGATGGCGTCTGTAGATCAATGGAGGGTGTCTGACCGAATCCTGCGCGCGAGTGTTGCCGTATCGCTCGGGGTGTGAGACGGTTCCGGCGATGGCGACCCGGGGGTTCTTCGGCAGGCAGCGCGCACCATCGGCGATGGCGGACCGTCTGCCGCCGGGGCAGTACCTGGAAAAGGGATTCCCGGTCCTGACCGCCGGCCCCACGCCGCGGGTCAAAACGGATGAGTGGAGCTTCACGGTTGAGGGGCTTGTCGCGGAGCCACGAACATGGACTTGGGACGAAGCGCATGCGCTGGCGCCGTCGACGTTTGACGGGGACATCCACTGCGTGACGCGCTGGTCGAAGCTCGGGACGAGCTTCGCCGGGGTGTCGGTGGACACCCTGCTGGACATGGTCGACGTTGCCCAGTCCGCCACGCATGTCCTGGCCTTCTGTTATGGCGGATATACGACCAACCTGCCGTTGGCCGACGTGCGCGGCGGGCAGGCGTGGATCGCTTGGGATCACGAGGGCGGGCCACTGCCGGTCGAGCACGGCGGCCCGGCTCGTCTGCTCGTCCCGCACCTGTATTTCTGGAAATCCGCCAAGTGGATCAAGGGTCTGCGGCTGTTGGATCACAACGAACCGGGGTTCTGGGAGCAGTACGGCTACCACGATTACGGCGACCCCTGGAAAGAACAGCGCTTCCAAGGCGACTGACGAGCATGAGCACGGCCTCTGCACCCGCCGCCGCGGAACCGATTCCCTGGCAGACCGGCACGGTCACATCGATCTGGCCAGAGACACCGCGTGCCAAGTCATTTCGCCTTCGGTTGCCCGATTGGCGCGCTCATCTGCCTGGCCAGTACTACACGCTCAGGCTCACCGCCCCCGACGGCTATCAGGCGATCCGGTCTTACTCGATCGCGTCCAGCCCCTTGGACGAGGGCGAGATCGAGCTGACCGTCGACTGCCTGATGGACGGCGAGGTCTCACCGTTCATCCACGACGTCGTCGAGGTCGGCGACGAGCTCGAGGTCCGAGGCCCGCTGACTGAGTACTTCATCTGGCAGGGCAGCTCACCGCTGCTGCTTGTCGGCGGCGGCTCCGGCGTCGTTCCGCTGATGTGCATGCTGCGCCACCGCCGCCGAGCGTTCCCGCAGGTGCCCGCGCGGCTGTTGTACTCGGTGCGCTCGCCTGACGATGTCTTCTACCGCTCAGAACTCGGTGAGGAGACGACGCTCACCTATACCCGCAGGATGCCCGAGGCTTGGACGGGAGCGACCGGGCGCATCACCGCCGAGCTCGTCGCCTCGCTCGCCTGGCCGGACGGCCGCGCGTACGTCTGCGGACCGAACGGGTTCGTCGAGACTGCCACGGGCCTTTTGATGGAGTCCGGCTACGAGCCCGCCCGGATCCGGACCGAACGCTTCGGACCAAGCTGACCCAAGCGCAAGTTCGGTCGGCCACGGAGAGCGCGATGCGCTGGGAGCCTCGACAGACAGGCTGACTCGGCGGACGCTGACGGCCTGACGCCACGACCAGGGCAGCCGTCCTCAGGGTCATGTCACGGAAAGTCCAGGGGTTGATGCCGATTGTCGGCCGGTCCGCGCCCGCCTAGGTTGCGGCGTGTCTGCCACGAGCTCTCACGAGAAAGGCGAAACCATCAATGGGCCATCGATCCAGGCACGCGCCGTCAGGTGCCGACCGTCTCGCGCGGCGGATCCGCGACGCCGAAAACGACCTGTTTGCCACCCTCGGCGTCGATGTCGACGAGTTCTATCTGCAGCTCGCGCGGACGCGCATTCGCGTTCGCGTGCTCGCTCACGGCACTGGCCCGCCGCTAGTGCTCCTTCACGGCGTGTCGCTCAGCGCCGCCGCGTGGGCACCATTGCTCAGCGCGCTCTCTGGCTGGCGCTCGGTCTCCGTAGACCTTCCCGGTCACGGGCTGTCGGACCCGGTCCGCTACCGCCGCGGCGAGGTCCGTCGCGACGCGCATGACTTGATCGATGACATCTTCGACGCCCTCGAGCTCGACGAAGCTCCAGTGCTCGGCCATTCGCTGGGCGGCATGTTCGCGCTGTGGCATTTGGCCGCCGGTGCCGGGCGGATCTCGGGCCTGGTCGCCCTCGGGGAGCCGGCGGTCGCGCTTCCCGGGGTGCGAGTTCGGATGCCGCTCTCGCTGTTGACCGTCCGCGGTCTGGGGACCGTGGTTCTGCGCTCTCCCACCCCCGGCCCCGTTTATCGACGTCTACTCGCGCAAGGTCTCGGGTCCGCCGAGGTCGCCGGCGCACCGGAGCCGCTGCTCGAGGCTCTGCGGTTATCTGCTCGCCGGCCTGAGAACGCCAGAACGGTCGCATCTCTGATGCACGCGATCGATCGCTTTCGTCGACCGCGGGCCGAAAGCGTCCTCAGCGAGGCAGAACTCGCCGCGATCCCGGCACCCACCACGTTCATCCTGGGGTCAGACGACCCATACCTCTCGCCCCGCTTCGCGCGGCCGTCGATCGACCGGATCCCGGCCTCCGCGTTCTACGAGGTGGCGGCGGGACACGCCCCCTGGCTCGTTAACGCCGAACAGACCGCTGCGCTGATCGCAACCCACTGCCGAGCTGGGGAAAACAGGTGCGTCCGATAAAACGCATTCGGCCCCTCGCGTTCCACCTGTGAACCCGTGGGTCGTCCAAGGTCAGCATCGCAAATCGTCGTGACTCTTGCCTTGTCGCCTTCGCGGCCTACCCCATGGTGAGATCTGCATAGCGTCGACCCGGTGTGACTACGTCGCCCATTGGCGTCGTCGTGTGAGATTTCTCAGGAATTGACGCCGGCGCACCGGCCACCGACCACGCATCTGAGCGGCGCGTGTTTCGAGCAATTGGACCATCCAGAGCGTGTGATTGAACGGATCGGCGATGGCGGCGCCGTCATACAGCGACACCGCGGCACGGAGCTCGCCGCTGGCTTCCGCAATGAGGACGGGCGCCAACGGCACCTCGGCCGAGTCGCACTCGGCCAGCTTCACGAGCGCGGCTGCATCGGCAGCGCGAGCGGGACGGATCGTGATAGGTACCTCCAGATTCACTTTCGGCCGCAGAGAGACCTCCTTGGCCGCGTGCGCCAACCTGGAGTGATCGGCGGCCCGACGGAGATCTGCGAGACGGGCCTCCGCCAGGGACTTCGTGAGCCAATAATTGGGAACCATGCGACACCCGCCTAGTGCCCGATGCCCGTATGCATCGACGTGGCGTGGGCCGCAGGCAAGCTGCGCGCCGCGAGGGTTCGCTGGCCCGAATGTCGCTGGGCGGCCGCGAACACGACCGTGCGGCTTTCGCTGGGTCCCGTCATCCGACGCGAGACGTCGATTGACACGTTGAGATGTTCGGTGGGTAACTGCGCGCGTTTGGACCGGCCGAGCATTGACGCTTCGCCTCCCTTTCATGTGAGAGCTCCTGGACTTACCTCTCTCAACCTAAGGACGGCCGAGCCGGGCGACAATCGGGGTACAACCCTGGTCTTTTCGATAGGTGACCTTGAGGTTCGGCGGCACGAGCGGACATCGGGTCGATGAATAGGCGGCCTGGTTCGTCGTCGCGTGCCGGCCTCCTCTGGGATGCCGCACTACCGTCCGGGTGTCGAGCAACCGGCGAGTTCAGGGGTGCTCGTGTACGGGCGTGTGCAGGGCGCCGACGAGCGCTTCCCGGGTTTCGATGCCGAGCTTCTCGTACGCGGTGGCGAGGTGTGTTTCCACCGTCTTGATACTCAGGAACAGCTGCTGAGCGATCGCGCGGTTCGTGGTCCCGCCGGCGGCCAACTCGCACACCTGTCGTTGCCGGGGCGTGAGCGACGCCGCTCCCGCGCGTCTGAGCTCGACGCGGTCGCAGACCGCTGGCGACCAACTCGCGGCGCGCCCGTTCGGCCAGAAGCGTCGCCCCGGTACGATCCGCGTCCGCCAAGACGAGCTGCAGCGAAGGGCGCGCCTCTACCCGGCGCCCCAGCCGTCTGAGGGCGTGACCGAGCTCGAGCCGAACGCGAGCGAGCTCGAGCACCGAGCTCGCCCCGCTGGTGCGGACGAGCACCGTCTCGCAGAGATCGAGTCGTGCGGCTTCATCGGGTTCAGCCACGGCCGCCGCGTGCGTCGCAGCCAGAATCGCGCCGGTGGTGCCGAACCGCTCGGCAAGGGCGAGCTCCTCGGCGGCCAGCTCGGCCGCCTCGCGCTGGCGTCCCTGATGGGCCAGCGCCAGCGCTGCGGTCGAGCGCCACGGCGTCCACCCCGGGTTGGGCCGGCCCTGGCCGATGCGGAGCGCTGCCTGCCTGGACGGCATCGGCGTGGGCGCGGGGAAAGTCGCCCTCAGCGAGCGCGAGCACGGCCCGGGAGTGGAGGATTCCGATCTCCCAGATCTGTCCCCCGATTGCACCTGCCAGACCATGCTCGTCCAACAAGGCACGCGCTTCGGCGAACGCGCCTCGCTCGGCCAGCGCCCAGAGGAGGATCTCGATGGCGCCGCCAGTGAACAGGTTGACGTCCTCTGGAGTGAGGTCGAGAGCCAGGCGTGCCTCGTTTTCGGCGTCCGCGACCCGACCTGTCCGCTGCGCGAGCTCGGCTGCATACCAGGCGGCCCCGGCAAGCAAGCGTAGGGAGCCACGGACGGTGTGATCCTCGCGCATCGCGGTGATCGCGGTCCCGGCCTCGCCGAAGCGCTCGGTGAAGATCAACGCCCGCACGCAGCAGTGAAAGCCGGCTCGGCTGCCCGCCTCGCCGAGCAGGACGTCGCCTTCGAGCGCCTGGCGGGCTAACGTCGCGCAGGCGGGGGCGTCGGGGGTGCCGAGCTCGGTGGCAAGCCACGCGCGATGGGCTAGGACCGCGCGTTGCAGGACAGGATCGGCGCTATCGCTGTCGGTCAGCACTGCGAGCCGCGCGGCGCGCTCCGCGTGACGGTCCGGGACCATGATCAGCATCTCCAGCGCGGCGACCTCCAGCGCCAGACGGGTGTCGGGACCGTGGTCGGCGTCGACCTCCCGAGCGAGAAGCGCGGAGAGTTCATCATCGCCGGCATCGAGCACGTACCACGTCGCGAGCCGGGTCAGGAGCTCGACCCGGCTGGCGTGATCGTCGATCTGCGCCGAGCGCCTCGCGGAGGCGATCACGCGCCCCGGGCAGACCGGCGTCGAAGGTGGCGACCGCGAGCGCAGGCCAGCAGCTGGCCTCGATCGTCGGCGGGCGCCTCGCTCCTCGAGCGCCCGCTGCAGGTATGCCGCGGCAGCGTCAGGCGCGCCACGTCGAGCGGCGTTGATCGCCGCACCCTCCAGCACCTCCGTGGCGGCACTGTCGCCGTGCGGGGCGGATTGCAACAGGTGACCGGCGACGATATCGCTCGTCGGCTCCGTCCGACAGCAACGTGCGCGCCGCCTCTCGGTGAAGCCGCTCGGTATTCGGCCCGCGGTAGGTTCTCTAGGATCGCGGCAGCGATCAGCGCGTGCGCGAGTCCGCGACGATCGGGGCCGAGCAGCCCGGCCGCCGCGAGAGCGTCCCGGGCGGCGCTCGCATCGTCGAGGGACATCCCGGCAACGGCCGCCACAACATGGGGTTGCGCGCGTTCGCCGAGCACCGCGATGGCTGCGCTAACGGCGCGGTCCCGCGGGGACAGCGCGGCGAGGCGACGGGTGATCACCTCGCGCGCGAGTGCGCGAACCTGCGGTCCCGAGCCAACTGGGAAGCTCAGCGAGTCCGGGCCGTGGGACGCAACTTGATGCCCGAGCTCCCCGACGAGCCAGGGGTTGCCATGCGCCGCATCGTGACAGCGCCGACAGACCTCGATCGAGGCCGCCGGCGCGGTACGTCGCATCAGCTCCGCCGAGCCGGCGACCGTCAGCGGCCGCAAGGTGACCGACCGCGTAAAGCGTCCATCGCCGATCAGCGTCAGCAGATCTGCCGCAGCTCCCGGGACGTCGGGCCTGAAGGCGAGGACAATGAGCATGGGGACGTCGGTCACCCGCCGAGCCACGTAACTGACCACTTCCAACGACGGCCGGTCGGCCCAGTGGGCGTCATCGATGACGAGCATCATCGGCGCGCTCCCATCGGTGAGCGCGGCGCACAACCACAGCATGCTGTGCGCAATGCTGGTGGTCGCGTCCGAGCCGGGGACCGTCCCGCTGAGCAGCAGATCTCCGGCCTGCCGTGCTGCGCCCTCGAGCAGCCGGCTCCGCTCGGCTGCGTCGGCGTCATGAACCGGTGCTTCCAGAAGCGTCGCGCATTACGCCGTAGGCAAAGTGACGCTCCTGCGGGCCGGGGGCGGCGCGACGAACGCGGTAGCCGGCTTCGGTGGCGCCGACGATCGCCCGTTCCAGCAGCGTCGTCTTCCCGAGCCCGGCGGGCGCCTGGACGGTGACGACACCGCCGACGCGGTCCTCCAGTACGGCCACGGCGGCAGCGAGGGTGTTGAGCTCGCGATCGCGTTCGATCAGGTCACCGCCTCTGGATCGGGCGCGCGAGAGAAGCAGTTCCTGTCCACCACCTAGCGCTGCGCCGGGCCGGGTCCCGTCCACGCTGCCCAGCATAAAGCGGACGATCGGTCGCGGTGTGGCGGTCACATCGTGGGCGCTCGCGGAAAAGTCCAGGGTCGGTTCCCGATTGTCGGGCTCCAGCTCGCATCACAGACTCAGCGGCGGCGGACGGCCGAATGCCGGCCGCGGGACATACGACAAGAGAGGACCGAAGATGTTCATTCGCGTTGGGCGCGCTCACCCCAGAGCGCTTCGGGTCGGTCTTGCGACCGGCGCCAGCTTGCTTGCGATCTCCTGGTTTGCAGCCGCGCAAACCCTCGCTGCCGATCCGGCTTCCGTTACAGCTCGTATCCACGACGGCACACTGCAGATCATGGGCACCGACGGAGCGGACAGGCTGGCCCTGAGGCTCGAGCCAGGCAACCCCAGCACGCTGGAAGTGGACGTAGCCGATGACGGTACGGTCGACTTCAGCTTCGCCCGGAGCGCCTTTGCGGCGATCAACATCCAGGGCGGCGCAGGAGATGATGAGATTCGCGTCGACGAGACCCAAGGCGCCCTCACCGATGGTGCCATAACCCTCGACGGCGGCCCCGGCAACGACACGCTCACCGGGGGATCCGGGCCCGACGTGATTGACGGTGGTTTGGGTGATGATGTGCTGCGGGGTGGTGACGGTGATGACGTGCTCGTCGGGGGGCCTGGTAACGATCAGGTTGACGGGGGTCGCGGCAGCGACACCGTGTCTCTTGGCTCGGGTGGTGACCGCTTCACCTGGGACCCGGGGGATGGCAGCGACACTGTCGATGGTGGCGCCGGCAACGACACGCTGGTATTTGACGGCTCCAACGTGGGTGAGCACATGGAGCTATCGGCAGATAGCTCGCACGTGCACCTGTTCCGTGACGTCGGCGATGTCACGATGGACCTCAGCACGATCGAGACCGCGGATGTCAACGCCACCGGCGGTGCGGACACGATCACCGTCGACGATCTCACCGGCACGGGTCTGCGAAACACCGCCGTCGACCTGGGCGGGACGCCCGGTGGCCCGGGTGACGGGCAGCCGGACACCGTCATCGTCAACGGGACCGACCACGCCGACCACGTCCATCTCAGCTCGACGGCGGGTGACGTGCTCGTGGCCGGGCTGGCCTCCCAGATCCAGATCGCCGGTGCCGAGGCCGCCGACGACACACTCAACGTGAACACCCTCGCCGGTGACGACACGATCGATGGCGGCGCCGCGGTCTCTGGACCCGCGGGAATCGCCATCGACGGAGGCCCGGGGGCCGACACCGCGAACTACCTTGGGACCACGGGTGCGGACGCGATCGACCTCGCTGCTGACGGCACCGCCGTTCGTGCAACCGCGCCAGCAGCCTCACCGACCGAGACCGCCGCGGTCGAGAATCTCGACATCCAGGGACTCGCCGGCGACGACACGATCACGGGGAGCAACGGTCTGGCGGGGCTCGCCACGCTGACGATTGACGGTGGTTTGGGTGATGATGTGCTGCGGGGTGGTGACGGTGATGACGTGCTCGTCGGGGGGCCTGGTAACGATCAGGTTGACGGGGGTCGCGGCAGCGACACCGTGTCTCTTGGCTCGGGTGGTGACCGCTTCACCTGGGACCCGGGGGATGGCAGCGACACTGTCGATGGTGGCGCCGGCAACGACACGCTGGTATTTGACGGCTCCAACGTGGGTGAGCACATGGAGCTATCGGCAGATAGCTCGCACGTGCACCTGTTCCGTGACGTCGGCGATGTCACGATGGACCTCAGCACGATCGAGACCGCGGATGTCAACGCCACCGGCGGTGCGGACACGATCACCGTCGACGATCTCACCGGCACGGGTCTGCGAACCACCGCCGTCGACCTGGGCGGGACGCCCGGTGGCCCGGGTGACGGGCAGCCGGACACCGTCATCGTCAACGGGACCGACCACGCCGACCACGTCCATCTCAGCTCGACGGCGGGCGACGTGCTCGTGGCCGGGCTGGCCTCCCAGATCCAGATCGCCGGTGCCGAGGCCGCCGACGACACACTCAACGTGAACACCCTCGCCGGTGACGACACGGTCTCTGTCGCCTCCGGGGTGTTCGACGTGATCCTGCCGGTCATCGACCTCGGCGCCGACCAGTAGACGGCTGGGGCGCGGCTGCGCGACCAGCGGCGCCCTTCGCCCGAGACACGCGGCGACGACCGTGCCGCTAGCCGCCGACACCGTGCAAGACGAGGGAACGTTCATGAACTGCGCCGTGCGCGTCGGGGTGTCCGAGGGCGGCGATCATCGTGCTGGAGGCGCTACGCTGGGCTGCCGTGACGGAGAGGGTGCAAGTGCTGAGGGGCGGATTGGCACGGGCATACGTCGTTGTCGAGCAGCACGAGGACGGATCGCTGCTGCTGGCTCCAGAGCCGACCCCCAGCCGCCAGGACATGGTGCCTGCCGAGGACGGCCGAGCTGACATCTCGGCCGTCGCTGGGGCTGCCGGGATCCTCCAGGTACGCGACCTGACAGTCACCTACGGGCCGAAGACGGCAGTTGACTCGATCTGCTTCGAGATCCGCCGTGGAGAGATCTTCGGACTGCTCGGGCCTAACGGTGCGGGCAAGACGAGCACGTTGAGCGCGATCGAAGGGCTGGTCAAGCCCCAGACGGGAACGATCCAACTCGACGGCATCGACAGCATGCGCCATCCCACCCAGGCCAGGGCCCGGATGGGCGTGCAGCTACAGGCAACCAGCTTTCAGTCAGAGCTGAAGATCACGCAGATCGTGCGGCTATACGCCGGGCTCTACGGGGTCCAGCTCTCAGACCAGCAGATCGCTGGCAACCTACGCGTGATCGGACTCGAGGACGAAGCGAACAAGCCATTCAAGCAGCTCTCCGGCGGACAGCAGCAGCGCCTCTCGCTGTACATCGCGGTCGTCCACGATCCCGCGCTGCTGCTGCTCGACGAGCCAACCGCCGGCCTCGATCCGCAATCGCGCCGCCAGCTGTGGGGCCGGATCGAGCATATCCGGCAGGGGGGCGGAAGCATCCTGCTGACGACTCATTCGATGGAGGAGGCTCAGGCGGTTTGCGACCGCGTCGCGATCATCGACAACGGCAAGCTGCTGACAGTCGAGACCCCGCACGAACTGATCGAGAAGCATAAGAACGACCCCCGCGTCCGGGCGGTCGCCCACGGCGACGTGACGCTCGAGGATGTCTTCATCGGACTCACTGGGAGCGAGATCCGTGACTAGCTCAAGCACCGCTGTGACGCCACCGGACACGGCCGCCGGCCCACCGCTTCGCCTCGTGTTCAGCTCCTTGCTGCGTGCGGACTTTCTCGTGTTCCTCAAGCACCGCCGGGCGCTCATCATCAGCATGGTGCTGCCGGTCTTCGTTCTTATAAGCACCAGTGGGAATAAGGCGACTGACAAATTCGGTGGCGCGGAGTTCGTGATCGGGCTGGCGATCTCCTACGGGCTCCTGTCGACGGCGCTGATCGGCTACGCGCTGACTGTCGCGCGAGACCGCGAGAAGGGCGTGTTCCAGCGTCTGCGCGTCACACCGGCCCCCACTTGGACGATCATGACCAGCCGACTGACGATGCAAGCAGTCGCGAACCTGATCATTGCGATCGCGGTCGTGATCATCGGCAGCTTAATCCATCACATCTCACCCTCCGCCGGGCAGTACGCACTGGTGCTGTTGGTCTCGATCCTTGCTGGTGCGGTATTCCTCAGCCTCGGCCAAGCCCTGGTCGGTCTCGTGAAGTCAGCCGACAGCGTCCAAGCGGTTGCGCGCGTGCTGTTCGCCGTCCTGATCCTGCTCGGACTTCTCGGCCAGAGCGGAGACCTTGGTTCCTTTTGGAGTTCGATCGCGCGCTGGAGTCCGGTCGGAGCGGTGATGACGCTGTTCGCCGGGGTGCTCGACCTGCACGCGTGGTACAGCCGCGACACCCTCTCGGTGCTGGCCTGCCTTGGCTACATCGTCGTGTTCGCCGGGGTCGGCATCCGCTGGTTCCAGTGGGACGCGCGATGAGCGCGGGTGACGGGCGTAAGAACGAGCGGCCGGTCGAGAGAGCAGCCGCCTGGCCACAGAGAGCTGGTCGAGCGTGGTCGCGGCGCTGATCAGGGCGAGGTGAGTGAAGGCTTGGGAGAAGTTGCCGACTCGTAAGGCGACCCCCAGGATGTCGCAATGATCGATTGCCAGTCTCAGCCTGGCCTGGCGCTGAGCACGGCCACGCAGGCCGGATGGGCTGTCCCTCGTCGCCCCGAGCGGCAGCGATCTGTATCGAGATCGTCTACCCGATTGCCTTCTCGGGCGGCGGTAGCTCCGTGAAGTAGAGCAGCTCGATCAGCGAGCCGATCTCGGGGATGTCGTAGTAGCAGAACTCGCCGAGGTCGCCCATGTCCGCGCTCTGGACCATCGTCCGTTCCTGGCGCTCGAGTTCTGCCTTGGCGTCCCGCAGCGCCTCCCGGTTTGGGTACCTGATACAGGTGTGATGAAAGCCTTCGCCGTTTGCCGCGAGGTGCTCAACGTAGATGCTCTCACCCTCATGCGGCGCCAGCAATTCGTAGTTCGAGTCCCCCACCTGAGCGAACGCGATCCGGAAGGAGAAGGGAGTTTCTCGCCCCCGAACCGTGGTCGCCGCCGGTTCGATCGTCCAGACACCCCAGGGTCCGATCCCGGACTCGGCGAGCTTCGCCGCGGTCTTCTCCACGTCGCGCACGACAAAGCAGGTGTGATGGAGCGTGCCTGACTCGGTGATCTTCACTTGTGCCCTCCTCAGTTGAAAACAAACCCGCGTCTGATGCCGGTCGCTGATGGTGTGCCGGTCCTGACTCTAACCCGGGCCTCCCGCGTCTGTGCCCAAACGCGACAGCGCTGTGATCGCGGCTTGCCCTTTGACCTTGCCCTGTGAGCGCGCCGCTCTGAAGTGGAAGCGACGATCAGGTCGATTCCGGGGCCTCCGAGCACCGAATCTTCGTGGAGGGAGAAGCCACGCCATCGGCGGTCAGCGCTCCATGCTCTGCTTGTACGCGACCGGGTCGGTTAGGGTGACGTGGACCGCGGCTCTGCCAGGGTGATCTCGTGTGGACTTGCAGCGAGTGCTATCGAATGTCGACGAAGACGATCTCGATCGCATTGTTGCCGTAGCCGAGCCGGTTCCAGATCGGAACTTCGGGCTGCACGTTTCCCGCTGCGTCGGTCGCTCGTGCGCGCAGCGTCCTTCGGCCGCGTTCGTCCGGTTGCCATTCGAACGACCAGCTCTGCCACTGGTACGGGCCTCTCGGTGTCTCTACGTGGGCCGGTAGCCACTCGGCCTCCCCGGTCAGGCTAATGTCGACGTTGGTGACCGGGCCGGTGCCCGACCATGCCTTACCGCGAACGACGTATGTGCCACCGAGACGCACGACGCCGCCCTGGTTGGGGTCTGTTATCCGTGCCCGCGGTCGCATGACCGTCACGCGCTCTGCGGGGCGGTCCTGCCACTGGTACATGTAGTGGCCGGTCTCGAACTCGCCGACAAAGGGCTTTGTCAGGACTTCGATGTGCTTCAGCCACTTGACGGAGGCGACGCCGTACCAATGCGGGACGATGAGGCGGAACGGTGACCCGTGGTCGGGATTGAGCGGCTCTCCGTTCATCTCGTACGCGATCAGGATCTCGGCGGATGGGTCGGCGGCGTGGACGAGCGTCAGCGATCGCTCGAACGACAGGTCGGAGGCGTCGATGTTCTTGAGCACTGGGTTGAGGATGTATGACCCGTGGTCGGCACCGGCGAAGCGCACTTCGACGCCCGTTGGATGCGGCTTCGCGCGCTCGAGTATTTCGTGCAGGAGCGCGCCCTTCCATCGTGCTGTGGAGACTGCGTAGTCGCCCCAGGGCTCACCCGCTGGAAGCGGCCTCATCGCGAGTCGACCGTTCCCGGCGCATTCGAGCGTGACGACGCGCTCGATCGACGGCAGTGCCCGGAGGTCGTCGAGCGTGAGCGTAAGGGGGTTCTCTACCGCGCCGGCGATCTCGAGCGCGCCGTCGTGATCGGGTACGGGAAAGTTGCTGCGCACGTAGTGCAGCGCAGTCGCGGTAATGTCACCGTCGAGTGCCTCGGGCGGCGCCTCAGCGTTGAACGGCTCGGCGTGGATCATCGTCAGTGCTGCGCGCTGGCGTTCCAGGTCGGCGGCTACTGCCATCTCGTGAGCCTCCTCAAATCGAACCTTGGGATTCAGTAGTCGGGGTGGTTGAAGCTTGGGTCGCGGTTCTCGTTAAGTGCGCCGATCGTCGCAGACACGCTGATAGCGTCTCGGCTCAACCCACGTTGCGGTCAACGCGAGGACGCGATAGGTGACCGTGACGGCATGTTGCCGGCGATCGGGGAGATCGCCCGCTGGTCGGAGATGAGTATCTCGCGAATCCTTGTTTGGAGGTAGCGCACTGGCCGGAGCGGGCTCGAGGTGGTTGTGGATCGCGGTCGCGGCGATGTCGATGCGTTTTGGCGATCCGGACAAGCACCAACCGTCTCACGTGCCTGATGCGCGGGTGGCGATGTATGGACGGCTCACCGCGAGGCCTCCTCGGGATCGTGCGTCCCGTCTGAAGCGTTCGCGGCGACGGAGTTCCTGACTCCCGGACACGGGCCCGGCAACAGTCGCGACCGCCACGGATTCACACCGGGTTCCTCGCGCTGCCACGCCAGACCAGTCAGATCCTGCAGGCGTCTCAACCCCCGGCGGCGTGAGGTGCCAGAGAGTCGGGGGTTATGACGGGCTGATTCGTTCGTCCTCAGACACCGCCATCTCGGACCCGTGACAGACGCTGGGACGCTCGCGAACCTCGGCGACCGCTCCCTCGACGTACTGCCAGTCTCGGGTCGGCCGCCGGCCACATCCGCGCGACGAAGCTGGCGGCCGACGCGGCGTTAGAGGCCAGCCTCCAGCCAGTCGATGATCCCGCCGACCCTGGTCCAGTCCTTGCTATGGCGCGCCTCGATCAGATCGCGGAGCGCGAGCGACTCGATCGCCATCAGCGCCTCGGCGCCTGCCGAGACCCAACGGACGAGCGCGTGGTGAACGAGTTCGTCGACGGGGACACCCGTGTTCTCGGACAGTCTCCGGAACGTCGGCATCGGATCGACCAGCCGTGAGGCCGCGACCGTCTGGCTGAACGCCCGGTGTTGAGGTGGCACAGCTATGTGGTGATCCTACGTCGCGGGAGCCGAGGCCGCTGACGCTGTTCAGCGGTGAGTCCGACGGTTAACCTAGGACGAGCACTTTGCGACCGACGTGAGCAGCGGGCGCCCGCAGACCATTGTCGGACCGGGAGGGTGACTATTGCCAGCCGGAGCGCACAAGCGCTACGTTGGCGTCGTGCGCACCGTCGGAGGTCTGAAGCTCGCGTTGGAAGGAGCTGCCCGTAACGATCGTCGCGTTCGGTTCGCGAACGTCTCGCTCTCCGCGGCCGACGCCACGGATGATGTCGCCCTCGTCACCGACTCTCAGGGTCGAATGCGCTATCGGCTTCCAGACGGCGAATACCTGCTGCGTATGACCGAAGGTCACGAATCGCGCTTCACGGTCCGCGACGGTCGTTGGAGTACGGTTCGAATCCGGCTGCCGTAGCGCGTCGGTATGGGCGCGTGATCACTGGGCGTGCCGCTCACCTTCACGTCGGTTAGTCAGAAGCAACGCGACCGATGGTTGGGACCGAACGTCGGTCCCAAGCGCCTCCTTCGAACCGCGAGGGGTACCGGCGTCGCGCGGCGGTCCGTCGATGGCCTAGAGCACGGTTGGCCCGGTAGCGTCGGGGTAGTCGGTGCTGAATGCCATCTCTTTGCCGGCCTCGTACTCGGCGCGCTGCATGTCGAGTTTTACGCCGATTCGCCGGTGAGCGTCGCTGCCGAGAATCACCCTGCTGGGTCGAGCGTCTGGCGCGCTACGCAGTAACCAAGCACGGGCTCGCCGACGCGCTGCGCAAGGCCACCACGCCCGGTAGCGACCTGTCCTCTACCGATACCTACGACCCGATCGTCGCAGCACTCGACCGCCTCCTGCAGGCCAACATCGCCGCCGGCACCCTGCGGTCGGGCCTCGAGGCCCACGACGTAATACTCGCTCTGGCCGGCCTATGGCAGCTCGATCCGGGAAACGACTGGAGAGCCCAAGCGCAGCGTATCTACGACATCGTGCTCAGCGGCCTACAACGATCAACGTAGCGACTCATTCCGACCCGCGGGCTACGCGCCGAAGCGCTGTTCGTTTCGGCGAGTCTTGACCGAAGCCGGCAACGGGACGCAATCGCGGCGGTTTGAACGCCTGGATTGCCGCCGGAAGAACCCTGCACCGGGTTGCGCGTCGGATGGCTGGAGCTCGAGACCAGTTCTCGGTAGAGCGGCCCTCGGTGGCGGCGGCTCCATCGTGTCTGCTGTCTACTCGCGGCGTTGTGAGTCGCCGTTGTAGTGTGCTCGAGGCGTGTCCTTTTCGGTGATTGTTCCGGAGCAGCTGGAATGGACGACTCGCCCGCACGAACCGGGTGAGCCGGCTCGGCATGTCGCCGAGTTGCAGGGCGCGTTGGGCTTCGCGCAGACGCGCGCGAACATGTGGAGGTATGACCCGGGCGCGCGGGGCCGGCGTCATGTCCACGCCGATCAGGAGGAGACCTTCGTCGTTCTCAGTGGTCGGCTGACGATGTACGTAGGCGAGCCGCCCCAGCTCCAAGTGATTCCGGTCGGTGGCGTGATTCACGTTGCTGCAGGAACCCCTGTGCAGGCCGTCAATGACGGTGACGAAGACCTCGTGCTCTACGCCTACGGTTCACCGCCCGACGAGGGCGCAGAGGTCTTGCCACCGGCAGCCTAGGCCTCGGGACGCTAAGCCGCATTCGCTGCTTGAGCACGGCTCAGCGTCGACGGAGCATTGATGGAGGCTCGCCGGGTGAGCGGCCGAACCCTCGGTCAAGTCGGTGCGCAGCAGACGTGTGCGAAAGCGCCTCCAGCTGCTGGGCCCGTGGACCCAATGGTTGAGAAGATCAACGAGGTTGCCCGGCTCCAGGAGAGCGGCGCGCTCACGGCTTGGAGCGTCGCCGCCTGGGCGATCACGCTCGGGATTGCTTACTCGATTAGCAGTACGAGCTTTCCGCGGATGTGACCCGCCTCGCCGACGCGGTGTGCCTCCGCGACGGCGGTCAGCGGGAATGTCTGCCCGACCGGGAGCGTAAACCGCCCGGACGCGATCAGGTCGCCGATCTCGGTCAGCGCGTAGATCGCACGGCCCGAGTCACCTGTGCTGAACCGCACGCCGTACCGTTGCGCACCGGCAAAATCGGCGATCGTGATGACGCGCTCCGCGTAGCCCGCGAGTTCGAGGAGCTCTGGCAGGACGCCGCTCCCGGCAACGTCGAGCGCCAGGTCGACGCCACCCGGAGCGAGCACGCGGACCCGCTTGACCAGGCCGTCACCGTACGCGATCGGTTCGGCGCCGAGTGAGCGCACGAAATCGTGTCTGGCAGGACTGCTGGTGCCGATCACGCGCGCGCCGCGTGCGACGGCGAGCTGGACGGCGGCACTGCCGACGCTTCCAGAGGCGCCGTTGATCAGCACTGTGCTGGCGCTCTCGACGCCGAGCTGGTCAAGCGCACGCGCGGCCGTCTCGACGGCCGCCGGCAGTGCGGCAGCCGCAGCGAAGTCAAGCCCCGGCGAGATCGGCGCGTAATCTGATGGCACCGCCACTTCGGCTTGTGCGGCACCGTCCGGGGAGAAACCGAACACGCTGTCACCGATATTGACGTTCGTGACTCCCTCACCGAGCTCGTCGACGATGCCGGCCGCCTCGTAGCCAAGGGTTTGCGGGAGATCCTGGTCCATCAGGCCTTGGCGCTTTTTCCAGTCGCTGACGTTGACGCCGGCAGCGCGTACCGCGATTCGGACTTGGCCGGGACGTGGGTGCGGATCCGGAAGATCCACGATTTCGAGGACCTCCGGGCCCCCGAACCGACTAAACCGGACTGCCTTCATGCGCTGCTCCGTTCTCGGTCCGTTCTCGACTGGAGGTCGAAGGTGCTAATGGGTTGATCGTGGGCCCGCAGACTGCAATAACCACAAAGCCTGGGGCGTCTTGCGGTGCCGCCGGTCCGGTCGGAGGCTTCGCCACTATTGCCTGACAAGACCGCTGCCGCCGAGGACAGCTAAGACACTGCCGACGAACAAAAGGAGGCTCGCAAGCACCACTGGCCAGCGACGTTGCAGCCAGGCGCCGCCCTTCTGAAGCCACGGGTCGGCGCGGCTCCCGGCAACCAACATCACCGCGATGATCGCCAGCAGTGGGAGCACGAAGGCGACGTTGTAGAGGAGGAGCAGTCCGATCTCCTGGGGAATGCTTGCGCTCGAGGCCACGATCCCAGCGATCACCGCGAAGTACGGGGCAGCGGTTGGCAGCTCGATCGCGGCGATCGATGCCCCGGTGACAAATGCTGAGCCTCCACTGCCGCCGCGGCCCGGGAGCTCTCGGCGCGCCAGAGACCGCCGTCCGGTGATGATCGCCGCCGCAACGATCAACAGGGCAATGCCCGCGACGAGCTCGATTACATGTCTGACGGTCCCCTGGGGGTGCGGCACCAGACCCAGCACCAGCCTCCCTGGGCCGATCGTCAGCACAACGCCGCCGGCGACAGTCACGCTGAACACGCCGATCGTGAACTGCGTCACGCGCCAGACGCGTTGTCGCCCGGTCGCGATATACAGCGCCGGCCCGACCGTGCTGGGGTTGAGCGAGTCCGCGAGGCCCACCGAGATCGCCACACCAATCCGTCGCAGCATCGCTTGCCATCTCCTTCAGCGCCGCAATCGAAAGCAGCCTACTGTCCCCTGCCCGTGCTCGGCCGTAGCGGAGAGCGGGTGTGCGACCAGCGCCAGGTCGCAACCTGGTACTCCCCAGAACTAGTCCTCCAGCCGTAGACCACGGTCGCGCAGCTCAGTGGGCTTATTGCGTCGCAGCTTGCGTCGTTCCCGGCTGTTGGGGTGCCGGATTCTGACACCTGCTGGTCCGCCGGTCCCGGTGAGGCGCAGCAATGGGGTTCCAGGGAGCCTTTCGGGAGTGGTCTTGTCTCTCAGTCCGCCGATCCCAGGGTCCAGGCCCCCGGTCTCAGCGCGCCAGCCATCGGGGATCACGATCGTCACACCGGCCCACTGGCCGTGCGCTTCTACTTCGACCTCAGCGAGTCGCGTGGTCGTTCGAGTGAAATCGAGCCTGGCGCCACCCATCCCGCCGTAGACCGTGATGCGAGCCGGTACTTGCCATCGCCCAGTGCGCGCCGCGCCGTGTAGACCGCCCTTGAGGAGCAGCGGCTCTCCTGGATCCGCCGGAGGTTCCGGCGGCAGGTCGGCGGTGAGAGCGGCAAGATCTGCGTAGGTCTTAGCGGTCAGGGCCTGCTCGACCCTTGCGTCCAACTCCGTGTGCTCAAGACGACCCTCCGCCGCCGCGTCTCGCAGCCGCTCCACCACTGCGTCGCGGTCGGAATCCGCTGCGCGTAGCCCGTTGCAGCGATCAGGTTCAGGACCCGTGACGGACACGACTTCGATCATAGGAAATGCTGGTGTGACCACCCGCTCCGGCGCATCGGGTCCGACTGGCCAACCTTTCCGATCCGTCCAGGCATAGCGGCGCGAAGGCTTCGACGGTCGGGTTCATCGGGAGTCGAGCGCATACGAAGGTGCTAAGTTAAGTATGCTAGCTTCTGGGTTATGCATCTTAACCAGCCTATCAAGGAGCCGACCATGACGACGCACACAGCAACGGCACCAAGCACAACGATTCGATCCCGACATCGTGGGTTCGCCGCGCCCGCGGCGGCGGGTATCGCGTTTGTCGCCGCGTGGGCGACGGGCCTCTTGGTTTGGCCATCGAATCTGGATGTTGCCGCGTCCGGCACGCGGGTTGTCCAGGCGTACGCCGGGCACGAGGGCGTGGCGGTGGCGCAGTATCTGCTGGTAGAGGGGCTGGCGGCGGTTGCCCTCGGCATCGTCGTGATCGCGTTGGCGCGCGCAGCCCGACTCCGCGGGGCGGGGGGACTCGGAGGAGTAGTCGCGCTCGCCGGTGTCGGCGCGGTGGTCGTTTCGCTGGTGGAGTGCGGGCTCGGACTGCTGCTCGCCGGGGATGTCGTGCCCGACGACCAGAGTGGCCGGGCCGGCACTTTGTTTCATCTGATCAATCGCCTTGACGGTGTCAAGATGTTCGCGCTCGCCGGGGTGGCACTCGCCGGCGTGGGTCTGGCGCGCCGTGCTCGCGTGCTTCCTCGTTGGCTGGGCTATGTCGCGGCGCTGCTGGCGGTGGCGATGGTTGCATCGGGCGTCGGCTACCTGCTGCTGAACAACACTGTCGCGCAGGCGGCGGCGGTGTCGTTGGGGCTGCTGCTCGTCTGGGTCGCCGGAACGGGCCTGACGCTTGGCCGCACAAGTCGGTAGCCGGGATGCCGCGCGCCGGCGTGACCCACGAGCGCGTCGTCGCCGAGGCCGCCGCGGTCGCCGATGAGGTAGGGCTCGAGCGCCTGACCCTCGCGGCGATCGCGCAGCGGTTCGGGGTGACGCTGCCCAGCCTGTACAAGCATGTTGACGGACTGGACGCGCTCAAGCGCGATCTCGCCGTGCTCGGTGTCCGTGAGCTCACCGCGGCGCTCTCGGCGGCCGCTGTTGGCCGCGCGCGGAGCGACGCGCTGCACGCGATCGCCAACGCGTACCGCTACTACGCCAAGGCCCACCCCGGTCGCTCCGCCGCGGCCGTCCGCGCACCGAACCCCGACGACGACGAATATCTGGCCGTCAGCGAGGCCGCCTTCGCCGTGCTGGTGGCCGTCCTCGACGGCTACGAGATCACCGGCGAGGACGCGATTGACGCGGTCCGGTCGCTGCGGGCCGCGATGCATGGATTCGTGACCCTCGAGGCGACCGGTGGGTTCGGGCTACCGCAATCCGTCGATGCCACCTACACGCGCCTGATCGACGCCCTCGACATCGCGTTCGCGGCTTGGTCAACCAACAACCGACCGTGACGGGTCCGGCCAGGCGAGTCGGCACGCCGGGCGGACGTGCGCGGCTTCCGGATCGTCCCGACGATCCGGAAGCCAGCCCTCAAGCAGGTATCAAACCGTTACGGTCACGCGCAGGTAGGTTGCAGGGATGGAGGTCGCATCCTCGTTCGGGCTTTCATTCTGGCTGTTGAAAAGAGCATCCAGCTCGGCTTGCAGATCGGCCTCACGGCCGTTGGCTGCGGCGGCTTCGAACGCGTTCATGGTCGGCCCGTAGTACGTCCTGAACTCGTTCAGGAGAGCCGACGGTGGGCCCGGGAAGTTGAACGTGTACTTGTCCCTTTGGAACGAGATCTTCTCTGCGGGTACGGCTGCGCCCGTGAATCGCTCGATCACGTTGTCCTCCACGCCCCAGGTCATGGGGCTGACGAAGCCTTCCGGAGGCGGGGGCGAGTAAGACGAGCTGATCTTCAAGATCTGTGCCACGAGTGTCGGATCGTTCGGGATCCAGTTCCCCATAACGATCCGGCCGCCCGGCCGCGTCACTCGAACGACCTCCTTGGCCACGTCGAACGGCTTCGGCGCGAACATCGCTCCGAAGATGCTGATGACGAGGTCGAAGCTGTCATTCTCGAGCGCCCGTAGATCGGACGCGTCGCCCTCCTGGAACCGGAGGTTGGTGAGGCCGAGCTTGCGCGCTCGCACGTTGCCCGCCTCGACGAGGTTGGCGGCGATGTCGACACCCAGCACATCCGCTCCGAGCGTCGCCGCCGGGAGTGCTGTCGTCCCGTCACCGCATCCGAGATCGAGGACCTCGAGTCCGTCTGTGATTCCCAGCTGCTTGACCAGCGCCTCGCCGCTGTCTCGCATGCTCTGCGCGATACGCGTGAAGTCGCCCTTTTCCCACAGTTCCCTGTTCGGATTCGTCGGCTTGCTCAACTGACTCATCGGATTGGTTCCTTTCGTCTGTTCGGATCCATCGCTTAGCGGTTGTTTGCCGAGCGCCCTCGGGTTCTTGATGTATCGGGCCTCGTCGACCACGAGCATGGAGATCTCGACGTCGCGTCGCTGACAACGGTCACCGCTGTCGGTGGTCTTGCCGCCTTTGCGATTCAGATGGCCGCAACCTGGGCGGGCGTAGCTCACGACGCAGCCCAGTGGTCAGTCTCAACCTCCTCTCGCGCCCTGGCGATCGTTCTCGACCGCCGTCAAACGCGTCGTGCCCTTGTCGCCGAAAGGGGAGCTGCGAGAGAGGAGTCAGACCGTGAGGTCTTCGGGCGTTTACAGCGGGCCAGACGACGGCGCAAAGCCGTGTGCGAGCAACCCACCTTACTCCCCCGCAGCGCCGGCGAAAGGTTGTTAAAGCGGCCGCCGGGCCCGGAGCCCGACGCCGTCAGCGCCACGAGATCGAGGTCAAGATCCGGCGGCTGTCCACGGGTCAGCATCGAACGCTGCGGCAATGAGGTCAGTCAACGGCCCGTCGCTGCCGCTGGGGAACGCCAGTCGGGCGGTTGGGGCGGTCACAGCGAGCGTCGTGCCGGTGTCGGAGTAGCTGACGATGTCCGGGAAGTTCATCTCGGATATGAAGAGGAGCCGGCAGGGCTCCGACGACGCGTTGCGCAGCCGGTGTGCGCCCTCAGAACCGCACGGGAACGAGACGACCTCGCCTGGCTGCAACTCACGAACACCGTCGGGCGTACGCAGTTCCGGCGTGCCGCGGAGCACAATCAGCAGCTCCTCGTTGGCGTGATGAAAGTGGTAAGGGCTGCTGAGTCTGCCTGACGCGAGCTCGACGATGCTCGCGCCGAGGCGCTGCGAGCCGGCGGCCGCGGCCAGCCTGGCAACACGGTTGCCGCCTCTCTCGCCCTGCCACTCGGGTTCGAACGCGTTGCTCACGCGCTCGCACCATAACGCCCGCCGGCAGCCTTCGAGGCCGCTACAGCGCGTACAACGGTCGGCAGCCGGGGGCGGTAACGGCCGTCTCCTTCAGCGAGTGCCGTCATCGCTTGGTTGCAGAGGTCGTCGAGGAAGGTTCCAACGGACCGCGACACGGAGGGCGGCCTTGGTTGCGATTCGGGTGGGCGCCCGCTCAGCCCTGCCCCGGCCTCGTTAGCCTTCCCCCGCCATGTGTCCTGCCGTCATGCCGCAGCCGTGATTTCGGCGCTAGCCGCTGCGGCCACCGGCAGGCGCGGACGGTGGCTGACGATCGGGATCTGGATCGCCATCGGAGCTGGCGGCTGGGTCGCCCGTTCTCACATTGCCGGGATCACCGCGGCCGGCCAGGCGAGTTTCCTCCCCAAGCACTCCGAGGCGATCCGGGCGCAGGAAGCCCTCCAGGGACGTCGCGGCGGCAGGGGCGCCGGCAGCGGGGGCGGCGCCCAACAGGTCCCGGCGGTGATCGTCTTCGACCGCGAGGGCGGCCTCACCCACAGCGACCTCCGCGCGATCGGCCACCTCGGGGTCGGTCTCAACGAGCTCAAGGTGACCGGGGCGACGCCGGTCATCGACCCCTTCACCGCCGACTCCTCGGAGTCGCTCGGCGACGTCGCCAAGAACGTGCGTGGGGTAGGCCCGCTCTCGCGGGACGGCGAAGCGGCGCTGGTCGTCCTCGCGATCAACTCGACCGATCGTGGCGCCGTCGAGCACGGCGTTGCCGAGATCCGCGCTTACCTCGCCAGCCACGCGATCCCCGGGGTCAGAGCCTATGTGACCGGCCCGGCCGGGATCGCCGCCGACCTCGATCGCCTCGCCGGGGAAGCCGGCAAGACGCTGCTGATCGCTACGGTTTCGTTGGTTCTCGTACTGCTCTTGGTCGTCTACCGGGCGCCCGTCTTGGCGGTGCTGCCGCTGCTCGCGGTCGGCGTCGCCTACATGGTTGCCATCGGGATCGCCTATCTGCTGATCAAGGCGGGTTGGATCACCGTCAACACCGAGGGGACCTTCCTCGTCTTAGTGCTCGTTTTCGGAGCCGGGACCGACTACTCGCTGTTGCTCGTCCACCGCTACCGGGAGGAGTTGCAGCGCGGCCGCCTCCCCCCGGAGGCGCTGTCGCTGGCGGTGCGGGAGTCGGCGCCGGCGCTTGCCGCCTCGGCGGGCACGGTGATCGCCGCGATGCTCGTCCTCCTCGTCGCCGAGCTCGAATCGACCCACTGGCTTGGGCCGATCTTGGCGATCGGGGTCGCGGTGATGCTGCTCTCCGCCTTGACGCTGCTTCCCGCCCTCCTGTCGGTCCTCGGCGAGCGCGCCTTCTGGCTCGCCGAGGCAGCCACGGACCGCCCCGCTCCGAACCGCGCTTGGCAACAGATCGCCGGCTTCGTCCGACGCCGCTCGCTCGCGCTCGTGCTTCTCGTCCCCGCCTGCCTCCTGGTCCTCGCGCTCGGCAACTTCGCCCATCACGGCACGATCGGCTTCGGCCAGGGCCAGACCCGCCAGACCAACTCAAGCCGCGGCACCGCGGTCCTCAACAACCACTTCCCGCCCGGGCTGGCTTCGCCGCTTTTCGCCGTCGTTGAGCCGCGAGCTACGCAGCGGGTGGTTGCCGGGATGGCGAGCCTGGCGAGCGTGCGGCTGGCGCTCCCGGTGCCACCTCGGCATCAGGGCGAGGAAGCGGTCGTCGTCGTGATTCTCGCCGGCGACCCGTACTCGGGCGAAGCTGCGGCGCAGGTGAAAGCGATCGGCGAACGGCTGCACGCGATCAGTCCCAGCGGCCTCCTCGGCGGCATCCCGGCCGAGAACTACGAGATCGAGCAGACGAACGCCCGCGACACGCGGCTGATCCTGCCGCTGGTGCTGCTTGTCGTAGGCCTCATCCTCGCCGCCGTGCTGCGGGCGCTGGTCGCGCCGGTGTTCCTGATCGCGACCGTCGTCCTTTCCTTCGGCGCGACGCTCGGGCTCTGCACCTTCGCCTTCTCGCGGCTTGCGAGCGGCGGGCTTGCCTTCAACCTCGTCCTCCTCGCCTTCCTCTTCCTGGTGGCGCTCGGCGTGGACTACAACATCTTCCTGATGACCCGGGCCCGGCAGGAGACGGCTACACGCGGCACGCGCGAGGGTACGATCGTCGCCCTTGTCAACACCGGCGGTGTCGTCACCGGCGCCGGCCTGATCCTCGCGGGCACCTTCGCCACCCTCATCCTGCTGCCCCTCGAGGAGCTGATTCAGGTCGGCGCCGCCGTCGCCGTCGGGGTCCTGATCGATACGTTCGTCGTCCGAGCCCTGCTGATCCCGGCGATCGCCTACCGGCTCGGCGAACCCACCTGGTGGCCGTCGCGCCCGGGCCGCTCAGCCGGCGAGCGCTCCCGCGCCGACGGCCAGTAACCACCACCCCATTTTGATCCTCTCGCAGCGGGACACCGCCTTCGGTCCTGCGCTGCGCGGAGCAGAAGCACGTCGGGCAGGTCCCGCACCGGGCGCGGTTTAGCGGCTGCGGAACGCCTCGCCGGCGGTGTCGACAGCGACGCACTGCGAGGTTGATCGGCAGGTCACGTCGGTCAGCGGCGCCGCTTGGGGCAGCCTGTCGATCGTCCAGTGGTTGGTGTGTGGGTCGCCGACGAGCGCCCGGCCAGCGGTGTCGGTGCTGACGCACTGGGTCAACGAGGGACACGCCACCGAGGTCAGCGAATGGCCTTTGTCGATCGCCTTCAGCGAACTCGGACCGTGCGCGAGAGGATCAAACCGAACCAGGTTGCCGAGCGTGTCGACGGTGACACATAGCCGGGTGCTCTTGCACGTGACCGCGTCAAGCTCGTCGTCAGAGCCGCCCGACGGCGCGTCCAAACCGACCGGGTTGTCGATCTTGGCTGACGCGATCTTGTGGCCGGTGAGCGGCTGAAAGGTGATGAACGTGCCGTCGTTGTCGGTGGCCGTGCACTGCGTGGTCGAGGGGCAGGCCACTGCGGTCAGCGACTCACCACTCTCCACGTTCTCGGCGCGGTGGAGTACCTTGCCCGAGCTCGGGTTGTAGGCGACCGCGCCCCCGTTGCTGTCAACGGCGACGCACTCGGTCTTCGACGGGCAGCGCACGCCGGAAATCGCGACGTCAGACGGCGGCCCGATCGTGTGCAGGGTCGCCGAGTGGAAGGCGTGTGGGTGAAAGGACGCCTCCTGTGAGACCGCCACTGCCGTGCACTCGTTCGTCGCCGGGCACGCCAGCGCGACGATCCCGCTACCGGTGCGAAAGACGGTGCGCAATGGACCTCGCGTGCGGGCCGCCGGGTTAAAGGTGATCTCGTGTGTGCGATCGGTGGCCGTGCACTGGGTCGCGCTCTCGCAGGCGACATCACCGAGCGCCACGCCGAGGTCGATCGCGAACGCTGACGGACGGCCGGGTGAGAAGGGGGCGAAGGAGAGCGTCCGCCCGACGCCGTCGACCGCAACGCACCTCGACGTCGTCAGACAGACAGCATCATCCACGCCCGACTCGCCATCGATCGGGGCGATTGCCGAGACGACGCTCGTCTGCGGGTCGAAGGTCAGCTCACGGCCGCCCTGCGATATCGAGGTGCACTGCATCGCCGACGGGCAGCTGACGGACTGCAGAGCGTGGATCTGCTCGGTGTCGATCGTCACCGGCGACGCCGCCGTCGGCGCCTGAGGATCGAAGGTCACCTCACGCCCGAGGGCATCGACGGCCGTGCACTGGGTGCTCAGCGGACAGGACACCTGAACCAGCAGGCCGCGGGGCTCGATCACGTGCGGGGTTGCGCCCGCCGGTGACGCTGGATTGAAGGTGATGGCCTTCGTGAAGCTGATCGCAGTGCACTGCCTCGCCGTGACGCAAGAGATCGAACGTAGGCCGAATTCCTCACCCGGATCGAGCGAGCTGACCACCGGCGCGGCCGGCGAGCCCGGCTTGAACGTGATGGCGTCGCCCGAACCGTCTACGGCCACGCACTGCGTGGCCGTCGGGCATGCGATCCCGTGAACGCCCACCTCTGACGAGGCACCGGCCGCCGAATCGATGTCGACCGGCTGCGACGCCCGGAGGTGGTTCGGGTCGAAGGTGAAGCTATCGCCGTTTTGCTCGACGGCAACACAGTCCTGCACGTCTGCGCATGCGACACCCCCCGGGACGGCGCCAGCCTCCAGAGTGACCCGCACAGCCGAGATCGGGGATGCCGGGTCATAGCTGACCGCTCGCCCGGCGCTGTCCAGGACAACGCAGCGACCTGCCGACGGGCAGGCCAGTTCCCCTAACGCGAGGCCGCTGTGGGTATCAATCGCCTGGGCCGCCGACCAGGTCAGGGCCGCGGACGCGCTGCCTGCCGTTGCAGCAACAGCCGCAACGCACCACACAAGAACGACGGTCACGCGAGAAGTCAGTCTAAACATTGCGCCACTAGAACCACAGCGCCGGACAAAAGTTGCTGGCACGGGCAACCCCTCGATGCCCAACGCCGGCCTTCCGCCTTCGGCCGACTTGGCGCTGGCTGCCGCCCGGCCAGGCGCCCGAGCAGCTCGTCGCGACCGGACAACCGCCACGAACAGGACCCGCAACGCCAGGCGAGCTAAGGCATGATGTGGCTCGGGGTTACGCGCAGTGTTCGGCCCTATGTGACGGTTGCCCGTCTGACGAAAGGATCGAGATGGACTCCCATCTAGCCGATCTGCTGCACGATCTGCACGAGCACGGGGTCGCCTACGACGCCGACAAGCCCGACCGGCTTGACCGCCTGCGCAACCTCGAACCGGACAGCGCGCAACTGCTCTCCTTGCTCATACGCGCTACGGGCGCGAAGAGAATCCTTGAGCTGGGGACTTCCAACGGCTACTCGACCATCTGGCTAGCCGAAGCCGTCCGCGCGACCGCCGGGCGGCTCACCAGCGTCGAGATCGACCCCGTTCGGAGCGCCGCGGCCGCCGACAACCTCGACAGAGCCGGTCTCGGCTCTGTTGTTGACCTGCGCGTTCAGGATGCCGCCGAGACGCTGGCCAACTCAGGAGACGCGGAATGGGACTTCATCTTTCTGGACGCCGAGCGTCCTGCCTATCCGTCTTACTGGCCGGAGCTCCAACGCACCCTGCGGCCTGGCGGTCTCCTCGCCGTCGACAACGTACTTTCCCACGCTGACCAGGTCGCAGCATTCCGCAAACTGATCGACGCCAGCCCCGATGTCTTCGGCGCGCTCGCCCCTACCGGTGCCGGCATGCTGCTAGTCACCACCGAGCGGTAAAGCCGCACTCGCGCTTTCTCGTTCGACGAGCCACCCGCGGCCTCGACGCCAGCGCACACCTGTCCACCGCGATAATGCAGCAGCGGTCAGCGTCCTCAGACACCGGGACCGGTTGGTTGGGGCCTGGACGACGGCCGGCGCGCGCGCCTGTACACAATTCACGTGTCCTTCTGGGTGGTTGTCGTTCGTCGTTTGCTTAGACACACGTCAACCCGAGACCGAAGGGCGGCGACATGAATCGTAAGAACCAGACGATCGAACAGCGCGTGGCGGCGGCGCGCGAATACGCGATCATCCGCTACGTCTACGGGAAGCGAGGCCCGCGGTGAACTACCTGCTGTTGATCTGGGCCTGCGGCCTGCCGACACCGGAGCAGCTGGCGGTTATGCGGCGCGAGCTGCCGGGCTGGGACGAGGTGGAGCGCGCCGGATGCGGGTTGTGGCCGCCGGTCACGCGGACTGGACCGGCTGAGCGATCCCGATGAGGTTGCCTTCGCTGTCGTAGAAGAACGTGCCCAGCTCACCGGTGCCCTTGCTGGGGTAGTTGTCGGGCACGACGATCGTGTCGTCACGGATATCGACGCCAGACATCTCGAAGCGCTCGAAGCTCACGCCGCGAGCCCGCAGCTTGTCCAGAGTCGCCTCGAGGTCGTCGACCTCGAACGCCATCTGGGTCGATGCTCCCGATGGTGCACCGGTCGAGCTGAATAGGTGGAACTCGGTCGCTCCGCACACGTAGCGAATGCCGCCGGTTCGCTCCTCGACCGGTTCCAGACCGAGCTTATCTCGGTAGAAGGCGCGGGCCCGCTCGAGGTCCTGCGCGGGGAGCTTAGTCACGGTATGGGCGTTGCTGAGCGGTCCGAGCATCGTCATCTCCTGCCTGATCGCATGGGTGTGAGGGGTGAGACTCGCCGACGACGCGCAACTCATCGCCGCGGTCGCGCGCGTGGGTGATGCCGAGCGCCACGAGTAGCGGGCCTATTGTTGTCGGAGTGCCGCGACCGTCTACTCGCTGGTGACCGGGGAACACCCCGCACCAACCGGTGCTGGGGCGGAGATGCCCGACGGTGTCGCCCAAACGCGGACGGCGTTGGTGTCGATCGCCGCGGCAGCGGTGCTGGTTGCGCTGAAGCTGGGCACCGGCATCGCGTCTGGCAGCCTCGGGCTGGTCTCGGCGGGGATCGAGTCAAGCGGCGACGTCGTCGCCGCGGTGCTGACGTTTTTCGCGATTCGGCTCGGGGTCCGTCCCGCGGACGTCGAGCATCCCTATGGTCACCGGCGGGCCGAGAACCTCGCTGCGCTTGGCGAGGCCGCGATCCTCGCCGGCGGCGGCATCTTCGTCGTGATCGAGGCGGTTGCCAGCCTCGTGGGCGGCCACTCGGCGCTGACCCCGCGCTGGTACGTGTACGTGGTGATCGGGGTCGCGCTGCTGGTCGACGTCAGCCGCGTCTCGATCTCGCTGCGCACGTCGATCAAGTACCACTCGGCAGCGCTGCGGTCCAACGCGTTTCACTTTGCCGGGGACACGCTCGGGTCGCTGGCGGTGCTGGGCGGGTTGATCGCCGTGTCCGCTGGCTTTCAGGAGGGCGACGCGGTCGCCGCGCTACTGGTCGCCGGGATCATCTTCGTGGCCGCTGCGCGGCTCACGCTCGAGAACGCACGTGTACTCATGGACACCTCGCCCGCCGAGGCTCGTGAACAAGCCCGACACGCGGTCGAAGCGATCGGGGATGGCGTTGAGCTGCGGCGTCTGCGGCTTAGAGAATCGGGTGGCCGGTATTTTGCGGACGCCGTCGTCGCCGTCCCGCCCGGCGCGGCCGTGGTCGAGGGGCACGCGACCGCCGACGTCATCGAGGCCGCGGTCCGCGACGCGCTGCCCGGCAGCGACGTCGTCGTGCACGTCGAACCACGTCAGGAAGGATTGGACCTGCGCCAGCGCGCGCTCGCGATCGCGCTGGCCGAACCCCTGGTTAGCGAAGTCCACGACATCGTGCTCTACCAGCACGATCGCGGGGTCAGCATCTCGCTGCACCTCAAACTTCCGGCCGAAACCGACCTCCAGACGGCGCACGAGGTCGCCGAACGCATCGAAACCGCCCTTCGCCTTGAGCCTGGCGTCCGCCATGTCCAAACGCACCTGGAACCACTCGAAGAACCATTGCCGACAACCGACGCGCAGGCAGACACGGTAGGGGACGAGGCGGCCATCCGTCGGCTCGTGTCGCGGCGCACCGGTCGGCCGCCGCTACAGCTGTCGATCCTCGAAACCGCTCGCGGGCGCGTCGTCTTCCTCACCATCGCAGTCGACGAAGCCGTCGGGCTAGCCGAAGCCCACAGCACCGCGAGCCAGCTCGAAGAAGACATCCGCCGCGATCGCCCCGACCTCTCCGATGTCGTAGTCCACACCGAGCCCGCCGCGGGACCTCGTTCCGGCTGATACATCGGAGCTTGCGGCCCGCTTCTGCGACTTGGCCGAGTGGCGGACGGATGCAGCGCTTCCAGACGATGCCCACTCGCTGCCCGGGTTTCCTCGTCTGGTAATGCGGATGCGGTGAGCGGGTCGAAGTTGCCACCGCGAGGCAACGCGTTGTTGTTTGACCAGCGATCCGCGAGCACGGGGAACTGTCAAGTCTGGAGATCGAGATCCGCTGCAAAGGGGCTGCAAGGGCCAGGGCCGAGAATGCGCCCATGTCGTACCAACGATCAAACTTGAGGGGGGTCTGATGGGGCGTTTGTCCAAGCTCGCGGTGGCGTTCGGGGTGGCGGCTCTGGTGGCGAGCGGCGGCGCGTATGCGCTCGCGTCCGCGAGGAGCAGCACGATTACTGTCTGTGTCTTTCACAAGAACGGCGTGCTCTACAAGGCGAAGAAGTGTTCCTTTCCTGACACCACACTGAGCTGGAACATCGTCGGCCGGCAGGGAGTCAAGGGGCCGCAGGGAGTCAAGGGGCCGCAGGGAGCGAAGGGGGCCACAGGGGCCACGGGAGCCACCGGACTCACAGGACCCACAGGGGCTCCGGGGGCTCAGGGAGTCCAGGGGCCGCAAGGGACTCCAGGGCCGCAGGGCCCGAAGGGGGATACTGGGGCTCCGGGCACGGCACGCGCTTACGCCTATGTGACCGGTGGCACCTCGCCGACACTCGACAGCGCTCGGACGAAGAGCTTCGCCTCGGTCTCTCAGCCGTCGGGCTTGACCGGTGTGTACTGCCTAACCCCAACCGCGGGGTCCGGACTCGATCCCGGCACGATGCCGTTCACCGTGTCCGTCGATTGGGGGACTTCTACAACTCCGTCAGAGGCCTATTACCACCCAGGCTTTAACTGTCCCGCGGGGCAGTTCGAGGTGATCACCGCCAACCCAGCCGGGACGCGCATTAACGGCGTGAACTTCACGCTGATCGTTCCGTAGGGGTGCGGTTAGCGTTCTGGCTTAGAGCTATGCCCGCGCCCGCCAGCCCGGAGCTCTGAAGCCCGGCGGGCGCGGGGGCGGGTCTGCGGACCGTCCCCGGCGGCGCGTAGGTCACGCCGGTAGGAGTCCTGCGCCTGCTCGACCAGAGCTGGTTCTCGAGGTCTACGACGAGGACGATGTCCAGTGTCCAGCCGAGTCCTAGATAGGGGCAGCCGACACGTAGCGGTGCCTCTGAAAAAGTTTGGATCGCCGATCATCACAACATCGGCTGCAGCCCCGTCGCAGGCGGGGTACCAGACCCAAGCAATGGAGGTACCAGATGGCCGAGCTCCCGTCGCCCCCCGAGGGGATCGTATTGACCCATTTCATCGTCGCAGACGATGTCGAGCGCTCTCGGCGGTTTTATACCGAAGTGCTCGGCGGCAGGGTCGTCTTCTCCGGCGAGTCCGGAGAGCCGACTAACGTCGCACTGTCCAACAGCTTCATCGTCATCAGCGTGGGCGGTGGACCGACGGACGACAAGCCATCGGTCATCCTGGAGACGCCCCCCGACCCCGACCGGGTCAGCAGCTTCCTCAATATTCGGGTCAAAGACATCGAGGCCGTGTACGCCGAATGGAGCGCCAGGGGCGCGGAATTCCTGACGCCGCCGAAACAGCACCAGTACGAGATCCGCTGTTACATCCGCGACCCCGACGGTCATCTGATCGAAGTCGGGCAGACCACGGACCCAGACGGGGACTGGACGCCCGCTCACTGGCCATCGAGTGAGGAGTCCGAGTGAATACCGAGATCCTCGGCGACAGCCCCGCGCTGCCGCCATCGGAGACCCGGCCGAGTGACGGCCGTTGGCTTGGATTCGCCGACTACAACGCGGGTCGCCAGTTAGTCAAGCTGCGATGACGAGGGCGATGCCCGGACGGACGTCCACCCGGCGCGAAGAGGCCCGCATCGAGCACAGCCCGGCGGCCAACTGGCGCTCATCGATCCTGACCGTAGTCGGAACGCCGTAGCATGACTCCGGCATGCGCGAGGCGCGCTCCGAGAGCGAGAACGCGGTTGCCGGCGATCAGCCAGCCCGGGTCGGTGCGGCTCCCACCAGCTCATTGCTGCGATCGTGGGATGCAGGTTTCCTATCGCCGTCGCACGTGATCGCGCTCCAGCGCCTGGCCGGCAATGGCGCGGTCGTCGAGTTGCGTCGCCGTGGACAGCTGAGCACCGCCCGCGGACTGCGCCGCCTCTCGCGCAAGATCCCCGACGCCGATCTGCCGACCACGGACGCCTCGGCGATCATGGCCGACGAGACGTACATCGACCGCAACCTAACGAGCATCGAGTTTTTCGGCGCCGAGCTCGCGGTGCTGCACTACAAGGACAACGGCACGCTGCGACTCGGATTGGTGCCCGAGTGGATCAAGCCCCCCGTCGAAGGCGTCGACTACCGGGTAACGAGCCACAGCCGGGTCGCCGCCGACCCCGGCAAGCTGGTGTATATCCCCGGCGGGGGCGCGGCGCTCATGGCGATGCCGGACACGATGCCGTTCGGCGAGGCAGTCAGTCGCGTCTCCACGACCGTCACGTTCAAGAACGACCCGGCCAGCGGCCGGATCGTTCCCACCCAGGTCAACTCCATTACTGCGCCAAGACTGTGCGCGACGTTGCGCGACGCGGAGGCCGAGTACGTCAAGAACGTGAACGCGTTCGCCGAGGGCGGCAAGAAGGTGATGCAGAGCCTGGAGCTGGTGCTGATCCTCGCCAGTCTTCTCGACGCGATCCCCGAGGGCGGAGCCGCCCGCGCCGGCGGCGCGGCCTCTGGGGCGGCGGCAGCTGGGGCACGCGCAGAAAGCCGGTTGCTGACGTTCATCAGGACGATACTCAAGGGCGGGAAGAGCACCGGTCAGATCGCTGTCGAGGGAGTGGACATCGGCGGCTTTGAGGCGGCCGCGCAGGGAGAGCGTGTGTGGGTCCGCTACAGCCACATCATCAACAGCGGGCGCACCGCCGGCTACGGACGGGTCGTGCAGTCGGCACTGGAACGCGCAGCTATCGCCGCCGCCAGGGAGGTCGGGGCCAAGACCGCGGAGATCGGTGTGACGACGATCGTGAATCCGGCGTGGCAGGCATACCTAGAGTCGCTCGGCTACGTCCCCGAGCTGGTCCAGGTCAGCGCGACGCAATGGACCAAGGTCTGGATCCGGACGTTCGCGCTCTGAGGCTTTGGATGTTCGCGTCTCAACCCACTGGCACGAACAGTTAGCCCTCGCTGGCCCTTAGCCGGCCGACGGTGTGACCGAGCGCTACGCAGCCGGGGCGTCAGGCTCGGGCGGCAGCCGGGCCGGATCCTCGGCGGTCCGGCACCAACGGCCGAGCGCGTGTCGGCCAACCAGCGTCAGCGCTCCGTCGACGGTGATCCAGTCACGGGCACGCAACTCGCTGACCAGATCCACTGCGTCCGGCGGAGGCGGTCCCTCACCAGTGCCGACCAGCTGATTACTGCCAGGACCTACCGTCCAGCGACCGGAGTCAAGCGCGCTCAGCGCCAAACCTTGCCCGCCGACCGGAAGATCCAGGGGGTGCGGCCCGGGCCTAATTGGCTGCCTGGGCCGAGAGCCGTGCGGCACCTGCCCATCCAAGCGCGCGTTCACCGCACTGTCGGGATCATCGCGCCGGTCCTGACCAAAAAGCGGCTCGCCGCTAGACATGCCATGGCTGAGCCACTGGCCAGCCGCTTCAGCGAAGGCACGGGCACGTTCTGCGTCGATCCTGTACCTCTCACCGACCTCGTCGAAGTCGACCTCAGAGATGCGCTGTAACGACTGGCTGATCTGATCAGCGATGGCGCGCAGCCGATCCTCGAAGCTGTCGTGTTCGCTCATGCCCCAGATGTTGGCAGGTCTTAGCCCCCGAGACGCAAAGCAACCAAACTCAAGCGTGTCCTCGACGGCAACGACGCGACGATCGGCGCGGCGGCGATGTTCAGGTGTTGGTGGGGGACGTTAGGCGGCACGGTGGGCCTCGGCGGCCTGGATCCGGCCCTGCCACACGGCCTTGGCGCCGAGATCGCCTAGTCGGAAGACCATCACCGCGGCCCCGAGCGAGAGCAGCACCAGTACCAGTCGCAGACTGGGGAACACGGCGCGGCGAGAGAGCACCTGGTCAAGGATGCCCAGCCCCGTCGGCATCCCGCCCGAGATCCGTTGAGCGGCGAAGGTGACGATCAGGATCGCGGTGAAAGCGACGTAGATAAGGGCCAGAAAGTGGGCCGCTTGTGAGTGCTCAGAGATCAGGTGCGCCGCGCGGCCACGGAGGTGCAAGGCGCTCCGCAGCGCGGCGCCCGCTTGCATTGTGAGAAAGATCGAGCTCATCGCGCCGATCGACACGACCGCCAGCGCGATCCCGTATTGCGAGAACCACTCGGTCTTGACCATGCAGACGATCGCGGCGAGGATCGTGACCGGGATCAGCACGACCGGGACGTGCACGAACAGCGGATGCGCGGGCAGCCCGTCATAGATCGTCGTGATCCGGATTGGCAGCGTGATGAAGCCAAGGATCCCCAGCACCGTCAGGACGAACTCAGCGCGTCGCCAATCAACCTCCGACCGGCTCTTCACCCCCAAGCTCTCAGTCGCCATCGCTCAACACCGTGGCCCTTTCCAGGCACGTTCCAGCACTCGATCGCCTCAGAGCCGGCATCCGGCTGCTCCCGGCACGAACCTACAGGCGAACGCGACACGCCACAACGACTACGAGAGTGATCTTCGCCCCAGGGCGAATACCCCTCCGGGATGACATCGCTGCACCCCAGGGCGGACAGCCGCAAAGGACGGCGACCCGCGACACCTGCTGATCTGACGCCCGGCCTGATACTGTTAACCAGATGGTTAACGATCCGTTCAGGGCTCTCTCACACCCGATCCGCCGTGGCATCGTCGAACGGCTCGCCGTGGGTCCGGCGACCGTTGGTGAGGTCACCGCCGGCTTCGGGGTGTCGAAGCCCGCGATCTCCAGGCACCTGAGGGTGCTGGAGGACACCGGGGTTCTCAGGCGCGTGGTCGAGGGCCGAACGCACCGCCTCTCGCTCGAGCCTGACGTGCTCAGCGTCGCGGCCGACTGGATGGATCGCCAGCGTGCCCTCTGGGGGCGCCTGTTCGATGTTGTCGACGAGTACCTGAAGGAGGAAGCCGCGCAATGAACATGCCGCCGATCGTCTCGCCGCAGGAGTGGGAGGCCGCTCGCCAGGAGCTGCTGGTCAAGGAGAAGCAACTCACCCGCGCCCGGGACGCGCTCGCGGCCGAACGCCGCCGGATGCCGAGGATGACCGTAGAGAAGGACTATCGCTTCGAGGGTCCTGACGGCCCGGCCAGCCTGCACGACCTGTTCGACGGGCGCCGACAGCTGATCGTCTACCGCTTCTTCTTCGAGCCCGGCGCGACCGGGTGGCCGGAACGAGGCTGCTACGGCTGCTCGATGATGGCCGATCAGCTCTCAAATCTCGTCCACCTCAACGCCCGCGACACCACGCTGGCTTATGTCTCGCGCGCCCCGCAGGCAGACATCGAGCGCTGGAAGGCGGGGATGGGTTGGGAACAGATCCCGTGGTACACGATCACGGACGAGTTCGATGCCGACTTCGGCGTTGAGGAGTGGCACGGGACCAATGCCTTCTTCCGCGACGGCGACCGGATCTTCCGCACGTACTTCGTCAACAACCGCGGCGACGAGGCGCTCGGCAGTACCTGGAGCTACCTCGACCTCACCGCGCTGGGGCGCCAAGAAGAATGGGAGGACTCGCCCGAGGGCTACCCCCAAACTCCGCCCTACGGTTGGTGGAACCCTAACCCCGCACGCGGCTACGGCCTCGCGAAATGATCCCCGAAGCCACGACCCTGCGAATTGAGCGTGCCTACCACGCGCCCGCCCAAGCCGTGTTCGACGCGTGGACCAGCGAGGAGGTGCTCCGGCGCTGGTTCCACGCTGAGCACGACTGGGAGACGACCGAGGCCAAGATAGACCTGCGCCTCGGTGGCGTCGTGCGCGTGGTGATGCGAGACCCACACAAGGACGTCGAGCACGGCGGCGGCGGCCATTACACCGAGATCGACCCGCCGACACGACTCGCGTTCACCTGGACCTGGGACGGCGCCACCACGCGGCAGCTCATCGAGCTGGACCTCGAGGAAACCGACGGCATCACAACCGCCCGCTTCACTCATAGCGGTCTCCTGAACGACGAGGCGCTGCGCTCCCACGAATACGGCTGGAACAGAGCCTTCGACAACCTCGAACGCACCCTCCAGGCCACCCACCCCAAGCCGCAGAGCTCGCACCTCGGCTGACGCGGCCCAACAAAAAGGGACGCCCCCACATCAGACCGGAAGCGACCGCGCACAGTGACTTCCAGCCCGCAGGGCCGCTTTAGGGACGTTTATCGTCCCTTTCCGTCCCCTCATGGAGTTAACTTCCTCGTGATGGCTCGCAATCAGCGACTTGCAGACGCGATTCGGACGAGCGGACGGCGGGTGGAGGAGTTCGCCGACGAGCTTGGCGTTGATCCCAAGACGGTCGAGCGATGGGTTTCCACGGGCCGCGTCCCGCGCCCAACCTACAGGCGGCAAGTCGAGAAGACGCTCTCTGTCCCAGCTTCGCTGCTGTGGCCGAGCGCCCCCGGTCCGTTTCACGGGATTGACGAGCTGGCCGGGGCATACGGGACGCGAAACGAGCTGGCGCCGGCCACTGTTGCCTCGTTACTCGATGCCGCCAGTGAGCACATCGACGTTCTCGCGTTCTCAGCGATGTGGCTCTGGGACACCGTTCCGCGGTTCACCGAACGGTTGATGGCCAAAGACGAAGCGGGTGTGCAGGTTCGGATATGCCTCGGCGATCCAGCCAGTGACGCGGTTCGTCTGCGCGGCGAGGAGGAAGGGATCGACAACGGCATGCCGGCCCTATGCCATCTCGCGCTCAGCTACGCCGGATCGCTCTTGGAGCAAGCACCCGAGACGGTGCGGATCAGCGGCAGCACCCTGTACACCTCGATCTTCCGCTTCGACGACGAGCTGCTCGTCAACATGCACCTCTTTGGCAACCCGGCCGGGAGCTCGCCGGTTCTGCATCTTCGGTCCACGCGCGGCGGGCCGATCGCGGGCAACGTGATGAACTCCTTCGAGCGCGTGTGGGGTCAGGCCCGAGTGGTGTCGCCCGGGTAGACGAGCACGCCCCCCGCGCTGCACGCCGTCCTCGCTCTCCGCGCGAGCCCATCATTTCGATGCACGTGGCGCTCGATCCGGGTCCGAAACGACGTCGGCATCACCGACCGCCGATCAGGTCGTCGACCAACCTCACGGCGGCTCGCAGCTCCTCAGCAGATGCCACAGTCGCCTGATGCACTACTGACTCCGAGGGATATCGGGCGAGGATGTCGGCCAGGCGCTGGTCGACCGAGCATCGGTTGCCGTCGGGCGAACTCGTCATGTCTGCCCAAGTAAGCGCCGCCAGCGGCACGGCAGGCGGCGGGTCAAACGCCGAGACCAACATGTCATCGAGGCCTCGCAACCGGGCTTCCGCCAGCGGGGCGCTGTGCCACGCCACCAGGCGGCATGCCGCGCTTGGCCAGTCGTGCTGACGCAACCACTCTGCACCATCCAGCGAGTGCAGTCCCGTGCCCGCCCTTATTGTCGGGCTGCGGCCGATGTCATGAAGCCAAGCTGCGTTCGCCAACGGTGCCCGCCAGACAGGCTCAACCCGCAGCGATATCTCCCCGATGCGGTCAGCCACGGCGGCCGAATGCGCCAACCGCGTTCCCACGCCGGACAGCAGCCGACCAGCCAGACCCATAGCCGCCGAATCGGCCACGGGCAAGCCGTCAGTCGGGCGAGGCAGATAGTTGAGGATGCGCACGCAACGTCTCTCCGACCCTTCGTCCGCAACCTAGCATCGCCGTCGGTGCGTAGCGAGCGCGCTCGGACCTCAACTTCGACGAACTCCCCGAGCAGCACTCGAGCCGTCACGCCCGCTGCGGCAAACAGCAGTCCCCGATTGCGTGGGTGCTGATTAGACTGCCTCCGTGTCGGCCACGGCCGTGAGGTTCGAGAAGGTTGACCCTCGCCTCACAGCGGTGGTCGCCGAGACGACCACGTGGACGGAATTCCCGAGCCTCTGGGCGCGGCTGTTGGACGAGGTCTACGGTTTTGTCCGCGGTCGGACGGATCTCGCTACTGGAAGTGGCGGGGAGCTGTGGCAGAACGTGATGCTCTACAAGGACCGGACGCCCGATGTGGAAATCGGTGTTCTGGTGATCGCGTCGTTCGAGCCGCGGGGGCGGGTGATCGCCTCCTCGCTTCCGGGTGGAGAGGTCGCGACGGCGACCCACCGGGGCGACTACGCGCGGCTTGGCGTCACGCACAACGCCGTGCGCGAGCGCGTCGCCGCTCGAGGCCGTGCACTTGCCGGACCTTGCTGGGAGATCTACGGCCATGGGCGCGCAAGCCCGAGCGAGCAGGAGACCGAGGTCTTCTGGCTCCTTCGCTGAGCGAGGTACCCCTGTGGCCTGCGGAACCGACCCACTGTCGGTCTCGCGAAGAGGCAGAGCTCGCACGCCGCCGTCTGCCGGGGGATCCGCGCGCAGCAGACCGCCCGCACCGTTAGGTGCGGGCGATCGAAACCGTGCGTGACAGCAAGGACGCCTTCGGGGCTAGAAGTCCCGCATGACGGTCAAGTACCCCATCAGCCCGAGCGCCGCGTGCCCAGGCACGTCGCACTGATATGCGGCTTCGCCTGGTGGCAGCGTCACCGACCACGTCTCGCTCTGACCGTGACTGAGGAGCGCCCCGGCGTGGATACCCTCGAGGTCAAAGTTGTGGGTCAACCTGCCGTTATTCGTGATCACGAACGTCACTTGGCCGGAAGGCACGCTGGAGACGGGCTGGCCGTTCACGGTGAGCGTGAACTTGAACTCGGTGATGCTCACGTCGACAGTCGTCTGAGCGGTTCCGACGGGAACGGTCGAGGTGGTGCTCGCCGGCGTGGTCGGGGTAGGCGTCGTCGTGGTCGGGGTGCCGGCCGTCGACTTCGACGAGATCGCGACGGGGAGGATCCCCTTCATGCCGGCCGCCGCGTGGCCAGGAACGGTGCACATGTAGTCGAAATGGCCCTGCTTCTTGAATGTGACCTTCAAGATCGCCGACTTACCCGGAGCGATCAGCGGCGTCCTCTTGCCGGCGATCGCGAAGTCATGCATCAGCTTTCCCTTGTTCTTGACCGTGAAGATCACGGTGCCGGTCTTGACGCTCTTTTTTGAAAGCGTGAAGGAGAACTCCTTGGCGATGACGGTCACGTGTTGGGGCGCGGGCTTCGCTGTGCTCGCTGAGCTGATGCCAGCAAGAATCCCCGACGACGTGGCCACGATCATCAGGGCCCCGACGCCCAACAAGGCGATGACGCGACGCATAGGCAACCAAACCTCCTGTTTGTTGAGTTGGGACTCGTCAGCCTGTACGCGAGCGCGACGGTCAAACCAGGCAGCATTGCCGGCAACGACCGCCACCGCTCGTATTAATGGACGCCAAGGCTCGCGAGATTCTTCCCGGCAACCCGAATCTCCCCGCATGGGTCGGCGCCAGTATCTCTCGGACCCCTGCGGAGAACTCGGACAAGAGCCCGCCGGGTATCGTCACCTTGGTGGGGGTTGCGCTTGTCACTGGAGGCTCGCGTGGGATCGGCGCCGCGGTCGCGGTGCGGCTTGCCGAGGACGGGCACGACGTCGCCATCACCTATCGGTCCAACGCGGACGCAGCCGAGCGTGTTGCAGCAAAGATTCGGGCGCAGGGGTGTTCGGCGGCGACATTCGCCGGCGACATGTCCCAGGTTGAGGTGCCAGGCCCACTCGTCTCGACGGTCGAGCGCGAGCTTGGGCCGGTCGAGATCCTGATCGCCAACGCCGGCATCAATCAGCCACTCGAGCAGGATCCCCGCAAGATCGACGCCGCCGTCTGGGACCGGGCGATGGCGATCAACCTGCGAGCCCCGTTTCTGCTTGCGCGGGCGGCTATCGGCGGGATGATCGACCGCGGTTTCGGCCGGATCGTGCTGCTGTCATCGGTCGCCGCCTATACCGGCGGAATCGTCGGCCCACACTATGCGGCCTCGAAGGCCGGCCTGCACGGGCTCGCTCACTCGCTGTCACAGTTCGCCTCCGGTCACGGCGTGACCGTAAACGTGATCGCACCCGCGCTGATCGCCACCGACATGATCCCCGCCGACGAGGCCGCGCGCGACGAACTCGCTCTCGGCATCCCGGTCGGACGCCTTGGTCATCCCGACGAGGTGGCTGACCTGATTGCAGCGGTCGTTCGCAACCCGTACATCACCAACCAATCGATCCTGATCGACGGCGGGATCCGACCCTCGTAGGCGGACCGCCGGTCGGACGGTCGGGTCAGTTCGATCACGGCGAGCTACCCGTCGGGAGCGACTCGGTCGAGCATCCGCGGATCGGAGAGCGCCCGATCTGTCGCACGAGCGACTCACAGGCCCGCCCCGCTTTCATCGTCGGCTTATGCCGTTGAGGCCCGCTGCCGATTAACCCAACGACTGCTGATGTCAGAAGCCACTTAATGCAAGCCGCCCGCGAAACCGCGAGGTCCACCGAAAACGCCAGACCGCGTCTATTCACCTAATAGAGGGGCGATAGGCAAACACAACCGAGCGAGGGAGGCAGAATGACTCGTTTGAGACCTTCACCAGCGATGGTCGTAGCATTTATTGCGCTCGTCGTATCCGTCACCAGTGGCGCCTACGCTGCGGTCCGTGTGACGACCAGCGACATCGCCAATCGCGCGGTCACACACGAGAAGATCGCTACGAACGCCGTGAGGAGGCGGACCATTGGCCCCGGCGGGGTCGCGAATCGCCAGCTTGGCTCGAACTCGGTATGGCATCGCAACCTCGGTCGAGGGGTTGTCAGGGAGGTCAACGTTCACGACGGCGCGGTCACGCACACGAAGCTGGGCACGGGCGCGGTGGAGAAGAGCAACCTAAGCTCGCAGCTTCTCTCGGAGATCCAGCGAGGTCAAACTGGTCAACCCGGTCAACCTGGTAAGCCCGGCGAGCCCGGTAAGCCCGGCGAGCCCGGTAAGTCAGGTGCCAACGGTGCGAATCCCGCAAAGGCCGTGGTTCACGTTCCGGCACTGACGCCCGGCGAAGATGCTCAGGGTTACCCGGAAAGCGGGAAGGCCGGCGATCAGGGATTCTTCTTCACCGGCCGTGACGCCCAGGGGTCCGCGAAGCTGGAAGGCGGTCAACTCGTATTGCACGGCGTTGGGGTTTCGGCCGGTTCCCCGCAGGGCAGCATGGGGATCGCCAAGGCGTTCTCGAACGTGCCGCTGAGCCATCTGGACGCCCTCAGCTACACCTGGCACGTAAATACGCCGAACGGCAACCAAGCACCGACGATCCACATTACGGTGAGCGATCTGACGGCAGACTCGCGGTTCGCGAGCGGGTTCGCAAACCTCGTTTACTCGCCCGGCCTTGCCGGTGGCAATGGCGTCACGGTCGCCAGAAGCGTGCAGTACCAGTCGGACGGCTTCGCTTCCGATGCGGGCTGGTACTCAACGACCTCACCGAACGTCGAAGGATCCATCAGCCAGCACGAGCCCCTGTCGTTCTTCGTGGGACGGAACCCACACGCGGTGATCACACTGATCACGCTCGGCAACGGCGGTGCCTCGGGCACGACCGGCGACTTCGAAGCCGGCGCCGACAATCTGATCCTCGGGTTCACCGGGTCGCCGTTCACGAGGTACGACTTCGACTCCTAGCCGTCGACATGCCCCCCATCGCCGCGACGGGTGGCGCTGTGCGAGCGCCGCCTGGTCGACTCCGCGTGCCCGAGACCGGCCCTGGGCAGACACCGGCATCGCTTGCATGCGTCCTCGCGGAGATACGCGGTCATGGATGCCTGCGCAGTGCATGCCCGGGCAGGGGCGTGGTCCTGCTTCGGCATGCGGTGTGATGGTGCGATCGGCGACCGGTGCCGCTGGGAGCCACCAATGGGCGGCCGCCGGCATCGACGCGTCGACCGCGGGCGTGCGCAGGGAAACCAGGCTCAGGGGCACTGACGGACGGTCCGCCAGAATCGCGGTGTGCCCGACGCCAGCGCAGCGCCCGGGCGCTTCGTTTCAGCAGCGCCGCGTTCCAGGACCGGCGCCGGACCCTGATGACCAGTTCGGCGTCATCGGGCATCCGAGCCTGTGCTGGTTCCGCTAATAGCAGAAGCATCGTGGTCGGCTGTGGATGGATCATCGCGATCTCCTTCTGTTCTGGCGGTCTACGTCTACGACGAACGGCGTCGGTCTAGAAGGACAGGTGTTCGGCTAGCGGCGCCTATTTGCGCCGCTCTGGAACCGGTTGCAAACGAAAGGACGGGAAAACTCATGCCGACCCCCTCACGACGAGCTCGGCAGGAATCGAGACATGGCTCACCACTCCGGTGCTCAGCTGCTGAATCAGGCTCTGCGCGAGCAGGCGTCCAGCGAGCGGTCCCGTCTGACGCACCGTCGTGAGCGGTGGGTCACTATGGGCTGCGATCGTCACGTCGTCGTAGCCGACTACCGCGACATCGTCGGGCACGTTGCGGCCGCGGGCGCGAAGCTCCTCCATCGCCGCGACCGCCATCACGTCGCTGCACACGAACACGGCGTCGATATCGGCCTGGCGTTCGAGCAGCTCGGCCATCCTGGCCGCGGCTGACTCCGGGCTGTAGTTTCCGTATGCGACAAGGGCCTCGTCGAGCGGGATGCCGGCCGCGCCGAGTGCCGCCACGTATCCGCTGTAACGGTCTTGCACCTCGGTCTCGCTGATCGGGCCACCGATGAAGGCGACCCTGCTGTGACCGGTGCGCAGCAGATGCTCGGTCGCAATCCGTCCGCCCGCGAAGCTGTCCCCGCTGACGGTGCTGTACTGGCGGGTGTCGGATGCCAACCCCCAGATGACGAACGGGGCGCCGCGCGCTTCGAGCGCTCGCAGGTGCTCCTCCGTGCAGCTCGCAGCGAGCAGCACGAAACCGTCCACGCGCCCTGAGTCGAGATAGCGGGCAATCCAACCCGTGTCGCCCGAGGCGGTTTGGATCACGAGCAGGTCGTAGCCTCCGGCGTGCAAGCCGGCAGTCAGCCCGCTCATGATCTCCAGCACGAACGCGTCCGGCAGCTTCTCGCTGGCGGCGTAGGCGTACGTTACGAGGGCGATCACGTCGCTCCGGCGCCGGCTGAGGCGTCGCGCCGGATCGTTCATCTCGAATCCGTGCTCGCGGGCGATGGCCCACACGCGCTCGCGCGTAGGGACGCTAACGAGCGGGCTGTCGTTCAGCGCGCGCGACACGGTCGCCTTGGAAACGCCCGCGATACGGGCGATGTCGGCGATTGTCTGAACTCGTTCAGTGACCATCTGCAACCGGTTACAACCCTAGCCGAAGCGGTCGCCCATTGCAACCGGTTGCAAACAAAAAGCGTCCAAATACGCACGCAGCCGGAACGCGATGCCAGCTACATTCGCTGGGTCGAACATGGCGGTCTCCTCGTCACCAATCCGGCGCGACGAGTTGCGGGCTTTTCTGCGCTCGCGGCGGGCTCGATTGTCACCGGCGGATGTCGGACTCCCTGGCAACGGAGGGCGCCGCCGGACGCCCGGACTCAGGCGCGAGGAGCTCGCCGCACTGGCAGGGGTCGGCGTCTCCTGGTACACGTGGCTCGAGCAGGGGCGTGACATCAACCCGTCGCCCGAGGTCCTTGACGCGCTCGCGCTCGCGCTGCGACTTGACCCCGCCGAGCGGCGGACCCTGTTCGCTCTCGCCCGAACCGAGCTTCCGCTGGCGGACGACGTGGCAGGCACCGATCGGAACGGGCTAACTGACGATGTCGAGCAGCTGGTCGCCCTGGTGAACTCGATGCACCCCCATCCGGCCTATCTGCTGGGACCGATGACGAAGATCCTCGCCTGGAACCGATCGGCGTCGGTGGTGCTCGGGTCCCCCGAGCATTTGCCTCCCGACAGGCGCTACCTGCTGTGGTGGCTGCTGGTCGACCCGGGCGAGGGAGGCATGTCGGCACAGCGCCAGGAAACCGCTCGCAACACGCTTGCCCGATTTCGCGCCGAGTACGCCCGCCATGCGGGCGAGCGCGAGTACGAGCAGTTCGTCGAGCGGCTCCGCGGACACAGCTCGCGGTTCCGCGAGTGGTGGATCGAGCACGAGGTGATCGACACCCAGCGAGGCACCAAGGTCATGCAGCACCCACACCTCGGCACGCTGCGCCTGCACCACGCGCAGACCGTGCCGACGGGCCAGCCGGAGCTGCGCTTGGCCATCTACACGCCTGCCGATGGCGCTACTCGCGCGGCGCTCGCGACGCTCTGAGCGTCGGGAGGTCTCAGTTGTGGGTCGGGAGCGGATCGCCCAGCTGGGTAGCGCTATCGAGTTCGCCAAGGTCCTGCTCGTCGAGCGGAACATCTGCCGCTGCCATGTTCTCCTCCAGGTGCTCCACCGAGCTGGTACCGGGAATCAGCAGAATCCGCTCGTAGCGGTACAGCAGCCACGCGAGCGCGACCTGTGTGGCCGTGACCGCGTGTCGGTTCGCGACGCCGGCGATGACGGGGTCTTCTGCCAGCCGTTTCGGCCCACCGGTAAATGCCGAGCCGAGCGGGAAGTAGGGGACGAACGCGATCTCCAGCGCCATGCAGAGCTCGAGCACGTCCTCACCTCCGCGGTTTACGACGCTGTATGAGTTCTGGACCTCGGCGACGTCGACGAGCTCGAGCGCGCGGCCGACGGCACCGGTACTCGCCTCGCTGATGCCGATCAGATCGAGCTTGCCTTCGCCACGGAGATCCTCGAGCGCCCCGAGCTGCTCGGCCAGAAGGTCGCCCGACGGCCGGTCGTCCATCAGACGGAGGTTCACGAGGTCCATTCGTTCGACCCGCAGAGACCGGAGGTTGTCCTCGACGCCGGCGCGCAATTCGGCCGGGCTCTGGGCGGGCAGCCACGCCCCCCGCTCGTCTCGTCGACCGCCGACCTTCGTGACGAGCTTCAGATCGTCCGGGTAGGGGTACAGAGCGTCCCGGATCAGGTCGTTGACGACGTCCGGACCGTAGTACTGAGCGGTATCGATGTGATTGACGCCGAGCTCGACCGCGCGGCGCAGCACGGCGCGGGCGGCGTTCGGATCGCGCGGCGGGCCGAATACGCCAGGGCCGGCTAGTTGCATCGCACCGAAGCCGATCCGGTTGACGGGTTTGTCGCCGATGAATGAGGTCTTGTTCATGACAACAGCTTGCCCGTCAGCTTGCCGCTGAACAAGAAGTCTGGCGATCCTGGGTGTGAGACCACCAGCCTGCGCTATCGCCGTGAACGCCCTCCAACTTCTCCGCGTTAGTCAGGTGCAAGACGAGTTCGTCGCGCTCGACCCGTAGCTCAGCCATCTCTGCCTTCCAGTCCCGTTTGGCAGCGACTTGAGCCACGAGATCGGCGACGGCCTGTCTGGGCGGAGATGGTCCACGCGACCAGGATCGCATCGAGCGTTGGTCAGGTTGCCGGGTGCGCCGCTGGTCCGTTTCAGAGCACTTGCGGGGACAACCATTTTTCGATACGATCTATCTCGTACTGACTTAGATTTTGGGAGCCAAACCGATGGAATTTTCTAATAACAAGGATGACAGCGTCCGCATCTGCGACGTATGCGGCGAGAGGCCGGCAGCGGTGCAGGTGCGCTATGCGACGAGCGGCGAGCGCCGCGACGGCGCCGTCTGCGATCAGTGCGCCCGCGACATGATGGGTGCCCAGGGCGGTGGCCTTCCCGGCTTCCCCGAGGGTGTTCCTGGTGGACTGCTGGGCCAGCTGTTCGGCGGCGCAGCCACGAGCGCGAACGCTCAGGTTGGCGCGGCCGGCGCCGATCCGGGCAATTCCGCTCAGGGGACCGTACGCCAACGCCAGCAGACGGCAGGGCGGCGCTCGCAGACCCCTGCTCTCGATCACTTCGGCCACGACCTGACCGCCGATGCGCGCGTCGGGCGGATCGACCCCGTAATCGGCCGTGACGCGGAGGTCGAGCAGGTAGTCGAGATCCTCAGCCGCCGGCGCAAGAACAACGCGGTTCTGATCGGCGAGGCCGGCGTTGGCAAGACGGCGATCGCCGAGGGTCTGGCCCTGCGGATCGCCGACGGAAAGGTGCCCGAGTCCCTGCATGGCGTGCGGGTGGTCGCGCTCGATCTGGCCGGGATGGTCGCCGGTACGCAGTTCCGCGGCGCCTTCGAGCAGCGACTGCAGGCTCTGCTCGCCGAGGTCGAGAACTCGAATGGCAACGTGATCCTGTTCGTCGACGAGCTGCACACCGTGCTCGGCGCCGGTGGCGCGGAGGGAGCGATGGACGCGGCCAACATGCTGAAGCCGAGGCTGGCGCGCGGCACTCTGCGGATGATCGGCGCCACCACGCTGGCCGAATACCGCAAGATCGAGCGCGACGCTGCGCTCGCGCGGCGGTTCTCCGCGGTGATGGTCGACGAGCCTTCGGTGGCCGACACGATCGAGATCCTGCGCGGAATCCGGGCCGGCTACGAGCAGCATCACGGCGTGAAGATCTCAGACGCTGGCGCTGGAGGCTGCGGCTCGGCTGTCAGACCGCTACATCAGCGAGTACCGCCTGCCCGACAAGGCAATCGACCTCGTCGACCAGGCCGCGGCGCGGCTGCGGCTGCGTGACGAGGGCTCCGATGAGGCCAAGCTGCGGTCTGAGATCCAGCACCTGAAGGCTGAGAAGCAGGCTGCCGTCGACGCCGAGGCATACGAGGATGCGGCCGAGATCAAGGTTCGGATCGATTCGCTACAGCGGCGGCTGACCGAGCCGACAGCAGCCACAGCGGTCGCGGCTGCAGATGACGGTGACGGCCGCGGTGCGCCGGACGCCACTGACGCGGCCCTGGACATCGCTGACATCCCCGCGGACACCGCTGACAACACTCTGCCGATACTGGGCGAGCGCGAGATCGCCGAGGTGGTCGCGACCCGCACCGGGATCCCGGTCGGCGAGTTGGTGGCGGCCGAGCTGGAGCGGCTGGAGACGCTCGAGGACGACCTGCACCGACGTGTGATCGGTCAGGACGCCGCCGTCCACGCGGTCGCAGAGACCGTGCGTCACGCGCGGGCGGGTCTGGCCGAGCCTGACCGGCCACTGGGCAGCTTCCTGTTCATGGGCCCGACGGGCGTCGGCAAGACCGAGCTCGTCAAGGCTCTGTCCGAGCGGTTGTTCGCGACCGAGAAGGCGCTTGTGCGGATCGACATGTCGGAGTACCGCGAGCCTCACACGGTCGCGCGGCTGATCGGCTCGCCCCCCGGCTACGTCGGGTACGGCGACGGCGGCCAGCTGACCGAGCCGGTGCGGCGACGGCCGTACAGCGTGATCCTGCTCGACGAGATCGAGAAGGCCCATCCGGACGTCTGGAACATCCTCCTGCAGGTGCTCGACGACGGTCGTTTGACCGACGGTGAGGGCCGCACGGTGGACTTCACCAACACGGTCGTGGTCATGACCTCGAATCTCGGTGCCGGGCAGGCGAAACGCGGGATCGGCTTCACCGCAGACGCGGCAGCCGTTCCCGAAGCCGGCGAGCGGATGCTGCAAGCCGCCAAGCGAGCGTTCCTGCCGGAGTTCCTAAACCGGATCGACGAGATCATCACGTTCGAGCCACTGTCGGAGCAGCAGATCACCCGGATCGGCGAGCTGATCGTCGCCCGGATCTCGGATCGGCTGCGCCAGGGCACGGGATCGAGCTCACGGTCGAGCCGGAACTGGTGGAGCGGCTGTCCCGGGAGGGCTTCGATGCCGAGTTCGGTGCGCGGCCGCTGAAGCGACACCTGCGCCGGACGCTCGAGAAGGAGCTGACTCGGGCGATCCTAGACGGCACCCTGACCGACGGCGCGCGTGTCACGGCGCGAGTCGGGTCCGACCAGCCGATCGTGCTCGAGCTGACCGAGGCGGCGCCGGTCGCCGCGTAAGCACTACGAGCTGGGCACCAGGGGCGTCCGCGATTCCGTCGCGGGCGCCCCGGCGCCTGTAAGGGGTGGCTCAGCCAGGGATGACTCGAGAATGGTGGCTCAGCCAGGGGATGACTCGAGAATGACCCGGCACGGCCGAGCGGCGAGCACCGACTCCACGGTCTTTCCGAATGGGGACGCGCCGTTCGAACGATGCGGTAGCGGCATCACGATCGCGGTCGCGTGCATTTCAGTGGCTGCCTGGATGATGCGGCGCCCCGCCTGTCCGGCCCGGACGCGCTCGATGTGTCCGGACACTCGACGGCCGCCCTGGATTCGGGCCTGGTCGATCACCGATTCTGCCTGCATGAACTCCTTCTGGAGACGCGCGTCAATCGGCAGGGCGTACGGGACCGTCACCAGGGACAGTACGTGGATGCCGCTCTTTCCGCGGGCGGCGAGCTTGGCGGCGGTCGCCAGGACGTTCTCGTCGTAATGCCCGTCGACCGCCGGGATCAGCACGGAGTCGTACTCGACTTCTCGGTCGACGACCGAATGCGGGATCACGACCTTGTGGGTCGAGGTTAGATCAAGGCCATGGTGGTGGCGAAACCACAGGTACATCAGTACGCCGACGAGCAGCCAGCCGACGCCGACCACGGCCACGACCGGGTGCAGTACGACGATCACGACGAACGCGATCGCGGTGAACGACCCGCCGGCGATCGCGAACAGCGGCAAATCGACGCCGCCAACGCGCCAGTTCCCCGGGCCTCGGTAAGGACGCTCGGCATCGGGGAGCTTGAAGCGTAATCGTGTGACCGCCAGGTGCGCGATCGTCCACGACAGCAGCGCGCCGAACGAGTACACGCTGCCAAGGAAATTGGCCTGGCCCGGCAGACAGACGAGGATCGCGAACCCGCAGAAAACGAGTATTCCGATCCACGGAGTGCGGAATCGTGGGTGCAACCTGCGCAGAGCGTCGGGCATCTGCCGGTGGACTCCCATCGAGTACACCAGGCGCGAAACACCGATCAGCCCGGCGTTGGTGCCCAAGAACAGGATCGTGGCCGCCAACAGGCCGACGTAGGTCTCCGCGACATGCTGCGCCACACCTAGATGGAGCTGCTTGACCACGCCCAGCACGGGGTCGCCCGCGAAGCCTCCGTTCTCCTCCGAAACGCCCAGCTTCGTCTGATAGCCACCGGATGCCGTGCGATACACCGGCAGCGCCGAGAGCGCGACCGACGGCAGCGTGAAATAGATCGCGAACACCGCGATTCGGACGCGGCTGATCGCGGCAGGGACCGTGCTCGCGAAGTCCCGCGCCTCCTCGCTCATGTTCGAGACCGTCTCGATGCCGGTGTACGCGAGCATCCCGATCGGGAGCGCGATCAGCAGGTTGCTCCAAGTCGGAGCGACGCCGAAATGCACGTTGTCGACCAAGATCGACGGCGAGAGCACGAGGAAGATCCCGATGATCACCAGTAGCAACTGCGTCAGGAAGTCGATCACCGCGAGGACGATGTTCACGCCGGTGGACTCGCGGACGCCGACGATGTTGATCCCGCCGAGGACCACGATCACGCCGCAGCCGAAGATGATGTCGCCCGGCGAGTGACGCAGCGCCGGCCAGAACAGCCCGCCGAGGTAGTGGGGTACGAAGAACGCCGAGATCGCGATCGTCGCGACGTAGGTGAGCAGCTGCGCCCACGCGGCGAAGAACGACCAGAACTCGTTGAAGGCGTGCCGCGCGAAGCTCGATGAGCCACCCGCCTCCGGATACATCGTCGTCGCCTCCGCGTATGTCGCAGCCGTGAAGACGAAGAAGATCCCGGTGATGATGAAGACGACCGGGGTAAGCCCAAGGGCATACGAGGCGACCAGGCCGAGCGCGTAATAGACCGAGCTTCCGACGTTCCCGTACGCCGTGGCGAACAGCGCGTTGACCCCCAACACGCGCTCCAGCCCTTCCAGCCGTCGCCGCGCCATTACCGCTGATCATACGAACCGCGTGAGTGACGAGCGTTGTCGGCGAACAGCACCCTCCCGGGGCGATCCCGGGCGCGCCGACTCCGCGAGAAACGCGTCAGGCGCGCAGCTGCGTTCCGCGATCGAACATGCGGAAGTTCACCGCGGCGACCACCGCGGTGGCCAGGGTCAGCGCTGCAAACGACACGGCGATGCTGGTCTCGCGATACCCGAGGAAGCCGTAGCGCACCAGCGCGATCATGTAGTAGACGGGATTGAAACGAGTGAGCGTCGCGAACGGCTCTGGCAGGAGTGAGGCGGAGTAGAACACTCCGCCCAGGAAGATCAGCGGTTGCAGCACGAACTGCTGGTAGAGCGCGACGTCGTCGAAGCTCTCCGCGCGGGCGCCGACGAACACGCCGGCCTGGGCAAAGAACATCCCGACCAGCAGCAGCGACGGGATCAGGATCAGCGGCTCGGCGAGCGGGAGGCCGACAAGGGCGGCCGCGACGATCCAGGTGATTGTCGCGACGATCGCTCCTCGCAGGAACCCGCCGAACGCAAAGCCGAGGAGCAATTCGCCGGGTGAGGCCGGCGAGGACAGCTGGTCGTCGATCGCTCGCTGGAACTTCTGCTGGAGGATCGAGGAGCTGTTGTTGGCGAAGGCGTTGATCGCCCAGGCCATCATCACCAGGCCTGGGATGACGAACACGACGTAGCGGAACCCGTGGAGCTGATGGATCCGCGAGCCCAGCGCGGCGCCGAAGATCGAGACGTAGAGGAACGTCTCGAGCAGCGGCGCGCCGATGGTCTGGCGCTTGATCTTCATGAAGCGATTGACCTCGCGCCGAACGAGCGCGAGCACGCGGATCTGCCCGGTGGTCACGACACCTCGGCCGTCACGTCGGCACGGGAGAGCTCCCGGCGACCGACCAGCTCCAGATATGCGTCCTCGAGACTGCCCACCCCGTAGGTCGTGGCGAGCGAATCGCTCGTGCCCGTCGCGGCGAGGAGACCATGGTTGATGAAGGCGATCCGATTGCAGAGCTGCTCGGCTTCCTCGAGGTAGTGGGTCGTGAGCAGCACGCGTCGTCCCCAGCTCGTTTGTCCGGCGGATGTAGTGCCAGAGCTCGAGGCGCAGCTCGACGTCGACCCCGGCCGTCGGCTCGTCGAGAATCAGCAGCCTCGGTCGATGCATCAGCGCCCGCGCGAGCGTGATCCGCCGTTTCATCCCTCCGGACAGGAAGCGCGTGCGCTCGTTGCGCTTGTCGGTCAGCGAGAACGCCTCGAGCAGTTCGGCGGCCCGCTCGCGGCGGTCCGCGCGTGGCATCCCGAAGTAGCCGCCGTGATAGTCGAGCGTCTCCTCGACCGTCAGAAACTGGTCGAGGTTGATCTCCTGCGGTGCCAAGCCGATTGCCTGACGCGCCTCCCGATAGTGATGGATGGCGTCATGCCCGAAGATCTCCACCTTCCCGGAGGTGGGCCGCGCCAGCCCCGTTGCGCAGTGGATCAGCGTGGACTTGCCGGCGCCGTTGGGGCCGAGCAGTCCGAAGAAGTCGCCCTGCTCGATCGTCAGCGAGACGCCCTTGAGCGCTTCGGTTCCGGTGGGGTAACGCTTGACTAGCCGCTCGAGGTGCAGAGCGGGCGCTGACGCGCGGCCATTGCCGGTCGGAGCCCTGCCACGTTCGGTGAATTGCTGGAGGCGCACGATCCGAGCATACGAAGGCGAGCCGCGCGGCACCCGGAGGCAGCACTCCGGAGCTGATGCCCGAAGCGGAGATGTATCGTTTCGCTAGCCGGGGCCAGACGACGGCCGCCACCGCCTCGGTCGCGAGGAGATGGCGATAGGCGCTGCAGACCGCGGCTTACTGATCCTGACGAGTCTCGCCGAGGGGCGAAAGCATGGATACGCACTGATGCAGGACATCGCCGGGTTCGCCGTCGAGGCGCAGGGACGACCGTGAGCAAAATCGTGGGCGGCGAAGCGACCGTCGCGCCGGCTGGCCTTCGGGCTCAGCCGGCGCGCCAAGCCCTGGTGGAGGCCGGCCTCGGCGATCGGCTCTTGACCGAGCCTGCTCAGCTGGCCGTGTTCTGCTCGGACGGCCTGACGGCCTTCAGCGAGCTCCCGCTGGCGGTCGTCGTCGCGGAATCTGTCGACGACGTCGTCGACGCGGTCAGGGCCTGCCACGGGGCTGGGGTGCCGTTTGTCGCGCGCGGCAGCGGCACGTCGCTGTCCGGCGGCTCGGTCCCGATCCCGGATGGGATCGTGATCGCGCTGAACCGGTTGAATCGGATCATCAGGATCGATCCGGACGATCGGATCGCGGTCGTTCAGCCGGGGGTGATCAATTCACAGGTGAGCGCCGCCGCGGCGCCGCACGACCTGCTCTACGCGCCCGATCCCTCGAGCCAGTCTGTCTGCACGATCGGAGGCAACGTCGCCTTCAACTCGGGCGGCGCGCACTGTCTCAAACACGGGATGACGAGCAATCACGTGCTGGGGATGAAGGTGGTTCTGCCCGACGGCGAGCTGGTGGAGTTGGGGAGCGATCACGCCGAGGACGTCGGTCCGGATTGGGCCGGGCTGTTCTGCGGGTCGGAGGGATTGTTCGGAATCGCGGTCGAGGTGACGCTACGGCTGATCCCGATCCCGGAGGCGACGCGCACCGCGCTGGCTGCCTACCCGAGTCTGCCGACGGCTGGGGACGCCGTCGCCCAGATCGTCAAGGCCGGCCTGCTGCCGGTGGCGATCGAGATCATGGACGCGCTCGCGATCGAGGCCGCAGAGGCATGCGTGAAGCCGGAATATCCGCCGTGCGGCGCCCTCCTGATCGTGGAGCTGGAGGGGGAGCGCGGCGTCGTGGAGGCCGACGCCGCGCGGCTCGAGGTGCTGCTTCGGGGGTCGGGCGCGACCGCGGTCCGATCGACCGAGGACCCGGATGAGCGCGCGCTGATCTGGAAGGGGCGCAAGAGCGCGTTCTCGGCCGTCGGCTGGCTGGCGCCGGACTTCCTCGTCCAGGACGGAGTCGTGCCGCGCACCCGCCTCGGAGAGGCTCTGGCCGAGATCGACCGGATGAGCGAGGAGGCCGGGATCCGGGTCGCGAACGTCTTCCACGCCGGGGATGGGAATCTGCACCCGCTGATCCTCTACGACGGCCGGGACCGCGACGCCCTGGTGCGAGCACACGACCTGGCGGGGGAGATCCTGCAGCTGTGCATCGCGCTCGGCGGTTCGATCACCGGCGAGCACGGCATCGGACTCGAGAAACGAGCCTTCCTGCCGTTGATGTTCTCCGAGGACGACCTCGAGCTGATGCGCCGCGTCCGGCGTTCGATCGATCCGGCCGAGCTCGCCAACCGCGGCAAGATGCTGGAGCCGGACACATGATCGCGTTGACCCGTTCGCCCGAGGAGATCTCCGACGTTATCCGCGAGCTCCCAGAGGGCAGCCATGTGCTGCCTTTCGCCGGCGGGACGAAACCAGCGCTCTCGGCCACGACTCGCGACGATGTCGAGCTGCTCGACGTGTCCGAGTTACGCGGCATCGTCGAGTACGACCCGGCCGAGCTCACGCTGACCGCACTGGCTGCCACGCCGGTGTCCGAGATCGCGCAGACCCTGGCCGAGCACGACCAGTACCTCCCGTTCGATCCGCCGTTCGCGGGTGCGGGCGCGACGATCGGCGGCGTCATTGCGTCGGGTGTCTCGGGCGCAGGGGCGCTCCGCCATGGCGGCATCCGCGACTTCGTGATCGGCGTGCAGGCTCGTCGACGGCACGGGCCGGATCGTCGCCGGCGGCGGGCGGGTCGTCAAGAATGCCGCCGGGTTCGATCTCCCGAAGCTGATGGTCGGGTCGATCGGCCGCCTCGGCGTGATCACACAGGTCTCCGTCAAGGTGTTCCCACGACCGCAGGCGACGACCACGGCTGAGTTCGTGCTGGGCGACACTCCTTCCGCCATCGCCGCGGCTTCAACCCTGGCTCGCGGCCGCGTCAACCTCGACGCGCTCGACGTCCTCCCGGACGGGAGCTTGCTCGCTCGGCTCGGCGGCTCCCTGAATTGCTCGGCTTCGCGAGCGGACCGGCTCGTTGACTCGATCGACGCTCCATATCGGGTACACGCGGGACACGGGGAGCGGGAGCTCTGGCGCGAGGCCGCCGAGTTCGGTTGGGTGCGGCTCGGCGACGCGCGTCATCCGGGTCGGTCTTTCGCCGAGCAGGGCCTTGGAGCTCGCTCGTGCGCTCGCCGCCTTCGAGGGTGTCCAGGTGCGCTACGCGATCGCGTGTACGACCGGCTGGATCGCCTGCCCGATCGACCGGATCGATGCACTCGACGCGGTGTTGATTAGTCTGCGGATGCCGGGCGTCGTGCTGCGGGCGCGACGGTTGACCGTCCGTTGCTGGGCCCGCCGACGGGCGGGGCGTTTGGGGCGAGGGTTGCAGCTGCCATCGACCCCCGATACCGCTTCCTCGAGCTCGAGCGTTGGATCGTAAGCCGGCTATAACCGGCTTACGATCCAACGGACCTGATCATGCGCCACGCGATTCCCCTTGACGACCTCGGACCGGCGGTAGAGCCGATCGCTACCGCCGTGAGGCGTGCGTGCACTGTGGCTTCTGCCTGCCGACCTGCCCTACCTACGTGACGCTGGGCGAGGAGATGGACTCTCCTCGCGGCCGGATCCTGCTCGCCAAGGGGGTGCTCGAGGGAACCCTCGAGCTCGACGATGCGCTTCCGTACCTCGACAACTGCCTCGGCTGTCAGGCCTGCGTGACGGCCTGTCCGTCGGGCGTTCAGTACGGCGAGCTGATCAACTCGTTTCGCGCCTACTCCGAGCCGCTACGCGATCGCGAACCGCTGCAGCGCCTGCAGCGCCTGCTCGTCCAGACCACGCTCCCGTACCCGGGCAGGTTTCGTGTCGCCGCCCGCCTGGGCGCGCTCGCCAAGCCGCTGTCGCGACGCCCGCGCTTTCGCCGAGTTCTCCCGAGGCGCTGCGCGCGATGCTCGACGCTGCTGCCCCAGCAGCCGCTGCCGTCGCCCCGTCCGCTGCCCGACTTCCATCCGGCGCAGGGCCCCCGACGGGCCCGTGTCGCGCTGCTCGCCGGCTGCGTGCAGCAGGCGCTCGATCCCGACATCGGCTGGGCGACGTTGCGCGTGCTCGCCCGCAATGGCGTCGAGACCGTTATCCCGCGCGGCCAGGGGTGCTGCGGAGCGCTCGCCCTGCACACGGGCCAGGCCGACCAGGCCCGGACGCTCGCCCGCCGGAACCTAGCGGCGTTTGCCGTCGATGACGTGGACGCGATCATCACCAACACCGCCGGCTGTGGATCGGGGATGCACGACTACGAAGTGCTCTTCCGGGGCGAGCCCGAGCATGCCACGCGCCGCCCGCTTCGGCGGCGCGGTCACCGACATAGCGTCGTTCCTGCACGAGCTCGGTCTCGGCGAGGCCCCCCGGCCGGTAGCGACTCTGCGAGTCGCCTACCACGACGCGTGCCACCTGGCACACGCCCAGGGAGTACGCGACGCCCCGCGCGCGCTGCTGGCAACGATTCCGGGGTTGGAGATCGTCACTCCTCCCGAGTGGGAGCTCTGCTGCGGATCGGCCGGGACCTACAACATCGAAAAGCCCGCGATCGCGCGCCGGCTCGGCGCTCGCAAGGCCGCCAACCTGCGCGGCACCGACGCCGAGCTGATCGCCGCTGGGAACATCGGCTGCATCGCCCAGATCCGCACTCATCTGCAAGCCCAGCGCAGTGATCTTCAGGTCCTCCACACCGTGCAGGTCCTCGATCGCGCCTACGCGCAGACTCTCGGCGCCGACCCCCAGACCCTCAAGGAGCAGCCCTGATGACCGCATCGTTCAGCGACGTGGCACTCGATGATCGTGCGCGCGCCGAGATCCTGACCTCCGACGCGCTCGCGTTCATCGAGCAGCTGCACCGGCAGTGGGGTGACCGCCGCCGGCAGCTGCTCGCCGCTCGCGACGAGCGTCAGGCGGAGCTTCTGAACGGTGGGACCCTCGACTTCCTCCCCGAGACCAGAGACATTCGCGAGGGCGATTGGCGGATCGCCCCGCCACGCGATGACTACCTCGACCGTCGCGTCGAGATCACCGGCCCGACGGACCGCAAGCTTGTGATCAACGCGCTCAACTCTGGCGCGAGAGGTTTCATGGCCGACTTCGAGGACGCCAACTCGCCGAGCTGGTCCAACCAGGTGGAGGGACATCTCAACCTGATCGACGCGATCGACCGCACGATCACCTATGAGAGCTCCGATGGTCGCCACTACGAGCTGAACGAACGCACCGCCACGCTGCTCGTTCGACCCCGTGGATGGCATCTGGACGAGAAGCACCTTCGGTTTGACGATTCGCCGCTGTCCGGCGCGCTGATGGACTTCGGCCTGTTTGCGTTCCACTGCGGAAGGCGCCTTCTCGACGCCGGGTCGGGCGCCTACCTGTACCTGCCCAAGCTCGAGCACCATCTCGAGGCGCGACTCTGGAACGACGTGCTCACCGACGCCGAGCGGACGCTCGGGCTTCCGCAGGGGACCTTTCGAGCGACCGTGCTGATCGAGACCCTGCCGGCCGCCTTCCAGATGGACGAGATTCTGTACGAACTGCGGGACCACTCATATGGCCTCAACGCCGGGCGTTGGGACTACATCTTCTCGACGATCAAGACCTTCCGGGAGCGCCCGGAGTTCGTACTGCCCGACCGCAACGACGTCAAGATGACGGTCCCGTTCATGTCGGCCTACGCGCAGTTGCTGGTCAAGACCTGCCACCGCCGCGGCGCCTTCGCGATGGGCGGGATGGCGGCGCTGATCCCGTCGCGCACTGACCCGGAAGCAAACGAGCGCGCGATCGAGGCCGTCCGCGCCGATAAGGAGCGCGAGGCGTCCCTGGGATTTGACGGGACCTGGGTAGCCCATCCTGACGTCGTTGCGGTCGCCATCGCTGCTTTTGACGCCAGGCTGGGGGACCGGCCGAACCAGATCGACCACCAGCGCGACGACGTCCGGACCACGGCGACCGACCTGCTCGACGTGGCTTCGACCCCTGGCGCGCTCACCGAGACGGGGTTGCGGGGCAACATCTCGGTCGGCTTCCAGTACATCTCGTTCTGGCTCGGCGGGCGCGGAGCAGCTGGGATCAACAACCTCATGGAGGACGCCGCGACGGCCGAGATCGCCCGCTCCCAGATCTGGCAGTGGATCCATCACCGCGCGCAACTCCAGGACGGCCGGACGATCACCCGCGAGCTGGTCGCGATGATGCTCAATCAAGAGCTCGAGCGGATCCGCGACGAGGTCGGGGAAGAGACCTGGCGCGAGGGACGGCCCGAGGAGACGCGCAGGCTCTTCGAGCAGGTCGCGCTCTCCGAGGACTTTGTTCCGTTCCTCACGATTCCGGCGTACGAGCAGCTCGACTGATCGGCAGGGCGGGGGGCTGTCGCCCGCGATCGTCGCGCCGGTATGGAGCCGTGGGGGCCGCGGAGGGGGTGATGCGGACGACCATAAGTCGGCAACCGCGCGCTGCCTCAAACGGGGTTGCGGCTCGGGGGTCGCTGAGCGACCGTTTCCCGGAGACCCCCACCGCCGCTGCGGTCGCTTGCCGAGTTACGGTCGTGCCCCGGGGCACGTAGCTAGACGGCCGTGAACTCCAGTCGCGCCTGGGCGGCGATCCTTGTCGCCAGCTCGCTGTTTGCGTCCATCCGTTCGACGGTCGCGGCCAGCGACAGGCGGCCGTGACAGAACGCCCAGCAGTCGAGCATCAAGGGTCGGCCGGCGATCGCGCCCTCCAGCCGGGCCAGTTCCTCGGGTTCGAGCGAGATCCGCTTGCGGTAGCGCGATACAGCGACCTCGACCAACCGGGGGTGGCGAGCTCCCATCGCCCACAGCATCAAGCCGAGCGACCATAGCCGGGGTCCCCGGCCCGCGCCGGTCCAGTCCACGATCACCAACCGTTCGTCCGGGGTGGGAATCGCATTGGCCTGGACGAAGTCGGGGTGGACGAGCGCGTGCGGCAGGTCGTCGCAATCGTCGGCCCGCTCGACCGCGTCGCGGAGACGGTCGAACGCCGCCAGTTGCCGGGCCGGCACGTCGCCGAGCGAGTCATCGAGCAGTTCGCCGGCGGCCGCGATCTCCTCGCGTGGGCCGCCGGTGAACGACAGGTGGTGCCAGGCGCCGCCGCGTCGGAACCGGGTCCCTGGCCGCGAATGCAACGCCCCCAACATCGCTCCGAGCAGCGCCGCCGGCCGGCCCGGCTTCAGCGCTGGCGCCGCCGGGACGAACTCGGTGACCAGCACCGTCTGGCCGTCACAGCTCGACACCGGCTCGTCGTGCGCGCACCGTTCGGCCGGAAAGTTTCCCTGCTCCAGGGCCTGCAGCAGCTCCGCCTCGGCCGCCACATCGTCTGCCGCGCGCGCAGCGGGAAACACCCGCGCGACCCACGATGGTTCGCCGCGCCGGTCGACGCGGAAGACTCCGGCATCGAGCTCTGACACCGCTGCTACCTCGATCCCGTATCGCCCCTGAAGGTGCAGGCCGACCGCCGGTCCGGAGGCGGCGCTGACAGAGCGCCCACGAGCCGAGGGCATCGCCACAGGATAAGGGCGCCGTCACGGGGCGGACGCCGCCTCCGTGCGTCCCGGACACGTTCTCCGGGTAGCTGAAGATGAAACTCAAGACAATTGGCAAGGCCCGCGGCGACCTCAAGAAGGCCTCTCGCTGACCCAATCTCGCTGCCGGGAACCTGGGGCATCGCCGGCGTCCCAGGCCCCGAATTGAGCGCCGCCGCGTAGACTGCCGTCCGTCGGGCACATATCCCCGACCGGTGTCGAACAGCGAAGGCCGGTGAGAACCCGGCGCTGTCCCGCAACTGTGATGCCCCCCATGGGGGATGAGCCAGGTCGCCTGCACGACACCGATACGACAAGCCCTCGGAGGAAGGGCGGATCGTGCGGCGGTGTTGCCGACGAGCCACCTCCCTTCGCACTCTCGCGGAGGTATCACATGCAGACGAATCCGGCCCGGTCACATCGCCTCAAATGGGCGTTGGCGATCGCCACCCTCTCGGCGCTCCTAGCCGGCGGTTTGGCGCCCGTTACGGCCAGCGCGGATCGCGCCGCCTCGGTCGGGCACGCGGCCGGTCCCAAATCGTTGAACGGGGTACCGCTGCCGAAGGTCGCGGAGCGAGTCGTGTCGATGACCGACGCCTCGACCGAGGATCTTTTCGCGGTCGGCGCCGGCAAGCAGGTGGTTGCCGCGGACGAGTACTCGACCTATCCAAAGGCGGCGCCGACCACCAGGCTGTCGGCCTTCGACCCCAACGCCGAGGCGATCGCGACCTACCGACCCGATCTGGTCGTGATCGCGGACAACATCCACCACATCGCCTCCCAGCTTGGCGCGCTGCACATCCCGGTGCTGCTCCTGCCGGCGCCGGAGAATCTGAACGATGCCTTCGCACAGATGCAGGACCTCGGCGCCGTCACCGGCCGCAGCGAGCAAGCGGGCCAGCTGGTCCGGCGCTTGAAGCACCGGGTCGCGACGATCATACGGTCGGTGAAGCGAACCAAACCGCCGGTCACCGTCTACCACGAGCTGGATCAGACCTTCTACTCCGCCAGTTCGAGGACGTTCGTGGGTCAGATCTACTCGCTGCTGGGCCTCAGGAACATCGCCGACAAGGCGCCGAAGACGGCCGCGTACCCGCAGCTCTCGAGTGAATACGTCGTTTCCGCGGATCCCGACCTGATCGTCCTGGCCGACACCGTCTGCTGCGGCCAGTCGGTGAAGACGATCGAGAAGCGACCCGGCTGGAGCGAGATCGGCGCTGTCAGAGACCACGACGTACTGGCGGTGAACGACACGATCGCCTCGGAGTGGGGGCCGCGGATCGTCGATTTCCTGGCTGACGTGGCGCGCGAGGTGCGGAAGGTCGAGGCGCAAAAGTGACGGTCCACGGCGAGCACGCGGCGACGGCCGCCGAGCTCGCCGACGCGATCGCGCAGCCGCCGGCGGTTCGATCGCGCGGATTGCCCCCGCTGTGGGCGGTCGGCGCGCTCGCGTTCGCGACCGTCGCGGCGTTGGTCGGGTTGGGGATCGGCCCCTACCCGATCAGCGCTTCTGCGATCTCGCGCGCGGCGTTATCGCACGTTCCTTTGCTGGGCATCCACTCGCCGCTGACGTCGATTCAAAGCGCGATCGTCTGGCAGATCCGCGCCCCCCGGGTCGCGATGGGCCTGCTTGTCGGGGCGATGCTGGCGGTCGCCGGGTCGGCCTACCAGGGCACCTTCCGCAATCCGCTCGCCGATCCGTACCTGCTTGGCGTCTCGGAGGGTGCCGGAGTCGGAGCGACGATCGTGATCGCTTTCCTCCCAGCTGCCGCAGGAGGGGAGTTGCTGCCATTGGCCGCGTTCGTCGGCGGGCTCGCCGGAGTGACGATCGCCTATCTCCTTGGTAGGTCGGTCGCACGGCAGGGGGGCACAGGCGCCCTGATCCTCGCTGGCGTGACCGTGGCTGCCTTCATGACCGCTGTCCAGACATTCCTGCAGCAGCGGCAGTCGGAGACGCTGCAGGAGGTCTACGCGTGGATTCTCGGTGGACTTGACGGCTCCACGTGGCACCAGGTGTTGTTGGCGGCGCCGTGGGTCGTGGTGAGCACGATCGTTCTGGTCGCGCACCGGCGGATTTTGGACGTGCTCACCGTCGGCGACGAGGAAGCGGCCAGCCTGGGAGTCAACGTTCAGCGGGCGCGACTGACGATCGTCGGTGCCGCCACAATCGGCACGGCGGCGGCCGTGGCGTTCAGCGGGCTTATTGGGTTCGTCGGAATCATCGTCCCGCACACGATTCGGCTGCTGGTCTCCTCCAGCTACAGGGCGATCGTGCCACTCTCCCTGATGGTTGGCGCAGGATTTCTGGTGCTGGCCGACGTACTGGCGCGGACGGTCCTCTCCCCGGCCGAGCTACCGATCGGGGTCGTGACGGCCTTCTTCGGTGCACCGTTCTTCGCGGTCGTGCTCAGACGCAGTCGGTGGGTCGACCTGTGAGGACCACGGTCGACGCTCGCGAGGTGTCGGTCAGGCTCGGCGACACGGTCGCCGTCGACCGCGCCTCGATCGCCCTCGAGCACGGCGAATGGGCGGGGTTGATCGGCCCCAACGGCGCCGGCAAGACAAGCCTGTTGCGAGCGCTCGCCGGACTGGTGCCGGCGACTGGCACGATCCGATTGCAGGGGCGCGAGCAGCCGCTGACCAAGCGACGTGAACTCGCCAAGATCATCGCGCTGGTGCCGCAACTGCCGGAGACCCCGCCCGCGCTGACGGTCGCCGAGTACGTGCTGCTCGGACGGACACCGCACATCGGCTACCTCGGCGTTGAGCGCGAGGCCGACGGGCTCGCGGCGGCCCAGGCGATCGATCGGCTCGCGCTGACCCAATTCATCCACCGCTCGCTCGGATCGCTGAGCGGAGGCGAGCGCCAGCGCGTCGTGCTCGCTCGCGCCCTCGCGCAGGCTGCGCCAATCCTCCTGCTCGACGAGCCCACAAGCGCGCTGGATCTCGGCCGCCAGCAGGAAGCGCTCGAATTGCTCGACGAGCTTCGCCGGGAGGACGGCCTGACTGTGATCAGCGCTATGCACGACCTCAGCCTCGCCGGCCAATACGCAGACAGGCTGATCATGCTCGACCGCGGACGCGTGGTTGCCGACGGCATCCCCCACGAGGTCCTGACGGAGGACACAATCGCCGGCTGCTATCAGGCCGACGTACGGATCCTCCACATCGACGGCGACATCTTCGTCCTCCCCAGGCGATCATGACTGCATTGATGGTTCAGGGTGTCTCGAGCTCGGCCGGTAAGAGCCTCGTGACGACGGCGCTCGCGCGGGCGCTGCGCCGTCGCGGCGTCGATGTCGTCCCCTTCAAGGCGATGAACATGTCAAATAACGCCCGGGTCGTCACCGGCGGCGAGATCGGTACAGCCCAGTACCTACAGGCTCTGGCCGCAGGCGTCGAGCCGGATGTGCGGATGAACCCGGTGCTGGTCAAGCCGGAGGGCGATGCTCGCAGTCAGGTCGTGGTGCTCGGGCGCACCGAATCCAGGCTCTCGGACCTGTCCTGGCGCGACCGTTCGTGCCACCTGTGGCCGCCGGTTGCAGCCGCCCTCGAGGAGCTCCTCGAAGAGCACGAGCTGGTCTTGATCGAGGGTGCCGGAAGTCCGGCCGAGATCAACCTACGGGACACGGACCTGGCGAACATGCGGACCGCTGCCGCCGCGGATGCCCGCGTCTTGCTCGTCGCCGACATCGACCGGGGCGGAGCGTTCGCGCATCTTTACGGCACCTGGGCACTGCTGCTCGATGATGAGCGCAGTCGAATCGCCTGGTTCGTGCTCAACAAGTTTCGCGGCGACCCGTCGCTGCTCGATCCCGGCCCGGCTACCTTGCGGGAGCTGACCGGGGTTCCAACGCTCGGCTTGCTTCCGTGGCTCGATCACGGACTTCCGGACGAGGACGGCGCGGCCGAGCCGGCGACGCCATCGTCCGCCGATACGACCGTGGCCGTAATCCGCTACCCGACTGCCTCCAACCTCGATGAGTTCAAGCCCCTGGAGCTGCTTGGCGCGCTGCGCTGGGCGCGGGAGCCGGGCGAGCTGGAGGGTGCCGAGCTGGTCGTTCTGCCCGGCTCCAAACACGTCGCTGCCGACCTCGGTTGGCTCTACCGCACCGGGCTCGCCGAGGAGGTGCGCCGGCGCGCCACGCGTGGTCAGGCGGTCCTCGGTATCTGCGGCGGAATGCAGATGCTCGGCGAGCGGCTCGACAACGATGGTGACGCCGGCGGAAGCATCGGCGGCCTGGGGCTGCTCGGCCTTCGCACGACGTTCGCGCCGAGAAAACGCACTGAACGTACAACCGCCACCTTCGCGCCGATGCTGGCTCCGTGGGCGGCGCTCAGCGGACTAGAGATCAGTGGCTACGAGATCCGGCACGGTCGCACCGAGACCATACGGCCGGTGACTCAGGCTCTGCCCGAAGGTCTCGGCTTCGCCGACGGTCCGATCCTGGGGATCTATCTGCACGGGGCATTCGAGTCCACCACGGTCGTCCGAGCGCTGCTCGGGCGTGCGCCATCGCGATCGCTCGAGCAGGCACTCGACGAACTCGGCGATGCCGCCGAGGCGCACCTGTCCCTGGACGCGCTGCTGGCGACGAAGGCGGCCATGTGAGCGAGCACCCGCGGCCGCCGGGCGTTAGACCGGCGGGCCCGCCTGCGCCGAAACAGCGGCAGCGCTCGCTGATACTGGTCAACACGGGCGACGGCAAGGGCAAGTCGACTGCGGCGTTTGGCATCGTGATGCGCGGTGTGGCACGTCGCTGGCGCGTGGCCGTGATCCAGTTCATCAAGTCCGATAAGTGGGTCGTCGGCGAAGAGCGGATCGCCAAGGAACTCGGTGTCGATTGGCTAAAGGGCGGCGACGGATTCACCTGGGAGTCACCCGACCTCGACCGCAGCGAAGGTCGCGCACGCGCGGCCTGGGAGCTTGCCGCCGCGACGATTGGAGCGGGTCAGCACCAGCTCGTCGTCCTCGACGAGCTGACCTATCCGATGCGGTGGGGATGGATCCCGTCGGCCGAGGTGATTGCCGCGATCACCGGGAGGCCCGAACAGGTCAACATCGTCATCACAGGCCGCGACGCCCCGGCCGAGCTGATTGAGATCGCCGATACCGTCACGGAGATGCGCAAGCTCAAGCACGCCTACGATCGCGGGATCAAGGCTCGCCGTGGGCTCGACTTCTGATGGCGCTCGCAATCGCGACCGGCTGGGTGCTCGATCGCCTGCTCGGTGATTCCGCACGGTGGCACCCCGTGGCCGGATTCGGCCTCCTGGCAACCGCGCTCGAGCGGCGGTGCTGGCGGCCGAGCCGTGCGGCGGGGATGCTGTTCGCGGGCGGCATGATCGCGGCGACGACACTCGCGACCCGCGCCGTCGACCGCACGCTGCTCCCGTGGCGCCACGCGCGGTTTGCGTTTCGCGCCATCGTGATCTGGACGACCCTCGGCGGACGCTCATTGGACACGGCCGCAAGTCGGCTCGCGACCCACGTCGAAGCTGGTGATCTCGCAGCCGCGCGGGCGCTGGCGCCGACGCTGGTCGGGCGCGACCCGACCATGCTGGACGTCCCCGAATTGTGCCGCGCAGCCGTGGAGTCGGTCGCCGAGAACGCGAGCGACGCCGTTGTCGCTCCGCTGTTCTGGGCGGCTGCGTTGGGGGCGCCTGGCGCCGCCGCCTACCGGGCGATCAACACGCTTGACGCGATGGTCGGCCATCGCAGCGACCGCCATCGGGAGTTCGGCTGGGCGGCCGCCCGTGCCGATGATCTTGCCAACTGGCCACCCGCGCGGGTGGCGGCGGTGAGTGCTGCGTTGTTGGCACCGCTGGTCGGAGGTCGCACACGCCGCGCGTGGCGAGACGCCTTCGTCGACGGGCGCGCCCATCCGAGTCCCAACGCCGGCCTTGTTGAAGGAGCCTTCGCGGGTGCGCTGTCGGTGCGGCTCGGCGGGCTCAACCACTATGGTCACGGGAGCGAATGGCGAGCCACACTCGGGACCGGTCGGCCGCCGGCGGTCGAGGACATCGCTCGGGCGGTGAAGCTCGCTCGTGCCGTCGAGATGACCGCCGCGGCCGCGTTTGCGGCGCTCGCTCGCAGGACCGCGACGTGAACCTGAGACTGCATGGCGACGCGCTTGCGTCCCCCGGCGCACTTGACTTCGCCACGTGCCTGTGGCCGGACGCGGACCCCGGATGGCTCCAACAGGCGCTCGAGGCCGGGGTCGCCGACCGGGCGCGGTACCCTGACGATCGCGTGGCCCGCGCGGCTATCGCCGCGCGACATGGCCGCGATTCGAACGAAGTGCTGTTGCTCAACGGCGCCTGTGAAGCATTCTGGCTGCTTGCCCACGCCATCCGCCCGCGCCGCGCTGCGTGCGTTCATCCGGGATTCACCGAACCCGAGGCGGCGCTGCGGGCGGTGGGCACCGAAATCGTCAGGGTTCCACTTGGCCCTGAAAACTGGACGCTGGCGCCCGAGCGAGTTCCCGAGGATGTGGATCTGATCGTCGCCGGAAACCCGAACAACCCGACTGGCACGCTCACGCCAGCCGCGGTCCTGCGCGAGTTCGCCCGTCCCGATCGTCCGGTGGTGATCGATGAGTCGTTCATCGAGTTCGTTCCGGGTGAGTCCGAGTCCCTCGCCGGCGATCGTGAGCGTCCGGGACTGATCGTCGTGCGCAGCCTGACGAAGCTCTACGGGCTGGCCGGAATTCGCGCCGGCTATCTGCTTGCGGATCCGATGACCGTCAGCCACCTCGAGCAGCAACGTCAGCCATGGAGCGTCAACGCGGTCGCATGTCGGGTCCTGGCCCTGGCCGCTCGCGACCTACGGACGCCGTCCGTGGTCGCAAGCAAGGTCGCGCGCTGTCGCGATCGACTGAACGCCGCACTCAGCACCCGCGCCGACGTCATGGCCTGGCCAGGGGTCGCGAACTTCCTCTTGCTCCGAGTCAGCAACGGCCCGGCGCTCCGCGACGGATTGCGCGCCCGCGGGATCGCGGTGCGTCCAGCCGCGTCATTCCCCGGGCTCGACGAACGACACATCCGGATCGCGGTCCGCCCGGCGCCCGACAATGAACGTCTCCTGAACGCGCTGGCAGAGGTGCTCGGCTAGATGCCGCTCGTCGTCCTCCTCGGTGGCGCCCGGAGCGGCAAGTCGGTTCTGGCCGTGCGGCTCGCAGAGGCGCGCTCGGAGTCGGTCGTGATGATCGCGACGGCCGAAGCGCTCGACGACGAGATGGCGGCCCGGATCGAGCAGCACCGTCGCGAACGCCCCGACTGGGAGACGATCGAAACCCCGCTCGAGCTCGAGTCGGCGATGGCCTCGGTTCCAGACGAGACGACCGCGATCATCGACTGCCTGACGGTCTGGGTCTCGAACCTGCTGATTGCCGGCGTCGATACGACGCAGATCACGGCCCGCGCGAGTGCGCTTGCCGAGCAAGTGGGCCGGCGAACTGGTCTGACGATCGCCGTCAGCAACGAGGTCGGGATGGGAATCGTCCCCGACAATGCGCTCGCGCGGCGGTATCGCGACGTGCTGGGCGCGGTCAACGCGACGTGGGCGGCGACCGCCGACCATGCCCATCTGCTGGTTGCCGGGCGCCTCCTGTCGCTGGCGAGCGCCGACCCGCTCACCGAGGAGCTGAGGGCACACGAGTTCTGAGGTGACACGCGAGCTCCGGGCGACTCTCGCGGCGGTGACCTTCCTGACACGACTGCCGGTCGGCGGCCGGCTCGCCCTCGGTGGCGAAGACATTCAGCGAGCCGGCGCCTACTTCCCACTGGTCGGGGCGGCGATCGGTGCCGGCGTTGCGGCGGTCGCCAACCGAGCGGGCGCGGACGCGGGGGTGGTGGCTGGCACGCTGGCAACAGGTGCGCTGCACCTCGACGCTCTCGCCGATGTCGCCGACGCCGGCGGAGCAGACACCCGTGAGCGAGCGCTCGAGGTCATGCGTGATCCCAACATCGGCGCCTTCGGCGCGACCGCAATCGTCTGCGAGCTGCTGCTGAAGCGCTCAGCTTTGGTCACGCTCGCAAAGCAGCGGCAGGGCGTCCGGGCCGGGCTGGCCGCCGGCGCGCTGTCGCGTGCGACACCGGTACTGCTGGCGGCCGTGCTCCCTTACGCCCGCAGTGAGGGGACCGCGGCGGCGCTTTCCCGCGGCGGTGGCCTTCGGGCCACCGCCGCGGCAGTGATCGCGCTGGCCGTCGCGATCACCGCGCTCGGGAGGGACGGGGTCAGACTCGCAGCCGTCGCCGGCGGGCTGACGTCAGCGACCGCGGCCGTCCTGAACCGCTGGCTTGGCGGGGTGACGGGCGATGCGCTGGGCGCGAGCGTCGAGCTCACCGAGACCGCGCTCCTGCTGCTGGCCGGAAGCCGATGACGTTCGAGCGCCCGACGCTACCGCCCGACTTCGACGCCTCGCGCGCCGCCGACCGTCGCCGCGACCCGACGGCGCTCGGATTTCCCGAGGCGGAGCGCACTGGCGTGTTCCGCGCCATCGCCGAACGTCGGGATGTTCGTCGCTTCCGCCCCGACCCGATCGAAGACGAGTTGCTCAGCCGGTTGCTTGAGGCGGCTCACCGGGCGCCGTCGGTCGGGTTGATGCAACCGTGGCGGTTCGTGGTGGTCCGAGCGGAGGCGACAAAGGCGGCGATGCAGGGGCTCGCAGCCCGGGAGCGGCTGATCCAGAGCGAGCACCTCGACGACCGCGCACGCGATTACCTGGATCTCAAGCTCGAGGGGATCCGTGAGGCGCCGGTCAGCGTCGTCGTGTGCTGCGATCGCGAGCCGGGGAAGGAGATCCTCGGCCGGCACACGATCCACGACGCCGACCTGTACAGCACCTGCCTCGCGATCGAGAACCTGTGGCTTGCGGCTCGCGCCGAGGGGGTCGGGGTCGGCTGGGTGTCGTTCTATCGCGAGGACGACCTTCGGGACCTGCTCGGGATTCCGGCGCAGGTGGTGCCGGTCGCGTGGCTGTGTATCGGTTATCCCGACGAACGGCACTCGCGCCCGGGGCTCGAGGTGCAGGGTTGGGGAAGCAGGAACCCGCTCGACCGGCACGTGTTCGCAGAGCGCTGGGGGGCCGCGGCGCCACATTCGCCGGCGCCAGCCATGCCGGTGCCGTCAGCGGCGGAGGCGGCGCGAGCCGAGCCGGCGCCGTCAGAGGACGGGGCCGCGCGAGCCGAACGAGCCAGACCGCCGAGTCAGACCGTGGAGCTACCGGGCTGGTGGCTCGAGCTGGTCCAGATCGCTCCCGGCGACAGCGCCGCGGCGATCCGGGTGCGCGACGCGAGCGACGAGCTCGTCAAGCCGCTTGGAAGCCTGGGTGCGCTCGAGACGCTGCTGGAGCGATGGGCCGCCGCCAGCGGCGAGCCGCCCGTCGATGCTCCGTCGACCGCAATCCTGGTGCTGGCCGCCGATCATGGCGTCGCCAGCCACCGGGTCAGCCTTTACCCGAACCGGGTCAGCGGTCAGGTCGCCGGCGCCGCGGCGCGCGGCGAGACCGCGATCGGAGTACTCGCGCGCGCGCTCGACGCGGAGCTGGTCGTCGCCGATCTCGGCCTGCGTGGCCCGCATCCCGTAGGCGTGCGGGATCACCGCCTCGCAGCGGGTAGCGCCGACCTGACCACGGGGCCGGCGATGACCCACTCGCAGCTGCGCTCAGCGATCGAGAGCGGTCACCAGCTCGCCGCCGGGCTCGCCGATGCGCATGAGTTGCTCGTGCTCGGTGAGATTGGGATCGGCAACACAACGGTCGCTGCCGCCCTGCTTGCGGCGCTGGCCGGTCTCCCTCCGGAGGCGGTCTGCGGACGTGGCACCGGTCTCGACGCGCAGGGGGTGCAGCGCAAACGAGCGGTGGTCGCGGCGGCGCTCGCCGCCAACCACCCCAACCCTCGGGACACGCTCGATTGCTTGGCTGCGCTCGGTGGATTCGAGCTCGCGGGTCTGGTCGGGGCCATGCTCGCGGCAGCCGGGAAGCGGCGGCTGATCCTGCTCGACGGCTTCGCGGTCGGGGTGGCGGCGCTCGCCGCCTGCCGGCTCGAGCCTGCGCTGCGCGACTACCTGATCGCCGGGCACCGTTCGGCCGAGCCCGCCCATGCCCGCGTCTTGGGCGAACTTGGACTCGAGCCGCTGCTCGATCTGCGGCTCCGGCTTGGCGAGGGCAGCGGCGCGGCCCTCGCGGTCCCGCTGATCGGGTTGGTGGCGCGAGTCCACGCCGAGATGAGCCGCTTCGACGAGGCGGGCGTCTCGTGCCCGCCGCGCTTCAGCTGAGCGCCCCGCCGACGATTTCGCGCAGCGCCGCGATGTGTCCGTCGAACGCGGTCCGGCCGCGTGGTGAGAGCCGAGCACGGACGCGGCGACGGCGCTCGCCGACCGTGTGTTCGATGTTCACGTAGCCCGCTTCCTCGAGCGTGGAGAGCTGCTTCGACAAAGCCGAGTCGGACAACTCGAGCTGATCGCGGATGAACGAGAACTCGATCCAGTCGGCCGCGGCGAGCAGCGACACGATCGAGAGGCGGGTGCTGGGGTGGATCAACTCGTCGAATTTCGGCGTGACCCCGTCAACTCCCGGCACGACCGTCACTGCGTCGATCCGGCGAGACGGTTGCGAGCGGCGACGAGTAGCCGGGGGCCGCCCAAGACGAGGATCACCGCCACGAGGACGCTTGCCGCCGTGGTCGGATGGCGGGCGCCGTCGGCGTGCAGCGCAAGCGACACGCCCACGGTGACTCCAGCGAGCGCGACGAGCCCGCCCAGGATGAGCAGGCTGATCTGTCTGCCGACGACGTCGCGCCCCACGCTCAGCCGGTCGCTTCCGCGCCGACCGTCGATCACCCTCGGCGCGACCGACGCGTGCGCCGCGCCAAATGCGAGCGTTGCCGCAGTCGTCAGCCACCCGTGCTTCAGATCCGCGATCACGCCCAGCGCGATCCAGCCGATCGCAAGCCCCCACCAGTACCAGGTCGGGACATCGATCTGCTCGATCACGCGGCGACGCTCGCGGTTGACGGTTCTCAGCGCAGCTTGCGCCTCCTCCGGAGTGATGGGTTGGCTGGTCATGGTCTTCTCACTTTCCTGGTGGGAAAGTCAAGGTACAGTTTCCTACCGGGAAAGTCAAACGCCGCGTCGAACTTCTCGTATGCTCGCGAGGAGCAGATGGATCCACGCGTCGATGTGATCACGCTCGCCGTCAGCGACCTACAGCGATCGCTCGCCTTCTACCGAGACGGCCTCGGCCTCCCGTCCCGAGGAATCGTCGGTACCCAATTCCGCGGCGATGAGGTCACTCCGGCCGGGGCCGCGGTGATGTTCGACTTGCAGGGTGGGTCGATCCTGTCCCTGTACCCGCGTACCGAGCTCGCCAAGGACGCGAATGTCCCGCCCGGGCCCGCGCGCGGAGGCGAGTTCAGTATCGGCCAGCTGGTCTCGAGCCGCGATGAGGTAGACGCGGTGCTGGCTCAGGCGCAGGACGCCGGTGCGATGGTCACGGATGCCCCGCATGAGCGTCCGTGGGGGATCTACTCGGGTTACTTCCGAGACCCCGACGGGCATCTGTGGGAGATCATCTGGAACCCAGAGTGACGACGCCCGGGGCCAGGATCCCCTCCAGGACCGGTGGCCTGGCGGCCACCCACTCCTCGGCCACCTCCCGCAGTACATCGACCATCGCCAAGGCCGCGGCGGTCTGATAATCGGTCGGCATCGCCGCGATGATCGGGCGCGGCGCCGGCGAGGGGTCCAGAACCCGGATGGCAACGTCGGCTCGGACCACGCGGGTGACCATCTCGGGGACGAGCGCGACGCCGAGCCCGGCAGCCACGAACCCCAGCACCGCGCTGTAATCGTCGTTCTCGAGGCCGATCCGTGGCTCGAAGCCGGCCTCCAGGCACGCTCGCCGAAACAGCCGCGCGTCCGGGCAGCTGGCGGGCATGCTCAGCATCCACGGCTCGTCGGCAAATGCCGACAGCGACAGGCACTCGGCGTCGAGGAGCGCGTGTCCCGTCGGCATCGCGATGTACATCGGGTCCTCGAACAGCTGCACCAGTGCGAGCTCGGGCATGGCCTCGATTGCCCATAACGGATCGTGTGACAGGGCCATGTCCAGGTCGCCTGACCGCAGTCGCGGGAGCGAGTCGACCGGCTCCGCCATGAAGACGCTGAGCTCGACGTGCGGGTGGCGCTGGCGGAACTTCATCACCGCCAGCGGGACCACCGTTGATGCGGCAGAGGCGAAGGAGGCAATCCGCAACCGGCCACCAGAGAGTCCGCGAAGCGCCCGCAGCTCGGCCTCGGCGTCGTCGAGCCGGGCGAGGATCGCGTTCGACCGGCTGACGAGCAGGCGACCGGCGTCGGTCAGCGCCGCGCCCTGCGGCAGTCGCCTGATCAGCCGCACACCCGTCTCGGCCTCGAGCGCCGCGATCTGCCGCGACACGGCCGGCTGCGTGTAGCCGAGCGCCTCGGCCGCCGCCGAGAACGAACCGCGTCGCGCGACCTCGCAGAGCACCTTCAATCGTCGCGTGTCAAGCATTACCAAACGTTATACCCCACCAGCCAAATCCATATTTGATCTCATGGCAGAGAGCCGCGAAAGTATGCGCTCTGATGGTGAACGCTTGGCCCAACGAGATCCTGATCCGACGCGCATGCGCGGATGATGGTCCTGACCTGGTCCGGCTTGCGGCACTCGATAGCGCTTCGCCGCCACCGGCGCCGCTGCTGGTGGCTGAGCTCGATGGCGTCCTCGCCGCCGCTCTGTCGTTGCGCGACGGTTCGACGATCGCCGACCCGTTCAGGCGGACGGCGGAGGTCGTCGAGCTGCTGCGGCTGCGCGCCGTGGCCGGTCAGGATATCGATCAGCCGCGCACCGCCCGCGCCTGGCTCGAGCGGCTTCTGACACCGGTACGGTGGCCCGCATTCTGATGTAAATAGACGCATTAAGTGTAGAATCTGTCGCGCAGACGCCGATAGGACCGACCAAGCGACAGGGAGTCACCATGAGTACGACCACCACCGCGACCGTGGGCAGCCTGCCCGAAACCGGCGTGTGGAGCATCGACACCGTCCACTCGACGGTGGACTTCAGCGTCAGTCACCACGTCGTCGCGACGTTTCGCAGCAGCTTTACGAACATCACTGGCAGCTACAACGGCGACCGGGGAGCGCTGGCGGGCGAGGTGCAGGCGTCCGAGATCACCCTCACCGGCCTCGACAGGCTGAAGTCGCACATCCTCACCCCGGATTTCTTCAACGCCGAGGAGTTCCCGACATTCGCCTTTCGGTCAAGCTCGATTGAGCAGCGGGGCAACGAGCTCACCGTCAGAGGTGAGCTGACGCTGCGCGGAGTCACGAAGCCGATCACTGCGGCCGGCTTCGTCCGTGGGCCGCAGGCCGTTCGCCATGGCGACGGCAGGGTGACCGAGCGGCTCGGGATCGATCTGACGACGACGCTGGATCGTCGCGACTTTGGGATCGATTTCAACCGTGAGGCCGCCGAGGGGCTCTACAACATCGGTTGGGACGTCGAGGTCCAGGCCGCGCTCGAGCTCTACCTCGAGGCCGACTAGCGCGCCGTCTGATTGAGCGGCCGCGGCGTCTCCTCAGGCAGCCAGCAGCGTCGCAGCGCGCTGGACGGCCTCCGTGCGATTGCGCACCCCAAGCTTGCGGTATAGCGTGCCGGCGTGCTTCTTGACTGTCTCGGTGCCGACGTGCATGGCCGCCGCGATCTCACGGTTGGTCGCGCCTGTGCACAGCAGCGCCAACACTTCCCGCTCGCGCTCGGAGAGCTGATCCGGCTGCTTGGCGCCAATCTCCACCGATACCTCCTCACCGACCAGTGCGGCGCGCACGGCCGCGACGATCTGATCGATCGACAGTTCGGGGGTCAGCAGGATCGCACCGCCGGCGGCCACAAGCTGGGCGTGGTTGGCGGACGCGAACTGGCCGGAGAGCACCAGGGGCATCGCCGGGCGCGCAGCGCGCAGCGGCGCCAGGTAGGAGCTCACGAACGCCCCTGCGTCCGAGACATCCACGACTGCGACGTCCGGGTGGTTGACCTCCGCGAGCGCGACGCCCTCGTCGCGGTCGCTCGCCAGCAGACACCGCGAAACCCATGGCTGGCGGCTCAGGAGAACCCCGAGGCCGATGCGGGTGAGCGGGTGCCGATCGACGACCAGTGCCTGCACGGAATCGTCGGGTAGGTCGAGCGGGACGTCTCGGGCGCGCCCGCTCATTGGCGAAACTATACTGACTCAATCGACTTGCACTACTTTGCAAAGGAGACCACTTGACAATCGCCAATCCCGCCGCCCTCCCGACGACCGGCACCTGGCAGATCGATGCCGTCCATTCCTACGCGAGCTTCAAGGTGACTCACCACCTGGTCGCGACCTTCCGTGCAGGCTTTCACGGCCTTGGCGGCGCGCTCGAGGACGGCGTGCTGCTCGGCTCGGTCCCGGTGGAGCACATCGACCTCGGGGGGGTCGCCGTCTTCAAGGAGCACCTGCTGGGTCCCGACTGGTTCGACGCGGCCGCACACCCCGAGCTGAGCTTCACGTCCAGCGATCTGCACATCGGCGACGACGGCAGCCTCCGGGCCGCGGGCGAGCTGACGATCAAGGGCGTCACCAAGCCGGTGAGGATCACCGGCTCGGCGCGCGGGCCGGCCGAGGTGAAGCGGAACGATGGGAGTACCAGCACGCGATTGGGCCTCGATCTGACCGCCACGTTGGACCGCCGCGATTTCGGCCTCAACTCCACCAGCGGCACCGACTGGACCGTCGCGCTCGAGGTCGCGCTCGAGCTCGTCGAGTCCTGACGGCACCGCTCACGCGCCCCTGGATTCCGCGATGGGGGACGGATAGTTAGGCGGCCGAACTTAAGATAGTATCTCGATCATTCCAATTGACTTACCTGCCATTAGGCGTAGATCCCGCAAGACAGCGGTCATCCCATCTAGACCGACCCCCGATTGGAAGGTACTCCCGGAATGACGAATCAGACTGCACCCGCAGCAGACAGTTTTGGCGTCGAGCTGAGCGCCGATGTCCTCGTGATCGGCGGCGGCCCGTCCGGTGCCTGGGCCGCCCTATCGGCAGCCGACGAGGACGCCAGCGTGGTGCTCGTGGAGAAGGGCTACGTTGGCACGTCCGGCCCGTTCGGGGTCGGCGCCCCCACCGGCATCTACCACACCCGCCCGGACGATCAGGAGCAGCGCGACACGATCGTCGAGGCGCGCCAGCCGATCGCCTATGGGCTGTCGGACCCGGCCTGGGGCTATCGCGTGTTCGACCAGGCGTACGTGAACCTCGACAAGATCGCCAAGTGGGGCTACGAGTGGCCGCGCACTCCGGACGGCACCCGGGAGTCGCGCGGAAACCTGCGGGGCCCCACGATCATGGCGTTCCTGCGCAAGATCTTGGTCGAGCACGGGGTGCGGATCCTCGACCACTCGCCCGCGCTGGAGCTGCTCAAGACCGAGGACGGCGTCGCGGCGGGCGCGACCGGCGTGAACAAGAAGACGGGCGAGACGTGGCGGGTCCGCTCCGGCGCTGTCGTGATCACCACCGGCGGCACCGCGTTCCTGTCCGGAATTCTCGGCGACAAGACCCACACCGGCGACGGCTATCTGCTCGCGGCCGAGCTCGGCACCGAGTTCTCCGGCATGGAGTTCACCGGCCAGTTCCACGCCGCTCCGGCCGAGACGCTGCTGACCCGCGGCGCCTACCGCAGCGGCGTCGGCACCTATTACGACAACAACGGCGACAAGACCAAGGAAGGGCCGCCAGATGGTCGCCTCGATCCTCGAGACCGGTGGCGCCTGGGATCAGCTCGACCGCACCGACGACCCGGTCGACCCAGGACCTGATCCGCAGGACGCCACCCGATCGCCTTCCAATACTTCGCGCGTAAGGGGATCGACCCGTTCAGGGAGCGCTATCCGGTCACGTTCGTGCTGGAGGGCACGATGCGCGCCGGAGGCGGCATCGCGATCGACGACGACCTGGCGACGAACGTCCCCGGACTGTTCGCGGGCGGCGACTGCACGAGCCGCGAGAAGCTGACCGGCGGCGGCCCTCCCGGCGGCGGCCCCGCCTCTGCGTGGGCGTTCGCGACCGGCGCATTCGCCGGCCAATCGGCGGCGAGGTTCGCCAGGCCCACGGCCGGCAGGCCGCCATCCCGAAAGGTAGTCACGGCCGGCCGCTTCGGAGTCGAGCAGGTCGGCCGAGTATGAGGTCTCGCCGGAGCGAGATCATCGAGGTCGTCCGCGAGGAGATGCTGCCAATGGAGAAGAACTACTGGCGCACCGGCCCGGGTATGAATGCGCTCGCTGAAGCGCTTCGAGGACGCGTGGTCGAGCGCGATGCCCAGGCTCGGATGGGTCGCCAGGGACAGCCCCAAGATGACCGCGCGTGAACGGATCCGCACCCGCGAGGCGGCCTCGCTGCTGGCCACCGGCCGGTGGATCTACGCGCTCCGCGCTGGAGCGCGAAGAGTCGCGCGGACTCCACCGCCGGACGGACTTCCCGGGCTTCAGCGACGCGTGGGAGGGCCAGCACGTCATCTCCGGCGGGCTTGATCAGGTGTGGGTCAAGCAAGGTCGCTCACGTCAACACGCTCGGCGAGCAGGCTGGCGCTGCAGGCGGCATAAAAGGTGCTCGAGTTCATCAACGAAGAGACGTGCACGAACTGCAATCGCGTGCGTCGAGATCTGCCCGACCGACGTGTTCGAGCAGCGGAGCGCCGGTGCCGGTGATCGAGCGTCCGGACGACTGCACCTCGTGCATGAACTGCGAGCTGTACTGCCCGACCGACAGCATCTACGTGTCGCCGATCAGGGAGCCCGAGAAGAACCTCGACAAGCAGGCGATCATCGCCTCCGGGGTCATGGGCAGCTACGCCCGGGCGATGAACTGGAAGCACGGTGAGCCGCCCAGGGCACCGGCGACAACTGGGCTCTGCAACTGCGCGAGCAACGCGGCGACGCGCCCGCCCCCAGACCCGAAGGACCGCGACTACGAGATCCGTAAGCGTCTCTACGACATGCGCGATCGCAACCTGATCCCGGTGGAGTGAGCGACCTGATCGATGGCCGCGGCGACGGACGCCGTTCAAGTCACTCAGCCGCGGCGAGTCGTCCGCGTCGACGTGCATCGACAGCACCGTCGCTCGAGACACTCCATCGCTGAGCTCCTGAAGGATCGCTAGCTCTGCAGCTCCCAGCTGCTTGATCGTGTGAACGCGCTTGGCCTCCTTCTGCGAGACCAGGAAGTTCAGGGTGCTCTGCAGCGTGCTTGATTCCCGTCGGCGGTGAAATCCGCCACCGGGTAGTTGGACAGCGGTCCTGCGATCTTCTCGGCCGCGGAGTTGGATTGGTCGTTCTTCGCCGCCCAGGCGTAGTACGCGCTGGCATGGGCGTTCGCGTAATTCACGGCTTTGACTCGCGCCGCGTTGAACTGCTGCGGCGAGGTCCGGGTGAGCCGCCAGGATCTTGTTGGTCGCGATCTCGGCCTGGGTTCCCTCCAGTGCCGGCGTGGTCTCGCTCTTGGCGATGATGTTGTAGCCCTTGCCGGTCTTCTGGAAGGTCGGCCATTGGGACGGCTGGGCGAGGATCGCGTCGATCGATCCGGCTTCGAAGGCCGGCGTCGACTGGGCGCTGCAGCATCGCGACCCGGTGGACCTTGCTCAGCAGGCCGTTGCTCAGACAGCAGGCCCTGGAGGTAGCGGTCGAGGTAGGAGCCCTGCTGCACCGGCGACCGTCTTGCCGACCAGCTGGCTCAGCGTGTGGATCGACGGCTGGGCGATGAGCCAGGCGGAAAGGCCCAGTTCCGGCTGGGCGAGGAAGCGCGCCTGGAGACCCTGGCCCCTTGGCGATCAGTGCCGGCGTGTCGCCGAGGATGCCGAGGTCAATGCTGCCGCCGATCATCGCCGCAGTCAGCAGAGGGCCGTTGGCGAAGTGCGCCACGCTTCAGCGTGATCCCGTCGGACTTCAGCCACTTCTGCAGCAGCCCCTTGGAGTAAGCGAAGCCCCACGGCCCGGTCATCACCCCGCTGGTGGCGCTGATGAAGCCGAAGTTGATCGTGTAGGGCGCGTTTGACGTCGCGGACGCCGCGCTGGCGACGCCGGCGCCGGCGCTCGCGCCGACGGCGAGCGCCGCGGCGCTCCCAAGCGCGGCAGCGCCTATCAGGGATCGGCGGGCTAGCCGCCGACGGACGGTGGTGATGAGAGTCATGGTTCCTCCGGTTGGAGAGTGAGAGTGGAGACCGGCGAGGCCCGCTTCGTCAGGCGCGGGCCCGCCAATCTGGGGTAGTCAGTGCCCGTTCAGGGCAGTCCGGCTCTTGCCAGGGCACGCACAGGACCGCGCCCCCGGGGCACGGACCCGATTACCGATCAAGATCCATCAGTGCTCCTGGTTGTGCTTGTGGGTGGTGGGAAGGGTTGGGTCGACGCCGAGCTCGGCCAGCAGCCGGGCGCGTAGCGTGAGACCTTCGGGGCCGGTTCTGACCGAGGGGTCGTCACCGAGCCGGTGGTCGAGGCTGATCCGCCGGTCCGAGATCACCAGGATCCGGTCGGCCAGGGAAATCGCCTCATCGACGTCGTGGGTCACCAGCAAGGTGGCCGGGTTGTGACGGGCGCACAGCTCCCGCAGCAGCTCGTGCATCCGCAGCCGGGTGAGCGCGTCGAGCGCCCCGAAGGGCTCGTCGAGCAGCAGCAGCTTGGGGTGGCGGATGAACGCCCGCGCCAGCGGCCACGCGCTGCGACTCGCCGCCGGAGAGGGTCCCGGGCCAGGCGTTGGCGCGGCCGGCGATCCCGACCTCCTCGAGCGAGGCGAGTGCATCGCGCCTTTCGGTGCCCTTGCACACCGATCAACACATTGCGCCAGACCCGCTTCCAGGGCAGCAGCCGATGGTCCTGGAAGGCGACGGCCCGCTCACGCGGCACCGTCGACGTGTCCGTCGGCGCTGACGGTCTTGGCCCGACAGCGCCCGCAGCAGGGTGGTCTTGCCCGAGCCCGAGGTGCCGAGCAGGCAGACGAGCTCGCCCTCGTGGATGTCGAGATCGATGCCGGCCAGCACCGTCCGCTCGCCGAAGCGGCGGCCGTAGCCGCGGATCCGCACCACCGGCGCGCCGAGGCTCCGCTGGCGTCGCGTTGACGGCGTACAGCTCGGCCGGCCGCTCCGCGGCTCTCGCACGGAGCTCGGGTCTTACTTCGGTTCACGAAGCTCGAGCGCCATGACAGCGTCCACCTTTCGATCAGTCGTACGAGGAGGTCCGTGCGTCAGCCCGAGCAGCGCTGTAGACGATCAGCCCGACGAAGATCACGTTCGTCTGCAGAAAGGTTCTGGGCGTTGGTGATCAGGTAGCCGAGGCCGGAGGTCGCGTTGATCTCCTCGGCGGCGACCAGCACCAGCCAGGAGACGCCGAGCGCCAGCCGCAGGCCCGGTCAGGAACTGCGGCCAGGCGCCGGGCAGGATCACGTGCCGGATCAGGCCGAAACGGCTCAGGCCGAGCACCTGCCCGGCGGTCGACGAGCTTCCCGTCGACGCTTCGGATCCCCGCGTACAGGTTGATGTAGATCGGGAAGAGCACCGCGAAGGCGATCAGATGAACACCTTCGCCTTCTCGCCGATCCCGAACCAGAGCACGAACAGCGGCAGCAGCGCCAGCACCGGCATCGTGCGGAACATGTGCATCACCGGATCGATCAGGCGCTCTCCGACCAGCGACAGGCCGGAAACCAGTGCCAGCCCACCGCCGATCGAGATGCCGAGCAGCAGCCCGAGCCCGACGCGCCGGAGGGAGACCGCCAGCGCCGTCGTCAGTGTGCCGTCGGCGGCCAGGCTCCGCCCGGTGTTCCACACGTCCGCCGGAGCGGGCATCAGCTCCGAGGAGGTGTGGCCGAGCGTGACCACCAGCTGCCAGACCGCGAGCACGAACAGCGGCCCGAGGAACCGCGTCCAGCGCGAGGACCAGATCCGCCGCCAGCCCCCTACCAGGCCACTCAGGACCCGGCCCAGAAGCGAGCGTTCGCCTTGGGTGGGCTTGCCGACGACGACCTCGTAGTCGTAGGGAACGACGCTCATGCAGCTTCCTCCTCGCCGGCCGACCCCGTGCCGGCCGGCTCCTCCTCGGGCTCCTCGCCCTCGTCGCTGTAGGCGACGGAAAAGCCGATGTTGTATTGGCCCTCGTCGCTGGCGGCTGCGCGCCGGTTCTCCGGCCCGAGCGGGCTGACCCGGCAGCGTCTCGCGCGTGTCGCGCTCGACCGTGGTCCGCCCGTCGGTGTCGGTGTGCTCGCGGCCCTGGCCCCAGCCGAGCTCACGGCGGTAGCTGCCGAGCAGCCCGCGCTGGACCAGCCACTCCTCGTTGCGGTAGACCGAGCCCGCGGCGCACCGGCGCGGTCTGTGGCGCGACGAACAGAGCGTCGGTCGGGCACCAGGCCTCGCACATGAAGCACGTCTGGCAGTCCTCCTGGCGCTTGATCACCGGGCAGGCGGTCCTCGCCGTGCTCAAAGACGTTCGTTGGGCAGACGCGGATGCAGACGTCGCACTTGATGCAGCGATCTCTCAGAGACCAGTTCGATCACTTGGCCAGCTCCAGCGATGCTGTAGGGCGTTCTCGCGGGTCGAGGTCGTTCCAGACCTCGGTCCGAGGCCGCCGGCGAGGCGGCGCTGACGCTGGGCGGGGTCCAGCTCGGGATGATCGGCGCGCTTGGCCATCCCGCGCGTCTCCGTTCGCTCGCGAGCGGCGTTGTACATCCAGCGAGCGGTGGCAACCATCGCCGCCGCTTCACGCCCGCGGAACGAGGCGCGGCCGCCGACGCCTCGCCTTGGGGCGGGTAGCCGTCGCCGCCGCGCAGGCCGGCCTCGACGCGGCTCCAGAGTGCATCGAGATGCTCGAGCGACTTGCTTCAGCGCCGTCTCTGAGCGGAAGTAGTTCTTGTCGTACGGGAAGACCTCGTCCTGGACGAGCTTCACGATGTGCTCGGCGGCTGAGCTCGCGGTCGACCGCCGTGGTCGGGTTCAAGCCCGCGACACCGAGACCCTCGCCGGGCTCGCCGCTGACGGGCTTGGCGAGCGCGTGGCGCGCGGCGCCCTCGCCGGCGAAGGAGCCCGAGGAGAGCGCCCACGCCGAGTTATGGCTGCCGCCGCCGGTGAAGCCACCACAGATCAGCTCGCGGGTGGCCGCGTCGCCGGCCGCGAACAGGCCCGGCACGGTGGTTGCGCAGTAGCTGTCGGTCAGCTGCAGCCCGCCGGTCCCGCGCACCGTACCCTCGAGCCGCAGCGTGATCGGGAAGCGCTGGGTGAATGGGTTGATGCCCTCGCGATCGAACGGCAGGAAGAAGTTCGGCTGCGCGTCGCGCAGCGCGCCGCTCGATCTGCGGCGGCGCCTGATCAAGCTGCGCGTACACGGGGCCGCGTAGCAGCGCCTTCGCGATCGGCGAACGACGCTGGCCGCCGGCGCCCTCGAGCACGCCCTCGTCGGTGTAGAAGGTCGCGAAGCGGTAGAAGGCGGTCTTGGTGACCGTGCTGAAGGTCGGCGAGATCGCGTAGGAGTTGGAGAACTCCATGCCGGAGAAGGCTGCGCCGGCCTCGGCCGCCATCAGATAGCCGTCGCCGGTCAGCACGTCGCAGCCGAGGCCGCCGGACTGGAAGGCGTTACCGCCGGTTGAGACGACCACCGCGCCTGGCGTGGACGGTCCAGCGCATCACCCTGCTGGCGGCGGACGCCGCGGGCGCCGACGATTTCGCCGTCGGTGTTGCGCAGCAGCTCGAGCGCCGGCGACTGGTCGAGGATCCGGACCTTGGAGCGCACCACCTGCTTGCGCATCCGGCGCATGTACTCGGGTCCCTGCACGCCCTTGCGGACCTGCTTGCCGTCCCCGTCGACCGGGAACGGGTAGCCCCAATCGCCCAGGCGGTTCATCTGCTCGTAGGTCTTGTCAAGGACGCGGTGCATCCAGCGGCGGTCGACGAGCCATCCGCCCATCGCCTCGCGGCTCTGGATCGCCGCCTCGCGCTCCTGAGCGTCGGGCTCGATGTACCAGACGCCAGTGCCGGCACTGGCGGTTGCGCCCGAGGTGCCGCAGTAGCCCTTGTCGACGAGCACGACGGAGGCGCCGTGCTCGGCGGCGGTGATCGCCGCCCAGCAGCCGCTCGGACCACCGCCGACTACGAGGACGTCGGCACGGGCGGAGACGCCGTCGGACTCCGTGGTCAGCTCTGGGCGGGACGCGGTGATGGGCCTGTCGGTCATCTGGGGATTCCTTTCGCTTGGGTGGGCACGGCTCAGGCAGCTGCTTGTTGCGCGTGTAGGCGAAATCGAGGTCCATCGGGTCCTCGATCTCGGCGAAGCTCAGTTGTCGATCAGCTCGATCACGATCAAAATGATCCGATAAATTAGATTGACTTAGTGGGATTTACGCCCGCAACTACCCGCTTGGGTAAACCGGTCGCCCCCGGTCGGACGCTGGCCACGAACTGCTTGTGTATTTACTGTTCCGTGATCGGATTGAGCGCGCCGCCGACCGGCAGTGGCTCACGGACCATCAGGTGCTGCGTACTGCGCCGCGGCCCTGCCAGCGGCGCCTGCTCGCTCCAGCCGAGCTCCCGGCGGTAGCTGCCGAGTAGTCCGCTTTCGTCCAACCATCGCTCATCCCGATACGGGGAATCGAGCGGCGCCGGGTCTGTCTGTGGGGCGACGAACAGCGCGTCGGTCGGGCACCAGGCTTCGCACATGAAGCACGTCTGGCAATCGGCCTGGCGCTTGATCACCGGCAGCCGCTCACGCCCGTGCTCGAACACGTTCGTCGGGCACACGCGAATGCAGACGTCGCACCTGATGCAGCGCTCTTCAGAGATCAGCTCGATCACGCGGCCAGCTCCGGGGCGCTGTCGGGACGCTGGGGGTCGCGATCGGTCCAGACCCGATCGAGCCCGCCGACGAGGTGGCGGTGCTGTTGGGCGGGGTCGAGCTCTGGATGGTCTACGCGCTTGTGCATGCCGCGCGTTTCGGTCCTGAGCCTGCCGACGGCATACATCCAGCGCGCGTGGGCCACCATCGCGGCCGACTCGCGCGCGCGGACCGTCGCGGCCGTTGGCCGGCGCTCGGAATCGCCCTGGAGGCCGGACCGGACCCGCTTCCAGAGATCGTCGAGCCGCCCGAGTGATTCCCTCATCCCTTGCTCGGTGCGAAACAGGTTGCGATCGCAGGGGAGAACCTCGGCCTGGACCGCGCGGATGACGGTCTCGGGCGTCAGGGAGCGCTCGATCGGGCCGACTCGGCGTATCCCGGCTCCCCCGGAAGGCGTGCGGGCGCCGGAGCGCTGGCCACGAGCGTCGGCGCTGAGACGCTGGGTCGTCGCAAACCCGGCGGCCGCCTGCCCGGCCCATGATCCCGACGCGATCGCCCATGCCGCGTTGTGGCTGCCGCCGCCGGTGAAACCGCCACAGATCAACTCGCGCGTAGCGGCGTCGCCCGCGGCGAACAGCCCCACCACTGACGTCGAGCAGGTCTCGTCGACGATCCGCAGCCCGCCGGTCCCGCGGACGGTACCCTCGAGGCGCATCGTCACCGGGAACCTGTCGGTGAACGGGTCGATGCCCTCGCGGTCAAACGGCAGAAAGAAGTTCGGCTGGGCGCTGCGGAGGTCGATCCGGATGTCCTGGGGCGCGCGATCGAGGCGCGCATAGACCGGACGGATCAGCAGTTCCCTGGCAATCACCGAGCGGCCACTCTGTGCCCCCGCGCCCTCGATGATGCCGTCGTCGGTGTAGAAAGTCGCGTAGCGGTAGAAGGCCGTCTTGGTGACCGAGCTGAACGCGGGGGAGATCGCGTAGGCGTTGGAGAACTCCATCCCGGACAGGTGTGCCCCCACCTCGGCAGCCATCAGGTGTCCGTCGCCGGTCAGCACATTGCAGCCAAGCCCGCCGCTGAGGAACGCGCAGCCGCCGGTGGCGATCACGACAGCACCGGCGTTGACCGTCCAGCTGTCGTCGTTCTGGCGGCGCACCCCGCGAGCTCCAGCGACTGCGCCGGACCGATCGCGGAGCAGCTCGAGCGCCGGGCTGTGGTCGAGGATCCGTACCCGTGAGCGCACGACCTGCCTGCGCATCCGCCGCATGTACTCGGGTCCGTCGAGATTGCGGCGCACCTGCCGGCCATCGTCATCAGTCGGGAACGGATATCCCCAATCGGCAAGCTGCCCTACACGTGCGTAGGTAGCGTCGAGCACGCGGTGCATCCAGCGTCGCTCGACGAGCCAGCCGCCGAGCGCCTCACGGCTTCGGATCGCGTCCTCGCGAGCCTCCTCCTGAGGCTCGACATACCAGACGCCGACCCCCGCTGAAGCCGTCGCGCCGGTCGTCCCGCAGTAGCCCTTGTCGACCAGCACAACCTGCGCGCCGGCCGCGGCCGCCGAAATTGCGGCCCAGCAGCCGGCCGGACCCCCGCCGATCACAAGTACGTCGGCCTCGAGCGTGACGCCGTCGTCCGTGACGTTCAGCCGAGGCCGATTGCGGGCGCCCGCAACGGGTGTTTGCTCGCTCGCTTCGAACACCGGGCGGGACAATACCAGCTTGTCAATATATTTGCTCGACATTATGCGGTTTACGAGGGTGGGCCGACGAATCGCCAACAGCTATGTAATTCTCTACCCGCCAGACGACTCGCGGAGGAGAAGATGGTTTCAGAACGCGGGTCGGCGAGAAGCCTCGAGACTAAATGAGCTCACGTCCACTTCCGCCGTTTCGCGCGGACCACGTCGGCAGCCTCCTGCGGCCACCAGAATTGCTGCGGGCTCGGGCCGACTTCAAGACGGGACGGATCGATAGCGAGGACCTGCGGGAGGCCGAGGACGAGGCGATCATCAGGGCGATCGAGCTTCAGCGCGAGGCCGGTCTGCAGTCGGTCACCGACGGTGAGTTTCGACGGACCTCGTGGCACATGGATTTCATCTACTCGCTGGAGGGGGTCGAGCAGGTCGCCGGCGAGGTGCTCCACGTGCAGTTCCGCAACGACGAGGGCGAGTACGACTACGCGCCCCCCGCGATGCGGGTCAGCGGCAAGGTCGGTGTCGGCGAGACCATCTTCGCGGACGCGTTCACCTTCCTGCGTGACCACGCCCATCCCGGGCAGACCCCGAAGTTGACGATCCCCTCGCCCAGCATGGTCCACTACCGCGGCGGCAACTCCTCGATCGAGGAGTCGGCATACCCCGACATGGAGGACTTCTGGGACGACCTGACAGAGGCCTATGCCAAACAGCTTCGCGGCGCCCACGCTCTGGGCTGTCGCTACCTGCAGCTCGACGATACGAGCCTTGCGTACATCAACGACCCGGCCCAGCGGGAGCACATCCAGGCGATCGGCGGCGACCCCGACCACCTTCACGAGCAGTACATCTCGAACATCAATCGGGCGCTGGCCGACAAACCTGAGGACCTTGTGGTCACGACGCACCTCTGCCGGGGCAACAACCAGTCGATGTGGGCAGCCGAGGGCGGTTACGACTTCGTCGCCGAAGCCCTGTTCGGCGACCTCAACGTCAACGGCTACTTTCTCGAGTTCGACGACGAACGGTCCGGCACATTCGAACCGCTGCGATTCGTGCCGCCGGGCAAACAGGTCGTGCTCGGCCTGGTCACCACCAAGCGACCCGAACTCGAGAGCAAGGATCTGCTCAAGCGCCGAATCGACGACGCCTCACAGTTCGTCGACCTCGACCAGCTCTGCCTGTCCGGCCAGTGCGGCTTCTCATCGACCGAGGAGGGCAACCGCCTGACGATCGACGAGGAGCGGCGCAAGCTGGAGTTGATCGTCGAGGTTGCGGACGAAGTCTGGGGCTGACGCCCTGGCGGGACCCTGACCGCGGGGACTCTTTCGGACACGTGACGAACAGTCAGCGACGCTATCGCTAACGTCGTCGTCTAACCCGCAGGAGCCGGAGCTTCTGAAACACGGACGCAGGAGCAGTTGATGGACGGCATCTCGATGACCGAGGCGGAGCTGTATTCGCTTCGGGAGGAACTGAATGAGCTCGAGAGCGCCGGGCGCGCGGAGATCGCCGCCCGAATCAAGACCGCGCGCGAGTGGGGCGATCTCAAGGAGAACGGCGAGTATCACGCTGCCAAGGAGGCCCAGGCCCACCTGGAGACGCGCATCGCGCGGCTCCGCGAGCAGATGCGGGCAGCGGTCATCGTGCAAGTCGGTGGCGTCGATCAGGTCCAGCACGGCAGTACGGTCGAGGTCACGGATCTGAGGACCCAGTCCGTGCAGCGCTTCAAGATCGTCTCACCCCACGATGCCGACCTCAAGCAGGGCATGTTGTCGGCGACCTCGCCGGTAGCGCAGGCTCTGATCGGACACGAGCTCGGCGACGAGGTCGAGATCGAGATCCCGGCTGGGACCAGGCGCCTGCGGATCGAGTCGATCGCCTAGGCGATCGCTCGGTGTCGCGCCCGCGGTCGGCGGCATGGACGAGATCCCGATCCGCGGCGAGATGATCCGGCTCGGCCAGCTGTTGAAGCTGGCCGGCTTGATCGACTCGGGCGCGGAGGTCAAGGTGCTGCTGGCTGCGGGAGGGGTGACTGTCAACGGCGAGACGGAGTCGCGACGCGGTCGGCAGCTGCATCCGGGCGACATTGTCCGCATTGGGGGTCACGAGCTGCGGCTGGCGCGGGAGCGACAGTAAGTCGGCAACCGCGCCGCGTCTGGCAGCGGTTGCGGATTTCGCGTCGCTCAGCGACCAGAAAGCCGCGACCCCCGTGTCGTGTGGTTCGTTTGCCGAGCTATGGTCGCGACGGCGCACGGCGATCGATCGGCTGGCCTGTCGCTGCGCTCGATGAAGCGCGGCCGGTTGCGCGCGTGCGGGGCAAAGTGGTCAGACGGCGACGGCCTCGACCAGCCGCTCGCCCAGCCGGCTGTACCGGTTGCCCGTGTCAGGCATCCGGGCAGCGCGCGCGATCACGTCGCCGACGCCGACGATCACGGTCGCCTTGGTCGCCCGGGTGATCGCGGTGTAGAGCATCTCGCGCCGCAGGAAGTAAGCGCCCGCCGCCGGATGGGCGACGATCACGGCGACCGGCAATTCGATCCCCTGCCCTCGGTGGACCGAACAGGCGTAGGCGAGCGATAGGCGCTCGGACTCCTCTGGGGGGAGCCGGAAGACCGCGTCCTCGTCGCTCACGAGCAGCGCCGCGTCGTCGTCTGCGGAACCGTCGATCTCGTCGATCAGTCGCAGCACCGTGCCGTTCATCAGGCCGAGGTCGTGAAGGTTGCGGCCCGTGATCATCACCTTGTCACCGAGCCGCAGCCGTCCGCCACGAACCGACACTCCGTCGGGATTGAGTGCCTCTCGCAGCGCCTCGTTGAGCCTGTCGATACCGAGCTCGCCCTTATAGACGGGCGCGAACACCTGTATCTCGCCCACCGGGTTGACGCCAAAGTATTCGGGTAGCCGGCGGCTGACCAGCTCGACGATCAACTCACGAGCGGCGCTGGGGTCGCGGCGCTCCATGAAGAACAAGTCCTGTCGCATCCCCTCGGCGACCGTGAACTCGGGCATCCCGCCGCGCTTGATCGAGTGCGCTCCCTGGACGATCATGCTGCCGGCCGCCTGGCGGAAGATATGGTTCAGGCGGGCGGTCGGCACAGTTTCGCAAGCGACCGCCTCCGCGAACGGCTTGCCTGCCCCGACCGGCGCCAGCTGGTCGGCGTCACCGACCAGTACCAGGTGAGCGGTCCGGGGAATCGCCCGCAGCAGCGTCACCATCAGCTCGAGGTTGGCCATCGAGGCCTCGTCGAGAATCAGCAGATCGGCTTTGACGGGGTCGTCCTCATCGTGAGCCGGGCCCTCGCCCGGGATCCACTGGAGGGCGGCGTGCACGGTCCGCGCCTCGAACCCGCTCGCCTCGCTCATCCGTCGTGCCGCGCGGCCAGTCGGCGCCACCAGCATCACCTTGGCGTGCTGCGCCGTCGCCAGCGTCACGATCGTCCTGATCGTCGCCGTCTTGCCGGTTCCGGGCCCACCGGTGATCACGGACAGTCGGTTCGTGAACGCGGCGCGGACCCCGTCGCATTGCTCGGCGGTGAGCCGCGGCGAGCCGTCGCCGCCTCTGCCGTGGGCTGGGGGTGGCTGGGTGGTTCCGATTCCAGAGGCGGCGTCACCAGCGTCCGGGTCGACCTCGCGCAGCCGCCCTCCGGCGGAGCCACCGAGCATTTCAAGGATCCGCGCCGCCAGCTCCTCCTCGAGCTCCGCGGTCGGGCGCCGATAGATCCAGTCGCCCTCGCGTACGAGATCGCCCGCCGCGACGAGCTCGTCGACCAGTTCCGCGTCCGCGCGCTCGCCGAGGAGCTCTCCGGCGGCCGACAGCAGCGCCGGCAGCGGCAGGCAGGTGCTGCCGCTGCGGCTCTCGGCCTCCGCGAGCGCATGCACGATCGCCGCCCGAGGTCGTTCTGGCAACCCCTCGAGCGAGACAGCGCCCGCGCGAGCGATCCGATCGGCGACCCGGAAGCCAACCCCGAACACGCGCGTCAGTTCATAGGGGTTCTCGACGACGACCCGGTAGGCGTTGCGTGGATACTCGGCGCAGATCCTGGCGACGAGATACGCGAGCCCGTGCGGGGCCAGCAGTAGGTGCAGCTGCCGGGTGACGCGCATCGACTGCCACGAGGCGGCGGCCTCCTGAGCGCGCCGGGCGGTCAGGCCGACCCCGCGGAAAGCCACGGTCGGCTCGCGATCGATCGCGTCGAGCACCTGCTCGGCGCCGTGGCGATCGATCAGTGCCTGTGCCCGCTTGCGACCGACGTGCTTGACGCGCCGCAGATAGGCGGACAGAGTCTCGGCGTCTGACGGCGGCAGCGGCCGGGCTTCGGAGACCTTGACCTGCTCGCCATATCTGCTGTCCGTGACCCAGGCTCCGACGACGTGCGCCCGCTCGCGTTCCTCCAGATGGATCAGCGGCCCGACGAGGACGACCGGATCCCCGCCGAACTCGGCGTCGAGTACAGCAAAGCCGCTCTCGGGATTGGCGAAACGCTGCCTGCGGATCGTCACCTCGGCCTCGAACTCGGTAGTCACGAATGCCACGTTAGACCCGGTCGCGGCGGGTTCGGGACGTTTGCGAGGGCGTAGAGACGACTTGGAACGAAGTTGACACGCCGCGCCACGAACTTGGCACATTTATGGCGAATTGGAACAGGTGATCCGCCACGCGTTCGCTCCCGTTCACGAGCCGTTCGCCAACTCGCTGGCGTTGCCCCGGACACTGGAGCCGGCCCGGGCGGCCGGCGCTGTTGTGCTCACGTTCGATGACGGGCCACATCCGGCCGGGACCCCGAGGGTGCTCGAGATCCTCGCGGCCAACGGCGCCCGCGCGACCTTCTTCGTGGTCGGCGAGCAGGTCGTGCGGCGCCCGGAACTGGTCCGGGAGATCGTCGATCAGGGCCACTGCGTCCAGCTGCACGGCCACCGACACCGGCTGCAGCTGCGGCTGACAGCGCGGCAGCTGCGGGAGGACATCGAGCGCGGCACCGTCGCGATCGAGGACGCGCTTGGGGTCTCCCCGAGCGTACACCGCCCGCCTTACGGGATCTACTCCTCGGCCGGACTCGAGATCGTGCGCGCACGGAAACTGCAGCCGCTGCTGTGGGCCCGCTGGGGAAAAGACTGGCGGAAGTTCACGACCCCGGGTAGGATCGCTCGTCGCGTACTATCCGGGCTCCGGGCAGGGGACGTGATTCTCCTGCACGATGCGGACTTTTATAGCTCAAAACGGTCGTATGAACGAACCGCAAAGGCGCTTGAGTTGATTGTTGCTGAGCTTCGATCACGTGAACTCGATACCGTCCTTGCCCTCTGAGAGGCTTGCCCCTGGCGCACAAACAGCGGACGAGCCGAAGCAGGGAGAGGGGCCATTCCCGAAATCCAGACCAGACGCCTGGTCCGATCCCCTGACGGTGAAACGAGAGACGTGAGTACATCCATCGATCCACAGACACTCCCTGACTACACCCGCTTTGCGATCGGGTTCGACGCTCGTGATCGCGCGCGGTTGCACGCCCTGATCGACGAGGTGCTGGACTCCAACCGGTGGGCGGAGGGGAGCATGAACGCTCGTTTCGAGGCGGCTTGGGAGGAGTCGAGCGGTCTCCCCGCGGTCGCGCTCAACAGCTGGACGGGTGGTGCGCTGTCGGCGCTGGATTTTGCCGGGGTCGGTCGTGGCGACACCGTCCTGTGCCCCAGCAACACGTTCATGGCCACGCCGCTGGCGGCGATCCGGGCCGGCGCCGAAGTGCAGTTCGTCGACTGCAACCGCGAGGATCTCTGCATGTCGTTCGCCGACTTCGAGCGCCGTGCCGAGCAGCACAAGCCCAAGGCCGCGTTCCTCGTGCACGTCGGCGGCCACATCGCGTTCGATTCGGAGCAGATCGCCGCCTATTGCACGGAGCACGGGATCTTCCTGATCGAGGACTGCGCCCACGCCCACGGCGCCTGCTGGCACGGCCGCAAGCCGGGTAGCTACGGCGACGCCGGCGTCTACTCGATGTACGCGACCAAGACGGTCTCGACGGGCGAGGGCGGGCTGCTCGTGTCGAAACGGCCGGAGCTGCTTGAACACGCGCGCGCGTTCCGCAATTACGGCAAGCCGAGCTACGAGGTTCAGGGGCTGAACTTCCGGATGAACGAGTTCACCGCGGCGCTGGGGTTGATCCAGGTCGAGCGGCTGCCGGAGATCGTCGCCTGGAAGAACGAGATCGCCCGGACCGAGCTGGATCCGCGTTTCTCTGCCAGCCACCTCGAGCTCCCGGACGGGATGGTCAGCGGGCTTTACAAGTACATCGTCTTCGAGTGGCTCGAGCGTTCCACCGGGCGTGTCTACGACGAGCCCTGTCACCGGATCCTGGGCCACCACGTCGACCTCCCGAATTCCGACTGGGTGGCGAGAAACCATTCGTGTCCCCCGTTGTATTACCGTCCGCTTGGTAGCGAGGAAGGGACCGATCGATGAGAGTGCTTGTCACCGGTGGCTCGGGCTTCATCGGCTCACATGTGGTCGACAAACTGCGCGCGCACGGGCACGAACCGGTCATCTACGACTTGCGCAGCTCGCCGTGGCATGCGGACGGCACCGTCGAAATCGTGATCGCGTCGATCACCGATCGCGCGGCGCTTGAGCGGGCGATGGCCGACTGCGACGCGGTCGCGCACCTCGCCGCCGTGGCCGACGTCAACGACGTCCACGCGCAGCCCGAGGACGCCGAGCACGTCAACTCCCGCGGAACCGCCGCCGTGCTCGAGGCAGCGCGTCGGGCGGGCGTCGATCGCGTCGTTTACGCCTCGACGATCTGGGTATACAGCGACACCGAGTCGGTCGAGGTTGACGAGGACACGCTGCTGCCTCCGCCGAGCCATCTGTACACCAGCACGAAGCTCGCGGGCGAGCTGTATTGCAAGTCCTACCAAGAGCTGTATGGGATCGACTACACGATCCTGCGCTTCGGGATCCCATACGGCCCGCGCGCTCGCGAGGCGGCAGTGATCCCAGCGTTCGTCAACAAGGCACTGGCCGGCGAACCGCTGATGCTGGCGGGCGACGGAATGCAGTCGCGTCGGTTCGTCTACGTCGAGGACCTGGCGGAAGGCGTGGCGCGGGGGCTGAGCGAGACCGCTCGCAACCGCGTGTACAACCTGACCAGCGACGAGGACATCACGATCAAGCAGATCGCCGAGACCGTCCAGGAGCTCATCGGCGACACCGAGATCGTCTACAGGCCCGCACGTCCGGGTGACTTCGGCTCAAAGATCGTCGCCTCCGTCCGCGCCCGCGAGGAGCTCGGCTGGACCGCGTCGACGCCGTTCCATGAGGGAGTGCGGCGCTACATCGACTGGCGCCGAGAACAATCGGTCGCCAGACGGTTGGAGGGTGCGCCCCCTTTAGCGCCGGCGGGCGAGCCTGAGACTGAGGTTTGCCCGCGGAAGATCCTGATCATCTCCGCGGACATCGGCGAGGGCCACGACCTTCCGGCTCGCGAGGTCGCGCGCGAATTCAAGGAGGAGGACCCGGAGCTCCAGGTCTCGGTTGTCAACGGGTTGCCCGCAATGGGCAGTTGGATGACCGGCCTCCTGCGCGAGCACTCGGCGTTCATGTTCCGCTGGATGCCGTGGCTGTTCGACTTCCAATATCGATGGTTCATGAAGTTCAGGCCAACCCGGTGGCTCGCGCGCTTCCTCCTGACTCTCTTTGGCGGGCGTGGACTGATGCGTCTGATCAAGTCGCACAACCCCGATCTGATCCTCTCCACATATCCGGGGGTGACGGCGATCCTCGGCGAGTTACGCCGGCGCGGCCGCCTCGAGACCCCCTGCTACTCATCGATCACCGACCTCGCCGGCCTCCAGTTCTGGGCACATCCGGGGATCGACCTGCACTTCATCACCCATCCCGAGTCGACCGAGGAGGTTGAGCGGATTGCCGGTCCCGGCAGCGTTCGCTGGGCGCGGCCGCCGATCTCGCCGGCGGTTCTGAAGCCGCGTACAAGGGCGGAGGCCAGACGGACTCTGGGCCTTCCCGTGGACGGGACCGTGATCGTCGTGTCGGGCGGTGGCTGGGGGGTCGGCGACCTGACCGGCGCCGTCGAGGCTGCGCTCGAGGTTCCGGATTCGTTGGTCCTATGCCTGTGCGGACGCAACGAGGTCACGCGCACCCGGGTGTGCCGGCAGTTCGCGGAAGAGCCCCGGGTGTCGCCGATGGGATTCACCAACCGGATGGGCGAGATCCTCGCGGCTGGCGATGCGCTGGTGCATTCGAGCGCCGGCCTGACAGTGCTCGAGTCGCTGATCCGCGGTTGCCCGGTGATCTCTTACGGCTTCGGCTACGGGCACGTCCGTGAGAGCAATCGGGCGTTCGAACGCTTCGGTTTGGCACGGGTCGCACGAACCCGTGAGGAGCTGGCGCCGGCATTGCACGAGGTGTTGCGCCAGAGGCCCGAGCCCGACGACTCATTCGCCGTGCGGCCCACCACAGCTTCGCTGATCCTCTCGAGCGAACGCCGGGTGGTCGCGCTGCCGAGCTGGCGGCTGCGGACGCTGCGGAGCGCGACCACCCTGGCCGCGGCGGTGCTCGCCACGGGCGTCGCCGCGACCACCAGCGTCGCCTACTCGTTCGTGTCGGAGTTCGCACCGACCGATGCGACCACGAAGGTGACGACGGGGCGATCGGAGATCGGTCTGATGATCGACACCAGCTCGCAGCAGGAGCCGATGCTCGCCCAGAAATTGTCGGGTGGCGGCATCCACTTCTCCTTCGCGGTCTACCGGCCTAATCGCACCTCGGTCCTGGACGCGCTGGTACATGGCGATGACATCATTCCGCGGCTCCCCGATGGCGGCGTCGTCAGCTGGATCCACACCCGTTCGGAGCTCGGCAGGCTGATCCACGCGACGCTCGGCCGGCACTTCCTGTATGCCTCCAGTGGCCCCAGCCTCGGGCAGTGGCTACTGGCCCATGGCGATGGCGGGCGTCTGGTTGCAGGTGCCGTGCGGCTCAGCGACCACGGCCACTGGCCCGATCGGTTCCAAAAGGGCGAGATCGTCGAGCTGCAGGTCAAGAACGCTGCCGACGCCCACGTGTTGCTGCAGCGGCTGGGGAGAGTGCTTCGGCACGACGGCCTCGAGCACGCGGTGCCGGTCACGCGGCTGCTGAAGAACTCGGGCGTTCAGATCTGATCAGGCTCGGACCTAAGAATCCGGTTGACCGCATTGGGCGGGTATGCGAACATATGTTCGTATGTCCGAGCCGCCGCTGATCACCTGCGTTCTGCTCCCTCGGCTGCAGCTGACCGTCGCGGTCGGCAGCCGCGCCGAATTGCTGGGGGTGCCGACAGCGCTGGCGCCGGAGCCCGGCGGGCAGCGGGTCGGTGAGGTCTCGCAGGCGGCGGAGGCCTTCGGGATCCATTCCGGAATGCGGCTCGGCGAGGCGCTCGCCCGTTGCCCGAGGCTGACGTTGATACCGCCCGATCCAGCTGGTGTAGCCGACCATTGGGAAGGGTTGCTGGGGGCGCTCGAGTCGATCGGCGCCGCGGTCGAACCGATCGCGCCGGGGGTCGCCTGTTTCGATGCCCGGAGCCTGCTGCTGTTGCACGGGGGGCTGCTGCCCGCCGTGCTGGCGGTAGCGCGGCAAGCGCTGGGAGCGCCGGTCAGGTTGGGCGTGGCACCGTCTCGCTTCACCGCGATCGCGGCAGCGCATAAGGCACGTGCGCGCCGGCCACTGGTGGTCGACGGTGGCGAGCGCAAAGCGCGAGAGTTCCTGGCGCCGATGCCCGTTTCACTGCTGCGGTTCCGTGCGGAACTGACGGCGCTGCCGGAGGCGCTGGAGCGGCTGGGGGTGGGCACGCTCGGTGAGCTGGCGGCGCTGTCGGTGGCGGCCGTCGCCGACCGTTTCGGGCCGGCCGGGAGGCTGTCCCACCGGCTCGCGAACGGCGGCGACGAGCCGCTGCGTCCCCGTAGCCCGAGCGAGGTGGTGCGTGAGTCGCTGGAGCTACCGGAGGCGGCCGACGGCATCCAGCTCGAGCGCGCGCTGGGGCTGCTGGTCGACCGGCTGCTGGCCCGCGGGGAACGGCGCGGTCGTAGCCTCCGCTCGGTAGTGATGGCGGCGGCGCTGGTCGAGCAGGGGGGCACTTGGCGCCAGCAGGTGACCTTTCGCGACGCGCTCGCCGATCCGGTGCGGATGCGCCTGGCGCTGACGCCACGGCTGTCCCTGGTGCCCGCCCCGGTGCGGGCACTACGACTGGCGGTTGAGCGCTTCGGGCCGGTCGCCAGCGAGCAGCGGGGGCTGCTCGACGACCCGGCCGACGCTCGGATTGCGCGCCTGCGCGAGGCGGTCAGCCAGGCCCGGTCCGCGGCTGGGCCCGACGCGGCTCTGCGCATCCTGGAGGTCGATCCTCGCTCGCGGCTGCCGGAACGGCGGGCGGTTCTGACGCCGTTCGAGGGGAGCTGACCCTGGCCGCCTCTCGAGCTCGCCGCATTTCAGAACCTCGGCCAGTTGAGGTCCGCGCTGCAGCCGATGGCCGCCCCGAGATCGTCGACGGTCGCCAGGTCGATGCGGTTCGTGAGTCCTGGTTGATCGAGGACCGCTGGTGGACCGAGGAGCCGCTGCGGCGGCGCTATTGGGAGCTCGTCACGCTCAGTGGCCGCAACGAGGTCGTCTTCCACGACCTGATCGGGGGTCGCTGGTGGCGCCAGCGGTGAAATACCATCGGACCGATGACTGCCGGAGTGGATCCGACCCGTACCGCCGTCGGCACCTGGAGCGGCGGCCGCTTCATGCACTTCGGGGTGCCACTCGAGGATCGGCGCTTCGAGACCCTGATCGCGCCTGATCGCGCGATCCCAACCGTCGTGACCGCCGATGTCTACGGCTCCGGCAAAGCCGACGAGCACCTTGGACGTGCCCTCGCGAGCGCGATGTCAGGTCCCGATGGTCTGACGCGCGCCGATATCTGCGTCGTCGGCGCAGTGGGTCATGACTTCTACACCGGCGAGCGCGAAGGGTCCAAGGGCTTTCCCAGGTTCACCAGCTCGCGCCTGCGCGACAGCTCGCACTACGCCGGCTATCTGCGGATGGCGACCGAACGCAGCCTCGAGCGCTGTTCGGTCGACAGCTTCGACGTGCTGCTGCTGCACAACCCCGACCGCACCGGCTACACCAACGAGGCCGTCTGGGACGGGATGGCGGCGCTCAGAGACGCGGGCCTGACCCGCCTGATCGGGGTTGCGCCCGGGCCGGCGAACGGTTTCACGCTCGATCTGATCGACTGTTTCGAGCGCTTCGGCGAGCGGCTCGACTGGGCAATGATCATCCTCAACCCACTGGAGCCGTGGCCCGGCGAGCTGTGCCTCGACGCCGCCGCTGCCAACGGGATCGAGGTGATCACTCGCGTCGTCGACTACGGCGGCCTGTTCTTCGACGACCTCGACTCCGACACCGAACTGGGTCGCCAGGACCACCGCGGCTTCCGCCCGGCCGGTTGGATCGACACGGGTCGACGGCGGCTCGAAACCATGCGCCCGATCGCGGAGCGAGCCGGACTGACGATGCTTCAGCTCGCCTGCCAATGGAACCTCGCGCACGAGGCCGTTAAGTGCGTCGTGCCGACTCTGATCCAGGAGGCTGGCCCCGATGCGCGACCGGTCGAGGACAAGCGGGCCGAACTGGCGGCGCTGCCCGCCGAGCAGCTGCTCAGCCCCGTCGAGGTCGAGCAGATCCGCTCGCTGGGCGACAACACCGGCTCGATGGCGCTGAAGGGTGCGAATCCGGAGCACGAGGGCGACGAGTTCCCCGATCGCTGGGGGATGGACGAGCGTCTGGCGCAGGTGGCCCGACGCTGGCGAATCGAGCCGCGGCGCGACCTGGTGCGCCACCGGCCCGAGCCCGCCCCTTCGCGGGCAGGCACCGGCCGGGCGAAGGCCCGATAATCACCTGATGAGCACCGAGGACCTTCCGTGAAATGAGCACCCGCGAGCCAAATCGATCCCTTAGCGACGCTGTTCAGCGCGCCCTGCGGGACGGCGTCTCCCGTTCCGGCGCCGCGTTGCGATCCACCGCCGTATCCCAGTCGGGCCCCGCGACCCTGCTGCCTTCTGGGTTGCGCTCCAGGGCGGCGCGGTGGGCCAGCCGGCAAACTGGCGGGGACGCCGTCGAGGCGCTGCGAGATTCGTGGTCGCGCTATCCGGAGGACTGGAAGCGCGATCCCGGGTTGAACCTCGGGGCGACGACGCTCGGGGAGGAGTGGGGCGGCCCGGCGTTCGCGGACTTCATCGTCGAGCTGGTGTCGCCCTACCTGGGTCCCGATGTGGACGTCCTCGAGCTGGGCTGCGGGGGCGGGAAGTTCAGCCGTCGGCTCGCTCCGCGATGCCGGAGCCTGATTTGCACCGACATCTCCGCCGACATGATCGAGCACACCAAGGAGGAGATCCGGCAGGCGGGCTTCGACGACAAGGTCTCCTACCGGATCCTCAACGGGGTGAACTTCGCCGGGGTGAAGGACGCAAGCGCGGACTTCATCTTCAGCTACGACGTCCAGCTGCACCTTCAGCCCCAGAACGTGTTCAGCTACATGCTCGACGCGCGCCGGGTCCTCCGGCAGGATGGCGTGCTCATGCTCCACCAGATCAACCTCGACAGCGAGGGCGGTATGGGTCACTTCCTTGGCCAGTATTCGGTTGACACCTGGAAGCGGTCCTTCGACGATCCGAGACGGCGCGGTCACATCTATTACATGAGCGCGGACCAGATGACCGCGCTCGCCAACGAGGCGGGCCTGCAACTGGAGCGGATCGAGCACGACTCGGAGCAGTTTCGTCAGGTAACGCGCGGTCGCGACCTGATCGGCTTTCTGCGCATGCAGCGTGGTCGTCTCGAGCCGGCCTCCGACAACGGTCTTGAGCTGGTCAAGGCGCAGGACGACTTCACGGTCTATGCCGTGATCGACGGTCGGCGAGTGCGATTTGGCTCATCGCGCCAGTTCGAGCGCGCCGGCTTGCGCTGGGAGGACGTCCGTGAACTCTCTCCGGACGCCGTGCAGGAAATCCCCGACGGCGGGACCCTCGAGCTCTGGGAGTGAGCGCGCGGCGGTTAGGACGTCGGCGGCGGCTCGCCGGCGATCGCCCCGACCCAGTCGCAGGCGACCGATAGATCCTCAACGCCCATCGCGGCGGCGACGTTCAACCACATGCCGACACGGATGAACTCGTCGATCTGCTCGGACGTGGCGCCGCTGATTTCGCGTATGCGCACCAGGAGGCGTGCGTAGGCGGCACGGACCCGGTCGCGAATCACTTCATCGTCGCACGCCGCGTAGGCGTGAAGCTGCAGCATCAGGAGAGACCGGTCGGTCTGCAGCTGCGCGATGTACCGCTCCCCGAGCGCGCTCAGGATGTCGGAGCCCGGCTCGGCGGGGCCGGGGTCATACGCCTCGGCCGCCTCGCTGAACATCTGCATCGTCCGGTCGAAGCAGCGCTCGACCGCGGCGATGAACAGGTCCCGTTTGGTTGGAAACAGGCTGAAGACGTATGGCTGGGCGACTCCGACGCGACGCGCGATCCGGTCAACCGGCGTTCCGTGGAGCCCGCTGTGGGCGAACTCCTGCATCGCCGCGTCGATCAGCGCGTCCCGGCGTTCGGCCGCCGGGACGCGCTGCTTGGTCTGCCTTGATTGCTCGACGCTGGACATCTGTCAGCCGATCGTAGTCATCCGGGTTGCTTCGGGTTCGGACGAGCGCGATCAGCCACTGACGCCGATGGCTTCTGCCGGCACGTGTGATGTGGATATCGGGTCTGTCTCCGCCTGGTTGCGGCTGCCGAACGGCAGCGCGGCGGCGAGCAACGCCCCGGCGGCCAGCACTGAGGTCCCGACCCACATCGCGGGCGTCAGGCCATTGACGTAGTCCTGCGGCGAGGCATAGCTGCCATGGCTGGCAAACACGGTCGAGAGCACCGCGATCCCCAACACACCGCCGAGTTCACGGATCGCGTTTGTCGCCCCTGAGGCCTGGCCTGCCTGATCTGTCCGAACCGACGCCAGCACGGCACTTGCCGACGGCGCGAACACCAGTGCCATCCCGGCACCGCCGAGGACGAACGGGGCCAGCATGCTCGTGTAGTCCTGGTTGACCGATGCGAGCGACGCCAGCCACGCCAGGGCGGTCGCCTGCAATGCGAGACCCGCGGCCATCAGCAGCCTGCTTCCGAACCGCTCGGAGAAATACCCGGCGGCAGGCGAGACGAGCATGATCGCGCCGGTCCAGACCAGCAGTTTGATTCCGGCCTGCAGCGGCGTGTTGCCGAGCACGTTCTGTAGGTACTGGCTCATGAAGAAGATCGATCCGAACATTCCGAAGTACATCGACAGGGACACGGCGTTGGTCACCGCAAAGCTGCGGCGAGTGAAGAACTCCATCGGCAGCATCGGATCCTTGCTGCGCAACTCCACGACGACGAACGCGATCACGAGCACGAAACCGGCGGCGAGCGAAAGCACGACCTCGGGTGCGGACCAGCCGATCGTCTGGGCGCGAATCAGTCCGAACACCAGCCCGAACAGACCGGTCGAGGCGAGCCCGAGGCCGGGAAGGTCCAGCCCGCGCTCAGGCCCGTGGCTCTCATCGAGCCGACGGATCGCGACGGCGGACAGCGCGACGCCAACGGGGACGTTGATCCAAAAGATCCAATGCCAGGAAGCGGCCTCGATCACGGCCCCGCCGACCAGCGGGCCGAGCGCGACGGCGATTCCGCTGATCCCCGACCAGATTCCAAGAGCGATGCCCCGCCGCTGAGGGAGGAAACGCGTCGGCCAGCAACGTCAGTGTCAGTGGCGTGACGATCGCGCCGCCGACTCCCTGGGCGGCACGCGCTGCGATTAGCAAACCGGTGGTCGGCGCCAGAGCCGCGGCGGCAGAGGACACCGTGAACAGCGCGATTCCGGTGATGAACATCCGCTTGCGACCGAAGCGGTCGCCTAGCGCCGCGCCGGTCAGCAGCAGCACGGCGTAGGAGAGCACATACCCGTTGACGATCCACTCGAGCGACTGGATCGACGCGCCGAGCGAGCGGTGGATCGTCGGGAGCGCAACGCTGACGACGAGGTTGTCGAGCACGACCATGAACAGCCCGACCGAGACGATCCCGAGCGTCCAGCCCTGGTTGGTTCGCTGAGACATTGGAACCCCTTCCACTAAGATTAGTGAGTGCTAACTGAGAATCTTAGTAGTCACTACTCATTTGTCAAGGGCCGGCTTTGAACCGCAAGTTCGAGCGACAGTCCCTCCGGAAATCCGGCCTATCATTCGATTTATGAGCGTGCACTCTCAGATCGCGATGCGGCGTGGTCGTCTCGGGTACGACGGCGGTTCGAGCGCGCATCTGCGAGAGAGCGCGCGCCAGGGGCTCCGCTGGTTGAACCCGCGGGCACCCAACGTCGTTCGCATCCAGCGCACAAGATCGCCGTCGGGATCGGACGACCCCGCCGACGGGACCTCCACGGTTCGCCGCCAGGTGGCCCGCTGGCGCCGGCGAGTTCGGCGAGCGCGCGTAGCGGTTGTGCTGCGACGGTACGTTGCGCTCGCGCTCGGACTCGCGGTGGTCGGCGAGGTGATAGCGCGGCTCGCGAACTCCGAAACACATCCCCTTTGGGCGTTCGCCGGGGCCGCGGTGGCGCTTGCCTGCGCCTTGATCGCCCTCGCAGCCCCGATCACACTTGCCACGGTCGCCGAGATGCTCGATCGCGGGCTTGGCTTGTTCGACCAGGTTGGCACCGGGCTCGAGCTAGAGGCCAGAACCAAGGGTTCGCCGATCCTCGCGGCATACGTCGTCGCCGAGGCGCAGGGCGCGCTCCGCTCCAGCTTCGGAACGGCCCGGGCTCACTCGCGGCCGGCCCGCGGCGAGTGGCGCGTTCTGCTGGCGCTGGTCCTCCTGCTGGGGCTGCTGGTGGCGCTTCCCGACTTTGGTCACGCGCAGCCCGTTCGTGCGCCGCTCACTCATCACGCAGCCGGCTCGACCGCCGGAAAAGCTACTCAGCATCGCGGCTCCGCGGTGCAGCGTCCGCGGAGGCGACACCACGCCTCCCTTCCGGTAGGCGCCGAGGTCGACAACAAGTTCTCTCAGCCACCGCTGGCGGTGTCGCCGTCAAGCCAGCAAACGAGCAAGGGCCTCGGAAACAGCATCTACGGCCACGGAGGAAGGTCGACCGGCAGCTACCAAATCGCAAAGACGGGCCTTTCAGAGACAGCCAGCTCACAGCTGATCGCTGCGCCTGGTTCTGGCAGCGGTAAGCCGGCCTCAAACGGAGCGGGTGCTGGTCCGCACAGCGCCGGGAGCGCTGGCTCCAAGCCTTCCGGAGGCGCGGGCGCCGGTGGGCGGCTGTCCTCGCCAGGGGCCCAGAGCGGCAGTTCGCCGAGTGGCGCCAAGGCTGGTGGGCGCGGTGCCGGATCGCCATCTGCGCACGGTGGGCAGGCTGCCAACGGGGGATCGCAATCGGGGCAGTCGCACTTGCAGAGTGCGCCTCCGGGAGGCGAGAACGCCGGCGGGTCGCGGGGTTCGACAGAGCTCGGACCGGCGCTCGCGCCCGACCTCGGCACCGGGCCTGCCGGCCTCCCGCTTCAGGCTGGTTTTGCGCCAAGCGCCGCGCAGAAGGCGGGTCACGGTGGAATCTCCCAGACGCCCAACGGCGGCGGCGGAAAGGCGCGCTCGGAAGCGGCCGGAGGCGCTGTTGGGGGTGGCAGCGGCCAGACCGGCGCGACACCGATCCAGCCGACTCCGAATACCGGCGCAGTCGGGACGCAGTCGCTCGTGAGCAGCTACTTTGGCGGCGCGAACCAGCTCCGGCCCGGGTCCTGGTGATCGGAGCGTGACGTTCGGCAGCGGCTGGGCGCTGTTCGGTCTGGCGGCACTGGTGCCGCTTGTTCTGCTGCACCTGCGCGATCGCAACCGGGACGAGCGCGAGGTGCCGAGCCTGGTTCTCTGGCGGGAGCTCGACGCTCGGCGCCCGACTGGCAATCGCGGCCTGCGGCTGCCGCGTCGACCGTTGCTGCTTCTGCTCGAGGCGCTCGCCCTGACCCTGTTCGTGTTCGCGCTTGCGGAGCCCCACGGGTCGGCCGCCTCGCCGCCCCGGGCCAGGATCATCGTGCTCGACAACTCGCTGCAGATGTCCGCGCCCGGCCGGTTGGCGGCTGCCAAGGCTGCGCTCACGCAGGCGAGCCAACAGGGACCCAACCAGCAGATCGAGATAGTCCTCGCCGACGCCGCCCCGCGGGTGCTCTACCGTGGCGGCCCGGGCGGTGTCGGCGGCGCGCTGCGCCACGTCAGGCCGACGCTTGGGCCCAGCTCTCTGACCGCCGCGCTGACGGTAGCGGCGGGCCTCGTCGCCGGCCCCGCCGACACGATCACCGTGATCAAGGCGTCGGGAGACAGCCTCCCTCGCCAAATCGCGGCCGCCCCAGGCCAGCTGCGCACGATCACGATCGGAGGCCCCGGCAACGACCAGGGCATCTTCGATCCGGCGGCGCGCTGCGGGATCGGCACGGCTGGCGGCTGCGAGATCCAAGCCACGCTGGCCAATCTCGGTTCGCGGCGGTCGGTCGACCGGATCACCGCCAGGGTCGCCGGTCGAAAGCCGCTGCGCTTCGCGGTGACGGTGCCTGCCCGGGGCACGGCACCGATTCTTCTCGGAGCGGTGGCGGGAGAGCAGGTCACCCTCCGCCTTGACCATGCGGATGCCGTCGCGGGCGACAACGCTGCTTGGGTCTCGGTCCCGCCGGCGGCCGGGCCGCCGGCGAAGACGGTTGTCACCCTGGTCGGCCAGCCCAGTCGGGGGCTCGCGCTGGCGCGGGCCTTCGCAGCGGTGCCGGGCATCGAGCTGCGACTGCAGACGCCGTCGAAATACCGTCCAGCGGACGCGCGCTCGAGCGATCTCGTGATCCTCGAGGGTTGGCGGCCAAAGGGCGGGCTGCCGCCGTCGCCGAGCGTCCTGCTGGTCCACCCTCCGCGCGTTCCCGGCGGCCGCGTCGCCGGGACGCTCGGCGACACGGCCCTCGCGGGCACCGACCAGACGAGCTCATTGCTCACCGGCGTCGATCTCTCTTCGCTGGCGATCGACCGTGGCGCTGCCCGCGCTGTCCGTCTTCCGCCATGGATCGTTCCGGTCGCCTGGAGCTCGGATGGTCCGTTGCTCGCTGCCGGCGACGACGGCCGGCAGCGAGTCGCGGTCCTGACCTTCGATCCGACTGACTCGGACCTGCAGCAGCTCGCCGCGTTTCCGCTGCTCGCCGGCAACATCGTCAGCTGGGCGACTGGATGGGCGCCGCCAACCGCGACCGCCGGCAAGCCGCTCTCCGTGAATGCCACGCCCGGGGCGCGTTCGATCACGCTCCTGCGCGACGGGGCCGCCGTCGCGCACCTGTCGCTCTCCGGTAGCCCGGTCGCTTTGACCGCTGAGACGCCGGGTCGGTACACGATCACCGAGACCGGCTCGGACATCTCGCGTCACGCCGCCGTGACGGTCAACGCCGGCCTACCGACGGCGTCCGCCGCTGAGGCCGTCGACCTGCGCGCCGTGCGGAGCCCGGCGCTGACCGCGCCTCCGGACTTGTCGAGCTGGTTTCTACTGGCCGCGCTGGTGGTGCTCGTCCTCGAATGGCTGTATTGGCTCTCGACCCGGCCGCGGCCGGCCAACTGATCGTCATGCGCTTCGTTCACTGGGAGGTGCTGTTGGCGCTTGTGCCGCTCGCGGCCCTCGGCGCCGCCCTGATATGGCGTGGCGCTCGGCCGCGCACCGGTCGCGAACGGGCCGCTTGGGCTCTGACCGGGATCGCGCTGGTGGTAGGGCTGCTCGCCCTCGCCGAACCTCGCGTCGGGCCGGGCCCGCGCGCTGATGCGGTCTTCGCCGTCGACGGCTCAGCGAGCATCGACTCTCATCAGGCCGCCGAGCAGCGTTCGATTCTGGCTCGCGTCGGGCAGACCGACTGCCGGGCCCCGTGTCGAATCATCCGGTTCGGCGCGAACGCAAACGCGAGCCCCGCAAATCAGGACGTCACGATCGATCGCAGTGCCACCAACCTGCAGGACGGGATTGCGGCGGCGATCGGGCTGGCGCCCGCCGGTGGACGGGTCGTCGCCCTCAGCGACGGCGCGCAGACAACGGGCGATGTCCTGTTCGACGTGGCGTCGGCGCGGGCCCGTCAGATCCACATCAGCTGGGTCCGGCTACGTCCGGCCGCTTCCCGCGACGCGGCGATCACCTCGCTCCGGCTGCCGGCGGCAGTTCACCTGGGTGACAGCGTGCCGATCTCGCTGACCGTGCACAGCACGATCACCGGTTTCGCGCTGTTGCACGTGCGCAGTGATGGCTCGCCAACGCGCAGCCAGACGATCAGGGTCCTCGCCGGCGACAATCCGCTGCTGCTGCTCTACACGGCCGCTCGACGCGGGTGGCACTCGTTTGAGGCGAGCGTTTCACTGAAAGGGGACGCCGATCCGCGAAACAACTCGCTCAGCGGCGTCACGGACGTGCTCGCCGCCCCGCGTGTGCTGGTCGTTGCCGGACCCGGCTCATCCGTCGCCGGTCTGCTGGCGAAGCGCGGGATCGCTGTCCACACGGTTGCGGCCGGCACACTTCCGGCGACCGCGGCCGGTTATCGCGGCGAGGACGCGCTCGTGTTGGACGACGTCTCGGCGAGGTCGCTGAGTCGCTCTCAGATCCTCGCTCTCAACAATGCGGTGCGCGTGGGTGGCCTGGGTCTGCTCGTGCTCGGCGGTCCGCACAGCTTCTCGCTCGGGCGCTACGCGAAGTCCCCACTCCAACAGATCCTGCCGGTCCGCAGCCTCGTGCCGGGAAACCTCCAGAGGCGAAACGTCGCGGTCGAGCTCGTGCTCGATCGGTCAGGCAGCATGATCGACCTGGCCGGGGGGGTTCCGAAGATCGTGATGGCACATCAGGCTGCGCGGCAGACCGCTCAATTCATCGCCAAGCACGACGATCAGCTCGGGATCGTCGACTTCGACATCGTGCCCCACACCCTCGTGCCGCTGATCCGGCTCGGCTCGACCGAGCAGCGCGATCGAGTCGATAACACCGTCGACGCGCTGCGCGCCAACGGCGGCACGAACATCTACCTCGGCTTGAAGAGGGGCCTCGCGCAACTGTCTCGCAGCAACTCGAAGGAGCGTCACATAATCCTGATGAGTGATGGGATCAGCCAGCCCGAGAACTACGCTCCGCTGCTTGCCCAGCTGCGCCAGGCCCGGATAACGGTCGCGACGGTGGCCCTCGGGGCCGATGCCGACAGGAAGCTGCTGGGACAGATCGCCGCCGCGACCGGTGGCCACGCCTACGTGACCGACAACGCGCACGATCTGCCGAAGATCTTTGCCAAGGAGACCCAGCTCGCCGCCAAGCCGGTCCGCGTTCGCGGTCGGTTGGGGGTAACCCTCAGCTCCGATAGCCCGGTGGTGCGATCACTAGTCCGGGGGGCATTGCCGGCGGTGCGCGGGAACGTCGTGGTGACCGTGAAGCCCGGCGCTCAGGCCGACCTGGTGGCCAGCGGCAAGAAGTCGACGGCGAACCCAGCCCTGGCCGAATGGCAGCTTGGACAGGGCCGTGTGGTGACGTGGACGCCCGGGGTCGGCGCCCCCTGGGGAGCAGCATGGAACTCGCGCAGCGGGTTGTGGAACGATGCCGTCAGGTGGGTCCAGCGAGGTGCCACGACCCCGGCTCTAACCCCCGTCGCCGATCCCGGCTCGAGCGACGAACTGAGGATCGACCTGTCGGACGCGGGGGCCGCGGGGTTGGGTGTGACCAGCATTTCCGGGACCCTGACCGACGGTGCCGGGCACCGCCGTTCCGTTCGGTTCACACCGGTAGGGCCGGCGTCGTACAGCGCAAAGGTCACTGGACTCGTCCCCGGGGTCTATCGGTTCTCGCTTGCGAGTTCCGGCTCGAGCGCTCTGAGCGCGACGGGCGAGGTCAGCGTCCCGTACGCGTCCGAGCTCTCGCCGAACCCGGCACTGACCTCGCCGATGGGCGAGCTGGTTCGTCAAACGGGAGGCAGGATCGTCGGCGCCGCTGGAGTGGGCAGCCTGCTCGCACGCGGACACGACCTCGCCAGGCTCCTGACCCTGGTCGCCCTGATCTGCTTCCTGCTCGGGGTGGCGGTGCGTCTGCTGCCCGCTCGCTCTGGCAGGTCGCGGGTCGGTGTCGAGCGCGAGTTCATCGCCCGGCGGCGGCGCTCACCAGCGTCGCGGAGCGGGCGTAGTCGAGAAGCAGATCGAGCGGGTCGACGTTGACGGGCGCCTGGCGATAGCGGACGCCCGCGGGGCCGCACTCATCTGCGACGGTCGCGGGGAACCGGTCATGCAGCTCGGCGTAGCGCTGTACCGCCTCCTCGTCGAGGGTCACCTCGAGGGAGTCGCCGGTCTCACTGTCGATCAGACGTACGTCGCCGGGTTCGCCTACAGCGCCGTCGTCGGTCACGTGCAGGAGCGCGACAGAGCGGGTTTCACGGGCGAGTTCGCGCAGGGCGAGCCGGCGTGCGCCTGCCGGTACAAGCATGTCGCTGATGAGGACCGCGAGCCCCGACTGACCCGATGCCTCACGTGCTCTGCGGACGCTCGCGGCCAGATCGGTGGTCGTGCCAACGCGTAGCGACTCGAGCTCGTAGGCAACGCGGAGGAGGGCCGCCGAGCTGTCGTGGAGGCCACCGGAGACGACGTCACCGTCGCTGAGCATGTGCATCTGCACCGTGTCTCCGTGAAGCAGGGCCACGGCCCCGAGCAGCGCCGCCAGCCGCCGGGCGCGCTGGAGACGAGGCGGCGACCCGCCTTGCATCGAGCGGCTCGCGTCGACCAGGACGGCGAGCGCGACACGGGCCTCGCGCGGCGCGGTGCGGACGTAAAGCTCGCGCAACCGGGCATAGACGTTCCAGTCGATGCGACGGACGTCGTCGCCCGGCACGTACCGCCGGTAGTCGACGAACTCGAAGCCGGCCGATTGGCCTGGTCCCTGGCGCTCACCACCGAGGCCCGTGAGCATCGCGTCGAGGGAGTCGAGACTGAGCCGGCCGAGGACCGCGAGGTCGGCGCGGCTGAGGAGGGGAACGGTCGCCGTCACCGGGCGCGCTACGGCATGCGTGTGAGTGCTTCTGCGATCACGGTCTCAGGTGTGATGCCGTCACGCTCGGCGTCGAAGTTGAGGATCAACCGGTGTCGCAGGACGGGCATCGCCACCGCGTGGACGTCCTCGACGGCGAGGTTATAGCGTCCTTCCAGGAGTGCCGTCACGCGACCGGCGATACTGAGCGCCTGAGCGGCTCGGGGGCTGGGGCCGAGACGCACGTAATCGCCGACGAGGGGGATCGAGGACTCGGACGGTTGCAGCTCGTAGATCAGCGCGCCGATGTGCTCGAGCACCTGGGACGCGGTCGGCACCTGGTGCGCGAGCGCCCCCATCGCGAGCAACTGGGCGGCGTCCGCAACGGGCTTGAGCTGCGGGTCCACCTCATCGCTCTCGTCGATGATCGCGATCAATTCCCCCCGCGAGGGGTAGGAAAAGCGGACCTTCAGCAGGAAGCGGTCGACCTGTGCCTCTGGGAGCGGGTAGGTCCCGTGCATCTCGATCGGGTTCTGGGTGGCGAGTACGCAGAACGGTCGGGGAAGCTCGTGTGTCACACCCGCGATCGTGACCGTGCCCTCCTGCATAGCCTCGAGCAGCGCGCTCTGCGTGCGCGGCGATGCGCGATTGATCTCGTCGGCCAGGAGCAGCGCCGAGAACACCGGACCTTCGTGAAACTGAGACCGGAGGCCTGCTTGGGGATCCTCGACGAAGACTGTGGTTCCGGTGATGTCCGCCGGCATCAGGTCCGGGGTGAACTGGACACGGCTGTGCGACAGGCGCAGTGCCTGTGAGAAGGCGCGTGCCATCGACGTCTTCCCGAGACCGGGAACGCCTTCGAGCAGCGCATGGCCCCCTGCGATCAGACAGATCAGTACGCCACGCACAGCCTCGTGCTGCCCGACGATCACCCTGCCCACTTCACGTTCGATCGCGACGGCAGCCGCGCGGAAGCTCTCCGGCTCAAGCGCCGGGCCCACATCGGCGTCAGCGGCTCCGCTGACGCCAGATTCTTCAATCCTCATCGGTCTTCCGGCGGTCAATTGCGCGTCCCCCAGTCACCCGGCGCAAAGTTTGAACGCCGCTTCGATCCACTAGCGTAACCTCCAGTATATTGGACACATGCACTGAGGGGAACGGGGCAACGAACAGGGACGGTTCGAGCCTACCTGTCACGCCCTCAGGTCCCCTCGTTACCACGAGGTGTGTGCAAGCACGCGGGAGGAGGCAAGGATGGGAATTGCAAAAGCACGATGGCGCAGGGGCGGTGCAGGAGCACTCGCCGTGTGCATCGCGGTAGCCCTTTCGGCGGGGGTGTCGAGCGCGCACAAGCCCGCGCAGGCGGCGTCGACGTGGCGCTGGCCCGGGGCCGACCTCAGCAATACCCGGGATGTGCAGAGCAAGATCAACGCCAAGAACGTGTCGACGCTGGGCCTCGCCTGGAGCCTTCCGATCAAGGCGAGCGGCATTTTCGGCGCCTACGCGACGACTCCGGTCGTCTCCGGCGGGATCATGTACACCCAGGATCTGGCCTCGAACGTCTTTGCGATCAACCCGAGCTCGGGCAAGCTCCTGTGGGAGCACAAGTACAACTCGCCCAACGAAGGGCCGGACGGGGTGACCGTGGCCAACGGGACCGTCTATGGGACGACGGCGTCGAAGGTCTTTGCGCTTCAGGCTGCGACCGGCGAGCAGCTGTGGAGCAAGAAGATCATCCGCAACAACAACGAGGGCATCGACATGGCGCCGGGCTACAACAACGGCACCGTGTACGTCTCTACCGTCCCCGGCAACCCCACCAAGTTCTATGCCGGCAACGGCCAGGCGATCCTCTGGGCGATGAACGCCAAGAACGGCAAGACGAAGTGGAAGTGGGACGAGGTCCCCGCCAACCTTTGGGGAAACAAGACGGTCAACTCGGGCGGCGGGCAGTGGGATCCACCGAGCTTCGACGCGCACGGCAACCTGTACATCGGCGTCGCGAACCCGGCGCCGTTCCCGGGCACGAAGAAGTACCCGTGGGGCTCGAGCCATAAGGGCAGCAATCTCTACACCGACTCGATCGTCAAGCTCAACGCGAAGACCGGCAAGATGGTGTGGTACTACCAGCTGACGCCGCACGACACCGGCGACTGGGATTTGGAGAACTCGCCGATCCTGACCACGGCCGGCGGCGACCAGATCGTGATCGACGGCGGCAAGGCCGGGATCGTGATCGCGGTCGACGCTTCGACGGGCAAGCTCCTGTGGAAGCGCCCGGTTGGGGTCCACAATGGCCATGACAACATCGGCCTGACCGCTGACAGCAATCCCTCGTCGCTGAAGGGGACGATCACGGTCGAGCCGGGCCCGCTCGGCGGGGTCGAGTCGCAGCTCGCCTCCAACGGCAAGACCGTCTTCGCCGCGGTCAACAACCTAGCGGTGAAGTACAACGGTAAGGCCATCGTCGGAAGCATCAACTTCTTCGGCGGTACCGGTGACCTGGTGGCGATCAACCAGGCGAACGGCAAGATCTTGTGGGATCACAAGTTCAAGCACTCCGCCTTCGGCGCCGTGGCGCTGACCAACAACGTCGCGTTTACGACGACGTTCGATGGGACGCTCTGGGCGCTGAACCAGAGCAACGGCAAGGTGCTGTGGCACAAGCAGCTGTCTGCCTGGACCAACACGCCGGTGACGATCGACGGCAACATGGTGATCACCGGCGGTACCTTCCCGCACGGCAACGGGCAGACCGCCCAGATCCAGGCGTTCACGCTCCCTGCCAGCGCGTAGCAGCCAACGCTTGATTCGTCGGTGAACCGCTGCGGTCACAGAAGTGACCGCAGCGGTCGCCGGGGTTGTGAAACCACCGCCTGAAGAGACCCGCCGCCGTCCTCGCGGCGGGCACTAACGATATTTCGGCTTACTGGTTAACGATATTTCGGTTTACCGGTAACGATGTTTCGGTTTACCGGTAACGATGTTTCGGTTATCCAGCGGGCGCCGACGGTCGGAGTCCCAGCCGGGCGCGGCGCACCCCGACCCGTCGAGGATCGTCGCAGCCTCCTCTAACATATTGATGGCAGTTTATGTTCTATGTGGAGGGGCCATTGCCGCCGACGACTTGATGGATGGCGGCGAAATCTCCTCCCGCTTAAAGCCGTGCCGTCTGGCACGCGGAGGAGGAACTGATGAAGGTAGCGAAAGCACGATGGCGCACTGGCGGTGCAGGAGCACTCGCCGTGTGCGTCGCGGTAGCCCTTTCGGCGGGCGTGTCGAGCGCGCACAAGGTCGCCACAGCGGCGGCTGCGGGGTCGTCTTCGACGTGGCGCTGGCCGGGGGCCGACCTCAGCAATACCCGGGATGTGCAGAGCAAGATCAACGCCAAGAACGTGTCGACGCTGGGTCTTGCCTGGAGCCTCCCGATCAAGGCGAGCGGAACCTTCGGCGCCTACGCGACGACCCCGGTCGTCGTCGGCGGCACCATGTACACCCAGGATCTGGCCTCGAATGTCTTTGCGATCAACCCGAGCTCGGGCAAGATCCTGTGGGAGCACAAGTACAACTCGCCCAACACCGGGCCGGACGGGGTGACCGTTGTCAACGGCACCGTCTACGGGACGACGTCGACGAAGGTCTTTGCGCTTCAGGCGGCGACCGGCGAGCAGCTGTGGACCAAGAAGCTCACCCGTAACAAGAACGAGGGCATCGACATGGCGCCGGGCTTCCACAACGGCACTTTGTATGTCTCCACCGTCCCGGGCAACGCCAAGAGCTTCTATGCCGGTAACGGCCAGGCGACGTTGTGGGCGATGAATGCCAAGAACGGCAAGACGAAGTGGAAGTGGGACGAGGTCCAGGACCTGTGGGGCAACAAGACGGTCAACTCGGGTGGCGGGCAGTGGGATCCGCCGAGCTTCGACGCGCACGGCAACCTGTACGTCGGCGTCGCGAACCCCGCGCCGTTCCTGGGGACGAACAAGTACCCGTTCGGCTCGAGCCGGCCGGGCGACAATCTCTACACCGACTCGATCGTCAAGCTCAACGAGAAGACCGGCAAGATGATGTGGTACTACCAGCTGACGCAGCACGACCTCGCCGACTGGGATTTGGAGAACTCGCCGATCCTGACCACGGCCCACGGCGACCAGATCGTGATCGACGGCGGCAAGGCCGGGATCGTGATCGCGGTCGATGCCTCGACCGGCAAGCTCCTGTGGAAGCGCCCGGTCGGGGTCCACAAAACCGATGCCGACTTCGGCCAGTTGGCCGCCAAGAATCCGTCGAAGTACAAGTTGCCGATCACGGTGGAGCCGGGCGAACTCGGCGGGATCGAGTCGCAGCTGGCGTCCAACGGCAAGACCGTCTTCGCTGCGGTCAACGACCTGGCAGTGAAGTACACGGGTCAGAACGCGATCACGGGCGGAGCCACCCTCGATCCGTTCAAGGGCAAGGGCGAGCTGGTGGCGATCAATCAGGCGAATGGCAAGATCCTCTGGGATCACAAGTTCGCGCACTCGGCCTACGGGGCCGTCTCGGTGACCAACAACGTCGCGTTTACGACGACGTTCGACGGGACGCTGTGGGCGCTGAACACCAGCAATGGCAAGGTTCTGTGGAGCAAGAAGCTGTCGGCGGGCACCAACACTCCGGTGACCGTCAACGGCAACATGGTGATCTCCGCCGGTACCTTCCCGCAGGGCAAGGGGCAGACCGCCCAGATTCAGGCGTTCACGCTCACTCCGGGCGCATAGCGAGCTAGGCCTCGGATACGAAGAGCGCGCCGAGCCACGTTCCGGCCTCACTGTGAGGCCGGAACGCTCGTCGGGCTGATCACAACTGTTGTCTCAACGATGGGTCGCGGGCATTAGGGCGCTCGCGACCCTTCGCGTGTAGTCCGTTCCCATCCGAACCAGATGGGAACATATGTTCGACCATGTACGTCGAACTCCATTGCCATTCGGCCTTCTCGTTCCTCGATGGGGCCTCCTTGCCGGATGAGCTGGTCACCACAGCGCTCGAGCTCGGGTACGGAGCGATGGCGCTCACCGACCATAACTCCGTCTCCGGTTCGATGGAGTTCGCGGTTGCCGCCGATGGGATGGGGTTGCGGGCAATCCACGGTGCCGAGCTGGATCTGGACGACGGCCGTCACCTGACCCTGCTGGTACGAGACGCGGAGGGCTGGTCGAACCTCTGCCGATTGCTCTCACGCGCGCACGCGCGCACGCGGGAGCGACCGGGACCACCCGCTCAGGCAAGCGTCTCGGTGAATGATGTCCGTGAGCACGCGGCCGGGCTCGTCTGTCTGAGTGGCTGCGCCTCGCGTGGGGTCGATGACGAGCCAACCCTGCGGCGGCTGCGGGAGGCGTTTGGTACCGAACGCCTGCGGATCGAGCTGCAGCGACCCTATTTGCGGGACGATCGTGCCCGGAACGGGCGTCTGGCGCGGCTGGCGCAACGGCTGGAGCTGGCGTGCGTGGCGACCGGCAACATCCACGCCCACGCTCGCGTTCGCGCGCCGCTCCAGGATGCGCTGGTGGCGGTCCGTCTGCACTCGACGCTCGATGCCTCAGAGCCCGAGCGCCGCGGGAACTTCAGTCACGTGCTGCGGGCGCCGGCGACGATGGCGGCCCGCTTCCCCGAGTATCCGCAGGCCGTCGCCGAGAGCGTCAGGCTGGCTGAGTCGCTGCAGTTCGACTTGTGCAGCGATCTCGGGTATCGCTATCCGGGCGCGGAGGACGCGATCTCGATGCAGCGCCTCGCCGAGCTGTGCGGTGAGCGGCTGCACAAGCGCTATTCATACGAACGGCCGGATGATCTGGGCGCCGCCAGCTCCCGCCTGGAGCAGGAGCTGCGGATCATCGAGAAGCTGGGCCTCGCCGGTTTCTTCCTTCTGCACCACGACATGTTGGAGCTGGCCCGGGAGGTCGCCATGGAGGTGCGAGGGCCGGACACCGCCAGGTCGCTGTTGCCGCCGGGGCGTGGGCGCGGCTCCAGCGTCTCCTCGATCGTCTGCTATCTGAGCGGTCTCTCGCACATCGATCCGATCGCCAACGAGCTGCTGATCGGACGCTTCCTCAACGAGGAGCTGACGGCGCTGCCGGATATCGACCTGGACTTCCCTCGCGATATCCGCGAGGTTCTGATCCCCAGGGTGCACGAGCGCTACGGGCACGACCGGTCGGCGCTGGTCGCGGCCTTCCCGACGTATCGGGCGCGGGGGGCGATCCGGGAGCTGGGCAAGGCGCTGGGGCTGCCACCGGGCGAGATCGAGCGGGTCGCGCGGGGCAGCGAAGGGTGGGACGCCGATCGCGTCGGCAGGGACATCGAGAGCGCGCTCGGCCAGGGGCGGATGGTCGCGGCCGACGATCCGCCTTCAGCCGGGGTCGCCGGCCCCCAGCGAGGGCCGGCCGGGAGGTGGGGGTGGCTTGCCCGATTGGCGGCGGAAGCGCATGGGCTGCCGCGGCATCTCTCCCAGCACTCCGGCGGGATGGTCGTCTCGACCCGGCCGCTGGTCGATTGCTGTCCGATTGTGCCGGCGGCGATGGAGGGCCGGCAGATCGTCCAGTGGGACAAGGACTCATGCGCGGACGCTGGGTTCCTGAAGATCGACCTGTTGGGATTGGGGATGCTGTCCGCGGTCGAGCGCTGCGTCGAGCTGATCGCCCGCACGCGAGGGGAACGGATCGACCTCGCGACGATCCCCTACGACGATCGGGCGACCTACGATTGCATCCAGAACGCCGACACGACTGGGGTGTTCCAGATCGAGAGCCGCGCGCAGATGCAGTCGCTGCGGCGGACGCGGCCGGAGACCCTGCAGGACATCACGATCCAGGTGGCGATCGTCAGGCCGGGCCCGATCCAGGGGGGTGCCGTCAATCCCTACATCGAACGCCGCCAGCGACTGCGCGTCGATTCCAGCTATCAGGTCCCCTACGAGCACCCGTCGCTGGAGCCCGTGTTACGCGAGACGCTTGGGGCGATCATCTTCCAGGATCAGGTGCTGGAGGTCGCGATCGCGTTCGCCGGCTTCTCCCCCGGGGAGGCGGAGAGCCTGCGACGGGCGATGAGTCGCAAGCGCTCGGGGGCGGCGATCGAGGCCCACCACCGGCGGTTTGTCGAAGGCGCGATACGGCTGCACGGGGTGCAGGAGGCGACCGCCGAGCGCGTCTTCGCGATGGTCCAGGGATTCTCGGGGTTCGGCTTTCCCAAGGCACACGGTGCGGCGTTCGGCCTGCTGGCCTACCAGTCAACCTGGTTGCGGGTCCACTATGGGCCTGAGTTCCTGTGCTCGCTGATGAATGAACAGCCGATGGGCTTCTATCCGCCTGACGCGCTCGTGCACGAGGCGCAGCGACGGGGAATCGAGGTTCAGGCACCCGACGTCAACCTCAGCGAGGTCGAGTGCGACCTCGGCGAACGAGGCGACGTGCGGGTCGGTCTCGCCTATGTTCGAGGGGCGCGCCGCGAGGAGATCGAGGAGCTGGTGGCGGCTCGCAAGAGGGCGGGGCAGTTCCGCAGCCTGTCCGAGCTGGCGTCGCGCGCCGGGGCGGGAACGCCGGCGCTCGAGCTGCTGGCGTGGTCGGGCGCCTGTGATTCCCTGGTCGCCGGCCGGGCCGGCGGCGCGGTTGTCGGCGGCGGCGCCTCCCCTCGCCGGCTCGCCCTCTGGCAGCTCGGGGTCGCGGCTCCTGGACACGGTGTGCGCGGAGGCGTCCAGCTGGCGCTGCCACTGGAGCTCCCGATGCCTCCGCAGCTGCGTGACCTCTCCGGGTGGGAGGCGATGCTGGCCGACTACGAGACGGCCGGTCTGACCGTGGCCTCCCATCCGATCGCGCTGCTGCGTGAGCGGCTGCCGGTGGGAGCCGTGCACAGCGGCCGACTCGAGCAGCTCCGACACGGGAGCCGGGTGCAAGTCGGCGGGCTGGTGGTCGCCAGACAGCGGCCGGGAACCGCCGGAGGGGTGGTGTTCATCCTGCTCGAGGACGAATATGGGGTGATCAACCTGATCGTGCCGCCAAAGGTGTACGAACGACACCGTCTGATGGTGCGGACGGAGCCGCTCCTGCTGGTGCAGGGCAAGCTCGAGCGGTTCGCAAAGGCGGGCGGGGCTATCAACGTGCTGGTCGACAAGGTCGGACAGATCTCGGCGCCCGACCGAGTGCTCGCCCAGATCAAGGACTTCTCGTTGCTCGATGACCAGGTCCGGACGGCATTGGCCGCCGAGCGCGCCGCCGACGCCGGCAGCGGCGATCAGGCGGCAGCCGCCCGAGGCGATCATGCTGCGGGGGTGTCCAGTCGTGAAGCAGACGATTTCAGAGCGGTGGCGCCGCCGGTGATGAGCTTCGCCGCTGGACGGCGACGGTGATGCCGCCGTGCAGCCGGACCGCGACGGTGATGCCGCCGTCGACAACTGGAAGCGACCGGCTTCGGGCGTGGGGCCAGCCGATGGCTCGCTCCCCCGGATCTCCCAATCGGCCCTCAGAGGAGAGGCGTCGCGCTTTGTCCTGAACTGACGCGCCGCGGCCGTGCACGATAAGGTCCCGACACATGGTTGCCGTGGTGATCATCGCCGTCGTCATCACCGGCCTGTCGGTCGCGATTGCCTGGGCCGCGACTCAGGGCCACCTGGGCGGCCTCACGAATGCGCTTGAGACCCAGTCGACGGTCGGCCGCAGGGTCGTGAACTCGCTGCTGGTGTTCTTCTACGTTGGGACTGGGATCGCTTTGCCGATCATCTTCCTGGTCGGCAACCGCGATTCCGCGAGCGCACAGGTCGCTGGGATCAAGCTCACCGCGGACGAGAAGCAGGGGCGGACGCTGTTCGGCGAGCATTGCGCCGTCTGCCACACGCTCGCTGCTGCCAGCGCGGTCGGGAAGACCGGGCCAAACCTCGACCAGCTCAAGCCGCCCGTCTCGCTGGTGCTGCACACACTGGAGAACGGCTGCCTCCAGAAGCCGCTGCCGAACCAGGTTAATTCGACGTGCCTCGCGTACGGCACCATGCCTCCGGACATCGTCCAGGGCCGACAGGCTCAGCAGGTTGCCGAGTTCGTGGCGAAGGTCGCCGGGCACTCGTAGCCGCCCAGCGCATCGTTGGTCGCAAATACCGAGGTAGGTTCTGTAGGAGTGACATTCCGTCCTGCGCCGTTGCTAGATTGCCGCGTCACATCCACACGCCGAGTTTCCGGACTCGCCTCGGCGGGCCTGGGAAGCGGGGACCCAAGTGGTCCGGGCGAATCACCTTCGCGATGGCGTAGTGCCGTTCTGTCGGCATGAGCTTGGCGGGTAGCCCCGTAGGCGCAATGACGGAGAAAGAGGACGGTCGCGATGCCGCCACGTGAGTCGCTGCGCCAAGGCACGAATGCCGACGTGGACGAGTATGTCCGGATCCGAGCGATCCAGGGTGCGCGCGCCGCCAAGGTCGGAGGCAGAACGCCGATAGTCGACGCGGACATCAGCTGGGACGAAGTCCCAGCGCGTCGTAGCCGCCGCCGGCATCCGGTCGCCGCCGCCGACGATTGGGGGCTTGCAGAGAGCAATGCCTGGGTGGTTGAGCCACAGCCGGCTTCGGAGCGCTCGCGGTCGAGGCGCGAGCAGGGTCGTCGCGGGCGGTCGGCCCAGGCGGGCCGAGATGGCCCGCCCAGCAACCGGGAAGCGGCACATCAGTCGAGCGGTGATTGGTCTCCCTGGGAGGACCGAGTTTCTCCCGACCGAAACGGCGAGGCGGCCGAGACCCCCGCCGCTGAGTCGGATCAACGCCCACTTGCTGACGAGGGCGATATCGGTGCCGCACGGATCGATCGTGCCGTCGCCGACGGCGCCTCGATCGCTCCTCCGGCGAGCGACGACATCTGGGAAGATCGTCCGAGCCGACCCGGCGAACGCCGCACGATCGTGATCACTGGTCGCGGCACCGAGCGCTCGCTGCCTCCGCGGCAACGTGGTTGGGAGGCGAGCCTGCCGCTCCACGAGCGGTCAGGCTTCAAGCCCGACCGAGTCGCCATGTGGGCCGTGTTGCTCGGCGTGATCCTGTTGCTGGTGGCGGCGGCGAGCTCGCATGCCGCGTCCATCGCCGCGCACGTGGCTCACTGAGCTGAACCGATCGCCGAGGACTCCCGATTAGTCGGGAGCCACATGGGACCGCGATCGACTCTCCGGTCGCCATCGGTTGCCGCGGGCGGTGGGCCGTGCCGCAGCCCACCAACGGCCCCTTTCCAACCCGCTCTCCAGGCCCCTTCGGAGCCCTAACCTCCCCGCAACCGTTCGAGAGACTGTACGCTGCTACAAGATAACGGAAGTGTAAGACTCAGGAACCAGGTCCAACGCACCGGCTTTCAGTAGTCCGGCGTTGAACTGGTCAAACACCCATAACGCTCTTGGTAGCCTCGGATTGTTCATCTCTGTGGGGGAGGTAGTAGGTGTTACTCGACATATTGTCACCGGTGGTGAGTGGTAGGCGCCGCCGCGCGTGGGTCGCCTTGGTTGTGTCGCTCGCCGTCAGCGCCGTCGCCGCCACAGGTGCCGGCTTGGCGCTGGGCAGCAAGCCCTCCGGGCCAAAAAGCTCGGTTCAGGAGGGCAGTTGGCCACAGCCCGGAGCCGACCGGGAGAACACGCGCTATGCGCCGAGCCCGATCACCAGTTCCAACGTGTCGACGATGACACAGGCTTGGACGGTGCCGATCAAGGGGGTCGGCGCGTTCGGGAGCTACGCGACGACGCCGATCATCGTCGGCGGGGTGGTTTACACCCAGGACATAGAGTCGAACGTCTACGCGATCGACCTCCAGACGGGCACGTTGAAGTGGTACATGCCGTACAACGATGCTGACGCGGGGCCCAACGGCGTGACGGTCGCCGATGGGGTTGTCTACGGAGCGACGGCACACAATGTGTTCGCGATCCAGGCGGCGACGGGCGAGCAGCTTTGGAGTAAGCGGATCGTCAACTCGAGCTCGGGTATTGACATGGCTCCCGGTATCAACCATGGCACTGTCTATGCCTCGACCGTGCCGGGCAATGTCAAGCATTTTGCGGGCAAGGACGGCCAGGCGATCCTTTGGGCACTGAACGCAAGCACGGGCAAGACCGAGTGGAAGTGGAACGAGGCCCCGACCCAGTTGTGGTCAAAACAGCACCAGAGCATCAACGGGGGCTCCGGGCAGTGGTACCCGCCGTCGTTCGATGCGGCCGGCAATATTTACGTCGGTACGGCTAACCCGTCTCCGGTTCCAGGCACGAACGCCTACCCGTTCGGGTCGAGTCGGCCCGGGCCCGATCTCTACACGGATTCGATCGTGAAGCTGAACCACAAGACCGGCAAGGTCGCTTGGTACTACCAGCTGACTCCGCACGACATTGACGACTGGGACCTCCAGAACCCCCCGATACTGACGACCGTGAACGGCAAGGGAGTCGTGATCGGGTCCGGCAAGTCTGGGATCGTCGTCGAGGTTGACCAGAAGACCGGAAAGCTGCTGTGGAAGACGCCCGTTGGCCGGCATAACGGTCACACCCACGACGGCCTTCTGACAACCGCGCAGGCGAAGAAGAAGCTGAAGTTCCCGTTCACGGTCTATCCGGGCATCCTTGGCGGCGTTGAGTCGCAGATGGCCTCCGATGGGACCAACGTGTACGCAGCCGTGAACAACCTTGGCTCGACCTACACGAACAACCTCGAGAGTGGCATCAAGACGGGCGACGTGTTCAGCGGCACCGGCGATCTTGTCGCGCTCAACCAGGCGACCGGAAAGAAGGTCTGGGTGCATCCGTTCGCTAGCTCGCCGTATGGAGGCGCGACTGTGACGAATGACGTCGTCTTCACGACGACGTTCGATGGGACGCTGTGGGCGCTCTCCGACCAAGACCGGACAGGTGCTCTGGTCGGAGCAGTTGCCTGCCGGCACCAACGCGAATGTCGCGGTCGCGGGGAACTTCGTGATCACCGCGGCGTCGCTGCCGCTCACCCAGACGCAGTCGCCCGCGATCGTCGCTTACAAGCTGCCGTAGGGTTAGCCCGATGCCACGTTCTCGCGCTTATGCTTTGCTCGTCGCCGGGGTGACCTGCGTGATGCTGTCGGTTCCGCTGGCGGCGCTCGCGACGACCGGGACCCAGACGGACCTCCGGGCGAAGGTCACGATCACGGCGAAAGGCACGTCCTGGTCGCCGGCCAGGGCGCGCCACCACAGCGCGACTACCGGTACCACCGTGCGGATTCGCGTCGTGAACCAGGGGCCCGGGCGCCACTGGTTCAGGCTCGGCACGAGGAAGACCAAGCCGCTTGCCAAGGGCGCATCGGCGACGTTCTTCTACAACTTCACCAAGCCCGGCCATGTCACGTGGCGCAGCGGCCCCGAGCACGACCTCGGCGCCGGCGTGATCACGGTTCGGTTCCCGCCAACCTTCCACTGATGACTCTGCAGAGAAGGGCGGCGTACGCCGCCCTTCTCGCGCTCGCGGTCGGCATTCTCTGGCCGTCGGGGGCGCTCTCCGCCGACTGGCGGGCGCCCGACGGCGATCTCGCCGGTACCCGCGACGCGCGAGATCCCGCATTGACCCTCAAGGCGGTACCGAACTTGCACCGTGTCTGGCGCTTCAAGCTGCCAGAACAGCCGACGTACTCGGGTGTGATCGCTTCGACGCCGCTGATCCTTGACGGGACGGTCTACCTCCAGACGCTTCACAGCAATGTCTACGCGCTCGACGCACACACGGGGCGGGTTGAGTGGACACGCCGGTTCGACCGGGTGAGCGGCGGGCCGAATGGGCTCAGCGCGGGCTCAGGTCGGCTGTACGGCGTAACCGACACGGCCGTGTTCGCGCTCGCTCCGAGGACGGGGCGTGTCATTTGGTCGCGGCGCGTGACCACCGCCAGGGCGCCGCTCGACATAGCGCCGGCGGTGGCCGACGGGCTCGTGATCGTCGGCACCTCGCCACAGAGGCCCGGAGGCAGAGGAGCAGTACTCGGGCTTGCCGCGGCATCTGGCCGCGTCGTCTGGCGGCGCAGCACCATCCGTGGGGCGTGGGCCCACCCAAGGCTCGCATCCGGCGGAGGGGTGTGGTGGACGCCGACGGTCGATTCGACAGGTGGGCTTTGGCTTGGAACCGCGAATCCGCTCCCCTGGGGAGGCACCACGGCGCTTCCGAACGGCGGTGCCTACGCGGGGCCGGCGCCATACACGGACTCGTTGCTCTCCCTCACGGCGTCCGACGGCGCCCTGCGCTGGGCCGATCAGGTGACCCCCCACGACGTGCGTGACTACGATTTCGCGCTGCCACCGATCCTCACGCGGGCAGGTGGCCGCGAGCTCGTGATCGGCGCCGGCAAAGCGGGGCTCGTGATCGCGTGGAATCGACGGACGCACGGGCGCGTCTGGAGCTCGTCGGTGGGACGCCATCTCCACGACACCGGCTCCCTGCCGGCGCGGCCTGTCGAAGTCTGCCCGGGGTTACTTGGCGGCGTGCTGACGCCGATGGCAGTCGCCCGCGGACGCGTGTTCGTTCCCGGGGTGAACCTATGCATGCGCGGCAGCGCGATCGGTTACGAGCCACTCGCCGGCGTCAACATCGATCGCCGTGGCAGCGGCCAGCTGACGGCGCTGGATGCCGCGACGGGCCGCAAGCTCTGGGCGAGGTCACTGCCATCACCAATCTTCGGATGTGCAACCACGGCTGGACCGGCCGTATTCACCACGACCTACAGCGGCCACGTCTACGCGCTCGACCAGCGCACCGGTCGGATCCTCTGGTCGTCGCGCGAGCCCGCCGGGAGCAATGCCTGCCCCGCCATCGGCGACGGCCTCCTGGTCGTGCCCGCCGGTGCGGAGCCAATGTCGATCGCGACGCCGACCCCGGTCGTCGACGCCTACTCGATCTCGGCGGCTGCCGAGAGGTAGATGACGGCGCGCTCACACGGGCAAGACCCGCCGGTTCACCTTTGACCACGTGGTCGGCCGAGGGTAGCCTTCTCCCATGTCCGATCCGATTGATTCAAGAATCACGCGGCGGGCCATGCTCGCCGGTTCGGCTGGAGCGCTCGCGGGGATCGGTCTCGTCCAGACCGCTCCCGCCTGGGGAAGGGCGAGACACTGGAGCCGACTCGCCGACCAGTGGCTTCTCCCTGCGCACGACCTTGCCGCCACTCGAGCCTCGGCGGTGGGAGTCGGCACCGTCCAGGAGAGATGGCGAGCTCACCTCGCGGGAGGCATCACCGGCGCGCCTCTGATCGTCGCCGGCAGCGTCCTCGCTGCTTCCTTTGGCGGCCAGGTCGGCGCCTTTGATCTGGCCACGGGCCAGCAGCAGTGGTTGCGCTCGCTCGGCACGGCGACGTACGGCACCGGCGCCGACAGCCGCCAGCTGGGCTTCTTCGGCGGCCTTGCCACCGCCGGGGACAGAATCGTCGTTGCCTCCGATCACGCTCAGTCGCTGGACGCCCGGACGGGCAGGACGATCTGGGAAGCGGCTCCCCTGAGTCCGCCCGGCGGGGATGACTATTTCTGGGCTCCCCCTGTGATCGTCGGCTCAATCGTGCTGCTTGGGTCCGGTTCCGGTAGCGAAGACGAGGCCACGCGCGGTCGCGTCAGCGCGTACTCGCTCTACAACGGAGCCATGCTTTGGACCACCCCGATGGTCCCGGTCGGCGGGAATGGCGGCGGCATTGTCGGACAACCGTCGGTCGATCTCTGGCGGCGCCGCGTCTATGTCGCCACGGGTGCCACCTACGTGCCTGAGTCCGGGAGCGATCCCGGGACCGACTCGCTGGTCGAGTTACGGCTGGACGACGGTGCGATCACGTGGAGTGACCAAGTTCATGTGGGCGATCAGCTCGGCCTCGATTTGAACAGCGCTCCGGTATTGGCCGGGGACCTGGTCGCGGTTGCGGGCAAGGATGGGTTCCGTGCCTGGAATCGCGTTACGAAAACGCGCCTGTGGCACACCCAAGTGACTCCGGCGACGCCCGCTCCTGGTCAGCCGGCGGATCCAACCTCGGGACCCGAGGGCGGGCCGCTCGCGTTCGACGGCCGTCGCTTCTATGGGCTCTCGAACGATTCAACGGCAGGCACCTGCGTGGCGGTCGCGCTCGATCCCCGGTCGGGAACCCCCGTGTGGGAGACCACATTGCCGGCATTCTCGTTCGCGCCGCCGGCCGTGGCCGATGATGTCGTCGCTGTCCCCGGTTCAGACGGGACGCTGCGGCTGCTCGCGCCGACGAACGGGGCGCTGCTCGCTGCCCTACCTCTGCTGGAGCCGAGCTCGGGGGCGCCGAGCGTCACGAACGGCACGGTTTTGATAGGGACGGGCGCCGGTCCGTTCCTGCCCGGCGATTCGTTGATCTCCTTCGCCCGCGCGAGCACGCACGAGCCATGGCGGACAGCGGCAAGACCGGCGAGGCGAGCGTCGGGCTGACGCAGACGAGCGGGCGCCTGCGCCCGAGCCGGGCATTCCGATAAGCCGTTCGTAAGACCGTCGTCAGGGCCTTGACGCGGCGCCATTCTCGATACTAGACTTATCAACGGTAAGCAAGTCTCGAAAGTAAAGGGGCTGTGGCATCGCAAGCCGCTGCCGCTTCCGTTCTCAGCCATCGGTGCCCGATATGAAGACGTCAATGAGCAGATTTCAGATACACGACGAGTTGACAGCCCCCGAGCGGTCCGCGCCCGTACTGCGCGGTGCACTCTCGGGTGGGGGTCAGCTCCCCAATTTTCTCGGTGTTCTTGCCGGCTCGCCCGCCGCGCTGCGCGCCTATGCCCGCTTTCGGTCGGAGTTGCGCCACGGCCAGCTCGGACTGGCGACGCTCGAGCGAATCGGTCTCGCGGTTGCCGAGCGCTACGGGTCCGAGCCAGGGATCCAGATGCATTCACGGGCCGCGCGAGGGGCCGGTCTGGCGCTTGACGAGGTCGCGATGGCGCGGCAGTTCGCGTCCAACGACCCGCGCGAGGCGGCGCTGCTGCGCTACCTCCAGGCGCTGGTGGTCGATGGGCGGCCGCCGATGCATCTCCACGAGGAGGCCCACGAGGCGGGATGGGACGACGAGCAGCTGCTGGAAGCGATCGCGGCGGTGTCGATGGAGGCCTTCACCGCGATGGTAAATGTCGCCGGCGAGATTCCGATCGACGGCTCGAGCGAGGAGTCGCGCTTGCTCAAGGCTGCGTGATGACTTCGGTTCGATACGAGTTCATGAAAATGACCCCTCGTGTCATCAGGCATTAGAGTGGGGGCGAGTATGGGCGTCGGCGTAGAACCCGACAGGGAAGGTGCGGCGGACAGCTCATCGTCTCCGCGGTGTTGTCCTCTCTATCACGAGGCAGTGGAGCTGGTCGGGCGACGGTGGACAGGAGCGATCATCCGCGTCCTGATGGATGGCCCGATGCGTTTCTCCGAGATCGCACAGGCCGTGCCGGAGCTCTCGGACCGCCTGCTGTCTGAGCGGATGAAAGAGCTCGAGGCACGCGGGATCGTCCAACGCACGGTCCATTCGGGACCGCCCGTTCGGGTCGAGTACGCCCTTTCCAGGATGGGCTCCGAGCTGGGCCCGGCGCTGTTCGAGCTGCAGCGTTGGGCCAGACGCTGGCTCGGCAGCCGCGTCGCCGCGCTCTGAGCGCGCATCCAGCACCGAGGCAGGTCGCCGAGGCGCCGGCAACCTCTGTGCAGGTCCAACAAGTAAGGTTCCCGCCCGAGCATGGCTAATTCCGCCCTGACCGCCGAAGATGTGATGGCCATTGCGGATGAGCGCCGGATCAGATTCGTCCGCCTGTGGTTTACGGACATTCTCGGGCAGTTGAAGTCCTTCTCGGTCAACGCGACCGAGCTCGCCGAGGCATTTGAGGGCGGGATGGGGTTTGACGGTTCCTCGATCACGGGCTTCAACGCGATCGAGGAGTCGGACATGATCGCCGTGCCCGACCCGTCGACATTCATGGTGATTCCGTGGCGTCCGACCGACGACGGGGTCGCGCGGATGTTCTGCGATATCCATACACCCGAGCGCACTCCCTACGAGGGCGACCCGAGGCACGTGCTCCGCCGAGCGCTCGAGCGTGCCGAGGCGATGGGCTTCGACCACTACTTCGTTGGGCCCGAGCTCGAGTACTTCTACTTCCGCGACTCGAAATCGACCGAGGTGCTCGACGAAGGCGGCTATTTCGACCTGACGACGCTGGACGCCGGTTCCGATCTGCGACGCGAGACGGTGCTCGCGCTCGAGCAATTGGGAATGCACATCGAGTACACCCACCACGAGGTCGGCCCCAGCCAGCACGAGATCGACATGCGCTACGCCGACGCGCTAAAGATGGCCGACGACTGCATGACCTACCGGATCACGGTCAAGGAATACGCGATGAAGTACGGCCTCCACGCGACGTTCATGCCCAAACCGCTCTTCGGAAAAAACGGCTCCGGCATGCACACCCACCAGTCGCTGTTCCGTGACGGCCGTAACGCCTTCTTCGACGAGAACGATCAGTACTACCTCTCGGAGGTCGGCAAGGCCTTCATCGCGGGCCAGCTCCGCCACGCGCGTGAGATGTGCTCGATCTTCGCCCAGTGGGTGAACTCATACAAGCGCCTGGTGCCCGGCTACGAGGCGCCGGTCTACGTCGCCTGGTCACGGCGCAACCGCTCGGCGCTCGTGCGGGTCCCGATGTATCACCCGGGCAAGGAGAAGACGACTCGGATGGAGCTCCGCTGCCCGGACCCAGCCTGCAATCCCTACCTCACCTTCGCCGTGCTGCTGCAGGCCGGCCTCGAGGGGATCGAGCACGGCTACGAGCTGCCCGATCCGATGGAGAAGAACCTCTACCACCTGTCGCCCGACGAGCGCCGTCGTCTGGGGATCGAGCAGCTGCCCGACACGCTCGGCGAGGCGATCGAGCTCACCTCCCAGTCCGAGCTCGTCTTGCGGACGCTCGGCGAGCACATGTTCAACCGCTACATAGAGATCAAGCGCCAGGAGTGGGACGACTACCGCGTCCAGGTGACTCCATGGGAGCTAGAGCGTTATCTGCCGGTTCTATGACCCGCTGGGGACCTGGATGCCCCGCTGGACCACGCCCCGGCTCAGGGACCACACCCCGGCTCAGTGGAGGCCCACGACGATGCGGAAGTGGTTCTGCGCCGACCCGACGATCACGTAGCTGAGCTTCTTCAGGGTCGAAAGAGTCTGACGGTCGCTGGGGCTGGTCAGCTGCTGCGTCTGCAGGGCCGAGGCCAGCCCGGCGAAGCTGACATACAACGGTACGTGGCTGCCGGACGGCAATTGCCGCACCGCGTGCTGGTACGTGGAGTTGTCGGACAGCTTCGACGCGGGCGACACGAAGTCCGACGTACGCGGGTAGCCGACGGTGGCGACCACGTCGCTGCCCGCGGAGCCGACCCGCAAGGTGGCGCTCTGACTGAGCCGGATCGAGAAGCCGGAAGGCCCACCGGATACGTTCGCCCCCGCCAGTCCGAGGAAGCTGAATAGCGAGGAGACGGTCTGCCGCGCCGTTTGGCTGCTCTTTGCGTCCAACGACAGACCGGCATCCGGGGGATCTGTCGAGGTCAGCCCGCTTCCGGCGAGCGAGAACGAGATCCGGCCGATGCCATGGGGGGCAAGGGATCGGATGAACCGCTCCAACGCCTGCACCTCCCCGCCGCTCGTCTGTCCGCCAGCGGCGGCGAGTTGGCCGACGAGCTTGGTCGCCTGTGTGAATGAGCTCGCAGGGATGCCGGGGAGCGCGATGGCCAGCCACGAGTCCCCGGGGAGTGACCCGACGTCCGCGCTCGAGGAAGCGTTCTGCGCCGGGCCTTTGAGGCCGGTCGTAGTCAGGTCGAGCGCGATCGTCTGGTTGGTGACCGAAACGCTCGCCATCGCGCTCCCGTTCGCTGGGATCTTGTAGAGCGATTTGAGTACGGCGCCGGTGTTGACGCCACTGGTGGGCGCGGTCGTGGCGGCGCGATTGACCGCCGAGCTCACTAGCGGCACGAGCGAATGGGGCTTCACATACGCGGTCACGAGTGGGTTGGCGCCGACCTTCGCGAGACTGGCCTTGTAGGCATTCGAGGCGGCCAGCGAATCGCTCGGCGAAACGGATTGCGCGGCGCTGACCGCCGCCCGGCCACCGAACAGCACGTAGTTGCCGACCACCCTGGCGGTGATGTTGTTCGGATTGTCCCGCTTGAGGTCGGGAAGCGCCTTACGTGCCGCGGCCGGATGCTCGGTCGGGAAGACGAGCACGAGGCTCGCAGCGACCTTGGGGGCATTGTTGAGGTTCGCCGGCCATCTCGTGAAGGCGAGTCCCACCGTGTTCCCGATCCACGGCTTGATGTCCTTGGCGTAGCTGACGCTGCCGCTGGACAGCGAGTGCTCGAGCTGCGTCAGAAATCGGTTCCAGGTGCCGCTGCCGCCGAATGTGTTGACGACGTGCTCGAGCGCCTTGACCTGGTCGGTCCCGGGTCGGACCGTCGCTGAGGCGTAGAGAACCGCGTTGGCAGGGACCTTGCCAGCTGGATCCCCGGCTGCGGGCGCTGGATCGCCACCTCCGCCGCTACCGCCGCATGCGGCGACCCCGATTGCCGCCAGCGCAGCAGCTACGCCTGCCCCGATCCGGCGTACCCTCATCCGCCCGAAGCATACGACGATCGCTACGGGAGCGCAGCCTGAAGGGTCTCAACATCCGTGATCGGCGCCTGGCAGGCGAAGCGCTCACACACGTATGCGGCAGCCCGTCCGTCGACGGGCCGCCGACCCAGGAGCAACGGCACTGGGCTCTCCCGATCTCCCCACCCTCCAGCCAGCACCTCGTGCGGCCGAAAGCGTTGTCTGACCACGCGGGACAGGGCCCTGCCAACCTCCGCACCGTCATCTTCACCGCCCGGAGCGACGATCGCGACCTCGCGCGCCGGTGCCAGCTGAAAATCGATCGCCTGGAGCAGGTGGCCGAACGCAGACGGATGCCTGGCGGCGAGCGGGCCGTAGAGCTCTACCACGCCGCCCGCGCCGCGCTCGTAGCGAGTGTCGCCCGACAGCCGCGCTAGACGCAGCAGGCCGAGCGCGGCGGCAGAGTTTCCCGAGGGGATCGGTGCGTCCTGCATGTCCTTGACGCGGGCGACCAGACTTGGCTGATCGCTCGCGGTCGTGAAGAAGCCCCCGCCACCGGGATCAGCGAAGTGCTCGAACATCATGTCGGCGATCCGGGCGGCCTCGAGGTACCAGCGCTCGTCGAACGTTCCTTCGTAGAGGACCAAGAGGGCCTGCAGCATGAAGGCGTAATCCTCCAGGTAACCGGCGATATGCGCCCGCCCGCCCCGGCCGTCCTTCCAGGTGCGCAACAACCGACCATCCTCGGTGCGCATCGAGGAGAGCACAAACCCCGCGCAGCGGCTCGCCGCCTCCAGGTAATCGTTGCGGTCGAGAACCGCCCCGGCGTCGGCCAACGCCGAGATCATCAGGGCATTCCAGGCGGCCAGCCGCTTGTCGTCGAGCGCCGGGCGCACCCGCTCGCTGCGCGCTTCGAGGAGACGCGTGCGGATCTCCTGGAGGCGCGCGGGCCGCGGCCCGCGCGCCTCCAGAACGTTCATCCCGTGTTCGAAGTTGCCCTGCTCGCTGGCGCCGAAGTACGCGATCGCCTCGTCCCCGAGGTCCCCGAGGACCTCGCGCAGCTCGGCGACGCTCCACGCGTAGAACTTCCCCTCGACGCCCTCGGAGTCGGCGTCGAGTGAGGAGCAGAACCCCCCTTCGGGCCCGTGGAGCTCTCGCAGGGCGAAGTCGAGTGTCTGCTCGCATACCTCGCGTAGCCGCGGCTCGCCGGAAACCTGCCAGCCGTGCAGATATGCGCGGGCGAGCAGCGCGTTGTCGTAGAGCATCTTCTCGAAGTGGGGGACCGTCCAGGTCGCATCGACGGCGTAGCGGGCGAAGCCGCCACCCACCTGGTCGTAGATGCCGCCGCTGGCCATTGCTCGCAGGGTCGCCACGGCCATCTCCGGCTCGCCTGTCGCCAACAGGAACTCGAGCGTGCAGTGCGGGGGAAACTTGGGCGCCGCTCCCCAGCCGGTGTGGCGGGCATCGAACGTCTGCGCCAGCGCCTGGACGCTGTCGGCAATCGATGAGGTGGACACCCGCTCACCCTGCGTGGGGCTAGCCGGCGTAGCCGTCGCGGCGGTGACGATCGAGCCGGCGAGCCGGGCTCCCTGCTCGCGTACCTGGTCGCGGCGATTCATCCATGCCTCGGACACCGCCTGGAGCACCATCCGCCAGCTCGGTGCGCCAGGACGCTGATCGGGGGGGAAGTAGGTCCCGGCGAAGAAGGGCGTTTGCTCGGGTGTCAGGAACACGTTCAGCGGCCAGCCTCCGTGTCCGTTGATCGCCTGGCAGGCGTCCATACAGATCGCGTCGACGTCGGGCCGCTCCTCGCGGTCGACCTTGATCGGGACAAACGACCGATTCATCAGCTCCGCGATCTGCTCGTCCTCGAAGCTTTCGCGCTCCATCACGTGGCACCAGTGACATGCCGCGTAGCCGATCGAAACCAGCAGCGGACGATCAAGTTCGCGGGCGCGAACAAGCGCCTCATCGCCCCACGGGAACCAGTCGACCGGGTTGTCCTTGTGCTGCAGAAGGTACGGCGAGGTTTCGCGTGCGAGTCGATTGGCCACCAACTGAGCGTACCCGTGGCCACGCGGCGTCCCCGGCTGGCGACTATGAGTACCGTTGCCACGATATATGTGGCAAGCGGTACTCAGAGTGGTGGTGAACCCTCGGTGGACCGGTCCCTACCAAGGAGCAAGGCGCCCGTGACCAGCCGTCAGACCGTCGATGCCCCCGGCGCCCCAGCGGCCGTCGGACCCTATGCCCATGCGGTCAAAGCCGCCGGGCTGCTGTTCTGCTCGGGCCAGATTCCGCTGGACCCGGCGACCGGCGAGATCGCCGGTGACACTCCCGCCGAGCAGGCCCGGCGTTGCCTGCAGAACCTCCGGGCAGTCTGCGTCGCGGCCGGGACCTCGCTCGACGCTGCCGTCAAGGTGACCGTGTATCTGACCGACATGGCGGCGTTCGCGGAGGTCAACGAGGTCTACACGTCGTTCTTCCCGAGCGAGCCGCCCGCCCGGGTCGCGATTGGGGTGGTGGCGCTGCCTCGAGGAGCCCAGGTGGAGATCGACGCGGTGGTCGCACTTGTCGGCTGATGCCAGGGGTGACTGTGGCGGCCAGGTGGCCGCCGCAGCCAGGCCCCCAGGGAATGTCACTGGAAAGGTTGGCGGCCAGGTGGTGGCGATCGGGCTTCCGGAGATCGAGCACGCCGCGAGGGCCGGAGCGGACAGGGTCCGCGTGACTCCGGTTGTGAGCTCGCGAACGCTGTCGGGCAGAGCCGGCTTCACGGTCGCGCTGAAGGCCGAGAACCTGCAGCGAACCGGGTCGTTCAAGCTCCGCGGCGCGCTCGCAAAGATCGCCGCGCTCGGCGACGGCTGCGCCCGGGGCGTCGTCTGCGGGAGCGCGGGCAACCATGCACAGGCGGTCGCGTCGGCGGCCCGGTCGCTGGGCGTTCCCTGCGAGGTGTTCATGCCCGAATTCGCGCCGATAGCCAAGGTTGAGGCCGCGACCGCGCTTGGCGCCACAGTCCGGCTGGTCGGAGCGATCGTCGATGACTCCCTGGCGGCTGCGAAGGTCCGAGCGGCTGAGGCCGAGATGGCATTCATCCATCCGTTCGACGACCCGGACGTGATCGCCGGGCAGGGCAGCGTCGGCCTCGAACTGCTGGACCAGGTGCCGGACCTCTCTCGAGTGATCGTCCCAGTCGGTGGCGGCGGGCTGATCAGCGGGACCGCCATCGCCGTCCGTTCGAAGCGGCCAGAGGTCGAGGTGATCGGCGTCCAGGTCGAGGCCTGCGCGCCGTTTCCGGCGTCGCTGGAGGCCGGTATCCCCGTCCCTGTCGAGTCGGTCCGAACGATCGCCGACGGGATCGCCGTAAAACGTCCGGCTGAGCTGACACTCGCGCTGATCGGGCGCTGGGTCGCGAACATGGTGCTGGTCTCCGAGGACGAGGTCTCGGAGGCGATGGTGTTCCTGCTCGAGCGAACCAAGCTGGTCGTCGAGGGTGCCGGTGCCGTCGGCGTCGCCGCGCTGCTCGCCGGCAAGCTCGAGCCAAGGCCGGGCACCACGGCGATCGTCCTGTCCGGTGGCAACGTCGACGCCGGGCTGTTGGCCGAGGTTGCGCGACGGCACGAGACCCAGTCCGGGCGCCGGCTGGTCGTGCAGGCGACGCTCCCCGACCGGCCGGGGACGCTGGCGCTGCTGCTGTCGTTGGTCGGGTCCTCCGGGGCGAACCTCGTTGACGTGCAGCACATCCGGGAGGGGCTCGACCTGCACATCCGGGAGACCGCCGTCCAACTGGTGCTGGAGACGCGCGGGCCCGAACATGCCCGGACGGTCAGCGATGCCATTCGGACCGCCGGATACCCGGAGCCGAAGAGGTTCTAGCGAAGAAGGTTGTCGGCCGGCTACTGCGTTGACGTCGCCGGTCCGCGCAGACCCTGCAGTTCTGCGGCGTGCTGTACCAGTGAGTCGACCACGGTGCTTCCGGGGTCGGCTTCCGGATGCCACTGAACTCCGAGCACGTAGACGTGCTCGGGCGACTCGATCGCCTCGGGGAGCTCGTCGAGCGCGGAACGGCCGCTGACGATCAGGCCCCTCCCGAGGTTCCCGATCGCCTGATGGTGGTGGGAGAAGACGAGATGGCGCTGCTCTCCGGCAGCTTGGGCCGCAAGCGAACCGGGCTCAAGCACCACCGTGTGATCGTTGTCGACGAAGGTCCCGAGATGGCGGCGATGCTCGTCGTGCCCCACGAGCTCCGGGACGTGCTGGACCAGCGTGCCGCCGAGAGCGACGTTCAGCACCTGCATCCCGCGACAGATCCCGAGCACCGGCATGTCGCGCTCGAGTGCCGCCCGAGCTAGCGCCACCTCGGTGTCGTCCCGTGCCGCGTTCATTCCGACCGTCTGCAGATGGGGCGCGGCGCCGTAGGTTGCCGGGTCGAGGTCCGAGCCGCCGGCTAGCAGCAACCCGTCGATCCTGTCGAGGACCGGTCCTGGGTTCTCCGACAGCACGGGGTCGGGTGGAATCATCAGCGCGATCGCGCCGGCCTGCTGGACGGCGTTGACGTAGGAGGTGTGCAGCAGAGCGCTGGGCTCATCCCAGGCCCCGTAGCTGGCCTGCTCGAGAGCCGTCACGATCCCGATCACAGGAGGTGGGTCGCTCATGTCTGGAGCGTAGCGCCAGCCCGACGCCGCGGTAGGTCGCCACGGGAGCTCCGGCGCCCCGGCCCGGAAACGTCGATTGCAGGCCGTGTTACCGACCATGCGCGAACGTGCTATCGGCTCGTGAATAACCGGCGCGAGACCGCGTTCGCAGCGTAAATATGTGGGGGACGTCGAGTTCCGTGCGGTAGACAGAACTCGGACCACTCCTCTCGCAGGTGGATAATGGTCCAAACCAAGCGGCCAGGAGCAAGCACAGTGAACCCCGCAGTTCGAGGTCAAGACCGGGTGGCCCAGAGGCTGCGCGCCGCCAGCCGGCCAACTGGGCAACCGAGCATCGTCCCGGGGGAGTCGTCACGCCGGCTCTGGGAGGCGGTGAGGCTCGCGCAGATCGGCTCATGGTTATTGGACGTCAACCGCCGCCTGCTGCTGTGCTCCCCAGAGCTGCACCTGCTGCATGGGCTCGAGCCGCGTCGCGGTGCCGATGGTCAGTACACGTCGTCGGAGGTGAGGCTCAGCGAATGGATGGATCAGGCGACGCCTGCAGAGCGTGGCGACATGGAGGCGGTGATCGAGCGGGTGGTGCGCACCGGCGGCGCGGTCGACTACGAGTACCAGGTCAAGGCGGGACGCGCCATTCGCTGGTTGGCCGCTCACGCTGAGGTCGGGCAGACGGTCGATGGCCGGATCGTTCAGATCGTCGGCTACACCCATGACGTGACGGCCCGCAGACGAACCGAGGAGCGGCGCCGCCGCACGCAGCGCGAGCTCGCCCATCAGCAGCGAGTGCTCGAGCGGATCGCACGTGGCGAGCCGCTCGAGGCGACCCTCGCAGGGATCTGTCGTCACGTGGAGCGGCAGTACCCGCGCTCTGGCTGCACGGTCCTACTGCTGGATCGAGCCGCGGGCGTCCTGCGACACGGCGCCTGCCCGACGATCGACCGTGACTACGCCGAGCTGATCGACGGACTCCCGGTTGGTGAGGGCATGGCCGCTTGCGGTACCGCGGCTGCCCGCGGCGATTTGGTGATCGTCGAGGATGTCCAGAGCGATCCACTGACGACGCAGTTCACCGAGATCGGCCAGCGCTTCAACCTGCGGTCGGTCTGGTCCCATCCGCTGCGGAAGGCCGGCGGCGAGGTGCTGGGAACCTTCGCGGTCTACCGCTCCGAGCCGCACCGGCCGAACCGAACTGAGATCCGCAGCGTGATCTCGGTCGGAACGCTCGCGGCGCTTGCAATCGAGCGCAGCCGAGCCGAGGCGGCACTGCAGTCGGCGGCCAACTTCGACGCGCTCACCGGGCTTCCGAACCGAGCCCGCTTCCTGGAGCTTGTCAACGCAGAGCTCCAGGACCACGAACGCGGAATCGCGGTCGTGTCGATCGAGCTCAACCGGTTCACGCGGATCAGCAACAGCCTCGGACACCTCGCCGGCGACCGGATCCTGTCGGAGGTCGCCGATCGGCTGCGGTCGGCGGTCGCCGGCAGTGGGTTGGTCGCCCGATTTGGCGAATACGAGTTCACGCTGATGGTCGCGGCGGAGGACATGCGACCGGTTCGACAGCTCGCCGACCGCGTGCTGCAGGCGATCGAGACCCCGATCCGGCTCGATGGCGGCGAGTTCTTCCTGTCGGCGAACATCGGAATCGCCCGCAACCGTGACGCCGCCGCGGACGCTTACAGCCTTGTCCGCGACGCGGATGCGGCAATGAGCGCCGCGCGCGCCGGTGGCCCGGGCAATCATCAGGTCTACGACCGGCGGTTGCGCGCGCAGGTGATCGAGCGCCTCAACTGGGAGACAGAGCTACGACACGGAATCGAGCGCGGCGAGCTCGTCCTGCACTATCAGCCGATTCTGAACCTCCTCGACGGTCGTTGGAGCGCGGTCGAGGCGCTCGTCCGCTGGGAGCACCCTCGCCGGGGCCTGGTCGGTCCCGACCAGTTCATCCCGCTCGCCGAGGAGACCGGCCTGATCGTGCCGCTCGGCGAGAGCGTGCTCAGGATGGTCGCGACCCAGGCGAAGAAGTGGCGCAAGCGAATTCCGGGGCTGCAGCTGGCGGCCAACACCTCGGTACTGCAGCTGGCCGATCCGAACATCGCCGTCGGCTTACTGACGATGCTGGAGGAGGCGGGGCTGCCGCCTGAGACGCTGCAGCTGGAGGTGACCGAGTCGGCGCTGATGCACGAGCTCGACAACACGCGCTCGACGCTCGAGCAGCTGCTGGACAGCGGGGTGACGGTCCTGATCGATGACTTCGGCACGGGTTACTCGTCGCTTGCGCGGCTCGGGGAGTTGCCGATCACCGGTCTGAAGATCGACCGGCAGTTCACCCGTGCGCTCGGTTCGGATCCGACCGCGCGCCAGGTTGTGCGCGCGATCACCGAGCTGGCGTCAGCGCACTCGCTGGAAGTCGTTGCCGAGGGGATCGAGGACGCGCAAGCGCTGGCGCAGGTCAAGGCGTGCGGTTGTCAGTTCGCCCAGGGCTTCCACCTCGGCCGTCCGGCGCCGGCGCAAGCCGTCGAGGCGCGGCTGACGATGCCGGTGCCGCCCGACATCGGACTCACCCCCTGCGCTGCGTAGACTCTGCGGCCTGTCCTCGCCGTCTGACACCAAGACGCTGATCGAGACGGCCGTCCGACGGTTCATCGAGGAGGTGCCCGCGCTGGCGCCGCTGAAGCTGGTGGCCGGGCTCGAGCTGCGCGGTCGCGGCGACGTCCAGATCTACCGCGTCGAGTTGCCCGGTCCGAACGTGAGCAAGGCGCTCCCGTCGGACGCCAAGGTCACCGTCGAGGTCAACCGCGCGCGTTTCAACGAGCTCGCGACCAAGGGCCACGTGGGCGACTGGCGTGACGCGTTCGAGCACGGAGACGCCAAGGCGACTGGGATCGACCAGGTGATGAAGCTGATCGTCAACGTGGTGGAGCGTCAGGAAGAGCGCTCCCGGACACGTCGGGCGCGCCACTAAAGGGGCCGTGCTCAGTGCGGGTGCGCGCTCGCGTTGCGATTACGGCGCGATGCGCTCGGCGAGTCGCTCGGCGCTCGCCAGCTGAGCGTCGATCAGGCTCAACCCAGCGTCCCAGAAGCCGGGATCGGAGAGGTCGATCCCGATCATCTGACCGAGTTCCTCGGGGCCTCGTGAGCCGCCCGCAGCGAGCATCTCCAGGTAGCTGGGCACGAAACCCTCGCCGGTCTCGCGGAAGCGGCCATACGCGGACAGCGCCAAGAGCTGGCCGTACGCGTACGCGTAGACGTAGCCGGGCGTGTTGATGAAGTGGGGGATGTAGGACCACCACAAACGGTAACCATCGGTCATCTCGACGGAATCGCCGAACAGCTCGTGCTGGCTCTCGACCCAGGCCTCGGAGATCCCGTCGGTTGAAAGCTCGCCGCCGCTTCGGCGGCGGGTGTGGATCAGGTGCTCGAAGCGATTCATCGCCATCTGCCGAAACACTGTGGCGACGGCGCCGTCGATCCGCTCGGTCAGCAGGCTCAGCTGTTGGCGCTCGTCGGGAGCCTCCCCCAGCAGCCGCTCGAACACGAGCGTTTCGCCAAACACCGATGCGGTCTCGGCGAGTGTCAGCGGCGTCGACTGGTGGAAGATCCCCTGTGGCTGGGCGAGCGCGGCATGCAGACCATGGCCGAGCTCGTGCGCCAGTGTCAGCACATCGCGTCGTCGAGCCGTGTAGTTCAGCATCACGTACGGGTGGACACTCGGCACTGTGTAAGCGCAGAAAGCCCCGCCGCGCTTGTTCGGCCGGACCGGCGCGTCGATCCAATGCTCGTCGAAGAATCGCCTGGTAACGGCGCCGGCTTTCGGCGAGAACGAGTCGTAGGTATCGAGGACCAGCTCGCGCGCCTCGCCGAACGAGAACAGCGCCTCCTCCTCGAGGATCGGCGCCGAGCGATCGTAGTCGCTGAGCCGGTCGATCCCGAGCAGCTGCGCCTTCAGCCGGTACCAGCGCTGTGGGATGTCGAACCGACCCCGTACCGCGTGAATCAGCGCTAGCACCGACTCGTCGGAGGCCTCGTTGGCAAGGTTTCGCGATGCCAGCCAATGCGGATAGGAGCGCAGGCGGTCGTCGACGGACTTCTCGTAGATCAACGTGTTGTGGATGAAGGCGAGCGTCCGCGCGCCAGGCTCGAGCGCGGTCGAGATAGCCTCGGCCGCCTGCTGCCGTTGGTCACGATCGGAGCCCTGCAGTTCGCTCAGCGCGAGCTCCAGCGAGACCTCCTCACCGCGCAGCGGTACCCGGAGCGCCGAGACCAGCTCGCCAAACAGCCGTGCCCAAGCCGAACGACTTGACAGGCTCTTCTCGGCAAGCACCTTCTCCTCGGGCTCGGACAGCAGGTGCGGCCGATAGCGACGTGCACTGCGCAGGTAGTGAGCGCAGAACTCGAGCCCGCTGCTCGCGAGCAGCTGCTCGACCCGGTCATCGTCGAGCGCGGCCCATTCGAGCTCGAAGAACAGCAGCCGCGTCTCAATCGCGGTTAGCCGCTCCTGCACCCGCTGCAGCAGCGCGCCACGCTCCGGGTCGGCGGTGTCTGTCGAGAATTGAAGCGACGCGTACGAGCCGGCCTTACCGGCCGCGTCCTCGATCGCAGCCAGTTCCGCCATGGCCGCTCGCAAACCGGCGCCGTCGAGAGTCGCCACCCGTCCGGCGTGCGCCTGCGCAAAAGCGTTGGCTCGCTCCAGCGCCTCGTCCAGCAGGCGCTCGGCGCCGTGCTCCTTGTCGCCGTCGGTCAGCGGCGACAGGTCCCACTCGGTGGCGAGCAGCTCCGGGTCCGAGAGGTAGTCGCTGGCCACAGCCGGCAGATTATCGCTGCGGTTCCGGGTCGGACCCGTCGACCCCGCGCAGCTCGAGGTGCCGGCGAGGACCGACAGACAGCGCGGCCCGGCCGCTGAGCAGCGCCTCCAACTCGTCCCCGACAAGCGCGCGCCGCCAGCCGGTGAGCGTCCGGACTGCCGGCTCTGGCGCCGAATCGCGGGCGGCCGCGACGATCAGCTCAAGCTCGGCTCGGGACGCAAGCAGCTCGTAGGCAAGGCCGGCCTCGATCGACCGCGCTCGCAGCAACGCCTCGGTCAGCGCGATCAACGGCGCGTCGCCCGGCTCGGAGCGTGTCCGGCGCGTTTCACGTGGGATCGGTGGATCCTCCAGACCGAGTCGGACCGCTTCCAGCAGCGCCTCGCCGCGGCGCTTGATGACCGGCGGATGGATCCCGCGAATTTGGCCAAGGCGGCCGCTGTCGCGCGGACGACGCTTGGCTATCTCGACCAGGGGCGCGTCCTGAATGATCGAGCCGACCGGCCGGTCCTCGCCCGACGCCGTGCGCTCGCGCCAGGCGGCCAACCGCTTGGCCACCGCTCGCGAGGTGCCATCGAGCTGAGCGACCCGCGGGAGGCGTTCCCAGGCGGTCTCCGGGTCGCGCTCGTCGGTCGCGCCCTCGAGCCGTCGGCACTCCTCGACCGCCCACTCGTAGCGCCCGCTCCCCCGCAGTCGGCGCTGCAGCTCGTCGGCCAGCGCGAGCAGGTGGACCACGTCTTCAGCTGCGTAGCTGAGCTGCTCGGAGGTCAGCGGCCTGGCGTCCCATCGGGTGTAGCTGGCGGTCTTGCCGAGACGCACATCAAGGATTGCCGCCAGCAGGTTGCCGTAGCCCGATTGCGCGCTCTCGCCGGCAAACCCGGCCGCAATCTGGGTGTCGAAGATGTGCGTGATCTCGGTGCGCCAGGTTCGGCGTAGGATCGCAACGTCCTGGCGACCGGCGTGCAGAACGATCTCGATTGCCGGGTCTGCCAGCACCGCGGCCAGCGGTGCGACGTCGACCGCCGGCTCGAGGCCGTCGATCATGATCGTCCGGAGCTTGTCCGATGGGACGGGCGGGTCAGGGTCCTCGACCGCGACCTGAGTCAAGCAGAGCAGCGCTCGATAGCGGCCCTCGGACATGAACTCTGTGTCGATCCCCAGGCGCCCGCGGATGCGAGCCAAGGCCGCCACCTCGGCGACGTCGGTCGATCCGGCCAAAGTCGCGAGATCGGAGGCACCCACCGCGTGCACCCTACCGTTGCGCCGTCCAGGCCGTGTCGTCAACCGACGACCCGGACCTCCAGATAAGACCGACCCGGGTGGTAGGATTTACGACCAACAGATGATCTTTTCCTCGAAAGCCGAGTACGGGGTTCGACTGATGGTCGAGCTCGGCCGCCAGACGCCCGATCAGCCGACCAGTCTGAAGGCGATCGCCGACGCGGAGGGCCTGCCGCTCGCGTATCTCGAACAGGTCGTTGCGCGGCTGCGCAGGGCCGAACTGGTGATGAGCGCGCGCGGGGCGCACGGGGGCTACTGGCTGGCGCGGGATGCCGCTGAGATCACGATGTTCGACGTAGTCGCTGCGTTGGAAGGGACGATCGCTCCGATGGAGTGCTTCATCCACGACCAGATGGAGCGGATCGTCTGCTCGCACCTGCCGGGGGCTGGCAACGGCCCGTGCGCGACCAAGCTCCTGTGGACGCGCGTGCAGGGCGGAATCATCCGCTCGCTGCAGACGACGACGTTGGCCGAGTTGGTCGAGTTCTCCCGACGCAGCGAGCGCGAGCGCGCCGACGTCGGTTCGCCGATCACCGTCGCCACCGTCTAGTCAGAGCCCGTCACGGGCCGCCCAGTCAAACGAGAAAGCTGAACATGCCAGACCTAGAGATCCGAAACCTGCACGTCCGAGCCGGCGACAACGAGATCCTTCGCGGCGTCGACCTGACCGTCGGCGGCGGCGAGATCCACGCGATGATGGGGCCCAACGGGTCTGGCAAGTCGACGCTTGCCAACGCGATCATGGGTCACCCGAACCTCGAGGTGACTGAGGGCGAGATCATCTGGAACGGCGAGAACATCACCGAGGCCGACCCAGATGAGCGGTCGCGCTTGGGGCTGTTCATGGCTTTCCAGTACCCGGTCGCTGTACCGGGCGTGACCGTCACCAAGTACCTCCGTACGGTCCTGAACGCTCATCGCGCCGCGCGCGATGAGGCGCCCGTCGCGCTGAAGGATTTCCGCCAGAGCGTCCAAACCGCGATGGAGCTGACCAAGATTCCCGAGGAGTTCTCTCGGCGTTACCTCAACGATGGGTTCTCGGGCGGCGAGAAGAAGCGCATGGAGATCCTGCAACTCGCGCTGCAGCAGCCGCAGCTGGCGGTCCTCGATGAGACCGACTCGGGCCTCGACATCGACGCGCTACGGATCGTCGCCGAGGGTGTGAACACCGTCGCGACCCGCGCGGGCGCCGAGATGGGCGTCCTGATCATCACTCACTATCAGCGGATCCTGCACCTCGTGCAGCCGAGCCACGTGCACGTCCTGTACCGAGGTCGGATCGTCAAGGAGGGCGGACCCGAGCTGGTCGAGCAGCTCGAGGCCCACGGCTACGGCTGGATCACCGACCCGATCGACGCGGCCGAGCCCGCATCGGTCTGATGTCCGTCGCTCCTCAGCGGGTGATTCCCGTTCCTGGTCCCGCTGGACCAGGAACGGGGTCAGGCGTCGCCGGCGTCGCCGACCAGTTCCCGGTGCTGCGTCGCGAGGTCGACGGGCGACGGATCGTGTATCTCGATTCAGCCGCCACGTCGCAGACCCCGCAGGTGGTGATCGACGCGATCGTCGACTACTACACCGAGCACCGCGCCTCGGTGCACCGCGGCGTCTACCCGCTGATCATCGAAGCCACCGACCTGTACGAGGGTGCCCGCGAGCGGATCGCCGCTTGGCTCGGGTCGACCGTCGAGGAGACGATCTTCACGGCCAACGCGACCGCCGGCATCAACCTGGTGTCGCACTCGTGGGGGCGCTCCAACCTCGATCCCGGAGACCTGGTCGTGATCAGCGAGATGGAGCACCACTCCGACGTGGTGCCGTGGCAGTTGATCTGTGCGGAGCGCGGCGCCGAGCTCGCCTACGTCCCGTTCGGATTGGATGGCCAGCTCGATCAGGACGTGTATGCGCGGCTCCTCGAACGCGGTCCGAAGTTTGTCGGCCTCGTCCACGTCTCGAACGTGCTCGGGACCATCAACCCGGTTGCCGAGATGGTCCGGCTGGCCCGCGACGCCGGCGCGGTGACGCTGGTCGACGGCAGTCAGGCCGTGCCGCAGATCCCCGTCTCGTTGCCCGAGATCGGTGCGGACTTCTACGTTTGGACCGGGCACAAGGCATACGGGCCGACCGGGATCGGGGTTCTGCACGGCAATCGCGAGCTGCTCGAGCGGATGCCGCCGTTCATCAGCGGCGGCCACATGATCAGGCAGGTACTCGAGACGGAGTCGACCTGGGCTGACCTGCCCGGGAAGTTCGAGGCAGGCACCTCGCAGATCGCCGAGGCGATCGGGCTTGGAGCTGCGGTCGAGTTCATTCAGGAGATCGGGATCGAGGCGATCCACGAGCACGAGCAAGCGCTGACCGCCGAGCTGTTGCAGCGGATGGGGGACTTCCCGGGCCTGACGGTGCATGGACCCTTGGTCGCCGAGGATCGGGGCGCGCTCGTCTCCTTTGAGCTTGACGGCGCGCACCCACATGACATCGGCGAGATCCTCGGGCGCGAGGGGGTCTGCGTACGCACCGGCCACCACTGCGCGCAGCCACTGATGCGCAGGCTCGGGATTGGTTCGAGCGCCCGGGCGTCGTTCGCCGTGCATTCGAGTTTCGATGACATCGACCGTCTGATGAGCGCTCTGGAGACGGTCAAGAAGGTCATGCAACTTTGAGGGCCTGCTGATGGACGACCAGCTCTACCGCGAGTACATCCTCGAGCACTACAAGCACCCGCACAACTGGGGTGAGCTCGCGTCCGCCGACCTCCAGGCGCACGATCTGAACCCGCTGTGCGGCGACGAGCTGACGATTCAGCTAGCTCTTGATGAGGAGGGGAAAGTTGCCGACGTCGGCTTTACCGGACACGGCTGCGCGATCTCCCAGGCGTCGGCCTCGATGCTGACCGACGAGATCCGGGGCATGACCCCCGAGCAGCTGCTGAACCTCGACCGAGATTTCGTGCTCGACCTGCTCGGGATCGACATCTCGGCGACCCGGATGAAGTGCGCGATGCTGTCGCTGAAGGTCGTCAAGGCGGCGTCGCTGGGACAAGCCGCCGAGTGGGAGCCTGGGGCCGCATAGACCGTCCCAAGCCCGACGACGAAGCCGCAAATGTGATACCCACGGTTGCGAATTCGAAACTTCGCTGCTGTTGAGGAGTTTGTGTGAACGTGCGCAGACGTCGGACGCTGGTTCTGGCCGTGCTGCTCGCTCTACTAGTAGCCGGCCTGGGGGGCGCCGGCGAGGCGAGTGCGAGCCCGCACCCGAACCGAATCGCCAAAGACCTGGGAACCCCGGCCGTGCCGGGGATTCGGGTTCAGGGTGCGTCACTGCTCGATAACGGCGTGCCGTGGGTTCCACGCGGCGTGCAGATCGTCGGACTCGTCGCTCCCCCGCCCGCGCTCGTCGGAAAGTACATCGCCGCCGGCCAGCATTTCGGGCTCGCCGAGCTGCAGGCGGCAGTGGCCGAGCACGCCGACATGATCCGTTTTCAGGTCAGCGAGTTCGGGATCGACCCGCAGGGTCCGCTGTATTCGCCCGCGTACGTGCAGTCGGTCCAGGCCGCAATCGAAGAGGCCCGCAGCCTGGGCCTGAACGTGATCGTCTCGCTGCAGGCGGAGTCGCCTGCAGGCGAGCTCACCCGCTGCCCGTTGCCCGACGCCGGCGCTGAGCGCGCCTGGGCGGTGTTGGCGCCAATGTTCGCCGGCGACAACGGGGTCATGTTCGAGCTCTACAACGAGCCGGGAATTCTGAACACGCGCCTCAACTGGCAGACGTGGCTCAACGGCGGCCAGGTGATCTCCGGAGGGGTGACCTGCCAGGCCGTCGGCATGCAGACGCTGGTCAACGACATTCGCGCCGACGGGGCCGACAACGTCATCGTCCTGCCGGGACTGAACACCGAGACGACGCTGGCCGGCGTGCCCAAGGTCAACGACCCCGCAAGCCCGGACGACCCGCAGTTCGCGTACGGCGTTCACTACCCGCTGATGACCGCGCCACCCACGACATGGGACGCGGCGTTCGGCAACCTGAGCGCGACGAAGCCGGTGATCCTGACCGAATGGAACGCGAACTCGACCACAAACTGCATCCCGTCGTCGCCCCAACGCTCGCCGCTGCTGCTCACCTATCTGGCCGGCAAACGGATCGGAATCGTCGGGTTCGCGATGGACCTGCCCGACACGCTGATCACCGACTACAGCTATACACCCACCACCTACAGTCCATTCACCTGCGGCGTATCCGGCGGTGGCCCAGGTCAGCTGCTGTTCAGTGACTTCGCGGCGCAGGCGCTCAGCACCGGAGCGACGGCCGCGTCTCCGTCGTGGCTCGTGGGCGCCCCGACCCTCAGCGAACTGAACGCGCTCGCCGCGATCCCGACGCAGCAGGCGTTCAACACGCCGCGGACGTTCGTGACCGGGGCCGACAGCACTGTGCTGAGCAGCCTCTCGCTCCCCACCGCCGTTCCAACCCAGAAGTTCACCAACGAGGTCCGGCTCGCCGCGGCGGTCCAGGCCGGCGCGCTTGCGCTTGGGACCCAGGCGGTCGTCTATTCCCCGCAACACTCGGCGGCGACGCCGCTCGCCCAGCAGCTCAATCCCACGCTGTATTTCCAGCGCGCGGCGTCGGTCGTCCACCAGGCCGGCCTGCTGTTCGTCGCCGCCCCGGCAACGAACCTGGTCGTTGCCCGCGAGCCCCGCGTTTCGCCGACCGCACAGGCGACCGAGTTCGTGCGCATGCAGATTCCGGCCGCCGCTGCGCATTACGCCGATGCCTACGCGATTTCGCCCCCCAATCACAAGCTCGGCACGGTCCACTACAGCAGCTTCGTGTACAGCGTCGCCAAACAGGCCTCGCACGCGCATCCCGGCGTGCAGCTGCTGGCCGGTCTCAACACGGGGGTGGGCAGCACCGCTTCGACAAACGTGCTGCTCAATGCGGTTCTCAACACGGAAGGGGCCGTCAGCGGTCAGTCGCCGAACGTCGGCACCCTGTCTTCGTGTCCGAACTGCAACCCGCCCGCGGCGGTCGCGATCGCGCTGCTCGGGACGCTGGACGGCGCCGCCAGGTAGTCGCTCCCTGGGGGAACGCGAAACCGCCACGGTCCTGGCCGTCGGCGATCCCCGTCGCGCTCTGCAGCCTGATCGCCGCGGCGTTGTGGAGACTGGCCGTGCACACGGATTCCGGAGGGCCGGTCCATCTGGTCGTCCCCGCTCACCGGGTCGCGCGTCGGACGGGCCTCGAGGTCCATCGCGCTCGCGTGCTGGACCAACGCGACATTCGACGAATTCAGGGCCTGCCGGTCACCGGCCCCGAACGGATTCGCGACACTCGACACGGTCAGCGAACGGCGACTGGAGCGCGCGCTCGACGAGGCGCTGGCACTGCGGATCACAAGGGTCGAGTAGCTGCTGCGGGTCACCAGGCCGCGTTGCCGGGCCCCGATCTCGCTCAGGAGCCAGTCGAGGTCGTCGACCGGCCCCTGCATGCGGAAAAGTGCTCACGCGCCGACCAACCTGATCGCGTGTGAAGGTTCGTCCCGCGTATTCGGGGAAGAAGCTTCACGCGGCGTGATGGGTGACCGGATGTGAAGGGTTTTCCGCGGGTTGGGGCGAGGAGCTGGCGGGTTTCGGCCCGGGCCGCGTTCAGTTGGCAACGTGGATCAGTTGGACGACGTCCGGCTACCGGACGCCGGCGACCTCGTGTCCGCCCGCGCAGAGCACCGTCTGAATCTCGAGCCGGTCGTCCAGCACGACGATGTCGGCGGGGCCGCCGGGCTCGAGTACACCGACGTCGTCGCGGCCGAGAAAGCGCGCCGGAACCTCCGTCGCGGCGCCGACGGCCTGTTCGAACGGAACCCCGAGCGCGTGGAGGTTGCGTACCGCGTCGATCATCGTAAGAACGGTTCCGGCGAGCGTCCCGTCTGCTCGCATTGGGGCCTCACCCGCGCCGACCTCGACTTCAAAATCGCCGAAGCGGAACGTGCCGCCGCCGGCGCCGGCGCCGGCCATCGCGTCGGTGATGAGCGCAACGCGGCCGGCCGCGCATGCCCAGACGAGCTGCACCGTCTCGCCGGCGAGGTGATGTCCGTCAACGATCATCTGCACGACGACGTCCGGTCGCGTGAGTGCCGTTCCGGCGACGCCGGGGTCGCGGGAGCGGAGCGGCCGCATCGCGTTAAAGACGTGCGTCACGCCCGTGACGCCGAGACGGAAACCGCGGATGGCCTCCTTCGTGGTGGCGTTGGTGTGCCCGGCTGAGACGACGACCCCGCGCTCGCGCAGCCGCCTGATCAGCGCGTCCGCCCCCGGCAGCTCCGGCGCGAGCGTCATCTCGGTCACCGGGCCGGCGTCAAGGAGGCGGTCAAGCAGCGCGAGATCCGGCGCGCGCAGGTGCTCGGGTGGATGCGTGCCCGGCCGTTCGGGGGAGAGGAACGGCCCTTCGAGGTGCGCGCCGAGCACGCGTGGCCCCTGGCCGCCGGAGGGCAGTGCTTGCACCGCCTCGACCGTCGTCGCCTCGGCGGAGGTTATGAAGGTCGGCTGGTAGGCCGTGACTCCCGCGAGGAGAAGGGCTTCGCCGGCGCGCTGGTAGTCCTCGGTGGCCGCGGAGAGGAAGTCGACACCGCCGTAACCATTGATCTGGATGTCGACCAAGCCGGGAATCGCGATCCGTCCGCTGCGCCCATGGCTCAGCCCGACGGCGACAACGCGCCCGTCCTGGACCTGGACGTCGCCCGGGACGAGCTCGCCACGGACGAGCGCAGCCTCGACCCCGAGCTTCATCTCGACACCGCCCCGCGTACGGACCAGGGCGGGTCTGTGTTCTCGAGCAGCGCTCGTGCCGAGTCGGCATCGACGCCGGCGAGGAGCGATACGAGCGCGACGCGCGCGTCGCCGTCCGCCGCGGCGATCGCCCGATCGACGCTGTCTTCCGACGCGCCGCTGGCGAAGACGACGTTGCGTCGCGCCCGCTCCCGCAGCTTGTCGTTGGCGGGCGCGACGCCGATCATCAGACCGCCGTACGTACGGCCGAGCCGAATCATCGTCGCCGTCGAGATCGTGTTGAGGACGAGCTTCTGGGCCGTCCCGGCCTTGAGACGGGTCGACCCCGCGATCACCTCCGGCCCGACGACGGTTGCCACCTCGTGCTCGGCGAAGGCGCCCGCTGCGCTTGGAGCCATCGCGGTGACGGCGACGGTGAGCGAGCCGACTTGCCGGGCGGCCTCGAGTGCGGCGAGCACGAATGGCGTCCCACCCGAGGCGCTGATGGCGACGATGCAGTCCTCGGGCTGGAGGGAGAGCTCGAGCAGCGCGCTCGTTGCCCTTGTGCGGTCGTCCTCGCCGGCGTCGTCCTCAGCCATGACAGCCACGACCTCGCCCGGGGGCGAGCCGAAGGTCGAGCCACACTCGGCCGCGTCGAGAGCAGCGAGGGCGCCGGAGGTACCCGCACCCACGTACACCAGCCGGCCGCCGCGGCAGAGCCGCTCGACGATCGCGTCGATTACGCCGGCGAGCGCATCCCCGGCTTCGGCGACGGCCGCTGGGACTGTCGCGTCCTCCTCGTTCAGGATCCGGACGAGCTCTCGAGTCGAGCGGAGGTCGAGGTCGGCGAGCTCGGGGCGGGACGCCTCGGTCACGGACCCTTCGGTCAGCGATGTCCGTGGCCTCCCGGCGAGGGCGGCGCTCGCAGCCTCCCACACGAGCGGAGCGTCCGGGGTCGCGAGGGACGTCATGTGCCCGCAGGCTTCGTAGCCCCACGTCCACAGATCGTCAACGCCCTCCTCACGAGCGGCGGCGATCGCCGCCTCGAGCTCCGGCACATCCTCGCGCGTGAGCCCGAAACTCGGCAGCCAGAGCTGCGCCCCGACGCCATGCCGATCGGCGGTGTCGCGCAGGAGCCGGGCGAAGCGTCGCACGAACGGTCCCGCCGCCTCATTCCAGTGCTTCCAGTACGGATCCGTGACGAGGATGGAGAGCCCGGGCAACGCCGCCACCACGTCCCAGTCGGCGATGCCAGACGTGCCCTCGGTCGCGGGCAGGAGGCAGATCGCGTTCGATCCGCCGCGCGCGGCGACGTGCGCCACGACCTCGCGAAGGAAGTCGACGACAGACGCCTCACGGAAGGCCTGCACCTCCTCCGTCAGCTCCATCGGGATCGGCCCGCCGAACCGCTCCGCGCAGCGCTGGCAGCGGCATGTCCAGCGCGTGGGGTCGTCGACGCCGACGTGCGCCGGCACGACCCACGCCGGCTCGTCCCAGAAAACCAAGTCGACGCCGCACTCGAGCACCCAGTCGGCCCACTCCTTGCAGAACGCACGGTAGGCGGGGCTGTTCAGGCAGGCGGCGGCTACGCGGCGCCCGTCGTCGAGAACCTGGCACTCCTCCGGGTGGAAGGCGACCCAGCGGCTCTCGGCCTCACCGCCGAACGTGCGGCCCAGCCCCCAGGGGCTCGCCTCGACGAACAGGCCCTCCTCGTGCGATACGCTGACGATCTCGGCCATCGTGTCGCGGTAGTAGGCGAAGTCGTTCTCGGAGAACGTGTGGAGCACCCCGCTGTAGCCGCGCGCCGCCAGGTCGGCCATGTCCCGACGCACATGACGCGGGATCCGCACTCCGAAATACGAGCATCCGGCCCTAGAGCCCTTCACAGTGCTCTGCGTCATCTCAGCCCTTGACGGCGCCGGCGGTCAGGCCGAACGCGATTCGACGCTGGACGATGAGGAAGAAGATCACGACCGGGATCGAGATCAACGTCGACGCTGCCATCAGGCGCCCCAGTCGACGGCGCGGGCGCCGCCGTAGAAGATAGGACAGCCAGACGGTGATCGTCTGGGTCTTGCCGTTGCTCAGAAGCGTGCTGGCGAAGAGGTACTCGTTCCAGCTCGTGATGAACGCGAAGACGGCGGTCGCCACCAGCCCCGGTGCGACGAGCGGCAGCAGGATGCGGACGAACGCGCCGAGCCGGGTCGAGCCGTCGACCATCGCCGCCTCCTCGAGCTCCTTCGGGATGCCGATGATGAAGCCGCGCAGCATCCAGATGCAGAACGGGAGCGCGAAGGTCGAGGTAGACGAGGATCAGGCCCGAGAGCTTGTTCACCTGGTGATAGCGGGCGAGCACGACGTAGAGCGGGATGACAAGCCCTGTCGTGCGGGAGCATCTGGATCCCGATCACGAGGACGATGAACAGCTTGCGCCCGCTGAAGCGGTACTTCGCGAGCGCGACGGCCGCGAAGAACGAGAGCACGAGGGCGATCACGACCGTGACGAGCACGACGATCACGGCGTTCTTCACATCCGTCCAGAAGTACGGGCGGTGGATCGCGGCGCGTGAAGTGCTGGAGCGTCGGATGGGTCGGAAACCAGGTTGGCGTGTAGCTGTAGATCTGGCTGTTGCTCTTGAACGCCGTCGAGATCATCCAGAAGACGGGGAACGCCATCACGACGAACAGCGCGAGCCCGACGATGTTCCAGCCGAGGCGGTGGGAACGCCTGCCGGCGGCTCATTCGTCACCCGCCCGCAGCATCCGCCGCACATAGACGATGCTCAGCACGGCCACGATCGCGAGCATCAGGATCGAGATCGCGGCGCCGCGGCCGAAGTTCGTCTGCCCGTAGCCCTCGACGTAGAGGTAGATGCTCATCAGGTAGTTGCCCGGGGTCTGCTGGCCGGCCCGATCAGGAGGTATGGCTGGGTGAAGACGCCGAAGTCCCAGATGATCGACAGGCTGGTGAGGATCAGCAGCACGGGCTTGAGGACTGGCAGCGTCACGTCCTTGAAGATGCGCCAGAAGCTCGCGCACCGTCGATCTGGGCCGCCTCGACGAGCTCACGCGGCACCTGCGAGAGCGCGGCGTAGATGGTGATCACGACGAACGGAAGCCCGCCCCAGACGATCAGAGTCGTCACCATCGCGTACTGCGAGAGGGTCGTCGTGTACCAGTTGTGCTGGAAGTAGTTGCCGATATGGAGCTCGGTGAGCGCGTAGTTGAGGATGCCGTTCTGGTAGTTGGTCATCCAGCTCCAGACCTGGACCGCGACCACCTGCGGCATCGACCACACGAGGACCAGCGCACCCGTGAGCAGGAGCCGCACCCAGGTCGAGACTCTGCACGAGCAGCAGCGCGATCAGCGTCCCGACCACGATCGTCAGTCCGACGTTCGCGATCGTGAAACACGACAGTGCGCTACAGCGTGCTCCAGAAGACCGGGTCGATAAGGACGCTGCAGAAGTTGGCCAGCCCGATGTACGATGCCGTGGTGCCTGGATCGAGCTGGAACAGCCCGTACTGCTGGAGCGAGAGCTCGACCAGGTTGACGATCGGGTAGCCGAGGATCGCTCCGAGCACGATGACGACCGGTGCGAGCAGCAGGTACGGTGAGGCGCCGCGGGGCAGGCGGCGGCGCCTAGAGCGGCGCCGCCGCGACCTTGCGGTCGCGGCGGCAGGTGACTAGCGCAGTGGGCTCGTTAGTGCTCAGGAGAGCCTACGCAGCTTGGTTGAGGGTCTGCGTGATGTTCTGGCTTGCGACTGTCGCGGCCTGCTTGACCGACAGGCGACCGCTGAGGAGCGAGTGCGAGCATCGTCTTGAGAATGTTGCCGTTCTCGACGTTGACCCAGTTCGCCGCCTGCGGCACGAACCAGCTGCGCGCGGCGGCCTGGTCGTTGACGCTCTTGCCGAGCAGGTTCGTCGCGTTCGGGATGTTGCCCTTCGCTGCCAGCGCCTTCTCGCTCGCCGTGCTCGTGAAGTCGGCGATCCAGGCGGTCGCTTCAGCCTGGTTCGGGCTCTGCGTCGGCACCGCGAGATCGGAGCCACCGAGGAAGCCGGGCATCGGCCTTGCCCGCCGTGTGACTGGGCATCACGAACTGCTTGGTCACCTTGCGCGTACTTCTTGCCCCTGCGGGGCAGCAGATACCAGGCCGGGCCGTAGTTCGTGGCCGTCTTGCCCTGCGAGAAGACCGTGTACGGGAACGGGTTGGTGCCGTCCAGCGAGGCGGTCGACTTCGACTGGGTGGCGTCGAAGAACTGCTGGAACGCCGTCAGGCCCTTGATCGAGTTCTTCGAATCGAGCGTGCCGATCCACATGCCCGTTGTGCTAGCGTGGCGATCGATCCGCCGTAGTCGAAGACGAAGCTGAGTGCGGTGTACCAGTCTTCGCCGCCGACGTAGAGCGGTGAGAAGCCCTTGATCTTCTTCTCCATCGTCCCGACCTTGACGAGGTCGGCCTGGAGCTGCGACAGACTGTTCGGGAGCTTCTTGACGCCGGCCTTCCGTGAACAGGTCGCTCCGGTAGGTGAGTCACACGCGAGCCGGCGTAGTACGGAACCCCATACAGCTTGTTGTTGTAGGTCGCGGACGCCTGCAGACCGGCAAGCCAGTTGCTGGAGTTCGCGAACTGCGACTTGTCAGGGCCGAGGTTCGCGAACTCGCCCGCGGCCATGTACTTCGTCATCTCCGTGTTGCCCATCTCGATCACGTCAGGCGTGTCGTTCCCGGCGACGGTTGCGTCGAACTTCTGCAGGTGATCGCTCCACTGCTGGTAGATCGACGTTGACGGTCCAGCCCGGATGGCTGGCCTCAAACGCGCTGTTCGCGGAGGCCACAACGTCTGGCCACCCGTTCTGGGCGTCGACCTGCAGCCAGACGGTGAGCGTCTGCCCCGCCGCCTGTGCACCCGTCGCTGTAAAGGTCGCGAATGCGAAGACGGCGACCAGCGCCGCGATGATCCGGTATCTCATATGAAACCTCCTCCAATTATCGACCCATGAATTGGGTCGCCTCACGACGATGATCTAGCAGACAAAAGTTGGGCGTCTGTGAGTCAATGATCTAGACCAATTAACCGAGATGACTGTCCCATACCGGACCACTTGTGTCAAGAGGGAGCCGAACCACCCTGTCCAGGCGAGCCTCACCGCCGCGTCCAGCGGGGCGCGGCAGAGCTACGAGGACGTCAGCTCGGAGACGATCTGGTAGCGGTCGCCGCGATACACCGAGTGGACGAACTCGACCGTGCGGTGCTCGGCGTCGCGGCTTGTGCGCTTGAACAGGAACGCCGGCGAATTCAGAGGCAGGGCGAGCGCCGCCGACTCCTCCTCGTTGGTCACGGTCGCCTCGACGATCTGCGTCCCAGTGGCTATCTCGATCCCGTAGCGCCCGTTCAGAAGCTGGTAGAAGGAGCCGTCGAGATCGTGCGGTTTGAGGCCCGGAACGGTGCTCGCCAAGAGGTGGAGCGTCTCGATCGCCATCGAATCGCCGTCGGCGAGCCGCAGACGCTTGGCCACGACAATCGCCTCTCCAGGCGAGACATTCAGGAAGCGGCCGAGCTTGGCTCCGGCGAGCTGGTGGGTGAGCGACAGTGTGCGGCTGCTCGGGACCATCCCACGCCGGCGCATGTCCTCGCTGAACGACGTCATCGTCAGCTGCTGCGAGATCTTCGGTCGCTGGACGTACGTGCCGCTGCCCTGGCGCCGCACGAGGTAGCCCTCCTGCGCGAGCTCGTCGAGCGCGGCACGAAGCGTAAGGCGGGAAACGCCGAGGTCGGCGCTCAGCTGTCGCTCGGAGGGGATCGCCGTGCCGACCCCGAGCTCCCGGATCAAATCCATCACCTGCTGGCGCGTTGCGCGCTGTTTCGTCATCTTCGCTGGCATGTTCTCTGGCTCCGTTCGAACTGAATATAGAGTCTGACTGATCCGCGATAATTGGTCAATGCCATTGCAACCAGCAGAAAAAATGTGGTATAGACTTGGTCGTGATTTCTATGCCTGGGATCGTCCTCAGTAAGCTCAGCAAGACCTATCAGGGAGGCGTCATTGCGGTAGACGACGTTTCGCTGACGATCGGCGGCGGCGAGTTCCTCGTGCTCGTCGGCCCGTCGGGCTGCGGCAAGTCCACGCTCCTGCGGATGGTCGCGGGGCTCGAGGAGGTCACCGAGGGGACGATCTCGATCGATGGTCGCGACGTGACGGACTTGCCCCCGCGGGAGCGCGATATCGCGATGGTCTTCCAGAACTACGCGCTGTATCCGCACAAGACCGTGCGCGAGAACCTCGGGTATGGGCTGAAGGTCCGCAGGACACCCAAGGAGGAGATCGAAAAGCGCGTCTCACGGGTCGCGAAGCAGCTTGGCCTCGAAGATCTCCTCGGCCGCCGCCCCGCGGCGCTCTCGGGCGGACAGCGGCAGCGGGTAGCCATGGGTCGGGCGATAGTCCGAGAGCCGAAAGCGTTCCTCATGGACGAGCCCCTCTCGAACCTGGACGCAAAGCTCCGGGTCGGCATGCGCGCCCAGCTCTCAGCTCTACACGCGCGGCTGGGGACGACGACGATCTACGTTACGCACGACCAGATCGAGGCGATGACGCTGGGTCAACGCGTTGCCGTCCTCCGCGACGGTCGGATCCAGCAGGTCGACACTCCGCAGGAGCTTTACGCACGGCCTCGTAATCTGTTCGTCGCCGCGTTCATCGGCTCACCCGCCATGAACCTGGTCGAAGCTGATGTCGAGGGAAACGTGCTCCGTTTCGGCGACCATGCGATTCCGCTGCCGGCGGTCAGCGCGCCACGGCCGGGACGGGTGATCGCCGGTCTGCGGCCGGAGGTCTTTGAAGATGCGGCTGTCGCCGATCCGTCCCTGCCGCGACTCGACGTTCGCATCGAGGTCGTCGAGCAGCTCGGCGCCGACACGTACGTCCTGTTCACCGTCCCCGCACCGCGAGTCGACGTAACCGAGGTGCAGGAGGCAATTGGCGACGACGAGCATGGCCTCGTGGCGATGGAGGGTTCCCTCTTCACCGCACGCGTCGATCCCGGTACCGGGGCCCGCCCGGGCGCTACGCTGCGCCTGGCGCTCGACCCGTCGCGCATCCACTATTTCGACCCCGTAAGCGGCCTCCGGCTCGAGACCGTGCCGGAGCTCGCCGGCGCCGTCGGACGGTAGTTCTCCATGCATCCGCCCGAGGCGCGCGCCAGATTGTCGCGCGCAGCACTATCGCTCGCTCTGCCCCGCCGACTGAGATTCGCCGGGCTGACGCTGTTCGGCGAGGTCGATCGCGGGCCCGCCGAGGCTGAGTTCGACGGCCAACGGCGACGGCTGCGGCGGGCGCTCGCGGCCGCGCTCGGCGTTCACGGCGGCGTTCCCAGCTCGGCGAAGCGGCTCGGGGTCGCCGCGGCATTCATCGGCGGGCGTCTCGTCGAGGGCGATGTCTCGATCCGGGACGGCGAGATTGAGGCGGTTGGACTCTCGGGCCACGGCCGAGGGCTGGCCATCCCCGGTCTGATCGACGCCCAGGTCAACGGCTACGCGGGCGTCGACGTGCTCGCGGCCGACCACGATCAGCTCAAAGCGCTCGGGACGGCGCTGCGCCGTGACGGCGTCAGCGCCTACCAACCGACACTGATCACAGCTCCCGAGGACGACCTGATCGCCGCGCTGCAACGAATCGCCTCGCTGCCCGAGGCCTCGAGCGAGGAGGCGGCGATCGTTGGCGTGCACCTCGAGGGTCCATTCCTATCGCCACACCGCGCCGGCGCGCATCCGGTCGAGCACCTGCGCCCGCCCGACGTCGGGCTACTACGACGGCTGCTTGACGCCGGCCCGGTGAGCATGGTGACGCTGGCTCCGGAGCTTCCGGGGGCGGTCGAGCTGATCGAGCTGTGCGTCGCGCGCGGGATTGTGGTTTCGCTCGGCCACAGCCGGTCCGGCCCCGAGGATGTGGAGGGCGCGCTCGTCGCGGGCGCCACCGCGGTCACCCATCTGTTCAACGCTATGGGACCGCTCAGCGCCCGCGCCCCTGGGCTCGCCGGCGCCGCCCTGGCCAGCGACGACTGGGCCATTCAGCTGATCGCCGACGGCGTCCACGTCGCCGACGAGCTCGTGAAGCTCGCCTTCGCCGCGGCCCCGGGTCGCTGCAGCCTGGTCAGCGACGCCATCGCGGCGGCCACGCTCGGCGACGGCACCTACCGGCTCGGCCCGATCGACGTCGAGGTCCGGGACGGCGTGGCGCGGCGATCCGATGGGACGCTCGCGGGAGGCGTTGCCCCGCTCGCGACGAGCCTCGCACGGCTGTGTCAGCTCGGGGTCGCGCCTACCGACGCGATCGCGTCGGTGACGGCGAGTCCGGCCCGGCTGCTCGGACGCGAGCGCTCGGCGGGGCTGCGGGTCGGCGGGCCCGCCGATCTCGTGGTGCTGGACGACGAGCAGCGGATCCGCTCGGTGCTCGTCCGGGGCTCCGAGCTCGAGCGATCGACCGCAGGAGCGCTTGCATGAGCACCGAGCCGGGCGCGCTGTTCCGAGCGGAGGTTTATGAGCAGCCGGCTGTGCTCACCCGCCTCGCGACACGCGAGCGAGAGTTCGAGGCCGCTGCGCGGGCGCTGCGCCGTCCGGGCGTGCGCATGGTGCGGATCGTCGGCCACGGCTCATCGGACAACGCGGCGACGTACGGGATCTATGCTTTCGCACTGGTCGCGGGCATCACGGCGTTTCGCGACTCGATCTCGCTGCCCGTCTATTACGGCACCGAACTCGACGCGGGAGACTCCTGCGTGATCGCGCTGTCGCAGTCCGGGCGGACCCCCGACGTCGTCGAGTATGTCGAGCGCGCCCGGCGCTCCGGGGCCCCGACGATCGCGATCACCAACGATCCCGGCTCGCCGCTCGCCGACGCGGCCGACTCCGTCGTGGCGATCGAGGCGGGCGAGGAGCGCGCGGTCGCCGCGACCAAGACGTACTCAGCGCAGCTCGCGGCGCTGGCGCTGCTGGCAGCGCACGCCGGCGGCCAGGGGGGCCGTTACCACGAGGCCATGCGGGTCACGGCTGGGCTCCTGTTCGAGGTGTTGCCGGGCCTCGAGACGGCGACATCCGCGGCCGCCGAGCAGTTCGTCGACGCCGGACGGATGCTCGTGATCGGCCGTGGCCCCGAGTACGCCACCGCACGGGAGCTCGGCTTGAAGCTGCTGGAGACGGCGCATCTGATGGCCGCGCCGTTCACCGCCACTGACTTCGGCCATGGCCCTGTGGCTGTGCTCGATCCGGGCGATCCGGTCTGGGCCATTGCGGCCGGCGACGCGAGCCTGCCAACGGTCGTCGAGGCGGTCGGCCGCGCGAATGCGACCGGCGCCGAGGTGATCGTGACCGGCTCAGCGGCGGCTGCGATCGATGGCGCCCGGATATCGATCCCGGTGCCGGGGGCGCCGCTGGCCTGGCTGGGACCGCTGCTTTCGATCGTCCCCGGGCAGCTGTTCGCGGGGGCACTCGCGGGGGCCCGCGGGCTTGACCCCGACCGCCCTCGCGGGCTCGCCAAGGTCACGGTCGTCCCATGATGATCGTGGCCCAAGCCCGAGCCTGAGCCCGGCTCTAACCGGCCGTCTCGGTCCCGAGCCCTCGGCCGTAGCGCTCAAGCACGCGTGGGTCCGTCAGTGGCAACACGTGGTCGGCTACCGCGCGCGTGCGGGCGTAACACGTCAGCCCCTCGGCCATGCTCTCGCCGATCCCCAGCATGCGGTTCTCCGCGACGTTCTCCAGATAGAAGAATGCGTCCGATGCCACCGCGGTGCCCTCACTGGTGTCGACCTCGACCGCGATCGATGCACGGTGATGGGTTCCCGCCCACCAAGTTCGCAGCCCGGGGGCAAGCTCGTCCTCATCCTCGAGAAGCCGGACCCGGTCCCAGGCATCTCCGACCAGATAGGCAAGAACGTCGGGAGCAAGCGTCGTGTGGCGTACGTCATGAGGGTGGTCACGGGTGGTGTGAAAGAACACCCAACCCGTCTTCGACACGCAGATCTGCGAGTTTGGAAACAGCTGCAATCCGCCTGTTGTATAGAGGGTGAACGGCGTCAGCAGCACGTGCGTCACCGCACCCGGATCGATCCCGGCGCGCCGCAGTTGCTCGAGCAGCGGTCCGGCCGCGGACGGGCGGAAGACCGCTCGCGATCCCAGGACAGATTGGACATGTGCGTTCAGGATGCCGAGATCAGCGGGCGGGCCGGTGTTGACGAGGGCGAGCGTGCCCGACCCGCGGATCGCCAATACCTGGAAGGAGAGCGTCAGCCAGCGGCCCCAGTCAGACATCCAGAAGACCTGGGGGCCGGGCACATCCATCGTGCCGACCTCGAAGGGCAGGATCGTGTGGGTTGCGCTCACGCCAGGTAGCCGCCGTCGATTGGGATATTGGCTCCGGTGACGTAGGCGGCGCCGTCGCCCGCGAGGTACACGACGGCAGCGGCAACGTCCTCACCGAGTCCGGCACGACCCATCGGCACGCGCCTGAGGAAGCTTGCTGTGCGCTCGTCCGTCGTCTCGCCCAGCCCGGGAGTCACGATCACCGACGGGCTGATGGCATTCACGCGGATGCCCTGGGCGGCGTAGGTGACCGCCGCGTTTCGAGTCAGCAGGCCTACACCCGCCTTCGCCGCCTGGTAGGCGGGTGCGTCGGGCTGACCCACCACACCTGAGACGGAGGCGATGTTCACGATGCTCCCGCCACCGGCCGCCAGCATCATCGGGATCACGGCTCGCATGCCCAGAAAAACGCTCGTCAAGTTCAGCTCGAGCGTTCGCTGCCAGTCTTCGACCGAATGCTCGTGCAGGGTCGCGGCGCTGATCAGGCCGCCGGCGTTATTTACAAGGACGTGGAGCGGGGGGCCGGGTGCGAGCGCGGAAACCAGTTCGGACCATGCCGACTCGTCGGTCACGTCCATCGTCCGGAAGCTAGTTGTCCCGGTCCCGGTCCCGGTTCCAGTCCCGGCCAAGGCCCCCTCCTGCTCGACGATGTCGGTCGCGATCACCGTCGCCCCCGCCGCCGCGAGCCCGAGCGCGATCGCCCTGCCGATCCCTCGCGCGGCGCCGGTCACCACCGCGCGCTTACCGGCGAGTGGGAGCCCCGCGCTACTTGGCACCAGTGATGGGCATGTCGTCTTCCAGCAGGTCGCCTGCTTCGACCACCTTCCAGAAGGCGACATCGGCGTATTGCACGATGGTCGTCTCGAGGCTCGCCTTGACGAACGAGCCCTCTGCCATGTACGAGTGCGCGGCGACACAGTGAACAATCGGCTCCGGTAATCCGACGACAAGCGCGAGGTGAGCACCGTAGATCGGATGCCTCAGCGCCGGGCTACCGGTCTTGACTCGGTCCGCCTTCCACCGATCCCACTGTTCGTATTCCCACGCCTTACCGACGTCGTGCACCAGCGCCCCGGAGATCAGCAGGTCGCGGTCGATGCCAATGTCGCCCATGACCTGCTCCATACCGTCGGCCATGCCGATCGCCATCGTGGCAACACCTCGGTAATGATCGGCCTGGGTTCCACGCTTCATCAGCGGGCTTCCCGGTACGCCGGACGGGGGTATGTCCTCGATTCTGAGGAAACCGGTCTCGGCGAGCGCACGGGCGTGAACTTCCACAACCTGGTCGCGCAGCTCCTCGTCCGAGATGAGGTTGATCTCCGGGAGGCTCTCACGCACACCGTCGCGCAACGTCGCGAGCTTCGGCTCATCCAAGGTCGTCACGGTCGTCCTCCTTCTGTGGTTGGCTGGTCATTCGCGCAGGGACCGAGGCGCGGCGATGAGCAACGCCAGGAGCAGGATCGCTCCGTAGGCGATGTTCAGCCATGCCTGGCCCACGTCGAAGAGGGTTAGGAGCGAGACAATCAGGGTGAGCGTTAGGGCGCCCGCAACGGTACCGATGTAGGTCCCCGTGCCCCCCAGGATCGACGCTCCCCCGACGGCGACCGCCGCCGCGGTCGCGAACAGGTACGGATCCCCGAGCGAGAAGTACGCGCCGCCGTTGAATGCCATCAACAGGATGCCCGCGAGAGCGCCGGACAGCGCCGATATGACGTAGGGCACAACGAGCGTCGCCCGGACCCGATTGCCCGCGAGGAACGCCGCGTTAGCGTTCGTTCCGATCGCGTACAGGCGTCGTCCGAGCGTCCCACGATTGAGCATGATGGTGGCGCCGATGGCGATCACCAGCCAGATCCACGCCTGCTTGGGCAAGCCGAGGAAGTTCGTCGTGATCCAGGTCTGAAGCCCGGCCGGAGCGGTTGCCGACCCGCCGCCGTTGGTATAGACGAGCACGAGGCCCTGTAGCGCGCCTTGCGTTCCGAGGGTCATGATGATCGGCGGCACGTTGGCGTACGCGATTCCGATGCCGTTGACGAGCCCGACCGCGATCGCCAATCCGGCGATCAGCAGGAAGATGCCGGCCAGTCCGCTCGACTTCCCGTTTGCCAGTTCCGCGGCCAGGACGGCCGATCCCGTCATCGTCCAGGGAATCGACAGGTCGATCCCCCCGGTCAGGATGCACAGTCCCTGGCCGAACGCGGCAATCCCGATAGTCGAGCCATAGATCAACAGCGAACGGATGTTGGCGATGCCCGCGTAGTCGCTCGAGTGGATCGTGCCGACGACGAACAACAGGACGACGATGCCGTAGGCAACCAGCACACTGCGATGCCGGCCGAGAAAGGCGATGGCTGCGGCGGTGCGCGCGCTCGCGTCGAGCGGGGTGTCGGTGTCCACGCTCACCAGCGCCTCCTCTGCGTCTGCAATACGAGCGAGCTCAGGGTCACCGTCACGATCAGGAGAACACCCTGGACGAAGCCTGTCCAGAAGCTGGAGATGTTCGCCGCGAAGATGAGATCGGGGATCATCAGCAGCGCTATCGCACCGACCATCGACGCGGCGGCCGACCCCTTGCCGCCGAAGATGCTGGTGCCCCCGATCACGACCGCCGCGACCGACTCCAGGATGTAGTCGTTGCCGATGATCGGCGAGCCGCCACCCGATTGACCCGCGAGGTAGATGCCGGCGAGTGCCGCGAGCCCGCCCGAGACTGCATAGACCAGGATCTTGCGGCGCCGCACCCTGACCCCCGAGAGCCTCGCTCGCCGCTCGTCGCTGCCGATCGCCTTGAGGTCGATCACAAATCGGCTCCACCGTGCCCATCCCCAGATTGCGAAGAGGATCGCCATGAAGATCACCGACTTGGGGATCCCGCCAACAGAACCCGATACCCACGCGTTGAGCTGAGGCCCCGTGCTGCCGCCTTCCTGAGGAAGGATCAGGAGCGCGACGCCGCCCCATATCGACCACGTCGCGAGGGTCACAATGAACGGCTGGAGCCTTGTGAACGCGATGATCAACCCGTTCAGAGCTCCGGCGAACATCCCGAATGCGACCACCGCCACGAGGTCGAGCGCGAGCATCGCGCCGTGACCGTTGAGGTGAGTCGCGAGCAGCGAGGTCGCAACGCTGAGGATTCCGCCGATCGATAGGTCAGTTCCACGCGTGAACACGACGAGGGTCTGTCCAAAGGCGACAAGCGCTAGTGGCAGTACCGCGGTCGCGCGGATGTCGATCGCATCCGGGCCGATCAGCACCGAAGAGTTCATGATCGCGATCGCGGTGCCGAGCACCACGCAGTAGGCGTAAGGCATCAGCGCCGAGATCGCGTCGCGGTCAAGCTGCACGTGGGGACGGAGGCTCGCGGGTACCAGGCCGCGCCGAGGGAGCGGATCCTGAACAAGCTCAGGCATTGGTGCCACCCAGCGCCGCCGACAGGATCCGCTCGTGCGTCAGTTCATCGCCTTCAAGGGCCGCATGGATGCGTCCGTCATGCATCACGATCACCCGATCGCATGCGCTCAAAAGCTCAGTGGCATCGGTCGAATAGCACAGGATCGCGACGCCCTGGTCCGCCTGCTCGTGCATGAGCTTGAAGATGTCGGCCTTCGTGCCGACATCGACGCCGCGAGTGGCGTCGTACATCAGAAGCAGTCGCGGGCTTCGCTCGAGCACTCGGCCGAGCAGGACCTTCTGCTGGTTGCCGCCGGAGAGCGCCTCGACCGGCTGCGAACTGCTGGTCGCTCGTACCTTGAGGCGCTTCATCACGCGCGCCGCCAGCGCGGCCTCACGGCGCGGTGAGACGAGGCCGCCTCGAGCGACCATGTCAAACGTTCCCAGCGTCAGGTTTGCGCGGATGGAGAGTGGAAGGCACAGAGCCAGGCCACGGTCCTCGGGGACGAGCCCGACCCCCTGGTGCATCGCGGTCGCCGGCGACGTCAGGCGAAGACGGCGGCCGTCCAGGGTCACGCTGCCCGACGAGCGCCTGGCACCGTAGAGCGCCATGAAGAGTTCGGACTGTCCCTGCCCTTCGAGGCCGGCAACGCCGACGATCTCGCCCGCGCGGATCTGGAAGCTGATGCCGTGCAGGCCGTGCCCAGAGCTGAGCTCCTCGACCGTGACCACGACCGGTGCTGAAGACGCGTTCGCGGACCGGATCCGGTGCGGCTGATCCAGGACGCGTTCGCGCTCGCTACCGAGCATCAGCTGCACGAGGCGCGGCTCGGGCATCGCGGCGATCGCATCCGTGCCGACGTCCCGGCCGTCACGCAGCACCGTCACGCGATCGCATAGTGACGCGATCTCCTCCATCCGATGCGAGATGAACAGAACGATCCGGTCACGAGCGACGAAGTCGCGGACTCGTGCGAAGAACCACTCGACCTGCTCCGGAGCCAGCGCCGATGTTGGCTCGTCGAGAACCAGAACGCGTGGATCTGCCTGCATGGCATGGACGATTTCGAGAATCTGGCGCTCCGCAAGGCGGAGCTCGCGCACCTTTCGAGCGGGGTCGATGCTGGCGATCCCGACGCCCTCGAGAATCTTTCGGGTTCGGCGCCGCGCGGTCCGCGGGCCGATCCTCCCGGCTCTGGCGACCACACGATCGAGGTAGAGCAGATTGGTCGCGACGTCCCAGTCCGGGATCAGGCTCAGCTCCTGGTACGCGGTCGCGATCCCCGCCTCGCGCGCGAGCGCCGTGGTTCCGAGCGATTGATGCTCGCCATCGATGTACACCTCGCCGCCGTCCGCTCGGATTGCTCCCGAGAGGATCTTGACCAGCGTCGATTTACCGGCGCCGTTCTCGCCGATGAGCGCGTGGATCTCGCCGGCATGGGCAACGAGGTCAACGCTGCGGAGAGCCTCGACGCCGCCGTAGGACTTGGTCAGACCGGTGAGGACCAACGCGCCGCGGGCTCCGGCGAGTGGGAGCGGGCCTGAACCCGAGCCCACCGCCGGAGCCCTGTCGCCTGCACCTACCGCGACCACGACGTGACGTGCACTGCCCCTATTTCCCGGATACCTTGATCCCGCTGACCGGGTACTGCGACAGCGTGAACGGCATCGCAATCCCGGGCGGAAGGTTCGAGCAAGCCGTCCCCAGCGGCGGAACCTTGTTGCCGCAGTTCTTGACGTCCATCTGGACGACCGGGATCCCGAATGTCTTCTTTGGATGGAAGTTGGCCTTGTCGCTCACGACGATCGCCTCGGGATTGGGGATCACCTTGTTCTTCGGCGGGTTGGCCTTGTGGGTGAGGATGTTGTAGGCCGTCTTCATGGCGATCTCGATGCCGGTCGGCGCACCCGTCGACATCGCACACGGATAGTGCTTCTGAACGCACGCTTCCATCTCGCCGTTGTATGCGTAGCAGGTGGTGGGCACGGGCTTCACTCCGGCCGACTTCAGAGCATTGAACACCGGCGTGCAATATCCGTCATTCATGATCCCGTTGACGTTCTTGTTCCCGACCAGAAGACTCGAGACGGCCTGCTGTGAGGGGGCGTCAGCGAACTGACCCGAGTAGTGACCGGCAATCTTGATGTTCGGGCCGCTGGCCTTCAGGCCCGCCTCGAATCCGTTCAAGATGGTCTTGGAGATATCCGGACCCGGAAGGCCTTCATCAATGAAGATCGACCCCTTGCCGTGGAGTTCGCTCGCCATCCACTCGCCGAGCACGTACTGGGCGGTGTAGAAGTTCTCGGAAACGGTGTACGCGCAGGGCTCGGTCGACGACTGATCGACGTCGATCACGATGATCCCGGCGTCGCAGGCTCGCTTGATCGCGGGGTTGATCGAAGTGGGGTCAGGGGGCTCCACCAGGATCGCGTTCGGGTGCTCCGAGATCACGTTGTTCAAATCAGCCAACTGCGCGGCGGCGGTCGGTTGTGATTCAACGATCTTCACCGTCACGTGGCCCTTGAACGGCGGGTCATTCGCGACCAACTGCGCTTCCTTCAGCAACTCCGGTCTGTAGTCGTTGCCGAGGAAGTTGTTGCTGACCACAAACGTGTAATGCCCCGCCGCGGCTGCGGCCTTCTGCTTCGACGACGCACTACCGGCGCCCAACGCTGCGGCCGCAATCAGGCCGGCAACGGTTAGCGCAAGCACGATGCGCGCGCGTGGATGAAATCCTCGCACTAGAACCCTCCTCCTTACAGCATGTCATGACAGGATTGCAGGATGACGCTACCATGGGGATTGGGGAGGCGCAAGCCTGAGCATATGAGGTGTTGCAGCCGCACAACCAGCCGTTGTTGAGGGAGGAAAGAGTCGGTGATTGCCAGCAATCACGGGGGCGACCAAGGTGCGGATTCTCGTCGTCGGTGACTCGTACCTGCCGGCGTCGGTGTTCGCAGCCGGTTTCCGGTCGTTCGGGGAAAGCCACTCAATCGATTACCTCCAGCTCGACCCAGACCTGGTGTTCGAGCCGGGCACCGAGTCCGAACTGGCGATCCGCGAGTTCGAGGGATCGCCGGACCAGATTCTGTCTCGGATGGATGGGGTCGAGGTACTCGTGGTCCACGGCGCGCCGGTGACCGACGCAGTGCTCGACGCGTCGGATTCGCTGCGACTTGTCTGCTGCGCGCGCGGCGGGCCGGTCAACATCGACGTGTCCGCGGCTGCCCATCGTGACATCCCAGTGACGACGACGCCCGGCAAGAACGCCGAGGCGGTGGCTGAGCAGACGATCGCGTTCTTGATCATGCTGGCGCGCGGTTTTCCCAAAGCACAGGGATTGCTCCTCGGCGGGGGCCGGGCAGCCGACGGCGCCTTTGAAGGCGCTCAGTTCATGGGCGTCGAGCTTGCTCGTCGCACGCTCGGGCTCGTTGGGCTCGGCAACGTCGGCCAGGCGGTGGCACGGCGGGCGGTTGGCTTCGACCTCCGTCTCGTCGGGTTTGACCCGTTTGCACGGGCCGGTTCCGAGATCGAGCAGGTTGAGGAGCTCGACGAGTTGGTCATGCGGTCGGACTTCGTCTCGCTGCATGCGCGCGCAACGGTCGATAACGAGAACCTGTTCGATGCTCGCCGCTTCGCGATCATGCGCGGGGGCTCTTTCTTCATCAACACGGCGCGAGAAACGCTCGTGGACGAATCCGCGTTGGACGAGGCGCTGTCCAGCGGACATCTGGGGGGCGCGGCGCTTGACGTCGTCCGTCCACGCGGGGAAACAGGAATCCACCCGCTGCTAAGGCACCCGAACGTCGTGATGACACCTCATATTGGTGGCGCCACGCTCGAGACCCTCGCTCGCGGGGTGGCGATGCTGGCCGACGAGATCGCGCGTTATGCCGCCGGTGAGCCGCTGGTCCGTGTGGTCGAGCGTCCGCGGCAATATCGATAGCCAGGCCCATCTTCACGACGAGCGTCTCGCATCGAACCGGGAGACTCGTCCGCGCTCGCGGCCGGCGATCCGAGCCAGGCTCTTGCGGCGATCGTCCCGAGACTCAGAAACCTAGTGCCCCGCCTCGAACTAGCGACCATAAGTCGGCGCGCACTGACCAGTCGAAAAGAGGGTTGTCGAGTTTTGGTCGCTCAGCGACCGTGCTGCCGCGATCCCCGCGGCGGGGCAGCACGGTTGCCGGTTTTTGGTCGGCCGCCGGTTGGCCACATCCGCAGAGTGGACGATGACCGCGCCGTTTCGCGCGGCCGTCGTCACCAACAGGTAGATGGCGATGACCCGCCGTTTTGCGCGGCCAACGCGCTGTCGGCCCCCGCTATAGGGCCGGCTCGGTCCGCCAAATCCGACGGCTGCGCTAGGATTTGAAGCATGCCGGAAACCGTCGAAGTCTGTGCTGTCAGCGAGCTCCCGCCGGGTGCAGTGCGCTTGGTGGAGTGGCGCGATCTGGAAATCGGCGTGTTCAACTGCGCCGGCGAGGTCTACGCGATCGAGGATCGATGCTCGCACGACGACGGACCGCTCGTCGAGGGCGAGCTCGACGAGCGGGAGTGCACGATCGAGTGTCCGCGGCACGGGTCGAAGTTCGACCTCAGGTCGGGCCGGCCGAAGAGCCTGCCCGCATACGAGCCGGTGGACACCTTCGCGGTGGTCATCGACAATGAAATGATCAAGCTGGAGGTGGCATAGATGGCTACTACCGACAGGGTGCTTGACGGCGGCGGCCAGGTTGAGCTGACCGAGAACGAGCAGCTCGGGCAGATCAATTCCGACTACACGGAGCGCTACGGCTTTCACGACGCCGAGAACTACCTCTACAAGGCGCCGAAGGGTCTCAACCGGGAGATCGTCGAGAAGATCTCCGAGTTCAAGTCAGAGCCGCAGTGGATGCGCGACTTCCGCCTCAAGGCGCTGGACCACTTCTACGCCAAGCCGCAGCCGACCTGGGGCTCGCCGATGCTCGCAGAGGTCGACTACAACGACATCCACTATTTCGTCCGTGCGAGTGAGCGGGCCGAGCGGTCCTGGGACGACGTCCCGGATGACGTCAAGAAGACCTTCGATCGGCTCGGGATCCCCGAGGCAGAGCGCAAGTTCCTGTCGGGCGTCGGCGCGCAGTACGAATCCGAGGTCGTCTACCACCAGGTGCGCGAGGACCTCGAGAAGCAGGGCGTGATCTTCAAGGACATGGATACCGGGCTGCGCGAGCACGAGGATCTCATCCGCGAGTACTTCGCGACCGTGATCCCGGCCAACGACAACAAGCTGTCGGCGCTGAACAGCGCCGTCTGGTCGGGCGGCTCATTCGTCTACGTGCCGCCGGGCGTTCACGTCGAGATGCCGCTACAGGCCTACTTCCGGATCAACACCGAGTCGATGGGCCAGTTCGAGCGGACGCTGATCATCGCCGACGAGGGGTCCTATGTGCACTACGTCGAGGGCTGCACGGCGCCGACCTACAGCGCCTCCTCGCTGCACTCGGCGGTCGTCGAGCTGATCGCCAAGCCGGGCGCACGGATCCGCTACACGACGGTCCAGAACTGGTCGGCCAACGTCTTCAACCTGGTCACCAAGCGGGCGGTCGCCCACGAGGACGCGACCGTCGAGTGGGTCGACTGCAACCTCGGCTCGAAGCTGACGATGAAGTACCCGAGCGTGTATCTGGTCGGCGAACGCGCCCACGGCGAGATCCTGTCGATCGCGTTCGCGGGCCGCGGGCAGCATCAGGACGCCGGCGGCAAGATCATCCACGCGGCGCCGAACACGACCTCGAACATCTTCGCCAAGTCGATCTGCAAGGACGGTGGTCGCGGCTCCTACCGCGGCCTGCTGGAGATCGCCAAGGGCGCCCACGGCGCCCGCTCGAAGGTCGTCTGCGACGCGCTGCTGCTCGACGAGGAGTCGCGCTCGGACACCTACCCGACGATCCGGATCAGCGAGGACGACGTCAACGTCGGTCACGAGGCGACGGTCTCGAAGGTCGGCGAGGATCAGCTCTTCTATCTGATGAGCCACGGGATCCCGGAGAACGAGGCCTCGAAGCTGATCGTCAACGGCTTCATCGAGCCGATCGCCAAGGAGCTGCCGATGGAGTACGCGGTCGAGATGAACCGGCTGATCGAGCTGCAGATGGAGGGCTCGATTGGCTAGCGTCCTGGAACTTCCCGCCTTCAAGGGTCGTCCCGGGTGGGAGTTCACGGACATCTCGGCGCTGGACGTCACCTCCTACGAACCCGTGCCCGCGGTGATGGCGGCTTTGCGCACGCCATCACCGGCGCCCGGCTCTCTGTGGGATCTCCCGACGCCTGAGCTACCGGCCGGCGTCAACGTCGGCTTCGAGCGCGACACCACGGTCATCACGGTCGGCCGCGGCGTCACTCTCGCGCAGCCGATTCCGCTGACCGTGGTCGTCCCACGGGGCACGCTCTTCAACCACCGCACCAGGGTCGTCCTCGAGGAGGGCGCCCACGCCGAGATCTGGGAGCAGTTCCTCTCAGAGGGCGACTGCGTCCTCAACGTTGTCACCGAACTCAAAGTCGGTGACAACGCCGCCCTACGTTACGTGAGCGGTCAGGGATTGTCAGAGGACGCCTGGATATTCGGAGCGCAGAACGCGATCGTCGGTCGCGACGCGCGACTTGACTGGGTCGCACTCGGTTTCGGCTCGCGCTCGGGGCACGTGCTGATGCAGACGCGGCTGGCCGGCGAGGGCGCCGAGGCCAGGGTCACCGGCGCCTACGCGACTCGCGGCTCCCAGCACATCGACTTCGACACCACGCAGGAGCACGCCGCGCCGAACACGACCTCGGACCTGGCCTTTCGCGGCGTCCTGCAGGACCGCTCGAGCGCCGTCTGGAAGGGCAACATCATCGTCGATCCCGGGGCTCAGAAGACCGACGCCTTCCAGGAGTCGCGCAACCTCCTGCTGTCCAAGCGATCGCATGCCGACGCGATTCCCGGCCTGGAGATTCAGGCCAACGACGTCCGCTGTACCCACGCCGCAGCGGTCGCCCAGGTCGACCCCGAGCAGCTCTTCTATCTCCGCTCGCACGGCCTGCCCGAGCCCACCGCCAAGCAGCTCGTGATCGAGGGGTTCCTGGCAGCGCTGGTCCAGCGTTTCGAGGCTGGAGCCGTGCGCGAGCTACTCGGCGCGGCACTCGAGCGGCGGCTGAATCTGGTCCTCGACGGCTCCTAGTCTCGGCGCTTCGGCGCGTTGATTTTCGGCCGAGAGCAGCCCTGCGGTTAGGATCGGCGTGTGGCAAGACAGGTGCTGCTGATGCGCGGGATAAATATCGGCTCAGCCAACCGGATCGCGATGCCCGCGCTGCGCGGCGCGCTCGCGGACGCGGGCTTCGGGGAGGTCCGGACCTACGTGCAGAGCGGCAACGTCGTGCTCGAGAGCGAGCGCGAGCCCGCCGAGGTGGTCGACAGCGTCTCGCGAGTCCTGCTCGAGCGGTTCGGCCTGGACATCCAGGTGGTCGTCAGAACCGCCGACGAGCTCGTCGAGGTCGTGGCCCGCAACCCGTTCGACGAGGAAGCGGCGATCAACCCCAAGGCGCTGCAGGTCACCTTCCGAGGCGACGTGGTGCAACCAGACGTGATCACTGCGCTGCAGGAGCGCGCCGTCCCCAGCGAGAAGGTTGCCGCGATCGGCCGCGAGATCTACAGCTGGCACCCCGACGGGATCGCCCGCTCGAAGCTGGCGGTGGCGATCACGCCGAGGAACACGGTGGCTACGGCCCGCAACTGGAAGACGGTCACGACACTATTGGAGATGGCCACCGATGCCGCCTGAGCCCGATCATCCCTACGAGATCGTCGACGTCTTCACGGACATGCCGTTGCGGGGCAACCCGCTGGCGGTGTTCACCGCGGGCGATGAGGTTCCCAGTCGCCTGATGCAGGCCACGGCTCGCGAGCTGCACCTGTCGGAGACGGTCTTCCTACTCTCCGGCGACGACGAGGCGGACGCGACCGTCCGGATCTTCACCCCCGACGCCGAGCTGCCGTTCGCCGGACACCCGGTGCTCGGCGCTGCGTTCATCGTCGGCGAGCGCCAGAACCTCGCGACCGTCAGGCTGCGGACCGGCGCCGGAATCGTTCCCGTCAGGCTGACTCGCGTGCACGGCGAGATCGTGTTCGGCGAGATGGATCAGCCGATCCCCACCGTCAGAGGCTTCGAATATCCCGACGAGCTGCTCACCGCGCTCGGAGTTGAGGATGAGCCGGTGCTCCCGATCGAGTGCTACGTCAACGGTCCCGCGCACCTGATCGTCGCGCTGCCCGACCCCGAGCAGGTCCGGGCGCTCGAGCCCGACATGCTGGCGCTGGGGCGGCTCGGGGACTTCCTGACGAGCTGCTGCGCGCTGGACGGCGATGGTGTCAAGACCCGCTGCTTCGTGCCGTCGCTCGGCGTCACCGAGGATCCCGCGACGGGCTCAGCGGCAGGGCCGCTCGCGCTGCACCTCGCGCGTCATGGCCTGATCCCGTTCGGACAGGCGGTTTCGATTGAGCAGGGAGCCGAGATCGGGCGCCCGTCGCACCTGCAGGCGCGCGTCGAGGGGAGCCGAGATGTGACCGAGGGCGTCGTCGTCGGCGGCAGCGCCGTGCCCGTGGCCCGCGGGCAGTTCCGGTTGCAGTAGGCCCGACCCTCCGTGCGGAGGCCGAGCGTGTCGCCCCCCACCGCGTGCGGGTCGAAAAAGACAACCGTGGGTTGACAAATTCGACCCGCTGCTCGAGCCGCTAATCCTCGTCCGAGTCCTCGTCGTCGTCTAAGTCGAGGTCGTCCGGATCCTCGGGGGCGTCCGGATCGTCGAAATCGACGTCAGTGCCGATTTCGTCGTCGTCCTCGAGGGTGTCGTCGTCTTCCAATTTTGCGTCTAGAACCCGTGGCATGTTCGGCAGGGTAGCGAGTGATTCAGGCGAGCTACGCCGATGCGGCCAAATGAGCCCTTCAGTGGCTCGAGATCACGCGATCGATCAGGCCGTATTTGGCGGCCTCGTCGGCCTTGAAGAACCGGTCGCGCTCCATGTCCGCGTTAACCTGCTCGACTGTCTGGCCGGTGTGGTTCGCGTAGATCTCGTCGATCCGGCGGCGGATGTTGATGATTTCGCGAGCGTGGATCTCGATGTCGGTCGACTGACCCTCGAACCCGGCCGACGGTTGGTGGATCAGGATCCGGCTGTTCGGCAGCGAGAAGCGCTTCCCGGGCGCGCCCGCGGCCAATAGCAACGATCCCATCGACATCGCGATCCCGACGCAGATCGTCTGGACCTGGGGCTTGATGAACTGCATCGTGTCGTAGATCGCCAGCCCCGAGTAGATCGAGCCGCCGGGGCAGTTGATGTAGATCGAGATGTCCTTGTCGGGATCGGCCGACTCGAGGTGCAAGAGCTGCGCGACGATCAGGTTGGCGACGATGTCGTCGATCGGCGTCCCGAGGAAGACGATCCGCTCGTTGAGCAGCCGGCTGTAGATGTCGAACTCGCGCTCGCCGCGCGCGGTGCGCTCGATGACCATCGGGATCAGTGGCATGGCCTAACCGTACGTGATTGGGCGCGCCGACGGCGCCCCCAGCCACCCGGTCAGGGAACGACGACTGCCGAGCCGGTAAAGCGGCCGGCGCGGAGGTCCGCGAGAGCCTGCTCAGCCTGTTCGAGCCGATACGTCGTGACGGTCGTCCGAATCGGGACTTTCGGCGCCAGCGCCAGGAACTCCTCGGCGTCGACTCGGGTCAGGTTCGCGACCGAGCGGATCTGGCGCTCGCCCCACAGATCGTCGTAGGAGAAAGCGGGGATCTCGGACATGTGGATACCCGCGCAGATGACGCTTCCGCCGGGATCGAGAGCTCGCAGCGCCATCGGAATCAGGGTTCCGTCGGCGGCGAAGATGATCGCGGCATCGAGCGGCTCCGGCGGCAGCTCCGTGCTGCCCCCGGCCCACTCGGCCCCGACCTCGCGCGCGAAGCTCTGACCGCGCTCGTCGCCCGGGCGGGTGAAAGCGAATACCCGCCGGCCCTGGTGGACGGCCACCTGACAGATCATGTGCGCGGCGGAGCCGAAGCCGTAGAGCCCGAGCCTGGTTGCGTCGCCGGTGAACCTCAGAGCCCGATAGCCGATCAAACCTCCGCAAAGCAGCGGTGCCGCCTGTTCGTCGGTGAGCTCGGCGGGGAGCGCGAAGCAGTAGCGCTCGTCGGCGACCGTCCGCTCGGCGAAGCCGCCGTCGATGTCACGGCCGGTGAAACGACCGTGTACACATAGGTTCTCGCGGCCCGAAAGACAGTAGCGGCACTCTCCGTCGGTCCAGCCGAGCCAGGGCACGCCGACCCTGCGTCCATCCTCGGTGACGGCGACGATCTGGTGGCCGAGCACGACCGGGAGCTTGGTCGCCTCAATCTCGGAATCGCGGAGGTGCAGGTCGGTCCGGCAGACGCCACAGGCGTGGACCGTCAAGCTCAGCTGGGTGCGGCCTGCGACTGGGTCTTGAAGCTCCCGCAGCTGCAGCGGCTCGCCCTGGCGCTCCAGCACCATCGCACGCATCGGTTGGTCTCCTCTACCGGCTGGCGTCGAGCCAGGCCCGCCGGCTGGTGTGCGCCTCGGACGGGATGCCTGAACGCAGCTCGCGACGGATCTCGCTCAATGTCCCGAAGCGCTCGGCGACGACGTTGTGCTGATGGATCGTCTCGAGGTTCTCCTGGCGGGCGGATACGAACGCGCCGTCGCACAGGTCGGGGTAGCGCTCGATCACGCCCTTGATCATCTCGCGGACGCAGTCCTCGACGAAGCGGGGACGGCGATGGGCCTTCTCGACGACGTGGGCTTCGTCGATCCGCTTCATCAGCTCGTAGATCTCCGACGACATCGACTGCTCGACGATCTCGACCAGGGTGGCGGCGTCGATCTCGACGCCGCACTTCTCGCAGACGCCGATGTGCAGCGTGCCGAGGCCGCGCTGGTTGTGGGTTGCCACGGGGACCGCGTCGAGAATCCGCTCTATCTCGTCGGTGTCGTAGCCCTGCTCGCCGAGCCGGGCGCGGGCACCGTCGGCCACGAGCTCCTGGGCGCAGGGACAAGCCGTCATCCCCTGAGCAGCGACGCCGATCAAGGTGCGGGTCCCCTCCTCGGTGCTGACCGCGCAGCCGTGGAGCGTGTACAGCTCCTGCGTTTGGATGCCCGAGACCGGCGCCGGCTTGTACTCGGGGAACCTAGCCTCGACGGTGACTTCGGCGCGACGAGCGCGCTGGCGTTGGCGAACGAGCTGGGCGATGTGTTCGGCCAGCGTCTCGGCCTTGAAGGTCGCTTCGCCCAGGACCACCTGCCCGATCGCCTCGTTGACGACCTCCTCGAACCGCGACATGTGCGCGCCCTTCTGGTCGGGGCCGAGGTCGACGACGCACTGGAAACTGGCCGAGAACAGCTGCTCGCTGCCATTTTGGCGCAGGCGGATCACCTTCTCGACGCCGGTGACGCCGACCTGGGAGAGGCCGAGCTGGACCGATGGGCGGCGAGCCTGGACGTCGACAGTGGGAAGCGAGGTGGAGGAGCTGGTCGGCACTTGTTCGTAAAGGTTAGAGGTGGTCTTCCGTTGGTAGGTGTGGGCCGCCTTCTCTCCGCGGATAGGACCCTTTCTGGAGCAACGGAGCTGCGTCGCCGGCGAGCTCCGCGCAGATCCGCCGTCGCACGCGCACCGGTATCTGAGGCAAGGCGCGAAATTGCGGTCGAGCGCCGAACCTTCTGGGATCGCTATACATGGCCGAAGTTTGTGGTATCAATCCGCCGTCTCGGTCCTGAGGGAGACACGTGGTAAGGGAGAAATGAGCGCAGCCGCTTTCCATTCGCTGGTCCACGAGGATCGTTCGCCCGGGGCGCGGGACCGGTGAGCGAAAAGTCAAGCGTGCTCCTGGCGGACGACGCGCCGATTGCGGAGCTTGAGGAATTCCGCAGCCTGATCTCGGACGGGCAGGAGCGCGGCTTCCTGACGTTTGAGCAGATTGCGGCCTCGCTGGAGGAGGTCGAGGTAACCAAGGAGCAGGTGCAGGAGCTCCACGCCTACCTCGACGATCAGGGGATCGAGGTGCTCGAGGTCGACGACCGGTCTGCAGCGCGATCGGCGGGATCGAACGGTGACGTGGACGCACCGTCGCCAGGGTCGCGGGATCCCGATCTCGGCGCGGCCGCCGTCTTGGGCTCAGCGTCCGACCTGGGCACGGTCGCCGGCCTCGGCGCAGCCGCTGACCAGCCCCGCAAGCGAGTCGAGATCGACCTCACGGTCGAGCCCTCGCTTGACTCGCTGCGGCTGTATTTGCGCTCGATCGGGCGGGTGGATCTGCTCACCGGCGAGCAGGAGGTGCTGCTCGCGCGGCGGATCGAGCGTGGCGACATGGTCGCCAAGCAGCAGATGATCGAGGCCAACCTGCGACTGGTCGTGTCGATCGCCAAGGCCTACCTCGGGCGTGGGCTCACCTTCCTGGACCTGATCCAGGAAGGCTCGATGGGCCTGATCCGAGCCGTCGAGAAGTTCGACTACCGCCGCGGCTACAAGTTCTCGACCTACGCGACCTGGTGGATCCGCCAGGCGGTGACGCGTGCGATCGCCGACAAGGGCCGGACGATCCGGATTCCCGTACACATGGTCGAGAAGCTCAACAAGGTTGTGCACGTCGAGCGCCAGCTGGTCCAGCAACTCGGGCGGGAGCCGACCGCCGCGGAGATCGCGGCCGAGCTGGAGACTTCGATCCGCGAGGTGCGTGATGTGTTGCGGATGGCGCAGCAACCGATCTCGCTGGAGAAGCCGGTCGGCGAAGACGAGGAGTCCGAGCTCGGTGACTTTGTCGAGGACGAGGGTGCGGAATCCCCGTTCGAGACGGCCGTCGAGCACCTCCGGCGGGAGAACCTGCACCGGGCACTGGCGGCGCTACCCGAGCGCGAGCGCGAGGTGATTGAGATGCGCTTCGGCCTGACCGGCGAGCGCCCCTACACGCTCGAGGAGGTCGGTCGGGCGTTCAACGTCACCCGCGAGCGGATCCGGCAGATCGAGAATCACACCTTGAAGAAGCTGGAGGCGCTGCCAGAGGCACAGCGGCTCCGCGATGTCTCCTAGCGGGCGTGTCGAACAGTGCGCCGCGCTCCGTACCCGGCCGCCGGCGGCCGGGACGCGGGCTGTGGTCAGCGACTAAACTCGCTGGCGCCCCGGCGGGGTTCCCGAGCGGTCAAAGGGACATGACTGTAAATCATGCGGCTCAGCCTTCGCAGGTTCGAATCCTGCCCCCGCCATCTTGTGACGTCTCGGGACATCGGTCTCCCGTGTCTCGGGACATGGGTCTCACGAGTCTCGGGACATGGGTCACGGTTTTGAGAGCTCGGGCCAGCGCCCGGGCTCTTTTGTCGGTTGCGTCGTAGGTCTTGGTGGGTTCGATTAGGTGGCAGCAAGCGTGTGCCAATAACCCTGCCGGCAGCCCAAAATCACGCGGTCATGGTCCATTCTGGGGTGTGGCCACGCGGGGACCGACCAAAACTTCCCGAGCCAGCCTCACGGGGACGGGGTTCGTGAAGTATGGGACCCTGAGCGACCCAAACTGCGAGAACCGGGTTCGGCTTGTCAGCGGTCGGGAAGTTTTGGTCGCTCCGGGCTTGCCCAAGCACAATCTCGCGCGCCCATAGACGAGAACCGCCGCCGCGATCCGGGGCGACGCCGCCCTCACCGTCGTGTCGGTCGCCGCTCGTTGCCTGCGGAGTTAGCGCAACCAGTTCGATCTGACTCAACCAGTGACCCGCGGCGGCTTGGGCTTGGGCTTGGGCAGGTTGGGTTTGGGTTTCGGCGGCTCGGGCTTGGGCTTGGGTGGTTTGGGTTTGGGCGGCTTGGACGGCTTCGGCGACGTGGGCTTGGGCTTGGGCTTGGGCGACGTGGGCTTGGGCTTGGGCGACGTGGGCTTAGGCTTAGGCGGCTTGGGCTTGGGCTTGGGCTTGGGCTGAGGCGAGTTGGGCTTGCGCTCGGGGACGTTGGGCCCGGGATCGGGAATCGGAGGCGGCGGAGCGGTGACCGACACCGTCTCGGCCGGATCCCCGCACCCCATCGGTTCGACGGCGGCATTCAGCGAGTCGCCGGAGTAGCTCGCCACCCAGCGGTAGGAGCCGGGTACCTGGATGACAAATGGCTCCGAGGTCACGGCGCCTTCGCCGGTGACCGTGACCGTCGAGGTGAACACGGGTGCCGCCGCGCACTTGGAGTCGTCGGGGCCGAAGAGGCTGAAGGTGATCATCCCTCGCGGATGGACACCGCCGCTGAGGTGCGCCGTGTCATAGACCGGTTCCCCCGGGTTACCGGGCTCCGATGCCGTCGTCGAGAGGGTCGGTGTCGCCGGTGGCGTCGGCCCGGATCGAACAGCGACCGACTCGGCGCTGTCGGCGCAGGCCGTCGGCCCAGCGGGGTGGTTCGCGCCGTCGCCGGAGTAGGCGGCAACCCACCGGTACGCGCCCGGCGTCATCGGGACGAAGGACGGTGACTTGTAGTCGCCGTTACCGTCAACGCCGACGGTCGCCTTGAACACCGGCGCGCCCGTACAGCCGCTGTCGTCGGGACCGTAGAGCCGGAAGCCGATCCTGCCCTTCGGCTGGGAGCCGCCGCTGAGGTGCGCGGTGTCGTACACGTGCCCGCCGAGGTCTACCGACGCCGACGCGGTGGTCGTCAGCTGGGGCTCGGCCGGGAGGGTGACCTGGACGTGCTCCAACGGGCCGCCGCAGCGGGTTGGCCCGGTCCGGCGGTTGTTGCCATCGCCCGAGTAGACCGCTACCCAGCGGTAGGTACCCGAGGCTGTCGGGGTGAATTGCTCGGAGCGGTAGATCCCGTTTCCGTTGATCTCCGTGGCGGAGGTGAAGATTGGCGGGCCCGCGCAGCTGGAGTTGTCTGGGCCGAACAGCTGGAACGTGATCTCGCCGGTGGGTGCGAATCCGAGCCTGAGGGCGGCGGAGTCGTAGATCGTCAGTCCGGCCGGTTGGGCCCGCGCCGCCTTGCGCAGGTAGGCCGGCGGGCTCGCGGACGTCGCGAGCAGCGGGCGGCGCGGCAAGACCATGGTCCGCTCGCCCGCGTCGTTGCAACGGGTGTTGGCCTCGTGATTGTTCGCGTCTCCCGAGTAGGTCGCCGTCCACAGATACGTGCCGGTCTGCCGGGGCTCGAACCTCGGGGAGCGGTAGGTGCCGTTACCGACCACGATCTGTTGGGCGGTGAACACCGGGCTCATCGAGCAGGTGCGGTCGTCCGGCCCGTATACCCGGAATGTGATCGTCCCCCGTGGCTCCGAGCCCGCGGCCAGGGTCGCCCGGTCGCCAGTCGCGCCGCCGATCGGGACGACCGCGCGCGCCACCGTCTGAAGCCGCGGTTGCGCCTGGGAGACGACCACGGTCTCGGCGTTGTCATCGCAGGCCGTTGGTCCTGCCGGGTGGTTGTGATCGTCGCCGGAGTATTCGGCGACCCAGTGATATGTGCCCGCTCGCGTGGGCGTGAACGGCAGAGAGCGGTGGTCGCCGTTGCCCGACACGGTCACCGTCGAGGAGCCGGCGGGGTGGCCGGTGCAGTCGCTGTCGCGCGGGCCGTAGAGGCGGAACGTGATCGTTCCGGTTGGGTCGTTGCCGTCGGTCAGATGCGCGGTGTCGTCGATCGGCGAGCCGGCGGGGGCGCCTCCGAGCGCGGTCGTCGAGATCCCGGGGTGCGCCGCCGGCGGGGGCGACACGACCACAGCCTCGGCGGGATCGCTGCAGGCGGTGGGGCCCGCCGCCAGGTTGAAAGGATCTCCCGAGTAGCTTGCAACCCACCGGTAGACGCCGACCGTCGTGGGCGTGAACGCGTGGGAGTCGTACACGCCGTTGCCGTGGACAGGGACTGTCGATGTGTCCGCCGCCGGCCCTGCGCAGGTTGCGTCGTCGGGGCCGTAGGCACGGAAGGTGATCGTTCCGGTCGGGTCCGAGCCGCCGCTGAGCGTGGCGCTGTCGCTGACCGCACCGCCGATCACCGTTGCGTGGGAGGCGACGGTCGCCAGCGTCGGGTGAGCCGGACTGATCACGATCGTCTCGGAGTCGATTCCGCACTGGGTCGGACCGGCCGGGTGGTTGTTGGCGTCCCCCGAGTAGCTGACGACCCAGCGGTATGTGCCCGCCGCGGCGGCCGTGAACGGCTCGGAGTTGTGCGGGCCGTTGCCGGACACGGTGACGACTGACTCGAAGAGGCGTGGCCCCGAGCATGTCGGGTCGTCGGGGCCGTAGAGCCGGAAGGTGAGCGTCCCGGTCGGTGAGAGGCCGCCCTGAACGGTGGCCGTGTCATAGATTGGCACCCCGGCGCGGAGCTCGCCCATCCTGACGGTTGCGCGGCGCCCACTATGCGGGCCGGGCGTACGCTGCACCGATGTCGGTCCTGTCGCCGCAGAGCTGAGGGTCGGGGTAGCCGGACTGACGACGACCGTCTCGGGGTCGTCGCCGCAGGCGGTCGGGCCGGCGGCGTCGTTACGGGCGTCGCCCGAGTAGGCGACCACCCACCGGTAGGTTCCGGCCAGGGTCGCAGCGAATGCTCCGGACCGGTAGGAGCCGTTGCCGATCACCGTCGCCGTATATGTGAATGCCGGCGACCCGGAGCAGTTCGCGTCGTTGGGTCCGAACAGCTTGAAGGTGAGCGTCCCGGTTGGGTCGTTGCCGTCGCTGAGGGTGGCGGTGTCGTAGATCGTCAGCTCCCGGGTCAGCGCGCGGTAGCGGCGCAGGCGGTGGCGCCCATGCGCCCCCCTGCTCAGTGAACCCGAAGCGGTGGAGGTGAGAGTGGGCGATCCGTGCGTCGGCGGCAAGCAGCCCGTGAACCGAACGTGCTGGAGTACCCAGTCGCCACCGGGGATCGTCTGGGCGATCAGCTCTCCCTGCAGCTGGGGGCCGTTGGCGGCCCTCACGGTCGCCTGCGGGGCCAGGATCAGGCCCTTCCAGGCGACGCCGGTCGTGACATCGAGGCCGGGAGCAGATGGCAGATTCCAGACCAGATTCGCGGGGCTGGCGCTACCGGACAGGTTCATATAGGACGGGTTGATCGTCAACGCCGTGTTCGTCGTGATGTTGATCAGCCCGCTCGCGCCGGGCTGGGTCAGATCGATCACGATGCCCGCAGCCGCGGTCAGGTCGCTGGCGCTGACGGTGAAGACGTTCAGGCCGTCTGCTGTTCCGGTCAACTCCAGCGCGTGCGAGTACTGGTTCAGACTGACCGTTGCCCCCGGGGTCTGGTGAATCGCCCCCCAAGTGCTGCTCTGCTGTCGGAGCGCGCTGAACTCGGAGTCGAACGAGAACGGTGGCTGTGCGTGCTCGACGGTGCCGGTGACGGTGAAGTTGGGGGCGACGTCGTATGAGCCGGCGTAGCGCACGCCACCGTGAAGGCTGCCGCCGCCTCCGGCAGTCCTGCCCGCGGTGAAATCACCGCCGGTGATCACCGTCGGGGCGACGTCGCCGGCGGCCGGCGTGACCGAGATGTCGTCGAGCGTCACGTGCCCTGCGGCCCCGATTCGCCCCACGACGCTGGTTCCCCTCGTCTCTGAGAAGTTGACCTCTCCGTCAGAGAAGACCGCAAAATCGGAAGCGTTGCCCAACGTTGCGCATCCAGCAGGCACGGCCGTGACCGTCGAGCGCTTCGCGGCCGACGAGCTAACCCCGAAAACGCATGCCACAAGGAGCGCCGCACCAACGCTGGCGGCTCTGGTCCGGCGCGCCGTTCCAGCCCCGCACCTGCGCGCCGACCAAGCAAACCGTGGTTCCCCGTACCCCACCCTCGAATCCCCCTCCTAGCTTTCCGCGTCACGCCCCCGCGGTGGACGGCGGGAGTCTATCCGTCGCCCCAGCCGCCCACGGCCCCGCAACGCATCCGCAGCGAGTGTCGACGGCGAATGCTCACGGTAGCCTGCTTCCGATGCGGTTCGATCGGCGGGAGCTGGCGGCGATCTTCACCGGCGGCGCTGCGGGGGCGCTCGCGCGCGTGGGCATCGGAGACCTGTTCCCGTCGGCAGTCGCGAGCTGGCCTTGGGCCATCTTCGCGATCAACGTCAGTGGTGCGTTCGCGCTCGGTTACTTCGTCACCCGACTGCAGGAGCGGCTGCCGATCTCCACCTACCGTCGCTCGACCGTGGGAACCGGCTTCTGCGGCGCGTACACGACCTTCTCGACGATGCAGCTGCAGTTGTTCCAGATGCTGGAGCGCCACCGCTACGGACTGGCGGCCGGGTACATCGCGGCGAGCATCGTCTGCGGATACGCAGCCGTCTACGTCGCGACGGCGATGACTCGGCGGGTGCGGATTCTCGCCTGAACCGAGGTCGGTCCGGCGAGCTGACCTATGTGGCGGGCGACACGGTCAGCGCGAAGCCGTCGAGCAGGAAGTCGGTGGTGCCACCGGCGGCATTCGTCTCCGTGCCGGTGAACTTCAGCGTGATTGTCTGCTGACCCGCGACGGAGGAGGTCAGGTTGATGGTCACCGGCTGGTAGCTGGGCTTACTTCCGACCGTCGTGGTCGCGTTGAGATTGGAGACCGGGGTGGAGGTGTACAGCACGCTTCCGTTGGATGCGAGCACCTGCATGCTCAGCGTGTCGACGGCGGTGGAGCCCGGCTCGGTGGTGTCGATCGCCTGCTCGTAGGTGAGCTGGTAGGCGCAACCGAGCGGCAGGGTCACGGTCTGCGACAACGTATCCGTGTGCGGCGTGCTGTACCCGTCCAGCCAGGCGAAGTGGCTGTCGTCGAAGCCGGTTTCGGTACCTGCATTGGACGCGATCACGTTCGAACCGGCAACCCAGCCCGTTCTGCCCGACGCGAACGTCGGATTGACGATCACGTTGGGGTTGGCCGGTGTACAGGACGCTCCGCCGGACGTGACCGTCCAGGAGAACGCGGTGCTGCCGGAGGCGGTCCCGTCGGTGGCGGTGACCGTAACGGTATAGCTGCCAGCCTTCGTCGCTGTGCCCGTGATCGCACCTGTGCTCGTGTTGATCGAGAGGCCGGTCGGCAAGCCCGTGGCCGTATAGCTGAGCACGCGGTGCTGATTGTCGCTCGCGACGATCTGAAGGGTGGGTTGCACGTCGAATACGGTCTGCTGGTTTCCGGGGTTGGTGACGGAAACCACATCCGCGTCGTTGCAGAGCGCCGCAGCCAGTACGGCACCGACCGGGCTGCCGAGCCCGGTGGCCATGTCGTATCCGCTTCCCGCTGGATACAGACCACTGCCGCCCGGATTGTTGTTGCCGCTGGTCGTGTCATAGAACTCGTTCGAATAGCCCGACGCGGCGGCCTGATAGAGCAGCGGGTTGGCAAAGCCGATACCCACACCGTGGCAAGCGGTAGAGCTGTTGACGAGCGCCGTGTAAGCGGCCCATAGGGGCGCGCCGGCGCTTGTGCCCCCAAACATCGTCCAGCCGCCGCTGTAGAACATCGGGTAGCCGTCCAGCCCGCTGGCCTCAGCGTTGGCGGCGACGTCGGGGACCTCGCGGCAATCGCTGCCGGCTGGCGCACTGCACGTGGAACCCTTGGAGTTCGCGTTGATCACGTGCAGGGATGAAGGCGCCCCCGACTGGTAGCTCGGCATCGGCCACAGCGACGAGATGCCGCCGCCGCTCGCGCCACCGCTGCCATTCGCCAGAAGCGGACCGTCGTTCCACACCGTCTGTGACGCCGGGTGGGTGTAGTCCGGGAGGTTCGTGCCGCCGACGCCGGTCACGAACGGCTGGCTCGCGGGATCGTCGACGGCGAGGCTGGTGTTCGGTTTCCCGGGCTGGGCGCAGTCCTCCGAGCCCGAGTCGCCGCTGGCGGCGAACACCGACTTTCCCTCGGCTGCCGCTTGCATGAACAGGGTGTTCTCGGTCTGGTACAGAGTCGATCCGGCGACCTCACAGGAGCCCCACGAAGTCGAGATGACGTTCACCGAGGAATCGTTGACTATCGCCGTGTAGTCGTCGATCAGGTCCTGGATCGTGTTCGGCGCCTGGTAAACCTCGATAGCGGCCTGTGGAGCCAGGCCGATCGCCTGCTCGATGTCGAGCGCCGCCTCGCCTGTTCCGGCTCCCGAAGCGTTGAAACCATCGACCTGGATGTACTTCACTGACGTGTTCGTGCCGTAGCAGGTCTGATACCTGGAGATGTCGCTCGTCGAGTTCGGCTCGAGTTCCAGGATCGCGATCGTCTGCCCCGCGCCCTCGTCACCCGCCTGATACAGCGGCGAGAAGTCGTACGCCGACGCGATCTTGTCGGCGGTGTTGGAGTTACCGGCTGCCGCGCACGGCTGCGGCCCGCCGGTGGCGACCTGCGCTTCTGCGTGCGATGCGACCACGGACCCACGCCGCTCGGATTCGAGCCCGAGCGGCCGCGGGGTGGTCAGCGAGTCGAGGCCGATGACCCCGCGGACGTAGGCGCTGACTGTCGCGGGAAACTGCGGCGCCGAGGTGTTGGCGAACGCGGTCCGTCCCGACCGCAGCCGGACCCGCTGAAACCTGGTGGAGAAGGCGCGCGCGAACGAGCTCGCGCGGGCGGAGACGTGGATCAACAGGCCGTTGGCGCTGACCGCGCCGGGACGCAGTCCCGAAGCACGTAGCGCCGATTTGACGGACTCGATCTCGCTCTGGGTGGGTCCGAACTGCTGGCGGAACTCGGCGACGGTCAGGAACTGGTGGTAGACGCTCGTGCCCGGCGTTGACACGGCCTCTGCGTAGTCGGCGAGCCCCGCCGGGTCGCTCGGTTTCAGCGAAACCAGCGTCGACAGCCGGGTATTGCCGGGCAGCGCCCCGATCGTCCTCGAGCCGGTCGGGTGCTGCGGCGTCCTGCCGATCCGTACGTGCCTGGGTGCGCGCGCCAGCGCCGGCACGCTGAACGCCAACAGCGCTCCGGCCAGCGCCGCTCCAACCATGATCAAGCCGACGAGTCGCCGGTGCCCCACCGCCACGGAGGTCAGCGTAGCTGGCCCACGCGCCAATTGGGGTCAATCACGACCTTCCTTAACCGCGCGTTCTCGCCCCGGCGAACTCATGGACCTTCGGTCATTCGGATCGACCCCGCCACGGCCCCGGCGCTGGAGGTCGCCGGCCGCCTCCTAATCGAACCCGATCACCACCTTCCTGGCGCCCACACCCGACTCGACGAGGTCATGGGCTTCTGCAGCTCGGTCCAGCGGGACGCGCTCAATTGGCAACGGCGTCAGCGCACCCGCCGCGACGGCCGCCTGCACATGCTCGACGGCGTCCCGCAACTTCTCGAGCCTGATCGCATAGAGGAGCATGAACCGCAGCGTCAGATTCGCGAGCATGAACCGCCGGATCGGGACGGTCGCCTGGGGGTGCACGTCGTCGGCGTAGACGACGATGTGGGCGTACGGCGCGGCGACCGCCAGATCGAGCTCGAGATTCGCCTGCAGCGCGAGCTCCACGATCCGATCGACCCCTTCGGGGGTGGCCGCCCGGATCTGGTCGGCGGCGTCAGGTTCGCGGTAATCGACGACCGCCTCGGCGCCCGCAATCCGGGCCAGCTCGAGCTTCTCCGGTGTGCTTGCCGTCGCGATCACGCGCTCGGCGCCCTCGAATCGCGCGAGCTCGATCGCCGCGTGCCCGACCGCTCCGGCCCCGCCGGCGACGAGCACGCGCGCACCGGCGATCGGCCGGTCGGCGTTCAGGCAGTACCACGCGGTCAGCGCGGGCACGCCGAGCGAGGCACCGAGCTCGAACGAGGCCGAGTCCGGAAGCGGGACGGCGCGCTCGGTCGGAATCACGGTGTACTCGGCGGCAGTGCCCCACGGACGATCTCGCGCCGCCATGTACAGCCAGACTCGCTCGCCGACCCGTGAAGGATCGACGCCGGCGCCGACCGACTCGATCGTGCCCGCGCCGTCCTGGTTGGGGATCTGAAACGGGCCTGCCTCCGGGCCTGCGCGCTTGCGTCGCTTCCAGTCGGTCGGGTTGATGCCCGACAGGGCGATCCGGACACGGACCTCTCCCGGTCCGGGGTCCGGGGTCGGCACCTCCCTGACCTGAAGGACCTCGGAGCTACCGGCGGTTTCGTAGACGGCAGCGCGCATCGGGGCCGACGCAACCTACCAGCAGTACTGTTCACGAGCAGTCACCCCGCGACGCCCAGGAGGCCTGCTGCCGATGAGCACTGCCGAGACGACGAGCGAAGGTGTCGGAGCACTGCGAGACCTGCCTGGATGGCAGTCGCTGGCAGCCCACTTCCAGCAGATCCGCGACCGCCACCTCCGCGAGCTGTTCGCCTCAGACCAGGCCCGCGCAGAGCGGTTGACCGCCGAGGGGGCGGGTCTGTTCCTCGACTACTCGAAGAACCGCGTGACCGACGAGACGATGTCTCTGCTGATCGCGCTCGCGCGTCAGGTGGGTCTCTCCGCCCGCATCGAGGCGATGTTTCGCGGCGATCGAATCAACGTGTCGGAGAACCGCTCAGTGCTCCATGTCGCGTTGCGGATGCCGAAGGGCAGCTCGCTGATCGTCGACGGGGTCGACGTGGTCGCCGAGGTCCACGAGGTACTCGATCGCATGTCGGCGTTCGCTGAACGAGTGCGCGCCCGGCAGTGGCTCGGCCACACCGGAGAGCCGATCACCGCCGTCGTCAACATCGGGATCGGCGGCTCGGACCTGGGTCCGGTGATGGCCTACGAGGCGCTGCGTCACTACAGCGACCGCGACCTCACGTTCCGGTTCGTGTCGAACGTCGACTCGACCGACTTCGTGGAGGCGACCCGCGATCTCGACCCTGCTCGAACGCTGTTCATCATCTCCTCCAAGACGTTCACGACGCTCGAGACGATGACCAACGCGCGGTCGGCGCGAGATTGGGCGCTGGCGACGCTCGGCGACGAGGCCGCCGTGGCCAAGCACTTCGTCGCGGTCTCGACCAACGCCGAAAGGGTTCGGGAGTTCGGGATCGACACCGACAACATGTTCGGCTTCTGGGAGTGGGTCGGAGGCCGCTACTCGATGGACTCGGCGATCGGTCTCTCGACGATGCTCGCGATCGGGCCAGAGGCGTTCACCGAGATGCTCGCGGGATTTCACCAGATGGACGAGCACTTCCGCCACACGCCGTTCGAGCGCAACCTGCCGGTTCTGCTCGCCCTGCTGGCCGTCTGGTACGGGGACTTCTTTGGCGCGCAGACGGTCGGGGTGATGCCCTACAGCCAGTACCTCAAGCGCTTTCCGGCCTACCTCCAGCAGCTGACGATGGAGTCGAACGGCAAGACCGTCAGGCTCGACGGCACGGCCGTCGACTACCAGACCGGAGCCGTTTACTGGGGCGAGCCTGGAACCAACGGGCAGCACAGCTTCTACCAGCTGATCCACCAGGGCAACAAGCTGATCCCGGTCGACCTGATCGGGTTCGGCAAGCCGCTGAACCCGCTGCGCGACCACCACGACCTGCTGATGTCGAACGTGTTTGCGCAGGCCGAGGCGCTGGCGTTCGGCAAGACCGAGGCCGAGGTTCGAGCCGAGGGCACCCCGGAGGCGGTGGTCCCGCATCGCGTGATGGAGGGCAATCGGCCGACCAACGTGATTCTCGCCGAGCTCCTGACGCCGCGGATCCTCGGGACGCTGGTGGCCCTTTACGAGCACAGCGTCTTCACCCAGGGGACGATCTGGTCGATCGACTCGTTCGACCAGTGGGGTGTCGAACTCGGCAAGGCACTGGCGCAGCGGATCATCCCTGAGCTGAAATCTGAGGACGACCCTTCGCTCGAGCACGACGGCTCGACCAACGCGCTGATCAGGCGCTATCGGGCGATGCGGTAAGGCCCCGGATCCCATCGCTGAGCTCGTCCACAAATCTCTGACCAAGAAAGGACCCAGATGGCTCCGTTCCCATTTCCCGAGGGCCTGCGTTTCGGCATCCACGGCGGACAGCAGTACACGGACTTTCCCGCCTGCGTCGAGCTCTGGCAGACCGTCGAGGAGCTCGGCCTCGATTGGGCGTCCGTGTTCGACCACTTCATGCCGATCCAGGCAGACCCGACCGGTCCGTGCTTCGAGGGGCCGACATTGCTCGCAGCACTCGCGGCTCACACGCACCGGCTCCGGATCGGGATCATCGTCGTCGGCGTCACCTACCGCTCGCCGGCCGTGCTCGCCAACATCGCCACGACGATCGACCACGTCTCCGGTGGAAGACTCGAATTCGGGATCGGCGGCGCCTGGTACGAGCTCGAGCACGACCAGTACGGGATCCCGTTTCCACCGATCGGTCAGCGGCTGGCGATGATGGGTGAGGCAGCGGTGATTCTGAAGTCGCTGTGGACCGAGCAGACGACCACGTTCGACGGTCGCCACTATCAGCTGAAGGACGCGTGGTGCGAGCCCAAGCCGCTGCAGTCCCCGCGAATCCCACTGTGGATCGGCGGCTCCGGCGAACGGGTGACGATGCGCCATGTCGCCAAGGAGGCCGACGGCTGGAACACCTTCATGTCCCCGCTCGACGAGTTCGACCACAAGCTCTCGGTCCTCGACGGTCACTGCCGCGACGTGGGTCGTGACCGCTCGGAGATCAGGATCCAGACCGTCAGTCAGGTCGTGCTCGGCGAGGACGAGCGAGAGGCCGAAGACCAGCTGCGCGCGCGTGCCGCGGCGCTGCACCTGGATCCTGACGCGATCCGCGAGCGCGGGCTCCGGGCAATGACGCCCGAGCAGTTCAGCGAGCATCTGTGGCCGTACGTCGATCGCGGCGTCGGCGACTTCCTCCTGAGCGCCAGGCCGCCGATGGACCGCCGCACCCTCGAGCTTTTCGCGAGCGACGTCGCACCCGTGTTGCGCGGGGTCAGGGCCTGACCGAGGCGGGATCAACGTCTGACCGCGTCCCATTCGCGCGGGCTGCCACGTATCTTCCGGGGATGAGCTCTCCAAAGTGGGTCTACGACTTCGCTGAGGGCTCCCGCGAGATGCGGGCGCTGTTGGGCGGCAAGGGCGCGAACGTCGCCGAGATGACCCGAGTGCTCGGCGCCGACCGGGTGCCTGCCGGGTTCACGATCACGACCGAGGCATGCGTCGAGTACATGAAGCGCGGTCAGGCTGAGCCCGAGGGGATGGCCGAACAGGTAGCGGCCGCCCTGGCGCGGCTCGAAGCGCACGCGGACAAGCGCCTGGGTGACAGCGCTGACCCGCTGTTGGTGTCGGTTCGCTCCGGAGCGCGCGAGTCGATGCCAGGGATGCTCGACACGGTTCTGAACCTCGGTTTGAACGACGAGTCGGTCAATGGTCTCGCCGTCGCCACGCAGAACGATCGGTTCGCGTGGGATTCGTACAGGCGGTTCGTACAGATGCTGGGCAATGTCTCCCGCGGAATCCCGGGCGAGTTGTTCGAGGACGCGATCGCCGAAGCGAAGTCCGCCCGCGCGGTGACCGAGGACACCGAACTGGACGGCGAGGCGTTGAAGGAGCTGACCGCGACCTTCAAGCGGATCTTTTCCGAGCACACCGGCGAGGAGTTCCCCCAGGATCCGGCCGAGCAGCTGGCCCAGGCGATCCACGCGGTGTTCGATTCGTGGCTGGGGGAGCGGGCGGTGACCTACCGGCGGCTCAACCACATCCCGGACGAGTGGGGAACGGCGGTCAACGTCCAGCAGATGGTGTTCGGCAACAAGGGTCCGACCTCCGGGTCTGGGGTCGCATTCTCCCGCGACGAGATCACCGGCGAACCCGAGCCGAGCGGCGACTTCCTGCCGGACGCCCAGGGCGAGGATGTCGTCTCCGGGGTGCGGACGCCACGCGACATTCGCTGAAATGGCAGGGTGGTTGCCCGACGCCCACGCGCAGCTGATGGAGATCCTCCGGACGCTGGAGGGCCACTACAAGGACATGCAGGACACGGAGTTCACGGTCGAGGAGGGCAGGCTGTTTATGCTCCAGACCCGCAATGCCAAGCGCCCGGCGCAGGCGGCCGTCAGGTTCGCGGTCGACGCCGTCGCCGAACGACTGCTGTCAAGGCGCGAGGCGATCGGGACGATCGACACCGGCACGCTCGACGCGTTGCTGCATCCCTCCTTTGACCACTCGGCGCGGTACGACGTACTGGTCACCGGCGTCAATGCCTCGCCCGGCGCGGCGAAGGGCGGGATCGTGTTCAGCGCTCAGGATGCGGTCGCGGCGGCCCGGGACGGGCGCGAGGTGATCCTGGTCAGGCCGTTCACCGATGCAGGCGACGTTGCCGGCTTCCATGCCGCCACGGGGATCCTGACCAGCGAGGGCGGGCAAGGCCTCGCACGCGGCGTTGGTCGCACGGGGCATGGGACGCCCGGCGGTCGTTGGCGCGCAGGGTCTGGCGATCGACCTCAAGGCCAGGACGGTCGCGGCCGACGGGGTGGTGCTGCACGAGGGGGACGTAATCGCGATCGACGGTGGTACCGGCCTGGTCACCGCCGACGACGTGCCCCTGATCCCACCGGGGGTCAACGACGATTTCGAGCAGGTGCTGACCTGGGCCGATGAGATCCGTGACCTTGGGGTCAGGGCCAACGCCGACACCCCCGAGGATGCCCGCAAGGCCCGCGAGCTCGGCGCCGAGGGCATCGGCCTGTGCCGCACCGAGCACATGTTCATGGCCGCCGATCGCCAGCCGAAGATGCGCGCGATGATCATGGCCGGCGACCGTCCGGCGCGGCAGGCTGCGCTCGCCGAGCTGTTGCCGCTGCAGCAGGCTGATTTCGAAGGGATCTTCGAGGCGATGGCGGGGCTGCCTGTCACGATCCGATTGCTGGACCCGCCGCTGCATGAGTTCCTGCCCAACGCCGAGGATCTCGCCGCCCACATCGAACGCGCGCGGATCGAAGGTGCCGCCGATCTCGAGGAGCTCGAGCTGCTGCTCGAGCGGGTGCACGAGATCTCCGAGGAGAATCCGATGCTTGGCACCCGCGGCTGCCGGCTTGGAATCCTCTACCCCGAGATCTACGAGATGCAGGTCCAAGCGATCCTTCGCGCCGCCAAGGCCGCGCCCGAGCCGCCGCATCCCGAGATCATGATCCCGCTGGTCGGGTACGAGCAGGAGCTCGAGCTGATGCGCAACCTGGTGATCGGCGTGGGGGAGCAGGAGGGGATGGAGATCGGCTCCGACTACACCGTCGGGACGATGATCGAGCTTCCGCGCGCGTGCTTCGTCGCGGACCGAATCGCCAAGCACGCCGATTTCTTCAGCTTCGGCACCAACGACCTCACTCAGACCGCCCTTGGGTTCTCACGCGACGACGTGGAGTCGGCGTTCGTTCCGATCTACCTGGAGCGGAAGATCATCGAACGCAGCCCGTTCGAGACGATCGACACCCCCGGCGTCGGCTGGTTGGTCCGCCTCGCCGCCTGGGTCGGGCGCGAATCCCACCCCGGACTGAAGCTCGGCATCTGTGGCGAGCACGGCGGTGACCCGACCTCGATCGACTTCTTCCACCGAGCGTGGCTCGACTACGTCTCCTGCTCCCCGTACCGGGTGCCGATCGCCAGGCTCGCCGCCGCTCAGGCGGCGATCGACCACCCCCGCATCAGCTTCTGAAGGCGGTCCCTCGCGGGCGCGGGCCTTGGGGCTCCGCGCCCGCACCCAACGTCTAGGAGAGCCGCTCCAGGATCGTCACGACGGCGGCCGCGTTGTCGCCCTCGACGAACCCGCCCGCGTTGTGAGCGAGCGCCAATCGCGGGACCGGATCGACCTGGCGACCATTGGCGCGCCCGCGAAGTTGGTCGACGAGCTCGGCGATCTGGAGGACGCCGGTGGCGCCGACCGGGTGACCGCGTGCCAGCAGCCCGCCATTGGTGTTGACCGGAAGCGGGCCGCCGAGCTCCGTCTTACCCTCGATGATCAGCCGGTTACCTTCGCCCTTCGGCGCCAGACCCAGATGCTCGTAGGCCTCGAGCTCGGCCGACGCGGTTGCGTCGTGGATCTCGATCACCTCGACGTCGTTGGCGTCGAGCCCGGCCTGCTCACGTGCCTTGACCGCCGCGCGCTCGGCGACGCTGCCTGGAGCCGGTCCCCCGGTGGCGGTCAGTGCACTCGCGCGCACGTGGATTGCTTCGCGCTGGCCGTTGGCGGACCCGGTCAGCACCAGCGCGGCGGCGCCATCGCCGATCGGGGAGCACATCGGCAGCGTCAGCGGCTCGGCGATCATCCGGCTCGCCAGCACATCCTCGACGGTCAGCTGCTGGCGGTATTGGGCGCCTGGATTGTGCTCCGCGTGGTGGCGGTTCTTGACCGACACGCGGGCGAAGTCAGAGGCCTCCCAGCCCTGCTCTGAGATCCGCCGCCGGGCACGCTCGGCGTAGCTGTCCATGAACACACTGTGGTTGGAGTCGGCCCCATCGAGCAACGCGACGTCGGCGGCGCCCGCCAGCGCCCTGATCGGCAGCGAGCGGTCCGGATCGGACATCTTCTCCGAGCCGACGACGGCGACAGTCTCAAAAGCGCCGGAGTCGATCGCCAGACACGCCATGTTGAGGGCTGTCGACCCGCTGGCGCAGGCGTTCTCGACGTTGAACACCGGAATGCCGCCGTACCAGGTCTGCCGCAGTGCGACCTGGCCACGGACACATTCCTGCCCGGTGATCAGACCGGAGAGCGCGTTGGCGAAGAAGATCGCCTCCACCCGCTCGGGATCGACCCCGGCGTCTGCAAGCGCGGCGTCGAGCGCCTCGACCGCCAAGCTCGCGACCGAAGCCTCGGGAAATTTGCCGCACCGGGTCTGACCCGAGCCGATGATGTGCGCAGAACCGCTCACGAATCCTCACTCTCTGATTTCACTGTCGGCATCGCCTCACGCGCCGCCCAGCATTTCAAGGTATCGCGCGACGGCCTGCGCCCGGTTGGCGACCTGCAGCTTTCGCAGGATCCCGTTGACGTGGAACTTGACGGTTGTCTCGGAGAGCACCAGCGTGTCTGCAATCGCTCGGTTGGTGCCACCTTCGGCGAGTAGCCGCAAGACATCGAGCTCTCGACGTGTGAGGATTTCCAAGAGAACGCCCGATCCTGAGCCGTGCGGGTCGAATACTTTCGACCTGTCCGAAGTTATTCGACCCGCACGCGCCGGCGCGGCTGGGGCCGCCTCGGCGGCCAGCGTGATCGGGTCGTCCGCCAACGCCACCGACCGAGCGTTGAGCCACTCCAAGAAACGTTTCAGCTCGTCGCGCTCGCGCCGCAGCGACCGTCGCAATCCGGCGCTCTCGTGAACCTGCGAGAACGTGGTCGAGAACTCCCAGAGTGCATCCTTGTCGAGCACGCCGAGCGCCTCGTCGCGACCACGATCGGCGTGCAAGATCCCGACGACGGTCGCTCCAGCCAGGAGCGGCGCGGCGACGTAGGAACGCCAGCCCATCAGCGACGCCAACCGGGGCGAGACCCGCGGATTGACATCGGCGTTCGTGACCAGCGTCGCTCGGCGCCGCCGCAGGACCTCCGTCTCGATCAGAGGGTGTTCAAGTCGCAGCGGCTCGGCACGAAGCTCTGACAGGAGCGCCGCTTCCTGCTCCGGATCGCCCTCCACGTGCAGGGCCAGCGGCACCATCGCGCTGTCACGGATCATGCTCAGCAGGGCTCGCCTAAAGCCGCTCCCCTCGCACAGCGCCGCAGGTGCACGCGCCAGCATCGCGTCCGGCGAGGTCAGCCTTCGCAGCCCGGTCGCCGCCGCGTGTGCCCGCGTGAGCGCTTGCCCACGCTCTTCGAAGCGCGCCTCGAGCTTGGCGAGCTCGGTCGAGTGCCGCTCGGCGGACCCCGCGGCGAGGCCGGCCTCCTCCAGGCGGTCGTCGACCGCCGCCAGCAGCGAACGGACGAGGGCGAGGTCGTCGCCCGCCACCGGGGAGACGCCGAGTGTGGCGCTTGCGCGAGCGACCACCTCCGCGACCCGCTCGTGCAGTTCACCGGCCACCGGTGGCTCTGGCGGTGATGAGGTCGCCCGAACCGGGCCTTCAGCGGATGTCTGATGCGCGCTCATCGCTGCGTCGAGCGCACGTACCGCGCGACCGCGTCGGCCCGGCTGCGCGCCCCCAGCTTGCGCAGGACGTTCCTGACGTGGTACTTGACCGTGCCCTCCTGAACCACCAGAGCCTTGGCGATCGCGGCATTGGTCTGGCCCCGAGCCATTAACTCCAGCACCTCGAGCTCTCGGGTCGTCAGCGGCGCGACCCCCTCGTCGCCCTGGGCCGCGCTCATCGGAGCCGTAAGCTGGCCGTCGGCCGCCAGCGATCCGAGCCGGCCGCCGATCCAATGCACCGCCGACTGCAGCTCCGCGCGATGCCGTTTCAGCGTCTCGCGCAGCAGCGCTCGGTCGAACACCTCGCCGAGCCCGTCACAGGCGACGCCGACGAGCTCCAGGTCCAGCGGTTCGGCAGGACGTTCGCCGGGGTCAGCGTGCAGTAGGCCGACGCTCTCTCGCTCGACCACGATTGCCGAAACCACATACGCACGCCATGCGAGCCGATCTCGCAGTCTTGACGGACTGCGAAATCGGAAGTCGCGTACGTCAACCATCTCGGGGAGGCGGCTGCGCGTGACCTCGCGCTCGACCAGCGGGTACTCGAGCGCGATCGGCGCCGCCTGCAGCTCACTCAAGATCTGCGTCACCGTCGCCGGCTCCACTTCACGCTGCCACAGAGCACGGGGGACGAACGCATCGCCCTGAACCTCGCTGATCAGGATCTGGGCGAAGTCAGTCGCCGCCCCGAGCTCGGCTGCCGCACGGTCGAGGATTCCCGTCGGGGATCCGAGTTCGCCGAGGCCACGGACCGCGTCGCGAACGCGCTCGAGCCCATCGGCGCGTCGCAGGTGGCGCTGCTCGACGATCTCGCGCTGCAGTTGCTGCAGCTCGCCCTGGAGCCGCTCCAGGTCAGTCGCGCGGCCGTTCTGAGACAACCTCATGGGATCGCTCAACGAGCGACCGAGTATAGGTGCGGGTCGCCGCGGCGGTAGACGGGCCGGGCCCGCGCAGCGCAACGGCTACGATCGATACGTGAGTGAGAAGACGGTGGGAGTGGTGGCTGATCGCTACGCGCGGATCGCGTCTTTGATCGCGACCGATCGGTGCGTGATGCTCGATGGAGCCACCGGCTCGCACCTGATCGAGGTCGGCGGGCACCGGCCCGAGCTCGAGGATCACATGTGGGGCGTGACTGCCGTGGTGGACGCCCCCGAGCAGGTCCTGGCTCTGCATCGCAGCTACGCCGAGGTTGGATGCGACCTGCTCTCGACCGACACCTGGGGCCTCGCGACGGCGCTGCGCCATGGCGGCCCTCGGGTCTGGGACCCGTCCCGCCCCGTGCACTGGATGGACGTTGCGCGCAGCGCGATCGGTCTCGCGCGGGCCGCCGCCGAGCAGGCGGGACGCGCTGACGAGGTGGCGGTGGCGTTCAGCGTCAACGGGGACGTTGATACGCCCGACGGAAGCGAGACGATCCGGCTGCTGTCACGGGCGTTTGAGGAGGAGCCGCCAGATCTGATTCTGCTCGAGACGATGTCGCTCGTGCGCAGCTCGACCTACGCGACGGTCGAGGCACTGCTCGCCACCGGGCTACCGGTGTGGCTCAGCTTCCGCCGCTGCCGGCACGGCGTCTGCGGCGTCTACGGTGAGCACTGGGGTGGCCCTGAGGGCGACTCCTTCGGACGTGCGGCGCGGCGCCTCGAGGAGCTCGGCATCGGCGCGCTGGCGATCAATTGCATCCCGCCCGACCACGTGACCGGGATGATTTCGTGGCTGCGCGACTTCACCGACCTGCCGCTCGGCGTCTATCCGAACCTCGGGTATCTGTCATCGGCGGGCTGGCGCTACGAGCCTGCGATCACCGGCGAGCAGTACGCCGAATTGGCGCTGCAGTGGCGCGAGGAGGGCGCCCAGATCGTCGGGGGCTGCTGCGGGGTCGGCCCTGAGCACCTGCAAGCTGCCGTCAGCGCGCTGGAGGGCGCGAGGCCAGGGCACGCGAGGCCCGCCGTCCGGAGCAGCGCAGGTTTTGGGACGAGCAACGGCGGAGTGCGGGAGGCGGCCTGGACCGATGTCCGCGGTCGCGCCCTGTACCCGTTGGACTTCCCCGAGATGTCCGTTGAGCCTGGGGTTGTGGCGCCGACTCAGGCGAGCCTCGCGATCTGGAAGTACCTCTATCGCGAAGGCGTCGGCGCCCATCGCCGCTGCGCGGACGTCGGCTGTGGCTCCGGGCTGCTTGCGATCCAGCTCGCCCGCAACGGCGCCGCGCATGTGCACGCGATTGACATCGAGCCTGACGCCGTCAAGAACACGCTCGCCAACGCCTTCCGCAACGGCGTCGCTGACCGCGTCACCGCCGCCTGCGTCGACCTCTACCCGTGGGTGCCGGAGGAGCGCTTCGACCTGATCGTCGCCTCGCTGCACCAGCTACCGGTAGACCCCTTCGAGCCTGTCGCAAGCCACTGGCCGCGCGACTTCTGGGGCCGCGGTCAGGTTGACCACTTGATCGGGTTGCTGCCGCAGGCGCTGGCCGACGACGGGGTCGCCTACCTGATGCAGCTGTCGATTCTCAGCGAACGGCGGACGACCTCGCTGCTGGCCCGAGCCGGTCTGGCGGCCAGGGTGGTCGAGTTCGCGTTCCTGGAGTTCGATGAGTCGGGCGCCGCCGGAGAGCGGGAGCAGATCGAGCGGGTCGAGGATCGCTCGGACGCGTACCACCTGCGGGTCGGCGATCGCGACCTGATGGCTGCATACCTGCTCGAGATCACGCGTGAGCACACCGAGTGACCTCCCGGAGTCGCGAGTACGCCGGAGGCTGAACCGCCCTCCCCGTTCGGACGGGCATTCTCCTTATTCCGATCCGTTGTGGCGCCTGACTGTGCCGCCTATCGTCCAGATGGTGCCCCTGGACGGCGCCCCTGCCAGTTGAGCGAAGAGGACGGAGAAGGATGCCTGAGTTGAAGACCCGCCTGCCGGCGGAGGCCGGCTCGCCGCTACCCGCAGAGGCAAAGGAGCCGGGCGGCGACGACGTCGTCGCGGTCGGAGCCCATCTGGCCGGCAGCGTGCCGCTTTCCGGGGCCGAGGAGGTATTCCGCCACGTTTCGGCCAAGCTGGGCGACCGCCTGCGCCGAATCCCCGACGGCGAGACCGGCCCGCGCTCGGACTGGATCCTATGGCAGTACCCGGTCTTCAGCGCGCGCCCGCAATTCGTCGTCGGACCTCCCGGCGACGACACCTACCGCACGCTGCCGAAGCTGCGGCTTCGCGACGGCGTCTCGCCCTCCGAGGTGAGCTTCAACGACCTCGGCTTCGCCGAGACCGCGGCCGCGTCGTATTCACTGTTCGCGCGGCTCAAGCGCGATGGCGAGCTTCCCCATCATCTGCGCTTCCAGGTCTGTCTGCCGACGCCGCTGGCACCGATCAGCGCGTTCGTCGACCCCGATCACCAGGCCGTAATCGAGCCGATCTACGAGCGCCGGATGCTCGAGGAGCTGGAACAACTGCTCGCGTCGATCCCAGCCGACCAGCTCGCCATCCAATGGGATGCGCGGTTCGAGTTCGCAATGCTCGAGGGCCAGACGACGGCCTGGTTCTCCGAGGTTCGCGCCGGGATCCTCGAGCGGCTGCTGCGGCTCGCACGCCACGTCCCGAGCGCGGTCGAGCTCGGATTCCACCTCTGTTACGGCGACGAGGCACACGGGCACTTTGCCCCCCAGGTCGATGTCCGCAAGCTCGTCGAGGTGGCGAATGCGCTCGCCGTCAGCCTGTCGCGGCCGTTGAACTGGATTCACATGCCGCTCCCGCGCGATACAGCCGACGAGCTGTACTCGCCGCTCGGGGCGCTCACTCTGCAGCCCGAAACCGAGCTGTACCTTGGCCTCGTCCATCTCGACGACGGGGTCGAGGGCGCGAAGGCGCGGATTGCCGCCGCCCACCGTTACGTGCCTACGTTCGGTGTCGCCACTGACTGCGGTTGGGGTCGCGGCGGCTCCGAGAAGGTCGAGGCGCTGCTGGATCTCCATCGGGCCGTCTCGATGCCGCTGCCGGCGAGCCTGCGTGGCGGTGAGGCGCAGGCGTTCGCCTGGCCCGAGGGCTTCGTGCGTGTTCCCGACGACGACTGGACCCGTCAGCCGATCGACGACACCGCGCTCGCCTACGACCACGTCGATCAGCACGGCTGGTACAGCAACCTCAACCCGACCGTCGATGACATCGCCGGCAACGTCCGCGACGGCGACATCGTGCTCGACTACTCGGGCGGCACCGGAATCCTTCTGGACCGGCTCCGGCTTCGGCTATTCGAACGCCCAGTCGGTTGGCTGATCGCCGATGCCTCCGCCAAGTTCCTAAGGGTCGCGGTCGAGAAGTACCGCGACGATCCGCGCTTCGCCGTTCGCCTGCTCCAGTACCTCCGCGAGCAGAAGCGGCTCGAGACCCTCGACGAGGTGCTCGGGGAGGAGCTCTTGACACGGGGCGTCGACGTCGTCGTCGCGGTCAACGCGATCCACCTGTACCCCGACTTGGATGCGGTCGCACGGGCCTGGGGTAGGGCACTGAAATCGGGCGGCAAGGTGTTCATCAACTCGGGCAACCTGCGCAATCCCCGCGCCGCGGCCGGCGAGTGGATCCTCGATGAGACGGTCTGGGTGATCAATGACATTGCCGAGGGGATCGTCTCGTCCGAGCCCGAATACGCGAAATACCGACCCGTCCTCAACGACCCCGAACGGATGCGCCAGCACGCCGAGCAGCGTGACCGCGTCTTTCTGAAGCCGCGGCCGCTGTCGTACTACACGGACGCCTTGACCGGCGCCGGGCTGAACATCACCGAGGTCCGCGAGAAGACGATCGTGGCCGATGTCGGCGAGTGGTTTGAGCTGATGAGTGCCTACCACGACAGCGTGCTCGGCTGGGTCGGCGGCACCAAGAAGCTCGACGGCAAGGCACCGACCGCCGAGGCGCTCAATGATCGCCTGACCATCATGCGCCGCGCGATGGACACGATCTTCGGCGGCCGCGAGACCTTCGACGCCTGTTGGACCTACATCACCTGCGAGAAGCCGGCGAGCTGACCGTCAGCTACCTTCCTGAGGGCGAGCAACGTCCCTACTGGTAGGAGATGCCGATCATCACGCGGGTTGCCGTAACAGGTGGCAGTGGAAAGGCCGGACGAGGCGTCACGGTAGATCTGGCCGAGCGCGGCTACGAAGTACTCAACCTCGACGTGCAGGCGTCTCCGGAGTCGTCCGGTCCGAGTTCCCCGATCCCATTGCTGGCGACCGACCTGACCGACTACGGGCAGGCGCTGGAGGCACTCAGTGATGGGGAGTGGGGTCGGCGGCCTGACGCGGTCGTGCACTTGGCGGCGATCCCGTCGCCCGTGCACGCGACGCCCGATCGGGTCTTCCGGTCGAATATGACCAGCACGTACGCGGTCTTTTCGGCGGCCGCGCGACTCGGGATCAAGCGGGTCGTCTGGGCGTCAAGCGAGACCACGCTCGGTCTGCCGTTTGACAGGGCGCCCGATTACGCGCCGGTCGACGAGGCTCACAACTATCCGGAATCGAGCTACGCGCTTTCCAAGGTGCTCGGCGAGGAGATGGCACGGCAGTTCGCGCGCTGGTTCGGCGTGACGATCGTCGGTCTGCGCTTTTCCAACATCATGGTCCGCGCCGACTACGAGCAGTTCCCGACATTCTGGGATGACCCCAACGTACGGAAGTGGAACCTCTGGGGGTACGTCGACGAGAGCCACGTCAATCAGAGCGTGCGGCTGGCGCTGGAGGCGGAGATCTCGGGGGCCGACTCCTTCATCATCGCCGCCGCCGACACTGTGATGAAACGGCCGAGCCGGGAGTTGATGGCCGAACTGTTCCCCGATGTGCCGGTGGCTGACAGCGTGAGGGGATTCGACACACTCCTCGGCATCGAGAAGGCCCGAGCGGCGTTGGGTTATTCGCCGGAGTTCAGCTGGCGCGAGCTCTACTGAGACAGGCTCTAATCCGCGATGGCACGAGAGGTCGGGAGACCTCCGGCCGGCGCCGCAAACTCCGGTGTGAGACCGTACGAACTCGCCGACAACGAATCAATAGGTCCCGCCCGACGCCACCAGGCGGGCTGGGCCGAACCGAGATAGGAGTGATGGTATGGACGGCATCCCGGCCCGAGAATGCTGGTTCCTAACGGGAAGCCAGCACCTCTACGGTGAAGAGACCCTCCGCGAGGTTGCGAGCCAGTCCGCCCAGGTTGTGGCGGCACTCGACGCTGCTCCGGAGATCGGGGTCAAGATCGTTGCCAAGCCGGTATTGACGGGGTCGGACCAGATCCGGGAGGTATGTCTGGGCGCCAACGCCTCAGAAGCCTGCGTCGGAGTGATCGCCTGGATGCACACGTTTTCCCCCGCCAAGGCGTGGATCGCGGGACTCGAGGCGCTGCAGAAGCCGCTGCTGCACCTGCACACGCAGGCGAACCTGTCGCTGCCCTGGGACACGATCGACATGGACTTCATGAACCTGAATCAGTCCGCCCATGGAGACCGTGAGTTCGGCTACATAGTCACGCGCCTGGGCCTGCGCCGTAAGGTCATCGCCGGCCATGTGAGCGATCCCGATACTCGGGTTCGAATCGGATCGTGGCTTCGGGCCGCGAGCGGATGGCAGGCATCGCAGGGCCTCCGCATCGCCCGCTTCGGCGACAACATGCGCGACGTCGCTGTGACCGACGGGGACCGGATCGAGGCGCAGCGCACGTTTGGCTGGTCGACCCAAACCTACGGGGTCAATGATCTGGTGACGGACGTCCAGCACGCGACCGACGATGCGATCGATTCGCTAGTGAACGATTACGAGCGGCGGTACGAGCTCGCTGGCGAGCTCGGGAGAGCCGGCGCCCGGTCCCAATCGCTGCGTGATGCGGCGCGGATCGAGGTCGGGCTGAGGACGTTTCTCGAGCAGGGCGGGTTTTCGGCGTTCACGACCAACTTCCAGGACCTCGGGGGTCTCAAGCAGCTTCCGGGGATTGCCGCTCAGCGACTGATGGCCGATGGCTACGGCTTCGGCGCCGAGGGCGACTGGAAGACCGCCGCGTTGCTGCGTGTGCTCAAGGTGATGGGGGCCGAACGCTCTGGAGGCACGTCGTTCATGGAGGACTACACGTATCACTTCGGTCCCGGGGAGCCGAAGATCCTCGGCGCGCACATGCTCGAAATCTGCCCGAGCATCACCTCGGAGACGCAGCGCTGCGAGATCCATCCGCTGTCGATCGGCGACCGCGAGGATCCGGTTCGGCTCGTTTTCGACGCCGACCCGGGCCCCGCTTTCGTTGTCGGCATTCTCGACCTCGGCGATCGCTTCCGTCTGGTCGCCAACGACATCGAGATCGTGCCACCCGACGCGCCGCTCCCGAAGCTGCCGGTCGCGCGGGCGACCTGGAAGCCTGCGCCAAGCCTCGTGACCTCCGCAGAGTGCTGGATCATCGCCGGCGGACCACATCACACGGTCCTGACCACCCAGGTCGATCGCGAGTCGCTCGAGGACTTCGCGACGATCGCCGGGGTCGAGCTTGCGTGGATCGATGAGCGCACCGACGCCGACGGCTTCACGCGCGAGCTGCAGTGGAATTCTGCTTACCGCAGAATTGAAAGACGCTGAATCGGTCAGCTCAGTAGGATTGCGTCAAGCGGGGAATGTGAGCGTGAACATGAGCGGTACCACCACCGAGAGTCAGGCCTTGCCGCCCGACCGAAGGTCGGCCGCGGACGCCGTGGGGCCGGTGCGTCCCGCGGTGATGGTCGACGTCGCTCGGTTGGCCGGGGTCTCGCACCAGACGGTTTCACGAGTGCTCAACGGCCACGCGAACGTCCGGCCCGAGACCCGGGAGCGGGTGCTCGAGGCGATCCGTCGGCTCGACTACCACCCCAACACATCCGCCCGAGCCCTCGTGACCAGGCGGGCCCGCACCATCGGCGTGGTCAGCTTCGACACCCGCCTCTACGGGCCCGCGTCGACCCTGCTAGCGATCGAGCGAGCGGCCCGGGCAGAGGGCTATGCGGTCACCTTGATCAGCATCCCAACCCTCGATCGCGACTCGGTTCGCACCGCCGTGCGCTCACTGGCCGGTCAGGCGGTGGACGGTGTCATCGTCATTGCCCCGCGTGAGCGCGCCGCCCACGGGCTCGGCGACCTCCGGCCTGGGCTGCCCGTGGTCGCCGTCGAGGCCGGCTACGCGAGTGAGGTCCCGGTCGTGTCGGTCGATCAGGCCGCCGGGGGGCGAGTTGCCACCGAGCATCTGCTTGCGCTCGGCCATCAGACCGTGTGGCATGTGGCTGGTCCGGCCGACTGGCTCGAGGCTCGCGAGCGCGTCGATGGATGGCACGCCGCGCTCGACCAGGCTGGATGCGCCGCAGGGCCGCTCCTTCGCGGAGACTGGAGCCCACAGTCCGGCTACGAAGCTGGGCTGGAGCTGGCCTCGAAGCCAGACCTCACCGCGGTCTTCGTGGCCAACGACCAGATGGCCCTCGGCGTTATGCACGCGCTTCACGAGCGCGGCGTCCGAGTGCCCCAGGATGTGAGCGTCGTGGGGTTCGACAACATCCCGGAGGCCGCGTACTTCACTCCCTCGTTGACGACAGTCCACCAGGACTTCGACGAGGTGGGCCGACGCGGACTCAGACTGCTGATCGACATCGTCGATGGTGACCCCGCGCGGGTGACGATCCCCGACCGTGTGCCCGCCGTGCTGGTCCCGCGCCGCAGTTCCGCACCACCAAAACAGCTCCGCACCAACAAATCCGCCGGCAAGGCGCGCTAGGAGCTCATCCACGAGGGCCGTGCCGCCGGCGAGCTCGCGGCTTGCCGAAAAGCGTGCGGCCCGGCCGGGGTTTCCCCCGGCCGGGCCGCTGAGTGTCCTCGGCTGGGGGTTAGCCGCCCGACGGGATGCTCGGAACTATCCATTGGATAGCTCCGACGCCGCTCGCCTCGGGTGCGCTCGAGGTGACCATCGAGACCCGAAGCTTCGTCGTCGTCACCGGGTCGAAGGTGACGGCGTTGAACACGTTGTCGGCTTCGGGGTAATTGGGCGTCACGTCGGTGACGTTCTGCCATTGCGATCCGTCCCACCACTGAACGACCCAGGAGGCCGGCAGTTGCAGGCCGCCGCCGTCGTCGGCGAAGTAGACCGACGTTCCGTTCGTCGTGATCGGCGAATTCCAGTCCAGCTCCATGTACTGCGTGCCGGCCATCGGCCATGTACCCCAGTACGGGGTCAGGTCGGAGTCGTCACTGGATTGGATCGGGAAGATCCCGTTGTTGATCGCGGTGATCGTGGTCCACGGCGACGCGTACGACGCCGATGGCGTGGCGGTTAGAGCCAGGTCGACCGTTCCGGGTGGCAGCGGCAGCGGCTTCTGCACCGACAGCCACTGTTCGCCGCTGGCGGTCTCCGACGCGCCGAAGCCGTTGTCGAAGCTCGCTGACACGGTCACGCCGTTGCCACCGCTGGCGTCAGCCGGCGGCGTGACGGCGAACGTGGCGGTCTCCGTCACGCCCGGACCGACGAACGTCCAGTGCGTCGCGCTGGTCTGCTCAACCGTCCAGCCCGACGGCACGGTTGGGGTCAGGTTCACGTCCTGCAGCTTGCTTGCGCCGTTGTTTGTAAACGTCGCCGTCGCGGTCGTCGGTTCGCCGGATTCCAGCACCGGCTGGGTGTGGACGCCCGGAACGGTGCTGACGACCGACACGTTGACGGTCGGCTTGGCGGCGTTGCCGAGCCGGATGATCGTGGAATTCCCGTTCATCTTCACCGTCTCGGTTGCGGCGTTGTACTTGCCGCCGTCGACGGACTGCACGCCCTCGTCGGCCAACGCCGGCAACTGAACCTCGAGGTTCTTGGCCGGCACGTCGCCGCTGACCGAGACGTGCACCGCGCTGGCCTTGCCCTCCTTGGAGGTGCTGATGTCGACGCCGTAGGTCTTCCGCTGACCCGTCGTCTCGTTGAACGACGAGGTCAGGTTGTCGACGGAGACCGTCTTCCCGGGCGTGATCCACGCGTCCGGTACGCCACGTCCGATGTAGATGACCGGCTGGAACCGCGGGGTTCCGTCGGCTCCGACACTGTTGGTCAGTCCCTGGGCCACCAGCGACTGCAGCACCGTCTGGGTCTGGCCGGCCATCGGCCAGACGTACGGATCGGCGCCGAACTGCGGGGCGGCGTGGCTGCCCTGCCACGGGTTATTCGGGTCGGGTGCGGAGCCGTTGGCCTCCCACCACGAGTTCGGCCCGCCGGTCGTCGTTGCGATCTGCCAGGCGTAGCTGGTGATCGGCAGGTCCCGGAACTGGTTGCCGAACAGCGCGTCGGCGGAGTAGCCGGTGTTCAGCGCGACGCTGTAACCGGTGTAGGCGCCGAACGACGGGAACGGTACGCCGGTGCCGACCAGGCGGGCGAAGCCGAGCTGGTACATGTTGTCGGCCTGCGACGCGCTGCCGAGGATGCCGTTCAACTGGCCACCCTGCATCATGACCGTCCACTGGTTCTCGCCCCACAGGAGCTGCGAGGCCCAGTTGGCGTCCATTGCGCTGCCGCAACGGTCCTGCGAGATCGGCACGTTAACCTCACACGGGAGGGCGTTCGTGCCGTTCGCCGTCTCGTTCTGCTGGAGGCCGGCGTTGGTGGCGTTGAGCAGGCTCGTGTACTCCTTCTGGGCCCACTGCGCCTCTTCGGTGTTGCCGATCCGCTGGGCGATGTAGGAGTACGCCTGCAGGCCGGCCAGCGCCGTCAGGTCGTCGAACACCCAGGTCCCACCCGAGTCGTTGTCGTTTGATCGTTTCAGGTAGCCCGTGGTCGAGCTGATCTGGGACAGCAGGTCGGTATGCATCATCGTGAACAGGCTCGGCCCCCATGGGCTCGAGCCGCTGGCGTCGTCATCGAAGTGAGACTTGACGAAGGCGACGTTGTTGGTCGACTCGAGGTACTGAGCCCAGGCGAGCGGCGTGCGCCAGACCCCGTCCCAGTACCAGTTGGCGCCGAACTCGTTGAAGGTGGGCACCTCGGAGATGCGCCCGATCAGCAGCATGTTCTGTGCGTCGTTGAAGTCACCGAGCATGAAGCGGTTGGCCATGATGCCCGGCAGGTCGTGGTTCAGCAGCCAGTCGTAGTTATTGGCGCCCGAGAACGGTGAGGCCCCAGACTGGACGATGTGCGTGTAGACGAAAGCGGCCTTGAAGGCGTTGTCGATCGCGGTGCCGGGGTCCTGCAGGTCGTTGGTGTTCGGCAGCGACACGTTCGGCAGCGACAGGGTCGGGGTCGAGGCCAGCCGGCCGTTCCAGAAGGACTTCATGTGCGCGAACGCTGCGTCGTAGGTCGACGCTTCGGCCGTGATCTGGGCCATGGTCGGCAGCGTTCCGCCGACCGTGAAGCTGTCGACCGCCGCCGACGAAGTCGCGGTTCACGGTCTGGCCAGGCTGCACCGTGTCCGAGTTATTGTCGAGCTCGACCAGGTTCGGCCCGGAGGCCCCCGGCGGGACGTCGACCGCGGCATCACTGTTGTTCGTCACGCTGATGCGGGTGTAGACCAGTTCGGCGGGGCTGCCGGCGATCGTCTGCTTGTCGGCGAAGTCGGTGATGGAGATGTGGACGTCGTTGCGGGTGAACGACGTGATCATCGCCGGCAGATACCCGTCGGCCATGTTCCACTGCACCGAGCCGGGGGCCGGAGCGGTGTTGGCGGGGAGGCCCCAGGTGTAGGCGCCGAAGCTGTACATCCCGCCGCAGTCGTTGTGGAAGGTCGCGTTCACGCCACGGGCGAAGTACGAGCCCGACAGATATTCGAACGGCGCGTAGATGTTGCCTTCCCAACCGATCGCGGTCTGGTTGGCGAAGCCGAAGCCGTTCGGGTCCGACGGCGTCGCGAAGTTCGTGCCGAAGTCCCGCGTGGTGGTACCGCACGGGTTCGTGGTCAGAGTCTGCAGCGGCTGCAGGTTGCCCTGGATGAAGTTGTTCTTCGCTCCCTGTGCTGGAACGGTCAGGGCCATCGTGGCGACGATCGCGCCCGCCGCAGCGGCCAACGATTGGACAATCCTTCGTCTCTTCATTCCCTCTCTCTCTCCTGATTACGCTCCGACAGAGCGTCACTGAAAACGAGCAACTCCGCTGCCTTGCGCATACGATTTAGTTAGCGCTAACAATCCGCTAGCTGTTAACGGCTCCGACCCAAGATGCGGCGGAACCCGTCTGGTCGCTGGCTAGTTAGGCGAATAGTCGCTCGCCTCGAGCAGTCCTTGAGTCGATATTGTTGACGCTAACATCCAGCGCTGTCAAGAAGGTAGTGCTTTAGCGCGCGGCAATGTTGGCATACCCGCAGCGGTCGTGACGTGACCGCGTCGCGCCGGCGATCGCGACTCCCTGAACCGCGGTCTGCGCTGGTTGTCTACCCCCCAAGGGGCTGCCTACACATATGATCAGCCGCCTTGGCGAACGGCGACTCGCGGCGACTTGAGCGACACCCCATCTGATCACGCGCGCGAACTCGTCCGCGGCGGGTTCGATACCCATGTGCACGTCTCGCCGGACGTCGTCGAGCGGATCGTCGACGACCTGACGCTGGCGCGGCGTTTCTCGGAGCTGGGGGTGGCGGGGGTGCAGCTGAAATCCCACTACACGTGCACCGCCGAACGGGCGTCCGTGGTCACGGCGGCGGTGCCGGCGGTGTTGACGCTGGGAGCGATCTGCATGAACCGGGCGGTTGGGGGGATGAACCCGCTTGCCGTCGAGATCGCCGCCCGCGAGGGCGCACGCACAGTATGGATGCCAACGGTCGATGCACTCAACGAGGCGCACGAGCGCGACGCGCCGCCCGGGGTGCGGGTGCCCGTATGGGTGAAGCTGCAGCTCGATCTGCGGGCGCAGGGGATCGAGATCGAGCCCGTTGCGGTCGTCGATGGCGACGGTGCGCTGCTGCCCGAGACGCGCCTCGTGCTCGAGATGATCGCCCGGCACGGGATGGTGCTCGCGACCGGCCATCTCGGGCGAGATGAGATCTTCGCGGTCGTCGACGCGGCCGTCGAGTTGGGCGTGGGCCAGGATGGGGGGGAGATCGTGATCACGCATCCAGAGTTTCCAGCGCAGAGCCTGTCGATCTCCGATCAGCTCGAGCTGGTTTCGCGCGGAGCGCTGCTCGAGCGCTGCTTCACGACCCCGCATACCGGCAAGATCTCGTGGGAGCTGTTCACTGGCAACATCCGAGCAACGGGGCCGGAGAACACGGTGCTGTCGACCGATCTCGGGCAGGTATTCAACCCACCGGTCGAGGACGGGATGGCCCTGATCGTCGACCAACTGCTGGCGGCCGGATTCGACGACGAGGAGATCCACACCATGGCTGTCGTCAACACTCGCCGGGTCGCGGGGGTTGAGGCCCTGTGAGGGGTGTGTCAGGGGTTCAGGCGCTGTGAGCCGGGTGTCGGGGGTTCAGGCGCTGTGAGGCGACTGTTGGTGATCGGCGCTCACTCGGCCGATTTCGTCTGGCGGTCGGGCGGCGCGATTGCGGTAGCAACCGCCGCCGGCGGGGTGGCTCGCGTGATCGCGCTGTCCTACGGCGAGCGCGGCGAGTCCGGTGAGCTCTGGAAGAACTCAGATCCCGCCCATCCACTGACGATCGAGCGAGTCAAGGAGATTCGCCACAGCGAGGCCGCGCGGGCCGCCAGCATCCTCGACGCCGACTTCCGCTGTCTGGATCTGGGCGACTATCCGCTCGAGATCGACGCCGAAGCCCTGGGGCGGATTGCCGATGAGATCCGCGAGTTCGCCCCCGACGTGCTCGTGACGCACACCGACGCCGACCCGTTCAACCCCGACCACCCGGTCGCGTACCGAGCCGTGGATCGGGCACGGAGCCTGGCCGCGGGCGCGGGCGTCGCCAGCGCTTTTGAGACGATCAAGCCGCCGGCGCTGTTCTTGTTCGAGCCCCATCAGCCGGAGCTGTGCAACTTCACCCCGACCACGTTCGTCGACATCACCTCGGTCTACGAGCGTAAAGTCGAGGCGATGGCGGCGATGAAGGCTCAGCAGTATCTGCAGAGCTACTACGCCGAGCGCGCCGGACATCGCGGCAACCATGCACGGCGGGCGTCCGGCAACCAGGAGGTTCGCTACGCCGAGGCGTTCCAGCGGATGATCCCGCAGGTGGTGGATGGGCTATGAGCGCCATCTTCGAAGAGCTGGCAGAGCTTGGTTCCGCGACCGTTTATGAAGCCGGCGGGCGCCACGGATACGTGGACGCGGACCTCGTCCAGGTGATTCCCGGCTCACGGTTGTGCGGTCCGGCGCGGACGGTCCTGTGCGGGCAGGACGACAACCTGATGGTGCACGCCGTGATGGGAACCGTGCAACCCGGCGAGGTGCTGGTGCTGACGATGCCCGAGCCGCGGCCGGTCGCGCTGGTCGGGGACCTGCTCGCGACCCAGGCCAAGGCGCACGGCGCCGCCGGGCTGCTGATCGACGCGTCGATCCGCGACCTCGAGGAGCTGACCCAGATCGAGCTTCCGATCTGGGCTCGGTGGGTCCGTGTTCGTGGTGCCGGCAAGAGCCTCGCTGGTGAGATCGGCGTGCCCGTGACCGTCGGCGGTGCCCGGATCAGGCAGGGTGACCTCCTCGTGCTCGACGCTGACGGTGTCGCGGTCGTTGAGGTTGAGCGCATCGACGAGGTGCTGGCCGCCTCCCGCGAGCGCGCGCAGCGAGAGGAGGTCAAGCGGGCCAGGCTGCAGGCGGGGGAGCTGTCGTTCGAGCTCGACGGGCTGTCCGCGAACCTCGAGGAGGCGAGGTCGTGACCGGGCCAATCCACGATCTTGCCCAGATCGACCACTGCGAGCTTCTGACACCCTTCCCGGAGGAGAGCCTCCGGTTCTTCACCGACCTGTTCGGGATGGAGATCGAGCACCGCGAGGGACAATCGGTGTTCCTGCGGGGCTGGGGCGAGTACCAGCCCTACGGGATGAAGCTCACCGAGGCCTCGTTGCCGGGCGTCGGCATCGTCTCGATCCGTGCCTGGAGCCCGGACGCGCTCGAGCGCCGCGTCGAGGCGATCGAAGCGCTCGGGCTGGGCCGCGGCTGGACCGACGGTGACCACGGTCACGGGGCCGCTTTCGAGTTCACCGACCCCGACGGTCACCCGTTCGAGATCTTCTACGAGCAGGAGCGCTACGTGCCGCCGGAGCATCTGCGGCCGCGGCTGAAGAACGTCCCGCAGCGCCACGTCGATCGCGGCGCCGCTGTCAAGCGCTTCGACCACGTCAACCTGCTCGCGGCGGATGTAACGGCGGTCAGGCAGTTCGCGGTCGAGGATCTCGGATTCCGGCTCTACGAGCAGGTGATCCTCGACGACGGAGAGGAGACTGGCGCCTGGATGAGCCTGACGATTGCGGCCCACGAGCTGATCTATGTCGCCGACCACGCGGGCGCCAGTGGCCGGCTGCATCACCTGGCGTGGTTCGTCGATACCCGCGAGGAGTTGCTGCGCGCCGCCGACCTGTTTCTCGATGCCGACGTCCCGATCGAGGCAGCCCCTTCCAAGCACGCGGTCGCTCAGGGGATGTTCCTCTACGTATACGAGCCGGGCGGGAACCGTGTCGAGGTGACGACAGGCACCCACTTCATCTACGCACCCGATTACGAGACGGTCGTCTGGAGCGAGGCCGAGCGCGCCCGTGGGCAGGCGTGGGGTGTGAAGACGATCGACACGTTCCACACCTACGGCACCCCCGACGTCCAGGGGATCGTCGGGCCGCCGATTCCCCCCACGAGCCGGATCCCGCGACTCGACGTCCACGCGTGAGCCCGTGAGCGACGGTGCTGCGGCTGCCGGGACGGCCGCGGGTTTGCCGAGGCTCGCGACCAGGGAGCGGCCGAGCCTTACGCTCGTCGTGATCCTCGGCGCGCTGTCGTCGTTCGGGCCGCTGTCGATCGACGTGTACCTGCCGGCGCTGCCGTCGCTGACCCGGAGTCTGCACGCCAGCGCGTCGGCCGGTCAGCTGACGCTCACCAGCTCGATGCTCGGGATCGCGCTCGGCCAACTGGTTGCGGGCCCGACCAGCGATCGCTTCGGACGGCGACAGCCGCTGCTGATCGGGCTCGCGGGCTACGCGGTGATCTCGCTGGCGTGTGCGTCGATGCCTTCGATCTGGCCGCTGATCGTGATCCGGTTCATCCAGGGGATGCTCGGCGGCAGCGGGATCGTGATCGCGCGGGCGGTCGTCAGGGACCTGTTCGAGGGGCTGGTGGCCGCGCGGCTGTTCGCGACGCTGATCATGATCACCGGGATCGCCCCGGTGCTGGCGCCGGTGCTCGGTGCCCAGGTCCTGCGTTTCAGCTCGTGGCGCGGCACGTTCGTCCTGCTCGGCGTCGTCGGTCTGCTGATCCTGTTGATGGCCGCGCTGGGGTTGAAGGAGACGCTGCCAGCTGAGAAGCGTCATCAGGGTGGCCTGCGAGAGACGCTGGGAACCTTCGGGCGGCTGCTCGGAGACCGCGGCTTCGCCCCGTACGCGCTGGCGCTGGCGCTCGCCTCCTGCGCGATGTTCGCCTACATCGCGGGCTCGTCCTACGTGCTCGAGAACGTGTTTGGGACCTCGCCGCAGGCTTTCAGCGCTGTGTTCGCGGTGAACTCAGTCGGATTCATCCTCGTGGCACAGGCCTCGCGGCGGATCGTCGGACGCTTCGGGCCGGCGCGATTGCTGCGTTGGGGGCTGGTCGTTCTCGCGCTCGCGTCGCTGGGCACGCTCGCGGTGGCCCTCACAGGCGCGGGGCTGTGGCCGATGTTGGTCACGCTGTTTGTGACGATGTCGAGCTGCGGCCTGGTGCTTCCCAACGGCGTCGCCGCCGCGATGATCGGACAGCCGTCGGCACTCGGCGCGGCCTCGGCGCTGATCGGCCTCGGGCAGTTCGGATCGGGTGCGGCGATCGCGCCGCTCGTCGGCATCGGGGGGCCCTACGACGCCGTGCCGATGGGAATCATCATGGGCGCCGGTAGCGTGGCCGCAGTCGGCGTCGACCTCGGCTGGACCCGCCGCGTCCGGCGTGGGCGCGATGCGAGTTGAGCCCGCGATCGCGGGCCTAAGGGTGCATCGCAGCTCAGATGCTCAACCCGCCGTCGACGACGAGTTGCGCCCCGGTCATGAACCGGCACTCGTCGCAGGATAGGAACACGACCGCGGCGGCGATTTCGTCGGCGTCGGCGTGACGGCCGACGGGGATGAAACCGTCGAAGATCTCGCTGGACCGCTCGAGTGAAGCGCCGGTCTCCTCCATCTCGATCCGATGCTGGAAGTCGTTGTCGACCGGCCCCGGATGCAGCGAGTTCACTCGGATTCCCTTCGGCGCCATCTCCCTGGCCGCGGTGCGGGCGAGTCCGACCAACGCGTGCTTGGACGTCGCGTATGCGGCAATGCCCGGGAACGACGTAACCCCGACGACGCTCGAGTTGATGATCAAGCTGCCGCCCGGCCGCATCACCGCCAAGGCGTGCTTGGCGAGCAACATGGTGCCGACGACGTTGACCGACAGCACCCGCTGAAAGACCTCCAGCGGCAGTTCGGTGATCGGCGCGTGCATCCCATAAACCCCAGCGTTTGCGAACGCGATGTCGAGTCCCCCGAAGCGGTTGAGGGTTTGCTCGACGGCGGCGTGCACCTGTGCCTCGTCGGTGACATCGGCGACCTGCGACGCCACCGACCGCGTACCGATCGACTCCGCAGCGCCCGTGAGCGCGGCGGAATCGAGGTCAACGAGCATCACGCTCGCGCCCTCGGCGACCAGCGCTCGGGCGCTAGCGAGCCCGATGCTGCCTGCCCCACCGGTGATCACGGCAACCTTGTTCGCAAGCCGCTGTGTCATCAGAACGGGAACGGCAAGGCCTGATCGCGCGCCGTGACCCATTGCCACTCGGTCCACAGCTCCAGGTTGGCGACGCCGCCGAAGTGGCCGCCGTTGCTGGAGACGCCGAACCCACCGAATGGCGCAGGCGGCTCCTCGTTGACCGTCTGGTCATTGATGTGAACCATGCCCGCGTGGAGCCGCGCGCCAATCCGCGACGCCCGCGACCGTGAACCCGATTGCACGGCCGCGGAGAGCCCGTACTCGGTCTGGTTGGCGAGCGCCACCGCCTCGTCGTCGCTTGCGAAGGTGGTCACCGGAGCGACCGGGCCGAAGATCTCCTCGCGAAATGCGGCCATCTCCGGAGTCACGCCGGCGAGTACGGTCGGCGGGTAGAAGAGCCCGTCGGCCTTGCCGCCCGTCAGCGCCGCGGCGCCGGCCGCCACCGTCTCATCGACGATCCTCTGCACCCTCGTCACCTGTCGCTCGTTGATGATCGGCCCGAGGGCAACCTCGTCGGTGTCGGGGTTTCCGACCGGTAGCCGCTCGGCTCGTGCCGTCAATGCGTCGAGATACCGATCGGCGATCCGCTCGTGGACGAGATGCCGGCTGACCGCCAGGCAGATCTGCCCCTGGTGGAGGAACGAACCCCAGGCGCCGGCCGAGGCGGCGGCGTCGACGTCGGCGTCGTCGAGCACGACCAGCGGGCAGTTGCCGCCGAGCTCGAGTACGACGCGCTTGAGCATGTGTCCCGCCGCGGCGCCGACGATCCGGCCGGTCGCGGTGGAGCCGGTGAACGAGATCATCCGGATCCGGGGATCCTCGGTCAATGCCGCGCCGACCTCGGGGCCGCCCGGGATCACGTGCATCACTCCCGGGGGCAGGCCCGCTTCCTCGAAAATCCGGGCGATCAGGACGCCGCCACTGACGGGAGTATTGAGGTCGGGCTTCAGCACGATCGTGTTGCCGAGCACGAGCGCCGGGCCGATCGAGCGCATCGCCAGCACGATCGGGAAATTCCACGGAGTGATCACGCCGATCGTCCCGACCGGGACCCGCCGGGCGGTGCTGCTGCGCCCCGGGGTCAGCGACGGCAGTTCGTGGCCGAGCGGGTGGGAAATCAGCGCCGCAGCCAGATCGAGCTGTCCGATCGAGGCGGTCACCTCCTGAGCGGCTTTGCCGAGAACCGACCCCGACTCGCGGATCAGCCACCGCTCGAGCTCTGCCCGGTGGCGCTCGAGCAGCTCGGCGGCGCGTCTGATCACCGCGATTCGCTCGATCGGCGAGGAGGCTGCCCACTCCACCTGAGCCCTCCGTGCTGAAGCACTGGCGCGGGCGATCGATGCAACATCGCCGACTCCGGCGATCCCCAGCACCTTTCCTGTCGCCGGCTCGGTCGTCTCGACCGTCGCGGGCGCATCGACCCAATCGTCGCTATAGATCCGACCGGACCACTCGCCGCCGTCGAGCAGCAGCGCCGACTCCTGGCGCTCCTCGCGCTCGTCAGTCATCCAGGATCACCACCTTCAGCACGTCTCGCGGGTTGTCGATCGCAAAGCGCAGCGCCTCGGGGAAGCGCTCCAAAGGGAACCGATGGCTGACGAGGCGCTCGAGCGTCCGCTCGTTGCGCTCGGCGACTCGGACTGCTTCGTCGAACCCGTCGTGATTGCAGCAGCTGACGCCGAGCAGGTCGAGCTCCTTCTCGGTCAGCAGGCCGATCCGCAGCGCGACGTGTTGGTTGGACATGCCGACCTGCACGGCGCGTCCAGCTGAGGCGACGATCTCGAGCATCGCTTCGACCGCCGGCACTGCACCGGTCGCGTCGAACACGACCCCGGGCCCGCCGGGCCCGGCCGGGCGCGACGGGCGGGCCCACTCTCTGGCAGCACGAACGACATCTTCGGCAGACGTCCACACGAGCGTGTCGGCGCCCATCTCCGCGCTGAGCGGGAGCCGGCTGGTCTCGATGTCGACCACCAGCACCTCGGCGCCGCGGTCGCGCGCGACCAGGCAGATGCACTGCCCGATCGGGCCGGCGCCGAACACGACGACGCGCTCACCCGCCCTGACCGCCGCTCGGCGGACAGCCTGGACCGCAACCGACAGCGGCTCGACGAGCGCCGCGACGGTCGGGCTCTGGACCGAGATCGGGAAGACCTGGGTCTCGGGCACGAGCAGCCGCTGCTGCAGACCGCCGTCGAGGTGGATCCCGATCAGGTTGAAGTTGTCGCATGTATTCAGGCGCCCGACGCTGCACGGGTAGCAATCGCCGCACGCCAAGAGCGGCCACAGTGCGATCAGCTGGTCGGGGGCGAGTTGATCCCGACATCCCGGCCCGACGGCGACGATCCGCGCACCGACCTCGTGCCCGAGCACACGGGGGAACTGGTCGCCGCCCGCCTGTGCCGAGAGCTCGCCGAGGAAGAAGTGGTAGTCCGAGCCACAGATCCCAACCGCCTCGGGTGCGAGCAGAACCTCCCCGGGGCCCGGCTCGGCTGGGTCGCCACGCTCCACCACGGCGACCGACCCGACCCCATCGGTTACCGCTGCGAGCATCGAGGCATCACTCGCTGAGCTGTGCGATGACGTCCGGTACGCGGTCGGTCTGACCGCGCAACAGGTAGGCGGAGTGCAGCAGGTCTGGCTTCTCGCGAAGTTCGGCAGCGTGGCCCGAGTACTGCAGCCGGCCGCCCTCGATCACGTAGGCGCGGTTTGCAAGACCCAGCGCGATCGTCGCGAACTGCTCGATCAAGAGCACGCCGGTGCCCGAGTCGGCGATCTCCCTGATCACCGGAATCAGTCGCTGGACGACAACCGGCGCCAGCCCGAGCGACAGCTCGTCGATGCAGATGAAGCGGGGGCCGGTGACCAGCGCTTGGGCGAGCACCAGCATCTGCTGCTCTCCTCCGGACAGTGAGTTTGCCGGCGAGCGCAGCAGCTTCTCGAGCTCGGGGAACAATTCCAGCGCCCGCGTGCGCCCGCGCGCCGCCTGCTCCTTGCTCAGCGAATAGGTCGCCATCTGGAGGTTGTCTTCGACCGTCAGGTCACGCAGCAAACGCCGTCCCTCCGGGACGACGGCGAGGCCTGCACGTCGGATCCGTTCGGGCCGCTGGCCGGCGATGTTGCGGCCGTCGAGCAGCACCGAGCCCGAACGGGGTTTCAGGACGCCGGCAATCGCCAGTACCAGGCTCGACTTGCCGGCGCCGTTCGGACCGAGCAGGGTGGTCACCTCGCCGGCGGGGATCTCGATCGAGACACCGCGGACCACATCGCGGTTACCGCGGGCGACCGTCAGATTCTGGAGGCTCAGGAGCGCACCGTCCGTTCCGGCCGGACGGTGCAGCGTCAGCGGTGCTCACAGCGGCTCCGTTCCGAGATACGCACGCATCACGCGCTCGTCGCGCAATACCTGCGCCGTCGGTCCGGCCGCGATCAACTTGCCGAAATCGAGCACCGCGGTATTGGCACAGCACGCCGACACGAGCTCCATATCGTGGTCGACCAGGATCACCAAGGCGCCGGTCTGCTCTGGGATCTTGCGGATCACCGCGCCCATCTGAGCGGTCTCCTCGTCGGGCAGCCCGGCGGCGGGCTCGTCGAGTAGGACCACTCGCGGCTTGCCGACGACCGCCCGCGCGACCTCGACCAGGCGGCGGTTGGCCGCCCCGAGCGTACCGACCTTGTCGCCCGGGTCGACGCGTAGGCCGACGAAGGAGATCGCCGCCAGCGTGTCCTCCCGCCGGGAGCTCCGGCTCAGGCCCGAGTGCTCGTGCAGCATCGCGACGTTGTCGAAAACCGACAGTTGTTCGATCGCCTGCTCGGTCTGGAAGGTGCGCCTTACGCCCCATCGCGCGCGTCTGAAGTGCGCCATCGCGATCAGGTCCTCTCCGTATGCGTGGACCTTGCCGGCCGCCGGGCGAACGAATCCGCTGAGCACGTTGAAGAACGTCGTCTTGCCGGCTCCGTTTGGGCCGATCAGGCCGCAGGTGCCCTGCTCGAAGGTGACGCTCATGCCATCGATTGGAGTGACACCGCCGAACCGGACGGTGAGCTCCGATACCTCGATCATTCCGCCGCGCTCCCAGCGGGCTCCGTCGAGCGGCGAAACAGGCGCAGCACCAACCGGCCGAGGTTTGCGAGGTCCTTGGGCAGCTGGTCGATGATCCCCGCCGGTGCCGTCGTCAGGACCTGTAGGGCGCCGACCCCAAAGAGAACGTCGGCCCAGTAGATCGACACGCCGACTTGGTTGAGGATCGCCGGCAGCAGCTGCATCAAAAGCGCTGCCACGATGGCGCCATAGATGTTGAAGACGCCGCCCATCAGGACGACCGCCAACAACGTGATCGAGTCCTGCGTCTGGAAGTTGATCGAGTAGAGGTAGCGGTCAGCAGGTCCCAACAGCGCGCCCGCGACGCCGGTCACGAACGAAGCGAGCGCGAACGCCCACAGCTTGTACGCGGTGACGTTGATCCCGGCCGCCAGGGCGGCCGCATGGCTCTGGCGGATCGCAGCCCAGGCGCGCCCGGGTCGGGTGCGCAGATGCGCAACCACGAGTAGGAACATGACCGCCGCGACGACGATCGAGTAGCGCAGGAACGCGGGGTCGGAGTCGGCTATCCCCGGTCGGCGGATCGGCGGCGCGTGGATGAAGGTGCCGTTGTAGCCGAGGAAGCCACCGCCGCCGTTGGGGAAGTTCGTGGTCGCCAGCACGGTTGTGATCGCCCCGGCAAGCATCAGCGTGATCAGCGCCAGATACAGCCCGCGCAGCCGCAGCGCAGGCAGCCCGACGAGGGTGCCGATCACCATCGTGATCAACCCGGTCATCAGGATCACGACCTCGTAGGGGAGCCCAGTTGCGAACAGCAGCCGCGCCCCGACCCAGGCGCCGATCGCCAGCACCGCCGCCTGGCCGAGTGAAACCATGCCGACCCTGCCAACCAGCACGCCCAGCCCGAGGCAGACGATCGCGAAGATCGCCACCTGCGTGACCGCGTCGACGTAGTACAGGCTGAGGATCGACGGCAGCGCGAGCAGCACGAACAGAAACAGCACCGTGACAACGCCGAGGTGCGTCGCGGTCCGGGGCCCGAGCCTGCGGGGCGACCATGGCTTGGCGCTGTCCGCGGCGTCGGCCGGGTTCACGGCTGGGGGTTCGTCCTCTGAGACGACTGACACTGAGCCTTCAAATCCCTTCCCTGTCGAGCGAGATCCCAGTCCTGGTGGACTGCGCCAGCAGCGCGATCGTGGCGAGGACGAACGGAGTCATGTCGCGGTAGTTGGTGATCGCCAAGACAGGTGTTGCCATCGAGTCGACGACGCCGATCACGATCGCGGCGATGAATGTCACCGCGATCGACCGGAGCTGCGCGATCAGAGCGGCGGCGACCGACGAGATCACGAGGAACGTCAGCGTCGTCGGGTCGAGCGCCACCAGGTCCGCCAACAGCAGGCCGGCGATCCCCGACAGTACCCCGCAGCCGAACCACGCGATCGCCAGCACCCGGTTGACCGGCACGCCGAGCATCGCCGTGATCTCGCGGTCGCCGGCCATTGCTCGCATCGCCGTCCCGAGCTTGGTGAAACGGAGGAACAGCGCCGTCCCGACCGTCAGCACGAGCCCGCCGCCGAGTGCGATCACGTCGGTCCAGACGACCTGGACCTGTCCGACCATGAAGCCGCTGTCGTCCGATGGCAGCGTCAGCGACCGTGACGCGCCGCCGCTCGTCGTCCACAGCAGGCTCATCACCCCCAGCAACAGCAGCGCGAAGCCGAGCGTCGCCGCCGCCTTGACAAGCGGATCGCGCTTGGCGAGCGCGATTCCGAAGACGAGGCCATAGGCAAGCGTGATAACGGCCGCGAAGGCGACACAGATCAACCAGGAGAGTCCCTCCGACAGCCCCCAAACGTTGATCCCCTGCCACGCGATCAGGGCCCCCATCGCGCCCACCGCTCCGAATGAGAGGTTCAGCACGCCGGTTGCCCGGTACAGCACGACCATCCCGACGCCCGACAGTGCATACACACCGCCGAGCGCCAGGCCGGTCACTAGGAATGGCTGAAACTCACTCCAGCTCGGCATTCGCTCCCGAAGCCCTGATCGCTATCTGTGGCCGGTCATTTCGTCAGCAGTCTGACCTCATTTGATCGCCTTGCGGTAAGCCGCGATCTGCGGGTCGACGGAGCTGATGTTGGTGCAGCCCTGCTTGGTCACCATCTTCCCGTTCTTCGGGGTCACCGTGTAGTCGGCGTTGTTCGCGATGTGCAGCTTGTACGGACCATAGGTCCACGGCTGGCAGAGCATCCCTGTCTTGTAGTTCTTCACGGCTTCAAAAGCCGCGTTGACGCTCTTCTTCGTGTATCCACCCTTGATCGTGTTGAGGGCGTACGTAGCGATCTTGCCCATCGTGAATCCCATCTGGCTGAAGCTACCGATCCCGCCGGAGACGTCCTTGCCGTACTGCGACAGGATCGCCTTGTAGAGCTTCATCGTCGGGGTGTTGGTCACGTCGGGCGGGGTCAGCTCGGCGTTGACGAACAACTTGCCGTTCCACTGGGGGCCGAGTGACTTGGCAAGGAAGTCGGTGTCGCACGGGGTCGAGCACGCCCACGCCTTGACCTTGTTCTCGATGTTCAGCTTCTGGGCGGCCTGGAGGATGAGCAGCGCCTCCGGGGGCGTGAAGTTGAGAACAACTGCCCCGTTCTGGCCCGCGTCCTGAACTTCCTTCAGCGCAACTGAGTTGGCGTCCGTGATCGGCACGTTCTCGGTCAGGTCGGTGATCGGCACTTTCGCGTTCTTGGCCAGCGCGTTCGGACCGGCGGCAATGTAGCCGGTGCCCGGCACGTTCGACTGGTCGAACACGATCTTGTTCGGATGCAGTGTGAGCACGTACTGGAGGGCGCCGTCGGAGCTGTACCGCGGCCCCATGTTGACGTCGGCGTAGTTCGGCGTCCCATAGCACTCGGGGGCGATGCCGGCGGCGATCACCTTGTACTTCATCTTCTCCCAGTACTTGTAGTTGATCGTGCACTCGAGGATGCTGGAAGTGCCCGAGATGCCGAGCACGTGGTCGGAGACGAGCTGTTTGGCGTCAGCCGCGATCTGCGCGGGCTGAGTCGGCTCGGTCAGCTTGATCAGCTTGATCGGGTGACCCTTGACACCGCCGTTCGCGTTGACGCACGCGAAGTAGGCGCCTTCCATGTTCTCGATATCCGTGAAGTCCGTTCCCGGTTGCTTCGTGTTGATCGCGCCGAGTGTGATCGGGCTGCCCTTGGCGGCAACGCCGGGCTTAGGTCCACACGACGACGTCGCCGAGGCGGCTGCCGACGCCGTGGGCGCCGCCTGGCTGCTCGAACTGATTGCAAAACCAACGATCATGCACGCGCCAATGGCGGCCAAGAGGCCGACCCCCCAGCGAACGCGCAGGGCGTATTGATGCATCGTTTTCCTCACTCCTCTCCCTCGCAGGCGAAGGTCCCCCCTCGCCTCCACAGGCGAGGTGGCGCCGATGGTAGTCGATCGCCGCAACTGCATGCAACGTACGCTAACGCGCTCCAATCACGCGCATAAACCCGCGTAACGAAGGGCATTCTGCATGCAGGCGGCGTGAACTTCATGCGGTTGGGTTACGCTCCCGCGGGCAATGGCTGCGTTGACCGAAAAGCCCGATCGGTCGCAGATCACCCGGGCGCTACTGACGCTCCGCGAGCAGATCCTCAGCGGCCAGTTCAAGGCGGGCGAGCGGATGTCCGAGCTACCGCTGGTGGAGCGGATCGGGGTCTCTCGCACGCCGCTGCGGCTCGCGCTGGCGGCGCTCGAGCACGAGGGGCTGCTGGAGCCACTGCCCACGGGTGGATACGTGGTCCGGGCCTTCACCGCGCGCGAGATCGTTGATGCGATCGAGCTGCGTGGCGTGCTGGAGGGGACGGCCGCCCGCTTCGCCGCCGAACGGGGAGCGCCGCGGCGGGAGTTGCGGGCACTCGCCGAGCTCAATGACCGAATCGGGGTGGTGCTGGGCACCCCCGGCGGTGTCGATAGCTTCGACGACTACGTCGAGCTGAACGAACGCTTCCATACTCGCGCGTTCGCGCTGGCGGGAAGCTCGGTGCTCGAACGCGCCCTGGCGGGCGTGGCCGCGCTGCCGTTCGCGGGGCCCAGCGCGTTCATCCTGCCGGCGGCGGAGATGCCGGAGTCATACGCCATCCTGCTCGTCGCCCACCGCCAGCACGCCGCCTTGCTTGAAGCGATCTCGGCGCGAGAGGGGACACGCGCTGAGGCTGTGGCGCGCGAGCACGCACGGCTGGCCTTGACGAACCTGGAGATCGTCCGTCACCACCGCGAGATGTTCGCTCGCCTTCCCGGCGCGTCGTTGGTCACGCTCGACGACGCCGACACCAACTGGTAGCCAGGCCCGATCGTCAGGACAGCGCCGCCAGCGAGTCGAGCGCGGCCACGAGCTCATCGGTACGCGACAGCTGCGGAGCGTGGTCTGTGTCGAGTTCGATCACCGGATCACAGCCCGCGCGCTCGAGCAGCAGTCGCTGCATCGGCAGCCTCAGGCAGCGGTCTCGCAACGTCACCACATAGCGTCGCGGCAACGCCGCGAACGCCGACGCCTTGGCCGGCTCGAGCCGGAACGGCTGCCCCATCGGCGCGGCGGGCTGTGGCCCGCGCCGCGCAACCGCCCAGGCTGCCTGCTCCTCGGTGCAGCAGTGGTAGATCGCCTCGCGCGCGGCGTCATCGGGCAGGGTCGCGACCGGCGGCTCCCCTGCGACGACGAGGTTGGCCTGGATCATGTCCCCCGCCGCCTCCGGTAGGCGGGTGAGGTCGAGCAGGCTCTCGCCGTCGTTCGGGATGAACGCGGCGAGATAGATCAGCGCCGTGATCTGCTCCGGGACGCGAGCGGCGGCCTGGGTGACGACCATCCCGCCCATGCTGTGGCCGACGAGCACAGCCGGCGGGGCGGGTGGGCTCCCAATCAGCACCTCACACGCGCGTGAGGCGTAGCGATCGAGCGACACGTCGCCGACAGGCGTCGTGTCGGCGCCCTGCCCGGGCAGGTCGAACGCCTCCACCTCGTGCCCAGCCGCTCGGAGGCCGGGCAGCACGGGCTCCCAGTTCCAGGCGCCGCTGAACGCCCCGTGGACCAGCACTATCCGCGCCATCTCTTCTCCTCTGCGCCAGGGAGAGGAGATCGTATCCGTGCGACGCCTACGTCGGCGGGGCGCGGAGCTTCGACGCCAGCTCGACGAAAGTGTCGAGCGCGGCCGGGTCGGCGAGCGAGCTGCGGCTGGCGACGTGCTCGGCCGGCTCGCCCTGCAGGATGCGCTTGATCGGCATCTCGAGCTTCTTGCCGGTGAGGGTCCGCGGGATCGCCGGGACGGCGAGGATCCGGTCGGGAACGTGCCGGGGGGAAAGCTGCGCTCGCAGCGCTCCGGCGATCAGCGCCGCCAGCTCGTCGTCTGCCGCGACCCCGTCGGCGGACACGACGAACAGCAGCAGCTCGCCGCTGCCCCCACCGTCGTCCTCGAGGTGGACGACGAGTGCGTCGAGGACCCCGGGCAGGTCCTCGATAACCGCGTAGAACTCACCCGTGCCCAGCCGCACCCCGCCGCGGTTCAGGGTCGCGTCGGAGCGTCCGGTCACGACGCAGCTCCCGCGATCGGTGAACATGATCCAGTCACCGTGGCGCCAGACGCCCGGATAGCGATCGAAGTAGGAGCGCCGATACCGGCTTCCATCCTCGTCTCCCCACAGCCTGACGGGCATTGATGGCATCGGCGAGGTGATCACCAACTCGCCGAGCTCGCCGATCACCTCGTTGCCGCCGGCATCGAACGCGTGCGCGTCGACTCCGAGCGAGGCCCCCGAGATCTCGCCCTCGTAGACCGGCTGCGCCAGGCACCCGCCCACCAGCCCGGTGCACATGTCCGTCCCGCCCGAGCCGTTCAGCAGCATCGTCTCGGGCGACATGTGTTCGTACACGTACCGGTAGCCCTCGGCGGGCAGCGGCGAGCCGGCGGTGCACAGGATCCGGATCGAGCTGAGGTCGAGGTCGCGTCCGGGCATCAGCCCCGCCTTCCGACATGCCATCAGGAACGGCGGGCTGACTCCCATCACCGTTGGCCGCAGCTCCTCTGCGAGTCGCCACTGCTGCAGGAGGTCGGGCCAGGCGGGGTCGCCGTCGAGCATCACGATCGAGGCGCGCAGCAGCAGCCCCGAGACGAGCGCGTTCCACATCATCCAGGCGGTCGTCGAGAACCAGAGCAGCCGCCCACCCGGCTTCAGGTCCCAGGTGATCCCCTGGTTCTTGTGGTGCTCAATCAGCTGCCCGCCGTGGCCATGCACGATCGCCTTCGGCAAGCCGGTCGTCCCCGAGGAGAACAGCACGTAAAGCGGGTGGTCGAACGGCACCGGATCGAACTCGAGCGGGGTGGGCGGGGTGGGCGGGCCTGTTGTAGCGAGCAGGTCGCCCCAGCCCACCGCGTCAGGGAGGGGATCGCCGTCCCCGTAGGGCACCGACACGACGTGCTGCAGGGTCGGCAGCCCGGCTCGGATCGCCGCGACCTCGTCACGCCGGTCGACGTTGCGGTCGCGGAAGCCGTACGCAGACACAGCCAGCAACAGCTTCGGCTCGATCTGGGCAAACCTGTCGATCACACTGCGCGGCCCGAATTCGGGTGCACACGTCGCCCAGATCGCTCCGAGGCTGGCAACCGCGATGAACGCGACCAGCGTCTCCGGAATGTTCGGCATGTACGCGACGACACGGTCGCCTTCGCCGACACCCAACCGTTGCAGCCCAGCCCGCGCCCGGGCGGCCTGCTCCCGAAGCTCGCCAAATGTCAGCTCGACCGGCGCTCGTGTCTGTGAACGGGCGAGCACCGCGACGCGATCACGGTCCTCGTCGAGCCCAACCAGGTGCTCGGCGTAGTTCAACCGTGCGCCGGTGAACCAGCGCGCGCCGGGCATCGTCCGATCCGCAAGGACCCGCCGATACGGGCTGCGAAAGCGGATCCCGTAGAACTCCGCGAGCCCGCCCCAGAAACCCTCCAGGTCCTCAACGGAAAACCTCCAGAGCGCCTCGTAATCCTTGAGCTCGACGCCGCGCCGGTCCTCGAACCAGTTCATCAGTCGGCCGATCTCGGTCGTCTCGCGAATATCCGCAGGCGGCGACCAGATGATGTCTCCGATCATGACGCGACCACGACCTCGATCAGAATCGGCTGTGCCCGCTCGCTGAGCCCGGTGAGCTCCTCGTCAAGAGTCTCGATCAGCTGCGCGTGGCTCTCGACCCGGATCGCGGGGCAGCCGAAGGCTCTGGCCATCCCCGCGATGTCGACTCCGCGAAACTGGGGCCACGGGGCGCGCCCATCGCGAGCGGCGGCCTGCTCGTCCATCACGCCGTAGGAGCCGTTGGCAAGCACGATCAGCACGATCCCGGAGCCGTACTCGGCGGCGCTCCACAGACCCTGGATCCCGAAGATGGCGGCGCCGTCGCCGAGAATCGCGACAACGCCGCGGTCTGCCTGACCCATCCTGACTCCGATCGCGCCGGAGAGCGCGAACCCGAGGGCGCCATTCGGGACGCTGAGGAAGCCCCCGGGGGTGCGTGTCGGGAGCCGGTCGAGCAGCTCGGGCCGGGCCGAAGGCGCCTCCTCGAGCACGACCGCGTCTCGAGGCAACCGGGCGGCGAGCGCATCGAGCACATGGACGCTTTGCAGCGGCTCGCCGGGGCCGGGCGGTGCCGGCGCGACCGGCGCCGGCGCGCGCTTGCGGAGCTCGCCGTGACGCTGCGCGACTTGCGACGCCAGCGCCGCGCAGACCTCGGCGACCGGTCCGACCACGGCCACCTCGGCGGGGCTGCGATGGGCCTCCTCGGAGCGCGCGGTGATGACCGCGACGCGGGTCCCATCGACCACTGGGGGCGCTGCCTCGTCGAGTAAGTAGAGGTGGAACGCGCTGGTGCCGAGCGCCAGGACGGTGTCGTGGGGCGCGAGCGACTCGCGCATCAGACGCCGGCGCCAGTGCAGGTGACCTAGGAACTGCAGGTGATCCTGGGGAAATCCCGAGCGAGCGCAGAACGGCTCGTGCCAGACGGGGCATCGCAGCCGCTCCGCCAGCGCCGCGGCCGCCTGCCAACCCTCGGGGGTGTCGGCCCCGGCCCCGACGACGATCGCCGGCGACCGCGCTGCTTCGAGCAGCTCGACCAGCGGGTCGAGCTGCTCGACAGAAACGTTGCCGGGGCGCACCACAACCGTTGGGGCCGCCGCTGCCAGCTCGTCGGCGGGCTCCTCCCAGTCGCCCATCGGGACGACGACGAGGGCCGGGCCGCCGCCGGCCTTCGCCTCGTGGTAGGCACGCGCGATCGTGCCCGGGACATCCTGGGCGCGCACCGGCAGGCTGGACCAGACCGGATACTCGCCGACGAGCCGCTCGAGCGCACGGCCCGCCAGGAACGGCTCCATGAACAATTGCCGGCGATCCTGCTGGCCGACGACGATCACCAGCGGCGCGTGGAAGTCACGTGCGTTAGCGATCGCGGCTACCGCGTTGCCGAGCCCCGGGGTGGTGTGCAGGTTCACGAACGACGGTTCGTTACGCGCGAGCGCGTAGCCCGTCGCGATCGAGACGACCGACCCCTCGTGCAGCGCCATCACGAACTCGATGTCGCTCGGAAGGTCGACCAGGAACGGGATCTCAGTCGATCCCGGGTTGCCGAAGATGCGTGTCAGTCCGTGCCGCCGCATCACGTCAAAGGTGGCCTCTCGCACTGTGCGGGTCGAATTCCACAACTGACGTTTGTGTTTTTCGACCGGCACGGATCTCAGACGTGGAAGAAGACCGTCTCGTCGTGGCCCTGGATCCGTATGTCGAACCGGTAGCCGCCGTCGGTCGGTTGCGCGAGGAGCGTCTGGCGCCGGTCGGCCGGGACGCTCGCGAGGACCGGGTCGGTGGCGTTGGCGTCGGACTCGTCGGCGAAGTAGATCCGCGTCACGACCCGGTGGAGCATCCCGCGCGCCATCACGGTGACGTCGATGTGCGGCGCCTGGAGCTCGCCGACTGGCCCAGGAACGCGGCCGGGCTTGACGGTCACGATCTCCCAGTTGCCCTCTCCGTCCTCCTCGGCGTGGCGTGCAAAGCCGCGAAAGCCAGCCATCTGCGAGGCGCCGCCGCGGCCGTGCAGGTCGGCAAACCGGCCTTCAGGGTCGGGTTGCCACGTCTCGATCACGTGGTCGGGGATCGGCTCCGATGCGCCGTCGTAGACCGTGCCGAAAATCCTGAAGCTGCCGGGGGTGCCCTCAGGGACGACGAGTTCCTGGCCGTCGAACGGCAGGCAGATCGCGAAATACGGCCCGACCGTCTGCGATGGGGTCGGTAGGAAGCTCAATGTGCCTGCTCAAAGGGCGTCTCGCCGGGACCGCGCAGGTAGATGTCGAAGTGGTAGGCCGCCGCCCAGTTCGGGACCGTGTCGTGGATCGAGAACGTCGAGACCATCCGCTCGCGTGCCCGTTCGTCGCGGACGGAGTTGAAGATCGGGTCATATGGAAAGAGCGGGTCGCCGGGGAAGTACATCTGGGTCACCAGCCGCTGGACAAACGCGCGCCCGAGCAGCGAGAAATGGATGTGCGCGGGCCGCCACGCGTTGTAGTGGTTGCCCCACGGATACGGCCCCGGCTTGATCGTGATGAAGCGGTACCGGCCCTCGGAGTCGGTCGGGCACCTTCCAGCCCCCTTGAAGTTCGGGTCCAGCGGCGCGTCCCAGCGATCCCAGCGGTGCTGGTAGCGGCCGGCGGCGTTCGCCTGCCAGATCTCGACCAGCGTGTCCCGCAGTGGTTTGCCCTCCGTGTCGTACACATGTCCAGTGACGGTGATCCGCTCGCCGATCGGCTCGCCGGAGCCCTGGACGGTCAGGTCGTTGTCGGTCTCTTGCAGGTGCAGGGCCGGCGCGAGTTGCGGTCCGGTGATCTCGGTCACAGTCTGTGGCAGGTAGATCAGCGGCCGCTTCGGGTGCCGCAACCGGGCGGATTTGTACGGCGGGTAGTGCAGCGACGGGTGAACGCCCTCGGGGTCGCCCGCGTAGCCGGTCGGCGTATCGGCGACCGGGTCGTACATCTGCCTGGTCTCGGGTTCCTCGGTCGCGTTCATCTCGCTCATCACCGGCTCATCAGCTCACGCAGAGCCGCAAGCTCGACCTCCGTCGGGGGCGCGGTCGTCCGGACCTCGGCGGCGACGCGTAGCTTCCACCCCGTCGCCTCGCGTGCCTGCTCGACGGTGACACCGTCGTGAAGCTGCGTGAGCGCGAGTTCCTTGGTGGCAGGGTCGGGCTCGAGAACCCCGAGGTCGGTGATCACCGCCGTGGGTCCCCTGCCGCGGAACCCGAGACGGTCCCGCGCGCCAGCGCCGTCGCCGTAACCGACGGTCGTGATGAAGTCGAGCTGTTCGACGAACGTCCGAGTGTCGTGGTTGGCGACGACGATCACCTCGTCGCAGCTCGACGCGATTTCCGGGGCCCCGCCCGCGCCCGGCAACCTGGTCCGTGGGTGGTCATAGTCGCCGATCACCGTCGAGTTCAGGTTCGCGTACCGGTCGACCTGGGCCGCGCCGAGGAACGCAACCTGGACGCGGCCGGCTCCGATCCAATAGTTGAACATCTCCGGTACCGACACGACGAAGTCGGCCGTCTCCGCGAGCTCTCCGTCACCGATCGACAGTGGAATGTGAAATGGCTTGGCGCCGATCGTCCCCGACTCATACACCAACACGAGCTCGGGGTTGTACAGCTGCCGCGCCAGGATCGCCGCGGTGCTCGGTTTGCCAACCCCGATGAAAACGCTGTTGGCGTGCTCGAGCCAGCGCGCCGCGGTGATCGTCTGAACCTCGCCGGAGGCGGCCCGTTGGGTGGTGCTCATCGATCTCTCGCTCCCGCTTCAGGGAAATCAGTCATCTAGGACGTTTTCCTCCATCCACGCCACGAACGCGTCCCGGTCGCGGCTGACACCGTCCCAGAATCTGTAGAAGTCATTGTCCCGCTGGGTGATCCCGAGACTGTAGGACGGGCGCGATCCCTGGGGTGCCTCGGCGACGACGTCGATCGTCCAGCCTGGGATCACTATCCCACCGGGTCGCGGTACCAGTTGGTCGACGACGCGCTCGACGGTCACCAGCGACCTCGCTGCGGCCAGCACCGCCTCCTTCTGCACCCCCGGAATCCCCCAGATCTGAACATTCCCGTGAGGATCCGACTCCTGGGCGTGCACGATCGCCACGTCCGGGGCGAGTGCCGGGACCGCGACCAGCTCCTCGCCGGTGAACGGGCAGGTGATCGCCGCCACCCGGGTGTGCGACACCAGGTCGGTTCCAACGTAGCCGCGCATCACAGCGAACGGAAGCCGCGCCGCGCCGGCCGCGTAGCGGTTCGCCATCCCCGCGTGGCTGTGCTCCTCGAGCTCGATCGGGTGCGGCCAGCCGTGCTCGATCGCGTCACGGAATCGGTGCAGCGAGCCAACCCCAGGATTGCCGCCATAGGAGAAGACGAGCTTGCGGGCGGCCCCCATGCCGATCATTTGGTCGTAGAGGATGTCCGGGGTCATCCGGATCAGCTCCAGATCGCGGCGCCCTTGCCGCAGCAGCTCGTGTCCGGCTGCGAACGGGATCAGGTGCGTGAACCCCTCAAGCGCGACCGCGTCGCCGTCTCTAACGACCGCGGCGACCCCGTCATGCAACGACAACAGCTCAGCCATCAGCGAATCATTTCGAATGACGTTCTAGATCGGATACTGGCGTGGAAGCTCTTGCACCGAGATCCAGCGGAGCTCGGTGAACTCCTCGAGGGCGGCGCGCCCGCCAAAGCGCCCGAAGCCACTGGCCTTGACGCCGCCGAATGGCATCTGCGGCTCGTCCTGGACGGTCGTGTCGTTGATGTGACAGATCCCGCTCTCGATCCGTTGTGCCAGCTCGAGCGCGGCCGGGACGTTCTCGCTGAAGATCGCAGACGACAGTCCGTATTCGGTGTCGTTGGCGACCTGCACCGCCTCGTCAGGACCGTCGACCTCGATCACCGCTGCCAGCGGGCCGAATGATTCCTCGCTGTAGACCCGCATTTCAGAGGTCACGCCCTTTAGCACGGTTGGTGGGAATACCGGGCCGTCCGGCTCGCCGCCGGTGAGCGCCGTAGCGCCCTTGGCGAGTGCGTCGCCGACCAGCTCGGAGACCCGCTGCATGGCCGCCTCGTTGATCAGCGGCCCGATCTGGGTTTCCGAAGCACGCGGGTCTCCGACAGTCAGCGCCCGCGCCCGGGCGGCGAGGGCGTCGGTGAAGGCATCGGAGACTGACCGGTCGACGACGATCCGCTCGGTCGACATGCAGATCTGCCCCTGATGAAAGAAAGAGCCGAAGCTTGCCGCCGCCGCCGCGCGTTCGAGGTCGGCGTCTCTCAACACGATCAGGGGCGCCTTCCCGCCGAGCTCCAGCAGCACCCGCTTCAGGTGGCGGCCGGCCTTCTCGCCGATGATCGCGCCGACCCGCGAGGAGCCGGTGAAGTTGATCCGTCGGGTCTTGGGGTGCGCGATCAGCTCGTCGACCACCTCGGCGGCGTCCTCCGGCGCGTTCGTGATCAGATTCAGAACTCCAGCGGGGAGGCCGGCGTCGACGACCGCGCTGACGACCGCGGCATGGGTTCGCGGGCACAGCTCCGAGGCCTTGAGCACGACGGTATTGGCGTAGGCGAGCGGCGTCGCCAGCGCCCTTGTGCAGAGGATCACCGGCGCATTCCAAGGTGCGATCCCGACGACCACTCCTGCCGGGGCGCGGATACCCATCGCGAGCTTGCCGGGCACGTCGGAGGGGATTACCTCGCCGACCAGGCCATACGCCTGCGCCGCCGCCTCGCGCAGCATCCCGGCGGCCAGCTCGCAGTTGAACATGCCCCAGCCGAATATGCCGCCCGTCTCCTCGGTGAGGATCCCGGCGATCTCCGGCGCGCGCTCGCCCAGCAGCTCAGCAGCCTTCAGCAGAATCTTGCGCCGCTCGCCAGGGGCGCTCCTCGACCACTCGCCGAACGCCGCCGCAGCTGCGTCGACTGCCGCCCGGGCGTCGGCTCGACCGGCGGCGGCCGCAGCCCCGACTGGCTCGCCCGTATACGGGAAGTGCTGGTCATAGGTGCGACCGTCGCTCGCGTCCGTCCACCTGCCGCCGATCAGCAGTTGCTGCCTGACGAGTTCAGTCGTAGCCATCTCGCTCTCTCCTCCGTCGCGCTCTGCGGCAAATCTAACCGCACTGGTTGGGATCGGCCGAGATGTCGCCCGCTCGACCGGTTCAATGACCTCACCGCCGACAGCGCCTGACTTCAGGCAGAGAGCTTCAGCAGCCTGATCGCGTTCTCGCGCAAGACCAGCGGTTTCACCTCATCCTTGATCGGCAGCTTCTCAAAGTCCGCCAGCCAGCGGTCGGGGGTGATCAGGGGGTAGTCGGACCCAAACAACATCTTGTGTGACAGTCGGGTGTTGATGTACTGCACGAGAATTTCCGGGAAGTATTTCGGCGACCAACCTGACAGGTCGATGTATACGTTTGGCTTGTGCACCGAAATCGCAAGTGCCTCCTCTTGCCACGGAAACGAGGGATGGGCAAGAATGATGTCGAGCCCCGGGAAGTCGGCCGCGACGTCATCGATCGCCATCGGGTTTGAGTACTTCAGCCTGACCCCACCGCCTCCCGGCATGCCCGCTCCGATCCCGGTCGTGCCCGAGTGAAACAGCGCGATCAGTCCAGCCTCCGCGATCACCTCGTACAGCGGATAGAAGCTTCGGTCGTTCGGCCAGAACGCCTGAGTGTTGGGGTGAAATTTGAAGCCCTTGACACCTTGCTGCACTAGTTCTCGTGCCTCCCTGACGGCGAGCTTGCCCTTGTGCGGGTCGACGCTCGCGAATGGGATCAGGACGTCGGGGTTGGCCCGCGCGACCTTCAGCACCTCGCCGTTACCTAGGCGGCGACGGCCCATACCGGCCTCGTCGTCGACGTTGAAGATCACCGCCAGCATCCGGCGCTCCCGGTAGTACTCGGCCACCTCTTGGGCGCTTGGCTGCGGCGGGTGGCCGCCGAAGTACGTGGCGGCCGCATCCAGGATCTCGGTGGTGACCGGGTCCTGCGGCTCGTCGTGGTTGCGCTCCGCGTGAACGTGGACGTCAACCGCGACGATCGTCTCGAGCTCGAGCGTCACGGGCTGGTCCCCACGTCCTCGAGCTCGAGCGGCGGAAGCTGCATTCCGTAGCCCTGGCGGAGCGGCGCGAGCTTCGCCTTCCATGCCTCGGCGATCTGCCCGGCGCTCCAGCCACCCTCGCGATAGACGACTTCCGCCTCCGCGGGGTGCGTGTAGAGCGTCAGCTTGTCGCCACCGATCCCGAGCGCCTGACCCGTGAGCTCGGCGGCGGCGTCGGAGGCGAGAAACACGACCAGCGGCGCGCACTCGTCCGGCATTCCCACCGCGTGCTGCCGGCGGACCTCCCGCGGGAACGGCTCACCGGCTGCAGCCGGCGCGACCAGCGGTGCGTAGATCGGGATCGTCGCCGTCATCTCGGTCCAGGCAGTTGGGACGATCGTGTTGACGGTGATGTCGCTGCGGGCCAGCTCGAGTGCCCAGGTCCGCAGCATCCCGACGATGCCCGCCTTGGCGGCCGCGTAGTTGGTCTGGCCGAAGTTGCCGAACTGCCCGGTCGGCGAACCGACGGTGATGATCCGTCCGCCCTCGCCCTGCTCGCGCATCCTGATCGCGGCGGCGCGCGCACAGGTGAAGGTGCCCCGCAGGTGGGTCCTGATCACGACGTCGAAATCCTCGTCGCTCATCTTCCACAGCACCCGGTCGCGGAGCACGCCGGCGTTGGTGACCATCACGTCCAGTCGTCCGAACTCGGCGACGGCGCGGTCAACGAGCTGCTGCGCGGCGGCACTTTCCCCGACCGCGGCAATCTCCGTGACGGCCTGTCCGTCAGCGGCGGTGATCATGTTCGCGGTCTCCGCCGCCGAGGCCTCATCGATGTCGTTGACGACGACGGCGGCGCCAGCGGCCGCCAGCGCGATGGCGTACGCGCGTCCGAGCCCGCGCCCGCTACCGGTCACGACCGCGACCTTGCCGTCAACTCTCATCTCGGTCATCGCAGGAACCTGAACAGGCACTCGGCTGCAACCGCCGGCCGGTCGGAGCCCTTGACCTCGATCGTGGCCGCGATCTTGGCCTGAACGCCGCCGCGCACCTCGGTCACCTCCGTGATTTCGGCGGTGCAGCGCCAATCGCTGCCGACCGGGAGCGGCGCCGGGAAGCGCACCCTGTCGAGCCCGTAGTTGATGTTCGCCGCTGAGTCGGTGACATCCAAGAGCTGCGTCGCCGACGCAAGTAGCGCGAGGCCGTAGAAGCCGTGAGCGATGGTTCCCCCGAACAACGTCTCTGCGGCGCGTTCTGGGTCGACATGGATGAAGTTGTGGTCGCCGGTCAGATCGGCGAACCGGTTCACCTCGGCCTGCGTCATCTCCCGCCACTCTGTGGGCCCAAGTTGGCGCCCGATGCATTGCCTGAGTCCCTCTACGGTGGTTGTTACGGGCTCGGATGCCACGCTGCTCCTCGCTGGTTTGCGTTATCCGTGAGTCGATCCTACGCACTGCCGCGAATGGCCGATGGTCATCGATTACCGTGTGCTGCGGATGACTGGTGAGTTTTGGGACTTCGAGTACGCAGGCATCGCGAACCACGTGGTGTTCGGCGAGGGAGCCTCGGGGGGTTCGCGGTTCGTCGATGCGGTGCGGGCGGTCGGAGCGAACCGGTTGCTGCTCGTCGCCGCCGAGGCCGAGGCGGGTCTCGCCGACCGGATCGTCGGGGCGCTCGACGGACTTGTCGTCGCTCGGTTCTCGCGCGTCCTCCCACACGTGCCGGTCGAAGTCGCCGAGGAGGCACGGGCGGCGGCCCGGGCGGCGGCTGCCGACGGCGTCCTCAGCGTGGGCGGTGGTTCAACGACCGGCACCGCGAAGGCGATCGCACTCGAGTTGGGGGTACCGATCATCGCGGTCCCGACCACGTACGCGGGCTCCGAGGTCACGCCGGTGTGGGGCCTCACCGACCGATCCCGCAAGACGACCGGAACCGACCGTCGGGTGCTCCCGAAGCTGGTCGTCTACGACCCCGAATTGACCCTGACGTTGCCCCCGGGGTTGTCGGGGACGAGCGGCATGAACGCGGTGGCGCACAGCGCCGAGGCGCTGTGGAGCCCGCGGCGCAACCCAGTCACGTCGCTGATCGCGGAGGAGTCGATCCGGGCGCTGGCGATTGGATTGCCCGCGGTCGTGGCCGACCCGTTCTCGATCCAGGCGCGCTCCCAGGCGCTGTACGGAGCCTGGCTCGCCGGAACGGCGTTTGCGAACGTCGGCTCCTACGTGCATCACAAGATCTGCCATGTGCTCGGGGGCGCCTACAACCTGCCGCATGCCGAGACCCACACGGTGGTGCTGCCGTATGCCGCCGCGGTCGCGGCACCGCGGGTCGACGGGGCGGATGCCCGGATCGCGGCGGCAATCGGCGGTGCCGCCGAGCCCGACGCGAGCCTGAGCGCTGCAGCGGCGTTGAGCGACCTGAACGAGCGGCTCGAGGCTCCGCGCTCGCTGCGTGAGCTGGGGCTTCGCGACGATCAGCTCGACGAGGCGGTCGAGCTCGTGGGGGAGGCGCTTGCGGCGCTGCCCGACCCATTCCCACCCGCGCAGGTCGAGGCGCTGATCCGGGCGGCGTTCGCCGGCGAGCCGTTCAAGGTGGCCGCCGGGGCGTGACCTCTGGCGTGGTCATCTCAGCAGGCGGTGCTGCTCCCAGTCGGCGAACTTGACGTATCCAATCGAGGCGTAGATGCGGTTCGAGGTCGGGTTTGCGACATCGGTGAACAGCATGCACCGCTCCGCGCCGCAAACCAGCAGGAGCCTGCTCAGCGCCGCCACCGCGGCGCTCGCATAGCCGCGATTTCGGAGCTCGGGGGGCGTGTAGACGGAACCGATCCGGACGGTGCCCGCGATCTGGGCAGTGTGGCCGAGCGTTGAGGTTGGGCGGCCGTCGTCCCAGATGAACTGCTGGCGGGCGCCGAGACGTCGATCGACGATCGCGGTTGCCTGTTCCGTCTGGCCGAGGCCCGTCTCAACGCCGAACGCGACCTCCCATTGAACGAGGAGCTGACGGTCCTCGTCGGTCGCCTGACGAAGTCGGCCCGTTGCCGGGCCAGGCGGGTCGCTCACCCTCGTCAGCGAATGCAGCGCCTCCCGGAAGATGCATTCGGTGGTGCCACCTGTGGATGCTTGCCATGCCTTGACGAGCGCCTTCGCGGTTGCGGGCTCGGCGCCGAACTCGCTCAGCTCCGGGTCCTCGGTGAGCCAGCGGTCGATCAGGTCCGAGGCATGGGTGGGGTGCTCGAAGCCCGCGGCGAGCATCGGCCACGGCGGCGTGCGCAGCGCCGCAGCGATCACCTCGCCGGTCGCCGGCTCAGAGCCGACCGCGAACAGCGGCGAGGCGCGGGACAGCGACAGATCGCCGCCCATGGAGCCGGCGCGCGGCTCGGTCCGCAGCACGTTGTCAAGGACCGTCGCCAGGACGTTGTGCTCGAGTCTCGCCGCCAGGAAGTCCCGAGCCGAGCCCGCGAACCCGTTCGCGTCCCGGGTGATCTGGATCTCCATCGCGTGATCATGTCGCGAACACCGCGGAGCGATCGCTCCAGCCCGGATAAGATGGGGCCCCTGCCCTCTTAGCTCAGCTGGTAGAGCACTTCCATGGTAAGGAAGGGGTCGTCGGTTCGAGTCCGACAGAGGGCTTCAGAAGAAATCGCCTTTATGGGAACGTCCCCATAAGGGCGATCATGGGAACTCCCGGCTTATGTCCTCTTGCGGTGAGATGCGTGGTGTAGCTGGCTCGATCGCCGCGAGGAGGGCACATAATCTGTCGGCGAGCCCGAGTTTGCGGTGCGAGCCTGCGATCGTTGGCGCGGCTGCTCGAGGGTGGTCGGTGATGGACGACAGCACCGCGCCGCAGCTGCGCTCCAAAACGGGCAGCGAGTAGCCGGCTACTGATTTTGTCCAGGAGCAGAAGCCCTGGGGCCGTGCCAGAACCGCCGCGAGAGTCCTGCTCGTTCGTGGATTCAGGAGTGTCGTAGGTTCGCGGCCGCTGACTTCTGCACGAAGGGGTCGCAGCTGCGGAACTGGGAATGGCGAGGCGGTCGAGCGCCGGCGTCACTGCGTGTTTGAGCGCTACCGCGCTTGACCTGTGGGCAGCGCTGCTTGTAGGAGCCCGTAGGTCAAGCTCACCTGGGTTTGTTGCAGGTTCCAGCGGCCGGTCTGGAAGGCGTGGTTGCTGACCCAGAAGACGAGTGTCTTTTGGCGCAAGAGTCGGGCGATGACGGCGAACGACCAGCCATTGCTGCCGTTGTGCGCCGCAATCGGCCCGAGCGGGCTGGTAAGGATCTCCCAGCCGTAGGCGTAGCGATCACCAGCGGTGTCGATGCGTACCCGCGGGGTGAACAACTGGCGCTCGGCGTCGTGACTGAGAACGGTGTGATGAAGCAGCGCGCGGTCCCAGCGCAGCATGTCCGGGGCGGTGCTGATGATGCCACCGTTGCCGCGTAGGTTCCAGTAGGGCCCGTTCTTGGCCCATGGGTGATCGAAGGGGCGGCCCGTCGGGCGTCCGTGGCGGTTGTACTCGACCGCGACTTGGCCTGCACGCCAGTGCGGTAGGAGGTAGCCGGTGTGCCGCATTCCGGCTGGGCGAAACAGGTAGCGCGCGAGGAACTGCTCATACCCTAGGCCAGACGCCTTTTCGATGATCGCGGCGAGGATGCTGTAGCTGACGTTTGAGTAATGCCAGGTGCTGCCTGGTGTTGAGAGCAGGCGCGAGCGCATCGCCTCGGTGAGCATCTGCTCTCGCGAGAGGGGTTGGTAGTCGCCGCCGAGCGAATCGGTCAGGCCTGATGTCATCGTCAGCAGGTCGTTGATCGTGATCACGCGCTTGTCGGGCGGAACCCCATCGATAAACCGGTCGATCCGGTCGCTAATGCCCAGTCGGCCCATCATCTGGAGCTTGAGGATCGCCGCGGCGGTGAACTGCTTAGTGATCGACCCGATGTCATAGGCGGTGTCACACCGTGCGGGGACGTGTTTGGCGCGATCTGCCCAGCCAAAGCTCGTGCAGCTGATCGCCTGGCCTGCGCGTGCCACAAGCACGGTTCCGCTCGCCCCGTGAGGCCAGTGATCAGCCAGGAACGCCTCCACCCGAGTCGCCGCCTGCCGGCTGGGCGCCGCGGTGGCGGAACCGGAGCAGACCGCGGCGACCGTCGCGGCCAGGACCGCCGCAGCGACAATCGCGGGCACCAGCTTGCGCAAGGGCGTCCTGGGGTCTAGCGGTCCTGGGTACATTCCAACCGCACGCCGGTCGACACGGGCAACTCATCGCGCCGCGCGCAACGCCATCCCGCCCGCTCGCGCGACACCACCAGGCTCCGGGCCTGTGCAGCGCAGCTGCTCCCACCGCCGCCAGCGGTGCGAGCACACGCGAACCGGTCAAGCTCATGATTACCCCCCGCGCCCGCGCTCACCGCCACCCCACCGAACGCCAACACCAAGCCCGCCAGCGAGACCGCGCCGATTCGCCAAGCCCACCTTCTGACGCCACCGGCCCGTTCCTGGACCCCTCCCAAAAGCAGCGACACAGCCTGCCGGGCGAGGCCCTGGCGCTGGGCCAACTCCAACGCCAGATCGCGCAGATAGACACGATCACGGCGACGGCACGCCCGCGGGTAGGCGAGCAGGCACAGATCAAGCAGCCGACGTCTCATGCCAATTTGGGGCTGGGGTTTGGGCCGGCCGCGACACGAGCGCTGACCGCGGCCGCTGTCGAGCGCAGGCCTGCTGCTTCCTGGGCAAGCGCCGCATGGCCCGGGCCTGTCAGCTGGTAGTAGCGTCGTCGGCGACCGCCGACGACCTCCTCGCGTGTCTGCGTGATCAAACCATCCGCCGACAGACGGTTCAGCACGCCATACAGAGTGCCGGCCGCAAGTTTCACGCGCCCGCTCGAAAGAGCCTCGACATCGTTGGCGATCCCGTAGCCATGCAGCTCGCCCGTCGCGAGGCTCGCGAGAATCAACAGCGCCTGCTCGGTCACAACCACCACTATAGATCGTCTCGCGATGCATCGCAAGCGTGAGCGAGGCGCCGCCGCCGGCGCCGGCGCCACAGGCTCGAGCGGAAGCCTGCGGCGCTGACAGCTAGCTTCTCGTTTGTCGCGTTGCGGCTACCGATCCCAGACTTCTGCTTCAGGCGTGACGCAGCAGTCTCGGCAGCTGGATCGAGCCGGGGTGACGCTGCCGCTGCGGAACATCTGAGCAGCCTTGCCGGGATGCTGGAACTCCGATGCCAGGCTCCACGAGCGCGCGGACGAGGCCCGAGGTCGGCTGCGGTCTCGTCATAGTCCATCCAGGAATCCCAGGAGCGCGTCTGGCGGGCGGTAGCGGCCGGGCTTGACGTCCAGTGGCTTGGTGCGAGCGAGCGCTCGTTCCTTGAGCGCGAGGTCGGCATGAAGATACATCTGCGTGGTCTCGACTTGTTCGTGGCCCAGCCAAAGCGCGATAACGGTCGTGTCGACGCCGGCGTGCAGGAGCCGCATCGCGGCGGTGTGACGCAGGACGTGCGGCGTGATCGTCTTCGCGGTCAGTGACGGGCAGCCCTCGGCGGCCTGGGCGGCGTGCTTGGCGATCCTGCGCGCGAGCGCTTTGCGGGTGAGTGGTTTGCCGGTGCTGGTCGGGAACAGCGGCTCGGCGGGCGAACTGCCCCGTTCGGCGAGCCACACCCGGAGTACCGCGGCGGTCTGCTTGGTGATCGGGGTGATCCTCTGCTTGCGGCCCTTGCCTGTGGTGGTCGCGTGCGCGCCGGTGCCGAGGTGGATGTCGCCGCAGAGTAAGCCGGTCAGCTCTGAGGCCCGCAGTCCGGTCTGCGCGAGCAGGATGATGATCGCGTGGTCGCGGCGACCGGTCCAAGTCGAGCGGTCTGGCGCGTCGATGAGCGCGTCGAGCTCGGGCTCGGTGAGGTAGGTCACGAGCGCGCGTTCGTGGCGTTTGGGTCCGATCTGCAGGACCCGCTCGATCGTCGCGGCGTGCTCGGGGTGACGCAGCATGCAGTAGCGGTAGAAGGTGCGGATCGCGGCCAGTCGGGTGTTGCGGGTCCGGGCGCCGCATCCGCGGTCGGTTTCGAGGTGGTCGAGGAACGCGCCGATCAGCGGCGCATCGAGCTGATCGAGATCGAGCTTCGACGGCTCGACGCCGAGCGTCTCGGAGGCGTAGGTCAGCAGCAGTCGGATCGTGTCGCGATAGGACGCGATCGTGTGCGGGCTGGCGTCGCGCTCGCGCATCAACCGGTCGGTGAACCATGCCTGCAACGATGGTGCGAGCGCGCTCATCGCCCCACTCCGAGGTGCCGCTCCAGCCGGTTGCCGGCGAGCGCCATCAGCTCGGGCGCGGCCTCCAAATACCAATACGTTTTGCCAGGATCCACGTGACCCAGATAGGTGGACAACGCAGCGATCCTCGGGACGGGATCGCCGTCGGTGCGGTACGCGTCCAGCAGCGTGGCGGGCGGCCGCCGGGACCAAGCCACGCTCCTGCTCCAGATACCGCCGGAAGCGAGACAGCAACTCCTCGACCGGCCCCACGCACGCCGACGGACTCGCCGGCGGCGCGACACCCAGCCCGCGCAGATACCCCAACAGAGGATCGAGCGCCTTGATGGTCAGCAGATACGTGTGACCAGCTTCGCGCCGCGCCGCGCAGAACCGCTCCGCGACCTCTGACGACAAGCCGGACAGAGCCACATCCTCTGCCATCAACCAGCCGCTCAAGCCGGCCACCAATCCCGTGTGCTTGCGCACCGCCACCGGGCCGAAGCCCTGCCGCCGCATGTCATCGACGAACCCGGCAGCGAACGGTCCAAGCGGACCGGACATCTCAACCGTCGGCACATCAGCCATCTCAACCGTCTCCTCTCGTGATCAACACGTCGGAGACAATCTCGGCCTTTGCGCTCAGACTATGTACCCCAGACCAGACCCTGACATCGCTTGATGCGGGGGCTTCTCAACCGACCCGACATAAGCCCCGAATTCCCATGATCGCCTTCACTACAGAGCGCCTTCCTGACTGGCTTCGGCTCTTAGCCGCTGCCACACTGCGAGGCGTTCGTCGATCAGACCACGGCCAAGCCTGGTGCCGCATCGTGCGCAGTCGCCGTTGATGTCCGGCCCGTGGTCATCCTCGCTACGCCTGCTCATCCGTGCTCCGAGGGGTTGTCTCTATCGGGGGCAATCCTAAAGGCAAGCTGACGCCCCGGTGTCACCCTAATGAGCGTGAGGCTCTTCTTGTCCCTGCTGCTCTGGCGTCCTCGGCTCACCTGGCTGGTTTTCGGCTGGGTAGGGGCGCACCTGGCTCGCCTGCTTTCGCGCCTGCCACGCTTCTGGCGCTACCTCCGGAGCCTACTGCGCGCTCTTTAGACCGCAGCCTCATGGGCGGCAGGCGAGATCGAACTCGTGCCATCGCACCGCCGCTCGAATGCCTGACGGCGCGAAGGGCCACCCTGGCCAGCTCGGCCGGTTATGGCCATTCAGCCATATCGAGCACGACATGTCACGCGCCATGTCACCGAGCGACCGGACTTTCGAAGCTGGCCGGAGCGGACCTGGCCGTAGGCGCGTAAATCGGTGCTTTTCAATTCCCGCCCGTAGTCGCCGGCCGCACACTAAGGCCGCAGAGTAGTCTGCAATTTGAGAGTCGAGACTCGAACCGGGGTCGCGCCGGCTTTCCGACAGCACACACCTGTCTAAGGGGAAGTGACGATGTCTCAATGCCCCTGCTTAGGGGAAGTGACGATGTCTCAGCGCAAGGGCGTGGGGGCCGCTGAGGCGCCCGAATTCTGTTATGCATGCGCGCTCAAGAACGCGTGGCAGCTCCCAGAGCTGGCCATATCTATGTTCCTAGGATCATCCGGCGAATGAGCGTCGTTACCCAACTCGGCCTGGGTAGCCCGCAAGCCTAGGGCCATGCCGCTCCGGGGCATCAGCCTGCTGGACCTGCTGGCCACCGTGCCGGGCGCGGGCTTGATCCCAAGCGACGTCGCCGACCAACTCGAGAACCTCGCGGTCCTCGACCACACCTCCACCGCGAGCGCCGGAGCGTTCGTGCATTACGGCACGGTGCGGTCGGTAGCGGACATGGGGCTGCCAGCGCTGCAGTCGTGGCCGGTCGAGATCCCCGGGCTGAATGAGGGCCTTCCCTTCCAGCTCACGTTCACGCGGGCCGCCACGGCGACCTCGGGTTCGACGCTCGAGGGCGCGCCCACCGAGTGGCGCCTCGACCTGATGCTCAAGCAGGTCAGCATCGTCATCCCAGACCTGAAGCCGGCCAAACCCGCCGGCGGCAGCGGCGTCAACGCGCTGCACCTGGTGGCCGACGCGACGCGCTCGCGCGTGCGCATCTACGGGTCGGGCACGTTCAGGATCGCGAGCACGGCGACGAGCGGCGGCGTGGTCGCCCGCTTCGTCGATCAGCCCGACACGTTCGACCCGGCGGCGCCGACCGGCACCGTGCTGACGCTGGGCTTCGACCCGCCGAGCTTCTTCTTCGGCGATTCCCAGTTCGGCCTCACGATCGACCGGCTGACATACGACGACGACGAGAACTACACGCCGCCCGAGATCGAGGCGCGCGGCCACGACCCGTCTTGGCGCGGCATCTCGATCAAGGAGGCCACCTTCTTCCCGCCGCCCAACCTGCCCGTTCTGGGCGACGTGTCGGTGGGCGTGCGGGACGTGCTGCTGGGCTCGCCGTTCGGCATCCAGGGCGAGGTGCGCCTGGAGTTCGGGCAGACGCCCGTGGACCCGGCGAATGTCACCTACCTGCAGCTGGTCGACGGGCGCTACCAATCGATGGGAGCGGCGTCCGGCAACGCCGACGACGGCTACGAGATCGAGTTCCTGCCCAACACCCCCGCCAGCGCCCAGGTGCGAGTGCAGCTGGGGTCCGGTGCGATGGCCGACTGGTGGCTGCCGGCCCGCACCAACAACGAGGACTTCGTGTCGAACACGAACGACTCGGGACAGTTCGAGGCCGAGGACGGCAGCCTGATCACCTTCCGCACGCACGAGACCGCGCAGGACGGGAGCGATGCGCTGTCGCCGATGGTCGGCACGTTCTACAAGCACTCCACGGCCGACTCGGGCCACGCGCCGCAGATCAAGGTGACGCTCGCCGGCAGCGACAAGCCGAACTGCGTGTCGCTGCGCGGCCCGGCGGAGAAACTCGCCGGCCTCGTGCTGACGGCCGACCCGGCAACCGATCCGAGCCTGGTGTGGAGCGTTGAGATGACAGACGACGTCCCCGGCGACACCGGCGCGACCTTTACGCTGCCCACGCTCGACGGGCCGAGGTTCCTCAACGTCGTGCTCACCGACAGCAAAGGCCGCAAGCGGCGAGTGCAGGTCTACGTGGCGGTCGACGGACCGCTCGTCGCGGGCTGCGCGCTCTCTGCCTTCGATGAGCACGGCAACCCGATGCCCCTGCACGGGCTCGATTCCACGTACAACCTCGACCCGTTTCACTCGTCTGACGCCTTCCTCGGCGCCGACACGCCGGCCACCGTCAGTGGCAGCACCGCGACGGTGCCCCAGGGCGAGCTGGCGCGCGTCACGTTGGAGGCGTCGGGGAATCCGCAGGATCCCGACAACCCACCCCCGGCGGCCGGCGGCGTGCAGGAGCTCGTGCAGGTAGAGATGGTGTTCAACGACACCACCGAGCTGCGGTGGGGCGCGGCGAAGCCGGCCGACGCGAACAACTGGTCGCCGTCGGCGTTGACCGATTGGGCAGACAAGTTTCCCGGGGCGAAGTTCATCGTGATCGGTCGCTGCTGCGACCTACCGGGCGACGACGCCAACGGCACCCAGATCAACAAGACGCTCGCGGATCGCCGCGCGAGCGAGGGCGCGAGCCTGCTGGCCGGCTACGACGTGCACGCTCGCGGCGAGCAGACCCCGTTCACCGACTCCGCGGACATCGCCGCGCAAACGCTCGCGACCAGCTGGAACGCGAACCAATTCGACGGCAGCTGGCTAATCCACGACGAGCAGACCGACTACGCGAGCTGGGGCACCGGCGTGCGCGACAGGGATCCGCGGCCGCACTATCGCCGCGTCGACATCTACGCCGTCGGCGGCACGCCGGCGGCGGACGCCCCGACGGATCCCAACGACGCGGCCCAGGCAGACCCGGCGCAGCTGAACGCACTGGTCCCCGGCGCGGATTCCACGAGCCCGGCGGCGCCCGCGCGGCGGGAGCCGACGCTGCCGTATCGCGTGCTGCTGGTGGTGCAGTGGGACAGCCCGACCGTCGTCGGCTGGGGCGATGCGATCCCCACGCTCGTCGAGCTGACGATCGCCTGGCAGCCGCACGCGCTGGCGCTGCCTGGCGCGCCGAGCGGCCCCGACAGCAACGTCGCACTGCAGCACACCACACCGGGTGCGCCCGATATCTGGACGGTCAAGGGGCACCTCGCGCACGATGCGCGTACCGGCCAGACGCTGATCACGCTGAGCGTCGAGGAGGAGGGCGGTGACGACCGCGGCATCGCGGACTTCGAGAACAACATCGCGGCGGGCGCGCTGGGGCTTGGCCCGGCACTCGTGGCCGGCATCTCGGCGGCGGGGGTGGATGGCGCGGCGGTGCGCATCGGCGCCCTGATCGCGGCCGGGGTCTTCCTGGGCGCGTTCGGCAAGAACGGCAAGGTCGTGATCCACAAGGTCGAGCTGCAGGACCGCCAGGACACGTTCACCAGCTTCGACAATGGCCGCCAGCGCATCGTGCTCGATTACGTGGTGTCGATCGGCTTCGAGTTCCACGAGGGACCGATCGACCTCAAGACCAGCGATGACCATCCGCTGAAGATCAAGTACAAGAACGTCGGCCTCGAGTGGGACGACTCCAAGCAGGGCCTCGACGCGATCGGGCTGGTGTTCGACAACGTCTCGTTCGACATCCAGGATCCCGGCCACTGGACGCTCACCGGGCCGCTGGGCGAGCTGCTGCGCGTGGTCGCCTCGCGCTCCGGGTCGGGATCGAACTGGATGGAGGTGGACCTGCGCTTCGCGATCGACCTCGGGATCGTCACGATCACCGGGGCGACGATTCGCGCCAGTTTCGACGACTCGGGCAACCTCAGCGTCGAGCTGCGGGGACTGCAGGTCAAGGCGGACATCGCCGACGTCCTGAAGGGCACGGGCGGCGTGCGACTGATGCCCGGCGGCGGCATCGCGGCGAACGTGGACGTCCAGCTCGAGCCGATCACGATCGAGGTCGAAGCGCAGATCGTCATCGACATGCCCGAGGTCGCCCTGGAGATGGGCGTGCTCTTCGCCGTCGGCATTCCGCTCGCGAACAGCGGCCTCGGCCTCTACGGCTTCATCGGTCGCTTCGTCGTCAACGGCGCACGCACGCTGACCTCCACCAGCCCCGATCCGATCCAGAAGGAGATCGACTGGTACCACGCCACGCTCGATCAGAAATACGGCAAGCAGCAGGGCGCGTGGGGCCTAGGCCTGGGCGCGGTCATCGGCACACTGCCGGACACGGCGTACACCTTCAACGCGACGGGCAGCATCGCGCTCTCCTTCCCCGACCCGTCGGTGGTGCTGGCAATCGACGCCAAGTTCATCACCAAGCCGTCGCTGCCGTCCGAGGACGGCGCGGGCGGCTCTCCCACGACCGGCCTCTCGCTGCTGGGCCTCGTGGCGATCGACGAGACGGCGCTGAAGATCGGCATCCGCGGCGAGTACCTGATGCCACACGTGCTAGACGTCAAGGTGCCGATCAACGCGTACTTCCCGTTTCCCGGCAACCCGGACGCGCCGTACGTTCGCATCGGGGCCGATGACATCAACGGTCGCACCGGCCCGCCGATCACGCTGACGCTGCTGCCCGACTCGCTGAACGTCCAAGCCTGGTCATACATCATGATCGAGGCGCACGAGCTGCACGCGCTGGGCGGCGACACGTCACTCAACTTCGACGGTTTCGCCGTGGGCTTCGGCGCCGGCTTCGAGCTGAAGTACGGCAGCGACTCGGTCGGCCTCGACGTCTCAGCCAAGATGCTGCTGGGCTTTGGCACCAAGCCGATGATGCTGGTCGGCAAGATCTCGATCCACGGCTCGCTGAACTTCGTGGTCGTCTCGGTGTCGGTGGACGGGCAGATCACGCTCACGCTCACCGAGGACGAGCAATACCTGCAAGGGCACTTCTGCGGCTCGGTCGACTGCTTCTTCTTCTCGATCAGTGGTTGCGTGGACGTCTCGTGGGGCACGCTGCCGGCCACTCCCATCCCCCCGCCCGACCACCCACTCACCGGCGTTGATCTCACCGACCGGCGCGCGGTCGTCACCGGCATCGGCAAGCTGGACGGATCGAGCAACCCGGTGCCCGTCGTCTGGCCCGACACCGTGCCGGTGCTGCACTTCTCGCACTACGTCGAGACCCAACTGGGCACCGGCTCCGCGTTCTCTCCCGGCCAGGCCGCCACCGCGCCGCCGTGGAGCGGCTCGAACGAGCTGAAGTACTGCTTCCGGATCACTGCGGTGGACCTGCTGGATTCGGGCGGTAACCCCGTGCCCGGACCGCTGGACTCGGGCTGGTGGCTGCCGACCTTCCGGCCGGGCGTGTCGACGGGCACCAGCCCCGCCGCCTCGTCGGAAGAGGGGCGCGATCTCGGGCTGCTGGCATGGAACCCGGCGCCGTGGGCGCGCAACCTGATCACCGGGGGCGCCGGGCTGCCGGCGGATCCGGCGGCCACGCTCGGATCGGTCTGCGACCCGACGCCCACCCCGACGCGCGTGTGCATGTATGGCGAGGACGCGGTCGGCGAGGGTCCCGGGCTCGTGGTCCTGGCGGCGGACGAGCCCACGCCCGGACCGTTCCCCAGCTATGCCGAGCTGCACGGCGACGGCACGGTTCCGCCGCTCGGCCTGGTCAAACTGCTGGCCCTCATCTCGGAACTGGGCGCCGAGCTGTGGCCGGGCGACGTCGAGAATCTCGCCGTACCGCCGTCGGACGGCTCGGTTACCGCCGCGTTCCGGCTGCCGCTGATCGCGCGCTACGGCGAGCCGCTGCTGACGGTGCCGTGGATCGGCCGCTACTCCACGCCGCTGGTGGATCCCGAGCTCACGCTGGCCGTGTGCCTCTCGCGCAAGACCGGCGAGGGCGGCTATGACTGCAGCGACCTCACCGAGCTCAAGCGCGAAGGGCGGTCGACCAAGCAGTTCACCTGGGAGTCGGTCAGCTACACGTCGGCCAAGGGCAGCCTGGTGCAGGTCGAGACCGGTGGCGGGCTGCTCGTGGGCGTCGGTCTCAGCGCGCAGCTGCCGCACGCCGTCGAGAGCGTCGACCTGTCGTTCAGCGGCGTGCGCGGGGGCCTGCGCGTCACGGGGCTCGACGCGCTGGGCGACGTGCTCGACGACTTCATCACCCTCGACGGCGCCGACTCGGTAACGCTCAGCGGCGAGGGCATCGTGACCGTACGCATCGCGCCGCAGAAGCAGCCGGACAAACGCGCCGCGCTCACCAAGCTCTGCTACTCGGAGCGGCCGCACCCGGCGACGTTCGCCGCCGCGTTCGAGATGGAGCGGATCGGCAACGCGCCCAGCTACACGTCGGTGAACGCCCGCGCGGGATACCCGGTCGTCGAAGGCAGGCACACCGAGGACGGGGACTGGATTCCGTGGACGCCGAAGTTGGGCGAGGTCGCACGCGGCACAGACGGCGAGTGCGTCTACGTGGAGTACGACCCGCCCGACAGCGGCCCGTGGTGGGGCTTCCGCGTCACCTCGATGGTGCGATTCCCGATCCTGATGGTGAACACCTGCGGCGTCACCTGGACGGCCGCGGCCGCGGCGGCCGCCGACGCCGAGAACCGCGCGACGATCGGCAGTACCGTCAACACTCAGGCCAACCCGGGCGGCGACCCGCTGCCCGCGCAGCACCCGATCCTGCAGCCCGACAGCGACTACGCGATTCGCGTGCAAGGCCTCTGGCAGGGCTGGCAGAGCACCCACCAGGGCGACGCCCCGCCGCCACCCAGCGATACCGCGTGGCAGGCTCTGCCCGACCAGACCTACCATTTGCACACCGCGGCGGAGCCGGCGAGCCCGCCGGTGACGGCGGCCAATTTCGCCGACGAGTCGACGTTCGACCCGCGCGCCACCGCCCGCTACCTGATCGGGTTCGACCCGGACGGCAGCGGGCCACCGCACTTCCTCGACGACCCGATCCGCGCGAACTTCACCGTCGACCACCTGCCCCAGCTGCTCGGCCTGTACGGTCGCGATCTGCAGTTGAAGCTGCGCAAGACCAGCCAGCCGCCCGGCGCGCTGGCCGGCGGCGGGCACCCGCCCGACGAGCCCCACACGACGAAGTGGGGGCAGCTCCAACCGGACCTGATGAGCGTGGCGGACAGGCGCATGACCCAGGCGATGGACGACGCCCCGTGCCTCGCGACCGCGCCGCTGGGCGGAGCGACGGCGTCGATCGACGCCGACCTCGCTCCGAGCTCCGGCTACGACCTGCTGCTCGTCGCGTCGCCGACGGCCACGCCCGACTCCGACGACATACTCGTCGCGCGCAACCACTTCCGCACCTCGCGCTACCGCAACCCCGGCGAGATGCTCACCGCGCTCGGGCTCACCTCCACCGACGCCTTCCCGATCCTGCCGCACGACGCGCTGCTCGACGTTTCGCAGTCTCTGCCGTCGAGCGCGGTGACGCCGGCCGACGACGCGCTGGAGGCGACGCTCTCCGCGGTCGATCTCGACCCATGGCCGCTACCGCCCGAGCCCCGCACGGTGGCGATCTGGCAACCGGACGGCATCGGCGGCTGGCTGTTGGCGGGCGTGATGCTCGAGACCGACGAGGCGCTGCTGCGGCCGGTCGACCTCTCGACAGTCCAGGCGAGCGTCGGCACCACCGCCTTTGCCGGAGTGCGCAGCAACACCGCAGGCACGCGCGTGATGCTCGCGGCCGTCGGCGGGCCGGCCGCCGTGAACACCGGCGACACGCTGATCCTCACGCTCGTGGCCGGCGGCTCGACGTGGCTGGGCATCCGCCGGCTCGAGACCGAGCCGCGCCTGTCCTACCAGGAGACCAAGTGAGCGCGCTCGCCCCCAGGAACCTGCTCGCCGCGCAGGCGCTCGACAGTGACGGCGACCCGCAGCTTGCTAAAGGCGTTCACCTCAGGGTGATGCCGAGCGCCGATCTCGGTCTGCCGGCGGCCCCGTTTCTCGTGTACCGCATGCGGCTGGGCTTCGGCGCGCAGGACGCGCAGCTGCGCACCGACATCGTCTGGCGCGACAGCCATGGGACAGCGCTCACCGAACCGTTCTCCGTGATGCCCGACAACCCGGTGACCGGCTACCTGCCGCCGGCGACCGGCGGCGTCTGCTGCTGGATCGAGGTGCTGGCGAAGCCCGACACCGGCTTCTCGCAGGTGCCCCTCACCAATGCGCCCGCGTTGAAGCAGGAGGTCGTCAAGTGGACTCGGCCGGGCAGCGGGCTGCAGGTGCGCGCGATGGTGGCGACGCCGCTGGGTGACGCGCCGGTTGCCGAGGTCAGTCGCCCGGCGTACCAGCTGTCGGCGTCGCGGATCGAGCGCGTGGTCGTCAGCGGACGTGGCACGGTCGCGGGGGTGCGCTGGCTGGACGCCAAGACGCTCACTCCGTCGCCCGCCGACCTCTGGCGGGTCCTCGCGCTGCCGGCGGCTTCCGGCGCGCGCTATGCCGGAGTCGCCCAGGCCAAGCAGAAGGCCATCGACCGCGTGAAGCGAGGCGCGCCGCTGCGGCAGGCGCTCTACGAGGACGCCGCTGCGCTCGATGCGGGAGCGACGCCCGCCGCCACGCCCGCGCACGAGGCCACGCGCCTCTCCGGCCGCACGCCCACCATCGACGCCTGGCTCGACCTGCTGATCAACGACACGTCCGCGCCGCAGCAGGATCTGCAGACGGCCCCGGTGCCGCTCATCGACCCCAACAGCGGGCAGAGCGGCCAGGTCTCGATCTATGTGCTGGGGGCGACGCTCGCCGCATCGCTTGACGCGGGCATCGGCCGCTGGCTTGGCTTCGTGGACGTCGACGACGGGCTGCAGGGGGCGACCCCCGGGGAGGTCGTGGCGTACGTGATCCGCGGGTTCTGGTGCGGCAACGCCGAGCGGCTTGCGGTGCCCGGCGTCGGCATGGCCTCGCACGTCACCTCGCGCGCGGCCGCCCGTTTTGGCAGCGACGATTCGCGCTTCGCCTGCGTCGGCTTCGGCAGCCTGAAAGGCGCGCGTAAGCTGCCTGTGCCGCTCGAGACCGGCGGGCTCAGCGTTCGCGCGCGCGACGGCAAGGCGCTGCGCGTGGGCGACGACCTGCCGGCGGGCGCGCCCGACGGTGTGCTCGAGTTGCAGAGCAACGTCGACGGCCTCGTCGTGACCCTGCCATACACGGTCAGCGCGGTGCGCGTGACCGCCGGCTCGCTGCCGCGCGGCGCGTTCGCCATGATCGCGCTCGACGAGAAAGGCGAAAAACTCGCGGGGCGCAAGTCCACCGGCGCCGGGCTAGCGACCATACAGGTCAACGCCGAGGGGATTGCGCAGGTCGTCGTGGAGGCCGTCGACAGGGGAGCGAAGGGATTGGCGCTCGTCGAGGTCTGCCTGCCCCCAGAGCCGACGGTTCCCAGCTGCGGCAAGGACCCGCTGTGGGATCTGACCACGGTCGCGTGCGCGACGATCCAACACCCGCCCGACCATCCGCCACCCCCTGCGCTCGACACGCCCGTGAACGGCCCGTGGGTGCCGGCGGTGCCGCCCGACGCTCTGCGCGAGGTCGACACCGAGGTTGGTGGGCTGGTGCCTGGCGCGCTTCTGGCGTGGGCGCGCCGCGACGGCCTGACGATCACCTCGCTGAACCCGCTGAACCCGGACGGCAGCCCGCTGCCGGTGGCGGTGGCCCCCACGCCGTCGTCCAGTGCCCCCGGCGAAGGCGAGCTTCACGACAACACGGCGCCGGCGCAGGCCGTCGCGTACCGCGCAGCGCAGGCCGACTGGTTCGGCCGCTGGAGCGGCTGGGCCGAGGTCACGGCCGCCGCCGGAGTGCGCCCGCTGCCGCCGCGTCCCGTCGTCACGGCCTTCTTCACCCCGGCGACGTATGGCACACCCGTGCCCAGCGGGGCGCTCGCTGGCAGCGTGCTCGTGCAGGTGCCGTATCCCCACGTCGAGTCGCTCTCGCCCGGCTCCAGGCTGCTCGACCACCTCCTGGTCACCGTCGACGGCGTGACCAGCACCTTGCCGGCGCCGACGGGCACGCCGCCCGACGATGTCGCGGTCACCGTCGCCGGCCCGGCCCTCGTGCGCTGCGAGCGGCGCACGATCGCGATCACGGCGCGCTGGGTCGATACCGCGGGCGTGCAGTCGGTCGAGTCCGAATCGTTTGGCTTGTTGTGCTTGGACCCACGGCCGCCGGATCACGTCACCCTGCCGAACGCGCTGCAGTACTCCTCGCGGCCCGACGTCAGCGGGAAGGCGCGCGTGATGCTCTCCTGGGCCACGAGCTCCGGGCAGACCAGGTTCCGCATCTTCTACACCGACGAGACGATGCTGCAGGCCAAGCTGGGGACGGTGGCCGCCGATACCGGCGACCCGCGGCGCGCGCAGGCGCAGGCGATCCTGGCGTCGCTGACCGACGGCATGAGCGCGCCGGACCGCGCGGCGGCCTTGCGAGCGCAAGCGACGTTCTTCACACGCGAGTGGTGGGACCAGCTCAACGACAAGCCCGTGGAGGCGAGCGGGCCCACGGCGTCGTTCGAGCACGAACTCTCCGGCGCGCTCCGCGTGCTGAGCTTCTACCGCGTGGTCGCGATCAGCCAGTCGAATGTGGAGGTCGACTTCCCCGACAGCCCGATGGCGGCCTTCGGCATCCCCAACTCGCAGCCGCCGTCGAAGCCGGTGCTCCGCGCGAACCTCGATCCGGACGCCCAGGCCGGGCAGGCGCGGCTGCACGTGCGCGTGCCGCCTGGATCGTTGCCCGCCGCCGGATACCGGCTGCGCCGCAGCTCCACGACCTCAGCCGATCCGCTGCACATGGCCGTTGCGGTCACGGGCACAGTGGGCGCGCCGGCCTCGGGCTCCGCGGGCCAGGACTTCGACGTGGTCGACCTCGGCCCCACGGCGATCTCGGACGCACCGCTGCGCTACTGGGTGAAGTACACCTGGCGCGTCGAGGTGCAGGGAGCGGCAGAGCCGGGCGGTGGGCCGCCCGGCGACTGGAGCCAGGCGAGCGATCCGGCGACGACGATGCTTGTGCCGCCGGACGCGCCCCTCGCCGCAACCAGCGTCGTTGCGAGCTCGGCCGGCAGCAGTGCGGTTGCGCTCAGCTGGCAGCACCCCGACGCGCTGCTCGGCGGCTCAGCCGGCAATTACTCGTTGGAGGTCTTTCGCACGCTGCCGGGCGAGCACGGCAAGCTGGCGTTATCGATCTTGGCCGACGCGCCCGAGGCCGACGGCGGCCGCGCGCCCGACCGCACCGGAAGCTTCACGTGGACCGATCCCGGGCCGGTGCCCGCCGGCACCACGTACCAGGTGGTGGTGATCGACCCGATCGGGCGGCGCAGCGCGCCGAGCGGAGCGGCGACGGTGTAGCGATGGCTACGCTCAGCCCCGCACCGAGCTCGCTGGGCCTGTGGTCTCCGCAGCTGGCGCCGTGGTTCTCCACGGACGTGTCGCTGCCGGCCGCAGACGACTCGCTGGCCGTGCATCTCACCGGCCTGACGTCGGATTGGCTACCTCCTGCGCGGGGCATCCTGTCGCTGTTCGTCGCCTCCACCGCGCGGCCCGCAGGCATCGCTGCGCTGCGCAAGCCCGATGGCTCGCAAGCGTTCGACAGCAACTCGCTGGTCGCCGTCTTCCGGCTGCTGAGCGAGGTCGAGGAGCGGCTGCATGCGCTGAGCGCGGCCATCCCGTCGGCCTCCGGATCCACCGGCACGTCGGCCGTGCCGACCCGCCCACGCGTCCGCTGGCTGGCGATGGAGCTGGCCTCCTCCACGACGATCGCCACGCTCGCCAACGCCGTGGCGCCGGCAGCCACCGGCAGCGACAGCGACAAGGCGGCCACGCTCGGCCTGAAGAACTCAGGCGGAGACCTGGCCAACGGCGACTCCCCGATGCGCGATATGAAGGCGCCGAAGTTCTCGTCGGGAACCGCGCAGGAGAAGTTGCTCGCGGGCTCCGCACTGGGCGACGCGCACCTCTGGGCGTTCGACTCGCTGGGGCACGCCCTCGATCCGGGTGCGGTGGCGAGCTGGTGGTCGTACCTCGCGGGCACGGCCTTCGACAACCTCTGGATCGACGACGTCGGCTCGTCGCCGCGAACCGCCAGCGCGGCCGCCGCGCTCACCGCGGCGCTCGTCAACCCGCACGGCGGGCCGCTGGCCGATCCGCTGCTGTCGCGATTGAACCTGGGCAACGCCGCGGGCACGGGCGTCGTGCACACCCGGTCCACCGGCACCGGTGCCTTCACGGTCGGCTTCACGGCCGCGCCGACCGGCAACACGCCTGACGGCGCGCCGGTGCCGCTGGTCGCGCTGCTGCCGGAGGGCCGCTACGACTCGACCGTGTCGGTGTGGCCGAACGGGGCCGTCGACACGAGGCTCGCGCGCGACCAGGTGCGCGTGGCCGCAGTCGACGTGGAGGCCCACCTCGTCGGCCAGGCCCGTGTGAGCCCGGGCGGGGACGCGAGCGCGCCGCCGGCCGTGCGCGCGGCCGACCAGGCGCGGTCGTCCACGCGCGTGCAGGTGTCGCGCACCGACACACCCACCCTGCTGCCGACCGCCGACGAAGTCGCCGCGGCGGCGACCGCCTCGCTCGCGGGTGGCGGCACGGTCGGCGTCGTGGCCGACGTGCTCGACCGCGACTGGGGGCCGATCGCGCTGGCCGACCACCCGCTGCCCAACGTCGCCCCGCCGACCCAGCTGCTCGAGACCGGCGTGTCGCTGGTGGTGACCGCGCTCACCGGCGGCGGCCCCGTGCCCACCGGCGGCGGCGTGATCGCCGGTCAGAGCGCGCTGATCGACCTGCAGGTGGGCGCCGCGCAGGCCGGCGCCTGGGTGCGCGTCTGGGCGCAGGGTTTCGATTCACAGAAGGGCATCCACTACAAGCTCGACGGCGGCGCCGGGCGCGTGCGGGCCGACGGCCACGCCCTACTGGTGAGCCCGCTGGCCGACGGCGCGCTCGACGCCGAGGCGCAGCTGGGCTTCGACGTGCTCGTCGCCACCGCGCAGGGCTCGCGCCTGTTCGCCGACCAGCGCAGCCCGCGGCCCACTCCGATCGGCGGCAGCCCCGTGGCCATCGGTTCGGCCGGCGCCGAGGTCGCCGTCTGCGAGACCGGCCAGAGCTTCACCGGCACGCCACCGGCGGGCAGCATCCCGCCCGGCTCCACGCTCGTGGCGCGTTCCACGCCCCCGGCCCTGATGGATCACACGACGATTGCGGCCACGTCCTTTTCATCCACCGCGCTCGTCAACACTCTGCCCTCCGGAGCGCGCGTGCAGTTGACGGCGCCGGCGTTCCACAGCGAACCCGACGGCGACACGATGGCGCTCACCACGTTGGGCGGCGCGGCGATCGCGCGCCAGGTGCGCAACGGCCTGGCGCGGCTGGGACCGGCCGGTGCCCCGCTGCCCACGATGGAGCGGCTGGAGGTGGGGACCGCCCGCGTCGGCACGAGTGCGGCGGCCGGCGCCGTCGGCTCTGCCCCGGCGCTGGGCCGCTTTCACGAGCTGCTGCCGCACCAGCTCGGCCACCCGGGCGCACCGGCGACCGTCGAGGTGCACGGCGCCGGCGCGGCTCTCAATGGGCCGGCCGCCGTGCAACTGGCCGAGTACGTGCGCGGCCGCACGGCCGGCGACACCGCCTCGCTCGCGCAGGCCGCGTTCAGCATGCCGTTCGCGAATCCAGCGGATCCGGCAAAGCCCACCGCCTGGGCCGCCGTGCTCGCCACGGTGGCGGCGGACGTCGAGGCCGAGGACGGCGTGGCCGAGCTGGTCTCCGCCGGGGGCTACGGATTCGGTGGCACGGTCGACGACATCCGCAACGCGCTATCGGGGATCTCGGCTATCCCCGGCGGCCTCGGCGGCCAGGCTGCCAGCGTCGTGCGCGCGATCGACCGCCGCATCCTCGCCGCCGCCCGCGGCCTGCGCGAGGGCGCGACCTCGATGCTCGCGGCCATCCAGCGCGCCGAGGACTTCATCTACCTGGAGACACCGGCGATCGACAGCCTCGGCTTCGGCGCCACGAACGACACGATCAACGTGTTTTCGGCGCTGCAGCAGCGCATGACCGACCGGCCGGGCCTCCAGGTGGCCGTCTGCCTGCCGGTGCACGCGATGCCCGGGACGCCGAACGGCATGATCGCGGTGCGCGACGGCCTGCTGCTGGCGACCGTCAAGGCCCTGGGCGCCGACGCCGCACGCCTGACGCGGCTGGCGATCTTCTCGCCGTCGGCCGGGCCAGGCCGCACGCTGCGGCTGGCTTCGACGACATTGATCGTGGACGACGCCTACGCGCTCACCGGCACAACCCACTTCTGGCGCCGCGGCTTCAGCTTCGACTCGTCCGTGGCGGCGGCGGTCTTCGACGAGACCCTCGACGACGGCGCCCCCGCCGAGGTCCGCAAGTTCCGCCGGGCGCTGTTGTCGGGCCGGCTCGGGTTGGACCCGAAGCTCCTGCCCGACGATCCCTCCGAGCTAATCGCCGCCGTCCGCACCCTCGCGAGCCGCGGCGGCGGCGCACGTTTGGCGTTCTCAACCACCCCGGCTCCGGACCCCGCGCCCACCTCCACCGACAACGACATCTGGGACCGCGACGGTAGCCTTCAGGCTGGCTTCAACCCGATTTCCTGGATCACGGCCCTGTCCGCGTCGGTGCAGACGCAGCTGACGCAGGATGTGACGCCGGCGCCGTAGGCGGGCGCGAGAAACCGGCGGGAAGCGACTGTCTCCCCAGCGACGTGTTCCACGTCCCGGCCCTTATGCGGGGCTAGGCGTCGTCGGCTGAGCGGCTAAGCCCGGTGAGATGCAGCTGCTCGTTGACCGCGGCCGACCGCCGGAGTGCCTGTGCTGCGGCTAGAAATCGACCACGATCGTGCGCCGAACCCATCTCCAGCTCGTCAGCCATCCGTTCGAGCAGATCGGCAAAGGAGTCTTCCGCCTTCGCCATCTCCCAGTGATCCTCTGCGGATCTAACGGCCGAGATGATCCGCTCCTGTTCTTGGCGAATCTCAGCACGTCGGCGTTGTTCGTCGCTCATCTGTCACATTCTCCTCCGTCCGCCTGCGCTCACAACTCCTTTCGCCAGCGGCCGACGGAGTCGGGGGCTTACGGCAGTTCCGGTCTCGCAACTCGGGCGCGCCGTAACCCTCGGTCCAACGACGTGACCTGCGCCGTCAGCCGGAGGGTCCCGGCGGGTCGCCGTCAGTCCAGACGAGGTCAAGCTCGAGACGGCGGAGGCGCCAGCCTGCGTCTTTGCGGGCGGCCTCGCCAGCCAGCCGCCCGCCGATCTGGAGCGGTACACCGGGGTCGTCGTCGCGGTGGATGTGTGTGGCGAGGAGCGTTGCGGTGAATCTGGCGCGATCACCATCGAGCTCGATGAGCACGCTCGAGACGGAGTGAAGAGTCTGCTTCCACAGGCCGAGCGTCCGGTCGCGGCGTTCGATGATCTCCTCGATGCCGGTCGCGTCGCCACGCGGAAAGCGCCAGTGCGCATCGGACGTGAACGTCTCCTTGAGGAACGCGTCGTCGGTGCGCCGCTCATCGAACCCGCGGAAGTAGCCGACGAGCAGGTCGTGAACAGCCACTCTGTCGTCGGAGCTCATGACTTCGACAGACCCCAGCTGCGAATCCGCTCGGGGTGGATGATGATCCGCTCGCGGCTCATCCCGGTCCTCGGTGGGTCGACGTCCCAGGTGTGAACGTTGATGCGCGTCATGTTGGTTGTCGCCTCGCGTAGAGCCGTATGGCCCATCGGTAGGAGGCTGCCGCGATCGCGACGCTCCAGGCGGTCGCGAGGATTGCGTTGTTGCCGATCGGGGTGCCGGTGAGCAGGCCGCGAAGTGTTTCGGTGACCGGCGTGAAGGGCTGGTACTCGGCGAACTGGCGCAGGCCGTCCGGCATCGTCGCGATCGGGACGAAGGCGCTGGACAGGAACGGCAAGAGCGTCAGGAACATCGGGGTGTTGCTCGCCGTCTCGACGCTTTTGGCGGCCAGCCCGAGTGCGGTAGCGAGCCAGATCAGCGCGAACGCGAACAGCACAATCACGCCGACGGCGCCCAACCAGTCGAGCGGATCCGCGGTTGGACGAAAGCCGAGCGCGATCGCGACACCGAGGACGACGGCGATGCTGACCAGTGTTTGGATGAGACTCGCGAGGACATGACCGGTGAGGACGGCAGCGCGAGCGATCGCCATCGTGCGGAGCCGGTCGATGATCCCGCTGGTCATGTCCATCGCGACCACGATCGCGGTTCCTTGCACCGCGGCAGCAATGGTCACCAGCAGGATCCCCGGCGTGATGTAGTTGAGGTAGCCCGCGCGGCCCGTGTGTCCGGCGGCGAGCCCGGCGCTGAGTCCGAAACTGAGCTGGCCGCCGAACACGTAGACGAACAGCACCAGGAACACGATCGGCATCCCGATCAGGAGCAACGTCATCGACGGGTAGCGCTGCAGCCGCCGGAGGTTGCGTCGCAACAGCGTGGTCGAATCGGTCAGGGTGTATGCCAGAGCGCTCATCGCAAGGAGGCCTCCTCTCCGGTCGGATGGCCGGTAACGGCAAAGAAGACGTCATCGAGATCGGCCGTGTGGATCGAGAGTTGCTGCGCGTCGATCCCGGCTTCGTCGAGTTGATCGAGCAAGCGCCGCAGCGACGAGACGTCCCCGTCGTTGGGTACCTGGAGAACCAGCTTGTCCTCGTCGCGCGGCGGCTCGCCAAACAACCCCGCCGCCGCGTTGAGCGCCTCCAGTGTTGCGAACTGCAGTCGCACGTTGCGGCCGGGGATGCGTCCTTTGAGCTCCTCCGGGGTACCTTCGGCGACGACCCGACCGTGGTCCAGGACGGCGATCCGGTCGGCGAGATGGTCGGCTTCGTCCAGGTACTGGGTGGTGAGCAAGATCGTGACGCCGCCGGCGGCGAGCTCAACGATGTCGTCCCACATCCTCCGCCGGCCGCGGGGATCCAAGCCGGTCGTGGGTTCGTCGAGGAAGATCACCCGGGGGGAACCGACCAGCGTCATGGCCAGGTCCAGCCGCCGCCGCATCCCGCCTGAATAGGTCGACACGGGTTTGGAGGCTGCGTCGGTCAGATCGAACCGATTGAGCAACTGAGCGACGCGCGCTGCGCGCTCGACGCGGTCGAGGTGGTTCAGGTCTGCCATCAGCCGGAGGTTCTCCTCGCCGGTCAAGAGCTCGTCGACCGCCGAGAATTGTCCGGTGACACCGATCACGGCGCGCACCCGATCAGGGTCGCGGCGCACGTCGTGACCGGCGATTCGCACCTCGCCGGCATCGGCCGGGATCAAAGTGGACAGGATCCGCACGATCGTCGTCTTACCGGCGCCGTTCGGGCCCAGCAACGCGAAGATGGTGCCCTCCGGGACCGTAAGGTTGACGCCGTCAAGCACCGGGGTCGGGCCGAAGCTCTTACGGAGGCCGGCCACCGTGATCGCCGACTGGCGCTCGCCGCTCATCGCCGCGCTCCGTCTGGCGACTCGGGGAGCTCGCCTGAGGCGACCAGCGCAGCGCGACGCGCTTCCCACTCCTGCCGCATGCGCGCCATCTGCTCGACGAGGAAGTCGGCGAATTCCGCCATCTCCAACAGGACGGCGCGGCGCTCCGGCGGCGCGTCGCGCAACACCTCCAAACCCTCCCGCGCCAGGTCGCCCAGTTCCCGGTACTCGGTCGGATCCATGCCCATCGCGTTCGGGGAATCCAGGTCGATCCGCACTCGATCCATCCGCTCACCGGCCGCCCGTGAGCGGACGACGAGTTGCAGCGCCTCCAAGGTGTTGACCGCCCCAGCGATCGCGCTGCGGCTCGCCAGCAACGCGTCAGCCAAGTCGGCAATGCTCTGCTCGGGCGGATCGCACAGCGCCAGATAGCCGATCAACCGCCCGATCATCGGCGAGAAGCCGTAGCGGCGGGCATAGAACCTTCCTGCATGGTCGGCGAACGTGATTTCAGCGTCAGTGGGCATGAATCACAATATACACAAACATCTGAGATAACACAAATTTGTGTTATCTCAGCCGCTAGTGGTGCGAACTATGCGCTGTGCTCCGCAGCGTCAGAATCTGAACCTGGCCGAGCCGTGCCCGTGACCGCGCGCCCTGTCGTCCAGGGTTACGCGGAGTGGCCGTGGAGGCCGTCTGCGATCGACCAGACCGCGGTGCCGAGCAGATCTGCGGCGGCCGGGTTGTAGAGCGGGCCACGGCCGTCGGTGATCAGCTCGAGCGCTCGCGCGATTCCACACGCACTCGCGCGGTCGGACCGCTCGATCGCATCGGCAAGACCGAGCAATCCCTCGCTCCACTGGGTCACCGCCTTCCGAGACACCGATACGACCGAGCTCAGCCCGGTGCGTCGATCGCCGTGGGCCTCACGCACGGTGCGGCGCAAAGCCAGCGCTACCCGCCGACGTGAGGACGACTGCACCAGTTGCCATGCACGGAGCGTCAGCTGAGAGTCGTTTGTCGGGCAGGTGCCGGCCGCGAGTTGGCGGTCGAGGCGAGCGCGCCGAAGCCGAACGGACAGCCGAACCACGGCCCCTGTCGAGGGGTACGGCAGCGCATCTGCACGGTCGCCGTGGTGAGGCCAGGTCCGGCGGCGCAGATCCCCACCGCTTCCAACAGACCTGCCGACGATTCCACTCACGCTGCGTCCTCCAAATCTCGTATCGCTTCGATTCTCGGACACGCGACATGCAGATTCCGTGGAGATACGGCCCACAGCTGTTGAGGTTCTGTGCATGTCGGGCGAAAGCAAACGCCCCTGGGTTTCAGGCTCGGTAGCGATCTCGATGAAAGCGGGTGCCGGCACCCACGGTCGCCGAGCGGTCAGGTCGTCTCCAGCGGATTTCAGGACCACCGCAATGCACGGCGCTGCCAGTTTCAGATAGAACAGCGGCGTGAACGCGGCCGAACTCCATCGCAGGGCATTCGTCATCGATGGCCATAGCGACATCCTGATGCCGGTCGTGAACGGGGTTACGACGCTTGCCGAGTCGTGGCCGGCGTCGGAGCGCGAGCGCTGGGGGAGGATCGTCGAGAACGAGCGACCGGCGGCGCGGGCGAACCTCCCCTACGGGCTCGGGGCCTTGGCGATGCGGACCGCACCGGCCGGCCAATATGAGCTGCCGCTGCTGGAAGAGGGAGGCGTCACCGCCGAATGCGCCGCCATCTACATCGATGACGGGGAGATCGACTTCGCGCTGGAGCGCGGTCTCCTGATGGCGGCCGCACTCGGCCGGCACGTCGCCGAGCACGCCGACCGATGCCTGCTCGCGCGCAGTGCCGCCGACATTCGGCGTGCCAAGGAGGAAGGTCGGGTCGCCTACATACTGACGATGGAGGGCGCCGAGCCGATCGGGCGCCACGTCGAGCTGCTCGACGTGTTCTGGCACCTTGGGCTGCGAATGACGACCCTCACGCACAGCCGCCGCAACTGGCTGGCGGACGGGACACAGCAGGACATCGCGACCGGCGGCCTCACTCGACTCGGGCGCGAGGCGGTGCGCCGCTGCGAGGAGCTCGGGATCGTCCTCGACGTCGCGCACATCGCCGACCAGGGCTTCTGGGAGGTCATCGAAATGAGCTCGCAGCCGGTTGTGTGCTCGCACACGAGCCTCCTGACGCCGGCCCCGGGTTACCGTGCACCGTGGGACGAGATGAACGCGACATACGGAATGACCAAGGCACAGGCGCTCGCGAAGACGGGCGGCCTTGTCGGCGTGATCTTCTGGAGCATGCCTGACATTGCAGCGCTCGTCGCCGAGATCGGCGCGGCGCTCGACCAGGTGGGACCCGAGCATGTCGGGCTCGGAACGGACTTCTTCGGTTTTGGCCAGGCGCCGAGCGACCTCCAGCACGCCGGCGAATTGCCGCGTCTGACCGCCGCGCTCGCGGAGGAGGGCTTTCCCGAGGAGACGATCGTGGCAGTCCTGGGGGGCAACTTTCTGCGGGTCTTCGAGCAGGTGTGGACGGCGTGAGCGGTCGGCGGCGGTCGAGGCGCTAGCGTCAGAAGACGACCGTCGGGTTGATGGGGGAGCCCGTGCCGCCTTCGATGCGCAGTGGCGAGCAGGCAAACAGGAACTCCCAGCGCCCTCGCTTCTCGCACGCTGCCCGAAGATCCTCGAACTGGAGGTAGTCGAGCAGGTGGAGTCCCATACACGCGATCGCGAGCACGTGGATCGGAAAGTCGACGCCCTCCGTGCTGCTCGGGGCAGTGTCGCTGTTTCCGTCAGACCCCAGCGCAGCCACGGATCGTTCGCCGATGAAGGTCATCGCGGTGGGATGCAGCCCGGCCTTGGCGGCCGCCGTGTCCCACGGCCCCAGCTCGGCAAGCCGGCGGGCATGCCCCGTGCGTACGAGCAGGATGTCGCCGGGCTGCACGCTCACGCGTTGCTCGAGCTCGGCGACCTCGAGATCCTCCCTGAAGATGTGCTCGCCGGGTTCGAGCCACGGCACGCCCCGCGCCCGCGGGATGTCTAGCAGGACGCCCCGGCCAATCAGCCCCGCCTCGAGCACCTGGATGGTGTTGACCTCGGCTCCATCATTCGTGACGGCACTTACCGATCTGCCGTTATACATCTGGCCCTCGTAGGCGATATGGCACAACGCGTCGATGTGACTGTGGCCGTCGTTGTGGTAGTCGGCGCCAACGTAGTCCTTCAGGAAGTGCACCGAGTGGTGCGCCGTATCAGGCGGACTGAGCTCGGTCATGTAGTGATCGGCGGGCTTGGGGTTGTGCGCGGCGGCCTCGGTGTTTAGCGGCAGGCTCAGGGTGACGGTGGCGCCGTCCTGCACCAATCCCGCCGCGGCGACGATGCGCTCGGGTGTGAGGTGGTTGAGGGTCCCCCGCTGGTCCTCCGTCCCCCATCGGCCCCAGTTGCGCAGCGCGTAGAACAGCTCACCGAACTCGCTCGCCGTGACGGTCGTGGTGTTCGAGTTGGCCATGGTCGAGGAGGAGACACTCACGGGGGTCGACCAGCCGCGCATCGCCCGATTTGGATGAGGCTCGCCTCGGTCCAGGACGTATGAGGGCGTGGCTGCGGGCGACTCGTCGGTTCACAATTCGTTCACAGCGCGTCCTCATCTTCTCAACATGCAAGATGTTGGTGCAGCCATAGCCTGCCTTCGCCTTGGAGAAACCATCAGAAGGGAGCCGTATGGCCCGTAAGTCCCGACGCGCCGCGAGTGCGTCGAACCGCCGCAGAGTCGCAGCGACATTGGCCGTCATCTCGGTCGCGACTGCCGTGCTGGTGTCCAGCGCCGTTGGCTTCTTATTGCCGGCGCCGTTCAGCGGCTGGAGCGGACAGCCGTTCCACACCGTCTTCGATACGCACGGCAACGCCGCGGCAGCGAATCACGCCTACACGACGTCGGACCAGGGCTCGCTGGCGGTCGATGCCGCTCATGGCCTGCTCGCGGGCGCCGCCGGAGGCCCTGTCCAGCTGACCGCGACGACCAACCCTCAGCACGGGTCGCTGACGGTCGACCCCGACGGCTCATTCGAGTACATCCCCTACGCCGGCTTCACCGGGACCGACACGTTCAGCTACACCGTCAGCAACGCTGTTCATCTCTACTCCGACCATCTGCCGACCCTCGGCACGTTCGGCGGTGTGAACCTGAACGCGGGCGGCTACGGCTCGTCGATGTATCCGGATCCGGGACATCCCGGTTACTTCTACGGTCTTGAGGACCGTGGCCCCAACGTAACGGCGCCCGACGGCCGCCTCGTCGTCCCGCTCACGAGCTACGACCCTGCGATCGGCCTGTTCCACTTCGTCGGAAACGACGCCGTGCTGGTCCGTAAGATCCCGCTTACCGACGCCGAGGGCCGGCCGTACTCAGCCTGATCCCTGCGAACCGGGACACCCCCGACGAGGGAGCGGCCGCAGATCTCACCGGCAATCTTCTCGCCAACGATCCCAACGGCTACGACTCGGAGGGCCTGGTTGTGATGCCCGACGGTTCGTTCTGGGTGTCAGACGAATACGGCCCCTACATCACCCACTTCGACCAGTGGGGCCACGCCCTTCAACGGGTCTCGCCGCTCAACGGCACCCTTCCGGCCGAGCTGCAGTACCGCGTCGCCAACCGCGGCCTCGAGGGCCTGACAGTCACGCCGGACGGCAAGGAGCTCGTGGCGCTGATGCAGTCGTCGCTGCAGGAGCCCGACATCGATGGCGCAAACGCAAAGAAGCTCGTGCCGCTGCGTCTGATCACCTACAACCTCAAGATCCACGCCGAGCACGAGTATCTGTACCTGCTCCATAACCCGGCGACGAACGGTGGGGCCGTCAGCGAGCTGGCAGCGCTGAGCGACACGACGTTTCTCGTCGACGAACGTGATGGCTGTTTCCCAGGCAATCCCGGTATGAATCCGCCGGCGGGCCAGGGGCGGCGCCTACTGAGTGCAGAACGTACGCTGGCGGCGCGTTCAAGCAGCTGTTCAAGATCGACATCAGTGGCGCAACGGACGTCGGGCCTGATGAGCATGTGACCGACCCGATCGCGAACTCGGCCGTCAAGTACAACGCGACCCAGAACGCTACCGACGACGCCCCGCTCGGACTATTGATCAATGGCGAGTCGATCGAGGACACCGTGCTGTCGGACAACAAGGCGACAGCCACCCAGACGAGCAGCGCTGAGACGCTGCTCGAGAGCAACGGCATCACGCCGGTCAGCTCGACCCCCTATCTGGACATCAACGGCCTGCTTGGGTCACTGGATCCGTCCTATGGCTTCTACTCGCACGACAAGGTCGAGGGTGTCGCTGTACTCAAGGGCGGCAAGGAGCTCGTGATCAGCAACGACTCCGACTTCGGGATCAGCGCCGCCAACTTTGTGAACGGCACCGACAAAAGTGACGGCTACTCGCTGGTCACGAAGCTAAGCCCGGTCACAGGCCAGCAGGACAATGGTGGCTACCTCGCGATCGACATGAGTCGCGTGGGCACCACGACGAATGCAGACGGGACGGGCACGAGCGTGGCGATGTCCGGCAGCACCAGCACGAAGACGGTGACAATCAAAGTCACCGGCGGCCTGAGCCAAGTCTGAGGAATGAATGGGGTGGGCCGGCGGGTCGGAGCCCGTCGGCCGACTCTCCTCGGCCGACGAACCCCGATTCGTCCATGCGCCCTGATCAGTCGCGCCGGAGCGAGCCAGCTCCCGCGTTTAGGCGTGGGTCAGCTTCTTGTCCAGCTCCGCTGAGGCGAGACGGACACCGTCGAGCCGCGCCTTGATCTTCTGCATCGCGACGTCGCGTGCGAAGTCCGGCGAGCCGTGCTTGGGCTTGAGGTCGCGGCTGAAAGGGGAGAAGCCGCAGTCGTCGGTGGCGCCGAGTCGTTCAACGGGGATGTATTTGGCCGCCGTCACGAGCTCATCGCGGACCTCGTCGGGCGTCTCGATCTCAGGGGTCAGGGGATTGATGACGCCCATGAAACAGACTTGAGGCACGCCGTCGGCGTCTTCCCGGCTGAACTTGCCGCAGAGCCTATAGACGTTCTCGCGATCGTCCTCACTCTTGCACTGGATCAGGAAGTAACCGGCGTTCAGCTCGAACATGTGCTCGAGCAAGAGCCCGTATGGCACATCCTTGCTGTGGACCGAGTCGCAGTCCCCGCCGGGGCATGTGTGGATCCCGATGTTCTTGCGCTCCGCAGGTGAGAAGCGGTTCAGCACCCGATTGTTGAGCTCGATGAAGTCCTGCAGCATGTTGCGCCCGGTCCATGGATTGCGCGAGTCGTTCTTATTCGCCAGCCGGCCCTCGGTGAAGTCGATCGATACGCGCACTGCGCCGGCACCGAAGCACTTGCGGATGTCCGTCTCGCATTCGTCGACGAGATCGCTGAGGAACTGCTCGCGGGAATACCCCGGAATCTCGGCGTCGAGCGGGTATAGCAGCATCAACATTGACGGTGCGATCACTGCCTGTTTGACCGGATGCGTGGCGATCTTGACGTTCTTCTCGACGAACTCGGATGCGTACGTCTGATAGCGGAACGGGCCGGCGGTGAGGCGCGGTAGCTGGCGGTGATGCCCATCGTCGAAGATCGCGAAGAACTGCCCGTCGCCCGCCAAGTTCGGAGCGAGGCCCGTGCCGGCGAGCGTGTGCGTTACCGGGTATGTGGCGAAGCTCGACTCGCGCTGCTCACCGTCGGTGACAATCGGCTCGCCAACCTCCTCCAGCCGCCGGATCGAGTCGGCGGCGGCGTTGTCCTGCGCTGCGACAAGCTGCTCCCAGCTGATCGTTCCGTGGTCGTGGTCGGCGTACGCCTGCTGAAGCTTCATCGGTCGCGGCAGCGAACCGACGAGCTCGGTGGGAATGGACATGGAGCCTCCTCTTCCTTCGTGGGAATGGGTGGCGGATCGTCAGTCGACTAATCGGAAGCAGTTGTCCGCAGATCAGACTGACTGATCTCCCTCTCAAGTGAGCGACCATACAACTGCCGGCGAGTCGGAGTCAAGCCTGTAGTTCACGGCCGGTTTCAGCTTGTTATCTGTGCGGCTGCGTGAGGCGGCCTTGCCGGCAGGCGCCGGCTTGCGAATCTGTGGTGCCTCGAGCTAGGCGGCCGTCACCGGCAGGGCCCGCTCGAGCAGCCCGGCGCCGATCTGCTTCGCTCGCAGCGCGGCCTCCTGGTCGCCCTCGCCTGCCGCGATGATCGACCCCTTCATCAGTATGTGCCACTGACGGGCGAACGCCTCGGCGTCCGCAAGGCCGGTCTGGCGCGCGAGCCCCTCGAGAAAATTCCTGATCCCGGCGAGGTACGCGGCGGCGGCCCGGTGCACCGGATGCGCTCCGTCCGGATACTCGAGCATCACGTTGATGAACGAGCAGCCGTCGAAATCTGCGGATCGAAACCAGCCGTCAAAAACGTCGAAAACCGCCAACAGGCGCTCCCCAGGATCGCTGGCCCGTCGCATCACCTCCGCCTCCAACCACTGCCTCGTCCACAGCTCGTCACGTCGTTCGAGGAATCCGAGCACGAGGTCTTGCTTCGATGCGAAGTGGCGGTAGAGGGTCTGCCTGGCGACGCCCGAGCGCTCGATGATCGCATCGATTCCAACGGCCTGAACGCCGTTGCGTGAGAACAGTTCGTACGCGGCGTTGAGCAGTCGCTCGCGCGCGTCACTCACTGGCAGCCTGCGTTCGGTGCCAGATGCCTCCTCCGTCCCCACGGAGGCAATGTAGCACCGGCGGAGACCGCTTCTTCGCTCCCGCAGGGGCCTTTCGTCCCGCAACGCGATTGTCAGTCAGAGGGAGACTGGTCGGTATGAGGCTTGGCTCAGCGCGAAACGGCCCGACCCTCGCACGATGCGATCAGAGCCCGCGGTCGCGCGCTTCTTCCGCGAGCGCGGCGCCCATCGCTTGCGGCGAGACCTTGCTCTGAAGCTCGGCGATCAATTTCGCGTGCCGCTCCGATTCGCGGTACACCGAATCCTGTAGCCCTTCGAGCAGGTTCTCGACGTGCGCGACCCGCGCTTCAAGGGCCTGAAGACGATCGGTATGTGGATCGTTCGCGTCGCTGTTCGGTCGCTCTCGTGGCGCTGCAGTACGCCGGATCTGACGGATCCGTGCGATCAGTCCTTCGCGCTCGCCAATCATCATCGTCGGCGACCCTGGTTCGGCGCCGGCACTATTCGCTTCGGCGCGAGTCGAGCATCCGTGCCGGAAGGGTCATCCGTCCTGCCGGAGTCGGTCGACACCGGGCTTCCTCTCTTGCCGGCGCGATCGGGCAAATCGGACGGAGATTCGGCTGCGTCGGCAAGGAGAATCCCACGGGCAACCGCGTCACCCGCACCACCGACCGTAGCACGGGCGTGATCTCGGCCATAGCCAACCACGACGCGGCATTGCGTCGCTCGCCGGCGGGCTGTAGCCTCGCTCACTGTGGTGAGCTCGCGAGCATGAGTACGACGCTGGGGTCGCGTGCCATCAGCGCGTGTCCGCGCTGAGGCGAGGAGTCCGATGCTTGTAAGCGAGATGAGCGGGGCCAGCCATCGAGAAGGCTCGATGCGATCTGGCGAGACCCGGCTCATCTGCCCCGGGGTTCCGCCCGCAGCGTGATGGATTCGATCACGGAGATCACGCTCCTCAGTGGGGAGCGCCATCGCGTCGAGGGCGACGCAAAACAGATCGAGCACCTGATTCTGGACGCCGCGCGCGGCTCGATCCTGCAATTCGCCTGGATGACTGACGCGGAGACTGCCGAACGCCTCGGCATCAACCCTGAGCATGTCATGACGCTCCGTGCGGTCAGCTAGACGGAACCACCCCGCTGCGCAGAGGGCAGGCGGGATGGCTGCGACTAGCTCACCCGTCGTCCGGCGTCGGCTCACCGTCCGTGAGATCGCCGAGCGGGTGATCATCGGGGGGCTGGGGGCCTTCTGCAGCGGCCTGCTTCCGGGCGACCTTTCTGGCCTGCTTCTCCAGCTTGCGCTCCCGCAGCCTGCCCTCGCGGGCAAGCTTTGCCATCGTTGTCTTCCTCTTGCCGGCTGACGCCAATGTCTGTCCGTTCTGTCGTTGTGTCTCGGGTGCGTCGATGACGCATGAGCAGCCACGGCATGAAAAACGCCGGGCCGGTCCTGTGACTGGACTCAGGGCAACACAGGTGTCGCTGCTCGGTGGGTTCTCATAGGCGCGCTGGCCGACGGTCGATCACCGGCGGAATCGCGTCGCCGCGGCTCGGTTCGGACGACCCTAAAGGGCGAAGGGGAGGGCATTGATGCGCCCTCCCGTTCTAGTTGGTGGTTGACTCAGAGCGCTTGGACGTTCGCCGCTGCCGGGCCCTTGGGGCCCTGCTCGGCGTCGTAGCTCACCTTCGCGCCCTCGGCCAGCGACTTGAAGCCGTTGCCTTGGATCGCACTGTGATGTACGAACAGATCCTTGCCGGAGTCGTCGGGCGTGATAAACCCGAATCCCTTTTCATCGCTGAACCACTTCACGGTTCCTGTTGCCATTCTGTTCCCTCCAAAGGTATGTGCACTGCGAAACGCGGAGGGTGCAACGACGCATCAACTGCGAGAACGCGGAACACTGCTTTCGGCCAAGCGAACGCTCGGCCCACATCGTTAAGTCTAGCGATCCACCAGCAGAACGGTGCTCAGCCACTCGTTCTAGCGGAGGTCTTCCGCGCGACGCCGTCGAACCTGCTCCTTCTCGCGCGCGGCGCGAAGCTTCTGAGCGTGCTTCTGCACTTGCTCGTTCCGCTGGGCGATCTCCTTCTTGAGGTCGGAAAACGCTGCCTCAGACGTCGATAGTCCGGGTCCGGGCTGATGAGTCTGCTTCGTCATACGACACGCACTCCCCTTCGCTCCCTGGAAAATTGAGCCACAGGACGCGTGCGAGAGCGAGACACCGAGCGGTGGAGACGACCTCTTGACTGTACCGGCGCGCTCCGGTCGAAGCCGTTCGAGCCTGGAACTCGTGCGCGAGGGCCGGGTTGGGACGTGCTAGCCTCGATCTGCGCTCGGTGAGCCCGGCTCTTCTTGCTTTCGGGGCGGTCGTTCCCACTCAGAAGGGCAGAGAGGCGGTCGGCTTTGGCCACCGCAACACAGACGGCTCGAGCTCCGACGGATGAACCGCGTAGCGACGTTGCGCGAGCCTCGGTCGCGGTCGGCTCGAGCCACGATCCTCAGGCTTCCTTCGAAGGGGGCAGGGCATGACCTGCATTGCCTGTCCCAGCTGCCGGCTGCGGTTCACCCGGGCCGCGGCGGCTGACCTGGTTGCGTGCCCGGAGTGCTGGCGCGCGACGCAATCGGTCCCCGCCGAGAGCGTCGTCGGGTTCAGGCTCTTCACCGTCGAGGACATGCTGGATACCTTGCCTGAGGCGCGTTCGGTTTCGTTGCCGGTACCAGACGCGGAGCGCGACTCCTAAGCGCCCTACTCGCTCGGAGTAGAGATCGCCCATGTTCTTCGGTCTTGCCCTTGCGGCGCTGTGCGCCCTGGTGACCAACGCGGCCTGCCTGCTGCGCCACCGCGGCGCGGTTTGCGCACCGCCGGTCGACGGCCGCCATCCGCTTCGCAGCGCTCGCGGCCTATTTGCGTCAAGGTGTTGGACGATTGGCTGGATTGGTGCGGTCGTGGCGTGGCTCTTTTACGTCGCGGCGCTGTGGCTCGTGCAACTCTCGGTCGTCCAAGCCGTCATCTCCGGTGGACTGGTGTTCCTCGCGGTGCTCGCCGAGCGGTTCTTCGGGTTTCACCTCGGCCGCCGCCAATGGATCGGCCTTGGCATCACGGCAGCGGGGCTCGCGGTGCTAGGCGCGACCGGCGGCTCCTCAGCCCACGCGGGTCGATCCTCGCTGGCCGCACTGATCGCCTTGGAGGCCGGAGCGTTCGCCGCCGGCGCACTCCTGGTGGCGGGCTCGCTAAGACTGCCGCGTCTGCATCCCAGCGAGGGACTGGTGCTGGGCGCGGCGGCTGGCTGCCTGTTTGGCGTGTCCGACATCGCGCTCAAGTTCCTCACCCATGCCGCCACCGCCGGACTGACGGACGCCCTGATCAGCCCTTGGGCGCTGGCGGCAGCGGCCGCCTCGGTGGTCGCCTTCTATTCATCTGCTCGGAGCCTCCAGATCGGGCCGGCGATCCCGGTGATCGCATTCACATCGGTCGCCGCCAATGTCGTAGCCATCAGCGGGGGCATCCTCGTCTTCCACGACACGATCGGCGTCGGCGCACCGGAGATCGCAGGACGCATGCTCGCGTTCGGTCTGGTCATCGCCGGGGCTGCGTTGATGCCCGCACCGGCCCGTGCGAGAGTGATCAGTACGGCGGCGGGTTCCAGCCGACCCAGCCCGGCTCATTCCCCAGCCTGACAACCGGGCGGGCATCGATTCGGCGTCGCGGAGGGGGAGCTCGCTGAGTGCCGCCCGCTGAGTGCGATAGGCCTTCTCTAGTTCCTGATCGGCCTTGGCCTGAGCATCAGTAGTGCCAGCCAGGCGAGCGCGAACGTGCCGATCACCGCGACGGGGCCGACTGTCAGCGGCCTATGACCATTTGCGCTTGGGGCCAGCAACAACAGGGCGACGACGGCGAGCGCCTGCGTGGGCACCTGGATCGAGACGAATCGGATCAGCGGCGCGACGAAAACGGTCGGCTGCACCCAGCTGCGGAGGGGCATTTCGAGCGTGAGCATCGCGAGGACGTGAAGCAGGTGAACGCCTGCGAGTAGGACGACGAACTGCCAGGTGAGCGCTGGATGGTGCGCGAACCGCCCAAGCGCCAGGAACAAGATGAGCGCCCAGCCGAGGAGGGATTCCGGGGCCCAGGCCGCGCCTACAGCCAGGCAGATGGCAATCGCCAACCAGCCGTTTAGCCCGTAGTCGACCAGACACAGCGCCAGCGCGACGACGACGAGCGTGACCCTGACGGCGAGCGCGGGCACCCGAGTTCTGGCGTCGCAAAAATCTAAGGGCGGTGTGATCGACGTCAGCTTCATCGCCGCCCTCCCGCGAACCTTCTGCCCTGTCGGCCTGGCCGGCTGAGCAGTTGCAGCCGTGCCTGGAGCGGCAGCGAGCCACTGTCCTCGGACCACCGCAGGATTTCGACGCCGCCCGCCTGCAGGATCCGGATCCGGTTGTCGCGCTCCATCATCAGCAGACGATGCGCGACGCGGTCGTAGCGGGTGGTGCGATCGAAGCGTGGCGGCGGCAGGACGTCGACTGTGATCACCCGGTGCCCGTTACCACGCCAGATCAGTGCCAGCCGGAGCGCCCGGTCGTCGAGTAGGCTGGACAGTAGGTAAACGAGCGCGCCCGGCGGCACGATCGGCGCGCGCTGGTGGCTGAACGGCACGGCCGATGGTCCTGCGCTCTCGATCGCCCGCAAGAGCCGCCACAGGTGCCGGTTGCCGCCCGCGTGGGCGATGATTCGAGCACGACTCGAGAGGTCCTGAAAGCCGACTCGGTCGCCGGCTGCGATGTAGCCGGACGCGATCGAGCTCGCCGCTTGCCGAGCCACGTCGAGTGAGCTGATTCCTTTCGTGGCGGCTGTGTTGCGACTCCACTCAGCCACCTGCTCACCGACGTCATCACGGCTGTCGACCACGATCAGGACGGTCGCGTCGGCCAGGGCAGCTGTCCGACGAACGTAGAGGTCGCCGGGATTCTGGCCGAGGCGGGCGGTGGCCTTCCAGTCGATTCGGCGCAATCGATCGCCGGCGGCGAATGGATGAATGTCGCGGAAGTCACCTCCATCGCCGGCGCGGGCCGACTCGTGCGAGCCAGTGAGTCCGTGGAGCCGCCGGGGCAGCGGCAGGGACCGGATCGTCGCTTCCTGAGGTGCGATCACACGATCAGCTACGAGCGGGCCCTGCGGCGGGCTGATCGCGCCCGCGTCCGCGCCGAGGAACCGGCATTCGATCCGAACCAGCTCCTGTGGTCCAGAGTGGAGCAGCGGGACGCGCCCGGCGAGGTCGCCGGCCAGCGGGCCGGCGACCACGAGCTCACGCGCCTCTCCCGCGAGGATGCTGTATCTCAACACGATCATCTCGACTCCAGCGGGTGGCGCGAGCGAGAGCGTGAACCCGACTTCGCCGCGGCCCGGGTCAGCCAGGCGGAGCCGCCCGGTCCCGGCCTCAGCCGAGGAGGGACGCCGTTCCCAGCTCAATGCGGCCGCTGCGACCAGAGGAACCGACAGCAACGCGACATCGAGCCGAGCGGCGATCAGGCCTACTGCGGCAATCACGATGGCGACCGCTGCGCACGCCGTGAGCCCGACCGAGCGCTCCCAATTGGTCACGTCCGTGAACGCGCTTGACCCGGAATGTGGCTCGGATCGGAAGGCGGACCCTGTCACTGCCGGCCAGTCGTTCCGCGGCCTCCGACCGTAGGTGGCCCAGCAACGTTCGCGACGACCGAGGCCACCACGTCGGCGGCACGCGTGCCGTCCGCCCACGCCTGAGTGGTTAGCGACAGGCGGTGCGCCAGCACCGGGACTGCCACCCGCTTGACGTCCTCCGGAGTGACGAAGTCACGCGAGTCGATCACCGCCAAAGCCCGCCCCAGCAGCATCAGACCCTGTGATCCACGAGGCGAGGCGCCCACCTCGATCGACGCGTGACGGCGCGTCGCGGTCGCGAGATCCACGCAGTACCCGGCGATGTCGGGCTCGACGTAAACCTGTTCGATGCCTGCCTGCATCATCAGCAGCGTGGCGGAGTCGATAACCGGCTCGACCTGGGCGACCTCATGGCGGCGCTCGACGCGGTTGAGCAGAATCCGCGCCTCGCCGTCACGGTTGGGATAGCCGACATCGAGGCGGACCATGAAGCGGTCGAGCTGAGCTTCGGGAAGGGCGTATGTGCCCTCGTACTCGATTGGATTGGACGTGGCGACGACGTGGAACGGGGACGGCAGCGCAAAGCTGTTCCCCTCGACGCTCACCTGTCCTTCGGCCATCGCCTCCAGCAGCGCCGACTGCGTCTTCGGGGAGGTGCGGTTGATCTCGTCGGCAAGGAACAGGCCTGTGAAGACTGGGCCGCGGCGGAACACGAACTCCGTCGTGGCAGGGTTGTAGACGAACGAACCGGTGATGTCCGCCGGCAACAGGTCGGGTGTGCACTGCAGCCGGCGGAAGTCCAGACCAAGAGCCGAAGCGATGCTCCGCGCCGCCAACGTCTTGCCCAGCCCCGGAACGTCTTCGAAGAGCACGTGGCCACCGGCGAGGATGCTCGCGAGGGCGATCTCGACCGCCGCATCCATCCCCACCACGACGGTGGCGACCCGGTCCAGGATCGCGGCCGCCAATCGTGCGATCTCGTCGATCGGTAGAGATCGAGGAGGACTCGCGGCCGGCGCCCGTCGGTCTGATCCCGGCCCCAGCTCCGACAGGACGTCACTGTCCACCGGCCCTCCTCAGCGCGAATCGGGTGAGGCTCTCAGGTCGGCCCGCCGGGCGTGGCCGCCGCACCGAATTGCCTGCGTCATCGAGCCGGTCTAGTGCGTCGAGGCAATGCAGGAGCGCGCGCAGCCGCATTCTGCGGCGGCCACTGCGGACGAGGATGCGGTAGGTGCGACGGCCGATCAACTGCTCGATCTGGGGACGGTCTGTCGGACTCCCCAGATCGAGATGGCACAGCGTCAACCGTTGACGCGCGATCTGCTTCAGGCGCCATTCAGCCGTCTGCCCGACACTCCCAAAGCCCGCGCGCAACGACCCGGACAGGTTCATCACGTCATGGCGTGAGCCCGTCGGGCCGTGCCGTACGTCTCGCCAGCTCGTATCGCTGACCTCCGCGCCGGCGGCGACCCAGAGCGTCAGAGCGATGGCTGTGGTTGCGCTCCCGAGCAGAAGCGAGTGCCAGACATCGGCGCCGAAGTACCAGCAGATCGCCGACAGCACGAGGGCTGTGACCACGGCAACAGCCGCAGACCGTCGGTCGGGTCGGCGCCCGAGGAGCACGCTGGTGGTCATCTCGGGCCGACGCCCGCCGGGGTGACAGCGTCTTCCCTGCGCCAGCTCGCGACCAATTCCTGAAGCGCCTCGCGCACCGCCGCCACGTCGGCTCTGGTCACTGGATGGTCGCCGAACCGAGTTCGCAGGTAGAGGCGCAGCAGCGTTCGTATGGCGCGATCGTCGGTAAGAGCGCTGCTGAGGATACGGGAAGTGAACTCTGTCGGAGTTTCGGCCGGCTGACGCGAGATGCCAGATTCCTCGGCAGTTTCCTGCAATCCCAGCCACGCTCGCACGATCGCGTCCGCCGGCTCGCGCTGCTCATCGAGCTCCTGCAGAGCCAGCTCGATGCCGCTGCGCAATGCCTCCGGCTCGGGTTCGGGCTCAGGCTCGATCTCACGTGCCCTCTCGGCAGCGGCTGAATGCACATCGCGCGCCGGAGGTGCCGGCCGGTTCGTCCACAGTCGCCAGAGCACCATGGCCACACCGAGCAGGACGACCCCGGCGGCAATCCATGCGAGCAGCTCAAACGGGAACTTCACGCTCACATGCACCGGAGCGACCTTCGGCGCCTTGGGCAATCTGGCCGACGGAAGGGTATGCGGCGCAGCCTCGGGCCCCGTCGACCAGTGCGGAACCCAGCGCGGGCCGCCGAAGTGGGTTGTCCCCGCAAGCCCGGCGGCCGCGGCGATGACAACGGCCAGCAGCACGCTCAGCAGCAGGAAGCGCCGAGCCCCGGGACGGACATCAGCGCGCAGGGCGGCCAGCAGGTCAAGCGACACGCCCTCAAGGTACCGGAGCGTCCGCGCACGTCGGCCGGGAACCGGCGAGCAGGTCAGCCGCCGAGCGTCGAGGTGTCGATCACGAACCGGTAGCGAACGTCCGAGGCGAGGACTCGTTTCCAGGCCTCGTTGATCCCAGCCGCAGGGATGGTCTCGATCTCAGGCCCGATGCCGTGCTCAGCGCAGAACTCGAGCATCTCCTGGGTCTCTCGGATCCCGCCGATCGCCGATCCCGCCCACGATCTGCGCTGCTGCATCAGTGGAATCACCGCTACAGGCATCGAAACGGGCGGCGCTCCAACATTCACCAGCACGCCGTCGGTCCTCAGCAGCAGTACAAACGTTGGTGGGACCGCGGCGACTGCGCCGGCGGCGTTCGCCCCCACGAGGAGCAGCGACGGGACCGTGCAGGTCGAGTTGAACTATCTCTCCAACCAGAACCTTCCACAGGTGGAGGCGAAGCTCGCCGCGATGGGGACTGGCGAGGCGGTCCGTCGGCGGCGGGACCGGAGCCTGCCGGCGCTGCGAAGCCGCCGCTCCGCCGGTACGGTCCGCGCGCTGGCGGCGACCAGAGCCGGCGCCACCATCCGGGTCGGTTGTCGCTGGCCGTTGACCGTTGCGCGAGGTCTCTGGGTAAAGCGCGCGATTCTCAAGAACGCACGATCGGCTCTCCGCCCGCCATCGCGAGATGAACGCCCTGGGTGACGTTACAGGATTTGTTGAGTATTGCGGTGGACACTTGTTCACTCAACTTCACCTGCCGCAGGCCCTTCAAATGGAACGGCAGCATCGATAGGGTCACAATCGACTCGTGCGCCCAAGACTCGACGTCCAGCAGGTCAACGAGCGAGCGATGTCGAGTAGCATGCTCTCGGGGCTCGGGCTCGCGCGAACTGCAAGGAGGCGACTGTGGCTGAACGGTCCAGCTTGGGGATCCGGGTACGGATTGCGCTCGGGGTGGCGGTGCTGCTTGTGGCCACGCTGGTGCTGGGCTGTCGGCGGGCACTGGCGAACAACCCCGAGTTTCTGATCACGTACGCCAGCGTCACCGGTTAGCGCGGGTCACACCTATAGGCGCTGTGATGATCCGACCGTCGAGTACCGTTGCCTGAGAACGTGGCAGCTATACGTCAGGTTGACGGGCGCTGCTGCTGCAGGGCTTGTGCTGTCACGGGTGCCAGTTGTTAGATACTGCCGAAATGGATGCAACGCCTGACGGCATTGCCCTGTCGTCCTTGATCGCTGGGTTGTCATACGCGCTTGACCTCGCCGAGGGGGAGCCGCCCGGGCACGCGCAACGGTCGTGCTTGATCGGAATGCGGCTGGCGCAGGAATTGGAGCTCGCGGCAGACGTGCGCTCGGACCTGTTCTACGCGCTGCTGCTCAAGGATGCCGGTTGCACGGCCAACGCGGCACATATGGCTGCGTTGTTTGGCGCCGATGACCAGATTGCCAAACGGACGTCTAAGTTCGTCGATTGGTCGCGGCCGTTGTCGGCATTCGTATGGTCGGTGAGGACGGTCGCGCCGAAGCGATCGCTGGCCGCAAAAACCGAGCGCCTGTGGGCGATCCGCAACGAGGAAACGGTGACGCGGTCACTAATGATGGCGCGATGTCATCAAGGGGCGGAGATCGCGCGCAAGCTTGGATGTTCAGACTCGACGGCGAACGCGATTCTTGCATTGGACGAGCACTGGGACGGTTGCGGCCAGCCTCATGGGCTCAAAGCGACTGAGATTCCGCTCGCGGCGAGGATCATGTGCCTGGCCCAAACCGTGGAAGTTTTTCAGTTCGTCCGAGGTGTCGATAAGGCTTGCCGAATAGCGACGAGGCGCAGTGGAAAATGGTTCGATCCGGACCTCGTCGCGGCGCTGATCTCGTTTCGCCGAGACGCCGACTTCTGGCGGTCGTTGGCCCAGCCGGACGTTTCTGCGGTCGAGCCGCACGATCGAGTGCTGATGGTCGATCAGGACCGGCTTGACGGGATTGCTCAGGCGTTCGGCGACGTGATCGGCGCGAAATCGACCTGGACCGAAGCACACGGGGATCGCGTGTCGGCGATCGCGACCAAGATGGCCGCACAGCTCGGATTTGACGCCACCGCACAGCGCGATCTGGCGCGTGTGGCGCGGTTGCATGACATCGGCAAGCTGTCGATCTCTAATCGGATTCTTGACCGACCCGGACCACTCTCCCAGGCCGAGTGGCGCGCGATCAAGCTGCACCCGCTGCATAGCGAACGGATCCTCGAGCGGGTCCCAAGCTTCAATACTCTCGCGCCCATCGCCGGTGCGCATCACGAGCGGCTGGACGGCAGTGGTTACCCGCGAGGGCTAGGCGCAGGCGAGCTGACGATGCCGATGCGCGTCCTCGCCGTTGCAGATGTCTACGCGGCGCTCGTGGCCGAGCGCCCATACCGGGCTGCGTACACCCCAGAGCGCGCTCTGGAGCTGATGAGGGGCGAAGCGCCGAAACGCCTGGATAGCAACGCAACAGCCGTGCTGGAGAACGTCGTTCTCGACCAAATGGCCCGCGTGAAGCGGCCTTGAGACAGAAAGACCCCGGAAGGCCCCGCTGCCGCGTTGGCTACGGTTCCTGCCGGGGTCGTTCTATCAATGCGACGTTGGAAGGTTTACGGAGGTCTCACGATCCCAGGTGCTCGGGTCCGTGTGGCTCCTGTGATCCTTCGGCTCTAGCCGACCGTCCCGCAGAGCACGTAGACCGTCACGGTTCCGGGCTTGGCGGCCGTCTGAACGGCCCATCCGCTGCCGTACGGTTCGTTCGCCAGGACATCCGTGTTCTTGCTCACGGAGTAGCCACCGCTGATCGGCACCTGTCCTGACGGACAGAGCGCCAACGTCAGCCAGACGCCGCCCGTCTCCTGCGTCGAACTACTTGAATGCCATGCCAGGTTGCCGATGCCGGCGCCGGCGGGACCTGCCGGGCCAGTGACCCCCGTCGGGCCCGCGGGGCCGGTAGCGCCGGTCGGGCCTGCCGGGCCAGTGGCTCCGATTGCGCCGGTATTACCCTTTGGCCCCTGTGGGCCGGTGTCTCCGGTGTAACCCTTCAGGCCCTGCGGGCCAGTGGCGCCGGTGTCGCCCTTGGAACCCTGAGTGCCGGCGGGACCGGTGTCGCCCTTGGGGCCCTGAGCGCCAGTGGCGCCGGTGTCACCCTTGGAGCCCTGAGCGCCGGTGGCACCGGTGTCGCCCTTGGGGCCCTGAGTGCCGGCGGGACCGGTGTCACCCTTGGGACCCTGGGCGCCGTCCTTGCCGTTGTTGCCGTTGGTCGCGTCCTTGCCGTTGGTTCCCGCGGGACCGGTGGCTCCGGCCGCGCCTGTGTCACCCTTTGGTCCTTGTGGGCCAGTAGCCCCAGCGGCGCCGGTGGCACCCGTGGCCCCGGTCGCGCCTGCGGCCCCAGAGGCCGTCGCTGTCCCCGCGCTCGTCTGAATGACGACTTTCTTGCCGTTCTGTAGAACGCAGATCTTCGACTTGTGGTGCAGGCCGAAGACGCAATGCGAATCCTTCGGCTTATGATTCTGCTGCTTCACCACGAGAGACTTAGCGCCAGCGGTTCCAGCGGTCGCCGCGAGGATCATTGCGGTCGCCGCTGTGGTAACTCTTACCTTCACTCGTTTCCTTCCGTGTAGTGATTACCGTGGCTAGTCGCGCCCACGACGCCCGCCGTGGGGGGGTTGCGACGACCGCCGTATCTAGCTCGCCAACTAAGCTCTTACAGTCAACGGACTAACTCGAAGATGCCGTACGGCGAGCAGGATCGGCACGAGTCAGTCGGAGAGCGTTTCGAGTGACAAACGCCAGGCCGGGTCGCGTTCTTCCGCGGCTGTATCGGCCCTCGGTGACACAGTGTCGAGCTCGCCCCCGCGCGTAAGGCTCCGCTAGCGCTGGGGCGGTGTGTCGGCGCCGACGAGCCATTCGGCAGCGGCCGTAAGGGCGCTGTCGCTGCGCGTGACTCCTAGGTAATCGACGCCGGCGAAGGTCTGGATGCGGATCCGGTCGCGCGGCGCCGGGTCCCCTGCTGCACCTCGCGAGCGAACGCTCGCGCGTTCCCGAGCGGGATGTGATGATCGGCCTCGCCGAGCTCGAAGGCGATGGCAGGAACGCCCGCGGTAGCGCCCGGAGTTCCGGCGCCGCCGAAACTCCGCGAGGACCTCGGAGGCGAACTCCCACAAAGTACCGGCGGTCCCGTGCGCTGATGCTCTTCTCACGCGTTGTTTACGTGGCGTCGGTAGGGTTGCAGCGGCTACAGCCTGACCGGCGGCCGTTGGTTTGCTGACCTCGACCGCCGTGGTCGCGTGTGACGTGTGCGATCGGTAGTCGGCCTGTCCCTTCACACACGACCATTTGGAGACACGTGACTTCTCGACCATCTGTGGCGCCCTGGCGCGCCACACTCGCCCCTTTTGCCACGCCGTGTACGCGTCGCGGCCTCCTCGCCCTTGCCACCTCCGCCGTCCCCTATCTCGCACTGTCGGGGGCGATCTACGCGACGCTCGGCGTCGCGATCCCGCTCACAGTCGCGCTGACCATTCTCGCCGCAGGCTTCTTGGTGCGGGTTTTCACCGTCTTCCATGATTGCGCTCACGGATCGCTGTTGCCGTCCCGCCGTGTCAACCGGGTGCTCGGCGGCGCGCTTGGGCTGCTGGTCCTCTCGCCGTTCGCACGCTGGCGCCATGACCATGCGGTGCATCACGCGACCGCCGGCGACCTCGACCGTCGCGGCGTCGGGGACATCGTCACGCTGACCGTCGATGAGTACGCCGCCCGCTCGTGGCGGGGTCGTTTGGGCTACCGGCTGCTCCGTAGCCCCGTCGTGATGTTCGGGCTTGGGCCGATCATCGCGATGGTGATCGGCCCGCGAATCGTCGCTCGCGGCGCGCGTCCACGCATGCGCAGAAGCGTTCTGGCCACGGACGCCGCCCTCGTCATGCTCGTGGGTGGTTTGTGCTGGCTGATCGGCTGGAGGGACTTCCTGCTTGTCTGGGCTCCGGCGGCCATGCTCGCGGGCTCGGTCGGCATCTGGCTGTTCTATGTCCAACACCAGTTCGAGGACACCTACTGGCAGGGAAGCGGCGATTGGAGCTACGCCGATGCTGGGCTGCGCGGAAGCTCGTATCTGAAGCTCTCGCCCGTACTGCGGTTCTTCACGGGGAACATCGGGCTGCACCATGTTCACCACCTGAACGCGCGCATCCCCAGCTATTACCTCAAGCAGGCGCACGAATCCAGCCAGCTGTTCGCCTCGGTTCCCACCCTGACGCTGTGGGACGGCCTGCGAGCGGTACGCCTCAAGCTCTGGGACCAGCGCTCGGGTCAACTCGTGACATTCGCACAGGCCCGTAGCCGTGTCTTGTCGGGCGTCGCTGTCCCCGCCAGCGACGCCGCATAGAACAGAGCGACAGGGCTGGCGGTCGGGGGGTTCGTGTCTTTGGTGACTATGTCTGAGCTGATCGCAAGTGAGCCGCGGTCGCTCAGACACCGGGATGCACGACGCCCGCCTCATAGGCGAGTACGACCGCCTGTACGCGATTGCGTAGCCCGAGCTTGAGCAGCACCCGGGCCACATGGGTCTTGGTTGTGTGTTCGCTGACTACCAGCTCGCCGGCGATCTCAGCGTTCGAGAGGCCGCGCGCGACGAGGCGCAGCACCTCGAGTTCGCGAGCGGTGAGCTCATCAAGCCCAGGTGCATCTGGGGGACGCGCCGCCTCCGTGAAGCGCTCGATCAGCCTGCGCGTCACTGAGGGCGCGAACAGGGAGCCACCGTCGGCGACGACTCGGATCGCTGCGAGGAGCTGGTGTTCGGGGGCGTCCTTGAGCAGAAATGCGCTGGCGCCGGCGCGCAGCGCCTCGTAGACGTATTCGTCCCGGTCGAAGGTCGTGAGGACGATCACGCCCGGTGGCTGGTCGACGGCGGTGATGCGGCGTGTGCTCTCGATCCCGTCTACCTCCGGCATGCGGATGTCCATCAACACGACGTCAGGTTTGAGCGCGGTCGCCCGCTCGGCGGCCTCTGCGCCATTGCCGGCCTCGCCGACGACGTCGAGGTCCGGCTCGCTGGTCAGGATCATGCGAAATCCGGCGCGGACCAAGCTCTGATCGTCGGCGAGCAGGACGGTGATCATCGTTCCGAGCCAAGCGGGAGGCGAGCGCGGACCGCGTAGCCACCTTCGGGCTGCCGGCCCGACTCGACCTCGCCTCCGTAGATAGCGACGCGCTCGCGGATCCCGGCAAGACCGTGGCGACTCCCGCCGCCGTTGCCATTGCCTGCGCCGTCATCGCGGATCTCAAGCTCGACGTCGGTCGGCAGGTAGCGCAGGGTGACGACGGCTCGGGCGGGTCCCGCGTGTTTGAGGGCGTTGGTCAGCGCTTCCTGGATGATCCGGAACGCCGAGACATCAACGCCGGGCGGCAGCCGGACCGGCTCGCCCTCGATCCGCAGCTCGATCGGCATTCCGGCGGACCGCAGGCTCGCGACGAGGTCCTCGATTCGGCCAAGGCTCGGCTGCGGCGCGAGCGCAAGCTCGTCATCGTCCTCGCGCAGCATGCCGAGCAGCCTGCGCATTTCCGTCAACGCCTGTTCGCCGGCCGACTCGATCGCGTCGAGCGCCACACGCGTCTCGTGAGCGTCGTCAGGCAGTTTGCGGCGGCCTCCGCGCGCCTGCAAAACCATCACGCTGATCGCGTGCGCCACCACGTCGTGCAGCTCGCGAGCGATCCGTATTCGCTCGAGCGCGACCGCCTCACGCGCTTTCGCATCGCGTTCGCGCTCGAGCTCCACCGCACGGCCGTGGAGTACCGATTCACTCTCGAGCCGGCGGCGGATCACACGCCCAGCTACGAATGGCCCCGCGAAGGCGACTCCAATGAAGGCGGCGTCGGAGACGCTGAACGGCTGGCCGGGCTCGATCGCGGCCAGCGGGAACGCCACCACGAGTACGACCGCGGCGGCGACCGCCAGGCGACCGTCCAGATGCCGGCCGGCCGTGTAGATCACGAGCACGTAGGCGAGGAAGAACGTTCCGGTGTTGCCGAGGGCGGGCACCACGAGATTCGAGAACTCGATCAGCACCGCCCCGGCGACCAAGGGGACCAGCGGTTGTCGCCGCCGCCACGACAGCGTGGCAGAAAACAGCAGGGCCGCGGCGAGCGCGGCGACGCGCTTGCCGGCAAAGTGATCTTCGCTCGCGATCTGCACGACAAACAAAGCCCCGACAAGCGCTGCGAGCAGTGGATCCCCGTACCGACTCGCTAGGCCGTTGTTAGACACGCGCGTACAGTAGCCGCGGCCTACGCTCCTCAGGAAGCCCCGAGCACGCACAGGATCGTGCTCGCGAACAGCGCCACCACCCCGACGCCCGCCGTCGCGTACCCGCGCACCGGCCTTCCGGCGGCCACAGCCTTGAGGCCGAGCGCGACGGCGGCGACGCACACTGGCACGGTAATCCCAATCCAGAAACCGGCGAGCGACGCCGCCGCCACCACGCCGAACAGGGCCGTCCGCCCCGCCAGACGACCGCCATCGCCCGAGTACGCGCCTCGCGCAAACCACCAGGCGAGCAGCCCGGCGACGACCGCGCCGGCACTCCCGACGATCGCCGCACGAATCGGCGTGCTATCGGCGTGCCCTGCAACCCCACCGCCGTAGTAGATCGCCATCAATCCAGCGCTCGCCAGCACGGCGACGGTCAGCGCCATCCGCAGTGACCGCGTGTCATCAATGTTGGTCATTACCACTCCTTGAGTCGTTGACATGTCCCCTGATCAGGATCTGTCAACGCTCGCCAGACCGCATCGCTCGCGCGAGTTGTCTCGCATCCGCCGCACGAGCGATCCTTCGGCAGCGTCAGGGGCTCGCCAGGGCGATCCCGATTGGATCCAGCGCCTCAATATCGGTCGAGACGAGGCGGCGCGGACTCGGCGGCCGCGGCTAGCGGTTGTGGTTGACGACCTCGATGTTGTGGCCGTCGGGGTCGAGCACGAACGCGCCGTAGTAGCCCTGGTGGTAGACCGCGCGCTCGCCGGGGGCGCCGTGGTCCTCGTAGCCCGCGGCTAGCGCAGCGGCGTGGAAGGCCTGCACCGTGGCGTCCATGTCAGCGGGGAAGGCGAGGTGGACGTGCTCGGTGAGCGGGCGCTCGTCGCGCACAAGCGAGAAGGAGAAGTCAGGCCCGGAGAACTGCACGCGATCCGGCGCGTCGTGAACGAGACGGAGTCCGGCGTGGGGGGCGATCGTCGTGTAGAAACGCCGGGACGCCTCGGGGTCGCGGACCCGGAGCCATAGGTGGTCGACGCGGCCGTTGGGGGCGGGACGCTCACGGGCAGTGTGGACCGCCTCGACGCTGTTGCCGTCAGGGTCAAGCAGGAAACCCCCGTAGTAGTCAGGCCCATAGACCGGGCGCGGCCCGGGCGCGCCGTCGTCCGGGTGACCCGCGTCGATCCCAGCCTGCCAGAACGCGTCAACGGCCGCGCGGTCCGGCGCGCGGAAGCCGACGTGCAGGCCGTGGGTCACAGGGTGCTCGGGGTCCGTCGGGCTGATGCACCAGTCGTCCCACTCGACCAGCTCGGCATCCGCGTGGCTCGGTTCGACGCCGAGCACGGACAGCACAGTGCGGTAGAACCGCTCAGACACGGGAAAGTCGGACACCGCCACCCCAATGTGGTCGAACATCGCCCCGACGTTACTCGTGTCTGACCTGCTCGCCGTATCGCGTAGATCATCGCCGGCGCGCGAGCCGTCTTACCCGCTGGCGTCCGAGGCGATGATCGCGGCGTTCGCGACCGCGATCGACCGCAGCCGCTCGAGGCTCGCCGCATACTCGCTGGGGGCCGCCTCGGGGACCAAGTCCGCCGCTCGCAGGAACTCGCCGCGCGCCTCCGTGTCCGCTCCGCGGGCGAAAGCTTCGCCGCCGCGGCGGAATGCTTCCCGCGCCGCCTCGAGCGATGGTGGCGGCGGATCGAAGCCGCTGAGCTCCGGCCAACCCTGTAGCACTGGGCGGTGCTCGGCGGGTCCGGTTGATGTCATTTGAGGTGCTCCCCGTGGTCGAAGAAGGCCTTGAGCGCGGGAGCCTTGGCAGCGAGCTGCTTGGGGTCGTTGAGCCACATCGAATAGGCCTCCGCCCAGAAGTCCTCCGGAACGGATGGGGTGGCATTCCATTGGGCTTTGGCGTACGGAGTAATCGGGTCGATGTGATTGTCTCGGACGACCTTGAGAAACCGCTCGAGGCGGCGCGAGATCCTCGCGTTGGACGCTCCGCTGGCGGCCGTGTGTTCGGATCTGGCTTCCGATAGCTTGGCCGCGGCAGTCGCGAGCGCGAGCGCAAGCGGCAGCCACGCCGTCTGCAGCGTGATCGTGCGCGCGAAGTCCCGGCCAGCTGGGTTGCCCGCCGGGAGCGAGCGGAGCGCGGTGTTGCGCGTCGAGATCGCCGAGTTCACCGCAGTGGTGGCGGCGTCGAGCTGAGCGGTGGTGTTCGCGTTGGTCAGGGCGTTCAGTCGGTTGTGCACGGCACGCACGGACGCGACGAACGCGGCCGACGACGACCTCGCCGGCGCTGGGTAGCCGGCGGTCAGCCGGAGCGCGGCATTGAGCGCGACGACCTCGGCGCCCCCGGCAGCGTTGCTGGGAGCAGTCGTGGCGTTGAACGCGGTCTGCGCTTGATTGGAGGCCAGCAGCGTGTCACGAAAGCGCTTTGAGTCAATCGCGTGTCCCGCTTCGTGCACGGCGGTCCAGGCGGCTTCATCCGGGGTGCGGAAGGCGTCATCGAACATCTGGAGTGTCTGCGTCATGGCGTCGGGGCCCGTAGTCACAGCAAAGTTGAACTGGCCGGTCTCCACCCATGTCCCGCCGGTCGACGGCATCGCAGCGGTGCCGGTGGCGTTGCGCAGCAGGGTGACCCCGGCCAGAGCACCGCGGTCCGCGTTAGGCAGCTTCTCGAGCCCTGCCAGCGCCTGCGCCAGCGTCCCCGCCGTCCAGTTCGAAGTGCCGTCGGTGACTGCGGCGAAGCCGAAGTCGGTCTTGGCCTTCGCGATCAGTCCATCTTTGCCGGCGAATAGGAGGCGCAGCGCGTCGACGCGCGTCATCACGTTGTCGTCGTTGATGCCGTCGATGAAGCTGGAGCCGACCAGGATGGTCGTGTCCCCGTTTCGGGGCGGCGGGTCCTGCTCGAGCTCGATGCCCTTCACGGTCGCCTTGGGCGAAACCAGAGTTCCGTCGATCTTCTCCGCGATGAACATCCAGATCATCCGCCAGGTGATCTCGGCAACGCGCTCCTCGAAGGAGAACTTGCCCGCCATCCCCGCGACGGCTTTCATCACATAACCCTTTGGGTCGCTGCTGCGGGCCTTCTCGACCTTCTCCTTCAGGGTCTCGCGCGCGAGCCACCGACTCGTGGCGGCGTTTCCGACGCGGCGCTGGAGCGTCCGGACGACCGCAGCGCGGTGCTCGTCGCCTACGGGGGAGCGAGACAGCAGAGCGACGCTCAAGAGGTCAGGACTCCGCAGTGCAAGCGCCGACAGAGCCGGGCTCGCGTCCGCCGGGATCGTCGCCCTCTCGTCGCGTGCGGCTCTCCCGTCCGCGCTCGTCTCGGGCGCGTGCTCCACGCTTCCACGCTACACGCGGCCCCCGCCGCCCGCAACCTCCTGTCTGGCCCAACCACCGAGCCGCCCTGAGGACCCGCCGCAAACCAGCCGGTTTTCGCCCGCGAGGTCTCGGCCAAACGAACCACGTCGCCGGACCCAGACGCACGGGTAACCATCGTTTTCGAGGGTTGGCAGGGCAACTCATTGACAAGAGTTCTTGTGACAAGTAGTCTTGTCACAAGAAGCCTTGTCCAAAGAGGAGATCATGCTGCATCAATCCCCCGCTGTTCTTGAGGCGTTGGCGCGAGATCGTGTCGCAGAGCTCCGACGCAGCCGCTGGCAGAATGCGCCCATGCGACGCGAAAAGCGCTGGCATCGACGTGTCACGGCCGCGCGACACGGAACCGGCTGGCTGCTCGTCGATGTGGGTCTAAGGCTGGCCGTGCCGCGCTCCGGCACCGACCGTCGCGTTGCGCGTGGGCGATGATGGGGCTCCGCCCCGGGAGTCGATCCGCGTGAGCGCGCCTCGGCAGTCGGGGAAGAAGACCGCCCCCAAGCGCGCTCGTCGTGAGCAGCTTGCGGCCGACAGCAACGTGCCGGCTGCCGGCTCGAACGAGCCGGCGGCCGAGTCGCAGCCGACCCGCAAACTGATTACCGACGCGCGAACCATGCGCGCACTCGCACACCCGGTTCGAGTGGCACTGCTCGAGGCGATACGCCGCGACGGAGAAATCACCGCCACCCGCGCAGCAGAGCTGCTGGACGACAGTCCCGGGAACATGTCGTGGCATCTCCAGACACTTGCCAAGTATGGGTTTGTGGAGGAGACCGGAGAGGGGCGCGGTCGCAGCCGTCCGTGGCGGCTCGCCAGCGAGTCCCACGCCTTCGATACCGGAATGGCCGACCCCGAGGTCGCGGCCGCCGGCGAGGCGCTTGAGCGGACCCTCGCAGAGCGCAGCTACGACCAACTGCGCGAATGGTGGTCGCGACGCCTCAGCTACCCGCCGGAATGGCGGAGCGCCGCGTTCATGTCCAACAGCATCACGTATCTAACCGCGGCAGAGCTCGCCGACATCACGGATGAGATAAACGCGATCTACACGCGTTATTGGGAGCGCTCGGGGAAGGAGAAGCGTCCGGCCGACGCGCTGCCCGTCCACCTCTCCGCGCACGGACACCCGCTCCCGCCCAGTCCCTCGGGCAACTGACAACCCAGCCTCGGCGACGCCAGGTCGGACGCCGATCTATGAGGCGTCGATCTCCTCGACGAGGGCGCGGGCGAAGTTCTCCGGCTGCGACAAAAAGGGGTGGTGTCCGGAGTCGAATTCGACGCGTCGGACGCCGTCTCGGACACGTTTGCGTTGCATAGCTGCAGGCGTGGCGAGATCCTGAGCACAAACGATGTAGCTCGCTGGAGTCGAGCGCCAGCCAATCTCGCGTGGCGCCTGGCCGAACGGGGCGAGCGATTGGCGGGTCAGGCGGGACACGGCCCGGTCGGTGGTTGTCGGGTCGCAGTCCTGAAGGAAGTAGTCACGGACCATGTCCGGGTCAACGCCGAGGGTGTTCTCATCGGGTTGCAGCCAGGGCGCCGGCTCGGCGCCGACGAGATCCCCCTGAGACTGGCCGGTGTCGGGCATCACGGAGGTGACGTAGATCAGCCGGCTGACGCGCTCGTCAGCTCCGGCCTCGGTGATGACCATGCCGCCGTACGAGTGGCCGCAGAGGACAACGTCACCATCGATCGCATCGATTACTCGGCGACACGATTCAACGTCGTCAAAGAGATCTCCGAGCGTTTCGCCGGCCTCTCCGCAACTGGGTAGCGGCACGGCTACGGACGCAACGTCCTGCTTGCCGAGAGGGCCCGTCATGCGGCTCCACCACCAGTCGGCATCACGCACGCAGGCGCCGTGAACAAATACAACGGTCGCCGTCACGCGACCGATCCGTGCCGAGCGCCGGGCTCGGCGGTCAACTGCATGGGCTTCGCGTCTCTGCGAACGCCCCGAGGCGGGGGCTTTCTGGCACGGTGTTCATTGTGGCGCAGGCCGGCTCCCTGGATTCGGTCGCAAAAGCGTCCAGGACTGGGCACCTAAACAGCACCATGCATCGTCGAACATCGTTGCGTCGAGAGCGCCGCACGCACGACAATCCACCGGGTCGTCGCCCGCTGGAAGAGTGATGGCAGCTGATCGCGTCACCTACATCGGGCACGCGACCGTCCTCGTCGAGATCGAGGGAACCCGGCTGCTCACCGATCCTGTCCTCCGGTCCAGCCTCGGACCGCTTCGCCGCCACGGTGCCTCCCCACCGGCGAGCGTCTCGTCGAACCTTGACGCGGTGCTGATCTCGCACCTACACCACGATCACGCCGACCTGCCCTCGTTGCGCATGATCGGTTGCGAGGTACCGATGCTGGCTCCTCCCGGCGCAGCGGAGCTCCTTGAGAGACGCGGGTTCTCCAGGGTCTCAGAGCTGGTGCCAGGTGAGTTCGTCCAGATCGGTCCGGTCACCGTCACCGCCGTCGAGGCGATTCACTCGGGCAAGCGGCGTGGGGCGAGGGATGCACAAGCGATTGGTTACTTGCTCGAAGGGCAGCGTCGGATCTATTTCGCAGGCGACACCGATCTCTTCGAGGGCATGGGGCGACTCGGTGGCGACCTCGATCTAGCGCTGCTGCCGATCTGGGGCTGGGGACCAAATCTCGGCCCGGGGCACCTCGACCCCGATCGCGCCGCTCAAGCGGCCGCGCTGCTCTCGCCGCGAGTGGCCGTACCGATCCATTGGGGGACGCTGTATCCGCTTGGCCTCGCCCGCTTTCTTCCGGATCCTCTGCGCTCTCCACCCGGCCAGTTCGCCGCCCGGACCCGCGCTCTTGCGCCGCATGTCGAGGTCAGGGTGCTGGAGCCGGGTGAAGCGACGTCGCTCTCGTAGGCGGAGTGCCCGAGCTGGGCAAGCCAACCACGAAATATTCGATGCACTCGCTCCGCTCCGATGACATGCCGTCAACCTTGCACGTCTGCCGCGTGCTTGCGGTGAGCACTGGGGGAAATGGCCGTCGCTTGAGGATCTGCCGATCCCTCGGGAGGGGTGTCACTGGGGGGCCGCCGGGTTGTCCGCTTGGGTAGCCGTCCAGCGCGTCGGGCCTGGTCGGTGAGGAGGTACTCGATCTGGGCGTTGATGCTGCGCATGTCATCGCTCGCCCAGCGGCTAAGCGCGTCGAACAGGCGCGGATCCAAGCGGAGCAGGAATTTCTTGTTCTCGGGCATTGCTAGGTATAGAGGCCGCCGGTGTTGATCACCGGAGTTGGTGTGTGGTCACCTGAGAGCACGACCATCAGGTTTGCAACCATTGCCGCCTTACGCTCGGTGTCGAGCTCGACCAGGTCCGAGTCGGCGAGCTGCGCGAGCGCCATCTGCACCAGGCTGACCGCGCCTTGGACCATCGTCTTGCGGGCCGCGAGGATCGCCTCGGCCTGTTGCCGGCGGAGCATCACCTCGGCGATCTCGGGCGCATAGGCGAGGTGGGTCAGCCTCGCCTCGAGGATCTCGAGGCCAGCCCCCTGGAGACGCGCCTGCAGCTCTCCCTTCAAGCTGCGGCCGACCTCGTCGGCGTTGCCGCGGAGGGAGCTCACCTGATGCTGGTAGTCGTCGTATGGGTACCGGTTGGCGATATGGCGCAGTGCGGTCTCGCTCTGGACGATCACGAATTGTTCATAGTCGACGACGTCGAAAATCGCCTTGGCCGTATCCGTGACGCGCCACACGACGACCGCGGCGATCTCGATCGGGTTGCCGCTGGCGTCGTTGACCTTGATCCGGTCGCTCTGGAAGTTGTCGACCCGGAGCGAGACCTTCCTACGCTTGTTGAACGGGTTGCACCACCACAGGCCAGCCTGGGTGATCGTGCCGGCATAGCGTCCGAACAGGATCAGCACCCGCGACTCGTTGGGCTGGACGACCAGGACTCCGCCTGCGACGCAGCCGAAGACAACGAGCAGGATGATGCCGACGATCCGGGCCCAGTTGCCGACGGTGAGCAACGCAATCGCCCCGGCGCACACGATGATCGCGCCGAGGGCCATCGGCAGGCCCGGGATAACCCGCGCGGGTCGTTGCTCGTGCGTCTGCCCCGACGGCAGGAGCGTCCATGATCCGGGCTCGAGCGAAGCATCGTGATTCGATATCACGGGCATATCGTATCGCCACGCGTGGACGATATCATGAAGCTATTGACCATGCTGCCATCGATCTGATATCACCTGGCTATCGGGAAGGCGAAATCCTGGGGCCTGCCGACGGGTCACGAGAGCAGGACGGACACGGGGTTCCTCGGCTGTGGCGATGTTCGAATGTGGTTGCGACCAAAAAAAACAAACTGATATCATTATAGTATCGTAAGAGCGAACATTTACAGAGGGGAGGGCCGATGACGTCACCAGGGAGCATCGCCCAGTCACGATCGATGATCGTCACCACCACCGAGAACGTCAGCGGCGCACGGGTGACCAGGAACCTCGGCCAGGTGTTTGGACTGACGGTCAGGTCGCGAAGCCTCGGCGGCAACATCGCCGCGGGCTTGAAGAGCCTGGTCGGAGGCGAGATTCGATCCTATGTGAAGCTCAATGAGGATGCGCGGCGCCAGGCGGTCGACCGTATGGTCGAGAACGCTGCCGCCATGGGAGCAAATTCCGTTTCAATGATGCGGTTTGACTCGACCGAGATGGGCCGGACAATGACGGAGATCGTGGCCTACGGCACTGCCCAAGTGGTCGCGTGGGACGCGGCGCCGACTGGCGATGCCGGCGGGAGCTGAGCCTCATGGGCGTGGTATGGATCGTCGTTGGGGTTGTCGTTGTTGCAGGGATCGTCATCGCACTGTTCGGCTGGGACCGCTATCGGGGCGGACGGAGGTCGCCGGGAAGCGCCAGTCACGCCCAACCGACGGAAGAGGTGTTTGTCGATCCTGACACCGGGCGTCGACTGCGGGTGTGGTACGACCGGCAGAGTGGCCGGCGAGAGTATCGGCCCGAGCCCCCACCGGACGCCTCCCCCTGAGCTCGCTCAGTGAGGCGCCCGAGTGTTGCCTCAATCCGGGCCCGCGCCGCAGGTCCGGTGAGGCGCACGAGCGGTGCCGCAATCGGGGCTCGCGCGGCGGGTCCGCGATGCCCGGGGGGCGAGGGAGGGCCGGCGACTCGGACTGCTGTCCGTTGGGAAGTGGTGCCGACGTCAGTCGGGATATTCATCCTTGCGCCACGCGAGGGGCTCGCTGGGCTGGGGTCTTGGCGTCCGGTCGAGCAGGAAACTGAAGTAGGGCGCCACGAACGGGTCAGGCGCCATCACCGTGTACGTGTGGTAAATGGTCCCGTTCTCGCGTGCGAATGCGATCCAGGTCGGGCTCTCCCGCATTCCGTCCTTGAGCTCGGCCCCGACCTGTCGCGACCACTGCTGCAGCCACTCGGGCGGCTCGTCGATCATCTCCCTGATTGCCGGTATCTGCTGCGCCTCTTCCTCGGTGATCGCGAGGCCGAAGTCGAACGCGAAGTCGGTGTCATATGTCGACACGTACGGGAACTGCCAGCCCATCCGCTGCTTGTAAGCGGTCAGCCGCTCGATTGGCGCACGCGAGAAGCAGATCAGGCTCACGTCGCGGTGGTTGAGGTGGATCAGCGCCCCGTCGAGCCCGTCCGCGAGGCTCGTGCAGCCGGGGCAGGCGCCGTTCTCGTAGTCGGGTCCGAACATGACGTTGTAGGCGAGTAGTTGCGAGCGCCCATCGAAGAGCTGCGCGAGCGTCCTCTTGCCGTCCTCAGTGTCGAACTCATACTGCTTCTCGACCGGCACCCAGGGCAGCTCGAGCCGCTTGCGCTTGATCTCCTCGTCTTGCTTCGCGTGCTCGGCCTCAAGTTCTGCGAGCTCGTTTCGAGCCTCCTGCCATACCTCGCGCGTTCCGATCCTGTGCTCAGGCATTCCGCTACCTCCTGTCGACATCGACCATCTTCGATGGGAACCGCTCCGCGGTCCCTGGGACGCTACCGCGACAGGACTGAGACTCCCGCGCTGTCCCAGACTCATCGCCACATCCCCAACAGCCATTGCAAGACGCCAGTGGTCGTCGCCCCGAGGGAACGCGGTCAACGTGTGCGGAGCGCGCAGATAACGGCGCTGAGCCCGCGCCGCCAGAAGCACTCGACCTCGTCGAACCCTGCCGCCCGCAGCGCGCCTAGCTCGGCGTCCAAGGGGAAGTATCGGTCCTCTGCAGCCCAGGACGCGAAATGTCCTTGCGCTTCCGCGTAGGTGATTCCGTGTTCGCCCATCCGCACGGCCATCCGGTCAAACACCAGTGCGTTCAGCCGAGGTCCTTCGGTCACCGCGGTGTCGAGGTTAAGAAGTACCCCGCTCGGCGACAGCGCGCCACGTATCGCCCGGTATAGCGCTGCCTTGGTCTCGAGATCGTGGACGTGGTGAAGCGACAACGAGGCGACGACGGCGTCCGCCAAAGGCAGTGGATCCAGAAAGCTTGCCTCCCGAAACGACACCCGATCTCCAAATCCGGCGAGGCGTTGCCGAGCCTCATTGAGCATCTCGGCATCGACGTCAAGGACCGTGACCCGCGCGCCAGGCAGCTCGGCCAGCACTGCTGATGCGAGTGCGCCTGTGCCGCCGCCCAGATCGAGGATGTGGCCTTCGGCCGGAACGAGCGCCGCGAGGACCTCGACACCTGTCGCGATCATCTCGTCGTAGTGCGGAATAAGCCTCCGGATCTGTACGTCGTACACATCCGCGTCAACGCGGAGATGGCGCTTCACCGAATGGGGGTCGCCGGACACGGGCTCACCCTACACCTGGACCCGACAACGCCGAACAGTGCTGGTCTGAGCTTTGGTGAGCGGACTCGAGTTTTGTCGGGACGTGCACGGAAATACCTGCAAATGAGAGTTTGCGCCGGAGAATCAAGGAGCCAGACCGAAGCGACGGTGGAACGTTGACACGCCGGAACGGGATATGTATGCTGCCGCAGGTCTGAGCAAAGGCAGAGTTTTCGCCGTAAGTTGTTAGCGCTCACACCGTGAGCGTTGGCAGTTTTGGCGTCGTTTGTTCCGGAAGAATGTGAGCGTTCACAACCACGGACTCTGCTTCCCGAAGCGAATGTCCAACAGGAGGGAGAGCGGGAGAATGAGTCAGCCATCGAGCCGCGGGAAGCGGCGGTCTTGGCGTCCACAGGTAGTGGCCTGTCTCGTCGCGGTTTCGGCCGCTGCGGTATTCGCCACTGCAAGCGTCGCAAGCGCGCACACCATGGCACGTGCCAAAGGTCATGCGTTGTTGTCGGCTTCGGTACATCCACCGACTTTCGATAACACCAAACTGATCGGGATTCGCAACGCCCTGTCCAAGGCGATGAAAGGCAAGAGCCTGAGTAGCGTCAACACGTGGATGGTTGTCAACATCCTCGCGACCTATTGGGTGGCGGGCAAGGACGGCAACACGGCGGCGGCGAAGGAGCTCGGCGTACCGGCTCACTTCGAGGGCCCGTCCCAGGGTCAGCTGACCACGCAGTTGTCGATGTACAACACCTTGGGCGCCAATGGTGCCAACGGCCTGTTCACCTCGGTGATCGATCCGGTGTCCGAGGGCGCCACGATCAACAAGCTCGGGACGAAGGGGATGAACGTTGTCGCGATCGACTCCCCGGTCCCTGCTAAGAACGCCAAGACGTTCACCTATATCGGCACGCCGAACTTCACCGCCGGTGAGGCAGCCGGGACGGCGATGAAGAAGGCGCTCGGAGCGAAGGGCGGCGACGTGGCGATCCTCGAGGGCTCGGCCACGGCGACCAACTCGCTGCAGCGGATCGCGGGCTTCAAGAAGTCTCTGCAGGGCTCGAAGGTGACGGTCTCGACGGTCCAGAACGACAACGGGGCCGCGAGTGCCGCTGCCAGCAACGCTGCCAATGTGATCGGCAGCAACCCGAACCTCAAGGGCATCTACGGGGTCTACTCCTACGACGGCCCGGCGGCTGCGGTTGCGGTCAAGTCCAAGGGCAAGATCGGCCAGATCAAGGTGATCGCCGACGACAACGAGCCGGGCACGATCACCGGCCTGAAGAACGGGGCGGTCGCTGCCTCGATCATCCAGCAGCCGTTCATGCAGGGCTACCTTGGCACCTACGTCACCGCGGCGATGAAGGTACTCGGCGCCGCCAAGGTGAAGTCGCTGATCAAGCCGTTCCTGACTGACGGCGTCGTCAGCACCGGGGTCGGCACGCTGACCAAGGCCAACCTTCCGCAGGACCTGGCCTACAACAAGACGATTAGTGCCTTCTGAGGTACCGAGCAGCACTGTGGACGCCGGTGAGATCCTCCTCCTCACCGGCGTCCGCAAGTCGTACGGCCCCGTCACGGTGCTCGATGTCCCCAGCCTGGCCTTCCGCCGGGGTGAGGTCGTCGCGCTCGTCGGCGAGAATGGCGCCGGCAAGTCAACGATGATGGGCATCATCGCCGGAGCCGTGCACCCAGATGCCGGCACGGTCTCGCTCGGCCAGCAGGAGATCGGAGACGGCGGTACGCACGGGGCACAGGCGATGGGGATCACGATGGTCTCCCAGGAGTTCCCGCTGGTCGGGCAGCTGTCGGTCGCGGAGAACCTGCTCCTCGGCCAGCGTCCCAGCAGCAACCGCGTGCTCGTCGACTGGCGTGCGATCGATAAGGCGGCACGGTCGATGCTCGAGCGCGTGGGTCTCGACGTCCCACTGCGGCGACGCGTGGATTCGCTGTCTGTGGCCCAACGCCAGCTGATCGAGATCGCCAAGGCGCTCGGCCACGATCCGAAGGTGCTGATCCTGGACGAGCCGACGTCGGCGCTTGGCCCGACCGAGTCCGACCGGGTACTCGAGATCGCGCGCAGCCATGCCGCGGCCCGCGGAATCGTGATCTTCGTCGGGCATCGCCTGCAGGAGGTGCGTCGGGTTGCCGATCGGATCGTCGTGCTTCGTAATGGCCGCGTTGTCGCGGACATGGCGCCGGAGGTGGCGACCGAGGACGCCATCGTGCGCGAGATGGTCGGCCGCGAGCTCGCGCAGGCGGCGGAGATCGAGCGCGCGGAGGTGGACGTGCCGTCGGTGTTCGAAGCCAGCGGGCTGGAAGCCCAGGGTCTCGGGCCGCTTGACCTGTCGGTCGGTGCGGGCGAGGTCGTCGGCGTCGCCGGACTGATGGGCTCGGGACGCAGCCGCCTGCTGCACGTGCTGATGGGAGCGATCCCTTCTACCGCTGGTCAGATGCTGCTCGCCGGTAATGCGTATCGGCCCCGGGACACGGCGGACGCCGTGCGGGCCGGCGTGGCACTGGTTCCCGAGGACCGCAAGGTCCAGGGCCTGCTCGTCGACTCATCGCTGCGATGGAACGGAACCCTCGCCGTACTCAGGCGGATCGCCTGGCACGGGTTCGTGCTCTGGCCAAGAGCCGACCGCGCAAAAGGTCGAGAGATCCTCGATTCGGCGCGGGTTGTCCACCAGACGACCGAACAGCCCGCGCGGTCGCTGTCCGGCGGTAACCAGCAGCGTCTGATCTTCGGACGCTGGATGGCCGCCAGGCCGCATCTGTTGTTATTGGACGAACCGACGCGTGGTGTGGATGTCGGAGCCAAGGCAGAGATCTACCGCCTGATCGACGAGCAGCGCCGAGAGGGTATGGGAATTCTCGTGGCGTCATCCGAGCTGGAGGAGCTTTTGAGCATCTGTCATCGCATAGTCGTGATGCGCAACGGGACGATCGCCGCCGAGTTCGATCGGTCGCAGTTCTCCAAGGAGCAGATCATCGCCGCGGCGGCCGTCGACAGGGTGACGGCATGAGCGCCCGGTTGCGACGGGTGCTGGTTGACACGCCGGAGATCGGGATCGTCACGGCGGTGATCATCGCGTTTGCGGTCTTTACGATCAAGAACCCCAGTTTCAAGAGCGGCGCCGAGCTGCAGAACCTTGGCGTCGACCTGGCGGGTTTCGCGATCCTGGCGGTCGGCGAGGCGTTCTGCATCATCACCGGTGGCATCGATCTGTCTGTCGGCTCCTTGACCGCGTTCTTCGTCGTCGCCTCGGCTTGGCTGAATGTGACGGTGGGCATACCGGTGGTCCTGACGTTCGTGGTGATCATCCTTGCTGGTGCCCTGTGGGGGCTTTGGCACGGGTTTCTGATTACCAGGCTCGGAATCGCGCCGTTCGTGGCGACGCTGGTCACTTTCATTTTCGCGGTCGGCGCCGACGAGGCGCTGGCGCCGAACCCAATCCCCGTTACCTCGACGGTATTTTTGAGCATCACCGGCTCGACCGTTGTTGGAGTGCCGATTGCCGTGATCGTGCTGATCGTGATCGCGGTGATCGCCTGGTTCGTGCTGGAGCGCACCTACCTGGGCCGACAGATCTACGCGGTCGGCGGCAATGCCGAGGCGGCTCGTCTTGCCGGCATTCCGGTGAAGCGCCGGACGATGCTCGTCTACATGATCAGCGGCGCCTGCGCGGGAGCGGTCGGGATCATCGTCGCCTCGCGCCTCACCTCCGGTACCGCCGACAGTGTTTCGGGCTGGGAGCTGATCGCGATCGCCTCGTGCGTGATCGGTGGCGTCAGTCTGATCGGGGGGCAGGGACGGATCATCGGTGTGCTCGCCGGTGCCGCGCTGCTGGTGGTGCTGCGTGACGGCCTGGTCGCGATCAACGTCAACGTGTACTACCAGTCAATGGTGGTCGGTGTTGTGCTGCTGATCGCGATCGTGCTCGATCGCTTCCGGATCATGCGACTCGAGCGTTCCGGCCAGCGCGTGCGACAGGTTGCCGAGGTCAAGGGGCCAGCGGCGGTGGCAGCCAGCGACGACCGAGCCGTCGGCTGAATGCTCTTCTCAGCAGAAACCGTGGTCCGGTAGCACGCGGCGCGCCGGTTGAGCTTCTGGCTATGTTCGCGCCGCGCCCGGGTGGGGGGGCGGTGCTCTCACGTAGGACCAGTTCCGGTGTCAACGTGATGCGCTCGACCCTCCGAGCCTCGTCCTCCACCTGTCGCAAAAGCAGCTCGACGCTGCGTCGACCCATCTCGGCGAAGTCCTGACGGACCGAAGTCAACGGTGGCGTGAAGAACCCCGCTCCCGGATTGTCGTCGAAGCCGACCACGCTGATCTCTCCAGGTACAGCACGGCCGTTTTCGCTGAGCGCACGGAAGAGCCCGAGCGCCATGTTGTCATTGGCCGCGAACACCGCGGTGACATCGCTTACGGTAACGAGCAGCCGACCAGCGTCATAGCCAGATTGGGCGGACCAGTCGCCCCTGATCACCTGCGGAATCTCGGCCCCTGCTTCTTCCAGCGCGCTCCTCCAACCGATCACGCGCTGCTGAGCCTCGATCCAGTCTTTGGGACCCGCGATGTGAACCACGGTCCGATGCCCCAGGTCGAGCAAATGCCGGGTCGCAAGATGGGCGCCTTGCCGCTGGTCGACCGTGACCGCTGAGATGTCATGAAGCGGATCGGCCTCCACAACGACCGCCGGCAGCTCCGGCGGCAGCGCATCCAGCGCTGAGTCGCGGCTCACGACCGGTGCAATGATGATGACCCCGGCGACCGACCGCTGGACCAAGCGAGTCAACGAGTCGCTCAACGAACCCCGATCGATCGAGTGGACGCTCGTCACCGATACGGAATAACCCGCGTCGCGAGCTGCCTGCTCGACCGCGTAGAGAGTGGCCACGGGGCCAAGCAGCATCGTGTTCAGCGTGACCAGACCGAGTTGCGTCGAGCGGCCACTCGCAAGAGTCCTGGCGGCCAGATTCGGCCGATAGCCGAGCTTCTCGATCGCTGCGAACACCCGAGCTCGTGTTTCGGGCCGGACGTTCGGGTGGCCGTTGAGAACGCGCGAGACCGTCTGATGCGAGACCGCAGCAGCCCTCGCAACATCCGTCATCGCCGGTGGCCGCTCACCCCCGGATTCCGTCTCCATCTCGGCCACCTAACAGATTTGTAACAAACGGATGAGCGCGCTCACATCCCGGCCTTTGTTGCCCTTCGAGATCCTCGTGCGAGGTCGCGTCGAAGAAGATCTCCCCACTTCTAGTCCGCGGGGCGATCGCCCGCACCTTCCGCGCTGTGGGCGGATTCCTGGTCTCGGTGCGAGCCAAAAGCAAGCTGAAAAACGGGAGATCGACAGCGCGGCTGATCCAAATCGCGAGGAACTTAACGCGGCTTGATGTTAGCGATAACAATGAGAACTCAGGTTGTGCGCTTTGGCGCAAGGTGCGTCGCAACGCCAGGACCGCGCGTACCGAAAACGGGTTATTGGCTGCTTCTTGAACTAAGACGAAGGAGTTGGGTCCGTACCATGTTTAGATCCGTCGGGCGTGTGCGTCGTGCGGTGATCGCCGTGTTTGTGGTGGCCGGGGTTGGTGTTGGTGTGTTCTCGGTCGCGGGGACGTCGGCGCAGGCGGCTGCGGGTGCCTCGTTGGCGAGGCCTCAGGGGCCTTGTGACATTTATGCGGCTGGTGGTACGCCTTGTGTGGCGGCGCATAGCACGACTCGTGCGTTGTACGCGTCGTATAACGGTCCGCTTTATCAGGTGAGGCGTCTGTCTGACGGCGCGAGGCAGAACATTGGGGTTGTTCCGGCGACGAGGACCGATCCTGGTGGTTATGCGGATGCGGGGGCGCAGGATGCGTTCTGTGCCAATACGACTTGTGTGATCACCAAGGTCTTTGACCAGTCGCCGGAGGACAATGACTTGACGCAGGCTCCGCGGGGGAACTTCAGCGGCCCGGCGTTGGGTGGCCAGAACAATCTTCCGATCGCGACGATGGCGCCGGTGACGGTGGCCGGGCACAAGGTCTACGGCGTGTACATCGAGCCGGGTATGGGGTTGCGTGATAACAACACCAACGGGATCGCTGTCGACGATCAGCCCGAGGGCATGTACATGATCGTTGACGGCACGCACTTCAACGGTGGGTGCTGCTTTGACTATGGCAACGCCGAGACAGACAGCCATGACGACGGCGACGGGACGATGGAGACGAGCTATTTCGGTAACGCCAACGTGTGGTTCCACGGCCCCGGTACGGGTCCGTGGGTGATGACCGACCAGGAGAACAACCTGGTGGGTTGCTCGAATTTCCCCAGCACGTCGAAGATCTGCCAGAGCCTGCCGAACGTCGATTTTCGCTTTACGACCGCGATGGCCAAGGGTGATTCGACAGCTCCCGGCACTTTGGGCGACTGGGAGTCCCAGGCCGGCAATGCGCAGCAGGGCCCGTTAGCGACGATGTTCAGCGGGCAGCGCGTGGACCAGACGTATGCCCCGATGCGGAAGCAGGGCGGGATCGTGCTGGGCAACGGCGGTGACAACAGCAATGGTGCGCAGGGCACCTTCTACGAGGGTGTGATGACCACCGGGTTCCCGAGCGACGCGACTGATGCGGCGGTGCAGGCGAATATCGTTGCGGCTCAGTACAACGTGCAGCAGTTGTCGCTGACGCCGGCGACCGAAACCGTGCATCCGGTTGGGTTGCAGACGTTCACTCCCGGCTCCTCGCAGCAGTCGACGCTGACGTTCACGAACACCTCTTCGTCGACGCTGAAGAGCGTCAAGCTGCAGCTCTCGGTGCCGCCGGGCTGGAAGTCGAGGCTTGTCGGCAGCGAGACGGACTCGCAGAAGTTCGGTCCGATTGCTCCGGGGGCGAGTACGAGTGCCACTTTCAATGTCACCGCCGGAGCGAAGTCGTTCAGTGGCGATCTGACCGGTGATGCACATGGGGCAGCGGGCGAGGGTAGCCAGGGGTCGGTGACAGCGACCGAGGCGGTTCGCAGCACCGACCCGATCGTGATCAACGAGTTCCGGGTCGCGACCACGGGCGATTCGACGAACAACTTCATCGAGCTCTACAACTCCGGCAACACGACCGTCAACCTGTCTGACTGGAGCCTGACCGAGCACGCGGCGACCCAGCCGATCAACTCCACGATCGCGATCCCCGCCGGGACGAGCCTGGCAGCCGGGAAGACCTACCTGCTCGGCCTGTCCGCGTCGGGCCTGGCGGTCCCGGCAAAGGCGGGTGCCAGCACGGTCAGTCTCCGCGGCACGACCGGGTTGAACGTCGGAGACAAGGTCCAGATCGGCACCGGCCCGAACGCCGAAACCCGCACGATCACTGCCGTCACGAGCACCGGCGCGACCGGTCCCCGCATCCCCGGCGAGATCGGCGGCGGCGCGCTCAATCTGTCAGGAGACGGGGAATACGCGCAGTTGCCGAACGGCATCGTCCAGAACCTGCACGACTTCACGATCGCCACTTGGGTCAACCCGTCCGCCAACCTTCCCTGGTCGCGGATCTTCGACTTCGGGACCGGCACCAGCGACTTCATGTTCCTGACGCTCAGTGAGGGGGGCGGGCCGCTGATCTTCTCCGACACAAATCCCGCCGGCGTAGTCCAGACGCTCTTTGCCCCTGGGCAACTTCCGCTGAATACGTGGTCGCACGTGGCGGTGACGCTCTCCGGCACGACCGGGACGCTCTACATAGACGGCAAAGCGGTGGACACCAACAACGACATGACCACGACCCCGGCCGACCTGGGCCTGACCACGCAGAACTGGATCGGCCACTCGCAGTTCGTTGCCGACCCGTTCCTCGACGCGGCCGTGGACGACTTCCAGATCTATAGCCGTGCGCTGTCCGTTGACCAGATCGGCGCGCTGGCGGCCGGTCAGCCGGGTGCCGGCGACGTCGCCGATTACAAGTTCGACGAGGCCGGCGGAGCGACCGCGCTCGATTCGTCAGGCAACGGCAACAACGCCACGATCATCGGCGTCGGGACCGTTAGCACGCCGTTGTGGCAGCCACTGCCCGACGGGCCGATCACGATCCCGAAGGGCTCGACGAACGTGCCGGTGACGAGCACTTCGGGCTTCAAGGTCGGACAGAAGATCTCGATCGGCGTTGGTAAGAGCGAGGATATGGCGACGGTGACGGCCGTCGGCACCGCGGGTAATCAGGCGTATCTCGCTGCTCCGGCGGCCGCTGGCGCGACCAGCATTCAGGTGACCTCGACGGTGGGCATCAGCGCGGGCGACAAGATCAACCTCGACATCGGATCGCGGAAGGAGACGGTGACCGTCGCGTCGGTCGGCACGGCGAGTGCGAACGGGACAGATGTGGCCCTGACGGCGCCGCTGAAGTTCGCGCACTCGAGCAACCTGCCATTCAGCGACCGGGGTACCGGCATCAGCTTCACGCCGGCGACCCGGTTCGCGCATTCCAGCGACGACCCGGTCCAGGCCCTGGGCACCTCGATCACGCTCGACCAGCCGCTCCGTCACGGCCACGGGGTCGATACGGCGGTTGTCGACCCGAGCGCGACGAATGTGGGCTATCAGGGAACGCCGGCGCCGGATCTGTGGTTCGGCGGTCCGGCGCTGTCGGCGTCGGAAGGCACGATGGTGTTGCGCAACGCCCAGGGGGTCGCGGCCGACAGTCTCAACTACGGAGGGATCGTCGACCCGGCCAACCAGGAGGGATATCAGGGCGGTTCGGGTACCGGGCGCGATGGGTGCTTCGCGCCGACGCCACCGACCGGCCGCAGCACCGCTCGTGACCCGGACGGGGCGAACACGGACAGCAACTGCGCTGACTTCTTCGTCTCCCCGACTCCGACCCCGGGCGCGAGCAACGAGATCGCGCTCGAGCCGGGACCGCTGGTGTCGCTGGAGTCCGCGGCGCCGGGCGCCACGAACCAGTACGTCACCCACGACGACAGCGATGACGCCGTGGTGACCTCGACGGTGACCGCAGCGAGCTCCGAGCAGGCCAAGGAGGACACGACGTTCGTCGAGACCGCGGGCAACGATAACCCGAGCTGCGTCTCCTTTGAGTCCGTCAACCGACCGGGCGAGTTCCTACGCCACCAGAACTTCGTGCTGCACCTGCAGCCGAACGACGGCAGCACCCTGTTCGCACAGGACTCGACGTTCTGCCCGCAAGCCGGCAACAACGGACAAGGGATGTCATTCCAGTCGGTGAACTTCGCAGGACGGTTCCTGCGGACGTTCCAAGGCGGGATGTATCTGGCCGGCGACGGGATCAACACCGGCAACCCCTGGGACACCTCGGTCGGCTGGACCGACGACACCAGCTGGCTCGTGCAACCCGCACTGGCGTCAACGTCGCAGCCCATGACCAGCGAGGCCAGCGGCGCCCTGATGTCGGAGATATCAGCAGCATCAGGAGGCTGATCCCAGACAGCCAATGCCCGGCGCTGAACCCGCAGTCCTCGGTTTCGGCGCCGAGCTTGGGTGTGCCACCCCGGCTCGGCGCCGAGCCTGGGTGTGCCACCCCGGTGCCCAGGGTGGGGGCCGGGCACGCCCGGCCCGGGAACCTGGGCCGGAGCTCTCCCCGCTGTCCTCGCCGACGCAGAACTTCGTGCTGCACCTGCAGCCGAACGACGGCAGCACCCTGTTCGCACAGGACTCGACGTTCTGCCCGCAAGCCGGCAACAACGGACAAGGAATGTCATTCCAGTCGGTGAACTTCGCAGGACGGTTCCTGCGGACGTTCCAAGGCGGGATGTATCTGGCCGGCGACGGGATCAACACCGGCAACCCCTGGGACACCTCGGTCGGCTGGACCGACGACACCAGCTGGCTCGTGCAACCCGCACTGGCGCCGGCACCACAGTCAGGCAGTAGCGACTGATCCGCGCGGGTCAGACAGCCCGGCCGGCTGATCCTGGGGTTCGGCGTTAGCCCTCAGCGCCGAACCTCGCGAGCCGCGCCTGGTGCCCACGACCGACAGTGTGCACCGGGCGCGGGCCTTTCGCTCAGTGAGAGGCGGAGGCCCTTGAGTGGGAGCCGTGAGGCAGTTCCACCTGACTCGTCCCGTGGCTAGTGGTAGCGGTCAAAGTCGGTTGGCCAGGGCAGCGGGAATAGGTGACGGTAGGGCCGCGCATCGGCGATCACCTTTGCAAACGATGGCCGTTGCGCGAGCGCGCGGTAGTACCGCGTCAACTGCGGACTGGTGCGTTCGTCCCAAGGGTGAATCGCCAGGGCGTAGAACAGGCCCGGCGCGGCGGCGCAATCAGCGATCGTAAGCGTGTCGCCGGCGAGAAACTCGTTCGCCGCCAGTTGCTCCTCGAGCATGCCGTAGGCCATATCGAGACGGTCCCTGGCGCGGGCGACCGAGCCTTCGTCGAAGCGCTCCTGCACTGTGTCAAAGACGATCTCCTGGACGGCGTCGGACACGTACTGGTCGCAGAAGCGGTCCCACTTTCGCGCTTCCAGCGACGGCACCAACCGCGAGCCGGCGACATGCTCGATGATGATCGAAGTCTCGCCCACCACCTGGTCGCCGTCGCGCAGCACCGGGATTGACGCCGGGGGCCAGAGCTCGGCCAGCTCGGCGCGGTCGAAGTCGCGCTGCTCCTCCAGGACCTCGTATGTGACGCCGAGCTCGTTGAGAGCAATCAGGACCTTCTGGCAGTAGAGCGCAAATGGGTGCTCGTAGAGGGTGAGCATCGGTCGGACATCAGCTCCTATTGATCGGCTTGCGGGCGCGGATGATCGCGGCGGCGGCGTGCTCATGAACCTGGTGGGTTTGGATGATCTCGATCTCCTCGAAGCCTGCCATCTCGAGGTTGGTGCGAAACTCGTCCTCGGTCAGGGCGCCCGCGATGCAGCCGGTCCAGGCTGCCATATCCGCCTTGGTCTGGTCGTTCATCCGGGGGTCGGCGATCACGTCTGAGACCGCGAGTCGCCCTCCGGGTCGTAGAACCCGGGCGGCCTCGGCGATCGTCCTCGGTTTGTCGCCCGAGAGGTTGATCACGCAGTTGGAGATGATCACATCGACGCTTTCCGCGGGTAGTGGCATCTCCTCCATGTAGCCCTTGACGAACTCGACGTTCTCGATGCCCGCGGCCTTGGCGTTGACGCGCCCGAGGTCGAGCATCTCGTCGGTCATGTCGAGCCCGATCGCCTTGCCGGTGGGAGCGACGCGGCGGGCCGAGATGAGCACATCGGCTCCGGCGCCCGATCCAAGATCGAGGACTGTCTCGCCGTCGTGAAGATCTGCGACAGCTGTCGGGACGCCGCAGCCAAGCGAGGCGTCGATTGCGGCGGTGGTTCCGGCCTCGGTGGCGTGGCCGTCGTACAGCGCGCCGCCGAAGACACCGTTGCCTTGACGATCGGTGAGTATCGCCTGCCAGTCGGAGCAACCGCAGCCTTGGCCGGAGCCCACCGCACGAGCGACGTTGGCGTAGCGTTCGCGAACGGTCTCCCGCACCTGCTCGACCGCTGTTGACGCAGCTCGCGAGTCGGTGTCGCCGACGGCGCACCCGCAGCCATCCGCGTGAGCGTCGCCGCAGCAGGTCTCTTTGTCGGACGGTTCACAGCAGTTCGCCTGCGCATCGGGCGCGCAGCACCGGTTCTCTAGCTCAGCCATGCTGACAACTCCTGGAGGGCGTCGGGGACCACGAAGTAGTAAGCCCATAACCCCTGACGCTCGGAGCCCACGATTCCGGCCTGGCGCAGGACCTTGAGGTGGTGGGACACGGTCGGTTGAGCGATGTTGAACAGAGGCACCAGTTCGCAGACGCAGACCTTGCCCGCATGCTTGCGCAGGACGTCGACGAGCTGCAGCCGAATGGGATCGCCGAGCGACTTTGCGACCGCCGCCATTCGCTCGGCGTGTTCGCGTTCGACGTCGGGGTAAACCACGGGCTCGCAGCAGGCCTCTCCGGGGGGTCGCTTGGTTTTCGGGGTCAGTTCCAGATCGATGGACATCAATCTACTTGTATCGATTGAACTCATGTCTGTCAATCTTTACACTCGTCTCCGCCATGAGGGAGCTGAGCAATGCCAGTTGAGATGAGCCCCGAAACGCATGGACGAGAGCGCGCCTCGAGCCGGGTTGCGGTGATCACCGACATCCATGGCAACCTCCCCGCGCTCGAGGCCACGCTCGCGGCGATCGACGGGCTTGGGATCGAGGACGTTTATTGCGGTGGCGACCTCGTCGGCTACGGCCCGCATCCCAACGAGGTCTGCGCGCTGATCAAGGAGCGGGAGATCCCGACGATCTACGGCAATTACGACTACGCGATCGCCCGCGACCTGGACGATTGCGGCTGTGCCTACGTCACCCCGCAGGACCGTGAGTTGGGCCAGCGCTCGGTTCAGTGGACGCTCCAGCACATCGACCAAGCGGCCAAGGAATTCATGCTCGGCCTGCCGTTCGATATCCACTTCCCGCTCGGCAGCCACGACATCCACCTGGTGCACGGCTCCCCGCGTAAGGTCAACGAGTACCTGTTCGAGGACAAGCCCGCGCGCCTGTATGAGCGGCTGGCGGCGGCCGAGAGTGATCACGTTCTGATCTTCGGCCACACCCACAAGCCGTGGGTGCGCGAGCACGGGGGCGTGCTGTTTGTCAACTGTGGCTCGGTCGGCAAGCCCAAGGACGGCGACCAGCGCGCCGCGTTCGCGATCCTGACGGTCACCGGCGACCGGGTCGAGGCGTCGATCGAGCGGGTGCGCTACGACGCCGAGGCGGTTGCGCGCGAGGTCGCCGACTCAGGGCTCCCGGTCGAGTTCGCCGACAGACTCGTGCTCGCTGCCTGAAACTGGCGCGCTCTGCCGATGGTCTCGACGACACCACTGGCGAGGAGGCTGTTTGCCGAGCTGCTCGGCTCCGCGTTCCTGGCGGTGGTCGTGATCGGCTCCGGGATCGCGGCTCAGCAACTCTCGCCGAACGACGTTGGACTGCAACTGTTGGAGGCCTCGGCCGCGACCGCGGTCGGGCTGTTCGCGATCATCCTGATGTTCGGCCCCGTTTCAGGCGGCCACTTCAACCCGGTGGTGTCACTGGTCGACGCCAGTTTCGGCGGCCTCTCCCGACGCGATGCGCTTGCGTACATTCCGGCGCAGATCGTCGGCTGCAGCCTCGGCGCGATCATCGCCAACGGCATGTTTGCCCTTCAGGCGATCAGCATCTCGACGCACCATCGCGCCAGCCCCGCGCACCTGCTCGGCGAGGTGATCGCGACGTTCGGTCTGGTGTTGGTGATCTTCGCGCTCGCTCGCAGTCACCGCCTGGCGCTGGCGCCGGCTGCGGTTGGCGCGTACATCGGCGGGGCATACTGGTTCACGAGCTCGACGAGCTTCGCTAACCCGGCGATCACCGTTGGCCGGATGCTGTCCGACACCTTCGCGGGCATCGCCCCGGCGTCCGTGCCGGGCTTCGTGGTCGCGCAGCTCGTTGGAGGCGTGCTCGCGATCGCGGTGCTGCGGGTTCTGTACCCGGATGTCACGCCCGCCGAAGCAGCCGAGGTCGTGGTGCCCCACTCCGATTCCGGCTCGGCGGCGGCTGGCCGCTGGTCCCAGGTCGACGAACGCGTTTAGCGGCCGATGAAGACAGGAGATCCCTCGCCATGCATCTAGTCGCGATCGGGGGCAGCGACGCGGGCATCAGCGCGGCGTTGCGCGCGCGAGCTCGACCCCGACAGCGAGGTCACCGTGGGTCAGGCACGAGCGATCGCTGGGATTAACCGTGCGCATCGCTCGCTGTTCTCGTACTATCGTCCGTGATCTCGAGCGGGAGGCGGGGATGGGACGGGTCGGGATGTCACGGAAGAGGACCAGGAGGCATGTAGGCCTCGGAGCGGGGTTGGCATCGCTGATCGTTCTCTTCGCATTCGCGGGTCTCGCATCAGCGGCTCGCATCAAAGCGCACAACTGGCCCAACAGCCCGGTCCGTCATACGCTGAGCCAGAAGGTGGGCGCCACCACACCGAGTTTCGCCGCGAACCTCCGCGGGGGTGTCGCGGTTGCGGGGAACACGCTTGAGACCTGCCCGGCGAACCTGGCCGCGCGCGCCCAACACAAGGCGGCCCATGGCAAGACGCACGGTAGCCGGGCCACGAATGAGCCGTGCATCAACGACTACAACAACGACCAGAACATGCAGTATGTGAACGTCGATCCGGGCGCCGGGCGGTTCAACTCGAGCACCGCGACCTTGACGATCCCGGCCGGTGCCACGGTCGTGAAGGCGTTCCTGTACTGGGCGGCGGATCTGTCCAAGGGCGTTTCGGACCCGGGGCAGCCTAGGAATACAGGCCACGACGCGCCCGGCGGCAACACGCCTGCAGGCGAGAGTTTCGACGACCCGCAGCCCTTCCCCCCCACGCAAAACTCGACGTACGGGACGGTCGAGTTCCGCGCCGAGGCGGGCGGAAGCTACTCCACGGTCAATGCGTTCGACCAGACCACCGCGCAGGCGCGGTGGGACTCGGTCCCCAGTTGGTATTCCCAATCTCCGGACACAACACCGCCACACGGCAATTCGCCCGGCTGGGCGTATCAGGTCCGGGCCGACGTCACCTCGCAGCTGAACGGCGCCATCCTGAGCAAGACACGACGCCACGGAGCCCGGGCGCGACCTCGCGGAGCCGACATGTCGATCCCGATCACCGTCGCCAACGTGCAGGCGGGCACCGGCATCAACCGGTACGCGGGCTGGAATCTGGTCGTCGTGTGGAGGTTGCCGACGGCCGGTTTTCGGAACATCACGCTGTTCGACGGCTTCGACTTCGTTCAGGTGCAGGGTGGTCAGCAGCTGGTCGTGGGTCCGCTTGACTTCACCGGCTTTCAGACGCCGGCAAGCGGCAGCCTCGACGCGCATTTGACGGTGTGGGCGACGGAGGGCGATCGGCCGCTGTCGGGCGATTACATGTCGTTCGGAAACCTGACAACAGACTGCACCACGTTGACGAAGGAGTCGGACGCCGCGCGGCCCGTGGACAACTTCTTCAACAGCAGCATCTCGGATGGCGGCCAGAGCGTCGCGGGTCGTACCCCGGGATTCAGCAACCAACTGGGCTTCGATCTCGGGACCCTGAATCTGCCGGACGACGCGATCGCGCACAATGCGACCGGTGCGTCCGTCTGCCTCGGCACGACTGGCGACACGTACTTCTTCGGCGGTCTCGTCTTCTCGACGGCGATCAAGGCCCCGAATCTCAAAATCACCAAGACGGTAGACCAATCCCAGGCTCAGACGGGCGACACGGTCGAGTACACAACCACGGTCAGCAACCCGCAACGGCCTGCCGATGACCCGCTCGGCCCGACAGACGCGGCCACCAACCTCGTTATTTCGGACCCGGTGCCCGACGGCCTCGACTTCGTCGCATTCACCAAGAACCCAGGTGGCGTCTGCCACTACGACGGAGCGAGTCGAGAGATCGAGTGCAACGTCGGCAGGCTCGAGCCGGACGCGAGCTTCACCTTCTCCTACCAGGCGACGGTGTCTGTAGTTCCTACGGGGAACACTCCGGCGCAGCTCGTCAACGCCGCGTGTTTCGAGTCGAGTTCCGAGGACCAGCCGGACGTCTCGTTCACCGGCTGCGATGACGCGCCGGTGATCGTGCCGCCGAGTGGGCCCAAGCCTGCGGATCTTGGGGTTGTGAAGACCGTCGATCAAGATCTCGTCAACCCCGGGGACAAGATCACCTGGCATGTCGTCGGCACCAACTACGGTCCGGCCGTATCGACGAACTTCGTGCTCGCCGATCAGCTACCTCCAGGGGTCGAATTCGTCAGCGCGACTCACAGCCCGGCTCTGACCTGCACGACACCGCCGATCGGATCGAGCGGGAAGATCACCTGCACCGCCCCGAGCGTTCCGGCGACACCAGCCGATGGCTCATCGCTGACGTTGACGATCGTCGCGACCGTGCCATCGGACACCGCTAACAACACGCTCCTGCCGAACGTCGCGACGGTGTCGGGTGACCAGCCCGAACCGGATCCAGATCCGCACCCCAACCGCGACGAGACCCTGACGACGGTGGTGGTCCCTGGCACGCCGATTCCGCCGATTCCGCCGACGCCGCCGGTGCCGCCAACGCCACCAGTGCCTCCGGAACCGTCCGGCCCGCCGGAGCCCCCGGCCCCGCCCGTGTCTCCTCCTGCGGTCCCGGCCGGCCCCGCGGGGACTCTGCTCTCACTCGTCAAGACCTCCTCGCCACACACAGTCAAAAGCGGCCAGACCATCGCTTACACACTGCTCGTAGCCAACGCCGCCGAGGCGGCGGCCCTGGATGTCCGCGTCTGCGATAAGCCACCCTCGGGAGTGACCATCACCTCGGCCCCCGGCTTCAAGCGCTCCGGCGGTTCGATCTGCACGACGATCTCGCGGCTGGACATCGGCGCGCATAAGACCTTCCGGATCACGGCCAGAACAGGCTCCGGGGTCCACGGACAGATCGTCAACCATGCAACCGCGTCGGCCAAAAACGCCCCGACGGTTCGCTCGATGGCACCGAATGTGGTCGTCAAACCGGCGTCGCCGGCAAAGCCGTCACCGGCAAAGCCGTCACCGCCAAAGCCGTCGCCGCCAAAGCCGTCGCGACCGAAGCCGTCTCCAAAGCCTTCTCCGCCACATCCGACGCCACCGAAACCAGCGGTGACAGGCTGACGCGCGCTCGGTCCGACGTCCATGCCCCGGGCGCCCGGACCGAGTCCGAGATCCTTGGGCGTCAGTTGATCTGAACCGGCGTTCCCGGCAGCCAGTTTCGGCTGACCGTCGCCACAAGCCAGTCGATCGAGCCGTTGGCAAGGCGAATGCAGCCGTGGCTCAGTGCCGAGCCGAGTGGGTCCAGCAGGCTCTCGCCTCCGCGCCCGTGGATTCCCACCGTTCCGTCGCCTCGGTCGTAGTGACGGAGTATGTCGCTGTGCGCGGTCAGCTCGAGCACCCAGCTGCCCAGGAAATAGTTCGGATGCCACCGCACCGCCCACGCGATCGCAAAGTCCCCGGTCGGGGTGGGGGTGCTGGGCTTACCAACCACGGTGCTGATGGTCCGCACGGGCCTGCCCGCCTTGAACAGGGTGAGCGTGCGCCGCTGCCTCGAGATGTCGATGCGCCACTGGGTTCGCTTGACGACGACAAGGCTCGCGTTGATCCAGCCCGCGGAGTTGTTGGGGCGCCAGGGAAGGCGCACCCGCACCCAGCACCGATTGTCGGCGACGCGAGGCCTCGCCAGAACCAAGAGCCAGGGAGCAGCATCGGGACCGACCCAGGCCGAGGGACGCATGCTCTTTCCGGGCGGACGGTCGAACACCTTGATCCGCGACTCGAGCCCCGCCTTCCAGGCGAAGCTGTTCGCGGGCCCGGCAACAGTTGAGCTACCCAGCGACTCCGCGCACGGACTGGTCCCAGCCTCGACGGGCTGCGCCGCTGCGCCGGCAACCGGCGCCAGTACGCCAGACCCGAACAGCGCCCCCGCCACGACTAACGTACGCCATCCAGGCATCATCGCGGATAGACAGGTTACCGGACCGTCCTCGCCACACTGTCAGTTGCCTTCCGACTCTCGTGCGTGCAGCAGCCGCCACTGCCAACGCCCCCCGCGTTGCGGGTTAGCCCCGGCGCTTTCAATCAGGCTGACGACGTCGCCGACACGACGTGTACGCGCACGGCGCCGTCATCCGCGACCCAGCCGTGCGAAGACGCGTAGGCGATCATCCCGTCGAACGATTGGCACCACTCGGGGTCGTCAACCAGCGGGCCGGCCAGCCGGACGAGCAGGGCCTGATCGACGAAGACATGGTCATCCCCTTCGAGGCGTCCGATCGTGGCGAGCGCACCCGACACGCCCGGCGCCGTAGCGTCGGGGACGACGATCGACAGTTCACGGAAGTTCGTCGGATCGGCCAGCCTGGGCTCGGGAGTCGGCTGGTTTGGGTCGATGTGGATCTTCATCGGACGCGTCGATCTTATCCCGGCCCCCCGACTTGCACCCGGGTTCCTGCGACGTCGGCCGCTCGGCTTCGCCTAGCAAAGGCTCGCACTCGTTGTAGAAGAAATCTTCCGCACGGGCCGTTCGTGGGATGGGAACCACTCGTCGACTGGCCCCCGCGGTTGGGGCCACCAGGGGGTTGTGCGCATGCCAGGTCGTTCGCCTCGCCGTTCTTTGTTCTTGCTGATAGCAGCGATCGTGGCGGCGACCGCGGTGAGCGCAGCCGCAAGCTCGGCCTCGTCTCGAACCACGCGGCGGCGTGTGGCACGCCCGAGGGTGATTTGCCAGACGACGGATGCGCGAGCACAGGGCAAGTCGGCCAATCGCGGTGGGCACAAGGCGGCTCATACCGCCAATCGCACGGCGGGCCATAAAGCTCACCGTACGACTGCTCGCGGAGCCCACCGCAACGCGACTCGCCGCTCCGACCGCACGGCGAGCCGACACGCGCGTCGGCGCTCAACTCGCTCGCACGCCCGGAGATGGCGCACACCCCGCCACTGCCAGATTCTGCTTCCGACGACGAGGAAGCCGGCTGTCCTGATGAGAGACGCCGTCTCACAGGCCGCGAGTGCGGACCCGGCTGCCCTGGTAGCGGCGTACGGCTTCGATGAGGGGTCGGGGACGACGGTGACCGATGCGTCGGGTAATGGGAACAATGGCACGGTCGCGAATGGGACGTGGAGTACGGCGGGTAAGTTCGGTGGGGCGTTGAGGTTTAACGGGACGAGTTCGTTGGTGACGGTCCCGAATTCGGCGTCGTTGCAGCTGTCGAGTGGGATGACGTTGGAGGCTTGGGTTGATCCCTCGACGGTTAGCGGTGCTTGGCGTGATGTGATCTATAAGGCGAACGACAACTTCTATATGGAGGCGACGTCGACGAATGCGTCGCATCCGGATGGTGGGTTGATCGCGGGTGGTAGTTATGCGGATGCGTTTGGGACCAGTGCGCTGACTGCGAACACGTGGTCGTTTTTGACCGAGACGTATGACGGTACGACGTTGCGTTTGTATGTGAATGGGACGCAGGTGGCCTCGACGGCGCGTACGGGCGCGATCTCGACTTCGACGAATCCGTTGCAGATTGGCGGGGACAGCATTTACGGGCAGTTCTTCGCCGGGCTGATCGACAACGTGCGGGTCTATAACGCCGCGCTGACCGCCGCGCAGATCCAGACTGACGAGACGACTCCGGTCAATCCCCAGGGCCCGGATATGACGCCTCCGTCGCAGCCGGGAACGCTGACCGCGACTGCCATCTCGGGCACGGAGATCGACCTCTCCTGGGGCGCCTCGACCGACAATGTCGGGGTCACCGGCTACGACATCGAGCGCTGCCAGGGCGCAAGTTGCACCACATTCGCCCAGATTGCCAGCGGGACGCCCACCTCTTACAAGGACCTCAGCGTCATTGCCAGCACCAGCTACAGCTACCGGGTGCGTGCGTTCGATGCTGCCGGCAACCTCAGCACGTACTCCAGCACCGCCAGCGCGACCACGCCGACGCCCGACGTGAATCCGCCGTCGCAGCCCGGAACTCTGAGCGCGAATTCGGTCTCGAGCGGCGAGGCCGATCTCTCCTGGGGAGCCTCGACCGACAACGTCGGCGTAACTGGCTATGACGTTGAGCGCTGCCAGGGCACAGGTTGCAGCAACTTCGCCCAGATCGGCATCGCTCCCGCCACCGCCACGACCTACAAGGACACGACCGTCAGTGCCAGCACGAACTACACCTATCGCGTTCGCGCGACGGACGCGGCCGGGAACCTCAGCGCTTACTCAAACACCGCCAGCGTGATGACCTCTGCCGCGCCGTCTGGTTTGGTGGCGGCGTATGCATTTGACGCGGGTTCAGGAACGACCGTGTCGGATGCCTCCGGGAACGGGAACAACGGCACGGTCGCCAACGGGACGTGGAGCACGTCGGGTAAGTTCGGTGGGGCGTTGAGCTTCAACGGGACGAGTTCGTTGGTGACGGTTCCGGATTCGGCGTCGTTGCATCTGTCGAGCGGGATGACGTTGGAGGCTTGGGTTGATCCCTCGACGGTCAACGCGAACTATCGCGACGTGATCTATAAGGCCAACGACAACTTCTATCTGGAGGCGACGTCGACGAATGCGTCGCATCCGGACGCCGGGACGATCGCGGGCGGCACCTACGCCGATGCGTTTGGCACCAGCGCGCTGCCGGCCAACAGCTGGTCGTTTTTGACCGAAACTTATGACGGCTCGACGCTGCGGTTGTATGTGAATGGGACGCAGGTGGCGGCGACGGCGCACACGGGCGCGATCTCGACTTCGACCAACCCGTTGCAGATCGGCGGGGACAGCATCTACGGCCAGTTCTTCGCCGGGCTTATCGACAACGTGCGCATCTATAACGTCGCGCTAACCGCCGCGCAGATCCAGACCGACGAGAACACGGCTGTCAATGCCCAAGGACAGGACACGACGCCCCCGTCACAGCCCGGCACCCTGACTGCGACCCCGGTGTCGAGCGGCGAGGTCGATCTCGGTTGGGGCGCCTCCACCGACAACGTCGGCGTCACGGGCTATGACATCGAGCGCTGCCAGGGCACAGGCTGCAGCAACTTCACTCAGATCACGAGCACCAACGGAACCACGACCACCTATAAGGACATGGCTGTCAGCGCCAACAACTCGTACAGCTATCGAGTCCGCGCGTTCGATGCCGCCGGCAATCTCAGCACGTACTCCAACAGCGTCACCGCGTCCACGGGCGTGTTCATCACGCCACATCAGTACGCGATCACGCCTGGGATGACTGAGCAGTACACCGCCACGGCACCAGGCAGCACGCCGACTGTCACTTGGTCGGTCGACGGCGTTGCGGGTGGTAACACGACTGTTGGCACCATCACGACGAACGGGATCTACACCGCTCCCAGCGGGACAGGACAGCACGCGATCACCGCCACGAGCGGAAGCTTCACGGGTACCGCAACGGTCTATGTGACTAACTACCAGGGGACGTTCACCGATCACAACGACAATTCGCGGACTGGTGAAAATCTGAACGAGACGGTGCTTACGCCATCCAACGTGAACTCCTCCGACTTCGGGAAGCTATTCTCCTACCCGCTTGATGGGCTCTCGTTCGCCTCGCCGCTCTACGTCGAGAACGTCTCGATTTCCGGCCAGTTGCACAACGTCGTGTACGTAGTGACCGAGCACGACTCGGTGTACGCGTTTGACGCGGACGGGCGATCGAGCACGCCGCTCTGGCAGCATTCGTTCATCAACCCGGCCAACGGGATCAACCCGATCCCGCCGTCAGTCACCGGTGAGACCCAGGACATCCCGAACGAGATCGGGATCACGGGCACGCCTGTGATCGATCAGTCGACCAACACGATGTATCTCGTGACGGCCACCCAGGAGGTTGTCGGCGGGACCACAACTTACGTGAACCGACTGCATGCGATCGATCTCTCGACCGGCCAGGAGAAGTTCGGTGGCCCTGTCGTGATCAATCCGCAGGTGCCCGGAACTGGTGTCGACGCGGTCAACGGCACGATCTCGTTCAACAACATCACCGAGAACCAGCGAGCGTCGCTGCTAGAGGTGGGAGGCGAGGTGTATGTCGCCTTCGCCAACCACGGCTTCAACCCGCCTTACCACGGCTGGATCCTGGCGTACAACGCGTCGACGCTTCATCAGGACTGGGCGTTCAACACCACCCCGAACGCGCAGAGCGGCGGAGTCTGGATGGGCGGTGGCGGGATCGCCGCCGACAACAGCGGCAACCTGTTCTTTTCGACGGGCAATGGCACTTTCGACCAGAACTCCGGCGGCGGCGACTACGGCGACACGCTGCTGAAGCTCACCGGCGGAGCCACCGGCGGCAAGGTCAGCGACTACTTCACTCCGTTCAACTACCAGGCCCTCGACAGCGGCGACGTCGATCTCGCCTCCGGTGGCGTGATGCTGCTGCCGACCCAGCCGGGGGCGCACCCGGACGAGGTGCTCGCGGCCGGCAAGGGTGGCACGATCTACCTCGTCGACCGCGACAACATGGGCCACGTCGGCACCACCAACAACAATCAGATAGTGCAGTCGCTGGTCAACGTCTTCCCGACCGGGGGCTCCTTCAACACCGGTAACTACAGCCAGCCCGCGTATTTCAACGGCAGCGTCTATTACGCGCCGGTGAACGGACCGGTCATGGCGTTCACCTTGACAAACGGATTGCTCTCGACCTCGCCGACCTCGGAGTCCTCGGAGATCTTCAACGGCAAGACCAGCACGTTTTCGGCTCGAGGAGGGGAGACCGCGGTCTCGGCCAACGGCACCAGCAACGGCATCCTCTGGGCGCTGCAGAGCAACGGCGACAGTCTCCCGGGCACGCTACACGCCTACAACCCCGCCAACCTGTCCGACGAATACTGGAACAGCGATCAGGCGGGCACACGCGATCAGCTCGATCCGTGGTTGAAGTTCACGATTCCGCTGGTCGCCAACGGCCGCGTCTACGTCGTCTCCCAGGGCAGGCTGACCGCGTACGGGCTCCTGCCCTAGGCGAGTCTCACCTGCCCGAGGCGAGACTGGGCTTGCCCTAGCCGAGTCTCGCCTCGGGGAGCTTCGGTTCGAATAGCTCGACCGGGTTCCCGGCCGGATCCTCGACGAGGATCTGTTTGCCACCGACGCCGTCGACGATCTCGTTGCGGAACCGGGCTCCGTCCTCACGCAACCGACCGACTAACGCGTCGAGGTCGTCGACCTCCAACTGGAAGCGGTTCCATCCGCCGGGCTCCGGGAACGTCCCGTCCGGCATCGCCTGACCCCCTCCCGGGCCTCCTCCCGGGGCGGTCAGCACAAGCCGGAGGTCGCCGCGCGAGAGCATCGCGAACGTCGGCGCCGGGTGCATGTCCTCGTGGAAGCCGAGCTGCCGGGAGTAGAAGTCGATCGCTGCATCGACGTCGTCGACGATGTACCGCACGCTGACTGTTGACATGGGCTCTCCTCGCTCGTTTGCCAGGAGAACGTAGGCGCCCGTCGGTGATCAGTCAACGGATGGGAGCGGCCGTTCGCCGCTCGTTGACGTCACGCCGCGCGGGCTAGCGCGGCCGCCACCAGCGCTTCCGCGACGCGATCGCCGCGCCCGTCGCCGGGCCGTTCGGGATGCCACTGCAGACCGAGCGCGAAGCGCCGGTCGGTCCGCTCGATCGCTTCGACGACTCCGTCCGGGGAGGATGCCGTCACCTGCAGATGCCGGCCGAGCCGCCGGATCGCCTGATGATGGTCGCTCTCGACCCCGGCGAAGCGGCCGAGCACGCCGCGGAGCGAGCCGGGGCTGTGCGTGTCGACCCGGTGGTTGGCGCGATCGTGGTCGACCGAAGTCAATCCGTCTTGCACCACGTCCTGATAGAGGTTTCCACCGGAGACGACGTTCAAGAGCTGGTGGCCGCGGCAGATGCCGACATACGGGAGGTCCATCGCCAGCGCCGCTCGCAGCAGCGCCAGATGCACCGTGTCACGGCGGAGGTCGGTCTTGCCGCGGGCGAGTCGCGGCAGTTCTCCATAGAGCCTGGGATGCAGATCGGTCGGGTCGCCGCTCATTACGAGGCCGTCAGCCAACGCCAGTTCACGCTCGGTCGGCGTCCCGCGCACCGTGGTTACGTGGGCGCCTGCGCGCTCTAGCCAGCGAGCGTACATCGCCACCGATTCTGCTCCCTCGGCGTCAGGAACGAGCAGGATCCTCGGCGTCGAATCCGATCTCGCGGTTCGGTAGGCGTGAATGAAGGCAGCCCGGGCTCGCGCGACGCGCTTGCGGGCGGCTTCTTCGGAGGTCTCCAGCAATTTGGCTATTTCGGCGTGCGCGAATCCGGCCTCGAAGCGCAACAGGATCAGAAAGCGTTCGTGGGGACTCAGGCTCTCCAGGCCCTCGCGGGCGGCGTCGAGCACGTCCGGAGGGGCGTCCGTGTCGGCGAGGGAGCCGAGCCCATCAAACGGCACCGACGGGCGACGCGAGCGGCGGCGGAGCTCATCGATTGCCAGGTTCCGGGCGGTGCGGTTGAGCCAGGCGCGCTGTTGGCCGTCGACAAGGTCCGGCGGCAGGCCTCGCCAGGCGCGGAGCAACGCTTCCTGAACGAGGTCCTCGGCCGCGTCGCGATCACCGCCGAGCGCGAAGGACATCCGCGCGACGAGCGCCGATCGCTCCGAGCTGATCAGTTCCTGGATGGTCATCACTGACTCAAACGATGCAGGATTACCAAACCGGACGTTGCGGTCTGAGTCGGCATCCCGGCGGGGACGCCGGCTCAGAGGATCCTCGCCGGCAGGCTCACCACCTTCGCCTGCCGCGAAGGCTGCCAAACTCCGGCGATTATGGGGTTTCTCGCCACGACGACCAGCGTCTTGGGACAGAGCTCCTAGGCTTCTTCGTGCTGCGCGATCCATACAAGAGCCTCGATCTGACCGAGCCGCGGAGCGTGCCGCAGATTCTGGCCTCGGCACTGTGGCTGTACCGGAACTGGCCGGCGCTGTTCGTGGCGCTGTCGGCGATCGTCGTCATCCCCTATGAAGTGGTCGTACTGCTGGTCACGCACGCCTCGCCGCTCGGGCAACAGCGCGTCACGAGCACGGCATTGATACTTGGCCTCGTCGAGACCGCACTCGTTGTACCGCTGATCTCGGCGTTGCAAGCCCACGCGGTAGTGATGATCGGAAACACCCAGGAGCCCAACTTCGGCGAGGTGATCGGTCGATCGCTACGCGTGTTGCCGACCGTCGCGGCTGCCGAGATCATCGCCGCGATCGGCGAAGCCGTTGGCTATGTCCTGTTCATCATTCCCGGCGTGTTCTTGACCCTGCGCTGGGTCGTCGTCGCGCAGGCGGCAGCGATCGAGGAGACCGACTGGCCGACGGCGTTGCGGCGCAGCGGCCAGCTTGCCCGCCGGAACTATCTGCGGATCCTCGGTCTGATCATCGTGGTCGGCCTTGTCGATGCCGCACTGACCGGGATCGGCGCGGCGATCGCGGGAACCGGCGACGGCGCCGTACCGGTTGTCGTTGGGATCGTCATCGTCGTGCTGACGCGCACCTTCGGCGCGCTGGTCACCGCGATGTTGTACTTCGACCTCCGCGCCAGAGAAGGCTCCGGACGGACCTACTGAGGAGCCATCACGGCAACCGAGCCGGTCACGCTACCGGCCAACGCCAGCATCAACTTCGCGTTGGCAACGAGGCGGTTGTCGGCGATTCCGACCTTCTGCACCACTCCCCTCTCCGACGCCGTCACGGGGCCTCCGAAGCTCGCGGTGGCGGGCTCACCCGAGCACGCCGACACTCGGTGCCCACAAGGCCAACATGCGTGGCTCGAACCTCGCCGGGGTTTCCAAAACCATCAAGTGTCCGTATTTCGTACGGGTTGTGACCGGGGGTCCGGACAGCGCCCGTCTGGCGGTCGAGTGTCGGGGCAAGAGCTGTCCGTTCGCCTGGTGGCGCGACGTGATGTCCGCGCAATCCACGTCGAACGCGAAGAAGGCGACGAAGCCTGCGAAACCGCCCGACGCGAACCTGACCAGGCTGTTCCGGGGCAAGCCGCTGGCGCTGGGGACCCAGGTGATCGCATCACTAACCGCCCCGAAGACGATCGCTCGCTACGTCGGCTTTACGATCACCTCGAACAAGAAGGGCCCGCGCGCCGCGCTCAACTCCGGGTGCATGCCCCCGGGCTTCGTCGGTCCGACGGACAAGCCCTGCTCCCCGAAGATCCCCGGACAGACGCCCAGCACGAGAAAGCAGATGAGCGGCTCGCGCCAAGCGAGTCGACGTTGATCCGCTCCCCGTGAGGGCAGCGCGAATTTGACCGGTTTTTAGCGGGGCACCCTTAGACTGGTCCGGCAGGATCTCGAGGGGGCAAATCTCAGACTAAAAGGGGGCAGTATGCGTGGGCGTTTCGCGGCTCTAGGAGCCGCTACGGCAGCCGTATCCATGGGAGCGCTGGCGACGGCGGCGGTGGCGGGTGCTTCCGGACCTCCGCCGTTGCCGAAGGGCGCCAACGGCGCGAAAGTGCAGTTGTTCGCCTCCGGGCTGAAGACCCCGACCTCGTTCGCGTTCGGGGGCGGCTCGGTGTTCGCGGGAGATGGTGGCGCCGAGTCCTCGAAGACCCCGAACGGTGGGATCTACGTGCTCAAGCAAGGGGCCGCTACCAAGATCGCGGGTTCGCCGAGCTTTGTGGCCGGTCTAGCCTGGCACCAGGGAGCTCTCTACGTCAGCGGTGGCGGGATAACCAAGCAAGGCCCGCAGTTCAGCATTTGGAAGATGTCCGGCTGGAACGGGACCTCGTTCGCCAAGCGGCAGGTGATCTTCAGCCCCGGCGGTAAGTTCGACGGCTTCAACGGCCTCGCGTTCGGCGCGGACGGACGGCTGTATGTCGGGGTCGACCTCGGCTTGACGAACGGCAACGACCACGGCCCGGCGAGTGCGACGCCGCACCTCTATCAAATCCTGTCGCTCAAGCCCAACGGCAAGGACGTGACGACCTTCGCCAAGGGAATACGGCAGCCGTGGCAGTTCGTGTTCCCGGCTGGTTCCTCGTCGCCGTTCGTGTCGGCGCTCGGTCAGGACAAGGGAGCCAAGACCGCGCCGGACTTCATCCTCCGCGTTCGTCAGGGCGACGACTACGGGTTCCCGGCCTGCAACCAGACGGAGCCCAAGGCGTGCAAGGGCTTCACCAAGCCCTTTCAGCAGTTCGCCCCGCACACCGACCTGATGGGCATGGCGATCATCGGATCGCGGTTGTACATGACCTCGTTCGTCAGTACCCACCCGTCCAAGAACAGCGGCGGCGAGGTCGTGACGATGCCGCTGAAGGGCGGGTCGCTCAAGCCGGTGGCCACCGGGTTCGTGGCGCCGACGGTCGGCCTCGGTGAGCAGAGCGGCTGGCTGTACGTCGGCGAGGTCGGCCCCGGTCTGGTGTACCGGATCAAGCCGTAGACTCGATCAGAGGCGTGCGCCGGGCTCGAGCGAGCTCGGCGCTGCGGCCTGAGCTTCGGGACGGTGAGGAGCTCGCGGGACTCGGGACTGCCGAAACGGAGTACCACGTCAGTGAAGCGTTAACGTCGCGCTGGTCGGACCTGCAGCCGCCGCTATCCGGCAACCAGCGTCGCGGCCAGATAGTCGGCCAGAAGTGGATCGTTGATCGACCATTCACCGCGGCGGGTGCCGCGACTGACGAGGCCGATGTTCGACAGGGCGTCGAGCGCGCGCCTGGCGCTCTTGGCCTCGACATGGCTGTAGGTCGGCTCGCCCCGGGCGAGGTTGGTGAGGACGCGCGTCGCTCCGGCGCCGAGTCGCCGGACGTCGAGGACGGCGTCGACGTGACGGGCTCGCTCCGCCGCCATCGCCGACGCGTATCCGCGCCCCACGGCGATCAGGTCGAGGTGGCGCGAGCCCTCCTCGACCAGCGCGACGTGCGCCTGCTGCGCCAGGAGCATCGTCGTCCGCGGGTGTCCACGCCCCCGCGTGACCAGCTGGTCCAGGGCGTCGGCATCACAGGCGACCAAGTCCTCGGCAAAGCGCTCCGCGATCCCGGCGAGCCACTCCGGCGCGGTGATCGGCGTCAGCTCGTGAAACCCGCCGAATCCGTACAGGGCGCGCTGCCGGTTGGTGAACAGCTCCCGCATCATGTGCTCGACGCTGCCGGCGAACAGACACGTGACGTGCGGCGAGTCCGCGAGGATCTCGCGAAGCTCTCGCGCCACTCGGGCGCCCTCCCCATAGTCGCTGCCGGCGATCTCCTGCAGTTCATCGACAAACAGGATCAGCGGGTGATCGTCGCGCGCGGCGATCGTCTCGAGCAGTCGGAGTGCGGTCAGCAGTGCGCTGTGCGGGTCGGCTGTTGCGAACCCGGGCTTCAGCGCCAACTCGACCCCGTCCCCAAGCTCCAGCCCGGCCTTGACCGAGAGCGCCAGCGCGGCGCCCTTCAGCACCGCCTCCCCACCAGAGCGCACCCGCTCGACGAGGCGCGCAAGTGGCCGCCTGTTGGCGATCGCCTCCTGCGCGAGTCGCTCTGCGAGCGCCGCCGCGCTCGTCAGCTCGAATAGGCTGACCGAGACGGTGTAGCTCCCGCTCTGCCGCGAGCTGCGCGACCACCGCCCGGCAGACGGTGCTCTTGCCGGTTCGCCGCGGAGCCGCGACGATTCGGTGGACGCCCGCGCGGAGCTGCGTCACCAGCTCCGCGACATCCTCGTCGCGCCCGATCATCTGATCCGCTGGAAGTGGCGCATCGGTCGGGAACAGGATCCGGCTGGGGATTCTTTGCATATGGCAATTATGCCATAACTTTAAGGCGGGACGGCCATATAGCTCGCCCAATTCAGGGGCATGTCCGCGCCCCGCCCGCCCGGCCGTATACCGATGCGCGATCGCAGTTGGCACGAGCCACGCCGCCATCAGAATGCACGTTCGGCCCGTCGGTTGCAACACTGCGCATGCCCGTCCCGATCACGCTGGGTTCATAGCTGCAAACCCGATCGCCGGGCACGGAACAGCATCTGGAGGCGGGCCGCGATAATCGATGTGTGACTGAGCGCGTTCCGACCTCGCTGCTCGCCGCCGCGGGCCTGATCGCCGGCTTCGCGGTCGCCGTCAGCACCGGCTCGCGCCCGCTCGGTGGCCTGGTGCTCGCTGCCTTCGGGCTCAGCTGCGTTTATTTCTGGGTGCGGCGCGACGGCCCCGGCACCGCGACCCGGCTGACGATCGTCGGGGTCGTGGCGTTCGCTCTGTCACACGCGCTCGGGCTCGTGATCGGCGCCTGGCCGTCTGTGCTGCTGGTTTCTGCGATCACCGCCTGGCTGTGCTGGCGCTGGTCCGACGCTCGCTGGCTCGGCCGCCCCCACGCCGTAGCCTGAGGACCGGAGCCGCGTCATGGTCAGCGAATCGGCCCGCGGCTCCCCCGGCCGCTCGCTGCGTGGCGCGATCGCGCGCTACGACGGGTACCGGCAGCGGGGGGTCGCGCCCGCCCGGCATCTCGGGCTGCCGTCGCCGTTCATGACGCTGATCGTCACGCTGGAGGAGCCGCTGCACCTGGTCGAGCACGTCGACCGCGGCCGCCCGCCGGCCAGCTACCAGAGCCTCGTCGGCGGCCTCCACGCGACCCCGGTCGTAATCGCGCACGACGGCGCTCAGAGCGGCATCCAGGTGAGGGTCAACCCGCTCGCGTCGCGGGCTCTGTTCGGGATGCCCGCCGGAGAGCTGGCGGGCGCCGACCACGCCGGCGGCGAGGTGCTGGGCCGACTCGCGGGAGAGCTGCACGAGCGGCTCGCCCCGGCGATCAGCTGGTCGGAGCGCTTCGCGATCCTCGACTCCGCGCTGACCCTACGTCTGGGCGGCACCCTGCCGCCGCCGCCGGTTATCAACGCCTGGACGCTGCTGATGAACAGTCGCGGTTCGATCCCGATCTCAAGAGCTCGCGCGAGAGGTCGGGTGGAGCGAGCGTCAGCTCGCCAAGCGCCTTGAGCAGGAGATCGGACTGCGCCCCAAGGTCGCTGCGCGCGTGATCAGGTTCGACCGGGCACGCCTGGCGCTCCAGTCTCAGATCTCAACCGAAGGACGGACGGACATCGCCTGGGTTGCCGCCGAGTGCGGGTATCACGACCAGCCCCACCTCGTTCGTGACTTCAGGGCGTTCGTCGGCCTAGCTCCTTCGCGATGGCTGGCGCAGGAGTTCGGAAACGTACAAGTCGAGCGGTTCGCTGAGGTCTAAGTTCACGCAAATGAGCCAAACATCCACCACAGATCAGCCGCAGACCCAAACGCCACCGCCGCAGGTGTGGCCGACACTGCGGGCCCACGATGCCCGCGCCCTGATCCGTTTCCTGGTCGACGTCGTCGGGTTCACCGAGGTCGTTGTCTACGGCGACGATCAGCAGGTCGACCATGCCCAACTCGCCTGGCCGCTCGGCGGCGGGGTCATGCTCGGCTCGGTGAGCGTCAGTCAGATCGAGCCGAGCGCGACGACCGCCGGCAGCTTTGGCGCATACGTGGTCGCCGACGACATCGATGCGCTCCACGCCCGCGTCGCCGCCTCTGGCGCGACGATCACCAGACCGCCGCAGGACACTGATTACGGCTCGCGCGAGTTCGCGATCAAGGACCCCGAGGGCAACCGCTGGACGTTCGGGACCTACCGGGGCGCCCCGAGGCCTGTGCCGCCCGAGTGACTACAGCCGCGAGGCCTGGTCCCACACGCCCCGTCCGCGAGCTCGCGGTCGCCAACACGCTCGGGCAGGGCGACCCGGACCGGCGTCTCGCGTCCGCGCACCAGATTCTGGAACCCCTCCTGGGGCCTGATGAACAGCCGCAGGGTCAGGCGACGATCGTCGGCGTGGAGCTCCGGCGGGAGGATCCGGCCGTGCGCTCGCATCCCGCTCGATCGCGAGCGCTCGGTGACCAGGATCCGCAGCTCGTCGTCCTCGGGTGCAGGTGAGCGCTCTGGATCCAGGCGCCACGAGGAGGCCCGGATCCCATCGCGGCACGCCCGCAGCGGCCGGGCCGAGCTGACGCCGACACACTCCCAGCGCCCGCGCGAGCCGAGTCTGACGACGACGGTGACCAACTGCGGGGGTTGCCCGCGGCCGTAGAGGATCTCTTCCTCGGTGCGCGCGAGCACCCGCCAGCCGGTGAGCCTGCGCGCATCGTCGGGATCGGTCGTGGCCGCCGGCGGTGGCGGCTCACGGGCTCGCCACCGCCGCCAGACGCCGCGGCTTGCCCGCTCGCGGCCCCGGTCGATCTGCTCGAGCAGTGCCACCACCGCCGGGTCGTTCGGATCGAGCGCGCGCGGTGGCTCGAGCAACGCTGCCGGCGGGAATGGCGGTCCCCCGCCGTCGCTGACGAGCTCGGGCTCCAGCGGTCCGGGCCGGGCGAGCACCAATTCGGCGTCCTTCCATTGCACGCTCGTCTGGCGTCCGGAGTTACTGGGTCGGACGGGTTGGGCCATCGGCGCCAGCGTACCCGCACCGCGAGCGTCAGCCAGTCGCTGTAATTTGGCCATAATCTATATCGAATTAGTGTGGTATACTATTCGGCAAATGCTGATCGACATTCATCAGCACATCTGGACCGAGCCGCTGCTCGACCGCCTCGCCGCCCGCGATGAGCCTCCCTTGGTTCGCCGCTCGGACGGCCTGACGGTCCTGCACTGCAGCGCCGAGCCGCCGTATGTGATCGATGTTGACTCCGAGGCTCCGGAGCGGCGGGCATCGCTGGTCGCCGAGGACGGGCTCGACCTGGCGCTGGTTGCGCTGTCGAGCCCGATCGGGATCGAGGCGCTGCCGCGTGACAGCGCTCTGGAGCTGATCGAGGCGCAACTCGAGGGGGTCGCTGAGCTTCCGCGCGAGTTCGCCGCCTGGGGTCCGATCGCGCTCGACGGCGCTGACGTCGGCCGATGTGAACCGCGTGCTCGCACGCGGTTGCGTGGGAATCACGCTGCCGGCCGGGGCGCTCGCCGGACCCGATCGCCTGGAGCAGCTGAATCCGCTGCTGGGTCGTGCGGCCGAGCGCCAGGCGCCGGTGTTCATCCACCCGGGCCGCGCCCCTGGGCAGCGACCCGCGGCGACTGAGTTCGGCGAACCCCTGTGGTGGCGGCCGCTGACCGACTACGTCTCGCAGATGCAGGCTGCCTGGCTGACCTTCGCCGCGTTCGGGCGCCGCGAGCACCCCGGACCTGAGGGTCGTGTTCGCGATGCTCGCAGGCGGGGCACCGCTGCTGAGCGAGCGGCTGTCGAGCCGCGGCGGGCCCGAGCTCGACCTGCGCGACCCGAACACGTATTACGAGACGTCGAGCTATGGGCCGGCGGCGGTCGAGATGATGGCCCACCGGGTCGGGGCCCGGCAGCTCATCTACGGGTCGGACCGTCCGGTGGTGGAGCCGGCGCCGACCGGTCGCGAGCGTGAGCTCCAGGCCAACGCCGCCGAACTACTGGCGGACCGGCCGGCGGTCGCTCGACGCGCCGGCGGCCCCGTCCCGCTCGCCGCGGCCGCACCCGGAGGTGCGCTGTGAGCCTCTCGACAGAAGCCCTGGAGAGGTTCGTCGAGCGGCTGGCCGCTGACACCGAACGGTGGGAGCACCTCGTTCGCCACGACTCCGATACGCGCGTATACGAGCTGATCTGGCAGGACGAGGACACCAACGCCTGGCTGATCTGCTGGAGCGAGGATCAGGACACCGGCTTCCATGACCACGATGAATCGGCGGCGGCGATCCGCGTGATCGATGGACGCGTGCGCGAGGACCGCCTGCGACTGTGGGCGCCTCCGGAGACTCGAGTGAGCGTCGCCGGCGAGACCTTCACCGTCCCGCCGAGCGCAATCCACCGCGTGCTTCATGCCGGAACTGGGCCGGCGGTCACGATCCACGCTTACTCGCCGCCGCTGACGAGGGTCGGCGCCTACCGGGTCCGCGGCAACGGCGAGCTCGAGCGTCTCGCTCAGAGCTATGAGCAGGAGCTCCGGTCCGGGGCCGAGTCGCGGCCCGACGCCGAGCTGGTCACGAGCTAGCCGCCTCGGGGCCGCGAACGCGTTGCGGTGGTTGGTCGCCGCGCGGGCCGGCACCCCATGAAAGAATCGCGGCCATGAGCGACTCATTGAGGTCAGAAACCATCAGAATCACCGGTGCCGGCGGCGACGAGATCGAGGCCTACCTGGCCCGGCCCGACGGCGACGGGCCGCGCGGCGGCGTCGTCGTCATTCACCACATGCCCGGCTACGACCGCGGCTCGAAGGAGATCGTGCGCCGCTTCGCCGAACTCGGCTACGACGCGATCATGCCCAACCTGTACTGGCGCGAGGCGCCGGGCGCGTGCGCCCGACGACGCGGCCGCGACGGCCCGGGCCCAGGGGGGCGTCCCGGACCCTCGCCTGATCGGCGACGTCGGCGGCGCGGCCGCGCATCTGCGGTCGCTGCCGACCTCCAACGGCAAGGTCGGGGTGATCGGTTACTGCTCGGGTGGGCGCCAATCGGTGCTCGCCGCGTGCAACCTCGACCTCGACGCTGCGGTCGACTGCTACGGCGCATTCGTCACCGGCACTCCGCCGGAGGGGTTCCCGCTGCGCGTGACCAACCTCGTCGACCAGCTTCCGAACCTGCGGGCGCCGCTGCTCGGCCTGTTCGGCAACGACGACCAGTTCCCCTCGCCCGAGCAGGTCGACGAGCTGGAGGAAATCCTCAAGAACGACGGCAAGACCTACGAGTTCCACCGCTACGACGACGCCGGCCACGCGTTCTTCTCGATCGATCGCCCGGCCTACAGGGTGGCCGCGGCCACCGACGGGTGGGAGCGGATCGAAGCGTTCTACAAGACCTACCTGGGAGCCTGAGCGATGTGCACCTACGCGACCGTGAACACCGACATCGAGGGCAGCGCCAAGGGCCCTGAGGGCAGCTGGTTCCACGTCAGCCACGGCACCGTCTACTTCGACCACCCGGTGCACGCGATGGCCGACCACACCCTCAACATCGACTTCACCGACCCGAGCCGGGGCCCCTCCGCCCGTGTCGGGGTCGAGCTGACGGCTGCGTCCGCACGCAGCCTGGTCGAGGCGATCGAGGCGGCGCTGGCTTCGGCGCCCGACGCGATGACCGTCTAAGAGCGCGGGTCGGCCTGACCGTCTAAGAGCGCGGGTCGGCCTGACCATCTAAGAGCGCGGGTCGGGCATGTCGACGTTCCAGTACCTAATCGCCTCGATGCGCCCGGCGTCGCCGCTGGCCGACGATGCTCCGAATCTGGTGATCGTCCGCTGCCCGCCCTCGTGATCGCCGTACAGGAGGTCGATCGCGATCCGGTCGCCGCTCTCGATCGCGGCGCGGATCTGCGCATAGTCAGGGTCCGAGGCGTCACGGATCGCCCCCTGCCAGAAGCCCGTATCGCCGGCGGTGATGTAGAGATCACGGGTTTGGCGTCTGAACGTGTCCAGGTCCGGCATGCTCTCACCTCCCCGCGTCCAGAGCTGCACCCGCCAGGCATGTAACACCGCTACGCCGTTGCCGCCATTGCGCACTGCCATGGCCAGGTACAGATTTTCGTCGGCGGAGGTCAGCGAGCAGCCGTGCCCCGGGACCTCGATGGTCCGGCCATCGCCGAACCGGACATATTCGATTGGGTCGTCCTCTCGGGAGGGGATCACGATCGGCCGCTGTTGGGTCAGCAGCGAGCGCTCGGCAACCCGTGCCGCGCGGTTAGCCGACCGGATCGAGCCGAACGTGGCGATCGCCAGCACCAGAGTGCCGCCGGCGGTCGCCAGCGACGAGATCGTCGCCCAGTCGGCCAAGTCGCGTTGTCCTCCTGGGTCTTAGCCGACCGGCTGACCGTTCGCGGTCAGGGTCACCTCAACGTTTCCGCGAGTCGCGTTGGAGTAGGGGCAGACCTTGTGGGCGTCGGCGACGATCTGCTTGGCCTTCTCCCCATCGGCCACCTGCGGGAGGGTCACATCGAGCGTGACGGCGACGTTGAAGCCGCGCTCCTCGGTTGTCAGCAGCGTCACCTTGCTGTCGATCGAGACGTCGCCGACCTCTTCGTGCTCGCGCCGTCCGACGACGCCGATCGCGCCCTCGAAACAGGCGGCGTATCCGATCGCGAACAGCTGTTCCGGATTGGTGCCCCGCTCCTCGCCGGTGCCTCCCATTTCCTTGGGCACCCGTAGGTCCACCTCCAGGATCCCGTCACTCGTCCTGCCGTGGCCATTCTCGCGACCGCCGGTGACCGTCGCCTCTGCTGTGTAGATGTTGGGCATCGCGGGAGCATACGCTAAAGTTACTTGCGAGATCAACTGCTTGAGGAGCGAGCTCATGGACGTGGAGATCTGGTCTGACATCGCCTGCCCTTGGTGCTACATCGGCAAGCGCCACTTCGAAGCGGCGATGGCACAGTTTGAGCATGCCGACGAGGTCACTCTCATCTGGCGGAGCTTCGAGCTCGACCCGAGCGCACCCGCGGAGATCGCCGGCGACGCGCCGACGCTGCTCGCTGACAAGTACGGCGTCGACGTCGAGCAGGCCCGGCAGATGCAACAGCGCGTGGCCGATGTCGCCGCCAACGCCGGGCTCGAGTACCACCTCGACGAGACCCGGAGGGGGAGCACCTTCGACGGCCACCGGATCACCCACCTGGCGGCCGGGCACCACCTCCAGGATCAGATGAAGGAGCGCCTGCTGCGCGCTCGATTGAGCGAGGGCAAACTCGTCTCCGACCCTGAGACCCTGCTTGAACTCGCGGTCGAGGTCGGCCTTCCTGAGGACGAGGTTCGCAACACGCTGGCGGGCGACCGCTTCGCCGCTGAGGTTCGCGAGGACGAGGAGACCGCGCGTCGCTTCGGGATCACGGGCGTGCCGATGTTCGTGGTCGACCGGGAGCTCGGCGCCTCCGGCGCGCAGCCGCCGGAGCTGCTGTTGTCGCTGCTGCAACAGGGTTGGGAGAACCGCGCGCCGGTCTCGGTGAGCTAGCCCGGCGAGAGATGCGACCGCGCCCCGGTGATCACCGGGGCGCGGGTTCTTTGAGGCCAGACGGCAGGAGCGGGATGAAGCCTTTCGCTTCATCCCGCTCCGCCCCTTGCTTTTGGTGGTCAAAAGCGGATGCTCTCGCGTCCGCCCGTGGTCAGTTGCCTACGGCAACAGCTGTTTGCGCTACCTCAGCTCTTTGATGAGCGTGCGCTCGAGCTTCCGGAGAGCGGTGAGCGTCTTGTTGTCCGCCTTCCGTACTGCCCTGCTGATGTGGTGTCTGGACAGCTGCTTCGTCACTGCCCTGATCTCGGCCTTGGTCGAGGCAAGCCGCTTCTCGAGCGTCTTGGCCTTGGCCGAGACCTGAGAGGTCTTGCCTGGTTGAATCAGGCTCGTACCCGAGACAGGCGTCGTGCCCGACACCGGGCCCGCGCCCACGACCGGGCTCGCGCCCAGCCCAAGGCCCGTGACTGGGACCACGCTGGCATTGCTGACCTGAGCAGGTGTCGGCGTAGCCGTCACCGCTGGCGCTGTCGCCGGCGCCGGCGGGTCAATCGTGAACGTGACCTCCGTCACAATGCCCTCCGACATCAGGATCGTCGCGCTTGACGCCGTGCTGGCCGCCAGGCTGAGCTGATTGGTCGCTGTCGGGACGCCGCCCTCGAGGACCTCAACGTTGGTTGGGACGACCGTTGGTGTCCCGGTGAACGCGTCGGTCGGAGGAAGTATGCCGCCCGCGACGGTTACCGCCGAGTTGAACGAGAACGTCATCGGATCAAGCGTGCACTGAACCGCACTGCTGCTCAGGTTGACGTTGATCGTCTGCGTGCCGTTGACCGTGAACGGAACTGTTCCAGTCGCCGGGTTGGCCGTCGGAGCGACGCAGATCTTCAACGTCCCGTCCGAAGCCGGCTCGTCCGTGAACGTCACGGTCGTCTCACCCGCACCCGCGATCACGCTGACAGTCCGATTCGGAAGGCTCAGCGTGCCCGGAACGATCGGGCTGATGCCCTGCGAGTTCGTCGTCGGGACTGCTCCAATCGAGGCGACCTTCGTACCTGAAACGACACCCTCCGTGATGTTGACCTGAGTACCCGCGCGGACGTTGCCGAGGATCTGGCAGTTGCCGGCGGTGAGGCCGAGCGAGCCCGTCACGGCGGTTGGACCGGCCGGTCCGCTGGAGGTCACCGTAAACGGGAACGACGTAGTCGGTACCGTCGCACCGCTCCATGCCTTGCACAGCTTCACGGTCGAAATGGCGTCCGTGTAGGTGACGATCGTCTGGTTGGTGGTATCACCGGCCGGCACGGTGGCCGACGCCGTTCCGGTCGCCAGATTCGAGCTGATGAGCTCGTTGGTGCCGTTGGACGTCGCCGTGATCGCCGTCACATATGTCGTTCCGGGCTCGAGAGTCTGGATCGTTCCCGCCGGGACCGTGATCGGCCCGCTGCACGCGATCCCGTTTGACGTGATCGTCGCCGACCCCATGGTGGTCCAAGGCAGATCAAACGCACCTGTGGCCGGGTCGAAGACGTTGACACCAGCATCCGTACTCGTGATGTTGAACGTGTAGGTCCCGGTCAAGGATGGCGAGTTTGTCGCCGCCGCCTTGCAGATCTCGACCACCCCGTCAACGGGCGCGTTCGTGAACTGCACGGTGTTCGTCATCGACTGGTCGCCCGCTATCACCGATAGCGTTGCGGTGCCCGTCGACGGCGATCCGGTGACGGTCCCTGGATCGCCCTGAACCGGGGCGATGCTGGTCACCTTGAACCAAGGAGCGGCAACCTCGGTGACCTTCGCCGTGCCAGCGGGCACAGCAATGGGCGATGTACAGACCTGCGCTCCCCCCTGATTCGCCTTTAGCGTCGCAGTGGTCGTGGCGGAACCGTCAGTAATGTTGTAACGGAAGGTACCTTGGAACGACGGCCCCCCCGCCGTGAACGTCTTGCAGATCTCGATGTATCCGGTCGTAGTTTGTGCTCCCGCTACGCTCGGAGCCGCCGCGAGCACCATCGCCGCGAACGTACTTCCGATGAGCGAAGCAAGAACAAGCCCGGTTACCCGGTGCCTCATGTCTCGTCCCTTCGTGAATAGCCCTGGTGGCAGGGCTAGTGATCTTCCGTCTGGGTGACTGCAACTCCGCTGGCAGCACACCGTGGGTACAGCTGGTTTGCCCCTCCTTCAAGTCCGACGAGCCAGCCCCTCTCTCCGGCGCGTCATGAGTGGCGGAGACGGTATCGAGTTGACCGGCGCGCAACAACGTCCGAGCAGGTAGTCCTAAGCCCACCCGGGTCACTCCCGGACCTACCCTTTCTGGTGGGTGATGGGTGGGTAGGCGTGTGGTGGGGCTAACTTGCGCGCGGCTTGACTGCTAGCGCGGGCCGATCGAAGAGGGTGGTAGTCCCCCATCGAGGAGCTTCGACGCAGCCAAGCGGTTGCGGACGCCGAGCCGAAGGTAGATAGAGCGCACATGGAACTTCACCGTATTGACGGTGATGACCAGCCGCTCGCTGATCTCCTCATACGTGCATCCGGCGTCAAGGAGGCGGAGCACCTCCAGTTGACGTTTGGACAAGCCGGCGATTGGGTTGCGGGGTGAGATGGTCAGGGCTTTTTGCCAGCCTGCGGGCAGTGCGGTCTGGCCACGAAGGACCTGACTGAGCGTCGCTGTTAGATCTTGCGCGGCCATACTTGTCAGGACAAGGGCGTCGGTGCGTTGATCCAATACGAAGCGAACCAATTCAGCCCGGATTGAGTCGGCGAGGATCACTGTATGGATCCCGGGGGCGAGGTGGCGAAGCGACTCGATCAGGCTCAGCGAGTGTTCCTCGATATCTCCGGCCCCCATCAGCACCAGGTCTGGGCCAATAGCGACGATCGCGGCAGGATCGAGAAGATCGGGAGCGAAGATCGTCACGGCAAAAATGCCGCTGGCCGCGAGCAGCGCGCCCAATGCCTCGGCTATCAACTGCCTCGTTTCGACGACGAGGACGCTGCGGAGCCGCCCTCGTTTCGGCAAGTGTGGAAGATCCGCGTGCGATCGCACAGGCTCGAGGTCGGTGCTCACAGTCCGCGTCGACATCTCTTCCAGCCCCAGTCCACCTTCGGTGCTGGTGGTGTTTCGCGCCCGTCGCCGTGGCACAGTAGATGCCATACGTCCCTCTATGTCCTACGCGTCTCTTCGCAATCCCAGTCCGAGAGTGTCTATAGCAACGTAACCTCAGCGTTAGCTCATCAACGGTTCTAGCCCGGTGAAACTGCCACGATCTCGTCGTCTAGGGTGCGGCGGCAGGCGCGCGTCCCGGTTCGAAGCCGGAACCTGCCGAGGCTCAGTCGCCGCCTCCGTCGCCCTGGTCGCCTGCCGGTCCGTGCGGCTGACCTGAGCCTGGACGCTTGTCCTGCCCCGGTGGGCCCTCGCCATTTGGTCCGCGACCGGGACCGGCGCCGGGACCGGGGCCGGCGCCGGGACCGGGGCCGCGGCCGGGGCCACCGGCAGCCGCCGGCGGTCCCGGGTTCGTGACGGGCTCCGCCGACCGTGCCGACGGCACCGGGTGCGTGACGGGCTCCACCGACGCTCCCGGGACAGTGATCGAGGCCAGGCCGCAGACCTTCGCGGTGCTGAGCGTGACGGTGCTGCCCGGTGAAACCTTGGTGCCGGGCTGCGGGCTGACCGAGCAGACCTGCACCGGCAGCGGAAAGAGCGATGAGAGCGCGTTGTCGGTCGAGTGGGGCTCCGGGATCAACCCCGCGGCTCGCAGCGCCGCCTCGGCGTCGCTCGGGGAATCACCGAGCACCTGTGGTACCGCGACCAGGACGTAGCGCTCGACTCGAAGGGCCGACATCGCGCCGCTCGAGTGCGGCAGCGACGCGAGCACGTCGATCAGGTTGACGCCGGCGCGCAGCGATACACGCGTGGAGAACGTACCGTCGGGCCGCACGGACGCCCGCCGACCGAACACTCGCACCTCGGCGCGGGCCGGCGAGACGGTGCCGCGGAGCGTGATCGAAGAGCCGGTGACGCGGGTGCCGTCGGCGGGGGACTGCAGGTCGAGGCGCACCCTCGGGACGTGCGCGGGCGCCTGCTGGCCACAGGCGGTGATCCCGGCACCGAAAGCCGGGATCACGAGCGTCAACAGCAGTGCCCTGAACCGCACGCCCGCTTACGCTAGCGACCCGCTCGTGCGTTGGTTACGTGCGCCGGTACGCCAGAATGGGGGCGTGCCGGATCTGGCGGTGGGAATGGAGGTCGGCGGCTGCCGACTCGAGCAGGTGATCGGCCGCGGCGGGATGGGGATCGTGTATCGGGGGCTGGACCTGCGGCTCGAGCGACCGGTCGCGGTCAAGCTCGTGGCGTCCGAGCACAGCGCGGATGCGGGTGTTCGGCGCCGATTCGAGCGCGAGGCGCGGCTGATGGCCGCAATCGACCACCCCAACGTGATCCCCGTGTATGGGGCGGGCGAGCAGGACGGTCACCTGTACCTGGTGATGCGCTATGTCGACGGAACCGACCTTCGTCGGCTGCTGGCCGAGCAAGGACGGCTCGACCCGGTTCGTGCCGCATTGATCGTCGAGCAGGTCGGGCGCGCCCTCGACGCGGCCCACGAGCGCGGGCTCGTGCATCGCGACATCAAACCGGCGAACGTGCTGCTGAGCGATGACCACGCCTACCTGACCGACTTCGGGATCACGCGCCTGATCGACGAACGGACTCGCGCGACCGACTCCGGCGAGGTCGTCGGGACGCTCGATTTCATGTCGCCCGAGCAGCTTCGCGGCGAGGAGACCAACGCCCGCAGCGACGTGTACTCGCTCGGCTGCGTCCTGTACGCGTGTCTGACCGGCGAATCGCCGTTTCGGCGTCCGACCGCAGCGGCGACGATGCTCGCGCATCTCGAGGAGAGTCCGACCCCCGTGTCGCGGAGCGGGGGCGTCTCAAGACGTTTTGACCCGGTGTTGGCCCGGGCGCTGGCCAAGCGCCCGAAGGACCGCTACCAGTCGGCGGGGCGGTTGGGGACGGCGGCGCTGGCGGCGGCAAGAGGACGAGGCCGGCGCGCGCGCAGCGCTCCGGTTCTCGCTGCCGGCGACCGCGCTCGTGGTGCGGCCTCCGTCGGCGTTCGCCAAGAGGCGGCGACGGTCGCGGTTGGCGGGTCAAACGGAACGGGCTCGGGGGAGACGGGAACGGTCGCAGTTTCAGGTGAGTCGCTGACGGCCGTCGCCCCCACCACCGTGATCGAGCCGGGCGATGGTCGGAGGCGGGAGGGCCGCGGGTCGTGGCGCCGCTTCGCCGCGGTGGTTGGGCTGCTGGTCGCCGCCGCCGCAGCGGCCGCCGTCGTCATCGCGCTGGTGTCGTCGAGCTCGCCTCGGCGGGCTGGACCCGTGACGAGCTCGCAGGCGACCGGCGCGGTCCAGGCCTTCGCCCGTGCCTATAGCCGACGGGACTCGGCCGCGATGGCGCGGCTGTTGGCTCCCTCGGCTGTTCGGGTGTCGCCCAGCAGCAGCGAGCACGGCCGCGCGGCCGTGCTCGCCGACTACCGGCAGCAGTTCCGCAGCAAGCCGGTGCCTGTCGGCTACGAGCTCAGCCACCTGCACGTGGGCCCGGGTTGGGTCGCCCGGGCGACCGCCGACTACACGCTGAAGCTCCAGGGCGGCGGCAGCATCCGCGGGCATGTGGTGTTCGGTGTCCAGCGGGTGGCCGGGCGGGTCAAGATCGGGCTGATCGCCACCCGCGAGGTTTGAGAACCACCGTGCGCCGAAGGCCTCCAGGTCCTTGGCTGCCGCCGGCTGCCATAAGCCCGCACACGCGCTCGCGGCGGCCAAAACCTCCCACGGCTGCGCGGGTGGTCGGGGGTTCTCGCCGTTTGTGACCTCCAGAGCCCCTTTCTTCCCGAACCCCTCTCCGCCAACGGTGGCTCGTGAACTTTTGGCCGCAGCGAGGCCGAGGGTGAGGGTGAGACGGCGGCGACCGTAAGTCGTCAACCGCGCGCCGCCCGGAGTGGGGTTGCGGGTCCAGCGTCGCTGAGCGCACATAACTCGTCAAGCCGTGTCGATCAGGTGCTGGATTGCGGGGTTTTGCCGGCCTGCCGTCGCGAGCGGGCCGCGCGCCGCCCCGGCCAGCAACGGTCAGTCGCGCTCGACGTGGATCGCCTGCGCCAGCCGCATGCCGAGGCTGACCGTCTGGTCGCCGACGCGAATCTCCGAGGGCCCTTCGAACGGCTGGCGGTCGAGCAGCTCGACTCGATCGCCGATCCCAATCCGCAGCTCGGTCAGATAGCGGAGCATCGCCGGGTCGGAATCGGAGACGCGGACGATGGTCGCGTGCTCGCCCGGGTCGAGGTCAGCGAGAGTGGGCTGTGAGCGCTCGTCGACCTCCAGCTGGCGGTTGGGGATTGGGTCGCCGTGCGGGTCGGACGCGGGGTCGCCGAGCTTTGCCGCGATCAGCTCGATCAGCTCGTCTGAGGCCGCGTGCTCGAGTGCGTCGGCGTAGCGGTGCACATCCTCCCAGGGGATGTCGAGGCTCGTCTGCAGGAACAGCTCGAGCAGCCGGTGGCGGCGGATCACGCTGAGCGCCAGCTGGCGCCCCTCGGCGGTCAAGCGAGCGCCACGATAAGGGAGGTGCTCGGCGAGGCCGGCGGCGTCCATCCGCCGCAGCATCGTCGAGACTGAACTCGCGGTGACGCCGAGGACGTCTGCGATCTCGCTGGTGGACGCCGGGTTGTCGCCGACGGTCAGCGAGTAGATCGCCTTCAGGTAATCCTCGACTGGCGCCGAAAAGGCTGGATGGCTTGGAGCTGCCGCCACTCGCTCAGCGTAAACCAGACTGACATCAACACTAAACTTTGATGCTGTGAACTTTTGGGCTAGACTCTGACTGGATTGTCTGCACTGGATCAAGCTGAGCTGCCGTTGATTCCCGCCGCCGCAACCGCTGGCGGCGGAGCGTTCGTGGAGGAGGCGCTGCCGGGCCTGGCGCCCGGTCTGAAGCCCGGTCCGGCCCCCGGGCGCGGTGGTGCCGGCGCGCTTGCACACGCCCCGAGTGCTCTCAGCCAAATCCTGGCGCGCGGCCGGATCCGCGGCACGCTCGCGATCCTCGGGCCGGCGCTAGTCGCCGCGGTCGCGTATGTCGACCCTGGCAACTTCGCGACGAATTTCCGGGCGGGCAGTGAGTACCGATACATGCTCGTCTGGGTCAACGTCATGGCGAGTCTGATGGCGATGCTCGTCCAGTATCTGACCTCGAAACTGGGCCTCGCCACCGGCCGCAGCCTTCCCGAGATGTGCCGCGAACTGTTCCCGCGGCGGGCGAATCTGCTCCTCTGGATCCAGGCTGAGGTGATCGCGATGGCGACCGATCTGGCCGAGTTCACCGGCGCGGCGCTGGGGTTGCACCTGGTGTTCGGGGTGGCACTGTTCCCAGCCGGCCTGATTACGGCGGTGGTGGCGTTCATCGTGCTCGGTCTGCAGCAGCGCGGCTACCGGAGGTTCGAGTTGGCGATCATCGCGCTGCTGGCGCTCGTCGTGCTCGGGTTCGCCGCTGACTTCTTCGACGTCGGGCATCAGTCGGTTAGCGGAATCGCGAACGGGCTCGTGCCACGGCTGCACGACGCCGGCGCCCTGTCGCTGGCCGTCGGGATCATCGGCGCGACCGTGATGCCGCACGTCGTCTATTTGCACTCGGCGCTGCAGAAGGACCGGATCACGCCCGCCAACGGCGTCGAGCGGCGCAAGCTATTGCAGTTCAACAAGCTGGACTGTGTCCTTGGCCTCGGAATCGCCGGGGTCGCCAACGTCGCAATGCTGTGCATCGCCGCGGCGCTGGTCACTCGCACCGGCGTGACGGGCTCCGGAGATCTGTCGACGATCCACTCGACGCTGGCAACGTACGTCGGCGGCGGCGCTGCACTCGCCTTCGGCGTGGCACTGATCGCCTCGGGGCTGTCTGCCTCGAGCGTCGGCACCTACTCGGGCCAGATCGTGATGACCGGCTTCATGAACTGGCGGATCCCGCTGGTGCTCCGACGGGGCTTGACGATGCTCCCGTCCCTGGTGGTGCTGGCGCTGGCGGCGAACACGACCAGCGCGCTGGTCTATTCGCAGATCGTGCTGTCGTTCGGGATCCCGTTCGCGCTCGTGCCGCTGGCGTTGATCACCCGCCGCGCCCATGTGATGGGGGAGATGGTCAACCGCAGGCTGACCGTTTGGGCGATGTGGTTGGTGACGTTCGTGATCGCGGGGCTGAACGTGTACCTACTCGCCACCGTGCTCGTCTAGCTCGTTCGGGTCGAATAACTTCGAGGGGTTCGAAGTTATTCGACCCGCAGCGCGGATCACCGGCTCGCGCTCCAGATCCGTCCGACCGCGTAGGCGCCGGCGCTGGCGACGCCGACGAAGAAGCCGACCGGCCAGTTGGTGTTGTAGGACAGCGCGATCGCCGCCCAGACGACGGCCAGCGCGATCGCGATCGACAACGCCAGCGCCGCCCCGGGCCGCGCGGTGAACGCGCGGGCTGCGGCCGGCGGTCCGATCATCAGGCTGAAGATCAGCGCGGTGCCGACGACCGGGACGGTCATCGTCGTCGTCAGCGCCACCAGCGCCAGGAAGCAGAGCTCGATCACGAACGGCCTGATCCCCCGTGCCTGGGCGGCCTCGGGCGCGGCACTCGACAACAGCAGCGGGCGGTACGACGATGGCGAGCGCCAGCAGGCACGCTGCCGTCAGACCGATCGTCGGGGCCAACTGGTTGGGGCTGATCCCCAGCACCTCGCCGAACAGCAGCGAATCGAGCTCGTCGATGTACCCACCGCTGAGGCTGAGGAACAGGACACCGAGCCCGAGCATGAAGACGAGCGTCAGCGCGGTCGCGACGTCGCGCCGCCCGCGGCGGCCGAGCAGCCCGATCCCGAGCGCGCCGCCGAGCGAGAACACCCCGAGGCCGAGCAGCGGGTTAACGCCGACGAGGCTGGCCCCGGCGGCGCCGGCGAATGAGCCGTTCGGGACCGCGTGGGCGACGAATGCCGAGCCTCGCATGACGGTGAAGAACCCGACGGCGCCGCCGACGATCGCGACGAGCGTGGCGACGATCCAGGCGTTTGATCATGAAGCCGGAGAACACCGCCTCAGCTCCGCGCGGTGCCGGGTGACGAGCCCCGACCCGAGGTAGGCCAGCAGCACCAGCGTGACGATCAAGAAGCTCGCCGGCCAGCCGCGGTGCTGGGGCGGCCAGTAGTAGCTGTCGTAGGAGAGCAGCAGGCCGAGCCAGGTGACGGCCACCCCGATCGCGCCGGCGACGGCGATCGCCTGCCCCGGCCGGGTCGTCAGCCGCAGCGCCGTGGCGGCCGGTCCGACCAGCAGCGCGGTCGACAGGATCGCCCCGATCGTCATCGCCGACAGAGCCACGGCGACGGCCATCGCCAGCAGGTAGAGCGACACCGACTACGCCGCACCGGGATGCCGCGCGCCGCGGCCAGCTCGGGGCTGACCGAGCTCAGCAGCAGCGGGCGGTAGACGACCGCGAGCGCCGCGATCGTGACGGCGCCGAAGGCGAGCACGAGCGGGAGGGTCGAAGTCGACAGCGCGAAGATCGAGCCGAACAGGATCGTCACGGTCGCGCCGGTCGTGCTGGTGCTGGTGGTGCCGAGGTACAGGAATAGCGCCGCCAGCCCGAAGCCCGCACCGAGCACGATCCCGGTCGCGAGGTCGCGGCCACGCGCGCGCTGGATCCCGATCAGCTCCATCACCCCGGCTGCCGCCACGGCGGCCCCGAGGAACCCCCAGAGCGCGCTGATTCCCGCGAGATACGCGCTGGAACCGCCGGCGGCGCCGATGTCGCCGAGCGCCTCGCCCGCGAACGCCTGGCCGCGGATCACGGTGAAGACGCCGGCGGCGGCCGCCACGAGGGCGACGATCGCGCCGATCCCGGCGGCCAGCTGCACCGCCGAGCTCTGAAAGAAGCCGGGCTCGACGATCGCCCGCAGAACCGCGCCCACGGAGACCCCCTCCTACACGAACTCGACCGGCTCGGCCTGCTCGAGGTGGGCACGCTCGGCACGCGCATCCTCCTCGGGCTCGCCCTCTCCGGCGACGACGATCACCCTGCCGTGAACTCGCAGCACGTCGACGTGATGGCGGTAGAGCCGGCTGAGGACGTCGGAGCGGACGACCTCGTCGGTCGTGCCGCTGGCCGCGCGGCCATCGGCGAGATAGACGACGCGGTCCATCACCGACAGCAGCGGGTTCATGTCGTGGGCCGAGATCAGCACCGCCAGGTGCTGATCTCGGCGCGATCCCGGCCAGCAGCGCGACGATCTCCCGGGCGCTGCGCAGATCGAGGTTCGCGAGTGGCTCGTCGAGCAGCAGCAGCCGCGGCCGCAGACGAGCGCGTGCGCGATCAGGATCCGCTGCTGCTCGCCGCCGGACAGTTCGCCGACGCGCGCGTCGGCGAAGCCGGCCGCGTCGACCGCCTCGAGCATCTGCTCGACGAGCGCACGGCGCCGGCGCGAGGGAAGCGGCACGCCGAGGCGGTGGCCGTCGATCCCAAGTGCGACCAGGTCGCGCCCGCGCACCGGCATGTCCGGGTCCAGCAGGAACTTCTGCGGGACGTAGCCGACCTGCCCACGACGCTCCTGGCGCCCGAGGCCGCGCCGGCGGCGCCCATCGCCGGTCGTGTCAACCGGGCCGAGCGCCTCGACGGCGCCGGCGGCCGGCGACTGCAGCCCGAGAATCACCCGAAAGCAGGGTTGTCTTGCCCGCCCCGTTTGAACCGATCAGGCCCGTGAACTCGCCGGCGTTCAGTTCGAAGCCAACGCTGTCCAGCACCGTCCGGCCCGCGAGCCGGACGGTGATGTCCGAAACGCGTAGAACCGGGGTGGAGGCCAATCAGAGCTTTCCAGTCGAGACATGGCCGGCGACCGCGCGTCGGAGTGCTCGCAGCTCCGCCAGCATCCACGACTGATAGCTGTAGCCGATCGGCATCGTCTCGTAGACGCCGACGATCGGGACGCCGGCGCCTCGGGCGGTTGATAGGAACTTCTGCGTCACGTGTCGGTCACCTGCTGGTTGTAGAGCAGCGCCTTGACTCTGTGCCCGGCGAGCAGCTGCTCCTCCGCGGTGACGTCCTGCGGAGGCGGGTCAACGCCGTTCATGATGTCGGCCTGAAGGCTCCAGGGCGTCTGGATCCGGGCGCCCGCGGCCCGCAGCATGTAGTTGCCGACCGGCTCGGTCGTCGCGACCGGCGCCGACGGATATCTCGCTGCGAACGCCCTCAGCGCCTTCCGCCAGGGCCTCAGCGAGGCGTCGAAATGCTTGACGTTCGCCTTGAAATAGGACGCACGGGCGGGGTCGAGCGCCGACAGATCGTGCCCGACCGCCGCGGCGACCGCCGGCATCGTCTTCGGGCTGTACCAGAGGTGGGGGTTGGGGGTCGAGTCGGGCAGCCCGAGCAGCTGCTGGACGTCGATCACGCGGCGCTTGGAGTCGGAGGTCGCCGCCTCGATCCGGTTCATGAACGTGTCGTATCCGAGGCCGTTCTGGACCACGAGCTTGGCGCTGCCGACCGCCTCGGCGATGCTCGGGCTCGCCTCGAAAGAGTGCGGGTCGGCGTTGGGGTTGCTCTCGATCGCGGAGACCGCAACGTAGTGACCGCCGACCTGCGAGATCACATCGGCGTACTCGTTTTCAGCCCCGACGGCGACGATCTGGTCTTGGGCGGCATGGGCGCGAGCCGACCGCGAGGGGGCAAGCGCGAGCGCTGCCGCCGCGGCGCCCCCGGCGACCGCGCCGACGGCCGCGACGGCTGCGAGGAATTGGCGCAGACGTGGCATCGCGTGAGAGAGCATAACAAAATTGAGTCCGAGTCTCATTCTTGTCGTTAGGTGTCGAGACGAGGGTTATGCTTGGCGGCATGGAGCAACAGACGGACACCGAGTGGGCGGTCCATGCGCGGCAGGTGCTGCGGCGGGCCGGACACCATCGCGGCGCCGCCCGCGAGCGGCTGATCGATCTGCTCGCCGGGCAGGACTGTGCCCTGAGCGCCCTGGAGATCGAGGATGGGCTGCGCAGTCTCAGCACGGACGAGCGGCCGGTCGGTCGCGCCAGCGTCTACCGCGCGCTCGAGCTGCTTCATGATCACGACCTGATCAGCAGGCTCGATCTCGGTGACGGAGTCGCGCGATACGAGCCGGTTGATCCGGGCGGCGAGCACCACCACCACCATCTCGTGTGCGACCAGTGCGGGCAGCTGGTCCCGTTCGACGATCCCGCCCTGGAGCGGTCGATCAATCAGCTTTCGCGCCGCCTCGGGTTCGTCACCAAAGACCACGAGGTGACGCTCCGCGGCAACTGCCCAGAGTGCAGGTAGCGCGGGCGACGCAACTCATGGCGACCTGGGAAGACGTCCGGTCGATCGCCCTGGGCCTGCCGGAGGCGGTCGAGCAGGGGATGCACGGTCTGATGTCCTGGCGCGTACGGGACAAGTTGTTCGTCTGGGAACGCCCGCTGCGCAAGTCGGATCTGGCGGCGCTCGGCGATGGCGCACCCGAGGGCGCGATCCTCGGCGTGCGAGTGGAGCACCTAGGAGCCAAGGAGGCGCTGCTCGCCGACGACCCGGCGGTGTTCTTCACGACCCCGCACTTCGACGGGTATCCCGCCGTGCTCGTGCTGCTCGACGAGATCGAGCTCGACGAACTGGAGGAAGTGATCGTGGATGCCTGGTTGGCGAGGGCCCCAAAACGGGTCGCCAGGGCATACCTCGATAGCCGCGACGTCGGCTGACGAGTTGCATCAAACCCACGCGACAGCCTGCATTTCATGGAAGCGAGCCCGTGCGGACTAGACTTGCTTGCGACAAACAAGTACCATTCGGGGCGTGGCACTGACACAGGAGGAACGGTCGGCGCTATCGGATGCGCGGATGGCCGACGCGGCGGTGAAGCTCATCTGCGAGCGCGGAGCTGCCGCGACGACCCTCAAGGACGTCGGCTTGGAGGCGGGCTACAGTCGCGGCCTCGCCTCCTACCGATTCGGGTCAAAGGCCGGTCTGTGGGCGTTCCTGATCCGGACGATCGGAGAGGAATGGCTGGCCGAAATGCAGGCGGCGGTCGCGGGGACTACCGGGATCGACACGATTCACGCGGCGGTCGACGCGCACGGTCGGTTTCTGCTCGAGTCCTCCGATCGGGTTCGCGCCTTCTACGTCCTCTGGTTCGACTCGGTCGGGCCTGACGAGGAACTTCGGGCCGTGATCGCTGGCGCCCACCGCCGCCGCCGGCGCGACGTCGAGGCCTGGATCAGGCGCGGGATCGAGACGGGTCAGATCCCGGAAAGCGTCGACGTTGGTGGCATCGCCGCGCAGTTCGCCGCTTCGGTGATCGGGATCGTTTACGCCTGGCTCCTGTCGCCGTTGTCTGCTGATGAGGTGCGCGCGCTGCACGACGGGCTCAAGCGCCAGATGACGACTGCTCTGCGAGGAGAGACACGATGAGCGTTACCGACACCAGGCCGGCTGCCGACGCCGTCGAAGGGCCGCTGATCATCTCGCCGCTGCGGTTCGTCACCGTCGCTTCGCTGTTCGATGGCCACGACGCGGCGATCAACGTGATGCGCCGGCTGATCCAGGACAGCGGCGCCGAGGTCGTCCACCTCGGCCACAACCGCAGCGTCGAGGAAATCGTCCGGGCGGCGATCCAGGAGGACGCCGATGGGATCGCGATCAGCTCCTACCAGGGCGGCCACATGGAGTACTTCAAGTACGCGATCGACATGTTGCGTGACCGCGGCGCTGCTCACATCTGCGTTTTCGGAGGCGGTGGCGGCACGATCACGCCGGATGAGATCGCCGAGCTTCACGCATACGGCGTCGAGCGCGTCTACCACCCTAACGACGGGATGGCGCTCGGCCTCACCGGGATGATCGACGACCTGATCGCGCGTACGAAGGCGCGCCGGGCGGAGCTCGGGGACGGAGCGCTCCGGGCCAGGACCGGCGACTCTTCCGACGACCTTGCGATCGCCGGGACCCTGTCGGCCCTTGAGGACGGTGCCCGCTCCGAAACCGACCTCGCCCAGCTCCGCGCCGCCTGGCGCGCCGCGACTCGCGTCGCCCCGGTGGTCGGGATCACGGGCACCGGCGGTGCCGGCAAGAGCACCGTCACCGACGAGCTGCTGAGCCGCTTCATGCAGTGGCTTCCGGAGATCCGGATCGCCGTGCTCGCGGTCGATCCGACCCGGCGCCGCACCGGCGGCGCCCTGCTCGGCGACCGGATCCGCATGAACAGCCTGCGCGACGAGCGGATCTTCATGCGCTCGATGGCGACCCGTCGCAGCAACCGCTCGACCAGCGCGGTGCTCGAGGATGCGCTCGCCTTCCTGCGGGCGAGCGGGTTCGATCTGATCATCGTCGAGACCGCCGGCATCGGCCAGAGCGACTCGGAGATCGTCGACCTCGTCGACCTGCCGGTGTACGTGATGACCAGCGAGTTCGGCGCTGCCAGCCAGCTCGAGAAGATCGACATGCTCGACCTCGCCGAGCTCGTCGTGATCAACAAGTTCGACAAGCGCGGGGCCCAGGATGCGCTTCGCGACGTGCGCAAGCAGTGGCGGCGTAATCACGTCTCGTTCGATCGCCCCGAGGATGAGATCCCCGTCTACCCGACGATCGCCAGCCAATTCAACGACCCGGGGCTGACCTGGATGTTCTTCAACCTGTGCCGAGCGCTGGGGCGGCTTCCCGGCGCTGAAGCCGAAGGTTGGCAGCTCGGCCCGGAGCCGGTGAGCCACGAGCCGCTCGGCAACGTGCTGATCCCAGGTAGCCGCGTCCGCTACCTGGCCGAGATCGCCGAGCAGGGACGCGGGATCGGCGCCGACATCGAGCGCAGGGCAGAACTCGCCGCCCGGGCGCAGGCGTGTCACGAGGCCTTGGCGGTGGTAGGGGATGGGCCGGGAGCGGAGGCGCTGCGAGCCGGATATGACGAGGCGCTGGCGGCCCTCGGCGACGACGCGAGGGTGCTGCTCGACACGTGGGAGGCGCTGATCGAGGGGATCACCTCCCAGGAATTCACCTACAAGGTTCGCGGCCTCGAGATCACCGGCGAGAACTACCGGACGTCGTTGAGTGGCTCCCAGATCCCAAAGATCGCGCCGCCGCGCCTCGACGGTTGGGGCGACCGGCTTCGGTTCCTGATGAAGGAGAACCTGCCGGGTTCCTATCCGTTCACCGGCGGGGTCTTCCCCTACCGGCGAGCGGGCGAGGACCCGACCCGGATGTTCGCGGGCGAGGGGACGCCGGAGCGGACCAACCGCCGCTTCCACTATCTGAGTCAGGGACAGCCGGCGGCGCGGCTCTCGACGGCGTTTGACTCGGTGACTCTGTACGGCGAGGACCCGCACGAGCGGCCCGACATTTACGGGAAGGTCGGCAATTCGGGCGTCTCGATCGCGACCGTCGACGACGCCAAGAAGCTGTACTCGGGCTTCGATCTGTGTGCCCCGACGACGTCGGTGTCGATGACGATCAACGGGCCCGCGCCGATCATCCTGGCCTTCTTCATGAATGCCGCGATCGACCAGCAGGTCGAGAAGCACCTGCGCGAGACTGGCGGCTGGAACGGGGCCCAGCGAGTGCTCGACGAGTACTTCGCCGCGCACGGCGGGCGGCCGGCTTACGGTGGCGAGCTGCCCGACGGCAACGACGCGCTCGGGCTGGGACTGCTCGGGGTCTCCGGCGACATGGTCGTCGAGCGAACGGTATATGAGCGGATCCGGGCCGAGACGGTGCGGACCGTGCGCGGGACGGTGCAGGCCGACATCCTCAAGGAGGACCAAGCCCAGAACACGTGCATTTTCTCGACTGAGTTCGCGATGAAGATGATGGGCGACGTCCAGCAGTTCTTCGTCGACCATGAGGTTCGCAACTTCTACAGCGTCTCGATCAGCGGGTATCACATCGCCGAGGCAGGAGCGAACCCAATCTCGCAACTGGCATTCACGCTGGCCAACGGCTTCACGATCGTCGAGTACTACCTCGCGCGCGGGATGGCGGTCGACGACTTCGCGCCGAACCTCAGCTTCTTCTTCTCAAACGGGATGGATCCCGAGTATGCGGTGATTGGGCGAGTCGCACGGCGGATCTGGGCTCGCGCGATGCGCGAGCGCTACGGCGCCTCGTCGCGAAGCCAGATGCTCAAGTACCACATCCAGACCTCCGGCCGGTCACTGCACGCACAGGAGATCAGCTTCAACGACATCCGCACGACGCTCCAGGCTCTGTACGCGCTGCTCGACAACTGCAACAGCCTGCACACGAACGCGTATGACGAGGCGATCACCACTCCGACGGAGGAGTCGGTCAGGCGGGCGGTGGCAATCCAGCTGATCATCAACCGCGAGCTGGGTCTCAACTACTGCGAGAACCCGTGGCAGGGGTCGTTCATCATCGACGAGCTGACCGACCTGGTCGAGGCCGCGGTCTACGACGAGTTCGACCGGATCTCCGAGCGCGGTGGCGTGCTGGGCGCGATGGACACGATGTACCAGCGCGGGAGGATCCAGGAGGAGAGCCTCTATTACGAGCGGCTGAAGCACACCGGAGAGTTGCCTTTGATCGGGGTCAATACGTTCCTGCCGAACGAGGGTGGCGGTGAGCGGATCGACAAGCTCTCGCTGATGCGTTCGACCGAGGACGAGAAGCGGGCTCAGATCGCCAACCTGCGAGCGTTTCAGGATCGGGCGGCCGACCGGCGGCAGGCGGCGTTGGCGCGCCTGCAGGACGTGGCGCGTGAACGCGGGAACGTGTTCGAGGCGCTGATGGAGGCGGTTAAGGTCGCATCGCTCGGCCAGATCTCATCGGCGCTGTATGAGGTCGGGGGCGAGTACCGGCGGAACATGTAGGGGCTGAGAATGGGGAGCGCTCGCGAGGCTGTCGTCGATGCCGCCGGAGTGACGCACGCGCGCGCGGGCGCCGATGCTCGGATCGTCTGCCTTGTCCCGAGCATCACCGAGCTCGTCTGCGACCTTGACCTGGCGCATCGGCTGGTCGGGCGCACCGGCTTCTGTATCCACCCGTGGGAGACGGTGCGGCGGATTCCGAAGGTCGGGGGGACCAAGGACGTGAAGCTCGAGCGGATCCGCGAGCTCGCGCCGACCCACGTGATCGTCAATGTTGAGGAGAACCGGCGCGAGACCGCCGAGGCGTTGGCCGAGTTCGTCCCGGAGATCGTCGTCACCCACCCGCGGCAGCCACGCGACAACCTCGAGCTGTACCGCCTACTCGGAGCGATCTTCGATCGCGAGCTCGAGGCAGGCCGGCTCTGCCAACGATTCCAGGAGGCGGCCGCCGGACTCGACGAGCGAAGCTGGCCGAGCGAGCGCGTGCTCTATCTGATCTGGCGCGAGCCATGGATGACGGTTTCGACTGAGACTTACATCTCGCGGACGCTGGCCCTGCGGGGCTGGCAGACCCAGCCGCCGTCGGCGTCGGCGCCCTACCCCGAGGTCACCCTCCAGCAGTTCGCGGGCGGCGTCGATCGGGTGCTGCTCAGTAGTGAGCCTTACCACTTCCACGAGCGGCACGTCGCGGAGGTCGCGAGGGCCCTGCCGGGTGCTCAGGTGTCCCTGATCGACGGCGAGATGACCTCCTGGTACGGAAGCCGTGCGATCGCGGGGATGAGGTACCTGGCGGAGTATCGGTAGTCATCAAGGCGGATCGGACCAGGCCGCCGGCCGACCAGGGCGAGACGATCCAGCGTCAGTCGGGCCCGAGAGTAATCTAGAAGTTCATGCGCGATGGGCTCGTTCTGGTTACGGGCGGATCAGGGTTCATCGCCGCGCGCTGCATCGTGACGCTGCTGCTGCAGGGTTATCGAGTTCGGACGACGGTCCGGCAGCGTTCCGGCGCTGATGGCTTGCGGACGATGCTGACCCGGGCCGGGGTCGACCGCAGTCATCGCCTCGAGTTCGTCGCGGCTGACCTGACATCAGACGACGGCTGGAGCGATGCGGTTGCAGGGTGTCAGAGGGTGCTGCACGTCGCCTCGCCGTTCCCGCTCGAGCTCCCCAGGGACGAGAACGAACTGATCGTGCCCGCGCGCGACGGTGCGCTCCGAGTGCTCCGTGCCGCTCGCGATGCCGGAGTCACGCGGGTGGTGCTCACCTCGTCTTTTGCTGCCGTCGGCTGGGGTCTGCACGAGCCGGGGCACGTCTTTACCGAATCTGACTGGACCGACCCCGAGCTCCCCTCCGTCGGCGCCTATGAGCGGTCCAAGACGCTCGCCGAGCGGGCTGCGTGGGAGTTCGTCAACACCGAGGGAGGTGGCGTCGAGCTCGCGACCGTCAACCCCTTTGGGGTGCTTGGGCCCGTCCTCGACACCCACCGCTCGACCTCGGTCGAGCTCGTCAAGCGGCTTTTGAACGGTTTCGTCCCAGGGTTGCCGCAGGTCGCGTTCGGGCTTGTCGACGTCCGGGACGTCGCGGACCTTCACGTTCTGGCGATGACCGACCCGAATGCAGCGGGCGAGCGTTTCCTGGCCGTCTCCGGTGAGCCGCTCAGCATGCGTGAAGTCGCACTTGTGCTGCGCTCGCGACTCGGATTCGCCGCCAGGCGGGTGCCGACGCGAGTGCTGCCCGATTTCGCGTTCCGGATTGCGGGTCCGTTCAACGCCCAGGTCAGGCGGCTGCTTCCGGAGCTCGGGCGCGCCCCCCGGGTTAGCAGCGCCAAGGCGCGAGAGTGGCTCGGCTGGTCTCCGCGATCGAGCGAGGAGGCGATCGTCGCGACCGCCCGGAGCCTGATCGACCTGGGTGTCGTCGACGGCGCCCTGACGCATCGCCGGCGCTGGCCCGCCGTCTCCAGGACAGCGCTTCTGACCCGTCGATGATTTCCGCCGCACCGCGGTGTCACTAGGTGGGAGTGTCAACAATCCCACCTAGGAGGGGAACATGTCCACCTATGTATTTGTCTACCGCGCGCCGCGCGACTTCACCCCGGGCGACCCAGACTCGATGTCAGCCTGGACTTCGTGGTTCCGAGGGATCTCAGACCACGTCGTCGAGCTCGGGAACCCGGTGTTCACGCGGCGCCAGATCGGCGAAGCGCCGAGCGACACGGAGCTCGGCGGCTATTCGCTGATCAGCGCTGCCAACCTCGAGGAGGCTGTCAGCCTCACCGAAGGCTGCCCGGCGCTCGAGCGCGGCGGGGCCATCGAAGTCGGCGAGCTGACGGAGCTCCCGCCCGAGGCGACGGAGGGGATCCGGACCGTCGCCGGCTCGGCCGCCTGAGAGGTCGCGCTGACACGGCGGCGGCGTGAATTTCGAACGCACGTCGCCGCCGTGGTCGTATGGTCTAGTGGGTGCAGCTTGAGATCGAGCACTTCGATGTCGTCATCGTCGGAGCCGGCATCTCCGGGATTGGCTGCGCGTACCACCTGCAGCGCCAGCTGCCGCACAAGCGCTATGTGATCCTTGAGGGGCGCGCGAATACCGGCGGAACCTGGGACCTGTTCCGGTTCCCGGGCGTTCGCTCAGATTCCGACCTGTACACGTTCTCCTACGACTTCAAGCCGTGGAATAGCGACAAGGTGATCGCGACCGGGCCTGAGATCCTCGAGTATGTCCGCGAGACCGCCGCCGAGAACGGGATCGACGAGCGGATTCGGACCAACCATCGGGTGGTCTCGGCGGCGTGGTCGAGCGAGGATGCACGCTGGCTGCTGGACGTCGAGCGAACCGATACGGGCGAGACGCTGAAGATCAGCTGCAGCTGGGTGTTCGGCGGCACGGGGTACTACCGCTACGACGACGGGTACACGCCTGAGCTGCCCGGGATCGAACGGTTCCAGGGTCCGGTGATCCATCCCCAAAAATGGCCCGAGGGTTTGGTTTACGCCGACAAGCGTGTGCTGGTGGTCGGCAGCGGCGCGACGGCGGTGACGCTGATCCCCGCGATCGCCAAGGATGCTGCGCACGTGACGATGCTGCAACGCTCGCCGAGCTACATCCTCTCGATCCCCTCGGTGGACCCGGTGGCCAACTGGTTGCGCCGGCGGCTCGGGCCAAGACGCGCACACCGGATCGCCCGGATCAAGAACTTCGCGATCCAGGATGCCATCTACCAGTTCTGCCAACGCCGCCCACGGCAGGCGAGCAGGCTGCTGCGGCGACTGATCGCGCGGCAGCTGCCCGACGGATATCCCGTCCACATTGACTTCAACCCGACCTACGGGCCATGGGACCAACGGCTCTGCTTCGTGCCTGATGGCGACCTGTTCAAGGCCATCCGCGCGGGGACTGCCACGGTTGTGACCGATCGGATCGAGACGTTCACGCAGGGCGGGGTACGGTTGGTGTCGGGGCGAGAGCTCGAGGCGGACATCATCATCACCGCGACCGGCCTTCGGCTGCTCCCATTCGGCGGGATCGAAATGACCGTCGACGAGCGGCGGGTCGAGCCCCCTCAGACCGTCGCGTACCGAGGAGTAATGCTCAGCGGTGTCCCGAACTTCGTCTTCTCGATCGGCTACACGACCCGGTCCTGGACGCTCAAGGTCGGGCTCGTCTGCGAGTACTTCTGCAGGGTGCTGCGGTATCTGGACGCGCACGGCCATGCGGCCTGCGTTCCCGAGCTGCCGAGTGGCGACATGGATACCCGGCCACTGCTCGACTTCTCCGCCGGCTACGTCACGAGGTCGCTCCACGAGCTGCCGCGGCAGGGGAGCGCGGCGCCGTGGAACCTGCCGATGAGTCACCTGGTCAACGGACGGCAGCTGCGCCGAGCGCCGATCGCCGACCCCAGCGTCCGCTTTTTCGGGGCTGGTCCAGCGGGACCAGCCCCGGAACCGTGCGCTGCCGAAGTACTCGAGAGTGCGTCGTGAATGGGCTGATCGGGAAGGTCGTCGTCGTCACCGGGACGTCATCGCGATCGTTCAGGGGCGCAGCCTGAACGGCGGGTAGTTGTCGGTGACGAGGACGACCGCGTAACCGATCACTCGGTTGTGCCAGCGGATCACGCCCTCCACGTACTGGAACAGGCCTCGGGGATAGCGGCCGGTGAAGAGGATCGCGAACCAGGCTGCAATCGCGGCGAAGAAGACCCCGATCTCCAGGAAGAAGAGAACGACATAGTGGGGGATTGCCAGAAACCACTTGACGATCGGGAGCCAGCGATTGATTTCCGTGCGGGCATCGGGGTAGTCGAACTCCAGGTGGACCGACTGCTCATCCTCGGTCGAGGGGTAGTGATCGTCCATCAGCGCCAGGTATATGCCGACGCGGTTGATGAACCGCAGCAGCTGCAGGTTCCAGTCGAACCACCACCGCGGGTAGCGCTGGCGGAAGATGATCATCAACGCGGTGGGGATGAACAGCAAGCCGGTGCCGCCCAAGGCGACCTCAGTCGTGCCCGCCGTGCTGGTTCCCCAGCGTGCGCTGTAGCCGCCAATCGTGCCGAGCAGGATCGCGATCGGGATCACGGTGAAGATCCGCAAGCCGGTCGTGAGCCGGTTCAGATCTCGTTCGGGGTAGTCGACGCCGAAGGAGACCGGATGGGGGGACTGCGATGAAGTGGTCATACGGTGGACCGTAGTGACCTCTGACGACGGAGTTCGGCGAGCGGCGCCTCAGACGCGCGGTGTCGCTCTCGCGGTCGTCTTCTGCCGTACCTTCGAGGCTGCGGCGGCCGCCCGGGCGTCGGCAAGAGCGACTCCCGCTGCGGTCAGCCGGTAAAGATGCCGCGGGCGCGCGCTGACGGGTGGAAGCTCCCACCGCTGCTCGAGCAGGTCGTCCTCTGCCAACCGCGCGAGCGCCGGATACAACGTTCCAACGGCCAGGCCGACCTCGCTGGCGAGTTCGTATCCATGTCGCCAGCGGCTGGGGTCCAAACGCAGCGCTCGCAGCAATGCGTCGAGCTGAACGGACGAGTGCCGGGGACGACCCACGGCGCGAGCTTACCATTTATCGATACGTGCTGCAAAACGTTTGCGTGGGGCCAGTGCCAGTGCCCGTACCGCCGATGCGTCTGAGCTAGGCCGGCGCGGTCGCGTCGGCGACAAACGCAGCGATCGCTGAGGCGAACTCTCGTCTGCTCTCCTCCCAGGCGTAGAACATGTGGCCACCTCCGAAATGCCGGACGGTCAGCCGGCTCGCCATCGCGGAATCGAGGCGCATCAGGTTCCGAAGCCGATCGGTCGCGTGGTAGGGCGTCACCAGGTCGTAGCGACCGTGGGTGATGAATGCCTTCATATGCGGGTTCAGTGACATGCCGTAGCGGAAGTCGTCGGTGGCCCCGGCGGGCGGGACGAAGAAATGCTCCGGCGCATCGTTGCGCCATGACTCGTTCACCTCGTAGCTCAACAACACGTACTCGCGATCGGTGTGCACGCCGATCTCAGATCGAAGCTGCCGGTTGATTGCTGTGGTGTACGCCGGACCGATGCCGGCGAGCGTCGGATCCGGGCCCGCGTACGACTCGCGATCAGGGAACGGATCGGTAGCGGTGATCGTCGCGTCGTAGAGACCGAGCACCTTCCGTTCGTCGCGGAGCAGCTCGCGGGTGAACGTGCCGGGCGTGATCCGGCCCTCCGCGCGGGCCACCAGCTCGGCCGGAAGACCGATCAGGTCGGCGAGTCGTGCGAGGATCCGATTGCGCTCAATCGCGGGCATCGCCGCCCCCCGCGTTAGCAGCGTGGCGTACTCGCCGGTGGCAAACACCTCTGCCTCACGGAGCACGTCCTCGAACGCTGACGCGCCGGCGGCGAACGAGCGCGAGCGGCCATGGTGCACCGCGGCCAGCGCCATCGTCGGGACGAGATCAACCCAGGCGAGCACGTCGTAGTCCGTCGGCGACAGCGACGTGAACTCAAGCGCCGGCGAGATCAGCACTGCGCCGCTGAGCCCGATCCCGGTCGTCTCCTGCAGCATGCGCACGAGCCGGCCAACGCGGTATCCGCCATAGCTCTCGCCGGCGATGAACATGGGCGAGCCCCAACGAGCGTTGCCGGACAGCCATCGGCTCATGAACTCGCACAACGACTCCAGGTCGCGCTTGTAGCCGAAGTACTCGCGGGCGGCGCCGTCCTCGCCATCCTTCGTTTGCTTCTTGCCCGTCTCGCTCTCGCTGGCGTCGTCCTTGATCACTCGACTGAAACCGGTGCCCACCGGGTCGACGAACACCAGATCGGTGAAGGCGAGCCATGACTCGGCGTTGGGCACGAGCCGGGGCGGCGACTGCGGCAGCGTTCCATCCGGTGGAAACGCGACCCGGGACGGGCCGACCGCGCCCATGTGCAGGTACGCCGACGACGAGCCAGGGCCACCGTTGAAGACAAAGGTCACCGGGCGCTCCTCGTCACGGTCGGCGACGTAGGAGACCGAGAAGATCTCGGCCGCGGGCTTTTCGTCTTTGCGCAGAACCGTCCAGTTCGCCGCGGCCGTGTAGTCGATCGATAGGCCCGCTCCCGTCCAGGCCGCCGCCGTCTCCGCCCCCTTGGGTGACTCGTGGTCCGGCTTCCCGGCCTTCCCCTCTGATGCGTGTTCGTCGGTCATGGAGGAGACGCTATCTCGAACCGAGCCACACGGGTCGCGTCCACCCGGTCGTGACTCAAACGTCAGAGGCGGCGCAGGAAATCAACCAGGCCCGAGAAGTACGTTCGTTGGTCGTCGTACATCGCAAGGTGACTCCCCTCCGGGCAGTACAGGTATTGCCCGAGCGGCAGGCGTTCGGCCATCATCTCCATGTGCGCGGGATCCATCGTGTCGTAGCGGGCTCCGATGACCAGGGCCGGCACCTCAATCGATGAAAGGTCCTTGAACCGGGTCCATTGAGCCAGCTTGGCGTCCCGGCTGATCCCCAGCTCGCTGGGTCCTTGCATCGTGACGTAGACCGCGGGGTTGATGGCAGCGAAGGCGCGTCGTACCGGGTTCGGCCAATCCACGACCGGCATCCGCAGCACATGATGGACGTAGTGGTGCTCGTACAGGAGCTCCGTATAGCGCGGATTCTCGATGTCACCGCCCGCTTCGAGCGACTCGATCTCGCTCAGCGCGCTCTGGTCCATGGTCGGCTTGAGCACCGCTTGCGCATACGCGTTGTACGCAGGGACGTCGGACATCATGTTCGAGATCACGATCCCCTTGAGGCTGCCGGGATAGGCGAGCGCGTACTCAATCGCGAGGATGCCGCCCCAGGAGTGCCCGTAGAGCACGAAGCTGTCCCGTTCCAGAGCCAGGGCCCGTCGCACCTGTTCGACTTCATCGACGAATCGGTCGACTTCCCAGAGCGTTCCGTCCTCGGGCTGATCGCTGAAGGCGGAGCCGAGCTGGTCGTAGTAGTAGTACTCGACACCAGCGGCCGGAACAAAGCTGTCGAACGGCTCGAGATATTCGTGGGTCGCGCCGGGCCCGCCATGGAGAAGGAGCATGCGTAGCGCCGGGTTATTGCCGATCCGCTTGGTCCACACGTTGAACGCGCCGATCTGCGTCTCGACCGGCACCATCCGTACTCCGCCGGCGAGCAGGTCGTCCCGTCCCGAGTAGTCGAGGTACTCGCAGACTGAGTTCATTGGAATTTGGTCGGACATCTGCGCGTTGAGCTAAGTATTCACCTGTTTGGGTGATGACGGGATGCTTGACGATCGCCATGCTTGCGACGGCTATGCGGATGGGGTCTGGCTTGTTCCTGGGAGCGGGCGCCCGGGGGTGCCTCGTTTTGCTGCTGCTGGGCGTTTGGTCGATGGCGGGCGCTTCGATGGCGTGGGCGCAGCCGCCGGCGTTCACGCAGGTTCCCGGCTCTCCGTTCCATACCGGCAGCCAGCCGGCTTCGGTGGCGTTCAGTCCGGATGGGCGGCTGCTCGCGACCGCCAATAACGGCATATTCGGGAACAACGTGTCGGTGTTCGCAGTCGGCGCGAATGGCGCGCTCACCAAGGATCATGGCTCCCCGTTCGCGACCGGTGACGACCCGACGTCGGTGCGTTCAGCCCGGACGGAAGGCTGCTGGCAACCGCCAACTACTTGGGAAGCACAGTGTCGGTGTTCGCGGTCGGCGCAGATGGCTCGCTCACCCAGGTCCCCGGTTCCCCGGTCCTGACCGCCGCCTTCCGGCGTCGGCCGCATTCAGCCCGGACGGGCAACTGCTGGCCAGCGTCAGCTTCAACATTGGCGCGCCCACGGTGTCCGTGTACGGCGTCGGCGCGGACGGCGCCCTCACCCAAGTGCCCGGCTCCCCGTTCGCGACGGCCGGGTCAGAATCGCTGGCGTTCAGCCCGGATGGCCGACTGCTGGTGACCTCCAACAACGGCACAAACCCGATCGGCCTGGGCGGCCCTGGCACCGTTTCGGTGTTCGCGGTCGGCGCGGGTGGCGCCCTCAGCGAGGTTTCCGGCTCCCCGTTTACGACCGGCGGCCCGGTCCCGGCTTCGGTGGCGTTCAGCCCGGATGGAGGCCTGCTGGTGACCGGGGAGGTTGCCGTCGATGACCAAGGCCTTTCGTTGGATGCCGGCACCGTGACCGTGTTTGCGGTCGGCGCGGGCGGGGCGCTCACACAGGTCCCCGGCTCCCCATTTGCGATGACGGGCGGCGAGCCGTCGTCGGTCGCGTTCAGCCACAACGGAGGCCTGCTGGCCACGGCTGACTTCGACGAGCTTCCCGACGTCGACCCGACCCCGAGCGCGAATACGGTGTCGGTCTTCGGCGTCGGCGCCGGTGGGACGCTGACTGAGGTTCCGGGCTCGCCGTTTATGACGACCGGCGGCGCCGCGGAATCGGTGGCATTCAGCCCGGTTGCCGGGTTGCTCGCGACCGCCAATTCGAACACCGACACGGTGTCGGTGTTCGCTCCTGCGGCCCCAACCGCGTCGATCACCTCCCCGAGCGCCGGGCAAACCTACTCGGTCGGGCAGCTGATCCCGACGAACTTCTTGTGCGCTGACGCGTTCGGACCGGGGATCTCGTCGTGCACCGATTCAAACGGGTCACGCTCGCCTGGGACGCTGGACACAACGACGGCCGGCTCGCACACCTACGCGGTGACCGCGACCAGTAAGGACGGGCAGACCACGAGCGCGAGCATCACCTACAGCGTCACGCCGCCGCCGCCGCCGCCGGCGCCAGCGCCGGTGACCGCCGCGGTGCCACCGTTTGAGCCGATCGCGACGCCGTGGGTGCGGTTGGGCTCGCCGATCAGTGGCAGGCACTACAAACGCGGGCAGGTGGTGCGCGCCAGATACGTGTGCAACGAGGCGCCCGGCGGTCCTGGGATCGCGTCGTGCACCGCACGGGTCCGTGCGGGGAATCGGATCGACACCGCGAGGGCCGGCAAGCACGCGTTCACGGTGACCGCGACCAGTAAGGACGGGCAGAGCAGCACCAGGACCGTCACCTACGCGGTCGGCCGGCCCGACAACCACTTCACCGTCTCGCGCCTCAAAACCCACGTCGACGGGACGATCACCCTGCGGGTCAAGGTCCCCGGCCGCGGGCGGATCGACGTGCTCGAGACCGCCTGGGATGACAACCTCGCGCACGTGGCGGTGAAACTGCCGCCAGCGCCGCGCAGGTTCGTGGTCGCCCGCGACCACCGGACCACACACCGAGCCGGCACGCTCACGCTCCGAGTCGTGCCCAACCAGCGCGGGAGAGGACTGACCCACCACCACCGCTACCAGGTGACGCTGAGGCTATGGGTGGCCTACACGCCGGCCGGGGGCAGGTACCGCAAGCACGGCTTCTACGGGCTCCATCTAGCCCGCTAGCAGCCGGATCTCGCCGTGAACCTCGGGCCTGGCGTGCGGAAGGCAGGGTTATGCGAGACTTCTCATGCGATGACCGGGAGATGTCGGAGCGGGGGAGTGAGAGCGGGGTTGAAACCGTCCGCGTGCGGCGCTGAGGTCACGAAGGCACCGATTCGACGCGACGTTTGACTGCGCTCGGTGCTCGTTCTCGCTGCCGCATCGGAGTGGCGGCCGGGTGTGTGGCCGCGTTGCTGGTGGTGATCGTCGCGGGCGTTGCTGTGGCGGCCCGCAGGCCGGTCGTGCGCGAGATCAGCCTGCAGGGCAAGAATCCGATGGGAAGCACGCAAGAGCTGGCGGAGGGCCCTGACGGCAATGTTTGGGTAACCCAGCAAGCCCAATCAGAGCTCGTTCGGATCACGCCCGGCGGCGGGGTCCGTTTCTTCGCGCTGCGGCCGGGCCTCGGGCCGAATGGGATCGCGTTCGATCGCCGTGGGCGCATGTGGGTCGCACTGCAGTTCGTCAACGCGATCGCACGGGTCAATCTCAAGGGTCAGATCACCCACACGTACCGGATCCCAGTGCTGGCCGCGCCGCACGGCCTCGCGATCGCCCGTGACGGAGCCGTGTGGTGGACGGGAAAGTATGGTGATGTCATCGGTCGCCTTGACCCGCGCACCGGCCGCATGAAGATCTTCCGGTTGCCACAGCCCTACAGCCAGCCGATCTACATCGCACAGGGCTGCGGAGCGATGTACTTCACCGAGCTCACCAACAGCGCGATTGGCAGCGTCACCAACAACGGGAAGATCAGGCAATACACCACCCCGACCAATCCGCCCTATGGGGGATCGCGGCCGATCGCGGTCGCGATCCGCCGATGTCGGGTCTGGTTCACCGAACAGCGGGGTCGCCGCTTCGGGGTGCTGAACCCGGGCACCGGCAAGATCGCCGAGTATCGGACCCCTCGGCCGGCCGATCGGCTCGCCGGCCTCGCGTTCGACCGAACGGGGACACTGTGGCTGGAGCTAAATGGACCGACTGGCAAGGAGGCGATCGGACGGGTCGGCGCCGGCAACAAGGTGACCCTCTACGACGTGCCAACCCGTGAGGCGACCCTCCATCGCATGATCCTCGGCCCCGACGGAAACATGTGGTTCACGGAGCTCAGCGCCGACAAGGTCGGCTACATCACAGCGCACTGACATCGAGCGCCAACGCGTAGACGATTCGCGTCAGCTCATGGCTTCCAGCTGAACGTCACGGTTGCGTTCGCCGGCAACGAGTACGCGAATCCTCGTCCGTCCCAGGCCACTCCGAACTGGACCGGGATTGTGGAGTTGTTGTAGACGACGAGCGCGCGCGTTCCGTCGGGGTTCACGAATGCGACATCGTCAAGCCCGGGGAGGCTCCCCACTGGTTGCGGCCGGTCGGGGAATAACTCACGAAGCTGTTCGAGCCGACGCGGATCGCGCCCGGCTCGACGAACTCCGACACCTGGCCCAGTTGGTAGTAGGACAGGCTGAAGGTGACGGTATGCGTGCTCTCGTTGATCGTCACCTCACCGGTGCAGCGGCGGCAGCCGGAGTTCGGCGGTTGCACCGGTCCGCCGACTGGATTCAGCGCCACGTTCCACAGCGTGACCGCGCTCGCCCAGTTGCGCAGGGACCCGATCACCACCTCAGGCACCGGGTACGGCGCGAGACCTTGAGAGCACTCGGTGACGATCTGATCTGCTCCGGGGGCCTGTATGTGGCTATCGCTCATCACGTTCGGCAGGCCGCCATAGCAATGCCAGGCGACGCCGGCGAGCGCACCGGCTGCCTGGCTGTCCAGCAGCGCGCTTGGATCGGAGGCGTGGGCCCAGACCACGTCGCCCCCGTACAGTCGCGTGTGGAGGTTGGCGGCCTCGAGCGAGGGCTCGAGGTTCTGCGTGATCCACTGCGCCTCACTGTAAGTCGGGAAGTTCATCGCCGGGAACTGGGCGGGGGAGTTGGGCTCGTTCTCGGGCGCGATCGCCGTGATTGGCACCCCCTGCGCGGCATATGCCTGGAGAAACTTGACGAAGTAATCGGCGAAAGGCTGGAACGCCGATGGGTTGAGCGTTCCCGCGCCGTTCTGATCGTCGAAGGAATCGTTGGCCTTCATCCAAGGCGGAGCCGTCCACGGGGTCGCCATCAGCGTCGTCTGGGGGTTGACCGTGAGCATCTCGCGCAGGGCGGGAAGGATGTATGACTCGTCGTGCGCGATCGAGAACTGAGTCAGGCGCGGATCGCTTTGGCCCGCGGAGACGTCGTCGTACGTGTAGGGCTGACCTGTTCGCGTGAAGTCCGAGCCGCCCATCGGCACGACCGTGAACGAAGAGTCGATACCGGTAGTCCCGAACAGGTCATTCATCAGGGCCGTCCGGGTGGGTGGGTCCAGCTCGTCATAGATGAGCCAGGCCGAACTGTCGGTCATCGCCCCGCCCACGCCGGTGAAGCGCTGGTACCGCTGGCTTTCGTCAACCGTGATCAGCGGCAGCCCGGCAGGCGGCGGCCCGGCGAAGCTCACGCCTCGTAGCCGCGCGAGCCGCTCGGATAGGTCCCCGGTGGTCTGCGTGACCTGCACCTCGGGCCCTGTACCGGGCGGCTGCAGTGGCGCAATCGGTCCGCTCCAGCCGTGGACATACGATGACTCCCATATCTCTCCGTCGGGGCCCTGCCAGAACACGTACTGTCGGGATGTCGGCGTGACGGCGAGGGCGGGCGCCGATCCCGTGCTCCACCCGGTGTTCAGCGGACCGTGCCAGCCGTGCGAGTACCACGCCTCGTACAGCCGGCCGTCCACAGCGGTCCAGAACAGATACTCGCTCTCGTTGACCGGGTTTACGGCGATGGCGGGCCGCGTTGTGGTCTGCCCGAACTCACCCCATCCGTGGGTCCGGGTGAGATCGAGTGGGCCCCGCCAGCTGCCCCGGTACCACGCCTCATCGATGTCGCCACCGGGGCCTTCCCAAAACACGTACTCGTGGCCCGCTCCTGTGACCGCCACGGTTGGCGCTCCGCTCAGCGTCCAGGGCATGACGACCGGGCGGTGCCATGTGGCCCCGCGCCAGGCTTCGTGGACCCGCCCGTCCAGCCCGCGCCACATCAGGAACTGCGTGTCATCTCGACGGTCCACGGCGAGGCTGACGGCCGAGCTCGCCCGCCCGCTCGCGCGCCACCCGTTGGCCTTGGTCAGGTCCGACGGTGCTTGCCATCCTCCGTCGTAGGCGGCCTCGAAGATATGGCCGCCGGCGCCCTGCCAGGCCAGGTACAGCACCCCGTGAAGACCGGCCGCCGCGCTGGGCGTGGAGCCAGAGAACCACGGCGTTTCGACCGGGGCGCTCCAGTGCCGCGTGTAGGAGGCTTCGTAGATGCGTCCGTCGCTCCCCCGCCAGAACAAGTGTTGATGGCCGGCACCGTCAATCGCCACCGCGAGGCCGGTGGTCGAGGCATCCGCCGGCAGGGCCACCTCCCCGGGGCCATCGCGTGGGGCCAGGACACCGGCAGCCGCTCCGGCTGAGACGTGAAAGCTGGCGGAAAGCACTGCGACGGCCAGCCAGCTCAACGTGATCCGGAGCGATCGTCCTCGCAATCTCACAGCGATCCCGTCGCCGACCGCCTCACGGTGGCGCCTCAGCCGGGTCTCAGGCGGGCTGTCGGCCCGGCAGATCCCGACCGAGGGCGGAGGCGCTCAGGAGCTGGCCGCGGCCGAGAGGTCATGTCCAGCGTCGGAGAGAGCCTTCTCGAGCTGATCGTAATCCTCTGCGTCGATCGCCTTCTTGATCCTCTTCGTCCCCTTCGCGAGCGCGGCCTCGACGCGGTCGGCGTAGAGATCGTCGACCACGACCACGACGGCGGACGAGCTGGGCGGCAGCACGTCCTCGATCTCGACACCGAGTTCTTTCTCCTCATGCCGCTTGACGAGCGCGCCGATCCCAGCCCCGATGCCCGCGCCGATCGCGGTCGAGAGCAACAGCGGTGGTGCGAAGAGCCCGACAACCAGCCCGCCAACGCCACCGAGCACGGAGACGCCCGCGACCTCGTGCCCGCCGTGCTCGTCGACATCGACCTTCCCGTCGGCGTCGCGGCTCATCACGACCGCCCCGACGACCCGGAAATCGAGCTCGTCCTGAGCCTTCTTCAGCGCCGCAAAGTCCTGCCCCGCTGCCTCGGCATCCGCGTACGTAGCGACGCAGAGGATCAGATTCTCACCAGCCATCGCGATCTCCTTTCAGTTATTACGCCCATCGCGCGTCACGACAGTATCGGACGGGCGGTCCGCCACGCGGGCGATCGGATCAACGCCTGTTGCGTGCGCGACGATCCCGTTATGCACACGTCAGCGTGCGAGGGTGCCTCGTACATCGCGGCCGCACCTGCCGATCTTGACGTCGTGCGATCGCTTCTCTAGGACACCCAGCTGTCCGAGGACCCTCCACCGCGACGCGTCTCGGAATCGCGCGGTCGCTGGACGAGGACGGACTGACGCTTGTGATCCGCAGCGCCAGCGCCTCATCGCGGGCCGAGGGGCGCGGAAAAGTGCTCGCAGGCCGACCAACCTGATGGCGTGCGAGAGTTCGTCCCGCGTATCCGGGGAAGAATCTGCACGCGGCTTGGACGGTGACCCGGCGTGAGTGGTTTTCCGACGGTTTGGGTCGGCAACCGGTGGCCGGGGCCAGGATCGAGGTCATCACCGGCCGCACATGCTGAGACTCGCTACTAGTTGGCGTCGGGGTCGTGCTCTACGAGCGCTTTGAAGTTGTTGAGGCCCTGTTCCAGACTCCTGGCATTGAGGCGCTGAACGAAGAGCGCGTCGGCGATTTTGCCCAGTACGCCTCCGGGCAGCCCATAGTCGAACGTCGTCGTCAGGCATGTGCCGTCGCCTTCCGGGTCGACCTCCCAGCGCGCGCGTCCCGACAACGTGCCCTCCATCTGGAAAAGCTGGAACTTGCCTGGCCGGTAGTCGAGCACGGTCTCGGTAATCGGCATGGCCACGCCTGCCGACTTCACCTTGAAGGTGACCTTTCCGCCTGCCTCGGGGAAGGGAGCGACAATGCTGATGTCGGTCATGCCCGGATACCAGTGCGGCCAACGGCTGGCATCAATCAGGAGGTCCATCGTCTTCTGTGGCGAGGCCTCGATCTGGACTTTGCGTTTCACGACCGCCATTGCGGATCTCCTCTGTCTCGATTATCTCGTTGTAACTACGTGACGCGCCTGGCCGATCGGACCCGAGCCGGCGGCAAGCGTGTCGCTGGCAGCGCCTGCTCAGTGGCCTCGCCATTCTGCCCAGGCTCCACGTGATATCCGGTAGCGCTCTCGGACCAGCTGACTACCTCCTCAAGCTGGCTGTCACGGAAGACGAGCGCTGCCGCTCCATCGGCCGCGTAGCCCGGCGACACCTCGCCGCGGGCGACCGCGGTTCGGTAGGCCGGGCGCCGAGTCGGGTCCTCGTCGTAGTGTGGGCAGGCACTTCCGGACAGCAAGCCAAGGCCGTCATCGAGCACCTGGGTGGTACCGACCGCGAAGGAGTCGGTCATCGACTGCTCAAACCAGCAGTTCATTCCCGCACTTACCCCGCACAGGACGATGCCCTCCTCCCATGCCTCGCGCAACAGCTCGTCAAGGCGGTGCGCGCGCCAGACCGCCAGCAGGCTCAGCGTGTTCCCGCCGCCGACGTAGATGATGTCGAGCGCCAGAACGATGTGCCGCAGGTCGGCCTCGCGCCGCTGGAACAGCGGCAGGTCGGTGGCGTCGCATTCAAGCGCGCCGACGCTACGGAAGAAGTTGGCGGTGTAGGCCTCTGAGTCGCCGCTCGCGGTGCCGAGAAACGCAATGCGGGGACGCGACCGTCGAGCGAGCGAGAAGATGAATCGCTCGCGCGTCGGATCGTAGGGCTGATCGAACGTTCCACCACCCATGGCGACGACCGTCGGTATGGCCATCGCGCGATCGTAGTAACGACCCGTGCCCCATAGCGTTCTGGCACTCGACGTCGCGCTCTGGGCAAGAACACGCGCGTGCTCTGTGGTTGCGTATCGTCCCTGAGCGATGGGCGAGGCAGTGATACGTCAGCTGGGCGAGGGCGAGAGACACGCCGCCGGCGGCAGTTCTGCGATTGTCATCAAGGCCACCGGCGAGGACACCGCGGGGTCGTTCTTTCTTTCGGAGACGACCATCGATCCAGGCTTCCCGGGGCCGCCGCTCCACCGCCATGAACGCCTGCATGACATGTTCTATGTGCTTGACGGCGTCCTGACGATCCGTCTTGGCGATGCGATGCATGAGCTCGGGCCGGGCACTTTCGTGTGCGTGCCGCCTGGCGTAGCGCACACCTTCAGCAACACCAGCGACGCGCCGGTTCGTTTCCTCAACTTCAACACTCCGGGGGGCTGGGAGAACTACATGAGGGAGCTCGGGGAGGCCGCCAAGGCTGGGCCGCTAACGCAGGATGTGATCGGTCGGATCGCGTCTCGCTACGACTTTCAGATTGTCTGAGAGACCGTGCTGCTGCCAAAGGCGTCTGCAACCGAGCGCCGCCCGATCGCTGTCTTATCGCAGGCCTACGGCGACCTGCGCCGAGCCGGTCGGCTCGGCGTAGATGCTGGACGGCCTCTGGTATTCCTCGCGGGTCAGCGGGCTGGAGAGCACGAAGTCGGCGGTCGCGCGGTTGCAGGCGGTCGGGACGTTGCAGACGACGGCGATGCGCAGTAGCGCCTTCACGTCGACGTCATGGGGCTGAGGCTCCAGCGGGTCCCAGAAGAAGACCAGAAAGTCGATCCGGCCCTCCGCGATCGCCGCACCGACCTGTTGGTCGCCACCGAGCGGTCCGCTGAGGAACCGATGGACGGTAAGCCCAAGCTCGTCGGCCAACAGCGCCCCAGTGGTCCCGGTGGCGTGGAGCTCGTGGGTGGCGAGCGTCTCACGATTGAACTCGGCCCACTCGAGCATCTCCGCCTTGCAGTTGTCATGCGCGATCAAGGCGATGCGCTTGCGACTGGGCATCAGGGTGATGACGTCACCCATCGGGGTGTCCTCGCGCAGGCTCCGGGCGCACGGCAGTTCGGCGAGCGTGAGCACGGCAAGGGCGGTGGGTCATCTCAGGGTTCCGTTCGTTCGGGTTTCGAGCCCCTCTACCTGCCTCTTGGCTGAAGATAGACGTGAGTTGCCATAGGACCTAGATCACTTGTTACGCTTAACGATAGGCAATGGTTATGCCATGAACCTTCGTCAGCTGGAGTACTTCGTGGCGATCGCTGAGCAGGGATCGGTGACCCGTGCAGCCGAACGGCTCCTGGTCTCGCAGCCTTCGTTGTCGCAGCAGATCCGTGCGCTTGAGGCTGAGCTGGGCGGGGCGCTGCTTGAACGGTTGCCTCGCGGGGTCCGTCTTACCGCTGCCGGTCAGGAACTCCTGGGCGAGGCCCGGGCCACCATCGCCCATGCCCAGCGTGCTCGCCACGCAGTGCGCCAAGCACTCGACCTGGAGGTTGGTCAGCTCGAGGTCGCGGTCAGCAGTTCGGCGGCGCTGGGAATCCTGCCTGCGGTGTTACGCGATTGGCAGAATCGCCACCCGTCACTCGAGGTCAGCTTGCTCGAGTTCCCCCACCGACGGGCGTTGGAAGAAGCCGCTCGGGAAGGCGCCGGTGACATCGCCGTCGGCTCGCACCCCGAGTCCTGGAGCGGGTCCGTGGAGCAGCTCGGCTGGGAGGAACTGGTCCTGGTGCTGCCCGACGGGGACCCGCTGCTGGGCCTCGCGACGGTGAAGCTGGAGCTCCTATCGGATCGACGCTGGGTCCACTATGCACGGTCGGCGGGACTCTCAGAAGTCGTCGATCTGTGCTGTGCCACGGCCGGTTTCGCTCCGCGGGTCGCGGTACGCACCAGCCAGGTGGCCGCGGCGCCGTCATTCGCCGCGGCCGGGATCGGCCCGGCACTCGTGCCAGAGCACATCGTGCCCAGAGCGCTGCAGCGCCTCGTTCGGCCAGCGTCACCACGCCCCGTCCGAGCTGTCTGCGCATTCGCTCGTAACGATTGGACACCGCTCGCCCGGGCCTTCCTGGAGACGCTTCAGAGCTTCCCCTGGGGACCCAAGCCCCGGGACTCGCTGGACCTCTGACCGTGTAGCGAATCGATCGGCATGTTCGAGCGTTAGACGGCAGGTCCTGCGTCAGTCATCCGGTTCGGGCGATGTGATGCTGTGCGACGTGTTTAATCTCGCGCTGAGGATGACGAACTCACCGGTCCATCGGCGCGCCAAGCGCGGGCAGGTTTTTTCGGTGCACGGAAACGGGGCCTGGATGAACCGTGCCTGAAGGACTCTCGGCAGCCGAGGTTGGCAAGGAGATCGCCGAACACAAGAAGCACAAGGGGGGCGATGAGAATCGCGGCCAGTCCGATCGCTGGCTGTCAATCCTCGAAGCCGTGCTGCTGTCGCTCGTGGCTGTTCTTGCCGCTTACTCGGGATATGCGGCTGCCAAGTGGGCCACCGAGTCCTCGGTGACGCTCGCCCGGGCCTCGGCGGATCGCACAAAGGCCAACCGCGCGGACCTTGAGGCGATCGTGACTCGGACGGGCGATTCCGCCTCGTTCAACGCTTGGTTCACGGCCTTTGTCGCGGGCAAGCCCAACGACGAGCGACTCGCGATCAAGCGCATGCGTCCCGGGTACCTTCCGGCGTTCAACGCCTGGCTGGCGACCGATCCGGCGCACAATCCCAATGCTCCTCGAGGGCCAGCCTACATGCCGCAATACGTGATCCCTCAGGAGGCTGCCACGAAGGCATACGACGCGCAGGCCGACGCCGCATTCACGGCCGGCTCCGCTGCGGGTTCGACGTCGGACAAGTACATCCGCGATACCGTGTTTTTGGCGACCGTGCTGTTTCTGGTAGGGATCAGCGGCCACTTCCGGATTCGCACGGCGCGCTTGGGGCTGATCAGCGTGGCTGGGTTGCTGCTGGCCTTCGCGGTGTTCCAGTTGCTCGGCCTGCCTGGACCCCCGTAGTAGCCCCTGCGGGGAAGCCGAGCAACGGCGTTGAAACACGGGTGACGGGACCTTTTGCCACGGTGGAGGGGCGCGAATGAACCTCGAAGCGGTTTGGCATGACCTGGAGTGTGGGGGCTATGTCGAGGATCTTCCCCTGTGGCGTAGCCTGGCTCGCGAGGCTGGCGGGCGGGTCCTCGATATCGGCGCCGGTACTGGTCGGGTGACGATCGACCTCGCGCGGCGCGATATCGAAGTGGTCGCGTTGGATCTGGCTGCCCCACTGTTGGAGGCCCTCGAATGTCGCGCCGAGGGGCTGGCGGTCGAAACCGTCCTCGCGGACGCTCGCGACTTCAGGCTTGATCGTCGTGTATCGCTGATCGTTGTGCCGATGCAGACGCTGCAGCTGCTGGGTGGATCTTCGGGTCGGATGGCGTTTCTGCGTGCTGCTCTTGAGCAGCTGGAGCCGGGTTGTCTTCTGGTGGGCGCTCTCGCGGACGCGCGGGACTGCTTTGACGCTGAGCACGACGTTCCGCCGCCGCCCGATGCGCGCGAGATTCTTGGAGTGCGGTATGCCAGCCAGCTGCTTGCTGTCTTTGACGAAGGTGATCGCGCCGCGATTCTCCGGCGTCGGGAGATCATCGGCCCACAGCCGAGCTACCAGTCACGCAACGTTGTTGTTCGCTTGGACCGAGTGTCAGCGGAGGAGGTGGTCGGTGAAGCCGTAGAGATCGGATTTGTGCCCGAAGCCCACATGTCTGTGCGCGAGACCGACCAATACCTCGGGTCGACCGTGGTGGCGCTTCGCGCACCCTCGCGCGTGTGACTCGTCTACGTTTGCTCGGCGCCGACGGCCGCGTTGCGCGGGTCGAGCAACTCGAGCGCCAGCGCGGACCAAGCGAAGTTCTTGGCGCCCATTCCGCGGCCGTTGTGGGGGTTGTAGAACTCACGCAGTCCTTCACGCGAGACGGTTTCGATGATCCCCTTGGCAATCACCGCCGCTTCGTCGGCGTAGCCGAGGCGAACCAGTCCGCGCCAGACCAGCCAGGCGCTGTTCACCCAGGTCGGCCCGCGCCAGTAGCGCCGCACGCCCGCCGAATATTCGTGCAGCGAGAATCTGGGCTCGTCGAGCGCGACGGAGGGTGGCGCCACGGCCGTCCAGAAACGCCGCCTGTCCAGCAGGTGCTGCACGAGACGATGGCCGATCGCCTCCGGCAGGTCAGGGAGGGCCAGTGGCGCGAGCGCGTTCCAGGTGAGCGGTATCGGCCCATCGATCGCCGGCTGCACCGCCGGCATGAACAGACCGCTGGGCTCGTCGTACAGGCGGGCGATGAGCGCCGGTGTGATCGACGGCTGCCCGAGTGCCAGCCGTGACAATCCGTGCAGCACGTTGGTGAGCACCTCGCATACGACCGGTTCGCCGGCGGCGCGCACCGCGTCAATCCGGAACTGACGCTTGCGATTACGTCGGACCAGCCAGAAGAAGCCGGGTCGCCCATGCGCACTACCGCCCCAAATCGGGTCGAACTGCGGCGAGGAATCGCACCCGGACTCGTCCGGCTGCAGGATCCACAGCAGCCCGTCGCCCTCGAGATCGCGCTCCGCGCTGATCGCCGCGTGGTGGGCGACGATCCGCGGCTCAAGCGCCGGATCGCCCACGGCCATCCGCCACGCGAACGCCAACGCCGGCGGCTGAATCGTTGCGGTCATCGGATCGTTGCGATTGATCACATTGAAGTAGTACTTGCGTGGACCGCTCACCGGGTGCTCCCAAAAAATCGTGTGGCCGATGAAGCCATCCGGGCGCGCAGCGGCGAGCAGCGTCTCCAGCTCTGCGCGTGAGCGTCCCGGCTCGAGATGTCGCCACGCGATCGCAGCGAAGCACGAGTCCCAGTACCACTGCCATCGGTAACGCGTCGGGCTCGGCCGCGTGTAGGCGAACGACACACCAGCACGCTCACCTACAGCCCAGCTTGCCTCGAGCGTCACCCGACAGCGCTCACGAAGCTCAGTCATCGCGCAAAGCTCAATCATCGCCACTAACTTTCGCAACTCGCCCGACGACGCCGCCCCGTCTTCGCTTCAGGCGTCACAATTCCGGGTGTGAGCCATCCCGACGGCCGGGCAGACCGAGCCGGCACCGCGGCGTGGCACAAGCCACTGCACTACACGCGACACTCGGAGCTTGACCCGGACACGGGCCAGACTCCCGGGATGCAGCGGTTCGAGGCGCTGTCGGCCCGTCACGGTGGTACTTGCCGGATCTGGATGGGGGAGAGCCACGTCGGTCCCGAGACGAGCTCCGACGACCACCACCACGGCGAGGCCGAGACGGGGATCTACGTCGTCTCCGGCCACCCCGAATTTGTGTTCTTGGACGCCGAACGCTCCGAGACGCGGATCCGCACCTCGCCGGGCGACTACGTGTTCGTGCCGCCGTATGTCCCGCACCGCGAGGAGAATCCCCACCCAGAGCCGGCGGTGGTCGTGCTCGCGCGATCGACCCAGGAGGGGATCGTCGTCAACCTGCCGAGCCTGTGGGCGGAGGTGCAGGAGCCGAAATGACATCCGAAATTCACGATTCGATTCTCGACACGATCGGGTCGACGCCACTGGTCCGGCTCGGCCGCATCGGTGCCGGACTGCGCTGCCAGCTGGTCGCGAAGGTCGAAACGTTCAACCCGGGGGGCTCGATCAAGGATCGTGTCGCCGTCGCGATGATCGAGGCCGCCGAGCGCGACGGGCTGCTGAAGCCCGGCGGCACGATCGTCGAGCCGACGAGCGGCAACACCGGCACCGGCCTGGCGATCGCGGCACGGCTGAAGGGCTATCGGGTGATGGCGGTGATGCCGGACAAGATGTCGCGTGAGAAGATCGATCTGCTCCGTGCCTACGGCGCCGAGGTCGTGCTCGCCCCGACCGATGTCCCGCCGGATTCGCCGCGCTCCTACTACCGGGTCGCCGATCGGCTCACGCAGGAGATCTCCGGCGCGTTTCAGCCCAACCAATACGCCAACGCCGCCAATCGCCAGGCGCACTACGACTCGACCGGTCCCGAGCTGTGGGAGCAGACGGGCGGTGCGATCACGCACCTGGTCGTTGGCGTCGGCACGGGCGGGACGGTGTCGGGCACGGCCCTCTACCTGCGCGAGAAAAAGCCTGAGCTGGTCGTGGTCGGCGCCGACCCCGAAGGGTCGATCTACTCCGGTGGGGAAGCCAACGTCCGGCCGTACCTCGTCGAGGGCGTCGGCGAGGACTTCTGGCCAAAGGTTTTCGACCCGGCGAGCGTCGACCGGTGGGTGACGGTCTCCGATCGCGACTCGTTCCTGACCGCCCGCCGACTCGCCGAGTCAGAGGGGATCCTCGCGGGCGGCTCGAGCGGTCTGGCCCTGCACGCCGCCCTGCAGATCGGGGCGGAGCTCGGCGACCCCAACGCGATGGTCGTTGTGATCCTGCCCGACGGCGGCCGCGCTTATCTGAGCAAGGTCTTCAACGACAGCTGGATGCGACAGTACGGCTTCCTCACGCGCGACGGGGACCTAAGCGTCGGCGATGTGCTGCGCCGCAAGCGCGCGGCGGGCGAGTTCCCGTCGCTGGTCACTGTCCAGCCCCACTACAAGGTTCGCGAGGCGGTGTCGTTGCTGCATGAGTATCGGGTCTCACAGCTGCCGGTCGTCGCCGCCGACGACCCGACGAAGGTGGTCGGCGGGATCGGCGAGCGCGGCTTGCTCAGGCATGCGGCCTCCGATCCGGGGTTGCTTGACGCCGAGATCGAGGCGGTCATGGAGGCTCCGTTCCCGTCGGTGAACATCGACGACCCGGTTCGCACCGCGGTCGAGGTGCTGGCGGGCGATCAGCAGGCGCTGCTGGTCGTCGAGGATGGTCGGGCCGAGGGTCTCGTGACCCGTACCGACCTGCTTGAGGCGCTCGCGACGTGACCGGCTTCGGGACGCGCGCCGTTCACGCAGGGCTGATACCGGACCCGTCGTTTCGGTCGGTGATCCCCGCGATCCACCAGACCTCGACCTATGCGCAGAGCGGTCCGGGTGAATTCGTCGCCGACTACGACTATTCGCGGAGCGCCAACCCTACTCGGGCGGCGTTGGAGCAGGCGCTGGGCGAGCTCGAGGGTGGGTTGGCCGTCGCGTTCGCGTCCGGGCTGGCGGCCGAACACGCGCTGATCACCGTTGTCTGCGAGGCCGGGAGTCACGTCGTGATGCCCGGCGACCTGTACGGCGGGACGTTCCGGCTGGTCGACAAGGTGCTGAGCCGCTGGGGTCTTCAGTACGACCTAGTCGACCAGACCGATCTAGATCAGCTGGAGAAGACCGTCAGGGGTGGGCGGGACGGGAATACGCGGCTGATCTGGGTCGAGACCCCGACCAACCCGCTGCTCGGAGTGGTCGACATCGCGGAAGTGGTGAAGCGATCGGGCGACGCGCTCGTGTCGGTCGACAACACGTTCGCGACGCCGGTCAACCAGCGCCCGCTTGAGCTCGGGGCCGATTTCGTCGTGCACTCGACGACCAAGTACCTCGGCGGCCACTCCGACGTGATCGGCGGCGTCGTCGTCACCCGCGACCGCGAGTGGTACGAGCGCCTGCGGTTCGTGCAGAACGCAGTTGGCGCGGTGCCCGGCCCGTTCGACTGCTTCCTCGTTCACCGCGGGCTGCGCACGCTGCACCTGCGAATGGCCGCCCACGCCGCGAGCGCGCGGGCTGTGACCGAGATGCTGGGCGGCGCGCCTGACGTCCGCGACCTCCGCTGGCCTGGCTTCAGCGGGATGGTCTCGTTTCGCCACCCCGACGCGACTGGGATCGCCACCCGCACTGAACTGTTCACACTGGCCGAGTCGCTCGGCGGGGTCGAATCCCTGATCGAGGTACCACAGGCGATGACCCACCAGTCCGTCGAGGGGTCGACCGCAGCGGTCCCGCCCGACCTGGTACGGCTCTCGTGCGGCATCGAGGACCCGGCCGATCTGGTCGCGGACCTGCGCCGTGCGATCACCGGCTGAGCATTACGTGGCTGCGACCGAGGGCGGTGAGCTAGTGACGAGTCGACTCGGGGCCGACGCGCAGCAACAATGAACGTTCAGGCCTCGGAGGCGACGCGTCGTGGCTGCCGGAGGCCCAGCATGTACGGCACTCCGCGGCCGGCGACGTCGACCGTCCTAGCGAGCCGCTCGAGCCACCCGGGATCGGGGATCGGCGGCGGTGAGCCCGCGACGATCGTGATGTCGGCGAAATAGGTCTGGACGCGCCCGATCCCCTCGAGATCCTGCTCAACTTGCTGCAGCGGATCGAACGAGTCGCCGCCACTGCGGTAGATCTCCTCGGAGAAGAGCAGGTACTCCGGCACCGGAACAGAGTTCTTCAGCAGCCGGTGGACCAGGATGACGTCAATCCCGACCAGCTTGCGGCGATCTCTGATCGTCTGGATCGCGACCTCGCCCACGTGCGCCACAAACTTCAGCTTCAGATTGTTCGCCTGCTCGCACGCATCGCACGGGCACAGGTTGGATGCGACGAACTTGCGCTCGCGGTGGAACGCCTGGTGCATGCTGCCGACGACCCGGGTCAGGGCCTCGGCCGTCGCGACGGCGTCGAGCGAGTCAGCTTGACGAGAGAGGAAAGCCGCGTCACCTTCGATCTCGATGAGCTCGAACTCGTCGGCGGCGTCGATCACCGCCTCGAGCAACCTGGTCGTGTTAACCTCGGCGTGAGCCAGGCTCATCCGGTGGGTCCGCATGTACTCGGTGTAACCGCCGACGTCGGCGATCAGGAGTAGCGCGCGCTCCGATCCCATCCGGGCATACTAACCGGTGGTCCCGTCAGGGGTTTCACGAATGGTCCGGCGCCCGTCGTAGGCGCCCCACCGGAAGCCGGTGGGGTGCGGCTCGGGAGCCAGCGGAGCCCGTGGCCGGCCGGCGACGGTAGCTTGGAGGTTGTACTCCGGCGGCGCGACGTCGTTGGGCGTGTCAGGGTGGAACAACGAGGCCAGATATTGAAGTTGACCGCGGCCCGGGCCCTGCTCGAACATCCCGCCCCCGTAAATGCCGATACCGTGCTCCATGCAGTAGTCATACGTGTCGAGGAGGGCCCGCAAGCTGCCGAAGCGGGCCGGCTTCACGTTGAGCATGCGCGGTCGCCACGGCAGCGCCTCGATGTCGGCGATCGAGTGGATCGGCTCGTCCCAGGTGATCCGATCCCGATGACGCTCGAGCAATCGCTCATTGTCCGGCTCGAGCGCCGGATCCTCGATCCACACGTCAGGTAGTCCCTCGATCACGCGCCTGTACAGGCGCGCGTCCGGCTCCACCGCCACGGTGAGGTTGCGGTAGGAGCCCTTCAAGTCGATGATGTCGACGCACCCCAGGTGAGCGAGCTCGCCCACGATGCCGTCGTCCCAGCCAGGGGTCGGGTCCAGCTTGAATCGTAGCCCGGGGTCCTCAACCAGCCACGCGCGGAGGATCGCGAGGTCGGGCGGATCGCCGATCCGGACCGAGGCGACGAAGTTGACGGGCTGCGCTTGATAGCCGATGGCGTCCTGGAGAGAGACGCCGTTCTGGCGCAGGGCGAGGTCGAGCGCCGCGCTCTCGAAAGCCCACCGCCGGCAGAAGTAGGCGCTCTCCCGGATTGGCCGGACCGGGAAGAGGTTGGCCAGGGCGAGCAGTCGCGAGAACTCGTCGAGCGTCCGCGTTCCGTGCAACCAGCTCAGATCACCGCCGCGCCGAAGCAGCTCGATCTGGTCGATCTGATCCCACGTGATGTCCTCGCCCTCGCCGACCAGGTCTGCGCCACTGAGCCGCACGACGATCGAAACCTTGGTGAACCCGCTCGTCGTGTCGCGCACGATCGGCTGTAGCTCACAGCGCTCGATCGTCAGCGGCAGCTCGGCGACGTGCGCGTAGGTCTCAGTTCGAGTCACGTTCGGCAGGGTTCCTGGCGCGCGGCGCCGACCAGAACTCTACCGACGCGTCGTGCCCTGGAAGCTGTACGGGCTATCCGTAGTGCGGCCGAGAGGGACTCGAACTTCCACGGACCACCCAGTCCACGAGGCCCCTAATCCTGTTTGGCGCTTGTAGATGCGTCCACCGGCATCCAAATCGCCCAAATTGGTCGAGGTTCGCTGGACGCATTGACGAATCGGACGATCCGGATGTCGGCAAGGCGCTACCACGATTTCCTTGTGCGCCTGTCGGCGACCGGCCGTGACCGGCCGCGGCCCGCTTGCCCGTCGAGTACGTGCGCTGGCGACAGTCGGCGAGATCGTGGAGACGAGCGCAGCGCGAACGGCGCAGGTTTCGCCGGCCGATTTGCAGGATCAATTGGCTATACGAGCTGCCTAAGACCCACGTGCACTCTCGGCGGCGCGTGGCGGTCAGAGGAAGGCCCGGTATGTGGGTGGGCCCTGTTCGCGGCTTGCGTCGAGACCGGGAAGCCCGGCAGCGCGCAGCGGACCCGACGAGTGGTAGGCCTCCCCGCGCGACGCACCGACCAGCGAGCCGTAGAACGTCGCTCGCGCGGCGAGGATCTCGAGGAACGACCCGTCCGCGATCGCGGTGGCGTGGTCGCCATCGCGGCGGGCGAACTGGCTCGCGTACGCGGCGACCGCGGCCATCCGCTGATCCCAAACCGCACCCACGTCGATCACGAAGGTCGGGTGAAACGGCTCGTGCAGCATGTAGTGGTAGACGCGCTCGGGCACGTGCGGGGCCGCGCGTCCGTACTTCCGCACCCCCGCTAGGAAGCACGCATCGCGCGCCAGGCGCCCGGTCGCCGCATGATCCGGGTGACGGTCGAGCGGGTACGGGGCGAGCAGCACCCGCGGTCGCAGGCTGCGCACCACGGCGGTCACGGCCTCGCGATGCGCCGGATTGGTGCCCAACATCGTGTCGGCCAGGTCGAGCGTCTCGCGCCACGCCAGACCAAGAACCGCTGATGCCCGATCGCGCTCGCGCTCGCGCTCGTCTGGCGTGCCATGGGTCGACGCCTCGCCGGCGCTCAGGTCGACGATCGCCGTGCGCGCCCCGGCCCCCGAGGCAAGGAGCAGCGCCCCGGCGCAACCCGTCTCGGCGTCGTCCGGATGAGCGGCCAACGCCAGCACGTCGACGGGCTCGGTCATGCGGAGAGGTACTCCAGCAACAGCGTGTCGCCCGCGCCGGCGTCGGCTGGCAACCCCGGCGGGATCAGGATCGGGATGGGGCGCACGCCCAGCGCACGCTCCATGACCTCGTTCAGAACCATGCCGTACAGCGCGCTGCTGCGGCCGCCGACGATACCGCTCGCAAGGTGGTTGAGGTGCACCGGCACCGAGACATCCGGGCTCCAGCGGTCGCTGGCTTCCAGCTCGCCGAGCGACAACGTCCCCGACCCGAGATGGAAGCGGTACTCGGCACCGCAGCGGCACACGACCGCGGCGTAGTGATCAGTTCCCGCGCGCTCGTGCGCCAGCCGCCGACGCACTCCGCACCTAGGGCAGGACCAAAACAGCGGAAGATAATCGTCGGCCAGCGGCCGCACGTGCGGATCGACGCCCGTTGTCAGCAGCACGTCGATCGCCGCATTGAACACGCCCACGACGTCATCGAGCGCGGCGAGATAGCCGTTCAGCGAACCGGTCAGCAACCCGCGCTCCAGCAACGCTGACAGAAGCACCGACGGCACGTCGAGTCCCAGCTGAGCTCGCAGCAGATGGTCGGCGAGCGCGCGGTTGGCCGCGCTCAGCGTTCCCACCGGCCGCGACAGCACGGCTTCGGAAAGGGCGTCCACGCGCGCCCGCGCGTCGGCCCGCCGGTCCGGGTTGCGCTGCTCGATCCAGGTGCCCAGGTCGGCGAACAACTGCTCGAGGCGCTCGCGGTCGACCGGCACGAAGCGCGCCTCGCGATCGCCGAGCGAGCGGTGCGCCAGCCACATGCTCCGTGGGCGGTGGTCGGTAGGTAAGAAAAACCGCATGCCGAACCGCTCGGACTCCGCGCGGTCGAGGTCGTGCCACACGACGACGGGCGCGAGCTCCATGATGCATAGCAGCCGTGCCGCCTCGAACTTCGCGGTGACCGCCGCGTTGTAGTCGGCGCACGCCTGCTGGCCGATGTAAACGAGCGGGACGCCGGCCGGCACCTCCAGCATCTCGTCGAGCGAGGGGTCCGCGGGCGGATCCAACTCCGCGTAGAACGCGGCCGGGTCCGAGTACAGGCCGCGCTCGTTCAGCATCGCCCTGCCCGCGTCGTTGTCCAGCAGATCGTTGAGATCCCTCATCAGGCTTCCTGTGAGGCCATCGCAGGGCGATCGGAGTTGGTTGTCGAGCCGGCAGCGAGCAGGCCGGCGTATAGCTCTTCGTACTGAGGCACGACGGCGGCCGCCGACAGCTCGGTCGCCCGCGCGCGCGCTGCCATGCCCATGCGAACACGAATCCCCGGATCCGCGAGCAGACCGACGAGCGCACGCACGGCGGCGCGGTCATCACCGGGGCGGTGCAGCAGCCCGGTCACCTTGTCGCGCACCACGTCGGGCAGACCACCCACCCTCGGTGCGACGACTGGGAGGGCGCACGCCGCCGCTTCCAGCGCCGCCAGGCCAAAGCTCTCGGTGCGGCTGGTGATCAGGAGCGCATCGGCATGCGGCAGGATCGCCTCGACATCGAAGCGCAAGCCGAAGCGCACGACGTCTCGATCCGCGTCGGCACCGCGCAGTATTTCGTCGACCGCCACGCGGCCGTCGCCGTCGCCGACCAGCCACAGCTCGGCCTCGGCGCAGCGCCGCACCTCAGCAAAGATGCGCGCCATCGCCCCCGGCCGCTTCACAGGCCGCAGGTTCGACACGTGGGCGATGCGCGGGCGGCGGCCGTGCGCCGGCGGGAGCGGGGCCGCGACCGTTGAGAAGCGCTCGAGACACACGAAGTTCGGGATGACCAGCGGCGGACGCGCCAGGCTGAACAGGCGCGTCGCCAGTCGAGCATGGCTCTGCGACACCGTCGTCAGCGCGTCAGTCGCGGATAGAAGCGTGGCGAGGGCACGCGCGGACCTCCGGCGACCGAACGCGGTCACGTCGGTGCCATGCAGCGTCCCGACGGTGACTGGCGCGGCGCTGCCGAGCCTCGCCGTGACCGCCTGGGTCACGGCGGCGAATGGCACCGCGTAGTGGTAGTGCAGGACGTCCAGCTCCACTCGGGCGATCATCTCCGCCAGCGCCTCACGGTCCTCGGCGTGCCAGGCGGCGTCTAGCTCCGCGCACGCATCCTCGGCCGTGCCGAGCGTGTGCACCTGGAGCCCAACTCCACCGACGATCCCGAACGGCGCCGTCCGGGCGAAAAGGTGAACGTCGTGTCCCCGCGACGCGAGGTCGCGGGCCAGGTCGACGGCCACTCGTGCGCTCCCGCCGACCCCCCGATGGCAGACAAGCCCGATCCTCATTGTCACCCGTCCGGGTCCCGCGCGACGACCTTCCGCGCCAGCAGCTCCAGTAGGCGCCGGGCCAGATCCGGGCGGCTTTGCAGCCATGTCTCGAACGCGTCCGCCCGTAGCACGAGGACCGTCACGTCCGTGACGGTGCGCATGCTGGCGGAGCGGGGGATGCCTGCCAACAGTGATAGCTCGCCCAGCGACTCCCCAGACCTGGCCACGTACAGGACGCGGTCCCCGGCTGGTAGGTGCTTGACCACCTCGATCTCGCCGTCGAGCAGCAAGAACAGCTCGCGCCCGACCTCTTCCTGGCGCCCGAGCCAGGTCCCGGCGGCGACCCAGCGCTCTGAGACGATTCGCGCCGCCTCGTAGAGCTCGCGCTCGTCCATGTGACCGATCAGCTCGAGGCCCCGCAGGTGCTCCATCCGCTCGCGCACCCGTGCCTCGGCCAAGCCGAGCAGGTTGGCCGAGAGGCGGATCGCGCCCGGCACCCCGGCCGGGATCTGGCGGAAGAGCGAATAGCCGACGTAGACGTACGTTCCCCGACCATGCGTCGCCGTCAGCAGGCCACCCTGCTGTGGCGGCTCGCCGGCGTCGTGGCACGCCAGCACCGGGCGATAGCGGCGGTCCCATTCGGCGAGAAAATACAGGCCGCGATCCTGCACCCAACCATCGAAGTCGGCCGGCCGGATCGTGTTGGGCGTATGGAGGATGACGCTTTCCGGGTCGACCAGTTCGACCGGAGCCGTGGGTTCGGTCACGCGATCGTGTGGCTGATGCATCCGGAACGGGTACGGGGCCAATCCGGGCTCGTCATATCCGTATCCCTGGGATTGCACGACCAGTGTGCCGCCCTCGGCCACGTAATCAAGGAGCCGTTGCGCCTGCCGGCGTACTTCGCCGCGCAGGTTGTACGCGTTCGGCCCAACGACGATGGCGTCGAAGCCCTGGAGGTCGGAATGCGTAAGGTCCTCGTCGCGGAGCTCGGTGAGGTCGAGCCCAAAGCGCGCAAGCGCCGCCGGGATCTCCTCCTCGATGCCTCGCACGTAGCCGTATCGCAGGGTGCGTACGAACTGCACGTCGACCAGGTCGACCACGACCGTGGCCGGCCTGACAAGGTTCGCCTCGGCAATGCACGAGCGCTCGTCGACTCGCCCCGCCGTCTCCGGCGCGCCAAGCCGCACGGGGTTCAGCTCGACGCCGTCATAACGCAATTCGTATGCGGCCGGGCGTGCCCCGGCAGGCACGGTAACGCGGAACGACAGCGTCTCGGACTCGCCGCCGCGTGCGAAGGCGAAGTCGGCCGCCGCGGGCGCGACGGGCCAGCCCTCGGGCGCCGTGAGCCTCAGAGCGCCACTCGCGCCGTCCGGCTCAATGCACTGAACCAGCACGTCGCACTGGAGCAAGGTCGCGTGCTCAGAGACCGGCAGGATCGCTCGAGGCTCGCGCGGGACGAGCGCGACCGGCGGCACAACGGTCACCGGAAGCGCCCGAGAGCCGCCAGAGAACCCGCTTCGTTCGAGGGCGGGGGAGCGCAGCTCCAGCAAGCACCCGTCCATCCGCACCTTGGCGACCGCGACGATCAACGGCTCATCCACCGCGTGGCCCAACTCCCGCGCGTCGGGCGGCCAGACGCACCGGTACGGACCATGCGGCTGGCGCAGCCAATACGGCGCACGAGGGGGCGCGTCGCTCGGTACGGCAACGATGAACGCGCCGTTCTCGCCACGCGCGGCTCTCCACCCGGCGGGCAGCTCGAGGTCTAGCCGCTCGACCTCGACAGACTGCGGCCCGCCGTTGTGGACCTGGGCGCGAACCGCCAGATCACTACCAGGAGTCACGCGTGCACGCTCGGCCAGGCACTCGAGCCGGAGCCCGAAGCACATCGCCGCGGCCTCGTCGAATGCCGCTGCGAGGCGCTCCAGCCCGAGCGCCAGCGCAGCGTCTTCGGGCGCCAGAGCGGCGAGGACATCGCGCAGAGCAGCCGCACCCCCAAGCAACGCCGGGCCCGCGGACCAGGGCTCGTGCGGGCGGTAGGCGTCGAGCGCAGAGTCAGCGAACCCGGCCGTCGCCTGCAACCGCTCGCGGAGATCGGCAGGGCCGCCGCCGGGGTTCTCGGCCATTGCCGCAATGCCCGGGTCCAGGCCGTCGTAGAAGCTCGTCTCGCGGGCGGTGGACCGCTCGCCGGGCGCGCGCTCGAGCCGGTACCAAATCACGCATGGGCCCGGCTCGGGCACCAATCCCATTCCCTGCGAGCGGTGGCGGTTGATCGCCGCATCAGCAAGCTCCTGGAACGACAGCCTGCTGAGCGGGTCCAATGCGCCGGTGTCCACGCCGAGGTGACCGGCCGCCTCGTGCTCGGACGGTTCGACGACATGACGCACGTCCTCGCCCGGCTGCCAGTCACCAGCCAGCGAGCGGTACAGCTTGGCCGCGCGCCACGGCGGCAGGCCCAGCTCGATGAACCGCGAGGGCTCGGCGGCAGCGTCGAACGCTTCGGCGGTCACCATGCCGACCGCCTGATGATGGCCGTGGCCATCGGCGGGCGTGCCCGTCCAGCGTCCGATCACGACGAGGGGCTGCACGAGACGGATTGCGCGCACGATCTCACGCACCAGCTCGTCGCGGCCCCAGCGGCGAAGCGTGTCATCGCCGCTCTTGGAGAACCCGTAGTCGATGAACGGGCCGTAGCGGACATCGGCGCCGTCGACGGCGCGCGCGGCGAGGCTCTCCCACGTGCGCAGCACGCCCAGGGCGTCACCCCGCTCGGGACCCCGCTTGTTCTGCCCGCCTTCTCCGCGTGTGGCCGACCAGTAGACGACACGCGCACCGTGGCCGCGCGCCATGAGCGCCAGCACTCCGCTCTCCTCGTCGTCGGGATGTGCGCCGAGGTGAAGCACGGTCCCGGCGGTTCGCAGCGCGAGGAGCTGGTCGGCCAACTGTGTCGAGCGGACGACACCGTCCCCGAATGTCACCGGCCGCATGGACGAATACTCATGCACCGACGCAGAGGGCGACTGTGGCGAACGTGCGTATCTTGGTCGACCCCGAGCGCAACGAAGGGCTGTAGCCAGCTGTCGGCCACCCATACGGCAGCGAGGACGAATGTCATGGAGTCCGCGGCGACATGGGACAGCATGATCGCTCGATATCGGTGCCCGCCCATCGGCGGATAACCATATTGCGAATCGGGCGCGGTCTCTCTCCGGGTCAGCGCAATGGATACGCGTTCGGGCGCCTCGTTGCGGAAATCTCTGAGGCTTGGTTGCAGCGTTCGAGGAGCTTGCGGCGACTGCCGACCGGGCCTGGCGGGCTGCGGGCGGCGGTGATGCCGTCGCCCCGGAGACTGAGCGCGGCGCGACCTGCGCCGGTTCTTCCAGCGCTCAACACAGGGGTCGGGGCTCCAAGCTTCAGCTGCCACGCACGGCAAGCTCGGGGCCGAGGCGTTGCCGACAGCCTCGCAAGCACAGTGACGATGCCGCAGCTGCCGTGAGTGCTCTGCGATAGTCGCGCGCTATGTTGCGTCGCTGCTTCCCGAGGATCCGCATCTGGGCGGACGCGCTCGGGGAGGTGGCGCACAGCGTCCCGCTCCGCCGCGCCGAGGTCTCTTTCGGTGCGATCTGGGCAAGCGACACCGCTTTCATGGTCGGGCTGGGCGTCGTGGCGTTCCGCGCTGGTGGCGTTGTCGCGGTCGGCGTCGTCACGGGTGCGCGCATGGCGGCGGCGGCGGTGCTGGCGCCGTTATTTGCGCCCGTAGCCGACCGTGTGCGACGTGAGCGGGTGCTGGTCTGGGTTGGTCTGATCCGCGCCGCGATGTTGGGAGGCGCCGCGTTGGTGACGGCCGCTGGCGGCCCCGCGGTGTTGGTGTACGGCGTGGCCGTCGTCGCCACGGTCGCGCAGGCGCTGTACCGCCCGGCGCACTCGGCCCTGATGCCCGCGTTGTGCACGTCTCCTGAACAGCTGACGAGCGCGAACGCGGTGCGCGGGATGCTGGACTCGCTCGCCACGCTCGGCGGCCCGGCTGCCGCGGCCGTCCTGCTGGCGGTGAGCGGACCGGCGGCCGTGTTTGCGGCGTGCGCCGCTGCGTCGCTGTTGGCCGGCTCGTTGGTTGTCGGGCTTCCGTACGACGCGCCGCCGCGAGCCGAGGCCGGCGGCGGCGGTCGCGAGATGCTGCAGGGGTTCGCCACCATCGCGGCCGATCGCGGGCTCGCTCTCATCTCCGCGCTCGGCATTGTGCAGACGTTCACCCGCGGCTGTCTCAGCGTGTTTGTCGTGGTTCTCGCGATCGACACCCTGGATGCGGGAGCTCCAGGTGTCGGCGTCCTGAATGCGGCCGTCGGAGCCGGTGGCGTGCTCGGGTCGATCCTCGCGTTCGGACTGGTTCGGCGTGGCGGGCTCGCCCGCTGGCTCGGCGTCGGCGTAGCGCTCTTCGGGGCGCCGCTGGCCGTGATCGGCGTCATTCCCGAGCAGGCCGCGGCAATCACCCTGCTCGGCCTAGTCGGCATCGGCAACGCCCTGATCGACGTCGGCGGCTTTACTCTCTTGGCCCGGCTCGCTGATGAGACCGTCCTCGCGCGCATGTTCACGGGCTTTGAGGCGATCCTCACGCTCGGAGTCGCGGTCGGCGGCCTCCTCACGCCGTTGATCATCGAGCTGCTCGGCGTTCGCCTTGCCCTTGCCTCGGTCGGGCTGCTCGCGCCGGTGGCCGTGGCCGCCAGTTGGCCGGCGCTCCGCCGGCTTGATGCACGGGTGCGTGTGCGCGACGCAGACATCGAGATCTTGCGCGGAATCCACATGCTGCGCGTGCTTCCAGCCTCAACGATCGAACAGCTGGGCGGCGGGATTGAACACGCAGAGTTTAAGGCTGGGCAGACGGTGTTCGAGCAGGGAGAGCTTGGGACACGCTTCTACATCGTCGAGGCCGGTTGGGCGGACGTGGTCCTAGATGGACGCGCGATCCTGACGCTCGGGTGCGGCGATTGCTTCGGCGAGATCGCACTGTTGCGTGACCAGCCGCGAACAGCCACCGTTCGCGCGTCCGCGGACGGACCCCTGCACGTGAGCGTTCTACAGCGCAACGCGTACCTGACCGCCGTGACCGGTTATCCGGCCGCCGCCGCCGCAGGCGAAGACCTCGTGACGAGCCGCTCAACCGCCGACGCCGAGCGGGCCGATCGTGTCTGAGCCGCAGCCGGCGGCGATGGCCGCTGACCGCAGCGTACGCGATCGTCGGTGATCGACGACACCGGGGCGGAGGTGGCGTTCTCTGGTGTGGGTCTATTTGAATGCCGACATTGGGCCAAGCGACAGGCCGCCCAGCGCCGCGTGGCGGCGGCTAGACGTAAGCGCGTCACAAGACCTCCTCGGCGAGTTGGGTGACTGTTCGGGCAAGAACCTCGTACGACCGTCCCTTCCCGACCTACTCATCTAAGCGCCGAGGAGATCGGACGGGACGGTCGTGGGGAGTCGAGGCGCTCTAGCTACATCATCCCGCTCATGTCGGGCATTCCGCCGCCACCGCCGTTGGTGTCCGCGATCTCCGCGACGATCGCCTCGGTGGTGAGGATGTTCTTGGCGATCGACGCCGCGTTCTGGAGCGCGGAGCGCGTGACCATCGCCGGGTCGATGATGCCCTCGGCGACCAGGTCGACGATCTCGCCGGTGGCTGCATTCAGGCCCTGGCCCTTCTTCGCCTTGCGGACGTCGTTGACGACGACCGAGCCCTCGAGGCCGCCGTTGTGGGCGATCTGGCGAAGTGGCTCTTCGAGCGCGCGCAGCACGATCTTCGCGCCGGTCTTCTCGTCCTCGTCCTCGAACTGGTCGAGCTGGATTGCCTTCTGCGCGTGCAGTAGGGCGATGCCGCCGCCCGGCACGATGCCCTCCTCGAGGGCCGCGCGGGTCGCCTGCAGCGCGTCCTCGACGCGATGCTTCTTCTCCTTCATCTCGGTCTCAGTGGCCGCGCCGACCTTGACGACGGCGACACCACCCGAGAGCTTCGCGAGGCGCTCCTGGAGCTTCTCGCGATCGAAGTCCGAGTCGGTGTTATCGATCTCGTTCTTGATCTGGTTGATCCGACCCTTGATCCCATCGCTCTCACCGGCGCCATCGACGATCGTGGTCGTGTCCTTGGCAACCACCACCCGACGGGCGCGGCCGAGCTGCGAGATCTGGGTGTTCTCGAGCTTGAGGCCCATCTCCTCGGTGATCACCTCACCACCGGTCAGGATCGCGATGTCCTCAAGCATCCGCTTGCGACGGTCGCCGAAGCCCGGCGCCTTGACCGCGACACCGGTGAACGTGCCGCGGAGCTTGTTGACGACGAGCGTGGCGAGCGACTCGCCCTCCACGTCCTCGGCGACGATCAGAAACGGCTTGCCGGACTGAATCGTCTGCTCGAGCACCGGCAGCAGATCGCGGACCGCGCCGATCTTCTGGTTGACGATCAGGATGTAGGGGTCCTCGAGGACTGCCTCCATCCGATCCTGGTCGGTGACCATGTAGGGCGAGATATAGCCCTTGTCGAACTGCATGCCCTCGGTGAATTCGAGGTCCATGCCAAAGGTCTGACCCTCCTCGACGTTGACCACCCCGTCCTTGCCGACCTTCTCGATCGCGTCGGCGATCACGTCGCCGATCTCGTCATCGCCGGCAGAGATCGTCGCGACCCGCGCGATCTGATCCTTGCCCGAGATCTCCTTCGACTGCGACTCGATGTTCTTCACGACGTCGTCGACGGCCTTCTCGATCCCGCGCTTGAGCCCGAGCGGGTTAGCGCCGGCGGCGACGTTCTTCATGCCGGCGTGGACCATCGCCTGGGCCAGCACCGTCGCGGTCGTGGTGCCGTCGCCGGCAACATCATTGGTCGCCGTGGCGACCTCGCGGACCAGCTGCGCGCCCTGATTCTGAAAGACGTCCTCGACCTCGATCTCACGGGCGATGGTGACACCATCGTTGGTGATCGTCGGGGCGCCGAACTTCTTGTCCAGGACGACGTAGCGACCCTTCGGGCCGAGCGTCACCTTGACGGCGTTAGCCACCGCGTCGACTCCGCCCTCGAGGGCCTTGCGAGCGTCCTCTGCGTACTTGAGTTCCTTGTGGGGCATGTGTCCCTGATCTCCTTAGGACTGGACCTTGGCGAGTACATCGGACTCGCGCAGGACCAGCAGTTCCTCACCGTCGACCTTGATCTCGGTGCCGCCATACTTGCTGTACAGGACCTCGTCGCCCTCGGCGACGTCCAGCGGGATGCGCTTGCCCGTGTCCTCGCTGATCTTGCCGTCACCGACGGCGACGACCTTGCCCTTCTGGGGCTTTTCCTTCGCGGTGTCAGGCAGCACGATCCCGCCCGCGGTCGTTTCTTCCTCGTCGATCGCGCGCACAATCACGCGGTCGCCGAGGGGCTTGAGCTTCATGAGATGCGGCCTCCAGTGAGGGCTCGATTGAGGAGGTTTTGGCACTCTTGGCCCGAGAGTGCCAACCACGTTCGACTATAGCGATAGCGGGACGGCCGGGGAACCTTCCGCAAAAACACGCACGGGCGTGCACAGCCTTGTCCGGCCCGCACCGGACACGTCCGACCTGGAACGAGTTCTAGCGGCGTTCAGTTCCTAGGCTGGCGAGCCGAATCAGGGTGAGATCACTGGTGCCGTTCGAGACCGCACGGCAATACGCGACAACCTCGTCGACGGAGGGGGCAGTCCGCACTATTTCTTCCCACGGCGCCCGAACCGCGACATCAGGCGACTCAGTCTGCTCCGGGCCTCCTGGCCCGCGTCAGCGGCGATCCTGCCAACCGTGTCGTCGGTCTTGACAATCCCCAACTGCTCGTCCGTCGGGCGCACCGGGCCTCCTCGGGCGACTGTCTCGGCGGCCTTCGCGCGATAGCCCGCGCGGCGGGCCTTGGCGTCGTCGATCTGCGCCTGCAGGCGGGCGACGTGGTCGTCAGGATCAGGCGTGGCAGGGGTCGCGTCGGCGTCGTCGGTCATGGGACGCATTCCAGCACTCATGCCGCTACGTAGGAGCCCAGTTGATGCCTGGGCGACCTACGTAACGACTCACGCGGGAACTAACCCGCGAAGGTCTCGTGAACCGAGAACTGCTTGATGTCCGGTGCGCCCTGCAGTTGGCCGCCGGCGGCTGCCACCGCGGCTCCGATCCGCGGCTCGAACGCGTCGAAGTCCTGGCGTGACTCCCAGAAGTCGATCACGCCCCATCCTTCGTCGATCGGGCCCGAGGCGTGAAACAGCAGGCCCTTCGGGGGGTTGCCTGCCGGATCAACGTGCTTGTTCAGCGCGTCGAACTGCTCTTCGGTGACTCCTGCGAGCTTGATTCGGATTCCTACGGCCATGGTTAGGCCCCTTCCTGTCGCGGATCAGTACGGGTAGGTTGTGCGACCGATGGCTGTCGCGCCGGGGCGAACTCGGCCAGTCGAACGATCGGGTCAAGTGGGTAAAAGCGCGGGTCGCTGTTTCTCGCCCGGATTGAGGCTCGGGGCACACAAGCGCCGTGGCCGACGCGATCCGAATTGGCGACGCCGCCACCACGTTTGACGGAGCAGCGCCGATCGGACGTCGGCGCAAGCCCAACGGTCAAAATCCAGTTGGTCCCCCCTTCAGCCTCGTAGCGCAGTTGCGCCGTCGGTGGCATGCAAGCCTGGACCAACTCTTCTGGCCGCCGGGCCAGCTCTCAAGCGACACTACTCCTATTGCATCGTGGGCCTATTGCATCGTGGGCGATTCGCACGAACCCCGCCCGGCACCCGCCCGGTAGCGCGAAGGTCGCCCGGGGAACGCCGAACCGTCCCTGACTCGGCTGAGTCTGTGGAGCTCGACTGTCAGGCGCCCTTGCGGACCTGGGTGGGAAGCACTACGGTGGAGAGGCCGAAGGACGAAGGGTTGTGCCGCCACTAGCCGCACGCTCCAGCATGTCTAGGCGTCATTCGGCTCACATCTCGCGTGACCTAGGAAGGCCGCAATGACTGATTCATTCTCGGAGGCCGCTGGCCCGACCGTCGTTCTCGTTCACGGCGCGTTCGCTGACGCCGGTAGTTGGGCGGGCGTCACCGAACGGCTACTGAAGGCTGATGTGCCCGTCCGGGCGATCGTCAACCCGCTGCGAGGTGTCGCCTTCGACGCCGCCTATGTAGCCAGCGCCATCAACCAGATCACAGGCCCAGTAGTGGCCGTCGGGCACTCGTACGGCGGCGCGATCATCACCAACGCAGTCCCTCAGACCACCAACGTGGTCGGCCTGGTGTACGTTGCCGCCTTCGCCCCTGACGAGGGCGAGACACTCGGCGAGATTCTGGCCACCTCAAAGGACAGCATCCTCTACCCCGCGCTGCTTGAGAGCCAGTACCCGACCGGGCAGGGCTCAGAAACGGCGGGCGAGGCGATCGTCGACCCCGCGAAGTTCCACGAGATCTTCGCCGCCGACCTGCCACAGGCGGACTCCGACGTGCTGGGATGCTCCCAGCGCCCGGTCGCGGGTGCCGCGTTCGCGGAGAAGAACGCGCGCCCGGCATGGAAGGACCTGCCGGCATGGGCGGCAGTCGGCACAAAGGACAAGGCTGCCGGCGCCGACATCGTCAGGTCGATGGCCCAACGTGCCGGAGCCACGATCACTGAGATCGACGGCGGCTCCCACGTTGTCATGATCTCTCAACCAGACGCTGTAACCGAGGTCATCCTCGCGGCACTGGAAGCCGTAGGCACTGAGCCAAGGGTCGCAGTTCCCGCGTGACCCATCAGTAGCTAGCCACTCTCCCAGGTCGCTACTAAGGACGTCGATTTGGTAGCGGCCGGGTGGGTGTGAGCTTTGCCCTAGTTCTCGGCGAGCGGCGGTTTCCGGCTCTGACTTTGAGTCGGCGCGGGTGTCGACGCTTCGTGGTCGACACCGAAATTTGCGATGTCAGGAGCCATTGTGACCTCAGATGCATCCTCGAACGGCAAGCCGGCCATTGTCCTGGTCCACGGATTGTGGATGACTCCTCGCAGTTGGGAGAAGTGGGTTGAGCGGTATGCCGATCGCGGTTACCGCGTGCTCGCACCGCCCTACCCGGGTCTCGAGGGCGAGGTCGAGGCGCTCAACGACGACCCCGGCCCAATCGAGGCGTTGACGGTTCCCGCCGTCGTGGAGAATTACGAGCGGATCATCGGAGAGCTCGACCAACCGCCGATCCTGATGGGCCACTCGTTCGGTGGCCTGATCGTCCAGATCCTCCTCGACCACGGCCTAGGGGCGGTGGGTGTGGCGATCGACTCCGGGGCTCCCGAGGGGGTGCGGACGCTGCCGCCGGCGCAGGTCAAGGCCGGCTTTCCTGTGCTGAAGAACCCCGCCAACCGCCATCGCGCGGTCCCGTTCACGGCAAAGCAGTTTCACTACGCGTTTGCCAACACGCTGAGCCAGGAGGAGTCAGACAAGGTCTACATCCGTTACCACATCCCGGCGCCGGGCCGATTCGTGTGGGACGGGGTGCTTGCCAACTTCACTCCAGGGCACCAGGACACCTACGTCGACTTCAACAACGACGAGCGAGCGCCGCTGCTGTTGATCGGTGGCGGGAAGGACCACCTGGAGCCGCTCGCCCTCAATAAGGCGAACCTCAAGCACTACAAGCACTCGACCGCGATCACCGAGCTCAAGGCGTTCCCAGACCGTGCTCACTACACGCTGGGACAGGGCGGATGGGAAGACGTCGCCGACTACGCACTGAATTGGGCGACCGAGAACGCTCGCGGCGAGGGCGAGCGGGCCGTGTCTGCGCTCGGGACCTGAGGGACCCATGCGGAAGGGGCGACGGACATCCGGGTCCCACAGTCAGGCCCGCAGTCATTACGCGCAACCACGGATGCCTGACCCCATGGAGTCTCGTCATCCACCTACGATCGGAGGTTGGAAGTGTCCACCATCGAACAGACGGCAGCAGCAGCATCGCAGGGCGATAGGGACGGCATCAGTGACGTGCTCGACTTCCTCGTCACCGAGGAGCAGCTCGGAGTGACGTTCGTTTCCGCGGCGATCGAGAACGCGCCGGGCACGCCGTCTGAGGCATTCGTGCCCGTGCTGCGAAACGCGGTCACCACGGAGTACCTACACGTCGAGGCGCTCAAAGATGCCGGCGGTCAGCCGCTGACGACCAAGTACTGGTTCCCCGACGCCGCGTTCGGCGCCGGCGGCATCGGACTGTTCGAGACGCTGGAGGTCGTCGAGACGATTGAGATCAGTTTGTATCTGATCGGGGTCAGCGCGTTCGCGAAGCGCGGCGAGGACGTCGGCGCCCGGCTTTGCGCCGAGGCGATGGGAACCGAGGCCGTCCACCGCGCCCTGGTCCGCTTCGCCCAAGGGGAACTCGGCAACAAGCAGATCGGTCCGCCGAACGATGTCGGCTTTGAGAACTACGACTGGCCGACGGTCGCCGGCGTGCGCGGGGCCCTCGAGGCACTCGGAATCGGGTACGGCGTACAGACGTCGCAGCCGGGCCGGTTCTACGAGTACCCGGGCGACCCGCTCGCGACGGGGATCGGCACCTCGGTCAGCCACACGAAGCCCGCCTGAGCGATTACCGGCGCCGCCCGGACAAGTGGTCCGGCGGCGCCGGACGCCAGCGTGGACAGAGCCAACGCTCCGCCGAATAAGACCGCGCTTGTGAGTGGCGAACGAGCGTTGCCTGCCCCTTCGGGGTAGAGAGCTATCGTGATGCGCGTAAGGGATGGCCGCAGCACCGTTGAGGGGACGGGCGCTCCGAACGGCGGGGCTATCTCAAACCGGGAGGATCGAGTGAGTTCACGGCTGAGACGCTGTCAGGGTCAGCCGCTTGTCTGCAGGATCTGGCGGCTGCTTGCCGTGGGTGTGGTGGTGTGTGGGTTCTCGGGGGCGGCGCTCGCCCGCACGGCGGCCGCGACGACGTCGATCGACATCGAGACCGGCCAGGCGCGTGGCACGATCGCACCGGCGGTGATGGGCAGCGACTACCTGTACCCGTTCGCCGGCATGGGCAGCTTCGACTCCAGCACGGACTCCTTCTTCCCGTCGTTCCTGACGGACCTGAGCGACGACGTCTTCACCGGCTCGCTTCGGTTCCCGGGCGGGATTACCGCCGACTTCTACCAGTGGAAGCGGGCAATCGGGCCGCAGTCCCAGCGGCAGGGTAACGCCTATGGGCCGAATACCGCCTCGAGCCCCTCGACCGTCGGCCCTGACGAGTTCGGCGCGCTGCTGGACGACACGGGCGCGAGCGGCGTCATGACCACCAACTTCTCCACCGGAAGCGCGCAGGACGCGGCAGACGAAGTCGAGTACATGACGGGTATGGACCAGAGCAACTCCTGGGTCGCCCAGCGGGCGGCGAACGGGCATTCGCAGCCTTACGACGTACCCGTGTGGGAGGTCGGCAACGAGGAGCAGAGCGCAGCGAACTCGTGGCGCAACGGCACCCCGGTAAGCGTCGGCGGCCCCTCGACGTGCGTCGGCACGACGGACTGCGAGTACATCTATGGGGGCACAACGAGCTTCACCGCGCAGCCAGTGGTGGGAGCCGCCGACCGGTCGCCTCAGGCTGACCTCTCTGAGGGCACCCGGAACCAGAGCTTCTTCGTGAGGTTCCCGCCGGTCGTCCCCGGGTCGCAGACGATCCTGGTCGGCGGTCAGCAGTGGACAGAGGTCAGCTCGCTGGCCAAAGCCGCCGCCGGCGCGAATGTGTACACGATCGACGATACGACCGGCGAGATCACGTTCGGCGACGGGGTCCACGGGGCGATTCCCACGAACGGCCTGCAGATCACGGCCGGCTACAAGTCCGGGCCGCACGACGGGTTCAACGCCTATTACCAGGCGATGAAGCAGGCCAACCCGAACATCCAGGTCTGCTCCACGGATACGACGACCAATTTTCTCCAAGACATGGGCTCGACCCTCCCCTACGACTGCCTCCAGGTGCACCCCTACGAGGCGATCAAGGACACCGCGGGCGACATTGACGACTTCGAGAAGACGATCATGACCGCGCCGGACTCCGAGGTGGCGAACCTGCAGGGCTGGCAGTCGGCGATCCAGAGCGCCGCGGGACACCCGATCCCACTCGACGTCAGCGAGTACGGCTCGATCATCGGCGACACGCCGGACCCCGGGCTGCAGCCGTACTTCTACGACTCGCTTGACGAGGCGCTGCTCAACGCCAGCCAGCTGGCGGACTGGATCACGCTTGGGATCACGGTCGGCGACCGGCAGCTGCTGACCGCCGAGATGCCGGCAGCCGCGAACGTGACGGCGGGTCTGCCGGACGCGGCCCCGTTCGCCACGACGGGGGCGATCGTGACGCCAGGGCCGGGAACCGTGGTCCAGCCGACTGGCGAGTACTGCAAGCTGTTTGAACCGATGGCCGGCGGCACGCTCCTCGGGACGACGACGCTGAACAACCCCGTGCTCACCACCTCGGGCACAACCACGGTCGCTGACCTGAGCGTGGTCGCGGCCGAGAACGGGAACGGCAGCGCGATCGACACCGTCGTCATCAACCGCAGCCCGACCGACTCGGTCTCCTCCGAGCTCGATCTCAACGGCTCGGGCATCGACGGTCAGGCGACCGTTACCGTGCTGAACGGAGCAGACGCGCTCAGCTTCAATACGAGCAGCGACCCCACCGCCGTCACCACGACGTCCTCAACGGCGAACGTGAGCGATGGTGCCGTTGATCTCACGTTTCCGGCGCACTCGATCTCGCTCGTGCAGGTGAACGGTGCCGGCAACGGTGGGGCCGTCGGCACACCGCCGTCGGCGCCGGGCGGGGGAACAGCGACGACGCCGGTCGGCGCCGCGCCTCCGGTCGTGAGCCCTGGCCGGGCTCCCGCCGTCAGTCAGCCCGTCCGCACTCCCCCGGTCGAGGCGAAACCGAAGCAGATCACGCCGGTCACGATCGAGGCGATCAAGCTCCACAGCGCGACCGTCACCTGGTGTGATCACTGCACCTACCCCAAGACGGAGCTGACCTTCAAGCTCTCGGCCAAGGCCGACATCCGTGTCGCCCTGATGGCCAAGAAGGTCGTGCCCCCAGTCAAGAAGGACCTCGCGAAAGCCACGAAGCCCCGCGTGACGTGGAAGCAGGTGGCCGTCGTCATCGTGCACGGCCCCAAGGGGGTCAACACCCTCAAGGTCGCCCAGCGCTGGCATAAGCACCTGGTCCCGGGCACGACGATGCAGATCCGCGTGCAGATGAAGCACGGCAAGGCCTGGAAGACCAGGAAGACCCTCACGCTCACCGTCCGTCCCTCGACTGTTTAGCCGGGCCGGTACACCCGGCGTGGGCGAGACCTCAGCGGCAGCCATTCGCGGCTCGGGTCACGTCTGTGTCACAACTGACAACTGTGAATCCGCCGCGTCGGAGGTGTCCGCGCAACAAATGCGACCGACGGCGACGGGAAGGATGTTGAGGTGAAGCTCGCGCAGACCGTCCGCGGAGCACGCGAGAGATGGGTAGATATATCCCCTTCTAGATTCAGGTTGAATCCGACAACGAGGGGTATATTAAGAGTCGATGGTGCCATGGGCCCGTCCCAGATTTGGTGTAGCAATCGCGGTAAGCACCCTCGCTCTGGGAGCTAGCGCACTTTGTACAGCGAGCGCGTCAGCAGCTGACAGCTCGTCGCTCATTTCGAGTGCTACCGGCGCGGTTTCGTCGGCCGCCGCGCAGCTCACCGCCTCGTCGGGCACGACCTCTTCGGGCACGAGCACGAGCTCGTCGGCGACCGCGCCGGTCACGGCCTCCTCGGGCACTGCCCCGACCACGACGGGCACGGCGCCAGTCCAGAGCACGACGTCGTCGGCCACCGCGCCAGTCACGCAGGCGGTGGCGGCGGTGACGCACACGGTCTCGTCGGCCAGCGCCTCGGTCACGGCCCCGGTCTCGTCGGCTCCGGCCTCCTCGGGCTCGTCAGGTACGGACACGAGTTCGTCGGCCACTGCGCCGGTCACGGCTCCGGTCTCGTCGGCTCCGGCCTCCTCGGGCTCGTCAGGTACGGGTACGAGTTCGTCGGCTACCGCGCCGGTCACGCAGGCGGTGGCGGCGGTCACGCACACGGTCTCGTCGGCCACTGCGTCGGTCAAGGCTCCGACACCTCGTCGGCTCCGGCCTCCTCGGGCTCGTCAGGCACGGGCACGAGTTCGTCGGCTACCGCGCCGGTCACGCAGGCGGTGGCGGCGGTCACGCACTCGGTCTCGTCGGCCAGCGCGCCGGTCACGCACACGGTCTCGTCGGCCACTGCGTCGGTCAAGGCTCCGACACCCTCGTCGGCTCCGACCTCCTCGGGCTCGTCAGGCACGGGCACCGAGTTCGTCGGCTACCGCGCCGGTCACGCAGGCGGTGGCGGCGGTCACGCACACGGTCTCGTCGGCCAGCGCGCCGGTCACGCACACGGTCTCGTCGGCCACTGCGTCGGTCAAGGCTCCGACACCCTCGTCGGCTCCGACCTCCTCGGGCTCGTCAGGCACGGGCACGAGTTCGTCGGCTACCGCGCCAGTCACGCAGGCGGTGGCGGTGGTCACGCACACGGTCTCGTCGGCCACTGCGTCGGTCAAGGCCCCGACCTCGTCGACTCCGACCTCCTCGGGCTCGTCAGGCACGGGCACGAGCTCGTCGGCCACTGCGCCGGTCACGCAGGCGGTGGCGGCGGTCACGCACACGGTCTCGACGGCCACCGCGCCGGTCCAGAGCACGGCGTCGGCGGCCACCGCGCCGGTCACGCACACGGTCTCGACGGTCACCGCGCCGGTCACGCAGACGGTCGCGCCGGTCACGCACGCGGTCGCCACGGTCACCGCGCCGGTCACGCAGGCGCTGGCGCCGGTCACGCACGCGGTCTCAACGACCGCCGCGCCGATCACGCAGACGGTCGCCACGGTCACCGCGCCGGTCACGCAGGCGCTGGCGCCGGTCACGCACGCGGTCTCGACGACCACCGCGCCGATCACACAGACGGTCGCCACGGTCACCGCGCCGGTCACACAGGCGTTGACGCCGGTCGCCCACACGGTCGCGACGGTGACCGCGCCGGTCACGCAGGCGTTGACGCCGGTCGCCCAGACGGTCGCCACGGTGACCGCGCCGGTCACGCAGGCGTTGACGCCGGTCGCCCAGACGGTCGCCACGGTGACCGCGCCGGTCACGCAGGCGTTGGCGCCGGTCACGCAGGCGTTGGCGCCGGTCACGCAGGCGCTCGCCACGGTGACCGCGCCGGTCGCGCAGGCGCTGGCGCCGGTCACGCAGACGCTGGCCACGGTGACCGCGCCGGTCACGCAGGCGCTGGCGCCGGTCACGCAGGCGCTCGCCACGGTGACCGCGCCGGTCGTGCAGGCGTTGGCGCCGGTTACGCAGGCGCTCGCCACGGTGACCGCGCCGGTCGTGCAGGCCTTGGCGCCGGTTACGCAGGCGCTCGCCACGGTGACCGCGCCGGTCGTGCAGGCGTTGGCGCCGGTTACGCAGGCGGCTCGGCCACGGTGACCGCGCCGGTCGTGCAGGCGCTGGCGCCGGTCACGCAGGCGGTCTCAACAGTCACGTCGGCGCTCGCGCCGGTCACACACACCGCGGTCACCGCGCCGGTCACGAAGGCGATCTCGACGGTCACGCCGCTCGAGCAGGCGGTCACGCCAGTCACGCCGGTTGAGCAGACGCTCACGCCGGTCACACAGACGGTCACGCCGGTCGCACAGACCGTCACACCGGTCGCACAGATGGCCACGCCAGTCACGCCCGTCGAGCAGACTGCCGCGCCCGTCGAGCAGACTGCCGCGGGGGTCGAGCAGACGGTCGCGCCGGTCGTTCAGGCGGTCGCGCCGGTCACCCCAACGCTGGCGCCGGTCGCGCAGACGGTCGCGCCGGTCACCCCAGCGCTGGCGCCGGTCACCCAGGCGGTCGGCTTGGCCGATTCCGCGCCGGTTATGCGGGCGGTCGCGCCTGTGACTCACGTGTCCCCGTGGGCGGGTTTGGCGACGCAGCTGCCGGCCAGGATGTCAAACCTGAATCCCTCTCTCCTGCCGATCCCGAGGCCGACCTTCCTTGCGGCCGGGAGTAGGCGTCAAAGATCTGTCGTCCTCGCCCACTTTCGCGCCCGGTTCCTCGGCGCCGATTCCGAGCGGTGTGCCGTTTGGGGGCGGTGTTTCTTCCGCTGCCGGTGCCGGTTCGGGCGGCTTCTTCTCTGGTGTCGCGGCGCAGCCTGCGCTGGCGACGCTTTATGTGCCACATGTGAGCTGGACGCTTCGGACGTTCGCGAGGTCGCGGGCGTTGGAGCCGTTTGTCCTGTTGCTAGAGCGCCCTGGCTAACGCCGGAGTCGGTCTCCCAGGTTCTCGCAGCCGGGTCTTTGAGCCCGGGTGCATCCCTGTCTAGCTAGCAATAGGAGAACGACTCATGTCACGCTCTATTTGGGCGTGGACGGATGGCTGTATGCCTGTCAGAGCCGCGGTGTGCGGTGCTGGCGAGCGGTCTGGGCTCGAGCATCAAGCATGCCTCGGGCGAGGGCTCCTGTTCGGTGCGGTCTCGTCCACGAAACGTCTAGTCGTATTGATCGCAGCAAGCGTGCTTCTCGCAGGCGCTGCGCCAGCTTCAGCGCTGGCGGGCTCGGCGAGCGGCTCGCATGCCAAGTCCCCGACCACCCACCCCAAACAACAATCTGCGCATGTCGCTCAAGCTGGCGCTGTCGTCCTGGCGCTGGGGAGCGGCTACTCCAGCCGGACCGGCGCGGTGCGTGCGCGTGTGCGTGCTGCTGCAGCGTCGTTTGGCGAGGGCCGATTATTTGCCTGGCCCGGTCGACGGTCGTTATGGCCCGCTCACGGAAGCGGCGGTGAGTCGCTTCCAGGCTGCTCACGGGTTGCAGGTCGACGGGATCGCCGGTCCGGTGACCCGCGCCGCTTTGATGAGGCCGTCGGTTGTCCTGTATCCAGGCGTGGGTTACGCCGGACACGGCTCCGGACGTGTGCGTGAGCTGCAGCATCGTCTGGCTAGGGCCGGTTATGTGCCTGGCCCGGTCGACGGTCGTTATGGTCCGCTCACGGAAGCGGCGGTGATTCGCTTCCAGACCGCCCGCGGTTTGCGGGTCGACGGGATCGCCGGCCCGGTCACGCGCGCTGCTCTGAGCGGGACGTCGGTTGTCCTGTATCCAGGCGTGGGTTACGCCGGACACGGCTCCGGACCTGTGCGTGCGCTACAGCGTCGTCTGGCGAGGGCCGGTTATGTACCTGGCCCGGTCGACGGTCGTTATGGTCCGCTCACGGAAGCGGCGGTGATGCGCTTCCAGGCCGCTCACGGTTTGCAGGTCGATGGGATCGCCGGGCCGCGGACATTCGCCGAGCTGGACAAGTCCGGCACCGGCAGCGAGCGCACACCGAAGCCGTCCTCGCGGCCGAAGCCGTCCTCGCGGCCGAAGCCGTCCTCGCGGCCGAAGCCGTCACCATCAAGCACGCGGCACCACCCGCTGCCGGGACCGACAGCGCGTCGCGGCCGGCGGCCGGCGGTGCAGCCCGGCGGCTCGCCGTCGACGGGTTTGCTGGTACTTCTCATCGTGCTGGCGCTGGCGACTCTCGCCACTGCCATGTGGTTCCTGAGCCGCCGCAGAGGGCTGCTCATCGTCGACAACCCCCGGGGTGCCGAAGCGGCGCCGGCAATGGATCGTGCCGCCGCGGCGGTGTCGGCTGAGGTCGGCAGCGGGATGGCCGGATCGGAGCCGGTGCACACTCGCGGACCGCAGGGCGATCCCGTCGCCGGCGCCTCCGCCCTCGAGGTGCCAGCAGAGTCGCGAGACGAGCTCGTCAGTGCGCAGAGCGCCACTCGTCCTGACGCGGACTTCGACAACCCGGGCGAAGCCGCCACAAACCTCGGTGCGGTTCTCGAGCGAGAGGGCGACCTGGCCGGCGCGGAGGCCGCGTACTGCCACGCCGACGAGCGTGGGGATGCCCGTGGCGCGTTTAGCCTCGGTGTGTTGCTTGAACGCCGGGGAGAGCTCCTCGGTGCGGAGGCCGCGTTCTGCCGGGCTGATGAGCGGGGGGATGCCGACGGCGCGTTTAACCTCGGTGTGCTGCTGGAACACCGGGGAGAGCTCCTCGGTGCGGAGGCCGCGTTCCGCCGCGCCGATCAGCGGGGGGATGCCGACGGCGCGTTTAACCTGGCCGGCCTTCTAGCGCAACGGGGGGACGTGTTGGGAGCGGCGGACGCGTACCGCCGCGCCGATGAGCGCGGTGACCTTGAAGCCGCCTCCAACCTCGGTGCGCTGCTGGTGCGAGAGGGCGATCTGGTCGGCGCGGAGGATGCGTATCGCCACGCCGACGAGCGTGGCGATCCGGCGGGCGCGTCCAACCTCGGTGTGCTGTTGGAACGCCGGGGAGATCTCCTCGGTGCGGAGGCCGCGTACTGTCGCGCCGATCAGCGGGGGGATGCTGACGGCGCGTTCAACCTCGGTGTGCTGCTCGCGCAACGGGGGGATGTGTTGGGCGCGGAGGACGCGTACCGCCGCGCGGATGAGCGCGGTGATCCTGAAGCCGCCTCGAACCTGGGTGTGCTGCTCGAACAGGAAGGAGATCTGGTGGGCGCCGCGGCTGCCTTCCGCCGCGCCGACGAGCGCGGGGATGCCCAGGGCGCGTTTAACCTCGGTGTGCTGCTGGAACACCGGGGAGATCACCCCGGTGCGGACGCCGCGTTCCGCCGCGCCGACGAGCGGGGTGATGCCGACGGCGCGTTCCACCTCGGTGTGCTGCTCGAACAGGAAGGAGATCTGGTGGGCGCCGCGGCTGCCTTCCGCCGCGCCGATCAGCGCGGGCACGGAGTGGGCGCGTTCTACCTCGGTGTCCTGCTCGAAACGCAAGGCGACCACAGTGCGGCGCAGACCGCATACGAGCGCGCCGTCCGGCTCGGACCCCCCGAGATCGCCGAGATGGCCCGCGCCCGCGCGCTCGATCTGACCGTACCGATCGACCGCTCGCCGGTCGCAAGGAAGCGAGGTGGTCACGATGCTCCCTAGGGTTGCGCCGGGCGCGATCGACGGGCGTGAGGGGAGTGAGCGATGATCCGAGAGGAGAACGGCTCTGAGCTCCCGACGCGCGAGGAGCTTCTGGCCGGCGGCGATCGGCGCCTGCGGGTGCTGATCGCCGATCACGACGGCCTCGCGCGTAGCATGATGCGGACCTCGCTATGTGAGGCCGACAGGGTGGCGATCGTCGCTAACACTGGCGACGGTCGCGAGGCGCTCGAGCTCGCGCGCTACTACCGCCCCACCGTGATGGTCGTCGATACGGCGCTGCCGCCCGACGGTGGCGTCGAGTTGATCGGGCAGGTGTTGCTGGTCTCGCCCGAGACCCGGGTCCTGACGGTCTCCGTCGACGATCAGCAGGCGGCGCTCGCGGCATTGCGCGCGGGCGCCGTCGGACATATCGCCAAGGACATCGATCCGGCCGAGCTCGCGTGCCTCGTCGTGCGAGCCGCCGACGGCGAGGCGATCATCCCTCAACAGCTGATCATGCCTCTGTTGGAGTTGTTGCGCGAGGCTCCCGAAGCGGGATGGCGACCGTTGCACAGCCGCCTGACCAATCGCGAATGGGAAATCGTCGAACTGCTGGCCGAAGGCGCCTCGACCGAGCAGATCGTCGAACACCTCGTGCTGTCCCAGAGCACCGTCTACACCCACGTCAAGAGCTTGCTGCGGAAGCTGGGCGTTCACTCACGTCGTGACGCCGTCGCCGCCGCAACACGCCTACGTCGAGAGGAGGCTTCGGGCGGGAAACCCTCATTGGGATCCGATGAGCTTCGTCAACGAACCAAACCACCCGTGGGATCGTGGAGCTGACACCACGCCAACGGACGTCGGAGCGGTAGCGACAGGGCCCACGCTGCGGTTCAACACCCCACCGCCGAAGGAGGGAGCTGCGCCGGCTAGCCGTTCACGAACTGGACGCACAGCTGGCGCGGCAGCTCCCCGCCCCGGCTCGGGCACACGAACGCAACGCGATCCGCGCGGTCCATGTTCGGAAGTCGCCGGCACACCGCTCGACGCTCGCACGTCGCCGCCGATTGCGAGAGCCTGCTCGTAGCCGTGGGCGGAGCGCCGTGCTTGAATGTCGCAGGCACATCGGATGGGCGGGCAATCGTTTCGTCGTGTCCGCCGCGAACCGCCTACGAGGCTTGCGGCCAGATGTGCTGTGATACCGGCAAGCGAGCTCGCGGACTCGAGAGGCGAGGCGGAAAAGGGGACATACATGGCGAGCCCGGACTCGGACTTGGGTGCAGTTGCGGAAACGGCACCGGGGTCTCTGGATGTCGCACTGGATGCCGTAGCAGAGTCTCGAGCGCCACGTGACCCGGAGCCTCCGTTAGAAGCGGTGCCGTACTTCACTCCCGTCGAGCGGGCCGCGCGGGGGCGGGTGGCACGGGCAGACATTCCTCGTTCTGCCCACGCCGACTGGGAGCCGGCGCCGAACCGTCCGCACCCCGTGGACCTGCTTGAGGAGCAGGCGCGCACGCGACTGCCGGAGCTGATCCCGATCCGCTACGGGCGCATGCTCGTCTCTCCGTTCACGTTCTTCCGCGGCTCCGCGTACTTGATGGCGACAGATCTCGCCGGCGGGCCACGCACTGGCCTGTATGCGCAGCTCTGCGGTGACGCACATCTGTCCAATTTCGGGATCTTCGCTGCCCCCGACCGTCGGCTGCTGTTTAGCATCAACGACTTTGACGAGACGTTGCCGGGACCATTTGAGTGGGACGTGAAGCGACTCGCCGCGAGCTTCGCGGTTGCCGGGCGGGATCGGGGCTTCGACGAGCCGACCCGCCGCTCGATCGTGATGAACACCGTGCGCGAGTACCGCCAGGCAATGAGGCGATTCGCGGAGATGCGGACCATCGACGTCTGGTACCTGCGCCTCGACCTCGGGCGCATGCTCAAGCGCTTTGCGGACGAGCTGTCGCTCAAGCAGCTGCGTCGCCTTCAGGACGAGGTTGCTCATGTCCACACGAAGGACAACCTTCGTGCGCTCGCAAAATTATGCGGCTCTGTGAACGGTGAGCTGCGGATCGTTGGCAACCCGCCGCTGGTCACGCCGATCGAGGATGTGTTGCCCGGCGCCGAGCAGGCCCACCTCGAGGACACGGTTCGGCGCATGCTCTACACGTACCGCGGCTCGCTGCCTCACGACCGTCAGAAGCTGCTCGAGAACTATCGCTATGTCCACGCTGCGCGCAAGGTCGTCGGTGTCGGCAGCGTTGGCACCCGTGCCTGGGTTCTCCTCATGCTCGGCCGTGACGAAGATGATCCGCTGTTCCTCCAGTTCAAGGAGGCGCAGCCGTCGGTGCTCGAGCCGTTCCTCGGCAAGAGCGAGTTCGTGGAGCATGGACAGCGCGTCGTCGAAGGTCAGCGGATGATGCAAGCGGCGTCCGACATCATGCTCGGCTGGGAGCGGATCGTGACGATCGACGGGCAGGGAAGAGACTTCTACATCCGCCAGCTCTGGGATGCGAAGGGCTCCGCTGAGATCGAACTGATGAACCCGTCGGACCTCGCCGCCTACGGCGTGGTCTGCGGCTGGACGCTCGCGAAGGCCCACGCTCGATCGGGCGACCGGATCGCGATCGCCGCCTATCTCGGCCAAGGCGACAGCTTCGATGGCGCAATGGCGTCGTTTGCGGAAACCTACGCAGACCAGAACGAACGCGACTATCAGGCGTTGCGAGAAGCCGCTGAGAGTGGTCGCGTGGCCGTGCAGATGGGCGTCTGATCACGCGCGTATCGGAACGCGCGTTGCCGGTCCTGACGCTGGCGGGTTTGGCGGCTACGGGAGTCCGAGCAGTTGGACGACCGAGGCCCTCCCGGCGATGCTCAGGCGATCAACCGTGAGCTGAGAGCCTGCGCGAATGGCGCGATCACCAGCACTGTAAGGAACGTCAGCACTGCGAAGACGAGGATGAAGCCGACGAGGAAGATGACGAACGTGGGGGTGTCGGTCCGTAGCGTGCCGAGCCCGGCCGGGGCGATCCGGCGCGGTCCGAGCGCACCCGCCAGCGCGAGGACCGCGAGGATGCCCCTCGCGCTCGGACCAAGGCAGGCCTCGCCGTCGCTCGGCGACGAGTCACTTTCTCGGCAGCAGGAAGATCACAGCAAGCAGCGCTACGCCCATCAGTACCGCGGAAAGAAGCGCGAGAACATCCACCGTGGCCATGATTGCTCGGGCCATGTGAAGGTCGTCTACAGGGCCTCGCCGTGCGCGTAAAGATTTTCTACAGATCCGGCGGAGTCTCGACAGTTCGATGCTGGCTGACCCCGGGGACCGCTGGCCACGGTTGTAGATTCACCACGGGCCGCCTGCGCGTAGCTGCTCGCAAGCCTGCGTCAGCACCGCACGTCCGATCCCGCTGAGCGTGGTGGGCCCGACGGCTCAACATCATTCGTTTCGGATGATGTCTGCCGGCGTGAGCCGACGTAGCTTGCTGGCAATCGCCCAGCTCCGAAGGAGGCCTCCGATGACCGGTCTTTTCCTCACGCGCGTGAGAGCTGTCGTCCCGCCGGTTCTTCGAAGCGCGGTGGGGTGATGAGTACGCCCGAGAAGCGACACGTCGTGATCGTGGGCGGCGGCTTCGCCGGCCTTGGGTGCGCGCTGCGCTTGGCCGAGGACGATCACGTCCACGTCACCCTGCTCGATCGCAACAACTACCACCAGTTTCAGCCGCTTCTCTACCAGGTGGCGACCTCGCAGCTGGCGCCGAGTGATATCGCCGATTCGCTGCGGGCGGTGTTCGCCGACGAGCACAACGTCGACGTCAAGCTCGCCGAGATCTCGGAGGTCGACCTGGCGACCAGGACGATCACCTCGACCGATGGGGAGCAATGGTCGGGAGACGCGCTGGTGCTCGCGGCCGGGTCGCAGCCGAACTTCTTTGGAACTCCCGGTGCACCCGACAATTCCTTTCCGCTGTACTCGCTCGACAACGCGACCAATCTGCGCTCGCGGATCCTCGGGCTGTTCGAGCAGGTCGACCGCAATCCCGAGCTGATCCAGCTTGGGGCGTTGAACTTCGTGATCGTGGGCGGAGGCCCGACAGGGGTTGAGGTGGCCGGCGCGATCGCTGACATGCTCAACGTCACCGTTCCGGCCGTGTACGGTGACCTCGACGCCAGCGCCGCGCAGGTTCACATCCTCGACTTCGGCGACGCGCTACTCAAGCCGTTCTCGGACAAGGCCCACGCCTACGTGGCCAAGGTCCTCGGGGAGAAGGGCGTGCAAATTCACCTGGGCACGGGCGTCAAGGAGGTCGGCACTGGCCACGCGCTGTTCTCGGACGGCACGACGATCGCGACGCGCTGCGTTATCTGGGGCGGCGGCATCAAGGCGGCACCAGTTGCCGCTGATGGAGGGATCGCGCAAGGACGCGGAGGTCGCGTCGATGTCGAACCCGACCTGACCCTGGCCGGGCACGAGGGTGTGTACGTCATCGGCGACATCGCGAACATCCCCGACAAGGACAACACCTGCCTCCCGCAGCTTGGCTCGGTCGCGATGCAGAGCGGCACCTGGGCCGCCAAGAACATCCTGGCTGACTTCGAGGGCACATCACGCTCGCCGTTCGCCTACCACGATAAGGGGATCATGGCGATGATCGGGCGGGGTGCCGCGATCGGCGAAGTCGGGAAGCACCATCACGAGATCCACGGCCAACTCGGACACATGGCGTGGCTCGGGGTCCACGCGAGCCTGATGACCGGAACCAAAGCCAAGATCGAGGCATTCGTCGACTGGGCGTGGGACGGGTTCTCGAAGACCGGCGGCCCGCACGTGCTGGACCGAGGCGACGCAGCGAACATCAATTGGGAAGACGATCCGGCCGCCGCGGCTGCCGGCGCGCCGCCCTCGGCGGGATGAGTGCCATTGCAAGGACGGTCCCCCGGCGCTCTTGGCGGTGACGAACACAGAGGGTGGTGATCACCTAGTCGAGCGGACGGAGACGCCGGAAGGAGCGTCACATGGAGGGCACGGCACGGTCACTACCGGATCACATTCCCGTGCGATCCGACCCCTACCGTAAGGCCTTCCTTCACAGCGAACATCCGGAGGCAAGCGGTGCGACGAGCGGCTATGTGTGGTGCGAAGCTGCACGCGCTTCGGCGCGTGTGTGTGCGGACGGGCGCGGTCGGCGCCGTCACGGCGCTGGCATTGGCGGGCGCGGCGACAGCCGAGGCCCACGGTCACGCGAAGGGGCACTCATCCGGCCGACCCGTCCCACCCGCCCTTCTGCCGGGAAGCGGCGGGCCTGCCGACGCGGCGTGGGTACGGCAGATCAAGTGGAGCTCGAGCTCGCCGGCGCCGGGCGTGACGCTCCTGGCCGGCAGCTTCACCGACGCCGCCTCGCACCCGGACTGGACCGTCACGATCCAGGCGCCGGCGACGAGCCCGTTCGACGAAAGCGCCGAGGTCGCAGAGGCTGGCAGCTTCGGCTGGGCCTCGCAGACCGAAACGGCGCTGCGCGCCGACGGCTTCGATCCGACCGCGACTGTGCTTCCGTGGCCGCAATACGCCGACGACCCGCACGGCGAGATGGGCGTTCGCGTCCGCGTCGGCGACTTTCCGACACAGGCGGCCGCCACGACCGAGGCCGGCACGCTGACCGCCGACGGGTTCGCACCGCTGGTCGAGTGGACCGGGTTCGATCCGACCCCGGCGCCCGACGCCGAGCTGCTACACGTCGCGATCGTCGATCCGGCCCGGTTCGACGGCCACGTGATCGCCTACCACGGCACGGCGATCGCGTCCAAGCAGACCGTCCCGGCTGCGTCCGCCGCGCTGGACTCGGTCGTCGCCACGAACGGCGGCTTCTTCACGATTGACGGCGGCGCGCTGACCGCCGTCAACGGCGTCAACACCGGCATCTCGGCCTATAACGGCCAGCTCGAGTCGCTCGCCAACGGCAACCGCGCCGCGCTCGTGCTCGACGGCGCCCGGGGCGGGCGGTCCGTAATCGAGAACCTGACGACGACCGCGACGCTGAGCGCCGGTCGCAGCTCGATCCGGCTCCTCGGGCTCAACCGGCTACCTGGCAGCGCCGAGGACTGCGGCGTGCAGGGCTTTGCGCCGACGTCGGAGTCGCGCCAGAACACGCTCTGCGCTGGCCCGAACGACATCGTGCTGTTCACGCCGATGTTCGGCGCGCCGCTGCCGCCCGCGCCGGCGACCGGCCCGGCCGTGCAGGCGGTCCTCGACGGCCACGGCCGGGTCGTCTCGGTCGGCGCACCGGGCGGCACGCTGCCGGCCGGCGACTCGGCAGTCCAGGCGATCGGCACCGAAGCCGCGTGGCTGACGGCCAACGCCCAGGTCGGGCGGACGTTGACCGTGTCCGAACGGATCCGGGACGGCGACGGCCGGCTGGTCCAGCTCGACTCGCACACGAGCATCGCCAGCGCCGGGCCGCTCCTGCTGCGCGACGGTCGCCCTGACATCGACGCGGTCGACGAGGGCGTCCTGGACCCGCGCGACCTCAACGACTACACGTTCTCCGCCTACCGTCACGCGCGCACGTTCGTCGGGGTCGACGGCCGCGGCCGGTTGCTGCTGGCTACGGCCGACGGGATCAGCGGCATCAGCGACGGGCTGACGCTTAGCGAGGAGGCGGCCGTGATGCAGTCGCTCGGCGCGGTCGACGCGATGAACCTCGACGGCGGCGGCTCGACCCAGTTCGCTTCCGCAGGCCAACTGGTCAACGATGCCTCGAGCGTGCCGCTGCGGCCGGTCGGCGACACGATCCAGGTTGTCCCGACGCCCTGACGGCGGTCGGGAAGCTGGCCCGGACCGATGAATTGGCGAGCGGCCCCGCGAACTTCCGTTGGGCCGCTCGCACCGGGCCGCGGCCTCGAGCCTCATCGGCATCCCCGGCGCGTGGCGGCCCGCTGCAGCGTGTGGAGGTGCCAGATCAACTGGAGTTCTGATGTCTGTCCGTTTTGATCACGTGGCCGTCGCCGCTCGGGACAAGCAGCACTCGGCGCAGTTTCTCTGCAACCTGCTCGGGCTGCCCGAGCCTGAGGCGTCGGGGCCGTTCCTCAGCGTCCGTCTTGATGACGGGGTGCACCTCGATTACGCCGAGCCGGGGATTGAGTTCCCCGGCCAGCATTACGCGCTGCTGGTCAGCGATGAGGTCTTTGACCACGCCCTGGCTGCCATCCAAGAACAGGGTCTCTCGTTCTCGGCAGGGCCGAGAGGCCCGCAGAACGAGATCAACCACAACCATGGCGGCCGTGGCGTGTATTTCGACGACCCTTCTGGCCACCACTTCGAACTGATCACCAAGCCCTACGGCCCCAGCACATAGGCTCCGCGCGGCAGCATTGTCAAAGCCGTGGCCCCGCGGGATGGTAGAAATAGAACCTAGGGCCGCCATGGTTGGTGTTGACGGCGCGGTCGAGCAGCGGCAGGTCGACGGAGAGCAGCGGGAGTCGGAGCACGCCGCCCCGACGCCGGGTTTGCGGACCGGCGCCGGGGTCTGGGCGTCTTGGATGCCGTCACCCCGCTCGGGCGCGGGGGGTAGGTGCGCGACGCTCGGCGTCGCGATGTGATTGGGGCTTGAGCTCGCGGCGGTGCGCAAAGGTCCGCGCGCGAGCGCGGGCGCTGTCGGTCAGCCGGCGAACCGTGGAGATTGGTGAAGCCATCGGAGCGCTCCTTGGTCGGATGGTGGTCAGTCCAGGATCGCCGACCGGGTCCCGGTTGGCTATGGAGCGTGGACCCCAATCTGGGAGGGCGGTGCCCCCATCCGCTCAGGGCTCGATCAGGCCTCGGCGGATCGCATAGCGGGTCAGCGCCACGCGGTCATTCATCCCGAGTTTGGCGAAGATGTTGGCGCGGTGCCGCTCGACCGTCTTCTCTGAGATCACCAGCTCGTCGGCAATCTGGCGGCTGCTGTAGCTCTCGGCAATGAGCTTGACGATCTCGTTCTCGCGCGGGCTCAACGGGTCTTCCCGGGGCGCCTCGCCGTCGCGGACGCGGTCGAGGTAGTCACGGATCAGCGAGGTGATTGCGCCTGGGTACAGGAACGGCTCGCCGCGCATCGTGGCCCGGCAGGACTCGACCAGATCTCGATCGGCGACCGACTTGAGCACGTAGCCCGAGGCGCCCGCGCGCAGCGCCTCGTAAAGGTACTTCTCGCTGTCGTGCATCGACAGGATCAGCACGCGCACGTCCGGTGCGCGCTGCGTGATCTCGCGCGTGGCCTGCAGGCCAGTCATTCGCGGCATCGAGATGTCGAGGATCGCCAGGTGGATATCGCCGGCGAGGGCGCGCTGGACGGCCTCGGCGCCGTCTGAAACCTCGGCCACGACCTCGAGGTCGGGCTCGGAGTTGAGCACCAGCCGCAGCCCGCGCCGTACCACCACGTGGTCGTCGGCCAGCAGGATCCGGGTCTTCAGCGGTACCACAGACCATCATCTCCCAGCGGCACGTCAAGCTGTACGGACACGCCGCCCTGCGGCCGCGACCGTATGTCGAGATCGGCGCCGACGAACAGTGCGCGCTCGCGCATGCCGCGCAGCCCCACGCCGTCGTTGTCGGCGCCGCCGTTCAGGCCCCGGCCGTCGTCGAGCACGCGCAGCGTCACCCGGTCGGGCGAGCGGCCTAGCCCCAGCTCGGCCTTCGTGGCGCCTGAGTGGCGGACTACGTTGGTCAATGCTTCCTGCGCGACCCGGTAGAGGACCAACTCCCGGTCACGGTCCAGCGCGGGCAGGTCCGCGGCGATCCGGAGGGTGACGTGCAGCCCTGTGCGTTGCTCCAGGCGCTCGCACAGGGCCTCGATCGCGCTCGCCAGCCCGAGATGCTCGAGCGCCTCGGGCCGCAGCTCGAGGGCGATCCGGCGGATGTCCTCGAGGCTCGTCCGGACCGTCTCCTGGGCCTCGCCGAGCTCCGCAGCGGCCGGCTCCGGCACCCGCTTGACGACCGCGGCGAGCTGCAATAGCGCGGCGGTCAGGGTCTGCCCGACCTCGTCGTGGAGCTCGTGGGCGATCCGCAGACGCTCGGACTCTTGGGCCGCAAGCGCCCGCCGGGTGCTCTCGCGCCGCTCGGCCTCCAACCGGCCGAGCATCTCGTTGAACGCCGTCGCGAGCTCGCCCGCCTCCGAGTCGGGCCCCTCGATCGCCACTCGCTGACCGGGCCGTGCCGGATCGACCTCGCGCGCCAGCCCGGTCAGACGCTGCAGCGGCAGCAGTGCCCGACGCAGCAGCAGGAGGTTGCCAGCCGCGAGGATGCCGAGTGCCGCGACCAGCACCACCGCCTCCTCTGGTGCGACCGAGGACAGCCGATGGGGCGAGAACACCGCGACCGTGACCAGGCAGGCGATCACCACTACCGCGGCATTGATCGCCACCACCCGCCACAACACGGGCAGGTATCGCGGTCTCGTGCGAGCCACGCGGGCCCCTGACGTCGGGTCACCCTGCCGCGGCGCGCCGCCTTCGGGGCGGCCGTCGCTCATCCCCTCTGCGCTCCCGCCGCGTGCGCGAGCACCAGCACCACGGCAGCGATCAGGCCGGTGACCATGTCCTCGCTTCCGATCTAATCACAGCTATTGGCGCCGCATCCGCCTACGACGCGTGCTGCAGCTGCGCCTCGAGGCGCTGCAGCCGGGCGATCCGCTGCTCTAGCGGCGGATGGGTCGAGAGGAGCGTGCGCAAGGCGCCCTTCGTGTCGGCGGGCACGATGAAGAACGCGTTCAACTGCCCCACGGCGCGCAGGTCCTGGTCCGATATACGCCGCATCGTGCCGTCGAGCCTGATCAGGGCCGAGGCCAGCGCGCTCGGTCGGCCAGTCAAGATCGCGGCGCCTCGGTCGGCGGCGAACTCGCGATAGCGCGACAGTGCGAGCGTCGAAAAGAACGAGACCGCGTAGACGACGAACGACACCGCAAGCACGATCGCCAACGCGGGCGCGCCGCCGTCGCGGTCCCGGCCGGCGCCGAAGATCAGCCCGAACTGGGTCAGCATCGCGGCCAGCGACGCGAAGAAGCTCGCTACCGTCATCACCAGCACGTCGCGATTCTGCACGTGGGAGAGCTCGTGGGCCATCACCGCCTGGAGCTCGTGCGGCTCCAGTGTGCGCAGCAGGCCGGTGGTGGCGCACACCACGGCACTGCTCCGCGAGCGCCCGAGCGCGAACGCGTTCGGGATCGGCGTGTCGGCGATCGCTACCTTGGGCTTAGGCAGGCCCGCGAGCACGCACAGGCGCTCGACCACGGCATGCAGGCCGGGCGCTTGCTCGGGGGTGGTGATGTGAGCGCCCACGGCCCGCAACGCCAGCCGCTCGGAGAACAGCAGCTGCGCCGCGGCCACCACGCCTAGGACGACCGCCATTGTGACCGCCCCGGCACCCGCCGCCAGCAGGGCCAACACGAAGACGACGTACAGGCCTCCGAGCAGCAGCAGCGTAATCAGCATCCGAGCCTCCAGCCCCGGATCTCGGCCGAAGCTGGATCGCTGAGTTGACATGCCGTCACGATCGCGCTTCACGGGTGCGCCGGGAATGGGGGCCACGCCCCATTGGACGATGGTCGGGCCGGCGCACGGGGGCGATCGAGCGGGTGCACCGCGGACGCCGATCACGCCCGAATGAGGGGTACCACCCATTGCCGAGGGCGGCCGCGGCCTCGATGCTCGTACCCGAACCCGACTCGAAGGCACAGAGATGACTATCACCCACTCAAACCCGGCCGGATCCACCGCCAGCGCCGCTGACGGCGGCCAGATCCGCGTACTCGTCGTCGACGACCACCCCGCGGTCCGGCACGGCGTCATAAAGCTGATCGAGCAACAGCCCGACATGGTCGTGACCGTCTCGGCCGCGAGCGTGGATGATGCGCTGGCGCCCGGCGCGACAGCGGACGTGGCACTGCTCGACTACCACCTGCGCGCGCGCGACGGCCTGTGGTTGACCCGGCGGCTAAAGGCGCTCGACCAGCCGCCGCGCGTACTGATCTACTCGGCGTTCGCAGATCAAACGCTGGCCGTCGCGGCGACCATCGCCGGTGCCGACGGGCTGCTGGGCAAGGGTGCTCTCGCCGAGGAGCTACCGATCGTGATCCGCCGGCTGGCCGGAGGACGGTCAAGACTGCCTGCGGTCAGAGCGCCGGTGGCCGACGAGCTGCGCTCGCGGCTGGATTGGCGCGACCAGGCGATCTTCGGGATGCTGCTCCACCGTATCGCCCCGGCCGAGATCGCTGAGGCACTGGCGATCACGCCCGGCGAGCTTGAGGCCCGCCGCACGACGATCCTGCGGTCGCTGTCTCCGCGGTTGGAGATCGCCGGCCCGGCCGGGGGGTCCGCCCCGCTCGACTACGAGCTGCCGCAGCGCCGTCAGCGCTACGCGCCTGCCTAAACGGCCGTGAAGCGGATCGGTGTGGACCTGACGACAACTCCGTACATGACAATCCCGCGAGCACGATGACCTCGCAGCATCAACCATCGCCCGTCACAATCGCACCCGCCCGCACGACCGGAGCCGGAGGGCTGAGCGGTCAGCTCGAGGGTTGGCTTGCAGGAGAAGGCGAGAAGACGGTCGGCGGGTTGATCCACACGTTCGGGGACAAGAGCTTCGCGATCCTGCTCGTGGTGCTGCTAGGGATCCCGGCGCTACCGATCCCCACGGGCGGCGCGACGCACGTGTTCGAGATCATCGCTGTGATCATCACGGTGCAGTTGATCGCCGGGCGCCACGAGGTATGGCTGCCGCAGCGCTGGCGACGGATTGAGCTCGCCGGCGCGCGGCAGCAGCGATTTATCGCCGGGCTGATGCGGCTGATCAGATGGCTTGAGCGCCGCTCACGCCCGAGGCTGAGCTTCCTGTTTCACCGCCGCTTCAGCGACATCGCGTTCGGCGCGTTGGCGCTGACGGGTACGATCGCCGCGTTCGTCGCACCACCCTTCAGTGGCTTGGACACTCTGCCGGCCCTTGGGGTGGTGCTGCTGTCGCTGAGCGTGCTGCTTGAAGACATCCTGATCACGATGGCGGGGATCGTGCTCGCGACCGCCGGCATCTTGCTCGAGATCGTGCTCGGCGAAGCCGTCATACACACCATCTCCTCGATCCTCTAGACCGGACGAGAACGACACCGCGACGATGCATCTCACCGCGCTTGCGTGGGCAGTCAGCCGGCCGCGTCGCGATCCTGTTGCTCCGCGGATGAGGGCGGAGAAGGAGTCCGGACCCAGGACGGCGAAGGAGTTACTAACCAACGAACCAGACCGGAGACGATCACATTGCTCATTACAGGGACGTCGTACCCCTTCCTGAACATCTTCTGGACGACGCTGATCTTCTTTGCGTGGGTGATCTTCATCTGGATCGCGGTCACCGTTCTGATTGACGTCTTTCGCCGTCGCGACATCTCGGGCTGGGGCAAGGCCGGGTGGGTGATCTTCGTGGTGATCATTCCGTGGATCGGCGTACTGGTCTACCTGATCGCTAATCACGACGGGATGGCCGAGCGGAGGATGTCGGACGCTCAGGCGTCCCAGGCGCAGTTCGACGACTACGTGCGCAAGACCGCCGGCGGCAGTGGCGGGGCGGCGGCCGAGATCGAGAAGGCTAAGCAACTCCTTGACAGTGGCACGATCACACAGGCCGAGTTCGACGCCATCAAGGCTAGGGCGCTCACGTAGCCGGCTGGATTGGAGATATTTGCAACGGCTGGGAGCGGGAGCCTCCGGCGTGAACGCATAGCCCGCCTAGACCTGCTCAGATCCTGGTAGCAGGGGTCTGAGACGGAGGTTTCTGCGTGAAGTCACATGCTGGAAACCCCGGGTGCGTGGGGGTCGCATACGCTGTCCGCGCCGACGATCGGACGCACCGGGCAGGCCGGGATAGTTCGGCGGGCCCGTCGAGGAGGAGGAGAGCGCGCAGGCAACTATCGTTGTGATCGCTTATCCCGACCAGGGGACCGCCGAGCAAGCGCGTGGCACGGTTTTTGGGCTCGCAGACAAGCTGGTCCTGTGGGTCGAGCAGGTGGCGGCGATCTCGCGCGATGTCGATGGAACGTTTCACGTTCACACCTCGCACGAGGGCGTCCCGATGGCTAGTGGCGCGATCTGGGGTGGGTTCTGGGGTCTTCTGTTCGGAGCGCTGTTCGTGCTCCCGCTCGCGGGGTGGGCGTTAGGCGCTGGGGTCGGTGCGCGGCTTGGCTATCTGAAAGAGAAGGGCGTCGGCGAAGACTTCCAGCGCCAGGTACGTGAACACCTGAAGCCGGGCACGTCGGCGCTGTTCTTGGCGATCGAGCAGGCCGACCCTGACAAGTTGATCGCGGCGCTCAAACAGCACGGTGGCACGGTGATCAAGACGACGCTGTCTGACGCCGATGCACAGAAGCTCCAGGATGCGCTAGCGCCAGAGTGCCGCCATCGTCGCTCAGCACGCCGAGCGAGGCACGGGTTGAGCGCGACGCCCTCAGCGCAAGGCTCGGGGACAGCGTCGTGGGTCAAGTCCCCGCGCGCGTTCATCGCCCCCCTGGCGCTAGCCCAGTTCATCTGCAGTTTCGCGGGCTCGAACATGAACGTGATGATCAACGACATCAGCCATGACCTGCATACCGATGTGAAGGGCGTGCAGACGACGATCACGCTGTTTTTGGTGATCATGGCGGTGCTGATGATCCCGTGCAGCAAGTTGACTGACCGGTGGGGGCGCAAGCGATGTTTCCTTGGGGGACTCATCCTGTACGGGATCGGCACGGTGCTGAGCGCGATCGCTCCGAGCCTGGGCGTGCTGATCCTCGGCAACTCGGTGTTTCAGGGGGTCGGCACGGCGTTTTTGATCCCGCCCGTCTACATCCTGACCACGATGGCGTTCACCTCGCTTGAGTCGCGGGCGAAGGCGTTCGGTGTGATCAGCGGGCTGGGCGGGATCGGTGCCGCGGCCGGCCCGCTGATCGGCGGCGTGATCACCTCGGGGATCAGCTGGCGAGCCGCGTTCGTCTTCCAGGCCCTGGTCGTAGCGACGATCATCGTGCTCGGCCGTCGTGTCGTGGACCCTGTCGCGCCGGATCCAGAGCGTCCGTTTGACGTCGTCGGAGCGATCCTGTCGGCGGTTGGGATGTTCTTCGTGGTGCTCGGGATCCTGCAGGCAGGGGTCAATAACACGCTGCTGGTCGTGTTCTTGGCGATCGGTATCGCCTGCCTGGCCGGGTTCATGGCGTTCATCCGCTCGCGCGAGCGAGCGGGCAAGGAGCCGCTGTTGTCGATCGAGCTGTTTCGCAACCGCGTCTCGAATCTGGGGCTGGTCACTCAGAACCTGCAGTGGCTGCTGCTGATGGGGGTCTCGTTCGTCGTGTCGGTGTTCCTGCAGACCGAGCGGCACTACTCGGCGATCAAGACGGGCGTGATCTTCACCGCCGCGACGCTCGGCGTCCTCGTCTCATCGCTTGCCGCCGAGCGGATGGCCAAGAGGCGCATGCAGAAGAGGTTGATCTCGGCCGGCTTCGCTACGACCGCGGTCGGGATCGGGCTCCTGCTCGTGCTGGTCAACGCCGCCTCGTCAAGCGCCTGGGCGTTCGCGCCAGGACTGCTGCTGATCGGGCTGGGGCTGGGCGTGATGCTGACCCCGTCGGTCAACCTGGTGCAGTCGGCGTTCCCCGAGGACAAGCAGGGCGAGATCTCGGGACTGTCGCGAAGCGTCTCCAACCTCGGCTCATCCTTCGGCACCGCGATCGCGGGCACGATCCTCGTCTCTAACCTCGCCTCGGGAAACGGAACATACGTCGCGGCGATGATCGTCCTCGCCGTCGTCGCGCTCGCCGGACTCGCGATCGCGGTTCGCCTCCCCGCCAATCCCCTCCCAGGCGCCGACTCCGGTGTCGCGCGTCCTGTCAAAGCATCAGGCGCGCTCGACACGGCCGGCTGACTTCCGCCCGACGGGGGAACAGCCCAGACGCAGCCGGCGGTCGTCGTTGGCTGCGTTGGGGTTACCGCGTCCGGGAAAGAACCGTTACGAGCCGACGGTAACTCTCGGCCGGCCACAGCTCGTCAGTGGCGTAGTACTCCTCGAACGCCGGTACCGCGGGAGGGAGGGTGACCCAGTCGACCTTGGATCTCGTGTAGATATGGACATCCGGCGTGACGGCGATCGGATCGTCAAGCGTTCCGGCACGGATGTAGCTCAACTCGCGCCGACCGTATTCGCTGAACACCGCGACTTGGCAGCGCTGGCAGCGAAAGATCCGCTGCGCGTCACCATCGTCGCGTGGTACCTCGACTGGTTGCGGCGTTCCCCCGAGGATCTCCACATGATCGGCCTCGATCAGCAGGTTGATCACGAAGGCGCTCCCGGTCTGGCGCTGGCAGTTCAGGCAATGGCAGCAGTGGACGAACATCGGGTCAGACGTCAACCGGTAGCGGACCGCTCCGCAAGCACATCCACCGTCGCGTCGAACGCTCATCCGCGGCATCCTACGGCGAACCTCAGCAGACGCGGCGGGCGATCAAGCTGAAGGTCAGCTACACGCTCAACGGTGCCGGCACCGTCACGTTCACATTTAAACGAATGGCCCCCGGGCGCCAGGTCAGCGGGAAGTGCGTCTCGCCGACGAAGAAAACAAGTACAAGCAGAAGTGCCTGAGGCTGATTGGCGTCCACGGGCAGCTCGTCAAGACAGGCCACGCCGGCGCTAGCAGCTTCACCTTCGACGGCAGGATCGGAGGCCACAAACTCGCCCCTGGTACCTACCAGCTGACCGCGACGCCCACCGGCGGCAAATCCCAGACCATCACGTTCACGATCGTGGGATGACACCGACACGGGCGACCTTCTGCGATGCCGCCGATCCGTCTAACTGGCGGCCGCTTCTGGTTCCCCCGACGTGTGCCTGGAGCAGAACTTGCAGCGGGCACGCCGCCGGGGCGAGACACCCTTGTTTCGTTGTTGCGCACCGGGTGTCTCGCCGCTCGACGCTTGTGGATGCCCGTTCAGCTCGCTGACGGCGCCTTATCGATGAACTGGTAGTCACTGACCAGACGGCCGTCGGCACCGACGAGGGCGACGTGGGTCCCGATCGAGTCGGGCTCGCCGCCGCTTGCCGGAAGCATCTCCCACCTGTAGCGAATCGCGTCGTGATTGATATCCACGTTCGCGAGTGTGAACACGAAACCGTTCGCGACGAAGGCGTCGTGCGCCGCCGTGACAGCTCGCGCGATGCCGACATGGCCCCCGAACTCGGCCGTTTCGTTGCGGTAGACCCCGTCCGGGGACCACGTCTTTTCGATGGTCAGTTCTCGCTTCGCCGGATCGCTTTCATTCCAGCTCGCCACGAAGCTGCGGATCACCTCGTCGATCGATGCCATCTCTACTCCTCCTGGTTGTCGATTGTCGAGACTCAGCTTGACCAGAGCGGTCGATCGTGTCGATTACCTGGGAGGTAACTCGTTGTGACGCGGCAGGCCGCTTGCTCCGGGAATTCGGTTGGGAGTAGGCTCGCGCTCGGTTGGCATCGATACCGAGGAGGCGCGTGGATGAATGCCGTGGGATCTGAGGCGGCCGCTTCATCCGGTCGGCGTTTTCCTGACGGGTTCCGCTGGGGCGTCGCCACGTCCGCCTATCAGATCGAGGGCGCGTGGGATGAGGACGGCAAGGGTGAGTCGATCTGGGATCGGTTTGTCCACACGCCGGGGAAGGTCAAAAACGACGACACGGGCGATGTCGCCAACGACCACTACCACCGCTACAAGGAGGACGTCGGGCTAATGAGGTCGATCGGCGCGACCGCATACCGGTTCTCGATCTCGTGGCCACGGATCTTCCCCGAGGGTGCCGGCCGCCCCAACCGCAAGGGGCTTGACTTCTACAGCCGTCTCGTTGATGAGCTGCTCGCAGCGGGGATCGAACCGTTCGCGACGCTCTATCACTGGGACCTGCCGCAGGCGCTGCATGATCGCAACGGCGGCTGGCGGTCAATGGAGACGGTCAACGCGTTCGCCGAGTACGCCGGCTACGTGGCCGAGCAGCTCTCAGACCGGGTCAAGCACTTCCTCACCATCAACGAGTTCCGGTCGTTCGTCGATGCGGGCTACCGCGGGACCGAGGCACAGGTCGGGGGCGGCAAGAGCGTCCATGTCGGCGCTCCCCCCGAGCTGCGGCTCCCGACGGCAGAGTTCAACCAGGTCCGCCACCACGCCGTTCTCGCCCACGGCCTCGCCGTCCAGGCGATCCGCGCTCGCGGCGCGGTCGGCACCAAGGTCGGCCCGGCGGAGAACATCGCCGCGGCGGTCCCCGCGATCGACACGCCCGAGCACCGGAAGGCGGCCGAGAATGCCACGCGCGAGCTCAACGCGCCGTTCCTGACCGTGATGCTGGAAGGGCGCTACACCGACGCTTACCTGAACGACGCCGGCGGCGATGCGCCCAAGTTCAGCGATCAGGAACTGAAGGTGATCGCCACCCCCGTGGATTTCGTTGGCATCAACCTGTACGGGCCAAACGTGTATGTCGAGGTGTCCGATCAGCCGCCCGGATACCGGACGATCCCGATCAGCGCCTCGCACCCGAAGATGGCCTCGTCGTGGCACCTACTCGACCCCGAGGTCATGTACTGGGTGCCACGCCAGGTCCAATCGATTTGGGATCCCGAGTCGATCTTCATCACCGAGAACGGCTGCGCCGCAGCCGACAAGATCGCCGAGGACGGCAACATCTACGACACCGACCGGGTCATGTTCCTGCGCGCCTGCCTGACCCAGCTTCAACGCGCGACCTCGGAAGGTGTACCGGTCAACGGCTACTTCGTGTGGAGCGCCCAGGACAACTTCGAATGGATCTGGGGCTATGGCGACCGCTTCGGACTCGTCTACGTCGACTTCGAGACCCTTCAGCGGACTCTGAAGTTGAGCGCCCACTGGTTTCGCGAAACAGCGAAGCAGAACGCCGTCGCGTAAGCGCAGCCCCAACCCGCGTGGCCTGCTCGTGGAGGATCCTCGAACCGTCGATGAAGTGCTCGCGCGCGTCTGGATTAGGCGCTCGAGCGTGCGCCGTGGCGGCGCGAGCGCGTCGGACGCGCGCGTAGTCTTGCTTTGACTCTTGGAACCATTCCGTACAAGACATAGTCCGACGGGACGACGCAAGGACTTATCGCGAGCGCGGGCATGAGCGCCGGGTCGCCCGAACCGCTGAACCAGGGGCCGGCGCTCAATCTCAGCCACCGCCGTGTACTGGTGATCATCGGTGCGCTGCTGCTTGGGATGTTCCTCGCCGCGCTCGATCAGACGATCGTCTCGACAGCGTTGCCGACGATCGTCGCCGACCTCCACGGCGCGTCGCACCTGGCTTGGATCGTCGTCGCCTATCTCCTCGCTGTCACCGTCTCGACGCCGCTCTGGGGCAAGCTCGGCGACCAGTACGGGCGGAAGTTCTTCTTCCAGGCAGCGATCGTCATCTTTCTCTGTGGCTCGGCGCTTTCCGGCCTCAGCAGCACGATGACCGAGCTGATCGCGTTCCGGGCGGTTCAGGGTCTCGGTGCCGGCGGGCTGCTGGTCGGCGCTCAGGCGATCGTCGGGGACATCGTCTCTCCCCGTGAGCGCGGCCGCTATCAGGGGCTGTTTGGGGCCACATTCGGCATCGCCAGCATCATCGGCCCTCTGCTCGGCGGCTTCTTCGTCGAGAACCTCTCCTGGCACTGGATCTTCTACATCAATATCCCCATCGGCATCGTCGCGCTGATCGTCGTGGCGATCCAGGTTCCCGGCAACCTCAGCCGCGTCCGCCACGTGATCGACTACCTGGGAGCCGTCGTGCTGACGCTCTCGGCGAGCGGCCTCGTGTTGTTCACGAGCCTCGGCGGCACGACCTACTCCTGGGGCTCGCCGGTGATCATCGCTCTGGGTGTCGCTGGCGCGGTGCTGCTCGGCGTCTTCGTTGTCGTCGAGCGCCGCGCCGTCGAGCCGGTCCTACCGCTGCACCTATTCTCGATCCGCGCCTTCGCGGTCGTCAGCGGCGTCAGCTTCATCGTCGGCTTTGCCCTGTTCGGCGCGATCACCTACTTGCCCGTGTTCTTCCAGATCGTCCACGGGGAGACGCCGACGAAATCAGGTCTCGAGCTGCTACCGCTGCTCGCCGGCCTGATCATCTGCTCGACCCTGTCGGGGGTCGTCATCAGCCGGACCGGCCGCTACCGGCCGTTCCCGATCGCCGGCACGCTGCTCATGACCATCGGGATGTTGCTCCTCTCGAGGGTGGGGATCGAGACCAGTCTCGTCCTCGCCGCGCTCTATATGTTCGTGCTCGGCATCGGACTCGGCTGCGTGATGCAGGTCCTCGTACTGATCGCCCAGAACGCCGTCCCCTATTCCGAGCTCGGAGTCGCGACCTCCGGCGCCACCTTCTTCCGCTCGATGGGAGGGTCGTTCGGCACTGCGATCTTCGGTGCCATCTTCTCCAACGTGCTCGTCGGCAACCTGGTCGCACACCTCGGCCACATCAAGCTGGCGGCGGGGCTGTCGACCGCGAGCGTCAGTCCGGCCATCCTCGACAAGCTTCCCGAGGCCGTCCACCACGGAATCGCCGCGGCCTATGCGGAGTCGATCCAGACGGTGTTCGTGATCGCCGTGCCGATCTGCTTCCTCGCGTTTCTCGCGACCTGGCTCATACCTCAGGTCGAGCTCCGGCGAGGCGTGGGATCGGCGAGCGCCGATTCGGCGCCGCAGGCCCCGGCTCCGAGCCGCGGCGAGCCAGCCGTCGCCGTCGAGGGACACTGAACGCTGGGGGCGCGGTGAGGGCTCCGACGAGTTCTGGTCTTTGGTTGAGTTTGGTTTTCGGGGCGAGTTTGGAGTGGGCGGAGCTCCCGCGGGCCGGGAGCTCCACCCAACGACGACACGGTGGCCCAGCTGACCTCGGTTGGCGTCTACGAGTCGACTGAAGCGCTCAGCCCGCGAGGGCGGGAACGGCTGCGGCATCGCCGCCGGCGGCCGCGCCGATGCGGGCCGCCCTCGAGTGTTCGTGGCTGTCGCGCGAGGAGATCAGCACGGCGGTGAGGATCGCGCCGGCGACTGCGAGTCCGGCGCCGATGAGGAACGCCCGGTCGAAGCCGTTGGTCAGCGCCACGGCCGAGCTGTGGACGCCGGCGTGGATCAGGCTTTGTGTGCGGCTGTTGGCGACGGTCGCGAGGATCGCTAGTCCGAGCGCGCCGCCGACCTGCTGGGAGGTGTTGATCAGACCCGAGGCCAGGCCCGCCTCGTGTGGCTCGGTTCCGGTCACGGCCGCAATCGTCACAGGCACGAACGCCAGTCCGAACCCGACGCCGGCGAGCAGCGATGGGCCGAGGACGTCCACGGCGAACGAGCCGCCTGTTGCCGGCACGTGGGAGAACCACAGCAGGCCGCCGGCGACCAGCAGCATGCCGGCGATCAGGGGTGCTTTGAAGCCGACGCGCGTGACGAGCTGGGAGGCGACCCCCGCCGCGATGATGATCCCGACCGCCAGCGGGAGGTAGGCGAGGCCGGTCTTGATCGGCGAGTAGCCCATCACGTCCTGGAGGTAGAGCGAGATGAAGAAGAACATCGAGAACAGCGACATGCCGATCAGCAGCCCGACGATGTTGGCGCCGCGCAGGGTCCGCAGCCGGAAGATCGAGAACGGCATCAGCGGATCACGCTGGCGCAGCTCGATCGCCACGAACGCGATCAGCAGCACCACGGCCGCGGCCAGGCAGACGATCGTTCGGGTCGCCCCCCAGCCGACATTGACCGCGTCGACGACGGCGTACACAAGCAGCGCCAGCCCTCCCGTGACGGCCACCGCCCCAGGGATGTCGAACGAGTTGCCGGCCTCTTCGCGGCGGCTTTCGCCGAGCGTGCGGGGGGCGAGCGCGGCGGCAACCAGCCCGATCGGGACGTTGACGAACAGCACCCAACGCCAGCTCAGCCCGCTGGTCAGGATCCCGCCCAGCAGCACCCCGGCGGCGCCGCCGGCGCCCGCCACGGCGCCCCAGATGCCGAGCGCGCGGTTGCGCTCGGCCCCGTCGGCGAACGTGGTGGTGATGATCGACAGCGCGGCAGGGGAGACGATCGCCGCGCCCAGTCCCTGAACCGCGCGGGCGGCGATCAGCCAGGTCTCGGACTGCGCCAGGCCGCCGGCCAGCGAGGCGAGTGAGAACACCACCAGACCGAGCATGAACATCCGGCGTCGCCCCAGCAGGTCGGCCATCCGCCCGCCCAGCAACAGAAAGCCGCCGAACGTCAGCGTATACGCGTTCACGACCCAGGTGAGGTCATCACGGGAGAAGTGCAGGTGAGCGCCGATCGACGGCAGCGCGACGTTGACGATCGAGGCGTCGATCACGATCACGAACTGCGTCATCGCCAACAGCACGAGCGCCAGATTCTTGGCGCGGGGCGTGGACGCGATCATCGGCTCATCCCCAGCATCCGGCCCAGGCCCGACAGCGACGCGAATGCAAATCGCTGCAGGCGCGAGGTTCGGATCGCGGTCGGGTGGGCTTGGAACAGCATCGCCGCGTAGATCGCTTGACGCGGACTGTGAGGCGTTCCGGCGCCCATCCTCCCGGTCGATGTCAGCGACGCCATGTCGCGAAAGAACCCCTCGTAATTGGCGGCGGGGCGGTGGCGATTGATGAACCTAACCGGCTCATCGTGAGTGTTTCGCAGGGTGTGCCGGTGACCGGGAGCCGCTGCGACGCGCTCTCCAGGACCATAGGTACGCCAGGTGCCGTCGAGCTTTACGTCAAGTCGGCCCTCGACGATCTCAAAACTGTCTTCAGCGTTGTCGTGCACGTGCACAGGGGGGCTCGGTTGGTGAGGGCCGAGCCAGCTATTTACCTCAAGAACTTCACCATCGGTGTCCTCGCCGTTGCGCACGATCTCCCAATGCATGTCCATGCCTGGGCGAAAGTCGATGTGCCGTATCGCGGTAGGGCGGTTTGCAGGGTCAAGGGAAGCAGTAGTCACAGGGGCTCCATCAGGTCGTTGGTGCTTAGTCATTCACCATGGTTGACAAGTTGAGAGAACCTTCTCATGGCGCGTGGCGTTTGTCAAGCAAGGTGAACTACAATCGCGTGGACATGCCGACGAGCCTCCAGATCCTTTTCCGCGACGCCCGCAGCTCGATCGAGGCCGCCGTCCGCGCCGATCTCGCACAGAACGGCTTTGGCGATGTCACGCCCGCGCACTCCGCGCTCCTGCGCAACGTCGGCGACGACGGTGCTCGCCCCAGCGACCTCGCCGCACAGGCCGGCGTCACGCGCCAAGCCATCACCAAGCTCGTAGACGAACTCGAGCGGCTCGATCTCGTGCGCCGCGACCCAGACCCGGACGACGGACGCGGCGTGATCGTCAGATACACAGACCGCGGACGCGCCGGCCTTGCTATCGCTCGCAAGCGGATGCTCGCGCTCGAGCGCGCCTACGCCGCGCAGGTCGGCGCCGACCGCTGGGCCGAGGTGCGCTCAACCCTCGAGACCCTATTCGGTGACGATCGTCATGAGGACCTGAGCCTGGCTGCCGCCCCAGACCTATCCAATCGGGAACGGCTGGACCACAATCAACCAAGCGCGACCGGCGAGTGAGCAGTCAGGCAGTGGGTCCGCGCCGTGCCCAAACCACCCACCAAACCGCCTGCACAACGCCGAGACACCCGTCTGCCGCTGGGAGACACCCGCGGCGTGGGAGGCGTAGCGGCCACCGGCGTCGGTGAAGTGCCCGAACTGAGGCGTCCCGGCTGGAGCGACAGCGTTCGCCACGGCTGGGTGGTCAGGAAGAAAACGTTGGCTCCCCGCGGCGCGGTGTAGGGTGCGTGTGGCCGTCGCAGCGGTGACCGGGCCTGCGGGCTCGTGGCTTGGCGCACGAGCCGCTTTTCAATCGAGGGGAGATCCGATGCGCATGATGATGACGGTGCAGATTCCGACCGAGGCCGGGAACGCCGCGATCAAGGACGGCAGCTTGCCGCAGATCGTCGGAAATACGCTCGAGGCGTTGAAGGCGGAGGCGGCGTACTTCACGTCCACGGATGGGATGCGTACCGGCCTGATCTTCTTCGACATGGCGGACTCCAGCGACATCCCGTCGGCGGCCGAGCCGCTGTTCCTCGGGCTCGGCGCCAAGATCGCGTTTGCGCCGGTGATGAATGCCGACGAGATGCGCGCCGGGGTCGGCAAGGCCATGCGGGCCTCTTAGCCTGGCGGGTAGTTGAGTGGGTCCGAGCGCCCCGCTTGCGACCCAACAAAAGGGGCAGCGATGGCAGATCGCGTGATGAAACTTCAGCGCATCCAGCGCCTCGACGAGACGCTCATGAGCCGGTCCGCCGCCTTACGCTCGGCGCAGCTCGATCGAACCCTGGTCGTAGTCACCGAGACAGCGAGCCTGTCACGGCTGTGGTTCGGCATCGCAGGCGGGCTCGCAGCGTTCGGGGGCCTTAGGGGACGGCGAGCGGCTTGTCGCGGCGTCGGCGCGATCGTTGTGGCCTCCGTTGTGTCGAATGGGCCCGCCAAGTGGCTGGTGCGCAGACGTCGGCCGTCGGCCAGCGCGCAACCACCGCTGATCACGATGCCGCCGTCGACGTCGTTTCCATCCGGACACGCCGCCTCGGGTTTCGCGTTCACGCTGGCGGTCGGAGCCGAGCTCCCGGGGATGGTGCCGCTGCTCGCCCCGCTTGCGGGTGCGGTCGCCTACTCGCGCGTCCACGTCGGCGTTCATTACCCAAGCGACGTGGCGGCAGGCATCGCGATCGGGCTTGCCTCAGGCATCCTCGCGACCTACGTACACCGGGGCATCGAGCCGGCGAAGGACGAAGTACAGCTAGGCTGACCATGCGTCGCCGTGATGGCGCCTGCCGCATCACGCGCCACCCATCTATCGGGGAATCCTTCGAACGGCGGGCGCTCCCTTCGGGGGTTGGGTGCGGCTACCGGGCCGGGAGTGGTGCTTGCACCGTGGTGGGGTCCGGATGGTGGTGTCAGTGTGGATTGGTTGGAAAACAGATCGAGGGAAGGCAAAGACGATGGCGACCACGACGACAGCGAATGGGGACGACTCGACCGCGACTGCGAGGAAGAAGACGCCGCGGACGGAGGAGAGCAAGGCGAAGGTGGTGCCGCATCTGTCGGTCGCCGAGCGAGTTGCGCGCGGCAAGGCGGCGCGGGCGGAGGTGCCGCGGGCCAGTCATGGGGTGTTTGAGCCGTCGCCGACGCGAGCGGATCCGGTTGAGCTGTTGGAGTTGCAGGCTAAGACGCGGGTGCCGGAGTTGGTGCCGATTCGGTATGGGCGGATGCTGGTTTCGCCGTTTACGTTTTATCGCGGGGCGGCGTTGATCATGGCTCAAGATCTGGCGGCGACACCGCGCTCAGGGTTGACCGTGCAGTGTTGCGGGGATGCGCACCTGTCCAACTTCGGAGTGTTCGCGTCTCCCGAGCGACGGTTGGTGTTTGATCTCAATGATTTCGATGAGACGCTTCCGGGACCGTGGGAGTGGGACGTCAAGCGCCTGGCCGTCAGCATGCTGATCGCGGCACGCGATAACGATTTCCGAGTCAAGGATCAGCAGCGGATCGTGCTCGACACCGTCGATCAGTACCGGACTGCGATGGCCCGCTTCGCGGGGATGAAGAATCTGGAGGTGTGGTACTCGAGCCTCGATATCCAGAGCGTGATGGCTGAGTACGCCTCGCAGTACAAGCAGCGGATGGTCAAGCAGACCGAGAAGACGCTGGCGAAGGCTCGTACGAAGGACAGCATGGCGGCGTTCTCGAAGCTAACCCACGAGGTTGACGGTCAGGCGCGGATCGTTGACGAGTCGCCGTTGATCGTGCCGATCGAGCAGCTCGCTCCGGGTGGTGGGCGCGAGGAGATGTTCGGGTGGCTGCGCGAGCTTATGCGCGGTTACCGCGAGACACTCGAGTGGGACCGGCGGATCTTGTTGGAGGAGTTTGAGTTGACCGATTTCGCTCGCAAGGTGGTCGGGGTAGGCAGCGTCGGCACGCGTGCGTGGATCGCGCTGTTGATCGGACGGGATGGGCAGGATCCGCTGTTTTTGCAGATGAAGGAGGCCGAGGCGTCCGTGATGGAGGATTTCCTCGGCCCCAGCGAGTTTGAAAACCACGGCCAGCGGGTCGTCATCGGCCAGCGGCTGATGCAGGCCAGCAGCGACATCTTCCTCGGCTGGTTGCATGTCAAGTCAGGGCTCGATGGCCAGGAGCGCGATTTCTACGGCCGCCAGCTCAAGGATTGGAAGGGCTCCGCGGAGACCGAGCAGATGGTTCCTCAGGGTATGGCCGCGTACGGCAAGCTGTGCGGCTGGACGCTCGCGCGGGCGCACGCCCGTAGCGGCGACCGGATCGCGATCGCGTCCTATCTCGGCAACGGCGACAGCTTCGACCGCGCGATCCTTCAGTTCTCCGAGGCCTACGCCGAACAAAACGACCGCGACTACAAAAAGCTCGCCAAGGCCGTCAAGGCTGGCCAGATCGCCGCCGAGACGGGCCTCTAAGATGGGTTGAAGCCATCGGCGGGACCGTCACAGACCGGAGCCGATCAGACAGCGTGTGGCGCACTGGTAATTGTCTGCGTCAGCCATGACGTGTAGCCCTATCTCGTCTGGAAGCATCCGTGGGTGACGGCGTCGGGCGGGGTGGTGCCGATCCTCAACCTGCGCCTGAGGCGGTCCGCCAGCGCCCAGGGGAGACGCCGGGTCAACCGGCGGCTGATCGTCGCGCTGGCTGTCGCGCTGGGCGTCCAGGTGCTGTTCGTCGTCTCGTATGTCGGTGCCCTCCACTCACCGAAGCCTCACGACGTCGCGCTCGGCGTTGTCGGCTCTCCCGCGATACCGGCCGCCGTACAGAGGCAGTTCTCGTTGAAGACGACGTCTTACTCCAGCCAGGCGGCTGCGCTACGCGCGATCGACGAGCGGAAGATCGTCGGCGCGTTCGTCGTGAGCCCCACGGGATCGAGGCTGTTTGTCGTTCCTGCCGCCGGTCCGAGCGCCGCGTCGGCGCTCGGCGCCGCCTTCAGCGCTGCGGCCACCGTCTTTCACCAGAAGATCGAGGTCGTTCCGGTTCACCCACTGCCGACGCGCGATCCGACCGGGATCGTCCCGTTCTTGATCACGATGGCGCTCGTAGTCGGCGGATACCTGTCGGCGACGATGGCGATGGCGTTCGGCGGTGCAACGACGCCGCGTTGGCGGGCAGCGGCGCTCACCGGCGTGGCCGTGCTCGGCGGGCTTCTCACCGTGACGATCGCCGGGCCGATCCTCGGTGCCATCCCCACATCGAAGTTCCTGCTCCTCTGGGGACTGTTCATCTTCGTGATGGCGGCCGTCGCGCTCGCCACGTCAGCCCTCCAGGCGACGCTCGGCCCGCCGGGCACGCTCGTCGTCGTCGTCGCGTTCGTGATCTTCGGCGCGCCGGCTGCCGGGGGCGCGGTGCCCGCGTCGTTCCTGCCTGGCTTCTGGCGCACGATTGGCCCGTTCCTGCCCGCCGGCGCCGGCACCAACGCCATCCGGAACACGATCTACTTCGACGGCAACGCAATCGGACAGGCACTGATCGTGCTCGCGGCATATTTCCTGGTCGGCGCTGTTGTCACGGTCACGGCCCGCAGGCGACCTCCACCAAGCGCGCAGCAGGCCGAGGCTGAGGCTGCCGCAGCAGCCGCGGCGGCAGCAGCTGTATAGAGCTTTCCGGGAGTCCCACTCGCCGCCGTCGAACGTCGGCAATCCCGCGGGCGATCGGAAACGCGGCCGACCGAGTTTCGGCGAGTTCCTTGTGTGGGTCAGGCTGGGAGCTGGGGAAGGGGTCGAGTGGTTCGAGGGCCGCGCGCTGCTATCGAGGCAGCGCGCGGCCGACGAACCCTCCTTCGCGTGGTCGCGCGACCTGCTCGCGGCTCGCCCCCGAGGGCCTGCGAGCAGATCGCTGCGGGCTGCCCTGTGCCCCGCGGCTCATATAGAAGCGCGACCTCGGAGCTGGTGAAGCGAACGAAATCTGTGGTCAGCAAGCCTGCCTCAGCAGGACACGTACACGCGTCGCTGAGATCGGGGCTTGATGCGGGCGGCGTAAGAGTCATGCAGTGGGGGCACGCGTTGCTGCTGCAACCACCCTCACATGCCGCCATTGGCCGCTGCGAGCGCGCTCTCTTGCTCTGTGCCGATTCCTGGCTGCCCCGCCCACGGGCGGCGCAGCCAAACCTCAACCGTCCCGACACTACACCGATCCCGACCGAATACAAGTGCGCCTAAGGGAATCCACGATCGGATATGCTCACGGTGCATTGACCCCGGGCCTCGCACCCGCGTCAGGTGGAAGCTCAAGCGATCGAACCAAAGCACCAGTGAGCAGCACAGTCGGCACAGCACCAAGAGCTCGGCGATGAGCGACCCCGGGCCAGACGATCGCGCAGTGCCAGCGCTCGTGGGAGGCAGGCTGCTGGCCGAGATCACCAACCGGATTGTCGCGTTCATGCGCGAGCACTACGGGCGCGGACCGATCAAGGCCAAGACCTACGTGCTGGACAACCTGATCGTCTGCGTGCTGTCAGACGGGTTCACCGCGATCGAGCGCACGATGATGGAAGGCGGCGAGCCAGATCGAGTGCTCGACATGCGCCGCGACTTCCAACGGATGATGAAAGCACGGTACAGCGAAATGATCGAGGAACTGACCGGCCGCAAGGTGCTCGCGTTCCTCAGCCAGGCGCACGTCGAGCCCGACCTCACGGTTGAGATGTTTCTGATGGACGGCCCACTGGCGGGCTTCGGCGCACTTGAGCTCGTCGACCCACCGCCGAGCGGCGCCGGCAGCAGCGACATCTAGCCGCGCCCCGATGACCCCGCGATAGACGTGCTAGTGGTGGAAGCTGGTCGAGTTCTCGCTGGTGTGGACGGCCGCCGCTTGCTTGTTGAGCACGCCGAGTTCACGTTTTATGTCGGAGATCAGCAGGTCAGAGAGATCATGTGTGACGCCGCGGCGGACGACGACGCGCAGTGCGGCCAGGTCGGTTCGGTTCTTCGGGAACGTGTAGGCCGGGAGCTGCCAGCCGCGGGCGCGCAGCGCGTTGGATAGGTCGAACACGGTGTAGTTATCAATCTCGTCGGTCAGCTTGAACGCGAACACGGGCAGCGCGTCGCCGCGAGTCAGCAGCTCGAACGGACCAAGCTTTTCGATCTCCGCAGCGAGCCTCGTCGCTACGTCGCGCGCATAGCCCTGCACGGCCGCGTAGCCGCCGAACCCGAGGCGCAAGAAGTTGTAGTACTGCGCGACCACCTGCGCGCCCGGCCGCGAGAAATTCAGCGCGAACGTCGGCATGTTGTCGCCGAGATAGTTGACCCAGAAGATCAGCTCCTCGGGGAGCGCGTCCGCGTCACGCCACACGATCCAGCCGACTCCCGGATACACCAGGCCGTACTTGTGGCCCGAGGCATTGATCGACGCGACCCGCGGCAGCTGGAAGTCCCACTTCAGATCCGGGTCGACGAACGGCGCGACAAACGCGCCCGACGCGCCGTCGACGTGCACGGGCACGCTGATGCCCGTGTCCTTCTCGTACTGGTCGAGCGCCGCGCAGATCTCCTCGACTGGCTCGTAGGAGCCGTCGAACGTCGATCCGAGAATCGCGACGACACCGATCGTGTTCTCGTCGCAACGTTTCACCGCCTCCTCGGCGGACAGGATGAAGCGGTCTCCCTCCATCGGGACCAGGCGCATCTCCACGTCCCAGTAGTTGGCGAACTTCTCCCAGCAGACCTGGACGTTGATACCCATCACGAGGTTCGGCTTCTCCGCCGACTTGCCCTGCGCCGCGCGCCGATGCTGCCAGCGGCGCTTGAGTGCCAGACCACCGAGCATCGCCGCTTCGCTTGACCCGGTCGTCGAACAGCCGGTCGCCTGAGCGGCGTCGGGCGCGTGCCACAGGGTGCTGAGGATGTTCACGCAGCGCGTCTCGATCTCCGCCGTCTGCGGATACTCGTCCTTGTCGATCATGTTCTTGTCCAGGCACTCCGCCATCAGCGACCTCGCCTGCGGCTCCATCCACGTCGTCACGAACGTCGCGAGGTTCAGGCGCGCATTCCCGTCGATCATCAGCTCGTCGTGGATGATCTGGTATGCCACCTCGGGGGGCAGCTCGCCCGCCGGCAGAGTGTGACGGGGGACGCGCTCACCCTCGAGCATCGAGACCGGCGGCAGCGACAGATTGGCAGTTGTAGATCCGTTGGGGCTTTGGGGATGCTTGAGCGGCATCGTCACGCTTTCGTCGAGGGACCAGAACAGAGTCGCAGCGACCCAGCCTCGATCAATCACCCAAACCGGGTGAACTTCGTGCCGAGGAGCGATTTGGAGCGCTGTTGGGCGGCCGCCGCCAGAAGACGCGCCGAGCTGCTCATCTTGCGGCTGCCGGGCCGCGACTGTGGTTGCCGGTCGCTCGGGGGAGTACATTCGTCGAAGGCTGGACGCTGATTGCAGCCGATCTAGGGGCGCGCGCGGTCGGGGTTCCGGACATGAAGCGAATGGCGCGCCTGAAGCGGCCGGTTGGCGGCTAACGGGGCGTTGCAAACCCCAACGCAGCTCCCTCAGCAGAGACAAATGGAGTACGCGGTACGCGCCATTCAAAGCCAGGCGTCCTACAGCTGTCGACGTATCCGCCGGTGGGCGCGTGGCTTCGCGTGCTCACCGAGGCCGCGCGCTGCTCGATCCGGCTGGCGCTCCCGGACGGCTCGAGACGATCAGGGCGACGAGCCAGGCTTTCATGTCATGAGTCGTTCTGCTTGGTTGTGAAGGCGCTGAAGACGAGCGTGGCGGTTTGTTGATCGGGTCGAGTTCATGGCTGTAGCTGCAGCAGCATCCTTGCCCCGGGTTTGGGCGTCGCCTAGACGGGAATTGCTGGTCGGTGTCGGGGCTGTGGTGGCGCTCGCGGTGACGTTCGTGCTGGCGCCGATCGCAAATCCTTCGCTTGGTGCGGTGCGGCTTGAGTCCGCCGGCCGCGTGCTGGTAGCGGGGATTCCGGTGGCGGTTGGCCTGTACGCGTCGCGTGGAGTGCCGTTCGGGCGCGTGGGCGCCATGCTGGTTTTTAGCGGCGTGATCTGGCTCGTGGTCACGTTCTCGCTCACAGACCAGGCACTGGCGTATAGCATCGGCCGCGTCAGCGACTGGGTCGGCTGGGCCGCGATCGTCTACCTGTTCCTGGCGTTCCCGGAAGGGCGACTCGTCGGTCGGGTGGATCGCGGCCTGGCCGTGTCATTCGGGTTAGTGGTGCTGGTGCTGTGGCTCCCGACCGCGCTGCTGGTCGACCATTACCCGACACCGACAGACTGGGTGACGTGCTCAGTGAACTGTCCTCACAACGCGTTCATGGTCGTCAGTCACGAACCGGGGGTGGTGGCAAGTGTTGTGCTGCCGGTGCGCGAGCTGTTGGTCGTGTTGCTGTTCCTGGCGGTCGTGGCGCGGCTCGTTCAGCGCATCGTGTCGGCCAGCAGGATTCGCCGACGAACGCTGACCCCAGTACTGGTGGTTGCGGCGGCCGGGGTTGGCATTACCGCAGTCGGCCTGGTCGTGCGGCGATTCGCGCCAGGCTCTCCGGAGCTGGCCGTCGCCCGATGGCTGGTCGCGTTCGCGCTCCCGGCGATGGCACTCGCATTTCTCGTCGGCTTGCTGAGGTGGAGGCTGTACGTTGGCGCATCGTTGCGTCGGTTCGCGGCGTCGATCGGTTCGTCCGCGGGGCCCGCCGGGCTGCGTAACGCGTTCGCGGACGCGTTTGAGGACCCGTCCCTCGCGATCCTCTACCCGGTTGGTGAGGATCGCTGGGCCGCGGCCGACGGGCGCGCGGTTGACGTTCCAGTCGTCGTTCGCGGCCGCAGCACGACCGATTTGTGTAACGCCGAGGGTCAGGTGCTCGCCGTCCTGATTCATGACCAAGCGCTCGGGACCGAGAGCGCGTTCATCAACGTGATCGGGTCCTACGCGAGCTTGAGCTTGGAGAATCAACGTCTAGCCGCGGACGTCGCCAACCTCGTCCGGGAGATGCGCGACACGCAAGCGCGGGCGGCGGCAAGCGCCGATGATGCTCGCGAGCAGATCGAGCGAGACCTGCATGATGGGGCTCAACAGCGGCTGATCGCGCTGAGGATCAGATTGCAGCTCGCGGCCGAACGGTCCGGGGATACCGCACCAGAGACCACCGAGCAGTTCAACCAGCTGGGAACGGAGGTGCAGCTCGCGATCGATGAGCTGCGAGCGTTCGCGCAGGGTGTGTTCCCGGCTGTGCTCGGCGACTTCGGGCCGGTGGAGGCACTCAAGCAGGCCGTCCGGGCGGCGCCGGTTCCGACGACCGTGAGCGCGGTCGACGTAGGGCGCTGCCGGCCCGAGCTCGAGAGAGCGATTTACTTCTGCTGCCTTGAGGCGCTGCAGAACACCTACAAGCACGCCCACACCGCCACCGCCGCCCACGTCAGGATCGCCACGCGCGGTGCCGAGCTCGCCTTCGAGGTCACCGACAACGGGCCCGGGTTAGACCTTGGCACCGTTTCGCCCGGCGCCGGACTGCGCAACATGCAAGAACGCGTAGCCTCGCTGGGAGGATCGCTGATGATCGACGCGGCGCCCGGTGGCGGGACGCGGATCACCGGAGCGATACCGCTCGTCCAATCCAGCACCGCGCACCGCCCGGGGTGACACCTCCGACTGTCAACTCATTATCAAAAACAGGGGAGGTGCTCCAGCGCTCGCACTGTTTCTTGCGGACAGCTACAACCGTCTGCGGTCGCGTCGGCGCTCGCGCCGTCGAACTCCGGCCACAGATACGGGCGAGAGCGGCCGTCCGAATGGGTCGATGAACAGGGTGACGGGTCCGGTCTGCGGTGGAACGGTTCCCTCGAGGGCATCGATGGAGTATGAGAGCTGGCCGTTCTCCAGATGTGGTTGCTTGATCACGACGACCGCGTCTTGCGGCGCTTGATCGCCGGGTTCCAGGAATGCGAGTACCGCGTTGGGCGGGTCTTCCTCGAAGCTGTTGGCTCCTTCGCCCCAGAGCTCGACGAAGTCGGCGGTGGTCATGTGTCCAACGATCCGTTGCGGGCGGTCGGAGAAGTAGAGCGTCGATGGGGTGACCTCGTTCAACGTCAGGGTCGTGCCGTCGCTCGACATGCTGTGCGCTGTCTGCACGAACATCGACTGCTCGGCTTCGAGCTCTTCGATCATCTGCTTGTCGGTCATCTGAAACCTTCCTCGTCTTTTCAGTGGATCTGGCGCCTACCGCGTTTGCGCGCATTTGATGGCGCCAAGCCGGTGAGCGGATCCGAGCGTCCGGACCCTAGCTCCGCCACTAGTCGCCTGTCATCACCCGCAACGGATGACGAGACGGCTCACAGCTCATTGACCGGTGTTCTGCGTTGAAGTTCGCCGTGACTGCCGAGGGTCAGAGGGATCATCCGGTTTGGATGATGGCGTCCGGGGTCGTCGGTGCGACGGTCCCGCCGTGGCAGATGCGAACCCGACGCAGAGCAGGGTTCGTGAGCCGCAGGGGCGTGTTTCCGCCGGCGCTGCTGCGTGGTCGCGGGTTCGCGCCAGCGGCTGGGCCGGCCTGCGAGCAACGTCGGTTTTGGCTTTGCCTGGCGTCCGTCCTTGCGTGATCGCCCGACGGAAGAACGGCGCGTGGGTCAAGTCTTCGTCTTCGCGCTGACTGCAGCGCTCAACCCGACGTTGTTGACCGCGGTGACGGTCATGCTGACATTGGAGAAACCAGAGCGGCTGCTGCTCGGGTACCTGCTCGGAGCGATGGTCACGAGCGTCACCTGCGGCCTTCTGCTCGTGTTCGCGCTGCCCAGCTCGAGCACCTCGAGCACGGCCAAACATGGTGTCAACCCAGTCTTGAACATCGCGCTTGGGGCGCTCATCCTTGTGATCGTCTTCGTGGTCGCAACCGGTCGTGACACGCGCCGGCGGGCTTGGAGCGAACGCAAACGCGACCAGGCGAAGGACAAGGCACCGCCCCGCTGGCGACGGCAATTGAGCAAGGGCTCTGCCCGGGACACGTTCGTCGTCGGGGCGCTGCTGAGCTTCCCGGGGGCGTCGTACATCGCCGGGATGGATCTGCTGCACAAGCAACAGATCGGGACGGCGCTGACGGTGATCGCTGTCCTCGCGTTCAACGTGATCATGCTGATCCTGTTAGAGCTCCCGTTGCTCGGCTACGTGACCAGACCGGAGTGGACCGCCGCCACCATCCAACGCTTCAGCGACTGGCTGACCCGCCGGGGTGGGCGGGTCGCGATGATCGGCGGCGCACTGGCGGGACTTTTGCTGATCGCCCGCGGAATCATCAACTGGTGAACCACGGCCGGCACAAAAACCTCCCGACAGGCCTCGCGATCACGCCACCCAAATGACCGAAAGCGGGCCGCGCCCTGGCATCCTCCGATTCGGGTGAAGGCAGCGGGGGTCTCGTAATGCGAAGATTCGCGATGATCCGCATGGCCAATGACGACACACGGGGCCTTCTATCGCGGCCTCTCAAACCGTTCACGGAGATCGGTGGTCGCGCCGCTGCTGCCGCGCTGAGACCTCTCACCGGTGCGGTCGGTGCCGCCGCCGAGGCGGGGGTCAGCATGGAGCATCGCGCGGTGGACCGCCTGCTCGAGACCGGCGAGCTGGGACGGTTGCTCGCGAGCGCCCGCTTGCAATCGGTCGTGGCGCAAGTGCTCAGGAGCGAGGGCGCTTCGCAATTGGTCGATACGTTCTTCGACAGCGGCCTGTTTGATCGCCTCGTCGATCGCTTGTTGTCCAGCGATGGGTTGTGGCGGCTCATTGACGAGGTCGCGGGGAGCCCCGCGGTTCGAGCCGCCGTGTCGCAGCAGGGGCTCGGGTTCGCCGACCAGGTCGGGGAATCGGTGAGGACGCGCTCACGCAAGGCCGACCGCCGACTCGAGCGCGCCGCTGATCGCCTAGTGGGTCGGCAACCCACGGAGTCGCGGCAGATCCCGACGCAAGGCGATGAAGATGGGCAGCGTACTCAAGTCTCCTAGCGGCAATACACCGGTCCGGGTCACGCCTGAGAAGGACGCGCGTGATGCCGGTTTGTTGACCCTGGAGCGAAACGCTTGTCCGCTGGCCCGCTGCTAGGACAACCGAGTCACGACAAATCCCGACGGGCACACCCGATGAGCAGCACACCCGAGTCGCGCGAGAGCGACACGGCCCTCCAGACCACGCTCGAGGAGAACGTGGCTTACGTCGGGCTCCTGACGCGGGTGATCTCCTGGGCGGTGGATGTCCTGCTCATCAACTTGGTGGCGGTCATCGTCGGGCTCGGCGCCGAGCTGATCGTTGGCCATCTTTCCGATCACGAAGAATCTGAAGCCACTCTTCCTTGCGATCGCGGGTGGCGCCTACGTACTCTGGACGGCCGCCTACTTCGTCGCATTCTGGTCGATAACGGGCCAGACGCTAGGTTCTCGCGTGATGCAGGTTCGTTTAGTCACGGCGAGCGGGGAGAAGGTCAAGCCAGTCCGCGCGTTTCTGCGCTGGATCGGGATGAGCGTCGCGATGATCCCGTTGCCGTGGGGTTTCGTGCCGATCCCGTTCAAGCGCCTGGGATTCCCGGACTGGCTCGCCCACACGCGGGTGATCGAGGCCGAACAGCTGTCGATCGCCGGCTGCTCGACAGGAACGGTCGCGGGACATACGGAACGGATCCCGACGAACGCCTCCCCCGATCTCGCCGTAAGCCCGCAACGCCGATCAGACGTCCGCTGCGTCGCCGCACCAGGCGTGATTCTCGGCTGCCGCTTCCGTAGTTCGTTAACACGTAGGGGACCTCTAGTCGGCGTTGGTGGCGCTCGACGCGCTGTGTGCTGCCTCCGCGAGCCGCTTGATGCTCGTGAGACGCTCGTCCCATCGAGCCGCCACGCGCGCCATTTGTTGCTGGGCCTGAGACAGGCGCTCGTCGCGTACCGTGAAGCGTGTTTCGCGGCCGGTGCGCTGTGCGTGTACGAGATCGGCACGCTGAAGGACGAGGAGGTGCTTGGCGATGCCTTGTCGTGTGATGGGAAGCTCGGTGGCGAGCGCGCTTGCCGTCGCTTCGCCGCGCTCGAGCAGCAGGTCGAGCAGTCGGAGCCGCATCGGGTCGCCGAGCGCTGCCCACAGGCGATCGGCCTCCTCGCCGTCGCGCGTCATCGTGTATGGCGTGACGAAGTGACGCGAGCCGCGTAGGCACGCAGTTCGTCGAGCTCCCTGATCCATCCGTCGGTGTTCTGGCCGGCGTATCGGGCTCGCTCGTGCTCGGGCCAGGACAGGTCTGAGAAGCCGCTCTCGACGACTCGTAACCGCGTCCCGTCGTCCGTTGCGGTGAGCGTCATCACGACCATCGTTGAGCCGCCTAACACCGGTTCCTCGCCGTCGCGCAGCACCCACCGGAACGCGAACGTCACCGGCGGGTCGACTGTCTCGACGCGCGCTCGGTACGTCCCATGGCCACGCCACGTGAGCACCATCGCCCCGCCAGGCCGAAGATCGATCTCGGCCTCGTCGCTGAACCAGCCGGCCAGATGTCGGGCCTCGGTAACGATCGCCCAGACCACGTTGGGAGGCGCGTCGATCTCGATCTCGCGGGTGATGGCGTTGGGCACCACCACCGCGACGATACCACTAATGCGCAACTCAAGGTTGCGTTTCCTCCTCAATTGTGCAACCATGGGTTGCGCTTCATCAATTGCTCAGACTACAAACGAGAGATCGACATGGCGACAACTGGATCAAGACAGTTCATCGCGGCGATGCAGGTCACACTCGACGGCTACAGCCTCGATCCAGAAGGGAAGGCCGACTGGGTCGACTCCTGGGCCGACGCCCTGGAGCTGCTGCCCCGCGTCGACGCGTTCGTCCTCGGCGGCGGAATGTTCCCCGACTATGAGGTGTTCTGGGCCTCTATCCGAGAGGACCCGGCAACCATCGCGTCATGGCTGGGGCGCGAACCGTACCCGCGCGAGATCGACTATGCGGGCGTCGCGGCCGAGACTCCGCATCTGGTCGTCTCGAGAACCCTTCACGAAGCCACCTGGCCCAGCGTACGGATCGTCCGCGACGTCGACGAACTCCGCGCGTTCAAAGCGCAGCGCGGGGGGGTCGTCTACGTAGTCGGTGGTGCTCGCCTGGTCAAAAGCCTGATCGACGAGGGCCTCCTGGACGAGCTTCGCCTGATCGTGCACCCGGTCGCCGTCGGAGCGGGCACCGGGCTGCTTGACGGAATCGCCCGCCGACAGGACTTGGAACTCATCGAGATCAAGCGCACCACAGCCGGTCTCGTCAAACTGAACTACCGCCTGACGGCCTCGACGCTCGGCCATGTCCACTGAGTTCACCGAGCGCGTCATCGCCGAGTTTCGGGCAAACTGCGGGCGCGTCGGCGGAGATCTGGCTGATACGCCGATCATCTTGATCCACCACCTCGGTGCCAGAACCCGGATTGAGCGAGTCACCCCGCTCGCCTACAGCTCGCGGGCTGACGGCAGTCTGGTGATCGCCGCCTCCAACGGCGGATCGCCAACGCACCCCGTCTGGCACCACAACCTCAGAGCACACCCGACGATCAAGGTCGAACTCGGCACCAAGACGTTCACCGTGCTGGCAGAAGAAGTCACCGGCGCCGCGCGCGCCGATCTGTGGCAAAGAATGGTCACAGAATCGCCCACGTTGGGCCAGCTGCAAGCGAAGACAGCGCGGCGAATCCCACTGTTCACGCTGACGAGACGCGCCGGCGACTGCCGCTCATGAACGCGGCGCGCCCAAAGCAGAACGGTGGCGCCGGGCGGTCGGCGATCGCCGGGCTCGGGGCAGGCCGTAGCCACGGTGCGCTGTCGGATTGGCGGGCCGGCGCAGCTACTGGGCGTCTCCCTGAGCCAGCTCAGCCACCGGCTGCCACTCGCGCCATGTCGCGAGGCGGCCCGCGTAATCGTTCTCGGCGATACCCAGCGGTGTCGCGCCGAAGAACACCCGTAGCGGCGGAGGATCAGCGTCGACGATGCGCATAATCGCCTCGGCTGAGGCGACCGGGTCGCCCGGCACGTTGCTGGCGCGCCACTGCTGCTGGCGCTCGCGCAGTCCGTCGTAGGCCGGGTTGGGCTCCGAGCGTTTGGACGACGGCCCGCTCCAGTCGGTCGAAAACCCACCGGGCTCTACCAGCGTGACGTTGATCCCGAACTCCTTGACCTCCTGTGCGAGCGCCTGACTGATCCCCTCCAGACCCCACTTCGAGGCGTGATAGATACCGACGCTCGGGAACGCGGAGATGCCCCCAATCGAAGACACCTGGACGATGTGGCCGCTGCCCTGCTCACGCAGGAACGGCAGCGCAGCTTGCGTCACCCACAGCGCGCCGAACAGGTTGGTCTCGATCTGGGCCCGAGCCTCCTGCTCTGAGATCTCCTCCACCATCCCGAAGTGGCCGTAGCCCGCATTGTTGACGACGATGTCCAGCCGACCGAAATGCGCGTGGGCTCGTTTGACGGCGCCGAACGCCGCCTGGCGGTTGGTGACATCCAGAGTCAGGGCCAGCAGCGCGTCGCCGTGCTCTGTCTCGAGGTCGTCGAGCGTGCTTGTGTCACGCGCAGTGGCGGCGACGCGGTCGCCGCGCTCCAGCGCCGCCTTCGTCCACTCGCGACCAAAGCCGCGCGAAGTACCGGTTACAAACCATGTCTTGTTAGTCATGGAACGATCCTAGTCAGGCGGCTGCGGGACCGACCGCCAGCGTCTTCGACCGCGGAAGGCCCTAGCCCGAGCGCGCGGACGTGTGGGCGAAGGCGATGATGTAGTCGAGCTGGTGCTCGGGGGCTGGCACCCAGGCGCTCAGGGCATCGACGGCGAGCTGTCGGGCATCGACCGCCGCGTTGCCGGAGTCTGACCGATGCACGCTTTCCTATCGGAGCACCCGCGGCAGCCCGAAGTGCGGGGAGGCGCTGTTGCCGCCAAACCAGGTGATCGCGGAGATCTGCTGCCCCTCGAGGGTCAGGACGAGCATTCCGTACAGTCGGGCGATCTCGGTCTCGGGGGGTCGGAAGTAGACGCCGAATGCTGGTTGGGTGTTGGCGCGGGTCGGTACCAGTAGGGGCGTGCGTCGCCTGACCGTGCGGTCGCGTAGGAACGAGCCGATCCTGGCGGGACCCTGGTATTCGTAGGGCTCGGGCGGCATCGTCAGCCACGCCTCGTCGGTCAGTAGGGCGACGACGCTATCGATGTCGCCTGATTGGATAGCGTCGGCGAAGCGGCCGACGGTGTAGCGCTCGCGTTTGGAGTCGGGGAGCGGCGCCCGTTCGCGTTCGGTGGACGGCAGCCGCGATTCGAATGCCGCGCGGGCGCGGCGCAGCAGGCTGTTGACCGAGTGTGCGGTGGTGTCGAGCAGTTCGGCGACCTCCTCCGCGCGGTAGCCCAGCACGTCGCGGAGCACCAGCGCCGCACGCTGGGGCGGGGACAGATGCTGAAGGCCGACGATGAACCCCAGCTCGATCGCCTCTTTGGTCTCGTAGCGCGCCTCCGGTCCGGGAGCCTGGTCCGGGACCCCCTCCAGCAGAACGTCGGGGAAGGGCTCCAGCCAGATCGCCTCGCTGTGGCGGGTGGGCTCGGGCATCCCGGTCATCCGCTGCAGGTCCTCAGGGCGGCGTCGCGTCGCCCGGAGCGCATCGAGCGCGCGGTTGGTCGCGATCTGGTACAGCCAGGCACGGACCGACGCGCGGCCTTCGAAGCCCTCAAGGCCACGCCAAGCGGCGAGGAGGGTCTCTTGGAGCAGATCCTCCGCGTCATGGACCGACCCGACGATCCGGTAGATGTGGATCTGGAGCTCACGCCGGTACGGGTCGGTCAGCTCGCGGAACGCATCCTGATCGCCGTCGCGTGCACCCACGAGCACCTGGTTGGTCATGCTCGCATCCCTCGCACCGACTGTTCCGTTCACCCGCATCACCGTAATGACGTCGGCGCGCCCCGAAATTCGCCGGTCAATTTCCCTCGCCGCGAACGCCTCAACACACGCAACACCACAAATCCAAGCAAGGAGATTCAAGATGGGCAAGATTGTGGTCAGCGAGAACGTCTCGCTCGATGGCGTCGTCGAGGACCCGAGCGGCGAGCAAGGGTTCAGGCACGGCGGCTGGTTTGTACAGCTCATAGGTCAGGACTGGGAGGCGTGGGCTGAGGTCGAGCTCGCCGAGGCACAAGGCGCCGAGGCGCTGCTGTTGGGTCGCCGGAGCGACGAGTACTTCGCCACACGGTCGTCATCCCAGAGCGGCGAGTGGGTGGACCGGTTGAACAGCCTGCCGAAGTACGTCGTGTCCTCGACCCTCGAAGAGCCGAAGTGGACTAATGCGACCGTTCTGAGAGGCGAGGTAGTGAGCGAGGTGTCGAAGCTGAAGCAGCGGACAGAAGGGGAGATCGTCGTGTACGCCAGCCGCCCGCTCGTGCACACGCTGATGGAGCACGACCTGGTCGACGAGCTGCGGCTGACCGTCTTCCCGGTGGCGCTCGGCGCGGGTGAGCGTCTGTTCGGCGAGACCAGCAACAAGCGATCCCTGCGCCTGATTGATACGAAGACCATCGGGAGCGGACTCGCCCACCTGACCTACGAGCGCGCCCGGGAGGCCTAGACGAAGCTGTCAGGACGCACTCGCCTCGCCTACATCCCCGCGTGCCGCCTGCGTTGCGCCCCTGCACCATGAATGGCTCACCGTCACATCGAGACCACCTGTGTCGACCTCCGGTGGCGAGGAGGCGTTGACCGGCGGTGTGATGGTGGGTCGTAGGTGTGCTGGCGGCGGTTGGGGCTTGCATGGCCCCAACCGCCGGCCAGACCGTTATGCGCCGCGGACGGGCTCGGTCGCGGCGGAGCTCCGCACGACCGGCTCGCACCCGTCCAGGCGGCCTGTCACCTCGACCCTCACGCGCTGACCGCGATCCTCGGGACGGACCTGGTACGCGGGGCCGGTGCTGCGGCCGTCGCGGGCGATGCCGCCGACGATCCACTGGTAGTGGAACCGGGCCTGGGCGCTCCACTCGCCCTTGATCACGTGGAGCGTCTGATCGACGCGCGGGTCCCCTTCGATCCACGGCATCGAGGACTCGATCGTGCCGTAGCCGATCCTGACCGCGTCGGAGATCGTCTCGCGGCTGACGTAACCGGTGCGCTCGGCGGTCACCTGGAGGCTGACCTCCTTGCCGGCACAAGCGGCCGGGACCACCAGCGTTTCCTCGGTGGCGCCGCCGATCGTCTCCCCGTCCTGCAGCCACTGGTAGCTGAGCGTCGGGCTCGGGGACCACGGTCCGGCGATCGCGATCAGCGTGCCGCCGACCACCGGCTCGCCACGGAGGCCGGGGCGCGACGCGGCCTTGAACGCCGCGGCAGCGACGGTCTGCGGCTCCGAGATCACCGACTCGCCGTTGGCGGTGAGCTTCAGCTGGAGCTGCTTGCCGGCGTCGGCCGGGACCGGGGTGTAGGAGGCGGACTCGGCGCCGTTGATCTCGGTGCCATCGAGCAGCCACCGGTGGGCCGTGTCCTCGGCGGCGATCTCGGCCTGGACCGAGACCCCGACGGTCGGCTCGGGTGTAAGCGTCGGGACTGTGAGCGCCGTGCCACCGCCCGACACCGACTGCGGCGCCGAGGTCACCGACACCGGGTCGTAGCCGTCGACGCTCTCGGTGACCTGCACCTCAAGCAGATGGCCGACGTCGGAGTCGAGCGGATCGTAGGTGCTGTCGGTCGCCCCGCTGATCGGCTCACCATCCCGCAGCCACTGGAACTTGCGGGTCGCGCCCAGCGCCAGCGGCGCCGCCGCCACGGCCAGCGAGCCGCCGACAGCGAGCTTGCCGCTCATCGTCACGAGCTTCGATGCCGGCCGCGCGGCGACGCCGAGGACACTCGCCGACGTCGCAGTGTCGGTCACGTTACCGGGGATTGTGCCGGTCACCTGAACCTGCAACTGCTGACCGAGATCGTCCGCGGTGAGACTGTACTTCGAGGAGATGGCCCCAGCGATCGGCAGGCCTTCGCGCAGCCACTGGTAGCTGAGCTGGGCCGACTTCGGGGACCACTTGCCCGCGTCGGCGGTGACCTTGTGGCCGACGATGGGGCTGCCGACGATCTTCGGCTCGCCCGCCTGGATCTTCTGTGTGCGGCGGGTGAAGGTGAGCTTCTCCACGGGCGTTGTCGGCAGCGGGCTGCCGGTTGGTGGTACCGAGAACCACTGGAACGTGATCGAGGTCTCACCCTGGCGGTCGCCGGGGTCGACGTCGAAGACCCCATAGCCATAGGCGTTGGCGGTGTCGTAGAACCCGAGCCATGGCGCGTCCTCAAGCGCCTGGACGTTGTTGCCGTTGGACGAGGCGAACGGGTGGGCCTGCGTATACCCGGTCTCGGAATCGACCGTCTCGCCGATCGTCGAGCCGGCGCCGCCACCGCCGACCACCAGGTGCACGGTGCCCAGCGAGGTGTCGAAGACCTGCTCGCTGCCGATCGAGATCGGCTCGGCCTGGCGCACGGTCGGACGCCGCGTGTCGAGCGTGTCGCCCTTGGCGAAGGTGCCGAATGGGTTCGTGATGGCACCGGTCGCGACCCCTGCCGGCGGGTCGTACCCACGGACCGGCAGCGAACGGCAGTAGTTGTGGTTGTGCCCGGAGAGGGTGATGTCGACCTCGTACTTGTCAAACAGTGGTCCGAAGGCGGCACGGAGGCCCATGTCACAGCTGTTGCCGGTGTCGACGCTCGCGAACGGGAAGTGGAACTGCACGACGATCATCTCGACGCCTGAGTTCGGCCTGCGGGCCTCGCGGAGGGTCTGCTCCAGCCACTGGAGCTGCAGGTTCGGGGTGCCGTTGCTGTGGTCGGGGACCAGGTCCGTGGTCCCCGGGTCTGCCTTCAGATCACCCGTGTACTGGGTCACATTTGGCGAGCTGAAGTCCGACGTCTGCCAGATCACGTCGTTGCCGTAGAGGTTGACGAACAGCACGGTGCCGATCTGGAAGCTGTAGAAGTTGCCCTCGAGCGTGTTCCCGTCCCAGTTGGTCAGCCCGTTCTCCGGCAACAGGTAGCGGGCCATGTACGTGCCAAGGCCGTAGGGACCGTTGTAGACGCCGCCGGGGGCACCGTGGATGTCGGTCGTACCCGTCTCAAGCTCGTGGTTGCCCGGCACCGGCATCCACGGGAAGATCGAGGCGGCGGGCGCGACCATCTGCGCCCACGGTGCCCAGACCGACGGCGGGTTTGCCGTGTTCGCGTACGCCAGGTCACCGACCATCAGATGGAACAGCGGTCCGCCTGCGCCGTCGCCGGGGTTGATCAGGCCCGCGGTGGTGGCCGCCCCGCGTGGCGCGTTGACGCCCTGGTCCCCGAACGCGGTGAAACGGAACGAGGCACGCCCCCGCGGCGCGGTCCGGAACTGCGCCGAGGCGGTCGAGCCGGCACCGTCGGAGACTTCGTAGTAGTAGGTCGTGTCGGGGTGCAGGTCCTTGAGCGGGACGTGGTAGTGGAAGGTCGTCTGTCCGGTCTGACCGTCGAGGAAGCTGGTCGAGCTCGGGCCCCGGCGGGGTCCCTTGGTCAGATCGAGCGGCGTCGACTCGGGAAGGGCGATTGCCCTGCCGCGGTTGGTCGCCGAGATCGGACGGGTCGAGTAGACGAGCGACGGCGCCGGCATCGGCACCGTCCCGGGGGCGCTCCACGAGACGGTCATCTCGGTCTCGGGGTCGTTGCCGAACTCGAGCCGCAGCTGCTCCGGGGCGGTGGTGGTCGATAGCGCCGCGTCGGCCGCAGGGACACCGACGGCGAGGCCACCACCGAACAACAGGCCGCCGACTCCGACACCGCCGGCCACAAGGGCCGTTCGCCGCGTGACGACGATGCCCTCAGACTCCTGGTCCTGACCGACTGCTGCGTCCGCTCCGGTCGGCTCCTCGCCGGCCGGCTTGTGGTCATGCTCGAACATTCAACCGCCTCTCTGTCGTGCGATTCCGTGCCGTGGCGGCCCCTGTGCCGCGGCGATTCCGTGCCGTCGGAGCTGCGGACACTCGCCCGCGACTACCCAAGGCGTTACAGGGTGACAAGCACAGCACAGGTAATCGGCAGGCCGCCTGGATTTGGTGTCCATGCGATGACAAACCCGTGACGATCGTGTGATCGTGACGGCGGCGGGTCGGTGGCGACCGGCGCGTCGTCAGGTCCGCCCACCTGCCGGGTGCTTCGCTCGATTACGAGACACCTCGGCGAGCCGACACTCACTCCAGCGCCGTCCCCCGGTGAAGCAACGATCGAGACGAAACTCGGTGTCTGCTCGATCCGTAATCTTGGGGCTCGGCGTTGTCAGGCGGTCGCGACGCGGCGATCGTGCCAGGCTCGGAGCAGACGGGGAGCGGGAAGCCTGAACCGGCGCCGTGGCCGCTCGTGATCTATGTGGCGGCGGCGTTGCTCTGCTTTGCGGTGGAGATCGTTTATGTGCTGCTGTGAGGCGATGTGTGTGAGATGTTGCATGCTGGGGCTCCTCTGGGCGGTCTGGATTCGTGCATTCTTGGACGCGGCCTTTGCAGTTACGTTGCAGCGCGAATCGTTCCGAGACCGAGGGCGATCTGTCTCGCGACTTCAGAGGTATCGCACGTGACCCTGGTTCCGACGGCTCTGTTAGCCCGAACCCGTGCCAGACGCTCGTCAGAGACGCGCAGTGCACCTCGGACACCGGCCACGCTGAGAACACCCCAGTGACCTTGAGAGGACCGAGACGGGCCCGGAAGTCTGCGGGCCGACGCTCACCCCTGACAAGCGGTCGGGTTCCGGAGGCCGGGTGGCGCCAGGTTGTGCCATTCCGATCGGCTGAGGCTGCGCCAGACCAGACTGCAGACCCGCGTGCGAAGGTACGCGTAGTCAGGCCACACCAGGTCGAGCAACCGCACCCCGACCTCATCACCAACGGCGAGCTCTGTTCCGTTTGGCGAAAACGCGAAACTGGTGATCAGATTGCTGTCGGGGACCTTTAGCAGCTCCGTCAGTGTCCTGCCCGAGATGGCGAACAGCACCAAGCCGTCCTGGGTTCCCACCGCGAGGGTCCTGCCGTCAGGCGAGAACTCGACACGATTCCCTTGAGCCGTCGGGGCAGAGCCGACCAGCCTGGCTACGCCGTGCGAGACGCGATACAAGCGTGTCGCATGATCTGCGACGATCGCGAGCAGCCTGCCGTTGTTCGACAGTGCAATCGCCTCGTAGCTTCCAGCCGAGGTGACGGCCCGCAGAACAGTCACACGTTTGTGCGAGACGGCGATCAGGATCGGTTGTCTGCCTCCATCTAGAGCGAGCATCGAGGAATCCGGAGCTGATGCGAGGCTAAGGAATTCCGCGTTCGCGCCGGCGGGTTTGGCGGTCTGTGAGAGGCCCAGCCTGCGGTGTGAGACGGCGAACAGCCGCACGGTGGCGCCGCTACCGCTCGTAAACAGAGTCGAGCCGGCGTCTTCGAACGCGACTCCGCTGACACCGCCGTTTGCCGCGCTGGCAGCCTTGGCGCGCGTCAGGAGCGTCAGCCTGTCGTGCGACACCGCGAACAGCCGCACGATTCCATCAGCGCTGCCGGCCGCGAGCGTCGTCCCCCGGCGACCGAAAGCCACGGCGGCGACACCTCCACCGAGCTCATCACCACTGCCGTCGGCCCGCGCGCTGTCACGCTGCTTCAGTTCGCCGTCCGCCAGGCCGAACAGCCGCACTCTTCCGTCACTATCGCCGGCAGCCAACACGGCGCCATCTGGCTCGAACGCGAGACTGTTCGTACCTTCTCCGGTTTGGTCGACATTTCCCGTGGCGGGCAGCCGTCCGTCTGCGACGCCGAACAACCTCACGAGCCCGTCACCGCCGGCGGCCGCGAGCGCGGTCCCGTCCGGCGCGAACGCCACGGTCTTGACACCACCCCCATTCGGTGAGTCGGGGTCGACGAGGCCACGTGGCGTGAGCCTCCCGCGCGAGACACCGAACAACTGAACGGCGCCAGCGCCGGTCGCGCTCGCGGTCGCGGTCGCGAGCATCGTCTCCCCAGACGCGAAGGTCACAGCAGTGACGCCAGGGACGTTCAGCCGGGTGGTGGAGCCGATCTGATACGGGCTGCCGACGAGCGCGAGCTTTCCCCCCGACACGCCGATGAGCTGGAGGGTACCTCCTTCGCCTCCTGCCGCGAGCATGGCCCCACCAGGAGCGAATGTCACGCTCGTCGCGGCGGTCGGAGTTGCGCCCTGCGGCGCGCCTTCGATCTCTCCTCGCAGGATCAGTCGCCTGGACGAGACGTCGACGAGTCGTACCATTCCGTCCCCGATGCCGGCTGCGATCGCCGCCCCGCCGGGCGAAAACGCGACGCTCGTGACACTGTCGTACGGGTCCCCGGCGGATACGGCGTGCAGCAGCCTCAGGCTCCGACTCGACGCCCTGAAGAGCCGAACCCCTCCATCCTTGCTGCCCGCGGCGAGAGTTGCGCTGGACGGCGCGAACGCGACGCTGTTGACACCCACGCCGTACTCGCCGCTAATCGGGGTCTGGTCGGCGGTATTCGTAGCGCGGTTGGCGATCGCCGTGTGGACGAGCGCCAGCTTGTCCTGGGAGACTGTGAACAGCCGCACCCTGCCGTCGCTGCCTCCGGTCGCCAGCAGAGCTCCGCTCGGAGCGAACGCCACGCTGTTGACGGCAGCGCGTCGAGGCCCGTTATGCAGCATCGCGACCAGCTTGCGCTGTCGTATGTCATAGATGCGCACGATCCCGTCAGTTCCGCCAGCGGCGAGCAGTTCCCCGTTCGGGCTGTACGCGACGGCGTCCAGGGCCTTAGCAGCGCCACCTGGGCCAAGGACCGCTTCGATCCCGCCCGCACGGACCGTCTCCAAGTCCGATGTCATGACGGTCCGCGCCTGCAGCAGGGATGGCTCGAGCCGATTGGCCTCGAGCGCAAGCAGCAGCGACTCGTCGAGCCGGCTCCCGGCCACGCGCGCCGCGGTCGACGCGAGCGTCAGCGCCTGGCTCGCTCGCAGCTGGGCACGCGCCAAGTGAGTCTCGTGGATTGCGCTCGCCCGCTGGATCAGGGCAAAGACGGCAAGCACCGTGGCGACCACGAGGCCTGTGGTGAGCGCGGCGATGAGGATTCGTTGTCGCCGGGTGGCTCCCTGTCGGCTGACAGTGATGTACTCGCGTTGCTGCTCGGTCGGCTGCTCTCGGTGCCCCGCCTGCTGGGCCAACCAGGCCTCGGCATTGCTCAGATCACTGCCGCGTAGGAGGAAGCTGCCGTCACGGTTGTGATCGCGCCACTCGCGTGCGAGCCCCGCATAGCGTGTGTGCTCGTCACGCCACCCGACGTCGCTCTCGAGAGCATCGACGAGCTGGGCGATGCCCGCGTCCCACCGGTCGCCGTCGCGCAGGTCGATCCACTGCGTCTGCGCCACGGCCACGGGCAGCTCCGAGGGGTCCACGTATTCGTGGACGATCGGGATGATCAGCTTGTGCAGCTCAACCGCGTCGGCAAGCTCGCCCTTGCAGGCGCCGGAGTCCCTCGAACCGTGGCTGATCACGAAGATGAACGCCTTGCACGCCTCGATCCCGCGGGTGATCCGCTCCTCCCAGTTGGTGCCCGCCGGGATGTTCTCGTAATCGACGTCCATCCACACCAGCTTGCCCCGGGCGTGGAGCTCGTCGCGGATTCGCTCGACCGCGACGAGGTCGTTTCGCTGGTAGGAGATGAAGGCGTCGTAGCTGCCCCCCTCTTCAGGCCGCGGGGGGACCGGATCGCGGCCGGCTTGGCCGATCGTCGTCATTCGTTGATCCGCATCCTGCTGACTGGCTCGGGCACGAACGCAGCGCCCCGGTGAGCTCGGCGATCAGCGCCCAACCGACCGGCCCCGGGACGAGCGTCCGCCACACTCGCGCGCGACGGCCCGGATCGCGTCGAGATAGGGCCGGTCGGAACGCTGCACCTCACCGGAGAGCTCTGGAAACGGGATCAACGACCTGTGGTCGGGGTCGTAGCCGCTCATCCAAGCCGCCCATGCATCATGGACGTCCTCGAGCATGACGTCCTCACCCTTGGCGAGCGCGAGGACTGCGTAGATGCGAAAGAGCGTCGAGGTGTCACCGCTCGGGATCAGATTCGGCGGCAACGCGCCGCGGATCGCCGCGGCTAACTCGTCGATGTAGCTCAACTCGTCGCCTGACGGATCAACTCGGCCACGTAGATGCCGATGAAAACGAGCGGCACGACCCGCTCCGTCGCTCCCAACTCGTGGTATCCGGTCAGCCACGCCCCAAAGTCGCGCACCGACGACGACCGCCGCGGCGGTACGTTTCGTTGCAGATACCGCCATTCGTCCGAGTACAGCTGCACCGGCAAACGAGGCTCGATCGCACTGATCACCTCGAATTTCGCCGCGCTCAGCCGGCGGTAGCTCCGCAGCTGCCACCACCAGGCCGCCGCGAACACGATCCCGGCGGCGGCGACATACCAGCGGAGATCCGTGCCGCCCAGCAAGGCCGCCAAGCCCGTGTTGACGGTCAGAAAGAACGTATTGGCGAGGCCCCGCCGGGCCGAGAGGCGGTCGGCCATCTCGACGGCGAGCTGATACAGCTCGAGCACGACGGGATCCGCTGCCACCCCGGACGGCGCTTTTCCAACCTCTGTCCCAGCAACCGTTCCATCTGGCTCGTCCCCATCCATCAATTGCACCACGTCAACATTCGCTCGGCCCGCGCCCCACCGATTGCGCATGGCCGTACATCAAGGCGACTCGCATGCCTCTCATGTAACCACTCGATAAAAAAACTCTCAATCCCGCGACCTCCGAGAGTATGCGTCGCTCTGCGCCGACGTCCGACCCGGTCTGCCAGGCCGATGAGTTTGGCCACCGGCCCGGATATGAACAAGAACTTCGGACGCGAGCATCGCGTGGTGCCGCGAGTCAGCTCGTTTTACGCGATCGTGAGTACATCGATTCCCCACGCTAGTCAGGTCTGTAAGGCTGGGTGCTCGGTGGGCGACGCCACGCTGACACGTGCGATGTGCTCTCCGCGATGAACGGGTGGCGTTCCCAATTCGCGAATCTGGCCTCGAACTCCAGGCCCGCGAGCTGCGCCATGAGGTCGAGTTCCGATGGCCAGACATAGCGGAAGTTATGAGGCACGTACCGGTATGCCCCATCTGTCGTTCGGATGTAATGATGCGACACCCCACGCTGGGTCACGAGGTCGTAGGTGTCGACTCCTACGTGGTCCGCAGAGACGTCGAAGGACACCGCCGACTGTCCCGGAGGAAGCCGTCGCAGCGCAGGCACCCCGACCTCGATCACGAACCGGCCGCCCGGTGCGAGGTGACGAGCCGCATTGCGGAAACACTCCACCTGCGAGTCCTGTGTACAGAGATTGCCGATCGTGTTGAACACGAGATACACGAGAGCGAACTCCCCGTCGATCCGTGTCGTTGCCATGTCCCCAATGACGACGGGAATGTCGGGCGTCTTCCGTCGCAACTGCGCCGCCATGGGTTCGGAGTACTCGATGCCTGAGACCTCCACGCCCTTCGAGTGCAGGGGGACGGCGACTCGTCCTGTGCCTATTGCAAACTCCAGCGCCCGTCCGCCCGCTGCCAGATCCGCGAGGAATGCGGTAGTGGCCTCCAGGAGGCCAGGCGAGAACATCGGATCTTCCGAGTCGTCGTAGCCCTCCGCCTGCACGGCCGTCCACAAGTCGCTGGGAACCGCACGGTCCGCCATCCATTCCACTGTACCCAGGCGCGACTCCTCGTTCCTCGGTAGCCACCCTTTAGTTCATCGCAGCTTCGACGATCGAGATGTCCTGCTCCGTCGTTCCGCCGCTGACTCCGACGCCGGCGATCACTGCGCTCTCGCTGGTGAGCGGCGCGCCACCCCCGATCGCGGAGTATTTACCGCCGGACACGGCGAGGAGCGGGTAGAGGGTTGCGCCCGGTTGTACGAGCGGCACGAGGTCAGCGGTGCGTATGCCGATGAGGGCGGACGTGTACGCTTTTCGCTCGGCGAGATCGAGGGAGAACGCGGGCGCTCCCGTCATGCGGTGGGTGAGAATGACCTTGCCGTGAACGTCGATGACGGTAACCGCGACGGGCATGTTCTGTTCGAGTGACTCAGCTCGACGCGGTCAGCGATTTCCCTTGCGATGGTGAGTGAGTCCATGGTCGTGTGCTTCCTTTCAGAAAGTGAGATAGGCCGTCTGGATTTCAGCGCTCGCCGTTGAGGCCGAGTTGTCCCACGTAGAACCCGAGTCGATTTTCCGAGTCCCCAGGCTGTTGCAGCCCTTGCTCCAGAAGCTCTTTGATTCTTTCCTGCGCCGGCGGTCGCTTCACGGAGGCCATGCAGGCGTCCCATCCCGCTCTCATCTCGACGTCGGGCGGCAGGCTGGCTTCGTTCACCAAGCGCTTGGTGTTGGCGATCGCCCACTTGTCGAACGACGCGATCCGGTTCGCGAGCGCGTCGACGAAAGTGTCCAGCTCGGCATCCGGTAGCGCGCGGTTGACGTAGCCCAGCAGTTCGGCATCGGCGCCTCGGATGTCGTCGGCGCTCAGGAGCACTTCGAGGGCGCGTGCCCGTCCCATGATTCGCGGCAATCGCGCCATAGGCCCTCCGCCAGCGACGAGGCCCACGCCCACTTCGAACTGCGAGAAGAGGGCTTTTTCGCGGCTCGCGAAGCTCATGTCGCAGGCGAGCGCGAGCTCACTGCCGTTGCCGGTGGCCCGGCCTCGGATCACCGCGATCGAGACGAACGGGGCGCGCGTCAAGAGCACCAGGACGTCGGGCCATGCCTCGAGACCGGTCGGACCTTGCGGGATGTTTGTCAGATCCTCGAAATCGGCGAGGAAGTCGGAGTGATTGAGAAAGAAGCCGTCGACGGCACTCTCGAACACCACCACCTTCACCCCGTCATCGTTCTCGAGCGCCGTGACGATGTCTCGAATCTGCACGAAGAATTCAGGAGCCACGAGATTGAGCGGCGGGTTGTCGAGTACGACTCGAAAATGTGAGGAGGTAACTTGATTGAGCCGGACTTTCGCGGCCTTCGTCGCTGAGGGCATGACTCTCCTGTTCCTGGCGTTGGCATGACGGTGTGGATGGCATGTTGCCCGGCGCGCAAGCCCGTTCGCGCCTGGGCAACCCCCGGATCAGGTCCCTGGTCTGCCGGTGACCGTTGTGTCGACCCCGGGAACGGAGGAACGACGCCACGGAGATCAGGGCCTCAAGGGATGCTCGTCTGCGCTCCCGACAGCTCCGAAGATGGCCGCGAACGTCGGGACGTAGATGCGTTGAGGGACGATACGTGCTGTCACTCGTTGTGCTCCGGGCTCAGGAGGGGGCGCGGCGCCGCCCATGTGCAGGTCGTACATCTCCTGGTGAAACGCTCCATGTGGGTCGTCGGTGAGCTGTACGGAGCCAGCGATGGTCGCGTAGTTCGGTCCGTTGCCGGCGTAGTTGGGACGGTCGACGGGGAGGCCGTGAATGAGCAGGTTGACCCGGGGGTCGCGGCTCATGTTCGTCATCTTGCGACGGCCCTTGATGGTGCTGAACAGGACGTGATCGCCGTCTCGCTTGACGAAGATCACCGATGTCTGCGGGGTCCCGTCCGGATCGACGGTGGCCAGGACACTGAGATGAGGCCCGTCGAGGATGTAGCGGACCGCCTGGTTGAGTAGCGGTTGGTTGAGATCGGTCATACGTGTTCAGACTCGCGAGCAGGCACCAAGGAATCGCCGCGACCAACCGAGTCCTTTGAGGCACCCTGAGAGTCAACATGGTTGTGGTGATGACCAGCGTGACGCGCGAGAGGTTCGAGGCAGCGACCAGTCCGTACCGGCGGGAGTTGCTCGCCCACTGCTACCGGATAACCGGTTCGGTTGACGATGCTGAGGACCTAACCCAGGAGACCTACCTGCGTGCCTGGCGGGCGTTTGACCGCTTCGAGGCGCGCTCCTCGGTGCGGACCTGGCTGTATCGGATCGCGACCAACGTGTGCTTGACCTCGCTGAACAGCCGCCACCGCCGCGTGCTCCCATCGGGGCTCGGGCCACCATCATCTGACCCGTACGCGCCGCCTGTTCCGGCGGCTGGCGACGTCGCCTGGCTTGAACCGGTCTCGGACGGACTGATCGTTGACGAGCGCGGCGACCCGGCGGAGGTGACCGCCGTTCGCGGGACCGTGCGTCCGGCGCTCGTTGCCGCCGCGCAGATCCTGCCACCACGCCAGCGCGCGGCGTTCCTGCTCTGCGACGTCCTCGCCCAGCCGCGCGCCGAAGCCGCGGAGATGCTCGATGTCTCGATCGCTGCTCTCAAGAGCCTGTTACAGCGAGCACGTGCCCAGCTGGAGCAGCACACCACGCCGGTGGAGGACATCGCCGAGCCCATCGACGCCCGGACCCGCATGGTCCTCGACCGTTACACGACGGCGTTCGAGCAATCAGACCTGCAAGCCATCGAGAGGCTGCTGGCCAAGGACGCGGTCCTTGAGATGACCGGCACCACAACCTGGTTCTCGGGCAAGACGACATGCGTGCCGTTCATCGCCAACCAAGCCATCGGCCAGGCCGGCGACTGGCGCATGATCCCGGCCCTGGCAAACGGCCAGCTAACCGCCGCGGCATACCACCACGGCGACGATGAGGCCTACCACCCCTTCGCGATCGCCGTGCTGGTATGCACCCGGACCCACCTCACTCGGATCTCCCTGTTCGCGGACCCCACCCTGTTTGAACGCTTCGACCTTCCGGCGACCGTCGCAGGCGAATAGAGAGTCAGGCCGGGAGTGAGGTGCCGCGGCCTTCGTGGAAGCCCGGTGTCACGCGACCTGGGTGGTCCAGTCTGGCTGCGGTTGGGGGCAAGCCGTCTTGACCAGCGCTCCGAAGCGGACGGAAGGCGGTTTAGGCGCGCCTGTGCACGATGAGCACGGTACGCCCGGAGTGCGCCGCGACGGCGGCCGCCACACTGCCGAGGAAAATGCCTGTGAGACCGCTCTTGCCGTGGGAGCCGAGCACGATCAGGCTCGCGTCGCGTTCGTCGGCGACGCGGGCAATCCCCTTCCACGTGGGCGCGTCCTCGAGCGTGAGACTGTCGGCGCGGAAGCCGACGGCGTGGGCGATCGAGACTCCCTGCGCGGCGGTTTCCTCCGCGGCTTTTCTGACCTCGTCGGTTGCGGCGGCGTCGAACTTGACCTCGGGCGGCGGGACGAATCCAACCACGTACGGGCGCCATATGGTCAGCACGACGGCGTCCCGTCCCGACTCAAGCTGGCGGCCTGCTTCCGTTATCGCGAGCCTGGCCAACTCCGAGCCGTCGTAGGCAAACAGCACAGGGCCAAGGTCGTCGGCACTCATCTGACTGCGCCGGCTGGACGGTCGGCCACGGGCGCAGCTGAGTCCCCGTCGCGCGGGCCGCCGTACTGTCCGCCCACGTCGCACGCGAGTGGCTCGCCGAGAACTGTCGCACCGGAGGAGTCGCGGATTCGGTCCAGCAGCGGCGGCGAGTACCAAGCCGGGGCTTCACCGCTCATCCATACCTCAAGCGCTGGCGCCGGCGGGCGCACACGACCCAGCGCATACAGCGAGACCGCGACCAGCGTGCCGCCGCTCGCGATCCCGAAGCAGATCCACAGCGCCGTGTGGGTGCCGGCTGCGGGGCTGCCTCCGACCGTCGCGGCCACGTGCGCCAATACCGGCGCAACCATGAATGCGGCGACGGCCCGCAGCAGCTCGATGATCGCGAACACGCGCTGCAGGGCGTTGTTGCGCAGCGAGAAGCCGGCGATGAATAGTGCCGGCGCCACCGAGCCGCCGACGCCGAGTCCGACTAGTCCAGAGCCGAGCGCCATCTGCAGCGACGTTGGCGGGAGCTGGGACTGAAGTACCAGGATCCCCGCGATCAGCGACAGCATGCCGCCGAGCACGAGGTAGTGAAGACCCCGGGTGCGGAAAAGCAGTCCGAGCAGGACCGCGGTTATCAGGGCCGCGATGAACTCGGGGAACTGAAGCAGCCCCAGATGCACTGGAGTGAACTGGCCAGTGAGCAGGACCGCGGCCAGCGCGACCGCGGATATCGAGCTCGCCGCTGCGCACATGGCCACCACTATCCCGCTCACCGGCAGCGTGCTGCCAAGCGGGCGAACGCACAGCAGTGGCCTCCTGGCCCGATACTGGTACACGAACAGAACGACGATCAACACGAGCCCACCTACCATCGGCACGATCGTCACGGCATCGAGGAACGAATGGGTGAGCAACTCCGAGGCGCCGTAGAACAGGGCTATGCAGCCCGCGGCAGCCAACGCGACGGGCAGAGGGTTACGAGTAGCGTCGCGGTCAGCCGGCGGGGCGTCCTGAAAGGTCAACAGCGACAGCACCAGCGCCGCCGCGGCGATGCCGGCGATGATCCAGAACAACGGACGCCACCCGTCGGCTTGTGCCTGGATGCCGCCCACGAGCGGCCCCAGCGCTACCGCACCGAAGATGCAAACGTTGAGGATCATCGCCGTCCAGCGCAGCTTCGCGATGGGAAACGCGACGACGAGCGGTGGGACGGCGGCGATCAATAGCAGGCTTGTGCAAAGGCCCTGCAACACGTGCCCAGCGATGAACACGCCGGCGTCGGGAGCGGCGGCCGCGAGCACCGAGCCGAGAACCAGCAGCGCTGCGTACAGCACCAACATCCGACGCTGGGGAAGGTGCTGGGCCAAAAGCACAGCCAGGACCGTGCCGACTGCATAGCCGGCGTTGGCCAACCCCGAGGTGAGACTCATCGCCTGGAGACTCATATGCAGGTCGCTGGCGATGATCGGGGTGATCGGCTGCAGCGCAGCCGAGAGCGCCAGATACGGGACCAGGGCGAAGATCACCATCGCCGCGGCAGCCGGATAACGGCCTGTCCAAGGGCCCTGTCGCATCAGTCGATTTCCCCGTGCACGGCGACCACTCCATCATAGGCTCACCATCCGCCCGAGAGCGATTACCCCTCAGCCGCGGCCGATCAGAACCCCTGGGGGACCCCAGCCCGCTCGCAGAGTTCAAGTCGATCGTCGACCTCGAACCAAATGCGGCCGCAGAGCGAATCGGCGAGTATTGGAGCCGGCGCGTTGATGATGACTCCGGGTATCGCAACTACTCGGGAGCGTTCTACTGCATCTGGTGGGGTGAGGTAACGACGACAGCGACGGCCCACTGGAAATGTGCCGGCCGGTGGCCGCGCCTGGCGTCGCCTCACGAGCCCGGCCCCGCCTCGATCTGGGCGCGGACCTGAGCTTCGCGCGGCTCGGGGCCAAAGCCGTTCAGCGCCCAGGTCGCGCCGGCGGCTTCCCACGGCCCGATGTCCTCGCCCTCCGAGACCTCGATCACGAAATCGAACGGCCCACCGCTGCCGTCCCTGAGGGCATGTACCTCTGCGGCGAGCACCGCAAGCTCGTCAGGTCCCGGCAGCTCAATCGGGAACAGGCCGTCCCATTGGGCCGCACGCCGCACAGGACGCCGGTTCGGCCACCGCGACGCGACCCAGACGGGGATCCTCGGCCGCTGCAGCGGTACCGGCTCAAACTCGCCACCCCAGAACTCCGCCAGGCGCTCGAGGCCGCGGTCGAGCAGGCGCGCTCGCTCGCGCGGGTGGGTCTCGTCGCCGAACGGCCCGAACTCGTCGCTGCGGTCACTGCCGAGGCCCACGCCGAGGGTCAGACGCCCGCCGCTGAGGCGGTCAAGCGTGACCGTCTCACGGGCCACCTTATGGATCCGGCGACGTGCGAGCGGTGTCACCATCGGTCCGAGCCGCAGCCCGATCGTCGCGTACGCGATCGCGGCAAGGGTCACCCACGGGTCGGCAACGGCCCGCACGGGTGCGCGGTAGCGCACGTGATCCCAGACAAAGAAGCCATCCCAGCCGCGAGCTTCCGCAAGCTGCGCGAGCTCGGCCATCAGGCGCGGCTCGACCAGCTCATCGAACGGCGCCACGAAGATGCCGCGCTTGACCGCCATCCCCAAAGCAAATCACGCCTGGATCCCACCGCACGTGCGCACTCGCTTCGCGGCGGCGTGAGCGAGCGCAGCAGGCCACTCAGATTTCGTGGATGCGGCAGTGATACTTTGACATCCGACCTGTCGCCCATTGCGCAGGTGGGGGCGTGACGGGACCTCCCATGCCGTGTGGACGCGAGCCGGATGAACGGAGGGCAGCATGCTGCAACGGATGAACGACATGCCGAGCGGAACGATCGGCTTTGAGGCGGTCGGCGAGGTGGACGATGACGACTGGGAGGATGTGGTCGAGCCCGTGCTGCGCAGCGACATCGCCGCGGGCCGCAAGCTCCGGCTCCTGTACCTCTTCGGGCCTGGCGCCGACGACATCGAGGGCGACGCCGCGAGGGCCGATACCGGCTTTCGCGCACGTCATGCCAACGACTTCGAGCGTGTTGCCGTGGTGAGCGACGAGTCGTGGATCAAGCCGGCGCTGCGGGCATTGTCGTTCCTGATGCCGGGAGGCGCACGGGGGTTCGCCGTCCACGATCTGCCCGCTGCCAAGACGTGGCTGGCCGAAGGCCTCGAGACCTTGCCGTGACCCGCCCACCCGGCCGGGCGTTTCAGTCGTCGCGGGCCAGACGGCACGTAGGCTCGGGGGAGGATCCAGTTGGCCAAGAACACCCGTCTGTCGTTGGTGCTGGCGGCAGCGATGTTCGTCCTCGTCGTCGACACGTCGTTGATGAACGTGTCGATCTCGGCGGTGGTTCGCGATCTCCACACGACGGTCAGCTCGGTCCAGAGCGCGATCGCGCTCGAGGCCCTCGTCTCCGCCGCGTTCATCCTGATCAACAGCAAGGTCGGCGACCTGATCGGACGGAAGCGCGCGTTCGTGCTGGGCTTGCTGGGGTATGCCGCTGGTGCTCTGGCGATGGTTCTGGCGCAGAGCCTCACGGCGATCATCATCTTCTGGGCGATAATCGGCGGTCTCGGTGCCTCGCTGTTGCTGCCAGCGATGCAGTCGTTGATCCACGGCAACTTCGAGGGAGCGGCGCAGAAGAAGACCTATGCGCTGGTCGGAGCAGCGGCTGCCATCGCGGCCGCCGTCGGGCCGTTGCTCGGCGGGTTCCTGACGACCTACCTGTCCTGGCGCGTCGGCTTTGGCCTTGAGCTCGTCGTCATCGCGGTCGTGCTGTCGCAGGTCGGGCGCCTGAAGGATGTCCCGTACACGGGCGATCGACAGATCGATGCGGTCGGCGCGGGCCTGTCGGTCGTCGGGATGGGCGGCGTGGTGCTGGGCATCCTGGTGTGGCAGGAGGGCGGTGATTACGTCGTGCTGCTGATCGCAATCGGCGCGCTTGCGCTCTGGGCGCTCGCGCGGTGGCTCGTGCGGCGCCGTAGCGAAGGAAAGGTCACACTGCTTGACCCGGATCTGTTCCGGCTTCCGAACTTCAGGACCGGGTTCATCGGGCAGATGCTGCAGAACGTCACCCTCGGCGGGGCGATGATCGCGCTGCCGATCTTTCTGCAGATCAAGTTGGAGTACAACGCCATGCAGACCGGCCTGTCGCTCGCGCCGCTCTCGCTGACGATGTTCGTCGTCGCGATCCTCGCCGGCCGCAAGGCCGGCCGCCGACGCCCCGCCACGATCATCCGCAGCCGGATTCCTGCTGAGCACCATCGGCCTGGCGGTGATCATCCCGATCGTGCCCCGTGCCCACACGGGCTGGTACCTGGTGATCCCCCTGATGATCGCGGGAGCGGGCCTCGGCCTGCTGGTCTCCCAACTCAACAACTACACGCTCGCCCCGATCGATGAGGAGCACATCAGCGAGGCCGCCGGGGTCAACTCGGCAGCCGGCTCGTTCGGGCTGTCGTTCGGCCTGGCCGTCGCAGGTGGCGTCCTGCTCGCGACCCTCTCGCTGGCCTTCACGAACAAGACAAACGCGAGCCCCGAGATTCCGTCCACCCAGCAGCACCAGATCGCCCAGACCCTCGAGAACGACGCGCAGGTCGTCAGCAACACCCAACTCAACAAACTCCTTGCCGACGAGCCCCCAGCCGTACGGCAGGAGATCCTCGAGATCAACACTGACTCGACGAACCTCGCGCTTCAGGTCGCGCTGCTCATCCCGATCCTCGCTGGCCTGCTCGGGTTCATGAACGCAGCGCGGATGATGCGCCTGCCCGACGTCAAGCCCTCGGCAGCCGTCGAAGCAGCGGCGCTCGGCTGACCCAGCTGGGCAGTCACCCGCTTCGGAGTCTCCCTGACATGTTCTCTGCCACGCCAGGCGTTGGAGGCACCGGGTAGGCGTGAGTTGGTCGCGAAAATTGTGCCTGTCCTACGTGATCGCCTGCAGCACGGCGGCGACGGTGATCGCGACCAGGAACACGATGACCAGGGATCGTCCGCGCCATAGCGCGACCGCGCCGGCGAGGACACCAGCGAGTGTGTGCCAGTTCGCGGTGTAGTGCCGGTTGGAATCGAAAAGGTCGGTGACGATGAGGGCGCTCAGCATCGCGATCGGCAGCAGTCCCGCGATGCGCTGGACGCGAGGGTGATTGAGGAGTGACTCCGGGAGCGACACGCCGGCGAGCTTCAGCCCGTAGCAGCTAACAGACGCCGCAAGTGTGATGGTCCAGAGGCTCGTCACCGGTCCTCCGTTTCGTGGCGCGACCGGTGTGGGGTGAGACCGGCGAGGATCGCCACTGCCGCCGCAGCGATGATTGGGATCCCGGCGGGAACGACTGTAACGAGGGAGAGTGTCACGATAACCGTGCCGAGCGCGACGGTCGGCCCGCGGTCGCGCGCGAGCTGTGGCCATAGCAGCGCCAGGAAGATCGCCGGCGCCGCGGCGTCAAGTCCAAGCGCGGACGTGTTGATCCCGCGGCCGATCAGCGCCCCGGCGAGCGTACCGAGGTTCCACAGCGCGTAGAGCGTGATCCCCGTCGCCCAGAACGCATATTTGCCGGCCCGCCGGGTGTTCTGGGCGACCGCGATCGCCGTGGTCTCGTCGATGATGAAATGCGCTGTCCACAGGCGGCGGATCCCGCTCGGCCGCAAGAGCCGGGCGACCGGTACGCCATAGAAGGCGTTGCGTAGCCCGAGGAGCAGCGCGGCCGAGAGCGCGGCGAGTGGCGCTCCGCCGATAGCGACGATCCCGACGAGCGCGAACTGCGAGGCCCCGGTGAACATCACGGCGCTCATCGCGAACGCTTGGATCACGCTCAGTCCAGACGCGGTCGCCACAGCCCCAAACGTCACACCAAACGCGCCCGCATACACCCCGATCCCCGCCGCCGCACGGACGATCGCTCGCTGCTCGGGAAAGGCGTCGTGCGATTCTCTCTCGGGGCTGGGAGCGGTTGTAGCGGTCGTGGTCACGCTCAAGAGCAACAGCGTACGGATAATAAGACGCAACCCGGTGGCGAATGTGGCGTGAAACTCGCTGAAATGCGCAATCATTCACGTCCGTGGACGTGATTGATCGTCGGATCATTGCTGAGCTTCAGCGCGACGGACGGCTGTCGAACGTCGAACTCGCCGACCGGATCGGCCTGACTCCTGCACCCTGCCTACGCCGTGTGAGGCGCCTGGAGAGCGACGGAGTCATTCTGGGTTACACCGCATTGATCAACCCGCAAGCCGTCGGGCGCGGCTTCGAGGTGCTTGTCAACGTCGATCTCACGCGCAAGGACCGAGCGACCTTCGAGGCCTTCGAGGCCGCCGTCGCCGCGCTAGACGAGGTCATCGAGGTTCGCCGAATGTTCGGCCTGCCTGACTACCTCCTTCGCGTCGCCACCGCAAGCATCGAGAGCTACGAAACATTCGTCTCAACCCGACTCGGCGACGTGCCCGGAGTCGACAAGCTCGACTCCCACATCACCATGAAACTGATCAAGTCCCCCCAGCCCGAGACCGCGCCCCCACACGCTCACCCGGCGTGACACAGCGACACGTGTGTCCCACTCGGCCGCGCGCTCGCGGGGAGGCCGGACTGTCTCGAGAGCAGTCCAGCAGAGTCAGATCAAAGTCTCCGTCAATCCCGGCCTGGCGCACGTAGTCGCGCACGGGCGCAGAGGCTCATAAGCTCGCTCTCGTGGAGCGCTTCTCTGAGTTGGCTCACTTTGACCTCACTACGGCACGGGCTATCGCTGAAATGGCGGCGCGTCACTGGGGAGTGGCGCTCGGTCCGCCGTTCGCGATGGCCGCCGTGTCCTATGTCGCGCCTGCGGGAGCGGGGGTCGTGAAGGTTGCGTGGGAGGGGGACGACGAGTCGTTGCACGAACCGGACGCGCTCGAGCTGTGGGACGGGGACGGGGCCGTGCGTCTCCTGGACCGTTTCGGGCGCGCTCTGTTCGAAGAGCGAGCCATCCCCGGCACCGATCTGTCGGCCCTCAGCGAGACCGACGCGACAGCAGTGGCCGTCGATCTGGCCGCTCGCCTGTGGCGCCCCGCACAGGAGCCCTTCCGTCCGGTCGTTCCGGCAGTTCACGAATGGATAGCCGAGCGCGAGCGGAGCGAGTTGGCCCCGCTGGCCCGTGAGCTGCTGGACGAGCTCGGACCCTCAAGCGAGTGGATCGTTCATGGCGACTTCCACCACCACAACATCCTGCGGCACGGCGACCGGTACGTAGCGATCGATCCGAAGCCGTACGCCGCGGATCGCGAGTACGACGTTCCATCCTTCCTGTGGAACCCGATGACCAACAGCCTCGACGACCCCGATCGCCTCGAGAACCGGATCGCGGCGTTCGTTGCCGTCGGTCTCAGTGATTTCCGCATCCGAGCATGGACCGTCATCAGGGGCGCCTACCTGCGTCCCTGGCACGCCAAACCGATTCGAGCGCTACTGGCCCGATCCGCCTGAACCAGCGATGTTGACCGCTTCTGGTCGTCGCCGGCCGAGCGGCGTCGATCGGGCTACCGCTCCGACCAGCCGGGCGAGCTGGGCAGCAGCCACACAACCGACCTCGGCGCGGCTGGTCCGACCCCGTCATTCGTTGAGGGCGGCAGCTTGAAGGGGTGTCTCATAGGGTCGGGTATGTCGACTGTGGCGGGGCTCACTCGCAGGTGTAGGCCACGACCGGATCACTGGACCAGGCAGCTTGCGCTCGGCGGTCGGCGTATCGGAAAGGCACTCGTGAGAGCGTGTGCGATCAGCCGAGTGCGCGCGATGTACCCGTCCTGGGTGTAGTGAATACCGTCCGGAATGAACCACGCCGGCTTCGCATGTGCAGCCCAGTCGTACACCCGCATCATCGGGTACTTATGACACGCTGACAGAAGATCGTCGTTCCAGGCTTGCATTCCGCTCTCCCCGTAGTACTGGGGTGCGCTCGCGAGCGTGATCGCGTTGACCCACATCACCGGTTGGCCGCCGATGATCGACATCATCTGCGCGATCCGAGTTCGAAGTCCGAACGTCGAGCCGGCCGCGACATCGGCCGCCTCGTTCGTGCCGAGTGCGAGGATCCAGCACCCACGAAAGCCATCCGAGACCTCATGTTGGGCGACTGTCGCGGCGTTCGGGATCCGCTCGAAGGTCTCGTGGATCGATCGCGCGCCCGAGACCTGCATGTGTGTGGTTCTGACGCCGACCCGGGACAGTTGGGCGGGTGCCCGGAGCCGCCGGTTGGGAACGAACTCGGCGAGCGCCTCACCATCTGAGGTCGAGTCTCCGATGTAGACCACCGAACGACACGACGTGCGCGTCGCTGACGGCAGCGATTGTGCGCCAGCACCGGTGGCGAAGGCGCCCACCGACGCCGTCGCGAGGATTGACAGCCCGAGCACCCGCATTGCAGCGCCAAGCGCGGCCAGAGTTGATCGACCGCGACGGCTCCGACCATCACTCAGACGCACGGCGTCATCGTAGAGCCGCCGATGCCGACATGCGCACACTCGGGGTGCACGCCTTCACGAGGGCGTTGGCGAAATCGTCTGCTCGCGCGAGGCACCAACGCGAAGCGCCCGCAGGCTTGCGCTAGTCGTTCGCAGATCCCGTCGCTTCCGGCCACCAGCATCGTTCCGTGGCCCGATCGCATGTCGTAAAAGCATCCGCACCATTCTTTACGGTGCGCTGGATGCGCCGCGTCGCCGTGATTGGATGCGGGGGCTCGGGCAAGACGAGGTTGGCCAACGAGCTCGCCGAGCGCCTAAATCTCCCGGTTGTGCACATCGACTCGCACTACTGGAGAACGGTCACAGGTAGGCGCGTCGAATCCACGCCTGAACACTGGCACACGCGTCATCGAGATTTGATCGCGGCAGATCAGTGGGTGATCGACGGGATGAAGCTCGGCGTGCTCGCCGAGCGGCTCGAGCGCGCGGACACAGTCATCTTTCTTGACCTTCCGATCTGGGAGTGCTTGAGCGGCATCGTTCGACGCCGCCTGCGCTATCGCGGCCAGGGCCAGCCCGACCTCGGCATCTACGACCGCATCAACCTGCAATTCCTGCGCTGGGTCTGGACCTTTCGCACGCGCCAGCGACCACGCCTTCTGGCCCTGCTCGCCGGATTTGACGGAGAGCAGATCGTCTTGCACAGGCGACGTGACGTCCGCGTCTTCCTCAGCACCATCCCCACGGCCAAGCCTCGGGTCGCTTCAGCCAGGCCTGCAGCCCGAACCGCAAGACGATGACGCAGCCGAATTGTGGAGGACACCGAGATCGAGACGATCCAGCGGTTCGGGCGACCACCTTGAGCGCGATCAGCTTGCCATCGTCTAACTGGAACTAACCAACCCGAGGGTGGTAAATGGCCATCGACCTGGGAGGCTTGTCGGCGGATGACTCCGCTCGTAGCAGACATAGGAGGCCGCGACTGTCGCGGTTTCGGGCTGTGACGCGTGCTGTGATGCTGGGTGGCGCAGGTGCCTGAGGGGCCGCCCGAGGGTCCCGGGAACGGTGTCGTCGGCTCGGAGGACGCGTCCGTCCCGAGCTCGCCGCTCGTCGTGGCTGGCGCGGCTGACGCCGGGGGTGGGCCGGATGCGACGGTCACGCCGAGCGCGCAGCTGCCTGAGCTTGATCAGTCGGCGTTGCGGGCGCTGGCAGAGGTCGGTCGTGGCTGGAGCGAGTGCATGCCTGCGCTCGAGGTCTGGGAGAAGGCGCTGCCGGTTAACTACAGCCTGAATTTCGCTGCTCCGCAGCGCACTGGGTCGGGGCGGTTCGTGTCCATTCGGAGCACACTGCCGGGGGAACGCGATGCCGAGCTCGAGGCAACCGCTCGTGCGGGCGAGGGTGACTCGCGGTCGGGCCGTGCCAGCTACGCGCTGCGCGGCTTATTGATCGGTCCAGCGCTGCGCAGCACGGCGCTAGCCGAGGAGCGCCTCGGCCGCCTGATGGCGCTCGGAGTCCTGTCGCCGGACGCGCTGTCTTCGGTGGCGTACGGGCCGCAGGCGATGATGGCGATCCTGGTGCTCGCTGGCGCCAGCGCGCTGAAGCTTTCGCTACCGATCGGCGCGGCGTTGGCGGTCCTGATGCTCTCGGTCGGGGTCGGCTACCGCCAGGTCATCCGGGCCTATCCGCACGGCGGCGGGTCCTATATTGTGGCCAGCGACAGCCTCGGACAGCAGTGGGGACTGCTCGCTGCGGCGGGGTTGATTGCGGACTACATCCTGACCGTCGCGATCTCGGTCGCCGCGGGCGTGGCGGCGGTCACGTCGGCGATTCCCTCAGTCTCGTCGGCGACGGTTCCGATCGGGCTGGTCGTGATCGTGGTGCTCGTCGCTGGCAACCTCCGGGGAGCCCGGGAGGCCGGCGCCGCGTTTGCCGCTCCAACGTTCCTGTTCGTTGTCGCGATCGCCGTTATCGTCGTAGTTGGCCTCGTCAAGGCGGCCTCCCACGGCTTCCACCCCGTGCCGCCTGCACCGCACCCGGCCACCGAAGCGCTCGGAGTGCTGCTGGTCCTGCGGGCGTTCGCGTCAGGGGCGACCGCGATGACCGGGATCGAGGTGATCTCCAACGCCGTCCCGGTGTTCAAGCCGCCCGAGGAGCCGCATGCTCGGCAGACCCTCGGAGTGATGATCTCGCTGCTGATCGCGATGTTCGTCGGCGTCGTGCTCGTCGCTCACTTCGACGGCGCCAGCCCAGTCGGGAGCCAGACGATGCTCTCCGAGATCGCCCACCGCAGCGTCGGCAACGGGGTCGTCTACGGCTTCGTTCAGGTGACGACCACGCTCGTCCTGTTGATCGCGGCCAACTCAGCGTTCAACGGCTTTCCCCGACTCCTGTACTTCGTCGCTCGCGACGGGTTCGCTCCCCGCGTGTTCCTGCGGCTTGGTGACCGTCTGGCGTTCAGCACCGGGATCCTCGTCCTCGCCGTTCCGGCGGCGGTGATCTACGCAGTGTTCGACGGTCAGACCGATCCGTTGATCCCGCTGTTCGCGATCGGGGTCTTCCTGGCTTTCACGCTCGCGCAGAGCGGGATGGTCGCGTACTGGTTGCGCCACCGTGAACGGGGCTGGCGCGCCGCCCTGGCGATCAATCTGCTCGGTGCGGTCCTGTCCGGGATCGTCGTACTAATCGCGGCGGTCACGAAGTTCACCCAAGGCGCCTGGATCATTGTCCTGCTCGTCCCATTGATCGTTCTTGGGTCCCGCCGCGTACACGCTCACTACGAAAGCGCCCGCGAGGCGCTCACCCCGCGGCCGGATAGCGCCGGGCCGGCACCACGGATTGCGATCGCGCCGCCCCGGCTCGCCCCAGCCGCCTCGCAGCGCCTAGCCGAGGCGCAGGACGAGCCCGACGAGATACAGAGCTTCGCGGTCGTTCCGGTCGCAGCGCTCGACCTCTCAGCCCTGCACGCGCTCGCCTACGCCGTAACGCTCGGCCAGCCCGTACTGGCGGTCCACGTAAGCCCGACCGACGACGAGGCCAAGCGCTTCCGACAAGCGTGGGACACCTGGGGGGACCACCTTCCGCTGGAGGTGGTCGTGTCGCCCTACCGCGCGACCGTCGCGCCCCTGGCCAACTACATCGAGGCCTTGCACGTCCAGCGACCCGACGTGACGCTCACCCTCGTGGTGGCAGAGCTTGTCGTGGCCCGCCGCTGGCAGCGGATCCTCCACAACCGGATCGCCGCACGCCTACGCGCTGCGCTGATCGCCTACGACGGGATCGTGATCACGACCGTCCCGTTCCATCTACCGCCATGAGCGGCGGCCCTCGATGAAGATGACCAGGCCGACGTCACCACCACCCCGGACGCCTCCGCTGTGCGGGGGGCGAATCGCAGCCGACGTTGCGCGTGGCTGATGCGAAGACGAAGTGTCTCTCCGCCGAGTCGTCATGAATCTCCTCCGATCTCGTGGCAGGGATGCTCGTGCAATCGCCGCCCATCTCCGGGCTGTGCCTAGTCGAATTCGGCGATCTCGGCGACCACCGAGACCGGTGGCCGCCGAGATCCGGGCCGTGCTAGGCATGTCCCGCCGCTGTCACGAGGCGACCGGCACGCCCTCAGACAGCGAGTCCCTTGCCGCCTCAGCCGGCTCGGTGTGAGCGGCGCCCGCGCGGATGCGCGGCACCAACAGGGCGACGAGCGCGCCGACCGCAAGCGCGGCGACCGCGACCGGCAGGGCGGCCGTCAGGCCAGTGGTGTAGGCGTGCGGCGAGGCGTAGGAGCCGTTGGCGCTGAACACCGAGGCCAGCACGGCCACGCCCATCACGCCGCCCAGCTCGCGGATGGCGTTGGTGGCGCCGGAAGCCTGACCCGCCTCCGACGTCTTCACGGCGCCGAGCACGGCGTTGGCCGAGGGCGCGAACACGAGCGCCATCCCGACGCCGGCCAGGATGAACGGGACGACCAAGCTCGCATAGGGGACGGTGGGGGTGATGACCGACGCCAGCCACGCCATCGCCACCGCCTGCAGCGCCAGCCCGGTGGCCATCAGCGGGCGGCTTCCGATCCGGTCGCTCAGGACGCCGGCGAGCGGGGCGACGAACATCGGCATCCCCGTCCAGGGCAGCGTCATCAGACCGGCGTGCAGCGGGCTATACCCCTGCACCGTCTGGAAGAACTGGGCGAGCAGGAAGATCGACCCGAACGTGCCCAGGAACATCGTGAACGACACCGCGTTGGTCGCCGAGAAGGCCCGCGAGCGGAACAGGTGAAGGGGCAGCATCGGCGCCCGGGCGCGCGACTCCCACACCAGGAAGGCCGCCACGAGCACGACGCCGGCGCCCAGCGAGCCGAGGATCGTGGCGCTCGTCCACCCCAACGCCTGTCCGCGGATGACGCCGTAGGTGATGCCCAGCAGCCCGAGCCCGGCCAGCCCCAGCCCACGCAGGTCGAGGTGAGGGTTCGGTCCCCGAGACTCGCTCAGGCGGGTGAGCGCCAACGGAATCAGGACCAGCCCGACGGGCACGTTCAGCCAGAAGATCCAATGCCACGAGATGCCGCTGACGACAGCGCCGCCGACGAGCGGGCCGATGGCGACCCCGAGCCCGCTGACGCCGCCCCACACGCCCAGCGCCATCCCCCGGCGCTCCGGCGGGACCGCCTCGTTCAAAAGCGTCAGGGTCAGGGGCAGCACGATCGCGGCACCGAAGCCCTGCACGGCGCGAGCCATGATCAGCTCGCCCGTGCTCGCCGACAGCGCGGCCGCGGCACTGGCGCCCGTGAACACGGTGAGGCCGATGGCGAACGTCCGAGCGCGACCGAAGCGGTCGCCAAGCGCAGCCCCCGTCAGCAGCAGCACCGCGAAGGTGAGCGTGTAGGCGTTGACCGTCCACTCGAGCGACTGCATCGAGGCCCCGAGGCTGTGCCGGATCGAGGGCAGAGCCATCGTCACCACGAGGTTGTCGAGCGTGGTCATGAACAGCCCGAGCGAGACGATCGCGAGCGTCCACGGGAGGCTCGGGCGGGCAGCGGGCCGGGCCCGGCGCCTGAGGGATGTGAGGGACATCTTTGCTCCTTTCGTGTGTGACTGATCACTCACCGGCTGGTGACCGGAAGGGATGGTGTGTGGTTGCTCACTCACTGATCTGCGAAAAAAAGAGAGGTCAGCGCTTCTCGCCGTCGGCGTGCGCGAGCACCTTCGCCCAGGGCTCGTCGAGCTCGTCGATCTGCATCGCCGCGATCACGTTGCAGAGCATCCCGCGAGCGAAGAACGCCTGGATCTCCTCGGGCGTCGCCTCCCACTCGTGCTCCACCATCGCCACCAGGCGAGCGAAGCAGGCCCGCAGCGAGTCCCGCACGGCGGGCTCGCTCGCGGCGGCCTGGCCCTGCAGCTGCATGAGCAGCACCTCGCTGTCCCGAAGCAGATTCGTGTATGCCTCGGCCATCGCCATCCTGACATCGCCGCCCGTGCGTCGCGCCTCGCGGGCGGCCTCGAGCAGCGCATCGTGCACCAGTTCGTTGCTGCGCTCCAGCACCGCGACGAACAGCTCCGTCTTGGTCGGGAAGAGCCGGAACAGGTAGGCCTGCGAGATTCCGGCGGCGCGCGCGACTTCGGTCGTCGGTGTCCCGTACAGCCCGCGCTCGGCGATCACGGAGACGGCGGTGCGGAGCACGTTCTCGCGCTGCTCTTCGGCGGTCGAGAGAGTCCGAGTGGTGGTGGCTTGCCGAGTCATCGAGGGTGTGAGTATGCACTCACTCACACCGCTTGTCAAGCCCGGGTCCGTTGAGATAATGGCCGTACCTTGCCTGGAGCAGCTGCTGGTGATCTGGGGGTGCCGGGGACGCTGCCTCGGGTCATCGCCGTGCGCGGGGCACGGCACAACAACCTTCGGGACGTCGACGTCGATGTGCCGCTGTGGCGTACGGTCGCCGTGGTCGGAGTGTCCGGTTCGGGCAAGACGTCGCTGGCCATCGGGACGTTGTACGCCGAGGGCATGCACCGGTTTCTCGAAGGCCTGAGCACGTACAGCCGACGGCGGCTGACCCAGGCGCAACGACCAGACGTGGACCGGATCGACTACCTGCCGCCTGCGCTGGCGCTGCGGCAGCGCCCGCCGATACCGGGGCCGCGCAGCACGGTCGGGACCATGTCTGAGGTGCTCAACGTGCTCCGCCTGCTGATATCGCGGCTGGGCTCGCATCTGTGCCCGAACGGCCATCGTGTGGCTCCGTCGATGGCTACGCAGGGCATGGAGATCGTGTGCCCGGTGTGCGGCGCGCATTTCGAGCACCCCAGCGCCGAGTCCTTCTCCTTCAATTCCTACGGCGCGTGCCCAGCCTGCCAGGGCCTGGGCGTGCGCTCCGAGGTGGACGTCAGCACGCTGGTTCGCGATCCGGGCAGGACGATTGAAGAGGGCGCTGTGCTGCCCTGGAATTCCGGCGGCCGGCGGCTGTCGATGTACGCCGCGCGGGAGCAGGGGGTCCGGCTTGATGTCCCGTACCGGTCGCTGACCAAGCGCGAGCGCGACATCGTGCTCCACGGTGAACCGGTTCAACGCCGGGTGACGCTTGAGTCCGGGCGGACCGGGAGGTCCGTGGAGCTGTCAGTGAACTACGACAACGCCGTCGCCGCGGTGGAACGCTCGCTACGCAGCGACAACGAGCGAACGCGCCGCCTGGTGCAGCGGTTTCTCATCACCCGCGTTTGCTCGGTATGTCACGGCACCCGGCTCCGGCCTGAGGCACTGAGCTCGCAGCTCGGCGGCCGCACTATCGCCGAGATCAGCGCCCTAGGCCTGGGGGAGCTGCGCGGATTCGCCGCTGGGCTGCCTGCCGAGCTTCCGGCCGAGCTCAGCCGAATGACCACTGGGTTGCTCGCCGAGCTCAACGGCACGCTCATCCCGCTGCTCGACGTCGGTCTCAGCTACCTGACACTCGACCGGTCCGGCGCCTCACTGTCGACGGGTGAGCGGCAACGGATCGAGCTCACCTCGACGGTACGCGCGAGCACCACCGGGATGCTGTACGTGCTGGACGAGCCGTCTGTCGGGCTTCACCCGACCAACATCCAAGGGCTGCGCAAGACGATCACGGCCCTGACTGCCAACGGCAACTCCGTCGTGGTGGTGGAGCACGACCGGGAGATCGTCCAGACCGCGGATTGGGTCATCGAACTGGGTCCCGCCGCGGGGGCCAACGGCGGCAGGGTGATCGCCGAGGGTTCTCCCGGCCAGCTGGAAAGGGACCCACGCTCGATCATGGGCCCGTTCCTGGCCGGCGCTGCTGCCGTGCCGAGTGATCGGGCGAAGCCGCGCGAACCCGGCGGCCGGGTCACCCTTCAGGTCGGCGACCTGTACAACCTGCACGACGTCACCGCCGACTTCCCGGTGGGCCGGCTGACTGCGGTCGCAGGGCCGTCCGGTGCGGGGAAGACCGCACTCATCCTGGACAGCCTCATCCCGGCCGCCCGGGCCGCCCTGAGCGGGTTGGCACCGCCCCCGCATGTCCGCCGGCTGGACCTGGACGGCATCCGCCAGGTCGTTCAGGTCGACGCCTCGCCGATCGGCCAGAACTCGCGCTCAACGCCAGCGACCTACAGCGGTGCGTTCGACCGGATCCGCCGCGTATTCGCCGACTCCGAGTATGCGCGGCGGCGGCGCTGGAAGCCCGGTCACTTCTCGTTTAACACCCGCGAGGGCCAGTGCCCGACCTGCCGTGGGCTTGGGGACATCGACCTGGACGTTCAGTACCTGCCCGACATCACCGTCCAGTGCCCGACCTGTCACGGGGCTCGTTTCAACGATGCCACTCTGGCGGTGAGGGTCGACGGCCTGACTATCGCCGACGTGCTCGACCTGAGCGTGGATGACGCTTTGCAGCGGTTCGCTCACCGGGCGCCAGTCATCGCGGCGCTTCGGCCCGTGACCGAGGTCGGGCTCGGTTACCTCCGGCTCGGCGAGCCCACGCCATCTCTGTCCGGCGGGGAGTCGCAGCGGCTGCGGATCGCCACCCGGCTGCGCAGCAGCCAGCGCGGCGCGCTCTACGTCTTTGACGAGCCGTCCACCGGCCTGCACCCGCTAGACGTCGCCACGCTCGTTCGCGTATTCGACCGGTTGCTGGACGCTGGTGCCACGATCATCGTCATCGATCACGACTTGGACCTGCTCGCCGCTGCCGACCACCTCATCGACATGGGGCCAGGCGGCGGTCCGGACGGCGGTCACGTCGTCGCGGCGGGCACGCCGGAGGATGTTGCGCGCGCCCCGGACAGCGTGACCGGCCCGTGGCTAACCGAGCACCTGGGCACGCAAGAAACCCGGCAAGCCCGATGAACCACGAGCTTGCACGCGCGTCCGATATCGCCCCTGGGACCATAAGGGCGTACACGAGCTAGCCGCGACCAGCACAGGAGAGCCGAATGGCCGTCGCCGATTTTAGGAACGCGCTGAACGACACCGACGAGATCGAGTTGACAATCACCGGTCGAACCTCTGGGCGCCAGAGTTCCCGGCCAGTGTGGTTCGTAACGCAGGGCGACACCCTGTGTCTGCTACCGGTCACCGGCTCGGACAGCCAGTGGTACAAGAACGTGCTCAAGACCCCAACCATTCGCCTGGCCGTCGGACGAACGGAATACTCCGCCCGGGCCACGCCGCTCACCGATGCCGCCAAGGTAGATGAGGTAGTCGAGAGGTTCCAGACCAAGTACGGCGCGCGAGACGTCGAGGCGTACTACCCGAAGCACGACGTTGCCGTCGAGATCACGCTGGTCTAGCGTCGCCTAATCGTCGGCCAAGTGCACCCGCTTCGGCTCCCGGCTGCGTGCTTTAGTGGACTAGGGCGGTTTCGTCAGCGAGGGGTTGGGCATGCCGCTGATCGGTGCGGCTGCCGTTGCGCCCGCGATCATCGACACCGATGCTGTTCGGGATGCGACCCTGCGCTCGTGCGCTGCTGCTGTTCGTCGGCTTACTAGCGACCGTGGTGTGCGCGGTAGCCAGCGGCGGTCAGGCGGGTGCGCTCCCGGCTGCAAGCGGCGTAACTGGGACCGGGCCGGCTCCGCTGCTCCCTGGAACCGAGTGCCCGGCGTTCCCGGCCGACAATGTCTGGAACACGCCGGTCAGCGGCCTGCCGGTCGACTCGAGGTCGACAGCCTGGCTGAGTCACATGGCCGCTGGGAAGACGTTCCTGCATCCGGACTACGGGCCCGGGGGAGGCGAGAGCCCGTATGGCATCCCGTGGCAGGTCACGGTCCGGCATCCGGCGCTGGTGAAGGTCCGCTTCACATATGCCGATGAGAGCGATCGCGGCCCGTACCCGTTCTCAGCTCGAACGCCGATTGAGGGCGGGCCCAGCGGCGCAGGCGACCGCCACGCGCTGATCGTCGATCCTGCGACCTGCGTCCTCTATGAGCTGTATGACGCCCGTTATCGCCGCGGAGGCGCATCGACAGCGGGGTCCGGAGCGATCTGGGATCTGACATCGAACCGGCTGCGCCCGGCAGGCTGGACGTCCGCCGATGCCGCCGGTCTTCCGATCCTGCCCGGGCTGGTCAACTACGAGGAGGTGAAGTCCGGCCACCTCGATCATGCGATCCGTTTCACCGCCGACAGGACCAGCACAAGCTACGTCTGGCCGGCCCGGCACCAGGCGGGTTCGACCAGCAGCCATGCCTACCCGCCGATGGGGGCTCGATTTCGTCTGAAGGCGAGTTTCAGGCTGTCAGCGTCGCGATGCGCGCGGCCGTGTCAGATCGTGATCCAGGCGATGAAGACCTATGGTCTGATCCTCGCCGACAACGGCAGCAACTGGTTCTTTCAGGGAACCTCAGATCGCCGCTGGACCTACACGATGGTCGACCAGCTCAAGCAGATCCCGGCCAGCGCGTTCCAGGCCGTCGATGAGCGCTGCCTGATGGTTTCGGCGAACTCCGGACAGGCACGCCAGCCCGGGACGAGCGCATACGCGAGCGCCTGCCGCAGCCGCTGACAACCGCGCGGGACTATGAACAGCGCCACGTAAACCGTACGAGGCATTCGAGATCAGACCGATCGGCCGGCTTCTCGACTGGCCTGCTCCTCGAGCTCGCGTAATTGTGTGTTATCTCTCTGATTCGCGTGAGGACGTCGCGCTCTTCCTCTTCCAGGGAGACAACCTCCGTCGTCAGGAATTGTCGGGCGATTGCCCCGGTGAGCAGCGCGACAAACCCGACGCCGACGACCATCACGATGCTGGCGACGATCTTGCCGGTCGTGGTGTGCGGGGCAAAACCTCCAAAGCCGACGCCAGTCATCGTCGCAATTGCCCAGTAGACCGCGTCCCCAAACGGCACTCCCTCGACGGCGTGGAACGCTTCAGCGCCCGCCAGCAGGACGAGGAGCGTCAGCAGCGAGATGTTGCGGAGGCCTCGCCGGGTGAACAGGTGTCTGATCAGGGGCCCGAGCTGCACGAGCCGAACCAGGATCAGGACCCGAAGTGCGCGAACCGCCGGGATCGAGAAGAGAAACGGCGGCGTGAGGACCACGATCGCGACCTCGAGCGGATGATCAACGATCCACGTTCGACGCGAGTCGGCGAGCGCCAACATCGCGATCGCTTCGACCAGAAGACGCCCCAGATCGCATAGTCGCCCACGAAGCCGACGGTGTGCCAGGTGCTGGGTGTGGGCTGGCCTTCGAGAATCAGGAACGGGATCGTGAAGATCGCCGCCGCGATTGTGACTGGCTGCAGCCGGCGCTCCAGTTCGGCGGCGCGAGCGTTCATCACCCGCGTGTTCGCCAGCGCCGGGGAAACGCCTCCCATCCCTGCGATGCGGCTGGGACAAACGCAGGAGAAGGCGATGATTTGACCGGCAAGCTTGGCGGACAGCCTTGCTGGCGGCGAATGCACCTAGTCCGATGCCGAACACTCTCCACCCACCGGTGGGTCGGCACACCGGCAGATACTCATCTAATGCGCAACCAGAACTTCCAGGGCGATGATCGCCAACCCGATGGCGAGGTTAAGAGCGACCGTGACGAAGGTCGCACTTCGACTCAGGCGCTCTAACTGCGCGTACCGGATGGCCTGTCCCGTGAGCGTGGCCACGCCTAGCCAGAGCGCTAGCTGGACTGCCGTTCGATCCGCCAGCGCCCCCGCAGCGCCGAGCCCGACAGCAGCCAACGGGAGAATCGCGGCGCCCACTACTGCGTACTCGCGACGCGCAATCGACGACAGCTCGGCCGCTGTGAGCCGATGTCCGACCCGGAGACTCTCCCCGAGTCCGTGCGCGTAGACATGCGCGAGCCAGAGAACGACAACGCTCCCGCCCGCAAGGACAAGGAGCCGCCAGAGGTGGTGCTCGTACGACCTCGCGCCGGCCGCTAGGACTGACATCACGATGATCGTCCCGTAAACGGTCCCAGCGACCGTCTCCCGATCCCCGACAATAAGCCTACTCAGACGCTGGTTCATGCCGGCTCGGTATTTTCGCTCAGACCCCACGGGCCCTGTCCAGCTTCCCTATGATCGCCAGCGGGCCGCCAGCATGGCTGACCAGCGCGACGATATCCGGAGTTGGGTTGGCGCTTGCCTACGGCCAGGAGCCCTGCTTGACTGCCGCGACGCGGAGTGTCAACCACCGCAGGTCAAACAGGCGCCATCAGCGCGTCAGACCGATGCGCGTTCCGCGCGGCGTCTGACCGCGTCCGGGCGGGCTGTGCCTGCCTTTTTGGGGCTGGCGGCGGGTCAGGCGCCGATGCTCTGGGCGAAGTGGAAGACGTTGTCGGGATCCCACCGGTGCTTGATCCGGACCAGCCGGTCGTAGTTCGACCCGTAGTAGGCGTGGCGCCAGTCGCGTAGCTCGGGGTCGATGTAGTCCTGGTAGGCGAAGCTCGACATGAAGGGGCCCATGGCGGCGTAGAACCGGCGGACCCAATGTTGTGCCGCTCGCGCCACGCGGGAAGGGTCGTTGGGAGTCCAGTGGGCGATGAATTGTGCGTGGTAGAGGTCATCGCGATGCACGAAGGCGGTGGCATGGGGTGGCACACGGTTGATCGCACCGCCGTCGGCGTTGAGCTGGAGAGAGCCGCCGATGGGATCGGAGCTGCCGGGCCAGCGCTCCATCCACGTGATCGCGGTCTCGATCGCGCGGCGGGTCAGTGGCTCGGTCACATAGCTTGACTTGTTGCGATAGGCCGTGCGGGGCACGATCCCGTGAGGGTTCTGGCTGGGTAGGCGACATTCGGCGACGGTGTGGCCGCTGCAGAGCGCCCAGTTGAGGGCTGCCTCGAGGAAGGGCACGTTGGCGAGTTGGCTCTGGGTGGGTGCTCGGACACGGGCGAGCGGCTCGATCAGGGCGGCCAGCTCGTCCTGCGGGCCGTAGTACTGGCCGTAGGACTTGATCACCGGCTGTCGACGCTGGCCCGGCTGCCCGACGGCGACGAGCTTGCACACCGCGGTCAGGTCGTCGGGGGCGTGCGGCGCGAGCTGCTGCCAGGCCTCGATCACAGCGGCAGCGTCGCGCCACGCCCACTGCAGCTGGTACGTGGAGACGCGGTCGACGGGATGGGTGCGCAGATGCAGGGCGGTGACGATCCCGAAGTTGCCGCCGCCCCCGCCCTGCGAAGCCCACAGCAAGCCGGGATGGTGGTGCGTATCGCAGTGCACGACCTCGCCCCCGGCCGTGACCATCTCGAGCCCGAGCAGCTGGTCAGAGGTCAAGCCGAATTTGCGCGAGCTCAATCCCACGCCGCCGCCAAGCGTAAGGCCCGTCACCCCGACCGTGGGGCACGTTCCAGCCGGCACGACGCGGCCATGGTGCGCGAGCCCGGCGTACATATCGATCAGCAGCTTGCCCGCGCCCACGCGGGCGGTGCCATCGGCGTGCACCCGCAGCTGGTCCAGGCGGCTCAAGTCGGCCACCACGCCGGAGGTTGTCGAGTAGCCGCCGTAGCTGTGGCCGCCGTTCCGCGCCACCACCTTGACATCGTGGGTCCTGCACCAGTGGACAGTGGCAGCCACGTCAGCCGGGCTCTGGCAGTAGACGACCGCCAGCGGAGCCACCCGATCGAAGCGAGCGTTGAACGGCTCTCGGGCGACCCGGTAGCCGCGATCGCCGCGGCCCACCACAGGCCCACTCACCGCGGCTCGCAGCGACGCCAGCGACGGGTGGGCTCTGGCATTGGCCACTCCGAGCCAACCCGCTTGCGAAGCGATCCCGGCACCCGCAGTCACTTTCCCGGCGCGCAGCAGGAGCTCCCGCCGACCGATCCGGTCCATTGCCGCAACAGCCTAACGGGCACGCTCGACGGCGCACAAGCCAGCGCCAGGCTCCCTTGGCCGATCAGCGTCGATCAACTGATTTCCAGGCAGTCCGAACGTCCACGCCACGGCGCGGCAATCGTCCTTGGGCAGGGATACCGAGGCTCGCTCGCGGGGGAGAGTCCATGCCGATCGGCGGCCCACGCTCGTGTGTGACCGCGAGCTAGCCCGCGCCATGAGGCCGTGGGATGGACCGCTTCCGCATCGTCGCAGTCCTGGAATTCTTGGACTTTCTCTTACGCGCCCGAAGGGATTCGAACCCCTGACCTTCGGTTCCGTAGACCGACGCTCTATCCAGCTGAGCTACGGGCGCTTGGCGCAGATTGCCTGCGACTGTCTGGTCTCAGGGAGAGCCTGTGGCTTCCGGGGCCGTACTTTAGCCCACTCGCCACGGAGCCTCGGGGCGGCTTGACAGTGGAGCTAATCTACAACCGAATGGTTGTAAGTAGCTTCTCGGACGCCGATGCCGATCGTGTTTTCCGAGCGTTGGCGGATACGACCCGGCGGGACATCCTGACGCGCGCGATCGAGCACGAGCAATCGGTTTCGGCGCTCGCCCGCAGGTACGAAATGAGCTTCGCCGCGGTGCAGAAGCATGTGGCGGTACTCGAGCGGGCCGGTCTCGTCAGCAAACAGAGGCACGGCCGCGAGCAGATCGTGCACGCCAACACGCCGACTCTTTGTCGGGCGGCGGCGCTACTCGACGCCTACGAGCAACTGTGGATCCAGCGGGCAACCCAGATCGCCGACCTCCTGGCCGGCGAGAGAGGAGGACGAGATGGCAGTCATCACGACCCATAAGGACGCCGACAACCTGACCCTGACGATCGTTGCCGAGTTCGAAGCCACCCCGGAACGCGTCTGGGACGTGTGGGAGTACGCGCGTCAGCTCGAGCGCTGGTGGGGCCCGCCAACGTATCCGGCCACCTTCACCCGTCACGATTTCGTGGTCGGTGGCGAGTCGCGCTACTTCATGACCGGGCCGGACGGTGACCAGCCCCATGGTTGGTGGCGGATCAGTGCGATCGAGAAGCCCCACCGGATCGCCTTCGCGAACGGCCTGGCAGGCGACGACGGCGAGCCGGCCCCGGGCGTCGAGCCGATGCCGACCGACGTCACTCTCGAGCGAACGGACGACGGCACTCGGATGACGATCGTGACGCACTTCATCGACGCCGAGCAGATGGAGAAGATGGCGAGCATGGGGATGGAGGAGGGGTTCGCGGGGGCGGTCGGTCAGATCGACGCGCTCCTGCACGCGGCAACCGCGGCCTGATCCTCCTCCGATCGGAGGGCGGCCTCGGCCGGATGGCCGGATCGCCAGCAGGAGCCGCTTGCCGGACGCCTACGCCGAGGGCTCGGCGTACCGGGCGACCGTGAAGCCAATCAGGATCGGGACGTGTATCGCGAATACGAACAGGGACAGCACAAGGATCACCAGGGTCCCACCGCTGACGTCGTTTCGCAGGAACACGTACAGCAACAGCCCGGCGATCACGACGTAGGACAGCGCCGACCACTTGGCGACCGCGAAGAAGCGGTTCCAGGGAAAATCCTTGACCCCTGCGAGCAGAACTATGTTGACCGCCATCACCAACACCGATAGTGCCAACAAGATGATCGCCGGCGTCAGCGGCACCTGCTCGGGCAGATGTGAGGACAGATAGATGCCACCCGCGACGATTAGGGCAAGCGACACCATCGCGAGCTCGGTCACGGGCGGCAGCCGACGCTCATCGTTCATCGCCGCCAGCGGTTGCGAGTCGAGGGCGGTCACGGTCACCCGCTTGAGAGCTTCGTCATGATCACCAACGTCGCGATCTGCATCACGCCGAGCACCCCCGCGCAGTAGACGAACCGCTTCATCAGCCGCTCAATCACGGCTGGGTTTGGCCGGGGCTTCTTCAGCTCGATCAGCACCGCGATGTTCGCCGGCTCGAGGAGCCCTAGCGCGAGGATGGCCATCACACCGACGACGATGAAGCTCGCCACGACCCAACCGTGCAGTGGGTAGCTCGTCAGGTTCGTCCCGAGCTTCGTCGACAGCTGCCATCCGGCGACCAGGGTGGCGGTCACGATCACCGGCATGATCACGACCATCTTCGGCATGAACCGCGTCGTGAACTCGATCCGCGCGGGGATCGATATCCGCCCCAGGATCGGGCCGATTATCAACCCGACGAACAGGTCGATCATCGTCCAGGCCGCGCCGAACACGACGTGCATGAAGACCAGCGGCCAGATCGTGTTGACCGCGACCGCGACAACGAGCGCGACCAGCACGATCGCGGCCAGCACGAGTCCGAACCTCGGAACGATTTCGAAATCAGGGATCGCTGGACCGGGTCCGTGCTCCGTCTCGGGAGCGACGTTCTCAACGGTGGTGGCTTGCACCACGGCCATCATATCCCGGGGTCAGTCAAAAATGGAATAGATCCACGCGCTTGCATCGACCAGTGCGGTCGACCAGGCAGCCAGCGGAGGGGGCGGGATTCGAACCCGCGGTCCGCTTGCACGGACGCTGGTTTTCAAGACCAGTGCATTCAACCGCTCTGCCACCCCTCCGGGCAGCATCGCCAGTGAACCACACCCTCGCCGCGCCGATTGGGGCGGGTTGATCGCACCAGCACGTCAAGGCTCGACAGCCGGCGCAAGCAGATCGGGACCCCGGGCCCAGACTGATCATCGCTCCCCGTTGCTCTACGTGGTACCCATGGGGCATGAGCAAGCTCGGCACGGTGCGCATGTACCTGCGCCGGACCATGCAGCTGTCGACCCAGACCGACATCTACGCGCATCGGGTGAAACTGCTCGACGGTGGTGAGCTCGACCTCGAGACCTTCCGTGGGCGCCCGACCCTGTTGGTTAACACCGCCAGCAAATGCGGGTTCACGCCTCAGTACGCCGGCCTGCAATCGCTCTACGACGCGTACGCTGATCGCGGGCTACAAATGCTCGGCTCACCGTCGGGCGACTTCGCCGACCAGGAGTTTGAGGATGCCGCGCAGATCGGCGAGTTCTGCGAGCGCAACTACGGAGTCAGGTTCCCGCTGACCGCGCGCACCTCAGTGCGCGACCACCCTGATCCGCTCTGGCAGGATCTGGGTCGCCAGCCGAACTCGGGGCCGCCCCTGTGGAACTTCACGAAGTATTTGGTCGGGGCCGACGGCCGCCTGATTGATCGCTGGCCCCCGACGGTCACGCCGCAGGACCCGCGGATCGTCGCCTCGGTCGAGTCAGCCCTGTCGGGTTGAGCCGCTGAGCTCCCGACTGCGCTGGCTGGAAGGAATCGGCGCCGGGCGCGACCTCAGCGGCAGGAGCGCCCCGAGGGGCCGCCGGGTTACGCTCCTCAAATGACGGGACGCACGATGCCTGGCATCAGATCCTGGAAGCCATGGACCGCGGTCACGGTAGCTCCGTTCTTGGCATTGATCGTCGGAGCCTGCGGGGGGAGTGGCGGGTCGAACAACGCTGACGGCAAACGGGCGAACTCAGACAGCACGGCTGGCCCCCCGCCCGGCGTGGTGACGATCGCCACGAGCACCGAGGCAGGCAGGACACACCTTGTCAGTGGATCGGGACGCGCGATCTACCTGCGGGTAGCTGACAAGCGGGGCAGATCGCATTGCAAGGGAGCCTGCGCCAAGGCCTGGCCGCCCGTGGTCAGCACGGCTGCGCCGATCGCCGGGAGCGGCGCCAACTCCGCCGACCTGGGCACCACTACGCGATCCGACGGGAGCAAGCAGGTCACCTACAACGGTCACCCGCTCTACTTCTTCCTCGGAGATCAGACGCCTGGGGCGACCTATGGCCAGGGGAGTGACAACTTCGGCGCGAAGTGGTGGCTGGTAGCGCCTTCAGGCGACGCGATCACGGCTGTCACCGTCGGCGGTTCGAGCTCGGCGGGCAGCTCGTCCAGCAGCTCCGGGAGCAGCGGCACATCAGGCGGTTAGTCCAGCAGCACCTCGGGCGGTTCGTCGCCTGGCGGCATCTGGGGTAAGCGGGAGTCTCTCGAGCTGGACGAGGGTTGCGGTTTACGGCTCGTTGATGCGCGGGGCGCCGGGATCCTCGAGTTGCCTGATTTCAATCAGCTCCAGACCGAGCGACTGGATCCGGTCGAGGAGCCCGTGCAGCGCGGCTTGATCCTGGATCACCCCGCGCAGAACGGTTTCAGCAGGCCGGAGCGATGCGTCGAGGTTGCCAAACGTCGCGAGCGCCGGCTCGCCGATTCTGCCCTTGATACGGATCTCGTAACTTGCCGGTGTCACACGCAGGCAGTCTTCTCCGGTAGGGGGTGAGCCATCCTCACCCATCGAGGGTGAACGTCTGCTTGGATCCGTCCGTCACCCGCGTTGGGTGATCGCCAACCAGCCTTTCTCCCGGTGCTCGTCGACGAGCAGCCACGCGGGCTCCAGGACCGGATCGCGAGCAACGTCCTGATTTGGGGCGACTGATGCCCGGCCAGTGGCCATCTGGGCCACTGGCCGGACCAAGCGCTTCTACGTCCGCGCCACCTCCGCCGAGTCCTGGCCGTACACCACCAGTCCGTAGACGATCCACAGGCTGAGGGCGAAGATCGAGATTGACCAGAGCGGATACGCCGGGATCTCGAGCAACGCCGCGATGGCTGCCAGTGATCCCGCGAGGATCCCGAACCACCGCCCATACGCGCCGCCGCCGAACAGGGAAAGCGAGGCCAGCAGTTGGAAGATGCCAATGATCAGCGTCACCCACCCCCAGGTCTTCAGGTCGGCGAATACGTAGTGTGTGTTTGCAACGAAGAAGCTCGAGTTACCGATCGCCGCGATCCCGTAGATGATGTTCAGGACACCGCCGATCATCAGCAGCACTGCAGCGAACAGGGCTCGACCGAGTCCTCTCACGTTGTCCACGCTTCCTCCTTCGCTCGTTTGCAAGGACACTCTCTGCTCGATGCGGGTGAATGCCCATCACCCGCTGAGGGTGGTTCACGGTCGTGGTACGGTCTCGCGCGGCAGCGGCTCGGGTCCATCACCGCTCATCGGAGCCAACGAAACCATCGAGGCGGCGGTTTACGATGTCGACGTAGCGCGGGCTGTTCGGTGATCAACTCAACGTTCAGAAACTGGAAGATCCTCTCGGTCGAGGTGGGCATCCGCGACGACCCGGACCTCGACGGCGAGAAGCAGCCGGGCGCGATGCCGGCGCGCGCATGAGGTAGGTGGGCGATCGCGTCCTCGCTCCTGTTGGCGGCTGCCACCGCTGACAAGGCCACGACCTACCTGGTGGTGTTCTTCGCCCAGATGGCATCTTGGGCCGGAGTCCCGGCGCTCGGGGCTGCGACGGCTGGTGCGGCCGGCGCGCTCGCCAAGCAGGGCACGCTGCACCTGTGGGCGGTCGTCGTCGTGGGCACCGTCGGCGCCGAGATCGGAAGCCTCGGGGGCTGGTGGTTCGGCAACCGCGCCGCTCGTGCCGGCCTCGACGCCGAGGGACGCAGTAAAAGGCGCCGGGCAGCGTTGGACGCGGGCGAGAAGATCGAGCGGAAGTGGGGGCGACTGATCGTGTTCTTCGTCCCCTCCTGGGTTTCCGGCGCTCTGGGCATGCGGTTCCGCCAGTTCGCGACCTGGAATCTCCTCGCCGCGCTGGTGTGGAACGTGGGGGCCATGATGGCTGCATACGGCATCGCCTCGGCGGTGTCGGGCGGGTCAGTGTGGGAGATCCTGATCCCGATCGCGATTGCGCTGGCCGCCGGCTGGGTGACCACCAGGATCTTCCGGAGCTATCGGCGGCACCATCCTCGCCATGCCAAACGGCCGTCGCCGGTGGACGGTGGGCAACCCCCGGCCACCGGTGCCAAGTGAGTCGCCGGCCCAGAATTCCTGACTCTTGATGCCCGGCTGGTTGTGCTCCGCGGCTGCGCGCGGGGCGCGGATCAAGTCGACAGCCCGGTGATGCCGTCGCCGATCAGCTTGATTCCGATCACCAGCAGCAGCACGGTCATGATCGCGGCGTTGTGCGCCGCCATCCAATCCTTCATCTCGGCCAGGAGCGTCGCCGCCCGATCGCCGAGGAGGAAGAAGATGGCGACCGGCGTGCCGACGCCGAGGCTCGCAACCACCACGAAGACCGCGAGCGCGATCGCCTGATCACCGCTGCTGACACCCGTTTGTGCGATTGCCGCCGCTGCTCCGACCGTGATCAGGAAGTTCTTGGGATTGACATCGGCCAGCAGCACCCCCATCCCAAGTGCCTTGACGGCGCCGAAGCGATCGATCGCCGCCATCCATTTGGGCAGTTGGGCGTTCTCGTCCGCCCGGGGTCGACCACGCCACTGTTTGACAGCGACGAGCAACAACAGAGCGCCGAGGCAGAGCTTCAAGATGCTTAACCACGTCGCCGGCTGACCGCTGTTCGACGCATTCGCTCCGCTCGAGATCAACAGGACGGCGGTCCCCAGAACGGCTAGGCCTGCGATCCACCCGACGAGGAAGGCCGGACCGGTCACTCGGCCATGGGCGGCGGAAAGCATCAGGACGACACCGATGATCGGTACCGGGCTGACTGCCACGCCAATCGCGAACGGCAGGCTCTGACCGATCGCCTGTCCCATACGTCCATCACCTCCGAGTCGTTATGCCTAAGCGATCGTCGCTGCCGAGATCATGCTTGGTGGTGAACGGGTGGCTCGTAATCACCCCAGTGGGGTGATTACGCTGAGGCAGTGTTCGGCGTGCTGCTGATCGTCAGCGCGGTTGCCACACTGGCCTGAAGTGCGAGTCATTCCGCCTATCCGCATGCTCGTCCACGCGATCCGCGAGGGCGACGAGGCGACGGTTGAAGCGGCGGTCCTGCGGTTCAGCGGGTCGCGGCGATGGTTGGCACCACTGGCGCTGATCGTGAGCGCCTTGGTGATGCTGTTTCAGGGCGTCAAGCTGGTGTTCGTCAACTGGCGGCTGACCACGGTCGAGATCCTTCCGGCGATGTGGATCTGGCTGGCGACGCTCAACCTGAAGCTTCATGTGCTTCAGGGCAGGACCTTCAACGTGCTCCGAGGACCGATCCTGATCCCGCTGATAATCGTCATCGCGGCGATCACCGCCGGGAGCTTTTATCTCAACGCCGTTTTCGCGTTCGCGATCTCGTCTGATGGCGCGCCCGAGATCCGCCCAGCGGTTGCGCTCGCGAACAAGCACCTACGTGCGATTCTCGCCTGGGGTGTGGGGATCGGGCTCGCGCTCGCCTTCTCGACGCTGATCGTCACGCGGTGGCCCCGTCCCTGGTTTGCGCTGTCGCTGGGTGTAGTCGTCGGCGTGATGATGGTCTGTTACGTGAGTGTTCCGTCGCGGTTGATCGGCGTGAAGAAGCAGAACGTCAGCAGGCGGGACAAGCTCGCGGCCAGCGCGATAAGTGGCGCCCTCGGGAGCCTGGTCTGCACGCCGCCCTACGTGCTCAGCAGAATCGCGATTCTGATGCTCGGCTCGAGATATCTCTTCGTTCCGGCGATCTTCCTGCTGGCAGTTGGCGTCACGCTCCAGGCGGGGGCCACCGGGGCCGTCAAGGCGATCAAGATGAGCGCCGGTTTGGCCGGCGGCCGCCACTCGGCGAACAACGAACCGGCCGGCGCGGTCAACGAATCGGCCGGCGCGATCGACGAGTCGGCCGGCGGCGAGCAACTACAGTCGCGCGCCTCCTAGAGACGGGCTTTAGTCCGAACCGTGGTTCTCGCCCAGCAACTGGGCCTTCTCGGCGGCGAACTCAGCGTCGGTCAGCGCTCCAGAAGCCCGCAGGTCGGCTAGGCGCTCGAGCAGCTTGAGTCGCTCCTCTGGATCCCATTGCCACGATGGGCCAGCGGCGCCAGCGATCGGCGGACCCGGCGCTCTCGGCTGAGGGCCGCCAGAACCTCGCGTCCGCGAGAAGCGATGCTTCATCGCCGCGAAGGTATCGCCGAGCTGGGCGTCGGGAAACTCGACCGCGGTCTGGCGGGCGATCACCTCGATACCGAGCGCAACCAGTCCGATCATGATCAAGACCGGGATCGGCATCCGCGTCGCCGGGATGGGCCCCCAGAGGACGATCAGCAGAAGCACGGCAAGAGCGGTTCCGTAGACAACGGTGCGGCGCTCTCGCAACCAAGGCGCGGCGGCACGACGAATCGCCACCGCCGGGCGTCGCGGACCTGCCACTGCGGCCGCAAGCATCACGACCAAGCCGATGATGATCGTCGATTGGGCGATATCACTAAGCATCCCGGTCCCGATCGACCACGCCGCTTGCGCCGCAGGCTTGACCGAAGCGGTCGAGGCGAGCGAGTTGACGATCGCATGTCCTGCGAGGTTCCGAGCGACCAACACGATCGCTCCCGCGATCACGAGGTCGACGCCCGCGACGAACAGCGCGTGCCGGCGCCGCCCTCGCAGCAGGTAGATAGCGAGCGCGAACAGCAGGAACGCGACCAGCGGAAGGATCACCGCCAGGCCCTTGAGGATCTTCACCGCGGTCTGGACGGTGCTGATCTGATTGCTCGTCATCACCTTCAGCCTGGCGGCGCTCGGCGGCAGCTGCGCCAGCAGCGAGGCCGGCAAGCCGAGAGCGTTGGTCAGCTGACCGAGGACCGGCCGCAAGTCGATGAAGACCGCGTTGCCGGTGAGCTTTACGACCTTCGAGTTGCCCTCGACGATGTTGATGAACTGCTGTGCGGTCAGCCGGTTCGCCGTGCTCCAAGCGCTCTGCACCCGCGGCCGCCCAAGGAAGGTGAAAGCCGCCTTCTCGGCGAGGTTTTCCAGGCCACCCGCGACAGGACCGGCCAGGGGCTGCAGACGAGGCGGAAGCGCGTTTGACAGCTCGGCGCTGACGTCCACGTTCGCGTATAGCTGCTGGACCAAGTACCCGGCCATCTGGGTCCGGATCGCGCTGTTCTGGAGCAGTTCGGTGCTTGTCTTCGACCAGTTGTTGGAATCGAGCACCTGGCGGTTGGCCCAAATCGCGAAGACTCCCACCACCGTCAGGATGGTCGCGATCGTGAGCAGGACACGTACGCCCCAGATGACGCCGCGCGACGGTGCCCCCGACCGGCGCGCGGCTACCCCGGGACGTGAGTCGCTCGCCCTGGCAGGCTGTTGCGGCCCAGATGGCTCTGGTGTCGTGTCTGCGGAACCGCTCAACGCTACCCGGCATCCTGGGTCCGAGACGGGTGATGGGCAATCACCCGTGCAGGGTGATTGCCCTGGTCTGAGCGTTCGAAATGGTGCGTGCACCAACGCGATTGGTGTGCACACCAGTAGGCGTGCATCCTTGACCGCCTGATCGCAGAGACCAGATACTTCATTCATGGACCGCCGGGGAAGCGCGGCGATCGGTAAGCGTTCCGGCCCGCGGGCATCGGAGGGGAATGCACTTAGGCTTTCGAGCGAAGCCGCTGATCCCGACTCGTTGCGCGCCGTATCACTCGCGCGGCTCTCGCCACCTCAGACGCGCGCCGGCATCGTCCAGCGAAGCCGCTTGTACGAGAGGCTCGATCAGGGAGTCCGTCAGCCTCTGACGGTTGTGACCGGGCCACCCGGTGCCGGGAAGACGGCCCTCGTCTCATCCTGGGCACAGAGGCGAACTCAGGGCGGCGCAATGGCATGGCTGTCGATCGACAAGAGTGAGACCGAGGCCGTCCACGTCTGGCGGAGCCTGTTGGACGCGATGCAGCTGACGGAGGAGCCCGAACTGCGGTCCCTCACGGCTCGCCTGCCAATCGGCGAGCGCAGGTTTATGGCGGAGTTCGCGAATGCGCTGAGCGCTCTGACCCATCCATGTGTGCTGATTCTCGATGACTTCCAGGAGCTTCGGGCACCAGGCGTGAGCGAGCAGCTCGATTCGCTGCTGCGCCACGCCCCAGAGAAGCTTCGTCTGGTGATCGTCAGTAGAGCCGACCCACGGCTGTCACTGCATCGCCTACTCCTGGAGGGAAAGCTGACCGAGATCCGGAGCGCGGATCTGGCGTTCACGATGTCGGAAGCCGCGGCCATCTTTGAGCTGGCCGGTATCGAGCTGACGGCCGATCAGCTCGCGGCCCTGCACGGGCGCACGGAAGGTTGGGCGGCTGGCCTGCGACTGGCTGCCCTGTCACTCGAGGGTCACCACAACCTCGCCGAGGTCGTCAGCACGTTCGCGGGTGACGATGGCTCGGTCGCTGACTATTTCGTCGAGCAGGTCCTCCAACATGCCTCGCCGGAGGTACGGGCCTTCATGCTGAAAACCAGCGTCGTTGACCCGATGACGCCCGGGCTGGTGGACGCACTGCTCGGACAGCGGGTCCAGGCCGGCCGGCTTCTCGACCAGCTCGAGCGCTCCGGCGCGTTCATCTCGCGAGTCGGACTCACCTACCGGTACCACCCGATGTTCCGGGAGTTGTTGGGGAGCCAGCTTCGCCACCGGATGCCCGATTCGTTCTTCCTCCAGCACCGTCGCGCCGCCCATTGGTACGCCCAACACGGACTGGGCGTGCTCGCGATTCGGCATTCGATTGCGGCGAAGGATTGGGACGTCGCCGCCAACCTGGTCACGGCCAACTGGCTCGGGTTGCTCGTTCGCGGAGAGGCGCGGACGGTGGCTGAGCTCGTCAGGAGTCTCCCGCGCCACTCGATCGTCGGGCACCCAGAGCTCGCGCTCGCTGCCGGTGCGGCGTTGCTGGAATCCGGCGAGGGAGAGCAGGCCCGGGAATACATCCGGCTCGCCGACGACACGGCCTCGACGGTCAGGTCAAGCCGACGGACCGAGTTCAGCTTCGCGCGGACGGTGACCCGTCAGTATGAAGCGCGGTCGACGGGCGATCTCGAGAGGGCGATCGTCGCCTCCAGGAAGCTTCTGGCTGGGCAGGGCGCCGAAGCGCTCGCCCTCGACGGGCGAGAACGCCGCGTTCTCGCCCTGCTGAACCTCGGGATCGCCGAGACGTGGATACGCACCAGAGATCAGGCGCGCACAACACTGGAGAATGCCCTTGCACTCGCCCGTTATGGCGAGAGTGACTACCTCACTTTCTGCGTATTGGCTGCCCTCGGGCTGCTCGAGGCGCTCAGTGGCGAGCTTCAGAGGTCGGCCAAGGTCTCGAGCGAGGCGGTCAGCCTGGGCGAGCGCTTCGGTTGGATGCGGCTTCCGTCAGCTGCCAGGGCGGGCTGCGCTCTCGCGATCTGCGCGTATCACTGGAATGCGCTCTCGGATGCGAGTGACCACCTGGAGCGAGCCGACTCCGCTATTCGTGGTTCGCCCGACCGACTGGTGTCGACAACGGCGCAGCTGGTTCGCGCCCTGATCGCGATTCGGAGTGGGGACGGTGAGGCCGCCGGGATCGCGATCCATACGGCTAGACAGGAAGCGGCAGACCGGCCGATACCTCCCGCGCTCGCGGGCGCGCTCGCGGGCGCGGAGGCCGAGGCGTTGATCGCGGTGGGGAGGCCGAGCGACGCGGTCGTTGCGACCGAGAGCTTCCGAGAGCACGTCGGGACCGCTGAAGGCGCTGTCGTACGCGCGAGGATTGCGCTCGCCGACGGCGATCCACGGGACGCGGCCAACCTTGTCGGTGATGCGCTGACCGACAAGCTCGACTGTCTGCAGCCCGCGACCCACATCGAGCTACATGCGATCGCGGCTGTTGCCACGCATCAACTCGGCGACGACGAGTCGGCACTCGGCCTCGTCGAGAACGCGCTTGCGCTGGCCGACACCGAACGCTATCTGAGCCCGTTCCTGGCTGTCGGAGCTCCGCTCAGAGACTTGATCGTTCGGAGGATCCGCGTCGGGACTTCGTATCGCGCGCTCGCCGGGGAGCTGGTTGAGACGCTGGACCCGCGCGGCGAGGACGAACTGCGCGGGCGGGTGACGCTGATGCTCGAGCCCTTGAGCGCACGGGAGAAGGCGGTGTTGCGCTACTTGCCGACCGACCTCTCCAAAGCCGAGATCGCGGCCGAGCTGTTCGTGTCCGTGAACACGGTGAAGACGCACATGAAGAACATTTACCGCAAGCTCGACGTCACCGATCGGGCGCAGGCGGTGCGCAGAGCGCGCACTCTCCGTATCGGGTAACGCGGGTTCGTTTTGCCCGATAGGGTGACGAGGCTCACCGAGTCGGGTCGAAGGACGCGTCGGGTTTTCTTCTATCCGATTGGATCATCGTGTGAGACCTCTCCAATCACGAAAGGGAACGGTGGCTAGATGGCCAAGCCATTCAAGGGCGTAGTCAACGTAGACGTCACTGAATCGGTTCCCGATTGGGAGCCGTACACGCAGCCGATTGCGCCTGAAGCGACGCCGAGCGTTCTGTACATCGTCCTCGACGATGTTGGCTTTTCGGCGATGGAGCCATTTGGTGGGTTTGTCGAGACTCCGAACATCAATCGGATTGCCGAGCGAGGGCTGACGTATACGAATTTCCACACCACGGCGCTGTGCTCGCCCACTCGGTCATGCCTGATGACGGGCCGCAACCACACGACGAACGGGATGGGCACGATCACCGAGGCCGCGTCGGGCTTTCCCAGCTCCAACGGCCACATTCCGCACGAGTGCGGGACGATCGCCGAGGTGCTGGGTGAGCGGGGCTGGAACACCTACATGACCGGCAAATGGCATCTGACGCCCGAGGACGAGATGAATCTGGCCTCGATCAAGAACCAGTGGCCGATCGGCCGCGGCTTCGAGCGCTTCTACGGGTTCCTCGGCGCCGAGACGAACCAGTGGTATCCGGATCTGGTCTACGACAACCATCCCGTCGAGCAGCCGACGCTGCCCGAGGACGGCTACCACCTGACCACCGATCTGACCGACCACGCCTTGTCGTTCATCCGGGACTCCAAGGCGATCGCTCCCGACAAGCCGTTCTTTCTCTACTTCTGCCCCGGCGCCTGCCACGCGCCCCACCACGCTCCCAAGGAGTGGGCCGACAAGTACAAGGGCAAGTTCGACATGGGGTACGCGGCCTACCGCGAGCAGGTGTTCGCCAACCAACAGAAGCTCGGAATCCTGTCCGAGCAGGCCGAGCTCTCGCCGATCAATCCCTACATCGACGAGCGCAGCGCCGATGGCGAACTGGGCTGGCCCGAGGCAGATACCGTCCGGCCCTGGGACGCGCTGTCCGGCGAGGAGAAGCGACTGTTCGCGCGGATGGCCGAGGTGTACGCGGGCTTCCTCAGCCACGCCGATCATGAGATCGGACGGCTGCTCGACTACCTCGAGCGGGCGGGTTATCTCGACAACACGATGATCGTGCTCGTCTCCGACAACGGCGCCTCGGGCGAAGGCGGCCCAAACGGATCGGTGAACGAAAACGCGTACTTCAACGGCATCCCTGACCAGATCGAGAACAACCTCAAATATCTCGACGTGCTCGGCGGCCCGCAGACTTACAACCACTATCCAACCGGTTGGGCGTGCGCATTCAACACGCCTTTCAAGCTGTGGAAGCGCTACGGCAACTGGGAGGGCGGCACAGCGGACCCGATGATCGTGTCGTGGCCGGCGAGGATCCAGGAAACCGGGGTCAGGCGCCAATTCACACACGCGGTCGACATCGTGCCGACGATCTATGAGTGCCTGGGAATCGAGCCTCCCGAGGCGGTCAAGGGATACACCCAGCATCCGATCGAGGGGGTGAGTTTCGCGTCCACGTTCGACGATGCCGATGCGAAGACTGACAAGCAGACGCAGTTCTATTCGATGGGCGGCACGCGAGGGATCTGGCACCAGGGCTGGAAGGCCGTCAACGTTTCGCCTGCCGCTCCCGACATGTGGGCGAACTACTCGACCCAGCGCTGGGAGCTGTTCAATACCGATGCCGATCCAACTGAGTGCCACGATCTGGCCGATCAGCACCCTGACAAGCTCCAGGAACTGATCGGGCTCTGGTGGCATGAGGCCGGGCGTTTCCAGGCGCTGCCGCTGGAGAACCGGAACGCACTCGAGATCCTGACGACCGAGCGGCCGCAGCTGTCAAAGCCGCGCAACCGCTACGTCTATTACCCGGGCGGATCGGAGGTGCCCGAGTCGGTCGCGCCCAACATCCGCAACCGCTCCTACACGATCGGGGTTGAGGTCGACATCGAGACCGAGGAGGCCGAGGGCGTCCTGTTCTCGCACGGCTCGCGGTTCGGTGGTCACGCCCTCTACATCAAGGACCGGAAGCTGAAGTACGTCTACAACTGGGTCGGCCTGGAGGAGCAGGTCGTCGAGTCGAGCGAGCCGGTACCAACTGGTCACGTGGTGCTGTCGGCGTCGTTCGAGCGTGAGGGGGACGCGATGCCGGCCGAAGGCACGCTGACCCTTCACATCCGCGACGAGGCGGTTGGCGAGGGCCGGATCAAGACCCAGCCGGGCAAGTTCTCGATCGCCGGCGAGGGGCTCAACATCGGCAAGGAGGGCGCGGAGCCGGTGACCGACGACTATCCCGGCGAGTATCCGTGGCCGTTCGTCGGCGGCACGATCATCCAGGCTGCGGTCGATGTCAGCGGACAGCCGTTCGTCGACCTCGCGCAGGAGGCCCGGATGGCGTTCGCGCGGGATTGATCGCAGAAGCGCCCCCGTCAGGGCGCAAACACGGTCCCCCAGTCGTCGCGCATGCTGATCTCGACGAAGCCGGCGCCGAGGACCTGCTCGGCGCCGCTCGAGTCCGCGACCTCGCGCTCGGCGTCGTCGTGGCGCACGACCAGGCGCAGCGCCGGTCTGCCGTCGCCCCCGGCAAACCGGAGCATCTCGAGGTCGCCATTGGAGTTGCCGACCGCGATCGCAGGCCTTCGACCGGTGCGCGCCCAGATATGCAGAGGCTTCTCCGGCCCGTCGTCAAATGCGTCCAGCTTGGATGAGTAGACGATCGTCCCCTCCCGGTACTCGACCCCAAATCCCGAACCCACCACCCGCTCGCGGGGTATTTGGTAGACCCGCTCGGCGACCGGACGCATAAAGTCCCGGTCGCCGCCCGAGACGATGAACGTGAGGAAGTCGTTGGCCTCCAGGTATCGCAGCAGCTCGACCATCGGCTGAAAGCCGCAGCTGACATACGGTCGCTTCAGCGTGGGGTGCTGCGCGTCCTCGAAGAACGCCGTCACCTGGTCGGCATAGGCCTCGACCTCTAATCCCACGGAGGTTCTCGAAAGACCCATCAGGAGCAGCTTGAGGTCACCGTCGTCACCCTGGTAGTGCTTGACCATCGCGCGTCCGAACCAGCCGAGGTCGCGCTCGTGGGAAGCCTTGAACGGCTGCTGTTCACGAAGCTCGGGCTCGCGCTCCGCCGCCGCCGCGAACCCACGCACGATGAAGTCGAGCTGGATCGGCATCGGCTTTTCGGTCCAGAGCGTGCCGTCATTGTCAAACACGGCGATTCGTTCCTCAGGCGGGATGTATCCCGGTCCCCCGCTGTTGCCGGCTGCCTGCACGAACTCGGCGATCGTGCGTGTGGTGTCGGTGTCCCGCCACGATGGAAGAGCCTGCAGGTTCATCTAGAAGATCAGCTCCCGGTCGTCGATTTACCAGACCTGCTCGGGCAGCGAGTCAGGTGCCCAAGGCGCGAACGGTATACAGACCGCCGCCCGTGGGGTGTCGCGGCTGTTCGGCTGACCGCCGACGATGCGCTGACTTGAGGTGAGCGATAGCGCATAGTCTTCGCGCCGACATGGCGACACACAGCGCCCGTCCACGGGGGAGGTTTTCGGGCCCGCTGGTCGGAGCCGCGGTCGTCCTGGCCGTGCTCGCGCTCGTGCTGTCCTACGCCGGGCGCGCCGTGTTGCAGGCGCAGCCGTTCGCCGACCGCTCGGTCGCCGTTCTGCGCGATCCTGCGGTCCGGGCCGCCGTCGCTGACCGTCTCTCCAACGTGGTGGTGCAGGCCGGTGGGGCCGATCTGGTCGGGGTTCGCCCACTGATCCGCGCGGCGGCGGGAACGATCGTCCGGAGTGGCGCCTTCGCTGCCCTGGGTCGCCGGGCTGCACTGGAGGTGCACGCGAAGATCGTGAACGGGCATGGCGGTCCGGTCGCCGTCAACGTGGCTGACGCCGCCGTGCTGATTCAGGGTGCCCTGCAGCGGTTCGCGCCGCGGGCGGCTCAGCGGGCCGGGGCCGAGCGGCAGATCAGACTCTGGTCGCTTGACCCGGGTGGCACGGTGAGCGGAGTCGTTCGCTTCCTGCGGCGCGTCTATGTCGTGGCCTGGGTACTGGCAGTGCTCGCGCTACTCCTCGCCCTCGCAGCCATCTGGCTGTCGGCAGATCGGCGCCGGACCGTGCGTCAGCTGGGCATCGGACTGGCGATTGGCGGTCTCACGATCGCAGCGCTCTTCCTGTTGGGACGCGGACTCCTCGTGCAGCTCGCTTCGTCAGAGCGGAGCCGAGCGGTCGTCGCCGTCTGGAATGCGTTCGTCCACGGCCTATTCGTGCAGGCGCTGTGGATGGCGGCTGGTGGAGCCGTGCTCGCGGCGGTGGCGGCGGCGCCGGCGAGATTGGGACGGCGATGGGCGAGGGGCGAGATCGAAGTGACGCCGCGGGCTCGGCTCGCCTGCTCCGTGCTGTTGATACTGGGCGGAGCGACCGTCGTGCTGGAGCCCGGCGCGGCGGTCGCCTTCGCCGCGTCCGTCGGTGGGCTGTTCCTCATCTATATGGGGGTCAAGGGCGTGGTCGCTGTCGCCGCGGGCGAGCGCGTCGGCACCGGGGCCGGGCGGCGCGTCCGGCGATCCCTCGTCGTGGCTACCGGCCCGGTGATCGCCGTGGCGACCGTCGCCGCCGCGGCCGCGGTCGTCGCGACTGGCGGGGGCGACGACGCCGCAGCGGTAACACCGGCGAAATGCGACCTGTCCGGGGCCCTTTGCGACCGTCGCCTCAATCACGTCGCCTTTGCTGCCACCCACAATTCGATGGCTTCGGTGACGATCCCGAGATGGCTGTTCGGCCAGCAGGATGGCACGATCTCAGAGCAGCTGGAGGATGGGATCCGTGGCCTGTTGATCGACACCTATTTCGGCTTTCCGGTCAAGGGCGGCGTCCGCACCGATCTCGCGTCTCTGCCAAAACGCGACGTCGCTGAACAGGAGCTGGGCGCGGCGGCGGTGAAGGCCGCTGGGCGGATCCGCTCGCGGCTCGGGGACGAGAAGCCAGGCCCCCGCCAGATCTACCTATGCCACGGCTTCTGCGAGCTCGGCGCGATCACGCTCAGTTCGGCACTGAGGGACGTACGCGCGTTCCTGGTGTCCAACCCGGGCGAGGTCGTGCTCGTCATCAACCAGGACGAGGGTGTGCCGCCCTCGGCCGTCGCCCGCGCGTTCAAGCAGGCCGGGCTGCTGGATCTTGTCGACCGGGGACCGCTCGGGCCGTTCCCGACCTTACGGCAGATGATCGAGTCGGGGCAGCGACTCGTTGTGATGGCTGAGAACGACGCCGGCGACGTGCCCTGGTACCACCTGGCATACGAGCACGGCTTACAGGAGACACCGTTCAGGTTCAGGACGGCCGCCGAGCTGACCGACGACTCAGAGCTGCCGGCGAGTTGCCGGCGCAACCGCGGCCCCTCGTCGGCGCCGTTGTTTCTGGTCAATCATTGGGTGGACACGACCCCGCTCCCACGGGCCTCCCGAGCGGATGTGGTGAACGCTCGCGACGTGCTGCTCAAGCGCGCCCGGACGTGCGAGCGCATCCGCCATCGGCTGCCGAACCTCGTGGCTGTCGACTTCTACCGCCGCGGTGACGTGCTCGGGGTGGTGCGCGCCCTCAACGGCCTGCGCTGAACCACCGCCGGTCGGCCTACTGCTCAGCCGAGCCCTCGAGCCGACCGCCTGCGATCGCGTCGCACAGCTGGCGATGGTCGCGAGCCGTCTGATCCGCGTACTCGACCGCGAACTCTCCAAGCGCCTTATCAAACGCACGGCCCTTGCCGATGTAGGCCGCGATCGCGATCGGATCGCCGGTGCGCGCATGAGACCGCGCCAACGCCTTTCCGCAGGCGGTGGCGAACTCGGCCAGCCGCGGCGCAATCAGCTCACCACTGGGGATCACCTTCATGTCGCGGAACTGACGCACGTAGAAGTCGTTGCCCTCGGCCGTCGTGAAGCCGGCGAAGATGTCGGTCGCGCTCTGGATCAAGCGTTTGCCGACGACGACTCGCTCGCCGTGGTTCTGATGGCGGCTGGAACCGCGATAGGCCTCATAGACCGAACTGCCGGCCTGTTTGATCTGTAGGAACAGCGGGTCAGCGCCGTCGCGCCCCTCGAGCAGTACCAGAAAGACCCTCATGCCAACGCTGCCAACGCCGACCACCTGATGCGCGGCGTCGACAAACGAAAAGCGGTCGAGCAGATGTCGCCGGTACTCCGGCAACGAGGCCCGGTAGGCCTCGAACACCTCATCGGGGAGCGCTGTCTCGCCGGTCGGCAGGCGAACCCTCAGCGGTGGGTCGTCGATGATCCGCAGATGGCCGTCGACCCGCTCGGTGAGCTTACGGGCGGCTCCGGCGCTGGTTCGTCGCCGAGCCTTGCGCTCGATGTGCGAGGTGACCTGCTCTTGGTCCTCGGGGGCGAACAGCCTGACGAAGCGCTGGGCGGTGATCAGGTCGTACCAGATGTCCAGTTGCTTCGCGCTCGCGTACTCGGTAATTCGCTCCCTGTAGGTCTGCAGGCACCGGGCCACAGCTCGCTCCGCGACGTTCGTCTCCAGCCCATATTCGCGAGCCAGGACGACGATGCTCGCGACGAGCCGCGAGACGTCCCACTCGAACGGGCCCTCCAGGGTCTCATCGAAGTCGCGCAGATCGAATGACAGCTGGCGCTCCGGGGTGGCCCACAACCCGAAGTTCAGAACGTGGGCATCGCCGCACAGCTGCACGGTCAAGCCGGTATCGGCACGCGAGGCAAGATCCGCGGCCATCACCGCTGCTGCGCCGCGGTAGAAGGTCCAAGGAGAGGTCGCCATCCGCGAATAGCGGATCGGGAGGAGTTCAGGTAGCCGGATCGAGTTTTGCGCCGAGATCAGCACTACCGGATCCGTCGCGTCCGTCCGCTCCCAGCCTGCGAGCTCACCACGTTTGCGCCGGTCGCGCCCGGCGCGACCGGCCGCGCGCCGCTGAGCGGAGCTGGGCTGCTGGGCGTGGACCGATTTCAATGGGGTTGGAATCTCGGCAGGCAAAGTCAGGGCGTTTCCTCGTCCGAGGAGCGGCAGTCTAATGCTCAGACGATTACGACTATGTCGTCTTCGTCGGCAAGGTCCACGAGCGCCGCGCCACGGATGTGCACCCTCAGCTTCGCCTCTTGCCCTCGGCCCGAGCGTGTGCCGATCGCCAGCAATTGATGCCTGTAAGCCTCAGCCGCGATATCGGCGAAGGGGCGCTCGCCCACCACCCCGAGATCTCTGGCCGAAATCGCTCGCACCGACGGTCCCCCGGGCCCTTGGAGGGCGGCAAGCACCCGCCTTGCGTCCGGGGCCATCGCGGTCAACGCGATTGCGTCTCCCAACAATCTCGCTCGCGCCACTGGCTTATGCGCCCCCGCGAACGTAGCCAGGTCCACGTGCTTATCGTCGGTCAACTCGGCGATGACGAACGGACCGTCGTCTCCGCTCTCCTCGGCTGCTCGCCGGACGGCCATCAAGATCGCCAAGGTGATCGCATCGGCGTTCTTCGCGGCCATGCCCTGGTACGGCAACACCGCGATTGCCGAATAGGGCCGCTCTGCAAATGCGGAGACGAGCTCCAGCTCGGGCTCCGGGACAAGGGTCACGTGGGCGCTGACATGCTCGAGTGCGGGCAGCACTATTTCCTCCGCGCCGACGAGATCCGAGTCGCACAGGAGCATCACCGTCGATCCGTCCGGCACGAGCCGATCGATTTCGACGAGCAGCCCCTGTGCAATGCGGTTCCAGCCGATGACCATGAGTCGGGCTTGCGGGAGAGCGCGCAACGGCGGTGGTCCGCTTGCCGGAACCGCGGCCGGCGTCGCGCTCCTCCAGCGAGCGCGCGAACCATCGGAGATGCAGATGAGCTGCTCTCCTGCGCCAACCACCGTTTCCGGGGGCGGGGCGAGCTGCACCGTTCCGTCGGCTCGCTTGATCCCAAGCAGGCGAGCTTGCTCGATCGAACCGACAGCGGTGCCGAACGACTGTCCCACCGACTCGGGCAGATCGCACTGCTCGAGTCGGACACGTTTTGAGGCGAGGAGCTCACCGAGCAGTTCGGCCGATCGCTGGCGCGGCCATCCACATCCCGAGCGCATCCGCGATCACATCGTCTCCGACGACCTCTACTTGCCCGTGACATGCTGCGCTGAGGGTCTCGGCGGCGGCTTGATCGTCGATCTCCGCCACGACCGTCTGCCGGCCGAAACCACTGCATGCGATCCCGACGGCAAGAACCGTGGCGGCGACCGTGGCGTCCGACGTCGGATCGTCCGAGCCGATCGCGACCACCGTCCTGGCCTCGCGGATATTGACCCGATGCAGTTCTGTCGCGATCGTCGGGTCGCCGTTTCGGCAGATCACTCTGAGACCCTGTCGATGGCCGATCGCGGCGCGCAGCACATCCTCCATCTCGGCCCTGTCTCGGTCGCTGAAGACAACGATCGCTCCGCGCTGACGCGCTCTGGCCGCTTGTGTCAGGTCGTTGATCAGCAACGCGATCCACGGGGACCACCCGAGGATCACCAGGTGGTCTGACTCGAGCACGATCGTGCGGCCCCGCCGCAACCTCTCCAGCCGCGCCTGCATCGACGTGGAGATCGTTCCGATCAGGGTCCCGAACAGCACGATCCCCGAGATCGTGACCGCCAGCGACAGCAGCCTTGGTCCCCAACTCGTGTCGGACGCGATGGTCCCGGGATCGATCACCCGCAAGAGGCTCTGCCAGAAACGCTCAGCCACCGTACGTCGGTGCTCGGTCGTGAAGGCCGAATTGGTCGCCACGAGGACGAGCGTGCTGGCCATCACCACGAGCAGGGTCAACGACCCGACGGCGAGCAGCACCGGCCAGGTGCCCCGGTCCCAAACGAGATCCGCTCGATACCGCATTCGGGCCCACAATCGAGGCCGACGGTGACGGCCGGGACCCACCGTCTCCGGACCTGGGTAGTTCTCCACGTCTGGGCTCAGACGAGACCCGCTAAGCCTTTACTTCGGTGGTCATGCGCGACCGCGGCCGGCGGCTCTAAACGCCAAGCAGCTTGGCCTTCTGGGCCGAGAACTCCTCCTCGGTGAGAATCCCCTGGTCGCGCAATTCCGCGTAGCGTTTGAGCTGGTCGATCACCGCCGGATCCAACGCGGAGGACGCAGCAGGCTGTTCCGGCGGCGGAGACGGCGGGGTGTCGCCATCCTGCTGCGCCGCTCGAGCTTGCTGTCTGGCGGCGACGTGGCCACTCACCACCGTCGCCGTACCGGCGATCACAGCGGTGCGGCCCATGGTCCGGGCCAGCGGTCGGGTGCGACGGAGCGGCATGACTTAACTCCTCCTGTTCACGGTGTCTCAGACTCGTTGTGGTGCCGACGCGGTGCCGAGACTTACTCGACGGCTGCTGCCAGCGCGTTCTCGACGAGGGCAGGCGGTATCCGGGCGCCTTCGAGGACGATGCCCCCCGCGCCTCGTATGGCGGTCGCGAGCTCCGTCGCCCATGTGTCCTCCCAAACGATCAGCGCCGCCGATGAATCGACGTCCAGCCCGGCGCCCGCATACTCGATGTCCTCCTGGTTGATGAGCCCACCGACCTCACCTTGGAGGTTGGCGAACGGCGCCAACTCATCGAGCTGGTCGAACTCGAAGGTGCTCACCTCTCCAGCCGCGTCCTTCAGCACAAACACCAAATCGATGATGCGCACGGTGCCACTTTCGATCAGCTTTTCAAGCGCAGGCGCGATCTCCCCGTGAAACTGATTGCCGGGAAACGCGATGATTATGTACTCGACGGGGCCGATCGGCACGTGCAGCTCCTCAGTGGACGTCCTAGGGAATTCCCAGCGGACGGCAAGCATAACTCGGCCAGACCCTGAGGACGAACCAACGGCAACGGTGGCAAGGTCAGCCGCGAAGCACCTGCGCCTTTGCGGCCCGGTACTCATCCGGGTCGATCGCGCCCTGGTTGAAGAGGTCAGCCAGCTGCCCCAGCTGCGCTGCGGTTGTCGGCCCGGCAGGAGCTGGAGCGGCGGGGTCGCCGTGGCGGTGGCGTCGCCAGCCCAAGCCGTTCAGCCGGGCGCGGATCGCCGCGCTTGCGGCGCCCGGCCGCGCGTCTGGGAACTCGCGGGCAGTCTCGCGAATCAGAACCTCAGTGCCGAGCAGCGCCAAGAGCGTGAACACGATGATCCCAACGGGCGTGCCCGTCGCGGAGATCGGGTTCCAGATGAAGATCAGGACCAACACCGCGGCCGTGATCGCGAACGCAGCGTTGCGGTGCTCGCGCAGGAACGGCGCGATCGCCTCTCGCCCGAGTCGCGCCGCCCGGGCCGGGCCTGCGAACCAGGCGGCGAGGATCAGCACGATCCCGAGGGCGATCACCGCCCCCGCGACATCGCTGAGGATTGCGGTGGCGATCGAATAGACCTCACCGATGGTCACCTGAAGAGAAGCGTCAGGGGTGAGTGCGCCGCCTATCTGGGACCCCAAGATCGAGCGCAGCAGGAGGATCGCGGCCCCGGCGAAGACTCCCGCGAACCCGATCGTCATCAGGGTCCGCCGCCGTCGACCGGGTGTCAGCACGACCGCGAGCGCGTAGAGAACGGGCACGAGGATTGTCAGGAACAGGGCAAGGCCCTTGATCGCCTTTCCGACGTCCTGGACGAGCAACAGCTGGTTCGATTTGAACACCGTCAGGCTCGCGATGTTGGCCGGGAGCTTTGCGCTCAGCCCCGAGGGGAGGCCGAGTCGGGTGGCGGAGTTGTCCACAATCGCTCCCAGATCCAGGGTGACGGCGCCCTGTTTGGTGCCGACCACACCCTTGCCGCCGTTCACGACAGCGTCGAACGTCGCGGCGGCGACTCGGTTGGCCTGTGCCCACAGACTCTGCACGTGGGGCTCGGTGAGGGCGAGGCCGACACCCTGCACAGCGGCATCGCGAAGCGCGCCGGAGATGGGTGCGGCGAGCGCCTGAAACTGGGTTGGTAGGCCCGACTCGATGAGGTGCGGGACGTCGACGTTGGCATAGATCTGATTGACGATGTAGTTCGCGGTGGTCGCGCGGACATTGGGGTTCTGCAGCAGCTGTGTGCTGGTGTTCGACCAGTTGTCAGGGCTGAACAGCAGCCGGTTGGCCCACGTCGCGAAGATCCCTACCACCAGCAGGATCGTCGTGAACACGATCAGTGCGTTGAACGGCCTCGATCGAACGCGTTGCGTACGCGAGGGCTCCGACACGGGCGGCGCGATCGGCGCAGTCACTACCTCCGGCAGGCCGGCGTCCTCCAACTGTGTCGGGGCTCCATCGTCGAGACCATCGGGCGCGTTGGTTGACATCGAATCCCGTCCGGCCGCTTCACCTGTCAACGCGAGCGCGTCTGAGGCGAGACTCTCCGGCGCATGCGCATGGACGGCCGATTGTCGCGGAATTCACATCCACCGCTCAATTATCCCGCCCGGCGGCACCGTCACAACGCTGGCGAGTAACTCGCGTTTAGCTCGCTGGGATTAGCACGGCGCGGTCACGGCTTTGCGCATGGCAAATGATCGCCCGGCACCCCCGCCGGGCGATCATTCGCGCAACCCCCTGCGTGCCGCCCCCTATGTGCGGCCCCGGGTCCCGCGGAGCGTACGATCCCCACCGTACGCGAGGTCCACGGCGCTCGCGTCACGGAGCCACCGTGATCTTTTGTTCTCAGCGCGCGGACGGAGCCTCACGGCCATCCGTACCGGGCTCTTCGCTGTTGCTGAAGTGCTCGAGCGCGGCCGCCAGATCCAGCCAGCCGGCGAAAGAACGACTTTCCCCGCCCTCGTCGAACAGGCGTCCCGCGATCGGATCCGCGTCGTAATCGAGCTCCAGCGTGAATCGCCTCAACGCACCTCCCATGCCACTAGCGTGACGCGCGCCAAGCTCTTCCGCGTCCCGGAGCCACCGTGATCTTTTCCACTAGCCGGGTGGCCCTGACTGGCTTTCGCCGTGCGGTTGTGCCAGCGCAACCGCGAGCTGGTCGCGGGAGCGGATGTCGAGCTTGCGATATGCGCGGCGGAGATGGGTCTCGACGGTGTTGACGGTCACGAATAGGTCCTGGGCGATCTGCGGGTTGCTTCTCCCCTGCGCGGCCAGCTCCGCGACCCGTCGCTCGGATGGGGTAAGCGACTCGGCGCCTGACAGGACATATCGTCGCGGCCGCGCCCCGGTGGCCGCGAGCTCGCTGTGGGCTCGCTCCGTCAGCCTGGTGGCTTGGCACCGATAAGCGAGTTCGAGACCGCTGCGGAGGGGGCCGCGGGCGGCTTGGCGCTGGTTGGTCCGCCGCAGCGCGGCGCCCAGCTCGACGAGCGCCCGCGCGTGCTCGAGGCGGGCGGGCGAGCGCTCGAGGACCGCAACCGCCTCCTCCAAACGCGTCGTTCCCCGCTCACCGCCTTCGATCATCCCAACGGTGCGAAGCGTCGCGCCGATCCCGCGGGAGAGCCCGACGCGCGTGGCGTCTTCAAGCGCGGTGGTAGCGAGCGCGTGGGCCTCGTCCGGCGCGCGTCCGGCCAGCGCCAGGGCCAGTGGCGGTCGCACGTCGAAGGCGTTGGGGTTGCGGAAGCCGAGCGCCTCAACCGTCGCCTGGCACTCCCGGAGGGCATCGATTCCCTCCTCGACTGCGCCGCGCAGCATCGCAAAGGAGCCACGCGCCGCGGCCAGCACAGCTCCTGTGAGCGTCGGCTCGAGCTCGGCCGGAAGCTTGAGCTGCTCGATCGTCGCTGCTAGGTCGGCAAGCTCTGGGCGCTCAATGAGCGCGTCGCGTCCGTACATGAAGCAAACGAACAGCCACTGGTGGAGGCCGTGTTGAAGGGCGAGGTCGGTCGCTTCGCGCAGGTCAGCCTCGGCTTCCGCGAGCGCACCACGGCGGTCAAGCACCGCCGCTCGCCCACCGACATTGACGACGAACCCGGCCACCGAGCCCCGTGCCCGGGAGGCGGCGATCGCCTGCTCGCAGAGCTCCGCTGCCCTGTCCAGCTCGTCGATCCAGATCAGAGCCGTCGGTGCCTGCGCGAGCTCTGCAGCGTCGGGGCCATGGTCGGCGAGGAAGGACCCTCCATCCAGTCCCCGCTCGACGAGCTCCAGGACGGTGTCACGCGGAGCACCACGCAGGACGGAGTTCGCCGCCAGAAGGAGGGCCATCCCCCGACCGCCGGGAGAGCCACTGCTCGCCACTGCCTCATACTCGTGTCGCCGGTCATCGAATCTGGCGACCAACCGAGCATCGTACGAGCTCGTTGCGGCAGCCAGCGTCAACAGGCGCATGCGCTCCTCCGAGCTTGTTTCCGGTAGACCGGCCAGGGCGTCGTCGACGAGCTCTACCGTCTGTGTCCAACTGCCGCCGAGGTACGCGAGCTCAGCCAGATCGGCGGCGGCGCGCGCCCGCAGGGACGGATCGTCAGACAGCTCGATCGCTTCCTGTAGATGTTCTGCGGCGGCCGGCTGGGCGGTCGCTCGCTCTGCGGTGCCCAGGTCGTACAGCATCCTGGCGCGCGCCTCGTTGTCAGCCCCGCCCTCCTGGAGCGCCCTCTTCAGATATGCGGCGGCGTTCTCCATCGCTCCATGCAACAGGGCCTCGCTGCCCGCCCTACGAAGCGCCTCCGTCGTCCAGATGTCAGCCGCCGGCTCGACCCTCAGTAGATGCGCTGCGATTAGATCGATGCCGCCATCGTCTGCGGCCAGCAGCGCCGCCGCCCGACGGTGCCCAGTCGAGCGCTCGCTCGGTTGGATATCCGCGTAGATAGCCTCTCGCAGGATCGGATGGGCGAAGGCAAGCGGCGCGCCGGGACGGAGGATCTCGATCGCAGACAGAGCGTCCGCGGCCTGCGCTGTCTCCTCAGGCGATAGACCCGCCAGCGCGGCGACGTAGCGCTGGTGGGCGTTTGCGCCGAGCATCGCGACCGCCTTGGCCACCGCCGCTGAGACGCGGGGAAGCCGCGAGATCCGCAACAGGAGCGAACGGGTCACGGTGCGCGGCCCAAGCTTCACTACCTGACCCGAGTTCGCCCTGGTCGGTTCGATGCCGTCGGCCGCCAGCGTTGCGCACAGCTCGTCAGCCAGAAACGGGTTTCCCCCGGTCGCCTGATGGCATGCCTTGGCGAACGCCCGGTCAGGCACGGCCCCCAATCGCTCGTGTACAAGGATCGCGACAGCCTGCTCGCTGAGCGGGGTCGGGTCGAGGACCTGCGCGCGGCCGGCCAATTCGTCAAGCAGTCGAAGCTCGCTCTGTGGCTCCCCCGGCCGGCCCGCCAACACCACCAGTAGCGCCAGCCCCTCCACGCGCGGCGCCAAGTAACCGAGGAACCGCGCCGAAGCCGGGTCGCACCAGTGCACGTCGTCCACGATCACGACGAGCGGGGCTTGCAACGAGAGGTTCACCGTCAGCCAGTACAGCCCGTGCAAGATGGCAAACGACGGAGTTGCGGTGGGCGGCGGCTGGTCGCGCTCGAGCACGGCCCTAGCCAATCCTGCGGCACCCGTCAGCAGTTCCTCGCGCTGTGCCTCACTCGCCGCCGCCATCGGCGGCTCCAACAGTTGCCGCACGACGGCGAACGCAGACTCTCGCTCGATCTCACCACCACGGGCCCGCAGCACCCGCGCCCCTCGACGCGCGGCCTCCTCAGCTACCGCGCCCAGCAGGACGGTCTTGCCGATCCCCGCCACGCCCTCCACCAGCAGGACATCCCCATCCCCAGAGCCAGCCCCATCCAGCAGCGCCGTCGCCGCCGCCAGCTCTGCCTCGCGCTCGAGCAACATGCGCCGCATCGGTGTCGTGAGATTAGCCCCGCGAGAATCTCCTGCACATTTGGACCGAGCCAGTTCCGGCTTCCGAGTCAGGAAGTGAGAATCTCGGCCCGATCGGAAACGGCGGCCCTCAGCCCTTCCCTTTGAGCACGGCCGCTGCGATATCGTGATCGCTGCACGCGCCGACTCCTGCCCAGAGGCACTACGCCCCAGGTCCCGCGGAGCCGGTTCGCCCGGTGAGCGCGCTCGCCCCCCAGCGCCGCCGGGCCGCGTGCATGCCGCATTGTCGTGTTGGCGTCGGCGATGGCCCGCGGCCGGGGCTCACACGATCCCCGAGCTGCGGCGCCCGGCCGCGAGGAATGCGGTCCCGAAGCAGAACTCGCTCCAGGAGGGATCGGCCAGCGCATCCTGCATGGCCGTGCGGATCCCCTCCCACGGGCGGCGCGCGAGCCAGTCGTCCACGGAGCCGAAGGGCCGTCCAAGCGCAATTCCGAGCTGCGCCAGCCACCGGGGCGCGTTGTCGGGAGCCTTGAGATCGAGCACGACCCAGCGTCCGCCGGGGGAGAGAGCCGCGGCGCCGCGGGCGATGACGTCTCCGCATTCGGGCACGTGCGAGATGGCGTATGTGGACAGGATCGCGTCGACCTCGGTCGGGAAGGCGAACTCGGCCGCGTCTGCTTGCACGAGGGTGATGTTTCTCCAGCCGTTGTTCGCGATCCGACGCTGGGCTTGGGCGAGCATCGCGTCGGTCAGATCGACGCCGATGATCCGGCCGTCGGGACCGATCGCTTGCTCGATCAGCGGGAAGTTCTGGCCGGTGCCGCAGGCGATGTCGACCACGGTGTCGCCGGGGCGAAGCCCGAGTGCCTGTACGGCCTGGCGGCGCTGGGCCCGCTGAGGGTAGCCGGGCACGGGGTAGAACCGGGAGACGATGTCGTAGTGCTTGGCCTTCCTGCGGTAGGTCTCGATCAGGTGCTCTCGCCTACTGTCGAGTTCTCGCGTACTGGCGAGTTGGCTCATGGTGTCTCCGTCGAGCGGATGCGCCGGGGCTCGGCTCGTATCCCGGAATCCGAGCCGCCCGCAGCAGGGGACTCGACCGCAGCCTTGATCGCGGCCATCTCGACATCCATCACGCGCTGAATCCTGCTCTGGAGAGCAGCGGCCGGGGATCGCGCGCATGATGTTCCTGAGGTCGACCTCGACCCACATCTCGGCCTCGGTCTGCCCACCGTCGATCGGCTCGAACTCCATTCCCCAGCGCGCCGCGGAGGTGCCCATGGGCCCGGCGAACGCCAAGCTGCGGGGCGCCTCGACCGCGGTCACGTTCTGGGCCCGGTGGCGAGTGGCCCCGAACATCAACTTCGCCCGCTGCTCCACCCGCGCGCCGGGCGTAAGCGGAGCCCCTCCGCCGACCCAGCATTCGCGAACCGTCGGCGCCCATTCCGGCCAGCGTCCGACATCGCAGATATACGCCCACACTTCAGGGACGCTGCGGGCGATTGCCAGCCGGCTCTCGGATCTGATCGTCATCGCACCTCCGTTCGTCACGTTCTGCCTGCGTACGGGCGCCGTCGAGGCCACACCCTGAGGAAGTTGTCCGAGCGCTCACCCATCGGCTGATCCTCTGGCCGGAGGTCAGGGGCTTCCGTGCCCGGGGCCCCGACCCGCGGCGCCAGGGGAGCCACTCCGAAAGCAGCACGAGCCCGCCGGGGAGGCTGGCGGCGAGCACCATGACTCCATAAGCGACGGCGGTCGCGGCGCCACGACCCGCGCCCAGGCCCGCCGCGGAGAACGCCCAGGCCGTGACGCCCTCCCGCGGTCCCCAGCCGCCGATGTTCGGCAGCACCATGGCCATCATCGAGACGAATGCCAGCGGCAGGAGTCGGGAGACCGGCGCGGTGACCCCAACCGCGCGGGCGGCGATCAGGAACGTGAGCACATGGCCGAGGACGGCAACGGTCGACGCGAGCACGACCGCCGGCAACGCGCGCTTGTGAAGCAGAGCCCCGCGGATGTCCGCCACCGCCGCGTTCCGCGCCCGCTCCCACCGGGAATGCCCGCGTCCCGTTCGCACACGGACAACGAGAACGACGACCACGGCCGTCGCGAGCGAGCGCAAGCGCCACGAACGGCATCGACGAGCGCAGCGGTGACGGCAGGACGAAGAGGACGGCGATCGTCAGCAGCACCTGGACGACCTGTCCAGCGGTGCGCTCCCAGACGACGGCCCGCAGGGCGTGGCCGAGGTTCTGCACGTCGCGCCCGTGGCTGACGCCGCGATGCACGTCCCCGGCGACGCCGCCCGGGAGCGTGAGGTTGAGGAACAGGCACCGGTAGTAGGCCGGCGACGGCGTCGGTCAGGGACAGCCGCACGCCGAGGCCGCGGGCAACGATCTTCCACCGCCAGGCGAAGCAGACAGTGGTGACGAGGAAGATGGCCGCCGCGGCCACAAGCACACGGCCGTCGAGTGCGCGTACGCCGTCGAGGAACGGGCCGCTGCCGAGACGCCAGATCACGACGGCGAGCACGGCCGCTGCCAAGACTGGGCGAGACCGCCGGAGAACGCTCCTCACAATCATTCAGGACGTCGCCAGACTGAAAACCTTCCCGGGGCCGACCGACAGGTCCGTACCTTATCGTGGGGCCGTCACTTCTGGATGCGGCGTTAGGCCTTCTCCGCGACGAGGGCGACCTTGTGGACCCTTCCGTCCCTGAGCCAGTCGCTCCATAGTCTGTGGGCGACAAGGAGTTCCTCCATTGCCTGGTGTCCGATCTGAGCGGCGATGTCGTGAGCCTCGCTGGCGAACGCGTCGAGCAGCGAATCGGCCATCGCACCGTGGGACAGACTCCAGTCCTCTTGCCAGCGGACCACCAGCCCAGCCCTCTCCAGGCAACTGAGCATCTCTGGCAGCGGAATCAGCCACACAGTATCGGCGTCAGGCATCGTCGCTCGCTCGGCCTCCGTCAGCGGCATGCCCTCTTCCACGGTGAAGGCGAACCGTCCGCCGGAGGTCAGCGCTCCAGATACTTCCTTCAGCAGCGGTCCTTTCTCGGCGAAGGCGAGCATGGTCTCCAGCAGCAGCACCACGTCGAACGGGCCGGATGGAATTGGAGGGATGCGCGAGACCTCGAACCGGCACGGGAGCTGGCCTGCGCGCCGCCGGGCCACTTCAATTGCGCTGGGGCTGTAATCCACCCCCAGATACGTGCAGCCAAGCCTGCGGCTGATGAACCGCCCCGGCCCGGCGATCCCGCAGCACAGATCCAGCACCGATGCCCCGGCGGCGATGCCGGCGTGATCCGCTAGTGCTCGAATCTCGCTGGCGCGCATGAAGCTTTCTTGCTCGACAAACTCGTTTGGTGGATACGCACGCACTCGAGCTCGGTGGAGAGCGTCGACGAACGGAATGCGCTCGTCCTGCTTCATCGCCGTGCCACTGCGACAGCATACGAATGCCCCGTTGCTCGTCGGCGCCTCAGTCGGGGCGGGAAGAATCGATGGGCGCCGAGCGTCATCTCTCAGCATGACGTCCGACCGCGCGCGGCCGCGATGATCGTCCAGTGGCTGCTTGGCGGAGCGACATCCGTCTCGCGGTGTCAGGACACCTGATGGAGTCGTCAATGGAGCAGCCGCCGATACCCACTGCGACCGTCCGTACTCAGGTGCTGTTACCGCTGCGCTTCGGCGACGGATACACCGCGACTGCCCGGGTGTTCAGCTTCGACGGGCTCGTCGACGCCCAGGAGCATCTCGCGTTCGGGTTGGGTGATCGGGCCTCGGCCCTGAGTTCGGATAAGCCAGGACGGGTGCCCTTGGTCCGGCCGCACAGCGAATGCCTGACCGGGGACGTGTTCGGCAGCCGACGATGCGACTGCGGGGCACAATTGCGGGAAGCCGTCGAGCGCATCACCGACTCGGGTGGCTACCTGTTGTACCTGCGGCAGGAGGGGCGGGGCATCGGGTTGTACGCCAAGCTCGAGGCCTACGCGCTGCAGGACACCGGGCTCGACACCTATGAAGCGAACCTCGCACTGGGCCATCGAGAGGACGAGCGCAGCTATCTGGTCGCCGCCCAGATGCTGAGGACTCTGGGTGTGGCGGACATCGCCCTGCTCAGCAACAACCCGGATAAGGCGGGGCAGCTGCGCCGGTTGGGGGTTGCGGTCAGCTCGCTCGTGCCGACGGGCGTGCACCTGTCCTCCGCGAACGCTCGCTATCTGACGACAAAGGCGCAGAAGGGCGCCCACACCCTAGACGTCCCGCTGTCGGCCCGTTGACAGCAGGAGGTCGGCGTGGTCGACGGTGACCTTTAGTGCTCCGGCGGCTGCCTGTGCCAGACGTCGGCGGGTGTACGACTCGGCCTCGGCCGCGAGGTCGACCGCCTGCTCGCACGCAGCACTCACCCATCCGGTTAACCACTCAGCTGCCAGTTCGGCTTCCGAGGGCCCTAGCCGCCACGGGCTCGACCGGACGAGCACCTCGGCTCCCAATCGACCCAACTGCTCGACGGCGACCGCGGCCGCGTCGGGGCCGAGCAGGCGCCCTCGCTCGGTGCCGCGGCGTTGGTGCGCGTCAAATGCGACGGCGATCCGGCGATCCAATGGATCCGCCGGGGTCAGGTCGACTCGGCCGACGACGGAGAGGGTCAACAGGACGGGACATCGTGCACCAGCGCACACGGCCATCAGCGCGGACAGCTCTTCCTCGATCAACACGTCCAACAGCGCCGAGGCGGTGATGAGGGTCGATCCGGCGAGGTCGCCCGGGATCAGCCGGGTGACGTCAGATTGCCTCATCTCGAAGGTGACGGCAGCCCCATCGGCGGCCGGAGCGGATGGCTCTGACGCGGCGACCTCAAGGAGGTCTGCGTCGCGGTCATGCAGAACCCAATGCTGGGGGCCGGGCAGCAGCGGCGCCAGCCAACGGGCCATGGCGCCAGTCCCGCAACCGAGGTCGTGGATCACGCGCCGGCCCGTCGGCGGGAGCTGTCCCTTCAGGCACTCGACGAGGTCACGCGCACGAGCTGCGGCGTCTGCGCGCTCGCGTAGCGCTAACCACCCCCTGCTGACGCGGATGTCCTGAGTCATCATCTCGAAGCCTCGGGCAGAACATCGGCGAGCATGGCTGCGGTGGTCGACCATCCGCGGAGTGACCGACGTCGCGTGTGGGCGGCGCGGCGCAGTCGGCGGCGGAGGTGAGGATCGGTGAGCCATGCTCGCAGCGCGGCGGCAAGTGCCGCTGGGTCGTCCGGCGGGACGAGCAGGCCAGGACGGCTCAGGTCGGAGCCATAGCCGAGAGCCTCCGTCACGCCGCCGACCTCGGTGACCACTACCGGCAGGCCGTGAGCCAGAGCCTCGGTGACAACCATGCCGTACGTCTCGGCGCGTGACGCCAGCACCATGAGGTCCGCTCCGGCGTAGCTACGGTCTAGCTCGGGGCCGGCACGCGTGCCCTCGAAGTGCACCCGGCTGTCCAGCCCGCGATCCAATGACCTCCGGCGGAGCCGTTGCACAAACCCTGGGTCACGGTCGAGACGGCCAACGCAGACGCATTCCCAGGTGAGGTCTGACACCGTGTGCAGCGCGTCGAGCAGTACGTCATGACCCTTGTCGGGAATCACTGACGCGACGCACAGCATCGCTTCGCCAGTCTCGGTGCCCATTGCGAGTTCGGCAGGGTCGACTCCGGGCTCTGCGACGTGCAGTCGCTCCGCCGGCAGGTCGTACAGGTCCAGCAGCCGGCTGCGGCTCCACTCGCTCGTCGTGACGACGGCAGCGACGGCCGCGAGAACCGCATGCTCGTGCATCCGGATCGTCTCGGCCGCCTCTTCGTCCGCGCGGTCACCCAGCGGCATGTGTACGAGCGCCACCAACTCTAGGCGCCGCGCCTCAGGCACCAGCACCTCTGGCGCCGTCGAGGCGATCAGTCCGTCGATCAGCACGACGGCCCCATCGGGGATGCGCTGGATCACGGCGTCCAGGGCGGCAAGTGCCCTGGAGTCGGACCGCGGCCAGCACCCGGGGACGGCATGCTCGTGCACCACCCACCCGAGGTTGCGCAGGGCGCGGCAGACGTGGCGATCGTAGGCGTTGCCTCCACTCGGGCGAGCTGGATCGTGAATGCCTTCGGGTACAACAACATCCAGAGCGCTCACAGCGACCGTTCGTAACTCGCCCAGGCGACGTGCGACTCGTGCAGGGTGACGATTAATCCGTCGAGCCCCCGCGCGCCGTCGCCCAGGCGGCCGGCGTGCACCCTTTCCGCGAGTCGGTCTGCGATGAACCGAGCCAATACCTCGGTTGTGGTGTTGATGTCTGCGAAGGCGGTTTCCTCGTCGAGGTTGCGGTATCCGAGCTCCGCCATCACAGCATGTAGCTCCTCGGCCGCTCGACCGATGTCAACCACGATGTCGTCGGCGTCAAGCTCCGCGCGCCGGAACGTGGCGTCGACGATGTAGGTCGCGCCGTGCAGTCGCCGCGCGGGGCCGAAGACCTCGCCGCTCAAACTGTGGGCAACCAGCATGTGATCGCGAACCGTCACGCTGAACACGGTCTATGCCCCGTCGTAGGTGATGGTGTGACAGAGAGCGGGCAGGCTGCCCGCGGCAAGCTCGGCCATCACCTCCGGCAGATCGCAGAACGCTGACTCTCCAGTGAGGAGCGCGTCCAGCGCAGGGTCCCGCAGGAGCTCGAGCGAGAGTGCAATCCGATCGGCCGCCGAGCGGCGGGCGCTGCGCGCAGGCGAAACGGTGCCGACCTGGCTCGCCCGGATGCCAAGGCGAGCCGAGTGGAACCTGCCTCCAAGCGAGAGCTGAACCTCCCTGTCGCCGTACCAGCTGAGGTCGATGACCGAGCCCTCTGGGGCGAGCAGCTCAAGCGAACACTGAAGTCCGGCGGAGGTGGCGCTCGTGTGCACAACCAGGTCACGATCGCCAGCCGCCTCGGCGGGCAGGGCGAAGTCGACGCCGAGCGCTGTTGCTACATCGGCCCTATCTGCATCGACGTCGACGAGAGTGACATGGGCCCCCGGGAACCGAGCCAGCAGGCGTGCCACACAGCAGCCCAACATGCCGGCGCCGACAACCGTCGTCCGGTCGCCGAGCAAAGGTGCGGCGTCCCACAGCGCGTTGACAGCGGTTTCGACGGTTCCGGCTAGAACGGCACGGGCCGTTGGCACGCCGTCTGGCACGAGCGCCACGGAGCTCGCCGGCACCACGTAGGCGGTCTGATGAGGAAAGAGACAGAAGACGGTTCGGCCGCGCAAACCCGGCGGTCCGTGTTCCACCGCGCCAACGTTGAGGTAGCCGTACTTGACAGGTCCTGGGAACTGTCCCTCCTGGAACGGCGCGCGCATTGCGCCGTATTGCGCTGGAGGTACGCCGCCGCGGAACACCAGCGTCTCAGTGCCGCGACTGACGCCCGACCGCAAGGTGCGCACCAGGACGTCATCCGGCCCGGGTTCGGGGAGCGCGACCGTGCGGATTTCCCCTCTGCCCGGCGCGCGCAGCCAAAACGCGCGCGCCTCAACTCCCATTTGCCTCATACCGTCTCGCCCATGTTGACGGGACTCTTCACCGATCTACCGGCGCTGCCCGCGCGTCAGTCGCGCTCGAAGCGCGGGGATAGCGCATAACGGAGGAGCACGACGTCGCCGATCTGGCGCACCTGCGCCAGCTCCGCGCGGCGATTCGGGTTCCACGGGAAGTGACCGTCGCTGACGAAACGCGTGGCGCGTGAATCGCCGACGAAGAACGGCGCCACGACCAGCTGGAGCTCGTCGACGACGTCCTCGGTCAGAAACTGCGTGTGCACATTGCCGCCGCCCTCGACGATCAGCCGCTGCACGCCACGCTCACCGAGGTCCGCGCTGAGGGCGCGCATGTTCACGTCGTCACCGCCGTCGACGATCGTCGCCTGCGCACCGAGGCGGGCGCGTGCCTCAGGCACGCCCAGGGTGGCGCAGTAGACCAGCTTCGGCGAGTCGCCGGTCGTGAAAAAGTCAAGGGTGGGATCCAGCTGGGCACAGCGGGTCACGGTGATCTTCATCGGCGAATCCGGGAGTCCGCGAGCCCTTCGCGCCGCGTGCAGAGCGGTAGCGCGCACGAGCAGCCGCGGGTTATCGGTCCGCACTGTGGCAGCACCGACGAGAATCGCGTCGCACGACGCCCGCAGTTCGTCGACCCGTCCGAAGTCGGCCTCGTTGGACAGCTCCAGGCGCCTCGGCGACGCGCTGCCGAGGTAACCGTCGATCGACATCGCGCAGCTGAGCAGTACATATGGTCGCTCAGACATGCACAACCCTCGGCTCGATCCCGATCACCAGTCGTCTCATCCGCGGGGGGCGTCGAAGCTGACGGGGTGCGGCCCTGCGGCCTGCGAGGTGGCGTCGCTCACCCGGAGGCCGCGGCCGTGCCGGCGGGTTTGTCGAAGGCGTTCAGGAACCTGTCGCGCAACGCGCTCATCGGCCACACCGGTACCGTGTCGGCCGGTTTCAGTCCAACGCTCCAGCCCCATCCCTTGAGATGGCGAAGAACCGCAGGATCGTGAGCGATGATGGAGATCGGAACGTCGTGGTTGGGCTCCAACCCACTGACGATCGGCTGGGGCTGGTGGTCGCCGAGGACGATCATCACCAGGTTCTTGCTGCCGTAGCGCTTCACGAACGAGGTGATCGTGCCCAGCGAGTACGCGATCGACTTGCCGTAGTTGGCCTGCTCCTCGGTGGCGTTGCCGCGGCTGGCCTGCAGCACCGGGAGGGTCTTGTAGATCGAGCCGTTCCCCACCTTGTTCCATGGGATCTCCTCTGGAATTTTGGTCCACGGTTCGTGACTGGAGACGGTGTCCACCTCAGCAAACACCGGCCGCTTGTGGGGCTTTGCGAGCACGAGCCGGTTGAGGGCCGAGAAGATGTACTGGTCTGGCATCGACGCGAAGCTGAATGTAGGGCCCTCGTAACCGACCTCGTAGCGGTCGTAGACCTGGTCGAAGCCGTAGAACTTTTTCCCCAGGGTCCAGGGACGGTTGTCGGACGGTACGTCGTCCACGGTGCGCCATCCAGCTCGCTTGAACGCCGAGGCGAGTGTCAGGCGCTTGGCAGACACCAGCTCGTTGTAGCGCTCCTGGGTGTTCACCCAGAGGCCCGACTGGAGGGTCGAGTGCGCCAGCCAGCTGATACCTCCGAATGTCGGCGAGCTCACATAACCGCTCAGCGACGAGAATCCGGCCTGCTTCAGCCGCTGGTTTCCCTGAACGAGGGCCGCATCGACCTCCGGCGAGAAGGATTTGCCCTTCACGGCGACCTGACCGTAGGCCTCGACGAACACCAGCACCACGTCCTTTCCGTGCAGCGCTGTGAGCAGCCGGCTGTTCGGGGTGCGGGCAAGGGGATCGCGCTTGATCTCGGCGGCGAAAACCGACTTGTCTTTGATCTCCCCGACGACGGTATTGAGTTGGCTGGTGAAGAGCCCGGCGGTGAGCGACGAGGCGACCGGAGTGCCCGCCGCGAAGCCCACTCCGAACAGCCAGGTGAGGACCCAGATGGCGCCCAGCCCGGTCACCGCGCGCTTCGTCACGCGCCTGTTCTGTGCGGCTGCCGAGGTCACGCGGAGCATGCACACCGTCATCAGCACGACGGCCACGACGATGCCGATGATGACGCCGCGAAACAGCCATTGCGTCTCGGACCGGCCGATCGTGGCCCGCAGCGTAAACAGCACGTTGTTGAACTGAGTCAGGTCGCCGATCGGCTGGAATCCGCGGTCGAAGTTCACGTACGTCTCGTAATTGACCGCTTTCAGCACGATCAGCACGGCCAGCAGGACGCCGACCAGGACCGCGAAAATCCGCCGGGGCGTCTTGGGCAGCACCAGCGCAACGGCGGCGACCACGAGCAGCTCGAGCGGAATCCGGAGGAAGTCTGCGAGGTGCACGTCCGTCGGCCGGTATGGAGCAACGAGCGCGACCCAGAGGATCACCACCGCGAGCACGGTCGCGGCGATGCCGATCGTCTTGCGCACGGGATGGCCCGAAGAACCGATCGGGGCACCCGCTCCGCCGGCCGGGCCGCCCGGCCCGCCGTCCACTGCCGCTGCCCGCGTCCGGCGAGCCCGCAGCCACCAAACATCGCGACCGAACGACTCGCAGAGCAGGGCAAGCGCGCCGAGCAGCGCGATGCGGGTGACCGAAGCGGGGAGGACCGCCGCCGCCGCGACGGTGAGGACCACGCCTTGGGCGGCGGTGACGACCTTGCGCCAGTAGCGCGGCGGCAGCTGCCGGCGCATCCACGGCAGCGACAGCCAAGCGATCAGGAACGCGTAGCGCATCACGCCGATCGCCAGCACCCAGCCGCCGTAAAGACGCGCGACGTAGACGCTGAGCACAAGCATGAGCAAGGCGTCCACTTCGCCGTCGAAGTACAGCCCCAGCGGCCCCGACTTGCCGGTGCTGCGAGCGATCCGGCCGTCCACGGCGTCCAGCATCAGGGCCACCACGGCGAGCGACACGAGCAGCCAGACCGAGATCGGCCCAGCGAACGAATTGGCCACCAGCGCGGTGATCGCCGCGACAAGCGACGCACGGGTGAGCGTCACCCAGTCCGCGGGTTCGAGGCGGTCGCCGCCGAAATATGCCTGCGCGCGGAGCAGAGTCCCATCTATTGCAATCGCAACGGCGACGCCGATGCCCCAGTCGACCGGGTCCAGGCCGTGGCGATCGAATAACGCGACGGTGGTGATCAGACACAGCTGAGCGACGAACGCGCCGAGCAGCTCGACCCGGGCAGGCGGAATCCGCAGGCGTTCGGGCTCAGAGCATGCATCGACTGTCATCTCCCCTTCATATGACGCTCGCAAGGATGCGAACCTTCCCGGCGCAGGAGCGGCTGACATCATAAAACGTACGAGCCAGGACGAGCGCGCGCCGCTCGAAGGGGTCCTGCTGCCGGCGTCGATCGTCGGAGCAGCGCTATCTGCGGCAGGGACGCTACGCGGCGGACGGCTCCGGGTCGAGATCGGGGTGCTGGTGGACGCGATTTGGATGGATCGCTGGACCGTCGTCGCGATCGTCGTGCTCGACGCTGCCCTCGACGTTGAGGCGAGGGATTATCCGATCGAGCACCTTCGGCAGCGCCCAGTTGGCGTCGCCGATCACGAGCATCAGTGCGGGCACGAGCACCGCGCGGACGATCAGGGCGTCGATCAGTACCGCTGCGGCGAGGCCCAGGCCGAACATCTCGATGATCACCTGACCTCCGAGGATGAACGAACCAAAGACGAGGACCATGATCGCCGCCGCGGCCGTAATCGTCCGGCCGGTCGCCTCCAGGCCGCGGGTAACCGCGAGCCGGTTATCGCCGGTTCGATGCCATTCCTCGTAGATTCGGCTCACGAGGAACACCTCGTAGTCCATCGAGAGGCCGAACAAGATCGCGAACATCATCACCGGGATGAACGCCTCGATCGGCCCGGTCTGGTCGATGCCGAGCAGTGAGCCCAACCAGCCGAACTGGAACACCGCGGTGATCACGCCGAACGCCGCGGCGGCGGAGAGCATGTTCATGATCGCCGCCATCGCGGGGATCACAAGGCTCCGGAAGACCGCCGTTAGGAGCAGGAAGGACAGCAAGACCACGACGCCGATGAATAGCGGCAGCTTGCTCGAGAGCACGGAGGCGAAGTCGGCGAAGATGGCCGTCTGGCCGCCGATCAGCACGTGCACGCCGGTGCCGGCGCTCGCACGCGAAACAACGGTGTTGCGCAGTGTTGTCAGCAGAGCGCTCGTCGAAGCGGCTTGCGGCGAGCCTTTCGGGTAGACGTCGGCGCTGGTCACCGGCGGCGCGCCCCGCCTGCCGGGAAGCGTGACCGGCGTCGTCACCTTGACGACTCCCATTGTGTTTGCGGCCGCCCGCGTCACCCTGAGGAACGCGGCCTGTTCACCGGCGTTGTGGATCTGGGCAACCAGCTGCAACGGGCCGTTGTAGCCGGGACCGAACCCTTTGGCGAGCAGGTCGTACGCCTGCCGGGTGGTGCTGCCGGCCGGATCTGAGCCGGCGTCAGAGGAGCCTAGACGCATCGACAGGAACGGGATCGCGATCACCGCCAGCAGGACGGTCGCGATGGTTGCGATCAACCCGGGCCGTGACTGCAGCACGCCCGTCCAACGCACCCACCATCCGGAGCTATCCGAGGTCTTCAGCTCCCCGGCTGCGAGGCTCCGCCGGGCGCGCCGGCCGAGTACGCGTGTCCCGAAGAACCCGAGCAGGGCGGGGAGCAGGGTCAGGGCCGAGAGCACTGTGAAGGCCACCACGATCGAGGCGGCGATCGCGACGCCGTAGAGGAAGCTGACGCCAAGCGCGAACATCCCGAGCAGCGCGATACAGACGGTTATCCCAGCGAACAGAACCGCACGGCCTGAGGTGTCGACCGCGTCGACGATCGCGTCCTCGATGCTCTTGCCGCGCTGCAGTCCCTGCCTATAACGGGTGACGATGAACAGCGCGTAGTCGACGCCGACGCCGAGCCCGATCAGCAGAGACAGCTCTGAGCTGAATGACGCCATGTGGATCACGTGAGAGAGCAGGCCGACTGTCGCCGTCCCCGTGCCGAGCGCGAACCCGGCGGTGATCAGCGGCAGCACCGCCGCCAGCAGGGACCCGAACACGATGAACAGGACGATCAGCGCCGCGAACGCCCCGAAGCCGGCGCTCGACACGTTGGGCTGGACCGTCTGCTCGGCGACCTGACCGCCGACGGCGACCTCCAGACCGCCGCCTGCTCCTGCCTTCGCCGTGTTTACGAACTGCTTCGCCTGTGTGGTCGTGAACTTCGACGCCTGCTTGCTCATCGTCACGGTCGCGAACGCGACCTGCCCTGATTGCGAAGTCTGGCCAGTGCCTGCGGGGCTGTACGGGGAGGTGATCGACGCGACGTCGGGGAGCTTGGCGACATGGGCGAGCATCGCCCCGGCGCGGGTCTTGACGGCAGGGTCGGTGACACGGCCACTTTTCACCGCGATCACGATCTGCTCGCGGTCGCCTGATGCCTTGGGAGCGGCGTGCTCGAGCAACTGCAGCGCCTGGAAGCTCTGCGTGCCGTTCAGGCTGAAGCTGTCGTTGTATGAGCTGCCGACGCTCTTGCTGAGTGCGGCCAGCCCGATCAGGGCCACCAGCCAGGCCGCGAGCGCGAGGCGGCGATGAGTGACGCACCATCTGGCAATAGATCGCATGAAGTCTCCGGACCCTGTCGGTCGACGCGGCTTGCTGAGAAGAGAGTCGGCGCTCGAGGTTGCCGACTCGTTCATGGTGGCGGCTTCCTTACCGGCTGTCAAGTAATGACTTACTAAACGGCAAGCAGGCACTTGCCGGACGGTAAGTAGCGTGGTAGTGTGTAGGACGTGTCGTCAGTCGCAGCGTCCGTCTCTGCCGCCGCGCAACCTTCTGACACACGCGCGCGGATCCTCGACGCCGCGCTGGAGCTGTTCTCCGAGCACGGGTTCGACGGTACGACGCTCCAGCAGATCGCCGACCGGCTGGGATTCACAAAAGCGGCTCTGTATTACCACTTCCGTTCCAAGGACGACCTGCTGCAAGCGCTGATCGCCCCGGCGGTCACGGGGCTCGACACACTCTTGGGCGCCTACGAGGGCGAGGCCGATACGCCCGGACGGCGCCGACGGTTCGTGACCGACTACGTCGACCTCCTGCTCGAGCAACGCCGGCTGATCTCGTACATGGCCAGCGACATCGCGATCGTCGCCCACCCCATGATCGCCACCGGCGCACGCGAGCGTCAGGCACGAATCAGGGCTCTGCTCGCGGGTGAAGGGCTCCAGTTCAGCCAGGAGGTTCGCGTGGCTGTGGCCTTCAAAGCGATGGCCGGAGTCGTGGCGCAGTATCCAGACGCCGATGTCGCCGAACTTAGGCGTGCGTTGATCGATCTCGCCAGGGACCTGCTGCGGCCCGGCCGGCGTCACTCCGGCGCCCTCTCCGTCCGTCGGCCCTAACCACGGGGCGAGTGACCCTGCCGGCAGGTCGGCCTGGGGCTCCGCCTCACGAAGGGTCGCTCGACGACGAGTCTGCGCGACGCCACCACGCTTCCATCGCCAGCGCCGGTGCCTCGGCGCAGATCAAGCCCAGCCACACAGGAACTCCGAAAACGCTCGCTGCAACCAGTCCGATCACGAGGCCTGCGGACGGCAGAAGCCAGAAGTACCGATACGGGACCGCACTGGTCGCCCACCAGGCAGGTCGTCCGGGTTCAACCTTTCTCATCGCGTGCAGTCTGCTTAAGATCACCACAGCCGCAAATGCACAAGCTCAAGCACTCAGATCCAGCGACGCGTGGACCGAGGCCAGCCCTCGAGGGGCTGGCCGTACGCGCCAGGTTCAAGCGCCTGACCACGCTCGGCTGGCCGAGGAGCTTTCCGCTCGTCCAGTTCCCAAACGCCCCGTTGATTGTCGCCTTCATTGCGGGCGAGGTCGCCGCGTACGCTCACGGCGCAGCTCATGCCGATGCATCAGCGGTCTCATATCTGGCACTCGCGATCTGGGCCTATGAAGAGCTGACCGCCGGGGTCAACTGGTTTCGGCACCTTCTCGGGCTGGCATACGCGGTCTCGACCATAACGCACCTCGCCGGCGCGCTGCAGCACTGACAACCTCGGAGATCAGCGAACGTCGCGGACGTGGTCCGTCGATCTGCGCTCGTTGATGCGATCAACGGTCTGCGGAGCTCTACGTCATGCTCGTACGGACCGGGGCGACTGCCCCTTGGTCGCTCACACGGGCCGGGTGGCGACGGGCGGTTTGTGGTCCCGGGCGCCTGAGTCATGCCACGACATAGGTCACATGCCCCCTGTCGTTCGTTTCGGTGACCACGACCGAATACCGCCGTCGTTTGCTGGTCGCGGAGCAGTAAAAAACAACGCCGGCATTCCGGGTCACCTCGTTGGGGCACTTCACAGTCGAGGTGAGACGGTGTTGTGTCAGGAGCGAGCGTTGAATCGTGGTCTCGATCGCCGCCGTGTTGAGCATGGCCGGCGTTGATTTCCCGTTCCACGCACCGGTGATTGTTGCGACCAGTACGGCGACCACGGCGCCAGCAAGAAATGCAAGTATCAGTTGAACGACGCGTGGCTCGATACGCATCAGTCTCTCAATTCGAGTGTGTTGCGTCCACGAGGATCGCGTGGTTGGCACCGAGCGGCTTACGACGTACTCGGACTCCTACGTGGGCTCTGGGCGGTGGCGCTCAGCCTCCGGAGCCGCTGGGCGAGGCCCCATCCTCCGAGGCTCGCTCCAAGGACGAGCGGGCCGAGCAGCGGGATCACGAATCGATACTCATACCCGCGCACGAACAACGGGAAGAGCAGTAGGACCAATGTGGTTCCAACGATCAGTCGCGTCTCGCTGCGGGCGCCTCCCCGCACCGACCACGGCGCCAGCAGGGAAAGCACGAGCAGCAGGACAAACGGCACGCCCGTGATCCGGGTGAGCTTCTCCCACCGTCTGAAGGCACCCGCCCTCCCGTGCCTGAGCGGATCTCCGGGATACGCCCGCAGGTGCCAGTACCCGATCGAGCCGGTTGGCTTGCGGCGGGTGAAGAGCGCGTTCATCAGCACACTCGGGGTCAGGTTGTTGCGCGAAGGGTAACTCGGGTCGATCAGCCGGACTGCGTCCTGCGCCACGTCGTGCAGGTAATCGAGCGGCTGCCCCTCGATCGCGGCAACCGAGAACCGCTGCAGGCGTGCCATGGCACCCGGCTCTGGCGTGTCCTCCGACGGGCCGATCGACCTCACCGCGGGAGAGGACCGATTGAACACGTACCAGACGCCTGTCTGGGACAGCGGACGCTGCGCCGGCGGCTTCGCCTCGCACAAGCTGGCGGTGCCGGCCGGCGGTGTGAACTTACTACAGTCGGCAAACGGCGCGACGCGGCCGTAGAGGTCCCAGCCGTCCCCCGCCACCAACCCACCCTGACCGGACGCGAGATAGTGCCACTCGGTATAGATCGCGACCGTCGCCAGTCCGACGATCAACGACGCGGCACCTAGCGCGAGGGTGCGCGGGCTAGGGCGCCGCTCGCAGAGAACGAGCCAAACGGGTCCGGTCAGAAGCAATGGCAGTGCCGCGACGCGGATCCAGACGCTGAGCCCGGCGCATACGCCCGCCGCGGCGGCCCACGCCAGACCGGACCGCCTGGCTCGTACGGCGCAATACAGCGCCGCAGTCAATAACGGCGTGAATAGTGCCTCGCTCAACACCGTGTGCTCGATCAATAGTTCGTCCCCGCTCAGCAGAACCGCAGCGCACGGAACCAATGCCAGCCCGGTCGGCGCACCCAGCCTGCGCATGATCGCGAACAGCAGCAGGGCCGCCGCCATCCCCATCACGTGTTGGACGGCGATGACCAGCATCAGATGCGGCGTGATCGCGTGCAGGACCCTGAGGAACATCGGGTAGCCGGCCATTCGCAGCGGATCGGACCACAGCCCGGTGACGGTGGACTCGAAGTAGTTGCCGCTATCGGGATAGGTGAGCGCGTGGAGAGACAGGATGAGCGCGACCCGCAGCAGAAATCCCGCGACGAAGAGCCCGACCAGGGCGATCCGCGCAGGATCGCGGCCGAGCAAATCGTCCGCCTGCCGCAGCCAAGACACGCTCCGGCGGAGCGCTGACCCTCGACTGTCAACCACGATCGGGTTGACTGATAGCTGGGCGATACCCACGCGCAACGGCTGGCTAGATCAGAACGGCCGACCGTGCTTAGAGCAATGGTGCATCGGCATGTCAGGCGTAGTTGGTTCCCCGGACTGCGCCACCAGCAGCCGTTGCAGAACCGCGTGCCGCGGTATCACGAAACCGGCAGCTTAAAAGCCGAGGTCATGAGTTCACTACGTTCCTCACCGGCCCATTGTCGCCGACCGGAAGCTGAGGTCGCGTCGGTAGGGCAAGCTGCTGGAGGACGCTGGGTGACGAGGCCTGTCTGAAGCGGAGAGGAGGGGATTCGAACCCCTGATGGAGTGTAAACCCCATACTCGCTTAGCAGGCGAGTGCCTTCAGCCACTCGGCCACCTCTCCGTTCCGGCTCCGGAGACGCTCGGAGCGTTCGGGGCAGTGTAGAACGGCGCGCGCTCCGACGAATTGCGGGACGCGCCTGTCCCGTAATGGTGCTAGGCTCCGAATTACGGGAACGAGCAGTCCCGTAATTTCGCGGAAATCAGTCGATCACCGGAGCAGTCACTGACGATGTCTCCTACGACCCCAGAAGCGATCCACGGGCGCCGCTGGCGGATCCTCGGGGTGCTGATTCTGAGCCTGCTCGTCGTCGTGCTCGACACCAGCATCCTCAATGTCGCGCTCAAGACCCTCGCCGAGCCGGCGCCGAAAGGCCTCGGCGCCACCCAGAGCCAGCTTGAATGGGCGACCAACGCCTACACGCTCGCATTCGCCGGTCTCCTCTTCACCTGGGGGATCCTCGGTGACCGCCTCGGCCGTAAGCGGGTCCTGCTCGGCGGGATGCTGGCATTCGGGCTGAGCTCGGTGCTGTGTGCCTTCGCGACCTCGCCCGACGAGCTGATCGCGTTCCGCGCGCTGATGGGGATCAGCGGTGCGGCGGTGCTGCCGTCGACGCTGTCGATCATCTCGAACGTCTTCGAACCGACCGAGCGGCCGAAGGCGATCGGGATCTGGGCCGGCGCGGTCGGCCTCGCGATCGCCATCGGCCCAGTCACCGGCGGCCTGCTGCTGGCGCATTTCTGGTGGGGTTCGGTGTTCTTTGTCAACGTCCCGATCGTCGCCATCGCGCTCGTGCTGATGGCGCGGCTCGTTCCCGACTCGCGGAACCCGGCGCCCGGCCGACTGGACCCGGTCGGGGTGTTGCTATCGATCGCCGGAATCGCGATCGTCGTGTTCGGAATCATCCGCGCGGGCGACGTCGGCTGGGGACACGTGTCCGCGATTGCCCCGCTCGCCGGCGGGCTCGCGTTGCTGGTGGCGTTTGTCGCCTGGGAGCGCTGGTTCCCATCGCCGATCCTGGACATCTCGCTGTTTCGGAGCCGCCGATTCTCCGGGGCGGTCGGGATTATCGCGCTGATCTTCTGCGGCTACATGGGTCTGCTGTTTGCCGTCTCCTTTTACTTCCAGGCCGCCCGCGGCTACTCACCCCTTCACACCGGGGCGCTCCTGCTGCCACTCGCCGCCGGCCAGATGATCTTCGCCTCCTCAAGCGCGAGGCTTGTCGAGCGCTTCGGGCCACGCGTGCTGGTCAGCACCGGCATGGCGCTGATGGTGTGCACCTTCCTCTACTACACGCGCGCGGGAGCCAACTCGCCAACGCTTCCCCAGGAGATCGTCCTGTTCCTTCAGGGGGTCGCGGTCGGGATCACGATGCCGCCCGTCACCAGCTCAGTCGTCGCGGCGGTTCCGCGTGAGAAGGCGGGCGAGGCGTCGGCGATCAACAACACCTCGCGTCAGGTCGGCGGTGCGCTTGGGGTCGCGGTCCTCGGTGCGATCCTGACCTCGGCCTATCGCGCGGGGATCCACCCACACCTCGCGGCGATCCCACACCTCGCTCACCATCCGCAGGCGATCGGGGCCGCGTCGGCGTCGATCGCGGCGACGCTGAGCTTCGCCGCGCATGCGGGACCGGTCGGCCACATGCTGCTGGCGCCGGCGGTGGCGTCGTTCGTCCATGCGATGCATGAGACGGCGGTCGCTGCGGTCGCTGTCGGCACGATCGGTGTGATCGTCGCGGCGACGCTGCTGCCCCGGCGCACACCCGAGCCCGCCGCCGATCCGACCGTGTCCGTCGAAGCGCTCGAGGCCGATGCCGCGCGGTCGCCGGAGCCGGCCGTCAGCGTCTGAGGAATGTCCGAGGCCGCACAGCTTCCCGGCCGCCGTGGCCGCCCACGGAGCACCGACTCCGAGCGAGCGGTGTTGCGGGCCGCGCTCGACCTGCTCGCTGAAGGCCGGAGCCCAGCGGCGATAACGATCGCCGAGATCGCGCGGCGCGCCGCAGCGGGCAAGGACACGATCTACCGGCGCTGGCAGACCAAGGAAGACCTGCTACTCGATGCGCTCGCTTCACAGGTCGCCGAGCTCGAGATCCCCGAGTCGGCGAGTCTGCGCGAGGTGCTCGTGATCAGCCTGGCGGAGCTGATCGGGCGCCTGCAGACCGACCGTGGTCGCCGTATTTCCTGCGCGCTGCAGAGCGCGGGCGACGACTTTCCGAAGCTTCGTGCGCGCTACCGCGAGACGGTGATTCGCCGCCGCCATGAGCTGATCGCCGATCACGTCAGGGCGGCAGTTATGCGCGGCGAACTGCGCCCCGACGCCGACCTGGAGCAGGTGGTCCAGATGCCCTATCACCATGTGCTGTTCGCTGCGATCAACGATGAGCCGATCATTGGCGATCCGCGCGTCGCGGCCGAGCGGCTCATCGACGCGCTGCTGACCGGGATCGCGGCCCAGCGACCGCAACCGTTGCCGATTACTTCTTAGGCGCGGTGCCGAACACGTGGTCCCAGAACGGTGCGCTGACGCCGTAGCCGCGCTCGTGGTTCTGGAAGTGGTGGCGCATGTGCAGCTCGCGCAGCATCTTGCCGAGCGGGGTCGTCGGCCGGTGATGGTGTACGTGGTAATGGAGCATGTCGTAGAACAGGTAACCCGCGAGGAAGGCTGCGCTGAACGGCAGGAATGCAGGCGAGCCGAGCACCAACCAGAAGACGAAGATGAAGACCGCGGCCAGCGGGATGCTGACCGACGGCGGCATCACCAGCCGCATCGGATCGTTGGGATGGTCGTGATGGACCCCGTGGATGATCCAGTGCAGTCTCGCGCCGATACCCGCTTCCGGCTCGAAGTGGAACACGATTCGGTGCAGCCAATACTCGGTCAGCGTCCAGAACAGGTAGCCGCCGAGCAGCCATGCCGGCGTCCACGCGCCGGAGCCGTGAACGAACCCCTCGACGAGCAGAACGACGATCGCCGGGACGAAGATCAACAGCGGCACCGACGGGTGCACACGCGAGAGCTTGTCGAGCCACCGCGTATCGAACATCGTCGGCGAAGCGCTCAGCATCTCCGACCGGCTGAGGCCCTCGAGCTCCTCTGCGTGGGGGGCAGCCATCGTCTCTAGCATAACGTGACGATGCCCGCCAAAGACCGTCCGCGCTGGTGGGAACTGCGGCGGGCGCAGAACCGCAAGCCCGCCACCTACCACTGTCCGCTGTGCGGCGAGCTGCTGCCCGCGCTCAGCGACCACATCCTGCTATTTCCCGAGGGCGATCACTCCCGTCGGCGCCACGCGCACACCGACTGCGTGCTGCGTGCGCGTCGTGACGGCCGGCTGCCGACGCGCGATGAATTCGAGCGGGCGCATGCGCCCGCCAGCGCCCCTAGCCCCGCTGGGCTAGGGGCGCTGCTGAACCCCTTCCGGCGACGTTCCGCTCCGCGACCATGATCCGGTCTGCCTTGAGACCGAGGCTGAGGCGCTCGCGACCATCGGACTCGTAGGGCGAGAGGCCCGAAACCTCGTGGACGCGGGCGAGCCGGTAGCCGACGGTGTGTCGGTGCAGGTGCATCGCGTCGGCGGTCTCGGTGGTCGAACCGTGGTGGGCGAGGAAAGCCTCGAGCGTCGCCAGGAGGTCGGTGTCATGGAGCGCGTCGTAGCGCTCGAGCTCGGCGATCGTGCTCGAGCGCAGCAGCGCCAGCTCGTCGGGGTCACGGAGCATGACGCCGACGAGGAACCGATAGGTCTCCTCGTGGGCGTTCAGCGTCGCGCGCTCATCGATCAGCAGCTCCAGCAAGATGCCCGCCTCACGTAGCGCGTCGCGGAGCACAGCCGGGTCGCGCCGGGCCGCCGAGGAGGCGACCCGGGTCTGGGCGAGTCCGAGTTGCTCGAGCACTTCCGAGAGCACACTTTCGCCGAACTCCCCAGACAGCGCGACAAGTCCGATCAGGCGACCGTGCCCGACGTCGGCCACCAGCGCCCGCTGCTCGACGGCAGAGGAGTCGATCGTCGCGAGCGTCTCCGCATCGAGCTCGGCGCAGATCCCGATCGCGCCGGTCGAGAAGTCGCAGCCGAGCCGTCGCCCGTGCGCGAGCATCGCCTCGACGTCGGTTGGTGCGTGCAACTCGAGCATCTGCAGGAATGCCCGGCGGGCGCTCTGCGGGTCGAACCCGGAGCTGTCGCGCAACAGCGCCGTGACCGCGGCGGCGGCTGCGGCGGCATCGAGCCACGGACGGGGATCCGGGCCCTCGCCGCGATCGGCGAGGGCGACAACGACGCCGACGACGTCCTGTCCGAGGTGAACCGGAACCACCTCGGAGACGGCGGCGGGGAGGGTGGACGGACGGTCGGAGACGAGTGCCGTCGCGTAATCCCTGATCGTCAGCAGCGACTCTGCCTGGCAGGCGCCTGGGGGCCACTGCACCGCGGGGCCGAACGCCGGAAGCGCGATTGCGACTGGGCGGCCGAGCGCGTCGGCCGCCGAGCGGGCGACGCCCTGGAGGTCATCGCCGGCGACGGCGGCGGTGACGATCGTCAACGGGTTGGTTCGGGAGACAGCGGCGGCTGCCTCCCGAACTTCACCGTCGTTCTCGCCTGACTCAGTTGAGCGAGCAGCCCGCGCCACGGCGGCTTGGCTCACTCATACCGATGTCAACGCGATGTTTCATGCAGGCGTCGGCGCTCCGGCGACGCTCGGAACCCCATCGGGGTATGCGAGCGACGGGATGTCCGATGGATACACCTCGTGTCCGTGTTCGGCGACATCGCCGATCTCCATGTTCTCCGCGCTCATCCTCAGCGGTATGAATATGCCGACGAGCTTCAGCAGGATGAACGTGATCGCACCCGACCAGACGATCACCCAAGCCGCGGCGAAGAACTGCCACTTGAGCAGCGTTGCGCTGCCGTGGATGAGGCCCGTCGAGTAGGAGATCGCATCGAACGGCCCCATGTGCGGGTCGGCGAACACGCCGACTAACAGACCGCCCGTGAGACCGGCGAAACCGTGGGTGTAGATCACCCCGAGCGTGTCGTCGACGTTGCGGAACGGCCGCATTCGACTGACGTAATTCATCGCCACGTAGACGACCACACAGGCGATGACGCCGATCGCGATCGCGCCCCAGCCGTTGACGAAGCCGGCGGCGGGAGTGATCGCGACCAAACCGGTGATGATCCCGTTGACGCCGCCGATCAGCGACGGCTTGCGGCCGGTGAGGTAATCCAACGCGATCCAGACCGAGAACGCGACCGCGGTCGCGAGGTTCGTGTTGAGGATCGCGGCAGCGGCCGACTGGTTTGCGGCATACGGGTCGCCGCCGTTGAAGCCGTTCCATCCGAGCCACAGAAGGCCGGCGCCGACTGCGACCATCGCCATGTTGTTGGGCGCGTCGATCTCGCGGTCGCGCTGCAATCTCGGTCCGATCACGGCAGCGGCTACGAAGCCCGAGATTCCGGCGGACAGATGGATCACGTAGCCGCCCGAGTAGTCGAGCGCACCGTGCAGGCCGAAGTAGCCGCCGCCCCAGATAAGGAACGCGTTGACCGTGTAGACAAACGTGATCCACACCGCCGTAAAGGGAAGCCACGCCTTGAAGTTGACGCGGCCGAGCACTGAGCCCAACGCGAGGATCGGGGTGATTGCCGCGAAGACGAACTGGAAGTAGACCAACGCGGCTTGTGGGAACGGCAACTTCAATGCGTTCCCGTACCCGCCCGGCACGACACCGTCCATCGTGAGCGCCTTGGCACTGAGCACTGGACTCGGGGTTCCGATGAATCCGTGGAGGAACCCGTCCTTGGCGGGGTGCGCACCGGAGTTGAACCACGGGTTGCCGAAACCCATCTTGAACGCGTACAGCACCCAGATGATCATCACGACCGAGAAGGTCCCGAAAGTCAGCATCATGCTGTTGATGGACCAGCGCTTCTGCATGACACCGCCGTAGAGGACGACGAGCCCAGGGACGCTCATCAGTCCGACAAACGTCGCCGCGGTCATCTGCCAGGCGGTGCTGCCCGTGTCTAACCAGTGAGGCACATGCTTCTCCTTGTTGTCGGGGACACCGCGACGCCGGGGCGGACGGTGGCTCGGCCACTCGGCCAAGCTGACCGACGCAGCCTCGTGGAATCCCCGTACGGGCACTATGTCCGAGGGTCCAGGGTTGCCTAAGGACGTTTCGACATTTGGATAGGTGGCCGCCAGACGCAGCGGCCGGCGCGACCGCGTTCGCTCAGGCGCTGGTGGTGTACGGCAGTCCGGCGTCTCGGCAGGCGCTCTTCAGCCTCGCCTTGAGGTCGTTGGCGAGACCGCCGAAACGGGCGCCGCCGAACGACGGCGGCTGGGCGCACAGCGTCCTCGCCCTTGCGCCGCATTCATGCAGCCGCTCGCCGCCCATGACCATGGCGTAGGTGAAGTTGAGGCAGCCGTGACCGCTCTTTCCCTCGGACGAGGTCAACGAGACGAGCGTCGCCGCGATCACGAGCGCTGCCAGCACGCCGGCGAGCGCGACGACCCAGCGCTCCCTCGGTCTGCGGAGTCGTGGGGCGGAGACCTCGCGGTAGTGGTCTGGCGGAAAGGGCATGCGCGCTGAGTTTAGGTTCCTGAAGGAGGTTTTCAGACGAGCGCGGTCCGGCCCTTCGGCAGCACGAGCACCGAGCCGCGCGAGGCGTTCAGCGCCGCACGCGCCAGGCCGCCGAGGACAATTTGGCCCTCGGGCGCGTTGCGCTGCGACCCGACGACGATCAGATCGACCTGTTGCCCGGCGTCGACGGCCGCGTTCGCTCCAAGCTTGGCCGCGAGGCCGTCGACGGTCTCTTGAACGGAGCCGTCGACGTCGTCGGTGGCGATGCCGATCGAGCGGATCGGCTCGTCAGGGTGCAGCCTGCGCCCGGCCGCCGCGACTGCGACGGCGACCTTGCCGCCGTCGAGCAGGCGCTGCGCGGTGTTGCCCGGCTCGGCCCGTCCAGGCGCGGTCCGGTAGTCGGAGCCGAACACGATCACCGACGCGCCCTCGGCCTCGGCCAGTTCCTCCAGACCGCCATCCGTCGAGGCGCTGAGGATCACGTGCGTGGCAACGTCATTGCGGGCGAGCAGCTGCAGGCCGGTACGCAGGCGACGGTCGGCATCGTGCTGCGCGAGCTCCTCGCGGCGCTGGTCGAACTCTCGCGAGTGGCGTACGTAGGCGAGCGCGAGTTTGGCACCGGTGGCGCCCAGTGCCCTGCCGAGCGCAAGCGCGTCGTCGTCATTGGCCGTGCCGTCGTAGGAGACGATGATGTCGGCGCTCACTAGTCCGGCTCAGAGCTGTGAGGGTCCCCAGTTCACCTTGTGGAACGGCGGAACCGGCTCGCCGACCGCGAGCTCGATCACCGTGTGCTTCCTCAGCGGAATCGCTCGCGGGCTCTTGGTCCAAGGCTTGCCGTTGACAATCGTGTGGACAGTGCCCGTGGCGTGCGCAACGCGTCGCCCACTCAGCGGTTGCCGCCATTCGTCAAAGAAGTTGCCGAGCGTGTAGATCCGAGCCGTCGGGGACTCGATGTGGATGATCCCGTCGTAGGTGTGCGTGTGCAGCCAGTAGTAACACTTCTCGGCGCCGTAGAAAGGGCCGTACGGGGTCTGCTGGGCGACCGGGTCGACGAGTCCGATCGCGGCGGGCAGCTTGCGTGGCTGCCCGTCAACGTACACCTGCAGGTGAGCGTGGATGTGGTACGCGAGCTGTTCCAGGGGCGCGCACTGGATCCCGTCAACGGTCGCGCCTGGAGCTGTCGTCGAGGCCGGCGCCAGCTGCCGCCCGGTCTCGAGCGGAATTCCCTCAGGGCCGAGTCCGTGGGGCGTCCTGGTCGACGCGGTCACCGTGGCCCCGGTGTTCGTCGAGGTCGTCGCGTCGGTCGCCGTGTGGGTGGAGGTGGGCGATCCGTTCGCCTGCGCGGTGATCGGTGGGCTCGCAGGCGAGGACGCTGCCCCACAGCCGGCGATGGCCACCGAGGCGACCGCGAGCCACGTGATCAGCGACAGACGTGTTTTGAATGCTTGGCCCACTCCGCTGGCGTCCTACGACGAACGTATGTCGTCGGACCCGGGTCCGACGACAGATCGAGGTTTGGGCCGATCGCGCTACCGGCGGCTCCCGCCGCCTCCGAACAGGCTGAGCAGCAGCAGGAACACGTTGAAGACGTCGAGGAAGATGCTGGCTGCGATCGGCACCGGGCTGGCCTGGTTCCCGGCGCGGGCCAGACGGTTGAAGTCGAATGCCGTGAAGCCGGCGAAGATCGCCAGCATCAAAACGCAGTAGATGACGTTCGAGCCGGGGATCGCGACGAGCGTCGCGATCAGGCCGAAAACCAGCACCACAATGAACGGGATCAGCAGCGCTCTGGCCAGCGGCGTCAGGTCACGCCGCGTCGTGTAACCGATCCCGCCCATCAGGGCCACGAAGATGGCGGTCGTGCCCGCCGCCTGGTAGACGACGCCAGGCTCGGTATGCGCGTAGTAGTTGAGGATCGGCGCCACGAACATCCCGAGCAGCAAGCCCATAGCGAACAGCAGCGCGATCGCGAGCTGCTCGCGCCCCCGGCTCGTCGCGATGTTCAGCCCGAAGATGCACCCAATCGCGAGCAGGAAGAAGAGAAAGCCGGTGCCTCCGCTCAGGTCGCGCGCGACGTAGGCGCCGAGCGCGGCGAAGGCCATGGTGACCGCCACAAGGCCCATCACCTGGCCGAACACGGACCGAGCGCGATCGCCGGTCAGCGTGGCGCCACGACCGAAACCAAGCTCTTCGTATGTCGGCATCTTCAACTCCTGGAGGTAAAAGACTGTAGCCCTGCAGGCAGAAAGGTAGACGATCGCCCGACGGTGACCTTAAGAAGATGCGAAGTCGTCAGCGAAGTCGTCAGGTCCTGCTAATCAACCACAGCGCCGTTCACGCCGCGCCGCGCAGCTTCGGATCGGCGAGCAGACCGTCGTCGCCTTCGACGGCTCCAAGCAACCCCTCGACCAGGACATCGACGCGCACCTGGAGCCATCCGGCCAGCTCCTGGACATGATCCTGTCTCGACATCGCCGCCGCTATCTCCTTGCGCGCCGCGACGACCTTGCTGTCGCGTGCCAAGGAGTGGCGAATTCCCCCAAGCCCCATGCGATCCGAACGGAGGTAATTCTCGATCTCGGCTACGACGATTGGCTCCGCGTGGTCGGCGAACTCTGCACGGGTAGAACCGCTGTAGCTGGACAGCGCCTTCACGAGGCCGACGCTGGCGATGCCGACGAGTTCGTCGGCGCGCTCGCCGCGATCGACCGCATACCGATGCGCGAGCTCGTGGACGAGCGGAAGAGTGCGAAGCAGGCGACGGTCGCGCAGATCGCGATTGCGTCGCTCGCGAGCAAGGTCAAGCTGGCTGACGTCCGGGCGTTCCATGCCCGATCCCGAGTGGATCACTTTGCCTTTCTCATCCTGAAGCCTACGTCCGATGGCCTCACTCCCTGAAGCAGCTTAACACCGTGCGCGCGTCGATGTTGGTGGTTTGGATCGGCACAATGCGGATCGGATGGGTCCGCTCGCCGGCATCAGGGTTCTTGAGGTCGGCGGGATTGGGCCCAATCCGTTCGCGGGGATGATGCTCGCCGATATGGGGGCCGACGTGCTGCGGTTAGATCGCCCTGGCCACGCGAACGCGATCTCAGGTGGATCCGATCCCGCGCTTCGGGGTCGCCAGGCGATCGCCGTGGACCTGAAGACGACGGCCGGGCGCGACGCCGTACTGGCACTCGTGGAGAGGGCCGACGCGTTGATCGAGGGCTTTCGGCCCGGGGTGATGGAGCGCCTCGGACTAGGGCCGGAGGAACTGTTGGCCCGTAACGCCCGACTGGTCTATGGGCGGATGACCGGGTACGGGCAGGACGGGCCGATGGCGCGCTTCGCAGGGCACGACATCAACTACATCTCGCTGGCCGGTGTACTCGGGGCGACGCAGCGTGTCGGCGAGTTGCCGATGTTTGCCCTCAACACGGTCGGCGATTACGGCGGCGGGGCGATGCTGCTCGCGTTCGGGGTCGTCTGCGGCCTGTTGGAGGCACGAGCGTCAGGACACGGCCAGGTGGTCGACGCGGCGATGGTCGATGGCGCCGCGCTGCTGACCGCGCCGCTGCACGGGCTGCACGCGGCGGGGCTGTGGAGCGAGGCTCCCGGCACGAATCTGCTCGACTCGGGGGCGCACTTCTATGAGGTCTACCCGACCTCGGATGGCAGACATATTGCGGTCGGCGCGATCGAGTCGCAGTTCTACCGGCGGTTGTTGGAGCTGCTCGAGATCCCGATCGATGAGATGCCGCAGTGGGATCGTCAGCGCTGGCCGCAGTTCAAGCGCAGGCTGGCAGAGCTGTTCGCGACACGGAGCGCCGCAGCCTGGGCGGAGCTGCTGGAGCGGGAGGATGCGTGCGTGACGGTTATCCGTGGACTGTTCGAGGCTCCCGCGGACCCGCACCTCCTGGCGCGTGAGACGTTCATCGAGCTGGACGGGGTGGTGCAGCCCGCGTCGGCGCCCCGGTTCAGTCGGACGGCTGCCGAGGCGACGGTCGCCCAGGACGACGTCCCCGCGGCGGTCGCGCGCTGGGGCCTGGACGCAGCGGCACTGGGGCTCGGCTGAGCCCCGCGAGGATCTCGTCGCGGACCTGTCGCGGTTGGTCGTGGAGGAGCGTCCAGTCGTAGCGGTGGACGGTGAGCCCCTCGCTGCGGAGCGTCAGGTCGTTGCGCTTGTCGCGCCGGAGCTGGGCTTTCGAGGAGTGGTTGTCGAGGCCGTCGAGCTCGACGACGAGGTTGGCGGTCGGCCAATGGGCGTCGACAGTGATGCCGTGAAGGGTCACGTTGAAGCTGGGGATGGGCACACAATGGCGCTCGCAGAAGTGGAGGAAGGCTTCTTCGAGCGGTCCGTTGGTATGGGCGAGCTGAGGTTGGTGGGCTTGCAACGCCTCGTGTAGGCGCTTGCTTCCGGGGCGCCCGTGCTTGCAGATGGAGTGGAGGGCGTCGATGTTGAGCTCGTGGCGGTAGTCGAGGTTCGCGAGCGCTTTGCGCACGAGGCGTGGCTGTGACGTGGCGGCGAGGTCGAGGACGGTCTGGGCTCTCGAGGTGACAGGGAGGCGGTTGTGGAAGTGACGTGCCGTCTGACGCTCGGCGTAGACCCGAACGCTCCCGATCGACCTGGTCTTTCGAGGGGTGGTGACCTCGATCATGTGCGGTGGATAATCGATGAGCCCGCGCCAGTGCGCGGCGGTTGCGTGGCTGAGCATCGCGCCGGGGCCGGCGTAGAGGATCGCCGACCACAGGTCGGCCTCGCGGCTGGGGGCGGTATGGCCGACCGCGTACACCCGGGGGAGCACGCGAGTGAGATAGCCCGTCTTGACCCACACGCTCGTTGTGCTCCGTGTAACCCCCAATCGCTCGAGCTGGGCGCTCGTGATTCGTCCGTGCTGGCGCCCCGCGACCTTCTCAGTCGTTCTTTCGCGCCGTTGTACGTCATTACGTACTAGAGGTCGAAAGAACGCTAAGTTCACCCCCTGGCTATTCGTCCAGGCGCACCGGATCGCGTGGGATGCGGTCGGGTACGAACTCCTCGAGAAGCTCACGAGCGCTGGTCACCTGGGGCCGCTCACGGGCGAGCCCTAGTGACCTCGCGAGCCACGTAAGGGTGGCGCCGGGCGATGCGACGACGCGACGACGCGCGTCGTCGCGCTTGGCCAGCCGGCGCCCATCGGCGCCGAGGACCAGCGGAACGTGCGCGTAGCGCGGCGTCGGCAACCCGAGCAGCCGCTGTAGGAGGATCTGGCGCGGCGTGGACTGAGCCAGGTCGGCGCCGCGGACCACCTCGCCGACACCCTGGGCGGCGTCGTCGACGACCACCGCCAGCTGGTAGGCGTGGACGCCGTCGGAGCGGACCACGACGAAGTCGTCGACCGTCCCGGCCACGACGCCGAGCAGCCGGTCCTCGAACTCGATCCGCTGCCCGTCCGCCCGCAGCCGCAGGGCGAAGCGCTCGCCCGACTCGATCCGCGCACGGCGCCTGGGCCTCGGTCAACTCGCGACAGGTCCCGGGGTAGGCGCCCTCGGGCAGATCGCCGTGCGGCGCCGAGGCCGCCTCGCGGATCTCGGCGCGCGTGCAGAAGCAGGGGTAGAGGTGCCCGGCGACGCGGAGGCGCGAGATCGCGTCGTCATAGAGCGACAGGCGCTCGGACTGCCGGACGGGCGGTTCGTCCCAATCGATGCCGAGCGCGAGCAGATCGGAGATCTGCTGGCGCTCCCACCGCTCGCGCGAGCGCTGCCGATCGAGGTCCTCGATCCGCAGCAGGAATCGCCCGCCCTGCGAGCGCGCAAACAGCCAGGCGACCAGCGCCGTGCGCAGGCTGCCGAGGTGCAGCGGCCCGGTCGGGCGAGGGGGCGAAGCGACCGTCGGCGCTCAGGTGCGGCCGGTCGACTCCTCCCAGGCTGCGCTCGTGCGCGTCTTCGTCCCTGCGGCGCCCGACCGAAGACTTGAAGAGCGGGTCGTGGCGCCGGTCGACGACGCGTTCCTTCAGCGGGATGATCGCGTTGTCGGTGATGTGGATGCCCTCGGGGCAGACCTCCGTGCAGCACTTGGTGATGTTGCACAGGCCGATCCCCGCCTCATCGGCGATCAGGTCGAGGCGGTCGATTCCGTCGAGCGGGTGCATGTCGAGCGATGGCCAGCCGGATCATGAACCGCGGACCGAAGTACCGGTTCTCCAGACGGTGGTCGCGCAGGACGTGACAGACGTCCTGGCACATGAAGCACTCGATGCACTTGCGGAACTCGCTCATCCGGTCGGTGTCCTCCTGGGCGATCAGGAAGTCGCCCTCGAGGGAGGCCCTCGAGGTCGTCGCGCGGCGTGAACGGCGGGATCTGCTTGTTGACTCGTAATTCCAGGACACGTCGGTGACGAGGTCACGGATCACCGGGAACGCGCGCATCGGCTCGACCGTGATCGGTTCGATCGGCGGGCAGGTGGTCGATCCGGGTCTTGCACATCAGCCGCGGCTTGCCGTTGATCTCGGCGCTGCAGGAGCCGCATTTGGCGGCCTTGCAGTTCCATCGGACCGCGAGATCCGGGAGCCTGGTTGCGCTGGACCTCGAGGACCGCGTCGAGTACGACCATCCCGTGCTCGAGTCTCGACGTCGAAATCCACCAGCTCGCCCTCGGTCAGGTCGCCGCGCCAGATCTGCAGCCGGCGGGTCCGACCGCCATCGGCATCCTCGCTCATACCTTTCTCGGCCTCCATCCGGGCCTCGACGAGCTCTGCGAGCTCGTCGCGCTTGACGACCCGCGTCGGTGTCAGCGTCATGTCGTGCTCGCCATCGCCGCGCGGACGACGATGTTGTGCTCGGCCCAGTAGTCGTCGTAGTGGGCGTGGTCGAGTCGGCTGTGGCCGCCGCGGCTCTCCTCTCGCATCAGCGCCGCCCGCGCGATCGCAGCGACACGGTGAGCATGTTGCTTGCATCTCGCGCACAGGCGCCAGCCGGGGTTGTAGTCCAGGCGAGCTGGTCGGCGAGTGCAGGTCGCCGGCCCGGCCCTCGAGACTGCTCGAGCTGCGAGATCGCGTCGCGACAGATCCGTCAGCGTCGCGGAAGATCCCGACCCCGTCTCCCATGATCGTCTGCAGCTCTCTGTGCAGCTTGAACGGGTCCTCGGTCCCGGAGCCGTGTCAGGTCATGCTCGACCTCGGCGGCCGCGGCGGCGACCTCCTCCGGCGGGAGCGACGCGGAGCGCCTGCCGTTGATCGAGCGCAGCTGCAGCGGCGCCGATCCCGGCGCGGCGCCCGAACACCAGCAGGTCCGACAGCGAGTTCCCGCCGAGGCGGTTGGCGCCGTTCATGCCGCCGCTCGCCTCGCCGGTCGCGAACAGGCCCGGCACGCGCGATCTCGCCGGTCTCGCCGTCGACCTTGATGCCTCCCATGAAGTAGTGGCAGGTGGGGCCGACCTCCATCGGCTCGCTGGTGATGTCGACCCCGGCGAGCTCGAGGAACTGGTCGTACATGCTCGGCAGCTTCTTGCGGACGTAGTCGGAGTCGAGGTGCAGACGTCGAGGAGACACCCGCCGTGAGGCGTGCCGCGTCCCTCCTTGACCTCGGTGTAGATCGCGCGCGCGACCACGTCCCGAGTCGAGAGCTCCATCCGCTTGGCGTCGTAGCGCTCCATGAAGCGCTCGCCGTCCCTGTTGCGCAGCAGGCCGCCCTCGCCGCGGACGGCTTCGGTCACCAGCAGCCCGGCGACGCCGGCGGGTAACACCATTCCGGTCGGGTGGAACTGGACGAACTCCATGTCGATCAGCTCGGCGCCGGCCTCGTACGCCAGCGCGTAGCCGTCGCCGGTGCAGTCCTGCGAGTTCGACGTGATCCTGTAGATCCGGCCACTGCCGCCGGTCGCGAGCGACCAGCGCCCGGCGCGAAAGTGATCTGTTCGCCGGTCGGGCAGGCAGTAGCCGAAAGCAGCCCACCACCCGCTCCCCGTCCTTGATCAGGCGCGTGATCGTCGTCTCCATGAAGACGTCGACGCCGCTGTGGACGGTCTTGTCCTGGAGCGTGCGGATCATCTCGAGCCCGGTGCGGTCGCCGATGTGGACCAGCCGCCGGTAGGTGTGGCCGCCGAACGCGCGCTGTGACATGCGGCGGTCCGGGGTACGGTCGAAGACGGCGCCCCAATGCTCGAGCTCGCGAACGCGGTCGGGCGCCTCCTTGGCGTGCAGTTCGACCATGTGCCAGTTGTTCAGGTACTTGCCGCCGAACATCGTGTCCTGGAAGTGGATGCTCCAGTTGTCCTCGGGCGCGACGTTGCCGAGCGACGCGGCGAGCTCCGCCCTCGGCCATGACCGTGTGGGCCTTGCCGAGCAGCGACTTGCAGACCAGGCCGGTCCGGGCGCCCGCCTCGGCGGCGGCGATCGCTGCCCGCAGCCCCGAGCCGCCGGAGCCCATCACCAGGACGTCGTAATCGTGGCTCTCCATCGCGCATCAGAAGATGTGGTGCGGGTCGTTGAACACACCGCCGGCCGCCAGCCAGATGTAGAGGTCGGCCCGACCGACGGTGAACATGCTGACCCACGCCCAGAGCATGTGATGGCCGTTGAGGATCGAGACCCTCTGCCAGCCGGTGTCGGACGCGCCTGCGCCGTGGCCGAGCAGGAAAGCAGTTCAAGCGGCCGCCGATGATGTGGCGAAACGAGTTGCAGCCGAACGTGAAGGCGGACAGCAGGATCACGTTGATCAGCAGGATCCCGAGCCGAGCCCGATCCCGAAGTGGGTGCCGGTCGAGGTTTTGAAGATGAACGCGCGGATCGCGTCGTACCAGAGGAACCCGACGACGACTGTCGCCGCGAAATAGAAGAAGACGGTGCAGGTTGTTCAGCACCAGCGGGAACTTCGTCTCGCCGCGTGTATTTGCGCCGGGCGATGCCGGCGACCGAGCACGCCGGGGGGCGCCAGGAAGAACGAGCGGTAGTACGACTTGCGGTAGTAGTAACAGGTGGTGCGCAGCGCGAGTGGCGCCCAGAGGACCAGGAACGCGTACGGGAACTTGCCGTTGTCCCATCCAAACAAGGCGCTGAGATCTGGCGAGTAGAACGGTGAGAGGTACTTGGCACCGCCTCGCAGGTAGAGGAAGTCCGTGTTCATCGCCGCGACGACGATGGCGTAGATCCCGAACAGCGACAGCGCCGTGACGACCGCAACGGGAGCAACCCACCATCGGTCTCGGCGCGAGGTCGCGCCGAAACGGCGTCGGGCGGGGCTTACCTGGGTCGTCATTTAGGGCTTGTGTGAGGAATTCGGAGCCGATCGCTGAACCCGCATGGCGGGCGGGCGAGTGAGCCTGGCCGAGGCGCGGCGGCAATCGCCAGCCGCACCGTCGAGCATCCCTTCACATCCCTGCCCACAGGTTAGTGACATCCCGGCGCGACCGGCCCGGCCCGTCATCCGATCTGGGACATACTCGACGCGGATCGAGGGGGTGGCTAGCCTCTTCGGAGGCCTATGAACGCGAAATGCGGCGTCATCGCGCACGCCGCCGGACGAAAGGACGGCAGATGAGCGACAGGTCCGTCACCCCGTCAGATGCGCATGTTCAAGCGCACTGGAACGGGACCGTGATCGCTGACAGCGATCGCACGATCGTGGTCGAGGGCAACCACTACTTCCCGCAAGAGGACATCGAGTCGGCGCTGCTCGCCGACTCGGCCGAGCACAGCTTCTGCCCTTGGAAGGGGACCGCGAGCTACTACGACCTGGTGATCGACGGCGAGCGTAACCGAGGCGCGGTCTGGTACTACCCAGAGCCGCTGCCAGAGGCAATGGCGATCAAGGACCATGTGGCGTTCTGGCGCGGGGTCGAGGTCGGGCCGGCGGGCTGATGGCAACCGCCGCGGTCAAAGCCAGCCCGGACGACATCACCCGGGTCGCAATCGAGAGCTTCGACTCCTGTCGGGACCCGCGTCTGCGGGAGCTGATGCAGGCGTTCGTCGGACACCTGCATCGGTTCGTCAAGGAGGTCCAGCTCACCGAGGAGGAGTGGCGGGAGCTGATTCGGATGCTGACCGCGACCGGCGATATCACCGACGATCGCCGCCAGGAATTCATCCTCTGGTCGGACACGACCGGCCTCTCGATGCTGGTCGACGCCCTCTCCCACGATTACCCCGACGGGGCGACCGAGTCGACGGTGCTCGGGCCGTTCTACGTCTCGGGGGCGCCCCTACGCAAGTACGGCGAGACGATGGTCGATGAATCGGAGAAGGAGGGCGCAGGCGTTCCGGCGCTTGTCCATGGGCGCGTCCTAAGTCTCGACGGCACCCCAATCGCAGGGGCTGAGCTCGACGTCTGGCAGAACGGCGCCGACATGCTCTACGCGGTCCAGCGGCCCGAGGCGCCCGAAGATCATCTGCGCGGGCGCTACCTGACGCGGGAGGACGGCAGCTTTGCGTTCGTCGCGGTCCGGCCCGTCCCATACCCGATCCCCGACGACGGGCCGGTCGGGAGAATGCTGAGCGCCACCGGTAGACACCCATGGCGGCCTGCGCACATCCACATGATCATCCGCGCGCCGGGGCATCGGACGGTCGCCACCCACATCTTCGACGCCGACAGCGAGTATCTGACCTCGGACGCGGTCTTCGCGGTCAAGCCGTCGCTGCTGCGGACCTTCCGAACCCGGTCGGCTGACGATCCCGAGCGCCCGGCGGGAATCGACGGCGACTGGGTCTCGCTCGAGAGCGACATCGTGCTTGCTTCCGGGGAGCCCGGCAGCGAGATCGTCGATCCGGGCCGCACTCACTAAGGACCGAAAGATGATCGTGACCCGTCGGGGCGACGAGCTGCACCTGGTCTCGCAGGTCGACCACGGACGACTCGCGGGCGCGCTCGCCGCGAGCTGGGGTAACGACAGGTTTGCGACGCCGGCAGTACGCGACGCGCTGGTGATCGCCGCAACCCACCACGACGACGGTTGGACGCAACTCGAGCCGCTGTACCACGAGGGGGAGGGCCGGCCGCGGCACTTCACCGAGGTTTCGCTGGCGGACTCGGTCGCCGCGCATCGGGCCGCGATCGACGAGGTGTACGAGCGCTATCTGCTCGCCGGTGCCCTGTCAGGGATGCACCGGGCGGGACTCCACAGCGCGCGCTGGGGTCTCGGTGGCGCGCCCGATGCGGACCCGCTGGGGGCGCAGCTGGTCGCGGACGAGGAGCGTCGCTGGGTCGCGGCGATCCGCCGGAGCTGGGACTTTGTGGGTCGCCGAAGCGAATTCGAGGCCGAGGTTTGGTTTGCCTACGAGATCCTGCAGGCCATCGATCTGTTGGCGCTGGCAATCCCGATGCTCGACGTCGGGGTCCGGAGCGCGACCGCCGAGGCCCGCGCGATGGGAAGCACGCTGGCGTTGATCGACCAGCCAGTCGGCCCGCGGTTGATCGTCGGTGCCCCGACCCGGGTCGCGGGCGACCACGTCGACGTGCGGGTGTGGGTTCAGGAGCCCAGGCGCGTCCTGCTCAGGCCGTATCCATTCGGCTCCCGGGAGCTGGAGGTCGAGTTCCCGGTCAGGCGAATCGCCGATCGGCGCTACGCCGCCCAGGAGCTGGACGCCGCCTACCGTGATGCGCCGGTCGAGACGGTGCAGCTGACGCTCGCGGCGGCGTAACCCGGGGCCTCGCCGTTGGCGGGCGCGCGAGCGCTCGGTAGCCTGCGCCGCACACCACGCGAAAGGAGCGAACATGGCTGAGGGTCGGCTGGCGCAGACGCGGGTTGGAGTGCTCGGGAGTGGCGAGGTTGGGCGCCGCCTGGCGGTTGGTTTCAAGGGCTGCGGACACGAGGTGATGCTCGGATCCCGTGACCCCGGCAAGCCCGAACTGCGCGAATGGGTTTCGGGAGACGGCGCCGGTATCGCAGTCGGGACGTTCTCGGAGTGCGCTGCACATGGGACGCTGCTTGCAATGGCGGTGCTGGGTAACGCGGCGGAGGCGGCGATCGAAGAGGCCGGGCCAGAGAACTTCAGCGGGAAGGTCGTGATCGACGCGATGAACCCGCTCGATTTCTCCGGTGGGTTCCCGCCGAAGCTGTCCATCTGTGGCGAGGATTCGCTCGGCGAGCATGTCCAGCGAGCCCTACCCGACGCGAAGGTCGTGAAGGCATTCAACATCATCGGCAGCCCGTATTTCGTGGATCCGCGGATCAGTGAAGGCCGGCCGACGATGCTGATCGCGGGCAACGACGAAGACGCGAAGCTCGTCGTCCGCGAGGTGCTCTCCGGCTTCGGCTGGTCCGATGTCGTCGACATCGGAGGAATCGAAGGGTCGCGGGAGCTCGAGGCGATCTGCAGCGTCTGGGTCAAGATCGGCGCTGCCCGCAACGCTTGGGATCACGGCTTCAAGCTGCTGGTCGAATAATCGCCCGTCAAATCAGCGGCAGTCTCGACCGATGCGCATGAACAACGGTGCTCGAACCAGGTGGATATTCGCTGCGGTCGCGGTCCCGCTGGCGCTGGTGGCCCTGGTGACAGGCGCCACGCCGGCCGATGCCGGTGCCGGCAATCTCTGCGCGCTCGCGAAGCGCCAAGGCTCGGTGCCGGCTCGGGACACGTGCGTGAACGCGCTCGACACCGACGTCACGGGCGATGGGCGGGCCGACCTGGTGCTCCTGTACGACCGGACGTACCCCGGGCCAGACGGCTCGGTCAGGTTCGGGCCGTACACGCTGAAGGTCATCCCTGCCGGTGGTGGGGTTCTCGAGTCAAGGGTCACCTCGGGCGTGCCGCCCGACGTCATCGTTGCAGCCGGCCGCGTCAACGACGAGTCGGGCGTCGATCTCTTCATCCAGGTTGCGCGGAGCTCGAGCGGCTCCGGGATCGCGATCTACAGCGATCGCGGTGGGAGGTTGGTCCACTCCGGCGTGACCCTCACCTACGGCGGCGACTCGGCGAGCAGGTTCGGATTCTCCTGCGTCCGGACGCCCGCCCCGGCGATCATCCAACGCTCCTATGAGCTGATGGGGCCTGGGATCGGCGGGCGCTGGCGGGAGAGGATCGACACATATCGGTGGCAGGGGCCGACGCTGCACCGAACCGACAGCAGGTCGACCATCCACCACGGCTGGCCTGGCTCCGGCGAGGTGGGGGTGGGCGCGCGCTGCGGCCGCCTTCCCGGCGTCGCGTAGCGATCCGAGACCGGCCGGGACGGACGAGCCGGCCCACCGAAGCGATCGCTACATTCGGTTGGGGATGCCGGAAGCCGAGCAGGCCGTGATCGTGCGCGACCTCGTGAAGCGCTACCCGAAGTCGCACGTCAACGCCGTCGACGGCGTGTCCTTCGAGGTGGCCGCCGGGGAGGTCTTCGGGTTGCTCGGGCCGAATGGCGCGGGTAAGACGACGACCGTCGGCATGCTCACGACCCGAGTGCGGCCGACCGGCGGGCAGGCGCTCATCGACGGCGTCGACGTGGCGGCGGAGCCGGTCCGCGCTCGCAATTCGCTGGCAGTCGTGCCACAGCGCAGCAACCTCGACCGGTCGATCTCGATCCGCCGCAACCTGACCTTCCATGCGGCCTACCACGGCGTCCCATCTGCCGAGGCCGACGCGCGGGCCGACGAGCTGCTCGAACAGTTCGGGCTGCTCGAGCGCGGCGGCGTCAAGCCCGACCTGTTCTCCGGCGGCCAGGCCCAGCGCGTGATGATCGCTCGTGCGCTGATGCACGAGCCGCGGGTGCTGTTCCTCGACGAGCCGACCACCGGGCTCGATCCGGCCGCGCGGCTGTTCGTCTGGGACCGCCTGGGGGAGCTGCACACACGCGGGGTGACGTTGATCCTGACCACCCACGACATGCACGAAGCCGCGAACCTCGCGGACCGGGTCGGGATCATGGATCACGGCAAGCTGCTCGCGCTGGACACGCCGTTGGACCTGATGCGCTCGCTCCCCGGCAGCTCAACGCTCGACCTGACGACACACATTGACGGCACGGCCAGCCCCGAGGACCTGCTTTCGGAACTTGGCGCGCTGCCGGCGGTCGAACGGATCGAGCGGCTCGGCGGGTCGCTGGCGCCGGGCCAGGCGGGGCCGGGCCAGGCGGCGTCGGGCCAGGCGGCGTCGGGCCAGCCGGCTGGCACTCAAGGCCAGCCGGCTGAAAACGGCGGTCCTGGTGACTTTCGGGTCCGGTTGTACGTCGACGGGGACGCGCCGAACCTGGTGGCGCCGGCCGCGACGCTGCTGGCGGACCGCGGGCTGACGCTCACCGGGGTGGAGCTCGGGACGCCGACGCTCGAGGATGTCTTCATCCACATGACCGGGCGGACGCTTCGATGACCGCGATCGCGGAAGCCCGCGCGAGGGACCTGCGGCCCACCCAGGCGCGGGTGTTCATCGCCGTCCTGCGGCGCGACGTGTTCGTGACTGGGAAGGAGCTCCCGCTGTTCCTCGCCCAGGTGATCCTGCAGCCGCTGTTCCTGCTGTTGGTCTTCGGCAAGGTCCTCGGCGCCCTCGGATACACCAAGCCGGGCTACGCTGACCTGCTGTTCCCCGGGCTGCTGTCGCTGACGGCGGTGCTCACCGGCCTACAGACGCTGGCCTTCCCGTTGGTCATCGAGTTCGGTTGGACGAAGGAGATCGAGGACCGGCTGCTGGCCCCGATGGCGACCGGCCTTGTGGCCGCGGAAAAGCTGCTGTTCGCGAGTGCTCGTGCGGTCGTCGCGGCGACGGTGATGATCCCCGTCGGAATCCTGGTGCTCGGGCACATCCCCTGGCGCTGGGAGGGTCTGCCGCTGTTCCTGGCGGCGCTCTTGCTGGGCAGCCTGTTGGGAGCATCGCTCGGTCTGGTGATGGGGACGCTGGTGACGCCGAATCGGATCAACATGGTCTTCTCGCTGGTGCTCACGCCGCTGCTGTTCACCGGCGCCACCCAGTACCCATGGCCGACCCTTTCGGCGCTGCCGTGGTTCAAGGTCGTGACGGCGTGCAACCCGATGACGTACGTCAGCGAGGCGATGCGCGGGGCGCTGGTCCCCGAGGTGCCGCACATCGCGCCGTGGATCTGCCTGGTCGTGCTGGTTGGCGCCAACGCCGTGCTGATCTGGATCGGGATGCGCGGTTTTTACCGGCGCGCGATCGACTGACGCCCGGGCAGCACCGGAGCACAGGTACGGGTAGCCCTACCTTCCAGGATTCGGGTCTTCCGGCTGGTGTGGCCGAGCCTGAGGGTTCAAGCTCTCAGCCATGTTCAACCGACGCGGCAGCACGAGTTCCCAACAGGGCATCGCGATCGCAGATACGGAGTCGCTTCTGGAGCCGTTGCCGGCGGCGCAGGCGATCGAGCTGACAAAGATCTACGGCACCGGCGACGCCGCCGTGCACGCCCTTGACGGCGTCGATGTCGAATTCGAGCGTGCCCGTTTCACCGCCGTGATGGGCCCTTCGGGCTCCGGCAAGTCGACGTTGATGCACTGTATGGCCGGGCTCGATAAACCCACATCGGGGCAGGCCTTCGTTGGCGGGCGGGAGCTCGGCCGACTCGATGACGCGGCGCTGACCGGGCTGCGCCGCGACCGGATCGGGTTCGTCTTCCAATCGTTCAACCTGGTGCCGACTCTGACCGCCGCGGAGAACATCACGCTCCCGGCCGACCTCGCCGGCAAGAAGATCGACCAGGCCTGGTTCGACGAGCTGGTGGGAATGCTCCGACTCTCCTCGCGGCTGTCCCACCGCCCCAGCGAGCTGTCGGGCGGCCAGCAGCAGCGTGTCGCGTGTGCGCGCGCGCTGGTCGGCCGGCCCGACCTGATCTTCGCCGACGAGCCGACCGGCAACCTGGATTCCAACGCCTCGGCCGAGGTTCTGGATTTCATGCGCCAATCGGTGGGCGACCACGGGCAGGCGATCGTGATGGTGACCCATGACCCGCGGGCGGCCTCGTACGCCGACCGAGTCGTTTTCCTGGCCGACGGCCGCGTCGTTGGCGAGCTGCTGGGGCCGACCGCCGACAGCGTGCTCGAGCAGATGAAGCTGCTGGGCGATTGAGATGCGCCGCGTATCGCTCCGAGGACTTGCTGCGCGAAAGCTCCGCCTGGCGCTGACCGCGCTGGCAATCGTGCTCGGCGTGACGTTCGTGACCGGGACGCTGGTGCTCGGCGACACGCTCAACCGGACCTTCGACAACCTCGTCGGGACCGTCTACCAGCACGTCAGCTTCGAGATCCGGGGCAAGGCGCGGCTGCACGGCAGCAACCTCGGCGGCGTCGATAGCACCGCCAATCGCGCGCCTGTGCCCGAGTCGATCCTGCCGGCAGTCAGGAAGCTGCAGGGCGTCCAATTCGCCTACGGCTCGGTCTCCGGCTACGCGCAATTCATCGACAGGCACGGGAACTCGATCAACGACGGCAACTCGGCCGGGTTCTCGTTTGACCCGAACCCGCAACTGTCGGCGCTGCGGCTCGTCCAGGGGCACGCTCCCGTTGGCCCCAACGATGTGCTGATGGACGTATCGACCGCGACCAAGCACCACTTTGTGGTCGGCGACCGCGTGCGGATGCTGGTTCCGGGCGGGCCGCGGACATTCACGCTCACCGGGCTCGTCAAGTTCGGCACCGACAACAGCCTCGGCGGAGCGTCGCTGGCCGCCTTCTCGCTGCCGGTCGCGCAGGCGCTCTTCGACTCACGCGGACCGGTACGACACGATCAACGTGCTGGCCGCGCCCGGCGCGGACAACGTCACCCTGCAGCGCGCGATCGAACAGGTGCTGCCGCCCGGGGCCGAGGTTGTCAGCGGCCAGACGGTGGCCGACGAGCTTCACCAGACGATCAACAACGCCCTCTCGTTTCTGACGACGGCGCTGCTGATCTTTGGCTTCATCGCGCTGTTCGTCGGCGCCTTCACGATCTTCAACACCTTCTCGATCACGATCGGACAGCGGACTCGCGAGCTCGCGCTGCTGCGGTTGGTCGGCGCGAGCCGGCGACAGGTGTTCGGATCGGTTCTCGGCGAGGCCGCACTGACCGGCCTGATCGCCTCGATCGTCGGTCTCGGTCTCGGCGTCCTCGCGGCGTTGGGTCTGAAGGCGCTGCTGGGGGCTTTCGGGATCTCGCTGCCGTCGGCGCCGCTCGTATTCCGGGCGCGCACGCCGATCGTCGCGCTGGCCGTCGGCGTCGGCGTCACCATCCTCTCCGCCATCGCTCCAGCCTGGCGGGCCGTGCGGATTGCGCCGGTCGCCGCGCTGGTCGCCCACAGCGAAGATCAGCCGGCGGGACTGCGACTGCGGCGGCTGCTCGCCGGGGTCGTGATCGGGCTCGCGGGCGTGGCCCTGCTGCTGCTCGGCGTCGGCCGGGCGAAGGTCGCGCTTGTCGGCCTCGGGGCGCTCGGTGTATTCATCGCGACGTTGCTGCTGGTCCCGGTCATCGCGCGTCCGCTGTCCGGTGCCATCGGGCGACCGATCGCGGCGGTGTTCGGGATACCGGGTCGGATCGGCCGCGAGAACTCGATGCGCAACCCGCGCCGCACCTCCCAGACGGCGGGCGCGCTGATGATCGGGATCGCGCTGGTGTCGACGATCGCCGTACTGGGAGCCTCGCTCAGCACCTCGGCCAAGAACAATCTGGACAGCGCGATCCGAGCCGGCTACATCATCGGCGGCTCTGACTCGATCAGCAACTCCGTGCCCGCGAGAATCTCCAGGCTGCCGGGTGTGAAGGCGACGACGCTCGTGTTCAAGGGGCAGTTCGAGATCCGCGGCTCGCTTCAGGGGATCGCGGCGCTGTCGCCCGGCGGCCTGGAGCGAACCGTGAACCTCCACATCCTCGCGGGCCGCGGGGCGGCGGCGCTGGCGGCGGGCGCGCTGCTGGTCGACAGCAATACGGCCAGCGCTCAGCACCTGCACGTCGGATCGGTCGTTCCGGTGACCTTCGCGCAGACAGGGTCGACGACGATGCGAGTGGGTGGCATCTACGCCTACAACCCGCTCGCCGGTAGCTACATCACCGGCGCCGCCTTCTTCGTCCACCACTTCGACCATCCGTTGCTGAACGCGGTCCTGGTCAGCACCGCTCCGGGCGTTACACATTTCGAGCGTACGCTGAACCGCGAGCTGCACGCCTATCCAAACCTCAGCATTCAGAGCCGTGAACAGTTCCTGGCCTCCGAGCAGCACAGCGTCAACCAGCTGCTGGGCCTGATCTACGTGCTGCTGGCGCTGGCGGTCGTTGTCGCCCTGATCGGGATCGTCAACACTCTGATGCTGTCCGTGTTCGAACGCACCCACGAGATCGGATTGCTGCGGGCGGTCGGAATGAAGCGCCGCCAGGTCAAGCGGATGATCCGCTCCGAATCGGTGATCATCTCCCTGTTCGGCGCCGTGATCGGAATCGTCATTGGCACCGGCCTGGGGCTGGCGATGTCATCCTCACTGCGTAACTCGAGCGTGACCAACATCGGCGTTCCGATCTCGAGCCTGGTGGTCTTCCTGATCCTGTCAGCGTTGCTCGGTGTCGCTGCCGCGATCTGGCCCGCGCGCCGGGCCGCCGATCTCGACGTCCTATCGGCGATCGCGACCGAGTGAGTGAGCACGTGAACGAGCGAGTGACCGCGAGGCTTCAGCACATGGGCAGGAGCCGTGCGGCGTTGTGGGCGGTCGCGCTCGCGGGGATACTCGCCGGGATCGCCGCCGTGAAGCTGTCGGCCCGCCCGCCAGCCGGTCGGCCGACCGAGCCCGGGCCTGGGCTGGAGTTCCTGGTCGGCGCCGCGCTGTTCGGCTGCGGGCTGGGGTCGTGGCGCGCGCGCCCTGAGAACCGGTTGGGACCGGCGATGGTGCTGATCGGCTTCGCCTGGTTCGCAGAGGAGTTGACGAACGCGACGACGCCGTGGCTGAACACGCTCGGGATCGCTGTCCAGTCCTACTGGATCGCCGGCATGCTGTATCTGCTGCTGTCGTTCCCGTCGGGACGCCTGACACGGCTCGAGCGTCGGCTGCTGGGCGTGGCGCTGGCGGTGGTCAGTCTGCAACTGGTGGCGTTGCTGATCGGGAGCCGGGCGGGGCTGTGGTGCAGCGGATGCGAGCGCAACGTCGTCCAGGTGGTCCACGACAACCGCCTGGCGCTCGGCCTGCTCAAGTTCGAGCGTCTGGTCGGCCTGATCCTGGTGGGCTTCACGATCCTTCTGCTGATCCGGCGCTGGCTGCGCGCCGGCGCCGCACGGCGCAGGGCGATCGCGCCGGTCGTGGTGGCGGGCTGCCTGACGCTCGCTGCTCTAGGGTGGACCGTTGTCTTCGACCTGCTCGGCGACCCCCTTGGGGCGCTGCCGTCGACGGTCTTCCGGTGGCTGTTCGCGAGCGTCCCGATCGCGGTGCTGTACGTGTTCCTGCAGCGGCGGCTGTCCCGTGGGAAGGTCGCCGGGTTGGTTGTCGAGCTCGGCGAACCGGGTACGTCGATGGAGCTCGGGAAGGCGCTCGCTCGGGCGCTCGGCGATCCGTCGCTCGAGCTCGCGTACTGGTTCCCGGCGGAGCGTCGCTACGTCGATGGCGACGGTGGCTTCGTCCAGCTTCCCGAGCCCGGCGGCTCGCGCATCGCTACGTCTGTCGAGCGCGACGGCCAGCCGATCGCGGTGCTGATCCACGATCCGGTGCTCGAGCACAACGCCGAGCTCGTCCGCTCGGTATGTGCCGCCGCCAGCCTGGCGCTCGAGAACGAGCGCCTGCAGGCCGAGCTGCGTGCCCGGCTGGTGGAGCTACAGGCCTCGCGCGCCCGGCTGGTCGAAGCGACCGACTCCGAGCGCCGCCGGATCGAGCGCGACCTCCACGACGGCACCCAGCAGCGGCTCGTCCAGATCGCGATGTCGCTAGGGCTGCTCGAGCGCAAGCTGCCGGCCGACCTCGCCGGCGCGCAGCCGCTCGTCAGGGAGACGCGACAGGCGTTGGCGGTTGCGCTCGAAGAGCTGCGGGAGCTGACCCACGGGATCAACCCGCCGCTGCTCGTCGAACGCGGACTTTCGGCGGCGCTCGACGAGCTCTGCGGCAAGGCCGCGCTCCCGACGCGCCTGCAAGCCTCGATCGACCGCCGGCTCCCGGATCAGATCGAGACCGCGGCCTACTTCCTGGCGAGCGAGGCGCTCGCCAACGCGGCCAAGCACTCGCACGGCAGCCAGGTCCGGGTGACCGCCGCCGATGAGAATCGGCGGCTGGTGATCGAGATCGCCGACGACGGGATCGGCGGCGCGAGCACATCCGGCGGCTCGGGCCTGCGTGGGCTGGCCGACCGCGTCGATGCCCTCGGCGGCACTTTCATGATCGCGAGTCCGCCCGGACGTGGCACAACGCTGCGGGCGGAGATCCCGTGCGGGTAGCGCTTGCCGACGACGCGGTGATCCTCCGGGAGGGGCTCTCGCGGTTGCTTGCGGAGGCGGGGTTCGAGGTCGCCGGGCTGGCCAGCGACGGCGACGAGCTGCTGGAGCTCGTCGAGCGCACGCTGCCCGACCTCGCGATCGTCGACATCAGGATGCCCCCGACCCACACCGACGAGGGCCTGCGGGCCGCCAAGACGATCCGCGCGCGCTGGCCGCAGATCGGCATCCTGGTGCTCTCCCAGCACGTCAACACGCGATACGCGCTGGAACTGCTGTCGTCCGGTACCGACGGGGTCGGCTACCTGCTGAAGGAGCGCGTCTCAGACCTGGATGAGCTGAGCTCGAGCGTCAACCGGGTCGGGAACGGCGGCTCGGTGCTCGACCCCGCGGTCGTCGGCGAGCTCGTCGGCCGGCGTCGGCAGGCCGGAAATCCGCTCGAGCGCCTGACCGACCGCGAGCGCGAGGTGCTGGCGCTGATGGCCGAAGGGCGCTCGAACCGGGCGATCGCCGAGCGTCTGTTCGTCACCGACCACACGGTCGAGAAGCACGTCAAGAGCATCTTCGGCTCGCTGCGGTTACCGCAGTCGCCCGACGATCACCGCCGAGTGCTGGCGGTGATCACGTACCTGAACTCGCAATGACCTCAACCGGCGCAACGGCTGGCGCTGTGGCGGGCACCCGCTCGAGTCGGACGACGATCGACTTCGACACCGGCGTGCCGCTCTCGTCGGCGACGTTGTCGAGCGGCACCAGCACATTGGCCTCTGGGTAGTAGGCGGCGGCACAGCCCCTCGAGGTCGGGTAGGAGACCACTCGGAAACGGCTCGCGCGACGCTCGACTCCATCTTCCGCGATCCCGACAAGGTCGACGACGTCGCCGTCGGCGACCCCGAGGCCGGCCAGGTCCAGCGGGTTGACGAGCACGACCCGCCGGCCTGCGTGAATTCCCCGGTAGCGGTCGTTGAGCGCGTAGATGGTCGTGTTGTACTGGTCATGAGAGCGCACGGTCTGCAGCAGGATCGCGCCGTCGGGCACGCCGACGACCTCGAGGCGGTTGGCCGTCAGCCGGGCGCGGCCACTCGGGGTCTCGAAACGTCTGGCGTCGCGTGGCGGATTGGGCAGCGTGAACCCCGGCTCCATTCGCTGGTTGAAGCGCTCGAAGCCCGGGATCGCTGCCTCGATCAGGTCGCGGATCAGGTCGTTGTCGTTTGCCAGCTCTGACCAGCGCAGGGTCCCGATGTTCCCGACGGTCCGCTGTGCCAGATCGCAGATGATCTGAACCTCGGAGCGCAGCTGTTCGGAAGGGGGGTCGAGCGTGCCACGCGAGGCGTGCACCGCGCTCATCGAGTCCTCGACGGTGACGAGCTGCTCCTTGCCGCCGCGGAAGTCGCGGTCGGTGCGGCCGAGCGTGGGCAGGATCAGGGCCTCACGTCCGTGGACGAGGTGGGAGCGGTTCGGCTTGGTCGCCACGTGAACCGTCAGGGCGCAGTTGCGCAGGGCCGCCGCGGTCACCGCCGTGTCCGGCGCGGCCGACAGGAAGTTGCCGCCCATCGCCATGAACAGATGCGCACGCCCGTCGCGCATCGCGCGGATCGCGCCGGACGGTGTCGACGCCGTGCTCTCGCGGCATCGGGAAGCCGAGCGCCTGTTCCATCCCGTCGAGCTGCGCGCTAGAGGGGCGCTCGGTGATAGCCATCGTCCGATCGCCCTGGACGTTGGAGTGGCCGCGCACCGGGCAGAGGCCGGCGCCCGGGCGGCCGATGTTCCCGCGCAGCAGCAGGAAGTTGACGATCTCGCGAATCGTCGCGACCGCGTTCTTGTGCTGGGTGAGACCCATCGCCCAGCAGACGATCGTCCGCTGCGAGTGTGTGGCGAAATTGGTGAAGGCATCAATCTGCTGGTCGGTCAGCCCGGTGCCGCGCGGCGACCAGGTCGGGGTCGAGCCTGCTGAGATGTGTCGCGCAGCTCCTCGAAGCCCTCGCAGTACTCCTCGACGAACGCGCGGTCGATCGCGCCCGCGTCGATCAGCCTGCGGTTGACGGCCTGGAAGAACGCGAGGTCGCCGTTGACGCGGATCGGCAGGTGCAGGTCGGCCAGATGCCTGCCGAGCCCGAGCATCCCGCGCGGGGTTTGCGGGTCGTTGAAGCGCGTCAGCCCGGCCTCGGGCAGCGGGTTGATCGAGACGATCTTGGCGCCCGCGGCGCTTGGCGATATCGAGCGCGCTCAGCATCCGGGGGTGGTTGGTGCCGGGATTCTGGCCGACGATGACGAGCAGATCCGCTTGGTGGATGTCCTCGAGGGTGACGCTGCCCTTGCCGATCCCGATCGTCTGGCCGAGCGCGGTGCTGCTTGATTCGTGGCACATGTTCGAGCAGTCCGGCAGGTTGTTGGTCCCGAGCGCCCGGACGAGCGCCTGGTAGAGGAAGGCGGCCTCGTTGCTGGTGCGCCCGGAGGTGTAGAAGATCGCCTCGTCCGCCGAGTCGAGCGCCGCCAGGTGACGGGCAATCAGCTCGTAGGCGTCGTCCCAGGCGATCGGCCGGTAATGCGTGCCCCCGGGGCCGACATGGAGCGGCTCGGTAAGCCGACCGAGCTTGCCGATCCAATGGTCGGACCGCGACTCCATCTCGGCGATGGCGTGGCTCGCGAATAGCGCCGCGTCGGCACGACGCGTCGTCGCCTCCTCGGCCACCGCCTTCGCGCCGTTCTCGCAGAACTCGGCGACGTGCCGGTGGCCCTGCGGATCGGGCCAGGCGCAGGCGGGGCAATCAAACCCCTCGACCTGATTGAGGTGAGTCAGGGTTCGCAGCGTCCGCCGCGGTCCCATCTGGCGCAGGCTCTGGCGGAGAGCCTCGATTACCGCCGGAAGTCCCGCCGCATGCTTCTGGGGGCCGCTCGCCTGATCGGGCAGGTCGTCACCGCGGTCGTATCGCATGCGTAGTCAGGCTACTCCCGTGGTCTGCTTCCGGATGCTGGTCTAGTGGGACCAGCATCCGGACCTGGCGCCTGGGGCAGCCGGTCCGCGCCGCTGTAGATGTTGATCCGCTCGCCGCGGGCGAATCCGCCGAGGGTGAGGCCGTACTCGCGGGCGAGCGACACGGCCAGCGAGGTGGGGGCACCGACACCGATCAGCACCGGGGCGCCGGCGACGACCGCCTTCTGCACGAGCTCGAACGACAGCCGGCCGCTGACGCACAGCACGCAGTCCCCGAGCGGCGGCCGTCCATCCTGAAGCGCCCAGCCGATCACCTTGTCCATCGCGTTGTGGCGACCGACGTCCTCGCGGACGCAGACGAGCTCGGTGCTGGAGTCGAACAGACCGGTTGCGTGAAGGCCGCCGGTGCGTTTGAAACCGGGCTGCACAAGCCGGTCCGGCAGGGAGGCGAGCAGCCGACGGCTGAGCGGAGCGCCGCTCCATCCGGCCGCGGGCGCTGCCGCGTGAACGGCGATCTCCTCGATCGCTCCCTTCCCGCAGACGCCGCACGACGAGGTCGTGTAGAAACGCCGGCTCGCGGGTCGGCGCAGCAGCGGTCCTGCGACGTCGACCGTGTTGGCGGCGAGATCGTCAGTGAGCGAGACCGCTCGCCCGGAATCGATCAGGCCCTCGCCGAAGAGGAAGCCGAGCGCCAATTCCCCGTCGTGGCCGGGAGTTCGCATCGTCACCGCGACGGGTTCGCCGTCGACCCGGATCTCCAGCGGCTCCTCGACGGCGACGGCGTCCTGCTCGCCGTCACGTGTGATCAGTGTGATCGAGCCCGGGGCTTGGTGACCGACCGTGCCGGGGGCCTGGCGCATACCGTCAGACTGTAGTCTCGTGGCGGTTGCGGGAATTTTGTTGACCGGTGGCGGCAGTCGGCGGATGGGGTTCGACAAGGCATCGATCCGGGTCGATGGCGTCGCGCTCGCGCAGCGCGCGGGGGGACTGCTGTTGGAGGTCACTGCGCCGGCGGTCGAGGTCGGGCCGGCGCGATCCGGCCTCGACGTGGTGCTCGAGGATCCGCCCGGAGCCGGGCCGTTGGCGGCGGTCGGCGCGGGCGTGCGGTTCCTCCGCGAGGCCGGTCATGACGGCGGCGCGCTGGTGCTTGCCTGCGACCTGCCGCTGGTCTCGCGGGAGACGCTCGAGGCGCTCGCCGGCTGGCCGGGGGAGGGGTCGGTGGTGCCCATCGTCGCCGGCAGTCCACAGCCGCTTTGCGCCCGGTGGTCCGCGTCAGACCTCGACGCCGTCGAGGCCCTGCTCGCCGGCGGTGAGCGGGCGATGAGGGCGTTGCTCGCGCGCCCCGGAGTGACGATGGCCGCCCAGCCGGACTGGCCCGCCGGGCTCGAAGCACGCGCCCTGTTCGATGTCGACACCCCCGTCGAGCTCGATCGGCTTGGGTTGCGCTGGGAGACAGATCGGAGTCGCGGATGAGCGCTGAACGCGACCTCGACGCCCGAGACTGGCTTGCGGCGTACGCCGAAGCGCTGGGGCTCGCACCGCCGAGCGCGGAGGACGTCGAGACGCTGCTGGCGCTGGCGGGGGTCGCCGCACACGCCTCCGAGCGACAGGCCGCGCCGGTCTCATGCTGGCTCGCGGCCGTCGCCGGGGTTGATCCGGCACGGGCATTGACGGTGGCCCGGGAGCTCGCCGAGCGACAGCGGTGAGCGAGTCGCCGGAGTCGCTGGCACCGGTGGTCGAGCAGGCCGCCGACTCCGAGTCGGCGCCCGAGAGTCCGGTCGAGGAGGTCGCCGAACGCCGCACCGGCGAGGTGGAGTTGCTGTGGGACCTCGTGTTCGTGTTCGCGGTCACCCGCGTCACCACGCTGCTCGCCGACGACCTTTCGTGGGCCGGATTCGGGCGCTCGATGCTGGTGCTCGCTTTGATCTGGTGGGCGTGGTCGGCATTCGCCTGGGTCGCCAATGCCCAGGCCCCGGACGCGACCAGCTTCAGGGTGGCGATGCTGCTCGCGACCGTGCTGGTCTTCCTCGTGGCGCTGGGGGTACCGCACGCGCTGGGCAGCGAGGGGCTGCTGTTCGCGCTCCCGTACGCCGGCGTTCGGGTACTGCACCTGCTCCTCTATGTAGATGCGTCGAGGCGCGGCGGAGCCCAACTACGGGCGATCGCGGGTTTCTCGGGCACGGTCATGATCGGAATCGTGCTGCTGATCGCCGGCGCGCTGACCGGCGGCACGGCGCGGGTGATTCTGTGGGTCGCGGCAGCCGCGATCGACTACGCCGGGCCCGTGTGGATCGGCCGCGACCGCATTCGGGGGCTGCAGCAGGTCGCGGTCACGCACTTTGCCGAGCGCTTCGGCCTGTTCATCATCATCTGCCTGAGCGAGTCGATCGTCGACATCGGCACTGCGGTCACCTCCGACCCGAGTGCCGGATCGGTCGCGGTCGTCACGATCGCGCTCGGGATCACGATCGCCCTGTGGTGGATCTACTTCGATCGCGCCGCCGGGCTCGCCCGGGACGCGCTGCGCCACAGCCGCGAACCGGTGCTCGCAGCCTCCGACGGCTACAGCATCCTGCACCTGCCGCTGGTCTCCGGAATTCTCGTGTTTGCGGTCGGCGCAAGGGCCGCGGTGATGGCATTCGACGACCCGCTCCAGGACGCGTTCCGGCTGGCGTTGTGTGGCGGGGTGGCCCTCTATCTCGCTGGGCATGCGGCCTTCCTGCGGCGGATGCTCGGCTCGGTCACGTACTCCGAGCTGGCCGCCGCCGCAGTCGCGCTGGCGCTGTTCGCGGTGAGCTCGTCGCTGTCCGCGATCGTCGTCTGCTTGCTGCTGCTGGCCGATCTGGCGGGCCTGGCCCTTTATTGGGCCCTGGCCGGCGGGCCGTCGCAGCGGCGTTCTACTGACGATTGAGGCCGTGCGCCTGCAACCAGGCCACCGTCGCCTCGAGCCCCGCCGGGTAGCCCACCCGCGGCTCCCAGCCGAGCAGCTCCCGCGCCTTGCGGTTGCTGAAGTCCTGGTCGCTGCCGAGGACGTTCACCGCCTGCCGGGAGAGCAGCGGCGGCGTCGACACGCGGGTCGCACGCCGCAGGGCGCGATAGCCGGTTTCGCAGGAGGTCCCCAAACCGTGGGCCAGCCAGTAGGGCACGCTCCAGCGCACCTGCGGGAAGCCGAGCCCGTGGGCGAGGTCGTCGGTGAACTGCTTCCAGGTGACGTCAAGGCCGTCGGTGACGTTGAACGCCTCGCCGGAGGCCGAGTCGTGGCGGAGTGCGAGTACCGCGGCATCGACGAGATTCTCGACGTAGCAGAGTCCCGCCACCGCCCGTCCGCGGTCGACCAGCACCATGTTCCCGCGGCGCATCGCCCGGGCGATCTCCCCTACGACCTCGGTGGACCGCGGTCCGTACACGGTCGCCGGCCGCAGGATCACCGAGGGCAGGCCGTGCTGCTCGGCGCCGTGCCTGACCTCACGCTCGGCTGCCAGCTTGGTCTCGGCGTACCAGTTGCGGAACCTCGTCGACGCAAAGTTCTCCTCGACGGCTGCGTGGCCCGGATACCCGTACACGTCGGTGGTGCTGAAGTGGACGAAGCGCCTGACCGACGCGGCGACCGAGGCGCCGACGAGGTCACGGGTTCCGCGCTCGTTGATCTCGCTGATCTCCCGGGTGGTCGCCCAGTCCGACACCAGGGCAGCACAGTGCAGGACGTAGTTGCAGCCCGCCGCCGCGCGTGTCAATGACCGCGGAGAGGTGAGATCGCCGATCGCGAGCTCCACCCCGAGGCGGTCGAGCAGCGAGGTGTCGCTGTCCTGCCGAACCAGGCAACGGACCTGGTACCCGTCGGCCACCAGCCGCTGGGCCAGGTGACCGCCGATGAAGCCGGTCGCACCGGTCAGCAGGCAGACCTCGCCGCGGTCCGGGTCGACGGGGGTGCCGCGGAACGGCGCTGTCGCGAGCGTGTCGTCTTGACGGCCGATCCGGCGGCGCAGGGTGGCAGTTGCGATGTCTCGGACGACGCCCCAGTTCTTGGCGGCGGCGCCGTGACAGTCGGCGAGCACCGTGTCGAAGGCGTCGAGGAAGCGCCCGGCCTCGGCCTCGGACAGCGTCAGCGGCGGCAGCAGCTTGATCACGTCGTTCTTGCCCGATGCCATCGTGATCACGCCGTGGTCGCGGTGCAGCGGGATCACGATCAGCTGTGGGAACAGCCCCTCGCTCGCGAGATGGATCAGGCGCCAGTTGACCCGCGCCCAGCGGTCGCCGGGAGCGGTCAGCTCGATCCCGAGCATCAACCCGGCGCCGCGGACGTCGCCGACCATCTCGTAGCGGTTGCGAAGCTCGCCGAGACCATCGCGGAGCAGGCCACCAACGCGAGCGGCGTTCTCGAGGAGGCGATCGCGCTCGATGATCCGGAGCGCCGCGAGGCCGGCGGCCATCGCCAGGCGGTTGCGGCCGTAGGTGGACTGGTGGACGTAGGAACGCTCGAGGGTGCCGACGGCGCGCTGGTAGATCTCGCGAGTCGTGACCATCGCGGCGACCGGCATGTAGCCGCCGCTGAGCGCTTTGCCGACCAGCACCATGTCGGGCTCGAGGGTCGGAGGAGCAGGCGGGGCGGGCGGGGCGGGCGTGCTCGAATTCTCGAGCGCGAACCACCTGCCGGTGCGTCCGAGGCCGGTCTGGATCTCGTCGACGACGAACATGGTGCCGTAGCGCCTGCACAGCTCTCGCGCGGCAGGCAGATACCCTGGCGGCGGCATCGTCACCATCCGTCCCTGGATCGGCTCGACGATGAAGGCGGCCACGTCGCGCTTGCGTAGCGCCGCCTCCAGCCTGTCCAGGTCTCCGAATGGGACTCGCGCACAGCCGGGTAGCAGCGGGCCGAACCCTTCCTTGAAGAACTCGTCGCCGACCAGCGACAGTGGCCCGAGGGTGACGCCGTGAAAGCTCGAGTCGCAGGAGACGAACCGGTGTCGACCGGTCGCCGCCCGCGTGAACTTCATCGCTGAATCGACCGCCTCGGCCCCGCCGCTCGCGAAGTACACGGCATCGAGTCCACGCGGGAGCCGCTGCGACAGCTCCTCGGCGAGCATGCCGGCCAGCACCGAATAGTGGATCTGGACGCCGTCGACGAGGTCGGAGGCGAGCGTCGCCTGGAGCACCTCGCGGACGCCGGGGTGGTTGTGGCCGAGGCTCGCGAACCCCTCGCCGGTGTGCATATCAAGGTACCCACGACCGTCGGCGTCGTAGAGGTACGAGCCCTTGGCCGAAACGTACTCACGATCGAACCCGAGGATCCCGAGAACCTCGACCAATGACTGGTCGAGATGCCGAGCGGCGAGCGTCAGGGTCTCCGGTGCTCGGGACTCTGCGTCGCTGAGGATCCCGAGGGAGTCGCGCTCGACACGCGGTGTGGCGATGGGGAGTCGAGTTGGGTCCATGCGCCGGGCAAGGTTGGCACGGCGCTGTCAAAGATGCGCTAAAGGCGGCTTCCGCTACGCGGGCTCCCGGGCGTCAGCGCGGCGGACGGTTTGGAGGGTTATGCCGGTCAGGCCCGGCATAACCTCCAAAGCGCTCAGCGTGGGCGGGCCTGAGGCCCGGGCACGGGCACGGGCGCCGCGGCCAGCCCGGCGCCGGTCAGCATGTAGGCGACGTCGTCGCCGAGATCGCCGGCGGCGAGCGACAGGAACGCCTCGCCCGCGCTTTCGGGAGTGACCGGCGGGCCTGCCTTGGACGCGTACTGCTCCTCGCTGACTCCCTGGCGCGCCGCGTAGGCGCGGACCGCGGGTAGGCCCAGGCCGGTCGCGGCCGTCAGTCGCGGCAAAACCGCCAGTACCCGGATCCCGAGTCCGGCGCGGCGCGCCTCCTCGTCGGCATACGCGGCCATGAACCTGATCGTTGCCTTGGCACCGGCGTAGCCGCCGCTCAGCGGTGAGCCCATCACAGCGGCGCCGCTGCTCATCAGCAGCACCCTGCTGCCCGGTCGAAGCGGCTTGCGCAGCGCCTCGCCCAACCAGTTGAACGCGAGCCGCACGTCGACCTCCCAGTTCTCCGAAAACGTCTCCCAGGTCTGCTCGTGGATCGGCTGGAGTGTCGGGGTCGCGCCGGCGATCACCGCCAGGACGTCGGGATCGCGTGACTGGATCACACTGGCCGCCAGTGCCGGATCGGTCGCGTCGGCGACGGTGATCTCCAGCGATGGGCTCGCGGCGCTGAGCTCGCTGAGCCCCGCCTGATCGCGCCCGATCGCGACCACGGTGGCGCCCGCGGCGCTGAGGGCCTGGGCGACCCCGCGGCCGAGACCGCGACTGGCGCCGACCACGACAGCCACCTTGCCTTCAAGCCCTGGCATGTCCGATTCCCTCAATCGCCCGTGATCAGTCATCGTCGTCTCCTTCACATTGGGGGCATCAGCCCGGGGACCGACGAGGGCGAGATCACGATCACGAGCCCGAGCGCGAGGATCGCCAGCGCGATCGGTAGATCGAGCGCGATTCGCGCCGGAAGCAGCTTCTGGACGACGAGCACGATCGTGATCACCGACATCCACGCGATGCTCATCACTCCCACCACCACCAGTACGGCCATCAGCCCGATGCTCGAGCCAACGCACTCGAGTCCGAACCCGAAGCCGGACTCGACTCGCTCACGACAACGCTCCCGGCAACGACGCTTCATCGGAGTCAGCTCATAGACGCCGGCGGCGATCACAACGATGGCCGCCAGCAGCGTCCCATGTGGCCTGTAGAGCGCGTAAACGAGAACGCCGACGAGGGTCCAGACGGCGATGTAGGACGTCACGAACGGTGTGACGGCGCGCAAAACGCCACTGCTCCCGGCCCGCTGCAAGATCGCAGGCACCGCGCCCGGCAGCATCATCGCGGCCATCATCGGCGCCCAGATCCCCAGGAAGAACGCGAGCGACCCGAGCTCGGTACCAACCCCCATATTCATCCCGCTCATCTGCCGGACGGTCAACACCCAGCAACCGCCGGCGAGCACAAGCGTCACGGCGGCCGCCCGGGCGACACTCCTCGACTCGGTCGCAACCATCGCTCTCATCCTCCTATTAGATGCCGGGGACTAGCGAAATTCATCGCTGCGCGTTGACTTTTTTACGACATTCGCGGAGAGCTGGTCCCTGCGACCCACTCCCACGCCTGCTCGCTCCACTGGTGGGTGCGGAGCAGCCGGTACCGCTCGGAGGTCGCCCGCATGTACGCATCCGTCTCCGTCTGGCCTTCGAGAAAGTCGTCCTGTCCAGCACCGCAGCGACCGGTTCGTATTCTGTCTCGAACCAGAGCCGAGCGGTCTGGATCCTGTCAAGCGGCTCCCGGCGGTCCTGGATCGCGCGCGTTCAGCACCTTGTCCCTCTCCTTGGTGCACGGCAGCTACCCTCGTCCAGCTTGTTGTAACCCTACCGCGTGCTGCAACCGGAAAAGGCCCGCTGCGGGGGTCCCATATCCTTTGTCGATCGCGATTAACGCCGGGGAGACGGGGCGCGGCCAGGCGGCCGTCGCCCGAGCTGGATCGGAGCGGGTAAGCCAGGCGGCGACGCTCGAGCTGCGCGACGTCCAGAAGCGCTACCCGGGCCAGCGGCAGCCGGCGATTCAGTCTCTCAGCCTCGAGGTCGCGGCTGGCGAGGTGTGCGTGCTGGTCGGCCCGTCGGGGTCCGGCAAGACGACCGCGATGAGGCTGATCAACCGCATGATTCCCCTGACTAGCGGCGACATCCTGATCGGCGGGCGCAGCGTTCTGCGCTCCTCCCCGACCGAATTGCGGCGGCAGATCGGTTACGTCATCCAGCAGGGCGGCCTGTTCCCGCACCAGACCGTCAGCGAGAACATCGCGACGGTTCCGAAGCTGCTCGGCTGGGATCGCCGGCGGATTGCGACGCGCGTAGATGAGCTGCTCGAGCTGATCGGCCTCGATCAGGAGATCGGTCGACGTTATCCGAGCCAGCTGTCCGGCGGCCAGCGACAGCGGGTCGGGGTCGCGAGGGCGCTCGCGGCCGATCCACCGCTGATGCTGATGGACGAGCCGTTCGGAGCGATCGATCCCGTCACCCGGGCCCGCTTGCAGGACGAGTTCCTGCGGTTGCAGGAGCAGGTCCGCAAGACGATCGTGTTCGTCACCCACGACATCGACGAGGCGATCAAGATGGGCGACCGGATCGCGATCCTGCGTGAGGGCGGGGTGCTGGCCCAGTACGCGACCCCGGCGGAGCTCCTAACCGCTCCGGCCGACGATTTCGTCGCGGACTTCGTCGGCGCCGACCGGGCGCTGAAGCGGCTCGGGCTCACGACCCTCGCCGAGGTAGAGCTGTTGTCTCCGAACGGATTGCGGCCCGGCAGATTGCGACTGCCCGAAAAGACCAGCGTCCGTGACGCGCTGTCGGCGGTCCTGGCGGCCGGCGGTGCGCCGCTGACCGTCGTCGACGATGACGGCGCGGTCGTGGGGATCGCGACGCTGGAGCTGATCGGGAGCCTGTTTGGGCCGGGCGCATCAGTCGATGGCACGCCGGGTCAATCCGAACGGGATGACGAATGACCGGTCACGCGTTGGCGACAGCGGCCGGGGGGCCGGTTATTCCCAATTTCGGAGGTCCGAAGGCGTTCGCCTGCGAGCGCGCCAACCGCCTGTTCTGCTGGGATTGGTTCTCGAAGAACTGGGACAGCGTGCTGTGGCCGGCGCTGCGGCAGCACATCGTGCTCACGGTGATCGCAGTCGCGATCGGATTTGTCATCGCCAGCGGCGCGGCGCTGCTCGCATACCGCCACCGCTGGGTCGAGCAGCCTGTGGTCGTCGTCACGACGATCTTCTACACGATCCCGGCGCTGGCGCTGTTCGAGCTGCTGGTTCCGGTGCCGGGGCTGGGGCTGAGCCGAACGACGGCCCTGGTCGCGCTCGTGTCCTACACCCTGCTGATCATCTTCCGCAACACGCTCACGGGCTTGCGCGAGGTGCCGGCAGAGGTGCGCGATGCGGCCGCGGGGATGGGGATGACCCGCCGCCAAATGCTGCTGCGGGTCGAGCTTCCGCTCGCTCTGCCGGCGATCATCGCCGGCTTGCGGATCGCGACCGTGACGACGATCGCGCTGGCCACGATCGCTTCGCTGATCGGCGCCGGCGGGCTCGGCGGTCCGATCCTCACCGCGATCAGCAACTCCGATTTCAAGACCGAGCTGATCGCCGCCGGAGTGCTTGCGGTGGCACTCGCGATCACCGCCGACGCGCTGCTCGTCGGCGTCCAGCGGCTCCTGACTCCGTGGGTGCGGGCGCGCGCCGTCTAGCGGAGGCCGATCGTGAATAACTTCGTCGAGGCATTCAGGTTCATCGGGCGCAACGGCCAGATCCCGGGCCAGCCGCACTTGCCGACGCTCGCCTATTACGCGCTCGGGACCGCGAAGATCGCCGCGATCGCGATGGGGATCTCGCTCGTGATCGCGCTGCCATTGGGTCTCTGGCTCGGGCACATCCATCGCGGATCGTTCGTCGCCGATCAATCTGGGGAACATCTGGCGCGCTCTGCCGAGTCTGGCGGTGCTGGCGATCGGTGTCGCGATCCTCGGCCTGGGGCTGAAGAACGTGCTGCTGGCGCTGATCGTGCTGGCGGTACCGCCGATCATCACCAACTGCTACGTCGGCATCGATCAGGTGGACCGCGACGTCGTCGACGCGGCTCGAGGGATGGGGATGACCGGCTGGCAGATCCTCCGACGGGTCGAGCTTCCGCTCGCGGTCCCGCTGGTGATGGCCGGCATTCGCACCGCCGCGCTGTTCGTCGTTTCGACGACGACGATCAGTGCTCTGACCGGCTATGCGGACAGCCTCGGCGAGATCGTCAACGACGAGGCCAGCTACCACCTCTCAGGTGTTCTCGGGGCTGCGATCATTATCGCTGTGCTGGCGCTGCTGATGGAAGCATTGCTGGCCGGGGTTCAGTGGGCGTTGACGCCAGCAGCGCTGCGGCGATCGTCGGGCGAGACGCACGAGGAGGGCTTCGGGGCACTCGTTGGCGAGCCCGCATGAGGAAGCGTGAGTAAGTTTCTAGAGGAGGACGCTTCAGATGGGGAATGGTTACAACCGACAGGAGGCAACATGAGGGGTCGCACAACAGTGGCGGGGTTGCTCACCGCCTTAGCCATGAGCGTCGTGCTCGCCGGATTCTCGGCTCCAGCCGGCGCGAGTTCATCTGGTCGGGCGGCAGCCGCCAAACCCGGCGTCGGCAAGCCTGCGTTTGTCCTCGGCGATAAGAACTTCGCGGAGGAGTACATCCTCGGCTCGCTGTACCAGCAGGCACTCGAGGCGCAGGGCTACACGGTCAAGTTGAAGTCGAGCATCGGCTCGACTGAGGTCACCTTCGCGGCGCTGAAGGCCGGTCAGATTCAGGGCTACCCGGAGTACGACGGCACCCTGCTATCGACCGTCGCCGGAATCACCGCCAACCCCGCCAGCTCGGCCGCCGCCGCCAGCAAGACGAGCGCGTGGGCCCAGCACCACGGCTATGTATTCACGAAAACGACCCCGTTCACCGACTCGGACGCGATCGCCGTGCTGAAGTCATATGCCCAGAAGAACCACCTGAGCACGATCGGAGACCTCAAGAAACTCGGCAAGAACGTGAAGTTGGGCGCGGCGCCCGAGTTCCAGACGCGCGATCCGGACGGCCTCGTCGGCCTGAAGAAGTACTACGGAGTCAACCCGACGTTCGATCCGGTCAACATCGGCAGCTTCTACCCGCTGCTTGACAAGGACACGGTGGACGCCGCCGCGGTCTTCACCACCGACCCACAGCTGCGGAGCGGCAAGTACGTCGTCCTGAAGGACACGAAGTTCATCTTCGGCTTCCAGAACGTCGGACTCGTCGCGAGCAAGAGCGCGGTTCAGGCGGAGGGGCCGGACTTCCTGAAGACGGTCAATAAAGTGAGCGCGCTGCTCACGCAGAAGGCGATGATCACCCTCAATGCGGCGGTCGAGCTCAATCAGCAGTCGCCCGCTTCGGTCGCGAAGGCGTTCCTGAAGGCGAATCACCTGCTGTAGGGGATTTCGTGCTCTGCCTCCTTTCGGGGAGGCAGAGCACACCCCAACGCCCGGCTGTCAACCTCAGCCGGGGGCCGTGAAGACGACGTGGCCCTCGATGTGGGCGCGACGCGGGCCCTGCCCGATGTCTCGGGTGCGGCACGTCGAGGAGCAGATGACGATGACCGTGTCGGCACCACCCTCGCTGACGGCGAGCAGCTCCCCGGACCTGACGCCCGCTGCCGTCAGCGCGCCACGGCTCACCTTGAGGATCTCGTTGTCGCCCGGATTGTCTTTGTCGGGCGGGTATCCACGGTCTGAGACGAGCGCCTGGCCGAACTGAGCCGGCACGATCCCGAGGCTCTCCGTGCCGGTGTCGCCGCCGCTTGGAACGCCGGTGCGGACGACCAGCCGTACCTGGCCGCTCGGCGTGAACGCGTAAACCTTGCTGGTGTACTCGTCGGGGGCGAGCAGGTCGCCGGCGAACCGACCGAAAGTCGACGGCGCGACGACCATGCCTCCTTCGACGCGAGGTCCGGAGTGGGTCAGCACCTGAACCTGTCCGTTGCACGAGATCGCGTAGAGGGTGGTTACCCCGGTGGCCTGCTTCGTCGTGGACGTCGCGGTGACCAGCAGGCGGTGCCCAAAGCGTCCCGTCCGATCGAATGCGATCCCGTTCTCGAGCCCATGCGGGTGCAGGCTGACGAATTTGGAAACGCGGCCCTCGGGTGTGACGACCGTGATCCCCCGGTCGTGCGACAGCCTCAGCGTGTATAGGTTGCCGGTGGGCCAGCTGCAATGCGACGCGCTAACGCGCAGCCCCGTCGACAGCGTCATGTAGTTCTCAAGACCGGATGGCGCCGAGTAATTGGGCGCGAATGGTTTGATTGCGCCGGCGCGTGTAAGAACGTCAAGTCCCCCGCCAGCGGATACCAGAATCGCTCCCTGCGAGTTGGGCTCGGTGAGGTCGACGACCTTGTCGACATGGTGCAGCGCGGTCCAGGTGATCGTCGAGTCGCTCGCCGCGCTCGCCGCACCCAATCCCACGGCCGACCAGAGCGCAGCGATAATCACCAGCGGTACGACTCGGTGAATCAGCATATGCGTCGTAGCGACGATACCCAGTGCTCGAGATGGCGCAAGCGGTCGCGAGGGTCGCCAGCCAGGTTTTATGTGCCTCGAGCCTCTGAGAGAATCTGTTTTCCAAAGCTGCGCGATGGGGGGGAGTGCGTTGGTCAATGAAGGCTGCACGAGTTGGTAGGTCAAGGGCGCACCGCCGACGCCGAGGAGCCAGGTGAGCAACGTCCGCGGAGCGCGACCGTCCTGCGGTCCATCCGCCGGACGGACACGGACTGCCGCTGGCGGAGGCGAAGCTGTCGCCCCCCCGGACACGGAGCGGGATGGTCGAGCGGCGTCGTCTGCATCGTGCGTTGGACGCGGCCGGTGGCGCGGCTCTGACGCTCGTCGCAGCCCCGCCCGGTTACGGGAAAACGACTGCGGTTCGGTCCTGGTGCGCCACCAATGAGACCGCGTTCGCCTGGGTGACGCTCGACACGGGAGACAACGACCCGAATCGGTTCTGGCGTTACGTTGCGACCGCCGTCGATCGTGTGCGCCAAGGTCTCGGCGCGCGGGCGCTCAGGCGCATGAACGATCCAGGGTCACGCCTCGCCAATCCGATCGACGAGCTCATGAATGGGATCGCTGGGTACGATCGGGAGCTCGTCGTCGTGCTTGACGACATGCAACACGTGACCGATCCAGAATGCCTGGAGCTGATCGGCTACGCCCTCGAACGGCTCCCGGCGACCGCACGGTTGATCATCCTCACCCGGGTCGATCCGGCGTTGAAGCTCGCGCAGTTGCGGGCCCGTGGGGACCTCGTCGAGTTACGCGCCGACCAGCTGGCGTTCACCGCGGAGGAGACCCACGAACTACTGATCGAGCGGGGGGGCTGGAACTGGCGAGTTCGGATGTCGAGCTCCTGCGCGAGCGCACTGAGGGTTGGCCGGCGGCGCTGTTTCTCGCCGGCTACTGGCTGCGCGGTGTCGACGATCCACACGCGGCGGCGGCCGAGTTCGACGGCAATCACCGATTCGTCGCCGACTACCTGGGTCGCGAGGTGATCGCCTCGCTCGACGAGGACACTCGATCGTTCCTCCTGCGCGCCTCTGTCATCGGCCGATTCACCGCCGAGCTCTGCGACGGAGTGCTCGATCGGTCGGATTCGAGCCGCGTCCTGGCCGAGCTCGAGCAAGCGAATCTGTTCTTGACGCGACTCGAGCACGGCGGCTGGCTTCGCATCCACTCGATATTCGCCGACTTTGCCCGGTTCCAGCTCGATGCGCTCGAGCCGCAGGCCGCGCGCGAGATTCATCGACGCGCCGCGCGCTGGCTGGCTGTACGAGGATTCCCGGTGGAGGCAACCGAACACGCCGCAGCAGCGCAGGACCACGAGCTCGTCTCCGGCCTGCTGCTCAGCAACCATCTGCGCATGATCAGGACCGGCAACTCCAGGACGATGCTCCGCTGGCTCGGAGCGCTTCCCAACGAACAGCTGCTCGAGTTCCCCGAGTTGGCGGTCGGCGGAGCGACAGCGGCCCTGCTGGTCGGTCAAACGACGCTGATGCGGCGCCGGTTGCTGGCGGTCGCAGCGCGGGCCAGGAGCGAACGCCGTGAGCTCTACACCCCGTATGTGGCGTGCGTGGCGGCGATGGTCGCAGCGGCTGCGGTTGACGACGGCGTCGGTGAAGCGGTACTCGCGGGTCATCGGTCGGTGGAGATTGCGGAATCGGATGCGGACGAGGTGCTCGTGGCAGCTCTGGCCGCCCGCGCGAGGGCTCTGTACCTGGCGGGTGAACTCGATCAGGCCTGGAGTAGCGCGATGAGGGCGATCGAGCATCCAGATGCTCAGCGTCGACCACCGGGTCACGCGGCCGCCCGCACGACGTTGGCACTGATCGCTGCCGAACGCGGTTGGGTCGCCGCCGCCAGGAGCCATGCGGACGAGGCCAAGGCGATCATCGGCGGCGTGGCGAGCAGCCGCAGCTGGTTGGGAGCGATGGAGGCGGCGGCGCTGGGTAGCGTGCTGGCGGCCGAGGGGACACTGGCGGAGGCGGAGCGCGAGTTCGCCACGGCCGAGCGCCTCCTTCGCGACGAGGTGCCCACGGTCGACCATACGTGGGCGCTCGTCATGCTGGCCGAGGTGCGGTGTCGTCGCGGCCACATCGAAGCGGCGCAGTCCGCGCTGCGGGACGCCCACGAGACGATCGCCGCGCTGACCGATACCGGGCGACTGCCGTCGTGGGCGGCTGACGTTGAGCGTGGGTTGGAGCTGGTCAAAGGACAGGCTGCCAGCGGCGAGCTGCTCGAGCCCCCGAGCGAGGCGGAGCTGGCGGTTCTGCGCCAGCTTGGTTCGGATCGGTCAGCCCGTGAGATCGGCCAGGAGCTGTTCCTTTCTGCCAATACCGTCCATTCGCACATGCGCTCGATCTACCGCAAGCTCGGCGTCCACTCGCGAGCCGACGCCGTCGCCCGCGCGGACGCGCTCCAATTGCTCGGCCCGTCAGAATCACCTATGTGAATCCCCGCGATTGCGAAGGCGGGCCAGCTGAGCGCGCAAGACTGCGGTGGTGCCGGTTCGGGACTATCAGCTTACGGTCGAAGGGGAGCTGAGCGATCAGGTAGCGTCGGCGTTTGCAGAGATGACCCTCACGCGAGCCGCGGGCTACACGATCCTCGTCGGTCCGGTCCGCGATCAGGCTGAGCTTCAGGGTCTGCTGCAACGCGTCTCGGATCTCGGACTGACGCTCCTCAGCGCGACGGCGGTCGGCAACCCCGCGCACTGACACACCAGCAACCAGCCGCCGCTTGCGAAGGATTCGGCAGCTGGTTGCGGTTGTGAATGCGAGGTGCCGCCGCAGTCTTGGGCGGTGCCGTTCGTCTACGAGGCGGCGCCGGTTGCCTCAGGCGGTGGGGTCAGCGCATCCTGGAGCTTCTTCGTGTCCTCGTCTGAGAGCGAGGTCTTGATGACCGTGCCCCCATACTGCTCGAGCGCCGCGACCGCCTTGTCGGGCGTTGCCTGCTCGATCACCATGAACAGCGCCGAGGTCCCGGGCTTGACGGAGTCCCGAACCTGATCCTGGAAGGCCTTGTCGATGCCCTTCTTGCTCATATGGCCAAATAGGGCGCCGAGGCCGGCACCCATCGCCCAACCGGCGAACGGGATGAAGAAAAGAAGGCCGAAGAGCAGCCCCCAGAAGCCCCCCCAGACCGCGCCGCCAGCGGTCGTGCCGCCGCCGTGTGAGGTGTGGACGTGGTACTTGCCTTCAGGGTCGCGTGAGATCGAGGCGACCTGGTCCGCCTGGATGATCAACTCGGACTCGAGCCGAGCGACCGTGTCGCGCGCTTGTTCGGCGGTCCCCTGATCGGGGTAGCCGATCGCAACTAGCGTTGCCATTCATCTCCTCCTTGTAGCTGATGTTTGATTTTGCCTCGCTGACGGAGTGCCCCAGATCCCGTCCAGCACCTCGGCCACCATCAAAGCAGGATCGCGGCCAACATCGCTCGCCGGGGGTCTCGGAGTTCATCCGTCGGTGTTTCCTTCTCGGTGGAAAACCTGAACAGCGGTCGCTCTGGGAAACTGCCGCACGAGGGTACGTCCGGCGGGAGCCGAAGGCTGCCCAGCCGGCCGTATCACCCAGGTGAACGTGAATCGCTCGCGGCGCGCCCATCCCGAGTTGTGGCGCGCCCAAGTTGTGACTAAAACGTGAACGCTGCGCGTCTCTGCAATCACCTAGGTGAAAGGCCCAGAGGCGCTATCTGAAGCCGCGAGATCGTCCTAGCCTGACGCCCTGAGCCAGCTCGGCTGCTCGTCGTCGAGGCGAATCGCGGCCTCAACTGAAACGTCCTACGTGATCCGACGGGAGTGAATATGGAAACGGTAAGCGCACCGGCGGTCGGCGCCCACTCCGAGGTGGGAACGCTGCGGACGGTGATCGTGCACCGCCCGGACCTCGCGCACGAGCGGCTCTCGCCGACGAACTGCGAGGCGCTGCTGTTTGACGACGTGATCTGGGTGCGCCGGGCGCAGGAGGAGTTCGACGCGTTCGCCGACGTCCTACGCAGTCGCGGAGCCGAGGTGCTGCTGTTCCATGAACTGCTCCGTGAAACTCTCGAGCACCGCGACGCGCGTGAATGGGTGCTCTCGCGGCGGCTGCGTCCCGAGGAGGTGACGGCCCTATTCGCCGACGAGCTGCGCGACTGGATGGACTTGATGCCAGCCGAGGAGCTCGCGACAAGGTTGACCGGTGGTGTGACCATCCAGGAGCTTCCCGACGACATCGTCAAGACGATCGGGCGGGCGATGCGTCCGACCGATTTCGTGCTTGCGCCACTTCCCAACCAGCTGTTCACCCGCGACACCAGCGCCTGGATCTACGGCGGCGTTTCGCTCAACCACATGTACTGGCCCGCGCGTCAGCACGAGTCACTCAACCTGGAGGCGGTCTATCGCTTCCACCCGCGCTTCCGGGACGCCGGTTTTCAGATCTGGTACGGCGGGTTCGACCACGATTGGGGGACCGCATCGCTCGAGGGCGGCGACATCATGCCGGTCGGCGACGGAGTGCTGCTGGTCGGCCAGGGCGAGCGCAGCAACGCCCGCGCCGTGAGCATCCTCGCGAAGAATCTGTTTGTCGCCGGCGCCGCGCGGCTCGTGATCGGGGCGTTGATGCCTCGCGCGCGGGCGGCTATGCATCTGGACACGGTGTTCACGTTCTGCGACCGGAACCTGGTGACGATCTACGAGCCGGTCGTGTCGCAGATCCTCCCGATCCTTTACCGGCCCGACGGCAACGGCGGCGTCAAGGCGAAACTGTCCGAGCGATCGTTCCTCGACGAGGTCCGCGAAGCCTGTGGGATCACCGATCTGAAGGTGGTGACAACCGGCGGCGACGAGTTCGAGGCCGAGCGCAACCAGTGGGACGATGGCAACAACGTCGTCGCGCTGGCACCGGGCGTGATCGTCTGTTACGAACGCAACGAGGCGACCAACAGGAAGCTCGCCAACGCTGGGATCGACATCAACCCGATCGCGGGTCAGGAGCTGGGTCGTGGCCGCGGTGGCGGCCACTGCATGACCTGTCCGGTCCTTCGCGACGCCTGAGAGGGGACAACGAATGAGCACTGTGATCGATCTTCGGGGCCGTGATCTGCTCACGCTCAACGATTACTCAAAGGACGAGATCGTCTACCTGCTTGATCTCGCCGCGGACCTCAAGGCTGCCAAACGCGAGGGTCGCGAGGAGCGGCGCCTCCACGGCAAGAACATCGCGCTCATCTTCGAGAAGGACTCCACGCGGACGCGGTGCGCGTTTGAGGTCGCCGCCTACGACCAGGGCGCGAACGTCACCTTCATCGGACCGTCGGGGTCGCACATGGGGCACAAGGAGACGGTCAAGGACACGGCGCGGGTGCTCGGCAGGATGTATGACGCGATCGAGTACCGGGGCTTCGGCGAGTCGGTCGCTGACGAGCTCGGCAAGTGGGCGGGCGTGCCGGTCTACAACGGACTGACGGACGAGTGGCATCCGACACAGATACTGGCTGACTTCCTGACCTTCCGGGAGCACGTGCCAAAGCGGCTCGAGGACGTGATCTTCTGCTATCTCGGAGACGCTCGGTTCAACATGGCCGACACGTACCTCGTCGGTGGCGCCAAGCTCGGGATGGACGTGCGGATCGCCAGCCCGCGCTCGCTATGGCCATCAGACGAGATCACGGAGCTCGCGCGCAAGGCCGCCGAGCACAGCGGCGCAAGAATCACTCTCACCGAGAGCGTCGAGGAGGCGGTCAAGGGCTGCGATGTGCTGCTCACCGACGTCTGGGTGTCGATGGGGGAGCCGGCGGAGGTCTGGGGCGAGCGGATCGAGTTGCTGCTCCCCTACCAGGTGAATGCACGAGCGATGGAGCTGACCGGGAATCCGGACGTGAAGTTCATGCACTGTCTGCCGGCGTTCCACAACGCCGACACAAGCGTCGGCACGGACCTGTATGAGAAGTACAACCTGGATGCGCTCGAGGTGACCGACGAGGTGTTCGAGTCGCCGGCGTCGATCGTCTTCGACGAGGCCGAGAACCGGATGCACACCATCAAAGCGGTGCTCGTCGCGACGCTCGAGGATTGAGGTGCGGATCGTCGTCGCCTTGGGCGGGAACGCGCTGCTCCGGCGCGGTGAGCCCATGACCGCGGAGAACCAGCGGCAGAACGTCGAGCGCGCCTGCGCCGCACTCGCCCCGCTGGCTCGCGATCACGAGCTCGTGATCTCGCACGGCAACGGGCCGCAGGTCGGTCTACTCGCCCTCCAGGGCGCCGCCTATACCGGCGTTGAGACGTACCCGCTCGACGTGCTGGACGCCCAGACCCAAGGGATGATCGGATATCTGATCATGCAGGAGCTGGGCAATCAGCTCCCGGCGAACAAGCCGCTCGCGACGCTGCTGACGATGATCGAGGTCGACCAGCATGATCCCGCGTTCGACAGCCCCACGAAGCCGATCGGCCCGATCTATACCGCGGACGAGGCCGACCAATTGCAGGCCGAGAAGGGCTGGGCGTTCAAACCCGACGGCGATCACGTGCGCCGCGTGGTCCCATCCCCGCGGCCCAGGCGAATCTTTGGTGTGAACTCGGTCGAGTGGCTGCTCGCGCACGGCAGCGTTGTCGTCTGTGCCGGTGGTGGGGGGATACCGTCGATCTACGCCGACGAACCCGTACCTGCCGGACGGCGGCTGATGGGCGTCGAGGCTGTGATTGACAAGGACCTCGCCAGCGCATTGCTCGCCGCAGACATCCATGCCGACTCGCTGCTGATCGTGACCGACGTCGACGCCGTCTACCAGGACTGGGGGGCGCCTGGACAGCGGCCGATCAGGACCGCCACGACGGCTGAACTAAAGGGAGCCGATTTTGCCGCGGGATCGATGGGTCCCAAGGTCAAGGCGGCGTCCGAGTTCGTCGAACAGACCGGCGGCGTTGCGGCGATCGGGTCGATCGACGATGTGCAGCGCCTGCTCACCGGAGAGGCCGGCACCCGCGTCACTCCTACCGACGGGGCGTCTGCCGCCGTTGCGGACGCGTCGACGAACGGCGTGCGGGCCTAGCACCCACTCTATGGAAGGCGTCACAGACTCTCAGCGACCTCAGCCGACGAGTCCCGTCGGCACAGGGGGCGCCAGCGCATCCACGTCATCCCGCGCGGCGGCCGCCTCCAAGGGATTCGGACTGACCACCGCGACCGCCCTGATCATCGGCAGCATCATCGGGGTCGGGATCTTCAACCTGCCGACCTCGCTTGCGGCCTACGGTCCGATCAGCCTGGTGTCGATGGGCCTCACGACCGTTGGCGCGCTGGCACTCGCGCTGCTGTTCGCGGCGCTCTCCAGGCGTCTACCGGCGGACGGAGGGCCGTACGCGTACGCGCGAGTGGCGTATGGCAACCGGGTCGGGTTCGCCAATGCGTGGTCCTACTGGATCACGGCGTGGGCCGGCAACGCGGCGATCGCGGTCGGGTGGGTGTTGTACGTCGAGCAGTTCGTCAACACCGATCACGAGCGCGGGTTCTCGATCCTGTTGGTGCTCTTGGGTCTGTGGGTCTCGGCGGCGATCAACCTGTCGGGGGTGAAGAACATGGGGTCTATCCAAGTCGTGACCACCATCCTCAAGTTCTTCGCCGTCGGATTCATCGCGATCGTTGGCCTGTTCTACATCAAGAGCGCCAACTACCACCCGTTCAACGTCAGTGGCGAAGGAACGGTCACCGCGATCGGCGGCGGGATGGCCATTGCGCTGTTCAGTTACCTCGGCGTCGAGTGTGCGTCGGTCGCCGCCGGCAAGGTGCGTGATCCCGATCGCAACATCCCCAGGTCGACGATCCTGGGCACCCTCGCCACCGCGGTCGTGTACATGCTCTCGCTCACGGCGGTGTTCGGGATTCTGTCGAACTCCAAGCTCGCGAACTCGACAGCACCGTTCTCCGACACCGTCAATGCGATGTTCGGAGGAACCGCGGGCGGCAAGATCATGTCGATTCTCGTCATAGTCTCCGGAATCGGGGCGCTCAACGGGTGGACGATGATCTGCGCCGAGATGCCGCTCGCGGCAGCGAAGGACGGCCTCTTCCCAGACCGGTTCAAGCGCATCTCCAAATCCGGCGTCCCGGCCTTCGGGATCATCGCCTCGACGACGCTCGCCTCGATCGCAATGATCATCAATTACCTGGGCTCGAGCGGCGCCAACGCATTCACGACGCTGGTGCTCATGACGGGAATCACCGCCGCGATCCCGTACGGGTTCTCGGCCCTGGCGCAGATCAAATGGCGCCGCGCGGATCAAAAGCTAATCAGGACGCCGCGGTTCGTGCGGGACGTGACAGTCGCGATTCTCGCGCTCGTGTTCTCGATCCTATTCATCTTCTACTCGCGAAACAGCGGACACAGCTTCTGGCTGTATTGGGCACCGTTCTTCCTGGCCGCGGCTGCGCTCGCCCTTGGCATCCCCGTCTATAACCGCCAACGCGGTCGCATGACAGAACCGGCGCCGGTCCCGCCTTACCCGATCGGCCTTGGCGGTCCTGGCCCTGGCGGACCTGGCGGACCATGAGATCGCGCCGGTTCGTGAATCCGATCGCCGCCTGTGTACTCGTCGCGCTCTGCATGGCGCTTGCGGCTTGTGGAGAACCGACCCGAGTCGCAACGCTCAATGACACCACTCAGATCTCCGGCACACGAGTGGCAACGACAGTCCAGCAGCAGCTCGCAAAGCAGGGGTATCCGAAGGCGAGTGTCAGCTGCGTGAAGACGATCATCGTCAACGTCGGCCCAGCGGTCTCGTGCGAGCTCACGGGCGCAGGCGCGAAGGGAACCGTGAAGTTCACCTTCAGGACACTTGACGGGAAAATCGACCTTGCCTCGGTAAAGGCCTCATAACCGAGGGGAGCTAGGTGTGAGCGTTCCTCGCGTTCCCGCGCAGCAGCGGCAAGCGGGCCCTGCGGCCGATGAGCAGGCCAAGACGCTGACCGTCCGCGGCGCGACCGTTCTCGGCGTCGGCTCGATGATCGGGGCCGGAATCTTCGCCCTGCTGGGGGAGGCAGGTGCGGTCGCGGGCGCGGCGGTCTGGATCTCGTTTCTGCTCGGCGGGGTCGTCGCCGGGCTGCTCGGGTACGTGTGCTCCAAGCTGGGAATGCGGTTTCCCTCCTCGGGCGGTCTGATCACCTACCTGATGGAGGGATTCGGGCAAGGGCGTCTGGTCGGCGTCGCCTGCTGGCTCGGCTACATCGCGGCGATCGTGATCGTGGGCGCACTGGTTGCGGTCTCGTTCGGTAGCTATGCGACCTCACTGTTCGTCGGTCAGCACGCGAGTGGCGGCTGGGACAACCTGTTCATCACGCTGTTGATCCTCGGAATGCTCGCGATCAACCTGGTCGGGGCCAAATTTGTTGCCAACGCGCAGTCGCTGATCGTTGTGGGCGTGCTCGCGGTGTTCGCGGTTTTCATCGTCGTGACGATCGTCAACATCCAGCCTCACCTGCTGGCGTTCAGCGGCTACCCCTCGCTCTACAAGATCGTTGCCAGCGTGGCGCTGACGTTCTTCGCCTACCTCGGCTTCAACGTGATCACGTTCACCGCCGGCGACCTCCGCGATCCCTCCCGTGACCTGCCACGAGCGATGACACTCGCGCTCGGGATCACCTCGTTGACATATGTGCTCGTCGCGGTGGGCGTGTTCGGGACGCTCACCACCTCTCAGGTGATCGGATACGGCGAGACCGCGATCGCGGAAGCGGCGCGGCCGACGCTCGGGAGCGCCGGGTTCACGATCATGGCGATCGTCGCGCTATTGTCGACCGCGGGTTGTACGAACGCCACTCTGTATGCCGCGGGCAATCTGACCAATCAGTTGGCGAAGGCCGACCTGTTCCCGGAGAGCTTCGGCGAGACCTCGCGCCTCGGCCGTCACGCGGGGCTCTGGATCACCTCAGCCCTTGTCCTGCTCGTCGCGAATTTCGTTAATCTCTCGGCGATCGCGTCAGTTGGCAGCGCCGTGTCGCTGATGGTCTTCCTGCTCGTCGGTATCGCCGGCTGGCGGCGCCGGGGAGACACGAACAGCAACCCGGTCATCGTCGCACTCGCGATCCTCGTGATCGCGATCGTGCTCGGGTTCTTCGCGGTCGACACGATCCAGACCGCGCCTGAGACGTTCACCACGATCGTCGTCCTCATCCTCGTCGCGATCGGCCTCGATGCCTTCGTCCGGCGCGGCCAGCGTCGTCGACCCTCGCAGCGGCCACCCGCCCCGAGCCCATCGTCGTCGGCTTCTCCCGGGGCGTGAACGCGTGGACGTCGAGCGAGCAACGGACCTTGATTTGAACACACACCATCGATGGGAGGTATCGATATGAATGACGGCACCGACGCGGAGCTGGGCCCGATCGACGTAGTCGTGATCGGGTACCCGGCGGGAGCGCCGATGACGGGTGAGGCAGTCCCGCTGTTTCTTGACCTCGTCGACCGCGGGCTGATCCGCGTGTTCGACGCCCTGTTCGTGCGTAAGAACGACGACGGGACGTTCTCCGGGTTTGACCTCGCGGATCTCGACGAGGACAGGCCAGGCGATCTGACCGCGTTCGTCGGAGCCTCGACGGGCCTGCTGAGCGACGACGACGTGGCGCTGGCCGCGCAGGAGATCGAGCCCGGGACGGCCGCATTGTTGATCGTCTATGAAAACCGCTGGGCAGCGCCGTTCGTCGCCGCGGTGCGACGCAACGGCGGGGAACTGATCGCATTCGAGCGAGTCCGTGCCCGAGATCTGATCAACGCACTCGACGCCGCCGAAGCGGCGGCCTGATCGAACGGAGCGAACATGCCTGGACTACTTCGTGGGATTGCCCGGACGGCCGCGGTCGCCGGTACCGCGACGGCGGTATCCAACCGGGTCAGCCGTCGTCAATACAACCGCTGGGGCGACCAAGATCAGCAGCAGTACGACCAACAACAGGCTGCCCAGCCCGCGCCGCCGCCGCCGGCTGCCGCTCCGGCCCCAGATCGAATGACCCAGCTCAAGCAACTCGGTGACCTGAAAGCCCAGGGGGTTCTGACCGAGGAGGAGTTCAACGCCGAGAAGGCTCGCATCCTGGCGCAGTAGCTTGCGCCAGGATGACCGCAGGCGCCGCGGATGGAACCCGTGAACGAGCGTCGTGAACTCGCGGGCGGCAACGCGTTATCCGTCCAGTACTCGGACTGCTCGACCGCGAGGCTCTACGAGGCCGCCGTGCGCTGTGTGACCGAGCTCGGATTCGCCCTGACCCAGCAGAACGCCGCCGAGACGACGCTGGCCTTCCGTACGCCAGGGCCGACCCCGACATGGCCCGGGCTGGAACTGACCGTGGCGATCAGTCAGGACACAGGCGCGGCGCGGCTTGTGATCGGCGGCGACCGATTCTCCGGGTACCGACGTCAGGCTGTGGCCTACCGGGGGACGAGGCACGTCGGGATCATCTTCCTCGACAAATTGAAGGTAGTGCTGCCGACCGTGTCCGAGCCGGCAGCCGCGGCTCCGGCGCCAGCATCGCGGCTCGACCAGCTGCGATCACTTGCCGATCTGCGCAATAGCGGCGTACTGACCGACGCCGAATTCGACGCCGAGAAAAAGCGGCTATTGGGCTGAGGGCGGCGACCTGCATTACGCCATTCGCGAGCACCACAGGCCGCCCAGAAAGCTTGTGGTTTCAAATTCACCTGGGTGAATGGGCGCCGATCACGCCTGCGTAACAAGCCGCGGACGTAGGCTCAGCGGGCGGTGGATGGCTGTTCGTCAGCCGTTGGTGATCGCCCTGGTAGCGCGAGACTCAGCTTGGAGAGATCGAGATGACGACGATCGAGCACAGCCCGCCGAAAAAGGATGGGTGGCACAGCCGGCCGGCGGGAGATGTTGCAACGGAGCTGGGCGTCGATCCCGTTCAAGGTCTGGACGGAGGCGAGGTCGGGCGACGGCTGGGCCAATACGGGCCCAACGAACTGCCGAAGGAACCGCCCCCCAGCGTGTGGGAGGTGGCGCGCGGACAGCTGTCTAACCCGATGAACATCATGCTGCTGATCGTGGCCGTGGCGAGCTTCGTCGTCGGGCAGGTTCCGACCGGTATCTTCGTCGTGGCCCTGGTGACGTTTAACGTCGTGATGGGCTCGGCTCAGGAGCTGAAAGCGCGGGCGAGTGTCGAGGCGCTCGCGCAGTTGCAGGTACCGCATGCCCGCGTCCGCCGTGATGGTGCCGTGGAGGAGGTTGAATCGACGAACCTGGTGCCGGGTGATGTCACTCTCCTTGAGGCCGGTGACATCGTCCCGGCGGATGGCCGGATCGTGACCTCCGCGACGTTGGAGCTCCAGGAAGCGGCGCTCACCGGGGAGAGCGCGCCGGTGGCAAAGGATGGGGCTAGCGTGCTGGATGCCGAGACGGTGCTCGGCGACCGCACGAACATGGTGTTCCAGAACACGCAGGTGACGCGGGGGACGGCCGCGGTGGTGGTGACGGCGACGGGGTCGGCGACGGAGATGGGGCGGATCGCTGACATGGTCACCTCAACGCAGCGGCAGCGGTCCCCCCTGCAAAAAGAGTTGGACGGGATGACGAAGGTATTCGGGCTCGTGGCGTGGCTCGCGGTGGCGGTGATCGCGATTTTTGGCATCGCCCGTGGTCAGTCCTTCGACACCGTGGTGCTGTTGTGCATCTCGACCGCGATTGCCTCGATCCCGGTCGGCCTGCCGACGTTCGTGCAGGCAATGCTGGGCTCCGGCGCTCAGCGGCTAGCCGAGTCAAAGGCGGTGGTGAAATCGCTCGCCGACGTCGAGACGCTCGGCGGGACGACCGTGATCAACAGCGACAAGACCGGGACGCTGACGCTGAACCAGATGACGGCGACCACGATGCTGGCCGGCGGAGACTGGTTTCAGGTGGAGGGCGGCGGCTACCGCAAGTCTGGCGAGATCCTCGGGGTGGCCGGCTCAGAGCTTCCCGATTTCCGGCGCCTGGCGTTGGGGCTCACGCTGTGTAGCGACGCCACGGTCGCCGATGACGAGTCGATCATCGGCGACCCCACCGAGGCTGCCCTGGTCGTACTGGCCGCGAAGATGAGCGCCGACGCGGAGCGGACGCGTAGTTCGCTCGAGCGGCGTGCGGAGGTGCCGTTTGACTCCGAGTACAAGTTCATGGCGACCTTCCACGACCGTCCTGACTGGCTCGCCGGCGGGCTCCTCAAGGAACGGCACTTCATGACCCTGAAGGGCGCGCCCGACGTGGTCGTGGGGTTGTGCAGCGATGCGCTCTGGCACGGCCGGGAGATCCCGATCGACGAGGTCCTCAAGGAGATCCTGGACGCCAACCAGCAGCTGTCGGAGAGGGGGCTGCGCGTGCTCGCGTTCGCGGCACGCGACCTCGACGATCAGGCGATGTCGGCGGCACTCGACGATCCGATGGCGGCCGTACATGACCTCGTCCTCGTCGCGCTGGTCGGCATCATCGATCCGCTTCGCTCCGAGGCCGTGGAGGCCGTTCACATGGCGCTCAGCGCCGGTATCGACGTTCGCATGATCACGGGCGATCACACCGTGACCGCCCGCGCGATCGCCGACGAGCTCGGCCTCGGCCCGGGGGTGCTGACCGGGACTGAACTGCAGCACCTCCCCGACGACGAGGTGGTGCGGCAGCTTCCGAATCTGCACGTGTTCGGCCGCGTCGCGCCGGAGGACAAGCTGCGGCTCGCCAAGCTGATGCAGCAATCGGGCGATGTCGTGGCGATGACTGGCGACGCCGTCAACGACGCCGCGGCCCTCAAGCAGGCCGACATCGGGGTCGCGATGGGAAGCGGCTCCGAGGTCTCCAAGCAGGCTGCCAAGATCGTCCTCACCGACGACAACTTCGCGACCCTCGTGCGAGCCGTCGACCTCGGCCGCGACATCTACCGCAGGATCACCTCCTACGTGAAGCTCCAGCTGACGATCCTGTCCTCGGTTTTGCAGCTCATGGTGCTAGCCACGATCTTCAATATCAACGACGGCGTCGCGCTGTTCCCAATGCAGCTGTTGTTCTGCAAGTTCTTCGTCGTCGTCACGGTGGTGATCGGCTTCATTGTCGACGTCCCGGACCCGGGCGTGATGCAACGCCCGCCGCGCAAGCCAGGCACCAGGATCGTCAACCAGCCGCAGATCATCCGCTGGCTGCTGAGCGGCCTGGTCGTCGCCGTCACCGCGCTGCTCGTCCTCGACCTCGGACCGGACAAGCCGAGCACCACCCACGCGTCGGTCTCGATGACGATGGCGTTCGCCGTCGTGGCCTTCACCTCCGTCAACCTCGGCTTCGTGATGCGGCGCGAGCGAGAGGCGCCCTGGTCCTCGCCGCTGTTTCCCTACATGGGCTGGATCATCCTCGGCTGGTTCCTGACCTGGGCCGGCGTCGAGCTCCACATGTTCCAGCGCTTGCTCGACACCGAGTCCCTGACCGGCAGCCAGTGGGCGATAGTGCTTGGCCTATCGCTGATCGCGCCGGCGCTTGTCTGGGCCGACAAGACGATCCAGCTGCACCGGGCGGAGAAGGCCGTCGTCGCGTCAAACGCTGTGACCGGGTAGCCGACGGGTAACACGCCTCCGCGCTTTCAGTCATCGCTCGCGACCGAAGTACGGAGACGGGTGAGATCCTCGTGGACACGCACGGCGGCGGACACGAGCGGCGCGGCCAGGATCATCCCGGGCAATCCCAACAGCGCGCCGGCGGCGATCGTGAGACTGAACACGACCAGCGGGTTCAGGCGCAGCGTCGCGCCGTAGACGATCGGCTGCACGATCTGCTGAAGGGGGCCGTTAGCCAAGAAGACGATCACGGCCATGACCACCGCCGCCGCCGTGCCCTGGTTCGCTAGCGCCAGCGCGAACACGAAGATGCCCGCCGTCCACGCGCCGACGATCGGGATGTAGCTGCTCAGAAACGTGACGATCGCAATCGTCCCGAGCAGCGGCACCCCGACGATCAGCGAGCCGATGACGACCACGGCCGTGGTCAACCCCCCGATGATCGTCAAGCCGAAGAAGTAACGCCGTAACGCCTGGATGATGTCGCTCAACACGATTCGCGCCTCTGCGGGATCCACCCCCATGTGTCGCTCGATCCAGCGCCCGATCGTCGGGGCGTCCTTGACCAGAAAGAACGTTGCGAATGCCGTGAAGCCGAGGAACACGATCAGCGACGTGAGCCCAGAGATCCCACGCGCGACTCCGTACAACAGGGTGCGGCCGATGTTCGGAACCGCATCCTTGATCTCCTTTGCCGCCGACGAGGCCGACGTGATCCCGAGGTTCTCCGCCCAGCCCCGCACGCGGTCCACGGCGGTCGACAGTGAAGCATCGATATGGACCCCCTGCGAGGTGATGCCGGCCAACACCAATCCGACCGTTACCACCGTGAGGGCGACTAGCCCCACCGCCAGCAGCCCCGCGCCCGCGGCTCGGGGCCAGCCTCGGCGTTCGAGCCGGTCGACAGCCACTCCGCTGACAGCGCTGACGACGAACCCGGCGATCAGCGGATCGACGATGCTCGAGGTCTGCTCGAGCAGCCAGACCAGGCCGACTACGACGAGGAGGATCCCAACGATCAGCCACGCGCCGATGCCCCACCGCTGAAACCAGGCAGGAAGTGAAGAGACGGACTTGTTCACGATTCCGACGGCCGCGCCAGGACGCGAGGACCGTATCGTCCAACGCGGATGGTGCGACCGGAGGTCTCGGATTCACCTGGGTGAACGGGCGTCAGTCGCGTCCGGGCACGAAGCGCGGACGTACGCTCGCTAGCGTATGGTCCCCGGCTCCAACAGCATGGCAAGGAGCCCGTCGGAGGGAGCGACCGCAGCACGAGAGCGGGCAATCCTCGGCGGATCGCGATCATCGGAGTGAACGTCGGGACAGCTATCCGCGAGTTTTGAGTTTCGGCAGCGGCTGAGTGGCCCGTCAGGGCTAGACGGACGGGGCGTGGCGATTGGTATGGAGGAGACGATGGCGAGTAGGCGACAGCAGCAGCGGCGGGCGGCGGAGTTCATCAAGCCGTTCCGCGTGAAGCCCGGGTCGAAGGTGAACTTGGCAAACGACTTCGATCCGCGATTCAAGGCGGGGGTGAAAAAGAAGAAGGAGGGCGTCGCCCTGCTCGAGACCGGGGTGGAACTGCTGTCGGAGTACCAGGCCCGACTCGCTGCACAAGACAAGTGGGGGGTGCTGGTGGTACTGCAGGCGCTCGACGCGGCGGGCAAGGACGGCACCATTCGTCACGTGATGAGCGGCGTGAATCCACAGGGGGTCAGGGTCCACAGCTTCAAGGTTCCATCGTCAGAGGAGCTCGACCACGATTACCTATGGCGGTACGCCTGGCGCCTGCCGCAGCGAGGGGAGATCGCGATCTTCAACCGCTCGCACTACGAGGAGGTCCTCGTCGTCCGCGTCCATCGCGAGAACCTCGAGCGCCAGAAGATCCCCGACAGGTGCAAGAAGGGGGACGTGTTCAAGCGGCGCTATGAGGAGATCAACAACTGGGAGCGGTACCTGAGCGACAACGGATTCCGGATCGTGAAACTGTTCCTCAACCTGTCAAAGGAGGAGCAGCGCACGCGCTTCCTTCGACGGATCGACCTCCCGGATCACAACTGGAAGTTTTCCGCCGCTGACGCCAGGGAGCGCGAGTTCTGGGACGACTACCAGAAGGCGTTCTCCGAAATGCTTTCGCATACCAGCACTGAGTGGGCGCCGTGGTATGTAATTCCGGCTGACCGCAAGTGGTTCGCTCGGATCGGTGCGGGCGCGGTGCTCGTCGAGGCGTTGATGCAGATCGACCCGCAGTTCCCGGTCGTCACCGACGAGCATCGTAGGTCGCTGCTCGAGATCAAGCAGACCCTCGAGGCCCAGGCCCCGGCGGGAGCCGCGCCGGATCCGTTCGAGCAAGAGCAGCAGCGCTCGGCTGACGGCGCGCGCAAGGCTTCCGACGAACAGCTTTCGGCGCCGGCGGTTGCCACCACGGGCGGGGACGGTCCGGATCCGTTGCCGTCGAGCTGAGATGGCGACAGAAACGGAGTCCTGCGAGCAGCCCCAGAGCGGCGCCTGGTACAGCTTCGCCCCCGACGCGGTAACGGCTCGTATCGGCACGCGATCCGCGGTGTCAGCGTCGAGTGCTTGACCCCAAGGGAGTCCCGGTGACCGGACCCCGTTGGCCTCCAGGCAGACGGACGCTCGCGGAATATCAGAGATCGTGGCTGCGCCGCGACCTGGTCGCAGGGATCGTCCTCACGACGCTGCTCGTGCCGCAGGGTATGGCGTACGCGCAGCTTGCGGGTCTGCCGGCGATCACCGGGCTCTACACGACGATCCTGTGCCTGGTCGGCTACGCGGTGTTCGGTCCCTCGCGGCTCCTGGTGCTCGGCCCCGACTCATCACTCGGACCGATGATTGCGGCGACGCTGCTGCCGATCCTGGGCGCGAATGGGAGCCCCACGCGAGCGATCGCGCTCGCTTCCATGCTTGCCCTGATTGTCGGCGCGGTCATGATCGCGGCGGGGGTCGCGAAGCTGGGTTTCATCGCCGACCTGTTGTCGAAGCCGACGCAGATCGGCTACATGAACGGGCTCGCCCTGACCATCCTGATTGGCCAGCTCCCAAAGCTGTTCGGATTCTCGGTGAACGCAAACGGCCTGCTCGACGAGACCCACGCCTTCATCCACGGGCTCGCCTCGGGCAAGACAGTGGGAGCAGCGGTCGCGATCGGGCTCGTGAGCCTCGCGTTGATCCTCGCGCTGGGGCGCTGGCTTCCAAAGGTGCCCGGCGTGCTGGTAGCAGTTGTGATCGCGATTGCGGCATCGTCGGTCTTCAGCCTCGTCGACCACGGCGTCTCGCTCGTCGGGTCGTTGCCGAAGGGCTTTCCCCCGCTGACGGTGCCCAACCCGATCTCGGATTTGCCGCTGCTGATCGCGGGGGCGCTCGGAATCGCGCTCGTCGCGCTGACCGACACGATCTCTACCGCGTCGGCATTCGCCGCGCGCACGGGACAGGAGGTCGACGGCAACGGTGAGATGATCGGGATCGGAGTAGCCAACGTCGCCGCCGGCTTCTTCCAGGGCTTCCCGGTGAGCACCAGTGGGTCCCGGACCGCCGTCGCCGAACAGGCCGGGGCTAAGACGCAGGTGACGGGTGTCGTCGGCGCCGCGGTGATCGTGCTGATGCTGGTGCTCGTCCCCGGGCTGCTGAAGAACCTTCCGGACCCGACGCTCGCAGCGATCGTGATTGCCGCGTCCATGTCGCTGGCTGACATCCCCGGAACCGTCCGGCTATGGCATCAGCGCCGCGTCGAATTCACGCTCTGCATAGCGGCGTTCCTGGGGGTGGCGCTGCTCGGCGTGCTCCAGGGGATCGCGGTGGCGGTCGCGTTGTCGATCCTGAACGTCTTTCGGCGGGCCTGGTGGCCGTATCAGACGACGCTTGGTCGCGTCGAGGGGATGCCGGGATTGCACGACCGTGAGCTGCACCCAGAGGCGCAACAGCTCCCGGGGGTCGCGGTGTTCCGCTTCGACGCGCCCCTGTTCTTCGCCAACGCGCGGACGTTCCGCGATCAGATTCGGGGGCTGGCGGCGGCAGAGCCGCGTCCGCGTTGGATCGTGATCGCGGCCGAGCCGATCACCGACGTCGACACGACGGCGGCCGACATGCTCAAGGACCTCGATGAGGAGCTCAACGCGGAGGGCACTTCGCTGGTGTTCGCAGAGCTCAAGGATCCGGTTCGCGAGAAACTGGAGCGCTACGAGCTCGTGGGTCCACTCGAGCCGGCCCACTTCTTCCCGACGCTCGACGCGGCGGTGGAGGCGTTCCGCCAGCAGACGGGCGCCGAGTGGGAGCTGCCCAGGCCAGAGCAGACGTCCGGTTAGGCAATGAGGGCGCCCGGGCTGCGTGCCGTCAAGAATCCATCTCCTCGGCTTCGAGTTCGGCCTCGAGTTCGGCCTCGACCGCCATCACGACAATCCCGAGTGCCTCGAAGATCCTCGCTGCGGCGCTCGCCGTGCGTGGTGTACCGATGATCGGCGCGACAGCGACCAGGATGTTCTGGACCTGTTCGAGGGTTACGCCGGCGTCCATCGCGGGGCCGATGTGCAGGAGATACGAGGACGCAGGCGCGTCGACCGCCGCCAGAGCCGCAATCCGCACGGCAAGCAACGAGTTGTCGTCCAAGTCGCAGCGTTTGAGCGACTCCGCGGTCATCGCCGCGAGCGTGTCGAGGACCGGGCTTTCGGAACTTTGGGAAGCCATGTTCATCCTTCCGGGTTGATGCGACGTTGATCGTGTTCGTTCAACCCTATGCGGTTTTTGGTCGAGTCGCATCATCCGGATTGGATGATCGAAGAGCCCGTGCAGCTGGTGCTCCTATGCGAGACTCACGGTGTGGCGATTGAGATTCCACCCGCGGGCACGCGAGGGACCAAGGCACCGCCGAGTGGCCCCGTCGCGCGTGGAATGATGGCCGTCGTCCGGCGCATCCACAAGCTCACGGGCAACAAGATGTCCGGGCAGCCGCTGCTCTACCTGCACACCGTTGGCGCCAAGAGCGGCCAGCCCCGCACGGCCGCAGTGATGGCCTTCGCCGAGGAGGACGACAGCTGGCTCGTGGTCGCGTCGCGCGGCGGCACTGCCAGCCACCCATCGTGGCTCTACAACATCGCGGCTCACCCGGACCGAATCGAGGTGGAGATCGACGGCCGGAAGGTCGCGGTGGCCGCCTCGACGCTCAGCGGTGAGGACCGCGCCCGCGCCTGGGAACGGATCACTGCCACTCAGCCGCGGTTCTCGGGCTACGAGGCGAAGACCGACCGGGAGATCCCGGTCATGCGACTCGCTGCCCGCTGACAGTGAGCAGCGTTGGGACGCTGGATAGCCAGCGGCTGGCGCGCCGGAACTGCTAACGCAATCCCGGCTCTCCCCGACGCCCACGCTTCCGACCTCATCAGGTGCTACCCGCGCGAAAGCCAACGTCGCGATCGTCGCCCTCCCGCGCTCGCCGATCTCAAACCACCGCCCGGACTCGGGCGGCGGCGGCTTTGTCAGACGCGGCGGGGAATGTCGCCGCGGCCTCGTGTCCGGACTGCGGCGTGTGGGGATCGACTGTCGCCCGAATCGTTCGGCCCGCTCAGGCGGGCGCCTATCCGAGCGCGGCGCCGGAGGCGAGCTCGGAGGTCGCGCCTTCGGCCGTCCAGGAGCGCACGATGTCCCGCATCGAGAGGATGCCGACCACATCCGCGCCGTCGACAACGATGATGTGCCGGAAGCCCCCGCGGACCATCTCGCTCGCTGCCTGCTCGAGAAACCAGTCCGGCTTAGCCAGGATCACCTTGGCGGTGAGGTGCTCGCGGACCCGTTCCTCGTCAGGTGCCTCGTCGCTGCCCACGGAGCGCAGGATGTCTCTTTCGGTGATGATGCCGGGCCCCGCCTGCTCCTCGTCGATTACGACGGCGGCGCCGACGCCATGCGCGGTCATGAGTCGAGCGACCTCCCGTAGGGTGTGGTCGGGTCCGGCTGTGACGACGACATTGGTCATAGCGTCGCGCACTTGCATGGCGGCTCCTTTCCTCGATTCGTAACAAACGATACAAGCCCATTGCCGGCTCGTGTCGGAAGCGGCCGCGACGGCGAGCGCTTTCGTCTCCCAGTGCCCCGGAGCTCACGAGCGCATCGCCGACACACCTGGGGCCCTGTGTCACGCAGGTCCGCGGAACGAGCATGACGCTCTGCTGTTGACGCGGCTGCGCCGGTCGGGTGCCGCCGGCGAACCTGCCGCGCGGGTGTTACTGCTCAATTTCAGCTCGTCAACGTTGGGCGGCCCTCGATTCAGCGGGAGCTTCGCGTCGCCGGCCCGAAGCTGCAACGGCTCGTTATCACGATGCGCTGCTGTTCTGGCAAGCGTTGTCCGGGACTGGGCCTAAGTTGCGAGGATTGCGACTCGAGTTTCTGGGGAGAACGGGGTGTGAGCGGGGCGTCTTGATCAGTGGAAGCTGTCAGATCAGGCGATGATCGTTGTGCGCGCAATCGTTGGGGTGCTAGCCGTGGCGGGTGCCGGCGCGGTCCTCGCCTCGGTGTTGCGCACAGTGGTCGTCCCGCGTCCGGTTCCCGCCCGCCTAGCGCGACTTGCGTTTTCCGCCGTGCGGGTGCTCCTGCGTCTGCGCCTGCGCCTAACGGGCCGCTCGGACTACCGCACCCGAGATCGGGTGTTCGCTTTGCAAGCGCCACTGGGGCTGTTCGCTCAACTATTCCTCTGGGGACTGCTGATCTTCGTCTGCTTCGCGGCGCTGTTTTGGTCCGTTAGCGCCTCGACGGTTAGTGGCGCCAGCGTTGCCACGGCGCTCGAGCAATCCGGGTCCTCGATGCTCACCCTAGGGTTTGCCACACCTCACGGGTTGGGACGACAGTTCGTGGCGTTCGCAGCTGCAGGCGTCGGCCTGACGCTCCTTGCCCTGGTGATCGCCTACCTCCCCAGCTTGTATGGCGCATTCGCCCGACGCGAAGCGCTGGTCACCAAGCTTGTCGTCCGAACGGGCGCCCCGCCGTCCGGTCCCGCACTGCTCGCCCATACCTGGCAACTCGATCGCTTCGATCTGCTCGAGGAAGTCTGGGGTGGATGGGAGGACTGGTTCATCGACATCGGCCAATCACAAACCACCTTCCCGCAACTCAGCTTCTTTCGTTCACCCCGCCCTCAGAACCATTGGGTGCTTGCCGCGGAAGCGGTGCTCGACGGCGCTGCGCTGTTTATGACCGTCTGCGACGTTCCCCGTCAGTCCCGCAGCGAGCTCTGCCTCCACGCCGGAGTTCATGCCCTGATCTCGATCGCCGATTTCCAGGGCATCCCGCATCACCCGCCAGAACCGGACGCAGAGATCAGACTCCCAGAAGAAAGCTTCAACAAAGCATGCGGCGACCTTCAACAGCTAGGCGTTCCCGTGCGAAAGAATCGTCACGCGACCTGGCTTGAATTTCGTTCCTTGCGGGCGCGGTACGAGTCGCTGCTCGCAGTGATTGGACCTATGACCGACGCACCGCGTAGCGATTGGAGTTCCTGGACCGACACCGCCACGCGCCACAACCCGCCGCTATTCCGACTCAAGCAGCAATAGGAACAGCTCCTCCTTACCCGCCTGGGACGGCTCCTCGAGCGACGCTGCGCTCGCTCCGCTCGGCGCGGAAACCGCGCTCTGTCTGGCAGATGCGGCGACGGCAGCCGCGATCGCATCCTGCCATTGCCTCATGTATTGCTGGTAGTACGCAGCGAACTCGTGCAGGGCGGCGTCGCCGTCATCGCTCAGCGCGGTCATGTCGTAGCTGACCTTCGCGGTCGTCGTACCGTGGTTCGGCTCGCAGACGACGCGGACCAGGCCGGCGCGATTATTCTCCGACACGTTGGCGTAGGTGATTGAGCGCGGCCGGTCGCAGGCAACGACAACCCAGGTCACGAGATGGTGATGCGTGGTCTGAAAAACTGTTCCAGGCTTGGTTTCCTCTTGTTCCGCCGCCGGGAATGATGGATCCCAGCCCTCCGCCCATTGCCGCTCGCCGCTGGGCGTGAACAACTCGAAGGCGTCCGACTGGGCCAGCGGGACCGCGACCGTGCCCTCAAGGCGAACGCGTGCGTACCGGGTCAAGGGCGTCGCTCCTTTCGTTCTGTCATCTGGTGGCTGTCGGTGGCTCGCAGCTCAAGTCCGTAAATACGTTTGAGGTCATCGATGACCGCGATCGTGGACTCATCGAACGGGTGCCTTCGCTCAAACGCGTGCAGCACGATGCCCTCGAGCAGATCTCCCAGGGAGATGTCGAGGTACTCGGCGAGCGCCTTGAGAACCTTCAGGAGGCGAGCCTCGATGCGCACCCCAGTCTGAACTCGAGAGACTGTTACCATGGTACCAAGGTAACAGCCCACGAGGTCGGCTCGCGCGCCCTGCTCTCAGACTGTGGGTCGACCTGCGACGAGGCTTCAGCGCGCCGCGCTGTCCATCAGCCACCCTGCAAAGAGCGATCCACGGAGCGTGCGACTTGCTCTCGTGAGCGAGCCCTGACGGCAGAGCTCAGCGCCAGGCGCCAACGGTCGGGTGTCGTTGCAGCACATTTGAGCCCGAGACGGGAAAGGACGGCGGGTTGATCTACGTGGGAGGCGATCTGTTCGGCTCGCCGCTGAGCGGCGATGTGCTGGGCCTGAGGCAGCTGGGTCCGCCCTGCGGTTCCAGCAAGGGCGATGAGATCGTCGGCGACCATCGGCACAGCTCGTCGCGCACACTTCTCCCAGGGCGCGTCCGCGGCCGAATCGACGATGACCTGGCGGACGACTCGCCAGCCGGCGTGATGGGAATCGCAACGTGCGACAAGAAACCGCGCGAGCGCGTCGGCGACCCGCTGGGCCTCGGGATCGGACGCGTGGATATCGAGATGCCGCAGCGCTGCGCTGACGTGGCGACCGCTGTCCACCGCGCGAGCCAGATCTCGTGCGGTCGGCCGCGGTCTCTGTCGCGTGTCGTCGATCAGTCCACAGTACTGGCCGCGAAGTTTCGCATCTCAATGGCGCCCGACCTGATGGTGCCCCTGCCCTGTAATCCCGGGGCGCGCGCTTCAGGCGCGCTAGGCTCGGGTTGTGGAGAAGCTCGCTACAGGTGACCTCGTGCACGTCACCGGCGGCGGTCCCGCGCTTGACGGGATTGTGTTCGACACGCCCAGCCGCTTGAAGGTCGTGGTCGCCGTCGTCGATCCTGGCCGTGGCCCGGGGTTCCGGACGGTCCAGCGTGAGACGCTGACCCCGCGCGAGACGGAGGGCTCGGACGACCCGGCACTGCGGTTGCTCATCCGCCGGACACAGCCGCCTGTCCGTGGTGGGGCGAGTGGTCTCGTCAACGTTCGGAAAGGTGCAGCGGGCTTCACTCGCGGGACGAGCCACCGTTCTACCGGCCGATAGAACCGTTACAGCCGAAGCTGGTCCTGGCGAGTGCTTTAGGGTCGGGCTCTTCTCGCGGCTCACGAGCGCCCTGGCGACAACCCCGGTGGCTCGTACTCGCGGATGACAGAGAACGCGGATGTGGAGGTGGTCGGCGCGGTGTAGGCTCCGGCTTAGGGCGGGGCAAGTCCACCACAGGAAAGTCGGGCAGGTGTCCCGCGTACGAGCGAACGACCGGGATCGTGGCAGTCATGCGAGCAAGTGAAGGGCCGAGGGCAAGACCGCTACGGCGGCGCGGGGCGGGGCTGATCGCCTTGACGTTGCTAAGCGCCATGGTGCTCGTGGACGGCGCCCAGGCGACGTCAGCAAAACCCGTGATGGTCAAGCGCTGCGGCTACACAAGCGCGACCTCTGGCAGGAGTGCGCTGTACCCCTGGCACATGTCATGCGTTGCGGCGCGCAAAATCGTCACGGGGAGCGGCAATCACCACGCCCAGGTCATCGACTTCGGGCCAGGTTGGGATGGCGGCGCAGTGCGCATCAACGGCCGTTACTGGGTCTGCACGGGCCAGATGGGTTACTACAACTGCGGCTACCCCTACCGGCCGCAGAAGGTCAAAGGGGAGCAGGGTTACAAAGGGCCATTTACTGAGGACGTCGAGTATCAGACGTGCTCGGTGCTCCCCAAGGGCTCCGGTTGTGCCACGACGGTCGAGTTCACTCAGCCCCGGAGCTGACGACCGCGCGCGGCCCGCGTGACGCCCCACGACCGGTACCTCGCCGTGAGGCAACCCCTCGCTATTCCTCACTCATTCGCCGCGGAACCGACACGGCGCCGACCGGATTACACAGCTCAAGCAGCTGGCCTACGTAAAGACGCAGCGCACCTGACCGAGGAAGCGTTCGCGGCGGAGAAAGCGAAGATTCTCAGTCGATAGTCGCGACGCGACTAGACTTGCGCCGCGATGTGGCCCTTCGTGATTACCGCCATCGTGGTCGTCCCGCTTCTGGTCGTGGCCTGGTTGCGGGTGCGCCGCCGCTGACGCGAGCCGGTCTCGTGTCCGTTCCGAGCGAATTCGCCGCCGCTAACGCATCCTTCGGACTGCCGAACACGACGTCGACCGCTTCTGGTTTGTCGCAACCGACCGGGCGTGATCATTAGGCTGCTGGTTTGAGAGCTGGTCGACGACAAGCGGAAGCTGCGGACGCACCGGCGGCCCGGCTCAGACTGCCCGAGCTCGTGCGTGCAGAAGCGCGGCCGCCTCGGCACGCTTCAGATGCGATCGCTGCGTCGCCCTCGATTTCAGCCGTGGGCGTGTAGCGCGGCAACCGCGATCGCGGCCGCCCGACCAATCGCTGCGTCGAGCGCGGCGTTGCGATCGGCGAGCGACTCGGTGCGGGTGAACACCGAGACAGCGTAGGCCTGCCCGCCGGGGTAGGTGACGACACCGGCCTCATTGCGGACTGTCGGCAAGGTCCCCGTTTTGCCCGCGACCGCGACGTCATCGCTAAAGCCGGAGGCAAGCCGTTGGGTGTTGTGCTGCTGGGCCATCATCCGGCGTACCGTCGCGCATGCTTGCGGCGGGGCGGCCTCGTCATTCCAAATCGCGCTCAGCAGCGTTGTGGCATCGCGCGGCGTCATCGCGTTAGAGCGTGTCGCGTCGAGCCAGTCGAGCGCTCGGACCGCCGCTGGATCAGCCTTCGCCAAGCGCGCATCGAGATCTCGCGTGTCGGGAAAGCCGAGCTGATCAGCAACCTGTCGGGCACCGCTCAGCATGTCTCTCACAACCCGCGTTCCGGTCAGCTCGAGGTCGGCTATCACGGCCTCGATCGCGTCGCGTCCGACGCTGGCGAAGATGATGTCGGTGGCCGCGTTGTCGCTGACCGACATCATCGACAACGCGAGGTCGTGCAGACTCACCAGCGGTGGATCGGCAAACCCGGCCGTGCCGCTGCCGCCGATCCGGAGTGCCTCCGGCACCTCGATTCGCTCGGTCGGATCGAGCATCCCGGCATGAACCGCTCGCACAAATGCGACCGCAAACACGACCTTGATCACCGACGCGGCACAGACCGCGGCGTCGGCGTCAATGGCAACGTCGAGCGATTGAGGGTTGTTGTGCACCGAACGGGCGTGCACGTACCCACGCGCGCCCATGCCGGCGAACCTCGCGGCAATCTGTTCCGCAGCCATCTGAGCTGGTTCCTCCAGGCGAGAATCCATGAACTGGATCTTGCCAACCGCAGCCGCAGCCCGGCGCGTCCTACGTCGAACTACTGAGCGCTCGTAATCACGAGCCTCGCCCTGTTAGCGCTCAGACCGCCTTGCTGTGCACAGCACCCCTGCCTGGCGAAGGAGCGGGAACGAGGTCGACCCCTCGACGGGCCTGGCGACGCTTCGGGGCACGGGCACCGGAACGCTCCTCGGCCATGGCGGGCTCGGCTGCGACAGCGATCGCTTGCAGAGCCGCTAGGTGGCCGCGCAAGGCCGTGCGTCCTGGGTGGGTGAGCGCGACCTGCCGCCGAGACCGCGCATTCGCCCGCACACGGGAAACGTCCACGTACCCGGCCCCAGCGAGCGCTGACAGGTGCTTGCTCAGAACCGAGTCCGAGATTTCCAGGCTGTCCCGTATGTCGGAGAACGGCAACGACCGCACGGGCGAGAGCATGGCGCATATTTGCAGCCGCAAGGGTGCGTGGATCAGCTCGTCAAACGCTGCTTGGCTCACTCTTGCCACGCCCGAGATCCACGGCGCCGATAGGAGGCCTGCGCGGCGAACAGGCAGGCCGCGACGATCACCGTCACGGTCGCGCCGAGCCCCCAGCTCGCAAGGGCCGAATTGCTGTGGGTGGCGAGCAGGTGGGGGCCGATCACGCCGCCAACAATCACCGCGAAACAGATGAGCGCCACTTCAGGCACATGCCACTTAGGCTTCGGCAACGAACGCAACGAACGCCACTGGTTACGAGCGGACATCTTCACAAGCGCAGCGAGGAGCACCACGACCGCAATGATGGTCACCACGTTTCCCGGTCCCCTGTACGCGGGCGCGACCGTTTGCGCTCCGCAGAAGACGCCCAACGCGAGGATGCACCATGCTGGGGCGATCGCACGACGAACCGATGCGTCGTGTGCCAGGCGGGCCGCCCGTAGCTGCTCTCGGGCCGCGCCGGGAGGGATCGAACCCGACGACTGCTTTTCCATACCGGAAAGTTAGCACGCAACTTGCCGCTACGGAAAGTCACGCGTCGCCCAAGCACCCCTGCCCAGAGGCTCGGCACCTCGTTTGTGCGGCAGTCAGGTGCCTGGACATAGCGCGGCTCACCAACATCGCCGTGCTAGCTGGCGGGCGCACTCCCGGCAAGCGCCCGACGGATGGAAAGGGGGAAGTCTCCGGCGATCCGAGGAGACGCCTGCTCCGGGCTGCTTGCAGCCATCTCGATCGATTAATCGGACCGATTGGCACTGCTGCTCTAACTCGACCAGCCGCCGGCTGGTCGCGGGCGAGACTACTGGATCGTCGCCGCCGGGGCAGCGGGATCGCCAGCTGACGCTTCGAACGGTCGCGGACCCAAAGCGACGGCCAGATCACCGGTGGTGGCGCCCCTCGCCCTACCCGGTAATTGTGGTGTCACGTGGCTGAGGTGTCATAGCGGCTTGGCTAGACGCACCTCGGCGGCGCGGGGCGGATCGAGTAGGGCCTCGAGCGCTGGCTCGTAGGCCGGGAAGGCGAGTACGGTCCCGTTCTGTAGGACCATCAGGAACCGGTCGAGTTTCGCCAGGAACGCGCGGTCGTGCGAAACGGCGACGACAGTCCCGGTGAAACGATCCAGTGCGGTCTCCAGCGCCTCGGATGAGTCGATGTCGAGATTGTCAGTGGGCTCGTCGAGCAGCAGCAGGTTATGGCCCTCGAGCTCGAGGATCAGTACCTCGAGTCGCGCTTTCTCGCCGCCTGAGAGCACGTCATGCGAGCGGCGCGCCGCGTCGGCTAACCCGTAACGGGCGAGCGCGCCCATCGCGGCCTGAACACCGGCGACGTGCTCGAGCGCGATCTCGAGCACCGTACGGCCGACAAAGTCGGCGCTGGATTGCAGCTGTGTGAAGAAGCCCGGCGACACCCGCGGCCCGACCCGCAGCTCGCCAGCGTCGGGCGGGAGCTCACTGGCGAGGACCTGCATCAGCGCGCTCTTGCCCGAGCCGTTGGGGCCGATCACACCGACCCGCTCGCCGAAATGAATCTCGTCAGAGAACGCGGCGACCAGTCGGGTCTCGCCACCCGGGGTGTCAACCGCGAGGCCACGCAAGTCGAGCACGATCCGCGCCGAGTCACCGCCGCGGATGCGCACCCCGATCGCCTGGTCGACCACCGGAGCCGGCGGGGGGCCGAGCTCGACGAATCGCTTCCAGCGGCTCTCCATCGCGTTTGCGCGTGGCGCAAGCCCGTCGGAGTACTTGGCGCGCTCCTTCCACAGCCGCATCTGCTCACGCAGCCGCTTCTCCTCTTCATGCCAGCGCCGGACCGCGTCTCCGAGCCGTTCCTGCCGCTTGCGGCGCGCCTCCGGGTAGGTTGCGTAGGAGCCGTCGTGGACCCAGGCGCCGTGTCCCTCGAGCGTCACGATTGACTGCGTCGCGCCGGCCAGCACGCTGCGATCGTGGGAGATCATCAGGATCGTCTTGCGAGACTCGCGCACTCGCAGCTCAAGCTCGAGTTTGGCCGGCACGTCGAGGAAGTTGTCAGGCTCGTCGAGCAGCAGGACATCGGCGTCGGAGGAGAACAGGATGTCGAGCACCAGCTGTTTGCGCTCCCCGCCCGAAAGTGTGCGCGCTGGTCGGTCGACGAGTTCATCGAGGCCGGCCCGGACAACCCGTCGGCATGATGCGTCCCATTGGCCCTCCAGCTCATAGCCGCCGAGCGCTGACCAGTCGGCGATCGCCTCGCCAAGCGCTACCCCGGCCTGTGCTGCGTCGACTCGGCCAGCTGCAAGCTGCCCCTCGGCCGTGATCAGGGACTCCCCGGCGCGCCGCAGCGCCGCGGGGGCCAGGCTGGTCAGCAGCGTCCGGACGGTCTGCTCCTGCTCGCGCATGCCCACGTCCTGGGGCATCCACAGCAGCCTGCCGCCGAGTGCGACCTCACCCTCGTCGGCCTTCAACACGCCAGCAAGGATCGCAAGCAGCGTCGATTTGCCCACCCCGTTCCGCCCCACCAGACCGACATGGCGGCTGGGAGCAACACGAAACGACACCCCCGAGAACAGCTCGTCACCGCCAGGGTGGGCATAACCCAAGCCGGACACGGAGATGTGAGACACGGACCCTAGTCTCTCACCGCAGCCTGCAGGTCACCCCGCTCGCAGTCTTGCCCCAGGGCGATGACATGCACGACACGGGTCCGGGCTCGGGTCGCTGGTGCCACCGGGAAGCACCGCAGGAGCCGTCGGCGTCACTCCCGTTTGGTCGCCGCGCCGGGCGTGATCGCTTGGCTGCTGCTGTGAGGCCTCGTCGATCCGAAGCAGAAGCAACCGACGCGATCGAGTTGGCCACCCAGACGCCTCGGTCTTCGTCAGAAGGCAACAATCTCGAAAGGCGTCACAACGGCCGCGACATTGCAGAGATTTCGAGGGAGCGGCCGGTGATCGCGTTTGTGGCGTTGCGCTCGTTCGCGCCGGATGCCGTGGGCGGCTGCTCGTCGCCATTGCGCAAGTCGCGCTCAGCCCGAGCGCCGGCACGAAAGGAGTCCTGAGCGCGTGCTCGGGGCGAACGATTACATGCAGCCCGACTCGGAACTCTGCGGCGTTAGCGATTGGGCTGCGTTTTATGCGCTGGTGCCGTGGGGCAGACGGCGACGGTGAGTGTTTTTGTGGTTAGTGGTTGCCGTGTCGTCGCCGACCGTGCTGTTTAGCCCACGACGCGGTCACCTCGGCGGTGTGGACTGGCCGTATGTGTTGTCGCCCCAGCAGACGACGAGGTCATCCGTCCGGATGGCGCAGGTGTCGAGCACGCCCGCGCTGATCGCCTTGAAGGTCCCCGGCGGCGGCGAGGACTGTCCGTAATCGTTGCGGCCCCAGCAGGCGACAGTGCCATCCGCCCGGATGGCGCAGGTGTGGTAGCCGCCCGCGCTGACCGCCTTGAAGGTCCCCGACGGCGGCGAGGACTGGCCATAGTACTTCGCGCCCCAGCAGGCGACCGTGTTGTCCGGGCGGATGCCACAGGTGAAGTAGAGGCCAGCGCTGACCGCCTTGAAGGTTCCCGACGGCGGCGAGGACTCGCCATCAGCGGTGCTGCCCCAGCAGGCGACGGTGTCATCCGGGCGGATGCCACAGGTGTGGTAGAAGCCCGCGCTGACCGCCTTGAAGGCGCCGGAGGGCCGCGGGCTATACAAGGGCAGCCCGTTCGCCTGGCCGTATTCGTTGTCGCCCCAGCAAGAGACGGTGTCATCCGGGCGGATGCCACAGGTGTGGTAGCCGCCCGCGCTGACCGCCTTGAAGGTCCCCGAAGGCGGCGAGGACTCGCCATCGTGGTTGTAACCCCAGCAGGCGACAGTGTCATCCGTGCGGATGGCGCAGGTGTGCGGGCCGCTCGCGCTGACCGCCTTGAAGGTCCCCGAAGGCGGCGAGGTGTCGCCGAAGGCGTTGTAGCCCCAGCAGGTGACGGTGTCGTCCATCCGGATGCCACAGGTGTGCGTGCCCGATGCGCTGATCGCTTTGAAGGCGCCGAAAGGCGACTGGCCGTATGCGTTGCTGCCCCAGCAGGTGACAGTGTCATCCGCGCGGATGGCGCAGGTGTGGTAGTAGCCCGCGCCGATCGCCTTGAAGGTCCCCGACGGCGGCGAGGACTGGCCATGGTAGTTGTAGCCCCAGCAGGCGATGGCGTCATCCGTCCGGATGGCGCAGGTGTGGTAGCCGCCCGCGCTGATCGCCTTGAAGGTGCCCGACCGCGGCGAGGACTGCCCATAATCGTTGCGGCCCCAGCAGGCGAGGGTGTCATCGGTGCGGATGGCGCAGGTGTGGAAGTTGCCTGCGCTGATCGCCTTGAAGGTGCCCGACGGCGGCGAGGACTGGCCGTTGTAGTTGTAGCCCCAGCAGGCGAGGGTGTCATCCGTGCGGATGGCGCAGGTGTGGTAGCCGCCCGCGCTGATCGCTTTGAAGGTTCCCGAAGGCGGCGTGGATTGGCCGTATGTGTTGCTGCCCCAGCAGGCGACGGTGTCATCCGCCCGGATGCCACAGGTGTGAAAGCCCCCCGCGCTGACGGCCTTCAAGGTTCCCGAAGGCGGCGTGGACTGGCCGTATGTGTCGCTGCCCCAGCAGGCGACGGTGTCATCCGTGCGGATGGCGCAGGTGTGGTAGCCGCCCGCGCTGACCGCCTTGAAGGTTCCCGACGGCGGCGAGGACTCGCCATTGTTGTTGCGGCCCCAGCAGGCGATGGTGTGATCCGTCCGGATGGCGCAGGTGTGCAAGCCGCCCGCGCTGACCGCCTTGAACGTGGGCAGGCTGGTCGCCGCGAAGGCCGGGGGGACCCCGCCGACGCTGAGACCGCAGCCCAGCAGCCAGAAGCCCGCGACCAACACCCCGGCCGTCGTAGCCGCGAGGCGTCGCATCTTGATCACCCTCCCAAGCCAGCTTTCGCGGTCCCCGGCCTAAACGTGGCGGGCCACCTAGCCACCGTGTTACACCCCAACCGTACCCACGCACACCGTGTTACGCAAGGCACTAACGCGCCAGCCCGACGCTGCCGCAACGAACGCGATCGTTCGGTCGCAAGCTAAGCGGAGGATAGGGACGCCTGTTTCGGAGCCGGGAGCACCGCGTTTGGATGCGGTGCTCCCTGACGATCGTCGACTCCCGGCCGGCGCTGTTTGTTTTGTTAGGCGGCTGGCCTAACCTGGCCGGGTGCGTTAACTTCGCGGCTTGAATAGGGGCCCGTCGGGGCCACCGAGTTCGGACGGGAGGGGATCTGATGTTGTCTCGTGGGGCTCGTATGGTTTCTCTTGAGTCGTTGGTGGCGACCGCCGCGGTGTTCGGCTTGTGGGCGTTTGTGTTTTCGTCTGGGGCGGCGGCTGCATGTGAGACGGGGGCCGTGACGTTCACGTTTTTGGGTGGTCCGTCTTTGGGTGATGAGCAGTGCTACACGGTGCCCGCGGGGGTGAGCGAGCTTTCGATCACCGCGGTCGGTGCCGAGGGCGGCACCGGCTTCGGCGTCGCCGGCTTCGGCGCCGTGGTCGGGGGGCAGGTGGCGGTCACTCCCGGTGAGACGTTGTACGTCGAGGTGGGTTCCAACGGAGCCACCAACGGCGGCGCCGATTTCGGCGGCGGGGGCGCGGGCGGCTCCGAGGGCGCGTCCGGTGGCGGCGCATCGGATGTGCGGGCCGTCTCTCAGGGGCAGAGTGGCTCGCTCGCATCACGGTTCATCGTGGCGGGTGGCGGCGGCGGCGGCGGCGCGGCGGCGACCGGCCTCCCGGTGGGCGGAGCCGGCGGTTCAGCAGGCATCGATGCGGGCGGTGACGGGGCAACCGGGGGCTTTGGCGGCACGTTCGTCCCTCCCGTGGGGGGCGGTGGCGGCGGTGGCGGTGGCGGCCTGACAGCCGGCGGCGCCGGCGGCGCCGGGGGCATGGCATCGACCAACGGCGACGCCGGCTCCGCGGGCACGCTCGGGGCGGGCGGTGCCGGCGGGGCCGACTTAGGCGGCGGCGGTGGCGGTGGTGGCGGTTACTACGGCGGCGCCGGTGGCGGCGCCGGTGGCAGTTCCGTCACCGGCATGGCGTGGGGCGGCGGAGGTGGCGGCGGCGCCGGCTCCAGCTTCGTCTCCCCGTTCGTCGCCGATTCCACGATCGCGACCGACACGACCGGAACGCCCAAGGTGACGATCACGCCGCTGGTGGCGACGCTGTCGTTCAGCCCGAGCAATGGGCTCGCGTTCGCCGGCACCCAGCCGATGCAGACTCTCTCAAGCCCGCAGACGCTGACCGTGATCAACACCGGCACCGGACCGCTCCAGATCTCAAGCTTGACGTTCGCTGGTAATGACCCTGGCGATTTCCTGGTCAGCTCCAACGGATGCCTGGGCCAGATCGCTGCTGGTGCAAGCTGCGCGCTCGGGGTGAGCTTCGCGCCGCAGGCACCGGGGAATCGCACCGCGCGCTTGCAGATCGCGAGCAACGATCCCAACAGTCCGGCGAGCGTGCCGCTGTCGGGCACTGGGGGGCAGCTGCCCCAGGGGCCGCCCGGGGCTACCGGCGCGACCGGCCTGACCGGCGCAACCGGCGCGCAAGGACCACAGGGTTCCGCTGGGCAGAACGGGGCACCGGGAGCTCAGGGCCCGGCGGGCAAGATCGAACTGGTGGTCTGCCACAAGACGACCAAGACCACGACCACGCACGGCAAGAAGCACACCAGGACGGTGCAGAAGTGCACGACCAGGCTGGTGTCCGGCCCGGTCAAGTTCGTGATCGACAGCGACGTCCTCGGCGCCAGCGTCTCCCGTGCCGGGGCCACGTACGCCACCGGAGTGGCGATCCCGGTCGCCGCCGACAGCTGGCACCTGGTGCTTACCCGACACCTGCACAGTCTGCGGCCCGGGCGCTATACCCTGGCGCTGCGGGGCCGCCACGGAGCACGGCGAATCCTCGAACGCAGACCAATCACTATCACCTAATCACCCACGGCGGGCGACCCGGTTCGCACGGAACCGGGTCGCCTGTCAAACCCACCCGCCCCACTCGCCAGCTCGCGGGAGAGTGTCGAGTTGGGCTACGTGCAATCTGCTGCTTGGTCGCCTGAGGGCCACGCTCCGGGCGCTTCTGCTGTCAGAGATCGCCGCCCTGAAGGAGCAGTGGCGGGTCGGCGATTGCAGGGCCGAGCTCGAGGCGGTATTTGAGCACTCGCCGACCGGCAGGCTGAGCGCTTGAGGGCAGCAATATGACCAAGCTGACCAGAACTAAGCCCGCAAGCGGATCGACTGGCCGGAGCGGCCCGCGGACTAACGGATACGCGCACCGCAGAGCCCTGGCCCGGGAGGTCCCGGGCCGGCTTGTTGACGTCGCCTCCCGGGTCTTATCGAAACGGTGGCAGCGCCCGCCCACAACCTCTAACGCGCGGGCACCACGCAGACCGTGCTGCCACGCTTCTCGTCAGCCATCACGACCGCGAACACATGCGCCGCGACCCGTCGTGTCGCACTTGAGACACCTAACCAATGCGGGTTCGACAGCACGCTCGCTGCGCTCAACGCCTGCAGGCACAGCAGGTCCGGCTTCCCCACCACCGGAGAAGGCTCTCTCAACTTGATCGTGGCGCTGACGCAGTTGCCCCCGGTCACCGGCTGCGCGCGCAACTGCGCGACCAAGCTCCTCAGCGCGCTCCGCTCGCCGCGCGGCAGGCGGCGCTCCTTCGCAAACGCACTCACTGCCGACGAAAACCTACACCCGCTGGAGTTCGGGCTCGCGCTTGCGGTCGCGACCAAGCCGACAGCCACGATCACGGCAACTGTGATGATCACGCCAGCTCGTCTCATGCGATGACAGTAGGTCCCGATATGGCGCCGGTCAAGCAGCGCCGACCGGGCTGCGGTGGCGGGCACCCGCGCGCTACCCAACTTCTAACTCGATCTCAGATGAGCGAGCTGACAGATGCAGTAAGAGAACGCATCCCGGGCCAGCGGCTGAGTTCTCGATAGCGGACGACCGGATCGCTCCTTCTCGCGCCCGGTCGGCGCGCACGTCGTGTCGGTGCCGCAATGTCACCGACGTAGCAGCGAAGACGTCACTGCTGCTCCCGCCGCGATTGGGCGGTCAATACCCAACTGCTGCTCCAGGTGTTCCCAGACCTGGAGCGCACTCCCGGTGCCGGGCTCTGTAGCGGCAGACACTGATGCTCGTTCGTGAATGGCAGTGCCGTCGTGGCAAGCGCGAATCTGCTTGGTCGCCCGAGGCGGCGAGGTTTCGAGCCAGATGCTGGCAGGTGACGCTCTGCGGCAAGAAAAGAACACTGCAAACTGGCCGTCACGAGTTGACACCCACGGAGCGACTGTTAGTCGTCCTGTCACCGGCGACATCGTTGACTTGACATCCTCCGTTGGTGGTTGATGTTGCGGTTCCGGAGTCCCGAGCGTCGCGACACCCGGTGATGTTGCTCGTCGCCGCGCCCCGGCTGATGCAATCAGCCGTTAGAGGCCCGCGTACGAAGTCATTTTTTGGCTCGGACCCGACCCGACCTACCGACGGGCTGGCGTCGGGCTTGATGCGTTGGGCCGACCTTCGAAATGCCGATCCCGCGGTGGGGCGGGAGGTTAGACTCGGGCCATGGCCGACCGGCTCGAGCGGGCGCGTCGGATTCGGGACAAGGGGCTGCCGGCCGTCGCCGGCTGGGCTGGGGCCGGCTGGCAGCGGGTTGACATTCTGATCGGCGTTGGGATCCTCGCCGTGTTGCTTTTCCCGGTCGGGGCCCGGCTGTGGGCGGATAGGTTGCCGATCAAGCCTCCTGCCGGGGTGTTGCTGGCGCCGCTGGGGTCCGGTCGCTCGGGGGCGATCAGGAGCCTGCCGGAGTTCGTGACCCTTTCGCCGGCGCGCGTCGCGGCGGTCGTCGGCGGGGGACCTCGGGTCGAGACGGCGGAGATCAACCGGCTGCTTGTGGCCGTGTTCGGACTGCGGGGGGCTCGGCGGATCGAGCGTCGCCCTGAGCCGCTCAGTCCGGTCACGGTTCCGGCCGTGGCCGTCTCACGCTGGCGGGAGGAGAGCGACCTGGGCGCGCTTTTGATCGAGGTTACGGCTCAGTCTGAGGTGGGCAACGGCCCGCTCAACGGCTTCTCGACGTACGGGGCCGGCGGCCGGCTCGCCCTCGCGGTCCTCAATCAGGCCGCGCGGGGTGGAGGCTGCGCGCCACGGCTCAACCTGGCTTTCCTGCTGGCGGCCGAGGTCCCCACCCAGGGTCCGGCGTCCGTCCAACGCGCCTTCGACCAGGCAGTTGCGGCCTGTCCGGACGATCCCACTGCTCTGTGGGCGCTGGGCGAATACCAGTCGGTGCAGGTCGGGACGAACGTCGCGGCCGCGACCTTCGCTGTGGTGGAGCGTCGCTTCCCGCGGCTGGGTGCCGCGTGGTCAGGAGCGGGCGACAACGCGCTTCGCCGTGGCTATTCACTCCAGGACGGCGGCGAGCCGTTCGCCGCTCGTCAGCAGTTCGCCCGCGCGCTGGCGCTCTATCGGCGCGCTGAGGCACTGGACCCCGGGCCGGAGAGCCGGTCGGGCGTCGCTCGGGCGCAGGCGGAGCTGGGTCAGGCCGACGCGGCTGTCACCAGCCAGCGGCGCGTTGTGGCCTCTGATCCGCGTTCCGCCGTCTACCAGGCCTGGCTGCTCGACTATCTTCAACGCGGGCACGAGTTCGCGACGGCTGCCCGCGTGGCCGCTCGGCTCGCGGTTGTGCACCGGTTTCCGGCCGGGCCGGCTCTGTTCGCGGACGTGCCGGAGGTCGAGCCGGCGGGCAGCACAGGACAGGAGGAGGACGCGGATCAGCCTATCTCGACGGGTGCGGGAACGATGGCGCCGGTCTGGGTTGAGCTCCCGAACACCCCCGCAGGCGCCGGATCCGGGGTGCTCACCGACCTGTCGTACCTGCCGCTCTACCTCCCGATGAGTGGGGTTGGCGGGCTGGCCCGCTGGTGCCCGCGGTGGACACGACTCATCGATCTGATCCTGTCTGGCTCCCCGGCGGTTGCGCTCACTCACCTGTCCGGTGTCTCGCAGGACCTGCGGCTGGGGAACGGCGATTGCAGCAATCTCCCCAACGCCTCGGACGGCACCTTCAGCTCGGTGGATGTCCAGCAGCTGGCGGGCGTGGCCGAGCTGGATCTGGGCAGGGCGGGGCGAGCGCTGGCCTGGGGGCGGAGGGATAGCCCCCGCGATTCCCTCTCCTACCTGCAGAAGCTCCGCGAGAACCTCTTGCGTTACGCGGGCAGCTATAGGCGGGCCGCGACCGCCGCTGCTCAGTGGGCCGGCACGCGCGCGGGGGGCGAGTTGGCTCTGTTGAACGAAGGCGAGATTGCATTTCTGCGCCATCGCTACAACGACGCGGCGACGTATTTCGCGGTGGCCGTCAACGACGCTCGCTACCAGCACGGCGCGCCGAGGCAGGACGAGGCGGCCGCGCTGCTGGACCAGGGCACGGCGCTGGCGTATGCCGGGCGCCACGCCGAGGCGCTGGCGACGTTGTCGGCCGCCAACCAGACGGCTATCACTTCGGGTGATCCGCTCTATGCGACGTACGCTGAGGAGGAGGCCGGTTACATGGCGCTGACGCTGAACGATCCGGCGCAGGCGGCCGAGGATTACACGGTCGCGGCTGCCTCAGCGAAGCGCGCCGGTCTGGCCGGCTTCAACCCGCCTGGGGGGGACAAGGTGGGGATGTCGGTCCTGGATAACAATCTCGCGATCGCCGAGATCGCAACCGGAGTGCCCGCGACGGCGGCGGTGAACGCCAAGACGTCAATCCATGGCGATCCTGGCGACGGGATCTTCTGGTGGACTGAAGCGGCTGCCTATCGTTTGCTCGGGGACCAGGCCGCTGCGATCACCGCGTACCGCACCGCCCTGGCCGACGACCCGGGCGAGTTCCCGGTGGCGAACAATCTCGGCGTGCTGCTGATGAAGCGTGGCGCGGACAACGCCGCCGTCGCCGCGCTGCGCCGCTCCGTCGGCGCGGACCCGCGCTACGCGATCGGCTGGTTCAACCTCGGCATCGCGCTCGACCGGCTTGGGGCCGCGCATCTGCTGGCGGCCGCGGGAAGCCTCGCGCGCGCTGACCAGCTTGACTCCGAACTCGCGACGCGCGCGCCGCGACCGTTCTTTGATAACGCCACTTACGTGAGCGGCCTCGATCTGTCCAAGCCATTGCCGCCCAAGTGGACGTTCGCCAGCTCGCAGGTAAAGGCACCGGTGACGGCGGCCGGATTGTCGGCGATCCTGCTCATTACCCTCACCCTGGCCCGCGCGCTGGCGGCGCGTGCGGGACAGGGCGATCCTTCCAAGTGGCTGGGGGTGCTGGCGCGGATTGACCGCCGGTCGAGCGTCGCCGTGCTGCGTCCGCCGGTGGTGGCGATCGCCGCGACCGCCGCTTTCCTGCTCTGGCCTCTGCACGGCGGCGCCGAATCGGGGTGGGCCTTCACGCTGCCCTATGCGGCTGGTCTCGCCGTGTTGCTCGCCGTGGTCGTCCGTGTACGCCAGATCGCCGGCGCGAACGCGCACGTCGATGTTCACCAGGAGACCTGGCTGCCCGGCGTTGGGCTCGGCCTTGTCCTCACCCTGGTCGGCCTTGGCTGGGCGCCGCTGCCGGTGGTTCGGGCCCGCGGTAACGCGACGAGCGTCCACTGGGCGGCACCTACCGCGATCGCCGTGCTCGCGATCGCGTTGCTCGTGCTCGCGGCCTGGCTGAACGTGTCGGTCACGCGCGGCCTGGGCGCTGCCGCGCTGTTGATGGCGGCCTCGATGCTCACCCCGGTGAAGCCACTCGACGGCGCCACTGTCAGCGCCGATCGCGCCGGCGCCCTGCCGGGCGTCGCGGTCCTGGGCACGGCGGTGCTACTCGTCACCGGGCTGTTGTGATCGGGACGCGTGCCGAGCGGCCGCCAAATCCAAGTGACACAAGGAAGACGAAACACGAGGTACCGTGTCGCTTCCACACGGAGGACCCCGGTGATTGCGCTGCTCTCGAAGGACAGTGCGGCCGTCACTCAAGCTGACCTCGCCGCTTCGGTCCGGAGCTACGCGGCGTCGCAGCATTCTCGCGTCCGATGCCTGCGACGGTGGATGTCGTTCACACGCCCAGGATTCCCCGCAAATGCGTGTCACGCAGATCGTGGTAGGCCGAGCCCTCACTCAGGACGGAGGACCGTCCCTGCGCCGACGTCGCAGTAAAGACGTGACTGCTGCTTGCGCCGCAGTCGGGCGGTCAATACCGACTGCTGCTCCGGGTGTTGCCAGACCTGGAGCAGCAGTCACGCTGCCGGGCTCTGCAGCCGCCGACACTCATGCTGGTTCGTGATTGCGGCAGCGGCGGTCCGTCCCGCATCGACGCTGAGCGTCACCGAGTTTGCCGCGGTCGTATTCACTGGGCCCAGCGCGCGAGTGCCGGTGTGGTGCCGACCAGGCATTCGGCCTCGATCGGGAATCCCGCCAGAGCGTGAGCAGTCAGTCGTAGGTTGCCCTCCAGGCAAACGAGGTCGTCATAGTGTGGACCGGCGAGGATGAGCGGCGGGAACCGCTCACCGCTCTGCAGCGCGCGTGCGGCCCGTCGAAACCGCTCGTTTGAAACACCAAATGGCCGCATGCCCGCGTCGATGCGCCGGGCCGCATCGGCCGCAAGCCGACTGCCACCGGAGAGCCCGTTCCAATACGAATATTCGATGTAGCGGACCCGGGCCAGTTCTGTTGCGACGAGCTGCGCCCTCACCCACTTGACCTCGGCCGGGAAGTGCTCGAACAGTTCGCGATCCTCGCCATAACCTCGCGTGGCTGCAAGGACTGTGCGGCGGGCCTGATTGGCCTGCTGGTCGTTCAGGTCGGGATCGCTCAGCAGCTGCTCAGGTTCACCGCCGGCGAGCAGAGCGTCGCGCACGGCGGGACCGAATCGGTGGCTGGACAGCTCCCCTCCCAAGAACACGGCAACCATCTCGGCCTCGTTGCTCTCGCGGAGGATGCGCATGTAGGTGATCATGAAGCGAGCGCCGCGCCTCCCCGTTGCCTCTGCATGTCGCCGCACCAGCCGGGTGACGACCGCGGCTGCTTCTGGACTCGGCAGTAACAGAGGAGAAGTGGAGCGGCGTCTCGAATCGCGCGCGAAAAAGAGGCACGTCGCGACTAACTGCCTGAGCCCGATCGGCACCCGCTCTGTCGCCGCACCGGCCGTGTGACGGCCGCTGCTGCTTTTGGACCCGGCAGTAACAGAGGAGAAGTGCGACGCCGGCGGTTGGGTGCCACGATAGCGCCCGGCCTTCGTGGGACGAGCCGTCTGCTCAAGAGCCGTCAGACCCGCCCCCGGCGCCCCTAGGGGCCAACAGTGGCAACGCCACCACGAGAGATTGGTCGAAGCGGCGGCCGGCCCGGAGCTCAAGCTGATTCTCGACCCTCGCTAATCAAGCCGCACCTGCGTAGGGGGTTACTGGTCGTGTAACGCGCTGCCGGCGAGCGCGCCGAGAGTATCGAATGATCGAGCTATAGCAGTCTCCAGAGCGCCGGCCAGACTTCCCCATCACCGCCGCGGCGCAAGTGTTCGCTCGGCTGCTCCTTCGGGACTTCGCCGACACGGAAGTCATGGACGCGCCAGCCGGCCCGGCTGAGACCGTCGAGTTTTCGTTGTCCGGAGCACGGGTGCGGGGCTTGGAGTGCCGGCTGCGCGTGACGCTGGGGACGTCGTGTTTCGGGGATTCGCTGGGCGTGCTGAGGCTGCCCCGCGGCGCCACCAGCGCCCCGGGGCGGGAGTTGGGTCGTTGCGATCGGTGGCTGGTTAGGCGCCGGACGGGCGGGGGCCGCCGTAGAGAACGCCGATATCCCCGTTGCTCGTGTCGGGCTGGGACATGTCCGGCGGGGTGCTGGTGCAGGTATACGAGCTTGAGTTCATGAGCGAGAAGTTGGCCTGCTGCTCGCCCGCGGCCGGGCCGGAGGTGAGGTGAAAGACGCCGACGCGTCAGCTCCGTGCCCGCGGGTATCTGCGACGGGTCGATGGTGATGGTGCTCGGCGTACCCGATCCCTTCTGCCAGGTACCTTGTTGCCAGGTGACGGCCTGTGCGAAGCCGGCCGGTTCGGGGTTAGAGGTGCAGTAGCTACCGGTGGTGACCTTCGCCGTGATTCCGTATTGAGCGAAGTCGGCTCTGCAGCTGGGCTGGGTCAAGCAGCTCACCCGGGTTGAGCGTCAGCGTGTCGGTGCCGTTCTGGTTTTGGCTAAGCGTGTACGCGGCGGTGCGGATCGTGCCGAGCTTGTTCGCCGGGGTGAACGCGCCGCTTACGCCTAACGCGACCACGGTAGCGCCGGCCACGAGCCGGCCACGGACAGTCGCGTGACTGTCGTGAGCCGGTGCCGGCGGCGCGCCCGGCCCCTCGCCGTGATCGCCTCAAGCGGCGGCGGCCCGGGCGTCGCTACGCCCGACAGGGAGTCGCGCAGTTCCTGCAGCTCGGGGCTGTCGGTCAGCTGATCGTCTGTCGTACATGGGTCTGCCTCCAGGGTGTTAGCTTGACAAGTTCGTTGCGCAGCGCCGTGACGGCCCGGGACAGATGGACACGAACGGTTGCCGGCGCGATCTCCAGCTGCCGCGCGATCGTCTCGATATCCAGGTCCAGGAAAACGCGCAGCACGATCACCTCGCGCTGGCGGGCCGGCAGCCGCCGCACCGCCCTCAGCACGGCGCGTCCAGACCCGTCCCGGACTGCGATCGGGCGCCTCGACGTCGTGATCGACCAGCGGCAGCTCCGGCGCCCGCCGGCGCCACCACGACGCTCCGGCGTTAAGCGCGGTGCGCACCACCCACGCCCTCGGGGCCGGATGGCGACTGACCTTCCGCCAGGATGCCCAGGCCCGCGCGAACGCCTCAGCTACCTGGTCCTCAGCCAGCCGCATGTCGCCGGTGCTGGCGGCAACCGCCCTCAGGCACGGATCCCAGCTCTCCTGGAAGAACTCGGCAAACCCTTTTTCATCACGACTCACGACCGCTTAACGCGCCACAGAGCCAAAACGCTTACATGAATTTGCAAACCCACATGACCGTCGGCTGTCTACATGGCCGCGGACGTCTCGAGTGCTGCTCCAGGAGCTCCCGAAGCAATTCAGCGCGTGGCGACCGCCAAACGTGATCCGGCCGTCCGTTCAGAAGGTGGCTCGGCCGCTGCTGCTCCGTCGCCGCCGCTACCGCAATTCCCGACTGCTGCTTCGCTCGGCAGGAGAACTGAATCAGCGGTCTCTACCGGGCCGAAGTTCGGGATTGACAGCATTAGTGAATGCTGATTTACTAATGCTGTTGGACCATCCCTACCGAAGGGAGGACCTATGGGTTCTACGCACTCAGCCGATGTCCCTGTCCCGGTCGAGGAGTTTGCGTCGAGGTTGTGTGCCCTCAGAGACGATATGAGAGGCGCGATCGGCCTGATCGGGGATCGTCAAGCTAAAGCGTTGCTCGAGACGGCGGCCGAGGTGCTTGGCGGTCTCCGTCACGCGTTCGTCGATTACGGCGAGGGCTCCGAGGAAGCTTGGCAGGGCTAGCGGCTGGTGGCACGACCGATCGAGACCGACGACGAGGATCTCCTGGCGGCGGCGGATTCGGTGCTCATGACCCAGGGCCCGTCGGCGTTCACGCTGGCCAAGGCAGCCGACGTGGCCGGGGTCTCCGCCGCGACCTTTATCAAGCGCTTCGGGTCAAAGCAGCAACTGTTCCTGCGCCTCTCTCAGCGCTGGGTCGAGTCATTGGAGCGCCTGCTCAGCCGCGAGGCTGAGTCGCTGTCATCGCCGTTGGACCGGCTGCGGGCGGTAGCGCTGCACAATTATCACGATCTCGATCACCCCGCCACCGCGCACAACCAGATCGCCGCCCTGGCTGTTGACCTGCAGAATCACGAGCTTCGAGAGCGGCTCCACGTGGGATGGGGGCATGTGAGACGCCACCTGACACACCACGCCGAAGAGGCAATCGCCGCGGGCGAACTGGCCGGATGTCCGCCACCGCCGCAGCTCGCCCGCGTCATCGCCGGGGCCATGGAGGGTGGGTGCATCGCCTGGTCGGTGCACCCCGAAGGCTCCCTGATCGACCGCTTGGCCGACGACCTGACCGCACTGCTGAGCGGCTGGACGACACCCCAACACGAGCAAGGATCAGATCATGACTGAGAAGCGGCCGCTGAGCGGACGGGTGGCGCTCGTCGCCGGCGCCACCCGGGGGGCTGGGCGAGCGATCGCCGTGGAGCTTGCCCGCGCCGGCACCTACGTCTACGCCACCGGGCGCAGCAGCGCCACCCATGGACGATCGGAGATCGGACGCCCTGAGACGATCGAGGAAACCGAAGCGCTGATGCTCGCCTCAGGCGGCCACGGCCAGGCGCTTCGCGTGGATCACACCGATCCGGACGAGGTCGCCCGACTCGTGGAGGGTATCCACGCCGAGCGGGGTCGCCTCGATGTCCTGGTCAACGACATTTTCGGCGGCGATCGCTACTCGGAATGGAACAAACCGCTCTGGGAGCACGACCTTCACGGCGGCCTACGGATGCTCCGGATGGGCGTCGACACGCACCTGATCACCAGCGCCAAGGCGATACCGCTGATGCTCAGCACCGGCAACGGCCTGCTCATCGAGATGACCGACGGGACGGCAGAGGTCAACGCCCACATCCGGCCCGCCGTCGGGTTCTACTACGACCTCGTCAAGGCCAGCGTCCAGAGAATCCTCGCGGGGCTCACCGTCGAACTGGCCGACCATCCAGTTACCGCAGTCGGTGTCACTCCCGGGTGGCTGCGCTCCGAACAGATGCTGGAGAACTTTGGCGTGCGAGAAGACAACTGGCGGGAGGCCTGCGACACCGTTCCCGGATTCGCGATCTCCGAATCCCCAACCTACGTCGCTCGCGGAGTGACCGCCCTGGCCGCCGACGACGATGTCAGAAGGTTCGCCGGCCAAGTCCTCACAGCGCGCCAGCTAGCCGACACCTACAACATCACTGACACCGACGGCTCCAAACCAGACTGCTGGGGGCTCATCCAGGCCTACGGCTTTGACCACGGAAGGCCCGACGACATCGACCGCTATCGCTGACACCAAGACGCATCAGTCAGACCTCCACCAGCCCAAATCGTCCGCAGACGCACAGCCGACCCTCCTTGGACCCCCCGCAAGCCGTGGCCTGCGCGTTCGCGTGAAGGCGGGCACCGAGTCTGCAAAGCCGTCGGCCCAGGCTCACGCGTGCACGGACGACTGCTTCGTTCAGTCCGACGCCGCCGAGCTCACAATCGGCATTGCGACCGGAGGGTCCTGTCGCTCTGGCGATCGTGATGCGCGAAAGACTCGTCCCGCCAGAGTGAGGCGTACGAGCGCGTTGCCACCAAGGCGGTCGCCAACCTCGGCACTATCTCGCCACCGCGGCAAATAAGGGCCCGGCGTGACTTCCGGTTCGTCGCCGACGTAGCAGCGAACACGTCACTGCTGCTCGGGCCGCAATCGGGCGGTCAATAGCCGATCGCTGCTCATCGTCGTTCCACGCTTGGCAGCAGTCACGATGCCGGGTTCTGCAGCGGGAGACACCGATGCTAACCGTGAGGGCGACAGCATCTGCGATCGCGTTCGTGGCGATAGCGCGCGTCAGGTTGACGAATGGCCGGCGAGGGCTTTTCGCCCGTTGGAGCACTCCTGACCGTGGGCCTCGTGTGGTCGACGACGTTCTGGTCAGCTAGGAGTCGGTGTAGAAGCCAGGGCGATCCGCGTCCTCAGTCCACAGTTCCTGGCTCTGAGGTCCGGCGCACGGAGAGGAAGATCGGGCTCGCAACACGCTGGACGGAGCGTCGCCGCGAGGAGTGGCTCCCTCAGCTGACGGGGTGGCGTCCCTCGGTTAGTCGAACCCTCCGGGACGCGGCGGTTGCGGCGATCAGGACGGCACCGAGCACAGCGCCCAGGAACAACTCGACGACATACGGGTCGACCGCCTCGGCACGATTCTGGTCGGCCTCCCCGCCGGCGGTCATACCTGGCACGTGGCCGAGGTCGGGAACCAGGCTCGGGTCGACCGCGTACGTAGCTGCGGCGGCGAGAAAGATCAGCAGACAGACCGCCACGCCGGTCCCCACTACGGCCGACCTAACCTGCGCTGATGGCCAACGCAGAGCAATGGCGACAATCAGACCGAGCGTGATGCTCCCGGCGACGCTCAGTAGTGCCCAACCCGGGTGCGCCCGGACGCCGGGCTCCAGCAGCATCGCAACCCACCATGCCGTCACCCCAGCGACCGTGAGCACTGCTATCAGCTGTAGCACCCGCGGGCGAGCTGCCGTGCGCTGTGCGGTAACCAGCAGGACAGTCGCGAGGTAGAGAGTCACGGCGACGTAGAACGTCCACACCCCGCTCTGGTCGTGCCGTGCTGAGGCGGAGGCGAATGACGCGAGCGCAGGCAGAATGTACGAGCCCAGCATTACATAGCCCGCGACGCGGATGCGTCGAGCCGGCGGATTGTCGGCGACCGGACCCAGCGGCCCAGATCGACGTCCGGACCACGCGAGGGCTCCCAGAGCCGAGATGAACACGAACGTCTGGATCCGCACGCCCAACCCGTTGATCGAGATCGCAAGGGCGAGCGCGACAGCACCGAAGGTCAGCGCGACCACGTGGAGCCCCACCGCACGCAACGCAACGCGATCGCTGAGCACCGCCCGCACGCAGCCCAGCGTGAACCGCCGTCGCACGCGGAGGTCATCCAAGGATGCCAACTCGGCGCGCATCGCCCGACCCCACTCCGACCGCTGGCTCGGGAGCAGGCGCACGATGACCGCCAGGGCGCGGTCAGAGACATCGCGCGCGCTCCTCCGCCTGGTCACGCCACCGCTCCGAAGACGCTCTCACCACGCCGGGCGCGCGAGGCGACCCGCCTCTCCAGGACCGTCGCTTGTGCCTCGACGGCCACGCGTGCGCCCTCGGCCGTGATGCGATACATGTGCCGGCGCGGGCGTCCGATCGGGGGATCCAACTCCCATCTCGCCTCCAACAGTTCCCGATCACGCAGACGCATCAGAATCGGGTACAGCGTGCCAGCCTCAAGTCCGATCTCCTTGCCGAGCTCGTAGCCGTACCTCCAGGCCAGCGGCTCACGCGCCAACGCGATCAGCACAGCCGCAGTCTGACGAGAAGGACGACGAGCCACACCACAACTCTACCTATATAGAACTGTGGTTACAAGCGCAACCGTCTGACATCCGGTCGCGGCGAGCGAGAGTCGTGATGGGTTGCGAAGCGCTCGTGCAGCAGCGCGGCATCGCTTTGCCATGAACGCGATCGCCAACTCCGGCACTATCCGCGCCACCTAGGCAAGGAGGAACCGGCGTGGTTTCCAGTTCGCCGCCGACTGAAAACCCAGCCGGGGCCTGCTGCTCCGGTCAGTGGGAGACCTAGAGCGCAAGTCCGCAGACGCGAGAAATCGGTGAGGCCAGATGGTTCAGTGTTCGTGAGAAAGCAAGAGGCGCCTTGATCAGGTGAGGCTCTCTAGCAGCGGCGGAAGCTCCGGCAGTGATCCGATCGTGGTCGCGCCCAGCTTGTGCATCCGCTGAGCGTCACCGCCGCTGACCAGCCCGATCGCCCTCATGCCAGCTCCCAGCGCGGCTCGGATGCCGATCACGGTGTCCTCGATGACCACAGACGACTCGGCCGGCGTCTGCATCTCGGCTGCGGCGTGCAGGAACAGGTCGGGATAGGGCTTTCCACGCGCGACGTCATAGGCCGAGAACACAGCTTCCTCGCCAAAGAGGTCCCGCAGGCCGGTCAAGCCGAGCGTGAGCTCGGTCTTGGCTCGCTTGCCCTGGGAGGCAACGCACACGCTGATGCCCGCGGCCTTTATGGCAATGACCGTTTCAGACGCGCCATCTATTGGGAGCAACTCCTTCTCGAAGGCTTGCGCCCGGTCGGACTCGAAGTGCCCCCAAAAGTCCCCGGACAGCGTGATTCCCGTACGCGCCCGAACGTCTGCGGCAATCTCCGCGAGCAGCATGCCTCGATAGCGCGTCTGCGCCTCGTCCGGCGTAATGGGAACTCCCACGGCGCACAGCGCTTTTGCGAGGACTGTGCCGGAGATCGCCTCGCTGTCGACCAGGACGCCGTCGCAATCGAAGATCACGAGTTCGGTAGCGCTCACGGCGAGATCGTAGGGCCGAAAACGAAGGAGGAGACGCCTGCTTGGTCGCCGGAACGAGCTTCTCAGAACGGCTCCGTGCGTCGCGCCTCGGAGATGACCCCCCACCGCAGTCTCGATGGGCTGGGATCGGCCCACCGAGGCCGTCCCGTTTTCGTGGTTACGGCAGTCTCGTAACCGGTAGGTCTCCGGGTTTGCTCGATGGTGGTGAAACGGGTGGTGTTATTCGCGTCCCTGGGAGACGGCTAGTGTGGGGCCACGCTGCCGAGGGCCTCAGCCTTTTTGGGTGAGGAGGACGAGTCCGTAGATGATGGTGGCGATGAACGCGAGCGCGCCGATGGCGGCGAGTGTCGTGTAGGCGGTGGCGGGACCGGCGCGGTTGGAGCGGCGCATCTCGGCGGCGCGGACGGTGCCGAGGACGGTGAGCGAGAACATGATGGCGATGAGGGTGCTGGCGATCACTGAGGAGTAGAGCACCCGGATGATTGAGTGGGCGGTGTCGGCAAGCGCAATCATGGCGCCACCGGCGACGGCTCTAGCTGTTGTTTGGCGCGACGCGCGAAAACGACCACGAGCATGACTACGACAACGACGGTCACGACGAGAGGTCCTGTCGGCCCGTTCCCGAACGCGTGGGTGATCTCGTAGATCGCGGCGGCGAGCAGCGCCGCGCACGGGAGTGTGAGGACCCAGGCGGTGACGATCTCGCCGGCGACGCCCCAACGGACGGCGGAGAACCGTTTCGCGGCGCCGGCGCCGGTGATCGCGCCAGAGAGGACGTGGGTCGTGGAGAGCGGGTAACCGACGCTTGAAGCGGCAAGGATGACGGCTGCCCCGGCGCTCTGCGCGACGAATCCCTGGGCGGGGTCCATGCTGATGATGCGGGTGCCCATCGTCTTGATGATCCGCCAGCCACCGGTGAAGGTGCCGAGCGCGATCGCGCTGGCTGAGGAGACGACGACCCAGTCGGGAACGTGGAAGCCGGTGGCGGGGAGGTTGCCGTTCGCGACGAGGGCGAGGGTGATCACGCCCATCGTTTTCTGTGCGTCGTTAGTCCCGTGGGCGAGTGCGACCAAGCCACCGGAAACGACCTGGCCCAGCCGAAACCCGCGCCCGACCGCGCCGGGGGCTACCCCGGCGACGATGCGGTACGAGATCCGGATCCCGAGGTACGCGGAGATGAACGCGATCAACGGTGCCGCGATCGCGGGAATGATCAGCTTCTGGACGATCCCTTGGCCGTTGACCGCACCAGAGCCGACGGCTGCGAGGACCGCCCCGACAAGGCCTCCGATCAACGCGTGCGACGAGCTGGAGGGAAGCCCGACGTACCAGGTGATCAGGTTCCACGCGATCGCCCCTATCAATGCGGCGAACACGACCGTGGTCGTGACCGCGTCGGTCGCGACGAACCCCTTCGCAACCGTCGTCGCGACCTGCAGCGAAATAAACGCACCAGCGAAATTCAGGACCGAGGCGATCGCAATCGCACGTCGCGGCCCAACGGCACGGGTGGAGATCGAGGTCGCGACGACGGTGGCGGTGTCGTGGAAGCCGTTGGTGAAGTCGAACCCGAGCGCGGTGAGGACGACGATGCCGAGGATCAGGTCGCCGCTGGTCATCAGACGTTCTTAACCAAGATGGCCTGCAGCACGTAGGTCGCGCGCTCGGTCGCGTCGATCGCGTCCTCCAGCCGCTCGAAGATGTCCTTCCAGCGGATCACGACCAGCGGATCGATCCGGCGCTCGAACAACGAGCCGATCGCATCTCGCACGATCCGATCGCCCTCGTTCTCCAAACGATGGACCTCCCGCGCCGGCTCGTCGATATTCTCGAACCGACCCATCCGTCCGACCGCGACAAGCAGATGACCGGTCGCGGTCGCCAGCACACGGGCGAGCTGTTGCGCCTGAGTCATCGGCGCTTCGATCCGATAGAGCGTGAAGTAGCCGGCTGTCTCGTCGATGAAATCGGTGATGTCGTCCAGCGCAGAGGCAAGGCTGATGACATCCTCACGATCGATCGGGGTCACGAACGACTCGTTCAGCCGCCGCGTCACCGCGTGAGTCGCCACGTCGCCGGCGTGCTCGCACTCCGCGATCTCCTCAGCCAGCGTGTCGCTGCCCGGATCGTCGGACAATAATCGCTCTAACAGCTCGGCGGCGCGCACCGCGGCCTCCGTGGACTGCTCAAACAGCCCGAAATACCCGCCATCACCGCCACGCAACAAATGCTCGATCGTGGCCAACGGCCCGCGCGAGACCAAGCGATCAGGCCGCGTCCTCATGCGAGCAGCAGATGACACCGACGGGGATCGAACCGGATCCACCCCGTCCACTTGTGAACGAAATGTGAACTTGTGAACAAGATGTGAACGGATCCGCGTCGAGAAAACGGCCAGACATGGCCTCACCGTGCCGCCGCACCCGGGTCGTCCGGTTATTCGTTGGACGCAGCGGCGTCCAGCTTTCGCCGCCGCCTCCCGACGAACGCCGCCGCTCCGTCGCGAGGCTCAGTGCCCACAGGTGATTCTGGGCGGGAGGGCCGGCCTCCGGCCCCGCGACCGACACCGTTGACGCCCCCGGGGGCAAGAGCTTCGCTGTCGAAGCGAGCCCGGCCGCGGGAATCAGTGCCGACCTAAGTCAGACCGAGGTGGGGCCTCCGCGTCCGCGATCGAGCGCGTCCAGACACGCCAACTGCAACACGAAGTCCGCGGACGACAGGCCGTGGCCGTCACCATCGAGGTAAGAGGCCAGCCGACCGTCTGACAACTCATCCTGGACCTAAACGAACTCGACGGAGTACTCGAGGTCAGCGCCGCCGACCTAGCACGAAACCCAGACTGACGCGATAGCCAATCGGGTTGAGGGACCATCTCGATGACCGCAGCCCATCACCGCCGAGTACTCCGCCAGTACGCAGTCCGGATCGCACGCGCTCGGTCGTCGCTGGATGGTCGCGTCGCAAAACGCGCACATGTGTTCTGGTGGTCTCGGGTTCAGGCGATGAGCAACGCCGCGACGGTGAGCATGATCGCTGCGGTGGCCCAGTGGACTCCGAGCGCGGTTGCTTTCGATCCGCCGCTGCGCAGGACGATCGTCCCGTCAGCGACGGGGACTGTGGCGGCGACGAGCATCAGCTAGCCGAGCTGTCCGTGTGCGCCGTCGATCAGTAATACGGCGAACGCAATGCCGATGGCGCGCGCGGCCTTCACGGCAAGCCACGCACGGTCAGGCACGGCGGTGGCGCCGGGAATGCCGAAGCCGGCGGCGGGGCCGGTGTCGAGCAGGTAGCGCAAGCCCATCAGGATGATGGCCACGGAGACCAGTCCGGCGAGCACGGATCCGACGTCGTTCAGCATGCTAGGCCGTCGAGTCCGTACTCGGGTGGAGCCATTCGGTGTCTATCTCGGTCGCGGTGTGGATCGCGGTGATCCGCAGTTGCGCCTCGCCTGTGTTGGTAAAGCGATGGGCGCTCATCGCTGGGGCGATCAGGATGTCTCCTGCGGTCGCGGTCACTTCCTGGTCGTCGATCTCGAAGCGGGCCTCTCCGGCGTGGACGACGAACACTTCGGGGTAGGGGTGGCGGTGAAGCAGCGGGCCTGCGCCGGCCCCGTCGTCGACAAGGAACAGCGAGATCGGCAGCCCACCGTGGTCGGCGCCGATGAACCGATGGGCCTCGGGCGGGCCGGGAAGGTCATTGTCGTTGATGCGCAATGACCTGGCGGGTGGAGTGGCTGGCGACCTGGGGCAGCGGTGAGAAGGGTTGATGTCGGTCATGGGCGCAGTCTCGACCATCGCGCTACATTCGTCCAACCGATCGTGACGATGAGACTGAGAGATATCATCGCTGAATGGAATTGCGACAGCTCTCGCACTTCTTGGTGGTCGCCGAGGAGCGTCACTTCACCCGTGCGGCGGTACGGGTTCATCTCACGCAGTCGAGCCTGTCCAGTTCGATTCGCGGCCTTGAGCGCGAGCTCGGCAGCGATCTGTTCGTGCGCAGCACCAGGCAGGTGGGGCTGACCGAAGCCGGACGCGCCCTGCTTCCGGCTGCCAGGCGGACCGTCGCCGCCGCCGAGGACGCCCGGGACGCTGTTGCCGCGGTCCGCGGGCTCGTGCGCGGACATCTAGCGATCGGCGCCATCCAGACGCTTGGCGAGGTCAACCTCCCCGAACTGCTGGCCCGCTTTCACCGCACGTACCCGGCGGTAACGCTGAGGCTCCACCACCTCGGCGCCGCGGAGCTCGTGCGACGCACCGCGGACGGCGAGATCGACCTCGCGATCGTTGACCCACCGCTCGGACCGCAGGCCGACCGGGTGCAAGCCACAAAGATCGCAACCGAGTCGCTGCAGCTCGCCGTCGCCGCGGACAATCCACTCGCTAACCGCCGGCGCGTCCGGCTAAGCGACCTCGGCGACCATGAGTTCATCGAGTACCGGCCAGACTCCGCGCTGCGCGCAAGCATCGACCACGCGTGCAAGTCCGTCGGGCTAGAACGTCACATCGCCTGCGAGGTCGATGCGCTCCCAGAACTCGTGGAGCTCGTGGCGCTCGGGCTCGGCATCTCACTGCTGCCACCCGCCGCGCTCCAGATGGCGAACGGCCGCACGACCGGAATCGCTACCGCCCCCGCAATCCCACGCGACCTGGTACTCGTAACCCCGCTTGACCGTGACCCTTCGCCTGCCTGCTCCGCGTTCCTAGGGCTACTTGGACCTGACCCAAGCACCAACCACTCGATCGATCCCCGCATCTCATGAACACGGGCACGGGTTAGATACCCAGCTCAGCACTGCCCCCTTGTCGCCGACGTAGCAGCGAAGACGTCACTGCTGGTTTCGCCGCAATCGGGCAATCAAGTAGCCGACTGCTGCTCCGGTTGCTCGCAGGCCTGGAGCAGCAGTCGCACTGCGGGGTTCTGCAGCGGCAGACACTGATGCTGGGTTTGTGCGAGCAGCAGCCAGCGAAGGCCGCGACCTAGCCCGGGAGAACGGTTCGGATGATTTGGCCCTCGGGTGCGTGCCACGCGATCGTTGGGGTGATGTTCCCCGGTTCGTTGGTCATCCTCCAGACCGCGAGGTTGTTGACGACAGGCACCGTGACGCTGTGGCTGGGCAAAGTCGGCTTGTTGTCGGAACTCTCGGCGGGGTAGTGGGCGGTGATCTTGGCAACCCCGTTTGGAACCAGGTAGAAGACGACCGGGTTGTGTCGAGTCTCTGAGGCGAAGCTGATCGCTCCGCGAGCTTGGACGTAAAGGAACGGTTCGCACACAGACGCCGTGCGATAGCCGGAGACGCAGATGCCGTCGTGATGGCTCTGGACATACCCCCGGTCCATCTGCTCCTCTTGCGCGATCCGGAGCGCCGTGGCCCGGACGTTGGCTGGGGCGTGCGCGATGCTTGCACGTATGGCTGCTGCTTCGAGAGCGAGGCAACGTGCGGATGGCCCCATGTACCTGTTCGTGACCGGGATCACCTTGAAAGGCCAGCCGAAGCGAGTCTGCGCAACCCGGATGTCTTCGAGAAACACACCGCCTTCGGCAGCTAGCCCGGTTCCGTTCTGCGGCATCGCCGCCGCATATCACCCGATGTGGCCATTGAAGCTATTATTGTTGTGCTCATGTGTGCCGTCAATACTGACGCGGACTTGGCGCTAGTAGCGCTGGATCGCAGCGACCCCGCTCCGCTTCACGAGCAGGTCGCGGCGGCAATTCGCCGGGCGATCAGCGACGGTGAGGCTGGCCCCGGCGACAAGATTCCCCAAGCACGCGACCTCGCGACTGTGCTCGGGGTCAACGCCAACACGGTGCTGCGGGCGCTACACCTGCTCCGCGACGAGGGGCTCCTCGAGATGGGCCGAGGCCGCTCGATCCGCGTAACCGGAACCCCGGAACGCAGCGCAGTCATCACCCGAGCCAAAGACCTCATCGAGTTCGCCCGGCGTCACGGCTACAGCCACGACGAACTCATCGCAATCATCCACCGCCTCGCCTAACACGCCCACATTTGAGAGTGTCGCGTCGTTGCCGACGTAGCAGTGAAGACTGACCGCTGCTCCCGCCGCATTGGGCGGTCAGCAGTCGACTGCTGCTCCTCGGGGCCCCAGACCTGGAGCAGCAGTCACGATGCGGGGGTTCCGCAGCCGCCCACGCTGATGCCGGTGGGTGAGCGGGAGCGCGTTCGCGCCCACTCTTACCGTTACTACACCGGATAGCTGACTCCGCAGACGTTGAGTCGCAGCGAGTACACGGAACTCGTCGCGGTGATGAACAGATCATTACGTTTGGGCCCGCCGAAGGTCAGGTTGGACACGATCTCGGGAATGTGGATCTTCCCCAGGAGCGTGCCGTCCGGATCTAGGCAATGGAGTCCGTCGTGGGCTGCCGCCCAGACCCGTCCCGCTTCGTCGACCCGGATCCCATCGAATGAACCCGCATCGCAAGTCGCGAAGACCTCTCCGGCGGTGAGGTGGCCGTCTGCGACGTCGAATCGCCGAATGTGCTTCTGGCGGGTGTCTACAACGTAGAGCTGGCGCTCGTCGGCAGAGAACGCGAGACCGTTCGGGCGATCGAAATCGTCGGCGACGACCGTCGTCTCGCCGGTCGAGGAATCGATGCGATAGACGTTGCAGGCGCCGATCTCGCTCGTGGCCTTGTGTCCCTCGTAGTCACTATCGATCCCGTAGCTAGGGTCGGTGAACCAGATCGAGCGATCAGAGTGCTCGACGAGGTCGTTGGGGCTGTTGAGCCGCTTGCCCTCATACCGGTCTATCAGCACCGTGACGCTTCCGTCGTGCTCGGTCCGGGTGACGCGGCGATGGCCCTGCTCACAGCTCACCAGACGACCTTGCCGGTCGACGGTGTTGCCGTTGGAATAGCCCGCCGGAGCGCGAAATACGCCGACCGCGCCGGTGAGCTCGTCAAATCGCAGCATCCTGTCGTTTGGGATGTCGCTGAACAGCAGATAGCGGCCCCCAGGGAAGTACGCCGGCCCCTCGGTCCAACGACCGCCCGTGTACAAACGCTCCACCCAGTCATCGCCCTGGCAACCGCGGAACCGCTCGTCGATGACCTCCAGCTGTGTCCTGATCCGATCCACCACGGACTCACTCGAAGCTAGGCGCACGCCACTGCTAGTCGGCGCGTGCCATCAAGCGGCAGCAGAGTGCCGTCCCCGAGATGGCCGACGCAGATCAGCCATCGCTCTCCGGTGAGCACGGACATGAGCTTGCCGTTGAACGGTCCGTCGGGCTCTTCGACAGCGCGGAGCGCGACCTCTTGACCACGCTCGACATCGCCCCTAAACGGAGCCGTGACGGTCGCGCGCACGGCCTCCCTCGAAGCGCCAACCCTGGCATCAAGCACTTGCACCTCGCAGACGATGTCCGCCGCCGCTTCCTCTGCCGACCAATCGAGCCCACAGAGCTGCCGATACGTCGGTGCGAGCAGCTCGATCTGCGCCTCGATCAAGCTACGGCACTCGAAATCAGCGACCGCCGAGGCCACCTGACACAGCCAGTAATCGCTCGGGTGGCGCAACAGCCACCCGACCGGCGGCTGCCCCTGCGGTTCGGCTGACGGATCGCTTTCGCGAAGCTTCCTCAGCTCAATGCCTCGTTGGCGCCCGCGCTTGCGCGCGTCGACGAGCTCGCTGACCCGATCACGCACGAGCAGATCCCATCCAGGTTCGGGGCGGGTGCCGATCAGTTCATCGACCCGCTCGAGCAGGCGAAGGTTGTTCGCCGCGAGCCGAGGATCGGTCGCAGCGGTCTCGTACGCGCGGACCTCCCGACGCCTCAGCGCCACGCTCGCCGCCCAGGTGGCGTCCTCAAAAGGATCGGATCCCGGCGCTGGCCCGACACCAAGCTTGATCGTGATCCCGATGATCGGCTGTAGCGCGCCGACAAGCGCCCACGCTTCCGCAGCGGAATCAGGCAGCGGGTCGCACGCCGGGAAGGCTGTCTCCTCGCTACCCCAAACATCGAGCACCGAGCCAATCTCAGCCACCTGGTCGTCTGCGATCGTCACCCCACAATCATCCCGAACGAGACCGTGACTCACAACTCCGGGCGGAGGAAGGTGAACAGGCGACGCGGGAGATGCAGGCCTGCGTCAGGCTCGGTCAGCTTGGCCACGCCGACGCCGAAGCCGTGGGGTTCGCTGTCGAACGCGGTCTCGCTAAACCCGGCATCTGAGAACCATCGACGAATCACCGGTCTGAGGTCCGGCTGGCTGCTACCGCGCGTCCAGATGACTGTGGCTCCGGGACGCAGCATCGCTGGTGTCGCCTCGATAGTCGCTGCAATGTCCTGCGCTGCGACATTGCCGAAGATCCCGCATAGCATGAGCAGGTCGACGGGTAGCGCGGACGCGAAGGTTGTCGTCTCGCCGGCATCGCCGGTGATGACGTTTACCTGGCCAAGCGCGAGCCGGTCAGCGGTCGCTCGGGCGGCTTGGGCCAGAATCTCATCTTGCTCAACCAAGAGCGTTGGTGCGGTTTCTCGGCCGGAACCGACCAGTTCGGGGAGGAGATCTCGGCCGTCGCCTGAGCAGAGACTCAGAATCCGCATCGCGTGTTGCTGCGCTGCCAGGGTCTCGGCGACGTGCTGGCGGACGACGGTCAGGCGTCGAGCTAGGGAGCTCTCGGGCTCGTCGTACCCGGCATGCCACGTTCTCCAGTTCGTCGCCATCGCGTAGTGCTAGCGGACCGGGCGGCCGGATGCCGCGCGGGTCGAGAATAAGCCCGGTTTTCGCATCGCAGCCGCTGGGGCAGCGTCGCGCTGGCTGCTGGTCATGTGCTGGGTTAGGTCGAAGCAGAAGCCCGTGGCGGCCGCCGTTACGACCTAGGTTTTCTGGGGGTGGCAGTCGTGGTGGTGTTGTCGGTCGCCTGGGGTGGCTTGTGGGACGCGAAGGTGCGAAGCTTCGTGGGGGTGCGGGTCGTGAATGTCTGTGGCGTCGGTATGCAGGAGGGACCCGGGCGCGATGGGTTCTGGTTTCGTGCTGCCGAGTTGGGATCGAAGCTTGGGGCGGCTCGAATCGGTGCGGGCATCTACGAGGCCCGCGAGGGGGTGCCGATCTGGCCGTACCACTACCACTATCCCGATGAGGAGTGGCTGTACGTCTGGGACGGTGCGCCACGGCTGCGAGACGCCGGCGGTCAGACGGTGCTTGGAATTGGTGATGTTGTGTGCTTCGCGGCCGGCCATCGCGGTGCACACACGGTCGAGGGGCCGGGACGGTTCATAATTTTTTCTGGCGGGCGGTCATCCGGTCCGTTCGTGTCTGTCTATCCGGATTCCGACAAGGTCTCGGTCGCCCCGGGAATCGAGACAGATGACCTCAACGCGCTGCGCCTGGTGCGTGCCGGGTCGGTTGACTACTGGCACGGCGAGGGCAGCGGGCCGGTGTGCCCGGCATCTGTTACGCGTGAGCCAGGCGGAGTGCCCGGGCCGCCGACGGTCAACGCGCGAAACCTCAGGTCCGACTATGACGCGGGCTGCCGGTGGACGCCGCTGGGCGACGCGCTGGGAGGCGAGCAACTCGACGGAGCGATCCTCGAACTCGAGCCCACGGCTGACTTTGGTCCCTACCACTATGACTACGGACGTGAGCTGTGGCTGATGGTGCTCACCGGCACGCCGACGCTAAAGCATCAAACGGGCGAACAGGAGCTGTCGCGCGGTGACCTCGCCTGCCTTCCCGAAGGTCCGACGGGTGGACGCAGCATGCTCAACCGCAGCGGGGTAGCCGCGCAGGTTCTGCTGCTATGGACGACCGGATACCCAACCGCCGTTTGCTATCCCGACACAGGCGAGTGGGTGCTGCGCGCCGCTCGCGACGCTGGAGAGATTCGCCTGCGACCGAGCTAGCCGGCAGGAGCGCCTCCGGCCTCACGCACACTGCTCCCTTGCCGCCGAGACGATCATCTGTCGACGGCTGCTGCTTTCCGACCCAGCGATCACGGAGCAGGAGCGCGAGTACGGCGGTTCGGTGCAGACGAAACTTCCTGGGTTCGTGCTTGCGGAACTGAGCGGATGACCCGGGTCGACCTTCCGGAACCTCAAAAGGGGCAGCGTCGGTAGGGTGCTCGTTTCTGATCGTTGCGGTAGCCCGACGCCACCTCCGATGCGTTCGTGTGTTGGATGTGGGGTCGCATAGACGCGGTTAACGCCCTCGTTCGAATCGCCGCTCGCGCGAATCGGGATTGAAACGCTGGGTCCTGTGGGTAGGTAGGCTCCATACCCGGTCGAGGTGGCGGTGCGGGAATTCGGCTGATCGCCATCACCGGGGGAAAGGGGCCCAACGTGTCTGGAGATCAAAAGAGGGCGCGTTGGTTCGGCGTGCTCTTTCTCATCACGTTCGTCACGTCGATCCCAGCGCTGGCGCTTTACGAGACTGTGCTCCGACATCCGGAGCGCTACATCGCGGGGGCTGGTCACGACAATCAGGTTTTGCTCGCGGCTCTGCTTGAGCTGCTGCTGATCATCGCCAACATCGGCACCGCGGTCGTGATCTTCCCGATCCTTAGACGACAGAACGAGGAGCTGTCGCTCGGCTACGTGACCGCGCGCCTGGTCGAATCCACGTTCATCCTCGTCGGCATCCTCTGCATGCTCGCGATCATCACGCTGCACCAACAGGTTGCAGGTCCGGCCGAAGGCACGGTCGCCTACACCCTCGCCGCGATCAAGGACTGGACGTTCCTCCTCGGCCCCGGCTGGGTCGTCGGCTGGGGGAACGGCCTGATCCTCGGCTACCTGATGTACAGCTCGGGCCTGGTACCACGACCGGCAACGTGGCTCGGCCTCATCGGCGGACCGCTGATCATCGTGTCCGGGACGGCCATCATCTTCACCGGCAACGAACCGAGCCACGCGCTGCACTCGCTGCAAGCGATCGTGACCATCCCAGAGTTTGGATGGGAACTCTTCCTCGGGGTCTACTGCACGATCTGGGGTTTCAGACGCGATGCCCCGATCCTTTCCAGCAGCGCCCGATGACGACTCAAACCCGAGCCGACTCCACACACCCCAGATGGCGAGACCGGCGCTCTCGCAGTGGATGCAGCAGCGAGCGTACGATTGCTGTGTGGGTTCTCGCTGGGAGCCGTCGCTTTCGATTAGGTGTCGGGGGACCATGAAGCGTCGCACCAGTGCTGGGCACTCTGTGGGGGTCGCGATAGCGGCAGTGACGTTCGGGCTGGCCGTCACGTCTGGTGTGGCGGTGGCGTCGGCGCAGCCGGGCCCGACTTCCTGTCAGGCACGTGTTCCCCTCCGGCTGCTGCCGGTCTGGGCTCGTGCCGGCTTCAGTAGCGCGAAACCTCGAATGCCCTACGTACTCGGCCAAGACGGGAAGATCGCTGCCATCCAGTTTGCGGATCCGCTCGTTTCGCCTCCCTCACCGCGGTACAACAACAAGATTCTCTGGGTGTCTAGCCGGCCATCCGTTCCGGGGTCCAACCTGCAGATCAGCGCCCAGAAGCTTGTCGGCAACACGCCTATCGGTCCGCTGGTTCGCCGGGCCGTGACCGGGGGGCCGGGTCCGTCGATCATCAACCTCCCGTCGGCGGGATGCTGGCATCTGAAGCTACGTTGGTCAGGCCACAGCGACGCGCTCGATCTGCGCTATGTGATGTAGACCCGCTGTCGGAACGCGCGAATGGGGGCACTCTTGGGCGGGCTCAGCAGACGCCTCCTCCGGGCTTAAACCCGGCAGTCTCGAGGTCGGGGATCCGAATACCCACACTGCCGTGGGGTCGCCGGTCGCTCCAGCGCCACGACGGGAGCACTCTGGCGAAGTCGGCTCAGACGACTGTTTCGGGCAACTTGCAGCTATCTCGATCGATGTGATCGGAATGCCTGGCACTGCTGCTCTCAACGCGACCAGCCGCCGACTGGTCGCGGGCGAGACTGCTGCTTCGTCGCCCGAGCGAGCCACCAAACCGCGACTCCCGCTTTTGTTCGCCCTGCGACAAAGAGCAGCAGCCCGGGCTGGTGCTGCCGGCGCCAGCCGTACCGCCGGCAGTTTCGTGAGTGGACGACTCGGAAAGCTGCACTTGAGCGACGATCGCGTGTGGTGGACGCAGGGCGTGCGGCGGCGCGCTCTACGTGTTGAGGGGCTCAGATCCGGCTGGCAGTCAGTTGACAGCTGCCGGTTGGTTGTCCAGTCTCGTGTCTAACACGGGCGCGCGCTGCTGGCGTCCCACAACAACGGAGGGGTACGAGATGAGACGGATTTTGGGCCGCAGGCCGTCGGGTGCAACGGTCATCGCGGTTATCGCGCTCGTCCTGGCCGCGTCGGGAACTGCCGTCGCGGCGACGAAGCTGGTCAGCGGTGACAAGCTGATCAAGAAGGGCACGCTGTCTGGAAACCGGCTGCGCAAGCACACGATCACCGGCACGCAGGTCAACCTGAGCAAGTTGGGCAGGGTTCCGGCCGCGAGCAACGCCGATCACGCGACCAACGCGGACCACGCGACCAACGCCGATCACGCGACCAACGCAGATCACGCGACCAACGCAGATCACGCGACCAACGCAGACCACGCGACCAACGCAGACCACGCGACCAACGCAGACCACGCGACCAACGCAGACCACGCGACTAACGCGGACCACGCCAACGACGCGACCACCTTGAATGGCCAGTCCGCGAGCTCGTTCCTGTCGAGTAGCCGCCGGATCGGGACCCCGGGGATCGTCAAGGCGTCGGGTACTGCGAGCGGGAACACGGTCACGCTATACACGCTCGGTCCATTCACGGTCACGATGACGTGCACCAAGGATGCCGGCGGAAACGTCACCCTCGCGCTTAGTGGCAGCTCGAGCGAGGCGGGCTCGGATATCGATAGCTCGCTGGTCGCGACGGCGAATACGCCGGTGGATCTCGGCGACCTCGGGCCTGGCACGGGCTTTGAGCAATTCGACAACGTCAACGACGACTTCGAGGCGCCGAGCGGCGCCCAGGGGATCCTCGAGGGCTCCTCCGGGATCAATAGCCTCGGCAGCGACTGCTGGTCGAACTGGACCGGGATCGGCTGAAATCGATCTAAGCGTCCCTCGTCGTAATGCGCCCGTGCGGCTTTGTCTGTGCGATCTGAGATCTCCCGAATCCTGTGCCGGAACTGATCGCGAGGCTCGGGAGAAGTACATAATCGTTCTGAGAGAGGCCGGTTTGACGGAGGCTCTCCGTTAAACCGGGTCTGGCTCACTGAGACGTTGCGCGGCGATCAGCTCGGCGGCGGGATCTGGCGGCTTGAGCTCGGTTGGCCGCACGGCCGATGTGGTGGAAGTGCGAGTAACGCAGCGACAGACCGCCATCGTCTCCCTGTCATTAGTTCCTAGCGAGCAGGTTCTAAGACTGGGATTGGTACCGGGTTAGCCATGGTGGGTGTGGCGGACCGTGAGCTTGATGGTCTTGATGGTCTGCCAGCCGCCGTTTCTCCGTAGTTGGACGATCAGTCGGGCGGGGCCCGGGGCGGTGAGGTGGTCATGCCAGCGTCCCGGGATCCGGTGACGGTTGTGTCCGACGTGGCCGCTCAGGATGACCTTGGCGACCCGCCGCAGGCGGTGGTGGACGGGTCGGTCAAGCAGGACGCGGACACGGGCGGGCTTGTTGAGGTCAAACGACAGCCGGGCGGAGGGGTAGCTGCAGCCGGGGCCGCGACACCACACGATCGTTGATCGGCTGATCTGGATCCGGGTGATCTGAGCGGTGGCCGGAACCGGGGATGAGGTCGGCGCTGGCGTCGGGGACGGCGCTGGCGTCGGGGACGGTACTGGCGTCGGGGACGGTGCTGGCGAGGGGTTCGGTGGGGCTGGCGTCGGGGACGGGGACGGGGACGGGCCCGGTGAGGGTGGGGTCACGGTGTAGGAGACGCTGGCGGTCGCGGTCTGCCCGTCCTTGCTGGTGGCCGTGACCGTGTAGGTGTGCGCTCCGGGCGTCGAGGTGTCAAGTACGCCCGGCGAACCCGACCCGTTCGAGTCCGTACACGAGCTGATCCCGGGACCATCGGCCCCGTCGCTGCACGAGAAGCTCGTCGCGACGTCCTGACTGACCGCGAACGTCTGCCCATCAGCAGGCGCGGCGACCCGGGCCGTCGGTCCCGCGGCGACCGTGTAGCCGAGCTGCGCGGTCGCCGTCTGCCCGTCCTTGCTGGTGGCCGTGACCGTGTAGGTGTGCGCTCCGGGCGTCGAGGTGTCAAGTACGCCCGGCGAACCCGACCCGTTCGAGTCCGTACACGAGCTGATCCCGGAACCATCGGCCCCGTCGCTGCACGAGAAGCTCGTCGCGACGTCCTGACTGACCGCGAACGTCTGCCCATCAGCAGGCGCGGTGATCCGGGCCGTCGGCGCGGCGGCGACCGTGTAGTTGATCGTGGCCGTCGCCGTTTGGCCGTCCTGCGCCGCCGCAGTGACGGTGTACGTGTGGGTCCCGAGCGCCGAAGTGTCAAGCGACCCGTTCATCCCGGAGACGCCGTTTGAATCGGTGCAGCTCTGGACCTCTGCACCATCGACCCCCGACGCGCACGAAAAGGCTGTTGCTACCGGCTGATTGAGCGCGTAGATCTGGCCGTCGGCGGGCGCCGAGATCGACGCCGTCGGCGGTCCGGCGACAGTGAACGCGCCGTTCGCGTCGTTGCACGCCGTGCTTGCCGGGGCGCTCGTGTTATCGCCGCCGTAGCTCGCCCGCCACTGATAAGTACCTGGAGCAAGCGATGACACCGGATCGCTCTCATAGCTGCCCGCGCCCGACACCGCTGCAGTCGAGGTCCTCAGCGGGGATGAGCACGTACTGTCGCCGGCTGCGAATACCGAGAACGTGATCGTGCCGGTCGGAGTCGGTCTTGTTCCCGACCCCACCGCGAGTGTGGCCGTGTCCGTAGCTGGCGAGCCGGCGGCGACCGGCGTCGGTGAAGACTGGCTGATCGTGGTCGGCGAGAGGAGAGTGAACGTTTTGCACGCGGTCGCCGAAACGTCAACGGACGTCGAGAGCGTGGCGCAATTCTCGATCTCGTTTCCATAGCTCACCGGGTTGCCCGCGCTGTCGGGGTTGACGATCCCGCCGCTGAGCCGCGGGGCGGCTGACGCGGACATGCCCGGCTGAGCGTCACCGAACTGCCACATGATCCGCGTGATGAATTCGCCTGGGCTCAGGCCCGGCGCTGGCGCAGTCAGAGTCGTATTCGTACTCGTGTTTGGCGACGCGCCCCACAGGGTGAACACTCCCGGAGCGGTGTTCTTCTCATAGCTGACCTGCACGCCCACTCCGGCCTCGAAATCGGCGAGGTTGCTGTATGCGCCAGTCGTCACGCTCGCGACCTGCAGCTGGATCGGAACGGTGTCGATGATCGTCATGCCGTCCAACGTCGTATCGCCCACGTTTTGGGGACTGAGGCTGTAGGCGAAGGGCTGGCCGAGGTCCGGCCGGGTCGGCGATCCCGGGGCGAAATCCACCCCGAGCGACGCCGCGGGGCCTGTGACGAACGGGCTCAAGGCAAATGAAGCGGTCGCAGCCGCGGGGTGCGCCGGCGGGCCCTCGGTACCGGTAGGGGCTGCGGCGTGCGCAACGCTCCCGAGGCCACCGAAGACGAGCAGCGAGGCGATCAACGCCAAGCACACGACACCCGGCCGACACTTCCTCGGGCGGCACCAGCGCGACTGCACACGCCGCCCGCGGGCGCGCCGGAAAACTTCCCCCGTTACCAACAGGCGCCTCCGATCACAAGCACGGACATGCTAACCGACCCTCCAGTAATGCAGCCTTCCTCGTCCACGTCGGAAACTCCGCGTTCGAGCCGGACCGGGTTTACCCGAGAGTTGATCCCGCCCTGTTTTCGTGGAGTCCAGCCCTTTTCGCGGAGTCGGTGATCGCTCGAAAGAAGCGTGCCGATCACTCGAAACGGTGCCTGGACCGAGCATCCGAAGTCTTTCAGCGGCGAGACTCGCTACTGCCGCTCAGTCGCGGCGATGCGCGCGCTGGAAGCGTTCGAAGCCAAGTGGGGTGAGCAGATCCCGATCATCGGCCGGATGCGGCGCGAGGCATGGCAATACGTGATCCCGTTCTTGGCCTACGAACCCGAGGTCCGCCGGGTTCTATACACGACCAACGCGATCGAAGCCCTAAACCGGCACCTCCGCAAAGCGATCAAAACGAAAGGCAGCTTCCCGAGCGAGGAGGCTGCGATGAAGCTGATCTGCCTGGCGATCCAAAACGCGGTGCCGCAATGGACCTACACCCGCGGGCGGACGAAAGCGCTAGTCGCGTTCAAGATCCAACTCGGAGACCGACTGCCCGACTGAACCATCAACCACCGCCTACAGTTTTCCGGACGCCCGCGGTGAGCGCGACGACCTCGTTGTCGGCGTCGAGGGTTGGACGAGGACGCCCGGCGTTCTACCGTGGCGTTGATGGAAGCGCGGGGAGAGACGAGGATCCGCGATGGGCGTTCGTGGAGGATCGGTGGTGAGGGCGACGTCGCCTGGATCAACGATGCCACCGTCGAGACGGTGGCGATCACGCACGCGATCCCGCCGGTGTTTGGCGCGTACTGGACTCTTGATGTGCCGTACGCCGGTGTGGGCGAGTGGAGCCCAGAGGAAGTCAGGCGCTTCCCGCTCGACGTCTTGGATCTGCTTACCGCAGATACGGCGCCACAGCCGTGGTGGCTTGGTTTGCTCCAGCGATGGGTCGACTCCGAGATCGCGTTTCCGCATCGATCGTGCGCGAGTCGAGATCGTCGACGAAGATCGACATCCACACGCCCTTGTCTGACGTCTGAGCCCCATTGGGGCCGAAGGTGGCCCTGTTCGGTCCTTTCCCGCGGTCGCCCTGCCCGTCCCGGCAAAGAAAGATCTCGTGGTCGCCGTAGATGACGCTCGCGAACTCAAATCGGCGAGTTCGGTCCGTTGGACTGTCTTTTCGTTCGAACCCGACGGTCTAGCCGAGCTTCGCGAACCGGCTGGCTGTTGCGGCGATGTCGGAGACGTTGACGATGGGGTTGACGGCGAGCACGCTCAGGGTCGTGCCTCTCGTCGTGGGACAACGGTGGTCTTTCGCGCGCCGACCATACTTCCCCTCGGTCGCCGCCGCAGAGCCCACGCGCGGGCTGGCGCTCTGGCTAGCTGGAGATCGAGAGAAGTGGACTAGGCCGAGAACCTAGTCCGATGAGTCTGGCTTGCTTCGGCGGTCTCTTACGACAGGAGTGTGAACCAGAATGGAGCGAAGATGAGCAAGCTGAGACTCAGCATCACGATGTCGCTGGACGGTTACGCTGCCGGCCCAGATCAGACGGAGGAGAACCCGCTCGGCATCGGCGGGATGGAACTGCACGAGTGGTTCTTCCCGCTCAGGGCGTTCCGGGAGATGCACGGTGGGGAGGGGGGCGAGGTCAATGCCAGCTCTGCTGTAGTCGGGGAGCGCGGGGCGAATATCGGCGCCACGATCATGGGCCGCAACATGTTTGGGCCGGTCCGGGGTCCGTGGCCGGATCAGTCCTGGAGGGGCTGGTGGGGCGAGGATCCTCCCTACCACCATCCGGTATTCGTGCTCACCCACCACTCGCGCCAGCCGCTTGAAATGGAGGGCGGCACGAGTTTCCACTTCGTCAGCGACGGGATCGAGTCGGCGCTTGCGCAAGCCCAAGACGCCGCGCGCGGACTCGACGTCTCGCTGGCTGGGGGAGCCTCGGTGATCAACCAGTACCTCGCCGCACGGCTGGTTGACGAGGTCGATGTCTCGGTCGCGCCGTTGATCCTCGGCTCGGGTGCTCGCCTCTTTGAGGGGCTCGACCACGGGACGCTCAAGCTCAAGCAGATCCGTGCCGTCGACGCGCCTGGCGTCACACACATCAAGTACGAAGTCAGCTGACCGGGCTCCACCAAACCGCACGTTCTTGGCGCTGGTCCCCGTAGACCTCCTCCGCCCGGAAGAAGCCCCGACACTGGCCCGCGAGGCAGAGTGCCGCTTCGTCGCCGAAATAGCAGTGAAAACGTGACTGCTGCTTGCCGCCATGCGGCGGTCAGCAGCCGACTGCTGCTCATCGTCGTCCAGACCTGGAGCAGCAGTCACGCAGCCGGGCTCTGCAGCCGCCGACACTGACGAGGATTTTGCTACGGCAGGTGTGTCGATCTCCGCTCGTGACGCGCGACGAGGCAATGCTGACGGATCCCGAACGGCGAATTCATGTCTCCTGATGACGCGTCTATAAGAACCCTTTGTGCGGGGTTGGGCCAGCCTGCGGCTAGTGAGTAGCGCGTGGAGGTGGGGCGGTCAGGTCCTGGTACTCGCTTCGCTCGGTCTTGGGGGTGTTCGGATCGAAGGTGCTGATCCCTAACGTGTGCCAGGCCTACAGAAGCTGAGCGTCTCCGGCAGCGGCGACCAGGTCCGGATCATTGAGCTGCTCGGCGCTTGCACAGTGGACCGCGTCGTAGCCTCGCAGACCAAAACGGGATGCCAGAGCGGCGGTCCGGCGGCTGAGCGTGTCGGCGATCTCGATGACGTCGATCTGCTCGAAGAGGTCGTCCAGCTTGCGCGGGTTGGCGGTGTGCGTGCGGGCTGGGAGGCGGTCCAACCAGGACGGAGGTGTCGAGGTAGCCGATCACCTCCGGCTTAGCGTCGCTGCTCAGCGATCAGGTCGCTGACCGTCCCGTTTGTCTTCAGCGCCTTCGGTGCGGCTTGCTTGGGGCGCTTGGCAGGGGTGACCTTGCCCTCGATCACCAGCTTCTCCAACCGGGTTAGGCGGCCCGCTGGCACCTTCCTCGCGATCGGCCGGCCGTGGTCGGTGACCGTGATCATGTGGCCGGAGCGAACCTCGGCCAAGTGTCGGCTCAGGCCGTCACGCAACTGTCGTACTCCAACGTTCACATCGCACCTCCATAGCCACTTTCCATATTCGCGTTGTAGCCACATCCCTGGGAGCGGAGGATGCCTCGCCGCAGAACCTAGCGGCAGGTTGAAGCGGAGAGGCTCGTCAACTCGGCGCTCACTCCTGACAGCCGCTTTCGCCGCGCTGGGGAAGTGCGGCTCGGAGTGCCGCTCCGGTTGCTCGCAGACCCTGGAGCGGTAGTCACATCGCCGTGCCTGCAGCCGTCGACGATGGTGCTGTTTCGTGAACCTGAGAAGTCTCGGCTGACGGCGGTGGCTTCGGCCTCGTCCGAGAGCAGCAGCCGGAGCGGCGACCCGGAACGTCTCATCAGGCAAGGGCGGTCATTCCTACCGAGCCGCTCGACCTGACCGGTGGCCTGCCGCTCCGCCGCATGAGCAATGCAGATCCTCACGCATTCAGCCGAGCACGTTGCACGCTGCCTGAGCGGCATGCCGGGTCCGGCGAAGCCGGCGTTGAGGAGATGGATCCGTGGACCCTCCCCAGGGATTGGCGTAGTGCGCGCTAGGCTCATTGCTCGCGCCAACCGTCGCGCAGGCGCGTTGCGAGCACATCGCCCCGATCCGGTCGGCCGGTCGCAAGGGGCCTTATTGACCGCCCTGTTTGGGCGGCCGTGGAGGATTGACTGCTGCGATGAGCCCTGCCGTACGTGACCGCTGGCGCGCGCGCCGCGCCGGCCGCGTGCGTGACCAGGGAGACGTGGCCGCGCCCGCTGCTGTCGAGCTCGCCGAACTCTACGATCCAGCGCCGTACGGCGTCGCGCTGACGGCGCGGCGGTTGATCGGCCTGTGGCGCGAGCAGCGCCGGCTCAGCCTGCTCGGCTTCGCCTACGCGTTCGTGTACAGCGCGCTGTCCTTGGCCATCCCGGTGCTGGTGGCGCGTGCGATCGACCGCTCGATCGTCACTCATCGTGAGCCCCTGGCGCCATTGCTCGCGCTGATCCTCGTTCTGGCGCTCGTGCGCGGCGGAGTGAACTTCCTGCGTCGCTACGCGACCTCGCGAGTCGGGGTCGAGATCGAGACGCGGCTCCGCGAGTTGCTGTACGGCGCTTATCTGCGCTTCCCGCGGGCGTTCTATGACCGACAACCGACCGGGCAGGTCCTCTCGCGCGCCACGAACGACCTGTATCCCGTCCGCTATTTCATCGGCTGGGGAATGGTGCAGGCGATCCAGAGCTCGATGCTGATCGTTGGCACCGGCGCGTTGCTCGTGGCGACCAATGCCAGCCTGGCGCTGTGGAGTGCGCTGCCACTACCGCTGATCGCCTACGTGGCATGGCGGTTCGGGCGTCGGGTGGCGCCGATCTCCCGTGCCGTGCAGGCGCGCAAGGGCGATCTCACCGATGCTGCCAATGAGGCGGTCGTCGGGATCGAGATGGTGCAGGCGTTTGGGCGCGAGGAGATCATCCAGAAGCGGTTCGCCGACCGCGCGACCGCGATCCGCGACGAGATGATCCACCAGGCCCAGGTCGAGGCGATCCACCTGCCTCCAGTGTTCTATCTGCCGTCGCTGTCGGTGGCGGTCGTGCTCCTGCTCGGAGGACGGGCTGTGATCGACGGGTCGCTGACCTACGGCCAGTTGGCGCTGTTCATCCAACTGCTGCTTCAGATCGTGTGGCCGTTGGAAGCGATGGGGCTGATCCTCGATCTCGGTCAGCGGGCGCTCGCCTCCGCTGGACGCGCGTTCGCGTGGCTGGAGGAGATCCCGCTGCTGCCCGAAGCGCCGGCCGACAGCGCCGCCTCGCTGCCGGCCGATGCCCCAGTGAGTGTCACCTTCGACGATGTCCACTTCTCCTACAACGGTGGGTTTGAGGTGCTGCGCGGAGTGCGGCTCCAAGTCGCGCCTGACGAGATCGTCGCGGTGTGTGGACGGACTGGGAGTGGCAAGTCGACGCTGCTGTCATTGCTGGCCCGCCACTACGACCCGACGGCGGGTGTTGTGCATGTCGGCGGCATCGACAGCCGCTTGCTGCCGCTTACGCAGCTGCGCGCCACCGTCGCGATCGTCACCCAGCGGCCGGTGCTGTTCTCCGAGACGTTGCGGGCCAACCTGTTGGCCGGTCGCCCCGACGCCGACGAGCCGGCGATAACGCGCGCGCTGGAGCTGGCTGGCCTTGCGGGCTTCATCGACTCGTTGCCGGACGGGCTGGAGACGCTGATCGGTGAGCGGGGCGTCAATCTCTCCGGGGGGCAGCGCCAGCGCGTGGCGCTCGCCCGCGCGCTGCTCGCCGACGCGCCGGTGGTGATCCTCGATGACCCGCTGTCGGCCGTCGACACCGAGCTCGAGCGAGAGATCGTGGCCAGGCTGCGCGATGGCCTGCGTGGACGGGCTGTCTTGCTGGCCACGCAGCGGCTTTCGACACTGGCGCTGGCCGACCGCGTCGTCGTCCTCGACGGTGGCCTGGTCGTCGAGGAGGGCATGCCGGAGATGCTGATCGAACGTGACGGGCCGTTTACCGGGCTATTCGGAGAGGATGCGGTTGTCGGTGCAGTCTGAGCTCGCGCTACGGGCACGCTCTCCGCGACCATCCATCCCCACCGGTCTCCTGAGCCTGCGCCGGTTCGTCGTCCAGCGGCCCTGGTGGGTAGCCGGGGTGCTCGCGTGCGCGGTCGGCGAGGCGTTGGCGCAAACCGGCAGCTGGCTGCTCGTGCGGGTGGCGATCAACGACGGGATCGCGAAGCGCAACACCACGACCCTCGACCTGGCGTTGGCGGCATTCCTCGCCGTCAGCCTGGCGGGCTTCGTGCTCTACGGGATCATGACCCGAGGGATGGCGCGCCTCGGCCAGGGGATCATCGTCGGGCTGCGCCGTGAGCTGTTCGACCACCTGACGACACTGTCGCTGCGGTACTTCTCCGAGCAGCGCGCCGGCTGGATCATCGCCCGGCTGACGAGTGACACAGACGCGGTCTCCGACGTCCTGTCCGAGGGGCTGCCGACGCTTGTTACCAGCTGTGCGCTGTTGCCGGCTGCCATGATCGCGCTGCTGATCAACGACTGGCGGCTCGGGCTGGCGGCGCTCGTCGTGCTCCCTCCGGCGATCGTGCTGAGCCTCTGGTTCCAGCGCACGTCGACGCGGGCGCAGTTCGAGGTCCGCACTCGGATCGCCTCCGTCACCGCGCACATCGCCGAGTCGGTCGGCGGGATGGTGATCGTGCAGTCGTTCCGCCGTCAACGGGCCTTCCGCGCCCGCTTCGATGAGCTCAACGACGCCAACAGGCACGCCAACGTGTACGCCCAGAGGATCGTCTCGGTGTTCTTCCCGTCGATCGAACTGCTCGGCGTCATCTCGACGGTCGCGGTGCTCGCCGTCGGCGCCCACATCCTCCCGTCGAACCAGATCGGGACCCTCGCCGCCGCGTATTTTCTGCTCTCACTCGCCTTCCAGCCCCTGCAGTCCCTCTCGGAGGTCTACTCACAGATGCAGTCCGGCCAGGCGGCGATGACCAAGATCTCCTTGGTGCTAAAGGAGGTCGTCGAGATCGCCAGCCCGGAGGCAGCGACCGTCCCCGGGCGTCTGAACGGCGAGTTGCGACTCAAAGGCGTCCGCTTCGCCTACGGCGAGCACGAGGTGCTTCACGGAATCGACCTCACGGTCGCGGTCGGCACGTGCTGCGCGATCGTCGGCGAGTCCGGCGGCGGGAAGTCGACCCTGGCCAAGCTCGTCGCACGCTTCTACGACCCGACCGCGGGCACGGTGACGGTCGACGGCTTCGACCTGCGCAGGCTCGACCTCCGCGCCTATCGCCGGCAGCTGGGCGTCGTGCTACAGGACCAGTTCCTCTTCTCGGGCACGATCGCCGACAACGTCCGATTCGCCGCGCCCGAGGCCGGCGGCGAGGAGCTGGAGCGGATCTGCTCGCTCGTCGGGCTCGACCGGGTCACCGCCCGCTTCCCGGCCGGCCTTCAGCACGTGATCCGCGAGGGCGGCAGCGGCCTGTCGGCCGGCGAGCGGCAGCTGATCTCGATCGCCCGAGCGCTCCTCGCCGACCCTCGCATCCTGATCTTCGACGAGGCGACCTCCAACATCGACCGGCCGACCGAGCTGATCATCGAGCGCGCGCTCGACCGGCTGCTACGCGGCCGTACGTCGATCATCATCGCTCACCGCATCGCCACCGCGCGGCGCGCCGATCAGATCATCGTGCTGGATCGTGGCGAGGTCGTCCAGCGCGGCACCGAGCACGAGCTGATGGTCGCTGACGGCCTGTTCCGCCGGTTGGCGGCAGCGCACGTGATCGGTGATGGCCCGGGCCGTGGGGTGCAGGCGGGCGAGAGTCCCGAGCGTCAAACTTCCTGCACACCGAGCCCCCATGGGGCTCCCCGCGGCAAGAGCGGCACACGCCACCGCGGCGCGTAGACGCGACATCGCACCGAACCGAACCCACGACGTGAAGGTGCTCCCTACGGGCAGAAACGCTGGGCCTTCGCCACCCTGACGAGACAGTGCCACGTCGTCGCCGACGTAGCAGCGAAGACGTCACTGCTACTTGCGCCGCGATTGGGCGGTCAGCCGTCGACTGCTGCTCCGGGTGCTCCCAGGCCGGGAGTAGCAATCACGCTGCCGGGCTCTGCACTCGCCGACACTGATGCTCGTTCGTGGATGCAGTAATGCTCGGGTTCCGGTCGTTTGGTGCGCGCGTCGCTGCTTTCTGCGTTGTGGGTGGCGTGGAAGTGGGGTGGGCGCCTGTTCACGCGTCGCCTCGCAACTTTTGCTGTTCGTGGTCGCGACGGCGCGGCATGATCGGCCGATGAGCGATGACTTGACCGCAGGGGCGTTTGTCGACGTCCCGCGCACCCCGGCTTCGGCCGGGGCGCTGATCTTCGATAACGCCGGATCTCTGCTGATCGTGAAGACGTCATACAAGAAGCGCTGGTCGGTTCCGGGGGGCCAGGTCGAGGCCGGCGAATCGCCGTGGGAGGCGTGCCGGCGAGAGACGCTCGAGGAGTGCGGCCTAGTCATCGCGCGAGGGGAATTGGTCTGCGTCGACTTCCTGCGGCCGCGGCCGAATCGGCCGGGCGGACTCCGCTTCCTGTTCGACTGCGGCCGCTTCCCACCCGGACAGCTTGGCGCGATCACGTTGCAGCCCGAGGAGATCGAGCAGCACCGGTTCGCGCCGCCGGCCGATGCCCTCGCACTGCTCACGAGGCCGGTAGGCCGCCGCGTGGCGGCGGCGCTGGGCGTTTGGCGATGCGTCTACCTCGAGGATGGCGAGATGGCCGACGGTGTCACGAATTCCCCAAGAGGTCCGGCGGCCGACGTGCCACACCCCGGAGCCAGCCGCGAGCTGGATGAGGTCTACACCGATGACATTTAGGTGCCTTCGCGACGGACATAGCTGACCATCGCGTTCGTGGCGGAGCGCTCGTGCGGCTTTGACACCGGCGCGCCGCTCCTCCATCGCCGTTGCGATCGTCGGCTCACCGACGGGCAGAGGACGAAAGCGATCGAGCAACTGGTCCGCCGGCGGTCACGGGCCACGTCGGGTTGGGCGCCAGGGGTGCCGGGACGCGGGTGAGCTACCCTGAGGGGGTCAGATAGCGAGGGCAACCAGAGGGCGAGACCTTCACTGAACGTCCCCTTGTCGCGAAAGCCGCCTGATCTTCTGATGGCCGAGAGTCCACTTACGGGTGGGCTTTCCGCGTTAACGGGCGCGCGATGGCGTTTGTTGCGTCGCGCTCGTCCATCGCGCACTCGACAAGCGCGAGGAGCGGCGGCAGAAGCCGGCGGCTAGGGCAGGATGTCGTTCAGCGTCGCCGTGAACCCCTCGCCCGACTCCTCGAGCTCGCCCTCGAGGTGCAGGCGCGCCGGGCCAGTACCGGTCCATAAGTCGAGGAAGTAGGACCAGCCCGGCAGGTTCGGATCGTCGGACTTTGCGATCGCTTCGACCTGGTAAATCTCGCGCGGCGGCAGCACTAGCGCCTCGGGGCAGTCCTCCTCAACGCGACGCTGGAGGTCCTCGACGCTAAGCCGGCCGCCAGACGCGACGCGAAGCTCGTCGTACTCGCCATCTACGACGAAGCCGACGATGTCTTGCAGTGCCCGATACATCGGCTCGGGCATCAGCTCGAGCGTCTCGACGATCTCTCCCGATCCGCTCAATTCTTGGCTCGGCGTCAAGTCGAGCCGGCTGTAGAAGTAGTCCTCACACGCCGCCCGCGCCTGGCGGCGGACGCTCTTCGGCAATCCCGCGGCGCCGAGCGCAAAACCCGCCCCATCAATCGCCTCCTCGAGCGTTCCGTGACGGCGCGTCAACTGCGCGGTGACCACGCGACCGTGCTCCGTTTCACGCGCGATCGATGAGCCGTCCAACAGAATCGAGGGAGCGTCGTGGCGGCTGTAGCCCGCGCAGGTCCGCGCCGCAGAGTGAAGGACGATCAGGTGGTCGCCCATTACGGTGCGAGAGATGGGCCGCCGTGCGTCATCCGGCTCGACCAGCTTCCCAAATGCATGGCGGTAGCGCTGTCACGACCCGCCATCCTACGAATAAGACGACCCCAGCCGCGTCTGACGAACACCCAACAGAGCCCACGCCGCTCAGAACCGTCGCCCGGCCCGGGCCGCTGACGAGCGCATTCGTCGCCGAGGCACCCACATTCCCACGAGCGCTATGGCGACGCGAGGAGCGGCGCGCCGGTGTCGAAGCCGCACGAGCGCTCCGCCACGAAGGCGATCGCCAACCTCGGCACTACCGCGCCACCGCGGCGAGTCAGGGCCCGGCGTGACTTCCGGTTCGTCGCCGACGTAGCAGCGAAGACGTCACTGCTGCTCCCGCAGCTCAGCAGCGTCGTCGCCGGAGATTCGTGAAACCGTCGGCCACAAGACCCGCAGTCAACCGCCTCGGGCCTCCCGTGCCATATGGTCCAGCTGAAGTTCCTAGGAACGTTGGTCCATCCGGTCCCGTTGGAGTCACCGGAGCCAAGCCTGGTCTGTGAGGAAGCCCCAGACCGGGTTGTACTCGTAGTTGTGCAGGCGCTTTGACGTGAGTTCGACGTCGCGCAGATTCTCGGTCGGGACCCAGACCGCGGCGTTGGTCAACTGACGGTCGATTGAGGCCTAGAGCTCGCTCGCGCGGCGCGGGTTGCGGATCTCGATCGACTCGACTCTCTGCATCTCGCGATCGAGCGACGGGTTGCAGTAATAGCCGTTGCTGGTGCCGCCGTCGCAGCCGACGAACGCCGGGATGTAGGAGGACGCGTCGGGATAGGCGGCGACCCAGTCGCCGTCGACCGACAGCTGGAAGCCCCTGTGCATCGCCTCAGTCAGTGACGCGGTGGGGACGAGATGTAGGTGCACCCGGTATCCGAGCGAGCGCAGGACGCCGGCCACGTAGGCCGGCTCCGTCGGCGGGACAAAACCCTGATCGGGCTCACCCCAGACGTCGACTCGCTCACCGCGGGTTCCGGACTCGTCGACAAGCCGACGTGCGAGCTTCTCGTTCTGGCCCAGCGCCGCCGGGCCGTTCGCTAAGCCGATGAACCAGATCCCCACGGTCGTGTTCTCGAACTCACTCGCGTCCGCGGACTGGCCCGAGACGACAATAGTCGCCGGCGACCTGGTCGAAGCCGTCACCCGGCTCAAGCAGGAGCGCTCGGGCGGATACCTGCTGGCGCAAGGCGGGACGCGGTTCGCGCGGTCGCTCGTCGCGACCGGCCTGATCGACGAGTACCGGCTTGTTGTGCATCCGGTCGTCCTGGGCGCGGGCGAGCGGCTCTTCGACACACCGCTCACCATCAAGCCGATCAGCACCACGGCCTTTAGCCTCGGAGCGGTCGCCCACGTCTTCGAGGCGCACCCGTGATCGCGCCCGAGACAACCAGGGAGTGACGCGCCTCCAGCACATCGCCTCTTGTCGCCGGCAGGGCAGCGACGGCTCGAGTCGCCGCTACCGGCGCGCCGGACTGCTATCGGGCGGCGAGCAGCAGATGCTCGCGATCGCCTGTGCGCTGATCCAGACGCCGAAGGTGCTGCTGCTCGACGAGCTGAGTCTGGGGGCCGGCACCGGTCATCGTCGAGCGGCGGCTGCCGGTCGTCCGCGCGCTCGCCACCGAGCGCCAGATCGCCGTCGTGCTGGTCGATCAGCACGTGCCCCCGGCCTCGACATCGCAGACGGGGCCTACGTGCTCGCCCACTCCGACCTGACGGGGTCGGGGTCGGCCGAGGAATTGCGGAACGACACCGACTGTCTCGTCGCGAGCTATCTCGGCGAGACGCCTGCCGTCGCAGTCGGCAGATCGCGAAAGGCTGTCCAGGAATCGTTTCGGTCGATTCACGGACTCGTGCGCGAGTGCGACACTCCTCGGATGACCAATGCCCACCCGGTGCGCGTCCAGCTCACCGGGGACCGCGAGGGCTCATATGTCGTGGCCGAAGAGCGAGCGGACGGATCGCTCGTGCTGACGCCGGATGGACGTCGCCGCGGCCGTGTACCCGCCGATTCCTGGGGCTTCTCGCACAGCTCTTCCGACGCCCTTCACACGAAACGCTGACACCCAGCGAGGCGCTCAGCGCGTGGGGGGTGGACTTACTCGAGGACGAGTCCGTCGACGAGTTCGCGGTCGCCGATGTGGATGGGCAGCAGGGCTTCGTGGCGGTGACCAACCACCGCTTCATCTTCCTCGCGCGCACCCGGACCTCGCTGGCGCCTCGGCAGGAGTACTCACTCAATCAGCTCGCCTCGGTCGAGCCGCTGGGGCGGCGCGGCAAGGCTGGCCTGATTGTCGGTTGGAAGCAGGCGGCGCCGATCATGATCGAAGGCCACGACCGTGCCCAACTCAAGCAGCTCAAAGCGAGCTTGCTGGCCCACGCAACGAAACCGGACGGGCTCCAAGACCCTCGCGGGCGCTGAGCGTGGACTCGAATTCACGGCTGACGAGGTAGCGATGGGATGTTGCCAGTGGCTCAGCCTGTGTATAGATTGCCGGGAGGCCAGCGCGTCGCGTCGATGCAACTGTGAACGCGCTGGTGGGTGATCTACTCCGTTAGACGCACACCGGGGGTGAGGTCTGGCCATGAGGATGGGCGGTGGATTCAGAGTGATGCCGAGCGTCCGGATCTGCGGGGGCCGACGTGGGTTCGCGAGCTTGACGGTGCTGGCCGCCGTTGCGGCGCTCGTCGGGCTGGCGTTGTTGCCGGCTGGGGCTACGGCGCTGGGCCGTGTTCCGGCGAGCCAGGCTCTCGCCTCTCCGGCCATCCAGACCGGCTGCTTCACTGACGACTCGCAGAGCGATTTCGGGGCTGGCACCTCGAATGGCTGCGATTTGACGAGCGATCCGGGGAGCGTGCAGCTCTCTGATGCGCCGCCGGAAGTCGATCAGTCGAACTCGATGTTCGGAAACTCCGGCGTCGGGATCACGACGACGACCTGGGGCGGGCAGACGTTCACACCGGATAAGACGGGCCAGCTGACGCAGGTCGATGTCAATCTGTGGTGTAGCGGTTGCACCGGCTCGGCGCCGGACCTCACGCTCTCGATCCGCGCGACCAGCGGTGGCCTGCCGACCGGTGCCGATCTCGTCAGCGCGACGATCGCGGGGTTCAATAGCGGCGTGGCCAGCTACCACACCGCCACTTTCGCCTCGCCGATCACGCTCACGGCCGGTACGCAGTACGCGTTTGCCGTGCGCGCGACCGCCAACCCATCCCCCGGCACATACGCGCTCACGCGCTCCGGGACCGCGACCTCCGGCGCGGACGTGTACTCAGGGGGTACGCGTGTGAACGGTGCGATCAGTGGGACCGTCTGGTCGATCCCGCTGACCGGCGGGGTGAACAGTGACACTGGGTTCAACATCTGGCTGCAAGCGGGTCACGTGTCGTCGGGCACGTTCATCTCTTCGCTGAAGGACGCCGACCCGCCGGCCGGGACCACCCCAACGTGGACAACGCTCTCGTTCGACGCGACCGCGCCTGCTGACACCGCTGTCGCGTTCCAGGTCGCGGCGAGCAACTCTTCCACCGGCCCGTTCACGTTCGTCGGGCCCGATGGCACGCCGGACACGTTTTTCACAACCAGCGGCGCCGATTTGAGCCAGTTCGACGGTTTTCGTTACCTGAAATACGAGGCGTTCCTGTCGACCAGCGACAGCTCGACGACTCCGTCGATCCAGTCCGTTCAGGTCTGCTTTGACGACATCATCGTGACGTCGCTCGCGGTCGTTCCGGCGTCCGGTACCGAAGGCGGGACCGTCGACCTGTCGGCGACGCTGACCGCCGTCGGGAGCGGGCTGTCGGGGAAGACGATCGACTTCAGTCTCGACGGCAACAGCGTCGGCAGCGCAGTCACAACATCGGACGGCACCGCGACGCTCGCGAACGTCGGGCTGACCGGAATCAGCGCGGGCACCCATCCCGGCGAAGTCACGGCGTCGTTCGCCGGCGACACGGACGACGAGCCAAGCAGCGGGTCGAACACGCTCACCGTGATCGGCGCCCCAACGGTGTCGAGCACCGTCGAGGACGCCGCGACGGGCAGCGCCTGGGCTGGGACGGAGGTGACCGGCGCCACGCCTCAGGACACGGCAACCGTGACCGGCGATGGCGGAACGCCGACCGGCACCGTCACTTACACCCGCTACGACAACGCAACGTGCAGCTCGCCCGCGGCGGAAACAGGGACGGTCACGCTCTCAGGAGGCGACGTCCCGGCGTCGTCGGCGACGCCTGCGCTCGGAGCTGCGTCCTACAGCTACCAGGCCCTCTATTCGGGCGACTCGAACTACGCACCCGGCACCGGAGCGTGCGAGCCGTTCACGGTCGCCAAGGCCACGCCGACGGTCGCGAGCATCGTCGCCGACGCTGGGACGGGCAGCGCCTGGGCGGGGACGGAAGTGACCGGCGCCACGGCCAAGGACACGAGCACCGTCACCGGCGTTGCGGGATTCCCGCCCACCGGGTCGGTGACCTACGCCCTCTACGGCGACGAGAGCTGCACCGGCGCGGCCACGACGACCAGCCAGATCGCGATCAACGCCGACGGCACGGTCGCGGGCTCGACCGCGACGGCGGCGCTCGCAGCCGGCACCTATAGCTACCAGGCGGCGTATTCGGGCGATCACAACTACCGCGCCGTCTCGGCGGCCTGTGAGCCGTTCACGGTCGCGGCGATCTCGAGTTCGGGCGGCGGCCCCGCGTCGAGCCCGGTCGGCGGGTCTGGCCCGGTCGGCGGCACCGGCCCGGTCGGCGTTGCCGGGCCGGTCGGCGGCTCCGGCTCGGGCCAAGGCGGCGGCGCCAGACCGGTGCCCTTCGGTGTCTCCAGGATCAGATCGTTGCCGGGTGGCGTCGTGAGGTTCCAGCTTACGGTCCGACGCGCCGGGATCGTGAACGTGCTGGAGACCGCTTGGGACAGCGATCTCGCGACTGTCGTGAACGTGATACTGCTCAACCCGGCCCCACACCGTTTTACCTTTGCGCGCGTGCATTTGGCGGTTCATCGGCCAAGGACCGTCTTTGTCACCGTCAGGCCGAACGCCAGGGGACGCCGTCTGATGGCGCATCACCGCTTCCCGGTTCGCATCAGACTGTGGGTCACGTTCGCAGCGAGTGGACACGGTCAGGGGAAGAAGGGGTTCTACGGCGTTCCGCTCACGCTCAGGCGGGTCTGAGGCGCCAGCGCCGGCCCGCTCCCGCCCGTTCACCCTCCCCGCCGGATGGGAGAACGAGTCGACTGCGACTCAGCCCGGGTCGCCCTCGACGGGAGCAGGCAGCCGGCTCCGGGGCCGCCGGGACGATCGCTCTTGAGGAATGCGATCGTCGCGTGGCTGGCGCGCTTCTGCGGACCTGCGCCGCTGCGTTTGGGCGATCGCGGAAGTCTTGAGCGTCGCGACTGCGGTCGCTGACACTGTCCCGATTTCGTGATTGCGGAAGTGTTGGGACCCCGACCGCTGACGATCGCGTTCGAGGCAACCCGCTCGTCAGCGCCGAGCTGGCTCGGCGAGCGCTTCCCGTTGATTCCGAAAGCCCGGCCGCAACGACAGAGCGGGCGTCCGAGGCATCAATGCAATCGTGAACTGGTTCGGCTCCGCCGCTATCGCTGTCACGCGAAAGCACGCGTGCGAACTCCAGGCCATAGACCGGCGTCTACCCATGCAACCGAGCTGACTGCTGGCCTAGGCGGAGCACCGGATCCGCGACGGGCGGTCGCGTGCTCCACCACGCGCTTAGTCGCCGAAGTCGTGGACGCGAACAAGACTTCGGCTTCTCGCCGGGCACCGTATCGGGCCGTGGTGAATGCCGGGCGGCAGCTTAGGAGAGCGCAACGGCTTGGCTGATGCGTTTCCCCGCCTACGCGCTGTCACCCGCGAGGCGCTGTCACCCGCAACGCGCGTAACGCTCTACGGCAAGCATGCCCGAGCGGTCTGGCTGGACGTGGTCGAGACAGCCGTTGCGCTTCCTCGCCGGCTCGGGCATCCGTGCGGCGCATGTGTGGCGCGACGCGGCCCGGGCGACGGGCCCTCGCGCCGATATGGTCACCGAGCTGATCGTGCTGATGTCACGCTTGATCGGGCTCCATCGGCCCCAACGGGACATTCCTCACTCCGTCTTGACCGCCGTGCGAGGATGATCTGGGGCTAATGCAGAACCGGGAGTGGCGGGGCGGGATCGGCGCACAGAGCGCCGCGTTGGGAGAGGTGCCGTGAGCGCCGCCCGACGCGACGGCGCCGCGCCGGATCAGGCGAGCGCCGACCGTGCCCGGCCGTCCCGGGCTCCGGCGGCGACGCCGGCACCGGTGCAGGCGCTGCTCGGGCTGCAGGGCTCGATCGGCAACCGGGCGCTCGGGGCGATGCTCGCGCAGCGCTCGCCGATGAAGACCGCGCCTGTGGGAGATAAGGTCGACCCGCTGACCGCGGCGGCGCGGACGTTCGCGTCGCACGAGGCCGGCGACCTGTTCGAGGCCAGGAACATTCACGACGAGCTGTCGACGATCGTTGCGGTGGGTCATAACACGACCTACGCGATGGATCTCGACGGGGACTCGGTGCGCCTGCTGTCGTTCCGGCCGAAGGACGCGCTCAAGGGGACCGAGCGCGGCTTCATCGACGTGAGGGGCATGCGGTGGACCAACGCCGAGGGGACACTCGTCGCCTACGACGAGGACCATCTGACCGGCGACGAGACCAGGGCGCTGATCGAGGCGCTCGGGATTGATTGGGGTGGCAGCGAACCGGTCTGGATCTACGTCGTCCTCGGCGACGACGCCGATTTCGCGCCACAGGCGCCGCCGCCGGACCCCAAGTCCGAGCACGACGGGGACACGCCGGCGATGCGCAAGCGAGCGGCGGCGACGGTTGCCGCCCTCGAGGCGGCATGGAAGGATCGGCCGGACCCCAAGCACTCGGCTCTCGCGGGCAAGCCTACCTTCACCTCGCGCTACAGCGAGCGGACCGGCTGGCATATCCGGATCACGCTGGACACCGAGCAGACCGAGGTCAAGCTGACCGCCGCCGACAGCACCGAGGCGGTCGACGAGCGCGTCGCGGCGGCGGTCGACCGGATGCGTGCCCAATACGACACGCCGGGCGCCCAGCACGCGACCTTTACGGGCGGGAAGAACGACCCGAAGGCTCCGCCGCCGCCCGACTGGTGGGTCCCGTTCGAGGAGAGCGAAGCGGTCAAGGACGGCGAGCAGGGCGCCACCGCCCCGCGCCTGCCCGCCGAGATCCTCTACAAGCCCAAGCCCGAGGACACCCACCCGACTGTCGTCGCTGGCGCGACGTACGACTTCAAGATGCGGGTCCACTGGGAGTTTGGCGGCCAGTACGGCTTCGCCGAGGCAATGAACGAGGGTTACTACTGGGAGCTGTTGGCGGCCTCCCCGGCCGACTGGTCACGCCTCTCCGGCGAGCAGGCCGTGCCTCCGCGGGCGGCTCCCGCCGGTGGGGCAGCGCCCGCGCGCGAGCAGCCGGCCGCGGGTACGCAACCCAACGGGGGCGCCTCGTCCGGCAACGGCGCACAGCCCGCAACCGCTCCGGCCACTGCGCCGGCGGCGGATCCGGCCACGCCGGCGAAGGCGCCCAAGAAGCTTGAGGACACAAAGATCGGGACGGGCGACCGTCAGAGCCGCAAGGACGACATGCTGTCCAAGGGACACTACGAGGGCGAGCGGGTCTCCGAGGACATGGCCGCCGACCTCGACGAGGGCGACTACTCGGGGTTCGTCGGGGAGGACATCGCCGGCGGCTACCGGATCCTGTCTACACACGCGATGTCGCTGATCGGGGACGTCCTGGATTATCGGGACCTGTCCAACCGCCGGATCCGCTTCGAGGAGCCTGGCTACTACATCGTCCGGTGCATGGCCGCGACCACCGGGTCGACCAAGGACCCCAACTCCTATATCCGGTCCCCGAGCGTCGCCGTCATCCCGATCAAGGTGCAGAAGCCCAAGGCCGTGGCCAAGCAGTCGGCGATCAGCAGCCTGGCCGACGCGGGGGGGACGGGCGGGTACGAGCGCTGGCAGGCGAGCCTTGCCAGCGACAAGCAGATGGTCGGCGCCGGCACCTCGCTGCAGCACCGCTTCAGCGCCGACGCCACGCTGGCCGGCCGCCTCGATGCCGACCCGATCGGGGTCGGCAACGATTTCAGCGCTCCCGAGCTGCTGTTCCTCACCGTCGCCGACGGGCAGAGGATGAGCGTCGACGCGTTGACGAAGGTCTATGAGGCGCAGCAGAAGGCCGAGGACGACGGCGGCGACAAGATTGAGGAGTGGTACGGCGAGCTCAAGGAGAACGACGGCGGCCGTCGTGACTACCCGGTCGGCGCCTCGTTCGTCGTCACCGAGACCGGCGAGGAGATTCCGCTGCGGCTGATGGTCGGTGAGGCCAAGGACTCCACCGACGATCGGCCGCACTGGACGATCTTCGACATCACCTCGTCCCAGAGCCGGGATCGCTACGAGGGGTACGCGAACGTCGGTGGCGTCCCGATCCCGGCCGCCGCTGGTGGTCACGAGATCGCTCTGCGCAGCGCCCTGCGTGAGTTCGCGGGCGGCAACCCGTATGGGTACGGCGAGATTGGGCTGGCCTGGCCTGAGCACTTCCGCGGGATCGACCTCAACGCCAAGCTGATGCCGAACTTCCTGCACTCGGCGCCGAATGCGGAGAAGCGCAAGAAGCACCGTCACGAGAACTACGTGAAGATCGCGACGCTGATCGCCACCGTCGCCACCTTCGGTGGGGAGGGGGCGCTGGAGGAGGCGGCGCAACTGGCCGTCAACCTGATGAGCGCCGCGAATGCCATCGAAGCGATCAGGGACCGGATCCGCACCGGGCACCTGTGGGAGCTCGGCACCCTGCTCGACATCGCCCAGGTCGTCGGTGGGGTCAAGGCACTCGGCTCCGGCGCGAGGTCGGTGCTCGCCGCCAGCAAGACGGTCAAGGCGGTCCGCGCGACCGAAAAGGGGCTGGAACTGTTGACGGTGCTCGAGCACGGCCTCCAGACGGTGAGCATCCCGATCGCGCTGTGGGAGCAGCTGAAGGCGATCGACCAGATGCCCGAGGGCACCTCGGGCCTGCACAAGGCGGCGCTGGCCGCATTCGCCTTCGGCCGGGCGGTGCGCGACGGGACCGTCCTCGTCCACTCGATCACCGCCGAGGAGGCCCCGCGCTTCTACGACGACTCCAAGGAGCACGAGCAGGAGGGCAAGGCGCCCAAGCAGCTCCCGCCGGGATCGACGCCACCAGAGCCCGACGACCAGCAGAAGAAGCCAAAGGACGATGAGCCCGGCGTCGGCCTGCCGCCGGTCGGAGCTCCCGCCGCGGGCAGCGGCACGCCCAAGGGCAAGACCTACACGACGGAGACCGTCCCCGGCATGAGCAAGCACGTCGCCGGCACGGTCCAGGGGATGTGCGACGAGTACGGCGTCGTGATCGACGTGCGGCCGACGACCGGCACCGCGCCGGAGTGGCGGGGCAAGGGCGCCGTCCCCAAGCCCGAGGTGATCAAGGCCAAGACCATCAACGAGTACGACCGGCTGCTCGGTGCGCCGGAGGGGGCGATCGGGCTCGTCGGCTACTTCGATCCGAAGCTGCCCAGGCGGCCGTCCGGCATGGACGACCACGACTGGGCCGCGCTCAACAACCGCTTTCAGCAGCGGCAGAAAGAGTTCACGGGCCTGGCGTCGGACATGGCCAAGCTGGAGAAGGCGGGCACGGTGCGGGTGGAGGGCAAGGTGGTGATGCTCGTCAATCCACATGTGGGCGCAGGCGAGCAGCAGTACTCACCCGTCACCGGCGATCACGACCTGTTCGACATCCACTGGGCCGACGGCCGCAAGATGACCGACGAGGCCGCGGATGCGATCGCGAACCTGATGCGCGGGATGAACGTCGACATCGAGCACCCGGCCCACATGCGCTGGAAGCCCACCAACGCCAAGGACCAGAAGATGTACGACGACATCGCCAAGCAGCACTCGGGCGGGGCCGACCACACGCAGGACTTGATCCGCTTCGAGCCCGGCCAGGCTCCCCACGACGCCAAGGCCGGTGACGCGATCACCCCGGTCCAGCCTCGCAAGGGCCGCAAGTGGGACTCGGGCGGGTCGGGGCCGGGCGGGTCGGGGTCCGGTGGTCCGGGCCACGACGGCGGCGGCCATGAGGGCGGTGGAGGCGGCGGTGGGGCCGGGCCGAGCGGGTCCGGGGGCGGCGGGAACCACGACCGCGACGAGTCGGACTTCGGCGACATCGATGACCCTCGCTACGGCCGGACCAAGGCCGAGCGCCAGCAGTTGATCCAGGGCGCCCAGCGGACCCGGGCGGCCGCGTTCCAGCGTCTGGACGCGCTCCCGCACGGGATGGACCCGGCGGAGCGGAACTACCGATACCGCCGGGAGTTGGCCCAGGTCGACTTCGCGCAGGCCCGGCGCGACCATCCCGAGGAGGCGGGCGTGTGGGACCGGATCGAAGATGCCTACGCCACGTTGCGCGACCCGAACGCGATCGCCGAGGCGATCTACGCGATCCGGCTCGGGGCCGACGCCGCCGGGATCACGCCCACCGAGTACCTCGTGCGGTTCTTCGGCGGCGAGCAGAACATGGGCCACGTCCTCGGCAATGACGACTTCGTTCCGGCCAGCCGGGGCGACGCGCCCCCGATCGACGACCCGTTCGCCAAGGACGTGCACGGCAGCTTCCCCCACATCTTCCAGGAGTACCTGCTCGCGCTGCACTGGATGCACGAGCCCGGCGGCGGCCGGAGAGCGGCCGGGGATTTCCGGCGCGCGATCTTCGACCTGACCCGACCTGGGGTTCCACGGGGCGCGGACACACCGCCGATGTACACGACGGTATGGGACGCCCTCTTCGACGAGGACCGCGCCAACCACATCAACCGGCCGGAGAAGCTGACGCCGATCCTGGTCGACGCGCTGGGGCTGCCAGGGGCCACGCCCAACGGCGCACCCTGAGGCCGCGGGCACGCTCAGCGGCGTGGGCCCGGTTCAACATCTGCTGGAAAACGCAGCGCCGACTCAACGCCAGCTCAAAGACATCCGCCGCAAACCAGGCGGGATCGTCGCAGTCGCGATCGAGTCAAGTCGCGCTTCGTGGTGTCGCTCGTGTGCTGGGCTCGTTGATGCGCACCCGTGCAGCATTCGCCCGTCGCCATGGACTGCCGGATCGTGAGTTCAAGACGCCCTCGCCGGGTGCGCCTTCAACCGGCGTCAGGGGCTTCATCGAGAACGGCGTTGCTGCGGTCGCGCGCGCCGACACCCAACTCGTCGCGCTGCAAGACTCGTGGATGGCGATCGAAGTCGGCGACCCCGAGCTTCGCGCGGGGTTGACCGAAATCCAGGACGCCGCCGCGCAGTGTCCGAGACAAGCGGAGCCGACAGTGTCGCGTGGAAGCGCTGCCGTAGGCGCGTTGCACCGGGCGGAACAGCTGCTGCTCCAGGCGATCAGCCTGCTGGTCATCCAGCTGCTCATACGCGGCGCCCAGCGAAGTCAGGGCCTCGGCCAGGTCGTCGGTCGCCCCGCCGAGCGCGTCGAGAAGCTGCTGGCGGGCCTGCACATCGGTCTGGGACATCCGGGCAGGATGTTGCACTCATCCCGGCTCGCGTCAATCGCGGGATACGTGGGCGCGGGACCGCGCGGCGCTCGAGCCCCGCGCTTCCTGAGCGGCCCTCCCGGCGCCGTGCGCCGGACTGCTCCATCGTCGCCGACGTAGCAGTAAAGACGCGATTGCTGCTTGCGCCGCAATCCGACAGTGGCGCGCGGCGTAGCCGACCCGGCTACCCGGAGCGGCAGCGCGGATTCAGGAAGTGGGCTTTGAGGATTTCTTGGCGCCCAAGTCGCGCAACCAGGTGACGAGAGCCTCGCGTCCGGTGTCCGTGGAGTCAGCGGCATCCAGAGGCGTGTCCTCGCCCCAGGACGGGGTGCCGTTCAAGTCGGCGCCGAGCGACAGTAGGTACTCGGCCATGCGCCGCTGACCGCCATTGCAGGCCTGCCAGAAGGCGTCGGTGAGCTGCTGCGCTGTCGGTGGCGAGGCGGCCAGAAGTTCGTCCACGCGCGAGAACATCCCGAGCGCCGCGGCGTGCCAGAGTCGCTCGACTCGTGCGCCGCGCTCGACGAGCAGTCGGGCTACCTGCCAGCACCCGTATCCGACCGCATCGTCGAGCGGGCTGCCGCCTGCGATCGACGCGCCGGTGGCTTCGATGTCGGCGCGGCCGTCGATCAGCGCTCTGGCCACTTCGACGTCATCGCTGCTCGCCGCCCAATGCAGCGGTGTCTCGGCATGCCAGCTTCCCTCGATCGAGGCGTTCGGGTCGGCACCAGCGTCGATGAGCAGGGCGACGATTGCTGGCCCGTTGGGGAAGAACCCCGGCCAATCGGTGGCAGCGTGCAGCGGTGTGCCCGAGCCGCCCTTCACGTCCACAATTCGCGCTGCAGCTAGTCCGGAATGCTCGCCGAGCAACTGCCTAAGCGAATCGATCTCGCCAGCGTGAATCGCGTCCGTCAGCGTCCGGGCAACTGCGTCACTCTTCGACAGCCTCAGCCCTTGATCCATCGGCTTCAGTGTCGCATCCGCGTGAATGAGCACCCTGCCGTGAAGCCGGCCGGCCGCCGGATCGATCGATGAGCCGTTGTCTCCGAAGCGCCGGCCAGACTTCCCCAATGTCGCCGAGGGGGGGCCGTGTCGGCTCCGCTGCTCCCCTGTGAGCGCGCAGCGCAAAGCGGAAGCCATGATCAGGGCGGTTCGGCGGCCTCAGAGCGGCGAATCTTCGTGGGACGAGTAGTCTCTCAAGAGCCGTCAAACTCTCGCGACTAACCCAGACCAGCAGCGGGCCTTCGCCTCTGCTTGTGGCGAATCAGACGTGCGTCCGGCGTGAGCGCGACGCGTCAGAACGATCTCGTGCTAATCCTAAAGACGTGCCCGTCGGGATGGCGCAGCGTGCATCTCACGGACTCCCCACGGCTCCTTTGTCGGCGGATAGGTGATCTCGAGGTCCGCGTTCACGCATCGCCCGTGCACGGCATCGAGGTCATCGACGAAGATCGACATCCAAACGCCCTTGTCTGATGTCTCATTCCGGTCCGCGCCGAACGTCGCGGTGTTCGATCCTTTTCCACGGCCGCCCTGCCGCCCCGGCAGAGGAAGATCTCGTGATCGTCGCAGGTGACGCTCGCGAACTAGTCCGGCGAGTTCGGGCCCGCCGGATCGTCCTGCCGCTCGAACCCGACGGTCCATCCAAACATCCCTGCTGGGTGAAAGGACCGGTGCCGGAGCTCAGTCCACGCCTGAGTATCGTTCCCAGGCGGTTTGCTTGGTGACGCCCAGAGCTTCGCCGATCTGTGTCCAGCTGTGGCCAGCCTCGCGGGCTCGCTGAACTGATTCGCGCGTGAGCTTGTCGAGGGCGGTGGATACCCGGCAGGCCTCGCGGAGTCCGTCAAGCGGCTCGCTCTGCCAATCGCCAGCGGCACGAACACGGATGTTCTGTCCATGACCGACGATCCGAATACGTCGTGTCGTCAGCACCACGTCATGCTCCTTCCGTCAGGGATTCCTGACGGACCAGAATAACGCTCCCGACCAAGAAGAGCTGATGCTTTGATCGACCGATGTCGCCCCTATGTCAAGCGTTTCTCGCTGTTTGCGGGAAGGCGGACGTTTCGATTGATGTTCATCTGAGGCAGGGCATCGTGGGGGGCGCGCCGGTAGCAACGGTTGGGATGGTGGTTTGTTTCAGCAGCGGGGAAGGGGGCGGCGTCGCGGGCGCCGGTGATCGCAGGAGTTTCCAGACGCGTCGGGCGAGGTGGCGTTTGAGGCAGCGCAGTGCTTCTTTGCGCGATTTGCCTTCGGCTTGCTTGCGGGCGAGGTAGGCCGCCGCATCGGGATCCCAATTGCCTTTGTTGACAGCGAGGCGGTGCAGGGCGCAGTTGAGCTGGCGGTTGCCGCCGCGGTCCAGGCGATGGCGAGTCGTGTTGCCCGAGGAGGCGGGTATCGGGGCCGCTCCGCTGGTGCGAGCGAGCTTTGAGTCGGTCGCGAATCGATCGGCGCCGGCGATCTCGCCGATCAGCTTCGCCGCCGTCAGCGCGCCGCATCCCCGCTCGGCCAATAGTTGGGGCGCGTAGCTTTTGACGAGCGTGGTGAGCTCTGTCTCGAGCTCACGGATCCTCTTGGTCTGCGTGGTGATTTGACGGACCAGCTCGCGGGCGATCCGCACCCGGGTGATCGGCCGGGCGCGGGCGAGGCGGCGGCAGATCTTGCCGAGCCACCTGTCGCTGTCAAGCACACCTGACGGGATCTCAAGCTCGGGCCACATGTCGTGCAGATGCCAGCGCAGCCGCTGCTGGTCTTGGCCGCGAGCGGCGATGAGGTCCTCGCGGTGGTCAACGAGGAGACGAATGTCGAGCGCGTCGCCATCCAGGTGCGCGCCGGGCAGACTCTCGATGCCTTCTTGCAGCGCCGCGCGGGCGATGCTCAATGCGTCGATCGAGTCAGACTTGCCACGCTCGCGTGACGAGCGTCGCGCGCCGGCCATGTACTTGGGCGCGACGCGGACGACCCGCTCGCCCCGGGCGATCAGGAACCGCTCAAACGTGCCGGACACGTGCCGACAGTCCTCGAGCGCCCACACCCGCTCTGAGTCCAACGCTCGCGCCCATCGCAGCAGGCTGCCAAACCCGGCCGTGCGCGCCGGCACGGTCAACTGGTCGACCGCGGCCGCGGTGAGCGCCTCGACCGCGCCGCAGGTATGGGTCTTCATGTGGCTGTCCGTCCCGATCACGATCATTCCGTCGTCCCTTCGATTGTGTTGGCGAAGCGGACCTCCAGCGGACATATCTCACTCGGGGCTACTGCCAAGCTCCTATCGGGTCACGCCGGTGGTCCTCGGGCGGCGGCGGGCGACACGACATTCGGCAAGTCAGACCACCTGGTCGACAGAAAGTCAATGAGTCAGCCCGTCGCCAGCCCGGGAACCAACCGGAGCGGTCGGACGTCACCGTCCTGAAAAAGGACTTTCTCAGTAAGAAAGTCAAGCGGTGTGTGGTGAAGTTTTCGGGGTCCTATCGGTCGGGCGGCGGGTCCGTAGGGCGTTAGATCGCTTCGTGTGAGGTCGATCCCGGCCGGATCGGGTCTCGATCGCGCTGTTTGGGTGATATTCGGGCAGCCGGGATCGCTGCCGGCGGTTGTCGGCGACCTTGTGGCGGGGTAGGTTGTTGGTCGGGCGCGGGTGACTGACGTAGCGAAGCGCAGGCGTCAGGAGCTTTGAGTCTGCCGCGCGGCTATGCCCCTTTGAGGGCCTGATTTATGCGCGCTCCGGTGTCACGCTCGCGCCCACTTTTCTCGCCGGCCCGCCGGCCCGCTGGTCGTGGACCATCCGCTTGTAGGAGGTCTCGGCCTGCTCGGCTAGGGCCCGTTCGGCTTCGCGGACGGCGTCGTTTGAGCTCCAGATCCCGCGGGAGCTCGCCGTGTATTTGGGGGCGCCGGCAGTGATCTCCAGCCGGCGGAGTTTTCTTCTTGGTCAGCGACGGTTGTTGGTGGGCGTAGTCCTCTGAGCGGGTGAGCATGCACCAGAACAGGACCGCGAGCTTGCGGGCAGTCGCGACGATCGCCTTGCCATGCCCGCGCCGGGCTTTGGTGCGCTCGTAGAACGCGTGCAGCGGCCCGGGTTGATTGACCGCGGTCCACGCCGCCTCGACCAAAGCCCAGCGGGCGGATGGCGATCCGCGCTTTGAGATCCGGCCGCTACGCGCCGGCGCCTCGCCGGACTGGCGGACCTTCGGGTCCAAGCCGAGGTAGGCCACGAGCTTGCGGCTGGTCATGAACCGTCTGGCGTCCCCGACCGCGGCGATGAACGATGCGGCGCAGATCAGGTTCACCCCCGGGACTGTCATCGACCGCCGGAATCTCAGCCCAGGAAAAGGCCTGCTGGGCGACCAGCCGCTCAACCGCGGCGATCTCTGCGTCGAGGAACTCGACGTGACGGATCCCGGCGTACGACCGACTCGCGCTCCTCGAGCGGCAACTCCAAGCCCGCGAGCCACGCCCGACCTTTGACGCCGAACAGGTCAGAGCGACGGTGGCTTGCCCTGTAGCCGGCGCTGCAGCACGGCATGGATCTCGTTCTTCGACACGCGACCGGGAATGCACCAGCTGCTCACGGCGCGCGAGCCGCCGGCGCAGGACCCGGCAGCGCTCATCCGGCATCCAAACCGCCTCAAGCTCACCCCGCCACAACAACACCGCCAGCGCGCGGGCGTCAAGCCGGTCGGTCTTCGCTCGCGCGCTCACGGATCCCCGTGTCATCCGGGCTGACCACGATCACCCGGTCCACGTGCGGCTCGAGAATGCCGAGCGACCTCCCAACAGACTGCCCGTCACCTCCAACGCGACGCGATCCGACGGCAGCAGGCTCTCGGCCAGAGTGGCTACGCCCTCCGGAGTGCTCGGGCACCCGCCCGGCCGAACGGACCAGTCCCTCTTCGCGGATCGCGACCACACAGAACTCGCGGTGGACGTCCAGCCCGACCCCGCGACCGACCCATCTGGACAACGGCATCTCTCACCGCCATCAACATCGTTGACAGTGCGGCGGGAGAACCAGCGGGACAACGACACAGACCGATAGACGAGCTCAAAGCTCAATCCAGGCAAGTCGCAGGGGCGGCCGAACGAAAAGCACGGGCTCGAAGCCCATCGAATCAAAACGGCCTACCCGTCTGCGTTCTCCCAAGAAGCCCCTGTCCCAGATAGGTCCGAGACCTAGGACCGCGCCCGGACGGAGCCTCCGAGAAGCAGTTTCATGCCTCGAAAGGAGCAGTCCCCGAACTGTCGGCCCGGTTGCTGCATCGTCGCCGACCCGGTCGTCTGCTCGTAGCTGGCGGCTCCGGTCGGCGAAGACGACAGGAGCAGAAGTGCTGGGCTACGAGAACGGTGTCGGCGGGACCGCCCGGGGCTTCGTGAGGGAGCAGCTGCCTCGGGCTCGTGAATCAGCGGCTCGGGAGTCGAGGCCAGGCTGCTAGTCCGTAGTGGATCGATCCGGGCTTGTGCAGCCCGACGCCGGAGTGGCGAATACTCCGTGTTGTACTCCGAGCGGAAACAGTCACCTCACGTGACCGCCCTGTTCACCAGTCTGGCGATCTTCGCCTCGTCGGCCGTGGTCAGCGTCTTAAGCGCGTAGGAAGTCGGCCACATCTCACCATTGTCGAGGTTGGCCTTATCGGTGAACCCGAGGGTGGCATAGCGTGCTTTGAATTTTCCAGCGCTTTGGAAGAAACAGACGACGTTGCCGTCTTTGGCGTATGCCGGCATCCCGTACCAGGTCTTGGGAGCAAGTTGGGGTGCGGTCGAGGCGATGAGCTTGTGGAGCCGCTTGGCCATCTTGCGATCGGACGGCGGCATTTCAGCGATCTTGGCCAGGCAGTCAGCCTCAGCCTCGGCCTTGCTGCCACTCGCCTTTCGTTCCTTGATCAGCTCCTTCATCGCTGCCTTCTCTTCGGCCGTGAATACCTTGGGGGCCGCGCTGCGGGCGGGCTTCTTTGTTGCGGGCATTGGCACTTCTCCTTCAAGAGTCCGATTTGTCGATCGATAGCGTGTCGTCGCTGTACTCCGTGATCGGGATCGCCGCTAACGATGCCACGCCAGGAGCACATCGCCGAGTTCTGCTCGGTCGCCGATCGGGACCGAGCGGCTTCTGCATCGGCGCGTTTGGCCGCCCCGTTTGGTGGCGTCGCACCGAACCGCGTGCGATGGCTACCAGCGCGGCGGCGGTGTCCGTGACCAAGGGTTAACTGCGCCGTTGTTCATCCACGTCGTTGACTCGAGGGGGTTTCGTTGCCGCTGACTCAGATACAGCTCGCCAACGCAGTCGCAGACCGTGCCGAGATCACCCGTGCCGAGGCAAGGCGTGTGCTCGCGGCCTTTGAGGAGGTGGTGTTGGAGGAGTTGGGTAACGCTCAGAAGGTTCGGATCGGTGGGCTTGTGCAGCTGACCGTGCGCGTCAAGCCGGCGCAGATGGCGCGCAAGGGACGCAACCCCGCGACCGGTCAGGAGATCACGATCGCTAAGAAGCCCGCGACGGTCGACCTGCGCGCGCGACCGCTGGCCAAGGCCAAAGCCGCGCTGCCCTCGATGCAGAAAGCACGCCGGCGGCTCGCGGCCTGAGCTGCGCTGAACCCCAGGCGTGGAGCCCGGGCCCGCGGCTGCCGGGTTGCCGGGTTGTGCGCAATCCGACGGCGGCGCGGCCGGCGTCACGCGCTCGACGAGGAGCGTGCCGCGTCGGACAGCGATCATGCCCGGGTGATTCACGCGACGATCCTGATCCGGGTACAAGCATCGGCACACAAGACCGAGCTAGCCTCCATTCGCGACGGCATCTTGGTGGTCCGAGTCGCTGCGCACCCGCACGACGGACAAGCGAACGCGGCGCTCTGTCGATTTCTGGCCGACCGGGTTGGCGTCCGCGCCTCCCGCGTGAGCATCGTTCGAGGTCATCGAACGCGCGACAAGCTCATCCAGATCGAGGATCTCGAGCAGGCGATCGTCGACCAAAGGCTCGGGCTGTAGCCGTCGAGGTGCGATCTGCACCGACCCGAACGTGCCTGGACCAAGGCCCGCGCTCGTCCCAGGGCGATATTGCCCAGGCGCCGGCGCTTCCGCATCGTCGCTGACCTAGCAGCGAAGATGTCACTGCTGCTTGCGCCGCAATTGGGGTCAGCAGCCGCCGACACTGATGCTGGTTCGTGAGACGAGAGGTGACGTTGCGGGGCCGGCTTGTCGCTCGTGGAGGTTTAGTCCCCACCGCGCGGACGCTGTGATCAGGCCCGTGTTGGCAGAGGTTTCGTCGGCGGCCTGCGGGGTCGTCATCCCGTCTAGATGGTGCCGCCGGGCTGGCGTGCGGTGAAGCTGGGTGGGCTATGGTTCTCCGGACAAGAGCGCAACGACTGATGGAGGTCAATCCCATGAACCACAGCGATGTGGGCGAGCTTCGGCCCATGACTACATCGTCGTCAGGTCCGGCGAGCGGCAAATTTCTCAGGCGCGATGGCCGAGGAGCTTTCCGGCTGGTAAAGCGCGGCGCCATTCGCGTGCTCGACGTGCTGATTCTCAAGAAAGCCTCGACGGTTCTGTGGAGGGCTTTCGCTGCCATGGCTTTCGCGACAGGACCTCGCGGAGCTGCTCGAGCTCGGGACCAAACTCGCGATGCTCCTCACGGCCGACGACGTCGAGGCGATCGGCGCTGCACTGGAGCCCGGAGCGTCGCCGCAGTGCTGGTCTCGGAGAACGTTTCGGCTGCGCCGTTCAGCGCTGCCGCTCGGCGGTCGGGCAGGCAGTTCATGGCGAGCGGCCGGATTCCGGTCCAGGCTATTGCGGCCGCGGTCGAGGCCGATGAAGCGGCGATGAAGGAAGGGGTCGGATGCTAGGTCGAGGTCGACGTGCTGGTGGTGGTGTGATGGGAGGACGACCGGTCGTGCGGACGGCGGCGGTGGCGGAACGGCCGCAGTCGCGGTCCGCGGGTGCGACGCCGCGGGGATCGGCGCGAGGACCGTCGCGATGATCGCCGGGCCGGCGTTGAGTTGACCGGTGAATCTGACGCGTAGCTCTGGCAGCAGCACCGGCCACTTCGAGGTCGCTGGCGCCTCCGTCGTCGCTGCTCGGAGCCGCGCCGGAGCTGCCACTCCGGGCGGCCGGCCGACCCAGGGCCAGAGTCGGGGGCGCTCTCGGTCCGGCTGACGAGACGCCTAAGGTTTCGTCATGCGGCAGCGAGGGCCGGCCACGAGCGCCGAGCCGACCATGAGGTGTTGAGGGGGCATGAGCAACGGCATGAGGGTCAGGCCGCCAGCAGCGTTGGGTTGAACATCGATACCAATCGGAGCAGCAAGGCGCCGCGCAGGTCGCTACTCATCGGTTGATGCCCCCGCGGGGCAGAGCAGCTCCGCCCGGCGCGGTTGGTGTATCCGCCCATGCCGGCTTGCGCCTCGGCGAGTCCCGCCTTTGGCTCCTTGGCGCTCGTGCTGTCGATTTGCGAAACCGATGCGACCCACATCACTTGCCACCGCGCTTGGGTCTCCAACGAGTTTGGCGATCGCCTCGCCATCGCCGCGAAGCGCACCGGCGAGTTCGACCACCTCGGCGACCAGGTTCCGCGTCTCGACGCTGCGCAGTCGGAACGGTCCTCGGATCGCGCCGATGCTCCCGATCATTTTCAGGTCAAAGAAGGCCTGGACGACGTCATCCAGTTCCACCCTTACGGCGAGCTATCAGCCGCCGCGCTCGCGCTCGGGTCCTCCCAGGCCAATGCCGGCAGCCAACTACCAGCGCTCGACGCCGAGCGGTGCTACTCGCCTGGACCACACTAATCGCCACGATCGCGCTCACACGGCTGACCACGTCAGACACATGACCCGCATCATCTGCTCGAAAACAGCGTCCGCAGAGCCACCCAACGCCCGGCGGCAGAACAAGCCCCGAACGGACCGCAACAGGACTCGCAAAGTACTCAAACACGTCCTGTCCTGGACGAGCCAAAGCCCGAAAGCCACGATGATCCTCCGCCTCGATCCCGATCAAAATCACCGAGGCCCGGCCGGTCGACAACTGAGGACGGCTCCTTCGTCGCCGACGTAGCAGCGAAGACCCGACTGCTGCTTGCGCCGCTTTACCATCAGCGCGTGTCCGTCGATTCTCCCGACGATCTGTACGGGTTGGCGCTTGATCGCTTCGTGCCGGCGCGGGCGGCGCTGGTCAAGCAGCTGCGGGGCGAGAAACAACGTGAGCGGGCGAATGAAGTCGCGGCGCTGCGGAAGCCGTCGGTCGCTGCTTGGGCGGTCAACCAGATCGTGCGGACCCAGCCGAAGGCGTTGCGAGCGTTGTTTGCGGCCGGAAACGATCTCGCACGCGCGCAGGACCGGGCTGCCGCGGGGAGGGGAGGCGGCGACGCGGTGCGCGACGCGACGCACCGAGAGCGTGAGGTAGTGCGGGAATTGCTTGAGGCGGCGCAGGGGCTGCTTGGTTCAGAGGGGCAAGGCGTCAGTCAGGCGACGATCGAGCGGGTCGGTGAGACGCTGCGCGCCGCCGCGAACGACGAGGATGCGCGACGGCAGGTGGCGGGAGGGTGTCTGACTCGAGAGCTGCGGTTCGTCGGGCTCGGCATCGGCGGATTGACACCATCTCTCGGAGGCGAAGGGGACACGAGGACGCTCTCCGGACAGGAGACCCTCCAGAGCGATGAGCCGGATCAGGGCCGCGGCGGCCGGCGTGACCGACGCGGGGCCAGAACCGAATCGGCTGCGGTGACCCGGGAGGCTGCGGCGAGCCCGGGAGGTTGAGACTGCCCGGGAGGCGGAGGCCGAGCGGGCGGCGGCGCGCGAACGGACGGCCGCGTTGAAGGCCGCCCACCGGACCGAAGCCCACGCTCGCCGTGCCGCCGCCCGCGCTCGGAAGGAACTCGCCTCCGCTCAGGTCCGCCGAGAGCACGTCGTCGCCGCTCTGGAGGAGGCCGAGACGCTTGTCTCGGTCGCGGCGCAACGAGCCGAGAACGCCGAGGCCGAACTCACGATCGCCGAGCAGGCGCTGCGAGAACTGGGCCAATGAGCGCTCACCGGTCGCCACGACGCTCGGCTTCAGATATCAACGCATCTCGCGGACCGCTTGCAGAGAACACGAAGCTAGTGGGTCCAACCGGATCGTTTGACCGGAAACTCGCCGGCGACGGCGAATGGGAATGCATCCCGAGTCTGGAGGTGGTGATGCGTCCCCCGGAAGTGTTCGTCAGATCGCTTTCGCATCAGGAGGCGGTCCGGCTAAAGCGGATGTCGACGCGTGCGGAGCATCAGTCGACCGGATCCGTGCGGCGATCTTGTTGGCGTCGAACGTGAAGACGCCGGCGCGGCAGATCGCCAGGATGTGGCTGACCGACGAGAGCCATGTGCGCAAGGTGATCCATGAGTTCAACGAGGAGGGGTTCGACAGCTGCGCCCTGAGTATCGGGGCGGGCGACCCCGCCGGATCACCCCGCGAGCGCCAGCGCGCGGTCGCGGTGGCCGGTGCCCGTCCCGACACGCAAGGGGTGCCGTTGACGCGCTGGTCGTTGGATCGGCTTTCGGCCTACCTGGCCGAGCATGGCGTTCAGATCTCCCCGATCCATCTCTGGCGGCTGCTGGCCGAGGCCGGGCTGTCGTTCCAGCGCACCCGCTCGTGGAAGGCCAGCCCCGACCCCGACTATGAGACCAGGGCCGCCCGGGTGCTCGAGCTCTACGCCGCGGCGCCGTTTGACGGGCCGGTGATCAGCTTCGATCAGATGGGGCCGATCAGCCTCAAACCGATCCACGGCGCCGGCTGGGCGCCGCGAAGTCGCCCGAGCGACTGCGCGCGACCTACAACCGCAAGCACGGGATCCGCTACATCTTCGGCGCGCTCGACGTCCACCGCGACCGGCTCTACGCCCGCATGCGACCCCGCCGCGCCGGCACGACGTGCTCGGGTTCATGCGCACGATCCGACTGGTGCTACCCGGCCCGCCAGAAGATCTACTGGATCCAGGACAACCTCGAGCGCGAACTGGACGCCCGACATCCGCGAGTTCGCCGCCACCAACCGGATCGAGCTCGTCCCGACCCCGACCTACGCCAGCTACCTCAACCGGATCGAGAGCCACTTCCGCCCGATCCAAGAGTTCGTCTTCAACAACACCGACTACCCCGACTGGGACACCGCCCAGACGAGCCGTCGCCGACTACATCACCCACCGCAACGGCGCCGACCGCGACCGCCGCATCGCCGCCCTCGAACGCAAACACCGAATCGCCGCATGAACCCATTACAGGTCAAACCTTTCGGTTGGACCCACTAGCCGCGCACGTGCGCCGCCGGAGCTTGGTGAGAGCGGCCGCGCGCGCGATCGCAATCGTGGCAACCAACCGCGAGGGGCGCACCGTGTGAGCGAGCCTTTTGGCCCGATCCAACACTCTGTGGTGGACCAAGCCGAGAGGCCAGATATGGTCGGCGAATGGCGAGCTTCGGGGGTAGTCGTGAGGGTTAGTCGTGAGGTGCTGGCGGGCATGCTCCGCAAGCACGGCGAGGATGATTTGGCAGAGCGTGCGCGGACAGTGTCTGATGACGAGTTAGCTCGGATCGGAACGCTCGGCGACTACTACGCGTTCTCTGAGGACGCGATGGCGCTGGGAGGCAGCATGGGCGGTGCCCGAGCGTTGTCGCTGGCCACAATCGACGTGCTTGAGAGCACTGGGCGCGATCTGCGCTTGAGTCGCACTGAGTGGGAGCGTGAGGGAAGCTCGTTCGACCGGTTTGCAGAAAACGATGTCGTGATGGACCGCGAGCTTCGGCGTCATGCCGCTGAGCAACAGATACCTGCTGACGAGAGCACGATAACCCTTGACACCGTTGATCCTCCGGCGTGGGGGCCTGCACCGCCGGACGCGACACCTCTGATCACGCGGTGTCATGAGTTGCGGACCAAGCCGCTGCGGGACTTCACGGCCGAGGACCTACACATCATGCTCGGGCAGCAGGTCGCGTTGAATCATCTCGTCTGGGCCACTCGCCTCGACCGGCTGCGGTCGGACTCACTGGTCGAAGACGACGATTACCCCACAGACCTGCTGGCCAGCGTGCTTCGCGTGGACCCTGCGTACTGGGAACGATCGCCAGACTACGACCAAGAACTACACCAACTCGCTGAGGGCGCCCGCGAACGATTCAAGCTAGCCCCAGAATTGCGCGAGCTGATCGAAACCTTCAACCGAGACCATTCAGCTCGGCGTATAGCCCTCCGGGCTCGCTTAGCCAGCGGTACACCCGATGACTGGTGGAGCTGGCCCATTCAGCAGAAGCCGTAGCGCCCGGGTTTCGCTTTGGTCCACAAGCGATCGTCGGACCCCAGTGATCGCCGACGAGCGCTACGCCACGAACGCGATCGCCAACGTCGCCGCTATCCGCGCCGGGAGGCAAGGACGGCCCGGAGCAACTTCCGCTCGGTTGCCGGAGCAGCGAAGATGTGACTGCTGCTTGCGCCGCAGCACTGACGGAGGTAGAAGTCGGGATCGATGCTCAGCACATTCGTGAGGAGGTCGCCCGGGTGGAGGTCCCCTTTGCGAGCGGGTTGGCGCGCAGGACCGGAGACGCAACCGCCGCTGTCCAGATTCGGTCCAGAAGGAGAAACGGCAGGCTCTAGGTGGTGAGCGAATATTTCTGAAGGCTCGATCATCCAAGAGTTGTGTTCGGTAGCCGTGGGCGCCTGAGGCGGCGCCCTATGGACTTCGATCAGTTGCCCACCGCCGGGTCGGGCATGATCTCGCGGAACTCCTGAGCGCAGCGGCAGGCGACGGCGATCTTGGCAGCCCACTGCAGCGCGTCCTCGCGTGAGGGCACGTCGACGATCGTCACTCCGCCGATGTACGCCTTGTTGTCCGGGGCGTTGGTGACTGTCCGTCGGTGGCGATCACGCTCACCTCTTCACTGCATCCGCCGGCGAACACAAACACGCCTGCATCCCTCGCCTCCTGGACCACCGCATGAGCAGCCTCGCCCACGGCACGCCCCTCCTCATCGGGGATGTGGTCCATCGCGCCGTGATCGAACGAGATCAGGTAACGCGTCATTTCATGACTCCTTCCTCGGCGGCGTTACTCCGGCCGCATCTCACCATGGACCTGTTCGCCGTAGAGACTGACAAACCGTCAAAAACTCATCGCTGCTTCTGCCGATCCAGACTCACCACTCAGGGGTCATTCCCCGACACTGGCCCCAGCGCAGGCCGCTGCTTGCCGATCGATAGGGGCTGATGGATCGCGCGCTTTGCGGGACCTGCCTTCGTGCTGGCCCAGGCGATGACGAAATCGGGTCTCTGCCTTGTGGCGGCTGCGCCGCGGGAATGTCTGGGCGGCAACTGCTTGCGTCTCGCTGACGATCCGAACGACAGTTCGTGTCTGCGGGCCTCAGGCGACTGGACGCGGCTTGTGGTTACGGATCGTGTCGGTCGCGTTCAGCTCGACGAGCAGTTGCCGCAGTTGGGTGAACTGCTCTGGTCCGAGTTCTGTTTCGAGGTCGGCCTCGATCTCGCGGACTGCCTGACGGATGGTCTGCGCGGCCGCGTACCCCCGTTCGGTGAAGTGGACCCGTTTGGACCGTTGGTCGGCGGGGTCGTCTTCGCGGGTGAGATAGTCGAGCTGTTCGAGTTGTCCGAGGAGGTAGCCCATTGCCTGCCTCGTCATGCCGGCCTCGATCGCAACGTCCGAGGGGCGTCTGCCCTCGGGTGGTGGGTAGCGAAAGACGGCGAGGTGCGCGGGCACGAAGTCGGCGAAGCCGGCGTCGTGGAGGGCGGCGATCATCCGCGCGCGGATCGTGTCGAGGGGCGCTCTGAGGAGCGCGCCGATCAGCGGCGGTCCGATCGGGGATTCGAACTCGGCTGTCAAGTCGCTTGACAATAGCACGGCCGGCGATTAGGGTTGTCAAACCGCTTGACAATCCACTGACCTCGATCAGCGGGAAAGGAAGCCACGTGCCATCAGCCTCCAAGACAACGATTCAGCTAGGTCCGCTGCGAATCGACTTTCTCGTAGAAGCCGACGATTCCAACGGCAGCGTCACGATGTTCGAGTGCTCGGTCCCCGTCGGCTCGAGGATGCCAGCGGCTCACAGTCATGACGGTTTCGAGGAGACGGCCTACGTGCTCGAGGGGACATGCACGTGGACAATCGACGGTGTGGCCGGTGAGAGCGGGCCCGGGGAGTCGGTGTGTATCCGTCGCGGACAGGTCCACGGATTCGAGAATCGAGGTGATGAGGATGTGCGGTTCCTCGCGATCGCGACACCCGGAGTGTTCGGCCCCGCCTATTTCCAGGAGGTGGCGGACGTTATCGCCGCCGCGGCCGGCGGGCCGCCCGACCCGGCAGCGATCGGCGCCGTGATGCGCCGCCACGGACTCACCCCCGCACTGCCCGCGATGCCGACGACGGCATAAGAAACCCATCCAGGAACGACACCCGAAACGAGTCACAGACCCGCCGAGCACAGCCATCAGCGCGAGTCCGCCCTTCGCTCGCAGCACTCTGCCGATCAAGCACCTGGCTGCCGGTAGCCGATGTTGCTGCCTGTTGTTGACTTACCCGATCGCGACTGCTTCGGCCCGGAGCGGTGAGACTGAGCGGTGGCTATTTGAGGCGTTATCAAGCAGCGCCCGTTCAATCGCAACGTGAGGCGCTGACCCCTGCTCGACTTTCAGCGCGAGCGTCTCGCCGCTCCGCCGGTGTTCCCCGCATCGCTCGTGCTGCCCGATCGCCAGATTAGTGTGGCCTTGGGGTGTGGGTGATTGCGATTTGGCGGATCGAGAAGGTGATTTTTCCTGGTGTGTAGGAGTGGGCGATGCCGCTGAGGTTGTGCGCGAGTTCGTTAAGCGCGTCCGGCGAATGCTGGCTCTGAATCCACTGATCGGTGCGCCACACGGCGAGGTTCATGCCGTAGATGCCCGCCGCGGTTGGTGCCGGCACGTCGTGGTCATAGATGCGGTTCAGCGTCAGCTCATACTGCGGCGGGATGGCCGTTTGCCCAAGAAGCCGGCCGGCGTAGAGGTCGCCGCCTCGATGAGCGACGAGCGAGTCGGATATCCGCTGGTAGGTGCTCAGCAGCGGAGTGTCGGAGGAGATGCTGTCGTCCTCTTGGATCAGCAGCGTGCCGCCGGGTCGAAGCTGCGTGAGCCACGATGCCAATACGGTTTGAGGATCTTGGAGGTGCGCGAGCACCCAGCGAGCCTGGAGCAGGTCCGCAGGTCCGGTGGGGAACGGCACATTGGTGACGTCGCGGATAAACCACGCTGTCGATCCGCACGGGTTCGCGCGCGCTCGCGCGATGAAGCTCGGGGAGATATCGATCCCTGCTAACGACCGCGGATTGACGGCGGTGCGTAGAAGTCCGGTGGTGTATCCAGGGCCGCATCCAATGTCGACGGCAAGATCAACTATCGGCGGCAAGTTGACCGCTTCGAGCAGCGAGCGGTAAGACGACCGAAAACGCGATTGACCGCCGCAAGTCGACCGGCTGCTGGTGTCGTCGTCACCAAACGCGTATTCGGCCAACCGTGACTGCTGCGGGTTGTCCTTGCTCATCGGCTCCTCCTCGTTCTTGATCGGGCAGGACTGCGTCGACCACGAAGCATCCCGAATGTCCGAACCACCTCGCGATGAGACGGTCCCCGTTTGTTCACAGCGCCATCAGGCGCGCGTCAACACAGGACGTCCGTTAGTCGGACGACCACCACCGGCAGGCCAGACCTGAAAACGGCACGGACCAAATGCTACCCGGACCGTCACCCCTCCGCACCCACCCGAGGCTGATCGATTGAGGGATGACTTGCATCGTTCACCATCGGAAGCTCCGCGCGTGCCCACCGTCGCGAGTGCCGCAACC
>CAWDSW010000004.1:0-575384 GCA_963805095.1 uncultured Solirubrobacterales bacterium
GAGGCATGAAACTGCTTCTCGGACGCTCCGTCCGGTGGGGGTCCTAGGTTCGGACCTATCCGGGACAGGGGCTTCTTGGGAGAACGCAGACGGGTAGGCCGTTTTGATCGATGGGCTTCGAGCCCGTGCTTTTCGTTCGGCCGCCCCTGCGACTTGCCTGGATTGAGCTTTGAGCTCGTATCGGTCTGTGTCGTTGTCCCGCTGGTTCTCCCGCCGCACTGTCAACGATGTTGATGGAGGTGAGAGATGCCGTTGTCCAGATGGGTCGGTCGCGGGGTCGGGCTGGACGTCCACCGCGAGTTCTGTGTGGTCGCGATCTGCGAAGAGGGACTGGTCCGTTCGGCCGGGCGGGTGCCGAGCACCCCGGAGGGCGTAGCCACTCTGGCCGAGAGCCTGCTGCCGTCGGATCGCGTCGCGTTGGAGGTGACGGGCAGCTGTTGGGAGGTCGCTCGGATTCTCGAGCCGCACGTGGACCGGGTGATCGTGGTCAGCCCGGATGACACGGGGATCGTGAGCGCGCGAGCGAAGACCGACCGGCTTGACGCCCGCGCGCTGGCGGTGTTGTTGTGGCGGGGTGAGCTTGAGGCGGTCTGGATGCCGGATGAGCGCTGCCGGGTCCTGCGCCGGCGGCTCGCGCGCCGTGAGCAGCTGGTGCATTCCCGGTCGCGTGCGAAGAACGAGATCCACGCCGTGCTGCAGCGCCGGCTACAGGGCAAGCCACCGTGCTCTGACCTGTTCGGCGTCAAAGGTCGGGCGTGGCTCGCGGGCTTGGAGTTGCCGCTCGAGGAGCGCGAGTCGGTCGACGCCGGGATCCGTCACGTCGAGTTCCTCGACGCAGAGATCGCCGCGGTTGAGCGGCTGGTCGCCCAGCAGGCCTTTTCCTGGGCTGAGATCCGGCGGTTGATGACAGTCCCGGGGGTGAACCTGATCTGCGCCGCATCGTTCATCGCCGCGGTCGGGGACGCCAGACGGTTCATGACCAGCCGCAAGCTCGTGGCCTACCTCGGCTTGGACCCGAAGGTCCGCCAGTCCGGCGAGGCGCCGGCGCGTAGCGGCCGGATCTCAAAGCGCGGATCGTCATCCGCCCGCTGGGCTTTGGTCGAGGCGGCGTGGACCGCGGTCAATCAACCCGGGCCGCTGCACGCGTTCTACGAGCGCACCAAAGCCCGGCGCGGGCATGGCAAGGCGATCGTCGCGACTGCCCGCAAGCTCGCGGTCCTGTTCTGGTGCATGCTCACCCGCTCAGAGGACTACGCCCACCAACAACCGTCGCTGACCAAGAAGAAACTCCGCCGGCTGGAGATCACTGCCGGCGCCCCCAAATACACGGCGAGCTCCCGCGGGATCTGGAGCTCAAACGACGCCGTCCGCGAAGCCGAACGGGCCCTAGCCGAGCAGGCCGAGACCTCCTACAAGCGGATGGTCCACGACCAGCGGGCCGGCGGGCCGGCGAGAAAAGTGGGCGCGAGCGTGACACCGGAGCGCGCATAAATTAGGCCCTCAAAGGGGCATAGCCGCGCGGCAGACTCAAAGCTCCTGACGCCTGCGCTTCGCTACGTCAGTCACCCACGCCCGACCAACAACCTACCCCGCCACAAGGTCGCCGACAACCGCCGGCAGCGATCCCGGCTGCCCGAATATCACCCAAACAGCGCGATCGAGACCCGATCCGGCCGGGATCGACCTCACACGAAGCGATCGAACGCCCTACCGACCCGCCGCCCGACCGATAGGACCCCGAAAACTTCACCACACACCGCTTGACTTTCTTACTGAGAAAGTCCTTTTTCAGGACGGTGACGTCCGACCGCTCCGGTTGGTTCCCGGGCTGGCGACGGGCTGACTCATTGACTTTCTGTCGACCAGGTGGTCTGACTTGCCGAATGTCGTGTCGCCCGCCGCCGCCCGAGGACCACCGGCGTGACCCGATAGGAGCTTGGCAGTAGCCCCGAGTGAGATATGTCCGCTGGAGGTCCGCTTCGCCAACACAATCGAAGGGACGACGGAATGATCGTGATCGGGACGGACAGCCACATGAAGACCCATACCTGCGGCGCGGTCGAGGCGCTCACCGCGGCCGCGGTCGACCAGTTGACCGTGCCGGCGCGCACGGCCGGGTTTGGCAGCCTGCTGCGATGGGCGCGAGCGTTGGACTCAGAGCGGGTGTGGGCGCTCGAGGACTGTCGGCACGTGTCCGGCACGTTTGAGCGGTTCCTGATCGCCCGGGGCGAGCGGGTCGTCCGCGTCGCGCCCAAGTACATGGCCGGCGCGCGACGCTCGTCACGCGAGCGTGGCAAGTCTGACTCGATCGACGCATTGAGCATCGCCCGCGCGGCGCTGCAAGAAGGCATCGAGAGTCTGCCCGGCGCGCACCTGGACGGCGACGCGCTCGACATTCGTCTCCTCGTTGACCACCGCGAGGACCTCATCGCCGCTCGCGGCCAAGACCAGCAGCGGCTGCGCTGGCATCTGCACGACATGTGGCCCGAGCTTGAGATCCCGTCAGGTGTGCTTGACAGCGACAGGTGGCTCGGCAAGATCTGCCGCCGCCTCGCCCGCGCCCGGCCGATCACCCGGGTGCGGATCGCCCGCGAGCTGGTCCGTCAAATCACCACGCAGACCAAGAGGATCCGTGAGCTCGAGACAGAGCTCACCACGCTCGTCAAAAGCTACGCGCCCCAACTATTGGCCGAGCGGGGATGCGGCGCGCTGACGGCCGCGAAGCTGATCGGCGAGATCGCCGGCGCCGATCGATTCGCGACCGACTCAAAGCTCGCTCGCACCAGCGGAGCGGCCCCGATACCCGCCTCCTCGGGCAACACGACTCGCCATCGCCTCGACCGCGGCGGCAACCGCCAGCTCAACTGCGCCCTGCACCGCCTCGCTGTCAACAAAGGCAATTGGGATCCCGATGCGGCGGCCTACCTCGCCCGCAAGCAAGCCGAAGGCAAATCGCGCAAAGAAGCACTGCGCTGCCTCAAACGCCACCTCGCCCGACGCGTCTGGAAACTCCTACGATCACCGACGCCCGCGACGCCGCCCCCTCCCCCGCCGCTGAAACAAACCACCATCCCAACCGTTGCCACCGGCCCACCCCCCACGATGCCCTGCCTCAGATGAACATCAATCGAAACGTCCGCCTACCCGCAAACAGCGAGAAACGCTTGACATAGGGGCGACATCGGTCGATCCAAGCAGCGGTCTCGCTGCCCTGCGCTAACCCTCTCGGAGCTGCTGGATTTTCGTGAACGGAGCACTCTCGACCTCGGTACGCTGAGGGCCCTGCTGAGCCTGATGCGGCGTCGGTGTTCAGCTCGGGATAATGCCGACATGGACGAGGTCGAGGTGGTCGTCGCCCATAGCGAGCGCGTGACCCTGCGAGTCGGCGACGTGTTCCTCAAGATCGATGCTGATCAGACGCGCACCGATGTCGAGGTCGAGGCGATGTCTATGGCGCCGATCCCGACTCCGGAGGTCCTGTGGCGGAAGCCGCCCGTGCTCGCGCTCGCCGCCGTACCAGGGACGGCGCTCGGCCGCCTCGGCGAGCCGTCGACTGCGTCCTCGGCGGCGTGGGCGGCGGCGGGTGCCGCCGTACGGAAGCTGCACGACGCGCCGTTGCCGCCATGGTCCAGTCGGATCCTCGACGAGATCGCCTCGCGCCTCGACGCGGAGTGTGAGTGGCTTGTCAGCAACGGCGTCCTTTCCGCCGACTTGGTCACGCGTAACCGCCGGATCGCTGAGGCTGCGCTCCGGCCATGGCCATCGGTGTTCACGCACGGCGACCTGAAGCTCGACCACGTGTTCGTCGACGGTGACGAGATCGCCGGCGTGATCGACTGGTCTGAGGCGGGTCAGGGCGATGCCCTGTTCGACCTCGCCATCTTAACTCTCGGACACGAGGAGCACGTGGGCGACGTCGTCGCCGGGTACGGCACCAAGGTCGAGCTCGATGTGATCCGCGCATGGTGGTCGGTGCGAAGCCTGGTGGGGGCCCGGTGGCTGATCGAGCACGGCTTCGACCCGTCCGCGCCAGGCTGCGAGTTCGCCGTGCTGAGATCCCAGCTGTGAGATTGCACGAGCGACTGGTTCGACGTAGCTGCCGCTTTGCGGCCACGCCCGAACGGAGCAGCAGTCACCTGGCCGCCTCCGCTCCTGGTTGACGCTGTCGCAGGTTCGTGCGAGCGGCACTGCCTACGATCGCGTTCGTGGCATGGCGCTCGTCGGCGATCACTGGGGTCCGACGATCGCTTTTGGACCTAAGCGAAACTCGGGCGCTACGTCTTGTGCTGAATGGGCCAGCTCCACCAGTCGTCGCGTGGATCGGTAGCTAAGCGGGCCCGTAGGGCTATACGCCGAGCGGAATGCTGTCGGTTGAAGGTATCGATGAGCTCGCGCAATCCTGGGGCTAACTTGAATCGTTCGCGGGCGCCCACAGCTAGTTTGTGTAGTTCTATGTCTGAATCTGGCGACCGTTCCCAGAACGCAGTGTCCACGCGAAGCACGCTGGCCAGCAGATCTGTGGGGTAGTCGTCGTCTGCGACCAGCGAGACCGATCGCAGCCGGTCGAGTGCGAGTTGCACCAGCGGCCTCAAGGCGACCTGCTGCCCGATCATGATCTGTAGGTCCTCGGCGGTGAAGTCCCGCAACGGCTTGGTCCGCAACTCGTGACACCGCGTGATCACGAACGTCGCGTCCGGCGGTTCAGGACCCCACGCCGGAGGATCAACGGTGTCAAGGGTTATCTTGCTCTCGTCAGCAGGTATCTGTTGCTCAGCGGCATGACGCCGAAGCTCGCGGTCTCTCACGACGTCGTCTTCTGCAAACCGATCGAACGAGCTTCCTTCACGCTCCCACTCAGTGCGACTCAAGCGCAGATCGCGGCCCGTGCTCTCAAGCACGTCGATCGTCGCCAGCGACAACGCCCTGGCACCGCCCATACTGCCCCCGAGCGCCATCGCGTCTTCAGAGAAGGCGTAGTAATCGGCGAGCGTTCCGATCCGAGCTAATTCGTCATCTGACACCGACAGCGCACGCTCTGCCAAATCATCCTCGCCGTGCTTGCGGAGCATGCTCGCCAGTACCTCACGACTAACCCTCACGACTAACCCCAAGCCTCGCCATTCGCCGACCATATCTGGCCTCTCTGGCTCGGTCCACCGCAGAGTGTTGGATCGAGCCAGAAGCGCTCGCGCACCCGGTGCGCCCCTCGCGGTTGGTTTGCCACGAACGCGATCGCCACTATCCACACCTAGCCAGGGAGGGACGGGCGTGACTTCCGGTTCGTCGCCAAACCGGCAGAGACGTCCAGGGCTGTCGGATCGGGCTAAGAGCAGCAGTGCCGGCGCAGACTTCCACACACGGCGCCGGCTGGGACGTCCGGCACGTCATGGCGTTGAAGGGGCCATTCTCTGCCGCTTCCCGGCCGCCATGCGCTTGTTTCGCACCAACGCCGAGCCGGTCGCACGTTCTCGTGGAGCGAGTAGCGGCGCGAAGCTACCTATGCAGCTGTGCGACGAACAACCCTGCGGAGCTCCGTGTCTGTTTCCCCGCTTGTGGCGAATAGGAGGGCGCTGTCCCAAGTGCGGTCGCGTCTCAGAAGTGCTGTAGATAGCCGCCGGGTGCTGTCAGAGCGACGGCGTAGGTTCCCTCAAGTCCTGCAAGACGATGAAGGAGGCCTACGCCGTGAGACGCACCGTACCGCCGTCGGCGGAGATACAAGTTGAGATCGACAAGCTGCTGGGCAAGCGGTTGGTCGATGACCCGCAGAAGATGTTGTCCGAGCTCGGTCGGCTTGGTGCCCGGTTGATCATCCAGCGAGCGGTCGAGGAGGAGTTCGACACGTGGTTGGGTCGTGCTCGCTATGAGCGTCGGCCGGAGCGCGAGCGCGGCCTGAAGAACTACGAGGCCGGGCTGCGCAACGGGTTCCGGCCCAGGCATCTGCAGACCGGGGAGGGTGAGCTTGAGATCCAGATCCCACAGGCCCGCCACACGACCGTGCCGTTCGTCTCCAAGCTGTTCCCGAAGTGGCATTGCAAACGCCTGTTCCGCACCGACCCTTTGAAGACGTTGGTGATCGGCGGGTTCGTGCGCGGCCTCTCGATGCGTGACATCGAGTCGTTGTGCGAGGAGGTCGGGCTCGGGACGATCTCGCGGTCAACGGTCGCCAGGATCTGCGCTGAGCTGCACGAGCGCTTGGAAGCGTTCAAGCGCCGGTCGCTCTACGACATCAACCTGGTCGTGCTGTTCCTCGATGCGATCTTTCTGCCGGTTCGGCCCACAGGGCCGAAGGAAGGTGTGATCTGCGCCTGGGGAATCGATGAAAACGGCCACAGGCAACTGGTTGCGGTGCAGCTCGGCGCCAGGGAATCGAAGGACGACTGGCTCGAGCTCGGACGCGATCTGATCAGCCGCGGGCTCGCAGCACCACGCCTCGTCATCGCCGACGGTGCGCCCGGCCTGATCTCCGCGATCGGGGAGATCTGGCCGCGTGCTGACCGTCAGCACTGCTGCGTTCACCGGCTGCGGAACCTGCTGGCGAAGCTACCCAAGGCAGAGCATGACCGCGTCCGCTTCAACTACTGGTCAGCGCTCACCGACGCAACGAGCGTCAAGGACGGCACGCTCCGCCTGCAGGTCCTGATCTCAGAGCTCGAGCACCGCGGCTACGAGTCAGCCGCCCGGTGCCTGGCCGACGACCTCGACGCGCTCGTGATCCACCTCCGCTACCCACTCCGTCACCGCGAACGGTGGCGGTCAACCAACCTGCTCGAGCGCTCACTCGGAGAGGTCCGCCGGCGCACCAAAGTGATGGGCCGCTTTCCTGGCGAGAGCAGCTGCCTCTCACTCGTCTTTGCCGTCCTTGACCTGTTCATCACACACGCCTCAAACGGCGCGACGTTCACCGAGCTCGACCGCCAACACCTCTACCGAATCAAATACCAACAGCTCGACCCGGATGCGCTCGACGAGGAGGTGACCGCCGCCTAGACTCACCCCGGGAACCTCAAAGCCGCGGCGAATTTACAGCGGTTAACGAGACGCAACCCCAAGTGCCGGTCGGTCCTGCTTTGCTGTCAGCTCGTGCACGTGGGGCGCCGCTCGCGACGAGACCACAGCGCGGGGCCGACCCCGCGGAGGACCGAACGCCACAGCGGCGGGTCGGCTTGATACGCAGCTTTGTAATCGTTAGACGAATCTCACGCGGGCCGCTTCCTGGTTGCCTTGGGCGAGACCGGCACGGGCGGCGGGGATGCGGGTTGCCGGATCCATCTGGTTGGTGCCCATAGCGATTCGGGAATCGGCGTCCGGCGTGATCACTTCGACGCGGCTGCCCTGCTGACGCAGGGCCTCGACCTGGCCCTCCAGGTCCATCCCCCATTCCTGCGGTCTGCGCAGGCCCTCGAACTGTCCTTCGGGCAGTGTCCGGCTCCGTCCGCCGAACGGCGAGAGCACCACGACGTTCGCATAGCTCGAGGCAAGGTCGGCGTTTTCAGCGGAGCGCACGCCGCCGTTGATGTAGCGAGTGCCGTTGATGCTGATTGTGGGGGACGAGCCCGGCAGCGCGGTGCCGGCGGTGACCGCGTCGACCAGGTCGACGCCGGCATCGCGGTCGAAAGTGGCCAAATCTCCGGTATGCGCGTCGATGGCGACCACGATCATCGGCCTGGCCGGCCATTCATGACGAGGCAACCTGGCGGCAACCACGGCGCGGTGCTGTCCGGCCGTGGGTCCGAGTATCGAGTCGCACTCCAATCCGAATGCGCCCATCGCACGTTGAAGATCGGCCGCGGAGGTGGCGGCGGCGGAGATGGCTCTCATTCGCTCGAACACCGTGGCCACCGGCAGGGCCGGCGGTCGTTCGCGGTTCCGTCCGCGCGATTGAACCCGCGGCGAGAGCACCGAGGCGAGCAGATCGGCCGGCGGTATGCCGCTGCGCACCTGCGCTGCCGCAATGGCACCGGAAGAGGTGCCGATAACCACGTCGGCCGCCTCGGACATGTCGAGGCCAGCTTCGGCCAGGCCTGCGATGACACCGATCGCCCACGCATTTCCGGCGGCGCCACCGCCACCGAGAACCAGAGCAACGTCGTGCGGAGCGTCTGTGGGCGTCACGGTCCTCGATTGAACGAGATCCGACGGTCGGGCTGCGGGCCGGTTAGGTCTGCGGCCGCGATCTGTGTCTGTGGGGGTGTCCTGCGAATTGGTGCGCACGATCACGGCTCGCTCCTGGGATCTGATCACCGAAATTGTCCACCCAGGCTGGGCTTGCGCTTGTGTTGGATGACTGTGCGGTCCATGGTTGGCCCCTTCGCTGATTGTCGTGTTGGCCGCCGAGCGGCGGCAGATAGCCGGGGCGGTGTCTCATCAGACGCTCACGGGTTGCGTACGTGGCTCGTCTCTGTAGCTGGGGGTGTACGTGTGAATGACTGAGCCATTGGTGAACTCGCGGACGTGGGTGAGCGTGAACGCCACCGAGGAGGTGTCAACGTCTTCGAACAGGCGCTGGCCAGCGCCGACCACGACGGGCATGAACCACACTTGAAGCTCGTCGATGAGCGCCGCGCGCAGGAGTGTGTCGTCGAGCCGGCTGAGGCCCCACTTGATCAGGTCCTTCCCCGGCTGTGCCTTGAGCTGCTCGATGGCGCCGACGAGGTCCGGCCCGAGGAGGGTGGCGTTCCACGTCGCTTCGCTCAGTGTCCGGGAGGCGACGTACTTGGGCATCGCATTGATCCGCTCGCTGAGGGGTCCCCCGGTGGCGGATCCCCAGCTATTCCGGAAGTACTCGTAGGTCACGCGACCCATGAGAAACGCCTCGTAGTTGTCCAGCTCCTGCAGGGTCCAGCGGCTGGACTCCTCGTCAAAGAGCGACCAGCGGTCGGGCGACCCGATCACGCCGTCGAGGGATGCGAGTGTGGATTCGACGAGCTTGCGCATGACTTCTGTCCTCCTGTGGTCTTATGGGGCTAGTGCGTCGAACCGGCGGGCGCCGGAGGTCAGTCGCCGGAGGCCGGATCGTCGGGATCGTCGGGATCGTCGAATGTGCGGTAATCGCCGATCAGTTCGGGCTGTGTGAAGGTGGCCGGCTGCTCGTGGCGGTCCTCCGCTCCGGCTACGAAGGCTTTGAACGAGTCCAGCGCTTGCACGCCGGTCGTGCTGCCCTCATCGGTGTATAGGTGTACGAATTGGCGCTGGTCGGGGAGATAGAACGCCGCATACCGAAGACCGGCCGGTCGTGTCTCTGCGAGCTCCGCGAACACGTCGCGCACGAGCGCCGCGTTCTCCTCTTCACGTCCGGGCTTGACGGTGTAGGTGACCATCGTGTGTTGCATCGTTGACTCCTGGTTCGTTGTATGGGTGGTGGCTGGTTGAATCGCTCGGCCTGCTGCGCGTCAGGTGGCAGGCTCGGGCTCTGGGCCCCGGAGGGCGGTCGCGGCGACTGCTGTTGCCATCTCGTCCTTGCGGATCAGGAGGAACGTGACTGGTATCGCGAGCAGCGCGATCGCGCCGGACACCCAGAGAGCGGAGTGAAATCCGCCGGTGAGCGCGGCTTGGACGGTGTCCCCGCCGCGCAGGAGGGTGTTGTAGTGGCTGGCGGCGATGCTCGAGGCGATCGCGATGCCGAGCGCGCCGCCGAGCTCCTGGGAGGTGTAGATCAGCCCGGACGCGACGCCCGGCTTCGTTTTCGGCGACGCCGGCGAGCGCGGCGATCGATACCGGGATGAAGGCAAAGGCGCTTCCCATTCCGACAGCCACTAGGAACGGCCCGAACAGGTTCGCCCAGTAGTGCCCGTGCACGGGCGCTTGGGTGGTCCAGAGGATGCCGACGCCGATGATGGTCATTCCGAACGCCATCACCAGCTTCGCGGAGCCTTTCGTGACGAGCAGCTGGGAGACGCCGGCGAACAGCATCGAGGTGATCCCTGCCGCGGCCCACGCAAAGCCGCCCTGCAAGGCTGAGAAGTCGAGCACCTGCTGCATGTACAGGGTGCCGATGAAGATGAACGAGTAGAAGCTCGCCCCCAACAGGACGCCGACCGCGTTCGCTCCGGCGAGCGTTCTCAGGCGGAAGATCCGCAGCGGCATCAGCGGCGCCTCACCGCGGCTCTCGATCACCAGAAACGCTCCGAGCAGCGCGATGGCGACCGCCAGCTCGGCGATCGTCCGGGCCGCGCCCCAGCCAACCTGCGGGGCTTGCGCGATTGCATAGGCGAGCAGCACGAGCGCGCCGGTCACTGTCACGGCACCGAGCGGGTCAAAGCGTCGCCGGGCGACCTCGACGCGGGTCTCGGGCACGACCCGCCGAACGAGCAGCAGCGCGACCACGCCGACCGGGACGTTGAGCAGAAACACGTACTGCCATCCCGCGAAGCGCGTCAGCAGGCCGCCGAACACGACCCCGAAGGTCGCACCCAGGGCGGCGAGACCTCCCCAGATGCCGAGTGCCTTGTTGCGCTCGGCGCCCTCGGTGAACATGTTTCGCACAGTCGACAATGCGGCTGGGAGGAACAGTGCGGCGCCGAGACCCTGGACGGCGCGCATCGAGATCAGGACCGCCTCGCTGCCCGCGAGCGACGCTCCCAGCGAAGCGGCTGTGAACACGGCCAGGCCGACGATGATCATGCGGCGGCGCCCGAGCAGATCGGCGGCCCGGCCGCCGAGCAGCAGAAAGCCGCCGTACGCCAGTCCGTATGCGGTCACGACCCACAGCAGGCTCGTCTGTGAGAAGTGCAGCTTTCGCCCGATCGTGGGAAGGGCCGTGTTGACGATCGTTAGATCCATGACCGTCATGAACGCGGCCACGGCAAGTAGCGAGAAAGCTCGCCAGCGATGAATAGTCGGGGTTGCGGACGTCATGGGACCTCCTCTAAGTCGGAGTTCGCCGCCTCCCAGAGGCGGCCTCACTACTCCGACGCAGCGCGAGCGGCGATTTGGACAGCCGCCTCAAAGATCCAGCAGGCGCCGCTCGAGCTCGGCCCGCTCGACGGCGTTGGCACTCAGCCTCGATCGCCGTCTCGTAGGCGCGCTTGGCGGCCGACAGGTCGCCGGCTCTCCGGAGCAGGTCGGCGTGCGCTGCGTACAGCGGCTGGTAGCGCGCGAGTGCAGGGTCGCCGAGCAGCGGTTCGAGCAGCTCGAGCCCGGCCTGCGGTCCGACGGCGAACCCGACCGCCGCCGCGCGGTTCAGCTCGACGACCGCCGAGGGCGCGATCTGACCGAGCGCGCGGTACAGCTCCGCGATCTGCTCCCAGTCCGTCGTACCCGTGTCCGCCCCACGGACGTGGACGGCTGTGATCGCGGCTTGGAGCTGATACTGGCCCGGGTGCCGGAACCGCAACGCTCGGTCGAGCACCTCCAGCCCCTCACCGAGCCGCTGATGATCCCATCGCGAGCGGTCCTGCTGGTCGAGCGCGAGGTAGCGTCCGTCGGCCGCCACACGCGCATCGCGACGAGCGTCGTGCAGGAGCATCAGGGCGAGCAGCCCCCAGACCTCGGCCTCGTCGGGCATCAGCTCGCACAGCAGCCGCGCGAGGCGGATCGCCTCGCGGCACAGCTCGGCTCGCACCAGCCGCTCGCCCCCGGTCGCCGAGTAGCCCTCGTTGAAGATCAGATACAGCACCCGGAGGACGCCGCGCAGCCGGTCGGGCAGCTCCTCGTCGTCGGGCACCCGGTACGGGATCCGTGCGTCGGCGATCTTGCGCTTGGCGCGCACTATCCGTTTGCCCATCGTCGGCTCCGCGACCAGGAACGCACGCGCGATCTCGCCTGTTGTGAGCCCGCCGAGGGCGCGCAGCGTCAACCCCACCCGGGCAGGCAGGTCGAGCGCCGGATGGCAGCAGGTAAACATCAGCCGCAGGCGGTCATCGACGATCGCGCTGTCCTCGTCCTCGTCGGGTTGCTCCTGGTGATCGAGTCGCATCAGGTCCGCCAGCCGATCTGCTCGGTCCGCCACCGACTGGTTGCGGCGCATACGGTCGATCGCCCGCCGCCGCGAGGCGACCGTGAGCCACGCGCCCGGCTGGGCGGGGACGCCGTCGCGCCGCCACGTGCTGACCGCGTCGGCGAACGCGTCCTGGACGGCGTCCTCTGCCAGCTGAAAGTCGCCCACATGTCGGATCAACGTCGCCAGCACCGCCGCGCGCTCCGTACGGAACGCCGTCGCGATCGCGGCGTCGATCGGATCCGGGGCCGCTCGGCGTGGCGGCTCAGCAGAGCTCACGGCCCGCCGGCGCTCCGATCGAGCGGCGGGATCCCGTCGTCGGCGACGATCGGCCGCACCTCGACCGACCCATAGCGCGCCCACGGCAGCCTCGAAGCGTGACTGATCACCTCATCCAGATCGGCGCAATCCAGCACGTAATAGCCAGCCAGCACCTCCTTCGTTACCGCAAACGGGCCATCCGTCAGCTCGGTGTCATCACCCCGAACCCGCACCGTCGTGGCGCTCTCGACCGAATGAAGCGGCGCATGCGCGACCAACACACCAGCGTCCCGCAGACTCGCGTTCACCTGATCCCACAACGGCATCTCCGCCCACCGCCGCGCCCGCTCAGCCTCATTAGCAGACTCGGACCCATAGAGCAACAACATGTACTCAGGCACGATCGCCTCCTATCGATACGGCCGCACGATACGCGGCCACTACCCCTACGTCGCCCCACACCAGCCGATTTGGACAGTGCCGGCGAGTTGTGCGCGCCGGTCCGGCCGGCTGAGAACCATCGCGTCGGGGCCAGTGCAGCCATCGGTTTCAGCCGGCGGCCTCCCAGGCGAAGCAGCGAGCACGACGACGCGATCATCACTGGGTTCGATGTGCACTTGCGCCAGATCACCTGCGACTGCCTGGACTCGGCCAGCGGCGAGGTCTTTCGCGGGCGGATCGCTTCAGAGCCGGCAGCGGTCACGGATTGGATGGCCCGCTTCCCCAGCCGCGAGGTGCATGTCGCGATGGAGGCGTGCACGGGCTGGCTGTTCGTCGCGCGCGCGGTGGAGTGCGCTGGTGGTGTGCCGCACCTGGCCGAGACGGTCGAGACCCGCGCGTTGAGGGGTCGCAAGCGTCGTGCCAAGACCGACCGCCAGGACGCGCTGTGGCTATGAGAGTTGCTCGCGGAGGGCCGGCTGCCGGAATCGTGGATCGCGCCGGAGCATGTGCGCCAGTGGCGTTCGCGGCTGCATCTGCGCAAGGCGCTGATCGACGAGCGCACCCAGTGGCTGCTCAGGGTCCGCTCGGTCCTTTACCACCATGGGATCAGCGCGGGTGCGCCGGCTCGGATCGCGAGAGCGGATGGCCGCGGGTTCCTTGAGCGCTTGGATGTCCCCGTCGACGCGCGCGAGCGGATCACGGTCGCCCTGTTTATGGTCGACACGCTCGAGCGTCAGATCCACGAGATCGAACGCGGGCTGCGCCGGGTCGCGCGCCACCAGGCCGGCTGCCAGGCGCTGATGAGCCAGTTCGGGGTCGGGGAGCTGATCGCCCTGACGTTCTTGTCAGAGCTCGGCGACGCCAGTCGTCTGAGCAGCTCCCGCAAGGCGGTCCGGTTCGCCGGGCTGGACATCGGCGTGCACCGCTCAGATCAGACCAGTCGCGTCGGCAGGCTCACCCGCCAAGGCTCATCGCCGCTGCGCTGGGCGTTATATGAGGCCGCGCAATCCGCGACCCGCCGCCAAAGCCCCGACTACGCCCACTACCACGCGCTCAGAGCCAGCGGCATGACCCACACCCGCGCGTCGCTGACGATCGCGCGCAAGATCGCCCGACGCAGCTACCACCTGCTCAACAACCTCGGGGCCGACGCGCTCGCGCCGGTCCCCGAGATCGCCTAAAACACCCCAGCTCCTTCCCCGCCCCACCATCCACCGATGCGGAACTTCCGGCCAGCTCCCGCAGCTTCCGCGGCACCCACAGTCGTGGCGGCCCTAACAGAGACCGAGCGGCCGGACACCCCTATGGGATGACCGATCAACCATCACGTCCCGACCAGCCACAACCCGCTGATCGAGGACCCAGATAAGCCCGGGCACCCACGGAGCCACACCCCGAACGGAGGCCTTGACACCCCAACCACGTTCAGATAAACGGAAGTCGCTCCGGGCCCTCCTTGCCTCCCGGCGCGGATAGCAGCGGCGTTGGCGATCGCCTTCGTGGCAAAGGGCTCGCCCGAGTTGGTCTGCAGGTGGGCGCTGGTCTTCCCAGACTGGTTGCGCCGAACCCGCATGCAGCGAGTCCGACCGCCCAATCGCTTGTGAGAGCGATCGGCGCGCACAGACGGCGCACATCGCCGGGCACGATCAGCCACCGCCGGGCCCGCCACCGGGCGCAGCGCCGTGCGGACCGCCGCCGCACTTGTGGATGTCGCAGGGATGGTTGAACGTCTGCGTCTGTGTGCCTGTCGCGGTCGTGAGTTGTGCCGAGGCGACGTGTCCGCTGCCCGGCCACCAGGCAACCGCCCAGCCGTTCTGGACCGTGGCCGTGACCACCGTTCCGTCAGTGAGCGTCATCTTGGCCCCCGTCACGTCAGGGCCGGCCTGGGCGATCATCGTGCCGTAGTCCTGGCCGTTGTCGGTCGCGGTGTGATCAGACCACAGGAACAGCCTCCCGTCAGCAGGCGTCACCGGCGGGTAGCTGGTCCAGCCGGATGCGTTGTGCAGGCCGGGCCCCACCGTGCAGAAGTTGTAGGTCTGTGTCGATGTCGCGGGGCCTGCGTAGACAATGATCGTGTACGGGCCGCGGCTGTCGATGAGCTGCTGCGTCGTGGTGTTCGGGTCGGGGATATTCGCGCTGCAGTAACTCTGCGCCGCCTGCAACTGTCCGGAGCTCGCCGTCGTCGGCTGCGCACTCCAACCGGCGAACGCCGTGCTCGCCCCACCGGCGAGTGAGAGCACCGCGGCGACGGTGCCCGCAACCGCGGCGAGACCACCGCCGATCGCCAGCCTCGGCCACCGGGCGCGGTTGCGCGGGCGGTAGTCGGTTCCAAGGATCTCCGGGGACGCGTGAACACGCGCTGCGCGCTCCTGCATCCATGCACGGAGGTCGTTCTCCATCTCAGTCATGATGCGATGCTCCGATAGTGGTTCTTAGGGCGAAGCGTCTCCTCGAGTCGCTTCAGTCCACGAGAGGTGCTGCTCTTCACGGTCCCCAGCGAGCAGTGCAGCACGGCCGCCACCTCCGCCTCGGGAAGATCGAGGAAGTAGCGCAGCACGAGCGCCGCGCGCTGCCTTGGCGGAAGCGCCACAAGCGCGTCGAACAGCTCGTCGTGAAGGTCGAGGTGGGCCGCACTCGCGGCCGTTTCGGGAGGCGGAGTTGCTTTCAGCTCCGCCCGGTTGCGTGATCGCTTCGAACTCCCGTGCAACGCCAGGTTGACGAGGATCCGCCTGGCATATCCCACCGAGTTCTCCATCCGGGAGACCCGCGGCCATCTCGAGGCGACCTTGAATAGCGTCTCCTGCACGAGGTCCTCGGCCTCATGAAGATCACCCACCATCAGATAGGCGGCCCGCAACAGGCCGTCGCCGTTCTCGGCCACGAAGAGATCGAAGTCGTTAGGGCTCATCACCTCTTAAAAGGCTCCCAACACCCACAAAGGTTGAGAACGTCCTCAAGGGATGCCGAATCAGCAGGGCCCGACGGCTCACCCGCTGGCGCGCTTACCGCCCGCGCGCCCTGCAACGAACGCGATCGCCAACTCCGCCACCGTCCGCGCCACCTAGGTAAGGAGCGACCGGCGTGACTTCCGGTTCGTCGCCAACTGAGGGCTACGCCTCGGCTTCTGCTTCGGATGTCTTGGGACCCGAAGCAGCATTGCCGAGAGTCCAGAATCGGACCGGCCAGACAGCTCGGTGTTCGTGGCAGTAGAAGTGGTTCGGCACGCGTCAGACATTGCCCGGCGACAGCCGAACCGCCGAGCGACGCGCTCGGCTAACACCGAGTTCTGCTCGACCTGCCTTGATGGCGAGCGCATCCGGGTCACGCATCGTCGCGCGCGGCCGGTGGTGAACCGCTGCGGCGACACAGATTCGGAGACCTTGCCCACATATCTGACGTATCCTGCGCGGGCCGCGTCAGCGGGATGAGAGCGCGCAGCCGGTCGAGTTGCCGTGTTGCGATCGAGAGCCCCTGATCCGCGGGCGCGGCGAACTCTGGACGGTTAACGGCCGTGTTGTCGACCTCCGTCTGTTCGGCCGCCGCAGTCAGCAGAGCCTGCAGGGGTTGCAGCTTGTTGTCGGCCGCGCGACAGATGCATCGGCGGGCGTGATCAGAGTCGAGTGCGGAACCGGAACATCCAATCTCGACCCGTTCGGCTCCCCGAGCTCACCGTCGATGACCGCCGGTCGACGGACGTGTCGGTGAGTTAAGGTTCGTCAGCGACCGCGCGTCATACGGTGTTAGCGCGGCGGGCGCCCGTGGCGGCGATCGCGGTGGCCAGGGTCATCAGGGCTGCGGCCGCGACGAGCGCCGGCACGACCGCGGAAGCATGGGGAGTCGTCGGTGGGCCGGTGAGCGCGCCGGGCGACACCACCGCGACGGCCACCCACCACAGAAGGGTGGCTGTGGTCATCACAGCCATCGCGACCGCCAGCGCGGGCGCGAGCCGGGCGTGCAGCTGTAGCGTCGTGGGGGTGAGGTCGATCCGGTCAGCCGTAAGCGTCGCGGCTCGTGTCGATGCGAGCAGGCTCGTCGCGGCGAGCGCAGCCCAGGCCAAGAACGCGGCGGCGTACAGCTGGTCGTGTCCGTTCCGGGCGTATGGCGTGAGCGTGTGCGCCCAGCCCGCCAGGGCGGCGGTGGCAGCGATCAGCAGTGTCGTGAGCACGGCGGCGGTGAGGACGCTGAGTCGAATTCGCGGCCACCCGCCAGCGCGCAGGAACGCGATCACGCTCGGGATGGCTAGCGCGATCCCGGCGAGCACGAGCACCGCAGTGACGATCGCCATCACGAACAATGCCGCGAACGCGGCCGTGGCCACCGGATGACCGTCTGCCGGCAGCGCCTGCTGCCAGTGTTCGGTTGTCTTGGCGACGATCGCGCCAGCGAGGATGAAGATCGCCCACGCCCACAGCACGCGCCGACCGCCGCCCCGCGGGTCGCCGACACCCGGGCCGCGCAGCCGCTCACGGGCGCCCGCGGCGGCCACGTCGGCGCGCAGTCGCCACGATAGCCGGCGGCCTTCACTCATGTCCGCGATCAGCCCGGCTAGCTCCTCGCCGTAGCGCGCGCGCCAGCTCACCGGGTAGCAGCGCAGGAGTCGCTCGGCGCTGCGGTCGACGCTCATGCCGTGACCGTCGCGGTGGGCGGGCCGGAGGGGGCCGGACGCCGGGCCAGAGCGGCGTTGCCCTCCCTCACGATCGCTTGCATCTGCGACAGCGAGCTTTCCAGCTCGCTCGCGCCGGCAGCGGTCAGCCGGTACGGACGCCGCCTTCCGGCCTCGCCGGAAGGCTCGATCAGGCCGCGCCGCTCCAGCCGGCCGATCGCTCCGTACAGCGTGCCGGGGCCAAGCCGCACCCCGACATAGCGCTCGATGTCCTGCAGTAGCGCGTAGCCGTGCTTCTCGCCTGAGGACAGGCTGGTGAGGATCAGGATCGTTGGGTCGTTCATCGCGGCTTCACCGTACTACATATCGCGTAATACGTCAAACGTATATTACGTATTACATTCTTACGCGTGGCGTAGTTATACTTAACCCGTTCTCGCACAATCTCACGGCGCGTGCCCGGCGAAGCAGCGGATGATCGAACTCGCGCGCGGCGGCCAGATCGAGCACCTCCGCGGCGTCATCGCCGGACAGGCCGGCTCGCCGGAGCGCGAGCGGGCGAGTGGGAGCGCTGCCGTACCCAAGCAGCCACCCGTCACCGTCGAAGCGATCAAACACGTCGCCGCCGGCGCGTAATCCTGGTAGCGCGTTCGGGCATTGGCGCCGCTGGTGATTGGAGTTGCGGGGCTATGCATTTGGCGACGCGTTCTCGACCTCCTGGGGGTGCCGTCTGGCTGCAGCTTCTTTTGGCGGCGTGCGTCCGCAACTTTCGGACGTTGTCGGCGGTTTCTGAGCACGATGGTCGTCGACGCTCGGTTCTCCTGCGCCGACGAGAATTCGCGGACAACGAGGTGGTTGACGGTGGCCGGGCGTTTGGTGAGCCGATTGCTTGCCGCGATTGTGGTGGTGTGTGGGTGCTCGGGGGCGGCGTTCGCCGGTACCGCGGCGGCGGCGACCACGACAATCAACGTCGGGAGTGGTCAGCCGGGTGGCCAGATCCCGCCGGCGGTGATGGGCAGTGTCTACTTGTACTCGTTTGCCGGCATGGACAGTTTCGACTCCGCGACGAACGCCTTCGACCCGTTCTTCCTGAGTGATCTGCGCAATGACGTCTTCGCCGGATCACTCCGGTTCCCGGGCGGGATCGAGTCTGACTTCTACCAGTGGAAGCGGGCGATCGGGCCGCAGTCCGAGCGCCAGGACAACGCGTTTGGGCCGAACAGCGGCCCGAGCCCGTCGACCGTCGGCCCCGACGAGTTCGGTCAGCTGCTCGACGACACGGGCGCGAGCGGGGTCATGACCGCCAACTTCTCCACAGGCAGCGCGCAGGACTCCGCTGACGAGGTCGACTACATGACGGGTTCGGCCGATGCGAACGGTGGCGGTACGTTTGCCGACCAGCGAGCGGCGAACGGGCACGCGGCGCCGTACAAGGTGCCGGTGTGGGAGGTCGGCAACGAGGAGCAGAATCCAGCGAACTCATGGCGCACCGGCACCTTCCTGTCGTTCGACGGCACCTCGTCGGACCCGGATCCCCCGGCTGCGTCCCCGTGCGCCGGCGCGACGGCCGGCACGGCCGGCCTCGCGGACTGCGAGTACATCTTCGGCGGCGTAACGCAGTTCACGGGTCAGCCGGTCGTCGGTTTCGCCGATCGGACCGGTGCGGCGGGCGTGTCGAACGGCCAGGCGAGCCAGGACTTCTTCGTGAAGTATCCGCCCGTCGACGAGCAGACGGACCCGGTGGCGGTCGACGTCGGCGGTACGCAGTGGACGGAGGTTCCCTCGCTGCGCGCGGTCGGGAACGCGGACGATTACACCGTCGACGACGCGACCGGGAAGATCACGTTCGGCGACGGCACGCATGGGGCGATCCCTCCGCAGGGAGACGCGATCGCCGTCAGCTACGACTCCGGCCCGCACGACGGCTTCAACGCCTACTACGCGGCGATGAAGGCCGTAGACCCGGGCATCCAGGTCTGCGCGGCGGATACCGATCAGAACTTCATCACAGACATGGGCTCGGCCTTCCCTTACGACTGCCTCCAGTACCACCCCTACGAGCAGAACACCGACACCACGGGCAATATCGCCAGCTTCGAGAACACGGTGATGGCCGCGCCGAGGAGCGAGAATACGACGGCGCAGATGTGGCAATCGGCGATGCAGAGCGCCGCGGGGCACGCGATCACGCTCGACCTCAGCGAGTACGGCTCGCTCCTGAACGACGCCCCGGACCCGGGGCTGGTGCCGTACTACTACGACTCGCTCGACGAGGCGCTCCTTAACGCCAGCCAGCTGGCGTTCTGGATCAAGCTGGGGGGGATCAACGTCGCCGATCGGCAGGTGCTGACAGGCGAGCAGCCGGCCGCCGCCAACGTCGCCGCCGGCCTGCCGGGCGCGGCGCCGTTCGCCACCACCGGCGCGATCGTGACGCCGCCGACGATCACGGCGGGCGGCGCCGACGACACCGCGGTCCAGCCGACCGGGCAGTACCTCGAGCTGTTCAAGCCGCTGGCGGGCGGCACGCAGCTTGGCACGACCACGGCGAACAACCCGCAGCTCCCGGGCACGAACATCACTGACCTGATCGTGGTCGCGGCCGAGAATGGCGGCAACGTCGACACGGTCGTCGTCAACCGCAGCCCGACCGACTCGCTCGCCGTAAATCTCAACCCGGACGGCGCGCTCGGCCAGGCGACCGTGATCACGCTGAACGCGACCAATGGGGGCGACGCGCTCAGCACCAACCTGCCAGGCAGCACCACCCCCGTTACGACGACCTCGGCGACGGCGGCGGTGAGCGGCGGCTCTGTCGCACTCACGATCCCAGCGCACTCGATCACGCTCGTGCAGGTGGCTGTGGCGCCATCTCCGGCGCCGCCGGCCGCCACGACTCCGGCTCCGGCTCCCGGCCGGACGCCCGCCGTCACGCCGCCGCGAGCCACCCCGGCCAAGGCCAAACCCAAGCCGGTCACGATCAGCGCGATCAAGCTGTCCGGCGCGACCGTCACCTGGTGCAAGCAGTGCACCTATCCCAAGACGAAGCTGACCTTCAAACTCACGGGCAAGGCGGGTGTCCGCGTCGCCCTGATGGCCAGGAACGTCGTGATGGTGCCCGAAAAGGGCCACGCCAAGAAGGTCAAACGGGTGACCTGGAAGCAGGTGGCCGTCGTCACCCTGAACGGTCACAAGGGGCTCAACACGTTCAAGGCCGGCCCGCGCTGGCATCGGCACATCCTGGCGGGCACGACGATGCACGTCCGCGTGCAACTGAAGCAGGACAAGGTTTGGAAGACCAACAAGACCCTCAACCTCACGGTCCACCGGGCGCGCAATCCGCGTAAGTGATGAGCGAAGGCCGCCGCCCTCGCGTCCTCGTCGAAGACCTCGCGCAGCAGGAACGCCGCGCGCTGCTCGGCCGAGAGGCTCTCGGGCAGCACCATCAATGCGAGCGACAGTGAGTCCGCCATCTCGGCCTCGCGCGCAGGATCGTCGTCGGCGCTCGCGACGAGCGGCTCCGGCAGCCACTCCCCCACATAGGACTCGCGCCGGACCCGCGTCGAGCGCAACTGGTCGAGCGCCAGCCTCGAGACCACGGTCGACAGGTAGGCCCGTGGCGACTCGATCCGCTCGCCGCCCTCGCGCGCCCCGTGTAGGCGCTAGCTTCGGCGTTCCCCTATGGTCCAATTGGCGGTCCAATTGCTTCGGCCCGTGCTGACGCGACCCCGGCGACCACGTCACACCGCAGATCCCGCAGCAGAATAGCCTGGCCCCGAAGTCACCCTGACCATTGGTCCCGTCGTTACTTGACAAGGTTGGCAACCGGTGGTAGAAACCCTCGTCGTCTGCCTGACAACGTTGTCAAGACATGTTGGCCCTGTTGCCGTGGATCACGATGAGGGGCGACTGGCTCGTGCGCATGGGAGCGCAGTGGTCGCGATCGACTTGGACCCCGAGCTGACGATCGAGCTGACGGCCTGGATCTGGCCTTCCGCGACGTCGAGCTGCCGGCAGCGTGGACCCCGCACCGTCACCGACTTCTGCACCGTGGCGATCGAGACCGCCCCGAACTACTACCCGTTCAGCAACGCGCCGCAGTACGCAAACGCCGCGTGGCCGCGTCTACGGCGCCAGGCGCACTCGAGCAATAGCTGTTCGCGACGCCAGACACAAACGCAGTGCAAGAGTCGGCGCAAGGCAAAATCACCTTTGCGCCAGAAAGCGTGCTCAGCGACCTATTCGGCCCACCCGTCCGAACGACCCTCAGACCGGTCCGCCGTACACCAACGTGCTCCGGTTCGCAGTCGACGCTTACTAGAACGCCACCACCAACCTAGTCACCGTGACCCACATCAACAACGGAGCGAACGTGCTCCCAAATGCTCCACCGGCTAACCCCGGAAAGCCAAACCGGCCAGCCGGGGATCGCGCCACACCGCCCAATCCCCAGGTTGGTCTCAGGCGTCTGAGTCCGGCTGCTGCCCGTGGCCAAAAGTGTAAGGGCGCGACCGCCACAATCGGGTCCGTTGCCTCTATTTCGATCCACATTGGCTTGGTAGGCCCCAACTGAAGTCTTGATTGTCGTTCGAGCTTACGGAGGAAGAAAGTGCGCTCTCGCGAAAACCGCTCTCACCACATCGGCATCCGCCGGATTGGGAAGCGTCGGGGACGACGTGCGTGGAGCGCGCTGGCGGCGTCAGCGACACTGGTCATCGCATTGTGCGCGGTGATTTTGATTGGACCCGCCGGCGCGAGCTCGGTCGCCGCGGCCAAGCCGGTCGCTGGCAAGCCCGGGGCCGCAGATGCCGCGCGGCATACGGCCCCAGCAACAACGGCCCGACCGACGATGAGCAACCTTGCCGACGGAAAGCCGCACACCGTCACCTTCGACCACTATTCGTTCAAGATCGACGGTCAGCGTGTCTACCTCTGGTCCGGAGAGTTCCACTACTTCCGGCTGCCGAGCCCGTCGCTCTGGGTCGACATCTTCCAGAAGATGAAGGCGGCCGGCTTCAACGCCGTGTCCCTGTATTTCGACTGGGACTATCACTCGCCGGCTCCGGGTGTCTATGACTTCACCGGCGTACGCGACCTCGACAAGCTGCTCGACGACGCGGCGCGGGCCGGGCTATACGTGATCGCCCGCCCAGCGCCGTACATCAATGCGGAGGTCGACAGCGGCGGCCTGCCCGGCTGGCTCACCACCAAGATGGAGAACAACCGCACGGACGACCCCAACTTCTTTCAGTACTCCGATCAGTGGATGACCCAGATCGACCGGATCCTAGCCCGGCATCAGATCACCAACGGAACCGGGCCGGTCATCGCCTACCAGGTCGAGAACGAGTTCTACACAAACACGCCCGCCGGGACGGCGTACATGCAGCACCTCGAGCAGAAGGCCCAGGCGGACGGGATCACCGTCCCGCTCATCGGCAACGACAACGGCACGTGGAACTCCGGACCCGCTGCGCTCGCTGTCGACGGCGTCGACTCCTACCCACAGGGCTTCAACTGTTCCAACCCGACGCAGTGGGCGGGCGTGCCTGACATCAGCTTCGACCACCCCGCTGGCCGGCCGATAATCAGCCCGGAGTTCCAGGGCGGTGCGTTCGACCCGTGGGGCGGCCCCGGATACGACAAGTGCGCGCAGCTGATCAACGACCAGTTCGCGAACGTGTTCTACAAGCAGAACATCGCGGTTGGCGCCACCTCGCAGAACTTCTACATGACGTATGGCGGGACGAACTGGGGTTGGCTCGGCGAGCCGGAGAACTACACCTCATACGACTACGGCGCCGCGATCCGCGAGACCCGTCAGCTCGACCCGAAGTACTACGAGGACAAGCTGATCGGCTACATGACGCAATCGGTCGCGCCCCTGGCGATGACAGACCCGATCAACGTCACCCCGCCCGACAACCCGGCGATCGTCGATACCGCGCGTATCAACCCCGACACCGGGACCCAGTTCCATGTGCTCCGGCACAACAACTCGACCTCCACGTCGGTCGACACGACACACATCTCGATCGACTTCAACGCCCAGCCGATCCAGAACGTGAGCTACAGCTTCGACGACGCCGACACGACCGACCTGCAATACACCGGCAGCTGGTCGCACGTGGCCAACCAGAGCTTCACCGGCGGCGACTACGAGAACACCGAATCGTTCTCCAACCAGGCCGGTGACTCGGTCACCGTCCCGTTCACCGGTACGGCGGTGCGCTGGATCGGTTCCAAGACGAACAACCACGGGCTCGCGGACGTGTTCATCGACGGCGTCAAGCAGGCCACCGTCGACTGCTCGGGAAGCCAGAACCAGGCCGTGCTGTTCTCCAAGACCGGGCTCACCAACGGCCCGCACGTGCTGAAGATCGTCGTCGACGGCACCCACTCGCCCGGCTCCACGGACAACTTCGTCTCGATCGACGCGATCGACCTCCCGACCGGCGCAGCCGCCGCGGCTCCGACGTACCCGGTAGTTCCGCAGCAGGGGGCGATCACGCTCGACGGGCGCGACTCGCACATCATCGTCGCGAACTACAAGCTCGGTGACTCGCAGCTGCAGTACTCCACCTCAGAGATCATGACGAGCGCGACGATCGGCAACCGTGACGTCGCGGTGCTGTATGGCGATCCGGGCAGTGACGGAGAGACGGTGCTGAACTACTCGTCGAAGCCGACCGTGCAGACGAGCGGCGGTGCGGTCACGACGACGTGGGACCCCACCACCGGCGACCTGCGGCTGGACTACCAGCACAACGGCCTGATCCGGGTCCAGATCTCCGGCGGCGGCTCGCGTCCGCTGCTGCTTCTGCTGGCGGACAATGCGACGGCCGAGACGTTCTGGCGCCAGGACACCGCCGCCGGGCCGGTGCTGGTACGCGGCTCGCACCTGCTGCGCAGCGCCACCAGCCGCTCAGGCGGCAACACTGTCGAGCTCACCGGCGACAACGGTACCGACCCGAACATCGAGGTCTTCACGTCCGCGTCGCACGTCCTCTGGAACGGCAGGCCCGTGCACACGACCCGGACGAGCACCGGCAGCCTGACCGGATCGATCGCGACCGCGGCGCCGATCAGGCTGCCGGCGCTCACCCACTGGAAGCACAAGCAGGAGTCTCCCGAGGCGCAACCCGGATTCGACGACTCGAGCTGGCAGGTCGCGGACAAGATGACCACCAACAGCGTTACCGGGATCACCACCCTCCCGATCCTCTACGCCGACGACTACGCCTTCCATACCGGAAACACCTGGTACCGCGGGCGATTCACCACGAGCGCCAACGTGACCGGCGTCCATCTCGTCTCCGACTCCGGCGGCGGAGCGCAGGCCTTCTCGGCCTGGCTGAACGGGATGTTCCTCGGCAGTTCCACGACGGGCAGTGCCGACTTCACTTTCCCCGCCGGCTCGCTCAGGGCGACGGGCGACAACGTGCTGTCCGTCCTGACGGTGAACATGGGGCACGAGGAGGACTACAACGCCACTAACGCCAACAAGTCGGCGCGTGGCCTGACCAGCGCGTCGCTGATCGGTGCGCCGCTGTCGACGATCACCTGGCGGATCCAGGGTGTTCGCGGCGGGGAGAACGAGATCGACCCGGCTCGCGGGCCGCTGTCGACCGGCGGGCTGTTTGGTGAGCGGGCCGGCTGGGACCTGCCGGGCTTCCCCGACCAGAACTGGGCGAACGTCACGCTGCCGACCACCGACACCACGCCGGGCGTGTCCTGGTACCGCACCCAGGTTGCGCTCCACCTGCCGAAGGGCCAGGACACGTCCCTCGGCCTGACGATCAGCGATGACCCGTCCCGGATGTATCGCGCGCTGCTGTACGTCAACGGCTGGATGATCGGCAACTACGTCAACTACCTAGGGCCGGAGCACAGCTTCCCGGTGCCGAACGGCATCCTGAACCCGGACGGCAACAACACGATCGCGATCGCGGTGTGGAACCTGGACGGCTCGACCGGCGGGCTCGGAACGGTATCGCTGACGAACTACGGCAGCTGGGCCTCGTCGCTAAAGGTGACCCAGAACGACAGCCCGGGGTACAACGCGCACAAGTACGCGATGCCGAAGCGGCCGGGCACGACGGTCGAGCTCCAGGTGCCGGACACGACCCAGGCGGGGCAGACGTTCACCGCCACAGTCACTGTCGCTGTCCCGTTCAATGCGCCGAGCGCGACTGATGTGACCCCGACGCTGCAGCTGCCGGCCGGGTGGACGGCCACCGCGCCCGACCCCGCATCGGTGAGGAGCGTGCGGCCCGGCGCCTCGACGACGTTCACCTGGCAGGTGACGGCGCCGAGCAACCTGCCGCAGGCCTCGGCGCTGAAGGCATCGTTCCACTACACCCAGTCGGCGAAGCCGGCGACCAACTCCGACGAGCGGATCATCCGCGCCCTCCCGCCGGCTCCTCCGGCCGGGATGGACAACGTTGGCGATCTGCCGTTTCTGTCGGCGAGCAACGGCTGGGGGCCAGTCGAGCGGAACACCAGCAACGGCGAACAGGCCGCAGGTGACGGCAAACCGATCACGATCAACCACGTGGTGTTCGCAAAGGGTCTCGGCACGAACTCGCCCAGCGACGTCGAGATCTACCTGGCCGGCCAGTGCACCGAGTTCACCGCGCAGGTTGGCGTGGACGACGAGACGGGGGGTGCCGGCACGGTGACGTTCAGCGTGGTGGCCGACGGCAAGACGCTGGTGACAACGCCGGTCATCCGCGGGCATCAGAGTGCGACATCCCTCAACGTCGACGTGACCGGCGCGCAGGTGCTCGACCTGGTCGTCGGCGACGGCGGCGACGGCAACGGCAACGACCACGCCGACTGGGCGGACCCGGTACTCACCTGCGGCTGACCCAGCCCCGACGCCTGGGGATGACCAGCACACGAGGATGCTGATCATCCCCCCGTCCGCGTGGTGATCACGTCACCTCCGTCGCGATAGTTACGCCATCGGCGGCGGATGACACCTCAACCGGCGTCTCGTACGGCCGCCGACACCGCAAAGGTCTGCGCACGGCGCCGACGGACCCAGCGAGCTTCGGTAGTTCGTCGACCCGAAGCGGCAGCGTGCCGCGGGTCGAATTGACCGCTGACACGACTAAGTTTGTCGGATAGGCCCGGGCCCAGTGCTGGACCCGGGCCCTCCTCTCTGTGAAGGAGGTGGCTTTGTCAAGTGCGGTGGTTCGTCATGGCCCGCGGCAGGGGACGTGTTGGCGAGCGTGGCGCAACTCTCTATCGCCTTCTCGGGGGAGGACCAGGTTTAATGGGTGTCTCGCTCCGTTACGGATCTCAGAAAGGGCCGTCTATGCGGCCAAGGGGGGCATGGCGCCTGCCGGAGCGAGGGTTGGTTGCGGGTGAGCATGTGCCAGATCGCCTCGGCGAGGCGGCGGGCGATGTCGACTTGTGCGATTTTCGCGCCGCGTTGTTTGCCGAGCCGTTGCTTGTTGGTCTGGTAGCGGTCGCGGTAGATCGGGTGCTTGCACGCGTGGGTGGCGGCTTCCATCAGCGCCCAGCGCAGGTATTTCGGGCCGGCCCTTGTGAGCGGCCCGCGGCGCTCGGTGTTCCCTGACTGGTAGACGCGGGGGCATAGGCCGGTGTACCGGGTGAGCTTCGCGGGGGAGGAGAACCGGTGGATGTCGGCGATCTCTGAGGCGATCGTGTAGCCCAGCACCCATGCGACTCCTGGCACGCTTTGCAACAGGGGGATGTAGCGGTGATCGGCGCCGAGCCTTGAGTTCCCGGTCGATCTGGGTGATCTCGCGGTCGAGCTCGTCGATCATTGTGATCGCGGCGAGCACGCCCTCGTTCCACGGGTCGGGGAAGTCAAGGCGTGCGAGCAGCTCGTGGCTCTGGCGCCCGAACAGGTCAGAGACCGGGCAGGAGTGCCCGAACGCCTGGGGCGAGCCGGGACGCGTGTGAAGCAGCTCGCGGTGACGTTTAAGATGTCGAACGCGACGATCTACAACTGGCTCAAGCAGGATCGGATCGATCGTGGCGAGGCCGAGGGCGCGACCACCAGCCAGCAACTGGAGCTCGCCGCGGCCAAGCGACGGATCAGGCAGTTAGAGACCGAACTGGCGGTCGCACGCAAGTTCAACGAGGTGTTCCCTTCAGGAGGAGATCGCCCCAAAAGGCTCTACCCGGTGATCGAGTCTCTAACCGGGCAGGGAATCAAACGAAGTCGAAGCCGGCTGGCTCAAATCCCAGAAAGAACGCTTACCCGCTAGGACCGCACCGGACCGAGCAGCCGACGGAGCGTCATCACCTGGTCTCTCCGACCCTCAGGTTGAAGACGAGCACCGACACCATCTAAAAACAAACACGAGCAAAGCAGCCTAATTCCAGAAACCCGACTCCACCAAACAGGGGTAGATCCATCACTCCGTGAAACCCGGTCCGGCTCAGTGAGGCTGGCGGGCGCTACCGCGCTCGGTGAAGGTGGGCGTCATCAGAATGTGGGCTAATGGGGCCGCTGGGTTGTGCAGGTGGTCGAGGAGGGCGGTGACTGCGGCGCGTCCCATCTCCTCGGCTGGGATATGCGCAGCGTTGATCGGTGGGTCGAGCGCCGCCGCGAGGCTGTCGGGCGCGACCGCCATGACGGACAGGTCGTCGCCGGGAACGAGGTCGCGCGCATGTACCGCGCTGATGAATCCAGCTAGGGATCGCTCGTTGATCGAGACGACTGCGGTGAGACGCGGATCACGTTTGAGTAGCTCGCTCAGGCAACGCGCGCCGTCCGCATCGTCGTCTTCGGAGCAGACTGTGGGCCCGTACACCCCGTGACGGGCGACGGCGGCGGCGAAGGCACGGTCGGCTTGTTTCGCCGGTCCGTAGCCGTTGCTGAGCAGCTCTTGCGGCCGATTGACCAGGCCGATGTGACGGTGGCCGTGCCCAACCAGTTCGGCGACTGCGGTCCGCACGAGCCCGGAGTAGTTCAGGTCGACCCAGCCGTGCTGCTGGTCGTGGCCGATCCGGCCGATGGTGACGAACGGGAACCCGGTGTCTATGAGCTCGAGCGCGGCCGGCTCGTCGGTGACGGTCTCCATCAGGATTAGCCCGTCGACGCGGCGCTCGCCAACCAGTCGCTTGAACGCCCGTTCGCGTTCCTCGCCACTCGGTGACAGCAACGTGTCAAAGCCGCGCTCGGACGCCGCTTCGGCCACCGCGCCTACGAACTGCAGCTGCTCGAAGTCGAAGTGCCGATGCCGCGGCGGCACGATCAGACCGAGCGTTCGCGTCGAGCCGTCAGCCAGCGCCTTGGCGATGGCGTTGGGCTGGTAGTTCACCTCGTCGATAACGGCCAGGATGCGCTGCCGGGTTGCTGCACCGATCGGCCGCTTTCCGCTGAGCGCGTAGGAGACAGTGCTCCGCGATACGCCGGCCCGGCGGGCGACCTCGCCAATGTTCATCTCCGCTGCTCCTGTCTGCCTTGCGCTGAGAGCGTACCCGCCGCGGTGGAACGTTAGCGCCGGACTCACCAGTGCCGCTGCCGCCTCGGCGTCGGTGGCAAGCCCTGCGGCCACCGCCGAGCCCTTGTGATGCACGAACCGCTGCGCTAGAGTCCGCTCTGATCGAACCGGTTCGATTGCACCTGGATTGTACGCATCGCGGAACCAGAACCGTGAGGAGGCCTTCATGGCATTGCGTCCACAGAACAGATCTCGCCTCGGGTTGGTGTGCGCTGGGCTCATAGCTTCGGCCCTCGCCGGCCTGGCGGCGATCGCGCTCATCCTGCTGAACGGCGCGCCCGCCAGAGCCGCCGCCCCTGCCGGGCGGGTGCTCAGCGTCAACCTGGCCGATACCACCGGTAAGGCGACTGGTGTCGGCCTTGGCATCTTGTACGGCCTCAACGAGGACGCGTCGCTGCCGGCCGACCAGTACCTGAAGCCGTTGGGTCTCAACAGCTTCCGCGGTGGTGGCTGGTTTTCCGGCGGCTGGATCGGCGACGACTACCAGTTCGGCCCCGACATGCGGGCGGACATCACTTCGATCATCGACCAAGCCAAGCGGCTCCAGGGCGAGTTCGGCAAGCGCTTTCAGTACCAGGTGCTGTTGAGCGACCTGTACGGAGCGAACGCGGGCGAGCCGGCGAACACGCAGTGGCCATGCGCCAACGGCGACTGCTCCAACTACGTGAACTTCCTGGACAGCAGCATCGAGGCGCTCAAGGCTTCCGGCATTAACTTTGCCTTCGACATTTGGAACGAACCGGAGTTCTCCTTCTTTTGGGGTCCCGGCGTCAACACCCCTCAGTACTTCGAGATGTGGGACACCGCGTTTCACGAGATCCGCAGGCTCGACCCCGGGGCTACGATCGTCGGACCGTCGTTTGCCTTTACCCCCTTGAGCAGACCGCAGGAATGGCAGGCCTGGTTCCAGCACGTGACGGCGACCAATACCGTTCCGGACATGATCAGCAACCACGACGAGGGAGACGTTGACGACCCGGTCGCGGTCGGAAATGCGATTGAGGCCGATGCAGCATCAGCCGGGTTGGGGCACGTGCAACTGTCGGCGAACGAGTACCAGCCGGCCGACCGGCAGACCGCGGGAGTCACCGCGTGGTATCTCGACCGGTTCGCGCAGTCCGGCTATACGAACGCGATGCGCGGCAACTGGAACTGCTGCGAGATCCCCAACGAGACCCAGCTCCTGACCGATACGGCCAGCGGCTGGGCGCCGACGGGCAACTGGTGGGCGATGCGCACCTACGCCGACTTGACCGGCGATCTCGTGGCTCCGCCGAACGAAACCGGCGCTACTACCATCTCGGCGTCCGAGGACAAGTCTGCGAAGCGGGTGGTCGCGCTCATCGGCGACTCCGATGGGTACACCGGTACTGCGTCGGTAACGTTCAACGGCGTCTCATCGGTGCCGTGGTTGCTGCGGAAGGAGATGCTGCACGTGACCGTGTACCGCATTCCGGATCAGGCGCCCCTTTACGCACCACAGGTGGTCTACGACCAGACCGTCAACGCCAGCAGCGGGTCGGTGACGGTTCCGTTCACGTTCCAGTCGGCGCATGACGCGTTCGCCGTCTACCTGTCCTGGAACGACCCGCAAGAGGTCTCGCTGAGCCCGCCGACCGCGCTGTCGGCGCCTGGCACCTTCCAGGTTCCGGTCACCTTCACCAACGGCAGCGGCGTCACGGACAGGTCGGTGCAGACGACGCTGTCGGTCTCCACTGCCAACCCGTCCGACGCGAACCAGCTCACCATCCACTGCGTCAACGGCAACAGCGCGACTTGTCGGGCCATCAAGAACCTGCCGCCGGGCCAGTCGGTCACCACGACCTACGTGGTCAACGTCGCGGCCACCGCGCCGGCGGTCGGGTACCGATTCACCGCGACGACGCACTTGAAGGCACCGGGCGGAAGGATGACGGCGCAGAACTCCGCGGACGTCATCGTGCCCTGCGGCCTCGGGGGTGTCTGCGAGGCCGAGACCGGGAACCTGACCGGTGGGGCCTGCTTCGCAGGTGACCACCCCGGCTTCACCGGCTCGGGGTTCGTGGCCTGCATGACCTCCGTGGGACCGGGCGTCTCGCAGCAGTTCGACGCGCCGACTGCGGGCTCCTACACGCTCGACGTCCGCTACGCAGCCGGTCCCAACGGGCCAAACCAGACGCGTACGGCGACGATCTCCGTCAACGGCACCAGCCAGGGTCAAATTCAGTTGCCCTTGACCGGAAGTTGGGACACGTGGGGCGATGCCACCACGACAGTCCAGCTTCCGGCAGGACCCAGCACCATCGAGCTGTCGGTAGGTCCGTCGGACACGGGCTGGTACAACATCGACCACTTCGTACTCAGCAGCAACTCCTCGAACTGAGCAGAGCGGTACGAACGCCACGGTGAGATCAGGCCTGTGGGTTGTCCAGATCGGCCAACACCACAGGCCTGGCCGGGACACGGTGACTTCTGATCACTATTGAAATGCTCACGGCGCACCGCCACACGCCCGACGACTGCGACTTCTGTCTGTGGGACGGCTGGCCATTCCCACAATCTGTGCAGCAGCAGTTCAAGGTCAGCGTCGCTTACTGGGCTCGCGTCCCCGCTCGCAGCTACTTCCTATTCCATGGGCTGTCGCCTGGTGCCGGCGACTGGGGCCCCGCCGAGTTCTCTTCGAGTGGACCAGCACCGTTCCCGTCACCTTAGAACGGAGAGATATGAGCGGGCTGCTGGACCCCCAGGTCCATTTTTGGGACCCGATAGCTCGTCACCACGATTGGCTGAACGACGAGCCTCGCCTTAGCCGGCCGTTCGTTCCGAGAGCTGGCGAGCCGAGGACATTCTTCCGCAGCTCGACTTCGCGACAGTCGTTTTTGGGCCGGACCGGTGCATATTCGGGAGTGACGGGCCGGTTCTGACACTCAGCAGCTCCTGCGGCGACTGGCTGACAGCCGTAACCGAGGCAACTTCACGTCTCACCCTTGCCGAGCGTGATGGAGTCTTTGCTGGGAATGCTGCCCGGGTGTATCGCTTGGCGCGAACCCAGACCCGAGAAGGGGACCTCAGATGCTCGTAGCCGAATGGGCAGGCAACTGGGAGTCTCGAATAAAGCGAGCGTGAGCTCTCGCCGCCCGGCCCGGGTCAGGTGCAGATCCAGTGGCGTACGTCTGGATCTGGGGCACCGACAAGCAGATAGCACGAGCACGTGGACAGACGAGGTCGATACCGGGGGCGGTCCGGCGCGAGATGTCCGGTGTCATGATCGTCGTGGCGAGGGCGTTTCAGGGCTGGACGTGGGCGACCATGTCACGGTCATGTCGCTGAAGTGGTGTGGGCACTGCCGCCCGCGTTGCCCGGCATCAGCACATTTGCCAGACCTTATTGTTGGTCGGGATCGACGCGGCCAGTGCGGTGCAGGAGCAGTGGACAGTACGCCTCGATCGTCATGACACGAGAGCGTGTGCCGCAACCGAACCCTCGCGCGGAGATCAAGGATGTGATCGGGCGCGATCCACGACTCCGGCAACCTGCCGATCATCAACAACTCCCTGATATGTCTGGCATCGGCATGGTCGCTGTTGGCTTGCTTCTTGTTCCCGCCCCTGGCCGCCGTCTCGGCCGGCTCGGCGAGATGCACTACCGCGTCGACCCCCCCCACAGCTCATCAGCGACGAACCTCCAGCCGGTCGTCGCTTCCAACGCAACCTCGAGCTCCAGGCACGGAGCTGTTCGCAGAACCGCCGCACCTCAGCCCGATGCGTCGGCGTGATCCGCGAGCGGACCACCTCGCTGGTACCAGCGTCCAACCACAACCACTCGGCGGTGATCTGCGCGCGGTGCTGATCGAAACCCATCACGGTGGTCATCCCCACCCCCTCCTCACTCCCGCATCACGTGGCCAGACCAGGCACGGACCCCAGGAGGCCTACCGCCGGGCCTAGACGGCGCCGGGACCTGCCGTCTAGCGAGCACGCCGGCGAGCTTCGGGCCGCGGCGGACGACAGTTCGAGACCGAGTCAGACCCCTCGGTCGACAGGGACATTTCGAGCCATCCGCCGCCAACCCGCGAATCAATCCGATCGGCCGAACGTCGCCGCCCACGCGGCACGATTACACTGAGGGACGTCTTGCCGGTCCGAGCGGTTACCGGTCCGGCGCAGGCGATGCTCCGGCCGATGCATGGACGCGAGGCACCCGATCCGCGTGCCGATCCGCGACGCTCGACTGCCTCGCCGCTCATTCGTTGCCCGACCCAGCCCGCGACAACAGCGAGGCGGTATGACGCGCCGAAGCCGGCCGGCCAGCCAAGATCGCTCCTCCGAGCGCCGGCGCAGACCCGAACAGCACCTGGGCAGGCAAAGGCACCGTTTGCGGGCTTGACAGGCTCCGCACGAGCACCTAGGATCACACATACATACGTCATACGTATTATGCCCGGCGGGCGGGAGGATGGCGGAGCCTCCGGGGCCCCCGAGGGTTGCCAACGATCGTCTCAAGAGAGGAGCCAGGATCGTGATTGTTAGCTCTCGGTGGTCACTTGCCAGCCGACTTCGGATGGGGCTCGCGGCGCTCGGCGGTGTGATCGTTTTGTGCGGGGCGATCGCGGCGACTTGGTCGGCGCGAGCATCGGCGGCATCGTTCACGGGAACAGTGATCCTAGTTGTGCCGCCGGGCGCCACACAGCCGCGCGTGGCTCACGACTATGTCGTCACCACGCTGAGTGCAGCCCAGCGGCTGGTAGCGATGAACAATTCTCGCGGGAACGTAACAGTTGAGCTCTCGACGGGGACCTACAACATAACTCGGCCGATACCTTTCCGGACTGCCGATGGCGGGCAGAACGGTCATCACGTCACGTGGCAGGCCGCGCCGGGTGCCAGGCCAGTGATTTCGGGCGGCGAAAAGGTGACCAACTGGACGCTCTACGATGCCGCCTCCAACATCTGGGAGGCAGACGTCGGCGTTGGCACGCAAACCCGCAACCTCTATGTCAACGGAGTCGAGGCCCCGACCGCGGGTTCGCCGCCCGGCGGCTCCCCAGCTGTGCCGAGGAGCGATCTGACCCCGACCAGTGCAGGGTTCACAATCACAGACTCCACGCTCGCGACGACACTCGACGCCCTACCCGACCAGGGCCAGATCGAGATCGAGCACCGCGGCACCTGGACAGACCACTACTGCCCCGTGTCGTCCATCTCCGGCACTGCGATCACCATGGCGCAGCCATGCTGGGAGAACAACACGATGGGCTACGACACGGGCGACTCGCGCTCCGGGAACTACATCGAAAGCTCGCTGGCATATCTCAACGAGCCCAACGAGTGGTACCTCGATTCGCAGACTGGCATGCTCTATTACGAGCCGCCAACTGGCACGAGCATCTCAAGCCTGACGATCGAACTCCCGCTCGTTCAATCGCTGCTCGACATCAGCGGCTCGTCATACGCCGATCCCGTCGAGAACCTCACCTTCCGCGGCATCCAGTTCTCGGATTCGAGCTGGCTCACGCCGAGCTCGTCGATCGGGTATGCCGACCAGCAGCAAAATTACTTCATTGCCACCGTGAACCCGGCCGGCTATCCGAGCTTTGGCTCATGCCCGTTTGGTTGCTCCCAGTTTGAAGCTGCGCGCGGCCTGTGGAACGAGGTGCCGGGCGCTGTGCAGGTTTCAGCCGCAAGGGGTGTCACCTTCGCCGGCGACAACTTCACGGACCTAGGATCCGCGGGGCTCGGCATCGGCGAGGACGCTGACGCCATGACCTCGGGTGTGGCATATGGAGTGCAGAACATGACGGTCGCCAACAACACGTTCAGCCAGATCGCGGGGACCGGCATCATGATCGGCGGCATCCAGTACCCGAGCGCGTGGAATGAAAGCGATCCGCGGGCCGTAAACGCGGACCTTGTGGTCGAGAACAACGTCATCACCGCTACGGGCACCAACTACCTAGACTCCGACGGAGTCGAAACGAACAACACTACTCATGTGGTGATCACCCACAACCAGATCTCGGACGCTCCTTACGACGGGATCGGTCTCGGCTTCGGCTGGGGGATGTTCGATCCCGGCGGAAGCCAGGACTACGCGAACCGGGGAACGTACAACTACTACTCGATTCCGACGACGTCCAGTCCACAGGAGTACGGCTCCACTACGGACAACCTGATCTATAACACGGGTCTGGGAACCCCCAGCTTCTCCTGTTGCGCTGGCCCGTTCTACAACTTGTCGGCAGCCCCGTTCAGCGTGGTGCGCGGCAACTATATGTACGGCAATAACCCGGCTCAGGGCGGCCTCTATGGCGATGAGGGATCTCGCTTCAACACCTTCTATGACAACGTCATCCAAGGTGCGACATCGTGGGCCGGGATCAACTCCAGCCCGGTGAACAACTCCGGCGACAATCTCTTCTATAACAACTGGTTCAACAATTCGGCGACCGTCAACCCTTCGACAGGCATCGGCAGCCCTCACTACAACGTGCTGTTTGACAACCAGTCGATCGCGGTGACCGACTGGCCATCTGGTGCGGCGTACGTCATCAGTTCTGCTGGTCTCGCATCGGGTCTCGGTTATCCGGCACCGACGATCATGACGCTCTCGCAGACAACTATGAACGTGGGGTCCTCAGGCAGCTATACCATGTACGCAAGTGGCTCGCCAACGCCCCGCTTTCGTGCGCTCGGCAGGTTGCCCCGCGGCGTGAGGTTTATTGACAACCGCAACGGGACGGCGACCCTGTCAGGAACGCCTGCGGCTGGGAGTGCGGGGACGTATGCGATCTGGATAGCGGCATCAAACGGTGCCGGTGGGGCGGCGAGGCAGGCGTTCACTCTGACGGTGCTCGCGCAGCCTCCGACAGCGACCACCGAGGACGTTACCGGACGCGTGACCAGCGCATCGACGGGACGGCCACTCGCCAACGTCTGCGCCTACCTGTACGCCAACCCCAGTGCGTCGACGCCGCTGGCCTTCGCCTGCACTTCGCGGAATGGGTCCTACGAGATGGATGCAGTGGTTCCGGGCGCGTTGCAGCCACTGGACACCTACCACTACTTGGTCAAGTTCGTGGATCCATCCGGCACCTATACCACCGTGTGGTACAACGGGACGCCGGCAGGAGCCGAAGCTGAGGTAGACGCAAACGCCATACAGCTTGAAGGCCGGCTTGGCACAGCTATCACCGGCATCAACGCCGTGATGCAAGGCAATCGGCCTGTCGTCGGTGGGCCAGGAGCGATCTCCGGCCACGTCGTCCACTAGCCGCAGGGCGAGGACTAACGCCACAGGGACGCGTATCGAAAAGCAAGGACAGGAGCGCGCGGGCCGGCGTCGTCACACTAACGGCTGACCCAGGCGCCCAGGTAGCGGCGGCACAAGCTCAGCTTCGACCTCGGCTCGCGCCTCTTGCTCGTCCGCGACAGCGTTGCAATCCCCGAAAACTTGCCTGCCCCAGACAGGCGGTGCTCCGAGACTCCCGCCTCGGCGTCGTCGAGTTCTCAAAGGAATCGCCGAAACGCTCATGCCCCGTCTGGAGCGACGACGGAGCACTCCCTGTCGCGACCGCGACCGGCCATCAGTTCCGGTGGCGATCAGACGGGTGCTCTCGAACCGGTCTTTGATCCCGAAGGTCGACACGCTCAGGGTGCACGGCGCCTTCTTTACGCAGCGCTCGATCGCCGACCGCACCATCGGCCACCGACGCCCTGACGCTCAGGTTCGGCGCGGATGCGACGGCGAGCACCGTTTGGGGCTCGCCGAAGATGCCGGCTTCGGTCCCGTTAAGCGCCTTGATCGCACAGCCCGAGCCGTCCAAGTTGCAGCGCCTCCAAACCACCGCGTGACGGCCGTGGCGGTCGGCCACCACGCCGGTCGGATCAAGGAAGGCGGAGGCGTCGGTGACCGGAGCGGCATCGAGTTCGATCGGGCGTCCGAAGTTGCCATTGCGGCCGACCTGGACGGCGAAGCGGTTCTGGTTGACGCCGTCCGTGGGCTGTGTGGTCACCATCGCCGTGTAACTGCGGCCGCAGGCCAGGCCGTGGACTGACGACTGGTGCCGTTGTTGGGACATGGCGGGGCGTAGGTAGTCTCGGACGCTTCACCCCCGGGCCGGCCGAAAGGCGACTACCGTGCAGTCCATGCTGTTAGCCCCACGGGCGGACGCGATCCAGGCATCCCCGCCCCGGTCTGTAACCAGAGCCGTCCGTCATGGCCCGGCGATCTGGCTCGCCGGGCCGGCGGTTCTCGCCATTGAAGGAAGCGCGCTGCAGGTGCTGGCGCTTCTGGACCGGGCCGGACTGACGTGCGCACCTCTAGGTTCAAGCGAAGGTCTGAGTTTATGACCGTGCTGTCGAAAGAGGATCACGGTCGCGCCGTTCGGTAGCCGGCGCCACCCCAGCCGGCGCTCTGCGAGTGGTGACCGAAGCTGACCGAGGCAGATCGACCGCCCGCCGGAAGCCGGCATGCGGTCGGCGCACGCTGAGGTAGACCTCGCCGCCGTTACCGGTGGGGCACATCGGATTTGGTTGTGACGACGGCAGCCGTTCCGGTCGGACCGAACGCCAGCAGCGAATCGACGCCGGGCAACGTCGCGAGCCGCTGCCAGACGGGCGACGCCGCGTCGGCCGCGCCACGGTCGCGGCCGTTCCGACCGTGGCGGCTGTCGCGAGCCACGAGGCCAGTAACCCTGGATCAACGCTCCGCGTACGACGCGATCTCGACCGTTGGTCCCGAAGCTGCGTCCGCAGACGAAACGCTGGCGCTGGCGGGACTGTCACGACCCGGCAGCGAGCACGAGCCCGATGACTGCTCGCTGCGGAGCCTAACGTGTCTGTTCCAGCTCAGCTGCTACTTGTCACTGGATGTGCATGAGCCGGTAACAGACGCCGGCTGCAGGAGCCTCCGAGGGGTTTCGGTGGTGACCGATCTCGGGGTCGCGTCTGGTTCCCAGCTCAGGCAGTCCAGCGCTCACAGAACGCCAACCGTGCCTCCGGTGACCAATGTTCTGGTTGAGCCGTGCCGTGCCTCGAGGAGGCCCGGCACAGCTCGTTCCGTTCACACCTCAATCAGCGCTGAGGCGACCCTATGATCATCCTGCCGCCAGCGAGGCGTTGATACCCACCGTGGCGTTGCCCGCGATCAGCGTCAGCGTCGACGCGCCGGATTGATCGGGCGACCCGGCAGCGGTGCCGTTGTACCACTGGGTCACGTGCGTGCCAGTCGGATCCACGAACTCAACCTGGTAGCTCCCCGGCGGTACGCCGTCGAACTCGTAGAAGCCGTTGCTCCCCGATGTGACGGGAGGTACGGCGTCGCTGGTCGAACCCGCGGCGACCAGATGCACGGTGATGCCGCTGAGCGGGAAGCTGAACGAGAACGTCCCGAAGGTGAACGTCTGGCTCGTCGTGCCACTCAACACGGCCGTAGTGCTCGTCGGCGCCTTGGCCAGGACGGTCAGCGTCAACGTCTGTGTCGCCGGTGTGAGTCCATTCGATGCCGTGATCGTCAGCGGATAGCTGCCCTGCGTGCCATTGGCGGGCGTCCCGGCGATCGTCGCGGTCCCGTTCCCGTTGTCCGTGAAGCTGACACCGCTGGGCAGCGTACCGGATTCAGTGAGGCTCGGCGTGGGGAATCCGCTGGTGCTCACTGTGGCCGTCCCGGCGGCCCCGACGACGAGCTGTGCGCCGTTTGCCGAGGTGATCGCCGGCTGAGTTCCGACCGTCAGGGTGAACGCCTGCTCGATGGTGGGTGAGACTCCGTTCTGCGCCGTGATTGTGATTGGGAAGGTTCCAGTCTGACTGGGTGGGGTGCCCGCGATCGTCGCGGTTCCGTCGCCGTTATCGGTAAACGTGACTCCGGTGGGGAGTTGCCCGCTTTCGGTGAGCGTGGCGGTCGGCGACGAGTCGGTCGAAACCGTGAAGGTGCCGGCCGCGCCGCCTTGGAAGACGGTTGATGGGTTCGAAGTGAACTCCAGCGGGGCTTATCGACGCTCGACCGCCGCGCGCATCGCGCTCGCGAGGTTGTTGGAGGTCCGCAAGCATCGCTTCGCGAAGCCCAGCGGCCCGTTTAATGTGAGCGCGCTCATCCGTTTGTAGGATCTGTCAGGTGACCGAGATGCGGGCGGAATCCGGGGGTGAGCGGCCACCGGCGATGACAGATGTCGCAAAGGCTGCTCGCGGTGGGTGATGTAGTGGGCGACGGCGCGCTGGCCGACCAGTCGCCGTGGTCGGTGTTGTTGAACACGCACTCTTGGATCGGTCGGAAGTGGGTCTCGATCCGGTTTGGCTAGCTGGGTGGATCGGTGTGCGTACCAGTTCGCCGCTGCGGCTGTGGCCCGTCCAACTCGGCGCTGAACCCGGACCCTATGGTCGCGGGTTCAGCGCCTTGTCCTTCAGTTTCGCCGGATCAGGTACCGGCGCCAGTCTGCGGAGCCGGTGCCAGCCCAGGCTGGACGAGCCAGCTGGTGTCGTCGGTCCAGCCGACGGTGGTGTCCCACGGATTCCCGTTGGCCAGGCCGTCACCCGCCAGGTACATCCCGCCCTGGAACACACGCAGGAACCGTCCTGCGAAGTTGTCGGACTGGAATGACGTGCCGGTGCCGTTGTTGCCGGTTTGCGGGCAGAACGTCGAGTCCTGCGCGAACAGCGTGCTGCCGTCGTCTGTCTGTAGGTGCAGCACGAAGCTCTGGTGTCGCAGGAACTCACCCGGCCGGTTGACCGACTCGAACGAGACACAACCTTGATTCTGGGTCGCGGTCGTGTTGTTACCCGTCGTCATCACAAACGTCGAGTCGTCCTTGGCCTGCTCGGAGCTCGTCGCCGTGACCTGCGAGGTCACGACCAGGTCATCGGTGTCGTCATGGGTCACGAACACGTTCGTGTTGGCTGGGTTCGCCGACTCCAGCGACACCCGTGGACCGGGCTCGAGCGCGAGCTGGTTGCTCGCCCCGGGAGTCGGGGTCGGGGAGACGAAGAAGTCACCGCAGTTGCTGTCCGTGTTCGCCCCGTCGGGGTTACGAGCCGTGCTCCTACCGGTAGGTGGCGTCGGCGCGAAGCACCCAGACCCACCCTGCCAGCCCTCCTGGTTGGCCGGGTCGACGATGCCTCCATAGTTGAGGCTGTCGGCGGCCACTCCCTGGGCGTTGCTGAGCACCATCGTGCCTTCCGAGGAGGACAGCGGCGGGCCGCCGAACCACAGGTCGGGCGTCGGCGTTCCCTGGTAGCCGGCGCCGGTCGCGCTGGGGTCGATCACGGCCGTGTTGATCGCATGGCTGTGGCCGAGCGGGGCGTTGAGTGTGACCCCGTTGGCCAACGCCTGCACGGGTTCGTCGCTGGAGTGTGCGAACCGGGTCGCCGGCGTGAAGCTGATGCCGGTACCGCGGTCGCTGAACGGCAGGTTGCTCGAGTGCGCGAAACGCAGCGGCGCGGTCAGCGTCAGACCGGTTCCGTTTGCGCCCGGGGTGCCGACCGACGCGACGGTAACCGTCTCCTTCCGGGATCCGATGTCGAGATTGATCTTGGCGCCGGGCGTGATGCCCGATATCGAGTTCACCTTAATGACGGTGTCTCCGGCGGCCGCCGGGGCAGCAAGCAAGGCCTGCTCACCTGCGGTGCCGACGTTGGTCACCGTAGCGGTGTCGAGCTTTTGGCCGAAACCAATCGTGATCTGCTCCCCGACCTTGAACCCACCGGTGCTCGTGACGGGCACGTTCGTCGAGCCCTTCGGGATCGTGATCGGGCCGTCGGGCAGCGGCTGCCACAGCGGCGTGCTCGGGTTCGCCGAGGTCGTGCCGCTGATGACGGTCGCGTTGTTGCCGCTGCCTGAGGAGTCGATCGCGGTCGGCCCGGAGCTCTCGTCGAACTTGTAGTCGGCGACGTTGCCGGCACCCGCCTGGCCAGAGGCCAGCGCCGCGATCTCGCTGGCCGACAGCGCCCGGCTGTAGATGTTGAAGTCATCAACCGCCCCGTCGAAGAACGGGTCTCCAGAAAACTGCGAGCGGCCGAGCGAATCCTGGGTGGTCGCCGGCAGGCTCGACGGGCTCTCCGTCATGTTCGGGTTGGTCGCCACGACCTGGCCGTCGAGGTAGAGGGTGCCGGTTGTACCCGACAGTGTCACCGCGACGTGCGACCACGTGTTCAGCGGCAGGTGTTCGCCGCCGGTGAGTTGCTGCTCCGCTCCGTTCCCGTTGGTGGTGATCGCGTAGCGGAACCCGGCGCCGCCGGCGTTGGGGGTCATGAACATGTAGTCGTTCGTCCCAGTACCGAAGTCGAAGATCCTCTGCCACTGGGGGTCCACGGCCGGGTTGACCCACGCAGCGATGGTGAAGTCGTGCAACCCGCTCAGAGCACTGGAGATGCCGCTGGGTAGCTGGACGTAGTCGCCGTTTCCGGAGAGCATTACGGCGTTGCCGATCTCGCCGGGGATGCGAGGACCGGTCGCACCCGCGCTGGCGATCGCCGAGATGGTGCGGGTTTCGGCGTTCGGGCCGGTGCCGATCTGGACCTTGTCTCCGACGTTCAACCCGGTCGTGCCGCGGAGACTGACCGTGCTGGCACCCGCCTTTGCCGGGACCGCCAGGCCCGACGCGGACAGGCCGAGCAGGTAGGTCTTCCCGGCTGCCAGGCTCGTCCCGGCGGGGATCGCGATCGTGGAGTTGATCGGCTGGGTCGCCGCGTGCTCGGTCAGGCTCCAGTCAGACAGGTTGACGGTCGTGTTGCCGGAGTTGTAGAGCTCGATGAAGTTGTTCGTCGAATCGCCCGTGGTCGCGACCCGGAACTCGTTGATCACGATCGGGTCGGTGCTGCGAACCGCCTCGGTCGCTGTCACCGACTGGCTACCCGCGCCCTGGCTGCTCCAGGTGGCGTTGCCGGTCAGGTCGCCGTTGAACGACTTCGCTCCGGCGGTGACATTGAAAGTGGCACTCGTACTCGCCCCCGGAGCAATCGGACCGAACTTCTGCGAGTCCGTCTCGCTGCCGACAAGCCTCGACTTCCAGCCCGGCGGCACCGAGAGCTGCAGCTTGACGCTCTTCAGCGTCGACGAAGAGGTGTTCGTGAACGTCAGCGTCGACTGCTGCGAGGAGCCGGGAGTGAACGTCTGCAACCCAACCGGATGCACGGTTTCGGTCGCCGGCGTCAGCGACAACTGCTGCACGTTGTACTGAGCCGCAACGATATTCGCCTGCACCGCCGCATCAGTCGCGTCGCTCGGGAACCCGGTGGTCATCACACCCTCGTAGAAGGTGCCCTGCGCACCATTGCTGTTGTCACCGCCGTTGCCCAGCACGATCCCGCCCTGCTTCCGCATCGGGGCATACGTCTGGTCCACGCGCTGCCCGCTGAACATCGTCGCTAACGGGCCCTGCTGCGCATTGCCGGCCTGGGACTCCCAGTCGCCCAAAGTGCCGGGAGCTGTCGAATCGCCCTTGGCCATCGCGGTCGTAAAACGAAAATCGACGTTCGGCAGGCTCTGGCAGATCTTCGACGTGCTGGGGAAATTCGAGCAACCCACCAGGTTGTTCTCCTGGTCGGTCATCACCCACGGACCCGTACCGGGGCCGTGGAACCACACGTTGGCGTTACCGAAATAGCTCGTCTCCATCGTCCCGTCGCCGTCGTCATGGCTGTCTGTCTCGGCGTTGCCATAGTCAAAGCAGCACCCACCGTTGAAGTGCGTGCCGTCAACGATCATGTACATGCCCTCGGGCTGATCGTCGACAGCGATCCCGTTGGTGTTGTTATCACGCAACCCCATACCCGGCTCGATGTACACGCCGTAGACCTTGTGCCCGGCCACCGTCACCGGCGCCATCGTCGCGATCGGAAGATTGTTCTGGCCACCCAACGCCGGGCCGCTGAAGTTCCCCCGCGGAGCCTGCGTCAAGTCATTGTGCTCCGGCGACTGGTCAAAGATCCTGGTGATCACACAAGTCGTATTGGCACAGAACGCATCCTGCGCCCCCGCATCCGCATAACCACCAGGATCGGTCCTCGTCGCCGGAACAACCCCAATGTTCTGCCTCGCACCGTCAGACAGACGCCTCACCTGATAAAGCGGACCGTTATACGACGCGTACAACGCACGAGTCGTGCTATGCGCCGCCACACAAGGCGTACCACCAGCCGCATAAATGTCACAAGGACCAACTGGCCGCGGCATCGACCGGACGGCACTTTGCGGCGATGGCGCCGCCTGCGCCGACGACGCTAGCGCAGCCGTCCCGCCGGCCAACGCAACCGTCGAGACAACCGCGAGACCCATATGGCGCACTCGCCCGAGGGATCGAAACATTGGGGGTGTATCTCCTCTCTCCTTGAGGGGGCTTATCGACGCTCGACCGCCGCGCGCATCGCGCTCGCGAGGTTGTTAGCGGTCCGCAAGCATCGCTTCGCGAAGTGTTAGCGTTCACACGCGCCGATGTCAAGCACCAGCTATACCCACCGCCTAACGAGCCTATGGAGCGCCGACTCGGTCAGGCATCGCACGCGCAGCCCCTGTGATGAGAATGGGCCAGTCGCCGCAACCTTCCTTTGATGGTCGGCTAGGTGCGCGCGCCGCGAACGCCCCGTCGCAGCAATGAAGGAACCACGCTCAAGTTTGAGGCGTTGGAGGGGATCTCGCAGCCCAGCGGCCCGTTTAATGTGAGCGCGCTCATCCGTTTGTAGGATCTGTTAGGTGGCCGAGATGGAGACGGAATCCGGGGGTGAGCGGCCACCGGCGATGACGGATGTTGCGAGGGCTGCTGCGGTCTCGCATCAGACGGTCTCGCGCGTTCTCAACGGCCACCCGAACGTCCGGCCCGAAACACGAGCTCGGGTGTTCGCAGCGATCGAGAGGCTCGGCTATCGGCCGAATCTGGCCGCCAGGACTCTTGCGAGTGGCCGCTCGACGCAACTCGGTCTGGTCACGCTGAACACGATGCTGCTTGGCCCCGTGGCCACTCTCTACGCGGTCGAGCAGGCAGCTCGCGACGCGGGTTATTCCGTATCGGTGACGAGCGTCCACTCGATCGATCGGGGTTCGTTGAGCGACTCGTTGACTCGCTTGGTCCAGCGGTCGGTCGCCGGGGTCATCATCATTGCACCGGTCGTGAGCCGCGACTCAGCGCTGGATGCGCTGCCGCCGGAGCTGCCGGCGGTCGTTGTGGAGGCCGATCCGCTTCATGACATCTCAGCGGTCACGGTCGACCAGCGGCAAGGCGCCCATCTTGCGACCCGGCATTTGCTCGACCTGGGGCATCGGACCGTGGTTCACATCGCGGGTCCCAAAGACTGGATCGAGGCTCAGCAGCGCGTGATCGGTTGGAGGAGCGCGCTGGAAGAAGCAGGGGCCGAGATTCCGCAGGTGATCAGGGGCGACTGGTCCGCCCAATCTGGCTATGACGCTGGTCGGCTGCTCGTTACCGTAAGCGATGTCACCGCGGTGTTCGCGGCCAATGACAACATGGCGCTCGGGCTCTTCCGTGCCCTCAGCGAAAACGGCCGTGCTGTACCTGGAGAGATCAGCGTGGTCGGCTTCGACGACAATCCGGGAGCGGGGTTCTTCACGCCACCGTTGACTTCGGTCCGTCAGGACTTCGCCGAGATGGGTCGACGCAGCGTCGAGCTGCTTTTGCGACAGGTGGAGGACGAGGCTCGGAGGGTCGAGCGCATCACGTTGACACCGGAACTGGTCCTACGTGAGAGCACCGCCCCCCCACCCGGGCGCGGCGCGAACATAGCCAGAAGCTCAACCGGCGCGCCGCGTGCTACCGGACCACGGTTTCTGCTGAGAAGAGCATTCAGCCGACGGCTCGGTCGTCGCTGGCTGCCACCGCCGCTGGCCCCTTGACCTCGGCAACCTGTCGCACGCGCTGGCCGGAACGCTCGAGTCGCATGATCCGGAAGCGATCGAGCACGATCGCGATCAGCAGCACAACACCGACCACCATTGACTGGTAGTACACGTTGACGTTGATCGCGACCAGGCCGTCACGCAGCACCACCAGCAGCGCGGCACCGGCGAGCACACCGATGATCCGTCCCTGCCCCCCGATCAGACTGACGCCACCGATCACGCACGAGGCGATCGCGATCAGCTCCCAGCCCGAAACACTGTCGGCGGTACCGGAGGTGAGGCGCGAGGCGACGATGATCCCGACCGCTCCCGCGCAGGCGCCGCTGATCATGTAGACGAGCATCGTCCGGCGCTTCACCGGAATGCCGGCAAGACGAGCCGCCTCGGCATTGCCGCCGACCGCGTAGATCTGTCGGCCCAGGTAGGTGCGCTCCAGCACGAACCAGGCGATCACCGCGATCACGATCAGCACGATCACGGCAATCGGCACTCCAACAACGGTCGAGCCGGTGATGCTCAAAAATACCGTCGAGGTAACGGGGATTGGGTTCGGCGCCAGCGCCTCGTCGGCGCCGACCGCGAAAATGAAAGTGACCAGCGTCGCCACGAACGGCGCGATTCCGAGCCTGGTAATCAGAAACCCGTGCCAAAGCCCCCACAGGGCACCAGCAAGGATGATCACCACGAACGTCAGGACCACCGGTATGCCCACCGTCACATTCAGCCAAGCCGAGGCGACGACGAAGAACGCGGTCAAGGAGCCGACAGACAGATCGATGCCACCAGTGATGATGCAGAACGCCTCGCCGACCGCCAGGATCGCGAAACCCGCCAGGTCGACGCCAAGGTTCTGCAGCTCAGCGCCGCTCTTGAAACTGGGGTTCTTGATCGTAAAGACCGCAAACGCGATGATCACCGCCGTGACGATCCCGATCTCCGGCGTGTCAACCAGCACCCGTCGCAACCGGGCGCTCATTGGTCAACCTTCCGGTTGTGACCCGGTTCTGGTATCGGGTTACGCAGCCGTCCGCCGCAGGGAGAGAGCCCTCGGTGCTTGCCTCTGTGAAGGCCCGCATGAGACCTGCTCCGCCCGGCGGTGGGGCTGCCGCAAGGGGCAACAGGACGTAGCCCCGGTGAGGGCCGGTCAATGAGCGCCCGCAACGATACCTCGTGGTTGGGGCGCTGTGAAGACCCGACCGACGAGGAGTGGAGATGGGAAGTAACTAGGCGGGCGTCGACTGGGCGTCTGAGAAGCACGACGTGCTCGTCAGCGACGAGGCGGGCGCGGAGCTGCTCGCCGGATCGTTTGTGCACGATGAAGCGGGGCTGCGGTCGTTGTGTCGGACGCTCGGGCGGCTGAAGGTCAAGCTGGTGGCGATCGAGCGCCCGGGCGGGGTGCTCGTCGAGCGGCTGCTGGACGCCGGCCTGCGGGTGTTGGCGCTGCACCCCAACCAGGTCGCCGCCGCCCGACCCCGCTTCTGGGCCTCGGGCGGCAAGTCCGACCGCTTCGACGCGTTCGTGCTCTGCGAGCTCGCTAGGACCGACAGCCATCGCTTCTGGGTGCTGGCGCTCGACTCTGATCAGACCCAGGCGCTCCGGGCGCTCACGCGCGGGGCAGGATCTCGCGCAGACCCGGGTGGCGCTGACCAACCAGCTGCGCGCGGAGCTCGAGCGCTTCTGGCCCGGCGCGACCAAGGTCTTCGCCAGGCTCGAGAGCCAGACCGCGCTGGCGTTCCTGGAGCGCTACCCCAGCCCGCTCGACGCGCGAGTGCTCGGAGAGCAGCGCCTCGGAGCGTTCCTTGCCCGCCAGGGCTACAGCGGCCGCAAGCCCGCCCGGGAGCTGCTCGCCAAGCTCCGCCAGGCTCCCGAGGGCCGCGCCGGCGAACAGGAGATCGCGATGCGCCGGCAGCTGGTGGTGCTCGGGCTCGTCGCCGCGCTCAAACCACTCGTCCACCAGATCAAGACGCTCGAGCGGCAGATCGCGCAGACGATCCGCGAGCATCCCGACGGCGCCATCTTCCTGTCGCTGTTCCGCGACCCCAAATCGGTCGTGACCGCCGCCACCATGCTCGCCGAGATCGGCGACCGCCGCGCCCGCTACCCCACCCGCGACGCGCTCGCCGGCGACGCCAGCCAGGGCGAGCGCGACGACCTCACCCCGGCGGAAGGCCAGGCTGGGGACATCGAGCACCGTGACGGGGCCGTACGACTTGCGGACGCCGGTGAGGAGGAGGATCTCACCGGCGTCCACAGTGCTGCTCGGTACCTCAGAAGGCACTAATCGTCTTGTTGTAGGCCAGGTCCTGCGGAAGGTTGGCCTTGGTCAGCGTGCCGACCCCGGTGCTGACGACGCCGTCAGTCAGGAACGGCTTGATCAGCGACTTCACCTTGGCGGCGCCGAGTACCTTCATCGCCGCGGTGACGTAGGTGCCAAGGTAGCCCTGCATGAACGGCTGCTGGATGATCGAGGCAGCGACCGCCCCGTTCTTCAGGCCGGTGATCGTGCCCGGCTCGTTGTCGTCGGCGATCACCTTGATCTGGCCGATCTTGCCCTTGGACTTGACCGCAACCGCAGCCGCCGGGCCGTCGTAGGAGTAGACCCCGTAGATGCCCTTGAGGTTCGGGTTGCTGCCGATCACATTGGCAGCGTTGCTGGCAGCGGCACTCGCGGCCCCGTTGTCGTTCTGGACCGTCGAGACCGTCACCTTCGAGCCCTGCAGAGACTTCTTGAAGCCCGCGATCCGCTGCAGCGAGTTGGTCGCCGTGGCCGAGCCCTCGAGGATCGCCACGTCGCCGCCCTTCGCTCCGAGCGCCTTCTTCATCGCCGTCCCGGCTGCCTCACCGGCGGTGAAGTTCGGCGTGCCGATATAGGTGAACGTCTTGGCGTTCTTAGCAGGAACCGGGGAGTCGATCGCGACAACATTCATCCCCTTCGTCCCGAGCTTGTTGATCGTGGCGCCCTCGGACACCGGATCGATCACCGAGGTGAACAGGCCGTTGGCACCATTGGCGCCCAAGGTGTTGTACATCGACAACTGCGTGGTCAGCTGACCCTGGGACGGGCCCTCGAAGTGAGCCGGTACGCCGAGCTCCTTCGCCGCCGCCGTGTTGCCGTCCTTGCCCGCCACCCAATAGGTCGCGAGGATGTTGACAACCATCCACGTGTTGACGCTACTCAGGCTCTTGCCTTTCATCGCCTTGGACAGGGCGTTGCGAATCCCGATCAGTTTGGTGTTATCGAAAGTCGGTGGATGTACCGAAGCCGACAACAACGCATGACCTTTGGCACGTGCCATGGTGTGCGCGCCTGCGACGCTGCCTGTAGCGGCCACCAGCGCAGCCGTCGAAAGTATCGCGACACAGGCAGCCACCCGTGTTCGCCGAAACTGCCTCGCCGCGCGACCCGATGAGTTACTCATTTCACCTCTCCCTTTGGATGACATTCGCCCGGGAAGACGCATCGCTAGCGTCCTGTGAACGCCCACAAACACGGCGCGCTACGAAGAAGTTCAGCATCATCGCGCTCCGCGGCATCGTCACGTAACATGAGCAGCCACTGTGCGCGCTAACAAAACGCCCTTCCTCAGACTTCGCGGGCAGCATACTACGCCATTTGGGCGTGTCAACCGTCATCAGGAGCCTAGGATGCATCGCCAGAACTCGTCGTCGGCGCCAGTTTTCCGCGCGCCCAAATTGGCTCGATGAAGAGGGCGAAGTCCTAGCAGAGATGTGTGCGTTAACATCTCGGCCCCCGTCACGTCACTGGCGTCGAGTTCGAAACCCTCAGCGCTGACCGCGCGTTCAGTAGCCTCGTACGCCTCCGCACGAGCGCGTCAGTGATGATCGTCGCCGTCATAGATCAACTGAAGCCGGTCGACGACGACGCCGGGGTCATCCTGCCGCTGGTCTACCGGGTTGTCGGCGAGCAGCGCCTGGGCCCGCTCGAAGTCGTCGCAATCGACTACGTGGAACAGTTCAGCCCGTGCCGGAAGATCGCCGATCTCCGGATACCTGCCTCCATCTTGGCTGCTTCGGCGGATCGGCTGCCAACACCGCCCGGCACCTCAGCGCAAGCGATCCCGCGAGGCAGCCCGCGAGACGCCGAATCGCTCTCTGTCAGGAGAGATCGTCAGCTTTCGCCGATTATCCACCTGACTCCATGCCGAGCCGGACGGAAACTCGTAATGCTCGAGTGAGTCCGGCAGCATCTCGATGCTGTAGCCAGGTGTCGTCGGAATCACGTACCGCCCGTTGACCACTCTGGCCGGATGACGGAAGTGCTGATGCAGGTGATCAACCCATTCGACCACACGATCCTGGGTGGTTCCACTGATCGCGATGTAGTCGAACAATGCAAGGTGCTGGACGTATTCGCACAAACCCACGCCGCCGGCGTGCGGGCAGACAGGAATCCCGAACTTCGCCGCGAGCAGCATCACAGCGAGCACCTCGTTGACGCCACCGAGCCGGCAGGCGTCGATCTGGCAGACATCGATCGCCTGCGCTTGGAAGAGCTGCTTGAAGATCACACGGTTCTGAACGTGCTCGCCGGTAGCGACCCGGATCGGAGCGATCTCGCGCCGGATTCGCGCGTGCCCGAGCACATCATCGGGACTGGTGGGTTCCTCTATCCACCACGGGTCAAAGCGCTGCAGCACCGCCATCGCGGCAAGCGCCTCATCCACGCCCCAGTACTGGTTCGCATCCATCATCAGCGTGGCCGACGGACCGATCGCCTCACGGATCAGCGCGGCGCGCCGGGCATCCGCTTCGATGTTCCGGCCAACCTTCATCTTCATGTGTGTGAAGCCGGCAGTTGCGGCCTCGCGCGCCAGCGCAACGATCTTGGCTTCGCTGTAGCCGAGCCATCCCGCCGAGGTCGTGTACGCCGGGCAGCCGCCAAGTCGCTCGAGGTCGGCGAGTCGCTCCGCCCGTCCGCCCCTCATTCGAGTCAGCAGCTCGAGCGCCTCCGCCGGCGAGAGGGCATCCTCGATGTACCGGAAGTCGATCGCGTTGACGATCTGCTGGGGATCGAGATCCGCCAGCAACCGGAACAGCGGCTTGCCTTCCGTCTTCGCCCACAGGTCCCATACCGTGTTAACGATCACTCCCGTCGCGAGGTGGATGACGCCTTTCTCCGGGCCGAGCCAGCGGAGCTGATCCTCGGAGGCGAGGGTGCGCCAGAAGCCGCGCATGTCCGTTGTGATCTCCTCGAGCGTGCGCCCGACCACGAACGGCGCCAGGGCACGAACCGCTGCTACGACGACCTCGGTGCCTCGGCCGTTGGTGAACGTCAGGCCACACCCAGTCAGGCCGTCGGGCGAGTCGGTCTCGAGTGTCACGTATGCGCACGAGTAGTCAGGACTCGCATGCATCGCGTCAGAACCGTCGAGCTCAAGCGAAGTCGGGAAGCGGATGTCGCGAACGTCCAAGGACGTGATCTTCATCTGGATCGCCGCCCGGCGCGATGATTCGGGCAATGGCTGGAAAGCGCCCTTACCGGCACCGCAAATACGCGTCGTTCCCGGCAGCCGAAACTGAGGACGAGGTTCGCCACAGCAGTCATTCGGCTGTCACCTCACCGCCGACCACGCGCGCCATCAGCAGGGCGGCGAGGATCACCACGCCATCGATCGCCTCAATCCAGTAGTTGTTCACGTTACCCAGGTCAAGGATGTTCTGCACGAGACCGAGCAGGATCACGCCGCAGGCAGCGCCGAGCATCCCGCCGCGGCCGCCCTTCAAGCTCACTCCTCCGATCACGGCCGCGGCAAAGACGTTGAAGATGATGCCCTCTTGGTAGCCCTGGTCGGCGGCCACCGACTGCACGTAGCCGGCTTCCATCAGGCCGCCGATCGCCGCGAGGATGCCGCCGGCGATGAACACACCGATGCGAATCCGATCGACGCGCATCCCGGCTGCGCGTGCCGCCACACGGTTACCACCGATAGCGAAGATCTTGCGCCCGACCGCGTGATAGCGCAGAAACAGGCCAACCCCGGTGAACAGCAAAACGGTGGCGATCAGCGACACCGGGATCGGCCCGACGGAGTCATATCCCAGCCAGGTGAAAACCGTCGGGAGGTTGTACAGCGACTGACCGTTGACCATGCCGTCCTGGATGCCGCCGCAGACGATCAGCATTCCGAGCGTCCAGATGAAGCCGTTGAGACGGCCTTTGACGATGGCGAAACCGTTGATGAGGCCGATGGTGGCGCCGACGCCGATCAGCACTAGGATGCCAAGCACGGGTGCCAATTCGGCGCCGTTGCCGTAGTTCGCCACGGGCAGGATCAGCCACGCCGCGACCATCGGCGCGAGGCCGTAGGTACCCCCGATCGAGAGGTCCATGCCCCCGATCATGATGATCAGGCTCTCGCCGATGACGGCAACCCCAAGTGCCGAGCTCTCCTGGCCGATGAGAGCCAGGTTCGAGCTCGTCAGGAAAACTGGGCTGACGAGCGTACCGATGATCAGGAGCGCGCCGATGACAGGCAGGAGGGCAGCACCGCGCACGAACGCAGTAGCAGCGAGCCGCCTGCTTTTGCGCTCGAGGGGTGCGCTCGGCTCGGTGGTAGCGGCCATTTCTGGTGCAGTGGCCTCAGTCATGATTTTCTCCCCGCAGCCGTGAGGCCCTCGGTTGCCGAGATCAACTCTTCATCGTCGTACGGTGGTTCGGTGAACTCGGTGAACACCCGTCCGCGGACGAGCACCACCACGCGTTCGCAGATCTGCAGGTCGTCGAATTCGTCGCTGGCGAGTAGCAGGCTCGCGCCGGTGCTGTTCGTCAGGTCGGAAAGCGACGCCAACAGGAGTTCCTTGGAGGCGACGTCGACGCCGCGTGTCGGTGTGACCGCGACGATCAGCTTCGGTGCGATCGCGACCGCACGAGCGACCGACACCTTCTGTTGATTGCCGCCTGACAACTCCTCGACCGGTTGATCGAGGCCGCGTGACACAAGCGACAGCTGTTGCGCCAGCGGGCGGGCCGCGCGTGTCCGCGCCGACGGAGCGAGCAGCCCGAGCCTTCTAACCAGGTGATGGATGATACCCATCGTCATGTTCTCGGCGCACCCGAGATGTCCGACGAACCCTTCGAGGTGGCGATCCTCAGGGATGTAGCCGATCCCCGCCCCCCATGCGGCATCGGGGCGCCCTCGCGGTAAGGTCCTGCCGTCCATCTCGATCGTGCCCGACTCGTATCCGTGTGTTCCGGCGATCACACGCCCGAGCGTCGCGACGCCCGCTCCGAGCAACCCGGTGAGGCCGACACGCTCACCTGGGTGAACGACCAAGGAGGCCCCGAACAGTGACCCGCGTGTCGACGTGGCCGCCACATCCTTCACCACGAGACGCGGGGCGGAGCGCGCTCGCTTCGAACGCGTCGATCCAGACGCTGCCGCGCGGCCGACTCTCGGTACTCCTCCGATGTCACCGACCATCGCACTGACGAGCTGGTCCTCTGTTAGGGACGCTGTCGGCGCCGCCGACACCACTTCGCCGTCACGCAGGACGACAACATCGTGACAAATCTCGAACACCTCTTCGAGGTGGTGAGAGATGTATAGGACGGCGACGCCTCTGTCGACGAGCGCGCGCACTCGATCGAACAACCGGTGTACGCCGCCCCGCTCGAGCGCCGCAGTCGGCTCGTCGAGGAGAAGGATGCGCGTTCCTCGCGCCAGCGCGCCGGCGATCTCGACAATCTGACGCTGCTCGACCGTGAGCGTCTCGCACTCGACGCCTGGGTCCACGTTGAAGTCCCAGTCGCGAAGTATCTGGCGGGTCTGCATGCGCATGGTGCGCCAGCGGACGAGGTCGCCACGCCGAGGCAGATCACCGAGGAAGACATTCTCTGCGACCGTCAACTGCGGGACCACCATTGCGTGCTGAAAGACCGTCGCAATGCGGCGGCGCCAGGCGCGGACGTCGGCGAGCGCCGGCGCAGGCTCGCCATCAAACCGAACCTCACCGCCATCCGGGGCCAGCAGGCCGCAGAGGATCGAAACGAGTGTCGATTTGCCGGCGCCGTTCCGGCCAACGAGTCCGAGGCATCGGCCTGGCCGAAGGCCGGCATCGACCGCTCGCAGGGCGTGTGTGCTGCCGAACCGTTTACTTACCCCGATCGCCTCGAGGGCCGGCGGTGTGTTCTCGGTGATCCGTGGTGACTGCAGTGAGTTCATACGATTAGGTGTCAGTGGCGCTGTGTATACCGCTGGCGGGCGAGCGGCACGCGATCCTATGCCGCTCGCTCGGAAACAGCGCTGCCAGTTGCCTTGTACTGACTAACCTGTGTACTTGGTCACGGCTGCGGGACGCCGGCGCAGTCGCCGCCGTGGGCCTTGCCGTACACGTTGCCCCACAGCGCCGCCGCGCTCACCGGTGTGGTGACGAGCTTGCCGGGAGCGCCCGGAATTCCCTTACCTGTCAAAGTCATCCGAGTCTTCGTGACGAACGGAGCGACGATCGGATCGCCGATGTTCACATCGCCCCTGTAGGTCACGTTCTGGAGCGACGGAGCACCGATAGCCGGCTGCCCGACGCTCAGCTTCTTCCCTTCTGCCGAAGCCAGGGCATAGGTCAGTGCTCCCTGAGCGTACAGGTTCGCTGGCTGCGACGAGGCTGCCGACAGGTCACCGCGCTGGATGTCGCACATTTCATACGGGACACCGTCATCACCGATCAGGATCACCTTTCCGGTGAGGCCCTTCGACGCGATGTCGGCGATCGCCGCAGGGTCAGGGCCGCTGTACTGATCGTAGATCGCCTTGACCTTCGATCCGTAGGCACTCAATGCGGTCTGGATGTCCTTGGCAGCGGTGGCCTCGACCCATACGGTCGGATCAGACAGGACCTTGACGCTCGGGTCATTCTCCTTCATGCACTGGTTGAAGCCATCGGTGCGGTCAGCACCGTTGGAGGAGGTGAGGTCCCCTTCGATGTCAACCACGTAGCCGGACCGTACGAAGTGGCTGATGTAAAGACACGCGTCCTCACCGTACTCGAGGTTGGACGCTCGGACCACCGTGGCCACCTTGCCGACGCCGACGATCGTGTCGACGGAGATCAGCTTGACGTTGTGCTTCGCTGCGTAACTGATGGCCGGCCCGAGGCTCGTCGCGGTCTCCGGGTTGACGACAACCGCCTTGGCGCCTTCGTTCACCAGGTCATCGACCTGTGTGTTCTGGAGGCTGGCATTGGTTCCCGCAAGCAACGGCCCCAGCAGCTTGATATTCATTTTCTTGGCGTACTGGCGCTCGTAGTTGATGTACGCCGACCAGAAGGCCGTGTTGTTGTACGTCAACGCGATACCAATTGGCGTCGGAGCCGACGACGCCTTGGCGGAATGAGCAGATGTTGCGCCCGGCAGACTGACGCCCGCCGCGACGACGAGCGCCACCGCGCCGCCGAGAGCGGCCAAGCGGCCCCTGTAAACCCTCATATGACTCCTCTCCTGGTCTGCGGTCGTGGAACCGCCAGTTGCGAAGCAGGATGTCCACCTCGCCGACGAGGCACGATACATCCGATGAATAGCGTGTGTCAAGCGCTGATAGCTACGAGGTAGATAGGCCATCGGATCTTAGACAGGTCAAAGGTCTGCTGAGTGGCGGAGCGGCTCGCTCGTCTTGGGAGCCGATGGCAACCAGTTGGGACGGGCGCGGCGGGCTTGTCCGTGCCCCGAGAGAGAGCAGCTCAGCGACGTCCGAGAGCCCGCGCGGGGGTGCTTCGCCGCTTGTTGCCCTGGCTGCGCCCGAGCACGTCGCGTAGCCATTGTTCGGAGGTGTTCACATGGATCAGCGCGGCGGCCTCGGCCAGCGGACGGTCATGTGTGGCGAGCGCGTGCTGAATCGCCCGGTGTTCGCGCAGCGTCTGCGCAGCGGCCGCACCCTCGATCACGCCGCGCCAGATGCGCGCCCGCACCGTCCGGCTCGAAAGGCCATCGAGGATCGACGCCAGAGTCGGGTTGCCGGTCGCCTCATAGACAGTCGAGTGAAACATCTGGTCCCAGTGCACGAGTTGCTCCTGGTCGTGGCCCGCCTCCTCCATGCCCTCTACGTATTCGTGGAGACTCGCGAGCGCGGTGTCTTCGATCCGGTCCGCGGCCAGGCCGGTGGCGATGGGCTCGAATAGGCGCCGGACCTCGGCGACCTCGAGCAACGAGTCGTCCTGGACGAGGTCGATCGCGAAGCCGACACCCGCGAGCAACAGGTGTGGCTCGAGACTGGTCACGTAGGTGCCATCGCCCTGCCGTACGTCCACCACCCGACTCAGGGCAAGTGCCTTGATCGCCTCGCGAATTGAGCTGCGGCCGACCCCGAGGTGCGCGGCGAGCTCGTTCTCTGTGGGCAGGCGCGAGCCTGGCCCGAGCTCCCCGGTGAGAATCAACTCCTGAATCCTCGCGATCGCGCTGTCCGTAACAGCCACAGGTCACCTCACCGATACGGGGGTCTGGGGGACCCGCCTGGCGCGCAAGACAACAGACGACTTCGGGGAGACATCAGGCCAATAGGCAAACCCGACGATGTCGCGCCCCGATTTTGCACGAGATTGACTGGTGGGGAACTCAACTGGTAGGCTCAAACATCAGATGTCTCGATCGCATGGATCTGAGCATAGCGCCGATGCGATGGCCTCGGCTAGAGCACGGTCGTCGTCGGCCCAGGCGTGCACGACGTGACCGTGACGATCCGGCGAGGGGCCGATTGATGCGCGTTTTTGACGCTCACGTCCACTTCTGGGACCCGATCGCCCGCCAACACGACTGGCTCGCATCGGTACCGTCCCTGCGGCGCCGTTTCGGACCCGACGACCTCGACCCCGGCCCACACGAGCTGGCGGGCGTCATCTTCGTGCAGGCGGATTGCCTCGACGCCGAGGCACTTGACGAGGTGCAGTGGGTCGTTCGGTTGGCCGCGGGGCATCCGGTCATCCATGGGATCGTCGCGTACGCGCCGCTGCATCGCGGCCACGAGGCCGAAGGGCACCTGCGGGCACTGGTGGCGGAGCCGCTCGTCGTCGGAGTACGGCGCCTGCTCCAACGCCGGCCGGTCACAGAAATCACCGATGCCGGGCTGATTGCCGGCGTTCGGATGCTCCCTGAGTTCGGCTTGGCCTTCGATGTTTGCGTCACCTACGACCAGCTGACGGCGGTGGCCGCGCTGGCCGGCTCCTGTCCGGAGACGACCTTTGTGCTCGACCATCTCGGCAAGCCACCGGTCGCCAGCCGGGAGCTTGATCCCTGGCGGACGGACCTGACCAGCCTGAGCGACTTCCCGAATGTAGTCTGCAAGCTTTCGGGCCTCACAACCGAGGCGCGGCCCGGCTGGACGCCGGGAGATGTGCTCCCGTATCTCCAGCACGCGCTTGACGCGTTCGGTCCGAGCCGGTGCATGTTCGCCAGCGATTGGCCGGTCGCGAGCCTACGAACCACACACCAGGCGTGGGTGGAAGTCGTGCTCGAACTGATCTCAGACCTCTCACCGGAAGGTCAGGCTGCGGTGCTGGGCGGGACGGCCGCCGCGGCGTACGGACTGCCGGCGTTGGTCACTTCGATGAGAGGAAGCGTGGATGCGCGCCGCACTGTACGTCGGTAACGAGACATTCCGCGTTGAGGAGCGCGCACAAATCGCGCCGGGCCTCGGCGAGGTGCGGCTCAATGTCGCGTTCGTCGGGATCTGCGGCACCGACCTTCACATCAAGCATGGCGCGATGGATCGCAGGGTCTCCATTCCGGCGGTGATCGGCCATGAGATGTCGGGCACCGTGGCGGCCGTCGGCGACGGCGTGCATGACTTTGCGGCGGGCGATGCCGTTACAGTGATACCCCTCGATTGGTGTGAGCGGTGCCCGGCCTGCGCGGCCGGGCACCGGCACGTCTGCCAGAACCTCGTATTCGTCGGGATCGATGCCACAGGCGCGATGCAGCAGTCATGGACCGTGCCCGAGCGGCTGCTGGTGAGGTTGCCGCCGCCGCTTGGGCTCCTGGAGGGTGCGCTGAGCGAGCCAGTGGCGGTCGCGGTCCATGACGTCCGTCGCGGCGCTGTCCGCAGAGGCGAACGCGTGCTCGTCGTCGGGGGCGGCCCAATCGGCCTGCTGATCGCGTGCGTTGCCGCAGCGGAGGGCGCCGAGATCCTCGTTTCGGAGCCCAACGCCTACCGGCGCGCGATCGTCACCGAACTCGGGCTTTCAGTGATCGACCCTGCGGACGAGGACCTGGCCGCGAAGGTCGAGGCGTGGACCGGCGGCGCCGGCGTGGACGTCGCCTTTGAGGTTTCAGGCGTTCCGGCGGGACTGACGGCGGCAACTCATGCTCTGCGGGTACGTGGCCGCCTGGTCGTGGTCGCAATCCACAACCAGCCGGTGGCGGTCGATCTGTTCCGGGTGTTCTGGAGAGAGCTGGAGCTCGTCGGTGCGCGCGTGTACGAGCGGCAAGACTTCGAGCGCGCTGTCGAGCTGCTGGCCACCCGCCGGATCCCGGCCGAGCGGTTGATCTCTGCCGTCGAGCCGCTGGAGCGCGTCGCCGATGCCTTCGGAGCGCTCGAGACGGGCGCTGATGTCGTCAAGGTGATGATCGACTGCCGGGCGGAGAAATGAGCGAGCTGGCCGCCACGGGCACGGTCGCGGCCTCGCCGTTCTCGCTCCGGGACCGGCTCGCCGTGATCACCGGCGCGCGGCGCGGCATCGGCCTGGCTATCGCCGAGGCATTCGCCGTGGCGGGAGCCGATGTCGTCGGTGTAAGCACTGTAGTGGAGCCAGATGGCGGCGAGGGGGGACGGCGGGTTCGGGCTCACGGCCGGCGCTTCTGGTCGATGCCCGCAGATCTGAGTGACCGAGCCGCAATGCGGCGGCTGCTCGCGAGTCTCGATCGCCTCGAGCGGCCGGTCGACATCCTTGTCAACAACGCCGGAACGATCCACCGCGAGCCGACGGTCAAGCACTCCTCAGAGGCATGGGACCGTGTGTTGGAGGTCAACGTGACGGCGCAGTTCAGGCTCGCGCAGGCGATCGGGTCAGAGATGGTCGACCGGGGTGAGGGCAAGATCGTCTTCACCGCATCGCTCCTGAGCTTCCAGGGCGGGTTGAACGTGGCGGCGTACACCGCCTCCAAGCACGCGGTCGCGGGCGTCACCAAGGCGCTGTCGAACGAGTGGGCTGGGTCCGGGGTGAATGTCAACGCGGTCGCGCCCGGCTACATCGCAACCGACAATACCCAGGCCCTCCGCGACGACCCCATCCGCTCGCGCGCGATTCTCGATCGGATCCCGGCGGGGCGCTGGGGAGAGCCGCGGGACATTGCAGGGGCAGTCGTGTTCCTCGCCTCGCCGGCGTCGAACTACGTACATGGCACCGTGCTGGCGGTCGACGGCGGTTGGCTCGGGCGTTGACGGCGCTCGATCTCATCGGCCGGCTGGGTGTGGTGCCCGTCGTTGTGATCGACGATCCTGACGCTGCAGCCGGGCTCGGCGATGCGCTGCTCCAGGCGGGTCTGCCGTGCGCCGAAGTCACGCTTCGTACCCCTGGGGCCATTGCCGCAATCGAGGTCCTGGCGGCGGACCCAGCCCTGACAGTCGGCGCCGGCACGGTCGTGGGCTCGGCTCAGGTCGACCAGGCAGTCAAGGCCGGTGCTCGGTTCATCGTCACGCCGGGGATCGATCCGGAGGTCGTCTCTCGATGCCGCGAGCTCGGCGTGCCGGTGATCCCGGGGATCGCGACGGCGACGGAGGCGATGGCGGCGCTGCGGCAGGGAGTCAACACCGTCAAGCTGTTCCCGGCGCAGGCGCTCGGGGGACTGGAGATGCTGACGGCGCTCGGGGCCCCGTTCCCATCGCTGCGGTTTGTCCCGACCGGCGGCATCCAACCTGCCCAGCTGCACCACTACGTGCGGCATCCGTCGGTCCTGGCGGTCGGCGGCAGCTGGATTACGCCACGCGAGCTGTTGGCGCAGAGGCGCTTTGCCGAGATCAGCCGCCTAGCGGCCGACGCGGTCGGGATCGTCACGGCAGTCCGCCAGGCCGAGCGATCACACGCATGAGCCTCTCGTTCCGTCCAGCTTCGGAGTGTGCCTTCGACGTCGTTTCGCTCGGCGAGGTGATGCTCCGCCTCGACCCGGGTGAGGGGCGTGTCCGCACGGCGCGCCGGTTCCACGCCTGGGAAGGTGGGGGGGAATACAACGTCGCACGCGGGCTACGTCGCTGCTTCGGGCTCCGCGCGGCGATCGTCACCTCCCTGTGCGAAAACGACGTCGGGCGGCTGATCGAAGACCTGATGCTCCAGGGCGGGGTCGACCACCGTCTGGTTCGCTGGGTGCCGTTCGACGGCGTCGGACGTTTGGCGCGGAACGGCCTGAACTTCACCGAGCGCGGCTTCGGCGTGAGAGGCGCGGTCGGGATCTCCGACCGCGGGCATACGGCTGCGAGCCAGCTCGGCCCTGGAGACTTCGACTGGGACCTCGTGTTCGGCGAGCTGGGCGCCCGGTGCCTGCACACGGGGGGGATCTTCGCGGCACTCTCCCCGGCGACCGCGGCGCTCGCCGAAGAAGCGATGCAGGCTGCCCGAGCGCATGGCACCCGCGTCTCCTACGACCTCAACTACCGGGCCAGCCTGTGGCAAGCGAGGGGCGGCGTGCGCGCCGCCCGGGAGGTCAATCGCCGGCTCGCACCGCTGGTAGACATCATGCTGGGGAACGAGGAGGACTTCACTGCCTGCCTCGGCTTCGAGGTTCCGGGCGCAGGAACGGAGTTCGCGACGCTTGCCGCCGACGGATTTCGCGCGATGATCACCGAGCTGACCGCCACCTACGACACGATCTCGGTCGCGGCGACAACGCTCCGCGCCGCGCGCAGCGCGACGATCAACGACTGGGGCGCGATCGCGTGGTCCGCAGACGACGGGTTCGTGGAGGCGACCGCGCGACCCGGGCTTGAGATTTTCGACCGCGTCGGAGGCGGCGACAGCTTCGCGTCCGGCCTTCTCTACGGATTGCTCGAGCTCTCCGACCTGCGGGCCGCTGTGGAATACGGCGCCGCGCACGGCGCGCTTGCGATGACCACGCCCGGTGACACCTCGACCGCGCGACTGGAGGACGTCGAGCGCCTGGTCGAACGGCCAAGCGCCCGGATCCAGCGATGATCCCGCCCATCACCGAGCTCTCGCTCGGCTGCGCACCACTCGGGAACCTGTACCGCGCGATCACCGACGGCGAGGCAAGCGCCACGGTCGACGCGGCGTGGGAAAGTGGGATCCGCTCCTTCGACACCGCACCGCACTACGGGCTCGGACTGTCGGAGCGCCGCCTGGGAGCCGCGCTCGCTGGACGGACACGTGACGAGTACCTCCTATCGACCAAGGTTGGGCGTCTGCTGCAGCACCACGACGGCTCCCCAGACCCTGACGACGAGGGCTTTGACGTAGTGTCTCCCCATCGGCGCGTTTGGGACTTCAGCCGAGATGGCGTGCTGCGTTCTGGGCGGCGAGTTCGCGTTCTGCTTCGCGGACGCTGCGGGGTCTAGTGACTGCCGGCGATCCCAGCCTGGCCCTTGCGGGTGGGCGCTTGCGCCGAGCTCGAGCTGGCGGATTTTGAAGCGGGTCATGCTGCACGAGCGAACGCATAGTCCTGCTCCCGTATCAGCAGACACCTGAACAGGCAGCACAGCTTCCGCGCTGTCGCGGTCGCCGCGACCTGTGGTCCCCTGCGCGCGCGGGCCAAATCGGCATGCAGAGCGGCCCTGGGATCGGTCGGCCGCCGATCGGTGGGCGCGGACCCGGAGGGATTCGTCGACTTCTACCGCCGTGATCACCCCGCAGCAGCCGGCATGCCGATGTGGCGAACTGGTAGCGGCGACGTAGCGGCCGGCCTCATCTCCGAGTTGTCAACGTCGGCGCTGATACCTGGCGCCGGAAGCGGCACGGTCGTGGCCAACAAGGGGCTTGGCAATGTGTGCCGCCATGACACTTCGGTGGGCTTGCGTCTCCGCGCAAAGACCAAGGGACCACCAGCCCTAGCCCGCGAGGTCCAGAACGAGCCGCGCCACGATTGGACGTGGCAACGAACCGGAATTGGACACGAGCGGTTGGCGGCTATGCGCGACCGAAACCGTTTCGCTCCCGCTTGGGATCTCGCTCCGCTCGATGAAGTTGCGACGTGGGGCGCCGCCTGAAGACTGGATCGCTGCGTCGGTTGAAAAAGTGAACTACCTCCCCGACGACTGACGCGGATTTGGTGAGGTCATGAGTCACGCCTGCACGGCGCTGGCCACGACTACGCCTCCGGCGATCACCGGCGAGAGCGCCGCCACCGCCTTGGGCGGGCAGTGCGTCGATGGCGTTGCAGAGGCCGTGCGCCCTGTGTCGAGTTCAGTCTGACCACAGCGTTCAGGTTCCTACGCACGATGAGCACACGCCGCTGCGATGCGGAGGGGGATCGCGCGACGCCGCAGTTTTCGCGCCGTGGCCCTGTTTGGTACCTAGATGCGGTACCCACGGTCATTTAGGCCAACGTAACAAGTCCGGGAACGCGCGAGAATCCCCCTGACTAGCAGGCTTTTCCCATCAAGCGGCTGAAGGGACTCGAACCCTCGACCTTCTGCATGGCAAGCAGACGCTCTAGCCAACTGAGCTACAGCCGCGCGAACGGCGCGAGTATAGCCGCCTGCGCCTGGCTCGGGCCGCTGTCATGCCCGTACCGCGGGGGTGAGACCCTGCTGATTTTCGAGTTCTTGGGTAATCGAGGATGACCAGCCGCTGAGGTTGGGCAGCGAGCGTCAGCGTGCGCTGCTGGCAATCCTCGTACTCCGCATGGCTTGACGCGTGGCTGGGTCGACACACCCGCCTCATCCCGGGGCCGCGCATCGGCGGCCCCCGCTCGTCGTCGCGCGCCGCCCGCGGTCTAAGCTCTCGGTACCGTCGACCTGACAAGGAGCGCCACATGGCCACCACCACCCACGCCACGCACGTTCCACCGCTCGGAGCCCATGTCCGCGCAGACGTGGGCAACCATCTGCAGGACACGCTCGTCGAGCTGATCGATCTGTCGCTGCTCGGTAAGCAGTTGCACTGGAGCGTCGTCGGGCCCAATTTCAAGCCGCTGCACGAGCAGCTCGACGAGCTGGTTGACTCGTGGAGGGACATGGCTGACACGGTCGCTGAGCGTGCGGTCACGATCGGTTACCTACCCGACGGGCAAGCGCAGGCACTGGCCGTCAGCAAGGTGCCCCCGGTCGAGCGCGGCGAGCTCGAGGACCACGTGGTCGTGCGCGAGCTGACCGCTCGCCTAGGCGACGTCGCCGAGCGCCTGCGCGAGCGGCTCGAGCGGCTCGGCGAGCTCGATCTGGCGTCGCAGGATGTCGGGATCGAGGTGTTGCGCGAGCTCGAGAAGCAGCTCTGGATGGTGCGCGCCCAGTTCGGCGCAGGCCACTAAAGCGTTTGCATCTGCGGGGCCGGCTGTCGGGCACGGCCGCCACGGAGAACGTCGCCTACACCCGGCGTACACCCGGCCTCGATGCGTGGGACCAGCGCCACAAGCGCGGGGAGGATGGCGGTCGACCCTGTGCTCAGCGGGACGTTCTCGTGCTCATTGGCAAGACCAGGCTGGCCCGGCCGAGGCGGGCCGGGTTATGTCCGTTTATCGGAACGTCCTGTACCGCGACCGCGGACGTCTGCGGGTATCGGCCTGATGTGTCCGTTAGATCTCGCGTTTAACCGGCTATCCGTCGAAAATAATCCGCTACTGCGAGTCAGGGACTCCTTGACAGCTCTAATTCGTCGAGTGTATAGTCGGCCCAGTCCGCTAAGGACGGATTGGCGTTGCGAATGCTGGACAGAAGTGCTCGATGCTTTCTGGCCCAGGGCGGTTCAGGGGGCACACCAGTAGTTGAGGCGAGCGTCTTGCGGCAGTGAGTGGGACCGCAGCAGACGGCGGGTTGAGGGAAGCCAATGGAGGAGGAGGGTTTTATGTTGAACCACGGGTCCAAGGGGCGGCGGAGCCGCCGCAGTTTTTGGTCGCGCGCGCGAAGGCGCCCAGACGGCCGGCACATCGTAGGGGTGGTCGGAATTTTGGCGGCGGGCGCCGTTTCCGTACTGACGATTTTTGGTGGCCCGGCCGTTGCCGGAGCCGGGACGGTGGCGGTCAGTCCGGCGCATCTGAAGGCAGCCGAGAAGATTGCAAAGGCCAATGAGAATCCGCCCACGGGCGTGGGCATCACCACCCCGCTAAAAAAGATTCCGAAGCCGGGCAGCTCGATCTGCTATCCGGCCGCCCTGTCGGTGCCGATCGTCGCTGACACCAATACGGTGGGGCTCGATCAGGCAGCGAAAGTACTCGGCATCAAGATCTACAAGTATGACGTCGGAACGACCGAGGATTCGGTGCAGACGGCGCTGAACGCCGCCATCAACCAGAACTGCTCCGCGTACTGGATGTCCGGCGCCGGATCGCTAGGAACCTGGAAGCAGCAGGCATCCACGCTCAATCAGCGCGGGGTGCCGGTGCTCTACCAATCTGGCGGCTGGCCAAACACCGGCAAGGATCTTGACTATTACACGGTAAAGAACGTCGGCGAGAAGGCCGCTGACCTCTACGACTGGATTCTCGCCGATATGAAGGGCAAGCCGGTGAACCTACTCGACGTGGTTGCCCCGACTGCGCTGGAGCCACTTTTTGCAACGGTTGGTTCGTCGATCAAGGCAGAAGCGAAGAGGCTATGTCCGTCCTGCCAGATCACGGTCATGACCCTGCCACTAACGGCGGCCGGGACTACCGCGCCGTCGAACATCGTCAGCTTCCTGCAGGCGCATCCGACCTACAACTGGGTGATCGGGCAGAACGACTACAACACCGGCCTCCCGACGGCGCTCAAGGCAGCTGGGCTGGCCAATAAGGTGCAGATCGCCGGATTTGTCGGTGACTCGGCCGAGCTTGGGTACGTGAAGGCCGGGACCGAGAAGGCTGACATGGAATACGACGTACTCGGCCAGGGCTGGCTGAGTGTCGACGGTCTCGCCCGGGGCATGACTGGGCAGTCCATGGCTCCGGATCAGGCTGACTCCCCATCCACGCAGATTCTCACCAAGAAGACCGTAAAGCTCCTGCCGAGTGGGTTCTGGGTGGGCATTCCTTCGACCGCTCGTGACTACGAGCTGCTGTGGGGCTGCATCACAAAGAGCGGGAAGTCAACGGGGAAGTGCCCGGGTCTTCCGAAGTAGCAGGAGGTCGATCAAACAGTTCAGTCGCCGAGGGAATCGGCAGACAGCTCGACCGAGAAACCGATGGCAGTGCCTAACAGTCGCACGAGGGAGTCGATGCTGAGGGGTCCGGAGTACCGGCCCCTCAGCGTCTGATCGGAGAGGGTGGATGGAGAGCGGCGGGATAACCAAAGGAGCGCCAATCGCGGACGAGCCGCCAGCCGCTCAGACCATCGTCCGCATCCAGGCACTGAGTAAGACATTCCCCGGTCAGCAAGCTCTCAGAGGCGTCAGCTTGTCGCTGAGGGCGCGTGAGGTCCACGCACTGTGCGGCCAGAATGGATCAGGCAAATCAACTCTGATCAAGGTGCTTTCGGGCTACCACCAGCCCGATCCGGGCGCCCGTATTGAGCTACTCGGAGAGCAGATCGCGCCTTGGAAGGGCGAGGGACGCCGCCGATTGCATTTCATCCACCAGGAGCTGGGCCTAATCGACAGCCTGAACGCCGTCGAGAACTTGGCCCTCGGCCACGGCTACGGGACGCTGGGTCTGATGCCGATTCGGTGGCGCCGGCAGGCGATACAGGCCCACCGGTTGCTCCTGCGGCTCGGGATCGAAATTGACCTCACACGCCCAGTCGGCGAGCTAACGTCGATCGAACGGACAATGATCGCCGTTGCGCGCGCTCTGCGAGGTTGGGAAGACGATGCTGGCCTGCTTGTGTTGGACGAGCCGACAGTGTCGATGTCAAAGCCAGAGGTGGACCGTCTCTTCAGCGCAGTTAGGGAGATAGCAAGTCGTGGAGCCGCAGTGCTGTACGTGTCGCATCGGATGGAGGAGATCTTTGCGGTCGCGCAGTGGGTCTCCGTGCTGCGCGAGGGCTCCCTGGTCATGAGTCAGCCGGTCGCGGCCGTGACGCACGACGAAGTCGTCGAGGCGATCGCCGGCGGCCTGGTCGGCGAGCATACGCGTGGCACGCAGATGCTGCCCGGACAAAAACGCATCACGTTGAAGGCCAAGAGCATTTCAGGGAACGCCGTTCAGGGTGCGTCCTTTGAGGTGGCTGCGGGAGAGATTCTGGGTGTGACGGGACTGGCGGGCTCCGGGGTCGATGATCTCGCAGAGTTGCTATTCGGAAGCTACCCGCTGGAGGCTGGCGAGATCGAACTCGACGGAGCCACGCTCGGGAGGCTCTCGCCATACCGGGCAAAGCAATTGGGTATGGCCCTTGTCCCCGCGAACCGCGCTGTGAAGGGTTGTATTCCGGCCTTCAGCGCGCGAGAGAACATGACACTGCCGTCGCTGTCGGGTCTGCAGGATTTTACGGGCATCCGCCGCCGCCGCGAACGGGAGGTTGTCTTCGAGTGGATGCGAAGGGTTGAGCTGCGGCCGCAGGATCCGGAATTGCCACTCGCATCATTTAGTGGGGGCAATCAACAGAAGGCGGTAATCGCGCGTTGGCTGCGCCTAGATCCCAGGGTGCTAATTCTGCACGAGCCAACGCAAGGCGTAGATGTCGGCGCGCGTGTGGCCATCCGCCAGCTGCTTACCGATGCCGCAAGCCGTGACACGGCGATTATTATCTGTTCGTGCGACGTCGTCGACCTGATCAAGCTCTGCGATCGACTCATCGTGTTGGATTCAGGCCGCGTCGTCAGCCAGCTCACAGGAGCGGAACTCAGCGAAGAGCGCGTGTGGACGACTCTGCTCGGCACCCACCCAGTGGAGTCGACTGCGGCGCGAGTGTAATCGTGAACCCAGGTGACCAGCAACTGCTTTGCAATGCGCCGAGGCAGACACAGGAAGGCGGTCGATGACGGGTAACCTCCACACAGCCGACGGAGTCGAGCCCTCTGCGGCCTCGGCTCCGGCGGTCGCGTCCGAGCTCTCCGCTGACGTCGTCCTCGCCCAGGAGCCGCTCGGGAGGCGGGCGCGACGGGCTCTGTCCTTCAGAAACATCAGCGCGGCATACATTTTGGTGGCGTTCGTAATTCTGTTTGGGATATGGATCCCTGGAACCTTTCTGACCAGTGGGACGCTGAACTCGATTCTGTATGAGAATTCCGTCTCGGCAATCTTGGCGATCGGGGTGATCGCTCCATTTGCCGTGGGCGCGTTCGACATCTCGGTCGGGGCAAACCTGGGCTTTTCTGCCGTGATACTCGGCGTACTCGTAACCCAGGATCACTGGCCGTGGCCCCTGGGCATCGCGGCCACACTGGTAGTGGGAGCTGCAGTCGGCGCCTGCAACGGGCTGATGGTCGTTTGGCTACGGATTGACTCGATCATCGCCACGTTGGCGTCGATGTCGGTGCTCACCGGGGCGGCGCTGGCCGTAGGGAATAACACGGTGTTCGTCAACTTCCCCAACAGCTTTGACCAGCTTGGCGTTGAGAAGTTTGCGGGAATTTCGATCCCCGTATGGTGCGTGATCGTTGTGGCGCTCGTCGGCTCGTATGTCCTTGACCGTACGTCCATCGGCCGGAGTCTCTACGCCACGGGCGGCGGCGCAGAAGCCGCTCGACTGAGCGGAGTCCGTACGTACCGCTGCATATTCGGGGCGCTCGTCGCGTCTGGCTTTGTCGCCGCACTCGCGGGAGTCGTGCTCTCGGCACGGCTCGGTTCAGCCGAAGCGGATCTCGGGCCGCCGTATCTCCTCCCCGCATTCGCGGCCGTCTTTCTTGGAGCCACGCAGTTCAAGAACGGCCGATTCAACATCTGGGGCGCAGTTCTGGCGACGTACACGCTGGCGACCATCGAGACCGGACTGATTGAGGCCGGCGGACCGGTCTGGTTGCCGGATGTGTTCAACGGACTTGCACTCGCGCTCGCGGTGGCGCTAACCGTGCGACGGCGCAGGATCAGACCGTCACGACCGGTGACAGAGAGCGATCAAACCAATGAGGTGATTACATCCTAAGGTCGACGACACCTATCGACCTTGAGCGAGGGCTTAGGCAATGAGCGATAGCGTCGTATGCGAAACGATTGATACGGACACCCATTGCGGCGGTTGGGCGTCAGCCGGCGCCGGTCGGCCGGCCAAGGGCCTTTTTACAGGTAACCCGTTCACAGGACTATACGATTACCTTCCCGAGCGCTGGACACAGTGGCTGGACCGGGTCGGCGTGCGGGGAATCGAGCCGGTCGGACAGATTCCGCGCGGACGCGCCTTCGTGCACCGGCTTGATTCGGTACCCCCCGCTGGGGGCGCTCCCGGCACCGACCCCGAGTTCGCGCGCGAACAGTTGCTCGACCGCTTTGACCTCGGAGGAGCGTTGCTGAACTTGCCGGCCGGGCTTGTTGGCGCCCACGATCCGGTGGATCTGGGGATCGCCATCGCGAGGGCTCAAAATGATCAGCTCGTTGATCGTTGGTTTTCGGCCGACCCGAGGTGGTACGGCTCGATCAACATCGCCGTCGAGTCTCCTACCGGCGCCGTCCGAGAGATCGAACGATGTGTAAACGGTGACCCGGACCGGTGGGTACAGGTGATGTTGAGCAGCCGAACCGACTATCCCATTGGCAATCCGCGGTACTGGCCGATCGTCGAGGCCGCGGTGACCCACGAGCTACCGCTCGGCATCCATCCCGGACTGAACCGGAGCACGCAGCTCACCGGGTGCGGCGCACCGTCGTACTACTTCGAAGAGCACGCGGGCTTTGCTCAGACGAGCTACAGCTTGCTCGCCAGCCTCATCTTCGAGGGTGTGTTTGACCGCTTCCCTGATCTCAAGGTGGTTCTGATTGAGCTTGGTTGGGGTTGGGCGCCCGCGTACGCTGAGCGGCTTGACGCGACGTGGCGGGTCATGCGGGACGAGGTGCCTGACCTAGCCAAGAAACCGTCGGAGTATCTACGCGACCATTTTTGGTTTACCACCCAACCGGTTGAGGAGCCTGAGAACGCGACCTGGTTTGACGAGCTCTACCGAGCCATGGACTCGGCCGGGCTTGCAGCGAAGCTCATGTTCTCAAGCGATTATCCGCACTGGGACTTTGACTCCCCGGAAGACGCACTGCCGCCGTCATTGTCGCCGTCCGAGAGGGCGCGGATCATGAGCCTTACGGCACGTCAGCTATACGGGATCACCCCGGCTCACGGCGTGGGCCGATCTACGTCAATTGACTCGGCAATCGACAGGCCCGGGCGATAATGGCGGTCGATGCCGACCGGCCCGCAGTTCGGGACTACTGGGCGGGCTCGGTTATCGACTGTGACGTACATGCCGTACCCGAATCGCTGGAGGCGCTGGGCCCATACCTGGACTCCGTCTGGTGGCGGTTCCTGGCAGGGCGCGGTTGGGGCGGTCCGATCGGAACCCAAATCACCTATCCGCCAGGGTACGCCGCTTCGTGCCGTGCCGACTGGCGACCAGAAGACGGTCGAGTACCCGCCTCCGATGTCGAGTTCATACGCACGCATATATTGGACGCGGTCGGGGTCGACAAGGCGCTGCTGTCGTGCTATTACGCCGTCGAGTCGGTTCGGCATCCTGATTTAGGACCTGCTATCGCCCGGGCGCTGAATGACTGGTTGATCGCGGAGTGGCTCGCAACCGACGAGCGGCTCGTTGGATCGTTGGCGGTGGCTGGGCGTGATCCGCGCGCGATGGCCGAGGAGATAGACCGACTCGGGGGACACCCTCAGGTGGTGCAGGTGCTGTTGCCGGTGAGATCGTCGGTGCTCTACGGACACCGGCAGTGGTATCCGGTGTACGAAGCGATCGTGCGGAACGATCTGGTCATGGGGCTGCATTGGGGCGGGACCGTTGAAGGTTCCCCGTCCGCGACGGGATGGCCCTCGTGGTACGTCGAGGAATACGCCGCCGAGATCCAGATCTATACGGCTCAGATCATCAGCATGGTGGCGGAAGGGATTTTCCAGGCCTTTCCAGCGCTCCGGGTGTCAGTCCTCGAGGCGGGGTTTGCTTGGCTGCCTGCGTGGTGGTGGCGCCTCGACAAGGACTGGAAGGGACTCAGGCGGGAAATCCCATGGGTTTCAGAGCCGCCGAGTCGATTGCTCCGTCGGCACGTGCGCTTGTCAACCGCGCCCCTCGATATGAGCGACGTCGCGCTCCTCGAAGCAACGTTGGGCTGGCTTAACTCCGATGAGCTGTTGATGTTCGCGAGCGACTACCCGCATTGGCATGATGATGACGTCAGCCTCTTGCTGGGCGCCGTGGGTGACGACACGCGACGGAAGATAATGGCTGATAACGCGCGCGCTTGGTACCGGCTGGGATGAGCTCGATAAAATCCGACTCAGCAGGCGCCAGGCCGAAACCGGTCGCTCACAAATACGTCGTATGCAAGGTGACCGACATTCCGGCAGGCGAACGCATGCGGGCCACCGTCGGCGGCAGAGATTTAGCGGTGTTTCATGTTGGAGACGATTTCTTCGCTTTGCTCAATCGGTGCCCGCACCAGGGTGGGCCGATTTGTCTCGGCGAGCTGCTCGAGCCGGTGAGCTCGGAGACGCCCGGTGTATACCGCTTTGTTGAGGGCCTTACGCTCATCGCTTGCCCCTGGCACGCGTGGGAGTTCGATTTACGCTCTGGGCAATCCTACTTCGACCCGCAGCGGACACGAGCACGTTACTTCCCGACGGAGCGACTGGCGGGCGAAGAGATCGCTCGCGACGAAGAGCTTGCGAGTCAAGGTCTCGCGCCGGGGAAATACAAAGCCGAGACACTCCCTGTGAGTATTGAGGAGGAGTACGTGGTCGTGACCATGCGCGCTCCAGAAGATAAGCGGCCGATCCGACGATCAGCCGATGCGAAGCGATAGGGAGGCACTGGCGATGGTCGATGATGGCGTTCCTGAGTGGCTAAATGCGCTGTCAGTTTTGCCACGCTTTTACCTGGCGGTGCAGGACTATGACTGCAGGAAGGAAAGTTGGGACGTGATCGAGAGCCTGATAGCGGACGAGATGATCTACTTGACGCCGAACCTGAAGGACCGGACGCCAGTGTCGCGGGACGTCTTCCTCGCAAATTTCCGCGAGATACACGACGTGCACTCACAGCCAGGGCGTGGTTCGACGTACTTGTTGGGTCATTCGGTTTTGACCGCGAGAGGTGCCGGAGGATACGCGGTGACGTCACCGATCGCCATGTCACATTGGGCCGTCGGCGCTGAGCCGGAGTCAACCTGGTTTTACGGCCGTGCGAACGCCGTCGTCGTCGGTGGCGGAGATACTTGGCGGATCTGCGAGCTGCAGCTTTCGATAGACCGCCGTGAGGGTCATGAACCGCCCATCGATCACCTTTTCAGTCGATAACGTGAGAGAGGTGGAGGCGTTGAGAGTACGGGTTGACGCTGAGTCATGCGAAGGGTATGGCACCTGCGCGGAGGTACTGCCAGAGGTGTTTGTTCTAGATGACTTTGGCTACGCGTCCGTAGCCGGCAACGGTGAGGTGCCCCCAGACAAGGGAATCGCTGCGCAGGAAGCGATCGCGCTGTGTCCCATGAGTGCGATTTCGGCTGATGATCTCCCGCCTACGCCAACTGAACCGCCTATGACTCGGCGGCTAGCCGATAGCGGTAACGACTGAAGCGTCGCATGAGCACGGCTGATCGTATTGTGATCACACACGCTGGCAGCTTGCCGAGGAGCAGCGAGCTGTCGAAAGCCCTGGTTGCGGACCGTCGCGGCGGTGCGCACCGCTCCCCCGAGGTTCGCGATTTGGCTGCGACCGAGGTTCGCAAGATCGTCGCGAGGCAGATTGAGCTGGGGATTGACGTGATCGGGGACGGCGAGCAGGGCAGGGTCGGCTTCCAGATCTACATACCCCAGCGTATGAGGGGTTTCGGCGGTGTGGCGGATCGCCCGATTCCGACCGACCTGGCGGAGTTGACCGCGTCGCAGAACATTCTCACCGGTGAGGCGGCTGTGGATCCGCCTGCGGCTATCGACGAGGTCTGCTACGAGGGGGAGGCGGAGGCACGGGAGGATTGCGAGATCCTCATCGGCGCGCTTGCAGACGCTGGCCTTGGCCCCTCGAGGGGCTTCGTGACCGCTCCATCGCCCGGCATCGTCGCAACGACCTTCACCAATCGCTATTACGAATCCTACGATGCGTATCTATTCGCGCTGGCTCGCGAGCTCAGGCGCGAATACGAGGCAATCATTGCTAGCGACTTGATCCTGCAGATTGACGCGCCTGACCTGGCGATGGAGCGCAACCAGTATTTCAGCGATCAGCCGCTGACCGTGTTCCTGAACGCTGTCGACCTGCACATCGAGGCGTTGAACATGGCGGTGGCTGGATTTCCGCGCGAACGCGTTCGGCTGCATTGTTGCTGGGGCAATTACGAGGCGCCCCACATGGACGACGTCGAGCTCGAGGAGATCCTGCCAATCATCTCAAGGGCAGAGGTGGGTGGCCTCGGCATTGCGATGGCTAACCCTCGCCACGGACATGAGGTCGAGGTCATTGCCACGCGTGGGCTGCCGGACGACATGAAGCTCATCGCGGGTGTGCTTGACACGACGACCAACTATGTAGAGCACCCGCGAGTAGTTGCGATGCGGTTGAAGGCAGCCGTCCGGGCGATGGGCGATGTTTCACGGGTCCTTGCCAGTCCTGACTGCGGATTCGGGACGATGGTCGGCTACCAGCCGGTGGTGCCGAACGTCGTGTGGGACAAGCTGGCGAGCCTGCGTGCGGGCGCTGATCTCGCGATTGCGGAGCTGTAGATCGTGCCAGTTGACGCGAACGTTCGCGTACGACATTTCGCAAGTTCTTGTCCGGTATGATCGACGGGAACGAGCTTCGATGGCGGTGAGATTGCATTCTGGTCGCGGTCACCTTGTGCTCGTACTTGTGCGGCGTGGGCGCCGTTTCTTAGAGGCTGTTCGGTTGTTTTGGCAGCCCCAAGCCCGGGATCGTCGTGGACGAGCTCGAGGGTTGGCCGATCGTGACGTGCCCTTTGGACCGCTGACGCGGGTCGACTGACCTTTGACCAGGCGGAGGATATGGCGTATGCTTGTCCGCAGTAGCGGACAGAAAGTGCTTGGTCTTACTCGGCGGTCGTCGCGACCGGGCCAGGTTCGTTTGTGGCTCCGTCGAAGCGGAATTCGCGTTCAACCGGAGTGGGCGCGAACTGAGAGCGTGATTGGGAGATGACAGCGAGAGCAAAAGTCGCAACTGGGGTAACGCAGGCGCTACCGGACGGCAGCTTGCCGGCAACGATGCGCGCGGCCGTCCTATTCGGCGCCGATGACATGCGGATCGTCGAGGACTACCCGACACCGAGCCCGGGCCCCACCGATGCGATCGTGCGTGTCGATGCCTGCGCGATCTGCACAACCGACTTGGACATTCTGCAGCGGGGCTGGCCAAATCACCCTCCGTACGGCGACTTCATCTTTGGACACGAGTACGCCGGAACCGTCGTCGCGGTTGGCGAGAACGTGCACGACCTAGTCGTGGGCGACCGAGTCGCAGCTGAGCCACATCACGGCTGCGGCCACTGCCAGAACTGCCTCGACGGCAACTACACGACCTGCCTGAATTACGGGCATGTCGATCGGGGACACCGTCATTACGGCTTCACGGTAAATGGCGGATACGCCGAATACGCTCTTAGCGACGTGAGTTGCCTCCATCGAATTCCAGTCCACTGGAGCTTTGACACCGCGACGCTCTTGACGACGGCCGGCACCGCGCTTTATGCCCTTCAACGAATCGGCGATCTGCAGGGCGGCGAAACCGTCGTGGTCTCCGGACCCGGTTCCGTTGGTCTGATGGCGACGGTGCTCGCAAGGCTCACCGGAGCGGGGAGGATCATCCTCGCTGGCACGCGTCTTGAGCGTCTGGAGCTCGGCCTGCAACTCGGAGCGGACGAAGTGATCGACATCACAGGCTGTGACGTCGTGGAGACGGTACTCGAGCGCACCGACGCCAGGGGAGCGGACGTCGTCCTTGAATGCGCGGGTACTGAGACCTCGGCAGCGACTGCGATCGAATTTACGAAGCTGAGCGGACGGATCGCGTTCGTCGGCGTGCACCCCAACAAGCCGAACATCATGCTGAACGCACGGCATATCGCACTTGGCAACCTTACGATTGCGGGTACTCGCGCCGAGGGCGGTCGCTCGGTTGAACGCGCTGCGGCTCTGCTGGGCGCGAGTCAATTCGACATCTCGTCGCTCGTCACCCACGTGTTCCCGTTGGACGACATCCACGGCGCGTTTGCAACAGCTCGCGATCGCATCGGAGGCGCGATCAAGGTTGTCGTCAAACCGTCGGCACTCTGATCGGCCGATGCGGACTCGGCACGGGTCATGTGCGGTTGCGAGTCGTGCGTGTGACCACTCGCGAATGCGAGAATGATCTGCGAAATGATCCCGCCGGCCCGCGACTTCGACGTTGTTCACGTTGGCCGGGCCTGCCTCGATCTGTATTCCAATGACATCGGAGCCCCATTCACCGAGGTCACGAGCTTTGCAGCGTATGTCGGAGGGTCACCGGCGAACGTTTGCGTCGGTGCGCGCCGCCTGGGTCTCCACGTCGCGATGCTCACCGCGGTCGGCGACGACCCGCCAGGAGACTTCGTCGTTTCGTTCCTACAGCGCGAGGGTGTCGATACAGGGGCGATCGTACGCAAGCCCGGTTTTCGGACAGGCCTGGCGATGTTGTCGATCGAACCGCCGGACCACTTTTCGCTGATTTACTATCGCGATCGTCCTGCTGATTGGGAGCTGGGTCTCGACGATGTCGCCAAGGCGCCGATCGCGCGAACCAGAGTCCTTCAGATCGCCGGGACAAATCTTGCCCGTGAGCCCTCCAGGTCCGCCACGGCGGCTGCCGCTGAGGCCGCCGCAACAGCCGGGACGGTGGTTGTCCTCGATCTCGACTTCCGTGCCGACCAGTGGGAGGATCCTCGGCGCTTTGGTCTTGCGGTGCGGGCCATCCTGCCACTCGTTGATGTCGTGATTGGCACCGAGGACGAGTTCAAGGCGATCGCTTTACAAGACCGCACCGCGGTCCGGGTTGTCAGATCGGAGGTGAGCGAGCCCTTCGTACCGGGCGACTTGACGAGTGCCATCGAGATGGTCGGTGCCTTGGGCCCTGGGGTGTTGGTGTGTAAGCATGGTGGTCGCGGTTCGACCGTGCATCGGCGCAGCAATGGCGGGAAGGTCTCGAGCACGTACTTCGCCGGTTACTCGGTGCCTGTCTGCAACACGCTCGGCGCCGGTGACGCCTATGCGGCTGGTTTTATCTTCGGATTGCTACAGGGATGGGACGACGAGCGGGTGGCACGGTTTGCCAATGCCTGCGGCGCAATAGTCGTCTCGCGCCACGGCTGCTCGACCGCGATGCCGACTCATGCCGAGGTCGAGCAACTGCTGGCCGACACTGCAGCCGAAGCAACGGCAGCGTTCGGGCGTGACGGCGTGGCGACCGCGCCACCTGCATCGCAGAACGCCGAATGAACGGAGGTAGTGTGAGCGGTGATGTGATCGGTTGGCTGGGAACGGGTGAAATGGGCGGAAGGATCGTCCGGCGACTAGCGGAACAAGGTTGCACGGTGGTGGCGTGGAACCGCACCCGGGACCGTGCGGCCGCGCTCGAGTCCGCAGGCGTCGACGTGGTGGCTTCTCCACGAGAGGTCGCCCAGCGGGCGAACGCGATCTTCGCAATGCTGACCGACGCACGCGCCGTCCGCGAGGTGATCACGGGGGAGAACGGCGTTGTCGCTGGGCTGAGATCGGGGACGATCGTCGTTGACATGAGCACGATCGACCCCGGTTCCTCACGCGCGATCGCCGCGGAGGTCGCCAGGGCAGGCGGCGTGATGCTCGATTGCCCCGTCTCGGGTGGGATTGGTGCCGTCGCCAGCGGCGACCTGTCACTGATGGTCGGGGGCGATCGCGCGGCAGCCGATGTAGTGCGCCCGATCCTCGACATCATCGGCAAGCGCGTCACCTACATGGGCGACAACGGTCAGGCGCTCGTGATGAAGATCGCGATCAACGTCTCGCTTGCCGTGCAGATGCTGGCGTTCAGCGAGGGGGTGTTGCTCGCCGAACTGAACGGCGTCGATCGGGCGGAGGCGGTCGAGGCGATGCTGGGTAGCGCCGTGTCATCGCCGATGTTGCGTCATCGTGGGCCTGCGGTGCTGCCCGGAGCGTTGCCCGATCCGGCATGGTTCAACTGCTCGATGATGCAGAAGGACCTGCTGCTCGCACTCGACCTCGCTCGCGCATCCGCTTTGCCGATGCCGTCGACGGCACTGGTGAACGAATGGATGACCGCTTGTCGCGGCAGCGGTCTCGGCGGCGAGGATTTTTCGGTTGTGTTCCATGCCCTCGCCGCGCAGGCTGGTATGAACGAGTAATGACCTGCGGACCTCCGGGTGTTGTCGCGTCCGCTGACGGCAGACATGCACTGTGCAGTATTCTGGGCGTCAAGGAACAGATTGGCTAACCTGCCGCTGAGCGGGGTCGTTGCCAGAGTCATCGAGATTGGAGTGACATGTCATCCACCCAGCTCACCGAAATTCGCGTTCTCGAGAATTACGTCGGCGGAAGCTGGACGCGAGCCTGGACGGCAGACACCATCGATATCACGAGCCCAGCGACCGGCGACGTGCTCGCTCGGGTTCCGCTTTGCGGGCCACGAGAGGTCGACGCCGCGGTGGCCGCTGCTCGGGGTGCGCTTCCCGACTGGAGGGCCGTCTCCGTTGTGGAACGCGCCCGTAGGCTGTTCGAGTTGAGGGAGCGTCTGGCCGCCCGCCGGGAAGAGATTGCGCGCTGCGTAACGACCGAGATGGGCAAGACCCTGGTGGACGCCCGCGCGGAGGTTGCCCGGATGATCGAGATGGTCGAGTGCGCCTGTGCGATTCCGACGACGATGCAGGGACGGATCCTCGAGGACGTTTCACGCAACATCGACACCGAATTCGTTCGTCAGCCCGTCGGTGTCTGCGCGGCGATCGTTCCGTTCAACTTTCCAGCGATGGTGCCGTTCTGGTTCCTGCCGTTTGCCGTGGCATGCGGTAACACGTTCCTGCTGAAGCCCTCGGAGCAGGTGCCGCTGACGCAGCAGCTCGTCTTCGAGGAGATCGATGCGCTGGGGCTGCCGCCGGGGGTCGTGAATCTCGTGAACGGAGGACAGGCGGTGGTCGAGCGGATCCTTGAGCACCCGGGTGTCGACGCCGTTTCGTTTGTCGGCTCTGCGGCTGTCGCTAAGAGCGTTTATGAACGCGCCGCACGTGCCGGGAAGCGCGTGCAAGCTCTCGGTGGCGCAAAGAACCACATCGTCGTGATGCCCGACGCGGTGATCGATGACGCCGTCACCGGGATCATCGGATCGGCGTTCGGCGCAGCCGGTCAACGGTGCATGGCAGGCTCGGTCGTGGTAACCGTCGGCGCGGCGCATGAGCGGCTGGTTCCAACTTTGGCGGAGGCAACCCGCCAGCTGCGTGTCGGGGACGGCGCAGAGGAATCGACCGACGTGGGGCCGGTGATCTCCTGCGCAGCACGGGATCGGATTCAGAGCTGGATCGATCGCGGCATCGAGGGCGGTGCGACTGCGCTGATCGATGGTCGCGAGCGGAGTCATATGGACACGGCCGGCGGCGGTGCGTACCTCGCCCCGACGATCCTCGACAACGTGCTCCCCGAGATGGAGATCGCGCAGGAGGAGGTGTTCGGGCCCGTTCTCTGCGTGGTTCGCGCCGATACGCTCGACGAAGCGATCCGCATCGTAAATGCGAGTCGGTTCGGCAACGGCACGTCGATCTTCACTGAGTCAGGGGCCGCTGCGCGGAGGTATCGCCACGATGTGGAAGCCGGCATGGTCGGAGTCAACGTCGGCGTCGCGGCCCCTGTCGCTTTCTTTCCGTTCTCCGGCTGGAAAGCATCATTCCTGGGAGATCTCCATGCTCACGGCGCCGACGCTGTCGAGTTCTTCACCCGCAAAAAGACGGTGACCACCCGCTGGTTCGCAGACGGGCAGGGAACCGGCAGCTACTTCGTGGAACGCTAGGCGCCGATGGCTGACGAAGCCAGTCAGCATGTGCGCCGCCTGGCGGTCGTAGTCTCGACCCATGGTTCGAAGTTTGGTGCGGTCGCATTTGTAGGCGACACGAGCGAACGAATCGCCGAGCTTGCCGCCATTGGCTTCGACGGTGTCGAGCTGGCAATTCGAGACCCACGGCTAGTCGACGCCGACGAGCTGGTTGAGGCGGTCGGTCGTTACCAGATGCAGGTTCCGGCGATTGGCACTGGGCAGGCGCACATTGAGGAGGGCCTGCTGTTGACGAGTGCCGATCCTGTGATGAGGAAGGCCACACTGGAGCGCCTTCTGAGCCACCTCCCGTTCGCCGCGCGGATCGAAGCTGTCTTAATCGTCGGGATGATCGCGACAGCATCGTGCGACGGCCAGTCGGTCGTCCGCGCTAGAGAGCAACTCGTCACCGGCCTTCGAACGATCGCCGCGGAGGCAGACGCGCAGGGGGTGCGGATTGCGATCGAGCCGATCAACAGGTACGAGAGTGAAACGGTGCGAACGGTCGATGACGGTCTGCGTCTCTTGGCCGAGATCGGTGCTGACAATGTCGGACTCCTGCTCGACACGTTCCACATGAACATCGAGGAGACATCGATCTCGGATAGCCTCGCACGCGGTGGTCCCCATCTGTTGCACGTACATCTGGCCGACTCGAACCGTCGTCATCCGGGAGCTGGCCATCTTGACTTCGCGGCTATCGTCCAATCGCTCGATGCCGCTGGATATGATGCGTTTTTGTCGGGCGAGTTCCTGCCCGAGCCCAGTCCAAGCGAATCTGCTCAGCGCTACTTAGCCAAGATGACGACTCTCGCGCCCAATTCCGCATGACCGAAACGACCCTCGGATCAAGACTGATGGACCTCCGCAAGAAGCGCGCGATGAGCATGCGCGAGCTTGCCAAGCGGTCAGGTGCCAGCACGAGCTTCATTTCCCAGGTCGAAACCGGCAAGACCAATCCGACCGTCGCCAAGCTCCAGAACCTTGCAACCGCGCTCGGCGTGCCGGTGAACTACTTCTTCGACGTGCACGACGAGCCGCCCCCTGCGACAGATGGATCAACGCCACGATTGGTCGAACCGTCGCCGCCGCCGCCCAACGGTGGCGTCCCCATTCACTCCGGTGTTCCAGTCGACCTCGTGCGAAAGACGACCCGAGCGACCTTCGAGTTGAGCGAGGGCGTTACCTGGGAGCGACTTACCCCCCACGGGCGCGATGGGATCGAATTTCTTGAAGTTGTGTACGACGTCGGCGCTGATTCTGGTCCGCTTACAAGTCACTTCGGCGAGGAGTTCGTGCTGGTCTTTTCGGGTGTGTTGGAGGTGCGATTTGCCTTCGACACGGTGGTTCTGGAGAGTGGAGACAGCCTGGCGTTCGATTCGACAGTTCCGCACACGGTTCGAAGCGTCGGTGATGTGCCGATGCGCGCCTTCTGGGTCAACTGGACCGGCCGTAACAACTATTGGGGGAACTCACTGCGCTGACGCCCGGGACGCGTGTTCGCTATAATCGACGGGAAGGGGGCCGTTTGTATCGGGCGGACGGGCCGGCGAGGACAGGCGAGTAGTCGAGAGCCTGCATCAGGACTAGCGCCGAGGCAACGCGAGGAGGGTTTCTAATGGGTGCGGATAACGGCGGTCAGGAGCCAGTCCCTGGGCTTCTCGCGACCGATCAACCAGACCTGTTCTTCGAAGACAACGCCGTTGGGCGGATGAAGCACGAGCTTTGGAACGCCGACGATGCAGAGATCGACGCGATTCTCGACGAGTACGGCTACCCGGCGGCCGTCGAGTGGGGCAAACTCGGCAGCTATATCCAGACGACACCTCGACACCAGGTAATCAGCGAACGCAACAAGAATGACATCGTGTTCGTGCCGATCGGCTGCACCGAGAACCACGGCCTTCACCTGCCGTCGGGGACCGATACGTTGTTCTGCAGCCAGATCGTCGAGGGCGTCCGTCGTTATATCGCAAAGAGGGATGGCAGACCGCCGGCGCTCACGCTTCCGCCACTCAACTTCGGCGCCCATCCTTACCACCACGTCGGGATGCCAGGAACGGCGATCGTTCGCGAGGACGTCGTTCGGGAGACGCTCGTTGACGTCATGCTCGGCCTCTACAACGACGGTTTCCGCAAGATCATCTTGGTCAACAATCACGGCCAGTTGTGGGTGCTCGAGGCGGCGATTCAGCGATTCTGCACGCGTTATCAACTGCCCGGGATCTTTCGTGTGCTCGACTGGCACCGCTCCGTGCGTGAGTTCTTCCGTGAGAAAGCGTTTGGCGGAGAGTATGACTCGACCTTCATCCACGCCTGCGAGGCCGAGACTTCGTTCGGGCTCTACCTGTTCCCGGACATGGTCTCGATGGAACACGCAGTCGACACCACGGGCAAGAACTACCTGCCGGCCGGGCATTTTGATCTTTCAGTCGAGCCTTACCGCCGGCCAAGCCGCTTCTCAGAGGGTGAGGGGCATTTCGCGATTGAGCTGTCAGCGACTCCTGAGGGTGTTGTCGGTCTGGCCGCACATGGGGAGGCGCGCAAGGCTCATCGACCGTTGGCGGCAATCCTGCGCTACCTGACGATCCTTCACGACGACATTCTCACAGCGTTCCCGGTTGGCTCAGTTCCGCCCGTGGAAGAGGTCACTCTGCGCACGGAAGAGGAGCTCGAGCCGTACCTGCGCGAGCCCCAGAGCGAAGGATGGCGCTCGGTTTACGCGTTGCCGACGATCGGGCAGAACACGACCTGAGTAGAGCGATCGGCGCCCGCGCGGCAGCTATGGTCGTCCGGCCGAGCTCGACAGGACCGTCTTAGCTGGCGGATTTAGCGGACGTCAAGGGCGGCTGAGCACGGCGCGAAGAACCGGGCGGCGAGTGTCACCGCGTGCGAGTTAGGAGGGGCGCCTCGGGCTCCGCATGCAAGGCGCCGTCAGCCACCTTCGGACATCCCCCGGATGTGAGGCTTGGTCAGGCGTCCCATATACTGCGGCACCCGCCGTCCGATATACTGCGCGGACAGCTTCAGCCGGTTAAACAACACTTCGCAGCGCGGCGAGCGCGTCGCGAACAACGGAGCGAACGGAGAGAGCGGATGAGCTACGGCACAGACCACATCCTCACGAGTCACGCTGGGAGCTTGCCACGGCCGGATGAGCTCATTGAGATCAACCGTCGTCGCATGGATAACGAGGATGTCGACGACGCGGCGTATCAAGAGCTTCTTCATGGCGCGACGGTTGACGTGGTGAGCCGCCAGGCGGAGATCGGGCTTGACGTCCCGAACGACGGCGAGTACGCGCACGAGATGGGCACGAAGGTGGACTACGCAGCGTGGATTAACTACTCCTACCCCCGGTTCTCTGGCATTGGCGAATGGACCGCTTGGGACGATGTGGAGGCGGCTCCGCCGAAGAGCGGCATCCAACTCGCGCCCTGGCCGAAGCGTCGTGACTACAACCGCTTCGCCGAGGCGTTCGCGGACCCTGACTACGGCCTATCGCCAAAGGCGAAGGTTGCGCAGGGCGAGCCCGAGGTGGGTTGGATGGTTCCGGTCGTGACCGAGAAGCTCGAGTACACCGGCCACGAGGCGATTGCGCGCGACATCCAGAATATGAAGGACGCGATGCAGCGCGCTGGCGTCGAGCGGGGCTTCCTGAACTCTGTCGGTCCCGGAAGTTGGGCACGGATCGGCAATAAGTTCTACGACACCGATGAGGAGTTCATCTGGGCCTCTGCCGAGGCGTTGCGTGAGGAATATCTCGCGATCACGAACGCCGGCCTGACGGTTCAGATTGACGAGCCCTCGTTCTCTTCCAATTGGGATCAATTCGATCCGGAGCCCTCGCTCGCCGATTACCGCGCGTTTACGATGATCCGCATCGAGGCGCTAAACCACGCGCTCCGGGGCATTCCGCAGGAACTCACCCGATTCCACGGTTGTTGGGGAAGCAATCGCGGTCCGCACACGACGGACATCGAGCTCAAGGACATGGTTGACCTGCTGCTCAAGGTTGACTGCGGCGAGTACCAGATGGAGGCCGGGAACGTGCGCCACGAGCACGACTGGAAGGTCTGGCAGCACGTGAAGCTTCCCGACGGAAAGGTGCTCGTGCCCGGAGTCGTGTCCCACAAGACCAGCGTCGTTGAACATCCCGAACTCGTCGCCGATCGGCTCGAGGTGTTCGCCAACCTCGTCGGTCGCGAGAACGTGATCGCGGCGACCGACTGTGGCCTGGGAGGACGCCTGCACCCGACGATCGCCTGGGCGAAGTTGGAAGTGCTCGTTGAGGGCGCGCGGATGGCGACCGAGCGACTGTGGAAGAAGACACCGGTCGGGGTCTGAGCGCGCAAGCCAGGATTCCGGACGCTGTGGTCTACGACTTCGCACGAGTTCAGCGGTCAATCCGTCCGCTATAAAGATCGTGTAAGGGTGCAATCTGGCCCAACGGTGCCTTCATTAGCAGCGGAATCGACTGAAAAAGGGTTGTGCCCGCCGAGTTGACGTGGTATGACTACTGGCGTACATCTTTACGGACAAGAGCCGTCCGCCCTGCACAGGTGTCCGTCGTGCTGGATTCCGTCGGCGGGAATTCGTAGGAGGAGCCGCCGGGGCGTCATCGGGCGGTTCTGCATTCGTGGAAGCAAGGTTCCATCTAGAGGATGTTTGAGGAGAGGGAGGAAGTGTGATGGTCGGACGCGTTTCTATGCGGTTCAGCGAGTCGTTTGGGGCTTGGCGCCGTCTCGGCGTGCTCGCCGCGATTCTCTGTGCCGCAATTGTTTGCCTGTCGGCGTCGACTTCGAGCGGTCGCGCGCTGCGAACCGTTCATTCGCACAAGACGCCTGCATCAGTCGTCGCGGCGGCTAAGAAGGCAGTCAGCGCTGCGTATGGCAGCGGCGGCGTTGTACCGCCACCGACGAAGGGCCCGCGGGCACAGAAGGGCAAGACCGTTTGGTGGATCTCGTGCGGCCAGATCTATCCGAGCTGCGTATCCCAGTCGCAGGCATTCCAAGCCGCTGCGAAGGTTCTCGGTTGGCACGTGACCGTGGTCGACGGCAAGGCGAGCTCGACGACGGCCACCGCTTTGATTCGTCAAGCGATCGCGGCGCACGTCGACGGCATCGGTGTCGACACCTACGATTGTCCGGGAATCAAGGGCGCACTGGAAAACGCCCGAGCGGCCCACATCCCGACGGTCAGTTTTGCGGGCTACGACTGCAATTCGCCGATCTACAAGGGCAAGGAAGGGAAGTCCCTATATACCGCGGTGACCAAACTAGCCGGCGAGGCGGATCCCGCGGCCCTGTTCAGCTCGTGGGGCAAGATGCTGGGGCAGTACATCATTGCTCGCAATAACGGCTCGGTTTCGTTCTTCTACGTCACCTGCACGAACAACACCGTCTGCACGTCGATCAACAATGGCTTCCAAAGCGCGATCAAGCCGTGCACCGGATGCCACGAGATCTCCGTGCCCTATAGCTTCGCCGACGTGCCGAGCCCGGCAACGCAGCAGTGGAAGAGTGCGCTGCTCAACCATCCGACCGTCACGTCGATCCAGTTCGTTCCGGCCGGCCTGCTAGCGGACGGACTCCAGACCGCCATCTCCGGCTCGGGACGTACATACACCCTCTATGGGGGTGAGGGCAGCCCACAGGACTACTCACTGATCCGACAGGGCAAGGAGGTGTCCTCGATCGTGCGCCAGGATGCTCAGGGAATCTGGGCAGCCGCCGACACCCTGAACCGCATTTTTGCGGGCCAGAAGCCGTCGACGTTCCCCAACGAGGGTGGCGGCTTCCAGATCGTCGACAAGACCCACAACCTCCCGAAGTCCGGTCTGCCTGCTCCCGCCCGTAACTACCAGGCGGCGTATACGAAGCTCTGGACCGGCAAGTGATCGCGGGCTAGCTACCCGAGCCTCACCACCAGATGACTGACGTGAAGACGCCAGCGCTCGCGATCAAGGACGTATCGCGGGCGTTTGGCGCCACGCAGGCACTGGACAGCGTCTCGTTCTCGATCGCCCAGGGCGAAACACATGCGCTCCTCGGCGAGAATGGTTCTGGTAAGTCGACACTGGTCAAGATTCTGGCGGGCGTTTACCAGGGCGATTCAGGGACGCTGACGCGGCGCGGAGAGGACCACCAAGCGGCGGGTATGTCTCCCGCCAGTGCGGAAACGCTCGGACTCCGGTTCGTTCATCAGAACCCGAGCACGTTCCCTCACATGACCGTGCAGGAGAACGTTGCTATCGGAGCGCGTTTCCCAACGCGGGCGGGTCAGATCCGTTGGGGTGAACTGCGTAAGGCCACGCGGAACCTGCTCGCCCGCTATGAAATTGAAGCGGAGCCCGACACTTTGCTGGGGGAGCTTCGCCCAGCCGCGCAGACCATGGTCGCAGTGGCTCGGGCGCTCGCGGACGCCGACGAGAGCGGCGATCTTATCCTTGTGCTCGACGAGCCGACCGCAGCCTTGCCGGAGCACGAGGTCGGAGTGCTCTTCAACTCGCTGCGTCGGTGCGTGAGCCGCGGGCACACCATTATCTACGTCAGCCACCGGATCGAGGAGGTCCTGTCGCTTGCCGACTCGGTTACCGTGCTTCGCGACGGGTCACATGTGATCACGCGGCCGATCGCCGGGCTGACGGAGGACCAATTGGTCACCTACATCATCGGACGTTCGCTTGAGAGCGTCTTTCCGCCGGGCTCCAAGCCTCACGCCGGGGATCCGGTGCTGGAGGTGGAGCATTTGGCTGGAGGGCCGCTTCGAGACGTCTCCTTCACCGCCGAAAGAGGCGAGATCCTGGGTATCGCTGGACTGTTGGGATCGGGACGCACAGAGCTTCTACGGATGATCTTCGGGGCGTATCCGTACGAGAGCGGCGATGTTAGGATCGCCGGACGCCGACAGAAGCATCCCTCCCCCGCGGCCGCGATTGAGGCGGGCGTTGGATACGTGCCCGAGGATCGACACCAGGACGCTGCATACCTGGGCCTGTCGGTGCGGGAGAACGTCAGCATCACGCACGTGCGCAGGTATTGGCGGACGCTGCGCTACGACCACGCTGCCGAACGTCGCGATACCCAGCGATCGATCGAGTCGTTCGCGATCCGAACGTCTGGACCCGAGGCGCTTATGTCCTCTCTCTCGGGTGGGAATCAACAGAAGGCGATCCTGGCCCGGTGGATGACGATGTCCCCAAAAGTTCTGCTGCTCGATGAACCCACTCAGGGGATCGACATCGGCGCCCGCGCAGATCTCTATGAATCGATCAGGACGGCTGTAGAGCAGGGTATGACGGCGTTACTCGTCAGCTCCGACTTCGAAGAGCTGGCCAAGATGGCCGACCGTGTTCTCATTCTCGGCGAGGGACGTATTCGTGCGGAGCTGCATGGTCCGGGCATCGAACGAGACGCAATCGCACAGGCCGTATATGTCGCCGACACAGCGGCGGCGGCATGATCACCGACGAGACCAAGACGGTGGATCGCGACAAACGACTCGGCAGGGGCCGTGCCAATGCGGCCGGGAAGAGCACCGACTTCGCCGAGCGGTTTGGTCTGCCGTTCCTATTCGTGCTGATGATCGTCATATTCACGATCCTCCGACCCCACACATTCGCCACGCCCGAGAACGCTCGCTCGATCGCGGTGACGCAATCCGTGATCGCGGTGCTTGCGCTCGCGATGCTGCCGCCGCTGATTTCTGGACGCTTTGACGTCTCGGTCGGCGCGAACATGACTATTTCCGCGATCGCGTGCGCGGCGCTCATTGCCTATCACGGCTGGTCGTTGGTGCCGGCCATCGCCGTGGCGATACTCATGGGAACCTTCATCGGGACATTCAACGGGGCGATGGTGGCCTACTTCGGTGTGAACTCGATCATTGGGACCCTCGGCGTAGCGACCGTGATCGGTGGTCTGGTCACCGCTTACACGCAAGGTGTCCCAGTCAGCGAGAATCTGCCGGCCACACTGACGAACCTCAGTACTGAGACGGTGGTCGGCATCCCCGATCTCTTCATCATCATGATTGCGATCAGCATCGTCGTGTGGTTCGTCATGACACAGACCCCCTTCGGACGTCATCTCGAAGCGGTGGGTGCCAATCTCGATGCTGCTCGGCTGAGCGGACTTCCAGTGGCGAGGATTGTCTTCCTGTCGTTCGTCATGGCAGGGGTTGTGTCGGGAATCGCCGGCGTGCTACTGGTCGCCACCGAAGCGGCGGCCAGTCCGGATACGGCCGACATCACGACGATCGTGCCGGCCTTGGCCGCAGCATTCCTGGGTTGGACGACCTGGCGGCCGGGGCGCTATAACGTGCCCGGAACGGTCATCGCACTCTTCTTCCTCGGCACGCTGACGAGCGGACTTACGCTGGTTGGCGCCCAGTCGTGGGTGACGGATGCCGTCAACGGCACCGTCGTAATCGTGGCCGTGGCCATCGGCGTCCAAGTCAAACGTCGCCGTACCGGGACTGTCGAGGTAGGCGCTTGACGAGCGAGTCTCGCATCCTGACGACCCACACCGGGAGCCTTCCGCGACCGCCCGAGTTGGTGCGCATGGTGGTCGACAGATACAACAACAAGCATTGCGACGGAACCGAACTCGAGCAGCGTATTGCCGCAGCGACCGCAGCAGTTGTCCAGCGGCAGCTTGACATCGGGATTGACATTCCGAGCGATGGGGAGTTCAGCAAGGTCGGCTTCTCTCAATACGTGCATGAGCGCTTCTCCGGGTTCAGTGAGATCGGGACGGCGCGACTGCTGATCGATGACCTCGCAGACTTCCCAGGCGTCGCCGCTCGTGCGATGCGGTCAGCGAACGCGGAAACGGCGCATGCGACCGCGATGTTCAGCTGCGTGGCGCCGATCGAGATCTCCGATCGCGAGGCGATCCACGCCGATATCGCACGATTCAAGACCGCGCTTGGAGACGTCCCGACGTCGAGAGCGTTTCTCGGGGCGGCGACTCCGGGCCAGATCGCGTTCAACTTTCCAAACCGGTTCTACAAGTCACACGAGGATTATCTACTGGCGCTGGCTGACGCACTCCGATATGAGTACCGAGCGGTGACCGATGCCGGGTTCAACCTTCAACTGGATTCACCCGATTTGGCGATGGCTTCCCATGTTCACACCGAGGGTTCCGACATCATCGATCCAAGTAGTCACCTCGCCGCGGCGATCGAGGCCTTGAACCATGCGTTGCACGGGATTCCGCCCAAGCAGCTGCGACTGCACCTCTGCTGGGGCAATTACGGTGGGCCCCACCATCGAGACGTTCCACTCGAGGCGATATTCGGATCGGTGCTCAACGCGAACGTGGGGACGTTTTCCTTCGAGGCGGCCAATCCTCGGCACGAGCATGAATGGGAGCTGTTCCAGGAACTTCGCCTTCCCGAGGGCAAGTCCGTGATGCCCGGCGTCATCGACGTCACAACGAACCGGATCGAGCATCCGCGGTTGGTTGCGCAACGACTTGTGAGGTTTGCTGAGGTGGTTGGTAGGGACAACGTGCTCGCCAGCACTGACTGCGGCTTCAGCACCGTTGCTGGGTGGGAGCATGTCGACCCTGAGGTGTGCTGGGCCAAGCTCGGGAGCCTTGTCGAAGGCGCCAGGCTGGCCTCTGAGCAGCTGTGGTCGAGGGATTTGCGGGCAACCGGCATGCGGATTGCTGCATCGTCGGCTAGTCCGCCGCACGGTTGACCGACATCATCGTCGTCGGAGCCGGCTCTGCTGGAAGCGTCGTTGCCTCCCGACTCAGCGAGCAACCGGAAGCTTCGGTTCTGCTGTTCGAAGCCGGCCCCGACTTCCCCACTACCGCGGAGATGCCGACCGAGGTTCGAAGCGCGTGGAAGTTCGGCGGGACGCAGCACGACTGGGCCTATAGGACGGAGGGGGCGGCAGCGCAAACCGTTGTGGGCCCCGGATTCGGGATCGCGGCTGATGCCCAACTGCCGATCCCGGCGGGCAGGGTTGTCGGCGGATCCTCCGCGGTGAACGGGACGAACGCGCTGCGTCCGCAGCCTCGCGACTTCGCTGACTGGGTGAAGTTAGGCAACGACGAGTGGTCATGGGAGGCGGTGCTTCCCTACTTCATACGCGCTGAGGACGACCGCGCCGGAGGTCACTGGCACGGCGTCGGAGGCCCAGTTCCGATTCGACGGTTTCCAGGTGACGAGCTGCGGCCGGTGATGCGGGCGTTCCTCTCTGCATGCACGGAGGCGGGGCACCCGGTGGTCAAGGACCTCAACGCACCGGGCGCAGTGGGCGTCGGCTCGCTTCCGCTCAACCAGGTTGACGGCATCCGCCAGAGCACCGCGGTGACCTACCTGAAGGATGCGCGTCGGCGGCCGAACTTCGAATTGAGACCGGGCGTCACCGTGGACAGAGTCGAGGTAAGTGATTGCCGTGCTCGAGGGGTCACGGTGGGCGACGGCGAACGGATCGACGCCGATCTGGTCGTGCTCTGCGCTGGGGCGATCGGGAGTCCGGCGATCCTTCAGCGGTCCGGTATCGGACCCGCGAACGCCCTCGACCGACTCGGGATCAGGCTGAGGCATCGCCGTGACGGCGTTGGCCAGAATCTGCGCGACCATCCGATGCCCTACCCGACCTGGATCGCGGATGCGGACGCCGTCGGTTCGATCGAGCCGCCGCTCCAGGTGGGCCTTACGTGCAATGCGGCAGTGATCCCGGGAGAACCCCCGGTCGAACTGAACATCGTTCCACTGACCACGCGACCGGGCCAGATCAGCTTTGCGGTCCCGCTGGTCCGGGCGTGCTCGGTCGGTCATCTGGAGCTCGTGTCCCGCAGTTCCGATGCCGCGCCTCGAATATCGCTCAAGCTGTACGACCACGTTGACGATCTTCGGAGGGCGACCAGCGGCGTCAAGGCTGTGCGCTCGCTGGTGCGCTCGCGCGGTCTGAGCGACTACGTTGGCGACGAGCTATGGCCCGGCGCGGACGTCGTTTCCGACACCGGGATTGCCGCCGCGCTCCGGTCGACGGCAACGGCCGGCGCACATCTGGCCGGGACCTGTTCGATGGGTCCAAGCCGTGCCTGCTGGGCGGTTGTCGATCAGCGCGGTGCTATCCACGGGCTCGACGGGCTCTACGTGATCGATGCCTCGATCATGCCGACGCTTCCTGCTGCGCCGCCGAACATGACAGTGATCATGCTCGCGGAGCGCTGCGCTGACCTGCTGAAGGAACGGCTCTACGGGTGAAACGCGTCAATTGGCGGACGATGACCCTCGATGCGGACGGTGTTCGAGACGTCAAGGAGCGCGATTCGCCATGGAGCACCTGGAGATCGCACGAGCTCGGCGTCAACGACGCCATAGAACCAACTCGAGTCGTCGTTTTCAGGTCCACGCCAGTGACAGGTCGCGATGTGATGCTTCACCTTTGCGGTGTCGCCGGAGATCGAGACGATCGGGCCATACAACCCGTAGAACGAGCCGCGGCCCTCGGCCGCGTGGACATCATGGATCTCCCGGAACCGTTCGAGGAACGCCTCCCGCGACACGGGCGTCGTGTCCTTCAGGTTCTGTGTCAGGTAGACGATCTCGTCAGCTATCAGCGGTTCGAAGGCCTCCCACCCGCTCGCGTCGTAGTCATATTGCTGCGCGGCGACATAGAAGCGGGCAACGACCTCTGCGGCTTCGAGCTTGTCTAGGGCCGAGGCGCTTGCGGCGCTCTGTCGATCCGCCATCGCGCTAGCCCCACAGCCGCTTGCTGGCGAGACGGGCACCATCCGCGAGCGCCTCAAGTTTTGCCCACGCTATCTGCGGATGCACGCGGCCTCCAAGCCCGCAGTCCGTCGCCGCGATGACACTCTCACGACCGACCGCGCGAGCGTAGCGCTCGATCCTGTCTGCGACGACCTCGGGATGCTCGACGACGTTGGTGGCGTGGCTGACGACCCCCGGAAGCAGAACCTTGCCGTCCGGGAGCGCAACGTCCTCCCAGACCCTCCACTCGTGTTCGTGCCTCGGATTCGCCCCTTCAAGCTGGTAGCTGCCAGTGTTGATCCTCAACAGCAGGTCGACGATGTGGCGCAGCTCGATGTCCCCCATGTGCGGACCGTGATAGCTGCCCCAGCAGCAGTGCAGTCGCGTCTGCTCCTCGGGTATGCCGCGCAGCGCGTGGTTCAGCGCCTCGATCCGGACCATCGTGAACGCTCGATAGTCCTCGAGCGACGGCTCGGGGTCGAATTGATCCCAGTTCGACGCGAATGAAGGCTCGTCGATCTGGACCGTCAGCCCGGCGTTCGTGATCGCCAGGTACTCCTCTCGCATCGCGTCGGCCGACGCCCAGACGAACTCCTCGTCGGATTCGTAGTAGGCGTTGCCGATACGCGACCAGCTGCCAGGGCCGACGGAGCAGAGAAACCCATCTTCGACGCCGGCTCGTTCCATCGCCGCCTTCATGTTTTCGATGTCGCGCTGGATATCTTCGTTACCCGTGTAGCTGAGCGGCCCGACGCAGCATGGGACCAGGAAACCAATCTCGGCGGTTTCCTTCGTGGCCTTTGACTTCGGGGCGAAGCCCCAGTCCGGATCGGCGAACGCCTCGGCGAATCGGTTCCAGTCCCGCCGTCGATCCCACGTTGCAAGCTGTATCGCGCCCGGTGATGAAACTGCGGCGTTCTCCCATCGATCCCATTCAGCGACGCCGCTGAGCCTCGCGAACGAGTAGTTCCACCAAGCCCCATAGTCAACCTTCGCGCCCATCGCGTGGCCGTATTCGCCGTCGTTCGGGATATCGACACCGAGTTCCACTTGGCGGCTGACGACCTGTGCGGTCGCCTCTCGTAGTCTCGCCTGATACGCGGCTTCGTCGACCGGCTCGCCGTCAATGCGTTGACGGCTGAGCTCGATCAGATCATCCGGTCGCGGCAGGCTCCCGGCATGGGTCGTGAGTGTGCGGTCGATTGACCGAGTCATCGCAGGTGTTCCTCGCTGGCGTCCGCGTGCGTTGTTGCGCTGATTGATACCAGAATCCGTCCGCAATAGCGCACAGACCGTCCTGTGTAGCGAATGATGTCCGGCGAGCGTCCAGGAAGGTTCGGTGGCCTAGCAGCGCTTGATCGTCACACGCCACGCCGGTGCGCCATGCTCGCCGTGGAACCTCGTCTGCAGGCGCTCAGGCTCGATCGCGGCGAGCTTCCATCCAGCGCCGCTCTCGAACGCGGCTCTCAACTGTTCACGAGTGACGGGGTGCGGGCCCGTGTCAGGCCTCTCGTCGCTGAAGCAGAGCACGTATACGGTTCCGTCCGGCTCGGTTACCGACTCGAGACTAGCCGCGTAGCTCCGCTGCTCACCGGCGTCCAAGGCGTGGAACAGTCCGCAATCCAACACTGTCTGGAACCGGCGCGCCAAACGCCCGAGCGCGAAAGCATCGGCGACGACAAACTCAGCCTCGACGCCGCGGTCCTTCGCCTTTGTGCGGGCGCTCGCGACCGCCGTCTCCGCCACATCGACTCCGAGGACCGATAGGCCGAGAGCCGCGAGGTGCAGCGTGTTCTCGCCCGTCCCACATCCCGCGTCGAGGACCGGCCCGGCGAATACATCCTCGGATGCGAGGCGCACCACGGCCGGCTGCGGCCTCCCGATATCCCAGGGGGGTGGCCCCGCGTGGTACGAAGCATCCCACGGCTGTCCGCTCATTCGCTCGTGACTGGTCGGAGCCCGATCGCCGAATTCGGTCATTCCCGCCATTCTGCCGCGACTGCGTGAGGCGAATCAGCCTCCGACGCCAAGATCGCTCAGGTCGATGCCGACGCCACGCCGTTCAGGTCCTTGTCATCGCTGCCATGGCGCAGGCCCCGCAGCGTCCAGGCGACCATGACCATCGCGAGGCCGCGGAGTATCCAGGCGATCCCGATCAGCACCGCGAGGGTCGTGACGCCGATGTTGGGACTCGAGACGATGACGATGCCGGCGACAAGCTCCAGCAACCCCAGCAACGCCGAGCCAAACGACCTTTGGTGGGCCGCGAGGGAGGTGATCAGACGAAGGAGTCCGGAGATCAGCAACCACAGTCCGAGGAGAAGCGCGATCGCAACCACGGCGCCGGTGGGATGGCGGATCAGGATCACGCCGATAACGGCGGTGGCGACACCGAAGATCGCGGTCAGCGCCCGGTTCTCGGTCGAGCTCACGAGTGAGAAGACGAGTTCGATGATTCCGTCGACCAGCAGGAAGATCCCGGCGATGACCGCCAGCGTCGCAAGGCTGATCGACGGTTCGACGAGCACGATCACGCCCGCGACGATTCCAACCAACCCCCCGAGCGCGAAGACCCACCACTGACCGGCCGCCGCCCGAGGATCAAAACCGCCAGTAGCTCCCATGTTCATCGAGCCTTTCCCGTAGAACTACCAGGGCGGCGCGGCGACCGGAACGCCCGGCGCCGCCGGCCCCCTGAGATCCCAATTACCGGCGCGATCCTACTCGGCGGTGCGGAGGTCGCGCAAGCGCTTGTGACGCTCCGCAGCCGCCTCAGCGCCACCGTCAGCAATAAGAGCCTGTCTCAAAACCCTGGCACGCGTCTGGCGGCGGACCCCGGTTCTGAGACAGGCTCTAAGAGGCGCTCAACTGCGTGCGTACGATGCTGTGATTGAGCTTCGCCTTTCCGGCACCCGGAAGCGCGCCTGCCACGGTCGCGGTCCCTGCGCCCGAAACGGGCCAGGGCGCCTGGGCGGGCGCTCCGAGCGCAACGCTCGATTCCGATCTGACATTCGTGATCGCCTACCGTCTGCGTGCGCCTCAGCAGCGCGGCGCCGAGGTGGTACTCGCACGCTCCGACGACGGCGAGCGGCTTGAGACTGTCGCGCGACTAAACAGGTCGCAGTTCAACGCCGAATCGCTGGAGCGGCCAGCACTGTTGCACACGAGCGAGGGAATGTGGCGGCTGTACCTGTCCTGTGCGACGCCGGGCAGCAAGCATTGGTGGATCGCCGTGCTCGAGGCCGACGAGCCCGAGCGCCTGGTCGATTCCGAGGCGCGAGTCGCGTTCGCCGGTGACGAGCGAATCGGCGTAAAGGATCCGGTGATCCGCCGGATGCGAGGAGGCTGGCGGGCGTGGCTCTGTACTCACCCGCTCGAGGAGCGGGGCGAGGAGGACCGAATGAGCACCGCTTCTGCCACGAGCGAGGACGGATTTCGGTGGCGTTGGCACGGCACCGTACTCGACGGTCGACATGGGCTGTGGGACGCGCGCGGAGCGCGTGTGACCTCGGTGCTAAGCGATGGCCGCGCGAGCTACGACGGGCGCGCCAGCAAGGGGGAGAACTTCGAGGAGCGGACCGGCCTGGCGCGTTGGGACGAAGCCTCGGGGCGTCTCGCAGCGTTCGGCACGCGGCCGGTGTCGAACGCCCGGTACCTGGATGTGGTGGCGTTGCCGCAGGGGCGCTATCGGCTCTTCTATGAGGCCCCGCTGTCCGACGGCAGCCACGAGTTGCGGACCGAGCTCGTGGCCAGTGACGCTGACAGCGCCTCAAGCAGGCCGTGACCCATTGCCACCGGTCGCGATGACCTCGCCCGACTCGATCGCGAAGAAGTAGAGGGCGCTCGGCGAGGCGTACAGCGTGACGAGATCCCCGACCGACACGTGCTTGGCATCGTCGACGAGCGCGACCAGATCCACCCCGTCGGCGGTCGCGTGAAGCAACGTGCCGTTGCCCAGAAACTCGACCACCTCGACGTCAGTCGACACGTGCATACCTCGATCGCTGTCGCGGCTCAAACGCAGATGCTCGGGTCGGAAACCGAGCACCACCCGCTGCACGTTCGCGGCCGCGAGCGCGGCTGCCTGGGCATCAGTCAAGCGGACATCGACGGAACCCCCCACCAGTGAGACGTTGCCGCCCTCTCCGTGGACGTCGAGCTCCAGGAAGTTCATCGACGGCGAACCGATGAATCCGGCCACGAAGCGATTCTGCGGCTGCTCGTAGAGCTCGCGCGGCGAACCGATCTGCTCGAGCACCCCGCTTCTGAGCACGGCGATGCGATCCGCCATCGTCATCGCCTCGATCTGGTCGTGCGTGACGTAGATCATCGTCGCCTCGAGCCGGTGATGCAGCCGCGCGATCTCGGCTCTGGTCTGAACCCGGAGCTTCGCATCGAGGTTGGACAGCGGCTCATCCATCAGGAACGCCGCGGGGTGGCGCGTGATCGCACGGCCGAGGGCGACGCGCTGGCGCTGGCCACCGGAGAGCTGGCCCGGCTTCCGGTCCAGCAACGGCTCCAGATCAAGGATCCTTGCTGCGTCATGGATGACTTTTTCGCGCTCGCGCTTGGGAACCTTTCGGATCTCGAGCCCGAAGCTGATGTTCTGGAACACGGTCATGTGCGGATACAGCGCATAGCTCTGAAAGACCATGGCGAGGTCCCGCTCGCGCGCGGGCAGGTCATTCACGACCCGATCGCCAATCTTGACCTCGCCGCCGCTGATCTCCTCCAGGCCGCTGATCATCCGCAGCGCGGTGGTCTTGCCGCATCCGGAGGGACCGACGAGGCACACGAATTCGCCGTCGGACACCTCCAGGGAAACGTCGTTTACGGCGACCACCCCGCCGCGATAGGTCTTGGTGAGGTTGTTCAGAACGACGCGGCTCATGTCACCTCCTCACTTCACCGAGCCGGCAAGCATGCCGCGGACGAAGTGTCGTTGAAACGCGAAGAACACGGCCAGCGGGATGAGGATGGAGAAGATGCCACCGGTTGCGATGATCCAGTAATCCTCAGCCAGGGATCGAGTCTGATCGAATAGGAACACGGTCAGTGGCACATGCGGGTTGCCTCCCAGGAAGATGAGCGCGACCAGCAGGTCGTTCCAAACCCACACGAACTGAAAGACGGCCAGCGCGGCTATGGCGGGGAGCCCGAGCGGCAGCACCACTCGCCGGAAGAGCTTGCCCTCCCGGGCGCCGTCCATCCTGCCAGCCTCGATCAGGTCACGCGGGATCCCCAGAAAGAAGTTCCTCATCAGGAAGATCCCGAAAGGCAAGCCGAACCCGACATGGAAGATGACAACTCCGATGATCGAGCCGAAAGGGTTGTACCCGGTGATGTTCCCGATGGTGTGGTAAAGCTCGACCACGGGAATCAGCGCGACCTGGAGGGGTACGACGATGAGCGCGACTATGAATAGGAAAACGGCATCGCGGCCTCTCCAGCTGCCGAACACCAGTGAGTAGGCGGCCATGCTCGATACGCCGGTCACCAGGATCGCTGCCGGGACCGTGATCTCCAGCGACGTCAGCAGCGAGCTGAGCACGCCGCCGGCGGCGAGACCGCTCTTCACGAGGGTGGTGTAGTTGTGGAACGTCAGCTCCGACGGCGCCGTGAAGATCTTCCACCAACCGGAGGTCTCAAATAGCGCCTCCGGGCGCAGCGAGATGATCGCGAGTGAGATGGTTGGGACGAGCCACACCAGTGCGATCGCCACGAGCGCGATGTTGAGCGCCAGCCGGGACGGGCGCAGCCGTCGGCCGACGGCAGCGAGACGGGCTCGGCGCGGTACGGCTCTGGCGACGCTTGCCTCGGCGGTTGTCATTGGCGCAGCCTCTTGAGGTTGAAGAGCATCGCAGGCACGACCAGGAGGAACAGGATCACCGCGATGGCGCTCGAGAGCCCGGAGTGAATTCCCCCGGTAAAGCCCTGGTTGTACATCTCGAGCGCCAGCGTGCTCGCCCCTGCCTGAGAGGACCCTGGCGCCATGTTCAGGATGATGTCGAACACCTTCAGGACGTTGATCACCATTGTCACGAACACGACGATCAGCACTGGCGAGAGCATCGGCACGGTGATCCTCCGGAACACCTGCCACTCACGGGCCCCCTCGGTCCGGGCGGCCTCGAGAACCTCGGGATTCAGTGACGATAGGCCGGCTCCGATGATGATCATCGAGAAGCCGGCCCATATCCACAGGTAGGCCAGGATCATCGCGAGATCGATCAGCGGAACGCTGAGCAGCGCCTGCGCGGTTGCACCCAGGCCACTGGTCGGCGTGACCGAACCGGTGCCCAGCCAGTCGGGTCCTGCAACCGGGCTCCGGAAATTGCTCGAGGCGATGCTGACCCGGTAGGGCCCGCCGCCCTTCGGCGTCGCGAGCGTGAACTGGCCCCGGCTGTTGGTGGTGGCGCTGCCGACGCTGGCCCCCGAGGCGGAGACCAGGCTGACGCTTAGATCCGGGAGACCGTTTTCATCTGGGAAGATGCGTCCGCGCGCCAGCGGATGTGACGTCGAGAAGTCGCGCCAGACAACGCCGGTGACCGACCCGGCCCGTGCGCGGGGTCTCGCAGCTGGTCGCGCCTGCAGCAGCGCGAGCGTGCCGGGACTGATGCCGATCATCCCGAGCTGGATCGACTGGCCGCTGCCGACCGTGCGCGTGCTGATCAGGCCACCGTCCTTGACCTTGACGCCGCTGGCGATGAGCCCCGAGACCGGCTGGCCGGTGGTCGACGTCGGATAGGCCCCCGGAGGGCGGACCCAATCCCCGGCCGTCTGGATTACGGCGTTGGCCACGCCGATGTTCGGTGAAATGTCAAAGATGGTGCGAAAGATCAGGGCCGAGGTCGTGGCGCTGAACACGACCGGCATCACGATGACGGCTTTGAACGCGGTGCTCCAGCGAATCCGCTCAGCCAGCACCGCGATGATCAGACCGATCACGGTGACCATGAACGGAAACACGATCACCCAGATCGCGTTGTTGCGGAACGTCGTGAGAATCGCGGCGGTGGAGAAGATCGCCTTGTAGTTGCCCAGCCCCACGAATCGGGTCGCGGACTCGTCGAGCACGCTGTATCGCACTGTGGCGACGAGCGGATATATGACCAGCAACAGCAGCCAGATCGCTGCAGGCGCGAGGAACGCAAGCGAGGCGAGCCGCCCGTTCTTGGTCATGCCTGACGGCAGGCGGAACCGCGGCCGGCGAATCCCGCGGTTATCGGCAACTACGGCTGCCATACGTTTGCTATCGAAGCGTCAATCGTGGTGGGGCGCCGAGACGCCCCACCACGTCGAGACGAGGATCAGTGACCCAGCGCCCGGGTTGCCTGCTTCTCCATGGTTTGCTGGAGTGACTTCACTGTGGCCGACGTCGGCGACCTGACGTCCTGGAGCATGTCGTTCCACATGTCCTTTTCCCAGCTGCCCTGCAGGTCGTCGAGGCTGAACACGAACGCCTTGGCGTTGACCAACTGCTTCGCGTCCGCCTGCGAAACGGAGTCCGGGTAGGCCGACAGCGGCACCTTCTTGTTCGGCGACGCGAAGCCCCCGAGCTTCGCCCAGATGGTCGCGCTCTGCGGATCCGCCAGGTACTTGATCAGCGCCTTCGCCTGTGGCGTGCTGTGCAGCAGCATCCCCACGTCACCCGCGCCCTGGATCGCGTTGGTGTTCTTCTTGTCGGCAGCCGGCGCCGGGAACGCGAACAGGTTGTAGCACGGCGTCTGAGCGGGGTTCGCGGTGCACTTCTTGCCGCCCTTGCCCTTCGTGCCGGCGTGGTACTTGCTCGAGTTGGCCACGACCTCGGTGGTGACGAAGTCGGCCTCGATCACGATTGCCGCCTTTGGCTCGGTCCCCGGACGCGGGAACACCGGATCGACACACTCCGGGTAGGTGCTCGCCAGTGAGCCCTTTGTGCCACCGAGCAGATTGGCCTGGTCCGACATCAGCTGATTCATCACGGTGAACGTCTTGGTGACCGTCGGGCTCGTCCACTTGATCTTGTGCACCGCCAGCGCGTTGTAGTTGTCCGCACCGTTGATCTTCAGATACAGGTTCTGCCACAGGTCGGCCACCGGCCATCCGACATCAGTGCAGAGCGAGACTGGCGTGGTCCCGGAGGCTCGCAGCGCCGTGGCGTCCTTGAGCATCGCCTCCCATGTGGTGGGCGGCTGCTTGAGGCCGGCGGCGGCGAACAGCGCCGGGTTGTAGAAAACGGTGTTCTTGTTCGCGCCCTTGAACCAGACGCCGTAGAGCTTGCCGTTCACAGTGGCGAGCTTGTTCCAAGCGGCCCCGTAGTTCTTGGACTCAGATCCGATGACCGGCTCCAGCGGCTCGATCGCGTGCTGCTTCGCGAGCGTGTCCAGGGTGCCGGGGTCGGGTACCAGCGCGACGTCAGGCGGTGATCCGCCCTTGACCGCCGCCTCGAGTGCGGTGTCCATCGTGCCGCTGCCCTTGCCGGCGTAGTTGACGGTGATGCCGGTGCTCTGCTCGAACGGCTTCAACACCTTCTCGAACTGCGCCTGCTCGGCGCCTGTCCATTCGGCCCAGACGGACACCGAGCCGCCGATCTTCCCCGAATGCGAATTGGCGGCGGCCGCGACGCCGGCCCCGCCTGCAATCCCGGCTGCCACGGCGACCAGCATCCCGCCGCCAGCCACCAGCCCGGCGATCTTCCTACGACTGCTCATAGAACCACTTCTCCTCTCATGGTCCAAAGTGTTGCCCGGGAACCTTCTCCGAGCGGCTAGACATCAGCCACACGACAACTGACGCTAACTGTGCGGACAGTCTACGCGGACTCGATCCCCGATTTGCACCCTGTTCGTCAAGAGGCGACGACCGGACTCGAACCGGTGTAGACGGCTTTGCAGGCCGCTGCGTAACCACTCCGCCACGTCGCCGGTGCCTGGGAAGCCAGCTTAGAGGCTGAAACAGCCTCAAAGCGGCCAGGAGACCGTGGCCGGCTTCAGACGGTCAGGACGACGGCGTTGCCGCTCGGGTCCTGCACGAGGATCCCACCCGGCGCGCCGCCGGGTCGGTCGGGACCCTGATCGATCGCCAACCCGGCCTCCCGCACTCGCTCGAGAACCTCGTCGAGTGCTCGCTCTTCCGCGAACACGATGTCGTAGGAATCAAGGCCGAGGGTGCCCGGCGCGGGAGACGCCTCGCCGCGGCTATGCCAGGTATTGAGCCCGATGTGGTGGTGATAGCCACCGGCCGATACGAACAGCGCCCCGGGGTAGCTCCGCACGGTTACGTCGAACCCCAGCACGCGGCTGTAGAAAGCCTCGATCTCACGCAGTTCGGAGACCTGCAGGTGGATGTGGCCGATCCGAGTCTCCGGGCGGACGCTGTGATCGTCGTCGGGATCCGGTGGGGTCATCTCGAGCTCCGCGACGAGACCTCGCAGATCGAGTGGCAGAGTCCCCATCTGCAGTTGCCCCGCCCCGTCGTGGCGCCACTCCGATCGATTTCGATCTCGGTAGATCTCGATTCCGTTTCCGTCGGGATCGTTCAGGTAGAGAGCCTCGCTGACGAGATGGTCAGAGGCACCGCTCAGCGGCCAGCGGCCCTCTGCGAGGCGAACCAGGGACGCTGCGAGCGCGCGTCTCGTCGGAACCAGGATCGCGAAGTGGAAGAGCCCGGTGAGACGGGCGTCGCGGGCTGGGGCGTCGTCGTCGGCGCGCAATTCGAGCAGCGGCGGGCCACCAGGAGCACCGAGGTCGAGCGTCCCTTCCGGCCGGTCGGACCCGACGAGCCCGAGCAATTCCTCGTAGAACCGAGCGGATCTGTCCAGGTCGCGCACGGTCAGCCGAACCGTGCCGATTCGGGTGCGGGCGTCGATCCGAGGCGCGGTTTCGGCCTCCAACGCCATCGTCAGTCGACGGTGCAGGCTCCGTCGACCTGTGCGCCAGGCAGGCGCCGCAGAAGCTCGGCGAGTACCTCGATCTCGGTCGCGGTGAAGTGGGCCAAAAACATCCGTTCGATACTTGCCACGTGAGTGCAACCGGCGTCGCGGAGCTTCTCGTAGCCGAGGTCGGTGAGCTTGGCGTACGACACTCGGGCGTCCTTGGCGCAGGCGATTCGCTGGGTCAGGCCGCTTTCGACGAGTCCGTCGACGAGTCGAGTGATCCCTGAGCGCGTCAGCCTCGTCCGCTCCGACAGAGCCGACATCGCAAGTTGCCGGTCGGGCGACTGGGCCAGATAGAGGAGAACCTCGTAGTCCCTGGTCGTCATCCCGTGTGCGGCGAGCAACTCTGCGTCCAGCACTCGCACTATCGCCGCGTGGCTCTGCAGATAGCTGCGCCACGCCTCGAGCGCGGCACCGTCCAGCGTCGATGAAGATACGACTGTCATGTGAACGAGTGTAGTTGACCGGTCAACCGGTGAAGCCCCCTCGCGGCCGGTCTAACCCGCGCCTAAGGGGCTAACCGGCCGTGAGGCTGCGGCGCCCGAGCGAGAATCCCAGGCTCGCGTAGTTGCGGAACATCCGCTCCTGCGCGTCCTCGAGCACGCTCACGAGCGCCGTAGCGAAGTGGCGCAGGTCGTGTTCGGAGATCGTCAGCGGCGGCAGCGCCTTGATCACGTTGACGTGGTGTCCGGCGACCTGGGTCAGGATCCGGTGCTCGTGAAATAGCGGTACCACGACCATCTGCGCGAATAGGCCAGGCTGCCGGCGCTCGATTGCCTCCCAGATCCGGCGCGCTGCAAATCCAGGGGGTGGGCCGAGCTCGAGTCCCCAAATCATCCCGAGGCCCCTGACCTCGCGGACGATCTCAAAACGCTGCGCCAGGGGCTCGGTCAACGCGAGCAGGAGGTTGCCGAGCCGCTCTGCCTCGCGCACGAGCTCGCCGTCATCGATCACGGCGATCGTTGCCAAAGCGGCTGCGGACGCCAGGTCACCGTTGGCGAAGGTCGAGCTGTGGATCACGCTTCGTTCCATCGAATCGAAGGTCGCGTCGAATACGGCCCGGCTCGAGAGCACCGCGCCGATCGGGACATATCCACCGGACAGGGCCTTTGAGAGCGTGATCAGGTCCGGCTGCAGATCCCAGTGCTCGGCGGTGAAGAACCGGCCGGTGCGGCCGACTCCGGTCTGCACCTCGTCGAGGACGAACAGGGATCCGGTCTCGCGGCAGAGGTTCTGAGCCGTCCGGAGGTAGTCCTCGGGGGCGAGGTAAACGCCCTTGCCCTGCACCGGCTCGACGACGAACGCCGCGACGTCGCCGCGCCTGAGCTCACCAGCGAGCGCTGCCGTGTCGCCGAACGGGACCGGGTCGCAACCGGGGAGCAGGGGGCCGAACCGCTCGCGGAACTCGTCGTTCCCATTGATCGACAGCGCCCCGAGCGTGAGTCCGTGAAAGCCGCGGTCGCAGTAAAGAACACGGGGTCGTCCGGTCGCCGCGCGCGCCAGCTTCATCGCCGCCTCGATCGACTCGGCCCCCGAGTTGGTGAAGATCGCCGCGTCGATCGAGGACGGGGCCCGCCGGACCAACTCCTCGGCCAGCGCTCCGGGAAACGTCGACACGCCGATCTGGGTCAGGGACGGGGTATCGGCGTCGATCACTCCATGCAGCTGGCGCTTGATGTCCGGGTGCCCTCGCCCAACCGCGAATACGCCATGGCCGGAGATCAGATCGAGGTACTCGTTGCCCTCGCGGTCGATCAGGTGCGACCCCTGCCCACGCACCCACTCGCGGTCGAACCCGAGCGTCTGGACGACCCTGCCGAGCTGGCGGTTCAGGTACCGCTGGTTGAGCGCCATCGCCTCGCCCGACCGGCGCTCCAGCAGGTCGGCAAGATCGGGTCCGGCGGGGGGAATTTGAGAGCTGTCCATCCGCATATCTAATAGCGTGTGAACGTGAGTGGAGCCAATCAGAGAAGCGACGAACCGGACGTGGGCGTCCGCGAGCACGGCGGAGGAAGCCCTGGCAAGGGCGTCTGACCACCTCCTCTCGCTGCAGGACGAGGCGGGGTGGTGGAAGGGCGAGCTCGAGACCAACGTCTCGATGGATGCCGAGGACATGTTGGTGCGGGAGTTCCTCGGGGTTCGCGACCCGCAGACCACGGAGCGGACGGCTGCCTGGATCCGCTCCAAGCAGCGCACCGACGGATCCTGGACAAACTTCTTCGACGGTCCAGGCGAGCTCTCCACCTCGGTCGAGTCCTACGTCGCGTTACGACTCGCGGGCGACAGTCCGGAGCTCGAGCACATGCGGGCGGCGAGCGACTACATCCGCAGGGCAGGCGGAGTCGAGCGTGCTCGGGTATTCACTCACATCTGGCTGGCGCTGTTCGGCCTATGGAGTTGGGACCAGGTTCCGACGGTCCCGGCGGAGCAGATCCTGCTGCCGGCCTGGTTCCCACTCAACGTCTATGACTTTGCCAGCTGGGCGCGGCAGACGGTCGTGGCGCTGTCGGTCGTGCTCTCCTACCGCCCGCAGCGGCCGCTGACCTTTGGGATCGAAGAACTGCGCGGCGCCGAGCCCTGGTCGCCGCCAAGGCCCAGTTCGCCCGTCGGCCGCGCGCTGGTCATGCTCGACCGCGTACTGCGCCTCTACCAGCGACATCCAATCCCGTTCCTGCGCCGCGCGTCGCTCGCGCGGGCGGAGCGCTGGATCGTCGATCGGCAGGAGGCCGACGGATCGTGGGGAGGCATTCAGCCGCCGATGGTCTACTCGATGCTGGCCCTGCACCTCCGCGGGTACGGCAACGATCATCCTGTCATCAGACGCGGGCTCGACGGGCTCGAGCGCTTCACGATCTCCGACGACGGCCCGAGACGAATCGAGGCCTGCCAGTCGCCGGTGTGGGATACCGCGCTGGCGATGATCGCGCTCGGCGACGCCGGGCTGCCCGCCGATCACGAAGCGCTCGAGCGCGGCGCCGACTGGCTGCTCGGCCAGCAGATCCCGGGACGCGGCGATTGGGCCGTACGCCGGCCCGATCTGCCAGCTGGGGGATGGGCGTTCGAGTTTGCCAACGTGAACTACCCCGACGTCGACGACACCACGGAGGTGCTGCTGGCGCTGCGGACCGTTCCCGGTGACCTACGTTTGCGCACGGCGGCCGAGCGAGGCTTGAGCTGGCTAGAGGGGATGCAGAGCTCCGACGGCGGTTGGGGAGCGTTCGACGCAGACAACTGCCGGTCGCTTATGCGTGAGGTGCCGTTCTGTGACTTCGGCGAGGTGATCGACCCCCCGAGCGCCGACGTCACGGCGCACGCGGTCGAGGTACTCGTGGCCGCTGGGCGCGGGACCGGGTCGTGCGCACGGCGAGGCGTCCGATGGCTGCTCGACAACCAGGAGGCTGGTGGCTCCTGGTTCGGCCGCTGGGGGGTCAACCACGTATACGGAACCGGGGCGGTCCTGCCGGCGCTGGTCGCCGCCGGCATCAGCCCCGGGGCCGAACCGGTGCGTCGTGCCGTCGACTGGCTCGAGCAGCACCAGAATGCCGACGGTGGATGGGGCGAGGATGCGCGCTCCTACGACAATCCCGAATGGATTGGGCGCGGTCCCAGCACCGCATCGCAGACCGCCTGGGCGCTGCTGGCGTTGCACGCCGCCGGTGAGGCGTCCGCCGCCGTCGATCGTGGGATCCGGTGGCTGGTCGCGACCCAGCTCCCGGAGGGCACCTGGGACGAGCCGCAATACACGGGGACCGGCTTCCCGTCGGACTTTTACATCAACTACCACCTGTATCGGTTGGTATTCCCGATCATGGCGCTGGGCCGGCTGCGGCGATGAGTCTGGTCGACCGCGAGCAGCGAGCGGCACTGCCGTCGCCAGACGAGGTTCTGGCACAGGCTCCTGATGAGAACTTCACCGTGGCGAGCTTCATCGTGGGCGCGCGCCGACAGTCGCACCTTCGGTCGATCTACGGGTTCGCGAGGCTGGTCGACGACGTCGGCGACGAAGCCACCGGCGACCGCGGCGCGCTGCTGGACGAGGTCGAGGCGGAGATCGACCGGATCTATGCGAGTGAGCAACCCAGGCATCCGCTGATGAGGAGGTTGGCGCTCAGCATCCGGGAGTGCTCGCTTCCTGAACTCCCCTTCCGCCGGCTGGTGCACGCCAACCGACAGGATCAGGTGGTCAGTCGTTACGAAACCTTCGACGAGCTGCTCGCGTACTGTCGCCTGTCCGCGGCGCCGGTCGGCGAACTGGTACTGCATGTCTTCGAACACGCCACGCGGGACCGCATTGCCTTGTCCGACCGGGTCTGCGCCGGGCTACAGGTGACCGAGCACCTCCAGGACATCGGCGAGGACCTTCGCCGCTCCAGGATCTACATGCCCCGCCAGGACCTGATCGGCTGCGGCTGTGACCCCGACGATCCACTGGCCTCCCCGCCGGCCGCCAGACGGGCGCTGATCGTGCTCGAGTCGAGCCGCGCAGGGGAGCTGCTCGACGCCGGGCTCCCGTTGATGCGGTCGCTGCCGCTGCGCCCCCGGGTTGCCGTAGCCGGCTTCGTCGCCGGCGGTCGGGCGGCACTGTCCGAGCTGGAACGCCACGACGGCGTCGCTCGGGGCGGACGCGCGCGACGCCGGACGCTCGCATTCGCCGGAAGCTTCTTGAGAACCGCAGCGGGGCGATGAAGACGCCCGCATTCGAGATCGAGCTCGCCTACCACCGCTGCGAGGAGATCACCAGGGCCGAGGCGGCGAACTTCTATTACGGCATCCGCCTGCTGCCGCGCTTCAAGCGCCAGGCGATGTGCGCGGTCTACGCGTTCGCTCGGCGGGTCGACGACATCGGCGACAGCGCTGTCCAGGAGGACGCCGATTCAGGCCGGCAGCTGGCGGCGCTCGCGGCTGAGCGGTCGATGCTCGCGACGCTCGTCGACGGCGCCACGGGTCCGGGCTTCGCCGTTGACGGCGCTGGGCTGGATGACCCGGTCCGGACCGCGCTGGCGCACAGCTGTGCCAACTACAACCTGCCGATCGACGCCCTCATCCTGTTGGTTGAGGGCGTCGAGTTCGACGTTCGCGGGACCCATTACGAGACCTTCGACGAGCTCGTCGGATACTGCCGGCGGGTTGCTGGTTCGGTCGGCCGCCTGTGTCTCGCGATTTTCAGCGATGGCCGCGAACCGTCCGGGGCCGCGGCACTCGCCGACGATCTCGGAGTGGCGATGCAGCTGACCAACATCCTCCGGGACATTCGCGAGGATGAGCGGCTCGGACGGGTCTATCTCCCGGCTGAGGACCTGCGGCGATTCGGCTTCGACGGCGCGCCAGCGGCGGGCGCCGCCCGGGCCTCGGACCTGGTCCGATTGGAGGCGACCCGCGCCGGGGAATGGTTCGATCGGGGGCTGGAGCTGACGGCGATGCTCGATTCTCGCAGCGCTTCCTGCGTCCTGGCGATGACCGGGATCTACCGTTCGATCCTCGACCGGATCCTCCAGGATCCGGCTCAAGTACTCGTTGGGCGGATCGCGTTGACGACCTGGCAGAAGGCGTGGGTCGCGCTGCGGAGCCTCGCGACCGCCCGCACATCGTCGACACCGATCGGCAGGGCGGCGTGAAAGAGCGGTCGGTGACGGTCGTCGGTGGCGGTCTCGCCGGCATCGCCGCGGCGCTCCGCTGCGCGAGGGACGGCGCGGCCGTCACCCTGCTCGAGTCTCGCGGCCGACTCGGCGGCGCCGCCTACTCGTTCGATCGTGACGGGTTGCGGATGGACAACGGACAGCATGTCTTTCTGCGCTGCTGCGTCGCCTACAGAGGGCTTCTTCGCGACATCGGAGCCGAGGATCTCGTGACGCTGCAGCCTCGCTTGCGGATCACCGTGCTGGCTCCCGGTGGGCGGCGGGCGGTGCTTGCCCGCGGCCGTCTGCCCGCGCCGTTGCATCTCGCGGGCGCGCTGCTCCGCTACCAGTTCGTGAGCCTCAGGGAACGACTCGCTGTCGCCCGGGCGATGCAGGCTCTGCGAACGGTCGATCCGGACGATCCCGCGACGGACGCGCGCTCATTCGGCGACTGGCTCGTCGAACACGGACAGGACGCGGACGCCCTCGATGCAGTTTGGGACCTGATCGCTCGCCCGACGCTGAACCTGGCGCCTGCGGACGCCTCGCTCGCTCAGGCGGCGCAGGTTTTCCAGTTCGGCCTGCTGGGGGATGCCGCTGCCGGCGATGTCGGGCATGCGGTCGTGCCGCTGTCGGATATTCACGACGTGGCCGCGCGGAGGGCGCTGGCTACCGCAGGCGTCGACGTTCGCCTGCGCCGCGGTGCCACGGCGGTCGTCCCGACGGCGGGCGGTTTCCTCGTCGAGACTCGCGGCGGCGCCGCAGTCGAGTCGCAGTTCGTCATCCTGGCAGTGCCTCCGACCCGAGCGGCCAAGATGATCCCGACAGCAGCGCCCGGTTCTGTTCCTGGTCTAGCGGGACCAGGAACAGAAAAGACACGCCCGGCGATCGACGCCCAGGCGCTCGGGAGCTCGCCGATCGTCAACCTGCACGTGGTTTACGATCGGCAGGTGCTCGACGTGCCGTTTGCCGCGGGCGCCCACACCCCGGTCCAGTGGGTGTTCGACCGGACTGTCAGCAGTGGCCTGCGCGGCGGTCAGTACATCGCGGTGTCGCTGTCGGCTGCCGATGCGGAGCTGGGGGAGTCCGCGGAGCAACTGCGACAGCGGTATCTCCCGGCGCTCGCCGAGCTCCTGCCGGAGGCTCGCGCCGCGAGGGTGGAAGTCTTCCGGGTCACCCGTGAGCACGCCGCCACGTTCCGTGCCGCACCGGGCTCGAGGACGCTGCGTCCCGGGCCGGACACGCGGTTCCCAGGGCTGTTTCTCGCCGGAACCTGGACCGATACAGGCTGGCCTGCGACGATGGAGGGTGCTGTGCTGAGCGGGTACGCCGCTGCCCGCCAGATACTGACGGCAAGGACGACCCGGCAGCCGGCGCTGTCTACACGATGAGCATGACCGCAACCGCCCCGATCCAAACACCGCCGAACAACAACGTGATCGTGTTCGCGCCGTTGTCCCTGGAGGCGCGCGCTGTGCGCGCCGGTGCGCCGTGGGCGCAGGTCCACCAGATCGGGATGGGTCCTCGACGGGCGGCCCGTTCGGCGCAGCTGGCCGGCGATGCCCACGGCGCCGCGGTGATCATCGCGGGCTTCTGCGGGGCGCTCGATCCCGAGCTCGAACCCGGCGACATCGTGCTGGCCAGCGAGCTCCGCGGCCCGACCGGGACGACGCCCTGCGATGACCCGTCGATCCTCGCCGGCGTGCTTCGCCGCGGCGGATTGCGAGTGCGGATCGCTCCGATCGCCTCCAGCCAGCGGCTCGTCCTGGGCGAGCGCCGGCGGACCCTGTGGCGGACGGGCGCCGCTGCGGTCGACATGGAGTCCGCGTGGTTCGCTCCCGGCACCGACGCCCGCCCACTGGTGACGTTGCGGGTGGTCCTCGACACCCAGCGCCACGAGCTGATTCGCCCGCTGCGGACGCTTACCGGAACCGCGATCGCATACCGCACCCTGCGCCGAGCGTGCGCTCTTGTGCAGGACTGGGCGTCGGCGATCGCACCGCGGGAGGTGGTGCTCGCATCGCCAAGGGCATCGTGTGCCGGTGTCAACCGCGCCGTGGAGATCGTCGAGCGCGTCCTCGAGACTCGGGGTGCGCCCGTGTACGTGCGCAAGCAGATCGTCCACAACGCGCACGTGGTCGCATCGCTCGAGGAGCGCGGAGCGGTATTCGTCGACGAGCTCGACGAGGTGCCGGAGGGAGCGACTGTGATCTTCTCGGCGCACGGTGTCTCGCCCGCGGTCCGGGCTCAGGCGACCGATCGGGGCTTGGACGTGGTCGATGCGACCTGCCCGCTGGTCGCCAAGGTCCACGCGGAGGCACGCCGGTTCGCGGCCGCCGACTTCGACATCGTGCTCGTCGGCCATCAGGGCCACGAGGAGGTCGACGGCACCCACGGACAGGCTCCCGACCGGATCCACGTGATTGCGAATGCCGCGGAGGTCGACCGAGTCGAGGTCAGGGATCCGGCCAAGGTCGCATACCTGACCCAGACGACGCTCGCGGTTGACGACACCGCTTCGGTGATCGAGGCGATCAGGACCCGGTTCCCGGACGTGGTCGGACCTCCGTCGAGCGACATCTGTTACGCGACCCAGAATCGTCAGGATGCCGTTCGCTCGCTGGCGGCGGAGTGCGATCTGATTCTGGTGGTCGGATCGGAGAACTCGTCAAACTCTCGGCGGCTGGTCGAGGTCGCGCAGCGGGCCGGCTGCCGCGCCCTGCTGGTCGACAGTGCCGAGGCGATCCCGCCGGAGGCGCTCGTCGGCGCCGATAGAGTCGGCCTGACGGCTGGCGCGTCGGCCCCAGAGTCGCTGGTCGAAGGCGTCGTTCGTGCGATATCGGGGATCGGCGGGGCGACCGTCAGCGAGCACAGCATCACCACCGAGACCGTTCATTTCAAGCTCCCGCCGGAAGCGAGTGAGGGAAGATAAATCCATGCCCGTTCCACTGAAACAGTCAGCTCGCATCGGCGCCTACCTGCTCGAGCAGAAGCTGCGGCGCCGCGAGCGGTTTCCTCTGATCGTCGAGCTCGAGCCACTCTTCCAATGCAACCTTGAGTGCGCCGGATGCGGCAAGATCCAGCATCCCGAGCACGAGCTCCGACGGCGGATGCCTGTCGACCAAGCCGTCGGCGCGATCGACGAGTGCGGCGCGCCGATGGTCTCGATTGCCGGCGGCGAGCCGCTGATCCACGCTGAGATCGACGAGATCGTGCGACAGCTTGTGGCGCGCAAGAAGTACGTCTACCTGTGCACGAACGGGCTGCTGCTGGAGCGCAAGCTGGGGCTCTTCAAGCCGTCACCGCACTTCTCCTGGGCGGTCCACATCGACGGGCTCCGCGAGCGCCACGACGAGTCGGTCTGCCGTGAAGGTGTCTTCGACAAGGCGGTCCAGGCGATCCGTGCCGCCCAGTCGGCCGGCTTCCGGGTGACGACCAACACCACGTTCTTCACCCATGACTCCCCCGGCACGGTGCGTCAGGTGCTCGACTTCCTCAACGACGAGCTCAAGGTCGACCAGATGATGATCTCGCCGGCCTACGCCTACGAGAAGGCGCCGGACCAGGAGCACTTCCTCGGCGTCAAGCAGACCAATGACCTGTTCCGAGAGGCGTTCGCCGGCGGGCGCAGACGCAAATGGCGGCTCAACCACTCGCCTCTTTTCCTCGACTTCCTGGAGGGAAAGGTCGACTTCCAGTGCACCGCCTGGGGTATCCCGAGTTACTCGCTGTTCGGCTGGCAGCGTCCCTGCTACCTGATGGCCGACGGCTACACCAAGACCTACAGGGAGCTGCTCGAGACGACCGACTGGGATAAGTATGGCCGCGGCAGGGATCCGCGGTGCGACAACTGCATGGCCCACTGTGGATACGAGCCGACGGCAGTTCTCGCCACGACGCGCTCGCTCAAGCAATCGGTGCGCGCGGTCCTACAGCAGTAGCAGCAGATTCCCGGGGGAGCGGCGGGTCCCCAGGCTATCGTGCTGAGCGGTGAAGAACCCGCTCGCCGATCGGCCGGTGCTCGCCTCGGTGGTGGCAACGATCGTCGCGGCTGTGGCGGTGATCGTGATCGCGCGCGTGACCGGAGCGGATGCGATCGGGCGCGCGTTCGATCACATCGATTGGCGACTAATCCCGGTGGTCGCGGTTGCCGAGCTGCTCACCTATCCGGCGTACATGGTGGCCTTCCGGTCGATCGCCGGGATCCACGGCCATGCCAAGCTCAGCCTCCCGCTCGTCGCCCGAGTCGTCGTGGCGGGGTTCGGCCCGTTCGCGCTCAGCGGCGGCTTCGGGGTCGACAAGCACGCACTCGAGGCGATCGACGAAGATGAGCGCAGCGCCCGCGTGCGGGTGATGGCGCTCGGCACGCTCGAATGGGCCGTGCTCGCGCCGATCACTTGCGGGGTCGCGATCTGGCTGCTCGCGACCGACGCGAACGTACTGCCGTCGCTGCTTTGGCCCTGGGCAACGGCGGTGCCGATCGGTCTCGGGTTCGCAGTCTGGGCGGGCGGCCGACCCGAACGGCTGGCCAGGATCGGCGGCTCCTACAAAGATTGGATCGCACAGGCGCTCGAGGGAGTCGGGGTGATCAGAACGCTGATCCGCCACCCGCGCACATACTTCGGCGCCTGGTTCGGGACGACGGCCTATTGGCTCGCCGACATGGCCGCTTTCTATGCCGCGTTGCGGGTCTTCGGACTCGAGCTGGGTCCGGGGCGGGCGGTCATCGCCTACAGCACCGGGTATGCGGCGACCCGACGATCGCTCCCGCTGGGCGGCGCCGGGATCACCGAGGTGCTGATGACCTACGCGCTCTACTGGGTGCGCGAGCCGCTCGCCCCGGCGCTGGCGGCGGTGCTGATCTATCGCGGCTTCAACTTCCTGCTGATCGCTGTTCCGGCGCTGATCGCCAACCGCCAGTTGAACTCGACCATCGAGCGGACCAAGTCGTCCCGAGACCGGCTGCGGCTGCGCAAGCGCCCCACCTAGAAGTTCGTCTGCAACCGTGCGTGAAGCCGGAGCTAACGCTGTACCTACGGTTCTTTCAGCGTGTGCGCGCTACTTTCCTGGGCGTGCGTTTGACCGTCGCGATTGTTGCGCCGATATGTGCGGTCCTGGTGGCAGCCTGTGGCGGCTCGAACGTGCCCCCGCCCCCGAAAGTGGTTGCGGAGGTGAGTTCGACTCCGGGCCAGTCATCGACGGCGGTCGGCACCTCGGGTCACGGCGCCTCGCTTCGGCTCGGGCAGAGCGCGAGCTTCGCCGGCGATCAGATCGTCGGCTCGGGCAAGGGGGAGCAGGTCTCTGTGACGGTGCAGCGCGTGGTCGACCAGGGCCCGACAGGTGTCCGGTATCTCGGGCAACGGGCAGCGGCGCTGCCCCGCGGTCAGCGCCGGATCGCCGTCGAGCTGACCTTTCGAAGCACCGGCAAGGCCGCCTACGACGACAGCCCCGAAGACGAGTTGTCATTGATCGGGGCCGGCTCGCGCCGGCCGGTTGGCATGGTGCTCCCGGGAATCACGGGCCGGGGCCAGTGCCAGTCCGACGTCTCAACGAGTGTCGATGTACCGCCTCGAGGCATCGATCCAGGCTGCGTGTTCTTCCAGATCCCGAGCGATCAGAAGATCAGCGCCGTTCGGTACCAGACGCAGGGCGGACACTATCTCGCTACCTGGGCGGTTCACTGACGATCTCGGGAGTCACGGTGCGTCCCCGTTTGAGGAAGCTGTGCGGGGCGTCATCGAAGGTACGGAGGCAGTGCTCCGAGCAGAAGTAGTGGGTTTTGCCTTCGAAGTCGTTGTGGACCGCTTTGGATTTGTCGACGGTCATCCCGCACACGGGATCCGTCGCGCCCCGTCGAGCGGTCAGCCAGAACAGCGTGGTGAAGAGCGCGAGGCCGAGGAGGTTCAGGGCGAGCTTGTAGTTGACGCGGATCCCGGTGAATATGTCCCCACGCGCGGGGCGGGGGCCGGTCGGAACCAGGCTGAACACGTTGAAGACGCCCTCGACGACGAGCGCGGCGATCACGATCGTGACGAACATCAGGGCGGTGATCCGGACCGTATAGCGCGGTGCCGTAGTACTTGCGGTAGATCGCGAGGATCGGAAGCACGATCAGATCTGCGAACAGGAACGCGAGCACGCCACCGAACGAGATTCCCCCTGACCACAGAACCGCGGCCAGCGGGACGTTCCCGACCGAGCAGACAAAGCTCGCGATGGCGATGATCGGGCCCACGATCACGTTCTCGATCGCCGGCAGGGGCGCGGGCGCATTGCTGATGAAAAGCGATTCGAAGAACCCGTTGCCGAGTTGCGCGATGAAGCCCGCGATCAGGAACCCAATCGCGATCTCCTTCCACACCATCTGCCAGTCGCCGCGAAAGTTGTGGGCGACGTCCGACCATGCCCGCAGCGTGGTCAGCCGTTCACGCCAGGGGAGCAGCTCGCCTGCCGCGTGATGCTGGTGCCCGCTGTCGACCTCGAGCGCGTGCTCTCGGGCGCGCTGTTCGAGTGTGCGGCTCACGAACAGTCGCAGCAGGGCCGTCATCAGGACGATCATCACGATCCCGCCGAGGTACTCCGCGACCGTGAACTGCCAGCCGATCAGCACCCAGAGCACCAAGCCGAGCTCCCAGACGATGTTGGTCGACGCGAACTGGAATGCGAGCGCGGACGCGGCCGAGGCCCCCTTCTCAAACAGCGATTTGGCGATCGCGATCGCCGCGTACGAGCACGACGACGATGCGGCGCCCAGACCCGTCGCCCACGCGACCGGACGCGCGTTGGAGCCGCTCATCAGGCCCTCGATGCGCTCGCGTGGAACCCACGCCTGCACGATTGCCGAGATGAAAAAGCCGAGCACGAGCGCCCACCAGACCTCCCACGCCATCAACAGCGAATCGCGGAGGCCGTGCCAAATCAGGCTCATCTCTCGACCTTACCAAATACCCCTAGGGGGTAGAGGTATCTAGTACAGTTGTGGGTAGATGGCGTCGAGCGACACTCCGACCCGCGGCTATACGGCAACCAAGCAGCAGCTCCTGGCTCGGTTGCGGCGCGTCGAGGGTCAGATCAGGGGAATCGAGGGCATGGTCGACGACGATCGCTACTGCATCGACATCCTGACCCAGATCAGCGCCGCCCAGGCCGCATTGGACAAGATCGCGCTTGGGCTACTCGATGCGCACGCCCATACGTGCGTGGTCGGCGCCGATCCCGGTCAGCAGGACGAGCGGACCGAAGAGATGATGGCCGCCGTCGGGCGGCTGCTCCGGCGCGGCTGAGCCCGAGGCTGGCGGGCGCGGTATGGCCGCTAGCGCTTCGAGCCGCAGGAGCCGGCAAACGGTCCGTGAATGGCGGCCCAGTAGAGGAGCAGGATCGTCTTGCCGTCTGCGATCTGGCCGTTACTGACCATTTCAAGCGCCTGATCGAAGGCCAACTCCAGGACCTCGATGTCCTCGCCCTCGTCGGCAAGGCCGCCTCCGGTCTCGGTGCGAGACGCGAGTGTGTAGGGCGCGGCGTAGAAGTGCACGCGCTCGGTGATCGAGCCGGGGCTCATGTAGGCGTCGCAGACGTGCTGCAGTTCGCCGACGCTGACGCCGAGTTCCTCCTGGGCCTCACGGCGGATCGCGGTCTCGGGATCCTGATCATCGAGCAGGCCGGCGGCGGCTTCGATCAGCATCCCGTCGGGGTGATCGTTGACGTAGGCCGGAAACCGGAATTGCCGGGTGAGGAGGACGGTCCGGCGGTCGGCGTCGTAGGGAAGGATCGTGGCGCCGTTCCCGCGGTCATAGGTCTCACGCTGTTGGGTCTCCCATTGACCGTCGCTGCGGCGGTAGTCAAAGGTCGTGCGGCGCAGCACGTGCCACCCGTCGGAGGTCACCTCGACCTCCCGGATCACCACATCCGGGTTGCGAGCGAGATCTCGGCCGACCTGATCCAGGCCGGTACGACCGCGACCGTCGGGCCGATCGACGCCGATTCTTCGGTCGTTGGCGCTTATGTCTGCACGATTCGTCATAATCGTGCAGCAGTATGCAGCAAATGAGATGAACACGCATTGCTCGTGGCCGAACGCCAAGCACTCTTGATCGCCCGCCTCCACGAGGAGGGCAGGGTCATTGCGCGCGAGCTCGCCGAGGAGCTCGGGGTCTCCGACGACAGCATCCGCCGCGACCTGCGGGAGCTGGCTGCGGCCGGCCAGTGCCAGCGAGTCTACGGCGGAGCGGTCCCCGTCTCACGCGCCCTGCTCGACTATCGCGCCCGCGCTGCTGTCGAGCCTGAGAGCAAGCGACGGATCGCCGCTCGCGCCGCGCAGCTCATCAGACCTGGGGACCGAGTGATCTTCGATGGCGGCACCACCACTCTCGCCGTCACGCGCGCCCTCCCGCCGGACCTGCGGGCAACGGTCATCACCCACAGCCCCACTATCGCCGCGGCACTGATCGATCATCCGACCATCGAGATCCTGCTACTCGGAGGCCGGATCTACAAGCACTCCGCGGTCGCCTGCGGCGCCGCCACCGCCGAAGCCGCCCGTTCCGTCACCGCCGACCTTTTCCTGCTCGGCGTGACCGGCGTCCACCACGAGCACGGCCTCACCACGGGTGACATCGAGGACGCCGCTATGAAGCGGACCCTCGCCGGCCAAGCCGCCGACACCTACGTGTTGGCGAGTTCAGAGAAGATCGGCGCGGTCTCGCCCTACAAGGTCCTCGACCTCGACGCCATCACCGCGATCCTGACCGACGCTCAGGGCGGTGCTCTCGACCTGCTGCGGCATCGCGGGCCCGCAATCGTCGACTGTGCATAGCGCGCGTTTCCGGCGCTTGCGCGACGGCGAGCGCGGGTATGGTGTCGGCCATGGCAGGGCAAGTGGACAAGGCGGCGACATTCATGGCGCTGCACCGGCGCGGGAGTCCTCTGCTGATGCCCAATCCATGGGATGCGGGATCCGCGCGGCTGCTCTCGTCGCTGGGGTTCGAGGCGTTGGCGACGACGTCAAGTGGACACGCTGCAACCCACGGCAGGCTTGATTACCACGTGACTCGCGAGGAAGCGCTTGCCAATGCCATGGAGATTGTCGAGGCGACCGAGCTACCGGTCTCCGCTGATCTCGAGAACTGCTTCTCCGAGGAAGCGGACGGCGTGGCAGAAACGGTCCGCCTGGCGATCGACGCCGGGCTCGCGGGTTGCTCGATCGAGGACTTCTCCGGGGACGAGGGCGGGATCATCTACGAGCGCTCCCGGGCGTCGGAGCGCGTGGCCGCGGCGGCCGAGGCAGCACACTCGGGCCCGGTGCGGCTCGCGTTGACCGCCCGCGCTGAGAACTACCTGCACGGGCGCGTCGACCTCGCCGACACGATCGTCCGGCTCGAGGCCTACCAGGAGGCGGGCGCGGACGTCCTGTATGCCCCTGGCCTGACGGATATCGAGGACATCCGTCGCTTGGTCGAATCGGTCGATCGGCCGGTGAACGTGCTCGCCGTCGCGAGCGCCCCGCCCGTCGAGGAGTTGGCGCGAGTGGGGGTCAGCCGTGTATCGGTCGGCGGCTCGTTCGCCTTTGCGGCGCTTGGGGCACTGGTGCAGGCAGCGACCGAGCTACGTGAGCGTGGCAGCTACGACTACTCGGAGCTCGCGGCGGTGGGTCGACGCGTGGCCCAGGCCGCGTTCACGGCGTGACCGTTCGTTGCGTCCGGTCTAGCGCGGCGGCTTCACGGTTCAGTTCGCCGAGCTAATCAAGGATCGCGCTGTGGCGGTCGAGGAATTCGTAGACATCGATGAGGTCGACGCCGGGGTGTGAGTCGAATCTGACGGTGTCCGTCGGAAGACCTGAGACGAATTGGCTGTGGTCACGCGCCGAGGGCCAGGCCGCGCCATCCCAGCGGTTGACCGCGTCCCGGTGGGGCTCGTGGCAACAGGCGGGGTCGGGACACGTGGAAGTCGCGCGACGGTTGGTGTCGGACCCGCGGAACCAGTGGGACATCGCATCGCTCGTGCCAAAGGTGATCGCGTCTCCTTGGTTGCGGTCGAGGTCGATGTGGGTGACGCACCAGAAGCTCCCGGTGATCGTTTCAGTGCGCTGGTAGTGGAGCTCGTATGAGTCCTCTGATTCGAACGCTTGGCGGGAGCTCCACCAGCGGCACAGGCGCTGCCCCTCGATCGTGCCGTCGACGTCTGACGGAAGCAGAACCCCGTCGTTCTCGTATGCCTTCCAAAGGAGGCCTTCGGGGTCTGAACGTTGGAAGTGGACGGGGATGCCGAAATGGCGCGTGATCAGGTTGGTGACGCGATGGGCTGCCATTTCGTAGGAGATGTAGAACAGCTCGCTGAGGTCCTCGATCGAAATGTCCTCGTCACGCTTGGCTTCCGCCAAGGCCTGTACGACCGACCGCTCGGGGGCCAGCAGCGCGCCGGCGAAGTAGTTGGCCTCGACCCTTTGGCGGACGTAGCCCTCGAAGTCGACCGGATCCGCGTGACGCAAGGCGAAGTGGCCGAGGGTTTGGGCGATTACAGACCGGGACGACCGCATCCCCCCAGTCGTGTTGCGCTGCGGCACATAGACGACGCGGTTGGCGGTGTCGGCGATCGATCGGGTCGAGCGTGGTAGGTCTTGGACTCGGGCGATTTGGAAGCCGTAGTAGGCGGCGATGTCGGTGAGGTGTCGTTCAGAGACCGCTCCGGGGCCCGAGTAGCCGATCGCGTCGAGCGCCGCGGTGGCTGTCTGTTCGATCTCTTCGAAGTAGTTGTCGCGGCTGCGCATCTCGGCGCGCATCTCGGCGTTCGCGGCCCGCGCGCCAACAGTGGTGGCGACACCGTTTGGCGTCTCTGTTTGGTTGACGCTGGGGGTCGAGAGTTTTTGGATCCGCTCAAACAGGGCGACGATGTGTTCGAGCGCGGTCGGGTCCAGGCGAGCTGACGCTTTCAGGTAAGGCAGTCGTAGGGCCTGATAGCGCGGGTCCTGTTGGATGTGCGCGAGGGCGACCTCCAGCTCCGCTCTGCGGCTGGGCGCGGCCGCGGAGAGGAGGTCCGCGGGACGGCACCCCAGCGCCGCGGCGAGCTGGTTGACGGTCGACAGCCGCGGCTCGCGGTGGCCGTTTTCCAGCTGCGAGAGGTAGGAGGCGGAGCGGCCGATCGTCGTGCCGAGTGCCTCGAGGGTCTTACCCGAGCGCTTCCGCAGGTGTCGCAGCCTTTGCCCGAATACCAGCGGGTCCAAAGAATCCATCGACATCACAGAAAATTTTAGAGATTCTTCTCGAAAAGCTCAAGAGCGCTCATCTTTGTCTGGACAGATCAGCGGATTTGTGGAAAAACCTGCGTGTGTCCGCAACAAAGATCGTCACTTTTACGCCCCATCGGGCGGCTGGCCGGATCCTCACTCCCCGCGCGATCGACTTCCTGGTCGCGCTACACGACCGTTTCGAGCCCGAGCGCAGGGATCTGCTGGACGCTCGGGAGGAGCGCCAAGTCGCCTTCGACTCCGGTGAGCGTCCGAATTTCCTGGCAGAGACCGCCGACGTGCGCGGCACGGACTGGAGCGTCGTCCAGGCCCCTGCTGCTCTGGCGGACCGGCGCGTCGAGATCACCGGTCCAGTTGACCGCAAGATGGTCATCAACGCACTCAACTCTGGCGCCAACGTCTTTCTGGCCGATTTCGAGGACGCGAGCTCCCCGACCTGGAACAACGTTCTCGTCCGGTCAGGTGAACCTGTCAGACGCGGTGCTGGGGACGATCGAGGTCGTCACCGATGAGAGGTCCTACCGACTTCGAACCGATGGGCAGCTCGCGACTCCGGTCGTGCGACCGCGCGGCTGGCATCTCGTCGAGAAGCACTTCACCGTGGACGGTGAGCAGATCTCCGCGAGCCTGTTCGACTTCGGCCTCTACGTGTTTCATAACGGCTGGGAGACGCTTGAGCGCGGATTCGGGCCTTACTTCTACCTGCCGAAGCTGGAAGGCCATCTCGAGGCCCGCCTGTGGAACGAGGTGATGCTCGCCGCCGAGGACGCGCTCGGATTGGAAACCGGGTCGATCCGTGCGACGGTGCTGATCGAGACGATAACCGCGGCGTTTGAGATGGACGAGATCCTCTATGAGCTCCGGGATCGCGTCTGCGGTCTGAACGCCGGTCGCTGGGACTACATCTTCAGCATCGCGAAGCGGTTTCAGGCCGATCCAGCGTTTGTCTTGCCCGATCGGGCGACCGTGACGATGACGGCGCCGTTCATGCGCGCCTACACCGAACTGTTGGTCAAGACCTGTCACCGGCGCGGTGCTCACGCGATCGGCGGGATGTCGGCGTTCATCCCAAATCGCCGCAAGCCCGAGGTCACCGAAACCGCGCTCGCCAAGGTCGCTGAGGACAAGCGCCGCGAGGCCGTCGATGGGTTCGACGGCACCTGGGTCGCACACCCCGACCTGGTCCCGACCGCAAAGGCCGAGTTCAACGCCGTCCTTGGCGATGCGCAGAATCAGCTTCGGCGCCAGCGCCCCGAGGTTGAAGTCACCGCGGATCAGCTCCTGACGATCGACCGCGCTCCGGATGATGTGACGACGGCCGGGCTCGTGATGAACATCGACGTCGGGCTGCGCTACATCGCCTCCTGGCTGTCGGGCACCGGCGCTGCCGCGATCCACGACCTGATGGAGGACGCGGCAACGGCCGAGATCAGTCGCGCCCAGGTGTGGCAGTGGATCCACCACCGCGTTGAGGCCTCGCCAGGCGGTGCCATCGTCACCCAGGAGCTGGTTCGCGGGCTGCTGGACAGGATCGTCGCTGAGCTTGACGAGGAGGGCCTTGACCCAGAGCTGGTTACCCGCGCTCGCGAGGTCTTCGAATCGGTCGCGCTCGCCGGAGATTTTCCTCCGTTCCTGACGCTGCCCGCATACGAAATTCTCGACTGAGAGACGACCCGACCTACGCCCAAACGCACACCAGGAGCCGAGCCACGATGACCACCCTCTCAGACATCTCTGCCGACGCGATCGAGCGCGAATGGTCCACCCACGCGAGGTGGGCTGGGATCGAGCGCGCATACGACGCAGCCGATGTCGTGCGCCTGCGCGGCTCCGTTCGGGTCGAGCACACGCCTCGCCCGCCGCGGTGCCGAACGACTCTGGGAGCTGATGCCATGCCGAGGATTACGTCAACGCGCTCGGCGCGATGACCGGTGGCCAGGCCGATCGAGATGGTCAAGGCCGGGCTGAAGGCGATCTACCTGTCCGGCTGGCAGGTCGCGGCCGACGCGAACCTCTCAGAGCAGGTCTATCCCGACCAGAGCCTGTACGCGGTCAACAGCGTCCCGGCAGTGGTGCGGCGCATCAACAACGCGCTGCGCCGGGCCGATCAGATCGAGTGGGCCGAGGCCGTCGGCCGACGGGCGACCACGAGAACCGCCGCGAATGGTTGGTGCCGATCGTCGCCGACGCCGAGGCGGGATTCGGCGGTGCGCTCGAACGTGCTACGAGCTGATGAAGGTCGATGATCGAGGCCGGCGCAGCCGGCGTGCACTTCGAGGACCAGCTCTCGTCGGAGAAGAAGTGCGGACACATGGGCGGCAAGGTGCTGATCCCGACGGGCCAGCACATCCGCACGCTGAACGCGGCCCGCCTGGCCGCCGACGTCGCCGGCGTTCCGACGATCATCATCGCCCGCACCGACTCGCTCGGCGCGAACCTGCTGACCAGCGACGTCGACCCCCGCGATCAGGAGTTCACCACCGGCGAGCGCTCACCGGAGGGCTTCTACTACGTCCGGCCGGGCATCGAGCAGGCCGTCGCCCGCGGGCCTTGCGTACGCCCCGTACGCGGACCTGATCTGGTGCGAGACCTCGACTCCGGACCTCGAGGACGCACGCATCTTCGCCGAGCGGATCAAGGCCGAGTACCCCGACAAGCTGCTGGCGTACAACTGCTCGCCTTCGTTCAACTGGCGCAAGCAGCCTCGACGACGACACGATCGCGCGCTTCCAGCGCGAGCTCGGCGCGATGGGTTACGCGTTCCAGTTCGTCACCCTCGCCGGCTGGCACGCTCTGAACGAATCGGCGTTCCAACTCGCCCGCGGATACGCCCAGCACGGCATGAGCGCCTACGTCGAACTCCAGGAGCGCGAGTTCGCGCTCGAGGAGCAGGGTTACACCGCGACGCGCCATCAGCGCGAGGTCGGCGCCGGCTACTTCGACGACGTCACCACAACCCTGACTGGTGGCCTTGCCTCAACCCTCGCGCTGGCGGGTTCGACCGAAGAACAACAGTTCGAGCCCCACGAGTCCTCACCTCGCCCGGTCGAGGGGGCAGTCACGCGCTGATCGCAGCGCCGCCGAGGGTACCTTGACGACCGGTTCGGAATGCGTCGTGCGTCGTCCGCGCGGACGTGTCTGGGGTCGAGGCCTCAGCGATCAACGATCAGGCTCGAGGGCCTCTTGGTAAAGGGTGTCGGCGTATCCTCCACGAGGTGCCGGATCGAGTCCCAGGGCAAGCAGAAGCGGTCTTGGCGACGCCTTACGCACAGGGACGGCCACCGGCGAAGGACATGGTGTGGGTAGCCGGCGGAGACTTTCTCATGGGGTCGAACGACTTTTACCCGGAGGAGCGTCCGACTCATCGCGTCGCGGTCGACGGCTTCTGGATGGACGAGCATCCGGTCGCGGTGGCCGAGTTCCGTCGTTTCGTGAAGGCGACCGGCCACGTCACGTGGGCGGAGCTGGCACCGGACCCGGCCGACTACCCTGACGCCGATCCGGAACTGCTGGTCCCGGGATCGCTGGTGTTTCAGAAGACCTCGGGGCCGGTGGCTCTGACCGACCTTCACAGCTGGTGGGCTTGGACGCCCGGCGCGCAGTGGCGCCACCCCGAGGGCCCCGGCAGCACCTTGCACGGCCGTGAGCTGCATCCGGTGACCCACGTCGCCTACCAGGATGCGGTCGCTTACGCCGCCTGGGCGGGGAAACAGCTACCCACCGAGGCTCAATGGGAGCGCGCCGCGCGCGGTGGCCTGGAGGGCAAGATCTTCTGCTGGGGAGACGAGTTCGCGCCTCGGGGGAAGCTGATGGCCAACACCTGGCAGGGCGAGTTCCCGTGGCAGAACCTGATGCTCGATCGCTACGAGCGCACCTCACCGGTCAAGCGCTTCCCTCCGAACGGCTACGGCCTGTTCGACATGGCCGGGAACGTGTGGGAGTGGACCAGCGACTACTTCACGCCCGGCCACTCCGACGAGACCGATCACCCGTGCTGCTCGCCGCGGAACCCACGCGTCGTCTCGCCGGACCAGAGCTACGGGCTCGGAGCTCCCGGCGCACACATCCCCCGCCGTGTGACCAAGGGAGGCTCGCATCTGTGCGCTCCCAACTACTGCCTGCGCTACCGCCCTGCCGCGCGCCAGGGTGAGGCGGTGGACTCGACCACCGGCCACATCGGCTTCCGCTGCATCGTGCCCGGTGATGACGGTCGCAGCTGACGCGCTTCGAGGCCTGCCGTCACGCCGGACTCGTGCTCAGCCAAGGGCCTGCACGGCTTCGTCGACGGTGTGGAAGATCCGGTTCTCGCCGAGCTGCTCGACCAGCCCGACGCGCTCGGCCATGTCGATCACGGGTTGGCGGACGTCGGCAAGCGCGACCTCGACCCCGGCCGAGCGCATGGTGCGCACGAGTCCGATGAGCATGTCGGCACTGGTGATGTCGAGGCGATCGTTTGTCCCCGCGTCGAGAATGAGCACCTTCGGGGGCGGATCGCATGCTCCGACGAGGACCTTGATCAGGTCGCGAACCGGCGTCGCGTTGGCGTAGAACAGCGGCGACTCGAGCCGTAGCGCCAGCACTCCGGGGAGCCGCTCATAGTCCGGATGCCTGCTCAAGTCGCCATACGCGCCGTTCTCGCCGGGGACACGTCCCAACGAACCAATGTGGGGTTTGCTGGCTCGGTAGACCACCAGCAGCAGCATTGAGATGACGCCGATCACCAGCCCCGGTAGGACGTCGATTGTGATCACGCCAACAAGCGTCGCCAGCGCGAGCCAGAACTCGAGCTGACGCAGGTTGTAGTAGCGGCGAAGCTCTGCGACCTTCCACAGATGTGAGACGGCGTGAATGATCAACGCCGCGAGCACCGCCTCAGGCAGGTCCTTGAATACCGGGGTGAGCACGAGGACGGTGACGATCATCAACGCCGCGGCGATCAACGGCGACAGTTCGGAGCGTGCACCGGCGCCCTCGTTGACGGCCGACTGGGACAGGCTGCCGCCGCCGGCCAGACCACCGACGAGGCCAGACCCAGCATTGGCCACCCCGAGCTCGATCAACTCCTGGTTGGGATCGATCTCATAGCCATGCTTGCTCGCGAAGGTCTCGGCGGCACCGAGGGACTCGCTGAAGATCACCAGCGCCATTCCTCCAGCCGCCGCGACCAGCGGAGCGATATCGGCGCTGCGCACCGCCGGAACGGCGAGAGTTGGGAGCCCGCTCGGGACGTGCCCGACGATCTCCACGCCGTGGGCAGAGAGGTTCAGAAGGGAGCTCACCACGATTCCCAACGCCAGAGCCAGCAGACCCCCTGGAATTCGCGGCGCCAACTGCTCCAGGGCGAACAGTAGGGCCAACGCCCCGGCGCCGACCGCCAGCGTCGCAGCGTTCGTTTCGCCGAGGTGCCCGATCAAGTGCACAAACTGGGCGACCGTGTCGCCCGATCCCTTCTCGATCCCAAAGAGCTTCGGTAACTGGCTGACGGTCACGAAAATCGCCAGCCCAAACACGAAGCCCTCCATCACAGGCCGGGACAGGAACTGTGCGATGAAACCGAGGCGCAGCAGGCCAGCGATCAGGAACAGGCCGCCGCAGAACAGCACCAGTCCGGCGGCGTCGGCGGCGTAGCGAGAAGCGCCTCCGGACGCCAGGCCGCCGACGGAGGAGGCGAGCAGCACTGCCGCCGCCGAGGTCGCCGCCGCTACGAGGTGACGACTCGTACCAAACACGGCGTACGCCGCCAGCGTCACAAGCAGCGTGTAGAGCCCGGCCTGAGGAGGCAGTCCGGCGAGTCCCGCTTAGGCGATCGACTCGGGCACCAGCAAGCCCCAAACCGTCGCGCCCGCGATCACATCGAAGCGCAGGAAGTGGCGATCGTAGGCCGGCAACCACCGGACGATCGGAGCGAACCGACGGATCCCCGACGGTGGGCGGCGCCGCCCATGTCCGCGGATCGACTGACGGCTCACCGCTCCTCACGCGTGGACTCGAGATGCGGGAATTATGAGCCCGGGCTCCACGCACAGACTCTGCCAAGAGCGCGGAAGCGGCAGTTTGTCCGCCTAGGCCCGCCAGTGCGACCCGGAGTGTCCAGCAAGCGATGCTGGGCTCGAGGCAGCGGGCCAGGGCGACATCGACCTCAGCAACGACGCAGAGGTGCCGCGCGACGACCGCAGCCCTCGCGTCTCAAGCTATCTCGGCGGGCGCGCGGACGGGCGTCGCCCGGTAGGCTGCGCAGGCCATCTCGCAGGCCCGCGCCGAGCGTCTACAGGCCGGGTGGTCACGCGGAGCCCAAGCGAACGCCGGGAGTACTGGACCGCGCTCAGGTTGCTGACACCGCGACGATCGGAGCGGCAGGGGCGCGCGCTGGTCGATCTCTGTTCGCTCGCGCGACGAAGTCAGCCAGCTCGAGGTTGAACCTCACCGGGTCTTCTACGAAGGGCGGACGTTGGCCGTCGTATACAGACTCCCGCGCGGTCAGGCACGCGGCAAGAATCCGGTCTCGCGTTGTCGTTGGGAGCGTCTGATCCTGCGACCTGTTGCTGAGCAGCACGGGCACGAGGAGAGCGCTGAGGACCCCGGTGGCGTCGACGAACTCCTGGCCCCAGTCGACGAACCCAAGCCCCGCTACGGCGTCCTGCCCATCGACGCGGAGATATTCGATGATCGCGCGGATACTCCGCGACCAGCCAACGATCACGATGCCGTCTAGCCCCCTCTGATCAATCACCGCTGCGAGTCCGAGCCGACCGTCCTCGCCGATGTCGACCGATATGACTCGGAATTCGTCAGTCAACGGCGAAGAGAACTGCCGATCCCAGGAGACCGCCCGGTCGGAGCCATCGTTGACGAGCAGGATTGCCGGGGCATGGACGGGTCCAGCCTCGATCAGGCGCAGCCGTGCGCCATTGGCCGTGACGTGCGTGACCTCGAGCCTCGATTGCGCTCTATTGATGGGCAGCGCCGGTCGCCGAGCTGAGCGAGGCTCCGTTGCGATCACATCGGCTGCGCGAAGCTCGTTGAGGCGCTCGGGCTCCAGGCCGAGCACGTCGCGAAGAACCGTCTCGGTGTGTTCACCGAATCGCGGTGCCGGCGCGGTGATCGTCAGATCGATGCCTTCAATGTGCAGAGGCAGGCCTTGTTGGCGACGCGATCCGGTGGAGGGATGGTCGACCTGCTGCAGCAGGCCGCGCTGGAGCAAGAACCGGCTCTCAGCGAGTATCACGAGCGTTGTTGACTGGGTCTGCGGGCACGCCTGCGGCCTGGAGCTCGATGGCAAGGACGTGTTTGTCCTTGGTCTTCGTCCACTCCGCGATCACGGATTCGAGTTCGTCCTCATTTTCGGTGCGCGCCTCGACTGTCGCGAACTCGGGCTTGTCGGCGAGCTCGGTCCTGGCCCATCGCACCGCAGAGGGCGGCAAAAGCTGCGTCCGATGGCGCTGCGATCGCGATCCACTCGTCGTATCCAAGTGCTGGGAATGCGTCATGCGGGAACGATGCCTTCACGACGGTTTCCGTGCGGCGGTCGGTCCTCACCGGTGGCGACGGCGTAGACAATCTCCTCGCCGATCCAGTGCATCGCGGCCTCGCGCTGAGCGATCTCCAGGTGTTGGCCTCTGCCGGTCCGCTCGCGCGCGTGCAGCGCGGTGATTACGGCAGCAGCGGAGTTGAAGCCGCCAAGCGGATCGAGATAGGCGGGGCCGGTCGTGACGGGCTGGCCATCCCCGTAGCCAATCGAGCAGGCCATCCCGCACATCAGCTCCATGCTCGGACCGAGCGCGACGTAGTCTCCGAACGGCCCGTCGGAACCATACGCTGGCATTTCGACGACGATGATCCGTGGGTTGAGACGCCGCATGGCTTCCCAGCCAAGTCCCATCCGGTCGAGCGTTCCCGCGCTGAAGTTGGCGATGACGACATCGGACCGACTCGCGAGTTCGATCGCCAGTTCGCGTCCGTTGTCTGCCTTCAGGTCGATCGCAAGGCCGTGCTTGTCGTGGTTCTGTGTGTTGAACTGGTAGCAGCGGTCATAGGGTCGGTCGCCGGGATCACGGTTCGGGTAACGCGACATGAGTCCTGCGGTCGTCGGACCGCGCCAATCGTCGATTCGCCCAGGCCCTTCGACCTTGAGCACCTCAGCGCCGAGCGTGGCGAGAATCCGCGTCGCCATCGGTCCCGACCAAGCCGTCGTCAGGTCAAGCACCCTGATTCCTTCGAGCGGCCGACGGCTCGAAGGCGCTGCCCCAGGCTTATCCGGCGGCTCGTCTCGGGCGAGGGGCAGGATCTGGGTCGCCGAGCGCAGCCCCGGAGCGCCGCCGCGATCCACTTGCGGAGTCTCGCTGAATCGGAACATCGGTCCGAGTCGTGGAGCGAGCCGCTTTGACGGCCGTGCTCCCAAAAGGCCCGAGCGATCAGCTGCAGGTCATCTTGGAGTTCCCGCGGCGACGTCGCGCGCGCCACGACGACCTTCTGTCGCTGGCCGGCGGCGACAAGTTCATCGACCGATCTGTGAGACAGCCGCTCGTCCAATTCTGTGAGAAAGGTGGACCAGTTTGAGAGGCGGACGTGCTCGTCGATGAACCGTGGATCGTCGGCGAGATCCCCCAGCCCCAGCGCCTCGCACGATCGTCGCCAGCGGTGGTCATAGATGAAGAGGCTCATCCAGCCGTCGGTGCACCGGATCAACGCGCGCGGGATCGGTGCGTTGGTCGCGACCTCGATCACCCGGTTGTAGCTGGTACTGAGTCGCGCGGTTGAAATTCATGCTGGAGGCGACTTCGGCGATCGAAAGGTCGACCAGGTGTCGGCTCCAACGATCAGACAACAGCAGTGCGAGGCATTTGCAAGTAACCGATCGCGCCGGCGGCGTAGGAGGCTCGATGACCGACCCCGTAGAGTGGCGGCAGCCCGGTTGTACCGTTCTCGAACATCACCCCGGAAAGCGCCTGGTAGATCAGCTCACCTCCCTGCCAATCGCGCCAGTCAGTCCCGCGGCCGAACGGCGTGATGTCGCAGATGACCGTCGTCGTAGTGGACGTCTTGAGCAATTCCAAGACTGCGCCGTCCGGAGCCGAGACGATGACATCGAACTGATCCGCAAGGTTGGCAGCTTGGTCGCGCCCCGTGGGTGAAGTCAGGTCGAGTTTGAAGGACTTCTTGCCCGCGTTTAGGTGAGCGAAAAGGCAGGACTCGTCGCCGACGATCGGGACCTGCCGGATCACAGATCCGTCGATGGGTTCCCCAAGCCTCACATCGGCACCGTTGTCGGCGAACATCCTGGCACAGAACTGACCGGCAACCGTCTCGCTGAGATCGAGCACAGCTATGCCCGCCAGAGCCCTAAGCGGCTATCGCGAACCTTGCTGATCATCCGGCGCCGTGTTCGCTGACGAGCGCGAGCGGGCGTGCGGGCGATGCGGTTGCGCTTACCAGTTTCAGCGGGCTCAGAACGAACGTGAACTCTGAGCAAGCGTCAGCCGCGAGCAGGTCCAGATCGAGCACTTCGATTATGTAGATGCCATGTTCGACGTGCAATAGACGGTGCAGCGGCAGTTCGAACGAGAAGTTGTGAGTGGGCAAGGATTCGAAGGCGATCGTCCGCCTCCGACGGCATGCGGCTTCTGCGCCGCGAGCCACTTGCGGCTGCGACTCCCTGACACGGTACGCCGCTCTCCTCGCCCTCAAAGGCCACGCGGTCGTCGAAGTGGAGTCCCCAACCTGTCCGTACAAGCAGCACATCGTTCTCCCGGAGTTCGACGCCGGACAGACGGACCGCGGCTTCCAGGTTGCTCGGGGTCACCTCGTAGGTCGCATCACAGCATTCGACCCCGAGCACCTTCGGCACATCGAGCAGGATTCCCCGCCGGACGATCGGGCCGATGGTTTAAACACCAGAGTTCACGAACCGGCCCGCCGCAAAACTTTCATCGACCGAGGCGCCGCCATGCAGCATGCCGCGATGGGAGATATGGCTGAGCGCGTCGATGTGGGTGCCGACATGCGACCCCGTGATGATCAGATCGTTCGCCCTCGATGAGCCATCGGGACGGACCGCGTCACCATGGCGCCGCGGTACGACGTGACGAAACTGAGGCGATTTTCCGCTTTCGGCACTCCGTCAAACAGCGGCCGACCGAGGTCGTACACCTGTAGGCCGCTCTCGACGGCGCTTAGGAGCTCGTCGCCGCTCGGCTTAGTCATCGGTTCGGTCATGACATTCGCGGGGCGTGTCGATCACTGGGGTCGAGGCGAACACTCGATCGTGGTTTCTGAACGCTCGTGCGGCTGCCGCTCAATTCTGCATCAGCCGTGGCCCGATGTCAACCAGGTCGGCTGCTACCGCGACCGGGGCCGAGCGAGGAGATTCGGGTCGATCGCGGCCGCCGTATCGAGCAGCGGATCGACGAACTCGACGCCGCGGCTGGCGCGGGACTCGGCCTGGTTGGCAAACGTCGAAACGCTCAACGCGGCCACCGTGCTCTCACCGTCGTGAATCGGAGCCGCCACGGTGCGAAGCCCCTCCTCGCCTCCTTCTGGTCAACGAGCGACCATCCTTGTTCTCGGACCACGGCGAAGCCCTTCTTGAGTCGCGCGGGGTCCGTGACCGTGTAGGAGGTGATGTTCGGGTACTTCTCGGCGTTGAGGACAGCGTTGACCTCGTCGTCCTTCCAGGAAGCCATCATTACACGCCCGGATGCCGTGGCGAACGCGGGGAGCCTTGTGCCAACTGTGATGTTGGCCGCCCAGATGCGGCGAACCGCGAAGTGTGCGATGCACAGGTTGTCGTTCCCTTCGACGACCGAGAGATAGGTCGATTCGCCCACGCGGTTGGCGAGCGTCTTCAAGTGTGGCGTCGCGATCTCAGGGAGCGAGAGGCTCGACAGATACGCATAGCCGAAGCCTCGAGGATGCGCGGGCTCAGATAGAAGTGGTTCGCATCCGCCTTGACGTATCCGAGGTGATAGGAGCGTTCGCAGCAGTCGCCGGGCGGCCGCACGTGGGATGTCAGCTCGCCGTGCCACCTCGCTGAGCGTCAACTCCCGCTCATCGCCGGCGAACGCACGGATGACGGCTAAGCCGCGAGCGAACGCTTGTACCGTGTCAGCTGCCGGATCGTTCATCGTTCACCACATCAAACCGCAAAAGCTCAGGGGGCGGCACAGGCGGTCTGGTGGCCGGCGGCAGCCTTTCGAGGGCCGGGCGCAAAAAAAAAAAAAAAAAAAAAAAAAAAAAAAAAAAAAAAAAAAAAAAAAAAAAAAAAAAAAAAAAAAAAAAAAAAAAAAAAAAAAAAAAAAAAAAAAAAAAAAAAAAAAAAAAAAAAAAAAAAAAAAAAAAAAAAAAAAAAAAAAAAAAAAAAAAAAAAAAAAAAAAAAAAAAAAAAAAAAAAAAAAAAAAAAAAAAAAAAAAAAAAAAAAAAAAAAAAAAAAAAAAAAAAAAAAAAAAAAAAAAAAAAAAAAAAAAAAAAAAAAAAAAAAAAAAAAAAAAAAAAAAAAAAAAAAAAAAAAAAAAAAAAAAAAAAAAAAAAAAAAAAAAAAAAAAAAAAAAAAAAAAAAAAAAAAAAAAAAAAAAAAAAAAAAAAAAAAAAAAAAAAAAAAAAAAAAAAAAAAAAAAAAAAAAAAAAAAAAAAAAAAAAAAAAAAAAAAAAAAAAAAAAAAAAAAAAAAAAAAAAAAAAAAAAAAAAAAAAAAAAAAAAAAAAAAAAAAAAAAAAAAAAAAAAAAAAAAAAAAAAAAAAAAAAAAAAAAAAAAAAAAAAAAAAAAAAAAAAAAAAAAAAAAAAAAAAAAAAAAAAAAAAAAAAAAAAAAAAAAAAAAAAAAAAAAAAAAAAAAAAAAAAAAAAAAAAAAAAAAAAAAAAAAAAAAAAAAAAAAAAAAAAAAAAAAAAAAAAAAAAAAAAAAAAAAAAAAAAAAAAAAAAAAAAAAAAAAAAAAAAAAAAAAAAAAAAAAAAAAAAAAAAAAAAAAAAAAAAAAAAAAAAAAAAAAAAAAAAAAAAAAAAAAAAAAAAAAAAAAAAAAAAAAAAAAAAAAAAAAAAAAAAAAAAAAAAAAAAAAAAAAAAAAAAAAAAAAAAAAAAAAAAAAAAAAAAAAAAAAAAAAAAAAAAAAAAAAAAAAAAAAAAAAAAAAAAAAAAAAAAAAAAAAAAAAAAAAAAAAAAAAAAAAAAAAAAAAAAAAAAAAAAAAAAAAAAAAAAAAAAAAAAAAAAAAAAAAAAAAAAAAAAAAAAAAAAAAAAAAAAAAAAAAAAAAAAAAAAAAAAAAAAAAAAAAAAAAAAAAAAAAAAAAAAAAAAAAAAAAAAAAAAAAAAAAAAAAAAAAAAAAAAAAAAAAAAAAAAAAAAAAAAAAAAAAAAAAAAAAAAAAAAAAAAAAAAAAAAAAAAAAAAAAAAAAAAAAAAAAAAAAAAAAAAAAAAAAAAAAAAAAAAAAAAAAAAAAAAAAAAAAAAAAAAAAAAAAAAAAAAAAAAAAAAAAAAAAAAAAAAAAAAAAAAAAAAAAAAAAAAAAAAAAAAAAAAAAAAAAAAAAAAAAAAAAAAAAAAAAAAAAAAAAAAAAAAAAAAAAAAAAAAAAAAAAAAAAAAAAAAAAAAAAAAAAAAAAAAAAAAAAAAAAAAAAAAAAAAAAAAAAAAAAAAAAAAAAAAAAAAAAAAAAAAAAAAAAAAAAAAAAAAAAAAAAAAAAAAAAAAAAAAAAAAAAAAAAAAAAAAAAAAAAAAAAAAAAAAAAAAAAAAAAAAAAAAAAAAAAAAAAAAAAAAAAAAAAAAAAAAAAAAAAAAAAAAAAAAAAAAAAAAAAAAAAAAAAAAAAAAAAAAAAAAAAAAAAAAAAAAAAAAAAAAAAAAAAAAAAAAAAAAAAAAAAAAAAAAAAAAAAAAAAAAAAAAAAAAAAAAAAAAAAAAAAAAAAAAAAAAAAAAAAAAAAAAAAAAAAAAAAAAAAAAAAAAAAAAAAAAAAAAAAAAAAAAAAAAAAAAAAAAAAAAAAAAAAAAAAAAAAAAAAAAAAAAAAAAAAAAAAAAAAAAAAAAAAAAAAAAAAAAAAAAAAAAAAAAAAAAAAAAAAAAAAAAAAAAAAAAAAAAAAAAAAAAAAAAAAAAAAAAAAAAAAAAAAAAAAAAAAAAAAAAAAAAAAAAAAAAAAAAAAAAAAAAAAAAAAAAAAAAAAAAAAAAAAAAAAAAAAAAAAAAAAAAAAAAAAAAAAAAAAAAAAAAAAAAAAAAAAAAAAAAAAAAAAAAAAAAAAAAAAAAAAAAAAAAAAAAAAAAAAAAAAAAAAAAAAAAAAAAAAAAAAAAAAAAAAAAAAAAAAAAAAAAAAAAAAAAAAAAAAAAAAAAAAAAAAAAAAAAAAAAAAAAAAAAAAAAAAAAAAAAAAAAAAAAAAAAAAAAAAAAAAAAAAAAAAAAAAAAAAAAAAAAAAAAAAAAAAAAAAAAAAAAAAAAAAAAAAAAAAAAAAAAAAAAAAAAAAAAAAAAAAAAAAAAAAAAAAAAAAAAAAAAAAAAAAAAAAAAAAAAAAAAAAAAAAAAAAAAAAAAAAAAAAAAAAAAAAAAAAAAAAAAAAAAAAAAAAAAAAAAAAAAAAAAAAAAAAAAAAAAAAAAAAAAAAAAAAAAAAAAAAAAAAAAAAAAAAAAAAAAAAAAAAAAAAAAAAAAAAAAAAAAAAAAAAAAAAAAAAAAAAAAAAAAAAAAAAAAAAAAAAAAAAAAAAAAAAAAAAAAAAAAAAAAAAAAAAAAAAAAAAAAAAAAAAAAAAAAAAAAAAAAAAAAAAAAAAAAAAAAAAAAAAAAAAAAAAAAAAAAAAAAAAAAAAAAAAAAAAAAAAAAAAAAAAAAAAAAAAAAAAAAAAAAAAAAAAAAAAAAAAAAAAAAAAAAAAAAAAAAAAAAAAAAAAAAAAAAAAAAAAAAAAAAAAAAAAAAAAAAAAAAAAAAAAAAAAAAAAAAAAAAAAAAAAAAAAAAAAAAAAAAAAAAAAAAAAAAAAAAAAAAAAAAAAAAAAAAAAAAAAAAAAAAAAAAAAAAAAAAAAAAAAAAAAAAAAAAAAAAAAAAAAAAAAAAAAAAAAAAAAAAAAAAAAAAAAAAAAAAAAAAAAAAAAAAAAAAAAAAAAAAAAAAAAAAAAAAAAAAAAAAAAAAAAAAAAAAAAAAAAAAAAAAAAAAAAAAAAAAAAAAAAAAAAAAAAAAAAAAAAAAAAAAAAAAAAAAAAAAAAAAAAAAAAAAAAAAAAAAAAAAAAAAAAAAAAAAAAAAAAAAAAAAAAAAAAAAAAAAAAAAAAAAAAAAAAAAAAAAAAAAAAAAAAAAAAAAAAAAAAAAAAAAAAAAAAAAAAAAAAAAAAAAAAAAAAAAAAAAAAAAAAAAAAAAAAAAAAAAAAAAAAAAAAAAAAAAAAAAAAAAAAAAAAAAAAAAAAAAAAAAAAAAAAAAAAAAAAAAAAAAAAAAAAAAAAAAAAAAAAAAAAAAAAAAAAAAAAAAAAAAAAAAAAAAAAAAAAAAAAAAAAAAAAAAAAAAAAAAAAAAAAAAAAAAAAAAAAAAAAAAAAAAAAAAAAAAAAAAAAAAAAAAAAAAAAAAAAAAAAAAAAAAAAAAAAAAAAAAAAAAAAAAAAAAAAAAAAAAAAAAAAAAAAAAAAAAAAAAAAAAAAAAAAAAAAAAAAAAAAAAAAAAAAAAAAAAAAAAAAAAAAAAAAAAAAAAAAAAAAAAAAAAAAAAAAAAAAAAAAAAAAAAAAAAAAAAAAAAAAAAAAAAAAAAAAAAAAAAAAAAAAAAAAAAAAAAAAAAAAAAAAAAAAAAAAAAAAAAAAAAAAAAAAAAAAAAAAAAAAAAAAAAAAAAAAAAAAAAAAAAAAAAAAAAAAAAAAAAAAAAAAAAAAAAAAAAAAAAAAAAAAAAAAAAAAAAAAAAAAAAAAAAAAAAAAAAAAAAAAAAAAAAAAAAAAAAAAAAAAAAAAAAAAAAAAAAAAAAAAAAAAAAAAAAAAAAAAAAAAAAAAAAAAAAAAAAAAAAAAAAAAAAAAAAAAAAAAAAAAAAAAAAAAAAAAAAAAAAAAAAAAAAAAAAAAAAAAAAAAAAAAAAAAAAAAAAAAAAAAAAAAAAAAAAAAAAAAAAAAAAAAAAAAAAAAAAAAAAAAAAAAAAAAAAAAAAAAAAAAAAAAAAAAAAAAAAAAAAAAAAAAAAAAAAAAAAAAAAAAAAAAAAAAAAAAAAAAAAAAAAAAAAAAAAAAAAAAAAAAAAAAAAAAAAAAAAAAAAAAAAAAAAAAAAAAAAAAAAAAAAAAAAAAAAAAAAAAAAAAAAAAAAAAAAAAAAAAAAAAAAAAAAAAAAAAAAAAAAAAAAAAAAAAAAAAAAAAAAAAAAAAAAAAAAAAAAAAAAAAAAAAAAAAAAAAAAAAAAAAAAAAAAAAAAAAAAAAAAAAAAAAAAAAAAAAAAAAAAAAAAAAAAAAAAAAAAAAAAAAAAAAAAAAAAAAAAAAAAAAAAAAAAAAAAAAAAAAAAAAAAAAAAAAAAAAAAAAAAAAAAAAAAAAAAAAAAAAAAAAAAAAAAAAAAAAAAAAAAAAAAAAAAAAAAAAAAAAAAAAAAAAAAAAAAAAAAAAAAAAAAAAAAAAAAAAAAAAAAAAAAAAAAAAAAAAAAAAAAAAAAAAAAAAAAAAAAAAAAAAAAAAAAAAAAAAAAAAAAAAAAAAAAAAAAAAAAAAAAAAAAAAAAAAAAAAAAAAAAAAAAAAAAAAAAAAAAAAAAAAAAAAAAAAAAAAAAAAAAAAAAAAAAAAAAAAAAAAAAAAAAAAAAAAAAAAAAAAAAAAAAAAAAAAAAAAAAAAAAAAAAAAAAAAAAAAAAAAAAAAAAAAAAAAAAAAAAAAAAAAAAAAAAAAAAAAAAAAAAAAAAAAAAAAAAAAAAAAAAAAAAAAAAAAAAAAAAAAAAAAAAAAAAAAAAAAAAAAAAAAAAAAAAAAAAAAAAAAAAAAAAAAAAAAAAAAAAAAAAAAAAAAAAAAAAAAAAAAAAAAAAAAAAAAAAAAAAAAAAAAAAAAAAAAAAAAAAAAAAAAAAAAAAAAAAAAAAAAAAAAAAAAAAAAAAAAAAAAAAAAAAAAAAAAAAAAAAAAAAAAAAAAAAAAAAAAAAAAAAAAAAAAAAAAAAAAAAAAAAAAAAAAAAAAAAAAAAAAAAAAAAAAAAAAAAAAAAAAAAAAAAAAAAAAAAAAAAAAAAAAAAAAAAAAAAAAAAAAAAAAAAAAAAAAAAAAAAAAAAAAAAAAAAAAAAAAAAAAAAAAAAAAAAAAAAAAAAAAAAAAAAAAAAAAAAAAAAAAAAAAAAAAAAAAAAAAAAAAAAAAAAAAAAAAAAAAAAAAAAAAAAAAAAAAAAAAAAAAAAAAAAAAAAAAAAAAAAAAAAAAAAAAAAAAAAAAAAAAAAAAAAAAAAAAAAAAAAAAAAAAAAAAAAAAAAAAAAAAAAAAAAAAAAAAAAAAAAAAAAAAAAAAAAAAAAAAAAAAAAAAAAAAAAAAAAAAAAAAAAAAAAAAAAAAAAAAAAAAAAAAAAAAAAAAAAAAAAAAAAAAAAAAAAAAAAAAAAAAAAAAAAAAAAAAAAAAAAAAAAAAAAAAAAAAAAAAAAAAAAAAAAAAAAAAAAAAAAAAAAAAAAAAAAAAAAAAAAAAAAAAAAAAAAAAAAAAAAAAAAAAAAAAAAAAAAAAAAAAAAAAAAAAAAAAAAAAAAAAAAAAAAAAAAAAAAAAAAAAAAAAAAAAAAAAAAAAAAAAAAAAAAAAAAAAAAAAAAAAAAAAAAAAAAAAAAAAAAAAAAAAAAAAAAAAAAAAAAAAAAAAAAAAAAAAAAAAAAAAAAAAAAAAAAAAAAAAAAAAAAAAAAAAAAAAAAAAAAAAAAAAAAAAAAAAAAAAAAAAAAAAAAAAAAAAAAAAAAAAAAAAAAAAAAAAAAAAAAAAAAAAAAAAAAAAAAAAAAAAAAAAAAAAAAAAAAAAAAAAAAAAAAAAAAAAAAAAAAAAAAAAAAAAAAAAAAAAAAAAAAAAAAAAAAAAAAAAAAAAAAAAAAAAAAAAAAAAAAAAAAAAAAAAAAAAAAAAAAAAAAAAAAAAAAAAAAAAAAAAAAAAAAAAAAAAAAAAAAAAAAAAAAAAAAAAAAAAAAAAAAAAAAAAAAAAAAAAAAAAAAAAAAAAAAAAAAAAAAAAAAAAAAAAAAAAAAAAAAAAAAAAAAAAAAAAAAAAAAAAAAAAAAAAAAAAAAAAAAAAAAAAAAAAAAAAAAAAAAAAAAAACCCCCCCCCCCCCCCCCCCCCCCCCCCCCCCCCCCCCCCCCCCCCCCCCCCCCCCCCCCCCCCCCCCCCCCCCCCCCCCCCCCCCCCCCCCCCCCCCCCCCCCCCCCCCCCCCCCCCCCCCCCCCCCCCCCCCCCCCCCCCCCCCCCCCCCCCCCCCCCCCCCCCCCCCCCCCCCCCCCCCCCCCCCCCCCCCCCCCCCCCCCCCCCCCCCCCCCCCCCCCCCCCCCCCCCCCCCCCCCCCCCCCCCCCCCCCCCCCCCCCCCCCCCCCCCCCCCCCCCCCCCCCCCCCCCCCCCCCCAAAAAAAAAAAAAAAAAAAAAAAAAAAAAAAAAAAAAAAAAAAAAAAAAAAAAAAAAAAAAAAAAAAAAAAAAAAAAAAAAAAAAAAAAAAAAAAAAAAAAAAAAAAAAAAAAAAAAAAAAAAAAAAAAAAATTTTTTTTTTTTTTTTTTTTTTTTTTTTTTTTTTTTTTTTTTTTTTTTTTTTTTTTTTTTTTTTTTTTTTTTTTTTTTTTTTTTTTTTTTTTTTTTTTTTTTTTTTTTTTTTTTTTTTTTTTTTTTTTTTTTTTTTTTTTTTTTTTTTTTTTTTTTTTTTTTTTTTTTTTTTTTTTTTTTTTTTTTTTTTTTTTTTTTTTTTTTTTTTTTTTTTTTTTTTTTTTTTTTTTTTTTTTTTTTTTTTTTTTTTTTTTTTTTTTTTTTTTTTTTTTTTTTTTTTTTTTTTTTTTTTTTTTTTTTTTTTTTTTTTTTTTTTTTTTTTTTTTTTTTTTTTTTTTTTTTTTTTTTTTTTTTTTTTTTTTTTTTTTTTTTTTTTTTTTTTTTTTTTTTTTTTTTTTTTTTTTTTTTTTTTTTTTTTTTTTTTTTTTTTTTTTTTTTTTTTTTTTTTTTTTTTTTTTTTTTTTTTTTTTTTTTTTTTTTTTTTTTTTTTTTTTTTTTTTTTTTTTTTTTTTTTTTTTTTTTTTTTTTTTTTTTTTTTTTTTTTTTTTTTTTTTTTTTTTTTTTTTTTTTTTTTTTTTTTTTTTTTTTTTTTTTTTTTTTTTTTTTTTTTTTTTTTTTTTTTTTTTTTTTTTTTTTTTTTTTTTTTTTTTTTTTTTTTTTTTTTTTTTTTTTTTTTTTTTTTTTTTTTTTTTTTTTTTTTTTTTTTTTTTTTTTTTTTTTTTTTTTTTTTTTTTTTTTTTTTTTTTTTTTTTTTTTTTTTTTTTTTTTTTTTTTTTTTTTTTTTTTTTTTTTTTTTTTTTTTTTTTTTTTTTTTTTTTTTTTTTTTTTTTTTTTTTTTTTTTTTTTTTTTTTTTTTTTTTTTTTTTTTTTTTTTTTTTTTTTTTTTTTTTTTTTTTTTTTTTTTTTTTTTTTTTTTTTTTTTTTTTTTTTTTTTTTTTTTTTTTTTTTTTTTTTTTTTTTTTTTTTTTTTTTTTTTTTTTTTTTTTTTTTTTTTTTTTTTTTTTTTTTTTTTTTTTTTTTTTTTTTTTTTTTTTTTTTTTTTTTTTTTTTTTTTTTTTTTTTTTTTTTTTTTTTTTTTTTTTTTTTTTTTTTTTTTTTTTTTTTTTTTTTTTTTTTTTTTTTTTTTTTTTTTTTTTTTTTTTTTTTTTTTTTTTTTTTTTTTTTTTTTTTTTTTTTTTTTTTTTTTTTTTTTTTTTTTTTTTTTTTTTTTTTTTTTTTTTTTTTTTTTTTTTTTTTTTTTTTTTTTTTTTTTTTTTTTTTTTTTTTTTTTTTTTTTTTTTTTTTTTTTTTTTTTTTTTTTTTTTTTTTTTTTTTTTTTTTTTTTTTTTTTTTTTTTTTTTTTTTTTTTTTTTTTTTTTTTTTTTTTTTTTTTTTTTTTTTTTTTTTTTTTTTTTTTTTTTTTTTTTTTTTTTTTTTTTTTTTTTTTTTTTTTTTTTTTTTTTTTTTTTTTTTTTTTTTTTTTTTTTTTTTTTTTTTTTTTTTTTTTTTTTTTTTTTTTTTTTTTTTTTTTTTTTTTTTTTTTTTTTTTTTTTTTTTTTTTTTTTTTTTTTTTTTTTTTTTTTTTTTTTTTTTTTTTTTTTTTTTTTTTTTTTTTTTTTTTTTTTTTTTTTTTTTTTTTTTTTTTTTTTTTTTTTTTTTTTTTTTTTTTTTTTTTTTTTTTTTTTTTTTTTTTTTTTTTTTTTTTTTTTTTTTTTTTTTTTTTTTTTTTTTTTTTTTTTTTTTTTTTTTTTTTTTTTTTTTTTTTTTTTTTTTTTTTTTTTTTTTTTTTTTTTTTTTTTTTTTTTTTTTTTTTTTTTTTTTTTTTTTTTTTTTTTTTTTTTTTTTTTTTTTTTTTTTTTTTTTTTTTTTTTTTTTTTTTTTTTTTTTTTTTTTTTTTTTTTTTTTTTTTTTTTTTTTTTTTTTTTTTTTTTTTTTTTTTTTTTTTTTTTTTTTTTTTTTTTTTTTTTTTTTTTTTTTTTTTTTTTTTTTTTTTTTTTTTTTTTTTTTTTTTTTTTTTTTTTTTTTTTTTTTTTTTTTTTTTTTTTTTTTTTTTTTTTTTTTTTTTTTTTTTTTTTTTTTTTTTTTTTTTTTTTTTTTTTTTTTTTTTTTTTTTTTTTTTTTTTTTTTTTTTTTTTTTTTTTTTTTTTTTTTTTTTTTTTTTTTTTTTTTTTTTTTTTTTTTTTTTTTTTTTTTTTTAAAAAAAAAGGGAAGCGCGAATGCAAGCTGCAATCGCACAGTTGCCTGCCGGGACCGTCACGCAGGAGGGATGCCGGGACCCGATCCCGGGAGTACCTGATGGCGTGCCCGTCAAGATCACGGTGGTGGTCGACCCGGCGCAGTCGACAATCGAAGTCGATCTGCGTGACAACATTGACTGCCAACCCTTCGGGCTTAAATTGAGCGAGGCAACAGCCCGGACGGCGGCGATGGTCGGTGTCTTCTCGGCGCTAGGGGGCGTCGTCCCGCCGAATGCCGGGAGCTTTCGCCGGCTTCGCGTTCAGCTCCGAGAGAACTGCGTGGTCGGTATCCCGCGACACCCCGGCGAGCTGCTCAGCCGCGACGACCGATGTTGCCGACACCGTCGCTAACTGCGTTGTGCTCGCGCTCGCGCGGCTTGGCGAGGGTTATGGCATTGCCGAATGCGGGCACATCCAGCCTGCCGGTGTAGCGGTGATCTCGGGCGTCGATCCGCGCGACCACAAGGGAGCCTACGTGAACCAGCTGCTCCTCGGGACGACTGGCGGACCGGAACTCCTACAACGGATGGCTGGCTGACCCTGTTCGCGCTCGGTGCCGCCGGATATGTCTACCGCGACAGCGTCGAGATCGACGAGATGAAGTACCCGATCCGGATCGACGCGCAGTACATCGTCCCGAACAGTGAGGGCGCAGGTTGCTTTCGCGGCGTCCCCGGTGCGTTCGTTGAATACGGACCGCTTGCCGGGGAGATGGAGGTGGTCTTCCTCAGCGATGGAACCCTGAATCCCGCTCGAGGCGTTCACGGTGGCCTCGACGGCGCTCCTGCACAGCAATACCTCAGACACGCCGACGGTTCGTTGTCGGAGCCGCTTGGCTCTTATGTGCGGCTGACACTGGCTGTCGGCCAGACCATCGTGTCGTATTCGTGTGGGGGAGGGCGGCTACGGACGCCCCGATCAGCGTCATCCGTTGAAAGTGTCCGAGGACGTCCGCGAAGGATGGATCACGGCTGCACGCGCGCGCGATGTGTACAAGGTCGTCGTCGACGCCGGGGGGGTGATCGATGAGGCTGGAACCGAAGCGCTAAGAGCGGCCGAGTCGGTAACCAACAACTAACAACCACAACGAGACCACCAAACTACTCATAACACCGGACCGGCTGATCAGATGATTTCATCATCGCCCGTCGAAACGGCGGCTACCCTGTCCTGTGGGAAGTGCTAGGACCAACTAACACCTAGGAGGAGGACTGTATGTATAGATCTTCGGCAATATCGCTCAGGAGGATGACCAGGGCGGTCGTTTCCGTTGTCGCGCTGTCCCTCGTCGCCTCGCTCGTTGCCGCGGGCGCGTCGCAGGCTTCGAACAACATCGTGATTGGCTTTGCGCAAGCATTCTCGTCGAATACCTGGCAACAGGCGAACGACAACTCGGCGCAGGCGGCAATCAAACAGTTGCAGAGCCAGGGCAAGATCTCTGGCTACGACTTCTTGGATGCCAACAACAGCGTCACGACGCAGGTCTCGCAGATCAAGGACCTGATCCTCAAGCATGTAAGTGTCATCCTGATTGACCCGGTGTCCGCGAGCGGTGAGAACGGCGCCATCGCCGAGGCCGAAGCGGCTCACCATCCCGTCTTGTGTTCGCTGACGGACCCGTGACGAGCACCAGTCCGAACGAGCTCGAGTTCAGGCATTCGGAGGGTGAGGAGGCACAGGCCAAGTACATTGGGGAACGCCTGCACGGTAAGGGCAATGTTCTGATGATCCGTGGCATCGCCGGAACCGGTGGCGATAACGCTTTCTACCAAGGTGCCCTGGCGGGCCTGAAGTCCTACCCCAAGATCAAGGTTGCGGCCACGGTCTACGGCAACTGGTCTCCCTCGGATAGCCAATCCGCCGTCGCGAAGATCCTCCCGACGCTTCCGAAGATTGACGCGATCATCAACCAGGGAAGTGGCGAGGAGTACGGAGCCATCCAGGCGTTCCAGGCGGCCGGAAAGGCCGCGCCGCTGACCGTTGGCGGAGACGAAGGATCGTTCCTGAAGTGGTGGGCTAAAGAGCACAAGAAGAGCGGCTACACGACTGAGTCGGCGACGCCCAACGCCGGGATCGGCGCGGCAGCGGTGTACGTCGGCTACGACCTCGCGCGTGGTGTGAAAGTGCCGAAGTCGATGAACTTCCCCTGGCTCGAGATCACCCAGAAGACGCTGAAGAAGTATGAGAAGGTTTCATTCAACGGTGTCGCCTACAAGATCCCGACACAGGCCTGGGTGGAGGCCAACGTGATCAAGAAGTCCGGCCCGCTGATGATGGCCGGCTAGCACGCGGTAAACGCGCGCCGGCGAAGCCGGCGAAAAGGGTCGCTCGATCTCAACCCGAGTTCGAGCGACCCGCCGCGGCTATGTGCCATTCGGCGGCTATCGCGCCGGACCCGCGCGGGTCCGGTCGAGGCTTCGCAGCAGCTCGATGGTGGACAGACTCGGGCTTGGCAGAGTCTCGGGCTGAGCGGCGACCTGCAGGTCCCAGCCGGTGGCGTTTCGCGCCTCGTCCACGGTCGTACCAGGCTGGAGCTGCGTGAGAACGAGTCCTTGGTCTCCGGATCGGGCTCATAGACCCCCAGGTCCGTCACCACTGCAACTGGCCCAGCGCCAGGAAAGCCAAGGGCGCTGCGTGTCTCGGGGCCGGTGCCGTGGCCTAGCGTCGTCAGGAAATCGACGGACTCGACGAATGTCCTGCGGCTTTGGCGGATGATCACGATGATGCCGCGGCAGGCAGCTGCGATCTCCGGTGCACCGCCGGCGCCGGTTAGCCGCACCTTCGGAGCGTTATACGGACCGATCGTCGTGCTGTTCAGATTTGCGAACCTGTCGATCTGCCCCGCTCCTAGGACACCGAGATCAAGTCGCCCAGGCTGAAGCCAATAATTGAAGATCTCGGGCACGCTGACGACTGTCTGCGCCGTCTCGGCAGCTTGTCGTCCGCAACCGAGAGTGGCACGTAGCGGGGGCGAGGACCAAGCGTCCCCGACTCGTAAACCAGATACAGCTCGGGTGCATGCGTGCGTAGCGCCAACATCGCCGCGGTGCTCGGATAGCCGATGCCAATGAAGCAAACGCTTGATCCGCGCAGGAATCTCGAGGCGGCGATGACCATCGCCTCCTCAGCCGTCCAGGCAGATCCAGTCGGGTCAGTCATCGGGACCGAGGCAGCCGCATGATGTTTTCCTCCATCCAGGCCGCGAACTGATCGCGATCACGACTGATCGGGTCCCAATCGACGAAGAACTGGTTATCCCGGACATGATATCCTTCGGCATACGTGGCAGGGGCGCCCGGGGCATGCGCGACCGCTGTCACGGACCACGCCGGCAAGACGGTCGCTCCCGGTACCGGGTCGAGTTCGTCGACTAGCTCCTCAACGGTTACCAGCGAACGCCGCGCCGACAGCACGGCTTCTTTCTGGACTCCGACGATTCCCCAAAACTGCACGTTCCCCCGTTTGTCTGCACGCTGGGCATGGATCACCGCTACGGGCTAAGCGCCGCCACCGCGGCAAGCTTGGCGCCGGTGAACGGACACTCAATGATCTTCACGTTGCTGACGCGCTTGAGTAGGTCCGTGCCGCGGTACGCGCGCAGCACGGCAAACGGCATGCCCGAGGCGCCTGCGACGTACCGGTTGGCAAGGCCGGCGTGAGTGTGCTCCGGCTCCAGCGGCGCCGGCCATCCGTGCTCGACGGCATCACGAAACCGGTGCAGGCTTCCCACCCCAGGATTGCCCGCCCACCCGAAGACGATGCGTCGGACACAGCCCATTCCGATCAGCTGGTCGGCGACGATGTCGGGGACCATCCGGACGATCGTCAGATCAGACCTGTCCTGTCGGATCATCTCGTGGCCCGCCGCGAAGGGAACCAGATGGCTGAACCCCTCGAGTGCGACTTCGTCACCGTCGCCGATAAGGCCGGCGACCGCGTCCTCGAGTGGCTGGATGATGGCGATCTGTCCCCGTCCTTCTTGCGGTAATCGGATGGGCTCTGCGTTACTCGCGCGAGCCAGGCTCGGCGAGTTTATCGCGTTGTTCTCTAGACGCACAGGTGTGCGAAAACGACACGGAACGTCGTTAGCGGCCGTTGGCGGGCAGCATGTCTAACACGCGCTCGGCCGGCCTCAACCGACTCCGAGCGCGGATCACGACTGCGACGGATTCGCGAAAGTATCCGGTTGTGATCGAGGTGGAAACGCCACATGGGCTCGCCCGGGTGCGACTGGAGCGAGGCCAAGTCGGGAGCGAGCCTGAGGGCCGGGAAGGTCGGCTAGCGCTCGTGCTTGGGCACGGCGCGGGTGGCGGCGTGAATTCAACCGACCTCCGTGGAGCGACTGAGGCCGCCCTCGCGCTCGGGCTCATCGTCGCGCTCGTCGAGCAGCCATACCGGGTCGCCGGCCGTCGCTCGCCACCGTCGGCCAGGCAGCTCGATACGGCCTGGCTGGCGGTGATGGAAGCGCTCGCGGGCGGGCCACTCGCAGGTTGCCGCGTCGTCGTCGGCGGGCGCTCATCGGGTGCCCGGGTCGGTTGCCGGACAGCCACGCTCGCCAACGCGGTAGGGGTACTCTGCCTCGCCTTTCCGCTGCTGCCACCGGGGGCCGCGCGCCAGGGGGACGCTTCGAAGTCGCGTCTCGGAGAGTTGGAGTCGGTGCCGACCTCAATCCCGGTGCTCGTCGTTCAGGGTGCGCGCGACCCGTTCGGGATGCCGCCGCCGGCAGCCAACCGCTCGGTCGTCACGATCGACGGGACGCACACGCTCAGCTCAACGAAGACGGTCCGGGAGGCCGTCTCGCCATGGCTCGCGATTCTGCTCGCCGCCGGCGATAGATAACTGGAATGCCCACCTCGCCGGGAATGCTTGCTCGCCGAATGGCCGTGTCAACGCATATGACTGCCAGTGACCTGCTGAGCGCCGTCTGACCGAGAACCGTCAGATCTCCAGCATGTCGTTTTGGAGCGCTCCCACCAGTGCCCTGAGCGCGTGGGCGGACTGGTCGATGCGCAGCAGCGGATCGACGGGAGAGTCGCGGACCGCGCCGACGACGGCCTCGCCGGCCGGCATGCAGTACGCATCTTCGGGGCGGATGACGAGCGTCGACACGAACCTGAGTGCGCTGGCGAGGGAACGTCTCAGCGCCGCCTCTCGCCGCCGCTCGCCCCGCTCGCGGCTCACCGCCAGCGCCGCGGCAATGCCTTCGGCAAGGTACGCCGTGTTGAAACACCCGGTGCGACGATGCGAGTCGGCGATGAACGCGCCGGTGATATCGAGCTGACGGGCCATCGTCCAATCGGCCACAGCTGAGACGAACTCCGCGTACCGCGCATTCCCGGACACCCGCCACGCGACAGCCCAGCCCTGCATCAACCAACCGGCGGCGAGCCACCGCGGCGCTTTCTCGAATCGCCGTCGGTACCAGTCAAGCGACCGATCGAGCGAGTCCGGAAGGACCGCACCCCGAGCGGCCCGGTCATATTCGATGACCGCAGTCAGCGCCAGTCCGGGCAGGACGTCGTGGTCGGTCGCCAGTCTCAGCCCATCGGGGAGCCGGGTGATCATGCCGTCGGCGCGGAAGAGTGCGCAGCACTGCAGGAACAGCTCGCGCGCCACGGGTGCGTTGAGCGCGGCGCCTCCTGAGGCGGCGAGCACCGACAGCGCCTGGCATTCCGCTGCGGCGCCCGATCGGAGGCCTGGGAGCCGAAGTTCCACGCCTCCCCCGTCGTGGTCGGAGACAAGCGCCTCGAGGATGCGCGACGCGCCGAGTTCCGCGGCGGCGGTCAGATCCGCCTGCCCCAGCGCCGACCCGGCCTCCGCCAGCCCTCTCATCGCCAGCAGGACGCGGGCGGCACTTCCGTTCGGCGAGATGGTGTCGAGAACCGGGTGACGCACGTATGCGGGCAGGCCATCATTTGCGTTCGCCTCCGCGAGGATGTAGCCACCAACCTGAGCGGTCAGCTCCCGAACGTCGGCCACCGCTGAGTCTCTCCTGGCGAAGCCTCTATGCATCCCATGCGTCCGCTCGGCGGTCATCAGCCACGAGGTCACCTGATATCGGGCCCACTTCGTCGAACCCGCGCCGCTCGCCGCCCCCGCCTTTTCCGCTGCAAGCTGTGCAACCTTCGCGCCGTCCCACCCGTGGTGGCATGCGATGTGGGGCAGGACGGTGCTCGAGCCGGCGCGAGTCTGGGCGACGATCGCGTGCTCGGAGGGCCGGAACAGGCGGGCTGCCGCCTCGGTCGTTCGGGTGCCCAGCCATTGCCGGTGGTGGAGCACGGAGACGATCAGCTGGCAGTCCTCACGCCGTAGCGTCGTCTCGGCGCCCCGTCCGGCGGATTCCCATGCGGTGCCGGCGGCTCGCTGCAGGGCGCCCCGGAGCGAGCTGCCGATGCTCACGTGGATACCCAGGAGGCGGCCGTCCCGGTAGACGCTGACGCCGACGCCGTGCACCTCCCATGGCTGCGACGGGGCCTCGGTGCTCGCCCATACGACATCACCCTGATCGATGACCTGCTCCACGCACCGCCGCAGATACTCGACGAACTGGGGATCAAACGGGTCAGCTGGGGCCGCCACGCCGTACGGTTGCCATGGCTGATGATCCTGCACCTCCTTGGTCACGGTGAACCGGTACAGGTCATGTGGCGCCTCGGGCCTGAGGCCGGCCTTGCGCAGGCACTCCCAGTATTGCTGAGCCTCGCTCTCACGGTCGGGCGTATTGGGGAGCGCCGCGCCGACCTGTGACGGGCGAGTTGGACTGCGCACGATGAGCCCGTAGCGCGCGGCGTCAAGGTCGGCAAGCTTGATCGCCTCGAGACGAGAAATGCAGGTGACCGCGACTTTCAGCGATGACAGTCCGGCCGAGCTCAGCCGAGAGCGCTCCCGCTGGACACACCGTTCGACGGCGCAGGCCACTGACGCCGCGGTGTCCGGTGCGGCGGCATCCAACGCAAAGAACCCGCTCCGGACCAGCCGAGTGTCAGTGGCGACATCACGAAAACTGACAAACGCCCCGCCCGCTGTGTCCCAGCTGCCATCGACGTCCGGAACGCTGTCGAGCGCCTGTCCTGACAGCAGCTTTCCGGCCACGACCCGCGCAAGCTCCGGCAACGTCTCGCAGCGCTGCGACCCATCCGTGACGGGCAGAGTCAGGGGTGGCTGAGCGAAGCTCGGCGGATCGGGCTCCGGAGCGAGCGAAATATCCCGTCCGAGTTTGAAGACCGACTCCACCCGGTAGGCGAGACTTTCGGCCCACTCTCGGCCCCCCCTTCCGGTGAATTCAACGAGGCACACCATCCCGGCAACCTCGAGCCCGTTCGCCTCGATTGCGCGTGCGCCGGCCCTGAACGCATTGCCCGAGACCAGGGAATCATCGACGATCACCACGGGCAGATCCGGACAGAGCGGTCCATCGATCTGGCGCATCGCGCCGTGGCCCTTGGGGCGTTCCCGAATGATGAGACCGCTATACCGGCCTCCGCTCAGGGCCGTTGCGCCGACCAGGAGCGGCAACCCCGTGACCCCGTAGGTCGCGAGCTGAGCGGGTCCGAACTGCTCGAGGCACTCGAGCAGGCAGAGCGAGGCGAGCCGGTTGCCCTCGGCCGTGAGGGTGACCCGCGGCGTGTACAACAGCCACTCCAGCCGTTTGCCCGACCGGCCGCGCAGCTCGCCGTCACGCGCGCGGAGAACCCCCTCCGACTCGATCAGCCGGCGCAGCGCCTGGCGAGCGTTGACGCCTGATTCGACTTGCGATGGACGCATCGGTTGTAAGAGCGGATCAGCAGCTCTGCTGGCTGGCCCCCGGAGTTAAGGCACACTACCGAGCCACCTCTCGGCCTGTCGTCCAGCCGCTCTTGACGCGCATCTCGTTCGCTGCTTAAGCTAGGCCACACATCCGACCGGGGGAGACAAGAATGGAGACCGGGACCAGCAGTGCGTTTCTGCATTCAGGCGACCGGCGGGGGCTGCTCACACGGCTCGCGCAAGAGGAGCATGTTCCGATGCCCGAGCGTGTAGCCACCGAGTTGGCGCAACGAGACGAGGGCCGTATCCCTCCTCAGGCATCCGCACCCAGTGACCCGATGCCGGTGACCGGCGCCGACGATCCGCCGACGGCAACGGCGGAGCGTGCGCGGCCGGAAACGGAAGGCTCGGCTCAGGGAGAGGAAGAGGATCCGATCGAGGTGCGCCTCCGCAAGAACGATCCTGACGAAGGAGGGGAAGGCGAAGGGGAGGGAGAGGGCGAGGGGGAAGGCGAAGGCGAGGGCGAAGGGGAGGGAGAGGGCGAAGGGGAAGGCGAGGGCGAGGGCAAGAACGAGAAGGACAACAAGGACGGCGGCGACGAGAAAAGGGAAGCCGACGAGAAGAACACCAAGGACGCCCACGACGGAAAGCAGGAGGCGGACAATAAGCAGGAGACCGACAAGCCGGGCAAGGACCAGAAGGACAACAAGGACGGCGGCGACGAGAAGAACGAGTCCGACGAGAAGAACCGCAAGGACGCCCACGACGGCAAGCAGGAGGACGACCGCAAGGGCGAGGTGCACGTCGACCGTCGACCCCCGATCGAGCGGCTGCCGGAGGATCAGCGTCAGGAAGGCGGTGGCGGCCACCGGCCGATCATGTGATACCGCGGCATGCCGTGGGGACACCTGATCTCTGGATCGTCGCCGACGACGACGACGGCGTTGCCGATGCCGTCGCCGAGCTCGCGACAACGCGCGGCCTCGCGGTTTCGCGCGTCACCTTCGGTCAGTTCGCCCGGAGTGTGACGGTTAACTTCTCGGGATTGGCGGCGACGGTGACTCCGTCGGCGCCGATCCTGCTGAGGACTGGATGGGATTCGTTCGGAGATGACGCCGACGCCAGGTTCCTGCGGCTCGAGGCCCACGCTCAGGCGTGGGCCGCCTGCACGCTCTGCGAGTCGCCCGTGATCAACCGGCCCACCGAGCTCGGACTCACCGGCTACGCCGACCACGCGACGGTGCTGTCGCTGGTCCGTGCCCAGGCGCGAGCCGCCCCCGGCGTGGTGACTCCTCCCGAGGAGATCTACAGCTCCGGGTGGCAAGAGGAGGATGGCGACTGGGCGGTTCAGGACCTCGTCACTTATGCAACCGCGGCCGCGCCGGTGAGACCCGACGGTGACGGTCCGTACCGCTACCGCAGATGGCAACCGACCAGTCACTATGTCACCGTCACGCTTGTCGACGAACACGGGTGGGTGACCGACCACCTGGGCGCCGGCCGGCATGACGGTCTCATCGCACCGTCGGTGGCGATTCTGTGTGCGCTTGGACTGAGGTTCGGTGCAGTCATCTGGAGCGTGCCGCACGGATGCGAGCCGCAGGTCGCGAAGGTCGAGACCTATCCCCCGGCGTGGGCGCTGGGACCGCATCTCGCCGCCGTCGCCGATGTCCTGCTGACCACACTGGTGCCATGACCAACCAGCGGATGGTGGCGATCGGGTTGGACTCCGATCCGACGTTCGTCCATCTGGCGGTCGAGGCCCGGGTCCTGGGGGCCCCGCTCGTCCTAGTGGACCTGCGTGAACTCGTCGCCGAAGGGACGTGGCGGTTCGCGGTTCCGGAGGACGGCACGAGCTTTGTCAGCGGTCCTTCCGGTCACACGGATCTCGGGTCGGCAACGGCGGTGTTCGCCCGGCCCATCAATCTCAGCTCGACCCAGTCGGGCGAGTTGCACGGCCGGTGGCGCGGCCTAACGGAGGGATTGCGCGTGTGGCTGGAGACGACGCCGGCCATGGTGATCAACCGGCCCGGCGGGCACGATCACAACGGCACCAAACCCCTTCACGAGTACTGGCTGGCCCAGCAGGGGTTCGACGTGCCACCGTCGGTGACCAGCAGCCAGCGCGACGTCCTGGAGCAGTTCGCCGCCGCCGGCCCGACGATTATCAAGACATGCTCGGGCATTCGCGCCAACGCCCGGCTGGTCGAGCCCGAGGAGTTCGACGAATTCGAGCCCGAGCAGGGCCCCGTGCACCTCCAGCGTCTGGTCACGGGCGCCGACGTGCGCGCGCACGTTGTCGGCGATCAGATGATGGCGATGATGATCGAGTCAGATGCGGTCGATTACCGGAACGGGACCTCGGGGCGGTGGAGCGTCTACGAACCGTCTGACCCGCTCCGATTCAAGATGGTGAACGCCACCCGAAGGATGGGGCTGCTCCTCGCGGGCTGGGACTTCAAGGTCGACTCCGACGGACGCGCGTGGTGTCTGGAGGCCAACGCGATGCCCGGCTACTCGAGCTACGACCGTCGACTCGGCGGATCAATCAGCAAGGAGGTCCTTCGGCTGATGGGGAGTCCCATCGACACACCGGCGACCGTGCTGGCCGGCGCGTCGTGATGCGCTCTCCGGAGACATGGTTACGCTTGCGGTCGATGACCTTGCTCGTGATCTGACAGGCTGGTTCGTTGTGCATGCGCTTTTCTTCCTGGTGTTCCTGGCCGCGTTTGTCGTATGCAGTGGTTTGCGCAGGGTTTAACGTCCTCGAGAGCTGAAGGCCGCTTTTCGGTAGGTCTGATCTGCTCTCGGCGGTCGGCGTGCACCATCACCGTCGGCCGGGAGGCCTATCCCTGCTTCGGAGGCACCGGCGCTCGGCGGCTGCGCGTGTTGGTCGATGGACTCGCGTATCCGTTGGACAAAGGGGGCGCCTGCGGTGCCGAGCTCGCCGCCGGCGATGATCAGTTCGGGGTTAAGCGCTTCGTACAGGCTTGCGAGTAGGCGGCCGAAACTGCGGCCTGCCGCGGTGAGGACGCATCTCGCCGCTGGATCGTCCCCGATCGTTACGAGGTAGCGTTCGGTATCGAGTGCGATCCGTAGTCATTGCAAGATCTCTATGACCGATTAGTAAATCGGTTCACCGGCATATTCATTCTGGTGTTCGGCCGCTTGACAACCGAGAGTGGTCGTGAAAGAGTTTTTGCCCGCAGGAGGAACGGAGTCCAGGAGAGGCGGCCTTTGGTGTGCATCGAAGGTCGGTCCGGTGGCTGTCTACCGGACCGGATGTCCGCGAGGCAGTTGGGGCATCAATGCCCGAGAGAGCTGCGGAATTGTCGCGGATCGTGAAGTTGTCATGGATCGACAGACTGTCGTTAGCGGTCGGCTGCCTCATCGCCGCGATCGCACTCGCCGCGTGTGGCAGCTCCACGACCAGCGGTTCCGGAGTGAAGTCCACGGTCGCAGCGCCCACGGAACGGACGACGATTCTTTCCGAACCGATTGAACCGACCACGTTCGCACAGGCGCGAGCCGCAATGGTGGCCGTATACCGATCGCATCCAGCGATCAAGGAGTTCAGTGTCAAGGACGTCGAGTACACGTCTGCGACTCGGAACAAGGTGCTCGGTGTGTGCCACAAAGGTGGCGCGGAGAAATCGGCCAGCTCACTTGAGTCCGCGCGCGTGTTGGCATGCGCGCCGTTGATCTACTACTTCTACGAGTACGGCCGCAGGGCACAGGCGCCCGACGCCGTTGATGCTGCGCGCAAGCTTTACTGGTACGCGGTTGTCTCGAACCGCACGCCGTTCCAGGCTGGGCCGGGCCTGTCGCGGCTGCTGGTCAGCTGGGGGGTCGCATGAGGCTTCGTAGGTGCTCCAACGGTTACCCGACTTCCTCCGAATATGACGCAAACGTCCTGGCTCTTTCTGACAGGCTCTCTGCTGGGTTCCTTGGCATGGAAGCTCTGCAACTCCCGAGGAGGGGATCTATCAATGCGAAGTTCCATTGACCGACGGCCGACCCGCCGGCGACTCGTCTTGCGCGTTGGATTGATGGGTTGCGCAACCGTTGCGGCCGCGCTATCCGTGGGTCTGGGCTTGTCCGCGGCCGCTCCATCGTCGGTTCCGGGCAATGTCCCCTACAACCTGGACGCGCCCCTGCCGAGCCAGGCCAGCTCCCCCACAGTCAACGCGGCGGCGCCCTACACACCGGCCGTGTTGAGCCTGATCGCGCAGCTGGAGCCGAGCAATCCTGCCACGCAGGCGGAACTGGCAAACGCCGACCTGCTGCTTCATGACGGCCCGAACTCAACGTGTCACAATGTCGGACCGGTCAGCGCTCCGACGGGCACGACGCCGGGCATCTCGCCAATTTGCTGGACCGACGCCCAAGGGGTGCTGAACACCTCCGGCAACAACACGCGTGGGTCGACCGGCCCGACGACGCTGATGGCGCTCGGCGCCACTTTCGACCGCCAACTGGGGAACGCGTGGGGTCAGGCATTCGGCCACGAGGCCCGGGAGTTCATGGTCACTGGAACGTTCGGCCCACAGACCGATCTCGATCGTCTGCCCAACTGGGGTCGTAACTTGACCACGACGGGCGAGGATCCGTACCTCAGCAATCAGATGGTCGGTACGCAGATCAACGGGATCCAGGGATCCGGGGCGATGTCGGAGATGAAGCACTTCGTCGTCTACAACGGCCAAAGCCAGAACCTCAACACCGACATCACCGACCAGGGTTTGCACGAGCTCTACCTCACCCCCTACGAGGGCGGCTTCATCAACGGTCGTGCTGCGGCCACGATGTGCTCGTATCAGATCTGGCAGGACACCGGAGCGGACCTGCCGGCATCGGTGTCCGCGCTGACGCAGCCGAGCCCGTTTGGTAACTCGTCGCTGATGACCTGGCCACTGAACGAGTCGCACTTCTCCTGCGAGCAGCCGCTGAGTCTCAACTACGTCCTGCGGGACATGTGGGGATCGAAGGCGATGGTGGGAACCGACTATCCGGCCGGCCACAGCACTTCCGGGATCGCGCAGGGCATGGATCAGGAGATGCCCACGCAGGCCGGGTTCTTCAGCTCGACCACGAACGGGCAGGGGGCCGATGCGACCGGCAGCACGTGTGCGGACGCCAGCGGCAACTGGGAGCCCTGCTCGACGGCAGGTGCCCTACACGTGGCGGGGATCCCTAACAACTTCAACGACTCGGGCGGCACCGGCTGCCCGACGAGCGGATCGCCCGTGAGCGGCGGTGGCTGCGCGCTGGTGCAGGCGGTGGTTTCCGGCAACCTCCCGGTCTCACTGTTCAACCAGTCGCTCGCGCGGGTGCTCTATCAGGAGCAGCGTTTCGGGATCCTCGGCTGCGACGACACGCCGGTGGCGAAGTCGTGCACGAACCCAGGCGGAGTCGGCAGCGATCGCACCGGAACGGCTCTGCTACCGACCGGTTCGTCCGGACAGCTCGGCACGCAGGTCGGGGATGACGCGATCGTCGAGCGGATGGGCGAGGAGGCCGCGACGCTGTTGAAGAACAATGGCAACGTCCTGCCGATCACCAATGCGGATCTGAAGGGCGGCATCTTCGTCACCGGTTCGAGCGCCAACCACAACATCGCCGATCCGACCAGCGAGGCTTCGACCGGTTTCATCGGGCGCGACGCGATCAATCCCCTGCAGCAGCTGGAGGGCTTCAGCGGTGATTCGAAGGCGTTTGATTTCGTTCCGGCCAATGATCCGGATGGGATCACGGTGCCGACGTCGGTGCTGTCAACAACGTCGGATTCGAGCGGTCTGGGCGGTCTTGATTTGTCGGTCGATGGCGGCCCGGCAACCAAAGACACGACGCCGCTTGATCACGAGGTGGCGAACGGCAACCAGCTGGCGCCAGGCCACACCTACACCTGGACCGGCTACCTGGACGTTCCGACCGCAGACACCTACACGTTCGCGCTGCAGCAGAGCCCGACGTTGCCGTCGACACTCAACTGCCCACAGACAGGACAGTTCAACACGCCGTCGTCGAATCCGACCCTCACGATGTGCAGCCCGTTCACGGCGGCGAACCAAACGCAGACCAACTCACAGCCCGATGCGGTCACGTTCTCGCTTGACGGGACGCCGCTGAACCTCAACGCCGCGACAGCGGCCATCTACGGCGCGACGGTTCCAAGTAACCCGACTACCGCCGGCTATCTCGACCAGGGACTGATCAGTCGTACATGTGCAACCGGCACCGCGGCGCTGGAGCCGGGCACGAGCAACTGTGGCACGACGCAGTCTCAGCTGACGCCCGGGTTCCACAAGATCCAGATCACTGTCAACAATGCGACCAACTGCGTCTCGACGCCGGCCGCTGCGGCCGCAGGAGCGAACCCCGCGGTGGCCGCGGTACCTGCACCGTGCGTCCCGGCGAGCTTCCGCTTCGCGTACTCGCGGATCAATGGTGACATCGCCGACGCAGCGGCAGCGGCGAAGGGCAAGAAGCTGGCGCTAGTGTTCGTCAACGACGGAACCGGCGCCACCTCGAGCACGCCGAATCCGGCGCTTCCGGGCACCACGATCTCGGCACCGACTGAGCTGTCACCGGCCAGCGAGAACCTGATCAACGCGGTAGCGGCCGCCAACCCGAACACGGTCGTCGTGATGAACACCGGCAATCCGGTGCTGACGCCGTGGCTCCCGCAGGTCAAGGGCGTGTTGGAGATGTGGTTCGAAGGTCAGGAAGGCGGAACCGCGGCGGCCCGGGTCCTGCTCGGGATGGCGGATCCAAGCGGCCACACCGCGTTGACGTGGCCGAAGAACAGCACCGACACGATCTGGGGCTACAACGAGACCAAGCCGCTCTATCCCGGAGACGCGCTAGGCACCCATCCGGAGCGACTCAACGGCAACGGCGGCTGCGCCGTGATCACTGGGTCGACAGCGACGTGCCCGGCGGCGACCGCGACGAACGAATCGGAAGGCATCTACACCGGCTACCGGTTCTTCGACAAGGAGGGACTCGCCCCCCAGTTCCCGTTCGGATTCGGACTCTCCTACACCACCTTTGCTTTCTCCGGCCTCAGCGTAAAGCCGACGAGCGACGGCGGTGCTGACGTGAGCGTTCGAGTGAGGAACAACGGGCAAGTCGCCGGTGCCGACGCGGTCCAGGTGTACGTTGGGCCGCCATCTCGCCGGCCCGCCGGCGTGCAATTCGCGGTGCGATCGCTTGCGCAGTTCGATCGCGTCGACCTCGCCGCAGGACAGGCCCAGAAGGTGACCATGCACGTGCCGGCCCGGCAGCTCTCCTACTGGTCTGAGAAGGACCAGAAGTGGGTGCTCGATTCCGGAGGCCGTCTGCTCTCTGTCGGTGACGCGGATCAACCTGCGCGCCTGCCGGTTCGCGAGATCATGCCGGCCAACGGCACCGCGAATGGGGTCACGACCTGCTCCAACGAACAGATCAACGCCACGATCGTCAACGGTGATCTCTCGGTGCCGAACGACTCATGGTGCGACCTGGTCGATGTGACGGTCAGAGGGAACCTGAAGCTCAATCACGCGACGGGTGTACGCATCCAGGGCGTCACAGTTGACGGCAACCTGACCGCAAAGAACACCGAGGGGACCGCGGACCCGCTGAGCTCCGGCACAAACAACATCTGCGGAACCACGGTCCATGGAAACCTCGAGGTCCGCAACAGCACCGGCAGCGCGAACTGGAACATCGGAGGTTGCGGAGGCAACACCGTCAACGGCAACCTGAGTCTCAACCACAACCCCGCCAACGGAAACACCGTTTCAAACAACCACGTCACGGGTGACCTGACGTGCAAGTCCAATGGTGCTACCGAGAGCGGATCCAACCGGGTCCGAGGTCGCGTGACTGGCCAGTGCGTGGCCAACTAACCAGCTCGGCTCGCGCGATCTGCCCGCACTTGCCGGGCGCCAAGCAGCAGCGCGGCATGCCCTGTCCCTCCGTGAAATGGGGGGGCGGGGCACCGCGTCCCGAGCGGCGCAACCGGCACGGTGCGGCTCGCCGACCCACGTCTGCCGCGGATCAGACGCCGACGCCCGCCGTGACCTGATCGATCACCGGCTGAAGCTCCTCTGGCGTCGCGCCACGAAGGTTCTGGAAGGTGATGCCGAGATTGCGCCCGCGCTCCAGGATCTGCTCAGCGATCCCGGCCGCGTCGCCGATCACGAGCTTCGGCGAAGCGACCACCTGCTCCGGGCTCATATAGCTGTGGATCGCCGCGTACTCGGCGGCGCTCGCCTCGACGTCGTCAGTGAGCACGGCCAGGCAGCCGATACCTACCTCGAAGCTATCCGCGCGGTCGCCGGCGTAGCCTCGAAGCCGATCTAGGTACTCCTCGGTTGCTGTCCGTTCGGGCAGGACCAGATGACCCGGCGGAAGCGTGACCTTTGGCACCGGCGGCACCCCGGCGATGATGAAGCCGTCTGCTTCCTTTGCCGCCAGACGCAGCACCCGGTCGCTCGTGCCCGCGACCAATAGACGCGGCTGTGACGCATAGCCCGGCGTGATCCCCGGACGGGCGAAGCTCTCCTTGACGGCGTCGACGGTCCGGCGGAGCGCCTCGAACCGGCCGTCCCGAGTTGGCGGCATCAGCTCACGAACCGCCGGCAGCGGGATTCCGCTCCCGACGGCGATCTCCAGGCGCCCACCGCTGATCCGGTCGAGCGTCGCGAGGTCGCGGATTACTGTCTGTGGATTCCAGATGCCGGAGTTCAGTACGAACGGCCCTACCCGAATCGCCTCGGTCTCTTGCGCGACCGCCGTGAGCGCGACGAGCGGCGACAGCCCGCCGGGCAGGTCTGCGACCGTGATCACGTCGAAGCCGGCTCGCTCCGCCCGGACGGCGAGGTCGATCAGCTCGTCGATACCGCCGAACGCGTTACCGCTGAAGCCGAATCGAGCACGTGTCATTCCAGCGGATCCTCGCAGATCATCTCGGCGTCATCGCGCGGCGGAGACGTGCCAGGCCCGCGGCTGAGGCTTCCGGGCGCCTGGGGTCGGCCAAGCCGAGAGGAGGTAGGCAGCCGGCGGCTCCGGGACAGCAGCGGACTGTTCGTCGCACCTTTACGGTCCTCCGCCGTCGAAATGCATCCGACGGCGGAGGTTCTGCTCCCCAGCCGGACCGACCAGGCGACCCGGTTGACTTCTCCCTCGGCCGTGAAAACCCTTGAGGCGGTCAAGAGTTGCAGCTAGACGGCGGGTTGGGCGGAGACGCGCACGCGCACGGCGGCCAGCGCCGCGATGCCCATCGCCGCGCACGCCGCTACGAACGGGGCGCTTACCCCGAGCCCGCCGGTCAGCACGCCACCGAGCGCCGAACCCGCTGACACACCTGCCAGCAGGGCGGCCGCGACCCAGGTGAACGCCTCGGTCTGGGTACCCGACCCGCCCACCCCTACCGACCGGCCGACCAACGCGTTCTGACACGCGAACACCGGCGCGATCGTGACCCCGGCGATCAGGCTGGCGGCCATTCCCTCGGGGATCGTGCGCGCGAGGATTAGCGGCGCGACGCTGACTACCGCCGCGATCAGCAGCCACCGGTAGCGTTCCTGCAGGCCGGTTCGCCAGGTGACGCCGCCGTGCCAGAGCCCGCCGAATAGGCTGCCGACGCTCCACAAGGCCAGCAGCAAGCCGGAGCTGGCGCGCGAGCCGGCGTGCAACGCCAGCGACGGGATCCCAACGTCGATCAGTCCGATCGACGCTCCCATCATCGCGACCGGCCCGAGCATCGCGCGCAGCTCCGGCGTGATCACGGTCCCGCGGCCGCGTGCGGCCGGCGCTTGCCGACGCCCGGCGTGGACCCGCGGGGAGGCTACGAACAACGCTGTGCCGAGCAGGCAGACCGCCGCGCTGACGAGCACCGCGCCGGCCGGCGAGATCACAGTGATTGCTACCGCGACGATCAGTGGGCCGGTGATCCAGATCAGCTCTTGGATGATTGACTCCAGCGCGTATGCGGTTTCGCGGACCTGAGGGTCGGTCAGCATCTCGCCGAGCAACGCCCGAACCGTCGGCGCGATCGCCGGCTGCATCGCTCCGGCGACTATCGCAAGCCCGATCAGTGACGACGCCGAGGCGCCGTCACGGGCCGCGATCACCAGCCCCAGCAAGACGATCGCCTGGCCGATTGCGGCCGGCAGCAGGACCGTGAACGGCCCAAGTCGGTCGAGCAGCCGGCCCTGGACCGGAACCGCCGCGGCGCACGCCAGCGCGTAGCCGCCGACGGCGACCCCGGCGGCCGCGTACGAGTGGGTCGCGTCGCGCACCAACAGGAGAATCGCGAGCGACGACATCCCCTGCGGCAGCCGCGCCAACAGCGCCGTCGCGAACACACGCGCGCAGCCTGGAACCGCGATGACAGACCGATACCTGGAAACCATCCCACGGCCAGCCTAGCTATGGCCAGGTTAGTTGGCCCCTACCCGCGCTTTCCGGCGCGCGCTCTCAAAGAGCGCCTCGCGCGGTCGCGTCCGTAGCCGACAGGGAGGGAGGACGTTTATGCGGTTGGGGTGAGGACCTCGTCCAGCCAGTCGAACGCCTGTTGGTGAAATGCGGTGCGGGCCAAGGCCTCGCAGTGATCGCCGGCGCCATCGGCGGCCTTGAACTCGACGTACTTCTTGTTGGGACAGGTCAGAGCCTCGAACAGCTTCGGTGCGTCCACGGCGAGGTCGTCGGCGTCGGTGTTGCAGACGAACGTCGGGCAACGGATCTCGTGCTCGATCCCTCTGAGGCTGTATTGCGGCGCCATCCGGAAGTACTCCAGCGGGTCGGTGAGCCCGTGCACCATCAGGTTGCGGCGCAGGGCCCAACCGGCCGTGGGCTTGCTCATCACGAACCTCGCCAACCGATCCAGGAGGCGCACGAGCCCCGGCCTGCCATGGGGAAGCTGCGCCGCAAGCGGTCCGGGCAGGCGCCTGACGGCAGCGTCGAAGAGGACATAGGGCCCACAGTCAGAGACGCATGCGGCGAGGCGATGCTCCTTGGTGGCCGCCCGCGGGGCGAGGTAGCCCCCGAAGCTGAGGCCGATGAGCCCGATCCGCGTCGGGTCGACGCCAGGCTGGTCGACGAGGAAGTCGACAACGGGCGCGATCACGTTTTCCCAGTCGGGCCGGAAGGGCACACCCCGATCGATGATCATCGACCCCTGCCCGGGTCCGTCGAAGGAGAGCACGTTGTATCCGCGCGCCAAGGCAGCGGCGCCGCTGGCGAAGTACAGCTCTTCCGCCGTCCCGTCATATCCAGTGGTGAGGATCAGCGTGGCCTGCGGTGAGTTGGCGTCGCCGGCGCGAAACAGATAACCAGGCAGAGGACCGTCTTCGTAGGCGATCTCGACTATTTCCGGCGCGGCCTGGAGCAGCGCCGCGCCCTGGCGGAAGCTGTCGACCTCCAAGCGATGGGCCTCGACCAGCCTGGCATCGATGGGCGAACCTACCGCGAATACCCCTGCGGTGCGGTAGTAGTTCGACGCGCGGAAGTACGCGTCCCGCGCGCTTTCGGAATGACCGGCGGCGGCACTTGCCTCGGCGAGTTCGCGAACACGGCGGGCGGTCGCGAGCCACTCCGAGTGCCACTGGTCCAGATTCGTTCCCGAGATCCGACTGGCTGTTGCCAGACATTCTCCGGCATCTGCTGCGCCGGACGGGGCGTACCCCAGCGCACGGAACATCTGGGCCTCGAACAGCTCATCCCTCATCAACGCTCCCACGACGACGCTCCTCCGTTCCCAACTGACACGCACAACGTACCTGCGCGGCCGCACAACGCTCGCTGACGAGAGCTTGCTGGGACGAGCGATGGAGGTCGGGACGAGCCCAGAGCGCCGGGCGGTTCGGGCCGGGCCTAAAGGCCGGCCCGAACCGCTGAGGGCTAATGTCGGCTGTTGTCTCGCCAGCCGACCGGGGCCGGCGGCCAGTTGAACAAGTAGGCGCGGTAGCTGCTGAGCCCGCCGTTGTACTCGGCGTTGTAGATCAGATCGCCGGCGCGGTCGTAGATCGACACGTAGGGCAGTGTGCCCCAGCCGACCACGAGATCGCCGTTCGGGAGCGGTTGGACGCCGCCGGTGGCGAACGCGGTCAGACCTTCCGGCTGGTCGCGCGATGCGATCACGGTCGCCGTCTTGGCGAAAGGATTCACCTGGACCTCGACTGCGCGGCTGTAGGGCAAGCCGTTGGCCGGAAAGCCTCCGGTCGACGTCTGCCCCCCGGCCTGGGCGCTCTCGTCGTCGAACAGCCAATAGCGGTTGTTCCCGACGTACTGGGGGTCGTGCTCGTAGGCGAACAGGTCGCCGTAGCTGTTGAGCGTCTGGCCCGGCGCGGCGCGCTGTGTGAGGGTACTTCCGGGACCGCCGAGCACCCAGTTCACGTGGCCGGTCCTGGGATCGACGTCGTAGGTCGACCAGGTGTGGCGCGAGTTGATCAGGACCGTGCCGTTCGGACCCGGGCTGACGGCGTTTATGTGGAACCAGTCCCACGGCTGGGAGGCGGACGCCGGCAGGGGCGCGTGGCTGTCAGCGTAGGAGGCGTGGTCGGCGCTGTTCCAGGTAGCCAGGACCTGGCCGGTCTTGATGTCGATCTCCTGGGCGATTCCGTTGGTGACGGTCTGGTCGGCGGCCCCGCCGATCGATGTCAGGTTCGCCGTACTGGTCTGAGTCGCGGTGATCCACGCCGTGCCCTGAGGCGTGATCCAGAACTCATGGCCGTCGAACGAGTAGCCAGCGCCGGGCTCCACCGTCGCGATCTGCTGGAAGTGGTCGTTGAGGATGTAATCCGTGCCGGTGTCGTCGCCCGATGGACCGAGCGGCCCGGTCGCGGTCCCGCTCACGCTCAATGTCAGCACCCGCTGGCCCTCGTAGCGCTGGACGCGGAGGTCGCTGAACGAATCGCCCGTGGGGGCTGTGGTTGACCACAGGACGTGCCCACTTGGGGTGACGATGTAAGCCGTCCCGCCGAGCGTCACGAACAGGTCCCCCGAGGGGAGATGCCTACCCGATGTCAGAACGGTGAGCGGCGAACTGGTCTGCGCGGCTTTTGCCGTGGACGGCAGCGTCGTCGTCTGGACGGCGGCTGCCGTCAGGGCTCCGGCCAGGACGATCGCGCCGACGGCGGCGCGACGTCTACGCGGCCCTCGGCGTTGGGGGTGGTTGGCTGTATGCATGCACGGCAACCTACCACAAACAGCATTATTTCGATCGACTTTGATTAGTTACTGCTGTTCCGCAGCGGCGCGCTCTCGTTTGGTGCCGCTGCAAGATCTCTGCAACGCCCAGCCAATACGTTGCCGTCATCAACCACGAGGCGAGGAGCGATCCAGTGCAGGCGACCATTGATCCAGTCCACGAGCGCGACGTGCTCAACGAAGCCGCGGCAACCTGCCGACGTCTGGCCGAGAGTGTGCCGCTCGATAGTCCGGCCGAAGTGGTCCTCAGAACGTGCGCGGGATCGCTCGATCTGTTTGCCGGCGAACCCCTGCCGAGATCGTGGGTTGATTATCTCGGCTGATCCCAGGGGGCGCTGGGAGCAAATGGCTTTCGCGCCAGACTCATCCCCGGAAAATCCTGGGTGTTTTGCTCAGGCTGGAAGCTATTGGACGGCGCGCGCGAGGCCAAACCGTTGGACACCAACCGCGCCCTAGCGATCCCGGCTGCTGGCTTATCCCCAGATTGATACCCACGATTGGTATCCAGGAACGCGAAAACCCAGCCGTTGCGGGCTTATCCGCTCCCTGCGTTGATGCGGATCGCGGTCGCTGCGTTAGAGCGTCAGCATTTCCGCTCGGCCTCCTCCTCCGCGACCTTTAGCGCCTGTTCTGCCAGCGCGTACCCCTAATCCGCCGATTGCCCGCAGCTGCGCGGCGAGCGCGCATCGGGTACGGGTCATGGGCATTCGAAGAGGTCCTCCGGATACCCACGCTAGCGTCGATGCTAGCGTCAGCCGCAGCGCGGATGCTCCAGGCCTGGCATGAAGAAGTCCCTAAGAGCAGGTTCCTTCATGCTAGCTGCGGTGTATGCATATACGCCAGCACGACTGCTAGCAAGAACATCCGTCGCTACCAGCCGGTGCTGTCCCAGCCGGAACCAACGACAGAAAGCTCAGAACTAAGCGTAGATTCATCTTGGCCACAACGGCCATCGCAGCACTCGCTGTAGCCGCACTCGCCCCGGCACTCGCCTCGGCCAGCGTGGACCGCTACCAGGCCCAGACGGGGACGCTCGTGTCCCACGTCGCCTATGGCGATCTCTCGTCCGTCCACACCTACAAGATCACCATCAATCCGTGCGACAACACGTTCACCGGTAACGATGGCTCGTCGCGCTGGGCTGACGGCGAGCAAATCACCAGCGGCACGATCAACGGCTCAGACATCACGTTCCATGCCACCTACCCGGATGGCCACTCGTGGGACGTCGCCTCTGGTGGTAACGGCAGCGATGTCGTCGGTCGGACATTCCGGGTCACGAATGATCTGACCATCACCGGGAGCAGCAGCTACAAGAACCATGGCGACTACGTCAGCGCGATGGGCGGCGGCGCGGACGCGGCGCACTCGTGCATCGGGATGCCGATCAACAGCAGCAAATAGTCCCAGCAGCACCACGCGGCACCGAGCGGGTCCGGTCGAAAGATTCCGGCCCGCTCCTGCGTACCGGCGAGACCGCCTCGGGCATTGCACCAGCGGAGGGGATTGATCGGCGGGCTGACGGTCGTTCAGTCCGGCGCCGTCGGCGAAGAACTCGCTAAGAACGGGCCACGCTGCGCTAGCACTATTGCTAGCGTACTAGCCATCACACGCGCTAGCAGTTTACGTTCGGAGCGGGAACCCAAACGCTCGACAAACGGCGCCCCAACGACAGACAGAAGGGGAAGTAATGACGACGTTAATTAGGCAGACGCACTATCCCGTCTATTCGTCGAAGGGCGAGCCGGCGGACGGCACGGCGCCCGGGGGCAGCTGGTCAGTGGTCGGTCGCAACACGGCTGGACGGCTGGTGGTGCTCGCGAACCGATACAACGAGGACGACGCCCGCGAGCTGCTGGGTCACCGCAGCCTCCGGACGTTCAGTGACCAGGAGGTGGTCGCCAATTGACTGAGGTCGAGACGGTCACGATCAAGGGGGAACCACGAAAACGCGTAGCACCGCTATGGGCTGCGGCAGAATCCCCCTCGTGGCTCCGCCCGCAAACACACCGCCGCGCGGCTACAAGGCGCGCTTGGGCCTTGGCTGACGCGGACAATCGTCCGACGCGGTTGTTCGGGCGCAGGCGGTGAGCGTTTCCAGCGGGACCCCGTCTCGGAGCTCGGCGACCGGTCATGACCGAACGCGTTCTCGTGGTGAAACAGAATCCAGACGCACCGCAAACCTGCGTTCGGATTTGCGTCTGGTTTGCTCGCTGCACGGCTCTGCACGGGCTTGCGCCGGCCCCGTAAAAGCATTGCAGTTGCGGTGCTGTGCAGTCCTGTGCAATCCGGGGTGTCCGATGGGCGATACTGGGCTCGAACCAGTGACCTCCGCCTTGTCGAGGCGGCGCTCTCCCAGCTGAGCTAATCGCCCGGGAGGCCGTCAAATTTAGCGTGCGCCACGGGCCGGCGCCCCCACCCCCTCTACACTCGTTCAGGTGAAGACTGCGGCTCTCGCAGCTCTGGTTCTTGCAATCGCGGTGAGCGGTGCGAGTGCCGCCGTCGTGCAGGGTGGCGCGCCACTGCGCGTGAGCCCGAGGGCCGGCCATCGACACACGACGTTTCGTCTCGAGTACACGGTGCCGGCGCGCCTCTCCAGCGACACCAGCTCGGAATCCATCGCCTTGAGCGGCCCCGGCGGCGTTGGCTGCGTCTCATCCGAGAGCGTGCACCAGCAGGCGGCCCCGAATGATCAAGTGGTCGTGCAACTGCGGCCGACCGGCGGACGCCCATGGTGCGTGGGAACCTTCCAGGGTCAGGTGGAGGAAACCGTCCGACCGCATTGTGGACCTGAGCAGATGTGCCCGATGTTCATCGCGATCGTGCCGGTCGGACACTTCCGGTTTGTAGTTCGCGGCTAGACCGGCCGCCATGCGCGGGCCCCGGGGTCGCGACCGGCCGCACGACCGTAACTCCGCGCGCGTGCCTCGGCTCAACCGCGGTTGCCGGATTTGGGTCGCTCAGACGTCCAGATTCCGGCGACCCGCGCTGCCCCGATGCGCGCTTGACGGATTGCGGTCGCATCAAGGCGCGGTTCCAGCGCCGCCCGTTGCTCACCGGCCACCGGGGCTCTCCACGGTCAACGAGTCCCAGGGTCGCGCGACTACCGCGGTCACTACGATCCACGCCCAATGGAGTACGAGCTTCCCAACGGCGCCCGCTTGGCCCTGCCCGACGGGGCCACAGGCGCCGACGCCGCAGCTGCGATCGGCGCCGGGCTGGCCCGAGCGGCGCTCGCGGTCAAGGTCGATGGCGTCACCCTTGATCTGGCGCGGCAGTTGCCGACCACTGGCCCCGGCAAGCTGGAGATCATCACCGAGCGCAGCGGCGGCGAGGCGCTCGACCTGATCCGGCACGACACCGCCCACGTGCTCGCGGCTGCTGTTCTCGACCTCTATCCGGGCGTCAAGATCTCGATCGGGCCACCGATCGAGAACGGCTTCTACTACGACTTCGAATTTCCCGATGGGGTGACGCTCTCCGACGCCGACTTCCCGGCGATCGAGGCGCGGATGCGCGAGCACATCACCGCCGACGAGGCCTTCGTACGCCAGGACGTCACCGTCGAGGACGCGATCGATCGCTTCACCGAAGAGGAGCAGGACTACAAGGTCGAGTTGATCGAGGATCTGGTCTCCGACGCAGACCCACACCATCCGCTCCAGACGGTCAGTCTGTACACCAACGGGCCGTTCACCGATCTCTGCCGCGGCCCGCACTCACCGAGCACGAAGCGGATCAAGGCCTTCAAGCTGCAGTCGGTCGCCGGCGCCTACTGGCGCGGGGACTCGAACAGGCAGATGCTGACGCGCGTCTACGGGACCGCCTTCTTCTCGGCCAAGGATCTCGAGGACTATCTCGAGCGCCTCGAGCGGGCCCGGGCCAACGATCACCGCCGGCTCGGCCCACAGCTCGGGATGTTCGCCTTCTCGGATGTCTCGCCGGGGGCGGCGTTCTGGTTCCCGCCTGGCGCTGCCGTCTTCAACGAGTTGGTTCAGCTCAGTCGCGAGATGGGCCGCGAGCGCGGATACGTCGAGGCCAAGACGCCGCAGATCTACGACAGCTCGTTGTGGAAGACCTCTGGGCACTGGCAGAAGTACGACCAGAACATGTTCATAACGGAGTACGAGGACCGCCAGATGGCCGTCAAGCCGATGAACTGTCCCGGCCACTGTCAGCTGTACTCGATGCAGCCGCACTCCTACCGTGACCTGCCGCTGCGGGTCTGGGAACCCGGCCTGCTGCACCGCCGCGAGCCGAGCGGGACGTTGCATGGCCTGCTGCGGGTCCGCCATTTCGCGCAGGACGACTCCCACATCTTCTGCACCCAGGCGCAGATCCAGGACGAGGTGGCCGGCGTGATGCAGTTCGCGTTCGATACCTACAACCTCTTCGACCTCGAGGTCCGGCTCGAGCTCTCGACGCGTCCCGAGCAGCGAATCGGCTCGGATGAGCTGTGGGACGAGAGTGAGGCTGCACTGCAGAACGCGATCGACAGCCTCGGTCTGGAGTACGACCTCAACCCCGGCGACGGCGCCTTCTACGGTCCGAAAATCGACATGCACATCACCGACTCGCTGGGGCGTAGCTGGCAGCTCGGCACGTGCCAGCTCGACTACAACATGCCTCAGCGCTTCGGCCTGACTTACACCGGCGCCGACAACGCCGAGCACTGCCCGGTGATGATTCACAGGGCGCTGATGGGTTCCTATGAGCGGTTCATCGGGATCCTGCTCGAGCACTTCGCCGGCGAGCTGCCAATCTGGCTGGCGCCGCTGCAGGCGATCGTGCTCCCGATCGCCGACCGCCACAACGACTACGCGGCCAAGGTCCTCGCCCGGCTGCATTCGGCCGGCGCCCGGGCCGACCTCGACGACCGGACCGAGTCGGTTGGCCGCAAGATCCGCGACGCCGAGCTGCGGAAGGTCCCGTTCATGCTCGTTGTCGGCGACCGCGAGCAGGACCAGGGGGAGGTCAGCGTTCGCGAGCACCGCGCTGGCGATACGGGTTCGGTCTCGGTGGACGACTTTGTGCGGCGCCTCGATGACCTGGTCAAATCCCGCACGTTGGCGCACTAGATCGCCGCTATACTTGCCTTCGTTGATCGTTCTTCAGACACGTCCCGGCGCCGCTTGAGGCACCGCCGAGATCGCAGCTAGTGCCGGTCCCTCGACGGTTTGACCGGCGTCCGCCGGAGCGAGACCAGACTCGGATCAATGACCGCATCCGTGTGCCCGAGGTGCGGCTCGTCGGAGAGGACGGCAAGCAGATCGGGGTAATCAAGACCTCGGATGCGCTTGCATACGCGCAGGAGCGCGACCTTGACCTGGTAGAGGTTGCCCCCGACGCGCGCCCACCCGTCTGCCGGGTGCTCGACTACTCCAAGTACAAGTACGAGCAGGCCCAGAAACAAAAGGCGGCTCGCAAGCACCAGCAGCAGATCACGATCCGCGAGATCAAGTTCCGCCCGAAGATCGCCCAGAACGACTACGACACGAAGAAGGGTCACATCGAGCGATTCCTGCGCGGCAAGGACAAGGTCAAGGTGACGATCATGTTCCGCGGCCGCGAGGTGACCCACCCCGAGCGCGGCGTCGCGCTGCTCGACAAGCTCGCCGGCGAACTCTCCGAGCTTGCGGTCATCGAGCAGAACCCGCTTCAGGACGGCCGCAACATGACGATGATGCTGGCGCCGTCAAAGACGATCTTGGCTGAGGGCAAGGAAGAGCACGAGGAGCGCGAGCAGCACGAGCCCAAGCGCCGCCAGCACCATCACGACGCTAAGGCCGAGGCTGCCGCGGCGAAGTCGGAGACCCCCGCCACCAACGGCACCGCCACCAACGGCCCCGCTCCGGCAGCAGCACCCGCGCCCGCACCCGCCCCCGCCACTGATGAGACGCCCGAGCGGGCGCCTGCAGCAGCGGCATCGGACGCAGCCTCCTAACGCGTCGGTCTGGGGGCCTTCGCCAACGCCCCCTCGCGTCAACGTTTCATCCAGGGCTTCGGTCGGGCTGAAGAGCATGGGGGCGGGGCGAAGGCCCCCAGACCGATCTGCTTTACTCCTTCGTCGCGATGCCGAAGATGAAGACCCACTCGGGCGCGAAGAAGCGCTTCAAGGTGACCGCCAACGGCAAGGTCAGGGCGCGTCACGCTTTCTCCAGCCACATCCTGGAGAAGAAATCGCCCAAGCGCAAGCGTGAGCTTGCGCGCCCGCTGATCCTGTCGCACCACGACGAACCGCGGGTAAAGGTCATGCTCGGAGCCAAGAAGGCGCGGGGGACTCGATGAGCCGCGTCAAGCGCAGCGTTCACGCGCGCAAGAAGCGCCGCGCCACCCTGCAGCTCGCCAAGGGCTACCGGGGCGACGCCTCGCGTCACTATCGCGCCGCGAAAGAGGCAGTCCTCAAGGCCGACCAGTACCGCTACCGCGACCGCCGCAACCGCAAGCGGGACTTCCGCCGGCTGTGGATCACCCGGATCAACGCCGCGGCCCGGCAGAACGGCCTTTCCTATTCGCAGTTCATACACGGCCTGGAGCGGGCCGGGGTTGAGCTCGATCGCAAGATCCTTGCTGACATCGCCGTCCACGACGCCGATACCTTCCGACGCATTGCCGACCGCGCCCGCGAGGCGCTGGCGGCCGGCTGAGCCACAGCTGAGCACCAGCACCAGACCCCGGGGCGCCCTCCTGACAAGGACGGCGCCTTTTTTTCGTTCAACTACCAACTTGCCGATGACGAACCTGACGATCACGAGCCCACACAACGAGAAGCTCAAGGAAGTCCGCAAGCTGAACGGGCGCCGTCGCGAGCGCTCCCGGCTCGGCCGGTTCGTCGCCGAGGGCGAGGACCTGCTGGCGGCTGCCGACGCCGCCGGCTGGGAGCCGGTAGCGCGGCTCGTCGCGGCCGGCAGCGGCCTCGAAGGTGAGGCGGTGGTGCCCGAGCTCCTCGCCGCGGCTTCGGAGCTCGGGTCCGGAACGCGTGCGCTGGCCATCTACGAGGAGCGCTGGGCTCCAGCGGCGACCGGCCCCGTGTGCGTCTACCTTCACGGCGTCCGTGACCCAGGCAACATCGGCGCCGTGCTGCGCTCTGCGCGGGCGTTCGGAGCAGCCTGCCTGATCCTTGGCCCGAGAAGCGCCGACCCGTTCTCACCCAGGGCGGTGCGCGCGTCCATGGGCGCGATCTTCGAGGTGCCGGTGGCACGTGTGAGCGAGTTTGGTGCGCTTTCGGGCACCAAACTCGCCCTCGACGCGGGTGCCCCAGACGTTCTTTGGACAGCCATGAGTCAGATGGGCTCACCGACGTCCAAAGAACCGGTGACGATCGTCGTGGGTGCGGAGCGCGACGGCCTTCCAACCGACGTTCTCGACGCGTGTGACCACGTGGCACGCATCCCGATCGAGACCCACTCCCTGAACGCCGCGATGGCAGCGACGATCGCGCTCTACGAGCTCACCACGCGTAGGATCACGGCGGCATGAGCGTCAGCGATCGGATCGACCAGCTCCGCAGCGAGGCGGCGAGCGCGATCGAGGCGGCATCGACAAGCGCCCAGCTCGAGGAGGTTCGCGTCCGCTACCTCGGACGCAAGGCGGAGCTTCCCAACCTCCTGCGCGGCGTTGCCGAGCTACCGCCGCAGGAGCGCGGTGTCATCGGCCGCGCCGCCAACGAGGCCCGCCGGGCGCTCGAGGCGCTGCTCGACGCGCGCGCGGCCGCGCTGGCGGCCTCGGAGCTCGACGTCAAGCTCGAGCAGGACCGGGTCGACTTGACGCTCCCGGCTGACCCGGCCATTTCTGTCGGACACCTCCACCTGATCACTCGCACTCGTCAGGAAATAGAGGACGTCTTCATCGGCCTCGGATACCGGATCGAGGAGGGCCCTGAGGTCGAGCGCGTCTACTACAACTTCGACGCGCTCAATTTCTTGCCGACCCACCCGAGCCGGCTCGAGACCGACACCTTCTACATCGAGCCGGCACACGACCTGTTCGACCCCGAGTCGCTGCTGCTGCGGGTTCACACCTCGCCGATGCAGGTCCGCGCGATGGAGAGCCAACCGCCTCCGATCTACGTGATCGTGCCCGGGCGCGTCTACCGGCCTGACTCCGACGCCACCCACACCCCCCAGTTTCATCAGATCGAAGGGCTGGCGATCGATGAGGATCTGACCCTCGCCGACCTCAAGGGGACGCTCCTGACTTTCGCCCGAGCGATCTTCGGGCCCGACCGGGAGGTCCGGCTGCGACCGCACTTCTTTCCGTTCACCGAGCCGAGCGTGGAGGTTGACGTCTCGTGCTTTCAGTGCGCTGGCGGCGTGACCGACGATGGCGAGCGCTGCCCGCTCTGCAAGGGGACCGCGTGGATCGAGATCCTCGGCGCCGGAATGGTCGACCCAAACGTGCTCAGCGAGGTGCGCACCGGCGCTTACGACCCCGAGCGCGTACAGGGGTTCGCCTTCGGCATGGGGATCGAGCGGATCGCGATGCTCAAGCACGGCGTTCCGGATCTACGGCTGCTCTACGACAATGACATCCGTTTCCTGGAGCAGTTCGCGTGAGGGTTCCCCTCGAGTGGCTCCACGAGTACTGCGCTCCGCACCTGAATGCCGGTGCACTGGCGGAGCGGCTGGCGATGACCGGCACCGAGGTCGAGCGGGTAGAGCATCACGGCGTCGGCGCCCTCGAGCACTTCGTCGTCGGGAAGGTGCTCGAGCGGCACAAGCACCCGGACGCCGACCGGCTCAGCGTCTGCATGGTCGAGGTCGGCGGCTCGACGCCGGTCCAGATCGTCTGCGGCGCAGACAACGTCGCAGCCGGGCAGGCGGTTGCCGTCGCTCGGCCCGGCGCGATCATGCCCGACGGCAAGGAGCTGCGTAAGGCAAAGCTCCGGGGCCAGCTGTCCGACGGGATGATCCTCGCCGAGGACGAGGTCGGGATCGGCACCGACCACTGGGGGATCATGGTCCTCGACGACGGCGTCGAGCCAGGTGCCCCGCTCGAGCAGGTGCTGCCGATCGCGACCGAGGTCCTGGTGCTCGAGATCACGCCCAACCGGCCGGATTGCCTTGGGATCTACGGGGTCGCGCGCGAGGTCGCGGCCATCACCGGCGCCCAGCTGAAGCCGCCGCCCTGGGAGCACGACCTCGGTTCGGACGGTCCGCTTGAGGGTGTCGAGATCATCAACGACGCCGGTGCCGAGCTGTGCCCGCGGTTCACCGCCAGGCTGTTCGAGGGGATCAAGCTCGGGCCCAGCCCATGGTGGTTGAAGGCCCGGCTGATGGCGGCCGGCCAGCGCCCGATCTCAAACGTGGTCGACGTGACCAACTACGTGATGCTGCTCACCGGCCAGCCGATGCATGCGTTCGATTACGAGAAGATCGTCGGCCGCCGCCTGACCGTGCGGCGGGCCCGGCCTCGTGAGCAGGTGCAGACGCTCGACGACCAGACCAGGATCCTCGACGAACAGATGGTCGTGATCGAGGATGGCGAGGGCCCGACCTCGATCGCCGGTGTGATGGGCGGTGCACGATCCGAGGTCTCGGAGGAGACGACCGCCGTGGTGTCGGAGGTCGCCACCTGGAACGGCCCGAACATCCACCGGACCGGCCTGCAGCTCGGCCTGCGCAGCGAGGCGCTGTCCAGGTTCGAGAAGCAGCTGCAACCCGAGCAGACACTGTGGGCACAAGCCGTCGCCACGAAGCTGTTCATCGAAATTTGTGGCGCGACCGTTCGTCCCGGGACGATCGACCTCGGTGGCCCTGGACCCGAGGCGAAGGTCTTGCCGCTGCGCACCGCGCGAGTCGCGTCGCTGCTCGGGGTCGAGGTCGGGCGCGAGCGGGCGGCGGCGATTCTGACCGCGCTCGGGTTCAGCTCGTCGACGACACCCGATGGGCTCAACGTCAGGGTTCCCGATTTCCGTCGCGGCGACGTGACTCGTGAGGTCGATCTGATCGAGGAGGTGGCGCGGATCGAGGTCCTCGAGAACCTGCCGGCGACCCTCCCCGCCCGCCACGACGCGGTCGGCGGCCTGACGCTCGTCCAGCGCCAGCGTCGCCGGGCGCTCGATGCGCTGGCCGCGCAGGGCCTGCACGAGGTCGTCGGCTGGAGCTTCACGGGCCCCGACCTGCACGAGCGTCTGCGGGTCGACGGACGGCCCGCGCTGACACTCGCCAACCCGATGTCGAGTGAGCAGTCGCAGCTGCGGACGACCCTGATCGGCTCGCTGCTCGATATCGCCCAGCACAACCGCGCTCAGGGGGCACCGCAGCTGCGTCTGTTCGAGGCGGGCGCGGTCTACGAGCCGGGCGGCGCGGGCGAGCTACCGCGCGAGCCTCACCATCTGGCCGCGATCCTGAGCGGGCCCGTCCGGCGGCCGACCTGGCGGGAGCCGGCACCGCCGCCGGCGGACTTCTTCACCGCCAAGGGGGCACTCGGCGCCGTACTCGAGTCGCTCGGCGCCTCGTGGCGCGTCAGCTCTGCCACGGCGCCCTTCCTTCACCCCGGTCGCAGCGCCGAGATCCTCGTCGAGGATGAGCCCGCCGGGTGGCTCGGCGAGCTTCACCCGAGCGTCGTCGCAGGCTGGGAGCTGACCGAGACGGTTGCCGGCTTCGAGTTGGACCTCGACGCGGTGCCGATCGCGCCGGCGGTGATCTACGAGGATCTGACGAGCTTCCCGGAGGTCCGCGAGGATCTGGCGGTCATCGTCGCCGACAACGTCACCGCCGCCGAGGTGCTCGAGACGGTCCGGACCGCGGGCTCGCCGCTGCTCGCCCAGGCCGAGGTGTTCGACGTCTACACGGACGCTGAGCGGCTGGGCGTCGGCAACGTCTCGCTTGCGATCCGCCTTGCCTACCGCGCCGCGGATCGGACACTGACCGATAGCGAGGTGGCTCGTCACCGCCAGCTGATCGCGACCGCGCTGGAGCGCGAGCTGGGGGGGAGGGTCCGTGACCACTAGCTCTCCCGCAAGCGCGCCCCGCAGGCGTCGGCGCAAGCCGACGATGGCCGTGCTCGGCGCCTCCGGCTACGCCGGCGCGCTGACGGCCCGGCTGCTCCACCGCCACCCGCGGTTCGAGCTGACGGCGGTCACCTCGCGAAGTGACGCCGGTGCTCGCCTCAGCGATCTCTATCCCTACCACCGGGTCCCGTTGACGCTCGAGGAGCTCGACTTCGACCGCCATGCCAAGGTCGACGCCGCGGTCGTCGCATACCCGCACGGCGCCTCGGCTCCGGTCGTCTCCGATCTTCGCGATCGTGGCGTCAAGGTGGTCGACCTCAGCGCCGACTTCCGCCTGCGTGACCCTCGCATCTACGCGGAGTGGTATCGGGAGCATCCGGAGCCGGGCCTGATCTCCGATGCGGTCTATGGGCTTCCAGAGCTGTATCGCGACCGGATCGCCGACGCCGAGCTGGTCGCAAACCCGGGGTGCTACCCGACCGCCGCGATCCTGGCACTGGCACCGATGGCCAGTGCCAGGACCATCAGCGATGTCGTGATCGATGCCAAATCGGGCGTGTCGGGGGCCGGCCGCGCCGCCACCGACAAGACCCACTTCGTCGCCGTCGACGAGAACGTCAACGCCTATGGAGTGCCGCGTCACCGGCACACGCCCGAGATCGAGCAAGAGCTGGCCGCGCTCGGCAACGAGGTCACGATCACGTTCACCCCGCACCTGCTGCCGCTCGACCAGGGCGAGCTCGTCTCCTGCTACGTAACGCTGACCGATCCGGGGATGGGCACTGGCGAGATCGAGGCGCTCTACGTTGACGCGTACGCGGGCGAGCCGTTCGTCGAACTGACCGCCACCCCGCCGGGAGTCCGCGACGTCCGCGATTCGAATATATGCAGAATATCTGTGCATCGGGACGAACGCACTGGGCGGGTGATCGTGTTCAGCGCAATTGACAACCTCTGGAAAGGGACGGCCTCCCAGGCGGTCCAGAACCTGAACCTGATGTTCGGGATCGCTGAGGAGGAGGGGATAGCCGGATGACTCACGCCGCCGACATACAAGCGAGGCTGGACGCCGAGCGGAGGCGATCAGCGTGAGCAGCTTCTTCAGCTCACGCTGGGTACAGGCGCCGCCGTTCGCGGCCGAGGCGGCCGGTGGGCTGCCGAAGGGCTTCCGGGCGGCGGGCGTGGCGTGTGGGATCAAGCGCGACGGCATCAGGGATCTCGGGATGGTCGTCTCGGACTCACCGGCGACGACCAGCGCCGCGCGGTTCACGCGCTCCGGCACGCAGTCGGCGCCGGTGTTGGTCAGCCGCCAGCGAGCGGACCTCCGGGCGCTGCGGGCGGTGCTAGTCAATTCCGGCAACGCCAACGCCGCCACCGGCGCGCGCGGGCTCGACGACGCCGCCAAGATGCAGGGCGGCGCGGCGATGATTGCAGGCGTTTCCGAGCGGCATGTCGCGATCGCTTCGACCGGCGTGATCGGGGTGCCGCTGCCGAGCGACCTGATCGCCAAGGGGACAGGGGCGCTGGCTCACGAGCTGCGGCCCGACGGCGACGCCGACTTCGCTGAGGCGATCCGCACGACCGACCTCTTCCCCAAGCAGGTGACGCTTGACGTAACGCTGTCCGCCGGCACGGTCCGAATCAGCGTCCAGGCCAAGGGCGCCGGGATGATCTCGCCGAACTTCGCAACGCTGCTCGTGTTCGTCCAGACCGACGCCCGGATGGACGCCGACGAGGCCGACCTGCTGCTCACCGTCTGCGTCAAGCGATCGTTCGACCGGATCACCGTCGATGGGCAGCTCTCGACCTCGGACACGATCATCATGCTGTGCAACGGCGAGTCAGGGGTCGAGATCGAGCCGGAGAGCGACGACGAGCGTGCCTTCGGCGAGGCGCTCGACGCTGCCCTGCGGCAGGTGTCGCTGCTCGTCGCTCGTGACGGCGAAGGGGCCCGCCGCGTTGGGCGCGTGCTGGTCCGGGGCGGTGACCCGCACGGGGTCGAGCGGGTGGCTCACGCGGTCGCCGACTCGCCACTGGTCAAGACCGCGCTCTACGGGGCGGACCCGAACTGGGGGCGGGTGGTCCAGGCGGTGGGAGCGGCGCTGCCCGACTCCGCGCCACTCGAGGTCGACATCGCGATCGAGGGGATTCCTGTCTGTCGCGCCGGCGGCTACGTGCCCCATGACCACGACGCGTTGGTCCGGGCCGTCACCCGCGATGAGGTCGAGTACGAGATCACCCTGCCGGGTGACGGTGCCGAGAGCGAGCGCTACTTCTCCGACCTCGGCCACGAGTACGTGACGCTGAACGCCGAGTACACGACTTGACCGAGACAAGCCGTCCTGTCGCCGCGGAGACCGCCACCGGCCGCCCAGCGCGTGACATCGTCACGCTGCTCGAGGCGCTCCCGTACATCCGCGAGTTTCACGGGCGCACCGTCGTGATCAAGTACGGCGGTGCCGCGATGATCGATCCGGACCTCAAGGAGGAGTTCGCGCGTGACGTCGCGCTGCTCAAATACGTCGGGATCAACCCGGTGATCGTCCACGGCGGCGGGCCTGAGATCACCTCCTACATGGAGCGCCTCGACCTACCGGTGCGGTTCGTCGACGGGCTTCGGGTCTCCGACGAGGCGACCGTCGAGGTCGCGAAGATGGTGCTCGTCGGAAAGGTCAACAAGGACATCGTGTTGCTTCTGGGTCGCCACGGCCAGCCCGCGGTTGGCCTCTGTGGCGACGACGGGCTGATGTTCAGGGCGGTTCGCCAGTCGGCCCCAAGCGGCGCCGATATCGGCTTCGTCGGGCGCATCGATCACGTCGACACCGGCGTGCTGCGCCACGTCGCCCAGGATTACATCCCGGTCGTTGCCAGCGTCGGTGCCGATGCCGACGGCAACTCCTACAACATCAACGCCGACGCGGCCGCGGGCGCGATCGCCCGCGCGCTCGGCGCCTACAAGGTGATGTTCCTGACCGATGTCGCCGGCTGGCTGCGGGACCCCGCCGACCCCTCGAGCGTCGTCGCCGGGGCGACCGCGGCCGAACTGCGGAGCGAGCTGCCGTCGGTCAGCGGTGGCATGCGGCCGAAGCTCGAGGCGTGTCTGGAGGCGGTCGAGGGGGGAGTCGCGAGCGCAGTCATCGTCGATGGCCGGGTGCCGCACTCGCTGTTGCTCGAACTCTTCACCGACGCCGGCCAGGGCACCATGATCCGGATCGCCGAGCCGCCCGCGGCATGATGACCGACGCCACCGACACCCCCACCTCGCTCGCCGAGCTGCAGGGCCTCGAGCAAACCTACGCAGCACCTACCTACGTGCGCGCGCCGGTCCAGTTCGTCCGCGGCGAGGGCGTGCTGCTGTGGGACGAGCAGGGCAACGAGTACCTGGACTTCCTCGCCGGAATTTCGGTCCTCAACGTCGGCCACTGTCATCCGCGCGTGGTCGCGGCGATCCAGCAACAGGTCGCCCGCCTGAGCCACGTATCGAACCTGTATTACACCGAGCACGCGATGCGTCTCTCCAAGGCGCTGTCCGACAGCTCGCTGGGCGGCAAGGTGTTCTTCTGCAACTCTGGGGCCGAGGCCAACGAGGCGGCGCTGAAGCTCGTCCGGCGCGCCCGTCCAGGCGGGGAGATCGTTGTTCTGCACGATGCGTTCCACGGCCGCACGTACGGCGCCCTGTCGGCGACGCCCCAGGAGGCGAAGCAGGCGCCGTTCGCGCCGCTGGTGCCCGGCTTCGTCGTCGTCCCAAAGGACCCCGATGCGCTGATGGCGGCGGTCGGTCCGCAGACGGCCGCGGTACTGCTCGAGCCGATTCAGGGAGAGAGCGGCGTGCTGCCACTGTCCGCCGAGCTGCTACACGCGGCACGCGACGCTTGCGACCGCGCCGGCGCGGCACTCGTCTTCGACGAGATCCAGACCGGCATGGGCCGGACCGGGACCCTGTGGGCCTATCAACAGACCGGCGTCGTCCCCGACGCGATCACCACCGCAAAGGCGCTCGGCGGCGGCCTCCCGATCGGTGCGCTGATCACCGGGCCGCGCCTGGCCGACGTGTTCCAGCCCGGCGACCATGGTTCGACCTTCGCGGGCGGCCCGGTCGCGTGCGCGGCCGCGCTCGTAGCGCTCGAGCTGTGCTCGGACCCGGAGCTGCTCAGCTCGGTGAGCGAGCTCGGCGAGCGGCTTTCGGGCTCGCTCGCCGAGCTCCCATTCGTGGCCTCGGTCCGAGGACGGGGCCTGCTGATCGGCGTCGAGCTGGCGCCGGGTGTCGACGCCTTCGAGCTGGTCCGGCGGGCACTCGGCGACGAGCGGCTGGTGCTCGGGGCGACCAGTCCGTCGAGCGTGCGGCTGGAGCCGCCACTGGTCGTCACCGCGCAGCAGATCGACGAGGCGGTCGCGCGACTGGCTCGATTGGGTCCCCGGCCGTGATCTACGAGGACGGGCTGATCACCGACGGGGATCCGTCCGTCGAATCCGTCGCGGCGGCGCTGGGCGAGCGGTTCTCGGTCGGGTCCGCGATCGCCACGACCGAGGAGTGGGTCTATTACGACACCTTCGACGCGCTCCTGCGCGAGAACGGGCGGACGCTCGTCTGGCCGGGCGATGTCCCATTCGATCCGGCGCGGGTGGATCACGGCACCCGGGCGGCGATCGGCGTCCGGGCGCTGCTGCCGCAGGCGCGGGTGCGGGCGCGGACCGAGACCGTGGCGCTGCTGGACGAACTCCAGAAGACGGTCGCGCGGGTCGGGCTCGCCAGGGTGACTGTGATCGGCTCGGACGGCGAACGCAAGCAGCTCCCCCAGCGGTTGTGGGTGACCGGCGTCCGCGGCTACGACGCGGAGCTCGAGACCGCCAGGCAGCTGCTCGATCTACACCTCGAGGTCCGCCGTCCCGAGGTGAGCCTCCACGATGAGGCGGTCAGCGCCGCCGGCGGCGATCCTGCCGGCTTCAGCTCGAAGCCGGCTGTGGCGCTCGAGCCAGACGACCGCGCCGATCTCGCCACCGCTCGCGTGATGATCGCGCTGCTGAGCGCGATCGACGCGAACCTCCCTGGAACCCTGTCGGATACCGACACCGAGTTCCTGCACGACTATCGGGTCTCGATCCGACGAACCCGCGCGATTCTGCGCGAGTTTCACAAGGTGTTTCCCCCTGCGGACTGGCAGCACTTTCGCGGCGAGCTGAAATGGCTGCAAGGGGTCACCTCCATCACCCGCGATCTCGACGTCTACGTGCTCGGATTCGAGGAGCTGCGAGCGCTCGTCCCCGAGACGCTGCGCGACGACCTGGAGCCGCTACGCGAGGCCCTCGAGCACCGCCGTCAGGAGGCTCGGCGCACGATGGTGAGAGAGCTTCGGAGTGAGCGGGCCCGTGCGCTGCACATGGACTGGGCGGGGTTTCTCGAAGGCCTGGAGAACCGCGCGCTCGACGATCGGCCCGACGCCGATCACTCGATCGACAGCGTCAGCGCGCGGCGGATCCGAAAGCTGCACAGGCGGATGGTCGGGATGGGGGAGGCGATCCTGGCGGCGGGGGGTGGGGCGCAAGCCGTTCCGGCGGCGGACTACCACGAGCTCCGCAAGAAGGGCAAGGAGCTCCGCTACCTGCTCGAGTTCTTCGGGCTCGCGCTGCACGACCCGGCGGTCGTCAAGCCGATGATTCGGGCGCTGAAGGGTCTGCAGGACGTACTCGGGCGCCACCAGGACCGCGAGGTCCAGGTCCAGACGCTACGCCAAATCGGCGCCGAGGTCGGGGCACTGCCCGGCGGACACGAGGCGCTGATGGCGATCGGCGTCCTGATCGAGCGGCTCGAGCGTGACGCTGCGGCTGCTCGCGCGGAGTTCGCGGCGCGTTTTGGGGAATTCGCATCCTCCGAGCAGCGCGAGCTCGTCAAGGATACGTTTCGCTGATGGCCGAGGCGACCGGTCGGCACACACGGGTGCTCGCGACCTACAACATCAAGGGCGGCGTCGGGAAGACCTCGGCGGCGGTCAACCTCGCCTATTTGGCGGCCCAGGAGGGCCACGACACGCTGCTGTGGGACCTCGACCCTCAGGGAGCCAGCACCTTCCTGTTCCGCGTGCACCCGAAGGTCAAGGGAGGCGCCCGCAAGTTGATGCGGCTGCGAACCTCGGCCGCCGACCACGTCAAGGGCACCGACCACGAGCGCTTGGATCTGCTGCCGGCCGACTTCTCCTACCGCCATCTCGACCTCGCGCTCGACAACTTCAAGCGTCCCACCCGCCGGCTCGGTCGCGTGCTCGAGCCGCTGGTCGGTGACTACGACTACATCTTCCTGGACTGCCCACCGAGCATCTCGCTGGTGTCGGAGAGCGTGTTCGAGGCGGCCGACGCGCTGCTGGTGCCCGTGATCCCGGCAACGCTGTCCTCGCGGACGTTCGAGCAACTCGAGGAGCTGGCCGCGCACGGCAAGATTGGCACGGCCGGTAGGACGCGGATCCTGGCGTTCTTCTCGATGGTCGACGTCCGCCGGTCCCTGCACCGCGAGGTGATGTCGCGTCTGCGTCAGATCCATCAGCTGGAGATGCTTGGCGCGGCGGTGCCCTTCTCAGACGAGGTGGAGCGGATGGGGGAGGAGCGCAACCCGGTCGCTGCGTACGCCCCTGCCAGCGCTGGCGCTCTTTCGTACCAAGCGCTGTGGTTCGACGTCAAGCGTCGCCTGCGCGATGGAAGTTAAGCCGGTCACGACCGGCTTAACTTCCACCGCGGTAGCGCTCGGGCGGCCGCCACTCTGCGGCTAGCCAACGCGCGCTGGTGAGAGGCGGCGGCGCAGGAGGTCGAGCTCGTCGTCGCCGAAACCCTGGGAGGACAGCCATGCCGCCGATCCTCCGTAGCGCTCGTCGATGATCTCCAGGAACCGTTCCATCGTCTCCGGCACCGGCGCCTGGCTACGGGGCTTGGCGCCGGACATCTCCTCGTGGTACGTCGGAGATTCCACGAGTCGCCGGAGGATCCCGTCGATCCGCTCCGCCGACGCCACGTAGTCGGCGACGATCACCTCGCGGTCCACGCCGGCGGCATCGAGCGCGAGCCCCACGACCACCCCCGTTCGATCCTTCCCGGCGGCGCAATGGACCAGCACCGCACCGGTTGCCCGGGCGATCGCCCGAACCGAGGCGAGCAGCGAGTCCGGCCGCAGGTCGAGGTAGCTGAGGTACGCGCGGACTGTCGCCGTCTCGCCCGGCAGGTCCTCCTTGAACGGCGAGTCGGCGGGTCGGGTTGCGTGCGCGAAGCTGCTGTCGCCCGCATCCGGGTAGAGCGAATGGCGCTCGATCCGCAGCGACTGCACCGTCGTCAGCGGGCCCGGGCCCTCCGAGCGCACCTCGAAGTCGGTGCGGAGGTCGAGCACCACAACAAGACCTTGCTCATCGAGCAGTTGCCGCACGTCGGCGCCACTCACGGCCTGCAGGTTGTCGGAGCGCAGCAGTACTCCCGGGACGACGACTCGGGCGTTGACCGCTCCGTCCAGCGACAGCCAGAGAGGCTCGTGACGATCGATGCTCATGCTCCGAGTGAATCAGCCGGGCCGTGCGAATGTGCGGCCGAGGTGTTAGCGGCCGGCGGCGCCCTCGGGCAATGCTCTTCGGCCCCCGGACCAATACCCTTCGCGCGATGTCGGATGCACTGACCGCGACCTATCAGGCAGCGCCGGAGGAAGTACATCGGGTGCTGCTGCTCTACAGCGGCGGGCTCGATACGAGCGTGATGCTGAAATGGATCCAGGACCAGTACGAAGCCGAGGTGGTCGCGCTGACCGTGAACCTAGGCCAGCCTGGCGAGGACTACGACGTCGTCCGCGGCAAGGCGATCGCGCTCGGCGCGGTCGATGCGTTCGTGGTCGACGCTCGCGAGGAATTCGCGGCCGAGTACATCGCGCCCGCGATCAAGGCGAACGCCATCTACGGTCTCGGGTATCCGCTGTTCACCGCGCTCGGGCGGCCCTTGATCGCCAAGCTCGCAGTCGACTACGCGCGCCGATCGGGTTGCGACACGATCGCCCACGGGTGCACCGGCAAAGGGAATGACCAGGTTCGGATCGAAGCGACGATCGCCACCCTCGCGCCCGAGCTGAAGGTGATCGCGCCGGTGCGCAGCTGGCAGATGGGCCGTGACGAAGAGGTCGCCTACGCGCGCGAGCACGGGATCCCGATTAAGTCCCCGTCCACCGGAACCGAGGCCGCCCCGTACTCGATCGACGACAACCTCTGGGGCCGCTCGAGCGAGGGCCGCTGGATCGAGGACCTAACGATCGCGCCCCAGGACGACGTCTTCCAGCTCGTGACAAGGCCCGAGGATGCCCCCGACGAGGCGGAGACGATCGAGATCGAGTTCGAGGCGGGGCTGCCGATCGCGCTGGACGGACAACGGCTCGGGCTGGTCGAGCTGCTCGAGCGGATCGCCGAGTATGGCTGTCGGCATGGGGTTGGGATCGTCGACCACATCGAGGACCGAATCGTCGGGCTGAAGGTGCGCGACATCTACGAGATTCCGGCGGCCGCGATACTGCTCCCGGCACACGCCGAGCTCGAGCGGCTGGTGGGAACCATCCACCAGAACCAGTTCAAGTCCGGGCTCGATCAGCGCTGGGCTTACCTGGTTTACGCGGGGCTATGGTGGGAGCCGCTACGCGACGACCTCGATGCCTACATGGACGCGGCGAACCGGAATGTGACGGGGACGATCGGGGTCAAGCTGTACAAGGGCTCGGCCCGAGTCGTCACCCGGGAGTCGCCCTTCGCGGTCTACGACGCACAGCTCGCCACCTTCTCGGAGTCGGGCGGGCTGTTCTCGCAGGCCGCGGCGCCGGGTTTCATCGAACTCTGGTCGCTGCAGTCGCGGATGGCGTGGCAGCTTCGCCACCGATGAGCGAGCGGCGGGGCTTCGGCGGTTGGCTCGGCGCCCTCAGCGGCCGCCTGCAGGGCCGGACGCGGAAGGGCGCGGCGGGCACGCCCGGCGAAACAGGTCGTTCCGATCTGAACCCGGACGCGGCGCAACGCCTCGATGACGCGCTTGCCGGGCTGCGACAGCGGGTTCCAGAATCAGACCAGGGCGGGTCGGAGGCCTCGACGCCCAGCGATTAGTCGTTCTTCAGGGCGACTCGGAACGGAAGTCCCTGGCGGGCTCGCCCCGGATGACGACCGGACCCAGCCGGGATCGGATCCGACAGCCGCTGGGCCTGGACGAGGGCGTCGAGCACGATCAGTGCGCATTCGCTCGGGGTGTGCTCGACCGTGTCGAGCCGGATCTCGGGACACTCGGGTGGCTCGTACGGCGAGTCGATTCCGGTGAACTGCCCGATCCGCCCGTCCCGCGCACGGCGGTACAGGCCCTTGGGATCACGTAGCTCTGCGACCTCCAATGGCGTGTCGACGTAAGCCTCGAAGAACTCGCCGGGCTTGAACAGTGCTCGCACCTCGTCACGGCTAGAGCGACAGGGGGAGATCAGCGAGACGATCACGATCATCCTCGACTGGAACATCATGCGCGCGACCTCTCCCGCTCGGCGTACGTTCTCCTCGCGGTCCTCGAGCGAAAACCCGAGGTCACTGCAGAGCCCGCTCCGAAGTTCGTCGCCGTCGACCATCCCGACCGCACGACCGAGGCCGCGAAGTGTCGCTTCGAGCTCGTGAGCGATCGTCGACTTGCCGGCGCCCGAGACGCCCGTGAGCCATATGACCGCTGGCTGCTCGTCGGGGACGAGCACGGCGGTGTCAGCGCTCACGACACACCTCCGGCTGTGGGAGAGTCCCCGTTCGGGGAAGGCCGGGTCCGATCAGCTTCATCGTGGTGTTGCTCCTGTAGGTGCTTTGGAACGTGGAACCGCAGACAGCAGCTGGCGGCGCGCGATCCGAGGCCGGCTCCGTATCGGGTACCGACGTCAGACCACATCTGAGCGCCCCAGCTCGTTTCCGTCTCGATCGATCGCGGCGACCGCGAACGCTGGACCGTTGCTATTGACGACGATCATCGTCTCGAAACCCGACCATGCCTGTGAGCCGACCTCGCGTAGATTCGAGGCGCTGCTGCCGGCGAGCACGACCCAGTGGTCGACCTCGGTGGCGCCGTTCCAGCTCACGTAGATGGAGAAGCCGCCGCCGGGGTGCGTCCGTGCCACCACCGCGGGCTTGCCTGTGGGTCGCCCCACCCAATCGACCAGGAACGTGCGGTACGAGCGGAACGGGCCCTGGAACTGGCCGTCATAGATGAGCCGTCCGTCGGCCGTGAATTCCGAGAAGTACGGCTGCGTCCCCCAGCCGACGAATACGTGCCCGTTCGGCTGCGTCTGGACGCTGCCCAGCGATTCAGCGAGAAACTTGGCGGGGTGCTGATAGGAGCGTTTCAACGCGACGCGTCTGGCCCCTTCGTCGACCGACATCAGCCGCCCCAGCGAGCCGTGGCCGCTCGTGTTCGCGTTGTCGAACAGGCTGATCTCCGAAGGCCCGTGGGGGCGGGCGTGATGCTGCCAGGAGAACCACGCGGGCTTCGGAACCGCGAAGTCGGATCGCTTGCCGCCGAGCCGCCACAGCACTTCGCCGGTTGTCCGGTGGACCTTGTACAGAGTCCAGGTGTTCCGGCCCGAGATCAGCAGGTTGCCGTCGTCCATCTCGGCGACGGAATTGATGTGGAAGAAGTCATAGGTTCCGTTCGGGTCCGAGGGCGGCGGAACGTAGCTCTCCTTGAGGCCGACGTGATCCAGCGAGTTCCAGTCGAGCAGAACCTTGTTGGTCGCGACGTCGATCTCCATCGCATGTCCGACGAGGACGGAGCCCGCCTTTGAGCCGCCGATTGAGGAAAGGTCAGCGGGCTGCGTCACGAACCGCGTCGCGAGCGCGGTGCCGCGCGATGTCAGGGTGAACTCGTGAAGGTCGATCGGCAGCTTCTGGGCGTCGCCGACCGTGGCGACGTGGTTGTACGAGCCGTCGATGATCTCGCCGACGCCTTCGCCGTGTCCGCCCACGAGGCTTCCGTGCCACCACGTCAGCACCGGCTTGCCACGGTATTGCTGAATCTGCACGTCGAAGGTCGAATCCGGACCCGGCCGGTACCACACTGTGCGTCCGTGCCGGTCGAGCAGCATCGGTCCGCGCTGCTCGCCCTTGTAGGAGACGATCGGCATTGGTGCCAGGGCCACGAGGGGTGGCGAGGCATCGGCCGGATCGGCCGGGGCGAGGTTGTTCACGCTGACGAGCGCCGGCTGCAGGTCAGGCCTGGTCACAAAGCTCGCGCGGCCGCTGCCGGGCTCGCCGGGCGACGCCGATTCGGGAGCGGTCGACGAGCTCGAACCGCCCCCACCGCGCAGTTCGTAACCGGCGACGCCGCCGATGCCCAGAGCGGCCACCAAACCCGCCGCGCCGGGAATCAGCTGTCGGCGGGTGAGGCCTCCGGTCGGCGCCCGCTTGCGCTCTGCCTCAGGCGTCGCAGCTCCGTTGGCTGACTCCGGATTCCCGTTGTCGGCGGTTGGCCCGACGCCTTCCGCCTCCGGCACGTCGTCGATCTGTTGGGTATCGCTCAACTGATTCCGAACTGTCGAGATGTTCCGATGACCTGGCCGGTGCTGTCCAGCGCCTGAAGCTCGAAGCGGCTGTGATCGCCCCCGGCGGCGATCTCGGTCTCGAAGCCGCTCTTGGACTTTTCAGCCACGACTCGCGGCGGCTTGCCGGGGACGATCGCGAGCACCTTCCAGCGGGTCACTCGCGTCGCTCCGTTCCAGCTCGCATACACGGTGGTGCTATCGCTCCCCCGGCGAGCGGCGCCGCTCGGCGGAGTCAGCGGGAGTCCCACCCAGTGCTGCACGTAGGCCCGGTAGGTGATGTCAGGCGTCGGAAACACGGCGTCGTAGATCAGCTTGCCCGAGCGACTGAACTCCGAGACGAATGGGACATCCCCCCAGCCGACCATGGCGTCGCCGTTCGGGAGCGACTGGACGTTGCCCATGTAGCGTGACTCGACGGTGACTCCGTGCGAGTACTGGCGGACCAGCTTGACCGAGTGCGTCGCGGGTTCGAGCCTCATCACCAGCCCTCGGGACGGTCCGGTCGCCGACAGGTAGACGCCGGCGCCGGTGATGTCACAGCAGTGGTCATCGAACACCGATACCGTCGTCGACCCCGTCAGCCTGGCGTCGTGCTGCCACTCGAAGTGGTCCGCGGCTGGGACCGCGAAGCTCGAATGCCTGCCGCCGAGCGTCCATTCGACGTTGCCCGTACGTGCGTTGACCAGATAAACCGCCCACGTGTTGCGCATCGACACCAGGAACTTGTCGTTGCCGAGTGGCTGGACCGAGTTGACGTGATAGGCGTCCCAGGGGAAGCCGTTGGCGGGCGGCTGCGTCTCGGAATCGCTCGGCGGAAGGTGGGCCGAAGCGGTCCAGCTGTAGACCAGCTTGCCGGTCCGCAGGTCGTACTTCTGAACGGCCGAGTCGATCATCGCCCCGCCGTTGACGCCGCCGTACTTGGCCAATTGCGCAGGGATGTTCTTGTCGGCCGTCACCCAGGCGTAATGACCCCGGATCACCATCTCGTGCAGCGTCAGCACCCAACCGTCCTTGCCCCTGAGCGTGGCGATGGGCTGGTAATGCTGGTTGACGACGACATCCTCGCCGCTGTTGGTCTGGCCGGTGGCGGTGACGTTGCCCTGCCACCAGCTCAGAACCGGCTTGCCCTCATAGGTCTGTGCGATCAGGTTGCCGGCGACGAGGTTGGTCGGCACCGGCTGGAACCAGACGGGTTGCAGGTCGCTGTCGAGGATCAGCGGCCCGCTCTGTCCGACCATCGGCTGTTGGGTCAGGTCGTAGAAGTTGGCCACCATCAGGTCCCCGGGGAGCCGTGTGCCCGCCTTCAGGGCGCCGCCGGTCAGCTTCGGCGGGTGCAGGTTCGGCGCCGAAACGTACGTGTACGCGCCCTTCGTCGTGTACTCGCCGATCGGCGCTCCATGCGAGCGCGGGAGCCCGAACGCGACGGCAGCGAAGCACGCCACGACCGCGGCCACTGCGAGGGCGACGGTGCGAGGGCGGCCGACCACCGGTGGCTCCTGGTCGGCTGCTGCGGGGCCGCTGGGAGCCGGCTCGTGATCATTGGTCGTGCGGGGGGTCGGGAGCTTGAAGCTCAGCAGCAGGGCGACAGCCACCACGCCGGCCCCGATCAGGTAGGCGAGCCGGAAGCCGGCGGTCAGCGCCTCCGGGGCGGTGACGTTATGTGCGATCAGCTTGGTGGTGTGCAGCGTCGCAATCGACACGAGGATCGCCAGCCCGAGGCCGCCGCCCACCTGCCGTGAGGTGTTGACGAGCCCGGAGGCAAGGCCCCCCTGGCCAGCCTTTGCGCTGTGCGTGGCGACGATCGTCGAGGGCACGATCGAGAACCCGATCCCCATCGTCATCAGGAGGCCGGGGAGCACGATGTACTGAATTGCACTGCCGCTGGGCTGGATCAGCGCGAACATGCCCATGCCTGCGGTCATGAAGACAAGTCCGCCGCGGAGCACCGTCACCGCGCCGAAGCGGCTGACGAGCTTTCCCGCCCGCGAGGCGCACAGCAAGATCATCAAGGCCATCGGCAGGAACGCGAGGCCCGTCGTCACCGGTTGCAGCGACAGGACTTGCTGCATGTACAGCGAGCCCATGTACCACATCGGGAACAGCGAAGCGCTGAACAGCACGACGACCAGGTTGATCAGCTTGAGCTGGCGCGGCAGCAGGCGCACCGGAACGAGTGGGTCAGCTGTGCGGTTCTCAGCGACCGGGAACAGTGCCAGGAGTACGGCGCCGATTCCGATCGGAACCCACGCGGCCGTTGTACCCCAGCCGTCGATTCCCGCTTGGACGCAGCCGTACGCGATCAGCACCTGGCCGATCGTCAGCAGCAGCGCGCCGGGAACGTCGAACGACCGGCGCGTGGTCGACCGGTGCTCCGCGATGAAACGGAGCGCGACGAGCAGGGTGGCGGCCCCGATCGGTACGTTGATCAGCAGGACCCAGCGCCATGAGGCGTACTGGGTGATCACGCCGCTGAGCAGCACGCCGATTGCACCGCCGGCGCCGTTCATCGCACCCCACAGCGCGATCGCCCGATGGCGTTCGGGCCCCGCGGCGAACGTCGAAGTGATGATTGCCAGCGAGCAGGCGGCCATCATCGCGCCACCGAGTCCCTGAGCCGCGCGGGCGATGATCAGGACGGTGCTGGTCGGCGCCAACCCGCCGGCCAGCGATGCCAGCGAGAAGGCCAGCAGCGCGGTCGTGAAGGTGCGTCGATGACCGACGACATCCGCGGCACGGCCGGCCAGCATCAGGAAGCCGGCGAACACGATCGCGTACGCGTTGACTACCCATTGCAGGTCCGCGGAGGAGAAGTGCAGCCCGACCTGGATCGACGGCAGCGCCACGTTGACGATCGACAGGTCGAGGATGACCATGAACTGCGCCACGCAGCACAGCGCCAGGATGATCCGCTTCCGGCTCGCATCGGGGGCCTCAGAGGTCAATACGCCGGGCGCCGGCGGTTCGGCCGCCGGCTCTCGGCGTTCAGTCGTCGCCACCAACGGACTCAGTAACCCCCGCTGTTGGTATGCGTGATCGGCTTGCCGGCGGGCGAGACGAGGTACCAGATGCCGCCATCGGACGCGGTGCCGGCGACAGACCCTGCGCTGGCCGTGGAGGAATGCGTGTACAGGGCATGGCCGTTGTAGAGCACCTGCGTATGCCTGTCGCCTCGTTTGAACGTCGACAGCATGTCTGCGTTGGCACCGGAGCCGGCGGTCGGCTTACCGCTGACTGTCAGGGGCTCCCACTGCTTGGCGCACGCGCCGACGCACTTGCTCCCGCCGGCTGGATCGCCGGTGAAGAGGTACAGCGGCGTCCCCTTGGCGGTCGCCAGAACCTTTCCGTAACCCGATACCTGTGTGGTCGTCACGGTCGCCGCGCCACCCCCGGACGCGGATCCTGACCCCGACCCGGAGCCGCCGGACGACGACCCACATGCCGCGAGCAGGGCGGCGCAGACTGAAATGAGCACAAATGCCAGTAGCCAGCGAGCAGGCGACCGACGTGTCGGGTGTTTCCTCGGCACGGTTATCTCCCAAACCATAAACGTCCGCTAAGCCTAGAGTTGCGAAGTTCTTAGCACGAGCTTACGGCCACGTTACGCGGAATTGACGCAAAGCTTACGCCGCCTAGCATTTCTCGGGCTCCGATCTGCTATCCAACCGTTCGTGCCGAGAATGCAGCAGGACAACGACGGCGGATCGCAGCAGGCGTTTAGCTCCCTGCCCGGTTCGCCGAACCCAGATAGTGGCACACCCACGACCAGGCGCCAGTTCCTGGCGCTCGCGGGTGCAGGCACGGCCGCGTTGGTGCTCGCGCGCGACTCGAACGGCTGGGCCGCGAACCGCCCGGGCCTGCGGTCGTTCAACAGCACAACGGTCGCCAACGGCGTCCAGCAGTTTCACTCCCGACCCGATCTGCTCCCGCCCCAGGTGGTCGTCGACAGACAGGCCAACGGACTGCTCGCCGGCTCCATCGTCACCGAGGTGCATGGCGGGGCGTCGCAGAGCGGGCCGCTGATCTTCGACCAGCACGGTCGAATCATCTGGTTCAACCCCCTGTCGCCGCAGCCATCGGCCGAGCACCGCGCATTTAACGTGCAGGTCGCGAAGTACGACGGCAAGCCGGTTTTGGCGTGGTTTGAGGGGGCCGTTGTTGCGGCCCACGGGCAGGGGGCCTACCAGATTGTCGATACGCGCTACAGGCCCGTCGCGCAGGTGCAGGCCCAGGGCGGATACGTCGGCGATCTCCACGAGCTCGTCCTCACCCCTCAGGGAACCGCCCTGTTCACGTGTTACGCGCCTGCACAGGAACAGATTCGGGTCCGCGGTGCCTTGCAGACGGTTCCATACTGGTACGGCGTCGTCCAGGAGGTCGACATCGCCACCGGCAAGCTCCTGTTCCAGTGGCGCAGCGACCAACACGTCCCGCTGGACTACTCCTACATCGCGTCCGGGGCGAGGCTCGGCGGGTACTGGGACTACTTCCATATCAACGCCATCACGATCGATCCGGTCGACCAGAACCTCGTGATCTCGTCTCGCAATACCGCGACGCTCTACAAGGTCAACCGCAAGACCGGCACGGTGATGTGGAGGATGGGAGGGAAGCACAACCAGTTCCACATGGGTCCCGGCACGCACTTCGCGTTCCAACACGACGTCAGAATGTGGCCCGGCGGCGTGATGACGGTGTTCGACAACGAAGGCGGGCCACCGCGCTTTGGGCCGCAATCCCGGGCGCTGACCCTCGCGGTCGATGAGAAGCGACTGCGCGTGCGGTTGATTCGCGCCGATGTTCACACGCCCTCGATCTATTCGGCCGCGCTCGGCAGCGTCCAGCCGCTGACGGGGGGAGATGTGTTCGTCGGCTGGGGCACGTCGTCCTACTTCACCCAGTACGACCCCAACGGACGCGTGCTGTTCGACGGCTATCTGGCAACCGGGGGAACCGAGGGGGCGAGTTCCTATCGCGCCTTCCTGCAGCCGTGGAACGGACTCCCGACCGCGCCGCCCGACATCGCCGTCGTGCGGTCCCAGGGAAACGCGACCGTTTACGCGTCGTGGAACGGTGCCAGCACGCTCGCCCGATGGATTGTGCTCGGAGGTCCGAGCCACAGCGAACTGTCCCCGCTCGGAACGGCCAACGTCGCTGGATTCGAGACCGGCATCCCCCTGAGCACCTCGCCGGCCGCGATCGCCGTGTCGGCCGTCGACGCCGATGGCCGGGTACTCGCGACCTCGAACACGGTGACGTCTTAGGGGGCGCATATTCTGGGTGCAGTGAGCAGCGGCTGCGCCCACCTCCACGTCCACTCCGAGTACTCGCTGCTCGACGGAGCCTGCAAGATCGACCAGCTCGCCGAGCGCGCGGCTGCCTTCAACCAGCCGGCGCTGGCGCTGACCGACCACGGCGTGATGAACGGGGCCGTCGAGCTCTACCAAGCGTGCCGGAAGCACGGCATCAAGCCGATTCAGGGCTGCGAGGTATACGTCGTCGACGACCATCGCAAGCGCGTCCAGGGGCGGTTGCGCTACCACCATCTGACGCTGCTGGCCGAGGACGCGGTCGGATACCGGAACCTGGTGAAGCTGTCCTCGGCCGGCTTCCTCGACGGTCTGCAGCGCGGTAAGCCCTTCGTCGACGGCGAGTTGATGGCGGCTCATTCACAGGGCGTGATTGCGCTGACCGGCTGTCTGGCGTCGCGGTTCTGCCAGGCGCTGGTCCACGACCGCGAGGGGGACGCCCGTGCGGCGGCCGACGAGCTCGTCCAGATCTACGGCGGCGACAACGTCTACTTCGAGATCCAGAGCAACGGGATTGCCGAGCAGAACAAGGCCAACGAGGGAATCGTCCGAATCGCGCGGGAGGTCGGCCGGCCGATCGTCGCGACGGGCGACGTGCACTATCTGCGCCGGGAGGATTTCGACAACCACGCGGCGCTGCTGTGCGTGCAGACCAAGTCGACGCTGGCGGCGCCGAAGCTGACGTTTGACACCAACGAGTTCTTCCTGCGCTCCAGCGACGAGATGGCCACGGCGTTCGGGGAGTGGCCCGAGGCGCTTGCGAGCACGCTCGAGATCGCCGCGCGCTGCGACGTCGAGCTCGAGCTGGGCCGGCAGCTGATTCCCCGGTTCGATTGCCCGGATGGAATCCCGGAACGCGATCACCTGCGCAGCCTGGTGCTCGACGGTCTCGCCTCGCGCTACGGCGATCCGGTCCCCGCGGCCGCCCGAGAGCGCGCCGAATACGAGCTCGAGGTCATCGACAAGATGGGCTTCAGCGGTTATTTCCTGATCGTCTGGGACTTCGTCAAGTACGCCAAGGACTCTGGGATCGCGGTCGGTCCAGGGCGTGGCTCGGCCGCCGGCTCGCTGGTCGCCTACAGCCTGCAGATCACCGACATCGACCCGTTGGGCTACGACCTGCTGTTCGAGCGCTTCCTCAACCCTGAGCGTGTTTCGATGCCCGACATTGACATCGACTTCTCGGTGCGCGGGCGGGAGCAGGTGATCCAGTACGTCACCGACAAGTACGGCAAGGAGTCGGTCGCGCAGATCGTCACCTTCGGCAAGATGTTCCCGCGGGCCGCGACGCGGGACGCCGCCCGAGTGCTGGGCCATCCGTACGCCCTCGGCGACAGGCTCGCGAAGCTGATTCCGGAGCCCGAGCAGGGTCGCCCTCCAAGGTTCAAGGACTGCCTTGCGGTTGGGCAGCCGCTCGCATCGGAGATCGCGCGCGACGCCGAGGCGGCCCAGATCGTCGGTGTCGCCCAAGGCCTCGAGGGGATCGTCCGCAACTCCTCGATCCACGCTGCCGCGGTCGTGATCGCCGACCGCCCGCTGACCGACATCGTGCCGCTGCAGCTCGCCGACGCCAACCGGACGGATGACAGCGGCGAGCGCGTCTATCGGACGGTCACCCAGTTCTCAATGAAGCCCGTCGAGGCGACCGGTCTGCTGAAGATGGACTTCCTCGGCCTCAGGAACCTAGACGTGATCGAGGACGCGCTCGACATCATCGAGCGGTCGACGGGCGAGCGGCCAGACATGGAGGCGCTCCCGCTCGACGATGCCAAGACCTACGAGATGATGGCTCGGGGCGACTCGGTCGGAGTGTTCCAGTTCGAGTCCGACGGGATGCGGGAGACGCTCAAACGGGTTCGCCCGTCCGAATTCGAGCACCTGATCGCACTTAACGCGCTGTATCGCCCGGGGCCGATGGAGAACATCCCCAACTACACGCGAGGCAAGCACAACCCCGAGCTGGTGACCTACGCGGACGAGCGGCTGCGGCCGATCCTCGAGTCGACCAACGGCGTGATCGTCTACCAGGAGCAGGCGATGCAGATCGCCAAGGAGATCGCGGGGTTCTCCGGGGCCAAGGCCGACGACCTGCGCAAGGCGATCGGAAAGAAGAACCGCGAGGCGATGGCCAAGCTCAAGCCGGAGTTCTTCGAGGGTTGCCGGAGATCGGGCACCAGCCAGGCCGTGATCGAAGAGCTGTGGACGACCAACGAGCGCAGCGCCGACTACTCGTTCAACAAGTCACACTCGGCCTGCTACGCGTTGATCGCATACCGGACTGCATGGCTGAAGGCCAACTATCCGGCGGAGTACATGGCGGCGCTGATCTCCTCGGTGATGGACACCAAGGACAAGGTCCCGTTCTTCGTCGCCCAGGCCGAACAGATGGGGATCGACATCCTGCCGCCCGACGTCAATCTGTCGGACCATCGGTTCGTCGTCGTCGGCAAGCAGATCCGCTTTGGCCTGGATGCGGTCAAGGGCGTCGGGCATGCTGCGGTCGAAGCGATCAAGGCCGCTCGCGGATCGGATTCCGCCACCCACCCCCAACACCCGGCGAACCATCACACCCCAATCCGCCCGTTCACCGACATCTACGACTTCTGCGAGCGGATCGACAGCCATGCGGTCAACCGCAAGGCGATCGAGGCGCTGATCAAATGCGGCGCGTTCGGCTCGACCGGTGCGACCCGCAGGGGGATGCTCGCGGTGATCGAGCAGGCCCAGCAAGCCGGCCAGAGGTCCCAGCAGGACGCGCAGATCGGTCAGGCCTCGATCTTCGATATGGGGTCGGAAGGCGAGGCCGCGACCGGAACGCTCGGGCGGCCCAGCCATGCACCGATCCCGCTCGGTGAGTTCGAACAGTCGGAACTGTTGGCACTCGAGAAGGAGTCGATCGGGATCTTCATCTCGGCCCACCCACTGAAGGAGGTGGGCGCGGCGATGCGGGTGCGGACGGACTGCACGCTGGGCACGATCGGCAACTGCCGCGACGGCGACCGGGTGACGGTCGGAGGCATCATCAGCCAGACCAAACGCCTCCGGACCAAGAAGGGCGATCCGATGATGTTCGCCACCCTGGACGACCTCGAGGGCTCAGTCGAGCTCGTTATCTTCGGCGACACTCTGCAGGAGTGCGAGAGCGCGATTCGACAGGACGGCGTCGTCCTCGTCAAGGGGAAGGTCGACCACAAGGACGCCGCTCGCACCTGCGTGATCGTGCAGTCCGTCGAGCGCTTCGAGCCATCCGGCGAGGAGCTTGCCAGGGCCGACCGGGAAGCCGCCAAGGCTGCCGCCGCGGCCGCTCCGCTGCGGATTCGCGTGGACGCCGCCGTCCTACCGCGCACGGCGCTCAGCGAGCTTCGCGACGTCCTGGCGAGCTTTCCTGGGGAAGCGGAGGTGGTCGTCGAGCTCGCCACCAGCCGGGGGGACCGGCAGCTGCGGCTCGGTTCCGGCTACCGGGTTCAGCGCAGCGCCGGCCTGCACGCCGAACTAGCCTCGTTGCTCGGTCCGGCGATCCTGACGCCGGTGACCGGCGTCGAGGCGCTGGCCGGCGGCGAGCTGCCGACCGGCGCCGCCGCGTAACGACGCCGGAACCGTGCCGGCACGGAGCCAGTGCTCGATCACGAGCCGGGGCTCTCGGAATTGAGCTCTGGGCCCGGCGCTCGGAGGCTGCGAGTACTGGTCCTCTGCGCCGCGGTCGGAGCTGGGCACGTCACGGTCGCTCGCACGCTGGCCGAGCAGCTGCGGCGGCGCCATGAGGTCATGGAGGTTGAGTTGCGAACCGATCTGGACGTCCTTGGCGACCGTCTCGGCAGCTTTCTGACCAACGGCTTCGAAGTCCATCTAGAGAGGATCGGCTGGACCTACGAGATCGCCTACCGGGTGTTCTTCGAGTTGTCGCTCCCGCGGCGACTCGGTCAGCTCGCCCTCGCGGTGCTCGGCTCCCGCGGCCTGCGGCGGACGATCGCGTCGTTCCGCGCCGATGTGGTGGCGGTCGAGTACCCGGTGCTGAGCGCGGCGCTCGGGGAGCTGCGGGCCCGCGGTCGTCTGTCAGTGCCGGTGTGCTCATCGATCTCCGATCCGGCCGGGCTGTATTACTGGGCACATCCGGGGATCGACCTGCACCTGCTCTCGTGGCCGGAGGCCCTGCCAGAGGTCGACCGGATCGCCGGGCCGGGCCGGTCGGCGGTTGTCAGGCCGCTCGTCGACGATCGCTTTCTGGCGACGCCGCCGCGTTCCCAGGCCCGAACCGCGCTCGGGCTTGCCGCCGAGCGGCCGATGATCGTCGTCTCCGGCGGCGGCTGGGGAATGGGCGACCTCGTGGGCGCGGCATGGACAGCGCTGGACACGGTCACCGACGCCACCGTTGTCTGCCTGTCGGGGCGCGGCGACACGGTCCGCGGTGAGCTCGAGCGGCACTTCGCCGACGACCCCCGGGTTCGGGTGCTCGGATTTACGGATCTGATGCCGGAGTTGATGGCGAGTGCGGACGTGCTGGTCCACACGACGGGCGGCACGACCGCGCTGGAGGCCCGCGTGGTCGGTTGCCCACTGATCAGCTTCGGGACCAAGGTCGCTCACGTTAGAAACCACGCCCGGGCGCTTGCCGAGCGCGGGCTGGCCGAGTGGGCGCCCGACCGCGCGGCGCTGGGTCCGGCGCTCGAACGCGCCCTCGCCCGTGGCAGGCCGGCGCCGCTTGACACCAGCGCGCTCGCCGACGCGGCCGAGTTGATCATCGCGGTAGGGCGTCGAGGGTGATTTGGCTCGGCGTCGTCACGGCGTTCGTGGCTGCGTTCGCCAACGCCGTGGCGATCGTCCTGCAGGCGTCCGAGGCGCGAGCGACGCCCCTCGAGGAATCGGCGCGGTTTTCGCTGCTCGCCCGGCTCCTGCACCGCCCGCGCTGGCTGCTCGGAACGTTGCTGTTGATACTCGCTTGGCCGCTGCAGGTGCTGGCACTTGCGTTCGCCCCGATCACGGTGGTGCAGCCGGTGCTCGCCAGCTTTCAGTTGATCCTGCTGGCGCTTGCGCGATTCTGGATGAAGGAGCAGCTCACCTGGGTCGAGGTGCTCGCGGCGCTGGCGATCACCGCCGGCATCAGCGTCGTGATCGCGGCTGCGCCGCATCACACGGTCTCCCATCCGTCGGCATCGAGGTTGGCGGTGCCGGTGACGGTGGTCGGAGTCGCGGCGCTGGCGATGTTCGCGCTGAGCCGCCTACGCGGTCCGCACGGGGTTTGGTTGGCGCTTGGCGCCGGGCTCGCCTACGCGTGGGTCGACTTCGCCAACAAGCTCCTGTCAAATGCGCTGACCGCGGCTCGCTGGCTGCCGGCGGTGCTCTGGCTGGCGGGGGTGCTGGCGCTGGGATCGCTGGCGTTCCTGCAGGAGAACAGCGCTCTGCAACGGCGCTCGCCGGTCCTTGTAGCGCCCGTGATCGGGGCGGTGCAGGAGCCGCTTCCGGTGATCATGGCGCTTTGGGCAGGAGTCGAGGCCTGGACGGGGGGAGCCGGTCAGGCCGCGGCGCTGGCGGCGGGGTTGGCGTTGGTGGGCGCCGGCGGTGTAGCGATCGCCCGCTCCCCCGCTGTCGTCAGCATCACCTGTTGATCGCAGCCCGACGGATGTATGAATTTGAATCAGTCAACTGGGCAGCCAGGGCTTGCGCCAGCCCCCGAACCCGTTTGTCAGATGCTGGGCCTCCTCAGGCCCCCATGAACCCGGGGAGTATCTGTGGACGGGCGGCGGTGCGTCCAGCAGCGGGGCCAGCACCCGCCAACTCTCCTCGACACTGTCTTGGCGGGTGAACGGGGTCGTGTCACCGGTCAGCGCCGCGTGGAGCAGGAACTCGTAGGGCGTGGCGTCCTCGCCGCCCTCGCTGGCGAACTCCATATCGAGATGCACATCGCTCGCTCCGGACCGGTCAGCACGGTGCGCGTCGAGCACGATTCTGATCCCGGTTGCGGGGTCGATCTTGATCACTATCTGGCTCGGCTCGGGATGTCGTCGGTTGGCGGGGATGAAGGCGACGCGGGGCGGGTGGCGGAAGACCAGCCGGACCTCGGTTTGCTTGCTGGCCATCCGCTTGCCGGCACGAATGAAAAAGGGGACGCCCGCCCAGCGCCAGTTGTTGATCTCGAGGCGTAGCGCCGCGTAGGTCTCCGTCTGCGAGTCGGGGGCGACGCCCTCGACCGACAGATAGCCGTCGTACTGGCCGCGAACGTAGCGGGCCGGATCTGCGTTGTCGATCGAGCGCAACACCGCGTACTTTGCGTCCTTCAGGGTCTTTGCGTCACCGCCGGCCGGCGGCTCCATCGCGGTCGAGGCGAGCAGTTGCAGGAGGTGATTGACGACGACGTCGCGCAGGGCGCCGACCGGGTCGTAGAAGCGGCCACGATCCTCGACGCCGACCTCCTCGGCCATCGTGATCTGCACCGAGCCGACGTAGTTGCGGTTCCAGACGGGCTCCAGAATCGTGTTGGCAAAGCGGAGGTACAGGATCTCCTGCAGCCCCATCTTCCCCAGGAAGTGGTCGATTCGGAACAGCTGATCCTCGGTGATGTACCTGTGCAGGTCGGCAGCCAGCTTGCGCGCCGACGCGAGGTCGTGTCCGAATGGCTTCTCGACGACGACGCGCTGGCCGGCGCCCGTCAGCCCGACGCCGGCCAGGCCCTCGATCACCCGCGCGAACAGCGAGGGCGGAATCTCGAGATAGAACGTGGGGCAGCTGACGGCGCCGAGCGCGTCAGCGACGCGGCGATAGGTCGCGGAGTCGCCGAAATCGCCGCTGACATAGCGGAGTCGCGCAGCGAACCGCGAGAAGACCTCCTCGTCGAGCGTCTCGCCTGTCTGCTTGATCGACTCGCGGGCGCGGTCCGCCAGCTGCTCCACCGTCCAGTCGTCGACCGCAACGCCAATCACCGGGGTCTTCAGCAGCCCGCGGCGCTCGAGGCGGTAGAGCGAGCGAAAGGTCATCTTCCGCGCGAGGTCGCCGGTGATCCCAAAGATCACCAGGGCGCCGGATGGGGTGGGCGCTGTCATGAAACCGAAACCTATCCGCTCCGGCGGTTGCGCTGACTTTGTCCCCGCCGGCGCAGCCGCTTCGCCAAGGCGACGTCGTCGGCCGTCACCCGACCGTTGTCAAGGCCGGTCTCGAGGACGCATGGAAGCTCGTCGAAGCGATTGTCCGACAGGAACACCGCGACGCCTTTGGCGCCGAGCTCGCCCTCGCCCAACGGCGCGTGCCGGTCCCGGTTTGAACCCAGTGGCGTCATCGAGTCGTTCACGTGCAGGGAATGGAGCCGCTCGAGACCGACCGTCCGCTTGCACTCCGCTAGCGTCGCGTCGAGCCCCTCCGCCGTCCGGATGTCGTATCCAGAGGCGAAGAGGTGACACGAGTCGAGGCAGAGTCCGAGTCGAGCGTCGCCTCCGGCCGCGTCGATCAGGTTTGCCAGCTCGCCGAAGGAACGACCGAGGGTGCCGCCGGCGCCCGCGGTGTCCTCCAGGTGCAGCGCGCAGCGATCAGACTCGACGAGCGCCTCGGCGATCACGGCGCCCGCTCGCTTGATCGCGTTGTCGACGTGACCCCCCTTGGCTGAGCCTGGGTGCAGCACCACCCCGGTCGCCCCGATCCGATCGCCGACCCGGAGCGAATGCGTCAGCGACGTCAGCGACTTCGTTCGAATCTCAGGGTCCTCCGACGCGCAGTTGATCAGGTAGACGGCGTGGATCAGGACTGAGCCGATCCGGCTCGTCTCGCGCGCCAGGGAGAATGCGGCGAAGTCGTCGTCTCCGTAGCTCGTCGGACGCCACATTCGGGGTGACTGGTTGAAGATCTGGATCGAATCGGCTCCGAGCTCGGTACCGCGTGCGATCGCCTTGTCGAGCCCTCCCGCCGGCGATACGTGAGCCCCGATCAGCATCGCCGGTCAGGCGCTGCGGGGGTGCCATGTCGCCCGAGGGCCAGGACGTGCAGATTCGCGTGCGATCTGGATTCGCGACTCATGACACTAGGATGGGCGCTCGAGTTCTCATGCGGGTTCGCTTTGCTCCATCCCCGACTGGGGCGCTACACATCGGTGGCGCCCGCACCGCGCTGTACAACTGGCTACTCGCGCGTGGCCCCGGGACGGAGGGCGACGAGGGTCCGGGGACGCTCGTCCTGAGGATCGAAGATACCGACCGGGAACGGTCGACGGCCGAGAACGTCGATCAGATTCTCGACGCGCTTGGATGGCTAGGGCTCGACTGGGATGAGGGACCGATCTTCCAGACCACGAACGGGCAGCGCCATGCCGAGGTGCTCGCGCAACTGCTCGAGTCCGGGCACGCCTACCGCTCGAGCGCCACCGCGGACGAAGTCAAGCAGTACAAGCAGCGCCACGGTGCCGACCACGGCTTTCGCGGTGACAGCGAGGACTCAGGAGCAGTGCGTCTGCGCGTCCCCGACGACGGCTTCACCGTCGTCGACGACATCATCCGCGGCGAGACCCTGTTTCCGAACCTGAGCATCGACGACCCTGTGATCGCCCGTGCCGACGGCTCGGTGCTGTACAACTTCGCGGTCGCGGTTGACGACCTCGACGCGCGGATCACGCATGTCGTCCGGGGCGAGGACCACCTCTCGAATACCCCCAAGCAACTGCTCGTATTCGAGGCGCTCGGGGCTTCGCCGCCCCGCTACGCCCACCTCCCGCTGCTGCACGGCCCGGATGGCAAGAAGCTCTCAAAGCGCCATGGTGCCGCCTCGGTCCAGGAGCTGCGCGATGCGGGCTATCTGCCCGAGGCGGTCGACAACTACATAGCCCTGCTCGGTGCCGGCTTCGCCGCCGACGAGGAGTTCTTCACGCTGCCCGAGTTGGCCGAGCGGTTCCGGCTCGAGCGCGTCTCCAAGAGCCCGGCGGTGTTCGACGAGCGCAAGCTGCGGCACCTGAACGGACAGCACCTGCGGGCGCTCGGGCTCGACGAGCTGGCGCGGCGGCTCGAGGCGTTCACCGGCCGGACCGGTCTGCGCGGGGCGGTCGAGATCTCTTCGGAGAAGATCCAGACCCTGGCCGATTTCTGGCCGCTGGCGGGGTTCCTTTTCGACGGTCCGGTCGACGACGAGAAAGCATTCGCGAAGGTGATCGCGGCCGATGGCGGCCGCGATCGGCTGCGCGCAGCGCGCGTGGCGCTCGGGACCGTGGAGCCGTTCACTGCACTCGAGATCGAGGTGGCACTACGCCGGCTCGTGGAGCAGCTGGGAGTCAAGCCTGGCCAGATATACCAACCGGTCAGGGTGGCGATCGCGGGCACCACCGTGTCCCCCGGAATCTTTGAGAGCGTCGCTCTGCTTGGCCAGGAGCGTACCCTGTCTCTTATAGACCAAGCTTTGGACCGGGCTGGGGGGTGATGGCCGCGCCGAACGTGCATGCACGTTAGCCGGTCATGGGATGGGCGAACCCCCGCGTTTCCGGTTCCGTCGAAACGAGAGTGGAGTGAAGGCCTAGTGGCTCAGGCAACTTCCGTCAGGATGACCCCAACTGACCCGTATGCCGCTCGCGAGCGGCATCACCACAACGAGGGACATGGCCGTCGTCTGACCGCCGCGTTCGAGGCGCTCGAGGCGTTCCCCGTCCTGGTCGAGGCGCGCAACCGGGTTCTGCGACTGTTCGCCGACGGCGAGCCGGCGAGCGCTGAGGTGATCGCAGCGGTCGAGGGTGACGTCTCGCTGGCGATCGCCATCCTGCGACTCGCAAATCGGGTCGATGGCCCCACTCGCGGACGCGTTGAGACCGCGGTCACCGGCGTCCGCGTCCTGTCGCTGCCGACGGTGCTGGCGATCGCTCGGCGGGCGCGGACGTATGACTTCTTCGAGCACACAGCGGTCTGGCAGGGACTCCCGGAACGCTTCCGCCTGCACGGAGTAGCGACTCAACGAGCCGCCAACCGGATCGCGGCTGAGATCGGTTTCGAGGCCCGAGACCGGTTGATGATCACCTCGCTCCTGCACGACATCGGCAAGCTCGTGCTCGTGCACGCGTACCCGGGGTACCCGCGTCAGGTCCACGGCGACGCCCGGACGCCCGAGGACCGCCTCCAGCGCGAACGCCGAGAGCTGGGCGTCGACCACGCGCTGGTCGGCGGGGTACTCGCTCGTCGATGGGGCCTGCCGGTGTCGATCGCGCACGTGATCGAATCCCATCACGACCCCGATTGCTCCGGCGAGGCCGCGATCGTGCGACTCGCCGACATGCTCGCCCACTACATGCTCGACGGCAGGATCACACCGGCCGAACTGCTGAGCGTCGCGAGGCTGATCAACCTCAAACCGGCGGCTCTGCGAACGGTGATGTACGACCTTCCGCTGCCGAACACGGACGCACGCCCGCGTCAGGTCGAGCCGTGCCCGATGTCCAGCCGCGAGGTCGATGTCCTGCGCTGGCTGGCCAAGGGGATGGTCTACAAGCAGATTGCTTCCGAGCTCGGTCTCTCGACCAGCACCGTGCGGACGCACCTGCACAACGTCTACGGCAAGCTCGGCGCGATGGACCGCGCCCAGGCCGTCCTGATCGCGACCGAGCGCGGCTGGATCTGACCTTCCGGGCCCTGTCCCTGATTCACTGATCAGATGCTCTCGATCACCAGCAAATCACCGTACGCGGTGCGGGCGCTGGTGGAGCTGCAGTTGCTCGCCCAGGCTGGACCGGTGCCGATCGCCGAGCTGGCCAGACGCGGTGACATTCCCGCCCAGTTCCTGGAGCAGCTGTTCGCGACGCTCCGGCGCTCCGGCGTCTTACGTTCGCAGCGGGGGGTCAAGGGCGGTTACACGTTCGCCAAGCCCGCCTCCCAGATCGCCGTGCTCGAGGTGGTCGAGGTGCTGGACGGTCCGCTCGGCCCCGACGCGACCGGCGTGTTCGCCGAGGCAGCGCAGGCAGCCCGCGAGGTGCTGGGCGCCTCGACGATCGCCGACCTCGCCGAGGCCGAGGCTCGCGCCGCCGGCACCAGGATGTACTTCATCTAGTAAAAACCGGCGATTAGCAGCGTGATGCGCGCGCTGGCTCGTCCTGTGGTTGGGAGCAAGCTCTTATTGGCATATAGACCGGCATCCAAGAGGAGGCGATCGTCATGAGGATCACGGACCCCGAAGTCATCGCGCAGGCTGAGGTCAGACTGGCCGAGGTGCAATCGGCGCTGGATGAAGTTCGGCGCGCCCTTCGGGGTGTCGAAAAGGTCGAGCGGGCCGCACAGAAAGGCCGCAAGGTGGTTCGCCCAGTAGCCATCGCCACGGTGGGTGGGGTGGCTGTCGTGGTCGTTGGTTCCGTCCTTCGAAAGCGTCGGTCGGACGATGGCCGGGCCAACGACGGGGATCAGCCTTCACCCCAGTGATTGCGTTTAGCGGCGTTCGATCGCGTCGGCGAGCCGATTGACGGGACTCGGCAGTTTTGGTTGCGTCCTCGCCGCCCAGATGCCGCCGGTACGACGAGGACGCAGCACTTCTCCCCCCAGGACCGGGTCCGAGGCGGGGGTAGGCCCGGCGTTCGCAAACTGTATGAATGCTCTCGAAGGGTTGGCGAAGAGATGTGGCCGTTTTCACCGCATCTCTGGGGTCTGCGAGGGTTTTGGCCACCGAGGGGAGGACAGCGCCGAGGCGCTTGGGAGCTCCCGACTGGAGAACCGGACCTCGGTTTCTCATCGGGCCTCGCAGCGATTCTCATCCCCTGTAGTGCATGCCCTGTCCGGTTCCACGGTCGCCGCGGTACGGCTTGACGATCCGATACCGCCATTGGCCGTCGGTCCAGCTCCGTGCGACGTGACCTTCGCGTTCCAGCCACTGCACCGCGAGATCGAATTCCCGCCTTGGGAGTCCGGAGCGCTGGCGGAGCACTCGGTAGTCGGCATCTGGATTCTTCTCGACCGCCGCGGATGCCTTTTCGAGCTTGATCTGTGTCTGCATGCTGAGTGGCATCAGACCGCTCCCCGGTGCTGGCCGCCACGCCATTCGGGTGGCTGCTGGCGTTCGTGATCGCGGCTCATCTTGACCTCGACGAGGCGCCGTTCAAACGCACGAGTCGGATTGAATTCGCGCTCAGGCATCGTGGAGAAATACACCCGCGCATCTTGAAAGAGCGGCAACTCGCCGCGAATCCAGGTGCGAACCTCGTCGGGTCTTGTGTTCAGTTTGGTCCCATGTCGATTTCGTCATCAAGTGCAGCATCGGTTGGGACGAACAGACGGATGGGCGCGACGTCGAACGCGTGCGCGATGGGGGCGCGCCTGTTGGACGCGCCCCCTTGGCCGGTCAGCCTGGGAGCGCTCCCTCTGCCTCACGCATAGGGGTGTACTGCTCCGCCGGCTCGAGAAACTCGCGTACCTGGGTGCGCAGTTCCTCGCTGTTCTCGTGACCGTGTACCGCAGCGGCGTGCTCGGCCGCGGCCTGTACCACCTCATCCTCCTCGCCGATGATCACCAGCGAACAATTCATCTCGCTGGGCCAGCGGCGGCAATCGGCCATCATTCGGGCCATAAGCGTTCCTCCTTCGGGTCGCTGGAGTCGATCCTCCCGCGTCGGCGAGCCGGTGTCAATTGCGGCACAGCGCTGCTGCCTGCGGTTCGCAACTCTCGGGCTCCGCGGGGGTTTTCACAGCCGAGGGAGGAGTAACCGGGCCTTGGGAGGTCCCGGCTGGGGACAGACCTCCGCCGTCGGTGGCATGTCGGCGGCGGAGGGCCCGAGCGGGCCGACGACCCGCGATTTCGCCAGGACGGCGTCAGCGGCGCGTTCACTCACGCCACGTGCAAGCCGGGCGCCGACGCCCAGGTCGGCGTTTTCGTACCCTTCTTGCCGCAATGCCCGGAATTCCGACAAACATTTCGGCGCACATCGGCAAAACGCCGATGCTGCAGTTGACGCGGATGCTTCCCGCTGACAGCGGCGCCGAGCTGTTCGTGAAGCTCGAATCCTTTAACCCGGGTGGCAGCGTCAAAGACCGGATCGGCGCCGCGATGATCGAGGCGGCGGAGCGCGAGGGCCGTATCGAACCGGGTCGGACAACAGTCGTCGAGGCAACCAGCGGGAACACCGGCATCGCCCTGGCGTTCATCTGCGCCGCCAAGGGATACGACCTCGTGCTGACCCTTCCGCAGGGCATGAGCCGCGAGCGCGAGCGGCTGCTGGCGCTCTACGGCGCGCGGTTTGAGATCACCGAGTCGCTCGGAGGGATGAACGAGGCGGTGGACGCCGCGCGCAGATTGGCGAGCCGCGACGACGTCTTCCTGCCCGACCAGTTCTCAAACCCGGCTAATCCGGAAGCCCACCGGCGCAGTACCGCACCTGAGCTCTGGGACGCGCTCGAGGGCAGGATCGACGTGTTCGTCGCCGGCGTCGGCACCGGCGGCACGATCACCGGCGTTGGCGAGTTTCTGAAGGCTCGCAACCCTGACTGCCATGTCATCGCCGTCGAGCCCGCCGGATCGGCGGTCCTGTCCGGCGGACGAGCCGGCCCACACCGGATCCAGGGGATCGGGGCGGGGTTCGTCCCGCAGGTGCTGAACCGCGAGGTGATCGACGAAGTGATCCCGGTGCGTGACGACGACGCTGTCCGGACCGCCCATCTGCTGTCTCGGCGCGAGGGGGTGCTGGCCGGGATTTCGGCAGGAGCCGCGGTCTCGGCGGCGATCGGGGTCGCCCGCCGGCCTGAGTTCGCCAAGGCGCGGATCGCGACGATCCTGCCGGACTCGGGCGAGCGCTACATCTCGCTCACGTGGTTCTCTCCCGACGGTTCGTAAGCCGCCGGAAACCATTCACAGCCGGTCGCCCTCCGGGCCGCGTGCAGGTTCTTCCGCGAATACGGGGGACGAACGTTCACACGCCATCAGGTTGGCGGGCGTGCGAGCACTTTTCCGCGTTGAGGGCCCGGTCTACGACCTCAACTGGCTCCTGAGCCGGATCGCGGCCCGGCAACACGGCCTGGTGGCCCGACAGCAGCTACTCGCCACCGGCGTCTCTAGCGCGAGGATCGGGAGGCTCGTCACCCGGCGACGAGTTCATCCGATACACGTCGGGGTTTACAGCTTGATGCCCGCCGGCGTCGAGATGGTGCTCGCGCGCTGGACCACCGAGACATTCGGCGGATTCAGGGTCTGCGGGTCACCAGCCCCTAACGGCGCTGCTGGACATCGCGAGGCTCGACACGCTCAGCGAACGGCGACTGGAGCGCGCGCTCGACGAGACGCTCCGTCCAAGGCCGCGGTCACGCGTCGCTACGCTTTGACGATGCTCGGTATCGGCGTGATCCGCGCCACCGCGGCCGAGGTCAGACGTGACATTGCGGCGGCGCATACGCGCGATCCCGCGGCCGTCGGCGTCGGTTCGCTGGAGATCCTTGCGACTTGGCCGGGCGTCCAGGCCGTGCTTTCCTATCGTGTCGCCCACGCGCTGTACCGGCTGGGAGCGCCGCTGCTCCCGCGGGTGATCGCGACCGCCTCGCGCGCCGTCACCGGGATCGAGATCCACCCTGGCGCGACGGTTGGACCTGGGCTGTTCATCGACCACGGGATGGGCGTGGTGATCGGCGAGACCGCCGAGATCGGCGACGACGTCACCCTCTACCAGGGGGTGACCCTCGGCGGCACGGGCTTTGCGACCGGCAAGCGCCATCCGACCGTGCAGGACAACGTCACAATTGGCTCAGGGGCCAAGCTGCTGGGCCCGATCGTCGTCGGTCACGGCTCCAAGATCGGCGCCAACACCGTGGTGATCCATGACGTGCCGCCGAACTCGACCGTCGTCGGCAACCCAGGTCACCCGGTTCGAATCGAAGGGCGTCGCCCCGAGGGACCCGACGCCGACTGGGTTCATCTGCCTGACCCGATCGCCGACGCGATCAAGGGTCTGGCACGGCGGATCGAGTCACTCGAGCGTGGCTCCGAGCCCGGCGCGCAACCCAGCGACAACGGCCACAGCGGATCTGAAGGAGGCTGGCCACGTGGGCCAGCCGACGAGCCGAAGGCGCCTGGTGACGTCAACCGGGCGATCGGGCCGAACCCCGCCGGCGGCTGACGGTTCACGACACTAGCCGGGACGCTCCCGACGCACGCGGACCACGACCGGCTCGGCCTCCGGGGGGTCCTCGGTGAAATTGGTCCGCGCTCGCACCAGATACAGCGGGCGCCCCTTCACCTCGTCGTAGATGCGTCCGACGTACTCGCCGATGATCCCGATCGAGATCAGCTGAATCCCGCCCAGCAGCAACAGCGTCACCTGAACGGTGGTGAAGCCCGGGAGGTAGGAGCCGGCGATCTTCAGTCCGATTACGACTGGGATCGCGATCAGCGCCAGCGCCGAGATCAGAAAGCCGAGCAGGCTCGCGAGCTGCAGTGGCCGATTGGAGAAGGAGGAGATCGCGTCGAGTGAGAAACGGAGCATTCGCGCCGGGGTGAACTTGGTCTGGCCCGCGAACCTGGCGTCTCTGTCATATGGAACGGCCGTTTGCGTGAACCCGACCCAGACGGTCATGCCGCGGAGAAACCGGTTGCGCTCGCGCATCGACAGGATCGCGTCGAGCGCCCTGCGGTCGAGGAGGCGGAAATCCCCCGAGTTCTGCGTGAGGTGCACCGAGGCCAGCCAGTCGAACAATCGGTAGAACCAGCGCGCGGTGGCCAGCTTGAAGCTCGACTCGCCCTCGCGCTGGCGGCGAACGGCGTAGACCACGTCGGAGCCCGCCCGCCAGCTGTCGAGCATCGCTTCGATCAGCTCCGGAGGATCCTGGAGGTCGGCGTCGAGCATGACGATCACGTTCCCGGACGCGTGATCGAGGCCCGCCGTGAGCGCTGTCTGATGACCGAAGTTCCGGGAGAGGAAGATCACCCGAACCCGGGGATCTTCGGCGGCGAGTTTCTCGAGCACCTCCGCCGAGCGGTCCTTGGACCCGTCATCGACGATCACAAGCTCGAACGGGATCTCCGGCAGGGCGGCCGCGACGCGGTCGTGGAACTCGCGGATTGTGGCCGCCTCGTCGTAAACCGGCGCGACGATGCTGAGCAGCTGCAACTCCCGATCGCTCACGGCAGCCATCGTAGGCGCCAACCGCTAGGAGACTTAAACCTGGAACAGTGCGGAGCCGTTGGGGAAGTAGCCGAGGATCGTGATGAACAGCAGCGCAGCGGTCAGCCACAACGACACGCGTACCAGTCGGGGGGCTTCGCATAGGGCAACGAGCGGCAGCAACCAGGCGACGTACCACGGAAGCAGCGACCCGGCACAGACCAGGATCGCGACGGTCGCCCACGCCGCCCCCTCGAGCCAGTCGATTCGCCCGTACCAGACGTGCCACAACAGGCGCGCGGAGCACGCCACGAACCCTACGGCGAGAATCACCCCGACGACGCTGGCGAGTCCCGGCAGCAGCATCGCGGTGGAGATGAACCCCGGGATGCTGTGCCAATCACCCTCGGATTGGACCTGGCTGAGGATCAGGGGAAGGTGCAGCGTCCCGACCCCGAACAGTCCGAAGCCGATCGCCATCACGGCGGCCGTCGTCACGCCGACACCGAACAGCAGCGCGCGCCGGCGGCCGTCGTCGCCCGCCAGCTCCGGAGCGGCGTAGGCGAACGGGGCCACCAGCGCTCCGGTCAGCTTGACTGCGGCCGCGACGACGAACATCGCTCCCGCCTTCCGATCCTGGGAGCGCAAGACCGCATAGACGCCCGCGACCATCGGCAGCAGCATCAGTAGATCGTTGTGCCCTCCGCCGACGCCGTACAGGACGACCAGCGGGTTCAGACCGAAGAGCACCGCACCGCGAACCGGGTCGACCCCGCGGACGCGAGCGCTGCGCCACAAGATCGCCACGGTACCCAGGCAGCCGAGCGCCGCGGTGAGCTTGAAGATGTACGTGCTGACCGTGATCGACGCATGGGCCAGGACTCCGCTGAGCGCCGTGAACAGCGGTCCATATGCCGACGGCGTCTGAATCCATTTGGCGCCGACGAGCTTGAAAACGGGATCCAGCTCGATCGTGAAGGGCCCATGCAGGTATGGGTTGACGCCATAGATCGTGAACATCCTCGAGTACGCCTCGTAGCTGAAGACGTCCGACGAGAACAGCGGCGGGGCGATCAGGACAATCACGTTCAGCGCCACGATCGCCGTGATCGCGGCTCGCGCCGAGATCAGGCTCGCGTACTTCGTGGACACCACATAGGACGCGAACATGAGCGCGAGTGCGGCCATCGTCTCGCCCGTGGCGAGGTGGAAGCCGATGAACCGGAACGGCCCCGCGAGCGCGGCATAGCCCGGAGCATCGATCGGCTGCAGACCCTGCGGCAGCAGGATGTCGGTATGGGTCGCCGCGACGGCGATCAGCAACCCCATCGCGACTGTGCCGAGAAGCCCGATCTGGGCTAGCCGACCGTCTGAGATGGCGATCTGTGGCCGAGTCGGCGTTTTGAACTCGAACGCTCCGCCCTGTGGTAGCGCAGCGCCGAGCGGTTCGTTCACGCTCACGTCAAGAAAAGAATGCCCGGGATTCCGGTCGCCAACATAACTTTATGCTGTTTATGGTTTCGTTAGTCGCTCGGGGGCAACTCGCGCCACGTGGCGCTGGCGCCGCAGCAGGGGCACGAGCACCATCGCCTCCACCGCGATTCGCCAGGACATCTTGCTCGTCCCGCGGGCGCGGTCGTTGAACACGATCGGCACCTCGCGGACGCGGAAACCCGCCAGGGCCGCACGGTAAGTCACCTCTACCTGGAACACGTAGCCCTCGGACCGAACCGTCGGCAGGTCGATCGCCTCGAGCACCGAGCGGCGGATGCACTTGAAGCCGCCGGTCAGATCGTGGATGTCAACGCCGAGGATCGTCCGGGCATAGAACCCGCCGCCGCGGCTGATCAGCCGCCGCAGCAGCCCCCAGTTGCGCACCGCGCCGCCGGGCACGTACCTTGAGCCGAGCACAATGTCAGCGTCCTCGGCGGCGGCCAGCAGGCCGCCGAGGTAGCCGGGATCGTGCGAGAAGTCGGCATCCATCTCGATCAGCAGTTCGGCGCCGTGCGCCAGGGCAAGGTCGAAGCCGGCCAGATACGCGCGCCCAAGCCCATCCTTGCGCTGACGATGCAGAACTTCGACCGTGTCGAGCTCCTCGGCAAGCTGGTCGGCGATGTGTCCGGTGCCGTCGGGCGAGCCGTCGTCGACGACGAGGATCCGATGGTCTCCCGGCGCAACCACCGCGAGCTCGGTCTCGGCGGCGCGGACGATGCCCGAGACGTTCTCGGCCTCGTTGTAGGTCGGGATGATCAGCCAGATGCTCGCGTCCATGAACCGCGGAGGGTAATGCCGCACCGGCTAGCGACGAGCCGCCGCCGGCGGCGCTCCCGGCGATCCACCGCCGGGAAGCGGGCACGTTTGAGAGGGGCTGTCAGCGCGGGACGTACGCGACGCGGCCCCAGCTCGGCTCGGGCGCAAGCTCGATTGGCTCGCCGCCGCGATCGGGCTGGATATACGTGAACGCGCCCGTGTCCTCGTCAAACAGGAGGTCAAGCTCCTCCTCCTTGACGCGCTGGTCGAGCCAGGCGCCGCGGAAGATCAGCCGCCTCAGCCAGTGCACCAGCGACCGATCAGATGGGCCGACCAACTCGGGCCAGCAGTCGTTGACGTGCTCGCCGAGCGCAGACGCCGGCTCGCTCACCTCCCCGTTGACGACGAGGTTGATCAAGTCCTCGGCCTCGTCCTCGGTGATCGACGAGCCGATGAAGCCGACGCGACGCGCCGCCTGCTCGCAGCGTTCGGCGAAGTCCCGCTCGTTGAACGTGAAGCGGAGGTCGCCGTACTCCAGCACGAAGTCCTCGCCTGAGCTGTAGTTAGCCCTCCGGTACATGGCGTCGGCATCTTATGCCGGAATCCTGCTCGGCATCAGCATCTGAACGTGATGTTGCAGTCACGTTCCCCACAGATCCCCGCACGATGCGCTCAAAGGGGTGACCTTCGTGGCGACGCGGCCGCCAGGCCTGGGTGCCTCCCGGGATTTTCCCCCAGGGGGGTGAATTCCGGCGGGCCGGAGCCTCTATGGGATATGAATTGCAACTCCAACACCGACCATGCGGCGGTCACGATCGTGGTGGTCGACGACGACGCCGTCGCCCGTTCGTTCCTGGCTGACAACCTCACGGCCGACGGTTACCAGGTGCTTGAGGCCGGCACCCTGACCGCTGCGCACCGCCTCGCCGCCACCAGATTCGTCGACCTGGCGATCGTCGACCTTGGCCTGCCCGACGGCGACGGCCTCGAGCTCATCCGCCATGTCCGCGAGTCGGACGGCGTCGGCGGACGGATCGACCCGACGCTGCCACTGCTGGTCCTGTCCGGTCGCGCCTCGGAGGTCGACCGGCTGCGGGGCTTCGAGCGCGGCGCTGACGACTATGTGACCAAACCATTCTCATACGCGGAGCTCAGGGCCCGGATAGCCGCTCTGCTCCGCCGCAGGATCCGCGCGAACCTCGGCTCCCGAGTCCGGATCGGGCCACTCGAGCTAGACGCGCTCTCGCGTCAGACGTGGCTCGGCGGCGTGCCGGTACCCCTCTCGAAGAAGGAGTTCGGGCTCTTGCGCGCGCTCGCGTCCGACCCCGTCCGTGTCTTCACTCGCGAGGAGTTGATGCGGACCGTCTGGGGTTGGGATGGCGACGGGGCCGTCCTGCGGACGCGGACGCTCGACACGCACGCCGCGCGCCTCCGTCGCAAGCTCTCGGCCGCCGACACGTCGTTTGTCGTCAACGTCTGGGGTGTCGGATATCGATTGCTGGATGGGGTGTCGACGTGATCGCCGCGCTGGCGGGGGGCGGTTGGCTGCTCGCGACCTTGTTGGCGGTGTCCGCACGCTGGGCGACCGCCTCGCGCGCGACCGGCGTCGCGCGGGCCTGCCACGAGCTTCGCGGGCCGCTCTGCGCGCTCGGCCTCGGCGTCGAGCTCGCGAACCGGACCGGCCGTCTGCCGCCCGCCCGAGTGCGGGCTCTCGAGCTGGAGCTCGGACGCGCGCGGCAGGCGCTGGACGATTTGGCAGTGGCGGGTGGGGTGCGCGCACGTGCGCACCCCACCCGAACCGCGGGGCCGCCTGTCGGGCTTGGGGCGCTGCTGCGCGAGTCTGCGGAAGCGTGGCGCGATGCGGCCGGCACGCGCAGCATCCGGGTGGAGCTTCCGGATGCAGGGGAGGTGTTCGTCGCGGGCGAGCGCCTGAGGTTGGCCGCAGCACTCTGCAATCTGCTCGCCAACGCTGTCGAGCACGGCGAGGGCGATGTCGTGATGCGGCTGCGAGCAGGCGGCGGGATCGCGCGGGTTGAGGTCAGCGACGCCGGCCGTGGACTGCCGGTGCCGTTGATGCGGTTGATCGGATCAGGGCAGCTCCGCCGCCGGCCCACCTGGCCGACGCGGACGCGCGTGTCCGAACGTGGACATGGCCTGCGGATCGTGGCGCGGGTAGCCCGCTCCCACGGCGGACGGTTGATCAGCGCGCCCTCCGATCGCGGTGCGCTGCTGGTGTTGGAGCTGCCCGTTGTGCAGGCTGGGTCGGGGCGGCAGGCCGCCGGCTGACCAGGGTCGCCCGTGAGGCCCACCGTCTGGCACAGGGACCGGACGGAACCGTTCGAAACTCGCAGGTTTTCGTGCGTCCGCGCTGACTGCAGCGCGGCGTGCAGAACCCGAGCCGGATCGAGGGACGCGGGACGAGGGGGCGGATCGCCGATGTCTATGGGCGATCCGCCCCCTCGTGGGGGACGTCGATGCCCGAGTGGGAGAGGCGATGACAGAGGAGTTGCATTGTGGGAGGAGGTGGGGTAAAGTGGGCCACGCATGCAGAGACCCGGGTGGCAGGGCTCCTCCCATCCAGCCACCCGGGTTTCAAATTCGAGCCATGCAGATGAGAACCCTTGATCTTCCGCGGGACCTTCGAACATTCGCTCGACGCGAAGCACCGGTTGACAGTGCCCGCGAGGTACCGGGCGGCGCTCGCCAGTGGAGCGGTGCTCGCGGTATCACCGGAGACGGAGCCCGGGGCGCCGCGCTCGGTAGCGATCTGGATTCCCGAGGATTACGAGGCGTACACCACCGCGGCGCTCGCAGAGCTCAACCCGCTGTCGCCCAGCGCTCGCGATCTGAAGCGCTTCTTCTTCAACAACTCACACGAGGCGGAGCTCGACTCGGCCAATCGTCTGATGATCCCGGCGCCGCTGATTTCCTACGCGGGCCTCGACAAGGAAGTAGTGGTGACGGGCTCCGGTGAGTGCCTCGAGATCTGGGATCGCGCGGCTCACGCCGGCTACAACGAGGGTGTTCTGTCGAGATTCACCGAGATCGTGGCGAGTTTTGACCACACTGCTTGACATGACAGCAACACACGTCCCGGTCCTGGCCGGGGAGCTGATCGGCCTGCTGGACCCGGCTCCCGGCGCGATCGCGGTCGATTGCACCGTCGGCGGCGGTGGTCACGCTCGGCTGGTCGCCGACCGGATTGGGTCGGAGGGAACGCTGATCGCGATCGATCGAGACCCGCTCGCGGCCGAGCGCTTCAGCGACCTCGCTGCCGAGGTCCCCTGCGCGACCCGGTTCATCCGTGCCGACTTCGTCAGCGGTCTCGCCCTGCTCCGGGAGGAAGGTGTCGAGGCCGACATCGTCTACATGGACCTGGGGATGTCCTCGATGCAGGTCGATACCTGGGGCCGCGGCTTCTCCTATTCCTACGATGCGCCGCTTGACATGCGAATGGACCCAGACCAGGAGCTGACGGCAGCGGAGGTCGTCAACTGCTGGGACGATCGCCGTCTGGCGCGGCTCCTGCGCGAGTACGGCGAAGAGCGCTACGCAAGACAGATCGCCCGCGCGATCGTTCGGGCGCGCGAGCGCCATCAGCTGAGCACCACGCACGAGCTCGTCGACGTGATCAAGTCGGCGATCCCGGCTCCCGCCCAGTTCGCCGGTGGACATCCCGCCAAGCGAACATTCCAGGCGCTGCGGGTAACCGTCAACGACGAGCTCGGGCAGCTCGACGAGGCGCTGCCGATCGCGTGGGATCTGCTCGGTCCGGATGGAAGGTTCGCCGCGATCTCGTTCCATTCGCTGGAAGACCGGCGGGTCAAGCGCTTCCTGGTTCAGCTGGCGCGCGGCTGCATCTGCCCGCCCGAGATTCCGATCTGCGTCTGTGGCCACGCCGCCGAGGCCGAGCTCCTGACCCGCCGGGCGGTCGCGGCAACGGCTGGCGAGGTGGCGGCCAACCCGCGGTCCAAGTCAGCGCACCTCCGGGCTGCGCGCAAGCTCGCCGGAGGAGGCGAATAATGCCCCCAGCAGCGACAGCAGCCGCGAGGAACCGCACCGAACGGCGCACAGTCTCCCAACCCGGGCCGGCGCCGCGGACACCGCGTCGTATCTCCGGCCCGGTACAGAGCCCACCGCCCGCTCGACGCGACCTGGCGCCACGACCGGCACCGGCCCGGCGTCGACCGGTCCCGCGTCCCGCGCCCGACCGACTCCGCCCGGCACCGCGTCAGCGGCGGCGGATCGGGCTCGCGCTCCCTTCGCCGCTGGCGCTGCTGCGCTCCCTCCCCGACCAACGCCTGCTCGACCGCCTGATCCGGGGCCGCGCCTGGATTCCGGTGCTGGGGGTGCTCCTCGCGGGAATCGTCGGGATGCGCGTCGAGGTCCTGAAGCTCGGCGTCAGCGTTGGCAACTCGGTCGCGTTGAGCAGCCAACTCCAGAGCGAGAACCAGACTCTGCGTGCCAACGTCGCGACCCTGTCCAATGCCGCTCGGATCGAACGCCTCGCCGGGACGATGGGCATGGTCTTGCCGGGTCCGCTGGACGTGCATTTCATCCCGGCGTCTGCCGCCGGCGATCTCGGTAGTGCCGCCGCCGGCATCGCCAGCCCGGACCCCACGACCTTCGAATCGGAGCTGCAGAGCGAGACGGCGGCCAACTCCGCAAGCCTCAGCGCCATCGACCCATCGTCGACGGCGACGAGCGACGTCTCGTCGACCACGGATACGTTGCCCACGACCTCGAGCACCACAGTCGCCGCAACCAGCGGCGGGTAGCTCCGTTCTGCGTCCACCGATGCCGCCGACCCCCAGCCGCCGAGCCATCGATCAGATCGATCGGCGCGTCGGGATCCTGTTCGCGGCCTTCCTGACACTGCTCGTGCTCGCGGCGGGCCGTGCCGCGTACCTCGGTCTGTTCCGGTCGGCGGCGCTGTCCGCCGCCGCCAACGAGCAGCAGGTCGAACGCGTGACGATTCCAGCGGTGCGAGGGACGATCACCGACCGCAGCGGCGTCGTCCTCGCGCTGAGCGAATCAGCCGACGATGTGATCGCCGACCCGATGCTGATCACCGATCCGCGGCGCGTGGCCGCTCAGCTCGCGCCGCTGCTCGGGCTAGGCGGTCATCAGGTACTGGCGGCCCTCACCAAATCCGGCACCGGATACTCGCCGATCGCCGACAACGTCCCGACGGTCACCGGTAGCCGGATCATCAAGCTCGGAATCAACGGCATTTCTCTGAAGCCCGTCGAACGTCGCGCCTACCCCCGCGACACCGCCGCCGCTCAGGTCCTTGGCTGGGTCGGTGGCAATGGCGCCGGCGGTGGCGGCCTGGAGTACGAGTTCAACCATCAGTTGGCCGGCGTGGGCGGCCTGCGGCGAGTCGTCACCGACCCTTACGGCCAAGCGCTCGAGGTTGACAACGTCAGAAAGATGCAGACCGGCAAGACCCTGCGGTTGTCGATCTCGGCGCCACTGCAGGCGGAGGTCGACCAGGTCCTGGCGGGTGTCGGCGCTCAGTACCAGCCGGTTGGGGCGACGGCGATCGTCGCCGACCCGCAGAACGGCCAGATCCTGGCACTCGGCAACTGGCCGTCGATGAACTCCAACGACGTCGGCGCGACGGCGTTCGACGCGACCGAGGATCAGGCGATCGGGATGTCGTATGAGCCCGGTTCGACATTCAAGGCGATCACCGTCGCCGGCGCCCTGCAGGACGGGCTGGTGACGCCGGACACGACGTTCGACGTACCGCCCGACCTCGATCCCTACGGCCATGTGATCCAGGACGCGGAGGCGCACGGGTACGAGACCCTGTCGGTCGCCGACATCCTCAAGGTGTCGAGCAACATTGGCGCCGATCTGATCGCTCAGCGGGAAGGCCAGAACAACTTCGCCTCCTGGGTCGACCGCTTTGGCTTCGGCAAGCCGACCAGCGTGGCTCTGCCTGGAGAGCAGCGCGGCATCGTCCCGCCCGTCTCCCAGTACTCGGGCCTCTCGATCTACAACCTGCCGTTCGGGCAGGGGCTCGAGGTGACCCCGATGCAGATGGTGCAGGCGTACGACGTGATCGCCGACGGCGGGATCCTCCGCCCGCCGCAGATCGTCGAGTCGGTTGGCGGGAGGGCAGTGCACAGACCGGCGGGCAAGCGGATCATCTCGAGCAACGTCGCCGCCGAGCTGCGCGACATGCTGCGCGGGGTGTTCGGCGACGGCGGGACCGCGTCCGGCGCACAGATTCCCGGCTACGACCTGGCGGGAAAGACAGGCACCGCCAACATCGCGGTGGACGGCAAGTACTCGAGCACCGAGTTCGTCGCCTCGTTCATCGGCATGGTTCCGGCGAGCAACCCGAAGTTGGTGGTCGCGGTCGTCGTCAATCAGCCGCAGGGCGCGATCTACGGCGGCACGGTCGCGGCACCGGCCTTCCAGAAGATCGTCAGCTGGGCCGTCCCGTACCTCGGGATCAACCCCTGTCCGGCTCCATGCCCAGCCTCGGCGGATAACTCGGTAACGGCCTCGACCCCGTGAGATGGTGTCCCGCCGGCGGGTCTTTCTCGGAAACGGCGTGAGTCACACGATCTCGGAACCCACCGTCGGTGGCCACGTGGCCGCCAACGGGCACCCAAGTACTCTCCCGGCATGCAGCTCGGACAACTGCTGCCGCTGAGCGCCGAAGCCGATCGGGGAGTCGAGATCTCGGGGCTCGCCTACGACCAGCGGACGGTCAGAGCCGGGACGCTGTTCTTCTGCGTCCGCGGGTTCACCCGCGACGGCCATGACTTCGCCGCGGATGCCGTGGCCCGCGGCGCCGCCGCCCTGGTCGTCGACCATCCCTTGGCAACGCTCGCGATCCCGCAGGTGCTGGTCGCCGATGTCAGGGCGGCGATGGCGCCCGCGGCGGCGGCGTTCTATGGCCACCCGACCACTCGGCTCAGAGTCGCCGGGGTGACCGGCACCAACGGCAAGACGACCACCGCCTACCTGCTCCGGGCGGTGCTCCAGGGCGCCGGCATCCAGACCGGTCTGCTCGGAACGGTCATCAGCATCGTCGGCGGCGCGCAGCGCGAGGTGCAGCGAACCACGCCTGAGGCGATCGATCTCCAGGGCACGTTCAGCGAGATGCTCGACGCAGGCGACCGGGCTTGCGTGATGGAGGTGTCCTCACACGCGCTAGAGCTCGCTCGCGTCGACGCGATTGTGTTTGAGACGGCGGTGTTCACCAACCTCACTCAGGATCACCTCGACTTTCACCCGACGATGGAGCACTACTTCGCCGCGAAGCAAAGCCTGTTCACCGCGCACAACCCTGCGCATTCGGTGGTGAACATCGACGACCCCTACGGCCGGCGGCTGGCCGGCGAGCTCGAAGGGTCGATCACGTACTCGCTTCAAGATGAGGCTGCATCGTTCCGTGCGGTCGATGTCGAGACCGATCTCGATGGTTCGCGCTTTGTCCTCAGAACGGCCGACGGCGAACGCCTCGTCAGCTCGTCGCTGCGCGGCCGCTTCAATGTCTACAACCTCCTGGCGGCGATCGCAGCGGCCGACGCGATCGGCGTTTCGCTCGATGACGCGGTCGCGACGGTCGAGCGCGCGGGCCAGGTACCGGGCCGCTTCGAGACCGTCGACGAGGGCCAGCCGTTCGCGGTGATCGTCGACTACGCTCACACTCCAGACTCGCTCCAGAACGTGCTCGTCGGGGCGCGCAACCTGACCGATGGTCGCCTTCACGTCGTGTTCGGCTGCGGCGGTGACCGGGACCGTGGTAAGCGCCCGATGATGGGCGAGATCGCCGCCCGGCTGGCGGACCGGGTGATCGTCACCTCCGACAACCCGCGATCGGAGGATCCCGAGGCGATCATCGCCGAGATCCTGGCGGGGATCGATCGTCAGGTCGAGGCCGATCCTGACCGTCGCGCCGCGATCCGTGACGCGATCGCAACGGCGCGCGAAGGCGACGTCGTCGTAATCGCCGGCAAGGGGCATGAGCAGGGTCAGGAGTTCGAGCACGGCCGCAAGCTCCCGTTCGACGATGTGGCGGTCGCTCGGGAGGCGATGCGGGCGCGTCCAGGAGCCCGGGTACCCTCCTCTGGCACATGAGGCGCTGGGATGCTCTCAAGGTCTCGCGTCTGGCAGACGCGCGGCTGCTTAACGGCCTGTCAAAGGGCGGTTTGGGCCCGGAGCGGACGACGATCGATTCGCGCGACGCGGGGTCCGGGGCGCTCTTCGTCGGCCTGCCCGGCGAGCACGTACATGGCGGCAGCTACGGGCCTGATGCCGTTGCCGCCGGGGCGTGGGGGGTGCTGACGAGCCCAGAGTATGCGAAGGCGACGCTTGCCAGCGTCGATCGAGTCGGTCAGGCCCACCCGCCGGCGATCCTATCCGCGGTCGATCCGCTCGACGCACTTCAGCGTCTGGCCACTGCCTGGCGCCGCGAGTTGGGAGCGCGAGTGATCGGGATCACCGGCTCGACCGGCAAGACCTCGACCAAGGAGCTGCTCGCGGCGGTGCTTTCTCCCCATCGGCTGACAGTCGCCTCGCGGGCCAACTACAACACGGAGATCGGGCTTCCCCTGGAGATCCTCACGGCGCCGGCGGGCACCGAGGTGCTCGTGCTGGAGATGGCCATGCGCGGTCCCGGGCAGATCGCCGAGCTCGCCCGGGTGGCCGAGCCGGACGTCGGCGTGATCGTCAGCATCGGCCCGGTCCACCTGGAGCAGCTGGGCACGATCGAGGCGATCGTGGCCGCCAAGGCGGAGCTGATCGACGGCCTTCCCGCAGGGGGGACTGCCATCCTGCCCGCGGACGAACCGCGGCTGGAGCCGCGCCGGCGCTCCGACACCTCCACGCTGACCTTCGGACCGGGCGGTGACGTCACGATGGTCGCCGAGAGCGATGACGCCGTCGAGATCGACTGTGCCGGTGAGCGACTTCTGCTGACGGTCGATTTCTCCGAGTCGCATCTGCGGCGCGACCTGCTGGCGGCGGTCGCCGCCGCGAAGGCGGTTGGCGTCAGGGCCGGTGGGCGTCTGCACATGACACTGTCACCCGGACGGGGCCAGCGAACACTGCTGCCCGGCGACGTCACGCTGATCGACGACGCCTACAACGCAAATCCGGTGTCGATGCGAGCGGCGCTCGACGAGCTTGCTGCGACAGCGGCCAGGATTGGCGCAGCGCGGGGCCATGTGCCGGCGGCGGTCCGCGGTTACTCCGACGATGCGCGGCCGCGACGGATGGCTGTACTCGGCGACATGCGCGAGCTGGGCGACGACGCGCGCCGTTACCACCTCGAGATCGGTGCTCACGCGGCCGCGACGGCCGACGTTCTGGTCACGGTCGGTCCCCTCGCCGCGTCGATGGCCGATCGCTTCGGCGGCGAACACCACCACGCTGACGACGCGTCGGATGCTGCCGCACTGGTCTCGGAGCTGCTGCACGATGGGGACATCGTGCTCGTCAAGGCGTCCAACGCAGTTGGTCTTCGGCACGTCTGCGAAGTGCTGCGCGCGGGTGCGCCTGCATGACCGCATCCGAGTCGGGCAGAGTCCTGATCTCGAGCTCGGCGGCCCTGCTCCTCTGCCTATTCCTGAGTCCGAAGTTCATCGAGTTCCTCCGCGTTCGCTCGTTTGGACAGAACATCCGCGAGGAGGGCCCCGAGGGCCACAAGGTCAAAGCCGGAACCCCGACGATGGGCGGGATCATCATCATGATCGCGTTCGCGATCCCGTTTCTCGCGTTGTCGACTCGCGACTGGCGGTCGATGGGTGTATTTGGGGCGACGATCGCGTGCGCCCTGCTCGGGTTTGCCGACGATTACACGAAGATCGTCAAGCGTCGCTCACTCGGATTGCGGGCGCGGACCAAGCTGATCGTCACCGTCGCGATCTCGCTCGGGCTGTGGTGGTTCGCGACACATCTGGCGCAACCGCATCTGCGCGACGCGATCTCTCTGCGTCCGTTCAACGCACACCTCGACCTGGGACCGCTGTACCCGGTCTACATCTACCTGGTCGTCGCCGGAACGACCAGCGCCGTCAACCTCACCGACGGCCTCGACGGCCTCGCCGCCGGTTGCACGGCGATCGCTCTGCTCGCCTACATCGGCATCACCTTCGTCACCCGCGGCGATCACGACCTCGAGCTGATCGCGGGCTGTCTGTGCGGCGCCTGCATCGGCTTTCTCTGGTTCAACAGCTTTCCGGCGAGCATCTTCATGGGTGACACGGGGTCCCTGGCACTCGGCGGGGGGATCGCCGGCCTGGCGGTGATGACCGACACCGGGATCCTGCTGCTCGTGATCGGCGGGATCTTCGTTATCGAGGCGCTGTCCGTGCTCATCCAGGTGTTCTCCTTTCGGTTCTTCCGCAAGCGCGTCTTCAAGATGGCTCCGATCCACCATCATTTCGAGCTAGAGGCGTGGTCTGAGACGAAGATCATGCTGCGCTTCTGGATCGTCGCCGCCGCCTGCGGTGCAATCGGGTTCACGCTGTACGAGCTGTCGACAAGCTCACTCCTCACCAAGGGCGGGCCGTGACGGCGTGACCCGTCCGCCGCTGCCGGCCGGACCGTTCCTGGTGGTCGGCCTCGCGCGCTCCGGCGAGGCGGCCGCCCTGACACTCAGCGCTCGCGGGGAGGAGGTGATCGGGTTCGATGCGGGCGCGGGGGACAGGCCGGATCTCGCGGCGGCAGCGGGGAGGCTCCGAGCGGCCGGCGTCGAAGTACACATGGATGCGTCAGGCGAGGCCCTTGCCGCCAGGGCCGGGACGCTCATCAAGAGCCCCGGTGTTCCCCAATCCGCGCCGCTGGTACGAGCTGCGCGCGCCCGCGGCATCACCGTCATCGGCGAGCTGGAGCTGGCCTGGCGGCTGCTCCCAAACGAGTTCGTGGCGGTGACTGGAACCAACGGCAAGACGACCACGAGCGAGTGGATCGGCCACATCCATCGCACCGCCGGGGTTCCGGTGGCGGTCGCCGGCAACGTCGGCACCGCGTTGTCGTCGCTGGTCGGCTCGCTCGCTCCGGATGCGACCGTCGTCTGCGAGGCGTCGTCGTTCCAGCTCGAGGACACCGAACAGTTCGCGCCCGAGGTCGCGGTGCTGCTCAACATCACTCCTGACCACCTGGACCGACACGGGAGCTACGACGCTTACGTGGAGGCGAAGCGGCGGATCTTCGTGCGTCAGGACGCCGATGACGTCGCGGTCGTGCCCGACGAGCTGGAGCCTGAGCCCGGTGGCGAGGCGGTCCGGTTGCGCTTCGGCGAGAGCGACCGGGCGGCGCTGCGTCTTCTCGATGGCAAGCTCCGCTGGCGCGGAGAGCCGCTGCTGCCCGCGGCTGAGATCCCGCTGCCGGGTGCCCACAACGTCCAGAACGCGATGGCCGCCGCGACTGCCTGCCTGGCGCGGGATCTGCCGCGGGCCGCTGTCGCCGAAGGACTGCGGACGTTTGCCGGGGTTCCCCACCGTCTCGAGCTGGTGACGACGCGGCGGGGCGTTCGCTACATCAACGATTCGAAGGCGACCAACGTCGACAGCACGCTGGTGGCGCTGCGCTCGTTCCCAGGTGACGTCCACCTGATCCTCGGCGGCAAGGGAAAGTCGCAGGACTTCACCCCGCTGGCATCGCTCGTCTCCGAACGGTGCGCGGCCGTTTACCTGATCGGCGAAGACTCCGTGACGATCGCCGAGGGGCTGTCCGGAACCGGGGTTGCACTGATCCCGGCTGGCGACCTCGAGCGCGCGGTCACGCTCGCTGCCCGGGCGGCGGGGGATGGGGCGGTGGTGCTGCTGTCGCCGGCCTGCGCGAGTTTCGACCAATACCGCGACTACGAGGCCCGCGGCGATCACTTCCGCGCATTGGCACTCGGTCTCGCAGAGGGGAGCGACTGATGGCCTCGCGTGCCACCAGCCGGCTGGCGCCGCCGCTCGAACACCGCATCCTGGTGACCGTCACTCTCTGTCTGTTGGCGTTCGGGGCGGTGATGGTGTTCAGCGCATCGTCGTCAACCGGCGTGTTGGGCGGTTCGAGCTACGGCACAAGCGAGTTCTTCATGTATCTGCTGGCCGCAGGACTCGGCCTGATCGCGATGCGGGTCGGCGAGCGCCGCGGGCTCGCGTTGCTCAACGAGCAGACCGTAAGGCTGCTGCTGTTCGGGTCCTTCGCGCTGCTGTTGGCGGTGATGATCCCCGGGATCGGCCGCGACATCAACGGCGCGCGGCGATGGTTTGCCGTCGGGCCAATCCAGTTCCAGCCCTCGGAGCTGATGAAGCTCGTCCTGGTTCTGTACGTGGCGCGCTATCTGGCCGACCACCCGCGCCGGCTGCGCGGGTTCAGGCAGGCGGTCGCGCCGATCGCGGTGATCGTCGCACCCGCTTGCCTGCTGATAGCAGCCGAGCCGGACCTCGGCACGATGCTGGTGGTGGTGTTCACGATCGGCGCGCTGCTGCTCGCCGCCGGCATGCCGTTGCGGTACATGGTGGCGATCGCGGGCGTCGTCGCGTTCGTCGTGCTGTTGATGGTGCTCGCGTCCTCCTACCAGCGCGCACGGCTGCTTTCTTTCCTGCACCCGTGGTCGGCGTCGTGCAAGTCCGGCCCGTGCTACCAGGCCGTCCAGGGCCAGATCGCCGTCGGCTCCGGAGGGATCTTCGGTGTCGGCCTCGGCAACTCCGTGCAGAAGGCCTACTACCTCCCAGAGGCCCAGACTGACTTCATCCTGGCGGTGATCGGCGAGGAGCTCGGCGTCCTCGGGATCTTCGGCGTCGCCTGCCTCTACGGCATGATCGCCTTCGCGGGATTGCGGACGGCCAGGCGCGCCGCCACTCGCTATGGCAAGCTGCTTGCGAGCGGGCTGACCTCTCTGATCCTATGCCAGGGCGTCCTCAACATCTTCGTCGTGCTCGGGATCGCGCCGCTGACCGGCGTGCCGCTGCCGTTCATCTCCTACGCGCCGACGAACCTTTGCATAATGTTGGTCGCTGTCGGACTGCTGCTTGGAATTGCGCGACCGCCGGCCAGAGAGCTGCGCTCGGTCGACGATGGCGGCGGCTCGCGCTCGGCCGCCGACTGGCGTGACGACGCCGCTGATTCTGATCGGGGCGGGCGGCACGGCAGGGCACGTCGTACCGGCACTGGCGGTCGCCGCCGCACTGCGGGCTGAAGGCGCCGAGGTGCAGTTCGTTGGGGGAGAGCGCGCCGAAGCGACGTTGGTCCCCAATGCTGGGTACGAGCTCCATTCCTTGCGGCTAGCGCCGCTCCCGCGCGGCCGCCGACCGCTGCCGGTCGTCCGTGCGGTCGCGACCGATGCCGCCGCCGTCCGCGACGCCCACGCACTCGTGCGCCGTTTGTCGCCCGCTGCGGTCCTGGGGGGTGGCGGCTACGTCGCCGGGCCGATCAGCCTGGCCGCCGCAATGCGTCGTGTTCCACTGGTACTGGCCGAGATGGACAGCCACCTCGGGCTGACCAATCGGCTGCTGGCGCCGGTCGCCAAGCGAGTCTGCCTGGCCTTTCCGATCGAGGGCCGCGGCGGTCGCAGGTTCCTTGTCACCGGGCGTCCGGTGCCGCCCGCGAGCACCGACCGCGCCGCTGCGAGGCGGCGATTCAGAATCGGTCCGGAGGAAGATTGCGTGCTCGTCTCCGGCGGATCACAGGGAGCCCGCTCGATCAACGAGGCCGCGCTGGAAGCGTTCGCCGGTTCAAGCTTCCGGGTGCTGCACGCCGCGGGCGAGCGTGACCTCCCGTCGCTGCGCTCGCCCGGGCCACACTACGACCTGCGCGGGTTCATCGATGAGTTCAGCGACGCGCTGGCCGCCTCGGACTTGGTTGTCGGCCGCGCCGGTGGATCTGTCTTCGAGATCGCCGCGGCCGGCAGGCCGGCAGTTCTGGTTCCGTATCCGCACGCGACCGCGGACCACCAGATGACCAACGCACGCTACTTCGAGAGCGCTGGGGCGGCTGTGATCATCCCCGACGCCGAGCTCAGCGGCCCCAGGTTGGCGCAGGAGGTTGGTCGGCTGCTGGCCGATCGCGCGCGGCTCTCGGCGATGTCCCGCGCTTGCGCGCGGTTGGCGCGACCGCGGGCCGCGGACGAGATCGCGGCAGAGGTGCTGCGTGCCGCCGATCGGTGACTGGTCGGATCGCCGGCTGCATTTCGTCGGAATCGGGGGCGCCGGGATGAGCGGCCTCGCCCTGATCGCGAAGTCCCTCGGAGCGCGGGTGAGCGGGTCGGATCGCGCCGAGAGCAACTACCTGTCCGAGCTCCGGGCGGCTGGTATCGAGCCGGTTATTGGGCACGCGGCGGCGAACGTTCCGCCAGGAGCCGAGGTTGTCTACTCCTCGGCGGTTGGCCCCGAGAATCCGGAGCGCGTGGCCGCCTCGCGGGAGCACGGCGGCAGAGGTGAGCTGCACCGGGCCGACCTATTGGCCCAACTCACCGAGCTGAAGCGCTGCCTGGCCGTCACCGGAACGCACGGCAAGACGACCACGACGGCGATGATCGTGCATGTTTTGCAGGCCTGTGGTCTCGATCCAAGCTATGTCGTCGGTGGCGAGCTTCGCGGCAGCGGCCGAAATGCCGCCTGGGGGAGCGGCGAGTGGATCGTCGTCGAAGCCGACGAGTCCGATCGATCGTTGCTGAAGCTGCGGCCCGAGGTGGCGGTGCTGACCAACGCCGAGCTCGATCATCATGCCACGTATGCCTCAAGTCTCGACCTCAACGAGACCCTTATGGATTTCCTTGACGGCGCCACCGCTGCGGTCGTCTGGGATCGACCCGAGGTGCTCGTGCTGGCGGCTGGAGCGAGCCGGATAATCCCCTATGACGCTGAGGATCCGTGCTCTTCTCCGACCGGCGTCAGTCTGCGCTGGGAAGGCCTCGAGGTTGACTTGAGGGTACCCGGCGTGCACAACGCGATCAACGCGGCTGGCGCTCTGACCGCCGCCGCCCTGGCGGGCGCGGAGCCGGTCGCCGCGGTCGCGGCGATCCGCAGTTTCGTTGGCGCGCGCCGGCGCTTCGAGCGGCTTGGAAAGACGGCGGCAGGGGCTTCGGTCTATGACGACTATGCCCACCACCCGACGGAAGTCGCGGTCGCGCTTGCCGCCGCGAGGACGCTCGGCCCGCGGCGGCTGGTCGCGGTCTTCCAGCCGCATCTGTACTCACGGACCCGCGCACTCGCGCGCAGGTTCGGCGAGGCGCTCGCGGCCGCCGACGTCTGCTGCGTGACCGACGTCTATGCGGCCCGCGAGCTGGCCGAGGATTTTCCGGGAATCGATGGCCGGTTGGTGGCCGTTGCGGCCGCGGACGTCGGCGACGGACGGGCTGTCGCCTGGTTGCCCTCGTTGGACAGCGCCGAAGGGTGGCTGCGCTCGGAACTGCGTGACGGCGACCTGTGTCTGGTGATGGGCGCCGGCGACATCGACTCGCTCGGCCGCGCACTTGTCATCGGGCCCGACGACGGGCGGACCTAGTCGTTGTTTGCACCGTGGCTTCATCATCACGAAGTGGAGGGACAAGGACCCGTAAGTCGTCACGCGGCCCGTAAGTCGCCACGCGCCCGCCGGGGGCGGCATTACCCTCAGGCTCGTGTCTGAGGTGCCCGCCGGCTTGCAGCGCGACTACCCGCTCGCGCGCCTGACGACGATCCGTACGGGTGGTCCTGCCGAGTTCTTCGCGCGGCCCGGGACCGCCGCCGACCTGCACGCGCTGCTGATCTGGGCAGCCGGCCGGCAGCTTCAGGTAGGGGTCGTGGGCTCGGGGTCGAACCTCCTCGTATCGGATGCCGGGGTGCGCGGTCTCGTCTTGAAACTTGATAAGGACCTCTCCAGGATCGAGCTCGACCAGAACGCGGGGGACCGGATCCTCTGTGGCGGTGGCGCGCGTCTGCCGGCTGTCTCTGCGGTGGCGGCGCGCGCAGGCCTATCCGGGATCGAGTTCGGAGTCAGCATTCCCGGGACGGTCGGTGGCGCCGTGCGAATGAATGCCAACGCGTACGGTGGCGCGCTGGCCGACGTGCTCGAGTCGGTCGAGGTCGTCAGCGCCGACGGAATCGAGCGGCGCACCCCCGACCAGCTCGGATTCTCCTACCGGCGTTCGAATCTGATCGCTGGGGAGATCGTCGCCAGCGCCGCCTTTCGCCTGCTGCGGGCGAGCGCCGACCAGGTGCGGGCCGCCCTCGCAGATCTCCGCGAGCAGCGCAAACAGGCGCAGCCGTCAGGTATCCGGACATTCGGATCCACCTTCAAGAACCCCGGTTCCGCTCGTGCAGCGGGTCGCACCGCCGGCCAGCTGTTGGAAGCCGCGGGGTGCCGAGGGTTGCGGGTGGGCGACGCGGGGTTCAGCACCAAGCACGCCAACTTCATCGAGAATCACGGGGCCGCGACGACCGCCGAGGTTTTCGAGCTGATGGCCCTGGGACGCCGTCGGGTGTCCGAGCGATTCGGGATCGAGCTCGAGCCCGAGGTCCAGCTGCTCGGCCCGGTGTCGCGTCCGGTTGACTGGGAGCGCCAGTGATCGCTGGGAGCGCCGGTGATCGCTGAGCGGCGGCGACGGACCCGGTCGCGCCGCCGCCTGCATCTGCCCACCTGGCTCTTCGACAGGCGCGTCGCCGCAGTTCTCGTGGCCGCGGTCATCCTCCTGGGCGGCGGCTGGTTGTGGTTTCGCAGTTCCTCGTTCGTCGCAGTGCATCAGGTCCGGGTGACCGGCCTGAGCGGGCCCAACGTCGGCCCGATCGCCAGGGCGTTGACGACCACGGCCGAGACCATGACCACGCTTGATTTCGACGTCTCGAAGCTGAAGCGATCCGTGGAGGCCTACCCATACGTGCACTCGCTCGATGTCAGCACCGAGTTTCCCCACGGCGTCACGATCGACGTGCTGGAGGAGGTTCCGGTCGCGGTCACCTCGGTGGCGGGCCGCGTGACGGTGGTCGACGCCACGGGGAGCCTCCTCTCGAGCGCCGGCACCCGCCACGGCCCGCTGCCATCGGTTCCGCTCGGCTCGGTATCGACGGGTGGCGGCGAGACTGGCGGAGCCACCTCCGGCCGGATCACCGCCCCGGGCTCGCTGGCCGCGCTCAAGGTGCTGGTCGCCGCTCCTTACCGATTCCTGCCACACGTCGCCGGCGCCGTCAGCAGCACGGCCCACGGTGTCGTCGTCAAGCTTCGCGATGGGCCAAGCTTGTACTTCGGCCCGCTTGTCGACCTTGCCGACAAGTGGAACGCTGCGCTGGCGGTGCTGGCGGCCCGGGGCTCGGCGGCCGCCGCCGGCGGGGAATACATCGACGTCAGTGATCCGCAGCGGCCCGCGGTTGGTGGGCAGTCGCCGACCCAGGCCTCAGGCTAGACCTGAGGTTGAGGGTTGGCCGCGAGGCAAAATTCGGACCCTCAGGCGATCAATTGAGAGTTCCGCGATCTGCAAGGATCGTTGCGCGACACCCGCCGACAGTTGACTTCGCCGAATGCGAGCACGTAACGTGCAAAATACCCGCAAGCAGGTAGATGCGCCGATAAACACTCAACGATAGATCGAGGGTCGGACGGAGAGTATGGAAAGCGGCAGTTACCTAGCAGTTATCAAGGTCGTCGGTGTCGGCGGTGCTGGGACCAACGCCGTCAATCGCATGGTCGATGCAGGCCTTCGTGGTGTCGAGTTCGTCGCCGCGAACACCGACGCACAGGCGTTGCAGATGTGCGACGCCGATATCAAGCTGAACATCGGACACGAACTGACCAAAGGCCTCGGTGCGGGCGCGAACCCCGACGTTGGCCAGGGCGCGGCGGCTGAGTCGCGCGACGACATCAAGGAGGCGTTGAAAGGCGCCGACATGGTCTTCGTGACCGCGGGTGAGGGCGGTGGCACCGGCACCGGCGCCGCGCCGGTGATCGCCGACATCGCCAAGAACGAGATCGGCGCTCTCACCGTCGGCGTCGTCACCCGGCCCTTCAACTTCGAAGGCGCGCAGCGCGGTCGTCAGGCGCAGGAAGGCATCGAGAAGCTCCGCGAGTTCGTCGACACGCTGATCGTGATCCCCAATGAGAAGCTGCTCGCGATCGTCGAGCGCCGCACGACCATCCTCGAGGCGTTCAAGGAGGCGGATAACGTCCTTCGCCAGGGGGTTCAGGGGATTACCGACCTGATCACGATCCCAGGCCTGATCAACCTCGACTTCGCCGATGTGCGCACGATCATGACCAACGCGGGTTCGGCGCTGATGGGAATCGGCACCTCGAGCGGCGAGAACCGCGCCGGCGAGGCCGCCAAGACAGCGATCTCCTCGCCGCTGCTCGAGGAATCGGTCGAGGGCGCCACAGGAATCCTCCTGAACATCACCGGGGGACACGACCTCGGCCTGTTCGAGGTCAACGAGGCGGCGGAGATCGTCCAGAGCGCGGCCGACTCCAACTCGAACATCATCTTTGGGGCGGTGATCGACGATGGGATGCAGGACGAGGTTCGCGTCACCGTGATCGCCACGGGCTTCGACCGTGGGCGTGCCACCCGCGGCGCCGGCACCACGTCGAGAGGTTCGCGTGGCCGTCGCGACCGCGAGGTCACGTTTGACGACCGGCAGCGGACCTCACTCGAGATCCGGGATGATGAGATCGACATCCCGGCCTTTCTCAAGGACCGCTGACCAACACTCCTCCACGGTCCTGGCGCAACCGCGAGGGCGTACGTTGGTTGTAGTGTCCTGACGCCCAGCGTTTCTGGGTCTGGACACACTAGGACTGTTGGCACTGCTGGCGAAGGAGGTCAGGTGAGGTCAGCCACTCGCCGCCCAGCGGCGCCATCGATCGTCCGGCCGGCGGTCATGTTTGCATCGCTCGCGTCGCTGGCGGGGCTCCTGACAGCGGCTCCCGCGTCGGCTGCGCCGTCGGCGATGCCGGCACGGGTGGTGGTGGCCCCAAGCGGCGCGCTCGACTCTCTCAACGGACTCTCGATCGCCGATGACGGCAGCGGCGGGATGGTCTTCCTGGAGACGGTCGCCGGAGTTCCGCACGTGTTCGTCTCACGGCTCGAACACGGTGCCTGGCAGCCGGCGGAGCAGGTCGACGCGGGGCTCAGCGCGGCGTCCTCGCAGCCGCAGATCACCGCGCATAACCACGGAGAGCTCGTCGTCGCATTCATCAACTCGGGCGCGTTGTACGTCAACACGGTGCGACATCGAAAGCAGCCGTTCTCGACGCCCCAGGAGCTGGCGACCGGCGCGTCCAACCCGACGGTGTCGATCAACGGCTATGGAGTCGGCTACCTCGCGTACACGGCCCAGGACGGCGCGGGCTACGACGTCGACGTCGATTACTACGATGGCAAGACCTGGCACCCGGCGAGCCCGCACGATGTCAACGTCACCGCCGCCGACGACGCGGGCACTGGCGCGGGGACTCCCGACGTGGTCGCGGCCGGGGACGGCGTCGGAATCGTCACCTGGGGCGAGAACGGTCACGTCTACTCCCGTAGGGTCTGGGGCACCGCGACCAGCGTCCAGATCCAGCAGCTCGACCCACCCAGCGTGGCCGTAGGCTGGTCTGAGGTGACGGCTGGCAGTCCGCGGATCTCGGTCGGCGGCGACTCCTCCTACCCGGTCGTGGCGTTCGCGGAGCAGGTCACCTCCGCGGGTCAGGTTCAGTCGCGCGTGGTGGCCACGAGGCTGGTCGCCGAGACCGCCTGGTCCCCGGTCGCGGTCGACGCTCTTGTCGCCGGCACCGACAATGCGAGCCAGCCTCAGGTGGCGTTCGGGGAGTCCGGCTCCGGATTCGTGACCGCCGCCACCAGTGCCACCAACCAGTTGGTCGCGACCCCGGTCGCCGCCAACGGCTACCTGGAAACGCCCGCCCTGCTCGCCCCGGGTGGCGGCGCCGCCCCGGCGTACGCGGTTCCTGCCAGCGCGGGCCGCGGGGCAGTGATCGCCTGGCAGGAGACGCCAGCTGCGGGAAGTGCGCAGATCGTGGTCAGCTGGGCCCCTAAGGGAGCCCAGGGGGGCCGTCCCCGTCCGCCAGTCGGTGTCTCGGCGGCGGCGAGTGGGCCTACCGACGCCGCCCTGGGGCTGTTCGCCAGCGGCGACGACAACGGTGACGCGGCCGTCGCCTGGGTGCAGGGTACGCCCGGAGCATTGTCGATTGAGGCGGCTGAGTTGGTCGCTCGCCCCGGCAGCACTGCTGGTCGTCGGCCCCTTTTCTATACCGATCGTCGGACCCCGACGCTCAGCTGGCCGGCGGCGCTCGAGAGCTGGGGACCCTTGAGCTACACGATCAGCGTCGATGGCTCGGTCGTTGGCGAGACCCGACGGCTCAGCTGGAAGCTGGCCAAACCACTGCGGGACGGCCGCCACGTGTGGTGGTTGACCGCCACCAACGAGGTCTCGAAGGCCACGACAGGATCCCCGCAGACGGTGTTCGTCGACACCCATCCGCCGGTTCTGCACCTGCACCTGAGCGGCGGCCGCAGGGCCGGTAAAACGCTGAGATTGACGCTGCGCTATGCGGATCTGCCCAACCCTAAGCAGCGAGGTTCAAGATCCTCGGGCGTCGCCAGGGCAAGCGTCAACTGGGGTGAGGGGCCGGTCTCGGTGAACCGGGCGAGTCGTTCACCCGTCAAGAGACATGTGCACGGCCGCCGTGTCTACTACACAGTCACCGTCACGCACGCGTACCTTCGTGATGGCCATCGCACCGTGACCGCGACCGTCACCGACCGAGCCGGCAACGCGACCACCGTGACTCGCAGGCTCGTGATTGCGTCCGGGCCGAAGCGGAGGTCGAAATCGCACCACAAACGCCGACAGCAAGGATGATGGCGCTGACCCAAGCACTTGGACGCGCTCGGAGTTGGGTGTGCGCGGTGTTGCTGTTCACGGCGATTGCCGCTGCGCTTGCCGCGCAGACCACGGCTCCCGCTTGGGCCGGTTCGCCGCTCACCGCAACCCCGCCCAGCAAGGGCGCGTTGACGTCCGACGGGACCTCGAACCGCTATCTGCTCGGCGGCACTTGGCTCTATCGGCCGGATCCGGAGCGAATCGGGCTCGAGCACGGCTGGTCGCACTACCGGCTCGGCGAGCGAGGCTGGCAGCCCGTGACGATGCCCAACTCATTCAACGCAGGTGATCTGTCGGACGCGAGCCAGCTTGGCTCTGTCGGGTGGTATCGGCGTGATTTCACGCTGCCGGCCGATGCGTTTCCCAGCTACGTGGGTAAGTCGTTTCAGCGCTGGGTCGTCCAGTTCGAGTCGGTCAACTACACAGCCACGGTCTGGCTCAATGGCCGCAAGCTCGGCAGCCATGCGGGTGCATATCTGCCCTTCGAGTTCACCATGGATCACCTCCGCGCCGGGGTCAACCAGCTGATCGTGCGCGTCAGCAATCGACTCACGGGGCGCGACTTCCCGCCCCCGTCTCAGGGGGGATGGTGGAACTTCGGCGGCATTCTCGATGCCGTCTACGTGCGACCGGTGGCCGGGTCGGAGATCGACAACATACGGATCCGCACTGGACTGAAGTGCCCCACGTGTAATGCGTCAATTCACGAACAGGCGACAATCCGAAACCTTTCCAGCAAGCCCGAGGCCGTCTCGCTCACCGGTCACTACGGCAGCGCCCGGCTCAGGTTTGGGCGTAGGACCATCAAGCCCGGTGGCACCTGGACGCCACGTGCCAGCGTCGTCGTCGCTGATCCCCATCTGTGGGCACCGGGGAGTCCCTACCTGTATCCGGCGACCTTCACCCTCGCCAACTCCAGAGGCAGGAAGATCGGGGGCTACAGGTTTCAGAGTGGCATCAGGCAGATCAGCGTCGTCGACGGCCAGATCTACCTAAACGGCAGACAGCTGCACCTGCGGGGGGTCAATCTCCACGAGCAAACCGTCAAGACCGGTGCGGCGCTGACGATTGCTCAGGAGCGCCAGTACATCAGCTGGTTCCAGCAGCTCGGCGCGACCATCGTCCGCGCCCACTATCCGCTCAACCCTGAGCTCGAGCAGATGGCCGACGAGGCTGGGATCCTGCTTTGGTCGGAAGTACCCATCTACGAGTCGAAGCCCGTCTACCAGGCGAAGCCCGCTTGGCGCAAGCGCGCCGTTTCGCTGGTCGGAGCCGACATTCGCGCCAACCAGAGCCACCCATCGATCCTCGTCTGGAGCATCGGTAACGAGCTTGGCAGTCCCCCGAGCACGGGGCAGGCCGACTACATCCGGAAGGCGGCGGCAGCCGCCAACAGGCTCGACCCGACCCGTCCGGTCGGGATGTCGATCTCCGATTGGCCAGGGCTTGGCTGCCAGCCGGCTTACGCTCCACTGCAGATAATCGGAGTCAATGAGTACTTCGGCTGGTTCGATATCGACGGCACCACCGAGGATCGCGCTGCGCTCGGCCCATTCATGCGTACTGTCCGCGCCTGCTACCCGAACCAAGCGATTTTCGTCACCGAGTTCGGGTTCGGCGGTAACCGCAACGGGCCCGTCGAAGTCCGCGGGACCTACCTCTACCAGATCAACTCGCTTCAGTATCACGTCGGCGTCTTCAACGCTCTGCCGTGGCTCTCGGGGGCGATCTACTTCCCGATCCAGGATTTCGCCGCGCGCCCCGACTTCGCCGGAGGTGACCCGCTCGGCACGCCGCCGTGGGTCGACAAGGGGGTACTCGATCAGTACGGCAACGCGAAGCCGTCCTTCGCGGTGATGGCGTCTCTCTACAAGGGCTTCGAGCAGATCGGCCCGGTCGTGCTCCGGGCGCTCCGCGAGCCGACCAAGCCGGTGCCGGCTCCGCGCAAAGCGACATAGCCCCCGGGGGTTTTCTCGGCGGGGCCGTCGGCGGCCACGTGGCCGCCGACGGTGGACCCCAGGGATTTTTCCACCCTCTACCGCTGTAGCCTGGAAGTGTGACTGTCGACCGAGCCCAGGACCTCCGCGTTACTCCCCTGCGCGACGCGCACCTCGCCGCAGGGGCGAAGCTGGTGCCGTTCGCCGGCTGGGAAATGCCGCTGCAGTACTCCGGCATCCGCGAGGAACACATCGCCGTCCGGACCGGCGTCGGCGTTTTCGATGTCTCCCACATGGGCCAGGTTCTGACCTGCGGATCGCAGGCGCTGGCGCGGCTCCAGCGCCTGCTCTCAAACGACGTCCGCAAGATTCCGGAGGGTGGCGCCCAGTACAGCGTCCTGTGCAACGAGCAGGGGGGCGTGCTCGACGATCTATTCACCTACCGGCTCGCCGACTGTGAGTTCCTGACGATCACCAACGCGGCCAACCACGAACGCGACCTGGACTGGATGCGGCGGCACGGCGAGGAGTACGACGCCGACGTGCTCGACCGCAGGGACAACTTCGCGATGCTCGCGGTACAGGGTCCGGCTGCTAGACAACTCGTCGGTGGGATCAGCGACGGGCGCCTGCCCGGGCGCTTCCACTGCTGTCAGCGCGTTGTCGCCGGGGCGCCGGCGCTGGTCTGCGGCACCGGCTATACCGGCGAGGACGGGGTCGAGCTGCTGCTCGCGGCGCAGGACGGCGAACAGGTCTGGCAGGCGCTGCTCGGTGCGGGCGCGACTCCCGCCGGCCTCGGCGCCCGCGACACGCTGCGGCTCGAGGCGTGCTTCCACCTGTACGGCAACGACCTCTCGGAGGACCGCGACCCGATCGGCGCGGGGCTCGGCTGGTGCTGCGTCGAGGAGACGGGATTCATCGGAGCGGACGCCGTGTCCGCTGTCCGGGCCAGCAAGCCCGGGCAGCGGCTCATACCGTTCGTGATCGACGGCCCCGGGATTGCGCGTCAGGGAAACCCGGTTTTGCCCCCGCCCACCCACCCCGAAGACACCGGCGGTGAGGTGACCAGCGGCAGCTACTCCCCGTGCCTCGAGCGCGGCATCGGGATGGCGTACGTTTCCCGGGAGCGCGCCCGGCTGGGCACGCGCTTCCAGATCGACGTGCGCGGCACGATCCGTGAGGCAGTGGTCGCGCGCAAGCCCCTGTATCGAAAGGACGGCGATGGCTGACGCGAGCTACCCGGACGAGCTCAAGTACCACCCCGAGCACGACTGGGCCAGGATTGATCCCGCCCATCCGGACGAGGCGACGTTCGGAATCACCTGGTACGCCCAGGACTCGCTCGGCGAGGTCGTGTTCTTCGAGGCACCGGCCGTCGGCACCGCTGTGACCAAGGACGAGAGCTATACCGAGGTCGAGTCGGTCAAGGCGGTATCCGACGTGATCGCGCCGCTGTCCGGCGAGGTGATCGCCGTCAATGAAGAGCTGAAAGCGAGCCCCGAGACGATCAACGAGGACCCCTACGGCGCGGGTTGGCTGGTTCGGGTGAAGCTGACAGACCCCGGCGAGGTGGACAGCCTGCTCGACGCAGATGGATATCGGGATAGCCTCGACTAGCACCATCCTGTAACCGCAATGCACGACTCACGAAAATAGGAGCGCGGAGGTCATTTGAGCCGTTACACGTCGATCACCGATCAGGATCTGCGCGAGATGCTGCAGACGATCGGCGTCGGCGCGATCGAGGACCTCTTCGCCGACATTCCGCAGTCGCTGCGGCTCGGCCGGTCGCTGGAACTCGACGACGGCCTCTCCGAGCAGGAGGTATACGAAGAATTCCGGGGGCTGGCGGCACGCAACGTGTCCACCGAGGACGAGATCTCGTTCCTCGGTGCCGGGATGTACGACCATTACGTGCCGGCGCTGGTCGACTCGATCGTTTCGCGTTCGGAGTTCCTGACTCCGTACACGCCGTACCAGCCGGAGCTTTCGCAGGGTGGTCTGCAGGCGATGTTCGAGTACCAGACCGCGATCTCGGAGCTGACCGGGCTCCCGATCTCAAATGCCTCGGTCTACGAGGGCCCGAGCGCCGTCGCGGCCGCTGGGTACGTCGCCAAGCACCACAACCACCGCAAACGGTTCGTGGTCTCCGCAGGGGTTCACCCGCACGCGATCGAGACGCTGACGACGATGTCCCGCGGGTACGGGATGGAGGTCGAGGTGGTCGACCTCGTGGACGGTGCGACCGTGCTTGGAGAGCTCGACGACGGCGTTTCGGCAGTCGTGGTCGCGCAGCCCAACTTTCTGGGAGCGGTGGAGCGGCTCGACGAGCTTTCAGAGCGGGCCAAGGCCGTCGGTGCGCTGACGATCTGCTCCGCCGACCCGATCCCGCTGGCGCTGCTCAAGCCCCCCGGCGAGCAGGGCGCCGACATCGTCGTCGGCGAGGGACAGACGCTCGGCAACCGCCTCGACTTCGGCGGGCCGTCGTTCGGTTTCTTCGCCGTGACCGAGCAGCTGATCCGTCGCCTGCCAGGCAGGATCGCGGGGGAGACCCGTGACGTCGACGGCAGGCGCGGGTTCGTGCTGACCCTGCAGACCCGCGAGCAGCACATCCGCCGCGAGCGGGCGACCTCGAACATCTGCACGGCCCAGGCGCTGAACGCGCTCGCGGGGGTGATCTATCTCAGCTGGCTGGGTCGGCGCGGGATCGTTGAATTGGCTGAGCTCCTGATCAAGCGGACGGCGTATGCGCGTGAGGCACTCGCCGAGATCCCCGGCGTCACCCTCTCGCACACCCAGCCGGTTGTGCGCGAGTTCCCGATCCGGATCGAGCATGATCTCGACCGCGTCATCGCCCACTGTCGCGCGCGCGGGATCAATCCCGGCTACCGGCTGTCTGACGACGAGTTGCTGGTGGCGATCACCGAGCAGCGGACCCGCGAGCAAATCGATCGACTGGTGGCGGCGATCAGGACAGCGGTTGTGGAGCGAGTACCGGTATGAGCGCCACGGGCCGGACGCGTCCGCGGTCGTTCCTGCAGGCCGCCGACGACGAGCTGACGATCTTCGAGCGCTCGCGAGCCGGAAGGAGGGCGTTCACGCCGCCTCCTCTGGACGTCCCCGATCGGGATATCGATGACCTGCTCCCTGCAGACCTGCGCAGGATCGATCCGCCGAGGCTGCCAGAGGTCTCAGAGCCCGAGATCGTCCGCCACTTCAACCGCCTGTCAAAGCGCAACTTCGACCTGGATACCGGCTTCTACCCGCTCGGCTCGTGCACGATGAAGCACAACCCGAAGCTGCACGAACGGGTTGCGGCACTGCCCGGACACGCGCGGCTGCACCCGCTGCAGAGCCCCGAGCAGTCGCAGGGAGCGCTCGAGCTGATGTGGCGGCTGCAGGGAGCGCTGGCGGAGATCTCGGGGCTTCCGCATGTATCGCTGCAGCCGAGCGCCGGCTCCCACGGAGAGCTCGCCGGGGTGCTGCTGACGCGCGCGTTTCACGAAGACCGCGGCGAGCATCGGACCAAGGTTCTGACGCCGGACTCCGCCCACGGGACCAATCCGGCGACCGTGACGATGGGGGGCTACGAGGTCGTCAAGGTCGGGACGGACGAGCGTGGCAACGTCGACCTGGACGACCTCCGGACCAAGGCCACCGACGATGTCGCCTGCCTGATGCTGACCAACCCGTCGACGCTCGGACTGTTCGAGCCCGGAATCGAGGAGATCGCCCAGATCGTGCACGGCGTCGGCGCCACTCTCTACTACGACGGCGCCAACCTCAACGCGATCATGGGCATCTGCCGGCCGGGCGACATGGGTTTCGACATCGTCCACTTCAACCTTCACAAATCCTTCACCCAGCCCCACGGCGGCGGCGGCCCCGGCGCCGGTCCGATCGCCGTCTCCGAGCGGATCGAGCCGTTCCTGCCGCGACCCCAGGTGGTACGGCGGACGACCGACCGCGGCGGCAACGGAGCCGCCGGTGGGGAGTCCTTCTACGACCTCGACTACGAGCGGCCGAAGTCGATCGGGCGGCTGCGCGGCTTCCAGGGGAACTTCGGGGTGTTCGTGCGCTCCTATGCGTACATCCGGTCGCTCGGCGCGCCGGGGTTGAAGGAGGCCGCGGAAGTCGCCGTGCTGAATGCCAACTACCTGCTGGCGAGGCTGCGTAGGGAGGGAGTCCTCGAGTACCTGCCGGTCGCGTACGAGCGGATTTGCATGCATGAGTTCGTCCTCTCCGGCGGCCCGATGAAGCAGCAGCTCGGGATCAAGACGCTCGACCTCGCCAAGCGTCTGCTCGATCACGGAGTGCACCCGCCGACGGTCTACTTCCCGCTAATTGTCGACGAGTCACTGCTGGTTGAACCGACCGAGACCGAGACCAGGGAGACCCTGGAACGTTTCGCCGAGATCGTCGCCGAGGTCCTGCGGGAAGCTGAGGAGGACCCCGAGATCGCGCGCGCGGCGCCGTACACGACACCCGTGCGGCGGCTCGACGAGGCCGCCGCCGCCCGCCATCCGATCGTACGTCAACAGCTCTCGTAGTCGTTCCGGAGCGTGGACCAAGCGATCTCCCAGAGAGCGGCTGAGCTCGCTCCGCGCGCCCTCGCCGAACTGGAGCAGCTGGTCGGCATTTCGACCCCGTTTGGCGACGTCGCCGCGGCTGAGCGGGCCTTCGAGCTCTGCCGCAGCGTGCTCCCAGCCGCCTCGACGTTCGAGCGCCCGCCGTGCTCTACGGACGGCTGCGCGCCCGACCTGATCGCCCGGATCCCCGGCAGCGGCTCCAGCCGTCTGCTGCTCTTGGGCCACGTCGATACGGTTATCTCGCACGCGGACCACCGTCCGCTCGAACCGGACGGCGAGCGACTCTACGGCTCCGGCACGGCCGACATGAAGGGTGGCGTCGCGATCCTGCTCGCGCTCGCCAGAGAGCTCGCCACCATCCCTGCCGCTTTCAGCGAGCTGGGGGTGCTGCTCGTCTGCGATGAGGAGTGGCGGGTTGCGCCGTTCGCGCACGTCGAGCGGTTCCCGGGTTATGACGCCTGCCTGTGTTTCGAGGCCGGTGAACGCGCTCCCGCGGGGGCGGATGGGCTGATCGTCAGGCGCAAGGGCGCGGCGACGCTGCGGGTGCGGGCGAACGGACGCGCCGCGCACTCGGGCAGCGCACCGCAGGACGGTCGCAACGCGCTGCTGGCGCTGGCTCGCACCGCGATCGCGATCACCGACACCGCCGACCCTCGCGGCCCCGACCGGCTGACGATCGTGCCGACGATCCTCCGATCCGGTGATGCGCTCAACGTCGTGCCCGCCTCGGGCGAGCTGGTCTTCGACCTCCGGGCGGATGACACCGCCGCCTTTCGTAAGCCGCTCGACGCGATCCCGTCGCAGGTCGGCGGCGCGACGCTCGAGGGTGCGCTCGAGCGCGTCTGGCCGGCGATGGACTCCGAGCAGGCGGTTGCGCCGATCCTCCTCCGCGCCTCGGAGCTGCTCGGCCGCCCCGTCGTCAGCCGGGCCCGCGGCGGCGCCAGCGACGCCAGCCACTTTGCCCTGGCGATCTCCCGCACGATCGACGGGCTCGGGCCCCGCGGTGGCGGCGCCCACACCCCCGAGGAGTTCATCCACGCCGGCTCGGTCGCCGAGCGGATCGCAATCGCCCTGGCGGTCGCGCGCGCGGCACTGTCCGATTGAGCGGGGCGTCGGGACCGCGCAGGGTCTCTTACAGCGCCACCGCAGGCCCGCTGCGCCAAACTGTGAGGGTGAGCGATTGGCTAGGACTCGGCGATCGGCCGCGTGACCGCGAGGCGCGGCTGCGAGACGCGGGCCAGGGGATGCTCCTGCTGGCCGCGATCGTCGTATTCATGTGGCTGGTCGAATCGATCAACTCGATCGACTCAGACCGGCTCGACGCCGACGGCATCTATGCCCGCAACGTCTCGCGATTCTGGGGGATCATCACCTCGCCGTTCATTCACGCGAGCTTCCAGCACCTGCTCGACAACACGATCCCGTTCGTCTTCCTCGGGGTGATCATCGCGATGCGGGGAGCGGCCCGGCTGGCGATCGTCACCGGCTTCGTGATCGTGATCGGCGGCCTCGGAACCTGGCTGATATCGCCATCGGCCAACCACCTCGACACGATCGGCGCCTCCGGGGTCGTCTTCGGCTATGCCACCTATCTGCTGACGCGCGGGTTCTTCGACCGCAGCATCCTGGAGCTGTTGATCGGGGCCGTCGTCGGGGTGATCTGGGGCGCCGTGCTGCTCGCGAGCCTGGTGCCGCATCAGGGGGTCTCCTGGCAGGCGCACCTCTGCGGTGCCATCGCCGGCGTGATCGTCGCGTGGCGCCTCTCCCGTTACGATCGCCAGCCGGGCCGCAGGCGCTCGCACGTGGCTGACCCAGTCGCGCCCGAGCCGGCGCGTGCGGGTGGCTGACGGCGTCGCACGTCGGATGGTTGATTCTCCGGCCTCAACGCGGCCGCGGAATCAACCATCTAGCCTGCCCGCAGCATGACGCGGATCTTCTCCGGCATCCAGCCGACGGGTCGCAAGCACCTCGGCAATTACATCGGTGCGATCGTCCAGTACGTCGACGGGCAGGATCGCGGCGAGGGGATCTACTGCGTCGTCGACCTGCACGCGCTGACGGTCCCCTACGAGCCCGAGGCGCTGCGCACCGCGATGTACGACACGATGGCGACGCTGTTGGCGGCGGGCCTCGACCCGGAACGCTGCATCCTGTTTCGTCAGTCCGACGTCCCCGAGCACACCGAGCTGACCTGGCTTCTGGCGGGGGTCACCGAACTCGGTCGCCTCCAACGGATGCACCAGTTCCGCGACAAATCGGTGGCCCAGCGCGAGCTCGTCTCCTCGGGGCTGCTGTTCTATCCGGTGCTGCAGGCGGCCGATGTGCTCGCCTACCGCGCAGGCGAGGTGCCCGTCGGTGAGGATCAGCGAGAGCACGTGGAGCTGATGCGCGACGTCGCCCGGCGTGTCAACGCCCGCTTCGGCGACGGGTTGCTGGTCGTCCCCGAGCATCGGATCCCGACCGTCGGCGCTCGGATCATGGACCTGCAGCAGCCGGATCAAAAGATGTCCACGACCGGCGGCACCGCGCAGGGAACGGTCCTGATGCTCGACGAGCCGCAGACGATCGCCAAGAAGATCCGCGCCGCCGTCACCGACACCGGGTCGGAGGTTCGCCGCGCTCCCGACAAGGCCGGGATCTCAAACCTGATCGAGATCTACGCGGCGGTTCGAGGCATCAGCCGCGACGAGGTGGAGCGCATGTTCGCCGACTCTCGCTACGGGGACTTCAAAACGGCCGTCGCGGATGCGGTGATCGAATATCTGGCGCCCGTCCGCGAGCGCTATGAGACGCTGCGCGTCGACGAGGCGGGGCTCGAGCGGGTGCTCGCGATCGGGGCCGAGAAGGCCCATGCGATCGCGTCTGAGACCGTCGCTGACGTGCGCACGGCGATGGGCGTCGGTCCGGTCCGGGGGTCGGGGTAGTCTCAAAGCGGTGACGGTCGAGGCGAATTCGATTGGTCCTTTGCGGCTGGTCGACCTGGAGCTGGACCTGGAGGTATTCGCGGGCCCGTTCGACCTGCTGCTGACGCTGGTCCTGCGCGAGGAGGTCGATCTGCTCGAGGTCGACCTGGCGGACGTGGTGATCTCCTACATCGACCATCTGGAGTCGCGGGGCGAGCTGGATCTCGAGGCCGCGACCGAATTCCTGGTCCTGATCTCGGCGCTGCTGGAGTTGAAATCGAGGCTGATGCTGCCCGGGGAAGAACTCGAGGAGCTCGACCTCGACCCGGGTGAGGCGGCCGCCGAGCTGCTCGCGCGATTGCTCGACGCCCACCGCTTCCGCGGGGTCTCGGAGCATCTGCGCGGGACGCTGGCCGAGCAGTCGGGATACCGCTTCCGCTCGGCGCCATTGCCGTCGTTCCTACGAGCGGCCGCGGTGCCGCTGGCCCGCGCGGTCTACAACCCGACGAGGCTTGGCCGGGCGATCGGAGAGCTGCTGACGCCGCCCCCCGAGGTTGACATTCGGCATCTGCGCGTCCCGAGGGTGTCGGTGGGCGAGCGGCTCGCGCATCTGCGCGCCCTGCTGCGGCGTGGTGCGTTCCGCTTCGATGACGCGATCGGGACGGTTGACCGCGAGACGATCGCGGTGACCTTGTTCGCGGTGCTGGAGATGTACAAGCAGGGCGAGCTGACGTGGACCCAGGATGGCCCGTTCGCCGACATCCGGATAGAGCCGGCCCGGGCTCAGCGGAGGGGGTCGGCGGAACCAATCGGGCAGGCGACCGGAACCGTGCGGTGGACAGTAGCCGGATGACTCACGCCGTCGACCTACAGGCGAGGCTGGATGCCGAGCGGAGGCGTTCAGCGTGAGCGCCGAGCTCGACCGGATCGTGGAATCGCTGCTGTTCCTCTCGCCCGATCCGGTCAACGCCGCGGCCCTGGCCGACGCGTGCGAGGTCGACGAGGACGAGGTGGTCGCGACCCTGGAGCGCTTACGCGAGGAGTACAGCTCACAGGACCGCGGGCTCGTGCTGCGTGAGTTGGGAGGCGGCTGGGCTCTATCCTCGCACCCGGATGCAGAGGAGGCGGCCCGACGGCTGCTGGCGCGGCCTCGAACGCCACCGCTGACCACTGCGCAGGCGGAGACGCTCGCGATCGTCGCGTACCTGCAGCCTGTCTCACGGCCGGAAATCGCTCGGATCCGTGGGGTCAACGCGGAATCGGCGGCAGCCTCTCTGCTCGAGCGGGGCTTCATCGAGGAGGCGGGCCGGTCGCAGTTCGGCGCCGCGCTGTATCGAACGACCGACCTGTTCCTGCGCCTGTTCGGCCTCAGCTCGGTCGACGAACTGCCGGACGTGAGCGCGTTCGATCCGTCGCCTGAGCTCGAGGATCAGCTGCGAGAGCGGCTGCTCCGCGCTGGGGAAGCTCGCGCCACGGGCTGACGCGAGGCTTCTTTCGACGCTCAGTACGTCATTGCGTACTTTGGCTCGAAAGAACCGGAGCCGGCGACCCACCACCTGTCGCGGCGAGCTGGCCGCAGGCCGCCGCGATCTCCCGCCCGCGGGTCAGCCGCAGGGTCGCGCCGACCCCATGGCGCTCGAGTTCGGCGCGGAAGGCCTCGATCGCTCGCGGGGACGAGCCCTCGAACGGTGACCGTGTCCCGATCGGGTTGTAGGGGATCAGGTTGACCTTGAACATCCACGGGTCAAGGAGTCGGGCGAGCGCCGTCGCTTGGGCGTGCGAGTCGTTGACGCCGGCGAGCATCACGTACTCGACGAACACCATCCGTCGCTTGCGCTCGTAGAACGCGCGGCAGGCAGCCAGCACCTCGTCGAGCGGATAGCGGTCGTTGACCGGCATCAGCTCCGAGCGCAGCGCCGAATCGGCGGCGTGCAGCGACAGCGCCAGGCGCAACGGCATCGGGTCCTCGGCGAGCCGGGCGATGCCCGGTATCCAGCCGATTGTCGAGATCGCCGTGCGCCGGTTTGTGACGCCGATCTCGGGCAGCCTGCGGCACGCCTGGAGCACGTTGTCGATGTTCATCATCGGCTCGCCCATCCCCATGAAGACCGCGTGATCGACATTCTCGATACGTCTGAAGTGCAGCGCCTGGTCGAGGATCTCCCAGCCCGTGAGATTGCGCCCGTAGCGCATCTGACCGGTGGCACAGAAGCTGCAGGTGAGCGGGCAGCCCGACTGCGAGGACAGGCAGAGCGACCGGCGCCCGTCCCGGTATCGCATCAATACCGCCTCCACCGGGCGACCGTCGACAGTTCGCATCAGCACCTTGACGGTGCCGTCGCGTGCGTGGGCCTCCTGCTCGACGGTGAGGGTCGAGAATGGAACGCGCTCTGCCAGCGTGGCTCGCAGGGACCGTGGAAGGTCGGTCATCTCCGCATACCCGCCGGCGCCCTGCGCAGCCCACTTCCAGACCTGCCGCGTTCGGTAGGCAGGTTCTCCGAGGTCTGACAGCGCCTGAGCGACCAGATCGAGGTCCACGATCTGTCTATGGTGGCAGGGTGGTGCGCGTGGAAAATTACGCCTGATGCGACTCGTCAAATTTCTCGCCAACGCGGGCGTCGCCTCGCGCCGCGCCTCGGAGGAGATCATCCGCACCGGGCGCGTGCGGATCGACGGAGAGCCGGTGCTCGACCCGGCGCGCGACGTCGGGCCTGACGATGAGATCACGCTCGACGGCAACCCCGTCGGCGAAGATCCGGTCCGGCGAGTCGTTTACGCCGTCAACAAGCCGGCCGGTGTCGTCTCGACTGCGAGCGATCCACAGCGGCGGCGGACCGTCGTCGATTTGGTCAGCGGACCCCTGCGCCTGTTCCCAGTCGGTCGTCTGGACGCCGACACCACCGGCCTGATCCTGCTCACCAACGACGGCGAGCTCGCCCACCATCTGACGCATCCGAGCTTCGAGGTCGACAAGACCTACCGTGCGGTCGTATCGCGCCCGCCGGTGCGGGCGCACGCGCTGCGTGCGCTTCGCGCGGGGGTCCGGCTCGACGACGGGCTGACGACGCCGGCGCGGGTCACGCGGGTGGCCCCCGACATACTCGAGCTGACGATCCACGAGGGCCGCAAGCGTCAGATCCGGCGAATGTGCGATCACGTCGGCCATCCGGTCGTGTCGCTGCAGCGGGTGCGGTTCGGTCCGCTGCGCCTGGGTGACCTGCCGGTCGGCGGCGTCAGGCTCCTGACCGCGGCTGAGGTCAGCCTGCTCCGAAGCGCCGGGCCGGGGAGCTCCCGGCACCCGCACCCGGCCGGCCCGAAGGCTCGCCCTAGCGCTGGATCAGCACCCCGTCGCGCGACAGCCGCGTCGCCGTCAGCGCCGAGGCGAGCTCCGCGCGGGTCACGTCCACCGGATCGCCGGCGCGCAGGATAGTGACCGTGAACTGCTCAATCCGTCCCCTGGACACCTCGCGCCGGCACGGCGGCGAGGAGAGTCAGCGCGCTGACCGGCACGGGGTCAGCATCTTCCTCTGTCAAACTCGGGCGCGATGCAGCGTTTGTTCGCGCTCAGAGGCGCCAACAGCGTGGAGCGCAACGACGCCGAGTCGATCCTGTCGGCTACAGCTGAGCTGATCCACGAGACTGATGGCTCGCAACGGCCTGACGGCGGAGTCGATGGTGAGCTGCCTTTTCACCCTGACCGAGGACCTCGACGCCGAGTTTCCCGCCGTTGCGGCTCGAGCGCTTGGGTTATCCAAGTTCCGCTGATGTGCATGCGTGAGGTCCCGGTGCCCGGCTCGCTACCGCGGGTGATCCGGACGATGGTCCATTACTACGCGGACGAGGACCATGTGCCGCGGCACGTCTACCTCGGCGAGGCCCGCGTGTTGCGGGCCGATCTCAAGTCGGCGCAGTAGGACACTAGGCTTCACGGGACATGGCACTCGAGTTTGCAGAGCGAATTCGCCGGATCCCGGTGTACCCGGTCGCGGCCGGCTACGACCTCGGTGAGGACATGGCGATGCTCGCGTCCAACGAGAGTCCGTTCGCCCCCCAGGAGGCGGTCAGCGCGGCCGCAGCCAGGGCGCTTGCCGGCGCCACCGCTATCCCGACCCCGTCTTACGAGCCGCTGCGCACGGCGTTGTCGGAGCGCTACGGACTGGCGCCGGAGCGCATCGCGCTTGGCTCCGGCTCGTGCGACATCCTCCTGGCCGCCGGTGATGCGCTGCTCGAGCCCGGCGCCGAGGTCGTCTACGCATGGCCGGCGTTCAGCGTTTATCCCCACCTCGGCTGCCGCCTCGGGCGCCCGCGCGATCGAGGTGCCGCTCGACTCCGAGGAGCGACCACGACCTCGACGCAATGCTCGCCGAGGTCACGGTCGCGACCCGCCTCGTGCTGATCTGCAACCCCAACAACCCGACCTCGACGGCGCTTCGGCTCGAGGAGATCGAGCAGTTTCTGAAGCGGGTCCCGGCCCACGTCTGCGTGATTCTCGACGAGGCCTACTGCGAGTTCTCGCTGGCGCTCGGCGACACCTATCGCCTCGCTCGGGCTGCTCAACCGCTATCCGAACCTGGTGATGCTGCGAACCTTCTCGAAGGTCTACGGGCTCGCTGGGCTGCGGGTCGGCTACGGCCTCTGCGGCAGGACAGCCTCCGGATCGCGGTCGACCAGGTGCGCCAGCCGTTCTATCTGACCTCGCAGCGCAGGCGGCGGCGGTCGAGGCGCTGCGCCACCAGGACGAGGTCGAGCGGCGGGTGGTCGCGACGATCGCCGCGCGCGACAACCTCCCGAGGGTGTCCGCGAGCTCGGCCTGTGGGTGGCGGAGAGCGACGCCAACTTCATCTGGATGCGCCTGCCCGACGAGGACGAGGGCGCAACCGTCGCCGCGCTGCGCGACCGCGGCGTGCTGGTACGTGCGGGCTCGGCGCTTGGCGGCGCCGGCTTCGTCCGCGTGACGCTCGGCACCGACGCCGAGAACGACCGGTTCGTCTCGGCGCTCCGAGCGATCCTGGCCGGACTTGATCGCGTTGGAAGTTAAGCCGGTCCCGGGCGGCTTAACTTCCAACGAACGATTGGGTCCACCCGCGCGCTGGTAACCTGAACCTCCGCGCCATGGTCAACGTTGAGACACCCAACTCGCTGGCCTTCTACGCGCGCTACTGGCGATTTAGCTAGGCGCTCGGCCAGACACCCTCCTGCCCGACCTGGCGCGCGGGCAGCTGAAATCAGGGAGCCGAGCGCCGCCCCGTACCGCGCCAGTGCCGCAAAGGTGGGCGGGTGGGTCAAGTGGTCGCACCTTTTCACCTCGCGCGGGCTCCGGATTTCCGTACAGTCATTGAGCGCAGAAGAGAGTCGAACCCAATGAATCGTCGTCCAAACCCAGACCAGCGAAATGATGACCGTGATTCGCGCCGACGCAGTCGGCAGACGCTGTCCGCGACCAGCGGATCGAGCGGCTGGTGCCGCTGCTGACCCCGCAGGAGCTGTTCGACGAGCTGCCGCTGGACGACGCGCGCATGGAAGTCCTGCTCGCCGGCCGCGCCGGCGCCCACGCGATCCTTGACGGTGAGGACGACCGGCTGATGGTCGTCGTCGGCCCCTGCAGCGTTCATGACCTGGACGCCTGCCCGGAGTACGCGGCGCGGCTGAGCGCCGAGGGCCAAGCGCCTGGCCGCCGACCTGCTGATCGTGATGCGCGTGTACTTCGAGAAGCCGCGCACGACGATCGGCTGGAAGGGCCTGATCAACGATCCGCACCTCGACGGCTCCGGCGACGTCAACGCCGGTCTGCAGGCTCGCCCGTCGCCTGCTGCTCGAGGTGCTCGGGCTGGGCATTCCGGTCGGCTGCGAGTTCCTCGACCCGATCACGCCGCAGTACATCTCCGACCTCGTCTCCTGGGGGGCGATCGGCGCGCGCACGACCGAGAGCCAGATCCATCGCCAGCTCGGATCCGGCCTGTCGATGCCGGTCGGCTTCAAGAACCGGCACCGACGGCAACATTCAGGTCGCGGTGGACGCGGTTCGCGCTGCGGCGGCCGCCACGCGTTCGCCGGGATCGACGCCGACGGGCGCTCGGCGATCCTGCACACGCGCGGCAACAGCGACTGCCACATCATCCTCCGCGGCGGCAAGTCGGCGCTCCGAACTTCGACGCCGAGTCACGTCGCCAAGGCGACCGAGCTGCTCCGGGCGGCCGGGCTTCCCGAGCGGGTCGATGATCGACCTCTCGCACGACAACAGCGGCAAGGACCCCGCCCGCCAGCCGGACGTCGCCCGTGCGGTCGCCGAGCAGGTCGCCGGCGGCGATCGGCACGATCAACGGCGTAATGATCGAGTCGTTCCTGATCGCCGGCCGCCAGGATCCCGGACCCTTGAGACACTCGTCTACGGCCAGTCGATCACCGATGGATGCATCGGCTGGGAGACGACGGTCGAGGTCCTCGACGATCTCGCCGAGGCGGTCCGTGCCCGCCGGACGGCCGGCTGAGCAGCTCGTACCGCGGGCGGAGGGACCATTGCGCGATCGCGGTTATCGGCCTCGGTCTGATCGGCGGCTCGATCGCGCTGGCCGCGCGTGAGCGCCTCGCGGCCGAGACGACGGGCTGGGACGCTCGACCCCGCGGCGATCGCTGCAGCCGGCGCACGCGGCGCGATCGACTCCAGCGCCGCTCGCTCGCCAGCGCCGTCGACGACGCGGACGCCGCGTTCATCGCCGCGCCGGTCGGCGCGCTTCCGGAGCTGGTCGGCGAGGTTCTTGCGCACGGCGCCCGCGGGCTGTCGTCGTCACCGATGTCGGCTCGACCAAGCGGGTCGATCGTCGACGCCCAGCGACGATCCGCGATTCGTCGGCGGCCATCCGCTGGCGGGCGCCGAGACCTGCGGGGTCGGGCACGCCCGCGCCGACCTGTTCGACGGGGCCACCTGGTATCTGACGCCGACGCGCCACTACCGACGGGATCGCTATGCGCCTCTGCCGGCTGCTGTCGACGGCTTCGGGGCCGAGCCGAGCGCGATCGATGCTGCCGACCACGATGCGACCTGATGCGCTGGTCTCGCATCTGCCGCACGTGCTTCGCCAACGTGCTCGTCGACCAGGCCTCGACGGCGCCCGGGGCCGAGGTGAGCGGCTGCCTGCGACCGGCCCGAGCTTCCGCGACGCGACCCGCGTGGCGGGAGCGAACTCCGCCATCTGGACGGATATCTATATGAGCAACCGCGACGCATTGATGGCTGCGATCGATGCGACGATCGATCGCCTCGGCTCGGTACGCTCAGCGCTGGTCGCCGGCGACGAGGGGTGGATCAGGCAGTGGAACGACGACGCAGCGGCCGCGCGCCGGCAGCTCGCGGCAGCCGATCGGCGAGCGGCGCCGACCTGCACGAGCTGCGAGTCGCGGTTCCCAACCGGCCCGGGGTGGTCGCTCAGATCGCGCTCGAGCTCGGGCGCGCCGGCGTGAATATCGCCGACCTCGCGCTCCACCCCGCACCAAACATGACCGAGGGCGTCGTCGCCCTGTGGGTGGCCGGCACGGACACCGCGGCGCGGACCGAGCAGATCATCGGAGTCCTCGGCTTCGAGGTGTTCCGCCCGTGAGCAGCGCGTCGCTGGTCGTCTCTCCTGGCAGCCCGCCGGCCCGCTGGGAGGTTCGCGTCCCCGGTTCCAAGAGCATCACCAACCGCGCGTTGCTGCTCGCGGGGGTCGCGGACGGCCAGTCGCGCTCTCAGAACCCGCTGGTGGCCGACGACACCGAGGTGATGGCGGCTGCGCTGCGCGCGCTTGGGGCCTCCGTCGAGCTCGAGGAAGCGGACCGCGCCGACGCCGGCCGGCTGCGCTGGGCGGTCGGTGGCCTCGGCGGGCCGCCGACGGGTACCGCGGCGGTGTACTGCGGGAGGGCGCGACGGTCGGGCGCTTCCTGGTGCCGATGCTCGCCGCCGGCACGTGGGCGCTTCGGCGTCGACGCGCACCCACAGCTGCGCCGCCGGCCGCTCGGACCGGTGCTGGCGGCGCTGGCGCCCAGGGAGCAGCGATCGACGGCGAGGCGTTCCCGCTCGTGATCGGCGCCGCTGGGCTGTCGGGCGGCGAGGTCGAGGTCGACGCCTCGGTCTCGAGCCAGTTCCTGTCGGGCCTGCTGATGGCGGCGCCGTTCGCGCGGGCGAGCGACGACGCTGCGCTTCGAGACGCTGGTCAGCAAGCCCGTACCTCGACCTGACGCTCGAACGCGATGCGGGCGTTCGGTGTCGGGGTGGACGTCGGCGAGCGGGACTGTCGGTCGAGCGCGCGCCGCGTACCGGGCTGCCGAGTTCGAGATCGAGCCGGACGCCTCGACCGCCTCCTACTTCCTGGCGAGCGCCGCGATCACCGGCACGACCGTGCGCCTGCCGGGCCTCGAGCCGCGAGCGACCGCGCAGGGCGACATCGAGCTCGTCGGCTTCCTGGAGCAGATGGGCTGCACGGTGCGCGACGGCGAGGCGCTCGAGCTCACCGGACCCGCCCAGCTGCGCGGCGTCACCGTCGACATGGGCAACAGCTCGGACGTGTTCATGACGCTGGCCTGCGTCGCGCCGTTCGCCGACGGTCCGACGACCATCGAGGGAATCGGGCACGCCCGCGTCAAGGAGTCCGACCGGCATCGCCGCGTGCGCCGAAAACCTGCGCGCGCTCGGGATCGAGGTCGATGAGGGCGCCGACTACCTGCGGGTCGCAGCCCGGCGAGCCGCAGCGCGGCGTCGGCTGCCCACCTACGACGACCACCGGATCGCGATGGCGTTCTCGCTGATCGGAACGCGCGTGCCGGTTGACGCTCGAGGACCCGGCGGTGGTCGGCAAGACCTGTCCCGAGTTCTTCGACCTCTGGCGGGTGACCGGCGCCACGGTCGATCAGGCGGCGGCCTGATGGTGATCGCGCATCGACGGTCCAGCGGGGGCCGGGAAGTCGACCGTGGCCAAGGCGGTCGCGTCGCGGCTCGGGGTTCACCTATCTCGACACCGGCGCGATGTACCGTGCGTCGCGCTCGCCGCGCTCGAGCGCCAGGCGCGAGCCCGGCGGAGCTCGCGCGGGCACTACGGATCGAGCTCGGCGACCGGGTGCTGCTCGACGGCGAGGACGTCACCGAGGCGATCCGCAGCCCCGAGGTGTCGGAGCGCCGCGTCGCAGGTGGCGGCCGAGCCGGCGGTGCGGGCGGCGATGGTCGCCGAGCAGCGGCGGCTGCTGGCCGACGGCGATTGGGTGGCCGAAGGCCGCGACATCGGCACCGTGGTCGCGCCCGACGCCGAGCTCAAGGTCTTCCTGACCGCCGATCCGGCCGAGCGGGCGCGCCGCCGCGCTGCGCGAACTTGGGGTCGACGCACGCGACGGTGCTGGCCGAGCAGACGATCCGCGACGAGCGCGACAGCACGCGCGCGGAGTCGCCGCTGCGTCCCGCCGAGGCGCGGTCGAGCTCGACACGACCGGCCTCACGCGTGGAGCAGGTGGTGCGACCGGATCGTCGGCTCTGAGTCGCGGGCGTTCGCTAGCAGCCCGCTAACGCTCGGAGCGCTATGAAGGTCGCAATCGTCGGATACCCGAACGTCGGGAAGTCGTCGCTCGTCAATCGCCTCACGGAGTCGCGGGAGGCGGTTGTGCACGAGCTCTCCGGCGTCACCCGGGACCGCAAGGAGCTGACGACCGACTGGAACGGGCGCTCGCTGACGCTGATCGACACCGGCGGGGTCGACCTCGAAGAGCGCGATGACCTGGCCCGCCAAATCCAGCAGCAGTCGCGGGACGCGCTTGACCGAGGCCGACGTCGCGGTGCTGGTCGTCGACGCCGCGCCGGGATCCGCCCCGGCGATCTCGACATGGCGGACATGCTGCGCAAGGTCACGATCCCGGTGATCGTCGCCGCCAACAAGGTCGACACGGTCGGAGACGTGTCGCTGGCGGCCGAGTTTCACGCGCTCGGGCTCGGCGAGCCGGTCGCGGTCTCGGCGGCGCAGGGGCTCGGCACCGGCGACCTGCTCGACCGGATCGTCGAGTCGTCCGGGCCCGACGCCCGAGCCAGGCTCCGAGGCGGACGAAGCCGAAGACCCGATCCGCCTGGCGGTGATCGGACGTCCGAACGTCGGCAAGTCCTCGCTGGTCAACCGCTTTCTCGGGGTCCGATCGGGTGATCGTCTCGGAGCTCGCCGGCACCACCCGTGACGCGATCGATATGCCGATGACGTTCGAGGATCGAGCGCTGGTGCTGGTCGACACCGCCGGGCTGCGGCGGCAGGCCAAGGTGGGCGAGTCGCTCGAGTACTACACCGCGCTGCGCTCGCAGCGGGCGGCGGACCGCGCGGACGTCGCGCTCGTCGTCTGCGACGCCACGGACGGCGTCACCTCGCAGGATTTCCGGGTCGCCGAGATGGCGATGAAGAGCCGGCTGCGCGACCGCGCTCGTGCTCAACAAATGGGATCTGCAATCCGACGGCGAGGTTGGGGTCGGTCCCGACGAGCTGGCGCACGAGCGTATCCGGGTAAACCGGAAGCTGCGCCTCCGCCCCCGGGTGCTGACCGCCAGCGCCAAGACCGGCCGGCACGTCGAACGGATCCTGATCGAGGCGGTTGGGCTCGCGGACCGCAGCCGAAACCGGATTCCGACGCCGCAGCTGAACCGCTTCATCTCCGATGTGGTCGCTACCCGCCAGCCGCCGGCGGGCAAACGCCGGCACAGCAACCAGCGGCTGAAGCTGCTGTTCATGACCCAGACCGGGACCGGCCTCCGCGCTTCTCGATCCAGGTGAACTCGCGCGGGCTGGTGACTCGGGACTACGCGCTACTTCGTCGAGAACCGGATGCGCGAGCGCTACCGGCTCGAGGGGATCCCGCTGATGATCGACTTCGTCGAGCGCAACGAGCGCCGCGGCCACACCGAGCGTTAGTCGGGGGCCGACCCGCGCGTTGGTTGGGCGCCGGGACTAAAGGCACTGACCGATCCGTCAGAACTTCCCAACCGATCGGGTAGTTGGCCCGCCCTGGCTCGCCGTCTGGCCTGTTTGGAAGCTCGGCGAGACGTTACTGTTCCGCCTTGACACAAGTGTGTCCGAGTTTTGGCGGACTACCCGGGAGCAACATACACACATGGCTGACAACGAATTTCTCTTCACCTCCGAGTCCGTGACGGAGGGGCATCCGGACAAGGTGGCCGATCAGATCTCGGACGGCGTCCTCGACGCGGTGATGGCCGACGACCCCACCGGTCGCGTGGCGTGCGAGACGCTCGTCAACACCGGCCTGGTCGTCGTCTCCGGCGAGATCACCACGTCTACCTACGTTGACATTCAGGAGATCGCGCGCGAGACGATCAGGAAGATCGGGTACACCGACGCGAGGTTTGGCTTCGACTACAAGACCTGCGCCGTACTGAACACGATCGATAAGCAATCGCCGGATATCGCCCAGGGCGTCGACGCGTCGCACGAAACCCGCACCGAGGGCTCCGGCGATGAGCACGAGATCGCCGGCGCCGGCGATCAGGGAATGATGTTCGGATACGCCACGAACGAGAGCGAAGAGCTGATGCCGCTCCCGATTTCGTTGGCCCACCGCCTCGCCCGCCGCCTGGCGGAGGTTCGCAAGAGCGAGGCTCTTCCCTACCTGCGTCCCGACGGCAAGACGCAGGTGTCGGTCCGCTACGTCGACGGGAAACCGGTCGCGATCGAGAAGCTCCTGATCTCAAGCCAGCACGGGGAGGGCGCCGAGGCGCTGATCCGGGACGACCTCTGGGAGCACGTCGTCGAGCCGGTCCTGCCGGCGGAGCTGTACGACGCGGCGGAGCTGCGGCGTGGCTTCCTCGTCAATCCGACCGGCCGCTTCGTGATCGGCGGCCCGATGGGCGACTGTGGCCTGACCGGTCGCAAGATCATCGTCGACACCTACGGCGGCTTCGCCCGGCACGGCGGCGGCGCCTTCTCGGGCAAGGACCCCTCAAAGGTCGATCGCTCGGCCGCCTATGCGGCGCGGTATGTCGCGAAGAACGTCGTCGCCGCCGGGCTCGCGGACCGGGCCGAGCTTCAGGTCGCGTACGCGATTGGCGTCGCCCATCCGGTATCGGTGATGATCGAGACGTTCGGCACCGAGAAGATCGGCCGCGGGCGCATTCTGGAGCTGATCAACGAGCACTTCGATCTGCGCCCGGGCGCGTTCCGTGAGTACCTGCGGCTGCACCGGCCGATCTACCAGAAGACCGCCGCCTACGGCCACTTCGGGCGCGACGACCCGGATTTCACCTGGGAGGCGACAGACAGGGCCGCTGTCCTACGCGACGCCGCCGGGCTCGGCGCCGCGGTTGGTGCGTAGACGCTCGGGCCGCTCCAAGGCCCGACGGCCGGATCCGGCGCTCGCCTGGGGCCGGGAACCGACCATCTAGTGTGGGCGGCGCCGATGAGTGCGCCGTCCACCAGCAGCGTTTCGATTGCGAGGGTCGTGCCGCTCACCCGGACCCGCGCTATCAGGGGGTTGTTCGACTACCGCCTGAACGGCGATACCGAGACGGCCGGGGTGGGCGTCGGCTCGCTCGTTGAAGTGCCGTTCGGAGGCCGCAAGGTCGCGGGCGTCGTCGCCGAGCTCGCCGCCAGCTCCGAGCTCGATCACGATCGACTCGCCGAGATCGGATCGCTCCTGCCGCTGCGGCTGCCCCCCGACCTCGTGGAACTGGCGGGGTGGATCGCGACCGAGTACTGCTCGACGCCGGCGCGCGCCCTGTCGCTGCTGCTCCCTCCGGGCGCGCAGCGCGGCGCCGGGCACCGCCAGACGCTGCTGGCGCTGATCACCGAGGCGGGCGCCCGGGCGCTGTCCGACGGCGAGCGGTTGACCGTCACGCAGCGAGCGGCACTGAGCGCGCTGCGCGATGGCGGCGAGCTGCCGGCCAGCAGTGTCGGCACTTCGATGCTGCGTCGGCTCGAGCTCCGCGGGCTCGTCAACATGCGGGTCGGAAGTCTTGAGTCGCCCCCGGCCGCCCAGCCGGTTCGACGGCGGGTGTCCTCGACGTCGGCGGAGCCGCCTGAGCTGACCGCCGAGCAGGCCGCGGCGCTCGCCCCGATCGTGGAGGCCCTTGGCGCCGATACGGGACCCGGGCCTCCGGCGCATCCGTTGGGCGCGGGCGCGTCCGAGGCCGAGTTTCTGCTTCACGGCGTGACCGGCTCCGGCAAGACGGAGGTCTACCTGCGCGCCGCCGACTCGGCGCTCGCCGCAGGCCGCTCGGTGATCATCCTCGTCCCTGAAATCGCGCTCACCCCGCAGGCGCTCGCGCGCTTCGAGGCGCGACTCGGTGACGTGGTCGCGGTCCTTCACTCCGGGATGTCCGACGCCCAGCGTCGGGCGCAGTGGCTGCGGCTGGCCCGCGGCGTGGCGCGAGTGTGCGTCGGTCCGCGCTCGGCGATCTTCGCCCCGCTTGATCGGATCGGTCTGATCGTCGTCGACGAGGAGCACGAAAGCTCCTACAAACATGAGGGGGATCCGCGGTACGACGCCCGCGTGGTGGCGCAGCGGCGAGCGCGGATTCATGGCGCCGTATTGGTGGCCGGGAGCGCGACGCCGCGACCGGAGAGCGTGCTGCGCTCGCGGACGCTGCGGCTGCTGGAGCGCGTCGACCGGCGGCCGCTGCCGGAGGTCGAGGTTCTCGACATGCGCGGGCAGCATCACCCGCTGCACCCGACGACGAGGCTCGCGCTCGCGGATTGTCGGCGGCAGGGAGGGCGGGCGATCGTCCTGCTGAACCGTCGTGGGTGGTCGAACTTCCTGTCCTGCGGTGCCTGCGGGCGGGTCTGGATGTGCCCGAATTGCGAAGTCGCGCTGGTTCTGCACCGCGCCGGTGACGCCGTGACCTGTCACCACTGCGGCCACAGCGAGCCGATCCCCACGCGCTGCCCGGACTGCAGCTCCGTATCGGTCGCCCGGCACGGCGCCGGTACCGAGCGGCTCGAGTCAGAGCTCGTGGCATCGATCGGTGGTGGCGACTTCCCGGTATTCCGCCTCGACTCCGACTCCGGTGGCGGCGACCGCGGTGCGACCGTGCTCGAGCGCTTCTACGACGCTCCCGCCGGGCTGTTGGTCGGCACCCAGATGATCGCCAAGGGCCATGACTTCAGCGACGTGGGCCTCGGGGTCGTGATCGACGCCGACCAGACGCTGCGCTTTCCCGACTTCCGCGCCGAGGAGCGTACGTTCGCACTCGTCACGCAGCTCGCAGGACGGGTCGGCCGGGGTGGCGGCGGTGGCGGGCCGCGAGTCTCCGACGGCGGCGCCACGACGGGCCTCGATGGGCCGAGCCGGGTCCTCGTGCAGACGACGGCGCCCGACGCCCGGCCGATCGTGCTCGCGGCCAAGCACGACAGCGACACCTTCTTGCGAGGCGAGCTGCGGCGCCGCAGTCTCCTGGGTTATCCGCCGTTCCGCACCCTGATCAGGGTGGTCTGCGCGGCGGTTGAGGTGGACGCGGCCGCAGCGACCGCGGCGGCGATCGCTGCTGAGATCCGCTCGCTGACCAACCCGTCGGAGGTCGACGTGCTTGGACCGGCCAGACTCTTCGCTCTGCGCGGGAGGTTTCGATCCCAGTTGGTGGTGAAGGCGGGGGCGAGGGGGCCGGCGATCGCCTCGGTAGGCGCCGCCGTCGACAAGCTCGCTGTGTCCCGGGAGCACCGAGGAGTCGCGATCAGCGTCGATGTCGACCCTCAGTAGGCCTCGTTGGCTGCGGGCTAACCCGAGCGCTTCAGTTTTCCGTTGCGCTTGGCGTACCGTTCGCCGACCTTGAAGACGCCCAGACCCAGGGGCACGGCGACGGCGCCGATCACGAGCAGCGGCCAGATGTTCCCCCACTGGGATCCCAACCCGTCCCCATCCAAGATTGCCGACCGGATCCCGCGCAGTGCATAGGTCGCGGGCGACACCGTCGACAGCCACTGCATCCATTGAGGCATCACCGAGACCGGGTAGTACACCCCGGAGACCACCAGCAGCAGGCCCTGGGCGATGAAGCCAAGCTGGGCGCCCTTCTCAGGCGACATCAGAGGCAGAACCGCCGTCAGGATGCCGAGGCCGGCAAACGAGACCGAGGCCACCGCCAGCAGCACCAGCGCACATGTGAAATTCGCTTGGTCGAAGTGCAGCCCGAAGAAGAGGGAGACCGCGACGAACACGACGGCCGTTCGAAGGATCCCGTACAGGACGGCAAAGAGACCCACGCCACCGAGGTGGACGGCGCGGGACAGGGGCGCCATGAAGGTGTATTCGATCGTTCCCTCCCAGCGCTCCCAGGCGACCGTCTCGGTCAGCACCTCGAAGATGATCCCGAGGTATGACCAGATCACCGCGCCGATCAACAGCGAGGCCGTCTCCCGCTCAACGTTGAGATGGCCACCGGTGGCGGCGAACCCCTTTGCGATGAAGACGACCGTCAGCGTGTTGGCGACGGTCCACACCAGGAACGCGAGCTCCCACCAGCCGTAGCGCTTGACGAGGTAGGCGTTCGGGGCCGGTATCGAGCGCGAGCAATCTGCCTTCGTGCAGGATCCCGATTCGGTCGGCCAGCGCTTCCGCCTCGTCGAGGTCATGCGTGCAGAGCAGAACGGTCGTGTCGTGTTCGCCGCGCATGCCGTTGATGAACGTCTGGACCTCTCGCTTGGAACGGGGATCCAGCCCAGTCGTTGGCTCGTCGAGCAACAGCAGCACCGGTGAGGTCAACAGTGCCCGCGCCAGCGCCACCTTCTGCTGCATCCCACGTGACAGGGCCTCCATCGGCTCCGTCGATCTGGCGGTCGGAAACCCGACACGGTCGAGAATCTCGGGGATCTGCCGCCGCGTCGCGCTCGGTCCGAGCCCGTAGAAGCGCGCCGCATAGGACAGGTTCTCGGCCGCCGACATGCGCTTGAAGAACGATGCTTCAACCGATACGCGGTTGACCAGCAGCCGTACCTTCTGAGCCTCATGGACGACGTCGTGTCCGAAGACGCGCGCATGCCCCGCGTCCGGCAGCAGCAGCGTTGAGAGCACCCGCACCAGGGTCGACTTGCCCGAACCGTTCTGGCCGAGGATCGCCACGCACTCACCACGCCCGATCTCGAGCGAGACGCCGGCGAGCGCGGCCGACGACGTGCGCCTGCGCCCGCGACGTCGGCGAAACCGTTTCTCAAGCTTGATCACTTCAACAGCGGACAACTGTGCTCCTCACAAGACGACGTGGGCCAGGACCGGCGGCCGAGGCGGAGCTCGGTCGGCGAGATCCCCAGGGGTGGCATTGGGCCCCTGGGGCGAAGTAAATCCGGGTCAACGTCGGGCGAGCACGTCGCCAGCGTACCGACCCGGTCGAGGCTCGTCCAGGGGCGAGCAGGTCCAGCTTGGTCCAGCGGCGACACTAAACTTCGGTACGTGTCGGAGATCACCGAGCAGCTCGAAGAAGAGGTCGTAGAGGTCGCCCCGGAGCCCGAGGCCGATCATGCTCTCGACTCCGAGACCCTCGCCATCCGCGACGCCGCGCTGGCCCACGTGCGCAAGTTCGGTGACCCAATCCTGAAGACCAAGGCGCGGCCGGTCAAAGAGTTTGACGGCGCGCTGCGAGCCGAGATCGGCCGGATGGCGACACTGATGGGTGACGCTCTCGGGATCGGTCTGGCGGCAAATCAGGTGGGTGTGCTGAATCGGGTGCTCGTCTACCGCGTCCAGGAGCAGGCACCCGTCGCCGCACTCGTCAACCCCGAGATCGAGTGGCGATCATCCACGCAGGAGACGGCCGAGGAGGGGTGCCTGAGTCTCCCGGAGGTCCACGTTGAGGTCGAGCGACCGGTCCACATTCGCGTCAGCGCCAAGGACGGCTTCGGAGAGCCGATCGTGATCGAGGCGTCGGGGCTCGAGGCACGCGTGATCCAGCATGAGATGGACCACCTCGACGGGGTCCTGATCCTTAGCCGCACCGCTCGCGAGCAGCGCAAAGAGGCGATGCGCGCGCTGCGCGAATGGCAGCAAGCCACCGGGTGAGAACCGTCTATCTCGGCACCTCGGTGTTCGCCGCCGCGGTCCTGGAGCGCCTGGCCGACTCTCCTCATCGGCCGCAGCTGGTCGTCAGCCGCCCCGACAGCCGTCGCGGCCGTGGCCGTCGTGTGCAGTCGCCACCGGTGATCGAAACGGCACGAGTCCGCGGCCTCGAAACCTTCCAGCCGACGAGCGTGAACTCCGAGCAGGCCCGCGACCACATCGCCCAGTTCAGGCCGGAGGCGGTCTGCGTCTGCGCCTTTGGCGCCCTGATCAAGGAGCCACTCCTGAGCGATCATCGGATCCTCAACGTACATCCGTCGCTGCTGCCACGCTGGCGCGGTGCCGCTCCGATCGAGCGGGCAATCATGGCCGGTGACGAACGCACCGGAATCTCGATCATCATCCTGACGGAAGGGCTCGACAGCGGCCCGGTCTGTCGCCAGAGCGAGCTCGAGATCGCGTCCGAGGACGACTACGGAACCCTGGCCGAGCGCCTGCAGCAGCTCGGCGGCGAGGACCTGGTCGCCGTGCTGGACCGGGATCCCGAGCCGGTCCCCCAGCCCGAAGAGGGCGTCACTTATGCCGACAAGATCACGGCCGAGGATCGTCACCTACACCCCGAGCGCGACTCGGCCGCGGCGATCGCGCTGCGGATCAGAGCGCTGACGCCGCATATCGGCGCCTACCTCGAGTTGCCTGACGGTGCCGGCCGCCTTGGCGTCAGCCGCGCGCGTGTGTGCGATGTCGCCGGCCCGCGGGCCGGCGACATCGACCTTACCGGTCCTCGCCCCCTGGTCGGCTGTGCCGAGGGCGTGCTCGAGCTGTTGGCCGTGCAGCCGCCCGGACGGCGTCCGATGTCCGCGGAGGATTACCTGCGCGGCCTGCGGCGGTGAGCGTCGCTCCGGCCAGGACCAGTGCCTACGAGGTCCTGCGACGAGTGTTCGAGCAGGGGGCGTTCGCCGACCGGGCATTGCGCGGTGCTGCTTCCGAGCTGGACGGGAGGGATCGAGCGTTGGCCACCACGCTCGTGTTCGGGACCGTCCAGCGCCGGCGAACGCTCGACTATGTACTTGCCAGACTCTCCTCGCGGCCGCTCGAGCGATTGGAGCCCGCGGCGCTCGCGGCGCTGCGACTAGGAGCCTTCCAGCTGTTGTTTCTCGATCGGGTCAGCGACTACGCCGCGGTCGACGACAGCGTCGAGCTCGCCAAGCTTCACAGTCGCGGCGGAGCACCGACGGTCAATGCGGTGCTGCGACGCGCGGCCAAGGAGGGCCCGGGCCTCCTGGAGGAGCTGGAAGACTCGACACCGGGCGGCGCGGCGATCCTGCACTCGGTTCCCGACTGGCTGGCGGAGCTGTGGTGGCGCGAGCTGGGGGCGGAGGAGGCGGTCGCGATGTTGCGGTCGGTCAACGAACCAGCCGAGACGGCGATCCGGGTGAACACGCTGCGTGCGCGGCCCGAGGCGGTGATTGATGCGCTCCCGGTGCCCGCGACTCCTGCTCCGGAGCTGCCGGAGGGGCTCGTACTCGGCGGCCCCTTCGACGCGCACGGCTCGGAGCTGTGGCGCTCCGGCGCGATCATGCCGCAGTCGCGAGCATCGATGCTGGTCTCGCGAATGCTCGAACCGCGAGCCGGCGATCGCGTTCTCGATCTCTGCGCCGCGCCCGGCGGCAAGACGACGCACCTCGCGGCGCTGATGGGCGGTGCAGGGGAGGTGATCGCGGTTGAGGCGCACTCCGGAAGGGCGCAGGCGCTGCAGCGCACCCGCGAGCGGATGGGGGCGGACAGCGTCCGCGTCTGTTGCGAGGACGCGCGAGACTTCAAGTCCGATCGGCTGTTTGATCGTGTTCTCGTCGACCCGCCGTGCAGCGGGCTCGGGACGCTGCAATCGCGGCCAGACCTACGCTGGCAGCCGCGACGCGGCGAGCTGGCCGACCTCGCGGCGACGCAGTCGCAGCTGCTGCGGGCAGGCGCCGACGCGCTTGCTCCCGGCGGCATGCTTGTCTACTCCGTCTGCACGATCAGCCGGGTCGAGAGTGACGGGGTTGTCGACGACCTCGTGGCGCAGCGCGACGGCTTCGTATGTGAGGAGCGCCGGCAGCTGCTGCCGAGCCGCGACCGTACCGACGGGTTCTTCATCGCTCGCCTGACTCGGCGGTAGGCCCTGCCCCGTTCAGTGCCGCCGCTATCGAGACCGGACCTAACCGACCGTCCCGTTACATTTCGGAGTGTGGGCGATTCTCCGATCAAGCTTGGACCGGAGTGTCCGGGGTGCGGTGAGCCTTGGCTGCGTCCGACCGCGTCGCCCGGCAGATACCGGTGCCTGAATTGCTTCCAGCGCTTCGAGCTCGTCTCGGTGTGCCCCAACTGCGGGGAACATTCGACGATCGTGCGGATGTCGTCAACGGCGATCGTTCAATGCAATCACTGCAAGGGCAGCATGCTGAGGGCGGTTTGATCCACTCGCGCCAGATCGCGCCGTCGATCCTCTCCGCCGATCTTTCCAGGCTCGGCTCGCAGGTCGGCGAGGTCCTCGCCGCCGGCGCGCGCGTGATCCACGTAGACGTGATGGACGGACACTTCGTGCCCCCGATCACGTGGGGCCCGGTCGTCGTCTCCGCGCTCGCGGACCAGGTTCACGGCGCTGGCGCGATTCTCGACGTGCACCTGATGATCGAGCGGCCGGAGCGGCAGGTCGCCGAGTTCGTCAAGGCGGGCGCCGACAGCATCACGATCCACGTCGAGGCGACCCCGCATGTCCACTACACGCTGTCTGCGATCCGGGAAGGGGGCTGCACCGCGGCCGCGGCGATCTGCCCGGCCACGCCGGTCGAAACTCTGTTCGAGGCCGCCGCCGCTGAGGTGCTCGACATGGCGTTGTGCATGAGCGTCAACCCCGGCTGGGGAAACCAGTCGCTGATCCCGCACTCCTTCGAGAAATTGCGGCGGATGCGCGCGGCGCTCGCCGACGAGGTCGCGCTCGAGGTCGATGGCGGCGTCCATCGGCAGACGGCCGCGCAGTGCGCACAGGCGGGCGCAAACCTACTGGTGGCGGGGTCGGCCGTGTTCGGGTCAGAGGATCCCGCCGCGGCGTACACGGCGCTGACCGCCGCGGCCTGGCCTGACGCGTAGGGGCTCCCGGGCACCCTTCTGGTAGCCCAGCCCGGGCGCGGGTTCACGGGTTCCGTACGGCGCGTTCGCGAGCGCGGAACACCCCGCGCCTATTCTTTTCCGGCAGTGCCATCGACCACCGATATCGACACCCGTCATCTCGAGCGGACGATCGAGCTGGCCCGCCGCGGCGACGGCCATGTCAGCCCGAATCCGCTGGTCGGCGCGGTGCTGGCCAACGGCGAGGAGACCCTCGGGGAGGGCTTCCACGGCGAGCTTGGCGGCGCGCATGCCGAGGTCGAGGCGATTCGCAGCGCCGCCGGGCGTGACCTCAGCCAAGCCACGATGTACATATCGCTCGAGCCCTGCTGCCATATCGGTCGCACGCCGCCCTGCACCGATGCGATCCTGGAGGCGGGAATCACCCGCGTCGTGATCGCGTCCGATGACCCCTCCGAGCACGCCTCCGGACGCGGTCTCGGGATTCTCCGCGACGATGGCGTCGAAGTGGTTGTCGCCGGCGGCGAGACGGCGTTCAGGGCAAGGCTCCTGAACCAGCCGTTTCGCAAGCACGCCCGCACCGGCCGGCCGTGGGTGCTGTTCAAGTCTGCGATGTCGCTGGACGGGAAGGTTGCGACACGCAAGGGCGACTCGAAGTGGATCTCCAGCGCCACCAGCCGTGAGCTGGCCCACCGGTGGCGGGCGGCGTCGGATGCCGTCGCCGTCGGGATCGGGACGGCCATCGCCGATGACCCCCTGCTCACGGCCCGGATCGACGGGCTGACGGCGATCCGGCAGCCGCGCCGGGTGGTGTTCGACTCGCTCGCCCGCCTGCCGCTCCACTCGAAACTGGTCGCCGATGCCCGCACGATCCCGCTGACCGTCGTCGTCTCACGAGCGGCTCCGCGTTCGGCGACCGACGTTCTCGAGAGCCACGGCGCCCAGGTGATGGTCGCCCCCGGCGAGAACGAGCCGGCACGCGTCCGTTCCGCGCTCGACCAACTCGGCGCCGAGGGCGTCGCCTCGATTCTGCTGGAGGGCGGGCCGAGGCTCGCCGGCGTGTTCCTCGATGCCGGGGAGATCGACGAGATTCGCCTGTTCATCGCGCCGATCGTGATCGGCGGGCGCAACGCCCGCGACCCGCTCGAGAGCGAGGGAGTCGAATCGATCGCCGATGCGGTGCCGTCGCTGACGCTGACCGCTGAGCAGCTCTCTTCGGACCTGCTGGTGACCGCGAGAATCCGCGAGTGGTGAGGCTTTATCTTGGTAGGTGTGCGTTCTTGTCGCGCCCGGTCCTCTGTTACCCCTATCGAGATAGGGCGTGACCGGGTGCCCACAGACCCATTCGAAGAAGCGGCTAGCGGGTGTTCACCGGTCTGATCGAGGATCTTGGCGAGGTCCTCGACGCGCATCGGTCCCCGGAGGGGACGCGCTTGACGGTCTCCAGCACGCTCGCGAGCGAGCTCTCCGAGGGAGATTCGGTCGCCGTCAACGGGGTCTGCCTGACCGCCGTAGACGTGGAGGACTCCACATTCAGCGCGGATGTGATGAACGAGACGTTGAGGCTCAGCTCCTTGGCCGAAGTCGCGCCGGGCGCGCCCGTCAACCTGGAGCTGCCGATGCGCGTGGGTGACCGGCTCGGCGGGCACATGGTGCAGGGACACGTCGACGGAGTCGGCACGATCGTCGAAGTGCTCGAGGACGGCTTCGCCCGCCGGGTCACGATCGCCGCACCACTCGAAGTCACCCGCTACGTGGTGCGCAAGGGATCGATCGCCGTCGACGGGATCTCGCTGACGGTTGCCGCGCTGGACGACCGATCCTTTACCGTTTCTCTGATCCCCGAAACCCTCGAGCGGACGAACCTCGGCTCGGCGGCCCCTGGGGTCACGGTGAATCTGGAGGTTGACGTTTTGGCCAAGTACGTCGAAAGGTTGATTGCAAGATGACGGCTGTTGGCGCTCCATTCGCGACTGTCGAAGAGGCGATCGAGGACATCCGCCAGGGGAAGATGGTCGTCGTCTGCGACGACGAGAGCCGCGAGAACGAGGGCGATCTGACGATGGCCGCCCAGTTCGTCACGCCCGAGGCGATCAACTTCATGGCCAAGGAAGCGCGCGGTCTGGTCTGCTTGGCGCTGACACCGGAGCGCTGCGACGACCTCGGGCTTGACCTGATGGCCGCCAAGAACGAGTCGGCGTTCGAGACCGCGTTCACAGTCTCGATCGAGGCTCGCACTGGCGTCAGTACAGGGATCTCGGCGGCCGATCGCGCGCGTACGATCCAGGTCGCGATCGACCCGGGATCAAGTCCGCGCGAGTTGGTTCAGCCCGGCCATGTTTTTCCCTTGAAGGCACGGCCCGGCGGCGTGCTCGAGCGCGTCGGCCAGACCGAGGCGGCTGTCGATCTGGCGCGCATCGCCGGCTTGATTCCAGCCGGCGTGATCTGCGAGATCATGAATGACGACGGGACGATGGCCCGGATCGGCGATCTGCAGCCGTACTGCGAGCAGCGCGGGCTGAAGATGATCACCGTCGCCTCCCTGGTCGCCTATCGGCGTCGGACCGAGAAGCTGGTCGAACGCGTCGTGGCGGCTCGCCTACCGACCGCGTTCGGCGAGTTCTCTTCGGTCGGTTATCGATCGTTGATCGACGGCAAGCACCACGTCGCGCTCGTCAAGGGCGACGTCGACGGCGCCCAGGACGTCTTGGTTCGAGTGCACTCGGAGTGCCTGACCGGCGACGTCTTCCATTCGCTGCGCTGCGATTGCGGCGAGCAGCTCGAGTCGGCGCTGTCGATGATCGAATCCGAGGGCGTTGGGGTCCTGCTCTACCTGAGCCAGGAGGGACGAGGGATCGGCTTGCTGAACAAGCTGCGCGCCTACAAGCTGCAGGAGGAGGGCTACGACACGGTCGAGGCAAACCTGCAGCTCGGGTTGCCCGCGGACCTGCGCGACTACGGGATCGGTGCCCAGATCCTGGTCGACCTGGGGCTGTCCAGCATCCGCCTACTGACCAATAACCCCAAGAAGATCTCGGGCCTGGCCGGCTACGGCCTATCGATCACCTCCCAGGTTCCGATCCAGCATGTCGCCAACCCGCACAACGTCGCCTACCTGAGGGCAAAACGGGACAAGCTCGGGCACACCCTGCATCACCAGGGGCTGGCGCTCGACGAGGTGATGCTCCACGACGAGTCCCGGCGCGACGAGCGTGCGCGGGACAACCGCGACCAGAAGCTCCACGACGAGTCGCGGCGCGACGACCGCGGGCGGGACAACGGCGACCAGATGCCCCACGACGAGTCGCGTCCTGGCGACCCCGGGCGGGACAGTGGCGACTGACGACGAGCGTCGCGTCGCGCTCTGCGTCGCGCGCTTCTACGCCGATCTGGCGGAAAGGCTCGAGGAGGGCGCCCGCGACGCATTGCTCGAGGCTGGGGTCACCGACATCGACAGCTTCGGGGTCCCCGGAGCGTTCGAGCTTCCGTTGATCGCCCGATATGCCGCCGACAGCGGGCGCTACGACGCGATCGTCGCGCTGGGTGCGGTGATCCGCGGCGAGACCGACCACTACGACTACGTCTGCAGCGAAGCCGCTCGCGGCCTCCAGGAGGTGCAGTTGTTGAGCGGTGTTCCGGTCGGGTTCGGCGTCCTGACCGTAGACACCTACGAACAGGCGCTGGCGCGGGTCAAGGGCGGCGGCAAGCGGGACAGCGGCCGCCACGCGGTCGAGGCGGCGCTGGCGTCGTTGGCGGTCAGGCGCGAGTTGTCAGAGCGCCCGCGCCGGGCTGGGTTCGCCGGCTGACCGCCGGGGTTCGCCGGCTGGCCGCCGGGGTTCGGCAGCTGGCCGCCGGGGTTCGGCGGCTGGGCGCCTTCGGTGACAGCGACGGGCGCCCGCGTTCTGATGGCGCCGGACTGCGCCTGGAGATCGTGGCGACCACAACTTCCAAAACCTGCAGTGGAAACGACGGGGTCTCGTCGTTTTGGACCCCTGGCGCCCCTTTGTTCGAGAACCGCTTACCGGGAGCGCTCGCTCGGGAAGTTTTGGTCGCCTCGGATGCTCGCCGTGGCTCGGTCGCCGTGGGAGCGACGATAAGTCGGCGAGCCAGTCCCCGCCGGGCGGGGGTTGCGGCTGGTTGGTCGATCAGCGACCAGAAAGCGGCGACCCCCGAGGTGCGGTGGTCCGCTTGCCGATTTATGGTCGCGGATCGCGAGCGCGCCCGGGAGAACTCCGAAGGGGTGCGTATACTGGCCAGCCGTTATGTCAAAGGTCTGCCACGTCTGCTCAAAAGGTCCCTCGTTCGGCAATAGCCGAAGCCACTCGATGGTCGCCACCAAGCGTCGGTTCGATCCGAACCTGCAGCGGGTCCGGATCGACGACGGCGGCACGCCGCGCCGCGTGTACGTCTGCACCCGCTGTCTGAAGGCCGGCAAGGTCACCAAGGCCCGATAAGAGCGAGCGGTCGCGCCGTGTCAGGAGCGCCCGCCCCGCAGCCCGTCGCCCGCCGGTGACCGATCCCGCAATCCTCCGCTTCCGCGCGCTCGTCGAGGCCGGGCTTGTCGCGCTCGAGGAACGACGCCAGGAGGTCAACGACCTCAACGTCTTCCCGGTCGCCGACGGCGACACCGGCGACAACATGGTGCTCACCCTACGAGCGGTCGTGCACGAGCTCGATCACCTGATCGATGCAACGGCGGACCGGACGGTTGACGAAATCGGCCGCGAAGAGATCGTCAGCTCGGTTGCACGCGCGGCGCTGCTGGGCGCGCGCGGAAATTCCGGCGTGATCCTGTCCCAGTTGATTCGCGGGGCCGCCGAGGAACTCGTCTCCCGGCCCGGTGAACTGATCGATCCGGTGTTGATCGGCGCCGCGCTGGCTCGGGCCGCCGACCAGGCGTACGGCTCGGTCCGCGACCCGGCGGAGGGGACGATCCTGACGGTGGTGCGCGAGATGGCGCACCGGGTCGCGAGCGAGCTCGCCCACATGTCGGAGACCAGGCTCGAACCCGGTGCGACCGTCGAGGAGCAGGACGAGCTCCTCGCCGAGGTGATCGAGCGGGCGCTGTCGGCGGGACAGGAGTCGGTCAGGCGAGGCCCGGACCTGCTTCCGATTCTGCGCGAGGCCGGTGTCGTCGACGCCGGCGGCTATGGCCTGACGGTTCTGTTTGCCGGGATCGTCGGGGCTCTGCGCGGATCTGCCCCGGTCGAGCTCGCGCATCACGCGGCGGCGCGCATCACCCATCCGCACCACTCATCCAGCACCTTCCGGTACTGCACGAACTTTGCCGTCACCGGCACCGAGCTGGACCAACGGCATTTCATCCGCGAGCTCGAGCGGATCGGCGATTCGGTACTCGTCGTCGGCGACGCGACGACGCTGAAGGTCCACGTCCACACCGATGACCCGGACGCCGCAACCGCGCTGGCCGGCGTCGCCGGCGCTGTCTCCCACATCGACATCGCCGACATGACCGAGCAGGTCGCGAGGCGTGACGCCCGCCTACGCGGTGCGGGCGGGGTCGGCGGGGTGGGCGGGTCCAAATCCAACAACCCAGCCACCAACGGAGACGCCCGGGCCGGCGTCGGCAACGGCGCTCGTCCAGCCGAGAGGACCTGCGGGGCGCTTGCGGTCGTCACCGGCGATGGCTTCAAGGAGCTGTACGCGTCGCTGGGCGTCGGGACGCTGGACGCCGGACCGAAGCTCAACCCTTCGACCTCCGACCTCCTTGCCGCGATCCACGGCGTGCCGGCCGAGCAGATCATCGTCCTGCCGAACAGCTCCAATGTGCTGATGGCCGCCGAGCGCGCGGCCGAGCTGTCCGACCGGACGGTCGAGGTGGTGGCATCGCAGGTCGCTGCAGGCAGGGCTGGTCGCGGCGGTCAGCCTCGACCCGGGGCGCACAGCGCAAGACAACGCGGTGACAATGCGCGACGCGCTCGACCGGCTGCACACGGGCGCTGTTGCCCAGGCTGCCCGTGACGACGCACGCGGCCGGTTTCAGGCCGGTGACGCGATCGGGTTCGTCGACGAAGAGCTGTTCGCCTGGGGAGACCCGGCGACGACCCTACGTCAGGTACTGGATCGGCTCGCCGACGACGCCGAGCTGGTGACCTGCCTCCGAGGGCCGGGCGCTCCGCTCGATGACGATGCCGTGCGCGGGTTGGTCGATGGGCGGGTCGAGCTGGAGCTCGAGGTCGGCGGCCAGCAGAGCTACTGGTGGCTGCTCTCCGCCGAGTAGTTCTGGGGAGGCTTTTGGGCCCCAGGGAGCCGTTACTCGCCGTCGTCCTCGGTCACGAGCGCGGTTCCATGTAGACGTTCGATCGCCTGCGTCAGCCGGTCGATCGGATCGACCATGTCCTCCCGATCGGCCTTCTGCTCGAGCGCGAGCCGGAGGTCAGCAAGCTCTCGGGCGAGAAACTCGGTCTCGGCCAGCGACCGGGCGTTGGTCTCGCGGTCGCGCTCGACCTCTTCCTTGTCGCGGTCGGCCTGGCGGTTCTGCGCCAGCAGAATCAGCGGCGCCGCGTAGGCGGCCTGGGTCGAGAACGCCAGGTTCAGCAGGATGAACGGGTACTTGTCCCACCGCAAGCTCCACGCGACCGCGTTGATCGAGACCCAGACGATGACGAGCACCGTCTGGGCGAAGAGATATCGCCCGGTGCCGAGGAACCGCGCCACCGACTCCGCGAAGCGAGCGAACGCATCGGTGTCGTAGCCGGAGCTCCCACGGGTTCCGCGCGGCTTTGAGAGATTGTCATTGCGCGCCATTAGACAGCGGTGTCGGTGAGTCGCCAGCCGGACGGGAGGCACCCGATCGAGCACGTCATCAATTGTGACGGCGCCGACAAGGCGCCCGGACTCGTCGGTGACCGGGATCGCGACGACGTTGTACGCGGCCAGGCGTGCGGCCACCTCACGGTCCGAAGCCGCGGCGCTGACCGGGTCCCAGTCCTCGTCGATGCAGCGGCCGATCGGCTTCGAAGGCGCCTCGCGCAGCAGACGCTGGATCCCGACGACGCCGAGGAACCGCCCGGTCGGCGTCTCCAGCGGCGGCTGGCAGACGAACACCTGGACGGCGAGCGGCACCGACAGGTCCGGATTGCGCGCATGTGCCAGCGCCTGCGCAACGGTCTCATTGGGCCCGAGGATGATCGGCTCCGGGGTCATCAGGCCGCCGGCGGTGTCCGGCTTGTAAGCGAGCAGCCGGCGGACCGGCTCGGCCTCCTCGGGATCCATCGCCGCCAGCAGTTCGGCCTGCTCGTCGGCGGACAACTCGCCGAGCAGGTCGGCGGCGTCGTCGGCCTCCATCTCGTCGAGCACTCGGCCGACGCGCTCGGGGTCGAGGTTCTCGATCAGCCGCACCTGCTCGTCCTCTGGTAGCTCCTCGAGCAGATCCGCGAGCCGATCGTCCTCGAGCGCCTCGGCCAGCACACGCCGACGGCTCAGCGGCAGCCGGCGGATCGCCGACGCCATCTCCGCGGGGTGCAGCCCCCCGAGCGTCGCCGCCTCCCGGTCGACACGCCGCTGATCGGCGAACAGCTCGCCTGCCTCGCTCCAGTCGATCACCTGCGGGGCGCGCCCCAGACCGGGCACCCGTCGGGTCCCGAGCGCGACGGTTGCGACCTCCCATGCGAACGGCTCCGGCGACGGTGTGATGCCGATGTCGACGACCCGCCGGTCGCCGACGCGACGTCCGATCAACTCGCCGGCGGCGAGCCGCTCGCCCGGGCGCAGTTCGAACTGGCGGAGGTTGATCGCGCTGCGCCGGAGACGCAACCCGCGTGTGTCGATCTCGCCGATTCGCCCGACGCTGACGAACACGCGCCGTCGCTGAACGCCGCCGACGACGAAGCCGATCACGCGCGGCGGTCTGCCACCCAGGTCCAGCACGACGTCGACGACGTGTCCGAGGTCCGACCCGTCGGCTGCGACAAGGGGCATTCCCTTGATCCTCGAGATGTAGACGACGCGCCCGCTCATGCATCAGATCCTAGGACGACCGGGATCTCGGTCAAGCTGTGTCGGTGGTCTGCACGCTCCCGGTCGCCTTCGCGGATACGACGCAGTTGGGCCGCGATGAGCTCGAGCTCGCGCCGGTGCGCTACCCGGCTCCGCGCCGACTGACGGCGCTACTGGAGCTCGACGGCGCCAAGACCAAGCAGGGCGCGGAGGCGCTCGGCCTGCGCACCGTCGGCGACCTGCTCGAGCACGTGCCACGCGACCGGCGCGAGGCGAGGGCGATCACGAATCTCGCCCCGGAGGAGACCGCGACGATCGTCGTGGAAGTCCGCCGGATCCGCTCTCGCCCGGTGCGGCGGCGCGGGATGCGGCCACTGGTCGAGGCGACCGTCGCCGACCACACCGGCACCCTGCGGGTCACGTTCTTCCAACAGCCGTGGCTGGTCGATCGCTACCGCCCCGGGACGAGGCTGATCCTGCACGGCCGGTTTGACCCCCGGCGCGGCTTCACCGTCCAGGGCCACGCTGCGACGACCGAGCCGCTGAGCGGCGCCGCCGACGCGACCGCGGTCTCCCATTACCCGGCGACCGAAGGTCTGTCCTCGACGCAGATCCTGGCACTCGTGCAGCGGTACGCCGCCGCGCTTCGACGACGTGCTCGAGCCGCTGCCGGTGGCGGTGCGAGTCACCGAACGGTTGGCTGATCGCCCGGCCGCGCTTCGCGCCCTGCACTTTCCGGCAGGCGACTCGGACCTTCACGAGCGGCCTTCGACGGCTTGCCTTCGAGGAGCTGCTGCTGGGCCAGGTCGCCCTGCAGCAGCGCCGGCGCGGCCGCAGCCGAAGCGCGGTCGCGCCGCGAATCGAGGGGCCCCGGGAGCTGACCGCCCGCTGGCTGGACGAAGCGTTGCCGTTCCCGCTCACCGGCGACCAGAGCGCCGCCATCGAGGTGATCGACGGCGACCTGGCGCGCTCAGAGCCGATGCAGCGGCTGCTGATGGGCGAGGTCGGGTCCGGCAAGACGGTGGTTGCGCTGTACGCGATGCTGCGGGCCGTCGAGCATGACCTTCAGGCGAGCGCTGATGGCGCCGACCGAGACGCTTGCCGAGCAGCACTTTCAGACGATTCAGAAGCTGGTCGGAGCCGAGAATGTCCGGCTCGGCCTGTTGACGGGGTCGACTCCCGGCGCGCGGCGGACCGATCTCCTGGCGAAGCTCGCGACCGGCGAGCTGTCGCTGCTGGTCGGTACCCACGCGTTGATCGAGGAGGCGGTTCAGTTCAACCGGCTGGCCGTCGTGGTCGTCGACGAGCAGCACAGGTTTGGGGTCGAGCAGCGGGCGGCGCTGGATCGCAAGGGCTCGGGGAGTGAGCCAGGCGGACGGCGCTCATGTGCTGCACATGACGGCCACGCCGATCCCGCGAACGCTCGCGCTCAGCAACTATGGCGACCTCGATTTCACCGTTCTGCGGGAGCTGCCCCAGGGGCGACAGCCGATTGACACGTTCCTGTGCTCCACCGAGCGGGAACGTGAGCGAGCTTACGAACGGATGCGCGAGGAGCTCCGAGCCGGACGGCAGGCGTTCGTCGTCTGCCCGCTCATCGAGGACTCGGACTTATTGCAGGCGACGGCGGCCACCTCGGAGTTCGAGCGGCTCAAGGAAGGGCCGCTGCGAGACTTCAGGCTGATGCTGATGCACGGCCAGCTGCGCCAAGCCGAGAAGGCGGAGGCGATGGCCGCGTTCGCCGCCGGGGATGCCGATGTTCTGGTCGCGACGACCGTGATCGAGGTGGGGATCGACGTCCCCAACGCGACCGTGATGCTCGTCGAAGACGCCGACCGCTACGGGATCTCTCAACTGCACCAGTTGCGGGGACGGATCGGCCGCGGCAGTCATGCGTCGCTGTGTCTGCTCTTTGGTCGTCGTGACTCCCGGCGACTGCAGGCGCTCGTGCGCGAGTCGGACGGGTTCGCGTTGGCTGAAATCGATCTGCGGCTCCGAGGGGAGGGCGAGCTCGTCGGGACCAGGCAGTCCGGCGGGGCGCTGTACCGCTTCGTCGAATTCCCGCGCGACGCGGACCTGCTCGAGCGAGCGCAGCTCTGGGCGCGGACGTTGATCGATCGGGACGCGGAGCTCGCCGAGCCGGAGCACGTACTGCTGGGCGCCCAGTTGCGCGAACGCTACGGGCAGGACGCGCTGGCAGCGATTCGGGCGTAGAGATTGTCAGCCAAGCTCTAGTCATGCGGGTCATCGCAGGACGCTATCGGGGCACGAGTCTGCGGGCGCCGCGTGGGGAGGCGACCCGACCGACCTCTGACCGGGTCCGCGAGGCGCTGTTCTCGATTCTCGTTCTCGGTCGACGAAGCACGCGTACTTGACCTGTTCGCCGGCTCCGGGGCGCTGGGGATCGAGGCGCTGTCGCGGGGCGCCGGTTCCGCCGTGTTCGTCGACTCGGCACCGGCCGCGGTGGCTGCCGTGCGTCGCAACCTCGAGGCGCTCGGACTCGAGGCCGAGGTCAGTCGGCATCCGGCGATCGCCTTTCTCGAGGGGGCAGCGATCCGCGGGGCACAATACGATCTCGTCTTCCTGGACCCCCCATACCGACTCGCGAGTACGGTTGGCCCGGAGCTCTCGGTCGCGCTCACGCCCGTTCTCGCGAAGGGTGCGAGGGTGGTGGCGGAGAGCGACCGCCGATCGCCGCTGGCGCTCGACCTGCCGCTCGCCGACGAGCGGCGTTACGGAGACACCTTGATCAGAATCCATGGCGCCCGATAACCACATCGCACTCTGTCCGGGGTCTTACGACCCCATCACCTACGGTCACTTGGACGTCATCAGCCGCGCATCGGCGATGTTCGACAAGGTGATCGTCGCGGTCGTCAACATCCCGGTCCGCAAGGGTGACACCCTGTTCACGACCGAGGAGCGAGTCGCGTTCGTCGAGCGAGCGACCGCCTCGATGCCCAACGTCACGGTTGAGCCGTTCAGCATCCTGGTGGTCGAGTTCGCACGCGAGCGCGGGGCCAAGGCAATCGTCAAGGGACTGCGCGCGATCTCCGACTTCGAGTACGAGCTGGAGATGAACCAGCTCAACCGAATGCAGGCGCCGGATATCGAGTCCGTTTACCTGATGGCCTCGGCCAAGTACAGTTTCATTCGCTCAAGCGGCATAAAGGAACTGGCGACCTTCGGAGGAAGGATCGATGATCTGGTGCCCGACGAGGTGGCCAGCGCCTTGAAGGAAAGGATCGGCCGCTGACGAAACAGAGGTTCGGTTATGGACGTCCTGGTACTCATTGACAAGCTAGACGATCTCATCCACAACGCTAAGCCCATGCCGTTGACCGATCAGGTCAGGGTGGACAAGGAGGAGATCTACGACATCCTCGACCAGATGCGAGCGACGATCCCGGAGGAGATCAAGCAGGCCCGTTGGATCGTCAAGGAGCGTCAGGAGATGCTTGCGGAAGCCAAGCGCGAGGCCGAGCGGGTGGTCAAGGAGGCGCGCGAACGCCAGGAGCGGCTGATCTCCGAGGAGGAGGTCACCAAGCAGGCCGAACGCGCCGCCGAGGACATCATCGAGGACGCCCGCGGTCGGGAGCGTGAGATTCGGCTTGGCGCCGAGGATTACGCCGACGAGATCCTCAACACTCTTGAGGTCAACCTCTCGAAGTTCATCGCGGCGGTCCAGCGTGGCCGCGACCGCCTGGCCGGCAAGGACGAGCCGGTCGAGGCCCTCGAGCGCTGAGCGCCGGGCGATTTCCGCCTCAGAACAGTAGCGCCGCGCGCCGGTTCGCCGGCGCCCCGATGTCTGTCCGCGCCGCGCGGCATCCTCCATGCGTGAGCGCAATTTGGTTGATAGTTGGGCTGTTCGTGGGTGCCGGCGTCACTGCGCTGGTGATGCGCGAACGGATCCGCGCGCTGCGAGCTGGGCAGGCGCAGATGTCCGACTCATTCAAGGCCCTCAGCGCCGAGGCTCTCCAGGCGAGCATGGGCCACCTGACCGAGCTCGCCAAGACGCAGCTGTCGGTCAGTCAGGCCGAGGCGCGTGGGGACCTGGACAAGCGCGCAGCAGGCGGTCGAGCAGCTCGTTGGCCCGCTGCGCGACCAGCTCGGGCGGGTCGATCAGCAGCTGCTGGCGCTGAACCGCGAGCGACATGAGTCGCGGGGGAGGCTGGAGAACCAGCTGCGAACGCTGACTGAGACCCAGGAACGGCTGCGGACCGAGACAGGAGCCCTGGTCACCGCCCTGCGCAAACCCAACGCGCGCGGTCAGTGGGGGCAGATGCAGTTGCGCAAGGTGGTCGAGATGGCTGGGATGGTGCGCCATTGCGACTTCATCGAGCAGGCCAGTTTCAGCGACGGCGACGAGGGTTCGCTGCGGCCAGACCTGGTGGTCAAGCTCCCGGGCGGCAAACAGGTGGTGGTCGACGCCAAGGCGCCGCTGCAGGGCATCCTCGACGCCTACGAGGCACCCGACGAGGACACCCGGGCCGCTCACCTGCGCGATCACGCCAGGTTGCTGCGCAGGCACGTCAAGCAGTTGTCCGATAAGTCCTATTGGTCGAGCATCGAGAGCGCCCCGGATTTCGTCGTCCTTTTCCTCCCCGGCGAGCATCTGTATGGCGCGGCGCTTGAAGCGGACCCGGCTCTGATCGAGGACGCGATGGCCCGACGGGTGCTGATCGCGACCCCGACGACGCTGCTGGCGTTGCTGCACTCGGTCGGATATGGCTGGCAGCAGGAGCGGGTCGCCGAGTCCGCCCAGGCGATTTCCGATCTCGGTCGCGACCTTCACGGCAGGCTCGTCAAGCTGTCGACGCTGATCGCCACGCTCGGCAAACGGCTCAACAGCACGGTTGCTGCCTTCAACGAGGCGGTCGGGTCATACGAGGCGCGGGTGCTCCCCTCTGCTCGGCGGTTCGCCGAGCACGGCGCCATCTCGCAGGGGCGCGAGCTGCCCGAAGTCGAGCAGGTCACGATCAGTGCCCGGACCGTCCACGTGGCCGCCCCTGAAGACGAAGGAGCGGTGGGGGGTGCCGACGAAGACGATCGCCCGGCGGCGCTATTCGGCGAGCGGCACCTGCGCGCCGCGGATTGATTCGGTGCCATCCCGGCTCGACCACCAGCGGCGAAGATCGTCGCGCTGATGCGGAAGCGGGTTTGCAGACGGGCGCCGGGATTGCACCATCCGTAGGGCTGAGTCGACGTCGACTCGCTCGCGGATCGCGAGGACCCCCGCGGCGACTGCCGCCGAGCGCTGCCACCCGGCGCGGCAATGGACGTAGACCGTCACACCCTCGTCGAGCCACCGATTGACGACAGTCGTCGCCTCCTCGAGCGCTGCCTCGGGGAGCGAGCCGAAGTCGGCGATCGGGACCCGGTGCTCGTGGATCCCAGCGTCGCTCAACGCCATCGTCACGATTGGACGCGAGCCGTCGACGTATTCCTTGTCGGCGACCAGGTTGAGGACCCGGGTGACACCGATCCAATCGAGTGTTCGCACGTCCTCGGTGTCGAGCGGAATCGCGCCGACGACCAGACCGTCATAGATGTCGGCAAAGCCGTAGCGCCGAAACCAGCGAGACACGAACGCGCAGTCTACGCAGGGCCCCAGTGGTCCCGTCCGTCCGTCGTTGGGTGCCCGCGGGCGGGGCACTAGCCTACGGTTTCATGGCTGATCTGCCGCGAGCTCATAGCTTCGATCTGGCCGGCCTGCGGCTCGCGCCCGGCGAGGGCCGGCGCCTCGACTTGGCCGTCCCAGTCGACCCGTTCGAGTTCGGAGGCGAGCACTATGCGGTCGCTCCGACGCCGGTTCCGGTTCGGGTTGACGTTTCCCGGACCATCGCTCAGGGCTACGCGCTTCGACTGCGCTTCAGCGCCTCGCTCGAGGGTCCCTGCATGCGGTGTCTGGAATCCGCGGCCTCGATGTTCGAGGTTGACGTGCTCGAGGTTTCTCAGCCCGGCGGGGGCGATGAACTCGAATCCCCATACGTGGTCGGCGGAGTGCTCGACGTCGCCGCTTGGTCGCACGACTCGCTCGCGCTCATGCTGCCTGGAATGCTGCTCTGCCGGCCAGACTGCGCGGGCCTATGTCCGGTCTGCGGCGCCAACTTGAACGAGGCGTCCGCAGAGCACCATCACGATCCCGAACCGGACGCGCGCTGGGCCAAGCTCGCGGAGATCCGGTTCGAGGACGAGTAAATCCCATGCCGCCTCGGGTCCCGCCCCCTAGCGGCGGAGGCCGCGCCCCCGACCGGCGGAGGCCCCGCGTCATCTCCCGGCAGAGGACCCGCGTCATCTCCCGGCCCTGCTAGCCTGCGCGAGCATGGCTGTCCCGAAGCAGAAACAGTCCCATTCGCGCACAACCAAGCGCCGCTCAACCCACAAGGTCGCGGCTGCCGCGACAAACGCGTGCCCCCACTGCCACAGCCCCCGACTGCCACACCGCGTGTGCCCGGTCTGCGGTACCTATAAGGGGCGCGAGGTGATCGCGCCGGACACGTCGCTGGACTAGATGGCTGATTCCACGGGCGCGTGGATGCCGGGAATCGGGCCCACCCACCCGATGCTGAGCGAGGACGCAGGGCGAAGCCAACACTGGTGGTATTGGTGAGCCCCAGGACGACGTCCGGCGCCGATCGGGGTGGGCGGGGCCAGGTATCCGGTATGCGGGGTCGTCGAATGAAACGGCTCGTGGCCCCGTCCCCAAGTCTTGCGGCGTTCGGAGCCACCAGCGCTTCACGGACGGTGACGGTCGCCGTCGACGGGAACGGGGCTGATCTCGGACCTGCCGAGGTTGCCGCCGGCGCGTCGCGAGCGGCTGCCAGTGGGATCCGAGTGCTGCTATTCGCGGCCGCTTCGGAGGTCGGGGAGGTCGCCGACGGCGTCGAGGTGATCGACGCCCCGATTTCGATCGCCAAGGCTCCCGATCCGGTTTATGCGGCCCGTCGGAACCCGGACGCGTCAATCGTCCAGGCCGCGCAGGCGGTCGCGGCGGGACGCGCCCAGGCGCTCGTCTCTGGGGGCTCCACCGGGTCCGCGCTTGCTGCGGGCCTGTCGCACCTCAAGAAGGCGCGCGGCATCTACCGGCCGGCACTGGCCCTGCCAATCCCGCGCCCCGACGACCGCCCGGTCCTGGTCCTCGACGTCGGCGCGAACGTCAGCTGCCGACCGGAGCACCTCGTCCAGTTTGCCCACATGGGCTCAGCCTTCGCCCAGGCGGTCATGGGAACACCATCCCCGCGCGTGGCGCTGCTCTCGAATGGGACCGAGCCGACGAAGGGGACCGAGGACCTCAAGCAGGTGTACGAGCGGCTCAGCGGCGATGAGGGTGCAGGCCTGCGCTTCATCGGCAACATCGAGGGCACCGACGTGATGGAGAGCGTCGCCGACGTGGTCGTAACCGACGGCTTCTCGGGCAATATCGCCCTGAAGCTGATCGAGGGCGTTTCCAGCCGGACGATGAAGGCGATGAGGATGGCGGCGATGCGCTCCTCGCGAGCCAAGCTCGGCGGCTTTCTGCTGGCGCCGTCGGTTCGTGACCTGCGCCAGGAGATCGATCCCGAGACAACCGGCGGCGCCTACATGCTCGGTCTCCGGCAGATCGGGGTCGTCGCGCACGGCCGATTCAGCCAGCGGGGCTTCTCCCAGGCGATCGAGGTCGCAGCACGCGGCGTGGAGCAGGACGTGATCGCCCGGACCCAGGCCGCATTGCAGGAGGCGGGTGCGCTGCATGTCCGCCCGCACCACCTCTCCGCCGACGCCGACGCGAGCCGACGGCCCGACGGCAACGCCGACGGCGTGGCGGGGCCACAGGTCGCGTCGGGCGATCCTTCGACCACGTCCGAGCAGACGGCTACGGTGGCGGGCCAATGACTCGCGAGCAGATTCTCTCCGCGATTCGCGCCCACCTTGCCGAGGAACTCGAGGTCGATCCGACATCGATCGGTGAAGCGACCCGGTTCCGTGAGGATCTCGAGGCCGACTCGCTCGATCTCTACACGCTCGTCGTAGGAGCTCGAGGACAGCTACGGCGTGAAGATCTCGGATGAGCAGGCAACCAGGATCCTGACCGTCGGACAGGCGGTCGAGTTCGTGCTCGCGAGTGGTCTCGATGAGGCCGTCGAAGAATTGGACCCACCCGACCAGGGCGCAGTCCCGATCGCGAATTCGACCCCCAGCAGTCCGGCGGCCGGTGGCGACTGAGCCAATCGCCAGCCGCGGGTCTGAGGCGGAGCTGCGCGCACTGCTCGACGAGCTTCCGAGGGAGCTGGCCGTCCACGTGTTCACGCACGCCTCGTGGACCACGCGACGGGCTGACTCCTACGAGCGGCTCGCGTTCCTCGGGGACAGTGTGCTGTCGCTGGCGATCACCTCACACCTTTACCCGAGCCTCGAGGCGGAGCGCTTCGGCGCGGGGCAGCTGACGAAGATTCGGGCCCAGACGGTTTCGGGCCGCTCTTGCCGGGCGGTCGCCGAGCGGCTGGGCGTGCCCGACCGGCTTGCGGCGGCCGCGCCTGCCGGGGCGGCGGCGAGCGTGCCGGCACTGGTCGCGACCGAGCGCGTGCTGGCCTCGGTGATCGAGGCGGTTATCGGCGCCTGCTTTCTGACGTTCGGATACGAGCGAACGGCGAAGGCGGTGGTGGAGGCGTTCGCGGCCGAGCTGGACGAGGCGCTCGAGCACCCGGTGGACTTCAAGTCGGCCCTTCAGGAACGGCTCGCCCGCCGCGGAGCATTGGTCAGCTACGCGGTCGTGTCCGAGCAAGGACCGCCGCACGACCGCACCTTCACCGTCGTGGCCCAGATCGGCGAGGAAGAGATCGGTCGCGGCAGCGGGCGCAGCAAGAAGGATGCCGAGCAGATCGCCGCCCAAGTCGCGCTCGAATCGATGCGCGGGTGATCCACCCGAGGCGATGAACAGCTGATGTACCTGAAGAGCATCACCCTCAAGGGCTTCAAGTCGTTTCCCGACCGTACGCGCCTGGAGTTCGGACCGGGCACGAGCGTGATCGTCGGACCGAACGGATCCGGGAAGTCGAACGTGACCGACGCGGTGTTGTGGGTGCTCGGCGAGCAGTCGCCGGTCGCCGTCCGCGGTCACTCGATGCAGGACGTGATCTTCAGCGGCGCTCCCGGCCGGCAAGCGGCGACCGGCGCCACCGTAGAGCTTGTCCTTGATGACTCCGAGGGAACCCTCGGCCTCGGGCCCGAGGTCTCAATCGTCCGTCGGCTCGACCGCACCGGCGACGGCGAGTACCGCCTTGCCGGCGCTCGGTGCCGGTTGGTTGACCTCTTGGAGGTGCTGTCCGACACCGGTCTCGGGAAGGAGATGCACTCGGTCATCTCCCAGGGACGGGTGGAGGCGATCGTCACCTCAAAGCCAGGGGACCGCCGGCTCCTGATCGAAGAGGCCGCCGGCCTCGGCAAGCACCGCAAGCGCCGCCGTCGGGCGCAGTTGAAGCTGGCGCACACCCAGGAGAACCTCGATCGCGCCCTCGACGTCGAACGCGAGGCGAGGTCGCGGCTGCGGCCGCTCAAGCGACAAGCCGAGGCCGCCGAGCTACACGAGCGCCTCCATCGCCAGACCCTCGAGGTGCGCTGGCAGCTCGCCCGCGATGATCTGCGAGCGCGACGCGCCGAGGTGCAGCACGCTGCGACGCTGGTCGCTTCTGCACGCGAGGCGAGGAAGCGGCTCGAGGCCGAGTTCGACGCAATCGCGGCCCGGCGGCGCGAGGCCGAGGAGGCGCTCGCGGCTCGCTCCAGCCAACGCGAGGAGCTGTCCCGGCGTAGCTTCGCGGCGCAGTCTGCGGCTGACCGCGTCGGCTATCGGGCCGACGCGGTCAGAGCGGCGTCGGTGACGGTCACGGACCGGCTTCAACGCGGCCGTACGTCGCTCGAGCGCCTGGAGGCAGTGCACGAAGCCGATCGGCCCGATCCCGACGCGCAAGCGCGGATCGCGACGCTCGCCGCTGAGCTCGAAGCGCTCGACCGTGACCGCGAAGCAGAGGTGGCTCGGCAGCTCGCAGAGCTTGAACAGCAGCGTCTGGGCGCAGCCGAGTTCGAGGTTGAGCGCGAGCAGCAGCTGTTGCAGGCGGCGGTCGCTCGCGAGGAGGCCGAAGCCGTTTACAAGCAGGCCCGGGAGCAGGTCCGCGAGGCCGAGCACGGCGCCGAGGCCGCACGGCGCCACAGCGCTCGGGTCGGCGGCGAGCTCGCCGCGGTCAATCAGTTTCTGCGCAGCCATCAGTCCACCCCGGGAGGCGCCCGCTCGCTGGCCGACGCGCTGACCGTCTCCGCCGGATACGAGCTGGCGGTTGCCGCTGCGCTTGACGGCAGGCTCGGCGCGGCCCTGGCAAGCGACCGCGAGCAGGCGGCGGCGCTGCTCGAGCGGGCGAGCCGCGAAGGCGGCAGGGTCGTGATCGCCGGTGGACGAGGGCTCGCCGGGGCCTCGGATCCGAGCTCACAGGCCCACGCGACGCCACCTGTTGCGCCGGTGCCCGGGGCCGAGCGGCTGGCCGAGCAAGTCGCCGGCGATGACGAGCCGGCCGTGCTCGCCCGCTGGTTGTTGCGGAACGTCTGGATGGTCGACCGCCTCGATGAGGTTGCCGACGACTTCGACGGCGTCGCGGTCACCCATTCGGGACGGGTGTTCGCGCCCGCCGCGCGCGAGCTGCGACAGGCAGCCGCAGTCGGCGAGGAGCGGGTGCTCGCCGAGCGCAACCGTCGTGACGTGCTGATCGCCGCCAGCGAGGCGGCGGTCCAGTCCGAGCAATCGGCCAGCGTGCAGGTCGAGGCCGCGGTCACCGAGGCGAGCCGGCTCGACGGCGCCCGTGAAGCCGCAATCACGGCGCATCGGTCGGCGGCGGTTCAGCGCGACGAGGCCGCCGAGCAGACGCGCCGACTCGTTGCCGCGATTGAGCGCCGCCGGTCCGCCCCGGATGAAGGCCCGACCGCCGGCCGCCGGGCTCAGGTGGACGCGGAGTTGAGGGCCGAGCGGGCTCGCGTCGAGCGCGTCGAGCGCGATCGCGCCGAGCGCACGGAGCGGATCGAACGTCTGCGGGCCGGCATCGCCCGGGACGAGGCGCTCGGCCCGGTGATCGCCGGGGTCGGCGAAGATCTGGAGGCGATCCTCGCGGCCATCGGCGAGCGCCGGGCCGAGTTCGAAGCCGCCCTGGCTACCGATCGTGAGGCGGGGGAGAGCGTCGCGGCGCAGCTGCGCGCCTGCGCACAGGAGGAGGCGGGCATACAGAATCGGTTGCACGCGGCGAGCGAGGAGCTGACGGCGGTCGAGGTCCGAGCCCAACGGTCACGCGACCAGGCGGCCGACGCCGAGCAGGCATTGACGACGCTCGCGACAGAGCTGCAGCTTCAGCCCCTGCCCGCCCCCGAGCCGCTGCCCGAGCAGGAGCGTGTGGAGCTGACCGGTCGCCTGGAACGGCTCGGACGGCGCCGAGAGCAGCTTGGCCCCGTCAACCCGCTGGCCCAGCAGGAGTTCGCCGATGCGCTCGCGCACGTCGAAGAGCTCGAGCGGCAGCGGAACGACCTCGAGACCGCCATGCGTGAGTTGGAGGGGCTGATCCGCGACACCGACCGGCAGATCCGCGAGACCTTTGAGGAGACGTTCGCGGCCGCAGCCGAGAACTTCGAGGAGCTGGCCGCGCGTCTGTTCCCCGGTGGCACCGGGCGGCTCCGGCTCGTCTCCGAGACCGAGCGCCAGGCGCGGGTGCTCGGCGGCCAGGATGTCGGCGCAGTCGATCCCGACAGCGAATCCGACGCGGAGCGGGAGTCAGATCTGGACGAGCGCGATGGAACAGCCGAGGAGCTGCTCGGAGTCGAGATTGAGATCACCCCTGCGGGCAAGGCGATGAAGCGGCTCACGCTGCTGTCGGGCGGGGAGAAGTCGATGACGGCGCTTGCCTTCCTGTTCGCCGTGTTCCTCGCGAAGCCGTGCCCGTTCTACATCCTGGACGAGGTCGAAGCCGCGCTCGATGACCTCAACATCGACCGCTTCCTGGATCTGCTCGACAGTTACTCGGAGCGCGCCCAGTTCATCGTCGTGACCCACCAGCGCCGCACGATGGAGGCCGCGGATTCGCTGTACGGCGTGTCGATGGGCGGCGACGGCATCTCCAAGGTGATCTCGCGCCGGCTGCCGGCCCGCGAAGCTGCTTGAACCGGGGCTGATGGCGCGAGACTGGCCAGATCTGTTCGTCGTCGACGGGCCACCGGTGGCGGTCGCGGCCGAGCCTGAGCCGGTCGCCGAGGAGCGGCGCGTCGGCCGCTTCCGGCGGCTGCGGGAGAGCCTGCGCAAGACTCGGCAGGCGCTGAGCGCAGAGATTCAGGCGACGCTCTCGGACGAGCTGACCGACGAAAGCTGGGAGCGGCTCGAGGAGGCGCTGATCTACGCGGACGTCGGCGCCCGGACGACAGCAAACGTCGTCGGGCAGCTCGAACAGGAGGCGACCGACGGCGGGATCACCGGCGGCGCAGCGCTGACCGCGCGGCTGACGGAACTGCTCGCCGAAATCGCTCGGACCGGCGATGATCGAATCGATCTGCGAGCGAAGCCGACTGTGATCCTGATGGCCGGCGTCAACGGCACCGGTAAGACGACCACCGCCGGCAAGCTCGCCCACCATCTCAGCCGGCAGCTCGGCCACTCGGTCGTGCTGGTGGCCGCCGACACCTTTCGCGCCGCCGCCGTCGAGCAACTCGGGATTTGGGCTGAGCGGGCGGGCGCGACGTTCGTCCGCGGGCCCGATCGCACCGATCCCGGTTCCGTCGCGTACGAGGGCGTCGCAACCGCCGTCCACGACCGAGCCGACGTCGTGATTGTCGATACCGCCGGGCGCTTGCACACACAGGATGACCTGATGGGTGAGCTCGCCAAGATTCGGCGGGTGATCGCCAAGCAGATTCCGCAGGCGCCACACGAGACACTGCTGACCGTCGATGCGACCACCGGCCAGAACGGCCTTCGCCAGGCGCAGCTGTTCTCCGAGGCGATCGACGTCTCGGGCCTGGTTCTGACCAAGCTCGATGGGACCGCGAAGGGTGGAATCGCGCTGGCGATCGCCAGCGAGCTCGGGATCCCGGTGAAGCTCATTGGAGTCGGCGAACAACTGGAGGATCTGCGGCCATTCGACGCCGATGAGTTCGCCCGTGCGCTGGTCAGCTCCGAGTCGTAGCGGCTAGCGCGCTGGAGCCCCGCGGCGCCGCCGAGACCGCCCAATGCCCGAGGTGAAAGCACTAAGCTCGTGGCGAGATGTCCGGATGGATTGTGTGGCTCGTTGTGGCTTGTGCGTTCGGGGTCGGCGAGCTCATCACTACCGGCTTCTTCCTTGCTCCATTCGCTGTAGGCGGGCTGCTCGCGGCGATCACTGACGCCGCCGGCGGCGGCGAGGCAGCGGCGGCGATCGTGTTCGTCGTGGTGTCGATCATGACGCTGCTGCTGTTCAGACCGATCGTGCAGTCGCGGCTTATGCGATCCTCGCCGCCGCTACGGACCGGCGCGGCCGCGCTGATCGGCAAGCGGGCCATCGTGCTCGAGAGGATCGCCAACGATGAGGGCGTGGGATGCGTGCGGATCGACGGCGAGGTCTGGACCGCCCGCGCCTTCGACGACGGGCACGTGATCGAGGCTGGAACGCCGGTCCAGATAATCGAGATCAGGGGCGCCACGGCGCTCGTTATCGAGTGAGAGGGAACCTTGCATGGTTGCTGTAATCATCCCGGCTGTAGTCGTGATCTTCCTGGTGGTCGTGTTCGCCCGGACGATCCGGATCGTCCCGCAGGCCCGTGCCGGGATCGTCGAGCGACTCGGCCGTTATCACCGCACGCTGAACCCGGGGATGTCGCTGGTCGTCCCGTTCGTCGACCGCCTGAAGCCGCTCATCGATCTGCGCGAGCAGGTGGTGTCGTTCCCGCCGCAGCCTGTGATCACCGAGGACAACCTTGTGGTGCAGATCGACACGGTCCTGTACTTCACGATCAACGATGCACGCGCGACGACCTACGAGGTCGCCAATCCGCTGCAGGCGATCGAGCAGATCACCGTCACTACCCTAAGAAACGTGATTGGTTCCCTGACGCTGGAGCAGGCGCTGACAAGTCGCGACCACATCAACGCGCAGCTCCGCGGCGTGCTCGACGAAGCGACCGGTAAGTGGGGGATCCGGATCAATCGCGTCGAGCTGAAATCGATCGACCCACCCGGCTCGATCCAGGATTCGATGGAGAAGCAGATGCGCGCCGAGCGCGATCGTCGCGCGGCGATCCTCAACGCCGAAGGCGTCAAACAGTCCCAGATCCTGACGGCCGAAGGCCTCAAGCAGGCGGCCGTCCTGACCGCCGAGGGTGAGAAGCAGGCGGCGATCCTGCGCGCCGAGGGAGAGGCACAGGCGATCGCGACGGTCTTCGACGCGATCCATACCGGAAAGCCCGACCCGCAACTGCTGAGCTACCAATACCTGCAGATGCTTCCGCAGCTGGCCAAGGGCGATGCCAACAAGGTGTTCGTGATCCCTTCCGAGTTCTCCCAAGCCGTGAGCGGAATCGGTGAGGCCTTCGGCAAGGGCCTCGCGGGTCGGGCCGGGAACCATGCCGTACCCCAGGAAGGCCCGGACTCCGAGTAGCGATGTTCGATTCGCTGGCCGACAAGCTGCAGGCGACCCTGGCCGATGTCCGCGGACACGGGACGCTGACCGAAGCCGACGTCAACGCCGCCATGCGCGAGATCCGGCTGGCGCTGCTGGAGGCGGACGTCAACTTCAAGGTCGTGAGGACGTTCACGGCCGCGGTCAAGGAGCGAGCACTCGGAGCCGACGTGATCGGCCAGCTCAACCCTGGCCAGCAGGTGGTGGGGATCGTCGCCGACGAGCTCACGCAGCTGATGGGCGGGGAGGCGGAGGAGCTGCGGTTTTCGCCCCGACCCCCGACGGTGATCCTGATGGCGGGACTCCAGGGCTCCGGCAAGACGACCGCGACGGCCAAGCTCGCGCGCTTCCTGAAGCAGGAGCATCGCTCGTCGGTCGCGGTCGCTGCCTGCGATGTATACCGGCCGGCTGCGGTCGAGCAGCTGATCAAGGTTGGTGGTCAGGCCGGCGCGGTCGTGTACGAGCAGGGGACCGACCGCAACCCGGTTGAGATCGCCACCTGGGCCAAACAACGAGCACAGGCCGAGGGTAAGGACGTGTTGATCGTCGACACGAGCGGCCGCCTGCACATCGACGCTGAGCTGATGCAGGAGCTCGCCGACATCCGCGCGGCGATCGAGCCCGATTCGGTCCTGCTCGTGGTGGATGCGATGACGGGCCAGGACGCAGTGCACGTCGCCGAGGAGTTCGGCCAGGCCGTCGAGTTCGACGGAGTGATCATGACCAAGCTCGACGGCGACGCCCGTGGTGGCGCGGCGCTGTCGGTCAAAGCGGTCACGGGTAGGCCGATCCTGTTCGCGTCGACCGGCGAGAAGCTCGATCAGTTCGAGCGCTTCCACCCGGATCGGATGGCACAGCGGATTCTCGGCATGGGCGACGTGATGACTCTGATCGAGAAGGCACAGGGCGCGTATGACGCCGACCACGCCGCCGAGCTCGAGCGCAAGTTCCGCAAGTCAGAGTTCGACCTCAACGATTTCCTCGATCAGATGGGCCAGATCCGTCGGCTCGGGCCGCTGCAGAACCTGCTGGGAATGATCCCGGGACTTGGCAAGGAGCTGCGCGGAGTCAAGGTCGACGAGCGCGAGTTCGACCGGATCCAGGCGATCATCACGTCGATGACAGCGCAAGAACGCCGCCATCCAGAGCTGATCAAGGGGTCTCGGCGGCTCCGGATCGCCAGGGGGTCGGGGACCAACGTTCAGGCGGTCAAAGCGTTGATCAAGCAGTTCGAGGAGATGCGAAAGCTGATGCGTCAGGTCTCGCAGGGCCGCACCCCCGATCTCGGTGCGCTCCTGCGACAGAGCCGGTAGCGCCATTGGGGTCCGTAGGACCTTCAGGCTGAAACCCGCTACCCTCACGAGTCGACTTATGGCAGTCAGACTTCGACTAACGCGCGTCGGTGCACGCAAGAACCCGATCTGGAGGGTTGTCGTCGCCGATCAGCGATCCAAGCGCGACGGTCGCGTGATCGAGACCGTCGGGCATTACAACGCACAGACAGAGCCGTCGACGATCGTCCTGGACGAGGCTCGGATCAAGGACTGGCTGGCGCGCGGCGCCCAGCCCACCAACACGGTCCGCAAGCTCCTGCGTACGCAGGGCATCTCGGGTTGACCGACGACGCTTCCTCGTCACGGGCGCTGCTCGAGTACCTCGCTCGGGGGCTGGTCAACGAACCGGACAAGGTCAGCGTCAACGAGGTCCGCGAGGACGCCGGCATCGTCGTGCTCGAGTTGTCGGTGGCAGACGACGACTATGGGAACGTGATCGGGCGAGGCGGCCGCACCGCGATCGCACTGCGCACCGTCGTCAAGAGCGCGGCGGCACGTCATGGGCAGCGCGTCTTCGTCGACATCGTCGACGGCTGACGGCGGTTGGTTGTACGCCGGCCGGGTCGGCAGTCCGCATGGGCTGGACGGGAGCTTTCGTGTGGCCGAGGCCGTGCCGACGCTGTTGGTGCTTGGCGAGCGCGTGATGGTCGGCGGCACTCAGCGGCTGATTGAACGACGCGGCGGGCACAGCGCACGGTTGATCCTGCGCGTCGACGGCTGTTGTGACCGCGACGCAGCGCAGGCGCTGCGTGGCCTTGACCTGCTCGTGCCGCGGGCGGTAGCGCCGGCGCTCGACGATGATGAGTGGTGGGCCGAGGATCTGGAGGGACTGGCGGTGCGAGACGGCGAGCATCAGGTCGGAACCGTGCGTCGGCTGCTCGCGCTGCCCTCCTGCGAGGTACTGGAGGTTGACCGCGGTGACGTTGGCGACCTCCTGATCCCGCTGGTCAGCGACGCGGTCCGCAGCGTCAACCTGGACGACCGGATCATCGACGTCGACCTCGAGTTTCTGGGCGAGAGCAGATAAGGCCCTAATGGAGATCGACATCTTCACCCTGTTCCCGGAGGCGTTCGAGTGGTTCGAGTCCCAGCGACACGTTCGTAACGCGGTCGCCGCGGGGCACCGGCTCGGGTACGTCAACTACCGCGACCACACGCCGCTGAGCGGCGGCCAGGTCGACGACACCCCGTTCGGCGGTGGCGCTGGCATGGTGCTTCGGGTCGACGTCGTGGAGGCGGCGCTGCGGGCCCACTACGGAACCGATCCGGTGTCCCTGCGCTCCCGCCGGCGCGTGGTCGCCCTGACGCCCGGCGGACGCGTTCTCGACGACGCCCTGGTGGAGGAGCTCAGCACTGAACCGACGCTGACGGTCCTGTGCGGCCGGTATGAGGGCTTCGATGAGCGGATCGTCGAGCATTTCGCGAGCGATCGGCTGTCGATCGGACGCTACGTGCTCGCGGGGGGCGAGCTGCCGGCGATGGTGGTCTGTGACGCGGTGCTGCGCAAGCTTCCCGGCGCGCTTGGACACGCCGACTCGGCGGTCGAGGAGTCGTTCAGCCGGGCGCTCGGCGGCGCCCCGGAATACCCCCACTACACGAGGCCCGCGTCCTATCGCGGTTGGGCGGTCCCGGAGGTGCTGCTGTCGGGGCATCACGAGAACATCCGGCAGTGGCGGCTGGAGCAGGCTCGGACGCGCGAGCAGACGGGTCCGCTACCATAGGCCGCCGCGCGCTCGGCGCGCCCTGATTCCTTTCTACGTTTGACCTGAGCCGGTGCTGCCGGCGGATAGAACGAGGCATGAGCACCGTCATCGAAAACCTGGAGCGCGCCCAGCTCCGCCGGGTCCCGAACTTCGACGCAGGTGACCGGCTGCGTGTCCATTTCCAGGTGATCGAGGGCTCCCGCCGCCGAACGCAGGTCTTCGAGGGAGTCGTGATCAAGCGCCAGGGCCATGGTGCCCGCGAAACCTTCACCGTCCGCAAGCAGTCCTTCGGGGTGGGTGTCGAGCGGACGTTCCCGCTGCACTCGCCCAAGATCGAGCGGATCGAGGTTGCCGCTCGCGGCGACGTTCGCCGGGCGAAGCTCTACTACCTGCGGGACCGAGTCGGCAAGCGTGCGCGGGTCCGCGAGCGGCGGAATACGGGTCCCGAACAGGCGATCGAGCGCGAGCTCCTGTACCCGGCGATGGATGACGACACCGAGCTCGAGCCCACGGCCGAACCGGTGGACGTCGTGTCTGCGCCCGAAGCCGAGGCTGTGAAGGTAGAAGTCGCCGAGCCCGAGGTCGCCACCGTGGCGGAGGCTGAAGTCGCCGAGCCCGAGGTCGCCACCGTGGCGGAGGCTGAAGTCGCCGAGTCCGAGGTCGCCACCGAGGCAGAGGCCGCCGCTGAGCCAGACGCCGCGGCGGCAGCGCCAGACGCCGGCGAGAACTCAGCGGACGACTCCTAAGAGCCCCGGACGCGGGACGGGGGTCGACGTCTTGACGAAGGCCAAGAAGTCGCTGCTGCGCTCGGCCGGCGAGACGCTCGTCGTCGTCGCCCTCGCGGTTGGTCTGGCATTGCTGGTCCAAGCGTTCGTCGTCAAGCCCTATCGGATTCCGAGCGGTTCGATGGAGCCGACGCTGACCATCGGCCAACGGATCCTCGTCGACCGGATCGGGATGCATTTCAGCTCGCCGCATATCGGCGACGTCATGGTCTTCCACCCGCCCGCGAATTATTCGACCTGTGCCGATCCGAACCAAGGTCAGCTGACAAGTGGTGAATTCGGTGCGCAGCCCTGTGATGTGGCGCAGCAGCGGGCCTCTTCGGTTACGTTCGTCAAGCGCGTGGTGGGCCTCCCAGGGGACCACCTGCAGATTGAGGACGGGCACGTGATCCGCAACGGAAAACGGGAGCCCGCCTCGTTCACAATCCCATGCGATGGCGCCCCGGCTTGCACCTTCCGACGAACGATCGTCGTTCCAAAGGACGACTACTACATGATGGGCGACAACCGGCCCGACTCCGACGACAGCCGTTTCTGGGGACCAGTGCCGCGTTCCTGGCTGATCGGCAAGGCATTCTTCACGTATTGGCCACCCGATCGGGTTGGCTTCCTGTGAGTCTTAAGGGCGCGAGCACATGCTGAAGACGCGCAGGAAGCGCGATCAGCCGAAGGGCCTGGTCGGCAACATCGTCGAGCTGGTCATCACGGTCGCGATCGCGATCGGTCTGGCTTTGCTGATTCAGGCGTTCCTCGTCAAGCCCTACCGGATCCCGAGTCCGTCGATGGTCCCGACCCTTCAGATCGGGCAGCGGATCCTGGTCAGTCGGCTCAGCACGAGCCCGGGAATCGACGACGTGGTCGTCTTTCACCCTCCGGCCGGGGCTGACCCTGTGGAGCCGAACTGTGGAAACCCCGCGCAGGGGGCCGGCCGCCGACAGGCGTGCGATAAACCGACACCCGCCGAATCGACCCAGACGTTCGTCAAGCGGGTCGTTGGCCTGCCCGGCGATCACCTGAGGATCATCGCGGCCACGTCTATCGCAACGGTGTCGAGGAACACGGTAGCTACGTCCAGCCTTGCAACTCGGGGCCTTCGAACTGTACGTTCCCGTCCACGATCACTGTTCCGGCCGGGATGTACTACATGATGGGCGACAACCGTGGTGAGTCTGACGACAGCCGTTTCTGGGGCCCGGTACCGCAGAAGTGGCTCATCGGGACGGCGTTCTTCACCTACTGGCCGATCGGCCGGATCGGGTTTTTCTAGGGGCGCCGGGTCGGCAGGCCGAGCGGGCGACCATGGTGCGCTCGCGCCGCGCATGAAGCGTCGTCCGCCCGGTCCGAAGCTCTTCCGTCACGACCGCTCGCTCGGCGTCAGGTTCGTTGCCGGCGCCGACGAGGCCGGGCGAGGCTGCCTGGCGGGGCCGCTGGTCGCCGCGGCAGTGTTGTTCGACATGGAATCTGTTCGGCCGGCGGACATTCGCGCGCTGTCGGCTCTGAACGACTCCAACTGCAGCGCCGGCGAGTCGCGCCGAGCTTTATCCGGTGATTCTGCGGCTGGCGACGAAGGTCGCCGTCGTGTCCAGGTGCGCACCCGGGATCGACGAACGCGGCCTGCACGTGACCAACCTGCGCGCCCTGCGCGACGCTCTCCGAGGCGTCGCCCGCGAGGGCTGTGTTTGCCTCAGCGACGGCTTTCCGGTCGAGGATCTCGGCTTTGCCCAGCGGGCGGTGATCGGGGGCGACCACACGAGCGCGGCGATCGCGGCCGCCTCCGTGATCGCCAAGGAGACACGCGACCGGTACATGCGTCGGGCCGACGAGCGTCACCCGGGCTTCGATTTCGCCCAGCATGTCGGCTATGCGACCCCGGAGCACCGCCAGGCGATCGAGCGGCTTGGGGTGACGCCCTTGCACCGGCTGTCGTTCCAGTCGGCCGCCTACCAGCAGCTGTCGCTCGGCTGACGCCCGCTGCTGGTCACGGAATTCCCCGGCTGAGCGGGGGCGTATGTGTCGGTCAAAAGGCGCCCTCCAGATGGTCGAGCCGCAGCAGCGCGCCGGTCGCGTCGACCGCAACGCCGATCGCGTCGAACCGCAGCTCGTCAGCACGCGGGCGCTCGCGTCGTTCGACGAGCCAACTTGCGGCCATGCGGCGAATCTTCGAGCGCTTGCGATAGTGCACCGACTCGAGCGGATTCCGGGCCTCGGGGTCGATGCCGTCGGGGCCGCGCCCGACCACGCGAGTCTTCACCTCGCAGAAGACGATCGTGCGGTCCTTCAACGCGATGATGTCCAGCTCGCCCCAGCGCGTCCTGTAGTTGCGTTCGACGATCTTGAAGCCGCGTCTGAGTGAGATGCTCTGCGGCGAGTTGCTCACCCGCGGCGCCGAGGCGGGCGCGCCGCCGGTCACGATGCCCCGTCTCGGTCACCTCGGGCTTTGTCCGGTCGGGCTGTCATGCCGCTCGACGCTAGGGCCCGATATGTCACGAGTTCGTCTCGCTCGGTGATGGCTTCGTGCCGATTTTGGCCATCGGATCGAAACCGGTGCAGAGTCGGCACATGGCGTCGCAGATCCGTCGCGAATGAGACCGTACGGTCGAGCCGGTGTTGTCCCGTGTCTCCACGTTCGCGATCGACGGCGTCGAGCCACGCCGCGTCACCGTCGAGGTCGACATCCGCGCCGGTCTGCCGGCGTTCACGATCGTCGGACTGGGCGATGCGGCGGTGCGTGAGTCTCGTGAGCGGATCCGCGCGGCGATCCAGAATTCCGGGTTCAGGTTTCCGCAGAGCCGAATAACTGCCAACCTGGCGCCGGCGTCGCTGCGCAAGGCAGGCCCGGGGTTCGACGCGGCGCTGGCGCTGGCGGTGCTCGCCGCCAGCGAGCAGATTCCGCCGGCGCCGCTCACGGACGTCGCCGTATTCGGCGAGCTGTCCTTGGGCGGAGAGTTGCGCGACGCACCCGGCGTCTTGGCCGTCGCGGAGGGTGCGCGGCGGGCGGATATCCCACGGCTCGTCGTCCCGCGTGAGCGCGCACGCGAGGCCGCGCTGGTCGATGGGATCGAGGTCGCCGGGGTTGACGGCCTCGCCGAGGCTGTCGACGCGATCATCGGGCTGCGGACTCCGCCTCTGCCGCGACGCCAACAGGCATCGAGCGCACCCGTCGAGCCGGATCTGGATGACGTCAGAGGGCATGCCGTCCCGTTGCTGGCCCTACAGATCACGGCCGCGGGCGGCCACAACCTGATGCTCGAGGGCCCGCCAGGGACCGGCAAGACGATGCTCGCACGGCGGCTGCCGTCGATCCTGCCGCCCCTGACCCGGGATCAGGCGCTGGAGGTAACGCGAATCCACAGCATCGCGGGGGTGCACGCCGGAGGGCTCGTGCGGTGCCGCCCGTTTCGGGCGCCTCATCACACGATCTCGTCCGCCGGGCTCGTTGGCGGGGGCTCCCCGCCCAAGCCGGGCGAGGCCAGCCTCGCGCATCTGGGCGTCCTCTTTTTGGACGAGCTGTCCGAGTTTCCGCGTCCGACACTCGAGGCGCTCCGCCAACCGCTGGAAGACGGCCGTGTCACGATCGTTCGCGGCCAGCGGGCACTTGAGTTTCCGACGCGGGTGATGCTGGTCGCCGCGACCAATCCCTGCCCGTGCGGCTATGCGGGCGTCGGCGACCGCTGTACGTGCTCGGAGCTGGATCTGCGACGCCACCAGCGCCGGCTCAGCGGACCGTTGCTCGACCGGATGGATCTGCTGGTCAGCGTCGAGCGACCCGATGAGCGGGATCTACGAGGTGGCGCAACGATCGATTCGGCGACCGCACGCGGGCGCGTGGCGGAGGCGCGCGCCCGAGCGCTCGCGCGCCTCCGTGGAACCGCCGCTAGCTGCAACGGCGATCTCGACGCGGCCCTGGTCCGCACCCGCGTCAAGCTCGAGGAACGCGCTCTGGTCGTGTTGGGTGATGCGTACACGACGGGAGCGCTGTCGGCTCGCGGACGTCACCGGGTCGTGCGCGTCGCTCAGACGATCGCGGATCTCGAGGGGCACGAGCGCGTTTTGCAGTCGGACGTGCTCCTGGCGCTGAGTCTGCGGCAGCGGACCGCGGGTGAGGAACTGCTGGCAGCATGAGCGGCGCCCGAACACGAACTGTGCGCTCACGCGGTGCCGCGTCAGGCGTCCGGGGATCCGAGGCACGAGGGGCATGCGATCGGTGCCTCGCGCGGACGTGGCTGCTGGAGCGGCTCGGGGGCCATCTGGAGGTCGTTCGAAGCCGCGTCGGTGAGTTGCTCGAGCTCGACGACGATCGGTTGATCTCGGCGGTCGGCGGCCGGGATCTGATCGCGCTCGTTCGGGAGTACGCAGGGTTTGCAGCCGCAGCTGCCGGTGAGTCGCGAGCGCGGTCGCGGGCCGCCGGACTGGAGCTGATCTGCAGGTGCGATCCCGCCTATCCGTCGTCGCTGGGAGCGTTGGCAGCCCCGCCGGCCGTGCTTCATATCGCCGGTGGAGCCGAGCGGTTTCTGGCGAAATGCGGGTCGGCCTCCGACGCCGTGGCGATCGTCGGGACGCGAACCCCGTCGCAGTACGGGCTCGACGTCGCGGCGACACTGGGGCGCGGGCTCGGCGCCGCGGGCGTCGCCGTCGTCAGCGGGATGGCTCTGGGGATCGACAGCGCCGCGCTAAGCGGGACGCTGGCCGCGAACGGGAGCCCCGTCGCGGTTCTGCCGGGCCCGGCGCATCGACCCTACCCAGCGAGCAGGCGCCGGTTGCACCGGGAGATCCTGGCGGCAGGATCGGCGGTCAGCGAACTCGGGCCGCAAGCAGGCGTCTGGCGCTGGTCGCTGCAGGCGCGGAACCGAATGATCGCCGGTCTGGCGGCGATGACGGTGGTGGTCGAAGCCGGCCCGCGATCCGGCTCGCTGGTCACCGCGCGCGTCGCCGCACAGCTAGGCCGGTCTCTCGGCGCGGTTCCGGGACTCGTGACCAATCAGCGGGCGACGGGCCCCAACGCGCTGCTCGCCGGAGGGGCGACGATCGTCCGCGGAGCGCAGGACGTTCTGGACGCCGTATTCGGCGCGGGCGTCAGGGTCGAGACCGCCGCCACCAGGGTCGCGCCGACGCCGCGGCAGGTTGTGCTGTTGCGTGAGATCGGCTCGGGGCGCGACACGGTCGCCAAGCTCAGCCAAGGGGCTTTCGCAGCAGACTCGCGGATCGATGGAAGCCAAGCCAAAGAGGTCATGACCGATCTCGCGGCGCTGGAGCTGGCCGGGTGGGTCAGGTTTGGCGCCGGCGGGCGCTTCACGGTGGTGCCGTGAACCAGCCCGCGGCGGCCCGGTCGCAGCACGGTAGGGCGGTTTGCGAGCTCGGTTCGGCGCCGGCATGATCGGCTTGACTACTCTCGGCGCAGAGATGGACGCCTTGACGCCTCCGCGTGCGCTGTCGATTGCCGGCTCAGACTCGGGAGGCGGGGCCGGGATCCAGGCTGATCTGAAGGCGTTTGCCGCGTGCGGGGTGCACGGAATGACGGCGATCACCGCGATCACCGCCCAGAACACGCTCGGGGTGAGCGCCATCCATCAGGTTCCGCCCGAGACGATCGTCGAGCAGGTACGTGCCGTGGTCACTGACATCGGGGTCGATGCGGTCAAGATCGGGATGCTCGGGACCGACGAGACGATCGACGCCGTCCTCGAGGCCCTTGATCTGCTCCCGGCCGGCACACCGGTCGTGATCGATCCGGTCATGGTCAGCGAATCCGGGGCGGTGCTGCTGGAGCCTGCGGCCCAGCGCAGTCTCGTCTTCCGACTGCTGCCCCGAGCCACCGTCGTGACGCCGAACATCCCGGAGGCGCGTGCGATCGCGGAGCTCGCTGGTGCGCCTGGCGATTCCGGCCGGCTGAATGAGGCCGAGGCGTTGGCAGCGGCGATCCACGGCCTCGGTCCGACTGCCGTGGTTCTCACCGGCGGCCACCGGGAATCGACCGACGACGTCTTCTTCGATGCCCTGGGGGCCGTCGAGATCCCGGGCGAACGGTTTCCCGACGGTGCCGCGCACGGCTCCGGGTGCACCCACTCGAGCGTCCTCGCGGCGCGTCTGGCGTTTGGAGACAGCCCGCTCGACGCCGCTCGAGAAGCAAAACGGCTCGCGTCGCAGGCGGTCGCGAACGGATTACGGGGCATCGGCGCCGGCGCCGGGCCGGTCGACGTGCTGGGCGTAGCTCGCCGCGCCGGCGGCCGTTAATCTGCAGCAAACTTATTTTCTCGATATTCTCTGTCGAGAATCTGCTGTTTCACCTGTCGGCACGCGGATGGCGTTGGTCGGCGGAATTTCCCAACTTGGAGGTCTGTGTGTCCGATCGCAAATTGCGCGCTCTGGGGTTGCGCGTCGTCGTCCCACTCGCGGTGCTCGGAGTCGGGTCCGCGGCGGCGTTGACGGCGCTGCCGACCGCTGCCGGTGCGGCCACGCCGGTGACGCCCGCTTCGTTGACGAACTGCTACGGCTCGTTGAAGGCGGACGCGACCGGGAAGGGCTCGGGTCAGTCCAACCAGCTTGACTACTCGATCACCTGCAGCACCGACATCTCGTCGTATACGGTGTTTGCCGTTCGTCAGCAGGACGCGGATAACAACATCCAGCAGTACAACACGAACCCGGACGTCGTTTACCCCTCTACGTTCCCGACGCCGGGGCTGGCCGGAACCGTCAGTAGTCAGGGTGTCAACTGCGAGGGCGTCATCCCGTCCGATGGCGTCAACTGCTACGCGCAGACGGTCGGTTCCGATGGCAAGACTCCGGTGCTGGGGGCGATCAGCGCGTGGTTCACCACGCAGGGGTCGATCAGCCTCGACGAGCCGTACTGCAAGTATCTGCCGAAGGGCGCAAAGCCCGGCACTGCCGCCGTGCCGACGGCGATCGTCGAGTACATCGTCACCGACAACACGGGCGCCGAGGACGGCCCGTTCGTGCTGAGCCTCAAGGGTTCGAAGTGCGCCAAGGTGGCGAACGCGGTTCCCGCCAAGGCGACAAGCAAGCGCAAGGCGAAGCAGGCCGCGATCAGGCACGGGCGGACAGAGCGGGTCGAGGCGGTCCGCTAGTCGCAGGGTTCTGGGGTGCGGCCGGCGGTCGGCTGCGGTCGGCTGGTGATGACCGTCAACCTGTCGTCGATCGCGAACAGGTTGAGTGCGTTTCGGGTTACCTGGCCGCGCCCCACTTCGACCTTCTGTCCCGCGGCCGGTTCCGGTCGACAGATTGCTTGCCGCCGCTCTGGCTCTGGCATAATCAACCGGTGCGGTTTCTGCGGATGAAGCCCGGCCACGGTGAGGTTCTGATCGCCGAGGGCGACGTGGAACTTCCCGACGACGAAGTCCGCCTGGTTCAGGAGTTTCGCCGCCAGCTTGATGCGGGCCTATGGGCGGCAGTGCCCGTCGCCGAACAAGGCGGCCACCGCGAGGCGCTGTTGGTCCGCTCCTTCGACGACGTCCCCCGTGACGCCGAGCGCGTGATTTTCTTTCCGCGCGCGGCCGGGGGTTGCTGAGCCGGGCCGGCGATGCTGCTCGCGCTCTTCGTTTCTGCGATCGTCGCTGTTGCGCTGCTGTCCGACGTCCTCGCGCCCCGGATCGTCCAATTCTGGGCCGGCATCCGAGCGCGGCGCCGGTACGCGCCCGAGCTGTCGCTCGACCCGGGCCGCGAGCGCCGCGCCGAGCAGACCGCTCGCGAGCTGCTGCGCTCGTGTGTCAGCGAAGAGGAGTGGGCGATGTACCGCGAGCTCGGGTTCGTTCGGGTGTGGGGGCGGGGCGGCCGTCGCCACCTGTGGGGCGGCGGGCGCGGTGAGGCCGAATACGCCTACCTGATCTATCCCCATCGGCCGATCGTCGCCTACATCCCCCAAACCGGCCAGTTGCTCGGCGAGCACTGCGTTGCGTTCCCGGACAACACGCGCCCCTACGGGAGCGCGAGGCTACCTGACTCTGACGATGTCCTGGCGAAGTGGATGGCGCTGACCGGTGACGAGGAACGCCTGATCGCCACCGCGAACATGCACCTGCCGGGGCGTCAGGTCAATGTCTCGCAGGTGTCTCGGGACCTCTGGCGGCTGTCCCGGTGGGAGCGCTCGCGGATGCGCTCGGGCGTCAGCCCCGGCGGACACGCCGCCTCGGTCGACGCCGGCAGCTGACGCTCTAATAGCCGCCGCAAACCCGGCCGCGCGCGGCGCGGTTGCCGACCTGGGGACGCCTGACGCCCGCTGGCGCATTTGGCCCGCAGCTCCCTCTGCGCGCGGGGCGACAGGCACATTCTTACGGCCTGCCCCGCACCCCTGAGGAGCCTCAGCGAGCGTCCGGCGCGCGGCGCCTAGGTGCCGCGCGCCGCAACCCCAGTCAAGCTTGTCGGTTAAGGCTACAGAAGAAGTCGAATTGATCGACTTGCTGGTAAGCTCCGAACTAAAGGAGATCGACATTGTGCTGTTTTCAGCTGAAAGGAACCGAGACGTGAGACTTATCCCCAGGCGCTTCGGCGGCCGAAAGACCATCAACCCGACGACTGGGCGTGTCAGGGCATTTGCCGCCATCGCCGCAATCGTGCCGGCGCTGTTCGTGCTGGCCGCGCCGGGGTTGGCGACCGCGAAGGCAAAGCACCGGGTCACCCTCGTCGCGTCGGGCTCCAGCGCAGCGCAGCCGTACATGCTCGCGCTGTTTGCCAAATACAGCAAGCTGCACCCGACGGTCAGGTTCTCCTACAACCCCGACGGCGGCAGCGCCGGCGTCACCGACGTCCAGGCGGGCCGCTCGGAGTTCGCGATCCAGACGGCAGCGCCGGTCGCGAGCAACACCGGCACCCACTTCTACAAGCTGTTCCTCGACGCGCTCTGCATCGACGTCAACAACTCCAACAGCAGCGGCAATCTGTCGATCGGCACCGTCCGGAACATCTTCCTGGGGGTCGACACCGATTGGTCTCAGGTCGGCGGCGGCTCGGGGACGATCGCCCCGTACGGCCGCAACGCCACGGCCGGCCTCTTCACCTATTTCAAGAGCGCCGTGCTGGCCGGTCGGAGCCAGGCAACCAACGTCACTCAGCTTGCCTCTGACGGCCTCGTCGCCAACGCCGTCGCCAAGGACAACAGCGGCATCGGGTACGTCGGTCTGTCCCACAGCACCACCTCTGGCCAGAAGCCCGTCCAGATCAACGGCGTCTCGTGCACAGCCGCCAACGTTCGCAACCAGAGCTACCCGTTGACCCACTGGGATTGGGCAGTGCTGCCGCTGTCGCACCCGAACACTCAGGTAGTCCAGTTCGTCAATTGGATCGAGACGAGCAAGGTCGCCGGGAAGATCGCCAATCGCGCCGGCGCCGTCTGGCAGAAGCTCTAGCACCGATGACGCACCAGGCACCAATGACGGTCGAGGCCTGAGGATTTTGATGTCGAGGGACGGCTGATGGAGGCGGTATTCCTCGAGACCGAGGAACGCAGGCTCAGCCAGGATCAGCGCGCCGAGCTTTGGCTTGGCGCGCTGGTCTGCGGCGTCGTGATTGTGCTGCTGGCGATGCTCGCGTTCATCCTCAAGGAGGCCTGGCCGTCTTTCGCCCACAATGGTCTGCGCTGGTTCGGCCCCGGGGGCAACGTCGACAGCCAACTGACGGGGATCTACAGCTCCGGCGAGAATCTCACGAAGCCGGAGTACACGTTGCATGCCTGGCCGCTGATCTGGAGCACGATCCTGACGACGGTCGGCGCCGTGGGCATCTCGCTGGTCTGCTCGCTGTTCATCGCTGTGTTCATGGTCGAGTTCGCCCCGGCCGCGTTGCAGCGCGTTCTGGAACCGGTCGTCCGGCTGCTGGCCAGCATCCCGTCGGTCGTCTACGGGTTGGTCGGAGTGCTGGTGTTGGTGCCGTTCATCGACAACCATCTGATCAGCGAGCACGCCAAGGCATCGGTCACGCCGGTGATCCAGCTGAACGGCTACAGCCTCCTCGCTGCCGTGGTGCTGCTGGTGCTGATGATCTCGCCGATCATGATCTCGTTCTTCTCCGAGGGCTTGCGCTCGGTGCCGCGCGGATGGCTCGAGGGATCGCTGGCGCTCGGAGTCAACCGGTGGCGGACATTCTGGAAGGTCGCGGTGCGGGCGGCGAGGCCGGCGTTGATCGCGGGCACGGTGCTCGCGACCGCGCGGGCGCTTGGGGAAGCGGTGCTGCTGGCCATGGTTTCGGGCTCAAACGGGTTCGCGCCCAACCCGGCGGACGGCCTGATCTTCTTCTTCGAGCCGTCTCGCGGCTTGGCCGCGACGATCATGGCCAACGCCGGCGGGATCGACTCGATCGAACTCAGGCACACACTGTTTGCGATCGCCGCCGTGCTGCTGTTCTCGGCGGTGATGCTGTCGCTCATCGGCTGGGCGTGCAAACAGCCGATGAAGCGCTACTTCAATGTCGGCGGAGCGACGGCGTGAGCGCCGGTGAGCTGACGGCGCCCGGCCAGCGCCCGCCACAGTCGCCCGGTAGGCGCACCGGACCGCAGGAGTCGAGTGCGTCCTGGCGGCTGAGCGACCGGATCGGGCTCGCGTTCGCGTGGTTCCTGGGGCTGCTGTTCTGCGCGATCTGTGCATCGATTGTGGTGTTCCTGATGATCCAGGGCCTTCGCTACCTCCACCCGGATCTGCTCTGGACCAATCCGAAGGTCGGAAGCACTCAGAACGAAACGGGCGGGTTCCTGGCGGATCTGATCGGCACCTTCCTGGTTGCCGTCACCGCACTCGCGATCGCGACACCGGTCGGCACCGGTGTCGCCGTGTGGCTCAGCGAGTTCGCGCGGCCGGCGGCGCTAGCGCGGGTGGTCGAGTCGACCGTCGAGATGCTCGCCGGGACCCCGTCGATCGTGCTCGCGCTCTTCGGGCTGATCATCTTCCAGTCGCCGATCGTCGGATTCCTCAGCCAGACCAACGCCGGGATCGTCTACGGCAAGTCGTTCTTCGCCGCCGGCGCGATGCTCGCCCTACTGGCGCTCCCGTTCGTGGTGGCGAGCGTTCGCGAGGGCCTGCAGGCGATCCCCAACCACGTCCGCGAGGCCTCGTATGCGCTCGGCAAGACGAAGATCGCGACGATCAGGCGGATCCTGCTGCCGGCGACCCGCCCCTCGGTGATCACCGGGACGATGCTCGGCGCCGGCCACGTGATCGGCGACACGGCGATCATCGTGTTCCTGCTCGGCGACACCTACAAGCTGCAGCCGGCCGGGGGCTTTCCACTGCTCAACCTGCTGCGCGGCGCCGGCAGCACGATGACCAGCTTCATCTGGGACAACGCCCCGACGGGCGACCTGAACCAGCCCCAGAAGGCGTATGCGGCTGCGTTCGTGCTGATGGTGATCGTCGTGATCCTCAACGTCGTCGTCGACGTGTTCGGCAGAAAGGCTCGTGACCAGCGATGGACCTGAGACAGCCCCCTCCCGTGCGTCGTCTGGCGCCCGGCGCCAAGATCTCTCCGCTGCCGGCCCGGCCCGGCGGGTCGGTCGCACCCCCGAGGCGCAGGAGCAACGGCGACCACCCCGTGGGCAGCGCGGGCGTCCGCGTCCTCGAGCCATCGCGCCTCAGCGCTCGACGCCAGACTCGTAGGTCTGTCCCGACGATCGAGCGGATGGAGGTCGAGCGAGTCTCGATCAGCTACGGCCCGAAGCAGGCCGTCAGGGACGTCTCGCTGCCGATCCGTCAAGGCGAGGTGCTCGGGCTGATCGGGCCTTCGGGCTGCGGCAAGACGACGCTGCTGCGGTCTCTGAATCGCCTCACCGAACTCACCCGGAGCGCGTCGTTGAGCGGCCGGATCACGCTTGACGGCATCGACATCTCCGCGCTCGAGGCGACGACTCTGCGCCGCCGGGTGACGATGGTCTTTCAGCAGCCCAATCCGTTTCCGATGAGCGTCTTCGACAACGTCGCCTACGTTCTGCGAGAGCAGGCACGGCGCAAGCCGCGACGGTCCTCGCTGCGACCGGCGGTCGAGGACGCGCTCTCCCGGGCGGGACTGTTGGAGGAGGTCCGGGACGACCTCGACCATCCGGCGCTACGGCTCTCCGGCGGGCAGCAGCAGCGGCTCTGTATCGCCCGAGCGCTCGCTGCGGATCCCGAAGTGCTGTTGCTCGACGAGCCGTGCTCGGCGCTCGACCCACAGTCGACGCGCGTGATCGAGGAGCTGATCGTCAAGCTCCGCGAGGAGGTGGCGGTTGTGATCGTCACCCACAACCTTCAGCAGGCGCACCGAATCGCGGATCACGTCGCCTTCATGTACCTGGGCGAGCTCGTCGAATACGCGCCCGCCTCCGCGCTGTTCTCAAACCCGAGGCAGAGTCGTACAAAGGACTACATCAGCGGTGCATTCGGCTGATCGTCAGCTTCGTCGCGGAGTGCCGTTGGCAGCGGCGCTGCTCGCTGTAGCCGGCTCGCTGGCCGGCTGTAGCACCACGCAGCAGAAGGCGGCTCGACTGCAGCTCGAGAACTCCCGCCTGCGTGCCGCGCAGCTGAGCACACGCGTGTCGACCGCCGGCTCGACCGTGGCGGTCGCCGGCATCTCATTGGTCCATCGATCGGGACGGACCGCGTTCGTCGTGACCGTCCGCAACCGTGGTGGACGCCCCGTCAGCGACCTGCCGATCTCGGTTGGCTACCGGTCTGGCGACGACCATGCGGTTTATCTCAACTCGGCGGCCGGGATCGGTTACTTCGATACCCACCTGCCGCTGGTCGGCACGGGGCGGGCATTTACTTGGGTATATACGACCGGCCGTCCGATTCCGACCGGTGCTCGGCCGTTCGCGCGCGTCGGGGCATCCTCGACGGTGCAGGTCCCCGGGCTCACGACTCCTCCCGCGATCGCCGCGGCGGTCAGGGCCGGGACCGCCGGCGGGGCGATCCGGGTCAGCGTTCGGAACCTTTCGGGCGTGACCCAGTATCAGCTGCCGGTCTACGCCGTCGCATCACGTGGCCCGCGGGTGCTCGCAGCCGCGACCGGGACGATCTCCGAGCTGGGCGGCGGTTCCAGCCGGACGCTGCAACTGAGGCTGCTCGGAAGCGCCGCGGGCGCCCATGTCGAGCTAGAGACGCAACCGACGATCTTCCAATGAGGACAATTAAGATGAACGTGAGCGAGATGGACCGCATCAGAACCCACGACGTATCTCTCGACGCGGTCGCCGAGCCCGACGGCGAGCCGGTAGGCCATGACGAATGCGGGCAATGCGGCGCTCCGGTCGATCGGCTCCAGCGCTACTGCGTGAGCTGCGGCGCCCACCGGCACCACGTCCCGGACCCGGCCGCGCGCTACCTGGCGCAGGCGAGCGCACGGGCGCGGATCGGCGGCGGCGCGGCCGTCGGCCGGCCGGCTGGCCGCCGGCGCTCGTCGCTGAGCCCGCTGACGGCTGTCGTTCTGGCCGCGGTCCTGGCCGGCGGCGGTGTCGCCGTCGGTGCCGCGATCGAAGGCGGATCGTCGATCAACGACGCGCAGCTGGTCCGGGAGTTGCATCGCCTTGGCGTCAGCCAAGCCGCCGCCGACGGGCACGGCGGCTCGAGCGCAAAGAGCGGTACCGCCGTCGGCCACGCTGGCAACGCGAAGTCGTCCAGCTCGGCTGCGACGAAACTCCAGCACGCCACCGGAAAGAACTACGTCAAGCAGGCCCAGCAGCTACCGAACTCCGTCACGGTCCCATGAGTCCGACCCTTTCCTGGCTCAGGGACACGCCGGCGGGGGAGGCTTCGCCCGCGGCAGGGACGGCGGCGTCGACTTCAGAGCTTGTCGCCCAGCGCGAGCGTCTGACTGAGCGATTTGCGCTGATGCAGTCCGAGCTCGGCGGCCTTTTCTACGAGATGGCGATCCGCGACCACGTCCAGATGGATGTGCTCGTCGCCAAAGCGGCGGAACTGCAGCAACTCGACGTCGAGCTCGGCCTGATCGAGCACCTGCTGGCCACGGACGGCGGCCAGCCCTCTGGGCATTGCCAGCGTTGCGGTGCCTTGCACGCCCGTGGCGCCGGCTTCTGCTCGCAGTGCGGCACGGCGCTGCAGACGACCTGACTCATCGGGCACCCGCAGCGTCCGAGGAGAGCTTTCGGCGAGCAATGCCCATCAATTCTGTAAAGAAAGTAAACTCGATCAAACTAACTCTGTTTACGACGCGGGTCTTGCCAACCGGGTTGGCCCGCAGGGAAGGATCAGACGTGAGAGACATCGCACGGGCCGGCCTCGCCCGTATCGCCGGGGCCACGAAACTGACGGCGCTCGCCTCTCTGGCCGCGGCTGGGGCGCTGGCGCTGCCAGCTACGGCGCCCGCCGCTACGGTGCCGGCGCCGACGATCGCCACGTCATTTACCCCGAACCAGATCGACGTGACCGGCTCGAGTTCGGTCCAGTACTCGGTCAACGTCTCGAGCGGGACGGTCAACAACGTCACGTTCACCGACGTGCTGCCGGCCGGTGTGGTCATCGACAGCCCGGCCACCGAGACCGATGCGGGCTGCACGTCGAGCACCGTCTCGGCGCCGGTCGTGACCTACACGGCCACGCCCGGCACCTCGACCATCACGGTCTCGGTTCCCCAGGTCAAGGCCGGGACGCCGTGCACGGTTCAGTTCCCGGTGGTCGGCAACGCGGTCGGCAACGGCTCCGACAGCGTCGCGCCTGGCTCTTTCACGTATGCGACCAGCGCCACCGGTGGCGCGATCGCCGCGCCCACAATCGGTGAGACCACCGCCTCGATCCAGGTGATCCCGCAGCCGACCGTCACCGTCAGCGGCGTCAAGGCGGGCACGAAGTACAAGTTCGGTCAGGCCGTCGCAGTCAAGTACACGTGCGTACAGCCGGGTTTGCTCGACGGCATCGTCACCTGCGCTGCCAGCGATGACCTCGGACACAACGTCAAGTCCGGCGGAAAGCTGCCTACGACGAAGCCCGGCAAGCACGCGCTCACCTTTCAGGTGGTCGACGCGCTCGGCGATGTCGTCTCCGACGAGATCGACTACGCGGTCTTGCCGGACAACCGAATTGCGCTCGACCGGGTCACGAAACACTCCGCCGGATCACTTGGCTTCACGCTCGCGCTGCCGGGTCCCGGAGTCATTGCGATCAAGGAGCTCGTCGGCGGCAAGCTCGTCTCCTCGAAGACAGTGAGGACTCACGCCAAGGTCAAACTCGCCGAGACGCTGAAGCTCGACGGTACCGGCAGGAAACTGCTCGCCGACGGCAAGATCAAGGTCAAGCTGCAGGTCAGCTACACGCCGACCGGCGGTATCAAGACCACCGTTACGAAGGCGGGTGTCGCCCTGCTGTCCTAACACCAAGAGGCAATACCAGTCTGGGCGCCGCTCCGGGCGCCTGGGGGAGGACCGCGCCACCGCCCTAGGGGCAGTACCACTTGTGGCTCAGCCTCTCAGGGGAAGTCGGGCCGCGGACCCAAGGTCGCGGCCCCACTTCCCGGGATCGGCCGCTACAGTTCGCGCCCGCGATGTCACCTTCACCGTTGGCTCCAAAGCACCGAAGCCGGATCCTTACCGACGGTCCGGAGCGTGCCGCCGCGCGGGCATACCTGAAGGGCATCGGCTACGACGACGAGGCGCTGTCGAAGCCGCTCGTGGCGGTCGCCAACACGTGGATCGAGACGATGCCCTGCAACTTCCATCTGCGGGCGCTTGCGGCCAAGGTCAAGGAAGGGATCCGGGCGGCCGGTGGGACGCCAATGGAGCTGAACACCATCGCGATCTCGGACGGGATCACGATGGGACTGCCCGGGATGCGTGCCTCGCTCCCGAGCCGCGAGGTGATCGCAGACTCGATCGAGCTCGTCTGCGACGCCCACCAGTTCGACGCTGTGGTCGCGATCAGCGGCTGCGACAAGACGATCCCGGCGACGGTGATGGCGCTCGCCCGCCTCGACATCCCCAGCCTGATGTTGTACGGCGGCTCGATCCTGCCCGGCCATTACCGGGGACGCCAGATCACGATCATGGACGTTTTCGAGGCAGTTGGTGCGCACTCCGCTGGCAAGATCACCGACCAGGAGCTGCTCGAGATCGAGAACGCGGCCTCACCCGGCGCCGGCGCGTGCGGCGGCCAATACACGGCCAACACGATGGCGATGGCGTTTGAGGTTCTCGGGATCTCGCCGGTGGGTTTCTCGATGATCCCGGCGGTCGTCGGCCAGAAGTCGGACGCCGCCGAGAAGGCCGGAGAGATCGTGATGGACGTCCTGCGCCGGGGTGTCCGCCCGAGCGACGTGATCACGAAGGAGGCGCTCTCGAACGCGATCGCCTCGATCGCGATGAGTGGCGGCTCGACCAACGGCGTCCTGCATCTGCTCGCCGTCGCGTCGGAAATGGGTATCGAGCTGTCGATCGACGACTTCGACGCGATCAGCCGGCGCACGCCGCTGCTGTGCGACTTGGTTCCGTTCGGGCACTACGTCGCGCCGGACCTGTGGGAGGCGGGCGGCGTTCCGCTGCTGCTCAGCCGTCTACGCGAGGCAGGTCTGCTGAACGAATCGACGGTCACCGTCACCGGCGTGACTGCGGGCGAGATCGCGGACGGCGCTGTCGAGACGGAGGGGCAGCAGGTGGTCCGGCCGTTGAGCGATCCGCTCTCGCCCGAGGGCGGTCTGGCGATCTTGCGCGGAAACATCGCGCCCGAGGGATGCGTGGTCAAGCTGGCCGGACACGAGCGCCGGCTGCACGTCGGCCCGGCGAAGGTGTTCGAGAAGGAGGAGGACGCGATGGCGGCGGTCACCTCCGGGCAGATCAGCCCTGGCGACGTCGTCGTGATCCGCAACGAGGGGCCGGCCGGCGGGCCGGGGATGCGAGAGATGCTCGCGGTCACCGCGGCGATTGTCGGAGCCGGTCTCGGCGAGGAGGTGACGCTGATCACCGACGGCCGCTTCTCCGGCGCCACCCACGGATTCATGGTCGCCCACGTCGCGCCCGAGGCCGTCCAGGACGGCCCGATCGCAGCGATCAGAACCGGCGACGAGATCACTATCGACGTGGCCGGTCGTCGCCTGGATGTGGCCCTCAGCGCCGATCAGATCGCGGCCCGAGTCGCCGCCTACAAACCACCGGAGCGCCCGTATCCCGGAGTCGCGCTCAGCAAGTATGCGAAGCTCGTCTCGAGCGCGTCGCTGGGTGCCATCACGCATTGATGCAACGTTCTGCGGAGCGCGGTGTACCGGGAGCCAAGAGATGGAAAGAACGCGATCTTGCACGGCTTCTTTCAACGACGCCTACCGTCTGCAGTAAATGTTTCACCCGGTACCATGGGTAGGGAGCACGGTAAGGAGCGACCGGAGACCTCGGAGGTCTGCACGTGAGCTACGGTGAGCTGAAGTTCGGGCCAGACGCGCGCCTGGTCAGGGACAGGCATCCGTTCCGCAGGTTCATTGCAGTTACGGCCGTCTTGCTGCCGATCGTCGCGATCGTCGCGGCCGGGGTTCTGCTGACCACCTCCAAGGCGAGCGTTGAGTCGAGCTCGACGGCGCTCGCGCAGGTCAAGCTGCCGCTTGGCGGCGGGACGGTCCAGCGGTTGCAGGCGATCGTCGGTCCTCACGCGCAGACGGTGCCGGTGCGGATGCATGGCAACGAGATCTGGCCGGCGGAGAAGATAGCCCCAGGTACCAAGGTGACGGTCATCGCGACGGTTCGGCGTCCAAGCTGGATCTCGTGGCTGGCGGGCAAGACCGAGCAGGTGCGGTTCACCGTGACGGCTCCGTCGGCAAAGCTGAGTTCTGATTTCGTCACGCGCCACGGGCAGGAGCCGCTGAGGCTGCACTTCACAGCACCCGTGCGGACCGTGTCCTACGGATCGCTGGGCTCGCGGCCCGCCACTCACAAGCTGCCGGCGCCGGCAGCGTCGATCGCGGTCCCCGAGAGCGCGGCGGCGGGCACGATCGCAGTCGCCGGAGCCGCCCGCACCTGGGAGCGTCCCACCCCGGCAGCGGTCTCCTGGTTCCCGGCGGGCGCCGACGCGAGCGCGATCGCAAGCCCCTCACCGGGCAGCACGATCAAGCCCGATACGAAGATAACGCTCACCTTCTCGAAGCCGGTCGACAAAGTTCTGGGGTCCTCGCACCCAGCCATGTCTCCGAGCACCGACGGCAGCTGGCAGCAGAACAGCACCCACTCGATCACGTTCTACTCCGAGCGGCTACGGCTACGGCTTGGGGGCGCATGTCAAGATCGCGCTCCCCGCGGGTGTGCAGCTCGTCGGGGGTACCGTCAACGGCTCGGACCCCGAAGGAACCTGGTCGGTTCCAGCTGGCTCCACGCTCCGGCTCCAGCAAGTGCTCGCGAAGCTCGGCTACCTGCCCGTGAGCTTCTCCCAGAGCGGATCGGTGGCGCCGACGATGGCGGCCCAGGAGGCGGCTGCCTTGAACCCACCGACGGGGAGCTTCGGCTGGCGCTATGCGGACACGCCGTCGACGCTCAGGGAACAGTGGGGCGCCGGAAGCTATGGCGAGCTCACCAAGGGCGCGGTCATGGCGTTCGAGGCGGATCAGGGGCTGCACGACTGACGGCATCGCGGGGCCGGTCGTGTGGAAGGCGCTGATTTCCGCGGCGATCAAAAACCAGAACTTCGAGCTTCGGCTACACCTACGTTTATGTCACCGAGGGAAGCCCCGAGCAGATCGCCGTCTGGCACAACGGAAAGATGGTCGTGAGCGGCCCCGTCAATACCGGGATCCCGCAGGCGCCGACCGCTCTCGGCACATACGCCGTCTACGAGCACCTGCCCCTCGGAACGATGAGCGGTACCAACCCTGACGGGTCGACCTACCACGACCCCGGGATCCCGTGGATCAGCTACTTCAACGGCGGCGACGCGCTGCACGGCTTTACGCGGGCGTCGTACGGTTTCCCGCAGAGCCTGGGGTGCGTCGAGATGCCGGCCTCCGAGGCCGGAGACGTCTATCCGTACACGCCGATCGGGACGATCGTTCAGATCTCCGCCTGAGGAACGCCCTGCCAGGCCCAGGCCCAGGGGCAGGTGGTTTGGCGTCGGCGGCGAATTTCTCGTCCTGGGGTGACTGACAGCCGCTCGCCAGCCTGGGATCGTGCGCTGAGCGCCCTGCAGGACGATCTTGTTCGCCGCGCGGTGGCCGGCAGGACCTGTCGCGCCTACGCCGGCGACGGCGCCCAGCTCGCTGACTGGGCGACCGCGCGCGGCCTCGATCCGGGGACGATCGACGCACGCGCGCTTCGTCGCTACATCGCGAGCCTGTCGGAGCGTGGCCTGGCTGCCGACGAGCGTTGCCCGTAAGCTCGCCGCAACCAGGGCGCTGCTGCGCGTCCAGATGGAGACCGGCGAGCGCGAGGACAACCCGGCCGACTTGATTGCCGCCCCCAAGCGCCCGCAGAAGCTCCCGCGGGTGTTGCAGGCCCGACGAGATCGGGACGCTGCTCGACCGGATCCCGGCGGTGACGCCGCTGGAGCAGCGCGACCGGGCGATGTTCGAGCTCGCATACTCATCGGGGCTGCGGGCCGAGGAGCTAGTGACGCTCGACCTCGACGCGATCGACTTCGACCGCGAGATGCGTCCGGGTTGAGGGCAAGGGCGGGAAGACCCGGCTGGTGCCGGTCGGTGAGCACGCGCTGGCGGCGCTCGCGCGCTACCTCGAGCGGGCCCGACCCGCGCTCGGGTGCCAGGGGCGGCTGCGGCACGGCGGCCGGGGCAGGTGGGACCAGGTCCGGCGCCCACGGAGCCCGTTGTTTCTGTCCAAGTCAGGGCGCCGGCTGCAGACCTCCGACGTGCGGCGGCGGCTGCGGACCTGGACCCGGCTCGCGCAGGCGCAGGCGCCCGCGCTCGCCCAGGCGCATCCGCATGCGCTGCGGCACTCGTTCGCGACGCACCTGCTGGAGGGCGGGGCCGACCTGCGCTCGATCCAGGAGCTGCTCGGACATGCCACGATCTCCACGACCCAGGTCTACACTCGGGTAGAGTCCGCTCGCTTGAGAGCGGCATATTCGCGCTCCCACCCTCGAGCGTAGGGGAGAGGGAGCCAACGCCGGGTCAAATTGGAACCGAACGTCAAAGCGATCGAGCTGAAGGATCTGTGGCGGCGGTACAAGACGGCCGGTGACGACCGCGCCAGAGAGCGGCTTGGTAGTCGCATACTCGCCGCTGGTGAAGTACGTCGCGGGTCGGATGGGATCGGGACTCCCGGGCCACGTCGAGGAGGCCGACCTGATCTCGTACGGGCTGACGGGGTTGATTTCGGCGATCGAACGCTTCGATCTGGACCGCGGAGATCAAGTTCGAGACCTACGCGATCACGCGGATCCGCGGCGCGATCATCGACGAACTGCGGACGCTCGATTGGGTTCCGCGGTCGGTTAGAGCGACGCGCCCGGGAGATCGAGCGCGCCAATCAGAAACTCGAGGCACGCCTGCAGCGTGCTCCGACCGACGAAGAGATGGCCAGCCGAACTGGGATAACGACCGAGGAGTTCCACGAGGCGCTGCTGCAGATCTCCAACTCGACGCTGATTGCGCTGGACGAGCTGTGGAACGCGAGCGACTCCAGGCGGCGATCAGGTGTCGCTGCTGGACACGATCCCCGACCAGCGGCGCTCCCGACCCCCAGGCGGTGGTCGACCAGGGCGAGTTGCGCGACCGGATCGCGGACGCGATCGCGGCGCTGCCCGAGCGCGAAAAGCTCGTGATCGCCCTCTACTACTACGAGAACCTGACGCTGCGCGAGATCGGCGAGGTGCTCGGCGTGACCGAGTCACGCGTCTCACAGCTGCACACCAAGGCGGTGCTGCGGCTGCGCTCGAAGCTCGCCGGAGAGCTGGACTGAGACGACTATCGGCCGGCCGCTGGCGCCGGCCTCTCGGGCTCGATAAGGTCGCTTTTTGGCCCGAGTGCTCTCCCGCGCTCATCGGGGGACGCTCACCCGAGTGAGAGGAGTCAGCATGCACAAGGCCGCGGATCGCATCCGCAACGTGGCGCTCGTCGGCCACCGCGGAAGCGGTAAGACGTCACTGCATGAGGCGCTGCTGTTTCAGGCCGGCGCGATCAACCGGCTCGGCACGGTCGATCGACGGGAACGACCGTCTCTGACTCCGACCCGGACGAGAAGGCCCGGCAGATGTCGATCGGCGCTACCGCTGAGCTCGTTCGAGTGGCTGGGGCGGAGGGTGAACCTGCTCGACACGCCGGGTGACCCGAGCTTCATCGCCGACGCGCTCGGCGCGCTGCGCGTGTGCGAGTCGGCGGTGTTCGTGGTGAACGCGGTGATGGGGGTCGAGGTGCAGACGACCAGGCTCTGGAGCCGTGCCGCCGAGCTGGACCTCGCGCGGCTGGTGTTCGTCAACATGCTCGATCGCGAGCGCGCCGACTTCTTCCGCACGCTGGATTCGCTGAAGGCGGCGTTCGGTCCGCACGTGGTCGCGACCGAGATCCCGATCGGCGCAGAGCATGAGGTCTCCGGCGTGATCGACCTGATCGACATGCGCGCGTACGCATACGACGGCGCGGGCCGCAACAACTGCTCCGAGATCCCGATCCCTGACGCAGCTCCAGGATCAGGCGCAGGAATACCGCGAGAAGCTGATGGACGAGGTCGCCGAGAACTCGGACGCGCTGATGGAGCGCTACCTGGAGGGCGAGGAGATCTCCCACGAGGAGATCGTCACCGCGCTCAAGGACGGCACCAACCACGGCTCGCTGTTCCCGGTCACATGCGGGATCGCGACCCGAACCTCGCGACCAACCGGCTGCTCGACGCGATCGTCGAGGATCTGCCCGTCGCCGGTCAAGCACGGGGGGCTGCAGGCCGCCGAGGTGATGCTCGAGCCCGACGAGAACGAGGAGCTGTTCGCCTACGTGTTCAAGACCCGGGCGGATCCGTTCGCTGGGCGGATCAACATGTTCCGCGTCTACCAGGGCGTGATCGAGCACGACTCGCAGCTGCTGAACACCCGTGCGCACTCCAAGGAGCGAATCGGCCAGCTGCTGAGCTTCGACGGCTCGCAGACGCGGCCACGTCGAGGAGTTCGGGCCAGGCGACATCGGTGCCGTCGCGAAGCTCAAGGAGACGCGCGCGGGCGATTGGCTGGCCGCTCGCGACGAGCCGATCTAGATGCCGCAGATCAAGCTGCCGGCGCCCGTGATGGCGTTCGCGGTCGAGCCGCGGACCAAGGGCGACGAGGACAAGGTGTTCAGCGGCGCTGCGGCGGCTGCAGGAGGAGGATCCGACGATCGACCTGCACCGTGACCCGCAGACCGGCGAGCAGATCGTCGCAGGGCTCTCGCAGGTGCACGTCGAGGTGATCGTCGATCGGCTGCGCGAGCGCTTCGGGGTCGAGGTCAACCTGAAGCCGCCGCGGGTTCCGTACCAGGAGACGATTCGCCGGCTCGGCGAAGGCGCACGGCCGTCACAAGAAGCAGACCGGCGGCCGTGGGCAGTTCGGCGACTGCCACATCGAGATCGAACCGCTGAACGATCCGGCCGATCCCGACGGCTTCGAGTTCGTCAACGCGATCAAGGGTGGCGTCATCCCGAACGGGCTTCATCCCGGCGGTCGAGAAGGGCGTGCTCGAGGCGATGCACGCCGGCGTCGTCGCCGGGTACCCGGTCAAGGACGTCCGGGTGCGGCTGTTCGACGGCTCTTACCACACGGTCGACTCCTCGGAGATGGCGTTCAAGCTGGCGGGATCGCCACGCGATGCGCGAGGCGATGGAGCAGGCCAGTCCGGTACTGCTCGAGCCGATCATGATGGTCACCGTCAACGTCCCCGAGGACGCGTCGGCGACGTGATCGGCGACCTCAACTCTCGTCGCGGCCGGCCGCACGGAATGGAGCCGGCAGGCGGCGGAATGACCGACGTCAAGGCCGAGGTGCCGATGGCGGAGATGCTCTCCTATGCGCCCGATCTCCGCGCGATCACCGGAGGCCAGGGCGAGTACACGATGGAGTTCCTGCGCTACGAGGAGGTACCAGCGCACCTGGCGTCAAAGGTCGTCGTCGGAGGCGCCGATGAGGAAGCCGTTCGGGCGTAAGGCAGCGCTCACCCGCCCGGCCTTTCGGGTGCCGGGCGGGCGGATGCGACCGCAGCGCGGGTGCGCGCGGGCCGAATTCCGGTACCCTCGCTCGAACACGACTCGCCGATTGCATGAGCACCAGGGACATTCGGACCACCTACGCCGACTCGATCTGCGATGTCTGCGGGCGCACGCTGTTGCGGGGCGAGCGGGCCGAGATGTTTGTCCACGGCGGGCTCGCGGCACTCGGTCTGCGAGCTGTGCAAGACCCGCGCCCTCCACGAGGGCTGGGTCCGCGAGGGCGATGGCGCCGGGCCGACCGCCGAGCGTGTCCAGCGGCGACGGCCGCTGCTCGGCCGCCTCCGACGCCGCGGCGAGCGTGGGGACGAGCAGCAGGCGCGCGCCGAGCCACGCTCGACGAAGAGCTGTCCGCGGGCACCTGGGAGGCCCTCGGCGCCGCCTGCCTGCTCCCGCGCCGGTGATCGGGCCGCGCGACAGCGCGGGCGCCGCATGCCGGATCCGCGAGCCCCGGCACGTTCGCGCGGTGCCGACCAACGGCGAGCACAGATCGCCGCCGCGGTCGAGGCGTTCAACACGACCGAGCACCGCCGCACGGTCGCCGGGGTTGCCCGGTCGCTCGGTGCTCCGGGCGTCAGCGTGATGCCAGACGAGGTGCATCCAGCGCTGGTGCGGATCGTCGTCTCCTGGGAGCTCTGCTGGTATCGGTACGAGGTCGACCTGTCCGAACAAGGGCCCAGCGTCAGGCTCGACGGCCAGGGGTACGAGCTCGACGAGTTGACCGAGCTCGAGCGGATTCCGAACGCCACGGCCGACGACGTCGGCCAGCTGCGCCTCGCGTAAGCATTCGGAATCCGCGATGGGCGACGGCGATCCCAGGCTGGTGCTGCACGTCGACGGGGGCGCGCGCGGCAACCCGGGCCCGGCGGCGATCGGCGTGGTCATTTCGGATTCCGACGGAACGTGGTCGAGGAACTGGCGGAGACGATCGGAGCGGCGACCAACAACGTCGCCGAGTACCGGGCTCTGATCCGCGGCCTGGAGCGGGCAGCTCGAGCTGGGCGCGGCGGAGGTCCAGGTCATCAACGACTCGGAGCTGGTCGCCAAACAGGTCAATGGCGTCTACAAGGTCAGGCATGCGGCGATGCAGCGGCTGCACGCGCAGGCGCTCGCGGCACTCGCTCGATTCGGCAAATGGAGCATCGGTTCGGTCCCGCGGGCGAAGAACGCTGGGGCGGACGCGCTCGTGAACCGTGCTCTCGACGGCGAGGCATAACTCGGCAGCCTGTGGCGCCCACGTAGCCGCCACCCTCACCCTCGGATAACCTTCGGGCTGTGACTGACGCGCTTGAGGAGCTCCGCTCCCGTCTGCAGGAGGCGGCGACCGCGCTCCGAGCGGGCAACGGCGAGCCGAACTCGACCTTGGCCCTGATCGAGGATTGCGCCCGACTGGCAACCGAGGTCGCGGCGCAGGTCGATGAGCAGGCTCGAGCCGCGCTCGAACCGCTGCCCGACCTGCCCGGGCAGCTGCCGCTGCCGGCCGCCTCGGCATCCTGATGCGGAAACTGGACGGGTATCGAATTTCTGCAGGGCATTAGGCTGTGGCTGATGCTGAAGTCGGCGTGAGTGGCCCCACTGGGACGCCGGTAGTGCCGGGCTTTCCTGAGGATCTTCGCAGCGCGATCGAGGAGTATCTGCAGGAGCTGCGGTTCTCGACCGAGGCGAGTACCGCCGGGCTGGAGCAGGCGATGCGCTACTCGCTGCTGGCCGGCGGCAAACGGATCCGCCCGGTGCTGGCGTTGGCCACCGCGTCTGCGATCGGGCGCGAGCCCGTGGCGCTGCTGCCGCTCGCGGCCGCGCTCGAGATGATCCACACCTACTCGCTGATCCACGACGACCTGCCGGCGATGGACGACGACGATCTCCGCCGCGGGCGGCCGACCTGCCACGTGGTCTTCGGCGAGGACGTCGCGATCCTGGCCGGCGACGGCCTCTACGCCGAGGCGTTCCGGCACCTGCTGACTGAGCAGCAGGGCGAGCCGGGCAACGTCCTGCGGGCGGCCGGTGAACTGGCCGCGGCAACCGGGGTGATGGGAATGGTCGGTGGCCAGTACCTCGACGTGGCGGGAACGGCCGCAGCCGGCGCGGCGGGCCTGCGAAGGCTTCACGAACTGAAGACCGGCAGACTGATCGGCGCAAGCATCGACTGCGTGCTCTTGATCGACGGAACCGCCCAACCTGCGACAATCGCGTACTTCGACCAATTCGCCAGCGAGCTGGGCGTGCTCTTCCAAATCGTTGACGACATCCTCGACGTGACGGGCTCGGATGAGACGCTCGGCAAGCACCAGGGGAGCGATGAGCGGCTCGGAAAGCGGACCTACGTGACCGAATTCGGTGTCGATGGAGCCCGGCAATTGGCCAAGCAGGCACATGAACGCGCAATCGAGGCACTCCTTGCCGCCGCCCCCAGCGATCCGATCCAGCTCCGCCACGTCGCAGATTTCATCGCCGATCGCAGTTATTGACCACCTGATGTCCGACCTACTCGCCCACATCGATCAGCCTCAGGATCTCCACGACCTGAGCGAGGAGCAGCTCCAGCAGGTCGCTCAGGAGGTCCGCGAACACATCATCGATACCGTCGGGGAGATCGGCGGCCACTTCGGGGCCAACCTCGGCACCTGCGAGATTGCGGTGGCGCTGCACTCGTTGCTGGACTCGCCAAGGGACAAGATCCTTTGGGACGTCGGCCATCAGGCCTATCCCCACAAGATCCTGACCGGGCGTCGCGACCAGCTGCAGACGATCCGCCACTACGAAGGTCTGGCGCCGTTCTGCGCGATCCACGAATCCGAGCACGACATCATGGGCGCCGGCCACGCGTCGACTTCGATCGGCTATGCCGTCGGCATCAAGGAGGCGATGCGCCACGGCCATGGCCAGGATGGCCACGTGGTGGCGGTCGTCGGCGACGGCGCGATGACCGGCGGGGTCGCGTTCGAGGCGGTCACCCTGGCGGGCGGCCTGGGCACGCCGATCGTGGTCCTGTTGAACGACAACGGGATGTCGATCGCGCCCAACGTCGGGGCACTGTCGCGCTACTTCAACCGGGTCAGGTTGAATCCCAAACTCTGGCATGCCCGCGAGGACGTCGAGGGCGGCTTGACCAAGCTTCCCGCGCCCCTGGGCCAGGCGTTCGAACGGCTCGGTCCGCACTTCAAGGAGTCGATCAAGGCGTTCTGGGCCCCGGGATTGTGGTGGGAGGAGCTCGACTGGGCCTATATGGGCGTCATCGATGGACACGACGTGCGAGCTGTCCGCCGGGCGCTGCGCGAAGCGCTGGCCGCCGGGCGCCCGGTCGTGGTTCACTGCGCCACCCTCAAGGGCAAGGGTTTCGCGCCCGCCGAGGAGGGCGGTCTGGAGGGGATGGAGAAGTGGCACGCGGCCAAGCCCCACTCGATCGTCAACGGCGAACCAGCGCCGCCGCCGCCGCCCGCGACTGGGAACGCCTCGGCGCGCGCTGCGGCGCTGAAGTCGTCCGCCAAGCGGACGCCGCTGCAGTACACCCAGGTGTTCGGCGAAGCGCTCGTGGCGGAGTGTCGTGCCGACGAGCGCGTGATCGGGATCACCGCGGCGATGAACTCCGGGACCGGACTCAACATCCTCCAGCGCGAGCTGCCGGACCGCTACTTCGACGTCGGGATCGCCGAGCAGCAGGCGGTGCTGTTGGCCGCCGGTCTGTCGCTGCAGGGCTGCAGGCCCGTGGCCGCGATCTACTCGACCTTCCTGCAGCGTGCCTACGACCAGATCGTTCACGACGTCTGCCTGCAGAAGCTGAACGTCACCTTCGCAATGGACCGCGCCGGACTCGTCGGTGACGACGGCCCCACCCACCATGGGGCGTTCGACATCGCCTACCTGCGCTGTCTGCCCAACATCGTCTTGATGGCCCCGCGTGACGAGGCGATGCTCGTCCACATGCTGCGCACCGCCCTGCGCCACGAGGGACCGGTGGCGATGCGCTATCCACGTGGTGAGGGCGTCGGCGTGCCGCTGCCGCGCTTGGCGACGACGATCCCGATCGGAACCGGCGAGATCCTTCGCGAGGCGCAGACGGGCGCGGGCGCGGTCGCCAGTGTCGCGCTGCTCGGATACGGGACGGGGGTCGCCAAGTCGTTGGCGGCCGCCGAGCTGCTGGTCGACAATGGGATCGCCGTGACCGTTGCGGACGCCCGATTCGCGAAGCCAATCGACGCTGGGCTGGCCGCCCAGCTGGCGGCGGAGCACGACCTGTTGGTGACCGTCGAGGAGGGAGTCCTTGCCGGCGGCTTCGGCTCGGCCGTCTGGGAGACGCTCTCGGACGCCGGCATCGCTGCCCGGATCCTGCGGGTCGGACTGCCTGATGAGTTCGTCACCCATGGGGCGCCGCGGCTCCTGCACGAGCACGTGAACTTCACCCCGGAACGGATCGCCGAGCGGGTGATCGCCGCCGTCAGTGACCGCTCCCAGGTTGCCGAAACCTGATCGACTTGGCGCGCAAGCGGCGTCTTGACCAGCTGCTCGCCGAGCGGGGGCTGTTCGAGTCCCGCGCGCGAGCCGCCGCTTCGATACTCGCGGGTGACGTGCTGCTTCTGCCGGACCGGCGCCGGGCCGAGAAGCCCGGACTGATGGTCGGCAACGACGTCGAGCTCGAGGTCCGTCCAACGCAGGATTTCGTCTCGCGTGGGGGGGTCAAGCTGGCCAACGCGCTGGACGCGCTCGGACTCGACGTGACCGGGACGCAAGCCCTCGATGTCGGAGCTTCAACCGGGGGATTCACCGACTGCCTGCTCCAGCGCGGCGCCGAACACGTGATCGCGCTCGATGTCGCCTACGGCGAGTTGAGCTGGAAGCTCCGCGAGGATCCGCGGGTAACCGTTCGCGAGCGCCGCAACGCCCGCGAGTGTCGTTCCGGACGAGCTTCCGTACGCTCCCGGGCTGATCGTGATCGATGTCTCGTTCATCTCGCTGACGAAGGTGCTGCCGGCCGTCCTGGCCTGTGCCGCTGTCCGATACGACTGCTTGGCAATGGTCAAGCCGCAGTTCGAGGTCGGCCGTGACCGGCTTGGGAAGGGCGGCGTCGTCCGCGAGGCCCGCTTTCGACGCGATGCGATCATCGACGTCGGACGAGCGGCGCAGGGGCTCGGGGCGGTCGTCGCCGGCATCGCTCCGTCGGGTCTTCCCGGGCCGAAGGGCAACCTTGAGACGTTCGTGTGGCTGGCGGAGGCGGGGCACGCCGGGATCGACCTGGAAGCCGCCGCGCGAGAGGTCGAGCCGTGAGCAAGACGGCGACTGTTCTGACCCATCGCAGGCCAGACGAGACCGGGCCGGCGTTGAAGATCCTGATGGAGGTGGCGATGGCCGCCGGCGTGACGCTGCGGTTCGACGGCGCCGAGGTCGAGAAGCACGCCCTGGTGCCGGTCGAGGGACTGGAGCTGGGGGTCCCCGACGATCCGAACGTCGACATCTGCTTCGCACTCGGCGGCGACGGAACGATCCTCAGCGCGCTGAGACTCTACGCGGGCACCGGGGTACCGGTCTTCGGGATCAACTTCGGGGAGGTCGGATTTCTCGCGGCGGCCGATCGAGATCAGGCTCGGGCAGGCTTCGAACAAGCGCTCGCCGGAGAGTTCGATGTGTATCCGCTGCCTGGAATCAGGCTGCATGGGATGACCGGTGATTGGATCGCGATCAACGACGTAGCGATCCAGCGTCAGCCGGGTCAGCGAGTCGCGAACCTCGCCTACTCGATCGGTGACGAGGAGGTCGGAAGGTTGCGCTGTGACGGACTGGTCGTCGCGACCCCCGCGGGATCGACCGGCTACAACCTCGCCAACGGCGGCCCGGTCATGGCGTGGGGCGTCGAGGGCTTCGTGGTCTCGTTCATCGCGCCGCACTCGTTGACCGCGCGGCCGCTGGTCGTCGCGCCCGGGGACCGACTGGCGATCCACAACCTCTCCCGGGAGGAGGCGGTCGAGGTCCAGATCGACGGTCGCCCGGTCCTGGAGCTCGCGCCCGGGGCGGAGATCGAGGCGAGCTTCGTCGACGGCCAGGGGACGCTCGCGCAGCTATCGGGCGCGAACTTCTACCAGCGCCTGCGCGAGAAGTTCGGGCGGCTGGCGACGCTCCCCTGAGAAGCGCGTCGGATCTGTCGGGCGCGGCTGGTAGACACGGGTCCATGCTCCACGAGCTGCGCGTCGAGAACCTACTGCTGCTCGAACGCGCCGAGCTACGACTTGCCCCTGGCCTGAACGTGCTGACCGGCGAGACCGGAGCCGGCAAGACTTTGTTGGCGCACGCGCTCGACCTGCTGCTCGGGGGCAAGGCGCGCAGTGGGATCGTCCGCGACGGTGCAGGGGAGGCATACGTCGAGGGTGTGTTCGCGATCCCTGCGACGCTCGCCGGCGACGAGCGGATTCCAGACGGGGCCGAGGACCTGGTGCTCGCCCGTCGCGTGTGGCCCGACGGCCGCACCCGCGCCTACGTCTGCGGGCGTTCGGCGACGGTCGCCGACCTGCGCGAGCTCGGGGGTAGGCTGTTGTCCTTTTACGGTCAGCACGAGCATCGCAAGCTGATGCTGACGACGGCTCAGCTCGACGCGCTCGACGCCTTCTGCGGTCCGGAGCAGTCGCGGCTGCGGGTCGCCGCCGCGGCCGCGCACGAGCGCGTTCGGGGGCTCCAGGACCGGCTCTCCGAGCTCAGCGGGCTTGCTGGTGCCCGTGATCGCGAGCTCGACCTCGTTGCGTTCGAGCTACGCGAAATCGAGGAAATCGATCCCAGCGAGGAGGAGTGCGAGGCACTGATCGCCGAGCGGGACCGGCTCCGCCATCACGAGACGCTGCGCCTGGCAGCCGCCGCCGGGCTGCAGGCGCTGGCCCCCGAGGACGGCGAAGGAGCTGCCGCCCTGCTCTCCCAGGCCGCCGCCGAGCTCGGGTCCGCCGCAGCGTTCGATCGCGAGGCGCTCGGCCCGCTGGCCGAGCGCCTTGAGGGGCTGCGCTACGACGCCGAGGACCTGGCCGCGGAGCTGCGCTCGTACCTGGCAGGAACCGAGGGCGCCGAGCCGGCGCGACCGCTCGAGTTCGTCGAAGAGCGCCTGGCGGCGTTTACCAGGCTGTCTCGCAAGCACGGCGGCGGGATCGCGGAGGTGCTGGCGCATGCCGAGCGCTGCCGAGCTCGTGAGGCGGAGCTGCTCGACCTCGAGGTGACGCTGGATGGAGCGCGCGCGGAGCTGGCAGAGGCCGTTGGCGAGCGGGAGCGGATCGGCGGAAAGCTGAGCGCCGCCCGGCATCAGGCCGCGCCGCGGCTCGCCGGCGCGGTGCTGTCGCGGCTGGCCGAGCTGTCGATGGCCGACGCCCGATTCGAGGTCGCGCTGCACGAGCGGCAAGATGGTCCGGGCGCGCGCGGGCTCGACTCCGTCGAGTTTCTGATCGCGCCGAACGCCGGGCTGCCGTCGGGTCCTTTACGCGAGGTCGCCTCGGGTGGTGAGCTTTCGCGGTTGATGTTGGCCCTACTCAGCGTCGCTCACGGCGGCGCGGACCGTGCGGGTAGCTTCGATGACGGCTCGCTGCTGGTGTTCGACGAGATCGACGCCGGCATCGGGGGCCACACCGCTCGGGCCGTCGGTGCCCATCTCCGGGACCTGGCCAAAGACCGGCAGGTCCTCTGCATCACTCACCTTCCGCAGGTGGCGGCGATGGGATCCCGCCACTTCACGATCGTCAAGGACGGCTCGCAGACGCCCGCGCTGACGACCGTCGCGGCACTCGACGGCGACCGCGTGGTCGCCGAGCTGGTACGGATGCTCGGTGCCGAGGAGAGCGACCGCTCGGCCCGCGGCCACGCCCGCGAGCTCCTCAAAGCGGCGTGAGTGCGGGCTTCCATCGGCCGCAGTCCCGGGCGCGTGCAAGTGCGCGCCTGCCGCGTCCGCGTAGCTCGCTAACGTTGCAACCGAGCGTAAACTTGACTGCCTGCAGGGACACCACATGATCCACGCCGAAACGAGATTCATCTTCATTACCGGCGGGGTTGTCTCGTCGCTGGGCAAGGGGATCGCCGCCGCCTCGATCGGACGGCTGCTGCGTTCGCGCGGCTTGGATGTACAGATCCAGAAGTTCGACCCGTACATCAATGTCGACCCCGGCACGATGTCGCCCTACCAGCATGGTGAGGTTTTCGTCACCGAGGACGGCGCCGAGACCGACCTGGACCTGGGCCACTACGAGCGGTTCACCGACTCGAACACCACTCGGGCCTCGAACGTCACTGCGGGTGGGATCTACAACAGCGTGATCAGGCGCGAGCGCCGCGGCGACTACCTCGGCGCGACCGTCCAGGTCGTCCCGCACATCACCGACGAGATCAAGCACCGGATCAGGCTGATGGCCGATGCGAGCGACGTCGACTTCGTGATCACCGAGATCGGCGGGACGGTCGGCGACATTGAGTCGCTGCCGTTCCTGGAGGCGATCCGACAGTTCCCGGTCGACGTCGGCCGGCGGCGCTGCATGTTCATTCACTTGACCCTCGTCCCGTATATCGGCCATGCCGGCGAGCTGAAGACCAAGCCGACGCAGCACTCGGTCAACGAGCTGAGGAGGATTGGAATCGCGCCCGACATGGTCATGTGCCGCTCGGAGTCGGTGCTATCGACCGAGATCCGGCGGAAGATCGCGTTGTTCGCCAGCTTGCCCGTCCCGGCCGTCGTCTCCGCCTACGACGTCGGCGACGTGCACCAGGTGCCGCTGGCCTTCCACGAGCAGGGGGTTGACGACTACATCCTCGGCGAGCACTTTGGGCTCGACATCCCCGAGCCCGACCTGAGCAGCTGGCGCGGATTCGTCGAACGGGCCGCCGGCCTCTCCGAAGAGGTTCGGATCGCGCTCGTCGGCAAGTACGTGAAGCTCGAGGACGCCTACCTGTCGGTCGTCGAAGCGCTGCGCCACAGCGGCGTGCATCACGGTTGCCGGGTCGAGATCGATTGGATCGACTCCGAGACCGTCGGCGACGCCGACGTCGATGCGCGGCTGCAAAGCGCCGACGGGATCCTGATCCCCGGCGGCTTCGGCGGCCGCGGCTGGGAAGGGAAGATCGCCGCCGCCAGAGTGGCGCGGGAACAGCGGATCCCCTATCTGGGCGTCTGCCTGGGGATGCACGTGGCGATCAGCGAGTTCGCCCGTCACGAGGCCGACATGCCGGGTGCCAACTCCACCGAAATGGATCCGGAGACGCCTTTTCCAGTGATCGATCTGCTCCCCGAGCAGAAGGAGATCGCCGACATGGGCGGGACGATGCGGCTGGGCGCCGACCCCATCAAGCTCCACGACGACACCTGTGCCCGCGAGGCGTATGGAGAGGCCATCGCCTACGAGCGCCATCGCCACCGTTATGAGGTGAACAACCACCTCCGCCGTCGGCTCCAGGCCGCCGGGTTGGTGTTCTCGGGCACGACGCCGGACGAACGGTTGGTCGAGGTGACCGAGCTGCCGCGAGAGGTGCATCCGTTCTTCGTCGCCTCGCAGTTCCATCCGGAGTTCAAGTCCCGCCCCGGTCGACCGGCGCCGCTGTTCCGCGAGTTCGTGGGCGCCGCGCTTGCACACGCTCACGGCTCGACGGTCGCCGACGCGCTCGCCGAACGGGCCTTCCCCGCCGGCTCGCCGGCGACTTCCGCCGCCGCCAAGTGATCCCCGGTCGGCCGCGGAGGCCCGCCGCGTGAGCGCCGCATCGTGAGCGACCCCCGGTGACGGCGCAGAGCCACCTGGGGGCGGGACACCGCGGACGGGTGCACGCGACCTTCGAGTCGCTCTGCCGGATCCCGAGCCCAACCGGCGACGAGCGTGCGGTCGCCGACTGGCTGACACGCGAGCTCGGCGCGATGGGTCTCGAGGTCGAGGAGGACGACGTGGGGCAGAGTGTCGGCGCGAGCGCCGGCAACCTGCTCGTCCGGATCCCCGGTCGTCAGCGCGGGCCAGAGCGGGATGGTCCCACCATCCTGCTCTGCGCGCACATGGACACAGTGCCTCTGACCGCGCCGCTGGAGCCGGTGCTCGTCGGCGACGGATGGGAGAACGTCGGCGCCGGGATCCTCGGCGCCGACAACAAGGCGGCGGTCGCGGCTCTCGTCGAGCTCGCACGCTTCCTGACCGACGGCGATCGCGACGTCGAGATCGGGGTCGAGCTGCTCTTCACGGTCTCCGAGGAGACAGGGCTGCACGGCGCCAAGGCGTTTGACGTCGGTAGGCTGCGAAGCGACTTCGGCTACGTCTTCGATCATGCCTCGCCGTTCGGCGAGATTGTCGTCGCGTCGCCCACTTACATGCGGTTGGTGGCCGAGATTCGGGGTCGAGCCGCCCACGCGGGTCTGCACCCCGAGCGCGGGGTGAGCGCGATCTGCGCCGCTGCTCGCGCGGTTGCGGCGATGCCACAGGGGCGGCTTGACCCTGAGACGACCGCCAATGTCGGGACGATCGCGGGTGGGACCGCGACCAACGTCGTCCCAGAGCGCTGCCGTCTCGAGGCCGAGGTCCGTGGGCTCGACCAGGATCGGGTCGACGCCGTCGTGACCGAGTCGATCGACGCGATTGAGGACGCGGTCGACCAGGGAGCCTGCGACCTCGACCTCGAGGTCGAGCGGATGTTCACCGGCTACCGGCTGCGGTCAGGTGAGCGATCGGTTCGCGTTGCCGAGCGGGCGCTCTCGTCGATCGGCTACGAGCCGCGTCTGGTCGCGAGCGGCGGTGGCGCCGACGCGAATGCGCTCCGCTCCGCCGGGTTTGCCTGTACGAACCTCGCCAACGGGACCGAGCGCCCCCACGAACCCGGAGAACGCGTCAGCATCGTCGCGCTCGAGACCGGCCTGGAGTTGGCCATCGGATTACTGGTCGCGGCCGGCGAGGGCAGTGAGGGCCCCCAGAAGAACCTGGCTGATGCCTGACTTTGAGCGGATCGACGGGAGCGTTCAATGGGAGGGACGCGTCATCCGCGCCGGGGTCGAGCGCTACCGCTACGACGATGGGGAGGAGGTTTCGAGGGACAGGGTCTGGCACCCCGGCGCGGTGGGGATCCTCGCCGTCGACGACACGCACGTCTGGCTTTGCCGACAGCCGCGGGAGGTCGTCAACCTGGATGCTTCGCTTGAGGTCCCGGCGGGCAAGCGCGACGTCCCCGGCGAGCCTCCGCTCCAGACGGCGAAGCGTGAGCTCGTCGAGGAGGTCGGCAAGGACGCGGCGGTCTGGCGTGAGCTGTTCACGTTCTGCTCCAGCCCCGGCTTCAGCGACGAGCGCATCGTGCTGTACCTCGCGACCGGTCTATCCGACGCGCCGGGGGGTGCCGCGCCGGATGAGGGCGAGCGGCTGGAAATCGTCCCCTGGCCGCTCGATCGGCTGGGGGAGGCGATCGCCGAGTGCGAGGACGCAAAGTCGCTGATCGCGCTCCTCTGGCTCGCAGCGCAGCCTCGCAGCTAAGTCCTGTAGGCCCGGTCGACGGGCTTTACAGGTCAAGTCACTGAGCGAGTTCGCAGAACCGTCAAGAGGAGATCGCGACGACCCGACGAAACCCGCGGTCATGGCCACCGTCGCGCCGCTTGCCGACGAGGCCGCGGGCGCCCCAGCCGCTCGCGTCGCCGAACTCACGCTTGACTTCCTCGCCTACCTGAAACTGGAACGGGGCCTATCGAGGAACACGCTCGACGCCTACCGAGCCGATCTGGCCCAGTTCGGCGAGTTCCTTTCTCGCCGAAGGGTCGATCCGCTCCGGGTCACGGGACAGGACCTGGCGGCGTTCGTCAGCGAGCTGGCGAGCGGCGGCGAGGACCGCCGTCCGGCGGCGCCCGCGACGCTCCAGCGCAAGATCGCGTGTCTGCGGTCCTTCTACCGGCATTTGCGTCGTGACGCGATCATCGACGCCGATCCCACATCGGAGCTGCGCCCGCCGCGTTCCCGCGCGAAGCTGCCACGAGTGCTCACCCGCGACCAGGTCAACCGTCTGCTCGAGCAGCCCCGCGGGGTGACCCCGGTCGCGCTCCGCGACGGGGCCCTGTTGGAGACCATGTACGCGTGTGGCCTGCGCGCCTCCGAGGCGATCGCGCTCGAGCTCACCCATATCGACCTTGAGGCGGGAGTGCTGGTGGCGCGGGGAAAGGGCTCCAAGGAGCGGATCGTGCCGATTGGCCGGACGGCGGTCACGCGGCTGCAAAGGTACCTCGATCAGGGGCGGCCACGGCTGGTCGGTCTCGAGGACGAGGCTCACCTGTTCGTCAACGCGCGCGGGCGCTCGCTCTCGCGCCAGGGGCTGTACAAGATCGTCCAACGCCACGCTCGCAGCGCCGGGCTCGATTCGCAGATGAGTCCGCATACGCTGCGCCACACGTTCGCGACCCACCTGCTCGCGGGAGGCTGCGACCTGCGCTCTCTGCAGGAGATGCTCGGCCACGCCGACATCGGGACTACCCAGATCTACACGCATCTCTCCGACGAGCGCCTCAGGGATGTGTATTTCGAGGCCCATCCGCGGGCGAAGATGTCGGCCTGAGAGCGGTAGTTTCATGGTGAGCGGCCGCCGGTGGTTCCTATGATCAACTCGGATGCCGGAGCTCCCCGAGGTTGAAACGATCCGCCGACAATTGGCCCCACACCTCGAGGGACGGACGATCGAGGCCGCCGAGATCCGTGACTGGCGCTGGACCCGGCCGGCCGATCCGGGTCTGATCGCGACCGAGCTGGCCGGTGCCCAGATTCGACGGGTTGGCCGCTCGGGCAAGTACCTGATCTGGGAGCTCGACGGCGACCGGTACCTGCTGATCCACCTCCGGATGACCGGCGGACTGCTGTTCGATCCCCCACAGGAGCCACCGCACGCGCGGGCGCGGTTCGACCTCGACCACGGCCATGTCATCGTGTACGTGGATCCTCGCCGGTTCGGGACCGCGCACCTGCTGCACGGGACGGACGCTCGCGACGCGTATCTCGCCGAGCGCCTCGGCGTGGAGCCGTTCACGCCGGAGTTCACCGCAGCCCATCTGCGAGAGCAGGCGCGCGGCCGCACCGCTCCGATCAAGTCATTCATCCTTGACCAGCGTCGGATTGCAGGGGTCGGCAACATCTACGCCGACGAAGCTCTATTTCGCGCCGGAATCCATCCGCTTCGGCCCGCGGGCAAGCTCACGCTCGCGCAGTGGGAACGGCTACGGGGCGCGATCGAGGAGGCGCTGGCGGCGGGAATCGACGCGAAGGGCGCGTCGATCGACGACTTTCGCCACGTCGACGGCGCCCAGGGTTCCTTCCAGGACCGCTTCCTGATCCACACGAAAGCCGGCGAGCCGTGCCCAACCTGCGGTCGCGAGATCCGCAAGCTCTACGTCGGCGGTCGCGGAACCTACGTCTGCGAGCACTGCCAACCGCGGCCAAGAATCAGGCGGTGATCAGTTCCGCCAGGCGACCGCTGCTGTCGGCAGCGCGCAACTCCTCAAAGCCGCCGATCGCCTGGCCATCGATCACGATCTGTGGGAACGTGGCCATCCCGGTGATGTCGACCAGCTCGTCCCGGCTGTCCGGGTCGCGTGACAGATTGATTTCGTCGTATGCGATGCCACGCTTCTTCAACAGCGCCTTGGCGGCAACACAGTAGGGACACATCGCCGTTGTGTACAAGGTGACCGACTTCACGCTTCAGAAAGCGTAGCGTGGGGCACTCGCTGAAGACCGAAGCGATCGTGCTGCGCTCGATTCGGTACGGAGAGGCAGACCGGGTCTTGCAGCTATACACGCCTAGCCATGGTCGGCTGGGCGCGATCGCGAAGGGGGCGCGGCGGGCGCGCAGCCGCTTCGGCGCGCGCCTGGAGCCGTTCATGGAGATCGCAGTGATCCTGCATGTCGGCCGCGGCGAGCTCCACACGGTCACCGGCGCCGACACGGTGAATGCCCGGCCGAGCCTGCGCGACAGTGCCGCCGCGCTCGATTCGGCGGCCCGTGCCTGCGACGCGGTCTCGCGGTTGTTCGAGACCGACGATCCGCATCCGGAAGTCTATGCCCTGCTCGCGAACCAGTTGACGCTGCTCGCTGGGGGCGCCGACGCTGCCGGAGCCGCCAACGCGGTCGCGTTTCGCCTCAAGCTCCTGCTCGCCGCCGGCATCGTTCCCCAGCTCGGGTCGTGCGTCAGCTGCGGCGAGCGCGAGCACCTCAGCGGCTTCTCGGCGGCCGCCGGCGGGGTCGTCTGCGGTTCCTGCGAGTCGGCGGCGTTCCCACTCGACAGCGAAGCCTACGAATTCATGGTTCGGGCACTCGGCAGCCCGCTCGCGAGCGCCCCCGGGGCGTCCGACCGCGCGCTGCGCCTCGCCGAGCGCGCGGTCAGGGAGACCGCCGAGCATCACGCGCACGTGCGTCTGCAGCCGCTGCGGCAGGCCACCCCCTAGCGGTGGCGGTGGCGGCACGTGGCCGCCACCGCCGGGCTCGCTGGGCTGTTTCCATGGATTGGCTCACAGGCTGTTTCCAGCGTCACGTCTGCCTCCGTCGGTGTCAGAATCGATTATGTGAACCAACCCACCGGCATCGCCCCCGCAGCTGGCCGCGAGCATCCCGCAGGCCCCGTCGCCGACGCCTTCGCGGCTCGGATCCAGGCGCGGGAGGAGGCGGACTACTCGCCGCTTGCGACCCGTTCCTACCCGGCTCCGAGGGCGCGCCCTGAGACCGATTGCGGTCTGCGCACCCCGTTCCAGCGCGACCGCGATCGGATCGTCCACAGCAAGGCGTTCAGGCGCCTGCGTCACAAGACCCAGGTGTTCGTGCTGCCAAGGGGGGACCACTACCGAACACGGCTCACGCACACGCTCGAGGTCACCCAGGTGTCGCGCACCGTCGCCCGGGCTCTGCGCCTGAACGAGGACCTGACCGAGGCGATCGGCCTCGGTCACGACCTCGGGCACCCGCCGTTCGGCCACATCGGGGAAGAAGCGCTCGATGAATGCCTGGCGGAGCGCTTCGGCCAGCGGTTCTGGCACAACGAGCATTCGGTCAGGGTCGTCGACGTGCTCGAGCGCGACGGCGCCGGGCTGAACCTGACCGACGCGGTGCGAGATGGGATCCACGGACACTCCTGGCGTGCCGAGGATCCGGTCACGGCAGAGGCGGCGATCGTCCGCTTCGGCGACCGGATCGTGTACATCAACCACGACATCGACGACGCGATCCGGGCGGGCGTGATCTCGGTCGCCGATCTGCCGTCAGGCCCTATCGCAAGCCTCGGTAGCACCGGGTCGGAGAGGATCGACACGCTCGTCCACGACCTCGTGGAGCACTCCGCACAGGCCGGTGGGATCGCGCAGGGAGAGGAGGCCGGTGCCGCCATGGCCGCGCTCCGGGCGTTCATGTTCGAGCGGGTCTACCTCGGTCCCGCGGTCACGCGCGAGCGTGAGAAGATCAGGCTCGTCGTGCGGACGCTGTTCGATCACCTCTGCGAGCACCCCGAGGAGATCCCGCCGTCGATCCCCGACGGTGAGCTGGCGACACGGGTAACCGACCACCTGGCGGGGATGACCGACCGCTTCAGCATCGCGCAGTTCGAGGCGCTGACCGTCCCGGCTGCGTTCTAGATGGTTTCCGCATGAGCAGGTACACGGCCGACTCGCGCGACCGCGTTCGCGACGCGGTCGACATGCTCGCGCTCGTGGAGTCGAAGGTCGAGCTCCGCCGGGCCGGGGTGAACAGCTACTTCGGCCGCTGCCCATTCCACGACGAGCACACTCCGTCTTTTCATGTCCGACCCGATGAGAAGCACTACCACTGCTTCGGCTGTTCTGAGTCGGGCGATCCGTTCAACTTCGTGATGCAGGTTGACGGACTGGACTTCAAGCAGGCGCTCGAGTCGCTCGCCGACCGCTTCGGCGTGACGCTGCAGACCGAGGAGGAGGCGCCCGAGGTTGCCGCCGAGCGAGCTCGCCGTGAGCGTCTGTACGGGTTGCTGAATCGAGCCGCTACGTACTACGAGCGCCAGTTCTGGGAGTCGGGGGAGGCTCGCGCCGCACGCGACTACATGATCGGCCGTGGTTTCACCGAAGGGACCCTGCGCGAGTTCCGGGTCGGCTACGCCCCGGGTGCCTGGGAGCGGATCGTCCGTGGCTCGCGTGGCGCCGGATTCGCCGACGAGGAGTTGCTGGCGGTCGGCCTGGCGCAACCGAGGCGCGGGCGCTCCGACCAACTACTGGACCGTTTTCGCGCCCGGATCATGTTCCCGACCAGCGACGGCCGTGGTCGCGTCCGCGGCTTCGGCGCGCGAACATTGGCCAACCTGGGGGAGGGAGGTCAAAATCCGGGGCCGAAGTACCTGAACACCTCCGACGGGTTGCTCTATCACAAGCGCGAGGTGCTCTATGGCATCTCCCTCGCGCGCTCGGCGGCCGCCAAGGCCGGCCGGATGGTGCTCGCCGAGGGCTACACGGACGTGATCGCGCTGCACCAGGCCGGGGTCCGCAACTCGGTCGGGATCATGGGCACCTCGCTGACGAAGGAACAGGTCGGCGAGCTGGTCAAACTCGTCGGAGTGCTCGAGCTGTGTCTCGATGCCGATCGGGCAGGCCAGGAAGCGATCGTTCGCGCGGCACAGCTGTGCGCCGAGTCGAAGCTCGAGCTGCGGGTGGTGCCGCTGCCGCGCGGCGCCGATCCCGGCGAGTTGATCGCGACCGAGGGGGCAGAGGCGCTTTCCGAGCGCGTCGCGACCTCGATTCCGTATGTCGTATTCGAGGTGCAGCGGATCCTCGAGCTGGCCGATCTCGGCAGCGCCGAGGGCAAGGACCGAGCGATCGCCGAGCTCCGTCGCCCGCTCGCGCCACTCGGCCAGAGCGTCCTGCGTGACGAGCTGGTGCGCCGCGCCGCCGGAACGCTCGCGCTCAGCGAGTCGCGGCTGACGACGCTGCTCGTGCAGGGCAGGTCGGGCACGGGCGCCGGCTTCCGGGGTCGGGGCACCGCCGGCCCCGACCCCGGTCACACCGCTACATCGACCACGCTAACGGTCGGGCTCGACCACGGCGTGCGCTCAGAGCGCTCGTTCCTCGCGATGTGCGTGGCGGCGCCGACGCCCGGCGAGCTGGCGCTCGCCGCGATCGACCCTGAGGAGCACCTGACCAGCACCGTCCTGCGTCGGGCGGCGCGCCACCTGGCCGGCCGGCTGGCGGCGCCGCTGTCCGAGCTTCCCGCCGATGACGAGGAGCTGGCGCGGGTCGTCGCGGAGCTGGTCGCGCGTGCCGGTCGCGGCAGCCGAGTCGGCGCCGACCAGCTCGAGCATGCCCGCCTGCTGCTGGAGCTCGGCCGGGTCGAGCGGGAGTTGGCTCGGGCCACCGGACCCGCCGCCTCGCCCGCGCCGGGATACGGCATCGTCGAGCTGGCGCGCCGGCGCCAGGACGTCCGAGTGGCGATCGGAAGCGTCGTCTCGCGGATCGAGCGTGCGGGGTGATGACTATCAAGCTGGTCGGCGAGCTCGGGCTCGAGATCCACGACGTGCTCGAATTTGAGCTGGTCCCTCGAGTGACGATTCCATCAGCGGCATCGCTGAGCTGCCGATAAAGTGAGTGCCGTTGACGGTGGCTGCGACCGCCGGTCAGCTCCATTCCGGGGTAGCTCAATCGGCAGAGCGAACGGCTGTTAACCGTTAGGTTGTGGGTTCGAGTCCCACCCCCGGAGCTCCGCGCAGGTCACATCGATCGGCTCGAGGCCAGCGCCTCGACGAGCTCGGCGGCGCGAGTGGGACCGTCGTTGGTGGCAGCCCAGGTGGCGATCTTGGCAGCGGCGACGGCGTAGCCGCCCGCTGGATCGAGCACGCGGGTGACGGCCAGTCGCAGCGTCAGCGGCGACAGCAGCCTCCATGGCAGGCGGACGCCCACACCAGCCCAGTCGACGCGGGCGGCATTCTCTCCCATGTCGCCGCTGTGGGGGATGACCAGCACCGGAACGCCGCTTGATAACGACCGCGCCAGCGTTCCGAAACCGCCGAGGCAGATCACCAGCGAGCAGCGCGGCATCGTCCGCTCGTAGGAGAGCCAGTCGACGAGCCGGACGCGACTGTTTGCCCCCGCAGGACGAGGAAGCGGTCGGCGATTTGTGACGGCGATCACGCGGAGCTCGGTGAGGCGAAGCCCCTCGAGGGCCGCTCGGACCAGCCGCTGTCCTGGATCGTGCGACGTGGAGGGAGCCACCAGCACCAGTGGCGTTCTCCCAGGTGGCGGGTCGACCCGCGGCGCCGGCGGCTCCCAGAGGAGTGGACCGACGAGGTGCACCGATTCGGGCCACTCGCGCGGGTATTCGAGTTGCGGGAGGCTTGCGACCAGACACAGCTCGCTGCTGATGCCTCCGTGCAACCGGGCGACCGGTGGCAGGCCGAGCCCTCGTCTGGTCTCGTTGAGCTCACGGCGACCCTGTCGCAGGCCCGTTTCGACAAGCGGGTCGAGGCGCCGCCAGATCACGCGTCCGGCGTCGGTTCTGGGCGGTTTCGCGCCGAGCCCGTAAGGCGGCAGGCCCGGCACACCGATCGGGTACAGGTGCGGAACCAGCGTTGCGACCGGAGCCCCGTGCAGCTCGCCCGCGAGTGCAGGGGCGAGCGTGAGGATGTCGTGGACGACGACGTCTGGGGAGCATCGAGTAATCGCCTCGAGCGTCGCGGGGGTCGCCCGGGCGACGGCCTCGTATGGCTTCAGCGGCTGCTCCTGGGTCGGAAACGGGGGGTATTCGGGCGCCGCCACGAACTCGATCCCGGCGGCGATCACCGGCTCGCGCCACCGCTCCCATGTTTCGAAGGTGACCCGATGTCCGCGCTGCGCCAACCTGGCCCCGAGCGCGAGCATCGGAAACGCGTGGCCTGGCTGGCCGAAGGCGCCAAGGAAGATCCGCAGCACCTTTCGGCGGGGTCCGTGCGTCCGCGGTTGCCCCGGATCGTTGGCGGCCGGCGGATTGGAGGAGACGGTCAAGCGGCGAGCTCGGCCAGTACCTGCAGCTGCTGGATCTGGTCGTCGGCCGAGAACGCGATCGGCGAGGCGATCAGAGTGCCGACGCCGGCGTCGCGGTACACCGACAGGCGCGCCGCCACGATCTCCGCAGGGCCGCAGAGCGACACCTGGTCGATCAGCTCGTCGGGCACCGCGCGGCAGGCCTCCTCTCTGCTACCGGCCAGATATAGATCCTGAATCTCCTGTGCCGCATCCCCGAACCCGTATTGCGAGACCAGCGTCTTGTAGAAGTTCTGCTCGCGCGAACCCATCCCGCCGACGTACAGGGCGATCCCTGGTCGCATCAGGTTTCGCGCGGCTTCGAGGTCGTCGCTGATGTGGACGTTCACTTGTGGTGCGACGTCGAAGCTCTCCAGCGAACGCCCCGCGCGGGTCGCTCCCTCGACGAGCCGCTCGCGGTAGGGCGCGATCTGCTCCGGCGCGAAGAACGTGGGAATCCAACCATCCGCGATCTCGCCGGCCAGGGCGGTGTTTCTGGGTCCGATCGCCGCGAGGTAGATCGGGATCCGGCCCTGCACCGGCGCGATCGTCAACTTCAGCGCCCGTCCGGGACCATCCGGAAGGGGCAGCTCGATCATCTCGCCGTGGTACTCGAGCCGCTCGCGCCTCAGCGCCATCCGCACGACCTCGAAGTATTCGCGCGTCCGTTGCAATTGGCCCGAGAAGCGCTGGCCGTGCCAACCCTCCGCCACCTGCGGCCCCGAGGAGCCGAGCCCGAGGATCATCCGTCCACCCGACAGTCGGTCGATCGTGGCCGCGGTCATCGCGGTCATCGCCGGTGATCGAGCTGGCATTTGCAGAATCCCCGTCCCGAGCTTGATCCGAGTGGTGGAACCGGCGATCCACGCGAGGATCGTGGCCGCGTCCGACCCGTACGCCTCGGCGGTCCAGACCGAGTCGTAGCCGAGCCTCTCCGCTGCCTGGACGCAAGCGAGTTGCTGCTCAGCGTCCATCCACAGCCCCCAGTAGCCGATGTGCAGTCCGAGCTTCATCGTTGTTGCCGAGCCTAATGGACCGGCGGGATCGCCCTTGTACCGGCGTCTCTGAGACCATGTCGGCATGAGCTCAGCAACCGCCCTCAGGTACGGATACAAGGCCTCAGCCGAACAGTTCCCCCCGCAGCAATTGCTTGATTACGGGATCGCCGCCGAGCGGCACGGCTTCGACATCGTCGCGGTCTCCGACCACTTCCAGCCGTGGCGCCACCACGGTGGCCATGCCCCCAACTCGTTTGTGTGGCTTGGTGCGCTCGGCCAGCGGACCGAGCGTGTGACGCTCGCGACGAGTGTGCTGACGCCGACCCTCCGTTATCAGCCGCCGGTCGTCGCGCACGTGTTCGCGACGCTCGCCTGCCTGAACCCTGGCCGCGTCGTGCTGGGGATCGGTAGCGGCGAAGCGATGAACGAGACGCCCGCGATCGGCGTCGCGTGGCCGAGATTCAAGGAGCGCTCCGACCGCTTGGCCGAGGCCGTCGAGCTGATCCGCAGGCTTTGGACGGAGGAGCGGGTGACGTTCGAGGGCACCTATTACCGCACCGACAAGGCGACCATCTACGACCGACCGGAGCAGCCGATTCCGATCTACATCGCTGCCGGCGGCCCCAAGGCGGCGGCGCTGGTCGGGCGGATCGGCGACGGCTTCATCGTCACCAGCGGAAAAGGGGAGGAGCTGTATCAAACGCTGCTGGATGGTCTCGCCGAAGGCGCCGCCCAGGTCGGTCGCGACCCGACGCTGATCACCAAGATGATCGAGATCAAGGTCTCCTACGACCATGACGTCGACTTCGCAAAGGCAGCGTGCAGACCGTGGGCGGCGCTTGCGCTGACAGCGGAGGAGAAGCACGGCACGGACGATCCGCTTGAGATCGAGCGGCTCGCCGACGCCGCGGCCGACCGCGCCCACACCCGATTCATCGTCTCCGATGACCCAGACGAGGTCGCCGACAAGATCGCCTTCTACGTCGAGCTCGGCTTCACCGACCTGGTCTTCCACTTCCCCGGCGAGGACCAGGACCGCGCCCTTGACCAGTTCGCCGCCGACGTCCTACCGGTTCTGAGAGAACGCTGGGGCTAGTTTCGGGCCGTGTTCTTCGGTCGGATCCGGCGGTAGAGCCAGAGGAAGAGCGGGAACTCGACCCACTGCAACGCGGCCCAGGTGAGAGCTTTGCGCTGCGGCATGCCACGAGCGGCGGCGTCGCGAAGGACCCAGCCCGTGGAAAAAGCTACGGCCAACACGACCGCGACGACGACGATGATCGCGATGGTGTTGCTGCTCATTCGCTCGACCGTCTGCCGATCGTGAAGTAGAGCGAGGGGCCGATCACGTTCTGCGTGGCGATCATCCGCCAGAGCAGCTTCGGACCTCTGATATTCGCTGCGGGCCGCCGCTGGATGTCACGCTGGGCAACTACGATCAGGCCCGCCTCGGCGGCGACGAGCACCCAGAGTCCCAGTCGCGCTTGCGGCGAGAGCCCGCGGTAGAAATCGACCAGCTTCGAACGCCGCGAGGGCGCTTCAGCAGCGTGTGAGGATTCGCCAGTGTTCGTGCTCACTTGTCAGGCGTGTCGGGGATTGCGTCGTTGCTGTGTCCGCGGCCTTGCGGACTTTGGCTGTCGGCCGATCCGCGCCATGTCGGCGACCTCGCTGGCGATGTCCTCGAGCACGGACGTTCGTAGCGAGTAGATGACGTTTCCGCCGCGCCGCTCCGAGGCGACCAGCCCGGCACCTTCGAGCACCTTCAGGTGACGTGATACCGACGGCCAGGAGATCTCGAAATGCCTCGCGAGGTCCCCCGCGGGAAGTTCTCCCTCGCGAAGCAAACGCAGAATCTCACGGCGCGTCGGGTCGCCCAAGGCTCGGTAAGCGCTCGCGATCGGCATCTCTCGAGAAATTTAGCACGTTGGCTAAATAGGTAAACGCCGTACACCCCCGGCTGATACCCGCCGACGCCGTCGCTCGACTACCAGACAAACTGTGCCTCCGTGATCGCGACCGTCACGTCCACGCATCTCCCGGGAGTCCTGCACACACTCGAGCCGACGCTCAACCACTACGGGTACCTGGCGGTCTTCGGGCTGGTGCTGCTCGAGGACTTCGGAATACCGGTGCCGGGTGAGACGGTGCTCATTCTCGGCGCCGTCTACGCCGGCACCGGACAACTCAACATCGTGCTCGTCGGGCTCCTCGGATTTGTCGGAGCCGTGATCGGCGACAACATAGGTTTCGCGATCGGCCACTTCGGTGGGCGCCCACTGATCGAACGCTACGGGCGCTACGTATTCATCACTCCGAAGCGGCTCGACGAGGCCACCAACTTCTTTGAGCGTTACGGCGGAAGGATCATCGTCGTGGCCCGGTTCGTCGAAGGGCTGCGGCAGGCCAACGGGATCGTCGCCGGTATCACCGGCATGCACTGGGCCCGCTTTGTCGCGTTCAACGCGCTCGGCGCGGCCCTTTGGGTTGGCCTCTGGGTGAGTGTCGGCTATTTCGCCGGTGACCACATCGACGCCGTCTACAACACCGCGACCCACTACCTCACCTACTTCGCTATCGCCGTGGGCGTCGTCGTGATCGCCATCATCTTCCGACGCGTCCGGCGCGCGAGGGCGGCGCGCACGACAAACGACTCGGGCCAGTCTGAGTAGCCCTGGCCGGATCGCGGTCGCCGCATTCAGGCCGCAGGTGTGATCCCGTGACGTTGCAGCTGCCTTGCCCGAATCCGCAGAAGCTCGACGATGTCGGCTGTCGGCCGGAACGGATCGGCGACCGCCGTCCCGTCGCTGAGCGACACGGCGGCGACGAGCGACCCACCCTGTTCGGCGACGACCGTCTCGCCAGCCGGGCGCCGGGCGCTGTCGAGGTCCGCGAGCCGCTGCAGCGCAACCACATCCGCGGCGACCGCCCGCCGGATGACCACCGCTGCCCAGGACGGCTCGGCTCGGGGACCGCGCTCGGCTTCGCGATCGGGGACGGCTACGAGGTGGTTGCGCGCCCGGGCGGCTTGGCGTGTTGACTCTGGCCTTCTTGGGGACGAGATGCGCATTCGAGCACGCTCCGTTGATCGAGGAGTTCGCGCTGGTCGGGTTGCCGGCGCGAACTTCATGCTCGGCTAAGAAGTGAGCTTGCACATCGGGAGAAATGGGCCAAAGCGACCGGCGAGGGCCTTACCTGGCTGGCCGGTCGCAACAGACACGGTTGCCGCGCACGTGGCGCGGCAACCGTGGCAAGGGCGTTCGTCAGTAGGGCTTGCTGGGCGAGCCGGGGTCGAGTTTCCCGTTGGCACGGGACGCCAGCCCAATGGCGTAAGCGGGAAAGAAGGCGCCGGGCGGGGGGCCACCGTTGCAGCTGCCGCCGCTGTTACCCGGGATGTGCGTCCACAGGTACGCGTCGACGTTCGCAACGCCGGTGTTGGTCGTGGGTTGCGGGCCGAGGCCGCGACCGGGAGGATTGCAGTTGTCCTCCACGCCCTGGGTCATCGGATGGGGGTTCAGCTTCGGGCCCTGGCCGTTCTCCGATGTGTTGATGATGAAGTGGGCGCCGTGGGTCAGGTGCGAGATCGTCTCGCCGTACTTGATCTCGTGGGAGGTCCACTGCAGGTGGGTGTCGTTTGTGAAGAACCCGCGGATCTTGCTTATGTCGACCTGGTTGAGCATCTTGGCCGCGTACTGCGGCGTGTTCGAGTCCGAGTAGCCGCCCTCGACGTAGACGACCGCGTGGGGGAGGGTCGCAAACCGGTCAACCTCGTACTTGAGCATCGTCTCCCACGCGGGGAGCGATCCGTGCTGCGCCATGCAGGCCGATGAGCCGACGGCATCGAGTTCCAGCAGATAGACGACCGGATGGTCTCCGGTGGCCGAAACGATCGCGTTGACACGCTGTTTGAACAACGGCATGTACTTCTGGATCTGCGCGGTCGTCGAGCAGCCGCCGAGCGCCGGGTGCATCAGGTAGGTGCTGATGATCGGGACCGTCCCGGGATCCGCGGTGAAGTTGCCGCAGAACAGCTTGTTCGTGAACGCGCCGATCCCCCCGGGAGAGCCGGGCGAGAATCCCTTGTCGGTCGAAGCGGTGCTGATGCGCTGCGCCTCGGGCTCGGACGCGATCTTCTCGAGCAAGTGGATGTCGGTCTGGTTCGTCTTGGAGACGGTCGGGAGTTTCTTCTCGACCGTGCTCGTCAGGAACGACTGCCAGGACACGTTGTCCTGGAATGCCGACAGGTAATGGCCGACAGGCACGTTGGCGTCGATCCCGAGTAGGCGTGCGATCTGCCCAGCAGCTGCGCCGTGGGACGGGCCATCGACGAAGAACTGGGCACCGCGCAGCGGATCGGCGCCGGGGGCCGTCGCCAGCCCGAGCGGGTTCGATGGGTTACGCGGGCCTGATACACCCGGGCACTGGCTCCCAGCAGCCGTGGCCACGGGGACAGACGCGCTCGCTGCGGCGACGGTCACGTTCGCGGCAGCGGCCGCGGTGGCGGCAGCCAGAACGACGCTCGAACCGCACAGCAAACGCGCGATGCCACGTGCAGGTGGTCGTTGATGCCCACTGGTGATCGGGCGGCGCGCCCCAGGGCCCTTCCGCGCCGACTTCAGCTTGCGGCAGAACATTCTCCATCCCCCTCGGCGGTGTCGTCATCCATGAATCCACACGCGCTTTGCTCGCAGGACAACATGGTCCTTCGGCCAGGACCTTACTACGGCCGGTTGAGAACGTAAATCCTCAATTGGATACTCGGATTTGCCGCAATCGGCAGCCGGCAATAACGGCGTCGTTACGCTGAAGTGATGTCGATCAGGCGCATCCTCAGAGGCCGCACCGCGAAGGAGCCACAGGTGCTCGTGGGCGACCCGCGAGTTGACGGCTGGGAGACGGTGGCGGTCTTTGAAGATGAGCGGACCGCGGTCGCCTGGAGCGATCAGCTGCGCCAGCTCGGTGTCGACGCCTGCTGTGTGGCGGACACGCCACCAGACCGCCACGGGCGCGGCGACATCTATCTGGTGGTGCCGCCTGCACAGTGGTCACGGGCCACCGAGATCGTCGATAACCTCGATCCGTAGATGGACTCAACCATCTAGCCGGCTAGTTCACTGAAATCCGAGCACGCTGCGGATTCCGTCCTGTGCCTCCATGAGCTCAAACGCCGTGTTGATGTCGGAGAGGCCGATCCGATGCGAGATGAACGGTTCGACATCGATCTCCCCTGCGAGGTACCGGTCGACCAGCTCCGGGACCTGGTCGCGGCCCTTGACGCCGCCGAACGACGAGCCGGCGATCCGGCGACCCTGGATCAGCCAGCGCGGAACCACGTCGAGCGTCTCGCCCTTTCCGGCCACGCCGGCAACGGTGCACAGTCCCCATCCCATCCTCGCGGCCTCAACGGCCTGCCGCATCACATCCACCCGCCCCGTCGCCTCGAACGTGTAGTCGGCACCGAAGCCCCGCGTCTCGCCCTGGATCCGCTCGACGATGTCGGGACTCGCCTGCCAGGTGTCGGTGGCCCCCTGCGCGCGAGCCATCTCGAGTCGGTCGGTGGAGAGATCGACCGAGATGATTCGCTCGGCACCCTGAAGCCGGCAGCCCGCGACCGCGCCGAGCCCGACCATGCCGGCGCCGAACACGACGCAGGTCGAGCCCGCGCGCACTCCGGCCGTGAACATCGCCGCGCCCAGGCCGGTCGAGAGTCCGCAGGCGAACAGGCATGCGGCCTCGAGTGGCGCGTCCGGATTGACCTTCGCCAGGGCGATCTCCGGCATCACCGTGTACTCGGCAAACGTCGAGGTGCCCATGAAGTGCCGGATCGGCTCGCCGTCACGTGACAGGCGCGTGGTCCCGTCCGGGAGGTAGCCCTTGTTCTGCTGCTCCCGGATCGCGAGGCAGATGTTCGTCCTGCCGCTGCGGCAATGCTCGCACTGTCGGCACTGCGGCGAGAACAGCGTCACGACGTGATCGCCGACCGCCAGCGACTCGACGTCGGGACCGAGTGCCTCGACGACGCCCGCTCCCTCGTGCCCGAGCACCGTTGGCGCATACCCCGAGGGGTCGACCCCAGATGCCGTGTAGAGATCGGTGTGACAGACCCCACAGGCGACGAGCCGAACGAGCACTTCACCGGCCTTGGGCTCGGCCAGCTCGACCTCGGTTACCACCAGGGGTCGCGCGAAGTCCTCCAGTACCGCGGCTCTCATCCGCATCTTCTCGCCCGCTCCTCGCCGTCAGCCGCTCGCAATTGGTCAGCAGTCACCGGCTACGCAGGCGGATCCTCGGCGTACTGCGTCGCCTCGTCGCCGATCGTTTCCCATGGGGCCTTGTACGCGACCTGGAGATGGAAGCTCGGTTGCATGTCGAGCTCACGCATCAGCCCAGCGGCGACGAAGTACTTCTCGCCGAGGTCGTCATACAGGCTGGATCCGCAACTCCCGCAGAAATGTCGTGGCGCAAACTCGCTCTCGTACCGCCTGACGAGATCCTCGCCCTTCGTAAAGCTGAAATTGCTCCTGTCCACGACCACGCCGGCGAGGCTGGAGCCGGTCCATCGCTGACAGCGAGTGCAGTGGCAGAAGCCCATCGCCTCGGGATCGCGAACCTCGTATTCGATGGCGCCACAGAGACAGGCGCCAGTCTGGTCAGTCATGCTTTCCTCCCTTCGAAGTGCGCAGAGATCGGCACGGCCGGGGTCATCGAACCGAACGCTACCGGCCGGGCGGCCGGCGCGTGGAAGAATGTGTCGGGGCCCAGACGGAGACTGGGAGGTCGCCCCCTTTGAGTTCTGGTTTTCTGTCAGCACTTTGCGGGATGCGCTGTTGACGGCTTCTTATCCGCCCAGTACGACGACCTCACTCGGATAGAAACCCCCGTGCCGTTGCCAGGGCGGGGGCCGGACCAGGAGGAAGCGCTCCATGGCCACACCAGAAATCACCCTCCGCGGTGAAGTCCGTGACGCCGTAATCGGCTGCGTAGTGCGTGACATCGAGTCTTCTCTCGACGCCGTACAGGCCGAGTACGGGACGGCGAATGTTCGCTTGGAGGATCTGCGTCCGGGGAAGCTCTGATCGAACGCAGGGCGAATATTCATCCGAAAGGTCGCTCGTGACGTCAGTAGGCCGCTACTACAGTTCTGGTGTCGGCTACGTATGGCCGACCCAGTCGCGGAGCCAACGAATGCGTAGCGCGGTCTCGAGGCCGATTGGGAGCCGCGCGCGGGTTCCTCCCGCAAGCGCGCGCCGCAAGGAGGAACTCTCAGGCGGAGAGCGTCAGGATCGCGGCGGCGTGCGGCGGGACGCGGACTTTGTAGACACCGCTGGCGTTGGGCCTGACCGGCGTCAGGCGCCGCGTCCCGGTGAGTTGACCCGTGCTCGGCGACAGGCTCTGGCCGGCCAGCGTAGTGCCGCCGGTCGCGTTCAGCGACTTGGCGCTCAGAAGCGACAGTGATCCGATGCCGCGCGTGCCCGACGCGGTGACGCCGATGGTGCGCGCGTCCGAGCCGACGTTGGTCAGCACGACTCGCTCGGACCCGTCGGGCGCGCGCACGGCGAACTGGTAGAAGTCCGCCAGGTCGGGGTCCGAGATGCGCAGTAGACGCGAGCCGGCGGGGGCGGCACCGGCGAAGGTCAGCAGGCCGTAGTACTCGGGTTCGACCGAAACACTCCAGCCCGACGCGGAGTGATTGGCGTGGATCATTTGGTTGAGGTCGCCGTATATCGACTGGAAGTTCACGCCCTGGACGCCCGCCTGCCAGAGCGCCGGCAGCACGTTCAGCGCCCACAGCGCCTCGCCGAAGGAGTTGGAGAGCCCAGCCTTGCCCCCGCACGTGATGCCGTTGATCTCGTCGACGCGCAGCGGCTTGCCGTGGGCGGCGGCCGCTTCTACCTCTCCGTGGATCTCGTCGGCCAGGCCCTCGATGGAGGCGCTCGTGAAGAAGTCCGACATCGAGAGGTGCGCGAGTCGCGAGCAGTTCTTCATCGCGTAGGCATGCACAGTCACCAGCTTCAGGCGCGATGGCACGACGCTCAGCACCGTTCCAAGCTTGTTCAGCCACTCTGGTCCGACTGAACCCGGGCCGGCGAGGGGAGCCCCACCGAGCTCTGCGGCGATGCGGGAGAACTTCTTGCCGTAAGCGGCAAAGGTGTCGGGGCCGCGCTGGCCGCGGACGCCGTTCACCACGGATAGCGGGAAGAACTCCGGCTCGTTCCCCAGTTCGAACGAATCGATCAGGCTCCCGCCGACGTAGCGGTTGAAATCGGCGACCTCCGCGGGGGCGATCCTTGCGTCGAGCTTCGGCCCCTCCTCGAGGTTGACGCCGAGGATCGCCTTGCCGCCCAGCGCAGTGAGCAGCGCCTGGACGTTGGCCCCCCACCGCGGGGTGAGCGAGTAGAGGTTGGGCGGCGTCTTCATGCCCGGGATGGGCCACCAGGAATCGTCAGCTGTATTACCTCCCAGGCGTAGCAGGGGCGGTGCGCCCGGCGAGAGGTTCCTGATCAGGTTGACGAAGGGGGTGTCCGGATCGGCGGCGGGGCCGGACAGCGCCGGGATCGTGCTGAACGAGGTGGCGATTCCCAGAAAGCCCTGGGCCGTCGAAGTCGCAGCGAGGGCAGCGGGTCCCGCTGCCCTGACGGTCGCCGTCTCGGAGGCGGGAGTACGCACGGTCGGTCCGGTCACCGTGGTCGTCTGCGTGCCCGCGGCAGCCGGAGCGCTAGCGATCGCGGCCGGCACTCCGACGGCGCACACGACGGCGATTGCCGCCACGCGGGCGGTCAGACGGGCTCTGAGCATGATTCGTTCTTCCTGGGTCCGGGCCTACAGGGCACAGTCGCTGGGACGCCCCGACTCGAGCCCCCTCACCGTCTCAAAGATAGTTGCCCCAAACGCGCCGGCCTGTGACGGGAATCCGACTCCGCGTGGCCGGAGAATTGCTCGACGGCGCTAATGCAGGGCCGCGTCGAAGCCCTCGAACACGTCGTCCTCGAGCAGATCGTTACAAGCACGCACGCATGCGGTGCAGGCCTGCGCGCAGATCGCGCAGTGGCGATGGTGCGAGGCGTGGTGCGTGCACTCCTCCGCGCTGTTGGTGCATGTGCGCACACACGCCTCCAGCAGGCGGTGGATTACGACCTGGTCCCAATGCGCGGCGCGCGAGAGGCTTCGCGCCAGCAGCCCACAGACGTCTGCGCATTCGATACACAGCGCGACGCATCTGCTCATTCCGGCGACGTCCTGCTCGGCGAGGTCGAAGTCCGCGCACGAGCTGCAGGTCTGCATGCAGGTCAGGCAGGCGTCGATTGCCGCCGCGACCCGATCGAGGTCAGCAGGGATCGCGGCCGCAGATGCCTCGAGCATCTCTCTTGTGTTTGTCACGCGTTCATGCCCTCGCCGAGGCTATCTCTATCACTGGGCGGCTGATCGCGCTTGGTCGCATCGGAATGCGCCAGTTTGAGCCTGCGCGCGTGCTCTGGATAGTGTTGGTCTCCGTGATCCTTGGCAGACCCCGGAACAGCCGACGTCTGGGCCTCAGCCCAGGGATGAGCTGAACGTGCCCGAGAATGGCGACAAGGCGGTGCCGCCGGCGCCGATGCCTCGGGATAAGCAGGGATGGCGGGTCGCGCCCGCGCCGGACGGTCGCGGGATGCCGGATGAGCACAAGCCGACGCCGCCTCACCGATGGCGCGGACTCTGGATCCTGCTTATCGCCCTACTGGCGGTGAACTGGCTGTTTGTCCTGCTGGCCCAGCCGGGCACGAAGCCACGTGATGTCGTGTCGTTCAGCCCGTTCTTCCTCGACCAGCTCCACTCCGGCCACGTCAAATCGATCACTGCCACGAGCAACGCCATCGAGGGCACCTGGACCGTCGCGCTGAAGTACCCCGCCGACGACAAGAAGGCAACTGCCACAACGCTGTTCTCCACGCAGGTTCCCTCGTTCTGGAACCAGAGATCGCTGACTCAGCAGTTCGTCTCGAAGGGCGTGGAGGTCAACGCGAAGAACCCAAATCAGGGGACCTCGTTGGTGGCGGAGCTGTTGCTCGGCTTCGGTCCGACGCTGCTTCTGGTCGGGCTGTTTGTCCTGCTCGCGCGGCGGGCGCAGGCCGGCGCGGGCGGTCTGGGAGGTCTGGGGGCGTTTGGCCGTTCGCAGGCGCGGCGGGTCGATCCGGAGAAGATTCGGATCACGTTTGACGATGTGGCCGGGATCGATGAGGCCAAAGGTGAGCTGACGGAGATCGTCGACTTCCTCAAGACCCCGGAGCGCTACCAACGACTCGGCGGGCGGATGCCGCATGGCGTTCTTCTGTACGGGCCGCCCGGAACCGGCAAGACGTTGCTGGCTCGGGCGGTCGCCGGGGAGGCACACGCCGCGTTCTTCTCGATCGCGGCGTCCGAGTTCATCGAGGCGATCGTCGGGGTGGGCGCGGCTCGCGTGCGCGATCTGTTCGCCAAGGCCAAGGAGGCGGCGCCGGCAATCATCTTCATCGACGAGTTGGATGCGATCGGCCGGTCGCGACAGGGCTCGGCGGGGATCACCGGCGCCAACGACGAGCGCGAGCAGACACTCGACCAGATCCTGACTGAGATGGACGGTTTCGAGTCCACGCAGGCCGTCGTCGTCCTGGGGGCGACGAACCGGCCGGAGATCCTCGATCCCGCGCTGCTGCGACCCGGCCGGTTCGACCGCAGAGTAGCTGTCCAGGCTCCCGATAAGTCGGGGCGCCGCAAGATTCTCGAGGTACACACCCGATCCCTGCCGCTTGATAAGGACGTCGATCTGGAGGCGTTGGCGGCGACCACGCCCGGCATGGTGGGCGCCGATCTTGCGAACCTCTGCAATGAGGCGGCGCTGCTGGCGGCCGGCCGCAACCATGACACGGTGCAGATGGCGGACTTCACTGACTCGCTGGAGAAGATCCTGCTCGGCCCCGAGCGCGGGATCGTCCTCTCCGCCGAGGATCGAGAGCGAACCGCCTACCACGAGTCCGGCCATGCGCTCGTCGGAATGCTGACCGCGGGCGCAGATCCGGTACGGAAGATCTCGATCATCCCTCGCGGCCAGGCGCTCGGCGTAACGCTGTCGACCCCCGACGCGGACCGGGTCTCATATTCGCGTGAGGACCTGGACGCCAAAATCGAGGTCGCCCTCGGCGGCCGGGTGGCCGAGGAGGTCGTCTACGGCAAGATCACCACCGGCGCCGAGTCAGACATCCAGCAGTTGACGAACATCGCCCGGCAGATGGTCGGCCGCTGGGGGATGAGCGACAAGCTCGGCCCGTTGACGCTGCTGCCGTCGGAAGGACAGTCGCCGTTCCTCCCAGGTGCCGCTGAGACCTCGCCGCAGACGCAATGGCTCATCGACCAAGAAGTCCAGCATCTCGTCGAGGACGCCCACGTCAAGGTGACCCAACTTCTCACCGAGCATCGCTCTCAGCTTGAGAGCCTCGCCAAAGCACTGATAGCCGCGGAGACACTGGACGCCGCCGATGCCTACGCAGCCGCTGGCGTAACAAGACCGGGCGTCGAGTCTTCGTCTGGGGTTCTGGCCTAGGTGCGCTGGCCAGCCCGATCTATGGCATGAGGACCGTAGTTCCTCCAAGGTAGGAGAGGTTAGTTGGTGGCACGTACTAATTTAGTTGGTGACACGGACTAAAGCAAGTACATTGAACAGATGGCAGCCCAGCGGGCGGATCGGCCGGTGCCCACGACCGCGCACGAGCTCAGCCCCGTCGACGGCGTGGCTCAGTTCTCATTCCTCATCTATCGGATGCTCGAACGCCGTGCGGCTGAGCGCGATCTCTCGATCATCCAGACGCGGCTGCTTGGCGTCCTGCGAGACCGCAGACCGACGATCAACGAGCTGGCCAACCTCCTGGCGCTCGACAAGTCCAGCGTGAGCGGCCTGGTTGAGCGCGCCGAGCGGCGCGGCCTGGTGACACGCTCGCCTTCGCCGGCCGACGGACGTGCCGTGCTGGTAGCTCTCACCAACGACGGCCGATCGCTCATCGCGGGGGCGGCATCAGAATTCGGCGCTGACGTGCTGGCCCTGCTGAGCGGACTGTCGCCGTCAGACCGCCGGAGTCTGTCCCGACTCCTCAGCCGGCTGCTCGTTGCTCACGCTGCCGCGCGCGGCATCGATCTCTTTCCAGACGCCGAGAGCGGATGACCGTCGCGCTGAACCGAGTAGTGTCGCGGGATGGATCCGGGGCTGTTTCGTCGCACCGCTGAGATCGCGGCCGAGTACTTGACGTCGATCCCGGAGCGCCCCGTCGGCGCGGGCGCGTCGCTTGCCGAGCTGCGTTCGGCGTTGCGGGTTCCCCTCGAGGAGCGGTCGCAACCGGCGCTGCGGGTGATCGAGGAGTTGGTCGCCGCGGCCGATCCGGGTCTCGTCGGGATCCAGAGTCCCCGGTACTTCGGGTTCGTGATCGGCGGCGGTCTCGATGCGGCGATCGCTGCCGATTGGCTTGCGACGGTCTGGGATCAGAACGCGGGCGGCTATCCGGTTGGTCCGTCGGCCGCGGTGGTCGAGGAGGTTGCGTGCGAGTGGCTTCTGGACCTTCTCGGGTTGCCGGAGGACGCCGGGGTGGGTCTGACGACCGGTTGCCAGATGGCCCATTTCACGTGTCTGGCCGCCGCGCGTCATCGCGCGCTTGCGGATGTGGGCTGGGACGTTGAGGCCGAGGGCCTATTCGGCGCCCCGCCGGTTCGCGTGTTGGTCGGCGCCAGGGCGCACACCACGGTCTTCGCGGCGTTGCGGATGCTCGGGCTCGGCAGCCGTCGCGTGGAGCTCGTCGCGGCCGACGGCCAGGGTCGGATGCGCGTGTCCGAGCTCGCCCGCATGCTGTCCGAAGGGGACGGCCCGGCCATCGTGGTCGCCCAGGTAGGAGAGGTCAACACCGGCGCAATCGACGCCATCGGAGAGATCACGCGACTCGCGCGCGAACACGGTGCCTGGTGTCATGTGGATGGAGCGTTCGGGTTGTGGGCGGCGGCTAGCCCGAGGCTGCGAGGGCTCATCGACGGGGTTGCGCGGGCCGACTCGTGGGCGACCGATGCGCACAAGTGGCTCAACGTACCGTACGACTGTGGTGTCGCGATCGTCCGAGACCGGGCCGCTCACACCGCGGCGATGAACTCGTTCGCCGGCGCGGAGTACATACCGCCGCCTCAGCACGACGAGCGCTACCCGGCCGCGTGGGTACCTGAGTTCTCGCGTCGCGCGCGCGGCTTCGCGGTCTACGCCGCACTCCGCGAGCTCGGGCGCAGCGGGGTTTCCGCGCTCGTTGAACGCTGCTGCGCGTGCGCGCGGCTGATGGCCGAGGAGCTGGAGCGCGATCCCCGGGCCACGGTTCTGAACGACGTCGTCCTCAACCAGGTGCTGGTGCGCTTTACCTGCGATGGTGCGAACGTCACCGACGAGGTCATCGATGCCGTTCAGCGCGAGGGAACGTGCTGGATGAGCGGCACCGAATGGGACGGGGGACCCGCGATGCGTATCTCGGTGTGCAACTGGCGCACGAACGAGGACGACATCCGCCGCTCCGCAAGCGCAATCCGCGCGCAAGTAGGTATCGCGGAGCGGGCCTCGGCGTAGTCGGGCCGCCCGGGACCTACGAGCTGGAGCCCTGGCTGGGGCTGGCCGCACGACTGTTTTGCAGCTGGCGGGCGATCCGTCCAAGACGTTGCGCAGCTGGCTCGGACGGGTAGTGCCACCGTGTGACCGAGGATTCCCTCCAGGCGAAAGACCGGCGGGAAGAGTCGTCCTCGGAGCAACTTGACCGCAACACGATCGAGCTGCTCAATGAGCTGCGCGTCGCGGGGACCGGAATTCAGGTGATGTTCGCTTTTCTGCTCGTCGTGCCGTTCCAGAGCGGTTGGCATCACGTCGATTCATTCGAGCGCACGGTCTACTTCATAACGCTGCTCCTGGTGGCGACCGCCGCATTCCTGCTGATGGCTCCGCCCATCCATCATCGCATTCTCTTCCGCCGCGGCGAGAAGCGCTTCCTGGTGCAAACGGCGAACTACTTAGCGATCGGCGGGATGGTCATGCTCGCCTTCGGATTCGTTGGCATTCTCGTCCTGCTCTCTGACGTGGTGGTCGGCGGCGCTGCGCCCGCGATCGTTGGCGTCTTAGCCGCGACATTTCTTGCGGGACTCTGGTTTGCCGTGCCCGCCATCCGCCGAGGTGACGAATGACCATCGCTCCCGGCGTTAGCCGGCCAGCACGGACCCGAGTCGCTGCTCAAGCGCGGCAGGCGGTAGCGCACCGACAATCCGGTCGACCTCCCGCCCGTCACGGATCACGACCAGCAGCGGGATCGACTGAGCTCCGAAGCGCGCAGCGAGCTCAGGATTGGCGTCCACGTCGACCTTGACGATCTTCAAGCGCCCGGTGTGACGACGGGCGAGATCTTCGAGCACCGGTGCGATCATCCGGCACGGTCCGCACCAGCCGGCCCAGAAGTCAACGATCACGGGTAGCGTGGTGCTCGTCTCGGCGGTGAACGTCTCCGCATCGGCGTCGACGAGCCACGGAAGCTCAGCTTTGCATCTCGGGCAGCGAGGAAACCCCGAGGCGATCGGGCGGACACGGTTGCGCGCTCCACAGCTGGGACAGGGAATGATCGCCATGCCCGGAGAGTAGAACGCCACCCGAGATGGCCGGCCGCTCGTGGTCGAGCTGACGGGTGCTGTTGACATGATCCCGGCATGCTGAGGACGGTGACCGCGACTCGCTATGTCACTCCGCTGCGTGAGGGAGGTTCGCTTCCAGGGCTGGTCGAGGCTGACGACGACGGGCTCTACGTGGCGAAGTTCCGCGCTGCCGGTCAAGGCCTGAAAGCACTGATCGCGGAGGTCATCGTCGGTGAGCTCGGTCGCCGGCTCGGGCTTCTGATCCCTGAGATCGCGCTGCTCGAGATCCCGGACGCGCTGGGCCGGACCGAGCCCGACCCTGAGATCAACGAGCTCGTGACGCGAAGCGCTGGACTGAATTGCGGAATCGACTTCCTGCCCGGAGCGCTCGACGTCAACGCCGTCGATCCAGAGCTCATCACTCCGGACGGAGCCGCGGACATCGTTTGGTTCGACGCCTTCTGCACGAACGTCGATCGGACTCCGCGCAACCCAAACATGCTGCTGTGGCACGGTCGCGCCTGGCTGATCGACCATGGAGCCGCGCTATACCAGCATCACGCCAATGATGGCCTGACCGGACGGGCGGCGGACTCCTTCCCGCTGATCCGCGACCACGTCCTCCTGCGTCGCGCTTCGTCCATCGTCGATGCCGATGCCCGGATGGCGCCACAGCTCACATCAGACGTCGTGGATGCTGTTGTGCGCCTCGTGCCCGACGGGTGGCTCAGCGAGCGTCCTGCCGAAGCTCGGAGCCAATACACCGCATATCTGACGGATCGCCTCGCGGCACCGCGCGTATTCGTTGATACCGCGGAGGAAGCCCGCCGTGCCTGAACCGTTTCAGTACGCGGTCTTTCGAGTGGTTCCGCGTATTGAGCGCGAGGAGTTCCTGAATGCCGGCGTGATCCTTTTCTGCCGTACTTGCGGATATCTCGCGGCGCGTGTAGGACTTGACCGTGATCGGCTCCTGGCGCTGGCGCCCGGAGCCGACGTTGCAGCGATCGAGGAACACCTCGACGTGCGCGCGCGAACCGCAGCCGGCGATGCGGGCGCGGGTCCGATCGCGGCACTCTCCCAGTCTGAGCGCTTTCACTGGCTCGTGGCGCCGTCGAGCACGGTCATCCAGAGCTCATCGGTGCACAGCGGGCTCTGCGAAGACCCGGAGCGGACGCTCGAGCATCTGTTCAGATCGCTGGTCAGCGTCGACGGCGCCTAGACAAATCTTGGAAATAAGCGTTCGGGCGAGCCCGAACGCCGCCCGAACCGTTCTCTGGCTGTCAGCCGAGGCGCGGGCAAATTGATCGTCTAGGGTGCATCGCTGATCGTGCGGATCGAGCCGGACACGCCGCATGGATAGCTGTGAGCCGACATCGCTATCCGTTTGTAGAAGGCGGCAGGCGGGGCGAATCGCGGAGGATCTATTCCATGACAACTGACCTCATCATCTCCTACGACGGCACGCCGAACGACGATGATGCCCTCGGGCTCGGAAAGCTGCTCGCCCAAACGGGCTTTTCGGTCGCGCTGGCGTACGTACGCCACTCACGAGAGTTCGACCCACGGCGTGAGCAGGTTGCACAGCACGACGCCGAGCAGCGCTTGGAACGAGGGGCTGTTTTGATGGGCGTTCCCGTCGCTCGTCATATCGTCGTCGGCGCTGCTACCGGGGAGGTGCTCGGCGAACTCGCGCAGCAGGAAGGCGCCTCGATCGTCGTGTTCGGCTCCGATTACCGCACGCCACTCGGCCGTGCGGAGCCCGGGACATCAGCCCAGCGTCTGCTCGATGGCGGCCCGGTGGCGATTGCCGTGGCGGCTGCCGGGCTGCGCGCCAAGCCCGACAGTGCGATCCGGTCGATCGCGGTGCCCTTCGCAGGTCCTATCAACGACGACGCGCGGGCGACTGCCGCGTCCTTGGCGGCAAAGCTCGGCGCGACCGTGGTGGAACCGCACGCCGACTCGATCGATCTGATTGTGATCGGCTCAGTCGCCGGCGCGCCAGCTGGACGTGTCGTCGTGGCCGGAGAGGTTCGCACCGAACTCAACAGCGCTCGCAGCTCCGTTCTGGTGCTCCCGGCCGAGACCCGCATCGAGTTCTGAGCGGACTCTGGCGCGATCGGTTTGAGGCCATGCTGATCTACTCGATGGGCGTCTCGGTCGATGGCTTCATCTCCGATCGCGAGGGCGGGTTTGGGTGGACGGTCCCCGCGATCGAGCTCGGCCTGGTAGACGAGTTGCGCGTGTTCGCAATCCGGTCGTGGTCGGTGGCGGCACGCCGTTCCTGCCGCCCGTCGCCGAGGACGTTCCGCTGGACCTGGTCGAGACCAGACGTTCGGGTCGCGGGTGATCTACGAGCGCTACTGCCGCGCCGGCGGCGAGTCCGTCTGACACGCGGTCACGACGCGCGACGAAAGTGCTCGATCGTCTTGCGAACGCCGTGCTCGAGTGGCGTTACGACCAACTGGCCGAGCTCCTGCTCGAGTGCCCTCGCCTCCAGCTCCTCAGGGAACGGCAACACCGCGTCGTCGAACGAGATCTGTGCGTCGGGCACGACTGCGGCGATGGCGTCCACCACCTCGCGCATGTGAACGGCGGGTGCTGGCAAGTTCGCGACCAGTGCCCCGCGATGCTCGCTCCGGCTCGCGGCGATGAATGCTCGCGCGGCATCAGGGGCGTAGTGAAACTGGGTTCGGCCACCGAAAGGGATGTGGAAGCTCTCGCCGCGCGCCGCCGCCAGCATCGCCGCGGTCGGAGCGGACGTTGTGCCTTGGTCACGACCCGGTCCGTAGACGACGTATGGCCGGAGTCCGATGCTCGAAATCTCGTCGTCCCCCCAATAGATGCGCGCCGTCCCTTCGTTGGCGATCTTGTAGACGCCGTAGTGCGTTGCCGGCCATTCGATGGTCTTCTCGGGCGCGATGTCCCCCGACGGCCTCGGGCCGTACACCGCTGCGGAGCTTGCGTAGGCGATGGACGAGATGCGTTCGGACCGTCGCTTGACCGCCTCGAAGATGTTCACCGTGCCCGTCACGTTGACGGCCGCGCCGCGAGGTGGGTCGTCGCGACAGAAGGGGACCTGCAGCGCGGCGAGGTGGATGACGTGAGTGATGCCATGCTCGTCGAGCGCCCTTCCAAGCTGATCGAGCGCGGTGATATCGCCTGGAACGCGGACGAACGCATCGAGCTGGCTCTCGTCTAGGACGAGCCGGAGCCGGTGGTCACTCGCCCCGAGGTCGTAGATGACGACCTCGGCGCCTTCGTCGAGGAGGAGCTTCACAGTCCACGCGCCGATGCAGCCCAGCGCCCCGGTCACCATGAAGCGGTCGTTCATGCCCTAAGACCGGCTTCGGTTGGCTGTGAGGTGCCAGCCATCGCACTCTGGGCAGCGGTAGCAGCTCAGACGCTCGCCGAATTGAGTCCTGTCCCATAGTGCGGTGGCGCGGGCTTCGGCTTCGGTCGCGAACCACCGCTTGGTCGCGCACGCCTCCCGGCGACGCGCCTTACGGCCCTGCTGGTCGGCGAACCACCGTTCGATGTCCCGCTCGCCCACGACTGGCTCACCCCTCACGAGCGGCGAGCCCGAACGGACTGCCCTCCGAATCCCGACAGACTGCCCAGCGAGCCCCCGGATGGATCACCTCGCCACCGAGCTCTCGCACGCGCTGCAGCGCCGCCCCGAGATCGTCCACCTCAAAATACGCCAGCGAGAACGAGTCCCCGGGTCCCTTGCCCCGCTCGTGCACGCCGAGCGCCGGAGCGCCGCTCGCAGTCTGCCAGCCCTCGCCCTCTCGGCCCGATCGGTCGATGAGCTCGACGCCCAGCACTCCGGTCCAGAAGCTCCGAGCGCGATCCGGATCGTCGGCCGGGAACTCGATCAGCTGCAAGGGCGAGGACACAACTACACGATACGTCCCGGACACACCTTCCCGCCAACCCGGTCAGACGAAGGCGGTCGTCCTTCAGCGAGTCTCGTTCGGCGGCCGATGGTCTGCTTGAGCTAAAGGAAATGGCCGACCGATACGAATAGGTGTCTATGCGGCGGTTCAGTGCTCGCACGTGGGCATCCTCGGGTGTCGGGCTTGGCGTGATCGTTGCGGGTCTGCTCTGCTGTACCTCCCCAGCGGTCGCCGCCAATACCGGCTCGGTGACGTTCACACAGACCGACTTCACGGTAAATGAGGACTCGGGATCGGTCGAGCTCGACCTCCAGCGCACCGGTGACACGAGCGGTGCTGCGTTCGTGCATTGGTACACCACCCAGCCGGGAAGGGGGGCTGACGCGAACGCCGACCTGCCCGCGATCCCGAACCTCGACTACACCGAGGTGAACACCCATCATGCGAAGGTGATCACGTTCGCGCCGGGCCAGCAGAGCGCGAAGATCATGGTTCCGATCGTCGACCACAGGATGCCGACGCCGACCAAGCACTTTCAGGTCAAGATCTTCGGCGCCGGTCACGTTGGTGATCCCAACGTCGCGAGGATCGAGATCACCGGCTACGACCCGATGCCGGCAATCAAGAACGCCGCTGACCCGCTCGCGCTGGACGCTCCGGCCGCGCTCGGCTACCCGCTTCCGGCCACCGCCGGCACCGGGGTGACGGGCACCGGCACGAGCACGACCGAATCACCGACCACGCCGGCCTTGGCTCTCGGCCGACGGCAGGCCATGAGCCACAAGTTCACCGATGCCAATCCGCTGCAGGGCGTCCGCTTCTACGTCGCCCCGCTGCAGCACTTGACGACGCTGTTCTCGCAGCCTGCGGCCAATCTGTTCCTGGAGCACCCCGGGAACATGCGCTATCGGCCCGCGCTGCAGCCGGTCTGGAGTGTGCCGCAAGCAATGCGCTACGGCACCTTTGACATCAACAACGAGGGGGTCGACGAGACGGCGACGGACGTGGCGAACTACCTGGAGAACGCCCAGGCACAGTCTCCGAACACGGTTCCGACGCTGATCAGCTACGACCTCTGCCACAACTCGTGTCGGCTGCCCGGCGGCGGACACCCCACGATCATCCCGGAGAAGGGAAAGTGTGGACAGAAGACGGAGACCACGCAGCAGGTCAACGCGTTTGAGAACTTCGTCGACCAGTTGGCCGAGGGAATCTCCGACCACCGCGCGGTCCTGTTCCTCGAGGAGGACGCCCTGATCACCACTAAGTGTTTGGTGCCCAACAGCCTCCCAAACCGGATCAAGGAGCTGCGCTACGCAGTCAACGTCCTCGGTGCGCTCCCGCGCGCTGCCGTCTATCTCGACGCGGGTTCCGGCGATGCCGGCATCACGGCCGGCCAGATGGCCCACTACCTAAACGAAATCGGCGTCAACAAGATCCAGGGCTTCTTCGTGAACTCGACCCACTCCGACTGGACGCTGAACGAGATCAGGTTCGGCCAGAAAATCAGCCAGATGACAGGCGGCGCCCACTTCGTCGTCGATACCGAGACCAACGGCCGCGGACCTGAGGTCCCGACGCAAAAGGTCGGTCACGGCAACGAGGTCAACTGCAACCCCACCGCGATCGGACTCGGCCCCAAACCAACCACCAACACCGGCTACTGGCACGTCGATGCATTCGCATGGATGGGCTACCCCGGCCTCTCGGACGTGCCCGCCAGCGGCTGTGCCGATGCGGATCAACCGCCGGTCAATGGCGAACCATACGTCGACCCATTCGCCAGCCCGGGAAAGTACCCCACGGGCACGTTCATCGAACCCTACGCACAACTACTGATCGAGCACGCCAACTACACGGTGGAGGGCACGGTCAAGCCGAGCAACGTGAGGGCGAGCCGACGAAGCGGCTCAGCGATGACCCAGTAGGGCCACTGGCCCAACCCGTGTCCTTGGATTCCACCGCACTCGAACGTGCCCGCGAGCTTGACTTAGCTGATCCCCTCGGCCCGTTTCTCGATCGGTTTACGGCCATCGAGGCCGGCCTCGTCTACCTTGACGGCAACTCGCTCGGGCGTCTACCCCGTCAGACGGTCGAGGACGTCCACGATCTGCTCACCAAACAGTGGGGGAGGCGGTTGGTCCGCGGTTGGGCCGAGGGCTGGATGGAGCTCGGCCGGAACACGGGTGATCTGCTCGCGACCAACCTGCTGGGTGCCAGAGCCAACAGCACCGTGCTTGCCGACTCGACGAGCGTCTGCTTCTACAAGCTCGCCTCCGCGGCCCTCGACGCCAGACCCGACCGGACGACGATTGTCACCGACACCGATAACTTCCCAACCGACCGCTACATCGTCGAGGGCCTCGCGGCACGCCATGGAAAGCGGGTCGCTTGGATCGAGTCGGATCCGAGAACCGGTCCCCAGCCGGAGCAGGTCCAAGAAGCCATCCGACGTACTCCCGACGACATCGCGCTGGTCACGTTCAGTCACGTCTCCTACCGATCGGCCTGCGTCGCCGACCTCGACGCGGTTACCAAGCTCGCCCACGACGTCGGCGCGCTCGTGCTTTGGGACCTGTGCCACAGCGCCGGGGCGCTTGACCCGCAGCTGGCGGCAAGTGACGTCGATCTCGCGGTCGGGTGCACCTACAAGTACCTCAACGGCGGCCCGGGCGCGCCGGCTTTCCTGTACGTGGATCCGCGTCTGCAAGCCGAACTGCGCCAGCCGATCTGGGGATGGCTCGGCCGAACCGACCCGTTCGAGATGGCCGCCGGCTACGACCCCGCCCCCGGAATCGCCGGCTTCATCACGGGCACGCCGCCAATCCTCGGCATCACCGCCGCACGAGCTGGGATCGACTTGTCTATCGAGGCGGGGATCGATGCGATCCGCGCCAAGTCCATCGCCCTGACCGAATATGCGATCGGCCTGGTCCAGGAGAACCTCGCAATGCTCGGCGTCAGCGTAGGTTCGCCTCCAGACCCGGCCCGGCGCGGCAGCCACGTGGCGCTGGTCCACCCCGACGCACGGACCCTGACGGCCCAACTCGCCGACCGCGATGTGATCGCGGACTTCCGCGCGCCTGACGTGATCCGGTTCGGACTATCGCCGCTGACTACGAGCTTCCTCGACGTCCTGACCGGCGTCAAAGCCCTCCGTGGGCTGCTCGCGCAGGCGGGCTAGCCGACTTCTGCAATCCTCCTTGCTTGCCGTCCGCGGCGGGGCGTATCACGCGATCGGTGACACTGCTCGAACAGGCGACCGCCACAGCGGAGTTCCTCGTCGTCGACACCGAGACCAACGGGCTTGGCGGGGAGGCCTGCGAGCTGACCGAGGTGGGGGTGGTGTTGGTTGGCGGTGGCGAACTGCACGACCGGTGGTCGTCGTTCGTTCGCTGCAACCGCCCGCTCGGGCGCGGCATCCAGCGGTTCACCGGGATCACTCAGGAGATGCTTGCCGACGCCCCCGGGCTAGAGGAGGTGCTGCCCACGGTGGCCGACTGGTTGAACGGCCGTGTGCTGGTCGCCCACAATGCGCCGTTCGACCGGAGGGTCCTGCGCCGGGCCTTCGAGCAGGTCGGATTCGAATGGCCGAATCCGCCCGTCCTGTGCACGGCGGCACTGGCCCGCAAGCTGCTGCCGCTGCAAAACAGGCGCGGCCTGACGGTGCTCGCCGACGCGCTTGGGATTGAGGTGGAGACGGCCCACCGTGCCCTGGCCGACGCCGAGACGTGCGCGCGGGTGCTGTGCGCTCTGTTCCCGAGGCTGTGTGCCAATGCGGTCACGATCGCCGACGCGATCACCCTTACAAGACCCCGGCGCCGGCGTGCCGTCGGCCGCAAACACAAGGTGTCCGCCGAGACGATTCCACCCCCGCTCGACTTCCACGATCTGCCGCGAGATCCCGGCGTGTACCTGTTTCGCGACGACACCGGTCATGTTCTGTATGTGGGCAAGTCGATCTCGATCCGCAGCAGAGCTCGCGCGCATTTCGCCCCGTCGAGCCTGCCGGCCAGCTGGACCACCCAGGCGACCGTGGTCGATTACCAGAGCACCAACTCGGAGCTGGGCGCGCTGGTGCTCGAGAACCGTTTGATCAAGCGCCACAAACCGCCCGGGAACATCCGACTCATCCGCCGCGACGAGCGCCTCTGCTACATCCGTTGCCGGCTCGACATCCCGTTCCCGATCCTCGAGGTCGCGTCCGAGCCGGCGGCCGGGCATGCCGTGACGATCGGGCCTTTGAGAGGACGGCGCCTGGCGCAGGAGCTGGTCGAGCAACTCGACTCGCTGTTCGGCCTGCGCCACTGCGGCCGGCGGCTGAAACTGCGCGAGCATCCGTCGGCCTACGGACAGATGGGCCGCTGCCTCTCGCCCTGCCTGGGGGACCTTGATCCCAATCTGTATCGGCGCCGGCTCGACGAGGCGCTGGCGCTGTTCGTCGCTGAGACGGACGCGCGCGAGCGGCTGATGACGCACGTTCGCAACCAGATGGCCGCCGCGGCCGACCATCAGCTGTACGAGCGTGCAGCCTGGTTGCGCCGGCGTTTGCGGCGGCTTGGCCTGGTTCTCGAGCGTCTCGGCGGCGCGCTCGAGGCCACTCACGTCCGGGCGAAGCTGATTCTTGCCCCGCACCCCGTCGATCAGAACCGCCACGACGCGTTCTGGCTCGTGGGTGGGCGCCTGGTCGACTGGGGCCCCGCGCCGGAGGATTCGGCCGCGTTGGAGGAGCGCAGCGAGTCCGCCATCAAGCGAGGCGGGCGCGCCGGCGAGCTAGGAGCCCACGTGCCGCCCGACGAGGTCGACGAGCTGCGGATCATCGCGACCTACCTCGCCTCGCATCCGGAACTCCCCGAGGTGAAGCTGGAGTGGCAAGAGCTCCGCGACACCGCACTTCGGTGACCTCGGGCAGGGGGCCGCGCGACCGAAGCCGCGCGGCCTCCTCCCGGTTCTCAGTTGGCGATCTGGATCACGCGCTCCATGCCGAGCACGGTGTGCTCCCGACCGTCCTGGGTGTCCATGAAGCAAGCCTGGACGTAGTACCCGGGGTTGGCGTTGAGGACCTCCTGCTGCATCGCGCCTGGCGAGGCGGGATCCTGCAGGTCGACCGAGCCCGTCACGAGCTTGTGGGCTTGGTTGTCGTTACCGACCTTTAGGAGCGCCATGATCTGCTCTGCGCCTGCCTTGTTGCGGGCGCCGATCAGGGTATCCATGTGCACCAGGTAGCCGGGGTTCTCAGCTCGCACGATGGTCCCGTTATGCAGGACCTTGGGTCCCTTGAAGCCGAACTCGATTGACGTTTCGGTCGCCGCGGCTGCCGGCAGCGACGCCGGCGAGGACGACTGCCTGACCGTGAACTGCGCCACGTGCGACGACGGCCCGTTGCCGGTCAGGTTGAGGGCGACATAGTTGCCCGGTGTCAGGACCGTCTGGATCGTGCTCGGCGCGTCGGCGGAGACCACGATCGCCCCGAACGGGGTCAGCGCGTCGGGGTTACCGTGATGGCTGTTCACGGCGCCGAGCGCCTCCTGGAACGACACGCCCTGGTCGAGGCGGATGAACCCGTAGCCGCCCGAGCCCTTGCCGCTGAACGTCGACGTGACGTTCACTGCGCCCGACACCTTGCTGCCGGACACCGCGATGCCCGTCTTGCCAGTGACCGCGACGTTGAGCGTCGGCAGCGTCGGCGCCGCGCTCGCCCCGGTCACTCCGACCACACAGGCAGCCACAATGCTCGTCACGACGACGAGCGATCCAAATCGCTTCACAACAGTCTCCTCTCGATTGTCTCGCGGCCGAGCAAGGTGCCCTCGCCGCAGAGCAGCTCGGCCAGATCGCCGATCGCTCATTTCCCACAGCGCGCCCCGCCACCCAAACTCCCCCAGGGCTGGGACGCGCACTCCCGAAACAATAATGCCCGCATAAAGTTGCGGTTCAGCACAACCGACTCCGCACCGCCGTCGGCGGAGATCGAAGGCCGAATCGAGCACATGTTGTCGGTCGCGCTTGTTGCGGACTGAGCCGTCGGGAACCGCCGGCGTGGCGGGCCTTTTGCGGGCCCGCCACGCCGGGTTGGGTACTGAGTGGTGTCCTAATGGATGGTGAACGTCGGACCCGTGCCATTCGGGTCCAGCACGACCTGGTAGTCACCGGGCTGCACCTGCGGCGGCCCGTCCCCGTTGATGTCTCCCGGAGTCACGGCGAGCTGTTTGAGGCGGAACCCGACAGTGACTGGCTGCGAGGTTCCCGCTGCCACGTCTACACGCGCCCAGCCGACGAGGTTCCCGTTCGTCGGTGTCAGGACCTCGCCGGTGTTCACCGGCCGGTTCACGTAGACCGGAACGATGTCCACGCCGTCGCGACTGCCGGTGTTCGTCACCGTGAACGATGCGATCACGACACCGGCTGCCGGGCCGGAGATGGACAGGCCGCTGGTCGAGAACGTCGTATACGAGAGGCCGAAGGCGAACGGGTAGAGCGGGTTGTAGCCCGACCCGTTACCGGAGTTCGTTCCCGGGAGCTGGTCGAAGAACTTCGGCTCGTCGCCCGGCGGAGACGCTCCGGTCGTATTGAAGCCGGACGAGTCGAGTCCGGGCGGTGTGGCGTCACTCGGCCAGGTCACCGGGAGCTTGCCGCTCGGGTCGTATTTGCCGAACAGGACATCGGCCACTCCGTTACCTGTTTGGGTGCTGCCCTCCCATGCCATCAGGATCGCGTTCGCCGACTCAGCGTCGGGACCGAGCCCGAGTGGACGGCCGGCCACGACGACCACGATCACCGGCCTGCCGGTGGCCTCCAGCGCCGCGACCAGCGCCTTCTGGCTGGGATCCAACTGTGGTGCCGGGTCATCGCCGAGTCCCTCGGCATAGGGCCTGGTCTCGCCGACCACCGCGACGTAGGCATCCGTAGTGGGCGCCGCAGCCACCGCACTGGCCTGGTCGGGAGCGAGCGTTGCGTTCCCGTCAGCTGCCTGGATGCCCTTCCAGGCCGTCACCGTTTGCGTCGGTATCTGATTGGCTGGGCCGCCGCAGCACGCCTGCTTGTTGTTGTCGAAAACGCCCTGCCAGCTGACGCTCCAGCCCCCAAGCGTGTCGGGGATCGAGTCCGCGTTCGGCCCGACGACCGTGACGTGGCTGGTCGGGGAGAGCGGCAACGTGCCGTTCTGGTTTCGCAGCAAGGTCATCGACTCGTCGGCGGCCTGGCGCGTAAGCGCCACGTTGCCTCTGAGCGCGGCATTGGCCTTGGTCGCGTCGACGAACGGGTGGTCGAACAGGCCGAGCTTGAACTTCAGCGTCAGGATCCTCGTCACCGCCTGGTTGATCCTCCAGATCGGGACCAGACCGTCATGGACGGCCGCGATCAGCGCGGCGTCGTACTGGGTGGATGAAGTCGCGTTCATCGCCATGTCCACACCGGCGTTGACCGCGTCGGCCACCGCGCCCTCGAGATCAGGAGCGATGTGGTAGGCCGTCTGCAGGGCGAAGACGTCGTTGTAATCGCTGATAACTACGCCCGTGAAGCCCATCCGCTGCCGCAGCTCGGTCGTCAGCAGGAAGTGCGAAGCCGTCGCGGGGATGCCGTTGATCGACCCGGAGTCGACCATGACGGTGTCCGCGCCCGCGTTGATCCCGCCCGCGTATGACGGCAGGAAGAGATCCTGCAGATAACGGATCGGAACCTGCGCCTCGACGCGATCGTGGCCGTTGATCGACGACGAGTAGGCGGCGAAGTGCTTGACCGTCGCGGCGACGCGGAGGCCGGGGTCGGTCGGGCACGTCCCGGTCTGCATTCCGCGAATGTTGGCTCCGCCCATCGCGGCCGTGAGCGCGGGCTCTTCTCCCCACGTCTCGTAGTAGCGGCCCCAGCGGTTGTCCCGCGCCACATCCTGAACGGGAGCGAAAACCCAATTGGTCCCCACGCTGCAGACCTGATCACGCGTGGCCTGGCCGGCTTGTCTAGCCAGCGCGGTGTCCCAGGTCGCTCCCATCCCGATCGACTGGGGGAACAACGTGGCCGCCGTCGGATGACCGAAGCCGTGGACCGCATCGACGCCGTAGATGATCGGGATGTGCAGCCGCGAGTGGTCGATCGCGTAATGCTGGATCGTGTTGTACAGATTCGCCCATTCGGTCCCCGTGTTGCCGGGCGGATTGTCGGTCGCACCCGACAGGACCGAGCCGGTGGCGTCTGTGATCAGCACGCTTTGCAGGCAGTTCGTCTGCAGCTGCGATGTGTTATCGCCATTGCAGACACCATTCGCGGGATTGCTGCTATCGCGCAGCAATCCGACTACAGCCTGGTCCATCTGGCCGACCTTCTCCTTCAGCGTCATCCGGCCGAGAAGGTCATTGACACGCGCCGGAATTGAAGCGTTCGGGTCCAAGTAGGTCGGCGTGTTAGCCGCCGTTCCGCTGGTGACCCCGATGACGACGACCACAGCCGCAACTGCTGCCGCGGTGCCGAGAACTGCGTATATACGTCGCACGCGGTTCCCTCCCTCGTGTTGAAAATCGAGTTACGTGAAGGTGACGGAACGACCCCTCGCCGGGGGGTGCCCGTTGCCGCGGTTCGCGGAGGGGTGCGAAGGGTGGCATAGCGCGCTTGGGCGAAGCCATGCCCACAAACCGCCCTTTCCAAACCGCACTTCGCCGAATGGCCTTGGACCGCTCGGCGCAAGAGGCTTGCGGCTGGTTATGGTGTGCGGGGTCCGAGCCCGGCGCTGCGGGCTTTGAGGACGGCTTGAGTAGCGCGCCGCGATGCCGATTTGTCCACTGACACGACCCGGTTTTCGTGGGATGAGCGGTGTCGGCTGCCGATGCGTGGGCTGCTGCGTCTAGACCTCACTGCTCGGCGTCGTCACATAGCCGGACCGCTGCGTGGCGGGAGGCGGCACGCTGCTGAAGACGCTGTGATCCTCGGAGCCGGAGTGGGCGGTGGGACCAACTCGCTGCGCCGCGGCGTCCGCGACAGGGATGTTCGCCCGGACTGTCGTACCCCGTCCCGGCGTCGACTCGACCACCAGGTTCCCTCCGTGCGCGGCGATCCGCTCTGACACGTTCGCTAGCCCGTGACCCGCGTGGCGGGCCGATTCGACGTCGAAGCCGGCGCCGTCGTCGACGATCTCGAAGAAGAGTCGGCCATCGTGCTCCGATAGCCGAATCACGGCGGTCGCACCCAACCCGGCGTGCTTGTGGACGTTCTGGAGACTTTCCGCGCAGCAGAAGTAAACGGCGGCCTCGACCTCTTCGGAGTAGCGGCCGATCGCGCCTGCCTCGACCTTTACCCGTGAAACCGACCGCCGCCCGAGGGTGACCAGGGCCGCCTCGAGTCCCAAGTCGCGAAGCACAAGTGGGTAGAGGCCATGGGCGAGGTCGCGGAGCTCCTCCAGAATCTCGTCGCAGCTCTTTGCCCACCTCGTCGAGTCGCGCTACGACCTCTGGATCCGCGACTTCGCGGGCCAGGCCAACTCTGATGATGAGGGCGACCAGATGTTGCTGCGCCCCGTCATGGAGGTCGCGCTCAACCTTTCGGCGCTCAGCCTCGCCTGCGCTCGCGATGCGTCCACGCATCGCGTGGAGCTCCGTGGTCGTTGAGCGGAGCTCGGCGGTCAAGCGACCGTTCTCAATCGCCAGCAGCATCGCCTGACCCGCAGCTGCGACGAGCTCTGGGTCCGCGTCCAAAGCGGCGTCGTGCAAGATCACGGCCACGGTCTCGCCGTTCCGCGTGATCGGAGACGACGACTGGCCGGGCGGAGGCGTGGAAGCAAGAGGCATGCCGCTCGAGTCGACAAAACCGCCTGCCTGCTCGAGACGGAACCCGAGCTCGAGCGACGGATCATCGAGTGCATCGGCCAGCGTCGCGCGCAGCTGAGCGGCGCTCGGGACTCTCGACCAGGCGGGAGACGATCATTTTCAACGCCGTCGCGGCGAAGAACGTACTCGACCACGACCGAAACCAGAAATCCCCATGGCAGTGTGCTGTAACCAATGGTCGCCAGCCAGCCCACCTTCGAAAGCGTGCTCGCACTCACGTGCACCCGCTCGAGGACTCCGTAGTAAGCAAGCACCGGAACGATGGCCATCAGAGCCGGGACATAGACCGGTACGAGTGCCCGTCTCCGCGGCCGCGTCGCTGTCGCCAGTCGGTAGCATCAGGAACAGGAGGATTGCGGACAGTTGCACTATGACGTAGGGCGAGATGTCCGAGACGACGCAGCCGTCGGCGATCGACGGCCGATTAGCGATCATCAGGCCGTTCGCGGGACACGCTGCGTTGCAGCCGGCAAGCGGAGCACCGCCATAGACCACCGGCGAGAAGAGGACCCAGAGGACGTACCGGTCCAGGTAATAGAGCACGATCGCGCCCATAAGCGCCCATCCGAAGCGACTCCCGATGCGACCTTCCGGGAACGCGAACACAACGTAATACGCGAGCAGAAACCAGGCCGAATCGGCCAACACACCGATGCTGTGGAGATGCGGCTCGGACGCTCCCTGAAGCGAGACCGCGGCCGTTGCGATTCCTAGCGCGAGAAGCAAGAGACCGAGTCGATTGCCAGGGCGTCGCACGAGCCAGTAGAGCGACGCGCCGAATGATCCCGCGACCATCACGGCGATCATCAGGCCGTACCCAATAGGATGGACGAGGTGGTCGCTCGTCGCGACGAGCAGGCCCGCTCCGATCGCGACGAGAGGCCCTCCCAGCGCAAACGCGATCAGCCACCCGCGTCGGGCCGGCCTCGCCGAGACGAACCCGGCCCAAGCGACCCGATGCTCTTCGACGGCCGTTGACACACCCACGCTCCGTCTCGTCAGGGCGAATGCGGATTTTGCCATGGAAGACCGCAGCTCATCTAGTCACGGCAGTCGCGACGCGGCGGACGTCCCGGCAGCAGAGCCCTGTCCTGAGATAGTGTCTCCCGCGCGTGAAAGCGACGTGCGTGCGTGTCGCTCTTGAAGACGCGACGACAGTCAATGGTCCGGACGTCGAAATGCTTCTCGCGTCATCGGGTTGCTGGGTTGGCGGGCCACTTCCTTGGTTGACCCGCCCTTCCACTGACCGCTTTCCATTGAGGGACCGGCACGTCCGTTGGGCCCGCCTAGTACCGCCGCCGAGGTTCGGGCGTGGCTGGCTGACTGGTCGACTTCGGGTGAGGGTGGTTCCTCTCACGTCGGTCCCTCGGCGCAGCATCGCCGCAAAAGCGGCGGGTGTCAACATCCCGAGGCCGGGTCGGGGCGGGCGGTGTTGTCCTGGCTAGCTTCCATCTTCGGCGGTTTGCGCCACGGCGTTCGGTGCTCCCTTGAGCAGGCTGCGCCAGCCCGTGAGGAGCGCGTGTACGCCGGCTGCACCGACGATCGGCTCGTGGGGAACAGGCAACTCGGCCGGGTAGAGGATGAACGGCCTGGTCTGCGGGCCGCCGAGCCCGCCGTGGAACGAGATCAGCTCTTCGAATGCGCAGCCCTGTTCGAGGTCGGGGTCGTAGAAGCTGTTGACCATGATGTCGGCGACATGCTCGAATCCGTCGGTGCGCCGCAGGTGCGCGGCGGCATTGGCAGAGAACGGCTCCAGCGGGTCCTGCCCCTCGATCCGGCCGGTCGCCAGGTAATGGGTGCCGCCAGAGCCGACGGCGATCGGGCCGTGCTGGGCCGAGCGCATCAGCAGGAATCCGATGTGGGGGTGAGCGGTGAGCGCTCGGATCAGATTGGGGTGGCGCTCCTGGATCTCCTCGGCGCTGAGCCTGCGCTTCTCCTCCATCAGATAGACGAGGCCGAGGTTGCCGGAGCCCAGCACGACGGCGTGCTCGTCGCTCGTCCCGTGCTTCTCATGGTCGCCGCTGCGGCCGGTCGCTTCGTTGAACGCCTGCCCGACCGCGGTGTCGTGCTCGTCGCCGCCGCTCATGCCCCTCACGTCGCCCCGCGAGAGTGAGCGCTGGACAAGCTCGTCGAGCCCATAGCCGTTGCGCTGCTTGAACGTCATTCCCTGCGTCTGACCGTGATCGGAGAGCACCACGAGCTTGTACGGCCGGGGGGCGTAGCGCGCCGCCTTCTCGATTCGTCCGAACTGCTTGTCGAGCTTGCGCAGCGCCTCCAGCGTGTCGGCCCGCTCGAGCCCCGAGTGGTGGGCGACCTCGTCGTAGCTGGAGAAGGTCGCGTACACGGCGGGGCGGCCGCGCATCATGTCGGTCAGGACGCCGAACGCGATCAGGTCGCGGACCACGACACACAGCGCAGCGCGCAGGAACGGGTAGCGACCGCCCCGGTGCCCGCGCGGGATCACATCGCGGCGCCGCTGCCGGGCCGCCGCCGACCATTCGAGCCCCACCTCCCAGCAGAACAGGACCAGCTCGCGGGTGACGTTGAACCCGTTGGCGAGGAACGCGCGGTAGCCGGGGTTCGCCTTCTTGTCGGCTTCCATCCGGCTGACGGTCAGGATCACTTCGTCGGCCTCACCGGAGAGCAGGTTGCCGCGGCTGGCGCCGCCGTCGATCAGCAGGCCCGCGCCGCTGGCGTGACGACGCTCGATCTCGGCACAGTCATCCGGCGCCGAGCACGTCATCAACCTGCCCGTTTCCTTCTCGACCCAGCGAAACGCCGGGATGTCCTCGTTTGAGCCGAGCAGGATGCCGGCCTGGCTGGCTCCCGTCTGCGAGGACAGGTCAGGCTCCCACTCGATCAGGTCGTGGCTGCCGTCCGCGAGCCACCGAGCCATCACCGGCGTGTTGCCGTCGCGCATCGCGCGGCGCAGCACCGGGTCCGCGAGCCCGTCGATCTCCAGGAAGATGATGCCCGGCACGTCGGTGCGCGCCGCTGCCCCCTGCCGTTTGGCCACCCGCTGGATCACCCGCAGCGAGTAGATGTCATCGTCATCGACGCCCAGGAACACCTGCAGCACCATGCTCGCGGCCGCCATCACCAGCGCCGCCAGCAACGCCCATCCGAACGAATCGACCTTGAAGTCGTTCGGCGCCAGCTGCGAGACGAGCAGCAGGATCAGGGCATCGACGATCAGCACCGCAAAGAACCCGATGATCAACATCAGCGGCAGTCGCAGCGCCGCGACCAGCGGCGGCAACACCGCGTTCAGCACGGCAATCAACGCCGCCGCTTCAAGCGCGCCGAGGAACGTCTTGATGTGAACCCCCGGGAGGATCAGCCCCGACACCCCGACCGCGACAGCGCCGACGACCAGCGCCAACACCAGACGGAGCGGACTGAAGCGCGGTCGAGCCGCCTTCCATCTCACGGGCTCGGCGTACGTTGCTTCGGAAGCCTCGGCCATCACGCGACCCCGGTCGGCCCCGGCTGCGGGGCTCGTTGCAACCCCGCCGGGCGGCTTCTGCGGCCTACGTCTCCTCCGTCAGAGTCGGGCCACGCTGCTTCGTCGTCCGTTCCCATCAACATGCGCCAGCAGGTTCCGTTGTCAGGCGTTGGGATTCGTTCGTGAACCAGGGGCGCGAGTTCGTCGACAACGCTCTCGATTTCCAGGCGCGCGTGGCACCCGTCCGGGTTCTTCATCCCAGCGAACTCTGTCATCGCAGACCGATAGCACGCAACCGTACGAGCACGACCGCCCCCTCGCGTTTGGTGCGATAGCCGTTGTTGCGGGCAAGTCTGGGACCCGTCTCGGTCTGCCGTTCGAGCAAGTTCACGGGATCAACGCGGTCGGGCGAGGGGTCAAGACGGCATGGCGGTAGCGCAGAACGCTCGGCCCGCACCGCCCTGCCGCGGGCGACGCGCTTGGCCACCAACGGATGCGGCACCGCCACGGCGCCCCCATTTCTCGGTGCGCTGTCCGGGGGCCGCGTGGGACCCCTTGAGCAGCCCATGGAGGTGCGACGAGTCGACGGGCGGCTCGCCGGTGATCTCCGTCCTATCGTCGTGGCCGGGGAGCGTCATTCCGACGAAGACGGACGCATGACGCGGCACCGAGCCCTTCCTCGACGACGACGCGGTAGCAGTACGCTGACATTCGAGAACCAGCATGCCCGACTGTCGCCGCCCTTTGGGGGGGTTCGGGTCCAGGATCACCCGGGTGATTCGCTGAACTCAAGCAGGCAAACCCGGACGCTGTCGACCATGTCAGGCGAACGTGCCTGGCACCATCCGAGTCACACCCGAGGAGGACGCCAGGTTCGAGCTGACCGGCACGGCTTGGCGAGGTCTGCCTGCGCGATCGGAGCTCACCCTGTCACTGACGCTCAGTTCACCTGGGGGGGCCATCCTGTCCCAAGGTCGCCGACGTGCGCCGGGACCTTGACGCGGCGCTCAGTTGCAGGCGATCGTCGCGCAGGTGGTCAAGAGCGACGGCGCGACGCAACTGATCGACACGTTCTTCGACATCGGTCTGTTCGACAGTGCGACATCGCAAACCGAGGCGGTCTCTCGCGCGGACACGTTCGGTGTGCTCGACCCCAGTCAATCACCCGGGTGATCCCAGGCCCACGCGGCCCAAACCCGGCCACCGTCAGGCATGCTGGGCTCGTATGTCCCCCACCCGGGAACACGTGCGGTTCATGCTTCCCAGGGCGAGCCGCCAGGTCGTATCACTCATCCGAAACGGGCGATGCGGGGTGGGCGGTCTGTCCAGCCCGGCCGATGCCAGCCACGGCTGGGTTCATCGAGCAACACCGAGGAGAGCGCCGCAGATGCCTGAGCCCATGAGTCCTCAATCGCGGGTCCGGCGGCGGCTCGACGAGGCAAACGCGCGGCCGGCGCGAGTCGAAGCAGCGTGCGTGTCGGTGCGATCGGGAGGGGCATCTCATGGAATCGGCTGATCTCGGGCCTGTGGGCGAGATCGAGACGACGTCCCGTGGTCGGGTCGAGTCGATCCAGGATTGGCTTCGCCGTCGTGCCGACACGGCGTCGGGTCGGCTCGCGCTGCAATGGTTTCGTGGCTATTTCGCGGCAAGCCGTAACTCGGGCTGCGCTGTAACCGTCTATTCGTCGCTCTCGGTGCTGCCGGCGGCGCTCGTGGCCGTCGCCTACTTTCACCCGCTGCAGGGCGGCGCGAACGTCTTCGCGCAGCGCCTCGTTACCCACCTCAAGCTGACGGGGGCGACGGCCACCCTGGTCGAAGGAACCTTCGGGACGACCTCGTCGAACGCGCTCGCAGCGACCGTGACCGTCGTCATTTCGTTCCTGATCTGGGGCATCGGGATCGGCCAGATCTACCAAGATTTCTACGCGCGAGCTTGGGAGCTCAAGATCGGTTCGATCGCTGATCAGGGTCTGTTCGCTCTCTTCTTCTTCCTGCTCAGCGGCGCAATCGCAGTCGCGGTCGTGGCCGCGGCCCGGCTCCACGGCGCGAGTGTGCTGATCCTCGTACCGGCTTGGTTGGCAGCATCGACCGCCTTCTGGCTTCTGGCGCCGAGCCTGCTCCTGCACCGCAGGATCGGATTGACGGCCCTGCTCCCGGGTGCGCTTCTGGCCTCGGTGGTCCTCGGCGGCGCGATGGCGACCTCGCCGCTGTTTCTCGCCGCCCCGCTGAATCAAAACGGAAAGGCGCTCGGCTCGTTCGGTGTCGTTCTAACGACGATCGGCTACGTCTTCATCATGATCACCCTCTCGCTGGTCTGCGCCGTCTTCGCGCCCGTCTGGAAGCACTGGCGGGAGACCGAGAAGCGCCGCCGCGTGGGCTCCGGAGGCGGTGTCGAAGGCGCCGTTCCTTGAGCGCCCTTTACGCTCCGCGGCCGGTGCGACGTGCGACGTGCGACATACCGTGCGGCTCGACTCCGGCGCGCTGACGCTCGGGCAGCCAGGCGAGTCTCGATAGCGTGAGCCGTTCACCCGCCCCGGGCTCGAACGAGAAATGATCCTCGAACCAGGGCACTCCACTCGACCGGACTCGATCAGCGCGGCCCACTCACGCCGGCCGCCTGAACCAACTTCAGTGAGGCGGTACTAGACGTCAGCCGCTGCGACGGCCGGAGGCGCGCGCTAGGCGGCGGGACCGACTCGCTGCGTGCTGGCTTCTTCGACCGGGATGTTCGCCCGGAGCGTGGTACCCCGTCCCGGCGTCGACTCGACCACGAGAGTCCCTCCGAGCGCGGCGATCCGATCGGCCACATTCGCCAGCCCTTGACCTGAGCGCGGGGCCGAATCGACGTCGTAGCCGGCGCCGTCGTCGACGATCTCGAAGCAGAGCCGGCCATCGCGCTCCCAGAGCCGAATCACAGCCGTCGCACTCAAACCGGCGTGTTTGTCGACGTTCTGGAGACCTTCCAGGCAGCAGAAGTAGACACCGCCCTCCACCTGTTCGGAGTAGCGGCCGATCGCTGCGGCGTCGATCGTCGCCGGTGAAGCCGAACGCCGCACTGCGCTGGCCAGAGCCCCCCGGAGTCCGAACTCGCGAAGCGCCGGCGGGTAGAGGCCATGGGCGAGGTCGCGGAGCTCCTCCAGGATCTCGTTGAGCTCTGTGTTGACGTCATTGAGTTGCTGTGCGACCTCTGGAGCCGCAAGTTCGCGGGCCAGGGCGACTCTGATGCCAAGTGCGACCAGGTGTTGCTGTGCCCCGTCATGGAGGTCGCGCTCGATCTTGCGGCGCTGGGCGTCGCCCGTGGTCACGATGCGTGCGCGCGCCGCGCGGAGCTCCGTGCTCGTCGACTCCAGCTCCGCCGTCAAGCGACCGTTCTCGATGGCCAGCAGCAGCGCTTGACCCGCGGCCGCGACGAGCTCTGGGTCGGTGTCCAAAGCTGCGTCGTGCATGATCACGGCTGCGGTCTCGCCGTTTCGCATGACCGGCGTCGCCGACTGGCCCGGTGGAGGTGTGGACGGAATCGGCTCACCGGCCGGGTCGACAAGGCTGTGGGCCTGCTCGAGACGGAACCCGAGCTCGAGCGACGGATCGTCGAGCGCATCGGCCAGCGTCGTGCGCAGCTGAGAGGCGCTCGGGTTCTCGACCAGGCGGGAAACGATCTTTTTCAAGGCCGTCGCGGCGAAGAGCGTGCTCAACACGACAGAAAGCAGAAATCCATATGGCAGTGCGCTGACACCAATCGAGCCCAGCCAGCTCAGCTTCGAGAGCGTGCCCGCATCCAGGTGCACCAGATCGAGACGGGCTGCATAGGCGACCAGGATCGGAGCGAGGGCCAGCAGAACCGAGACGTAGACAGGCAGGAGTGCCCGCCTCCGCGGGCGTGTCGCCATCGCCAGCCGGTAGATCAGGTACACGAAGATTGCGGAGCGGACCGCGAACAGGATGTGGAGCGAGGTGTCGCCGGTGAAAAGACCGTCGACGATCGTCGGCCGATCGGCGATCATGAAGCCGTTCGCGGGACACGCAGCGTTGCAGGCGGCAAGCGGAAGATTGGGCTGGACGACCGGCGAGAAAAGGAGCGAGGGGACGTACGACTCCAGTCGTTCGAGCGCCGTCGCGCCGAGCAGCGCCCATGCGACGCGACTCTCGATACGACCCGCCGGGAACGCGAAGATGACGTAAAACACGAGAAGAACAAACACCCAATCGGCCAACACACCGATGGTGCGGAGATGTGGTTCGTTCGCTCCCTGAAGCGACATCACAGCCGTGCAGGCCGCGACTACGAGAAGGTGGAGCCCGAGTCGATTGCCAGGGCGTCGAACCAGCCAGTAGAGCGCCGCGCTGAACCACCCCAAGACCATCACGGCCACCTGCACGCCGAACGCAATCGGATCGACGAGGTGGTCGCTCGTCGCGACCAGAAGACCCGCTCCGATCGCGACAAGCAGCCCTCCGATCGCAAGCGCGGTCAGGATGCCGCGACGAGCGACGAACGACGAGAGGGTGGGCCGCGCAGGTGAAGCGACTACCTGGGCTTCGACGACCGTGGACATACAATCCCCCGATTTCGTCCGATTTCGCGCCGCTGACGATCGTTTACCAGGTCCACTACCGCCTGTCCAGTAACCGCCGTCGCGACGGCGCGCTGCGGCGGTTATTAATCCGAGCGCTCGCTCAGCCGCCGCGGTAGTCGACCAGGTCGAGAACGCCCGGTCGCCTTGGGGTGTCTGCGGCGCAGGCAGCAAGGGGCAGGCTTCCGCATGGCATGATCTGCGTGAACGTGCCCTATAGCCGGGTGTGGATCATCGCGCCCCCGGCGCCTTCCACACACCAAGGACGGCCGCCGCTCGTCCGAAGCCCGGCCGGTCGAGGCCAGGATTAGAGAGCCGAGCTCGGCGCAGGCGCAGCGGCAGACTGGGAAGTTGGTGTCGAGGCCAACGTCGGCGGGCGACTCATCCAGAGGGTCACGATATAGGCGACCGTGACGGCGACGATGATCAGAGGCTCGACCTTGGGGCCGGCGTGTGACGTCAGCAGCGTCGCGAGCACCACCGCTGCCAGCGGCAGCCTGAGCACGGCGACGATCGCAGCGGCCATCCCAACCGGCACGGCAGCCGACAGCGGAAAGCCCGCGAGATGCGAGCCCATGACTCCCGCGGCAGTCCCCAGGAACAGCGCCGGGAATGTCGGGCCGCCACGGAAGCTGCCAAGCGAGAGGCCATACGCCAGACCCTTGAACACGATCAGCCACGCCAGCGCGGCCAGCGACCACGTTTGGGCCTGGCTGACAAGTCCCGGGAGCTGGTCCTGACCAGAGAACAGAACATCGTCCACGCTGTGGCCGGTGATCTGCGTGAACGCGATCGCGAGCCCGCCGATGATAAGTCCGATCGCGGGCAGGAGCACGAGTAGCCGTCGGCGCGACACGACCCGGTAGGTGAGCAGACCGCTCCTCATCACAAAGCTTGTAACGACCGCGATGGCGATCGCCAACGCGATCGTCCACCCAAACTGACCGGCGGTGAGGTGGGCGAGCGCGGACAATGGAAGCGGTCCGAGCGCGTAATCGTGCGTGCTCAGTCCCGACAGCGATCCAATTCCGAGCGACACGACCGTCCCGATACCGGCAGCGAGCAGTCCGGGGACCAGGAGCACCCGGAGCCTGGCGCCGCCGATCGCCGCAGCCTCAATCAGGATCACCGCCGCGATCAGCGGGGAGGAAAAGATGAACGACATCGCGGAAATACTCCCGGCGGCGACCACGAGCATCCGCGCCTGCGGCGGCGTATCGCGACGAGGAAGACTGATCATCAGCCCGGCGAGTCCCGCGCCCACCACGATCAGCGGGGCCTCCGGGCCGAGCACCAGCCCGAAGCCGATCGTCGCCACGCCCGCGAGGACTACTCCCGGCACGATGTCCGGGCCTGAGGGGCCGCCGGTCGACAGGCCTTTCGCGGGGATATGCCCGCCGTCACCCGGGAGGCGGGTGATCGCGACCGCGACGATCAGCGCACCGACGGCCAGAACGGGAAGCGACCACCACTTTGGCGGGCCGCTCTGATAGCCGACCGCATGCGGGAGGTGGACGTACAACTCCTGCTGGATCTGGAAGATGGCCTCGAGAAGGCACCAAGCCGCGATCGAAACGATCACTCCAATGATCGCGACGACCACCAGCAGGGCGATGTACGCCTTGCTGCGCATCGTCGCGTCAGCCTGTTCGGCGGTCAGCTCCGCCGGAGTATTTGCGTCGGGCATACGCTAATCCGGCACGGGCGCACGTAAGCGGGAGGCGCCGGCGGCGGTCAGCACGACCAGGCCGATCCCGAACCGTCCCTGTGCGGGCGGCGTTGGCTTTGTGGATTGGTGGTCGGCTGCCGTGCTGGCCATGGCAGCGAGATCGTCAGGACCGTTCCGTGCCCGGGTGAGGACGTGATGCTGAGATTGCCATCGAGCGTTTGGAGACGCTCGTGGATGTTTCTCAGCCCCGCGCCGTCGGGGGTCCGTGCAGGATCGAACCCCCGACCGTCGTCTTCGATCCGCACAGCGAGCACCCCGCGGCTGTGGTGCGAGCCGAGCTTGACCTGCGCACAGGGGCCGGCGTGTTTTGCGGCGTTCTGGATCGCTTCGGAGCAGCAGAGGTAAATGGCGGCCTCGGCTTCGTCGGTGCTACGAGGTGCGGTAACCGTGGTAGTCACTCTGATCGGTGAGCGCGCCGCTTGCACGCGGAGCGCTTCGGCAAGGCCGAGCTCGACTGGCGGAGCCGGGTAGATCCCGTAGGCGATTTCTCGCAGCGACGCCAGCGCGGCCGCGGCGTGGTCCTCCAGGGCGACGAATGTGGCGGCGAGCGCGGGCGGTGTGGCGCGACCGTTTGCGGCGAGTTGGAGCCTGAGAATCAGCGACAAGAGCTCGTTCTGGACGCCGTCGTGCAGGTCACGTACTATCCGCTGCCGCTCGTCCGCCCGAGCAAGCGCAACCGTCGTCGAGCCAGGCCGCGACCCGGTCCTCGGTTGCACGTTGTCTGTCGGGACCGCCCGCAGCTGCCGGTGGCTGCGCTCGTCGGCTTCTCCGTGCCCGTTGCGCGTGCCGACAAGCGCGGAGGTGTGTGAACGCGGCGCCCCGACCGTCTGTCCATCGAGATGCTCGTCGATCTCACGGTTAGCCACATTCCCTCCAGATGACAGATGTGCCGACTCCACTGGTCCCCGGGGGCTGCCCGGGCGCCTTCACTAGTCACAGCATGATCGCTCTAAATGCTCGGCTTGTCATCGGAGCGAGGTGGAATTCACCCGGGTGATTGATATTCGGCCGGGTGAACGAGGCGGGGGTGCGAGAATGAGTTCCGATCCGCAGGGGGACCGTCCGAAATCCTGCTCGTCGAGCCGAAAACTAATCCCGCCTCCAGCTCGGCTCGGATGCTCTCCGGGCGCATCCGCTTGAGGCGTTGGCCCGTGCGGAGCGAGTGCGTCGAGCGCTCGGGGCGAGCTGTACCACAAACACGGTGCGACATCTCAAACCGAGGCTGTCGCACGCGCGGCAGCACTCGGCTTGCTGGAGGCGGTTAATCACCCGGGTGATCGTGGGCCCGAGCGGCCCAAATCGTGCCCGACGTCAGGCATGCTGGGCCTCGGATGTCGCCCACCAGCTACCAAATCGTCGTCAAAGGAGAACTCGGAGTCCGCTATGCCTCCGCGTTTGAAGGGATGACGATCTCCGCCCATGATGGCATCACCGAGATAACCGGGGCGATCACCGATCCCGCCCACCTCCAGGGGCTGCTCGAACGGATCGCCGGGCTCGGACTAACGCTGCACAGCGTCACCCCACTTGACACAGCGAACCGGGAGTCGGCCGCCTACACCCCAGAAGCGACCAAATCCGAGCGACCATGATCGACAGCGAAGCCCAGCGATCTGTTGACGCTGACAACTATTCCTGCTCGGTCGCTGACGGCCGTGTCGGTTGGGCAGAGACACTTCTCGCTGGCCGGCGCTGGCGAACCCATCTCGGCGCTTATTTGAAAGGACCGTGACCGATGACGTTTCTCTGGATTGTGTTGGGTGTCGTCTATATCGCGTGCTGGGTGTACTTCGGCCTGGCGACGTTCCGTAGAGGCCACTACTGGATGTTCTGGATCGGGTTCTTCATCCCGATCCTGTGGATCATCGGCGCGTTCATCGCGCCCACCGACCGCGCCGCGGCAAGCGCCGCCACGAGTGGGATGTAGACGCGCGGCGGCGAAGGCACCGCGGCAACGATTGGAGAGCTGATGACTACGACCACATCTAGGGCCAGGCAGCCCGCGCCGAGCAGGTCGAAAGAGGGCGCCGTGGCGGTGCCGCATCTGTCGGTGGCTGAGCGGGTCGCCCGCGGCAAGGCGGCGCGGGCGGAGGTTCCGCGCTCCCGCCATGCTGTATTTGAGCCCTCGCCCGACCGCGTCGATCCGGTGACGTTGCTCGAACGTCAGGCCGAGACGCGCGTCCCGGATCTCGTCCCGGTCCGTTACGGCCGGATGCTCGTGTCGCCGTTCACGTTCTATCGCGGGGCGGCGCTGATCATGGCCCAAGATCTCGGGCCGACCCCTCGGTCGGGGCTGAATGTGCAGTGCTGCGGCGACGCGCACCTGTCGAACTTCGGCGTGTTCGCGTCACCAGAGCGACGGCTGGTGTTCGACATCAACGATTTCGACGAGACGCTCCCCGGACCGTGGGAATGGGACGTCAAGCGCTTGGCCGTGAGCATGCTGATCGCCGCCCGCGACAATGGCTATCGCACCAAAGACGAGGAGCGGATCGTGCTCGACACGGTTGCGCGCTACCGGACAGCGATGGCGGAGTTCGCCGGGATGAAGAACCTGGACGTTTGGTACTCGCGGCTGGAGATCGAGAGCGTGCTGCAGGAACTCGCGCCGCAGTTCAAGCAGAAGATGGTCAAGCGAACCACAAAGGCGCTCGCGAAGGCTCGCACCAAGGACAGCATGACGGCCTTCTCCAAGCTCACGCAGTCGGTCAACGGCGATGTAAGGATCGTCGATCAGTCGCCGCTGATCGTGCCGATCGAACAGCTCGCGCAGGGCCACAGCGCGAGCGAGTTGTTCGAGTGGCTCCACGCAGCTGATGCGGCGCTACCGCGAGACGCTCGAGTTCGACCGGCGGGTCGCTCTTGGAGGAGTTCGAGCTGACCGACTTCGCGCGCAAGGTGGTCGGGGTCGGGAGTGTCGGCACGCGCGCATGGATCGCGCTGCTGCTCGGCCGTGACGGCCAGGACCCCCTGTTCCTGCAGATGAAGGAGGCCGAGGCGTCGGTGCTCGAGGAGATCCTCGGCCCGAGCGAGTTTTCAAACCACGGAGAGCGCGTCGTAACCGGGCAGCGCCTGATGCAGGCGACCAGCGACATCTTCCTCGGCTGGCTGCACGTCGACTCGGGGCTCGACGAGAAGTCACGCGACTTCTACGGCCGCCAGCTCAAGGACTGGAAGGGCTCGGCGGAGATCGAGCAGATGATCCCGAAAGGCATGGCCACCTACGGCACGCTGTGCGGCTGGACGCTCGCGCGTGCGCACGCCCGCAGCGGCGACCGGATCGCAATCGCGTCTTACCTCGGCAACAGCGACAGCTTCGACCGCGCGATCCTCGAGTTCTCGAAGGCCTACGCCGAGCAGAACGAACGCGACTACCAACAGCTCGCGGCGGCAGTCAAGTCCGGCCGGACCGCGGCCGAGACGGGTCTCTGATGTGTGATCGGTCGTTGGGCAAACCCGCTCCCGCTCGAGTTGCAAACGAGAGCACGGAGGGCGACTTGTTCGGAGGCGCGTCGATGAGCTCGCTCGATCAATCCCGGCTTCCCCCTTGCCCGCCGTTCAAATCGTCCGCGATGGTCCGAAAGGGAGACTTCTGATGACTGAGACACCGACCGACGTGCTCGTCGCTGGCTACCAGGACATCGAGGAGGCGACGAAGGATTTCGAGTCGCTCGTCGCGCTCGTCAGCGAGAAGCAGGTCTCGATCGAGGGCGTGATCCTGGTAACGCATGCCGAGGACGGGAGTGTCGCGGTCAGGCAGACGGGCGACGATCTCGGCCGCAAGGGGCTGGGTTGGGGCGGCGGGGTCGGGCTCGCGGTCGGGCTATTCGCCCCGCCGCTGCTGGCGTCGGTCGCGGTCGGGGCGGTTGCGGGCGGGGTAATCGGCAAGTTCGTCGACCACCGAGTCGAGCAGGACATCCACGACAAGATCGGCGAGAACCTGCCACCCGGATCGGCTGGAATCATCGCGGTGTTCGACGACGAGCAGCGTCTCGGTGTCGAGCAGGCGCTCGCCGGGCGCGCTGCTTCGTTCGGTTGTCCAGGGCGACAAGGAGGGTTCCGCCGCCCTGAAGGAGTCGCTTGCCGAGGCGATGGGGAAGTTCAATCCGGACCGCACGGTGCTGCCGATCCCCGATCCGAACTTCGGCGGCACGGTCGGGCGTACGCTCGACGCGTCGGTCGCGGACTGGACGATCAACATGACGCCGTCGCCGCCGGAGGGCGCGCCAAACGTGTTGCTCGTCTTGATCGACGACGCGGGGTTCGGCAACCCGTCGACGTTCGGCGGGCCTGTCTCGACCCCGAACATGACGCGGGTCGGCGAACAGGGGCTCACGTATAACCGCTTTCACCTCACGGCGCTGTGCTCGCCGTCCCGGGCCGCGATGCTGACCGGCCGCAACCATCACACGGTGGGGTTCGGGTCGATCGGCGAGCTGCCGGGCCCGTTCCCGGGCTACTCGGCGATCGTGCCGAAGGACTGCGCTCCGTTCGTCCGGGCGCTCCAGGGCAACGGCTACAGCACCGGCGGTTTCGGCAAGTGGCACCTGACTCCGGATCATGTTCAGGGCGCGGCCGGACCGTTTGACCGCTGGCCGAACGCGTGGGGATTTGATCATTTCTGGGGGATCCTCGGCGGTGAGGCGGGTCAGTATGACCCCGTGATCACCCAGGACAACACGACGCTCGGCGTCCCGAAGGGCGACGGCCACCGGGGAGTACTACTGGCCCGATGACCTGACCGACCGGGCGTCGAAGTGGCTGCACACGGTCCGGGCTCAGGACCAGACGAAACCGTGGTTCATCTACTACTCGACTGGTTGCTCGCACGCGCCGCATCAGGTGGCGATGGAGTGGAGCGAGAAGTACCGTGGCAAGTTCGACCAGGGGTGGGATGTCTTGCGCGAGGAGACCTTCGAACGGCAGAAGAAGCTCGGCGTGATCCCGCAACGACGCGGTGCTGACGCCGAGGCCGGACGCGCTCCCCGCTTGGGACTCTCTCTCGGACAGCGAGAGGAAGCTGTACGCGCGGCAGATGGAGGTCTACGCCGGCTTTCAGGAGAACGCCGATTGGAACATCGGTCGGCTGCTCGACGCGGTGCAGGAGATGGGCGAGCTCGACAACACGCTCGTGATCTACATCTTCGGCGACAACGGCGCGAGCCTGGAGGGAACGATCACCGGCTCGTTCAACGAGTTGACGATGCAGAACGGGATCGCCCTCACTGCCGAGCAGCAGCTTTCGCTGATCGAGCGGTACGGCGGGCTCGACGCCTGGGGCACCGACGCGTTCGCGCCGCACTACGCGAGCGCTTGGGCGTGGGCCGGGAACGCCCCGTTCCAGTGGGGCAAGCAGGTCGCCTCGCACCTGGGCGGCACGCGCAACGGCATGGTCGTCTCCTGGCCGCAGCGGATCACCGACGCCGGCGGGTTGCGCTCCCAGTTCACCCACTGCATCGACATCGGGCCGACGATCCTCGAAGCGGCCGGCATCCCCGAGCCCAAGGTGGTGGACGGGATCGCGCAGAAGCCGATGGAGGGGACGAGCTTTCTGTACAGCTTCGACGATCCGACCGCCGCCGAGCGACACACCGTGCAGTACTTCGAGATCGTCGGCAACCGCGCGATCTACAAGGACGGCTGGTGGGCCGCCTGCAAGCTCGACCGCATCCCCTGGGACCTGTCGCCGCCGACGATGGCGAGGTTCGCGCCCGGAGCCTACGACCCCGAGCAGGACACGTGGGAGCTCTACTACCTCCCCGACGACTTCACGCAAGCCAACGACCTCGCCGCGGAGCATCCCGAGAAGCTCGCCGAGCTCAAGGAGCTCTTCTGGGAGGAGGCCGAGAAGCACAACGTGCTGCCGCTGATGGCGGCGTTCTCGGTCTTCTTCGGGATTCTGCCGCCGATGCCGACGAACACGACCAGACGTTCTACGGCGACGTCGAGAACATCGCCTCCGGGATGATCCCGCGCGTCTACGGGCGCTCGTACGCGATCGAGGCCGAGCTCTCGGTCCCCGGTGACGGTGGCCGAGGGCGTGATCGTCGCCGAGGCGGACGAGATGGGCGGCTTCTCGCTCTGGGTCGACGACAACGGGCTGCTGCACCACAGCTACTCGATGATGGGCGTCGAGCAGTACCAGCAAGTCTCGACCGAGCCGATCCCGACCGGGGACGTCACCGTCCGCATGCAGTTCGACGCCGACACGCAGGAACGGTCTGCCGGAGGAACGGTCTCCCTGTACGCGAACGACAAGAAGATCGGCGAGGGACGGATCGAGAGGACGGTCGCCGTCCGCTTCTCCGCGTACGCCGGCATGGACATCGGCCGCGACAACGGCCTGGTCGTCGACCGCGCCTACGCAGCCAAGGCGCCCTACGCATTCACCGGCACCGTGAAGAAAGTCATCTTCGACCTCAAACCCGCGGCGAGGCACGAGGACGAGACAGCCCTGCACGAGGCCGCGGCCCACGGCGCGACCGCCCACGGCATCAGCGCCTAGGCGGTCGAGCACTCCTACGCCGACAGTGACGATTCTGACACCCAAAGGAGAATGTTATGAGCCAGAGTCATCTCGTCATTGACTTCCCGATCAGGGGTGCCGCCATCGCCAAGGCGTTACCCGAGGAGCTGGCCGCGTTGATGCCCGATCTCGCGAAAGCGCAGGACGACCTCGGTACGGTGCATTTCTCCCGGTTCATGGTCGAAGGGAGACGAGAAGCTTCTCTTCCTTTCGGACATCGACGGCGAGGTCGACGATCATATTGAGCGGCTCGTGGAGAGCGCCGGCCCGGTGTTTGACGCCATCTTCGACGCACGTGGACGACCCTCCACCGACGCCCGTCGCCGATAACCCTGAGAGAGTCGTCAAATGGCTGAAGCATCACGTCCGCGAGCCTCTAGATACGTACTTCGCTTATCCGGACGCTTCGGTTCAGGACATCAAGGCGTGCGCACGTGCGGCGGGATTCACGGGCAATACCTCGCAGAGCCCCGTTGCTGACGTACATGTCCTTCAAGTCACGTCTGCAAGCGCTTTGCCATGAAGCTGGTCGCGGGGGCCCTGGTCGGAGAGAAGGGACATGAAGCGTCGGATTCCATTGGGACGCTGCATTTCGCCGACTTTGTGCCGTTTGAGCACAATCACATCGGGCTTCTTCACGGTCTATGACGGTGATATGGAGAAGTACTTCCAGGACTTTGCGGACAAGACGTCGTTCGTCTTCGACGCTCTCTTTCCACATGTCGAGGGCGCGCCGCCAACTCCGGTGGCAAAGAACGCCCAGGCGTTCTATCAGTGGGGACTGGACAACAACTATCCGCCGATCGGGTTTTACAGCGCCTATCCAGGCCTCTCGGTTCAAGACATCCGAGCCCTGCTGGCCGATCGCAAGTCCACCGGCGGCGACCGCTTGATAGCCCTGGGTGTCGCATGGTCACGAACCATGAGTCAACCCCGAGTCCGGCGTTGGCCGAGGCGTGCACTCAGGCACGGGCACCGGCGATGAAGGCCCCGGGGCTTCCTTCGCCGGTTGCTTGGTCGAGGGCGGCACGAACCTGCGGGCACCGATGGCGATTCGGCGGCCGTGGAAGGAGTCGGCGCTCGACCTCGCGGACATTCAGGGGTTCGTTCTCCGCGCTTACAGAATGCCGATGGTGCGGCATTTCTTGTTGACTGTAGGAGCTCCCGCACAGGCGCGCCGGCAGCTCGGACGGCTTGTCGAGCGGCGATGAATGCCGACGTCCCGCAGATCACCACTGCCGAGGACTGGCACGTGGGGTTCGCGCCCGGACCGGGAGACGATCCAGCGGCTGCGCCGCGTCACAAGCCCGACTATTGCCTCAACATCGGTATCACGTGGTCCGGGACTGGTGGCGCTGGAGATGGAGGAACTGCGTCCCAACGCTGTCTTTCAAGTCATTTGGTGCGTTCATCGAAGGCGCCGCGCGACGCGGCGGAGTCGGTCGGAGAAACCGGACCAAGTTCGCCGCAGAACTGGATCGCCGGTTTTGGCGAAGGGGACGATCACGTCCTGGTGACGCTGCACGCCATCAGCCCGGAGGCGATGAACGACTACAGCGAGCAGGTTGTGTGCCTGGTTTGCCGAAGGGAGATGCCTTTCAGAGAGATCTGGCGACAAGACGGGATGGCGTTGATGGAGATGCAAGATGGCCAACCCGTGCCTACGTCCAAGATTCACTTCGGATATACCGACGGAATCACGATGCCCACGATTCGCGGCGGCCCGGAGCAATATCGCCCCGATCACCAGCGGCCCTGCGAGCCATGGCTGTTCGTGTTGCGGGAGGACGCCGAGAACTACGACGTACCGGAGCCACGAGAACTGGGCCTGAACGGCAGCTTTGCGGTTTTCAAGAAGGTCGAGACCGACGTCGTGGGCTTTGAAGACTTCTTGCAGTCGAACAAGGACAAGATCGATCCCGAGCTGCTGGCCGCAAAGATGTGCGGGCGCTGGCGCAACGGCGTTCCGCTCGCCCTGTCACCGGACACGGATAGCCCTCCGGGCGGGATATCGCCCGACCAGTTGAACGATTTCGGGTACGTCGATGCCGATGGTTCGGGAGATCCGAAGGGGATCCGTTGTCCCGTCGGCGCACACATACGCCGCGTCAATCCACGAGGTCAACCGGTCGCCGGCCAGGGAGTGCCCGGCGGCAGCAACAACTCCCACCGGCTGATTCGTCGCGGGATGCCGTACGGGCCGGCCTATGACCCGACGGAACCTTACGACGGCGTCGAGCGCGGGATGCTCTTTCACTTCATCAACGCGAACATCGAAAACCAATACGAGTTCGTGTTGCGACAGTGGGCCAATGACAGCGAATTCGCCGGGGCCGTCAGGCTTCACCCAAAGTCAAAAGATCCACTGATCGGCACCCAGGACCCGGCGGAGAGCATCTTCGTCATACCGCAGGCAAACGGGAGCCCGCCGATCGAGGTGACGGGTCTCTCGAGCTTCGTTACGACCAAAGCCGCTGCGTACGTGTTTCTGCCGAGCATCACGGCCCTCCAATTCATCGCGAAGCTGCGAGAAGGCCTGTAATCCGCAGGAGCAAGGAAACTCGCGAACGGGAGAACGCATGTCAACGCAGTTCGTCAGATACACGCCGGACATCGAAGTAATCGAGCAATGGCGAGGCGCCTCGGGTTGGTCAGTCGTCGATTTCCTCCCAGACTGACTGCTCGTCGTGCTCCTCCCAGTCGGCGCCTGGCAACGCGATGGCCCAGCTTGTCCATGTCCCGACCGGTCGAGCCGGGGCGGTCCTGACTCTGGCGCCGATGGCTACGCCGGGGTTGAGTTCAACGGGTAAGCGCAGCGGCGCCGTTGTCATCCCCCAGTGCGTTGGTGGATCGCCGGGTCCCACGGAGAGCGAGATGGCGGGCGCGAGCTCGGCGCTGAACCAAAGGGCGAGCGCGTTGGCCGTTCCGTGGCGGTGGACCTGCAACAGCGTCTCGGCTTGGTGAGGCGCCTGCGCCTCCTCGAGGTCTATCCGGTCAGCTTTCGTGATCCACAATCGACCCGGCTCAGAGCGCCTGTCCTCCGCCGTCAGGTGACGGAAGGTGCCCGAGTAAAGGATCTCGTTGACGGTCTTTTCGACCAAGACGTCGAGCTTTAGGCCGAACGGATTGTCCCGCAGGAACTCCACCATGTCTGCGAGATAGCGGTCGTGTACCAGTGCGGTCCACGCCGTGACCGAGTCGGGGATCATCACCCCGCCCGGCTTGAGCCAGCGCTCGCGGGCGGCAATCACCGGAGCGAGCATTCCTTCGTCGATCCCGAACCCTCCGAGCCACTCTGAGACGATGACGTCGACCTGTCCGGGCAGCTCGATGTCCATGACGTCACCGTGTGTCACGTGGACGATCTCCCCGACCCCGTTCGCGGCCGCCAGCTCGTGCGCCAGGACGGCGATCGACGTTCGCTCCACCGCGTAGACATCCGCAGCGCCGGCGAGTGCGGCGAACACGCTTAGGATGCCGCTTCCCGCTCCGATGTCGAGCACGACGTCGCCCGGGCGCACCACCGAGTTGATTGCGCGCCGAAAGGCCTCGGTGCGGACGCGGTCGCGAATCATCGTGCGATGTACCTCGAACTCCGCGTACATCGGATCCGGCGGATTCCTGATCGGTGTTCGCACGCAGATATGGTAAGTGACGTACGTCATCTCCTGGCTCGAGCTCACCGAATCACCCGGGTGATTGTCGGCCCACGCGACCCAAACCGCCACCTCGATCAGCCATCCTAAGTGTCCGTATTTCACCGCCAACGAAGGAAAGGGGTCTCTATGGGGTTCAGGCGGCGGACAAGGCGGCGGGCGCTCGTGGCTGGAGCCGCGTACGCTCACCACGAGAGAAGGACGGCCGCGGAGGAACAGCAGGCTTACGATCAGCGCGCCTGCCGAGCAGCAGGCGCCCGCGGGCGAGGAGCAGACGGCGTATGCGCCCCCTCCGGCGGACCCGGCTGACGAGCTCGAGCATCTCGGGCAGTTACACGAGTCGGGCGTGCTGAGCGACGAAGAGTTCGCGCGGCCAAGGCGAAAATTCTTGGGACCTGAGCGCACCACGGATTGCTAGAAGCAACGTTCAGCAAATCGACTCCGGGGAACAAGGAGCTGCAAATGAACAATCGCGTAAGGACGTGCTGTCAAAGGCGCTCGAGGCAGAGGTCGGTGGCGCATCGGTTGATCTGAGCACCCTGTTCACCGAGGACGTCGTCGGGTGGTCGCCGTACGCGATGGTGTCAGGGCTGGAAGCACTCGCTCAGCTCGCGGCCCTCCGCGAAGAGGCGTTCTCCAATGTCGTCATCATGTTCCGAGGAGTCGACGAAGTGGGCAACAAGGCGTTCGCCGAATGGCTCATCGAAGCCGATCACACGGGGCCACTCGTCCTCGGCGACGAGGCGGTGGTGGAACCAACAGGACGGCATGTTCGGTTGCCCGGGCGTCACGGTCGCGGATTTCCGCGAGGGGAAGATCCGGTCGTACCGGACCTATTTCGACGATCTCTCGATGATCGAACAGATCGTCGACGCCTGACGAGTCGGTCGCTGTGGAGTTCCAGATCGAGGACGATCCGGAACCGGCTCGACATCGAATTCCTTGAAACGCGAGATTCGTCGTGAGGCGTCAGCCGCGATGGGGCTTGGCGAGGAAGTCGAGTTGGCGATCTTTGTCCGCGACGGCGGCGCGATCGTAGCCGGCATTGGCGGATGGACCTGGGGCGACTGCTGCGAGCTGCAGAGCCTCTGGGTGCAGCCGAGTCTCCGAGGTCGCGGCCTCGCGACGCGGCTGATCGCCGCCGCCGAGACCGAGGCGGCGGCGCGAGGGTGCTCGCAGACCGTCCACTTCACCTATGACTTTCAGGCTCGCGGCCTCTATGAGCGAAACGGGTACGAACTGGTGGGTCGAGTCGAGAACTTCCCATCAGGAACTGACGTCCTCTGGTACCGCAAGCTCCTGAGACGGTAGGAGTTGCCGCCGAGCCGCCGATGGGCGAACAACAGACTGCGTCCGACGTGCCAGGCGTCACGTGAGCCCGATGATGCCCTTGATGATCATCAGTGCGCCGAACAGGGTGAGTCCTCTGACGGCGAACATGTGCGCGTGCAGGGAGATCCAGGCCTTGGCTCGCTCGATCGCGCGAGGTGTCCACTCGGGGGCGATCAGGAAGCTGACGAGCGGAACCTCGAGCAGCCAGAGCATGACCAGGTTGAAGCCGATCACCAGCAGCACCGTGACCGTGGTTGAGTAGCTCAGCTTGTGGATGTCATCGAGCCCCGCAAGGTACGAGGCGCCAGGGAGCGTGAGCAGCATCCCGACGAGGAACGTGGTCCGCGGAGATCCCTTGCTCAGCTCCCGCTGCCACCTCGGGGGCCCCTTGTCGGGCTTTGCCGCTTTGCGCGCCCGCCGGCGCTCTGTATAGCGCTCGTGACGTCCGCTCCAGACTACCCATGCGCCGACCAGCGCGATCGCACCCAGCGCGATGTCGACCGCGGGACTGAGGGTGTTCTCCGTCGTATTGGTCGTGCTGGAGTTAGACGCCGAGAACACGATCACCAGCCCGAGCGTGATGCTCGTCACGTACGCGCCGAGCAGATAGCCCAGCATCAGCTTCGCCGGGTTATCGAGCAGCAGCATCACCGTCGTAGCCGCGACCAAAGTCGGGTTGAACGACGCCGTCAGCGATAGAAGGATTACCTGGCCCATTGGCGTCGGGCACGGAGCTTGGCCGAGTTCTCCAGCTGATGGGTGGGGATGGCGGGCAGCACACCGTCGGATTCGGTCGCAAACGGTCGAGATTGCGAGGACAGCCTAAATCGCGCCCGACCCCTGCTGGCCTCGTGCGCCTGACCGCTGCCCGCCCGTCCCTCGTCAGGAGGATTACGTGTTCGTCTCGGCGTGGAGCTATCGCCCTAGCAGTCCGGGTCCGGGACGCCGGTCGCGGCGGTTCTCGCGCCTGTCGCCCCGGTCGTCGCGGCGGTCCTCGCGCCTGTCGCCGCGGTCATCGCGGCGATCTTCCCGCCGGTCATGACGCCGCACGGGGCCAAGTAGGGCGGGTCGATCGCTCTATCTCTGAGTCCCATCTTCATGCTCCTTTCAGTGCGGCCTGGCGGTCGGCTTCGACTGCGGCGATGAGCGCTTGGGTCGGGATGCGGCCGCTGCCCAGCAACTCGCCTCCTGATCTGCGCACCGCCGAGGCGAACGGCGCCGCCCAGGTGTTCTCCCAGACCAGCACCCCAGCCGCGCTGCCGGGCTCCAGCGATGCGCCGATCTCCTCGATGTCCTCCTCGGCAAGCAGGATCGCAAGGTCGCGCTCCAGTGCGCGCAGCTCGCCGATCTCACTGTCGTCGGCATCGCGCAGCTCTGCCGCCTCGACCGAGCCGTCATCGGCCCGCGTGATCATCACCAGGTCAAGCACCCGCACGGTGTTGCTGTCGATCAGCGCCTTCAGCTCGGACGCCATCTCGCCCGAGAAGTTCGCCTTCTCCGCCGGGAAACCGACTACGAGGTAGTCGACCGGCCCGATCTCGTCAACGTTGATGTCGCTCATGTCTGTCTCTCTCCGATCTGTGGCCGCAAGCATCCGCGGTAACCAACTGCCAGCGTGTGGGCCACGAGGTTGTTGCGACATCATCGCCCAAATCCGTTCGCATGCGGTCGGCTCGAAGCGACGTTCACCCGGGTGATTGACGACGACCGGGTCGTTGGGCGGCAGCAACTCGAATGGGGTGACGCGCCTCGGGCATCATCAGCTTCCGTCACTGTCAGAGTGGCGGCGCTGAGTAAGCAGAGAACTTCAGCGCGTCGAGGAAGCCACCCCGGCCGGCCTCGCGGTGCTGCGAGGAGTCGCGACTGGTGTCTCGCGGCGGAGATTGGCGCGCGGCTGCACATCTCGCTGAACGCGGTCGAGACCCATACCCGTGTGAGAGGGAGAGCTGGGCGGCACATCGCGAGCGGCTGCGACTGCGCGGAACGGCCTGCTCGAGCCCGGCGAATCACCCGGGTGATCCCTGCCCGCGCGGCCCAAACCGCGGCCGTTGACCGGCATTCTGAGGGCCAATGTCAATGCCTCGCTGGCGGCCTCGTCGGGGCCAAGCTCTCTTGGGTTTCGAGTCCTTGATGGACCTGGGCGTTCACCCCGAGTACTTGGCGGCGCGTTGGGCGGCTGACTTTGCTCGCCACGTGGATCGCAGGCGGGGTCGGCGACCGATCAGCCATGAGTTCGGGCCTTCCGCGCGGGCTCGACACGCTCGGGCGTGAGGCGGGACCGGCGCTGTCAAGCAGCCAACCTCAGCAGCTCGTCCTCTCGGGGGTGCTGCTCATCGTGCTGGTCCTCGATGAGCCGACGGCGCACCTCGACCCGAGGAAGGCGAGCAATCCCCGTAAAGACGTCTTATCCGAGCGAGGGCTGGAGAAGTGAACCGTTTGCGCAATCGCGCCGAGGGCGTCGCGTCTGACCCGTCGGTTGCCCAGCGTCCCGCTCGCCAGCCTCGTTTGGCTCGTCGGGCCCGACCGCCTCGGGCGGCGGGTTGCTCGGCCTGCTCGGTGGCGTCGACGTGCGGCTCCATCCCCCAGGTACCTCAGGGGTCTGGTCCGGGGGCGCCTTCCGCGTCGGAGCCGCCGTGTGAGCCGACCGTCGGCATGGGTGCGGTCGTTGCGTCCGGATCCGGGCGCGTTGCGCCAGGATGCCGTCGCCGGGGTTCCGGGCGCGATCGCGAGCGTTCCGGATGGGATGGCGTCCGCGGTGCTCGTGGGCGTGAATCCGGTCTACGGGCTGTACGCCAGCATGGCCGGTCCGATCGGGGGTGGTCTTGCGGTCAGCACGCGGCTGATGGTGGTCACCACCACAACGGCGGCGGCGCTCGCCGCCGGCTCGGCGCTGAGCGGGTTCTCCGGTGCCGACCGTCCCGAGGCGCTGTTCGTGCTGTCCGCGCTGGCCGGAGTGATGATGATCGTCGCGGGGGTGTTGCGCTGGGGGCGCTTCACGCGCTTTGTCTCGGTGTCGGTGCTGACCGGATTCCTCACGGGGGTCGCCGTCAACATCGTGCTCGGCCAACTCGGCGACCTACTCGGCTCCCCGCAGACGGGCAAGCCGGCGGTGGTCAAGGCCTGGAACGTCGTCACCCATCCAAGCGAGATGTCGCTGACCGCGGCGGCGGTGGGTGTATCGGCGCTCGTGCTGATGATCGTGCTGAGTCGCACACGGATCGCTTCGGTCGCCTCGTTGGTGGCGCTGGCGATCCCGACAGTGCTGACGCTTGGCGCCAGCAACCTGGTCCGCGTCGAGGACTCGGGCAAGATCCCCAGCGGCATCCCGACGCCGCACCTCCCGCAGCTGTCGCTGCTCTCATCGCTCGATCTGATCGCCGCGGCGGCGGCCGTCGCTGTGATCGTGCTCGTCCAGGGCACCGGCGTGGCGGAGGCCGCGCCGAACCCCGGGGGATCGCGGTCTGACCCGAACCGCGACTTCATCGCACAGGGGGTCGGGAACATCGCCTCGGGGCTGTTTCGCGGCCAGCCGGTCGGCGGCTCGGTCGGCCAGACCGCGCTGAACGTCGCTGCCGGCGGGCGCACTCGCTGGGCGTCGATCTTCTCCGGCATCTGGATGCTGCTGATCCTCGTCCTGTTCTCCGGGGTGGTCGGGGAGATCCCGATCCCGACGCTCGCCGCCGTGCTGATCTTCGCCGCAGCCAGCTCGCTGCGCCTCGCCCGGATCGACACGGTCCTGCGCACCGGGCTGCCGTCGCAGGTCGCATTCTTCGCCACCTTCACGGCGACGCTGTTCTTATCGGTGACCGCTGCAGTCGGTCTCGGTGTGCTCCTTTCCCTTCTGCTGCAGGTCAATCAGGAGGCCGTCGATCTGACGGTCGTCCGGCTCAGTCGCGACGAGGAGCCACGACCTCATCGAGTCTCCGGCGCCGGCGACGCTTCCCAGCCGCGAGGTCACGCTCCTGGACGTATACGGGAGCCTCCTGTTCGCCGGCGCCCGGACGCTGGAGACGCTCCTCCCGGATCCGGCCAGAATCAGAGCTGGCGGTGGTCGTGGTCCGTCTGCGCGGTCGCACCACGCTCGGTGCGACCGCGTTCATCGTCCTGGCCGACTACGCGGAGCGGTTGCGCTCCGCCGGCGGGCACATGTACCTCAGTGGCGTCACCGTCGAGCTCGCCGAGCAGCTGCGGGACACCCACCGCGTCGACCTCGAGGATGCCGTCACCGTGATCCCTGCCACCGAGACGATCCTGGAATCGACCCAAACAGCCATCGACGCCGCCGAGGCATGGCTCGCCTCCCATGCCGGGTAGCCGCGGATCGACGCGCGCTGGACGATCGGCGTTGTACTGGAGGGCATGCCGTCGACTCGGCCGTGAGGATGTCTGCCTGGGGTGAGACGGCGTCTGCGGTGGATGGGCTTCGACGGCCATTGGGTCGGGTCGAGCTGGCTTGGGAAAACGACACCCGAGGTGGGAGCGACGGGGTGGGCTTGATGGGCATGCGCGACCTCATCGACACCGGATGTGGTGGTGGCGGACATCCGAGATGCCGCCCACCAAGACCGACGAGGGCATGAGGCTGGCGGGCGAGTTGCGTAGGACTCACCCGAAGATCGGCGTCGTGATCCTAAGCCAGCACGCCGAGCCTCTATGCGGGACGATGCTGCTCGAGGAGGCTCGTGGCGATCTGCGTCGCGTGAGCGGTTGTTCCTCGCTGGCCACGCCCGGTAGCCCCCGTTCAGTGACACGTGCCTGCCACCTGGCGGCGCCGGCCGCGGCGCGCCACGCTACCGAGCCATAGATGTCTACTTTCGACGTGCAAGGCGCCGACCTGGGCGTGTGCTCGCGGTCGACGACCACGCCCTTTCCTGGCCGCGCTCCGCGAGCTGTCGGCGCCACCGCCGAGCTAGAAGAGGTGGGCGTAGCGCGGTCGGGAGAAGAAGCGATCGAGGCGGCTGGGGAGCTGGAGCCCGACATGGTACTGATGGACGTGCGGATGCCTGGCCTAGGTGGAATAGCCGCCGCCAGGGAGATCAAGGCGTCCCGGCCGTCGACCCTCCTCGTGCTTATCTCGACGGCGCGTCCCGAAGAGCTTCCCCTGGAGGCTGAAGACGTGTATGCCGACACGGTGATCTGTAAGACCGAGCTCAACCCCCCGCTGCTGGATGACATTTGGCTGCGCTACCGAGACGAGGGCTCGGCGTCAATCTCCTAGCGGTCCGCCAAATGGCGCCGACGCCTCCCAAGGCGCTCAGGGACGCCGAGGGAGCGCGACTGCTACGGCCAGATGATGCAAAGAATATCTTTAAGTTTCTATGTCGCTGAGAGTCGTGGTGGCCGAGGACAGTCTGCTTGTGAGGGAGGGCATCGTGCGGCTCTTGTCGACCGCGCCCGATATCGACGTCGTTGCGTCGTGTGGCGATTACAACCAAGTCATCGCGGCCGTCGAGGATCAGGATCCGGACGTCGTCGTGACTGATATCAAGATGCCGCCGACGTCAATTGATGAGGGGATCCGTCTGGCGGGCCAGCTGCGCGGCAGGCATCCGAGCGTCGGCGTTGTCGTCCTGAGCCAGTACTCCGACGCGGGTTTCGTACTGGCGCTTTTTGAGGCCGGGTCCGACCGGCGCGCCTACCTTCTCAAGGAGCGGCTGGGCGACCGGTCGGTCCTGGTGTCAGCGATTCGGTCGGTGGCCGCAGGGGGATCGTCGGTTGATCCGAAGGTCGTCGACGTACTCGTCTTCGCGCGCTCTGAGTGCGGCGAGCTCTCCATTCGCTGAGCTGACGCCACGCGAGCGCGAGGTGCTGGCCGAGATCGCTCAGGGCAAGAGCAACTCGGCGATTGCAGAGGCGCTCTTCCTGACCAGAGCACGCCGTCGAAAAGCACATCAACTCGATCTTCACGAAGCTTGGGCTTGGCAACGCCGATGACGTCAGCAAGCGGGTCAAGGCGGCGCTGATGTTCCTCGCGGAGATGCCGGACACACGCCAGGGCTGAGCCGGCGCTGGCGGGAGCTGGCCGATTGGGCGCGGTCTCGGCGGCCGTGCGGGCGGGTAGTGCGCCAGGCATGGCTGTCAGGCCGCGGCGCGCCCGGTGCCCTGCCGTGAGCGGGATGCGGCCTGCGATCCCGGTGACGCGACCAGGGCGTCGCGCTGCGACCGGCAGCGATCTGCGCCGCGGCATCCGAGCCACAAAGCTCCGCTGCGACCTTTTCAAGCCGACGTGCACTCTCAAGCGGTGAGGACTCCCGCGATGCCCTACGGAATGTCAACCGCGCCCGATGCTAGGGGTGCCAGCCTCCCACGCGTCAGGCGCGCCTGCTCCCTTGCGTCAGTCGATCACCTGCGGGGAGACTTCACCCGTCGTCGGGGACTGGCGCAAATGCCTGACCTGTTGGCGTTGATTGGAATCTTCGGACCGGAGTTGATTGATGGCCTTGGCTCGCCCACCTGCGGCAGCGGTCACCGACCAACCGTCACTGATCGATGGGATGCACCATCCAGCGCAGGCCGTAGGAAGGGATTGGGCTGGGAGTCGACATGAGCATTCAGACAGCAGAGATGGTCCCGCCGGCCCTGCCGGTGATCGAGTCCAAGCTGGTGCTGCCACGGGTTCATGCCAGGACGCTGCGCCGGGCGCGCCTGTTTCAGTTGCTCGATAACGTCGATGGCGCTGCGCTGACGGTGCTCGACGCGGCGGTCGGTTATGGCAAGACGACCCTCTTGCGCTCATGGTGTGCCGAGCGCGCGGAGCCGGTCATTTGGATGACGCTCGATGGAAGCGACGACGATCCGGTGCGCTTATGGACGCACCTCGCGACGGGCGTGGCACGGCTCCGTGATGGTCTCGGGCATCGGGCGATGACGGGTCCAGGCGTCGGGCCTGCGGCGGTCAAGACGGGGATCGATGAGCTGATGAACAGCCTCGTCGCCTACGAGCGCCCAGTCGACGATCGTGCTCGATGACCTCCACACGGTAAGGAGCGAGACCTCGCTTCGCTCGATCGAGCACGCGATCGAGCGGCTGCCTCCGACCGCGCGCCTGCTGGCCGCGACGCGCTCGGAGCCGGCGATCAGCCTCGCACCGCTGCGGGCCAGCAGGGCGTTGATCGAGATCCGTGCGCGTGAGCTTGCCTTCACGGTCGACGAAGCGCGTGAGCTGATCGCCCGTGAGGGGATCAAGCTGTCTGGCGAGAGCCTCGAGTTGCTGGTCGAGCGTACGGAGGGATGGCCCGCGGGCCTGTATCTGGCGGCGCTATGGCTCCGTGACTTCGCTGAGCCCGATGAGGGGGTGCAGGCGTTCGCGGGCAGTGCGCGGCAGATCGCCGATTACCTGACCGCCGAGGTCCTGACCGCGCTGGACCCCCAGACCAGGGACTTCCTGGTGCGTACCTCGGTTCTTGATCGGTTCACCCCCGAGCTGTGTGACGCGGTCAGTGGGTCGCGAGGACTCGGCTGCGGTGCTGGCGCAGCTCGCCCGGTCAAATATGTTCCTGGTTGCCTCGGACGCCCGAGGGGAGTGGTATCGCTACCACCATCTGTTCGGCGAGCTTCTGCGGCTGGAGCTGGGGCCCGAGGAAACTCACTCGGTTCGACGCCGCGCGATGGCTTGGTGCCGTGCCCACGGATACATCGAGGACGCGATCGAGTACGCCGCCGCCGGAGGGGAAGCCGAACTGGTGGCCCAGTTGCTCGTCGAGCACGACCGCGAGCTCGTCTGGGGCGGGCGGACCGGGCAGTTCCTTCGCTGGGTACGGTGGCTTCCATCCGAGCTGCTGATCGAGCGCCCGTCGCTGCCCGCCCGGGGAGCGCGTAGCCGCCTCGCTGCTGGCGGCACCGGAGGTCGAGATCGAGCGGCTTCTTACGCGTGGCGGAGCGTGCACGCCGGGAGCGCCCGGAGTTGTGGTCGCCCTACACGGAGGCGATCGCTGAAGTCACCCGTGCCAACGGGCTTTCCCGCGGCGACGTCGGTGCTGCGGTTGATCACGCTCGTCGTGCGGTCGCGGCCGCCCGCCAGTCAGGCGCGGACGTCCTGGTCGTCGGCGTCCTCGCAGCTCTGTCGCAGGCGCTGTATTTCGCCGGTGATCTCGATCAGGCTCGGCGCCTAGCGCTCGAGGCCGCCGAACGGCCCGATGGCCCCAGCGTCCCCGAGGGCTACGTCGTGAGCCTCGGGCTGCTCGCCCTGATCGATGCCGAGCAGGGGCGAAGCGAGAACGCGCAAGCCTGGGCTCATCAGGCGATTAGCTTCGCCCGCCAGCGATTCCAAGCCGATTCCTGGGTCGCCTCGCTGGCGCACCTCGGACTTGCGCTGGCGTCTGTCGCTGCGGGACGTCTCGATGAGGCCGAGCGCGAGGCGCTTCGCGGCGAACGTCTGCGACGTTCGCCGCAGCCCACCGTCGGTCACGCGCACGCCCTGCTCGTGCTCGCGCAGGTCCGTATCGCTCGATCGAGGGTGGCGCGCGCCGCCGGCAACCTCGGACGTGCCCAACGCTCAATTGCGGAATTCCGCGATCCGGGACGGTTGCCTGCAATCGCCGCCAGGGTCGAGCGGGACCTCCTGGCGGCCCGCGCGCACGGCAAGGAATGCCACATCGTCGAGCAGCCGAGCCCGGCCGAGCTCGCCGTGCTGCGGGGACTCACAGACGGTCTATCGCGGCGAGAGATCGGCGAACAGCTTTACATCTCGCTGAACACCGTCAAGTCTCACACCCGCGAGCTGTACCGCAAGCTGGCCGCGACATCGCGAGACGACGCTGTCGCCCGCGCGGAAGCGCTGGGCCTGCTCCAACACGCCGGATCCCCCGGGTGATCCTCGCCTCGGAGCGTACCTAGTCGTTTTAGCCGCCGAGCAGCAGCAGTAGCAGGAAGGTATCGATCACCAGGTAGATATCGCGGTTCGTGGCCCCGAGGCACCCGAATCGGTTGATCCCAAGCGGTTTCAGGATTGCTTGGTGGCCCGGGTATCTGGACGATGGGTTGTGGCGAGGGTCACGCTCATTTTTATCGCCCTGACCGCCCCCGTCGCGCTGGCTTGTAGCGTGACTCCTAAGGCGAGCACGAAGATCCCCGGGATGAACAGAAGGCTGGATCCGAGCATCAGGATCCCCAGCCTTCCGAGGACGTAGGGCGGCGTGCATACGGTTGCGCTCAGCGCCCCGCCGACCACGCTGGTTGACAGCTTGTCGCGCCTTGACTGCTTGCGCTTCGGTGCCCCGATCAGGCGGGCCGGCACGGCGACGTAGCTGACCATCATCACGCCGACGATGATTCCAAGCGAAAGCGTGAACCAGGGCCGACCCCAGCGCGTCACGACCGTCGTCGAGAACGCGAGCAGCACGCCCGTGATGGCTGCCGGAAACCACGATCGGCACCCAATGCCGGCGCGCTCTTGCGACGGCCGGCCGGATCTCGACGCGGCCGGGTTGTGAGATCGCGAACGCGAACACGGCGTTGAGGAAGTAGCTCGCGACCGTGAGCGATGACGATGGCAAGGCCGATCGGGATCAGGACCGGGCCGCGCAGCACATTGAACGAGTTGCCGTGCAGGGTGTGCGCCTTGAGGTCGAACATCGCCAGCCAGATCCACATCGCCGGAAGGATCTGCACCAGCGTGAGCCGCCAGTTGGACACCAGCAGCCTGAGCCCGCCGTACAGCATCACGAACGCGCCGATCGCGAACGCGAGTGGAGCGAACACGCGGCGCGAGCTGCTGAGCCGGAGGATCGCCTCCTCGACCTTGGCCTCGTCGTTCTCCTCGATCGCCCGCACGAGCGACCGGACGCGCGCCCAGAAGGCGGCCGAACGGCGATCCTCGGAGGGGTCCGTAGAGGGCGCCGGACCGCGGTGACCGACGGTCGCGCTCGTCGGTTGCGAGCGTCCCACGAGCCGCCTACTTTCGGCTCGAGATGACGGCGGTTGCGATCACCAACGAGAGCGCGACGAGCACGGCGAGCGCACTGAGCCAGTTGATCCCAACGGTGTGGCGAACGTGCTGGGCATAGCCAACGAAGCCGATCGGGATCGCGACGGAGAGGAACAGGGCGGCGCCGCGGGCGATCGCCCGTTTGTCGTGACCGTGGTCGCTTCGCTGATCGGCGATCTTGATCGCCTCCAGGACGTTGTCGGCCTCGCCGTCGTAATAGAGGAGCGTCCTTCGGCCGAGCTGGCGCGCGTGCGTCTCACACCCCCAAGCCATCACGATCATGAACGTGAGCGGCAGCACCCATGTCGTCAGCCAGATCCCCACGCCCAGCAGAACACCGAACACCGCCCTGACCTTGCCAGCGCCTACCTTTGTCTTCTGTGGCGACCGAGGGAGACATGAAGCCGCCGAAGATGAGCAGCAGGTAGACGCTGTGAACCCAGGTGCGCCACGATCGCCGCTGTGCCGGACGATCGGGGATTGCCCTTTTCGCGGACCGCGTTCAGCGCCGCCTCCGCGGTCTCGACGTCCGGGTGCACGCCGCGCAGTGCGAGCATCTCCGCCGAGGTTCGAAGGCCTCGCGGGTCGTGGCCGTAGAGCGCCGCGATGCGCAGCGTCATCCGCATCTCCTGCTGCAGATACGTGAGGTATCCGGGCACGAGCGCGATCAAGAACGGGGTCCCTGAGATCGCCCCGTCGATCCGGGCGACATGCGCGGACTGCGTACGCAACTCTTCGGCGAGCTTCGCCCGAGGGGTATCGGGGCGAGAACTCCGCACCGACTGAGCCCAGTCGCGCGACGGATCGCCCAGCCGACCGGCCGTGTACAGCGTAAGTCGCTCGGGGACGTGCTCGGGGTCGCGATACACCACCCGCCAGAGGTCACGCGACCCGGAGAACACCCGTCTGATACGGCTCCTTGGGGCCGGACCGCCCGCTGGCGTCGCCGGCGCTGAATTCGGCTGGTCGTGGCTCGTCCCGGAAGTGATCGAGCCAGGCTTATCAGCCGCCGGCATCGGGAGACCCCCCACGCGCCCGCTGGTCGAGTGCCCGCTCGATCCTCGCCAGTCGTTGACCGATCTCATCGAGCTGCTGCCCCGCGCGCGATTCGGACTGCGCGGTGAAGCGCTGCCGGCCGCTCTCGACCAGCGTGGCGGTGACAGCCGCGGTGACGACGGCGAGGAAGCCGATCCCGGACAGCATCACCACCGCGGCGATAAACCGGCCGGAAGGCTGCTTCGGCGTGACGTCTCCATACCCCACCGTCGTGACCGTCTGCAGCGCGAACCACAGACCCTTGCCGATCGTCGGATACTCCTGATGGTCGAGGACCCTTTCCAGGAGCCCACCTGCGACCGTGATCACTACCGTGAAGACCGCGATGATCCCGGCGGCTCTGCGCGCGGTCAACGAATCACGCAGCATCAAACGCGCCGTCAGCGGCACCTTCTCGGGGCGATCGACGGCTTCGTCCTGGCCGGCCGAAGCCGCGCGCCGCTCGACATCGGTGGACCGAGAGGTTCGCGGCTCAGTCACTTCGGCTCACCTACGTATCGGCCGGGCTCAATCGAATTGTCATCGGTCGCACGGGCGGCGCTGACAAGTCAACCGCGAGCCCGACCCGGCTTCCCCAACCCAACGCCTTGCGACCAAGATTGTGACCGTCTGCCGCACCGACACACTGCCGTCCTGGGCCTAGGTGACCAGGATTACACCCTCGATCGAGACCTGCTTGTACCTCACGAGCCCGACGAGTGACTCGAAAGCCCCGCGTCGCCTTTTCGACCTCCTGGTGGTCCGCGACTAGCCCATCGGTCACTGTCTCAGCCATCACCACTCTCCCTTTAAAACTACCGCCGACGAATTTGACCAACGCACAAGCGTTCGACATGGAAGCTCTCGGCGTTGCCAGCGGAGTAAGGCGGCATCGAGGCGGGCAGGTCCTCGGGTGGCGGCCCGGCGTTCGCTGGACCCTTGATCGTAGGTGAACGACGGGCCCTAGTGCAGCGCGTCCTCGTTTGGACGTCGGATTGTCCAGTTTCGTGCTCAGGGCAACGGGATCAAGTGCATCCTCGTCTGCCGCGTTGCTCCTGAGATTGATGGGGCGACTCGCACATGCCACACCTCCGGTATCCCCGTGCTCGATGCGTGAGGATTGACGTCACCCCAGCGTCCCCTCGGCGCTTGCCGCGGCGCGGTCGGTTGGCTGGATGAACGCGCCGATGATCCACAGGATCGGGATGAAGAACCCGATCCAGAACATCCAGTAGTGGCCTCTACGGAACGTCGCCAGGCCGAAGTACACCCAGCACGCGATATAGACGACACCCAACACAATCCAGAGAAACGTCATCGGTCACGGTCCTTTCAAATAAGCGCCGAGATGGGTTCGCCAGCGCCGGCCAGCGAGAAGTGTCTCTGCCCAACCGACACGGCCGTCAGCGACCGAGCAGGAATAGTTGTCAGCGTCAACAGATCGCTGGGCTTCGCTGTCGATCATGGTCGCTCGGATTTGATCGCTTCTGGGGTGTAGGCGGCCGACTCCCGGTTCGCTGTGTCAAGTGGGGTGACGCTGTGCAGCGTTAGTCCGAGCCCGGCGATCCGTTCGAGCAGCCCCTGGAGGTGGGCGGGATCGGTGATCGCCCCGGTTATCTCGGTGATGCCATCATGGGCCGAGATCGTCATCCCTTCAAACGCGGAGGCATAGCGGACTCCGAGTTCTCCCTTGACGACGATTTGGTAGCTGGTGGGCGACATCCGAGGCCCAGCATGCCTGACGTCGGGCACGATTTGGGCCGCTCGGGCCCACGATCACCCGGGTGATTAACCGCCTCCAGCAAGCCGAGCCGCACACCACCTGACCCAACCGATCGGCACGCCCGACGACAGTTCGCTTCACGTGCCACTTTTCGCTGCGCGAAATCCGGGCGAACATCAACCCACGAGTGGCCTCGGTCTCAACTGGCGCGATACCAGCAGCGGTCGATTCTCGACCGGCGCCATGGGGTCAATTCTCAACCGCCTTGACGCTCCTGGGTTCGTCCATGGGGAACGGACGACTGCGTCATGTCGCCGATGCGCTCGACAGTCTCGAGCCGCGCCCTCAGCTGCCGGTTCTGGCGTTCCAGATCCGCCACGCGGCGTCGCGCCGCCACCAGGTCCTCGGCCATTCTGCGCAATGCGGTTCCGATCCGCGCCTGTCTATCAACCATGGTGCGCTGATAATCACCCACGGTGCGCTGAGGTTCGCAGCAGGTCAGAGGGGCGTGCAAGGAGGCCCGCACGCGCCCCCGTTGGGGGCGCCCACGACTATCACCTTCTAAGCCGTCCCAACCTCGACCGGTCTTGTCCGATCGCGGGCGGAGGCTGTCGGGGGACCGGAGACTCCGGACGCTCTCTACGGTGACGTCGCCGTTGGCCACGCCTGCGCCCTGCTCGCGCAGGTGCGCGCTGCGATCTCGGCACGCAGCTCTACATCTTGCTGAACACCGTGATGACCCACACCAGCGAGCTCTACCGCAAGCTCGGCGCGACGCCGCAGTCCGAGGCGGTCGCCCGCGCTCAAGCGCTCGGTCTGCTCGGGCTCACCGAATCACCCGGGTGATGTTGGGTCGAACTCACCCATATCGCAGCGACAGTCGGGCATCCTGGGGCTCAACCGTCACACCGCCTCGGCATCAAGTGAGACGCAACCGGCCAGAGTCGAACGACAAAAGACCTAACACCGATTAGAAGGGTACTGCGAACGCATGACGCTCTGTGGACTGTGCTGGCGATCTTATGCTGGCGTGCCGAGTCTAGTTCGGCTTGGTCACGTTCCGCGGGGGGAATGTCTAGCCGCTTTGGATCGAGAACTTCATCCCGCCCCTGTGGATCATCGGGGCATTCAACCTGACCGAACGCGCCGCCGACGGAACGCCGGGTCCGTTAGGCGCCAGATCGGATCAGGTATGTCGCAAACGGACCGCGCGGAACGGACTGGAATCATGAACCGTGCGGTCGGAGCTCGCCCACGCTCTACGGGAGTTCATCATGGCAGCGCCGGCCGCCAGGTGGGCGATGTGTTCGTGGTCTTGGGGTCGCCGGCGACCTCGCCAGGGTGATGACCTTCGAATCGCTTTACAGCCTCGGGCGACGCGGCCATGTCGCATAACCGCGCCCGGGGGGAGCGGCGCCGCGTGGTGATCGTCGGCGGCGGCTTCGGCGGGATGGAGGCTGCCAAGCGCCTGAAGAAGGGCGATGTGGACGTGACGGTCGTCGACCGCCACAACCACCTCCTGTTCCAGCCGCTGATCTACCAGGTGGCGGCGGGAGCGCTGGCCTCGGGCGAGGTCGCCGCACCGCAGCGGCACATGCTCAAGCGCCAGCCGAATGCCACCGTTGTGATGGGGACTGTTACCGACATCGACGTCGACCGCCGTCAGGTCGTGCTCGACCGCGGCGAGCGGCTCGACTACGACAGCCTGATCCTCGCCTGCGGTGGCGAGACGTCCTACTTCGGCCACGACGAGTGGCGGGGGGTGACGTGCGGGCTGAAAACGCTGAGCGACGCAGTTGACCTCCGCCACCGGATCTTCGGCGCCTTCGAGGAGGCCGAGCGCACCGGCGATCCCACCGCCCAGAACGAGTGGCTGACCTTCGTCGTCGTCGGTGCTGGCCCGACCGGTGTGGAGATCTCCGGGCAGCTGGCGATCCTGTCGCGCCACACGATGAAACACGACTTCAGGCGGATCGACCCCGGGACCGCGCGAGTGATCCTGCTCGATGCCGGCGAGCGCGTGGTCGCCGCGTTCAGCGAACAGACCTCGGCGAAGGCGGCCACCGAGCTGGGCGAGCTGGGCGTCAGCGTCCGCGAGCGCGCGATGGTCACCAGCATCGACGCACGCGGCGTGACGGTCAAGACCGGCGACCAGACCGAGCGGATCGCCACACGGACGGTGGTCTGGGCGGCCGGCGTCCGCATCGCGAGCATCGCGGAGGTGTTGGCGCGCGCCACCGGTGCAAGTACCGACTCGGCCGGGCACGTCGAGGTGAACCCCGACCTGACGCTGCCCGGGCACCCTGAGATCTCAGTGATCGGTGACGCGGCCAAGCTCTCGGGCGAGGACGGCGCGCCGCTTCCGGGACTCGCCACGGTGGCGCTCCAGGAAGCGCGGCACGTGGCCGAGGCGATCCGTCATGGTGAACCGGGTGCGTCCAAGCCGTTCAAGTACTTCGACAAGGGTGCGATGGCCGTGATCGGACGGGGGAGGGCGGTGTGTGAGGTCAGGGGACATCGGGTCTCTGGTCTCATCGCCTTTCTGATGTACGTGGGCGTGCATCTGTTCTATCTCGGCGGCGTCGGCGGCCGGCGCCTCACAGTCCTCATCACGGCGATCGGTTCAATCTTCGGCGCGCGGGGGAGCCGGGTGATGGAAGGCGAGCTCGAGCGCGTGGAGTGGGCGGTCCCGAAAGATCCGCATGCGGCGGAACCTACCTCGACACCTGCATGACGATCGCGGGGATCAGCAGATCAACGCGAACTTGGCGGTGCATCATCGGAGCCTCCAACGCGCCGACCGAACGCGCCGAGGAACTCGAGGCACGGACGACGGGGGTGACATCCATCGTCAGCCCGGCACGCTGCGGGGTGACTTGCGGGTGCGGCCCGCGCGACCGAGCGTCTGTCAATCTCAGCAGCGACCTGTATGCGGCCGTTGATGGCCTCGCTCTGACTACGAAGTGACCATTCTGACACCAAGGAGAACGCTATGAGCCAGAGTCATCTCGTCATTGACTTCCCGATCAGGGGTGCTGCCAACGCCAAGGTGCTGCCCGACGAGCTGCCCCCGTTGATGCCCGATCTCGCGAAAGCCCAGGACGACCTCGGTACCGTGCATTTCTCCCGTTTCATGGTCGAGGGAGACGAGAAGCTTCTCTTCCTCTCGGACATTGACGGCGAAGTCGACCAACATATTGAGCGGCTTGTGGAGAGCGCCGGCCCGACGCTTGAGGCCATCTTCTCATACGTGGAGGACCCTCCAGCCACGCCCGTGGCTGACAACCCTGAGGCGGTCGTCAAATGGCTGCAGCAGCACGTCCGCAAGCCTCTGGAAACGTACTTCGCTTACCCGGACGCTTCGGTTCGCGACATCAAGGCGTGCGTGCGGGCGGCGGGCTTCACGGGCAATACCTCGCAGAGCCCCTTGCTGACATACATGTCCTTCAAGTCACATTTGCGAGCCTCAGTTTTGCAGCTGCTCGGGCCGGCCCTAGTGGGACAGAAGGGACACGAGGGGATGGAAGCTATCGGGACGGTGCATGTCGCCCATTGGGTCCCCTTTGAGGGCAACCACATCGGCTTCTGGACGGTTTATGACGGTGACATGGAGAAGTACATCCAGGACTTCGCGGCGGAAATCTCGGTCGTCTTCGACAAGGTCTTTCCACAAGTCGAGGGTGGGCCGCGTACTCCGGTAGCACAGAACCCCCAGGCGTTCTATCAGTGGGCATTGGACAACAACTACCCACCGATTGGGTTTTACAGCGCTTATCCAGGCCTCTCGGTTCTCGACATCCGAGCCCTGCTTGCGGATCGCGAGGCGCAACTGGCCAGCAGTTGATACCGCGGGTGCTGCATGTAACCTGATCGGCGAAGGTCGCCGTGTCGCCACCGAAAGCTCAGGCCAAGTGATCAACTCGGCGTACTCTTCACCGGGGTGATGAATACTGATCATCTTTGTGGTTGGGTCGGCGGTGCCGGCTGAGGTCAACTGGTCTCGCAGGTAGAGGCTCCGGGTTCGCTGCGGTCGAGCCGAGCCGATGCTGCCCGGCGTTCATCCGGATGCTGTGCGGGGGAGGAAGCAGAGTCGTCTGTAAGGTGACGCCCACGCGGCGCTCCAGTCACCCGGGTGAGGGTCAATCACCCGGGTGATTGATCCCCAAGTCATTCATATGCAGAAGACCTGGGGTGATCATTTCAGGGTCAATCACTCCGGGGTATCCGTGGAGACCGGCGCCACCATAGCCTGGAGGGCCAGTTCTGCGGCTACCTCCGGACCATCTCAAAGGAGAGCAGAGTGGCTGTTCAAGGAACTTCCGCAAGCCGGGTCTCAGCGGACACCTACGGCTACGCCGCGGAGGACGAGCGCGGCTATGGCTGGGTCGTTTTTGCCGGCTCGCTGTTGTTGATGCTGGGAACTCTGAACTTCATCGAGGGTCTCGCCGCGATCGGCAACGCGCATTTTTTCGTGGCCAACACCCATTACATTGCCGGCAGCCTGAACACGTGGGGCTGGGTTGTGCTGTGCATCGGCGTGGTCGAGTGGGGTGTCGGGGTGGGAGTGTTTGTCAAGAACCAGTTCTCCCGCTGGGTTGGCGTGTTCATCTTGGGGCTGAACGCGATCGTGCAGCTGATGATGATCCCCGCCTACCCGTTCTGGTCGCTGTCGATCTTCACGCTCGACATCCTGGCGCTTTACGGTCTGATCGCGTACGGACAGCGGATCTCCAGCGCCGACTAATTACGCGGAATCGGCATCGCCACAACTCGGAGTAGAGACGTGTTCTTCCGTTCAAGAAGACACGAACCTGGGGGCGACAACCCCCGCGTCGCTGATAACAGCGACGCGGGGGCCGAAACGACGCTGCTGCAGACCCAGCAGGTGATGGACTGGCGGCGGTCGGCGCAGCGCGTCACGCGCGCATGGAACGCCTGGCTTGCCGCCGAAGCGCGCGATCGCAGCGCCCGCTATCGCGCGTTCGTAGTTGCCCTCGCAGACGAGGAACGCGCGGCCATGGAGATCGAGCGCACGATCGGCTTCGCCGAATCGCGGCGCTGTGTCACGACCGCCGATCCGCGCAACAGCACCGTGGAGGCTCCGTGACTAGAACCTCGCGCGTACGGATCTCTCAACTCGAGCCATGTGCAGTTGCGAAGGCTGAGCGCGTCAGCTCAACGACCGCGGGTCGATGATCGGCCAATGCCTACGCGCCAGCACCATGCCGAATTCTTGAAGTTCCCCGCACGATCGACCGACAGGCCCCCGACGGACTCCGTGGCGATTACGATGGCATCCGTGACGACCATCTATGAGGCGGCAGGTGGCGAAGCCGGTCTGCTCGACCTCGCCCGCGCTTGGCATGAGCGGGTGATGGCCGACGAGGTCGTCAGCCATGCGTTCTCGCACGGCTACCGGCCCGACCACTCTGAGCGCCTGGCCGCGTATTGGGTGGAGGCGCTCGGCGGACCGGCGATGTATACGACGCGTTACGGCGACGAGTCGTTCGTCGTGCGCGAGCACAGCGGCAACGGCCCCCACGATGAGATGAACGAGCGAGCGATCGCCTGCTTCGATGAGGCGATGAACGACGTCGGGCTGGGTGACGAAGAGCCCGTTCGCATCGTGTTGCACGACTACTTCGCGTGGGCGACGCCGATGGTGAACAGGTTCGAGCGTTCTGCCGAGGACGTCCCGGACCAACTGGAGATCCCGCACTGGTCCTGGAACGGCCTGATCGTCGCGAGTGAGTCCTGAAGAATCTGGGCGACACCGACCGGCTAGGGGACCAGGCGGGTTCGAAATCCTCGACGCGAAACCGCAGTGCACGTCCTTCGCGTCGAAAGCTCGTTTCTGCGCACGATCGCTTCAGTCTCTTGGCGCCGCGGATCTCGCGAGCCGCTACGGCGACAGGTCTGTGGCGCGCGGGGAGCGCCCTCCCATTGGCGAAAACGAAGTGCGCGGTCGACTCCGGTGAGAGACGTGCTCTGCGGGATGCGTGCATCATCTCGGCGCTGAGCATTGAACGGCCCTTCAATTCAGGGTCTCGGGGCTGAGGTGGGGGTTACGCCGTGTGCAGCGTTGCGGCTCATCAGCGTGAGCGGTACTCGACACGGTGGCGCGCCGCTACCTTCAGCTCTGGCCGATGCTGCCTGCGGATCGGGGAACTACCCTTGGCCGGATGTCCCAGACTGATGTGCAGGCCCGCCAGCAGCTTCTCGACGCGCTCGGCGGGGCGACCGACGACCTGGCCGAGGCCCTGACTTCGCTGGGCGCCGCGTATGAGCAGCTGGATGACCAGCAGGCTGATCGCCTGGAGCAGCAGCTGTTCCGCCCGGTGCAACGCGCCTACGGCAGTGCGATGCGCACCCATGCAGCATTCGCCCGTCGTCATGGACTGCCGGATCGTGAGTTCAAGACGCCCTCGCCGGGAGCGCCTTCAACCGGCGTCAGGGGCTTCATCGAGAACGGCGTTGCTGCGGTCGCGCGCGCCGACACCAAACTCGTCGCGCTGCAAGACTCGTGGATGGCGATCGAAGTCGGCGACCCCGACCTTCGCGCGGGGCTGACCGAAGTCCGCCAACTGATCGACGGGCTCGCACAGCATGCCCGCGCCTTTGTGCGCACCTTCGGGCGCTAGACACCAGCGCGCGAGGCGTCCGGGGACAAGCGGAGGCGACAGTGTCGCGTGGAACGAGCCCTGCACACGGCTGCGGTTGTACCCAGCCTCTTTGCCGCTGTTGCAGCCACGCAGGTCTCCGAGACCGGGATCGACACGTACGCCGCCGCGGTCGGCAAGCTCCACGGCCGCTACCCGGTCCCCAAGGATCTCGACCTCGACCTGCTGCAGCGCATCCGCGACGCCGTGGACTGCAACATCAGCCTCCACGGCGGCAGCGGCGCTCCCGGCCACTACTTCGAGGCGGCCGCCCGGATCGGGGTCAGCAAGATCAACGTCAACTCCGACCTGCGGTATGCCTACCGCACCACACTGGAAGCACAGCTCAAGGCCAACCCAGACCAGTACGCGGTCGTCAAGTTCATCGGCCCAGTCATGGACGCAGTCCAAAAGGTCGTCGAGGAGCGGATCGACCGGTTCGGCTCAGCCGGTCAAGCCCGGCCATAGCCCTCCGGCAACATCCAGGCGGTTGAGGCGTCCTAAACCTTCGTCGCGCTCGCGCCGAGGACCGACGGTCCGATCGAGGTTCTTCCACGACCCAGTCTGCTCCTTCGCGCTCGCGCCGCGCGACCGCTACGACCGTCACGACCGTCACGACCGTCACGACCGAGGCACCTGTTCCTCTCGTCGCACGGGTACCTCGCTCGACTCCTGTTTAGTTTGGGCTGAATGAGCGGGGATCCGGATGACGAGGTTACGGGGACCAGGGATGATCGGCTGACCCGTCGCGAACGGGTTGTGCGGACTTTGACGTTCTGGTTTCGGCCGGCGTTCGTGCTGAAGGTCTTCACGCGCTTTCAGCGGATGGCCGGATTCGATCGGGCGATCGCGCTTGCCTCGAGTGCCCTGACGGCGTTGATTCCGATCGTGATCGTCGTTGGGGCGATCCTGCCGACCAGCGAGGACACCGCGGTTGCGAAGCAGATCATTTACCGCTACCGGTTGACAGGGGCGGGAGCGGAGGCCGTGCGCGATGCCCTAGCTCCGGCTACGGGGGCGACGACTTCGATCAACGTGCTTGGGGCGATTCTGGTGATCGTGGCGTCGCTGAGCTTCTCGCGCGGGGTGCAGCGGCTGTTCGAGCAGGCGTGGGACCTGAGGCCGCTGAGCGTGCGCAACTCGATCAATGACCTGATCTGGATTGGGGGCGTCGTGATCTACCTTGGCGTCAGTTGGTGGGTCCATCATCTGATCGACACCGGACGGGTTGAGCTCGCGGCTAACTTGGTGATGATGCCGTTCTCGATGGTGTTGTTCGCGTGGAGCGGCCGGATCCTGAGCGCGGGGCGAATAGGTTGGCGGGCGCTGGCCCCGTTCGCGGTGACCTGCGCGGTCGCGTTAGTCGCGATCCTGAGCTTCTCGGCGGTGTATCTGCCGCGGCTGTTCAGCTCCTACGCGGCCCGATACGGCGTCATCGGCGCGGTGCTGGCGATGGTCTCGGCACTGTTCATCGTGATGGTGGTCATCGTCGTGACGGCCGCGGTCGGCCGCGAGATATCTGATGAGCTCGAGCGGATCGGTCGTGGTGAGCGACCGCCCGATGACGAGGTTCGACAAGAGTGGGACGCGCTCATCACCGAGGCGAGTTTGCGAACCGAGACCTGGCGGGTCAGGGTCAAGGGATGGCGGGAGAACCCCGTGAGAGGGATCAGGCGAGCGCCGCGATCCCGCGACCAATCAGCAGTATCCCAACCAGACCGACGAACGCCGCCAGAGTGACGAGCTTGTTTTGCCTGCATCGCGCGCGACAGCGACGCGACTGGAGCGGCGGTCCCATCAAGGTATTGGCCGGAGCCGCCGTGGTCGGTAGAGCTAGTTCCCTTGGCAGCTCTAGCTGCGCCTTCTTCTGAGTCAGGCCGCCCTCAAGTTTGTCGCGGGGGGAACGCGTTGCGGCTCCGGCACGCCGGCGCTGGGCATAGCAACGCGTGGCGCCGAGTATTGCGCCGTCGTATAGAACGCGAGTCGAGCACGATGGGTCGTGCACGTGACCCGACCGTGTGGGAGAGTTAGGGGATGGTCGGTCAGCGTGACGAGATCGCCCGCGCCACGCGAGGCGGCGAAGAGCGGTCCGCCGAGCGCCCACCGTGGCGGGCAGCACCCGTGATCGATGCTCGCGCGGCGCGCGTGTTGGGGCTCCAGCGGGCGGTCGGTAACCGCGCGACGGCGCGGCTGCTCGCTCGGGATGACACGCCGAGTCTGCTCGGCCCGACGCCCCGTTTGCACCTCGACCCGCAGTTCATGCCGCCGCCGACGCTGTCGCTCCCGAGCCTGGGCTCGAGCCTGCTGCGGCCGGGTCAACTGCCGCCGCTGCCGGATCTTCACGACCGGCAACCGAGCATCTCTGACTATCGGTCGGCTGCTGGCGCCGGCGCGATGGCGCCGGATGTCGCGGCGAGGTTGTTCGACTTCCGGGCGATCTTGCAGTCGCTTCCGCAGCCACCTGGCACGATCACCGTCCCCGCCGACCCGGCGCCGGACACCCCCGACCCGTTCCAGTTCCAGGCAGGCATGCAGTGGAGCTGGTCGGCCGGCAAGGCCGCTCCTGACCGGACGGTTCAGCTCCAGCTCCAGCGCGGCGTGTACATCCTGCAGGCGTCGGTCAACATCGACAATGGCCAGGTTCAGTGGCTGGGGGGAATCAACCCGCAGATCAGCACTCGGGAGGTCCACTTTCTCGGCGCCGTGATCAGCGCCCAGGCGTTCCTGCAACTGCTCGCCGGCGTCACCTCGGACCGCGGCGGGACGATGCAGGGCCAGTTCACCTTCCAGGCGGCCGCCGGCGTGCAGCTGACGATCAAGATGGGACCCATCACCGCTCAGCTCCAGGTCGGCCCGCAGGCGTCGTGGTCACCGGGCAGCGGCTGGGGATTCGCGTTCAACGCCGCCCCGGGCGCGGGGCCGACCGGCGGCGTCCCGGCGCCGATGGATCCCCCGAGCGCCCCAGGACTGCCGCCCGTGCACAACGCGATCACGTTCGGCTTCAACTTCTAGCTCGACAACACGCGCAAGTCGCCCGGCGCGGCCCAATCCGACGACTCCTGCCGTCGTCCGACCGACGGCAACTGTGTCGAGTCGATTGTGGCGATCAACTGTCGTTCGCGAATGTCCGGTACCAAAGGGGGTGCCAAACTGAGCGAACGCACCGAAATGTTCGAGGGCCTGTGCGTAAGGGCGGCCTTCGTCGGGCGAGAGGATGGCTCCGCTGAGTATGGGTACCCGAGAGGGCTCGTGGGCTGCCGTGAACGACCGGAAGCTCGGCGGCTCGCGTCGAGCGATACGGATCGTGAACTCCTTCGGCCGCCCTCTCAGGTTGAGAAGATCCGGAATTCGCCGGACGCGGACCGTAAGTCACGAAAGCCTGAATGCGCAGCCGTCGAACACCGTTCCAGCGGTCGGCGACCAGACGTCTGGCTTTGGAGCGAAGGGGCCACGAGACGGACATGACCGCGCTAGCCAGGAACCCCGGGCGCACGGCCCGTCGTCCAACGCCTGCTCTGCCTCCGTCAGAAGCATCTCGGTCGCGACGACGACTCCCTGCTCAGCGCGGACAGCACGCATCCCACTGCCACGTGCTTGCGTCATCTCACGCGCCACCACGCGGACGATCCCAACGGCTACAACTCAGTTTCACGGCCGGCGGTTCCGAGTCGGCCGCGAGGGCGAGGCATGCAGCGTCGTTAGCTCGCCAATCGCGAATCGCTACCGCTGGCCGGCATCGAACCGACGCCGGTCGCGTTTGGTCGGGCGACCGCCGAGATCGACCGGCCCACCGAGCCGGCGCAGCTCCGCCTGTCGCTCGCGCTGCGTGACGCTCTGCTCCGTCTCGCCATACAACTTGGCCGCCTCCGCGGCCGAGACACGGCGCTCCGCCGCGTCAGTGACGATCACGGTCCGTCTGAGATGGCCAGTCGTCACCTCGAGCTCGTCGCCGACCTTGACCTCACGGCTCGGTTTGACCGCCACGCCATTGACATGAACGCGCCCGCCCCGCACAGCTTCTGCCGCCAGCCCGCGCGTCTTGAACAGCCGCGCAGTCCACAGCCATTTGTCGACGCGCATCACCCTCCGGCGCGAACGGGCCTGTAGCCCTCGGCTTCCAGGATCTGGATCACTACGTCGCGATGATCGCCCTGTATCTCGATCACCCCATGCTTGACCGAGCCGCCAACGCCACAGCGCTTCTTAAGCCTGCTCGCGAGTTCCTTCAGTCCCGCATCATCGACCGGCACGCCCGAGACCGTCGTGACGGCCTTTCCGCCGCGGCCAGCGACCTCCCGCCGAACCTTCACGCGGTCGCCATCGGCGCGCCGTTCCCGAAACCCGCGATCAGGTGGCTTGCGTAGGTCGCCATCGACCGTTGAGTACACGACCCGAGAGCCCTTCTTCATCGCTGCCACCGTATCGCCTCCGCCAACCGCGAACTCCGAAAGCAACCGCCCTCGCCGACCCGAGTGATCGCTTTTCACCAACAACCCGCACGGCGCCCGGCGATCCCTTCGGCGACGTGCAGTTGTTCGGTCCATCGGCAGCGGCACCAGTACGTTGCGATGAATCGCTGCGAGGCGCGGCTCTGGGCCCTCGGCAGTCGAGAGTGCGCGTCCTATCCTCCGCGTGTGGGCAAGACCTGGATCCTCCGTACCGAGACCAAGGGCACCGGCGCGACGATGGTGCCGTTGGAGACGCTGACCGAGCGCGACTCGGAGCTCGAACCGCTGCGCGTGATCCGGAAGGCGAAGCCACCCGCGCCGACGCCGGCGGAGCCGCGACAACCGCGTCGGTTCAGGGTCGTCGACGTGATCAGCCGACGAAACCTCGTCGAGGACGCGTCCGCCGGCGAGGCGATCGACGCGCTGCGTGGCGTTCGCAGCATCGTCGATGTCAGCGTCTTCGTCTGGCAGGATGATCGAGCCCGCTGGCGGCTGCTCACATTCTCCGAGAAGCGGGCGATGTTCGACCTCACCGCGGCGCGCCACTCCGATCCGAAAGCGGTGCCGTAGCCCCCTGCGGGGTCAGCAGTTGATGACAGCTTTCGACATCGGACGGTGGCCGAGCACAGCTTGTGCTTCCGCCACACCTCGATCGTCGCGACCCCGCCGGCGTCGGACGACCGGAACACGACGATTGCAGTCTTTCGCCGCGTGGTGGCTGCCGCGAGGCACCGTCCAGTCTGTGCGCTGAGACGTCGGTGTCCATCGAGCGCCGGGGGCATGTCGCACTCCGGTCGCACGCCTCAGTGGGCATTGGGTGGCCGCTGCTGACTATCCGGGGACTAGGGGTACACCTCGGATCACCTGCATCTGTGTCCTTTTGAGTGGTCGGCGTCGGTCACCGTTGGACACACTGTCGGCCTCGACAAGGCGAAGCTCACTGATTCGAGCGCATCGGTCTGAGGCGTGGCAGCCGCCGGCCTACCGCCTGGCCGCTCTCGCGCAGTTGGGCGCTAGACGGGGAGGGTGATCGCCTCGCCGCTGCGATCCGGCTGGGCGATCATCCGCTGCCACGCCCGCGCGAGCAGGGCCACGCCGTTGACGATCTCGTCGGGGCGCCCGCCCGCGCTCAGGCGCACGTGACTGGCGAAGCGATCGTCGGGGGCCATCGCCGCGCCGGTCGCGATCGCGACCCCGTTGCGCAGCGCTGCCTGGGCGAAGCGCTCACCCTCCCCGTGAGGCAGCCGGACCCACACCGACCAGCCACCTTCGGGCTCCTCGAACTCCCAGTCCGGCAGCTGCGCGCGCAACTCCTGGACGAGCAGCGCGAGTCGATCACGCGCCGCGCATCGGACCGGCTCGATCACCCGATCAAAGTCGCGGTAGATCTCGGCGGCGGCCACCTGATCGAGCAACGGCGCGCCGAGGTCGAGGGACGCTCGGAGCCTGCCGAGGCGCTGGATCAGCTCCGGTGCCGCGCGGATCCAGCCGATCCGGAGTCCAGCCCAGTAGCACTTGCTGAGCGATCCAATCGTGATGACGTCTTCTGGCGAGAGCGCGCACATGTGAGGCGGCGCCGGCCTCCGGCCGAGATCGGCCATCGCCGTATCCTCGACGATCACCGTCCGGCGCTCGCGCGCGATCCTCAGAACCTCGCGACGCCGACCCTCGCTCATCGTCTTCCCGGTCGGGTTCTGACACGTCGGTACCAGGTACAGAAACCGAGCGGGTCCGGCGTCCAGCGCGCGCTCGAGCGTCTCACGCAAGATGCCCGCGTGATCGCATTCGAGCGCCTCGACCCGCGCCCCGGCTCGCGAGAAGACCTCCAGCGCACCCGGGTATGTCGGAGCCTCGACCAGCACGCGATCGCCGGGCTTGATCATCGCGGCCGCAAGCAGTGAGATCGCGCCCTGTCCGCCGTTTGTGACGAGCACCTGCCGCCGTTCGGTCGGACCGGCGGCACCGCTCGACAAGTGCTCCGCGATCGCTGCCCGGAGCAGCGCCGCTCCCAGAGGCGCGTAGCCGTGCCGCGGGAACTGGTCAAGTGCGTCGTGGAGGCTCACGCGCAGGTCGCCGAGAAGCTCAGGGGTTTGAAGCGCGGCCATCGAGAAGTTGATCGGAGCCTGGTCGGGTTCGACAAGCTTCGAAAGCAACGGCGCCTCGTGAGTGCGGCTGGAGGACCCCGATGCGGTCAGGAAAGTGCCGCTTCCACGCCGCGAGCGAGCGAGACCCCGGGCCCGCAGGGCGTCGTAGGCGCCGATGACGGTGCCGCGACTGACGCCAAGGTGGTCAGCCAGCTCGCGCTCGGCCGGCAGCCGCTCGGCGCCGAGCAGCCCGTGCGACACGCAATCCGCGATCGCATCGGCGAGCCTCGCATAAAGCGGACCACTTCGACTGGTCCAATCACCCATCTTCGAGGACAGGCCATCCGGGCGGACCGATATCACCGGGTAATTGGACCTATTCACTGACACCATAGAAGCCAATAATCGCTGTATGTCAGAGCCAAGTCAAGTCCAATCACTCGACCCGGTTGTCTTGCGGGTCGCGACCGAGGATGACTTCCCAAGACTGCTCCGGCTCGCGGCGCTCGACAGCGCGACAACGCCGCCGCCGCCGCTGCTGGTCGCCGAGGTGGCCGGGGAGCTCCTGGTCGCTGTATCGATGGCTGACGGTCGCGCCATCGCCGATCCGTTCACCCGCACCGAGACGCTGGTCGCGCTCGCGCGGCTGCGAGCGGCAAGGGGTGACGAGCCGTGAACCTCAACGCCATGGTGACAGCGGCGCGGATCGAGGAGATGCGGCTGGCCGCGACGCGAGCGCAGCTGCGCCGCGGCGCCCTCGATCAGCCTGGGTCGGCAGGCGCTAAGCGTCGACCCCACGTGGCGGCTGCTCTTGGCCGTGTTGCTCGCGCGGCCTTCAGACGCGATACCACCCGAGCCTTCACCCCAAGCAACGAACATGACCAAGCGGGCCGACTGCCATCAGCACGAAGCGAGGATCGCGGGCGGGTTGGATCCCAACCACCGGTCGAGGTTGCAAGAGCCGCCCCCCACTCGTGAGGCGCTGGCACCGCCGCCGTCCGCGATTCCACCGCACCCCTGCGCCCACCGACGGTACGACTCCTACTCCGCTGCGGAACACCGCCACCTGCTCGCAGCCTCGGGCGCGACCTGGCCGACGACCTCGCCCCGAGTCACTGTGGCAACGATCGAAATGTCGCCATGCTTCGCGTGCTGGGCAGGTCTCGGCCCCGTGACCCAAGCTGCCATGACTTGACTCCTGTATTGGGGCGGACCGGCCAGCGTCGTCACTGCTAGCTACGACTGCTTTCGCCGCTCACTCACAGCGCGCTGTTTACGGGCGCTTGGGCGACGCAGCGCGGCGAATGGGGGGCGGGCTGCGCCAAGTGCGGTGACGAGATTCTCGTGCCTCATGTCGGTTAGCGGGCGTACCAAATTGAATCCGCCCGCGCTGTGTATCGGGGCTTCGTGGGCGCGAGCCGAGAGGGCGTTGCGCGGGTAGCGTGGTGGTGATGGCGGGTGACCGCGTTGAGCTGGAGCGGTTCGTGGCTGCGCAGGACCGAGCCCAGAACTATCGGCAGGCGCTCTCAGAGTTGCGCCACGGGCATAAGCGTGGGCATTGGATCTGGTTTGTGTTCCCGCAGCTAGCGGGGCTCGGTTCGAGTTCGATGTCGGAGCACTACGCGATCCGGTCGCTTGATGAGGCCCGCGCATACCTGCAGCATCCGGTACTCGGCGAACGTCTGGTCGAGTGTGCCGAGGCGCTGCTTGGACTCGACGGCAATAATCCGGCAGCGGTGATGGGGACGATCGATGCACTCAAGCTTCGCTCCTCCATGACTCTGTTTGCCAGCGCGCCAGATGCCAACCCGGTGTTCGAGCGCGTACTGGCGCGCTATTACCAGGGGCAGCCGGATCCCGTGACGATGCGGCTGCTGCACGGTGGTTAGCGGCGCGCCCGACCGACTCAGTGTCATGCCGCTAGTGCTGAGCCGACCGATCGCCCGTGCGCGTGTGGCCGCGCCCAACCGCGGCCACACGCAATTCGACTCGTGCCACGGCAGCGAAGTCGCTCGTTGCTGTGCGATCGCTGCGTGGGCGAGTGTGGGTGACTGTTTTGCCAGCCGGAGCGCACGAGCGCTACGTTGGCGTCGTGCGCATCGTCGGAGGTCTGAAGCTCGCGTTGGAAGGAGCTGCCCGTGACGATCGTCGCGTTCGGTTCGCGAACGTCTCGCTCTCCGCGGCCGACGCCAAGGATGATGTCGCCCTCGTCACCGACTCTCAGGGTCGAATGCGCTATCGGCTTCCAGACGGCGAATACCGGCTGCGTATGACCGAAGGTCACGAATCGCGCTTCACGGTCCGCGACGGTCGTTGGACTACGGTTCGGATCCGGCTGCCGTAGCACGCTTCGCTACGGGCGCGTGATCACTGCTCAGACGCGTCGATCGTCGCCAAGGGGGTCCGTGGCAAGCCCATGCGAAGCGCGCGAGACCGGTCATTGCCTGAAAACTCGTTCCGATTGTGTTGGCTGACGGTGGCTGGGCGTAACAAAGCACTCGGCCGCTCGCTCGCGACCGGCGGACTTCTCGCGATCACCTGATCGATCCGGAGTCCCCCGATCAGTGAGAGGATCGGGCCATGACCGAATCGATCCCCGTCAGCCGCTATCCCGTGCCCGAGCTCGACGAGATGCCCAACGACATCCGCGACCGCATTCTCGCTGTGCAGGAGAAGTCAGGCTTCATCCCCAACGTCTTCGTCGTGCTCGCACACCGACCGGATGAGTTCCGCGCGTTCTTCGCCTATCACGACGCGCTTATGGATAAGCCGGGAAACCTCTCCAAGGCCGAGCGCGAGATGATCGTAGTCGCGACCTCCAGCCTCAACCAGTGTCAATACTGCGTGGTCGCGCACGGCGCCATCCTTCGCATCCGTGCGAAGGACCCGCTGATCGCCGACCAGGTCGCGGTCAACTACCGCAAGGCTGACATCACAGAGCGGCAAAAGGCCATGCTCGACTTTGCCGTCCGCGTATCGACTCGAGCGCACGAGGTGACCGACGCCGACTTCGCAACATTGAAGGCCTACGGATTCAGCGACGATGACACCTGGGACATCGCGGCCATCGCGGCCTTTTTCGCGCTCTCCAACCGCATCGCGAACATCACCAACATGCGACCGAACGACGAGTTCTACGCGATGGGACGCGACGCCACCATCGGACGCCAGTCGCCTCCTGCCTGATCGCGCCGTTCGGATCGCAACGAGGGACAAGCTTCGAGCTCTTCTTGTCGCCGATGCGATCGCCAGCTCACGCGCCCGCTTCGCCGACGTCGGGGGTGGGGCGGATGGCGAGACGGCGGTACGGCCGGGCGAACGGTGAGTGATGGTCGTCGAGCGCAGTTCGAGCGTCGATTTGGCCGAGGCTCTGGATCAGCCGGGCCACGAGGCCGGTCCATCCGGTCTGGTGCGAAGCGCCGAGGCCAGCTCCGTTATCGCCGTGGAAATACTCGTAGAAGAGGATCAGGTCTCGCCAATGCGGGTCCTCCTGAAATAGCTTGGTCCCGCCGTAGACGGGGCGGCGTCCATCGCTGCCCCGCAGAAACGTCTCGGTCAGCCGACGGGACAGCTCTTGGGCCACTCCGAACAGCGTCATCATCGTCCCCGAGCCCGTCGGGCACTCGACCTTGAGGTCGTCACCGTAATACCGGTACTGCAGTAGCAACGCGCGGATCAGGAGCAGGTTGATCGGGAACCAGACCGGGCCTCGCCAGTTGGAGTTGCCACCGAACATTCCGCTGGTCGACTCTGCCGGCTCGTACTGCACGCGATGCTCCTCACCCGCAACGTAGAAGCTGTACGGATCGTCGAGGTGCCACCGCGAAATCGAGCGAATTCCGTGCGGACCGAGGAAACGCTCCTCGTCAAGCATTCGGTGCAGGATTCGGCGTAGCTTGTCCTCGTTCACAAGGGAGAGCAGCCGACGGCCCCGGACACCGGGCACCAGCGGATCCGCGATGTTGGCGAGGAGGTCCCGGTTGCGCTCCACGAAAGCGCGGACCTTGCCGGCGATCTGCGGATAACGTTCGAGGAGGTCGGCATTGATCACGGTGGTCGCGCAGAGGGGCAGCAGGCCGACGAGCGAACGGACTTTTATACGGGTGCCGGTGCCGTCAGGCAGGCGCAACACGTCGTAGAAGAAGCCGTCCTCCTCGTCCCACATCTCGTCTGGATGCTCGCCGATCGGGTCCACGGCCGCGGCGATCCAGAAAAAAATGCTCCACGAACTTGAGCACGAACTCCTCGTAGGTCTCGTCGTGCTCGAGCAGCGCGATCGCGAGCTCGAGCATGTTCTGGCTGAACATCGCCATCCAGGCGGTGCCGTCCGCCTGCTCCAGGCGCCCGCCGGTCGGAAGGGTTGCGCTTCGATCGAACACGCCGATGTTGTCCAAACCGAGGAAGCCGCCCTCGAACACGTTGCGGCCGGAAGGGTCCTTGCGGTTCACCCACCATGTGAAGTTCACGAGTAACCGTGAAAAACACTCTTGGAGAAACGGCAGATCGACCTCGCCGCGTTCGGACTCGAGCCGGTGCAGGAACAAGGTTGCGAACGGATGTACGGGTGGGTTCACATCACCGAAGTTCCACTCATAGGCGGGCATCTGACCGCTCGGGTGCATGTACTCCTGGGAGATCATCAATTGAATCTGGTGCTTTGCGAAGTCGGGGTCGACCATGGCGAGCGGAATGCAATGAAACGCCAAGTCCCAGGCCGCGTACCACGGATACTCCCACTTGTCGGGCATGGAAACCACGTCCTGGTTGAACATGTGAAAACCACGACTCGTTGCGACTCCCTGGGTGCCTCGTCGCTCGTAACGGATGGGCATCGCGCTCGCGCAACCAACGGTCAACGTCGAAGTGGTAACACTGCTTGGACCACAACATCCCCGCCAGCGCCTGACGCATCACCGCCTTGGCGTCCCCGGTGACCGCAGGCGGAGTGATCGCATCGTAGAACTCGTCCGCTTCGGCCCGTCGCTGGGCGATCATCTCATCGGTGCTGGCGAACGGCTCCTTGAGCTCCTCGGGGCCCGCGCGGCAGAGTCGCACGAACACGGTGGCATTCCCGCCTGCCGGGACCTCGAGGCGGACATGCATCGCTGCCTTAGTCCCTTCGCCGTCAGGGTTGACGGTGTGCGCGCGATGCACAAGATGCTCCCCGATTCCATCCTTGGGGAACTCGGTCGTACTCTCGCGGCCCCATATGCGCGCCGCGTTCGTTTCGTTCTCGCAGAACAGGAGAGCCGCTTCCGGCTCGCCGTGGAGATAGAACACGCCCAGCTCCTCGTGCTCGGCGTGGACGACCGGATGGGCGGATTGGACGCGAGTGAGGCGAGGCTTCGGTGCATCGGCCGACCACGACCATGTGTTACGAAACCAGAGCGTCGGCAGAACGTGGAGGGAAGCATCCTGCGATGAGCGATTGTGCACGGTGATTCGGCAAAGAATGTCCTCAGGCCCGGACTTCGCGTGTTCCACTTCGACGTCGAAGTAGCGGCCCTCGTCGAACAGGCCCGCATCGATGAGCTCGTACTCCAACTCCTGCCGCGACCGAGCCCGGTTGGCCGCCACCAAGTCCGCGTACGGAAACGCACCCTGAGGGTATTTGTACAGCCACCGCTGATAACTGTGCGTCGGGAGATTGTCGACGTAGAAGTAATACTCCTTCACGTCTTCGCCGTGATTGCCCTCGCTATTCGTCAGACCGAAAAGACGTTCCTTCAGGATCGGGTCGCGCTCGTTCCATAGCGCGAGTGCCAGGCACAACCGCTGCTGGTCGTCGCTGATCCCGGCGAGCCCGTCCTCGCCCCAACGATACGCGCGCGATCGCGCTTGGTCATGAGTGAAATACGACCACGCGTCGCCGGTATCGCTGTAGTCCTCGCGAACAGTGCCCCACTGACGCTCGCTCAGATACGGACCCCAGGACCGCCACGGAACCCCACATCGAGCCTCACGCAATCGACGCTCCTCGACCGTTAGCGAGGTCCGATCAAGAGCCGATGCGTCGAGCCCAGCGCTCACGACCGTGATCCTCCCATACTCCCGGCTCGATGAGGGAAGAGCCCGCGCCGATAACACCCTAGGGCGCTCCCTTGTACCACGTCTTGCTCGCCAACCCCGGGTCGGTGCGGTTACCTGCGTCGTCTCGACCGCACTGCAGGCGAAGCAGCGCTGACCGCGCACGTCCGTCCGAATCGCGGGCGTCCCGACAGTCGTCGGTCCACACGATCGCACTCGTGTTCCATGCCCAGGCCGCACGGGCGACCGCTTCCGCGACTTCCGATGTGGCCGGCCAGCGAGGAGCCACCGATCACTCGCGTGGCGTTGAGCTTCTCCCACGCCGTCGCTGCGCCAGCAGCGGTCCGTCGCCCGTGCGATCGCCGGGTTTACGTAGGCGAGAACGTGAAATGCGATCGTGCAAACGACACATGCACCAAGCGATATCGAGCACGCCGAGCAGCTCTACCACCGGCAGCACTCGGGCTGCGAGTGAGCTCTAAGCGTGTCGGCGTGTTCCGGCCGACTAGTTGGTGCTCGAGTCGCTCCGGGCGGTGACGTGATGGCGAGCGAATAAAGCGCCACCGACACCGAGTACCCCGGTGACCACACCAGCAACGGCGCTGGTCTGCTGCTCGGTAAACGACCACCATCCGAAACCGGACCCTAATGCCAGCGTGGCCGAGACGCTTGCGGTGAGCGTCGCCGCGAGGGCCACCGGTTCCTTCGACGTGCCTGGCGCGAGATGCGCAACCAGCGCCGTGATGAGACCGGTCACCGCGGCGGCCTCGGCTGTCACGAGCGCGGTCTGCGCAGCGGACCAGTTCACAGCCTTGAAGACCGTAACGATCGTGAGGAACGCAACGACGAGAGTCCCAAGACCCCCGACGACGGTCTTCTGTCTGGGGGAGGGCAGTGTTGCTGCCGGCGTAGCGGTCGACATGTCGTCTAGAGTCCGATCGAGGCTCGCTGATACATGCGCGGTTGACAGCCGAGCGATGGGATGCCAAGGGGTTTACGAGACTGCATGGGGCAATTCTGGAACCCCAGCTTTGCAGTTACTTTGCAGCAGGTATCCTTCCCAACACTCGGGGCCGAGCTTACGTGGCGACCTCACCTGAATGGCGCGCGATCTTCCGCGTGATCACCGCCCTCAAGCAGACATCGGAGCGCTGGCCTGCCGCGCGGCACCTCCTGGATGAAACGGTCGCGGCGAAGCAATCGCGCAGCGCGCCGAGCTCGAGAACCAATCCGATGATCGGCCGGTTCGCCGACGACGCGAGGCCGAGCGGCCAGGCCTTGCTCGAGCTGATCACGGTTTCGCGTGCAGCTGGTAGCAGCGGCAAGTGCTCTTGGTAGAGCGCCCGTAGGCGCACAACGACGGCGTCTGAGATCTCGGCGGGCGCTAGCTCGACGGCGAGCTGGTCATGCATGTACTTGACCACTCGGCCGAGCTCATGCCGATCATCACCTGCGTGGCGTCATCGGTCCAGTGGCCGCCGTGCTGTCACGCGACTTCGCGGCGAGCGGTATCCAAGACGGTTTCGGAGTCGATCACTACCCGGTCGAGATCAAAGATGACCGTTGCGCCTTCACGCCATCGGTCATTACAGGCGCACGCCGCGATCGGCCACCCACTCGGCGACGGCCTCCGGCGGGACCCGATGCCACTGCCACCTGACGGCTAGCCGGATCACGTCCTCCGGGTCGCGGATCTTGTCTCCTGCGCTCCGTTTGGCTGTGAGGTACAGCACCACCGCGGTGGCGACCGAAACGGCGGGATCATCGATCAGGAGGTCCGCGCCCTCGGCGGCCAGGGCCAGACGCTCCTCGAGGTTTTCGACCGCAGTGACTGGCTCGTCGTCGTCCTCGAGCTCCTCCTCGAAGCGTCCCAGGTTCGCCTCGCGGTCCTCGGGATCGCAGACCTCGACCGCACGGCGGACCAGCTCGGCCACGGTCGGAGTGTGCCGCTCCACTGTGATCAGTGCCCGGCCCGGCGTCGAGGAGGCCGCGAGAGCTCGTGCGGGTTCGCCTTCCGCGGGTCGACCTGCGGATCCACCTCGTGGTTGGGCTCGCTGGTGCTGGTCGCACCCGTTGCGGTGTGCACCTCCCCGAAATCCATCTCGTCAGCCTCGGCGTCGGGATCGCGCGGATCGGGCCGCCGATCATACGGGTCAGGCCACTCAGTCGGATCCGGGTCGCTCGCGGGCTGGTTGAGCTCGTGATGGACGTCGCGCTCGGGCGCAGGCTGCTTGTCGGCCATGTCTCCTCCTGGATCTGGACGGCTGTCGATGACTGTTGGGCGGTCACCTCGACGATACCGCTCGCCTCCTTCGGCCCGCCGAAGCAGCCACCGGCCCCGGACTTCCGCATCGGGTGCGCACAGGCGTGGACGAGAAGTCACGCTGGCGCGTTCTGCAGCTGTCGACAGGCTCGCGTGTTTGTGGGAGCCACAGTCTCGGTCTGTTGGGAAGAATGTCGAATCGCATAGAAGGGCACGAGCAGACATGCCTCGCATCCCCCGTGGGTGTAGGCGAAGGAGGAGTGCGACGTGGTGGCTGCTCAACGCCTAGTGCCGACGACGACGAACGTCGGTGAGGACGGCGTGAGCGCTCGTTTTGGCGAATCTCAGCTGCGTCAGCCGGCGACCGCGGACCTGCATCGCGCGGGTTTACAGGGCGGCCTCAGATAGGCTTTTTCCCGTTCGGCCGAGCTACGAACGTTCACGCATGTCGCACCGCGCTTGCGCACCCGAGCCGCGCGGCGGGTTCTGGCGGCCGTCGGCCAGCGATTCCACCGATTCCATGAGATACGCGCAGTTGGCTGAAGGGAGCGTGCGATGGCTGGGATCACGACCAGGCGTGTCGCGATGAAGAAGACGGCACGAAGATTGGCCGGCGTGATTACTTCGGCGGGGTCGCGCTACTTGACGTCTGGCGCCTCGGACCTCGCCGCCGGAATCGCGTATCGCGTCCTGTTCGCGCTCGCGCCTCTCTCGGTGGCGCTCGTGTCGGTGTTCGGCCTGCTGCTCCAGAACGAGGAGCTGAAGCACGACGTCATCAACAAGATCGTCTCCGCGCTCCCGGTGAGCAGCCGGAACGTCACCGAGGCGATCGCGAACATCGCTACCCCCGCGAGCGCGGCGGGGATGGTCAGCCTACTCGTGCTGGTGTGGGCGGCGTCCGGGATGATGACGGCGATCCGCTTTGGCGTCGAACGGACAATGTCCGTCGAGGAGGACCGCGGAGTGGTGCACGGGAAGCTGGTCGACCTAGGGCTCGTAACCGCGACGGTTGTGCTGGTGCTCGCATCGGTCGGCGTCGGCCTGGTCACGCAGGTCGTGAGCAGCCTCGTGGCCGGGCTCGCGGGCGTGGTCGGTCTTCAAGGAACCGCCACCAGGACGGTCGTGACCAAGCTTCTCCAGCTCCTACTCTGGACTGGAACCGTGCTGCTGCTCCTCCGCGTCGTGCCGGCGAAGCGGCCACGGTTCGTGGACGCTCTCGCGGGTGCGGCGGTCACTGCGTTGCTGTTGCTGGTCGTATCTCTCGCCGCCGGCTTTCTGTATTCGCACGCGACCAAGTGGAGCTTCATCTACGGCTCCTTGACGAGCGTGTTCGTGTTCCTCTACTCGGTCTACTTGTTCGCGTCGGCGGTGCTGTTCGGTGCGGCCGTCGCGACGGAATGGTCTCTACCTCACCCACCGGATCCCGAATCCTGGCTTGCCACGGCGCGACGAAGGATTCGCGCGCGCTTGCACCCGCATGCGCGGTCGGACGAATCGGGCGGTGGGAGGAGAACCTGAGCAAGCTGACCGGCGAGGCCTGCCCCGGCTCGCTGCGGGTCCCGCAACCGCCTTCGCTCTTTCGAGCGGCGAGCTCCCTGTGTCACCGCCCGGTGCGATTGGTGCCACTGCGCCGGCGACCGTTTCTTCGGCGTTTTCGGCGAGCACGCTCCATCAGTTGCAGGTCGTTCTGCCGAGTCTGGGACAAAGTTCGGAACAGAGCTTGGGCGTCCCGCCAGCCGTCTACCGGACCGAACACGAGATCGTCGGCGGGCCAACGTCAGCGGTCGGGTAATACGGCTCTTGATGCGGTTCTCTGGACCGAGGTGGAGCGTTCGAGGTCGCTCGTTGTGCTTCCTGCTCTGCTGCTCAGCAAGCTGTCGTCGAGTGGGCAGCAGCGTGGGTCGTTCTGCTCGGCGAGCGCGACGAGCGTCCCGTGGAGCGTCTCGCGGCTCTGGTTATCGAGCGGGGCGAAGAAGTCGTCCTCGACCTTGTTGACGATCGCGCGTACACGCGAGAGTTCGTCCAGGCCGGCGGTGGTGATGCTGACGACGTGGCGGCGACGGTCGTTGGGGTCCCGCTGGCGCACCACCAGGTCGCGCTGTTGGAGTGAGTCGAGGAGCGCGACGAGGCGGCTGGGGTCCAGGTCGAGCGCGTCGGCGATCGTCGCCTGCGTCTCGCGGGCGCCTTCGCTGAGGATCGCCAGCACGGAATAGTCGTAGAGCTCGAAGCCAGACGCCTCCGCGCTCGCCAGGGCCTGTTCCTTGAAGGCGAGCCCGAGGCGGGCGAGTAGGTAGCCACTGCTGGCCGCAAGCTCTTTCGCGATCGGCTGGACGGGCCCTCCCGGCGTGTCTGTCGTGGCTGGCTGAGTCATCTCCGCGACAGTATAGCGGGCCAAGCGTAGAGGTTTGCTATCGTGGTGATCGTCAACGATTGAAGGGAGCCAGAGATGGCGACAGAAACTGTTCTCGAGGAAACGACGGCCGACCAGGATCGCCGACGCTGGATCGTGCTGGCGCTGATCGTCGTTGCGCAATTCATGGTGGTCCTCGACGTCGCGATCGTGAACGTCGCGCTGCCCTCGATCAAGACGGATCTGCACTTCTCGCAGGTCAGCCTGCAGTGGGTGATCACCGCGTACTCGATCGTCTTCGGCGGCGTGTTGTTGCTCGGCGGCCGGCTGGCGGACCTGTTCGGACGGCGCCGGCTGTTCATGGTCGGGCTCACGCTGTTCACCGTGAGCTCCCTCCTGGACGGCCTAGCGTGGTCAGAGGGGACACTGATCGCGTTCCGAATGCTTCAGGGCCTGGGCGCGGCGCTGCTCGCCCCTGCCGCGCTTTCGATCCTCACGACGACCTTCAAGGAGGGTCGCGAACGCAACCGTGCGCTCGGGATCTGGGGCGCGGTCTCTGGCAGCGGCGGCGCGGCCGGCGTGCTGCTTGGCGGGGTCCTGACGAGCGGCCTGGGCTGGTCATGGATCTTCTATGTCAACGTGCCCGTCGGTGTCGCGGTGATCGCGGCGGCCCCGTTCCTGCTCCCAGAGAGCCGCGCGGGCCTGAGCCAGCGCCACTTCGATCTCCCCGGTGCCGCCTCGATCACCGGCGGGTTGATGCTGCTCGTGTACGCGATGACCCGCGCCGCGCAGCATGGCTGGGGGACAGCCGAGTCGATCGTGCTGCTCGCCACCTCGGCCGGGCTGATCGCCGCCTTCTTCGCGATCGAGGCCCGCTCGCCCGCGCCGCTGCTCCCGCTGCGGCTCTTCCGCCTCCGCACGCTCTCAGGGTCAAACGCAGGAGCACTGATGCTCGGCGCTGCTGTCTTCTCACAGTTCTTCCTGCTGACGCTCTACATGCAAGAGGTCCTGCACTACTCGGCGGTCACGACGGGCATCGCGTACCTCGCCCTGACCCTCACGATCATCGTCTTCTCAGGCGTCGCGCAGGCGCTCGTCACCCGTGTGGGTGTCCGCTGGGTACTCCCGGCTGGACTCGCGCTCTCGACCGTCGCGCTCGTCCTGTTCGCACAACTCCCGGTCCATGGCAACTACTTCACCGACCTGCTCCCGGCCTTCCTAATAAGCGGTGTTGGACTCGCACTCGCATTCGTGCCGATGTCGATCGGCGCGCTCAGTGGCGTTCACCCCGCCGACGCCGGCGTCGCCTCGGGCCTACTCAACACCGGCCAGCAGGTCGGCGGCGCGATCGGCGTCGCGATCGCGACGACCGTCGCCACTACCGTCACGAGCCACTACCTCACAACCCACACGGGCGCAAGCCCACTCGGCGGCGCCGCGCTCATGGCCGGCTTCCAGGTGGCCTTCTATGCCCTCGCCGGCATCGCCGCCGCCGGCGCGATCCTCGCGGCGATACTGCTCGAACCGAAGAGTGCGCAAAACCGCGAGACCATCGCGCTCGCAGACCAACGCGCACCCGAGCTGCAGGCCGCAGTGTGATCTAGGCACGCCACACAAGCCAAGCCAAGGACGGCACCCCGCTCCTACGACCTCGACCTCAAGCCGCCTGGACCCCATCCGGTCCGGGCGGCGCCGGGTCTCGCAGTCGCAGCGGCCAACGCGGCAAGCGTTCGAGCGCCACAACCCCCCTCGGCACCACGACTTTCGAACCGCCACTCGCCAGCGCCCCCGAATCGCGGCAACCGCCGGCCGCCGACTCCGTATCGCGCAAAGCAAAAGGTGCGCCCGGAGTGTCGCATTGATCGACAGGAGCAGCCTCCGGAGCACCTGCGCCAAAGCATCGCGCTTGACCTGGTCGCTGTTCAGTTCCAGTGCGCGGTAGTGAGACGGCTTGTGGTGGCGGAGGGTGCCGAGGGCGGGTGAGGCCGGCGGTCCGGGCTGCCCCTGGAGCGGCCGCGGGGAAGACCCGAGGAACTCCCGCGGGCCTTACGGAAGGCAGGGACGCCGCGGACCGTTTATTGGTCCAATGGGCGGCCGCGCGGGGATATATGACCTGGCACGACACTGGATTGCGAGCGTGCTGCTGGTGGCGATCGGCGCTGTGGTGCTGCCCGGGACAGCGGGAGCGGACAGTGGAGTCGACGGCGCCCAGGCGATCGCGTTTCTCAACCAACAGCGCGCCGCCAACGGCATCCCACCCATCACCACGACCAACGAGAACTATGCCGCGGCCTGGTGCCCCGATGAGGATCACGGCCCGTCCGGCGGGGAGACGTGGCGGGACTTGTCACCAGTCGTCGACTGGACCGCTGACTCGTCGCCATGGACGAACGCCCCGCTGCACCAGATCTCGATGTACGACCCGCGGATGGACACCGCTGGCGACGCCAACGTCGACGGGCAGGCGTGCATGGGGCTGGGGGGTGACGCCAATCAGCCCGCCTCCGGCCTCACCTTCTACGCCTTCGTGTGGGAGGGCGGACACAGCAACGTCCCCCCCAGCGAGACCGTGCCCGGTGAGGGACCGTTTGCTCCCCAGCAACTCGTGGGGATTCCCGCCGGCCTGGCCACGGGCCCACAGCCGCTGCTGTTCCCGGAGGGCATGGGCCCCGCCCCGCACGCCATGTCCTGGAGCCTCACCGACGCGAGTGGGACGCCGGTGCCGAACGTGCAGTTCGCCGACAGCACGGCGGCGGCCGCCGCCGGCTATCCCTTCTACTTCCTCTCGCAGGGGGGCGTGATGATCCCGCCGGTCCTGGCGACCGATACCACGTACCACGGTACCGTCGTGTGGGAGCCCTCGGGTGGTGGGGCGACGGCCACCCAGACGTTCTCCTTCACCACCGGGGCAATGAGCAACACCGTCACCATCGGCGCCGACGTGGTGCAGACCACGGTGTACATCAACGTCAGAACCCCGGCGCCGAATCCGAGCGTGCACATCAGCGGCTCCCAGAATCTCACTCTCACGCCGAACGCCAACGGGTGGGCGCAGGCAACCCTCTCACCGGGCGCCTGGACCGCGTGCGCCGAGTCCGGGGGTTCGGGCACGATCTACCAGGCCGGCAGTGACTGCACGACCTTCAGCATCCCCGTCATCCCCACCGCCGCCACCGGCGGGACCGGCACGATCCGGCCGACCGGCACGACCGGCCCCCGGCTCCGGGGGCGCCAAGAGCGTGCCGGGCCAGCCTCCGCACCTGGCCGTGCGCCTCACCCGCACCGGGCGGCGGGTGCGCGTGACGGTGAGGCTCGCCCGCCACGCCGACGGAACGCTGCGTCTCATTGCCCGAGACGGAAAACGCAGCGCGCGCGTGATCATCCGCGGCGGCCGCTACACGTTCACCGCGTCCCGCCGCGGGCGCTGGACCGTCGCGGTCAGCTTCACCGGCCGAGCCGGTTGGCACAGCCAGAAGATCATCCGCACCATCTCCGTTTCGTAGCCGCCGACCCCCTCATTGGACGTGCTCGACCAGCTAGCGGCTTGCCGCTCACGGGCGCCCCGGCGCGCGTGAGAACCGCCCGCCGGTGCCGACCTGCATCGACCTGACGACTGGCAGGGCGGGTTCGAGTCGGCTGGACTCGGTAGGTTGCCGAATGGGCCTGGGTGTCTGATCCTGGGGACGTCCGCCACGTTGAGGTCGCCCTCGGCGCGGGCGCGCGACCTGCTCTGGCCGCAGGTTCTCGAGTCACGCGACCCACGTCTGACTGTATCCAGGTGTCGAAAAGTCGAAAATGGGTAGAAGGTCTTCGCAGCGGGAATCCCGCTCGCCGCCGCGATGCGGCGCAACCCCAAGGGAGGCTCTTATGGGACTTGGGACAAGTCTCTTGCTGATCGCCGTTGGAGCGATCCTGCGTTTCGCCGTCTCGGTAACTACAACCGGCTTCAACATCCACACGATCGGCGTGATCCTGATGATCGTCGGTGTGGTCGGTCTCGTGATCTCCCTGTTTTTTTGGAGTTCGTGGGGTGGCGTCGGCGCCCGCCGCGGCTATAGCCGTGAGCGTCGCGTCACCAGCGACGGCCAGGGCGGTTACATCGACGAGGAGCGCGGCAACGTCTAGTGACTTGAGCCGCCGTTAGGAGCTCGGGTGTGCTTCCGGTTGGTCTCAGAGTCAAGGGCGCAGCAGTCTCTGCCGGTCGTTGCGGCCCAATCAAACTGGTAGCAAAACGAGTGCCTGGTATTTCGCAGCAGAAGGGAAATTGAATGTTGTTAACGCTTGCATTGATACTCGTGATCCTCGCGATCGTAGGCGGGATTGCTTGGCATCCCATCCTGTTCCTGATCCTCATCGTCGCGGCGCTTGTGGCGTTCGGCGGACTGCGGAGTCGCAGCGCCCCGTAACCGTTGGCATCGAGGACGGGATCGAGGACGGTAGTCCGGACCCGCGGGAAGACAAGCTCGCGGTGGGTCAGTAACCGAGAGAAAGGAGTAAAACATGCCTGAGAGCGCCAAGGATGTAAAGGGTCGTGCCAAGGAGGCCGCTGGCGATCTACTGAAGGACAAGGATCTCAAGCGCGAGGGCAAGATCGAGCAGACGGGCGAGAAGGCCAAGAGCAAGATCGACGAGGTCGCTGACAAGGCGAAGGATCGGCTTGGCAAGGACTGACCCAGTCGCGCCAGGCGACGTGACGGCGACGCGCCGAAGGGAGCGCCGAGACGTCGAGAGGGCATCTTCAATGCGGAGTGTCGCACTCCGATTCCGATAAAGGCCTGCGGCGCGGACGCTTGGAGTGAGGCCAGAACTGCTTAGGAGCGGCGTGCCGGCCGGGGCGTCAGATCATCAACCGCCTCGGCCGAGCCCGTCCAACTCAAAACATACGTGCGAGCTGTAACGACCAAGCCCCAGCGGCTCGACTCCGTATCCATGATGCTCAGCCCCCAGCCACCCCCCCGAGAGTGTGGAAGTCAAGCCCGCCACTCGAACCCGTTGCCATCCAGCACGTCGACCCGTAGGCGACAATTTCACAACTGCGCCCTCACTGTGATCTGGCCGCGACCATGAGTCACGGCATTAGTCACCATCTCGCTCACGAACAGCCTCGCCGTCGTCAACGTTCCAGCGGCAAGCACCGGCGCGAACCGCTCGGTCAGCAACCGCCTCACACCCTCCGGAGCAGCCACACCCAACGCAAACTCGCGCTCAAACGGTGCGCCAATCACAGAGAACTCTTCTTGACATGATCACTACCCGTCAACGCGAGCAGCCGAGCAGACGACATGAAACGCACGCCCTGTTCAAAGAGCTTGCTTCGGCACACGCAGACCTACTTTTCGCGACCCCAGTTTTCGCCTGAGAACGCCGTTGCTGTTGGCGAGCGGGATGGCTGGCTCGCCCTTTACATCGGCGCGTATCCTCGCTGGATGGAGAGACATCGCGCACGATCCTAGGAGGAACCATGTCTGAAGAGCACCAGATCGTTGGCCTGGCTTCCGGTGAACCTCTGCCCGAGGGACACGTTGGCGTTTGTCTGCGCTTTCCACTGTCAGGCACTCCTACCGCTCGTTGGTCACGCGACCTGACGGTGCGCTTGGGGATCGAACTCACCGGTCGTGCGGCGGTCGGGCACCTCCGCCTTAACCAGCTCGTCCAGGGCCGGGAGATCGTCCTTGAGGGAGTCGAGTCGGACGAAGCGTCACACATCGCCGGCGCGGTGGAGCGCGCCGTTGACGCCGCCAACGATGACTGCGCAGACGACAAGCATGTCAATGAGGACGAAAACGAAGCGCAGACGACGGCCCAGGCGCTGGCGGATGAAGTCGGCGCCAGCCAGCGGCACGTCGATCCGGATCATCCGTAGGCAGATCAACGACGCACTTCGCGCGGACGACAAGCCATCTGAGGAATGTGTTGCGGCGGGTGCCGTTCGACTGCTTGACCTCGGCTCGTCCGAGTCGGCGGAGAGGAATCGGTGTCGCCACTGCGGCCACGAAGTCGCAGCTTCCGCTTCGGACGATCGCCGATGCAGAGCAGCAGCCTGTGCGGCTCGGAAGCCACCAGTTGAGCCAGCTCCTGGTTGCTGGGTGGGGAAGCGTGCGGTGCTGCGCTACGACAGCGTCGTGTACGTGATTGATATCCGGACCGGTGGCCTGCGGGCCCAGATCCCGGTCGGCAGCGGACCTCATGGCCGGTGCGTGTGGCCCGGGCCAGGCCGCTGCTTGCTGGGCCGCGGCGGGGTCCTGCGCTGAGGGGGTGATGCGTTCGATGCCACCGTCAGCTCACGCTCTGACGGCTCGGCTTGACGCGGCGGTCGGCGCCCGTGTGGAGGCCGCAGTTGTCGCGAAGCATGCCCGCCGCCTGCGGCGCCTTGGATGGTCGCGTGCGTTGATTCCCGCCAGTCCCGGCACTTGGGCGCAAGGTGAGCCGCCGCCCCGGGAGGGCTGTGCGGTTGACGTGCTGATTGATGGGAAGGAGGCGATGGCCGCGATCGCGGAGGCGATCGCATCCGCCCGGGAGTTCGTTCACATCACCGGCTGGCACGTCGCGGCGGAGTTCGAGCTGGTGCGTGGCGAGCGCTTGACGATCCTGGGAGCGCTGCTCGCCGAGGTGGCTGAGCGCGTCGACGTTCGGGTTCTGGTGTGGGCCGGGGCACCGGTGCCGATCTTTCATCCCTCGCGGGCGGAGGTGCGCAAGGGCGTGCAGCGGCTGGTCCGCCAGACGAAGATCCGCTGTGAGCTTGATCCCCGTGAGCATCCGTTTCACTGCCACCATGAGAAGACTGTCGTGATCGATGGCCAGGTCGCGTTCGTTGGCGGGATCGACATGACGGACTTCGGTGGCGACCGCAACGACTCCTGCGATCACGCTGCACTGCGGCGCCTGGGGTGGCACGATGTCGGGACTCGGCTGGTCGGCCCGGTGGTGGCTGACGTGGGGGCGCACTTCGCGCTGCGGTGGCGTGAGTTGACCGGCGAGACGGTTCCTGAGCGCCCGCCGCCTGCCGCCTGCGGCGAGCATACGGTTCAGGTGGTGCGAACGGTCTCCGAGGTGATGTATGACTCGCTGCCCAGCGGCGATTTCCGCATTCTCGAGAGCTACACCCGTGCGTTGAGTTCCGCACGCGAGTTTGTCTACCTTGAGAACCAGTTCTTGTGGGCACCTGAGATCGTCGAGCGTTTGGCGGCCAAGTTGCGTGACCCGCCGCAGGATTCTTTTCGGTTGGTCGTTGTGCTCCCGGCGAAGGCCAACAACGGCCAGGATGACACCCAGGGTCAGCTGGGCCGGCTGGTGGCCGCCGACGACGGGGCGGGTCGGTTGCTCGCCGCCACGCTGCGCTCGCTCACCGGCCCCCGCGAGGACCCGCTGTACGTGCACGCCAAGGTCGGGATTGTCGACGACCGGTGGCTGACGGTCGGATCGGCCAATCTCAACGCTCACTCGCTGCTCAACGACACCGAGATGAACGTCTGCACCGATCATCCCGAGCTGGCGCGCCGAACGCGGCTGCGCCTGTGGGCCGAGCACCTCGAGACCGACTCTGAAGCGATCGCCGTCCAACCCGTCGCGGCGGTCGTCGACGAGCTGTGGCGGCCAATCGCCACCGAGCAGCTGCGCCGGCGTGAGGCCGGCCAGCCGCCCACCCACCACCTGCTTGCGCTGCCCGGCGTCTCGCGTCGCTCGCGCCGGCTACTCGGGCCTCTGCAAGGATTGCTCGACGACGGCTGAGTCCGCGAGCGCGGCCGACGAGCCCGTCTCCGACTCGCGGCGTAACGGACAGCGTTTTAGACAGATCGGGTCCACACCCACGCACCGGGCACGACGCCACCGCGGCTCGGGCAACAGTTCCGCAAGCGTCGCTGATCCGGCCGACGACCCCTGGGGTTTCGTGGAATCAGGTGCCGGGATGGCCTTGCCAAGCACCGCTGTTTGCTCCTGGTCCGGGCGACTTGCGCGTCCCAAACGGTGGAGTGTCCTCGTCTTATTTGGCTTAGCGCATGAGCTCAGTGGCCGGCGATGAACCGGGTTACGACCGCCTTGGTGATGTATCCGTGGGTGACGCTGACGCACGTGTCGGCTGCCTGGACGAGCGCCGGCTGGTGCAGGTTGATTCCGGCCGCCGCGATCATCTCGTGGGTGATCCCACTGCTGGTCGGGTCGGGGAAGCCTGTGAATCCGTGGCTGCGGATGCATCGGGCAAAGGCCAGCATCGCTGCGCTCTGCGTGTGGCTGGGCGCGGAGTTCTGTTGCTGAGATGCGTGGCGGGGCAGGAAGTGTTGGCAGGCTGTCGCCGCCGAGTGAAAGACGGGCGACTTGTTCTGGAGCGCGTTCTTCCAGGTACGGCCGGAACTGGGATTGTTCTGGGTCGGCGCGTCTGGGAAGTTGGCGACCCCATGGGTGCGCATGCAACTGGTGAACTTGACCGCGTCGCTTTGGAAGCGCTGGATCTGGGGCTGGGTTGAGCCAGAGGTGGAGCTCGAATGGGTCGTGGCGGGGGAGCTTGAGCCGCAGGCGGCGATCGCTGTCGTTGCGAGCGCCGCGGCGATTACTGGGAGGGTTGAGCGAAGTCTGAGCATGAGCTGGGTGGTACTCCGTCACTGGTCACATCAGTGCAACAGGCCGTTGTGACTGCGTTGTGATGTGGGGTGGAGGACGATGTGGCGGTGCGCGTCCTGGTTGCGGAGGATCACGTCGAACTTGCCGGTGACATCGCCGAGGGTCTGCGGGATCGCGGGATCTCGACCGACCTTGCGTTCGATGGTCAGGCGGCGTTGCAGAAGGCGTCGGTGTATCGCTACGACGTGATCGTGCTCGACCGTGACCTGCCGGGTCTACATGGAGACGAGGTTTGCCGGGCGCTCCAGGATGACCGGTCCGATGCGCGGATCTTGATGCTCACGGCCGCGGCGACGATCAATGACCGTGTTGAGGGGTTGAACCTCGGCGCCGACGATTACCTACCCAAGCCGTTCGCGTTTGAGGAGTTGGTCGCACGCGTGATCGCGCTGGCCCGCCGGGCTCCGACCGGCCCGCCGGTGCTGACCAGGGGCGACCTGACGCTCGACCGGGCTCGACGGCTCGCGACCCGCGCCGGACAGGAGCTACCGCTGACTCGCAAGGAGCTCGGGGTGCTGGAGGTGCTGCTCGAGGCCGACGGTGCAGTCGTCAGCGCCGAGGAGCTGCTCGAGCGCGTGTGGGACGAGAACGCCGACCCGTTCACTCGTACAGTTGTCGTCACGCTCACGCGATTGCGCCGCAAGCTCGGCCAGCCTGAACTGATTGAGACGGTCCTCGGAACCGGGTACCGGGTGCGGTGATGGTCCCATCATTTTCGTTCCCGCGTCGGTTGTGGCCGCGTCGGATGCGAACCCGGCTCGCGGTCTTCTACGCGGTGCTGTTCGTGGTGGTTGGGGCGGCGCTGCTGGCGCTGAGCTACGGATTGTCGGCCAAATTCCTGGTTCCGGCCGCGGCGCCGCTGCCGATACATCTGACGCCGGACCAACGGTCGCTGCTCGGCTTATGCAAGCCGCCACCGACGGCGAAGACGCTGCTCGCCAGGTGCAATCACCTCATCGCCGTGACCGGCTCCGGGCCGAAAGCCCGTGGCGATACGCTCGCCAAGCTTGCGATCGGGTCCGTGATCGGATTCGCCGTTTTGGTCGTCGCAGCTTCGGCTCTTGGATGGGTGTTTGCCGGCCGGGCGCTGCGTCCAGTTCAATCGCTTACCCAGGCCGCGCGACGCGCCTCGGAGCTCAGCCTCGGAGAGCGACTGGCGTTGACCGGCCCCGACGACGAGCTGAAGGAGCTGGCCGACACATTCGACCTGATGCTCGAACGGCTCGACGCCGCGTTCATCAGCCAGAAGCGGTTCGTCGCCAACGCAGCGCACGAATTGCGCACGCCGTTGACCGCAATGCGCACGGCGATCGAGGTGACGCTGTCGAAGCCGGTCCGGACGCCCGAGCAGCTCGAGGCCATGGCCCTCCGGGTCACGCGATCGATCGAACTCGCGGAGAAGACCGTCGAGGCACTGCTGACGCTCGCATCCAGCGAGGGTGGACCGACCGCGCGCGAGCCGGTTGACCTCGCGACTGCCGCAGAAGACGCGCTCGACGCCGTACAGACGGAGATTGCTCAGCGGCGTCTGCACGTCGACGCCAAACTTGAGCCCGCGCCGACCATCGGCGACCGAGTCCTGCTCGAGCGGATGGTCGCCAACCTCGTCGACAATGCCGTGTGGCATAACAGCAACGACGGCTGGGTCGGAATTCGAACGGCCGCACGGAACGGCAGTGCGGTGGTTGAGATCGCCAACACCGGGCCGGAGGTGACAGCCGAGCAGGTTCCCAACCTGTTCGAACCGTTCGTCCGAGCCGCCGAGCGACTCGACCCCACCGCCGGGGTCGGACTCGGCCTGTCGATCGCCAATGCCATCGCGCACGCCCACGACGCAACGGTCACCGCCTGCCCACGCGCAGGTGGCGGGCTAGAGTTATCGATCACCCTCCCGCCGGCTCGAGGTGACCGAGCCTGATCCTGCGCTTCACGGCGCATGTTCGCCCGGTCGCCCGCGCTGACTGTCACTTCGTCTCGCAAGTAGAAGCGCTGCCCTCGCGCGGAGTGGCGTCTCGTCGCCTAGGCGGTTTGCGTCTCCGGATGCTGGTGGTCAGCGGTTTGGGCAGCAGTTATGCATAGGTCGGAGTCGCCCGTCGCGGGACGTGGCTCTGAAGCTGCTGGATAGACGGCGCGACATCCGGGGTAGTCCTCCAACACGACCGAATGGAGGCGGCCATGGCAGAAGCTCACGGGACAAGCGTGAAGAAGGACACGCAGTACGAGGAACTTCGCGGGCAGGGTATGAACAAGTCCCGCGTGGCCGCCGTCGCCAACTCGGAGGCCTCACCGAGCGAGCCGTAGCGGAAGCAGCAGCGGCGGCGGCCGGAGCCGCTAACAGCGGTTCCGGAGGGGGCGGTAATCACGCCCAGAAGGTCGCGGCTGGACGGAACGGGCGGCGGGAGGCCGTGCCCGTCTTCGTAGGGGTTCGCATCTACTCACAGAAGAAAGAGGATTACATGGCATTTGCCACGCTGAATGATGTTTTCACCGACCAGATCGAGGATCTGTACAGCGCTGAGACGCAGCTCGTCGGCGCGCTTCCGAAGATCGCCGCCGCCGCCAGCGACGAGAAGCTTCGGGAGGCGTTCACGACCCACTTGGAGGAGACACGTGAACACGTCGATCGTCTCCGGCAGATCAAGAGCGACCTTGGGATCACTGGATCGCAGAGGTGCAAGGGGATGGCCGGCCTGCTTGCGGAGGGCGATGAGGTCCTTGGCGAAGCCGGCGGTGGAGCGTCGAAGGACGCCGCGATCATCGCCGCCGCTCAGCGTGTCGAGCATTACGAGATCGCCGCGTACGGCACAGCCCGTACGCTCGCCAGCGAGCTTGGCTACGACGACGCGAAGAAGCTACTTGACGAGACGCTCGACGAAGAGAGCGCAGCCGACCAGCTCTTGACGAAGATCGCTACTGGCGGTCTGCTTCGCAGCGGTCTCAACGCAGAGGCGAATCCCAACTAGAGGAGGGCTTTAGCCCGCTCGCAAGTAGTCGTCCGCGGACGACCTGTCCACAAGCCCGGGTCTCTCACGAGACCCGGGCTGCAAGTAGGTATATGGGCGCGGCCGTTGGACGAGCCACTTGATGATGGCTTGGAGCTGTGGGGTGCCCAATGCTGCGACGAGCGGCCCGAAGGCCCGCCAAATGAGGCGTGGGGTCAGCGCAAGACCGAAGATCAGGGTTGCTGGGATCACCACCCAGCTGCGCCCGAGCGCCGAGAATGCGTGAGCGGCGCTCGTTACCCACCGTGCCCGATGGCTGACCACGTTCGCGCTCAGTTGGTGATCGAGACCCGGTGCGATTCCAGCGATCGTCCAAAGCCCGAAGCACAGCGATGAGGAGACCGAAAGTCAGCACCGCGATGCACGAGCGACGAAGCGGCTTTTGGCTAGTGGCCATTCGATGGCTGAGAAGCCAGTCGTTTTCCACACGAAGGTGAGCGTTCCCCCCAAAGACGCTACGAGATGTCCGGTCGAGCGCTGATCACGTCATCCCTCAGAAGATCCGGCGCATAGTGTCGGCGCTTACCGCGGTTGGTATGGATGAACAACCATCCGCCATGGGCATGGAGACCGCGAACGTCACCACTCCAGCCATGACCGTGACCGACAGGCGGACTATGAGAATCACCGGCTCGGTCCGAGAAGCGGTGGTGCTTGCGATGGTCAGACGCCCACGAGATCACAGGCCCCTCAATCGCCGGACTTGGACGCCCGATGAGTCAACAACCGATGAAAACCGACCGTCACACCCAGACCAGTCAGCACATACGGCACCAAAAAATCAAACAGGTCATTCCAGCCGAGGATGCGGTTCCACAACTGCCGGGTCACAAACAACAAACACACGATCGGCGCCACCGTCACAACCCCAGTAATGATTCCGATCCCGACGCTCATTCGCCGCCGGCTCAAGATCATCAGCAGAAACCCTCAGATGCCGCTCCAAACGACCCACAGGCCGCTAACCCACTTCGAGTTCGGGCGTGCCCGACCGATCGTCCGGGAATCGGACCGCCGAGCCATCGTCCGCGGCAACGATTGGCCGGGGCTGCTGCTGGATGTCCGGCCGGCGAATCGCGAGGTACACGACCAACAAGAGTGTGGCCACACCGAACACGATCGCTGTCTGTCCGTTCCCGAAGCCGAGTCCGGTGAGATGCGGCGGCTTGCTGATCCAGTCCGAGATGGACGCTCCGAGTGGTCGCGTCACGATGTAGGCCAGCCAGAACGCAACGACGCTGTTCAGACCAAACCACCGCCAGGCGATCGCCGGCAACAGGATGAGTCCAAGGAAGAAGAACGCCGAGGCGAGGTAGCCCATGTTGAGCGAGTTCGCGGTGAAGTCTCCGAGCGCCGTGCCGAGCGCAAAGGTGACGAACACCGTGGCCCAATAGAACCCCTCGCGTCGCTGCGTCGTGATGCTGTGGATGGACAGCGTTCCCTCGCTGCGGTACCACGTCCGGAACACGGCCAAGAGGATCAGGGTCCACAGGATTGTCGTTCCCAGATACGGGATATGGACGTCAAGATGGAGGAAATCCGATATCCCGGTGCCGGCGGTGGCGATCGCGTAGGCCAGGAACCAATAGGCCAACGCTCGATATCGGCGGGTGGCAAATTGCAAAACGATCCCGACGACGAACATCGCAATCTCAGCGCCGCCACCCCCGAAGTTCCCGTAGATCTTCAGGTAGTCGGACGTAACTTCGCCACCGGCTGTAGTGAGAATCTTGGCCAACCAGAAGAGCGCGATGATCTCGGGGACCTTGGCGGCCACAGGGGCGGGAAAAAAGCGTCCTAAGACGGGCACCAGATCACGCGCAGGCCGGGCATTTCTCGCGCGAGTGCTCACCGGGTTTCCAGTGTTCACGGGATTTCGCGATTCATGGGCTGCAACTTTTCATCTACTGAGATCGGGAGGTCATTTCCGATCGGAGGCGTTACGACCTCGCTGGATTCGCGAGCGGGCACGGACACAGCGGTCAACTCAACCTTTCCAGCGCGTCTCGCTCTGATCAGATGCACCAGCCACCAGACCACCCCAATCGCGATCAGTGCAACGACGACGTAATCGATGATGTCGAGGTGGTGCTTCCATTGGGTCCACTTGCTGCCGACCGCTTTGCCGAGTAGCGCGAGGCCCGTGATCCAGACAATCGAACCGAGCGTGGCCATGCTGGCAAACCGCCAATACGGCATCTTCACGATCCCGGCGGCGTAAGGCGGCGCTGAGCGGAACACCGGGATCCACCGCGATACGACCACAGCGGGGGAGCCGTATTGCTCGAACCAGCCGCTGGCACGCTCGATCTTCGAGTCGTCGATGTGCAGCGGCCCACGGCGTCCCAGGGCCTCGTGTAGACCGAAGTAACCGATCGTGTACGCGATCGACGCACCGAGCACGTCCCCGATCACGCCGGCGACGATGATCCCGATCAGAGTCAGGTGATGCTCATCGACGTTGAAGCCGGCGAACAACATCGTTACCTCGGTCCCCGGCACGATGATCACCTGGGACATGGTGATCATCAACGTTATGCCGGCGTATCCAAGGTCATTGACGACGTGCGTGGCGAACGTCGCGAGCGACTCCGTGACCGAGGCATCGATCAGCATCGTCAACGAGTTCATGTGTCGCGACGCTTCAGCATGATTACGGCGGCGACCAGCGTGATCGCTGTGTACGCACAGAAGATCCCGAAACCGGCCCACGGCGATGGCCAATGGTCGGAGGGCCTGTCGGTCAATATCGCTGCCCCGGCGTTCGAAGGCATTAACGGGTTCAGCGCGTTGTGAAGCCCGGTAGGCAGGATCGCGTTGATCCCGGGCAGCGCGAACATCACACCGGCGAATGCCGCAATCCCCCCGGCGGTGTTGCGTATCAATGCACCGAGGGACACACAGAAGATCGCCAGTGTCGTGAGGAACAGCGCGTCGCCGACGACTGCCCTGAGCGCGTGAGGATGCCCGATTGAGACATTCACGTGCTCCTGCGTGAGCACGGCCTGCGAAATGAAGAACGCCAAGAACGCCGAGACGGACATCAGCACGAACGTGACCGAGGCGAACACGAGTAGTTTGGCCCAGAACACCGGAAGCCGCCTCGGCACGGCCATGAAGCTCGAGCGGATCATGCCGGTCGTGTACTCCCCCGTCACAACCAGAACGCCGAGCACGCCGATCGCCAACTGAGCGAAGTGGTAGCCAGCGAGACTGGTGTCGATCGCGCTGAATGTCGCCTTGTCGTGATGGCTGATCGTTGACCATCGGGACATGTCAATCGCTGCGATCGCGATCCCGAACACCATTGAGATCACCGCGGCCAACAGCGTCCAGCGGGTGGACCGAAGCGACCACAGCTTGATCCACTCGGAGTTGATCACCCGTGGCTGCGTCACCTTCCCGCGCAAACGCGGAGCGGTCGAGGCCCTGGGGTTCGCGATCGTGCTCATGCGGCTGCCGCCTCCGGCTCGAGCAGTGTTTCGGTGCGGTACTCGACAGCGTCCCGTGTGATCCGCATAAACGCGTCCTCGAGCGAAACCTGCTGCGGCGCAAGCTCATGTAGCGCCACGTTGTGCGCTCGGGCGGCGTCACCGATCCGGTTGGCCGTAGTACCGGTGACCATCACGACGTTCGCATCTACGGTCTCTGTCTTCGCTCCGAGCGCGTCCAGTACTACCCGCAGCAGTGGGATCTCGGGTGAGCGGACCCGCACCGGCGCCCCAACGGACGCTTGGAGGACGAAATCCGCAACCGTCGTGTCGGCGATCAGCCGACCGCGACCAACAACGATCAGCCGCTCAGCCGTGAGCTCCATCTCACTCATCAGGTGCGACGAAAGGAACACCGTGCGCCCATCCTCCGCCAGCCGCCTGAGCAGATTCCGGATCCAGCGGATCCCGTCGGGATCAAGGCCATTAACCGGCTCATCGAGAATCACCGTCGTGGGATCACCGATCAACGCGGCGGCGATCCCAAGCCGCTGCCCCATCCCGAGCGAGAAGCTTCCGACCCTCTTACGCGCGACTTCCTTCAGACCGACCAGCTCGATCACCTCATCAACACGATCCCGGGGTAGGCCATGAGTGGCTGCGAGCGCAAGCAGATGGTGATACGCAGAACGGCCGGTGTGGACAGAGTGCGCCTCGAGCATCGCTCCGATCTCGTTCAGCGGCGCCGGAAGATCCTCATACGCCTTGCCATTCACTGTCACGCTGCCTGAAGACGGCGCGTCAAGCCCAAGCATCAGCCGCATCGTTGTCGATTTGCCGGCCCCGTTCGGGCCCAGAAAGCCCGTGATGACGCCCGGGGCCACGACGAAGCTCAAGTCATCGACGGCGACCTTCGTGCCGTAGCGCTTGGTGAGATGATCAACTTCAATCACTCGCTTTGACCCTATTCGCGACTCGCACGACGTCAATTGGCCGCACTGATGATTCTCCTGGTGGAAGACTCGTCCTGAAGTCGAATTTGCTTGCGCGGCAAGTCGCACTCGCGTAACTCCACGACCGTTTCGACCGGGCGTGTGGCACGGGCTCCGGCTCTGTAAGAACAGACCCTTAGTTCGACTTCACGACCCCGATCTGCCCTCATCTCGAGTACGAGTTCTCCTGCCGGCATCTGTCCCGCCTACTCGCTCGTTACGGGGAAGGAGGGTGGAGGCGCCGGAGATGCTCTCGCGGCGCTCGAGATCGAACCCCGCGGCGACGTCTGTGGCGGTGCGCGGGTGGGTGATCGAGTTGCGAGCACGGTTGACCGCGGACGAGTTGGACGCGGGCCGGTCACGATCGCATGGCACCTGTAGCGACAGCGGCTGCGGCCGCCATCAACGTCCACGATCCGGCGGATCCTGCGCCAGGCGGGGCTGATCGTCCCGGAGCCCAGGAAGCGGCCCCGGTCCTCCTATACGCGGTTTGAGGCCGCGGAGCCGAACGAGATGTGGCAGTCGGACTTCATCCGCCGGCGGCTTGCGACGGGACTGATGTTGAGGTCCCTAACTGGCTGGATGGCCAAAGGCCCGCAGCATCGCCGAGCTGCAAGGGCAGCTGGCCGAGTTCCGTGAGCACTACAACGAGCGCCGCCCTGAACCGACGAACGTCGGGCTACACCCACCGCGCCACCTCCAAAGCAGTCCCACTGGCGCACGCGCCCAACCGCACGACCGGCTGCGCTACGACCGCCTCGAGAAGAGCGGCAAGATGAGCATCCGCCGCTCCGGCCGCATGCACCATCTCGGCATCGGCGCCGCCCACGCCGGCAAACGCGTCCTCGCGTGCCGACGACCACCAAATCACCATCGTCGAACTCGACATCGGCGAAGTCCTCTCACCCCACCACATTCCGCCCCGAAGACCGACTGGCGCAACCAACAAAGAGAACCCGGTCGCTGGCCGAGCGGATGCGCACCCCGATCGCCTGGTCGACCACCGGAGCCGGCGGGGGCCGAGCTCGACGAATCGCTTCCAGCGGCTCTCCATCGTGTTTGCGCGTGGCGCAAGCCCGTCGGAGTACTTGGTGCGCTCCTACCACAGCCGCATCTGCTCACGTGCCACCACGAGAAGGCTGGCGACATGGACGGTGAGGTCCACGTCCAGATGTCGTCACGGCGCCGCTGCGCACGTCCTTGTCTGGAGGTAGTTGCTGATCTGGGACGCACTCACCGTTGTTGGCGAGTACGTGCCCTGGGTGGGGTTGTGAAGGTCAAAGTGGCCGACGTCGGGATCAGGGCGGTCACCTGCGTGGTCTCGCCCGGATAGATAGTCGAGGCGTTGGTCTTGGCATTCAGTCCCGCAGCCAGCGCCTCAGTGAACGGTGGCATTCCCAGTGGCCGCCCGATCGTTTCCCAATCCCGTCAGGAGGCCGATCCCGACCGCCGGGATACGCTGACTGAAGTAGCCGTTGCCTACGTCCGGGTCGGCGTCGAACTGGTTTGCGAAGTTCGCGTTCGATATTGGGTGGTGGACGTGGCGGCGGCGCGAGTGTCGGCCCGCGCTGCCGCCCCGCTGGTCAGCATCAGCGCGGGCACTAACCGGCGATACGAGCCCGCCAGCGTTGCGCCGACGCCCGGGGCCGCCTCCGTCTAATTTTCACGCGCCCGAACATGGCCTGCCCTCGCGTCCCGCTAGCGCGAGACCGCCGCTTGCCGTGGTCTTCTGTGTAGACGACCGCGTCTGCCGGACCCTTGCAGGTCAGCCTCGATCTCCTCCAGGCTTCGTCCCTTGGTTTCGACGACGAACGCCATCACGAACAGCCCCGCGACCACGCCCAGCCCCGCGTACCCAAGGAAGATAGGGCCGGGCCCGAGTGCGTTCAACAGCGGCGGAAAGGTCTGGGCCACCGCAAAGTTGGCCGCCCAGTTGCCGAACACCGCCACGCCCATGGCCGTTCCGCGCATGCTAAGCGGAAGCACCTCAGGGATCATCACCCATACCACCGGGCCCCACGTCGCGGCAAAGGACGCGATGAAGGTCGCCAGGCACACGAGCGTGACGACCGCCGCCGGATCGCCGGGGTGGTGCGGGGTGGGCAGGACTGACAGCGAGACGCCGAGGACAACCAGGCTCAACACCATGCCTGCCACTCCGGCAAGCAGCATCGGCTTGCGCCCGACCCGGTCGATGAGCTTTATCGCAAGCACGGTCATGCCCACGTTGATCGCCCCGATGATCAGGTTGGCGTAGATCGCGGTCGTCTTACCGAACCCGACATTGGTCAGTGTTGTCGGCGCGTAATAGATAATCGTGTTAATCCCGACAAGCTGCTGGAACACAGCCAGACCAGTCGCCACCAGCAGCGCCGGGCGCACCCACTTCGCCTGCAAAAGCCCGCGAAGACCGGTTACTTCCTGCTCCCCGCTGTCAACCTCGCGGATCTTCTCGATCTGCTCCTTCGGTCGCTCGTCGCCCGGCAGGTCTTCGAGAACCTCCTGCGCGGCCTCCTCCTCACCCGCGTGGACCAGATACCGCGGCGTTTCGGGCATAAACAGCATGCCGACGAACAGCACCACCGATGGAACAGCGGCCAACCCCAACATCAACCGCCAATTGCCCGACGACGCGAGGATCGCGTTGACGATGAAGGCGACAAGGATGCCGGCCACGACCATCAACTGATTGAGCGAGGCGATTGCGCCGCGGACCCCGGTCGGAGCGATTTCCGAGAGATACAGCGGCACCACCAGCGCCGCCGAGCCCACGCCCAGGCCGATGATCACGCGAGCCGCCACCAGGATGCCCACGGTGGGAGCGAACGCGGCCAGCAACGACCCCGCTGTGAACACCACCGCCGCGATCATGATCAAGCGACGGCGACCAAGATGATCGGCCATACGCCCCGCGAACGCCGCCCCAATCATGGCCCCCAGGAGCAGGCCGGCGACGATCGCCCCCTGAAGAAACGGCGTCAGCTTGAAGGTGTTCGGAATGAACAGCAGGGCACCGGAGATCACGCCAGTGTCATAGCCAAACAGCAAGCCCCCCAATGCACCGAAAAAGTAAATCGTCCGGCCCGTCGGTCGCAGCGCCTGCATCGCTCCTCCTCGCTAAGACGATGACTTCGCTTATCTCGCAAGCGCTACCTACCCGAATGAGGATCCTCACACACCTCAGAAGAAGGGATCAGGCAGGTCGCGGGGCTCCCGGCGCAAACTCGCGTAAACCGGACCCGAGCCCGAGCAGCACGCCGTCTCGTAGCAAGGTCGGGCTCAAGGTGACAAACACCAGGACGCCGGTCTCAGGGGCGCCGATCCCATCGACTGTTCGCCAAACCCGAGGAGGACGGGCTCTGGCTGGCCTTTCACACCGGCGGGTATCCGGTTGAGTCGGTGACGTGGTGTAGCTCGATCACCCGGGCCGGGTGTGGTTCGGGAATAACACCGCCGCGCCGAGCCAGAAAACCACAACGAGGCGCCCCCCTGCGAGGGCGCGGCTTGGTAGCCACGCGACGTTTTGGTTCCCCCTGTTGCCCCCTGCGGGTGGCCCACACGCCGGGCCTGGCCGGTGGGTGGCGGTTCCTCCGTTCTTGGTCAGGGTGGTGTTGGATTCTCTTTCGGCGCTTGGCTGCGCAGATGGTCTGTTTCAGTTGTCCCGGCTTCTGATGTCGCTTTGGGGCCGTTAGGCGGCCAGATCGTCCTGGAGCTTGCCGGGGCAGGTTGGAACAAGAGTCGGCGCGGCGGGTTTGAATGGCTGTTGGCGGGCGAGGACGTGCCAGCACGCGATCAGGACCTTGCGCGCGACGGCGCTCTTGGCAGGGTTGGCCTTGCCGTGCCGGGCCTTGGTCTGGGTGGAGAGCCGATGCCAAGGGTGGCTTGGTCGCCACGCGTGTTGGGCGGCCTCAACAGCGGCCCAGAGAGGAGGAACCGTCACTGCAAGTTGGGGGGCACCGGACTCAGTCGCGCTCGACTCTATGCCACGGTCGCGCCCCGGCACCGTTGCTGAGAGACTGCGAGCCGCTGATCATGAGAGCCCTGCCTGTGCATCCCGAGCCGCTCTGGCGGGCCGACTTCAAGCAGCGGATCGCCGTCTCGCTCTGGTTCGTGCCGACGATCTTCGCGGCAGTCGCCTTCGTCGCGGCCTACGTGGCAGTTTGGCTCGACGAGCAGATCGACGAGCCGATCGGGGCAAGGTTCGGGCTCGTCAGTGATCCCTCGACCGCCGCGTCGTTCGCCGGCACGATCGCGGCGGCGACGCTGGCCTTCGTTGCCGTCGTCTTCGCGACGACGCTCGTCGCGATCCAGCTCGCTGCCAGCCAGTACTCGCCGCGGACGGTGCGCGTCTTCATCCGTTCGCGGTTGACGAGGGTGACGCTCGGTCTCTTCCTGGCCACGTTCGTGTTCGCGCTCGTGATCGTTGTCAGCAACCGGAGCTCGGTGTCCTCGGCAAAGCAATTCGCGCCGGTCCTCTCGGTCAGCCTGCTGCTGCTGCTCACGCTCGGGACCGTTTTTGGTTTCGTCGCCTACCTGCACGGGGTAGTGCGGCTGATGCGCGTTCAGTACCTGCTCGAGACGATCGCGGCCGAGGGCAGACAGGCGATCGATCAGAACTTTCCGCCGCTTTCGGCGTACGTCGACGCCGAGCCGCCCGTCGTCGATCCCGACGCGAACGAACTGTCGTACGGAGGTCGTGCCGGGGTGATCGCCGCGACCGATCTCTTCGGTCTTGTCGAGCTCTGCCGGGAGCATGACTGCTGGCTCGAGCTCACCGTCGGGGCCGGCGAGTACCTGGGCCGCGGAACCCGGTTCGCGGTCGTTCACGGGACCGGCCCGGACGAGACCGCGGTTACCCGGTTTCTCCTGATCGGCGGCGAGCGAACCTTCGTCCAGGATCCGGCCTTCGGGTTCCGTCAACTCGTCGACACGGCCATTCGGGCGCTCTCGCCGGCCGTTAACGACCCGACGACGGCCGTGCAGGCGATCGACCGGATCAGCGACCTCCTCGTGGCCGCAGGCTCGAACCCCGACCCGACCGGCCTACGCATCGACGACGCGGGAACCGTCAGGGTCAAGCGCCAACTCCGAGGCTTCGAGGCCCTACTCGTCCTCGCGCTGACCGAGATCATCCGATACGGAGCCGACGCGCCACAGGTGGTGCGCCGACTCCATGCCGTCCTCGACGAACTCGAGCGCGCACTTCCGGCCGAACGACACGCCGCCGTTGGCCGACAGCGCGAACTCCTGGAAGCCACGGTCGCAACAACTATGCCGGTCCCATTCCAATCCATCTCCTCCACACCCGACAGAGAAGGACTTGGCTGAGCGGCCAGCGAGACGGAGGGTGGTCGGGTAGACGGGAGGCGCTTGGAGCGCGCGGTGTGGCCGGGCGCGGACGTGCGCTGCCGGCACGCGAGGAGCTCCAGCGCGGGTCTGAGAAGAGCGCCGAGGTCAAGCTCACCCTTACGCGCGGTCCACTCCGGGCGACACCTCGACGGCCACTCTCCACGCGATCGATCCGCCAATCGCCGGCCACTCGGAACGCGTGTCGCCGATGAGCGCTGGAGCGGCATGAAGGGTCCGACGATTCCAAAAGCTCGTTGGCCCACTGAGCCTTAGGCGTCTCGACCCCCGCGGACGTCACAACCCAACTCTCGCATCCGCCATCAACCCGACGACTGACTGGCGAGCCCATCGGCGACAAGCGAGCGGGCGGCTTGAGGACGAGCCGCTCGGCTCGCGATTGGCTTTCGCGGCCGGCTCAGCCCAGTAATTGCGGAAGCCGCGTTTCTCGGGAGATCGCTTCGCCCCGCGCACGTACGCGGGATCTCCGCCGAGGCCCTCGGCCGTCACGTCTCTCGATCGATCATTGTGTTGTCGTGGCGGGCGCGATCGTGAACACGACCGCGACTGTCGCGTCGACTTCCTGGACGCCCGGGTGGACCGTCGTCGGTGTCGACGGTGCCCCCTTGCGCACTGGCAAAGAGGCGGTACCGGACGCTGCCACGCTACCTGACTGTGGGTTCAAACTGATCGACTGCACTCCGGTGATCGTGTAGCCGAGCTGGTCGGCGGCAGCGGTTGCCTGGTTTCGGGCGTCGGTGATCGCCGCGTGCTCCGCCGCGATCTCGCCGGCGGACGGGTTAGTGAACGAGAAGTTCGGTCCGTCGATGCTGCTCGCGCGCGCATGGGTTGCCGCGTCGACGACGCGGCCGACGATTGCCGCGGTCGAGGTGATCGATAGGGACTCGCTCGCTGTGCAGCGCTGGATCCGGTGCTTGTGGTGCTTCGGCCCGACACGGATGCGAGCGCAGTTGGTGTTGATCGATCCGGTCTGGATCGCGGGCGCGGGCACGCCGACGCTACGAACGGCGTGAACGATCGCGTCGACGGTCCGGTTCGCGGCCGACAAGGCCGGCGCAGACGTCGGGGCGGAGCGCGTCACCGACAGCGACAGCGACGCCTGGTCTGGCGTGATCATCACCGACCCCTGGCCTTCCACGCTCAGTGTCTGCGGCGTCGATGACGCGGCAAGTGCCGCCGGCGCGAAGCCAAGCCAGATGAGAACCACGCCGGCTGCAGTTCGGGCATGCACAGAGAACCCCCTTCGATCGGCTGATGACATCTCCCAAGCAATACGCCTGTACGCAGCCGCCGTCACACGCTCGGCGCTCGGCGGGCTGACGCGCGAGACGTCGTCAGTCCCGCGAACGATCACACCGGTTCTCGCGTCCCGCTCACCTCGCGCGAGCGCAGGGCGACCCTGAGAGGCCTAACTGGCGCCGGACGGGCAGTTCGCAGCGGCACCGTCGCGGTCAATCGCCCGTCCGACGGAGTAACGCGCGTGATCCCTATCGCGGCGAAGCGCTCGTCCGATGCCGACGGCGCCGACGCATGCTGCGTCGCCAAGTGAGTGGTCCGCGCCGGAGCGGTCTGGATGGCGAAAGCGGTCGTCGCGAGGTGCGCGGATTGCGCCTATAGCGACGCCTCCTAGCCGGGCTACCTTCGGTCCTCGTGCATAGGTACGTAATTCGCGGAGGGTGACGAACGGGACCCAAAGCGATCTCACGATGCTGCGCGGCACGTTGGCGCTCCCGGGCCGAGATCGGCAGGCTGGCCATGGTGCTCGGCAGGCGATGAATGGCAGCTGGCGGGTGTACTGGTGGTGAGAGGGTGTCTTGGGCCGTGCCGCTCCTACCTCAGCTGACGGCAGTAGGATCGCTGCTCTGATCCGAGTGGGGAGTGAGGTGCGGTATGTGCCGGCTTAGACAAGTGCGTCAGTCACCGAGTCTCTACCGGCGCCCGTCGCACAAGCCATCGCCGCGGTAAACGCCGGCGATACCGAGGCCTTCCTCTGAGTTCGTGAGTGATGGCTGGATCGACGACAACGGGCGGCGTTTCGTCGGACGCGAGGCGATGCGGGGTTGGAGCGACCGGGAGCTGATCGGCGCCAATAGCCGCTTCGCTGTCACGGGGAGCGAGTCGACCGACCGCGGCGTCGCCGTCGATATCGAGGTCGCCTCAGACGGCTTTAGCGGCTATAGCCGTTTCGCCTTCGAAGTCGAGGACGAGGCGCTGCGGTCGATGACGATCACGGCCTAGCCGGGAGGCGCATGTACCGGGTCGCGAGAGCGTCGCTGCGTCGCCACGGAGGCGTGGAGCAGCATGCGAGCACGCTGGAGCTGTTCTACGACCTCGTCTTCGTCTTTGCCATCACGCAGGTATCGCACCTTTTACTGCACCGCCTGACTTGGGAAGGGGCGGGCCAGTCCGCGCTCGTGCTGCTCGTTGTCTGGTGGTCGTGGAACTACACGACGTGGGTCACCAACGAGCTCGATCCGGAGTCGATCGTCGTCCGGCTGCTGCTGATCGCGTTGATGCTCGCCAGCCTCTTGATGGCGATCGCGATTCCGCAAGCGTTCGGCGACAAGGCGCTGCTGTTCGCCGCCTCCTACGTCGCGATCCAGGTCGGGCGCCACTCGTTCCTGACCTTCGCCGCCGCGGCTCGCGGCACGATCGAGCGCCAGCGGGCTGGGCGCATCCTGACCTGGTTCGCGGTCGCGGGCGTGTTCTGGATCGCGGGCGCGCTCGCCGACGCTTCGACTCGGACCGTGCTGTGGCTCGCGGCGCTCGCGCTCGACTACGGCGCGCCGCTGGTGACCTTCTGGTTGCCCGGGCGACCACCACTGAGCCCCGAGGCGTGGGAGGTCGGCACCGAGCACTTCGCCAGCGGTTTCAGCTCTTATCATCATCGCGCTCGGCGAGACGATCGTGATCACCGGCGCGACTACCGCCCAACTCCAGCTGACCACGGCGAGGGTGGCCGCTTTCGGGCTCGCGTTTCTCACAACAGCGGCGCTGTGGTGGCTGTACTTCAACCTCGTCGCCGCGACCGCCGAGCGCCAGCGGGCGAAGGCCAAGGACCGGACCCTGCTCGCACGCGACGCCTACACCTACCTGCACGTGGTGATCGTTGGCGGCATTCTCCTCACCGCCGTCGGCGACGAACTCGTGATCGCACACCCGACTGAGGAGCTACCGCACGCGGAGCTCGTCGCGGTGGCCTGCGGTCCGGCGCTCTACCTGCTCGCGCACGTCGCGTTGCGGCTGCGGATGACCGGGACGGTCAGCGTCAGCCGGCTTGCGGGTGCGCTCGCGTGCCTCGCGATCGGCGCCGTCGGGACCTTCGCGCCAGCGCTGGTCGTCGCCGGATTGCTCTTCGGGGTCCTGGTCGCCGTGATCGTCCGCGATCAGATCGCGGCGGCCCGCCACCAAACACGCGACGAGCCATCCCGCCCGCGCGACTCGAGACCGCGGGATAGCGCCGACAAGGACTCACCCCGAAGTCCGCACCGCTGGATGCTTCCCACCGCAACGCCTAACGCTCAGTTCAGCGGCCGGCGGCCAATATCGGGTTACCGGGAGCTGTCGGCGGCAATGCCCGCCCGAGCAGGAACCAGGGCCGGTCGCGCGCCAAGCCATTGACCTCGTAGTCGCCAATCTCGGGACCGATCGCGTGGGAGCTCACCAGTGCATCGCCGTGGTTCTGAACTATTGGGTCGCCCCGATGTGACCAAACCATCGCACGCCCGCGATCGCCTAGCCGCAGCGATGGGCGACGTCGTCCTCGCCTCAAACGTGCTCCTTCAGCACGACCCTGATGGTCGAGTCGGCTCTGGCTGCCGACTTCAGTTGGGAGCTGTGGTGGAGCCCGTATGAGACTCCGCTTTCGCACGTCGACGCTCCGGGAATGCAGCCGCGTCATCGAGATTGCGCCGATGGCGACCAAGCGGCTGTCGGCCGGTGTCGCCTAGTTCGTCTTGGGCGTTTCGTCGGTGCCCTGGAGCGCTAGATCGTGAGCGTTGTCAGGCGCGAGTCGACGGCTCGTCTGACGCGATCCAGGGCTGTTGGGTCGGAGGTGGCGACGAACTGCATGTTGCCCAGGACCATGTAGGCGTTGAGCTCGAAGGCGATCTGCGCGGGGTCGGCGGTTGGATCGAGCTCGCCCGTTGCCTGCGCGTCCATGAGCTGCCGGGCGAGCAGTGCGAGCCAGCGCTGGCTGAACGCGAGGGCGCCGTCGCGGGCTGGGCCTGGCTGGGCGTCCAGCTCGCTCATGGCTGAGACGAAGAAACATCCTCCCGGGAAGACGGCTTCCTCGACATGGCGGAGGAACAGCGCGACGTAGGCCCGTAGCCGCGGCAGGCCCGCCGCCTCCTTGCCCGCCGGCTCGATGACGAGTTCGTCGAAGATCGTGCTCGCCGCATCGATCGTGGCCAGTTGCAGTTCCTGCTTGGAGCCGAAGTGTGCGAACAGGCCGCTTTTGCTCATTCCGACGGCGTCGGCCAGGCGTGCGAGCGATAGACCGTCGAGGCCCTCGACGGTCGCCATTCTCGCCGCCTCATGCAGGATCGCGGCTCGGCTGCGCTCGCCGTCGGATCGCTGCCGACGGGTCGGCCGGGACAGTGCTCGCTCATCGGAAATTCGGGACACCCTTGACAAGTTAGCACGACTGGTCGTACAGTAGCGGTCGAGTTAGCACGACCGATCGTGCGCCTTACTTACCAGTTCCCCAAGGATCTGAATGACCAGCATTTCCAGCGTCGACTCCATCGAGCTGCTCGCCGTCAAGCCGACTCAGGAGACTTTGAAATGAGCCCAGATCGTCTGCGGGCCGGACCGATCGGGAGGCTCGGTCGCTGGACCGCCGCGCACTTCCGCATCGTCGTGGGGGCGTGGGTCGTCGTCGCGGTCGGGCTAGGCGTCTTCGCGCCGCGCGCCGAGCAGGCGCTGTCGGGAGCCGGTTGGGAGGCGACCGGCTCCGAGTCCGTCAACGCGCGACAGCAAATAGACAAGAACTTCAACGGGTTCGGAAGTTACGGCCTGACGGTCGTCGTTCACGCACGGGACAAGGCCGTCTCCGATCCCGAGTTCGCGCGCGTGCTGAGCAGGGTGGAAGATCGGCTGACCAGTGATCCGGCCGTCACGACGGTCGTTCCGCCGCGGGCCGGCGTGTCGATCTCGGCCGATCGCCGCACCGCCGTGATCTCGGCGGGCGCCGCACGCAACGCCAATGACATGGTGAGCGCCGCCGCGCGGCTGAAAAGCCCGCTCGCAAAACTCGGCTCCGGCGGCGTGCAGGTCGACCTCACCGGCCCTACGGGGATGTGGTCCGACTTCAATCAGGCCAACAAGTCGGCGATGATGAAGTCCGAGCTGATCTCCTGGCCGGTCACGCTCCTGATCCTCGTCCTCGCGTTCGGGTCCCTGGTTGCCGCGGGGCTGCCGCTGATGCTGACGATCGCCGGGTTGATCGCGGCGGCGGGCTCACTGTGGATCGGGACGCACATCGCCGCGATCTCCATCTGGTCGATGAACTTTGCGCTGATGTTCGCGCTGGCCCTAGGGATTGATTACGCGCTGTTCGTCGTCTACCGCTTCCGCGAGGCGTACTTCGGCTCGAAGCTGTCGGCCGAGGACGCGGTCACGGCGACGATGGACACCGCCGGCAAGGCCGTCCTGTTCTCGGGCGTGACGGTGCTGATCTCGCTGAGCGCCGTGATGCTCGTGCCGAGCCCCGCGTTCAGGTCGACGAGCCTCGGCATCATGCTCTCGGTCGTCTTCGTCCTCGCCGCGGCGCTCACCCTTCTTCCCGCAGTGCTGGCGAAACTCGGGCCGCGGGTCGACCGCTTCGCGTTTCCGTGGCTGCGCCCCGGTGAACATCGCTCGTCACGCTCCGCCGCGTGGGGCGAACGGCTCTGGCGCCAGCCGTGGCGTTACGGCCTCGCCGCGCTCGCACTGCTCGCCGTGCTGGCGGTCCCGGTGTTCGCGCTGAAGACAGCGATGCCGTCGATCAAGGTCGTCCCGACACAAGACAACTCGCGCAAGGGATACGACGCGATCCAGCGGGCGTTCGGCCCGGGTTGGACCGGACCGCTCCAGATCGTTGCGCCGAGAGGCGAGGCCGCGGACGTGGCAGCGGTGGCGCGGCGCGATCCCGGCATCGACCATGTGTCGCCGCCGCAATTGGGCGCACGCGGCATGGCGCTCGTGCAAGCGATCCCCGCAACGGACCCGTCGGCGAGAGCAACCGGGGCCGCGATCGACCGTCTCCGCGCAGCGTTGCCGGCCGGCGCGCTCGTCGGTGGCGCAGTGGCGGAGAGCCACGATCTTGAGGCCGCCCTGAAAGCCAGCACACCGCTGGTGATTGGCGTCGTGCTCGGCCTTAGCTTCCTGCTACTGGTAGTGGCGCTGCAGGCGCCGGTGATCGCCGCGCTCGCGGTGGTCACCAACCTGCTGGCGACCGCGGCCGCGTTCGGAACCGCGAAGTGGATCTTCCAAGACGGTGTCGGACACTCGCTGCTCGGCTTCGAGCCCCAAGGCTTCCTGGACGCGTGGGCACCGGTGTTCTTCTTCGCGATGATCTTCGCGATCTCGATGGACTACACCGTGTTCCTGCTGTCTTCCGCCAAAGAGCACTGGGACCGCACAGGCGGCGACGCGAAGACAGCGATGGTCGGCAGCATGGCCAGCACCGGACGCGTGATCTTCGCGGCCGGCGCCGTGATGGTCGCGGTCTTCACCACGTTCGCTCTCAGCGGCCCGCTGCCACCGAAAGAGATGGGCGTGATCCTCGGCGTCGCAGTACTGCTCGACACGGCGCTGATCAGGCTGCTGATCCTGCCAGTCCTGCTACGGCTGCTCGGCAGATGGGCGTGGTACCTGCCCAAGCCGCTCCGCCGGATGTTGCCCCAAGTTCGCTTCGGGCACGCATGACACGCAAACCCCACGTCACGTCCATCCCTATCAAGCCGCCGCACAAGGTCACGTGCCGCACCCGCGCAGGGCTCCGGTTGCTCGGCTGCTCCAGACAGGGGATGGCAGTCAGTCGGTGGCTCGTGCCCAAAACCGCGCGAGATGTGGCATCGAGCGATGAGTTTGTTCGGTGATCGTGCTCGAAGCAGCCACCGAACACGGGTTGATGCGGGTGTCAGTTCTGGCGGCCGATTTGCGTCGGGCGTGTCCGTCTGGACTTGGCCTGAGTCGCGTGCCGGTAGCCGGCGCGGGCGGGTTGAGGCGTCATCGGATAGGGTCGCGCCGACGACTATGCCGATCGGATCGGGGGTTGTGGTATGCGACGGATCGATGGGCTCGTTGAGCTACGCGAACGTGATGGCGACGGTGGCGCTGTTCCTTGCGCTCGGCGGCGGCGCGTTTGCGGCGACGGGAGGGCTGAAATCGAAGGCCGCGGTGATCCACGGGTGCGTTTCGAAGAGCACGCACGTGCTGCGGGTGCTGAAGGCGAGCAGGAAGTGCGGCAGGGGCTCGGTCACGCTGAACTTCAACGCGAAGAGGTGTCGCCGGAGCCGCCGGAGGCGGCCCGGCGGCCCGCAGGGCACCGCTGGCCCGCAGGGCACCGCTGGCCCGCAAGGGTCTCGCCGGACCGCAAGGGCCTGCCGGTCAGCGCGGGCTGGCTGGAAGCAACGGTCAGCCCGGGGCTGCTGGAAAGCCGGGCGAGAACGCGGTGTCGCTGTTTGTCTCGGCCAAGGAGAACGGGACGATCGAGAATCAGAGTGGCGGGGTTTCGGTCTCGGTGAACGCCGCCGGCGTGTTCCTTGTCACATTTCCCCACGAGGTCGACGATTGTGTGCCGACCGCGACGATCAACGACAGCAGCGGTAACGGAACGTCTCCGGCGTACGTGCTCGCGCGAGTAGCGCCAGAGAACCCTGGTGCTGCTGACGTGGTCGAGGTCGACACCTGGGCCCCTTCGACCACGTCTGCTCCGACTCGGACTTCGTTCGCATTCAACCTGACTGTCAGCTGCCCCGTGTCCTGACTCGGGCGCCGATCAGAAGGCCAGGACGCGCCGGCTTGACCAGCCTCGTCTGCGGGCCGCCGCGACTCGTCGCGGACCTACTCGAGGGCGGCCGAGCCGGAGCAGGGAATCACCGCGCACGCTGTGCAGGCTGGCTGGCCGCAGCGACCCGGGCAGTGCAAAAAGCAGAAGCAGCGCGCACGCCGGGCAAGGACACCTGTTTTTGTCGCGGGGCGGGAAGCCGGGCGGAGACTGCGCCTCCGCGAACTCGGCAGCCCCAAACCAGAAGTCTCCGCCCGGAGATCGCGCCCGCCAATACAGCTCGGGTTTCGTCGCTGCGGCAGTCTCCGTTTGTTCCGGCCCGCTGCTCGTCTTGGCCGTCGCAGCTCGAACGGTGGCGCCTTCGTGAATCTCGTACTCTGTTCGGGGTGGAGGACGGTGAGCGTCGGCTTGAGCGTCCCGCGGGGTCGGCTGGTCGTTGGTTGGATCTGGTTGAGCCAGGATCGGTTCGCTGGTTATGAGGGCAGCAGTTCGCGTTCGAGTATGCGGACGATGAGTTGTTCGGCGCCACGGCGGGTCCATCCGCGGCGCTTGGTGAGGGCTCTGAATGTGTCAGGGGAAGCGATGGCGAAGACGATGTCGGCGACGTGGTCTGGTGTCAGTCCCGGGCGCCACGTTCCGGGGGGCACGCCGTGGCCGAGCAGCTGGAGGGGGCCTTCGCGGCGTCCGTGCTCTACCTGCTCGAGGAACGCGGCGACGTCTGGCTCGGCGGGAGCGGTCGTGCGGAGCACGTCGATCAGCGGCGCGATCCGCGGGGTCACATCAGCGATCTGCGTGACGTAGCGGGCGAGTTTGGCGTGCGGGTCGGCCGCGGCCGCGACCTCCCGCGCCCAGCGTCGCTCGGCGGGTTCGGTGCCGGGATCTTCCTCGCCGGCCACGAGCCGCGCCGCACACGCAGCAAGCAGCGCAGGTTTGGTCCGGTAGGCGAGGTAGATCGTCTGAACGTGGACTTTGGCCTCGGCGGCGACAGCCTGCATCGTTGTTGCGGTGTAGCCGTCGCGCGTGAACAGCAGGGCTGCTGTCTGCTCGATCCGCCGACGCGTGTCGGCGCCGCGTCTGCCTCTGTCGCGGCTCGTGGCGGCGTGCGCGGGCCCGGTCGAACCTGAGGAGTGTCCTGCGGTCGTGTTTGTTCGCTGGTTTGACATTGACTATAGCATCACTATATAGTGTCACTATATCAGATCGAAAACGAGAGGAACCCGATGCGAGTCTTGTGCAGTACGACGCCGATGGACGGAGTGTTTGGCCCGTTCATCCCGCTGGGCCACGCGCTCGTCGAGGCCGGACACCAGGTCGTTGTCGCCACCGGCGCGAACCTACGATCGCGCGTGGAGGAGAACGGACTGAAGTTCGCGCAGGCGGGCCTACCTGCCATGGACGGAGTGATCGCCGCGCTGGCCGACCCCGAGGTCAAGGCGGCGCCGGCGGGTGACAGGATCAGCTTCCCGGCCGCAATGTTCGGTGCGGTGCACCCAAGCGCCAAGCTGCCGGCACTGCGCGATCTGTCTGACTCTTGTCGCTTTGATCTGATCGTTCATCCACCGGTTGACGTTTCAGGACCGCTTCTGGCGGCCGAGCTCGACCTGCCATCGGCGTGCTACGGGTTCGGCCAGCCGTTCGATCCCGCCGTGCTCGCGGCAATGGCCGAGCGGTCGCGGCCCTTGTGGGAGGCAGCCGAGCTGCAGCCAGACCCTTACGGCGGCATCTACCGCGGGGTCTACCTGGACCCTCGCCCACCCCAGCTCCGCGGCCCAGAGACGACGCCCGCCGTGCATGGGACCCGCCCGATTCGCCCGGAGATCCCCGGGGATGCGGCGGCGACGTTGCCGGCGTGGGCGGATCAGCTTGGCCGGCATCCGGTCGTGTACGTGTCGTTGGGGACCGCACCATTGTTCAACCAGCCTGAGAAGTTCACCCCACTCCTACGAGGTCTCGAGAGCGAGGCGGTCGAGGTGGTCATGACCGTGGGCGACCTGAACGACCCGGCGGCATTTGGCGAGTTGTCCCCGACGGTGCACGTCGAGAAGTGGCTGGCGCTGTCCCCGCTGCTGGCGCGCTGCGATGCCGTGCTCTGCCACGCCGGCTCGGGCACGACTCTCGCCGCGCTTGCCGCCGGGCTGCCGCTGGTGCTGGTCCCGCAGGGCGCAGACCAGTTCGACAACGCTCGCGCTTGCGAACGGGCCGGCGCGGCACGAGTCCTGATGCCCGACCGGGTCACCCCAGCGGCCGTGCGCGACGCCGTTCGAACCGTGCTGCAGGACGATTCGACCGAGCGCGCCGCTGCACGAACCCTCGCTGCCGAGATCGCCGCCATGCCGTCAGCGACGCAAGTCGTCAACGAGCTGATGTCGATCGCGGCGCGCTCCGGAGCCACGGCATGACAAACACGCCCACAACTACAGACCAAGCCACGAACGGCGACCCGGGCTGACCACAGCGCGCGATGACCTCGGGCGCCAGCACCGAGCCCGCTTGCGGAGCCCCGCGCTGGCGTCACGCTCGGCGACAGCCCAGAGGTGCGTGGAGGTCGCTGGACAGCGGTGGGTCTTGGCCGTCACAGTGCCCCGTAGGTTTCATCGGGAGGCCTACTCTTGCGCGAGACCGAGCAACGGTCGATCCGATCGTTGGCGACGGACCCTGTGTCACAGTGGGCGCGGCACTTGCGCGGTGATGGCGCTCCGCCGCTCCGCCGGTACGCGGTTCGGTGCTGGCTGTGCGTCACTCGAGCTCGGCGACGGCTCCCCCGACGACGGCCGCGTGGTGCAGCGCGAAGCCGCGGTTCGTGATCAGCTTCGCGACGGCGACTGCGCCGACCGCGGCGAGGGCCGTGCCGATCAGGATCGCGTGGTGCAGGCCGGTGACGTAGGCGCCGGGGGAGCCGTTGCCGAGCGCCGCCTGCGGCGGGAACGAGCGCGCCGAAGGCCGCGACGCCGACCGCGATGCCGGCCTGGCGGAAGGCGTCGTTGACGCCGGCGGCCAAGTCCGCTCTGGTCGCGCTGTGAGTGAGCTGATCGCGACGGTGGCCAGCGCGGGATTGACGATGCCGGTGCCGACGCACACGACCAGCTCGCCGGGAAGCAGTACGACCCAGGTGGAGTCGGCCTGAGCGATGAGCATCAGCGCGAGGCCGCCAGCGACCATGACGAGGCCGGCGACGATGAGGATCCCGGGGAGATGCGCGTCCGAGAGCGGCGCGGTCGCCGCGGAGACGATGAACATCACGACCGTGCCGGGCAGGTAGACGAGTCCGGCGTCGAGCGGCGAGAGGCGCAGGACCTCCTGGAGGTACAGGGTGAGGTACAGGAACAGCGCGAAGAACGACGCCGAAATCGTGAACGCCGCGACCTGCGCCCCCGTGAACGCCGGGCGCCGGAACAGTCCGAGCGGGAGCGTCGGCTCGCCGATCCGCAGTTCGATCATGACGAAGCCGGCAAGGCAGGCAGCTGCGCCGGCGAGCTCGGCGAGGATCGGGGTGCTGCCCCAGCCCTGGGTGTTGCCGCGCAGGAGCGCGAGCACGAGGAGCAGCAGGCCACCGCTCAACGCCAGTTGTCCGGGCAGGTCGATCCTGCGCGGCTTGGGGTCGCGCGACTCGCGCAGCCACGCGAAGGTTGCGGCGAGCCCGAACGCTCCGAGCGGTAGGTTCACGTAGAAGACTGCCGGCCAGCCGAAGCCACCCGTCAGCGCGCCGCCGACCAGCGGCCCGATCGCGAACGCCGCGCCGATCGTGCCGCCGTAGAAGGCGAACGCGGTCGCGCGCTCCTGCGCCGTTGGGAACGCGTCGGCGAGCACGGCGAGCGAGCTCGCGAACAACATCGCGCCGCCGATCCCCTGAACCGCCCTGGCGGCGTTGAGCAGCTCGATGCTGCCGGCCAGCGCGCACGCCAGCGACGAGGTCGTGAACAGCACCATCCCGATCGTGAAAATCAGCCGGCGGCCGAGCCGGTCCGCGAGCGAGCCGACGATGAGCACGACACTCGCCAGCGCCAGCGTGTACGCGTCGATGACCCACTCAACGCCACTCAGCCCCGAATGCAACGAGTGAGCGATCCGCGGCAATGCGGTATTCACCACCGCGATATCAAGCATCAGCATCGCGGTCGCGAGACACACTACAGCGAGCGTCGGCCACTTATTGAACGTGGTGCTCACGGTTGCGCCTCCCCGGGGTCCGGGGTGAGACCGTCGCGGAACATAGTCTGCTCGATCGGGGCGAGGGCTGGAGACTCGCCCGGGGTAGCGTCGAGGATCGCTCCGGTCTCGTCCGACGCGGCCGCGGTCCGCGTGAGCTGCTCGGCGAGCCGCTCCATTGCCCGCTCGCTGCCGCGGCGCAGGATCCCACGGGCCAACGGCGCGGACACGCGATCAAGCAGCGGCGCACGCAACCACGCGTAGGTGAATGAGATCCGCGTCGTGCCGTGGGGTCGCTCGACGAGCTCGTACGTCCCGATGCCGATGCGGCGTCCGCCGGCGCTGACGTTGCGTTCCACGATGCGAACCGGCGCATGCGCGTCGACGACTTCGATGTCGATCGTCTCGATCCGCCTAGCAGCCTTGGAGTGAACGCGCGCCTTTGCTCCGATGCCGGACGGCGGACCGGAGCAGGACCAGTCGGACAGCATGTGGTTCGTGAACACCTCGTGGTTGCCCATCACGTCGAGGAACGCGAACACGTCGGGACGGGCGTGGGGCACCACGATCGAGACCGTGACGGGCTTGGGCACGGGTGACTTCGCCGGAGCGTAGTGTCCGAGCCGGGGCTGACCTGTGCTGTGACGGCTCCGGAGCTCATCCACCGTGGGCCCGTAGCTGTAGTGAAGGTTCATATTCATCGTGTCTCCTTGTCGGTGATGATTGAGCGTCGGTGCGAAGGCCGCGGCGCGACGTGGTGCGCAGTGACCACAGCGCGGCTCAGTAGCTGAAGACCGTCGCGTCGCCCTCGCCGATCCACGCCCACAGTGGGGTTGCGCCCGCGAGTTGAGCGTTAGTGACGATCGTGCTCTCGTCCAGGCCCCGGGCGTGAAAGCAGACCGGGCACAGGAACAACTCGCCGCCGCCGAGTGCGTACTGTTCGAACAGGCGGTTGACCGGCGGCGCGCCGGCCGACTCGATCGCGTCGGCGTACCCCGGCAACCCGAGCCGCACGGCCTCCTTGGTCGCGAACATCACGACCGGCCGACCCTTATCCAATGCGGCCGTCGCGACGAGAAACGCCACTGTCACGCGGTCTGCGTCCTCATGGCCTGTAGTCAGGTTGATAACTGTCTTCCCTGCCATGTCTTGCTCCTTGGATCGAGCTCATGTGCGACGCAGTGTCCGCGTCGCGTCTGTCCCCGACAATCGGGACCCGACCCTGGACTTTTCCCCCGACCCCGAGAGAACTACGCCACCCCGGACGCACCCACGACAGCCCGTAGACAGGGCGGCTGGGCTGGAGTCTCGGGGGAGGGCGAGATGGGCGCCGCGGCGCGCCGGTCGACGCCGAGCTTTTCTTAGGCGGCGCGGAGGCCGGTGTCGACCGTTTTGACGCTGAGGAGCTCAAAGGCGATCTGCGGCGGCCGGCGCCGGAATCGAGGTCTCCGGCCGCCTGCCCAGCCGCGACCTCCTCGGCAAGGAGCCCGAGCCAGCGCCGGCCGAAAGCCATCGCCCCGTCGCGGACTGGGCCTGGATGGCAGTCGAGCTCGCTGGCGGCGGAGACGAAGAGGCATCGCCCGGGAAACGCCCCGCCTCGGCATGACCGAGGCACGCCTCGACGTAGGTCCTCGGGTAACGCCGGCCCGCGCCGCGCCCGCGGCTCGATCACCTCCTCGTCGAAAATCGCGCTGGTCGCATCGAGCGTGGCCAGCTGCAGTTCTTGCTTAAGCGCAAGTGCGCGAATAGCCCGCTTTTGCTAATGCCGACCGCGTTCGCCAGGTGGGCAAGCGAGAGCCCATCGAGTCCATCGACGCTCGCCAGCCTGGCCGCCTCGTGCAGGATCGCGGCACGGGTGCGCTCGCCGTCTGACCGCGCGCGACGTGGCGCGGCTACTCGTGTGGCGGTGGTTTTCGCGGCCATCCCTTGACAGATAGCACGACCGGTCGTACGCTAGATCACTACGACCGATCGATCGTGCTAACTAATTGCGTCCCAGAAGGAGCCCTACCATGAGTCTCACCCACACGAACTTGACACACGTCTCCCCAAGCCCCGAGCCCGGGACCGCCACAACTGGTGTCAGGGACGTAGGTGGGTCGCGCAGTGAACGCATAAAGAAGACGGGTACTACTACGGTTCGATACGAGGCGCGCACGGCGATCGACCGACCCATCGGCGACGTGTTCGCGCGATTGGCGGACCTCGATGGTTACGGAACATGGATGCACCGTACGGGCTTGTTCCGCCGGTCCGGCCAAACCTCTGACGGTCCTCCAGGCCTAGGAACCACGTACTTCGACGCCACCAGGATGGGCACGTTCCGCGGTCAGATAACCGACTACCAGCCGCCGTCGCGGATCGGGTTCCGCGAGACTCTGCGGTGGTTCAGCTCCGACCTGACGCAGGCGCGACCCGAGTACTACCTCGAAGCGGACCGGGACAGTACGATCGTTCATCACGTGGCGGAGGGTGAGCTCTTCGGCTTGATGCGGTTGATGAAGCCGGCTGCGGCGCTGTTGGCAAGAAGCGAGCGGAGGCGAACCGTCGAGTCGTTGAGACGTTCGCTGGAGTCGGAGTAGACCCCCAACAGCCTGGCAACTCTGACGCGTCCCTCGCGGCGAAGCGGCCGAATCTCTTCCGCCCCCGAACATACTCGGGCCAAACCGAAGTGTGTCGCCGGTTGCTGATCTCCGAGAAACGATCATGACCCCGGGAAGCTGCTACTCGAGCAAGCGGTCGTGTCGGTCTGGGACGAACCGTTCGCGGGGGTCGGTCCCGCCTGTCCGTCGTGCGAAAACGACCGTCGGTCGCCAGGAAGCTCACTCCTCGTTCCACGACTGCTCCGATGTCATCGTTGCCGAATATCCCGCCGGCGATCACTGGATCATCGTCGGCGAGGTCGCTCACATGCATATCTCGCCCGCTGAGAACCCGCTGCGTTCTTCGCCAGCGCCTTTTCACACCGTGCACTAGCGAAGTGAGATCTGCCGTCATGCGACTTTCCGGAACAGATTTCAGGGAGTCTCCCCGGTGCCCCGAGGGCCGCGCACCACGAGACGGACGATAAATGACCTTCCCACCGAAGGAGACAGCATGCGATCTATCGAGAACAACCTCACCGCAGGTCGAAGCATCAAGTGTTACCCAGACACGATTATCGACAGTGAAGCCCAGACACGCGTCTGCTCGAGTAACAGGCGGTCAGGGCGATGACCGGCCCGCCAATTGAGTTCGCCGCCGCGCAGCACGTCAAGAAGCTGTTCGATCAGGCCGAACGCGACCAAATGTCCCGCCCCGGCAGCGAGGACGAGCGAAGCTCTCGGCTGACCGGTCATCTCTGGCGCAGCGGAACGGCGGACCGTTGTCCGCGTCCATCTGCGCCGGCAGGTGCCGTGGCGGTTCGCAGCCACACGGCTGCGATCGACAGCGAGCATCAGAAACTCGCGAAGGCCCGGTGAGAGCGATGGCGACCCCACGCCTATCGGATCTTCCGGTTCTGTTCGTGCTCGATCACGACATGAAATCGCTCGACGTCGCTGCTCTCGGACCTCGCCGGGCGGTTCGGCAACGACTTCACGGTGCGGGGCGAGAGCTCGTCGGCCGATGCGCCTGGACGCGCTGCGGGAGATGGCGGCCGCGCACCAGCCGGTCGCGCTGCTGCTCGTCGACGACGGTGCCTCTGAGTTCCTCGCGCGCGCGCACGAGTTGCATCCGCGGGCCAAACGGGTGCTGCTGGTCGACCGCGACTACTCGTCGACGAGCCCGGCGGTGCAGGCCATCGACACTTGGCCACGCCGACTATCACATCGTTCGGCCGTGGGCGGACGACGAGATGATGTACCGCGCGATGAGCGAGTACCTCGCCTCGTGGGAACAGGGAGCAGGAGCCGAACTTCGAGCTGTTTCGGATCGTCGCCGAGGAGGGTGACAGCAGAGTGCTGCAGTTGCGCGACGTGATGACGCGGTTCAGCATGCCGTTCGGGTTCTACGCGGTCGAGAGCGAGGCCGGACGGCGGCTGCTCGACGAGGCCGGGCTCGACGCGACGCGCCTCCCGGTGGTGATTCGTTACGACGGCCAGGTCATGATCGATCCGAGCCTGCCCGATCTTGCCCGCGCGATCGGCGTCAACGTCAAGAACGACGTCGACACGTGCGAGGTCGCCATCGTCGGCGCGGGACCGGCGGGCCTGACCGCGGCCGTCTATGCCGCGTCCGAGGGACTCGAGACGGTGCTGCTCGAACAGGCGGTCTCGGGCGGGCAGGCCGGCACCAGCCCGCTGATCCGGAACTACCCCGGGTTCCCCCACGGCATCAACGGTGGACTGCTGATGGAGCGAACCTGCGAGCAGGCGTGGCTGATGGGGGCGCACATCGTCTTCGCGCAGCAGGCGGTCGGCGCTCGAACGTCGCGGCGACGATCGGGTCGTTCGCCTGCTCGACGGAACCGAGCTACGCGCCCGCACGGTCGTGATCGCGACCGGGATCGAGTGGCGGCGGCTCGGCGTCCCGCGAGCTCGAAGCGCTGGTGGGTTCGGGCGTCTTCTACGGCGCGGCGGTGAGCGAGAGCCGGGCGATGCAGGGCCAGGACGTCTTCATCGTCGGCGCGGGCAACTCGGCCGGTCAGGCGGCGCTGCACCTCGCCAAGCACGCGCGCACGGTCACGCTGCTCGTGCGGGGCGACAGCATCGCGACGTCGATGTCGAGCTACCTCGTGCGCGCGATCGAGTCGACTCCGAACGTCGTCGTCCGCCACCGCACCGAGGTGGTCGACGGCGCAGGCGACGGAGCAGCTCGAATCGCTCACCCTGGCCGATCGCGCAGACGACACCGTCGCAGGACGTACCGGCAGCCGCGCTGTTCATCATGATCGGCGGCGAACCGCACACCCAATGGCTTCCCGACGAGATCGCGCGCGACCCGCAGGGCTACCTCCTCACGGGCCGCGATCTTCTCGCCAGCCGAGGGCTCCGGCCGCCCGGCCGTGAACCCCTGACGCTCGAGACGAGCATGCCCGGCGTCTTCGCTGCCGGCGACGTTCGCCAGGGTTCGATCAAGCGCGTCGCCTCGGCGGTGGGCGAAGGCGCGACGGTCGTGCGCATGGTCCACGAGCACTTGCGGGCGGACAAATCGCGGTAGCGCTTCTCAAGATGATGCGGCGACTCAGCGCATTACACGTAAAGCCCCTCCCAGTAAACGACCGTGACCGAAGCGCGCCTGTGTGCCATAGGACGTCCAACACGCTCGAAAGGCCCAGTTGGGCGGCGCGCGAGAGTTCTCCTGCCGCGTTCGTCGCGCTGATCGCGACGGTCTAGGCGCCGGCGTCAACGTCGGGCAGTTCACGCGCCCGGCGACGGCAACAAAGATTGCGTCCGCCCGAAGCGCGCAATGCAGCGCTGGCGTTCAGCGACGATCTACTGGTGCCGGTGCTTTCGCGGAAGCGCTCCCGTGGACGATCGCGGCCGCGGGGAGGGGAGTCGGCGACGCGGTGCGGGACGCACGCGCGTCGATTCCCAGACCGCTCGCCGAGGTCATCGCGACAGGAGGCCGACAACGCTTATGATCGCCAGCGCGACGCCGAGTATCGCCAGCGCCCAGGCACCGTATTCCCTGCCGTGCCTGACGCCCCACGCTTTTGCGCTCTCGATTGCTGCCGGCGTTTCGGTGGGCCAGATCTTGAACGCAAGCATCGGGATCTCGAGCGAGAGGTTTTGCACAAGGTTGAACCCGAGCACGATCAGCACGGTTACCGCCGCCGCGTAGTGCAGATGGATGAGTCGGTCCAGAGCGGCGAGGTAGGAGACGCCGGGAAACGACAGCAGGATCCCGACCACGAACGTGTGCCAGACGCTGCCCTTTCGCAGCATCTGCTGCCACTTCGGCGGTTTCTTGTCCTTTTCCTTCTTGTCGTGGCGCTTGTCGTGCCGCTCGCGCACGCGGTTGTCTTCGCCCTTCGCGAGCGCGATCGCGGCAATGATCAGTAGCGCGGCGAACACGAGCTCGACGACGGGGCTCACCGTGTGCCTGGTCGTGTGCTCGGCCCCCCGTGCTCTTGAGCGCGAAGACGATCACCAACCCGGACGCGACGCCCGTGGTCATCGCGCCCAGCCAATAGCCGAGCATCAGCCGTTCGGGACCTGGCAGCAGCAGCATCAGCGTCGTGGCCGCTATCTCGGTCGGATTGAAAGCGGCCGACAAGGCAAGGAGCACTACCGCGCCCATCTCGCCTCAGCCTCGTGGTCGGCCGCTCCCGCGGCGTCCTGGTTGGTGCACGGTGCTCGTCCGTCGGCTCGGAACTGTCGGCGGCGCGGCGTCGGCGTGGCACCATTTCCATTTGCGACCGCTACCGCGGCTGCGGAGCTCGTTGGAGCCCCGCTGCGCGTCCGCTCCTGCGTTGCTTGTGGTGAGCACGAGGCGTCCGGCCGTCGGGCACCCGAGACTTGTATTTCGTCGGGACGGGGGGCATCGCGGCTGTGCGCGACGCTGCAGGCGGTGAAGCTGACCGGTTCGCTGTGCGTCGTTCTCCGCCTCGAGAGTCGTCTCGATCACCGATTCTTTTTGGCCGGTCGCGTGGTCATTACGTACACAGGCGCTGTAGCGACGGGGTCACCTTGTTCGGTGGTGTCGGTGCGAACGGCAGCGGTCGTTTGAACGGGAATGGCCGCAATGAACATACGGATAGGAGGATGATCATGGCCACCGGGCTAATTTCGACTAGGGACGAGAGCGCTGTCCACGCAGTGCTCGATACCGTCTACGCGGCGTGGGCGGATAATGACGCGGACGCGTTCGTTGTGCCGTACGCGGTCGACGCGACCGCAGTCCATTCAGGGACTGTCATGGACGACCGAGACGCGATCCGTGCGACGATGGCGGCGATGTTCGACGGCCCGCTCAAGGGGTCGAGGGGGATCTATGATGTGCAGAGGATCCGTTTCGCGGGCGCGGACACCGCGGTCGTGCTCAGTAAGGGCGCGATCCTGTTCGCGGGTTACGCCGAGCCTGCACCAGAGAGCAGGACGTTGGATGGCTGGGTGCTGTGCAAGCACGAGGGGACCTGGCGTGTCGAGGCGTTTCATAATTGCCCCGAGGTCACGGCTTGAGCGCGAGCGGTCAAGGCGGTCTTACAGCGATCGTCGATGCGTTCCGGCGTGGGCGTTCGTCGATGGATGTCTATGCACATGTGGTTGAGCGAGAAGACGCCCGTCGACCGGGCGCCAGAGAGGGCACAGTTCTGAGCACAGACGCGACCGCCCAGGGGTCTGACGACGATCGGTTCGTGCTGATGACGGAGCCGTTTCGGCGGGAGCTGCGAGCGCATTGTTATCGCATGCTCGGTTCGGTCGAGGAGGCTGAGGACGTGCTCCAGGAGACGTATGTACGGGCATGGCGTTCCTACGCGCGGTTCGAGGGTCGCTCCTCCTTGCGTGTCTGGCTCTACCGGATCGCCACCAACTCCTGCTTGACCGCTCTCCAGCGCCGCGACCGCAGGATGTTGCCGTCCGGGCTTGCCGCGCCCAGCGATGACCCGGACGGCGAGGCGGGTGCTGCAGAACGCGACAGCCGGTGGCTGGAGCCGATGCCCGACGCGCTGGTTACCCCGGATTCCGAGGATCCATCGGCGATCGCAGCGGCGCGCGCGAGTCTTCGACTCGCCTTGATCGCCAGCCTTCAGCACCTCCCCGCCCGGCAGCGCGCAGTGTTGATGCTGCGAGACGTGCTGGATCTCCCGGCCGCTGAGGTGGCGGCCATAGTCGGCATGAGCATTCCGGCGGTCAAGAGTGCGCTCCAGCGCGCCCGCGCGCGGCTGGAGCAAGTCGCGCCGAAGGCGGAACAGGTCGTGGAACCGACCGAGCCGCAGGCTCTCGCGCTACTCGAGCAGTACATCACAGCCTTCGAACAGAGCGATCTGGCGCTCCTCGAGCGGGCGTTGCGCGCCGATGCCACGCTTGAGATGACTTCCTCTGGGACGTGGTTCGCTGGCAAACAGAACTGTCTTCGGTTCATCCGGCGGTTCCTCGGATCACCGGGTCTGTACCGAATGCTCCCAACCGTGGCGAACGGGCAGCCGGCTGTGGCGGCCTACCGCCGCGGCGAAGACGGCGTCCACCATGCATTTGCGCTGGTCGTTCTCACCACGACGGACGCCGGCATAGCACGAATCACCCTGTTCAACGAACCTCGCCTGTTCGCCGCATTCGGTTTCCCAAGCGAGCCGACCGCCGATCTCCACAAGCCCACGCTCCCGGATCTGCGCCGGGCGTGTGACGCACGCGAGACGCACTCCACGCGAGGGTCGACGCCGCGGCCTGCCTGACGGCTGAGAGGACGGGAGAGTCCCGGTCTTTCGCACGTACGCTAGATCTGGTCTCGTCACCTGACAGTCATCTGACCTCAGCCGTAGACAACCCTCGTTTCCGCACAGATAGCAGGAGCGGCCTCGAACCCAACGCTGGCACCCGCTTCGTCGCCCACCTAGCAGTAACGACGTGACTGCTGTTTCGCCGCGGGGAAGCGGTGTTCGAATGGCTGCTGCTTCCGTAGTTCGTGAGCCGAAGCGGCAGCCTGACGTCAGCATGAACCGACCCGCGACACTGTCCCTGGTTCGTGCAAGCGGCGGTCTCCGCGCCCCGCTTCTGATCGCCGTGACTAGCCCAATTCAGGGGTCCCGTGCGACCTGCCAGCCGACCGATCTGGGCAGGACAGCTTGATGTCAAAGACTCTCCGGATTCTCCGGATACGGAGGATGGACGTCCGGGTCAATCCCGCACATCAGCAATGCTGTCCCGGTGGATGGACAACGATCCCACCGCTGACGGTTGGTCATGGATAAGGCCGTTGAGCTGTGCGGTGCGCTGCTGAATCGCTGACCGATGAAGGCTCTACGTCGAAGCTGATTCCGAGCCGTGCTGCCTTTGCGCTCGCCTCACCGCGTGTCCGCACGTCGAGTTTGCGCAGGATTGCTGAGACGTGGTGATCGACTGTCTTCTGCGATACGACGAGGCGCTCGGCGATCTGCGTGTTGCGTAGTCCCTCTGCCACCAGCGCGAGCACCTCGGTTTCTCGGGTGGTCAGGCCGGCTGGGTTCTGGCGTGTCCGCGGACGCGGTCCACGGGGAACCCCCCGGACTCCGCGTTCGCGCAGGCGGCGGGCGACGATCGCGACGGCCGGTCGGGCCCCGAGCGCCTGCAAACCCTCGAATGCTTGTTGAAGCGCAGCCTCGTCGTCTGCGTCGGCGAGCGCGAGCGCGGTCTCATATGGGCATCCGATCTGGCGCCAGCGTTCAGCCGCCCGCGCCCAGTCGCCTGATATCGACAGCCTGTAGGGCTCCGCGACTAAACCAGCGGGCAGCTCGTCCTGAATGCCTGCTCGGTGCCGCCAATATGTGAGCTCGCCAGCGGCCCATGAGTCTCGGCGGTCGACTGCGAGTGCGAGCGCGGCGTCGGTGATCTGAGCCACCGCGTCTCGGTTGCCGGCCAGCCAAGCTGCCTCGGCCCGGGCTGCGTCGATCTCTGCGATTCTGGCCAACTCGAAGGTGGGGTGAGCCATTGCGTGCGCTTCTTCAAGCGGCACCGAGGCCTCCGCATCGCCGCGTCGTGTCCGCAGCAGACCGAGCGTGGTCAGTGCCCACGTGCGGGCGAGCTGTGGGCTACGCGGGTCCCGCAGGACCGACGCGGCCGAGTCACCCGCTTCAGTCCAGTGGCCGAGCTCCAGCTGGAGACGGGCCCGAGACCCGAGCAGATATAGACGAAAGGTGTCAAGCCCCCGCTCAGCGCAGTACTCCAGGCCGTCGGCGAGATGAGTTTGCGCGATATCGAACCGTCGGTATCGCACCGGGAACATGACCAGCCGATTGAACGTCAGCCCGGCGAGTTCTTCGTGGCCGTGGCGCTGGGCCAGCTCCAGCGCCCGCTCCAGCCTGAGACGGCCGTCGTTTGGATTGGTGCGGAACTCGGCGGCAGCCATGTTGCTGAGTGCGTAGACCTCCGCCTCGGTGTCGCCGAGCAAGCGCGACAGCTCGAGCGCGCGTTTACCCCATGCCGTCGCCTCTTCGGTGTCATCGACGACCATCCGGCGCTGGGAGAGGTTGGCGTAGGCCATCGCGAGCTCGTGACCGGGAGGCAGTCCTTCGAGCAACCCGATCGCATCGAGCACGAGCGGTTCCGCCTCTGAAGCTCGTCCCGCAAAGAACAACAGGCGTGAAAGGACCCGCAGAGCGTTTCCTTCGCGACGCAGATCGCCCAGTTGACGACTGCAGTCGAGCGCCTGCTGCTGAGCGTCGATCGCGTCGTCGATCTGCGAGGACAGATAGCACTCCGCGGCGCGACGCTCGAGCAACTCGGCGCGCGCCTCGGGTGGCTGTGCATCGGCGAACCGCAGCGCCTGGGCGTACTGCGCCGCCGCCTCGCGGTGGGCGCCTGAGGCGGCGGCCCGCCGAGCCGCTCTCGGGGCCCACTGCAATACAGCCTTCGTGTCGGCGGCGGCCTCGGCGTGGTGCGCGATAAGCGCGAAATCGGTGTCCGGTTTGCCTTCGAGGGCTGCCAGAGCCGCACGATGCAGCGCGAGTCTTCGATGCGGGGGGATCGCCTGTTCGACCGCCACGCGGGCAAGGTCGTGACGAAAGGCGACGGTCGTGTCCCAGGCGGTCAGCACCCCAGACGCCAAGCATTCGTCAAGTTGATCTAGCAAGCCGCCCGCCATCGCTTCTAACAGCCAGATCTCCGCCTGCCCGGGGATGACAGCGATTGCCTCAAGCAGCCGTCGCTCGGCCTCCGACAGGCGCGCGGCCCGCGCCAGTACCGCGTCGCGCACGGTCTCGGGCAGTTGCTCGCCGGCGGCCGCGAGCAACTCGGTTACAAAGAACGGGTTGCCGCCAGTGCGGGCGTGCAACTCCGCCGCGTCCAGGCCGTACGGCGCTGCGAGTACCGCGACGGCTGCTGGCGAAAACGGCTCGACTCTGAGCCGCAGCGGGCGCTCGGCCAGCTCTCCCAGCAGGACGCGCAGCGCAGAGGCGCGATCGCGCTCGTCATCCCGGTAGCTAGCCAGCACAAGTGCGGGCGCCGAACCAATGCGTGCGGCAAGCAACGCCACTACGTCAAGGGTCGCCTCGTCGGCCCAGTGAAGGTCCTCCAACACGAGGACTGTCAGCCGACCCCGGCGGAGCTCCTCGAGCATGGCCCGTGCCACTTGGTGTGGTCTAGCGCTCGCGGCGACCAGGTCCGCGAGCTCTCCGCCCGCCGTTTCTGCAACGTCCACGAAAGGCCCGAGCGGACGCGGGGTCCGCAGCGGCTCGCAGCGTCCCCACAGGATTCGCGCGTGCTCGTCCTGGAGCTGGCAGAAGCAGCGCAGAAGCGCCGTCTTGCCCGCGCCCGCTTCGCCGGCCACCCAGACAAGCAGCCCGGTCGCCTCAGACCTGACACTCGCCAGAAGGCCACCCAGCGTGGACATGCTCTCATCTCGCTCGAGCAGTTCCCCATCAGCACAAGCCGCAACGATGCTCATCGCCCCGCGGTGCCTAGCTCGCGATGCTCCTGGCCCATGGTGACCGCAGTCTCCCACGTCCCGCCACGCCTGCAAAAGACCGGCCGGAGACGCATACCGTCCCCGGCCGGTGGTGCGCTGTTAGCTTGCGAGGAGGCGACGGTGACGACGCGTCACGCTCGTGCCCAACGCGCCGGCGCCGAGCAGCACAATCGCGCCAGCCGCGCCGATTCCCGCATCGCCCCAACTAAACGACGAGTCAGTCGTCGCCGCCGACACGTGCGCGACCCGCGCGGTCCCGGCCGGGTTCGCCGGCGTCCCGCCGCTGTTGATGAACATCGCCTGCGCCCCTGACGGCAAGGCCGCTGCCCCAATCACAACTGCGCTGGCCATGCTGCGCTTGATCATGCTCCGATTGAACACGTGCTCCTCCTCTAGACGTAAAAGTAGGGGTCGAGGACGCTGACCCGAGTGATCTGATCGACCGGGAGCTCATTGCGAACGGCGGACCTGCGGATCGCCTCCGGGGTCGGCGCGTCGTAAATGCAGAACGTGCGGGTCTTGTCCTCCGAGACAAACGAGCTGATCCAGGTCACGCCCTCCTCGGCATTACGATCAACGACCCCGCGACAGACCTCCGCTCCACCGTTCTCAACCGGAACGCGCAGGCCCTCGGGAAAGCTGCGCTGCACCACGTATCGCGGCATATCGATCCTCCTCGTGCAATGGCCACCTGACATGCGACCAACGTACGCGCAGCCGCCCGTCCGCACATCGGGAGGCCCACCCAACTTGGGCAACACGGGTCCCCATCTTGCGCCGACGATCCGGCGCCGTTTCGCCCGCTGAGATCGTCCTAACTCCGCGACGGCTCGCGATCCCCGCCAACGCCCTCACGTTGCCTGATCGAACGATCTGGACGACCAGCGGCAGCCCTGCGGCCCCAGCTGACCTACGACTCCATCCGTGACGAAGAAGCAGTCTCGCCGGCCGTCGCCACACTGCTCGCAGCCGCGCTGCAACAACCGCGCTCGGCGACACGGTGCTACTGCGTCCATGTGCCGGCGGTCGTTCAAGAACCGAAGGTCGCTTCGGCCGTGTCGGCAGCATCCAGCCAGCGAACACCTAGGGCTGCGGCACCTGAGACGTGAAACAGAGACGGCCTGAGCAACGCCAAGCCGGTTCTCGATCATCCAAGCTAGGGAGCTGTGGATCGCAAGATGGGGAGCGCTCCCGATGTATCGGCAGCCGTCTGCTCGTAGCTTGACTGGCCATGCAGTCGCAGCGCCCGAGTCCACTCACTCAAGGAGCCATCATGCTCAAGCTCGCCAAGCACGCCGTTGCCATCCTCGTCGCCGCCGCCGCGGCCAGCGCGCCGGTCGCCGCTCACGCGGAATCCCTCTCGCTCAATTTCACCCAAGTGGCGGTGACACACAGCGTCCAGGACGACCGTGGCTGAATCGGCGTGAAGCCTCGGTGACTGCGATCCACGCATCGCTGTGATGGCTGGCTCCTCGGTCGTCGGTGACGTGGACGGCTAAAGGCGAAACCGGATCGCGATCGCGACCTCGAGCCCGGAGGTCAAGGGAACCCATGATCTCGGCTCCCCCATCGCGGTGCGCTGGCGCTGATCACCATCTCGATCCTGGTGACATCGGCGCTCAGCGTGGTCGGCGCGCTCCTGGTCCGCCAGGTCTTCGACAAGACGCTGTTCGACCCGGCGCCGCGAGGGAGGTGGGGCTGCGGAGTTCGGCTTCGGTTGACCCGTGGCCGGAGGAGGAGACTCGTCCTGGTCGCTTGCCGAGGGCCGGGTCGGGGAAGCCTCCGCCTGCCGGCGGGTGGTGTAGATCGCGCCGTTAGGGGTGCCATCCTGGGCGTGTGCTCGAGTCGGCGGCAGCCTCGTGGCCGTTCGGGACTCTGTCGCGTTCAGGCTTGCTCAGTGCGCCTGATGGGGTGGGCGTTAGTGCTTGCGGGGTCGGGCCGGCTGTGTCGCACTGTAACCGTGCGATGCCTTTCTGATCTCGCGTGTCGTGACAAGCTTGTTCAGATGGGTTGACACCTTCCCGGGATCGAGGTCAAGGCGCTTGGCGAGATCCCCCGCGGTGCTCCCCGGGTGCTGGACGAGGAAGTCGATGATGCTCGCCTCGGTGTCCGCCTGGCGGCTGCGTGCGGTTGCACGCCGACTGCTCGCGCGGCGCGCGGTCGCGCGGCGCACGGAGCGAACCGGAGGGGCTGCAGCCGAGTTGCCGTCGCGGGCGGGGATCGCCTGCTCTTGTTGCTCGGGGTCATGTCGCGAAGCGTCGCTTGGAACGTCAATTCCAGGCATATGCGCTCCTTCCCGTCCCTCTTTTGGGCCAGCGCGAAGGGAAGAGGGCTAGAACCCCGAGCGTTCGACTAGGGCCGTGACCTCCGGGCCGGTGGGTCGGCCCGTGGGGTCGTCCCCACACCGACCCCGCGGTCAAAACCGGTAACCCAAGCCTCCCGCCTCGTGGCACAGGAAACCGCGCCGTTGGTGGCATCCCGGCTTGGGCCGGGATCCTGGCCGCAGGGCCAGTCGCTTATCGACAGTACTCCTATCAGCCGGTTATGTAAGACCAGACCTCAATATTTTGCTGGGCTCGGCCGCGGGGCGCGGGCATCCGCTGATCGCTTTGCGCGGTCAGACGGCTGCTCGGAGCAGCGCGAGGATCCGCGGGGGTGGAGGTGTGCTCCAGGACCGTCCGGTCGCCCATTCGTCGGGCTTAGCTCTGTGATATCGAATTGGTTCTGCCGGCGGCCACCGACAGGCGGCCACCATGAGGGTGGCCACCATGAGGGTGGTTACCCGCGCACGCGCGCGCGTGCGTGAGCGCGAGCTGCTGAGCGACCGAGCGAGCTCTGTTCGAGCGAGCGCCCAGTCCGACGCCAGCCCGCTGCTCCTACGCAGTAGGCGGGAACCTTTCAGCCGCGAGCCCGAGGCGCGCAGCTTCGGCGCTCGCCTCACCCCGAGTCCGAACGTCTAGCTTTCGCAGGATCGCCGAGACATGATGATCCACGGTCTTCTCGGACACGATCAGGCGCTGGGCGATCTCGGCGTTTCGGATGCCATCCATGAGCAGCACCAGTACTTCGATCTCGCGCGCGGTCAGACCCGCCGGGTTCGCGCGGGTCTGTGGGCGCGGTCCCCGTGGTAGGCCACGGGCTCCGCGTGCGCGCAGCTTCTGGGCGACGATCGCCGCAGCCGGCTGGGTGTCAAGCGCCCGCAGCTCATCTAGCGCCAGGCGAAGATCCGTATCGTCGTCCGAGCTACTGAGAGCGAGTCCGGCTTCATAGCGGCAACCGAGCTCCTGCCATTGAGCGGCGGCACGTGAGGACTCGCGGCCGAGCTCGAGTGCGTACGGGCCGCTCGGCACTGCCTCCAGCAAATCCCCAAGCAGCCTCAATTCATCGGCGCGCTCGAGCAGCTCACTCGACCCCGCGGGCGCAGCGATTTCCGAATTGTCCACCGTGGCCTCCGGATCCTAGTCCGAGACGCCCAATTCTCCAGCTATCGCTCGACGGCCGCAAGCAAGCCGCGACATAGGTACCGCACACCGCAAAGATGGGGAACGTCCCCGATGTCGGAGGAGCCGCCCACCCGTACCTTCGCTCACACGACGTAACAGCCCGCCCAGTCAGCTAGCTCAAGGGAGCACACCATGCGCAAAGTCACAAGACGCATCTCCGCCATCGCCGCCGTCATCGCCGTCGCAGGAGCCCCGGCCGCCGCATACGCGGACCCAATACCGCCGAAGAGCGCAACTCACGTCACCACTCATGACCTCACGATCACCAAGTCGGCGGACCAGCCCTCGCAGAAGCTGCTCTAGCAGCAACACACTGGCCTGCTTCCGGACGGGAGTCTCCGTCTAACTTCGCCGCGAGCTCGACTGACATCACGCTCGTATGTCGTCCGAGCGGGCAGGCTGGCACAGCTTCCGCTTTTGCCGGCGCGGATGCCGGAGGAGAAGTCCGAGTCCGGTGTGCACAGCCCGATCATGGTGCTGGTGGTTCGTGGGCCAGAAGCGCTTGGCCGATCGCCGACTTCCTCGCCTCGGCGCGGCTCTACCATCGTGCCCGATGCAGGGCGGGTCAGCTGCCGCACTAGTCGACGGTCTGGTCAATGTTCGTGACCTCGGTGGGCTTCGACGAGTCGATGGCTCGTTGACACCGTTTGGTGTGTTCCTGCGCTCGGAGAACGTCGACGCGGTCACCGAGCGCGGGTGGGAGCAACTGCGGGCGCTCGGGGTCCGGACCGTGGTCGATCTTCGCCAGCCTGGGGAGCGTGAGCGTGACGTGAACGGTCGGCCCGGGTGGTTGACAACCCGCAAGGTTGATCTCGACGGGCTCGAAAACTCAGCGTTCTGGAAGGACTACTGGGAGAACGGGTTGGTTGCGACCGCGCTCTACTACGTGCCTCACCTGATCGCGATGCCCGAGCGGGCTGGTGTGGCACTGTCCGCGATCGCGACAGCACCGCCCGGCGGAGTTCTGTTTCATTGCATGGGCGGCCGGGATCGAACCGGGATGATCGCGATGCTGCTGCTCCTGGCGGCCAAGACTGATCTTGAGGAGATCGTCGATGACTACATGGAGACGGTCCGTCGCGGTGAGCTGCGGGCCGCGCACGCCAAGCGACCCAATGATGAGCCTGACCTCGATGCGTTCTGCCGGACTCACGGCAGCACGACCGAGCGGGCGTTTCGTGACGCGCTCGCGACGGTGGAGATCAACACGTTGCTGGCCAACTCGGGCGTGCCGCCAGCCGAGCGACGGCTCCTCGAATCGTGGCGCGGCACGCTTGCTGTCCGCGGTGACGCCCGCTGATCGCGCTGCCGCGTTGTCGCCGACATAGCAGCGGAGACATCGCTGCTGCTCCCGTCGCCATTGGGCCGTCGGTGGCCGCCCGGCTCGCCCGGGCACAGTTTGTCGGGCTGCCCCTTCGAGCTGTGTCACGGTCAGCTGTCCAGCGTCGCGCACATCACGTGGGCGAACATTGCGCGGTCCCACGCACGAGCACTCCGTCGAGCTCTCAGGCGTGAGCGTCAGCGTCCGCACATGAAGCTTGTCGACCTTTTTTAATGAGGCCACGGACTGCTTTGTGAGTGTGGTATCGGTGTCTGTGAGTGCTGTCCATGAGGTTCCCTCTTCGGGGGCGAGGGTGTTTGTTCGTGCTTCGCGCGACATCGAACAACTGTCAGGACGAAGGGGGTTTCGGGTTCTCACGCCGCGTGGTGCTCGTGGCTGCGGGCGTCTTCCGGGTGGTGGCCGTTGTCTGCGGGGCGGTCGCGGACGGCTGCCCCGAGCACGGTCGCGAGCTTTGCCGCGACGGTCGCCCACGAGAAGCGCTCGCGCACAGCCAGTTGAGCGGCTTGTCCGCGTCGTTCGCGCTCGTGCCTGTCGTTGACGGCTTCGATCAGCGCGGTGGCTAGCGCCGCTTCGTCGTCGGGCTCGACGAGCCAGCCGGTGCGTTTGTCTTCGATGATCGCCGCCGGTCCTAGAGAGCGTGTGGCTACCGCCGGTACCCCGCAGGCCATCGCCTCGATCAGGACTTGTCCGAATTGCTCGCGCTCGGAGGTCAGGACGATCGCGTCGGTGGCGGCGAGGAACTCGGGGAGGCTCTCCTGCTTGTGCCATCCGGCCAAGAAGACGTGCCGAGCTCCCAAGCGCGCTGCAATGTCGGCCGGGTGCTCGCCCTCCCATTCGCCTGGGTGGCCGCCCACGAGGACGAGCCCTACAGGTTCCGCGAAGCGTGCCTGGGCTTGACCGAAGGCACCGATCAAACGATCTAGTCGTTTTACCGCTGTGAACCGGCCGGCATAGAGCAGCACGGCACCTGCCGCGAGCTGCTTGGCTTCGGCCTCGTGATAGCGCAGACTGCCAGGCGGGCGGCCGGGCAGCCAGCCCTGAGGCTGTTGGACCAAGACACGCTGCCAAAAGGCGTCGCGGTCGATCGCGCCGGGTGCGAACAGCTCGAGGTCGACGCCATTGGGCAGCGCCACCACACGCTCCCGAGGCACTCCCAGCAGCTCCACGGCGCGCTCAACGCCAGAAGGCGCGACGACGAGCTGCGCGCAGCGATCGGCCCACGCTCGGATCCGCGCCGCCCAGCGCTCAGCGTGCCGCCAGCTTGGCGGGGCACCCCCCGCAATCCGCTCGAGCATCAACAGTTCAGTGCCGTGCAGCTGACCGACGACCGGAACGTGCGGAGCGACGCGCGCTGCGGCTTCGTTGAGCGGAGTCAGATGGTGGAGATGCAGCACATCAAAGGCGCGCGCATCAGCGAGCTCAAACTCGCGGCACCAGGCTCGCACCTGCCGCTCGTAGTCGAGATCGTCAAGCATCGCGAACACAATGTCCGGCGCCGCCGGCCGGTCCTCGAAGGAGGGATGTAGCGGTGCGCTGCCAACAGGTCCCTCAAAGCGCACCGGCACCTCACTTGCCAGGGCAGCGTCGAAGCTGACGGGCCGCACCGCTCCGTAGAACGCGCTCGCCTCACCATGCGGGCCGAGATCACTGCGCGAGCCGGCGACCAGCGTCACCGAGCAGCCGCGATCGCGCAACCCCCGCACGAGAGCGCGAGCCGCAGGCGCGGAACCGCCACGCGGCGAAAACATGATTGCGGACAGAACGCGAGGTGCCACCGCTCCGAGTATCGCCGGTTGTTGCGATTTTGTGAACGAGCCCTTCTCGCGGACACGAGCCGGGAACTGGAAGCTGGCTGCCCTCAGCGGGCTTCGAGAACGATCGCGGTCACGATCGGCCGGCCCTCCAGCAGATCGGCACCGTGCTGCTCGCGGGGGCGGTTATGCAGCCGTCCGCCATAGACCAACGATGCCGAGCCACCTCCGTCAAGGTTCAGCGCCTCGGTCGCACCTTGCTGCACCAAGGCGGCCGCGAGCTCGGGAAGCGTCATGCCGACGTCGTCGTTCGTGCGCCCATCGCACGCCACAGTAAGCAGACGCTCGGCCGCGACCGCCAGCGCGGCGCGCGGATAGCGCCCCGCGGTGATATCCGAATCGAACTGATGTGCCGCGGCAGAAAAGCCCTCCAGATCCTGCTCGTCAGCGAACACGCACCGTCCGTCCGCGACAAGCAGCGGACCCGCCTGCAACAGATCGCCACCCGGCGCATCGCCAAACTGTTCACGGCGCGCAATTCTCAGAATCCCGTCTGCAATGTGCACGCACGCGCGAACGTCTCCCCAAGGCGGCTCAACTGCCAGCGACGGCTGCATCACGCCGTCGACTTGCACATGCCCAAGCGGCAAGTACTGCGAGCGCGAAAAGAAACCGCCGACAACGGCATCACGAACCCCCTGCGCTTCGCACCACCGCACGAGCGGCGCGGCCCGCTCGAGCACAACCACGCGCACCCCAAACGCCCGGCGGTCATAGCTCGCGACGTGCAACGTCGTACGAGCACCGTCGCCCAGCCTCACGCGGCTCCGCTCCATCCGTGAACCCCCGGAAGGCCTCGCTTGGCCCGACAACAGACGGCGCCGGCGGCTCGAACTCGGGCTCATGAAATACGCGGTGGAAGAGACAGGACGTACAGGCCAGCACAAGTACACCAACACCCCGGCGAGTTCCTCCCGCAAGCACGCTGACCCACTCCCGTCCCAAAGCCACCCAGCGCCGGCGCTACCGACGTGCAACCAGCGGCGAGACGCTGAATCCACCGAAAAGCGGCAGCGTCATCACACCGAACGGCCGATCAACAATCGAGTGGCGGAGCGCTCGAGGCTGATCCACGGCCGGGCCGGGTCTTTCCGGGTCAAGTTGCATCCCCAAAGGTGCGCAGGACGAACATGTGTTCGCATCGAAGTCAAGACGCGCCACCACGCCGAGGGAATAACGAGCGCACGAACCTTCCGCCACGCCGCCGTCAGAATGCGTCGGAGCTTTCACCCGAATTGGATCTGGAGTGCGAGCCTCGCTTTTGTCTACCTGCGCGTTCGGCCTCGGCGGGGCGTAGACGTAGGCCGGCTCCACAGTTGAACTCCATGTAGCCTCGAGCGCGCGTCGAGCCACGTCACGGTTGTGTTCATGGCCTGTGCGCTGTGGACGCGATTAGTCGGGATCGCTTTTGGTCGCCCGGTTGGGGCCGAAAGATCATTATTGGTTCTCATATGAGATGCTGCGGTGGCCGCCGTTCAGAGACATGCGCAAAGCACCCCACGTCACGCGACGGTCAGCTCTGGCTATTACGCTGTCGACGTGCGTGGCGTCGGGTCGATTGTGACGCTTGGGCGATATCCCCTTGGGTCGAGCCTGCTTGAGGTTTCGCCGGTCGCGCTTGGGTCGTGGAGGACCTTTGAGCGGTTATCACGTGAGCGCGCGTTAGCTGTTCTGCGCCACGCCCGCGAGTGCGGGGTTGCCTTCCTCGACGATGCGCGGTACGACGACGAGTTGGGCACCGCACCAATCCGGACCGGCTACTCCGAGATTCTGTTCGGCGAACTGTTTCGTGCGGCCGGCTACCGGCGTGAGGACGCCGTTGTCTCCGAGAAGCTGTGGTGGGAGTTCTGGCCTGAGCAGTCGGCCGCTGCCGAGCTCGAAGACTCGCTCAGGCGCCTGGAATTCGATTATGTCGACCTGATCTACGCCATCCGTCTGCCCGCACAGCTGAGCGTCGCCGAGGCCGTCGCGGAGGTCGCTGGCCTTCTGCGGACGGGAAAGGCGCGTGCTTGGGGGGTCGCGATGTGGGAGGCGGAGGACATCGAAGCCGCCACGCGTGCCGCAGCCGCTGAGGGTATCGATCCGCCGTGCGCCGCTCAGATGGGGTACAGCATCGTCTCCCGCGAGGATGCGACGACAGAGCGGATGCTGGACGCCTTGCGGACCGCTGGCGCAGGCTTGGTCGCTGCGTCGCCGCTCGAAGGCGGGCTGTTGACGGGGAAATACAGCGACCAAGCGGAGGGCGGAAGGCTGGGAGCGTCGGCTGACAGTCCGGAGAATGCGTGGGGGCGACGGGCTGGCCGCGAACTGCGGGTGCTGGCTCGCGACTGGGGCACGTCGGCGGCCGCGTTGGCTGTTGCGTTCGCGCTCGGCCACCCGCTGATCGCGAGCGTCCTCGTCGGCGCAACTCGGCCCGAACAACTCGACGAGACGATCGCCGGGGTCGCGCTACGCGCGCAGTTGAACGACTCCGAACTCGCCCGGCTGGACGATGTCGGCGCCACTTAGGCCGGTCGCTTGCTGCCGCGCGAGTAAGTGCCGCCGCAAGGCATCTCGGCCGATCCGCAGAGCGATAGCCGCGTTCTGATCCGGGCGGAGCAGCACGACGCCGAACTCGTCGTCGCCGAGGATATAACGATCACGATCACCAACAATGGCCCCGGAGCCGGCCACGGGCGTCAGCGGGACCAACACGTTCACGCTGCCGGCCAAGGTCGTCTCGATCGACTCCTCCCAGAGTGAGTTCGGGACCGGTCCGCCGATCATCCCCACGATCGGGACGGTATCTGCGCGGGCGCGCGGAACGATCACGATCGAGCCGTCCCGACCCTCCCGGGCGAGGAGATCAACACCGCGGCGGTGATGAGCGAGGACCGAGACTCGACCCGAGCACGAGCGTCGCGGCCGCTTGAACGACGCTCTCAGTGCGAACGCCGCGCCGCGCGTTTACCAGATAAAGACCGATCACCCGTCGTCACCCAGAGCCGCTCGACAGCTAGCTCATCTCTGTACCCTGATGTGCCGAGACTGATCGTTTGCAGCCGACGTGGCAGCGACGACGTGGCTGCTGCTTGCGCCGCAATCGGGCAGTCAAGCCGACCCCTGCTCCCCGCCTACACAGTTTTCCGGCTGCCCTCCTGACCTCTCCTTGGCCGCCTCGCCGAGCTGAAGGAGCAGTGCAGCGAAGGCTCCGAGCGATCGGCTTGGTGTCGACCGTTCGTAGATCCGGCGGTGAGTTCTGCCTCACGGCGCGAGCACCCCGCTCACGGGCCGAGATCCGGACTGAGCCTGGTTCGTGATACTGGGCGGGCGATGGCGGGTTTTGAGGAGCTGGTGTCTGAGGCAGAGTCGGTTTCGGTGGACGGCTGGGACTTCTCGTGGCTTGACGGTCGCGCCAGCGAGCAGCGACCGTCCTGGGGTTATCAGCAGCTGATGAGTGAGCGGCTCGCATCCGTGGACTCGGCTTTGGATCTCCAGACCGGTGGCGGCGAGGTGCTGGCAGGCGCAAAGGCGTTTCCGCGGACGATGGTCGCGACCGAGTCCTGGCCGACGAACGTCGCGCGGGCGACTGCGCGGCTGCATCCGCTCGGCGTGGTGGTCGTCGCCGATTCCGGCGAGCCGCCGATGCCGTTCGGTGACGCGGCGTTCGATTTGGTCATCAGCCGCCATCCCGTGGACGTTCGGTGGGCGGAGATCGCCCGGGTCCTGAAGCCTGGCGGGATCTACTTCGCACAGCACGTCGGCCCCGCGACGGTTCGTGAACTCACCGAGTTCTTCCTCGGCCCGCAGCCGCAGGACGAGGATGCGCGCGACCCGGCTCGCGAACGCCGCGAAGCCGGCGCCGCTGGCCTGGAGGTCTTAGATACGCGCAGCGAACGCCTGCCGATGGAGTTCTCGGACGTTGGCGCGGTTATCTACTTTTTGCGCAAGGTCGTTTGGACCGTCCCCGGTTTCACAGTCGAGGGCTACCGCGACCGGCTGCGAGAACTGCACGATCAGATCCAGATCGAGGGTACCTTCATTGCGCATGCCACCCGGACGTTGATCGAAGCGCGCAGGGCCAGCTGATCCGCTCCCAGCGCGACAGGCTCTTCTCCTTGATGACCGAAGCTTGGGCTTGGACGTGGTTGACGCCGTGGCTGTTGCCGTGGCGTGTTCGTGAGCTTGCCGCTGTGGCTCGGCTCGGCAGTCGCGACCAGCGTTAGGCTTCTTTCACAGCTCGACTTCGCGATAGACCTTTCGGGCCGGACCCTGGGCCCCGCCAAGCTGCGCAGCCGTAGTTCCGGCCGAATCGTCGAAGCCATCCCTCCCAACCGAACGCTCACCGAGACTGACGGCTGTGGGCGCCGACTGAAAACTGTCCCACCTACGCCGGCGGAAGTGGTCCACTTTCGACCGGCCTTGACAGACGGCCCGCACACAAAGATCGGAGCCGGGCATCCGAACCCGGTGAGATTCCCGCGGTCATCTCTGCGCTAGCCGAACGATGGTCGGTCGCGTCCGACGTCGCGGGAGAGCGCTTCTATCGCAACATGACCCGCCTCGCGTCCTCGCTCCGGCTTCACGCGCCTTCGACGTGGACGCGGGTCGCTGCTCCCGGCGACTCCGCGGCGGCTTCCGCATTACACGTCAATGACCACTTTTCGTGGCGCCGGACGGACTGCTCTCGGTCAGAATCCGAGGCAGTCTCGTCGTAGGGGACGGCCATCTTCATGCTGCCGGCCTGGCTGAAAAAATCCGCGTGGGACCAGGGCAGCTGCGCTCGCTGACCGACGATGAAAATCCGCCAGCGTGGGCAGCAAGGCGATCAGGCAGGCCGTTGCCGCGTACTCCATATGCTGCGCTCGAAGTCGAACGAGCGCGCGACCGGCGAACCCCGTTCGCCCGCCCCGCCTAGCCAACGTTGGAAGTCGTGGATCTGCCGTTGATGGTTGCGGCAGAACTCGGCGTGCATGTTCTGTCGCGGATCGCAGCAACCGAACGCCACGCATGAGACGTCTTGATCGCTCACGAACAGAAAAGTAATCCGCCCATATTGACGTGACATGTGGATCAGATCGCTTGGCGTTACACCTGATCAAGTCCAGCCCGCACAGCTGCCGCGCTTGGTTCGATTCGACGAGATGGGGTGATACGTTCTGACTCAGCTTGACCAGAGCACTCGTACGAAGGCCGCCCGACCGCTGACGATCGCAGCTGGCGAACAGAGGGCATTTCCGGCAGAGGCTCTGAAACCAGGCGATCTGGGCGGCGTGGTTACGGTTCCCAGCCGAGTGAGCGCTCAAGTGGATCGGGCTGGCGCGTGACGGGCTTGGCCATACGCGGGCAGTAGGCCCCGCAGGCTCGTTGCTTAGTTCCCGCTCATCGTGAAGCGGACCGAGCGTTCTCTCGGGAGACGCAACGGCCGCTTCCGCCGGGGGTGTCGATCGGTCCCGGTCCGTCTCCGAGGCCCGTTCTCGAAGTAGTCGGCGGCTGGGTCAGCGTGCACGTCATGTACGCCACCCCGCCCCGCTCTATCTCGTCCGCCTCGATTTCATGCCGGTGGATTGGGGCGGCCTCCCGCGGGCGTTGTGAGATTGTCGGCTGGCTGAGATCTGCGGCTCCGGTCATCCGGCTTCGCGAGCAAGCGGGGTGTCGAGCGACGGCAGGTCGGGTTTGGGGCGGCTGAGTCGCTCGGCGAGGTGATTGAGCCGGCCGACCGCAAGTGAGGTGTGTCGGGCTGGCCGGCCGCGTAGATGTGCGTCTGCTGACGGGCTCTGGTGATCGCGCCGTACAGTCCCGGCTCATCTGCGCCTCGACACATCGAGCGGCAGACGTTGCAGGGAAGGCAGACAAGGTCCCGGCAGGCGGTTGTACGCCGCGCGTTCGTGACCGCTTAGCTCCCGCGCTTGATCGCTCGCTCCGTTGTGCGGAACCGGGTGGATGCACAGATCTGGGCACGCGAGCGATGCGAACCACAGGCGTGTGCGTACCAACAGACCACACACCCGGGCTCACCAGCCGCCACACCGAGTACCCGGTGGATCTATCCGAGCGCAGCTACGGACCCCGACCCCGGCCGAGCCCCAAGTCGCCCGCGCGTCAGGGCACACGATCGAACCAGCCGCGCGACGATCAGACGTATGATGATAATACGTCTATGCTAATGACGTCGTGCTTACAACCGGAAGCGGCCAGCTACCGCTTTCCGGGAGATTCCGAATCCTCGCGGAAGTGCTGTTCGATGGCCATCGCGGCGATCGAGGTTCCCGTCCACCGCGAGAACGCTGCTTGCGGCCGACGAGCGCCGCGATCATCGACATCACACGTCATAAATGAGACATGAGACCTCGGAAGTCCGGATACCTCTTTGTCGCTCCGTACGTCCTGCTGCTGATCGTCGCTGGCATCTATCCAGTCGGTTACGCGGTCAACCTCGCACTAACCTCGTTCACCGCACACTTCTCGGGGGTCACGAACTTTGTGAAGTCGTGGCAGAACCCCGACTTCTTGCCGGCGGTCGGGCACATCGGCTTGTTTCTGGCGATCTGGCTGACCGCGCTCGTCGTTCTAGTCGTCGGTCTGTCCCTGATGCTGCACTCGTTGGACCGGCGTGTAAGTGCTGCATTCCGCTTCGTCTTCTATCTTCCCGCAGCGCTTGCGGGTTCGGCGAGCGTCATGCTTTGGTTGTTCATGCTGGAGCCGGGCACGAGCCCGTGGGACTTCGCTTTGCGTTGGTTTGGCTTCGCGACACTGGGGGACACCCTCGCGAGCGGGCATCTCGCTGTGATCTTCGCGGTGATCGCGTTCTGGAGCGGCGCCGGGAGTTGGATAGTCGTCATGTATGGCGCACTCGCAACGATCCCGTCCGAGGTACTCGAACTGGCGAAGGTTGACGGGGCCGGCGCATGGCGCACCGCGGTCCTCATCAAGCTGCCACTGATCAAGAAGTGGATTAGTTACATGCTGATCGGGGCCTTTGCAGCGGGCACTCAGCTATTCGCCGAACCGCAGTTGATCAGCGAGGCGACGGGCGGGGTGCTCAACCAAACATGGTCGCCGAATCAGCTTGCCTACAACCTCTCGTTCCATCTCGGCAACTTCAACTATGCCGCAGCCATCTCTCTTGATCTGCTGGTGGTCGCCCTGATCTCGGCTGTCGTGATCCTGCGACGGTCGGCGCTGTTCACCGTGGACTCCTGATGCGCCTTCTCGACGAACTCGCCAGCAGACGCGTCTCGGCTGGGCAGCTGCTCACGTACCTGCTCCTAACGATCTCGGCCGCGTTCTTTGCCGTGCCGATCGTGTGGGCCGTGATCGAGGCCGTGGGGGTGACCGCGATGCGCTGGCTGGTGAACTCAGTGTTCTACTCGACAGCGGGAGTCGTGATCGCGGTCGCTATGTGCGTTCCCGCGGGCTATGGCTTGGCTACGCATGACTTCCCCGGCCGCCGACCGCTCTTGATCCTGACGATTCTCGTGATGCTGATCCCGCCCACCGCGCTCGTCCTGCCGCTCTTCCTCGAAGCGAACGCGGCGCATCTCCTGACAAGTCCGCTGGCGGTGATCCTGCCTTACGGGCTGTTTCCGTTCGGCGTCTACCTCTCGTACCTGTACTTTCACACCGCGCGCTTCCACTCCCTGCTCGAAAGCGCGCGCATCGACGGCTGTAACGAATGGCAGGCGTTCTGCCAGATCGCCACACCACTTTCGCTGCCGGTCGCTGCTCTGATCGTGTTCCTCAACTTCGTGGCCAGTTGGACAAACTTCTTCCTGCCTTGGGTTATGTTCTGGCCGTTTGGCACGACCAGCCGATACCCACTCTCGCTCGGTATCGCCTTGCAGCTCTACCACCCGCAGACCGCGGGCTTCTACACCGGGGGTCTGCAACTGCATACGAGCTCGCCGCCGAGTCAGGTTGCGCTGCTTGTCCTGCTGACCGGGGCACCGGTGGTCATCGTGTTCGTGCTCGCCCAGCGCTGGATCGGCTCGGGACAGCTGCAAGGCATCTTTCGGTAACGCTTTGCCGTGGGTAGCGCCGAGGATCTCGTACCGCGTTCCTGCCGCCGCGATGGCCGAGGCCCCGACGACGAGGAGGCAGTGCCGTGTCCTCGAGCCCGCTCATGCGACCTGCCGAGATTGACTCTGCGCGCCTGGGGGCCCGGCGGGCGGCCTCTCTCGAGGCCGGGATAAGGATATTGAGAAAGGCGCACAACATCATACGTCAGACGTATAATATCTAACCTCCCACGTGCGAGGGCCGATCTTTGAGCTGCCTAATCGACTCACATATTCACTTCTGGGATGTCACGGCGCATCACCACGACTGGCTCAACAGCGTGCCAACGCTGGCGAAGCCCTTTGGCCCGTCCGACGTGAACTTCGGCAGAAGGACTCCCAGTGGGCTGGTTTTTGTTGAGGCCGACTGCCGTGCCAGCGAGGCACTCAGCGAGGTGGAGTGGGTGACGACGCTGGCGGACGGCGCGGTGCCGATCGTTGGGATCGTCGCGCACGTCCCGCTCGAGCGGGGGTGGGCCGCCGCGCGTCTGCTTCAGCGGCTGGGCCATCGGAGCCTGGTCGTCGGCGTTCGTCGGCTGCTGCAGCATGAACCACTATCCCTGCTCGAGGACCCCGAACTGGTCAGAGGCATCCGCTCACTAGCCGAGTACGACCTTGCCTTCGACACCTGCGTGACCTCCGACCAGCTTCCGGCAGTCACGCAGCTGGTGGGTTCATGCCCAGACACGAGTTTTGTGCTGGACCACGTCGCCAAGCCACCGGTTGGTGACCGCAGCCTTGATCCGTGGCGACGAGACCAGCGGAAACTGGCCAGCTACCCCAATGTCACGTGCAAGCTGTCGGGTCTGGCGACGATCGCGGCGTCAGGCTGGCGCACGGCGGACGTGCTCCCATACCTGCGGCACGCGCTCAACGCGTTCGGCCCGAGGCGCTGCATGTTCGGCAGCGATTGGCCGGTGTCTCTTTTGAACACGACGTACGAGATCTGGCTGGACACGGTCCTTGAAGCGACCGAGGATTTCACGCCCGTAGAACGCACCGACGTCTTCGGCGACACGGCCATGCGTGTCTACAGGCTTACTCATCCCACGGAAGGACAACAGAGCACATGCTCGCAGTCGAGTACGTGGGACACGAAGGGCTTCGTGTGACGGAAACGGACTCCTCGTCTCCTTGGTCCCGGCGAGGTGCAGAGCGCCGTCGCTTACGTCGGGATCTGCGGGACCGATCTCTACCTCAAACATGGGCGCATGGGCCGGTGCGTACCGATCCCCGCTCTGATAGGCCTGCTGATCGCTATGGTCGCTACAGCGAAGGGCACGAACGTGCTGATCTCCGAACCAAACCGGTGGTTCGATCTCGTCTTCCAAGCGCTCGACTTCGACACTGCGGGCCGGTGCGCTGGTGATGACAAGTCGATCTGCGGGAAGTTCGAATGTTCGGTACGACGTATGATGTTTAGGAGTGAGTTCAGTCGTGAGCCAAACGGAGTCGGGTAACCCAGCGATTGCAGCGCTGAGGGGACCGGCACGCCCAGCCCGACTAGCCACTGTGGTCGTGGAGGAGCTCGCCGCCCGAATCATCAGCGGTGAGCTTCTCGAGGGGTCCGTGCTCCCGACGGAAGGCACGCTGGGCGCCGAGTTCGGTTTCAGCCGGACGGTTCTGCGGGAAGGACTGAAGCTCCTTGAGGAGCGCGGGCTCGTCCGTGTAGAGCAGGGCCGCGGAACGACGGTCCAGTCCCGTGAACTTTGGAACCTTCTTGACCCGACCGTCCTTCGTATCGCGCTGCAGTACGACTCGGACACGGCGTTGTTGGACAATCTGATCACTGTCAGGCGTTTGCTTGAAGCGGACATGGCCCGCGTCGCCGCCTCTCGCCTTACGGACCACGACCTGGCCGAACTCGAGCAGAACATCGAGCGGATGAAGGCTGCCGTTAGCGATTACTCCGAGTTTCGGCGGCTCGATCAGCAGTTTCACGCGCAGGTGATGAGGGCGTCCGGCAACGAGATCGGCAGGACGATCGTCCGAAGCATTCACCAGCACGCCGGCTGGACTCCCACCCTTAACGCACCTGGCGCTCGGAAGTCCCTTCAACGGACCGTGGCGGGTCATACGGCCATCTTTGCAGCACTGCGCGACCGTAACGGCGACCTGGCCGCAGAGCGGATCGCCGAGCACATCGGCTCAGCGTGGGCCGAGCGCCGCACGCGCGATTAGCTCTGCCGACGCTGGCTCGCGGCAGCGATCACTGATCGAACCCCGGGCTCTCAATCATGTAGTCCCCTCAGCCGTAGGCGGCTATAACCGAAGGTTGTGGACGGCGCTGAGGAGGAAGGCGGCGTACCTTCCCGGTTGATCAAGACCGGCCGCCCGAGGGCGGAGCAGGAAGGCACGCCATGACGAATATTGCACGCTCGTAGGCGCTGGGGCACCGAGGAGATGCTGGACTTGCTCGAAGTGCTCGCCCGGCGCAGGGGCCAGGCGAATGATCGCCTGGCACCGTGGCACCGTGGGCCGAGGCCGATGAGTACGTCGAGGGTTCGCGGACGAGTCAACGGGGACGGGCACTAGCCGGTCATCCGCAACGGCCGTGCTCGCGAGCGCGAGGTCGGGGTGAGCGCCACAACCGGTTCCGCAAGCGCCACGTCGGGTTCTCCCGCTACGCCTATCTGTTACTCGTCCCGGTGCGCCTCGGGGAGGGCCCGCAGATGTGCCTCCTGATCGTGATCGGCGTCCAGGAGGACGGGAACCTCTTGCGGTCGAGCACGGCTATCGCGAAAGCAGGGAGAGCTGTGCGGCATGTTCTGCGACCTCAAACGTCACGGCCTGAACGAGCCCAAGCTCGTCGTCGCAAACGGCGCCCTCGGCGCATGGGCCGCGCTGCGCGACGTGTCCCCGAGACACCACATCGTCGCCGACGTGGTCGACGGCGTCAGCCTCAAGGACGGAATCCGTGACCGACGAGAAGGTTGCTGCCTGGCGCACCTCACCGCTGTGAATCAATCCACAAGGTTTTGAGGCTTCGCCGCGGCGGGCGCGACGCCGCGCGTGGCGAGGGAGGGCAGGTGCGCGTTCCCGGTAGGCGCGGGTTGAGCGTCCGCACTCTTGACACATAAGCGTCAGTCGTATTATGATCGGACGTACGATGAATATCGCAGCAATCGATGTAGAGCTAGTCGACCTTCCCCCCGTGACGCCTCGGTTCGCCTGGCGCCAAGGGCTACTCGGTTCGCATGGTGCCCGTACCACGGGCGTGTTCCGAATCACCAGCGATGACGGCGCCGTCGGCTGTGCCTATCACGAGTGGAGTGGTCCGATGCTCGCCGACATCACCGATCGCGTCCTGCGGCCCCAGCTCGTGGGCGAGCCGGCCGACAGACGCGAGTGGCTCTGGCACCGCCTCTGGGAGCTCGACCGTACTGAAGAGTTCCCGATATGGGTGTTCGGCGTGGTCGACGTTGCCCTCTGGGACCTTGAGGCACGAACATTGGGCGTTCCTGTGCACCGTCTGCTGGGAACGTTCCGCGAGAGCATTCCCGCTTACGCCTCGACCACCACGTTTTCTACAGTTGAGGAATACCTTGAGGTCGCCGACCAATGTCGTGAGCTCGGGTTCACGGCGATCAAGCTACACGCGTGGGGGGACGCTCGGGCTGACGCGGTCCTCTGCCAGGCCCTCCGTGCGCACGTTGGCGATGGCGTCGACCTGATGTACGACGGCTCTGCCGGCTTTGATCTGGCCGATGCCATGTACCTGGGGCGGGCGCTCGCTGAGGCAAAGTACCGCTGGTACGAGGAGCCGATGCGCGAGTTCAGTGTGACGGCGTATCGGTGGCTGTCCGAGCGTGTGGATGTCCCGCTGCTTGTCGGTGAGACCTCCGATGGAAGTCACCTGAACACAGCTGACTTCATCGCTTCCGGCTGCGCGACCTCGGTGCGGACGAGTGCGAACCATCGCGGCGGGATGACGGGGGCGATGCGGATCGCGCACCTCGCCGACTCGTTCCAGCTTCGCGCAGAGGTTCACGGACCGACCGAAACGGCGGTGCACCTGTGCATGGCGATCCCCAACTGCACCTATTACGAGTCGCTGGTCACATCAAACCCGGTCGTGCGCGAACCGCGCGTCGGGCCCAATGGGATGGTGCAGGCACCGACAACGGCCGGAATCGCGCTTCCCGCGTTCGTCGAGGAGCACCGAGTCGCGGAGGTGTGATCACAGCCCGTCGAACGAAACGACGTATTACAGCGGTGTACATGCCACGCCGCTAACGATTCAGTAAGTAACAAGCGAGTTGGAGGAGAGAGAAGCAATCATGACGTTTTTCAGGCCCAACAGGAGCTGGCGACCCCGGAGCTTTGGGGCGCGTGCAGCTCTCGCTGCAGGATTAGTCGCCGCGGCCGCTGCCACGGCCATCGCGGTGCCGGCAGCATCGGCGAGCTCGGCGCACAAAGCCTCGGGGGCGCCGCTCGTCGTCTGGTATGACGCTGCCCGCGCGGCGTTCGTCAAGGAGTACAAGGCAACTCACCCGCACGCGAACATCAAGTGGGTCCTCTATGACGGCGACAGTAACGGCTCCGGCACGCTGCAGTCGAAGTTCGCGCTCTACAACCGCGTTGGCTGGAAGGCCGGCGTCGCTCCGGATGTCGTGTTTGACGAGGAAAATTATGAGGCGGGGTGGCTCGGCGAGCCTCCGTTCAACGACCTCCTCAACCTTGCGCAGTACATCCCCAAGAAGGTCTGGAGCAAGGACGAGGGCCTTGGAGACTGCCTGATCAACGGCAAGCTCCTGTGCCTTCGCAACGACAACGCAGCAAACGTGCTTTGGGTCAACACGCACCTGTGGTCTCAGTTCTTCCCCGGGCAGTCGCCTCCCACCACGTGGCAACAGTACGCCGCCGATGGGCAGTCGCTGGTGAAGAACCACCCCGGTTACTTCATCGGAGAGTTCGGGCAGCCATGGGACGCCGAGACCTACCTCTGGGGCAACGAGTGCCCCATCAATCAGGCCATCGGCAATCAGAAGCTTCTGGATAACGCAGGCTCCAAGAACTGCACGACGATCGCGAAGCTGATCGACTCGGCACTGCCGGCTTTCACGCACGACGGTCCGTTCACGTCGGCGTGGGTCAAGGACTCGACCGCCCAGCACATGGTCATGGACATCGGCGCGATCTGGCAAGGAGGCGCCATCTATCCGTCGGGGACCAGTTCCGAAGGACCAGGCACCAACGTGATGGAGGCCTATCCGCCGCCTGTGGCGACCAATGGCGCTCACGTCACCGGCTCGATCGGCGGTGGCCTATGGATGGTTAGCGCGCACACCAAGCAGCCGAAGGCGGCCGCGGCCCTCGCACAGTACTTCGACACCAGCCCGAAAATCCAGGACAACCCAGCTATTACGCAAGGCCTGCCGGCTTACAGCCCGGATCAGAACGGCTGGCTGAAGTCGCTTCACGGCGTCTTCCACAATCCCGGTGCCACGAAGGCGGCGATCAAGACGGCCGCCGCGGAGATCTGGACCGGATGGAGCCCCGTGCCGTGGAGCGTGGAATCGATCTTCGGCAACACGGTGACCCCGAGCCTGCTCGGTGGTGGCACGTTCTCCTCAGCGCTAGCAACGCTCGCAGCGAACATCAAGGCCGCAGCGCAGAGTGCTGGCTGGTCTGTCAAGAGTTGACGGCCAGCACCGGCTAATCAGTAACCAACGCATGACTGTCACTCCGGCACCGGCTGTCCCGAGCGGATCCTCCCTCCCCCGTTCGGGTAGCCGGGTCGGAAGGACGCGTGAACGACCACCGGCGGGGGTCTCTCTCACCGCCGGTTATTACTTCGTGGCCCTTTACGTCGGGCTGCTGCTACTACTCGGCGTCGCGCCCGCCGGCTACGCGATCTACCTATCGCTCGCCGCTAACGCGGGTGGCGGGTTCGCTTCGGCCTTCCATGCCGCCTTGACCGACTATCGGTTCGGCCCGGCTTTTGCTCACATCCTGGAATTCATGGCGATCTGGCTGGTAAGTCAGACCGTGTTCGTGGTTGGGCTCGTGCTGATGATGCACAATATGGCCCAGCGCGTAGGCGCGGTCTTCCGGTTCCTCTTCTACATACCCGGCGCCCTGGCGGGCGCGGCGAGCGTGATCGTCTGGCTCTTCATGCTCGATCCGACGGCCAGCCCTTTCGCATTCGTCTTGCACTGGTTCGGCTACGGAGTCCTCGACAACACGATCGCGCCCGGCAACCTGCCCGCGATCTTTGCGTTGATGGCCTTCTGGACCGGGGCGGGGGGGTGGATCGTCGTGATGTACGGCGCCCTCAACAACATCCCTCACGAGCTGATCGAGGCGGCACAGATCGACGGTTCGAACGCATTCCAGGCCGCGTTGTTGATCAAGCTGCCGCTGATCAGAAAGTGGATCGTGTACATGCTGCTGCTGTCCTTCGCAGGCGGCACGCAATTGTTCGTCGAGCCAACCGTCCTCGGTAGCGCGTCCCTCGGTATCGGTGTCACCAAGTACTGGTCACCGAACCAGCTCGGCTGGTTCGTGGCCTCCGAGTACAACCAGTACAACGAGGCCGCGGCGATCTCCGTGATTCTGCTGGTGATCGGCCTTGTGGTGGCAGCGGTGCTCGTGTGGCGCGGCAGGCTGTTCGAGGTCGAGTAGTGGCGCTCCCACGGCGACATGCCATCAGCTTTGTTGGACTGGTGATCCTGCTGTTCTTCACCACGTTCTTCGTCGTGCCGATCGTCTGGCTATTCCTGGCGCCGACCAAGACCGACGGTCAACTTCTGCAGTCCTCGCCATTCGCGATTGGCAGCCTGAGCACGCTGGCGCACACATTCCATCGAGTCATCAGCTACAGCGGCAACAGCCTGCTGATCTGGCTCAAGAACTCGGCTATCTACTCATTCGGCGGCACCGCGCTCGCGGTCGGGGCCGCGATCCCCGCCGGTTACGGCTTGGCGCTCACCCACTTCATCGGCCGCCGTGCACTGCTCTCAATCACGCTCGTCGTGATGATCATGCCAGCGACGGCGCTCGTGCTCCCGCTGTTCCTGGAAATGAACAAGCTCGGCCTTTACGGCACAGTGTGGTCGCTGATCCTGCCGTTCGGATTTTTCCCTTTCGGCGTATACCTCGCCTACATTTACTTCTCCTCCACGATCCCCAAAGACCTACTCGCCGCAGCCCGGATCGACGGAGCCAGCGAATGGGGGGTATTCCGCCACATCGCTCTGCCGCTTGCACGACCGGTCGTCGGACTCGTCGGGTTCTTCGCGTTTGTCGCCTCCTGGAACAACTTTTTTCTGCCGTTCGTCATGACATATGACAACTCTCAGTACCCGGTGCAGATTGGTCTGCAGCAGCTGATCGGGTCCACGGCAGCCTTCAATCCGGCCAACGTCGTGGCTGGCACCTCAGTCGAGGTCCTGCACCGGCCGGACCTCGCGATGGCCGTGATCATCGCAATCGCTCCTGTGCTGATCGTCTTTCTGTTCGCACAGCGCACGCTCGTGACTGGCATGCTCGCCGGCGCCACAAAGGAGTGAGAGATGGGCACATGGACACGTAACCGCGAGAGCAAGGACAGGTTGTAGCCAATGGCGACCGTTACCTTCGACCAGATCACTAGGGTCTACCCCAAGAGCACGAAGCCGGCTGTCGATCGGCTCAGCCTCAAGGTGACAGACGGAGAGTTCCTGGTGCTCGTCGGGCCGTCTGGATGCGGAAAGACGACGAGCTTACGCATGCTCGCGGGCCTCGAGCATGTCGATGATGGAACGATCTGGATCGACGACCGCGACGTGGTCAAGCTGGCACCACGCGATCGGGACATTGCGATGGTATTCCAGAACTACGCGCTGTATCCACACATGAACGTCGCGCAGAACATGGGCTTTGCCCTGCGGCTGGCGAAGGCCCCCAAGCACGAGATCGAACAGCGTGTGCGCGACGCTGCGAGGATCCTCGACCTCGAGGATTACCTCGATCGGAAGCCGCGTCAACTTTCCGGCGGTCAGCGGCAGCGCGTTGCCATGGGCCGCGCGATCGTGCGCGAGCCGCGCGTGTTCCTGATGGACGAGCCGCTCTCCAACCTCGATGCCAAACTGCGCGTCGCAACGCGAGCCGAGATCGCCGCGCTTCAGCAGCGGCTCGGAATCACGACGCTCTACGTGACCCACGATCAGGTCGAGGCGATGACGATGGGGGACAGGGTCGCGGTGATGAAGGATGGTGTACTGCAGCAATGCGATAGGCCGCGTGTGCTGTACGACGATCCGGTAAACGCGTTCGTGGCGGGCTTTATCGGATCGCCACCGATGAACCTGGTGCCCGGGGTCGTCACGGAGGACGGAATTCGGGTGGGGTCAGCGCTGCTCGAGGCTGAGAATGAGTTATCGGCGATGCCCAGCAGGCAGTTGACAGTCGGGCTTCGTCCCGAGTCACTGGAACTCACTGGTCCTGATCGAGGGATCCCTGCGATCGTGACCCTCGTCGAAGAACTCGGCGCGGAGGCGTTCGTCCACGCGAGCATCGACGGAGACGCAACAGCCGCCCCGCGGGGGTCCGCGACGGTCCTCGCGCGGGTTGAGCCGCAGCTTGCCCCGAGCAAGGGCGAGCGAGTCAACCTGCGCCCGAAGCCGAGGGCAATGCTCTTCTTCGAAGTCGACACGGGCCGGCGGCTAAGACCGCCAGCCCGCGTCGAGGGCCTTGGCTGACATGGAAGTCGCGGGCCTCAGAGGACGTCTGCGCGCCGGCGCCGCCGACGGTTATAAGCAGGCGCACGATCAGATTTCTCAGGACCTTCTCGACGCGCAGCGCGCAGCGGGAGTGCGGCGCTGGTTGATCTTCAGGGACGGACTCGACCTCTTTCACGTCGCCGAGTGTGAGCATTTCGACGAGTCGATGCGACTGCTCGCGCGCGATCCGGTCGATCAGGCCTGGCAACGTCAGATGACACCGTACAAGCAGCCGTTGGACGATGCCGGCAATACGGAGCGGCGCATTCAGCTGATCTACGAGCGCGACCTATGGCTGCCATAGCTGCCCAACTCAGATCGTGAAACTGAGAGAGGTTCGAAGCACGGGAGTGACGCTCACAGAAATGGGCTTCGGCGGGGCGCCGATCGGAAATCTCTTTCGCCCCGTCGATCATGCGACCGCCGCCGAGGCGGTCGCAGCTGCCTGGGACGGAGGTATCCGCTACTTCGACACGGCTCCCCACTACGGGCTCGGCCTCTCGGAGCTCCGCCTCGGCGCCGCGCTAGGAGACAAACCCCGCACAGAGTATGCAGTCTCGACCAAGGTGGGACGCCTGTTGGTCCCAAATCCCGCGCCGACCGGTTCGGACCTTCAATCGGGAGGATTCGCAGTCCCCGACCACTACCGGCGAGTGCGGGACTACAGTCGCGACGGAGTGCTCCGGAGCATTGAGTCGAGCCTTGAGCGCCTCGGGCTGGAACACATCGACATTGTCTACGTACACGATCCCGAAGACCACATGGAGGTCGCCGTCGCAGAAGCGATCCCCGCACTGATCGAACTGCGAAACCAAGGAGTCGTAGGGGCCGTGGGCGCCGGGATGAACTTCGTCGAGCCGCTGCGCCGGCTTGTCGCGGAGACCGACGTCGACATCGTCATGGTTGCCGGTCGCTGGACGCTTGTCGATCAGTCGGCAGAGTCTCTTCTGGACGACTGCGCCGCCGCCGCCGTCGCGGTCGTCGCCGCTGCGCCGTTCAACTCGGGTCTCCTCTCCCGACCTGAGCCAGCCCACGATGCCATGTTCGACTACGGTCCCGTTCCCGCCGATATGCTGGAGGCCGCGCGCACATGCGCTCGCGCTTGCAAGAGACGGGGAACCGAGCTGCCCGTCGCCGCCTTGCAGTTTCCCCTTCGCGATCGTGCCGTGGCCAGCGTCGTTGCCGGAATGCAAACGCCGGCCCAGGTGAAACTGAATTGCACATGGCTCAAGGCGCCAATTGACGAAAGGCTCTGGGCCGAGTTACCCGCGCCGGTTCGCCCGGCATCGCGGTGAGTACCGCGACCAACGAGTCGGCAGCCACCACTCCCATGTTCCCAATGACTCCCGCTCACCGTGAAGCCTCAATGTCCGCTCGGCTCGAGGGCGTTGTACAACTTCTCGCACAATCCGGTTCTCCACGGCGCCAATGCCTTCAATCTCCACACGGACGTTGTCGCCCGGCCCGAGGAACGTATTGGTTCCGGGCCCAACCAGCCTGGGTGTACTCGCGGTCGTGCGGGTGGCTAGCGAATGAGGGGCTAGGTCGCTGAAGCCACGATCCACGCCCCGATGACTCCGTGCGTGTCGAACGACTTGCCGAGCGTCCACTGACCGGTCCGAGCCCGGTGTCTCGCACGGAGTACCGAAACGGGTGTCTTGGTGAAGACGGTCGAATAATCCGGCACGCTGAGTCCGGACTCCGTTACATGGCCTGCGTAGTTGAGCCCGACCGCGACAGAACTTTCCAGGACACTGCACCCGAGCCTCCAAGATCACCGACTCGAGGGGGACCCTGCCCGTCCCTCACTCGACGCCTTCTCGAGTCCTTGCGAGAGGAGTGTCTCCGGCGGACAGAAGCGGTTCCATCTCTACCGGAGGATCGCGGTCCGCCACCGCGAGGTCGACGACCTCGTCATCGGCTACAACGGCCGTGGCTTAGCGTTCCATCCTGCCGGCGAACGGTGGCGAGGTTCGTTCTTGTCCTGTCGAGTTGGGTTGGTTCGCTTCGGTAAGGCAGCCGGTTCAGATGGCTCCGACGCGTGGGACTCGGATCAGGTCGGGTGCTCCTCGTCTTGCGCCGAGGAGGTAGCACTCATACCATAGGTATGATGTATGATCTTCCGGACGCTCTTTCGAAGGATTACAGCGATGAACGAATTGATCGGATTGCGGACGTTGATAACGGGCGCCTCGTCAGGGATCGGGCTGGCGACGGCTGCGCTCATGTCGGATGCCGGCGCGACGTGGCGGTCATCGACATTGCGCCGACCAACATGAGCCGAGTCGTTTATGAGGAAGCTGACCTGACGGACGCGTCAGCTGTTAGCGGTGCGGTTACAGCCTGCGTGGCGCGTCTTGGTGGACTTGACGTGCTCGTAAACTGCGCCGGGATCGGTGCGCGCGGCGGGGTCGAGGACAACGACGACGACGAATGGCGTCATGTCTTTGACGTAAACGTGCTCGGAATCGCCCGTGTTTCGAGGGAGGCGTTGCCAGCGCTCCGCGACTCTCGCCGCGCGTCCATCGTAAACGTGTCTTCGATAGTTGCGACGTTGGGGTTGCCGGACCGTGCGCTCTACGCGGCCTCGAAAGGTGCGGTTCACGCACTCACACTCGCCATGGCGGCGGATCTGGTGCGTCAGGGGATACGTGTCAACGCGGTCGTTCCTGGGACAGCCGACACGCCATGGGTGGCCCGACTGCTCGCCGACGCGGCCGATCCTGTAGCCGAGCGAGCCGCCTTAGAGGCGCGCCAGCCGCATGGCAGGCTCGTCAGCTCTGAAGAAGTCGCGAGCACCGTCGCGTTTCTTGCCTCGCCGGCATCTGCGTCGATCACCGGAACGGCCGTCGCCGTAGACGGCGGTATGACCGGCATAAGGTTGCGTGCGGGCGGTGCGGGATGAGCGTGGGGTTCGGGAAGCGGCGAATCTGGCAGGCGCAATCCCGGTAGGTACAGAAGGTCTCACCGCCGACGACCACCGGACCGGCACCCCAAGGGCGCGTGCCCCAGAGGTGAGGCGTCTTCCCCTGCAAGTGGCACCCACGGCCGTTCACGCGCGGCGCACGACCGTCCTGAAATCAGAAAAGGCCCCCTGTTGCGGACCTTTTCTTAGCGCGCCTGAAAGTGCCTGGGCTCGTGACCTATGTCCCGGGTGATCAAGACGCGAGGTCAGTCGGTTTGCGCGGGTTAGCTTGTCTTACGACATCGCCGTGTCAGATCCAGCATGGCAATCGAATGTCCGCGCGGCATGGAAGCACAAGGGTGAGCTTCCTGGCCGCCGAGAGTTCGTGCTCGGACCCTTCCGTGAGATCCCGTACTCAGGCATCGTCAGATACTCGTGCGGCCGAGCGATCTTGTCTCACAAGTCACGCTTAGGACTGTGCCGGGCCGTGACCACAGGAGTACGACGTACTTCCTGCTCAACCGGCATGGACGCCCGCTGATCTACTTCGTGTACTAGTTGGGCAAGACGCCGCCCGCCAAGGCACGCGCCAGAACCAGAGGAGTCACGGGCGCTATGCCACGAACGCGATCACCGACCCTCCAGATCCGGTCCCGGCCATCGCGGCAGCGAGGGCGGGTGTGACTTCCGGTTCGTCGCCGACGTGGCAGGGAAGACGTGACTGCTGGTTTTGCCGCAATTGGGCGGGTCAGCAGCCGACTGCTGCTCATCGTCGTTCCAGAGCTGGAGCAGCACTCACGCTGCCGGGCTCTGCAGCCGTCCACACTGATGCTGGTTCGTGGATGGAGCAGGTCTCGTCGACAAGCCCAAGCTGCTTGCGACCAGCCCTTTCGGGTCTGTAGCTGGAGCGGGACCTAGCGAAGCCGAGCTACGCCCCGGCTTGCCTATGGCACGCGTCCCACACCAAACTGGTTTCCGACGTGCGTTACGGCGCCATTGCTGAAGTCGACTTCCAGCAGATCCTCTGAAGCAGGAATCGTAGCGACACGTTTATAGGAGCTGGTGCTGATGATGTCTGTCGGCTTTCCACTCCCTTTCGGACCTGCAACATAGGCGTATTGACCGTCGATTGAGAATGTGATCCAGTGAGGATTATCATTGCTCAGCGTCACGAGATGTGTCTGGGTCCATGAGGTTCCCTGCGTGTTGGTCATCTTGAAGACGTGAACGTAGGGGGCCCCGGTCCCTTTATCAACAACCCACACTTCCTTGTCGTTAGGCGTCCAGGCGATTCCGTGTAGACCGGCATGCCCTTTTGTGCCGGTGAGGCGAACCGTCGCGATCACTTTGCCCGTGTTGACACTGCCGACCTGGAAGCCGTAGAGCCCGTTGACATTATTGACGACAAGGGTCCCTGCTCCGTTCACTGAGAAGGGAGCAAGCACTTGGGTGCAGCAATAGCCACTGATCGTCTTCACGATCTTATTGCTTGCGGTTGAAGCTATATACAGCGTACCGGTCGGCGACTTGGTTTCCATGAACACGTATTTGCCGTCGAGGCTGACGATCGTGTCATGACTTCTCGCAGGGAACGCCGTGATTCCTCCGGTGATCTTTCCCTTTATTGCACCTGTAACGGCGTTAACCACAAGTTCATAATGTGACTTGGGATCACTTTCCCAGGTGGGAAGATAGAGTGTTTGCCCGTCAGGCGTCACATTGCCCCTGTCCACACCCGGGTTATGCAGGTCTTTGTCCCAGACGACCCTGTGAGTCACAAGGTCAACTTTAGCCACATAACCGTGATTGTTTTGGTTGTACATCACATAGAACATGTGCGTTGCGGCTGCTGCTGTTGCACCCCGGACGTCTGCGGTGCCACTGAACACGCGAATCGTCTGCACGAGACTGTAGGGCCTATTGATGTTGTAGACCCCGATAGTGCCGTTATCGTGCGCAGCCCAGATGAATCGACCAGTTACTGCAGCCGCCCGGGCCGAAGCAGGTGCCGCCGAGCTGCTTTGCGCGAACCGGGCGATGACCAGCGCTGAGAATCCGGCGACGACCAGCGCTGAAATGCTGATCAGCCGGATCAACCGAGAACCTAGGCGACGTCGGAATATGATGGGAACTCCTTGCCTTTCACGTGAAGCTAGTGTAAGACAGGCCAACTCCGGGGGAGCAGCGGCGTCGCGTCGTACAGTCGGTATCAGGCGTCCAGTTCCGACCGTCTCTGATGCCATCTACGAAGGCTGCTGCTGATGTCGCCGACGTAGCAGCGAAGACGTGACTGCTGCTTGGGCCGCTTACCATCAGCGCTTGTCCGTTGATTCTCCCGACGATTTGTACGGGTTGGCGGTTGATCGTGTCGTGCCGGCGCGGGCGGCGTTGGTCGAGCAGCTGCGAGGCGGGAAACGGCGTGAGCGGGCGAACGGGGTCGCGGCGTTGCGGAAGCCGTCGGTCGGTGCTTGGGCGGTCAAACAGATCGTGCGGAGCCAGGGTTCCCGGCTGGTGGCCACGCTTACACGAACGAGGAACATCACCTGAGGCCGCTCGAGATGCGCCGACTGTCGCTTGGGCCAGCGGACCGGACGAAGCGGAAGTTGGGGCCATAGCTGCAACCGAGGATTTGTGGGAGCCAGTGTCTTTGGAGCGATTCGCGACCTGTGTGGCTCAGTTGCCGCTTCGCAGAGCCGTCGAGTAGCGCACCGACAGGCGGCCGGTTCCTTGCTGTGGGAGTTAGAAGGCCGAGCCGTAGCGCACGATCACAGAGCCGTCGCCGGAGGTGGCGGTGATGGTTCGGCTGGTGAAGGGGTTGGTGCGTACGGGGGTGGACACGCCCCCGTCAGCCGAGCGGGCGTCCATCTTGTAGGAGTCGGAGGTATCGGGAACGCCGATGGTCACCGACCCGTCGTTGGAATGCGCGGTGATGCTTCGGGGTGGCTGACGGAGGCCGACATGGATCTGGCCGTCCTCGCTGGACGCCGTGACCACCTTGGCTGTGGCGCCGGTGATCCGCACCTGCCCCTCATCGCTGTGTGCGCTGACTATTCCGGCCGGGGAGTTCAGGGTCACGGACCCGTCGTTGGAATGCGCGGTGACGCTCCGGGGTGGCTGGCGGAAGCCGACCTGGACTTGGCCGTCCCGGCTGGACGCCGTGACCACCTTGGCCGTGGCGCCGATGATTCGGACCTGTCCGTCGTCGCTGTGTGCGCTGACCCTGCCGGCCGGGGAGTTGACGGAAATCCGCCCGTCGCTGGAGGTGAGCGTCACGCTGCCGGTAAGGCTATCGGCGCTGACCCGGCCGTCTGAGGTGTCGGCGACGACGGTGGCCCCGGCGGGCAGCCTGACCCGGTAGGACAGCGAGCAGCGGTTGGTGGCGATGACGACGCGCCCGCACGACGAGCGGATGCGCAGGGTGCCGCCGGTCAGGGTCTGCTCGTTGGTCGGCTTGGTGAGGCCATCCGCACCGTCCGCCCGGACGACCGCGCCGGCCTGGTGGCTGCCGACGAGGGTCACCGAGCCGTTGCCGACATCGAGATCGAGGGAATCGACAGGCCCAGACCAGGTCCGGTGGGAGTGGACCGGCTTGTACGCATTGGCGCCGATGATGGAGCCGCACGCGGCGAGCAGCAGCGCGGTCGCGAGGATCGGAGCGACGCGGAGCGCCATGCGATACATCAGGATCGCCTTGCCTGACCTCGACGGCCCCTTCACGATCACCCTTCGGACGGATCCGCGAGACTGGCCGGCGCCACCTGGACTAGCGAGCACGACGGTCTGATGCGAGCTTCCGTGTGCGCGTCGTTTGAACATGCGCCGAGCTTGAACCCCCCGGGTTCGTCGGGCCAGCCGGGAGACCCGAAGCTTCGAGTGGGGCTATCCCTACCGTCAACCGATCGCGTGGTGGTAGAAGCCGTTCATCCCAACCGCAATCAGCACCGAGACGGCATCGACCAGCACAACCAATCGCGGTCCGTAATTCCTGTACGGGCTCCAGCCAGGGTCCGGGGGCATCGGGGCAAACCACCCCGGGCAATGCCTGGCACTCCGGGGGGCCGACGTGTCTCCGACACCTGGGAGCGAGGTCTTCCCCAAATCGGGAGCGTCCGCGATCGACGCGCCGTGGTGGCGCTCGGTTCCACACGAGCTCGGACACTTCCCCTTAGTTGCCGACGTAGCAGTGAACGCATGACTGCTGCTCGGGCGTTTCGCCGACCAGTACCAGGAGTCAGAGTCCGTCTGACGGCGCGACCCAATTCGCCGGAGACTTCTGCATCGAGCTGACCGTTAGCAGCGAGCATGCAAGAACGTGATGCGCGGATATGGCGAATCTGAGGTCTCGGTGAAAGAGTGTCGAGACACCTGCATTTTGGGATCGCGATGATCAGCGCGCACCCGCGCGAACACCATCACCATCAGCGCCTACCGATCGCGAGCGGGGCAGGTCCCCTGCTCGCTTGGTCGACATCGCAAGGCCGATGGTGGACTAGGACAAACGATCCAACGAACTCGACGGTCAGCTGCCGAGCGAGCAGGGAGGCCGGAGTAGTCGCGCCAAGCACGTGGTTGGGTTCGAGCGACGTGGTGCTATGGGCGATTCGATCAGCAGACATTGGGAGTGGAGGAGGGCAGAGCGGTCTGTCAGGCGGGGCAGAAGGCCGCCCCGCCTGACAGCGACACCCTGTTGGAGGGGACTGGTCGCCGTTGCGCTGTCGTATAGGACGGAGCCGAGGCAATCGAGCTGGAGTCACTGAGCCCGGTGGCTCCGTTCCTCCCCACCGAGATCCGACCGTTCCGACAAGAGCCGCGGTTGGGACCGAACGTGGCCGCATTGGGAGGCGGAGACGACTCGACCGGTATCCCGTACCTGCTGATGGCGTGGGCGTGCGCGGCGCCGGCCGTCGAAAGCGGGGTGCTGAGGGGGTGTGACGCCTGGCGGCAGGGACTCGAGGCGCGCGGCGCGTTCATTCTCGGGGGTGAGCTGGGTGGCCCGGAGACTGCCAAGACGCTCCGTTGCCGCGCTCGGGGACATCCAGGTCCACGACGGCACGTTCCTCGACGTCGAGGACTCCCTGGTCGCCATTGATGTTGTCCGCGCCGCCGATCGGCACGAGGCGATCGAGCTCGCGGCCACGCATCCACTCGCCGGTTACTTCGCGATCGAGGTTCGCCCGTGTTGGAGCAGCACCGCGCCCGATGGGCCCGAGTCGCAGGCGTAGGTCTGATTAGAGGCCTGGCATGTAACGAGCTGTGCGACTACGGCCTGCCGGTGTTCGATTCAGCCGCCGGTCGAGTCCAGCCACTCCTCGAACGTTGGACCGCCGAGGATCGCGTCCGGGCCGGGGAGAAGGACGCCCGATTCGTTGGCCTTGCCGTCGACCGGGTCGCTAACGGCTTCGACCGTCAGCGTCTCGCCACGCCGCGTGACGAGCAGCTTCGCCATTTCGACGAGGCTCTCCTCGCGCGGACCCGCGATTTCGAGCGTCGGCCCCGGGGCCGCGCTCGGATCGGCGGCCAGGTCGGCGAGTGTCTCGGCGACGGTCCGAGCGGCGACCAGCTGCGTGCGCGTCTCCGGCACATAGGCGACATCGCCCTGCGTTCCCCACTGCACTAACTGGGCCACGAACTCGTGGAACTGCGCCGCACGTAGCACGCGCGTGGGGATCGACCCGGAAAGCGTCGCCTGTTCATGTGCAACCTTCGCGATCGAATACCCGCCCTGCAGCCGGTCGGTGTTGATGATCGACACGACGATGATTCGTTGCACGCCCGCGCGCTCACCCGCCTGCTGCAGGTTGTTCGCCGCGGTCATGAAGAACTCCGTCGCCGGTTGCTCCTCGGGTGACGATCCGGTGGCCGTGTCGACAATGCACCCGACGCCGGACAGCGCGTCATCGAGTCCCTCGCCTGTAATCACATCCACACCTCCGCTGCGCGAGATCGGCACGACCTCGAACTCGCGCTCCGTGAGAATGTCGACGACGTGATGACCCACGCGCCCGGTCGCGCCCGCCACTGCGATCTTCTGATTGGTCGACACGATCTGACCTCCTGTTAGCTGGCTTGGATTGCCTCCTCAACGTTGACCCTTCCGGGCGCACGAACGTGACGAGCCCGATGCCGCCCACCGGTCAACATGCCGACGACAGCTCCAGCGAAGCACCCACGTTCGGCGCGGTGGCGCGCGATTTCCCGCTAGGCATCCCCCACCAACTTCGTCAGGAACGAGGGCAGGCGTCCCACACTGAAGTCGAAGAACCGGGCCCATACCGGCTCGATGAAGATACGTGCCATCTGGTCGTAAATCGACCTTACCTGGCCCTCGAAATCCGTCGCCTGGTCTGGGCCCGGTACTTCTTCGATGCCGCGGGGTACTCGTTGGGAACGCCGTCCACGATGTCCACGCGTGCGAGCCCACGCACAAGGAGCGCCTTTGCATCCCCAGGCGTCTCGCCGACGTCGGTCGTCATCGCGACGTTCGGACGCGACGACAGAGCCTTCACCTTGGGCGCGGTCGCCGCCGTACAGACGACGATCTGGTTTCCGGTTCCAGTAGAACCCGATCGGGATCACTCGCGGGAAGCCGTCTGATCCGTTGTAGGCGAGCCGGAGGAGCGTCGCCGAGTCAAGTAGGTTCCGCGCACCGGGATGCCCGAGCTCTTCGGTGATCTCTTGCGAGTCCATGACCTTCCTTTCTTCGGGTGCGCCAGCAGAGCGCCTCGATATCACCTCGGCGCTGGCGCCCGAGCTGCGCGTAGATGGACGTTTGCGGATCAGTATGCGCACGAGATGCCAGCGAGCGTATGGGGCGCGGAGACAACAGCTTCAGCGTCTTCACGCTGGCTTGAGGTTAAGTCTTAGTCCGAACTGCTGTCACAGGAGGATCGAGTGAGTATTGCGAGGCAAGAGAATGATTAAGGTCCACACGCTGGGTGTGACTGGAGATGGCGACCTTCGCGACCAGATCAGGTCGATTGAGGCGGCCGGACTTGATGGGTTCTTCGTCACCGACCACCTCTTTGTCACCGCCGGTGGGCCTCGACACGAGGCCGACAGAGGCAGCGACCCATTCGTTAGGCTCGCGATCGCCGGGGCGTTGTCAGAGACGCTGATGCTCGGAAGCTGCGTCGTGAATACTGGGCTGGGGCACCCCGCGCTGGCGATCAGATCGTTCCTGGCTCTGGCCGCGCAATTCGGCGGTGAGCGCGTGATCGCGGGTATCGGTGCGGGCTGGAATCCTGAGGAATTCACCGCATTGGGTTTGGACTTTCCTCCGTTCGCATCACGACTCGACCGGTTGGAGGAGACGGCCGCGCTCGCAAGAGATGTGTTCGACGAAGGTTTTGCGAATCTCGCCGGGACGCACATCACCGCGCAGGAACTCCCACTCGGACCGGTCCCTGAATCTCCTCCGCGACTGCTGGTCGGAGGCGGGTCCGATCGGTTGCTTGATATCGCTGGGCTTCACGCCGACATCGTCGATCTAAACGGCTCGTCGCGGGGTCTGAAGCTGGCAGGCGCCCACCCCGTCTTTAGGGATAACGTGCGCCGCCTCAGAACTATCGTCGATGACCTTGACGGGTCGGTGAGCCGGGTGAGAGAAACCGCGACCGCCGCTGGGCGCGATCCTGCGTCTGTGGAGTTCTCCCTGTTGGTGACAGCCGTTCGGTTCTGTTCAGCGCGAGACGTTGAGAATGTCGAGAGCGAATTCTGTCGCGACGCGGAAATCGACCAACAGTCCCTCGCCGACTGCCCATACCTATTCATCGGCCCGCCCGCGCGGATGCGAGAGCAGTTGCTGGAGCGAGCGAACCGGCTCGGCCTCCGGCACCTGATTCTTACCCCGGCCGCCGCCGAGGTGCTTGCCCGCTTCCGCGAAGAAGTCGTCGCCGTCGTCGGATAAGCCGGCTGGCTTGAGCTCCTGTGTCGCCTGATAGTCGTTCCATTGGCTCTCGAGTCGCAGCCCGAGCGCATCGACGTACAGCCTGCGATTGGCGGGGCGGATCGGGCGCGATCACCGCCACCGTCGAGAGGAGCTCTATGTTCATGGCACCTCCTCGCCGTGGGCTCGCTCAGTAATCCAAGCAGGTTCCGCAGCTCGGTGGCAATGGCGCGTTTGATGCTTGGTCTGACCAGTCTCAAGGGTCGGTCGCCGTTCGCGCTGCTGCGGCAACGTCGCCGGCTGGGCGCTCTCGTGCTGACAGCTGCTTTCGCCGCGAGGGAGCCGGCAGACGCTGGTGCTGCTTGGTCCGCCCCATGTCTTTGTCGCACCCGATGCGATTCTGCGTAAGCGAGTGTCAGCCAACGCGGCATGGGCGGCTCCTTGGCGTCTATCTCTTCGGGGCGGGCCAGGGAAGCGTGAGCCTGGGCTGTGCCCAGCTCAGGCGTTTTCGTTAGCGGCTGGATCTCGGACGATGGGCGGCACAGATTGAGAAGTGCAGCCTCCGGGTGGTGGTGCCGGCGCGGCTGGTGGTCGTCACGGTGATCGTGTGGCGGCCGGCGTGGGCGAGCGCGAGGCGGACCCGTAACGCGGCGCGGGGGCCGTGGGCGATCCGCCGGCCGTCCAGCCTGACCGTGGTGCGCTCGCGCAGGAAGGAGGTCACGCGGATCCGTAACGTGGCGCTCGGCGCACGCGTGCAAGCGACGCGGGAGACACCCGCGATCGCGATCGCGGCCTTGGTGCGGAAGGTGCGGTCGGTGCCTGAGCGGGTTCCACCAGCGCTGGCGCCGATCGCCGGTAGTGGTAGATCGCCCCGGGGTGCAGCCGGGTCAGGTGAGCGGACACGTTCACAGCGCTGGTTCCCGAGCCGGCGCTGCGCGCATGGGTCGAGTGGTCGTAGTGGCTTGAGGTGCCGTATTGGAAGTGGTAGCTCGTCGTCGCTCCGTCCGGGTTCACCGACCCGGTCACGGCTGCTGAGCTGGCCCCGATCCCGCTCGCCGGCCCCGTCGTCACCACCGGCGCGAGCGGGCTCGCTGCTGCAGCGGCGGGCGGGGGGACCGTGATGGGGTTGGCTGCGGCGCCGGGTGGGGGGACGGTGATGGTGTGGGCTGCGGTTGCCGTCGGGCTGCCGTTGCAGTACGCGGTCTGGCCGGTGAACACGATCGTGGTCGAACAGCCGGCGTCGTCGGTCACCGTCAGTGTCACGGTGTAGGTCCCGGGGATGGCGTACGGTGGGTGGGATCGGCTGTGCCGTTGGCCAGCGTCGTCCCGTCGCCGAAGTTCCAGTCATAGCGCACGACGGTCCCGTCGGAATCGCTCGACTCCGACCCGTCGAACGAGCTCGCCGAGCCCGCCGGAGCGGCGCCGTCGGAAAACGAGGCCGTCGGACCCTGGTCGGGAAGCACCGAGATACCGTTCGGCTCGCCGCCGGCCGCGACCGTCGGGGTTGCCTTCGGCGAGAGCTCGCCGCCGGCGCCGATGTCATATTGGGAGACCCCGCCCGCCCCAGTGGCGTTGATGTTGGCGATGTAGACGCTCTTCCCATCCGGGGTGACCGCGATCCCATACGGAGCGTCTCCGCCCGCGATCGTCGCGGCCGCCTTCGGCGTCAGCTCGCCGTTTGCGCCGACGTCGTACTCGGAGATGCCGTCCGGGTCCGCCGGGTTGGTGTTGGTGTTGGCGACGTAGACGCTCTTCCCGTCTGGGCTGACCGCAATCGGAAACGGTCCGTTCCCGGCCGCGACGGTGGGGGTGGCCTTCGGCGTCAACGCGCCGTCAGCGCCGACGTCGTACTGCGAGATCCCGCCCGCACCGTTGGTGTTGAAGTTCGTCACGTACACACTGACCCCATCCGGGCGGACCGCGATCCCGTTCGGTGCGTCGCCGCCGGCGACCGTCGGGGTGGCCTTCGGCGTCAGCGCGCCGCCGGGCCGACGTCATACTGCGAGATCCCGCCCGCGCCGTTGGTGTCGTAGTTGGCGACGTAGACGCTCTTGCCATCCGGGCTGACCGCGATCGCCTCCGGTCGTCGCCGGCCGCGACGGTCGGGGTCGCCATCGGCGTCAGCGCGCCGCCCGCGCCGACGTCGTACTGCGAGATCCCGCCGGCGCCATTCGTGTCGGAGTTGGCGACGTAGACGCTGTTGCCGTCCGGGCTGACCGCGATCGCGACCTGGTTCGTCGCCGGCGGCGACCGTCGGCGGTGGCCATCGGCGTCAGCGCCCGCCCGGCGCCGACGTCGTACTGCGAGATCCCGCCCGCGCCGTTCGTGTTGAAGTTGCCGACGTAGACGCTCTTTCCATCCGGGCTGACCGCGACCGGGAACGGCTCGTCGCCGCCGGCCACCGTCGGGGTCGCCTTCGGCGACAGCCGCCGCCGGTGCCGATGTCGTACTGAGAAATTCCGTCCGCCCCGTTTGCGACCCATTAGTCACGTAGCGCTCGTGCTCATCGCCCACGCGGCACCCGGCGCACACAACGCGCAGCACACACCCGCGGCCAAGAACACCAAACCGCCTCGCGTTCGGTTCAAGCATCCGCGCCAAGCCCCGCCCGAACTACCCATCACTCGCCTCGCACCTTGTGATCACCGACCAAACCACATCCCGGCGTGCTTCGCGGCAAGCTAAGCACACTCGCGCCATATGTCAACGCCCGCTCCACCCGTGGCGCCCGCCAGCCCTGATATGAGCCAAGCCCGGCCACGAGACGGCCCCCTGATCGACCAGCAGCGCCGCGGTCGTCGCCCGAAACCGGCGTCTACATAGGCACCACGCCCCCAAGGTGAGCGTGACACCCACGCACCCTGGAACCTCTACCGGGAGTGACGAGGGCGTCAGGTGAACTGTGTGGGCGGTGTTTGACTTGAATCTAAGGCAGGGGTTGAGGGTTGTCGTTGTCTGGGTGTCAGTTTGCGTCCGGGAGCCGGTCGCCGAACTCGATCTTGAACGCGAGCAGTGCCTTTGTCCACGCCCGCGTGCGGGTCCACTGCGGGGTCGCGTTCTGGATCGCGAGGTAGAGCAGCTTTCTGGCCGAGTCCTCCGAGGGGAAGTGGCCTTTGGTCTTGATCGTCTTGCGCAGCTGCCGGTTCAGCGCTTCTATGGCGTTGGTGGCCGGTATGAAAGGCAGCAGATGCCTCCGCGCCTACGACTGGCGTTGCAGCTGTTGTGCGCGTCCGGGTTGGTGAGTACGGTGCGACCGTCCGGGACGGGGCATCCGGGAGCGAACGCAGGTTGGGCAGGCCGTGTCTGTTCGATGGGCTTTGAGCCCGTGTTAGTAGATGGCCGCCCCTGCGACTTGCCCGGATGCGCTGTCGAGCGCGGATCCGTAGGTGTCGTTCGCCCGCCTGGCTCCCATCGATCGTCAATCAGCTGTGGAGGTGAGTGATGGGACGCGCGGTGTATCGGGCTGGATGTGCATCGCGAGTTCGCGCAGGTGGCGATCTGGCAGGACGGCGTGGTCAGCCAGGCCGGGCAGATCGGCCTGACCGCCGAGGCGCTGCGGATGTTCGCCGACAGCCTGGGCCCGGACGACGAGGTGGCGATGGAGGCGACGTGCAACACGCACGCGATCGTCACGGCTGCTGCGAGCCGCGGGTGGCGCGGGTGGTGGTGTCCAACCCGGTGAAGACGCGGGCGATCGCCGAGGCGAAGGTCAAGACCGACAAGGTCGACGCCGAGGTGCTGGCGCAGCTGCTGGCGGCCGACTATCTGCCGTCGGTGTGGGTGGCCGACGCAGGCCACGCAGGCGCTGCGCCGGCAGGTCGCGCGGCGCGCGCACATCGTCCGGCAGCGCACCCGGTTGAAGAACCAGGTGCAGGCGATCCTGCACCGCAACCTGGTCCCGCGCTGCCCGGCCGCGGACCTGTTCGGGATCAAGGGCCGCTGCTGGCTGGCCGACCAGCACCTGCCGGCCGATGAGGCGCTCGCGGTCGCGGCGCTGCTGCGGCAGCTGGACTTCCACGCCCAGGAGCTGCGGATCATCGACGCCGACGCTCGGCCGCGTCGCGCTTGGAGCGCCGGAGGTCAAGCGGCTGATGACCATCCCCGGCGTCGACGCCACCGTCGCGCTGTCGATCGTGGCCGCGGTCGGTGACTTCTCGCCGGTTCCGTCACCCGGAGCAGCTGGTCGTCCTATCTCGGGCTGAACCCGCGGGTGCAAGCAGTCCGGCGGGCAGCCGGCCAGCCACGGGCGGATCACCAAGCACGGCCGCGCGCACGCGCGCGGGATGCTCGTCGAGGCCGCGTGGGTCGCGCGTCAAGACCCCCGGTCCGCTGCGCGGCGTTCTATCAGCGCGTGCGCGCCCGGCGCGGGATGCAGATCGCCGTCGTCGCGACCGCCCGCAAGCTCGCGGTGCTGTGCTGGCACGATGATCGAACGCGGCGAGGACTACGCGTTCGCCCGCCCGTCGCTGACCGACAAGAAGCTCCGCGCGCTCGAGCTGCGCGCCGGGATGCCGTCCCGCCGCGGCCAGAAAGGCAAGGCCGCCGCACTACTCCCTCAAAGAGGTCCGCCGCCGCGAGCGCGAGCTCGCCGAGCAAGCCGAGCACGCCTACCGCCAGCAGGTCGCCGACTGGCAAGCCAAGGCCGGCCAAGACCGAAGGCGGGCGTGGCCGCCGCCAATGGGACGCGACTGAAAAGGCCCTCAGCGGGGCAAGCTGCGCGGCAGGCCTCAGTCCCAGAACCTGCGCTTCGCTCGGGGGTCGACCACGCCCTGCCAGAGGCCTAACCCCGGCACGTGACCGCTCGCAACCGATCCGGGGGTTGACACTTTCATCCGTCGTGTAGACGACGCGGCGGACCTCGTCGGTGAACCGCAGAAACGGGGTGAAGTGCTCCCAGGCGTCCTGCCAGGCCTGCACGACCGGCGGGAACCGCTCACCCCATTTTGCGTCGAACGCCTCTAGCGCCTGCCAGGCGGCGTCAGCGTCGACGGCGGTGTAGATCGGTTTCAGGTCCTTGGCGACCTTCTCGAGCTCGCGGCGGGGGACGTAGCGCAGTGATCGGCGAATCAGATGCACGACGCATGTCTGGACGGTCGTGAGTGGGAAGACCGCCTCGATCGCCTCGGGGAACCCGGTCAGCCCGTCGACGCAGCAGATCAGGATGTCCCTGACGCCGCGGCGTTTGAGCTCGCCGAGGACGTGCATCCAGAATTTCGCGCCCTCGGTATCCTGAAACCACATCCCGAGCACGTCGCGCTGCCGTCGAGGCGGACGCCGAGCGCGAGGTAGCACGCTCCGCGCTGCACCGACCCTTCTCTCGGACCTTCAGGATGAACGCGTCGAGGAACACGACCGGGTAGACGTCATCCAGCGGCCGCGACTGCCAAGCGCGGACGTCGTCCATGACGGCGTCGGTGACCTCGAGATCAGATCGCGACTGACCTGGACGCCGTAGAGCTCTGCCAGGAACCGCTCGATCTCCCGGGTCGACAGCCCCGCGGCAGTAAAGCGCGAGGATCTTCTCGTCAAACCCCTCAAACCGCCGCTGGCGCTTGCGGACGATCTGCGGCTCAAAGCTCCCGTCGCGATCCCGCGGCGTGTCGATCCCCACCGGCCCGTTCTCGGTGATCAACGTCTTGGCCGTCGACCCGTTGCGCGTGTTCCCGCGCCGCCGGGCGGCTCCTGGTGCGGCTCATAGCCGAGGTGGTCGGTCAGCTCAACCTCGAGCGCCCGCTCGACCAGCCGCTTGGTCAACTGCGCGAGCACACCGCCCGGCCCGACGATCTCCTCCTCGGTCTTCGCGCCGGCCAGCAGCTCGTCAACGACCGCGTCCGGCAAACGGCGCTTCAGCTCATCCGACACGCCCTCAAGGCTGCCAGCCTCCCCGGACCCAACGAACCGGATCTCTCCGACTCGACGGTTCAGAACCGGGCACACAAACAGGATTCTTCTCTTGGATTAGACATGGCGATCCGTTTCGCTCATGCCCACACACTTCCTCTGACAGACCCGGAGTGACTGAAGGGCGTAAGCTGGTTCGGACGGTTCGCTGGCCGGTTTGCCCTGTTGGACTGTGCCGACCGGCTTAGAGGGTCCAGTCAGGGAGGGCCCAGATGTTGGCGTTGCTTGCCGGGGGCCGTCGCAAGACTGAGGGGTTGGCGATGATCGTGACGGCGGGGCGGGTAGTTGGCGTTGGGGTGTTGGGTGGGCGGGTTCTGGCTCGTGGTGGTCGTTGGCTGGCGGTCGGGTTGGTGGTGGGGGTGTGGTGGTTGGCTGGTGCTGGCGGGGCGCTGGCGGCGCCGCCGGCGTTCACGCCGGTCACGGGCTCTCCGTTTGCCACCGGCCTCGCACCGTGCTCGGTGGCGTTCAGCCCGGGTGGGGGGCTGCTCGCGACCGCCAACGCCGCCGCTAAGACGGTGTCGGTGTTCTCGGTCGCTCCCCCGACCGCGTCGATCGGCGCGCCGATCTGGCAGACGTACACGGTCGGGCAGGTGGTGGCGATTACCTCTCGTGTGCGGATATGCGGCCGGTCCGGCACCTCGTCGGAAGATTCGACGGTCGGCTCGCGGGTGCAGTGGATACCTCTCCTTTGGGGCGAACCGTTCTCGGTAGGCGTTCAGCCCGGGTGGGGGGCTGCTCGCGACCGCCAATAGCAACGCCAGCACGGTGTCGGTGTTCTCGGTCGCTCCCCCGGCGTCGATCGGCGCGCCGATCGACAGGTCAGACGTACACGGTCGGGCAGGTGGTGGCGACGACCTTCTCGTGTGCGGATAGTGCGGCCGGACCGGGGATCTCAATCGTGCAAGGATTCGAACGGGTCGGGTTCGCCGGGCACAGTGGATACCTCGACGCTTGGGACGCACACCTACACGGTGACGGCGACCAGCCTGGACGGGCAGACCGCGACCGCGAGCATCTCCTATACGGTCGCGGCGGCGCCGTCGGCGTCGATCTCCTCGCCCGCGAACGACCAGGTTTTCGCGGTGGGCGAGCATGTGGCGACGAGCTTTAGCTGCGCTGAGGGGTCCGACGGCCCGGGGATCAGTTCGTGCATGGATTCGAACGGGTCGGGTTCGCCGGGTGCACTGGACACCTCGACGCTTGGGAGGCATACCTACACGGTCACGGCGACCAGCCAGGACGGACAGGTCGGCACCGCGAGCATCAGCTACACGGTCGCGGCAGCGCCGTCGGCGCAGATCTCATCGCCGGCGGGCGGTGGGACTTACGCGGTCGGCCAGCGTGTGGCGACGAGCTTTAGTTGCTCGGAGGGGACGGATGGTCCCGGGATCGAGTCGTGCAGCGACTCATCCGCGTCGAGCTCACCGGGGGTTCTTGATACCACGACCGCCGGCACCCATACCTACACGGTTACGGCGACCAGCCAGGACGGTCAGGTCGGCACCGCTGGCATCAGCTACACGGTCGCGGCAGCGCCGTCGGCGCAGATCTCATCCCCCGCGGGCGGTGGGACGTTCGCGGTCGGCCAGCATGTGGCGACGAGCTTCAGTTGCGCCGAGGCGACCGACGGCCCGGGGATCAAGTCATGCACCGACTCGGCCGGGTCAAGCCCGCCTGGGGTTCTCGATACCACGACCGCCGGCTCGCACACTTACACGGTCACGGCGACCAGCCGCGACGGTCAACCGGCGCTGCAACCATCACCTACACGGTCGGCGGGCCGCCGACGGCGTCGATCGGCTCGCCGGCGGATGGTGGGACGTTCACAGTCGGCCAAAAGGTGCCGACGTCGTTCTCGTGCTTGGAGGGGACCGACGGTCCCGGGATCAGGTCGTGCACCGACTCGGCCGGGTCAAGCTCGCCGGGGGTTCTCGATACCTCGACCGCAGGTACGCATACCTATACGGTCACGGCGACCAGCCGCGACGGTCAGACCGGGACGGCCAGCATCACCTACACGGTTACCGCCCCACCACCAGCCCCCCAGCCGACCCCCGCGGCACCGACCACCACCAACCCACCACCGGCCATGCCCGCGCCGACGGTCACCCCGCCGGTCACGATCTCCGCGGTCAAGCTCACCAACGCGACCGTCACCTGGTGCAAGCACTGCACCTACCCCACCACCAGACTTCACTTCACCCTGACCACCGGGACCGACGTGCGGCTGACGCTGATGGCCAAGCTCCACGGACACTGGAAGCAACTGGCGATCAGCACCCTGCACGGCCACAAAGGCCCGAACAGCATCCGGGTCGCTGGGCGCTGGCACGGGCAACTGGTCCCCCACCGAACCATCCGGATCCTCCTCCGCATCGACAAGCACGGGACCTGGACGCTCGTCAAGACCTTCACGCTGGTCGTCAACTCCCCCTACACAACCAAGATCCTCAACCACCACTGACCCCCGGCAGCCCCGACCCCCAACCAGCCCCATACCCCTAACCCCCACGGGAGTGGCCGCCTAAGTATGTAGGCATGGTTCTGCCCTGGTTTGGTGGAGGCGCGCTTCTGAGGTCAGGTCCGCCCGCGAAAGACCTTGCCGCTGGCCGAGTCCAGGCAGTCAAGGGTGATCTGGCGCAATGCAAGTCGAACCCAGCGATGATCGCCCCGGCCAACGACGCCGGGCGCCACGCCAGCAGCGTTCCGGGCGACCGACCCCTTACCGTCGCTCACGGTCGGTACCTCCTATTCGTATGGCCGGCAGCGCGCCTGGTACCCGCGCGCGCCTACGACGCCGTTCGATGCGGAGGGTCCGACCACCTTCACATGCTGCCCGACCCCGCTCGGATCACGGGCCGTTCATGCCATCTCCGTCGCTGGCCGAGCAGCATTGAATTTGGCTTCCGCTTCGCCGGACGGCTAGCGTATGCGGGAGCGAGGCGTCGGCGAGAACGATCGGTCCGCGTCGTTCGTGAGGCCGCGGTCAGGCGTCTGGGGCGGGGTGTGTGCGGTCGGCTGTTTTGGGGGCCTGTGGGCGAGATCGGCGGCGGTGTGTGGCTCCGAGCGGAAGCGGACGTGATCTCCTCCCGACCGAAGGGCCCGGGTTGGATGGCACTTGGCCTCCTGGTTTGGGTGGACCTAGCGGCTGGGCGTGGCCGTTGAGGGGTGATCAGGTGATGGTGATCGCTGTGCGTTCGAGGATTTGGCGTCCTTCGTGGCGGCTCCTGAGCGTCAGGATGTAGCGGCCCGGTCGCAGCGGGTGGGTCCGCCGGGTGACCACTAGCTCCAGCTGGCCTGTGCCGGTTGGGATCGCCCTCCCGGTGGCGTAGGTAACCCCGGCGCGGGAGAGGTTGGCTTCAACGGCGTGGCTGGCGATCGTGAACTTGACCGTGCCTGACACCAGCCTGGTCGTGCACTTCTTCACCTTGACCGCGACCTTGCGTCCGTGCTTGGTCCTCGTCTTGGTCACGGTCCTGCAGACCACCAGCTCGATCTGCCCGGCAGGACCCCGAGCCCCGGTCGCCCCGGTCGCACCGGCGGGTCCGGGAGGGCCGGTCGCCCCGATCGCCCCCGTCGGCCCGGTCGCCCCGGCGGGTCCGGTAGGGCCGGTCGCCCCGGTCGGTCCGGTCTGGCCCTGCGGCAACTGCCCGCCGGTGCCCGACAGCGACACGCTCGCTGGACCGTTCGGGTCGTTGCTTGCGATCTGCAACGTCGCGCTGCTCGGTCCCTGCTGCTGCGGCGCGAAAGCGACGCCGACCGTGCAGCTCACGCCGGGCGCGATCGGAGCCAGACACCCGTTGGAAGTAATCAGGTAGTCCTGCGGATCGGTGCCGGCAAACGTCAGGCCCGTCACGACCAGCGCGGCAAGCCCAGTGTCGGTGATCGTGACCGTTCGCGGAGCGCTGATCGTGCTCGGCGCCTGCGTTGAGAAGCTCAATGACGACGAGCTCACCTGCGCCGCCGCGGCCACGTAGCTGATCGTCACCATCCCATTCCCCGACTGCGTGGCGTCGGTGAACGTCGCGTCCGCCGGACCGAAGCTGGAGCCACCCCCACCACCTCCAGCACCCGCGAGCCCGCATCCGCCGCCACCGCCGCCACCACCCCAGTAGCCCCCGCCGCCACCACCAGCACCTGGACCACCCGGGCCCGGTAGCGGGCCGGGTGTGCTGCCGCCTGCGCCGCCCGGACCCCCTGAATTCTGGGTCGCCACACCGCCGTCCGTGCCAGTTCCGGCAGCGCAACCCGAAAGGTCGCTCCCGCCGGCACCACCACTCCCGCCGGCGCTCTGGCCACCGCCGCCGCCGCCACCACCCTGCTCGGAGGTTCCTGAACCCCCTGACGGGTGTCCTCCACCACCGCCACTGGCCGAGCCAACGCCGCCGCCACCACTGCCGACCAACACGCGGGCGGCCAGATCGCAGCTCAGGGAGCTTGCGCACGTCCCCGTCCTCACGTCCGAGGCACCACCCCCGCCGAAACCCCCCGGCCCGTCCCCGAAGCCAGGAAACGGGCCGGGACCGCCATCGCCGCCACCGCCGCCACCGTTAAACCCCCGGCAGCGCCCGCCTGCGCGCCAGTAGCGGTCCCGCCCTGGCCGCCGACCAGCACCTCAACCGCAGCCCCCGGGGAAACCGCGAACACCGCCTGAGCCTCGCCACCAAGCCCACCAGCATCACCGCCGCCCTGCGCCCCAAACGCCGTGACGGTGATCGAGCTCACCTCCGCCGGGACCGTGAAGCTTTGCGCCGCTCCCGTGAAGGAGAAGCTACAAGTGACCGTGCTCGCCACCTCGGAGCAGCCCGCCGGCAATGCCGCCGCAGCCGAACCCGCAAACGTCAACGATCCAAAGCTGCAAAGGCCGACCGTCGCCACCGACAGCCAAGCACCCACGCCGCGCAATCGCAAGACCAACCAACCAACCAACCGCACCGCACCCAAAGACATCGCCACCCACCTCCCACGCCATAGGCTCTCCGTGGCGCACAATAGCCCCCAAGAACCGTAGCCCACCCGCCTTGGCATCAACAACCCAACAGGGCGAGCCCGAACACTGCCACGATGGTCGAACACTGGGAGCCTCCGGCGAGCCGACCACACTTCCGCTTGGTTCTGACAGACCCGCGCAAGGCCGGACGCGGTTCGCGCGTTCGCTCGTTGCGACCGGCCTGATCGACGAGTACCGGCTTGTCGTGCATCCGGCCGTCCTAGGCGCGGGTGACCGGCTCTTCGACACGCCGCTCATCATCAAGCCGATCAGCACCACTGCCTTCAGCCGCAGAGCCGTCGCCCACGTGTTCGCGGCGCACGCGTGGTCGAGGCCGATCGGCAACAGGGAGCAAACATGCGTCAAGCACGCCGCCCCCGGAGGGCGTCAGGTGAACTGTGTGGGCGGTGTTTGACTGGAATCTAAGGCAGGGTTGAGGGTTGTCGTTTTCTGGGTGTCAGGTCGCGTCCGGGGTGCCTCTCACGATGGGCCGCTCAACCTGAGGAGCATCACGTTGAGCGAGAAGAAGCAGTACCGCACCTGGACGGTCGCGCAGAAGCTCGAGATCGTGCTTACCGGTTTGCGCGGCGACCGGTCGATCGCGGAGCTCTGCAGGGAGCATCAGATCTCCGAGAACCTGTACTACACGTGGCGCGACAAGCTGTTGGAGGGCGGCGCCGAGCGCCTGTCGGGCAAGGAGGAGCGGACCGAGCTGGTCGAGTTGCGCAAGCGGGTCCGCGACTTGGAGCGGACGCTCGGGCGCAATACCTACGAGCTGGAGATCCTGGGAAACGGGTTCCGGGCGTGGGAGTGAGACAGCGCGTCGCCTACGCCCGCGAGCTCGTCGCCGAAGGGCACAGCCCAGCGGCGCTGGCGCGCATCCTGCAGATCGCCAGGCAGGCCATCTACCGCATCCCGACGACCCCGCCGGCGCAGGCGGCGTCGCGCGCGGCCCGGTCGACGATGTCGAGGCGGCGATCGTCAGGTCGCCGAGGAGAACCCAACCGATGGCTATCGGATCGTCACCGCCTGGGTCTGACGGCGGCTGGGCCGCGCGGTGAACCGCAAGCGGGTGCTGCGGGTGATGCGCGAACGCAAGTGATCCAGCGCCGCACACATGAGCCACAGCGCCGCCGCCCAGGGTTCTTCAAGGTGGAGCGGCCCGGGCAGCTATGGCATCTCGACATGACGTCGGTCTGGGTCGCCGAGCACGGCTGGGTCTACCTCAACGCGATCATCGACTGCTGCACCCGGGAGATCGTCGGCTGGGAGCTCTGCCTCCGCTGCCGAGCCGTCGAAGCGATCGCTGTGATCAACACCGCCGTCCCCGAGCAGGGCATCCTACCAGGGACACTGACGCTGGGAACGGACAACGGCTCCGCGTTCACCGCCCGGGCGACCAGGCTCGTGATCTCCGGGCTCGGCGTCAGTCATCGCCGCGGCGGCTACCGCGACCCCGAGAGCCAGGCGTTCATCGAATCGTGGTTTCGCTACCTCAAGGAACGCTGCGTCTGGCGCCACGAGTTCGAGACCCTCGACCAGGCCCAGGAGGTGATCGCCGCCTACATCGACCACTACCACGACCGGCCCCACAGCCGCCTCAACTACCGAACACCCCCCGAGGTCAGTCAGACTTGGGACGACACGACAGGACACTACAAAACATCGCGGCCTGAACCGTCAAACCCAAGCGGGAGCGCTCCACTGCCATCCTCCCCGGACCCAACGAACCGGATCTCTCCGCTCGACGGTTCAAAACCAGACACACAAACAGGATTCTCTTCTTGGATAGACATGGCGATCCGTTTCGCTCATGCCCACACACTTCCTCTGACAGACCCGGGGGCCGGTCCATGCAGGTGTGCGGACCGTAGATTGATGCGGCTGCTGGCTACGTGTTTGCGTAGCCGGGGGCTTGGGCGGTGATCTTCTGAATCTCGGCTTCGTGTGAGACGTCTTGGAAGTCGGATCGCGGGCTGTAGGGCTGCTCGAGGTGGGCGAGCTCGCGGCTGCAGGTTCGATCTGGAGAAAGGCGATGGCGTCGTGGATCTGGTGCTCGGGGGCTGGCAGGTAGGCGCTTACGGCATCGACGGTGAGCTGTCGGGCGTCGAGCGCCGCGTCGCTGGAGTGTGACCGCGGCGGCCGTTCGCCGCTGTGGCCGTGGTCCGATCAGTTCTTGTGCTTCTTGTTGCGCCTGCTGGTCTCCGCCTTGAACGTCACGGTCTTGGTGGCGGGCGGCTGGGTGCCGGTCGGGGTGGCGGTCAGCTTGCCGCGCACGTGTGAAGCTTCGTCAGCAGCCTGGAGGCGGCTTTGCTCAGCGTGAGGGTGACGGTCTTGGTGTGGCCGGCAACGAGTGAATAGCGCCCGCTGGCGAGGATGATCGTCTTGGTAGCGAAGTTCTCGAACGCGAACGCCTACCGTCTCGGTAGTACCCAGCGGCTCGGCGTTCCAGGCACCTCGATCTGAGCCCATACCGTTCGACAACCGGTACCGTTCGGCCGAGTGGCAAGCGTCTAACGCGGCAAGTGAACAGGGGCCGGCCGCGCAGTCGCAAAACGCCTGGCAAGCGAGGGCGCTGAGGTGATCATCACCGGCCGCGATCAGGCCCGCGGCCGCGAGGTCGTGGAAGCTGTCCAGGCCGCAGGCGGCAAGGCACGATTTATCGCTGCTGACCTCGCGAGCTTCGGGGATGTCAAACGCCTCGCCGAGGCCACGGGCGATGTCGATGTGCTGGTCAACAACGCCGGCGTCTTTCCCGGCGGTCCGACGGACCAGACCACGGAGGAGGCGTTCGACGTCACGTTTGATGTCAACGTCAGTGTGCTGTTCTTCCTGACGGCCGCGATCGCACCCCGCATGGCCGCCAACGGCGGTGGCTCGATCATCAACATCTCGACGATGGCCGCGACCATCGGCGTGAACGGATTGGCTGCTTACGGCGCGTCCAAGGCCGCGGTCGATCACTCACCAAGGCCTGGACCGCGGTGCACCACCCGGGCGTCCGCGTGGAGCACAGTCGCGCCCGGCCCGACACCGCGCGCCCGCGAGCGCGCGATCGGCGGAGGGGTGGCGTCCTAGCTCGGCGCCGCGGCCGGACACGGCGCAACGGCCGACGAGATGGCCGACGCCGTGGCTTCCTGCGTCGCCTTGAAGCGGGCCGCTTCGTGCCCGGCGCGATCCTGCCCGCCGACGGCGGCCGCGTCGCCGTCTAGCCCTCCCCAACGAAACCACATCTCGAGCCAGCGCGGGAAGCCCGACGTGATTGGAGATGGAACCTGGCGCTTGCTGGGTCCCAAGCGCTCGGTTTGCCGAGCACTCGCGCAACCGTGGCTCTGCTCCTCGCACGAGAGTGCTGCATCGTAGCCATTGCGGGCCATCTGCTATGGACTTGCCTTTCGCGTGCTAATGGGATCCGGACCGGCGGTCGTTGTCTTCGCGTCCTGAGGCCGGCAATTCGTAACCATCCTCGAGAATTGGGGGTCTTCGCGGCTGCCGGTATCGGCCGACGCGAAGGCGATCTGGAAGCTGACAGGATTCAAGCGGGGGGCTACTGGATATCCTCAGAGCGCACTCAATTTGCCGATCGCCTCCCCGCGCTCAACGCTGTGGACGGTGGTGAGCCGCAGTTCGGCGCCGCTGGGGTGCGCTGTCGTAGCGGAGCATCCCGAGCGTGAGGCGTCGCGCCCCGCGCTTGTCGTACGTACTGGACATGTCCCAGGTGTAACAGAGGAGCTCGAGGTGCTTGCAGCGGCGGAGGCGGCGGTCTTGCTCGATTTGCGGGAATGGGAGGTCGGTCAAGACCAGGACGAGGTCGTGCTTCTGATTAGATCTCGCCGCCCCTGCCGGTCTGGCAGCAATCGCCGCGCCGTTCGGCGGCGGGGGGCGTTCGGGCCAGCGCGGCCATCCCTATGCTCCGGAGCGATCCGGCTCCGAGAGGTGACCTGCAGGTTCGCGTCGACGTTGAGTCTCGCTTGATGGCGGGGGGAGCCGCCGACCGGGGGCATCCGCTTGTCGATCCTCGACGAAGAGCAGCCGCCGAGCTAGGGGCTGCCGGTGCCGGCGGGGGGAGCCGCCGCTGTTGAGTGAGCACAGGTGTAAGGAGCCGGTAACACCGGACATCTGGCTGTGCAATGGCCGGCCGCGCGGATCGAATTGAAGTGACGGGACATGAGCCTGACGCCGGCGACGGTGAGGGCGCTGAACGACACCTCGTCGGACCATCGGGTCACGGCCCGGCGCAAGTTCCAGCGAGGTAGGGCCACGCGGACGCGCCCGCGAGCCCTCATTCCAAGGTCCGTTAGAGTGATGTCGGTGGACACGTGCGAGCTGCTGTGCCTCGATCTTGATGCCGCCGAAGCGGTCCGTGGCTCCTTGGATGTTGATCGTGCCGCGCGGCTGGCTGGCACGCTGAAGGCGTTCTCGGATCCGACGCGGCTGTTGATCGTCCAAGCGCTCGCTGAGCGGGAGCTCTGTGGGTGTGATCTGGGCTGGGTCACGGCCAGAGCGACAAGGTCGTCTCTCACCATCTCGGGCGCCTGCGCCGCGACGGGCTGGTCGCCAGTCGGCGCGAGGGCAAGGTCGTGTTCGCGTCGTTGACCGAGCGCGGCCGCGCGCTGCTCGAGCGCGTGGAGGCCGTGGTATGAGCCCGGTCGAGCTGCCGGTGATCACCGCGAGCGCACCGGCTTCGGGCCGGCCGACGGTCGGTTGGGTGCGTGATGAGGCGTGGGTCCGGACCGCTCGTCGAGCGCGGCTGTTGTCCTGGGCGTCGCTGGCGTGGATGACCGTCGAGGGTGTGGTCGGGCTGATCGCCGGCCTGGACGCCAACGCGCTGAGCGTGATCGTGTGGGCGGCATCGTCGTTTGTGGAGGGGTTGGCGTCGATCATCGTGATCTGGCGCTTCACCGGCTCGCGGACGCTGTCTGAGCACAGCGAACACGTCGCGCAACGGCTGGTCGCCGGGTCGTTTCTGCTGCTGGTCCCGTTCTTTGTCTACGAGGCGATCCACCGACTGATCGTCGGTAGCGACACGACCAGCAGCACCCTCGGGATCGCCGTGACCGCGTCGGCGATCGTGCTGATGCCGCTGCTGGGTGTGACCAAGCTCAGGCTCGGTCAACGCCTCGGTTCGGGCGCGACGGCCGGCGAGGGGATCCAGAACCTGATGTGCGCCGCCCAAGCCGCAGCCGCGCTCATCGCCCTGGTCGGCGCGTCCGCCGGACTGAGCGTGATCGACCCGATCGCCGCCCTGGTCGTCGCCGCGATCGCCGCCACCGAAAGCGTCAAGCTCTGGCGCGGCGAGCAGGACGACTGCTGCGCTCCGATCGGGTTCGCCGACCCGGCAGCAGACGACTGCTGCAGCACCGGCGGCGACTGCTGCTGTTGAGGGACGCCTTCGGGCAACCGGCCGCGCGCTCCGCGTCTGAGGCTGCTCCTTTGTCGCTGGCTGGGCACTCTCGTGCTGGCAGCTGCTTGCGCCGCGATTGGGCAGTCAATGCAACTGCTGCTCCGGGTAGTCCCAGACCTGGAGCAGCAGTCACCCTGCCGGGCTCTGCAGGCCGCCGACGCTGATGCTGGTTCGTGAGGCTGTCGGACGAACATGGGCGGGTGTACGCATTCCACAAGTGCCGTTTGCCGACCTCGTGAGAGCCATTCAGACGGCAGAGCGGCTGCTCGGCGACCGAAATGGTCCGGTCCAGATCGGCGCCCTTGTCAACATTGCACAAGTTTTCGCGAGTCCGCTTCTTTGCCCGACAGCGGTCGGGGCGGCTGCGCCGCCGCCTCTGAGGCATGAAATCCTCCGGGCCCGGATCGACGTCGGTGAGGCTGATCGTTAGAGCCCATGCGACAGCGTGGCGCGGGGACCTGTGGGACCGTTGATTGCTGCTGCGAGCGCGTAGGACAGACTCATCCATGGTAGGCCCCCTCCGGGCGACAGTGTCCAATTGCCGTCCGAAGGGAGCTGAGCTGTGGAAGTGATCGTAGAGCGGTGCGCGGGTCTCGATGTGCATCGCGACGACGTCGTGGCGCCATTCGTGTGCCGGGCAGGGGCGCCGTCAATTCGAGAAGCAGACCCCGACGTTCAAGTCGACGCTGCCGGGCTGACAGAGCTCGCTGGGTGGCTGGCGAGGCCGGTGTGACGCTGATTGGGATGGAGGCCACCGCTGTACTGGAAGACCGTCTTCCAGGCGCTCGAGGACCGGTTCGAGTGCTGGCTGCTCAACGCGCATCACTTGCGCAACGTCCCGGGTCGCAAGACCGACGTGAAGGACTCGGAGTGGATCTGCCGGCTCGTCCAGCACGGGCTCGTGCGGCCAAGCTTCGTGCCGCCACCGGAGATCCGCCGGCTGCGCGACCTGACCCGGCTACGCACCGCGCAGGGCAACGAGCGTTCGCGCGACGATCCAGCGGCTGGAGAAGGTGCTCCAGGACGCCGGGATCAAGCTCTCAAGCGTCGCCTCGACGACGTACTCGAAGTCCGCGCGCGCGATGCTCGAAGCGCTGCTGTCCGGGCGTGACCGATCCCGAGCAGCTCGCTGAGCTGTCCAAGGGCAAGATGCGCGCGAAGATCCCGAAGCTCAAAGACGCGCTCCAGAGCCGCTTCACAGATCGAGCATCACGGGATCATGGTCGCGCAGCTGCTCGCGCACATCGACACGCTCGACGCCGCGCTGCAGAACCTGACCGAGCGGATCGAGCTCGTGTCTCGCGCCGCACGCCCAGATCATCGAGTTGCTCTCCACGGTCCCCGGCGTCCAGGCCCGAGCAGCGGAGGTCTTGATCGCCGAATGCGGTCTCGACATGAGCGTGTTCCCGACGGTCGGGCACTTCGCTTCCTGGGCCGGCGCGTGCCCCGGCCACCACGAATCAGCCGGTCGCCGGCACGTTGGGCGGACCCGCCCGGGCCCGCGTGGCTGACCTCGCAGCTCACCGAATGCGCCCGCGCCGCGGTCCGCACGAAAGGCACCTACCTCGCCGCGCACTCGCGCAACTCCGCGGCCGCCGCGGGGAGCAGAAAGCGATCGGCGCGATCCGCCACGACCTACTCGTCGCGTACTTCCACATCGTCCGCGACCAAGTCCCATATCGGGATCTCGGGCCCGAGCTGGCAACGCAAGCGCTACTCCGTCGAGCACCGCGCCCGACGCCTCCAGCGCCAACTCGAAGCACTCGGCTACGCCGTCACCCTCGACAAGCCGACCGAGCCAGACAAGAACAAGCCGCCTGAAGCTAGACACCCAGCCACCACCGGGCCACCGCCGACCAAACGCCGGCGCAAACGACCCTGCCCAAGCGCGCTCAATAACTCGGGGATTCACAGGACAGCCTCTCGTGGAAGCGGCGGTCTCAGACGTTTGAGAATCGTCGCTGTATGCAGCCCGATGGAGGCGTCTGGTCGGCCGACCGGCGGCTGCCGGGTTTGCCTCATTGCGAAAGCGACGGGCTCGGGAGCTCACACGTGCCGTCGTCGTGCCTATGCAGCGGGTGCAGCGGTCCGGCACAGTGGCGCTTCCGTGGGTCATCGCAGCGAGCACCTCGCCGACATCACTCGGGACGCCTACGTAACGGCAGGCGCGGAGTGCCGTGAGCAGATCCCCTAACGGCCACGAGATCCTTGCGTGGCCCGAGGCCGACGCCGATCCGAGGTCGGGTGTTCAGCGCTTGGTCTCGTACCTGGTCAGGAGCACGCCGTCGGGAAACGTCCGGGTCTCCACCAGGTTCAGGTTCACCCGGTTGTCCAGGGCCGTGAAGAACGGCGTGCCGCCGCCCACCAGGACCGGGTGCGGTGGCCAGCACGTACTCGTCGATCAGCCCGGCCCGCATGGCCGCCGCGGCGAGTGTGGCGCCGCCGATGTCCATGGGACCGCCATCCTCAGTCTTGAGCCGGGTGATCTCGCTGACCGCGTCGCCGGTGACCAGGCGGGCGTTCCAGTCCACCGTGCTGGTCGTCGAGGAGAACACCACCTTCGGCATGTCCCGCCAGCGGCGGGCGAACTCGATCTCCGCCGGCGTGACGCCAGGCTGCTGGTCAGCGGTCGGCCAGTGGGAGCTCATCGTCTCCCACAGTTTGCGCCCGTACAGCGCCAGGCCCGTCGCGCCCACCCGGTCGGACCACCACTGGAACAGCTCGTCGCTCGGCACGCTCCAGCCGAGGTCGTCGCCGGGCGCGGCGATGTAGCCGTCCAGGCTCAGATTCATGCCAAAGGTCAGTTTCCGCATGGCGTCAGCCTCCCGTGAGTCGGTATTCGGCGTACAGACCAACACGGCGCGGAAAATTCATCGGTCAGACCACACCGAGGGCCGGTTGACCACCACGCCAAGCGGATGCTACGTACCGAACGGAACCGGTACCGGCACACCGTCGCGTCGAGCCAGTTTATCGGGCACTCACCGAGGGACTGTGCCGCAACACTGGTTCGGTGATGGGTGCCGGCGAGGGAACGACTACCGGGATCGCCCCATCCTCGTGTTCAGGCGCAAGCGAGCGCCTCCCGGCCCGGTCGCCGGTGTAGCAGTAAACACGTGACTGCTTCTCCAGCCGCGATTGGGGGGTCGAGAGCCGGCTGCTGGTCCGGGTGGTCCCAGACCTGGAGTGGCAGTCACGCTGCGCGGTTCTGCAGCGGCAGATACTGATGCTGGTTCGTGAAACCCAGAAGCTAGGTTCTCGCCGGTAACGCAGTTGCTCAGGCGCGGTGGACGATCATGTGCACCAGGGGGTCCGGGTCGGCGATGCGAAGTACGGGCGCTTCGGGGTTGCCGTAGCCGAGGCGCAGGGGTGTGTTTTCGCGTTGCGGAATGATCTGGGCGTACGGTGGCGCCTGTTGTCCGTCGTCGGTGACCGGCCATCGCTGTCCGGTGGTGTCCGAGACGGCGGTTTGGAGGCGTTCGAGCATCCACAGCGTTACTCGCTGCAGTCGTTGGCTGCCGGAGCCTTGCTCTGCTGTGATCCAGCCCGGTCGGATCTGGATGTCTGACTCCGATCGTGATGCCGGCACTTTGAGGTGGATGTCGCTGCGGGCCGAGCCCCAAACGGTCCAGCCGGGGGCAGGACCTGTCGAAAGTCGAGCACCAGGGTGCGGATCAGCGAGTCAAACGCGATCCAGTCGAGCTCGTGGTCGGAATCGCTGGCGTGCTCGGTGCCGGGTAATCCACGGGTGAGAGAGCGCGCTAGGCGCTGGGTGTGCGGCCCGGTCATCCTGCGGGTCGTTGGATCGCGGCTGTCAAAGACAGCTAGCAGCAGATGGCCGGTGGTGATCTGGGGATCCCCGTGGCGGTAGGCGACAGCCAGGGCGTCCTCGGCGACGACGCGTCGAGCCGGCTCGGAGAAGATCCCTGTGGCCTGATGAAACGGGTGCGGGCCTACGCGGCGGGCGGGCTCGACTGCCTCATCGACGGTGCCAAGCTCACCATCGGCCGACAGCTCTGAGAGCACCCGCGCGGCCAGGCTCCGTGGTACTTGTAGACATCCGATCAACAGGTGGAAGGGTTCGACCTCACGGTGCTCAAGTCGCGCCGCGGTCTCGGCCGCGGCTGCCACGGCGCGGCGTGACTCGCAGGTGAAGCGTTCAAACGCCGGCACCGGTGCGCGCAACCGCCGCGTGCTCTCTGCCATTACCGCGGACAGCAGCTCACGCCTGACTCGCGTCTCGTCCACCGGCCTGCGCGTGGCGGGATACTCCTGATCGATCGCCCTACCAGGTCCTCGACGCCAGCATCGACGAGCAGCCGGCCGGCGCGCTCGTCCTCGGCCACGCGATCAGCACCTCCACATCGCCGGGACGGGCCACTCCCGCTCGGCGCCGACCATCACAGCTCGTTCAAGCACCACCTGGCTGCGCCGGGAGCGAGGGATCCTCCCCAACAACACCTCGTCTCCCAGCCCGTAGACCCGCACGATCGCGTCGTGAACAGCCCGCGCCGTACTGATCGCTGGGCAATCGGGTCCTCACCGTGGCCGCGGCGGCAGAACGCCAACAGCATGTGCTCAGGCTCAACGATCGACCGTCCCAGCATGCGAGCCTCGTCTTCAGCCAGCCGCAGCAAATCATCAGCATCACCCGAGAAAAAGCCCAAAACCCAATCATCCTCGATCGGCGTGCCAGCTCGTTCGTGCTCCGCAACGTCAGTGCGCGGATCGGTGCCCTGGTCTGCCGGATGCCGGTGTTCGGCGCACCTCAGGCGCTGGATGGCTCTTCGCCGTCGTCGGTCGGGTCCAGGGGCGTCATATCGACGGATCGCAGGAGACCCTCGACGCCGCGGTTGAACGTCCGTTTCGCGGTCGTCGAGCTGTCGAGAGAGCCGCCGGTCATGGCGCCGTCGCGGAGCATCAGGAAGTGGCGGCGGCGTTGCCCGGATGTGGGTGTCCGGCACTGTGGAACGCCTGCCTAACCGTGTCGTAGTACCAGTGGCGATGGTTCGCGACGAACTGTCGGACCGGGCTGTTGGGGTCCTCGTACTCCGAGGCGGCAATGATGAACGCACAACCCCGGAAGCCCTTCTGCCCAAGCTCGGAGACAACCTGCTCCCCGAGAGCGCGCACATGTCCGGGCCCTGCGCCTGCGTGTGACCGCGGTAATCTGCTCGGCAATCACATCGTGCACCCCTTCCAGATAACTGATGACGAGGAGGTGTTTGCTCGGGAAGTGGCGGTAGAAGGTCACAAGCGTGACGTGACTTCGAACACAATCCGGTGAACACGAACACTGGAGATTGCATGGAAATAGATGGCCGTCAGCAGCTCGGAGCTTGCTGGACGTTTTCGTGTGACCGGGAGCTACCAGGTCACGATTCGACCCAGCATCTCGGAGCAGGCGATCCCCCGACCTCAGGACCGGCGACCTGGCGGAGCTTTCGAACTGCACGAACTCGGCAGCGGCGGCCAGTTAAACTATGAACTGCAGGTCGAACAACAGCTCGGCATTCTGTTCAGCATCACCGCTATCCGGGACGGACAGCAGTTTAACAGAATAACCACCTTGCGATCGGCTTCGACGAGTCGATCACGGCCGAGACGTTGGTGTTTGAACCGCCAGCAGGTGAACAGATCCACGGGACCGGAAACTACCACCTCGTGGAGCACCGTGACTCTCACTGAAGCTCGGCGACGCACCCCGTTCACCGTCTTGATGCCTGACAAGGTGCCTTCCGACTGGCAAGTGCAGTGCAGGCTGATGAAATCCTCAAACCGCCCGCATTCTCCAATACAACTGTGGCTTATCTACCACTCTACCGACGGGCACGAGAGCGTCTCGCTCACCCAAGCCGGCGCTGGCGTATCCAATCCCTACGGCCAGATCGGCAACAAGGAGGATTGGGAGGAGCTGACCCAGGACGGAAGCACGGTCATGGCCAGGCCCGCTAACTGGGGTCAAGCCCAGGTCTACCTGGAGCGAGACGGCACGTTTGTGTACCTCATGTCGGACAACCTCACCCGAGACCAGCTCTTGAGGATCGCCGCCGGGCTGCGACCCGCACCGAGCACGAGCAGCATCTGACCGACACGCCAGCCGGCTCCGGTGGCGCGGCGACGGACGCTTCAGCCGCTGACTGCACCCTCTTCGCGGACGCAGCAGCGAAGACGTGACTGCTATCCCGCCGCAGGGGTGGCCTGGTAAGCACGGGACGCGGCGATGCCTACGCGCGTGCTGCGACTCGTGCTCTCGAGTCCGCGCAGGTCCCCGCTGGTACTGCGTCCGCTCCGATCGCTGCAAGGTCAGCGGCGCGCGTAGGAAGCGAGCAGGGGCACGAGCATCTGGGCGTTTGGGCTGCCCCAGCCTGTTACGGGGTCCCAGCCTGGGGCTGCTCGGTAGCCGGTGATTGTCCCGTGTGGGAACTCGGCCGTGTTGGCGTTACCGGCGGTGATGTCGTGGAAGGCCTGGTGGTAGTGCGAGCTGCGGGCGATCTGGTAAATGGCCGGGTTAACGAACCCGAGGTGGCGTCCGGCGTACTGGTCGGCGAGGGCGACAATCCCAGCCCACATGGGCGCGCTAGCGCTCGTGCCGCCGTGCTCGCTAACCGTGTAACCCCCACCGGCATTGCCCGTGACGACCGGAAACCCGGTGTTGGGGTTGCCATCGGCGGCTACATCGGGCACGCCACGGTAGGCGCCGATGCCCGTCACGCCGTTCTGGTAGGAGGGCCGGTGGAAGAGATGGCTGAACCCCCCACCCGATGCCTGGAAGCCGGTGCCGGGGGTGCCGTCGGGAAGGCCCCAAGTGGTCTCGCCGATCCAGGCGCCGGTCGCGTGGCTCGCGGCGAGGGTCGTGCCCCCGGCGCTGAGGACGAGCGGGTCGGAGGCGACGAGGCTCACTTCCTTTCTCGGGATGAAGCTGCTGCTAATGCCTCTGGAGAGAGCGTCGATGAGGGCGCACGGCTCCCCGGCCGCGCCGGCATCGCCGGTGGCCGCGACGACGGTCACGTGCTGGTCGGCATCGGCTTGGAGCGCGCCGTTCAGCTGGGTCAGCTGAGCGTGGTCGACGCAGTGCTCTCCCCCGATCTGTCCGGCCGGGCTGAGCGAGATGATGCCGCCCTTCGAGGCGCCCAGCCGCAGGGCGGCGACCGAGGCCGCCACCGCCTGGTCGGCGCTGTCCAGCGACGTCCCTCTGACCAGGACGATGGTGAGCGCGGCGCGAGGAGCGATTGTGTGGACGATCTCGGCGTCCAACACCTCCTCCGCGTACGCCAGCCACGGGTGCTTTGGCCCCGCGAAGGTGCTCACGAACCGCAGGCGCGGCGCCGGCAGGTGGAACCGACGGTCGAAGGCGGCGAAGTCCTGGCGCAGGTCAGTGACTAGTGGCGGTGCTAGCTGCGGCTCGGCCAGTTCGGGCAACACCACGGTCTGGCCACTGCCGTCAATCCCACGTTGGAGGAGCGGCTCGACGCCGTAGGCGACCTCGAGCTGCTGGGGGGTGTAGCAGCTGTTCACCGAAATGCAGTCGGCCGTCGCGCTCACTGCCCACGGAGATCGTGCCCCGACGCGCGTCGAGCTGGCCGCCGCGAGGGTGGTGGCAGCGATGAGGAGGGAGAGGGCCGTGGCACCGGCGACGAGGAGGCGGGTTCGAGGGATCATCGTGGCACTGGTCAGCCTCGGTTGACCGCCCGCTCGACGGCGGCTCTCGTCAGCAGACCGTGAGTCACAGTCGTGCGGGCCAGGCCGGCCGTCAGCAGCGACGGCTGATGAAGGTTTATCCCCGCGTTGGCGACCATCTCGTGGGTCACCAGGCCGCTGCTGGTCGGTCGGGGAAGTTATTGAACCCGTGGCTGCGCAGGCAGCGGGCGAACGCCACGAACCCGGCGATCTGCGCTGGACTATGCGCTTCGTGCTGGCTTGGCGGGCTGCCGTTCGGCAGCAGGTGATGGCAGGCCGTGTATGCCGACCGGAACGCTGGCGACTGCGCGTCGTCCGACATCGCACCTTTGAACGCCCGGCCAGATGTAAGTGTCGGGTCGGCCACGTTCATCACGCCGGGCGAGCGCAGGCACTGGACAAACCTGATCGCGTCCTGTTGACCTTGCTGCAGTTGGGCCTGGCCGGGTGGCCGCCGGCGCTGGGCGAGCTGGAACCGCATGCGGCGATCGTCGTGCCGGCAACCAGGGCAGCCGCCACGGCGCCGGCGAGGCGTTGGCAGCGATGTAGCGTCATGGCCCGACGGGTTGTACACCCGCGGGGGGCACACCAGTGCAACACGCAACACTGACAGGGGAATGCCGAACGAGCTCGCCGGACCTGGCTCGTCGGTCGCGCGTGGCAAGCTCTGCATATGGCCGCGCACCCAGGATCGGACTGGTCGAGAATCGCGTCCTGGTACGACAAGCTCCTCGCCGCGGGCAGCGGCCCGCACGAGACGGCTGTCACCACCTTACTCGGGCTAGTGCCCGATCTCGCTGGCGCGGAAGTCCTCGACGTGGCCTGCGGTCAAGGCCTTGCGACCCGCGCGCTCGCCGAAGCAGGTGCTGCATCGGTCATCGGTGTCGACTCGGCTGAGACGATGATCGAGATCGCCCAAGAGCGCACCACTGGCGATCTGCCCATCTCGTGGCGGGTCGACGATGCCGAGGAGCTGCAGAGCTTCGACAACGGCAGCTTCGATGGCGCTACCTGTCAGCTGGGCCTCATGGACATTCCCGATCTACCGGCCGCCCTGAGCGCGATCCGACGCGTGCTGAAGCGCGGAGCCTGGTTCGTGTTCGTTATCGCCCACCCATGCTTCCTAGCTCCCAACGCCACGACCCGCCGGGACGACGAGGACCGGCTTGGCCGCCTCGTGACAAGCTACTTCGACCAACAGTTCTGGAAGTCGTCAAATCCGAACGGAATCCGAGGCAGAGCCGGGAACTACCACCGACCCCTCAGCGTGTACCTCAACGCGATATTGGCAAGCGGCTTTCAACTCGACGCCACTGACGAGCCCCGAGCCACCAAGCTCCTCCTCGCCCAGCAGCCGGAATACCGTAACGTTCCCATCTTCTTCGCTGCCCGGGCGCTCACGGCTTACATCCCCCGACTGGCGCCTGAGTGACGACCGTCGTCGGGCCCGGCCGAGGCCCCTGGTTTGTCGCCGACGTAGCAGCGAAGACGTGACTGCTGGTTTCGCCGCATTGGGCGGTCAACAGCCGACCGCTGCTCCTGGTGTTCCCTGACCTGGAACAGCACTCCCGCTGCCGGGCTCTGCAGTCGCCGACACTAATGCTGCTTCGTCGTGGTTCTGTCGAAGACGAGGGCGTTTGCGAACGACGGCGACACCTGCATTGTTGAGATCGCGGTTCTCCGGCTGCGCAATCGAGGTGCTCGGGGTTGTTCGGGGCCCCCAGAGCGCGGAGCAACCGGAACCGGCTCCGCGTGGCTTGTGGAGCCCTACTAGCTTGAGACAGCGCGCGTCTCGTTGCTGGTGATGGCGTAGCTGCGCAGCACCTCGGCGACGTCTTCGCTCGGTGGCCTGTCTGCGACCCAGACGCCGGTTCGGTCCGCGCCGGCATTGAGTAGGAGTTGGACGGTGGCGACCCAGTCGCCGTTCGTGTTGGGGTGCTCGCCGCTGGTGACGGTCGCGTATCCGAGGGGTGTGCCATCGAAGTTGGCGTCGCGTGCGTCGAGTTCGGCGCCGTGCTCGAGCAGCAGGCGTACCGTCTCCGCGTCGCCGGCGGCCGCGGCGGCGTGCAGAGGCGTCTCTGCGAATGTTGCGAGCGTCTGGGGAGAACCCGAGCTCGATCATCAGACGCACGGCGTCTGCCGCGGCGCCGCGGCCGGCCACGTCGACAATCGCAGCACGGTCACGAGCAGAGAGGCGATCGCGTAGATCTGGCTGTGCGGACAGCAGCAGCTCGGCGCCGGAGCGATCGCCGCGGGCAGTGGCGCCGAGGAACCTGTCGATATGAGTGGCATCGTCGGTCACGCCCCGGCTGAGCAGCGCAGCGACGACCTCCCGATGGCCAGCGCGCACCGCTCGGCGCAGCGGCGACAGCCCGTCCTGATCAAGGCGGCTCGGTTTGGCATCACCGGCAAGCAACTCCTCAACCGCGGCCGCGGCGCCTGCAGCGCAGGCGCGGGCCAGCAAGCCGCCGGCAAGCCCGCTCACCCGCTCTGGGGTCTGCCGCTTGGCGGCGTCGAGCAACAGGCGGACACCCTCGGCATCGTTTGCCCCGACCGCGACGTCAACCGCCCAGCTGCCGGCAACGGTGGCGTCATGGTTCAGCAGTAGCCGCATGCACTCGTGGTCGCGATGTCCGGCGGCCTGGTAGAGCGACTCGCCGTCATTCGGGTTGGCCGACCGTTCGAGCAGAAGGCGGGTGATGCCGGGATTGTTCGCCGTCACCGAACCGTGCAGCGCGGACCGGTAGCCATGGTGCGGTCTGGCCCCGTTGTTTGCATCCGGGCTGGCACCGGCGTCCAGCAACAGCCGCGCGACGTCCACCATCCCGGCCGCGCGGCCAGGGTCGATCCGATGCCAGCGCGAGTAGCAGACGTACAACAGCGGCGGCCAGCCGCGCTCGCGGTCGATCGCGTTCGCCGCTGACGGGTCGGCCGCGAGCAGCTGCTCGACCAGGCGCGCGTCGCCGACCACGGCCGCTGAGCGAATGTCCGCCCCTGCCAGACGCGGATCAGCCTCGAGCAGGATCTGGGCACGCCGCTCGCGATCATCGACCGACGCCGTCACGAATGCCGCAGCCCGCCGCATGATCCCGGCTCGCGATTCGACCGCCGCCTTGAGCTTCGGCCAGCTCGTGAACCCGAGCTCGCGGGCGATCACAAGCTGAGCGACCGCGAGCGTGACCTCCCTCGGCCCACGCGCGCCGACCTGCCGGACGACCCGCGCCAGCGACACCGCCTCGCCAGCGCGCGCCGCGTCCCGCAACTCCTTCCCCTGCCGGCGCAGCTGCTCGAGATCCAAACGATCACGGTAAGAGTCAGACATGGCATCTCCCTTCACTGCCTGCGGCCCGCAGCTCAGGCCAAGGAAGAGGCCACGAACACAATCAACTTCCCAGAGGTGGACACCGTCCTTCCCGCGGACCCGGAGGCGCCCTCCCGCGCCCACGCAAATCGTAGCCGCGGACTGCACCGGTACGACGCTCGCCGCCGCACGCGTGCCCAACCAAACGCGTCAGGCTCGTATGCCGGCGGGGAGCCACCGCCAGCCCGCCACGACCCCCGCTCCTGCTTCGCCCGCCCAACGAGCATCTCACCGCCGGGCACCAGCCGCCTATCGGTACTGCCGACAGATGGATTGACCCCGGCGTCCATCGGTTCAGCTACGAGCGCATGGGCGCCACGGTGACCGAGATCGAAGGGGCTTCGCACGTCGTCATGATCTCCCACCCCAAGGAAGTTGCTGAGGTCGTCATGACCGCTGTGCACGCCGACCAGCCGGCCTGAGCCGCGACGGGCACAAGCGCCAGCGGAAGCTCCCGCCATGGCGGAGCTTCCGGGCAAGCACACCCGCGCGGACACTGGACCGCCCCCGGTTTGGACGACACGTCTTGGCTGTTGGTGTTGATTGTTGTATCAGCGGGCCTGTTCCTTGACCGTAGAGCGGAGAGGCCAGCGGTTGCCGCTCGTCTCTTCTCGGCGTGGATCCGCGTGACGTCGCCGTTAGATGCCGCGTAAAGGAAGCATCGGGCTCGCTGTCGCTTCGGGCTTACTGGAGATGATTGGGCGGTCGGCGGATGTCGGGAAGAGCGCCGCTTTGGGCTTGCCCGGTCAGAGGGCCGCTTTTAGACCAGCGTCTTCCCGACGTTCCGTCGAGGTGCCCGTAGAGCGGCAACAGGAGGTCGCGCCCCTAGAGCGCCATCAGTAAGCAACCGCCAGGGTACCTCGCGCCGACAGTGTCAATCGAGTCGGGTGGAGGGAGTGAGGGTGATGAGTGACGCGGCGGTTCGCGGGTGTTGATTGGGCGAGCGAGGAGCATGCGGTGTGCGTGGTCGACGAGCGCGGGCGGATCATCGAGGGACGGCGTTATCGCCACAACGAACCTGGGATCCGGGCGTTGTGCGCGAGGCTGGTGCGCTTGGAGGTCGCGCTGGTGGCGCTCGAGCGGCCGGATGGGCTGTTGATCGAGCGGCTGTTGGACGCGGGGGTTGCGGTGGTCGCGGTGCACCCCAACCAGGTCAAGGCGATGCGCCCGCGGTATCAGCGTTGCGGGCGGGAAGTCAGACAGTTTTGACAGCTTCGTGCTGGCCGAGCTCGCGCGGACCGACAGCCACCGCTTCCGGGTGCTGGTGCCCGACAGCGACCAGACCAAGGCGCTGCGGGCGATGACCCGGGCGCGGGATGGGCTGGTGCGCACGCGCGTCGGCCTGGCCAACCAGCTGCGCGACCAGCTCGCGATCTTCTGGCGCGGTGCCAGCAAGGTGTTCTGGTCGGTGGACTCGCAGATCGCGCTGGCGTTCCTGAGGCGCTATCCCACCCCCGCGATGCCCGCCGTTTGGGGAGCAGCGTCTGGAAGCGTTTCTCAAGCGCCACGGGTACACGGGTCGCAAGCCGGCCCGCGAACTGCTCGCCAAGCTGCGAGCGGGAGCAGAGGGCCGCGCCGGCGAGCTCGAGATGGCCGCCCACCGAGAGATCGTGTTGGCGCTCGTCTCCGCGCTCGAGCCGGTCGTTCACCGCCTCAGCGAGCTGACGATCGAGATCCGTCACGCGCTCGAATCCCACCCCGACGGGCAGACATTCCGCTCGCTGTTCATCGCCCACGACTCGTGGCTGTGCGCCGCAACGATGATCGCCGAGATCGGCGACTGCCGCGAGCGCTACCCCAACTACCGCGCGCTCGCCGCCGACGGCGGCCAAGCACCCGTCGCCTTCGAGTCTGGCAAAGCCAGACACGCCCAGTTTCGCTGGGCCTGCGACCACCGACTACGACAAGCGTTCTGCACCCTCTCCGACGCAAGCCGCCGCCAGAACCCGTGGGCGGCCGACATCTACAACCGCGCAAGCGCCTGCGGCGCCAGTCACACCCACGCCACCCGCATCCTCGGCCGCGCCTGGAGCCAAGTCATCTGGCGGCTCTGGCACGACCAGGACACCTACGACCCGCTACAGCACACCGCGCTGCAGCGCCTCATCACCGCCGGAGGTTGACACAGGGGGGCTAAACCCGGCAGTCTCAAGGCCGGGGAATCCGAATACCCACGCTGCCACCGCTTCTCGATCCAAGCACGAGCGAGCTGTGGGCGGTCGGCGCCTGATGTATTCAGGCGAAAGCGCAAGCGAGTCCCCGTGCCGCCTTCCCCGGCCGATCGCCGCCGGCTGACGCGCACGGGCCGGTCGCGGTGCGGGCGGTCGTCAGCCTGGTGGCTCAGCCGGCGCGAAACTCGTAGTTGAGCGCGACGGCGCCGCCGGTGGCGTAGTTCGGGATGTCCGCGCGCACCGCCTGGCCCTCGGGGGAAGCGCGCGCTGCACTCAGCGCGGCCGCATCGTCGAAGTCGGCCTCGAACACGCAGAAATACGGTGACTCGCCCTCGGCTGCGGCGACGTCGAAGCTGTAGCGATAACCGCGCAGGCCGGGAAGCTTGGCCGCCAACGGGAGGTGCGTGTCCTCGTAGTAGCTTCGGAAGTGGTCCGGGTCCGTGGGCGGCGGATAGAGGACGAGGAGCCGGTGCATGGTGCGAACGGTAACGCAGCGCCTTCAGAACCGACCGTTCGCCGCTCCGGTCACGCGTTCGCGGCGAGATGAACCGGCTCTGCGGCGCGGGCCGAGCGCGCGCGGTAGGCGATCGACTCAAGCGATCCGTGCCCACTGCCGCGTCGAGGCAATTCCAACAGCGACCGCTGCTCCCGTCGGCCTCCCGCTGCGGGCTACTTGCAGCCATCTCGATCGATGTAACCGGACTGCCTGGCACTGCTGCTCTCAACGCGACCAGCCGCCGGCCGGTCACAGGCGAGACTGCTGGATCGTCGCCGACGTAGCATCAGCGTCTTGTCACTGACGCACAAAATGCCGAGAAGCTGACGGGGTTTTTCGTGACCCGGGCGCGTCTCCGACGGGCCACGCGTTCCGACGCGATGGCGTCCGCCGTAAGCCCTCGACGTTGCACGGCTCGCCGCCACGATCGGAGCGGCCGAAGGGCCACGGAGCGCCCGAGCGCTCGCCCCTCACTGTCGGGTGATCAGAGGACTTGGGTGGCGTGGCTGGTAGAGCGGGATCCGGCCGCCTCCCGGCAGCTTGAGCGTCGTCGACGGTCCCCACGCCCGCTCCACAACGCCGTCGGTGAACTCCGCGCCTTTGGCGGTTAACTCTGCGATCGTGGCGTCAATGTCGTCGCACATCAGGTAGACCTCATGATGGGGTTGCCCGTCAGTCGGATGGGCGGCCAGCTCGGCGGGTGGGCCGGCGAAGACGGGCCATCCGCTTCCTGCCTCGACTGAGTCGAGGCCAAGCGTGTCTCGAAGGACCGCGCGTGTTGCCTCGGCGTTGTCGGTGAACAAGATCGCGTGCAGCCCGATGGATCACTGGTTGAGAGCCTAGTCGAGCAGGACTTCCTCAACTTGCGCTGGTCAAACATGCCCGGACGCTTCTGGTTGGGAGCGACAGTTCCAAGATCCTCTGGATTCCTGCGTTGCCGAAGAGATGAGCTGGGTCACGATCTGCGCCCCGGTGTGGTGCAATTGACGCCGCTTGGTGGACTGGGTGCTGACAACCAACTTCGCGGCCGTACCGCTTGACGTAACGAGGGGGTGTGCCGGTGGCGGCCGCGGGCATAGTTGAGAGAGCTCGGGTAGAGCGGTTGCTGGCTGGCGCTTGGGAGCGCCGGGTGACCCGTGTCGTCGCCGGAGGTGGCTACGGCAAGACCACGGCGCTGCGCCGCCTCACTGCAAACCGCGGGGCTGGCTGGTTGGCGCTCGCTCCCGCGCACCGCGAGGTGGAGGCCCTTTCGGCGCGCGTGGCCGAAGTGCTCGGGATCGGGATGCACTCAAGCGCGGCGAGGAGGACACCCGCGATCGGCGCGGCGGACCGCCAGAGCCTGGCCGAAGGTGAAGCTCGGGCCGTCTGCGAGGGCCTCGACGCGCGGGACAAACCGGTCATGCTCGTCCTCGACGACGTCGAGTGGCTCGCCGACGAGGATTCCGCGACTCAATTTCTGAGCGCTCTGTGCCTTCAGGCGCCGTCGCACGTGCACATCGTTCTCAGCGGCCGTCGGCTTCCGGCCATGAGGCTTGGATCGACAAGCGGGAAAGGCGAGCTCCTGGACATTGCCGCACCGGACCTGGCGTTCACCCTCGAGGAGACCGCGGGCCTGCTCCACGCGCGGTTTGGACAGGGAGCGGCCGGACTCGCTGAGGATTGCTGGTCTCTGACCACCGGCTGGCCGGCGGCGATCCAACTCATCGTCGATCGTCTCGAACGGCTAGAGCGCGCTGAGTGGAGCCGGGAGCTTGCCGAGCTTCGGCTTCGCCGCAGCCCGATGTGGCGAGACTTCGCGTCGGAGCTGATCGAGCAAGAGCCGCCGCTCGCCCAACGTATCCTCGATATCGCCTGCATCGTTCCGGTCGTCGATGCTGACCTGCTTTCGGGGCTCGGTGTCGGGGCTCCGGCCGGAGAGCTGGACAGCCTCCAGAGCCGTGGGCTTCTTGTGCCCTCCGGAGAACGCCGGGAACTCGCGCTCTCGCCTGTCCTGTCGGACGTCGTCGCCGAACGCCTGCAAGCCGCGCGCGCCTGCGAGCTTCGTGTCCAAGCCATCGCCTGGCTCGAGGGCGTCGCCCGGTTCGAGCAGGCACTCGAGTGCGCCGCCGACGGGTCCGGATCCGCGCTGGTTTCGTTTCTGCGTCGTTGCGGTCGGCGGCTAGTCACTGATGGCTATGGCTCGCGCGTGGTCGAGATGACCGCCGATCTCGGAAACGTAGGCGATCTGGAGGTCGAGGCGATTCGAGCCGAGGCGCTGGTAGCGATCGGCGACTGGGACGCAGCGATCGAGCTGTTCGGCGCAGTTCGGCGACAGATGGCGCCGGACGCGCTGCCTGCACCGACGGCGTGGCGGTTCGGCGCGCTTCTCTACCTGCGCGGCGAGATCGAGGAGGCGGATACGGTGCTGTCGGCTGCCCACACCGAAGGCGCGGGAACGGGCAACGACGCGCTGGTCTCGGCGTGGCTCAGCTCGACGCTCTGGGGCCGTGGGAAGATCGACGAGGCCGGGCGGAAAGCGCGGGTTGCAGTCGATCAGGCCGAAGCGAGCGGCGATCCTGCCGCGCGTGCGGCTGCCTACGTCGCCATGGCGCTTTGGGCGGCGAGCATCGGGGACCGGGAGCAGAACGAGCGCTGCTACCGGCTCGCCCGCACGGCCGCGACCGAGGCCGGAGACGCGGTCCAGCTGGCAAGAATCTATGCCAACCTGAGCTCAAAGGCCGTCGAGGAGGGCGACTACGCACGTGCGGTCCGGCAGGCCGACGCGGCGTTGAGTGCCAGTGCCGGGCACAACCTTTTCGCCGCGATCGCATTGACCAACAAGGCCGAGGCGCGGCTCCACAGCGGCGATCTCGAGGAGGCGCGAGCACTGCTGGTCGAAGCGATCGAGATGTTCGAGCGCCTGGGATCGCTGACGGCCGCGTCTGCGTACACCGTGCTCGGCGCGCTCGAGTACGAGCGAGGGCATGTGGTCCAGGCTCGGATCGCCCTGGAGCGCGCACAGCGTCTCGGTGAGAAAGCGGGCGACGTGCATTCCATTGTGCTGTCGCTTTGTGGGCTTGCGGACGTGTTGGCGCAGGACGACCCAGAGCTCGCGCGACGCCACGCCGCCGAGGCGACCGCTCGAGCGACCAGCTTGGAGCGGGCGATCGCACTATGCGCCTCGTCCTGGGTCGCGCTGTGCGGCGGCGACGACGTACGCGCCGGTGAGCTCGCCGCCGACGCCGAGTTGGAGGCCCGTCGAACGGCCGATCGCGCGTCGCTCGCACGGGCACTGGAGCTGCGCGGGGCGGCCCGCCGGCCGGCCGACGAGTCCTTCCTCACGGCCGCCGCAGAGCTGTGGCGAGAGGTTGGAGATCCGATTGCCGAGCGGCGCACCGAGCTGATACTCGCGAGCTGCCGCGGTCAAACAGAGCGAACCGGGGTACTGCGCGAGGATCTGTCCCGTCGGGGAGTTGCCGCGGAGTACGGCTTCTCCGGGCTGGCGGTAGGGATGCACCAGAGGCCCGCCGAGGTGGCGATAACCACGCTCGGCCGTTTCGCGGTCCTTTGGAACGGCCAGTCGATTCCGCTTGGGGCGTGGCAGTCACGCAAAGCACGGGATCTGCTCAAGCTCTTGGCGTCCCGGCGGGGACGTCGGATCACCCGTGACGCCGCCGCCGAGGCGCTGTGGTCAAATCAGGATCCCGGACCACTGTCGAACAGACTGTCGGTCGCCCTAAGCACCCTTCGAAAGGTGCTCGACCCCGACCGCTCGCGGCCACCCGACCACTTCATCCTCGCCGACAGCCAGTCCCTCGCACTCCGCCTAAAGTTCGTGAGTCTCGACGTCGACCGCTTCCTCGACGCTGCCGAAAGGGCTGTGACGCTGACGTCGCGCGGAGATTGGACCGCGGCCGAGGTGCAGCTTCGTCACGCAGAGAGCCTATATACCGGCGATTTCCTGGAAGAGGACCTGTACGAAGATTGGTCTGTGGACTGTCGTGAGGAGGCTCGCGCGGCCGCTCAGGAAGTCTCACGCCTGCTCGCCAGGGCCGCCGCGCAGCGAGGAGACGACGAGGAGGCGACTCGACACCTCCGTCGCGTACTGGAGCGCGATCCGTACGACGCTGACGCCTGGGCCGCTCTGCTCGGGACACAGTTACGGCTTCGCCGGTACGGCGAGGCGCGTCGCCAGCACACGATCTACACCCGCCGGATGACCGAGCTGGAGATCCCGCCGCTCCCGTTGGCGTCCACGGTCGACGCTCGACCTTAAGCCGACTCTAAGCCCAGTCGAACGCGCACCGTCGAGAGTGCGCGCCATGCAGACATTTGTCGTTCGGACTTACACCCCAGGTCGTAATAACGACCACGACGACGGGCGTCTACGGGGAGTTGTCGAGGAGGTCTCGACGGGATTCCGAGCCACCTTCCACGACACGTCAGAGCTGGTATCGATCTTGCATCGTCGCCCGCAACCCACGTCTGGGGCATGGCCGGACGAAACCGCGGAGGGCAAACCGTAAAGCACGGCCGGGGGTCCGATCCGAACAGACCCCCGGTCGGTCGCAACCACCTAATAGGGGCAAGGGGGTTCGTTATGCATATCGGTCGCAGAATCCGGTTGGCAATCTCGAGCGTGCTGGGTCTAGCGCTCGTTGCGGGCCTGGCGATGGCCGGGGTTGCCGAGGCGATCGCTCGAACTCGGGCACGGCAAGTACGTGTTGACAGTGTCGCTGTCCGGCGCGGCGCAAGGCTCGGTGCTCGCCACCAGGACGATCGCCATACACGCGTGAACTCAGGCACCAACCGTGAGCCCACCCAAACACACGAGGAGGAGACACACATGCGCATAACACGTCGGAAACTGCGGCTGACCTCGGTCACCGTGATCGCTTCGGTCGCGGTCGTTAGCCTTGGCGGCGGCGCTAGCGCCGCCGCCAAGAAGGCCCCTGTGAAGAAGTCCAAGGCTCCGGCCGTTGCGGGCACGTGGTTGGGCCAGTACAGCGGCGCCTTCTCCGGCACATTCACCTTGAACTGGACGAGGAAGGGCAAGAAGCTCGATGGCACGATCAAGCTCTCCAGCCCGAGCGGGAGCTACACGTGCACGGGCAGGATCGAAGGCTCCAAGCTCACCTTCGGCGCCGTCGGCGCCGGCGCCCGCTACACGGGCTCGATCTCGGGCGCATCGATGTCGGGCAGCTACACGACCGGGCGCGGCGGCGGCTCCTGGAGCGCAACGAAGGGCTAACGAGGGAGCGGCCTCCCGTGTTACGTGGGGCGCGTTGACGGGTTCGACGAAGGAGGGACATCATGAAGGAACTGCGTAAGCGGCGGCTGCCGTGGTTCGTTTTGCTGGGGTTGACGATCGCCTGGATTGCGCCGAATGGTGCCGTTGGCGCGGCCCTGCATCCCAAGCTGCTGGCCAAGGTGGGCTACGGCACGGTTCCGATCGGGTTTGCGCGGTCCGCGGACGGTCGGTTGCACGTGGCGTTTGAGACGAACACCAGTTGGGGCGACGCGGCGAGTGGGATTGGTGCTGTGGCGATCAGTCCGTCCGGAAATCCCGGGCCGCAAGTGCAGGCGCTCGCGTGGAACGGCGTGACCTCTGGCTCTCCAAACGGGATCCCCGGGCTTGCCGTTGTGCCGTCCGGAGCGCTGCAGGCCGTGTTCGGCGGCTCGCCGAGCGGCGTTGACGGGCCGTGGGGCATCACCTCCACCGACGCTGGTGTGACATGGTCGGCGCCGGTGAATATCGGGAGCGGCTCGATGGCGTTCGGCGATAGCAACCTGACGCTGCACGTGTCCAACGGCACACCGGTGCTGACCGCCGGCTGTTGCGGCAACATCGTGATCCAGCAAGGCTTTGGCACGGGCTCACCGACGGCTCAGCTGACCAATTCTGGCGACGGCGCGGCGGGCAACACCGCCTCCGCGGTCGATGCCAAGACTGGAGCTGTCATTGCAAGCTGGGACTCGAACGCCGGCAACGGCGGCATCTGGCTCCAACAGGCCGCGCCGACCGTCGGCGCCGCGCAGAAGGCCCCGATCCCCTCCCAATACGGGACGGGCGCGCCGCTCATCCTCGCCGGCCGCGACGCAGGGCCAGGCGTGTTTGCGGCCTATGCCGCGAACTACGGAACCACGACCGACGTCCGCCTGCTTCGCTACGGCGGCGGATCGGTCGCCGTCGGCTCGGTCAAGGGCCTGCATGCACAGGTGAGCAGCGTCGCCACCAGCCTCGACGGCCGGCTCTGGGTGGTTTGGGCGGGCGAAATCAACGGCCACGGGATCACGGCTTTCACCCGGTCCAACAAGGCGGTAACCCGCTTTGAGCCGATCCAAACCGCCAGCTTCACCTGGGCCGACCTGTTCACTCTCTCCGGCGATGGGCGACTCGGGCCACTCGACCTGCTGATGAGCGGGACGCCCGACGTCAAGACCGGGCCGCTGGTGGAGGGCATCTACTACACGCGGCTGCTGCCCGAACTCTCCGCGACCGTCGCAGCAACAAGCCTGGGCGGCGGGAAGTTCAAGCTCACCACCAAAGTCACAGACGCGGGCGATGCGGTCAGCTCAGCAACCGTATCCGCCAACGGGCAGAGCAAGACCACCAGCGCGACCGGCGTGGCCAACCTCACGACCAGCGGATCAGCGGGCGATCACGTGAGTGTCACCATCACACATCCCGGCTATCGAAGCCTCAAAGCGGGAGTCACACTCTGAGACCTTCTCCAGCGCGCACGGTTTGAGGAGATGCTGCGGTTCGGGATCGAGTTTTCTGACGGCGTAAGGCAACGAATGTCGGCGGGCGTGGCCCTCCGGGCTCCGGAGAGCCGTCCGAGCCGGTGCTGTGGGGCATGGGTGGCGGCGGTGGTGGCGGTCGTGGCGGTGGTGGCAGCACGATTTCTGGGTGTGGCCGCTACCGCCGAATGGGCCGCTCAGCTTCGTGTGTGAGTGGCCGGCAGCTTCGAATCCCGCTGACCCGGCGGAGCGTCGACGGTCAAATTGCTGCTCGACGCCGCGGAACGCGCCCGTGCCGTGTTTCCGAATGAGCCCGCCTCTGATGAGGGCATGAAATGGCACTCGTCGACGTCGTACACCTACAGCCAGACCCTGCCGCCCGCCGACGATCACTAACGGCAAACCGCTCCTTCGTCACCACAGCGGCGCTCTCGTCCTGGCTGCTGCTTTCGCCGCAATCGGGCGCTCAGCAGCCGAGTGCTCCGGGTAGTCCCAGACCTGGAGGCGCACCAAGGTGTCGGGCTTCGCGGTCGTCGACAGTGGTGTTGGTTCGTGAACTCAGCAGTCCTGGACTGCGTTGTGGCCGTGGAAGACGGTCACCCTCGCGGTAACAGCTCTGGTCCGTTCGGGTTGTCGCGGATCTCCCAGCCCATTGCTCGCAGCTCGTCTCGCAGGCGGTCGGCCTCGGTCCAGTCGTGTTTCGCCCGGGCGGCCTCGCGCCGTTTGAGCAGCCCGGTCGCGTCGTCTGGAACCTCGACCTGTTCGACGTCAAGCAGGTTGTCGAGCGCCAGAACTGTGAGCATCTCCCGCAGATCCCATCGCCGACCCGGTCAGCCGAGCGATTCGCCTCACGGACCCAATCGAAAGCTGTCGCCAACGCCCGCGGTGTGTTGAAGTCCTCGGCGAGAGCGGAAAAGAACTGCGCGCGGAGGGGGCTCTGAGCGGAGCGATTTTGCGAAAGCTGGCTATGGGCTCTCGGAAAGTGTGGTCACGGACCGGCGTGACGCGCGGGAGTCGTGGGCTGGTCTTCGAGGATGGCGGTCGCTCTGCTTCGGTCGAGCCGCGCCCGGATGTCTGGATAGAACCGGAACTCCAGACGCTTGACAACGCCTGGGCGTTAACCTAAGTTTGCCTTCAGATTAACGAAGTTTACCTTCAGGCCATCTTCGGAAATACGGCGAGTTAGGGCTTGAGGGCTTGTGTGTCTGATCGGTGGAGGAGGCGGTATGCGGAACGGAAGCGGCATTATTCGTCGTTCTAGGCCGGTTGTTTGGGTCGCTGCAGGTGTTGTCGCTTTGGGGGGAGCAACTGCAGCCGGGGCGGTTGCGTCGGCCCACTCGAAGCCGGACGTCAAGGCCTCCGCGCCCAGACTTGTGGCGCGATCGGCTTTGGCTGCCGCGCCAGCTTTGACTGGCGCGCAGCGCGCCGAGCCAGCCGGTGCCAATTGGATTGACTTCGGTGGTAACAGCCTTGGTGACCGCTACTCGACGCTGAGTTCGATCAACAGGAACAACGTCAAAACGCTCAAGGTTGCGTGGCAAACGACGCTCGGTGAGCCGCTGACCCTCGAGAACGTCGCTGGTGGCCTCGAGTACGCCGGCACGTATTACATCCAGTCAGCTCAGGGGGACGTGTTTGCTCTGAATGCCACCACCGGGCACATCTACTGGAAGTACGAGAGCGATGGCTCAGATGGCGCCCGCGGGATCGCGATGGGAAATGGACTGATCTACGCGGCGCAGAAGGGCAGCAATCATCTGGTTGCAATCAACGCTGTGACCGGCAAGCAGGTGTGGCAGACGACGCAGCTGTTCCCCACGGGGACCGGGATCAGCCTTCCTGGCCCCATCACCTATACCCCGTTGAACGGCGGCGAGCTGTTTGATGGGACAGGCGGCGCGGACTCGGGCAACGGCGGCTGGATTTTCGCGGTGAGCGCAAAGACTGGGAAGCTGCTGTGGAAGTTCAGCCCGGTGCCGCAGCATAAGGGCGATCCCGGTTTCAACACGTGGGGCCCGGGCTCCGATCTCGCGCACGGCGGCGGCGGGGTCTGGACCCAACCGGAGGTCGACCCTCAGACCGGTTTCGTGATCTTTGCGACGGCGAACGCGTCGCCGTATGTGAACCGGCCGGAGGGCGACGACAAATACACCGCTTCGACGGTCGCCCTAAACGCGAAGACGGGGAAGTTCGCTTGGGGCTATCAAGAAGTCCACCACGATTCTTGGGACTACGACACGCCGCAGGCGCCCGAGATGTTCGACATGGTCTATCACGGCAAGGTCGTACCAGCGCTCGATCAGCCAACCAAGCCTGGGCTGAACTTTGTCCTTAACCGCGAGACCGGAAAGCCGATCATCCCGGTGAAGGAGACGAAGGTTCCGCAGAGCCCAGAGGATCCGGGCAACTCGTTGACGCAGCCGATTCCGGCGGGCCAGCGGTTTTCACCGAATTGCGCGAAGAGGTCAGAGTGGTTAGCGACCGGCGGGGTCGGCTCGTTCACGGGCCCTGACGGCAACCCAGTCGTATTCGGTTGCGTCTTTACGCCCCTGACGACGACGAACTTCACCGTCAACGGCTACCACGACGTATCGGACTGGCTGCCGGGTTCGTACAGTCAGACATCGAAGTTCGTCAATCTCTGCACCACTGCCAACCGCGAGAAGGGTTATGAGGCAATCCCTTCGGCGGCGGCGCTTTCGAATCCGAGCTTGCCCCTGGACGAGGTTCAAGGGATCAGCGGCGGCGAGAACGCCTTCGACAAGACGGGCGACATCATCGCTATCAATCCGACGACCAACAGAATCGCCTGGAAGTCTCCGTTGCCAGGGCCTGACGGCTGCTACTCCGGCATCGCCACGACCGCTGGCGGGCTTACGTTCGTCGGTGACACCGATGGCGAGTTCCTTGCCTACAACTCGATCACCGGCAAGCTGTTGTGGGAGTCGCCGAAGCTGGACGGCACGATCGGGTCACCGCCGATCGTCTACGAGGGAGCCAACGGCCGTGAGTACGTGACCCTGATGGTCGGCGGTACCTCCGAAGGCGATAAGTCCTCCGTCTTGAACGACACGGTATACGCCTTCGCGTTGCCGAATGGCGAAAAGTGATGGGACTGATGACGGCCGACGCCGATCTTGATTAATTGCTCAACGACAAGCGCCGTCGCAGGGTCAAGACCCCGGACAAACAAGGGCGACACATCAGCCGCGGTACTGCGCTTTCGCGCACCGCCGCGGCAGCCCGCCCCGGCCACAAGATTCCTCAGTCGGGACGGCGAGACTACCCGTCCCGACCGCCATCAGAGAGCCCGACAGTAATTCAAGCATCCGCAGGTCAAAGATCCTGGCCCTTTGAGTCTCCTGAACCGTAAGCGGGAGACCGCTACGCACGCATGACTGCCCCACGTTGCCGGATTGCGCGAATAGGGGCGGTCTCCGGCGGGTTGATCAAACGGCTGGATGGGGCCACTTGCAGCCATCTTGATCGATGTAATCGGACTGCCTGGCGCTGCTGCTCTCAACGCGACCAGCCGCCGGCTGGTCGCGGGGGAGACTGCTGGATCGTCGCCGACGAAGCGCGAAGGACGTGACTGCTCGTTTCGCCGCGAGCCGCCAGTCTGGCCGACACCGCCGGCTTCGGGTGCTCGGCGGCCCGGACCGGCAGCCACGTCACCGTGTCTTTCAGCAGCCGACACTGATGGTGGTTGGTGAAACAGGTGTGTCAGGGGAGGGCGTTTTCAGCCCGATCGCGCTTCTCGGTGACACCTGATGGTCCACGCAGCGTGGCTGCGCGTCCTGTCCGTCAGGCGAGGTGGTGCCAGTAGGTGATGCCGGTTCCGACGCGGGCGAATCCCTCCTTGCGGTAAAGCGGTTCGCCATCAGGTGTGGCGTTCAGCACTGCGACCGTGGCGCCGGCGGTCTTTGCCGACGAGCAGACCGAACGCAACAACGCGCGGCCGAGTCCTCGCCGCTGGAAAGTCGGCCAGACGTCCATGTCATAGATACCCGCGATCTGTTCGGGCGCGAACGACCAGGCTCGACCGGCGAACCGATCATGGTCTCGCGCGACAGCGTGCCAGGCGCGAGCGCGAGCCCCCGCGGCCATAGATAGAAGTCGACGAGCCTCAGCCCCGTACTCCGGGACATCCGGGGTGATCGTCACCCGCGGGTCGTCGGGCTCGGCAATCGCGTCGAGATCTGCGCTCATCCACGACGGCTCCCACCCGCGCTCAAACCCCACCGACGACAGCGCCGAGGGGTCGACATCGGCGGCAAGCCACGCGCCCACGATGCCGGCTCCGCGCGAGCGCGCCGCATCGACACCACGCCGGGCCGGGGCAGCCTCGATCGTGGCTGGGAAGTTCAGCATCAGGTGCCGATTGTGAGGCTGCCAGGACCAGGACAGGCCCTCGTCCTCCCAGACCTCGCCGCCACCCGCGATCGCTACCGCGGCGTTCCACGCCGCCTGGTTGCCTTCGCAGTCGAGCACGCTCCCGACCATCCTCGGTCAGGCTACCCGTCGCCCCAGGTGCTGGATCGTCTCGGACGACGGCGCGGCTTGCCAGCGCTGCTGCTCAGTCGCCGGTTGGGCACTCCGTGCTGACTGCTGGCTTCGGCGGACTTGGGCGGTCAGTAGCCGATTGCTGCTCCTGGCGGTCCCAGCGCCGGAGCGGCAGTCACGCCGCGGGGTTCTACTGCGTCTGGCATTGATGATGGTTCGTGCGACCCGCGGTCTCAGTGTGCTGATCGTGGCCACGTGCGGGCCAACTCCCACGCTGAGACGACTGCCCAACACCCTTCAAGCAGAAGGAAGCCCAACTGCAGCCCCACTGCCGCCATGATCGCCAGCAGGATCGACCCGGCCAGGTTAAGCGCCAGGTAGAGACGTGACTTGGTCGACGTCACGCCGAACTGGGCGCCCACAAACCCAGCAAGGATCAACAGCGAGCCAAATACCTGCACGGCCTGATCCATCACGAACCTCCGTCATCACGCCGTCGTCAGGCCGGGTACGGCGCGAGCTCTCGTCCGGCGATCGCCAACGAAGCGATCGGCAGCATGAACGTAGCACGCGTTCACGTCGTGTCCACAGCTGCAGACGGCTGCCGCAGACTGCCTCAATGCCGACGCAGCAGTCAAGACTTGACTGTTGCTTGCGCCGCGAAAGCAAGTTTGAGCTCGGGCTCGGCCGAGCGAGACGATCCGTGTTTTTCAGCCCCAATTCGTTGCGTCTGCGGGTCGCTGTCCATCCACGGCGGCACGTCGAGGAGAGGTTTCCGTCGCCGGGCTTGACCGTTTGCCTGCTGCGAGCGCCGGTGCCCGACAGCACCAGCAGCGCTAGGCCGCGATCATCGGCCGGAAGCGAGTTGCCAATCAACGGCGCGCGGCAGGGCCTGCCCGGATACGGCAGCCGGACTGCCTGCGGCCGGTGTTGCGGTGAGCCGCCAGTCGGATGTGGCGGGGATGGCCGCCGGCGGCGCCGGGCCGCGCCCGCTGACGCGTCGCCACCAGGGGACGTTGCTTGGCGCGGTTGGTTCTCGTCTTGTGCGAGGGTCGCGCGGGCCGTCGCGTTGGAGGACCGACTCGGCGGGGCAGACGTGGGGATACGGCCTTGATGACGCTGCCGCTTCGCGAGTCCGAGCACGACTGTGTCTGACTGGAGCTCGTGCTGATCGCCCCGAGATGGGGTTAGATTGATCGTTGTGGAGAAGCTGCTCGAGCGCGAGCGGGAGCTGGCGGCTGTAGCGGAGCTGTTGGAGTGCGGTGGCGGGGTTCTCGTGATCGAGGGTGGTGTGGGTATCGGGAAGACGTCGCTGGTTGAGGCTGGGTGTCGCCGGGCGGCGGGGCTCGGGCACGAAGTCCTGCTGGCGCGTGGTTCGGCGCTTGAGGCGGATTTCGCGTTCGGCGTGGTGCGTCAGCTGTTTGAGCGGCGCTTGGCGGGCTCCGGGGTGGACGAGCGCGAGGCGTTGCTCGCGGGCCCGGCTGGCGCGGCGCGGCCGTTGCTGTTGGGAGAGCTCTTCGGGCCGGTAGCCGATGACACGTCGTTTGCGGTCTTGCATGGCCTGTACTGGCTGGCTGCCAATCTCGCAGAGCGTCGGCCGCTGCTGATCGCGGTTGATGATGCGCAGTGGGTGGATGAGCCGTCGCTGCGGTGGTTGGCGTATCTGTCGTCGCGGTTGGAGGGGGTGGCGCTGAGCGTCCTCGTCGCGCGGCGGTCCGGTGAGGCGACGTCGATAGGAGCTTCGTTTCTTGCGGTGCGTGCGCAGGCGCTGGCGGTGGCGCGGCCGGGGCTTTTGAGCGAGGGTGCCGTGTACACGATTGTCCGCGACGCGGTTGGTGCTAGCGCGAGCGATCGGTTGTGCGCGGCGGTATGGGCGGCGACTGGCGGCAATCCCCTGTATGTGGCAGAGCTGCTGCGGGCGGTGGAGCGCGACGGTCGGCGGCTGGACGAGCTTGAGCCGGACGAGCTTTTGGTTGGCGGGCGTGAGGGCGTCGCACTGCGGGTGCTCGCCCGCGTTCGTGGCTTTGATCCGCGCGCGTTGGCGCTTGCGCAGGCGCTCGCGGTGCTCGGCGACGGCTGCGAGCTGCGCAACGCGGCGGCGATCACCGGCATGGAGATCGCGGACGCCACGCGACTGGCCGCGGGCCTCGTTCGGCTCGAGGTGTTGGCAGCCGACGACCGCCCGCGGTTCATTCACCCGGTTGTTCACGACGCAGTCGAGGCATCGTTGGGCAGCGACGAGCGCGACGCGGCGCATCGCTCTGCCGCCCGTCTGCTCGACGCGGACGGGGCCCCGGCGGGACAGGTGGCTGCACACCTTGTCGGCGTGCGGCCGGCGGGCGATCGCTGGGTGCTAGGTCGCCTGCGGGAGGCCGCGCGGGCGGCCGTGGACAGCGGCGCGCCGCAGGCCGCGGCCGGCCTATTGGGCCGCGCGCTGGCCGAGCCGCCCTCGCCTACGGACCGAGGCAACGTACTGCGTGAGGCGGCTCGCGCGGAGGCGAGCGCCGGGCGCGAGACGGCATGCGTGCACCTGGAGCAGGCGTTGCGGCTCGCGGACGATCCGAGGGAGCGCGGGGCGATCGCCCTCGAGGTCGCCGAAGCGTACGCGGCGTTGTTCCGGTGGGCGGATGCGGTGGATGTGATCGAACGGGCGCTCGCGGAGCTGGGCGAGGCTGATGAGGCGCTCGCGGCCCGGCTCGAGGGCGAGCTTGTGGTCTGCGGTCTCCATGATGCGCGTCGTGCGTCGCGGGTCGCACCGGTGCTCGAGCGTCTCTCCGCCCGTTCACTTGCGGGAAGCCCGGCGGAGGCGCTCGCCGTCGCGCAGGGGATGGCGATGGTGCTCGCGGGCCGGCCCGCGGACCAGGCCGCCGCCCCCCTAGAGCAAGCACTCTTGCGCGCGGCAGCGCGCGCGGAGAGCTGGGACACGCGGGCGGCGCTTTTGTGGAGCCTGGTCGCCGCGGAGCGCTTTGACGCGGTCGCAAGCGCGCTGGATCCGATGGTTGCCGAGGTCCACCGCTCCGGCAGCGCGCGGGGCTTGGTCGCCACCTACAGTACGCTCGGCCTGCTTAAGCTGCGCCTAGGGGCGCTTCCGGAGGCGGACGCCGCCGCCCGAGTCGCGCTGCGGGTGTTGCAGGAGGGCGATTTTGGGCCGGGACTTGCGTTCGCTGTGACCGTGCTGGCCGATGTCGCGGTCGAGGCCGGTGAGCTTGATGAGGCGCAGGCGCTGCTCGCGCTTTTGCCCCAGGAGGGCTGGCCGGCGGGCGTCGGTACGGTCTTGATCCCGGCGGCTCGTGGCCGGCTGCGGCTCGCGCAAGGCCGACCGGCGGAGGCGCTTGCCGACTTCGAAACGTGCGCCGCGATGTTCAGCCCCGAGGTCTGGGGTACCGAGATGCGAGACGTCGGCTATTTACATGCCCGCTCGGGCGCAGCCCAGGCGCTGCTGCGACTCGGGGAGCGCGAGCACGCACGGGAGGTGGCGCAGGCCGAGCTCGCTGATGTCAGCGCCTTCGGAGCGCCTCGAGCGCTCGGGATCGCATCACGCATCGCCGGGCTCGCGCAGGGAGGTGAGCACGGGCTCGAGCTCATGACTGCATCGGTGGCCGTCCTGCGGAGCTCACCGGCGCTGCTCGAGCGGGCGCATTCGCTGGCCGAGCTAGGGGCGGCGCTGCGCCGCGCCGGCCGACGTGCGAATGCGCGTGAGCCACTTGCTGAGGCGCTCGACCTCGCTGCCCGCTGCGGCGCGCGACCGCTGGCCGCCCGCGCGCGCGAGGAGCTCAAGGCCACCGGTGCGCGCCCGCGACGCGCGTGGCGCACCGGCGTGGAAGCGCTGACCCCGAGCGAGCTGCGCGTCGTGCGACTGGCGGCCGATGGTCGCTCTAACCGCGAGATCGCCCACGAGTTGTATGTGACGCTCAAGACGGTCGAGGGTCACCTCTCGCGGGCGTACACCAAGCTCGGGATCGAGCGCCGCGGCCAGCTACCCCGTGCCCTTGAAGGAGAAAAGACCAGGGTGCCGACCCTCTAGCGAAGAATCCATCGCCCGCGCGACCCTTCGGCGTGCAGTTCATCGACCGAAGGAGGCTCTCTCATGACGATGACCATACGCGGGGCGTTTGAGAAAGGGACAGACACCTTCAACGCGCACGACATCGACGCGTTCGCTGACGTGCTCGCGGATGACGTCATCTTCGTGGCGCCCGGCGGAATGCGCGGCGAGGGGAAACCAGCCTGCGCCGAGTTCTACGGCGGCTGGCTCGCTGCCTTCCCCGACGCGCACGTCGAGGTCCACGACCTCCACATCATCGACGACGTCGCCGTCGAGGAGGGAACGTTCACCGGGACGCAAGACGGAGTTCTCCACGGCCCCACCGGCGACATCCCACCAACTGGCCGCGTTGTCAGTCTGGACTACATCCAGGTGCTCCGCTTCCGCGACGGCAAGCACGTCTCCTTCAACCTGATGTTCGACCGGCTCCTAATGCTCGGGCAGCTCGGCCTCATCCCCACGCCCGCGAGCGCCGGGTGAACGCTCTTACGAGGCACCGCCGCTCAGGGAAATCCCTGAACTCAGAGCATCTCAGGGCTTCCCTGACGACCTGCGGGCACCGCCGGCGTAGCCTCGCCGCACTCTTCTTCTTCGACGCAACTCCAGAGGCAGGAAAGTTCTCGATGCAACCTCGGCGTCTCACTCTGATCCTCACCACATCGGCGCTCGCGACGCTGTCCTGCGCCGCGGCCGCGGCATCAACCGCAGCGTCCCGCGACGCCCGCCCCCAGGCCCTGCTGTTAGACGCGACGTTCATCGCTCAACGGACGGCTGGGCCCGATGCGAACCACGTCGGACACCGGCAACTTGCCAGGGGGGTCTTGCGAGACCGCTACGGGCGCCCGGTCGGGCGCTTCGGGTTCACGTGCACTTGGACTCGAATCCTCGCCGGTGGTGACGCGCTCGAGCGCTGCGCCGGCTTCGGTCACACGGCCGACGGGCGACTTGAGGTCGCCGGCGCCTCGCGCGAGAGCGCAGCCGTGCACTCCTGGAAGCTCACTGGTGAGAGCGGCGCGTATCGCGGCGCTCGCGGCACGGCTGTGGTGCGCGACGTCGGCGACCGCGAGTCGCTGATCTCCGCGACGGTCACGCCGCGAGCTGGGACGGTCTTGCGCGTCGCGGTCCTCGCCCGTCCGACCGCCAACGCGAGCGTCATCGCCCATGCCGATCAGATCTGCACCGGCGCGTCTCGGCAGCTGGCGGCGCTGGCGCCGTTCCCGTTCCCTGATTTTGACCCGCTGCATCCCGATCCCGAGTTGCTGCCCCAGGTTGGCGCGTTCTTCACCGGCCCGGGTGACCCTCGTGCGATCTTTCAAACCCTGAATAGGCGACTGCGAGCGCTCGGCCAGCCACCGGCAGGACGCGGCTGGTGGGCGCGGATGCTGCACGCCCGGAGCGCCGAGCTAACGGTGACCAACGAGCAGGACCGGGCCGCGCTCGCCAGCGACGCGCCCGCATTCGTGCACAGCGTCCGTGACAGCATCGGCGCGTTTCGGCAGATCGCGATCACCGCCGCTGTGTTCGGGACGACCCGATGCGTGCTCTGAACCCCTTGCGGCGAAAGATCATACGGGGGCGAACGATGCGACCCGTCGAGAAGACGGCCAGGATCGCGGTCGATGCACGATAGGGCGTTCAGGCATCGTCGGGGTCGGGCCGCCGGAAGATGGTCGCTGGCAGCGCGAGTCTGGTTTCGGGTCGCGCGAGTGCTCAAATTCCTCAGAAGCGACAACGACGGGTCCTCGTGCGCTTGGCCGGCGGAATCCGACGCTGCGCTGACCTCCGGACCGCCGAAGCTCCTGGAGCCCAGCGGCCATAAGCCCGCGTTGGGGCGATCGTCGGCCTCGCAGCGGGGCTGACTTCCACGAAGTCCAGCGCTGGTGGCTCGGCGCGGCTACCGTGCCCGGCGACAGGCATGGCGGACGATCGGGCGCTCCAAACCGAGGTATGTGTTCTGGGTGCTGGTCCGGCTGGGCTTGTGTTAGCGCTGCTACTTCAACAGTCGGAGATCCCGTGCATCGTGTTGGAGCGGCTATCCCAAGACGCATTCCGTCGACGCGCCGGGGCAGGCCTGATCGAGCACCGCACGGTGCAGTTGCTGAACTCGCAGGGGCTGGCGGAGCCGATCCTGCTGCACGGCGGCACGGCCAGCGTCTGCGAGTTCCGTTTGGAGCAGCAGTCGTTCGTGCTCGACTATGGTGGCTTGACGGGGGGCCGGGGTAACTTCATCTACCCGCAGCACGAGCTCGTCGCCGCGTTCGCCGAACGATTCGTTGCGGCCGGGGGCGAGATCCGCTTCGGGCTGCGCGCGTCAAAGGTCGAGCAAGACGACGACAACGTGATCGTGTCAGCCGTTGCTGACACGATCACCGAACAGGTGCGAGTCCAGTGCCGATTCGTCGCCGGCTGCGACGGTGCGCGCAGCGGGCTGCTGAGGATGATCACGAACGCGTCTGTGATCGAACTGGAGCATCCCGTCCGCTGGCTGACGTTGATCGCCGCCGCGCCGCCGTCGAAGCCGCGGACCTTGTACGGGTTTCACCGGCGCGGTTTCGCCGGCCAGATGCAGCGAGGGCCGGAGCTGACCCGATTCATGCTCGAGGTGCCGAGCGCCGACACGATCGACGATTGGTCCGACGAGCGGATCTGGGCAGAGTTGCAGCAGCGGCTGCACGCCAATCGAGAACCTAAGCTCGCTCAGGGGCCCTTCGTCGAGCGCGATGTACTTGACCTCCGCGTCCGGGTGATCGAGCCGATGCACGACCGCCGGTTGTTCCTGAGCGGTGACGCCGCCCATTTGATCACGCCAGCGGGAGGGAAGGGAATGAACCTCGCGATCCAAGACGCAATCGAGCTCGGGCTAGCGTTGCGGGAGAGGTACACAGTCGATCCTGGCGGGAAACGTCTCGCCGACTACTCGGACAAACGACTCCCGGCCATCTGGCGCGCGCAGGAGTTCTCGGACTGGATGCTGACCCTGCTCCACGCAGGCATGAGCCAGTCGGGCGAGCCCAGCGAGTTCGCCTACCGACTGAGGCGCGCTCGACTCCTGGAACTGATCGGCAACCCCCCGCTGAGTCGTTGGTTTGCGCACACCTACGCCGGCGTGGATCCATAACACGCCGCGACGACGCCAAGGCGGACCATCTTCCTCGGCAATAGTCACTTCAATACGACGGCGTCCAGCGCAACCCCAGCCCGCGGTCGGCACGACTCGCCAATCCGCTTCTCGCAAAGTGAGCGTCGAGCAAGCCGACAGGCTCGCGAAGATCGGATGACCCGGACAGCGCGCGCGTGAACCTCGGCACTCGCTAATGGGTCGGACGAGCAGGCGTTCGACGGCGCAACCAGCTCATATTTTCCGCGACCTGTTTCTGGTTCGTGAGTTGCGCACGCCGGCGGTGTTGCGGGCGTCTTTCGTTGTCGCGCTAGTTGCTTGCCGGTGGGGCTAGGAGGGCGTGGCGATGAGGGAGCCATTGGCTGCTCGACGCGCTCTGCGCTCAGCTTTCGGTGCACTCGGCGACAGTCGGTGCTCGCGACGCAGCGGTCAGGGCCCGGTTCGCGTGTGAGCCGCGGCCAGCCCGGTTTGGTACGCGAGGACGACGGCCTGGACCCGGTCGCGGAGCCCGAGCTTGCGCAGGATCCGCGCCACGTGGGTCTTAACCGTCGCCTCGCTCAGGACCAGCTCCGCGGCGAGTTCGGCATTGCTCAGGCCCCTAGCGAGCAACTGGAGGACCTCGAGCTCTCGTGGCGTCAGCTCCGATAGGTCGCCGGGCAGGGACGGTGGCGCGGACGCGACCGATGCGAACCGCTCGACTAGCCGGCGTGTGATCGACGGCGCCAGCAGCGCATCGCCCGAGCGGACCGTGCGGACCGCGTCGACGAGTTGTTCGGGGGAGACGTCCTTGAGCAGGAACCCGCTCGCGCCCGCCGCCAGCGCGGCGTACACGTACTGGTCCAGGTCGAAGGTGGTGAGGATGACGATCCGGCAGCCGGCGCCCGCCGGCGTCGCGAGGATCCGCCTCGTGGCCTCGAGGCCGTCCATCCCCGGCATCCGGATGTCCATTAGCACGACGTCCGGCCGATGCTCGAGCACGGCCGCCAGCGCCTGTCCACCATCGGCCGCCTCGCCGACGACCGGGATCCCGGCCGCCCGGAGGATCATCCGGAAGCCGCTGCGAACGAGCGCCTGATCGTCGGCGACCACCACGCGGGGTGGCGAGGCCGGATCGTTCACCGGCCACCAGTCGCGCCAACAAGCCCCAGGCGGCCGGGCACCGCGGCGCCCCGGTGGCGAGGTCGCGGAGCATCGACCGGGAAGCGCGCGCGGACAACCCATCCGCCCCCACTCCTGGGCCCGGCGTCGAGCTCTCCGCCGTAGAGCGCGATGCGCTCGCGCAGTCCGATCAGCCCGCGCCTGGCGCCGGCTGGGACGAGCGGAGCGGCGGCGGGGATCGGCCTGCCGCTGTCGGCCACCTCGACCAGGAGGTGGTCGTCTTCGTAGAGGAGTCTCACGGTGGTGCATGGCTTGCCGGCGTGCTTGATCACGTTCGTGAGCGCTTCTTGGATCACGCGGAACACGGCCAGGTCGAGTCCTGGAGAGAAGTCCTCGGGTAGCTCGTCGACGTGGAGCTCGATCGGCAAACCCGCCGCGGTCAACCGGTCGACCAGCGTGTGAAGCTGGGCCAGACCCGGCTGCGGCGCAAGCTCCGCCGGCGACCTGTCGACCGGTATGTCCGCATCCCCTTCCAGCGACTGCGTCGGGCTGAGCAGTCCCAGCAGGTGACGGAGTTCGGTCATCGCGGCACGCCCGCTGGCCTCCACGGCCAGCAACGCCGCCCTGGCCTCGCCGGGCGACTCGGCCAGGACCTGCCGCGCCGCGCCGGCCTGGACGATCATGACGCTGACGCTGTGCGTCACGACATCATGGAGCTCGCTGGCAATCCGGGCCCGTTCGAGCTCGAGTGCGCGGTGGGTGGCGGCCTCGTGCTCAGCGAGCAACCGATCGCGTTCGCCGATGGCATACACGGCGTACCCCACGGTGACGGTGAGCGCCAACGACACTAGGATCAGCAGCGCGGTCGTGCCGAACAGCGCCGCGCCCACGATCACCCCGAGCCAGAGAACGGTCACGAGCGCCGCGCCCCGGAAGCGGCTGTACCTGACGGCGGAGTAACCGGCGAAGACGACCGTGGCGATCGCGATCTGCTTGGCGTCGTGCCTGGTCGCGTACACCCCAATCACCAACAGCAGGCACGCCGCTAGCGGGAAGCGCCGCCGCGCCGCGAGCGGCAGGGTCGCGAGCAGCAGGGCGACTCCCTTTTCTCCGTTGGACATTGACAGGCGGGCGGCCAGGACGAGCCCCGCGAGCGCGGCATCGGCGTACAGCGCTGTCCTGGAAGGCAACGACCGCGGCCTGACGGACGGCGGGAACGCCAGCGCCACCCCGAGCCGGTGACCTACGGCCTGCAACGTTTCCTTCTGCATCAGAGCATTATCGCCCTGCTCACCCGGGCCGTCATCCGCCTCGCTGCGTACTCACGTACGTCGCAAGGATGATCCGCAAACCAGATACGCCGAACGCGGTACGCGGATTTACATCCCCGGGCCGACGACAAACGACACAGCGCTGCGTACGTTCTCGCCATGGACGCTCTAGTGCAGATCAACGATGTGACGAAGCGCTATGACGGCTCCGGACAGGCCGCCGTAGATGGGATAACACTCGAGATCGCGGCTGGTGAGGCGGTGGCGGTGATGGGCCCGTCCGGCAGCGGGAAGTCGACTCTCCTGAATCTGATCGGAGGTTTGGACCGACCGACGAACGGCACGATCACCCTGGCCGGCGAGCGGATCGACCGGCTCAGTGAGACCGGGATGGCCCGTTGCCGCCGGCGCCAGATTGGGATGATCTTCCAGTTCTTCAATCTGCTCGACGACCTGACCGTTGCCGACAATGTCTTGCTGCCCGCGCAGCTGGCCGGGGTGCCCCGGTCGCAGGCGCGGGCTCGCGCTCGCGATCTGCTGGCCGCACTGCATATCGAGCGCCTCCGAGACGCCTATCCCGGCCGGCTGTCGGGCGGCGAGCGCCAGCGGGTGGCGATCGCCCGCGCACTCGTCAACCGGCCGGCGGTACTGTTAGCCGACGAGCCGACGGGGGCGCTCGACACCGCCACGGGAGAGGAGATTGGGCGGCTGCTGCTCGAGCTCAACCGCTCCGGGCTGACGCTCGTGATGGTGACGCACAACCCCGAGCTGGCGGCGCGGTACACCCGCTGCGCGGTCCACCTGCTCGACGGTCGGATCGCCGAGCGTACGGGTGATCCGCCCCCGATGGTTCGCGCGGCTGAGGTGCTGCTGTGAGCCCGGGGGCGGTGGCCCGCGCCGTGCGCGGCGGGGTCGGCCGCCGGCGGGGGGTGCAGACGATCGTCATCGCCCTGGTGCTGGTCGTCTCGACCGCATCCTCGGTCCTCGGCCTCGCCCTCGTCGTGGATTCCCACGCCACGTTCGATCACGCCTTCTCCACACAGCGCGGCGCACATGTGGTGGCGACCGTCGACGCCTTACGCGCGACGCCGGCGCAACTAGCTGCTACCGCGCGCCTTCCGCCGGTGAGTGCGGCGGCGGGACCGTTCGCTGAGGTGAACGTGACCGCCTCTGATTCCTTTCCTGGTGGGCCAGTCGTGCTCCTGCCGCCGCTCACGCTCGTGGGGCGTGCGTCGCCCGGCGGTCCGGTCGACGACATCGAGCTCCAGGCCGGCCGCTGGCCACAGCGGGCCGGTCAGATCGTGATCGAGAACAACACGGATGGGTTCGGAGTCGGGATCGGCGACACCGTGACCGTGACCAGCGCGCCGGGGAAGCCGCGACTGACCGTCGTCGGTCTCGCCGAATCGGCCACGCACTCGGCCGACGGTTGGGTCGTACCGGGCGAGATCCCGGTGCTGCGCTCGGGCGCTGCGCCCGCCACGGCAGAGATGCTCTACCGCTTCCGTACCGCGGGCAGCGCCGCCGCGGTGAGCGCGGGCACGGCGGCCGTGACCAGGGCGCTGCCGGCCGGGGCGATGACCGGCACACAGTCCTATCTCAGCGTCCGAGCCGCGCAAAAGAATCAGGTTGCGGTGTTCGCACCGTTCGTGGTCGCCTTCGCGATCATCGCCCTGGTCATGTCCGTGCTGATCGTGACCAACGTGGTCAGCGGCGCGGTGATCGCGGGTTACTACCGGATCGGGATTCTCAAGAGCATCGGCTTCACGCCGGGCCAGGTGATTGCCGCGTACACCGGTCAGGTGATCGTGCCGGCGGTGGGCGGCTGCCTCGGCGGCGTGGCGCTCGGCAACGCGTTGGCGGCGCCGCTGCTGGGCAAGACCGCGGACGTCTATGGAGTCGGGCGGCTCGGCGTGCCGCTTTGGGTGAACGTGGCTGTGCCGCTCGCGATGTGCGGCTTGGTCGCGCTGGCCGCCGTCCTGCCCGCGCTCCGTGGTGGTCGGCTGAGCGCGACGCAAGCGCTGGCAGCGGGCCGCGCGCCGCGCACCGGCCGCGGCTATCTCGCGCACCGGCTGCTGGGCCGTCTCGCGCTGCCCCGGCCAGTGACGATCGGACTCGCGTCGCCGTTCGCCCGGCCCGCCCGGATGGCCGGGACGCTCGCGGCGGTCATCCTGGGCGTGACCGCTGTGACCTTCGCCGTCGGGCTCGTCACCTCGCTCAGGCGCGCCGTGGCGGAGCTGAACCTGACCAAGACCGAACAGGTGCAGGTCTACTCCAATGAGCCCGGCCCCTCAGGGTCCAAGAGTCCAGGGCGGGCTCAGCTGTCCCTCGCCCAGCCTCAGCGCGTGGTTGCCACAGCGCTCGGCTCGCTGCCCGGTACCGCCCACCACGTGCTCGAGGAGGATGATCAGTACGTCAGGGTCTCCGGGCTGGTGGAGCCGATTCCGGTGACCGCGTTCCTCGGCGACGCGGGCTGGATCGGATACGCGATGTCCAGCGGTCACTGGTACACCGGCCCTGATCAGGTCGTCGTGCCCAAGCGGTTGCTCACCGCTCTGCACGCCACGATCGGCGACACTGTCAGGATCACCGGCCTCGGCGGTCGCACGATCCCGGTCCGGATCGTCGGCGAAGTGTTCGACAACCAACACGACGGCCTCACCATGCTGACCGACTGGCGGACGCTAACGGCCGCCGATCCGGGCCTGACACCCGACCCGTTCAACGCACAATGGGACATCGGTCTGCGGCCGGGCACCGATCCGGCCGCTTATGTCCAGGAACTCGGTCCGAAGCTTGGGTCGAACTACGACGCCTCGATCAACCAGAGCGGTAGTGGCGACGCCGCGATCGCAATCGCGCTCGCCGGCACGCTCACGCTGCTCCTGTCGATCGCAGCGGGGCTGGGAGTGCTGAACACCGTCGTGCTCCACACCCGCGAGCGGGTCCACGACCTCGGTGTGTTCAGGGCGGTCGGGATGACGCCCCGCCAGACCGTGGCGATGGTGCTCTGCTCGGTGGCCGGCACGGGATTGCTCGCGGGCGTGCTCGCGGTCCCCGCCGGTGTCGCCGTGCACCAGTACGTGATCCCGGCGATGGCCGGCGCCGCTGGCCTCAGCGCCCCCGCGAGCCTCCTGCACGTGTACGGCGCCGGAGAGCTTGCGGCGCTCGCGCTCGCCGGACTCGCGATCGCTCTCGCCGGAGCGCTGCTGCCGGCTGGCTGGGCGGCAAACTCGCGGACTGTCTCCGCCCTGCGAACCGAGTAGTGGCGGCGGTGCCGCGGCGGGTGGTCGAGGCGTCGGCGCGTGGGTTCCTGGACAACACGAGCCCGGCACCGCTGGGTTCAGCGCCGCCGCCCGCCCTCGGCGGTCGAGAGACGGGCGATCGAACCCGTCAGACGCGATCTCGGTCGCGCAGGTCGGTCGATGCCGCGGCAGTAGGAGCGACATAGGGATCGTCCGGATCCGGCGCCGTGTCGTCGCCGGCACGCAGAATCGACTTCGCCTGTGTGTGTCAGCGGGGTGGATCAGAATGGCAAATTCGAGGCTCTCAATCGGGTTCGCCAGACCGTCTCGACTGGGTTCGCCAAGACTCTCAAATGAACTCGCCGAAATGTCGCGAATAGCTTCGTCGAGACGTCTTGTGAGTGTCGTTCAAATGACAGTACGTCGATGTCAGCGAACCTTTGTTCGTGCGGCGCCCTGAGCTGGACTCGCGCGAGAGCGCCCGCGAAGGGGGAGGCGCGTTTTGATGGCAAACCGGGTGGCCGGTACCGGCGGTTGGGAATAGAATCGCATCGCGTGCATCGCGCGGGGCTCGGATCTGGTGCGCTGTTGGCCGCGGTGGCTGCGGCGCTCTCGTTCACGGTGGCGACTGGTAATGGCGCGAAGACCGGGACATATCTGTCGTCGCTGCAGTCGATCAAGACGATCGCTTCGACGATGCCGCCAAACGGGGACGTCAATCCCTACGGGGTCGCCATCGTCCCGCGTACGGTCGGCGCCTTGACCGCAGGCGATTTTCTCGTCACCAACTTCAACGCTAAGTCCAATCGCCAAGGGACAGGATCGACGATCGTCCAGATATCGCCTGCAGGGAAGCTGTCGGTGTTTGCACAGATCAACGCGTACTCGCTGCCCGGTGCCTGCCCTGGCGGCGTCGGCCTCACCAGCGCGCTGGGTGTCCTTCCCCACGGATATGTCGTGGTTGGCAGCCTGCCGACGACCAACGGCCAGTCCGCGACCGCGAAGTACGGCTGCCTCATCGTTCTCAACAGCGCCGGCCAGCCCGTCGAAACGATCACAGGTCCGGACGTCGAGGGACCTTGGGACATGGCGACCGTCACGAGAGACGCGACGACGACGCTCTTCGTCACCAACGTGCTCAACGGTGGCGCGAACGATGGTTTCTACACTGTGACCACCGCAACCGTGTTGCGCATACGGCTGACGACATCCCGCGGCGCTCCGCGCGTGACGAGCCAGCAGATCATCGCCGGCACGATCCCATGGCGTGATAACAAGGCGGCGCTGGTGATCGGACCGACCGGCGTAGCTCTCGCGTCGAACGGCACCCTCTACGTTGCCGACACGCTCGGCAATAGGATCATCGCGATTCCGCATGCGATGACCCGCACGAGGGCGCTGCCCGACCGCGGCATTACGCTCTCGTTGGGAGGCGATCTGAAGCAGCCGCTCGGGCTTGCCGTCGCTCCAAACGGCGACATCATCACCACTAACGCCGGCGACGGCAAAATCGTCGAGACCACTCCGGCTGGCAAGCAGGTGGCGGCTGTTGCCGGAGACGCCAAGTCTGGCGCGGGCTCATTGTTCGGGCTGGTGATCAACCGAGACAACGACCTCGTCTACGTGGATGACGGACTCAACACCCTGCGGACACTCCACTGACAATTAGGCCAGGCCTATTGAGCCTGTTCAGACGCTGATCACCGAACCCACGACAACCACCAGCGCGGCACTCTCCCTAGCCGGGCAGGACGCGCCGCTTACATAGGCATCGAGGGTGCCGTCGTCCGCCGACGCCAACTCGTGCATCGCGCGAGGAGCCCTCCTCCAACGGCGGCTGCCGCTGCCCATCGCCTGGTCGCCAAAGCCATAGGCGGGCTCCGAGCGGGCGGCAGCCTGAAAGCGATCGTCGGCGGCAATGACGGTTCCTGCCTTCGGCGCTGAGCAGGGAAGTCCGGGTCGCAACCGCGGCGTATCTACACCAGTCCTGAAACGCGACCCTGAGGCACATCGCCGAATTCCTTGACCGACTTGTAATCGGCTTGGATCGGAGTAGTGTCGAATTGTGGGTGTCCGGCGTACTCCGCCGGCAGCTGGGTCAGCTAGCGATGCTCGTTTTGACTGGTTTAGGAGAAAAAGAGAGGCTGTTGTGAATCAATGAGTTGCGGGTTGCGTTTGGGAGGGGTAGTTGGTAGTGGTGGTGGCGGATGGGACGGGGTGTTATAGAGTTCAGGCGGTGTTGGGGTAGGTGGTAGAGTGTGACGGCGTAGCGAGGGCTAGAGTTGGCGATGGAGGCGGCGGGCGCGGTGCTAGACGGAGTAGCGTGCGTTGAAGGTTGGTAGAGGTAGCGGTATGGGACTAGGTCGCGGAGGATGTGGTAGTAGGCACGAGCAGGTCGTGGCGGATCGCGCGATCGCTTGCTCGCGCGGCGGCGCGGAGCTGCGCGAGTGCGAGGCGAGGTAGGTCTCTTGGTGCGGACGGCAGCGCGGGCGCACTGGGTAGCTGCGAGGTCAGCACCAGGGATGGGCGGGTCGCGGATCGGTGGCGGCTGAAGGTGGTGGCGGGGCACGCGCCGCCAGGACGCGAAGTGCCGACGGTCGGGAACACGCTCAAGTACAGGCGCACGGCGATCAGGACCTGTGCGGCTAGGGTGGACGCCGGGGATCGCGAAGCAGCTCGATGGTGTGGGCGAGTGGGGAGGTCAAGAGCTCGATCGTCGCTCAGGTGCTGCAGCTCGGTGTAGAGTGTGTCGATGTGCGCAGCAGCTGCGCGACATGACGCGTGGTGCTCGACGGAAGCGGCTCTGGAGCGCGCGCGCAGCTGCGGGATCTGGCGCGCACTAGCCTGGAGAGATCGGCAGCTGCTCGGGGACGGTGACCCGGACGGCAGCGCTCGAGCACGACGGGCGGACTCGAGAGGTCTAGGAAGCAACGCTAGAGAGCTAGACCGGCGACGGAGCACCCTCCAGGCGCTGGACGACGGGTGCGCTCGAGCTCTGCGCGTGCGAGCGGAAGGTCCGCAGCCGCGGACTCCGGCGGCGGCACGAAACTAGGGCGGACCAGGCCGAGCTGGACGAGCTGGCAGACACCGGAACGACGTCCGTCAGCGGCCGGGACGCGCGCAGTGGGCGCGAGAGCAGCAGCACTCGAAGCGGTCCCCAGCGCCGGAAGACGGTCCAGAGAACCGGGCCACCGACCAGCGAGACGCCGGCCCGGCCAGCACCGGCCAGCTCGGCGAGCCCGGCAGCGAGGCCTGAACGACGCGGCAGGCCAGCGACGGCGACCCGGCCGGCACGCGAGTCGCGCCACGACGAGCGCGAGCACGCGAGCCCGCACACGCTCTACATCACTCCACAGCTCAGCTCCTTCGGACGGCATGGCCTGTGCCGGAGGGGGCCTGCATGTTGAGTCGTGCGCTCGCGCGCATCACGGTACAGGTCCGCGCACGCTGTGCCGGGCTCAACGCCAGAGCCCCGGCGTGATCGGGCGAAGATTCTCACTCCCAGAGGTGCGACGCGCCGGCCGGACGCTGTCGCGAAACTCGTCGACCGGAACTGGTGATCGGATTGACGTGATCGCCTTTGACGGTGTCGACTGTCGCGGCCGTCGGTTCAGGTTCCGGCGGCGGCGAGTTGGTGGTGGTGGAGTTTGGTGAGGTTGTGGGTTGCCAGGTAGCCGCCATTCGGTGCGCACAGCGTCCTGCCTCTTCGGTGGAACGGGTGATCAGCCGGTTGTGTTTGGTGTGCGCGAATACGGGCTCGATCATCTGGATCCGTTTGCGGTAGAGCTGTTTGCCGTGCTCTGAGGCGAGCACCGCTCGCATCCATGAGTAGCGGCCGCCGGTCCACCCAGGGCGTGGTTCGCTGCGGCCACCCCGGTCCGGCGGGGTCAGCACCTGGATGCGCTTGTTGGCGATCACCTCGTCGAAGTGCTGCTCGTTCCAGTAGCCGGCGTCGGCGAGCGCGACCTGCGGCGCTCGGTGACACCGACTCGCTCGAGTTCGCTGAGCGCGGTTGTGATCATCGGGTCCAGGTTGGAGAAGTCACCTGGCGTGTTGGTGATCTCGGCGGTGATCACGATCTGTCCTTCATCGACGACCGCCTGAGCGTTGTAGCCCTGCACGTAGCCGAGGTTCGCTTTCATCCGCTGGCTGTCAGGGTCACTCACGCTGACCAGATCGTCGGGCAGCGCTGGCGCGGCCCATGGGTTCGGACGCTTGCCAAGCCTGCGACCGTCCCTGGCACGACCGTTCGTGCGGTAATCCTCATAGGCACGGTTGGCCGCGAGCTTCATGTCGCGCTGCTCCTCCAATCGCTCGGCGGCTAACAGCAATCGATCCTCCCGCAGCCGTGGAATCGGTTCTCCTTGTGCCCAGCGACGCTGCTCAAGCTGCCGGCGGCCCTCGCGCGTCCAACCCTCGCGTCCCTGGTGACGAGCGACGATCCGCTGCACATCGAACTGGAACCCATCATCGGGTTCATTGGCCGGCTCTCGCAGCAGCTCCGGATCATCCTGTGCCTGGTCGGCGGCTTGTTGCTCGCGGACGCGGCGGAAGAACTCAGCACGCCCCTCCCTGGTGCGCAGCTCCTCCGGCAGCTCATCACCGCGTTGCTCGCCGTAGAGCTCATCCTCGGCCTGATCCGTCGCTCTCGCCTCCGCGAGGATTGCCCTGGCGATCTCCGAGAAGTCACGGTTGGACTCGCGGCTAGCGTTCCCAGCCATCTTTGTCCCATCGATCGCAATCACCTCCGGACGAACCAGCCCCGCCTGCGCGCACAACCCCAGCACCTGACCGAACAGCTCCGCTAACGCGCCCTCGTGGCGCTCACGAACCGAGCGATCGTCGCGTGATCCGGGCACTCCAGCATCGCGATCGTCTTGAACGCGACGTCCTCCCAACAGGAGCGCTCGATCGCCCGTGCCGATCTGACCCCACGCGAATACCCATACAGCAGCAGGGCAACCAACATCGCTGGGTCATAAGCGCGCCGCCCGACGCCGTCAGCACGGTAGGCGCCATAGAACGCGGACAGGTCCATGCCCGCGACCGCGTCCAACACGAACCAGGCGAGATGCCCCTCCGGCAGCCAATCCCTCACATCCGGCGGCAACAAGAACGACTGATCACGGTCACAACCAATGAAGTTCTGAGCCATCCCAGAATGGTCTTAAACGCCCCGGACGACACCGCAATTACGCGACAGCCTCTCGCCAAAGCCATAGGCGGGCTCCGAGCGGGCGGCAGCCTGAAAGCGATCGTCGGCGGCAATGACGGTTCCTGCCTTCGGCGCTGAGCAGGGAAGTCCGGGTCGCAACCGCGGCGTATCTACACCAGTCCTGAAACGCGACCCTGAGGCACATCGCCGAATTCCTTGACCGACTTGTAATCGGCTTGGATCGGAGTAGTGTCGAATTGTGGGTGTCCGGCGTACTCCGCCGGCAGCTGGGTCAGCTAGCCATGCTGCGCATCGCGCACCGATCTGAGCCCGCCCACATCGCCGGTGTGTGACCGGAGAGTTTTATGAGTTCAACCTAGGCGCAGCCCAGGTCTGACGCTGGACGCGGCCCCATGTGCTGGGCTGCGACCGAGGCGCGGCCACAGCACCCCAAAAGGAGAATACGAATGACCTCGACTGACGTAGCTCGAGCAAATATCGAAGCGTTCAACACCGGCGACTGGAAGGGCTTGGCAGCAACGTTTGCTGACAAGTGCGTATATGACGAGTTGGCTACCCACCGCCATCTGGAAGGCCAGGAAGCGATCGTGGAAGCCAACCGTGGGTGGAAGGAAGCATTCCCGGATGCCAAGGGGCGGATTGACCGCGCGATGGCTGACAACGGCACCGTTACGCTGGAACTCACATGGGAGGGCACCCAGTCCGGGCCGCTCCACATGCCAACGGGCGACATCGCCGCATCGGGTCGCCGAATCAGCCTCAAAGCCGCGCAGGTGTTCGAGGTTGAGGGGGAGCGCATCCGGGAGGCGCATCATTACTTCGACCTGACGAGCTTGTTGCAGCAGATCGGCGCTGCCGGCTAACACCCCGCTCGAACGTAATAGCCCGGCTCCGGATCCAGTGGTCCGGAGCCGGTCCGCCACCACCCCTTCAACGAAGAGAGGGACCCATGAGCGTCACCACAGCAAAAGTTGTAGGCCCCGCCGATGGGAAGGCAGGCTTTCTTGGAAGCATCGGAGTGCGCTTCATGCTCGACGGTGCCGAAGTCGGCGATCGCTTCTCGCTCGTCGAGCATCCAATGTCGCCGTGGGCACTCGCCGCGCCGCTGCACCGCCACCGCAACGAGGACGAATACAGCTTCGTCATAGAGGGGCGGATGGGCGCACTACTGGGTGACGAACACCTCGAAGCGGGCCCGGGGGATCTCGTCCACAAACCGCGCGGACAGTGGCACACGTTCTGGAACGCCGGCGATGAGCCCTGCCGAATTCTCGAGATCATTTCGCCCGCAGGCTTTGAGCGCTTCTTCGCCGAGCTCGTCGACCTTGGCGGCGTCGCACAGGCCGGCCCCGATCAACTCAGGGAACTCTGCCAGCGATTCGCGCTGGAGATGGACCCCGCCAGCGTGCCCGACCTCGTACAGCGCTTCGGCGTCCGCTTCCCAGCAGAACCACTCGCTCAGTAGGCGTGGCCGCTATCCACAGAGAGTTATCCAACAGAGGAGCAAACGAGATGGCCTATGGCGTCGTGCATCAGTTCGCGGGTGGAACCGAGGAGCAGTACCAAGCCTCGATCGCCGCCGTGCATCCTGGCGGGCCGGAGATGGCAAGACGAACCTAGCCTCGCTCCTCGCGTCGCCCCCGGTGTTGACCAAGGATCCGCAAGGCGAAGCCGCCCGTTCCGGCGCCGGCCGAGCCGCGACAACCGCGTCGGTTCAGGGTCGTCGACGTGATCAGCCGACGAAACCTCGTCAAGGACGCCTCCGCCGGCGAGGCGATCGACGCGCTGCGTGCCGTTCGCAGCATCGTCGATGTCAGCGTCTTCGTCTGGCAGCATGATCGAGCCCGCTGGCGGCTGCTCACATTGTCCGAGAAGCGCGCGATGTTCGACCTCGCCGCGGCCCGCCACTCCGATCCGGGAGCGGGGCCGTAACGCCCACCTGCTGGGTCGGAAGTTCACGACAGCTTTCGACATTGGACGGTGGTCGAGCACAAATTGTGCTTCGGCGACTGGGTGTGACCCAGCTTCCCAGCCCGTGTCAGTCGTTGGCGTGGTGCGCGAGTCGCAGGGTCTATGGATCCGGGTTGCCCGGGTGCTGGTCAGCGCCGTGGATCGATAAGCGTGATGCCAACTGGGGCGGCTGTGTCCATCCGGGGTAGGAGTCGGGCCGCGTCGGCGAGCCCGACGGTGCGTTCGATGAGATCTTGCGGTCGCAGGTCGCGTTGTTTGATCAGCGACAGCATTGCCGGGTAGTCGGCGGCGGCAATGCCGTGGCTGCCGAGCAGATCGAGTTCCCACGCGATCGCGCGAGCCATCTGTACACGCGGGTGGCCGTCGACGGGTGGGAGTAGCCCGACCTGGACGTGACGTCCGCGACGTCTCAGGCTCAGAATCGAGTCCGCGCAGGTCTCCTCGCTTCCGACAGCATCGATCGCGACGTGGCTTCCGCCTCCGGTCAGCTCGTGGACTGTCGTACTGATTGCGTCACTGCCGGACACGAGTACATGGTCGGCGCCGAGCCTGCCGGCGACCTCCAGCGCTTCCGGATGCCGGTCGACGGCGATAACCCGCCCGCCAATCGCCTTCGCAATCATCACAGCGCTCAGCCCCACGCCTCCCGCGCCGATCACGGTGACCCATTCCCGCGCGACTAGCCTGGCGCGCCCTGTCAGCGCCCGGTACGCCGTCGCGAACCGACAACCGAGACTCGCGGCCGCTTCAAACTGGATCTCGTCGGGGATCGAGACCAGATTCATGTCGGCAGCGTGCACCATCACCCGCTCGGCGAACGACCCCCAGTGGGTGAAACCCGGCTGTTGCTGGTTCGGGCAGACCTGTGCATTGCCGGACTTGCACCACTCGCATGCGCCACAGCCGCACACGAACGGCGCCGTGACACGATCCCCAACCCCCCAGCGGTGGACGCCCCTCCCGACCTTCGCAACGACCCCGGCGAATTCGTGCCCCGGCACATGCGGCAACTCGATCTCATCGTGCCCGGCCCACGCGTGCCAGTCACTACGGCAAAGACCAGTCGCGCGCACTTCCACTACCACCCCTCCATCCGGCGCTGCCGGCTCGGGCGCATCAACGACCTCGAGCGGACCACCGAACCCACGCATCAACATCGCGCGCACGGCGGCGCACCCTAGACCAGGCGACCGCGGACCGTCAAGATCGCTGCCCCCGCAGCGGCCCCGCTTGCCCAGCTCGCGGGCGCCGGCATCGTCGACGTCAGGGCCGACCCGGTACGGCGTCCGAAACTCGCTAGCCATGGCAGGATCGATCCGCTGTCCAATCGCCACCCGAGCCGGACGGTTGACGCCGGACGAGCACTCAAGATTGCCAAGCTCTCGCCTCGGATGGCCTTAGCGGACTGAATCACCGAGTCCTCAGAGGGATCACGCAGCGCTGACGATCAAGATCGTGACGAACGCTCTTGTAGAAGGCAGCCCCGTCTCGGGCTTGGGAGCAGCCGGTTCCAGGGCTAGCAACTGCGGCGGGACGCTTCGCTCGTCCCGAGCGAGGTAAGTGCTCACGATCCAGATCGCAAGCGGCATCAGGGGTGAGCAGCGGCACGTCGTCATGGCTACCGATTGATAACCGTGCACGCTGTGGCTGTGGTCAGCCGTGCGGCGCGTGCCGGTGGTAGCGGACCAGCCAGGGCCTATCAGTGGTGGGTCAAATCCGAAAGAGGATGGGTGTGCATCGTGGCGAGAAAGCAAGCGTTGCCGGCAGATCAGCTGGATCGGTTAAACCAGCGCTATCGCCGTGAGCGAGACGTGCTCTTGGCGCTTACGAACGCGCGCACTGCCGTCGAGGAGGCTGCGCGCCGAGTGGACTGCGCCAACGATGCATTTGAGGAATCGCGCCGGCGCGAGCAGGACGCTTATCAACAGGTGGTGGCTCTTGTTGGTGCGTCCGCCGCTGCGGAGCTGAGTGGCGGCTTGCCGAGCGGGAAGGCGTCACACCGAGGGCGCTCGTCGCGCGCAGCGGGAAGGCGCGCCGTCGCTGCACCGGCGCCCGGCCAAACCGAACACGAGACCGCGGATGGCGTCGCTGCGCAGTAGCCGCGCAGGAACGCAAGGACCGGGGGAGAAGGCCGTGTCGAAAGCAGCTCGAGTCCATATCACCCGGAGGACGGGCCTGATGACCGTCGGACCCATCCGCCAAACAACCTTCCTAAGCGTGGTCCCGAAGGGAGCCGGATGTGAGCTGGGTGGTCAGCGTCAGCGAGCGCCGCAGCGACGCGGTCCGCATCTATCAGAGCCCACCGCATGAGAGTGCGGCCGACGCTTGCATGCTGGCGGCGATGATTCTCGGCCGGCTGCAAGTGAGCGGCGACGGCCCGTGGCAGCACGCGATCCCGGGCGGGCAAAGGACCGTTCGGGTCGATCACACCTACAACAGTCGCCTGTCCTGAGCTACGCAGGCAGCGGGTCGCACAGCGCCCTCGGGGCAGGAAACCCGCGTCCTTTGCGGCGGTTAAGCAGAAGTTCCGGGGGCGCACGGCTATGCACCTCATCAGGAGCCGCCCGGTGGGGCTGAGAACACCAGGAACGGGTCGACGGCGAAGAGGTTGATCACGACGACGGCGAGGTTCCGATCGACACCCCGCGTGATCGGGACGGGAGGTTTGAGCCGCAGATCGTCAGAAAGCGCAGCGGCGGTTTGAGGGGTTTGACGAGAAGATCCTCGCGTTGTATGCGCGCGGGCATGTCGACCCGGGACATCTCCGCGCACCTGGAGGAGATCTACGGGGTCGAGGTCGGCCGTGATCTGATCTCGAAGGTCACCGACGCGGTGATGGACGACGCCCGGGCGTGGCAGACCCGGCCGCTGGATGACGTCTACCCGGTCGTGTTCCTAGACGCGTTCATGCTGAAGATCCGAGACAACGGTCAGGTTCAGCGTAAGGCGTGTTACCTGGCGCTCGGCGTCCGCCTCGACGGTGATCGCGAGGTGCTGGGCATGTGGTTCCAGGACACGGAGGGCGCAAAGACGTTCCTATAGGTGTCAAGTGGGTTTGCGGGTGATGCCTGTCCGGGGCTGCCGCAGAGGATGGCGGTGTAGGGGACGCGATGCGGTTGTGGCTTGTGAGGTCGGCTGGCCAGTGCGTGGTAGATCTCGCGGGCGATGCGCGTTTGAGGCAGCGGATGATGTCCTTGCTGTCTCTCCTTCTTGGTGCGTCGGGCGGCGTAGGCTTGGGTGCGGGGGCAGCATCCGAGGCGAAAGACGGCAACGAGGTGAATGCTCGGTTGGCTTGCCGGTCGCCGCCGGGGTTGAGGCGGTGACGGTTGGTTTTGCCTGAGGATGCTTTGATCGGGCTGGCGCCGCAGAGCGCAGCGAACGAGCTCTCACCTTTGCGAGCCGGTCGATGTTCTGCCCGGCGGTCACGAGAAATGGCCGGCGTGCCCGGTGGAGATCCCCAGCAACTGATCGTTCGCGGGGCCGTGGTCGAGACGAACTGGCTCGAGTTGAGCGTCAAGGACCGCGATCTCGCGGTCAAGCGCGCTGACGCGTCCGGCGATCACTTTGAGGGCGAACTTCGCCGCGTGCATCGGCGTGCTCGCGTCCGCGGGACGAAAGCGTGCGCAGATCGCGAGACGGGCACGCAGCGTTTTGCGGACCAGGATCTGCTCGCGCAATTGCTGCGGAGCGGTCGTGATCAGATCTCGCGCTTGCAACTGATGGCGGCGGTGCGGGCTTTCACCGCGCCGTGACGCGTAACGCGCAGCATCTGAATCGATTCAACGATCCCGCTGGTGTGCTTCGGGATGGCAATTCCTTCACCGGTCAGATACCGACGAGCTGCGGTCTCCGCGTCGATCGCGTCGCTCTTGCCGCGCCGTCTGCGGGTATGCGCGTGCGGCTGGTTGACCTCCACCACCTCGATCCCCTGCGCGAGCAGCGACCGAGTCAAACCCGCCGCATAGGAGCTGGTCGATTCAACCGCGACCGCCTCCACGCGCCCGAAGCACTGACCATCGACCACTCGCAGAGCTGCTCATAGCCTGCGCTGGTCGCTTCAAACTGCCGGATTCCGAGCAGCGCGCCGCGCGCGTCCAGCGCGGCGGCGTGATGGGTATCGGCGTGCGCATCAACCCCGCCGATCACGACCGGGTCTGCTCCTGCGTCATGCTGTGCATGGCCGTCCTCCTGTCCGGGCGGGCGGCCTGGTCGGGAAGGGCGGACAGAACAGTGACGAGGCACTATGGCTAGGTTCCTATGAAGTCACGCCGCCCGACCCGACCGCCCAGAAATGAGCGATCAACGGCAACCAGACCGAGGCCGACAGGTCTTCGCATGACACCAGACGGGTCAGTTCTGGATCAGGTCAGACCACGGCCCGATCGCCGCCCAGCATCTCACTGTTCGGGATGCAGTCCTCTAGAGCTCAAGCAGCGCGGGGTCAGGACATCCTGATCTGCTGCGTCGACGGCCTCAAAGGGTTCCCGGAGCGATCGAGGCGGCCTTCCCGGCCACAACGGTGCAGACCTGCATCGTGCACCTCATCCGCCAGTCACTGAAATACGTGCCGCGCCGGCAAGACGACCAGGTCACAAGGATCTCAAGCCGATCTACACCGCGATCAACCCCGACGCAGGCGATGCGTGGCGCTCGAGCGCGTTTGAAGCCAGAAGTGGGGCCGGCAGATGGCGATCATCGGCCCGGATGTGGCGCGAGCGTGGGACACGTCATCCGTTCCTGGCGTTCGAACCGAAGTCCGTCGGGTGATCGACACGACGGACGAAAGTGTCAACCCCTGCATCGGTTGCGAGCGATCACGTGCCGGGGTTAGGCTTTGGACAGGGCGTGGTCGACCCCCGAGCGAAGCGCAGGTTCTGGAACTGACGCCCGCCGCGCAGCTTGCCCGCAGAGGGCCTTTTCAGTCGCGTCCCATTGGCGGCGGCCACGCCCGATCTTCGGCTGGGGCCTGGCTTGCCAGTCAGCGACTTGCTGGCGGTATGCGTGCTCGGCCTGCTCGGCGAGCTCGACTCGCGACGGCGGACCTCTTTGAGCGAGTAGTTCGCGGCTGTGCCTTTGCGGCCGCGCTGAGAGGGCATCCCGGCGCGCAGCTCGAGCGCGCGGAGCTTCTTGTCGGTCAGTGAAGGTCGGGCGAACGCGTAGTCCTCGCCGCGTTCGATCATCGTCCAGCACAACACGCGAGCTTGCGGGCGGTCGCGACGATCGCGATCTGCGTGCCGCGCGCGCGCGGACGCGTTCGATAGAACGCCCGCAGCGGACCCGGGATCTGCGCCGCGTAACGCGGCCTCGACGAGCATCCCGCGCGCGTGCGCACGACCCTTCTTCGTGATCCGCCCGTGGCTGGCGGCCTGACCGCCGGACTGCCGCACACGCGGGTTCAAGCCCGAGATATGAGACCAGCTCCTCCGGGGTCCGGAACCGGCGGAAGTCGCCGACCGCCGCGACCAACGACAGCGCGACGGTCGCGTCGACGCCGGGGATCGTCATCAACCGCTTGACATCCTGCGCTCCAGCGCGATCCGACCCAGCGCCGCGTCGATGATCCGCAGCTCCTGGCCGTGGAAGTCGAGCTGGCGCAGCAGCGCATCGACGGCCTGCTCCTCATCACCGGAAGGTGCTGCTCGGCGAGCCAGCGCGGCCCTTGACGCCGAACAGATCGAGAACGGGCACCGCTCGACGAGGTTGCGGTGAGGATCGCCTGCACCTGGTTCTTGAGCCGGGTGCGCTGGCGCACGAGTTGCGCGCGCCGCGCGACCTGCCGACGCAACGCATGCGTCTCCTCGTCGGCAACCCACACCGACGGCAGATAGTCGGCCGCGAGCAGCTCGGCGAGGACCGCGGCGTCGACCTTGTCGGTCTTGACTTTCGCCTCCGCGATCGCCCTGGTCTTCATCGGGTTCGACACGATCACCCGCGCCACCTGCGACTCGAGCAGCGCGAACGATCGCATGCGTGTTGCACGTCGCCTCGATCGCGATCTCATCCTCGGGGCCCAAGCTGTCGGCGAACACGCGCAGCGCCTCACCGACGATCGACGACCTGGCCTGCGTGGCTGACCCGGCCGTCCTCCCAGACCGCGACCTGCGCGAACTCCCTATGCACATCCAGTCCAATACATCTCCGTCCCACTGCTCACCTCCATCAGTTCGGGTTGACGGACGGTGGGGAGCCAGGCGGGCGAACGACACCTACGGATCCGCGCTCGAAGCGCAACCGGGCAAGTCGCAGGGGCGGCCAACTACTAACACGCGCTCGAAGCGCAACGTATAAGAACGGCCTGCCCAACCGCGTTCGCTCCCAAATGCCCCGCGGCCCGGACGGTCGCACCGTACTCACCAACCCGGACGACGAACACAACCCCAAAGCCAGTCGGGGGCCGCAGCGGCATCTACTGCCTTTCATACCGGATACCAACGCGATCGAGGCGCTCAACCGGCAGCTGCGCAAGGCGATCAAGACCAAGGGCAGCTTCCCCAGCGAGGAGGCCGCGATCAAGCTGATCTACCTCGCGATCCAAAACGCCGTGCCGCAATGGACCCGAACCCGCGGGTGGACGAAAGCGATGCTCGCGTTCAAGATCCAGTTCGGAGACCGCATCCCAGACTAACCGTCAACCAACGCCTACACAGATTTCCGGACGCTCTCGATTGGTGCTTTTGCTCAGAAAGCGGCAATCTCGCAAAGGCGTCACTACAGCCCGCGACACGGACTTCTGGTATCCCACCATTCGAGAACATGAGACTTCTAGAAGGCGGGTTGGCAGACCGCGGTGCCAACAGCTCCCGCGTCGCTTGACGATCTCGATGGAGCGTCCTGGGCTGGCCAGGACGCGGGTCCTGAGAGGAGCTGGTCATAACTGGTTCGATGGTCATGTTGGACGCGGCTGGTCGGCGACGGTCACCGGTAACGACCCCGGGGTATCTGACCGGGTGTTCGTGCTCGCCCTCATCGTCTCGTGCAGACACACGCCGAGCAGCTACTGGCGGAGTGAAGGCCGGGCGTCGTCACAGACGCCGCGAGTTGCAAGAGCACGACTAAGAGCCCCGCCGAGCGTGAAACTAGACCGCGCGTACGGAACGTACTGCAAAACAGGAGGGCCCGCCGAAGCGGGCCCTCCTGGAGAGACGTGGATGCTAGACGTTTACGTGATGTTGATCTAGGGGAGGATGTCGGTCGGGCTGTTGCCCGTGACGGTGCTTGTGTCGTTGATTGTCAGCTTCCCAGATAGTTGGAACACGCCGCCGGCGTTGAGCGGGGGGCTGCCGGTCGCGGTGTTGCCGGTGATAGTGGATCCCTTTTGTAGGATGACGTTGCCGCCGGACATCCAGATTCCGCCGCCAGACGGCGCTGTGTTTCCGTCGATCGTCGCCTGGTTCAATTCGAACGTGCCGCCCTCGTTGGCGACGCCGCCACCTAGAGTGGCACTGTTGCCGCTGATATCGCATTGACTGACGAGGGCGTTGCCAGTGGCAGAGTTGTCGATGCCGCCTCCATCCCCGTCAGAGGTGTTGTTCGTGATCGAGCAGGAGTCAGAGATTTCCAGGCCGCCCGAGTTGTAGATCCCGCCTCCCGCGTCGTTGGCGTGGTTGCCGCTCACGGTCGTGTGGTCGAGGGCGAGCAAACCGTCGTTGTGGACGCCACCGCCGAGCATGCCCCTTCCGTTCGTGATCGACAGGTCTCCCATGAGCACGAACACGCCTTGCGGCACGATGACGGGGGTGATGCCCCCGCCGTCAAGAACGCCAGGGCCGAGCACCGTGACGGTGTGGGTGAAAGTCGTCTGGCCTTTGCAGGTCCCGACAAGCTGAAGAGTGTCGCCTGGCTGCGAGGCATCCACAGCGGTCTGCAAGGTCGGGAAGCCCTCCCTCGTCTCCTGATTGTTCACGCAGGTCGTACCGTTTAGATTAAACGAATAGGCGGTGGACGTGCTGTCTGTGTTGTATGTTCCGCCCCCGATAACCTCCGAGGTGCTGACATTCGAGCTCACGACATTGACAGTCGAAGAAAGTGTTGCAGGGTTCCGGTGGAACTTTCGTAGTACTTGATGGCGGCCGTGTCAACGGGTTTGGGCGCAATGCTAGCGCCGGCCCCCGAACCTGTAAGGGTAGAATCAGTGAGCGCCATCCCGCGATAGACGGGAGTGCCATCCGCTTTGGCGAAAGTGATTTGAATCTCGGGAACCGCGCAGATCGGGCACCTGTCGATGACGTCCACGGTGCCCGGATCGGTGTTCGGCAGTGACTCGAGAGCGGTCTGAATCTGCGCAGCGGTCGCGTTGTAGGGCAAAGGAGTAGTCGTATCGCCATCCAGCTGGAGCTCGTACGTACCGCCGGTGATCATTCCAGTGAAGCTCAGGTCCCATATCGGGGCCGTGGTGGTACCGTCGCTGACGACGTTGGCACTTACGGTGGTGTTGGTGATCGTCAAATTAGCGCCAACGTCGGCCACAGCGACGGGACCCTTATCGTTTACAACGACGTCGTAACTCATCGTTGCGGTGCTGCCGTCGTCGATGTAGAAGCCGCTACCGAGCCGGTCGGCTGCGTTGTTGATCACGTTGTCGTGGTCGAACGTACCCGTCGAACCGTCGTTCATATAAACGCCGCCGCCGTTGGTCGCATGCCCGTCTTGGATGGTGAGGTGGTTGACGTTGTAGGTTAGATTCTTGTCGAAGGTCAGTACCGAGGCCGCCTGATTGCCGTCGAGGGTCGGGTTCGTGCCTACGTCGCCGGTGATCGTCAGGCTGTGGCTGATCGTTGTCGGCCCGGTGCAGGTGTTTTGGACAGTCAGCGTGTCGCCGTCGCTGGCCTGGTCTTGAGCACCCTGCAGCGTCGAGTAGATACGGTTGGTATTGGTGTTCGTGACCGCGCACCCCGTGGCGGGGCTCGGGATAACGCTGTAGGCGTCGCTCCAGTCGCCGCTCGTCCCGTCCGCGTAGTGCCAGCGCAGGTTCATCCTGTCCTGCGTGTCAGCCGAGCTGACGTTGGTGGTGAACTTTCCGCCTTGCTGGAGGCGGACGAGTGCACCTTGATCGCAGAAGCCCGGCACTGTCGTGGAGCCCTGATAAGTCGAGGCATCGTTCTTGTCGCCGCTGGGATACCAAGCCGAGCTGTTTGCAGGATCACTGTAGCCTCGGTCGGAGATATCGACCTCAATCGTCCGAGTTCCCGGGCTGCCCGAGGCGCAGGTTGCGTTGAACGTCACGGTCGTCCCCATAAAGCCGACGGTCGCCGGCGGATGGTGACCCGGCATCTTGAAGTCGTAGCCAACAGACAGCGTCGATCCCTGCGCCACCTGCAGATTGCCGTCCATCGCCTCGGTCTGCGTCAGCGGCGTACCTACCCCGGTCGAAGCGAGGGCAGCGGGAGCACACAGCACACCGACCGCCGCGGTCAAGGCCACGACCCAAGCGAAGCGTTTGCGCAGTGACAGACTCATAAAGATTGCTCCTGTCCCAGCGAGGCCGGCGAGGCCCGCTGGACTCAGGCGCCTCACTGTCGAGGGCGCCCGCCCATCCGGCCGCCCAGCGGTTGCATGCATACCCATACGGTTTCCCCCTCGATCCGTTGTCGCCGCCCGGCTGAGCGCGCCAAACCCGAAAACCGATCCAACCCTAAACGCGCGAAGATCCAACATGCCCGTAACCCCATCCTCTAGTTGACCCGCCCTGTGAGCCGGGCTGGGTTTGACTGAGGAAGCCGCGCCCCGGCGGCGCGGGCCCCCCGCCGCCGCGTCTGCCTTGCGTTGCGGGTCGGCGATGTGCTGCTGGGCGCGAGGGTGTGTCAGCTGAGCGTTCATCGGATTCCTCCGTGAGTGGTTGCGGATGCCAGGCAGGCTCGAGGATCCGGTGCGCGTCTTCCACCCAGTCGTGGGGTGTGTAGACACCCAGAATTGGGTGCCCGCGTTTAGACCGCGCGGACTAGGAGCGCTGTTCTGGGCGATCCGAACGCCCAAATGTGGCCGCTGCCGGTACCGGCTTGTCAACGGCGCTGGTGGCGGCGAGAATCGGATCGGTGACCGGGTCGACGGAAAGCGGGGCGTTGCTGGAGCCTGAGAGCTTCGCTGCGCTGCTGGAGGCGGAGGATTGGTCGGCGTTGCAGGCTTGCGGTCAGCGCAGGAAGGTCGCGCGGGCTGTGGTGCTGATGTATGAGGGCGATCCGGGTGATCGGGTCGTGGTCCTGCTTGCAGGGCGGGTCAAGGTCACGACCACGGGCGATGATGGGCAGGAGACGCTGCTGAGCATCCGCGGGCCCGGCGAGATTCTCGGCGAGCTGTCGTTCCTTGACGACCAGCCCCGGTTGAGCACGGTCACCACGCTGGAGCCGGTCGAGATCCTCGCGATCGCGGCCGCCGTGTTCGGGCGCTACCTCGAGGAGCGGCCGCGGGTCGCGCTCGTGATCCTGCGATCGCTCAGCGCGCGCTTCCGCGATGCGTCACGCAAGCGCGTGCAGTTTCGTGAGCTCGATACGGTCGGTCGGCTGGCTGCCCGTCTGGTTGAGCTGTGCGCGCGCTACGGGGAGGTCACACCGGAAGGGACGATCATCAGCCTGCCGCTCACGCAGGAGGAGCTCGGTGACTGGACCGGCGCGTCGCACGCGGGTGTCGCCAAGGCGTTGCAGACGCTCCGCGAGTTGGGTTGGATCCAGACGCAACGCAGGCGGATCGTCGTTCGCGACATCGATGCGCTGCGCCACCGTAGCTCATAGCACCGAACGGTTGAGTCGCTAAACGTGGTGTAGCTCCGTCGCGGAGCCGGATCGTGTTCCGGCCACCGCGGTGGTCAAGATCGTCGGACTGCGAAGCCTGACGAGAGTTGAGGACACACCACGATGGCCGGTTCGAACAGTCTGACCGCTCGGGAAGCGGTGAGCGAGGTGCTCGCTTCAGAGCACGGGGATGTGCTGCGTGAGAGCGTGGCGGTGATGGTGCGGGAGATGATGGAGGCAGAGGTTGCGCAGCTGGCCGGTGCGGAGTTTGGCGAGCGTGCCCCGGGTCGCCGGGCGGCGCAGCGCAATGGGTATCGCGAGCGGCGTTGGGATACCCGGGTCGGGGAGATTGAGTTGCAGATCCCGCGGCTTAGGACGGGCAGCGATCCGCCGTCGTTCTCCGAGCCGCGGCGGCGTGCTGAGCAGGCGTTGGTGGCGGTCGTCCAAGAGGCGTATGTCAACGGTGTCTCGACCCGGAAGGTCGACCGGTTGGTTGAGCAGATGGGGCTGCGGGGCTTGTCCAAGGACCAGGTGTCGCGGATGTGCCGGGCGCTGGATGAGCAGGTGGAGCTGTTCCGGGGCCGACCACTCTGAGGCGCCTTTCCCTACCTGTGGCTGGACGCGAAGATCGAGAAGGTCAGGGAGCTGGGCGGGGTCAGACAGAAGGCGTTGGTGATCGCCTATGCCGTTCACGAGACCGGCATCCGGGAGGTGCTCGGGATCGATGTCGGCGAGGCGGAGACCGAGGTGTTCTGGACCGAGTTTCTGTTCTCCTTGAAGGCGCGCGGGTTGGGCGGTGTCCGCTTGTGCGTCTGAGACGCGCACCAGGGCTTGCGGGCCGCGATCGCCCGTGTTCTGGGTTGCCGCTGGCAGCGCTGCACCGTGCACTTCCTCAGAGACATGCTCGGCCACTGCAGCCGGCAGCTGCAACCGATGATCGCAACCGCGATCCGCCAGATCTTCCAAGCGACGATGGCAGCCAAGCACGCGAGCGGCTCGCCGAGGTCGTCGATCGGCTTCAAACGCCGGCGCCGAAGGTCGCCCGCCTGCTTGAAGAGTCTGCCGAGGACCTGCTCGGCTTCTACTCCTTCCCGAAAGAGCACTGGCCGAAGTTGCGGTCCACGAACCCGCTGGAGCGGGTCAACAAGGAGATCGGCCGCCGCTCTGACGTCGTCGGGATCTACCCCAACGACCAAGCGCTGATCCGCCTCGCCGGGATGCTGCTGATCGAGCAGAACGATGAATGGCTGGTCCAACGCCGATACCTGAGCGACACCTCACTTCGACAGGTCCTTTCACCCCAGACCGATCCCAGCGACAACGTCAACACCGCATCGAAGGAGGGAGTGATCAAGCTCACCGCGGCCTGAGCCGCCGAGATCATCACCGACGATCAAAACGAGCTACACCACAAAACGCGACTTGACTCACCGAACAGGCCGCCCGGCTCGGCTGCCGGCCGACGCTGAGGTTAGCCGCGGCGGTGATCGGTCACCAGCGACAGGACGAGCCAGCGCCGGCGCGCTGAGGTACGGCGCGGCTTGGCCGGCTCGGCGTTAGTCGTGGCCGCGAGCCGTGTTCGGTCGGCCTGGCGGTGTAGGTCGGCGGTGTGGTGTTGGGCGCGAAGGTGTGTCAACTGAGCGTTCATCGGATTCCTTTATGAGTGGTTTGCGATGTCAGGCAGGCTCGAGGATGCGGTGCGCGTCGTCCACCTAGTTGTTGGGTGTGTAGACACCCAGAATTGGGTGCTCGCGGTTAGACTGCGCGGACTGGAGCGCTGCACAGGGGGGCGGATGGCTGCTGAGACTGTCGAGCTGGGGACGATCTATCTGGTGGATCTGGTCGGCTCGACGCGGGTGGCGACGTCTGTCGGCCCGGTGCGGTGGGATGAGATGCGCGAGCGTTCTTCGGTCTGTTGCGGGAGGCGATCGACGCGTCCGGCGGCCGGGAGTTCAAGAACACGGGCGATGGGTTGATGGTCGCGTTCGCTTCAGCGTCGGCGGCGGTCGGTTGCGCGGTGTTGACCCAGCAGCTGTTCGAGCGGCGCTATCGAGGGGCGGAGCAGCGGTTGCGTGTGCGGATCGGGTTGGGGACGGGCGAGTCGACCGTGAAGGACGGGGAGTACTTCGGGATGCCCGCGACCGAGGCGGCGCGGTTGTGCGACAAGGCGCCGGCGGATGGGATCCTGGTGTCGCCGGCGACGAGGTTGCTGGCGGGCCGGGTTGACGGCGCGCGGTTTGAGTCGTTCGGGGAGTTGGAGCTCAAGGGGATCCCGGAGCCGATGGAGGCGTTCGCGGTGTTGTGGGAGCCGCTCGGCCGGGAGCCCGGGACGAAGTGGGGCGGTGGCCGTTGCCGGCGGCGCTGCGGACGGTGCCGCGGGTCGCCTATGTCGGACGCGAGACGAGCGTGGGCTGTTGGAGCGCCCGCGCGCAGGCGCGCGCGGGGGCGCGGCAGGTGGTGCTGTTGTCCGGCGAGCCTGGGATCGGGAAGACCCGGCTGGCGTCGTATGCGGCGCTCGGCGCGAACGCGGAAGGGTTCGCGGTCTGTTGGGGTGCGTGCAGTGAGGATCTCGCGGCGCCGTATGAGCCGTGGATCGAGGTGTGCTCGCAGCTGGTCGAGCATGCGCCGGCGACGTGCTCGATGGAGTATGTCGAGCGCCGGCGGGGAGATCGGCCGGCTCGCGCGCAATCTTGCTCGCCGGGTGCCGGGTGCGCCCGCGCCGCAGTCCTCTGATCCGGAGACCGAGCGGTTGTTGCTGTTCAACGCGGTCGCGGAGCTGCTGTGGCGGTCGCGCGGTCTGCCGTTGTGTGTGGTGCTCGATGACTTTCACTGGGCGGACGGTCAGTCGGTGGCGCTGCTCAAGCACGTCGCGCGCTCGGTCGAGCAGGGCGCGCTGCAGTGATCGTCGACCTATCGCGACTCCGATCTGACCAAGGATCATCCGCTGACCGGGGGTGCTCGCGGATCTGCGCCGGCTCGAGGGTGTGGAGCGGATCGCGCTGCGCGGCCTGGCGCTGAAGAGGTGCGGAGCTGCTGGCCGCGGCGGCGGGCCACGAGCTGGATGCTGATGGGCTCGCGCTCGCTGGCGAGATCGCGACCGAGACCGGCGGGAACCCGTTCTTCGTCGGCGAGATCCTTCGCAACTTGATCGGAGTCGGGGCGATCGCGTTCGACGAGAAGACGCGGGCGTTGGAGCGTCGATCGCGCCGCGGCAATGAGCCTGCCGGAGAGCGTGCTTCAGGTCATCGAGCGGCGCATCGAGCGGCTCGGCGACGAGCGCCCGTGAGGTCGCTGACGCGCGCAGCGGTGATCGGTCGCACGTTCGATGTCGATTGCTCAATCGAGCTCGTCGAGATCGGAGAGCACGACTGCTTGACGCTGGAGGCGGCGGTCGACGCGGCGCTGCTGCGCGAATCGACCGACCAGGTCGGGCGGATTCGCGTTCGCGCACGCGCTGATCAACCACACCCTGTATGAGGGCGCTCGGCGCTACGCGTCGCGCGCGGATGCATCAGCGGGTCGCCTAGGCGCTCGAGACTGTACGGCCCCGACACCGACGACCATCTCGGCGAGCTGGCGATGCACTGGCGGCTGGCGACGGTCGCGGTCGACAGGGCGAAGGCGGCGGTGTACGCGCTCCGTGCCGGACGGCGCGCGCTGGACAGCCTCGGCGCCGAGCGAGGCAGTCAGGCTGTTCGGTGACGCTCTTGAGATCTCGGCGGCGGGAGACAGGCGACCGCTGCGAGGCGCTGATCGGTCTCGGGGAGGCGCAGCGTCAGGCGGGGGACGCCGCGTACCGCGAGACGCTGCTCGAGGCATCGCGGATCGCCTCCAACTTGGAGGACGCCGAGCTCGCGGCACGGTCGGCGTCGGCAAACAACCGCGGCCTCTACAGCGCGGTTGGACAGGTCGACAGCGAGCGGCTAGCGGCGATCGAGCGGGCGCTCGAGCTCGACCAGCCAACCGATCCGGCTCGCCGGGCTCGCCTGCTGGCACTGCAGGCGCTGGAGCTGACCTGGGACCCGGACCTCACGCGCCGCCGGACGCTTGTCGAAGACGCCGTAGCGCTGGCGCGTGGCGCGGGAGACAAAAGGGTGCTGGCAGAGGCGCTGCAGAGCGCGTACTACGCGCTCTGGTCGGCTCAGACGGTCGAGCTGCGATCCGCCTTCGCCGAGGAGCTGGGCCGGTGCGCCGAGGAGTTGCGCGATCCGGCGCTCCGCAGGCAGGCGCTGAGACTCGAGTTCCCTGTTCGCGTGGAACAGGGGGAGCTCGCGCGCGCAGAGGACGTGCTAAAGCGCGCGCAGGGGATGGCAGCAGAGCTCGGGGAGCAGCCCTACATGAAGTGGGTTGATGCGTTCCAGACCGCTGGCCTGCGGCTCCTACGCGGCGATCTGGCCGCCGGTGAGCGGCTCGCCGAGCGTGCGTTCCAGCTCGGACAAGAGGCGGGGCAGCCCGACGCTCTCCTTTTCTATGGAGCTCACATGTTCTTACTGCGCCTCTTCCAGGGGCGCGGCGAGGAGATCATCGCCCTGCTCGAGCAGAGCGTGCAGTCCAACCCGGCGGTCCCCGCCCTACGCGCGGGCCTGGCCTCGTCGCTGTGCTGGCTTGACCGTCGCGCAGAAGCCACCGTCATCCTCGAGAAAGCGGCGAGCGACCGCTTCGAACACGTTCGGCCGGCATCGGATGAGCTGACCGCGCTCGTGCTCTACGCCGACGCAGCGGCTCAGACAAGCGACCGCCCCGCCGCGAGGATCCTCTACGGGCTGATCCAGCCGACGTCCGACCGACTCGTCTGGAACGGAATCACCGGCTATGGGCACGCCCGGCTGTATCTGGGCCTAATCGCCGAGGTCCTTGGCGAGCACGAGCAGGCCGACGAGCACCTGGCGTTCGCGTGCGAATTCCACGAAACCAACGACATGCCACTGTGGACAGCCCGCGGTCTTCTCGGATGGGCCGAAGCACTCGCTCGGCGTGGGGACCCTTCCGGCGCGCAGGAACACGCAACCCGCGCGCTCGAACTCTCGCAACAACACGGCTACGGTGCTTTCAAGCGCCGCGCAGCGGCGCTCGCCGGGACCGAGTCACCGGCCGAGACCTGACGCCGCGCACCTGCGGCAGCACTCCCCCGCTCGCGCTTTACGCGAATTAGCAGCAGCCAAGCCCGGTCGCCGCTGCCTCCCATTCCGGGCTACCGGCAACGGCGTCGATCCCATAGATCAGACCGCCAACGCCACCGCACAACGTACGAACTCAGCGGTCTCCACCGGTGCTGGATTCGCTTCAGCTCCATCGCCGAAGGGGCTGCGCCACAGGCGTGACCGCTTAGGCTGGCTGACCGGAGTTGTGCGAAGGGGTAGATCACGAGATCTTTGTAGGACGGACGGCCAGGTGGGGCCGTCGTGCGATCGCTGGCTCTTTCGCGAGAGAAGGGAGCGATGTTGTGAGAGAGCATGACGTGTTGGTCGGCTATCGCCTGCGGTTGTTCACGCTCGCTGACGAGCTGGACAACGTGGCGCAGGCGTGCGGTTGATGGGGGTGCACCGCTCGACCTACTACCGCTGGAAGACCAGGTCGACCGCTGGGGGCTTGAAGCGTTGAACGTGCGGGAGCGCCGCAAGCCGAGGATGCCGATGAGATCGGCCCGCAGCTGGAGCAGCGGATCATCGCGTTCTCGCTGGCACACCAGGGTTCGGTCAGGAGGATCAGCGCCGAGCTCGCTAGGGAGAAGTGGGGTGGGATCCGGATCTCAGAGCATGGCGTCTGGCGGGTACTGGTCGTGTCGGGCTCAATACCGCGGGCGACGCCTGGCGCTGGTCGCCGGCACCGCGATCCCTACGAGCGCCAGCCTTCACCACCGCCGCGGAGCGGCCATCGACGCCACAGACCCTGGTGAGATCGTGCAGACCGACTGCTTCTTCATCGGCCGCTTGTCGGGCAGCAAAGGCGCGGTCTGGCAATACACGGCGATCGACGTCGCGTCGGCTACACCTGGGCGCAGCTGCACTCCAGCGAGCGCAACCCTCGCTCACGCCACTGCCAGGCGCTGATCCACCAGGTCGCGCACGAGCTCGCCCAGGCCGGCTGGAAGCTGCAGACCGTCACGACCGATAACGGCTCAGAGTTCGTCTCCAGCGAGTTCCGGGCAGCGGTCGAAGCGACCGGCGCCCGCCAACGCCGCATCAAAGCCGGACGCCCCACCTCAAACGGCTGCGTCGAGCGCGTCCAACTCACGATCCTCGAGGAATGCTGGCGACCCAGCTTCGCACGGTCACTCGTCCCCAAGCTGACCGCCCTACGCCGCGACCTCGACGAGTACCTGACCTACTACAACACCGACAGGGCACACACCGGACGACACACCCGCGGACGCATCCCAGCCGACATCGTCTACGGTGCGCGCAAGATGGGAGCCGGACGATGACAACCTGTCGCGTCTACCCCGGGTTAGCGCAGCTTAGGCGTCAAGCGGCAGCGCTCGGTCAATCGCGCTGGACGCGAGTGACCGGTTATCAGAGACCTGCTCTGCGGTGCGACGAGCATCGCGGCCCTGACGCCGACTTCCCTGCCCGCGCGGCAAGGGGAACCACCTAGGCGCATGGAGCCCGACGCGCTTCCCCGCCGCAACCCGACACTCTCGGTGCCACTGCCGCTTCGGGTGCTTGCAGACCCGGACCAGCAGCCCCGTCGCCGGATCCCGAAGCCGCCGACACTGATGCTCGTGCGTGAAGGGAGCGGAGTCCGGAGCGCAGATACGATGATCGCGTGGTGGCTCGGGTCGACCTGAAGCTCGAAGCGGTCGTCATCCCAGTCTCGGATGTCGACCGAGCAAAGCAGTTCTACCGGGGTCTCGGATGGAGGCTCGACGCCGACTTCTCTTTCGACAATGGGTTTCGGGGCGTCCAATTCACGCCGCCCGGCTCAGAGTGCTCGATCCAGTTCGGCACGAAAAAAACATCGGCCCCGCCGGGCTCGGCCCAGGGGCTCTACCTGGTCGTCACCGATATTGAGGCGGCGCGCAACGAACTCGTAGACCGCGTTGTCGAGGTCAGCGAGGTGTTTCACCCAAAGACTCCGGGCGCTCAGTTCGAGCCCGGCGACACGAACGGCCGCGCAAGCGGCCCTGCACCGGATCGCGAGAGCTATGGCTCCTTCGCGACGTTCAGCGATCCGGACGGCAACCGCTGGCTGCTCCAGGAGGTCACAACCCGGCTCCCCGGCCACTGATCGAGGTTCGCGCGAGCGGCACTACGCCACGAGCTTCCGCTTCGTCGCCACACCGGAGCTCTCGTCGTGGCTGCTGGTTTCGCCGCATTGAGCGGTATTCGGATGGCTGCTGCTTCCGTAGTTCGTGGACCGAAGCGGCAGTCTGACGTGAGCATGAACCGACCGGCGACACTCGCCCTGGTTCGTGATTCCGGCAGTCACGACCGCGGAGCCGCTTTACGAACCCACGAGACTGGATTTCAAACCCGAGCCTTTCGTAGAACGCGTGCGCGTCTTCTCGCCAATCGCCGGAAGACAAGTCGAGCCGGTGGCATCGCTGCCGCCGCGCTTCGGCCTCCGCCGCGAGGATGAGCGCGGCTCCGACTCCGATACGACGCTGCGACGCTGCCACGACGAGGTCGACTACTCGGCATGATGCGATCTCGTTATCGAGCCGAGGCACGACGTGAGTGGCTACCAAGCCGACAACCTCGCCGTCGTCTCGCTCGGCGACTTGGACGCGAGAGAACGAATCGGCCTCGAAGCGCGCGAGCCGCTCGGTCGCGAAATCGACCGACGCTGGGTAGCCAAGTTCCGTTAGGAGTGCTGCCGTGACCGGCGCGTCTGCCAAGACCGCATCTCGCACGTTGATTCGCATCGCTGTATTGAAGCGCCAGGCTTCAGAGGCGGCGGTGGGTAGAGCGCTGCTGCACGAGACGGCCCCCTTGATCGACCACCAGCGCCGCGTTCGTCAGTCAAGTCGGATGTGCAGCCGCCGACACTGATGCTGGTTCGTGTGAGGGGGAGTCGAGCTCGGTAAAGTCGGAATTCTGTGTGTTGTCGCGGCTTGCCGCCTTGGGACCGGCAGCGTGGCCGTCGGTGGGCGGGCTGCTCGTCGGCGGGGTCTGGTTCGACTCCGTCGATCAGCGATCAGACGCTTGATCGTCGGCAGGGACGCCCTGATCGAGGCCCAGTGTGGGGTTGATAGCCGCCGCGATGCACCTAGGTGCGGTCCGATTGCGCATTTGGCGGTGCCGCCTGCTCACCGTGTCGAACGCGCTAACGAAAGGTTGTTGGCTCGTTGGTCGTGGTGCCGCTGATGCTGTCGGTGGGGATGGTGAAACTCGGTGGTGTCTTGCCCGGCGGGGGTGGGTTGATGTCGGGGTTGCGACAGCGCAGGGTCAGGACAAGATCGTTGAAGTCGCCATCCCCCATGCCGGGTCCCTCATCGGCATAGAGTGTGACGGTGAGGCCGTTGTCGATATCGCAAGTCGCGGTTCGTCGTATGCGGCTGGGTTGGAAGGCACTCCCGTCGAACCACCCCATGCTGAGAAATCACTCCTCGCCGTCGACCATTACCGATTCGGCTGGGGCGCCGGAGCAGCTGCCGTTGCTGCTGTCGGATTGAGTGATCGTGAATTGTTGTTCGTGGGCGCCGCCGACGCTCTGGACTTCAACGAACCATGGGCCATGGAAGATCTCGAACTGGTGGGCGATCACCATCACGTCACCTCGAGTCCGGTCTGTCGGGTGAAGGCCGAGCTGAACGCGTCCAGACTACCGTTGTTGGTGACCGCGGACAGCTGTTCGCGCCAGCGGCCCAGGTTGCCGTTGTGCAGGTCGGTGGGGTCACCGAATGCGCGCTGGATGTCGTCGGTGCTGGCGTCATTTCGCTGGCCCCAGTGCAGGATCGCACCGAAGTTGGGGTCACGGGCTAGTTTCATCGCAAAGTTGATGAGGTCTACCGTGCCGGTGACATCGCGCCTCAACGACACAAGGTCAACGGCCATCGCTCCGGCGCCAGCAACGCCCGCGAACGCGCGGTGAACCGCAAGGATGCATACCCGACAAACGCGCGACCGTGAACTTCCTGGCTGATCTCGAACGCGATCAGGGACTCGATGAACGCCACGAGCATCGGGTTGGTCGCGGTGCCGTCCTCGCTCCTGGCGTTCAAATCTTGCGGTAGCGCGCGTCGCAGATCGAGTACAGGGCGAACGCGACCAACCCGGCGGCGACGATCCCCAGTAGTACCGGTCCGTAGGAGTCGTGAACCAGGCGGGCGAGGACGCCGTCCAGCCCGACGGCCTGGACGGGGCTGTAGTCCAGCGCCGCCTTGACGAGGAAGTAGCCGACCATGCCGAAGACGAGCATCCGCGCGAGGTGGCCGAGCACGCCAATAGCGGTGAACGCGCGCTTCCAGCTGGGGCTCATCTCGCCGGTCTTGGATTCGTCGAGGAACTTCTTGGCGATCCCCTTGTACCCCTGGTACGCCGCGATGCCGAGAAACGCGACACCGGCCGCGCCGACCAGCCACGTCCCGGCCGGCCAGCCGAGGACGCCGGCCGTCGTTTTGTGCGTGTTGCTCGACTGGCGGTTCGCCGAACCGCTCAGGATCTCGATCGCCAGCACGCACAGTGCGGCGTAGACCACGCCGCTGGCCAAGGCGGCAATACGGTCGAAGGTGCTGTCGCTCGCCTCCGGGCCGTGGCCGAGAGCGGCGCGCGAGAAGCGCCAGAGGGCGTATCCGCCGAGGCCGATCGCCAGTGCAATGAGTAGGACGTGGCCAAAGGATTGGTGGGCGACCGTCGCCAGGGCACCCTGTTGGTTGGTGGCTCGGCCGCCGTCACCGACGGCGAGTTCCAGCGCGAGCAGGCCGATGATGCCGTAGATGACTCCGCGAGCGACGAAGCCGCTGCGGGCGAAAAGCTCGAAGCCGCGCGTGTTGACGACCGTTTCTCCGTGGGCCTTGGCACTGTGGATGGTGGGCGTGGTGGCTGAGCGCATCGTCACCCATACTCTCCACCGTCTGGGATACGCAAACCTTGATCGCCCGTGATTGATCTTGACCGTGAGCGACTTGGGGGTCAACGTTGACCGGCTCTGGCCGTCCCACGCGAGAGGTCCCTGATCACCGACTGCGATGCACGCGGTCACAAACGCGCATGACAACCCAGTGAGTGCGTACTGTTCCTGGATCGTCGTCTGCGGAGTGGGCTGGAACGTCCACGCATATCCGACCCCAGCATTCCGCAACCGCGCCGGCGCCGACGCCCGAGACCCGCTCCTGCCTCGCACCACCCACGGACGCCTGAGCACTCCGGAGATCCAGGACAGCCTCGCTCAGAACGAGCCACGGAGAGCCTCTGGACGCGGACCGACGAGCCATTCGACCCACCAGACCTAGACGGCCGAGCAATCGTTTACGGCCTCAACGCCGTCGACTCTTTGACGTTCAGGATTGGCAACTCGCTGACGCCACCGCAGACAGGCGTTATCGCAATCCGGTGACAGCACGTTGTCGCCTGCGAGCCGGGGTTGTTCGCGTCACTCCGGGCCGTTCCACGGCCGCGCCCCAAACCTTGACCCGCGCGCGCGATCTGTCCATTCCTGAGCTCGTCCACGCACTGTCGCGAGGATACGTCGCGGCGGAGACATGCATCCGGTTGATGATGGGCGAGCGGGGTAGTTGTGCAACAGGAGATCCGTCGATCGTCGACGGTCAGGGAAGGACCGAAAAGGAGAGTGGACCCATGGCCTGGGTGCTGCTGGCAGTTGTCGTCGTGCTGTTGGTGATTATCGGAGTTCTCGTTGCACGTCAGCAACGGTCTCGGAGATTGAAGGATGAGTTTGGGCCGGAGTACGGCCGTGTCGTGGCGGAGCGGGGCGACCAGCGCGCCGCCGAGAAGGAGTTGGCCGATCGCCGTCAGCGAGTCGGCAAGTTCGAGATCCGGCCGCTCGATCCCGCCGCCCGCGAGCGCTATCTGGAGCAATGGGCAGCGGCTCAGCGCTATTTCGTCGATGAGCCGGTGGGTGCCGTTGGCCAAGCCGATGAGCTCGTGCAGCGAGTGATGCACGACCGCGGCTATCCGGTCGATGAGGATTTCGAGCAGCGGACGGCCGACATATCCGTGGAGCATCCGGCGGTGGTCGAGAACTATCGAGCGGCCCACGGGATCTCGGTCCAAGCTCGCAACGGACAGGCCAGCACCGAGCAGTTGCGTCAGGCGATGGTCCACTTCCGAGCGCTGTTCGACGACCTGCTCGCCCCCGGTGACGCCGAGCAGGCAGACTGATGCCTCAGCCACCGAGCGCACGCGCGACCACGGTGGGGGCGCAGTTCCACAGCAAACAACGCCGAAGGGATGACCGATGGAGCGCAATACAGAAACGCTGAGCACTCGCGACCTGGCCTCGCCAAACGAGCCAGCGGGTGGAGTCACGACGTCGGAGGGCGACGTGCGGGACGCAGCGGCCGCTGAGGGACAGCCGGGGCGTACGAACAGGCGGCGCCTGCCGAGGAGGGGCACCGCTACCCGTCGACGAGGAAACGCAGCTCCCCGCCGATGAACGGACCGCGGCCGCGACTGACGAGCAGACCCGACTCCCCGCCGGCGAGCAGACAGCGCGTCCGTGGCGAGGCTCGGACCGGGGCCTCTGCCAGGGATCAGACCGTCGAGGCGGGCTCGCCCGATGCCGGCGTCGGCATAGAGAGCGGCGCCGCCGGCGATGATGCCGAGCAACGGCCGGCGAAGTCGACACAGGCGGAATCGACACAGGATCAGGACACCGAGGCAGCGCCCGCACCCGACGGGCGCGGCGACGTCCGCCTCAGACACCGGCGGGTCGCTGCTCTCGGCCGACATGGACGCCACGTTCCAACAACGGTGGAAGGAGATCCAGACCCGGTTCGTCGACGAGCCCCGAGGGGCGGTCGAGGACGCCGATAGCTTGGTCGCCAACCTCATGCAGCAACTCGCAGAGGGCTTCGCCAAGGAACGGGAACGGCTCGAAGCACAGTGGGGCCGTGGGGAGGACATCTCCACCGAGGACCTGCGGGTCGCCCTGCAGCGCTATCGGACCTTCTTCCAGCGCCTGCTGTCGACCTGACAATCGAGGCCGGACTGCACCTCGAGGCCCCGCGGACCGCCGCGGGGCCTCGACGCGCCGAGGCCGAGAAGACTGCAGTCACGCCGGGGAAAGTCAGCTACATCCTTGATCGCTACCGACCGCCCAGCAACCGAGACCGATCGCGCCCGGACGCCCGCCGTCGCCACAATCTCCAGCGCAGGTCCCACCCCTCCTTCGAACGCGCGAGCGCGGACATCGGCTGCGCTCCCATCCGCCCAGAGGCATGAGCGCTACGCGCGGACCTGCTCGTCCACCACACAGCAGCTGCGCGGTCGTGATTGCTTCGAGCGTGACGCGACAGCATGCCGAGCTCAAGCGACGCTCGATTGCAGAAATCGCCCGCAGCCCCACTTTCCTAGCCTACGAGTACGCCGCCGCTAACCGTCGCGTCACTGCAAATCGGCGAAACAAGGCGCTGGGCAGACTGCCGGTTGTCGCCGACGTGCCAGCAAAGACGGGACTGCTGCTTGCGCCGCAACTGGGCGGTCAGCAGCAGACTGCTGCTCATCGTCGGCCCCGACCTGGAGCAGCAGTGCGCTGCGGGCTCTGCAGCCGCCGACACCCGCGCCATATGTCAACGCCCGCTCCACCCGCGCCGCCCCCCAGCCCTGATATGAGCCAAGCCCGGCCACGAAGACGCCCCCCTTGATCGACCACCAACGCCGCGTTCGTCGCTCGAAACCGGCGTCTACATAGGCACTACGCCCCGAGGGCGGGCGTGACACCCACGCACCCTGGAAACCTCTACCGGGAGCGGCTGAAGGGCGTAAGCTAACTCGGAGGGTTCGCTGGCCGATTTGCCCGTGTTGGGTTGTGGCGAGCGGCTTGGAGGGTTCAGCCAGGGAGGGCCCGGATGTTGGTGTTGGCTTGCCGGGGGGCCGTCGCAAGACTGAGGGGTTGGCGATGATCGTGACGGCGGGGCGGGTAGTTGGCGTTGGGGTGTTGGGTGGGCGGGTTCTGGCTCGTGGTGGTCGTTGGCTGGCGGTCGGGTTGGTGGTGGGGGTGTGGTGGTTGGCTGGTGCTGGCGGGGCGCTGGCAGCGCCGCCGGCGTTCACGCCGGTCACGGGCTCGCCGTTTGCCACCGGCAGCAACCCGCTCTCGGTGGCGTTCAGCCCGGGTGGGGGGCTGCTCGCGACCGCCAACGACGGCGACAACACGGTGTCGGTGTTCGCGGTCGGCTCGGGCGGCGCGTTGACCCAGGTCACGGGCTCGCCGTTTGCACCGGCCGCGAACCGGCCTCGGTGGCGTTCAGCCCGGGTGGGGGGTTGCTCGCGACCGCCAACGCGCCGACAACACGGTGTCGGTGTTCGCGGTGGGCTCGGGCGGCGCGCTGACCCAGGTCACGGGCTCGCCGTTTGCGACCGGCGGCGACCCGGTCTCGGTGGCGTTTAGCCCGGGTGGGGGGTTGCTCGCGGCCGCCAACGCGGCCGGCAACTCGGTGTCGGTGTTCGCGGTCGGCTCGGGCGGCGCGCTGACCCAGGTCTCGGGCTCCCCGTTTGCGACCGGCACTCGCCCCGGCCTCGGTGGCGTTTAGCCCGGGTGGGGGGCTGCTCGCGACCGCCAACGCCGGCGCCAGCTCGGTGTCGGTGTTCGCGGTCGGCTCGGGCGGCGCGCTGACCCCGGTCACGGGCTCGCCGTTTGCCACCGGCGCGCAGCCCGCAGTCGGTGGCGTTTAGCCCGGGTGGGGGGCTGCTCGCGACCGCCAACGCCGGCGCCAGCACGGTGTCGGTGTTCGCGGTCGGCTCGGGCGGCGCGCTGACCCCGGTCACGGGCTCGCCGTTTGCGACCGGCAGCGACCCGGTCTCGGTGGCGTTCAGCCCGGGTGGGGGGCTGCTCGCGACCGCCAACGCCGGCGACAACACGGTGTCGGTGTTCGCGGTCGGCTCGGGCGGCGCGCTGACCCCGGTCACGGGCTCCCCGTTTGCCACCGGCGCCGAGCCGTTCTCGGTGGCGTTCAGCCCGGGTGGGGGGCTGCTCGCGACCGCCAACGACGCCGCCGGCACGGTGTCGGTGTTCTCGGTCGCTCCCCCGACCGCGTCGATCGGCGCGCCGATCGATGGGCAGACGTACACGGTCGGGCAGGTGGTGGCGACGACCTTCTCGTGTGCGGATGGTGCGGACGGTCCGGGGATCTCGTCGTGCATGGATTCGAACGGGTCGGGTTCGCCGGGGCGCTGGATACCTCGACGCTTGGGGCGCACACGTACACGGTGACGGCGACCAGCCTGGACGGGCAGACCGCGACCGCGAGCATCTCCTATACGGTCGCGGCGGCGCCGTCGGCGTCGATCGCCTCGCCCGCGAACGACCAGGTTTTCGCGGTGGGCGAGCATGTGGCGACGAGCTTTAGCTGCGCTGAGGGGTCCGACGGCCCGGGGATCAGTTCGTGCATGGATTCGAACGGGTCGGGTTCGCCGGGGGCACTGGACACCTCGACGCTTGGGACGCATACCTACACGGTCACGGCGACCAGCAACGACGGTCAGGTCGGCACCGCGAGCATCAGCTACACGGTCGCGGCAGCGCCGTCGGCGCAGATCTCATCGCCGGCGGGCGGTGGGACTTACGCGGTCGGCCAGCGGTGGCGACGAGCTTTAGTTGCTCGGAGGGGACCGACGGTCCCGGGATCAAGTCGTGCACCGACTCATCCGCGTCGAGCTCACCAGGGGTTCTTGATACCACGACCGCCGGCACGCATACCTACACGGTCACGGCGACCAGCCAGGACGGTCAGGTCGGCACCGCCAGCATCAGCTACACGGTCGCGGCAGCGCCGTCGGCGCAGATCGCCTCGCCCGCGAACAACCAGGTCTTCGCGGTCGGCCAGCGGTGGCGACGAGCTTCAGTTGCGCGGAGGGGACCGACGGTCCCGGGATCAAGTCGTGCACCGACTCGGCCGGGTCAAGCTCGCCGGGGGTTCTCGATACCACGACGGCCGGCACGCATACCTACACGGTCACGGCGACCAGCCACGACGGTCAGACCGGCACGGCAACCATCACCTACACGGTCGGCGGGCCGCCGACGGCGTCGATCGGCTCGCCGGCGGATGGTGGGACGTTCACAGTCGGCCAAAAGGTGCCGACGTCGTTCTCGTGCTCGGAGGGGACCGACGGTCCGGGGATCAGGTCGTGCACCGACTCGGCCGGGTCAAGCTCGCCGGGGGTTCTCGATACCTCGACCGCCGGGACGCATACCTATACGGTCACGGCGACCAGCAGCGACGGTCAGACCGGGACGGCCAGCATCACCTACACGGTCACCGCCCCACCACCAGCCACCCAGCCGACCCCCGCGGCACCGACCGCGACCAACCCACCTCCGGCCATGCCCGCGCCGACGGTCACCCCGCCGGTCACGATCTCCGCGGTCAAGCTCACCAAGGCGACCATCACCTGGTGCAAGCACTGCACCTACCCCAACACCAGACTTCGCTTCACCCTGACCACCGGGACCGACGTGCGGCTGACGCTGATGGCCAAGCTCCACGGACACTGGAAGCAACTGGCGATCAGCACCCTGCACGGCCACAAAGGCCCGAACAGCATCCGGGTGGCTGGGCGCTGGCACGGGCAACTGGTCCCCCACCGAACCATCCGGATCCTTCTCCGCATCGACAAGCACGGGACCTGGACGCTCGTCAAGACCTTCACGCTGGTCGTCAACTCCCCATACACAACCAAGATCCTCAACCACCACTGACCCCCGGCGCTCCGACCCCCAACCAGGCCCCATACCGCTAACCCCCAAGCGTCCGTCGGACTCGCCAAACAAGACACATCGAGAACACCGGCCGCACCCAGCTACCCGACCAAACCCACAAGGTCACGCCACGTCAACCGCTTCTGCTCCGTCGCCGACGTGGCAGTGAAGACGCGACTGCTGGTTTCGCCCCGATTGGGCGGTCAATACCCAACTACTGCTCCGGGTGGTCCCAGACCTGGAGCAGCAGTCACGCTGACGGGCTCTGCAATGGCCGACACTGATGCTGGTTTGTGGTAGCGGCACTGTCCGCGCGACCGTGTACGAGGCTCCCCGGATTGCGGACGAGCGACACCCCGGTCGTCACCGTCACGGCTGCCCGGATGCGATCAGATGCGGAAGCGACGGCTCACCGCCGCAGCGGGTTTGTCGGTTCTCGTCGCGGGTCGCGCGGA
>CAWDSW010000005.1:0-51365 GCA_963805095.1 uncultured Solirubrobacterales bacterium
CGCCCCGGACGGCACGGTAATTACGCGACACCCTCTCGCCATTGCGATCGCGGGCCTCGGAGCGGCCGAGACGCGGATGCGACCCCCCGGCCCTTCGACAGGAGGTCGCGCCTACGAGCCGCGGTGGGTTCCCGCGCATGGAGGGGGTACGGGTCAAGTGCTCAGCGCCGCCAGACGAGCGCGAGCGCTTGATGACTCCGAGATGGGGATGAGGGTCCCAGCTTTGCCCAGACCATGCGGAGGCATGTTTCCGTAAACGGCTTCGTAGCTGCCAGCCTTGACCAGGTACGTCTCGTGCCAGATACCGGTGCGGTCCGTCCGCCCTACACGGCGCCAGTAGTTGCGCCACGCGTCCAGGTGAGGATCGTCCCTGTCCTTGGCGAATGCTTCCAGCTGCTCAAACGATCTCCAGTACTGCACGATCGTGGGGATGCCGATTTCATAGGCCAGCAGTCCCTTTTCGGGGCGCGCGACCAGGTAGTCCAGCATGTGCTTCATGCCGCGCCGCCCACCCAGGTCGATCAAGCTCCGCGCGAGGTGGAGCTTGTCAAAACGAGCACCGATCAGGAAGACCACAAAGTCTCCCTCTATCTCGACCGTCATTCGCCTACCGGCAACCTCGGCCATCGGTATCACCCCTCGGGTATCGATTTCGACTGGACAAACCACGGGGGACGTCAGCAGACTCCGGCGGTGTATCGATCTGCGTCAAGGCGCCTTAACGTCTCCAGGTGTAGGGCGTGGTCGTTGATACCCGGATCAGGCCTGAGCGTTCGAGGATCGGCCGCGAGTATTCGGTCGAGTCGCTGTGGATAAGGGTCTTGCCGGCCCGCAGCGCCGACCTGGCCCGCTCTGCCGTCAGTGCTCGATAGATCCCCCGGCCGCGCCATTCGGGCCTGGTTGCACCGCCCCAGATACCGGCGAATTGGGTCCCCCTGACCGGTTCGAGTCGTCCGGCGCTGATGATCTCTCCCTGGCTCTCAGCGACCCATAGTTCCATGCCGTCACTGAAAGTCAGTCGGCGCAGCAGTGCGTCGGCCTCGTCATCGTCGTTCGGTTCCTCGAACACTTCGTCTTGCATCGCGCACATCGCGCGTACGTCGCCTTCGCTGCTGACACGTCGCAAACTCACGCCGACAGGCGCGGGAACGGCGACAGCCAGTGCCTGCGCCTCGCCGATCATGATCGACTCTGGTTCGTCCGGCGTGAACCCGTTATTCACCAGTGCATCGTGCAGGCCAGGCGCGTGATCATGGCCGCGGGTCTTCCACTCGACCCGGCTGATGCTCGGGTCTCGCCGATAGTGAGCGACAGCCTCGGCGACCACGCTCCGGATCTCCTGGACGTCTGCCCCGGCCAGATCCTTGTAGGTGACGAAGCCTCGCCCGCCGCCGAATGTGACAAGCCGCAGCGGGCCGCAGTGGACAACCGCCACCGCGCTCGCTGTCTCCGCGTCGATTCGAAGTTGTTCGTCGTACGCAGCGAGCAGGCAGGCGATTCGGTCCATGCCCCACACCGTAGACGCTCGAAAAGCGACCGCGGGGAGCTGCGATCAAAGCGGGAGCATGATGCTGGCCCAACCCCATCTCGCGTACGCCCACTGCTGCTCTCGCTCTGCAGCCCGCCGAAGCCGACGCCAGGCGGTCGGTCCTCCCGCGGCGACATTGCAGAGGTCGCGAAGACGAACCTAGGCATGCTGATCCTCGTGGCTGCGGGATGGTTCGATCCCGACAGCTGCATGCGCGCTGAGCTGGTCGGCACAGTCATGCTCGAGCACGAGGCGATCGTCAACAACGCGGTGGCAGACTGGCAGTCGTGTCCACGGCACAGAGACCACATCGAGTAGTCGTCGTCGGCGGCGGCTTCGGAGGTCTGCAAGCGGCGCAGAAGCTCTCGCGAATGCCGGTTGAGGTCACACTCGTCGATCGGCGCAACTTCCACCTGTTCCAGCCGCTGGCCTACCAGGTCGCCACCGGCTCGCTGTCGCCGGAGGAGATCTGCTACCCGCTGCGACGTATTTTCCACCGGCGACGCAACGTGCGCGTCGTGCTCGCCGAGGTCACCGGGTTCGATCTCGAGCACCGGCTGGTGCTGCTCGGGCCGAGCGGCGGCGAGCAGACGCCGGAGGCGCTCCCCTACGACACGCTGATCGTCTCAGCTGGCGCGCGCTACAACTACTTCGGCCACGACCAGTGGCAGCGGTCGGCGACCGATCTGAAGACGGTTGAGGGAGCGCTCACGATCAGGCGTAGTGTGCTCGGGGCGCTCGAGGCCGCCGAGCTCGAGCCCGATCCCGAGCGCCGCGCCGCGTTGCTGACGTTCGTGCTCGTCGGTGCCGGACCGACCGGGGTCGAGATGGCCGGCCAGATCGGTGAGATAGCGCGCGACCTCGACGGCGAGTTCCGTTCGCTTGACCTCCACGAGGCCCAGATCCTTCTCGTTGAGACCGGCGACCGGGTGCTCCAGGAGTACCCGCCGTCCCTCTCGGCCAAGGCCCTGCTCTCGCTCCAGAGCCTCGGGGTGACGATGCGGCTGAGCCACACGGTGACCGATCTCGACGATGAGTCGGTGACGTTGCGAGCGGCGGACGGGTCCGAGGAGCGAATCCCCACCCACACCGTCGTCTGGGCCGCCGGTGTGATCGCCTCCGAACTGGCATCGCTGCTCGCCGAGCAGGCCGGCCTCGACGTCGACCGCGGCGGACGGATCGAGGTGTCGGAGGATCTCTCACTTCCAGGGCACCCGGAGGTGCTCGCGATCGGCGACATGATCCGCGTTCGCCAAGCGTTCGGTCCACCGGTCGCGCTGCCGGGGATCGCGCCGGTGGCGATGCAGGAAGGCCGGCACGCGGCCGCGGTCGTCAAGGACCGCCTGGAAAGCCGCCCGGAATCCCGGTTCCACTACTTCGACAAGGGCAACCTCGCCACGATCGGCCGCGCTCGCGCGGTCGCCGACGTCAAAGGGATCCACCTCAGCGGCTCGATCGCCTGGGTCACGTGGCTGACCGTGCACCTGTTCTACCTGATCGGGTTCGAGAACCGGCTACTCGTGCTGACCCGCTGGGCGTTCAGCTTCGTCACCCGCGGCCGCGGAGCACGACTGATCGTCGGCGAAGCCGAAGCGTCCAAGCTCGCTCCGACGGAAACTCAAGCGGGCGAGCCCACGCCGCCCCCTCGGCGACCTAGCGGCAGTCGGTGAGCATCGTGTGCCTCGTGGGCGCTTGGCTGTTCCCTCACCAGAGTGATGTGATCCCCAAGACTCGATGGCCAACAGCAACGGACTCACCCGAGAGGGCAGAAATAGGCGAGCAGAGGAAGGCGACGAGGTCCGCCACCTGCTTGGGGGTCGAATCGCCACCGCGCCCGGGCTGCACATCGGAGTGGGGCGTGTTGGTCACGGTGCCTGGATTGACCGCGTTGACCGTCACCCCGGTGCCCGCGAGTTCATCGGCGAGCGTCTCCGCGAGCAGAATGGTGGCGGCGTTGCGCACCGTGCCGGTTGCGTTGCCGGTGAGCAGCGCGTTCTGCCCGCTTATCACGACGATGCGTCCAAATCCGCGATTGCGCATGCCTGGAACCACGGCGTTAGCGACCCGCAGAAAGGTCATCGCCTTGGCATCAATCGCTCCGAGAACCTGGGCCGGGTCCGAGCTCCTGGCCTGATCGAGCGTCTGCGCGGCCGGGGCGGCCGCGACGACCAGCACGTCGATCTGACCGTGGTCGCGCGTCACCAGGTCAATCGCGGCCCGCACGGATTGGTCGCTTGACGCATCCAGCAGCACGCTGCTGTTGACCGGATGCCGCGACGCGACGACGACCGAAGCGTCTTCGGCTCGTAGCCTTTCCACGACCGCGGTTCCGATCAGTCCCGTTCCACCAACAACGAGCGCTACTCGCCCTGTGAGGCCTAGGTCCATAGTCAATTCCTCCGTGATTTATTGAAGCCGGACAATCTCACGATCGCCGGCGATCGTCGAACCGTACGGTCACACTTCGATGCGTTCAGCTCAAGATCGAAACCGTCGACATCAGATCTGGATCTCGCGATCACACCGCGGCAGCCGAGCAGACGCGCTCGTTCCGGCGACGGTGCAGCATCGGCCCGGCGTCGTCCGCGCTCGTCCGTGAACCACCAAACAGCCAAATGAGCGAGGAGACGATTCCCATGAAAGCAATCGTGGTAACGGACGAGGCTGCGGGAACGGGCGGGATGACGCTGGTGGAGCGGCCCGAGCCGCCGGCAGCGATAAACGATGTCATCGTTCAGATTCATGCGTCGGGGTTCGTCCCGACCGAGATGGCGTGGCCCTCGACCTGGACCGATCGCCGCGACCGGACCCGAACACCGTCGATTCCCGGTCACGAGCTGGCCGGAGTGATCACCGCTCTCGGCTACGGCACCACGGGGCTGTCGGTGGGGCAGCGGGTGCTCGGCCTCGCGGACTGGTATCGCGACGGCACCCTGGCGGAGTATGTGGCGATCGAGGCACGCAACCTCGCGCCGCTGCCAGGCGACGTCGAGTTCACGGTGGGCGCGAGCCTGCCAATCTCGGGCCTGACGGCGTGGCAGGGACTCTTCGACCACGGCCACCTTCAGGCGGGGCAGAGCGTTCTCGCGCACGGCGCGGCCGGTGCAGTCGGGACGATGGTGACGCAACTCGCACGTGAGGCAGGCGCCTACGTCATCGGCACCGGGCGCGCCGCCGACCGCCAGAAGGCACTCGACTTCGGCGCCCAGGAGTTCGTCGATCTCGACAACGACGCCCTGGAAGACGTCGGCGTCGTCGACCTGGTCTTCGATGTCATCGGCGGAGACATCCAGACGCGGTCCACAAGCCTGGTCCGGGCCGGAGGAATCCTGGTGACCGTCGTAGGACCGGCCAAGGCGCGCCCCGCCGACGGCCGTGCAGTCGGCTTCGTCGTCGAGTCCGATCGTGCCCAACTGGGTGAGATCGTCCAGCGGGTGCGGGACGGACGATTGCAGACCAACATCGGCAGCGTCGCAACCCTCGACGATGCCATCGCCGCCCTCAACCCGACCGAGCGACGCAACGGGAAGACGATCATCCGCATTCGTCCATAAGGGTTGGCGGCCGCGATTCGGAACCTGTCTGGCAGCCTCGGGACCTGACCATCGTCGCCTATCGGCCACGTGGGAATCGACGCTCAGCCCGGGAGAGCGCCCCTTGGGCTCTGCCACGACGGCGCTGGTCAAGAACGCGTGGAACGCTACGTCTGCGGCACAACGACTGGCGGCGTCAGGACCGACGGCATCACCAGCGGTGCCGCGACGGTGCGACGGCGGTTGGCGATGCTGTCGGTGGCCGCCCAAGCGGCGAAGATGAGCGAGCCGATGATGCCAGTGAGTGTCACCAGCACGCCGGCCGCGGCGGTGGCGGCAACACCGTGCGCGCCGAGGATGAGGACGGTGGCCGCCGGCCCGGTACTCGGGCCGATCGGCAGCTGGCCGACGGTGAACATGACGATCAGCAGTGCCATCGAGTCGAAGATCGAGACGTGCACGCCGATCGCGTGGAGCATCAGCCAGTTGCGCAGCACCTGGGCGCACACGGCCAGCAGGGCGAATGTGATCAGGCGGCCACGGCCCTGCATCCGCAGGATGGCGAGCCCGGCCCCAAGCCCGGTGCGGTGCCGGTCCGAGACGCGTCTCAGCAAAGCGACGAGCCCGACCATCAGCATGATGACGATCGCCGGCACCCACAGCGGGACGCCGAGCGGCGCGACCAGGGTGAACGAGAACAGCGCCACGAGCGCCAACTCAACCGTGATGACCGGCACCTCGGCGGCCACCAGCGCCGGCGCCCGCGGCGTCGTCAGCGGCGCGGCCCGACGCACTGACGCGATCCGTACAGCCATCCCAACCGAGCCGTTGACGATACTCGCGACGCAGCCGAACGCGGCCGAGCGAAACAGCACCCGGCGGCTGACCGTGCCGCCGGCGGCCCGCACGCAGATCGCCCACGCCTCGGTGCGGGTCAGCAGCGCGCCGATCTGGAGCAGCACCGAGAGCCCGACGAGTGTGAGCGGGGCCGTCCGCAGGGCCGCGCTGAACTCCGAACCATGCCCGGCGAGCACGTAGACCAACAGGGCGGCGACGGCGACGGCTCCGCCGACGCTGACCGCGATCCGGCGGCGCATCGAGGAGACGCGAAAGTCGCGCTCGACACCATCATCACAAGCGGGGACCGGCGGGTGCGGCTCAAGGGTCACTCGGGGTGGCCTAACGCGGTAGCGGTTCTCAAGATGATGCGGCGACTGAGCGCATTACGCGTCAGGCCCCTCCTTCCAGTAAACGACCGTGACTAAAGATCGCCTGTGCCCCATCAGAAGGCCTAACACGATCGAAAGGTCCAGTCAGGCGGGGCGCAAGCGTTCTCCGGCCGCGTTCGTCGCGCGAATCGCGACGGTCTAGGCGCCAGCGTAAACGTCGGGCAGTTCACGCGCCCGGCGACGGCAACAGAGATTGCCTCCGCCTGGGGCGCGCAATGCAACGCTGGCGTTCGGCGACGATCTACGAGTGCCGCTGCTTCCGCGGAAGCGCTCACATGGACGATCGTTTTCGTCTGCCGATCCGTTCGGCCGCTGACGATCGCTCGGGCGACGAGACGGTTGCGCGCAGAGAACGGCTGAGGATCTAGTGGCTAAGGCGATCGCGTCGACGCCGATCGGCCGCTCGCGTAGTCCTGTTTCGTGGCGCTCTGGGCGAGCGCTTCCTCGAGCGCGCCCTTGCCTCCGGGCTTGCCGGTGATCGCCAGGTCCGAGGACCAAGTGGGGACACGCCCGGCGAGTGCTGCGGCACGCTTGCGGCCCGCGACCTCGATCGGCGCGAGTTCACGGAGCTGGGCGAGCAGCCGAGTGCTGTACTCCTGCGGCGACTCATCAGGCTCGATCGCGGCGCGGTCGAACGCGAAGAACGCCACCCGCACGTGCGGGCGCTCCCTAGGGAACCGCGGAATCGCGACGGTGCCATTGCAGGCGACACCGATGACCTTCGCGTCCGGCACGGCGCGTGCCAGGTAACCGATACCGCTACGGGCTCGCAGCACCCGGCCAAGCGAGCGTGTGCCCTCGGGGTAGATCCCGATGCACGCGCCCTTCCGTAGCTCTTCAATCGCGCAGTCGAGCGCGCCGGTGTCGCCTGACCCACGCTCGATCGGGATCTGACCCATCCCGGTCAGGACAGGACCGAGCAGCCTATTTCTCCACATCGAGGACTTCGCCAGCGCTCTGATCTGCCGACGCGCCATCCCTGCGATCCCGGTCGCAACGGTGTCCCAGTAGCTGTCGTGGTCGCCGACGAGCAGCAGCGGCCCCTCCAGCGGCAGGAGCTCAACACCCGCCACTTGCAAGCGACCCCACCACACAACCGCTGGACGGGACGCGATCATCACCCCGCGGTAGGCCGAGGTGATCGGCTCGATCCGATCGGACATCGCTGCCGCAGGCTACTCGGATGGGACTGACAAGCGTGACGAACCCGCGACTTCGCCTGGCCGTCTACGCACGCGGCCGAACTGACGACCGCACCCGTCGGCGCGTCGTCGTCGCGGCGTGCGATCGCCCTGGCGACGACCAGGTGATGTCGTGGGCGAAGATCTCAAGCGTGCGAGGCGCGACGATCTCTGTCCGCGTCCAGCCCCGGACGCGGTCGGACGCGTTGGTCGGGCTCCGGGACGGCGTACTTGTCGTGCGCGTGGTGGCTCCGCCGCTCGACAGGCGAGCCAACGACCCCCTCTGTCGGCTGCTTGCGGATCTGCTTGGCGTGCGGCGCTCTCGTGCAACGATCATCCGCGGGGGACGGGGTGCGCGACAAGGTGGTGGCGATCGAAGGGATCGACCAGCCAGCTGCGGATGCTGCGGTCCGCTCAGCGGTAGAGCGCTCATCGATCTCATGACCCGGTCGGCGGTAAAATGCGCTGACCGTGGACGACCGGGGCCTGGGCATCGGGCGGGGGCAAGAGGCGGATCATGAGACCCGGGGCTCCGTCCGGACCCCTGCGGCCGCGGACGCCGCTTTGGGTCCGCGCCAGGACTGGCAGTCGCTTGCGTTGCTGCGGTCAACGGCGCGCGGGGTGCAGGGATCGGATGCGGTCCGCCCCAATGTGATGCTGGCTCTCCAACAGACGGCTGGCAACCGGGTCGCCCGGCATGTGTTGGCACGCGACCTCGCGATCGTGCCGTCGGTTCGCAACCCGCCAGCGGTCAACCTGAACGGCCAAAACCTGACGGGTGCCCAAGCGATGAACGCCGTGCTCTTCACAGATGCGGCCGAGCTGCAGGTGATCCGCGATGTGCTCGGAGTCTCTCCGGATCCGGCTGTGGTGGACGACGACCTGTCGCGGGCGGTCGCGGCCTACCAAAGCTCGTACGGACTGACTGTCGACGGCAAGCTCGGGCCGATCACGTGCGGCCGGCTCGCTCAGGAGCTGACCGCTGAGTCAAACGCGCTCTCTCAGCCGGCCAGCGGCGGCCGCCTGCGGCGGTCTGCGCGAAGATTGCATCTGCGCTCCATGGTCACACGCACGCGCGGCACCTACCTTCACCAAGGGTTCGTGGGTCCCGACGAGAATCCCGATGGCTGCATCACCGTACGCGCCAACGACACATTCACTGATGGCACCAGCGACAACATTTCGCTCGAGTACACGGGGGAGGACTCCAACAGCGTTCATTGGCTCCAGTTCGCCGCCAGCGAGCTGTCCGGGACGCCGCCCGGCGGCGTCCGGACGTTCGCGGCCGGGACGGTGGGCACAACCAACGGTCCGATGACCTGGTCGAGCCCCGGCACGCAGAACTGGACAGTCGACTCGGTTCCGAACACGCCGCCTGCAAGCCCGAGTCCGTTTTATGACGTCAGCGGCGGAACTCACACCAGCGCGGCCAACCGCAGCAACGTGATAATCGACGAGCCCGGCGGCGCCACCGCACTGGGCGCCGCTCAGGGGTTCGCCGCGGCCGGGCCGGGTACCGGATCTCCGACCGTAACCTTCCGCACAGGCTTCTCCTCATATCTGGTCAAGGGCAACCACCCCAGATTCCGGGTCGACTGGTTCGCCAGCACGGCGTTCAACATCACCGCCGGCTCGACTGGTGCGATTCGGTACGGCGTCACAAGCGCCGGCCCAGTGACGGCATTACGCCCAGAACACCGGACGGCGCTCCTCGCCAAGCATCCCGGCAACCCGATTAAGTCAGCGATGCCGGACCCGGGGGGATGCAAGCAAGCCGTAGGCCTCTGGCAGGTAGAGGCGGAAGTGCCGGTGCAGGAGGACAGCACTCATTCGGCACTCGATACCTACATCTTCGCCTTTGACGGAAACACCGTGGTCCTGCGACTGATGTCGCCGATTCGCGGGCAGTGGAAGTCGGAGGATGACTTCTACCGACTGGCCGCCGAGTGCCGCGGCGAAGTCCTCTACTATCGCCCCCCGTTCGCGGACTGGGTCGAGCTGGCCACCTTCGAGAACGGCCGATTCGCCCAGGTCGGCGGTGATCGAAAGCGGATCTTCCAACAGATCGGCGACACCGAGGTCGCCGATTGGAACCGCGCGATCCTAAAGCCTCGCGCGCGGCACGACTACCGAATCCGTCCTGACGGCACCCTGGCTGAGTCCGACTAGACGCCAGCAGGCTGCGATCTCCGACTCGAAAGGCTTCTCATGACGTCTCCTGATGCGACTCCCATTCGCGGCCGCAGCTGCGATCCACAATCTCCTCCAGTGGCGAGTTGCGGCTGGAATTGGCCGAGCGCGAGATTCCCGTAGCCCGTCGGCAGCGAGGTGGTCGTGGCCGTCGAGGCCTCGCCGATCAACCCCTCGGATCTCGGGGTGCTGCTGGGTGCGGTCGCTCCTGGCACGCTGCGGCCGCGACGGGTCGGATCTCGTCGGCGTCATTCCAGAGGCGGCGTCGTGCTTTATCGCGACCGGCTGGACAAGCCGCTGCCTGTCGGCAATGAGGGCGCCGGCACCGTTATCGCGGCAGGCCCGGAGGCGGCAGCACTGATCGGCCGTCGCGTCGCGCTGTTTGGCGGGTCGATGTGGGCCGACTACCGCGTGGCCGACGCGGCCGCGGTCGTCGAACTGCCCGACGATGTCAGCACCGCCGAGGGCGCAGCGCTGTTCATCAACCCGCTCACCGCGCTATCGATGGTCGAGACGATGCGCGCCGAGGGTCATACCGCCCTCGTCCACACCGCCGCTGCCTCCAACCTCGGGCAGATGCTCGTGCGGATCTGCGCCGCCGACGGCATCGGGCTGGTGAACATCGTGCGCCGCAGCCGAGCAGGCCCAGGTGCTGCGCGACCTCGGCGCGGTCCACGTCGTGGACTCCTCACAGCCGGACTTCGCCGACCGGCTCACCGAGGCGATCCGCGACACCGGCGCAACCCTGGCCTTCGACGCCATCGGCGGCGGCTCATTGGCCGGCGACATCCTCACCGCGATGGAACGCGCGCAGCCGCCGCTCACGTCGTACACGCCGTACGGAACCACGGTGCATGAAGCAGGTCTACATCTACGGCTCGCTCGATTTCTCCCCGACCGTCATCGATCGCAAGTTCGGACTGGCGTGGAGCGTCGGTGGATACCTCCTGACGACCGCGCTTGCCCGCCTGGGCGGCGAGGCGATCGGCCGCATGCGCGCCCGCGTCCTGGCCGAGGCAAAGACAACGTTCGCCTCGGGCTACGCGCAGACCATCGGGCTGCGCGACGTCTTGCGGCCCGAGATCCTCGCCGTCTGCGCACGCCGCAGCACCGCGACGAAGTACCTGATCGACCCATCCAGCGACCGCTGAACCCGACCAACGGCCGGCCAACCCGCAAACGCGGCAAAGCTCGACGCCGCAGACGCACTCGGCGCGCTCGCCGACGAAGCCGGACTAACCCTCATCCAATGGCGACCTCGTTCGCGACCTGCCACCCCGCCGTGACCTCCACCATCATCGGCCCGCGCACCATCGAACACCTCGACAGCTACCTGACCGCCGACGGGATCGACCTGTCAGGCGACGTGCTCGACCGCATCGACGAGATCGTCCCCCCAGGAGTCACGATCAACGTCACCGACAACATGTGGGAAGTCGGCACAACGGCACTGACCGCCACATCACGACGCCGATAGAGCAATCACGGCCGGACCGGCCACCCACCGGTCCGGCCGAGTCATTCCGGTCAGACCGACCAACGAATTCGAAAGACGCGCATACCACCCTCTCGCTTCAACGAAAACTGAGGCGTCTCAAAGGCTGTCCCCGAACTGTTCCATCCAGACAGAAGGCGACGTCAGCGACCTCGCCGCTCCCTCTAAGGTCGGATCGAGCGCAGTCGGTTCTCGAGGAATAAAACTGCACGGCGTAGGGTCTGTCTGGTTCTGGCCGAAGTTTCGGCCGAACTGGGACAGGTGCCTTCTTGAGAGAACGCCGACGCGTAGGCCGTTTTGATCGATGGGCTTCGAGCCCGGGCTCTTCGTTCGGCCGCCACAGCGACTTGCCTGCATTGAGCGGTTGAGCTCGTATCCGTCTGTGTCGTTGTCCCGCTGGTTCGGATGGTCCAAGACCTGCCTCCTAGCAAGGAAAGCGAGCGCGAGCGTGACACTGGAGCGCGCATAGATAAGTCACTCACAAGAGGACAAGCCGCGCGGCAGACCACAAGCTCCTGACGTCTGCACTTCGCTACGTCATCGCTCGCGCCCGACCCGGAAACTACGCCATCGCTACCGGCCCGACAAGACCAAGGAGACAACAGCCCGCAAATTCCAACCCCAACAACTTTGACTTTCATCGGTCGATCCCGAGAAAGCCACTTCGTGAGCACGGATTCGCGCAATGACGAGCCGACGATCGCAAGCGTGCACTTGGTGCCGGCGCTCAAATGTCTGGTCGGTGATCGAGATAGCGGTAGTGGCAGGCCAGCAGGCCAAAGATCAGCCCGCCGGCGAAGAAATAGCCGTCGGTGACGTTGCCTGACCAGAGGGCGGACGCGGACCGGTAGTACGCCGCGCCCATCGTTTGCTTGTGCGAGAGCCCGGTGATCCCGTTTGGCAACACGTCCACCGCGCGCGTCAGATCATCGATGAGCCCGGCACCGCCGCGGACGACGAGCACTGCGCAGCCGAGCCAGACCACGATCAGCGCCGCGCGGCGCATCCTGCCGCGCGGCCAGCCGCGAGCGATGGCGAGGCAGACCCACATGCCCAGCGGCCAGGCGACCAGGCCCAGCACCTCAAAGATCCAGCCGGCCACCGACTCCGGGACCAGACGGGGCAACTTGCCGTTGAGCCCGAACGATCCGCCGAGAAACCAGTAGACGTGAAAGGCGAAGAACACGACCACCCAAGCGAGCGCCGCATAGGCCACGCGAACCTGAAGCCGAGCGCTGTCTTTCACGGCGGCACGGGGCGACGCGCCAACAACACCGGAGCTCATCTTGCAGACCTCAGCAGCGATCCGAGGTCGCCGACTGGTCCGAGGTGGGCCAGCTTGTTGGGGTTATTGATCGAACCAATGCTCGTGATCTGATCGCCGGCAATCTCGAACGCCGACGGGCACAGCTCGTCGAATACGTCCTCGGTCATCGCTTTAGCCGAGTCCCTGCACGAAGCCCTGCCGCCAACTCGGATACCGCGGCTGCCAGCCGAGCTCGCGCTTGGCCTTGGCGTTCGAGGCACCCTTCACCTCTGTCATCGTGAGCGTCGCCGCCTCACCGGCGGCCAGCCGGCCAAGCCAGCGCGGGATCCGCCTTGGTGGCTTGGCACCCAGCGCACTTGCCAGCACCGGCAGCCACTCCCGCACCGGCGCGGGGTCGTCGTCGACCACGTTGTAGATACCCGGCTGACCGTGCTCGACCGCGATCGCGGTCGCCGCCGCGGCGTCGTCGATGTGGATCTGCGAGAGAACGCCACCCCCGTCGCCGACGATCGGGAACCGGCGCTTGCGAATCGGTGCCGCCATCACAGCGTCCGCAGCCAGGCTGATCGAGGTGCCCGGACCGTAGAAACCGCCGTAGCGCAACACCAGACCCTCGCCCCACTCGATACTCGTCACCGCCCGCTCCAGATACAGGAGCCCCTCCACCACCAGCCGTAGCGACGCTGGCGGGTTGGGATCGAGAGGATCGGCCTCGGTCAGCACCGGCCCGCCCGTACGGGCCCATCGAAACGCACCAAAGCTCTGGGCCACAAACCGCCGCGCACCCACGGCGCGGCCGGCAGCCAGCAGATGGTCCGTCCCCTCCATGCGCAGCCGGTTGGTCATGATCGCGCCTTCGAAGCGCTCGGGGTGCCGCGCGTCACGTAGGCTCATAGGCCCTGACAACGCCGTGAGCTGATGCACGATCACCTCCGGCTCGGCGCACGCCACCGCCTCAGCGACCGCGTCGGGATCCAAGGCGTCGGCCACGACCGGGCGCGCTCCCAGACTACGCACCAGATCCTGCTTCGACGCGCTCTTGGTCATCCCGACCACCGCGTGGCCACGCGCCACCAGCTGCGGGACGAGACCTCTGCCAAGAACGCCCGTGGCGCCGGCTACGAATACGTTCATGTCTGCTCCTCTCGTGTTCAGCTTGCTCTCGTAAGACGAGACAGACACGCCGCCTGTGACAGTGCCTCGCCCCTTCCGTGCCCAACACGGGCACGGCCGCTTGGGCACCGTCCGCCCGGTCGGCTCACTCACGACCGGGACGTCGGCAAGCGGAGCAATCGACATGAGACGCCGTGTGCACATTGCTCACAAGCCGACGTGTAGCCAAAGCGCACAGTGCTCGCGGTCGCAATCGCGAAGCGAGCGCAGTCTTGCCTCAGCCGGGCCCCGGCAGCGACGCTGCCGCTCTTGGGCGTAGAGCAGCCCCGAAAGCGGCCGCTGAGCGCGGCCCGCGTCGACTAACGGACACCCGCAGCGGCAAGATGGCCGCGCGCGTCGCCCCTGAGACAACGAACGTTCGTCACGCGGGCGTTGGTGGCCGTCCTCACCATCGCCACGCGCGCGCCCACTTCCGCGCCAGGGTGCTCGGAGGTGTCACGGCCGGGGCTGCCGTTGTGTCTTGGGGCGTAAGTAATTCTCGATCAAGGAGTTGACGATGACCCAGACCCTCAAACCGTCCGAGCCCAATCGCTGGGCGGTGCTGGCGCTGCTGGGCGTCGCCCAGCTGATGGTCGTGCTCGACCTGACGGTCGTCAACATTGCGCTGCCCTCGGCCCAGCACGCGCTTCACTTCTCGACCGACAATCGACAGTGGATCGTCACCGCTTACGCGCTGGCGTTCGGCAGCCTGTTGCTGCTGGGCGGCAAGCTCGGCGACCTGTTCGGGCGTAAGTGGACGTTCATCGCCGGTCTCACCGGCTTCTCGCTCGCCTCGGCGATCGGCGGGCTGGCGCAGTCGTTCGCGATTCTCGTGGTAGCCCGTGCGTTGCAGGGCGTGTTCGGAGCGCTGCTCGCGCCGTCGGCGCTGGGGCTACTAACGACGACGTTCGCCGGCTCGCCTGACCGCCCCAAGGCCTTCGGGATCTTCGGCGCCATCGCGGGCGGCGGCGCCTCTGTCGGACTGCTGCTCGGAGGTGTGCTCACCCAGGCGCTGTCATGGCGCTGGTGCCTGTACGTCAACCTCGCCATCGCCGTGCCCACCGCCACCCTGTCGCTGCGGCTGCTCGTCAACCACGCCCAGACGAACCGGCCGCAGATCGACCTGCCGGGGGTGCTGACCGGCTCCGCCGGCCTGTTTGCGGTCGTCTACGGCTTCTCCAACGCCGAGACCCACTCGTGGTCTAACCCCGTGACCATCATCGCACTCGCGGCCAGCACGATCCTGCTGTGCCTGTTCGTCGCGATCGAGCGGCGCCGCACCCACCCGCTGCTGCCGCTGCAAATCGTCGCAAACCGCGCGCGGGGCGGGGCCTATGCGTCGATCCTGCTCGCCGGCGCGGGTGTCCTCGGCGCATTTCTGTTCCTCACGTACTTCATGCAGCAGAACCTCGGTTTCTCGCCGCTGACCACCGGCCTAGCGTTCCTGCCGATGACCGCGCTGACCGTGCTCTCCTCGACGATCTCCCAGACGCGCATCCTGCCAAGGACCGGAGCCAAGCCGCTGATCACCGTCGGGATGCTCCTCGGCGCGGTGGCGATGGTCCTGCTCACCGGTCTGAGTCCCAGCTCCGGCTACGCCACCGACGTTCTGCCCTCGCTGATCGTCCTCGGCCTGGGGCTGGGCATGATCTTCGCACCGGCGATCGGGACCGCCACGCTCGGTGTCAACCGCAGCGAGGCGGGCGTCGCCTCGGCGATGGTCAACACCTCCCAGCAAATCGGCGGCTCGGTCGGCACCGCGCTGCTCAGCACACTGTTCGCCAGCTCGGCCGCGGCTTTCGCGCGCACCCACACGGGGGTGCACAGCCTCCAGGCCGCCGCCCAGGTTCACGGATACACCACGGCGTTCTCCTGGTCCGCCGGGATCTTCGGCGCCGGGCTGCTGATCGCAGTGGTCGTGTTCCCGATGCGCGTCAAGCCAGCGGAGCCCGTGCTGGCCGCCGAGTCCGCTGTCGTGGCCGAGCTCGCCCTCGCCACCGAGTAGACGGTGCGGCAGGAACAGCGGTCGTGCGGCGCGCAACTGGAGTGGAGTTGCCGGCCTGACCTGTCTGGTCGTCACCGGTGCCGATCTTCTGGGTCCGTGGACCGAAGGAGCGCTCTCAAGACTCGAACGGGCGCCCGCTCTTCGTCCGTCGCGAAGTCGGAGGCACCGAGGGGGCGCGGATTCGGGTGCCAGATTCGACGTCGAGGCGGGAGTCGAGTGTGCCCGCGTGCAGCGGTCCCCACGTGGCCTTGTTCGGGGGTGTCACACCCGGGCCTGCTGTCTTGTCTTATTGAGTACAACTGATTCTCGATGAGGAGCTGGTAATGAGAGTGTTTGTGGCGGGAGCAACGGGAGCAATTGGAAAGCAGCTAGTGCCACGTCTGGTGGCCGCGGGAAATGAGGTTCATGGCATGACGCGTTGCGAGTCAAAGCGGGCGATGCTCGCCGAGCTGGGCGCTGTGCCGGTGGTCGCGGACGCGCTTGATCCCGATCAGGTCGCGGAGGCCGTGGCGAAGGCGCGGCCGCAGGTGATCGTCCATCAGCTGACGGCCATTGGAGCGGTTGATATGCGTCACATGGAGCGCGATTTCGCGCCGACCAACCGTCTGCGGATCGAAGGCACCGACCACCTGCTCTCGGCCGGCAGGGCAGTCGGCGTGAGACGGTTCGTGGCACAGGGGATTGCTGGCTTCGGCGCGTACGTGCGCACCGGCGGGCCGGTCAAGACCGAGGAGGATCCGTTCGACCCTTCGCCCGTCCCTCAGTTGCGCGCGAACCTAGCGGCGATCCGGCACCTCGAGCACGCGGTGCTGGGGGCGGAGTGGACCGACGGGATCGTGCTGCGCTATGGCGCGTTTTATGGGCCGGGCACCTCGATGGCGCCAGGAGCGGAGTCGTTTGAGATGGTCCGCAAGCGCAAGTTCCCGCTGGTCGGTGACAGTGGCGGCGTGTGGTCGTTTATCCACGTCGCCGACGCCGCAGACGCGACCGTGGCGGCGGTCGAGCACGGCAGCCGCGGTGTCTATAACGTGGTCGACGATGATCCCGCCGCGGTCGCCGAGTGGCTACCGGTGCTGGCGCAGACGTTGGGCGCCAAGAAGCCGATGCGGGTGCCGCGTCTCGTCGGGCGGCTGTTCGCCGGCGAGGCCGGCGTAGTGATGATGACCGACGTCCGCGGCGCCTCCAATGCCAAGGCCCGGCGTGAACTCGCATGGGCGCCGAGGCATTCCAGCTGGCGCCAGGGGTTCGCGGCAGCATGACCGAGCGCGAGCAACTACTTGACGAGCTGCGGCCGGGCTCTTTCGCGATCGCCTACCGGATGCTCGGCAGCGTGGCCGAGGCCGAGGACGTGGTTCAGGAAGCGCTGCTGCGCGTGCATCGAGCGCTCGAGGAGGACGAGCAGATCGCCTCGCCGCGGGCGTTCATCGCCACCGTGACCACCCGGCTGGCGATCAATGAGCTCCGCTCCGCGCGCGCCCGCCGGGAGCGCTACGTCGGCGAGTGGCTGCCAGAGCCGATCATCACCGACAGCCACGATGATCCCGCCCGGCACGCGGAGACAGCCGATTCGCTGTCGCTGGCGATGCTGGTGCTGCTCGAGAGCCTCTCGCCCGAGCAGCGAGCCGTGCTGCTGCTTCACGACGTGTTCGACTATCCGTTCGCGGAGATTGCGGCGATCGTCGGCAAGAGCGAGGACAACGCGCGGCAGCTCGCCGCCCGCGCCAGACAACATGTCGAGCAGCGCCGACCCCGCTTTCAGACCACCCGCGAGCAGCAACAGGAGCTCGCAGCACGGTTCTTTGAGGCCGCCGACCAGGGGGACCTCGCCGGGCTGGAGGCGCTACTCGCGTCAGACGTGCAGCTGACTGGCGACGGCGGCGGCAAGGTCCCGGCGCTCGCGCGGACGCTGAACGGACGAAACCGCGTCGCGCGCACACTGATCAATTGGGTCCGCTTAGCCGGACGCCTTCCCGGCGTGTCGCTGCGGCCAGTGGAGGTCAACGGCGGTCCGGGAGCGCTCTATCTCGACGCACAGCAGCGGCTGATCGGCGTGATGGCGCTCGATATCGCCGACGGCCAGATCAGAGCCATCAGCTCGATCGTCAACCCCGACAAGCTCGGCCACCTCGGCCCAGTCGGCGACTCCACATCGCTGCTGAGGTCAGCAAGATGAGCGCCGGCGCTGGCGCTGTGTTGCCTGCGCGGCGGCTCGGCGGCTCGGCGGCTCGGCGTCGGCGGGATCGTGGCTAATGGCGTCGCCTGCTCCCCGCACAACGCCGCCTCCGCGCCGGTACGCAGCCGTGATCGTCGCGCTCGGCGTCGCAGCCGCGGTGGCCACACTCGAGCGATTGAGCGGCGCGACTTCCTCGGCGCGCATGGATGCCGAAGGGATCTCGGTTGTCACACAACCGGAGCGGATCTTGTCTAGGGACACGTAATCCGATACCCGGAGGGTGATCATGAAGGTGTTTGTCGCCGGTGCCAGCGGTGCGATCGGGATGCGCCTGGTGCCCCAACTGATTGCGGCCGGTCACGCGGTGACCGCGATGACGCGTTCAGAGCAGAAGACCGGCAGGCTGCGCGCGTTCGGCGCCACGGCGGTGGCCGCTGACGCGCTTGACCGGGACCAGGTCATGCAGGCGGTGATGCACGCGGAGCCCGAGGTGATGATCCACCAGCTGACCGGGCTGGCAGGCGTCAAGAGCCTCAAGAACTTCGACCGGGAGTTCGTGCTGACCAACCGTCTGCGGACCGAGGGCACCGACCACCTGCTGGAGGGCGCCCGCGCGGCGGGAACGCGGAGGGTCATCGCGCAGAGCCACGGCAACTGGAGCTACGAGCGGACCGGAACCGGACTGAAGACGGAAGAGGATCCGCTCGATTCCGACCCACCGGCCAACCAGGTCAAGTCGCTGGAGGCGATCCGCTACCTCGAGCACGGAGTCCGCGAGGCCGACGGGATCGAGGGCATCGCGTTGCGCTACGCCAACTTCTACGGTCCGGGCACCGGCTTCGCCCTCGAGGGCGACATCGTCAGCCAGGTGCGCAAGCGCAAGCTCCCGATCATCGGGGACGGCGGCGGCGTGTGGTCATTCGTGCACGTCGACGACGCAGCTGCGGCCACAATAGCGGCGATCGAGCACGGCAGTCCGGGCGTATACAACGTCGTCGACGACGAGCCCGCGCCCGTCTCGGCATGGCTGCGCGCGCTCGCCGAAGCGGTCGGCGCCAAGCCGCCCCGCCACATTCCGGTGTGGCCCGGACGCCTCGCCGCCGGCGAGGTCGGCGTCTCGATGATGACCCAGATCCGCGGCACCTCTAACGCCAAGGCCAAGCGCGAGCTGGTGTGGAGCCCGCGCTACCACAGCTACCGTAGTGGCTTCCAAAACGGCCTCGGCGACATTCCGGTCCCGGGCTTTGGCCGGGTCGCGGCGTCACCTTGACCATCGATGAGTCGCGTCGATACCCGCCGCCGCGCGCACACAGCGCCCCGCCATCGCTCGGGTTCTCGAGCGTTCGAACCCAGACCACCCCCAGACCGCCACGGACGCCAGCCAACACATACTCCTCATATCCGGCAGTCTGCGACCGCTTCGACCAAGCGGTGCTCCGGACCGCCTAGGGCTGTTGCTCACGACGGGCTCACCGCGGCGCCCTCTGACGGGATCGAGACTTCACGCGCAGGTCGCATTTCGTGACGCCGAGTCCAGGAGCAGCAGCGGCCGTCCCACGCCCGGCCCGGCGACAACGCAGCAGCCAGTCGTGACGCATTCGTCTGCGGTTGGCGAGCTTGTGTCGGCCAACCTTGGTCAGCGCGCGACGGCGATCACGCTGATCGCATCGCCGTTGAACTTGTTCTGATCGGTGCTACCGGTCGAAAACGTGCGGTGACACACGATACGAGCGTCGTAGCGTCCGGCGGGCACGTTTAGCTCGCCAACGACGGCTACCGTCGCCTCGTCATTAAACGCGTTGAAGCCATTGGTCAGACCAAGCATCTCCGGTCCGACATCAGAGAAAGCGCCGCCCGCCGGCGCGATCTGTGGCCGACAGCCGCTCTGATCGGTGTTACCGCTGCCGGTGTTGTTGCGAAGACGCACAACCCCCGAGATATGCACGGCGGCCGCGAAGGGCACGTTGAGCATCGTCCCTCCGTTCGCACTGAGCTGCACCGCCGTCGTATCACTTCCCGAGTCAACGAACGTAAACGTGTTCTGGTTTTGTGCATAAGCCGACGCGGTCGGCCCGGGCACACCCGGAACGCCAGCGACCCCCGTGCTGCCAGCCGGCCCAGGCGCACCCGCAGCACCCGCAGCACCCGGAGCACCCGGAGCGCCAGCTACCCCCGTGCTACCGGTCAGCCCCGCCACCCCGGGCCTACCGGCCACGTTGAAACGCAGCGCAGTCGTATGCCTCGGGCACCGCTTCCCCGGCTTTAGCACCCTCAGCGCACCGCCCTTAGACGCCACGCAACCGTTGATCGTGCCGGTCGGGCCGAGAAACCCACCGCCACCGGTGGCCGCGTAGGCCCCGCCTCCCAGCGCGACGAACAACGCCACCAAGGCGATCGCGTTCTGACGCGCAAAACCACCCAGTGCTCGACCAAGTCCGGACATACGCCCACCTCCCCGGTTAGATCTCCAACCTCGTGTCCCACCCGCTCCACACGCAGCCTATTCAGGCTCCCCGCCGCTGTCCAACGACCCGCTCGCCCCCGCTACCTCCCCGACTGAGGAATCATTCGTGGCTCTCACCCGAAGGAGCGCCGGCCCTCAGCTCATCCTGGCTCCCCCATCTCAGGACGACCAAGTCGCGTCCAACTTCATGGCGCCGGCGATCCGACTTCCGCTTTGGCCGGCGGATAGGTGTTCGCCAGTCGGTCGGCGCGGATTGCGATGCCGGGGCTGAGTTAGAAGCGCGGCGGTCCGGGGCATTAGGAGAATGATGGCCAAGACAGCTGGCATTGCTCATAGAAACAGTGGCAGGGACACGCGGAAGGACGTGGCCGCTGCCGCGGCACTCGTGGGCACTGTGGCGGTCGGGGGCAAGCTCGCTCGCGATCGGCGTGCGAGTTCCAGGCGCGACGCCGAACGGGCGTTTCGCCTCTACGAGGACGAGTCCACCCCCGACGGCATCAGGCGCATCGCGCGTGGCCAGCTCGACCAGTCGCACGAGGAGTTGGCGGACAGCCCGAAACGCCGGCTCGCCACCGCCGTGCACGATACGCGCAAGCGCTTCAAGCGGCTGCGCGCGACCGTGCGGCTGGCGCGCGGGGCGCTCGGCGAGGAGGCCTACCGGCGCGAGAACATCGCGTTCCGCGACGCCGGGCGGTGCCTGGCCGGGGTGCGCGACGCGTCGGTGCTGGTCATGACGCTCGACGCGTTGGAGAATGCGTCTGGCGATCTGCTGCCCGGCGACGCGACCGCTAAATTGCGTTCGCAGCTCAAGGATGAGCGCAGGCAGGCGCTCGAGTCGCTGAAGGCCGACGACGCGCGGGTCGCGGCGGTGGTGGACGAGATCGACAGTGCACGGACGCGCACCGCGGCCTGGACCTTTGATGTGGACGGCTTTGAGGCAGTCAAGCCCGGCCTGCGGCGCATCTATCGACTCGGCCGCAAGGCGATGCAGCGCTCGCAAAAGGACCCCACGACCGAGAACCTCCACGAGTGGCGCAAGCGCGTGAAGGACCTCTGGCACGCGGAGCAGATTCTGCGCCCGGCGTCGTCGAAAAAGATGAAGAAGCTCGCGAAGCGCACTCACGGCCTCGCCGACGTGCTCGGCGATGATCACGATCTCGCCGAGCTTGGTAACTACGTGGCTACGCGTGGCGACTGCTTTGACGACAGCGCGGCGCAAGTGGCGCTCACGGCGCTGATCGACCGCCGCCGCGCGGTCCTCCAGGACGCGGCATTCGCTGCCGGGTCGAAGATCTACAGCCACAGCCCCCGGGCGTTCGTCAAGGCGGTCGGGCGGCGTTGGCGCAGGCGGGCGCGGCCGCCTGCCTTGGCGAGCTGAACGCTCGGGGACGCATCGGCCGGCGAGTCGCCGGCAGGAGATCGAGGGCAGTTTCTTCGTAGACAGCGACGTGCTGCTCGAGTCCGTGCTGCTGTGGCGTGGCGGCGTATGCCATGGTTTCGGCGTCTCTTCTAGTCGTGCCCGAGATATGCAACCGGAAGAACAGCAGACTGCGGGCACCCTAAAGCGGCTGGCGCGACACGTGACGCGAGTGCGGTCATGGGTTCGCCAGCGACCCAGCGGCGCCCGGATTTGGCGCGGCGGCATCGCCCTTACCGGGCTGGTCGTGACCATCACCGGGGTCGTCTTGCTGGCGCTACCCGGCCCCGGCTGGCTGATCATCTTCGCCGGCCTAGGGATCTGGGCTACCGAGTTCGCGTGGGCCAAGTCACTCCTGAGGTCCGTCCGACACGCGGTAGGGAAATGGACCGCATGGATAGAGCGCCAACCACGCTCGCTGACGATGCTGGTCGGTGGGATGGGACTCGTCGTCTTCGCGGCGGTCGCGGTCGGAGTTTGGTCGCTTGCGAACTGAAACGTATGACGCGCGGAGCAGCTCGTCGACGCATCCCCCGTCGCGCCGATCGGGTCCGCCCCAAGCTACCTCCGCGCACGTCCAATGACCACTCATCAGTTCTCGTTGCACTAAAACGTCCGGTGCCAGAATGCTCTATCGCGAGCGCATGCGCGCAGCACCCAGCAAGCGCGGTCAATGCGAGGGCGCCGTCCGGTTGCGCTTGGTCCCGTCCACCTTTCGGCAGATGACGAGGGCCTCGATGTAGTCGCGGCGATAGCGGTCGGGGGCATCGGCGACGCGCTCCTCGAGCGCTCGGAGGAAGTCGGCGAGGAGGGCGGGGGAGCGATCGGCACCCTCGCGCGCGAACGCGGTTCGCATGAGCGGCTCGCCCCACGCGAGAACGCTTCGCACGTATGCCCGCGCGAACACGGCGGGATCGTCGTGCCAGTAGGGGTTGTCGAGACGAAAGAGCTCGGCGCTCTCAAGCTGGAGGCCGTCGACGCTCCCGCCACCCGCTTCGAAGGGGTTGCGGATCTCGTCGAGCGTGCGCATCCACACCGGGACGACAACTGCGGCCACGGTGGCGGTGCTGATGCACCCCGCGCGGCGCCAGTCGGCGAGCACCCGGTTCATGTCGCTGATGAGCTCGACGTAGAGCCCCGATCTGTCGGGGTCCGGAGCCGGCGAGGCCGGGAGCGCGGCGATGAACTGGCCGTCCGGGGCGAGTTCCATGGCGCGGATCTCGAGCAGCCGTTGCCATTGGCGCGCTGCGGCCACGCGCCAGGCTTGCCGCTCGCCCTCGTCTCTGTGGTCCGGGTACCCCGGGAAGACCGATCCTGTCGACGCCACGGCGCCTGAATTGGCGATCCAGTGCATCGCCGTCCCGGTGACCGCAACGTGCACGCTGCCCGGCGGCAGGCAGGGCGCCTGCTGGAGCGGGATCCCCGCCATGCTGATTACCGTGACCGGAGGCGGGCTGCGCTCGACCGCTCGACGGCACGCCTCCGCATGCGCCTCTGGCGAGGCGTAGTGCGGCCCCGTGCCGGAATCGGCGACCCCGGGGCCGGCGTCACCCGGCGCGGGAATCACGACGACCCTCGGCCCGTCCGCCGCTTCGCCGAAGACGTGCCGAAGTTGTTCGGCGGCGACGCGCCACGCGTTTGTCGGCAGATCGACGAGCGCGTAGATCAGCGGCCGGCCGGCGCGCTGGTCCGCGAGATGGCGGATCAGCCCGTGCGAGTTGACGCCGTCGGCGGCGCCGAGATCGACCACGCGGAGCACCCGCTCGTCCGCGAACAGCCGCGCGGCGGCCAGCACAGGCGGGTGGGTCGCCTCAAACGCCGCGCGCTGCGAGAGCGCGCCGCGCGCGTAGTCGTCCGCCATGCTCGAGAGCTCAGGGCGATCCGCCGACGTGGCGCCTCCCTCCGCACAGCCGCGCGGCTCTAGACGCCGCGACAACTACGTTCGCGTTCGAGCTGAAACGGTGAAGGGCACGGTCGTCACGTTTCTGTGCCGCGCCCCGGCGCCAACCTGCTGTAACGGCTCCGTCAAGTGTCAGCCAGTAAGGGCCGGGCCGCAACGCTCCGCTCACGTGGACCTGCGTGTGTCCGCGGGTGTAGGTCGCCCGGCCGTAAATGTGACCGGCCCGTGTCAGCCGGGCCGCGGCCCGACGGATACGCGACGGCGGCAGCGACCCCGTCACCGTGCGTGCCCTGCAGGGGCCCTTAGGGCCGCACACTCGCAGCACGAAGCTGCTCGGCCTGCGGACGGTGAGCCCGGTGCCGACGACGCTGCGGTGGCGAGCTGCCACGTTGACCGGATTGGTGCTGCAGATCGTTTGTATCTCGTTGGCCGTCATCGCGACCGCGTGGCCGGTCAAACTGGACTGCGAGCCCAGGGGATTCGATGTAACCCGGCAAGTACAGGGCGATGTCCTGGACCGGGGAGATGGTATTCAAAAGGGGGTCGTGACGTACGCCAACGACCACGTGTACGGGGTCCGCACGGCTGCCATCGTAATCGTGGCACGGTCTACCCGACAGGCTCACGCAGACTCTCAGACCGTAGTGCGTCCGCCGTCGGCGGCGATCGTCGCGCCGGTGATGTAGCTGGCGCGGGAGGAGGCAAGGAAGGCGATTAGCTCGGCGATCTCCTCTGGTTCGGCCGCTCGGTCCATCAGGGTCGTCGTGCCCACCGCCTCTGTGACCTCCCGGGGTTGGATAGAGGTGTAGACCGGGCCCGACAGGATGCTGTTAATGCGCACGCCGTTTTGGGCTGAACTCCGCCGCCCACGACCGGGTCATCGCATCGAGCGTCGCCTTGGTCGCGCCGTAGGCAGCCCCGCCGACCATGCCGACTTTGCCGGCCATGCTTCCTACGTTGATGATGCTTCCGGGGCCCTTGGCGGGCCTGGATGCGGGCCCTCTTCGTCGACCTCGCTGACCAAGCCGGAGCCACAGATCCACTCGAGCTCGCCCGGCAACTCCAAATCATCTTCGACGGCGGCATGATCGCCGCCTGGATGGATCACGATCCGCTCATCGCCACGTCCTCCCGCGCCGCCGCCGAAGTCCTCATCGACGCTGCGCTTTGAGAGGAGGGCCCTGCGCCGCCGGCGGGATGATCACTCGCGGTCGCAGTCCATCAGACGACCAGAAAAGCGCGCTCAGACCCGATCTTCCTGTTTCACCCGGACCTGGTGTATTGTGGCGTAGTGGGGCAGACGCCGCACTCGTCTGGGCGGCAGACGGCGCGGTCATCCTGCGTGGCCGGTCTGTGGAACGGCATGGGGGCAGGGTCCATGGAGACCAGGATCCGCGGTGCCACGCTCAGTTTGAGATTCAACCTAAAAGAGTGGAGTGTTGATTTACTTGAGACAAAACCCAATGAGCCGTTTGCTGGTCAGGCCGGCGGTGGCAATCGCCGTGATGGGTCTCGGTGCGACCGGGCTTGGCTTTCTCGGGACTGCGTCCGCGATGGCCGCCCCGGCCGCGCAATCCTGTACAGCGAACGTAGGGAACTCTGGGTTGAGCGCTGCCGTGGTGGCGAGGCCAGGCCAGACAATCTCGCACCGCACGATCAACGCCGCCCCGTGCGATATCGGGATCTACGTGGGCGCCGGCGTCTCGCACGTAACGATCACGTCAGTGATGGTCGAGGGCGCGAGCTTCCAAGGGATCTTCGCCCAGGACACGTCATATGTCACGATCGAGCGTTCGACGATAACGGACAATGCGTTCGGGACCATTAATACAAGCGTGCCGCCGCTGCCCGGCAGTGGCGTGCAGTCGTTGGTGAGCCAAGCGTTCGCGATCAGCCTATTCGGCGTCTCGCACGCGACTGTCGCCGACAATACGGTTTACAACAACGGGCGTGGCGGGATTGGTGTGATGGACAACGGTCCAAATGATCCCGGCACGATCACACAAGACCCGTCGGCACCTTTGGTGTCCTCCTCGTATGACTCAGTGACCGGCAACCGGGAATGGGCGAACTACAACGGCTGCGCAGTCGTCGCGGCTACCCAGAACCTCGGCGGGAGCCTCTCGAACATCCTGATCGCCGCTAACTCGATCGCCGGCACACAGTCCTCCCTTTCGCAGATCGGGCCGAACGGGCCGGATGTCGGCGGGATCGTGGTGGCGGCCGATCCGCCGAGCTCGACCGTCACCGATGTACGCGTCAGCGATAACAGGGTCACGAGTTCCTTCGAAGGAGGCGTGATCGTCAACGCGGAGGCGTTTAACTCGTTCACCAAGAATGTGGCGGTAATCGGGAACGTCGTGTCGGGCAACAACTGGGGTGACCAGGAAGCGCCGAACACGGCTGGGATCATCGTCTTCGCGGATCCCACGGCGGCCGTCCCGCCCGGAACCACCGGTCCACAGAACATCGGCACCGTAGTCGCAGGGAACATCGCCGCCAACCAGTTCTACGGAGTCTGGTCGGCGGGGAACAATCCGCCGGTCGTGTTCGCGAACCGCATTTGGGTGACCGCCGGCGGCACCCCAATCGTCCCGCCGCCGCCACCACCGCCTGCGCATCACGGGTGGCGGCCCGTGCATCACGGTCCGCACTCCGGTCACTGAGCGCTTAGACGCACTACAGGAGCGGGCCGGCTCGCGCAGGCCGGCCCGCTCCCGCAACGTCCACCCCGGGATCACTGTCCCTGCTCGGTGAAACCAGCGACACGTGCCTCGGAGGCGCCTGAGCCCCGTGCCAAAGGCAATTCGTTTCGGGCAGGGTCCCGTACCAGGCTCCGGTGCATCAAGTAGCCTGCACGCGTGCTAGTTGCGGGCCAAGAATGGACAAGCCCAGACGGACGGGCGGCCGTTCGCGTGATTGAGGTGTCCTCCGAGCGGTCGGTGGTGGAACGACTGTTGCGGCCCAAGAGCGGGAAGGACACGGCCCACGTGCACCGTGACTGGACGCAGCGGTTCGAGGTGGTCGAGGGCGAGGCTCGGATCCGGGTCGGCAAGGAGGCGCCGCGTCTGCTTGCGGCTGGTGAGACGGTCGAGATACCGCCCGGGGTCGGGCACGTCGATCCGTGGAATGAGAGCGATGCACCGACGGTCACGCGAAACATCGTCAGCCCGGTGACACCGTTCGTCCACGTGGTGTTCGCGACCTTGGGCGAGGCACTCGCCGCCGGCCGCTTGGATTCCCAGGATTCGCTCACGTTCTTCCAGATGGCTGGCGCGCTGCATGAGGGGCATGGAGACAGCTGGGGTGAGCAGCCTCCGATCCCGATCCAGCGTCTGGTGATTCCGGTTGTAGCCGCGGTCGCACGGGCACGCGGAGTCCGCCCCGTGCCTGCCTGACCTCGACGACCGATTCGTAGGGGAATGACGGATGCTTGGTGGCGGCATAGTCGGCGGGTTACTGGGGAACAGGCCGCGGCCCAGGTTGACCGGATGCTCGACGGCGCGCCTCGACTCCATCCCCGCTCGCGCTCGCGGTCCAGCCCCGCAACGCTCCCCCTTCGAGGTCTACAGACGGAAGCCACCCTCCGGCTATACACACGACGCGATCGATGACGCTCGGCGTGGTGCCGCAAGCGATGTCAGCGGCTCAGCGGACCCATAACTGGTCCACCAGCACGCCCCACTGCGGGTTGTACTGGTAGTCGCCCACACGGCGGGCCACGAAGTCTGAATTCAGTTGGTTGTCGAGCGGGACGTCGACGGCCTGGTTGACGATCTCTCGGTCGATAGCGGTCCACTCTTGCGATGCCAGCCCTGGATTGACCGACTCTTCGCTGACGGCCTTGGCGATCTTCGCATCGATGCTGGGATCGCAGAAGTGCCCAAAATTCCCAAAATTGCGTCCAGCGGGGACTGAGCACTCGACGAGGTCTGGGATGACCTGCGCCGGCGCCACGTAGTCCGCCTCCCAGCCGACGAGACCGGCTTGGAACCGTAGAAAAAAGCTGGGTGGACTGCCGAAGTATGTCGTTGGGGACAGGTCCGCGAGCCGGGCGTGATATCCGATCGCACGCAGGGTCGCGACGAGTGCGTGGCCGTAGCGCCGCGGCACGAACGAGGGCTGCACCAACGTCACGTTTGCGCCCTGCGTTCCGGACTTGCGGACCAGCCGCTGCGCCTTGGCCAGGTCTGGGGCCTGCCACCGTCCCGACGCCGTTGGGTCCTCCGTGTACGGGCAGTAGGGGACGTAACCTGGGAAGTCCGGCGGGAGAAGCTGGCAGGTCGAGCGCCCGCCGGCTCCGTCGACCCCGAGCCCCAGACGCCCGAGCGTCCCCCTGTCGACGGCGTAGTTAAGCGCCCGTCGTGCGAGTAGATTGTCGAACGGAGCCGACCGGACGTCGAGCCAGACATAGGAGGTCTGACGCACGGGGCCCTGGTGCAGCTGCAATGGAAAGGTCTGGCCCAGGACCGTTGAGTCGCTCGGGGTCGGGGGATCCCAGGTCATGTCTGCCCGCCCCTGCTCAACGGCGGTCACCTGCTGGGCTTGGGAGTAGTTCGTGCGGACTACGATCCGATTCGGGAACCCGGCGGGCTGGGCCGCGGCTGACCATTGCCTGAAGTAGGGGTTTCGGGTCAGGACCAGCCGGCCGTGCGCCTGCGGATTCTTTGAGAGGTCGGGCGAGTAGGACGAAATCTCGTACGGTCCAGTCCCTGGAACCGTGCGGGAGGCGAGGTGGACACGGGTTCCGGGCGGGACCGGATACGCGACGGACAGTGTCAGCTGGGCGAACAGGTCCGGGTCGGGCTTGGTCAGATGGATCGTCACCGTGTTCATCGAGTCGTTAGTGACGATCCCTTGAGACAGATCACAGGTCTTAGGATGCGCCTGACACCGGCCAGATCCGACGATCAGCGACAGGTCCCCGGTCGGCCCTCCTCCGACTTCGAAGGCGCGTTCAAGTCCGCGCCGGAAATCCGTCGCCAGCAGCGGCACGCCGTTTGAGTATCTGATCCCGGAGCGGATGTGGAAGGTGTAGGTGAGCCCTTGGTCTGTCGGCGCGGGCAACGCGACCGCGAGGTCGGGCACCAGCTCGTTGCCCGCTACGCCTCCTTCGCGGCGGTAGCCGACGAGACCGTCGCTGGTCATCACCAGCACACGCCAGATATAAGGGTTGTATGAAGACCCCGGATCGATCGTCGGGGCATCTCCGCCAATTGGCCCGTAGGTGCCACTCGCAAGCGCGTCAAGGACGCCGCCGCGGTGCGCGATCGCACTGTCGCCGTCGGTGGCGACCAGCAGTCTGTCACCGGAGAGCGCGAGGCCGACCGGCGCGCTGGTTGTGTTAGTCATTTTGACGACCTCCAGCTTGACCGGATCGACTTGTGCGATGGCGTTGCCGTACTCGTCGCTCACCCAGACGCGACGCGGTCCAACCGCCACGTCCTGCGGTCCCTGACCGACGGGAATCACAGCCGTGACGCTATTGCTTTGCGCATCGATCCTGGACAGCGTCCCGTCGGTGCTGTTGACAACCCACGCCGCGCCGTCGCCGAATGCGATCCCAGTCGGCCCGTTGCCCACCGGGATCGGCGCCGCGACCTGGGCGCCAGTCTGCTGATCGAGCCGGTAGACGGTCCCGTCCCCCTCATCCGCCACCCACACCGAGCCAGCCCCCGCGGCGATACTGGCCGGCTCTGCGCCGACCGGGATCCTCGCGACGACGCGGTCGCTTGCGATGTCGATTTTCGACACCGAGGCGTTCAGCGTGTTCGCGACCCAGACGGCGTTAGCGGTGGCGACCAATGCGCTCGGCCCGGCTCCGACCCTCACGTTCGCGACGACCTTGTTGTTGTCGGGGCTGACGCGCGAGACCGTTCCATCGCCGCTGTTGGCAACCCAGATCGAGCCGTCCGGGGCTACGGTCACCGCCACCGGGTCGCTCCCGACCGGGATCTGCGTGATCAGGTTGGTCTTCGGGTCGATCCTCGAAAGAGTCCCGGCAGCGGCGCTCGCGACCCAGGTCGCGCCGTCGCTCCCGACGGCCACGCTCGTTGGCGGGGCAGCTATCCGCACGGCTGAGGCCACCTGACCACTACCCGCCGCGATCGCGCCGATCTCGTCTCCCGCGAGACGGACGCTCGGGGCCCCTCTCGATACCGACACCACGACGATCCCAGCTACCAACATGACGGCGACCGCCGCGAGACCGACCGCGAGCTCACGGCGACCGGACCGCTTTGGCGCCGGGGGCGGCTGGGCTGCAGGTTCCAGCGCCAGAGCGTGGGCCTGGATCGCTCGCTCGGGGTGCGGCGCGGGATCGTGAGTGAGGATCGGTTGCTCGTGGTACAGCGCGTGTTCCGGGATCGCTCGCGCGAGCTGCAGCTCGGGGTCGTGGGTGAGGATCGCTCGCTCGAGCTCTTGAAGCTCGGGGCTGGGCTCAAGCCCGAGCTCGTCGACCAGCAGCGAGCGTCCGGCGCGATAGATCTCCAGCGCGTCCGCCTGGCGGCCGGACCGGTAAAGCGCCAGCATCAGTTGCCCGCGAAGCCGCTCCCGGAGTGGATGCTCCTCGACCAGCGTCTCGAGCTCAGCGCAAGCGGCGGCGTGCCTGCCGACCGCCAGTTCCGCCTCGATCCGCTCCTCGACAGCGCCCAACCGCAGCTGCTGTAGCCGCTCGATCTCCGACCGCGCGAACGGCTCGAACTCCAGATCGGCCAGCGGTCGGCCACGCCACAGCGACTCCGCTTCGCGCAGGATCGTCGACGCGTGATGCGGGTCGCCGCGCCTGAGCGCCTCTCGGCCAGCGCTCAGCAGCCGCTCAAACTCCTGCAGGTCGAGCTCACGCTCCTCGACGCGCAACAGATACCCGGGAGGGCGAGTGATCAGTCGGGGCTCGTCGCCGTCGACGGCGAGCGCCTTGCGCAACCGGGAGATCTGAACGCGCAACAGCCGCTCGGCGGAATCGGGCGGCTGGTCGCCCAGCAGCTCGTCGAGAAGACGGTCGCGGGATACGACCCGGTTGGCGTTGCACAACAGCAGCGAGAGCAGCGCCCTCTGCCTCGGTCCGCCAACCGGCACGCGCACACCATCGCTCCGCACCTCAAGCGGCCCCAGGATCTCGAATTCCAAACGCGTGCCCACGGTCCTTGCCGCTAAGTGTCCCGCAAATCATCCGGGCGACCGGAGTTTCAGGCGCTGTTACGGCTTTGCAGCCGTTTTGAAACCGCCGTACTCGAGGCTTCGCGCCGTGCTGTACGCAGCCAAGTGCTACTGGCCCGGCGTGACCGAAACCGAACTTGAACAGGTCGCGGCCCGCGCCCCGCTAGCCGGCAGTTCGCCCGGCCGAGACGGCGTCACCTATGCCGACCGGCGCTCGCACCCGCAATCCAGACCCGTGTCAAACCGCTAGGAGCCAACCAAATGATCCATCCCCGCATCAATCACATCGCCGCCGTAATCCCCGCGCTCGCGCTCACCATCGCACTAGCGCTCACCACCACCGGCCAAGCGACAGCCAGGACGTTCAACTTCAACGCCAACGGCTCGATGGTCCAACAGACGCTGCCGGCCCGCGTGGCTTCGTCTCATCACGCGAGGACGCGGGCGGTAGCCGCCGCCCATGCTGGATACGGATACGGCGATACCCCAAGCACCCCGCACTGATTCTGCCCAGGATCAAAGCCACGCAACTGTCACGCACGCATCGCGGCAGCTCCCGGCCGCTAGTGAACCTCAAAACAACAAAGTGCAGCCCAACTAGCCGCGGTGACGCGCGGCACAGCCAAAGTCGGTCAGACCAACTGGTCGACAGCGACAAAGAGAGTCAGCCCGCCACCTGCGATCGGCGCGCGGGGAGCGTGCTTTGCGCCCAAGCAAGGCTCGCTCATCCTCGCGGGACTGCATCACTCCCCTACGGTCATCCGGTTTCCTGGCGGTTCGGCGGTTGCTGGGCGATTGCGGAAGCGGTGGGCGAGCGGAACGGTGGGGTCGGACCACGCGTACCGAAGCTTGCTCGGCGTCTGGTTCAAGCGGCTTTTCACGCCGCCAGGCGCTGAGACGAGCGCTCGTTCGACACGGACGGCGCCGCGCGCCTCATAAAAGGCCCGCGCGTGCACATTCTGCTCGAGGACCCACAGATACAGGGGCGTTTCTCGATCGATTGCTGCTTGGGCGATGAGAGCAAGCAGTTCGGAGCCGACGCCCTGGCGCTTTTGCCGTTGGCTTACGTGGAGGTTGTCAAGCAGCGTGCCCCAGGTCGGATCAGAGTCGAACACCGCATGCGCAAAACCCACAATGTCAGCGTCACCTTCAGAAAGCACGGTGTAGCTACCGCCACCGGCTGTCCGTAGTCGCTGCGTCCAGACCATCTCCCGATCGGCGACAACATCGCCATCGAGGAACGAATCGGAATACGCACCCCGGTAATGCCTGCGCCAGCTCTCTGCATGGAGCGCGGCAACGGCGATGGCATCTTCGGCACCCGCCGTTCGGAACCGCAACCTCTCAAGGTGGGCCATCTCTCCTCCTTCATCGATCCTGGCATTGGCACCGCGCATAGGCCGGATGCCGCACCGTCTCAGGGCCAGGTCCCTCGGGTCGCTCTTGATGAATCGATCTGCAGCCTACCGGCTCGCGGACGTGAGCCCGCGGGAACGCCCGTAGCCGCTTAGCCAGGATGCCGTGTGCCGCTCACCGATCGATCGGCCACAATCGCCGGCACTTCGGCCGAACGAACGCCGAGCGAGGAGTTCCCCTTTTGTCCAAGGACTCGGAGAGCAGCAGCGCCTCGACCACGCCTCATCCGGCGACGAACAAGAAGCGCGGTCAGGCGGGATCGATCACGTCGTCCTCGTGGCGAGGTAATCGACGAAGCTATGTCGGTGCGCCGCGCATCCGTTTCATGGCTGCTCGTCGTGGTTGCCGTCACCGCAATCGCCGTGTTCGTGGCAGTGACGATCGCTGTGACTGGCAGTTCCTCGCTCCCGCTTGACGCTCGCGCCTTCGAAGTTGCCAACGACGTGCGTGCACAATGGCTTGACGTCACCGCCCGGGTTCTCACGACGCTGGGCGTGATCGCAATCGTGGGCTCCGCCGTGCTCGTTGGCGCCGCGGTTGTGATCAAGCAGCACGACCGCGCCCGCGCGGGCGCAATCGTCGTCGGAGCGGCACTCGCATGGATCAGCGCGTGGATCATCAAATCGCTGGTCGACCGCCCCCGGCCGCCGGACCCGCTCGTCCACACCTCCGGCCAGAGCTATCCGTCGGCTCACGCCGCCAACTCCGTCGGCTGGCTCGCGCTCGCGATCGCACTCACGGTCGTGATCCCGACCCGAGTCGGCCGGATCGCCGCGATCACTTCCGGCGGTCTCCTCGCCGTGCTCGTCGGCCTGAGCCGGATTTACCTACGTGCCCACTACGCCTCCGACGTCCTCGCCGGTGAGGCTCTCGGCGTGGCCATGTACGCACTGGCCTCGATTGCCGCGATCGCTTGGCAAGCTCGCGGCCAATCAGTTACCGACAGCGCCGATCGCCGCCCACTCCCCTGACCATCGAGTACCAGGAATCCGCTCAAATGCGTTGCGCCGAGCCTGATCCCACGCATGACTGACCGCTCCCAACTGACAGAACCGGTCCTGTGCGGCCCAATGTGCCTCCGCAGGCAAGTACTGCCAACCGACGTGACAGACGGATGTACCAAGCACCTGAGCGAGCGGCCGCGGCCCCAAATCCGTCAACAGGGCAAACTGCCGCGCGCTCACCGTCCTCGAGAACAGACCACCAGCCCCAAGCTCCCCCAACCGGCCGTCCGCCACATACGAAAGATCGATCTGTTCTTGATCCTCGCCGCCGCCGAGAAGAAACTCGATGACCTCGACGTGCCGGTCGAAGAGAAGGAAGAGGCGCGTGGGGTACTGCACCGCATGCGAGAAGCCGGAACGACGATGCTGACCGAAACGGCGGCCCAGTTCTTTCCACGCTATACGGGATCGCTGGCAATTGTCTCGCACCTTTGTCGACCAACGAGTGTTCTGCCGGTGGGCTTCGATTGCCTGGCGATCGCCCGCAGCTCGCCATCGAACGTGAGAAGCTGGCATAGGACCTGTCACCGGTTCGCTTTATGGTCGCCGGCGTGGTTGCCACACCGGTCCCGACTCACCTCGTCTGAGCGAGTTCTCATCGGCCTGCGCCGGACCGGTTTATCTCCGTGCGTATGGTCGGAGCCCAGTCACCATGGCGATCCGAGACCGACACGGGGGGACGGGCAGGCCACCGCGGGACCTCGAGGCATCCGCGCGGCCGTTGCTAGACCGTCGTGAACTCAGCGCGCGGCGGGCTGATGAGCGGCGGGCGGCTTCGCCGGAGGCGAATCCTGTTCGGGACGCTGGGTCCGTTGGTGCTGGTGGTCCTGTACTGCCGTGCGCCCCGCCGCTGTGTCTGGCTCGCCGTCGCCGTACGGGAGCGGCAGTCCCGACCGTGCCAGAATGACCTCTCGATCTGGTGGTGGAGCCTCCAGCCTTCGTCGGCGCATAGTCACGCTCCGTGGAAGCGCATTGTCTGCGGCCGTTGTGTTGATCGCCGTGGTCGTGGTGTTGTTCGCGACGGCGGGAAGCGCCGGCAAGCATGTCGTGCGTGCGCAGGTTTCTGTCGCCAGGCCGATTCCGGCCGTTGAGTCGGGGGTGCTTCCGTGGCGGCTGCCGGCGCCGATTTCGCGGGAGGTCGTGCTTCCTGGCCGGGGAGCCAGCGTGGTTCTGCTCGGCGGTTTAAACGGATCGACGTCGGCGAGCGGCGTCTTCACGCTCGATACAACCAGTGGCGCGCTGCGGTCGATCGGCGAGTTGAAGGCCGGTGTTCACGATGCTGCCGGCTCCGTCGCGAATGGACGCTACGTCGTCTTTGGCGGCGGATCGCCAACCACGGTCGCGAGCGTCGAGGCGTTTTCGACTGGCCACGCGGCTCAACTGGGCGCGCTTCCGTCCCCTCGCTCGGACGCAACCGCGGTCAGCGTCGGCGACACGACCTACATCGTGGGTGGCTACACCGGCACCTATTCGGACCCGACTGTGCTCGCCACGACCGACGGCGTGAAGTTCACCGCAGCGGCCCGACTTCGAGTGCCGGTCCGATACCCAGCGGTTGCGGCGACCGCCGGGAAGCTCTACGTATTCGGGGGCCAAGCAATCTCAGGCCCGCAGGCTGGCCTACCGGTCAACGACATCCAGGAGGTGGACCTGACCAAGCACTCCGCAGCCGTTGTGGGCCGGCTCCCTGAGCCGCTTCAGGCCTCCGCCGCCGTGGAGATCAGTGGAAACATCTATCTGGCCGGGGGCGATACCACGACCCCACAGCTGGGCCCAAGCGGGGTCGGCTCGGCCAATATCACTGTGGCGAGTCGGGCGACGGGATCATCGAAGCTATTCACGACCGCCACGATCTGGGCGTTCGAGCCGACCAGTCGTCGGACGCTTATCGCCGGCCGATTGGAGGTGCCGGTGTCTCACGCGGGCATCGCGGTTGTGGGCGATCACGCGTGGGTTATCGGCGGGGAATCGGGCGGGAGCCAGGTGGGCGCGGTACAGATGATGACCCCGAACGCCGCCTTTGGGACCGCCGGCGCCCCCGGGGCAGGCTCACCTTATTTTGGCGGTAAGTTGCTGATCGCCGACCGGGGTAACAACCGTCTGCTGCTGCTCGACAGCTCCGACCGAGTCGTTTGGAGGTTCCCCTCCGCGTCGTCGGGACGTGATCGGTTCGGCTTCGTCTATCCCGACGACGCGTTCTTTATTCACCACGGCACGGCCATCATCTCCAACCAGGAGCAGCAGGACACGATCGAGGAGCTGGCGTTCCCCTCCGGGAAGGTCATCTGGTCATATGGGCATCCACGCCAACCCGGCCTAGACCCGGGCTATCTTCACGAGCCCGACGACGCCTATCTCCTAAAAGATGGCCGGATCACCGTCGCCGACGCTCAGAACTGCCGTGTGCTCGTGATCAACCCAAACCACACAGTCGCCGATCACATCGGTACGGGCGCCGTCTGCGCCCACAACCCGCCTATCTCGCTCGGCTCTCCGAACGGAGACACCCCCCTTGCCAACGGGGATCTGCTGATCTCCGAAATCAACGGCTCATGGATCGATGAGCTTACGCCCGCCGGCCATACGGTCTGGAGCGTTCAGCTACCGATCAGCTACCCGTCCGACCCCCAGCAACTCGGCCCGGACCTCTATCTACTGGCCGACTACACGACTCCGGGTCAGATCATCGAGTTCAATCGTGCCGGCAAGATCCTCTACCGATACGACATCGCGAGCGGCCCGGGGATGCTCAACCAACCCTCGCTCGTGGAGCAGCTTCCAAGTGGCGTGTTCATGGCCAACGACGACTACCGCGACCGCATGGTCGCGATCGATCCATCCACCCAGGCACTCGTCTGGCAGTACGGCAACACCGACAAATCCGGAACCGCAGCGGGAATGCTGAATACCCCAGACGGATTCGATGTCCTCATGAACAACGGATCAACCCCCACCCACCCGACAACCGGATAATCATCCAACCCCGCCGTGGCGCCGTCGTGACCCCCTAATCGGGAAACCGATTCAAATGGGCTCACGCGATCTTGCCGGTGGTGAGCTCGTCGTCATCACTTATGTTCGTCGCCGTATCGCGGCGGTCGTGCTCAAGCTCGACCGCGAGGCGAATACGAAACTGTTCGACGTCGAACCGTGAACTCACCCAATCGACGCCGATCCGCTCGCCGATTCGGCGCGCGCCTCCTCCGTCAAGAACTGCAGCGTTGCGCCATCAGCCGATTCTGACGGGTACCGCCATCAATTACTTGCGATCAGGTCCTCGCCCTCGACGGGCCAGCCGCCGAGATGCAGAGCGCGACCGTCTGCACCCACCAGCCGGACGGGCAACCCGATCGAGTCGACCCACGCGACGGCCTGCCCCCCGCGCACGATCGCAGCGGTGCTGATGGTGTTGGCCTCAAGACACGTCGACGCGGCAACGCTGGCCGTCCTGAAGACCTCGGCAGCCGGCGCGCCGGTCGCCGGATCGATTAGGTGGTGGGATCCATTCGGTCCGCGGCGCACCGTCGTGCTCGAGGTCGCCAGGCAGCCCGTCTTCAGTGACACCGTTTGACCCGGCGCGATCAGGTCGGCGCGGTGGTCGTCGGTGACGCGGATCGTCCAGCCGGCAGCTGGCGGCTGCCCGACCGTTGCGATGTCGCCGCCGAGCGATACGAGCACGCCGCAGCCGGCTGCGGCCGCGGCCGCCGCAGCAGCTCGGTCGGTGGCTAGCGCCTTGGCGGTGGCGCCGAGATCGAGCGTGACCCCACGCGGGATCAGGATCGAGCGATCCTTCTGATCGAGGCGCACCGCGAGGTGGCTGGACGCGAACGCGAGTCCGCGCTGCCGCGAGTTCATCGCGGTTCCGGGCGAGAAGCCATGGGCGATCAGCGCCTGTCCGACGGTCGGGTCGACGGCACCGTCCGTGACTCGAGCCGCGTGGAGCGCCACCCGGACCGCCTCGAACAACAGGTTGCCGACCTTGACCGGATGGCCGGCGCTGGCATTGACGGCGGCCAGTTCGGAGCTGTCGCGAAAGCTCGAGCATGCACGGTCGAAGTCGGAGATCGTTCGCTTGACCGCGGCGTGTGCGCGTGCGAGCGCTCCGGGATCCTCGACGCCGGTCACACACACGACTGCGAGTCCGCCCCAGACCGGGAACTCCGTGCGCCCGGCGCCGATCCCGGGTCGGTCTCCCACGCTGCTCACCGTCCGCCGGGGACGATCGGTGCCAGTGACCCCGACGCGCCGGTCGGCGTCACTTGGCCGATCGTCGAGTGGCTGGCCAAAGCCTGAACGAGCTGTTGAAAGCTCGCAGAGAAGATCGGCAAAAGCAACAGGATGAGCAGACGCTGATCGCGCGGCCCGGATGCGTGGGCCTCTTGCTGTGGTTCCTGCGCAGGTGGTTCGACTGGTGGGCTGAGTATTCCGGTGTAGTGCCCGAGCACGAGTGTGAGAGGCATCGACGCTACGCCGGCGGGTCTCCGACAAGCTTCAACGCCAGCGCGACTGTCGGGCAGGCCGCGACCGCCCGGCGGGCCAGCGGCTCGAGCTCGGCGGTGAGCGGGTGGTTCTCGATCACCGGATAGCCCCAGTCATCGAGCCAGATCAGCTCGGGGAGGAGCTCGGCGCAGATGCCGTGGCCCGTGCACTTGATCGGGTCGACGCGCAGCGGTGGCGTCATGCCGGCACCCGCTCGCGGTGGACGACGGGCAGCAAGAAGCTCGTCGCGCAAACGTCGCACGCGCCGTACTTGGCATGGTCCTCGAAGTCTTCACGGAAGGTACGCAGCGCACTGACCACAAAGCGGGCGGCCCCGTCCGGCAGCGCGCACGCTCCCCGTCCGTTGATCAGCGCGCACCAGCGCTCGAGCCGGCCGTAGGCGCCGCTGCGGTTACCCTCCGAACAGAGTTCCTCGAGCGCCGTCGCGATCGCGCCCAGGCCGTGGATGCACGGCCCGCACTGTCCGGCGCTCTCGTCGGCCAGCCAGCGGGTGGCGCGTGCCACCTCGGCGACCGGGCAGCCATCGTCACCGAGCACGAACACGATTCCCGGCCCGAGCGTGGCGTGTCGCTTGCGCAGCGACCACTCCCCCAGCTTGAGTTCACCGGCACCGGTGCCCACCCAGACGCCGCCATAGCCGCCCAGCAGAATCCCCGCGACCGACCCGGCGACCCCTCCCGCCGCTCGCAGCAGCATCGGCAACGGCGTCCCGCAGGCGACCTCGATCACGCCGGGCCGGGCCACCGCGCCGCTGATGGTGACCAGCCGCGAGCCGGGATCGCGAGCGCTCCCCAACTCGCGAAACCAGCGGGCCCCGTAGCGGGCGATCAGCGCAACCTGGGCCAGCGTCTCGACGTTTGCGACAAAGGTTGGCTTGCCGCGAAGGCCTCGCTGCGCCGGATAGGGAGGCGTCGTCGTCGGCTTACCGGAGCCGCGCCCGAGCGCGCTCAACAGCGCCGTGTCCTGGCCGCTCAGATAGCCGTCGGCGACCTGCGCCGTGGTGGCTGACAGACCCCGCGGCCCGATCTCGGGACGCTCGGATATCGCACGGTCGACGGCGCTCGCAAGGTCGGTCGCGCCAACGTCAAGCGCGACCGTTATGTCCCGGGCTCCGACCGCCATCGCGGTCGCGACCGCGCCGTCGAGCACCAGGTGCGGGAGATAGCTGATCAGCAGGCGGTCCTTGGCGCTGAGCGGCTCTCCCTCGGTGGCGTTGACGACCACGACCGGACGGCCCCGCTGGGCGGCGACGGTGCGGAGCTTGGTCGCGGTCGGAAACGAGGCGCCGCCGTGTCCGTAGAGCCCGGCCCGGTCGACCTCGGAGATCAGCGGATGCTCGCGGCCGCGGAAACGGCGGGGCACCGGCAGCTGCCCATGGATCGCTTCGTGCGCGATCAGATCGAGCGGCCCAGAGAAGGTGCAGCCCGAAAGCAGCCGGGGCAGCTGACGGGGGTCCGACGCGCTCATCGCGACGACGCGGGCGCCGCGGATGCAGCGCCGCCGATCAACGTCACCGGTGTCCCCGAGCGCCGCGCCCAGTCCGAACCGAGCGGGCCGAGTGGCAGCCATATCAGCAGCGCCAGCACGAACACCAGCGGAGTCACCGAAACGGCGAGCCTGCGGCGGACCGGCAGCTGCGGGGTCCACACCATGCGGGCGGCGATGGCGGCGCCGACCGCCCCGATGCAGAGCCAGGTCAGCAGCAGCAGCCAGGCCTGCTTGACGTCGCTGCCCGTTCCCAGCACGTGCAGGATCGCAATCGGCCAGCAGGCGTATGCGAGCCAATGGACCGCCCGCCACGCTCCGTAGCCCAGCCGAGCCCGAGCCAGGCTCGTGATGAGCACCGCGATCATCAGGTCGAACGCGACCGCCCCGAGTCCCAGCCACAGCGGGCGATACGCGCTGTGGAACGGGAGCACCGCGTCGAGGAAGCTGATCGGCGCGAAGCTGTCCAGCACGGAGGTGAGGATGTGCAAGCCGAGGAAGGACACGGCGAGCAGCGAGGCGCTGCGGTGCAGGCCGTCGATCACGAACCGCGGCCAGCGGGGCGTCGCCAACCGGGAGACGTCGAGCACCCCCAGCACGAGCGCGAGCGTCAACAACACCAGCGAGACTGCGCCGGTCCCGCGGGTCAGATACCAGTAGGTGGTCGAGCTGACGGCGATCGGCAGCATCGCCTACGACCCTCCGGAGACCACCACGGGCGCGGGAGCGGGAGCCGGAGCAGGGGCCGGCGCCGGGGCAGCCGTGGATTGGGGGACGGTGCGGCCCGGCGCACACACGTGGCAGCCGCCCCCGGAGTCCGACTCGGTACTCGACTGCTGGACGGATCGGCCGGGCGCGCACACGTGGCACTGCGAATGAGCCTGCTCTCGCCGGTGCGCCGCCGCGGCGGATCGCTGAGCGGTCTTTTTGAGCAAAGCCGGCGAGCGCCCGGGAAAGGCGTTGGCGGCGACGTCCGTGAGCAGCCCCGCGAGGACCACCGAGCCGACGACAAGCAGGTTGTTCATGCTGCCGAGCCGACGCAGCGCCGCGTCGCGGACGCTCGAGTGGTCGTTCGGTCTCAATGGTTCACCCATGGGCGTGAAAACGACGTCCACACGGAAAAGTCCGGAAGGAACAGAACCGCGAGCACGAGGCCACCGGCGAGCGCGGCCACCAGCGCCAGCCAGCGGGCGGTTGCGCCGGGCAGGCGGCGGTAGCCGCGGTCGGACCGGAGCAGGTTCCGAGGCAGCTCGACCAGATGGCCTAGCACGTGCGGGGCCATCGCGACCAGCCAGAGGAAGAACGTGACCTTGTGGAGCAGCCCGAGCGCCGGCCGCGAGCCCGCGTCCGGGCCGACGACCAGCAGCAGCAGCCCGGTCAGGAACACGCCGACGGTCGTCAGCAGCACCATCGGGCCGAGTGCGCGGAGCAACAGATGCGGCGGGCCCTTGTGGCGATACGCGGGTGCGTTGGCGTAGTACCTGACGAACCTGTATCCGGTGCTGGACATCTTCAGGGCGACCGGTCCGAACAGCACGATCCCGAGGAACAGGTGCAGCCACAGCAGCTGGCCGATGAAGAGGATCGTGACGCCGAGCACCGCGAACAGCACCAGCAGGATGAATCCCGTGATCGCCGTCAGGCGCTCGTTGCCGTCGATGCCGCCGGTCAGCAGTCGGCCATCGGGTGAGGTCGTTGTGCTTGGTTCTGCGACGGACATCTGAGCCGCAGTGTTTGATCGTGCACTTAAGCGTCCCTGACCCGCGCCTTAGAGATCTCTCGGAATGCCGCCGTTCTTAGAGAGTTCTTGGATTTCCGGGGATAAGTGCACAGCCGACCCTCCTTACCGAGCCGCACCGGCCCTATCATCGCGCCATGGTCCTGGTGGTCGAAGACGAGCCCGGTATCGTCGATTTCGTCGAGCGTGGGCTGCGCAGGCACGGCTTCGAGGTCGACAGCGCAGCCGACGGCGAGGCAGGGCTGGCGCGTGCGCTGGAGCCCGACGTCGAGATCGTCGTACTCGACCTGATGCTCCCGAAACTGAGCGGAGCCGAGGTTCTCAAGCGGTTGCGGGAGATCCGGCCGGAGCTGCCGGTGATCGTGCTGACCGCCCGCGGGGAGGTGTCGGACCGGATCGCCGGCCTCGACGCCGGTGCAGTCGACTACCTCGTCAAACCCTTTTCGGTCGGCGAGCTCGCCGCCAGAATTCGGGCACAACTGCGGTCGGCAAGCCGCGGAGCCACGACGATCCGCACGGAGACGCTGGAGGTCGACCTGATCTCGCGGCGAGTGACCGTGGCCGGCGACCCTGTCCGACTGTCCTCGACGGAGTTCGAGCTGCTCGTCTATCTGCTGCAGCACCGCCCGCATGTGCTCAGACGCGACCAGATCCTGCGGGCCGTCTGGGGCTACAGCCATGACCCCGGCACTAACGTCCTCGAGGTCTACATCGGCTATCTGCGACGGAAGCTGCGAACACCGGATCGCCCGACGCCGATCACGACCGTCAGATCGGTCGGATACCGCTTCGACGAGGTGGCGAACTGAGCGGCCGCCTGAACGAGCTGATCCGCCGCCTGCGGCTCGACGGCCTCAGAGCGCGGCTGACCGTCGCCGTGGCGTTCGTCGTGATCGCGACCCTGGCGGTCTCCTTCGTATTCGTCTACAACAACACCGGCAGCCGCCTGAAGTCCGAGCTCGACCACGACATCCGGGGGAGCGCCGGTCAGCTCGCCGGTGCCCTGACGCTGCCACCCGGAACCTCGTCGCGGGAGCTCTTGGCGACGGCGCGCCGCTACGCCTCCTCGCAACCATTCGGGCGGGCTTCGGCGCTGCTGTTCCTGATCGTGCCAGGCGTGGGAACGGCGAGCAACCATCCGGAGCTGTTTGGTCGAGCACGACCCGACGGCGAGTCGCTCGCCGAACAGGCGGCAGAAAGGCGGATCGGGAGAAAGCTCGCCTTTCCGCGAACCGGTTACAGCACCCTAGAAGCCCCCGACGTCGGGCAGCTGCGAGTCTACGAGCAGCGGATCATCACCGCCGGGCGCGTGGCCTATGCGGGCGCGGGACAGCCGCTATCCACGATTCGCCGGACCGAGGCGGGAATCGCCCGCTCCTTCCTGCTGGCCGGCGGGATCGTGCTGCTGCTGGCGCTCGTCGCGGCGTATCTGATCGGAACCGGGATTTCGGCGCCGCTGCGCCGCCTGGCGAACGTCGCCGCGCGGGTAGGCGCCGGCGACCTCGCGCCGCGGATGCGCCCATCGCCGAGCTCGAGCCGCGAGCTCCTGGTCCTGGCCGAAGCCTTCAACCACATGCTCGATCGCCTGTCCCACGCCTTCGAGGGGCAGCGCGAGTTCATCGCCGACGCGTCGCACGAGCTCCGCACGCCGCTGACCGTGATCCGCGGCCAGCTGGAGGTGCTCGCCTCCGACGACCGCGCGAGCCGCGACGACCTCCTGCACGCCGAACGCCAGATTCAGTCCGAGGTCGCGCGGATCACGCGCCTAGTCGATGACCTGCTGCTGCTCGCCCAGTCAGATCAACGCGAGTTCCTGCACCTCGCCGACGTCGAGCTGAGCGAGTTCATCACCGACTTGTGGGACGGGCTGAGCCTGACAGCCGAGCGCAACTTCGAGATCGGCAGGCTCGCCCGCGTGACGGTGCGGGCGGACCCGGACCGGCTCGCGCAGGCGCTTCGCAACCTCGCCCGCAACGCCGTCGAGCACACCGAAGCGCCGGACGGCCTCGTCCGGGTCGACCTCGAGGTCGGAAGCACCGGCAACATCGTGGTGGCGGTCAGCGACGACGGCCCAGGTATCCCCGAGGAGTTCCGTGACCACGTGTTCGAGCGCTTCTACCGAACCGACCCGGCGCGCACCCGCGCTGCCGGCGGCGCCGGCCTTGGCCTGGCGATCGTGAAGGCGATCGCCGAAGCCCACGGGGGCGCGGTCAGCGTCACCGACTCGATCTTCGGCGGCGCCCGCTTTGATCTTCAGCTGGCCATCTCGTCGAAGTCGGCGGCGGCCAGCTCGAGAGCCGCAGCCGCGAGGATCGGATCGACCTGATCGGGACCCCGGAAACCGGCGCATTCAAGGCATCGTGCGAGATCGCGGTGCCGAAAGCTGGGACGACGCGATCTCGGCCTTGAGCCTTCCCTACTCATTGACCAATCGTGGGAGACCCCGGAGCGCCGCCGCCCTAGGCTCCCTGGCTTCCCTCCCAGGAACCAGGATGGGCGACGGAACGGAAGTCTGGTCGGCTCGCGGGAGACAGCCGGTGTTCGATCGAGGCGTGACCGCCCGAGCCCGTCGCTCCCCAGCTCGTCCTCGCCGATCAGTGGCCTCGGCGAGCTCGGCGCCCTGCTCGCGGGTGGGCCAGGCAGGAGTGTGTCGCCACGAGTGTGATCATCGATGATGTGGACGCACGAGCCCGCCCTTTGCGCGCTGCAGAGCGCGATGACGAGCCTGAACGGAGAGCGAAGCCATGGACTGTCACATCGACTGGAGCACTAGCAGCGTGGAGCATGGCAAGCTCCGCGTGAGTCTCGAGCCGGCGCCTGATTTTGCGTTCATGCTGGAGTTCGATGGGATCGTAGATCCGCTCAACCATCCCCGACACGAAGGCTGGGGCGGGGTTCTGTTGGCCCACGGCGACGTCGTCGTCAGCGACGTACGCCTCGAGTCTGCTCAAAAGCTGCGTGCCTTCCTCGACGAAACAGTGCGAGAGGCCAATCGGCTCGCCGTCGACACTCGCGCGCGCGAGCAACAGGAGGAGAAAGCCCAAGCGGCTCGCGTGTCAGAGCAGGAAGCTCAGCAGTCGGCAGCCGCGCACGCCGCAGCCGAGCGCGACGCGCAGCTGACAGACGCGTTCCAGCGGTCTCGGTGAACGCCGCGAGTCGTCGACCGCAACGCTAGCGCCTCAGGTCCCCGGTAGCAGGGCGCGCTGCTGGTTCAGGCCGACGACTCGGCCGAGCGGCAGTCCGCGTCTGAGTGCTCTGCTGGTGACGTAGCAGGAGCGGCATTTTCGCGGCTCCGCCTAACGCTGCTGTCGCTCGCATGCGAGCCGGCTCGCGGGCGGCCGACGGCGCACAGCGCGCAAAGAAGCGAAACTGTGGGTCGGTCCTTGACTTTGACACCGTGTGAGGCCGTATCACTCGGTCGACATGTTGAACATCGGAGAGTTCGCCAGGCTCGGGCAGGTATCCCCTAGGATGCTTCGCCACTACGACCAACTCGGGCTGCTTGTACCCGAGCGGGTTGACGATCAGAGCGGTTACCGGTCCTACGCGTTTCATCAGTTGGGGCGCCTGCATCGGCTGCTCGCGCTGCGCGGTCTAGGTTTCACCCTCGGCCAGATCAGCGGTCTGCTCGACGACGAGCTGTCGCTCGGGCAGCTCCGAGGGATGCTGCGGCTGCGCCGAGCCGAGCTTGAACAGACGGTCGCTGACGAGCAAAGCCGCCTGCGTCGCGTCGAGGCGCACCTCCGGGCGATCGAAGGGAGCAATATCGTGACGGCCCAAGACGTAGTTATCAAGGAAACCCAGCCGCTGCGAGTCGTAGAGGCACGAGAGGTCGCTGGAGCCCTTGACCCGGAGCACATCGGCCCCGTCTTTGCGGAACTCGCCCCCAAACTGATCAGCCACCTCGGGCAGACGGGTTCCCGGCCGGGCATGTTGATCGGCTACTACGACGAGCCGGCCGAGGACGGGAGTGTCGGCGTACACGTCGGCTATGACATCGGCCAGCAGACGGTGCCGGCGCGAGACGGTGTCAAGGTCGTCGAGCTACCGGTGGTCGAAGTCGCGTCGATCGTTCACCGCGGCGGGCTGGACGGCATTACGCCGGTATACGAAGCGCTGATCCGATGGATCGAGGACAGCGGCTATCGACTCGCTGGATACAGCCGTGAGCTGTACCACGAGATGAAAGCCGATCGGCCGAGTGTCACCGAAATCCAGGTGCCCATCACCAAATGAGCGGCTGCGGCCGCGTCGCGATCTGCGGCGCGGCCGCATCTGCGCCCAACGCGACCGCAGGCTCCCGCGCCGCTTGTTGGGCAGCCAGTGCGAGGCCACGACCAGCGGTCCCGCCTCCCGCCTCCTGCTCGGAAAATCCGAGCCCGCGACTGTTCCACAGTCAACGCGGTCAACACGCCAGTCCTGCAGCAAGTTGAGAAGGCTCCTGTCACGAAAACGGGACCGACTGAGCGGGCCGATCCCGGCCCGTCGATCTTGCTGCCGCGTCATTGCCGAGGCACAAAGCAGGAGCCGTTCTGAGAAGGTTCGGGTCGGCGACGGAGCAGGAGGCGTGAGTGGACGGCCGATTCGGTGGCTGGTGCCCGGGCTCACCTATTGCCAAACAGTGCGGAACGGCGGCGGCTGTCAAGTATCGCCAACCCAGCCGCGAACAGCGCCAATAACTTGCGGGCAACGCCCCGGCCAGCGTGCTACTTGATCGGACGACGCGGCCACGCTACCCCGCGACCGCGTTCACCCCACCCACGGAACATACAGTGGAGGTTGTTTCCCCCGCGTGCACCGCCGGAGCGTAGACTCCCCGCCGAAGGGTAGGACCCCACCCCACGGAAGCGGTAGGCGAGCCGCAAGGGGCCGCCACCGCATGGAGGTGTAGCTATGAAGAGGTTCGATCTTCGTCCGCTACTGACGCCAGGGAGGTGGTTCGTGGTAGCGGTGGCCGCGGTGATAGTTGCTGGCGTGACCTTATTGGCAGCGGGCGGGGACGCACGAACAACGAGTGCTCAAACCGTGACGCAACCCCCCGGGTACTTCCCTGTCTGTGTCCAGAGGACTGGAGGGAAGGAAAGCGTCGGCGATCTCAACAGTCTGCTCCGCAGATGGTGTGCCAAGGGCCAGAAGCCCGTGAAGCTCGCTATGTTCCCAGTCGCGCCGGGCGTTCCAGGTCCTGTCGGTCCGCAGGGACCTCCCGGTGCCGCTGGCCCTGTTGGCCCGCAGGGACCCTCTGGTCCCGCTGGCCCGCAAGGACCTCCTGGTCCCGCTGGCCCGGCCGGCCCTTCGACTGCTGGTGACTACGGCGTGGCAAATGTGTTCGTGAGTCGAGGCACGGCTGCGCCGAGCATTTGGGCGACCTACTCGGCGGCATTGGGCTCACCGGTCGGTACCACGATGGGAGGATCGTTCCGCTTCACGTGTTCAGTTGCCCAGGCACCCTGCAAGGTTTCCGTTGCCGCTGCGGTTCTGTCTAATACGAGCGGCTCGGACCTTGCTCATGTCAGGATCTTGATCTATAAGCAGGACCAAGATACGCCTGAGGGCATATGCGAGTATGCGGATGGATCCGACAACAACAGCACCCCAGCCACAGTCTCTCGCGTCCCGATGAACACTGCCGTTACCTCGATTAATAGCCCACTCAACATGGGGATCGGGGGGTCGCTGGACTGTGATGCCGGTCAGCCGTACCCCGCAGGCGGAGTTGTGAAGGACATCTGGGTGCCGGGCGTGCCGGGCAATGGGTTTTACGATGTGTTCACGACGGTCGCGTTCAAATAGGTACGACCGCTCCGTGAGGATCCGAGCGAGAGTCCGATTGGAGGTGGTGTAGGTCTTCGTCCGCATGGCGCTGCTGCTATCGCCATAGTCGTCTACGTGCTGAACCTCAGCGGTCACACTCGCGGTTCAGGCGTTGACTACTGCCCCGGAATAACTCAGGCCGGGGCTGAGAAACGAACGGCCGTGTCGGTGATTCGACACGGCCGTTGGTAGTGAGCGGTCGCTCGCGCCAGATCGAGTCTCGTCAGGTGTTTTCACCGGCGGTGCTCGCTTCTATATCAAGCCGCAGTCGCTTGTCGCGCTGGTGGATGCACGAACCGCGCGTCGCGAGCCATCTACTCCTCGCCAGAAGCAGAACCGACTCGACGACCTCGACGGCGTTTTCACTTCACGAGACCCGCTTCCGCGAATCTCCGGCAGTGTCGGCGGCCGTCCCGGGCCACGCCTTCGGCTTCCGCTCCGGGTCCGCGAACTTTCAAAGCAGCAGTGTGGTTGACGACGTTGCTGCGCGACGGTTGCGGCACTCGCGACGGTGGGCACGCGCGGAGCTTCCGATGGTGAACGATGCAAGTCATCCCTCAATCGATCAGCCTCGGGTGGGTGCGGAGGGTGACGGTCCGGGTAGCATTTGGTCCGTGCCGTTTTCAGGTCTGCGCTGCCGGTGGTGGTCGTCCGACTAACGGACGTCCTGTGTTGACGCGCGCCTGATGGCGCTGTGAACAAACGGGGACCGTCTCATCGCGAGGTGGTTCGGACATTCGGGATGCTTCGTGGTCGACGCAGTCCTCCCCGATCAAGAACGAGGAGGAGCCGATGAGCAAGGACAACCCGCAGCAGTCACGGTTGGCCGAATACGCGTTTGGTGACAGCGACGCTGCAGCCGGTCGACTTGCGGCGGTCAATCGCGTTTTCGAGTCGCCTTACCGCTCGCTGCTCGAAGCGGTCAACATGCCGCCGATAGTTGATCTTGCCGTGGACATTGGATGCGGCCCGGGATACACCACCGAACTTCTACGCACCGCCGTCAATCCCCGGTCGTTAGCCGGGATCGATATCTCCCCGAGCTTCATCGCGCGAGCGCGCGCGAACCCGTGCGGATCGACAGCGTGGTTTATCCACGACGTCACCAATGTGCCGTTCCCCACCGGACCTGCGGACCTGCTCCACGCTCGCTGGGTGCTCGCGCACCTCCAAGATCCTCAAACCGTATTGGCATCGTGGCTCACGCAGCTTCGACCCGGCGGCATGCTGCTGATCCAAGAGGACGACAGCATCTCCTCCGACACTCCGCTGCTGAGCACCTACCAGCGGATATCCGACTCGCTCGTCGCTCATCGAGGCGGCGACCTCTACGTCGGCCGGCTTCTTGGGCAAACGGCCATCCCGCCGCAGTATGAGCTGACGCTGAACCGCATCTATGACCACGACGTGCCGGCACCAACCGCGGCGGGCATCTACAGCATGAACCTCGCCGTGTGGCGCACCGATCAGTGGATTCAGAGCCAGCATTCGCCGAACGCGCTTAACGAACTCGCGCACAACCTCAGCGGCATCGCCCACTCCTACACACCAGGAAAAATCACCATCTCGATACGCCAAATCGCGAATCACCCACACCCCAAGGCCACACTAATCTGGCGATCGGGCAGCACGAGCGATGCGGGGAACACCGGCGGAGCGGCGAGACGCTCGCGCTGAAAGTCGAGCAGGGGTCAGCGCCTCACGTTGCGATTGAACGGGCGCTGCTTGATAACGCCTCAAACAGCCACCGCTCGGTCTCACCGCTCCGGGCCGAAGCAGTCGCGATCGGGTAGGTCAACGAACAGGCAGCAACGTCGGCTACCGGCAGCCAGGTGCTTGATCGGCAGAGTGCTGCGAGCGAAGGGCGGACTCGCGCTGATGGCTGTGCTCGGCGGGTCTGTGGCTCGTTTCGGGTGTCGTTCGTGGATGGGTTTCTTATGCCGTCGTAGGCATCGCAGGCAGTGCGGGGGTGAGTCCGTGGCGGCGCATCACGGCGCCGATCGCTGCCGGGTCGGGCGGCCCGCCGGCCGCGGCGGCGATAACGTCCGCCACCTCCTGGAAATAGGCGGGGCCGAACACTCCGGGTGTCGCGATCGCGAGGAACCGCACATCCTCATCGCCTCGATTCTCGAATCCGTGGACCTGTCCGCGACGGATGCACACCGACTCCCCGGGCCCGCTCTCACCGGCCACACCGTCGATTGTCCACGTGCATGTCCCCTCGAGCACGTAGGCCGTCTCCTCGAAACCGTCATGACTGTGAGCCGCTGGCATCCTCGAGCCGACGGGGACCGAGCACTCGAACATCGTGACGCTGCCGTTGGAATCGTCGGCTTCTACGAGAAAGTCGATTCGCAGCGGACCTAGCTGAATCGTTGTCTTGGAGGCTGATGGCACGTGACTTCCTTTCCCGCTGATCGAGGTCAGTGGATTGTCAAGCGGTTTGACAACCCTAATCGCCGGCCGTGCTATTGTCAAGCGACTTGACAGCCGAGTTCGAATCCCCGATTGGACCGCCGCTGATCGGCGCGCTCCTCAGAGCGCCCCTCGACACGATCCGCGCGCGGATGATCGCCGCACTCCACGACGCCGGCTTCGCCGACTTCGTGCCCGCGCACCTCGCCGTCTTTCGCTACCCACCACCCGAGGGCAGACGTCCCTCGGACGTTGCGATCGAGGCCGGCATGACGAGGCAGGCAATGGGCTACCTCCTCGGACAACTCGAACAGCTCGACTATCTCACCCGCGAAGACGACCCCGCCGACCAACGGTCCAAACGGGTCCACTTCACTGAACGGGGGTACGCGGCTGCGCAGACCATCCGTCAGGCAGTCCGCGAGATCGAGGCCGACCTCGAAACAGAGCTCGGACCAGAGCAGTTCACCCAACTGCGGCAACTGCTCGTCGAGCTGAACGCGACCGACACGATCCGTAACCACAAGCCGCGTCCAGTCGCCTGAGGCCCGCAGACACGAACTGTCGTTCGGATCGTCGAGCGAGACGCAAGCAGTTGCCGCCCAGACATTCCCGCGGCGCAGCCGCCACAAGGCAGAGACCCGATTTCGTCATCGCCTGGGCCAGCACGAAGGCAGGTCCCGCAAAGCGCGCGATCCATCAGCGCCTATCGATCGGCAAGCTGCGGCCTGCGCTGGGGCCAGTGTCGGGGAATGATCCCTGAGTGGTGAGTCTGGATCCGCAGAAGCAGCGATGAGTTTTTGACGGTTTGTCAGTCTCTACGGCGAACAGGTCCATGATGAGATGCGGCCGGAGTAACGCCGCCGCGGAAGGAGTCATGAGATGACGCGTTACCTGATCTCGTTCGATCACGGCGCGATGGACCACATCCCCGATGAGGAGGGGCCTGCCGTGGGCGAGGCTGCTCATGCGGTGGTCCAGGACGCGAGGGATGCAGGCGTGTTTGTGTTCGCCGGCGGATGCAGTGAAGAGGTGAGCGTGATCGCCACCGACGGGACAGTCACCAACGCCCCGGACAACAAGGCGCACATCGGCGGAGTGACGATCGTCGACGTGCTTTCACGCGAGGACGCGCTGCAGTGGGCTGCCAAGATCGCCGTCGCCTGCCGCTGCGCTCAGGAGTTCCGCGAGATCATGCCCGACCCGGCGGTGGGCAACTGATCGAAGTCCACAGGGCGCCGCCTCAGGCGCCCACGGCTACCGAACACAACTCTTGGATGATCGAGCCTTCAGAAATATTCGCTCACCACCTAGAGCCTGCCGTTTCTCCTTCTGGACCGAATCTGGACAGCGGCGGTTGCGTCTCCGGTCCTGCGCGCCGACTCGCTCGCAAAGGGGACCTCCACCCGGGCGACCTCCTCACGAATGTGCTGAGCATCGATCCCGACTTCTGCCTCCGTCAGTGCTGCGGCGCAAGCGGCTGTCACATCTTCGCTGCTCCGGCAACCGAGCGGAAGTTGCTCCGGGCCGTCCTTCTCCTGGCGCGGATAGCGGCGGCGTTGGCGATCGCCTTCGTGGCATGGCGCTCGTCGGCGATCACTGGGGTCCGACGATCGCTTTTGGACCTAAGCGAAACTCGGGCGCTACGTCTTCTGCTGAATGGGCCAGCTCCACCAGTCGTCGCGTGGATCGGTAGCTAAGCGGGCCCGTAGGGCTATACGCCGAGCGGAATGCTGTCGGTTGAAGGTATCGATGAGCTCGCGCAATCCTGGGGCTAACTTGAATCGTTCGCGGGCGCCCACAGCTAGTTTGTGTAGTTCTATGTCTGAATCTGGCGACCGTTCCCAGAACGCAGTGTCCACGCGAAGCACGCTGGCCAGCAGATCTGTGGGGTAGTCGTCGTCTGCGACCAGCGAGACCGATCGCAGCCGGTCGAGTGCGAGTTGCACCAGCGGCCTCAAGGCGACCTGCTGCCCGATCATGATCTGTAGGTCCTCGGCGGTGAAGTCCCGCAACGGCTTGGTCCGCAACTCGTGACACCGCGTGATCACGAACGTCGCGTCCGGCGGTTCAGGACCCCGCGCCGGAGGATCAACGGTGTCAAGGGTTATCTTGCTCTCGTCAGCAGGTATCTGTTGCTCAGCGGCATGACGCCGAAGCTCGCGGTCTCTCACGACGTCGTCTTCTGCAAACCGATCGAACGAGCTTCCTTCACGCTCCCACTCAGTGCGACTCAAGCGCAGATCGCGGCCCGTGCTCTCAAGCACGTCGATCGTCGCCAGCGACAACGCCCTGGCACCGCCC
>CAWDSW010000006.1:0-134560 GCA_963805095.1 uncultured Solirubrobacterales bacterium
GCACCAATGGAGGGTGTCAGGTGAACTGTGTGGGCGGTGTTTGACTGGAATCTAAGGCAGGGTTGAGGGTTGTCGTTTTCTGGGTGTCAGCTCGCGTCCGGGAGCCGGTCGCCGAACTCGATCTTGAACGCGAGCAGCGCCTTGGTCCACGCCCTGGTGCGGGTCCATTGCGGAGTCGCGTTCTGGATCGCGAGGTAGAGCAGCTTGCGGGCGGCGTCCTCTGAGGGGAAGCGGCCCTTGGTCTTGATCGCCTTGCGCAGCTGCCGGTTCAGAGCCTCGACCGCGTTGGTATCCGGTATGAAAGGCAGTAGATGCCGCTGCGGCCCACGACTGGCTTGGGGCTGTGTTCGTCATCCGGGTTGGTGAGTACGGTGCGACCGTCCGGGCCGCGGGGCATTTGGGAGCGAACGCGGTTGGGCAGGCCGTTCATCTACGTTGCGCTGCGAGCGCGTGTTAGTACTTGGCCGCCCCTGCGACTTGTCCGGTTGCGCTTCGAGCGCGGATCCGTAGGTGTCGTTCGCCCGCCTGGCTCCCCACTGTCCGTCAAACCAACGTCGATGGAGGTGAGCAGTGGGACGGAGATGTATTGGCTGGATGTGCACAGGGAGTTCGCGCAGGTCGCGGTTTGGGAGGACGGCCGGGTCAGGGACGCAGGCCAGGTCTCGATCGTCGGTGAGGCTCAGGTTCGGCTGGTCGAGTGGCCTCGAACCCGGGCGCAACTTCGGACCGTGTGATGGTGGCCCGGACAGGGCTAGGCGCCCGGCGTCCAACCGGCGACAGAAGGAGCCGGGCGAACGACCTGAGACCGCGGGCGGGCCAGAGCGGCGCCGGGATACGATCGCTCACTTCCGCAAACACGAAAACGGAGCGCTCTCGGCGGCTAATGCGGTCACGCCGGAGCTCCTGCTCCCTGTCGAGGAACTCTCGAAGCAGGAGTGAAGCGATCAGACCCGCCTGGGCGACGGAGGGGGAGGCACGAGGGGGCGCGGGTGTCGCGCGCATGTTGAGAGCGATGGCTTCGCTCGGGACCAGCGCGATGGCTTGAGCTGGGACCATCTTGTGGCTGGTTGATGTTGTTGTGGATGGTGACGGATTGGGTTGGTTGACGCGGCTGTCGTCGCGGAGTCGAGCCCCGAGGGGCGAGGCGGAGCGGCGATAGCCGCGTGCGCGGCCGTCGGCGGGGGGTCAGGTCTTCTTGCGCTGGTTGAGGCCGTGGCGGAAGCGCCAGGACTCGGTGCCGGTGTCGATGATGTGCGCGCGGTGGGTGAGCCGGTCAACGACGGCTTTGGCCATCCGGGCGTCGGGGAACACCTTGGTCCATTCGCCGAACGGGAGGTTGGTGGTCACGATCAGTGATCCGCGTTCGTGCAGCTCGGAGAGGACTTGGAAGACGAGCTCGGCGGCGCCGTCGGGCAGGGTGAGGTAGCCCAGTTCGTCGAGGCAGACGACGCTCGGTGCGGGCGTAGCGGCCGACGACTCGGGCGAGCTCCTTGCGGCTCTCGGCTTCTTGGAGCTCGTTGGCCAGCGCGGCGAGGGTGGTGAAGCGGACGCGGCGTCCTTGCTGGCAGGCGCAGACCGCCAGCGCGATGCACAGGTGCGTTTTGCCGGTGCCGCGAGTCGCCGATCAGGATGATGCTGTCGCGGTCATCGATCCAGGAGCCCTCGGCGAGCGCGGCGATCGTGGCTTGCGGGATCTTCGGGTTGTCAGAGAACCGGAAGTCCTCCAGCCGTTTGATCTGCGGGAACCGGGCGTCGATCAGCCGGCGGCTTCTCGCGCCGCTCGGCCCGTTCGGTCATCTCGGCCTCCAGCAACGCGGCGAGATAGGCGACCGGGGTCTGCTGCTCGCGGACAGCTTCCTCGGCCAGCGCTCGGAACCGTCGGCGGACGGTCGGGAGCTTGAGCTCGACGGCGTGCGCGTCGATCAGCGCCTCCAGCGCGGCGGTGCGGGCGTTCTTGGTGGTGGTCATCGCGGCACCGCCGATCAGCTGGTCATAGCCGGCCAGGTCCGGTTCGGGTCGGTCGTGCGCGGCAAGCCGGGCTTCCAGCCCTTCCAGCCGGGTTGCAGGCGCGGTCGGGCTGGTGCGGCGGGCGAGGACCGCGACGGCTCGTCCGTCGATCGCGCCGGCGGCGAGCACGCCACGAACGGCGAGCTCGACGGTCGCGGGCCCGTGCTCGCGGCAGAGCATCAGCACGTCGACCATCTGCCGGTCGGCCTCTGACTCGCCCCACCTGGCCCGCAGCGCTGCCCAGAGTTCATCAAACGTGGCCGGCCAGTTCCCGCGGTCGCGTTCTTGGGCCAGCGGCAGCGAACGAGCGAGCGCGCCGGGCTTGCGGGCGAGCAGCTCGAGATAGTGATCAAGCGTCGCGCGGGTGCCGTGCTTGCCGTGCAACCGCTCATGGCGAGCGACCTGTCGGTCGCGGTGCCAGACCCGGATCTCGGTCGCGCCGATCGCCGCCGACACGCGCAGCCCGGCGAGCGCGACCGGCACCGAGTACCGGTTCTGGCGGACCGTGACCAGCGCCTTGGCGTCGACCCGGACCGTGGTCGTCTCGGTCGCGTCAAACGGTGCGGGCAGCACCCGCAGCAGCGGCCGCTCCGCGGCGAGCTGCTCAGCGACCGTCACCGGCCGGCCCGCGATCCGCCGGCCCAGGTCGCTGCTCGCACGCGTCGGCGAGCAGCCGGTTGAGCTGCCCGATCGACCCGACGCTCGGGACCGGGACGAGGTGGTTGCGCCGAAACCGGCCGACCTCGCCCTCCACACCGCCCTTCTCGTGCGCGCCCTCGATCCCCGGCGTGGTGAAGATCGATCGAACAGATAGTGCGAGCGCATCGCGACGAACCGGTCGGTCTCCACCCGCCGGCGGCCACGCAGCACCTTCTTGACCGCCGAGCCCAAGTTGTCATAGCGAACCTCGGCAAACACGCCACCGAACCAGTCAAACGCGAGCGCGTGCCCTTCCAGGAACGCCTGCTGGGTCTCGACCGGCGAGGCCATCGTGAACGCCGCCCCCGAGAAACACGACCGCATGTGAAACAGATGCACCCTCGTCCGCGCGCCCGCCAGCTCGACCTCGGCCTCGCCCCAGTCGACCTCCGCCGTCCGCGCGGGCGCGTGCACCTGCGGCACGAACACCTGCACCGACCGCCAACCCCAGCTCGCGGCGGCGCTTGTGCACGTGCTGGCGGACCGTCACCTCCGCGACATCAGCACCATGCTCATCCACCAGCCGCCGCCAGATCCGCTTCGCGGTGTGCCGCTGCTTGCGCGGCGCCAGCTGATCGGCGATCAACCACTCATCGATCAGCTCGCGAAACTCGCCCAGCTTCGGCGCCGGCCGGCCCTCCGGCCGCTTGCGCGGCGGCGGGACCGGCGAGGCCAACGCTTGGCGCACCGTCCCGCGTCCAACCCGATACCGCGCCGCCAACGCCCGCTCCGACAAATCCTCACGGTCCCTATCGCGCCTGATCTGCTCGAACAACTCCACTCTTGACCCCACGTTCCGGCCGCCTCCGATCCACGCTCGATGAGCGCCAGATCGTCAGCCGCCAGTCGGACAAGGTGGTACCGAGTCAGGCCATCGCAGTGGTACCGAATCAGGCCATCGTTCCTACATGTTGGCGTTAGTTGATCGTTGCGGTGGTGACGTGGTAAAGGTCTGAGCCCTGGTCGGGTCGTCCTAGCGGTGTGAAGTAGCGCTCACCGGCCTGGAGTGTCGAGAGGTCGCTTACGAGGCGGAACCGGCGCGTGCGCAGGTAGTCGTGAAGATCGGCTGGGGATAGGCCGAAGATCCAGGGCTCGCCGCGTTTGTCGGTGCCGTGCAGCCATCTGGCAGCTTCTGGGAACCGATCGTGCTCGCCCCTCACGACGGATTCGTCGAGTTAGGTGAACACCAGTGTGTCTCCTTGGCGGGCTGCTTGGTGGATCGCTGAAAATGTCTTGTCGACGGCCTCGGAGGACAGATATTGGGTGACGACCTCCCAGAGAAACATCCTCCGCTGAGCAGGCTGATAGCCGGATGCGATCAAAGCGGCGGTGAGGTCGTCGCGCTCAAAGTCGACGGCGATGTATCTTGGTGCCGTCGCGGCGGGTGGCTTGGCGTGGGCGAGGATAGTCCGCTTGTAGGCCTGCGTGTTGGGGTGGTCGACCTCGTAGACAGCGCGGTCTGCGAGCAGTCCAGACGGTGCGCGCGCGTGTCATAGCCGGCGCCTAGGATCACAAGCTGGTCGATCGAGGGTGACGCTTCGCTGATGAGATCGTCGATCAGCTTGGTGCGAGCGACCGCAGAGGCTCGAGGTCCGGGACCACCGACGAGGTCGTAGACCGCCTCGATCGCGCGACCCACAAGCACGAAGCGGGCGCCCTGCAGCGCGACGCGCCACGGGGGCGAGACGAACCGCCCGGCGAGTGGGTCTTGGAACAGCCTCGTCCGAGCGGGCCTGGCTGACTCAAGTCCGCGCTGGACGGCCATCAGCTGGGCGGTGCGGCTGGCGCGTAGGGCGACGTGGTTCTGTGTATTCGCAGCCATCAGAAGCGTAAGTGTACGTCATATACTTACGGTTGTGGGTCGACCTGCACGAATCGATCGCGCGCGTGTCCTCTCAGAAGCTCTCGCGCTTGCAGATGAACGCGAACTCGACGCGGTCACGATGGCCGCACTCGCCCAGCGCCTCGACGTGACGACGATGGCGCTCTACCGGCACGTCGCGAGTAAGGCCGACCTGCTCGACGGGCTCGTGGAACTGCTGCTCGCCGAAGCCGTGCAGCCAGCCCCCCATCTTTCCTGGCCCGAACGTCTCGCCGCTTTCGCGAACGATCTGCGCGCCACCGCCCGCCGCCACCCGAGCGTCTTTCCCCTCCTGCTTCAACGACCTGCTGTCACCGCCGAGGCCCGCCAAGCACGCGACGCGATCACCCTCACGCTCGCGGACGCCGGCATCCCCCAACAGGACACGGACCAGATGCAACGACTACTGAGCACCGCCGTCCTCGGCTTCGCCCTCAGCGAGGTCGCGGGCCGCTTCGACGCCCAAACCGCCCGGCAACGCGACGCCGACTTCGAACTACTACTCGAACTCCTCACCGAATCGATCCAATCGCGACTCGGCAACTGACACGCCCACCGAGCCACCAGCCAAGCGTGCTGTCACTGTCAGACCGGCACCCTGGTGAGCCCCCGTACCAGGCGGTCGGACTACCGCGGCGGCGTCGAACCAGGGTTCGGACGAGCCGGGCTTCACGCCGCGGACAAGCGGCTCGCGTACCAGTCGGGCTGATCCTTCACTCCTGGCAGTGCAAAGAATTAGCCGCCCCCAACAGACGTCATGTAGTCGACCATCGGCTCGCCGATCAGCCGAGTCTGGTTGGCTTCGAACTGTCGAACACGTGGGCGTGACGCCAATGCCCTCCGAGCGCTCACGAGATTGCCCGACGCGAGCTAGTTCTGCAGCGATTGCAAACTGCGGACGCAGCAGTCGGCGGAGGCGCCGCGCTACTCAGCCCGAGCGCAGTCCACACAGAGGCCGACGATGGCGAAGTGGGTGAAGCGAGGCCTGTAGCCGAACAGTTCCCCGACCTGGTCGCGGACTGGGTCTAGCTGCTCAGGGCTCACGGCAAGCACGGCACCGCAACGCTCGCAGGAGAGGTACTCGTGCTCACCTCGACCGACGAGCGCATAGAGCCCGGGCCCGTGACCGAGGTGAACGTGGCGCACAAGCCCATTCTGCTCGAGTGCTTCGAGGTTGCGGTATACCGACGTCAGGTCGAGCTGCGCACCGGTGGCGATGCTCTCCGCGGGGGCCGGGCCGTCCGCCGCGAACAGCGCTTCGAGCACGAGTCGGCGCGGGGTTGTGAGCCGCAAGCCGCATGTCCTCAGGGCATCGATGGCGCCCGCGAGATCCTCGAACTCGAGCCGTTGAGCGTGGGACGCCTCGGTCATGATCGGGAGATTAGTCTGACTCAGGGACGGTCTCCTAGATGGTCGCGCATTGTCGTCGGGTACGCGCAATTACCGGCCGTTTGCAATTGCGACCGTGCCTACATAGGCTCACGCGGTTCCCGACGGGAGTCGATCGATGAGCACAGTCAACGCGTCCCCGACGGCCGTCCACGGGCGGTTCGGGGTCCTTTCCTACATCGTGGCGACCGCGCGGGAATTCACGCCCCGTGAGCGCGCCCACGCAACGCTGATGTTCGTCACGATCCTAGGCCTGCACCTAGTCGGGTTCGCGGTGTTCATCCTGTTCGTCCTCCCCTCCCACTACAAGGGCCTCGGGGTCGGGCTCGGGGTCGCCGGCGTCGCGTACACGCTCGGGCTGCGCCATGCGTTCGACGCCGATCACATCTCCGCGATCGACAACACGACCCGCAAGCTCATGAATGAGGGCAAGCGTCCGCTGAGCATCGGGTTCTGGTTCTCCCTCGGTCACTCGACGATTGTCGTCGCGATCGGCGTCGGGATCGTGGTCGCCGAGCGCCTGGTCTACGGCGCCGTCTCCAACGACCACTCCACCCTTGAGCAGTTCGGCGGGATCTTCGGCGCAATCATGTCGGCGTCTTTCCTGTACCTGATCGCGCTGCTGAACGTTGTGATCCTGGCCGGCATCCTCCGCGTGTTCCGATCGATGCGGAACGGCGACTACAACGAGGCAGAGCTCGAGCGCCAGCTCCAGAATCGCGGACTGATGTACCGCTTCTTCGGGAGGTGGCTGAAGACGATCACCCACGAATGGCAGATGTATCTCGTCGGAGTGGTCTTCGGGCTGGGGTTCGACACCGCGACTGAGGTTGCGCTGCTGACCACCACCGCGCTACTGGCCACCCAGCACCTGCCGTTCTATACGGTCCTCTGCCTGCCGATCCTGTTCACCGCGGGGATGAGCCTGATGGACACACTCGACGGCGTGTTCATGAACTTCGCCTACTCGTGGGCGTTTTTCAACCCTGTCCGCAAGGTCTATTACAACCTCGCGATCACGGGCCTCTCGGTCGCGATCTGCTTCTTCATCGGCACGGTCGAAGTCCTCGGCCTGCTGCCGGCGGAGATCGACGGCCTCCGTGGCGCCTTCTGGGACTGGACGGTGGCCTTCGACATCAACAAGGCCGGTTTCGTGATCGTCGGCATGTTCATCGTCACCTGGGCGGGCGCGCTCGCCTTCTGGCGGTTCGGACATGTCGAGGAGCGATGGAGCGCGAAGCTGGTCGATGATCGTCAGCAGACGGTCACGAGCTGATGGCTAGTGCGTCCAACCAGATCGTTTGACCGGAAACTCGCTGTGGGTGGCGAATGTGGACGCATCCCGGCTCTGGGGGTGGTGATGCGTCCCCCGGGGGTGTTCGGCCCATCGTTCTCGCATCAGGAAGCGACGAGGCTCAAGCGGCTCTCGACGCGTGCTGAGCATCAGTCGTCACGGACCCCCGTAGCGATTCGGTCGGCATCGAAACGTCAATACGCCGGGGCTCTAGATTGCTCGGATGTGGCTGACTGACGAGTCGCATGTGCGCAAGGTCATCCACGACTTCAACGAGGACGGATTCGACAGTCTGCGCCCTGATTACCGGGGTGGGCGACCCCGCCGGATCACCGATACCGAGCGCAAGCACTCGGTGGCGGTGGCCCTGCCCGCCCCGATACCCAGGGGTGCCGTTGACGCGCTGGTCACTGGATCGCTTGTCGGCCTACTTGGCTGAGCACGGGATGGTGATCTCTGCGATCCATTCGTGGCGGCTGCTTGATCGAGCCGGGCTTTCGTTCAGCGCACGCGCTCTTCGAAGCCGAGCCCCGATCCCGACTACGAGACCAAGGCCGCACGCGCTGGAGCTCTACGCGGCGGCGCCGCCGGTAATCAGCTTCGATCAGATCGGGCCGATCAGCCTCAAACCGATCGAGGGCATCGGCTGGGCTCGCTGTGGCCGACCTGAGCGGTTGCGCGCCACCTACAACCGCCGTCAGGGGATCCGTTACATGCTCGGCGCCCCGGACGTCCACCGCGATCGGCTCTACGCACGGACCCGACCCCGGCGCGCCGGCAGCGACGTGCCCGGTTTCATGCGAACCATCCGCCTGGTCTATCCCGCCCGCCAGCGGATCTACTGAATCCAAGACAACCTCAGCGCGAATTGGACCCCTGAACGTCCGTGCTTACGCCGACGCCAGCCGGATCGAACTGGTCCCGACCCCGACCTACGCCAGCTACCTGAACCAGATCGAAAGCCACTTCCGACCGATCCCGGAATTCGTCTTCAACAACAGCGACTACCCCCCAACTGGAACGCTACTCAGCGCGCCGTTGCTGACTACATCACCCACCGCAACGGCACCGACCGCGACCGCCGGATCGCCGCCCTGGAACGCAAACACCGAGTCGCCGCATGAACCGGTCATTTCCGGTCAAACGTTTGGGTCGGAACGACTAGCGGCCGTCCAGAGCGTCTCACCCGGAGCCCGGTGGACCGAACGTGGAGCGCAACGAACGCGCCAGCCGGCGAGCCCGGTCGGTTCCGCGCCGGCCCACCCAAGGATGCGGCCCCATCGCCCACGGGTGCCATCCGAGCAGCCCGTACTGCTCACGCAGCATCCCCTTGAGCTCCCCGCGATGCTCGCCGCAGGCGTATTGGTCGGGACCGTAGATGCCGCGGCCGTGCCATACCAGCCAATGACCGGGGTCAGCATCGACGTATTCGCCGTGGCGCAGATCCAGCAGTTGGTGCTCGAGTGAGATTTGCGTCTCAGGGTCGGGTCGCGCGTCGCAGAACGCACACCGGAAGACGACTGTCACGGGCATGTCGAGCGGCCCTCATCGCGCGCGATAGCCACTGGCCAGCTCCTTGCCCGGGCGCCGCCACTCCGGCTCGACATCGAATGTGTGGCGGATCCGGCGCTGGCGCAGGAACCTGATGACTGGCCCATGGATGTACTTCGCGGTCCGTGCGTACGCGAGGGCGGCGGTGTCCGGATCGACGAACGGGAGGTACTTGTCAGGGAAACCGGGCATCGTGCAGGCGATGCAGATTCCGCCGACGTTCGGGCACCCGCCAATCCCATTCGTCCACCCGCGAATCGGCACGTTGCACTTGACTACGGGGCCCTTGCAACCGAGCTTGACGAGGCAGTGGCTGTCGCCGTGCGCGCTGGAGAACTGGCCCTGCTCGGCCATCCCGGCGCGGTTACAGCTCTCGTGCACCGTGCGGTCGAAGATTCGTCTGGGCCTTCCCTGCTCGTCGATCGGTGGGAGGGGCGCCATCTGCGCGAGGTGCAGCACGATGCAGAGGAGCGTCTCGGTGATGTTGTCTGGCTGGACCGGGCACCCGGGGAGGTTGATGATCGGGACCCCGTGTCGGGACTTCCAATTCCATCCGAGGTAGTCGCGCAGACCCATCGCGCCTGTCGGGTTGTTGCGCATCGCCGGGATCCCGCCATAGGCGGCGCACGTGCCGAGCGCGAGCACGGCCGCCGCGTTCGGCGCGAGCCGGTCGATCCAGGTGTTCGTGAGGATCGGCTGACCGGTCTGGGGATCTGTGCCGAGCCCGGACCAATGGCCGTCGCCGTTGATCTCCTCGTTCGGTACCGATCCCTCGAGGACCAGGATGAACGGGTCCAGCCGACCGGCGGCCGCCTCATGCCAGGCCGACATGAAATCGTCGCCGTTCTCGTACGCGAGCACCGGGTTGTGGAGGATCACGGGCGGCATCCCGGGAAGACAGCCACGGAGGAGATCTTCGAGGCTTGGGTTCGTCGCCGACGTCATCGCCAGCGACTCGCCGTCGCACCCGAGTCCACTGGTCATCCACAGGACGTTGACCGGCCGCCGGTCCGCGGCGCGGCCGTGCTCGGGCTGGGGGGTGTCGGTCACGCCCGGGCGGTCCGATGCTCAGGCGTCGCCCCGTTGTGCCCCGCCGACGGCGAACCGGGAGCTTGCAGCCCCTGGGGATGAACCGGGGGCAGCCGTGCGGTCCGCTCGGTCAGCGCCTCGAGATGGGCTTCGGCACTGCCGTGCAGGTGCCAGTCACCGGCGGTACCGGTGACTATGCCCGCATGCGATAGCCGGGTCAGTGCGTGGGAGATCGACGGGCGCTCGGCCGCCACCAGCTGGCCCAGGAGCCGATGGGTCAGTGGCAGCGAGAGGCGGATGCCCGCCGGCTCGACCCGGCCCCAACGGGCGGCCAGGTGCCACAGCAACAGCACCAGCCTGACCTCGAGCTTCGGCTGGCATGAGATCGCCCGCAGCCGGCCGAGGTCCGATGCCCGACGCTCGGCGCGGCGATACAGAGCGTGCGTGATAAGCGGCCAGGACCGGACACGATCGAGGAAATCCGCGTCGAGCATCGCGAACCGCGTGGGACCCAGAGCCCGCCACGCAGAGCTGCCGCCGATCATGTCGTCGTCGTTCTCCTCAGGACGTTGCAGCAGATCGGTCCTGCCGAGCAGCTCCGTCACGGTCCGCCCCGCGACCGACGTCTCCACCGCCATCAGGCCGTCGATGATCAGTAATCCGGGTCCCCCACCCACAGCCTCAAACCACGGCTCCAGCTCACACGAGCCGGTGTCGGCGTCAAGCAGCCTGACGGTCGCGTGCTGGCGCGCCGAGAAACGCATCCGCGCCTCCAGCTCCGGTGCGAGATCGTCGTCGAGATCGAACAGGTAGGCGTACAGCGCCGGCGACTCCGGTTGGCGCGGGGGCGACAAGCGCTCAAGAAGATGCGATGCCGCCCGTGGGGGCGACTTTCCACCTTTGCTGGAAATCACGGCCTCCCTCACTGCTTGCATGTTCGATTAAGCGACATGCAGCGTCGAGTCTACGCCCGATCAAGCCACGTAGGTAACACCGAATATCGGGTGTAAGCAGGGTTACCAAACTCCTGTGTAACCAGCATTACCGACGGTCAACAGGGCCTATTTGATGGTGGTAGAAGGGCTGAATGTGCCTCGCCATCCCCGGGGAGATCTTGGAAATCGTCGACGAGGAGCATCGTCTGGCGACGGTCGATGTCGCCGGCGTGCGCCGCAGGATCAACATCGGCCTGCTTGACGTCGGAGGCGAAGCCGTCGGTCCCGGAGATTGGGTCCTGATCCACGTCGGTTTCGCGATCTCCCAGGTCGACGAGGAGGAGGCGAGAGCCACCCGCGATCTGCTGGAGCGGATGGGCGCCGACTACGAGCAGGAGCTCGAGGAACTTAAGGCGAGCGTGATCGAGTGAGCACCACTACCGCGCCGCCGCTCCCCAACTCTTCGTCCGCCTCTGCATCGGCCGAGCCCAGGTGCGGCTCGGAGCACTGCATCACCTGCGGTGACGACGGCGATCCGATGACCGTGCTCGCGATCGACGATCAGCGGGGCCTGGCTCTGTGCAGCGACGACGACGGAGCCCACATGACCGTCGAAACGGCGCTGGTGGAGCCTGTGGCCCCTGGAGACAGACTGCTCGTGCACGCCGGAACGGCGATAGTACGTCTCGTACCGCAGGAGGGTGCTGCGTGAGGTTCGTCGACGAGTTCCGCAACCCCGAGCTTGGCCGGGCGCTCGCCGGGGAGATCCTTTCGCTGGTCGAGCCTGGTCGCCACTACAAGCTGATGGAGGTCTGTGGCGGTCACACGCACTCGATCTACAAGTACGGCGTCGACGATCTGCTGCCGGCGAACGTTGAGCTCGTGCATGGGCCCGGGTGTCCGGTCTGCGTGATCCCGATGGGCCGCGTCGACGACGGCATCGCGATCGCGCACAACGAAGGGGTGATCTTCACGTGCTTCGGCGACATGCTGCGGGTGCCGGGCTCTGAAGGAAGCCTGCTCGAAGCCAAGGCCGCGGGTGCCGACATCCGCATGGTGTACTCGCCGCTCGACGCGTTGCGGATCGCCAAGCAGAACCCGGACCACGAGGTTGTGTTCTTCGCGATCGGGTTCGAGACGACCGCTCCGTCGACCGCGCTCACTCTGAAGCGCGCCCGCGCCGAGGGCGTCAAGAACTTCTCATGCATGTGCAGCCATGTCACGATCGTGCCGCCGCTGCGAGCACTGCTCGAGTCGCCGGACCTGCGCCTCGATGGGTTCATCGGTCCCGGCCACGTCTCAACGATCGTCGGCGCTCGGCCGTTCGAGTTCATCCCTGCCGATTACGGCAAACCCGTGGCGATCGCCGGCTTTGAGCCGCTGGACATCCTGCAGGCGATCGTGATGATCCTCCGGCAGCTCGCTGAGGGCCGCTGCGAGGTCGAGAACCAGTACAGACGCGTCGTCCCTTACGAGGGCAACGTGCGCGCCCTGGAGGTGATGGCCGAGGTCTTCGAGCTGCGTCCCCACTTCGAGTGGCGCGGCTTGGGTTTCATCTCCGACAGTGGACTGAAGCTTTCGGAGGCCTATGCCGAACTGGATGCGGAGCTTCGCTTCAGCGTTCCCGGCGTGCGCGTCGCCGATCCGAAGGCATGCCAGTGCGGTGAGGTTCTGAAGGGCGTGATCAAGCCGTGGGAGTGCAAGGTGTTCGGGAGCGCCTGCACGCCGGAGCGGCCAATCGGTACCTGCATGGTCTCCTCGGAAGGGGCCTGCGCCGCCTACTACAACTACGGCCGTTTCGCGCGTGAGCGGGAGGTCGTGTGATGAGCCAGCAGACTGCCGTCTCCGACCGAGAGGCGAAGGTCCTGGGGATCATCGCGACCGCCCGCGGGAAGCGCGCGAAGTTCAGGGACGCGTACATCAACATGTCCCATGGCGCTGGCGGCAAAGCAACCCAGAGCCTGATCGAGGGGCTGCTCGCGCCGGCCTTCGCGAATGACACCCTGGACGAGATGGCCGACGCCGGAGCGCTGGCGGTCGGCGGCGTCGAGCTCGCACTGACGACTGACTCGTTTGTGGTCAGGCCGCTGCGATTCCCCGGCGGCTCGATTGGAACGCTCGCGGTGCACGGCACAGTCAACGACCTTGCGGTGTCGGGTGCGCGCCCGCTGGCGCTAACCCTCTCCCTGGTGCTGGAGGAGGGACTGAGCGCTGAAGAGCTGCGCGCGGAGGTGGACGCGATCGCGGCAGCCGCACGCAGCGCCGGCGTGTCCGTGATCGCAGGCGACACGAAGGTGGTCGAGCGAGGGCACGCCGACGGGATGTATGTATGCACAACCGGAATCGGCTGGCGCGACGAGCGCGCCAGGCTATCGCCGTCATCGCTTGAGCCAGGCGATCGGATCCTGCTGTCCGGCTCGATCGGTGACCACGGGACCGCGATCATGCTGGCGCGCAACGAGTTCGAGCTGGACGCCGAGATCGAGTCCGACAGCTGCTCGCTGTGGCCGGCGGCCGACACACTGCTGGATGCCGTAGGACCGTCGTTGCGTTGCATGCGCGATGCGACACGCGGCGGCGTCGCATCGGTGCTGAACGAGCTGGCCCGGAGCTCGTCCGTGGCGATGATCGTGCGTGAGACCGACGTGCCGGTCAAGGCAGCGGTGGCCGGCGCGGCAGAGATCCTCGGAATCGATCCGATGTACATGGCCAATGAGGGGAAGCTGGTCGCGTTCGTCGCTCCCGAGGTGGCTGATGACGCGCTGGCCGCTCTGCGGAACGTGCCGGGATGCGAGCAGGCCGCCGAGATCGGCGAGGTGCGGACGGAGCCGCCCGGGATGGTGTTGATGCACACGAGCTTCGGCGGCAGACGGGTGATGGATCAGCTGGTTGGCGATCCGCTGCCGCGGATCTGTTGAGAGCGAGAGGAGACGGGATGGCCAGCGCGGCATATGCGGAGCAGCGGAAGACCGAGGGGGTCACGGCACATGTCCTGTGGATGACCACCGGACTGAGCTGCGAAGGCGACTCGGTGGCAATGACCTCGGCCACGAACCCGAGCCTCGAGGACATCATCCTGCAGGCGATCCCAGGCATGCCCAAGGTGATCGTTCACAACCAGGTCGTCGACTATGCGGTCGGGCAGGACTACGCCCAAGCGTGGTTCGACGCCGAGCAGGGCAAGCTCGATCCGTTCGTGCTCTGCATCGAGGGGTCACTCGGCAACGAGGAGATCAACGGCGAGGGGCACTGGACCGGCTTTGCCGTGAATCCCGCCGACGGCCAACCGATCACCATGAACGAGTGGATGGATCGGCTCGCGCCAAAGGCGGCCGCTGTGGTCGCGATTGGGACGTGCGCGACCTACGGCGGCATCCCGGCCATGAAGAACAACGCCACCGGCGCGATGGGCGTGCCGGACTACCTGGGCTGGAACTGGAAATCGAAGGCCGGCCTACCCGTCGTCTGCATCCCCGGCTGTCCCGCCCAACCCGACAACATGACCGAGGTGCTGCTGTACCTCGCACTGCATCTGGCCGGCCTGGCGCCGGCGCCGGAGCTCGACGAGGCGCTCCGACCGAAGTGGCTGTTCGGCCGCACCGTGCGCGAGGGCTGCAACCGTGCGGGCTTCGCCGAGCAGGGAGATTTCGCGACCGAGTACGGCTCCGATCATCGCTGTCTGGTCAAGCTCGGCTGCAAGGGCCCGGTGGTCAAATGCAACGTGCCGGTTCGCGGCTGGGTCAACGGGATCGGCGGATGCCCGAACGTCGGCGGCATCTGCATGGCGTGTACGATGCCCGGCTTCCCGGACAAGTTCATGCCGTTCATGGACGAGGACAGATACGGCGGTGCGGCCGCGACGATCATGAAGTACAGCTACGGCCCGATTGTGCGCTACATGCGGCACCGCAACATCAGGACGAAGTACGACCACGAGCCCGAGTGGCGCCGCAGGGGCAAGACGCTCACGACCGGATACGCGAAGAGGTGGTGAATCGCCGGATCAATCTGTCGTAACCAGAAGCGGCTATCCGGCTTACAGCGAATGAGGAGAAACACAGATGGCGGTTGACACCCCTCAGAAGGTGATGGTGAAGGAGATGTCCTGGGATCCGATCACGCGGATCGTGGGCAGTCTCGGAATCCATACAGAGATCGATTTCTCCAACCAGCAGGTGCTCAAGTGTTACAGCACCTCGATGATCTTTCGCGGATTCGACATCTTCATGAAGGGCATCGATCCACGCGATGCGCACTTCATCACGAGCCGCATCTGCGGGATCTGCGGTGACAACCACTGCACGTGCTCGTGCCTGAACCAGAACATGGCGTACGGCGTCAAGCCTCCGGTACTGGGCGACCTGGCATTCAATCTCGCTGAGACGGCCGACTACATCTTCGACCACGCGATCTTCAACGACTGTATGGCGAACGTCGACTTCTGCGAGCAGATGGTCAAGGAGACCAACCCGACGCTACTGGCCAAGGCCGAGCAGACACCGGCGCCGAGCAGCGACATCCACGGGTTCAAGACGATCGCCGACATCATGCGCTCGCTCAACCCGTTCACCGGCGAGTTCTACCTCGAGACCTTGCAGGTGGCGCGTTATACCCGGGAGATGTACTGCCTGTTCGGCGGGCGGCACACGCACCCGTCGACGATCATGCCCGGCGGCTGCAGCGCCGACATCACCCACCAGACCTGTACCGACTACTACGTGCGGCTGATGCGCTACTTCGACTACGTCAAGCGCAGCGTGCCGATGCACGACGACCTGTACGACTTCTTCCTGCAGGAGCTGCCGGGCTACGACATGGTCGGTTTCCGTGAGACGAACCTGGTCAATTGGGGCTCGTTCGACGACCCCGACTACGTCGACTACGACTACCGCCACATGACCGAGTGGGGGCGCAAGCGCTACATAACACCAGGAGTGGTGATCAACGGTGAGCTGATCTCGACCGACCTGGTCGAGATCAACCTGATGATCAGGATCCTGCTCGGCTCCTCGTACTTCGACGGGTGGGAGAACGAGCCCACGTTCGTGACCCACGACCCACTCGGCAACCCGGTCGACAAGAACCACCCCTGGAACAAGGTCACGTTGCCGCGTCCGCAGAAGCGCGACTTCACGGACAAGTACACCTGGGTGGTTTCACCACGGATCTACGACAAGCGGACCGACACGCACGTCTGCTGCGACACTGGCGGCGGTCCGTTCGCGCGCCAGTGGTGCACGGCAAAGGCCGGTCTCGTCGACTTTGGCTACGCGCGAGCAACTGGTCATTCGATCCAGATGGTGCTGCCGCGCTCGCCGAACATGCCCGAGATGGAGCTCGAGTGGAAGATCCCGGAGAAGTCCAACGCGATCGAGCGTGATCGCGCGCGGACATACCACCAGGCCTACAGCGCGCTGATCGCGCTGCACTGCCTCGAGCGGGCGATGAAGGAGGTGCAGGCGGGCCGGACCAAGAGCTGGAACAACTTCAAGGTCCCGGACACCGCGGTGAGCTGCGGCTTCCACGAGGCCGCGCGCGGCGTTCTCTCCCACCACATGGTGATCCAGGACGGGAAGATCGCCAACTATCAGCCCTATCCCCCCACGCCATGGAATGCGAGCCCACGGGACGTGTTCGGAACTCCCGGGCCCTACGAGGATGCGGTTCAGAACACGCCGATCTTCGAGGAGAACGGACCCGATAACTTCAAGGGTGTCGACATCATGCGCGCGGTCAGGTCGTTCGATCCGTGCCTCCCGTGCGGCGTGCACATGTATATGGGCCAGGGCCGGGTGCGCAAGGTGATGCACACCCCGACAGCGATGGCCTAGATGATGGGGGTCACAGCCGAGGCGTCGACCGCGCACGAGCACCCCGAGGAGCTCGTCGTGCGCGTTCAGGAACTGCAGACGGCGCTTGACCACGCCGAGGACTCGCCCGTGCGGCGCCTCTCCGAGGAGTTGGTGGCTGCCGTCGTCCAGATGTACGGAAGCGGCCTCGAGCGGATCCTCGACGCGCTGTTCGCAGCGGGTGCCGTCGGCGAGCGGATCGCTGTGTCGCTGACAGCGGACACGCTCGTCTCGACTTTGCTGCTGATCCATGACCTGCACCCAGTGCCTCTGGAGGACCGGGTGCAGGCGGCGCTCGACTCGGTCCGTCCCTACATGGAGTCCCACGGCGGCAACGTCGAGCTGCTCGCGCTGGAGCAGAGCGTCGCACGGATTCACCTGCAGGGAAGCTGTTCGGACTGTTCCGCGTCCGCGTTGACGCTCGAGCTGGCGATCAAGCAGGCGCTGGAGGACGCCGCCCCGGACCTCGAGGGGATCGAGGTCGTCGGCGTTGCGCCGCAGACGATGGGCGGCGTCGGCCTGCCGATGGTGACCGGTTCGGCGCCGACCGGGATGGAGCTTCCGATCGTGATGTCAGACTCATCCGCCGATGCCTCCCCCCCACCGGCGCCCTCATGGTTCGAGGTTCGGTCGGTCGGCCAACTCGACGAGGGCACGATCGTCCCCGTCACCGTCGGCGGAATCCCGCTGCTGATCGCAAATGTCGACGGGACACTGCTCGCCTACCGCGACGTCTGTGCCAGCTGCGGCGGGACAGTCCACGACGGACAGCTGCAGTCCGGCACACTGACCTGCCGACATTGCCAACGCGCCTTCTTCCTGCCTCGAGCGGGACGGTCGCTCGACGGCGACCGCCTCCAGATCGAGCCGGTGCCGCTGCTGCAGGAGCAGGGCCACGTGAAGGTGGCTTTGGCGGCGTGAGTGGGGACGGAGCGAGCGAGGCCGGCGTCGAGCGTCGCGAGATCGGCGACGCAGTCGCCACGCGAAGGCGAGCACAGATGATCTCCGGTCTGCGCGGCCTGACGAAACAGCCCGGGCGTGCGCCGGGCGCCGACATGACGGCAACCGAAGCGGTCAGAGCGGACCTGTGCGATCTGTGCGGCACCACGCTCCCGGAGGACCATCGTCACCTCCTTCACCTCACCGAGCGTCAGATCGTCTGCTCTTGCGAGGCGTGCTGGGCGATGCGCGCAGCGGAGGGCGACTACCGGCCGGTCGGCAACCGGACCCTGTGGCTCGACGACCTGCAGCTTCCGGACGACGTCTGGGCCAGCTTCCAGATCCCGATCGGCCTGGCGTTCTTCATGGCGTCGACCGTCACCTCCTGTGTGGTCGCGATGTATCCGAGCCCCGGCGGCGCGACCGAATCTGAGCTGCACTTCGAGTCCTGGACCAGGATGGTGGCTCTGAACCCCGTGCTCGCTGGACTCGAGCCTGACGTGGAGGGCCTGATCGTCAACCGCCTGGCCTCCCCACCGATCCATGTGATTGCGCCGATCGACCGTTGCTATGCGCTGACCGGCACGATCAAGGCCCATTGGGAGGGGATCTCAGGTGGCGACGGGGTCGAGCAGGCGGTGGCCGAATTCTTCGAGCGCCTGCGGGGCGAAGCGATCAGCAGGCAGGTGGGGGCGAGATGAGCACCCCTGCTGCAATCACCGACGGCGGTGGCACCGCTCCGACCATCCCCGAGCCCGACTTCGAGGTGCTGAGCGCGCGACCCGTGCGCTATGCGGCTGCGCCGATGATGACGCTCGACCTGAAGGTCTCAGAACCGAGCGGCCGGCCGGTGTACATGATCGCGCTGACGATCCAGCTGATGATCGACCCGGCCCGCCGCCGCTATGACGATCCCACGCGCGAGAAGCTGCTGGAGCTCTTTGGGGAGCCCGAGCGCTGGGCCGTTACGACCCGCAGCCTCGTGTGGTGCAAGCTCGACGTGCTGGTCCCTGCGTTCACCGGCTCGACCGTCGTCTCCGTGCCGATCCAGTGCAGCTACGACCTCGAGCTCGCCGCCGTCAAGTACCTGCACTCGCTGCCCGACGGCGAGGCGCCGCTGGCGCTGCACTTCAACGGAACGATCTACTACCTGGGCGATGACGGCCGGATGCAGATGGTGCTGGTGCCCTGGACGAAGTCGATCGACTTCCGCATGCCGGTGTCGGTCTGGCGCGACACCGTCGAGCACTACTACCCCAACACCGGCTGGGTGGCGCTGCGCTCGGAGACCCTGGAGGCGCTGCAGCGAGCGAAGCTCGACCGCGGATTGGCGACGCTGGACGCCTGTGTGCGGCGGCTGCTGGAGGAGGCTTCGGGCGAGCCGGTGGCCAGCGGGCCACCGGCGAAGAAAGCCGCGGTCTACGAGGCACTCGATGACTGACGCGCTCGAGCAGCTGGTCGACTCGCTCCTGTTCGAGGGCTACGCGCTGTATCCATACACGCCTGGGGCGACGAAGAACGCCACCCCCACCCCGTTCGGGATCGTGTACCCGGCGGCGTATGCGCAGACCCTGTCCAGCACCTTCGACCACCTCGAGCTGCGCTGCCAGCTGCAAGCACCGCGGGACGCGGTGCTGCGTGCGGAGGTGCGCTTCCTGGTCGCCGACGGCGAGCGTCACCAGGCCGTCGCGCAGCGGATCGAGCTGCCCGGCGGGATGGTCGGCGCGCTCGCACTCCAGCCCGCGGAGAAGCAGGCACGGATCGAGCCGCCTCAGGGGCCGGAGCTGATCGTCGGCCTGCTCCTATCCGCGCAAGCGCTCGACGCCGGCAGCTATGACGTGACCCTCCGGCTTGAAAACCGAACCGTCGTGCGCAGCGGTCTCGAGCGGGCCGGAGCACTCGCTCGCTCACTGCTCTCGACCCACCCGATCCTGCGGGTGGCCGGCGGGCGCTTCGTCTCGCCACTCGAGCGTCCGCACGACAGCGTCAACACGTTCCCGGTGCTCGCGACGCCCGCGGACGATGCGATCGTCGGTGCGGCGATCGTGCTGCCTGACCACCCCCGGATCGCCCCGGAAAGCCGCGGCTCGCTGTTCGACTCGACTGAGATCGAGGAGGCGCTGCTGCTTCACGTCCAGGTCCTGAGCGATGCCGAGCGCGCTGCGATCGAACAGCAGGACCCGGCGGTCAGGGAGATGATCGCGCGCGCGGCGGCCGCGACACCGGCGGACATCGCGGCCCTGCACGGTCGCGTCACGCTCCGCGACCCGCAGACCGACGAGCCGCCGAGCGAGCCCCTGGGCCTGATCGACCCGACTCTGGGCGAAGACGTCGCCGATGTCGACGGCAAGACATTCCGGCGCGGCGGCAAGGTCCTCATCCGGCCCGGCCCGGACGCCGACATACAGGCCCGGATGCTGGACGGCAGGACCGCCACGATCGAGCGGATCATGACCGACTACGACGGTCGTACACATCTCGGCGTGACTATTGATGGCGACCCCGGTCAGGACCTGATGCGAGAGACCGGGAGGCTGTTGTACTTCTTTGCCCCCGAGGTGGCGGTGATCGGAGCATGAGCGCGTCGAACGAGCGGTTGCGGAGCGTCCTAGTGGCCGGAGTCGGCAACGCCTGGCTCCGGGACGACGGTTTCGGCGGGGAGGTCGTCCGACGGCTGTCGACGCACAAGCTACCCGCTGGAGTTTCGCTGATGGACGCGGGGACCGGCGGGCTCGACCTCGCCTACGAGGTGATGCGGGGGTACGACGCGCTCGTGATTCTCGACGTCTCCAAGCAGGGTGGTGAGCCCGGAACGTTGTACGTGATCGAACCCGACGAGGCATCGACGGATGGCGGCATCGAGGATGGCGAGCTGATCAATCCGCACAGCATGGATCCGCAGACCGTGCTGCGGTTCGTGAAGTCGATCGGCGCCTGGCCCGGGCGGGTGATGGTGATCGCGTGCGAGCCAGCCGAGGTCGACGAGATGGGTTGGGGCCTCTCGGAAGACGTAGACAAGGCTGTCGATCGGGCGGTCGATCTGGTGTTGGAGACAGCAACCGGGCTGCTCGCTGGCGCCGCGGCCGAGTGAGCTGGGCGGCCCATGCACGAGCTCTCCCTGTCCAGCGCAATCATCAACACAGCCGTCAAGCACGCGGGCGGACGGCGGGTGATGGTCGTGAGCCTGCGCGTTGGACGGTTGCGGCAGGTGGTGCCGGACACACTCGAGTTCTATTTCGATTTCGTCGCCCGGGGCACGCTGTGTGAGGGCGCGCGCCTCGAGCAGGAGGTGATAGACGCACGCCTCCGTTGCACGCCGTGCGCCCGGGAATGGGAGATCGAGATCCCGGCGTTCAGGTGTCCGACCTGTGGCGGGTCTCAAGTCGAGATCGCGACCGGAAACGAGTTCGAGGTCGAGTCAATCGAAGTCGAGTCAATCGAGGTCGAGGAGGCAGAATGCATCGCGTTAAGGTGACGGTCGTCGAGGAGGCACTCGACGCCAACAACACGATCGCGACCGCCAACCGGGCGGATTTCGACCGGCACGGCCTCAGGGTGATCAATTTCATGAGCGCTCCCGGCGCAGGGAAGACGACGCTGCTCGAGCAGATCTCCGACGGGCTCGACGGCGTGCGCGTGGGCGTGCTCGAGGGCGACGTGCAGGGCTCGATGGACGCCGACCGACTCGCGTCGCTCCACATGCCGGTGACGCAGATCAACACCGACCCGAGCTTCGGCGGTGAGTGCCACCTCGACGCCAACATGGTCCGCTCGGCGATCCCGTCCCTGCCGCTCGACGAGATCGACCTGCTGGTCGTCGAGAACGTCGGAAACCTCGTCTGCCCCGCCGAGTTCAGGATCGGCGAGGACGCGCGCGTGATGGTCTGCTCGGTCACCGAGGGCGAGGACAAGCCACTCAAGTACCCGCTCATGTTCCGCGCTTGTGAGCTCGTGATCGTCAACAAGGTCGATCTGCTTCCGCACCTCGAGTTCGACGTCGCGGAGCTGCTGCACAACATCGACCAGGTCCACCCCGACGTGGAGGTGATCCTGCTCAGCGCGCGCACCGGCGAGGGCGTCGAAGCTTGGCGAGATTGGCTGGTGAGGATGGCGACTCGTGAGCGTCAGGGGGCTGCCGCGTGAATCGGAGCGTCACCGTCGGGATCGACCCCGCCGCCCAGATCGACGATCTGCTCGAGCGCCGGACCGCGGCGAACCAGCGATTCTTCGAGGCCGAGTCCGGTCGGCTCGCGGATCTCTGCCACCTGATGGCGGAGCGCTTCGCCCGCGGCGGCCGACTGATCGCGTTCGGGCAGACGCCGGCGGCGCGCTCCGACGCACGGCACGTGGCGGTCGAGTTCGTGCACCCGGTGATCGTCGGTAAGCGAGCCCTGCCGGCGATTGGGCTGGCGGCCGAGGGCGGCGACGTCGCGCGTCAGGTCGAGCTGATCGCAGCTGCCGAGGATATCGCGATCGCGTTCGGGACCGGGGACGACGATGGCCAGGCGGCCCGCGCGATCACGGTGGCCCGGTCGCGCGGCTGCCTCACCGTTGCGTTCACGCGCGAGACCGGCGCCGAATGGGAGTTCGACCCTCCCTCCGAGGACCCCGACGTTCGGCAGGAGCTCGTCGAGACGCTCTACCACGTGCTGTGGGAGCTGGTGCACGTGTTCTTCGATCACCGCGGGCTGCTGAACGGGCGCCAGCCGCGGCGAACCCACGACGCCGGCGCGTCGAGCTTCCTGTATCCGTTTCTGGGCGAGCAGGAGTCGTCGCTCGCACCGGTCCTCGACGATGTGCGTCGCTCGGCGCTGATGAAATCACAGGAGGTCAGCGCGCTCCGGCGGCAGACCCTGACCGACAACCGGGATGCCCTGATCGCCGCCACCCAGACGCTGAGGACCGTGTTCGACACCGGCGGAAAGTTGCTCGCGCTCGGCAACGGCGGCTCTGCGACCGATGCGATGGACGTGGTGGCGGACTTCCACGGCGCAGGCCATCCCGCGATCGACCTGACGGAGGACACCTCGATCCTCACGGCGATCGCGAACGACATTGGAACCGACGCGATCTTCTCGCGTCAGGTGATCGCCTACGGTGTCGCCGGCGATGTGCTGATTGCGCTGTCGACCTCGGGAAACTCCGCGAACGTGATCGCGGCGCTGGACGAGGCCCGGCGACGGGACCTGGCGACGATCGCGCTGGTCGGCTATGACGGTGGCAGGATCGGCTCGGAGGGCCTCGCCGACCACGTGATCGTCACACGCTCCGAACACATCCCGCGGATCCAGGAAGCGCAGGCGAGTGCCTACCACGCGCTATGCGAACTCGTCGGCTAGGTCGACATCGCCCTCACGCCGGACACGCGTGCGGGTTCACGGCACGGTCCAGGGCGTCGGCTTCCGCCCCTACGTGTACCGGCTCGCGGACGAGCTCGGACTCGCAGGCTGGGTCCTGAACGACGCCCGCGGCGTGCTGCTGGAGGTGGAGGGCGGGTTTGAGCGCGTCGGCGAGTTCCTCGACCGGCTCGCTCCTGACGCACCACCGCTGGCCGTCGTCGAACGGGTGGAGATCTCGGCGCTCGCCCCGCTGGGCGAGCGCTCGTTCGCGATCCGCGAAAGCCCGCGCAGCGTCGCGACCGACGCCCCGGTGACCCCGGACACGGCGACCTGCGCCGACTGCCTGCGCGAGCTGTTCGACCCCCGGGACCGCCGACATCGGTACCCGTTCATCAACTGCACCAACTGCGGACCGCGCTTCACCATCGTGCGCGGCGTTCCGTATGACCGGCCGCTGACGACGATGGCCGGATTCGAGATGTGCCCCCGCTGCCGGGCGGAGTACGAAGACCCGTCGGACCGGCGCTTTCACGCGCAGCCGAACGCATGCCCTGAATGCGGACCGTCGGTCCGGCTGATCGATCCGCGCGGCCGTCCCGCACACGACGGTCCCGGTCCGGGCGATCATGTGCGCGCAGCGGCCGCCGCTCTCCGGAATGGCGCAATCCTCGCGGTCAAGGGGATCGGCGGCTTTCACCTCGCCTGCCGGGCCGACGACGAGGCGGTGGTGAGCACGCTACGGGCGCGCAAGCACCGGGAGGACAAGCCGTTCGCGCTGATGGTCTCAAGCGTCAGCGACGCCGCGTCGCTCGTCGAGCTCGGTGAGGTCGAGCGGTCTCTGCTGTGCGCGCCGCAACGTCCGATTGTGCTCGCTCCACGCCGTGATCGAGCCGCTGCGGGGGGGTTTTCCGGCCCCACGACGGAGAAATCCCTCAGCGTTGCCAGGTCGGTCGCGCCCGGGGCGCCGGATCTGGGTGTGATGCTGCCCTACTCGCCGCTGCATCACCTGTTACTCACGGATGCCGGGTGCGCGCTGGTGATGACGAGCGGCAACGTATCTGACGAGCCGATCGCCTACCGCGATGATGACGCGCTCACCCGGCTCACGGGAACTGCGGACATGCTGCTGGTTCACGACCGGCCGATCGAGACCCGCACCGACGACTCCGTGTTGCGCGCGGTGGCGGCCGGGGACCCGGACGCCGACGGCGATGGCCGCTTCCGGCCGATGTTCATGCGCCGGTCTCGCGGCTACGTCCCTGCGAGCATCCCGTTGCCCGACCCGGCAGAGCGCCCGATCCTGGCCTGCGGCGCCGAGCTGAAGAGCACGTTCTGTGTTGCCAAGGGATCACGAGCCTGGGTCAGCCACCATATCGGCGACCTTCAGAACTATGAGACGCTGCGCTCATTCACCGAAGGCATCCGGCATCTCGAGCGGCTCTTCTCGGTGGAGCCCGAGATCATCGTCCACGACCTGCATCCCGAGTACCTGAGCACGAAGTACGCGCTCGAGCTCGAGGGAGCGCCAGATGGCGAGGGTGGTCTCGAGCGCGTCGCCGTCCAGCACCACCATGCTCACCTGGCGGCGTGCCTCGCCGAGCACGGTGTGCAGGGCAGCGCCGTCGGAGCGATCTTCGATGGCACGGGTTACGGGACCGACGGGACCGTGTGGGGCGGCGAGCTGCTGGTCGGCGACCTGGCCGGCTTCCGGCGCGCCGGAGCGCTGCGCCAGGTCCGGCTCCCCGGCGGTGAGCGCGCGATCCGCCAGCCCTGGCGAATGGCCTGCGCCTGGCTGACCTGCATGCACGAGGGCGATTTCCCGATCCCCGCTGCACTGCGAGGCGTCGTCGACGAGCGGCACTGGCGATTAGTCACAGAGCTGGCGCGCACCGGCCTCAACTCTCCGATCACCACGAGCATTGGACGGCTGTTCGATGCCGTCGCCGCGCTGTGCGGGATACGGGTCGAGGTCAACTACGAAGGCCAGGCAGCGATCGAGCTCGAGGCCGTCTGCGATCCGAGCGAGCGCGGCGCCTATGAGCTCTCGGTGTCCCGGGGAGAGGGATCGATCGTGATCGACCCGCTCGAGGCCCTGCGCTCTCTCGTGCTCGATGTCGAGCGGGGCACGAGCGTGGGGGTCGTCGCCTCTCGCTTCCACGCCGGCGTCGCGGCCGCGACGGTCGTGGCATGCAGCGTGGCGGCGGCGTCGGCTGGGACGGATAGGGTCGTTCTCTCGGGTGGAGTCTTCCAAAATCGCCGCCTGCTCGAGGCGACAACGGCCGGTCTGCACACCGCTGGTCTGCGGGTGTTGGTGCCCGAGCTGCTGCCGCCGGGAGATGGCGGGATCTCCTACGGGCAGGCGGCGGTCGCGGCGCGGAGGCTGGCGCGGTGACCGATCGACCGTCCGAGCTCGACCGCATCCTCGCAACGACGGTCTACGTCGACGGCGCCAACCGGGCGTTCGGCGAACTCACCCGCGGGGAAACGCGCGCCCGAGCCGATGAGCTCCGCAGCGCCGTCGGATGGGGGCCGACCGCTCGAATCGCGCCCGTTGCGCAGGCCTGGCGCGAGCTCTCGATGGCGATCGAAGGCTCCGGGATCGGCACCGTCGGCGAGCTGGACCCCGCCGTCGTTTCGGAGCTGGCTCCGCGGCTGTGGATTGTGCCGCCCGCCGGCGGTCTGCTCTCGTAGGCTGGGCTGCCTCGCCCGACAACGAGCTCCGACGCGCGCGACCGCACGCTGTGGCGCCTCCCGCTGAGTCACCGCCGAGGGCCCAGCGGCACCTGCTGGCTGGACGAGCTCGTGGATTCGCCGCACGCAGGTCAGGTAATTCTGGTTCGATAGTGCGGCCTCCGGCTCCTCGAGCAGGTAGAAGCCGTCGGGATCGAACCGGTTGATCATCGCCGCCAGGAACGACTCGCCGTGCGATTGCTCGTGCAGCGACACCCGCCGTAGGGACCGAGCGTGTTTGGTCCGAGCGGAGGTACCGGGGATCGCAATCCCGCGGCCGTGCCCGCGCCGACCCGGGTTCTGTTCGCGGCCGGATATCAGCGCGCAGACCGAGCAGCGTTCTGCGTGGCGGCGACCGCCAGCAAGTCGGCTCGCTCGTTGAGCGCGTGGCCGATATGCCCCTTGACCCAGTGCCAGCGAACCTGCTCGTGGTCTGACGCCGCGGCGTCGAGTTGGACCCAGATCTCCTGGTTCTTGACCGGGTCACCCGAAGCCGTCTTCCAGCCTTTGCGTTTCCAGCCTGCCATCCAGGAGGTCATGCCGTCGTGCAGATAACGCGAGTCGGTTACCACACAGGCTCGCGACCCCGACGGCAGCGCACGCATGCCCTCCAGTGCGGCGACCATCTCCATGACATTGTTCGTCGTATGCGCCAATCCGCCGCTGTGCTCCTCAACGACACCATCCTCCCAACAGACCACCGCAGCCCACCCGCCAGGGCCGGGATTGCGCCGGCATGCGCCATCAGTCCAGACCAGCACCTCGCCCGAGACAACCTGTGGGAGATCGCCCGGCAGCGACCTGGATCGGCGACGCGAACTAACGGCCATTGAGCGGCAGTCAACCACGACGCCCGGCGGCCTCGACGACGCTGACGTCTGCAAGTACCGGTCGCGGTCGCTTGAGGCGTCCGTGACCGCGTGTCGCGGAAAACCAGCATCAGGAACCTCACCGCAGGTAGGTCCACCCCTCCCGGAGGTACCCACGGGGGTCTACGTCGAAGTCCGCGGTGCGACCGGTACTTCGGGTGGGTTTGGTTGCGAGCGGATGAAGGCAGCTCTGGAGCGCAGCGACCGCGTCGCCGCCACTGCGCCTGACCCAAGCACGCTCGACGACCTCAAGACCGAGCACGGCGACGGCAACCTAGGCCTTAGCTGGCGCTGAGCAAACACCGTGGTTTGGCGGGACCGCGGCCTTAGCAATGTCCGTGCTGGTGGAGGGCCGAGCGATTGCCCAGACGGTGCTGCGATCCCATGGCGGCTGCAGGCGCACCGCGAAGCTGACGCGTGTTGAACCTGTGGTACTCGCCCTGACCGACCGCGATCATCGGCCCGCACCTGGCGTATCTCAGCGCCACGTCCTGTACCGCCCCCGGCCTCCATCACTGCGCGGGGCTCGGCTTGACGGGCTGTCAGCGAAGGTTCAAGCGATTCGCCCCTGCGGTCTTCCCTTTGCCCGTGGCCGGCGGATGGATCGCTGGCCCTTTAGCGTTCCTCGAGCTTCGCACCGCGCGATTGCTTGCAACGCACGTCAAGGCGGGGAGGGATCTGTTGAGCACAGCTCCGAATCAGCGCTACGGCATCCGCGGAACCTCCAGCCTCCCGGATTTACTTGAAGCGTGCGACCTCGTGTCGCACTCGTGGATGTGGGAGTCTCAGCGCGGTTCTGGGATTGGTCTCGATGAGTGGGCGCGGTGGTTGATGGGACGAGCGGTCTGCTCGAGTGGCGTCTGATTGTCGCCGGCAGCCGGAGCGTGCCGCGCCTGTGTTCATCGGTGGATGGTGTCCGGGTCGTCGTTGGTGATGAGGCTGGTGATTGCTCGCATTCGGGGTGGCTGTGTTCCGGTATGCCGGTGGATGACATTTGTCATGGCGATGTAGTGAGGTTCGGCTCTACCGGGACGGGGGAACCGACGTCAGTCTCTGAGCATGGCTTTTGGCCACGACATGGCGGGCACGGGAGTCGCTCCTGGGTCGGCCGTGCAACGCCAACCCTCTACGAACAGGCGGACGGACAAATCCGTTCGCGGATCGGAGAACAGCATGATCCTTCTTATTCCGTTTCTGCGGCGCTTTAGCGTCCGCACGCGCACGATCATCGGGGCGGCGGTCACCGCGCTTGCCGTGGTGCTGATGTCGGTCGGCGCCATCGCCGACCGCAGGCTGATCGGCACAGGCGCGATCGCGGTTGCCGTCGGGCTCGCCTTCCTCGCGAGTGCCTCGTATGACCGCCGGCGAGCGGCGCGGGCGCTCGAGCGCAGAGCTAGCTGCTGACCGGCGCAGCGTCGACCGAGTCGGTGCCGGTGGTTATCCGGAGCCTGTCCTGGCGCGCCTTGGCATCACGCTTGAGGCGCGCCAGGAACGGGTACGCTGAGTCCGAGATGGGTGTGGATGTCGACGCCAGGAGCGCGGCCGAAGCACAGTGGGTCTCAGGGCACCGCCGATGGACCAGCGGCTGGCGGCGCACCGCGGTGTCGGCGATCTCTCTGATCTACCTGATCTACGTGGTTCAGGCGGTGTCAAAGTACTCCCACGGGGTGGCGGCGGTAGCCGGTTATGCGGTCATCGGCATCTTCTGTGCGTGGTGGCTGTTTGCCGTTCGTGTGGTGCCATCGGCGACTGGCGGTCAGCGCTGGGGCCTGTACGTCGTCGTGGCGGCGCTGTCGCTGGCCGAGCTGCCGTTCGCCCATGAGACCGGATTCGTGATGTGGGTTTACCTGACCGTGATGACGGTGGTGCTACTGGGTTTGCGCGCGACGCCGGTGGTGCTGGCGCTGGCGCTGGCCGCGCTGGTCGTCACGCTCGTCGTTCCGTCTTGGCACGACGGACTTGGGACTGCTGTGGACACGGTCGCGCCGATTCCGGTCGTCGCACTCGTAACGTTCGGCGTGCTGCAGGTGTTTCGGGGTAACCAGGCGCTCGCGGACGCGCGGGCGGAACTGGCTAGGCTCACGGCCGAGAACGAGCGGACCCGGATCGCGCGGGACCTTCACGACCTGCTCGGCCACTCGTTGACCACGATCACGGTCAAGGCCGGCCTTGCGAGCCAACTGGCGCGGGCCGATGTCCCGCGGGCGCTGGACGAGATCGCGGAGGTCGAGTCGCTCGCGCGGCGCGCGCTCGGCGACGTGCGGGCGACGGTCGCGAACTACCGCCAGGTGACGCTCGCGGGTGAGCTCGCCGCGGGTCGCGTGCTGTTGCGCGCAGCCGGGATCAGCGCCGAACTTCCCCGCGCGGTGGACACGGTCGATTCCGCGAACGAGGAGCTGTTCGGATGGGTGGTGCGTGAGGGTGTCACGAACGTCGTGCGTCACGCACATGCAAGCTCGTGCACGGTGCAGATTGACGCGTCCTCAGTAGTTATCGTCGACAACGGGATTGGCGCGAATGGAGCAGGGCCAGTCGGCAGCGGCCTTGCCGGGCTGCGGGAGCGGGTCGCCGCGGCCGGTGGAACGGTGGACGCGGGGCCGGTCCAGCCGCGGGGGTGGCGGCTGCAGGTCACGGTCCCAGGGCCGAGCTCGCGATGATCCGCCTGCTGCTGGCCGACGACCAAGAGCTGATCCGAAGCGCGTTCGCCGCGCTGCTCGCGCTGCACCCCGACTTCGAGGTCGTTGCCTCAGTCGGGCGTGGTGACGAGGTCGTCGCTGCTGCCCGAGAGCATCGGCCAGACGTCGCGCTGTTGGACATCGAGATGCCCGGGATCGATGGGCTGGCCGCCGCTGCCGTCCTCTTCCAGGAGGTCCCCGAATGCCGGGCACTGATCCTCACCACCTTCGGCCGCCCCGGCTATCTACGCCGCGCGATGGAGTCCGGCGCCCGCGGGTTCGTCGTCAAAGACGCCCCGCCCCGCCAGCTGGCGGCCGCCATCCGCCGGGTCGCCGCCGGCGAGCTGGTCGTCGATCCGGCGCTCGCCGTCGAGACACTCGCCAGCGGGGAGTCGCCACTCACCGCGCGCGAGCGGGACGTGCTCGTCGCCGCCAGGCCCGGTGCGACTGTCGCCGAGATCGCCCGGCGGCTGTTCCTATCGGAGGGTACCGTCCGCAACTACCTGTCGGCGTCGATCGCCAAGACAGGCGCCCGCAACCGCGTCGAGGCCGTCAGGATCGCCGAGGAACAGGGCTGGCTCTAGTACCTCTGCCGCGAGCCAGCCTGTGCGCCGAGCCGCGAGCGGCACGTCGAGTCTCGGCCGGATCGACTATCACCCGTGATGATGGTCGGCGGGTCGCCGCGTTGCGCGGCGATGAAGCGAGTTCCGGCACGCAGATAGCCGACTCTTGTCATAGCGAGACGGTGACGCTTTGCTCTACCTGGGTGAGGGATCGAATGTCAGCCTCTCGGCATGGCCGACACGGCCACCGCCGGCGAGCGACTCCGGTCAGGGCGAGCACCGCCGTCCTCGGGGTAGACGGGTCGCCCACCCCGGTTGTTGCTCGTGCGCGCGGAGCGCGGAGACCCGTCGGGGTCCGAATCCTGTGGGTTCGGTCGGGCGACCGTGACGAGAGCTCAACTCCCCGGCGGGAACAGGATGACCAAGAAACGAATGCCGGCGGCCGAAACGCAGCGGGAAACCGAGAGAGCGCGGTCGCGCCCTCTTCGCGATCGTCCCGGATAACCAGCCGGATACGGATCCTTGTGATCCGGCCCGAAAGAGCGCTGACGTGGTCAGGTGGGACCCGGAAGACGACGACGCCAGAACCAATGGACCAACTAGACACGGCGGTCATCGCCGCGGTGAGTGGACCTGCGGACGACTCGTTCCGTGTTGAGCGAATCGTAGGGCCTTGTGTGATCAGACCTGACGGGCCTGCTCGGGCCGGATGCGGTGAAAGTCGCACGTCCGGTTCCTCGGAGGGCCGAGCGTCGCAAGACGCTCGGCCTATCCCACCGCACCGGCATGAGCGCTCGACTGTCGCTCCGGGAGTTTGTGGACCGGAGCGGAAGCCTCAGGCCAGCCCGGATCGGCCTTCGAGACGACTCAATCTTTGTGAATTGGGAAGTCTCGAGGCGGACTGTCCGTCAATTTCGCTGGATCTGTCCTCCTTCTTCGGTTGATCTGGACGATGTCATCCGGGGGTCCAGCTTTGGTCATAGAACGGCATCGTTGCCCGGTAGAGGCGCAGGAGATAACGAAGCCCTCGCCGGGCTCGGTCTTGATCCAGTTGGCCTTAGGCGCACGCGCCGGTTGCTCGGGGCCGAGGTAGAGGTCGACAGAGCCCTCGCGCTGCTCGATCCGGAGCTTGCCCTGCCCGCTTATGCGCTCGTCCCGCGCCGCCCGGAGTTCTCGCGGCGCCCGTGGCCTGTGCCGCGCCCGCCCTCGCGCTCGATCAAGACCTCGATCCCGTCGAGCACCCGCTCCAGGCCGAAGTTGAACTCGTGGTCGATGTCGTCCTCGTCGTCGAGCGCCCCTGAGGCGATCGCGCGGTGCAAGGCCGGGAAGTCGGCTTCGTCGGTGAGTTTCGCCAACAGCATTCCGTAGCCCGGCATCACCAGCTCGCCTCCGGCGGCCGCCGCGAAATCTGCCGTCAGTGTCGCGTCGTTGCGGACGAAGCCGGTGACCAACAGCACCGAGGAGAGTTTCTGCTGCTCGGACAAGGGCGTGTCGGCGAGCGCCCGCAACGCGTCTTCGAGCCAAGCGATGTTGTTCGGCCCCAGCGGCGGCGCGTCGATCGGGATCTTGAGCGCCCATGGATAGTTCCGGTAGGCGTCGCGCGCACCCACCGCCCACCGCGCCAGCCCGGCGCGCCAGTCCTCGCCCTCCCGCGCCCGCGGCGGCAGACCAAGCACGGAGTCGACCATCAGCGCCAGCAGCTCGCGTTTCGCGGCCACGTAGCGGTAAAGCGACATGGTCCCGACTCCGAGCTCCCGCGCCACCCGGCCCATCGACAGCGCGTCGAGGCCCTCCTCGCCGGCAATCGCGATTCCCGCCTCGACGATCCGCCCGAGCGCCAGCCCCCGCTTGGGGCCGCGGGCGCCCTGATCGCGTAGGCCCCACGCCAGCTCGATGCTGGGCGGAATCGGGCGCGGCGGCGCGCTCTCCTCCCTGCGGGAATCGTCCTGGTGGTTGCTTTCGGCGCTCATCTTTCAGTCGGTCTCCTTGACAGGTGCAAAAACTGCGTATACCTTACGCACATGCGCGTATCACATACGCAGTTTATCCGTCACTCGTCGTTTAGGAGATACATGTTCGACGAAATCGCAATCGAGGCAGTCTGCCTTCGCAAGTCATATGGGGACCACGTGGTGCTCGATGGGATCGAACTGCGGGTCCCCCGCGGCACCGTGTTCGCGCTGCTGGGCCCCAACGGCGCTGGCAAGACCACGACCGTGCGGATCCTGGCCACGCTGGCGGCTCCTGACGACGGACGAGCGCTTGTTGCCGGCTACGACGTGGTCACCCAACGCAAAGACGTCCGCCACCGGATCAGCCTGACCGGGCAGTACGTCGCGGTCGACGAGCTGCAGACCGGACGCGAGAACCTGCAGATGATCGCTGCGCTCCGGCAGTTGCCGCGAGCGCGGGCCAAGGCCCGCGCCGCCGAGCTGCTCGAGCGCTTCGACCTGGTCGGCGCGGCCGACCGGCGGCTGAGCACTTATTCGGGCGGAATGCGCCGACGGCTCGATCTGGCGGCGAGCCTGATCGGACACCCGGACGTGCTGTTCCTCGATGAGCCGACGACCGGCCTGGATCCACGCAGTCGCCGGGCCACTTGGCAGCTCATCACCGAGTTGGCGGCGACCGGGGTCACAGTCTTCCTGACCACCCAATATCTCGAGGAGGCCGACACCCTCGCGGACCGGATCGCAGTGCTCGACCGCGGCGCGATCGTCGCCGAGGGAAGCGCCGCCGAGCTCAAACAGCAGATCGCCGGTCAGCGGCTGGACCTGGAGCTGAGCAACGCGGCCGCGTTCGATGAGCTCTGCGAGCTAGTCGGCGACCGCGCCACCCACGCCGAGAGCGACCTGCTGACGATCGGCGTCGCCACCGACGGCACGGCGCCCGACGTCCGAGCTCTGCTCGACGAGCTCGATCCCGAGGGTTCCCGGATCGCCCGCTTCTCGTTAGTCCAGGCGAGCCTCGACGACGTCTTCATCGCCCTCACCGACCGCCACCTCAACACCACCGCAAAGGAGACCGCCGATGTTTGATCGTCCATCCGCCGTGTCGATCCGAGAGCGTACGACGCCGGCGCCGAGCCGCATCTGGACCGAGGCACAAACGATGGTGAGCCGCTCGCTGCGTCTCTCGCTGCGCAATGTCGACTCGCTGATAACCGCGTTCGTACTGCCGGTCCTGTTGATGTTGATGTTCGTCTACCTGTTCGGCGGGGCGATCCACACCGGCAGCCGCTACGTCGACTACGTCGTCCCTGGTGTACTGCTGGTGTGCGTCGGATTCGGCGCCGCGACCACCGCGGTCAGCGTCTCGCACGACCTGACCACCGGCATCATCGACCGCTTCCGCTCGCTCGACGTCCGCGGCGAAACGTTGATCAACGGCCACGTGATGGCCAGCGTCCTGCGAAATCTGCTGTCGTCGGCAGTCGTATTTGCGGTCGCGCTCGCGATCGGCTTCAGGCCACACGGCGCCCCCGGCAACTGGACGGCAGCGATCGGCATCCTTGCCCTCTACGTACTCGCGCTGTCGTGGTTTGCGGCGGCGATCGGAATCATGGTCCGCTCCCCGGAGACCGCGCAGGGGATCGCATTCCTCGTCAGCTTCCTGCCCTACGCGAGCAGCGCGTTTGTGCCCGTACACACGATGCCGTCATGGCTGCAAGGGTTCGCCGCAAACCAGCCCGCCACCGCGGTCGCCGACTCCGTCCGGGCGCTGCTCAACGGAAACCCAGCCGCAAGCAGCGAGTGGCACGCGATCATCTGGAGCCTCGGACTGATCGCGATCTCGGTGACGCTCGCCGGAGTCCTCTACCGCCGCCGGGCCGGCTAGGCGCGGTTCCTAACCACATTGGTCCATCCGGGCCTCCTTGGAGGCAGGAAGCTGCCAACCACCAACACCGGGGAGAGGCACAGGATAGATCCTCACGCTGCCGCACCGCCCAGTCTGAAGGGCCATCGTCGGTTGGCGAGGGCTGCGGTCGATGGGAGCGGGCGGTTACGGAGCCTGGCGGCCGACGCGCAGTAGCGGGCCATACTGCGGGCGAGCGCTTGCGCTCCGCGGCCCGCGGCCCGCGGCTCGCGGCTCCGCGGCTCCGCGGCACCGCGGCACCGCGGCACCGCGCCGAGAGGATCGTGGTCCTGTTCCGGGATAGGCCGTCTCCCCATGTCCCGTTACTGTCGGTCGACGTGTTCGTCCCTCTCGAGGACAGCCGCCGGCGCGTCGTCGCCCTGCCCGACTCGCGACCGGGCGTGAGCCAGCGATCGCGGACGTTATAGATGATCGACCAACCCGACGCCGCCGAGTTGATCGCAGAGTTCCCCGGCACCGCAGGCCATGTCTGAGGGGCCGGGCTCGCCTTCATGCCGCGGCACCGACCTCAACGTGGAGGCCCCGGACATCGTCAGGGCGGCGGTCAACTACGCCTCGCAGCTGCGCCAGACCCATGCCCGCGAGCTGCGCGCGATCGACGAGATCGCCCACAACCTCCGTCGCCCGGATGGCGCCCCGCGACTCGATCTGCGCGCCTACGACGACACCTACCAAGCCCAGGCGAAACTCTTCCAGCGCGGTCAACAGGAGGGCTCGTTGCGAGCTTTCGACACGCGCGTCATGGCAGTCACCTACCAAGGCGCCGTCGACACGATGATCGCCTATCTCGAAGCTCACCCCGAAGCCGACGCCCGCGTCTACGCCAACGCGCTCACAGACCTGCTTCTGAACGCCATCCGACGCTCGCCCACGCGAGCTCAATATCGACAGGCGGCGGCTCGACCAAACGACACCCGGCACGTCGAGCGGACAGACGAGGCCGCGCAGAACACCGGCGACATCAAGACGGGTCCGGCATCCGCAACGTCGCCCCCCCGGCGAAACTCAGCCACCGACTACCGCTCCGGCGGGTCGCGAGCTCGGAGCAAACGCCAGGGTCGGCCACATCCGAACCGCCCAGATGGCTCGGCCTTGAAATGAAAACCGGCGCCGAGCGATGCTCATGGGTGTGAAGCGTCGGCAGCCGACGGCATCCACGCTGCTCAATCTCCGCGGATGGGCTCGGTTGGCGGGCCTGTCCCGGGGGTTGGAAGACTGTGATGAACCCGGGCGGCAAAGGCCTCGATCCCGTCGATGACCCTTCCCAGCCGCAGGGAGCGAAACATGTCAAAGACGTGCGCCGCCCCGGGCAGTTGCGCGTAGACGACCGGGCTGGCGGAGATGCCTCGCAGTTGTTCGGCGAAGCGTGCGGCCGCGTCGACAGATATGGCGGTGTCGTTGGTGCCGTGAGCAACGAAGAACGGGGGCGCATTCGCGTGCGCGTACGCCAGAGGTGACGAGGCCAGTGGCCCGGTGGAACCGCGGTCGCCGTAATAGCCGTAGAGACAAACGGCCGCGCTGACGGAGGTGTCCTCGCCCGCAAACCCAGGCTGGAACGCCGGGTCGTTGGGCGTGAGCGCGGCCATTGAAGCCAGGTGCGCTCCCGCGGAGCTGCCCGCGACCACCAGCACTGTCGGATCAGCGTCGTACTGCGCTGCGTGACGCCGCGCCCAGGCGATCGCCTTCTTGGCGTCAATCAAGGAGTTCGGGAACCGGCCTGCCTCCCGTAGCCGGTAGTTCGCGCTGGCGCACACCCAGCCATTGCCGGCGAGCCGGTAAAAGATCGCGCGGGCCTCGCGACTCTTGGCGCCCATCCGGAAATGTCCGCCGTGGAAGTGGATCAACACTGGCGCGCCGGACGGATGGGAGCGGTGGCGATAGACATCCAGCTGATTGGCCCTCCCTGCGTCTCCGTAGTTGACGTTCGCGATCCTCTCCACATCACGGCGCCACACCGGGAAAGGTGCCAACAGGACGCGAGCGAGCGAATACCCCCTCGGCAGGCGGGGGTGCGTTGGGGGGTCGGACGCCCGGCACCGGCCGGTGCCGAGCTCGCGGCCGATCGCCTGCTCGATGGCCGGGCCGGCCTGCAGCCCCCGCCAAGCGACGGCCACGAGTCCGGTCGTGGTCAGCGCAGCGACACCGAGCGCCGCCAGGCCGACCGGGGAGCTCAAGCCACCCTGCGCGAGTGCCAGCAACGTCCAGGCGAGCAGCCAGCAGAACGCAACGAACGGAAGTTCGTTGACCACGATCCCGAAGAAAAAGCTCAGCGGGCCCAGTGGCCACGGGCGGCGCAGTGGTCTCAGTGCCAACAACGTGCCCAGCGCGACAACCCCGACCGACCACAAATACCCGACCGGCACCGTCACACCTCGATCGACGTCGGCAAAGTCACAGCCATCAGTCTCGAACCTACCCGACTCCTGACCCGGCAACGCAACGACCCCGACCGACGCCGACGGCCCGTAACTCACCGGCGAGCACCGCTACACCATCAGTCCCCCACCGACCTGGTCGATGACGATGCATGACCTACGAAACCCCCGTCTCGTCGCCCACCTAATCGATCGCTATCCCATCGGCGATCGCACCCGATACCGGCGAAGTGCAGCAGTCGACCCATCGCACCCGGATGGGCGACACGCAGCAGTGGTCTGCCAGGCCTGCCTTTAGTAGGTGGTGTGCATCGCGTCAGCGACCTCGCTGAGCGTCGTCGCCGCGATGTCGCGCGCCACCGTGCTGCCGTGTCGCAGCACTTCGCGCAGGAAGGGCCGATCTGAGATGAGCTCTGCGCGGCGCAGGCGGACCGGTCGTAGCCGCTCGTTGACGGCCTCGGTGGCGCGCCGTTTTAGCTCGACGGCTCCGGCGCTTCCAATCTCCTGCGCAATCACTCCAGGATCGGTGTGCTCGCACAATGCGATCAGCAGTACGAGGTTCGCGATCTCCGGCCGCGTCTCGGGGTCGAACGTGATGTGGGGGTCCGCGTCGGTCTTCGCGGCACGCAGCAGCCGCGCCGTCTCGTCCTCGGTTGCCGCCAGCGCGATGGAGTTGTGTCGGCTCTTGCTCATCTTGCGTCCGTCGGTGCCGAGCAACGTCGGTGCGTCCCCCAGGAGAGCCTCAGGCTCCGGAAAGATGGGGCCTTCAAGGGCGTAGCGGCGGTTGAACCGACGTGCGATCTCGCGGGTCTGCTCGACGTGGGGAAGCTGATCGCTGCCGACGGGGACAAGCGTCGCACGACAGAACAGGATGTCGGCCGCTTGGTGGATGGGGTAGGTGAGCATCAGACCGTTGAGCGCCGACATGCCGACTGCGGTCGCCTCGTCCTTGACCGTGGGGTTACGCAGCAACTCAGGCAACGTGACGAGACTGAGAAACGGCAGCATCAACTGGTTGAGCTCAGGGACCAGCGAATGCGCAAAGATCGTCGTACGAGCGGGGTCAATTCCGACGGCGAGATAGTCGGCGAGCAGCTCCTCGACATCAGTGGGCAGCGAAGCGGGGCTGTCGCGGTCGGTGATTGTCTGGTAGTCGGCGATCACCACGAACATGTCGACCCCTTCGTCCTGGAGCCGGACGCGATTCTCGAGCGTGCCGAACAGATGCCCTAGATGCAGCTGTCCAGTCGGACGATCCCCGGTCAGGACCCGGGGCGCGAACACGCCCGTGGTCGGAGCCAAGATCGGTTGAGGTTGAGGCATCAAGAGCCTTTCGCTTAGGGGCCTCCTGAGCGCACGACATCGACGGTAGGTGACGGGCCGCTCAGGGCGGCCCGTGGACAGAGATCAGCGGGGCCGCAGGAAAAGCGGCCGCCACCAGCAACGTCGATCAACGTGCGACGACATCTGTTCGCAGGATACGGCCACGGTTGCCGGCCGCTCGCAACCCGGCCGCTCCTTTACGAACGACCTGGCGCGGCGACGGCCGACTCGGTCGCGCCAGCGAGCCGCGACCACTGCCCCGGCGTCTCACAGCGGACGGCGCTGCCGGTAGCTTCAAGGAGATCGCAGCTGCTCGCGGCCACGGGACGTGCGGCAGCTAGCAAGCACACGGCCATCGGAGGTGTGGTTGATTTGCAAGGCGATCCGCAGCTAGGTCGCACGACGCGGTCCGAGCCAGGTGGTGAGCGCGTCAGCGAGCCGCACGTCTGTGCCGTTTTGCACCCAAGCGACATACCCGTCCGGCCGAATCAACGCGGCGGTGGGAGCGGCGATCTCGCCGATCACTGGAAGCTCCCACGCACCCATGTATTCAGCGTCGATCAGCCGGACGCGGTCCGCCCATGGAGTGATGTCGCAGCCGCCGGGATCGCCGAGGTTGAGGAGCAGCGGGCGGGCGTCGTGCAGCAGCCTGGCTACCCTGACCGGGCCGCCCGAGGTGACCAGGTCGAGATCGGGCATCCGGCGGCCGAGCAGCGGGTGTCCCTCGCCGAGGTCGTAGTGGATGTCGAGCCCGGAGTGAAGGCCGGCGAGCCGTTTGCGAGGCTTTTCCATGCTCGCCAGCTCCGACACCTGATCGACCAGGGCCTGCATGCGATCGTCACGGCGCTGGAGCGCACCCTGCGCCATCGTGTACCTGAGCACGCGGGCAGCGACGGGGTGACGCTCGGCGTGATAGGTGTCGAGGAGGCTTTCCGGGGAGGTCCCGGCGACAACCTGTGCCAGCTTCCAGCCGAGGTTGACCGCATCCTGGACGCCCAGGCTGAGGCCCTGTCCACCCGCCGGGTAATGCACGTGCGCCGCGTCGCCGGCCAGCAGCACCCGTCCCGCGCGGTAGGCCGCGGCCTGCCGAGTCGTATCGGTGAACCTGGAGATCGATGTGGGGTTTTGCATCCCGTAGTCGGTGCCATAGACGGAGATGAGCGCGTCTCTGAGTTCGCGCACAGTGGGCTCGGCCGCGTGTCCGACGTGCTCCTCGGTGACCATCACCCGTATCGGCCCCTCATCCCGGTAGACGACCTCTCCGTCGCGGATCTCATACTCCAACCTGCCCAGGGCGTGGGTGCCCTTCTCGTCGTGGCGGATGCCCAACTCCGGCTCCTCGGTCATCTCGACTTCGGCGATCAGGTTGCTCCTTGTCGCATCCCACCCCGGGAACTCGATACCGGCCGCTTTGCGGATCAGGCTCCGTCCACCATCGCACCCGACGAGATACCGCGACCGCATCGACTCGCCACCCGACAGTCGGACATCAACCCCCGTGTCGTCCTGCGTGAAGCCCTTCACCTCACACCCGTAACGGATGTGCACCCGCAGCTCGGCGACCCACTCGGACATGATCCGCTCGATCTGGTTCTGCCAGATCCCAAGCGAATACGGATGGCGCGTCGGGAAGTCGCTCATGTCCAACACCGTCGTGCCGAACGTCGCAGCCTGAACGACCTGACCCTCGGCTAGGAACCGGTCAGCGACCCCGCGCTGGTCCAACACCTCGATCGTGCGCGAGTGAAACCCGCCGGCTCGCGAACCGGCCAGCACGTGATCGGCTCGACGTTCGAGGAGCGCGACATCGACCCCCGCCAACGCCAGCTCAGCCGCCAGCATCATGCCTGTAGGCCCGCCTCCGGCGATCACCACGGCATGCTCGGTCTTCGCCACGCTCGGGGCGTGTATGTCGACAACAGCACTCATTTCGTTCCTCGGATCTCGATCGTTTTACGTTGCGCCCGGCGTTCGTGCGGCTGCGGCACGGCCGGCCCTGCCTGCCGGCGCTCGGAATCAGTGGCGCGACGGCGGTGGCGGGGCGGAGCCGGCCGGGTCTGTCCATGTCAGGCGGTCGGGCTGAGGCGGCCTTCGCGGTGGGCGTTCTGGACTTGGTTGCGACTGCGACGCGATCGGAGCAGGGAGAGGATCGCGACGCCACCGCGGTGCACGCGCACTTCGGCGTTTCGCATCTCACCGCCGAGCCTGATCCGGCGCCCACCGGGGGCGCCGGATCCCGTCCAGTCCTTCACCCGGCCACGGCCGACGCGGCGCAGGTCGCCGTCGTCGATGATCGCCCCGTCGGGTACGAGGAGCTTGACGGTGGCGTGATCTATATCGAGCGCGATATCGATCACGCCTGGCGCGATCCTCGGCAGCATCAGGTCGAGCACGACCAGGCCGCGGGAGGCGCGCACGTCGAAGCGGCGTGCGGTCGTCCAGTCGCCGAGGCGCTTGACGGACCGGTTATGCGCGCGGACGTGGACGGTTTCGGTATCTGTGGGTGTCATGGTGGTGCTCCTTTCGGCCTACGCGGGCCTGTTTGGGTTAGCCGCGCCGATATTTCGCGACGGCGATGGGTAGCGAGATCGCGAGGATCGCGAGCGTCCAGATCAGGGCGCGGGTGATGTAGTACGAGCTGGGGTGGCCGAGCAGCGCGTGTGCGTGTGATCCGAGCGTCAGCGATCTCACGGCGTCGACCATGTAGGTCAGCGGTTGGTGGTTGGCGAACGCCTGCAGCCATCCGGGCATCGAGCTCACCGGCACGTATGCGCTGGAGATGAACACGAGCGGGAACACGATCATTCCCATGCCTTGGGCGGCTTGCGCGTTGCCGGCGAACATCCCCATCGTGATGAACAGCCACTCGAATGCGAACCCGAATACGATCACGAGTCCGAACGCGGCCAACCCGTCGATCGCCGAGCCCTGGAGACTGAACCCGACCGCGAACGCAACGGCCGCGGTGAACGCGGTGCTCCAGGCGAGGAACGCAGTGTCCGCCATCGCTCGGGCGGTGAGCACGGCAGCCCGTGGGATTGGGAGTGAGCGCAGACGGTCGATGAATCCCTGCTCGAGGTCCTCGGCCATCGAGGCCGCGGTCCCCATGCCGGAGAACAGGACTCCGGTCGCGATGAACCCCGGGACTAGGTAGTCGACATAGGACATCCCGGCGATGTGGATCGCGCCGCCGAACATATAGCGGTAGATCAGGAAGAACAGCGACATCTGGACCGTGGAGAGCACGATCAGCTGCGGGGTGCGCACGTAGCGCAGCAGCGAGCGACGTGCCACGGTCAGAGTGCTCTTGGCCAGCCCTGTCTGGCGGTGCGCGGCTGTCGCCGGGCTTCGGTCGATGGTCGAAGCGATGGTTGTCATAAACAGTCGTTCCTTTCAGTCACGCCGCGCGAGCGGCCATGGCGTCGTTGTCGTCGTCTGGTCGCTTCCCGGTGAGGGTGAGGAACACCTCGTCGAGGTTGGGCTGTCGCATCGCGATGCCGTCTAGCTCGACGCCCGTCGCGTGGAGCGACTGCAGTGCGGTCATCTGTCCGTCCCCGCTGGAGTCGACCCGTACGCTCACCCGTCGCGAAGCCTGGTCGACCTGTGCGACACCTTCGCCCAGGCGACCGAGCAGCTCGGCGATCGTCGCTACGTCCCGGCTGTCGCGGACGTGCACCTCGATGACGTTGCCGCCGATCCGTTGCTTGAGCTGGGCGGGAGTACCGGCGGCGACCGCCCGGCCGTGGTCGATGATCACGATCTGGCCGGCGAGATGGTCGGCCTCATCGAGGTACTGGGTGGTCAGCAGCACGTCGGTTCCGGACTGCACGAGCGCCCGGATCGCGTCCCACAGTTCGATCCGGCTGCGAGGATCCAGGCCCGTGGTGGGCTCATCGAGCAGCAGCAGCCGCGGAGCGCCGACCAGGCTCGCACCGAGGTCAAGCCTCCGGCGCATCCCCCCGGAATAGGTGCGAGCCAGCCGGTCGCCGGCCTCGACCAGACCGAGCTGCTCGAGCACGGCGGCGGCGCTTGCCTTCGCCGCGCGCCGGCTCAGGCCGAACAGGCCGGCGACCATCTCGAGGTTCTCACGCCCGGTCATCGCCGGCTCGACAGCCGCGAACTGGCCCGCCAGGCCGATCATGCGCCGGACCGCGGCAGGATTCTGGTGGGCGTTATGGCCTGCGACGAGCAGCGTGCCCGCGTCAGCCCGCAGCAGTGTTGCCACCATCCGCACGAACGTCGTCTTGCCCGCCCCGTTCGGACCGAGCACCGCCGTCACCTGCCCGCGCTGGGCGATCAGATCCAGGCCGTCGAGGGCCTTGATCTTCCCGTATTGCTTGGTGAGGCCGTGAGCCTCGATCGTGGCAGTCATCTAGCTGTCCTCCGGTTCCTCGTGGTCATCGGTCGGTGTGAATGTGGCTGCGATCTCATGCAGCCACTCCTCGTTCCAGGCCAGGCGTCCTTCACGCAAGTCGGCGATCACGCCATCAAGCCAGCCGAGCTCGGCCCGAAGGAGCGCTTTGCGGTATTCCTCCTCGAGCAAGAACAGCCGCGGCAGGCCGGCCGGGCCACCGGTCAGCACCGATTCGGTCTCGGCGAGCGCGGCTGCGAGCTGCTCGGCCCGCAACTCGAGCTCTGCCTGCGCCTCTCGCGGCTCGAGCCCAAACAGGATCGACAGGGCGGCGATGAACTCGGGGTACTCGCCCTCGACCACACGGAGCATCTCACGCAACCACTGGCGGGCGACCTCGCGGCCGGCGTCGGTGATCGCGTACACGACCCGGTCGGGGTAGCCCTCAACGCGGGTCGTGTGCAGCACCTCGACGAGCCCGTGTCCTTCTAGCCGGTCGAGCGTCTGATAGAGGCTCGCCCGGGAGCGCACGTTGACCACGCGGTCCTTGCCCTGGGCCTCGAACAGCTTTTGCATCCGGTACACGTGCATGGGCTCGTTCATCAGCTGCCACAGGACAGTCAGGCCGAGAGCCGAGCGGCGGGGACTCTTTGGTTGGATCATGGTCAGCAACATACTAGTTTGTCTCTGACTAGTCAATATCTGACTAATTTGCTCTATACACCTCGCGCTGTCGGCAATTCCAGACGGAAGTGGCGGCCACCGGCCCGCGGCCTTTCAGGTCGGCCCCATCCGCGGGGCCGCGACCGGCCACTCGTGAGGCAGTGAGTCGTGCGCGCGGCGGCGTTCTCCGTGGCTGGAGAAGGAGCCGCAGCCGACGCCGATCGCTTCGTGCGGGGCGGGGCATCTCGCGAGCTCGTGATCGGCGCTCGCCTTCTCGCTGCCGTTCGGCGGCCAGAGCTCGCGCGAGTTCTATGTGGAGGAGTGATTGCATGGGCCGGACGGTCTCACCGCTCCCGTCCGGTCGCATCGGGTGCGTCGCCGGTCAATCGCCGGTCGGATAGGTGCGAGCTCGCTCGAGCGGCGACGAAGAGTCCAGCCGGAGCGAGGAGTGCGCGATGATGTGGGCTGATGGGTGGTTCTGACGCGCATCGGCGGGCTTCGGCGCTCGTGGGTCGTGGGCGCGAGTGCGCATTGATCGACGGACTGCTCGAAGCGGCAGCGCGCGGTGAGAGTGGTTCGCTCGTACTGCGGGGTGAGGCCGGCATCGGCAAGTCGGCGCTGCTTGGCTACGCTGCCGATCGCGCCGATGGGATGACCAGGCTTTCGGTGATCGGCGTGGAGGACGAGTCCGACCTGGCCTTTGCCGGGTTGCACGGCCTTCTGTTGCCCGTCGTTGGCCAACTCAGTGAGCTGCCGGCGCCGCAGCGCCAGGCCTTGGCGGGCGCGTTGGGCCTAGCGCCGCCGGAGGGGTCCGAGCGCTTTCTGATCTCGGCGGGCGTGCTCTCGTTGCTGGCGGCGGCAGCCGAGGAGCGCCCCGTCATATGCCTGATCGACGATGCCCAGTGGCTCGACGCACCATCGGCCGATGCGCTGTTGTTCACTGCCCGGCGGCTCGCCGCCGAAGGCATCGTCCTTTTCTTTGCCGTGCGGGAGAGGGATCGTCGAGGCTTCGAGACGCCCGGACAGGAGATCGCCCTCAAACCTCTGGACCGCGCGCAGTCGGCTGCGCTGCTCGCGCACGTCGGCCGCAAGGTCGCCTCGCCGGTGCGCGAGCGACTGCTCGGTGAGGCGGCCGGGAACCCGTTGGCTTTGCTCGAGCTCCCGTCTGGGCTATCCGAGGATCAACTAGCCGGTCACGCGACGCTGCCGGACGCGATCCCACTGACCGCGCGCCTGCAGTCGGCGTTCCGACGGCGCGTGGAGGGCATGCCGGCGGACACGCGGGCAGCGCTGCTGCTCGCCGCGGCAGACGGCGACGGCGAGCTCCAGGTGCTGTTTCAAGCGGCTGGAGACATGGGGCTGCCCCGAGATGCGCTTGACCCGGCCGAGCAGGAAGGTCTGATCGTCATCGCCGGAGAGCGGCTGTCCTTCCGCCACCCTCTTGTCCGCTCGGCGGTTTATGAAGCGGCCACGTTCAACGACCGTCGGAGCGCGCACGCCGCTCTGGCCGCGGCGTGCTCGGCCGAGACTCAGTCCGACCGTCGGGTCTGGCACCAGGCGATCGCCGCACTGACCGCCGACGAGGACATCGCCGCCGAGCTCGAGGCGTCCGCCCAGCGGTCGCGCGTCCGTGGCGGACACGCGTCGGCCGCCACCGCCTATGAGCGGGCGGCGATGCTGAGCCAAACTGAGCCAGCGCGCGTACGGCGCCTTGTTGCCGCCACCGGGTCGGCCTTCGTAGCCGGGCAGATCGAGCGGGCGCGCGTGCTGGTCGATCTGGCGATGCCTGCCGCGGACCGGCCGAGCCGCGCCGATCTCCTCGCTCTGCGCGGCGTGATTGACGGCTACGGTGGCTCTCTCACGGATGCAGTGTCGAGTCTGCTGGAGGGCATCGAGCTGAGTGACGATGCGTCCTCGAGCCTTGAAATGCTGCTCGAGGCCTGTGCGATGGCCACCTATCAGGCCGACTACGAACAACTTCTGCGGCTTTGCTTGCGAGCCGCGGAGTTCTCAGCCGCCACCGACCACGATCACTTCACGGTCGTGCTGCTCAGCGGCATCGCCGCGGAGCTCAAAGGCGAATACGATCGCGCGGCGGCGCTGACGACGGAAGCGAGCGGAATCGCCGACCGCCTTGTAAACCCGCGTTGCCTTATCTGGTTGGCCGGCTCGGTGGGGCGGGCGGGAAACTGGGGCGACGGCCTACGGCACGCCGTTCGCGCCGTCAGGCTCGCCCGCGAGCGCGGGTACGTGGCCACGCTCCCGCACGCCCTTCAGGCGCAGGCCTCGCAGCTGATCGGCCTCAGCCGGTTCGACCTAGCGTATGCCGTGGCGCAGGAGGCGCGGCAGCTAGCGCTCGACCTCGGGTTGCCGTGGGCGGCGGGCTGGGCCGTCGTCGACCTCGCCTACGTCGACGCCGTCCGCGGCGACGAAGAAGTCGCCCGTGCGCACGTGAACGAGCTCGAGCAGCTGACGAACAGCACGTCCCCGGCGGTACCCGCCGTCATGAACCGGGCGCTCGGCACGCTCGCACTCGGGCTGGGACGCCCGTCGGAGGCGCTCGATCGGTTGCTGGCCAGCATTTCGCTCGTCTCCCCGCAATCCAACGCGATCCTCGTGTGGGGCGTGCCCGACGCTATGGAGGCCGCCGCCCGCGCTCAGCGCTCCGAAGAGATGGCCGAGCACCTATCGCGCTACACCACATGGGTGGAGCGCTTCCCGAATCCGACCCGCAGATGCTTGCTCGCGCGCTGCCGGGCGCTTGCTGACGAGGCCGACGCCGAGCGCCGGTTCGCTGAGGCGATCGGGCTGGTCGACGCACTGCCCCCGTTCGACCGCGCGCGAACACAGCTCCTCTACGGCGAGTGGCTGCGCCGCGCCAGACGCCGGACGGATGCGCGCGTCCAACTTCGCGCTGCACTTGAAACCTTCGAACAACTCCGCGTCTCGCCGTGGGCAGAACGCGCATGCTCGGAACTACGCGCAAGCGGCGAGACAGCGCGCCGCCGCGACGCTTCCACGCGTGATCAGCTCACGCCTCAGGAGCTGCGCATAGCTGACCTCGCCGCCGGCAGGCTGACCAACGCCGAGATCGCGGCCCAGCTCTTTCTCAGCCCCCGCACGATCGACTACCACCTCCGAAAAGTGTTCGCCAAGCTCGAGATCGCCTCACGAGCCGATCTCGCCAGCGTCGAGCTGGGTGAAGCCGTTAGCCACTGACGACCAGCCGGCAGCTACCGAGTCCAACCCTCCACCCTTGGGGCCCAAGCGGGCCATCACACGGCAACCCCAACCCCCTCATTGTTATGCATTCCGCCCCTGACCCGATGACGCTGCACCCAGTCGCCGGCCACCGGCGTGTCGTGTTCCTCAAGCCGCTGGTGAGTAATCCGAATATCGTCGTCGGGGAGTACAGCTACTACGACGATCCGGATGATCCGACAGCGTTCGAACGTGACGCGGTGCTCTACGCCTACGGACCCGAGCGGCTCCTCATCGGTCGCTACTGCGCGATCGCATCCGGCGTCCGCTTCCTGCTGCCCGGGGCGAACCACGCTGACCTCGGTCCGTCGACCTTTCCATTCGGGATCTTTGGATCACCATGGTCCGAGCGAACAATGGACCTTGTAATGCGCGCACGGAGCCGCGGCGACACCGTGATCGGCAACGACGTCTGGCTCGGCTACCAAGCGCTCGTGCTCCCCGGTGTGACGATTGGTCACGGCGCTGTCATAGCGGCCGCCAGCGTCGTCGCGAGCGATGTGGACCCATACACCGTCGTCGCCGGAAACCCCGCCCGAGCCATACGACGGCGCTTCGACGAAGAGAACGTCACCCGGCTCCTTCGCGCAGCATGGTGGGATTGGCCGATCGATCTCATCACCCAGCACGCACGCACGATCATGGCAGGCGAGCCGGCACAGCTAGAGCAGATCGCCATCCACCAGGGTTTGCTTCAGGCCTGACATTACGAAAGTCCCGCCGCCCGTCGACACCTCGGCGACCCAGCGGCAGTGGTCGTTGTGGCCGGGCGCAGCTCGCTTCGTGGGCACCCCAAGTCGCAGCTATCACCCGTGATGCGGTGGCCTGGCGCGCTTCGAGGCGATGGTCAGGGCGGCTGCTGGCGAACTCGGGCTCGTGCCGGACCCTCTGTGCCGGGAGGTACAAGTCGAGGAGCTGGGGCCTGGTGGCAGTTAGAGCGTCGTAGTCCGGCTGTTATTGCGGCGCGCGGGAGCCTCGTACGAGCGCGCCGATCGCGTGGCCGAAGAGGTCGTCGGGAACGGCGTCGGGGTCGGCGAGGAGTTCGATCGCAAAGCCGTTGGCGAGCGCGATTAGGGTGGTGGCGAGCTGGTCGGTGGCGGAGCCCGACTCCGGGTTCGCGTTCGGCGATGGCTGCGTCGAGGAGGCGTCCGATGGTGGCTCGGAGGCGGGCGTGGCGCTGGGCGAATCGCTCGGCTGCGGTGGGGTCGCGCACCGCTTGGCCCCAGAAGTCGATCAGTAGCAGGAACGCGTCGCGTTCGCCTCGGAGCGTGGACACGAAGCGTCGGGCCGCTTCGAGCGGCGTGACGCCGGCCGCGAGCTCGGCCTCGATGCCTCATACACCTTCGCCAATCGTGGGTCGATGCGCTCCTCGATCAGGGTGAGGAACAGGTCTTCCTTGCCCTTGAAGTTCGAGTAGACGGCGCCGGTCGAGTAGCCGGCCTCCAACGCGATCGTGTCGACCGAGGCGCCGCGCAGGCCGTCACGAGCGAACACGCGCTCTGCGGCATCCAGCAGCTGCGCGCGGGTGATCAGGCGCCGCTCGCCGCGCCGGGGCCGGCCAGGGGACTTGACGCTCAGCCATGCGGCTAGTATAACGATCGTTATCTGGATAACGATCCTATTCGCAGTAATGGCTCTATCAGCTGGTTAGAAGAAGGCGTGATCACGATGAAGAACCTGATCAATGGAGAACGTCGACGGTGGGTGGCGCTCGCGGTCGTGTGCATGGGGCAGCTGATGATGGTGCTGGACGGGACGATCGTGAACGTCGCGCTGCCCTCGATGCAGCGCGACCTCGGCTTCTCGCAGGCCAACCTGGCGTGGGTGCTGGACGCGTACTATGATCGCGTTCGGCAGCTTCCTGCTGGTGGCCGGACGCCTGGGAGACCTGCTCGGGCGCAAGCGGATGTTCCTGAGCGGCCTGGTGATTTTCACGCTAGCTTCGGTGGCGTGTGGGCTGGCGGGCGATCAGGTCATGCTGATCGCGGCCCGGTTCGTCCAGGGACTGGGCGGCGCGGTGGCCACGGCGGCGGTGCTGGCCCTGCTGGTCACTGAGTTTCCGCGGCCGTCGGAGCGGGCGATCGCGATGAGCGTGTACACGTTCATCCTCGCCAGCGGCGGCTCGATCGGGCTGCTCGCCGGCGGCGTGCTCACGCAGTCGGTCAACTGGCACTGGATCTTCTTCATCAACGTGCCGATCGGGATCGTGACCTTCGCGCTCGGATCGGTGCTGATCAACGAGACCGAGCGCCTCGGGCTCGGGCACGGCGTCGACGTGGTCGGCGCGGTGCTGGTCACGGTGGCGCTGATGCTCGGCGTGTACGCGATCGTCAAGGTCACCGACTACGGCTGGCTGTCGGCGCACACGCTCGGGTTCGGCGCCGCGGCGGTGGCGCTGTTGGCAGTGTTCGTCGCGGTCGAGTCGCGGCTCTCAGACCCGATGTTCCCGCTGCGGATCCTGCGCGTCCCGGGCTTGGCCGCGATCGAGCGTGGTACGCGGCTTCGTGGTCACGGGCATGTACTCGACGTTCCTGCTCGGCGTGCTCTACCTCCAGCACGTGCTCGGCTACGGGGCGCTGCAGACCGGCCTCGCCTTCTTACCGCTGACGCTAACTCATCGGCCTGTTCTCGCTCGGCGTGACCGCCCGGCTGATGCGCCGGTTCGGGCCGACACGGGTAGTGTTCGCCGGCTTGGCCGCGATCGCCGCCGCGCTGGTGCTGCTGTCTCGACTGCCGACGCACACAAGCTACTTCCCCACGATCGTGCTGCCTTTCTCGCTGCTCGGCCTCGGCGCGGGGCTGTCATTCCTTCCGCTGACCACGATCGCGGTGGCCGACGTGCCGATCGCCGACGCCGGCCTGGCCTCCGGAATCCTCAACGCCTCGCAACAGATCTCGGTCGCGATCGGGACCGCGGCGCTGGCCACAGTGGCGGCCGAGCGCACGAAGGCGCTGGCCGGCCTGGGACAGCACCACCTCCAGGCGCTCACCGGCGGCTTTCACCTCGGCTGGACGATCGCCGCCGGCGCGGTCGTCGTGGGCGCACTGATCGCCCTGCTGTGGCTGCGCCCGCAGCGGCGGCCGGCCCAGGTCAGTCACCGACCGCGACCGCGAGCCGGTCGAAATCGAGCTGGAGGCGGCGTGAAGAAACGAAATCGATATGCGCAGCGTCCGGCGTCTCGAGCTCAGCGACACCGAGATCCAAGGACGGTCACGATGACCGCCCCAGCCGCGGCCAGTACCGCCACTCTACGTACCCGCCACTCGCCCAGGCTGCGCCGGATCATCGCGCGCATCAAAGGCGACGAGGATCAGCAGATCGTGCTTCGGATCGTGCAGCCCGCCCTCGTGGGAATGATCGATGGCACCGTCTCGACGCTCGCGCCGATCTTCGCGGCTGCCGTATCAAGCAGCTCGCGAACCGCGCTGCTCGTCGGACTCGCGACCGCGCTCGGCGCCGGGGTCAGCATGGGATTGTCCGAGGCGCTCTCGGACACCGGCGAGCAGACCGGCCGCGGCTCAGGCCTCATCCGCGGCGCGATCACCGGTGCCGCGACCACCCTCGGCGGGTTGTTTCACTCGCTCCCGTTCCTCATCGGCGACGTCAACCACGCGCTGCTCGTCGCGGGCATCGTAGTCGCGATCGAACTATTCACGATTGCCTACGTGCGACACCGGTTCCTGCACGTCAGCTTGCGCTCCTCGTTCGTCGTCGTGACCCTCGGCGGAGCGATTGTGCTGGCGATCGGCGTCGCGATCGGAAACGCGTGAACCGGTCGCAACCCCGTTCCGGGCCCATCTCCCCCACCACCGCGAGTCATCGGAATCGAGCCCCAGCTGGGTCGGCAGATCAAACGCCATCGACAACCCAGTCGACCCGCGGTCAAGAGATACCGATAACGGTCGTTCGACGCCCGCACGCGCGATACCCCTGACGAATCGTCCACAACAGCCAGCCACGCGTCTCCGGTGATGTCGGCTGGTGACCGCCCAATCGCGCGCAAGCAGCAGTGACGTCTTTACTGCTATGTCGGGCGACGAACCAGCAGTCTCGTTTGCGTCATGCGGAGCTCGCCACGGGCGGGTCAGGTTTGGGCCGAAATCGCGGCAAGACGCGCACATCCCCCGGCGCGTACTTCCACGGCGGCCGGGAATCGTCGACCACCCGGGTTTGGCCGCTGGCGACGATGCCGACGCAATTAGAGAACGCGGTAAAGCTCGTATGCAATCGCGTTTGGGCCGGTGAGTCGGCCGCGTCCGAGGAACAGGTTCTCGCAGAGCCACGCGTACCGCCCCACGCCCGTCTCGAACTGCGGTGAGATCCGCATGTACTGATCTTCAAACGCCGTAGGCTCACCCGCAGCGAGGGCGGCGAGGAAGCGTTCGCTTGAGCGGATCAGGGCGAGGTCGTAGCGAAGCAGGATCAGCTGGCCGTCGTCGGTCACCAGTTGGGCACGGAGATCCGGCCGACGGATGCTGTCGGCGCCAATCCGGATCCAGTCGGTGCCGGGCCCGGCAAGCGCGGCGTCGATTCGGGCGCCGCTCAGTGTTGCGGTGGTGACCTGCCAGCACAGCCGTTCGCCGAGCGGCGCACCGGTCGTCGGTCCGACCGGACCTTCGATCGTCTCGGCATATGTCATCTCGTACTCGAGCTCGATCATCGCGACCCTCCAAGTGTCCTGATTTGCGAATCACTCATCGCTGCCCGCCAAACGGACGCCGTGGATGACAGCCACCCGGCCCGCGTGAATCGGTGGTTGGACGTGCGTCCGCCGTCGCGGCGTACGTTGGATATCCCGCTTTGGGCAGCGGTCAGCCCGGCGCGGGCCCCGTCGGCGGCGTGGAGCGTGGGCGCCGAGGGCTGGCACCGGCTGTTCGTGCCCGCTGCGATGCTCTGAGCTAAGAACCGCTCCGGGTGAGCGGCGGCGGCTGCGTCGAGGAGGTTCCTGGTTCCGTCGCGGAGCATCCGGTCGTGGCGGCCGGCGCGCTTCGGGATCATCGCCGCATCATCGGGCAGATCGGTGAGCTGGTGGATCACGGCGATCGGTGCAGAATCCACGACCGCGGCGCGCCGCGCCGTGGTGTCGTACACATCACACAGGAACGGCTCGGCCCCGAGCGCCTCCGGCGCGGCGAGCTTCTCGGGCGAACGCGTCAGTCCGGCTAGGTCTTGTCCAGCCGCGACAAGCAGGGGGACCAGCCGGATCCCGATCACGCCGCTGGCCCCAGCCACGAAAATGCGCATCGTCAGAGGTCCCCCACGGCGGTACCCGGACTGACGGACGGCGCGAATGCGACCTCGCTGGCATACAGCGTGTCCATGTACTCGCGGACGTGCTGGATCTTCCCATCGTCGATGGTGAAGACGCCGATGCAGCCGTTCTCGTAGGGGCGTCCGGTGCGCGTCCGCGCGCGGCTTGTCCACTCCAGCACGACTTGGTCCCGTTCGGCGATCATGCCAGTGATTTCGAGGCTGACCGAGCCGGGCTCATAGTGTGCCATTGCCTCCGCGAGGAACTCGTCGGTTATCACCTGCCGCCCGGTCCAGACGCCGGATATCGGGAGCTGTCCGGCGTGAAGCGTCCAGGTTGCGTCCTCGGCGAACTGCTCGCGAATCATCTTCATGTTTCCAGCCTCTACCGCCGTTACATACCTCCGCAAAACGGACTTGCTATCGGTTTGTTGGGTCATTTCTGCTCCTCGTTTGGTTGGTCGAGCACGTGGAGCGTTGCGCTTGGTAGGCGGTATGTGAAATACCTGTCAAGCATCTCTTCAGCGCTTGTCGGCATGACCGGCGGGCCGGTCGTCGCGCGGTTACATCCAGCCGAGAGCGTCGGCGATCCCGGTCGCCGCGCCCAACATCCGATCGGCCGCCGGAGAGCGGTTGTGGCTGCGCGCGAGCAGGCTCACCTCGAAGCTCACCGATGGAGCGATGGGTAGCCAGCACAGCTCGTCGGGCAGACCGATCGATGCGATCGACTCTCCGATGATCGTGATGACGCCGCCCTGCAGAACTGGCGTGTACGCGAGGTCAAAGCTCAGGGCGCGAAGCTGAATGCAAGGTTCGAGATCGTGCTCGCGGAACAATCCGAGCACGGCATCGTAGTGGCCGGGATTCCCCTCGCGCGGGTGTAGGAGAACCGTCTGATCAGCGAGGTCAGCCACAGAGAGTGTTGAGCTTGATGCGAGCCGATGGTCACGACGCAGCAGCACGCCTTGGCGCTCCATCCGGATCCTGCGCGCATCCAACCCAGCCATCTTCGGAGGACAACGGACCAGACCCACGTCGACAGTGCCTTGTCGCAGGCCCGCGACGATTTCGTCCACCGACTTGACCGCGGTCGTCATCGCGATCCCTGGGGTGCTCTCTGCCAGGGCCCGGAGCAGGCGCGGGGCGGTCTCATAGCTGGCACTCGCCCCATACGCGACCACCACTCCCCCACGCTCGCCTGTGCCATAGGTTCGGACCGTGCGCCACAGCTCATCGGCGGCGCCAAGCAGTGCTGGACCGCGGTTGAGCAAGAATTCGCCCGCCTCGGTCAGCTCGAACTCATGCGTGGTGCGATGCAGCAACTCGACCCCGAGCTCCTGTTCGAGCAACCTCACCTGGCGGCTGAGCGCGGGCTGGGCGACGTGCAACCGCTCGGCCGCCCGCGTGAAATTACGCTCTTGCGCGACCGTCACGAAGTACTGCAACCGACGAAGCTCGGTCACCGGGACGGATCCTAGCTCCGTGCTCGAGACAACGCCGGGCCGCTGGTTATGCCGGCTCGTGCTGAAGAGAACGCAAAGCGGTCTTTCACATCTCGGGCGGGGCGACCTAGCGTGCGGCACATGCTCGGTTCTCGGATTGGAGGCCTAAATGACCTGTCCCAGCTCGAACGGGAGACAGCGTTGGATGATCCTCGCGAGCCTCGGCGTGGCGCAGCTGATGGTCGTGCTCGACGCGACCGTGGTGAACATCGCGCTTCCCTCGGCCCAACGTGCGCTTCATTTCAGCAACGATGAGCGCCAGTGGATCATCACCGCGTACGCGCTCGCGTTCGGAAGTCTGTTGTTGCTCGGCGGCCGGCTCAGCGACTGGTTCGGTCGGAAATGGACGCTGATTGCAGGACTGTCGGGCTTTGCGCTGGCCTCGGCGATCGGCGGCGCCGCCCCGTCCTTCACCGTGCTGGTCACGGCGCGAGCCGTTCAGGGCGCGTTCGGGGCAGTGCTCGCGCCCGCCGCGTTGTCGATTCTGACCACGACCTTCACCGAGACGTCCGAGCGGGGGAGGGCGTTCGGGGTCTTTGCGGCGATCGCCGGTAGCGGCGGGTCGATCGGGCTGTTGCTCGGTGGCGCGCTCACGCAAGCGCTGAGTTGGCGCTATTGCATGTACGTCAACCTCGTCTTCGCCGCTGTAACGGTCGCGGGCGCGACACTCTTGCTACAAAACTCGCGTCCCCAGACGCGCCCGCGGTTGGACATCCCCGGGACGGTTGCCGTCTCATCGGGCCTGTTCGCGCTCGTCTACGGCTTCGCGCACGCCCAGACAGCGAGCTGGGGCAACAACCTGACGATTGGAATGCTCGCGGCCGGCGTGCTGCTGCTCGGGATGTTCGTCGCGATCGAGAGACGAGCCCAGACCCCGCTCCTGCCGCTGCGGGTTCTCGCCAACCGCAACCGCGGTGCGTCGTTCCTTTCGATCGGCATCGCCGGCGGGACGATCCTTGCCGTCATCGTGTTCCTCACCTACTACCTGCAGCAGATCCGCGGTTTCTCGCCGATCACCACCGGACTGGCGTTCCTGCCGATGACCGTGACGGTCATGAGCACGGCGGTTCTCGGCCTGACCAGGCTCCAGCAGCGCCTCAGGCCCCGAGCGCTGATCGTCGTTGGAATGACGCTTGGGGCTCTGGGGACGCTCTACCTGAGCCAGATCCGCGTCGACTCCGCCTACCCCGCCGACATTCTTCCCGCGCTGATCGTAATCGGCGCCGGGCTCGGACTCGTCTTCTCAACAGCGATCGCCAACGCCACCTTCGGCGTCGACGCGAGTGAGTCGGGGGTGGCGTCTGCCACCGTCAACGCCTCCCAGCAAGTCGGGGGCTCGCTCGGGGTTAGCCTCCTCTCGACGATCGCGGCGAGCGCGAGCGCGCGCTACCTCGCCAGCGCACACAAGGTCCCCGACCCGCTCGCCCACGGCGCCGTCCACGGGTACGCCGTTGGGTTCGCATGGGTTGCCGCCATCTTCGCGGTCAGCACCCTCGTGTGCGGGGGCCTGTTCTCCCGCCCGACCAGCGCCCGCGAACCGCGTGAGGAGACGCTGGCGCCTCGCCACCGGGTGGTCGTGGTTGGTGGCGGCTTTGGCGGCCTCACAGCCGCGTTGAAGCTCGCCAGGCTACCCGTCGACGTCACGCTGATCGACCGACGCAACTTCCACCTGTTCCAACCCTTGGTCTACCAGGTCGCCGCCGGCGCGCTCTCGCCAGCGGAGATCTGTTACCCGCTGCGCCACGTCTTTCGCCGCCGACATAACGTCCGCGTCCTGCTCGCCGAGGTCACCGACGTCGACCTCAACGCGCAGCAGGTCACGGTGCGTCCTGCGGCTGGTGAGCGCGAGCGCGACTCGGTGGCGTTCGACACGCTGATCGTCGCGGCCGGCTCGAACTACAACTACTTTCACCACGATCACTGGCAGCGGGCTGCGCCGGACCTCAAGACGGTCGAGAGCGCACTGGAGATCCGCGCCCGGATCCTGCGGGCGTTCGAAGCCGCCGAGCTCGAGCCCGACCCTAATCGACGCGTAGCGTGGCTCACCTTCGTGGTCGTCGGTGCTGGCCCGACCGGCGTGGAAATGGCGGGGCAAATCGCTGAGATCGCCCGCGACGTGCGCGCCGACTTCAAGGCGCTCGATTCCAGCCGGGCCACGGTTATGCTCGTCGAAGCCGGCGACCGGGTACTGTCGGCATTTCCGCCCGCACTGTCCGCGAAAGCGAAGGACTCTCTCGCGCGGCTTGGGGTAACGACCATCCTCGATCACACCGTCGTCGATCTCGACGCTCGCTCGGTGACCCTCAACGACGACGCCGACGTGTCCCGCCAGATCCAGGCGCGCACGGTGGTCTGGGCCGCTGGCGTGATCGCGTCGAGCCTCGCTGGTGTGCTCGCCGAACGCGCCGGGCTCGAAATCGATCGGGCGGGACGGGTCGAGGTCCTCGAGGACCTCTCGCTCCCTGGTCACCGGAACGTGCTCGCGCTCGGAGACATGATTCGCGTCCGCCAGTCGGACGGCTCGTCGACCGTGCTGCCCGGGCTGGCGCCCGTCGCGATGCAACAGGGTCGCCACGCCGCGCGCGTCGTCCGCGACCGCCTCCACGGACGCCCCGGACGACGCTTCCGCTACCACGACAAAGGCAACCTCGCGACGATCGGACGGGCACGGGCAGTCGCCAACATCAAGCCCATCAGGCTGAGCGGCTTCCCGGCGTGGTGCATCTGGCTGACGGTCCACCTCTGGTACCTGATCGGGTTCGAGAATCGGCTACTCGTACTGACCCGCTGGGCCTTCACCTTCATCGCCCGCGGACGCGGCGCCCGCTTAATCACAAACACCGGACAGCGACCGACCCGCGGCCCGCACGCTCCACTTGCGTCCCCTCCAGAAGAGCCTCTACGACGGGACGCTAGACGCAAGCGCGCCCCTGAACCACAACCATCACCAACCGGCTTCCCCGGAACAGCCCACATCAGTTGACCGCGACCAGGGAGAGCCGATCCAGCGCGGCCGATTCTGGCCCGGTCGCGTCTCAGGAGTGCTGTAAATAGCGTTGGTGCTGTCAAGGCGACGGCGTAGGTTCCCTCAAGTCCTGCAAGACGATGAAGGAGGACCTACGCCGTGAGACGTACCGTACCGCCGTCGGCGGAGATAGAAGCTTGGATTGATCAGCTGCTGGCTGTTGGGGTTGGGGATGACCCTCGCGAGACGCTGTCGCAGCTCGCCAAGCTCGGCGCCCGTCTGATCATCCAGCGGGCTGTTGAGGATGAGTTCGACGCCTGGCTTGGTCGTGCTCGTTATGAGTACCGGCCTCACGATCGAGCTGATGAGAGTAGCCAGGATGGCGGGCTGCGTAACGGGTTTCGGCAGCGGCGGGTGCAGACTGGGGAGGGTGAGCTGGCAGTTGAGATCCCGCAGGCTCGCCAGGCGGCGGAGACGTTCGCGTCGAAGTTGTTCCCGCGGACCCGAAGCTGTTGCGGACCGAGCCGCTGAAAGCTTTGGTGATCGGTGCGTTCGTCCGTGGGCGGTCGATGCGTGATGTCGAGTCGCTGTGTGAGCAGGCCGGGCTCGGGAAGCTGTCCAAGTCGACAGCGTCGAGAATCTGCGAGGAGCTCAAGGAACGCTTTGACGCGTTCCGCCGGCGTGATCTCTCTCAGGTCCGGCTGGTCGCGCTATTCCTCGACGCCACGTTCATTGCCGTGCGCCACGACGGGCCCAAGGAGGGTGTCCAGGTCGCCTGGGGGTTCACCGAGGACGGCGAACGGATCCTTTTGGCCGTGTCGCTGGGGATGCGCGAGTCTTTGAGGACTGGCAGTCCCTCGGTCGTGACCTGATCGCCCGCGGGCTCGGAGCGCCGATGCTGATCGTCGCCGACGGCGCCCCCGGGCTGATCAAAGCGATCGAGCAGTGCTGGCCCGCCTCAGACCGCCAGCGCTGCTGCGTGCACCGCGCCCGCAACCTGTACGCAAGGCTGCCTGGCCGCGAACGCGAACGAGTCAAGCACGCCTACTGGCAAGCGCTGGATGACGCGATCTCAGAACAAGACGCCAAGCACCGCCTCCAAGCGCTCGTCGACGAGCTCGACAAGGACGGGTTCACCGCCGCCGCTCGCTGCCTCACCGACGACCTGGACGCGCTCGTGGTGCACCTGCGCTACCCAGTCCGCCACCGCCGCAGATGGCGCAGCACGAATCTACTCGAGCGGTCACTCGGCGAGGTCAAACGCCGCACCAAAGTGATGGGCCGGTTCCCCGGCGAGACCAGCTGCCTCACCCTCGTCTGGGCCGTGCTCGACCTCCTGATCACCCACCAAACCAACGGCATCCACTTCACGGCACTGGACCGCCAACACCTCAAACGAACCCGCTACCAAGACGTCGAACCAACCATCCCCAAGGAGGTCACAGCCGCCTAAACTCACGAATCACCGGGAACCGAATTTACAGCGCCAAAGAGACGCCACCCCGAGCGCGACAGAGTTCCGCTTCGCCCCGATCGTTAGCAGAGGACGTGCTAGCACCTGGAGGGACGGCTGCTCGCTCCCGCCCGAACCGAGACTGTTGGCGTCGGCACCGAGGTGCCCGTCCGATAGCAAACGCAGGGCTGGGGCATGCGTTGTCGAGGACAGCCGCTCTACGCCTGCGGTGGCGCCGACGTGGCGACTGGTTCGCTCGTCGAACACGACCGCCAGCAGCTCCGCCGCCGGGCTACGCGCTTTCGCGTGCCGTCCTGGGTGTCGTCTCAGGGTGCCGGGATCCGGGCCGTGCCGCCGAGCACTCGTACCGAGAGCATGCTCGCGCGAGCGGGCCGGCTGATGTAACACCTGCCGGGGAACTCGGCAACTAGTAGATATGAGTGCAGCAACCGGCGCGAAGGTCACGATGCGAGACGGCTCGAGTAGCTCGGCCCTCGGCGAGTTTGAGCGGATCTACCGCGGCAACGTCAGCGCCGTGACGTCCTACTTCGCCCGCCGTTGCACCGATCCGCAGGCGGTCGCCGATCTGACGTCTGAGACGATCGTGCGCGCAGCCGCGGGGTTTGGCGGCTTTGATCCCGGCCGAGGCACACCGCGCGCGTGGCTATTGGGGATCGCCGGGCACGTCTACGCCCACTACTGCGCGTACACATCCAATGGCCGGGATGCGGCCGCCAGACTGGCGGGGCTCGCCGAGCTTCCGGCGGATGAGATCGATGAACTGACCGACAGGATCGACGCGGAACGCGCTGCTCGGGCGCTGCTTGAGCGCTGCGCCGAGCTGTCGGCGCTCGAGCGGGCGGCGGTCGAGCTGGTCGACGTGGATGGCTTGGCACCGAAGGAGGCGGCGGTGGCGCTCGGCGTCCCCCGGGGAGTGCTGCGCGTGCGCCTATCGCGCGCGCGGGCCCGACTGAGAAAGGAACACCACAGCGATGAGTAAGTTCGAGGATCACCTCTGGCGAGAGTTCATGCGCGAGCACGGGCATGCGCTGGCCCAGATGAGCACCCCGACGGCCAAGCACGTCGGGCGCGGGCCGCGGTTGGTCGCGGGCATCAGCGTCGGCCTAGCGGGAGTTGGCGTGGCGGTGGCGCTCGTGCTCGGCGCGGCGAGCACCTCGCCGGCGTTCGCGGTTACCCGCAACCATGACGGCACGGTCACGATCTCGATCCAACGCGCCAGCGGCATCGCCGGCGCGAACGCAAGGCTGAACCAGCTCGGGGTCAGGGCCAAGGTGATGCAGCAGGTGCCGGCGGACTACCGCTGCACGTCCTGGGTCGCCCAACAAGGACAAGGAGCCCCGACAGCGGCAACATCTTCCTCCGCCCCTGCCCCGGCACCCGCCCACTGGACGATCGACCCACGCAAGGTTCCGGCAGGCCGGACGCTCGCGCTCACGCCACCCCCTCCGCCCCCCGGGGACAACAGCAGCAACAGCGGCAACAGCGGCAACAGTACGGGCAGTAGCTCCGGCGGCCAGGTATGGAGCTGCGGAACAGAGGGCCAAGGTGCCAGCAGTCCGCCTCCTGCGCCCGTGGGGGACAACAGCGGCAACTCCGGTAACAACTGATCCCTGGCTAGCTGAACGCCACTTGCGTTGCCGCTTGCCATAGGCACAGGTGCTCACCTCCGAGTCCGAGCATCGGTCGAGCGAGGCTTGCACTTCCGCAAGAAACGTGCCCCGGCCCTCGCTGCTGCATCCACGAACCAGGGACAGTGTCGCGCGTCGGTCCAGGTCGCACGAAACGCTGCGTTGCGGCGCAAGCAGCAGACACGTCTTCGCTGCTACGTCGGCGACAACGCAGCAGCCAGTCGTGACGCATTCGTTTGCGGTTGGCGAGCTTGTGTCGGCCAACCTTGGTCAGCGCGCGACGGCGATCACGCTGATCGCATCGCCGTTGAACTTGTTCTGATCGGTGCTACCGGTCGAAAACGTGCGGTGACACACGATACGAGCGTCGTAGCGTCCGGCGGGCACGTTTAGCTCGCCAACGACGGCTACCGTCGCCTCGTCATTAAACGCGTTGAAGCCATTGGTCAGACCAAGCATCTCCGGTCCGACATCAGAGAAAGCGCCGCCCGCCGGCGCGATCTGTGGCCGACAGCCGCTCTGATCGGTGTTACCGCTGCCGGTGTTGTTGCGAAGACGCACAACCCCCGAGATATGCACGGCGGCCGCGAAGGGCACGTTGAGCATCGTCCCTCCGTTCGCACTGAGCTGCACCGCCGTCGTATCACTTGCCGAGTCAACGAACGTAAACGTGTTCTGGTTTTGTGCATAAGCCGACGCGGTCGGCCCGGGCACACCCGGAACGCCAGCGACCCCCGTGCTGCCAGCCGGCCCAGGCGCACCCGGCAGCACCCGGAGCACCCGGAGCGCCAGCTACCCCCGTGCTACCGGTCGGCCCCGCCACCCCGGGCCTACCGGCCACGTTGAAACGCAGCGCAGTCGTATGCCTCGGGCACCGCTTCCCCGGCTTTAGCACCCTCAGCGCACCGCCCTTAGACGCCACGCAACCGTTGATCGTGCCGGTCGGGCCGAGAAACCCACCGCCACCGGTGGCCGCGTAGGCCCCGCCTCCCAGCGCGACGAACAGCGCCACCAAGGCAATCGCGTTCTGACGCGCAAAACCACCCAGTGCTCGACCAAGTCCGGACATACGCCCACCTCCCCGGTTAGATCTCCAACCTCGTGTCCCACCCGCTCCACACGCAGCCTATTCAGGCTCCCCGCCGCTGTCCAACGACCCGCTCGCCCCCGCTGCCTCCCCGACTGAGGAATCATTCGTGGCTCTCACCCGCAAGGAGCGCTCGCCCTCAGCTCATCCTGGCTCCCCCATCTCAGCACGACCAAGTAGCGTCCAACTTCATCGCGCCAGCGATCAGGCTTCCGCTTCGGCCTGGCGGATAGCTACTGTGGCAGCGCCATGACCGGATCTGCGTCGGCAACGATGCAGTAGCGAGCGGACTGCATGGCGCCTGGCAGCGCTTCCTGGTGGAGGACCGGACCTGATGCCAACACAGATCGGAGGTCCCGGCCTCTTGGGCGGTTGTGATGGGGCTGGGTGGGGTGACAATGAGGGGATGAAGACGGCTACCTCCCGCGACGATGTGGTCCCGCCGGGTGGCCTGACGCGCCGCCGCGCCGAGATCCTCTGTGTGACGGGGATTGCGGTCAAGACCGTGTTCGCGCTCGCGCTGTTGCCGCTGGTGCCCTCGTTGATCGGCACTAATCCCGTGCTCCTGGAGGCGCTGCGCGGATCGACCTCGGCGATCGCGGCCGGCGGCGCGTTCGCTCGAGTCGGTCAGGCATCACTCGTCCTTGCCGTCCTCGCTCCGCTGCCGACGCTGCTGTTCATCACCCCGTTCTTCTGGTGGGCCGGACGGCTGTGGGGCCCCAAGGTGGTCGCCACACTGACCGGCGGGCACCCCAAGGCTGACCAGTGGGCCCAGCGCTCCGGCGCGCACCTTGACCGCTTCGGCGGGCTCGCGGTCGCGTTGGCTCCGTTTCTCCCGATCCCGTCAGCGATCATCTACGCCGCCGCGGGCTGGACGGGGATGACCCTCCGCCGCTTCATCATCTTTGACCTGCTCGGGATGCTCTCCTGGATCGGCGTGATCATCGGACTTGGCTACGCGGCCGGACAGCCCGCCGTTCAGGTCGCCAAGGCCATCTCGCACTACGGGTTGCTGGCCACGGTCGCGGTCGTCGCGATCGCTGTGACCATTGCCGTGGTGCGGTCGTGGCGGACCGCCTCCCAAACCAGGACGCCCACCAAACCATAGGCAGGCAACCCAAGATCTCCACCACCACAGTCCAGCAGGCTGCCGCTGCCTGACCCGCCAGCCAGCGAAGCAGAAACGCGGCGGACACGGCCGCCCCGGCGACGATGCGGCAGCAATCCGACGGGCAAGCGGGCTGGGATTCGTCCTGATCCGAGTGCCCCGACCGGGGCAGCCGACGTGGCCCGCGATTTGGGCGCGGCGGAAGCCCACCTGCCGCTTACTCCAACACCCCGCGCAACTTCAGCGCGAACGCACCGGGGTCGTTGTTCGGCGACCACTCGTTGGCCGCAAAGCCGCCGTGGTCGCCGGGGAAGACCTCGGGTCTGACGCCCAGGAGCGCGGCGAGCGCCTCGCCGCCTCGACGGGCGAGGCTGCCTTCGCCCGCCTCGCCGATCGCGGCCACGATGCGCACCGAGGAGCCGCGCAGCGCCTGCGCGTCGGGCTCAAAGGGGGGCATGGCGAGGTTCCCGCTGAGCAGCAGGTCGTCGCGTGACCCGTCATCCTCGGTCGCCAGCCCGAACTGCGCGGGGTCGGGTGCGGGTTGGTCTAGGTAGTCGGCGGGCAGCGGGCTTTGGCGCATCACGAGCTGTATGAACTTCGCCATCGCCGGGCCGAAGCCATCGCGCTGGTAAGTGTCGACGATGTCGGCATTCACCTTGATCGCGATGTCGCGATCCTCGAGCAGGGTCACCAATGGGGGCTCGTGGGAGACGAGCGTGTGAACATCCTCCGGGTGAGCGACGACCCAGTGCAGGGCGCACATTCCGCCCCCGCTCGACCCGAACGCGTCCACGGGGCCCAGACCCACCGCCTCGATCACGCGATGGTAGTCCTCGGCGTGGGTCTCGGCGGTGAGCTTGCCTCCGGGCGTGCGGGTGCTCCGCTCCATACCCCGCGGGTCGTAGGTGATCACGGTGCGGTCACCGAAGTGGCTCACCAGCTGCTCGAAGCCGGACGCCCCCATCGGCGAGCCAAAGATGAACAGCGGCCGGTAGTCGCCGGGCTCCTGCGGCTCGCGCACGTCGTAGGTCAGCACGGCCCCCGGGACCTCTCGGGTGTCGGTGGTCGGCTCGGTCATCGCTGCTCCTCTCGGTGGATGTCTCCTTATCCAGACCTCCACGCGCCCGCAAACTCATCGTTGAGGTCTTTACGCCGCGTGGGACCCACAGCTCGGGCTTCCGGACGATCCCCGGCTCGCCCACGGCTCTTGCCGGCCCGCCTCAGGCAAGCGCCGGGCGCTGCGCTACCCCCCGCGAGACACTGCTCGACGCAACGACGAGGTCCGATCGCCCACTGCCGAGGTTGGTGGCCTGACTGCCCCTTAGCTCGCCGGTCCCGTCGAAGCAGAACTCCAATCACGGCTGCTCGACCGGCGACTTAGCAGAAGCCGACGCAACAACCGGCCGCGGTCAGCTCCTCGCGTCGGATCGACGGGAGCGAAGTAGGCGAGCGGCGGCCGCCAGGTCGAGCTCTGCTTAGGCGTAGGGTGCCTCCGAGCTCGCGTCTTTGGGTCGAGCTTTCCGCGCGCAACGCAGGCCGGGTCGCAGCGACGACAGGAACGCGGTATTCCGGCAAAGCGCGAGGCCGCACGGGCGGGACGCATGGTTCTAGACAATCCATCCCGGGAAGCCGTGGAGGTAATCGCCGGTCGGAGCGGCCATCCCCTGTAGGCCGTCCTCGAGTTCAGCGAGCAGTCGGGGTCCGAGAGTCTGTGCGAGACGAGCGTGGTACGTCTCGAAGAACGCGGCGCTCAGGGCCAACATTTCCTGGCCGCGTACGGTTCGCTGCAAGCGGACCGCACGAGCGTCTGCGGGGTCCGGTTCGCGGCGGACGTAACCGACTCTCTCCAGCGAAGCGACCGTCTTGGCGGCCGCCTGCTTGCTGACCCCCAGCCGGCGCCCCAGCTCCGACGCCGTACTGCCGTCGGGACCGATCGCCTGAAGCGCAAAACCGTGAACCGGGCGCGCTTCGTCGTGACCGCTCTCGGCCAGGGTGCGATGAAGCTCATCGATCAGTGACCTGAACGCACCGATCAGGAGGAATGGAAGTTCGAAGCCGGCACGATCACTTGCGGGCATCTACGAATGCTTGCACAAGAAAGACAACCCGGTGTACCATTTAGACAACCCTGTTGTCGAACAAAGGGATCTTGCTATGTCCTATGCGATTCGCGTGACCGAACATCGCCGCTCTGAGACTCCCGCTGGTGTGATGACGACCCATGCATCACCCACGCTCGGCTCGACCGCCGATCTCTCGATGTGGGAGGTCGAAATGACGGAGGGAGCGTCGGGTCCGCTTCACGTGTTCGATTCCGAGCAGATCTGGACGGTCCTCGAGGGTGAGGTGTCAGTACACATCGCCGGCAAAACCGAGGTCCTCGGCCGCGGGGACACCGTCGTGATCCCGCCAGAACTCGAACGACAGATCGTGGCTCGCAACGATGTCCGTCTCCTTGTCTGCGGTCACGGAAACGCGACTGCACGGGTACCCGGAGAGCCTGCGCCACGCGGGACACCCGCCTGGATCGCGTGATCGGGGTCTCCTGGCGCCTCGGCGTGCGTACCGCGCGCGAGCACGAATGCAGGTGTCCGGCCCGCACTTGATGAGAGACGTGCTCCTCGCCAACAGCAGAAGCAGCTCGGCGAGCCTAAATCGCGGCTGTAACTGACCCGGTTTCACGAATCTACGGCAGTGTCGGCGGCCGTCTGGACCGCCCCCGGTTTGGACGACACGTCTTGGCTGTTGTAGTTGATTGTTGTATCAGCGAGCTTGCTCCTTGACTACGTGATCGGAGAGGCCACCCGTTGCCGTTCGTCCCTTGACCGCCGTCCGTCGCGGCCTGAGCGGGACCGGTTGGAACGACGAGGGCGTTCTCGGGAGAGATCGGGGCGTGGGCAACGAAATCGACGCCGACCGTCGAGACGCGACGCGTTGTAAGCCCGTCTGAGGCGCTCGGCGAGATCGACGCGACCGATCCGTTGGCCGAAATCGGGGCCTCGAGCGCCAGTTGGGCGAGCTCGGTGTGGTGTCGTTCGAACTCGATCGGGGACAGGTAGCCGAGCGTTGAGTGCCGGCGCCGCGGGTTGTACCAGCCCTCGATGTACTCGAAGACCGCGGTGCGCGCCGCGGCGCGGGTCGGCCAGGATTGCCGGTAGATCTTCTCCTTCTTGAGGGTCGCGTGGAAGGTCTCGCAGACGGCGTTGTCATAGCAGTCGCCGACCGAGCCCATCGAGACCTCGATCCCGGCCTTGGCGCAGCGCTTGGTGAACAGCACCGCGGTGTATTGGCAGCCCTGATCGCTGAATGGTGAATCAGGCCGCGGTCGGGGCGACGTCGGGCAAGCGCCATCTCGAGCGCTGTCGACGACGAGCTCTGAGCGCAGGTGGTCGGCCATCGACCAGCCGACGATCAGCCGGGAGAACAGGTCCTGGACGTGCGCGAGGTACAGGAACCCCTCCCAGGTCGAGATGTAGGTGATGTCCGCCGACCACGTCTGGTTCGGCCCGTCAGGGCGAAAGTCGCGCTCGACCAGATCGGGAGCGACCCTGACGCCCGGCAGCCGGACGGTGGTGCGCCGGCGCTTGCGCGGCAGAAGCCCGGAGATACCGGCCGCCTCGCATCAGCCGCTCCACGCGCTTTCGCCCGACGCGGATCCCGTGCTCGAGCCGCAGCTCGGCGTGGATCCGCCGCGCGCCATAGGTGCCGTCCGAGGCGGCGTGGATCTGCTTGATCTTCTCGGTCAGCCACGCGTCCGTCAGCGCGCGGTCAGACGGCGCGCGACGCTGCCAGTCATGAAAGCTGGTGCGGTTCACGCCCAGCGCCCGGCACATCACGGAGACCGGAAAGTTCGCCTTCTCCGCCTCGATCAGCGAGAAGATCTCGCCTACGGCTCGCCGGTCTCCCGGGCGAAAAAAGCGGCTGCCTTCTTGAGGATCTCGCGCTCCATCCGCAACGTCTGATTCTCACGACGCAACCGCGCCAGCTCCTCACGCTCATCGGTCGAGAGGCCGTCCGGGCGCTTGCCCTCATCGCGCTCGGCCTGCTTGACCCAATTACGCAACGTCACATCCGAGATCCCGAGATCCTCCGCGATCTGATGCTGCGACTTGCTCGAGATCCGAACGAGCTTGATCGCCTCACGGCTGAAACTCCTCTGGGTACGGCGGTCTGGTTCGAGGCACTTCTCACCTCCTGGCCCTCGTCTTTCGACGAAAGCCCTCAGGTGTCCTCGAAACCGGGGGCGGCCAGGCCTTCGGCTTCCGCTCCTGGTTCGCGAACCCTAAAGCAGCAGTGAGGTTGACGACGCTGCTGAGCGGCGAAAGCAGCAGTCACGTCTTTGCTGTCTGATAGGACATGCTGTGGTTGCCTCGACCGCCGCCGGGAGAGGGCCACGATTGCTTGCCCTTGTGTGGAGGGCCTGCCAAAGACCAGCCCGTCCCGACGGTGGTGAGGTGCCGCGAGCGGCAACAGGACGTAGCCCCGAACTGTCGAGGGCCTTGTCTATGAGCATCCGCAACGGTACCTCCGGGTCGGGGCGCTGTGAAGGTGACCCGACAGGAGAGGTGACGATGGGCCGGTATGCCGGGATCGACTGGGCGTCGGAGCAAGCACGACGTGCTCGTCGCGGACGAGGCCGGCGCGGAGGTGCTCGCCGGCGACGTTCGCGCATGACGAGCGAGGGCTGACGGCGCTGTGCCGCAGCTGGTGCGGTTGGAGGTTGGGCTGGTCGCGATCGAGCGGCCGGACGGGCTGCTGGTCGAGCGGCTGTTGGACGCGGGGCTGCGGGTGTTGGCGTTGCATCCGAACAAGGTCGCCGCGGCGCGTGACCGGTTCCGGGTCTCGGGCGGGAAGTCCGATCGGTTTGACGCGTTCGTGCTCTGCGAGCTCGCGCGGACCGACATCATCGCTTCCGGGTGCTCGAGCCCGACTCTGATCAGACGAAGGCGATCCGTGCGCTGACCCGAGCGCGAGAGGACCTGGTCGTCACCCGCACCGGAGTGATGAACCAGCTGCGCGCCGAGCTCGAGCGGTTCTGGCCCGGGCCGCTGCGGCTTGTTCAGTCACATGGACGCCGAGATCCTGCTCGCGTTCCTTGAGCGCTACCCAAGCCCGGCAGACGCGCATGGTCTGGGGGTTGCGCGGATGCAGGCGTTCCTGACCGCGCGAGCGATACTCCGGCGGGCAGCACCCGACCGCGTTGATGGCCAAGCTCCGCAGCGCCCACCACGCGGCCGGGTCGGTGAGCTGGAGCTCGCTGCCCGCCGCCGGCTGGTGCTCAGCTACGTCGCGATGATCCGGACGCTGAACGCGCAGATCAAGGATCTCGAGCGCGAGATCCGCGACCCAGGTCCGCGCTCACCCCGACGGCCCGATCTTCCTCTCGCTGTTCAAATCCCCCAACAGCGTGATCACCGCCGCGGAGCTGCTCGCCGAGATCGGCGACTGCCGCGCAGCGCTACCCCGACCGTGACGCGCTCGCCGCCGACGCCGGCCAAGCCGCGGTCGCTATCGAGTCCGGGAAATGGAAGACCGCCGGGTTCCGACGCGCGTGCAACAAGCGCCTACGCGTCGCGTTCTGCCGCCTGGCCGACTCAAGCCGCCACTGGCACCCCTGGGCCCAAGACCTCTACGCCCAAGCCCGCCAACGCGGTCATCAGCACCCCCGCGCGATCCGCACCGTCGGACGCGCCTGGTGCCGCGTCGTGTGGCAATGCTGGCGCAACCACACCCCCTACGACCCCGCCCGACACCGCGCGCTGCAACGCCACATCACCGTCACCATCCCCAAGCACGACGGGCCCGGTCATCGACCTCGCCGCCACCCTGCGGATGGCCGGTCCCGGTCTCTGGAGACCGGACCTCCCCACCACCTAGACCGACGCACCGCACTCAACAGGAAAGGAGGTTGATGTCATGAAGGGCCGGGGCCGTGGTGGCCCGGGCGGTATCGATCCGTCGGGTGGCAGGAAGTCGGTCCTCCGTCCCGAACCGCAAGGTTGAAGACCGTGCGGATTGCAGCCGCGCGGCCGGACAATTCGAGAGGAGGACCGACGATGTCCAACGCTACGCGGTGGGTCGGCATTGACCTGCACCGCCGCCGGTCGCAGATCGCTGTGATCGACCAGGACGGTGAGCTGACGCTCTCCAAGCGGATCCCGACCGGGCGCGAGACGATCACCGAGCTGCTCGGCGAACCAGACGAGACGCATGTCGCGTTGGAGGCGACCTACGGTTGGGAGTGGCTGGCGGAGATGCTCGAGGAAGCGGGGTTTGATGTGCACCTCGCGCACCCGTTGCGGACCCGGGCGATCGCTGCTGCGCGTGTGAAGACCGACGCGGTCGACGCCAGAACGCTCGCGCACCTGCTGCGCACGGGGCTGTTGCCCGAGGCGTACATCGCCCCGCCCGAGCTGCGTGACCTGCGCGACCTGCTGCGCCACCGCGCGACGCTCGTGCACCTGCGCACCTCGGTCAAGAACCGGGTGCACGCACTGTTGGCCCGCCAGGGCATCCTGCCCGAATTCTCCGATCTGTTCGGCACCGCCGGCCGCGAATACCTGAGCACCTTGCAGCTGCCCGACGGGCCCCGCCGCCGACTCGACAGCCTGACCGCGCTGATCTGTGACTTCGACCGCGAGATCACCAACACGACCAGCGAGATCGACCAGCGCGCCAAAGCCGACGAGCGGGTGAAGCTGCTCTGCCAGATCCGCGGGATCGGCCCCTACACCGCGATGCTGATCATCGCCGAAGTCGGCGAGGTCAAACGCTTCCCGACCGCCAAGCACCTTTGCCAGTGGGCCGGTCTGACCCCGACGGTCCGCAGCTCTGACGGCAAAGCACGCCACGGGCACATCTCCCGCCAAGGCTCCACGATCCTGCGCTGGGCGCTCTGCGAGGCCGCACAACACACACCCACCGGCGGCGGGCCGCTGCGCGCCCAATACGAACGGATCGCCAAACGCCGCGGCAGCAAGATCGCAAGAGTCGCGGTCGCCCGCCAAATCCTCACCCTCTGCTACTACGGGCTCAGAGACGGCGAGATCCGCTGCCTGGCCCGTCAACCCACCAACCCCAACGACGAGCTGGCGGACGCCGCATGACACCCGCCAGCCACCACCAAGCTTGCGCTCAACCAACGGGCGCGAGGTGCAAGCCAGAGCGAGCTCGCTCCTGTGTCTGGTCTCCGTCACACCCGTGAACAGGACGACCGCCAGTCTTGATTGAGCCCCCTGGCACCGCACGACACTCTGGTCCGCCCAGCGCGACCGAATGGATGACTGGAGCCTCCTCCCAAACCGAACCGCAGCCCGCGCGCCGGCACCCAACCACCAGAGGCCCCTAACCAAACCGCCCCTTGACACGAGCCGGCCCTTCATGGATGACACAGGACGTCTACGTCGGCGACGATGGAGAAACGCTCGTCGCAGCCGTCGGTGTCGTCGCCCGCGTGGTGCGTGCGTGGGCAAAGGTCGTGGGCACGCAGCAGCGTCCGGAGGCTGCTGCGTGTCGTCCTATCCGGGAGCGAGATCCTTCACTACCGCCCTCCTGAAGATCAACAGTGTCGACATCGTTCGGCTCCGGCGCACGTGAGGCTGCCCGGGTGACCGAATACGAGCATCGATAGCTACGTCGGGGCGCTCTGACCCGGATGAGTCCCGACTCCACCAAAACCAGGGCAGATCCAAGTCTCTGTCAAACCCCGGTCAGCTCAGGTTACGGGCGAGCTGAGCCTCGTCCTTGCGGCAGAGGGGGTGTGTGGCCTGAGCCCAAGGTAGCGACCTGCCCGCCGTCTTCGCTCTGACATCCTTCACACAGATTTCTACGGGCAGGGGTCGCGGTAGCGGATGCTAGGCGCGTACCTGCGCCAAGCGGTTGGTGTGAGACCGCCGGTCACGATTCCGCACACTTCGCGTCGCAATGCGGCGAAGTTGCGCGACAGCAGTTCGCCGGGGTACAGGCGCACCGTGCCGTCGTAGGTGCCGGCGGCGAGGGTGCGGCCGTCGGGACTGAACGCGACGCTCTCCGCAATGTTGTTGTTGCCGGCGGAGAGCGCGGCGAGTCGGGTGTGGTCAGCGGTATCCCATACAAGCACCGTGCCGCCGTAGGTGCCGGCGGCGAGGGTGCGGCCGTCGGGACTGAACGCGACGCTGCGGACGGCGGAATTGTTGACGCCGGCGAAGAGCGAGGCGAGTCGGGCGTGGTCAGCGGTGTCCCACACCAACACCCTTCCACGAAGGGTGCCGGCGGCGAGGGTGCGGCCGTCGGGACTGAACGCGACGCTGACGGCAATGTCGTTGTTGCCTGCGGAGAGCGCGGCGAGTCGGGTGTGGCCAGCGGTGTCCCATACAAACACCGTCCCGTCGTGGGTGCCGGCGGCGAGGGTGCGGCCGTCGGGACTGAACGCGACGCTGTAGACAGTGTTGCCCGTGCCGGCAGAGAGCGCGGCGAGTCGGGCGTGGCTGGCGGTGTCCCACACCAACACCCTTCCACGAACGGTGGCGGCGGCGAGGGTGCGGCCGTCGGGACTGAACGCGACGCTGTAGACAGTGTTGCCCGTGCCGGCAGAGAGCGCGGCGAGTCGGGCGTGGCTGGCGGTGTCCCACACCAACACCCTTCCACGAACGGTGGCGGCGGCGAGGGTGCGGCCGTCGGGACTGAACGCGACGCTGTAGACAGTGTTGCCCGTGCCGGCAGAGAGCGCGGCGAGTCGGGCGTGGCTGGCGGTGTCCCACACCAACACCCTTCCACGAACGGTGGCGGCGGCGAGGGTATGGCCGTCGGGACTGAACGCGACGCCGTCGGCGGCATTATTGTTGCCGGCGGCGAGCGAGGCGAGTCGGGCGTGGTCAGCGGTGTCCCATACCAGCACTGTGCCGTCGTTGGTGCCGGCGGCGAGGGTGCGGCCGTCGGGACTGAACGCGACGCTGACGGCAATGCCGTTGCCGGCGGAGAGCGCGGCGAGTCGGGCGTGGCTGGCGGTGTCCCACACCAACACCCTTCCACGATCGGTGCCGGCGGCGAGGGTACGGCCGTCAGGACTGAACGCGACGCTGACGGCGAATTTATTGTTGCCGGCGGAGAATGAGGCGAGTCGGGTGTGGTTAGCGGTGTCCCACACCAACACCCTTCCACGAGCTGTGGCGGCGGCGAGGGTGCGGCCGTCGGGACTGAACGCGACGCTGTCGGCGGCATTGTTGATGCCGGCGGAGAGCGAGGCGAGTCGGGTGTGGTTAGCGGTGTCCCATATCTGCACTGTGTCGTCGCGGGTGCCGGCGGCGAGGGTGCGGCCGTCGGGACTGAACGCGACGCTGTAGACAGTGTTGCCCGTGCCGGCAGAGAGCGCGGCGAGCTGGGTGTGGCTGGCGGTGTCCCACACCAGCACCGTGCCGTCGTCGGTGCCGGCGGCGAGGGCGCGGCCGCCGGGACTGAACGCGACGCTGTAGAGGGCGGTGTTGTTGCGGGTGGAGAGCGAGGCGAGTCGGGTGTGGTTAGCGGTGTCCCACACCAACACCCTTCCGCGAACGGTGCCGGCGGCGAGGGTGCGGCCGTCGGGACTGAACGCGACGCTGTAGACGGGGTTGCCCGTGCCGGCAGTGAGCGCGGCGAGTCGGGTGTGGTTAGCGGTGTCCCACACCAGCACCGTGCCGTCATCGGTGCCGGCGGCGACGGTGCGGTCGTCGGGACTAAAGGCGACGCTAGTGACCGAACTGTGTCTACCTTGGAGGACACCGATCAAGCCTTGGGATTGCACGTTTTGCTGCGCCCGGGCCATGGTCACGAGCGCGCTCGCGGGGCTGGATGGTCCGGCGCGGTAGGGGGCAAGCGCCGCGAGGGACAGCACCAGCGACGCATACGGATTGACTCGCGTCGCTGAGTTCGCGTCGGCTGCCAAGGCAACTGATTGTGCGTTTGTGGCTTCAGCGATTGCGCTGCTGCGCTCGCGCAGAGCGACCACGCCGCCTACGATGGCGGCCACCGTTAGTGCGGTCAGCGTGGCTGCTGCCACCCGACGTACGCGTACCGCCCGGAGCTGCTGTAAGACCTCTTCACCAAAGAGCTCGTCTTTCGGACGGCCGTGGATCGGTGCGGCCAAACTGACGACTGCGTCGGTGAACCGAGGAGCGGTCAGGGACAGCTCCGTCTCCTCCCGAGTCCAGCGGAGATCGATCCAAAACGGCTCCTGCTCAAACGCGCCGCGCAGCGTCGGTGGTAGCGCCGTCGTTCGTTCCCAATCGAAGTCACCTTTGGTGCGGTCCCAGACAATCCCGCCCTCCGTTAGCGCGAGGAGCAAGTGGTCGCTTGGCTTTGTTTGAACCCAGCGCTCGGCCTCCTTGCGCACCCAGTACGAGCCCGCCGCATCCGGTGATGCGAGCAGGATGTAATAGTCAGAGGCATCGAGTGCGCGCTCAATCTCCTGCCACAGGTTCGGGTTGACGGCCAGCGAGGCCTCGTCGCGAAAGACGTGCAGCGCCCGGGCACGGTTCCATGGTTTGGCGAACCGCTGCAAAACGCGCTGAAGGGCACGTGCGAGCGGGGCATCGGCGGCGTGGCTGTACGAGACGAAGGCATGGAACGCCAGGCCTTCGGGAGGCGCGGGGAAAAGACCCAGTCGCTCAAGTAGCCGTCGAAACCATTGAGGGCTCCGGACCAACGACGTCGCATCCGAAACCGGATCCGCCGCTGCGCTGCTGCCTTCCGACCCGGAGGTTTGGGACGGCTCGTCCTCCGAAAGCATGCTGTGCCCCCTCGTGCTCGTATGCTTGCGCAGACACTAATCGTCGCGTCGCGGGGGATCAACCACCGATGGCGATACAAGCGACGCCCTCCGCACGTTGACCGCGAGCGTGTTGTAAGGCAAATCCCAGACTGCGGCGTCGTCGCCGCTGTTCTGCCAGCGAGGGCGATTAACCTCTCCGCTCGGGCCTGTCGTTGAGTGCGATCAACGGTTCGACGCCGGCGACCTCGGCGAGTAGGTTCGCATACTCCAGAAGGCTCAAGCGGAGCTGCTCAAGCGCCTCGCGCAACTCACCAGCCCGCTCCCACGCCACTTCATGTTCGACAGGGGAGCAGTCCTCTGAGCGGCGCGCCTCGTGATCGGCGAGAAGTGGGTGCCACTTCGCCAGCAGCGGCCGCAGACCGTAATTCAGCACGTAGACAGCAAGCTCAGCGAAGCTGTGCTCACCCCGCCCCTTCTTTCTCGCGACCGTCGGGCCATGACGCCGAAGAATCTCCCGCGCCGTCGGAAACAGCTGATAGAGCGACTCGAGCGCCTCTCGAAGCACGCCTTCGTCCTCTCTCAGAGGTTGTGTGGAGATGCGAGTCGCGAGTTCGATGTACATCTCCCAGGCGGCTTCGACCTCGGCTTCATCGGGTTCCCAGGTTCCGCCCAGGGAGATGGGACCGAAGCTTAGGCCGACATTGACTGCTGTTATGGGCACTGTTTGCTCCCGCTTATTTGCGTGTCCGGCCGCGATGACACATTTCTGCCGTGAGTCCGTCTGAGGCTCGTGTCGTGGCGCTGAACCGCATTGTCCATGATCGACGGACTCTGCCTCGGGAGGGCATCGATGACTGGCGGGTTGATGAATTCTCTGGCCTGTATCGAGACGAGCTGCGGGAGGCAATGATCCCTTCCCGCCGATCGGGTGCATCGAGGAGCGCGACGGCCGGCTCGTGCTGTATGACGGCCGGCACCGCGGCCCGTCACGTGTCGCGGCCGAGCACCCCGGTCGTGGTTTGGGATGAGCTCGCTGGGGGACGTCGTCCGTGCCAAGGGGCGTGATCCGGTCGGGCTTGCGTTCGAGCTCGCGGTTTCGTGCTCGGCGACCGGCGCGAGGCCATTGACGCGCAATGAGCGGTTCACGGCTGCCAAACGCCTCAGCGAGATTCACCCAGAGTGGTCACTACGGGAGGTTGCAAAGCGGACCGGCACCTCCCACCAGACGGTTCTCCGACAGCGCGGCCCGACTGGGTCGTCGGGAGCTGGTCCGAATGGACCGATCACCCCATCGGGTGACAATGCGACCGCTGCGCGGGTAGCCGCGCGTCACCCGACACTCGAGCAGCTGGCATACCGCACAGCCGTGGCCTTAGGCCGGTTGCTCGACCGGGCCCATGACGAAAGCCGCGGCCTAGGCGCGAGGCTGCCCGGGCGAAACACGACTGGACCGAGGCCGACCGCCTGCGAGACGAGCTGCGAGCAATGGGCTGGGAGATCCGCGACAACTCGAACGGACCAGAGCTGCCACCCCGAGGGTGACCGTCTTCTGAGGTCTGGGACTACCCGGAGCAGCAGTCGGCTGCTGACCGCCCAATTGCGGCGCAAGCAGCAGTCACGTCTTCACTGCTACGTCGGCGAGAAGGGGCAGTCGCGGTTGGCAACGAGCGTGTGGCTGCTCGCCTCCGGAAGGGACAGTGAGTTGGTTGGCTTGCTGGTGGCTGCTTTGCTCGCCGAGCAGAAGACCGCCCAGTCGACGGACGAACTTGTCCGGTTCGTCCGAAGCAGGCACGCACAGCTGCACGACATTCGCGCTCGCAACCGCGCCGGTTCGGCAGATCGGGCCGGCTGCGAGCTGTCAACGCTGGGCGGCCGAGAGGGTGAAGCCGCCGAGGTGCTCCCCATTTGACGCTGATCTCGACGCGACTGCTCGCCTGCTGACGGAGGGTCTTGAGGGCGCTTCAGCCTGTGAGTTCATCCGGGCTCCTCCCTGGAGGTCGGGACGGCTTGGCAGCTCTCGGCCTCCTGGGAGGCCCGGATGAACAGCCTCCTCAGGAACGGCAACTAGGAGATCTTGCGGCGGTAGGTGGCCATCGCGAAGGTGTAGGCGACGATGAGGATGCCGACGAGCCAGGCGAGGGCGATCCAGATGTCGGTGCCGACGGGCTGTTGTGTGAGCAGGTCGCGGATCGTGTTGACGATGGTCGTCACCGGCTGGTTCTCGGCGAAGGCGCGCACCGCACCGGGCATGCTGTCGGTGGGCACGAATGCCGAGCTGATGAACGGCAGGAAGATGAGCGGGTAGGAGAACGCGCTCGCGCCGTCCGGGGACTTCGCGGTGAGACCGGGGATGACGGCGAGCCACGTCAACGCCAGCGTGAACAGCATCAGGATGCCGGCAACCGCGAGCCAGGCCAGGACGCCCGCCCCCGAGTGGAAGCCCATGAGGAGAGCGACGAGCACGACGACCACGACCGAGATCAGGTTGGCGACCAGCGAGGTCAGCACGTGCGCCCACAGCACGGATGAGCGTGCGATCGGCATCGACTGGAATCGCTCGAAGATGCCGCTCTTCATGTCCAGGAAGAGCCGGAATGCGGTGTAGGAGATGCCCGAGGCGATCGTGATGAGCAGGACGCCGGGCAGCAGGTAGTTCACGTACGAATCCGAGCCGGTGTTGATCGCGCCGCCGAACACGTAGACGAACAGCAGCAGGAACGCGATCGGCATGATCGTGGTCGTGATGATGGTGTCCGGGCTGCGCGTGATGTGGCGCAGCGATCGCCCGGTCAGGGCGGCGGTGCCGCCGAGGAATTGCATGGTCATGGTTGGTCCTTACTCTTGGCGCCGGCGCTGACGGTCTGGCCGGCGTCGTCGTGCTTGCCGTTGTCACCGACGATCGCGAAGAAGACGTCTTCGAGGGTCGGCTGTTTCTCGACGTATTCGACCTTGGCGGGCGGGAGCAGTTGCTTGAGCTCGGTGAGGGTGCCGTTGACGATGATCCGACCCTGGTGGAGGATCGCGATCCGGTCGGCGAGCTGCTCGGCCTCGTCCAGGTACTGCGTAGTGAGCAGCACCGTGGTGCCGTGCTCGGCGAGGTGCTTGATGGTCTGCCATACCTCGATCCGCCCCTGAGGGTCGAGCCCGGTCGTCGGCTCGTCGAGGAAGATGACCGGCGGATTCCCGATCAGGCTCATCGCGATGTCGAGGCGGCGGCGCATGCCACCCGAGTACGTCGACACCTTCCGCGCCGCCGCGTCGGTCAGTGAGAAGCGGTCGAGCAGGTCGTCCGCGATCGCGCCCGGGTCCTTGAGCTGCCGCAACCGGGCGACCAGCACGAGGTTCTCCCGCCCGGTGAGGATTTCGTCGACGGCCGCGAACTGTCCGGTGAGGCTGATCGACTCCCGCACGTCCGCCGCCAGCGTGGCGACATCGAAGCCGTTGACGCTGACAGTGCCCGCGTCGGCCCTGAGCAGCGTGGACAGGATCTTCACGACCGTGGTCTTGCCGGCCCCGTTGGAGCCAAGCAGGGCGAAGATGCTGCCCCGCGGCACGTCGAAGTCCACGCCGCGCAGCACCTCCAGCTTCTGATAGGACTTCTCCAGGCCCTGCACGTGGATCGCCGGGGTCTGCTGGGTTGTCATCAAACTGCCCTCTTTCCATTTCCGGTGTCGTCTCCTGCGGCACGCACGATGGCGCTGGTCAGGCGATTCCGCTCCCGGTCGGGGACATATCCACCCTTCGTGTAGTTCTGAGCAAACGCCTCGACGAACTCCGCGGGGTCGTCGCCGACGATCTGGCGGATCGGGGTTCTGTCCGCCGCGGCCCGCTCAAACAGGTCGGCGAGGTCTTCGAACTCAGACGCCGCGCTGTCGCCGTCCGCCGGCACGAAGTGCATGAGATACCGCTCGATCGCATCGACCGCCGTGCGGTAGTTCTCGGGAAGCTGTCGAACGCGTGCCTTGTACGCCCGCCACCGCTTCTTCGGGCCGATCACCTTTGAGATGAAGCCACCCCTTCCAGCGTCAGCGTTGATAACCGGCGAGGACTGATCTGTCATGGCTTTCTCTCCGATCGGTTTCTTGATGTCATGTGGTTGCAGGGGCACACAGCTCACGAGGGCAACTCGCCCGAGGCACGCAGCGCGTCACGACGCGCCTCCCACTCCTGGCGAAGCGTTTGGGTGCCCTCGACCAAGAAATCCGCGAACGCCGCCAGCTCGAGCAGGTCCGCCCGGCGTTCTGGCGGCGCATCGCTCAGCACCTCGAGGCCCTCCCGAGCCAGATCGCCGAGCTGCTGGTACTCGGTGATGTCAAACCCCCGCGCTTCCGCGGAGGAGAAGTCGGTCCGGACGCGGTCCATCCGCTCCCCCGCCGCTCGCGAGCGACGGATGGCATGCAGGCGCTCCAGCACCTCCAGCGCGCCGGTGATCGCGCTACGGCTCGCCAGCAGCGCCTCGCTCAGCTCGGCAATCGATTGGTCGCGGGGTTCGCACACCAGCAGGTAGCCGAGCACGCGTCCGACCATCGGCGGAAACGCGTAACGGTAGGCGTAGAAGCGGCCCAGATGGTCGGCGAATGTGATCTCTTCATCGCGTGGCATGCGACAAGCATAACATGCATCACGGAGATGTCACAAATTAGTGTTATTTCGGTCTCGGGCGCTCGATCGGCCGACCGAGATCGTCCCCGGGGACGTTGCGACCGAGGCACGGGCGTCGCGAGCTCGAGACCTACGATCCGACCTCAGACGGGTCCACGACGCGACAGCACAACCGCCGGGCCGAGTGGCGGCCGGCGGCGCGGTTGAGCCCGTAGCTCACCAGGACGAATCGGCGGAGCTCGTCCGCGGGCTCGGCGGTCTTCTGCGAGCCGAGCAAAGCAGCCACCAACGGGCCGCCCCAGCTGACTGCTGTCTAGGCGTCACGGAGTCACCTGCCGCGGGCCGCCACCAGACAGCCGCTCTCACGAACCAGGGACAGTGTCGCCGGTCGGTTCACGCTCACGTCAGGCTGCCGCTTCGGTTCACGAACTACTGAAGGTCGCTCCTATGTCATCAAGAGAAGATTGGTATTTCCGGTATTGGTGATCGGTCAATACTGGGTGGGACGGCTGGTGTCTGGGCGGTGTAGAGCAGCTGGTAGATGCGTCGGGCGAGGTGGCGTTTGAGGCAGCGCAGTGCTCCCTTTCTGGTTTTGCCTTCGGCTTGTTTGCGGGCGAGGTATGCCTTGGTGGCAGGGTCGTGGCTGGCGCGGCTGATCGCGATCGTATGCAGCGCGCGGTTGAGCTGACGATCCCCGCCGCGGTCTAGCCGGAGCTGGTCGCGTTGGCCTGAGGAGGCTGGGATCGGTGCGACTCCGGCCTGGCGGGCGAAGGAGGCGTCGGTGCGGTAGCGCTCGATCCCGGCGGTTCGCCCGATCAGGACTGCAGCGGTCAGGGTTCCACATCCTGTTTCGGCGATCAGGGTCGGGCGGTGGGTGCTGACCAGCGCGTCGAGGTCTTGGTGAAGCGTGTCAACTTGACGGGTCAGGGTTCGGATCTGGGAGATCTCGGCACGAGCGACACGAACCCTTGCTGTGAGAGGCAAACCTCTGAGTTTGCGATCGACACGATCCAGTGAGCGAGGGTTTCTGAGAGCACCGCGCTTGAGGCAGCGTTCTGTCTCCGGGCAGAGCTCGAGCAGATGCCACCGCAGCCGGTTCTGAGCGCGGGTGCGCTCCGCGACGAGATCCTGGCGGTGATCTGACAGCAGCCGGATCTCCATCGAACGCTCGTCCAGGTACGCGGCAGCGAACCGTGCCACGCCGTCACGCACGACAGCCCGAGCCACCGCGAGCGCATCGATCTGGTCGGACTTGCCCGGTGTCCGCTCAGCGCGCCGGGAGGCGCCCATCATCCGTGGCGGCACCCTGCCAACTCGCTCTCCGGCTACGATCAGCGCCTGCTCCAGGCGACCTGACACGTGCCGGCAGTCCTCGATCGCCCAGACCCGCTCATCATCGAGCTCGCGTGCCCAACGCACAGCCGCGAGATGCCCAGCCTCCTCAGCCTTGATCAGGCGCATGCCACAGACCCGGCCGGTGCCCTCGTCAACCGCCGCCAGCGAATGCGTCTGCTTGTGCGTGTCCGCACCGATCACGATCATCCATTCCGTCCCTTCGATAGAGCTATTCAGGGACCGTCGGCGGACAGCTCTCACTTGGGGCGAAGCCACGCTTCTTATCTGTGCGTGGATCGCGACGCAAGCCGCAGGGTTGAACACTTTGTCGGTGAAAGCCGGGAGCACGGGAGGGGCGTGAGCACGGTCGATGGGACTGGTGTGCGCGCGGGCGCTCAGCCTTATCTCGGTCCACGACCCTGGACTGCCCTGGGCCGGCGACATGATGGTTGATCGGGTGATCCCGCTGGGGGAAGCGTTGCGGCCGCTCGGTCTATAAGGGCCGTCCACGCGAACGTGGCGGCAGAAGCGGGCGAGGAGCCGGCCGCGGCGCATCTGGTTGACGAAGAGCTTGGCGCGCACCGAGCGGGTCATGCTGGGGCGAGCGCCTCCTCCCCGAGTTCACGCAGCTGGTGGTAGCTGCGCTTGAGGATCTTGCGGGCGACGGACAGCCTGGCCCGGTTCGAGCCGAGTCGCTCTGCGGCCTGTGAGTAGTACTCATAGTCTGGGCTGCACTTGCGGGCGGCGCACATCGTCGCTTCGAACAGCGCCCACCGCAGCGTCGGCGGGCCCTGACGGCTGAGATGACCGGGAGCGCGGCGCTGATCGGACTGGTGAACGGTGATGTCCAAACCGGCGAACCGGACCGCGTCTCGGGAGGATGAGAATCGGCGGGCATCACCGAGCTCAGCAAGGATCGTGACCGCGATCAGCTCCCCGACGCCGAACTGGCCCATCAACGCTTTGCAACCCGGCTGGCGGCGAGCGAACGCGCGCAGTTCCTTGTCCAACGGTGCGAGCTGGCGCTCGAGCGCGTCGATCACACTCAGTGCGATGGTGATCTGCTCGCGCGCGCCGGCGGGCAGCGGTTGTGCCGCCAGCCAGCTGCGGCCGGTGTCGGTCATCAGCTCGCTGCGTTGCGGGCAGCCGTGGTGATAGAGCACCGCCTGGATTCGCTGCTGCCACTCGGCGCGCTGATGCGAGAGCGTGTGACGCAACCTGACCCGGGCGCGAAGATCAAGGATGTGGTCGGGCGGGATCCACGACTCCGATAACCGCCCGATCATCAACAGCTCGCGGATGTGTCGGGCGTCCGCACGGTCGCTCTTGGCGCGCTTCTTGTTCCCACGCCTGGCTGCGGTCTCTGCAGGTTCGGCGAGGTGCACAACCCCGCCGACTCTGCGGAGCTCGTCGGCGACGAAGCGCCAGCCGGTCGTTGCCTCCAATGCAACCTCGAGCTCCCGGCCGCGGAACTGCTCGCAGAATCGGCGCACACCGGTGCGATGCGCGGGCGTCACCCGCGACCGCTTCACCTCACCGGTGTCGGTATCTAACCACTCCGCTGTGATCTGCGCCCTGTGCTGATCAAGCCCCATCACGATCGTCATCTCCAACGCCTCCTCCGTTCCCGCAGACTGCGTGGCCGCGACCACGCACGGACTCGGAGAGGCCTACCGCCGGACCCGGACGGCCCGGCACATGCCATCTATCAAGCCACGCCGGCGATCGTCAGACGGCGGCGGGCGACACGACCTTCGATAGCCAGACAAGCCGTCGGCACAGCAGTCATGGGTCAGCCCGCCGCCAGCCCGACAACCAACCGGCCGGGTCGGACAACCACCCGTCCTAACCAAGCGTCTCAGTGACAGCAGCCATCCGAACACCGCTCCCTCGCGGCGCAAGCAGCAGTCACGTCTCTACTGCCACGTCGGCGACTCAGCAGCAGTCTCGCACCCTGCGGCGCCGCCAGGCGGAAGCCGGGCGGCTATTGGCTCAGCGGGACCATCCCTGAGTAGCCGCCGAGGCGTGGCACCCGGCCGACTTGGAGCTGGGCACTGCCGGGGCGATAGACGGCGAGCGCGGTGCGGCCGTGGCCCTGGGCGGCCACGACCAGACGGTGGTCCGCAGTCCATGCGATCCCGGAGAACTTGAGGTCCTCGAAGATCGGGTACCCGGGTACGTGCGTGAACTTGCCGGTACGCGGGTCCAGGAGCCATACATCGCTGGCCTGGCGGGGTCCCGGATCCGCGGGGTCGCCGAAGTTGACCGCGACCAACGGCCCGTGGGGATCGGGGATCACCGAGTAGCCGAACCGGAGGATGCTCGGCCACCTCAGTCGGGTGCGGGCGCCGGTCGACAGGTTCACAAGCGCCAGCCGGTCGGGCGGTCCGCCGGCCACGACGGATGAGGTGCCGATCAACGCCACGTCGTGACCGACGAAATCGAACTGGCCGCCACCGCCGACCGCGACCCGTTCTCTGACGCGCCCCGTGCTCGGATCGACGAGCCTCACCTCGCCGCTCCGCGTGATCACCAATCCCGCGGGCGTATCGGCGCCGAGCGTCCCGCACGGGACGGCGACCGCGGGACGGGAGCCGGGCACGAGCGCCAGCGTGCAGCGGCTAGACCCCGGCCGGGTCAAGACCCATCTCGCGGTCGTCGACCCGAGCGCTTGCGTGCTCTGCTGACCGCGCGCGACTGTGAGGCTCGTTGTGCGTCGCGTCAGGCCGTCGGCTCGGATCTGGAAGCTGGCCAGCGTGTAGCAGAGCCGGCAGTTCTGCCTCCAGACGACGGCGAGAGCCCCGCCGGGCGCGGGAGTCAAGGACCAGAGCTGCGGGCCCCGCAGGCTGTACCGCTGCCGTGGCAGGCCCAGGCCACGCACGGCCTGGACCCGGCCGCTGTCGACGTCGACGATCGAAACCCGGGGGGTGTTCCCCGAGACGATCAGACGCAGGTGCGTCGGCTTGCGCAGCGGCACCCCGGCCATCCACGTCGGCCGCGGGGAGCTCGCCCGCGAGATCTGGCCGCCATTTCCTTCGCTGACGATGAACAGCGCAGCCGCTATCAACGCGAGGACAAGCAGTGACGCCGCTGTGCGCTCGCGGCGTCGGTGTCGTCGTGCGTCTCTGATCACCCCCGACTCGGGACTGCTGTCGGAAGTCTCTGGAGGTTTGCTGCCGAGCGTCTGCGTGGTCATCGCAATTGAGCTACTATGACTGGCGCAATGCGTGCTGTCAAGGTGACCCGTGACGATCCGGCACTGCTACACGAGCAGGTAGCCGCCCAGATCCGCGAGGCAATCGCGGAGGGTGAGGCAAAGCCCGGGGACCGGATCCCGTCGGCGCGCCACCTGGCCGCGGTGATGGGTGTCAACACAAACACCGTGCTCAGAGCTGTCCGCCTGTTACGCGACGAGGGGCTGCTCGAGCTGCGCCAAGGCCACGGAATTCGCGTGGTCGGCACGCCCGAACGCAGCGTAGTCCTCGCCAAGATCGCCGAGCTCGTAAAACTCGGGCAACAGCGCGGCTACACCCGAGCCGAACTCGTCCGAATGCTTGAACGTGCCCCATAGACCCAACCGCGTGAAACCTCCCAGGCAGCGCGCGTGCTCGCGGAACTTGCGGCGTTCTCAGTGAGAACAACTGGCGCGTCCATGCCTTCCGCTTCACTCCGACGAAGCCTCAAAGGAGCAGCCGAGTCAACACTTGCGCAGCCGCGATGAAGGGGCCGTAGCAGCCAGCGACGGCAGTCTCCCTGAGACTCATCAGACCAAGCAAAACGCGCCATTGCCACGGAGCGGCGGAAACTGCTTGGATTACTGAGCGAGCCCACGGCGAGGAGCATCCGGCAAGGAGCTGGTTCAGATCGGAACCAGCGGTGCCGGGGTCGACCAGGATCGACCCAGGCTCCCCGCGCACCGCGATGGCATTGCTCCAGACCCACTCGCTCTCCCGGACCCACCGTCGGCCAATGGGTCAGCACGGGTGGACTTTGTCAGGTGTCTCCGCCCGGCACAAGCGGAGAGCCGACCCGCACTCGTTGCGCGTCATCGTGGCCGCCCCGGCGGAACTCGTCGCGGGCCTCCTCGACGCGGCCGAGCTGCAGCGGCAGCTGCGACCTCACGTCCGAAAACCGGGGTTACGGATCCGTCGCGCGCCGTACGTGCTTCTGCTCCTTCGGGTCGACGGCCCGGCGCGCTACCTATTTGAAGGGGACTGTGACCGGCCCTGGCACCTTGGAGAAAACCGCCATGAAGTCGCGGTCGTCGGGGGTCAGGTAGCGGTCGGGGGACTGCTGGGACTGGGGCTCGACCATCGTCGGCCCGAGGCCGTTGGTATGAGAGTAGGTGATCATTGTGTGCCATTCGGGGTTGATGTCGAACTCCATCCCGCGAACCGCCCCAATGTGCTGAAGGATCTGGGCGAGCGAGATCACCGTCGCCTCTGACGCGACGACGAACATCGCGTTGCCGTGGGCGTCGACGCCGACGGCGGTGCGCGGAGTGAAGGTGACGCCGCCCAGGGTGTAACCCCATTGGATGCTGTTCGGGTCGGTGTCCAACTCGGGGTTGAGCTTGCCGTCCCAGAGGATCGGGGTGAGGCTTTGGCGCGCCCAGGCGACATCGGCCGGGGCGTTCGGGCCGCCGGTCCACTTGACGATGTTCACGGTGCCGTCGCGGTAGCCGACGAGCGTGGCGTTGCCATCGATCAACGGCTCGTTTGTGTGACCGTTGACCGCCGAACCGTTATTGGTGTCGACGTGCGTGAAGGCGCCGTTGAAGGTGGCGAGCAGCCGGTTGCGCTGATCGACGGGAACCATCATCGGACCCCGGTCGACCGCGCTCGGCGGCTCATAGCGGCCGGGGTAGTAGGCAAGGTCGGTGCGAGTGTGGTCGACCCACAGGACGTAGGCGACAATGGAGGAGTATTCGGTGCTTGGCCGGTAGCTCGTCACGAGCACCGGAGGTCTGCCATCGACTGACGCGCCCGTTCCGTGCCAGACACCTTCGCCGGGCAGCGGCGTGGCGAACACCGGTTTGATCGGTGCCGGCGTGTAGGTGACATGCTTGGTGTGTTTGACCCGAGGCCGGGCTGGGCTGAGCCCGACGCTGGGCAGACGCGTCAGTCCGGGGCCGCCCTTGCGGGGCGTGCTCGCTGTGTAGTGCTCGGCCGTGTCGATAATGAAGTTGCCGAACGGCGCGTCGTCGCGCACCCACTCCGCGGAACGCTCAGAGAAGGTCTCGCTCGTCGGCTTGAGCATGTAGTTCGCGTAGGAGATCCCGAAGTAGAGGAGCACCACCACCAACGGAGTCAGCGTCCCGAACAGGAGCCATCGCCGGCGAACCCGCCGTCGCTGCTGCTCAGCTCGCCGGGCGAGTAGCTCGTAACGGTCAAGCAGCGGCCATCCGGCCGGTTGAAAGTCACGTGATGGCCCGTCCGCCTCCTCGTTTCGATGTCGGATCGCCATGGTGACCGGTTTCTGACCATATGGGCGGAGATAAACCGGTCTGGCGGTGGCCGATGAGGATCCGCTCACACAAACCGAGTAGGAGCAGTCCCCGAACCGCCGGCCCGGCGCTCGCTCGCTTCGCACACCGATCAGACGAACGCGGCCAGAAGAGCCTCGGCCCCGGCAGCTGAGAGTGCTGGATTGTCGCCGAAGCGCCAGCCTCGGCGAGCCTGCTCCAACGGGCTAATAGCAGCAGCGGGACCACCGGTTGACGATCGCTTTGGCATGTCGAGCACCTCGACGCCCGCCATTCGCAATGGCGACCGGGGAGTCGCCGCCGATGTTGTCAGCGCGGGCGACTGATCCGCCGTGAATGCGGTCGGGCCAAGCAGCCTGGCAGACGCCGGAAGCCGTTCGAGTGCGTTTATGGACGTATTGTGGCTGCGAAGAGGTCCATCTTTCCGGTGCGGGTGTCGTTCCAGACTAGGTGGAACGCTCCGGCGGTGGCGGTGATGCCTTGGTAGTCGCCGATCCACCAAGCGCCGTGTTTGGGGCCGGTGGCTGTGTGGCTGTGGGGGTTAAACGCGCGGGCGGTCACCTGTAGGGGCGTGCCGAATTGAAGTTTATGAGGCGGTGATAGAAGCAGGACTTCGTTGACGCGGCCGTTTGCCAGCGCGAACGCGGAGATGGCGACGCGGCCTGCGTCGTCGACGGCGAGATTGGGCTGGAAGTAGGTGACGTCCTCGTTGGGTGTCGCGGTCACTGGTTTGGACCAGCTGCGGCCGTGGTCGTATGAGGCTCGGACGAGGATGTCGGTGTGAGTCGCTCCTTTCTGGTGTCTTGCGAATGCGACGTAGAGCGCGTCGCCTTGGGGTGCGATCGCGACGGTTACGCCGGCGTTTGGGAGAACGTTCCCGGGCAGGCTGATGTTGAGCGACTCCCAGCCGAGATGGATGGGTTTTCCGAAGGTGTTTCCGGCGTTGGTTGAGCAGGCGGCAACGGCCTGGCCGATGAGGTCTCCTGAGGGGTCCCAGTGGGACATCTCGTCGGCGGCGACGAGCACCAGGCCGTGTGCTCCGGCGGCGATTTTCGGTGTGGCGCTCTGTGTCGTGGGGCGATGGGCGTTGAGGATCGTGCGCTCGGGCTCGAATGTCTGTCCGCCGTCGGTCGAGCGGCGGATCGTGACGCTGTCGCCGCCCTGGTGGGCGTTGCTGGCCCAGACCACGTAGACGTTGCGCTCGGCTGGTGTCTGCCCGGCGCCGGCGGCGATCCACGGCTGGTCGAAGTACTGTCCGCCGGTCACTAGGATCACCGGTTCCGAGAGGCTGCGCCCGCCGTCGTCGGTTCGCCAAACGTACATGGTGCGATCGGCGTCCGTGCTGCCCGTCGCGGTCGCGGAGACATACCCGCGGCCTTGGGGATCGAACGCGACGGTGACGTCGTCGCCGGCGACCGGCTTGCCCGGTGGATGCGGCAGGAGCCCGCCGGCATGCCAGGTTGCGCCTGCGTCCAGCGAGAAGAAGGTCGCGATCAAGTTGGGGTTCCCGGTGTGCGCGGCCTGGCAGGCGACGAGGAGCTGCCGAGGGTCGCGGGGATTGGCCGCGAGGGACGGCCCGACGTGGACCCCGTAGTGATCGCGACTTACGAGGACGTTCGTGATGCCGGCGGCTCGCCGTTGCCCAACGGCGCGGGAGGGCAGCGACACGCCGGCCGCGGCGACCGCGACGGCTGCTCCGCCGCGAAGCAGGCTCCGGCGGGAGATTGGATCCTCGAGCCGCGCTAAGGAGGGGTGCTCGTTCATGCCTGGCTGGCCTCCGATTCGGTGTTGCTGGGGCGCCCCTCGGGTTCTGCGGTGCGAGCGCCTGTCTGTGCTCGTGATGGTCGGGGGGCGAGTTCGAGATCGTGCGAAGGGGATGCGAAAATTCCGCGAAAATCGGCGGCGCGGAGCCGGGAGTGGGCGACACTGTGCCGGTGCGCGCTGTCTCGGACCCCGCCGGCCCGCTCGTGCTCGTCGTCGAGGACGAGCCCGAGATCGCAGCGCTGATGCGGGACTTCCTGGAGGCGGACGGATTCCGTGTCCTGCTCGCGGCCGACGCCGAGGAGGCGATCGCGGGGCTGCGGATAATGCCTGACTGCGTACTGCTGGACGTGATGCTCCCGGGCGCATCGGGTTTCGAGCTCTGCCGCGACATCCGCGCCCAATCCGACGTCCCAGTCCTGTTCCTGAGCGCCCGCGATGGCGATGCCGACAAGCTGCGCGGCCTCGGGCTCGGCGCTGATGACTACATCGTCAAGTCGGCGACCCCGGCCGAGGTTGTCGCCCGCGTGAGGGCGGTGCTGCGCCGCTCGGGCGCTAGACGGGGCCGCGGTCGGCTCCGGTTCGGCCGTCTCGAGGTCGATCTCGCCGCGCACGAGGTGCTCCTCGCCGGCAAGGCCGTGGCGATGACCGCCCGCGAGTTCGAGCTGTTGTGTGTGCTGGTGCAACACCCGCGGCAGGTGTTCAGCCGTGAGCACCTGTTCGAGCTCGTCTGGGGAAGCTACGGCGATCGCAGCGCCGTCTCGGTCTACATCAGCCGGTTGCGCGACAAGATCGAGGAGGACCCGACCGATCCCCGCTACATCGTCACCGTCTGGGGCGCCGGCTACCGGTTCGACCACGACCTCGCACGCGACCGCAGCGAATGAGCCGACCGCGCGTCTCCGCCCGCCTTGCGCTTGCCGCCTCGCAGCTCACGCTGCTTGCTGTCGTTGCCGGGGCGGCTGCCGCTGGCTACCTCGTCGAAGCCCACAACCAGGAGGCGAGCCGCAACACCCGACTCACCGTCGCGGCAGCGTATGTTCAGCACGGCAAGGCGCAGGCCGAAACGGAGCGCTGGAAGCAGGGACTGACGAGGCAGCTCACCGCGCTCGGATTGGGAGCGTCGCTGACGCTCGCCGGCCCGCCGGACGGCAAGCGCCTCCTCTACAACGAGCCCTACCGGTCCTTGGACAAAGAACCCCCAGCCACGCAGCCGACCGCGACCTACGTGTTCCCGCTCGCCACGGCCCTGCACCAGACCCTCAGGCTAAGTCTCACCGCTCCGCCGCCCGACCAGACCCGCAGGCTGCTTGTCGCGCTCTCCTCAGGCCTCGCTGCCCTACTCGTCGGCACGGCCATCCTGATCTGGGCAGCGGGCCGCTGGCTCGTCACACCGCTTCGCCGCCTCAACACGCAAGTCGATGCGATCGCGGGCGGCGACCCGACCGAGACCCGTGCGAGCTCACCCATCCGGGAAGTCGAGCACGTCGCCGCGGCCGTCGAAGGCATGGCCACCACGCTCGCGCAAACAGCCGAGCAGGAGGCACGACTCGAAGCCCGACGACGCCTGTTGGTCAGCTCGATCGCCCACGACCTCCGCACCCCGCTGTTCTCGCTGCGCGGCTATCTCGACGCCATCGCAACGGGCATCGGCAACCCCGGTGAACGACTCGACCAAGCACGGTCAAAAGCCCAGCAGCTCGATCGGCTCGTCACCGGCCTGTTCGACTACGCACGCGCAGAGATCGATGATCGACCCCCGCTACAGACGACCGATCTTGCAGACGTCGTCACGGACACGACAGCGGCGTTTCAGTTCGCGGCCGACGAGCGTGAAATCAAGCTCCAAGTGACCGCCCACACCCGCACATCGGTAAGGATCGACCGCGACGGATTCGAACGCGCGCTAGCCAACGTCATCGACAACGCGTTGCGCCACACACCGCCAGGAGGAACAGTCGAGATCACCTGTGGCGAGGACATCGACGGGGCCTTCGTCCGCATCGTCGACGACGGTTCCGGCATCGCGCCCGACCTCCTAACCCACCTGTTCGAGCCAGCGGTCCGCGCCAACAACGGTCACCGCAGCGACCGAGCAGGCCTTGGACTCACCATCTCCGCCCGGCTACTCCGAAACCAAGGCGCCACGATCCACGCAGCCAACGCCCCCGGATGCGGCGCGATCCTCACGCTCCGGGTTCCTTTCACGGCCGCATAGCCTTAGGACTGCCAACCATCCCCGAGCGACCGGAATCTCCGGCGACCGCGGACCGGCCAACATCCCGCTCCGATCACACCCCCAGGGCACGCTGGCTCTGACAGCCAAGCGAAGTCGCGATCGGCTCAGGACCTCCGCTTCCCCGCGACAGCAGACGGCTCAACCGCCGATTGACCCCGTTCTGCCTCCCGCACCGCTGACTGTCGAGGTCTTCCAAGGATGACAGTCCCACTCCTGCTGTCACGAACCACCAGTAGCGAGGTCGTCCGCCGTAGGCCGTGATCTGCTGCTGCTTCGGGTCGCCGAACTTTCAGAGCAGCAGCGAAGCCACGCACTCGCTCGGGCGACTAAGCAGAACCAACGCCGGACGCGCTTGGCGACAATCCTCGCGCTCGGATTTGGGCGATAGCCGGCGCGCGCCGGCGCCGGCGTTTCCGCGGAAACGCGTGCTCGTGTTCACGCCAAAGAGCAGCACCTTCGGCCTTCCTCGCTACGCGCATAGCTCGTTTAGTCGGTCAGGATGAGCCGCTCGTCACGGGAGCCAATGGCTACGGGAGATTTTCGACTCGGCATCTGCGCATCAGTACTCCGTAGCGATCACGCGTGCGCCACCACCTCGCGCACTTCGTTGCTCTCAATCGTCACGTCGTCGGGCATCATTGACGGAGCCTGGTCGCTGCCGGCGCGGCAGCTCGATGCGTTTGGAGAGCGCCTGCGCCCGATCCTCGCCGAGGTGGGAATCAACCCGGGTCGTGCAGCTTTGCACCGCTCGTGCTCGGCTTCGGTGAACCTGATCATCCGCCGCGCGCCGGGTTGGCGCGAACTTTCGCTGATTGCCTGTCGACTTGATGAGATCGGCGGTTTCGAGTGGCGATCCAGCGCCCTAACGGAAAGCGGTCGGATGTCCGTTCGTGTCTCAGTCCTTAACTCCACTAGGTGCCTGTATTGCCGGTGCTGTCACGGCGGCATTGACAGGCCTGATAAGTTCAGGACACCAAAATAAGGACAGCCGCAGTCGTTGATCGATGCGGTGGCGTGTGTCACGCGTCCAGGGAGGGTTGAAGAGTGTCACTTGTTTCGCGCGGGCCGACCGGTCGTCGGCCGACTAAGAGCCTGCCGCTCCGGCGGCGGGGTAGGCGAATAGCTGCAGCAGTCGTCGCTCTCGCTGGCGTCACTGTGGCGGTCGCATCGTCGCAAGCCGGCGGAGCCGGAGCCCAGGTGGTTATTCCTTCGGCGCCTGCGTTCACGGCGGCCGATCTCGCGGCGCCGGCGGCCAGTAACTGGATCACTGTCCACGGTAACCTCTCCGCTTGGAATTACTCGTCATTGAACCAGATCAATTCGTCGAACGTGTCCGGTCTGCAGCTGGCGTGGTCGACGCACCTGGGTGGCGAGTGTACGGCGACCAACACAGCGTGCGGCGCCGAGGGCAACGCGCTCGTATACCAGGGAGTGATGTTCCTCAACGATGGCGCCGGGTACACCGATGCGATCGACGCTGCGACGGGCGAACGGCTCTGGCAGTATGTGCCGACGTACCCGCCGGGCTTCACTAAGAAGGGCGACGTCTCGCGCGGCCTCGCGATGGGCGCTGGGCTTATTTTCGTCGGGCGGATGGACGGGTCGGTCGTGGCGCTCAACATGCAGACGGGCCAGCCGCTCTGGACCGCGACACTCGGCCCCTACCAGCTCGGGTATCACATCACCGCTCCGCCCGTCTATTACGACGGTATGGTCATCGTTGGGATGTCGGGCGGGGACTCCGGTAATGCGGATTTCATCGAGGCGCTTGACGCTTATAGCGGCGATCAGCTGTGGCGATGGAATGTCATCCCGGGCCCGGGGCAGCCAGGCTTCAAGTCATGGCACAGCAATACCCTCTATCACTACGGCGGCGGCGCGATCTGGGACTCGGTCTCGATCGACCCGAAGCTCAACCAGCTCTACGTCGGCACCGGCAATCCGGTCCCCTGGAACACGCGGCCGCCGGGCCGGGATCTGTGGGGCGACTCGGTCGTCGCGTTGAACGCGTCCACCGGCAAGTTCATTTGGGGCTACCAGACCGTGCATCACGACATCTGGGACGACGATATCCCCGCGACGCCGGTTCTCTTCACGGGGAAGTTCCGACCTTACAAGATCATCAAGCCTGGCACCTTTGTCGAGGACGAGGCGAAGGGGTTCTACGGCGGACATGTGGTGGGTGCCAAGTTCAAGTACACGGGGCCGGCAGTGACGCATGACGCGGTGGCTGAGGCGAGCAAGATGGGGTTCATGTTCGTCCTTGACCGCAAGACGGGCAAGCCGCTGATCCCGACGCCGGAGATGAAGATCTCGGATGAGACCAAGGCGGCGGTTGCTGGCCTGAACCTGTCGCCGACGCAGCCGATTCCGGCCGTCGGCAAGCCGTTCACCGCGACGTGCGTCCTGCCGACGCAGTGGGGCGTCACCGGGCCGGACGGCAATCCGGTCCAGAAGGGGTGTACGTACACACCGGTCGGCTTCAGTCACTTCACGGCGATCCCGCACGACGAGGGCGAGTGGATGCCGAGCGCACTCGATCCCGCGACGAACACGCTGTACACGTGCACACTCGACAATCGTGCGTGGGCGATGGAGGCGATCCCCGCCGCCCAGCAGGCAGGAACCCTCAAGCCCGGCGCCGGCTACACCGGCATCCTGAACGACACCGGCGTACGGGTCGGTTACACCGGCGCAGTCACCGCCACGACCCTTACGACGAATCATGAGCCCTGGCGCAACAACTGGCCCGACATCTGCTATAGCGGCGCGACGGCGACTGCGGGCGGCGTTGTCTTTTCGGGCCACAGCGACGGCTCGCTCGAGGCGATGGACGCAAAGACCGGTCAGCAGCTGTGGCGGTCGCCGCCAGCAGCCGCCGGTGCGAATGCGCCGGCGATAACCTACGAGGCCAACGGCAAGCAGTACGTCAGCATCTTCGTCGGTGGTAACGCACACGAGAGCACTACCCGCGGTGATCTGATCGATACGTACACACTGCCGGGCTGAATAGTGAACAACAGGCCGGCGCCCGCCTCGGCGGGCGCCAGCCGTTTCTGGCCAACCATTTCTACAGTCGGAAGGACATCGTGATCAGGCGCACATATGCGGTCGGTGTGCTGGCCGCGCTCGCCGTGGGCTCGCTGACGCTCATGCCGTCGGCCTTGGCGACGACCGAGCCGGGCTACCAGTTCGTCGTTTCCTTCCATCTCACCGACACGGGCATCGTCACCAAAGGCCCGCGATCCGTGCCTCGCGGCGACGACGTCCAGTTCCTCATCCTCAACCAATCGACGCAGCAGCGGCGGTTCTACCTCGGCGGCCGCGAGACACCGCTGCTCAGGCCGCACATGAAATACGTGTTCTTCCTAGGCATGGAGAAACGCGGTTCGTATCCGTACCGCTCGTCCGGACCGCACGTAGAGACGTTCCACGGCGCATTCAGAGTCCACTGACCCTCGCGAACGGCGGAGCTGTGACCGCACGCGTGAGACATCCATGCCACGGTGCTTCGTGAGCAGCAGAGGGTAAGCCGCATCCACGGGCCCGAGCCTACTCACGGCGCCACGTGCTGCTCGACCTGAGCAAGGCGATACGTGCCTAATCTGAGCCGTGATGTCCCGTCCTAACTTGGACTTGACCTTCGCCGCCCCGACCCACGCTGGAACTTGCAGGACCTGTTGGCGATCTTCAGCGATCCCGACGGCTGGTGGTATGACCCGACGGGTCGCCATGTCGACCGGGAGCGCACGAGGGTACTGGCTGAGCCGCGCTGCCTCACGCTTTGACAGCGACGGGCTCAGTTACTGGCCGGTCCCGCTTGCGCGACGACGGCGTGATCATCGGAATCGGGGGGCGCAGAACCAACGGACCCGAGCCTCGAACCTCAACCATCGAATCGCGACCGCTCACCAAGGGAAGGGATTTGCCACCAAGCTCGGCCGCGCGGCATACACCGCAGCCTCGCCACTCGACTCCTCGGTCCCGATCATCGCGTGGATCGCGGAGCACAACCTGCCCTCCCGCAGAATCGCCGAGCGCCTCAGACTGACGAACTACGGCCCGGCGGTGGATCCCTCCAACCAGCAGCCACGACTGGCCTCCGACCGACACGGTGAGAGGCAACCCCCATCCCGCATGCTAAGCGTCTAACGACAGTCGCCGGCCAAGCGTCGGCGCGCAGCGGCACTGCCGCTCCCACGAACCAGGGACAGTCTCGCCGGTCGGTTCATGCTCACGTCAGACCGCCGCTTCAGGTTCATGAACTACGGGAGCATCAGCCAACCGAACACCGCTCCCTCGCGGCGCAAGCAGCAGTCACGTCTTCGCTGCTACGTCAGCGACGAACCGGAAGCGTATAGGCCGATCGACGTGCATGCCGCTCCAGGTCGCTCGATGAGCGTGGGGAGTCCCCGACTGATCACGCAAGCGACGATGTGATTTGCTTCCGGGCGGTGCTCGAGCAAGCTGCCGGTCTGACGTCACGAGCGCAGCAAGCGATCGCCGAACTTGAGCGTCAGGTTTTGGAGGCCGATGGCGGCCGCTTGAAGCTGGAGTGGGACAACCTTCGCGGCCGTAGCGGCGGCCGCGTCGAGGACCTGTTGTGGTGGGAGCGCGAGCGGCTGCTGGGCTTCCTCGGGATCTACGGGTTCGGTGAGTCGCCGGAGCTGGCGGGCATGGTCGCCCCGGATGCTCGCCGGCGCGGTATCGGCTCCGCCCTGCTGGATGCCGCTGTGCCGCTGTGCCGCGAGCGCAGCGATCGCCAGCCGCTGCTGGTCGTGCCGCGCCAGTCGATCGGGGGCAAGCGGCTGGCGCTGGGCCGCGGCGGGACGCTCGATCACTCAGAGCACCATCTCGTCCTGTCCGGCGAGCCGACTAGCGGACTGCACAGGGCCGAGATCAGCCTTCGGCCGGCGACCGCCGCGGACATGCCCGTCATCGTGTCCCTGCTCGAGCGGGGGTTTGGATGGTCCGGGCCGGATGATCTCGGCAATCGCCTGGAGCGGACAGCGCTCGTCGAGCTGCGGGGAGCCGTCGTCGGAACGCTGTTCCTGGAACGCGACGACGACGAGGAGGCCAGCATCTTCGGGTTCGTAGTCGAGCCGTCGTTGCAGGGCCGCGGGATCGGTCGAGCTGCGTTGAGGCGGGTCTGCGAGCGGCTGCGCGCGGACGGCGCCCGGCGCATCAGCCTGGACGCCGACGTCGCGAACGACCGTGCGCTGGGCCTCTACACGTCGATCGGCTTCACGCCCGTCACGACGGAGGATTACTTCGCGCTGCCTCTGAGCTGAATCCAACCGCGACCGCGAATAGCACGCCTACGCGGCGGTGGCGTCGGCGATGCGGACGAGCTTGGGCGATCGGAGGTGTCGGTGGCTGATCATGGATGTACGTTGGCTTGACGATTTGACGATTTCGTGCTGGTTGAAGGGTTTGCGGGGCAGCGGGCTTGTGCGCTGGCTCGGGCCGCGGCGGATCGAGCGCGACGTGCAGATCGGTGCCGGCACTCAACGTCTGGTCGTTGATCGAGATAGGCGGTAGCGGCAGGCGAGCAGGCCGAAGATGATCCCGCCGGCGAAGAAGTAGCCGTCGGTGGCGTTGGCTGACCAGATGGCGGACGCGGACCGGTAGTACGCCGCGCCCATCGTTTGCTTGTGTGAGAGCCCGGTGATCCCGTTGGGCAGCAGGCCGACCGCGCGCGTCAGGTCATCGATGAGCCCGGCGCCGCCGCGGAGGACGAGCACTGCGCAGCCGAGCCAGACGATGATCGCGGCGGTGCGTCGCATCTTGCCGTGCTGCCAGCCGCGGGCGATGGCCAGGCACGCCCATACGCCGAGTGGGACCGCGGTCACGGCCAGCACCTCAACGATCCAGCCGACGACCTTGAGCTTCGCGCCCCCGACGTACCCCTCGCCGCCGACCCCGAACGAACCGCCGAGGTACCAGTAGACGTGAAAGGCGAAGAACACGACCACCCAGGCGAGCGCCGCGTAGGCGGTACGAGCGGGCAACAGCTGCTTGCTTGGTGACCGGTGATCCCGGCGGGAGGCGCTGGACAATGCTGTCAGGCGTGGTGTGGCGCTGCTGGCGTTCATCTGGTTGACCTCAGTAGCGATCCGAGGTCGGCGACGGGGCCGAGGTGCGTCAGCTTGTCGGGGTTGACGATCGAGCTGATGCTCTGGATCTGACCGCCGGTGACCTCGAGCGCGATCACGCCGATCAACCGCTGCTGTGCGTCGAGGTAGAGCGCTCCGGGGCCGCCGTTGATCTCGATCGGCCGCAGCGATGCGTCCGGAAGGCGCGCGCCCAGGCGGAACCAGTTGATCAGTGTGTGCGCGACACGGCTGCGTCCGCGCAGGGACCGCGCGAGCGCCGGAACCTTGCCGCCGCCATCGCCGGTCAGCTCCACGTCTGAAGCCAGCAGCGTCTCGAGGCCGGCGAGATCGCCTTGCTCGGCGGCCTGAAAGAACCGGGCTGCGAGCTCTTCGCGCTGCTCGCGCGTCGTTTGGAACCGGGGCCGGCGCTGCTCGACGTGGCGTCTGGCGCGGGTAGCAAGCTGGCGCACGCCTGCCTCGCTCTTGCCGACGATCGCCGCGATCTCCGGATAGGGGTAGTCGAACACGTCGTGAAGCAGCAGCACGGCTCGCTGCTCAGGCGACAGGCTCTCCAGCAACACCAGCAGCGCCAGCGACAGCGAATCGGCCGTCTGCACGTGCTGGGCCGGATCATCGTGGCTGTCGGTGATGATCGGCTCTGGCAGCCACTCGCCGACGTAGCGCTCACGACGAGCGCGCGCGGAGCGCAGCTCGTTGATCGCCAGCCGGGTCGTGACAGTTGCTGCGAACGCCCGCGGCGAGGCGACCTGCTCGCCGCCGTCAAGCGCTTGATGTACCCGTATCAGCGCTTCCTGGACCACGTCCTCGGCCTCGGAGACGCTGCCGAGCATCCGGTAGGCGATCGCGAACGCGACCGGCCGCAGCTCGTCAAGCAACCGCTCACGATCGGTCATGCGCCCAGTCCTCGCAGCACCGAGTCCTGGCGCACCGTCTCGTAGCCCGCGTCACCATCGCCGGGAAGAGCAAGCCCAGTGGCGGCTGGTGGGCGATGACGTGACCGCCAGCAGTGCCGCGCGACCAGGTACGACGCGAGGAGCAACGCGATTCCGAGCGCGGGGATCATCAGTGCCGCCATGGTTAGTGCTATCAGGGCCAGGGCCGGCAGCGCGAACGGAGCCAGTGCGAAGGTGAGCATTCCGGCGCCGACCGCAAGGCCAGCCACCTCGCTAACCAGATCGAGACCTGACGGTGACGCCTGATGTCCGGGCGAGACGCCGCTGGTTGGATCTCGAGAGCCGGTGATCGATTCGGTGCGTGTTGTCCTGGCGCCTCCCTTGCCCGGATCCAGGAGCACCGCGTTCAGACTCCTGCGCGGGTTGAGCGATGCGTTCATGCCGGGACTCCAACGGCGACCGCCGCCGCGGACGAGATCGTCGCGAACCCGTGACGCCAGCTCGGGTGAGCCGGGCGCCACTGAAGCTCGCGCTTGGCCTTGTCGTTGGAAGCGCCGCGAAGCTCGGTCATCATCACGACGCCGGCCTCGCCGCCGAACAGGCGTCCGATGAACCGCGGAACGTGCCGGGGTCTCTTGGCACCGAGCATCTCTGCCAGCGTCGGCAGCCACTCGGCGACCGGGGCGGGGTCATCGTCGACCACGTTGTAGATCCCGGACGTACCGTGATCGAGCGCCGCGACGGTGGCCTCGGCGGCGTCGGCAATGTGAATGAACGACCACACCCCGCCGCCGTTGCCGACTACCGGGAACTTGCGCTTGTGGACCAGTTCCATCTGCGCACTGCCAGCGGTCGTGTTCGTGCCGGGACCGTAGAACGCGCCGTAGCGCAGCACGATGCCCTCTGTCCAGTGGGCGTCGAGCACCGCCTTCTCCAGGTGACGGATCGCATGCATTGACTGGCGCATCTCGCGCGCCGGCGACGAGTCCAGCGGGTCCTCCTCGCGCTTCACCGGGCCACCCACCCGCTCGTAGGGCCAGGCGGCGTAACTCTGCGCGATGAACCGCTTGATCCCGACCGCCTGCCCGGCCGAGAGCAGATGATCCGTGCCCACGGTCCGCAGGCGATTGGTCAGCGCGAAGTCCCGATCGAAATGGCGCATGTCAAGCGGGTCAGGGATCGCCGTCAGCTCATGGATGATCACATCGGGCTCTGCCTTCCCCACCGCTGCCGCGACCTGGCCGGGATCGAGGGCGTCCGCCACCACCGGCGTTGCGCCTTGCTCAAAGAGCATCGCTTGCTTGGATTCGCTGCGCGTCATTCCGGTGACCTCGTGGCCCGCGGCCACTAAACGCGGCACCAGCTGCTTGCCGATCGCTCCGGTTGCACCTGCCACAAACACTCTCATCATCAACACCTTTGTCTTCGATCACCTGTATCCCGTAAGACAAGACAGCCATCCCCGCTGTGACACTTGCGCTCCGGCCCTGGCCCTGCGACGGGAGCTCGCTCCGATGGTCAACCGGACATCGCCAGAAGATTTCCTGGAATCTCGCTGAACAACTCCCGGCCAGACGGTGGCGTCGGCCGTTGGCGCAGTGCTGGTCCTGGGAGGTCCAGGGCCGTTGTCGATCGAGCCCGTGCTGCCGCTGCCGCCTCCGGACTTGGACTCAGGCGCACAACTTTCGGGTTCCTGACCGTCTGAGCTGTTCACTCCTCCATCAAGCGCCTGATGCACCCGCAGCAGCGCCTCCTGGACCACTTCCTCGGCCTCGGAGACGCTGCGGAGATCCGGTAGGCGATCGCGAACGCGACCGGCCGCAGCTCGTCAAGCAACCGCTCGCGACCGGTCATGCGCCCGCCAGCCCCTGCCGCCAGCTCGGGTGCGCCGGCGTCCACGCCAGCTCGCGCTTGGCCTTCGCGTTCGATGCACCGCGAAGCTCGGTCATCATCATCACGCCGGCCTCCCCCGCGAACAGCCGCCCAACAAACCGCGGCACGCGCATCGGCTTCTTGGCGCCGAGTTGCTGCGCCAACGCCGGCAGCCACTCGGCGACCCGAGCGGGATCATCGTCAACCACGTTGTAGATGCCACGACTGCCGTGCGTGACCGCCGCCACCGTAGCTTCTGCGGCGTCGGCAATGTGGATGAACGACCACACGCCGCCACCGTCGCCGACCACCGGGAATTTGCGCCGGCGGACAAGCTCGAACTGCTCCTGACCCGGCGCCAAGGAGGTACCCGGCCCGTAGAACGCTCCGTAGCGCAGCACAATCCCCTCCGTCCACTTTGCCCCGAGAACCGACTGCTCGAGATGCCGGATCGCGGCCAGGGTCGCGCGCATCTCCCGTACCGGCGTCGGGTCCAGCGGATCCTCCTCGCTCTTCACCGGTCCGCCGTTGCGCGCATAGGCGCCAAAGGTCGCTACCCCTTGTGCTACGAACCGGCGCACTCCCACCGCCTGCCCGGCGGAAAGCAGGTAATCGGTGGCCTCCGCCCGCAGTCGATTGGTCGGCGCGGCATCGCGTTCGGTGTAGCGCTCGACCCCTGCAAGGGCCGTCAGCTGATGGACGATCACCTCCGGCCTCGCCCTCCGCACCGCCTCCGCGACCGCATCAGGTTCAAGCGCGTCCACCACCACCGGCACAGCACCCAGCTCGCGCACCATCGCCTGTTTTGACTCGCTGCGAGTCATGCCCGTGACCTCATGACCTGCAGCAACCAGCCGCGGCACCAGCTGCCTTCCAATCGCTCCAGTCGCACCTGCCACAAACACTCTCATCACCGGCTCCTTGATCGAAGATCACGTGTACCCACAAGACAAGACAGCAGCCCCGGACGTGACACCCCGTCAGACCGAGCCCTACGCGCCGTCTGTCGACACGAACCAGTGTCAGTATCTGCCGCGACAGAGCCCGGGAGCCGGAGTGTTGCTCCCGGTCTGGGAACATCCGGAGCAGCAGTTGGGTATTGACCGCCCAATCGCGGCGAAAGCTCGCTTCTATGTCAAGCCGGGTTCGCTGTTTGTGAGTTTTCTGGCTGGGCGATGCAGGTCATGGGGGTGGGTGCGGTAGTGGTCTGTTGGGTCGCTTGTTTGGGGTGCGGACGCTCGAGAATCGTCGCGGTGTCAGGTTCGGCGATTGGCTTGGTGTTGGTGGCTGGTGGCTGGTCGGCCGGTGGTTGGGAGAGCAGCCGGTGGAAGTGGCGGGCGAGGTGGCGCTTGAGGGAACGCATGGCGCCGTTTCTGGTCTTGCCTTCGGCTTCTTTTCGCGCGAGGTACTGCTTGGTGTCCGGGTCGCGCTGCGCGCGGGTGAGCGCGATGATGTGCAGCGCGTGGTTGAGTTGGCGGTCGCCGCCGCGGTCGAGCCGGTGTTGGGTGCGTTTGCCCGAGGAGCAGGGGATCGGTGCGGTCCCGGTCTGGCACCCGAACGCGGCCTGTGAGCGGAACTTCTGGTTGCCGGCGGTGTGGCCGATCAGGATTGCCGCGGTCAGCGCGCCGCAGCCCTGTTCGGCCAGCAGCGCCGGCCGGTGGGCGGTGACGAGCTCGCCGAGATCGGCTGCGAGCTGCTCGATGGCGCGGGTCAGGGCGCGCCGGTCAGAGAGCTGTTCGCGGGCGATCCTGGTCCTCGCGCCGGCAGGGAGCTTGCGCAGCCGCCGGTCGACCCGGTCAAGCACCCGCGCCTGGTTCAGCGCGCCGCGGCCCAGCGAAGCCTCAAGCTCGGGGCACAGCTCGAGCAAATGCCACCGCAGCCGGTTCACGGTCCGCGTGCGCTCGGCGACGAGATCGTTGCGGTGATCAACCAGCAACCGGATCTCCATCGCCCGCTCGTTCAAATACGCGACCGGGAACTTCCAGACCCCGTCACCAACAACAGCTCTGGCGACCGCGAGCGCGTCGATCTGATCAGACTTGCCCGGCTCGCGCTCGCCCTTACGCGACACGCCCATCCGGTGCGGCGGCACCCTAACGACCCGCTCGCCCGCCGCCAGCAGCGCCTGCTCCAAGCGCCCAGAACACGAGCGGCAGTCCTCGATCGCCCACACCCGCTGCTCGTCAAGCTCGCGCGCCCATCGCACCGCCACTAAATGCCCAGGCCCGCCAGCCTCGATCTGGCGACTGCCGCACACCCGACCGGTTCCCTCATCGACCGCCGCCAGCGCGTACGAGGCCTTGTGCGTGTCCACCCCAATCACGATCATGCATCCGTCCCTTCGTTAGGTTCACACCGAATGAAGCGGACCTCCGGCGGACAACTGTCACGAGAGGCGAAGCCACGCTTCTATCAAGCCACGCCGGCGATCCTTCAGGCAGCGGCGGGCGACACAAGCTTTATCGGTCAGACCAAGCAATCGACGCAGCAGTCAAGAGCCAGCCCGCCGCCAGCCCGAACGACCTACCGGCCAAGTCGGACGTCACCGCCCAGACAACCGAGCACTCTCGCAGTGACAGCAGTCAGCTACTTGATTGCCCGGTCGCGGCGAAACCAGCAGTCGTCTTCGCTGCTATCGGCGACAAGGCAGGAGCGGTCTCACGCCAACAGCGTTGTCCCCGGGATCGCCGGAACAACGGCGGTGCGTACCCGCCTGGCGGACCGGCGCTAGGCCCGCCGCAGGCCCCACGTGCCTATGCGGAGCCCGGTGTCGCGCGAACCGCGCGGCGCTGCCGGTTATCGATCAAGGGAGCCGTCGCGGCGCTGCCCCGCAGACGTCTCCTTTCGGCGTCGGGTGCTCAGTGGACGCGCGCCTGCCGGGCGGCGTCCCCTGGGCGCCAACGGTCAGTGTCCGGATAGATGTATGAGGCCGAGACTGTCGAAGCCGTCGAGCACGAGTTGGACGGCGAGCGCTGCCAACAGGACGCCGAAGATCTTTTCGGTCACGAGCATGCGGCTCTCGTCGAGATGGTCACTTACCCGGTTGGCCCATCGGAACACGCCCACGTCGAGGGCGAGCACCAGGGCGAGGACGCCAAGGACCATCGCGAAGACGGCGACTGAGTCCGCCTCGGCTGAGAGGGTCACCAGTGCGACGATCCCGGCGGGATTCAGGAGGTAGGGAATGGCGAGCGGGAACACGGCAATGCGCATCGGATCGCGTTCTTTGGCGGCCTCGCCGCCGGGTTCGCCGGTCCCGAGGACCATCGTGATCGCGATGATGACGAGGATGATGCCCCCGGCGATCGAGAGTGACCCCGTGGAGAAGTGGAGCAGTCTGGACAGGAGCTCGCCGAGCCCGAGGAGGATCAGGGCCACGACGGTGGCGGTGGTCAGCATCTTGCGGACGATCAGCGCCTTGGTTGGAGCGTCGAGCGGGGCGGTGATCTCGACAAACGGCACGAGGGCGATCTTCGGACCGATCCCGATCAGCAGCAGCAGGAAGGTGTCGATTACCAGGTAGATGTCGACTGACGTGTGCTTCATCGCGCCGGCCTGCCGGTCCTCACTGAGTGGGCTCCGCCTTCGGGGATCCGTCGGGAGCGCCGCCCGGCGGAGCGGCGCCGACCTCCGGTGTCGGCGTTTGGGCCGCGGCGGCGCCGTCTCCGGCCGGGGACGCAGCGGCGCTGGCGCGGTCATCAGCAGGGTGACTAGGTAGGAGACGACGACGCCGACGATGATCAGCGGCTCGTCCGCGGTTTCGGAGTTGGCGGTGAGCAGTGTGGCGAGCACGACCGCCGAGAGCGGCAGGCGCAGTATCGCGACGATCGCGGCGCCCATCCCCACGGCGACCGCCGGGGTCAAACTGAATCCTGGCAGGCGCGAGGCCATGATCGCGCCGGCTCCGCATCGTCTCCTCGGCTTGCGCGACCGACGGTTCTGCGGGAGCGGGAGCGTCAGCCATCGACGTCATCTGTCATGGCGGGACGCTGCCCGAGTATCAGAGAGCGAGCCATCACCCACGGCGGATGATGCCACCTGGCGCGGAGCGACAAGCATCCTCGCAAGCACCTCGCGCGCCCGTAAGCGACACTGTCGCCGTTCCGGAGCAGCCTTCTGGATCGGGCTACAAGCGTTAGCGACGCCCTGTCGGCCGGACCCTGGGTTCTATATAGGCGTCGGGCGCGGCCGTTGGCGACGGTGGAGTCGCGAGGCGACCTATGCAATCCGTGGATCTCAGTTCGTCGCGATCGGCGCCGAGGGCCCGGACGGCGCTTCTGGTCTCACGAACGATGAGGCGTCTGGCACCCGCCCTGACGGCCCTAACAGACTGCTCCTTTGAGAGATCCGGAGGTCGCAGCATGAGAGAATCGACCGGTGCCACTGGACGCTGAGGTCCCACCGGCCGAGGATCGCGCCGGATGCGTCTCGGATCGGCCGGGACGCCGATCTCCCAGGAGGAGCTGGTCATGTCTTCAGGCTCGACGGTGTTGATGGATGCGGCCGGACGGCGGCGCTCGCCTGTAACGACCCCGGGGTATCTGACCGGGCGGGCACCGCGTAACAAAGGGATGCGATACCCGCCGGACCCGCCCCGCCCGGAGGAGATCATCCAGGTGATGCGCCACGCCGGACAAGAGCGCCACGGCCTCAGGGCCCGAGCGTTGATCGCGGTGCTCTGGCGCGGCGGGCTGCGAATCTCAGAAGCGCTGGCGCTCAACGAAACCGACGTCGACCCGCGCCGCGGTTCGCTACTCATCCGCCACGGCAAAGGTGACAGGCGTCGCGAGATCGGGATGGACCCGTTCGGGTTCGAGCAACTCGCCGCCTGGACGACACACCGAACGCAGCTGCCACCCGGGCCGCTGTTCTGCGTGATCGACGGCGCCACCCGCGGCCGGCGCTGGTCGGCCAACGCCGCACGCTCAGAACTCCACCAGCTCGCGCTTCACGCCGGAGTCAGACGCCGCTTCGCGCCACACCAGCTACGCCATACCCACGCCGTCGAGCTCGCACGAGAAGGCGTCACGGTCAACATCATCCAGCGCCAACCCGGGCACACCGACCTCGGTACCACCGCAACCTACCTGCAGGGCATCGACCCAAGCGAGATCATCGACACCGTCCGCTCACGCCGACAACCAACCATCTCCGCGACCGCCAGCCTGACGCTCTAACAACCGCCGGTTCGCGACCCACGCACGCCAACCGGCCGCGAACCCGACTCCCACTAGCTCGAGAGCGCTGCTTGAAAGGGGCACAGTCGGCAGGGTCGCACGAAACGCTGCGTTGCGGCGAAACCAGCAGACACGTCTTCGCTGCTACGTCGGCGACAAACGCGAGGTCTCGTTGGACCGCGAGGAGGTGGTGCTCCTCGATCGAGGTGACGCTCTGGAATGGCGTCGTTATGATTGTTGGCGAGCGATGAGGCTCGCTCTATAACCGCGGCGTGTGCCGCTGATGGCCTCTACGACAACGTCAAGCGACGAATCGTGGAGGTTTGGGATGGAGCCAGTCCAACTTGCAGCGATCCTGGTGGGTGCTGCGTTGCTCGCGAGCATGGTGTCGGTGCAGATTGGCGTGTCGGTCGCGTTGATCGAGCTTGCGTTCGGTATCGGCGTTGGGAATTTGTTCAACCTCAATCCGGACCAGAGCTCGCTGGTGTTGATCGCGAGCTTCGCTTCTGTGGTGCTCACGTTCCTCGCAGGCGCGGAGGTCGACCCGGACGATTTCCGGGAGCGGTTCTGGGGGTCGGTCGGGATGGGGGTGGCGTCGTTCGCGGGACCGTTTGTGGTCGCGACGCTCGTCGCGCTCGGGCCATTGGGATGGACAACGAAGGCGTCGCTGATCGCGGGCACGGCGCTCTCGACAACGAGCCTCGCAGTGGTTTACGCGGTGCTGGTCGAGACCGGGCTGAACACTGTGCGGGTCGGGAAGCTGATCATGAGCGCGTGTTTCGTGACGGACATGTGCACGGTGATCGCGTTGTCGGCGATTTTCGTCAAGCCGACCGTCTGGTTCCCGGTGTTCCTGGTCGCATCGGTGGCGGTGATCGTGCTGTTGCCGAAGATCGCATCATGGTTCTTTCGGCGCTTCGGCGACCGGGTGATCGAACCGGAGATCAAACTCGTGTTTGCGATTCTGCTGGCGTTGATGGTGCTCGGCGATGAGGCCAACGGCCAGGCGGTCCTGCCGGCGTTTGTCCTCGGGCTGGTGATGAGCCGCCATTACCAGCAACACCGGGAGGAGCAGCGCCGGTTGCGCGTCGTCGCGTTCGCGTTCCTGACCCCATTCTTCTTCCTGCGCGGCGGGATCAACGTCAGCCTCGGCGCCGTGTTCGCCAACCTCGGCACCCTGGCTGTGCTCACGGCCGCCAAACTGGTGCCGAAATTCGCTCTCGTGTACCCGCTCGCGCGCCGTTACGCCAGCGGGCATGCCGCGTTCACGACGCTGCTGATGAGCACTGGGCTGACGTTCGGGACGATCAGCTCGCTCTACGGCCTGCAAGCGCACATCATCAACCGCACCCAGTTCTCGCTGCTGATCACCGTCGTGGTCCTGTCGGCGATCATTCCGACCGCGGTCGCGCAACGCCTGTTCAGCCCGGATCTCGAGACCGAGCGCGCTGGTGACGCGCGGACAGCAGCCACAGCACACGGCCGTGTTGCAGACCGGATACCAGCTCCCGAGGCAGCGAGGTCGTGATGGGCATCCACGTTCCGATCCCCGGCGACGAGGACCTCAACCTCGACCACCTGGTGCTCGACGCAAACGGAACCCTGACCGACCGCGGCGAGACCATCATCTGCACGTTCGCGCCGCTAGTGCAGCTGCGCCAACACCTCGAGATTCACCTGCTGGCCGCCGACACCCTTCGGAACCGCGCGGGCGCTCGCCACCCAGATCGACGCCGAGTACCGGCAGATCATCACCGGCACCGACCGGCGCGACTACCTCCACCGTCTTGGCGCACGCGGGTGCGTCGCGATCGGTAACGGACGCAACGACGCCCCCATGCTCCAGGCAGCCGCGCTCGGGATCGCCGTAATCGGCCCAGAAGGCACGCACCGCAACGCACTCACCGCCGCCGATCTGATCGCCCTCTCGATCGACGAAGCGCTAGGACTTCTCATCGACCCCGGAATCCTGACCGCAACGCTTCAATCCTGAACTCGTGCAGCTGCCTGGCGCGAGTTGGGCCGGCCGGCACCGTGAAGTCTGCCATCAGTCGATCGTGAGCCGCCGAAGGTGCTCCATCTCGCCGTCACACAGCTGCGCGAGCAGTTCATCTGCCGTCCGAGGCGTTTTCGGCAGCGATCCGTCGTCGAGCGCGTCTTCGAGGACACCTCTGATGAGCGCGGTTCGCGTCACGCCGCGTTCGGCAGCCGCCAGATCGACAGCTTCGAGCAGCGAGGGCCTCAAACGCAGGTTGATGTGAGCGCCGTTCACGATCACGACGCGCATTTTCGCGCCAGCAGCGGCGCTCGGCTAGTCGTGCGGCTCGCCGCGAGTCTGATCGGACTCGCGGAACAGTCCGGTGATGACGAATGCGGTTTGCTCGGCGATGTCGACGGCGTTGTCGCCGATCCGCTCAAAGCAGCGGGCGACGAGGGTCATGAACATCGCCCACTCGCGGATGTCGAGCTCGTCGCCGACCTCGACCGCGCGGGTGAAGATCTGGCGGTTGAGGCGGTTTACGTCCTGGTCTTGGCGCACGAGGTCTTGTGCGAGCGCGAGGTGGCGGGTCTGGAACGCCTCGCGCGCGTCCTTGACCTGCTCGCGGACGGTGCTGCTCATCCTGTTGAGCAGGTCGAGGATCGTCTTGTCCTTCGGTGCCTCGTAGCCGGAGAGGGGGACGAGCGTGGCTATGTTGACGCACTGGTCGCCCATCCGTTCGATGCAGCGGATGCTTTGCAGCAGCGCCAATAGCAGGCGCAGGTCATCGGCTATCGGCGCTTGCAGGAGTAGCAGCGATCGCACGCCTCGGTGGACGTCGAGGTAGCAGCGGTCGATCTGGGCGTCGTCGGCCACGACCATTCCGGCGAGCTCGACGTCTTGGTAGGTGATCGACTCGATCGTGCGATCGAGCTGACTGATGACCATGTCCAAGCCGCCGAGCGTCTGCTTCTCCAGCGCGCACATGTCGTTTTGAAACCGAACGCGATGCGCGGTCATTTGGTGATCCTAAGTGAGAGCCCCCATGATGGCCCCTAGCGCGACTCGGCACGGCCATCAACACGCGAGACCTTTCAAAACGACGTGGCGCAGTACAAGTCAGCGAAAAAACGCCCAAATCGCCGGCGCGTGAGGTCGAGGATTGGCCATGACGCGACGGGGTCGGCTCAGGGGTCGCGACCCCCACCGCTTTTCAGCCGCGACTGCAGCCTGCGAGACCTTCGGCGTATCCGCGGCTGGCCCCCTTCATATCGCCGTCCCACGCTTCTTGCTTCAGGCCGCCCATAGGCTCCGAGTCCAGTTCGGAGCGCGACTGCCTCGACGAGCACGGCCGACAGCGCCGCACCCGGTCAGCCGGAACTTTGCTCGTGAGAATCACTACCCGGGTCGTCTCACAGACCGGACAGACGATCTCGACCCTAGGCTTGTCCCGACCCCCGTAGTACTCGCGAGCGTGGGCATTCACGCACGTCCGGCATGCGCCCTGAGCGGTTCGATTGTCGAGCGTGAGCGGGTGACCGCGCTTACAGACAGCTTTCTTGGGTCCTCCTCGTTGACGCGAGTCCAGACCAGCCGCCTCGACCATCAGTGTCACGGCAGCAGAGGCCCAGCAGCGTGACAGCTGCTCCAGGTCTGGGACGACGATAGGCAGCAGTCGGCTGCTAACCGCCCAATGCGGCGCAAGCAGCAGTCACGTCTTCACCGCTACGTTGGCGACGATGGAGCAACCGGGCCGACAGTTCGGGGACTGCTCCTACTCGATCAATCCATAAGTCTCGGTCGCTCTCGACCAGACTGCTGGTTCGAAGGCGGCAGCCAGATCCGGCGCTGCCGCGCGGTTGCTTTGCAAACTATTTCCCGGTCAGGTAACCAACGGGCGGTGGTTGTGCGTTGATGGGGTGTGAGCAACCGAGCACCTGATTTCGCGGAGTTCTATCGCCAATCGAAGGACGAGTGCTTGGTTACGGTGCTTGTGAGCGTCGGCGACCGGGACTTGGCGCAGGAACTCGTAGCGGAGGCATTCGCTCGTTCTTGGGCGTCTTGGGGGAAGGTGAGCAAACATCCCGCGCCCAAGGCGTGGGTAGTCCGCACTGCGCTCAATGCGCACGTCTCACGATGGCGTCGCCATCGCCGCGAAGTCCTCGTGCCCGATCCCACGTTGGTCACGGATCACCCGACAACCGATCACGCTGACAACGCGTTCGATCCGAGTCTTATCAATGCGCTACTGCGGCTCCCGGTCCGGCAACGCCAGGTCGTCGCCCTGCGGGTGTTCATTGACCTCGACATCTACCGGACCGCCGAGGTGCTCGGGATCGCACCAGGCACCGTTCAGGCGCATCTAGCTCGCGCGATCGCCGCATTGCGCGACGACCTCGTATCTCAACCACAGCAGGAGCGTCTCCAATGAACGACGACGAGCTATTCGAGCAATTGAGCGCCCAGCGAAAAGGCATTCCGATGACAGTGCCGGTCGAGCGAGTCATCCGACGTGGACGCGCGATTCGGGCTCGCCGCCGGATGACCGGCCTGGCGACGGTTGCTGCGGCAATCTGCGCGGCAGCTGTCGTGGTGCCCCTCAGCCACTCACCTGATCACACACCCACCCTCCAACTAGCGGCTTGGACAGTGTCTAAGCAGGCCGACGGCACCGTCGATGTCACCATCCGCGAACTGCGAGACCCCACAGGACTACAACAAACACTACGCGTCGACGGTATCCCCGCCAGCGTCATATTCGGCGACGGGCCCAGCACCGGATCGGGTCCATGCCAGTCGTACGGTCACGGGCAACTGCTCTCCCAGGTGGTCACGCCCTCCAACGCACAGCCTGACAGCAACGCAAGGGCGATGGCCATCCACCCATCAGCAATCCCATCCGACGCAGGAATCCAGATCATCACCAACCAGACGAACGTCGGAATCCACCTGGTCGTAGCAAGCTCGGAATGCACCGGCTAATCGCCGTCTCATGCTCGCTTGCGACGAAAACCAGAAGCCTGGAACTGCTGCTGGGTCGCGAACGGATCGGGCTATAAGCAACAGGCAGACTCGACCGACGGAGACACCTGCTCGCACGAACAGCATCAGTGTCGGCGACTGCGGAGCCGGCAGCGTGAGTGCTGCTCTAGGTCTGGGATGACGATGAGCAGCAGTCGGCTGCTGAGCGCCCAATTGCGGCGCAAGCAGCAGTGACGTCTTCACTGCTACCTCGGCGACCAAGCGGCAGCGGAACGAGCCGTTTCGGCCTAAGTTCACACCCAGGGTTCACGGGATGACGAGCGCGCACGGGACTGCCCTCGTAGTCGACCCGCGCCTAGGCACGACGGGGCTCGGAGGAACGCGTCGCGGAGCCCTGCTTGTCGCGCGCAAGGCAGGGACCATGTCTAAAGGCTGGTATTGCCGCGGGGTGCGCATTGTGGGAGCAGGGCGCAACGATCTGGGGGTCGCACTACCGCGAATCCGCGCCGGGCTGGATATCAGTGACCGGGTCTCGTGATCCGGGCCTGTGGAATCGGACTCGTTACGGCCGTCGACCCCAACGAGCGCTAGGCGAATCAGCGGCCGGAGACCTTCATGCCGGTTACCCGGGGCCGGACGTCAGGCGGGCGAAAGCGAATCCCAATGCTTCCAACTCTCAGAACTCATCGAACGGATGAGCGCGGTCGCGAGCCACGGGTGATTCGGAGGACGGGAACCTGATCGTGATCTCGAGGCCGCCGTCTGGTCTGGGTTTTGCAGTGATCGTCGCGCTGTGAGCGTCCGCGGCGGCGTGCACGATCGCTAGCCCGAGGCCGTGCCCTTCCGCTTGCTGGCGAGTCCGGTCTGCACCCGTAGCCTGGAAGGGTCGGAACAGACGAGGGATGGCCGACTCGGGCACTAGCGGGCCTGTGTTGCTGATCGTCAGGATCCCGCCGTCCGGCTCGGCGGCCGTGAGCAAGTGGACCTTGCCGCCGGCGATGTTGTGACGCAGGGCGTTCTCGACAAGGTTGGCGACCAGCAGTTCAACTAGAGCGGGGTCTCCCGCGAGTGGCGTGCTCGCCAGTGATGTGTCAACTGTTAGCTGGTGGGCGTGTGCCAGTTCACGTCGGGTTGTGATGGCCGTCTGGGCAATCTGAGCCAGGTCAAACCTGTCCCAGCGCTCGACGCCGCGTTCGCTCGTGGCGAGCGTCAGCAGTGCTTCGATCAGCCGCTCCTGCTGGTCGCCCAGCCGCAGAGCCTCGTCGCATGCTTCGCGCAGACTTTGCACGCTTGCCTGTGGGTCGGAGGCTGCCACCTGCAGCAGGGTCCGCTGGCCCGCCAGCGGCGTCCTCAGCTCGTGCGATGCGTTTGCGACAAACCTGCGCTGGGCCTCGAAGGAGGCCTCCAGACGTGCGAACAGGCCGTCGAGCGTTCTCCCGAGCTGGGTGAGCTCGTCGTCGGGGCCGGCGAGCATCAGGCGCCTGTGCAGGTTAGTGGCCGAGATCTCCTGCGCGGCCGTGGTGATCGCGCGCAGCGGTCGGAGAAACCGGCCGGCGAGCCACCACGCACCGGCCACCGCGACCACCGCGGCCACGAGCCCGAGCCCGAGTACTACCAGCACCGAGTAGGACGGCGGGTTCGGTCCGCGGGGGATGCCACCGGTCCCGGACTGCGAGCCTCTGAGGATCAGGACACCCGCGGCGCCGAGCACGACTACAAGGAGGCCGAGAAAGAACCCGGAATAGAGAATCGCCAGCTGTACGCGCAGGATCGGACGCTCCGCGCCAAACAGCGACCGTAGACTCGTACGCAGGCTCGCTACCGGCGGCCGCTCCTCATCGAAGTTCGCAGCCCGTTGTCCGTTTCCAGCGATCATGCGTCTCCAATCCTGTAGCCGGCTTCGCGCACTGTGTGGATTACCGGTGGCTCGCCGAGCTTTCCTCGCAGGCGCCGCACGGTGGTCTTGACGGCGGTCGTGAACGGGTCGGTGGCGCCGTCCCAGACGCGTTCGAGCAGCTCCTCGCTGGAGATCACCCGGTCGGCGTCGGACATCAGGCACTCGAGTACCGAGAATTCCTTGGGGCTGAGGTCCAGTCGGCGCCCGGCCCGGAAGGCAACCCGGCGGGCGCGGTCGAGTGTCAGATCTCCCCGCTCGAGCGTCGGCGGCGTCGCTGGGGTCGAGCGCCGCCCGAGCGCCCTGACCCGCGCGACCAGTTCCGGAAAGTCAAAAGGCTTGGCGAGGTAGTCGTCGGCGCCGAGGTCGAGTCCGTCGACCGTGTCCTTGAGCGTGCTCGCCGCAGTCAGCATCAGCACTCGGGTCTGCGAACGCTCCGCGACCACGCGCCGGCAGATATCGTCACCGTGCACGCCCGGCAGGTCGCGGTCGAGCACGAGCACGTCGTAGCGGGTCACGGCCAAGCGGCTGAGGGCGTCGGCGCCGTCGAGCGCGACGTCCACCGCCATCCCCTCTCGGCGCAGGCCGGTAGCGATTGACCGGGCGAGCACCTCGAAGTCTTCGGCGACTAGCACTCTCATGGCGCTAACCATGGCACGGCCCAGGTGTCAGCCAGGTGTCTTCAAAGTCCACCGGGCTGACACCAGCGAGAGCGTACAAACGCGATCGACAACGCCCGCCAACAGGCGGAGCGCGCAACCCCACCGGAGGACGATCGCGTGGAAGGAGCAAGCATCGAGGTTGCCGGGCTGCGCAAGCGGTTCGGATCGACCCTCGCCCTCGACGACATGACCTTCACGGTCCCGCCCGGCTGCGTGACCGGTTTCATCGGCCCCAACGGCGCCGGCAAGTCAACCACGATCCGGGTGATCCTCGGGCTCGACAGGGCCGAGGCCGGCCACGCACTGGTCGGCGGCAGGGACTACCGCAGCCTGAGACATCCGCTCAGGCACGTCGGCTCGCTGATCGATGCCGCCGCGCTGCAGCCAAGCCGGACCGGGCGCAACCACCTGTTCTGGCTCGCTCGATCGCAGCGGCTCGACGTGCGCAGAGTTGATGAGGTCATCGAGCTCGTCGGGCTCACTGGCGCTGCCCGCCGTAAGGCCGGTGGATATTCGCTTGGGATGCGCCAGCGCCTCGGGATCGCGGCGGCGCTGGTCGGCGACCCGCAGGTGCTGATCCTTGACGAGCCGTTCAACGGCATGGATCCCGAGGGGATCATCTGGGTCCGCAGCCTGCTGCGGGGGCTCGGAGCGGAGGGGCGCGCGGTACTCGTGTCCAGCCATCTACTGAGCGAGCTGCAAGGGATAGCCGACGACCTGATCGTCATCGGACGCGGCAAGGTGCTCGCCAGCGGCGGCGTCTCCGAGCTGCTGGCCGGGACGCAGGCGCCCACACCGGAGCTCGCGCCGCAGCATGCGACCCTGGAGGACCTCTACCTGCGCCTGACCAGCGGCGAGGCTGAGTTCCGGGCAGGCTCGGATCGCGAGGTGGACCGATGACTACCGTCACCTTGCATTCTCGGCCGCACTCGCCCAACGGCGACTTCAGCGCGACACTCCGGGCAGAGTGGACGAAGTTCCGGACGGTGCGCGGCTGGGTCGCGGGTATGGCGCTGATGGCTGGACTGCTCGTGCTATTCGCCTATCTGACCGCCAACGGCATGCATAGCGGGACCTGCACTGCCGGCTCTGGTGGAGCGCCGGCATGCGCCACGGGGCACCCGTATGTCCCGATCGGTCCGGGCGGCGAGGCGGTGGCCGACAGTTATTACCTCGTCAGTAAGCAGCTCACCGGTGAGGGCACGCTGACCGCGCGGGTGGGCAGCCTATCCGGCGTTACGTCGAGCGGACCCGCGAACGCCGCCCCGTCGATTGGGGACACGCGCCCGGGCCTTCCGGCCTGGTCCAAGGCGGGAATCATCGTCACCGCCAGCACCAGGCAGGGCGCACCGTACGCCGCGGTGATGGCAACCCGCGGCCACGGCGTGCGCTTCCAGTACGACTACACCCACGACAGTCCCGGAATGCCGGGCCCCGTATCCGCCGGCTCGCCGCGCTGGCTGCGCCTAACGCGGAGCGGCCAGACGCTGACCGCATACGAATCCAACGATGGCCGGCACTGGCAGCGTATCGGCGTCACCACACTCAAGGGATTGGGTGCCAGCGCGAGGATCGGGCTATTCGCGACCTCACCTGTCACTTTCGGCGGCTTGGCCTCGATGGCAACCGGTGTCTTCGAGCACGTCACGCTGAGCGGCGAGCCCGGCGCCGGCCGCTGGCGCGGGCAGGCGATCGGCGAGGGACAGACGAGCTTCTACGGCACGCTGGGGCAGGGAAGCTATCACTCCGCCGGCAGCTCGTTCGCCGTGCGCGGCTCGGGCGACATTTCACGCGCCGTCACGGCCGGCGGCGACACCGCGGCGAGCATCCTGCTGCAACCACTGGTGGTGGCGCTGCTCCTGACGGTGATCGTGGCAACACTGTTCATCACCAGTGAGTTCCGTCGCGGGCTGATCCGCACGACGCTTGCGGCGATTCCGAACCGCACGGAGGCGCTGATCGCCAAGGCCCTTGTCGTTGGCGCGGTTGCGTTCATCGCCGGGGCCGCCGCGACGGCGATCGCAATCCCACTGGGCGAGCACCTGCTGATCACCAACGGCAACTACCTGTTGCCATCAGACGCCGCTACGCAGGCACGCATGATCGTCGGCACGGGAGCGGTGCTCGCACTGTCGGCGATCGCCGTCCTTGCGACAGGAGCGATCGTGCGCACGACCGCAGGCACCGTCATCACCGGAATCGTCGTATTCGTGATGCCGGTGGTGCTGGCAGTCCCGTCATACAGGGTGGCTCCGCCAACACGCCCTCCTACCTCGGATTGGCTTAGCGGATCAGCCCCGCTGCCGGTATCGAGGTGCTCGGAGCAATGCCACGATCGCCGGCCGTCAGCTATCCGTACACGCTCAGTAACGGCTACTTTCCACTCTCGCCCGGAGCCGGTCTCGCGGTGCTGGCAGCCTGGGCGCTGGTGCTGCTGCTGATCGCCGTGCTCCTGCTGCGCAGGAGGGACACCATGAGCGATGCGCTGCGGGCCGAGTGGATCAGCTGCCACACAGCCACAACGGTCTGGCTGCTGATCGCAACGGTGGCGGCCACCGTCGCGCGATCAGTGCCGCCGCCGGCGTATCGACGCATCAATCCCGATCGTCGCACGGCGGCGCCCGACGAGACTCAGTCTGCCGGGGTGTACCTCGGACAAGTGGTCGCGATGCTCGCGATCACCACGCTCAGCGAGGAATACGCGCACCGGGATGATCGAGGTCACCCTGGTGGCGATGCCGCAACGGCTGACCGCGCTTCCGCCAAGGCAGCCGACGCTGCGCTCTGACTGCGATCGCCAGGCGCCGGTGCAGTCGCCGGCTGGCCTTCTGATCGGTCGGCTGATGTTCCGACCGACGGGGCGACCCAGCCCACGGCTACGCGCTCGTCTCGCTCGACTCCGGCCGACATTGCGCGCCGCCAGCGGCACCGTGATCTACCTGGCGCTGATCGCGCTGTTGGAGCCTCGGCCTCTCAGCCGTGATCCGCGACACGGCAGTCTCAATCGGGGTCGTTGTCGGTCTGCTGTGCTGCCGCCGCTGCTGGCCCAGATCGTGGGCGGGACCCTCGCACGTGAGATCAAACAATTCGCGCCGACGACCGCCGGCCTGGCGATCGAGCACACCATGAACGCAACCTGCGGACGCTACCAATTCAACGATGGGTCGGGGACTCGGAGTAGCCGCCGGTGGGCAACCGTGGCAAAAATGCTGCTCGGCGCCATCGCCCTGCAGCACCGCGACGCCTGAGCAGGGCAACCGCGAACTGACGCGGATCAGCCGATCGCTGACGGCCACCTCCGAAGTTCGCGGTCGCTCGGCGAGCGGAGGATGCGACTGTCAAGCTCCGAATACTCTGCGACAGGCAGGCAGGTCGATTACGCGCGTAAAACCAGCTTCGCGTAGATCGCAACGACGGGCATCAGAACCTGAGCCCCACGCGGCTGTTCGTCGCAGAAGCTGCATTAGGTAGACCATACGGCTACGCCGCTCCGGCCACAAGACTCGGTCCCGCTCGTCGTTGGTGCGAAACGAGGGTAGGCCGGCCAGGAAGCTCACTTCTCGTTTCACGAACCAGGGACAGTGTTGCTGGTCGGTTCATGCTCGCGGTCGCGTCTCAGTAGTGCTGTGAATGGCGCCGGTGCTGTCAAGGCGACGGCGTAGGTTCCCTCATGTCCTGCAAGACGATGAAGGAGGCCTACGCCGTGAGACGTACGGTACCGCCGTCGGCGGAGATAGAAGCTCGGATCGAGCAGATGTTGTCGGTGGGGGTCGGTGAGAACCCTCGGGAGTCGCTCTCGGAGCTGGCCCGGCTCGGTGCGCGGCTGATCATTCAGCGGGCCGTTGAGGACGAGTTCGACGCGTGGTTGGGTCGTGCTCGCTATGAGCGCCGGCGCGACGAAGGCCGCGGCGGGGAGGAGGAGAGCGGGCTGCGCAACGGCTTTCGCCCGCGGCGGGTGCAGACCGCGGAGGGTGAGCTTGAGATCGAGATTCCGCAGGTCCGTCAGGCGGCTGAGACGTTCGCGTCGAAGCTGTTCCCGCGGACGCCGAAGCTGTTGCGGACGGAGCCATTGAAGGCGTTGGTGATCGGCGCGTTCGTCAGGGGCCTGTCGATGCGCGACGTCGAGTCGCTGTGCGAACAGGCGGGGCTGGGGAAGCTGTCGAAGTCGACGGCCTCGAGGATGTGCGACGAGCTCGAAGACCGCTTCGAGGCGTTCAAGCGCCGCGACCTCTACGAGATCCGCCTGGTCGCGTTGTTCCTCGACGCGACGTTCATCGCCGTCAGACCTGATGGGCCGAAGGAGGGCGTGCCAGGTCGCCTGGGGGTTCACCGAGACCGGCGAGCGCGTGCTGCTGGCGGTGAGCCTGGGGATGCGCGAGTCCTTCGAGGACTGGCAGACCCTCGGCCGCGACCTGATCGCCCGCGGACTCGGCGCGCCGATGCTGATCGTCGCCGACGGTGCGCCCGGGCTGACGAAGGCGATCGAGCAGTGCTGGCCCGCCTCAGACCGCCAACGCTGCGCCGTTCACCGAGCGCGCAACCTCTACGCGAAGCTCCCCGACCGCGAACGTGACGCGTCAAGCACGCCTACTGGCAAGCCCTCGATGAGGCGATCAGCGAACAGGACGCCAAACAGCGACTCCAAGCGCTCGTCGACCAGCTCGACGGGAAGGCTTCACCGCCGCCGCTCGCTGTCTCGCTGATGACCTCGACGCGCTCGTCGTGCACCTGCGCTACCCAGTCCGCCACCGCCGACGGTGGCGGTCAACGAACCTGCTCGAGCGCTCGCTCGGCGAAGTCAAACGACGCACCAAGATGATGGGCCGCTTCCCCGGCGAGACCAGCTGCCTGACCCTCGTCTGGGCCGTCCTCGACCTCCTCATCACCCACCAAACCAACGGCATCCACTTCAACACACTCGACCACCAGCGCCTCAAACGAGCCCGCTACCAAGGCAACCGAACAAACCACCCCCAAGGAGGCCACAGCCGCCTAAACTGACCACCCGGGAACCGAATTTACAGCGCCAAAGAGACGCCACCATGCTCGCGTCAGGCTGCCGCTTCGGCTCGCGAACGACGGAAGCAGCAGCCATTCGACGCGCTCGGCCTCGCGGCGAAACCGGCAGTCACGTCTTCGCTGCTACTCAGCGACCAGCAGAGCCCCTAACTCCGCGTGGACAGGAGCTTCTGCTATCCCGGGGAGGTTTTGTCGCACAAACCAAGCGGAGTCTGAATTTGTGCAAAGCCGACAAACCTCGCCGTTCAAACCGGATCTGATTTCGCTGGCGGAGATGCCGCTCTTGCCGCCAGAGCCGCTCTCACGAGGTCGCAGTAAACTGCGGTTGTGGAACTCGTACAGAAAGCCTTGAGTTTGTGCGACGGCCTCCGGCGCAAGGCAGGACCGCGGGTCGGTGCATCGGGATGTACCTGTTGCTACTGGAGCAGGTGTCCCGTTCAAGGCGAGCGTCGCGAGAACGATGTTCGGATGCCCGTGCTCGTGCTCAGCGGGTGCAGGTGTGGTCGTAGCCATAGCTCAGCCCTCCGGAATCAGGACGGCGCGGCCGCGCAGGTCGCCGGCTTCGGCGCGTTCGTGGATCGCCGCGGTGTCGGTCAGAAGCCCGCGCTCGCTGATGTCCAACCGCAGCTCGCCGGCGTCGATCAGGGCTGCGATCTCCGCCACCGGCCCGCAACCCGGCGACCTTGTCCGGGTTGCGGGCGAGCAGGATCGTGAGCGAGCAGCCGAGTGGCTTCGTGTCCGAACGTTGCCGGGAGTGGTGACGAGGATCATCTCGTCTCGCTCTCAGATCGCGGTGCGGCCGCCGTCGACGGGGATGATCGCGCCGTTGATGTAGCCGGCCGCCGGGGTCGCGAGGAACGTGATGACGTCGGACAGCTCGTGCACGTCAGCGACCCGACCGAGCGGAATCGTCTTGGCAAACTCAGTGGCCATCGCCAACCTCGGCTCCATCGCCGGGGTCAACGTCGGACCGGGAGCGACCGCGTTGACGCGGACGTTCTGCGGCCCGTATTCGGCGGCCCACGCCTTGGTGAGCAGCTCGATCGCCGCGCGCGACGCGCCGTAGGCAGCCAAGCCTGGCTGGCCGTAGCTCGCGACCATCGTGGAGACGTTGATGATCGATCCGCCGCCGCGGGCGGCGATCTTCGGGGCGAGCGCGGCGACCAGGAAGAACGGCGCCTTGACGTTGATCTGGAACAGACCGTCGAACGCCGCCTCGTCGGTGTCAGCCGTCGGTCCCAGGGCGGCAAAGCCGGCACAGTTGACCAGAACATCAATCTCGCCTGCCGCGTCGGCGACGCGCCCCACCTCGGACATCTCCGAGAAATCAGCGGCGATGAACTGCGCATCGTGCCCACCCGCCCGGATCTCCTCTACGGTGCTCGCGCCGCGGGTCTCATCGCGGCCGGTGATGATCACCGACGCGCCCTTCTCGGCCATCGCCAGTGCGGTGGCGATACCCATCCCGGAGGTGCCACCGGTGATCAAAGCCCGTTTGTCTTTCAGATCCATTGTCGACATCCCTTCGGTAGTTGGAACACGCAATCCATTCTTGCTGGCGCCGACTGTAACAGAACTGGCTCGTGTGATCCAAAATGAGCCGATCTGGCAATACGCGCTCCGGGACGGCTTCCCGTAGGTCGTCGGTCCGAGGGCTCAGCGGTCGAGCGAAGTGCTCGTGGTGCTGCTGAGGGTGGCGATGAGCGTGAGCATCGCGTCGAGCGCGGCCGCGAGCGGTTCGGGGTCGCGCTGGATCTGAGCGAGCAGGAGGCCGCCCTCAAGCGCGGCAAGCAAGGCCAGCGCGAGCTGGCGCGGATCGGCCTCCGGTGCCGAGTCGGCCAAGCGCGTGCATCCGCAGAAGACCGGCCATGATGCTGGCCTCCCAGCGTTTGAAGGACGCCGCAACCATTGCCCTGGCTTCGGGCTCCGTCTCGGCGAGCGCGGAACCGAGCGAGCCGACCGGACAACCGCCGCGCCCGCCCGTGTCGCGGGCGTGATCGACCACGAAATCGCGCCACTCCCGTAGGCCGTCGAGGCTGCTGAGGTCGAACCGCTCCTGCGTGCCGATGGCCCTGTCGGCCTGGCGCTCGATGACTGCGCGAACCAGCGCCGGCTTGTCCTCGAAGTAGTGGTAGAGCTGCGAGCTGCTCACCTGTGCACCGTCGCGCACTTCCTCGATCGTCGTGCCGGCAACGCCCTGCTGAAAGATCAGCTCTGCCGCGGCGTCAACGATCCGCGCGCGCGTCGCCTCGCCCTTGCGCGTCAACCGCGGCCGATCAGAACTCCTTGAGGACATCGGGAGAAGTATAGCGATCAGAATGGCTTTGACATTCCAGTTCAGGTCTGACATAGTGGATCAACCAATCCAGTCAGGCAAGAACCCGGGGCTGCTAGCGCCGGGAAAGCAGCGAAGCCGCTGTTGCTGGGCCAGGCCGAGCAGGGCCTAGCCGCCATATCTGCCCGGCGGTCTGACCACACCATTCAGCCAACCCTGGCCTGGACCTACAAAACATGAGAGGAACTCGATGAGCACAACCCCGGAAAAGACCGTGTTGATCACGGGCGCCAACGCCGGAATCGGCAAGGAGGTGGCCCGGCAACTGGCATCACGTCCCGAGATCGCCCGCATCTACCTGGCGTGCCGGAACCGGGACGAGGCGACAACGGCAAAGGCCGAGCTCGAAGCGGAGACCGGCCGGCGCATCTTCGACATCGTTCTCATGGACGTTGCCGATCTGGATTCGGTCCGCGCCGGCCTGGCGGGCATCGACGGATCCGTCGACGCGCTGGTCATGAACGCCGGCGTCATTGGCCCGAAGACGATGGACTTGACCGCTGACGGGGTCACCACCGTGTTCGCGACGAACGTCCTTGGCCACGTCGTCCTCCTCGAAGGGCTCCTGGCCGATGACCGGCTTGGCGAGGTTGCGGTCCTCGCCGGAAGTGAAGCAGTCAGCGGAGTTCCGAAGTTGCGGATGAAAGGGCCATCCTTCGTCTCAACCTCAGCCGATGAACTCGCCACCGTCATCGACGGCAGCTACTTCGCCAGCAGAAAAGCTGACTTCAACCTAGCGTTCGGGCAGGCCAAGTACATCGGGGCCCTCTGGATGGCCTACCTGGCCCGCCAACACCCCGACCGCCGCTTCATCACCGTGAGCCCCGGGAACACCACCGGCACCCACGCCCCCAACGACCTTCCCCTACCGATGCGGGTAGCCGCCAAGTACGTCATGCCCGCCCTAGGTCTCGCCCACAAACTCGACGTGGGAGCGAAGCGGCTCGTCGACGGCGTCACCGACCCGACCCTGTCCAGCGGCGTGTTCTACGCCAGCGCGGCCAACAAGTTGAAGGGTCCGTTGGTCAACCAAGCGGACATCTTGCCCGATCTGGCCAACCCGTCGTTTCAGGACCACGCCAACGAGGCCATCCACCGCTTCATCACCTCAAAGACAGTCGCGTAACACCTCGCCGACCGCGGGCGAGGAAACTGGTGAAGCGTCGTGTGAGGAGGCACCAATGCCCGTCCGTGCACGAATGCAGGTCTGCGACCGGCGGACCCATGAGAGACGCGCTCCTCGCCATGAGCGGGTCGCGCGCCACGGCGCACTGTGCGCTGAGGGTTCCAAGTGAGACACTTGCGGTAGCGAACATCAGGACCAGGCGGGACGCCCCCGGGGTCGGACTGGTATCGGGGTGGCGGCGTCCCGTGGCGAACCGGTTGGCAGCGCATTGCCCAGCTTCGCTCCTGATTGGATCGAGCAAACGATGGCGGCATGGCCTGCGAACTCGGGCGACTTCTGCTTCGACGGCGGGCAGAGGAGCACCGCGGGGCCTCGAGCTCGACCGGATCTCCACTGACCCGGGCTCCTGTCACGCGGCGACGATGCGCGCGGGGCGCAAGCGGACCCGCTGCGGCAACACCGGCATCAGCAGACGCTTGGCGTACTCGGCCCCGACCCGGAGCGTGACGGCCCGGACAGGGTCCCAACCGAGCTGGTACTGGCGGCGGATCTGCCCCGGCAGGAGGCCAACGATGATGAAGTTCGCCAGCTCGAGCAACGGACGGTGGGTGAGCGCAACGGGCGGCCGCAGCACGATCTCGACACCGAGCTCGCGCGCCTGCTCGGAGACGTGCAGCACATCGCTGCTCAGCATGTCGTGCATGTAGACCTCGAGCTCCCGGCTGTCGGCCGGCATGTCCGCGCCGGAGAGGCCGAACAGCGAGCCGACGACGCGGTAGTCGGCCCAGTAGGCGTCGCGCTCGGCGCGACGCAGCGAGCCCACGTAGCGCCCGTAGACAAGCGCGCCGGAGTCGGCGAGCGTGGCGAGGATCCAGAGCAGCAGTGCCGGATCGTTGGCCGCCCACGGCGTGTCGGCGGGGAACTTCCCGACCGCCTCGGGCAGAGTCCCACGCATCTCGGCGTGCACGCGGCGCACGGCGGCGGTGGCCCGGTCCGCGGCCGCCCGCTCACCGAAGAAAACGGTGTCGAGCACGCGCGCCGTGCGCTGCAGGCGCTCGTAGGGCCGATCAAGAGCGCCGGTCGACATGAAGAAGCCGGCGAACGCGACTGGATGCGCGGCCTGCATCAGCAGCGCCCGGGCTCCCGAGAGCGCGACCACGTGCTGGCGGTGGATGCGACGGATCATCGACTCGTCGGTGAAGTAATCAGGCATGCAGTAATTGTCCCGAACCGCCCGCTGCGCGCGAGCGCGTCCTCGGCTTCTGTTGAGCCGGCGATATGCCTTAATTCGAAGTGGCGAGCAGCTGAGCTCGCCAGAGTCGTTTCCTGGAGCTCTCCGCAGGGCTCATGCCGGCGCCCGTTCCGGAGTTCTGATCCGACTGGCGGACGTCCGCTGAGCCTTCCTCTTTGAGTCGCTCGCCATTCTGGCCGAGAGGGTCGTGGCGAGCGGCCGACCTAACGCGTCCCCGCGCTCTGATCAGCGGCTCCCGCGTCGTCGGGGTGGCCGCCTTCGGCGGAAGGAGCAGTCTCGCTCTCATGGCTGCCTTGACGACGATCCGGAAGTCACACCGGGCGAGCGATCGGCCCATCGATCTCGGTGCTGACCGTCTCCGACCCAAACTCGGCGAACCCGAACTCATCGACACGATCCGAGGCGTTGGCTACCGCATCAACACCTAACCAGTCGCCATCAGCGACCGACGACACGCCGGCACGAGTCGCGATGCGGGTCTCAACCCGTGTACCCCTCCGGCACCAGCTCGTCACCAGAAGCAGGAGCGGCGCAGCGACCTCGATCGCGGGTTCAAGAGACCTGCTTGCACGAACCAGCATCGGTGTCGGCGGCCGCAGAGCCCGGCAGCATGACTGCTGCTCCAGGTCTGGGACGACGATTAGCAGCAGTCGGCTGCTGACCGCCCAATTGCGGCGCAAGCAGCAGTCACATCTTCGCTGCTACCTCGGCGAGAGGCTGTTTCGAAAATGTCGAGAGGATCCGGCGGCGATTGGTCTTTTGCGAAGGTCGCGCCGCGGCGCCGCGGCCCTTCAGCCGGTCGCGATCTGGTCGTTGTAGAGCTTCAATAGGTTGTGGGGCCCGGGGGCCGCGCGGTTGTGAGGGATGGCAGGCTGGTGCAGCTAACCGGTGACGCGCGGGACTGGCGGCCGCTTGGGCTTCGGGTGGGAGTGGGCGACGGGCGCCGGCTTGGGCTTCGGCTTCGGGTGGCCGACAGGCGCCGGCTTCGGCTTCGGCTTCGGTTTCGGGTGGCCGACAGGCGCCGGCTTGGGCTTCGGGTGGAAGCGGTCAGTGATGTGAACGGTCGCACTGCGATTAGCGTGTATCGTCACCTTCTGACTCTTGCCGCTTGTGACCACGGCTACTTCGCCAGTATGGCCGTCCTGAGTCTCGGTGACGGTGCAGCTGGATCCGGCCGGTAGACCATTGAAATACCGCGAGACAGAACCGGTGGCATGGGCCGGGATCTGGAAGGCGTAGGCGTTGAGCGGGCCGCCACAGTCCACCAGGATCGCGATCGGACCGTGCTGATGGGCGGCGTTCCCTCCAGCGATCGTCTTGGTCACTTTCAGTGAGCCCACCGTGCCCTGGTACACGTCCATCACGTTCACCGGCACCACCTTTCCCGCCGGGACGGTCACCTTCTGGTCATTGCCCGACACAGTCGCCGAGATGGTGACGGTCGCGCCATCCGCGGTCTCGGTGACGGTGCACATCGAGCCGGCCGGGATGCCGTCGAAGCTGTGCGACACGCTGCCCTGCCGGGGTCCCCGCAGCGGATCACGAACTCCGGCGACCGCGGCTGTACCGTGGCAGGTGACGTGGATGTTGACCGGCCCTGGTGGCCCGCGAGCGGACCGGCGATGGTCTTGGTAACGAGCAGCGAGCCAGGGATCGCGCCGTAGGTGTCGGTGATGTGGGCGGCCCCACTCCCGCCGGCGTGGGATGTTGACCGTGTGCGGAGCGCCGATGACGGTGGCCGAGACCGCGCTGGTGTGACCATCCATGGTCTCTGTGACCACCAGCTTGGCCGGCGTGGGGACAGGCGAGTAGATATGCGAGTGGTCGCCCGCCGGCGTTCCTGCCGGGATGACGAAGTCGGGGGTGAGGGCGATGCCGTCGCAGACCGTGTGGATAACGACCGCTCCCTTGCGCCCGGCAGCGGACCGGCGATCGTCTTCGTCACCTCCAGCTGACCCGCTACGAGCCCGTAGGTGTCACTGACGTCCGCTTCGGCGATGTCACCAGCCGGGACGTGCACCGTCTGCCCGCTCCCCTCGACCACGACCGACACCGTGCTCGTATGCCCGTTCGCGGTCTCCGTGACCGTGCACTTCGCCGGAACGCGGATATGTCGTATTGCTGGGTCTAGTTCCCCCGCGGGAGCCCGGCGGGGATCACGAAGTCGGGCTTCAAGGCGTTGCCATCGCACTCCGAGTGGATCCTGATCTCCTCCTGGTGGCCCGCACCCGGACCGGCGATCGTCTTTCGCACGAGCAGCGAGCCGACGTGATGATAGGTATCGGTGATCTCGACGGTCTCGCTCTTGCCAGATGGGATCGTCGCCACCTGCCCGTCCCCGGTCACCACCACCTCCGTACCTACCGACGTGCCGTTTTGTGTCTCGATGACGGTACACTTCGTTCCGACCGCGATCGGCTCATAGGTCTGCGACGCGTCCCCGCGGGCGTACCAGCGGCGGATGACGAAGTCCTCCCTGGGCACGCCATCATCGCAGGTCCACCTCGATGACGACTTTCGCCTGCGACCCGGCCGCGTCACCGGCGATCGTCTTCTGCACGACGAGCGAGCCGGCGCCAGAAACTCGGCGGTGCCTGGACAGTGGTCTCAAGGTGGCCGTCTTGGCCAGGATCAGGTGCTGGGCGTCGCTCACCCCGGCGGTGTTGCCGTCGTACAGGTAGACGTTGCCGTGCGGGACGGTTGCCGTCGAGGTGGCCTGGAGCACCGCAATGCGTGGGACCCGCGGACTTCACCCAGATCTTCTTGCCGGACGGCACCGTGCGCCATCGGCGAGCGGCACCGTGCCTGCGGCGTCCGAGAACATATTCCCGCCCGTGGCGGTGACGGTCGCAGGCGGATGGTTGGTGGTGACCGTGAACGGTCCCAGCGCCTTGTGTGCGGGGCCGCTCACGTGCGACGGGGTGATGGTGAGCGTCGGCTGCGGCTGCTCGACCAGCGGCCCCGCGCCTTGGATGTGGGCGACGATCGCCGCCACTGCGCCGTGCAACGGTCGGAGGCATTCAGCACATACCGGTCGGTGAAGTACCAGATCGCCGCCTGCACAGCCGCGGCCGTCTCGTTGAGATTGGCCAGGCCGGGCGCGGCGGTATTGGGGTAGTACTCGTTGAGCAGCCGCGTCACGTACCCCACGTTCGGGACGTTCGCGGTGTCCCAGGTCCCAGGGTGTACCCGATTCCGCCGTACGTAGCCGGTTAAGATGTCAATGCAGTACAGGCTGAGATCCGCGCCGCCCTCGGGCGGACGGGCGTGGATGATCCCCGCGAAACCCTCGTCCAACGGCCTGAACCTGAATACGAAGCCGCTCTGGCTCTCCCCCGAGCCGGACTCGACCTTGACCTCCTGGAGCGCGGCGAGCACCTCGCGAGGCGCCGGGAACGGGATCCCCGGTCCCATCAGGAGCTGGAGGCGGACGGGATCAGCCATTCGTCCCCGGCACCCCCTCGGGCAGCGTGATCCGGAGCCGCTTGCCGATCGGATCGGTGAGCTCGCGCGGGTCGACGGCGCCGTTCGCGTCGGCGAGGCGCCACCAGAGCTCGGCGTCGCCGAGGTTGCGCCACGCGAGCACGTCGCGGCGGTCCCCCTCGGCGATCTGCACCTCGTAGAGCAGCGCGAGCTGTCACCGCGCGGGCAGAAGCGACGCTGGAGGAACGGCACCGGCGGCGAGCCGTCGCCCGGGTCCCAGGCATCGACGGCCGTGTTCGCGTACCGGCTCGTCGGCGGGAAGGTCGTCGTCGGCACGGCGCCGGCGGCGAGCAGCGCTTGCAGCGGATCGGGCATCAGAGATTCACCACCCCGAGTTGTGAGAGCGGCACGGCCGCGGCGCGGCCGGCGAGGCTCTCCTTGTTGCGCAGGTAGGCCATGAAGAGCGTCCCACCGCGGTGGCCGAAGCCGAGGTCGTCGACCGAGAGGACGCGCAGACCGAGCGATACCTTGGCGCGGATCGGGTTGAGGTTGACGTCGAAGGCCTCCTCGGTGATCGAGAGATCGGTGACGCGTACCGGCACGACCCGCTGCTTGCTCCAGACGAAGAGCGTGAGCGGCGCCTCGATCGGCAGCACCTCGAGCACGCCCGAGCCGGCGAGCGTGTCGTTCGCCTGCAGGTCGCCCGCCCGCGGCTGGACGAGCTGCTCGAGCACCGCGAGCTGCGGATGGATGCCGAGCGAGACGGCGTCCGGGTTCGAGGCGGGATCGCCGAGCTGGTCGGTCGCGTCGATCTCGGCCTCCAGCTTGATCGTCTCGATCGCGGCGCCCTTCAAGCGCAGCGCCTCCGACTGGTCGCCGCCGCCGCCGGGGCTCGTCGCCTGCACCTGCAGCGTGCGGGTCAGCGAGTCCGGGTTGTACTGGAGCGAGATCACGCGCAGCACCGTCCCCGTGTCGGGGTCGAGCTGGACGAGGCCGCCCTTCAGGAGCCGTGGCGAGATCTGGGTCACGAGTGTCCCTTCATTTCGGCAGGTTCTTGTCGAGGTAGTCGAAGACGTTCGGTCGCAGCGACTTGAGCGTCGAGGGCGAGGTGATGTAGAGGGAGTAGGCCTCGGCGAACGCCTCCTGGAAGTCGGTGTCGCCGTAGGCGGAGACGGCCTTGCCGCCGTCCTTCGCGCCGCCTCGCGGAACTTGGTCCCCCTGACGTCCGTGCCGATCACGTCCTCGAAGTCGCCGGTCGGCTTCTTGACGGTCTTCGAGCCCGAGAGCGAGCGCGCCGAGAGCACCCCGGCCTCGGCGTCCGTCTGCGCCTTGAGCGTGGCCTTGACGTCCTTCTCCTCGTCGGTGCCCTTCTTGAACCGGAACTTCGTCGCGTCCGTCGGGTCGGGGTACTTCGTCGACAGGCCGGCGACGGCGGCATCGGCCTTGTCCTTCTCGAGACCTGCTTTGCGCAGCGGAGCCAGGTCGATCGCGTGCCCGATCTCGTGGACGATCGCGCGCGTCGCTTCGTCGGAAGCGGTCGTCCCGGCTCCCTTTAGTCGTGCCTCGGTCGAGCTGAAGGCCCGGTCGAACATCGTCACGGTGTGCGTCTTCTGGTCGTAGTGCCCGCCGACTTTCGGGTCGGTCGGGTCGGCCTGCTTGCGGTCGAAGGCGAGGCCGTCGACGACCGAGAGCTGCGCGTCCGGGATCTGGTCGAGCGCCGCGCGCAGCGCGTCGAGCTCGGCTCCCGTATATGACTGCTTCAGCGAGTGGCTCTTGATCTTGTCGGCGACAGGATCCGGTGCCTGCGGCGCGCCCGTTGTGGCCTCGGCGGGGGCGCTTTGTCCCGGCGGGCGCGGTCGCCTGGCCGAGCGCCTCGACCACGATGCGCGGCGCGGGCGCCGCTGCCTTGCCGCCCGGCGGGGCGGGCGGGGCATGGTAAGTGAAGCGGTAGAGGCCCTTGCCCTTCCCCGGCAGATCGAGCTCGAGCGTGACGGTCGAGTTGGGCAGGAGCGGGGCCGGGGTCAGCTCGACGCCGGCGCTGAGCGACCCGGCGACGTTGGTCAGGCCCGGCTGGAGCGCAGCGTCGACGGAGGCGTCGAACGCGGCGGATGCTCCGCCCGGGAACGCCGACGTCACCTTGGCGCCGGTCGTCGCGAACTTCTCGGCGAGGCCCGGCACCGTCACCTGCGCCGTCACGATCTGGATCAGCTTGCGGTCGGGCTCGGGAAGCGCGTCGAGCGTGGTCGCGGGCGTGACGGCACCGCCGCCGTTGAGCTGGACGCCGGAGACCGAGCCGGGTGCGCGCTGCTGGACGACATGGGCCAACTCGTGAGCCAGGAGCGCGCGGTTGCGCGGCGAGGCCGGATCGAAGCGGCCGGTGGCGAGCGCGACATCATCGCCCAGGGCGAGCCCCTCCGCACCTGCCGCGCGCGTCGCCGCGCCGGCGGCCGGGTCGTCGTGGAGGCGCACGGCAGAGAGGTCGGCACCGAAGCGGGTCTCGAACTCCTGACGTGTCGCCGGCTCGAGCGGACGTCCGCCGCTGCCGACGGCGGCGCCGACGCGCGGGTCGTCGGGCGTCTTGCGACGTCCACCGCCGGCCGGAGGTGGATTGACCGGGATGGACGCGAACGACCAGCCGGCGAGGGGCGTGCGGCGCGCAGCGGCCTCGCCCGCGACGATCGGCCTCGCGCTCGGCTTCGTGCCCTCGCACCGTGCATGCGCGGAGCCGGAGTCGCCGCCCGTGCTTGCGTGATCGCCCGGGCCGCGCTCACCACGTGCTCCCCTGCGAGGCGGGATCGGGTAGGAGGCGCATCGGTTGCATGTCCGGCCGCAGCCGGGCGAGGTAGTCCTCGACCGTCGCGGGCGCGAGGCCGAGCACTCCCAACAGGAGCCCGTTCTCGGGATTCACGCGCAGCACGAGCCCTCGCGTCGCGTACACCTGCTCCCCGCCGGCGAGCAGCAGGCGGCCAAGTGCGGTGTCGAGCACCGCCTCCGGCTCGCCGAGATCCGGTGCAGACAGCGGCGAGCCTGTGTCGTCGAACGGATCGCGGCCCTCGAGCACGAGCACGCCGCTCTCGTCGTGCCAGACGCGGAGCCCTCCCCGATACAGCTCCGACGCCGCAAACATCCACCGGGCGGGCCTGCGCTCCTCGCCGAGGAAACCACTGCCTGTGGCGCCGCCCGCGACCGGCAGGAAGGCCTCGAGCTCCGCGAGGGCAAGGCCGGCTGGAAGGCCCTGCCACCCCTCCACGTCGGCCGCGGCGAACCGGCGCACGATCTCACGTGCGGCCGTCAAGGCGTGCTCCCGGGGCCGGCCGGCGCGGCGGCAGGTGCTGCGGCGCCCGGGGGCGGGCCGCCGATCCGGTCGACGAGGCCGAGGAAGTACGCGGCGTACAGGTTGCGGATGCCGACCAGGCCGACGAGCCGGAGCGCCTCGGTGAACGACGGGTAGCGCTGCTGCGAGGCGTGCGGCACCTGCACCGGCGGCAGCGCGGCGTTCGCCTGCCCTTCGACCTTCTCGCGGAGCGCCTTGTCGCCCACCCGCGACTCGATGCCGCTCCAGACGGTCTCGGTGAGGAGCGAGTCGACACCTTCGATCAGCGTGTTGTTCTCGTTCGAGCTCGAGCCGAAGGTCTCCGCAAATGTCTTGTAGGCGTCGTGTGCGAGCGTGTGCAGGTACTCGTGGATGAACGTCTGGAAGACGTCCCAGAGAAGCAGCCGGTCGGCTTCCGGCGTCTTGCCGCGGAACACCTGGAAGAAGATCTCGCGCGTTGCCGGCTGTGCGGTCGCAGGCCAGTTGCGGTCGATCTCGTTCAGCGTCGCGACATGCGCGTCATCGGCGACGAAGTCGGTCGCGATGCGGTCGAGGGCCTGCGCCTCGTCGTTGGACGGGTTGTCGTCCTTGTCGAACTTGGGCGAGGCGTCGTGGTCGTGGTTCAGCCGCCGGACGACGTCCTCGGTCTGGAAGAAGTACAGGACGAGCTGCTTCGCCATCGCCTGGCGCTGGTCATCGGTCATCTGGGAGAGCTGGCGCTCGGTCTCGGCGAACTGGTCGTGGACCGTGCCGCGAAGGCCCAGGTCCGGGCGGTCGGCCACGAGCGCCGGATGGTCGGCCGCCGAATAGAACTGGCCGAAGACGGCGTCGGTCTCGTTCTTCGCGACGTTGCCGATCGCCTCGAACTCGGTCAGCTCGTGCGTCTTCGACGAGTCGGCGTGCTCGGCGGGGCCCTGGCCCTCGACCAGGTTCTTGTGCGCGTCGACCACGATCTTCGGCAGCGCCGCGCGAACCTTGTCCTCGTAGGAGGTCTGCTCGCCCGGGAGCGTCATCCGGAACGTCGCAGCCTTGCGGGTCGGCGGCTTGAGCGATTCCCGGATCTCGGCCTGGCGTGCCGGATCGCTGGGCGAGGTGCCGGCGCGCAGGTCGGCCTCGGTCGCAGGCACGGCGTCACGGAAGAAGTGCTCGATCACGCGCTCGGTCTTGAGCTCGGCCTCGCGGGCCTTCGTGCCGACGCGCTTGATCGCCTCGCGGCGGTCGGCGTTCTGCTCGTCGCGGAACGCCTTGCGGAAGCGCTCGACCTGGTCGAGCTGCCGCGGCCGGCGGACCGTGATCAGATGCTGCAGCGCCTTCGTCCGGTCGGCTTCCGGCATTGCCGCGACGAGCTCGATCAGATCGTCGGCTGTGCGATCGCTGTCGAAGCGCGCATCGAGCGTTGCCTGGTCGAAGCCGAATGCCGGCGCGCCCGCGGGCACGGTGTCGCCGACGATCTCGATGCGGCCGGCGAGCACCGCAGCGCGGCCGTCCTTGAACCGATTCGCGACGAACGAGTCGAGCCGTGTCCGGTTGTCGCCGTCGATGTCGCTCTCCAGATCCGTCAGCGAGATGCCGTCGGTGGCGAAGATCGCGCGCAGGTCGGAGGCGTCGGAGAGCTCGAGCAGGTCGAGGATGCACTCCTCGTCGTCGCCGAGCGTCGGCCCGTCGAGCATCTCCTGGATGAGCAGGACCTTCTGTCGCGGTAGCAGGTCGAAGCCCGGCGATGAGGCCTTCCAGCGGCGGACGATCGCCCGCGCCTTGTTGTCGCTGTCGTACGAGCCCTCGATCCGGCCCGCTCGGACGATCCCGTCGAGGTAGTCGTGCAGCTCGCGGTCCTCCCAGGTGCCCTCCTCGATCCCGAGCAGGATCCCGAGGGACTCGAAGATGCTCCGCCGCTGGACGATCGGGCCGGCGTTGCCCGGGGTGCCGCGCGACTGCTGCACCACGTGTGCGAGCTCGTGCGCGAGCAGCCGCCGGCCGTCGGGGCTCGCCGGGTCGAAGCGGCCCGCGCCGAAGACGAGGTCCTCACCGACCGTGAAGGCGGCCGCGTCGATCTCGGCCGCGGTTGCCGCCGCGCGTGCGTCGTCGTGGACGCGCACTCCCGAGAAGTCGTAGCCGAAGCGCGCCTCCATCGCCCGCCGCGTCCGCGCGTCGAGCGGGCGGCCCGGAGTCGCCAGTGCGTCGTCGACGTCGGCCTGGGCGGTAGGTGCCGGCGAGGCTGAGGCGGGCGACTTCTGCACGGGCGCCTTCTGCTCCTCGGGCTTCTTCGTCTCCGCTTCCGCCTTGGGGACATCCGGCGGCGGCTTGTCGGTCGTCAGCGGCACCGTGACGGCGGGGAGCTGCTGCGACCTGATCCACGCCTGGACGAACGCGTCCTCCTCGGCCTTCTCGGCCTGCTTCTGCGCGGCCGGCTTGAACATGTCCGCCTGCGCGCGCAGCCGTGCCGTGTCGGCGGCGATCTCGTCGCTCTTCGTGGGCCCCTTGCCTTTTTTTGGACCCTGCTCCTTATATGTCAGCGTGAGACCGACGAAGGTCGGCTTGTCGACCGCGCCTTCGTACTTCACCTGCGCCGAGAGGCCCGGCGTGATCTTGTCGAGCGGGATCGCGGGCGGCTGAAACGGGAGCGCCTTGTGGGTGGCGGCAAGCGCAGCGACGCCGCCGACCGCTGCGGTGGCACCGACGGCGATGCCGGCCGGCGAGGTGGCGGCGTCCTTCACGGCCTTCACCACCGGATCGGCGAGCACCTTCTCCTTCAGCTCCTTGCCGGGCTTCGTCTCGAGGAACGCCTCGCCCGCCTTTGTCACGGCCTCTTTCTTCTTGTCGTCGTCGCTCTTCGGCTTGCCGTCGTCGTCGCGCTGCACCGGCGAAGGGCCCGAGGTCGGAACGGCCGAGAACGAGAAGCCGGCCACGCTGCCGCCCCGCGCGACGACGTCGGCGGCCTGCTCGGCCTCGTGCTCGTGGCGATCGTGCGGCTTCGAGACCGGCCGCGCGTCGGCCTTCTGCGGCTTCGCGACGGTGTGCGTCCGGGTGCGCGGCTTGCTCATGTCGCCCCTCCCCCGGAGACCGCGCCCCAGACGGCGCCTGCTACCGCGTCGCCGACCGCCGCGGCGAGCCGGCCGGAGCCGTCACCGGCGGCAGCCGCCGGAACGCCTCGGCCCGCGCCGGGGGGCTGCTCCCGCCCTCGCCGGCGAGGGTCGCCAGCTTCGCCTCGAGCGCGCTGGCTGCGACCCGCGCGTCCTCGGGCGAGAGCCCGCGCACGACGAGCTCGTCGATCACGATCTCGATCGGGACCGCGGTCACCGCAGACCCCCGATCTCGGAGTCTGTGAGCGCCCGCTCGGCCTTCGCGTACTCGATACGCGCGGCACGGAGCAGGTGCGCCGGCGTGATCCCGGTGCCGTCCTCGGCGGCCGCAAACGCAGCCGACAGGGCGATCGCCCGGATCGAGCCTCCCGAGGCCGCCAGCCTGGCGAGCACGTCGACCTCGATTCCCTCGAGCGGGCGACGGGCGGGAACGTGCGCCGCCAGATCTCGGCCCGCTCCTCGGCGGCGGGGAACGGGAACTGCACGACGAAGCGCAGCCGGCGCAGGAACGCGCGGTCGACGTTCGAGCGCAGGTTCGTGGTGAGGATCGCGAGGCCGCGGTACGACTCCATGCGCTGCAGGAGGTACGCGACCTCGAGGTTGGCGTAGCGGTCGTGCCCGTCCTTCACCTCGCCCCGCTTGCCGAAGAGCGCGTCCGCCTCGTCGAAGAGCAGCACGGCGCCGCTCGCCTCGGCCGCGACGAACAGGCGGCGGAGGTTCTTCTCGGTCTCGCCGATGTACTTGCTCACCGTCGCCGCGAGGTCGATCCGGTAGAGATCGAGGCCGAGCTCGTGCGCGAGCACCTCGGCGGCGAGCGTCTTGCCGGTGCCGCTCTCGCCGGCGAAGAGCGCGGTCACGCCGAGGCCGCGCGCCGTGCGCGCACCGAAGCCCCAGCGCTCGTAGACCTGCGCGCGATGGCGGACGTGCCGGACGATCTCGCGGAGCATCTCAGCGTGCGCCGGGGGCAGCACGAGGTCGTCCCACGTCGCCGCCGGCTCGACGCGATCGGCGAGGCCTTCGAGGCGCACACGCGAGCGCTCGCGGCAGAGGCGCTTCAGGGTTGTCGCCGCATCGGTGCCCGCAGTGGCCGTCGCGGCCAGCTCACGCGCGACCGCGTCGACGGCCGTCGCGCTCAGCCGGAAATGCTGCGCGATGTCCTCGACCGGCTCGGCAAGCGCCTGCGCGACCGGCTCGCCGAGCGCCGTCGTCCAGAGCGCTCGCTGCTCCGTCGGGGACGGAAGCTCGACGGTTCGATGAAGCTCCACCCGGCCCGACGTGCGCACCGCCAGTCGCCGAGGAGCGCGATGACCGGCGCCTCGAGCTCGTCGAGGAGCGAGCCGATCGCCGGCTCCGCACCGCCGTCCGTCTCCAGGATCGGCAGCCCGTCGAAGAGCAGCGCCTCGCGGTCGACCAGCCTTGCGAGCGCGGCGAGGTCGGGCCCGGCGGCCGGCAGCGCGTTCGCCCGCACGACGAGCGCGAGGCGTCCGAGCGCGAACGCGAGGCCCTGAGCGATCCCGGGCGCGGGCGTCGGTGTCCTCGCCGTCGAGCCGGACCGCGACGCGCGAGCCGGCACCTGCGACCGTCCGAGCGAGCTCCTCGGCGAACCGCTGCTGCGAGGGGGCGAGCGGCGGCACGACGGCGGCGACCCGCAGCGTTCCGGCGAGGCGCTCGTCGGGGGCGTCGAGGCCCGTCAGATGGTGCAGGACTCGCTCGTCGATCCGGAGCGGCAGACTCGCGAGCGTCGGGCCGGCCAGGGGCTCGACGAGCCGCCAGCGGCGAAGGGGGGAACCCGGCGCCAGCGCGTCCCAGTGCGCTCCCGGAAGCGCGGCGAGCGCGAGACCGAACGTCGGACGCGGGTCGGCTCCGTCCTGGAGCGCCGCCACAAGCGCCGCGAGGTCTCCGTCGAGCTCGACTGCCGCCGTGAGCAGCAGCAACTGCCGTTCGAAGGGAGTCAGCCCGACGAGGCGCGCGAGCCGGTCGACCGCGGGCTCGAAGCCCTCCGGCTCCCACTGCTCACGCTCCGGCGGCGGTTCCCCGAGCCTGTGCGCGTCGAGCAGCGCGCGAACATGCTCGAGCTCGGCGACGAGCGGCGAGTGCTCGCGCTCGGCGGCGGTCGGACCGCGCTCGGCGATGGCCGTCATGCCGGGACCGCCACTGCCTGCGCCGGGTCGAAGGCCGGCGGTACCGCCGAGCGATCGACAAGCAGGCTCTCGACACCGTCGATGGTCAGCCGCACCCACTGCGAGCCGGACGGCACGTCGCCGAGCACGAACGTAAGCGTCGAGGTCGCGGTGGCCTGCTCATCCGCGAGCGCACTCAGCCCCCCGACCGTCAGCAGCGCCTCCTGCGCGGGCACCTGCGGCCGCAGGTCGAGGGTGACCGTGACCCGCCGTGTGCCGGCGTCGCGCGAGATCGTGGTCGGTGGAAGCTCCGGCTCCGGCGCGAGCAGCATCGCCGCGACATTCGACTCGCGCGGCGTCGCCTCGCCCGGCCTGATCAGCGAGACCGTCACCGTGTAGACACCGGCCGGCCAGTCCTGCTCGGCCGCGACGCCGCCGGCAGGACGACGTCGATGCCCGAGGGTCGGCGCTCGCCCCGATCGCGACTCGTTCGGGTCGTCGAGCAGGCGGTGGGCGAAGCGCACGACCGCGGAGGTGCCGTCGAGGTCGTGGCCGGGACCCGGACCGTCTCGCCGAGCCGAACTGCGGGCTGGGCGGCCGGCGGATCGACGCTCTCGATCGTCGGGAAGGGCGGTAGCAGGCTCGGCACGACGACCACCCGGCGTCCTTGCCGGTCGCAAGGTCGACGGGCCCGCGCGAGAGCACCGGCAGCGCCTTGCGGGTCGGCTCGCGCGCCTCGATCAGCACCACCGAGACGACGTACGACGCGGTCGGCCGATAGTGAGCCTGGATCGCCGACCAGAGCCGCGACATCTCCTCGGTGTCGAGCGACTCGTCGGTGATCGTGACCGCGTCGAGCTGATCGGCGAGGTCCGACGCGGTGAGCGCCTGGAAGGCGGGCGGCAGGATCGTGGCCCGAGCGCGCTCGAGTCAGTGCTCGGCGGATTGCCGCGCGATCGAGCACGGGCCGCTCGTGCAGCACGTGCATCGCGTATCCGAGCAGGATCTCGGCCTGGAAGTCCGCGACGCCGTACGCGGTCAGCAGGTAGTGGAGGTTGAGCGCGAGCGGCGGATTCGAGAGCCGGCTGCCGTTGCTGTCGAACCACGGCAGGCCCACCTCGGCCCAGCCGATGTTGCGGCTCGTGCGGTAGAGGAAGAGGTTCAGCGACGGCGGCGTGTCCGGATCGTCGAGCTTGATCAGGTCGGGGGCGACGGCCGTCACCTTCACCGGGCTCAGCGGCGCGCCGACATCGATGAAGCCGTTGTCGAGCAGGTTCCGCAGCACGGCGCTGACCGCGCCGATGGCGAGCGGGCTGCTCATCCCGCCACCCGCTTGCCGCGGAGGTAGTCGCCGAGCCCCAGCTCCTGCTGTGGGGGCCGGTCGCTGCCCGGTCGGCTGCTCCGGCGCCTCGGTGAGGTTCGCGCGGACCTCGAGCCGGCCGATGTGAACCCGGACCGCCGGCGGCTCCGGCGGACGCGCCGGGAGGCTCTGGCGCAACCGGCTGCGACGCGGCCGGCGTCGCCTGCGCCACGGGCAGCGTCGCAGGGCCGACCGGTGGCTCCAGCGCCGACCGGTCGCCAGGCGCCGCGGGGCCGGGTGCGGCTGCCGCGCCGCAGTGGCGAAGGGCGCCTCGGCCGACGGGTGCTCCGGGCTGAACGGCTCCCCGCCGCCGCGGTTGTGGGTCGGGGCGTAGCGACGTCGTCGTGCGCACCTGGGCCGCTGGGCGCGCCTCCACAGTCGCCGGCGGCTCGCCGGTCGGGCCGCCTGCGGCTCGACGACCCGGACGGCGCCGACCGCGTGCGCGTTCCGCCGGGCTCTGCTCCCGGCGCTGTGGCGACCGTCTCCTCGCCGACGACCTCGAGGCTGACCTGAGCCGCGGCGGGTGCCTCGAAGAGCGCCGGCAGCCTCGGCTGGGCAGTCGCCGTCTGGCCCACCGCGCGGGCGGCGACCCGGCTCAGGAAATCGCTCATCCGCGCCCCCCACGAGCTCCAGGTAGGCGCCGCGTCTGCGCTCGTCGAGCGCGAGCACCTCGGGCTCGGTCCACCCGTAGGCCCGCGCGAGCGCGTCCACCTGGCGGAGCAGGCTCTGCGCGCGGGCTCGGACCTCCGTCCAGACGAAGCTCCCGAGGTCGAGGTCGGCGACGAACGCCGTTCCGCAGGCCGGGCAGGCGACATCGGCGAGCACCTCGGCAAGCGGGTCGGCCTGGGCCATCGCGTCGGCGAGCGCCCAGCGGGCCTCGGCCGGCAGCGAGGTCGCCTCGACCGCGCCGTCCGCGCCCGTCGCGTCGAGCACGCAGCGGGAGAGCAGCAGCCGCTCGGCTGCCGCGTGGTCGCCGGTCGCGGCAGCCGCGGCGACGTCGCCGCTGTCCGGCAGGCGCCACGGATGCTGAGCCCGCCCGCCGCGATCGGCGCCGGCGCCGGCCTCGTCGCGCGCCAGCAACTCGACGGCGTCGATTGCGAACTCGACCTGCTCGCCACAGGCCGGGCAAGCGAGTCGCCTCGAGCACGCGCCGGCGAGGGAGCGTGCAACTCGAGCAGCCGCGCGTCGCGGCGGCCGAGCGGCAGCCGGGCGAGCTCGTCCGCCTGCTCGCCGCCGGTCGAGGCCGCAAGCGCGAGCGACCGCTCGACCGGGTCGAGTCTCCGCCGCCTGCCACAGGTCGAGCGTTGCGGCCGCCGGCAGATCCGTCATCCGCACCGGCCGCTGTCCTACGGCGCGTCGAACGACGGCTCGCTGGGTTCCGGCACTTCCGCGTCACGCTCCCAGCCCTCGTTCTCCAGCTTGATGTGCTGGATCGCGACGGCGTTCGCGTTGGCGTCCAGGTCAGGCAGGGCCTGGAACTCCGAGACCCACGCGCGGAACACCTTGTACGAGAGCACGAGCTGGCCTGCCTCGTTGTAGACGTCGATGATCACGTCCTTGCGGAAGTCCTTGAGGGAGACCTCCGCGCCGAGACCGGAACCGAAGTTCCAGACCTTGTTCGCCCACGCCTCGAAGTCGGTGTCGTGCGTGACGCCGCGCTCGAGCGTGATCGCCTCGAACTTGTTGCGGCCGGGCGACTTCCGGCTGGTCGACGGATCGCCTCCTTCGCGGTGCTCGACCACCTCCGTCGTTCGCTTGAGCGCACCCCCTTGCTGATGCCGGCGACGTAGCGCCCGTCCCACTTCACACGGAACTTGAAGTTCTTGTACGGGTCGAACCGCTGTGCGTTAACCGTGAACTGGGCCATGTCATGCGCTCCCTGTCTGGCCGGCCAGCTGTTGGAGCTGGATGACCACGAATTCGGCCGGCTTCAACGGGGCGAACCCGACCACGATGTACACGATGCCGAGGTCGACGTCATCCGGCGTCGTCGTCTCGGCGTCGCACTTGACGAAGAAGGCCTCACGGGGCGTCGTTCCGGCGAAGGCGCCCTGGCGGAAGAGCATGCTCATGAACGAGCCGACGTTGAGCCGTATCTGCGCCCAAAGGGGCGCGTCGTTCGGCTCGAAGACGACCCATTGCGTCCCGCGGTACAGCGACTCCTCCAGGAAGAGCGCCGTGCGCCGGACCGGCAGGTACTTCCACTCCGAGGCGAGGCGGTCGTCCCCCTCCCGGGTGCGGGCGCCCCAGACCGGACCCCGCCCCGGGCGAGCTGCGCAGGCAGTTCACCCCGAGCGGGTTGAGCCTGCCGATCTCGAGGTCGGTCAGCGGGATGCTCAGCGCGACGGCGCCGCCGACGGTGGCCTCGAGCCCCGCCGGGGCCTCCAGACTCCGCGAGACGCATCGGTGCGGGCCATGATCCCGGCAATCGCGCCGCTCGGCGCGACCGCCGCGATCTGCCCGTCGCGCAGCGAGTCGGACTCCTGGATCTGCGGGAAGTAGACAGCCGCATTCGGGCTGCTCGCGGAACGTCCCGGGCGTCGGTGACGGCGTTGTCGAGGCTCGTCCAGGCGGCCGGCCGGTCGATGATCATCACCGCACGCCGTTCGGTGGCGTAGGAGATCGTGTCGGACAGGACGGAGCCGTCGATCTCGCCCGTGGTCGTGTACGGCGGGACGACGATGAGGTTCACGAGGTCGGCGTTCTCGAGCGCGTAGAGGCCCTTCTTGTCGGCACGGAGGGTGCCGCCGCTGAAGAGCGCCGCGTCGATCGGGTTGCCGTCATTGCCGCCCGCGACCGTCGCCGTCTGCGGGAACGAGGACTGCGCCGCCGTCGGCAGCGTGCCGGTCTGCCGGACGAGCGTCGATTGGTTCAGAAGCACGAGATCGAAGCGCCGCGCGCTGCCGGCCGCGAACGACACGTTCCGGAACTGCTCGATCTTCCCGGTGCCGGTGTCGGTGACCGTGAGGTTGAACGCAGTCGTGTCGGATGGGTCTCCGACATCGTCGTCGATCACCGCGGTCAGCTTCGACCCCCAGGCCCCCGGCGACGCCGGCCTGGAGCGCGACCTGCCGCGTGCCGCTGCCGAGCGTGAGCGACGTGGTGTCGTTGTTGCCTTCGTCTTGTGGACGCGGACGATGATCGCGATCGAGCCGCCGTTCGGTAGAAGTCCTGGACGGCGTAGCCGAGGTTGCTTCGAGCCAAACGCCGCCGTAGATCC
>CAWDSW010000007.1:0-252106 GCA_963805095.1 uncultured Solirubrobacterales bacterium
CTGCTGGATTGGCGAGAGGATGTCGCGTAATTGCGGTGTCGTCCGGCGGGTTTACCGGTATGAAAATCATGCTTGGGCCTCGGCTGGTGGCGTCCGGGCGTGGCGGTAGGTTCGGGCGCGTTCCGGGACAGGGGCCTAGGGAGAACGCAGGCCGGGCAGGCCGTGTTTGTCTTATGGGCTGAGAGCCCGAGGGTTTAGTGGCCGCCCCTGCGACTTGCCCGGGTGCGCTGTGAGCGCGGATCCGTAAGTGTCGTTCTGCCCGCCGGTCTCCCACGTCGTGTCAATCGTCGGAAGGGAGGCTGTTGTGCGCAGATCGATTGGCCTTGATGTTCACCGCGAGTTCTGCGAGGTCGCGGTCAGTGAGGGCGGTCCGGCACGGTCAGCGGGTCGGGTCGGGACCTCCGAGAGGCAGCTGCAGCTGCTGGCCGAGAGCTTGGCCCCCAGTGACCGGGTCGTGTTGGAAGCGACCGGGAACGCGCTGGCGATCGCGAGGATCCTGGCGCCGCATTGCGCCGAGGTGCTGCTCGCGCATCCCAAGCGCTTGCGGGCGATCAGTCACGCGAAGGTGAAGACCGACAAGTTCGATGCGCGTGTTCTGGCCGAGCTGTTGGCGGCGAACCTGATCCCGGCGGTATGGATCCCGGATGAGCAGACGCGCCGGCTGCGTCGGCAGATCTCTCGCCGCCGGGCGCTGGTGAAGCGGTGCACCGCGGTGAAGAACGAGATCAGCGCGGTGCTGATCCGCAACCTCAAGCGCCGACCGGAGGCGACTGACGTGTTCGGTCGCAGCGGCAGGGAGTGGCTGAACCGGCTCGAGCTCGCGCTCGATGAGCGCGAGACAGTCGACGCCTGTCTGCGGCAGCTCGATTTCATCACCGGCGAACTCTCGGCGGTCGACACGCAGATCGCTGAGGCCGTGATCCACTCGGAGCAGATGCGGCGGCTGATGACGATCCCTGGCGTTGACGCGACGACGGCCGCGACGGTCATGGCCGCGATCGGCGATGTCAGACGGTTCCCGTCCTCGCGGCACCTGGTCGGGTATCTGGGGTTGCACCCGAAGGTCCGCCAGTCAGGCAGCTCACCGGCACGTCACGGACGCACGAGCAAGGAAGGGCCGGCCGCCGCGCGTCACGTCCTTGTCGAGGCGGCCTGGATCACGACCCGCAGCCCGGGTCCGCTGCGCGCGTTCGGGCAACGCGTCGCGGCTCGCCGCGGCAAGCACATCGCCGCCGTCGCGGTCGCCCGCAAACTGGCGGTCCTCGCCTGGCACATGCTCACCCACGAGCAGGACTACGCCTTCCAGCGCCCCACCCTGACCCGCCGCAAGCTGCGGCGCCTCGAGCTGATGACCGGCGCGCCGCGCGTCAACCAGGGCGGAACCACACCCCGATACGCAAGACCGGCGCCGCGCAACTCGAGTGACAGCTCGCCGAGCAGGCCGAGATCGCCTACCGCCGGCTGGTCGCCGATGGCAAGCGACCGGCCCAAAGGATGGTGCGGGCGCGACACCGGGGCGCGCATCATAAAAGCCCTCGAAGGGCAAGGCCGCGCCGCAGGCCACAAGCCCCTGACACCTGCGCTTCGCTTCGTCAGTCACCCGCACCAACAAGAAAGGGTCCCACCAACCCGATCGTCCACCCGAATTTGACTTTCTTACTGAGAAAGTCCTCTTTCAGGGCGGTGACGTCCGACCGCTCCGGTTGGTTCCCGGGCTGGCGACGGGCTGACTCATTGACTTTCTGTCGACCAGGTGGTCTGACTTGCCGAATGTCGTGTCGCCCGCCGCCGCCCGAGGACCACCGGCGTGACCCGATAGGAGCTTGGCACTAGCCCCGAGTGAGATATGTCCGCCGGAGTCCGCTTCGCCAACACAATCGAAGGGACGACGGAATGATCGTGATCGGGACGGACAGCCACATGAAGACCCACACCTGCGGCGCGGTCGACGCGCTCACCGCGGCCGCGCTCGACCAGCTGACCGTGCCGGCGCGCACGGCCGGGTTTGGCAGGCTGCTGCGATGGGCGCGAGCGTTGGACTCAGAGCGGGTGTGGGCGCTGGAGGACTGTCGGCACGTGTCCGGCGCGTTTGAGCGGTTCCTGATCGCGCGGGGTGAGCGGGTCGTCCGCGTCGCGCCCAAGTACATGGCCGGCGTGCGACGCTCGTCACGCGAGCGTGGCAAGTCTGACTCGATCGACGCATTGAGCATCGCCCGCGCGGCGCTGCAAGGAAGGCATCGAGAGTCTGCCCGGCGCGCACCTGGACGGCGACGCGCTCGACATTCGTCTCCTCGTTGACCACCGCGAGGATCTCATCGCCGCTCGCGGCCAAGACCAGCAGCGGCTGCGCTGGCATCTGCACGACATGTGGCCCGAGCTTGAGATCCCACCAGGCGTGCTTGACAGCGACAAGTGGCTCGGCAAGATCTCCCGCCGCCTCGCCCGCGCCCAGCCGATCACCCGGGTGCGGATCGCCCGCGAGCTGGTGCGTCAGATCACGACGCAGACCAAGCGGATCCGTGAGCTTGAGACAGAGCTCGCCACGCTCGTCACAAGCTACGCGCCCCAACTGCTGGCCGAGCGGGGATGCGGCGCGCTGACCGCCGCGAAGCTGATCGGCGAGATCGCCGGCGCCGATCGGTTCGCGACCGACTCAAAGCTCGCTCGCACCAGCGGAGCGGCCCCGATACCCGCCTCCTCGGGCAACACGACCCGCCATCGCCTCGACCGCGGCGGCAACCGCCAACTCAACTGCGCCCTGCACCGCCTCGCGGTCAACAAAGGCAACTGGGATCCCGATGCCGCGGCCTACCTCGCCCGCAAGCAAGCCGAAGGCAAATCACGCAAAGAAGCACTGCGCTGCCTCAAACGCCACCTCGCCCGACGCGTCTGGAAACTCCTGCGATCACCGGCGCCCGCGACGACGCCGCCTTCCTCGCTGCTGAAACAAACCACCATCCCAACCGTTGCTACCGGCGCGCCCCCCATGATGCCCTGCCTCAGATGAATCAATCGAAACGTCCGCCTCCCCGCAAACAGCGAGAAACGCTTGACATAGGGGCGACATCCGTAAGACGATTCTGGGATGCCTCAGAACTTTTTGGTGTGATCGTGATCAGGAGTTGTTGTTGCCGCCGGCTTTAGGGATTGGCTGCCGGAGGATCATTTCGCGTGGTTTGTGTTGGACAGGGTCGCGGGCATGGATCTGTCGGAGTTCTATGCGGCCTATCGCGCTGAGGGCGTGGGCGGCGCGGCGTACGAGCCGTCGATGATGGTCGCGTTGGTGCTTTACGCGTATTCGCGGGGGGAGCGGTCGGCGCGGGGGATCGAGCGGGAGTGTCGCGAGGACGTCGCGTTCGTGACGTCGCGAAGTTGGAGATGCCTGATCACGCGACGATCGCCCGGTTCGTGGGTCGCCACGAGGTCGGCGTTGGCCGAGCTGTTCGGCCGGTGTTGCGGCTGTGCGCCCAGGCGGGGCTGGTCGAGTCCGGGGGTCGTCGCGATCGACGGCACGAAGATGCTGGGAACGCGAGCCGTGATCAGAACGTCGACTACTCGGGATCGCTCGCGAGATCCTTGCCGAGGCGATCGCGACCGATCAGGCCGAGGATGAGCTCTACGGCGACCGCGTGGTGATGAGCTGCCGGAGGAGCTGCGCACCAGGGAGGGGCGTGCCGGGTTCTTCCGTCGCGTCCGCGAGCACGGTCGCCGGCCAGGAGCAGGACGAGCCGGAGCTGCGTGCCGAGCTGGCGATGAGCGGCGGCGATGGGTTCACATTCGACGCGGAGCGGATCGTCGCTCGCGTCCAGGGCCGCGAGGGCTGGATGCGGGAAGCTCGCCGCCAGCTCGAGCAGCGACCGCTGGGAACAAGGCCAACCGGTGCCCCGGGCACGCGGGCGCGGTTGTTGCACGCCGCCCGGCGGCTGGAGGACGAGCTTGCCGCAAAGCGCGCGGCCAACCGCCTATGAGCACTATCGCGCGACCGGACGATGACCACGGACGGCCGCCGGTTCGGCAAGCCGCCGAACCCTTGACGGCACCCGAGATACCCGACGGTGAGGTCAACCTCACCGATCCCGACAGCCAGCTGATGAAAGCGTACCGCCACTACGTCCAGGGCTACAACGCCCAGGCCGCCGTCAACGAGGGACAGATCGTGCTCGCCGCAGAGATCACCGAGACCCGGCGACTTCTCCCACCTCGCCCCGATGGTCACCGCCACACTCAGCGAGCTCGAGCGCGCCGGCGTGACCGAACGCCGCGGGTCGCGCTCGCGGACGCCGGATTCTGGAACGAGCAGCACATGGACCAGGTCACCGCCAACAAGCGCATCCAGGTCCTGATCCCGCCGGACTCAGGCAAACGCAACGGTCCCCGGCCGGGATGGACCGGCGGCCGCTACGACTGGATGCGAGCGGTGCTCGCGACCGACCTCGGCAACCAGCTCTACCGCAAGCGCAAACAGATGATCGAGCCAGTGTTCGGCCACACCAAACACAACCGGCTTCGACCGCTTCCACCGACGAGGCAGGATCGCCGTCAGGACCGAATGGCGACTATCCTGATGACCCACAACCTCACCAAACTCCACAGCCACCAACTCGCGATCGGAAACTAGACCCGGACCAGCGCGGCTTCCCCAGTCCGAACCGGCAGCCGCGCCCGAGAGGTTGCGCGACAGCGTTCCGGGCCGGCTGCGTCGGCACCTCTGAGGAGTGAGAATCTTTCGGGCCCGGATCGACGCCGGTGAGGCTTGGTGCGTTAGAGCCCGTGCGACAGCGTGGCGCGGGGACCTGTGGGACCGTTGATTGCTGCTGCGAGCGCGAAGGACAGACTCATACATGGCAGGCCCCCTCCGGGCGACAGGGTCCAATTGCCGTCCGAAGGGAGCTGAGCTGTGGATGTGATGGTAGAGCGATGTGCGGGACTCGACGTGCATCGCGACAACGTCGTGGCGACGACTCGCGTGCCGGGCCAGGGTCGCCGTCGCTGGGACCTGCAAACGCAAACGTTCAGGGCCACGCTGCCGGGGCTCGCCGAGCTGGCCGGCTGGCTGGCCGAGGCCGGCGTCACGCTGGTCGGGATAGAGGCAACCGGTATCTACTGGAAGACCGTCTTCCAGGCGCTGGAGGACCGCTTCGAGTGCTGGCTGCTCAACGCGCACCACTTGCGCAACGTCCCGGGCCGCAAGACGGACGTCAAAGATTCCGAGTGGATCTGCCAGCTCGTCCAGCACGGCCTGGTCCGCCCAAGTTTCGTGCCGCCGCCGGAGATCCGCAGGCTGCGGGACCTGACCAGGCTACGCACGGCGCAGAGCAACGAGCGCACGCGGACGATCCAGCGCCTGGAGAAGGTGCTCCAGGACGCCGGGATCAAGCTCTCAAGCGTTGCTTCCAAGACCTACTCGAAGTCCGCCCGGTCGATGCTCGAAGCGCTGCTGTCCGGGGTCACCGACCCCGAGCAGCTGGCCGAACTCTCCAAGGGCAAGATGCGCGCCAAGATCCCGCAGCTGCGCGAGGCGCTCCAGAGCCGCTTCCAGGTCGAGCACCACGGCGTCATGGTCGCCCAGCTGCTGGCGCACATCGACACACTCGACACCGAGCTGCAGCACCTGAGCGAACGGATCGAGCTCGTGACCTCCCCACACGCCCACACCATCGAGCTGCTCTCCACGATCCCCGGCGTCCAAACCCAAGCCGCACAGGTCCTGATCGCCGAATGCGGCCTGGACATGAGCGTGTTCCCGACCGTCGGGCACTTCGCGTCCTGGGCAGGCGCGTGCCCCGGCCACCACCAATCAGCCGGCCACCGGAAATCCGGACGAACCCGCCCAGGCCCTGGGTGGCTGACCTCGCAGCTAACCGAGTGCGCCCGCGCTGCCGTCCGCACCAAAGAGACCTACCTCGCCTCGCACTACGCGCAGCTCCGCGGCCGCCGCGGCGAGCAAAAAGCGATCGGCGCGATCCGCCACGACCTGCTCGTGGCCTACTACCACATCCTCCGCGACCAAGTCCCATACCGCGACCTCGGACCAACCTGGCAACGCAAGCGCTACTCCGTCGAGCACCGCGCCCGCCGCCTCCAGCGCCAACTCGAAGCCCTCGGCTACGCCGTCACACTCGAGCCGACCGAGCCCCAAGAACAAGCCGCCTGAAGACTCGATAACACCGGCCGTCCCATCCGCCACCACCACGGTGACGCGAACTACCCCTGCCCAAACGCAACCCGCAACTCATTGATTCACAGGACAGCCTCGCGACGATCCGGTCCGCTTTTGGGAGCGAGGGCCGTCACCGAGCGGCCCTCGCTCTCGGTCGTTCTTGGTGGCCGGCTACCGGCGTGAGGTGGCGAGGCGTTCCTCCACGCGCTTTGTGACCGCGTTGAGGGTGCTGACGGTTGTTTCGATGTCCTCGACGTCGAAGCGACTCAGCAGCTCGATGGTGGGCCAGGCGATGTACTCGCGCAGGCTGCGGTGAAGCGCCTTCCCGTGGTCGTGAGGTCGATTTCGGTCTTGCCGCGGATCAGGCCGTCAGCCTCGAGCCGAGCGAGGAGGTCGCGCATGGATCGGCGTCGAGGTTCGGCGACTTAGTACGCCGGACAGCTCCTCGCGGGCGAGGCCGGGGCCGCGCGTCGCGACCAGCTGAAGCGCATACCAGGTCTCCGGCTCGGTGTCGCGTTGGGCAAGGTGGCGCGGAGGTTGGCGCTCAGCGTTCGCTCCGCCAAGCCGAGGGCCTGGCCGAACTGGCCGTAGACGGGAGGAGTGTGGACATGCTTGGCTCCGTTCCAATAGGATCGACAGGTGCCTGTCCATCGTACCAAAGTGGTCAGGTACCTGTCTATGCTGGAGTGAGCACGAACCCTTGCCGGCGAACCGCGAACCTTTCGAAGCGAACGTCGAGCCCGACCGTGGCAACCGCGACGTTCCCGCCCGGCCGCTCATCGGGCTGCTTCTGCGACTCGTCTACCAGCAGTACGCCCAGGCGATCGACGTCGCGCTGCACGACGCGGGGTTCGACGACATCCGCCCCGCGGCCGCGAACGTGTTCCCATTTGTGCGGCCGGACGGCATCACCGTTTCGGAGCTCGCCGAGCTCGCCCGTGTGCGCAAGCAGACGATGGCGCAGGCCGTCGACCAACTCGAGCGCACGGGCTACGTCGAACGTCGCCCAAACCCCCGCGACCGCCGATCGCGACTCGTGTTCCTCACCGAACGAGGCGCATCCGTCCCGCCAGTAACACACGCGGCCGCCGAGCGCGTCGAACACCACTGGGCGAAACTGACAAGCCCACAAGACCTGGAAGCGCTACGGGAATTCCTGCTTCGCCTCCTGACCGAACTCCGAGACGAGAGGCCCTAGGACGGACATCAAGGGACGATCAGAAAGAGGGTGGGATGAATCGAAGCTTCGTGAACGGAAAAGTGTCGGGGGTTCGCGCTCAGACCGGCAGCGGTGGCGAGACCCAGTCGGGCGTCCGCGCATCGCCGCCGTAGCGGTTGCCCTGCACTTCGACCGACAGCCTGTCGAGTCGCTCTCGGTCCTCCGCGGTCAAGGTGAGCTGGGGCGCCAGAGCGTTGTCCTCCACGTACGCAGCCCGTTTGGTGCCCGGAATCGGCACGATCCACGGGCGGCGGCCGAGCAGCCAGGCCAACGCCACCTGACCAAGCGTGCAGCCGTGCTCATCGGCGATCTCTCTGACGACTTCGACGAGCCGCGCGTTGGAGGACCTATGCTCGGGACCCACTCGCGGGAAGCGGTCATCGCTGCGAAAGTCGCCCTCGTCGAGCTGGCTGTCGCCAGTGAGGCTGCCGGCCAGAAGTCCCCGCAGCAACGGCGAGAACGGCAGAAAGCCGATCCCAACTTCCTCACAAGCACCGAGCACCTGGCTTTCCACGCCGCGCTCAAGCAGCGAATATTCGCTCTGGACGCTGGAGATGGGATGCACCGCAGCGGCCCGATGCAGGTCAGGAGCCAGGGCCTCGGAGAGACCCAGGTAGCGGACTTTGCCCTCGTCAACGAGCTCAGCCATCGCCCCGACGGTCTCCTCAATCGGGGTATCAGGATCAACGCGATGCTGCTGATAGAGATCGATCGTGTCCACCCCGAGCCGGGCGAGGCTGGCCTCGCACGCCTCGCGGACGTACTCCGGACGACCATTGATCCCGCCGGGCCGGCCCCGCGCATCAAGTACATTCCCGAACTTGGTCGCCAACACGACCTCGTCGCGCCGACCGCGGATCGCTTGACCCACGAGCTGCTCGTTGTGACCGTTGCCGTACACGTCGGCGGTGTCAAGCAAGGTGATTCCGAGGTCCAACGCCCGATGGATCGCCGCAATCCCCTCCGCATCGGTGGTGCTGCCGTACACGCCCGACATCGGCATGCAGCCCAGACCGATCGCTGACACCGTGGGACCATCGCGACCGAGTTGCCGAACCTCCATCAGAGCTCCTACCTTTCTCTACGAGCCATATGAACCTGCGTCGGGCCCGAGGCTAACAGTCAGCCGAAAGGCGTCCTCCCGGCGTTTCTGCGGGCTCGGTCTCGTGCTTACTACGAGTCCGCTGCGATTAGCGCCTGCGATGTGACATCAGCGACAGCGACCGGTTGGCCGGAAGCCACGGCGCGCTCGACAGCTTCGACGACTGCAACGGCGGCGATGGTGTCCTCGAGAGGGACGACGAATTCCCGATCGTCAATAAGCGCTGTCGCGAACTCGGTCAGCTGAGCCGAAAGATCACCTGCTGTTCTGTCGTAGGGGGTGGGCCAGTGCATCGTGTCCGGAAGCCGGTACCCGCCCTGGTCGAGGATCGCGAGTCCCTGATCAGCAACGACAATCCGGGCGGAGCCGGTTGTTCCGACCACTTCGAACTCTGCACGAAGTCCTGACGGATCGCTGTCCAATAAGGCCCACCCGAGGTCGATCGCTGCGATCCCGCCGTCCTGTAGACGGGCCAGAATGAACACAGCGTCAGCGCCGTGCCTGCCCATGTCAGCGAGAATCTTCTCGGTCGTGATTGCCTGCACCTCGGTGATCCTTTGCCCGCTGATCCACTGGACCAGATCGATGTCGTGAACGCCTTGGTACATCCAGATCGGGCTCGCGCCGTTGTTGGCCGCTCCGACCGATCGCGGTACCAGTCGACTCGCGCGCACGTGGACCGCGTCGCCGAGAGAACCGCTAGCAACCGCCGCTGCTGCCCCTACGTAGCGCGCGTCGTGGCGCAGGATGTGCGCTACGGCGAGTCGGCGACCCGACGCGTTGGCGGCTGCCTGCATTCGGCGCGCAGCCGCGACGGTGTCGGCGATGGGCTTTTCGACGAGGACGTGAACGCCCGATCCGAGCGCGTTCACGACGACGTCCGCGTGGAGGCGATCGGGGGCCGCTACGACTACGGCGTCGACGACGGTGTCCGCGAGAAGGGTTGCCAGGTTCTCCGCGTGACGGCAGTTGAAGTGCTCGGCTGCACCTTGGCGTCGGCTGATGTCAGGATCAGCCACTCCTACCAGCTCGCACAGCGGCGAGTCGGCGATAGCTGCCGCGTGGCGGCTTCCCATGACACCCGTTCCCAGCACCGCAACCTTGAGTCGTGTCATGTCTTGCTCACTCGTCCCTCTTCAGTTAGCAAACCCCCGCTCAGCCTGCGGGTGATCGGGATCGGGTCGGCGATTGCCGAGCCGACGATCACGCTGTTGGCGCGCCAGGAGTTGGCCCTGGTTGTAGCCGCTCCGCCGATTACGGCGGTTTGCGAGATTCGCGCCATCGTCATCGTGTCGAACAGAGCCTCTGAGGCAGGGCCTGGCAAGTGACGGTCAGAGCGCTGGCCATGTCTGGTTCATTCTCGCTCCAGGCAGGGGAAGAGTTTCCAGGGCAGCGATCGCGTCGATCCTTCAGGAGGTGAAGAGCGCCGGTTACGGATGCGCCCTGCTGCATTTGAACTAGGTGGCCGAGCCCTGTGGCCGGCATCGAACACGACCGTTCTCATCGATACCCCTTCCCGGCTCGCCGGGCCGTGAGGTCGACCTCAAACAGATAGCGATCGCCGCGGTAAAGCGATGTGACGTATTCGACGGGTCGACCACCTGCCGTCGCGGTGGTGCGCTTTACGAGGAGCGCGGGGCTGAACTCGGCGACGTTTAGCAGCGTTGCCTCTTCCCGCGCGAGCACCGTCGACGCGATGGTCTGGGACCCCTGGGTGACGACGTAGCCATAGCGGCTGGCCAGCACGGTGTAGAACGATTCGCCCTCTAGTTCTTCGGGCGCCAGTCTGGGTACCAGATCGATTGGTACGACCAAATCCTCGATGGCCATCGGCTCGTCGTCTGCCAAGCGAAGGCGTCGGACGCACAGGACAAGTTCCGAGGGGGAGATCTTGAGCTTTGATCCTGCGGTCGGACCGGCTGGAGCCTCGCGGCTCGAGAGCACTCGGCTCGATGGGACAAGCCCACGCTCGCGCATGTCCTCGGTGAAGGACACCAGGTGGAAGCGCTTGGTTATTCGCGCTCTTGAGACGAATGTGCCTGCTCCGCGGCGCCGCGCTATGTAGCCGTCGTCCTCGAGGTCGTCGAGCGTCCGGCGCAGCGTGTCGCGCGAGATGCCGAAGCGAGCGCTTAGCTCTCGTTCGGCCGGGAGTCGTGCGCCCAGCTCGACTGAGGCAATGAACTCGAGTAGATGGCCTCGGAGCTGCTCGTACTTGGGGGATGTCGGGTCGTCAAGGACGCTCATGCTGGGGATGTAGCAGGAACCCGGTACGGACCACGACACTGTCGCATATCTAGGGGTTAGGCGTCAAATTGCCCGTGTGCAGCCTCAGCTGGCATCGCCAACCCCCTTCCTATCGATCTGGTACGTACCAATCTCTTGACAACGCAGCGACGTAGGACTAGCGTGCCGATCCGCTCGTGAAGACGCTAGTCACAGCCGACCCACAAGAGGCTGCGCGGCACGTCGCGACGATGATCCTTGACGCGGTTTCAGATCGAGCCGACTCCGTCCTTGGCCTTGCCACAGGAACGACGATGCTCCCGGTCTATCGGGCCCTGCAGACCCAGAGAAAGCATGGCGGCGTGAGCTTCGCCGGTGTGACGGTCTTCATGCTCGACGAATACGTTGGCCTAAGCCCATCTGACCCGTGCTCGTTCCTAAGTTACGCCCGAACTCAAATCGGCACGCCACTCGGAATAAGCTCAGATCGTCTGCATGCGCCCGACGGTGCCAGCGAGCGGCCCGCCGATGCGGCGGCGGCCTATGAGGGGGCTATCCAAGGCGCCGGCGGGATAGGCTTGCAGCTGCTTGGTGTCGGCCGCAATGGGCATATCGGCTTCAACGAGCCGCCGGCGGCGCTAGACAGTCGGACACGCCGGACATATCTGACCGCGAGCACCCGAGCCGATAACGCAGCCTGCTTCGGGGCGCCTGGAGCAGTCCCGGCAACGAGCATCACGATGGGTGTAGGGACGATCCTGGACGCCAGAAAGATCGTTCTGCTGGCAGTCGGCGAAGCAAAGGCCCACGCCGTCCGGGCTGCAATCGAAGGGCCAGTAACCGAACAGGTCCCTGCATCAGCGCTGCAGCTGCACCCGGACGCCACATTCATCGTTGATGCGGCCGCCGCGCCACCCAGCATCGCTGAGGATCCCAGCCTCGGGCAGGCATCGACATGACCCTGCTCGACGTCGCAGCGCTGTGGACGCCGTCCGGGATCGACGGACCGACCACCGTGCAGATCGAAGACGGGACGATCTGCTCGATTGGTCCGGCAACAGGAGACGTCGTCGACGTGCTGTTGGCGCCTGGGTTCATCGACGTCCAGGTCAATGGTGTAGACGACGTCGACGTCTGGACCGCAGCTCATGACGAGGACTGGCGACGCCTTGACGACCTATTGGCCTCGCAGGGAGTGACGAGTTGGTGTCCCGACTCTCGTGACCGCACCTAAAACTCGCTACGCGGCACGGCTCCGCGAGCTGTCACGCGCAAGGGAGCTTTCTGGTGCACGTCCCGCGATGCTCGGTGCCCATCTAGAAGGCCCGTTTCTCGGCAGCAGAGCTGGTGCCCACAATCCCGAGTTCATCGTTGCGCCCGATCCCGACTGGCTCGTTGACTTCTGCGACGGCTCCATTGCGATCGTCACGATGGGTGCGGAGAGCTGCGCAAGTCCCGCCGCGACAGAGATCCTCACAGCCGTCGGCATCACCGTCTCTCTCGGTCATACAGCGCCGACATCAAGTCAGGCACACGCAGCGTTCGATGCCGGCGCACGGATGGTTACGCACCTCTACAACGCCACAGATCGCCCGGCCGCACGTGAGCCGGGCCTTGTCGGCACTGCGCTGATGACGTCAGGCGTCCGCGTCGGGCTCATTGCAGACCTAGTGCATGTCCACCCAACGATGATCAAGATGGCGTTCGAGCTAAAGGGAGCCGACGGTGTCGTGCTCGTGTCAGACTCGATCGCGTGGCGGGCAGGCACGTTTGACGGGCGACCCATCAAGATCCGAGATGGCGCCCCCTGGCTCGAGGACGGCCGCCTCGCCGGCTCTTGCCTGACGATCCCTCGCGCTATCGCCAACCTGGTCGAGCACTGCGACATCCCGCTCCAAGCTGCGATTGCCGCCGCAACCTCCACTCCGGCGGCCGCGCTTGGAATGACAGACCGGGGCGACATCGGACTTGGACTTCGCGCTGATTTGGTAGCTCTTGACCGCCGAACCCTGGAGCCAGTCGCGACCTGGGCACGGGGTGAGCAGTGTTGGGGGGCCCCGTGGGACGCCCAGCCGGTGTCGAGCGGCTCCTACAGCGCAGTCCACTAACGGCGGGCGCGCCGGCACGATTTGACGACATCCAGAGTCCAGGCTACGCTCACAAGAAAACGTTTACTAAGGGAACGGTCACGGTGGCAGCCCCTCTACAAAACTCTGCGGACGTGCGGCCGATCGGCATCGTCATGAACGGCGTCACCGGACGGATGGGGACGAATCAACACCTCATCCGTTCCGTGCTCGCCATTCGGCAGGACGGCGGGCTGCGTCTCGATGACGGCCGCGTGGTCATGCCCGAGCCGTTCCTCGTCGGCCGCGATCAAGCGAAGCTCCGCGCTCTCGCCAGCCGATTCGAGGTCGAACGCTGGACTACTGATCTTGGCGAGGCGCTCGCCGAGCCGGGCTTCCCGATCTACTTCGACGCCCAGGCGACGGCCGTCCGCGCGGAAGCCGTCCACGCTGCGATGGCGACCGGCAAGCATGTCTACGCGGAGAAGCCTGTGGCAGGTGACGCCGACAGCGCGCTCAGCCTCGCCCGCGCCGCCCGCGAGCGTGGCGTGAAGACCGGTGTGGTCCAGGACAAGCTCTTCCTGCCGGGCTTGATCAAGCTCCGCCGGCTGATCGAGAGCGGCTTCTTCGGTGAGATCCTGTCCGTGCGCGGCGAGTTCGGGTACTGGGTGTTCCCGGGCCCCGAGCCGCCGGCCCAGCGACCGAGCTGGAACTACCGTGCCCAGGATGGTGGCGGGATCATGCTTGACATGTTCGCCCACTGGCGTTACGTCCTCGACCTGTTCGGCGAGGTGCAGTCGGTGTTTGCGCTTGGCGCGACTCACCTCGGAGCGCGCTTCGACGAAGCGGGTCGGGAGTACCCGTCCACCGCGGATGACGCCGCGTACGGGATCTTCGAGCTCGCGGGCGGCACGATCGCGCAGATCAACTCTTCCTGGTGCACGAGGGTCAACCGCCACGAACTGCTCGAGCTCCATGTGGACGGAACCGCGGGCAGCGCAGTTGCGGGGCTCCATGATTGCCAGATCCAACCGGCGGTCGCGACTCCACGCGCGAGCTGGAACCCGGACGAGCCGGACGAGATCGACTACCGTGCCGCGTGGCAGACGATTCCGACGGCCGAGGTCGCTATCAATGGCTTCCGCGCGCAGTGGGAGCTGTTCCTGCGCCATGTCGTCGCCGACGAGCTGTTCCCCTGGGACTTCATGGCAGGTGCGCGGGGGATCCAGCTTGGCGAGCTCGGTCTTCGCTCCTGGCGCGAGCGCCGGGTGCTCGACGTGCCGGAGCTGACGCTGTGACGGTCACAACCAGCTCGGTCTTCCTGCCACTCGAGAACGGCGAGCTGGAGACGTACAGGCTCACGGACTGCCGGGTTCTGTCGCCTCCAACCGACCGGTTGCGCAGCCGGGTCCTATTCGCGGCAGCCCACGTTGTCGCCGATCCGCTGAGCGAGCCTGACGACAGCGGCCGGGCGCGGGTTGACTGGGACGCGACGCTGGCCTACCGTGAGCATCTCTGGAGCTATGGCCTGGGAGTCGCCGAGGCGATGGACACCGCGCAGCGTGGCGGAGGCCTTGACTGGGCGGCGGCGCTTAAGTTGATCCAGCGAACTGCTGCAGCGTCGGCGGACCGGCCGCTTGTGTGCGGCGCTGGCACCGATCAGCTGGCGCCCGGCAGGTCGTCACTCGCCGGCGTGACCGATGCCTATCTCGAGCAATGCGCCGCGGTCGAGGATGCAGGCGCGCGGACGGTGCTGATGTCAAGTCGCGCGCTGTGTGCGACGGCGTTGACAGCGGACGACTACTACGAGGTGTACTCAGAGGTACTGAGGCACTTACGCCGGCCGACGATTCTGCACTGGCTCGGCGAGATGTTCGACCCGCATTTGTCAGGGTACTGGGGCCATCAGGACCCAGAGCTCGCGAGCGGGGTGATGATGTCAATCATCTCGGATCACCCGGATCGCATCGACGGCATCAAGATTTCACTGCTCGACGCGCGGCTGGAGGTGGCGATCAGGTCGAGGCTCGATCGCGGACACCGGCTCTACACGGGCGACGACTACAACTATCCGGAGCTGATCCTCGGCGACGGGGAACGCTACAGCGACGCCCTGCTGGGAGTGCTGGATCCGATCGCGCCCGTCGCGGCGGCTGCGATCGCGGCGCTTGACGCGGGCGACACGGACCGCTGTGGACGTCTGCTCAGCTCCACCCAGGCGTTCGCGCGCCACCTGTTCGCGGCGCCGACTCAGTACTACAAGACGGGGATCGTTTTCGTCGCGTTTCTAAATGGCTTTCAGCCGCATTTCCGGATGGTCGGCGGGATGGAGAGCGCTCGCTCGGTGCTGCATCTCGCCGAGCTGTTCCGTCTCGCCGACCGGGCTGGGCTGCTCGTCGATCCCGACGCGGCCGCGGCTCGCATGGGCGTGTTCCTGAGGCTTGCCGGATTCGCCACGTGACGATGAGAGATCGCCTGGCGCTCAACCAGATTACCGTCGACCAGTGGAGCCTCGAGGAGGCGGTCGACGGCTGTGCGTCGGCAGGGATCGAGTGGATTGGCATCTGGCGTCATCACCTGCATGACATGCCGCCAGCAAAGGCGGCCCGGATCATCTCCGATGCGGGGCTCAAGGTCTCGAGCCTGTGCCGCGGTGGCTTCTTCCCGGCTCCTGACCCGGCGTCCGCCAGGCAGCGTGAAGCCGACAACCTCCGCGCGATCGATGAGGCTGCTGCTCTGCAGACGGAGGTGCTCGTGCTGGTTTGTGGACCGCCATGTGGCCGCAACCTCGAGAAGTCGAGGGGAATGGTCCGCGACGGCATCGAGGCGCTCGTACCGCACGCTCGCGACTGCGGTGTGCGCCTCGCGATCGAGCCGCTGCACCCGATGCTGATCGCCGAGCGATCCGTGATCGTCTCGCTCGAGGAGGCCTGCACGCTTGCCGAGCAGTTTGATCCGGCCGACGTCGGCGTGATCGTGGACACCTACCACGTCTTCTGGGACCCCGCCATCGAGGCGCAGATCAGCCGAGCGGGCGCTCGCATCGCCGGCTTTCACGTGTCCGACTGGGTAACGCCGACGGGTGACGTCGCAGCTTCCCGTGCCTTCATGGGGGAGGGCATCATCGACTTTCGCCAGTTGTCCGGGGCGGTTGCGGATGCCGGATACAGTGGCCCGATCGAGGTTGAAGTAATCGACGATTGCCTCCGCGCGCTTTCAGGGGCTGAGGTGCTGGAGCGTGCGGTCGCCAGCTACAGCGAAACCATGCTTGCCCCGGAGGGGTCGGGACGGGCCGCAACCGCCTAGCGATGGCCCGGGAACAACGACGAATCGCGATCGTCAGCGGCGGCGCGGGAGCGCTTGGGCGGGCCACCGCGCGCAGGCTCGTCCGTGACGGGTTCGCCGTTGTTGTGGCGGACCTGGACCTCAGGTCGGCGACCGAAGCTGCCCGCGCCGTCGATTCCGCTGGCGACGCTGCCTTCGCGTTTGCGGTGGACATGCGAGATCCACAATCCGTCAGCGCGCTGGTGGACGACGTCGTCGACCGTGTTGGGCAAGTCGACGTCGTCGTGAACAACGCGGCCGTCCCCAGCGGCGCCGCGCTCCGCGACCTCCATGTGGCGGAGTGGGATGCGGTCATGGAGGTGAATGTACGAGGAGCTGTACTGCTCTGTCAGGCGGTCTATCCGTGCTGGGAACGCCTCCGCCGAGGCGCCGTCGTCAACGTCTCGTCGCGGACGTGGATGAGCGGCGGGCCGCCGGCCTACGTGTGCTCGAAGGCTGCCCTGGTCGGGTTGACGCGATCGCTGGCGGTGGAGCTTGCGCCGCTGAACGTGACCGCGAACGCGGTTGCGCCGAGCTTCGTGTCGACCCGGTTCACGCAGGCAGGTCGCTCGGCGCAGGAGGAGCAAGCCGCCATTGAGCAAATGGAACGGCTGACAAAGCTCGGTCGCCTCTGCAGCCCCGAGGACGTTGCCGGGACGATCTCATTCCTTGTGTCGCCAGACGCCACGTACATCACCGGTGAGATCGTTCACGTGAGCGGTGGCGCCCACCTCGCGCCGGTCGGATGAGCTCCGGCGCGGAGCGGCGACTGATGGCTGATGAGTTGCCGGTCATCGCTGTGTTCTCGGGACCGACGGCCACGATCCTGAACACCCCGCCACTGGTCACGAGCGACGAAGCTCGGACTGCTCACGGCTACCCGCCCGCCGCCGGCGGGTTCGACGCGTTGCGTGCGCAGCGGCTCGCGGCGCCGGTCACTGTATATGTCGACCAGTTCAGTGCTCATCCGCTCGAGCGCGACGCAGCCGATCTCTACGGACCGCCTGACGGATGGCTGGATTCGTCGGGCAGGTTCCACGCGGAGCCGCCAGTGGATGGCGGCCGAGCCGTCTACCGGATGACGCTCCATCCGGACGACGGGCTCTACCTGCTGCCATATCCCGCGCGTCAGCTTAGTGGCCAGCCGTGGGACGACGCCGCCGGCCACCCCGACGCCCCGCATGAGGAGGTTCGCCAGACGTTTTTCCCGGACGCCAGCCGTCTGTACGAGGAAATCGACCGGTTCGCTCTCAATATCGACGGCACCAACAACCTGTTGTCCCGCAGAGCTCGGTTTGAGTTCTTCCGCGCAATGCCACCAGGCGGCTATAAGCGCGACGCCGGCGAGACGCCTGGAGTGGATTTCTTTCCCTACTACCCATTCCACCTCCGGTATGAACCGATGCTCGCGGATCTCGCGCGGGCGACGAACGTCGTGCAACGAACGCTGTCCGGAGGCACGTATGCGGGCGTCCAATGGCTGGAAGGCAGCCCCACCGCCGAGGAGACCCTCTACTGGTTCAACCTGCTGATCGACACAAAGGTGCCGATCGTCGGCCACACCGCGCAACGCGCCCATTGGCTGATCGGATCAGATGGTGACCGCAACATTCTGTCCGGCGTCAACTACATAACGTCGCGCGTCTGGGCAGATGAATCGGGAGCTAATCGACTCGGAACCGTGCTCGTCGTAGACGAGGTCGCGTTCGCGGCCCGAGAGGTCGTGAAGACCGATGCGCGGCCCGGCGGCTATATCGCAGCAGGCGGCCACGGCGGCATCGTCGCGTCCCTCGTCGGAGGACTCGGCCCCTTTCGCGCAACGTTTGCACCGACACGACTCCACACCTACAACTCAACACTACGATTGACGCAGCTTCCGCGGACCGTCCTAGGTGTACAAACCGATCCCACGGGCGACATCGGGTCAGTCGAAGTGCGGGTCAGGACGGACGGAGGCGACCTCGTGCCGGAGGCGATGCCGCACGTTACCTTCGCCACGTTTGGCCGTTACAGCAAGGACCGGGAATCGGATCTCGCTCCACGCACCGGCGACGTCGCGATTGACGCGCTGATTCGTGGGAATCTTCACCAATATCCACTGGCGGGCTTCGTTGGCGAAGGCGGTGTCCCTACAGGCATGCTCGGGATCGAGGCGGACCGGGCACTACAGGTTGCGGTCCTGTCCGGAATGCCCGTCGTGAAGGTCGGGCGCGGCCAGCCTGGGGGAGAGGCGAACCGCACCGATCCGTTGTTCATCGCGGGCTCGAACCTGAGCGCCACCAAGGCACGCATCCTGCTGATGGCGTGCATGCTCAGATTCGGCTCAATCCCCCCCGCAGTCGACCCCGAACATCCGACTGAGCCGGAGTTGGCGGCCGCACGCGAGTACGTCGCCGCTGTCCAGGCGCTGTTCGATTCGCACTAAGCGCCTGTCGAGCTCGGATCGATCCAGGCGCGCGTGAGCTGCAGGTTGCGACGCAGCAGGTCGATCGTCGGCATCGAGCTGAACTCCTCCATCGCCACCCACCCTTCATAAGAGCGAGCCTGGAGCAAGTCCAGCACGCCGTGGATGTCGGCGATGCCCTCGTCAAGCGGCGCCCAGTAGCTCTCCCACGCGTGGCCGTCAGCCTGCCTTCGCCAGCCAGCGTTCTTGAGATGGACGTGAGCGAGATGCTCGCCGAGGATGTCGAGTGCAAGCGCCGGGCTCTCGGATCCCTCGAGCACAACGTTCCCTGAGTCGTAGATGACGCCGATGCATTCCGGGTCGAATCCTTCCACCAGTCGCTTCGCGTGCGCAGCGCTTGGACAGATCGTTTCCTGGTGCATCTCGATTGCGCCCTTGACCCCGTGAGCCCGGGCCACCGTCTCGGCATGGGCGAAGAACTCGACGGCCGCAGCCACCAGATCAGCGTACGGCTCGCCTCTGAACCAGGGGGCGTACAACCGCACATGCCCGGCACCCAAACGCCGTGCGAGGCGGAAGATCCGTTCCAGGTACGCTCGGTCACCGACCTGCACGTATGGGCAGATCCCGATGACCTCGAGCCCATGACGCTCGCAGGCTGCCTTGGCGCGGTCGATCGCCTCCTCGCTCGGACCCAGCGTTGACAGGCTATTGCCCCAAAACGAAGGCGGTTCACCGGCCACGTCCGCTGGGATCTCGGCAACCCGCCATTCGACGCCGGTGTATCCGAGGGCGGCGACCGCCTCCGCCGTGAGTTCGATTGTGAGCTCCGGCAGGCTGATGGCGTTGACTCCGAGTCTCAACTGCGTCCGACCCGCTCGGACGGGCGAATCCCTTCGAGCGCTGCGCAGAAGCGTGAGACGATGTGGGCCGGTGAGGTGATCGCTGTACCGACGACCACCGCCCACGCTCCGCGTTCGAGTGCGCGGCGCGCATCGTCGGGCGTTCCGATCCGCCCTTCCGCGAACACCGGAACGCTGATCGCCGCCACGAGCTCTTCGACGAGATCGAGGTCCGGAGCCGAGGCACCGGGGCTTTGATTCGTATAGCCGGACAGTGTCGTCGCCGCCATGTCGGCTCCGGCCGCCTCGGCCAGGATGCCTTCCTTCAGTGTCGAGACGTCCGCCATGACCAGGCACCCGGTGTCTTTGTGAATAACGTCAATCACCTCGGCGAGGGAGCGTCCGTCCGGGCGACGGCGGATCGTGCCGTCGAGCGCGATGATGTCGGCGCCGCTCGCTGCGACCGCGAGCGCGTGCTCAAGTGTCGGCGTGATGATCAGCTCGCCGATCGGGTCTTTCCAGAGCCCGATCAACGGTTCGCTGACCCTGCGCCGGATGGCGCGCAAATCGTCGATGCCCTCGCCGCGGATGCCGATCGCTCCGGCGCGTACCACACTGTCGGCCAGCTTTGCCATCACGTCGGGCCCCGAGAACGGATCGGTGGCCGGCGCTTGACAGGACACAACGAGGCCCCCACGCAGCTGGTACAGCACTTCCGCAGCCGCAGAAACACGACCGTCGCCAGTAGTCTGTGGTGTCACAGGTCCTCTCCAAAGTATGCGTTCGAGTTTGATAGTGCAAGCGGCGCGAGCCGTCCGCACATTCCGAGCATCTGACCGTCGCTCTCAAGGTGGGAGCTGCGGAGCTCGGCAGTGGTCAGATGCGTGATGTCGCCGGCCGCGAGCCGGTCGATTAGCTGCCCTGTGTCGGTTGCAGTCTTGATGACGGTCTCCGCGACGACCTGCCTCCATCGCGGGAGGCGGGCTTGGACCAGTGCAGCTGCCTGTCGGTACAGATCGTCAAGTGCCGCGTCGCCAAGACTCTCGAAAGCGTGCCGCAGTTCCAGGAAGCCCTCGATGGCGAGATCGCGCCGTTGCTTGGCGGCCTGCTCGCGCTCGGCGTTCGTTGCCGACCCGGGAGCCGGCAGAGCCGTCGCCGCCTCGTACTCGGGGATGCTGTTTCGGTACGACGCCGGGAGCGTGATCACGGCGTCGCCGGCCTCTGGAAGTCCCTGATTTGCCATCATCACGATGATCTCGAGGCCGCCGTCGTTGATTAGCCGGTGGACGGTTCCGGGCGAGAACCACACGACCTGCAACGGTCGGAGTGACGTCTCGCGAAAGCCGTGGTGAGACAGCGTCTGCACGCGCCCTGCACCAGTAAGCACGATATAAGCCTCCGAGCTCGCGAGGTGCAGATGCGGGCTGCCACCATGCTCGCCGTCCGGACCCTGGCTGTCGTAGACAGTGAGGTGAGAGAGCTCAACGCAGCCGGGCAGGCCGTGAAATTTGGGTGCAGGCATATCAGGTAACGTCATCACGGCTCCAGTCAAGAACCACTCCCATGTGTGAACCGCGGTTCCGTGACAATTCGTCAAACATGGCCACCGAATCGCGCCATGGGACGACGTCGGTGATCAGCTTTGCGACGTCGAGTTCGCCGTCTTCCACCAGGCTGAAGAAGAGCTCACTGTGGCGCTGAACCGTCCAGGGCGACCCCGGTGCGTCGACGGGTGGATGCGACAGGGTATGAGCGCCGATGATTGTCAGGCTCGGGCGGTGGCAGCCAACATAGAAGTCGAACGGGACCGGGTCACCGCGAGGGCTCCCGAGCAGCACCAGCCTGGCCTGGTCGCGTGCACATCGCGCCTGACCAGGAAGCGCCGCCGGCAAGCCGGTGACGTCGAACACGACGTCGGCCATCCGGCCGTGCGTCAGTTCTGCGACAGCGTGTTCCGCCTCATCGGGTTTGGCGGTGACGACGTTGGCGTGGTCCGCCAGCAGCTTCCGCCGATCGCGTTCAGGGTCGACGCCGACCACTGGGCGCAAGCCGAAGAGGCGGCACAGCCGGACGACGAGTTGTCCGAGGATGCCGAGCCCGAACACGATCGCGACCTCGCCGCCGGACACAGCCGCACGGCGAAGCCCGTTTAGCGCGATGCTCGCCAGCGCGAAGAAGACGAGCTCGTGATCACTTGAAGATCCCTTGATTTCGACGGCTCCGGCCTCGTCGGCCACGACGTACCTCGCGTGCGGGGCACCAGTGGCGACTTTGCGACCACGCCAGTCCTTTGACACGCCCGGGCCAGTCGCGATGACTACGCCGACGTTCGAATAGCCTGGTGTGAACGGGTAGTCGATTCCAGTGACGACGCCGTCGAGGATTGCGATCTCCGTTCCCGTGCTGATCAGCGAAGCCGCCGTCTCGATCAGCAACTGACCGGCACCGGGCTCTGGCTGTACACGCGACTCGATGCGAATCCGCGACGGCGCGTCGATCACCAGCGTTGGATTGCCGGTCATCGGCGGAACGCCTCCGACAACGACGGCGAACGGTCCGCGCCACGCGCGCCAGTCCCGTCGACTGCCAGCAATGCCGCACCAACAAGTTGCGCCTCCGATCCGAACGCCGCGGGGAGCAGGGGCACGTGTCGGAGCGTATCCGGGATCTCGGCGCGCAGAGCTGCCGCGACAGGATCGAGAAAGGGCGCGCCGATTTGGCTGACGCCGCCGCCGAGGACGATCGCATCGAGGTCGACCGCCTGCAGAAAGCCGCCGAGGGTTCGACCGAGGATCTGTGCAGCCTCTTCGATGACGGCCTGAGCGACCAGGGCGAGTGAGTCGCTGCGCCCGAGGTGTGCAGCGACGTCCGCCAAGTCCTCGGTGCGCAGTCCCGTCCGCTGGCACCAGGCGGCCGTGATCGCCGGTCCGGCGACGACCGCTTCCAGATGGTCGTAACGGCCACAACCGCACGCGATCGGACCGCGAGCCGGGACGAGGAGGTGTGCGATCTCGCCGGTCGAGTAGTGCGGGCCGTGCACGAGCGTGCCGCCATCCGTCAGTGCACCGCCGACGCCGGTTCCGACAGCTACGAAAAGGACGCGCCTCCGTGACGCGGCGGCCCCAAGCCGCGCCTCGGCGAAGGCCATCGCACGGACATCGTTGTCAACAGCGACTGCATACCCCGTGCGCTTCTCCAGTTCGGCTCGAACATTCGTGCCGGCCCATTGGGGGAGGATCTCGGTGGCGGACAGGACTGACCCAGCGACCGGGTCGATGACACCGGGCGCGGCCACTCCGATCGACTGCACCTGTTCAGTTGCCGCCAGTGCCAAAACCATCTGGGAAGCTGCGTCGAGCACCGCGAGTGCTGTGGTTGGCGTCCTGCGTCGAGCCACCTTGCGAATCTCTCCGCCGCTACCGACGATTGCGACGGCGATCTTGGTGGCCCCGATGTCGACCGCGACGACGCTCCGCTCCGAGTCAGCCAGCCGTCCGCCGCGGGCTGGCACGTCGCCGGTAGTCATACGCCGGGGAGCACAGCGGCCTTGGAAGGCGATTCGGCACGGATCGGCATGCGCAGCCCGGTGCCGTTGTCGAACACGTGCGCCGCACCGCGGCGAGCCCGGACACCCACCGTCGCTCCGACTTCGAATGCCGCGCTGCGGTCCGCGCGCACGCCGAGATTGCCGATGGGCGTCTCGACGACAACTCGACGCTCGGATCCAAGGTGTTCAGAGGTGAGCACGACGCCGCGCAACTCCGAGTACGTCACGTCCAGCTCGAGATCCTCGGAGTGAATGCCGATTGTGCACTCTTCAACGGGTTGATCGGCGACTACCGGGACGCGCCACGGGCCGGCAACTGCAACCGGTCCTCCCGAGGCATCGGCGTCGATCGACGCGGCGATCAGGTTCATCGGCGGGCTACCTATGAACGCCGCGACGCCGAGTGACTCCGGTCGTCCATACACGTCCTCCGGTGAGCCGACCTGGAGCAGGTGCCCCGCATCCATGACGGCGATTCGATCGGCCATCGTCATCGCTTCCAGCTGATCGTGTGTGACATACACGAAGGTGGCGCCAAGTCGCTGCTGAAGGAGGCGCAGTTCAACCCGCATCTCACCGCGCAACTTCGCGTCGACGTTGCTCAGTGGCTCGTCGAGCAGGAAGACTCGCGGCCGTCGGACGATCGCGCGGCCCAGCGCGACACGCTGACGCTGGCCGCCCGACAGGGTCGCCGGTCGTCGTTTGAGCAGGTCCTCGATGCCGAGGAGTTCGGCGACCTCGTTCACGCGTGGCTTGATCTCCGCACGTGGGGTTCGCCGAACCCGGAGACCGAAGGCGATGTTCTCGGCAACCGTCTTCTGCGGGTACAGCGCATAGGACTGGAAGACCATGGCTATGTCTCGCTTGTTCGGTGAGATCCGGGTCACGGACTGTCCGTCGAACAAAATCTCCCCTTTGGTCACCAGCTCCAAACCCGCGATCATCTGCAGCGTCGTGGATTTTCCGCAACCGGAGGGCCCCAGAAGGACCGTGAAGCTTCCGTCGGGGACGTCGAGCGTCACGTCGTCGACGGCAACCACGTCGCCGTACTTCTTGTGGACGCCGACGAGTTCTACGCGTGACATGTGCGTACCTCCGGCACGAAGTAACCGGCAACGAGCTGGATCATCCTTTCACCGCTCCTGCCAGAAGCCCGCTGATCAGCGGCCGCATGGCTAATGTGGCAATGATTAGCGCCGGCACTGTCGCGATCACTGTGGCGGCTGTCATCACGCCGAAATTGGCGGTCAGGTCTGTGTACATTCCGGCGACGGCCGGCTGGATCTGGATGGCGTTTGGGTTCGACACTAGGATTAGCGGATAGACTAGGTCGTTCCAGGAGAACAGGAACGCGATCAGTCCGGCGGTCAGCAAGCCGCCGCGCGCAAGGGGGAGCGTGATGCGGAGCATGCTCCCGAGCCAGCTCGCGCCGTCGACGCGGGCGGCGCGCTCGAGCTCGACGGGGACGGCATCAATGGCGTTCGCGACGATCCAAACCGTAAATGGCACCGTGATGCTGAGATCGGCGATTATCACTCCCAGCAGGGAGTCAGTCAGATCGACCCGCTGGAACAGGATGAACACCGGGACGATCAAGATTAGCGACGGGACCATCTGGGTGGCAAGCAGCCCTACCGACAGAACATGACGTCCCGGAAAGCGAACTCGCGCAAAAGCATAACCGGCCGATGCTGCGATCAAAATGTTCAGAACTGCCACTGGCACAGCCACGATGAAGCTGTTCCTGATGCCGGGGATCACCTGGTCGGCGACCGATGACTGCGGTGGGTTGGAGTACAGGGCCCGCCAATCCCGGAGGATGGCCGAGTAGCTGCTGAAGGTGAAGTGTGGGATCCAGTGTGGAGAACCGGAGAGGATGTCTCCCGGAGGACTGAGGCTGACGAGAAGGACCACGTACACCGGCGCCAGCACGAACAGCACAATCACGATGACCCCGATCGCGTGGAGAATCGTGCCGATTTTCGGGACAGGAAATTTCTTCAAGGCGACACTAGGCACGTGCTGTCCCCCGAACGAACAGCCCGTAAAACACTCCGCATAGCGCGAAGATGGCGAAGGCGATCATGAAGAAGATCGCGGAGCCAGTGGCCCAGTCGAAGTTCGTGAAGGCCGTTTCGTAGCCCCACCACGGCATCACGGTCGTCTCGGTTCCGGGGCCGCCGTTGGTCAGGATGAACAGCAGCACGAAGACGCTGAAGCCGGCGATCGTGGAGATCACGCAAACCAAGAAGGTCGTCTTGCGCACCCAGGGCAACGTCACGTGGAAGAACCGGCGGATCGGGCCGGCGCCGTCCACGCGCGCCGCCCGGAGGAGCTCCTCGGGAACGGTCTGCAGCGCACCTAGGTAGAGCAAGGCTGCAAACGGGGCGGTTGGCCAGACGGTGGCAAACGCAAGCAGGCCGAGGGTCTCGTAGCCGTTGGGTCCGAACCAGACGATCGGCTGACTCTCGAGCCCGATCTGACGCAACAGAACGTTGAGTGTCCCGAGCTGGGCGTTGAAGATCCAGCCGAACATCAGGGCCACCACCGTTGCCGAAAGGGCCCACGGCACGACGAGCAGCCCACGTACAAACGAGCGGCCGGGGAAATCGCGCTGCAGCACCAGCGCGAACGTCATTCCAAGGACAAGGGTTCCGATCAGGACGAGCGCGGCGAAATAGAGCGTGCGCTCCAACGTCGGAAGGAATTGGGGATCTCGAATTACGTTCAGGTAATTCGAGATCCCCGCGAATCCAGTTGCGTGCCCGGCAGTGTCAGTGTGGCTGAGACTTAGCCAGAGCGCATAACCCAGTGGGTAGGCCGCCACCGCACCGACGGCGAGCACGGCGGGCAGAACCAGCCCATAGCCGAAGAGCGCCTCGCGCAGGGCCGGTGACTTGATCAGCCCTGCGCGCAGCGGCGCGCGTCGCTCGCTGGGTTCCTCTCGCGTGATTCCGGTCATCGCGAATGTGTCCGTGCAGTTCTACCGAGCTGATACCTCGGCGAGCGTTACTTCGTCGCCTTTGCGTGCGCTTTCGCGTACGCGAGGCCCTGCGCGAAGGCTGCCTTCGGAGTCATCTGCCCGATGATCGCCGACTGCAGCGCCGAGGCCATCGTCGTCATCCACCCGGCGAACCACGGCTGACGGTCAGCCGGATACAGCAGATTCGATGACAGCTGCGACTGCTTCTTATAGATCGAAACGTCCAGGAACGACAGCGCCTTGTGGACGGCGGCGCCGTTGAGCAGCCCCTGGTACGGAGCGGTCAGGCCGAAGTCGTCGAGCAGATAGCCGATCGGGACGGTGTAGCCCTTGTCCTTGTTGCGCCAGGACAGATACTTCATGAGCTCCCACGCCAGCTCCTTGTTCTGCGATGAGGCGGTGATGTGGTAGGTGGACGTATCCGTCAGGGTGTGGTGCGTCCGGCCCGGCATGATCGCGACCCGTGTGTGGCCGGTCGATGCCTGTCCCTTCATGGTCGCCCACGGCTTGATCTCCTGCGTCGAGTAATCGCTGAACGCAGACTGCCCAGCGGCGAACAGCCCGGCGATCGTCGTGTAGGAGGAAGACACGATGTCAGCACTCACATATCCATTCTTGTACCACATGATCCAGCGCTCCATGACTTCGCGCGCGACGTCGCTCTTCCCGAGAATCGGCAGGTTGTGGGGAGAGCTGTCAAACGCGGTGGTCATCCCGTCCGAGGCACAGTGCGTAAGGAACTGGTAGACGATCGTGTTGAAGTCTTTGTTCCAGAACGCGCAGTATGGCGACTCCACGCCCGCCTTCTTCAGCTCGCCGCACATCTCCGTCACCTGGGCCCACGTCGTCGGCACCGTGTGGCTGACCTTGCGGAGAAGCTGGTCGTTGTACGTGAACAGCTGCAGCGAGTTGTAGTAAGGGATCGAGATCTGCTTGCCGTCGGTCGCGAGGAGGTCCTTCTTGAGCGACGTCGGAACAACGTCCTTGTTCAGCTCGGCGAGGCCGGGCAGACCATCAAGCGGCTGGATCCAGCCATTCTGGTACCACGTCTCAGCGAAGCCGGGGTCTGTAAAGACGACGTCGAGGCCCTTGCCACCGGCTGCGAGCCGGGCCTGGACATCGGGGTAGTAACTCGAAAACAGCGCCAGCGCCGCATGCGCGTTCTTGTATTGACTGTTGAAGGTCCTGAACCACGGGGCGAGGTTCGGACCAAGGCCGGCGTCGGTTCCATACGTGACTGTGGGCAGCGTGGCAGCCTTCGCTGCCTTCGTCACTACGGATGGAACTGCGACTGCGGCGAGGCCAGCCCCTGTCGCTCCGATGAAGCGCCGTCGGCTGATGACTGAGGTTGTGTTACTCATAGACGTACCACCCTCCGTGGAACTGTTGTTTGGATACTGCGTCTTGGCGCTGCGAGGCGCGCCTTCGTGAATGCGTATGGTGAGTCGGTACCGACTGCATTAGTCAGTTAGTTAGTAGTTGGCCTCACCGACGGCCGACGGTGTCCCCGCGGATGGCGGGGGAGCGGTGGACGCGCGCACGACGAGCTCGGTCGGGTGAACGTGGACCGTGTTCACGGACCGAGCCGATCCCTCGATGACGGCGAGCAGCCGTGCCGTGGCGGCCGTGGCCAGCTCGTGCATTGGCATCGCCACCGTCGTCAGGGGCGGTTGCAGCCAGGAGACGGCGGCGAGATCGCCGAAGCCGACGAGCGACACGGCCTGCGGGACGGCGATGTTCTCCTGCCGAAGCGCGTGCAGTGCGCCAGCCGCCATCTCGTCGTTGGCGGCAAAGATCGCGGTAAACGTCTCGCCCGACCGGATCAGCCGCAACGTCGCGACCATCCCGCCCTCGAGCGAGAAGTCACCGTCGACGACGAGTGCGGGGTTCACTGGGACTCCCGCCTGCTCGAGCGCATCCGCATAGCCAGCGCGGCGGTCGGTGCTCGTCAGGAGATTCTCGGGTCCGTTGATGAAGCCAATCTGGCGATGTCCGAGCTCGAGGAGGTGCAGGACCGCCTTCTGGGATCCGCCACGGTTGTCGGGAAGCTCGGCGAGCCAACCTTCGGTGCGGGGAGCCAACGCAACGACCTCGCCGCCGTACGCGCGCATGGTTTGCACGAGGCGAGCGAGCTCCTGCCGGTAGCCAGGCTCGATCAGCTCGCCGCCGGCGAACACGACCCCCGCGATGCGCTGTTCGATCAGCATCTGCACGTAATCGAGTTCGACGCGCGCGCGACGATCCGAATTACAGATTATCGTTAGGTAACCGGCCTTTGATGCCTCCTCAGTCACACCACGTAGGCAGTGGCCGAAGTACGGGTCGCGGATGTCGTGGACCACGACGCCGAGCGTGTGACCATGGCGCGCCCGCAGGGCACGTGCGTTCCGGTTAGGCGTGTAGTTGAGCGCGCGCGCAGCGGCGAATACACGTTCCCGCGTCACATCACTGACGGGATAGGTGCTGTCTGGGTTGAGTACGCGCGAGGCGGTGGCGACGGACACCGCGCCTCTCTCGGCGACTTCTGCGAGCGAAACTCCGCGAGAGGTCATGGTACGCCGTCCTACTACGTGGCTTGCTGATAGAGAACGTTTTCTATCAAGCACTGCCAAACCCGTCAAGCACCGCCGGCTTTGGCGTTCGTGCGCTCGCCTCACGGAGCGCCACGCTGCACTGGTGTCGCACGGCCCGTGGTTCTGGCAGCGGGCATTGAGCACCGCGCAAGTATATACCAGAGCGGCCATAGGTCTATACTTAGGTCGAACGGACGGGCACCGTTCGCGGTGAACTTGCAGGCGGTGAGAAGTCTGTGCCTGCTGGATATCCCGCTTCAGGATGCGCTTGCGACGGCGACTGAATTCCGAGCGCTGATCGCCGGTTACAGCGGCGGGAAGCTTCGACCGGGCAGGTCTCGCCGCATGTCCGCTCGACGATCGACCCGAGATCAAGCGCGTCTATCTAGGCGGACGCGCGGTTGTTGACGCTGGCCAATTGCCTCCGCCGCCTGACGCTCAGGCTGAAGTCGTAGCGGTCTCCGCGATACAGGCTGACCGAGTATTCGATCAACCGCCCACGTCGATCGATGAGGACCCGAGCGACACGGAGCGCCGGACTCCGAGCGCTGACTGCCAGAAGATCTGCCTCGATCTTTGAGAGGGATACGGCCTTCAGATTTTGGTCTGCCTGCGAGATCTGAACCCGGTACCGGAGCCTGAGCACTTCGTAAAGCGAAGCGCTGAGGTCGTGGTCCAACAGCTCGGGAAACAGTCGCTGCGGAAGGTACGCCCGCTCCAGGCACATCGGGAGCTCATCGGCGAGCCTGACGCGCACGATTTCGTAGACCGGGTTACCGGGCGGCATCTCGAGCTGCTCGGCTACGTGTTCTCCGGCCTCCGTCTCGCGAGCGTCGATGATCCTCGATCCGGGCTCAAGTCCCCGCGAGCGGATCTCCTCTGAAAACGACATGAGTTCGAGCCGCTTCGAGATTCGGGGATCGCTGACAAACGTTCCCTGTCCGCTGACGGCGTACAGGAGACCCTCGTCGACCAGCTCTCGGATCGCGCGACGGACGGTCATGCGGCTCACTGCATAGCGGTCTGCGAGGTCGCGTTCCGTCGGCAGCACGGCGTGCGGCTCTTCCCGGCGGATCTCCTCGAGCAACTTTGAGCGAATTGTGACGTACTTGAAGCTCAACGCACATCCTCCGGAAGTCCAGGCTGAATGGGAGCCTCGGGTTCAGAGCATGCCGGAGGAGGGACTCGAGCCCCCGGCACGCGGATTATGATTCTCGGCGTGGCCGACGTTCAGGCATCGACTGGACACGCTACTGGACACAGGTTCGGTCGCTGTCACGCCGACCGGCGTGCCAGAAAGCGGTCGACCCGCCCAGCCGGGTTTGTCTCGTCCGACGAACTCAGAGTGCGGCTGCACGTATGGCACCCGAGTCGACGGCTCAGCGTGGGCTGGGATCTGCAGCGCGAGCTCGGCCGTCGCTCCGTCCCAAGAAAGGTGTCAGTGGTGGGCCGTTTTCATCACCGAAACTCTCGGAAATCAGCGGAAGCCGCGAGGGTCGGAGACGGTGGCTCAGGCCCGCAGAACATAGCATTTGCAGGACCTTCGGGCGCGTAGCTCAGCGGGAGAGCGCTCGCTTCACACCCCAACCGCCTCCGACGACCCGAAAGCCCCTGTTTGCAGGACAAAGACTCTGAGGAAGTCGAAGGCCTGTGGGCATTATCCCCGAAATCCACCCCCGAAACCGCCTCTGAAGGTGACTACTCTGGTTAGGTTCATTTCACGGACCGGCGTCGATGCCGTCCGGCTACCTCGGGCACCGGTAGCGAGATGGTGGACGTTGGCGTTACGCGCCTGCACTTCCGACAAGCCCCCGGCGACCAGCGTGTCCACGAACTGGCGGGTGACCTCGCCGGTCTCGGCGGCGAGCTCCCAGCGGTCCTCGGCGGCCGCCTGGTAGCGAGGAACGCTCTGTGAACGCCCCAGTGGACTTGTTGGACGGCAGCGAGCGGGTCCGGCCCCGCCGAGCACTTCCGACCGGTGCTCGGCGAATGCGGCCTCGACAGCAGCGGGGTGGTCGCCGTTGACAGCCGCGAGTCCATCCGGGCGAAGGCCCCTATCACAGCTGATCGTTCGCGCTCTGCACCGGGGGTTGGGCTGCGTTGAGTTTCTGGACGAGCGCGGCGTCCCGCGCGAAAAGGACGCCAGCTGCGCCGCAAGGTCGCGCGCGAGATGGGGGACGCTCTGGCTCATGGGCGCGCTCGCTCTCCCCCGTGCCAAGTAAGCCGGTGCTAACCCGCCGGGCGTAGGTGGTGCGCCTGGCCGTAAAGCTCGAACAGTCGCGGATCTGGCGCGGTTCGGCGGTTGCGTCGCTGGCGGTAGAGCTCTTGGGCGAGCCGTGAGTCTTCGTGGCCGAGTTGATCTTGGATGTAGTCCGCCGTTTCGCCGACGGCGGCGAGGTTCGTCGCGAAAGTGCGTCGCCCCCAGTGGCTGGTGACTTCTGCGGGGATGACTAGGCGGTTCTCGCGAGCCAGGGTGTATGAGGGCTCTAGCACACGCTGGTCGATGTTGCGATTGGAGCGACGGTCGCCGCGGTAGGTCGGGCAGACGAAATCGGTCGGGAGTCGGTACCGCGTGCGTGTCTGCCATTCCGAGAGGATGCTTGCCAGCGCCGGCACGATGTTCGGTTCGCGGATGCCATGCAGCGTCTTGCCGCGACGGATCCGAAGCACACCCTCGTCCAGGAGAACGTCCAGCCAGTGCAGGTTTCCGGCTTCATGGATCCGCAGCCCCGCGTAATACAGCAAGCCGATCAGTGTCACCCTGCCGAGGTTCGTCGAGGTCCGGTTCGGAGCGTAGCGTCTGCCCTTGGACGACACGCGGCGGCAGAATCCATCGTCTAGCTCTCGCGCGGCAGCTAGGAGTCCGAGCAGTTGGTCGACGTTCAAGTAGTGAAAGCGCCGCTCGCCCTCGGACTTCGGGCGCGGGACCTTGACTTCCGGCAGGCGTGCAACGTTGCCCTGCACCCATTCTCTTCGCCAGGCGTAGTCGAGGACCTGCGCGAGGCGCTCGATGATCGCATTGCGGTAGCTGACGGAGGGTTGAGTCGCTAAACGTGGTGTAGCTCCGTCGCGGAGCCGGATCGTGTTCCGGCCACCGCGGTGGTCAAGATCGTCGGACTGCGAAGCCTGACGAGAGTTGAGGACACACCACGATGGCCGGTTCGAACAGTCTGACCGCTCGGGAAGCGGTGAGCGAGGTGCTCGCTTCAGAGCACGGGGATGTGCTGCGTGAGAGCGTGGCGGTGATGGTGCGGGAGATGATGGAGGCAGAGGTTGCGCAGCTGGCCGGTGCGGAGCTTGGCGAGCGTGCCCCGGGTCGCCGGGCGGCGCAGCGCAATGGGTATCGCGAGCGGCGTTGGGATACCCGGGTCGGGGAGATTGAGTTGCAGATCCCGCGGCTTAGGACGGGCAGCTATCTGCCGTCGTTCTTGGAGCCGCGGCGGCGTGCTGAGCAGGCGTTGGTGGCGGTCGTCCAAGAGGCGTATGTCAACGGTGTCTCGACCCGGAAGGTCGACCGGTTGGTTGAGCAGATGGGGCTGCGGGGCTTGTCCAAGGACCAGGTGTCGCGGATGTGCCGGGCGCTGGATGAGCAGGTGGAGCTGTTCCGGGGCCGACCACTCTCAGGCGCCTTTCCCTACCTGTGGCTGGACGCGAAGATCGAGAAGGTCAGGGAGCTGGGCGGGGTCAGACAGAAGGCGTTGGTGATCGCCTATGCCGTTCACGAGACCGGCATCCGGGAGGTGCTCGGGATCGATGTCGGCGAGGCGGAGACCGAGGCGTTCTGGACCGAGTTTCTGTTCTCCTTGAAGGCGCGCGGGTTGGGCGGTGTCCGCTTGTGCGTCTCAGACGCGCACCAGGGCTTGCGGGCCGCGATCGCCCGTGTTCTGGGTTGCCGCTGGCAGCGCTGCACCGTGCACTTCCTCAGAGACATGCTCGGCCACTGCAGCCGGCAGCTGCAACCGATGATCGCAACCGCGATCCGCCAGATCTTCCAAGCTGACGATGGCAGCCAAGCACGCGAGCGGCTCGCCGAGGTCGTCGATCGGCTTCAAACGCCGGCGCCGAAGGTCGCCCGCCTGCTTGAAGAGTCTGCCGAGGACCTGCTCGGCTTCTACTCCTTCCCGAAAGAGCACTGGCCGAAGTTGCGGTCCACGAACCCGCTGGAGCGGGTCAACAAGGAGATCGGCCGCCGCTCTGACGTCGTCGGGATCTACCCCAACGACCAAGCGCTGATCCGCCTCGCCGGGATGCTGCTGATCGAGCAGAACGATGAATGGCTGGTCCAACGCCGATACCTGAGCGACACCTCACTTCGACAGGTCCTTTCACCCCAGACCGATCCCAGCGACAACGTCAACACCGCATCGAAGGAGGGAGTGATCAAGCTCACCGCGGCCTGAGCCGCCGAGATCATCACCGACGATCAAAACGAGCTACACCACAAAACGCGACTTGACTTGACGGAGAGTGGCTTCCCCTGGTAGGTCTGCTTGCTGAGCCACGCCAGCCAGCGGTCCAGCTCGTGGATGCTGATCTGTGAGCAGCGGTGGTTGGCCCACCACTTCAGGTAGCGCCTGACCTGGTAGCCATAGGCGGCGATGGTGTTCGGCTCTCAAGCTTGCTCGCCGAGATTCTTGGCCCACCAGTCGCTGATGACCTCATTCATTGTCGGATCCGTGGGACGCCCGACGGCGGCGGGCATGGCCTTCTTCGGTGGACCGTCCCACCGGTCCACGTCGATAAGCTTCTGAACGGTTTGAGCCTCGGCGTCCGCGCGGTGCTCATTCCACTCCGGCGAGTACCCGAGTGCGTACTCAAACCGCTGGCCTCGCCAGGTTCCCCGTAGGTGATACGACGTGCGGCCTGCCGTTAGTCGGCGGATACGTACGCCCGTCTTGCTTGGTCTGGCCATCCGCGCCCTTTCCTTAGAACAGCAGCGGATTGCCAGCCGCCGTCTTGGTCGAAGCCGGAGGCTTGCTTTCTCGCTGCCGGCGCCGCGGAGCCTCCTCGACGCGTGTCGGCTTGGCGACCAGAAGAGCATCCTCCAGCCGCACGCGCTCGAAACGCAGCCGCGGCTTGCGGCCGGCGCCCCGTTCGCCAACGTGCTTGGCGCCGGGGAATTCCTTGTGCTCGTACACCCACTTCTCGCTCACCGCGTACTCGGCAGCCACTTGCTTGACGGTCAGGTGCTCCGCGAGCGGGTCGACATGCCGAGTAGTCAACTCCGCGACCTGAGTGCGCAAGGCCTTCACCTCGTCCGTGAGGGCGGACAGCGCGTCGGGCAGACCGGGGGTTTCAGGCGACACGAGGTTCCGCTCTTCAGGAACGACGCGGGAGCGTCGCGTTCGAGACCGGCGACGAGCCTCCATGGCATCGCTTGGAGCCATCGACGGTTGCGGTGATGTGCACAGCCATAACGTATCATGAATCGATGATAGCCACAAATATGTAGGTACAGGCGGATACGTGGATGAGGATTGATAGGCTCGCCGCGATGAGATCGGATACGGCGATCAGTGCTTCGTTGATCAAGCAGGCGAGGACGCGCGCGGGGCTCAGCCAGGCGCAGGTGGCCGAGCGCAGCGGCAAGGCGAAGGTGCAGATCGGGCGGTGGGAGACCGGGGTCGTGGCCCCGAGCCTGGATGCGCTGCCTGAGCTCCTGAGGGCGTTTGATTTCGATCTTCCGCTGACGCTTGAAGCTACGAGCCGGTCGATGACCGCCGGCTGGTCGAGTTCCAGCAGCAGTCGCCTAGGGCTCGGGTTGAGCGGATGTTGCGCAGAGGTCGTCAAGAGCGGGAGGGTGAATGACCGTGCCCGGGGCGGGGTCGCGGTTTGACCCGTGGGCGGTGCTAATCGCGTTTCAGCGGGGTCGGTTGGGGCAGTCCAAGTTGAACGGCTCGGGGTCCCGATTGTGAGCTGCGACATAGCCCTCCATCGCGGCGACGAGGTCCGCGGCGGTGTGGGAGACCCGTCGGCGGATCGTTTTGTCGGTCAGGCGCGCGAGAAGACCTCGACCATGTTCAGCGACGAGCTGGAGTTTGGGAGTGAAGTGGAGCTGGAATCCGGACGACACGTGGATCGTCCTCGATCGTTCCGGTCAACCGTTCTAACGGTGATCCCGCTTTTCGCAGCGGGAGGTCTCTTCGCCCCGACGTAATCGCGGTTCCGGACCGGTCGCCGTCATCGGAAGGTCGCCGTTGCGATGGCCCGGTCCCAGCCATCTCGAGCATCGAAGCGATCGTGCGGGAGATGCGTCCTTTCCGCGCAAACGAGGGCGCAAGCCGGGCGCGGGGTTGGAGTCGCGCCGCGAGCGATGCAGGGAAGGGCCATTCTGCACGGAACCCCCATCTTGCCGCTTAGCATGCGCGGAGCGGGCGCGCTGATCGATCCAATGGCTGATCCGCAGCTGGTTGGCCGTGGCGGCGGAGATTCTCGACGGTGGCACTACTGCACACCTGTCCGGAGTCGATGCTCGGAGGCGAGCCGTTCAGTTTTCGGTTACGCGCATGTGGCGAGGTGGAAGAGGGTGGCTATCTCGTTCGCGTACTGGTCGATGTCGAACGCTGGGTCGATGAGGCGGCGGGTGGCGGCGTCGATGGCTGCACGGATCGCGATGGCCATCGCGTCTGGGGTCGAAGTCGGGCGAAGTCGCCGGTGTCTTGGAAAGCGTGTGAGCAGTTCGGCGAGGATGCGGAGTCCCGCGTCCGCGTTGGGACGGAACGGGTGTTTGCCGTCGGCGACCGCGGCGCGCGCGATCTCCATTACTGCGTTCAGCTGGTTGGGGTTGTCACGGATGAACTCGAGGTTGGACTCGATATACGCGCGCAGCATCTCGGGACCGGTTGTCTTGCTGTTGATCCGTGGCTCCATGTACGCCCTCGCCTGCGCGAGCACTTGGCGGATGATTTCGGCGACCAGGTCGTCCTTGCCGGCGAAGTGGTAGCTGATTACGCCTTTGCTGATGCCGAGCCTCACGGCGATCCGCGCGAGAGAGGCGTTTGTGTAGCCAACCTCGGCGATCGTGTCGATCGCTGCGTCAACGATCTGCGCGCGCCTGGCGTTGGTAACGAAGCTGCGATCCTCGTCGGAACCGTTTGATCGCATGGCCAAAAATTAGCACGACGAGCATGTTTTTCTAGGCGCCCGGCCAAGCCGGGGTTACGGTTGGTTCAGTGGATGCTACGCCGACGCGAGCAGCGGAGAGGCGATCCGCCCTCACGGGCGGCTCGCTCCCCCCAACCGCGGGCGAGCACGCGCTGACAGTCGAGAGGCTGAGTAAGCGCTTCGGTGAGCGGGTCGCGTTCGAGGACGTCTCGTTCGAGGTCGGCGACGGCGAGGTGTTCGGCTTTCTCGGGCCCAACGGGGCGGGCAAGACGACGACCGTGAGGACGCTGGGCACGCTGATCTCGCCGTCCTCAGGGACGGCGACGGTCGCTGGGATCCCGTTGAGCGCGGCAAACGGACCGCAGATCCGCGCGCGCATCTCGATCATGCCCGAGACACCGGGTCTCTATCTGCGGTTGACCGTGGCGGAGAACCTGCGCTGCTTCGCCGGACTGTACGAGCTGGACGACGTTGGCGGGCGGATCGAGCGGGCACTGCGGGCGGTCAACCTCCAGGACCGAGTCGACGATCCGTGCGGGTCGCTGTCGAAGGGGCTCCGGCAGCGGGTCGCGGTGGCCCGCGCATTGCTCAACGACCCCGCCATCCTGTTCCTGGACGAGCCGACCGCCGGGCTGGACCCAGTCGCCACGCATGATGTTCACGAGCTGATCGTGGCGCTGCGTGAGCGCGGGGTGACGATCTTTCTGACGACCCATCGCCTGGAAGAGGCCGAGAGGCTCTGCCACCGCGTTGCGATCCTCAATCGCACGCTGCGACTGATCGGCACGCCTGACCAGTTGCGCGCCCAACTGTTCAACCAGGCCTTGGAGGTGCGCGTGCTCGCGCCTCTGAGCGATCCTGATTCGACGTTCACCGGCCTGCCCGGGGTCGACGGATGGGAGGCATCAGAAGCCGGCAGCTATAGGCTGGCGGTGTCCGACCCGCAGACCGCCGCCCCGGCGGTTGCGCGCGCGTTGGTCAGCGCCGGCGCCGACATCCTCTCGCTGTCAGAGTCCCGGCACTCGCTGGAGGACGTCTATCTCGAGTTGATCAACGAGGACGTCGAGGCCCAGCAGCGATGAGCTTCAGCTGGACACGCGTGCGGGCGATCCTCGTCAAGGAGCTCACCAATTACCGTCGCAACCGATTCGTGATCGTGTTCGCAATGACGATCCTGCCGCTGATCTTCATCGTGGCGCCGACGGTCCAGTTGCTCACCGCGCCGGCAGTCGTCGGCAGCGCAAAGCTGAACGCACGGATCGGGCTTTCGCTGACCTACATGCTGATCATCCCCGCGCTTGTTCCGTCGACCCTCGCCGCTTACTCGGTCGTCGGCGAGCGCGAGCAGGCCACGCTCGAGCCAGTCCTGATTACCCCAATCCGCCCTGAGGAGTTCCTCATCGGCAAAGCGCTCGCGGTTGGCATCCCAACACTCGTCGTCTCCTACACGATCTTCGGGCTCTTCCTCGCCATCGCAGGCCTGTTCGCGCATTCCGTCATCGCGTCGGCGATCTTCGCCGGTTGGCACATCCCATTGCAGCTGCTGTTCACCCCGCTACTGGCGGGCTGGTCGATCTGGGTTGGGATCGCGATCTCCGCCCGCTCTTCCGACGTCCGTGTCGCCCAGCAGCTCAGCGTCCTCGCCAACGTGCCGCCGGTCGCGATCGTCGCGCTGATGAACTTCAAGGTGATCACACCCTCAACCGGGCTCGCGCTCGGGCTCGCCGCAGCTCTCCTGGCCGTCGACGCGCTCGGTTGGCGGGCCGTCGCCGCGATGTTCGACCGCGAGCGGCTGATCACGAGCACGCACACCTGATGCCCCGGACGACCCTCACCGACCACTCCGATCCGCGAAAACAGCGGCTCGCATGTCATCCACGCTTACCCTGAAACGTGAAGCCACCGGCGCCGTCGAGCTTCGCCGCAACACCTTCCAGATCGTTCTGGACGGCAACCCCGCCGGAACGATCGACCAGCACCAGACCGTCGAACTACAGGTAGACCCCGGACAACACACCCTCCAGGTCAAGACCGGCCGCTACTCAAGCCCCGCCAGAACATTCAACGCCGCGGACGGCACCAACCTCGACTTCCGCTGCAACGGAGCGATCCTCTGGCCCCAATACGTCGCGTCGCTCCTTGTCCCCACGATCGGCCTCAGACTCAAACGCCGCTAGCCCTAGCGGCCGAACAACGAGGGCCCCTACAGCAAGGCAGGACCCTGCAGCGCGGCCAGGGTCCAACACCACCCGCCACTAGGACTCGCCGCTGACCGACTCGAACCAGCTTGCTCGGCGAGCAGCCCGGCGCGCCAGACCCGGCCACGCGAGGCCGCCGCCGGTCGCGCTCGTAGCGCCACGCAGGGCTGGAGCATCCAGTTCGTGACACACCAGGAAAACGCCTCCCTCTACTTGCCTCTATCCACCGTGCCGAGAAAGAAGGCCAAATGTCAACAATCAGAATCTTTAGGCCAAAGCAACCCTGGTCAGTGTCGCCCCGCGACGGCGCTCCCGCTCGGCTTACTCACTCGCCTCTTCCGGTTTCATCCAAGCTTCACAGTGCTTCTCGACGACCACCCCGCGGGCAAGATCGGAAACGAGCAGATGAGAGTCTTCGAGGTCGAACCAGGCGAACACCGCCTGCGTATCCGGTTCGTCGAGCTACGCAAGTCCAAGGAGCTGCGAATCTCCCTCAAGGACGCAGAGGAACGACAGTTCCTCTGCGGCGCCAACGGATTCGGCTGGCCCACCCTCCGGGAGGCGTCGGCTGAGGATCTCGCTGAGATCCAGGGATCGTCCATCAGCGAGCCGCCCAAGCCAGAGGATCCCACTTCGCAGAATTAGCGCAGGTCAAGTACGCGTCGGATCGTCGCCTCTGTCACGTCCAAAGTGCCGGCCGACGACCCCTAGCGTCCAGCCCTGCTGCTCGCGAAGCTCCGACACTTGGTGCTTGCCGACACCTCGCAAGCCGATCCAGTCGACGCGGCAGCAAGCCGCGACCCCGGACTGGCCGTTGCCTCCTACGGATCAGAAGGCTCGCCGCGTCGGTGCCGGCAGAGTCCCGCTGCCCATGAAACCGGTCACGCAACCCGAGGCCGGCGCCGCTGTGGAGACTCCCCCACCGGACACAGGCGGTCAGGAGGTCAGAGACGGCTCAGACACGTCGAAGCGCGAATGCAGGTCTGAACCGGCAGGCCGGTTGCGTCTCGCTCCTCGCCAGGCGAAGGTGTGGCGGGTCGGCTGGATACGTCGCCGACCCGCCTATGTGAACGAGGCTACGCCCCGATCTGCAGTCCGGCCGTGGCGGAGATCACAGGCGATGGCCGCCCGTGGACGGTGTCGATGATCTCGGCGCTGTCGATCCCCTGGAGGTAGACGCTCGTGATTCCGAGGTTCGCGTGTCCGAGTTGCCGCTGTATGACCACCAGCGGATCGCCCTCATGAGCCATCTCGACCGCATGAGCGTGCCGGAGTTGATGCGGGGCGAATCGCCGCCGGACACCAGCCGCCGCAGCGGCGTGGTGCAGCTGCTTGCGGGCTGCCGAGGCCTCCCAGTGCCAGCCGGCTGTCGGGCCGTGGATCACGCACAGCAGCGCTCCGATCGGCAGCTTGCGCCGCGTCTTCAGCCACGGCTCGATCTGGCTCCAGGCCCATCGGTCCATGCCGACCTCCCGCCGCTTGCCGCCCTTGCCACGGCGAACGAGGATCCCGCCGCGAGTCGCGTCGAGATCGCTCTCCTGTAGAGCAAGGGCCTCGCTGATTCGAAGCCCGGCGCGCCAAAGCAGGACAATCAGCGCACGGAGCCGGCGGCTGTCCCCGCGATCTCCGATGGCGCGCATGAACTGGACGATCTCCTCGACGGCTGGCGGGGCGGCCGGGTACTGCTCGCCTTTGTTGCGCGTTGGTCGGCCGCGGTGGTGACCCGGCATCGTCGCCGGTGATCGCCGATGGCCGGCAGCGTCCAGCAGAACGGATTTCATGAAGCCTCCTTGGTTGGGATAGCTTGACAATTCGTTGATGTACTGCCATTGTGAGTACATGTCAACGACCAAGGAAGAGCGGCTTCAGATCAGGGTCGACCCGGCGGACAAGCTGCTTCTCGAACGGGCGGCCGATGCCTCGCATCTGAACGTCTCGGCGTTCGTTGTCCAGGCGGCAGCGGCGAAGGCAGAGGAGATCCTCGCCGAGCGCTCGAGTATCCGACTTTCACACGAGGCTGCGGTGGCGTTCAGCGAGGCGCTCGAACGGCCGGCGGAGGTCAACGACCGGCTAGCACGCGCGCTACGTCGCAAGCGCAAGTTCAGCTGGCTTGACTGAGCTCCACCGCCCGGCTCTGCTCGACCCACGCCGACATGACCGCGAGCAGTTCGACAGCGGCGAGCCCGCGCTCGACGAATGGCTGCGCCGCTACGCCGGGCAGAACCGCCGCCGCGACACTGCCGCCACGTGGGTGATCGCCGACGTCAACGACGTCGTTGTCTCATACGCCAGCGTCGCGATGACCGGGATCGACCGCTCGGCCGCGCCAGAGGTGCTCGCCAAGGGCGCGCCTGATCCCGTACCAGCGCTGCTGCTTGGCCGGCTCGCAGTCGATCACCGTTATTCGCGCCTCGGAATCGGGACCACTCTCGCTACTCACGTTCTCGCCACGGCGGTCGAGCTGAACGAGAAGGCGGCATGCCGAGCCGTCGTAGTGACCGCCCTCGCCGAACGCGCTCGCACCTGGTGGGAACGACTTGGCTTTCACCGCTTCGATCCGGACGATCCCGACCAGCTCGACCTCTACCTCCTGACTTCCGAGATCGACGCCACCCTCCGACGCACGCGATAGCCGGCGTCACCTCCTGTCCGCGCGTTGCAGGTGCGAGGCGGGCAATCCGGAGATGCTTGTCGCGGCGTCAAAGCGGGACGCGACCCGCCTGCTTGGGAGAGGCCGCGACCGCTGGGCTCGAGGACGTCCAGCCGTGACCGGAGAGTGCTGCATCGGGGGACTGACTCTCCTCGCTACACCAGCGAGTCGATCCAGCGTTCAAGACGCCGCGCTTCGCGGGCCATCAGCTCCGGGTCGCGGAACGTGTTGGTCAGCAGGGCGATCCCGTGGTAGGAGGCGATCAGCGCGACGGCGAGGTCACGGGCGTCGCGGCGGCCGATCAGCCGGAACTGGCGTTCCGCCCAGTCGATCGGCAGCTCGAGCAGGTGTCCGCAGTCCAGGCGGTCGGCGCGCTTGTCGAGCTCCGAGCACAGGCTCCCCATCGGGCAGCCGTACTCGGCTGCGAGCTCGCGCTGATCGGTGAGCGCGCGGACTAAGGCCTTCAGGCGCGCCTGCGGGGTGCGGTGGCGCTCGAGTGACTCGAGCAGCGCCCGGACGTCGCGGCCGTAGCCGTCGATCGCCGCTTCGACGAGCTCGTCCTTGGTCTTGAAGTAGTAGTAGACGTTGCCGACCGGAACGTCCGCCGCTTGTGCGATGTCGGCGATCGTTGTCTTCTCGACGCCTTGGTGATGGATCACTTCGCGGGCGCCTTCTACGAGGCGCTCACGTTTTCCGGGCTGCACCGTCGGGGCTGAGTCAGTCATCTCACCAACATGGTAGCCGTCTATGCTAAGTTAGTGAGCCAACTAACTCATAGCGGTCTGCGGGGTCGGGTTGCCGGGTCGGGTTGGACGGTTACGAGGGCCCGCCTTGGTTGCGGTCCATCGCTGGCGAAAGGAAATCCCAGATGTCCTCAGTCGAAACAACTGCCGGTTCGGGTCAGCCGTCGTTGCTGCGGACTCGCCTGGGACTGCTGACGCTGCTGTTGTTGTGCGGGGTCCAGTTCCTCGACGTCGTCGATTCGTCAATCACCAACGTGGCGTTCCCATCGATCCAGCACGCACTGCACTTCTCCCAGCAGAACCTCCAGTGGGTCGCCAGCGGATACCTGCTGACGTACGGCGGGTTCCTGCTCCTCGGCGGCAGGCTCGCCGACCTTCTCGGCCGGAGGCGCATCCTCATCGCCGGGATCGTCGTGTTCGCGGCGTGCTCTCTGGCCGCCGGTCTGGCGCAGAGCGAGGGCACCTTGATCACAGCCCGGGTGCTGCAAGGCGTCGGAGCGGCGATGATGGCTCCGGCGGCGCTGTCGATCCTGACCACCACCTTCCGCGAGGGATCGGACCGCAATACGGCGCTCGGAGCGTGGGGCGCGATCAGCGGTCTCGCCGCTGCCGCCGGCGTGTTCCTGGGCGGCGTGCTCTCCGAGGGACCCGGATGGCGGTGGGTCTTCTACGTGAACATCCCCGTCTGCCTGCTGGCGCTCCTCGCCTCGCTGCGGCTACTATCCGGCGAGCGCAAACGCGCGCGGCTCGCCGACTTCGACACCCAAGGCGCGCTGCTCGCCACCAGTGGGATGCTCCTGCTCGTCTACGCGCTGATCAAGGCGCCCGACGTCGGCTGGGGGAGCGCTCAGACGATCACGATGCTTGCAGCCGCCGCCGCGATCCTCGCGCTGTTCACCTTCAACGAGCGGCGCAACCGCAACCCGCTGATGCCACTCTCGATCTTCCGCGTCAAGGGGCTCGCCGCGGCCGACGCCACCTGGCTGATCGGGATGGCCGGGTTCTTCGCGATGTTCTTCTTCCTCACCCTGTACATGCAGGAGGTCCTGCACTTCTCCCCGATCCAGGCCGGCGCAGCGTACCTGCCCGTGACCGCGTGCCTGGCGCTCGCCTCAGGCGTCTCCTCGCAGTTGTTCTCCCGGATCGGCACACGGCCCGTGATCGTGGCCGGCGCCGTGCTGAGCGCCGGCGGGATCTACTACCTCTCCAAGATCCCGCTGCACGGCTCCTACCTACCCGACGTCCTCCCCGGGCTGGTGATCATGGCGCTCGGGTTCGGAGCCGTCTTCGTCGGCACCACGACCGCCGCCAACGCCGGCGTCCCAGCCGACAAGGCCGGCCTCGCGGCCGGCCTGCTGAGCACCTCCCAGCAAGTCGGGATGGCGCTCGGGCTGGCCGTTCTGTCGGCGATCGCGACCGCACGCACGCAGCATCTGCTCGCGGCTCACGCGCCGCGACCCGAAGCGCTCACGTCGGGATACCAGCGAGCGCTGCTGGCGTGCAGCCTGCTGGTGCTCGCTGCGGCGGTGATCGCCACTCGCACCCCCAACGCCCGTGCGGCTGCGCAGCCGCTCCTCGTCCCCGAAGCCGCCCCCGACCCGGTTGTGCTCTAGCCCATACCCAAGGAGATCAGATGACGAGATGTCGAAGGCATGACGAGAGCAGCTGTCGAGATGATCAAAGCGCGGCTCGCGGCGTCCCAGCCGGCGCACTAAACGCTCAGACGGCAGCGGCACGGCCCGCGAACTTCTAGCCCAAGCCCCGAGTCAACACAAGTAAGGAGATCAGATGAAGTTCTTGCTCCAGGTCCGCTTCAACGGCGCCGACAACGTGATCGGCGACCTCCCCGCCGGGGAGCAACAGAAGGTAACCGCCGAATTCGAAACGATTCGCCAGTCTGCGGGCGTGCTTGACGGCAACCAGCTCCAGGCCGCTGGCACGGCGGCGACGGTCCGCGTGGATGGCGGACAGACACGGGTCACCGAGGGCCCCGCCGTCGAGCCGGGAAACGAGCTGGACGGCTACTACATCTACGACGCGCCAGACCGCGACGCGGCGATCGCGTTCGCGGCGCGGATCCCGGTCGCCCGGCTCGGCGGGACCGTCGAGGTCCGCCCGCTACTGGACCGCTAGCGATGGCCCAGTTCCCAGCGCCCACGGAGGGAATCGCCCTCACCCACTTCATCGTTGCCGCGGACGTTGAACGCGCCCGCCGCTTCTACAGCGATGTGCTCGGCGGCGAGGTGCTGCGCAAAGGGGAACCGACGATCGTCGCGCTAGCGAACAGCTGGATCATCATCAACGGCGGGGGGCCGCCCACCGACGACAAACCGACAGTGACGCTCGAGCCGCCGCACGACCCCGACCACATCAGCAGCTTCCTCAACATCCGCGTCGCCGACATCCACGCCATCTACGAGCAGTGGAGCGCCCGCGGCGCACAGTTCCTCACCCCACCCACCGACCGGGGTCAGGAGCTCCGCTGCTACATGCGAGACCCAGACGGCCACCTCATCGAGATCGGCCAAACGATCAGGATCCCAACGCCGGCCGAAACGCGCTGAGACTTCCCCGATAGACAGTTAGCCACAAGGCAGCCGCTGAACATGCGCCGGTCCCTGCCGCAACCAACCAAAGGGGGAGCACCACTCCAACGGCCGCCGACGAGGCGATCCACCCGGACGACAAAGACAAGGCAAGGCCCTTCAGCCTCGACCCTCAGCCGCTCCTGCAATGCGGCTGGCCGAGCGGCAGTTCCCGAATCCGCGCCAAGCAAGTGCCTCGTGGCCCGGCGGCGGGACGCACGTGGAGACGCGAAGCCGGGGGTCTAGCTCATGGAGCTTGGCTAAGTGTTTAAGATCCGTCAATTAACCAGTCTGTTAGATGCCGCTCGACCAGCTCAGCCTCACGTTCGCCGCGCTCTCTGATCCGACGCGCCGCTCGATCTTGACCCGTCTCGCCGAAGGCGAGGCGACGGTCAACGAGCTGGCGGAGCCGTTCTCGGTGAGCCTGCCCGCGATCTCGCGTCACCTCAAGGTGCTCGAGCGGGCCGGGTTGATCGTCCGCAGTCGAGAGGCGCAGTGGCGCCCGAGCCGCATGCAGGCCGAACCGCTCGACGACGCGGTGGAGTGGATGCAAGCGCGCAAGCGCACCTGGGATGCCCGGATGGATCGACTCGACGCGCACCTGCGCCGGAAAGGAAAGCAAGATGAGTGACGCAACCCCCGTGGCCGGCGCCGATCAGGAGGTCCTGATTACCCGCATCTTCGACGCGCCGCGCGAGCTGGTGTTCAGGGCGTGGACCGATCCCGACGAGGTCGCGGCGTGGTACGGCCCCGAGCAGATGGAGACCCCGCGCGAGCGGATCCGCATCGACCTTCGCGTCGGCGGGCGCTATGAGCTGACGATGGTCCAGCGCGACGGCGACGGCGAGTTCACGATCGGCTACGAGATCATCGAGCTCGTCGAGCCGGCGCTGCTCGTGCTGCGCTCGGACCCGATGCCCGGGATGCACGAGCCGACGGTCGTGCGGGTCGAGTTCCACGACCACGGTGAGAAGACCCGCATGACGCTCAGCGACGGGCCCTACGCTGCTGGTGCCGAGCACGCAGCCGCTGGTTACGAAACGGCGTTCGACAAGCTCGCCGCACACCTCGCCGGATAGGGCGCGATGAGTTTTGGCGCCGGTGTGGATTTGAACGGGTGACGGACACGCAACCCATTCGATCCGGAGGTCCTGATGGCTGATGTGACAGTGACGTCGTTCGAGGAGATGGAGCCGATCTACAACGGGCTGGCCCGACGCGCGCGTGCGTCGCTTGGAGTGACGTCGTTCGGGATGCAGGTGATGACCCTCCCGGGAAACTGGGACGGCTACCCCAATCACCGCCATGATGCGAGTGTGGAGGACGCCAACCAGGAAGAGGTCTACATCCCGCTCGAGGGATCAGGGACGCTCGTCGCAGACGATCAGCGCGTCGCGCTGCGGCCGGGCATGATGGTCCGAGTGGGGTCAGAGCAGCACCGGCAGATCCTGCCCGGTCCCGACGGGGTCCGCTTCATCGCGCTAGGTGGCGTCCCAGGGTCGTTCGCGGCCTCACCATGGACCGAGCTCGGCGGGCCGCCGCCGGTCCCGGCCGCGTAGCGCTCGATGGCCGTCAACCCGGCCAGGAACCTCGACGACACGCGTCTCGTCGCCGCAGCATGCGGCGGTGACGAGCGCGCCTTCGTCGAGCTGACATCACCGCACCGCTCGGCGCTGCACGTGCACTGCTACCGGCTGTTGGGGTCGTTGCATGACGCCGACGACGCGCTGCAGGAGGCGCTGTTGCGTGCGTGGCGGGGGATCGATCGCTTCGAGCCGCGCGCGCCCGTCGCGGCGTGGCTGTATCGCATCGCGTCCAACGTCTGCCTGCGGATGCTCGAGCAGCGCCGCCGTCGCGAGACGGCGTTGATCGACGCGCACCTGCAGCCCTACCCAGAGCAAACCGCAGCCGCGGGCTGTGAGCCCGAAGTCGCGGCCGAGTCGCGCGAGGCCGTCGGCCTGGCATTCGTCGCAGCGATGCAGCTGCTACCGCCAAAGCAGCGCGTCGTGCTCGTGCTGCGCGACGTGCTCGACTGGTCAGCGCGCGAGGTCGCGGAGTTCTTCGACGACAGCGTGCCGGCGGTCAACAGCGCGCTGCAGCGCGCGCGGGACCGGGTGGCCCGTGAGCACGCTGAGGGAACGCTCGCTCGTGTCCACCGCCCCGCCAGCGCTGAGGTCGAGGCGCAAGTGATGCGGCGTTTTCAGGATGCCTGGGAGGCCGTCGACATCGACGGGATCGTCGCGCTGTTGGCTACGGACGCGCTCATGACGATGCCCCCCGAATCGGCTCGCGTCGAGAGCGGCGCGGCGGTCGCAGCGTTCTTCGCGACGGTGCCGCTGGAGGGCCGGCTCGACGACATCCGGCTCCGTTCCGCCCGGGCCAACGGCCAGCCCGCGCTCGCGGCGTATGCGCTCGACGACGCCACCGGCGACCACGAGGCCTACGGCGTGATGGTCTTCGCCATCGACGGCGACCGGATCGTCGGCATCACCGGCTTTCCGCGCGAGCCCGAACTGTTCAGGCGCTTGGGCCTCCCTGTCACCATCTCCGCCTGATGGCCTTCGACGAGCACCTCGCAGACCGGATCCGCGAGGCCTTGCGCGACGTGCCCGACGTTCGCGAGCAGCGCATGTTCGGCGGCCTCGCATTCCTCGTGGGCGGCAACATGGCGTGCGGAATCGTCGGAGACGAGCTGATGCTTCGGCTGGGCGAGCACCGTGCGGACGCCGCGCTCGACGAACCGCACGTCCGGCCGATGGACTTCACCGGCCGACCGATGCGGACGATGGTCTACGTCGCCCCGGCCGGATTCGCCACGCCAAACGCGTTGCGCTGCTGGGTTGACCAAGGGGTCGCACACGCTACGACGTTGCCACTGAAAGCCCGCCGGCGTTGAACGGGTCTTCGTCTGGCGGGCCGGCCCTCGATCCAACCTCCGACCGCTCCCTCCGAATCGGCTCGCGGGCCGGACCATCAGTCTGACGACGTGCCCGCACACGACGCGGTCGCGGGCACTGACCGCCGCCAGCACGTAAACCGCGAGCGGCGGTCAGCGAACAGCGATGTGGTCCGGACCGCCGGAGCAACACCCATCCTGCCGAGTGCTTGCTCGTCTCAAGCTAACTCCGACAAGTTGCTTCGGAGCGAGACCGGCGGCTTCGCCTCGGACGGCCCGACTATCGTGCTCGCAGCGATGCAGGTGTCTCGCAGGGTCCCGCCCAGGTGGCGTCCAATGACTGCTGTAAATTCGCTCGCGGTTCAGGTTCCCGGGGTTGAGTCTAGGCGGCGGTCACCCCCTCGTCGAGCGTGTCTGGGTCGGCTTGTTGGTATTTGATTCGGTAGAGGTGTTGGCGGTCGACGTCGGTGAAGGTTGCGCCGTTGCTGGCGTGGCTGAAGAACAGGTCGAGCACCGCCCAGACGAGCGAGAGACAGCTGGTCTCGCCGGGGAAGCGGCCCATCACCTTGGTGCGCCGGCGGACCTCGCCGAGCGATCTCTCGAGGAGATTCGTTGACCGCCACCGTTCGCGGTGTCTGAGTGGGTAGCGCAGGTGCGCGACGAGCGCGTCGAGGTCCTCGGCGAGGCAGCGAGCGGCCGCCTCGTAGCCGCGATGCTCGAGCTCTGAGATCGGGACCTGGAGGCGGAGCTTGCCGTCCTTGACGCTGGTGGCATCGGTCAGCGCTGACCAGTAGTTAAAGCGGATCCGGTCATGCTCTGACTTCGGGAGCTTTGCTATGAGATTGCGCAGGCGGTGAACCGCGCAGTGCTGACGATCGGCGCGCGGCCAAATCTCTTGGACCGCCGAGATCAAGCCCGGAGCGCCGTCGGCGACGACCAGACGCGGCGCGGCGAGCCCGCGACTGATGAGATCGCGGCCGAGCTCGACCCAGTCCTCCGTGGCCTCCCGCGCCCCCAGGCGCACGCAAACCAGCTCTCTGGCGCCGGTTTCGGTGATTCCCCAAGCGCAGATCACGCCCTCCTTCGGGCCGCTGGGACGGACCGGGAGGTAGATCGCGTCGAGGAACAGCACGACGAGGTTGATGTCCTAGAGCGAGCGGCGACAGAACGCCGCAAACCGCTCATGCAACTCCGCGCAGATCGCCGCCACCGTCGACTTCGAGGTCTTCCCCAGCCCGGCCTCCTCGCACAACGACTCGACGTCGCGCATCGACAGGCCGCGCACGAACCCACCGATCACCAGCGCCTTCAGCGGGTCCGTGCGCAAAAGCCGTTTGCAATGCCACTTCGGGAACAGCTTCGAGACGAACGGGATCGCCGCCTCCCGTGCCTGCGGGATCTCGATCCGCAGCTCACCCTCCCCAGTCTGCAGGTGCCGGGGGCGGAACCCATTGCGCTTCCCCGACCCCGCCTCGGGCTTGCGCTCATAGCGAGCGCGACCCAACCAGCTGTCGAACTCCTCCTCGACAGCCCGCTGAATGATCAACCGGGCACCGAGCCGCGCCAGCTCGGACAACATCTTCTGCGGGTCATCGACCAGCCCCCGACCCAACACCTTGTCGATCTCAGCTTGTATCTCCGCCGACGGCGGTACGGTGCGTCTCACGGCGTAGGCCTCCTTCATCGTCTTGGTAGGACCTGAGGGAACCTACGCCGTCGCTACGACAGCACCCGACCCGTATTTACAGCAACGTTTGGACGCGACCCGCCTGACCGCGGAAACCCGACTCCCGCCAAAAACCAGGGCAGGGCCCTGGAGGGGCGCTGCTCGTCGGGGTTTCGATGGCCGAGCGGATGGTCCGTTTCGCGACGACGTAATGGCGGACGGGGCATCTGGCGCTGGGGTCCTGGTTCCCGTTTCTGGGTGGGGACACGCCACACTTTCTGCACCACCAGACCCTCGTCTGGACCGGCTTCGGGGTCTGGGCCTAGCCGTCGGCAATGTGGACCGTCCCGCTCGCCTGGGGGTTTCGTGGCGGGTGATTTGCGACGGCCACGGCTATCCGCGCGCAGTGCTCCTCACGGCGTTGACGATCGTGCTGCACTTCGAGACCGGCTACCTCGCTCTCGCCATGCTGATCGCCCGGACGGTGGTTGGGGGCCGATCGCTGCTGGCCCGGTAATGCAAAGAGCCGGACGTCACAGGCATGCGCTATCTCCTTGGGTAGCGGGTTGTTGACATGACGGTTGTTGGCGACTTTCAGGACAGGCTCTTAGCTGCTGCCAGCGATCGGGAGGCTGAAGCGGACGCGGGTGCCTGTCTGCGTGCTGGGCAGCCAGATCTTGCCGCCGTGGGCATCGATGATGGCACGCGCGACCGCTAGCCCGAGACCGGCGCCGTTTGTGGACCGTGGCGCGTCGGTACCGCCCCGGTAGAAGGCCTCGAATACGAGATCGCGCTCGTCCGCAGGGATGCCGTCTCCGCGGTCCTCGACCTCGACCTCGATCATGTCGCTCAGGCTCTCCGCGTGAACGACGATGGTGCCGTCTGCCGGGGAGTGGCGGATCGCGTTCTGGATCAGATTGAACAGCACCCGTTGCAGCTTCTCGGGGTTCGCGCGAGCGGGCGCGAGCTGCTCTGGGAGGTCTGCGATGACAGCTATGCCCCTCGCGTCGGCATGCGCGCGCATCGCGTCGACGGTCTCGCTGACGAGTTGCTCGACTGCGACCTGCTCGAGGGTCCAGTTGATATCGCCGGCGTCAAGACGTGAGACCTCGAAGAGGTCGTCGATGAGGGCTGAGAGCGCCTGAATGTGGGTCAACATCCGTCGCACGTATTCACGCCGGAGCTGTCCGTCGACGAGTTCGTCGTCGATCGCTGCGGCCAGTAGCTGCAGTGAGGTGATCGGCGTGCGAAGGTCGTGGGATGCCGCGGCTACGAGGTTGCGCCGGGCGGTGTCTGATTGGGCGCTCGCGGCCTCTTCGGCCGCGAGCTGTTGGATCATTGCGTTTGCGGACTCCGCGAGTTCGCGCAGCTCGGTGGCGGCGTTGGCTGTCAGGTCCGATCGGCGCTCGCCCTGGCCGACGGCAAGCAGGCCGTCACGGATTGCTCCCACATCCCTGTTCAGCGCGTGTGACAGGCGATCTGCTGCGGTGATCCCGAGCAGCCCGCTCAGCACGCCGATCACGGCGACCAGGACTGCGTCCTTGTCGGAAACGAACATCATCAGGCCGAGGATCACGAGCGTCACCAAAAGCGGCGCGATGACGACCGCGATAAGGATCCCGATCTGCCGCGACAACGATCCCGAGCGTCCCTTGCTACGGGCCCGGATTACCGACTCGGTGCCTGCCGCGGTGGCGATGCTGACTGCGACGAGTACCGCCAGGACGATCAAGGTGTGAGCTATTCCGAGGATCGCGATGCTGACGGCGATGGCGGCCGCGGCGCATGCCAGCCCGAAGCTTTGGCCTGTGCCGAGGAGGTGGCGGCGCTCGCCGGGTCGGCCTTGGCTCATGGTTGGAAGCGGTAGCCGATTCCCCACACTGTCTGCAGATGGTGCGGGTTCGCTGGATCGGCTTCGATCTTCGCACGGAGGCGGCGGATGTGGACCGTTACGGTCGAGGTGTCGGTGTAGAACGAGTATTGCCAGACGGCGTCCATCAGCTGGGTGCGGGAGAACGCCTGCCCCGGGTGGGTGATGAAGAACAGCAGCAGGTCGAACTCGCGCCCGGTGAGCTGTGCCTCCTCGCCACCAACGAGCACTCGCCGTGCGGTCGGGTCGATGGTCAGCTCTCCAACCTCGATCGTCGGCTGCTCGCCGGTCGGCACATCGACCCGGCGTAGAACCGCGTCGATGCGCGCCACGAGCTCCGCGGGTGAGAACGGTTTGACGACGTAGTCATCAGCTCCGAGCCGCAGGCCCGTGATTCGGTCAGATTCCTCTCCCTTGGCGGTCAGCAGGATGATTGGCACTCCGGCGTGGTCGTGTTCGCGCAGGCGTCGCATGACTTCCAGCCCACCGAGCTTGGGCAGCATCAGGTCCAGTACCACGAGATCAGGGCTCTGCTCACCGGCGGCCACTAGCGCCTGTACACCATCTGCGGCGATCGCTGTGCGATATCCGGCTCGCTGGAGATAGCGGGCCACGACCTCCGTGATCGTCGGTTCGTCGTCGACGACGAGGACGGTGCGTCGATCAGCGATTGCCATCGTCAAATCCTCCCACGCATCTTCATCGCTCCGCCTGCAGCTCCCGATCAGGCGTGAACCGGGGCGATCGCGAACTCCGCGATTCCGTGGTCGAACGGCTCCCGGGCAACAAAGCCGAGCTCTTCTCGAGCGAGCTTGGTTGACGCGAACAGGTCGCGAACGTCACCGAGCCCTGGCCCGCTGGTAACACCAGCCCAGAGCCTCTGCGGGAACGGCACCGCCACCGCTCAGTCTGTGTCTGGACTGCTCGGTCCCGATCCACTGCCGAGCGTGAACGCACCCGGCGCTGCCGTCGTGGAGTTGAGGGCCGGGACGTTCCGCGCGCAACGTCACGTGAGTGCACGAATTCATGCAGCTGGACACCGTCTTCGGACGCCGGCGGCGCGACGCCATGCTCGAGCATGCCGCGGAAGACCGATGCGACACCGGCGTACGGAGTGTTGTGAGGCATCCCAGGCCGGTAGACGTTGTGGTAGCGAAGTCCCGTCACCGCCACGCCAGTCCCGCGCGAGAACGAGAACTCCAAGTGCTCCTGATGGACCTTGGTCGCCGCGTTGCCGGTCCGCGGCTCGAGCCGTGCCGCCTCAGATACGACCCCTGGCTTTCGCGGTCCCCCGCACTGGGGGTAGGTGATCTCGAACTCACCGCCGGCCAGCGCCCCGATCGCTCGCGGACCCGGCCTCACGATTCCATGTGCCCGATAGCGGGAACGCCCCTCGCCGTACGCAACCATGCTGCTCGCAGTTGCTTCGCACCCGTCGAATCCGCGGCGTGCCAGCTCTCCCAACAACTCGGCGGTGCCGATGGCGTTGTGAGCTACGTAGTCTGGCAGGTCGAGTACGTCCGCTCCGAGGCCCACCATCTCAGCCTGATGGCAGATAGCATCGCCCCCGCGCCGAGTTCGCGCCGCGGCCGCCGCGCCGCGCACGTCACCCTCGACGAGCTCCGCGTCCGGGTTGATCTCGGGTCGCTGCCGATGGGCGATCGGCAGGAGCACCCGCACCTCGTGGCCGTCCTCGATCAGCGACTTGACGATGTGCGAGCCAATGAAGCCGGCGCGGCCGGTTACAAGAATCATGTGCTCAAGGTAGGTGCTGATCGCGAAGATGTCGCGTCCATGGGCGTGTTGTTCTCAAACTCGTAAGGGCTTGACCGTAGTGTCGGCGACGTGATGGAGGCGATCCTGCTGGTACTCGAGGAGGCCAAGTGCGACTGGTGCGTCAACGGCCGCTCTCTTGCCGCGAAATGGTCGAGCTGATTACTGACTACCTCGAGGGCGCGCTTCTTTGGCGCGACCGTCGCCGATTCGAGTCCCACCTCGCAGGCTGTGAGCACTGCACCGAGTACTTCGCTCAGATGCTCAAAACGCTAGCCCTGACCGGACAGCTCGACGCCGAGGACATCACCTCCTAGGTTCGCGATTAGTTCCAGCACATCCACCGGCGTTGGCGATTCGACAACATCTACGTCTCGCCGAGACGCAAAGCGGCTCCAGCGGGAACGACGCGCCCCATGATCTCTAGTTCCGGCGGCGCAGCCGACAGGTCCGGGAAGATCTGCGTTGACCGGAGTACGAGCGTCACCGGAGGGATCGTCCCCGGTGTGACGGTGTCCGCGCGGTCAGCGGCGAAGCCGACGAGCGCAAATGGCAACTCCAGTTCGCTGAAGAGCACGGCGTCCGGACCGCTGGTCTGACTGACAGCAGCACCCGAGAGGTCGCGAGTGTCGTGATCTGGCTGGTGATCTGGCTGGGGTGTTAAACCACGGGTCGTCGACATGTCCGTAGATACCTGGTTCGGAAAGGGCGGCCGGTCGCTGCGGTGGCCCCTTCCCGGCTATCCCGACGCACGCCAACGGCGACCTCCTTGTCGTCAGCATCTGGCGCCTCGGTCCCCATGGCGCGCGCCGTTCCGTGCTCCAGCTAACGACACGTAAGGGTTTCGTCACATTGTCGCGCAAACCTTTGGCAAGCCGTCCACGTGATTTGTTGCACGTTCAAAGGTGGACGGCCAGAGAGCGGTGAACCTCCGGAAGTTTTACCCGCACTGGTTATGACATCGATCGGAGAAAACACATGACTGCTTCGGGGACCGCCGAGCGAGCATTTTCCGCAAACGCTGTCTGCGAACGACCAGATAGAGCCGGTGCCGCGGCTCGATCAGCGCCCAGTTCGCAGGCCGAACGGTGGTTGACGCCACAAACGCCGTCTACCTGCGGGAGTGGCTATATCCGGAACATCCGATCCCGGCTGACAACGTCGACCCAGAAGCGTTGATTGACGAGAGCGCAACACATCAGCTGAGTCGGGGAACACTCGTAAGCGTTGGGCTGCTGGTCGATGATTAGCAGCGCCCTGGCGCTGGCCGCCCAGCTAAGAATCGTTTCAGGTTCGCCAAATCAAGAGGGCAACATTGAGAGTCTCACCGTGGGAAGAAACCGTTACTGATTGCCGGTGGCAATCAGTAACGGTCATCGGACGGCCTGGTCGCTTTCGCGGATGGGTCACTCTCGAACCACCACAATCCATAAGGAGTAGTGATGTACATCATTACACGCCTACTCGGGCGTAGATTCATGGGCCCGCTGGTGCTCGCCCTGGCTGCCATGGGAGTGTTCGCGCTCCCAGGGTCGGCTTTTGCGACGAGTCGCAATCCTGCGGTTGTCGGCCACGTCTATCTCGACGGCAACACCGCCGGCGCGAACACGATCGCGGCCTACGATCGTGCTCCCGATGGGTCGTTGACCCCCACGCCGGGCTCGCCGTTCGCTGCGGGCGGTGCGGGTCTCGGTCAGGCGCTTGGGTCCCAGGGCGCCGTTCAGCTGGCGGACAGAGACCGGTACCTCTTGGCGGTCGACGCGGGGAGCAACCAGATCTCGGTCCTCCAGATTAACCGCGACGGATCGCTGACTCAGGTGCCGGGCAGTCCGGTCTCCTCGGGCGGCTTGCAGCCAGTCAGCATCGCGGTGCACAAGCACCTGGTCTACGTCGCTAACGACGGTAACGCCACAACCAGCGCCAACTACACCGGGTTTTTCCTGACCAACTTCGGCCAGCTCGTTCCGCTACCGAACTCGACCGTCAACGTGCCCGGAGCCGCAAACGATCTGGGCGACGTGCTATTCAACAGCACCGGCACGAAGCTGGTCGGCGCCGAAGTCGCCAGCTCGCTGATCGATAGCTTCCGAGTCGACCACCTCGGGTATCTGCAGACGGCCCCAGGCTCGCCATACGCGGCTCAGGGGCTGGGTCCCTTCGGCAGCGCGTTCCGGCCGACCAACACCGACCAGCTGTTCGTGAGCAACGCGCACAACGTCGGTGACGACGTTGGAACTGTCTCGGCCTACGACGTCGCTCGTAACGGCAAGCTATTCTCAATCGGCGGCTCCCCGTTCGCCGACCTCCAGAATGCCCCGTGCTGGGTCGCGATCACACCCGACGGTCAGTACCTGTTCACCGTTAACACCGCGTCGGGAACGGTCTCTCGGTTCTCGATCGACCAGAGCGGGGATCTGACCCTGCTCGGCAGCACGCCGGTCAACGACAACGGCGGCGTCGGCGGAACCGATGACACGGTCAGCCCCGACGGTCAGAACCTGTACATCAACGAAACCGCGGCCCATGGCGTTGCGGAGATGACCATCAACGGTGGCACGCTAACCGAGCTCCCGGGCTCTCCGGTCGCGCTTCCCCCGAGCATCACCGCTTCCGCGGGCATCGCGTCCAACTAACCCAAGGACTCACAACAAAGAGGGACTACGAAGCCGGGGCCTAACCAGCCCCGGCTTCTCTGAGCTCCGTCTGAGCCGATGACTTGACTGCCGGAGCGTATGGTCGAGAAGCGGAAGCTCTCAACATCAACACCTGACCGGGTCCGGTACGTTGAGTGGCTCAAGGTTCGAACGTTCCGCGCCGCTCGAACAGAAGAGCCCTCGCGAGCTTGGCGGGCGCGGAGTCCGCCATCAAGCCGCGTCAGCAGGCTAACCACTCTCCCGGGACCGGGAAGTCGCGTATCAGACGTTTGGCGGCGCCGGCGGAGCGTTATCGGCCGCCCGGTCGGCCTCCTCACGAGCGTCACGTGCGGCACGCTGAGCCCTATCGAGCTCTCGCTCAGCCTCTGTGGCGTCTCGCGCGGCGGCGTCGGCCTGTTCGCGGCTTGCCTCAACGTCATCGGCGCGACCTAACGCCTCCTGTCCGAGCTCCTCAGCGCGCGCTGCCGCCGCGGCAGCCTCGGACCGGCGATCAGCGATCAGCGATCAGCGTCGCACTGTCGAACGTCGCGTCAGGCGCGAGCTCGACACCATAAGCAATCGCCGCGTCATGCGCCGCGGTCAGATCAAGGCGACCGCCTTCCTCGCGAGCCTCGATACGCTCCACCTCCGCGGCCGTATAAGCCACCCGCACATAATCCCGACCGACGGTCGCTCCCATCAACGCCACCAGATTGCTGTGTCGGCCCATCAGCCCGGACTTGACCGACACAAAACTCGCCTCGCCGGTCTTAGCGTCGTAAAAGACCTCGTCAAGCTTGCCGATCCGCTCGCCATCCCGATCCACGACACCCAAAAGCGGCGTGACCTACCACTGGAAGACCTGATCCGACACTTCTGCTCTGGAACGCCACCAACCGCCGCCCGGACGCGGGCGTGGCTCCTGGTTCGTCGCCGGCTGGGCAGTCTCGTGCTGACGTCTGCTTTCGCCGCTTAGCATCAGCGGGTGTCGGTCGATTGTCCTGATGATCTGTACGGGTTGGCGCTTGATCGTTTCGTGCCGGCGCGGGCGGCGTTGGTTTAAGCAGCTGCGGGGCGAGAGACAGCGTGAGCGGGCGAATGAAATCGCGGCGTTGCGCAAGCCGTCGGTCGCTGCTTGGGCGGTCAACCAGGTCGTGCGGACCCAGCCGAAGGCGTTGCAAGCGCTGTTTGCGGCCGGAAACGATCTCACACGCGCGCAAGAGCGGGCCGCTGCGGGGAGGGGAGGCGGCGACGCGGCCGGGTGGCTCAGGCAGCTCGGGCTCAGGCAGCTCGGGCTAAGGCAGCTCAGCTTCTGGCGGCTCAGCTTCTGGCGGCTCAGGCTCAGGCGGCTCCGGCGGCGCGGGCACCACGCATGCCGAGACGACGGGGAGTGTGGCGCATACGTGGACGAATTATTCGAATGCCGGAGGGACAGAGGGCCCGGAGATCGCGTCTAATCAGAGGGTTCAGATCGCCTGTTGGGTCGTCGGCTTCAAGGTTGCCGACGGCAACACCTACTGGTATCGGATCGCGTCAAGCCCGTGGAGCGATGCGTACTACGTCTCCTCCGATGCGTTCTACAACGACGGCGCTACGTCGGGATCGCTGAAAGGCGCACCGTTCGTTGATCCGGGCGTGCCTCCGTGCTGACATAGGACTCGATCAGCTACGCGGTGCTCGGTCCAATCAGCCCCGGTCACGCACTTGTCGGCAAGACGCGCCACGGATCCGCGTGAGGCGTCTCGTTGGTTTGGTGCGCCCATCCTTGAGCGCCTAGCGTGCGCAGACGAGAGAGCAGCGGCCCCGGGTTGGATCGTGCTCACCATGCGACCTTCAGCGTCGGCGTGACCTTAGTAATCGGCAGATTTCGCGAACGCGTGGCTCGCGCCGAGGCGGTCCTAGTTGGCTGCTCTGTCGCCCGGTGTCGGTGTCCGCGTCTTTACTGGTGTGGGACCGAGGTGCGGTCGGCGCGCTCCAAAGAGGGCGAGCGGCTATTCGCTGGCGACTCGCTCAATCGGAGTTCTGGAGAAGAAGTCGATCGCCGTGCTGGACGCTGGTGTTGAGCCGGTGTAGGGTTGGCGCCAACCTTGCCTGCAGACCGAATGGGGTGGACAGCCATGACGGGTGACGCAACGGTTCAGACCACCGGTGAGCTGGGGAACTCGACGCCGTATGACAGCGGACCGTTCTTTACGGGCGTCGAGGGGCGGTCTAGTTCGAACTCCGTGCTCTATCACAACGGTAGTTTGTGGCTTATTGGTGGTGGCGTGGGTGGGGGCCTGTACTCAACCGACTATCCCCTGCTGGCCTCGAACGGTGACGGGATCGACATCGAAGATGGTGCCGTCACGAACACGAAGGGTCAGTGGTCCAGCGACGCCATCATGTTCAAGCCTACTGTCGGTCCGCCGCCGCCGAAGGACTGGGCGCCGTGGTGCTTTTCCGGTTGCGGGCTGGTGGCGTGTGGGGACACCATGTTCTTGTTCTGGAACCAGCAGTCCGAGCCGAACTTGGACGAGGTGACACATAACGGTTCGCTTCTTGGAGCATGGAATGACTGTCAGGGCGGGGGTTGGAATCAGCCCGTCACGCTGCTTGCCAGCGACGAGAACCCTATCGTCACCAGCGGTGAAGTTGTATTTAGCGACGACGTGGATCGCTTTGTGGGCTATACGTGCGCGGACGTCAGCGCCACGTCGTTTGGGAGCGAGGCCATCATCGTAGCGGCGGCGCTCGCTCTGCCCGGTCCGGGGGAGCCGGACTGGGGGAGTCACGAGCGCGGGATTTACATTGGGATCTATCGGCCAGCGGACCTGAATGCGACTAAGGGGACCTGGTCGGCGGTCTGGCATACGTATCTCACGTGGGACTTCGTGATTGGCCGGTCGCCTGGATTCACCGACTTTGGCTACCACTTGAGTATTGACTGGTTCGCGAGCGTTCCCTCGTCGGCCCAGGCGCTCGAGTATACGCTGTTGCTGTACGGGGACGCGAAAACCCAAGGCCAGGGCTCGACCGAGACGCTCACTTACTTCTATGGGACTCTTGTTTTGGACCAGCGGGGTACCGTGGTCGGGGTGACAGCGGTGGGGCCGATGGGCGGGCTTGGAAGCACAACACAGCCGTATTCGGTGGCGCGGGACCCTGCCGGACGGCTGGTGGTTACCGGAACCGCACCGGGAGACAACATCCGCTTCCTGAGCTTCGAAACGAAATTGGGCGGATACTTCCCGGTCTTCGACGTCACCTGTATGCCAGCGCCTGCCGCGGACCCGCAGATCCCCAGTGTGGGTTATTTCATCGATCCCGCGAAGCTTCCCGTGCCTGCTCCTCCGGCGCCGGGCAGCGATGCTAGCGAGCTTCACGCCGTTTACCAGTTCGTGTTCTGGAGTGAGGACGTGCGTTGCGAGGTTCGCCGCTACGGCACGATCGAGATTCTCGTCAACCCAGCCCTGGTGCCGACGCCCACGACGAACGCCGCGCAGGCACAGGTCGTGCAGGGCATCATCGACGGTCCAATCCCGATTCCAAACGAGAACATCGCGACGTTTCGATACCCCAAAGGCGAGACGAAGCTCGGAGAGATCACCTACGGCAACACGGTCTCAGGATCGACGAGCACCTCCGTGCAATCAGAGGTGACGGTCGGCGTGCAGTTTGAAGAGCACTTCACGGCCGGCCTCGGTCCCGCCTACAAAATCGGCTGGGACGCCGGAACTGGCACAGCGAGCGGCTTCGTGCAGGGCACCTCGTTGTCGACGAACAAACCTTTTACCGCGCTGGTGGAGACGGACCCCGTCACCAAAGAGAACAGGATTGCGCAGACCGGGATCGTGTTTTCCCAGACGCCCACGATCCGCTTGACCGCCTACCGGTTTCGCGGAGCCGACGGGAAGGTATGGACCGATCCAACGACTCAGGACTCGGGAGTCGCGCCCGGGTCGGTCATGGTCAACGCGGACCTATCCGACGGCCTTAGCGGATATCCCGCGCTCTACACGCCATTTGCCGTATCTCCGGGAGACCTCATTTCGTACACGCCACAAGCATGGAACGCTCGGATGCAGTCGCTAGCCACCCGTTACGGGCAAGGACAGCTCTACAGCGGCAACAACTACTTTGGGAAGGTCATCGTGGGCAACGCCTACAGCTTCGGCGGCACGAAGTACCTCCGGGTCTCCTGGACGCCGGGGTCTGCACCCCCAGTCGCGTTCTCCTCGTGGACCGAGAGCTTTGTCGAGCGAAGCTGGACCATGAGTTCCGAGTTCTACGCTGGGCTCAGCGGCGGCGGCGGTTTTGAGATCGGCGGGGTGGACACTCTGCATATGGAGTTCGAGATGCTGGCGGGCACGACCACCGTCGACTCCGGAAATACCGAAGCGACGACGAGCCAGGACTGGGGAATCACACTAGAGGCAGGCGACGAAGGGTGGGGGCCGCCCCCACCGATCAGCAGCGACGGTTTTGAGCGATACACGTTCAGGATCTACTTCCTACCCGCAGCGCTCTCGGTGCCGCAAACCCCTTCGGCTGTATCGAACATCTGGGTGCTCGAACTGCAGAACTACCTCAACAAGGGCGGAGGCGAAACGCTCGAGGTGGAGCTCAGTCCGTCGCTCACGAAGACCGTTACCTACCCGCCCATCCAGCAACCTGTCGTCCTCGATAGCGCAGGTATCGACCCCGGAGCCGGATGCTGGCGGATCGTCTACGTACTCGAATCGTTCAAACAGAATGACGGGACGGAATGGGTCTACGACGGAAGTCTCGACTAGTCGGACCGAGCGCAGGGCCTCCTGAGCTAAGCGGTTGTTCGAACCGGCTCATGGACGCGTAGTCGACCAGGGAGCAGTCGCCCGACCTCCTCGGTTGCCGCCGCGAACACCCGCTCCGACGGAGGCGGGCCTGCCACGAGCGTCGCCTACGCCGCAGCGTCGCCTGCTCATCGGCCAACCCACCGACTCCTCTGTCCTCAACGGACTCCCGATCACCACACGAATCGCGTCGGGCAGAGTCATCCGACCGACACCGCCAACAGTCACAACGCGCCGCGGCATCCTCGAAAGCCACAGACGACCGCGACATCGACGAGATAGATAACGTCACGGCTGATCTCCCCGACCAAGATCCACGACGCGAGGAGCGGACATCAGGCGCATCAGCGGCGGCAGCGCGCACGCACACCTCAAGTGGTCACCTCCGCCTCACAACACAAGAATCCCTCTACTTCCCCGAGGGCGAGGCGCGGCCGCTCCGCCACCTTTCGCTCAGGTGCTCGCCGTCGATCACGTCGCCGCTCGCGGGGCGGAGTGGTCGCAACGCCGAGAAGACCGCTCCAGGCCTACTCCAACAGCGTGCCAGCTGCGCCGTAATGTGGCTGGTTTCGGGTGGCAACGGTCGTCGCACCGGACGATCGCTTCCACCACGGCGCATACTTCCCGCCTGCGAATGCTTCGGCGATGGAGGAGCGGCGCGCCGGTGTCGAAGCCGCACGAGCGCTCCGCCACGAAGGCGATCGCCAACCTCGGCACCATCGCGCCACCGCGGTAAGTAAGGGCCCGGCTTGACTTCCGGTCCGGCGCCGACGTAGCGGTGAAGACGTGACTGCTGCTTGCGCCGCAAAGCAGTGCTCCGTGCGGCGCCGCCGAAAGCGCTCCGCCTGCTCAGGAAGCGGGAGCGAACTCCGCGCAGCGCGTCGCTGCTCGTGGCCCGCTCTTTGCGATGGCGAGGCCCGCGGTTCCGTTGTACGGCGATAACGGCGACGCAACGCGGTTACGCCGGTGTTATGGCAGGTTGGCTAGAACTGCTTCTCGGGCATGAGCTATCGATTTGGATCAGGCATCAGGTGGGCGCGTTCAGAGCGTTGGGCTGCCTGGGTGGCAGGTCTTGTGGTGGTTGGCGGCGTGCTCGTTGCTGCGTGTTCGGCGGCTGCCGTGCCGGGCAAAGCGGGCCCGTTCGTGTATGTCGCTGCCACCAAGCGCAACGAGGTCGCGCAGTTCAAGGTCTTGAGTTCGGGCGCGCTTCGGCCGCTCAACCCGGCGACGGTTCCTTCAGGGCAATTCCCATACGGGATTGCCGTCAGCCCTCAGGGCACCAGCGTCTACGACGTCGACGTCGACACCAACAGGGTTTCTCAGTACACGATCAACCGGAGCACCGGCCGGCTGAGGGCGAAATCGCCCGCGACGGTGCCCACCGGAGCCGGGCCCGAGGAGATCGTGATCTCCCCAACGGCAAGAGCGCCTACGTCAACAACGACAAGACGGTCTCGCAGTACAGCATCGACCCGAGCACGGGGGCGCTGAGGCCGATGTCGCCCGCGACCGTCGCCAGCGCAGCCGGTGTGGGCGGGATCGCGGTCACCCCCAACGGCAAGTACGCCTACGTCGCCGCGTGCGGTGGAGCCTCCGGATGCAACCAGGTGACACGCGGCAAGGGTCCCTCGGCCAGAATCACGGCGACAGGTACTGCCTCCACGTCCACAACCAAGTCGACGATCTGGGAGTACGGCATTAACCCCAGCACCGGCGCGCTGAGCACAAAGCCGTTCGGGATCGTGGCTACCGGCGACAGCCCTCAATGGATAGCGATTGCCCCCAACGGTCGCAGCGCCTACGTCTCATCCACTATCGGGAACACCGTCTCGCAATACACCATTGACCCCAGTACCGGCAAGCTCACCCCTAAAACTCCAGCCGCGGGGGCCTCCGGTTTTGGCCCACACAACATTGTGATCGCGCCCAACGGCAAGAACGCCTACGTCCTCACCGTCGCCAACAGCAAAGTGTCCCAATACCGCATCAACCAGAGCACCGGCACACTCAGCGCCAAGCCGGTGTCGACCGCGACCACCGTGCTGCACCCCGAGGCGATCGCAATCTCCGCCAACGGCAAGCACGCTTACATAACCAGTGAGAACGACCCCGAGCTCTCTCAGTACACGATCAACCCCACCACCGGCAAGATCACCCCGATGACGCCAGCCACAGTCAAGACCACCAGCGGTGCGCTCGGCGTCGCGATAACACCCTAGCCCGTCCGCGAACCGAGCCCTCCCGCTGCGGTCAAGCGCCGGCCGCTGCTTGCCTACGTCCGCAACCACTCGCCAGCGGGCGGCTGTCGAGTTCGTCCTAACCGCAGCAGCCAAGCCACCTGAAGGTCGCCACTTGATCGATAACCGGCAGCGCCGCGCGGTTCGCGCGACACCGGGCTCCGCATAGGCACGTGGGGCCTAGCGCCGGTGCGCGAGGCGGTACGCACCGATGCCGCGCACAAAGCTGTTGGCGTGAGACCGCTCCTGCCTTGTCGCGGATAGCAGCGAAGACGTCACTGCTGCTCCCGCCGCGAGGGAGCGGTGTTCGGATTGCTGCTGCTTCCGTGGCGGACCCAGCGGCGTCACTCGTTCGTCGACGTCGATGCTGCCAGCCCAAAGCAGGACTTGTTCGGGGAGTCGCTGAGAGTGTGGCTCTTGTTCGGGTTGGGGGTGGGCTTTTCAGTCGCGCGTGGTGTGCGCTGAGGTACGGCAGCCGGTTGACAGTGCAGGGGGCCGAACCTAGAGTTGTGTGTCGAGGGCATTAGCGGGTCGCGGTTGGTGAGGTTATGAGAGAGCCGCGACCATGAGCACGGGGGGTGGTTTTGATGTCGGGCTTCGGTTGGTCGGGTTGGCGGCTTGTGCCTCGTCGGTGGTTGGTCGTGGTGGCGTGCGGGTTGGTGGCGGTGGTGGGCGTTCTTGGGGTTGGCGCTGCGCTGGCGTTCCGCGGTGGCGCTGACGGGATGCCGAACTGGTGGCATCCGTCCGCGCAGGTGCGGGCAATGCTTCACCAGATCAGACCCCTCAATCTGCAGAGCGACGTCGAGAAGCTTGTCGGATTCGGGACCCGGCACACAGCGTCTTCGCAGACCGATCCTGTGCGCGGGATCGGCGCTGCGAGGACCTGGATCGACGGTCAGTTGCAAGCGATTGCCGCGACCTCGGGCGGGAGAATGACGGTCCAGCAGCAGTCCTTTGTGCAGCCCGTGTCGTCCAATATCCCGGTACCGACGACGATCACTAACGTCATCGCCACCGTGCAGGGGACCGACACCTCGGCGTCGGCTCCGTGGTACGTGGTGGGCGCGCACTACGACTCTCGCGCCACAGATGTGCTCGATTTCACGAGCGACGCGCCGGGGGCCGACGACGACGCCTCGGGGGTCGCGGCGATGCTCGAGCTCGCCCGCGTGTTCGCCCAGCACCCGAGCAACGCGACGCTCGTGTTCGCGGCCTTCGACGGCGAGGAGCAGGGGCTGTACGGCTCGCGCTTTGCCGCCCAGCAGCTGGCCGCTGCTGGCACGAACGTTAGGGGTGTTTTGAACCTTGACACGATCGGCAGTCCGCTGGGTGGCAACGGGGTCAGGGAACCGCGGACCGTCTCGGTCTTCTCCGAGGGCATCCCGATAAATGCCACACAGGCCCAGATCTCCCTAATGCAGGCGGTTGGCGGCGAGAACGATGGTGTCTCGCGCCAGCTGGCGCGTTACATCAAGGAGACGGGTGAGAACGGCACCGGCATGAACGTTCAGCTTGTGTTCAGACGCGACCCGATCCTCCGCGGCAGCGACCAGGACTCCTTCGCCGCACAGGGCGACCCGGCCGTGCGCTTCACCGAGCCGAACATGAACTACAACCACCTACACCAGAACGTCCAGGTTGCGAACGGCGTCCAGCTGGGCGATCTGACTGAGTTTCTCGACTTCAACTATCTGGCTCGGGTCACGCGAGTGGTTGGGTCCACGCTCGCCGCCCTGTCTACCTCACCGCCCGCACCGACCAATGCGCAGGAGCACGTCACCCCACCAGCCGGGTTCGCGGGTTCCAATAACACCGTGTTGACGTGGAATGCGGACCCCGAGTCCGACGTCGTCGGCTATGAAATTGTCTGGCGCGACTCCACCGACCCGAACTGGACACACGCTTTGCAAGTCGGCAACGTGACCAGCTTCACGGTCACCGGCCTCAACAAGGACAACACCCAATTCGGGGTCCGCGCGATCAACAGCGACGGCGACCGCAGCCCCGTCTCCTACGCAATGGTGACGTCGTAGGCCCTGGGAGGCGCCGCTACCTAGCGGCGCCTATCGGTTGCTCAGCCGGTTCTCGGCCACTGCCCGATGCGCTGTCGGCTACGCCCCTAGAGGTCTCGCGGTCTGCGGTCATTGGAGGAACGCGGGTGTGGCAGCTGAGAGTCCGTAGTCGGCGTTGGCGCGGCATGCCTTCGTCGCCGACGTAGCAGCGAAGACGTGACTGCTGCTTGCGCCGCGAGCCACCAGTCTCGCCGAGACTGCCGCTCCGGGTGCTAGGAGACCCGGACCAGCAGCCACGTCGCCGTGTCTTGCGGCAGCCGACACTGATGCTGGTTCGTGGAACCGACAGTCTGCGACTGCTCTTTGTTCTCGCCTTGCGCATCGCTGCGTGGCTAGCCCGATTCAATCGGCTGGCCCAGCATGAACCGGTGGCCGTCGGGCGACCGAAGGGCGAGCTCACGCATGCCCCACGGTTCGTCTTGCGGGGTCTTGAGTACCTCTGCGCCAGCACCGACCGCTCTGGCGTGGAACCCGTCAACGTCGTCGACCCGCAGATAGGCGACATAGCTGTGATCGCCAAGCTCGCTCGCCGAAGGAACGTTCGGGCAGCGCCCGAGCATGAACGTGACCTGGCCCGCGCGACAGAATCGCCAATTGCCCGGGTCGACGTCATCGAGCTCGCACCCCAGTACGTCGCGGTACCACGTACCGGAGCGGTCAAGGTCATGCACGGCCAGAACCGGGTACGAGCACGTGATCTCCACACGTGCATTCTGCCGCCACCAGGCCGCAGGCGTCTTGGCGGCGGCCGCCCAAGTCAACCGGCGCCGCGGTCCTCGACCGCGACGATCGGCGAATCTTCGCTTCGGACGCCGGCATCGGCACGAGCTACGCAGTGTGTCTCAGCATCAATGCCGCTGCCCGTTCGTCGCCGGACCGAGGAGCGTAAACGCTCGAGTGCTGCTACCACGGATCGCCGATCAAAAGCGGCGGTCCCCAGGCCGATCGAATTGGCCGTCGAGACGGCCCATTTTCGAAGGAGCACTCGTGTTCGACGGCTGCCTCGTTACGGATCCGGACGGTCAGCCGGTGAATGGCGGTGGTGCTGTCGCCGGCTGGATTTGTGTCCTCGCAGGGCGACGCTGGCGGCTGTCGGCTTTCCGGTTGTTGCTCATTACGGCGGCGGGGTTCGTCTGTTGGCCGGCGGCGCTTGCGGGGGCACGATAATGCGATTCATCGCTCTCCTCCAGAAGTTGCTGTACAGGTGATCCTCGAAGGCAACTGCCCGACGGACATCGGCCTTGTGCGCCCGAACACCCGTGATTTGGGTGTGGAGCGTGGGGCCGCCGCTACGGCGTTCCTCCAGTGTGCTTGAACGCGACTGTCGTGAGGAAGTTGTAGAGCAGCTGCCGCCACGTGTACCACTCATGACCGCCGGTGACGATGTCCGTGGTGAACGGGATGCCGTTTGTCTCGAAGGTCTGTTCGTAGCTGTTGATGGCCGGGACGGTGAGACTGTCGAACTCGCCGCCGCCGAGCTGGATGCCCAGTCGGGTGCGGAGGTCCGGGTTCTGCCACAACGGGCTCGTTGGATCCGGAGCGCCGATGGCGCCGATGCTCCAGCTGCCGTAGTAGCCGAACAGCGTGGTGTCGTTGAACAGCAGGAAGTTCGCCATCAATCCGCCAAGCGACAACCCCGCAAACGCCCGCTGGTCGGGATCGGAGGAGACGTTGAAATGGCCGTTGACGAACGGGATCACGTTGTCCTTGAGGTCCGTTGCGTAGCAAGTCGCGTCGAATATGGTGCAGGTCCCCAGGTTGTTGAAGTCCGTCATCACCACCACGATCGGCTGGATCTTCCGCGACGCGATCAGGTTGTCGAGAATGGAGTTCGCCGCGCCCTGCGTAGACCAGTCGACTTCGTTGCCACCACCGCCGTGGCTCAGGTACAGAGTCGGGTACGGGGCGCGCCGGTGCGCGTCGTAGCCGGGGGGCAGGTAGACCGCCAGCGGGTGGGAGCCGACTGGGTTGGTGGACTGTGAATCCGTGTAGGACAGTTCGAGCAGGTGGCCATGTGTGCGCCGATTTGGCGCCTCCCAGGACAGGTTCTGGGTGCCAAAGTGCGGGTCGGATGGGACGTAAACCTCGCTGTCCGGTTCGATCGAACCAGAGGTGTTCCAGGGCGGATTGCTCGGATCGGACAGCTCGGTGCAGCCGGTTAGGGCCGGCGGCGGGCTGGTGCAGTTGACGTAGAAGCCGTAGGTAAAGGTGCCGGACGGCAGCGGGGTCGTGTACGACCAGACCCGGGTCGCCGGGTCCAGCGTCATCTGCGCAACCGGCCAGTTCGGGGCGGGCCCCTGGTTCGGGTTGGCGATTGGGAAGTCACCGAGCTGCCACTGCGTCGGCAACACGCCCTGTGACGACGTCGTCGTGGTCGCTGCCGGGCTTGAGAAGAACCACTCGCCCCGGATCTGGACGGTGGTCGCGCTCGGGTCAGAGAAGCGGAACGTCACCGTGTAGCCCGTCGGCGCGGTGCCGGTATGAACAACCTGCGGAGAGATCAGGGCGTGCCGGCGATGCGTGGCGTGCCGACGATGCCTGGCGTCCCGACGGTGCGTAGCGTGGTTGCTGTGCCTGGCCGACCGGGCCAGTCTCGTCGTCGTCGCCGACGCCGTCGCGGTCAGGCCGGCCGCAGCGAGGCCCAGTGCAGCGGCGAGCGCCGCGACTACCAAACCATACCTGTGCTTTCGCATCTGTAGCTCCCGTCTCTTCGAACGCCCGCAATGGGCTAGGGATAACTCGTCACATCATGCGGTGTGCCCACGCCCGTCGCAACTGAAACTCGTGGCGCGGAGCCTGGGGCGCGGCTCAGTTTCGTGAAACAAGCTGCGCCAGGTCAGCTGGGATTCAAAAGCAACGGCGGCAGCTCCAGTAACGATTCGATCGTCGTTGCTCCGAGCCGGCGCATGAACTCGGCCTCCGGATCGCTGGCAAGTCCAATAGCCCTCATGTTGCCCGCGAGAGCGGCCCTGATCCCGATCGTCGTATCCTCGACAACGACGCATGATTCGACAGGCGTTCCCAATTCGAGTGCGGCCTGGAGGAACAGGTCGGGATGCGGCTTCCCTCGCGGGACGTCATACGCAGAGAAGATCGCTCGCTCGCCAAACAGCCCGCGCAATTCGGTCAAACCGAGAGTGAGCTCAGTCTTCTCTCGCTTGCCCTGAGAGGCCACGCAGACCGCGATTCCCAGCGGCCTTGATCACCGCAAGCGTTTCCGCGGCGCCGTGGATCGGCAGTAGCGTCTTCTCGAAAGCCAGGGCGCGATCGCGCTCGAAGTCGACCCAGAAGCCCTCGGACAGAAGGATCCCACTGCGCGTTCGCACATCCTCGCTGATGTCTCCCAGCAGGCTGCCTCGATACCGGGCATGTGCCTGCTCGGCGGTCGTCGGAACGCCCGCAGCACACAGCGCTTGGGCGAGCACGATGCTGGAGACGGCCTCACTATCGACCAGGACGCCATCGCAGTCGAAAATGACGAGCTCTGGAGTGCTCACGGCTGAGAGCGTAGGCATCATCTCCGGGCCTGCTGAAAAGCCTGCTTACTCGCCGACGTCGCAGCGAAGCACGTGCCTGCTGGTTTCGCCGCGCTGGGGCAGCGCGGCTCGGATTGCCGTTCCGGTTGCTCGCAGGCCTGGAGCGGCAGTCCCATCGCCGTGTTCTGCAGTCGTCGATGCTGATGCTGTCTCGTGGCAGCGGCTCTCAACCCCTGTCGTTCACACTGTGCTGATGCGTTCGCTGTTGGTGTCGCTGCCGTCGGGAGGGGGTGTGGTGCGCGCGGAGCACGGTCTGCTGGTGACCGGCGACGTTGAAGCCGGCGGGGGTGCGTATCTGCGCGATGCTGACCGGTTTCAACCCAAGGGGGTGTGGGTTAGCGAAGCGCAGTGTGTTGTGGGTGGGCTGCTTCCCCCCGGTGCCGTGAGTGCTGAGGTCATTGGCGACCGTGGCGAACGGGTCTCGGCGACGATCGGTGCAGGGGCGTACGCCGCTTTGGTGGAGCAGCCGCAGGTTGGCGGTGAGGCGATCGTGTGCTGCCGTGATGACGCGGGCCGGCCCGTGCGGCGGCCGTGGGCGACCGAGTATCCGAGCCGTCGGGTGGATGACGCTGAGGAACCGTGTCCGGCATGCGGCACGATCGATTGGGACGAGTACACGCCCTTTGAGGAGTGGCGCGGCGGGCGAGGCAGCAAGGTTGACGGCACCCACGTGCCGAGCCCGGTTGTTTCGTGCCGGGTGTGCGGGCACGAGGAGCGCGAAGGGTCGATCTCTCGCTTCTCCTCCCCGGATGATGAGGACGACGCTGCGCGTGTCGACCGGATTGCTCGTGAGCGCGCGGAGCGCCGAGTGCAGCGTTGGTATGAGAACAAGCTGACCCTGCGGGCGGTTACCTTCCCGGTCTACGCCGTCGAGGGTTGGCCCGCTCAGATCGTCGGTAGCGGTTCGCAGGGTGACGAGCTGACCGCGCTGCGGATCGCTCATTTCACCTCCGAGGACGCGGACTGGTTTGACGAGCGGCCGGAGATCCAGGTCACTACAACGACGGACAAGCATCACCGGGATGCGCTGGCGGTCGCTCGCCGCGAGCTTGAGCAGCTGGGTCACGACGAGGTCGAGCATCCGCACTCGCCAAACCTTTCTGATGCTGCGATCACGCTGTGGTTCCGAACCCAACGTCGCCTTCGGCGTGCTGCTGCGCTGGGCGCCGCCCGGTCCGAAGCTCAGATCACGATCGACGGCGCGGCGAACTCGTTCGTTGCACTGACGACCCCGGGCGGCCGGTGGGTCGCCGTGCGACGTCACGACGATCTCACGATCACGATCGCCGCGCGCAACATCGCCCCCGAGACGATCACGATCGAGCCGATCGCTGACCCCACCGCGCGCCTACTCGGTCCAGAGCCCACCGTCTCTTAGTCGGGCCGGCTCACTCCATGGAGCGAGAGCTCCTCCACCTTGCCAGAGTGCTCCTTCGTCGCCTCCGCGGCCGTGTTGGCTCCGCTGCTTCTCTGAGTGCTCACCGGCCAGAAGGAGCAGCCAGATCACGGCTCGCGCCGGCCCTCCTCTCCAACGGCAGCGGGCACGATGGTTCCGAGTGCGGTGGGCGATCAGGCCGTTGGCGCCGCGAAGGCGTGGTTGGCGCTCAATCGCCGTAGGTTCGGCAGTCATGATGGGCGACGGCGCGATCTGCGGGTCGCCAGAGCGACCGTCGCCGCGTCGGCGTCGCGACGAGCCTGGGGTCCGGGATCGGCTCGAGCGGCGTCTAGCTGCGACGGCCGAGCGTGCGCAGCGCGACACCCGAGGCGATCTCGCCCTCCCGTAGCTGTTGGGTTTCGCGGACGTTCTGCAGCTTTTTGAGCGCTTGCTTTTCGATCTGGCGGATCCGCTCGCGGGTGACGTTGAACGTCCGTCCGACCTCGTCGAGGGTGCGCGGGAGCTCGCCGCCGAGTCCGTAGCGAAGCTCTAGCACCCGACGCTCGCGGTAGGAGATGTTCTCAAGCGCGTCTCGCAACGCTTGATGGGCCAGGATCTCGGCCGCGCGCTCGTAGGGAGACTCGGCTTGCTCATCGGCGATCATCTGGCCTAGCTCGGATTCCTGGTCGTCCCCGACGGGAGTCTCGAGCGAGACCGGCGCTCGTGCCGAGCGCTTGATCGACTCGACTTCCTCGGGCTCAATCCCCGTCACCTCGGCGATCTCCTCGATCGTCGGCTCACGACCAAGCCCGGTCACTAGCGTTCGCTCGGCGCGGCCGATCCGGTTGAGTTTCTCGACGACATGGACCGGGATCCGGATCGTGCGTGCCTTGTCCGCGAGTGAGCGGGCGATCGCCTGGCGGATCCACCAAGTCGCATACGTCGAGAACTTAAAGCCCTTGCGGTAGTCGAACTTCTCCGTTGCCCGCATAAGCCCGATCGTGCCCTCCTGAATCAGATCGAGAAATGGCAACCCCTGATTGCGGTACCTCTTCGCGATCGAGACAACCAACCGCAGATTGGACTCAACCATCCTGTGCTTCGCGTCAACCTCGCCCCGCTCAATCCCCTTAGCGAGCTCGACCTCCTCGGGGGCGGTCAGCAACCGCACCTTGCCGATGCCCTTGAAAAACAGCTGCAATGAGTCGGTGGTCAGCACCGGCTGGAGGGAGGGCCCGGCGTTGCGCGTGAGTCGACCACGTTTGACCGAGGCGCGTTGCAGCTCCGCCGCAGCGAGCGCGGGATCGACCTCTTCGACGAGCTCGATCTCCGCCCGCTCAAGAAAGCCGTGCAACTCCTCAACGTCGCTTTCGTCGAACTCGAGCTCGGCCGTCGCGGTCGCGATCTCGGCGTACGTGACCACCCCGACCAGTTGCCCGCGGGCGATCAGACCCTTGACCTCTTCAAACTCCTGAAAATCCGGTAGTGACATCGGCTCGGTCTCGCATTCAGCCCGGTTCGGTTTCGCGCTCGGCCGCGCCGCTAAATCGGGGCCGCCTCGGCCCGGCTATGACGTAGTGTGAACGGTCGTCTGGCGCGCCGCTCGCAAAGATTCCACGCGCCAGGCCGAAAGCGCGGGCGACGGCGATCGTTGGGGACGCCGAGGCCGGCGTCTGATGGCTTCGCCAGCACTGCGAGACGTGATCGCGGCCCACGGTCAGCCGGTTGCTCTCAGGACCGCGAAGACTCGCGGGTGGCCGGCGACCCCGGGTTCGTTGACGACCTCGGTCTCCTCGAGGCCAGCGATCCGCGCCACCCGCCGCAGACCCTCGGCCGGAAAGCCCCAGTAGACAAAGCCGTCGCGCACGTACACATCGCCCAGCTCGTGAACCTCGATCGCAGGCGAGTCGGCGCCCAGACGCGAGCCGTAGGTTTCGAGCACGATCTCGCCGCCCGCAGTCAGCACGTCCATCGGTGCTCGCAGCAACCCGATCGGGTCGGTCACCCGATGCAAGAGACCGGAACACAACAGAAGATCGAACCGCTCGCCCAGCTCGTTCACATCGACCGCGTCCATTCGCCGGTACTCGACGCGTCGTCTGACCAGCCGAGCGATCGCGCGGAACCCCGCGCCGCCGTCAAGCGTTATCCCGAATCGAGCACGGACCCAGCCTTCGGCATCTAGCAGGGCACGCTCGCGACGCCAGTAGCCACGACCCGCACCGCGCGTGACTGGTGGCGGCGTGAGGCAGCGCTCGGCGACGACCAACCCCCAGTCGCCAAGGATCCACCGGTAGCACCAGCGCGGCTTGGAACGCTCGAGCCGCAGACAATCCCGCTGGAGGGCGACAATCGGTGGATGACTCTCGCTGATGCTCAGCAACAGCGGCTGCTGGAGCGCCTCCGCCAGGCCGGCGACGAGGCGGTCGCGTTCGCTGAGCTGCACGCCACCGGGATCGCGTTCCCGGCCGCCGTCGTCTCAGAGCTCCAGCTACGCGGATACGCGATCGAGCGCGTCCATGACCACGGCAGGCCGATCGGCGTGCGCCTGCTCCGGCCAGAACCCCCGGACCCGCCCGCCTCCCGGTGGCGGCGACATCGATAGCCAACCGTAGGACATCTTTGCGTCGAATGTGCCGGCGATATCGCGTGCGGCGGTGCGTGTTTTGCCAGTCCCGCGCCGACTCCGAGAGAATCGCGTCCTGCTGGGTGTCGCCGGAGAGGGCGGGCTCGATCGCCCGTGGCTGGGCATCGAGCCCCAATGGCCGTGGACAATTCACGTCGCGTGGTCGGAGGGCAGCAGCAGCTCATTCGTTCTCACCGATCTGATGTATGCCCGGTCCGTCGACGGGGGCGGACGTTCGAAACGCCACGTACGCTCGCCAGCGATCCCAGCGGGCTCGGAAACCCGATGGTCGCCTGTGGTCCGTCCGGCAGCGTCTGCATCAACTACAGCACCGGGAGCGTGCGTTGGAGAACGATCCCGATACGCCCGCCTCGGTGACTGTGCTCTGCTCGCAGGACGGGGCCAGACGTTCGCCGCGCCCGTCCCACTTGGCCAGGGGGTGAACCTGATCTCGTTTCCTGACAGCCCCGCCCGCAGCTCCTCGCTACCTGCGATCGCGGGCGACTCCCGCATAGGTCTGGTCTGCACCGCATTCAGTGTCCATCAGCCCGCCACCGACCACGCCGACGTACTGCTATCTGCGTCCGAGGACGGAGGTCGCAGCTGGTCGCCGGCCATGGTGGTCACACCGCCAGACCAAGTGATCTACTTCGAGCCGGAGGTGGCGATCGACCATGCCGGATCGGGACCATGGCATACGTGATGAACCAGGGCCTGGTCAACGTCGTGCTGATGATCTCGGAGCCCCGCTCGCTGCGCTTCGCCCCCCCGATCACGGTCACCGACCAGCCATTCAACCCGGCCGTTGTCGCGAACCACCGCGGGGTGTGGCAGATCGGCGACTATCGGGCGCTAGCCGCCGACCGCAACCGCTTTGACCCGCTTTGGAGCGACACCCGGACAGGACGGCTGGAGCTCGTCACAGCCACAGTGCATCGATGACGCGAGTTGCACGCCCACACTCACCGGAACGGAAGAAGCCGTCGCCTACAAGTTCCACGACAATTGCCTCTGCTACGACAACTGAGAGTGCTGCATTGTCGTCGATGGCCGGATTTGTTCAGAGTCCGATGCTGGGTCAAGTCGGCAGATGAGAGGCGGCTGGCGACGCCAGGCCCTCCCTAAGATCGGGCTTGCTCCATAGCGAGATTGGGGCAGACCCGCGGCTCGTCCTTGCGCTTACTGTATGGACGACGCGTCCTTCGGTCCTACCGCTGGGGGCATGCTCCGGACCGTCAGTGGCCATCCAACCATCGAAGAACTCATCGACGACCGCTACCTGGCACAACGACGGATCGGTGTGGGAGCGACGGCGGTCGTGTACTTAGCCGAGGATCTAGTGCTCCCGAGGACGGTCGCGATCAAGCTGCTGCACGATTGGTTAGCCGAGGATCGCGAGGAGGTCGAGCGCTTCCGCCGTGAGGCGTCGACCGCATCAGGACTCCATCATCCACACATCGTTGGCGTGTACGAGAACGGCGGGTGGACCGGCGGCCCGTACATGTTGATGGAGTATGTGGCTGGGCGTTCGCTCAGATCTCTAATCCGCGGACCAGAGCCACTCATCCCAGCCGGAGCGATCGGTTTTACCGTGCAGCTGCTGCGTGCCGTCCGGTACATCCATGCTCGCGGCATCATCCATCGCGACCTCAAGCCCGACAACGCGATCGTCGCGACCGACGGCCAGCTGAAGCTGACTGACTTTGGCATCGCCCGTCGGCACGAAGCTGACATCACCCCGACTGGCGTCATCATCGGCACCGTGCAATACCTCTCGCCCGAACAGATCGAGGGTGAGCATGCCAGCGTCGCATCCGATCTCTACTCGGTCGGCGTCACCCTCTACGAGCTACTCACGGGACAGGTCCCGTTTAACGGCGACACGATCGCGGCCGTGCTGCGCGCACACGTCCAAGAGCGACCCACCCTGCCGGTCGACGTCCCAGTCGATGGTGCCGCCCCCGACGTTGGTGTGGTACCCATCGGCGTGGCGGACGTGCCGCTCGCGCCAGCGGTCGCGCCGGTCAGCTTCGCCACCCACGCCTCGACTGTCTCGATCTCAGGCGTAAAATCGTTCCACCTCTTCAGCGCACCGAGCCAATCCACCGGCGCGCCCCAGCTCGACAACAGCGCTGCCGCCCCATATACGGCGTCCGCCTCGTTGTAGACACTCGGCAACGGGTGTGCACCACCGACCAGGCCCGCCGGGATCTCATCCACCACCGCGTCCCAGTTGTCGGTCGCAGCACCGCCCACACCCATCTGCATCGGACCCGCTGCCCCCGCCGAGTTCGTTCCCGAACGAACCCCGGGCGACTGCGACGCGCCGAAGTTGCTCTCGTCCGCGTTGATCCCTGCGAGGTACATCCAGCCGTTCGAGCCCAAGCCGAACAGCTCAGCCGCGCCCTCGAAATACTGCAGATCCCTGGTCGGCACCCCGGCCACGTCCGCTGGGCCGCCCCTCGACATGCCGCAATCAGCCGCGCTGCTGGTGTCCGACCCCGCGAGCACGGCGACGCCCAGCACGATCGCCGCCACCCCAACACCAGCGAGAAGCATCGCGGCGCGAATCAAGTCCGCACCTTTTCCGGGATTGTGCTCACACCATTAGGGGGCGGGTGGTCCACCGCCACCCCAAGACCTCTCCTGGCGGTCATGGGAGGCCGCCCCAGTGCGTGACACGATGCGACCAAGCTCCGCCGGGCGCGGGGAACGCCGGCTCGGCCTGGCGCTCGTCGGCTAGGATCTGTCGCTCGAGCTCAGGCCGTCGCCCAGCCCGCAGCACAGTTTCGGGGACGAGTCGTTTTCATCCCCGAAACTCCCGGTAATGGGCGGGAAATTGCGGTGGTTGAATGTGACGGCCGTAGCCCGCAAAACATAGCGATTTGCAGGACCTTCGGGCGCGTAGCTCAGCGGGAGAGCGCTCGCTTCACACGCGAGAGGTCGGTGGTTCGAAACCACCCGTGCCCATCGATTCGTCGGGGGCTGCGTTACGAGAACATCGCCATCGCAGCGCGGTCCTTGGTGGGGCTGGTCGAGGACGCGATGGACACCGCAGGCGACCAACCGGACACGCCACCGCCGTTGACAGCGGGCGAGATGATCGAAGCGTTGCGCGCCGGCGGGGACGCCGAGCTTGAGCGGCTGCGCGAGCCCACCTGCGGCTGCTCGACATTTGGAGGCATGTGCGACCGGCGTCAAGTCGATCGTCGGTCGCGAGCGCCGTGGCGGTGTCCGGCGGCGAACAGTCCGACCGCGACCAGAGCCCCTCCGAGCCCGATTAGCAACCATCCCCACCATGGGATCTGGTCACCCGGTTCGTCTGTGGTGGTCGAGGTAGGTATCACTGCCACGTTCGTCGTCGTGTGAGCGATCGAAGTCGTCGGCGGCGCCACCTCCACCGTCGCTGTCCGGGTCACGGTTCGGGCCGGTTCGGTAACGGTTCGGACCTCGGTTGATGTCGTCGTCGCGCCGGTGCTCGTGGCGACGCGAGCGACGGCGGTGGCAACCGCATGCTCAGATCCGCAGGCGCCGATCAACCACGCTGCCGCAAGTCCGGCAAGGAGCGCCGCGGCCACCCTGCCTGCGCTAGTCGCGCGTAGGCTGGGAATCCGGCTCATGCGTTCAAAACGTAGGAACACGGCGATCGGACCGCATCATCCCAGATGGGTGAACGACGTCCACGCGGGGCGATGCTCTGTGGTGTTGGCGTGGATCACCGACACCTGGGGATACGCCGTTCTTCGACCTGACGAAGCTTGCTCAGCGATCACGAACTCGACGAATGGATTGCCGTGTTCCCTGTGTGAGGGTGTCGGCGGTCCGAAGCGGGCGTTCGGAAGCCTGACATTGCCGCTAAGCCATCAGGGCGTCGCGGCGAACGCGGCCGCCTCCTGACTCAGGGCGCTCACGGCAATCGGCACCCACCCGGAGTCCCACCGGTGAGCCATCTCCTGCGGCGTCTCGGTCGTGTGCTGGATGCCCTCGGAGGTGAGGAGCGCATCGTAGTCGGCGACATCGGTCTCGAAGGTGTTGTACCCGCCGATCCAGATCCGATCCTTGGTCAGGAACGGCGCACTGTGGGCGCTCAGGAAGGCGCCCGTGAGGCGGTAATTGGCCTGGAAGTTGGCGTCCGTTCCGTACTGATCCGCGGAACTTGATCCGAATGCGTCATAGGTGGCCATGTCCGCTGGAAAATCCCACGACGCGGCCACGGCAAATATGTCCGGATGCTTGAGGAGTAGGTCCTCGCCCCCGATCCCGGACTTGGAAAATCCGATCAGCCAGTTCTGGCCCCCGGTAGGCGGAGCGAACAGTTGCGTGGCCGGGGCGGGCGTGAGGTTCTGCGTCACCCAAGGCACCAGATCCTGCGTCAGGAACGTTTCGTAGTGCAGGCTCGGGTCGTTGGGGTTGTCCGCGTACCAGGGATCGACAGCAAACGAGGGCTCGATGATCGTCAGGTTGTACTGGTCTTGCGCATCGAGGCTGCGCAAGGTCTCGAGACCATCCCCGTAGGTAGTCCCCAGCTCCGGCTCGACTGGGAGAACGTAGAGGAAATTGTGGGGTACGCCAGGGGCCGGATTAGTCGGCTGGAGCACCCTCAGGACGTGCGTCCCGCCTCCATCGTCGGAGGAGGTGTAGTCGTAGGACGCGACACCGTCGGCGTCCGTCCCGGCGAATTGGATCGAGAGCGAGACGGCGTCGTGGCGGTTGCGGTGCTCGAGTAGGTGCTGAGGTTGCCGGCGCTGTCCGTGGCACGCACCCGGTAGCTGTAAGTGCTGTTGGCGACGGCGCTCGTGTCCGCGTAGCTGCTGCTGACGGCCGTGCCGATCTGGGTGAAGTTGCTGCATCCCGACGCCTTCGCAGCGCTCGATGCGGTAGCCGCTAACGCCGACGTTGTCGGTGGAGGCGCCCCAGGAGAGGTCGATCTCGCCGCTTGAGACCGCGGTGGCGCCAAGCGTTCCCGGCTGCGAGGGCGGGGTGGTGTCCGGAGGCCCGGCAACGATCGAGGTGGTCTGATCGGCTTGGATCTGCGCCGCGGACAGCGCGACGTTGTAGATCCGCACGTTGTCGATCAGGCCTGCGAAATACTGCCCGTAGAGCTGTCACCGCCGATCTGCAGCGCGTTGGTCGAGGTCGAGATCGCGCCAGTGTGAGCGTCGAGGCGACCTGCGTCCCATTCACATACAGCCGCAGCGTCGACCCGTCATACGTCTCGGTCAGGAACGACCAGGATTCGCCGGAAGCGCTGAGGTGCCAAACGCATCGGCGTAGCTGCCACCCGCGATCAGGCCCGCATCCGGACGTGAGGAGTTCGACGAGGTGGCCTCGAGGTAGAAGTTGTCGTTCGCCTTGTAGATCACGTCGCGATAGTTCGCGTTGACCGTCGAGGGATCGACCCACGCTTCCAGCGTCATACCACTCGAAGGTGCAACGACGGAGAGTCCGGGATCGTGACCACCGAGTCGTGCCGTTGAAGGACAACGCCCCGCGGTACCGGCCCGAGGTTGACCAAGTCGTATTCGTGACCGTGCCATCGTTGCCATCGCCCGACGCGTCGGTCACCGTCGTCCCCGACCCCTCATCGAACGCATACGCGGCGACCAAACCCGACGGCGCCGCGGGCGTCGTCGCGCCTGCCGTGTTGGAGTAGGTGCTGAGGTTTCCGGCGGCGTCGGTCGCGCGTACCCGGTAGCTGTAGCTGGTGGCGGAGTTGACGGTGGTGTCCTTGTAGCCGGTGCCCGTGCCGGTGGTGGTGGCGATCTGGGTGAAGTTGCTGCACGCCGACCCTGCGCAGCGCTCGATGCGGTAGCCGCTGACGCCGACGTTGTCGGTGGACGCGCCCCAGGAGAGGTCGATCTCGCCGCTTGAGACCGCGGTCGCGCTGAGCGTTCCCGGCTGTGACGGAGCGGTGGTGTCGGGCGTCGGCGGCCGAGGCCGTGTTGGAGTAGGTGCTGAGGTTTCCGGCGGCGTCGGTCGCGCGTACCCGGTAGCTGTAGCTGGTGGCGGAGTTGACGGTGGTGTCCTTGTAGCCGGTGCCCGTGCCGGTGGTGGTGGCGATCTGGGTGAAGTTGCTGCACGCCGACCCTGCGCAGCGCTCGATGCGGTAGCCGCTGACGCCGACGTTGTCGGTGGACGCGCCCCAGGAGAGGTCGATCTCGCCGCCCGAGGCGGCGGTCGCCGACAACGTTCCGGGCTGTGAGGAGCGGTGGTGTCGGGCGTCGCGGCCGAGGCCGTGTTGGAGTAGGTGCTGAGGTTTCCGGCGGCGTCGGTCGCGCGTACCCGGTAGCTGTAGCTGGTGGCGGAGTTGACGGTGGTGTCCTTGTAGCCGGTGCCCGTCCCGGTGGTCGTGGCGATCTGGGTGAAGTTGCTGCACCCCGACCCAGCGCAACGCTCGATCGCGTATCCGGTCACACCGACGTTGTCCGTCGAGGCCGCCCACGACAGATCCACCTCACCGCCCGACACCGCCGTCGCGCCAAGCGTTCCCGGCTGCGAGGGCGGAATGGAATCCGACGTGGGCGTCGTCGCGCCTGCCGTGTTGGAGTAGGTGCTGAGGTTTCCGGCGGCGTCGGTCGCGCGTACCCGGTAGCTGTAGCTGGTGGCGGAGTTGACGGTGGTGTCCTTGTAGCCGGTGCCCGTGCCGGTGGTGGTGGCGATCTGGGTGAAGTTGCTGCACCCCGACCCTGCGCAGCGCTCGATGCGGTAGCCGCTGACGCCGACGTTGTCGGTGGACGCGCCCCAGGAGAGGTCGATCTCGCCGCCCGACACGGCGGTCGCCGACAACGTTCCGGGCTGTGAGGAGCGGTGGTGTCGGGCGTCGCGGCCGAGGCCGTGTTGGAGTAGGTGCTGAGGTTTCCGGCGGCGTCGGTCGCGCGTACCCGGTAGCTGTAGCTGGTGGCGGAGTTGACGGTGGTGTCCTTGTAGCCGGTGCCCGTGCCGGTGGTGGTGGCGATCTGGGTGAAGTTGCTGCACGCCGACCCTGCGCAGCGCTCGATGCGGTAGCCGCTGACGCCGACGTTGTCGGTGGACGCGCCCCAGGAGAGGTCGATCTCGCCGCCCGACGCGGCGGTCGCCGACAACGTTCCGGGCTGCGATGGAGCGGTGGTGTCGGGCGTCGCGGCCGAGGCCGTGTTGGAGTAGGTGCTGAGGTTTCCGGCGGCGTCGGTCGCGCGTACCCGGTAGCTGTAGCTGGTGGCGGAGTTGACGGTGGTGTCCTTGTAGCCGGTGCCCGTGCCGGTGGTCGTGGCGATCTGGGTGAAGTTGCTGCACCCCGACCCAGCACAACGCTCGATCGCGTATCCGGTCACACCGACGTTGTCTGTCGAGGCCGCCCACGACAGATCCACCTCACCGCCCGACACCGCCGTCGCGCCAAGCGTTCCCGGCTGCGAGGGCGGGATGGAATCCGGAGGCCCGGCAACGACTGCGGTCGTCTGATCAGCTTGGATCTGCGCGGCGGTCAGTGCGGCGTTATAGACCCGCACGTTGTCGATCAGCCCGGCGAAGAACTGCCCGTAAATGCTGTCCCCGCCAATCTGCAACGGATTCGTCGAAGTCGAGATCGCGCCCGTATGCGCCGTCGAGGCCACCTGCGTCCCATTCACATACAAACGCAACGTCGAACCGTCATACGTCTCGGTCAAAAACGACCACGTGTTCGCAGTCAGCGCACTGGTCCCAAACGCATCCGCATAACTACCACCCGCGATCAACCCACCATCCGGATGCGACGCATTCGTCGACGTCGCCTCCATATAGAAGTTGTCGTTCGCCTTATAGATCACATCACGCCAAGCACCGCTAACCGTCGAGGGATCAACCCAAGCCTCCAACGTCATCCCACTCGACAACTGCAACGACGCCGAATTCGGGACCGTCACCAACGAACTCGTCCCGTTAAAACTCAACGCCCCACCGAACTTACCCGCCGTACTCCACGTCCCATTCGCGACCGTGCCATTGTTCCCATTACCCGACGCATCGGTCACCGTCGTCCCCGACCCCTCATCGAACGCATAGGCAGCCACCAACCCGACGACGCCGCTGCTGCGCCCGGAACCCCATGCAGAACAAGGAATCCGCCCGCGCCTACGGCACTCGCCGTCAAAATAGCCGCAGCCGACCGAATGATTGAGCGCGACGTCCGCCTTGCCACGTGAAACCGCCCCCCGTTGACCGCCGCCAAAAAAAAGAAATACCGCACGAGAGAGTCCGGCGGCTAAACAACGATCAGGCCTCCCAGTTTCTTTCGCTGCGGCAACTGGTCATCTCCCTTCAGATGACGAGATCCGGTGAGCGCCTAGGGCTGAAAGGCGCGTGATGTCGACGACGAGTAACCAGTACGCAACCGGCAACGCTCGCCGGCTAATCGAAAGCGCGCTGCGCGAAATCGGCAAGGATCCCGGGAATCTCACCGCGCACGATGTTGCTGGGCTCGGGCATTTCCACACGCTCGGACTGCCCGCGACTCGAGAGCTTGCCGTACTCGCTGGGATCACTGCGGACGACCGCGTGCTCGACGCAGGCGGCGGCATAGGTGGGACAGCGCGGTTTCTGGCTGAGCAGATCGGCTGCCATGTCACCACCGTCGACGTGACTCCGGAGTACTGCGTTGTCGCACGCTGGCTCAACGCCGCCGTCGGGCTGAGCCGTCTGATCGACGTCTACGAAGCGGACGCGCGGGACCTGCCGTTCGGCGATGAGTCCTTTCACGTTGTGGTCAGTCAGCACGTTCAGATGAACATCTCCGACAAGGCAGGGCTTTACCGCGAGGTCCGGCGAGTTCTCAGCGCCGAGGGACGCCTCGCGCTCTGGGACGTGACGGCAGGTCCCAAACAGCCGCTGCGCTACCCCGTACCCTGGGCGGACCGCCCGGAGCGCAGCCACCTGGTCACGCCGCAGGAGCTCCAGGCGCTGCTGAGAAACGCCGGATTCGAAGTGGTGGCATGGAACGACCTCAGTGCGGTCGCCACGGAGGGCATGCACGCCGTCCTGAACGCACCGGCCCACCCCCTCGGCTTGCACGTGTTCGTCCCCGACCTGCGGACCAAGGTGACGAACCTCGTCGAGAACCTCGAGGATTGCCGAATCCGACTCATCCAGGCCGTCCTGCGGGCGGCATGACCGGAGATCTCACGATCAGCACAATTGAACATCTCGAGGACTTCCGTGCTCTCGATGCGTTCTTCGAGATCATCGAGGAGGGCGTGGCCGGGCTTGTCGACGGGGATCACTTCTTCGAGATGCTGGTGGACGATGTCCTGTTCGAGTTCGTGATAACGGTGCCGGGCTACCCGCGCCGCGTCGAGGGTCGCCGCGCCGTCGCTGAGCTGTACCGGCCGTACGGCACGAGATTCTTCGTGGACCGGTGCTACGACCTGCGGTCCTACCACGATCCCGTAGCCGGTGTCGTCGTGCTCGAGTACGCGAACCAGGGCAGGTTTCTCCCGACGGGCGCCCCGTATGCAAATCGCTTCGTCTCGGTACTCACGATCGTCGAGCGCAAAATCGCGCACTGGCGCGACTACCTGGACCCGATCGCCGTCTTCGACGCAGCCGGCTGGCCCAAGAACCCCCCGACCACCGACTGAGCCCCGAACGAGAGTCACGGCGCGTCTGCCGCGAACGCACGGAATCATGACCTGAGACGATTGCAGTCGTGCCGACCCTGTTGATGCTTGCGACTCTGACCGACCGCCGCGACTTTGGCGATGACTGGCTGTTGGAGCGTAAGTTCGATGGCGAGCGGTGCGTCGCGCGCAAGGATGGCGCCAGCGTGCGGCTGGAGTCGCGAACCGCCAAGGACCTCACCAGCACCTACCCCGAGGTCAGCCGGGCGATTGCGAGCGAGCAAAGCCGGCAGCTTCTGCTTGATGGCGAGGTGGTCGCGTTCGATGGGGAGCAGACGTCGTTTGGCCGGCTCCAGCAGCGCCTTGGAACCACGAATCCCTCGCCGCGGTTGTTGTCGGCGTATCCAGTTGTGTTCTGCGTCTTTGACCTGCTCGAACTCGACGGCTCCGATCTCCGCGGTCGGCCACTGCTCGAGCGCCGCGCGCGGCTGACCGAGGCACTCCGGCCGAGCGCCGCGTTGCAGGTCAGCGAGGCGTGGCGCGACGATTCGCGGGGGCGGTTTGCGCATGCGTGCCGGTCGGGCTGGGAGGGGCTGATCGCCAAGCGCGCGCAGGGTCCGTACGTCGCGGGCCGGTCCAGGGACTGGCTGAAGCTGAAATGCGTCGCCGAACAGGAGCTGGTAATCGGCGGGTACACCGATCCGGCCGGGAGCCGGACCGACTTTGGCGCGCTTCTGGTGGGGTACTACGAGGACGGACGGCTCAGATACGCCGGCAAGGTCGGGACCGGGTACACGGCGGCGACGCTCCGCGATCTCGGCGCTCGATTACGTCACCTGGAGACGCCCGAAGCGGCGTTCGTCGACGCGCGACCGATCCCGCGCGGCACGCATTGGGTACGTCCGGAGCTGGTCGCCCAGATCGGGTTCGCCGAATGGACCAACGAGGATCGCTTGCGTCAGCCGCGCTATCTCGGTCTGCGCGATGACAAGGACCCGGCCGAGGTCGTCCGGGAGCGGCCGCGGTGAGCAGGGCATCGGCTCCGAGCAACGGCCGGGCGCGACGCCGCCCCGACCGCTGGACGGCGGGGCGGAAGCTGCTGCGCGAGGCGGACCCGCGGATGGCGGAACTCGTCGACGCCCAGCCTGGGCTGGACCCCGACCGGTTGTTTGACCGCTTGCCTCGCGATCTCTGGGGGGCGCTCGTCTTGCAGGTGATCGGCCAGCAGCTCTCGCTCGCTGCAGCGGCGGCGATTCTCAACCGGCTCGAGGCGCTGCATGGCGGGCGGATGCCGACCCCGGCGGAGCTGCTCGAGACCGACGACGAAAGACTGCGGGCGATCGGGTTGTCTTACGCCAAGGCGGCGTACCTGCACGATCTCGCCGCACGACTCAAAGACGGCCGTCTCGATCTCGAGCGGCTGAGCATGCTCGACGACAACGGAGCCCGCGCCGCGCTCATCGAGGTCAAGGGGGTCGGTCGGTTCACTGCGGACGGAGTGTTGATGCTCTCGCTTCGCCGCCCTGACGTCTGGCCCGCGGCTGACCTCGCATTCCGCCACGCGGTCGAGCGGGTTTGGGGGCTGGACCCTCCGGCATCGGTCGAGCAGGTCGACGCGCTCGGCGAACGCTTCAGTCCGTGGCGAACCCTCGCCGCTGCGTACCTCTACTCGAGCGCCGAGTCATAGAACTGAAAGCAGACCGACGAGAGAGGCCTTCGAAACGGCCTGCGGCGAATGGTCCGATCGATGTACCATCGTTTCGCGACCGGGGCGGTTCACTCGATCGATCGCCCGGAACCTCACGTTTCTCTCTGGCGAGAACACGATGAAGACCGGCGATTACGTTTGGCGCTTCACCTACGACCTGTTCTACGTCGACCCGGCGCTGCGGCGTATGCCACAGCCTGAAGCGATGGGAAAGCGCGATCAAGGAGCTGTTCGGGCTCAAGTAGGTGGGTTGGATGAGGCCCACGCTGATAACGACAGCGCGAAAATGCCGGCATGATGCCGCTTCCGCCAGATGATGGCCCGGACCACGCCGGTGGCTTCGCCGCCAGCACGCCCACAGGCGATCACGACCGACATCTGGTTCTTCGAACGCTCGTCGCCGCCGATGCGGCGGAACTCCGCCGCATCCATCTGACCCCCGAGGTGCGTCGCTGGTGGGATGAACCGGCGGACGAGTTCCCCTGGGACGAACCGGAGTCGACGCGCTACACGCTCGAGTTTGACGGTCGGATCGCCGGATTGATCCAGTACTGGGAGGAGACCGAGCCGAAGTATCGGCACGCCACAATCGACCTGTTCCTCGACCCGTCGCTCCACGGTCGGGGCCTGGGCAGTGCTGCGGTCACCCGCGTCGCGCAGCACCTGATCGAGGAGCGCGGCCATCACCGGATCACGATCGACCCAGCCGTCGATAACGTCGTCGCGATTCGCTGCTACGAGAAGGTGGGCTTCAAGCGGGTCGGGGTGATGCGCGGCTACGAGCGCGATGTCGACGGCGACGGCTGGCACGACGGTCTGCTGATGGAAATGCTCTCAACGGATTACGTCACGACGTAGACGACGTGGCCGTCGTCGTTTGTTTCCGTCACGACGACCCGGAACTGATGGTGGTGGACCGTTGCGACGCAGTTGAACACGACGCCGCTCTGCTGGACGATGTTCACGGGACAGCTGACGCTTGACGAGAGGTGCCGCTGGGCCCGAATCGAAGCCTCGATCGAGCTCTCGACCCTGAGCGTGTTAAGGATCACGGGCGCGGACTGACTCCACAGTCCGGCCACGAGCGCGACGAGGGCCAGGGCCCCTGCGCCCGCGATAAATGCCAAGGACAGTGCGAGAACGCGGGCACGCACGGACAAAACATATCCCCCAGAATCGGTGTGCACGCCCGTCGATGCCGAGCACGACGCAGGTCGGGGTCTGGAACGACCCCGACCCGCCCCGCTCGGGACAGGCGGTTCGACCTAGCCCGAGCAGTCCAGTGGATTCGTCAGGTTGCCAGCGACAGCGCCGCCGGCCATCACGTCCGGTCCTGGCCCGATTGGGGTCACCACCGGCGGGCCGGCCGGGTGGCACGGAGCGGTTGGCGTCGTCGTCGCCGGAGCTGGGCTCGTAGAGGCGACCGGCGGAGGCGCGGTCGTCACGGTCGTCGCGATCAACGGAAGCGGCGAATGCTGGTGCAAAAGACGCCGGCCCAAACGCGTGAGCCAGACGGTGATTCGGCGCTGGTTGCCGGGCGCGACGAGTGCCGTTGCATGGCCGACGACCATGCCCGCCCGAATCCCACGGTGGGCGGCCGTACGCAGCTTGAGCGTGATCCTGCATCCCGGGCTCGCCGTCGCCGACGGGCACGCCACGAGCAGAGGCACACGGCTCGCATCCGCGTGGAGGCGAACCGCATTCGTCGATGCCCATCCGGTTCCCACGAGCGCGCCGGCGAAAACCCCGGCGATCAAGAGTGCGAGTCCGGTTCCGTATCCGAGTCGTCGACGCATGCCATCTCCGATCTGGTGCATGGCTTTGGCTTCCAGCCCAAAACCTTAACACTCCAGGTTCCCGGTTGGAGACAGCCATAAACCGCTTCCCATCGAGCCACGGCTCGTCAACGCGCGCGTGCAGGATTCGGTCGGCGGGGCACGACTTCAAGTTCAGCTAAGGGGGACCGCGAGTAGCACGGCGTCTCGCCCGTTGAATCGAAGTGAACCTGAAGAGTGTGATCGTCGTCGGCGGTTCCGAACGCCCGCGCGGTGCTCGGCGCCGTGGCGCCAACCTAACGGCGCTCGAGCCGGTGGCGAATCGTCCGATCGTTCATCACGTGCTGGATCGGCTGCGCTCGGATAGCGATGCCGGTTTCATTTTTGCCGGCGACGCGGACCCACTGCTCGACCTGCGTGCGGGCCTGAGGGAATACGTCCCGAGCCTGGAGCGGGTCGAATACGTCGTCTCCGACAGCCGCGGTGGCGTCGCCGGCGCGCTTGCGGCAGCCGCCCCTCTGATTGGGGATGCTGCCTGCCTCGTGCAACCGGCCGATGGCCTATTGGATGGGCCGGTCTCGCCGCTCCTCGACACAGTTGCCAGAGATCGCTCGGACCTCTTGTTGCTGGTCTCCGAGCGCACCGGTCAGATGGAAGCGCTTCGGCGCGTCTACGACGAGGCTCAGCTCGATGCAGATCCCGAGCGCGTCGTTGACGCTGCACTCTTTGCTCCCGGGGCGCTCGGCCGCAGCGCCGGTCACGGCCGACTGACGGGCGACGACCTCGAGACGGTTGGACGTCAACTGGCGAGATGGGGCGTTGATGTCCGCCACGAGTCGGTCGAGGGTTGGCATCGATACAGCGGCTTCGGCGCAGAACTGCTCAACCTCAACCGGGTCGCGCTCGAGCGAACCGTCCGCGCCGTGCCACCCCGGTGTCTCGTCGGCAACCAGATCGATGGCAACGTTCGGATCGATCCGACAGCGCTCGTGCGGTCGAGCACGATCGTCGGCCCAACGGTGATCGGTCCGGGCGCGACCGTGAGCGACGCTTATGTGGGGCCGTACACATCGATCGGCGCAGGTGCGCGAATCGAGGGCGCCGAGATCGAGCGCTCGATCGTCTCGCCCGGCGCGAGCGTCCTTAACATCGGCTCACGCCTGACCTCGAGCCTGGTTGGCCGCGGCACACGCGTATTCCGAGACTTTTCGCTGCCACGCGCAGTCCGACTCTGGGTCGGCGAGGGCGACGAAGTTGCGCTTTGCTGACGTCCAAGATCGGCTGCAACCACTCTTTCTGAACTGGAGATCAACTCATGCGAATACTCGTCACCGGCCACAACGGCTACATCGGCTCAGTCCTGACGCCCCTGTTCGAGCGTCACGGGCACGATGTGGTCGGCCTCGACTTTGATTTCTTCGCTCCATGTACGTTTGGCGAAGCCCCGCCTGAGATCGAGTCGATTCGCAAGGACGTACGCGATGTTGAGGTCGAGGACCTGGTCGGCTTTGACGCGGTGCTTCACCTTGCCGCCGTCTGCAACGACCCGATCGGTGACCTGAATCCCCAGGCGACTTACGAGATCAACCACCGCGCTTCGGTTCGGCTCGCCGAGAAGGCCAAGCGCGCCGGCGTGTCCCGGTTCCTCTTCTCCTCGTCGTGCAGCCTGTACGGCAAGGGAGCCGACGACGAGCTCCTCGATGAGAGCGCGACCTTCGCACCGGTGACGCCGTACGGTGAGTCGAAGGTGCTCGCAGAGCGGGACATTGCTCTGTTCGCAGACGAATCGTTCACCCCGACCTACCTGCGCAACGCGACGGCTTACGGTGTCTCACCGAGGCTACGGGCGGACATCGTCGTCAACAACCTCGTCGGGTATGCGGTCACAACTGGCGAGGTGCTGATTCAGAGCGACGGTTCTCCCTGGCGTCCGCTGGTTCACATCGAGGACATCTCGCGAGCCTTCCTGGCAGTGCTCGATGCGCCCCGGGAGCTCGTCCACAACGAAGCGTTCAACATCGGCGCGAGCAGCGAGAACTACCGGATCCGTGAGATCGGGGAGATTATCGAGCGGGTCGTGCCCGGTGCCCGGGTGTCATTTGCAGAAGGGGGCGGTCCCGACAAACGCTCCTACCAGGTCGACTGCTCCAAGATCCGCCGGGTGCTTCCGGGCTACGAGCCGCAATGGACGGTGCCGAAGGGTGTCGAGGAGCTATACGACGCCTACGTGCGACACGGGTTGACGTTCGAGGAGTTCACCGGCCCGCAGTACCTGCGCATCAAGCGTGTGCAGGAGCTTCAGGCCGCCGGCCGAGTGGACGAGGATCTGCGCTGGGGCGTGCCCGTCGGGGCGCAGCTGTGATCTTCACGCGTGCCGGCCTCCAGGACGCCTTCATCATCGACGTCGAACGTCATGGCGACGAACGCGGCTATCTCGCTCGCACCTTTTGTGAGCAGGAGTTTGCGGCGAACGGGCTGGTCACGCGATTCGTGCAGGCCAGCACGATTTTCAGTCCGCGGGGCGGCACGCTCCGCGGACTGCACTTTCAGCGAGCTCCGCATGGCGAGGTGAAGCTCGTTCGCTGTACCCGCGGCGCTGCACACGTCACGATCATCGATCTGAAGCCCGACTCACCCACGTATCTGCAGTGGACGGGGGTGGAGCTGAGCCCCGAAAATGGGCGGCTTCTATACGTACCGATTGGCTTCGCGCAGGGGTATCAGACGCTTGCCGACGACACTGAGGTCGCCTACCAAATGTCGCACGAGTACGTCCCTGAAGCCGCCAGCGGCGTGCGCTGGAACGACCCCGCATTCGGGATCGAGTGGCCTACCGCGGAACAGCGGATCATTTCGCCGCGAGATCAAGCGTGGCCTGACTATCAGGACCCGTCCCAGCAACTGCCAGAAGTCCGGCTTGCTGCAGGCGCTCCGCTGCCCGCGCGATAACCGGGTACGGAAGGCCTGAACGGGCGGCGACCTCAGCCAACGAGGCAGTGCCGTCGGAAAGGTTCAGCACCCACAGCAGCGCGCGTTCGTCGTCAGGCGTCGCAACGGCGCCGCCGGTTGAGCGGTAGAGGCCACGCCGTCCGAGCTGAGGCTCGCCGCGCGGGCTCAGGTTCTGGAAGGTGCGATCCGTTTCGAGGACCCCGATCAGCTCGAGGCAGACGTGCACTGACTCCCCGAGCGAGTCGCGGCTGATCCGGTCAAGGGAGTCGGCCGAGGTGTGGTATCCCTCGAACCCGCCGTGCGGGGTGCGCATCAGGCAGCCGACCGGAAGGTCGAAGCCGGGAGAGCAGAACTGGCGTTCGTCGCCGCCCCAGGGCTCCCAGTCCACGATGCGGTGCGGGGCGGCGCAGTCACGAAGCGCGAGCGCGGCTGCGCGGTCGACTCCGGTATGTCCACGCCTGCTCTGCTTGTAGGTGAATCCACCAGAGTCGCCGATGCAGGAGATGGTCAGGCCGTGCTTGATGCGATCAAGTCCGTCCAGATTGTCGTGAAGCCACGAGAGCGGCCCGATCGTCCCGGGCGCGAAGACGAACCGGTAGGAGTTCCGCAGCTGCCGCTGCGATAGCTGCTTCGCGATCATCGTCACGACCGCGATCCCTGACAGATTGTCGTTCGCGAGCGATGGATGACAGACGTAGGTGGAGATCAGCACCTCGTCGTCGCTCTCGCCGTCGATCCGCACCTCGGCGTAGGTGAGGTGGCCGGGTTGCAGCGTGGAGTCGATCACGACGTCGTACTCCCCGGGCTCGAGCTCCGACAGCTGCCGATCCGAGAGACAGAACCCCCAGGTGCGGTTGTAGTACGACGTTCTATAGGGGATCAGGTCCGGTTGGTCGGGCAGCGTGTGCAAACGCTCCCGTAAGGCCTCGAGCGACATCCGCGCACGCACCGGCTCGCTGTAGGAAACGACGTGCAGGTTGGAGTCACGGAAATCGACGACGCGCGTTCCGTCGGGCTTGGCGATGTACGCGTCGTGAATGTTCCATTCGTCCGGGACCGTCCAGTCAAAGACCTGCGGTGCCGCTGGCGATCTCGGTCCGCTCGAGCGAGACGTACTCCGCCAGCACATCGAAAGTCGCTCTGACGCCGTTTCCCGTCAGGCTGCGGCAGAACGGGAAGAGCCGCTCCATCAGCTCGTACGCCTCGTTGCCAACTGCTCGGGTGTCCATCAGAGTGCCCCGACCATGAACGTCTGGCCGTTGATCGCGCTCGGCTCGCGCTGGGACAGCTCCCAGATCGCGTCGGCGACCTCCTCCGGAGTTCGGTAGGCCCGGTCCTCGTAGGTGCGAATGAAGCGATCCCGATCGGGGAAGTCGCGAGTGCGCAACTCCTGCTGCATCGCCGTCTCGGTCACCCCTGGATCGAGCGAACATACCCCGCGGTTGCTGCCGGCGATGTCACATGCGGCCGAGCGGACTAGGTGCTCCGCCCCTGCTTTGGAGGCGCCATACGCGCTCCAATACGCCCTCGCATTCGCTGCAGCTCCGGTGGTCACGTGGATTGCTATTCCGTGCTCCTGCGCAAGCGGACCCGCGAGCGCTACGCGAAAGACATTGTAGGTGCCGAGCAGGTTGACCTCGACCGTTCGGCGCCAACCGTCGGGGTCGCTCTCGGGCAGCGGAGCTACCGGGCCGATCATCGCGGCGGCATGGACCAGCAGCTGGATCTGAGGGATGTCCTTAAAGGCCGCGACGACATCGTCGAAGCTTGCGATGTCCACCAGAACCGATGCGCTCGCGTCCGGGCTCGGTCGGCGGGCCAGTCCGATCACGTTCCACCCCTCAGCGCGCAGGCGGCGACAGGCCGCGGCGCCGATTCCGCTGCTTGCGCCCGTCACCACCGCCGTCGGCTGCATACCTCAGCCAAGTATCGCCTTGTGGCAGTAGAACCCTTCGGCATACGAAGTGGGCGAGTTGCACTCCATCCCGCGCAGCCGGAGCAGCCCGGAGAAGAGATCGTCCTCGAACCAGCGCTTGGGGACTTGTGAGCCGAAGTACGTCACCAGATGATCGATCTTGCGGGCGCACTGCGATTCGTCGAGGGGCACATATAGGTTCGGCGAGCGCGTGTCGCCGTCGTACTTGGGGATCTCATATTCGAGGATCAAATGATCTCGGAAGGTGTTCCAGGTCAGCTCCCACGTCACGCGGTGATCCTGGTGTAGATCAGCGCGCCTGTGCGTGAGGATCAGATCCGGTGACAGTTCGGCCTTGAGCTGCTCGAAGAAGTCCTTGATCTCCGCTCCGTCATACGGAAAGTAGCCGTCCCGGAAGCCCTTGAGGATCACCCGCTTATTGGGAACCGCGTCGAGCAGCGCGTCGGCGCTACCGGCGGCTTCGGCGGCGCGCCGGGAATCTCCGGTCAGCACCACCCAGCAAACCTCAGCGAGCGCTCGATCGCCGATCAGCTTGAGGATCGTCCCCGCACAGCCGATCTCGATGTCGTCAGCGTGAGCGCCGATTGCGAGCAGTTTCAGAGGCTCGTCGCCGGCACGGCGCGCCAGGAGTGGCAGCATCAACCAACCGCGCGGGCGAGCTCGCGGTCGCTCTCCCGGCCGCTGTCCCACAACTGCCACGGCGCCTGGCCGCTTTCGTGCAGGCCCTCAAGCCACTGCTTGTCCTTGAGTGTGTCCATCGGCGCCCAGAACCCTTCGTGGCGCTGCGCCAATAGCCGGCCGTCAGCCATCAAGCGATGGAACGGTTGCTCGACGAGCTCCTCTCCAGGTCCGAGATCATCCAGCAGCTCCGAGCGCAACACGAAGTAGCCACCGTTGATCCACGTGTCGGACCGCGTCACATCGTTGATGTCTTCGACGATTCCGGCGTCATTCATCGATACGACGTGGAAGCTGTAGTTCGGCCGAACCGCAAGGAAGCTGGCGGTCGCACCGGTGTCCTTGACGCGATCGATCATCGCTGGCAGGTCGGCGTTTGTCAATGTGTCGCCGTAGTTGGCGAGGAACATCTCGTCGTCGCGGAGCAGGTGCCGAACGGATCGCAGACGCTCGCCGATACAGGCGTTGAGCCCGGTGTCGACGAACGTGATGTTCCAGTTCTGGATGTCGGTCTTGAGCAGATGCACCTTGGCGCCGCCATCGGACAGCACGAAGTCGTTGGCCATCGCCTCGTTGTAGGTGAGAAAGAAGTGCTTGATCGCCTCCGACTTATACCCGAGGCACAGCACAAAGTCGGTGTGCCCGAAGTGCGCGTAGTACTTCATGACGTGCCAGAGCACCGGACGGCTCCCGATCGGCACCATCGGCTTGGGCACGACATCGGATGCTTCGCGCATCCGGAGGCCCTGGCCGCCGCAGAAGATCACAACCTTCATATCACCTGCACCTCTGGGATCGGGATCACAAATTTGGCTCCCCATTCGCGCGCATAGCCGAGCTGTTCAACGATCTCGTCCTTCAGATTCCACGGAAGGATCAGGATGTAGTCAGGCCGATCCTGCTCGAGCGCGTCGGGATGCTTGATCGGGATGTGTGTCCCGGGGAGGAACATCCCTTGCTTGTACGGGTTGCGATCGACCGTGTAGTCGAGCAGGTCGCCGCGAATCCCGCAGAAGTTCAGAAGTGTGTTGCCCTTTCCGGGTGCGCCGTAGCCGGCGATGCGCTTGCCCTCGCGTCGACGCGCGATCAGGAACTCGAGCAACCGCCACTTCGTCTCGTGTACCCGCGGAGCGAACGACAGATGCCCCTCGAGGGTGTCGAAGCCGAGGGCGGACTCGCGTTCAGCAAGCTCTTCCACCCGCGAACTCACGGGCTGCTGGCCGGTGTCGGCACGCTGGCCGTAGAGGCGCAGCGACCCGCCGTGCGATTTGAGCTCTTCCACGTCGAAGAGCTCAAGACCGTGGGCCGCGAGCACCTTGCGCGCGGTGAGCATCGAGAAATAAGAGAAGTGCTCGTGGTAGATGGTGTCGAACTGATTGCTCTCGACCAGGCGCAGAAGGTGGGGGACCTCGATCGTCGCGACGCCGTCGGGCGCGAGCACGATGCTGATCCCGCCGACAAAGTCGTTGAGGTCGGGGACGTGGGCCATGACGTTGTTGGCGACCAAAAGGTCAGCCGTCCGCCCTTCAGCCGCGAGCTGTCCTGCGACCTCGCGGCCGAAGAACTCGACGATCGTCTCGATCCCCTGATCGCGGGCGACTGCCGCGACGTTCGCCGCCGGCTCGATACCGAGTGTCGGGATCCCGCGTTTGACCAGGTGCTGGAGCAGATACCCGTCGTTGCTGGCGAGCTCCATAACGAGGCTGTTCGCGTCGAGCCCAAAGCGTTCGGTCGCCATCTCGACGTACTTGGCGGCGTGGGCCACCCACGAGTCTGAGTAAGAGGAGAAGTAGGCGTACTCGCTGAAGATGTCCGAGGCGGTGACGAACGCCTCGAGTTGCACCAGCAGGCAGCTCTCGCAGACCTTTGCGTGCAGGGGGTAGAACGGTTCCATCGCGGACACGCGGTCCGCCGGCACGTAGCTCTCGCACAACGGTGACATGCCGAGGTCAACGAACGTGTGCTCAAGAGGCCCGGCACAGAACCTGCAGCGTGGACCTGAATTCTCCGAGACCACGGCGCCGATCTCGGTCAAAGCGTCTTCCTGGATTGCTTGCATGCCCATTCAACGCGCCAGCCGGACAAAGACTTTTGCGTTGGACCGCAGGAACGCCCCGGACGGGATGCCGGCGTTCGGGTCGGGTCTATTCCGGCCCTTTGGTCCGAAAAACGGCGGTGTAGCGCGTTTCCCAATTCGGATGCCGACGGTCGAGCGGTTCAAGGCCCCACCAGTGCAATGGCCAGTCCTCTCGCACCAGGTGGTCGCCGTCGTGGATCTCTGCTCGAAGCTCGGAGATGGGCGTCCAGTCGAGGTCGAGGGCAACCTTCGTCCGAACCCCCAGGTCGACTCCGGCGACGAGCAGGTATCCACCGGGGCTCACCAGCTGGGCGAGCTGTCGAAGGCACGATTCCGCGGCCTGCGGCCCCATATGGCAGAGAAAGTTGTTGGCGACGACCACATCTTGTGGCCCGAGGCTCGTAATCAGGTCGGGATCGAGGGCGTCACCGACCTGCCAGGTGACCCCCTCGCGAAGCCAGGGCTTGATCACGCCCTGGTCGCCGTCCCAATCGAACATCCCCTGGCGCTCGGCTTCGGTCAGGCCCTCGAAGATCGAGGCCTTAACCATCTCTGACGCTGCGTGGCTGTACACGCCGCTTTCCGCGACCCTACCGCCTCGGGTTAGATGTCGACCCTCGAAGCGTATAACAAGATCAGGGCGGCTCGAGCGAAGGGTCCAGAGAATGGAATAGACCTCGGCGCCGATGCTGCAACCGAGGACGGCGATGTCAGCTGCCCGCCCCGCTCCCTATTGGATACGAGGCGACGCAGCAGCTCGAGCGCAGGCCGATTGCGGAGGAAGACCGTGCCAAGGTACATCTCCCGGTTGGCAAGCCGAGTGACCAGCGAGTGCAGCCACGCTCCATAGGCTCGGAAGGGCCTCTGCCCGCGCACGCTCGCAGGCAGGTGCACCCAGATCCGAACTCCAAGACGGAGGGACCGTACGTCCAAGCCACGGCGCAGATCTCCTGCCCGGCCCGAGCGGTTGCTGATGACGGCGCTACGGTGTCGCGAAGACGAGGTCGTACTGTTCATCAACCGCTGCTCGCGCCTTGTCGACACCCTCGCCGATGTTGCGCTTGATCGCTTCTTCATTCTCTCGAACTGCTGGAATTGCTCGATCAGACCGTCGGCATCCATCTCGTGGATGTCATGGCAGTACTCGCCATATTCATCTCATTCATGAGCGCCGAGCATTTGTGATGGAACGAGATCGCGATCACGGGCTTGTTGAGCACCATCGAGAGCAGGACGTTGTGGAAACGGGTCGCAACGACGAGGTCAGTTGCCGCAATCTCGGCGAGTATGTCCTCAACCGAAGCGATCGGCTGCTGGATGATCCGTTCTTCGTCATATGTGTCGATACGGGCCCGAGGATCGACCTGAATCCTCGATCGCAACTGTGTCGTCGTCGCCCAGCAGGAGTCGGATGTCGTAATCGTGCTCAAGGAGCCAATCGGTGAAGACGGCGAGCGACTCCAGGTAGCTCGTATACGTTTCAGGGCGCGGGTCTGACGCGGCGTACCTCCCGGCGTATTCCATCAGCCCGAGACCCACCACCGGACGTGTGCCGTTCGAAGGCGGTCGGCTGGCAGCAGCTCGCCCGGCAGCCCGAACACCAGGTCAGGGTAGATCTGGTCTCGTTCCGACTGGAAGCCGATTTTCCTCAGGTAGTCCTTGCTTGCGTCGTCCCGGTACGACCTGTAGTCAGCGAGTGTGAGGGCTGCCTTCGCGAAGATTCGCCCTGGGGAGCTGTGAGCGGGCCGGCGCCGACACTGACGACGAGCACTCGTGCGCGACGCAGCTTCGCCATGAGTATCCACTTGAACAGACTGTATGGCCCCCAGTCGGAGAGGCCGTACGCGTCGTTGACCAGCCCTGTTCCGGGGACGATCAACATGTCGGCGCCCTTGAGGATCCTGAACACGCGGAGGTACTGGCGAAGCTCGGCGACGGCCTCGCCAAACGCTATCGGGACGCGTCGGATGATTGGAACGTTGCGGTTCCAGATCCTCGAGGCACGGGTCGTAATGGGTACGCCCTTCAGGCCATACCGATTGGCGGCAACCTCCGGCCAGCCTGAGACGCACAGGAGTTCCCCGTCGGGATAGCGAGTGCGCAGGTACGACAGGGCCGTCAGGAAGGTGCTCTCGTTCCCCAGTTCCGAGCCCCGAAGTGGCCGAAAAGAAAGATCCGCGTCATGGTGCTTGTAGAGAACGCAACCACCGGACACCAAGCTGTGCGAACAGGTTTCGAAGGGCGGGGCGGAATAGTGTTCCGGGGTCGGTCCGCAGAAGCGCGGCCAGCGCCGGCGCCAGCGCGCGCTTGGGGAGGTCGTAGCCGATCCGCTCAGTGACGAGCGCGAGCGTCGCGAGACCGCGCAGTCGAGTTTTCGTCGTCGGCTCGAGGTGTGCGCTGTCGAGGAACTCCATACGTCTCCGGAAACGGATCTGAGCGTGCCCCAGTCCGACCTGCTGAGCGCTCGGCGCCACGTCCGCGTCGGCTTCCTCCAGCTTTTGGCTGGCTGCCCCGGGGTGTTCTCGAAAGCCGGCGAGCGGCTGAGCGACGTAGCCGAAGTCCCAGTCAAGGGCGATCCGGAGCCACAGCTGAAAATCGCTGGCCGGTTCCTCCTCCTCCCGGAATCCACCCGCGCCGACGATGGCCGCCGTCCGGTAGGTGACTGACGAGAAGCACATGGGCCATTGGTCGACCATCAGGCGATCGAGCAGGTCATCACCCTTCTCGATCCGGACCCGTGGGCGCGGAGCCAAAGGATTCATGCGCTGGAACCGACGCGAATCAGCATCGATGAGATCGAACGCGGAGTGCACCAGCCCAGTTGTCGCCGATCGCTCCAGTAGGGCTACGGTGCTGCTCAGGTGGTCGGGATACAGGATGTCGTCGTCGGGAAGTAGCACCAAATACTTTGTCTGCGCGAGGTCAATTAGCCGGTTCACGTTGCCGATCCGACCGACATTGCGTCGTGCGCGTACGTATTCGACGCGGTCGTCCCCGAAGGAGCGGACCACCTCCGACGTGTCGTCGGTGGACGCGTTGTCACTGATGACCAGGCGGAAGTCGGCGAGGTCCTGCGACAGAACGCTCCGAATCGACTCCCTGAGCCAGTCGGCTCGGTTGTAGGTCGGAATCCCGACTGTGACCAGCGTTGAATCCTTCAACTGCATTACCGTATCTCGCCAGGGTCAGACTGCGGACGGGGGAGCGCTGGGCGAACCCGTGACGAGGACCTGCCACGCTGAGCGCGCCCGGGATCCGACGCGTTGGTGCAACGGACGTTTGGCGTGGGAAGGTCGCCAGCCGCTGAACGAGGTTTGGTCAAGCATCGCGTACCACCGGTCTCGGAGTGGGTGGGAGCTCGCGGCATGCCAGGGTTTCACATATTCGCTGTAGTGGATTACAGCGACGTCGGAGACCGCCCGTTCGACCTCGTTTCGCCAGAGCACCGAGGCGAGACCGGTGCCCTGGGCATCCTGAGTCTGGAGATTCCAGCGTCGAGGCAGCTCCTTCCAGCGATCCTTCAGCACCACGTTCAGGGCGTCCTGGTCAGGCCACGGTAGAACGTTCTCGCGGACCAGCGCCAAAGCTCGGTCGCGAACCTCATCTGACCGCCATGCCTCGAGGCTGACCACGAGCAATCCCGAGTTCATGTATGGATCCTCCGGCCGGAGACCCAGAGCGCGCATCTTCACAGCGTTCGGACCGGCCACGAACGGTGTCCCGGCGTCGCGTACCGCGGCGGTGCTATCGCCGTCAAGGTCCAGTTGCCAGAGCGGTCGAAGTGTGTCTGTGACCACGGTGTCGGTGTCGATGTAGATCACCCGATCCATCGTGGGAGGCAGCAGTTCCGGGAGCAACAGACGGAACAGGCTCGCGGGGGTGAAGAGCTTCGGAACCTGGGTGCGAGCGAGGCTCGCCAGAGGCGCGTCGAGCCAGGTGACGTGTAGCCCCGGCACGTCGCGCTCGATACGATCGCGGTCGGCTGCTGATAGGCCCGTCTGAAGAACCGTGGCAGCGACCTCCCCGCTTTCATGCGCCAGGTCGAGGCTCCGGAGCGTGACGGCGAGCGGCATTAGGAACCCGGCATTGGCCGACATCGCGACCTGTATCCGCCGGTCCACGCCGACGCGTTCCGCCGCTTTGGTCACGCGTTCATCCATACGGTGAATGAAACGCGATGGTCTCGCGCCTACTTCTGCGAGCCACGTCATGTTGTCGACCCCGCGAGCGTCTGCCGAGTGCGGGACCGCCGTTCGAGAACCTGCCTCAGGATCCGTCGAAGGTCCTGCGTATACATGAGCACGTAGATTGAGAGACCGACGGCACCGGCCACCATGCACGAGAGAAACGGCTCCGCGATCAGCGTTGAGACGTACCAGGTGAGCGTCGCCACGGCAACCGCCCAGGCGAACGCGGGCGCGACGGCGCGGCTGACCCTCAGCCAGTTCGCCCCAGCCCTGTGCACATTCAGGACCATGATGGGCAGGATCAGACCGGTGCAGACAGCCGCCTGGGCGGCACCTGCGCCGGCAATCCCGAACCAGTGGACCAGGAGCAGCAGCGTGACGACCAGAGCCGGCAGCCAGATGATCTGGGCGACGAGGATCGCTCGCGTCCGACCCATTGCCGTCAGGTAGTCGGTCAGCAGCTCGAGCAGAACTCGCGTGGCTGCGTTGATGGACAGGCCGACTAGCGCTGCGTATGCGGGTGCCCACCGTTCCCCGTAGACGAACAGGACCAGCGGGTGTGCGAGAGCCCCCATAAACAAGCAGACCGGGAACATCACGCGGACGACCAATTTCAGGGCGCCGCAGAGGGCCTTCTCCATCTCGGCGCCGCCTTCGTGGAGCCTGGCGAAGGCGGGGAGCGAGACGCTCCGAATGACGGATCCCAGGACGTTCTGCGGCCAGCCCGACATGTTGAACGCGAGGAGATATAAGCCGAGGGAGACAGACCCCATCAGCTTGCCGACTACCACATAGTCGGCGTTCTGGGTCACCCAGCCCAGGAGGTTGGCACCCACCAGAGGGGTCGTGAAGCGCAGGACGCGTTTCGCCTCGTGCCTGTTCCAGCCGGGCCAGTACCACGCGGGAGCTCGGGCCAACAGGATGATCGTCGTCAGCATTTGGCCTCCGACGAACGACCAGGCAAGCGCCAACGGCCCGGCTCCGGCGATCGCCAAGCTCACGACCAGGATGCCGGAAACGAGGTTGTTGGCGCTGTCGGCAACGAAGAACGTCTTCATCTGAAGGTTGCGGCGTAGCAGGCTTCCCGGCACCGAGGTCAGGCCCGCGAGCGGAAGCGTGATCGCCATTACGCGTATCGCGCCGGCGGCGCGTGGGGCATCCAGTGCATGCGCGACGAGCGGCGCCGTGAGCACCATCAACAGGCCGAGCAGAGCGCTTGTTGTCCAGGCGATCGTCGTGACCGTTCTCCCGGACGCTCGGACGGTCGCCTCGTCGTCACGTATCAGCGAGTACCCGACGCCAAGATCGCTGACGTTTATCAGGACCGCGTGGACGACGAGCGCAACGGCGTAGACGCCGAAGTCGGCTGGGAGGAGCAGCCGGGCAACGATTATGCCGAGCAGGAAGCCGGACGTACGGTTAAGGAGGACGTCCAGGAAACTCCAGAGGGCGCCGCGCCCTACTCGGTGCCGCAGCGAACCCCGGTCATTGTCGGTCACGACCGCCCCTCGACGCGGCCCGGATTACGCCCGTGTCCTGCTCCGTCCTGCACTTTCCCACGGATCCTTCCTGTGTCGCTCGAGGTTGTGGACGATGCTCCACCGCGGAAGGAACGTGCCGATCGGTACTCAGCTTCTGCCGCGGTGCGACTGAGCATCGCGAGTCGCGCGATCGTCAGAGCGTCCCGCCGAGGGCGGCGCTGTCATGGCTGAGGGCGCTGAGGGCGATCGACACCCAGCCGCTATCCCACCGATGCGCCATCTCCTCTGGAGTCTCGGTCGTGTGTTGGATCCCCTCAGAGGTCAGAAGCGTGTCGTAGTCGGACATGTCGGTCTCGAACACGTCGTATCCGCCGATCCAGATTCGGTTGCTGCTCAGGAACGGCGACTTGTGGGCGTCCAGGAAAGTGGGCGTCAGGCTGTAGTTCGCCTGGAAGTTCGCGTCGGTCCCGAACACCTGTGCGGAGCTGGATCCAAACTCGCTATAGCTGTTCATGTCTGCTGGGAAGTCCCATGAGGCCGCCACTGAGAACAACTGCGGGTACTTGAACAGGAGATCCTGTGCGCCGAGCCCGGACTTCGAGAAGCCGATCAGCCAGTTCTGTCCACCACCGGCCCCGAGATTCTGCTCGACCCAGGGCACGAGATCCTGGGTCATGAAGGTCTCGTACTGGAGGCTCGGGTCAGATGGGTTGTTCGCGTACCAAGGATCGGTCGGGAACGACGGCTCGATGATCGTCAAGTTGTATTGGTTTTGTGCGTCGAGGTTGAGCAGGGTCTCAATCCCGTCGCCGTACTGAGTACCGTCGCCTGGCTCAACTGGCAGGAGGTAAAGGAAGTTGTGGGGAACACCGGCGGCCGGGTCGGTCGGCGTCAGGACCCTCAAAAGCTGGGTGCCACCTCCATCATCGGGGAGGTGAACGCGTACGACGCGACGCCGTTTGCATCGGAGCCCTCGAACTGGACCTGCATCCCGGCCGGAGGACTGGTGCAGGTGACCAGGAGGTTTGTGACTGACGCGGAGGAGATCGTGCCGTTGGCGTTGGCGATCGTGCAGGTCTGCTGGGTTGGGCTGCTGGTGATCGTGACGTGGTAGGCGCTGCCATCGGCCAGCGGCGTTTGGAATTCGAACGATCCGTCGCTGCTGACGGTCAGGTCGTCGCCGGCGTTGTCCTGTAGCACCAGCGATCCGAACAGGCCCGACACCGTTCCACCGACCGAGTATTTGATCGTCGGGTTTGTCGCGGTGGCGTCGTCGCCGGACCAGCTGGCGACGCTCGGGGTTCCGAACGCCATGACGCCGGGGTCTCCGCCGGTGAGCGAGTTGTCGTTGACGGATATCCGCTCGATCCCGTTCTCAGGAACGAGATCTGGGATCCGATCGCGACAAGCGTGAGCACGGTGCCGGCGGGCAGCGGCGCGACCGGGTAGCTGTTGCCGAGTTGCGCCCAGGTGCCGTCGGAGCGTTTATAGAGCTGGAGGCTGGGGTTGCCGTTTTGCCAGAAGTAGATCCCCAGGTAGGTGTCCTGACCGCCGTCCTGGCTGCGGACCGCCGGGCCGATCCACTGCCCCCCGGTGAGCTGGGTCGAGCTCAGAACGGTCTGCGAGTACTGGTCGCTGCCGTAGTCCTCGCCGATCCGGATATCACCCGAGTACCCGCTCGAGGTCCCGACCGCCGCGCCGCCGGAGATCCCCAGCCCACCGTCATTCATTGCCACCCAACCGGCACCCAGACTGCCACCATTCGGCCGACCGAAACCATCGGCGCCAGGCGGTGGGCTCGTGCAGGTGACCAGTGAGGTTGGTGACTGACGCGGAGGAGATCGTGCCGTTGGCGTTGGCGATCGTGCAGGTCTGTCCGGTTGGGCTGCTGGTGATCGTGACGTGGTAGGCGCTGCCATCGGCCAGCGGCGTTTGGAATTCGAACGATCCGTCGCTGTTGACGGTCAGGTCGTCGCCGGCGTTGTCCTGCAGCACCAGCGACCCGGACAGGCCCGACACCGTTCCACCGACCGAGTATTTGATCGTCGGGTTTGTCGCGGTGGCGTCGTCGCCGGACCAGCTGGCAACGCTCGGGGTTCCGAACGCCATGACGCCGGGATCTCCGCCGGTGAGCGAGTTGTCGTTGACGGTTATCCGCTCGATCCCGTTCTCGAGGAACGAGATCTGGGATCCGATCGCGACAAGCGTGAGCACGGTGCCGGCGGGCAGCGGCGCGACCGGGTAGCTGTTGCCGAGTTGCGCCCAGGTGCCGTCGGAGCGTTTATAAAGCTGGAGGCTGGGGTTGCCGTTTTGCCAGAAGTAGATTCCCAGGTAGGTGTCCTGACCGCCGTCCTGGCTGCGGACCGCCGGGCCGATCCACTGCCCCGTCGGTGAGCTGGGTCGAGCTCAGAACGATCTGCGAGTACTGGTCGCTGCCGTAGTCCTCGCCGATCCGGATATCGCCCGAGTACCCGCTCGAGGTCCCGACCGCCGCGCCGCCGGAGATCCCCAGCCCACCGTCATTCATTGCCACCCAACCGGCACCCAGACTGCCACCATTCGGCCGACCGAAACCATCGGCGCCAGGCGGTGGGTGATTGCAGGTGACCTTGATGTTCGTGACCGGCGCGGAGGAGATGGTGCCGTTGGCGTTGGCGATCGTGCACGTCTCTACGGCCGGCTGCGTCTTGACCGTCACCTGGTAGGCGGTACCACCAGCCAGCGCGCTGGCAAAGCTGAACCGACCACTGCCACTGACCGGCAGGTCGTCGCCGGCGTTGTCCTGTAGCACCAGCGACCCGGACAGGCCCCTAACCGTTCCACCGACCGAGTATTTGATCGTCGGGTTTGTCGCGGTGGCGTCGTCGCCGGACCAGCTGGCAACGCTCGGGGTTCCGAACGCCATGACGCCGGGATCTCCGCCGGTGAGCGAGTTGTCGTTGACGGTTATCCGCTCGATCCCGTTCTCGAGGAACGAGATCTGGGATCCGATCGCGACAAGCGTGAGCACGGTGCCGGCGGGCAGCGGCGCGACCGGGTAGCTGTTGCCGAGTTGCGCCCAGGTGCCGTCGGAGCGTTTATAAAGCTGGAGGCTGGGGTTGCCGTTTTGCCAGAAGTAGATCCCCAGGTAGGTGTCCTGACCGCCGTCCTGGCTGCGGACCGCCGGGCCGATCCACTGCCCCGTCGAGAGCTGGGTCGAGCTCAGAACGATCTGCGAGTACTGGTCGCTGCCGTAGTCCTCGCCGATCCGGATATCGCCCGAGTACCCGCTCGAGGTCCCGACCGCCGCGCCGCCGGAGATCCCCAGCCCACCGTCATTCATTGCCACCCAACCGGCACCCAGACTGCCACCATTCGGTCGACCGAAACCATCGGCGCCAGGCGGCGCCGTCGCGCAGGTAACCGCGATGTCGGTGACCTGCGCGGACGAGACGGTGCCTGAGCCGTTCGACGTCGTGCACTTCTGTCCGGGCGGCTGCGTCTTGATCGTCACCTGGTAGGCGGCACCACCAGCCAGCGCGCTGGCAAAGGTGAACGCGCCATCGCTGCTGATCGGCAGGTCGTCGCCGGCGTTGTCCTGTAGCACCAGCGACCCGGACAGGCCCGACACCGTTCCACCGATCGAATACGTGACCGGCGGGTTCGGGTTCGAAGGGTTAGTGCCATCACCGGACGCGCTGGTGTCGCTCGTGCTGTGGCCGGACGGTTTCGAAGCGCTCGTGCTGTCGCTGAGTGCGGTCGGGGCGCCCGAGCCGTCACCGGCTGAGACGACTACTGGGCTGGTGTTCGCCACCAGCGGACGAGCCGGTGCGACGCTCCACGACGTCCGAGCGGGAGTTGGATCTGCCTTCCCCGCCGGACCGATCGCGCGAACCGAAACGGCGTGTGAGCCTTGTACGAGTGCGCCGTATGTCCGAGGACTGCGGCATGTGAGCCACGGGCCACCGTCAAGGCTGCATTGAAACGTGCTGCGTACGATTGTCGATCCAAAGCGCAAAACGACGGTTGCGGGTGTGCGCGCATTTGTCTGCCGCGGCATGAGTGTGGTATTCGGGGCGGGACCCGATGGCCTAACCGAAGCGCTTGTCGAGAGCGCGACGTTTCCGCCAAGCGCGCAATTTGAAGCTTCGGCAAATCGTCTCAACTGACTGTTGATGTCGACGCAGATCAGCGTCTTGTAGGTTCCGGACGCCGCAGGAAGCCTGCGGATGGGAGGTGTCTGGAGTCGGATCTTCGTCGAACTCCCTGGCGCCAGCGAACGAACCGAGAAGGTGAGAAGGCCTGATCCGAGGCCGCCGGAAGCACCCCTGATGCCGACGACACCCGTCGTCGGTCTGACGGTCAGCGGTCCTGTATTGAGGATCGTTGCGGTTCCGGTGATTCGGTCATCGTGCGCGCGTAGCGAGATGTCTCGCACCGACAGCGCGAACGGTGCCGTTGCCGTCTTCGAAGGAAGCCTCGGAGTTGAGGCGCTCGCCCCGATTGAACAGGTGACCGCCAACGCCGAAGAGAGGCAAAGCGCACCCGTGGCGACGCGCCCAACACGGAGCCACCCGGGCCCGCGTTGATAGCCCGAACGCGCTCGCTCAGATATTGATCGAGTCGCAGCTCGCGTCTTTATTCTCACAAATGCAGTCATGCGTCTAAGGTCCCTTACAGCTGGAGATGACAGTTTCTACCCGACCTAAAGCAACGCGGTCCGGCCCTCGTAACTCGCGCGATTGTCGCTGTGGCGACGCATCACTCGAGCGCGGACGCGCTAGCGCCCGCGAACGTCAGTGGTTGGCCCGCCGCGCTACATGTCGCGCGGTTCGGATCAGTAGCTTCAGGTCGAGCCACAGGGACCAATTGGCGACATAGAGATAGTCGATCCCCACCATCTCCTGCATCGGGACGCGGGTCCCAAGAATCTGCCAAGGGCCGGTCATGCCGGGTGTGAGGTGCAACCGGCTGCGATCGAGTCCGCGGACCTGGGCATCCTCGTCGAGCACCAGGGGACGGGGTCCGACGAGACTCATCTCGCCGCGGACGACGTTGAACAACTGCGGCAATTCGTCGAGTGAGGTACGTCGCAGAACCCTCCCGACGCGCGTGACGCGGGGATCGTTTGTGAGCTTGAACAGGCCGTCGCCGGCCTCGTTCAGCGCTCGCAGCTCGTCCTTCTGGGCGTCGGCGTCGGCGACCATCGAGCGAAACTTGAGAATCCCGAAGTGTCTGCCATCGCGACCGACACGAGTCTGCCTGAAGAAGACCGCGCCGCTGGACTCGACTCGAATTGCGAGCGCGATAGCCGCCAGAAGCGGACTGAGCAGGGCGACGCCGAGCGCAGCGAGACAGAAGTCGAATGCTCGTTTGAGCAAACGCGAGGACCGGGCTAGCCCGAACTGCCTCACGCCCAGCACGGTCATGCCGTCGACGTCATCAAACTCAACCGCGGAGCCCACGACCTCGAGCATCCGAGGCAGGACGCTGACCCTCACGCCGACCGCCTTGGCAGCGCGGATCAGCTCTGCGGTGCCGCCTGCATCGCTGCTTGTCGGTGCGATGATCAGCCGATGGACGTTCAGCGCCGCGACAATGTCGCGCATCAGGCCTGGAATCACCTGCCAGTCTTCAGCCGCAATGTCACCGGCCCCCAAGGGCAGTGAGGCGACCACCTCGGCCCGAGCACGGCTGGCCTCGAGCTTCTGGCGGACACGGTGCGCCACCGCCGGTTCGCCGATGACCATGCACCGTTCCGGTGGAGAGGCGCGGTAGGCGAGAGCTCGGGCCACTACCCGTCCGACGACGACGGCGGCGAATGTGAGCAGCCAGAGCAGGGCGATACGGTCTCCGCTCAGCGCTCCGCCCAGCGCAGTGCTCTCAATGATCCCGACGCAGAGCGCAAACAGACCGGTCAGCTGCGCGAGCAGAGGTACCTCGTCGAGTGTCGAGTGGACCAGCCGTAGGTCGTCGCGGTCGTACAGCCCCGCGATCTTGAAGAGCACCAGCAGAAGCGCGCCGGCCGCTGGGCCCGTGACGGCGATCGCGTGGTGCCCGAACGGCCGGAGCACGAACGCGACGGTCAACGTGGTTACCAGGAAATCGGTGAGCCCGAGCGACCGTCGATGCAGCGCCTCGCGCCAGATCACTCGGGCGGCCGGGCGCTCCTCGATCGCGTCCGGCACACCGAAGCCGCCGACGGTCTGAGTCTCGGCAGAGGCAAATTGGCCCGCCGTGAGCGGGACCGTTTCCTCGACCAACGCTGATGGTTCTAGCTGCGCGGACATCGTTTCCCCCTACAAACGGGCGACAAGGCCCCGACTTTCTGTCCGTCCCCAACAGAGGTGCGATTTGAGGTGCGCGGCTGGCCGCCGGTTGGACGAAAAGTGGACAAACGGTCGATGATCCACCAATTTGGCGTCAAGGCCGCTTGAATCTCGTCCGAACCTTGTACCGACGGCCGGGTCGCGGCAGGCAAGCTTTGACCGGGCCCCCTAGCAACAAGGAAAAACGGAAATGCGCCCCGCGTGGAGGACGTGTGGATGAGCTCCGGGGAACCGCGGAGGGCGCTCAAGGAGGGATCCGATGCCCCGACGTATGTACGTGCTCGCGGTTATTCCTGCGTGTATTGCGCTCGCTGCTGCAGCGACGTCCAATGCCGTCGCCGCGGCGGCAACCACAGCCGCACCGGCGGTCTCAGCGACGACCGCGACCTCTGGTTCTGTCGTGATCGGAGATCAGAACCTCGAGCCCACGTCCGACAACAACGCGGTCGGCGAGGCCCAGGCATGGGCTTACGACGCGAGCGTCACAGGGACCGTGTCCGACGCTGAGATCTACATCGACGCAGGCAACTCGGCCACGACGATATCGGTTGGTCTCTACTCCGATGCCGGCGGCGAACCCGGAAAGCTGCTCGCCTCAGGAACGCTTGCCGCGCCGCAGCATGGAGCGTGGAACGACGTTGCGCTCCCGAGCGCGAATCTGACCAGCGGAACCACTTACTGGCTGGCGCTGCTCGGGACTGGCGGCACCTTCAACTTCCGCGACAACCACGCCGGTAGCTGCTCCACCGTCGGAAGTCAGTTTGGGCTTTCGTCAATTCCGTCGTCATGGCACAAGAAGTGGACGGCGTCCGGATACTGTCCCGCGAGCTTCTACCTGAGCAGCGAGACGCCGCCCGATTCGGGCTCGACAGGCACCGTCACCACCCCGACAACGCCTACGCAGCCAGCACCGACCGCTCCGTCGAACACGAGCGCGCCGACGATCTCCGGTACGGCGCAGGAGGGCAGCACGGTCACGGCCTCAAGCGGGTCCTGGTCCGGTACGTCGCCGATCACCTACCGCTACAGCTGGAGCGATGGCACAACCAGCCAGGCTGACACCCTCTCGGCAGCCGACGTCGGGAAGACGGTGACGGTCACGGTCACCGCGACCAACTCGGCAGGCACCGGCACCGCGACGGCCAGCATCGGACCAGTCGCCGCGGCACCGCCAACGCAGCCCGCGGCCACCCCGCCGTCGAACACGAGCGCGCCGACGATCTCCGGTACGGCGCAGGAGGGCAGCACGGTCACGGCCTCAAGCGGGTCCTGGTCCGGTACGTCGCCGATCACCTACCGCTACAGCTGGAGCGATGGCACAACCGGCCAGGCCGACAGCCTCTCGGCAGCCGACGTCGGGAAGACGGTGACGGTCACGGTCACCGCGACCAACTCGGCGGGCACCGGCACCGCGACGGCCAGCATCGGACCAGTCGCCGCGGCACCGCTGGCTCCTCCATCGAACACGAGCCCGCCGACGATCAGCGGCGTTGCGCAGCAGGGCAACACACTGACCGCCTCAAGCGGGTCGTGGTCTGGTACGTCGCCGATCACCTACCAGTACAGCTGGAGCGACGGCGCGACCGGCCCGACCGACTCCCTATCGGCAGCCGACGTCGGAAACGTCGTCTCGGTGACGGTTACGGCGACCAACTCGGCGGGCACCGCGACCGCGATGGCCAGAATCGGACCCGTCGCTGAGCCTTCGAGCTCCAGCGTCAACGTCACGTGTCCGTTGACTCACAACGCCGGTGCTGATCCGAACAACTCGTGTTGGGCTACGCACACGGGTGTCCTCGGCGCCACCGGGATCACCGAAGCGCAGATTGAGGCAAACCCTACGGCGGTGGGATTCACGAAGCACGTCGGGGACCTGGTGATCACTCAGCCGAACACGACGATCGACCATGAGTGGATCGACGGTTGTATCCAGATCGCCGACGGCGCGAACAATGTGACGATCAAGGATTCCCTGATCACATCAGGCGGAGGCTGTTCAGCGGATGACGCTGGGGGCTCGGCCATCAACACCGGCCAGGGTCCGAAGATCGCAACGAACACGCTGATCGAGGACGACACCGTGGACGGTGGCACTCCTCCCTACGGCAGCCACGACGCTGGTATCACAGTAGACGGCGGGGAGGTGCTCCGCGTGAATCTCTTCGGTTTCGCTCAGGGTTACATCTCAGACGCCAACACGGCGCAGGCACCGGCGCTGTTCCAGGATGACTACGCTCACGACTTCTACGGTTGCTCCCACGACGACGGAACGTGGTTCAACACGTCGAGCTACGTCACCTTCGAACACGGCTGGGTCATGACCAACGATCCGACGCAGCCCAGCGGCGGGGAGGGATGCTCAACCGGCGCCCTCACCGGGGGCTCAGACTACGGCCCCCAGAACCACGTTGTCTTCGACGACAGCTACGGCGAGGGCGTCACCGGGGAGGACACGCATGCTGGTTGCGGCAGCACCAATTCGGCCTACACCAACAACGTCCTCTCCAGCGACGCGAAGGACTACGGCTCGGGGTTCGTCGCCAGCGACATCGGGAACGTCTGGGCCGGGAACGTCGCGATGAATAACGACGGCACCAGCCTGGGGACGATCGGCGATCCGCAGGGAGCTGCCTGCTGATCCGAAATCGATCGTTGCATCAGCGGCTTGCCGACATCGTTTCGGCAATCTGACTCCGGCGGCCGGCCCTTGGACCGGCCGCCGGTCGTGCAAGGAGTTGTGCGGCCGGTGCCGTCGTCAGCGGGAGCGGGACCGCGCGTAGCGGACTCCCGCGCGCAGTGCCGGAGCCGCCGGGGACTGCTTGACCACCGCGAATGCCCGGCGTCGGGCGCCTGCCGCTCTGCGCCGCAGCGGGTTGCGAATCACGGCCCCCTGGGAGACGAGCCGATACCCGGTCATCGCGCGGCGCTTGTAGTCGTCCATCCCGCGCCCGAGGTCGATTCGCTCCAGCTCAAGCTCCGGTGCAGCGTCGATCATCGCTCGCAGCAGTATCCATCCAGGGGATAGGCGCGAGAACTCTGGTTCATAGACCGGGAACCACCAGTGCAGGATGGGGCCCGCGCGTAGACCGAAGTGAGCGGCCAGCAGGTGCGGACCAGCGTAGACAGCCGAGAGCAGTCCGCCGAAGTCCGCGTCGCGGGTGCTCAGCAACAGGCGCAGGAGTTCGATGTGCTCGGCGTCTGCGAAGTAATCGCGTGCCCCGGTCTGAGCGTATTGGCGCCGCTTCAGCGCAATGATCGCGTCGAGTAGCTCTGCGTCCTCAGAATCGACCACCAGGCGAATCGGCCCGTGCTCCCGTTCGGCCTTGTTGCTCAAACGGCGCGCCTCGGCCACCTTGTCCTTGCCGCTGCGCGATGCCCGAGAGAGATAGCCCTCGAGCCCGCCGGTTACGTCTAGGTGAGGCGACTGGAGGCGACCGAATGTCCAGGGGTCGAACCCCGATCCGGGATCGAGCAGGTGATCGAAGTCGTAGGAGGAGGCACCCGCGGCCGCGATTGCGGCGATCACGTCATAGTCGGCTCCGGGCGCGCAGATCGGACCCTGGAAATCAGCGGCAGGGGTCCCGGCGGGTCGACACGTCGCGTTGTGGAGTTGGATTGGCAGAAACGAGACCATCGAGCCGAGCCGGTCCTCGCCGATGATCACCTGGACGCCGGGCCTGGTTGCGGCCACAGCGCCGGCAAAGCCGGGATGGAAATACGGGCTGTCGAGGTCCGGGTTCGATCCCCGTAGCTCGAGCCACCGCGTGATCTCGACGTCGGAGAGGGCGTTCGCCTCGACTACGCGGTGGCGCGTAGCCGATGGCTGCACAGAGCGTGCCGCCTGATGCTCGTCGGTCAACGACGCTGTGCTTGTGCTCTGGCCGTGGGTCATCACGCGCGCCTAGAACCGCCGCCGAGTCCAGCTGCGCCACAGCGGTCTGCGTAGGAACGGCGCCCGCGGAGCGAGCCGGAGATACCACACGCGGTAATACACGAGGTCAATCAGGTCGCCGTACGCCAGCATCAGCCGAGCACGCAGACCGGCGAGCGGCCGTCGCCCGCTGACGGTGACACTGTGCAGCGGAATCGTCCCCGCGTTCAGCCGGTCTTTGTAGTCGTAGCGGCCTGTGCCTGCCTCCATCACGGTTGCACCCTCGGCGCTGGCGAACTCCATCATCTTCAACTGGTTGACTCTGCCCAACCCGAACGCATCCCATCGTTCGCCGGTCAGCCTGCCAACGAGCCGTGAGTGGTAGGTGTCATTCGTCCTCAGGCACCAGTGGTAGGCCACGACTTCGCCGTCCGCGCGCAGCCGGAGAATTCGGACGCCGTCCAGTGGCGCGAGGGTACGAACCAGATCGAGCGAGAAGTCTCGCGAGCCCGGCCAGTCGCCGAAGTGACCGAGCTTGCCGACAGCCTGCCACTGCGACTGGTGCATCTCTGCGAAGGCATCGAACTCACGCTCGACGTCCGCGGGATCGCGTACGACATCAACCTCCAGGTCGAACGTCTTGGTGAGCTTGTTCAGATTCCGCCGGTAACTGTGACGCTGGTTCTTGCTCAGGGTCCGAAGGTATGCGTCGAACCCATCTGGCATCTCGAAAATCGAGTAGCTGCCGCGCTCGCGATCGCGGACCACGCGCGCGACATCCGTGAGCTCGAGCGCCGCTTGCCGGGCCGCCGCGGGATAGATGCCCGGACTGGAGCAGGGACCGATGTGCACCATGTCGACGCCGTCCTGCGCGATGAGGCTCCGAATGGCGAGCTCAAACGCGTCGGCTGCCAGCTCCGGAATCACCGGCGGCTCGACGAGGGCAACGGTCGAATCAGAGCCCACCAGCTTCGCGACGGAGGTCCGCCCGAGCGGAAGCCAAAGGCGTTCAACGAAGAAGGGCAGGACTCCGATCAGCTCCTCCTCGGCGCGAATCAGGAACAGTCGAAGGTCGCGGTGCCGGCCGTAGTGCCGCCACCACACCCGATACCAATCGAGGGTTGCGTATAGAGACTGCCCGAGTTCGCCGACCAGCGCATTCCACTCGGGCTCGATCGATTGCGCCGCCTCGAACGAGGCGAGCATCTCGACATGTAGGGCTCTGGGCTCGGTGAGATCGAGGCCCTGGAGCGCTGACGCTTGGGGACGCGCTGTCGTCATCGTCATCGGAAGGCCTGGGTCGCGGGAACCGCTGCTGGACCAGCTGCGCCAACGGTTTCGTCGGAATCCGGGAGCGGTGAGAGCCCTGGCTCGACTCGCGCATGGGCGCGACCCCTTGAGATTGCGCCGACGCCCGGGATCAGCCGCAAGGCTTCGACACCGCGGCAACGGAGGAAGGGTGCCTCGAACATGAGGTGAAAGCCGTAACAGACGGCGAGGATCGCCGGCACGCCCACCACCAGAAGGAAGGCGAAGGTGAGGAGCGGACTGAGGTGCATCGGTCCAAATACGTCCTGACGTAGAAGGCCGACGAGCGGTCCGTGCAGTAGGTAGATGCTGTATGAGAACAGGCCGAGCTCGACGCAGACGCGGGCGGAAAAGAGCCGGCGGAATCGCGGAAATCCACCGGCGAACATGGCAGCCATCAGGCAGGCGACGCCGGCACCTACCAGGAGATCGATCCAGAAGTACTCCGAGACGATCCATACCGACCCCTCTACGACGGCGAGGATCGCAAATACGGCGACGGCTCCAACGCCGAGGAAACCGATGTGACGGCGCCACTTGATGGTGTTGCTGGCCTGCCCGACGTGCACTGCCAGCAGACCGAGCGCAAAGAGGGCCAGGAACTGCGGGCTGAGGTGGTAGATCTTGTTGAGCGGCGAACCGAACCCGGCCACTACCTCGGCGGCGATCACGACCGCGACCGTGCAGAGGACCGCGATGTCAAGGCGGGTGCGGCGGCCGAGCAGCAGGATCAGGGGGAAGATGAAGTAGATCTGCCATTCGACAGCGATCGACCAGAACGCGCCGTTCGGCGCGAAGCTCCCGACCATGTCCTGCACCAAGAAGCCGTGGACGACAACGCCCTTCGCCACCACTCCGCTGCTCAGACCCGGCTGCAGGATCAAGGCAGTGATGAGCGTCGAGATGACCAACGCCGCCCAATACGGAGGGATGATCCGCCAAGCCCGTCTGCGCATGAAGTGGCCGGCGCCGCCGGACAGCTTGCCGCCTCGCCGTAGCGGTCCGAGGCCGAGCGAGAAACCCGAGACGACGATGAACACGGCGACGGCGAGGTGGCCGTAAAGCATCCACCCAACCCACCAGGGCCCGACATTACGTGGAAATGCAGGCCACACCGACAGCCAGATGTGATGCAGCACGACGAACAGAGCCGCCGCGGCCCTGACTCCGTCGAGCCAATCAACGCGAGCCCGAGTCGTTGTCTCGGACGCTCCTGCGCTCGTCGTGGCGACGGCCGTCTCCATCGTTTCCCTACTTCGGGGTAGGTGAGAGTGATTGGCCGGCTATGAACGCTCGCAGTGCGGCTACGAAGTCCTGGGGTGCCTCCGCGCTGATCTGTGGCCGCGCTGCGAGTTGGTGGAGCTCGTCGAGCTTGCTGGCGACGTCGGGCTCGTCAAAAGCCACGCTTACCCTGCCCAACGCGGCGAATCTGCGCGCCGTCGCCAGCTGGTGGTCGTTGCGATGCTCCCCGAGGTCCGCGCGCCGCGGCATCACCAGGAGCGGCTTGCCCAGCTCCAAGGCGGTCAGGATCGTTCCGATGCCGGCGTGTGCGACGACTGCCTCCGCCGCCGTCATCTGTTCGATGCACTCCTGGGGAGAGAGGAACTGAGCGTGTTCGATGTGGCGAGGCTGCAGCCGGCTCGGCCCAATCTGAGCGAACACCTTACGGTCGGGCGATGACGCCGCCCACCCGTCAACCGCCGTGATCAGGCGATCGAAGGCGAGCTGCGTACCGACGGATACAAAGATCACAGCACGGCCCCCAGGTACTGGACGTTGCCAGTAGCCAGATGAGGCCACTGGGTAAGGCAAAGGTCGGCCGTGTTACTTGCCATCCGGCCGGACATCGAAAGCTCCTCGACGTTGGCGACGCTGTCGATCCAGAGCGTGCGTGCTCCAAGCATCCGTCCACCCCGGATCGCGAGGTAACCGGGGGCCGCGCCGGTGGACACGACAACGTTCGGACGCTCGCGAACCAGCGTCCACAGCACCTTGAGAGCGCAGCGCATCAGCGCGAGCTTGTTCCAGCGGTTGGCGTCGTTGACGGTGTAGAAGCGCGCGTTCCCGACCTCCGAGCGGTGGCCGCGATCCGTCGTGAGATACGCGACGTCCTGGTCCTCGAACGCCGGCGCGAGGCGACGGAGTTGGACCCAATGGCCACCGCTCGAGGCGACGGCGAGCACTCGTTGTTGCTTCGACCTACCCATGTTCATAGGAACGCGTCGGCGGCTGCGCTTCTTTTCCGTCGGTCGGCTAGGAGCCGGCCGATTGAAGATCGGCGGCGCTGCCGTAGACGAAAGGAAGCTCGGCTTCGAGATCCCGAAGCAGCGGCGCCGAGGCGTCGCGGGAGGAGGGGATCAGCTCCTCGAGCGGTAGCGGCCACACGATGGCGACGTCGGGATCGTTGTAGGCAATGCCGCGCTCGGTGGTGTCGGCGTAATAGTTGCTCTGCTTGTACATGACGTCGGCGACGTCCGAGACCACGCAGAAGCCGTGGGCGAATCCCACCGGGCAGTAGACCGAGTGCATGTTGTCCTCGGTCAGCTCGAAGGCTTCCCATTGTCCGAACGTCGGCGATCCGCGACGGATGTCGACCATCACGTCGACAATCGCGCCGCGGGCGCAGCGGACGAGCTTCGCGGCGCCCTGGCCGATCTGGAAGTGCATTCCGCGCACGATCCCCTTGCCTGAGCGCGAGTGATTGTCCTGCACCATCTCCTCGGGGATCCCGAGTTCGGCGAACACCTCGCGACGGTATGTCTCGCAGAAGAACCCGCGTTCGTCGCCCAGAATTCGTGGCGCAATCAAGATCGGCCCGTCGAGCCGAGTCTCCAGACGCTGCATCTGACTCCCCTTTCGCGTTTCCAAATTCAGACGGCTGCGCCGGCGAGCAGCCCCAGCGCGCTCGAGGTAGTCGGCGAGCGCATCCCGCCACGGCCTCAGCGTCAGTCCTGCGCGTTCGGATACCGACGAGCGCAGGGCACCGTTCAGCGGGCGGTCGGCTGCGCCGGGCGCGATCGTCGTCACGGTCGCCTCGACCGCAACCTGGATTCCGGCCAGCTCCATGATGGCCTCGGTGAATTCGTGCCAACTGGCGGCGCCGGAGTTGGTCACGTGGAGCGTCCCGGTGACACCGCCGTCGACCGCGGCGAGGATGCCGGTGGCCAGGTCGCCGGTGAACGTCGGGTTCAGCACCTGGTCGGCGACGACCTTGAGCCCGCCCTGTTCGCGCGCACGCGCGATCATCCGGGTGACGAAGTTGCCGCCCTTTGACGCGCTTCCGTGCAGCCCATACAGGCCTGCAGTCCGGACGACCAACGCTCCGGGGGCGTATGCCAGGGCCGCGTACTCGCCGCCAAGCTTCGAGATGGCGTAGACGCTCCTCGGGTGCGGCGTGTCGCTCTCGTCGTATGGGGTTCCGGCGGTCCCGTCGAACACATAATTCGTGCTCAGGTGCACGAGCTGGGCGTTCGCATCGGAGCAGTGCCGCGCCAAACGCTTCACCGCACGAGCATTCACCGCGAACGCCTGGTCCTCATTGCTCTCGCAGGCCTCCACGTTATGGAAGGCCGCGCAGTTGAAGACGATCGTCGGTTCGACCGCGGCGAAGACGGAGCCCATCGCCGCGTCGTCGGTGATGTCGAGGTCAGCGTGGTTCCTGGCCACGACTTCACCACGATCACGGAGCAGCCACTCGAGGTCAGACGCAAGCTGACCCTCGCCGCCGGTGATGAGTGCCCGCTGGTACTCACAAGACCGCCCGGAAGTGGTCGAGCTGCGGCGTGACCTCATTGATCAGCTCCAGCCAGCGGATGTTGTAGAAGCGCGGGTCCGACAGCATCGTCTTGTCCTCGACGTCGATCGAGGTGAGGATTGCCTCGATGGACTCGACGACCGACCGGGACGGCTGGAAGCCGAGACGGCTCGCGAGCTTCGTATTCGAGCACTCGTAGTCGCGAGTGAGCCGCGGTGCGGGCTCCTCGCTTCAGCGTCACCTCGCGACCCAGCAGCTGGACCGAGCCGGCGACGAGCATCGCGAGCTCGCGGATCTGGTAGTTGGAGTGCAGCACGTTGAAGATCTCACCGCGGACCAGCTCCGCCGGTGCCTCCATTGCCGCGATCATCGCGTCGGACACGTCACGCACGTCGACGAGCGGACGCCACATCCAGCCGCCGCCATGCAGGGACAGCTGGCCCCTGAGCAGCGCGTCCTTGACGAACGTATTGACCACGAGGTCAAAGCGCATCCGCGGGCTGTAGCCGTAGACGGTGCCGTTCCGGAGCACGACGGGACACAGGCCATCCGGCACAAGCGAGAACAGGGCCTCCTCGCCGTACCGCTTGGAAGTCGCGTATGCGCCGCGCGGCTCGATCGGAGCCGTCTCGTCATGCATGCCCGGTGGCATTCCGTCATACAGCGAGCACGACGAGGCGAACACGAGCCGCTCGACATCCCGCTCGAGGCAATTGCGGCCGAGGGTCTCGGTCGCGATCGCGTTCATCTGCCAGTTCGCGGCCGGGTCGTACTCCGCGGTCGGGTCGTTCGACAGCCCGGCCAGGTGAATCACCGCGTCGACGCCATCCAGCGCGGTGGTGGGCATGTCCCGCACGTCGGCCTCGACGAGCTCGACGTCATCGATGACTTGGGCGATTGGCCCGCGGCCCCAGTAGAGCCGATCGAGGATTCGGACGCGGTAGCCGCGGTCGAGGAGACGCTGGGAAAGGACCGAGCCGATGTATCCCGCTCCGCCCGTCACCAGCACCAGCTGGCCGGGTTCGGGCGCCTCCGGCGACAGTCCGTTGGTACGGCGCGCCAAGGGAACTGACTCGGCGGCTCGGGCGGCGTTTTCACTCATTACTCAAGACACTCCTGCGTATTCGAGGACGAACTGCCCGATGAACGGCCGAACCTGAGATCTTCTTTCAGCCGATGGCGAGGAAGTCGCGGACCGTTTCCGGCGTTCTCTCTTCGACGCGCCGTGCTCGCTTTCCTCAAAAATCATCGGTTGGTACTCGCGCTGCTCGTCGTGAGCACGCTCGCCGGGGCAATCGCGGCCAAGGTGAACACCCGCGGGAATCTGACCGTGGCCGCCGCGACGACCAACGTCATGATCGACGATCCCAACGCGTCGATCGTCGATCGGCTTGCCCTTTGGGGGGACGTAACCACCCTCCAGAAGCACGCGGTGTTGTACGGACGCTTGATGACGACCACCCCGGTGCTCGCGGACATCGCCAAGCGCGCAGGCCTGCCAGCCGACGAGCTCTCGGGCATCGCTCGCATCACGGAGGGTGAGCCGCATTCGTTGCTGCAGATCGCCGCCGAGGAGCGAGCGAACCAGATCCGAGCGTCTAACGCTCCCTATCGGCTCGAGCTTCAAGCCTCCCCGGTCGAGCCAATCCTGACGATCTACGCCGAGGCGCCGTCCTTCCCCTCAGCGCTCCGGCTCGCGAATTCGTCGATCCTCGGCTTGCGCGATTACCTGCGCACCTTGGCCAGACAGCAGCACTGGCCACTGCGAGAGCTCCCGCAGCTGCGGCAACTCGGCAATGCACGCGGCGGCGTCACCCATAGCTCAGCAAAGCTGATGATCGCGGCGCTGACATTCATCACCGTGTTCGCGCTCACCTTCGTCGGGCTGCTGATGATCCTCAAGCGGCCGTGGCGCCGCCGCGAGAAGGATCTTCTTTCGCCGCCTCGTCCGTCGCGCCGGATATCCGCGCGAGCTGCGGCCGACTGGCCCCGTACGACTCGGCTCCTTCCATGGTCCATCGCCGCCCTGATCGCGATGATCTGGTTGACGCCGTTCGATCGGATTCAGCTGACCGCTTCAGGCCCGATCAACATCACTCTCGATCGGATCCTGCTGCCAATCGTCGCCGTCATCTGGTTCATGGCCCGCGCGGCAGGGCCGGCGGCCAAACCGCGGGTGCGGATCACGCGAGTCCACGTCGCCTTCGGCGTCTTCATCGCCTGCGCGCTGCTGAGCGTGGTGCTCGACGCGCCCTACCTCAACCACACCGGCGACTTCATGCTGTCGATAAAGAAGCTTCCGCTGCTCGTGACCTACGTGTCGATCTTCCTGATCGTCGCGAGCTCGGTCAGGCGCACGGAGGTGCGGGCGTTCCTGAATTACACGCTCGTTCTCGCCGTGCTCTGTGGTATCGAGGTGATCTACGAATATCACTACAAGGAGAACCTGTTCCTCATCTGGGGGCAGCGGCTGATACACAGTCCGTTCGAGCTGGTGAGCGGCAGCGGGCCGGCGTTGGACAGTCTCGGCCGGTCATGGGTCGACGGTCCGACCGGCTACGGAGTCGAGCTCGTGGCGATGCTCGCGATGGTGCTCCCGATCCCGATTCTCGGGATCCTCGGCACCAAGTCACGCGGGCGTCAGGTGCTCTACAGCCTTGCGATCGTCGTCCTGATCTCCGCCATATTCGCCACGCAGCGCAAGAGTGCGCTCGTGCTCCCGGCGGGGGTGATCCTGGTCCTCGCCTACTACCGTCGTCGAGAGCTGATCGCGCTGGCACCACTGGGCATGGTGTTGCTGGTGATGGTCGCGCTCATCTCTCCCGGCGTGATCCACGGCGTGATCTCGCAGTTCACGGCACCGGGGAGCGCGCACGTGGCGACCGTGAGCGATCGAACCGCCGACTACGACGCCGTCCGGCCCGACGTCTGGTCGCACCTCATCTTCGGACGTGGCTTCGGCAGTTACGACCCGCTGACCTACCGGGTACTGGACTCCGAGATCCTCGGACCGCTCGTTGAAACCGGCGTGTTTGGGTTATTCGCCTACCTGATGATCGCGGTGTCTCTGATGCTCTTCGCGCGCAAGCCCGCGGCGAGCCGTGACCCACGGCGGTCCACGCCGGCGCTCGTTGGGGTCGGTGCCGCTGCCGTGATGCTGGTCGCCTCGATCCTCTACGACTTCTTGGGCTTTCCACATGGTGCCTTCACGTTCCTATACGTCGCGGGGCTGGTCGTCGCGGCGATCAAACCGGGCGCGTACGGGCTCGCGGCGGAGCGCGCTCCTCGGGCGCACGCCGCCCGCGGCCACTCGCGCCCACGACACCCGTCTCACGACGCGAGCGGAACCGGCGTTCGACCTGCGCTAACGCGCAGAAGTCCGTAACTCCAGCGGGCGTTGGTTTTAGACCGTGGGCATCGGCATCCGCCTTCATAAGCTCTGGCACCTCAGGCGAGGTGTCCTCATTGGCTTCGCGCTCGCACTGTTCGCCGCGATTTGGAGCGTCGAGCAGATCAGCCTGTCTCCGCCGGGCTTGAAGCCCAGGTCGCTGACGATGGCGACGGCCGTGGCCCACGTGCTGATCGATACGCCGGACTCGCAGATGGTCGATCTTCGTCAGGACACGTACGCAATGGCGGGACTAGTCAATCGAGCAGTCCTGCTCGGCAACGTCATCGCCAGCACCGACGTCGAAGCGAGGATCGCCGCTGAGGCGCACATTCCATCCCAACTCCTGCGCATCCAGGCGCCCCTCACGCCCCGACAGGCTGCGCCTCCGGTGAATTCCCAGACCGCTCGGCACATCAGCGACATCGTCAAGTCGACTCATCAGTACCGGATCGAAATCGACGCCAATCCCACCGTTCCGATGCTTGACATCTACGCGCAGACTCCGACGGCCAGCAGCGCGGCTGCGCTCGCGAACTCCGCGGTCGATCAGCTGAGGGCATATCTGGCCCGGGTCGCGACGGTCCAGAAAACGCCGTCGGAGGACAAGATCCGTCTCGTGCAGATGGGTCCTGCTACCGGAGCCGTGATCAACGGTGGCATTCAGCTCCAGGTCGCTCTGATGGTGTTTGTGCTGACGTTCCTGGGATGGTGCGCAGCTCTGACGTTCTTCGCCGCGTGCGGGCAGGATGGCGCGTGCAGGCGATGTCGGAGCGTCCCGCGAGCGGCTGATCCGCTCCGAGGGAGTCAAATGGAGCTGTTGCTTTTCTTGCGAGCGATCTGGCGGCGGCGACTCCAGCTGGGTGCCGGGGTGATCATCGCCGCGGTAGTGCTGGTCGGCTTGGGAGGGGCGAAGCTCGCCAAGACGACCGATCGGCTATGCGTGGACGCAGGTGGCGCTCGAGACGCCCAAGTCGCAGGCGGTCGATGCGTTCGCCCACGGAGCCGAAACCTTGCCTTGGCGGGCTTCCCTGCTGTCGCATTTGCTGGCCACCCAGAAGTCGACCGCCGCGGTGGCCCGGCGGCTCGGCGTCGGCGCTGCCGATGTCACGGTGGTCGATGCGGACCTTACCCAGCCAGTGGTTCCCACGGACACGGCGACGGCGGCGGCAAAAGCAACCGCCGGCGACGCCTTCACGCCTTACGTGCTGACGGTCGACGCCAATCAGCAGGTCGCGGTGATCTCGATCGGAGCAGGCGCGGTCGACACGGACTCCGCCAAGCGGCTCGCCGCCGCGGCCGTCGCGGTGTTCGAGTCTCAGTCCTCGCACCGCGGTCTTCTGCGGACCGCGATCCCGACCAACCTGGGTGGGGAGTCTGGCTTGCAACCCTTCGTGGTGACGCAGATACTCCCGATACGCGCGAAGGTGATTACTTCTAGCTCACCTCGAAAGAAGCCGATCATCGCCGCGCTGTTCGTCTTCATCATCTGGTGTCTCGGCACCCTGGTGGTGCTGCCGCGCATGCGCCTCAGGGGTCGGCTGCGCGGCGGTGCTGAGCCGGCCTGATGCGGCGCTGAGCCTGAGGCTTAGCCTGAGGCTTAGCCCCGCCGGCCCCAGCGGAAATCAGCCGTCCGAGCAGCTCCGGGTCAGAACTTCGGCGTCACGAGGCTCAGGATCTCGCGGGGCGAGCGACGCCGAGCAGGTGATGTCGGCGAATGGGACGGGCCGACGGCCCATCATCGTTAAGAGGACCTGGCGGCTTGCGGCCCGCTTCTGGCGGCCTTGCTCGCCACCGCCGGAATACAACGCTCGCCGGACCTGCCCCAGCGTAACCGCGCCGTTGTAGGCGAACCGGTGGATGGGGGAGAAGTGCTTGCGCCCGTACATCATTCTGGTGACTCCCGCGAGGCACTCGATGTGAGGCTTGATCCCGTCCTTCGTGGCGTGATGGAGGATCGTCATCTGGGGGAGATGGCGGATCTCCCAGCCGGCCGTCTTGATGCGTCGGCAGAGGTCGGTCTCCTCCGAGTACATGAAGAAGCGCTCGTCGAACAGGCCGGCGCTCTCCAGCGCCTCGCGCCGGACGAGCATGAACGACCCGGTCGTCCAGTCGAGGTCCAATTCGCGGTCGTACGCCGCGGGGTCGATCTCGCGCTCACCGAGCCACCGTGGCCGGCGTGGTCCGAGCCGCTCCGCGGAGGCCGCGTCACCGAGAGCGCGAAGCGCGTTTGGGAAGTAGCGGCCGGTCATGGTGAGCGAGTTGTCCTCCGGAACGATCTGGCGGCAGCCCGCAAGGCCAACAGTCGGTCGCTCGTCCATCAGACGCACGAGCTCGGCAAAGCTTCCCTCGAGGATCTCGGTGTCGGGGTTGAGAACCAGCACGTACCGCGCATCGCAGGTCATGATGCCGCGGTTGTTCGCATGGCCCATGCCGTGATTCGCTGACCAAACGGTCCGCGCGCTTGGGAACTCGGTCGCGATGAAATCTGCGATGCCGTCGGTCGAGTTGTTGTCGACGACGACCACATCGGCGTCGATGTCGCCGATGTGGTCAAACAGCGTCGGCAGCAGCGCCCGGATCCAGTGGGACTCGTTCGTCGAAACGATGATGATCGCCAAATCGTGCATGACGCGAAAATAACGCGTCACCGGGGCGACGGTTTCCGCGGTCATCTCGGGGGGCGTGAAAAGGGCTCGCGAGCAGCCGTTCATAGAGCGTGAGATTCACTCGTCGCACCGGAACAGCGCGCCAGAAGCGCGTCGAGCGCGGGATCCTGTCGGCGGCTGCTGCCCCCGCATCGGTCACGGTCGTGATCCTCTCCTACAACTACGGACGATTCCTGGGCCCGTGCGTCGAGAGCGTTCTGTCACAGCGCGGCGTCGAACTCGAGGTTCTGGTCATGGATGACTGCTCCACCGACGAGACGCCCGAGGTCTGCCAGAGGTTGGCGGCGGCTGATTCTCGTGTCAAGATCATCCGCAACAGCCACAACCGAGGGCAGATTCCGACGATGAACGACGCGTTCGGACGCGTCGAGAGCAAGTACGTCGTGAAGCTGGACGCCGATGACCTGTTGCCGCCCGGGGCGCTTGCCCGGGCCTCCGCGCTCCTTGAAAACCATCCCGAGGTGAGCTTCGTTTACGGGCGACCCCTGCATTTCTCGGGCGCGGTGCCCAAGGCGCCCGATGCATCCACTCGGAGCTGGACGATCTGGCCTGGCAACGAGTGGGTGGCGGCTCGTTGCCGGAGCGGCGCCAACGTCATCACCCAACCCGAGGTGGTGATGCGGACCTCGTCCCTGCGCCAGGCCGGCCCCGTGAACGAGAACCTCGACCATACGTTCGACATGCACCTTTGGCTGCGACTGGCCCTGTTCGGCGATGTGGGATACGTCAACGGTCCCGTGCAAGGGCTGTACCGCGTCCACGACGCCAGCATGCAACGGACGATCCACTCAGGGCTGATGCTCGACCTCGAAGGCCGACGGGATGCCTTCGCGGTCCTGTTCGGCGACAGCGCCACGGCGCCGCCCGGCGCCGCGGAGCTTTACCGTGTCGCGCGGCGCAGCCTGGCCATGACGGCGCTCGAATACGCGTGCCGCGCCTACGACCGTGGCCGTGTCGATGAAAAGCCGGTCGACGAGCTCGTCGCATTCGCGCTCGCGGTCTCAGCGGACACGCGCGGGCTCAAAGAGTGGCGGGCGCTCCAGCATCGTCAGTCGGTCGGGGCTGAGCGAGCGGTCCGGCATCCCCGGTTCTTCGCCGACTCGGTGGCGCGGCGGATCTCGGAGGAGCTGGGCTACCGGAACTGGCTCCGGACCGGCGAGCTGTAGGCTGCGATCCGTGGGCCCACCTGGTCCTCGTCCTTTGTACCCCGGCCGCGCGTGCGTATGAGCCGCGCTAGCCGCGCCCTGTCGACCGCGTCGCGCGGGGTACGTCTCTGGCGAGAGTCCGGCGGGCGCACAGTCGCACAACGGGCTGCGCGGGTCGCCTACCAGCGCCTAGACGCGGCGGCACTTGAATTTCCGCTGGAACTCGACAACATCGCCGACTCGCGTCGGCTCAGCCTACCGCTGCCCGATCAGCACGTCGAGCGTTCTCGACGGCTGCGGGTGGGTTGGGTGTGTACACCGCCCGGTCTTTACTCCGGAGGCCATACGACGATGTTTCGGATGGTCAACGCGCTGGAGCAGGCTGGCCACGAGTGCACCATGTTCGTCTATGACCGTTTCGGCGGCGACATCGCTGCCCACGAGGCGACGCTACGGCGTGGCTGGCCGTGGGTACGAGCGCGGGTGGCTGACGCTCGAGCTGGGATCGCATCGGTCGACGCGTGCGTGGCGACGTCCTGGCCGACGGCGCACTTCCTCGCCCGACATGGCACCAGGCCGATGAGGCGGTTGTACCTGGTACAGGATTTCGAGCCGTTCTTCTATCCACGTGGCGCCGAATATGCGCTCGTCGAGGACAGCTATCGCTTTGGTTTTCGCTCCGCGACGGTGGGGTACATGGTTGCCGACCTCCTCCGCGAGCGGATCGGGGTGACGGCCACCGTTCTCGAGTTCGGGTGCGACACGGAGGTCTATCGAGTCGTCGACAGGACGGCGCGAGACGGCGTCGTACTGTACGCGAAGCCACGAGCGGCGCGGCGTGGCTTTCTGCTCGGAGCGCTCGCGATGGACGAGGTACACAGGCAGCGGCCTGACGTTCCGATTCACGTTGTGGGAGACGCGCGCGCGGAGCTTCCATTCCCGGCTACGGTTCACGGAGTGCTGCCACCCGAGAAGCTGTCGCTCCTCTACAACTCCTGTCGGGTCGGGGTCTCGCTCTCCTTCACAAACGTCAGCCTGTTGGCTGAGGAACTGCTGGCGTGCGGGACCGTCCCCGTGATCAACGACTCCGCCTATGCGCGTGCCGATGTTGTCAGCGAGCACGTGCGCTGGGGAAGCCCGACACCATCCGGGATCGCGGATGCCGTCCTGGAGAGCCTCGACAACCCCCCTGATCCGGCCAGCGTCGCCAGTAGCGCGCGACCCGACGCTTGGCGCCCGGCGCAGGCGACGTTCGTGCGCACCGTCGAGGATGAGGTTTACGGGCCGAGCGCCTCTCTCGCGGAAGTTGGCTGACGACGATGGCGTTTCTTGGCTGACATGGCAGTGATGTCGCCGTCGCCAACCAGCGTCACCCAGAGCTACCTCTCGCAAATGCGTGACGCCCATCGGGACATGCCGCTGGCGTCGAGTCAGTTACACCTCTCGGAGGCGAGGACGTTCGCGAACTACGTGCGCCACCGCGCGCTTCGCTCGCGACGCACCTTCACCCTCGCCGGACACGTCTACCGGTATCACTTCGCGCGGTACAACACGACCTGGCATCACGAACGCGCCGTGGAGCTTCCGATCGCGTGGGAGATCGTGCGCCACTACGACCCCACAACGGTCCTCGAGGTTGGCAACGTTCTCCCTCACTACTTCAAAACGAGTCACACGGTCGTCGACAAGGATGAGGCCGATCCGCGTGTCGTCAATGCGGACGTCGTGGACTTCACGACTGACCGGCGGTTCGATCTGATCCTCACCATCTCCACGCTCGAGCATGTCGGCTTCGATTACAGCGAGGTGGTGGAGCCCGAGAAGATCGTGCTGGCGTTGGACCACCTCCGTGGCCTGCTCTCGAGCAGCGGGCGTCTGCTGGTCACGTTGCCGATGGGCTACAACCCCTATCTCGATGAACTCCTCCGAACCGGGGTGATCCAGTTTGACCGGACGCTGGCGATCGAGCGCTTCTCGGGCGACAACCGCTGGCGCGAGTGCACCTGGGACACCGTCGCCAAAGCCAGTTACGGTGATCCCTATCGCGGCGCAAATGGCTTGGTCATCGGGATCATCGGAGCCGACGGCGGAACTGACCTGCCGGGGCTTGGCTCGACCGACGCCACGCCGCGGTAGCCCGGCGTCAGGTGTGAGTCGCCTGAGTTCGACGAGGCACCGCGGGTAGACCTGGTATGCGTCTCGCTGTCCTCTCCAATTCGCAGCTCGATCCATGGGTTAACTGGACGACGCTGGGTCCGCCGCTGCTCGAGCCACTGGCTGCGAATCCGGGCGGGCTGCTGATCGCCCCTCCGCCTCTGAGGTGGGAGCGTAGGGCGCAATGGCGCGCGGCAGCGCGGAGCATACGCGGGGCGGACACCCTCTTCTGGATGCAGGGCAGCGCCAGGCCAGAGCTGCCGCTCTGGGCGCTCGCCGGATTGCGTCCGGCAGCCCGGCGGTCGGCCTTCGTGGTCGACGCTTGGCGCCCAGCGGTGACGGAGATCGGCATGCTGGCGATGGCCCAGCGGCTGGATCCGTGTTTCGTCGCGTTTCGTGAAGGATGCGAGGAGCTCAAGCGGCGCTTTCCCAGGGTGCGGTTCGAGTGGCTGCCGTTCGGCATCGACACCGACGTCTTTCGCTCCCGGGACACCGACCGCGACATCTTCGCCTACTGGATGGGACGCCGCCACGACAGCCTCCACCAAGCGCTGCTTCGGTACACCGCAGAGCGGGGCCTGGACTACAGGTTCACCACGGTCAGCGGCGAGTTCCGGGACCCGCAGGAACTGGGGAGGCTGGTCGGACGCTGTCGTTACTTCGTGGTCACGCCCCCGGATATCGACAACCCGGCTCGAACGGGCGGATATAGCCCCCTGGTGATGCGCTACCTCGAGGGGTTGGCCGCGGGCGCGAGACTGTTGGGGGTGCTCCCGAAGAGCGGCGAGTTCGAGGATCTGCTGCCCCGCGAGTCAATCTGCGTGGTCGCGCAGGACGGGTCGGATCTCACTGAGAAGTTGGACGCCGACGCCGACGACGCCGATGGATGGCGGGCAGTGGCGCGGGCCGGTGAGATCGTCAGACGAGAACACTCGTGGCGCCGACGCGCGCAGCAGATCTACGAGAGCCTGGCCACGGACTGACCTCCAGATGGTGATTTCCGCGCTGCCTGGAATCAACTATCTATTCAACAGCCACCAGATGGGGACCCGACGCCCTTTCCTGTCTCGGCGACGTAGTTGCCCGACCAGGTGTTACCCGAGTCGCTCGCGACGAATCCTGAGCCGTAGTCCTTGTTGTGATTGGAAAGTGAGTTGTCGATGTATGCCGAGTTGGTGCTGCCGCAGCCGGCGTGGGTGTCCTCGCCGTCGGCTCCCTCCCCGTAACTATCTTCGAACACGACGTGATCCTGCGGTCCGATAATCGGCGCCGCCGGTGAGCGCACCCGTGGTGCATTCATCCCCGCCGGGGTCGCCCATCATGATGTAGCCGTGTTTGAACGTGACGTAGGTCGACGAGTTGAACCAGGTTCCGTCGTCATGAGTGCAGCCGATGTAGCCGTGACCGTAGTCGTCCTGGAACAAGGCGGGGTTCTGGGCGGTGTTGTCGTCCGAGATGAAGCCCTGCGTGAAGCCGAATAGGTTGACTCTCAGAACCTCGCCGGCATCGACTGTGATGCCCGCCGTGTGGCTCCCGTAGCCCTGGTCACCGCCGTCGACGGTCGTGTCCTCGATCAGGGTGTTGGTGGCTATGTCCGAACCCTGACCGGTGTTGATCGCGCTGCCGCCTGCGTCATCTCCTGAGCAGGCGTCCCCGTTTGGGGTGATCAGCGAATCCTTGATCGTGGTGTTGTCGGCGCTGTCGGCGATCTTGACGCAGCCGACGATCCACTCGTGGTCGATGGTCGTGTTCGGCTTAGTGATCGTCAGATCGCCGGTGTGCGTCGTGAAGCCGTACGCGGCCGGGTTGGATTCGATCTGAGCCTCGGTGTAGCCGGTTGCGCCCTGCATGCCCGTGTGTGTGGCCCAGCAGGAGCTCGGGCCATATCCCGCGGCATGCGTCAACGCGCACGGGACCGAACCATTGACGGTTGTCGGACCAGTTCCGCTGTTCGAGCCGCCGCCACTCCCGCCGCCGTTAGCGCCGCCACTCCCGCCGCCGTTAGCGCCGCTACCCCCGCCGCCGTTCGCGCCGCCGCCACTCCCGCCGCCGCTGTTCCCGCTTCCCTTCCCGCCTCCTGCTGGGGTCGTGCTGGTGGCGGACGATGAGCCACCAGCGGACGACGGCTTCTGGCTCGCGGTCGTCACCGTGCCCACGATGTAGGCCGAGATCGGGCAGGCGCTCCGAGTCTTCCCGGTCATCCACCTCGTCGGCAGTACCGCCAGCGCTCTCCGAGACATGGCGCTTCGACACGGATGTGAAGCGCGATGCCGGAAGTCGAGGCGTCCGTGTCGTCCAAGGATGGCGATCCAGTAGGTGGTGCGGGCGTGGATGCCGCGCGGCCGTAGTCGCACCGTGTTCCAGGCACCCCTGGTCGGCGATCGCAGCGAACCAGACGTGAGCAGGACGCCCGGCCGACGATGCCGCGCCCGATAGAGACCTGCGACCAGCTTCTTTGCCGTGCTGCGCGAGTCGACGTAGACCCGCAGCGCTCGGACTCTTCCGGGGACGCGGGTCTTGAACGGGAAAGATTCCGCTCTACCAGGCTCATCGGAGCCCATGCCGCCCCAGACCCGTCGATTCCCCAGCAGCAATTTCTGCGTGGCCAACGACTGCCGATGGGCAGCCACCCCGGGGTGCGCTGCGTCCGCCACGCCGCGCGAGTTTGAGATTGTCGCGTGAGCTGCAACCACGCCGATCGTGACGAGCGACGTGAGCAGAAGACAGACGATCCAGATATTCCGCATCAGGGTTCTCCTCCAAGAGGGCAGCTTGGATGGATTTTGCGCACCAAGGGGCGGCGAGTGCCGCGCTCCTGGACGCCGGGACCGGTACTGGGCGACCAGAGCCTACTAACTAAAGCATCATCGTACCTGCAAACCGATGATCGGCACTGCGCGCGCCGTCTCAGAGTGCGTCAGAGCTCAGGTCCGCGCGGTCGGGCCGTAATCGCCCTGTCGCCGAATGACACTCGCGACGGCGCGTATTTGGACGAGCGTTTTCCACGCCAGGTACCAGGGAGCGGTGGCGAGGGCGAGCCAGGTCCGTGCCCGAACCCGGGCCTGGATCAGCCCGGTGACGACGGCCAGCGCGAGCATCGCCAGGCCGGCGAGGAAGACGATCGTCAGCGGCGTCGCGCCGGCGATTGCGCTCAGAGCCGCGCCCAACAGGAGCGAGACCGCGCCGAGCGCAAAAGGGGGTGAGGCGAGAAACCACGCCGCCTCGAAGCAGGCCGCGTCTCGTTGTTCGAACGCTCGTTGGAGCAGCCGCGGGATGTAGGAGCGGGCCGCGGCCATTCGGCCTGCCTCGTAGCGAACCTTCTGGCCACCGAATGCCCCCCAGCTGCTGGCACCCTGCGAGTGCAACCGAGCCGTGTCGACGTGGCGGCAGCGGATCCCATCAAGCAGCAGATCCTGTGTGAAGAACAGATCCTCGGACGCGGGTGCGTGGAAGCGATGGGCGAGCGCCACCTCGCGGCGGATCACCATCCCGGTTCCACGCAGCCGAACCGAGACGCCGAGGCGATCGCGACCGCGAGGAATCGTGATGCCCTGCAGAGTGAATGCCGCCAATGAAGCCTCCGTCGCCCAGGTCCGTCCTCGCCTGCTCTCGCTTCGCGCTTGCACGGCTTGGGCGCCTGTGGAAAGCGCGCGCTCGCAGGCACCGAAGAAGCCGGGCTCGATCACGGAGTCGGCGTCGAGCATGATCACGGCGTCCCATTCCAGTGCATGGGCGTACTCGAGACCTGCCTGTCGCGCCGCTGCGCGGCCGGGCGATTCCCCGGCTCCACGGTCGAGCACCAGGGCACCGCTGGACCGCGCGATCTCCGCTGTGCGATCGGTGCATCGATCGGCGACCACGAGCACCACGTCGCGGTCCCGGCGATCGGCGTTGATGGCGGCAAGCCCCTCCTCGATCACCCGTTCCTCGTCGTGCGCCGGAATCAGAACCAGAAAGCGAACGGGCGCCTGATCGGTGACTCGCGGCTCGCGATAGAACCACGAGCCGACCGCCAGCAGACCGAGGTGAAGGGCTGCAAGCAGCCCTGGCAGCCCCAGCACGATCGCCGCCACGATCAGGCCGGCGGTCACTTTGAACGTGCGTGCAATTGAGGGAGCATCAGCGCCACTGCTTGGCGGTGAGCTTCACGCGACGGCGCACGGCTCGGTGCCCCGGAGCCTCCAGCCGCACGATCTGATCGAACAGGCCCGTTCCGTCGCCATGCCCGACGCTGTTGCGGGCCTGCAGGAACTCATCGGGGTGAGCGGTTCCCCGGTCGCTCGTGTAGACGCGTTCGTAGCCGCACCCACGGGCCGCTCGCAATACGCGCCTGTCGTAGGAGCCGAACGGGCAAGCCGCGCGTGTGACCGATCGACCCACGACGTGCTCGAGAATCACCTTTGAGTCGATCAGTTCCTCGTGCAGCGCCAATACGTCGAGCCCGCGCCATCGCCGGTGACGAAACCCGTGGCAGCCAATATCCATGCCCGCTGCCGCGAGTGCCCGCACCCCGTCCTCATCGAGGAAGTGCGGCTTTCCGAGACGCTCTGCGACGACGAAGAACGTCGCGGTGAGTCCGCGTTCACGCAGAGCGGGAAGCGCAAGCTGAAGGTCCGACGCATTGCCGTCGTCGAACGTGATCGTGACGTTATCCCGGCCCGCGGCCTGATCCAGCACGATCAGGAACTGCTCGTGCGCCAGCCAGACGCTGTCCTCGCCGGGATCTAGCGGACGTGGCGGCTCACCGATGCCGTGGAAAGTGATGTTGATGGAGCGATCGAGCATCGCTTCATCAACGACGACGATGGTCCTTCACTTGCGGACCTCGTCGCGAGCGTCGCGACCGTGCTTGGAAGAAGCTCGTGCGGCCCGCCGTTATGTCGTCGAATGGGCAGGAACGCCCACTCATCCGACTTAGCAACACTGAGGCATAGCCCTATGGACACAGTCACGATTCTCCGTCACCTCTGGCGCAGGCGAATCCTCGTCACAGGGGTGTTCGTCTTCGCCATCCTCGTCGGCGCGGCGCTGCATTTTCGGCTGCCCAGCCTGGATAGCCGTCGGTACGACGTCGGCGTCGCGACGATCAACATCCTGGTTGACACGCCAAGCTCTCAGGTCGTCAACGTTGCTCCGAGAGGGTCTGACACGACGGGCGCTCGCGCCAGTCTGCTGGCGAGCCTGATGGTGGGCGGTGACATCGAATCGATGATCGCCCATCGTGCAGGGGTCAACGCGAGCCAGCTCGTTGCCACGACTGGCGCCGTGACTAACCCGTCATCCTGGGCGGGCGGCGGCGTCGGCCAACAGCACCACATCCCCGCCGGCGAATGGATTCGGGTACAGCACGCAGGTGCCTACGGACGCGGATGGCAACGAGCTTCCGATCATTGCCCTCAGCACCCAGGCGCCGACCGCCGCGGGTGCTGCAAGGTTGGCCAACGCGGCCGTCGCTTCGCTGCAGGAATTCATGAGTACGAAGGCGTCGTCGGAGGGCATCCGCGACGCTAATCGTCTTCAGGTCGGCGGCATGGGCATTCCACAGGCGACGATTCAAGCCCGTGGCCCGAGCCGGATGCTGGTGCTGCTGGTCGTGCTGATCGTCTTCTTGGTCGGATGCGCGGCGATCCTGGGCGTCGAAGCGCTCGTCAGGGGCTGGCGCGACGCGGCCGAGCAGGAGCACGAGAAGCAAGACGGAGAGTCAGAGCGGCTGGAAGATCCTGAGCTGGCCGATGAGGTCCTCACAGATCCCGACGACTTCGACGACGCGTTCTTGGACCTTCCCGAAGCGGGGTTCGCAACGAAGCCTGAACGAGGCGACGTCGTGCGAACCGGGGCCGAGGTTGGACACATGAAGTCTCATCCGTTTCGGCGGACTCTTCACGCGGAGTGATGAGCCGTGCGCGCGGATCAGGGCTGAAGCCCACAGCCACATCCGGCCGCCACGCGAGCGGTGGCCGCAACTGAGCCGGCGTTTCGCATAGCGACGAACGGACGGCGCTTGGCTGTGATCATCGCTGCGTGCTGTGACGTTTCGCGACGGGCTGAGCGCGCTTGGTCCTGGGCAGAGCGGGAGTAAGCTCGCGCGCGTTGATCGGTGCCCTGATCGCACCGATCGTGTGGGCGCTGCTCGCGGCAGTTGGTACCCGCGCCGCGTCGTCGCTGATCGGCGAACCGTTCCTCGCGTGTGTGGTCGGCGGCACCGTCGGTCTGACGATCGCGGCGATCCCGTGGACGGGCGCGATCGCCCGCCGGGCCCCGTCGATTCTGCGGCGCGGCCTGGTTCGTGGCACCGCCCAGGATCCGGTCGAGACCGTCGTCTAGGTGTAGGAGCCGAGGAGGTGGTTCGGCTCCGCTGATGTAGTCGCGTGAGTGGGGGCCGGTGGCTGAGGGCGCCGTCTGGTCGTTGGCGAGCGGCAAGGCGAGCCAGCCTTGGGACTGACGACCTCGACACCGGTCAGCCTCCAGGAGCCCCCCGCCGCCGCGAGGATGAACAACGTTGTTCGGGGACTACACCAGACGGCGACAGCCACCGACCCCAACCGCCAGAAAACCACTCACCCCAGATCGCCATCTAAGCCTCGTGAGGGTTCTTCCCCGGATGCGCTGGACGAGCTTTCACACCCCATCCGGTTGGTGGGCGTGCGAGCACTTTTCCGCGTCGCGGGACCAATCGATCTCGCAGCCGAGGCTACTGCCGAGACGGTCGTCCAGCTCCGGCGCGCAACCAACCCGAGTCGCGGAGCATGCCCGGAACGACGAACGCCCGGGCCTACAGGCCCGGGCGTTGATCCGGCTAGCGGTACCGTCAGGCCGCGTCAGGCGGCGACCAGCGCGGCGGCCGATGACCGGCGCGCCTTCGCGGTAGGCGCGAGCGCGAGCCGCGAGAGCTCCTGTTGGAGCGTGCGGCGCCCGCGGTGATGCAGCCCGTGGATAGAGCCCTCCGTCCTGCCCATCTGGTCGGCGATCTCACCTGGCGAGAGGCCGACAACGTGCCGTAGAAAGACGACCTCGCGCTGATCGGCGGGCAAAGTCGCCAGGGCCGAGCGGATCGCCATGACGTCGTCGAGCTCCTCCTCGAACTCGGCGTCAGGGCTCACCACCTCTTCGACCGGCGTCGCGCGCATCGACCGCAAGTGGTCGATCGCCACGTTGCGGGCGAGCCGCAGGAGCCAGGCGAAGAACGGCACGCCGCGATCGTTGTACTTTCCGATCGAGGTCATCAGCTTCGCGAACACGTGCTGAGTTACGTCCTCGGCGTCGTGGTCATCGCGAACGATGCTCCGCACATAGCCGTAGATGTTGTTCGAGTAGCGGACGTAGAGAAAACGGAGTGCCTCCTCGTCTCCCTGCTTCGCCCGTTCAACCGCCAGCTGCGTCAGACGCGTTGCCTGCGGTGAATCGTCCAGCTTGGTTGTGGAGCGGAATCCTGCAGTTGTGCTCTGCGCCGAGCTCCGCTCTCGGCGCAGAACATCGTGACTCGCCAAAAGCGTGCCCATGTCCAAACATCCCCCTGATTTGTATGTTTCCTCGGGCTTGTCTCGTTTGGCCCGAGGTTCGGCCGTCTCGTGGCCGAAAGCGTCCTCGCCCCGCGAGTCCGCATGTCTCGGTCAGGGAGTATCTGGTGCGCCAATGCCTGCGTCAATGACCGCCAAGGCCCATTTCGCGTTCACATAAATGAACGCCTAGGGCCTGCCCACGGCCCGCGGAAGAACTCACACCCCTCGCCCGTTGTTGTGCGGGAGCGCCGGTGCGACAATCTCGACCAGTCGACGAAATCCATCCCGTGCCGGGAACAAAAACGCCAGCCCTACATGATTTCGGGTACGATTCTCGCGCTCGCATCGCGGCACGGGTGAGGTGAGCAAAGATGACGGGGTGGGTCCGCTGGCGTTTGCCAGCGCCAGGGGGAGCCGGTATGAGCACGATCGATTCGCAGCTTCAACATAAACGTGCCCGGGCACAGGGCATCGAACTTAAGGGGGTTCGCCGGCGATGAGCCCGGAGCTCCAAGCGCTGGTCGCAGACAACGCGCCGACTCGCTACGGCGTCCGCATGGCCCTGGACGGCCTTGCAGTCGTCTGCGCGGAGGCATCTGACCGAAGGAATGCAGTTGAGGCCGCCGAGCTACATCGGCCCGACGTCTGTCTGATCGGGCGTTCACTGCCCGGAGGCGGGATCAAGGCGGTTCGCGAGATCAGCGCGGCCGTGCCAAGCACGGCGATCGTAGTGCTCGCCGACCGACCCGAGATCGATGATCTCCTGATGGCGCTCCGCGCCGGGGCGATCGGCTACATGCCCGTTGGTTTCGAGCCCTCGCAGCTGCGGCGCGCGATCGTGGCGGTCCGCTCCGACCAGGCGGCGATCCCACGGTCGATGGTGCGCGAGCTGGTCGACGAGATTCGCTCGTTCGACCGCGTGCTCCAAGGACACCTCACTTTGCGCGAGCGGCAAGTGCTCGCGATGGTCCGTCGCGGAGACTCAACGGCGCGGATCGCGCAGCACCTCGACATCTCGCCGATCACCGTGAGGCGGCACATATCTGTGCTCGCGCGCAAGGCGGGCGTGGCCGGCCGCGCTGAGTTGGTCGCGACTCTCGAGCGAGCGGACCCGGCCGCCCTCCCGCTACCCGCCTAGTCCGTTTCGGACCGCATATGTCGCCACCTGCACTCGGTTGCTCACGCCGAGCTTGCCGAGGATGTTCGACAGGTGGTTCTTCGCGGTTCGAGCGCTGATTCCGAGTTCATCCGCGATCTGCGAGTTATCAAGGCCACGGGCCACGAGCTTGATCACCTCGAGCTCACGGGCGGAGAGAAGGGCATTCGGCTTGGACAGGACGGCACGCTCGAGCTGACCGCGGCGGAGCCAGGCGAGCACCGCGTCCGCGGCAAGCGGTGCGAGCCACAAACCGCCGATTGCCGCGGCGCGGATCGCGGCCACGACGTCGCCGATCGGGGTGCCCTTCAAGATGAACCCGCATGCGCCTGCCCTGACCGCCGCAGCCACATCGTTCTCAACTTCCTTGCGCCCGCTCGTCGGCGACAGCGCGATCACCCGGGTGTCCGGAGCCTCGGCCAGGATCAGACGAGTCGCCGAGACGCCGTCAATGTCGGGCATGTACATGTCCAGCAGCACAACCTGAGCGCGGAGCTCGAGGCTCAGCTGGACTCCCAGCGTGGCGCGAGACGCGTGCCCGAGCACCTGAATGTCCGGCTCGCGGTTGAGTATTGCCACAAGCCCTGATCGGAAGAGGTCATGGCCGTCGACGACCACGACGCGGATCTGCGAGTCGCGTTCGGGCGTCGCGTCGGTGCTCGGAGCGTCGGTGCTCGGAATCACGTTTGACAAACCGACTAGGCGGGTGACTTTTGTTCGGTACTCCCGAGCTGGCGCTCGGTCCGCTCACACCAATCACGCGCCCACCGGTTCCAGCCGAGACCGAACTCTACTGCCAGCTCGTGGAACGGGTCGTCGAACTGACCGGCCTCGAGCAGCGCCTCCAGTTCTCTCTCCCGGCTCTGATGCAGCGCCCGCTTGCGTCGTATCACCTCGAGCCGTTCGGCGGGCGTGAGCACCCCAGCGAAGCGCAGCTGCAGAAGCGCCTCGTCCCGAACCTCAATCGCGGGGGCGCACGGGTCAGTCAGCCAGCCCCTCAGCGCAGCGCGACCCTCGTCGGTGATCTCATAGCAATGGCGCACTGATTCACCGCGAGGGTCGTCGCGGACGCTGATCAGGCCGGCGTCGGTCAGCCGACGAAGCTCGGGATAGATGCCTCCGATGCTCGCGCCCCAGTAGAGCCGCGTCGACCGCTCAATCTCGGCCTTGATCGCGTAGCCCGTCGTGTGACCTTCGGCGATCATGCCGAGCACGATTCGGGCAGTCTGATTGAGCGGCGTGAGGGCGATCTCGTCCAGAAGACGAGTATGGCGCGTCGAGAGGCGTATGTGTGGACTGATAGATCAGGCAGAGCGCTCAGTCTGATATATATTGAAGCTATGCGCGATGTCGTCGATTTCCTCGAAAGTTCGGAATCGATCTTCGTCGGCACGGCCGCGGCATCCACGACCGCGACCACCCAACCCGAGTCTTCTGACTCCCTGGAGGTTTCCATGAACTCCCGCTATCTAACCAACGTTGCGCTGACGGTCGCGGGCGCCTTCCTGGTCGTCGCATCGCAGGCGTTCTCCTCCTCAACCTTCGAGTGGCTGATGTTCGGCGTCGGCGCCCTCGCCGTCGTGATATCGGGCGCGATCGTTCTCAGCGCTCGCGGCCTCGCCCAGCGCGGACTCGACGCCCTGATCGGCATCGTCGGCGCCTGGACGGTTGTCGCGAGCCTGGAGTTCACCGGCTCGACCGTCACCTGGCTCGGCTTCGCGTCAGGCGCGGGCCTGGTCGCTCTCGCCCTCATCGGTCTGACGCTGCACGAGCTGAGGACCGAGCGCGTCGTGCACTCGCTGGACCTCTCCACCGCAGCCGAGCGTGAGTTGGCGCACGTCGGCTGATTCGCCTGTCGGCCGGCCACCGGCCACCGGCCGCGTTCAGGCCCCGGGGATGTGCCCGAAAGCCATCCCCGGGGCCAAAGACGCCAATGAGGGAGTTGTCAGAGTCGAACGAGGTTCTCGGCTTCGATGCCGCGGGTGATCCCGCGCAGGTCGACGAACAACGCCGACTCACGCGCGATCGCCAGATGGTCCACGCCCGGGTGGGCGGTGACGAGCACGACCGCGTCGGCGCCGTCGAGCGCGTCGGCCAGCTCGACGCTGTGCAACCCGAACCTGTCCAGCGATGGCACGAACGGATCGTGGTAGACGATGTCGGCGCCGCGCGCTAGCAGCTCCTCGATGATCCGCAGGGCCGGCGACTCGCGGGTGTCTCCGATCCCGCCCTTGTAGCTGACCCCGAACAGCGCGATCCGCGACCCACGGATCGGTTTGGCGACGCCGTTGAGCGCGAGCTCGATTCGCTCCACACAGTGGTAGGGCATCTGCTGATTGATCTTCCCGGCCAGCTCGATGAACTCGGTCGACATGTGGAACTGGCGGGCCCGCCAGGTCAGGTAGAACGGATCGACCGGCAGGCAGTGGCCGCCCATCCCCGGTCCGGGCTCAAACCGCATGAAGCCATAAGGCTTGGTGCTGGCGGCGTCGACGACTTCCCAGATGTCGATCCCCATCCGCTCGGCGACCAGGGCCATCTCGTTGACCAGCGCGATGTTGACCGAGCGAAAGATGTTCTCGAGCAGCTTCGTCAGCTCCGCCGCCTCCGGGGAGGAGACGGAGACGACCTGGTCGCACACCCGCTCGTAGAGCTCGACCGCCCGCCTCAGACACGAGTCGGTGATGCCGCCGACGACCTTCGGGGTGTTCTTCAACGTGTAATCGACCCGACCCGGATCCACGCGCTCGGGCGAGAACGCCAGGTTCAGCCCGTCGCCGACCTTCAGCGCCGAGCCGCGTTCGAGCGCCGGCATCAGCAGCTCCCGGGTCGTGCCGGGGTAGGTGGTCGACTCGAGTACCACCAGTTGGCCTTCCTGAACGACCTTTGCCACCGCCTCGGCGGCTGCCTTCAGCGGGCCCAGGTCGGGCTCGCGGTTGGGGGAAAGGGGCGTCGGAACGCAGATGATGACCGCGTCGGTCCGGGCCAGCGGGGCGTAGTGCGTGGTCGCGTGAATCCGGGGAAGAACCGCCTGCAGCTCCGCTGATGAGATGTCCTCGATGTAGGACTCGCCGGCGGTCAGCGCGTCGACCCGCCGTTGGTCGATGTCGACCGCGGTGACATCCTCGCCGGCCGCCGCGAACGCAACAACCAGCGGAAGCCCGACGTATCCGATACCGACGACTCCGATCGACATAAGGAGGCCACCAGCGTACCGGCTGTCGAAGCGGACGCGTGGGCGCGCCGTCGCAGCCCAGCGAGTCAGATACGATGGACCGTGGATCGTGCTAGGCGGGGCGCTAGCGGTGCCCTGTAACCCGCAATCCGCTCACGCGGGGCTGAATTCCCTCCCGAGGGGACGAGGCTTGGGGTCAGCGTCTCGTGCACTGGCGATGATGGCTCGGTCCCGTTGCGATGGAGGCCCGTGAACCAGGTCAGGTCCGGAAGGAAGCAGCCTTAAGCGATCCCCTTCAGGCGTGACGGGGACGCCGAGCCGGAGCCAGGACACAGGATTGCACCTCAAACCGGATCCACGACCGAGGGTGCACGATCCATCCGCTCGCGGCCACGAGGCCATCTTCTCGGCGCGCTCGCCACGGCTTCGCGCGCCGGGTCGGGCGGTTTCGGCTACCCGGTCGCGGCGTGCAGCGACCCGCCCGGCGCCAGCTCCCGCGGCGGCGCCGTCGACTCGCGCACGATCAGGCTCGTGGCCAGGTCGACGCGCTGGTTGACCGGCGCCTCTGGGTCCTCCAGCATCTGGATCAGGAGACGGGCGGCAGTCTCGGCCATCTCCACCAGCGGCTGGCGGATCGTCGTCAGCGGCGGCCCGACCCAGTGGCCGATACGGAGGTCGTCGTAGCCCACGACCGACAGGTCGTAGGGGATCCGGATCCCGCGCGGACGCGCGGCCTCATAGACGCCGAGCGCCTGCAGGTCGCTGCCGGCGAAGATCGCGGTCGGCGGCCGCTCCAGGGAGAGCAGCTCGGTCGCGGCGCTGTGGCCACCGCCCACGTGGAAATCCCCCGCCCGCACCAGCCCGGCGTCGAAGCCGATCCCGGCGCGCTCCAGCGCCGATCGGTACCCGTCGACGCGCGCGATCGAGCAGAGCATGTCCTCGGGACCGCTGATCATCCCGATCCGGCGGTGCCCGAGCTCGATCAGATGCTCGGCGGCGGCGAATCCGCCCGCCCAGTTCGCCGATCCGATCGAGGCGACATCGGGCTCTGGCTCGTCGGCGGGATCGACGACCACGAAGTTCACGCCGCGGCTGCGGAGCTTGTGCTTCTCGACCGACGTGAGGTCGGAGAAGACGAGGATGACGCCGATCGGCCGGCGTCGCAGGACCCCGTCGATCCAGGCTGCGCCGGGGCTGTGGCGGTCGCCGCTCTCGGTCAGGATCAGGCCGATGTCGGCGTCGCGCGTCACGTGTTCGACCCCGCGGATGATCTCGATCGCCCACTCGCTCTCGAGCTCGTGGAAGACAAGCTCGATCATCCGGGCGACCGCGATACCGGCGGCCGGTACTCGGCGGAGGTAGCCGTATTCGTGCAGCAGACGCTCGATGCGGACCCGCGTATTCGTGGCCACGTCGGCTCGACCGTTCAAGACTTTCGAAACAGTTGCGAGCGAAACGCTGCCCTGTGTGGCGATATCTGCGAGTGTTACGCGGCGATTTGACGCCGACCGGATTTCAGGTTTCTTGGACAATGCTTCGCCTTTTTACCGCCTTTTCGTCCAACGGTGAAGATCCATACCAGACCTTCACGGTTGCCGCTTGACACGCTAATCGATGCAGCGCTAGCCTCGCCCTGCGTTAGGCATGCTTTCGAAAAGTATGTCGAAAACTTTCGGAGAGGAGAGCTTTTTCAAATGTCGAGTTCCCGCGGGAGGCTGCGGCGCGGTGCCGTTGCCTCCGTTGCACTGGCGGCCACGGCGGCAACGGTCGCGATCAGTGCCGGCGCCAGTGGCGCCACGGTCACTGCTTCCGCCGCTGCCAGCAGCCGACCGGCCAACGAAATCCAGATCCTTGCCTACGGCGACGCCCAGAACACGGTCGAGAAGTGGGCTGTTCAGCAGTACAACGACACGTCGATGGGCAAGCAGGTCAAGGCGGTCCTGACCACGATCCCTGGCGCCAACTATCAGACCAAGCTCCAGACGATCATGAGCACGAGCAGCGCCCCCGACGTGTTCTTCAACTGGGGTGGCGGCTCGATCCTGCAGTTCCAGAAGGCCGGCCTGCTGCTGCCGCTCAACAGCATGATGCAGAAGGATCCGAAGCTGAAGTCGAGCTTCCTGCCGGCGATCCTCAACGCCGCCAAGATCGGCAAGAACTACTACGGCATCCCGATGCGCGGCACCCAGCCGGTCGTGCTGTTCTACAACAAGTCTCTGCTCAAGCAGGACAAGGTCCCAGTGCCGAAGACGTTCCCGCAGCTGCTGAGCGACTCCAAGGCGCTGTTGAAGGCGGGCGTTCGGGTCCCGATCGCGCTCGGCGGCGGTGACCAGTGGCCGACGCTGATGTGGTACGAGTACCTCTACGACCGGGTCGCCGGTCCGAGCCTCGTCACCAGCGCGCTCGGTGGCAACAAGAGCGTCTGGAACTCAGCCGCGAGCAAGACGGCGCTCGGCGACATCAAGACGCTCGTCAAGTCCGGCGCCTTTGGTCCGTCCAAGAGCTGGGACTCGGTCAAGTTCACCCAGAACCAGACCGCCCAGATGATGGTCGGTGGCGTCGCCGCCTTCGAGCTGATGGGCTCGTGGGACTACTCGACGCTCAATTCGCAGGGTTCGACCGCCAAGGGCACCGCCCCGGCGAACGGCCCCGGCGCCACGTTCGTGAACAACAACCTGGGCTACACGGCGTTCCCGTCGGTTCCGGGCGGCAAGGGCAACCTCAATGACCTCGCCGGCAACACCGAGAACTACTACTCGGTGCTGAAGAACACCCGTTACCCGGACGCGGTTGCCGCCTTCCTGAAGGTCATGTACTCGTCCGCCTTCGCCAAGAAGGAGCTGGCGATCGGCAACCTGACGACGACGAAGAACACTCCGTCGCTGATCAGCGGTACGACGGCGCCCTATCTGAAGTGGCAGTACGACCTGGTGAACAAGGCCAAGGCGTTCCAGCTGTCGTGGGATCAGGCATGGCCGCAGACGAATACGAACACGATTCACACTGCGGTCGCCAACTACTTCGACAACCTCAACGTCGGTCAGTTCGTCAAGGCGTTCCAGAGCCTGAAGGCCGCAGGCTGAGGCTGAAGGAGTCGCATTAGCAATGGCCACCGTCACGTTCGCAGAACGTCGGCGGCTCAGAACCACGAAGAGCTCGGGCGGCCTGACAGTTGGCCGCCCGAGCTTCCTCTGGTCACTGCCCGCGATCACGTACTTCGCGCTGTTTGCGATCGTGCCGCTGGGCGTGGTCGGCTGGCTGTCGCTCACCTCGTGGGACGCGATCGGCTCGCCGCACTGGGTCGGAACGGACAACTGGAAGCAGATCTTCTCCGACCCGATCTTCCTGCACAGCTTCCGGATCACCGCGATCCTGGTCGCGCTCGGGATCGTTACGCAGACGCCTGTCAGCATGCTGCTGGGCGTCTGGGCGGCCGGCCACCAGCGCAACCGGGCGATCCTCTCAGCGATCTATTTCATCCCGCTGCTGATGTCCGCGGCGGCGATCGCGATCGTTTGGGAGTCGCTGCTGAACCCGTATTTCGGGCTCCCGAACCAGCTCCACTGGCTGTTCGGCGGAGCCCTCTTCAACGGCGGCTTCCTGTTCAGCAGTCCGGCGACCGCGATCGGCGTACTGACCTTTGTCGGCATGTGGCAATGGACGCCGTTTCACACGCTGATCTACCAGGGCGGGGCGCGCGCGATCCCCGACGTCCTCTACCAGGCAGCCGCGATCGACGGCGCCGGGCGCATCCGGATGTTCTTCTACATCACGCTTCCGCAGCTGCGCAACACGATGATCACCTCGATCGTGCTGATGCTCGTCGGCGGCCTGACGACGTTTGACACGATCCTGATCCTCACCCAGGGTCAGCCGGGCACCTCGACGACCGCGACCTCGTACTACATGTACGAGAAGGCGTTCCAGAGCTTCCAGTTCGGTGCGGCCAGCGTCATCGCCGTCGTCCTCGCCGTCGTCGCCACCGTGATCTCTCTGATCCTCGTCCGCGCCTCGGGCTGGGACAAGATGCGCAGCACCCAGGAGGGCGTGTGACCGCGCGCCGTCCCAACTACGTCGCAGGGGTGCTCACAAGCTTCTGGCTCCTGATCGTCCTGGTGCCCATCTACGTGCTGGTCAAGGGCTCGGTTCAGAACCAAGCCGACTACTCGGCTTCCGGACCCCTGTCGCTGCCCAGTCACCTGACCACTGACAATTTCAACCTGGTCTTCCAGCAGGGCTTCCTCAGGTATTTCCTGAACACAGGGATCATCACCGGGGCGGTCGTCCTGATCGTTATCTTCCTGGTGCCTCCGGTCTCGTTCGCGATCGTTCGCAACCGTAGCCGCACCGTGACCATCGTGTTCAGGATCCTGCTGCTCGGCCTCGCGGTTCCGATCCAGGCGGTGATCATTCCGATCTTCTACCTGATCTCCAAGGCGGGCTTCTACGACACGCTGCCCGCAGTGATCCTGCCGACGGCGGCCTTCGCGATCCCGATCTCGACGATCGTGATGACTGGAAGCATGCGCGACATCACCCCTGACATGTACGAGGCGATGGCGCTCGACGGCGCCTCCAGTTGGCGCACCTTCAAGAACCTGGTCCTGCCACTCTCCCAGGGCGGCCTGGCGACGATCATCATCTTCTCGGCGCTTCAGGCCTGGAACGGGTTCCTGTTCCCGTTGATCCTGACGCAATCTGCGAACGTCAAGGTCTTCACACTGGGGCTATATGACTTCACGACCGCCAACGCGGTCGACGCGCCCGCAATCTGCGCGGCCGTGGTGCTGTCGATCATCCCGATCCTCGTGGTGTACCTGTTTGCCCGCCGCGCCCTGATCCAGGGCCTGATGGGTGTCGGGGGGAAGTGATGTCAGCCGGTCCGGCAGAGCGCGGCGGCATCGTCGCCGCTTGGAACGACTTGTCCCTCTCCGCGACCGGGCGGGTCGAGTCGCTGATCGCCGCGATGAGCCTGCGGGAGAAACTCGCGCAGCTCTACGGGGTCTGGATCGGTGCGTCCCCGGCCGGTGGCGAGGTCGCGCCGTTCCAGCACGAGTTGGTCGAGGGTGTCGACTTCGACTCCCTGATCCAGGACGGCCTCGGTCAGCTGACGCGACCCTTCGGTTCGGCGCCCGTCGACCCGACGGTCGGAGCGATCTCACTGGCGCGCACACAGCGTCGGATTGCCGAGGCCAGCAGGCTTGGGATCCCCGCCGTTGCTCACGAGGAGTGCCTGGCCGGCTTCACCGCCTGGGGCGCGACCGCCTACCCGGTTCCGCTCTCGTGGGGGGCAACGTTCGATCCACAGCTGGTCGAGGAGATGGCTTCGCGCATCGGGCGGAGCATGCGTTCGGTCGGCGTCCATCAGGGGCTAGCGCCGGTCCTCGACGTTGTCGTCGACCCACGTTGGGGACGAGTCGAAGAGACGATCGGCGAGGATCCCTATCTGGTCGGCACGATCGCATCCGCGTACGTCCGCGGCCTTCAGAGCCGCGGGATCATCGCGACGCTGAAGCACTTCATCGGGTACTCGGCCTCCAAGGCGGGCCGCAACCTTGCACCCGTGTCGATGGGTCCGCGCGAGTTCACCGACGTGCTGGCGCTTCCGTTTGAGATGGCGGTGCGGGAAACCGGCGTGCGCAGTGTGATGAGTGCCTACACGGACGTCGACGGGGTCCCTGCGGCCGCCAACCGAGAGCTGCTGACGGGGCTGCTGCGAGAGACCTGGGGTTTCGACGGCACGGTCGTGGCCGACTACTTCGGCGTGACCTTCCTGCGCACCCTCCACGGCATCGCCGGGACCGACGGCGAGGCGGCGGCCGCCGCATTGAGCGCGGGCGTCGATGTCGAGTTGCCGACCGTCAGCGCCTACAGCGATCCGCTCGCCGCCGAGATCGACGCCGGACGCGTCGACATCGAGGTCGTGGACGCGGCGCTGCGGCGAGTGCTCTTGCAGAAGCTCGAGCTCGGGCTGCTTGATCCCGACTGGGAGGCCCTGCCCGACGGCTTCACCGAAGCCGACCTCGACGACCCGGAGGCGGCGCGTGGGCGGATCACGCTGGATACCGAGGAGGACCGCGACCATGCCCGCCGGATGGCCGAGGCGGGCGGTGGTGCTGCTCGCAAACGACGCGACGCTGCCGATCCGGGACCATGCGGGCAAACGGATCCTGGTGGTCGGTCCGACCGCGGCCGACAGTTTCACGCTCCTGGGGTGCTACTCGTTCCCCAGTCACGTCGGCTCGCTGCACCCCGATGTCCCGATCGGGATCGAGATTCCCACTGTGCTGGAGGGCGTGCACGCAGAGTTCCCGGACGCCCGGATCACCTACATGCAGGGAGTCAGCATCGACGGCGACGACGCCTCCGGGATCGAGCCGTCCGTCGTCGTTGCGCGGGACCAGGACCTCGTCATCGCGATGCTCGGAGACCGTGCCGGGCTGTTCGGCCGCGGGACCTCCGGCGAAGGCTGTGACGCGGCCAACATGCGGCTGCCCGGGCGCCAGCAGGACCTGCTCGAGCGGTTGCTGGACACCGGCGTTCCCGTCGTCGTCGGGCTGGTCGAGGGACGTCCTTACGCGCTCGGCACCGCACCGGAGCGCGCGGCGGCGATCGTCGCCTCCTTTTTCCCGGGCGAGGAGGGAGCGAGCGCGATCGCAGGGGTGCTCAGCGGCCGCGTCGAGCCGTCCGGCCGGCTGCCGGTCAGCGTCCCGGCCACGGCCGACGGTCAGCCGAGCAGCTATCTCGGCGGGCCGCTGGCACACCGATCCGGGACCTCAAACCTCGACCCAACGGCGCGCTTCCCCTTCGGCCACGGGCTCTCCTACACGAGGTTCGAGTGGAGTCGGGCCGACGGTCGGCCCCTACAAGATCTCGACCGACGGGTCGGCGACGGTCGGGCTCACGGTTCGAAACATCGGCGACCGCGCGGGTGTCGAGGTGATCCAGTTGTACCTGCACGATCCGGTCGCATCAGTCGTGCGCCCGGTCGATCGTCTGATCGGGTACGCGCGCGTGCCGCTCGCCGTGGGCGAGAGCGCCACCGTCACCTTCGAGGTGCCGGCGGATCTCAGCGCGTTTACCGGCCGCGACGGTAATAAGATCGTGGAGCCAGGGCTGCTCGAGCTTCGGCTCGGCGCCTCGAGCGCCGACGTGCGGCTGAAAGCGCTGGTGGAGTTGACGGGAGTCACAAGGCTCGTCGACCACACGCGCAGGATGCACTGCGACGTCAAGGGGTTGTGATGCAATTAGCCGCCGTCAAATGCACAGATAGTTACTTCACGGTCCCGAAGGAGAAGAGGCTGGAATGGCGACCGTAACGTTCGATCACGCGACTCGTACCTACCCGGGCGCGAGCGAGCCCGCAGTGGACGAGCTTTCGCTGGAGATCGCCGACGGAGAGTTCCTCGTTCTGGTCGGCCCGTCCGGATGCGGAAAGTCAACTTCGCTGCGGATGCTCGCCGGCCTCGAGGAGGTGAACTCGGGTCGGGTGCTGATCGGTGACCGCGACGTCACGAACGTCGAGCCCAAGGACCGAGACGTCGCGATGGTGTTCCAGAACTATGCGCTGTATCCACATATGTCGGTTGCCGACAACATGGGCTTTGCATTGAAGATCCAAGGAGTTCCCAAGGAGGAGCGCAGACAGCGGGTGCTCGAAGCCGCGAAGCTGCTCGATCTCGAACAGCTCCTCGCCCGCAAGCCGAAGGCGCTGTCCGGCGGTCAGCGTCAGCGCGTTGCGATGGGGCGCGCGATCGTCCGTCAACCCCAGGTCTTCCTGATGGACGAGCCGCTGTCGAACCTCGACGCGAAGCTACGTGTCCAGACCCGGACCCAGATCAGCTCGCTGACCCGGCGGCTCGAGACCACGACCGTGTACGTGACGCACGACCAGGTCGAGGCGCTGACAATGGGGGATCGGATCGCGGTGCTGAAGGACGGCCTGCTCCAGCAGGTCGGTGTGCCCCGCGAGCTCTACAGGGCTCCGGTGAACCTGTTTGTCGCGGGCTTCATCGGTAGCCCGGCGATGAACATCTTCCCGGCACGGGTCGTCGAGGGCGGCGTGCAGCTCGGCCCCGGCGTCATTCCGTTCGAGCGCTCGGTGCTCCCCGCGGTCGGCGCGGAGGTGTCGATCGGGGTGCGGCCCGAGGACATCAACGTGCAGCTCGGCGAGGGGGAGGGTCTGGAGGCCACCGTTGATCTGGTCGAGGAGCTCGGCGCGGACGGCTACATCTACGCTCACACCGAGCAGCTCGGTCATCGAGTCGAGATCGTCGCCCGGATCTTCGCGCATGCGTATCCCGAGGTTGGCGAGACGGTGCTCGTCGGTGCCCAGCCCGACCGCGTGCACGTCTTTGATCCTCAGACCGAGCAGCGGCTCAACGGTCCCGTCGGGATGCTGGCGCCGCCCGAGCCGGTCCTACAGAGCTGAGAGAAGCTCGAGCAGACGGTCGAGGTCCCGCTGGGTGCGCTCGGCGCGCAGGTGCTCGCGCGGCTGTAGCCAAGCGGCGCGGTCGGCGATGCCGCCGTCGCTGGTGAAAACGTGCTCGTAGCCGTGTTCGCGGAGCATTTGCAGCACCGGGTCGTTGTAGGCGCCGTAGGGGATCGCAAGCGACTTGACCTCAGCGCCGGTGAGCCGCTCGAGCCGGCGTCGGCCCTCGGACACCTCGTGGGAGAGCTCGTCCGGTGTCAGCTCGGTCCAGTGGTGGTGCGCTAGACCGTGGTTGCCAATCGTCATCCCGCGCTGCGCCAGGGTGCCTACATCTGCCTCGGTGAGGAAGCCCGGTGTGTCGAGCCAGCCTGGGACGATGAAGAACGTCGCCTCGAGGCCCCGCTCCGCGAGCGCCGGCAGGACGACGTCGACATCGGTCGTGTTGCCGTCGTCGAAGCTCAGCGTCAGATCGGCCCGGCTGACAGCGGCGTCCAGGGTTGCGTCGAGGATCGCCGGAGTTGCCCAGAATTCGCGCTCGCCGGCACCGAAGTCGCGCCCTGTCGGCGCGCCGATGCCGTGAAAGTTGAGGTTCAGGACGCGTGTCATATCTCGGGCCCATTGTCCAGTGGCCTCGGGCTCAGTGTCGGGTGGCCTGGAGCTCAGTGTCGGGTGGCCTGGAGCTCAATGTCTGGTGGCCTCGGGTTCAAAGTCGGGTGGCCTGGAGCCCAGTGTCCGGCGGCGCCCCCATCTCAGCTGGGGCGCGCGCACCGCCGAGGGCCAGGTGAGGCACACCCTCTGGGCCGTTGATCCTGCGGCCACTCCACGCTGGGTGGTGGAAAACCCCACACAATCGGGCGTCCGCCGAGGTGTGTGAAGGATTTGACCCACATGCGGGGGAGAACGCTCGCACGCCCTGACGGCGGTTAGGTTGTGCGGGCTTTTCCGGCGGTTCGCCATCCGCGGACATCTCCGCGCCGTGCTGCGAGCGGGTGCCCCGCGGCGCTAAGGGTCTCGAAAGTCGCGAACGCCACCATCTAGACTCGATCTTCCGTGTCCGCAGGCCCGTCGCTCTATCGCCGTCACCGCCCGCGCACGTTCGCCGACGTGGTCGGCCAGGAGCACGTCGTGCGGACCCTTTCACACGCTGTGGAGCGCGGCAGCGTCCATCACGCCTACCTGTTCGTCGGGTCCCGCGGGACCGGCAAGACGAGCATGGCGAAGATCCTCGCCGCGTGTCTGAACTGTGTCGAGGGACCGACGACAAGCCCGTGCGGAGTCTGTGACTCGTGCGTGTCGATCGCGGCCGCGACTTCACTCGACGTGATCGAGATGGACGCCGCCTCCAACAACTCGGTCGACGACATCCGCGAGCTGCGAGAGAAGGTCGCCTTTGCCCCGGTGTCCGGACGTCACAAGGTCTACATCCTCGACGAGGCGCACATGCTCTCCTCGCAGGCGTGGAACGCGTTCCTGAAGACGCTCGAGGAGCCGCCGCCGAGGACCGTGTTCGTGCTCGCGACCACGGAGGCGCAGAAGGTTCTGCCGACCGTCGTCGACCGCTGCCACCGCTTCGACTTCGGCCGTCCGACGGCCACGCAGGTCGCTTCCGTCGTGGGCCGGGTCGCGGCCGTCGAGGAGGTCGAGATCGACGACGATGCCGCCGCGCTGATAGCCCGGCACGCGACCGGCTCGTTCCGCGACGCGCTCGGCACGCTCGAGCAACTCGTCACCTACGCGGGCGGGGAGCGGATCGAGTCCGCAGATGTGCTGGCGGTGCTCGGCGTAGCCGACGCTGAGCAACTGTTCGCAGCCGTCGACGCGATTCTCGCTCGGGATCCCGCCGGCGCCCTGCGTGAAGCTTCCGCGCTCGCCGCCTCCGGCCGTGACCCGGGCCAGGTGCTGCGCGACCTGGAGGCTCACGCGCGCGACCTCTTGACCGTCCAGATCCTGGGCGACGTTCCCGCCGAGCTGCGGCTCACGGCCGACCGCGACGCACGCCTCGCGGCGCAGGCGGCGACTCTGCACGAGACCGACGCCGTGAGGATGCTTGATCTGGTCTCGGGGGCGCTCGAGGCGACCGCGAATGGCGCCCAGCCCCGGATTCAGTTGGAGTTGGTCCTGATTCGCGCCGCCGCGCCGGAGATGGACCCGTCGACTTCGGCGCTACTGGCTCGCATTGAGCGGTTGGAACGCGGGAGTGCGCCGCTGCCGGCACGAACGCCGGTGGAGACTCCGAGGCCTGCGCTTCCGCCCAGCCAAACGCCGATCGACCCCGACCCCGACCCCGACTCCGACTCCGAGCCACACGCGACATCGACGGTGAAAGCCTCGGAGGGTTCTCCGGAGCCCACTCGCGAAGGCGTGGGGTCGGAGGACCCGCCGGGGCTGCAACTAGACCAAATCAGCAAGCTTTGGCCGGCGGTCGTCGAGATCGTGCGCACCAAGAACGCGATGTTGGCGGCGCTGCTCGACTCGGCGCGTCCAGTTGCGGTCGACGAACGCGAGCTGACTCTGGCGCTGCCGGCGGATGCGGCCTTTCTCAAACGCAAGGCCGAGCAGGACGACTACCGACGCGCGGCGGCGGACGCCGTCCGCAACGTCACCGGGACCTCGCTGGCGCTCCACTACGAGCTCGCGGCGCCGGCGCCGGAAGGCGCCGTCGACGCCGGCGCGGAGCGCGGACCGCTGACCGAGGAGGAGTTGGTCAGGCGCTTCATCGACGAATTTGACGCACGAAGAGATCGTGGAAATCGACGAACAGGCGGAAAGCTGATGCCTCAGCCGAACATGCAGCAGATGCTCAAGCAGGTCCAGAAGATGCAGGCCGACATGGTCGCCGCCCAGGAGAAGCTGAAGGACGAGACCGTCTCGTCGTCGGCCGGCGGCGGCATGGTCACGGTCGAGGTCAGCGGCGACCTGGTCATCAAGGCGGTGACGATCGACCCCGAGGCCGTTGACCCCGAGGATGTCGAGATGCTCTCCGACCTCGTCCTGGCCGCCACCAACGAGGCGCTTCGCAAGGCCCAGGAGCTGGCGGCGTCGAGGCTCGGCGAGGCTACCGGCGGGCTCGGCGGGCCTGGCGGACTCAGCGGGCCTGGCGGACTCGGTGGTCTCCCCGGCTTCCCAGGGCTGTAGTGACTCAGGGCACCAGACAGCAGGTGTCGTGAGTGTCGGTTCATGCGCCTCCCGTTCAGCGGCTGATCACTGAGCTCTCCAAGCTCCCAGGGGTCGGCGGACGCACCGCCCAGCGGCTGACGTTCCACCTGCTGCGAGCCAGCGAGGAGGACGCGTTCGCGCTGGCCGATGCGATCCGCGAGCTGAAGGAGCGGATCACCCTCTGCGAGATCTGCTTCAACCTGGCCGACGGTCCGCTTTGCCGGGTCTGCGCCGACGTTAGGCGCGACCCCTCGCTGATCTGCGTCGTCGAAGAGCCCGCCGACGTGATCTCGATCGAGCGCACGCACGAGTTCGGCGGTCGCTACCACGTGCTCGGGGGGGCGCTGTCGCCGATCGACGGGGTCGATCCCGAGGATCTGAAGATCGACGAGTTGTACGCCAGGGTCAGGGAGGACGCGGTCAGCGAGGTCGTCATCGCGACGAACCCGACGACCACCGGAGAGGCGACCGCGATGCACGTCGCTGCCGGGATCCGATCCGTCGCCCCGGAACTGTCGGTGACGCGGCTGGCGTCCGGGCTGCCGGTCGGGGCCGACCTGGAGTACGCCGACGAGCTGACTCTCGGCCGCGCTTTCGCCGGCCGACGCGCCGTGTGAGCCCCTGCGGGTCGAATAATTTCAACCCCTTGTAATTATTCAATCCGCAACGTGCGGCGGGCCGTAACGTCCTAACCTCCGAGAGCGATGTCAGTAGTCGTGATGAAGTTCGGCGGAACCTCGGTCGCTGACGCGGAGCGAATCAAGCGCGCGGCCAGGCGGATCGTCGCCCAGCGCGAGTCCGGGCACGCGGGTCGTAGCGGTGCTGTCGGCGCGCGGGCACACCACCGACGAGCTGATCGCCGCCGCCGAGGAGGTGTCGCCGAGCCCCGATCCGCGCGAGATGGACATGCTGCTCTCGACCGGCGAGCGGATCTCCTGCGCGCTCTGCGCGATGGCGATCAACGACCTCGGCCATCGGGCGATCTCGCTGACCGGCTCCCAGGCGGGGATCGTGACCGACACCTCGCACACCAAGGCGCGGATCCTGGACGTCCGCGCCGACCGGATCCGAGAGGCGCTCGAGGAGGACTTCGATCGTCCTCGTCGCGGGATTCCAGGGAGTTTCGACCAGCCGCGACGTGACGACGCTCGGCCGCGGCGGCTCGGACACGACCGCAGTGGCGGTCGCCGCGGCGCTGGGGGCCGAGGTATGCGAGATCTACACCGACGTCAGCGGCGTGTTCACGCGCCGACCCGCGGATCGTGCCGGACGCCCGCAAGCTACCGGTCGTCAGCTTCGAGGAGATGCTCGAGATGGCGGCGTCGGGGGCGAAGGTTCTGCAGCTGCGCTCAGTCGAGTACGCCCGAACCCACGGCGTCCGGCATCCACTGCCGATCCAGCTTCGAGGACGGGCCGGGTACCTTTGTGATTGGAGAAGACGAGACGATGGAGCACCCACTGATCACCGCCGTTACGCATTCGACCGAGGAAGCTCGGATCACGCTGGTCGGCGTGCCCGACCGCCCCGGCGCGGCGGCGTCGATCTTCACCGCGCTGGCCGACGCCAACGTCAACGTCGACACGATCGTTCAGAACGAGCCGCGCACCGACGGGGTCGACGCCGAGGTCTCGTTCACGCTCGGGACAGAGGATGTCCGGCATCGCCGAGGCCGCCCTCGGGCCGGTCGTCGCAGGAGCTCGGTGTCTCTCGGGTCGAGACCGATCCCGAGGTCGGCAAGGTCTCGATCATCGGCGCCGGGATGCGCTCGCACCCGGGCGTCGCCGCCAGGGTCTTCCAGGTGCTCGCCGACGAGGAGATCAACATCGAGATGATCCACACCTCGCCGATCAAGATCACGTGCCTGATCCGGGCCGAGGTCGGTGCCGCAACGCGGTGCGCGCGCTGCACACCGCGTTCGGGCTGTCCGCCGCAGAGGTCCACGCCGAGCTTCCCCTCGGCCAGGAGGCGCGATGACCGGCGGTCCGGCGCGATGACGGCGGTCCGGCGCGATGAGCGGCGGTCCGCGGATCGCCGTCGTCGGGGCCACCGGCGCCGTCGGCACCGTGATGCTCGAGTGTCTGCGCGAGCGCGCGGACTCGATCGGGCGCAGCGAGATGGTCGCGTTCGCGACCGAGCGCTCCGCCGGCCGGGTACTCGATGGCGGGCTCGTCGTCCAGGCGCTGAACGATGAGGCGCGACATCGCGGCTTCGACATCGCGCTGTTCTCGGCCGGCGGCGGCACCTCCAAGGAGTGGGCGCCGCGCTTCGTCGAAGCGGGGGCGACGGTGATCGACAACTCCTCGGCGTTCCGGCGTGACCCCGGCGTTCCGCTCGTCGTCTCCGAGGTCAACCCGCACGCGCTGCGCGGAAATGATTCCACCAACGCGCCAACCCCAAGCTGATCGCCAACCCGAACTGCTCGACGATGCAGCTGATGGTGGCGCTGGCGCCGATCCACCGAGAGGTCGGGATCGAGCGGCTGGTCGTCGCCACCTACCAGTCGGTGTCGGGGACCGGGCAGCGGGCGCTGGAGGAGCTCGACGCGCAGGCGCGGGCGGACCTGACCGGGACACCGGTGCCGGCGCCGAGCGTGTACCCGGACAAGATCGCGTTCAACGTGATCGGCGCGGCGGGGAACTTCGTCGACGGTGACGACCACACCGACGAGGAGCGCAAGATGATGTTCGAGACGCGCAAGATCCTCGAGGACGACTCGATCGGGGTAGCGGTTACCTGCGTGCGGGTGCCGGTGCGGATCGCGCACTCCGAGGCGGTCAACATCCAGACGCGCGAGCCGCTGACGGCGGCGCGGGCGCAGGAGCTGCTGGCTGCAGGCGCCCGGGGTGATCGTCGAGAAGGTCCCCTCGCCGTTGCGTGCCGCGGGTCGCGACGAGGTGTTCGTCGGGCGGATCCGCCGTGACGACTCACACCCTCGGGCCCTGTCGATGTTCGTCGTCGCCGACAATCTGCGCAAGGGCGCGGCGACCAACGCCGTCCAGATCGCGGAGCTGCTGATCCGTGAAGGCATGGTCGCGCCGGTCGCCCACGCGAGCTGAGGACGTCTAGGCGGCAGGCGCCGGTGCCGCGGCCGGGCACTTCTGAATGCTGGTGCCCATGATGCAGCCGGTCTTGGCGATCTTCACCGCGATCGTGCCCTTCGAGATGAAGAATGCGTAACTGGCGTAGCTGGCTGACCTTGCCCTTGGCCGCGAGGTCGATGACGATCCGGGTGGCCTTAGACACCAACAGGCCGCGGGTCAGGCCGATCTTGCGGGTCAGATCGTTCTGCTTGCGCAGCGGGATCGTTGTCGTGAGCGGATGCTCGCAGTGGGCCACGCACCGGAGCACCAGCGACTGGCCGACCGCTCCGCCGTTGATCCCCTGGATTCCGAGCAGCTCGGCGATGTATCGGGAGTGCGGTGACGCGCGATAGCAGCAGGCCGACGCGCGGAGCACCGATGATCGGCTGCTGCGCTGTCGTGAACGTCATCGCCGCGCCGATGGTGGTGCCGCTCGTCGTCGTCGCCACGAGCCGGTAGTGGTAGGTCGTGCCGGGCGTCAGGCCGGTCAGCTTGGCATGCACCGATCTGGGCGTGCCGTTGCCGGACGAACAACTCGCGCTCAGGGCAAACCGGGTGTTCGTTCCGTACTCGAAGTGGCAGCCCGAGATCCTCTGGCCGTTCGTGGCCAGCGAGCCGCTGACGGTCGCGGCCGTCTGCGACACCCCGCTGGCGGGCTCGGTGGTGACCGTCGGTGCCGTCGCCGCTCCGTAGGTGAACTGACTGGCTGGGCCGATCGCCGAGGTCCCGCCGGGGGTGATCACCACGATGTTGACGATGCCCGTTCCGGTCGGGCTGAGCGCGGTCAGCGACGTGCTCGAATTGACAGTGACCTGCACGCTGACGCCGCCGAACGTGACGGAGGCTCCCGCTGTGAAGCCGCTGCCGCTGACCACGACCTTGGTGCCGCCGGTCGAAGACCCGATGCTGGGACTGACCGCGGTTACGACCGGAACCGGATCGTAGGTGAACTGGTCGGCGGCGCTCGTGGCGGAGGTCCCGGACGAGTTCGTGACCGTGACGGCGACCGTCCCAGAGCCGCTCGGACTGATCGCCGTCAGCTCGGTGCTCGAGACGAACGTCGGAGCGACCAGGGTGGTTCCAAAGGAGACTGTGCTGTCGCTCGTGAAGTTGCTGCCCGCGATCGTGACCTGCGTTCCGCCGGCGGCTGGACCGACGATCGGGGCGATCGAGGCTACGCTCGGCGTCGCCGCTTGGGCCAGCGCGGGCAACGCACCGATGAACAGAACTGCGGATGCGCCCGCGAGCACCAGCACCGCCGCCCGGCCGAGCCGGCGGGTCCGACCTTTCGGGCTCACTCGGATCACGCCCTCAGTGGTAGCAGGACTCTGCCTGTTCGGCTGCAACAACCCTGTTGCAACAAGCCCGGAACTAAAGGCGCGCCCTAAGCCGCCGCGACGACCGAGGACGACCAGTCGATCACCGACGTCGGCCTGACCACGTGCTTGTTCATTCCGAGCTCCTTGGGCTCGAGTCCGAGCGCCAGGCCGACGAGCTGAGGCAGGTGCAGGACCGGGAGGCCGAGCTCGCGGCCGACGACCTTGGAAGCGGCCGGCTGCTGGAGGTCGAGGTTCAGGTGGCACAGTGGGCACGGGACGACGAGGCAGTCGGCGTCGGCGTCAAGCGCGTCCGAGAGGTGCGTACCGGCCATCTGCAGCGAGGCCTGCTTGTTCATCGTCACGATCGGGAACCCGCAGCACTTGTGCACGCCCGCGTAGTCGACGACGGTTCCCCCGAGGGTTTCGATCACCATGTGGAGGTACCGGTCGCGGGGGTGCTCATCGTCGATCGCGAGTCGATCGGTGGGGCGGACGATGTAGCACCCGTAAAAGGGCCCGACCCTTAGCTCGGTGAGTGGACGCTTGACCCGCTCGCGCAGCACGTCGAGTCCGATCTCCTCGACCAGCATCCACAGGAAGTTCTTGTTGGTGATCGGCGCGCCGTAGGTGAGGCCCTCCGACGCAAGGTTCTGGTTGATGTGTTCGCGGTAGTCCGGGTTGGCGTCGAGCCGCCGCTGGCACTCGGTCTGCGCGCCCTGGCAGGTCGAGCAGATGTTCATCATCAGCTCGCCGTCGGTCTGTTGGGCCAGAGCGAACGTCCGCGCGTTGAGCGTGTCGGCGAGCTCTTGGTTGTGCTCGGCGATCACGCCGGCGCCGCAGCACGCGGCGCGATCGAGCGGGATCAGCTGCAGGTCCAACAGCGGCGCCACCTTCTCCATCGACCCATGCAGCTCCGGGGTGAATCCGCGACTGACGCAGCCCGGCCAGTAGGCGACCTTCATCGCTCACCTCCGCCGTCGCCCTCGCGAACCTCGATCCGCTCGGGTCGCCCGTCGATCGAGTCAAAGAGCTGTTTGACCGCCGGTGGCGCCTTGTGACGGTGAAGCAGCGCCTTGGCCGGTGTCACCTTCCCGCGCACCATCGCCGTGATGACCGTCGGCAACGACTGCAACAGCTCCGGAATCGCGCGTGGATGGAACTTCCCTCCGTAGGAGTCCGGCAGCAGGTCCGCCTCGTGCAGGAGTCCGTTCCGGCGGATGTTCTTGACGAAAGCATGCTCGTGGCGATAGCCGTTGCCTGGATCCTCGAGGTGGTAGTCGGTACCCGCGATCCGGCGTAGCCGCATGATCTGATCCATTGGCGCGACGCCCTTCGGGCACGCGTCGACACAGTTGAAGCAATGGGTGCAGTCGTAGATCCCGTGGGGATCCTCGGAGAGCTCGAACAGGCGTTGCTCGTGCGCCCGGTCGCGCGGGTCGCCGACGAACCGGTAGGCCTTGGCCAGCGCGGCCGGTCCGACGAAGTCGCGGTCGACCTCCATCGACAGGCAGTCCGACACGCAGGCCCCGCATTGGATACACGCCATCGTCTGAGTGACATCCACCATCCGGTCATGCGGAACGATGTACTCGCGCTCCGGAACTGGCTGCTTGGGTAGCAGCCACGGCGTCACCTGGCGAATCTTCTTCCAGTGAACCGCGTCCATGTCGACGATCAGGTCGCGAATGATCGGCATGTTGCCGAGCGGCTCAACCTCGATCACGCCCTCGTGGCCGCGGGCGGCAGCCGCCTCAAGATGGGTGTTGCAGGCCAGCCCCGGCTTGCCATTCATCCTCACCCCACAGGAGCCGCAGATGCCCTGCTGACAGGAGCAGCGGATCCCGACCGAGCCGTCGGCGCGTGCCTTCACGTCGAGGATCGCGTCGAGCACGGAGGCGCGTTCACGCAGCTGTACCGGAAAGTCCTGCCAATGCGCCGCAACACCGGAATCAGGATCGTAACGACGAATCCTCAACGTGTAATCAGCCAACCTCGAGCCTCCTCTGTTGCTCACGGCCGGATGACTGGACCGGGAGGTCGTTCACCATCAGTAACTCCTTGCCTGCGGTTCCCACCTGGTGATCGTCACCGGCGAGTAGGAGACGGTCGGCACATCCACACCGTTTTGCGAGATGTCGACGTGCTTGAGCCACCGCTCGTCGTTGCGCGTGGGGAAGTCCGTGCGGAACTGGGCACCGCGAGACTCCTTTCGCTCGATCGCGGCGACGACGATCGCCTCGGCGACATCGAGCATGTACCCGAGCTCAATCGCCCCGATCACGTCCTGGTTGAAGATCGTCCCGTGGTCGTCGATCGCCGCGGTCCGCTCCTCCTCCTTGAGACGCCGGATCGCCGCGTGCGCGATCTCGAGCCCCGCGGCGTCGCGGAAGACCGCAACGTGCTCGTTCATAGTGTCGCCGAGCTCGGCCTTGATCTCCGCGACGCGGCGGCCACTCCCGGGGTCGCGACGCATGATCTCTCCGATCATGCGGTCGGTGTCGAGCAGTTTGGCGTTGGGGCTGCGGGGCATCGGCAGCTCACGGACGAGCCCGGCGGCGTGCTCGCCGGCGCGGCGGCCGAAGATCAGGGTGTCGAGCAGCGAGTTGGCGCCGAGACGATTACCGCCGTGGACTGAGACGCACGCGACCTCGCCGGCGGCGTACAGGCCCGGGACGGTGCTGCGGCCTTCGACATCGGTCTTGACCCCGCCCATGATGTAGTGCTGCCCGGGGTGGATGTGGATCGGCTCGCGTGTGATATCGACACCGGCGAAATCGCGGCCGATGTTGACGATCTCGCGCAGCGCCTCCAGCGTGCGTTGCCTGGGCACCTTGGTGATGTCGAGCGCGACGGTTCCGTCCGGGAAGCCGCGGCCTTCGTTGATCTCGGTCTGCTCGGCGCGGGAGACGACATCGCGGGAGGCGAGCTCGAGCTTGTTCGGCGCGTAGCGCTCCATGAACCGCTCGCCCTTGGCGTTGAGCAACCATGCCCCCTCGCCCCGCGCACCCTCGGTGATCAGCAGGCCGTTACCGGCCAGCGTGGTCGGGTGGTACTGGATCATCTCCATGTCCATCAGCCGTGCGCCGATCCGGTAGGCCTGCGCGATCCCGTCGCCGGTGACGATCAGGCCGTTGGTCGTCGGCCTGTACACCTGACCCGCCCCGCCGGAGGCGAGGATCGTCGACTTGGCGTTGAAGATCTCCAGACGCCCGCTGCGGAGATTGCGACAGATGGCGCCGACGCAGCGGCCCTCATCGTCCTGCAGGAGGTCGGTGGTGAACCACTCCTCGTAGCGATCGAGCTGAGCATGGTGGCGCATCAGCTGCTCGTAGAGCACGTGCAGCATCGCCTGACCGGTGATGTCGGCCACGTAATAGGTGCGCGCCGCCGAAGCGCCGCCAAACGCTCGCGTGCCAAGGTGGCCGGTGTCGTCGCGATGGAAGGTGACGCCGGCGTGCTCGAGCCACAGGATCTCGTCGGGCGCCGCTCGACACATGATCTCGATTGCGTCCTGGTCCCCGAGGTAGTCCGAGCCCTTGACCGTGTCGTAGGCGTGTGACTCCCAGCTGTCATCGGGGTTGAGCGCCGCGTTGATCCCGCCGGCGGCGGCAACCGAGTGCGACCGTACGGGGTGCACCTTCGAGATGATCGCGACGGTCGCCCCGGCCTCGGCGGCGGCCAGCGCGGCGCGCTGTCCGGCCAGTCCGGCGCCGATGATCAGGACGTCGTGGGAAGGCACAGGAGCGCGAGTCTAATCGGCTGGGCACTTTTTGTGCCCTCTGTGGGCAACTCCGGGGAAAGCTGAGTGGCGATGGCGATGGGTCCGGCTTTCGGGCTCGGACCCATCGACCGGCGTCGAGCGTTGGACGCGCGCTGCCCGAGTAGCGATAACCTCTCAGCGCAGCGGCGTCGCGAATACCGTCTGCAGCGCGCGGCGGACGCGGTCGAGCGTCACGACCCCCCTCAGCACACCCTCACCGTCGACCGCCATCACGGCTCCGAGGCGGCCGAGCGACTCGAGCGTCAGCACGTCGGTCAGGGGTCGGTCCTCGCCAATGCGCAGCGCGTCGGCGTCGTCGGACTCGAGCACGGAGCTGATCGGCAGCCAGCTCTCGCCGCCGTCGGTTACCTCCTGTAACCGGTCCCGCCGCGAGATTCCCATGAACCTGCCGTCGTCGTCGACGACCGGCAGCCAAGTCGCGCCGTAGCGCAGAAAGAACTCGTCGAGCGCTTGGCTGACCGGCGTCCCGGACGAGACCGCGATCGGCTGACGGTCCATCACGTCGGCCACCAGCACACCCTGGACCCGCTCGGTGACGGCCGACTGGTGCAGCGCCGCGCGAGCGGACTGGCCGACCAGGAACGCCAGCACCAGCAGCCAGATGCCCGCGAAGCCGGGAGCCTTCAGCAGCACCCAGACGCCGAGGCCTCCCAGGACGATCGCCAGCCCCTCCCCGACCTTCGCCGCCGCGCGGGTGCCGCGGACTCGATCGCCGGTGGTGTGCCACACGATCGCACGTGCGATCCGTCCGCCGTCCAGCGGGTATGCGGGAATCAGGTTGAAGAACAGAATCAGGATGTTCATCGGCAGCAGGAAGCTGAGCGACAGGAGCACCGGCGTCAGCGGCACGGTGCCATCGAGCGCGATCGCGTGGATCAACCTGTGGCCACCGACGATCGCAAAGTCGACAGCCAGGCAGACGAGGCAGAAGATCAGTGTCGCCGCGGGTCCGGCCGCCGCGACCTCGAGCTCCTCAGCGGGGGTCCGCGTGTCGCGGCTCATCCGGGTGAAGCCCCCGAACAGGAACAGGTCGATCTGCGTAACCCCGATTCCGCGCCGCCGAGCTGCGAACGCGTGCCCCAGCTCGTGCAGGACCAGCGAGACGAAAAACAGCAGGACCGTGGCGACGGTCGTCAGGTACGCGACGCCGTCGGATGAGTGCAGCGCGCTGCGGAACGATCCAGACAGCCAGAAAATCAGTACAAAGAGGAGTAGGAACCAGGTGCCGTCGGCTCCGATCCGGATTCCGGCAATGTCCAGCAACTTGATCGAACCTGGCCGGCGCCACATGCTGCAATGGTGGCACAGGCGCACAAACTGACAGGGAGCTTCCGATGCCAGAGCACACCCAACAGCTTCGCGAGCGACTCGCCGAGATCCAGGACCTCAACTCAGCCACCGCGTTGCTGGATTGGGACCAGCAGACGATGATGCCGCCGCGCGGCGCCGAGCAGCGCGCGGAGGCGCTCGGGACGCTGGCGCGGATCTCCCATGATCTGCTCGTGGCGAGCGAGACCGGTCGGCTGCTCGACGCCGCCTCTACGGAGGTCAACGGCGATGACGGGTCAGATGACGCTCGGCTGATCCGACGAGTCAGGCGGCGGTTTGACAAGGCCACCAAGGTCCCGACCGAGCTGGCGACCGAGCTCGCGCGCGCTGCCTCGATCGGCCAGGAAGCCTGGGCCGCTGCCCGTCGCGAGGACGACTTCGGCGCGTTCGCGCCTTACCTGGAGCGCAACCTGGAGCTCGCTCGCCGCTACGCCGACTGCTTCGACGGGTTCGAGGTGCCATACGACGCCCTGCTCGACGACTACCAACCGCGGATGACCTCGGCCGAGGTCGGGGCGCTGTTCGATCGGCTGAAGGCCGAGCTGGTGCCGCTGATCGCCGCGACGTCCGCACACACGGTCGACGACTCGGTGCTGCACATCCCCGTCCCGATCGAGGCGCAGCGGCGCCTCGTCGACGAGATCGTGGAAATGATGGGTTTCGATCGAGAGGGCTGGCGCCTCGACGACACAGTCCACCCCTTCGCGACGAGCTTTGGTGTGGGCGACGTGCGGATCACAACCCGATGGAACGAGGGGTACTTTCCGCTATCGCTGTTCGGAGCGATGCACGAGACCGGGCATGGGCTCTACGAGGCGGGGATCGGCGCGGATCTGCAGCGCAGTCCGCTCGGACAGGTCGACTCGTTGGGCATGCACGAATCCCAGAGCCGACTGTGGGAGAACATGGTCGGGCGGGGCCGCAGCTTCTGCACGGTCCTCGCGCCCCGGATCACGGAGCTGTACGGCGCAGAGTTCGCCGGGCTCGACCGGGACACGCTGTTCCGGGTGTTGAACCGCGTCAGCCCGTCGCTGATCCGGATCGAGGCCGACGAGGCGACCTACGGCCTGCACATCGTGATTCGGTTCGAGCTCGAACAGGAGCTGCTGCACGGGCAGCTGTCGGTGGCGGAGTTGCCGGAGGCGTGGAACGCGCGCGTGCAGGAGTACCTCGGAATCGAGGTGCCAACCAATGCCGACGGTGTCCTCCAGGACGTCCACTGGTCGGCCGGACTGATCGGCTACTTCCCCACCTACGCGCTTGGAAACATGATCGCCGGGCAGCTGTGGGCCCGGGTACACGCCGTGATTCCCGACCTGGAGGACCAGATCGCCGCCGGCGAGCTCGGCGGACTGCGCGCCTGGCTGACCGAGAACATTCACCGTCATGGCTCCAGGTACACGACCGAGGAGCTGCTCGAGCGAGTCGTCGGTGGACCGATCGCGGTCGAGCCGTTCGTCGACTACTTGAAGAACAAGCTCGGCGACGCCTACGGCGTCGCGCTGACCTAGGACACAAGCAAGAGGAGAATTGAATCCGTGAGCCAAACCCCTGTGAAGGTCGCCGTGACCGGCGCCGCCGGTCAGATCGGTTACGCCCTGCTGTTTCGGATCGCCAGTGGCCAGCTGCTCGGGCCTGACACCCCTGTAACCCTGTCGCTGCTGGAGATCCCAGCGGCGGTCAAGGCAGCCGAGGGCACCGCGATGGAGCTCGACGACTGCGCGTTCCCGCTGGTTGCCGGGATCGAGATCGCCGATGACCCGGCAACCGCGTTCGACGGGGTGAACATTGCGCTGCTCGTCGGCGCTCGTCCCCGCACCGCCGGTATGGAGCGCGGAGACCTGTTGGAGGCCAACGGCGGAATCTTCAGACCACAGGGTCAGGCCCTGCAGGCGCACGCTGCGTCCGACATCAAGGTGCTGGTCGTTGGCAACCCGGCCAACACAAACGCCCTGATTGCCCAGAGCAACGCGCCCGATATCCCTCGCGAGCGGTTCACGGCAATGACACGACTCGATCACAACCGGGCCGTCGGGCAGCTGTCGAAGAAGACGCGAACACCGATCGGGGAAATCACCAACTTGACGATCTGGGGTAATCACTCGGCCACCCAGTACCCGGACATCTTCCACGCACGGCTGGCGGGCGCCCCCGCCGCCGAGGCGATCAACGATCAGGCGTGGTTAGAGAACGACTTCATTCCCACTGTCCAGAAGCGCGGTGCCGCGATCATCGAGGCACGTGGCGCATCGAGCGCCGCATCGGCGGCCAACGCGGCGATCGATCACGTGCACGACTGGGTGCACGGCACCCCGGAGGGCGATTGGGTGTCCATGGCGATCCCGTCTGATGGTTCCTACGGGGTGCCGGAAGGGCTGATCTCCAGCTTCCCGGTGACCGTCTCCGGTGGCGAATACAGCATCGTCTCCGGGCTCGAGATCAGTGACTTCTCGAGGGCCAGGATCGAGGCGACGGTTGCCGAGCTCCGGGAGGAGCGCGAGGCCGTGGGTGCGCTCGGACTGATCTAGTGCGCTGACGCGCGAAGCTGCCGGCTGTGGCAGCCGCTGAACGACATGAGGGGGCGAGCCCGCCGGGCTCGCCCCCTCATGTCGGAAAATCACCGTCGCTGGGGTGACCGCTAGGCGGCCTTGGCCGGATTCCAGCCCTGCCCGTCGCGAGTGATTGAACCCTCGGAGACGAGCTTGGGCATCACCCGGTACAGGTAATTCGGCTCGATCTTCATCGCTTCGGCGATCTGCGGGATCGTGATCCCGGGTCGACTGCGAACCAGCTCTAGAGCCTGGTTCGCGCGCGTGTTGCCTCCACGACGTCCGCGCGGCCGGCCGGGTCCACGGCGCCGGCTTCGAGGCGCAGGCGTGGTCGTGGTCGTCGTTGTCGTCGCTGCTGCCGCCGCCGCCGTTGCGCGAGGCGGTCGACCGGGCCCGCGGCGAGTAGTGCCCACAAGCGCCGTGCGCGCGGCCTCCAGCTTCACGACCTCGTCCTGCAGCTCCTTGAGCCGGGCGTCGATGTCTTTGACGGTTGAATCAACAAAGCCTGCCATGAGGCTGTCTCCTTGCTTGTACGTACCTGATTCCGTGACCTACCACGGCAAAGATACACGTTAGGAGTGTTCAAGCAGGGATTTAAGTTTCATCAGTGAGTCGTGTGCCTCGCGCTCGGGTGCGTGACCGACGACGACGTGGCTCGCGAAGTTCCCGATTCTCCCGCCCGGCGCGTTGAACTCATTTGTGTACGCAAAAGTGGTAGGGCCGTCCCCGTCGCCGAGCAGACGGTAACGAATCAGCGCATGCGACATTGCCGGTCCGCGACCGAGCCACTCAGCCTCATGCGGCTGCGTTACGGACACAAGTGTCCAATGCACTTTGAAGGAGACCCCACGGATGTGGAGAACCTGATCCATCCTCGCGCCCTCGGTGAGGGCATCGGCCGAGATCAACGTGACCGATCGGTGAATCGTCACCCAGTCGGCGAGCCGGCTCGGGTCCATGACCGTCTCGAAGACCAGGGCCGGTGGCGCGGCGATCTCGATCTCTGCATGAACCGTGGTGCTCATTCATCCGGACAGTAAACGTTCGGGGCCCTCATCGTGCATGTAGCGATTCGACAGCTTCCAAATCGCGGAGCGCTCGCTCGATCGCCGTGTCAAGTGTGTGGCGTCCGACCCCGAGCAGTTCGAACGCCCGCTCGTCGCGGGGCAGCAGGTCGTATCGCAGGCCGTCCATCAGCGGCCCGATCAACGCATGCTGTTCGCCGGCGATCAACGCCGACACGCGGCTGGCGACGGGGGTGACCGTGAAATACGGAATGTTGAGCACCGGCCGGGACAGCAGCAGATGGTCGGCGATGCGCTCGAGCAGAGCACCGTAGGTAAGCGTCTCCGGTCCTGCGAGGTCGAGCGACAGACCCGAGACATCCGGGCTCTCCGCGGCCGCCGCCAAGCAGCCGATCACGTCGCGTTCGTCGATGGGCGCTGTCCGCCGCAGACGCCAGGCCGGGATCAGGAGGACGGGCATCCGCTCTACCAGCCGCACCAGGAACCTGAACGAGCGGGGGCGTGCGCCAACCACGATCGAGGCTCGAAACGCGACCGAGTCCGGGGTCGCGGACAGCAGCAGCCGCTCGACCGCCAGTCGGCTCGCCAGGTGAGGAGAGGGTTGACCGTAGCGCGGAACGAGCCCACCGAGGTAGACGATTCGGCCGACGTGCGCCCGGGCTGCGGCAGCAGCAAAGTTGACCGCCGCGACGCGCTCGCGCTCAGCGAATGTCAAATCGGGGGAGCTCGGTTCCATCGAGTGGATCAGGTAATAGGCGGTGTCGACCTCAGCGAGCGCTTCGTCGAGGCCGTCGCCTGAGATCGCGTCGCCGGTCAGGATCGGGACACCGGCTGGATCCTCGACGGCTCCCTGGCGCGCAAAGCCGATGACCTCGTGGCCGGCGGCAAGGAGCCTGGGCGCGAGCGTCGATCCGATCGCTCCAGTGATCCCGGTGACGAGGATCCGCATCAGTCGCGAAAGCTACGGAAAATGCGGGCAGGTCCCGGAGCATGGACAAAAATCCCGCTCTTTGCAGGACATTCTGGGGGTCCGGCATTGACGACCACTTGACCTCCACGGCCCCTCGAGCGAGATGTAACGAAAGTGTTGCGTGTTTCCGGGAAATGCGATTGCGGGACGTCGGCGAACGCGCTTTGATGCCCACCTCGCCGACGCTGGAGGAGCCCGGCGGCGAGGGTTGGGGTTGAGCTAAGACAGACAGGTGCTGATCGAATGGCAAGTGGACGGAATGGGTCGAAGGTCTCGTGCGAGAGCTGCTTCTTTCACCAGAACATGTTGTGCGCAGTCACGCAAGCAGGGCCATGTGCGACCTTCCGCCCGAATGGTCCGGAAGGCCTGCGGCCCCCCAGCCAGATGCGCTTCAACTTCCGCCAAGAGCGCCGGCTACAGGTCGCGTGGGCGTTCCCGTCCCCGAGCGAGCAGGTGGCGCTGCATCGCTGACGCGCGGCGCGGAACCTACTGCGGGCGCCAGACCGTTCCGCATCGAATCCGAGCTTTCGGACATGACCCGCGGAGGTTATGCTCGTATGACCCAATTCCCAGGAGGAGCCATGGCGAGGCGCAAGAAGGCCAAGAAGGGTCGCGGAGCCGCGGCCGTAACCGGCGAGGCGGAAGCGATTCTAAAGCGGCTGACCGAAGACACTCACCTGCGAGAGACCGTCACGAACCTGCTTGAGAAGGTCGGAATTTCCGACGAACATCAGCCGGAGCCCAAGTCCAAGAAGCGCCGTTTCGGGTTCGGAAGGATCCTCGTGGTCGGCGGTCTGGTGGGCGGTGGCGCCCTCGCCGCCTCGCAGGGGCTGCGGACGAAGGTGCTCGACCTGCTGTTCGGGGCCGAGGAGGAGTTCGAATACACACCGCCAGCCACGGAGTCGACGGACGGCGAAGCGGCGAGCACCCCGCTCAGCGCCGTCTGACCGCCAGACATCGGCTGGCTGAGGGCGCCGGTCGGCGACGAGTAGCGGGCGCCGAGTTGCCCCGGCCGCCTGTCCAGGGTGGCCCTGACGGGGATCCCGGCGATTGTCATCACGGTCGTGGGATGGCCGGTGCTCAACTCCTGCTGCCCGGCGTCGCACGGCGTCGCTGTTCGGGGGCACCACCACGATCCGACCCGAGACGAGATCGTTCTCGCCCCCGTACGTGCCGCTCGGCTCCCGGCGACGGTCACGGTGTTCTCGGCTTCCGCGTTCGACATTCAGGCCGTGGACTCGGCGAGAATCCCCCGGCGGAGTGGCGTTGGCTGCGACGGGCGTGACCCAGCTGATCGCACAGGAAGATTTCTATGCCGCGCGGCGTCTTTAATCTCTAGAGGTGCGCGAACGAGCTGATGGCCACTGAAGAAGATCCCAACCTGTCGGAACATGAGCGGACGATCGTGCGCGCGCTGCATCGCGCTGCTGCGACCGAACGTGCGCCCGCTGAGCTCCGAGAGCGTCTTGAGCGACAGCGGCTCGACCGCCGGCGGGGCGGTGGCCGGGCGCGTTCGGGGCGAGGGTTGCCGGTTCTCGGTGCGCGTGCTTGGTCCGGGGTGGCGGCGATCGCCGTCGCGGCGGTCGTGGCCGTGCTGCTGATTCCAGGAGGAGCGCCCGGATCACCGTCGATCTCCGCGGCAGCGGCGCTCGCCGCCCGCGGTCCGACGTTGAATGCGCCGGAGCCCGAGGCCACCAGAACGTACCTCCTGACCGCGAGGGTCGAAGACCTCCACTTCCCAAACTGGCAGGAACAGAAGCAGGGGTGGGTCGCGGTTGGGGCTCGCACCGACCAGCTCGGGAACCGCGACGTGACGACCGTCTTCTACAAACGCGGCGACCAGAAGATCGCCTACTCGATCGTTTCCACGCCGGAGCTCCCAACGACCGGCGTGAAGAGCTTTATGCAGAACGGGCGCACCGTGTTCACCTGGCGTGAAAGCGGGCACACCTGCGTGCTGTCCGGGGTGGGAGTGTCGGAGGCGACGATGCGCGACCTCGTGTCCCGGACCGAAACCAGCGAAGCCACCGTTACCTGAACGAGCGCGCGAGGTTCGTGTGCCTGGCGCCACGGGCATCACGTGAGGGTCCTCGAGGTCCGGGCGTCGGGCGCCATTCGCTCTATCTCAAGATGTCCGCAAGTCGCTTCCGAGCGCGGTGGAGCCGGGTGGCGAGCGTCGCTTCGCGGACCTTTAGCGCCCGTGAGGCCTCGCGGTAGCTGAGGCCGACGACATCTATCGCGATCACAGCGTCGCGCAGGTCGTCGGGCAGGGTCGCGATCGCGGCGTAGAGCTCATTCGCCTCAAGCCGGCTCTGGGGCTGCGTCGCGGAAGGATCGGGGATCAGCTCCAGGTCATCAGTCAGTGGCACCTCGGCGGGCCGTCTCACCGAACGCCGGAGTCCGGCAATGTAGGTGTTTCGTAGTGCCCGCAGCAGATAGCCGATGTCATCGTCGGACCGCACAAGCCTCGGTCGGCGCAGCACGTGCGCGTACGTCTCCTGCACGAGGTCCTGCGCGTCGTCGCGCGAGCCGCACAGGCTCCAGGCGGCGCGATATAGCCGGTCAAAGTGATCGCCCAGTGACTCTGGGTCAAGCTGATGCGCGCCGCTCATCCCCGCGGGCAGCATACGCACCGGGCGGAAGAAATCGCCCCGCAAGGGCGTCTTTCTAGTAGACCAACACCTCCCCAGCCGACGCGAACCGAGACCGTCTCGAACCCTGGCGCATCGGTCGCGACAGGCTGATTGGCTCAGGTGGAGGTACGGCCCCCCGGATACGGAGGGCCTGCTGTACGAGGGCACCGGGGTCGGGGCCCGCTAGCCCCGACCCCGGCAGCTAATCGCCCCCCATGGTACGAGGGAGCGGCGATGTCCGGCGGACGCGTCGAACGTGTGGGGGTACGATGGAGAAATCATCGGTCGGCGAGCGAGGGGATGGCTCGAACGCTGGAGACGTGGACGGGTGTCCCCGCCGCCGTGGTTCCGCGATCGTGCCGTGAGGCTGGTCGTCGTCGTCCGCCGCTTTGCTTGGCGGTTCGCGCTTGTGCCCACGGTCGTCGCGGGGTGTCTGGTGGTGGCCGTGCCGGCTCGGGGGGTTGATACAAGGCGGAGCTTCACGATCTCGGCGTGGGTGAATCTGGCGCACGTCGGCGGGTCTCGAACGCTCGTCAGCCAATCCGGCCACCGGACGGGGGCCTTCTCCGTGCGATTGCGTCGCGGTCGATTTGTGTTCGGGTGTCGACTGTCGAACCGGCACGCCGGGCGGTCAACGTTCGCAAGCGCGGGATCGATCGTTCCTCAGCCCGGAGAGTGGTACCAGCTGACGGGCGTGTACGACGCATCCAGGCGGGCGATCTCGCTGTACGTCAACGGCGCGCTCAAGCAAACGCGCACGGTGCGCGGCATCTCGCGGACGGGTACGACGGTCGTCGCTTCTCGCCGCTCAGGCAGCGGCTTCCGTGCCCACTCCGTCCTGGGCCGCGTAGACGAGCTGCGGACTTACGCGAAGGTGCTGAGCAGAGCTCGAATCGCCCGGCTGGCCGGGCCTGGTGTGCTGACGGTCGACCCCTCGAAGGTCGGTCCTGCCATCAACTCAACACAGTTCGGCGTTTTCATGGAGGAGATCAACCACGCCGGTGACGGTGGGCTCGACGCACAGCTGATCCGCAACAGCGACCTCAGGGGGGACCTGAGCGACGCGCTGTCCTGGCAGGCGATGAACTCGGGCGGGGGTGAAGGAAGCATCTCGATTGACAGCAGTCACCCTCTCAACCACGCCAACCCGATTAGCCTGAAGCTGTCGATTGGGAAGCTTCCGCTTGGAGGGCGGGTCGGCGTAGCGAACATCGGCTACTGGGGCATTCCGGTCGAGCCGTCCACGAGCTATCAGGTGTCGTTCTTCGCGAGGAGTGACCGGGCGGCCACGGGTCCGGTGACCGTTGATCTGGAGAGCAACGGCGGCCAGGTTTGGGCGTCAGCGACGATTCCAGGAATCACCAACAGATGGGCCGAGTACTCGACCGCGCTCACCAGCGGGCCGCTCGTGGTCCCTTCGCTGGGTAATCGCTTCGTCATCTCGACCGGCGATCCGGCGGCTGCCGGAAGCACGATGTGGTTCACGATCGTGACCGCCTTTCCACCGAGCTATGACGGCCTTCAGAACGGGCTGCGCAGCGACCTCATGGACCGGATCGCGGCGTTGCGTCCGGGGTACTTCCGCCTTCCCGGCGGCAACTACCTTGAGGGCGACTCGGTCAGCTCGCGGTTCGACTGGAGCGACACCGTCGGACCGCTGCAGGATCGCCCCGGCCACTACGACACCCCGTGGGGTTACTGGTCTGACGACTACATGGGCCTATTGGAGTACCTCGAGGCGGCCGAGGAGGTGGGCGCTCAGCCCCTCCTGTCGGTCTGGGACGGATACGCGCTGAACGGCACCGTGATCCCCAGGGATCAGCTCGAACCCTACGTCCAGGACGCACTTGACGAGATCCACTACGCCGTGGACCCCACCACCACCACCTGGGGCGCGATGCGTGCCGCAGACGGTCATCCGGCGCCGTTCGACCTGATGGGCGTCGAGATCGGCAACGAGGACGGCAAGGACCGCTCTGGCAGCTACGACGCCTACCGCTATCCGATGTTCTACGACGCGATCAGAGCGGCGTTTCCCGGCATGTCGGTGGTAGCTACGACACCGGTCACTAGCCGTCCGATGGACATCCTCGACGAACATTTCTACAACGACAATTCGAGCTGGTTTGCCGACAACGCTCATCGGTTCGACGATGCCAGCCGCACGGGGCCGAAGGTCCTCGTCGGCGAATACGCGGTGACGCCCGGCCTGGGGCTCCCGACGCTGGCCGATGCGCTCGGCGAGGCGGCCTTCCTGACCGGACTGGAGCGAGACGCTGACGTTGTGATCGGGGCCTCCTATGCCCCGCTGCTGGGTAACGTCAACGACCTGGACCGGAACAACATTCTCATCGGCTACGACGGCCTGAGCAGCTACGGGTCGCCGTCGTACTACGCGCTGAAGATGCTCGCCACCCAGCACGGCGATCACGTGGTCGGCTCGCAGGTGGTATCCGGGCCGGGGACACTGTTCGATGTCGTCAGCCAGGACGTCGACCACACGTACATCGCGGTGGTCAACCAAGGACCACTTGCAGCCCCGACTCGGATCAGGCTGACTGGAATGTCAACACCGACCGGCGCGACCGCCACCGTACTCGCTGGCGACCCGGCGGCGACGAACTCGCTCACCGATCCCGGTCGGGTAACGCCGAGAACGACCGTCTTGGACCCGCCGCACGCGACCTTCACCTATACCTTTGCTCCGAGCTCCGTGACCGTGCTCCGGCTTGACAGTTAGCGGACCCGGCGCAGATGTCTGACTACGTGTCTCTGGCCGGTGTTCGCACCTGGTTTGAGGAGCATGGCGACGGCGATCCGCTGGTGCTGTTTCATCCCGGCGGCGCTGGGGTGGACGCGCGTGCGCTGAAACCAACCCTTGGTCCGCTCGCCGGTCGCTTCCACGTGTACACGCCTGAGCGCCGCGCGCACGGACGCACGCCGGACGTCGCCGGTCCGATCACATTCGACGCGATGGCACAGGACGCGATCGCATTTCTTGATGCGGTCGTCGGCCGCCGGGCACACGCGGTCGGGATCAGCGACGGCGCGACCGTCGCCCTGCTCGTCGCCCTCCGACGGCCGGACCTGATCGAGCGCCTCGCATTGATCGCCGGCGTCTTTCATTTCAACGGCTGGTATCCGCAGGTCATCGATCCCAGCAACGAGGCGCCGGAGTTCCTGGCGCGGCTGTATGCCGAGCTCTCGCCTGACGGGCCGGACCACTATCCGGCAGTCGTGCGCAAGCTCGCAGAGATGCACCTCCAGGACCCGACGCTGTCCGCGGACGACCTGCGCCAGGTCGAGTCCAGGACGCTCGTGATGGTCGGCGATGACGACGAGGTCCGACTCGAGCACGCGATCGCGATGTACCGCGGAATCCCCGACGCCGAACTGATGGTTGTGCCCGGGACGTCTCACGGGCTTCTCGTCGAGAAGCCCGACCTGTGCAACGACGCGATCCTCACCTTCCTGACGACGGATCCGATTCCGACGATGGCCCCGATCCGTCGGGCATCCCCCCAGTGACATGTCGACCGTTCGTGGCCGCTTGGATCGCCGAGCCCAACCTTCCTTCCCGCAGCGTCGCCGAGCGTCTTGGGCTGACGAACTACGCGCTCGCACTCGACCCCTCGGATGATCAGCTACGGCCGGCGTACGCCGACCGTCCGATCGGCACGTCAACGTCGTCTTAGCCTTCGAGCTTCGGACTCTGCCACGGTGCCCGCAGCCGCCGCTCGAGCTCCTCGCCGAGCTCGCCGATTGGCACGCGGACCTGGGTAAGGCTGTCGCGGTCACGAACCGTGACCGTCCGGTCCTCGAGCGACTGGTGGTCGACGGTCACCGCCCACGGGGTGCCGATCTCGTCCTGGCGGCGGTAGCGCCGGCCGATCGCGCCGCCTGAGTCGTACTCGACCTGCATCCGCTCGCGCAGGTCCAGCTCGATCTCGCGGGCCAGCTCCGGCTGACCGTCCTTGCGGACCAGCGGCAGAACCGCCGCCTTGACCGGCGCCAGTTGGGGATGCAGCCTCAGGACGGTGCGGGGCTCGCCGTCGATCTCGTCCTCGTCGTAGGCGTCGACGAGGAACGCGAGCGTCGCGCGGTCGGCGCCGGCGGCCGGCTCGATAACGTGCGGGACGTAGCGGTCACCCGTGACGGTGTCGACGTACTCGAGCTTCTGTCCGGAGAAGGTCGCGTGCTGGGTGAGGTCGAAGTCGCCGCGGTTCGCGATGCCCTCGAGCTCCTGCCAGCCGATCGGATACAGATACTCGACGTCGCTGGTCGCGCTTGAGTAATGCGACAGCTCATCGGCGTCGTGCGCCCGCAGGCGGAGGTGACCGGGGCGGACGCCGAGCTTCGTGTACCAGCTCAAGCGTTGCTCCAGCCAGTACTCGAACCACCGTTGCGCGTCCGGCGGCGGCACGAAGAACTCCATCTCCATCTGCTCGAACTCGCGCATCCGGAAGATGAAGTTGCCGGGCGTGATTTCGTTGCGGAAGCTCTTGCCGATCTGGGCGATGCCGAACGGCGGACGCTTGCGCGAGAACTGGAGGTAATGCTTGAAGTTCAGGAAGATCCCCTGAGCTGTCTCGGGTCGCAGGTAGACCGTCGAGCCTTCGGACTTCACGGGGCCGACGGTCGTCTCGAACATCAGGTTGAACTCGCGCGCTTCGGTCAGGTCGCACTCGGGCGTCTCGCCCGGATGCTTCGACGGCTTGCGCCCACAAGCGGCGTCCTCGAGCTTGTCCGCACGGAAGCGGAGCTTGCAGGTTCGACAGTCGACGAGGGGATCGGTGAAGCCCGCCACGTGCCCGCTCGCCTCCCAGGTGCGCGGATGCTGGATGATCGCCGAGTCGAGCGCGACGACGTCGTCGCGCTCCTGCAGGAGCGACTTCCACCATTGGTTCTTGACGTTGTTCTTGAGCAGAACGCCGTAGTGGCCGTAGTCGTAGCTCGAGCCGATCCCTCCGTAGATCTCGCTCGAGGGGAAGATGATGCCGCGGCGCTTGCACAGCGACACGATCTTGTCCATGGTCACGACGTCAGTAGCCATTAGGTCCTAGCTCGATTGGGGGCTTGAGCGGATGCTATTGACTGCGCGCTGGAGGAGCGCTCCGGGCGATCCGCGCCTGTACAGGCGGACCGGCGCTGCTTGGCACTCTCGGTCGGAGAGTGCCAAATCCGCCGAGGTTTCACGCTATACTCAGTGAAGCGCGATGCCGATCTACGAGTACAAGTGCACGAACGGGCATCAGTTCGAAGTGATGCAGCGGATGTCCGACGACGCGGTGACCGCGTGCGAGGTCTGCGACGCGACGGTCCAACGAGTATTTCACCCTATTGCGGTGCACTTCAAGGGCTCGGGCTTCTACAACACCGACTACGGCACTCGCCGCCGCTCGCGTGAAGGGGCCGAGACCAACGAGTCCAAGGGCTCCGACGGCGGCTCGAGCGACTCGACTGACTCGAGCGGCGCAAAGACCGACTCGAGCGGCTCGAAGACCGACTCGACCAAGGCCGGCTTGGCGAAGTCAGACTCCGGCAATGCCGGATCGTCGACAGCCACCGCCACAACGAAGGATTAGCGCCCTCCCAGCCTGGGCATCCCGGCCCCGTCCGGGTCAGCGTGTGCCCGGAGCGCTGGGTAGGCAAGCAGCCTGGGGCTACAGCTGCTGACCCTGGTTGGCGATCGAGAAGCGGACCTGTTCACCTGAGCGCTCCGCATCGAGCACCTTGTCGTCGAGCAGCAGGGCTGCGTTGTCCTCGACGAACACTCGGGCGCCACGCTCTTCGATCACCTCGTCGTTGTCGTCAGGGGTGGCGGCGAGACCAACCTGCAGGCCCGTCGCTTCCGCGGTATTGCCAGCCGGGTCCGTCGTTGACATGGCTGTCGCGATTCGGACGCCGGAGCCGTCGGGAATCCCTGGCTCGGCGAGGATCTCCTCGATCGTCGTGGTCGCTTCTTCGGTCAAAGCCAGCACGTTCGCATCTCCTTTGACGATTTGCGATTTGCCTGTGATTACCCCCTGATCGAGCGGGATAACCACCAAGCCGATTTCAGTCGGCCGGTCGACTGGACCGGGCTGAACGCGACTAGCCGTCCAGCAGCTTGCGAGCCTGGCGTTGGACGTTGGCGGTGCTCGGGACCAGCACCGACTGGCCGTCGTAGTAGCTCGGGGTTTCCTTGAGCAAGTGCGTGGGCGCCGAACCGCCGATCTCGGATGCGATGAACAGCTGCAGCAGCTGCAGGCTGCCCATGTCTGTCTGAATGACCCCGGGCGCGTCCCACGCGACCCAGGGCAGGTTGAAGAAGGTGTGGAAGCTGAACAGCTGCGATTTGATGCCGTTCAGGATCTGCTGCTGGGCCGCCTCGCGATTTAGGTCGGTGTAGGCGAGGTTGCACGAGTTTTCCCGGGTCCGCGCGAGCGTCAGTGCCTGCTGACCGCTGAGGTGGTGGGTGCCCGGGTGAAGGTTGAGCGTGAAGCCGCCGTTGCTGGTTCCGCCCGAGATGCTCGAGCAGATCCGGCCGGTCTTGACCGTGACCCCGCCAATGTCGTCGATGAACTTCGGGAAGTTGGCGAGATCGACGACGATCACGTGGTTGATCTTCAGGCCGGTGAACTGCTTGATCGTCTTCAGCGCCAGGCCGGGCCCGCCGTAGGCCCATGCGGCGTTGATCTTGTTGTTGCCGTATCCCGGGATGTCGACCAGCGTGTCCCGCGGGATCGACAGGCGTCGCGAGACGCCGCCACCGATTCGCCAGAGCATGATCGTGTCGGTGCGGGCATCGCGCTCGTTGTAGTTGGAGCCCGGCTCCTTGGAGCCGGGGCCGGTCGTCGGCCGGTTGTCGAGACCGACCACCAGAACAGTGTTGGGCGAAAACAGCATCGGCCCGCCGCCGGTCAGCTGCGACTGCGCGCCGGCGGGCAGATCGCCGGCGCGGTTCTGGGCGCTGATCACGAACAGGATCAGGGACAGAAGCACCCACGCGACCACCGCCAAGCCAACAGCCGCAAGCCCTCGCCGCCAGCTCCATCGCCAATGCCAACGGCGTCCGCTCGTCGCCAGTGGGCGCGGGCGTCCGCGCTCGCGATCCGAGACGCGCTCGCCGATGTCGGCGTCGCTCTCGCCCCGCAGCCGAGCGATCAGGCCGCGCGGCTGTGAGCGGTAGAGGTTGTATGCAGGGCTGTCGCCCGAGGCTCCCGACTCGGGCCGGCGGCCAGATCCAGATCTGCCGCCGCCCCTGGATGCTGCGCCCGGGCCCCGGCCAGATCCAGATCGACCGCTGCCGCCAGCGGCGGAGCCATCGCCCTGAGACGGTGCGGGGCCGTCCCCAGCTGCGGCGTCCCGGGTGCCAGAGGTCGTCCGGCCGGACTTGGGCCGGGAGCGACCGCCCGGCCGGGAACCGCCGTCGCCGCCCGAGCCCGAGTCTGGCCCGTTTCGGCCCGAGCCGGAGCCTGGCCGGTTTCCCCCAGGGACCTCCGGCTCAGCTTCAGCGGGCTGCTTGGAGCGAGCGGCGTGGGTCGAGGCGCGGCCGCGGCCGGCTCCGGATCCACCGCTTCCACTGCGATAGATCTGGTAGTCGCCTTCCCAGCCTTTCTGGGGGTCATCAGGATCCTGGGGCATCAGAGCACTGCATATAGTGGCGACATGCCTTCCCGGCGCGTCATCGGCGTCGACATGGGAGGGACCAAGCTACTGGCCGGTGCGGTCGACGGAGGACTCCGAGTCCACCATCGCGTGCAGCGGACCGTCACCGGTCTCGACCAGTCGAGCGTGCTGAACACCGTACAAGACGCAGTCGAGGAACTCGTTAAGAGCGCCGGCTCGGAAGTCGCGGCAGTCGGCTTCGGAATCCCGTCGCTGATCGACCGTCGCACCGGCGTCGCCGTCGTGGCCGTCAACCTTTCGCTGGCCAACATCCGTTTTGGCGATGTGATGGCTGAACGGCTCGGACTGCCCGTGTTCGTCGACAACGACGGCAACGTGGCGGCGATCGCCGAGCATCGAGCCGGGGCCGCCGTTGGCGCCAGCGAGGTCGTGATGATGACGATCGGGACGGGGATCGGCGGTGGCCTGATCCTCGGCGGTCGTCCGTATCGCGGCTCGGTCGGATCGGGAGCCGAGCTCGGCCACATCGTGATCGACAGCGACGGCCCGCCGTGCCAGGGCAACTGCCCGAACAGGGGCTGCATCGAGGCACTTGCGTCCGGCACCGCGCTCGCCCGGGAGGCACGACGGGTGGCAAATGAGCGGCCCGAGTCGGGCCTTGGTCAGGCGCTCGCGCAGGGTCGCGAGCTCGCCGGACCGCTGGTGACGGAGCTCGCCCACGACGGCGACCCCGCCAGCATCGGGGTGCTGCGGCTGATCGGGACCCGGCTCGGGGTGGCATTCGCGAGCCTCGTCAACACCTTCAACCCCGAGCTGATCGTCGTCGGCGGGGGCGTGATGGCCGCAGGCGAGCTGTTGTTGGAGCCGGCCCGGGCCGAGGTCAAGAGTCGCGCACTGCCGCCCTCCCGGGACCTCGTCAGGATTGTCGGCGCGAGGTTCGGCACCGAAGCCGGGATGATCGGCGCCGCGGCACTCGCGATCGATGAACTGGCCGAAAGAGGAGTGAGACTGTGAGCGGAAAGCTGATCGTCTGCCCGACGCCGATCGGAAACCTCGAGGACATCACCCTTCGAGTTCTGGCCGCGCTGCGGGAGGCCAACGTCGTCGCCTGCGAGGACACGCGACGCACGCGCGTGCTGCTCGAGCGTTACGGCGTCGGAGCGAAGCTGGTCAGCTACCACGAGCACAACGAGAAGGCCCGCTCGGCCGAGCTGGTCAAGCGGATGCACGACGGCGAGACGGTCGCACTCGTGTCCGACGCCGGGATGCCGCTGGTGTCCGATCCCGGGTTCGTGCTCGTCCGCGCGTGCGTCGCGGCGGGGCTCGCGGTCGAGGTCCTGCCCGGGCCGTCGGCCGCCTTGGCGGCACTGGTGGCGAGCGCGCTGCCCGCCGATCGCTGGCGGTTCGCCGGATTCCTGCCACGCAAGCGCGCGGAGCTGGAGCAGGTGTTCTCGACGACGGACACGCTGGTGGCGTTCGAGTCGCCGCGGCGGGTCGCGGCCTCGCTGGCGGTGCTGGCCGCGATCGACCCCGATCGGCAGGTCGCCGTCTGCCGCGAGCTGACCAAGGTGCACGAGGAGGTGGTCCGGGGGACTGCCGCCGAGCTCGCCGCCCGCTACGCCGAGGAGGCGCCGAGGGGCGAGGTGGCGCTGGTCGTCGGACCCGCCCCGGCTGTCACCGAGATGGATCTCGCGCCGGCGCTCGACGCGGTCCGCCGCCTCGTCGAGTCCGGGGCCAAGCCGCGAGTCGCCGCCGGGGTCGTCGGGGAGCTCACCGGCGCGGCGGCCAACGACCTGTACCGGGCGCTGACAGCCGAACGCTCCTAAGAGGCAGGCGTGTTAGGAAGGGGTCTGAGCCGGCGATCGGCGACCACAACTTCCCGAGCGGGCACCGTTCCGAGGTGGTTCTGGAAGAAAGGGGCGCTGAGCGCCCCAAACTGCACTAACCCTGGACATTGATGCGGGGTTCGGGAAGTTTTGGTCGCCCTCGGAGCGCCCGATTTCGGGAGCCGGCCAGGGTGATCAGTCCCAGCCCGGGTACCGGTCCCGCCGTCGCGGGCGATCAGTGCCAACCCGGGTACGAGCCCCCGCCGCCGTACCCGCCACCCCCGTAGCCGCCTCCCGGATAGCCGCTGCCCGGATACCCGGCGCCCGGGGCCGGTCGCGCCACCCCCGTCGCCGGAGACCGTGCCTCCGCCACCGGTGGACTGCGACGGACTTGAGGACGCCGGCCGGGACCCCGCATAGGCGACCGTGAAGGACCGCCCGACGTCGCGCAGCCCCGATGGAGTCGCCTCGTGCGTGGGCGACCTGTTCGAGTCAGAGACATACTGCGCCGCCCGCGCCAGCACGATCTCGGTCGAATTCCAAAGCGGGCTCGAGATCGATCCCGTCTGCCCGGTCGAGGCCTCGGCGCCGGCGCCCGAGAAGTCCACGGATCCGAAGTCGGTCAGCGGCAGAGGCTGGCAGTGGCGGGCCCCCGTACACCTCGACGGGGCCTCGGTGATCCACTCGGCCGAGCTCTGGTCGATCCTCCGGTCGAAGATCGTTCGCGAGAACGACTCATCGCGGGTCAGGTCCTGGAGAGTCAAGGTCACGTTCTTGTCAGCGATCGTGACATCGCCGGTCATCTGATCGCCGGGCGCGATCGTCATCGAGATCCGCCTCACCGGAGCAGGCAGCAGCTCGTACCAGGCCGACAGCTTGATCTCGCCGCCGGCGCTGCAGTCGAACTCCGTCCCGAGTTGCTCGATTCCGATCGAGCTCTGGGCGTAGCCACCCAGCCCGACCCAGAAGGCCGAATACGTCGCTGCTCCGGCGGCGCAGCTTCCCTTCGGCTGGCGCCAGCTTCCGTCGACGTTCGAAAAGGTCGTGCCGGTGCGGTGCACTGCATATCCGGACCAGTTGGAACTGCCGCTCTTGCCGGCGCCCGCCACGGCCGCCGCCGGCGCCGCCAGCGCGAATGCCAAAACCGCCGGTGTCAAGAGTGTCCAGAGTCGGGGTCGTCGCATCAGCTCGTACACACCGGGAGACGCATCGTCTGCAGAAAAGTTCGGCAGCGACGTCTGCTTTCGTGAGAACTCCTATAACTCTGGACGACGAATGACCTATTACATCACCACCGCAATCTCCTACGTCAACGGTCAACCCCACCTGGGCCACGCCTACGAGGCGATCGCGACCGACGTGCTCGCGCGACACATGCGCCAACGTGGCGAGGACGTCTTCTTCCTGACCGGGACCGACGAACACGGTGAGCCGGTGGCCGATGCCGCCCACGCCCAGGGCATGGAGCCGCAGGCGCTTGCGGACCTGAACGCCGCGCGGTTCAAGGCGCTGCTGCCGCAGCTGAACGTCTCCAACGACTTTTTCATCCGCACGACCGACGAGGCCCACGAGCTCAAAGTCCAGGAGGTCCTGCAGCGCGTCTACGACAACGGCTACGTCTACAAGGGGCTGTACGAGGGGTGGTACTGCCCGCGCTGCGCGGACTTCAAGGTCGAGAACGAGATCCTGGAGGGCAACCTCTGCCCGATCCACGAGATCCCGCTGATCCGCGAGCAGGAGGAGAATTGGTTCTTCCAGCTGTCGAGCTTCCAGGGCGCACTCGAGCGACACTTCGCCGACAACCGTCAGTTCGTGATGCCAGGGCGAGCGATGAACGAGGCCCAGGCGTTCGTCGCGCAGGGGCTCCAAGACGTCTCGCTGTCCCGAGCCAACCTGAACTGGGGGGTGACCGTTCCCTGGGACCCCAGTCACGTGTTCTACGTCTGGTTCGACGCGCTGCTCAACTACTACACCGCGCTCAGCTACGCCCGCCCCGGCGAGGACCTGACCGACCGCTACTGGCCGGCGACCTTGCACGTCATCGGCAAGGACATCCTCAAGTTCCACACGATCTACTGGCCGGCGTTGCTGCTTGCGGCCGACCTGGCGCTGCCAGAGCACGTGTTCGTGCATGGGTTCCTGCTCGGCGCCGACGGTCGCAAGATGAGCAAGTCGCTCGGCAACGTGCTGGATCCGTATGAGGTGCTCGACTCATTCGGCACCGATGCGCTGCGCTTCTACCTGATGCGCGAGGTCTCCTTCGGCGGCGATGGGCCGGTCGGGATGGACGCCGTGACCACCCGCTACGAGTCCGAGCTCGCCAACGAGTACGGCAATCTCGCCAGCCGCTCGATCGCGATGATCCTGCGCTACCGCGACGGCGCCGTTCCCCAGATCGCGACCGATCCGGTGATCAACGCGGAGTTCGATGGCCTCGCCCTGCAGATCGCGGAGCTGTTCGACCGTGCCGAGCCGACCCAGGCGCTGGAGCTGATCTGGCAGCGGGTGCGGCGGCTGAACCGCTACGTCGAAGAGCGGGCACCATGGCAGCTGGCCCGAGATCCGGCCGCCGCCGAGCAGCTCGACCAGACACTTGCCACCCTGTACGAGGGGGTCCGCGCGGTCAGCGTGCTCCTGCATCCGTACATGCCGGCGAGCATCGAGACGCTCCTGGAGGCGCTGGGGGCGCCCTCGATCGGATACGAGGCCGCCGTGTTCGCGCCCCAGCCGGCAGCCGCTGCACGCGGCACCTCGGTTCAGTCGCTGGCGCCGCTGTTTCCGAAGCGCGCCACGGCGCCGTGATCGACAGCCACACCCACCTGCACTCGTGCGCGCCGCCAGCCGAGGAGCTCGTCGGGGCGGCCCGGCGCGAGGGGGTCACGAAGATCGCCACGGTCGGCACCGACGCCGCCACCTCGCGGTTGGCTCTCGCCGCCGCCGACCAGTTCCCCGAGGTCTACGCCGTCGTCGGCCACCACCCGAACGACGCGACTGCCTTCGACGATCACCAGCTCGCCGAGCTCGAGGCGCTCGCCGCCCACCCGCGCTGCGTGGCGGTTGGGGAGACCGGGCTCGACTACTACCGCGAGCGCGCCACCCAGGCCGACCAGGAGCGGGCGTTCCTCGCGCAGATCGCCCTCGCCCGCCGGCTCGGCAAGCCGCTCGTGATACACACGCGCGCGGCCGACGACGACACCCTCAGGACCCTGACCGAGCATGCCACCGGGCTGAAGGTGATCCTTCACTGCTTCTCGATGGCCGACCGGATCGTCGAGTGCCTCGAGCGACCCGACTGGTGGATCTCGTTCGCCGGCAACGTCACTTATCCGAAGGCCGGCGATCTGCGCGAGGCGGCGCTCCGGGTCCCGGCCGAGCGTCTCCTGGTCGAGACCGACGCGCCCTACCTCTCCCCCCAGCCGGTCCGGGGGAAGCCGAACGAACCGGCGAACGTGGTCCGCACCGCCGAAGTGCTGGCACTCGAACGCCGGGTCTCCTACGACGAGTTCGAGCGGGGGGTGGAGTCGGCTGCGGCCGCCGTGTACGGGTGGTAGGGGTCCGTCGGCGAACTATTTGCGGTTTGACGGCGTCTGGACGCGCCTGACGTGATCGGCTCGCCCTCAAATACTCCCGGTATTCTCGCGGCGAGCCGACCACGCCATGCCCGCCCAGCCACTCGTCAACTCCCCCAACTAATTCCCCGACGGCCCCCAAAGCTCGGCCAGAACTTCCTCGTCGACCGAAACATCCTCGACGTGATCGAGCGGCTTGCGGAGCTGTCATCCGAAGATGTCGTGCTCGAGGTCGGGGGCGGTCAGGGGGTGCTGTCGGCTCGGCTGGCGGAGAAAGCCGGGTTCGTCCACGTCGTCGAGCTTGACCCGGCGCTTGAGCCCGAGCTGAGGGCGCTACTCGAGCGCTATCCAAACGCGCAGCTGCACATGGGCGACGCGGTGGGGCTCGACCTGGCGGGCCTCGAGCCGGCCCCGACCAAGGTCATCGCCAACCTGCCCTACGGGGTCGCGGCGACCGTGATCCTGCGAACGATCTCCGAGCTGCCGACGGTCCGCAGCTGGGTCGTCATGGTTCAGCGCGAGGTGGGGGAGCGGTTCGCCGCGGCTCCCGGCACCTCGGCATACGGAGTGCCCTCCGTGCTGGCCCAGCTCGATTGCGAGGTGAGGATCCTGCGGCGAATCGGGCGCGGGGTCTTCCGACCGGTGCCCAAGGTCGACTCGGTCCTGCTCGGTTTGGTCCGTCGTAGTGGCCCGCGGGCCACTACGACGGTGACCACGCTGGTGCATGACGCCTTTGCCCACCGGCGTAAGGCGCTAGCCCGGTCGCTGGCGCTCGCCAGCGGGCGGCCGCCGGACATCCGCGAGCGCGCTCGGGCGGCGGTCGTGGCGATGGGGCTGCCGGCCGACGTCCGCGCCGAGCGGCTCTCGCCCGAGCAGTTCGTCGAACTGGGGGTGGCTTTGGCCGCCACGCGGCCGCCAGAGCCGGGCCCCCAGAGCAAGTCTGCGGGGAGGCTTTCGTGAAGCTGCGGGCGCTGGCGCCGGCGAAGGTAAACCTGAGCCTCTTCCTCGGCCCGACGCGAGTCGACGGCCGGCACGAGCTGGTGACCCTGTTTCAGTCGTTGTCGCTGGCGGACGAGGTGCTGCTCGAGACCGGGGTCGACAGCGACCAGGTGATCTGTCCCGGCGTTAGGGGCAATAACCTCGCCGCCGCCGCTCTCGCAGCGCTGCGCGCGCGGGGCTGGAACGGGCCGCCGCTGCGCCTGTCGATCCGCAAGCGGATCCCGATCGCGGGCGGGATGGGTGGCGGCTCCGCGGATGCCGCGGCGGTGCTGCGGCTGGCCAGTGCAGTAACTGAGCCCACCCACCCGTCCCCCAACCTCCAACCGGAGGAGCTCGACCTGGTCGCGACGTCGCTGGGCGCGGATGTACCGAGCCAGCTGGTCTCGGGGGTGGCGGTCGGGACCGGGGCCGGGGACCTGGTCGAGCGCTTCGCGCCGCTGGCGCCGCACGCCTACGTCGTTCTGCCGGCCGGCTTCCCGCTGGCGACGCCCGCCGTCTACGCCGAGGCCGATCGGCTCGGGTTGGGGCGGCCGGCAAGCGAGTTACGCGATCTCTATGCAGCGCTGGTCCGGACGCTGGGACCCGGCGGGCTCGACGGGGCCGTCATCCCGAAAGAACTGCTGGTCAACGACCTCCAGGAGGCGGCGCTGTCGCTGTGTCCGGCGATCGCGGGCCTGCTCGAGGCGCTTTGGTCGGTCGGTGCCGAGCAGGTGTTGGTGTCGGGCTCGGGGCCGACGACGATCGGGATCCGCTGGGGTGAAGGTGCTCTGGACTGGGCGTCGAAGGCCGCTGACGAACTGCGTGCGGCGCATCCCGGGGCTGTGGCGGCAGGTCCAGTGAACACGGATTTTGCGATGCCGGAACGGGCGTAACGGGTCCAGGATCCTCCGTAAACCGGCCCTTTCGGTCACAATTGCTCGAGCATGAGTAACACCCACGTCACATATCTGGTCGGCGCCGGCAGCGCGGTCTTGGCGCTGGCGGCGTTCATCGTGCTCGTGGTCGCTCCGGCCATCGGTTCCTACCGGCGGGTGTGGGAGCGACTCGCGGTCGTCGTGCTGTCCGGGTACGTGCTCGCGGCGATGGTTGGGGTCGGCGTGGTCCTCGGTGCGGTGATCATCGTCGAGTGGCCGCGGTTTTTCTGAGTGTGACTCGGGCGCGGTAGGTTGCCCGAGGTGTCCGATAGCTCTGCGCGCGGCGATACGGCTTCTGGTGGAGGCCCCGATTTCTCGGCGTTGGGCGAGATCACCGATGCCGTTCAGGCGGGCGCCGGCCTGCCAGAGGTGCTGCGCGCGGCCGGGCGGGCGCTGCAGGCGAGCCTGATCCTGATCGACCGGTCGGCCTCGATCCTCGCCGTCGCGGCTCGCTCGCCCGCGGACGAACGGTCGCTGACGCGCGACGCCGACGATGTCACCGCGATCGAGCTCAAGGTTGCGGACACGACCGTCGGACAGCTGCGCGTGCGCTGGTGGGATCGGCCTCCAGACGCCTCGATGGTGCGGCTGGTGACCACGCTGATCGCCTCGGAGGTCGAGCGCGTCCGTGCGCCCGAGCGGGCCTCGGAGGAGGCCGCGACTGCCTTCCTGCGAGCTGTTCTGCGGCGCGAGATCGACGACCGCGACGATCTGATCGCCCGCGGCAAGGAGCTCGGGACCGACCTATCCGGGGGCTCGGCCGTGGTCGTCGCGCGGGCGCATCCGCGTAGTCCGACCGAGGATGACTGGCGCCGGCGTCTGCTGGCGGTCGCCGCGCGCGGCGGTCGCTCGATCGCTCCGGGCGCAATCGCGGCGCCGAGTCAGGACGACGGCGCCACGGTCGTGCTGCTGGTTCCCGATCCAGACGGCGACACCACACGCCGCGTGGCAGCGGCGATCCTCCGCGAGCTGGAATCGGGGTTGTCTGGTTTCGTGTTCGCCCTCGGGCGCAGTCGCCGGGCCGAGGATCCCCGCGATCTCCAGCGCGCGGGCGACGAGGCGATGCTCGCCGCCAACGTAGTCGAGGGCGAGGGCGCCTCGGAGATGGCCTTCGAGGCGACCGGCACCTATCAGCTGCTGCTGCCGTACATGAGCGACCCGGCCGAGCTGCAGCGCTTCTACAGCGACACGGTCCGGCCGCTGGTCGCCTACGACGAGCAGTACGAGACCGACCTGCTCGGGACGCTGGCGACGTTCCTCGAGTGCGACGCCAATGTCAATGCCACCGCGGCCCGGCTGATCACCCACCGGCACACGATCCGCTATCGGTTCGAGCGGGTCCGCGAGCTGACCGGGCTCGACGTTCAGTCGACAGACGGACGGGAGAAGCTCTCACTGGGGTTGAAGGCGATGCGCGTGCTCGGCATCGCCGCTCCGCGCGGTCCCGCGACCGAGCCGGGTGCCGAGGGCGGCCGTGTCCCTCGCTCGTCCCCATGAGCTCGGGTAGCATCGCGCCGTGACGGTCGGGATCATCACCGGCTCGGGGGTGTACGCGCTGCCGGGCTTCGAGGCTGCCGAGCCGGTCGCCGTCCAGACCCCGTTCGGCGAGAAGACGGTCACATGCGGCACGTTCGCCGGCGAGCGTGTGCTGCACATCTCCAGGCACGGCGCCGACCACGCAAGGCTCTCGAGCGTCGTGAATCACCGGGCCAACGTCTTCGCGCTCAAGCACCTGGGGGCGGAGGCCGTGATCGGTTGCACGGCCTGCGGCGCGATCGACCCCGAGCTCGAACTGGCGTCGCTCGTGATCTTCGACGACCTGCACTTCATCAGCAACCGCCTGCCGGACGGTTCGCTCTGCACGTTCTACGACACTCCCGGTGACCCGGCTCGCGGCCATTGGATCGTGCACGGGGGGCCATTCTCCGAGGACATGCGGGCCGTCCTGAGCGAATCCGCCGCCACGGGCGGGCATCGGTTTCGCCACGGGGGCGTCTACGGTCACGTCGATGGTCCGCGATTCAACACACCCGCCGAGATCGCGCAGCTCGCACGAGGCGGCGTCGTCGCCATCAGCCAGACGGGCGGACCGGAGACCGTGCTCTGCGGGGAGCTCGAGTTGCCATTCGCGCTGATTGGCTTCGTCACCGACTACGCCAACATGGTCGCCCCAGGTGAGCCGACGTCCGCCCGCACCCTGGCCGAGCTGGTGGGGCGCGGTTCGCAGGTGTTCGCCGACGTACTCACGACGGCCGTGCCGCGAATCGCGGCCGCAACCCCGGAGCCGGCCGGGACGATGTTTCGCTTCGGGGCGTGATGGGGGGTTCGGGCGCGCATAGGAAAGGTGATGACGGGGACGGTCCGGCCGTCCTGATCATGACGCGCGCCCCGCGTCGTGGCGAGGTTCGGCGGGCACTTGAGCCGGTGCTCGGGCCCGATGGTTGCCTCGCGCTCCAATCGGCGCTCCTGGTGTTGACCTCGCAGTGGGCGCGCAGACTCGAGCCGCGGTCGATCGACGTCGCGCACGACCCGCCGGACGCAGGGCCCGAGCTGCGGAAGCTGCTCGGCGACGGAATCACCGCCTTCCCGCAGAACGGCGAGGGCATCTCCGGCCGGCTCGCCGACGCCACGGCACGGGTGTTCGCCCGTGGCCCGGGGCCGGTGATGATCGTCTGGCCCGACGTCCCACGGCTGCGGCCCACTCACGCGGCGGCTGCGCTGGGCGACCTCGAGGACGGAGCCGACATCGTCTTCGGGCCCGTCTACGGCGGTGGCTTTTACATGATCGCGATCGCGCGGCCGACGCCAACGCTGTTCTCCCTCCCCGAGCAGGTGTGGCGCGGAGCCGACGCGATCACGATTGGGCTGGCGGCGGGCAGAGATGGCTCGCACGACGTCGGGATCCTGCGACCGGAGCGAGCGCTGTGCCGGCCGTCGGACGTGCGCGCCGCGCTCGCCGATCCGACCCTGCCGGCGGTCGTGGCCCGGGCGCTGGGGCGCAGGTGACGTATCCTGAGCTCGAGCCTGCCTGCAGGCCCTGGCACTCGAGCATGAGGCGGATTCAAACGCCCCGCGCGCGGTGCTGGTGGGCCTGCGGCGCCTCGGTGTGTAATCTACTGGGGAGTGGTGTAATGGCAGCCCGCCGGCCTTTGGAGCCGTGAGGTCCCGGTTCGAGTCCGGGCTCCCCAGCTGCCCAAGGGACGGATCGAGGGCTGTCGACAGCCAGTGCCATGAGTCCAGCGCGTAGCATGTTGGCGGCGTTGGCCGGTCCAATCGTCGTCATCCTCGCCGCGGGACAGGGAAGCCGCATGCGCTCCCGCGTCCCGAAGCTGCTGCACCCGTTGTGCGGGCGTCCGATCATCGGCTGGCCGGTCGCGACGGCGCGGGCGGCCGGCGCGAGCAAGATCGTCGTTGTCGATGCCCCGGGCGAGCCGCTGCGCGAGCACCTCGACGAGGATGTCGTCACCGTCGTGCAGGGACAGGCCCGCGGCACGGCCGACGCTGTGCTCACGGCCCGCGCGCACTTTTCGGCTGATGCGCCGGTGATCGTGCTGGCCGGGGACATGCCGCTGATCACCGCTGAGACGATCGTCGACCTCTTGAGTGCGCAGGCCGCAGCCGGGGCCGCCGGGACGGTGCTGACCGCGATCGTGGACGACCCGAGCGGATACGGCCGAATCGTGCGGCGCCCCGACGGGAGCGTCGAGCGGATCGTCGAGACCAAGAGCTCGGGCGACGCCACGCCTGAGCAGCTTCAGATCGGTGAGATCAGCACCAGCACGTTTGCGTTCGCAGGCGGAACGCTCGCAGCCGCGCTGGAGCAGGTCGGCACCGACAACGCGCAGGGCGAGTACTACCTGCCGGACGTGCTCGAGATCCTCAGCGGCCAGGGCCACCCGGTCTCGGCACACGTGATCGCCGACCCACTCCAGACGCTTGGCGTCAACGACCGCAGGCAGCTCGCCGACGTGCGGGCGGTCGCCCAACGCCGAATCGCCGACCGGCACATGCTCGCGGGTGTGACGATCGTCGATCCCGCGACGACGGTCATCGACGTTGACGTCAGAATCGAACCGGACGCGGTGATCGCCCCCTTCAGCTGCCTCCATGGGCAGACGGCGATCGGTGCGGAATCGACCGTCGGGCCGCACGCGACCGTGACGGACTCACAGATCGGGGCCGGAACGACAATTCTGCACTCGGTCATCCGCGAATCGGTCGTCGAAGACAACGTCAATATCGGCCCGTTCGCCTCGCTTCGCCCCGGCACGGTCATGCGCGATCGTTCGAAGGCGGGGAGCTTCGTCGAGCTCAAGAATTCGGATGTCGGTGAGGGCAGCAAGGTTCCGCATCTCAGCTACATCGGCGACACCGACATCGGCGAGGGCAGCAATCTGGGCGCGAGCACGATCACCGCCAACTACGACGGCTACCGCAAGCACCGCACGACGATCGGGTCGCGGGTCAAGACCAGTGTCGACACGACGATCGTCGCCCCGGTGACTGTCGGCGACGACGCCTACACCGGCGCCGGCTCGGTGATCACCGACGACATACCTGACGGAGCGCTTGGGATAGCCCGCGCCCGACAGCAGAACATCGACGGCTATGCCGAACGCCGAAGGGGGCGTACGGAGGCCGAGCGCTCGGAGCCTGCGAAGCACGATTGAGGCTGAAGTTATCGCCATGTGTCCTCCGCGCTGCGTACCATCCTCGGGGCTATGAGCACACTGGCGATGCCCTCCGCGGCCAACGACCTCAGGGTCGAGTCCGACAAGAGGCTGATGCTGGTGAGCGGTCGCTCCAACCGCGAATTGGCCGCCAAGATCGCCGACAAGCTGGGGGTGTCGCTCTCGCCCGTCGAGACCAAGACGTTCGCCGACGGTGAGGTCTACTGTCGCTACGAGGAGTCGGTTCGCGGCGCCGACGTGTTCATCGTGCAGCCGACTGCCGGCAACCGGGTCGAGGGGCTGAGCGCCAACGATGCCCTGATGGAGCTCCTGATGATGGTCGACGCGGCTGTCGGAGGATCGGCGCACCGGGTGATCGCGGTGAGCCCGTGGTACGGGTACTCGCGCCAGGACAAGAAATCGGCGCCGCGCGAGCCGATCAGCGCGCGCCTGGTGGCGCGGATGCTCGAGTCCGCGGGGATCGACCGGCTTCTGACGATGGACCTGCACTCCGGGCAGATCCAGGGCTTCTTCCAGAAGCCGTGCGACCACATGACGGCGCTGGCCATCCTCACGCAGTACTTCGGCGACCTTGGCCTGGAGGACATCGTCGTTGTGGCTCCGGATGCCGGCCGCGTCAAGCTCAACAAGCTGTTCGCTTCGAAGCTGGGCGCTGACCTGGCGATCCTCAACAAGGAGCGACCGGCCCAGCAGGTGGCGGAGATCAACTACGTGATCGGTGACGTCAAGGACAAAACGGCATTGATCGTGGACGACATCATCGACACCGCCGGGACACTGAAGGCCGCCGCGGACGCCGTCCTCGACGCTGGCGCCCGCCAGGTCTACGCTGCTGCCACCCACGGACTGTTCTCCGGTGACGCCTGGGAGAACCTGACGGCGGCGAATTTCGAGCAGGTTATCGTGACCGACACCGTCACTCTGCGGCCGGGGGCCCCCAGCAACGTCAAGGTGCTTTCGTGCGCCGAGCTGCTGACGCGCTCGATCCGCCAGATCTTCACCGACGGTTCCGTCAGCAGCGTGTTCGGCGGAGAGAATCAGCTCTTCTAGCTGCTGGCGGCCGAAGTCTGCCGATCGCCACCATCTGCGGACCTTGCAGCCCGGAAGGACTGGCGACCGATGCCATACCCAGCGGCTGGGGATCGGTCGCCTGTCAGTCCGACCACAGATATAACACCCTGCACCGGACGCTTCTTTCGGTGTAGCGGTGCCGCGAGGGGAGGGCGACCCCGATCTCTCAACCCCGGGGCGTGATTTGGTAGTTGACCTACTCGCCCTGACACGGGTCGTATGGAAGTTCGAGGTCGTCAAGAGCGTTATTAATTCGCGACGCTTGTATGAGAGTGATCCTGTCGACCTAACCCGGCCGACCATCAGTGGCACGCTCGCGCCCGGTGGGACACTGACCGCGTCGCCGAGACGCTGGTCAGGAGCAAAGCCGATGACCTTCCGGTACCAGTGGCTGTGCTGCTCTCCGGATGCGACCTGTCAACTGATTCGGGGCGCAACCGGGCAGACCTACACGGTGACCAAGGTCGACGCGGTGACCGACACATCTGGGAGTCAGACCGAAATCAGCGTGTTGGCACTTGGCTCGAATAGTGTCGGTCACTCGTCGACGCCCGACTCGGAGCTCCGGTATGTCGCGATCGAGGTCCCGCTCGCCCAAGCTTCGAAAGTGCGCTCGAGGAAACCATGGTCATGGTCGGCACCGCCGGCGAGCTGCCGCAGCTGCGCGCGAATCGTGGCTTGCTCGCCATCAAGGCACCGGCGACCGAGGGTTGAAGCCATGGACAGGCGGCCATTACGATTGAACGGACGGGCGTCGTCCGAATAGGCTTACGAGCTCACACCGAGCAGAGGGAGCCATGGCTCAGGAAGTCGAGTTCGGAAATGGCGGGTCGGGGAAGATCCGGAGCTTCTGGGTCGGCCTGCTGCTGGTGATCGTCACGATCGGGATCTACTTCTGGTTCTGGTACTACTTCGTCAACGACGAGCTGAAGGACATCGGCCACAGCCGCGGGGATCAGAACCTTGGTTCATCCAGTCCGGCGTGGTCGGTTGCGGCGGTTACCGTGGGCGGCTGGCTGATCATCCCGCCGCTGCTCTCGGTCTACAACTACGGGCGCCGGGTTCAGCGCGCCCAGCGCCTGGTGGACATCCCCGCCGCGGACCAGATCAACCCGATCCTCGCGTTCCTGACCTACCTGTTCGGGTTTCTGATCGTCCCCGCGCTCTACCACTACTGGTACGTGACCAAGCATCAGAACCGGGCAAACCTCGCCGCCGGCCGGCCAATTGGCGACGGCGACCCATCGGGTTACGTCGGTGAGGCGCCCTACGCCGGTTGAGCGGGCCCGACCGCGGCGCCGGCCGCTCTTAGTGCCTCGGCTGTCTCCGGGTCGGCAGGGAAGAACGTCTCGATCGAGAGCTCCGCGACGGTGATGTCGGCCGCGGTACCAAAGGTCGTCACGGTGCTGAACAGCGTCAGCTCGCCGGCGCTCGACGCCAGGCGCAGCGTCACCATGATGTCGGCACCCGAGTGGTCCGGTCGATCCTCGCCAGGGTAGGACTCGACCTCGGCGAGCAGTTCGTCGAGACGCGGGTCGCGGCGGAGCGACGCCTCGCGTCGAAGCCGCGCCAGCAGATGGCCACGCCACTCGCCGAGGTTCAGGATTCGCGGCGCGAGGCCGTCGGGGTGGAGCGCCAGGCGCATACAGTTGGCGGGCGGAACCAGCAGCTCGTCGGCGACGCCCTCGAGCAACAGGTCGAGCGCGCCGTTTGAGGCCACCAGATTCCACACCGTGTCGATGGCGAGCGCGGGGTACGGCTCGTGGCCCGCGAGCAGGCGCCCGACCGCGTCGCGCACGGGCGCCAGCTCTGGCCCGTCGAACGAGCGCTCCTGGTAGTGCGGGGCGTACCCGGCGGCAAGGAGCAGGCGGTTGCGCTCGCGCAGCGGCACCTCGAGCCGCTGCGCGAGCGTCAGCACCATGTCCGAGCTCGGCCGCGATCGGCCGGTCTCGACGAAGCTCAGGTGGCGCGAGGAGATCCCCGCGTCGAGCGCCAGGTCGAGCTGACTGAGCCGGCGGCGCTGGCGCCAATCGCGCAGCATCGTGCCGACTCGATTTTGGTTTCCGACCCGGTTCGCACACACCCCGCGGATCGTAGTGGCGCTCATCGTCCCGCCTCCGAGACCGGGAGGGCACGCGAGAGAACCGCGACCAGCGCCACTGCCCCGGCCAGCACGCCCAGGCCTGCCTCCAGCGCCGGGGCGTAGCCGCCGTGGAGCGCGCCGAAGAAAGCGACCCCGACGATCGCTACCCCGAGTGCGTTGCCGACGAATTGGGCGGTCGCAAGCGCCCCGGCGGCGGAACCGGCCTGCTCCGGGCGCAGCGTCGCCAGCAGGTTGGCGCTGAGTGGCCCGATCCCCAGGCCCATCCCGATGCCGGCCGCGATCAGCCCCGGCGCCAGCACGAACACCGAACCGCCCGTGCCGAAGAGCGCGACAGCGCCGATCAGCAGCAGGTGAGCGCCGAGCAACGTCAGACCAGCGGCCGTGATCACCGAGCGGCCGTGCCGGACGGCAAGCCCGGGGGCCCGCATCGAGACGAACACATAGCTCACCGCGAGGATCGCGAACACGCATCCGGAGGCGATCGGGCTCAGCCCGCGGCCTCCCTGCAGGTACAGCGCCAGGATCAGAAAGAAGGACGCCTGGCCGCTCCAGAACACCGTCTGGGTCAGCATCCCGGCCGCGAACGCCCGCTGTCTGAACAGCCCGAGCTCGAGCAGGGGTGCGCCGCCTTGTCGGTCGAACCGTCGTTGCTGGACTACGAACGCTCCGAGGATCAGCGGCGCGGCGCCGAGGCAGAGCCACCCCCACAGAGGCCAGCCGAGCTGGCGGCCTTCGACGAGCGGCAACACGAGCGCGACGAGCCCGGTGGAGACCAGCGCGATTCCGAGCGGGTCGAGACTGCGTGCCTCGCCGCGGGACTCCGGCACGAGCCGGATCGCCGCGAGCACGCCGGCCGCTCCGATCGGCAGGTTGATCAAGAACACGCTGCGCCAGTCGAGCCCGGCGGGGTCGAGCGCCAGCAGGGCGCCGCCGATCAGCTGGCCGAAGATCGCGGCCACGCCCATCACCGCGGCGTAGGCGGACAACGCGACGGTCCGCTCGGAGCCAACGTAAAGGACGCCGATCAGCGACATCACGTTGGTTGCGAGCAGGGCGGCGCCGATGCCCTGGATGACACGGCCGATCACGAGCGCGGTGGCTGTTGGCGCGACGCCGCAGGCCGCCGACCCGACGGTGAAGATCGCGAGGCCGGCGGCGAACGTCGCGCGACGGCCGAAGCGGTCGCCGAACCGGCCGCTGGCGACCAGCAGGACCGCGGTGGCGAGCGCGTAGCCGGCCGAGGTCCACTCGAGGTCGCTCGCCGACGCGTGCAGCGAGTGCTGCATGTTCGGTAGCGCGACGTTGACGATGAAGAAGTCGAGCACGGACATGAAGGTGCCCGTCAGCACGACGGCGAGGGGTAGCCAATGGCGCAGCTGTTCGCTGCGGGTGGCGCCCGCGACCGCGGCGGGAGAGGGAGAGGTGATCGTTGACATGGCCGCCACGGTCGCAGGCGGCTTGCAGCGCGTCGATTACCTGTGAGGTAATGCAGGACGCGCCTCCAGACCAACCGCCGGGAGGCTCGGACGAAGGTCCCGGCCCCCCGGCGGGTATTCCGTCGGACCTACATCTGCGCCTGGAGTTCCTCCGGTGAGGGCACCTCGATTGGTCCCTCCACCGGTTGCGTGATCCGGAGCGGGTTGCCGAACGGGTCGCGCATCGCGCAGTCGGTGCCGTAGAAGCGAGTGGTCGGCTCCTGGGTGAACTCGACACCAGCCGCGCGCAACCGCTCATATGCGGCCTGGCAATCGTCGGTCTGGAAGATCACGCCGCCGCCGGCGGCGCCCTTGGATACGAGCTCGCGGATCTGCTCGGCGGTGCTGTCGTCGTACGCGGGCGGACCCGGCAACATCAGACCGAGCTCGAAGTCGGGTTGCTCGGGCGTGCTGACCGTCAGCCAGCGCATGAAGCCCAGGTCGACGTCGCTCTGTACGACCATCCCGAGCTTGCCGACGTAGAAGTCCAGCGCCTCGTCCTGGTCGAGAACGTGAACGAATGTGTGTGTGATTTGGTTGAGCATGAGCTGGACGCTAAAGGCCGCCGGCGCCGCCCGCTTCTCCAAACGTGCTCTCTCAGCCGGCGGGTCGCTGCCAGGCCATCGCCCAACACGCGGGTACGCGTGAAGCCGTGCTCGCTCGGGCGAACCGGGCACGATACGACGAGGGCGGTTCGCCCGCCACGGCCCGGAACGTCCGACTGAACGTGCCGAGGCTGTTGAAACCGACGTCGAAGCAGATGTCGGTCACGGTCTCTTCCGTGTCGCGCAACAGTTCCATTGCACGCTCGACCCGTCGCCGCTGCAGGTAGTGGTGGGGCGACTCGCCGAAGGTGGCACGGAACTGTCGGCTGAAATGGGCGGGAGACACGTGCGCGACCCGCGCCAACGCGCGAACGTCAAGCGGCTGCGAGAAGGCCAGGTCCATCGTGTCGCGTGCGCGCAGCATCCGACGGTTGCGGTCCTCGATCAACCGGGACATTCACACAGGCTGATGCTCACGGTGGCGGCGCCTATGCAGCGCGCTCTGTGGGCTCTGGCGATTTCTCCGGCCAGGCGCCGAACAGATGGTGGAAAGCCCGCGCGGTCAGCTGCTCGATCACAGCCGTGACCGCCGCGGTCATCGCCGCCTCGAGTGCCGCCGACCCGGCGAGCGGGGCCAGGGCGACCCGGCCGGCTCGCGGCGACGGCGGTTTCTCCTCCTCGCCGAGGCGCGACCAGACCGCCTGGAACGTCATGCGCCCGGCCCGGTGGCCAACCAGCGACGCGACGAGGTTGAACGGCTTGTAGAGGAGCTTCATGGCGCGGCTCAGGGTATCTCAGCACCGCGAGCGTGTGGAGTGCCCGGATGTGGGTTCCGCCGAGCTGCGTGTCGCAGGGCCGACTTGACGATCGGCGCCCGAATGTGCATCTGGCCAGCCTCGTTGCCGAATTTAGGTACATCTGGAGATGGCCGATCCGACCGGGGCGTTAAAGAGTTAATAGGGGAAACTCGACCGTCAGGGGGGAGGATGCAGGAACACATCCCCGAACCAACAGATCCCAGCGACTCCGAAGAACTGCTCCGGCGAGCCCTGCTCGACGAGGCCTCGGCCGTCACGGTTTCGCTACGGATCGACGGCCTCCCCGTGAGCGAAGCGGTGACGGTCATCTTCTACGCGCGCCGTGACCTCGGCACGCTGCAGACCTATCTGACGTCCGGCGGATATGGAGCCGGTTCGGTGGTCGCCGCCGATCAGCTGTTGCGGGTGCCCGTCGATCTCGACCTCGGCGACGCCGAGGATCGCCGGGAGGCCGAACGGCTGTACGCCGAGCAGGCGAGGTCCCTGCGCGACGCGGTTCTGAGTGCCGACATCGTGCTCGACGTCTGGCGGGAGCCGCTCTCGGAGATCGCCGGCCAGGACGTCATGGTCGACCACTCGGTCGACGTCGCCGTGAGGCTGCCGGTCCCGCGCCTGCTCCCGACCGCCTTGCTCGCCCCGAACGCGCAGATCGTCGTGACGCCCGTTTGCAGCGCTCGGACCCTGGCGGAGGGTCGGCCGCCGCTTGGAATCGCGTGCGCGCAGCAGGACCTGGCGCGCATCTATCGGCTGTCAGACGACCCCCACCGGTGTGTCGAGGACTTCCTCGAGCAGTCGGCCGCGCACGCTCACGAGCTGGCCGACCGGATCGCCCACCAGGAAGCGTCGGTCGAGCGCTTCCTGGAACTGAGCGACGCGGCCTGACCGGGCGCGGCTGCAGTTCGAGCGCGCGGCTGCAGTTCGAGGGCGCAACTAGGTTCGAGCGCGTGGCTAGGTTCGAGCGCGCGACCAGGTTCGAGCGGGCGAGTAAAACCCCGCACGCATCGTCGGTCGCGAGCGAGTGTGCGGGATTGTGGTCGCTGAGGATGGAAAAAGTCGCAACCGGCTCAACGCGGGGGCTCGCGTGAGGGCTTTTCGTCGGCGGAGGGCGACGGGGGAGGGCGAGGTGGTCGCCGGAGGGCGAGGTGGTCGCCGCGAGGACGCTCTGAACGCTAAGGCGCCTAGGACGCCCGGACGGGCCTGCGAACCGGCTCCCTCGACGGGCGCCGCTCGCGCGGGGTGAGCTTGTCGGCGAGCCGTCCCGGCTCGCGGAATCGGACCCGCGACTGCTCGGCGTCCGGCAGTGGAATGCCACCGCCGGGCCAGCGACTCGGGCTCGGCTTGACGTTCGGCCGATTGCCCCAGCCGTCGTCCGAGTTCCCCGTGTCCTGGTCGCTCTCCTCGTCGTTGCCACGAAGGGTCGGAATCAAGAGGACTCCAACGGCGATGAACCCAAACAGATGAATCCCCATCATCCATATCAGGAGCTGGATCTCCGACATCGGGGACAGCCTAGCGCGACCGTCTTCAGTGTGGAAGGGGCCGCTGCTACCATCGGCCGCCGCTATGGCTGATGCTTCGACCGCTGCTCTGACCGCATCCCGACGTGAGCCGTCGGGGTCACGCGACGCCCGGCGCCTGCGGCGCACCGGCGCGATCCCCGGCGTCCTCTACGGGGGCGGCGAGGATCCGGTCGCGTTCTCGGTCGACGGCCGCGACCTGCGCCACGCGCTCGCCCACGGCGGTGCCGTCATCGAGCTTCAACTCGACAGTTCGGCCGGCACTCCGGCGGTGCTCAAGGAACTCGTTCGACACCCGGTCAGCGGCGCCTACACGCACATCGATCTGATGCGCGTCCGGCTGGACCAGGCGATCCAGGCATCGGTGACAGTCGAGCTGACCGGTGGCGACGACGCTCCAGGCGTCAAGGAGGGCGGCGTCCTCGAGCAGTTGCTGCGTGAGGTCACCGTCGAAGCCCTGCCGACGTCCATCCCGGACTCGATCCAGCACGACATCTCGACGATGGCGATCGGTGACACGCTGACCGTCGTCTCGCTCACCGCGCTCTCCGGCGTGACGATCCTGACCGACGACGACACCTTGGTCGCGACGCTCAGCCCGCCTCGCCTGCGGACCGCCGACGAGGAGGAAGGCGAGATCGAGACCGAGACCGAGGTCGTCGGCGAGGGCGACGCGGCTGGCGCGGGCGACGCCGAAGCCTCCGGCGGCGACGCCGAGTAACTCGGCTCGGCCGCTCACCGGCTTCGGGTTGGGATGCCACTCCCGGGGAGACGCCCGGCACCGGTCGACTGGCTGCTAGTCGGCCTCGGAAACCCTGGCTCCGAGTATGTCGGCACCCGGCACAACATCGGCTTCGAGGTGGCCGAGCGCCTGCGCGCGCGGTGGAATCTGGGCAGGCCGAAATCCAAGTACCGCGGCCTGATCAGCGACGGCCGGATCGGTCCAGGCGGCCCGCGGGTGGCGATCCTGCTGCCGCAGACCTACATGAACGACGTCGGTCGGTCGGTCGGCCCGGCCCGCGGCGAGTTCCGTGTCGAACCCAACCGGATCGTCGTGATCCACGACGAGATCGATCTGCCGTTCGGGGAGATTCGCCCGCGACTGGGCGGCGGGTTGGCCGGACACAACGGTCTGCGCTCACTGAAGGCGGCGCTCGGGACCCCCGACTTTCACCGCGTCCGGATCGGTGTCGGGCGGCCGCCGACGACCGACCCCGACCGCGTCGCCGCCTACGTCCTCGGCAAGTTCCGCGAGCCGAAGGCCGATGTCGACGCGCTGATCGACGCCGCCGCCGACGCCGCCGAGCGGCTGATCGAGGACGAGGGCGGACAACCGTCGGCACCCATCTAGACTCGATAAGTGCCACCTGATGCTGTCGAGCCTTCTGCACCACGCGGACGACGATCCGCAGACCCAGATTCTCGCGCAGGACGGTGGCAGGGCGTTCGTCTCGATGTCGCTGCGGCCGTTCCTGGTCGCGGCGCTGACGAGTCGAGACCCGCAGACCCCCGCGATCGTCGTCGCCGGCGACGACCGCGCCGCGCGTGACCTGGCGGCCAGCCTGCGGCAGTGGCTCGCTCCCCGCAATGTCCGCTACTACCCGAGCCGCGGTGTCACCTACGAATCGCACCTGGCGCCGCCGCCGCACCTGATCGGGCAGCGGATCGCCGCGCTCGACGCGCTGCTGGAGACGGACTGGAATCCGACCCACCCGCCCCACCCACCCGCACCGGTCGTCGTCGTCAGCGCGGTCGCGCTCTCGGAGAAGGTCCCGGACCCGTCGCTGCGGCCTCACGGCTTCACCCTTCGCAAGGGCGAGCTGATGGACCTCGACGAGACCGCTCGCGACCTTGTCGCGGCCGGCTACGAACGCGTCGACCAGGTCGAGGACCGCGGTCAGTTCGCGATCCGTGGCGGGCTCCTGGACCTGTTCCCGGCAACCGAGGACCGCGCGATCCGGGTCGACCTGTTCGGCGACGAGATCGAGTCGCTGCGGGCCTTCAGTACGTTCACGCAGCGCTCACTCGAGGATCTGGAGATGGTCGAGGTGGCTCCCGCCGCCGAGCTCGCCGAGGAACATCGAGAGCTCGCCGAGATCGCCGCACTTGAAAACGAAGAGGACCGCCCCGACATCGCCGAGCTGCTCCCGGTCGAGGACTTCAGGCCTTTCCTGGAGTTGGTCAGCGAGGGCGCCGAGGTCCTGATCGCCGCAGAGGAGGAGATCGCGCCGGCGCTCGCCGACCACTGGCAGGACGTCACCGCCGCTTTCCACGACGCCGAGGCCCACCACCTGTACGTGGCCCCCGAGGCGATCGCCGCGGAGCTCGACCGCCGCGCCCGGATCCGGCTGTCGAGCATCGACCAGGACCAGCCCTTCGCCTTCCACGGGCAGGCGGCCGAGATCGCCGCTCGCGGGATCCGGGACGCCGAGCCGGAGCTCGAGAAGCTGACCCGTTCCGGCTACCGCACGGTCGTGGCTTTCGCGGTGCGCGGCGAGGGTGAACGGGCGGCCTACAACCTGGGGCGTCTAAAGGTCGCGTGGCTCGACGACGCCGGCACTGTGCAGCCGGCGGCGGAACCGCTGACGTTTGCCCATGCGCGGCTGCGGGAGGGTTTCATCGCCCCGCAGTTCCACCTGGCGGTGATCCCCGAGCACCGGCTGTTCCGGCGACGGCGCTCGCCGGATGCGCCGTCGCGGGTCGGCCGGCGCGGGGTGCTGCGGAGCTTCGCGGAGCTGCGTAGCGGCGACATCGTCGTCCACGAGGACCACGGGATCGCGCGCTTCGCGGGGTTCGACACGAAGACGGTCGCCGGGGTCACGCGCGACTACCTGTACCTCGAGTACGCCGGCTCGGACCGGGTGTTCGTGCCCGTCGACCAGCTCGCAAAGATCAGCCGCTTCGTGGGGGCGGGCGGCGACCATCCGCCGCTGTCAAAGCTCGGCGGCACGCGCTGGGAGACGCTGAAGGCGCGGGCCCGGCGGGCGGCGCAGGAGCTCGCGGGCGAGCTCCTCAACCTATATGCCGAACGCAAGCGCCGCCAGGGCTTCGCGTTCTCGATCGACACCGACTGGCAGCGCGACTTCGAGGACGCGTTTCCGTACACCGAGACCTCGGACCAGCGCGACGCGATCGAGTTCGTCAAGGCCGACATGGAGACGGCACGGCCGATGGACCGGCTGATCTGCGGCGATGTCGGCTACGGCAAGACGGAGGTGGCGCTGCGAGCCGCGTTCAAGTCGGTCCAGGACGACAAGCAGGTGATGATGCTGGTGCCGACGACGATTCTCGCCCAGCAGCATTTCGGGACCTTCACCGAGCGGCTGAAGGACTACCCGGTACGGATCGAGCACGTCTCGCGATTCCGGCCGGCGGCCGAGCAGCGCGAGGCGGTTGCCGCGTTCTCACGCGGGGAGGTGGACGTCCTGATCGGCACCCACCGGCTGCTCTCGCGCGATGTCCGCGCCAAGGATCTGGGGTTGCTGATCGTCGACGAGGAACAGCGCTTCGGGGTCAAGCAGAAGGAGCTGCTGCGGCAGCTGAAGCTGCGAGTCGACGTGATCTCGATGAGCGCCACGCCGATCCCGCGGACCCTGCAGATGTCGCTCGCCGGGATCCGCGACATCAGCGTGATCGAGACGCCGCCCGAGGGACGCCGGCCGGTCAAGACCTACGTCGGCGAGTACGACGAGGAGCTGGTCCGCCGCGCGCTGCTGCGCGAGAAGGAGCGCGGCGGACAGGCGTTCTTCCTGCACAATCGGATCGAGACGATCGAGGAGACGGCGGTGCGGCTGCGCGGCCTGTGCCCGGGGATGCGGTTCGCGGTCGCCCACGGGCAGATGGACAACGCGGTGCTCGAGCGGCGGATGCTGTCGTTTCTACGCGGCGACTCCGACGTGCTGGTCTGCACCAGCATCATCGAGTCCGGGATCGATATCCCGCAGGCCAACACGCTGATCGTCGAGCGAGCCGACATCTTCGGCCTGTCGCAGCTCTACCAGATCCGCGGGCGGGTCGGGCGCTCGCGCGAGCGGGCGTACGCATACCTGCTGTATCCCTCCTCGGCGGCGCTGACGCCCGACGCGGCCCAACGGCTGTCGGCGTTGAGCGACTACACCGAGTTGGGAGCGGGTTTCAAGATCGCGATGCGTGACCTGGAGCTGCGCGGCGCCGGCAACCTGCTGGGAGACGAGCAGTCGGGGCACGTCGCGGCGCTCGGCTTCGAGCTGTACATGCAGATGCTCGACGAGGCCGTCCAAATGGCCTCGGCGGGGCCGGGCGACGAGCCCGTCTCTGAGGATTGGGAGCCGGTGCGTCTGGATATCAACGTTGACGCTTACGTGCCGGCGGACTACATCCCCTACGAGCAGGCAAAGGTCGAGGTCCACCGGCGGATCGCGGGCGCGCGCGAGGTGGCGGACCTGGGTCTGCTGCGGGAGGAGCTGCTCGACCGCTTCGGAGACCTGCCGCAGCCGCTGGAGAACCTGATCTCGATGCAGACCGCACGGATCAAGCTAGGGCAGGCGGGCGCGACGACCGTGTCGTTCCGCGGCAGTCGGCTGGCGGTGACGCCGGTTGAGCTCGACTCGACGCGAGCGAAGCGGTTCCGCGCCGAGATCCCCGAGGCCCTGTACGAGCCCGGGCGCTCGCAGCTGTCGATGCGGGTCTCGGGCGAGGCCTCGGCGCAGTTCGACGCGGTCGTGCGGGCCGCCGATGTGCTTCTGGCCGTAATGCGGGATTCGGATGGTTCTACGTTTGGAGAAGCCAAGAGCTTCGTAAGAGTGGGCTGAGGTGGGGACCCCGGCGGCTGCGTGCCGCTACCATGCTCCGCCGATGCGGATCCTGAAACCAATCACGGCACTCATCGCGGTGGGCGGCGTCGCGCTCCTCGTGAGCGCATGCGGAAGTTCCGTTCCCAGCGATTCTGTCGCGTCGATGGCCGGCAACCCGATCACCACCCAGGCGTTCAACCATTGGATGTTCGTCGCGGCGAAGAGCAACGCGAGCCAGAGCGGCTCGACGCAGGTGATCGTCCCGACCGATCCGACGGAGTTCAAGGGCTGCATCAAGCAGGTCCATGACCAGATCCCGCAGCTGAAAAAGACGTCTACGGCGACGCTGAAGGCGGACTGCGCCCAGCTGTTCACCGAGCTCAATGGCCAGGTTCTGGACTTCCTGATCAAGGCGTACTGGTATCAGGCCGACGCCTACAAGCAGGGGATTCATCTCACCACCGCACAGGTGAACAAGGCGTTCGCCAACGCCAAGAAGAAGGAGTTCAAGAGCCCCCAGCAGTACCAGACTTTCCTGACCGAAACGGGGCAGACCAACGCCGACATCCTGTTCCGGGTCCGGGTCAACACGCTCTACAACAAACTGCTCAAGGCCCAGACCCAGAAGGTCACCCAGGCGGACATCGAGAAGTACTACAACACCCATAAGACGCAGTTCGGGCAGCCGGCGTCGCGGGACCTCAGGATGATCAAGACCAAGACCGAGGCCGAGGCCAACCAGGCGCTGGCGGCGCTGAAGTCCGGCCAGAGCTGGGACACCGTCGCCGCCAAGTACTCGGACGACACCGCGACCAAGAACAATGGCGGTCAGCTCAAGGACATCACCAAAGGCCAGGAAGAGCACGCGCTTGACCAGGTCGCGTTCTCGGCGCCTCTCAACACGCTCGAGGGGCCGGTGAAGGGGACGTTCGGCTGGTACGTGGTCGAGGTCACCAGCAAGAACCCGGGTTCGCAGCAGTCGCTGGCGCAGGCGACGCCGACGATCGAGCAGCTGCTGAAGAGCAACGCTCAGACCGCGGCCGGCACTGCCGTCAATGCCCAGGCCAAGAAGAACTGGGGCAACAAGACGATCTGCCGCTCCGAATGGTCGATGGCCGACTGCAAGGGCTACAAGGCGCCGAAGACGACAACGTCGGCGACACCTGCCCCGGGCGCTACCGCCCCTGCGGCCCCGAGCGGCACCGCCCCCGCGCCATCGACGGCGCCGAGCAGCGCCCCGACCCCGACGACGACGACGAAGTAAGGTCGCCGGTGAGCCCCGGCGAAGGCTCGAGCTCCAACGGCGAGGACATCCAGTCGGCGCTGCTACACCTCGATCAGATCACCAGGCGCCTGCGGGTCGAGTGCCCTTGGGACCGCGAGCAGGACGAACGGACGATCGTCCCGCACACCGTCGAGGAGGCCTACGAGCTGGCCGACGCCGCTCACCGCCGCGATGATGGCAAGCTCCTCGACGAGCTTGGTGATGTGCTCTTTCAGGTGTATTTCCTGGCACTGCTGCTCGAGGAGCGCGGTGCCGGTGACCTGGCGCAGGTCGCCAGGCACGCGACCGAGAAACTGATCCGTCGACACCCGCACGTGTTCTCGGAGGAGGAAGCGAGGCCGGACGCCGAGCACGCCAGTCAGACCGCGGGGCTGGATGCCGCGCGGAGCACTCCTCTCGATGCGGCGGGGGTTCTGCGCAACTGGGACGTGATCAAACGCGACGAGCACGGGCGTGAGCCGGGGGTGTTCGGCGAAGTGCCCGACAACCTGCCGGCGCCGCTATACGCCCGCAAGGTGCAGCGACGCGCCGCCTCTACCGGGTTCGACTTCGACGGGGTCGTGGGACCGTTGCAGTCGGTTCGGGACGAGCTCGACGAGCTGATCGCCGCCTCGACCGATGACGCGCGCTTCCTCGAGCTCGGGGACGTCCTGTTCGCCGCCGTCAATGTCGCGCGCAAACTGAAGCTGGATCCCGAGCTGGCACTGCGTGCGGCAGCCGACCGTTTCCGCGGTCGCGTGCAGGCCGGCGTCGATCTCGCGGCATCCGGCGGCCGGAACTGGAACGATCTCTCGACCGACGAGCAGCTCGCGTACTACGCGCAGGCGCGCCTGTCGACCGACTGAGGTTCGCCCGGGACGGCCAGTTCGTTCCTGGGCGGCCCTGAACCCTGAAGTAGCGAGGACACAAGAAGCGATGAGCCAGATCGAGCAGGTCCATGCCCGCCAGATACTCGACAGCCGGGGAAACCCGACGATCGAGGTCGAGCTGAGCGTCAGGTCCGGCGCGTGGGGGCGGGCGGCGGTCCCGTCGGGGGCGTCAACCGGCGAGTTCGAGGCGACTGAGCTCCGTGACGGCGGCAGCGATTGGCTCGGCAAGGGAGTCAGCCGCGCGGTCGACAACGTCAACGGCGAGATCGCGGCCGCGGTCCGGGGGATGGAGGCGAGCGCCCAGGCGGCGCTCGACCGGGCGCTGATCACGCTCGACGGCACCCCGAACAAGTCGCGACTCGGCGCCAACGCGATCCTGGCCGTGTCGCTCGCGAGCGCCCATGCGGCCGCGGCCGAGGAGCGACTGCCGCTGTGGCGCTATCTCGGCGGCGACAACGCCCACGTGATGCCGGTGCCGATGATGAACGTCCTCAACGGCGGCGCCCACGCCGATAACGCCGTCGACTTCCAGGAGTTCATGGTCGTCCCGGTTGGTGCACCGTCGTTCAGTGAGGGTCTGCGGATGGGCGCCGAAGTCTTCCACCACCTAAAGCGGACGCTGCACGAACGCGGGCTTGGGACGGCGGTCGGCGACGAGGGCGGGTTCGCTCCGAACCTCGAGTCAAACGAGGCGGCACTGGAGGTCCTGATCGCCGGAATCCGCGCGGCGGGATACCTGCCTGATGAGCAGGTGGCAATTGCGCTCGATCCCGCGGTCTCCGAGCTGTACGAGGACGGCGCCTACGTGCTGGAGCACGAAGGGCGAACCCTCTCGGCCGATGAGCTGAGCGCGTACTGGTCCGATCTGGTCGACCGTTACCCGATCATCTCGCTGGAGGACGGGATGGCCGAGGAGGACTGGGACGGGTGGGCGACGCTGACGGCTGGGCTCGGTGACCGGCTGCAGCTGGTCGGTGACGACCTGTTCGTCACCAACACCGATCGACTGAAGCGCGGGATCGACTCGCACGTCGCCAACTCGATCCTGATCAAGGTCAACCAGATCGGGACTCTGACGGAAACGCTCGCGGCGATCCGGATGGCCCGGGAGGCCGGCTATACGGCGGTGATGTCGCATCGCTCAGGCGAGACAGAGGACGTGACGATCGCCGACCTGGCGGTCGCGACCGGGTGCGGCCAGATCAAGACCGGCGCGCCGTCGCGGACCGACCGCGTCGCCAAGTACAACCAGCTGCTGCGGATCGAAGAGGTGCTCGGGTCCGAGGCGGAGTATCCGGGGCGCAGGGCGTTCCGCGGCTAGGCGACTGCCGAGGTGGCGAGACCTGTGGTCGGAGGCGATGATCTAGAGGTGCCGTCGCCGTTTCTGATCGTCCAGCTCAGCGATCTCCACATCGGGGCGGACTGGGGCGGTCGTGATCCCGACGCGAGGCTGGCGGCGGCGGTTGAATCGGTGCGCGCGATCCGGCCACAACCGGACGTCGCGCTCGTGACCGGCGACCTCGCGGAACATGGCACCGATGCGGAGTACGAGCGCGTCGCCGAACTGCTGTCGCCGCTCCCGATGCCGATCTACGTGCTTGCCGGCAATCACGACGACCGCGCCGCATTGCGTCGTCACTTCCTCCTTCCGGGCGCCGATGCAGGGCCCATCTGCTATTCGGTCGATCTGGGTCCGTTGCGGCTCGTGGTTCTCGACAGCACCATCCCCGGTGTGGATTCGGGTGAGCTTGACGGCGAGCGGCTCGCGTGGCTGAAGCGCGAACTTGCGGCATCGCCCGAGCAACCGGTGCTGATAGCGATGCACCACCCGCCGCTGCTGATCGGGGTACCAGCGTGGGACAAGATCGGCTTGGCCGATGAGGACCGGCTGCTGCTCGGCGAAGTGGTCCAGCGGCACCCGCAGGTGCGACGGATCGTCGCCGGTCACGTCCACCGGACGATCGCGGGCGAGCTCGCGGGCCGGTCGGTGCTCACCGTTCCGAGCACGTATGCGCAAAGCCGGCTGGAGTTCGGCTCGTGGGAGCTCGAGTTCACGCTCGAACCCGCCGGCTTCGCGCTTCACGCCGTCCTTGACGGAGAGGTGAGCTCGCACCTGCAGCCGGTGGCCTAGCGCCCGCCCGCCGGCGCAGACGTGACGGCCTAACCTGCTCAGCCGGTGGGCGGTGATCAAGCGACAGGAACGGAACCTCGTTCTGAGGCCAAGGCGATCGGTCGCTGGCGCAACGCGATCATTGCGGCGTTTGGCATGGGCGGCATCACGATCGTGTCCTGGGGGCCGCGGATGCCTGCGATCAAGGCCGAGCTGGGGGTCGAGACGGGGACGATCGGGCTGCTTCTGGCTTGCGCCACTGTGGGCGCCGTCAGTGGCTTGGTCTGCTCCCGGTTCCTGCTTCACCGTCTCGGCGGCCGTCGGACCGTGATGACGACACTCCTAGGGGCGGCTGGCGCGCTGGTTGTAATGGCGGTCGGGGTGGCGTCAAGTTGGGTGATCGTGGTCGCCGCCGGGTTCCTGCTCGTCGGCTTTGCAATCGGTGTGCTGGATGTCTCGATCAACGTGGAGGGGGCGGCCGTCGAACGCGCAAGCGGTCGCACGCTGCTGCCGCTGATGCATGCGGCCTGGTCGGGCGGTTCCGCCGCCGGCGCCGGCATCGGCGCGTTGTGTGCCGCGACAGGGGTCAAGCCGGAGGTGCAGTTCACCGGACTGGCGGTGGTGGTGGCCGTGGCCGGGGTGGTGATCTCTCGTGGGATCCCGCTCGGGGGGTCGCACCAGCCAGGGACTGGCGATGGTGGACGCCGAACCGGCATGGTACGCCGGTGGTTGCGTGGATGGACCGACCGGCGTCTGCTGCTGATCGGCTTGGTGCTGCTTGGAGTCGAGCTCGGCGAAGGCTCCGCGAATAACTGGCTCTCGCTTGCGGTCAAGCAGAACCACGCTGAATCCGCCGCGCTGGCCGCGCTGTTCCTCGCCTTCTTTGCCGTGAGCGAGGCGTCGATGCGAATAGCCGGAGGTCCATTGGTGGACCGCTTCGGCCGGGTCCGGATTCTTCGCGGCACAATCGCACTCGGCATCGCCGGCATCACATTGTTCATCCTGGCTGACGCGATCTGGGTCGTCGCGCTGGGTGTCGTGCTGTGGGCCGTCGGCGTCAGCATGGGCTTTCCCTTGGGGCTGTCCGCGGCTGCCGAGGGGCACGACCCGGCCACCCGGGTCAGCGTCGCCTCCTCGATCGGGTACACGGCGAACCTGATCGGCCCGCCGGTGATCGGCTTCCTCGCAGAGTCTCTCGGACTGCTCTCGGCACTCTGGCTGCTCGCGATCATGTTCCTCGTAGCCTTGGCCGCGGCCGGCGCGGTCAGGCCGACAGCAGGGCCTCCGGCATCCGAGCGGGATCAGCTGTCAGCAGGCGGGCGTCAGGTAGGGGTCTGAACGCGCGCTCGGCTGCGGCAGGAAGGGGCGGCGGCGCGTCGAACGAAGGGATGGAGAATGCCGCCGGCTCGTACCTACACTCGTGCATCCACGCGCGTCGAGCAGCGCCGGAGCGCCGGTCGTGGGCGGGTTCGCTGGGAACGCAAGCTTCGCGCGCTGATGCTCTGCGTGCTGGCGCTGATCGGCTGGATCGGACTGAAGGCGATGCTGACGCTAATCGCGACGCACCGACAGGCCCAGCAGGAGCTGAGTCTGGTGTCGTCGCTGCAGCGACAGCACCGGGCTCTTCAGCGTCAGCAGCACCAGCTCAACCAGCCGAGCACGATCGTCAGCGAGGCGAGGGCGTTGGGGATGATCCGAGCCGGCGAGAAGCCCTACGTCGTGACCGGCTTGCCGCAGAGGCCCTAACGAAATGATTGGCGCATCCGGATGCGGCCGTGGACTCGGCGCCGGATCGCCGGGCGTCCCCTTGCCGATGCCACCAGCATCGGCCACGGGAACGCCCGCCGCCCGGCTTGGTCCACGACCACCCCGGACGCACCCCTCATTCCCTTAGGACCTCCAGGGCAACTGACCTTCGGGCACCTGCTCACGCCTCGACTTCCCGGCGCCTGCCTCCCCCGAAGTCGATCGCCGAGCGCAGGTACCGCGCAAAGGCTGCCCCCGCGACTGTCGTCATGTCCCAGGCGCCGGGCGTCGTCGGCGCGATCCGCATCGCGATCTCAAGGCACCAGTCGGTTCCCTCGTCGAGATACAGCCGCGCCAGCTCATCGCTGGTGAACGGTCCGCCGAGTCGGCGGCGGAGCTCCAGCACGAGCTCGTGGACGACCCGGTCAAGCACGGGCCGCTCGTCGCGCGGGACGTCGTGGAGGCGGCGCTGACCGTCCTCCCAAAGTCCGATCACCGCTTCGCGTTCTCCGGGCACCCGGGCAAGGTAGCGAACCGCGCTGAAGCTGTCGTGAGTGGGCCGTCGTCTGGGGCCCCGGCGGCAAGAGCGAGGGGCCGTCTGGGCGGGCGCCCACAGGCGCCACGCCCACACGTTCCGTCAGCGTCCGCGATCAGTCGTCGCCGTCGTCGGACTCGTCTGGTCCGGCGCGACGGACCACGATCTGATCCTCTTCGATCGTGACCTCGACCGGGCGGTGGCCCGCCCAGTACTCGGCGTAGACCGGGTCGTCCTCGACGGCGGGGTCGAGCCACAGGCCGTAACCCTCTTCGCCGTGATCGAAGGTCGCCTCGAGCGGAGTGCCGGCTTTGCGCTTGGCACGACCACGGCCACCGCGGCGGCCGCGACGGCGCTTGGGCTTCTCGTCCTCGTCCTCCTCCGCGACCTCGTCCTCTTCCTCGGCGGCAGCCGCCTCGGCGTCGAGCTCGGCCGCGATCAGCGCGTCGTCCTCCGCCCTCAGGTCGATCTCGTCGTCGTAGTCAACGAGTGCCACCGGCGATTCGACTTCCGAATCGGATTCGAGGCCCTGGGCCTGCTTGAAGGCCTGTATTTGTTGGACTGTAACCTCGAGCTGGTGTGCGATCCAGGCGTCGGTCCGCCCCTGGCGGACCCAGGCCCGGATCCGGTTGAGCTCGGGTCTCAGGGATCGTCTTGGCATAAGTGCGCAGGAGCATACAGGCGGGGCTCGTAGGGCCAGGCGCCGGCGACAGCAGAGCTCTGGCGCCGCGACCGTAAGAGCTTGCGAAAAAACTCACTTTGTCAAGAGTCGCGCCTGTATGCTCCCGACACAGCCTGGAAGGCAGGCTGGGAGCCAGGCACAGGCTTCCCCTTAGTTTTTTGATCCCTTTCGAGCAGGGAGGCGGAGAAGATGCTGGTACTTACGAGAAAGTCGAATCAGAGCATCATGATCGGCGACGACGTCGAGATCTCGGTGTTGGCGATCGTGGGGGAGAAGGTAAGGATCGGGATTCAGGCCCCGCGGGAGGTTCCGGTGTTCCGTAAGGAGGTCTACCTCGAGATCAAGGACGAGCAGGTGACGCGCGCCGAGCCGGGCGCCAGTGATGCCGTTGACGCCGCGCTCCGCGGGCTCAGCTCAGGTGAGTAGCAGGTAGAGCGACGCGAACATCGCCGCGGTGACGAACACCGCGGTGGCGATCAGCGACAGCGTCAGCAGGTAGAACCGCAGCGAGCTGCGCTTCTTCTCGCGCTCGTGGCGACGCTTGCGCGACCTGCTGAGCGCCTTGCGGCGGAGGTACTCCCGGCGCCGCTGGTCGAGCTTTGACTCGTGGAGGAACTCCTGCTCGAGTTGCGCGAGGCTGCGGCGCATCTTCATGACGACGTCGAGGCTACCAGCGTCGAGCGCACGTCGCCGACCGGATTGAGGTTCGCATCCGAGTGGTGGCGACGCCACCGGCGTCGCCACTCGGACCCGTTGACGACCAATACCAGCGTCAGCTGACCCGCTGGCCCTCGTAAACCTCCACGAAGTGCAGGTAGTTGTCGGCGATGAGGGTCGCCGCCTGGTCGCGCTCAAGCGACTTGTCGAGGTAGCCCTTGAGCGCGTCCCACCAGATCGACCGACCGATCGCGAAGCCGATAAAGCCCTCAACGGGCGCCGCTTGCTCGAGCCAGTGCTCGACCTTTGCGGTCGAGGCGCCACGACCGAGCAGGACGCAGCTGACGCCCTCGCGGCCGGCGCCACTACGACTCTGTTCGGCGAGCCGCTCGGCGTCCGCGCGATCGTCGACTCCTTCGATCTTCCAGACGTCGACCTCGATCCCGAAGTTCTGGACCTCCTCGATCGTGCGGCGCATCAGCTCTGGCCGCAGCTCCGCGTCGTAGCGGTCGCTGTCGCCACCCACCGAGGCGAGCTGTGCATCGGTCGCCGGCACCAGCAGCTCGAACAGGAACCGGCGATCATGCGAGTGCAGCCAGTCGGCTAGCACCTTCAGCCGCTCGAGCTGGCGCGCGTTCAGGGCGGTGTCCGGGTCATCGGGGTTGTAGCGAACGAGGACTTTGGAGAATTCAGTGTCGAACTTGAGGATGTGCTCGGCAAAGTCATCGCCGTACTCGAAGTCGAACTCGTCCTGGCCCGACTTCTCGACCGGCATTGCCAGCACCAGCCCATCCGCGAGAGCCTGCTCAGGGACGGTGGAGCCGAACTGCTCGTCCACGAGCACGCCGGTTGCACCGGCCTCAGCCCCCCGGCTCACGGCCTGTTGGACCCCTTCGAAGATCAGCCGCTTGGCGTCGGCGATCGTCTCAACGTCTGCGGGCGACGGATCCCCCTCGATCCCGAACATGTTCTTCTGAAACGACCCTCGATGGTCGAACGCGAGGATGTACAGCTTGCCGTCGTATCCCAGAGCCATTTATTCATCCTTTGACGCTTTTGAGGACTGCCCCGCCCCGAGCAGCGAGTGTATGCCCGGAGCGTCGTTTAAGGACCGTGACCATACGGCAGAATAGGCCGAGCCACCCACTCGCCCGCTTTACAATCGGAATGTGAGCACCGGCGGTCCCGACCTTTTTGTGATCTGCAAGAGCTGCGGCTCCGAGGTCAGCCCGTACATCACGGAGTGCCCGTACTGCGGCAACCGGCTGCGTAAGCGCGCTCCAAAGCTGGACCGTCATGGCCGGATCGCCGAACGCGTCAGCCGTCGCCCACCCTCGCCATCGTTGCCGCGGCTGCGTCGCGGAGAGATTCCGGGGATCCGGCACGACTCGCACCCATACGTGACGATCGGCCTGGTGGTAGCGGGGATCATCGGCTGCCTGGTCTGGCGTACGAATGCGTTGTCGCTGGCCCAGATCGTCGTGTACGGGCATCTGGGGACGAAGTGGTGGCGGGCCCTGACCGCCCCATTCGTTTACACCAACACCGGCTACGCGTTCGTCGCTCTCAGCGTGATCGGCCTGTATGGGACCCTGCTCGAGCGCCGGCACGGACCCGTGCTGGTGATCGCTTTGTTCCTGCTCGGTGGCGCCGTCGGTGCGGCACTGGCAGGTCAGTTCTCGCACCGGGTAGCGCTCGGCGGTAACGGCATCGCGCTCGCCCTGCTGACGGCGTGGGCGATGCAGGACCTCGTCGCGCTGCACCACAACCACGAGGTCGACGGCGACCTTCTCGGGACCGCGGTGCTGGCGGGGGTGGTGGCCCTGATGCCCCTGGTTGCGCCGGACGCCAACTGGATCTGCGCCGGCGTCGGGGTCGCCGCGGGGGTGCTGGTCGGCTACCCGTTGGCTCGGATTCATCCTGTCTAGGAAGCTGTCTCACCGGGAATAGGCCTGAACAGGCCTGAACGTGTCAGCTACCGACCCCGAACTCGACGCCGCGATTGCGGCGATCGGCGACCCCGAACTCGACGCCGCGATTGTGGCGATCGGCGACCCCGAGCGGATGCGCGACGCCCAAGAACTGGTCACGAGGGCAGCACCGGCGCTGCAGCGAGTGCTCGCCCGAGCGCTTGCCGACGGCGGCTGGTTCGACACCGCTCATGAGGCCGCGGTGCAGGAGGCGATCGGCGCGGATGATCCCGCTGCACGGCTGCGAGCCGTCAGGACGCTGTGCGCCGAAGAGACCCGCCTCAGCATGCTGGTCGGCGTCGCGATCGGCTTCGAGCTCTCCCGCGAGCTACGGTACCGAGGCCTGGACTCGGCGAAGGGCACCGCCGCCGAGTCGCAATCAGGTTCCGAGCCAGACCCGAACCACGACGCACCCGTATAACCCGAGCAGGAGGAGTGAGGACATGGAGATCCGCTTTCTGGGCCACTCGGCCTTCGCTCTGTCAGAGGGCGACATGACGGTTTTGATCGACCCCTACCTGACAGGCAACCCGAAGGCCGCGATCGCCGCTCAGGACGTCGCTGCGACCACGATCCTGCTGACCCATGGACACGCCGACCACCTCGGCGACACGGTCGACATCGCCAAACGGACCGGAGCGCCGGTGCTGGCGATCGTCGAGCTGGCCAGCGAACTCGCGGAAGAGGGAGTCGAGACGTTCGATCCGAACATCGGCGGCACCGTCAAGTTCGACTGGGGCTGGGCGAAGCTGGTCCCGGCCTGGCACACCTCGACGACACCCAAGGGGACGGTCAACACCCCCGCGGGTCTGCTGATCAACATGGGCGACACGATCGTCTACCACCTTGGCGACACGGCGCTGTTCTCGGATCTGCAGCTCGTCGGCAGGCGTCAACCGATCGACGTCGCGCTGATGTGTATCGGCGGCCACTACACGATGGACCGGGTCGACGCGGTCGAGGCCGCCAGCCTGATCGGCGCCAAGACCGTGATCCCCTGCCACTACAACACGTTCCCACCGATCGAGACCGACGCGGAGGCCTTCAGGTCAGACGTCGAGTCGGCGACCGGCTCGGGCGTCGTCATCCTGGATCCCGGCCAGACCCACTCCGTGTGAAAGCAGCGATAGTCGCCGAGTGGTATCCGTCCCCCGGCGATCCTGTCCACGGCCTGTGGGCCCACCGCCAGGCGGTGGCCGCCGCGGCCGAGGGCGTCGAGACGATCGTTCTGGCGCTGCGCCGCCCGGTCCCGCCGCTCAGCGTCGCCCGTAAGCTGGCGCAGTTACCGCCCGACGTTCGGGCTTTGAGAAGTTGGGGGCGCGATGCGCGGCGGTCGTTGCGAGTAGCGCAGCTCGACGGGATCACGATCGAGTCGGTCCCCTGGATCGGCCCGCCGCGGCCGATCTCCTACGGAAGCTGGGGTTACTGGATGGCGCCCACGCTGGTCCGCGCGCTCGATCGGCTCTATTCCAGCTGGCGCTTCGATCTGCTGCACGCCCACTGCCTGGCCCCGGCCGGGCACGCGGCGGCGCTTTGGATGCGCAGCCGCAGCGCGCGAGTCGGCGATCGGCCGGGGGATCGGCCGGCGTTCGCGGTCTCCGCGCACGGCCCAGATATGTTCGACGTGCCAGAACGAAGCTCGGTCGGCCGCCACGCCTGCATCGTCGCGCTCGACACCGCCGATCTGGTGGTCGCCAACAGCGGTTGGGCGCGGCAACGCTGCCAGGAGATCGCTTCACATCCGCTGCCGGCGACCGTCGTCCACCTCGGTGCCGATGTGCCCTCGGCCGCGCCCGGCGGGCGGCAAGACGATCGTCACGAGCGCCACGAGCTGGCGCTCGTCACGATCGCCCACCTGCAGGCGCGCAAGCACCACGCGACGGTGCTGCGGGCGCTGGCGCTGCTCGAACCCGAGATCCGGCCGACGTATCTCGTGATCGGCGACGGGGAGGAACGCGAGGCGCTGGAGCGGCTGGCGCTCCAGCTGGGGCTCGGAGATCGCGTCCGCTTCACGGGCCAGCTGCCAAACGAGCGGGCTCTGAGCGAACTGGCGGGGTGCGACGTGTTCGTGATGCCGGGAATTCACGAACCCTTTGGCGTGGCGTTCGTCGAGGCGATGGCCGCGGGCCTGCCGGCGATCGGCGGTCGCGGCGAGGGCGGACCGCAGGACATCGCCGCGGCGGGGGAGGGGATGTTGCTCGTCACCCCGGGGAATGCCAACGAGCTCGCTGAGACGCTCCGTGGGCTGGACCGCGACCGCGACGAGTTGCGACGGCTGGGGGCGGCGGGCCGGGCGACCGTCGCGGCCCATTTCACCTGGGAGGCCTGTGGTGAGCGCACCGTCGCCGCCTACCGCGACGCGCTGCGCAACCGCGACGCAGCGCGGATCGCGCACCTGGCGGCGTGAGCGAGACCGTCGATCTGCTGCTGGTGTCGCTCGGAACCACCCGGGGCCTGCGGCTCGCCGACGCCGAGTTCGTGGAGATGACGCGCAGCGCCGGCGCCTCGGCGGTTGCGGTCGGCACCCACATCGGGCTGACGAACCGGCTACGGCGCGGGTACCCGGTCAACGACATCGTCGAGGCGATCGCGGTCCGGCGCGCGCTCGGCCAGGCATTGCGGCGCCACCGTCCGCGCGCGGTGATCCTGTCGAGCACGACCGCGGCGTTGCTCGTCGACATGGGTCGGCTCCCGGCCGCGGTCTGGCTCGACTCGCCCGCTCGGCTCAACCGGCCGGGGCCGCAGAACTCGATCTTGCACGTGATCGAGCGACGCCAGCTCGCGCGGGCACGCTTGCTGCTGGTGCTGAGCGAGCAGGCCGTCCCAGAGCTGCCTGCGGGGCACGCGCCAGCGGTCGTGCTCCCGCCTCCGATTGAGGAGACGACAACTCCAGATCACGTCCGGGACCGGGTCGTGGTCGCCTACACGCCGGACCCAAAGGCCAAGGACCTGGAGCTCGTCTGTCGTTCCTGGGCCGAGACGGACGCGGGCGGCGCACGACTGGTCGTGACGGGGATCGAACCGGACCGCGCGTTAGCGTTTCTGCGCCGTCGCGGGCTCGATCTTCCGGTGGGGGCTGAGCTGGCGGGGATGCTCGACAGGGACCGCTTCCGTGAGCTGCTGGGCGAGGCGCTGGTGTTCTTCAGCGCCGCCCGCTGGGAGGACTTCGGGATCACCCCGCTGGAGGCGCTCGACGCCGGTGCGGTGCTCGTCGGAGCGCCGGGCGGCGGTCCGTTCCCGGCGCTGGCAATCGCAAGAGAGTTGGACGAAAGGCTGGTAGCGAGCGACCGCAGTCCGGCTGCGGTCGCTCGCTCGCTCGAGGCGGCACTCGCGCTCTCGGACGGCGAGCTCGCCGATTACCACGCTGGGGCCCGGACGCGGCTGGCACCGTTTCGCAGGCCGGCGATCGTGCGGCGGCTGCGCGACGAGGTGCTGCCGGTACTACTCCGTCGCTGACTCGGCGCGTTCGTGCGGTTGGCGCCCGCGACGCTTGGCGGCCGCGACCACGGCGCTCGCGAAGGCCTCGACGTCTCGGCCTCGGGTCGCCTCGTCGATCTCGTGGCTGGCGGCCGCCATCCGGCTCCGCAGCTCGTCGTCGGACAGCACCCGCGCCAGGGCGTCGGCGCACTCCTGCGGGTCGTGCGGATCGACCAGCAGCGCGTTTGAGCTCTCGATCGCGACATCGCCAGCCGCGCCCGCTTCGCGGCTGCAGATGATCGGCAGGCCGGCGGCCGCCGCCTCCCGGACCGAGACGCCGAACGGCTCGAAGGTCGACACCAGCGCAAACACGTCGCTGCCGGCGTAGAGCCCGGCCAGCGCTTCCGAATCGACGTGTCCATGGAAGACGACCGGGAGCCGGCGCTGCTCGACAACCTGACGGAGCTGCGGTTCGAGGAAGCCGTCGCCGACGATGTGGAGCTCCGCGGGGATCTGGTCCGGTTGCACCCGGGCGAAGGCCTCAATCAGCGTCGCGTGGTTCTTGTCCGGCACCAGTCGGCCGACGCTCAGCACGCGCAGCGGGCGAGCGGCGGGTTCGGCCTCGGCGTGCCATCGCGCCCCTGGCGACGTCAGCACCGCCTCCCGAATCACACCGAGATCGGCCGACTGCAGCGCCACCGTGATCCGCTTGACGCTGACGCCGAAGCCGAGCAGCCGATCGCGGGCGGCCGAGGAAACCGCGATCATCCCGTCGGCGCGCAGCGCGATCCAGCGGTGCCGTCGCAGCTGGCTTGGGGACAGGGTCCCGTCTATCTGCGGAGTGCACTCCGTGAACACGACGTAGGCGCGGTTGTGGGTCCGGCACCAGCGCAGGGCGCGCAACGATGCCGCCCCGTACTCCCAGCCGACGACGCAGTCCGGGTCGGCGGCCTGCAGCGCTCGCTCGAGCCCGCGCGGCCAGACGATCGGTGTTCGTCCCGGCCGGGCTCGCTGCCACGAGCGCAGGTGGTGCGCCGGATAGGCGTGGTCGGTGGCGAAGTAGTCATCGGGGACGTCCCAGCTCGGCTCCTTGGCCGCCTGGTAGACGACCGAGAGCTCGATCTCCGGATGGCCGGCGTGGAGGGCCTCGAAGAGCGGCTCGCGATAGGGCGCGGCAACAGGCGGGACGACAACGCATCGAATCGTCCAGCTTGTCTCAACCATCTCACCTGCGACGGTACCGTCCCGGTCCTCGATGCGCGTTCTGATCATCCACAACCGCTACCGACTGCCCGGCGGGGAGGAGCGATCGGTCGCCGAGATCGCCGCACTGCTGCGGCGTCAGGGGCACGAGGTCGAACTGCTGGAGCGTGACAGCGGGACCGTCGGCGGCCTCCGGGCCGCGAGCGCGCTGCTGGCCGGCGGTGAGGCCCCACTCGAGGTAGCAGCCGCCGCGCGACGGATGCGCGCCGACGTGGTCCACGCGCATAACCTGCACCCGCTGTTCGGGTGGCGGTCGCTGGCAGCGGCTCGCAGCACCGGCGCCAGGACCGTGCTGCACCTGCACAACTTCCGACTGTCGTGCGCGATCGGAGTCGCCTACAGAAACGGAAGTCCATGCCACAGCTGCGGGGCCCGCAACACCCTCCCGGGGTTGATCCACCGCTGCCGCGGTCCGCTGAGCGAGGCCGGCGTCTACGCCGCCGGCCTCGCGTTGCAATACCCGCACCTGCTCGCGCAGGCCGACCGGCTGGTGGCGCCGTCGCAGAGTCATCGCGAGCTGCTCGTCCTGCACGGGGTGCCGCTGGAGCGGGTCAGCGTCCTGCCGAACTTCATCGCGACGTCGGAGTGGGCCCCGTGGAGCCGCGCCAATACCGGCCAGTACGCGCTGTTCGCCGGGCGGCTCGTCGAGGAGAAGGGTGCCGACATGGCGATCGCGGCCGCCCGCGCCTCGGGGGTCCCGCTGGTGGTGGCCGGGAGCGGCCCGGACGAGGCGCGGTTGCGGAGCCTGGCGAAGGGAGTCGACGTCACGTTCACGGGGTGGCTCGACTCGGCGGGGCTGGCGAGCGTGAGGCAGCGAGCAGCTCTGCTGCTCGCTCCCTCACGTTGGGAGGAGGTGAGCGGATTCACGGTCCTCGAGGCGCTGGCGGCGGGAATCCCGGTGCTCGCCAGCGATCTCGGCGCGCTGCCGGAGATCGTCGAGCCCACGTGGGGCAGGGTGCTGCCTGCTCGCGACCTTCCAGCGTGGACGAGGGCGCTGGCCGACCTGTGGGGCGATCCAGAGGGCCGCCGAAGCAGCGGCGAGGCGGCCCTGAAAGCGGCGCCTGAACGCTTCGGCGAGGAGCGCGCCTACGCCGGATTGATGGAGATTTACGGTGGCGCCTGACGCCTACGCCAGGTGTCTCAGCCGATTCGCGAGCCGATCGCGGCGTCCTGATCGGGGCGCAGCAGCACGACACCGAGCTCGTCATCAAGCGCGCCGAGGACCAGCACCTCGGACATGAACGGTCCGATCTGGCGCGGGGGGAAGTTGACGACCGCGACGACCAGCGTGTCGAGCAGCGCCGCCCGGGGATAGGTCGTGATCTGCGCTGACGAGCGCTTGATCCCAAGTTCGTCCCCGAAGTCGATCGTCAGCTTCCAGGCAGGCTTGCGGGCCTCGGGGAAGTCCTCGACCGCGAGCACGCGACCGACGCGCATGTCGACCGCGACGAATTGATCGAAGTCGATCATGCGACCTCTCGGCGTCGGTCTTCGACGGGCTGTCGCCCGGTTACTGGCCGCCCGTCGCGGGCGTCGCGGGCGGGGTGGCCGTCAACGATGGGTCCGTCGTCGCGTCCGCCGACGGGTTGGTGTCCGTTGGCGTCGTCGGGGTGTCCGTTGGCGTCGTTGGAGTGTCGGTCGGCGTCGTCGGGGTGTCCGTTGGCGTGGTTGGAGTGCCGGTCGGTGTCGTCGGCGTATCCGTTGGCGTCGTCGGTATGTCCGTCGGGGTCGTGGACGTTCCGGTCGGCGTCGTCGGCGTTCCCGTCGGCGTGGTTGAAGTGTCGGTCGGGCTGGCCGGTGTGGTACTCGAGTTGGACGTCCAGGCCGAGCTGGGGACCGTCGAGGTGGCCGGCGCAGTGGAAGTCGGCGTGGACGTGCTGACTGACGTCGGTGCGCCGGTTCCAGTGGAGGCGCCGCCAGTCGAGGCGGATGCGGCCGTGGACGCGACGACGGCCGCGGTGGGCGTCACCGTCGGCGTCACGGTGATCTCGGTCGGCGGGGTGGCGGGCGTCTGCGCCGCGGGCGTCGGGGCCGGCGGCAGCACCGTGGTGACGGTGGTCGTGCCGACGCGACCCGGAGCCGGTGAAGTGGGCGGCGGTACCGGGGTGATAGCGCGGGTCACCTGGATCGGCGGGGCCACCTTTGTCTGGGCGGTGGTCTTGACAGACGGCTTGACCGGCGTCTTGACGGAGGCCGGCGATGACTTCGGAGGCTTTGGCGGCTGGTGCTGGCTCCTCGACGTCGGGGTCGAGCTGGGCCTCAAGATCGAGATCGGCTTCGATGCGGGAGTCAGGGGCAAAGGCGACGCGGGCCGAGCGTTGCTGATCGGCTGCGCCAGCCTGACGCCGTTGTTGCCGGCGATCGTGACGCCCGCGTGGACTGCCGTCGCCACGGCGGGGTTGGTTGGGGTGTGTGGCCTGCTGTGGTGATCGACCTCGACGGCGCCCGCGGTCACCAGGGCGGCGGCGGCGAGCCCGGCGGCTGCCTTCGTCGCCAGCGCGGCGGTGACCAGCCCGCCCGCGCTCGATCCGGCCCCGGCCGCGGCACCAGCAGCGCCGGCGGCTCCGGCTGCGCCCGCCGCACCGGCTCCACCACCTGCGGCTCCGGCAGCACCAGCAGCTCCGGCCGCCCCCGCTCCACCGGCGCCGGCGGCTCCCGACCCATGGCCCAGATGGGCGGCGAGCCAAAGCTTCGCGAGCCACGCCGTAGGCGCGATCGGCAGCAGCGCGGCCAGTGCGTGATTGGTGTTCTTCAGGTGACTCTGGAAGGCCACGCAGCGGTCGCAGGACTTGAGGTGGCGGCGGACCAGCGGGCTCGGCTTGCGGACCAGGCCTTCGGCGACCTCGCCGAGCTCGGCGCGAACGTCGTCGCAGCTGAGCAGCCGCGCCTCGGAGGCCTCTGCCAGCGAGACCCGCGCCCGGACCAGCAATGATTTGACGCTCGGCACGGTGGTCTCCATAGCCTCGGCGATCTGCTCGTAGGAGAGGGCATCCATCTCGCGGAGCACGAGCGCGGTCCGCTGCGACTCCGGCAGTGTGTGGATGTCGCCGACCAGCAGGCGGAACTCCTCGCGCTCATGGACCTTGTCGGCGGTGCTGGCGCCGTGATCGGAGAGGTGGATGTCCATCGAGTCGACACCGATCGCCTGGTTCCGGCGCAGGTGGTTGAGGCAGCGGTTGCGCGCGATCCGGTAGAGCCACGGCCGCACGTTGATCGGACGATTGTCCGCGAGCATGGCGTTGTAAGCCGACGCGAGCACTTCCTGCAGCACGTCCTCGGCATCCTCACGCGACGAGAGCAGGTGCCTGCAGAACGCCAACAACCGCGCCTCGTAGCGGCCGACCAGCGTCTCGAACGCGTTGGCGTTGCCGCGCCGGGTAAGCGCGACCAGTCGCTCATCGGACTGGAGCCGGAGCAGCGGTGACCGGCCGTGGAGGCCAATTCCGCCCGAATATTTCAGCGCTGAGACTTCCATTTCGGCTCCACAGAGGTCGACCGCTTTAAATGGAGCTAAACAAGCTAGCAGCGGAAAAGTTGTGGTCTTGCTACCCGAAAGTTGGGGTTAGAAGACATTGCGATCTTGCGCCGCATCTAACATTTCTCCGCGCGCCCGGGTAGACAAACTGGCAAAGTCGGCGCTCTTAAAAAGCGCTGCCCGCAAGGGCTCTGCGGGTTCGATCCCCGCCCCGGGTATCCCGTGAGCTCTGCGTTCTTTGGACGTCTATGAGTCGCATCGACTCACGTACCTCCAGAGAACAGCTCGCGCGGCAGGTTCAGGCGGGGGCGGGTTCAGGCGAGCCGAGCCCGCCACCAGGTCTCAGGCGACCTGGCGCTCACTCTCGGCCGCCGCCGCCTCGGCACCCTCAGCCGGCGCCAGCTCGGCGATGACCCGCTCCGCCACGTCGCGCTCGCCGGTGATCTCCAGGCCGGTCATGTCGCGCATCGGCGAGAACGCCCGGATCCAGGCGGAGCTCGACGCGGTGACGGTCGCCACCGGACTGTCGCACTGCTGCTCGCAGATCTGCGAGCCGTCGGAGGCGAGCGTCAGCGTGTAGCTGGCGGTGCCACCCTCGCGATTGCCGTCGGTGACGACGAACTCGAGGTCGCCCGAGGCGCCGTTGCCTCGGACGAGCCCAGGCGCCAGCCGGAAGATCGCTCCGAGGTCGACCCGCTCGCTGCTGCGGGGTGTGCTCCACGCCCACTGGTATCCCCAGCGCGCGAGCTCACCGAGCACGGGCATCAGGTCACTCGCTCGCGTCGTCAATTCGTAATCGACTCGCGGAGGAACCTCACGATACCTCTTTCTCGTCAACATTCCGTCTGCCACCATTCGGTTGAGTCGAGAGCGCAACTGCTCGGTCGAGATCCCGGGCAGAACGCGTTGAAGCTCGACAAATCGCCGTGGCCCGGCGGCGAGATCACGAACAATCAGAAGCGTCCACTTGTCGCCAACAAGGTCCAGCGCGCGAGCGTCAGGGGACCATTGGTCGTACGGGTGTCGCTTCGGAGGTGGAACCTGGGGCATGACGCCTCCACAGGATTGAGGATGGCGTACCGAAAAATGAAGTCTAACGCGCACTTTTGGGGTTTGCGTCAACAAATGTTCGAGCCTGCCGCGTTGTTTGGGCAACGAAAAGCCGTGATGTCAGGCAACCAACTTTGTGGGGATTCGGGATGGGCGAACTAGTGTTCCTATCGCAGGTGATGGAGGATCGGTCCCGGCCGGCTCGCGGTCCGGCCGCGTTTTTCTTCGCGCTCGACTGCCCCTTCTGCTACCTCGCCGCCGAGCGAGTCGAGCGCGCGCTGGGTGAGATCGACTGGGTGCCAGTGCTGACGGTTCCCTCCGACGGTGGTCTGTCCACGACTGGTTCCGGGCGAGTTCGCGGCGCTCGGGAGGCGCTGCTGCTTGCCGAGCAGGAGGCCAGGGCGCTGAAGCTGCCGCTGGTCGAGCCCCACGACTATCCGTTCGACCCGCGACCGATCTCCAGGGCGGCGGCCCACGCCGCCGAGCTTGGCGTCGGCGCCAAGTTCGCGCTCGCCGCGATGCGGCTTGCGTTCTGCGGCGGCTATGACCTCTCCGACCCCGAGGTGATCGGCGAGGCGGCGGAGGCCACCGGCCTGCGAAGCGGCGAGGTAGTTGCCGCGGCCGGCGCAAACCGGTACGACGAGCGCCTCGAAGCGACCTCCCGAGGTCTGGCCTCACGCGGCGTCCGCGCCCCGGCGATCCGGATCGGGAAACGCTGGTTCCAGGGGGTTGACGCCGTCACTGGCGCGTCGATGTTCGAGGGGATCGTGCAACGACTCCCTTTGCCTCCCGCCTGACGCCCCGCCGCTCCGGCCTGAGGTGTTAGCTTGCCGCGCCAGTGGCAGGCCCACCAAATGGGTAGCGGCGAGTCGAGCGTGGAGGACGACGGCCAGTTCCATGGGGGCCGGCTGATCGCGCGGCGATTGCGCGCGCACGGGGTCACGAAGCTGTTCACGCTGTCCGGCGGGCACCTGTTCTCGATCTACGACGGCTGCCGCGCCGAGGGGATCGAGATCGTCGACGTCCGCCACGAGCAGACCGCGGCGTTCGCCGCGGAGGGGTGGGCGAAGGTCACCCGACAGATCGGCGTCTGCGCGCTGACCGCGGGTCCGGGGGTCACCAATGGGATGAGCGCGCTCGCGTCCGCGCTCCACAATGGCTCGCCGCTGCTCGTGCTCGGCGGCCGTGCTCCGGCGTGGCGCTGGGGCCAGGGATCGCTGCAGGAGATCGATCACATCCCGTTTGTCCGCCCGCTGGTCAAATTCGCCGCGACCGCCGATTCGCCGGGCGAGATCCAGGGACTGGTGGACGAGGCGATCGGCGTCGCGATGTCGCCTCCGACTGGTCCGGCGTTCCTCGACTTCCCGCTCGACCACGTGTTCTCGCCGGCCCCCGACAGCGAGTCTCCCGGCGCCGGCGCACGAGTCGTGGCGCGGGTCCGGCGCCGATCCACGCGAGATCGAGCGGGCGGTCGCGCTCCTGCGCGACGCCGAGCGGCCCGTGATCATGGCCGGGACGGGGCTCTACTGGGGGCACGGCGAGTCGGCGTTGCGCTCGCTCGCCGAGGCCCAGCAGATCCCGGTGTTTCTCAACGGCCAGGGGCGCGGATGCCTGCCCGCAGACCACGAGCTGTGCTTCTCCAGGGCCCGCAGCGCCGCGCTCAAGGGTGCCGACGTGGCGCTCGTTATCGGCGTCCCTCTCGACTTCAGGCTCGGCTTCGGCGCGACGTTCGCCGACGACGCGGAGCTGATCATGATCGACGTCGCGGAGCCCGAGCGCCCGCACCCGCGGGCCTGTCAGCGCCGAGCTCTACGGGGCGCTACCGGCGACGCTGGGGTCGATTGTCGCCGCCCTTGATGGCGGCGACATCGGTGAGCGTCAGCGGTGGGTCGAGTCGCTGTCCGAGATCGAGGCATCGGCTCGAGCGCAGGAGGAGACGGGGCTCGCCGACGGGCGCTCGCCGCTGCACCCGATGCGGGTTTACGGCGAGCTTCGGGGGCTGCTCGACCGCGACGCGATCGTGATCGGCGACGGCGGCGACTTTGTCTCGTTTGCCGGTCGGCTGGTCGACTCGTTCGAGCCGGGCTGCTGGCTCGATCCGGGACCCTTTGGATGCCTCGGGTCGGGCCCCGGATACGCGCTTGCGGCGAAGCTCGCCCACCCTGATCGGCAGGTGGTGCTGTTGCAGGGAGACGGCGCCTTCGGGTTTGCGGGACTCGACTTCGAGACGCTGGCCAGGCACGGCGTCTCGGTCGTCGCGGTCGTTGGCAACAACGGGATCTGGGCGCTCGAGAAGCACCCGATGGAATCCCTCTACGGCTACTCGGTCGCGGCCGACCTGGTGCCGGAAACCCGCTACGACCAGATCGTCGAGATCCTCGGGGGCCACGGCGAGTTGGTGCGCGAGCCGGCCGAGCTGCGTGGCGCGCTGCAGCGGGCGCTGGCCGCTGACGGGCCGTCGCTGGTCAACGTGCTGACTGATCCGTCGGTCGCGTATCCGCGTCGCTCGAACCTCGCATAGCTGGGATTGGGAGCCGATCGCTGTGAGGGCGTCTGCTCTGTGGGCGTCTGCTCTGTGCGCGGCTGTTTCGAGGGGCGTCCGCGTTCGTGTCCGGGGACGAGGCCTGGAGACGAGGTCCGGAGCCGAGGTCCGGGAACGAGGTCTGGAGATGAGGTCCGGAGCCGAGGTCCGAACACGAAAACCGCCCGCAGTCGCTGCGGGCGGCTTCCGGTCAGGTCTGGCCCATTCGGCGCGGGCAGGGTTTCGTGCCGCTGGACCAATGGTGACTCGGATTGCCGGAGGCGCCGTCTCTCGACGGTTGCATCCGAATCTATGTAGGGGGAGCACCGCAGTGTCCGTGCCCCGAGGCGGATCATGGCGCCTCGCCGATCGGCCAGACAATCGGACATCTGTTTGGCGAGAGCGTCCAGATTATGTTTACGGCTACACAAAGGCAACTCATTCAGTTGAGTATCCTTCTTGCGCACCATGCGGGACTTCTTCTCATTCCCAAATCCGGTCAACGAAAAGGCTGCGCGGGCCGTCGCCGGGGGCGTTCTGGTCGGCGCCGTGGCGACGCTGGCCACCGGCTGGTACTGGCTCATGCTCCCGATCGCGTACGGCTTCTGGGCGAGGGTGCTCACCGGTCCGAAGCTCAGTCCGCTGGGGTGGGCAGCGATGCGCGTGGTCGCGCCGCGACTGGGCGAGAGGCGCTACGTGCCGGGGCCGCCGAAGCGCTTTGCGCAGGGGATCGGCGCGGTGATCTCGACTGCGGCGCTCGTGCTCGGGCTGATCCTTGGGCTGCACACCGCGGCCGACGTTCTGCTCGGCCTGCTCGTGATCGCTGCCGGGCTGGAGTCGATTTTCGGCTTCTGCATCGGCTGCCAGATCTTTGGGCTGCTGATGCGGGTCGGGGTGATTCCGGGCGGGGTCTGCGCTGAGTGCGCCGACATCCGCCTGCGCTGGCCTCAGCTCGAGCGCGCGTAGGTGAGCGCCGCGCCGCGCAGGATGTCGTGCTCCGAGACCGTGATCGCGTCGAGCCCGAACAAGTCCATCGCAACCGGTCAGGATCACAATCCCGGGGAGGATCGAGATCGCGCGGTCGGGGTGAAGGCCGCGCACCTCGCGGCGCCGATCGAGCGGGAGTGCCGCGAGGCGCGCGAAGATCTCGTCGCGCTCGGTGGCGGTGAGCACGTACCCGTGCACCCGGGCGGGGTCGTAAGGCTCGAGGTCCTGGGCGATCGCCGCCAGTGACGTCGGCGTCCCGGCGACCGCGATTGCCCGCTCGATCCCGGACCGCCGCTCTTCCGGGACGGCTCGCTCGAGCACCGAGCGGACGTCGGCGGCGACCGTCGTCGAGCTCATCCGGGGTCGGCGGATCGTGGGCGATGTGGCGGTCGGCCTGACGGACGACGCCGGCCTGGGTCGAGGCGTGGAACTCGGGCGTGCGACCGTGGCCGACGACCAGCTCGGTCGACCCGCCGCCGATGTCCAGCACGAGGATCTTGCGGTCGGCGTCGGGTCCGGTCGGGTCGAGCTCGTCGGTCGCGCCAAGATAGGTGAGGTTCGCCTCCTCGTCGCCTGAGAGCACGTGCACGTCGAGCCCGTATCTGGAGGCGACGTCGTCGGCGAAGCTCCGGCCATTGGCGGCGTCGCGGACCGCACTGGTCATCACGGCGACGGCGCTGTCCGCTGCCTGGCTGGAGATCAGGTCGTGGTAGTCGGAGAGCACGGCGTGCTCGCGGGCAAGCGCGTCGCAGAGTAGGCGGCCCCCGGCGTCGACGCCGCCGCCGAGCCGTGTCACGCGGCTGATCCTCAGGACCTCGTCGATCAGCGTGGCCCCCTCGACGTCGGCGATGAACAGCCGCGTCGTGTTGGTGCCGACGTCGACGATCGCGATCCGCATCAATCCGGCGGCGGCAGCAGTCTGGCAGGCGGCTGGACCTGATGTGGGAGACGTTTGCCGGCGAGCCCGGCGAGCAGGTTGTCGGTGGCGATCTCGGCCATCTTCGAGCGCGTCGAGGTGGTCGCCGAGCCGATGTGCGGCGCGATCACCAGATTCGGCGCCTGCCACAGAGCGTTGTCGGGCGGGAGCGGCTCGGGGTCGGTGACATCCAGCGCTGCGCCGCCGATCTGGCCCGTCGCGAGCGCGTCGACGAGCGCCAGTTGGTCGACGATCCCGCCTCTCGCTGTGTTGATCAGGATCGCGGTGGGCTTCATCTTGGTAAGCGCCTCTCCGTCGATCAGGTGGCGCGTCTGCGGCGTGAGCGGGCAGTGCAGCGAGACAAAGTCGGACTCTCGCAACAGCCGGTCGAGTGCCTTTGCGGTGCCCTTGCCATCGGGGCGCCCTACCCAGAGCACGGTCATCCCGAATCCCTCGGCTCGACTTGCGACCGCCTTTCCGATCCGGCCGAAACCGATCACGCCAAGGGTGGCCCCGTATACGTCGACACCGACGAATGCCTCTGGCTCGAACGGAGACTTCCATTTGCCCGCGCGCGCCCAGTTCTGCGCGTCCGGGATCCGGCGCGCGGTCGTCATCAGCAACGCCCAGGCGAGGTCGGCGGTCGCCTCGGTGAGCACATCCGGGGTGTTGCCGACCGGTATCCCGCGAGCGGCCGCCACGGCGACGTCGATGTTGTCGAACCCGACTCCGTAGTTGGAGATGACTTTCAGCTCCGGCGCTGCCCGGATCAGCGCTGCGTCGATTCGGTCGCTGACCATCGTCAGCATTCCGTCGGCGGTCTCGGCCTGGCGCCGCAGCTCCTCGTAGCTGGGCGGAACGTCCTCGAGCCAGATCGTCGTGTCGTGGGTCCTTGTGACGCGCTCGAGCGCGGACCCGGGGAGCTTGTGGGAGACGAAGACGCGGGCCATTGCGGCATTGTCGCTGTTGGTCACGCGCCGGGGCTTTGCGACGAGCCCGGCCGGGGGCGACGACCGTCGCGTCGCGCGCTCGCCGACGGTTCAAGTGGCCGCGGGCGGCTAGAACTCGATCGCGATCGGGTGCGCCCCGTGGGCGTGTGCGTAGGCCTGCCGGGCCGGCATCAGCAGACCGGCGACGAACACGCCGGCCAAGGCAAGGGCCGCCCCAACCAGGAAGGCGAGGTGGAAGCCGGCGAGCAGCGCCTGGTGGGTGGTGTGGATCGCCAGCGTCGGGTGGTGCAGATCGCCGGCGGTCCGCGACGCTGCGATTGCCGCAAGGATCGCCAGCCCTAGCGCGCCGCCGAACAGGCGCGCGTTGTTGGTGATCGCGGACGCCAGCCCAGCCTCTTCGGTCTTGACGCCGGAGGTGGCGGTGATCGTGCTCGGGATGAAGGCGAACGGGACCCCGATCGAGCTGATCAGGCTCGGCAGCAGCATCTGCCCGAGGTAGCTGCCATCGACGCTCATGCGGCTGAACAACACCATCCCGGCCGTCAGCAGCAGCATCCCGACGACCTGCAGCGCGCGAGGGCCGAATCGGATCATGATCCGCGAGACCAGCGCCGAACCCGCGACCATCACGAGCGTCATCGGTAGGAAGATCAGACCCGTCAGGAGCGGCGAGTAGCCCCGAATCTGCTGCAGATAGAGCGACAGGAAGAACCACATTCCGAAGGTCGTTGCCGCCAGCAGCGCGACCATCAGGTTCCCGACCGTCAGGCTTCGGGAGCGGAACAGCCCCAGTGGCATCAGGGGCTCCTTGGCGATCCACCCCTCGATCAGCACAAATACGCCGAGGAGCGCGAGGCCAGCGAAGACCAGGCCCAACGTGCCGCTGTCGCCCCAACCGGTGGTGTCCGTCCGGACGATCCCGAACACGAGTAGCGATAGGCCGATCGTGGCGCTGAGCGCGCCTGTCAGATCGAAGTTGCGGGTCGCGCCCTCGCGCCGCCCCTCGGCGATCAAGCGCTCGGCGGCGACAGCCGCGAGCAGTCCGATCGGCACGTTGATGAAGAGGATCCAGCGCCAGCCGAGCACGTCGGTGAGGATTCCGCCCAGCAGCACCCCGGCTGCGCCGCCGGCACCGCCCATCGCGGCCCAGATTCCGACCGCTCGGTTGCGCGCGGTCGGGTCCTCGAAGCTCGTCGTGACGATCGTCAGCGAAGCCGGCGCCACGATCGCGCCAGCGAGGCCTTGCACGAGGCGCATCACGATCAACGTCGTGCTGTTGGTCGCCAGTCCGCCGCCGAGCGAGGCCAATGCGAAGAGGACCAGCCCGAAGACGAATACCCGGCGACGTCCGAACAGGTCGGCGGCGCGACCGCCGAGCAGCAAGAAGCCGGCGAAGGTAATCGTGTACGCGTTGACGACCCACTGAAGCCCGTCCTCGGTGAAGCCGAGTGCGTGACGGATCGAGGGCAGCGCGACGTTCACCACCGACACATCCAGCACCACCATGAACTGCGCGAGGCAGGCCAGGATCAGGGTCGCTCGAAGATGGGACTTGGTCGGCTGGTGGACTGGCGTCAAGAACTGGACTCCGGGACGGGGTTTCAGGGCACGGCCGTATGCCGGTGCCCGGTCTGGCCTTAACCGGGCGTGCCGAATCGGTACGACGTCCATCGAAACGTATCACACCGTTCGACACATGTCGTACTATGCTTCGCTTCATGGAGAGCGTGCTGGAGCATCCCGAGCTGGATGCCGCGCTGCCGGTTCCAGGCGTCGGGCGAGAGCTCGACCTGGTCACGGTTCTGGATGCCCTGAGCGACCCGATTCGGCTGCGAATCGTGGCCCAGCTCGCTGACGGCAACGAGTACGGCTGCAACGCCTTTGAGCTGCCGATCGTCAAGTCGACCCGTTCCCACCACTTCACGGTCCTACGCGAGGCCGGCGTGATCAGTACGCGGGTTGAGGGCAAGTCTCGCCTCAACCGCCTGCGTCGCGACGAGTTGGACGAGCGGTTCCCCGGCCTGCTCGACGCCGTGCTCAGCGCACGCGGGACGTGAGCGGCGGGCTCGCGCCCGCGATCGGGCTGGATCTTCTGGAGCGACTCGAGGCGCACGCCGTGCAGGCGTGGCCGCCCGAGGTTCTCGAGGTGCTCGACGACGGCTGGGTGTTGCGGGCGACGCCCGGTCTCGGACGCGGGCGGTCGAATCACGCGCTGACGCCGCCGAACGGTGTCGGCTTCGCTGCCGAGGACGCGGGCGCAGGGGACGAGAATTGGGGCGACGATGTCGAGGGCGCGCTGGCGCGCGTGTTCGAATTCGCCGGGCGTCACGGCATCCAGCCGGGTATCCAGGTCTCGCCGCTGCACCTGCAGGGTCCTTTGGTGCGCGAGCTCGTGGAGCGCGACTGGCGGGTCGGCCCGACGGTGCTGGTGATGGTCCGGGACGGCAGGTTTGTCGACCCGCGTCTCCGCGGGCTCGAGATCGTCGTCGAGGACAACGCGAGCGTGGAGTGGCTCGCCGCGTGGGGCGTGTGCGAGCCCGAGCGCGACGACGTAGCGGCACACGCCGACACCGTGTTCGAGCTGCTGCGGGGACGCGCCAGGTTCGTTCGCCACGAGGACCGGGCAGTCGGGATCTCGATCGAGTCGGACGGGTTCGCGTTCCTGTGCTGCATCGCGGTCGCCCCGGGGTTGCGTGGTGCCGGGCTCGGGACCGCGTTCGTCGGCGAGCTGATCGCTTCCTCCGACGCGGCTCTGGCCTACCTGCAGACGTTCGAGACCAACCTGGCCGCGCGGGCGCTGTATGAGCGGCTGGGCTTTCGCGAGGCCTATCACTACTGCCACTGCACGGCACCTTTGGACTGATTTGAGTGCGCCAACCGCAGGTCGGCGGGGAAGGCGCCCGCCGACCTGCGTGTGTGGCGCGGAGAGGACCGGGATCGGTCGCGGGGAGGGCATCGTCAGGCGGCGATGTCCTCGAGGGTGTAGCCGCCCTGCGCGTCGATTTCGTCGAAATCGTCGAGCTCGACGACTACCGCGACCTTGCGGTCGTGCCACAGCAAGCGGACGCAGTTCTCGCCGTACTGGACCTCGTCTGGCGCGGGCAGGCCAGCGTCCTCAAGCAGTCGCAGCATCTTTCGCTCTGCCCGCTGTTTCCGATCGATCGTTGCCATGCAGGCAGCATGCGACAGGAGCGTGTTACGGATCAAGACGTGGGTTGGACCAACTTTGAAAATTCTCTGTGTCGACTGATTTGACATTTGCCGGGCGGTAGCCTGACGAGCCGTGGAGCCTGAGCTGGTTGCCAAAGCGGGTTTGCTTGGGGGCATCGGCGGGACCGAGATCCGCCGGCGGCTGCTCGCGCGGGAGCTGTCCTGCGGAGAGCTGGCCGAAGCATTGATCGTCGCGGTCGGCGACGACCCGCTGCACGCGTGGGCTGCGTTCGATCCCGAGCTCGTGCGGCGGCGGGCGACGGTGCTCGACGGACTTCCTCTAGATCAACGGGTGGCGTTGCCCATGTATGGGATGCCTGTGGCGATCAAGGACATCTTCGACACGGCCGAGGAGCCGACCGAGTACGGCTCGCCTATTTACACGGGCCATCGTCCGGCTCGCGATGCAATCGCCGTCTCGCGGCTGCGCGAGGCGGGCGCCCTGATCGCGGGTAAGGTGGCGACCGCGGAGTTCGCGGTCTACTCGCCGTCGGCCACTTTGAACCCGCTCGACCTGAGTCGAACGCCCGGGGGCTCGTCATCGGGTTCCGCGGCCGCTGTCGCTGCCGGCACGGTCCCGCTTGCTACCGCTACGCAGACGGGTGGGTCTGTTAATCGGCCAGCCTCGTACTGCGGCATTCTCGGCTACAAGCCAACGTTCGGACTGGTCGATCGGGTCGGGGTCAAGCAGACGTGCGAGTCCCTGGATACGGTCGGGCTGTTGGGGCGTGAGCTCGAGGATCTGCGGCTGGGCATGGTTGCGCTTGGGGTCGCGTCGTTGGACTCGGTCGGAGCGGCGTCGCCGGTCACGGAACCGCCGCGATTGGCGTTTGCGCGAACCGAGGTGTGGGCGGCGGTTGAGCCAGACGCTGCGCGAGCGATCGAGGCGTGGGTCGAGGGCCTGGGCGGGCGTGGGGTGGAGGTCGATGACCTGCAGCTGCCCGGCTATGCACGTTTGGCCGAGGCGCAGGAGACGATCCAGGATTACGAGACAGCACGATCACTGGCGCCCGAGTTCCGCGACCATCGCTCAGAGTTCAGCGAGAAGCTGCGCGTCATGATCGAGCGCGGCTTGGCGATGCCGGACGTTGAATACCGGAGTGCGCGTTCGGCGGCTGCCGAGTTGGGGGAGCCTCTTGCTGCGCGCCTGTCCGACTACGACGCGGTCCTGACCCCGAGTGCAACTGGGGTGCCGCCCGTCGGGATCGAGTCGACTGGCAACGCGTTGTTCTGCCGAGTGTGGACGCTCGTCGGCACGCCGTCGCTATCGGTTCCGCTGGTCTGGACTGCGGCCGGGCTGCCAGTTGGCGTCCAGCTGGTCGCGGCGCCAGGGCGGGACCGCGGCCTGTTCGGCTCCGCCCGGTGGTTGCTGCGCTGAGGTGCTAAAACTAAGAGTCCGCCGCGGGGTGGAGCAGTCTGGTAGCTCGTCGGGCTCATAACCCGAAGGTCGCGGGTTCGAATCCCGCCCCCGCTACTCACGAAAGGCCCTGGAAATCCGGGGCCTTTCGCATGTTTGGGGCCGGCTCTGTCGAGACTCGTCTGCTACCAATTTGCTACCAATTTCGACAGAGGGCTGTGTGGGTGGCGACGGCGAAGCGGCTCGTGTGAACGGCAGCACCACATGTGACCACCCTGTCGCACCACCTCATACGACCACCCGCCACCGCTCACTACGCCTAAGTTGCTTGTCAGTCGCGTGGTCCACTGCCATCCAGGGAGGCGAAGGTGGTCGTCGCGGTGCCGGCCGAGTCCCATAGGCAGGCTATTGAGGCTGTTGCAAAAGCCTCTGGTGGGGGGTGTTTGGCGCGTTTATTTGCGAGCGCGCGAGGAACGGTTTCTGTCTGGTATGACTGATAAAAGTTCCTCCTGAGCAGGGCTTTTGCAGGCTGTGTGTGCAGCCGGGCCCCCGCGTCAGGAGGAAGTCACGGTGGAAATGATGACTGGCTGTCCGGCGGAAGCGATGCCGGGTTGCGCGGGCCCTGGGCGAGTCGGGATCCACCGGGAGTATCTGTGCCCGGATCGGGACCAGATGTTCTTGTTGCCGGCCTCGATGCGGGACTGGCTTGAGCCGGGGCATCTGGCGTGGTTTGTGATCGACACTGTCCGCTCGGCTTCGTTTGATACAGGCGCGCTGCATGTCGTGTCGGGCGTGGTGCTGGGCCGCCGGCCGTATGAGCCGGAGATGATGTGTGAGCTTTTGCTCTACGCTCAACAGCCGGCCTTGTTGACGGCCGGGTTCGCAGGCCGGGCACTCAGCCGCTCCGCTGGTAGCGCCCCGCCGAGCGCGAGGGCCTCGTCCGCGCCGACGCTCGGATCAAGCCAGGCGTCGCGAGCCTCCGGGTCGGCGAGGATGACCGGCATCCGGTCATGGATCGCCGAGGCGATGCGGTTCGGCGCCGAGTCGCACGTCAACAGCGCAACGCTGTGCATCCACTCGCCGCTCGATCTTGGCCGGGGTCCACAGGGCGGCGAACGCGAACGGCGCCGCCGTCGACCTGGAACAGGAACGGCTGGCGGGGCTCGCCCTGTGCTCCGGCTTGAGCCACTCGTAGTAGCCGTCGGCGATCTGCAGCGCCCGCGCGATGCCCGCGGCACAGGCTCGGTAGGCGGGCTGGTCGTGACGGTCTCGATGCGCGCGTTGATCATGCGGTTGCCGACTTCAGGTCCTCGGCCCACGGGGGATCAGGCCCCAGCGCATCAGCTCGGCCCCGGCGCGCCGTTGGGCGAGACGATGGCAGCACCTGTTCGGTGGGGGCGATGTTGTAGCGGTGGGTCCCTTCGGCCGAGGAGACAGACACGCCGAGCTGGGCGGCGATCGTGTGGTGGCTAGCGGTGGTGGTGTAACGGCCGCACATACGTGCTGTCGAAGCGTAGACGCGCCTATCGACAGCCTCGCGATTCGTGGTCACACACCTTGAGGTTCAGGCCGAGATGAGGTTTAGGCTCTTCAGCCGGCTGAGGGGAGCCGATGAGTCCGTTACCGCGGGCTCGGGCCGGGCGGCCATAGAACCACGACCGAGACACATGATGAGCTGGACCGCTGAGGACTGGTGCCGGGCCCTCGCTAAGCACTTCTTCACGGAGCGCTCAGCAGGCGTTCCTGTGCTCTTCCTGGTGGACGCGGACCAGCTGGTGGAGATCTACGGCGGGGGCGCAGCAGAGGCGACCGACTCGATCACGAGCTCGTGCGCCGTCGTCTTCGTCGGAGCGGCGATCCCAACGGCTACTTCTTCGAGTTCGAGCGCGACGGCCGCCGGTGGCGGATGGACGGTGGGAACGGCGTTCCGCCCTTCCTCCACGCACTGGCTGTCTGTGTGCTCGCGGCCACCCGCATGGGTACTGGCAACGTGGCCAAGCACGCCTATTACGTGCATCTCCGGGAGCTTCTTGACCTTGAAGGGGCGGGCACACTCGAGGGGTTCGACCAGTCGTTCGACCTGATGTGGGGTTGGTACTCGTGGTGGCTGGACGACAAGCTCGGCGGCGAGCGTGGCCTGTCTACGGTGGTCGAGAACGCCAGCATGAGCCATATTGGCCGGCCAATCTCGCAGACCCTGTTCAGGCGGTCAGACGCGCGTCAGCTGGATGACTTTTTCCGGTGGATCGAGCTGGGTCCGGGTGAAGGCGAGGTCGTCGAGGATGTTCTAGTCACGTCGTTCCGGGCCTGGGCGCCTGCGCGAGAGCTGAGCCTTGGCGCTCGGCGGCTGTTACAGGACCCGCAGTTCTGGCCCACGCTTGGCCGCATACTTGCCGCCTACGCCCGGAACTGGGACGGCACGCGTGCGGACAACGAGGGCAGTCGGTCAGCGGCCCTGCGCGTGGTGGTACGGCTTCGGCCTCTGCCGGTGAGCGTGTCGGTGGAGGCGTTGCAGCCAGCGGGCTACCCTGAACGCCTCTTTGGCCAGTCCGGAGGTCGTGCGGTAACGGCCATTGCCGACGACGGCGTGTTTGTGGTGCAAGGCGGCGTTGGCGCACAGCACCTACTGAAGGGCATGACGCTCGGCAATGAGTCAGCGCGTCTGACGCTTGCAGGAAGCGAAGTTGTGATTCTGCGGATCGACGAGGACTTCGGAGGCTTGGGCTCTGTAGCTTCGTTTGCACCGAGCGAGCGGCACTTCGTGCTTGCTGCTCCAACCGTCGTAGATGAGGTAGGAGACCAGCTTGGTGGAGCAAGTAGCTCGGCAATCACGGTCCGCCCAGCTCCAGCCGGACTGCCAGGTTGGACGCTGTTCAGCGATGTGGTGCTTCAGGGTAATGAGAGTTTTGAGGGCGTTCTAGCCAGCAACAAGCCGACGGTCCGACATCGCTTTGACTTGCGCGGCGGGTTGCCGCTTGGGGCCTCGGCCAGCTATCTCAGCCGGCGGTGCTCCTGACGTTTGGCTGCCACCGGGTCAGGCCGGCGTGTTCTCGCTGACGATTGACGGGACGCAGGTCGACGCTGTCGCCGGCAAGGTGAGGTTGGCGGATCACCTGCCAGAATGGAGACGACTGCGCACGTGATCGGGTACGGCGACGCGCTCGAGCGGCGCATCTCGCTCTTCGAGTCGCAGCGTCTGACGCCGCCGGCCAGAATGAGCCAGGGCACCTGCTCGAAATCGGCGAAGACGGCCAGCCCGTGTCGCACGCGATGGTGGGCCGGACTGAAGACGCTCCGGCCACCGCAGTGACCGTCGTCGGTCCGCACGTACGAGGCGGAACTGACGAGTGGTCCAGTCCGCCCGTAATGCTCCGTCGCGATGCCGCCGAGACATGGGTCGATTGGGGCCGTTCCTGGCGAGGTTCTCGTCATTGAGAAGCCAGCGGAACCGCGGTGGATGAAGGCTGTTCGGCTGAGCTGCCATCTGTACGAGGCACCGCTAGCTCCGTTCGAGGTCCAATACTCGATTGAGCGTTGGCCGTCCGGAACAGTGACGGCATCGCAGCGGGCCAGTCTCGAACCCGGCGAGCTGGAACCGCACCCAGGAGCACGGAGGTGGGTGGAGTTGTTGCTTGAAGCGGAGCTGGCTCGAGGCGACAAAGAGCCTGGGCGGAGTACCGGGCCGCAGCCGAGCTGCTTGACGCGGAGATGGACGGCTAATGGGTCCTTACGAGCAGCTGTTGCACTGGACCGCCGAAGTCGGCGAAGGCAGGCTCGACGCCTTTAGTGACGCCCATGCGTGGGCGACTGGTGAGGAAGTGCCGGCCATGCAGACGCTTCGCCTGATGACAGCTCTCGGCTGTGTCGAGGTGGATTGGTCGGGACGGCGTTGGGCGGCGGTCAGCCCCACCATCACCCTGCTCCCTGACGCTGGAGGCTATGGCCTTGTCGTTGGTGCCCGTACGGCGCGACTGACGAAGGAGCTGATTGACGGCGTCGACGATCCGGAGGTACTCGTTCAGGCTGTTGTGCAGCGGCATGCGCCGGATGCGTGCTTTGTCGCTGCAAACTCGAGACAGCCCTTGAGCGGCTTGGCGAGCAGCTCAGCCTGCCGTTCGTCCACTCTGTGAGCGAGCGCCTCGGAGGCGTGCTGCCTTCGTTGGACGCGATGTTGATCTCTAACAAAGAGCCGTCTGTCGTGGATCACTACGGCGTGGCGCGATTCGACCTGGACGCGGGCTTCCGGTTGGTCGATCAGGACCGAGGCCCTGGGCTCTACCGCTACGAGATAGCTGGGCCAAGGCGTATGCAGTTTCGCGCTGACGATGGCTCGTGTTACCGCGTGGATCTCGCTGTGGGAGCATGGGCAGAGGCTCGTCGCTCGGGTGACACGCATCTGATTTGGTGGGAGCCGGATGGGATGAACGGAACTCTGCTTGCCCCCCGGAGGTTGCCGCTGCCATCGCTGCATGGACGCGTCGCAGCGCTCTGCAGCGGACTAGCCCCCTACGAGGCTGATGACGGCAGCACCGTCTACGTCAACGTGCCTAGGTGGTTAGCGGCTAGGATCGCCGAGTCACTAGGGCAACGGCTGGTCGTTCAAGCGAACTCATGAAGCTCGACGAGGTCTTCAAATCAGTGCGCGGCGGCCTGTTCCGCTACTACGACACGCCCTTCGGGCTGCGTAGCCACGAACTCGAGGCCGAACGGCGCGCGATCCTTGACCAGGACGGCGTCGCCTGGCGGCAGCCGTATATCGAGCCGATTCGGGAATGGAAGAGCGCTCCTGGCGACTTGCGGCAAGGCGTCACGGATGCCGGCGCGCTGCCAGAACTCGCCGACCTTGCCGCCTGTGGGCTCATGAAGGGAGCGCCGTCACTCCGACTCCATCAGCAGCAGATGCTGCGGTCCGCGCTCGTAGGCCGGCACTCGGTAGTGACTTCTGGAACGGGCTCAGGTAAGACCGAAGCGTTCCTGTTGCCCGTGTTGGCGCGCCTGGTCGCTGAGTCGGTGTCGTGGACCGGGGCGGCGGTCGTGGGTGGCCGGTGGTGGGATGGCGGCGGAGGCTGGGACTCCCAGCGGCGGGAAGGCACAGGTCGACTGGCAGCGATGCGCGCACTGATCCTCTACCCGATGAACGCACTGGTGGAGGACCAGATGGTGCGTCTCCGGCGGGCTTTGGACGGGCCCGCCGCGCGCGATGGTTCGACGCCAACCGCCCCGGCCACCGATTCTACTTCGGGCGCTACACCGGCCAGACCCCGGGCACGGGGGATTCGAGCACAGACTCGGCGGTTGACTTGCTGCGCGACCAGCTAAGTGAAGCTGCCGCGGTCTCAGCCCGCGCGATCCAGCTTGAGGTTGACGATCCAGTCAAGAACGAGGATGCGTCAATGCACGTGCCTCGCCTTGACGGAGCTGAGATGCGCAGCCGCTGGGACATGCAGGCTGCCCCGCCAGACCTCTTCATCACGAACTACTCGATGCTGAACATCCTGCTGCGCCGACAGCGTGACAGCAACCTGTTTGAGGCGACCCGCACCTGGCTCGACCGCGACGACAGCGTGTTCACGCTCGTCATTGACGAGCTGCACATGTACCGAGGCACGCAGGGCAGCGAGGTGGCCTACCTGCTGCGCACCCTGCTTGACCGTCTCGATCTGATTCGCCGACCGGAAAAACTGCGGGTGCTGGCGACAAGCGCATCTCTCGAGAAGGAGCGGGACCAGCGCTTCATCGAGGGATTCTTCGCCCAGTCCATCGATCGGTTCGAGATCTGGGCCGGCGAGACGGTCGACGCAGCGCCGGGACCGGTTGACTTGAGCCCCCACGTCGACCGCTTGCGAGAACGTCTCTGATCTCGACGACCCAGGCGCCAAACAGCTTGCTGCAGAACTCAGCCTTGGGTCCGCACTGGAGCGGGCGTGCGTGGGCGACGAGTCAAGGCCAGCGGCAAAGAGCATCGATCAAATCGGCGAGAAGCTCCTTTCGGCTATCACGGATAGCGAAACACGCGCTGAAGCAGTCTATGGAATCGTCGAAGCAGTCGGCCGAGCTGGCGGCCGTGTTCGCGGACACCTCTTCGTCCGCACGGTGCTCGGTGTTTGGGCCTGTTCTAACCCGACGTGCCAACCCGGCCACGAGGAGGCTCGCCGGAACATCGGACAGCTCTACGGCGAGCCCCGCTACCACTGCGACCATTGCGGCGCACGGGTCCTGGAACTTCTCTACTGCGAGACATGCGGCGACGTCTTTCTCGGCGGGTACTACACGCCTGATCCAGATACTGGCGAGTGGCAGCTGTTCCCCGACTCGCCGAACCTGGAGGGCATCCCGGAGCGGGCCCGGCTCGGGCGGAACGCGACCACGTACATGCTGTATTGGCCGCAGCGGGACGATCCATCAGTCCCTTACGCGAACCCGAGTTGGAATCGAGGTGACTACCACTTCGCATTTCGCCGGGCGAAGTACGAGCCGCACGCCGGCATCGCCAAGAATCAGAGGCAGGGCTTCACCGGCTGGACGTTCCACGTCAAGGAGCGGAGGGGCGCTGATCCGCTGGCGCTTCGGTTCGATCAGATCAACCCGCTGCCGATCTTCTGCCCGAGCTGCGGCGACGACTCGGAGCGACCGCGCGTCGGCAACACCGTCCGCGACGTCGAGGACCGCCAGCGAACCCGCTCATCGATCCGGAGCATGGGCATGGGCTTCGAGAAGGCCAACCAGGTCGTCGGCGATCAGCTGCTTCGGCACATGGGAGACGACCGCAAACTGGTGCTCTTCTCCGACAGCCGCCTCGATGCCGCGAAGCTCTCAGCCGGACTGGAGGTCTCTCACTACCGAGACCTTGTTCGTCAGCTGCTCGTGAGCAAGGTGCTGGACGGCGTCGACTCTGCCGCCAGGGTCGAGCTGGCCCTAGCGAGCGCTCGACGTGACGATGAGAGCCAGGAAGCTCGCGCAGCGCTACTCTGGTTGCGTCGCGAGGACATTGAGTGCGCTCCTTTCATCGAGGACTTTGCTCGCGACCTCCCCCTTGTCTCCGGTGATCTCGACCGGGTGCAGCGCACACTGGCGCGACTTCGGTCCCCTGCTGCCCAGCTCACGAGCCTGACGGCCGAGGTAGCCGAGGAGCTCCTCAGGCTAGGTATCAACCCGGGCGGGCCGGCGTACGACCTGAGCGGCTACGGGGCGGGACGAGGAGCATCCGTGGCACACGATCTACGATTGGAGCCTCGCCACGCCTCGCCCGAAGTCTGCACGCTGATCTCGATCTGGAGGCTCTCGGTCTGCGTCAAGAGATCGACCAGGCCATCCTGGAGGAAGTCGTCAACTCCGTCTTCTCCGGTAGTAGCCGTGACATCGAGTCGATCAGCTTGGCGCACACTGCACCTGACCCGACGCTGCTGCTCGACCCACCGACCAGCATCTCGGAGCCAAATTTCCGGGACATCGTCTGCGGTGTCTTGCGGATCCTGGGCCAGCGGCGCAGGTTCGAGGGACTTCGGAACCCTGAAGACGAGACACCGGGCTACCTGAAGCGGTGGCTACGCGTTGTAGGCGACAAGCATGGCGTCGATCCGGATGCCCTCGCCGAGCGGTTCAAGTCAAGTCTGGGCGACCATCTTGAGAGCTGGCTTCTCAAGGGCCGCGCCCTTTGGCTCATGCCAGGCGGTGACCAGCAGTGGCGATGCGGTAATTGTGACCGTATCCACCTCCACTCGGCGGGAGGGATCTGCACCTACTGCAACCGTGAGCTTGGCGACCCCGAACCCAAGACGCCGAGCGACGAGAATTACTACGCGTGGCTGGCGCTGCACGGAGGTGCGCCATTCCGCTTGCACTGTGAGGAGTTGACGGGCCAGACCGGACGTTTCGAGTCGGCTCGGCGGCAGCGTGCATTCCAGGGCGTCTTCCTGAACAATGAACAGGGGTTGGTTGACACGATAGACCTGCTCTCGGTCACGACAACGATGGAGGTCGGCGTCGACATCGGCGCACTAAAGGCCGTGATGATGGCCAACATGCCGCCGATGCGCTTCAACTATCAGCAACGGGTTGGTCGTGCCGGCCGCCGCGAGGAGCCGCTAGCGCTGGCGCTCACCGTCTGCCGTGGCCGAAGCCATGACGATTACTACTTCGACCATCCAGAGAAGATCACCGGCGATCCGCCGCCAGAGCCCTACATCGACCTTGCACGCCCCGAGATCCTTCGGCGGGTACTCGCCAGCGACGTACTAAGGCAGTCGTTCTGGCAACTCGCAGCAGACGACGATGATGTCGAGCTTGGCTCCAATGTGCATGGGCAGTTCGGCAAGTGCGGTGACTGGCCGGACGCGGCGCACGCCACCGGCAACGGCACTTATGTTCGCCAATGGATCACGAGCAACGGCGCTAAGGTTGACGCAGCGCTGGCCGCGTTGCTGGAGCTGAGCGACCTCAATGGCAAAGCGGCGGAGCTTCGTCGGTGGGTCGACACTGAAATGCTTGCCACCATCGATCAGGTCGTCGCTGACTCGAGCGCGGACGCCGACCTGAGCCAATCGCTGGCCGAAGGCGGCGTACTGCCGATGTTCGGCTTCCCCACGCGGGTCCGCTACCTCTACCACGCGTACCCGCAAGGCAATGCCGTGCCGCCACGCGGGGTCATCGATCGAGACCTCGAGATTGCCGTGAGCCAGTTCGCACCGGGCGCAGAGACACCGAAGGACAAGGCGGTGCATACAGCAGTCGGACTTGGCGCCTGGGAGCGCTACGGCGGGCGGTGGCGATACCACCCCAACCCGCTCGGACCGACAGAGGTTCTGCTGTTTTGCCGGACCTGCCTCTACATACGCCAGCCCGACGCAGCGCCGCCACAGGCATGCCCCGTGTGCGGCGAGACTGATCCGCGCTTCCGTCCGATCACATTGGCCCAGCCGGAAGGCTTCATCACCGACATGCGACCCAGGAACTATGACGGCCAGTTCGAATGGACGCCGTCCGCGTCTGGCGGCCGTCTTGTACCGGAGCCACAACCGCGGACCGAGGCCATCGCTAATCTCGCCGCGCGGATCGGCGACGACTTCCTCTACGTCCTGAATGACAACGACGGCGACAGCTTCCGACTGGCACCGCCTGTCGATCCGAAGATCAACGGCCTGTTCTCGGTTGACCTGAAGCTGGGACAGCGCGGACGCTACCGGATCCCTCCGCTACAACTCGCCGACGAGATCAACGTCGCACTCGGCTCGAAGTTCAAGACCGACACCCTGCTGCTGTCGCCGGTGAACGTGCCCACTCAGCTTCGTCTTGACCCGGCCCATCCCGAATCTGGCGTTGCCGCCCGCGCCACCCTCTACTCGGCAGGGTTCCTGGTCCGTGAGGCTGCGGCCCGCCAACTTGACGTCCAGGGACGTGAGCTACGTGTCGGACTCTGGCTCGAACCCCGGGGTGCTGAACCGGCACGTGGCTGGGTGTTCCTCGCCGACTCCCACGAGAACGGGGCCGGCTACTGCACCCACCTCGGGACCCGGCTGCAGCTCACCAAGCTGATCGATTCCGTCCGCGAGTACGTCGCCGAGCTTGAGGATGAGTCACGCCACAGCTGTGACTCATCGTGCTACGGCTGTCTCCGTGCCTACGAGAACCAGGCGTATCACGCCCTGCTGGACTGGCGGCTGGCTCGGGACTGGGTCGACCTGATCTGCGGCGATGACCTCGATACCACCCGCTGGGAGGGAATCGAGGCATCTGTCGTCAATGCGTTCATGCGCGGATTCGGCGCCGCACGCGAGCAACTCGAGGGTCACGTCTGGCTGATCCAGTTCAACGGTCGCTCGCTGCTGGTCAGCCACCCGATGGAGAATCCGGATCCGGACTATTGGTCCGAACGACTGTCGCTCGCCGCAGCCGACGCGGGGGACCGCGGCCTCCTCGACCGGACTCGGGTCGCTCGAGGTAGTGTCGTCCTTCGATCTGCTGCGTCGTCCCGGCAAGATCGCCGCAGGCGTATGACGCTTCCTGACGCGTTACCGCTCGGGTCAATTTCGCCGTCGCGCTTCAAAGACCTCTCGGAGTGTCAGCTCCGTGTGGCCTTCAAGCAACACGCGAAGAAGCCTGATGCGAAGTCGGATGCCCAAATCATCGGCGACTCATTGCACTCCGCCCTGTCCGCATTCATTGACGCAAATGAGTACAGGCACGCTAGTGCGGCTACCATCGCGGATGCGAGATTTGCCGCGGAACTCAAAACGCAGACTGACGGTCGCGAGGTCAGAGGCGCCAGGCCAGCGGCTGCCCGGTTCAACAAGATGGTCGGGCGAGTCCTTGAACTCCTCGAGGAGGCGGGGTCTGACGCGATTACGTTGACCGAGGAGTTCCTCCAAGGGCGGCACGGGGCCATCCACGGCGTCGTGGACCTGATCGTCAAGTCTGACCGCCTGCACGTAGTCGCCGACTACAAGACGGGGCCGGCCACTGACGAGAAGGTGAGGTCGCCCAGCACTTCCAGACGCAGGTGCAGCTGTATGCGGCGCTTGAGCACGAACGGAGCGGCCAGTGGGCTGATCGCGGACTGCTCCTGCGATTTGGCGGCCCGCCCCTATCGGTAGACGTGGATCCTGGGAGGTGCGAGGAGACGGCGGACCGGGCAGTTGCCCTTCTCGCGTCCTACAACGATGTCGCCGGTGCGGTGCCGCCAGCGTCACCGGGCGCCGACACGTGTCTGTTCTGCTCGTTTGCTCCTTCGTGCGCGTCGTTCTGGAGCGCCTTGTCGCCTGACTGGGAACGCGGGGCTGTTCGGGGACGAGTGGCGTGGGCAGAAGCGAGCGAAGCGGGCGGATTGACGGTCGCGCTCGATGAGGCAAACGGAACATTTACTGGGAGCGTTGTCATTCGGCGCCTCGACGCCGAGCGGCTTGGACTAGGACTTCCGGAGCCAGGCAATGAGTTGGCTGTCTGCGGCGTGCGTGCCGACCCTGACGGTCGGCTGGTGCCAGACCGAGCGGTCCGAGCCCGAGTTTGGCCAGTTGAGCAGAGCCATTGAGATTCGATCGGCGATCTCTGCTGCCGGTTCGTGCTCCCAAGCTCCGGATGACGTACCAGCCGGGCAGCCAGATCACTACGTCCACGGCCTGATCGCGCTCAACGTTGCGCTGCAGCTTGGGACGCCAGTAATCCGTGTTGGCCCTGGGCATGTTGCCGTGAGTCGGGCAGGCGTGCCAGAAGCAGCCGTCGATGAAGACCGCGAGCTTCTTCCGCGTGAAGACGATGTCGGGCCGGACGGTCAGCTCCGTCAGCCTGACTTGTAGGTGCTTCCGAAACCTGAGTCCGCGGCGGTGAAGCAGTGAGCGCACAGCTAATTCCAATTGGTATCGCGCTTCTGTTGGCGCGCATCCGTACCGAGACCGCCGCGGAGGTCGGCTGGGGGTAGGGCGAGCGCGCCATCGGGGCCAGCGAACAGACCGAGACGCGCGATCGGATGGGGCAGGTCCCGATCGCTCAGATTGGCATTCGTCCGGGTTTCAAGGGAAAAATCTGTGGCCGTGGACATCTCGCGCGCGTACACCGCGGTTTCCTTGTACTGCGGCGCGGGTGGCCTCGATGCCGGATTTAGCTCCTTTTTCGATGTCAGTTGGGCGATTGACCGCGACGCGTTCGCAGTCGAGACCTACAACGCCAACCTCGAACCGCGGGCCGTTTGCGGAGACGTTCTCGCGACGAACTCCTCCCGCTGACCTGAAGCCGGACGTCGTGATCGGCGGACCGCCGTGCCAGGGGTTTCAGTCAGTAGGGCGCATGGATCCTGAGGATCCGGCGAAGCCGTCATGTCGAGCACTTTCTCGACGTAGTCGAGGAGATGGACCGCGCGCCTTCGTGATGGAGAACGTCAAAGCGCTCGCAGTGAACGCCCGCTGGGCGGCGATCAGGGAGCGTCTCCTCGATCGCGCGACTGAGCTTGGCGACCAGCGCGAGCTATTCGTCGTGAATGCCGCCGACTACGGCGTGCCGCAGGCACGTGAGCGTATGTTCCTGATCGGCATCCGAGGTGTCCGGCCGACGCTGCCGAAGCCGTCCAGCAGTGGTTGCCAGCCGACAGTCCGAGAGGCACTGGCCAAGTTGGCGCGTGTCGGCGAACCCGGGAACGACGGTCTTTGCACCGCTCGGGTGGTACCTGCAGAGAACCCGGGTGATGCGGCCAACCGCGTACCGCGGCAGTCTGATCTTCAATGGATCAGGACGGCCAATCATGCTCGACGCTCCGTCCGCAACTATCCCGAGCGTCGCTGGGGGGCAACGCGACGCCGATTATCGACCAAGAGGAGCTTGAGTCTGGCTCCGCGCCGTGGGTGGTCGGCTACCACAAGCGTCTACAGCGCGGAGGCAAGCCTCTCGCGAAGGCGCCCGCGCGGATGCGCCGGATCACCGTGCAGGAGGCTGCGGCGCTGCAGACCTTCCCTCAAGGCTGGACCTTCCACGGACCCAGGTGCGCCCTCAGTATCGGCAGATCGGAAACGCCGTGCCTCCAAGGCTCGCGCACGTGATCGCGAAGATGGTGCACACCAAGCTTGGAGCTACGCCTCCGAACATCAGCCGCGAGCTGAGCTTGAGCCTCGAACGCGGAGGGGGGCGAAGGGGCCCAACCCTGCTGTGGCGGGGGTCTGAGCTCTCGTTAGCCGGGAACGGAAAGCGGTTCCAGGCAGCGTCCAGGATTGGGTTCTTGGATGTCGGCACGTCAGGTAGCGCGTTTTCGAGGTTCCAGGTGCGCCGCTCAGCGTCGTCGAGAACTTTGGTCAGCGGCTCCGGCCCTCCGACTGCGCAGAGCACGTCGACCAAGTGCTCGAGGGCACGAACTGAGGCGACGCTGATCGGGATCGGCGGTTCGGGGAGGAACTCGGTGACGAACGGGCTGTTCGCCGCCCAATACGGCTCCAGTGTGACGATGATGGCGATTCTCGGCCGATCGTTCGGGATCTGAGCGAATGCGTGGTGACCGTCGGCGAGGAGCCGGTCGGTTCGCTTGACCTGTTTGTAGGCCTTGCCGAGGCAGCGGTCGATGTCGTCTTTGAGCTTGTCGCCGCCCATTCGAGCGAGGTGACTCATCCGTGTGGACTTGACCTCGACGAGCACAACCAGCTCAGGGAAGATCACGAACCAATCGACCGAGAGCTGGTCGTTGCCGTAGACGACCTCGGGCACGATCGTCGCTTCTGGGATCAGCCGCAGCTGTCGGCCGACATAGTCCTCGCAGGCTCGTCCGAAGTCACGGGTGAAGGACTCGACTTGCTCTGTGTCGAGTGCGGATACGCCGGCGTAGTAGAGCGCTGAGGAGGACAGGCGTTGGAAGACGAAGTGTGGCTGGGGGGCGATGTGGCGGCCGTCGGGCATGGTCACGAACGGGCGGCTGACGAGCGGGTTGAACTCGTGATGGCGGAGCAAAGGATTGGGCTGCTCGGTCCGCTTGGCGTCGGTGCGGATCTGATCGAAGCTCGCCGAGAAACTGCTGCTCGAACACCCGACGCAGGGTGTCGACAGAGAAGTGCGGGTCGATCGCGTGCGGTCCTTCTCTTAGAACGGGCCAGTCGGGGTCGAAGAATCCGTGTTGGCTTGGGCTGCTGGTTCCAAGGATGAACCCGGTGACGACGAAATCCTCAAGCGAGCAGCCAAGGACTTGTTCGATCAGTGCTCGGTCGAGGATCCTCGGTCTTCGAGCTCCTCGAGGTTCTCGAGCAGCTCTTCTCGAGTCGGCTGATTTCTTCGAAGTGAGATTGCTGGTAGGGGAACTGCTCATATGACGTCCGCACCAGGAACGCCCCGACGGTGTCGCTTACGCCGGCGGGTTCGTTCCTGAGCGGCGTGTCGAGGGTGTTGTAGGCCGCGCAGATTTGCAGCACGTCTCGGTCGCTGACGCCGGCTGGTCGGTGCTCGTTTCCGGCCACGATGCTCTGCTTTTGCCGCCGCTGCGATCGCCCAAGGCAGCCGTACACGGTCGGCTATCCATGCCTTCTGTTCGAACAGTCGGATCGAAGTGGCGGCCAGCGCGATTAGCAGGTCACTGGGCCTGTGACGGCGTACGCGCTGAACGAAGTCTGAAGTGGCTGGTCGAGATCATCGTCATCCGGCGGTGTCCCGATCGCTCGCCGGCCAGTGCGCGCTGAAGGTGTAGTTCCTAGGTAGGTTGGTCCATCCGGGTCTCCTTGGAGGCTGAAGGCTGCCAAGCAATCAGTCCCAAGGAGAAGCACCGGATGGAGCTCCACGCTAACGCAGCGCTCAGTCTGAAAGGCCGTCGTTCTCTGGCCGGTCGGTGGTGGTGGATGAGCGGACGCTGACGGAGGCCGCCGCGGCGGCCGGAGTCAGTGTCCGCTGCGCCCGCAAGTGGGTCGGCCGCTACCGCCAGCACGGCGAGAGCGGTTTGCGGACCGTTCTTCGGCGCCGCATCGGATCCCGCATCGCACCAGCCAGGAACGGGTCGAGGTGATCTGCCAACTACGGCGGTTGAGGTTCACCGGGCCAGAGATCGCCGAGACGCTCGACGATGCCGCTCTCGACGGTATCGGCCGTGCTGAAGCGCACGGGATGGGCAAACTCGGCCGGCTCGGCTCGAGCCCGCCGTTCGTTACGAGCACACCGCTCCGGCGAGCTGATCCACATCGATGTCAAGAAACTCGGGCGCATCCACCGCGGTGCTGGTCATCGAGTCACCGGTGCAGGACCGCAAGCAAGCGCAACACCACGTCGACAGCTGGCGGTGACCGGCTGGGAGTTCGTGCACGTCGCGATCGACGACTACAGCCGCCTGGCCTACGCCGAGATCCTCGCCGACGAGCGGGCGCTAACCGCGATCGGGTTCCTAGACGAGCCACAGCGTTCTATGCCCGGCACGGGATCACCGTCAAGCGACTGATCACCGACAACGGCAACCCATACCGCTCGAGCGTCCACGCGCTCGCATGCCGCACGCTCGGGATCCGACACATCCGCACCCGCCCCTACCGCCCCCAAACCAACGGCAAAGCCGAACGCTTCATCCGAACCATGCTCGCCGGCTGGGCCTACGGCGCGATCTACGGCTCAAGCCAAGAACGCACCCCAGCCCTTGACGGATGGCTCTGGCACTACAACCATCAACGCCGACACTCAGCCCTCGGCCACCAAGCCACCCATCACCAGGGTGACCAACCCTCCTGGGACTTACAGCTAGGCCGAACAGATCGGCAGCTGTCCTCGTCGCGGGATGCTCGATGAGCTGTCCGCCTGTGGCGATCTCCCAGCTCGCCCACGGGAGAGCGTTCAGATTGATCGGACGGCTGGCGTCCGGATTGAGCCACAGCCGCGGCTCCACGGCTGCGATGGCTCCGGGCGTGACGTTACGCGCGGTGCAGAACCGCCGAGACTGATCGGTAGCGGGGGCCGGTGCGTCCGTGCGATAGTCGCCGGGCACGTATCTGCCGACTGACCGATCGCTGTCCATCGAGATCCGGTATTCGAGCCGCCCGAAGAGCGCTTGGGCGATGTCGTGGTCGTCGACGAAGTCGCCAGCGCATAGGACGGCGATCACAAACGGTCGATCATTGAGTTCGTAGTCGTGGCCTGCCTTCTTGAGCAGAACGTTCGTTAGCGGTCTGATGTCGTCGAGCTTGGCGACGACGTCTTCGCCGTCGGCATCCGTCGCGAAGCCTTCCATCCTCGATCCGATTACGCCCGCGCTCGCATCTCCTCGCAGCTCCGGTTTCAATCCGGTCGCTTCGATCTGCACGATCCAGCCTTGCTCGTTGATCGTGATCGCAGGGGCAGGTTCGCCAGCTTCGGCCTGTCGACGCAGGTCATCGGGATCCAAGCCGGCGAGCCAGCGATCGAGCGGGTCGGCAATCAACTTGCGAGCGGGCGTGGATCGCCCGACCTTTCGTAGCTCGGTGTGTAACAGGAAGTTGCGGTTGTTGACGCGCTCAATCGCTGCGTACAGCTGCTCGGCGCGAGCGCGCTCAGTCGGATCCACCGCGCCATCGCCGAGCGCCACGGTCGCCTCGAGAAAGAAGCTGGCACCTTGGCGCTCTACGAGAATGTCGGGACGGCGGCCAGCATGATCTCGACCAACGTCGATGTCGACCCCGAAATCCGCTCGGCTCACCATCTCGTGGAGGTACATCTCCCAGAAGGCTCCGAGATGGGCGCCTGGGGCAGGATTTACGAATCGCTGCCGGATCTCCGTTCGGGCGTGAGTCGGAGCCGGTGGTACCACTCATCCAAGAGCTGACGGACATTGGATGCGATATGGCCCTGGTCCTGATCGAGGCGCTGATACGCCGACAGCGTCCACCTATCCCTCCGGCGCGACGCGACGACGCGCTCGGTCGAGAACAGGGAAAGCGCGCCTGACGAGTTGGTCGACATCGGCGCTCGAGGGTACGTCTGACCGCGGCCGGCTCTAAGGGTCCGCTGTGGGCTAGCCCGTCGCCCTGCATTGCCCGGCGGCCAGCGGCTGCTGGCCAGCCACTTCGCCAGGTCCCGTCTCGGGCTACCGTTACCGTCCGCAGACCGTGATCGACAAGTTCGTCATGCTCGAATTCTTGGCTGACCGTGAGGATGCCCAGCCTGGCGTGTATCCCTCGGGAGGCACGTTGTTCGCCGACGCAGGGGACTTGGAGGAGCAGCAATCGCTCCGGAACAACGGCGTGGCCAGGGCGCTCGCTGACCTTCGGCGTCTCGGCTGGATCGACTGGGTTTTTCGCCCGACGCCGCGATATCAGGAGGAGCCGCGCGCCCAGCTGTTGACTGAGGAGACACATTCAACAGGTCGGCGATATTGCCGTCAGCGACGCTGGGTACCGCGCCCTCGCAGATCGCCGTGCCAAGGCCGGGACGCAGCTGAACTTCATCAACTCGACTATCGGTCAGGTCGTCCACGGCGACGTCAACAACGTCGATCTGACCGCGATCCTGATCGCCGCGGAACGCGAGCTCGACCAGCTCGACGCTCCTGCAGAGGAAAAGAGCCGTGTCCGCCAGGCACTGCGTCAGATCGCTGAGGTCGGAAAGGCAACGGCCACGGGGGTGACCAGCGAACTGCTGGCTACAACGCTGCGCCGCGCGCTCGGGCTCGGCTGACCGGCGCCTCCCTCACCGGGGCTGTGTGAGATGAATCGCAAGCAGCGCGAGCAACAGCTCAAACGGCGCCAGCAGCATCGGGACAGCGCTGATCAACCACGCCAGGTGTTCAACCGGGAGACCTACTCGACCGTCAAACAGGGGCACATCATTCCCGCGATCTACCAGCGTCAATTCGCGGTGAGCGGTCGTGTTGGTGTGCATGTCCCGGGCGGAAAGATGGTCTCGATCCCGGTTGAGGATTCCGGCACTCGGTCGCGGGCTTACCGGCGGATCCGGCCTGATGGCTCTGAGATCGACGATGTCGAGGCGTCTCTCAGCACGATCGAAGGGAAAGCTACACCGGTGCTGCAGGAACTCGCCGCCGGGAACGCGATCAGCTCGGATATGAAAGGCATCCTGGCGCAGTTCCTCGCCGTTCAGACGCTCCGCGGGCCGATGTTCTTCAACAAGACCCAACAGATCGCGGAGCAGGTCGTCCGCGACAAGGTAACCGTCGACACTGTGTCGGCGGCCAGTCTCACCGCGGCAGACGGGGACATCGAAAAGTTGCGCCAGCACGCGGTGGACGTGTTCTGGAGTCTCGCGGTTTCTGGACATGCTTCGCAGCTCCCGGAAGCTGAGTCGGTCTTCGGTCGCATGCGCTGGCAGTTGCTCAGCTTCCCGCGGCCGGTCGTTGCCTACTCTGACCAACCGGTTGTCATCTGGCCGTTCGGAATCGAGACGATGGACGAGCGGCCAACCGCACCGATGCTGGGACCATTGAACGCGGTGGAAGTCCGGGTCCCGCTCGCACCGGACCTCATCCTGTTGATGACCTGGGAAGACTTGGACGACCGGCCAGTCCGTCAGCAAGTGGACGTTAGTCTGGCTTCAGACACAAACGCTCTCGTGATCGCCCAAGCCGATAAGCAATGGATGCACAAGCCTGGAACCCGTCCGCCCATTGCGAAAGGTGTGCTCCATCCGATCTCACGAGAACTCAATCCGGGCTACAGCCAGGGAGCGGCTCTTCAGTCAATCCGTACGGAGAACGCGTCCAAGCTGACGGACCACATGTTGAACCGCAAGTGGGTCAACACCACCAAGATCATCACCAACATCAACGTCAGCTCTCGGCCGACCCGCAGCGGCTCGGTCACACGCCGAGTTCGGATGGACACGCCCTGACAGTCGGCGCTCTCCCTGATCAGAAAGCGGCTGCCGGATGGCTGGCTTCGTGCGTCTCGATCAGGAACAGGGCCATAGACCCGGCGAGGTTGACCGCGAGGGTCGCGTGTCGGGCCGCGGGCCGATAGTTCGTACGGCCTTGGCCATGAGCATCGCCGGCCTTGCTACGCAGACTGTCGAGCCCAACGACAACTCAGTGACAACCGCCGAGGATCTGCTTGAACGACTGCTCGGTGTGCGCGCTGGGTGCGAGGGCAAGCTCTTTGCTGACCGCGGTGTACAGCGCAGGGAGGTCGTCTCTCTCGCGATAGCTGACGCCCCGGTCCTCCAAGATCACTTTGATCGTCGACTCCAGTAGGGTGCGCGCCGCGGTGATCGCACCCTCGGGGTCGCTGTCCCGTTTCGCGATCGCTTTATCCCAGGCGTACCGCACAGACTCGGAGTTCAGCCGCTGAGTCGCGTCGGCCACCACATCATCGGCAGGGCTTGTTGCGTGTCCGTTGAGCGCGTGGAGGATCGGATCGATCAGCTCATGGGCTGCGTTACGTCGCAGATGCCAGGAGCCGGACCCCGTAGCCACGCTGCGCAGATATCCCCACATCAGCTCCGGGCTACTCAACCGAGCGAGGGTCGGCGGGCCGGCTTTACGTGCGACTGGATCACGGAGCAGCCGCTTGCTAGCTCTTCTTGTAGTCCTTGACTGGAACCTCGTTGACCTTGCCCTCAGCGATCGCGACCGCGTAGGTCAACAACACGCCGCCAGCGTCAACGGCGTCCCAATCGTCATCGCCGTTGAAGGGATCGAAGCTCATCTTTCAAGCCAAAAGGTCGCCATGAGGGGCAAGTCAACCTCGGGCCCCCCGATCTCTCATCCTTAGAGCTGCGTTCCCGATGTACGTCTTCTCTTGACGGGCGGCGCGAGACGCCCGGTACTCGAGTACAAGGAGAGGCTGCCGACACCAAAGATGGGAAGCTGACCGTACTTGGTGTAGCCGTAGACTGCGGCCTGAGAACGACGACTTCGCTTGGCCCCACCGTCACACTGGGGCCAAATCAGACCGGCGTTCTCACCTATCCTAATGAGCAGTCGATTGATCGAATCGCTGATCGGCTGCCCCTCTTTGGTGAGAAAAACGAGAGACTCACCCGGTGTCAGCCCATCAAAGAACGTCTCGAGAAGTGCCTCTTGGCGTCGCCGTCCAAAAACCCAGTTCGTATTGAAGGGCGCTTCTCGATCCTCGGAGAGCTGGAGTGGTAGCCGCTCCGCAAGGTCGTCCTGATTGCCGACCATCATCCACTCGAATGGGATACAGAACGTTGAGTACGGTGGCACCCTGACCGGGGTCGGCCGAAGGTGCCCGTGGGTGTCCTGCGCCTTCCGGATCTCCTGGTATGGGTCTCGATGACCCGCGTCCACTCGCGAGGCATTTGATGACGCGCCCGCTTCCGCCTGACACGGCGGAAGCCCGTTTCCTTCATCTCGGCCCACGATCGACCAGCAAGGCCATCCTCATAGGCGTCATCGCGTTCTTCGCGAATGCGATCGCGAAGGCTAGGCAGAATGCATTCTTGGAGGAGGCGTACACCGAGCCATCCCAGGCGCGGTCGTGCCACGCGACGCGGAGAGTGAGGTGTCTCACGCAACCCTCCTACTGTCTTGGCCTCCGCGAACAACCAGCGCTTGAGGGCAATCCGGTGAGCGGTGGCTGCCTACATGCATAAATATGATCGAGACGCCGATTCCCAGCGTTCGCGCGTCCTTCCACGTAGCGATGTCAGTCGCGGCCGCGGCGTGCGGAGCGCGCCCGAGCGTCCGCCTTGAAGCAGTAAGGAAGCCTCTAACAGCTGCGTCCGAGCAGGTCAATCGATCAGCTGCGGGTCGGCGCCATTACGCCAGTTCTCTCCGCCACTGGCGTATTGTCGACCGCGATCAGCTGCGTGTCGAGTGGGAGTTTCGGCGTGGAGGATGCCGTGCAAGTGGTCGATCTCATCTCGCCAGCGTTCTCGCGTTCGCTTTCACGCTCTGCGCTCGCATCCGATCGACGAATGCCTTGGCGTGCGGGCGATCGCCTGGTTCGATCACCGGGATGCTGAAAGCGATCTGGCTGTGGCTGACATATCCGAGTTTGCGATGAAGCTGCTGTTCGCGGCATTGGCAGGGAGCGCTCTCTGGCCGTTGCCGTGGCTGGTCGACCCAGCGTCCGCGTTACCGCTGACAAAGCCGGATGCGGGCACGGCTACGGTCGCGCGCCGTACACGCGGGCTTAGTCGCTCGGGTCCGAGGTCTCGGGTCGGCCGGTCGCGTTCGAGGTCGACCGTGGGGCTGTGGGCGAGCGGTTTGCTGGTCGGCGGCGTGGCGGGCGATGCGCAGCGCGCGTGCGGCTGCGGAGGCGGCGCGTTGCTGTTGGCTGGCCTGTTCGGTGGTCCGCGCGTTGCCGCGCGGGTCGAGCGGTTGGGGTGTGGTGATGTTCCAGCGGTCGCGGTAGGCGGCGACGGTTCTGGCGGCCAGCAGCCACGCGGCGCGCAGCCGGGCGTTGGCCGGCGGTGTGCCGAGCGCTCGGAGCCATCGGGCGCGGGAGCTGATGGCGTGGTCGAGCACGGTGGCGGCGCGGTGCTCGATCGCGTGCTCGCGTTCTTTGAGGGCTTGGGCGAGGTCGCTGGTCGGTGACTCCTTGGGCGCGTGGGATCAGCCCGGCGATCAGGTTGCGGGCGGGCGGGCGCCGCGGGCCGGCGCTGGCGGCCCATCGCATCGACGCGGTGGTGGAGCACAGCGGCGATGTCGGCGGCGTCGTGCAGCGACCGGGCCGCGATCGAGCTGCGGGAGCGCGTCGTTGACGTTCGAGGCCGTGTGCTTCGGCGTCGCGCAGCGCGGCGGTCAGCGGCCCGTAAGCATCTGAGGCCAGCACCTCGTCGACCTGGTGCTCGGTCGAGCCCGGAGTTGCGGATCAGCTGCTCCCAGCGCGTCGGCCTGCGCGTGCTTGGGCGAACGTTTGGTACTCGGCGATCAGCTGCTCAAGGCCGGTGGCCTTGTCCCATTCCTCGCGGATCTGCGGCGTGCGCGGCGAGCGGCACGCCCGGAGTTGGCGAGCACGCCGCGCAACACCTGCGCCGGGGTGAGTTCGCTCGACGGTGCCGGGGTGCCCGGAGGCGGGGTCGGGGTCGTAGGCGACGTCGACGTAGAGCTTGTTGCTCTCACGGCCGCGGGTCGCTGAGACGTACAGGACCTCGCGGGTGCTCGCCGGGGAGACGATCGCGTGCGCGGTGTCGACGGTGCGGCCTTGGGCGCGGTGGGCGGTCGTGGCGTACGCGGGCTCGACGTTCTCGTGCGACATAGTCGGCGGGGAGGCGCACCATTCCGCCGCCCCCGCCGCGGCGGACTGTGAGGCTGCCGTCGTCGTGCAGTTGCGGTGACGGTCCACCGGTCGCCGTTCTTGACCCATCCCTTCTCGGTGGTCAGCCGCCGGTCGTTCTGCCTGGTGACGATCTCATCCCCGACCCCGGCCTCCTGGCTCGCCCGCGAGCGCGACGGCCTGCTCTGAGACCTGGCCGGCGTCGATCCGGTCCTGCGCGTGCGCGGCGGTTCAACGCGGCGACGGTGTGCGCGTCGCCGGCGATCATCAACGACGTCAGGCCCGCTGTCGACGTCGGCCTTCCACGCCTCATACACCTGGGCGATCAGCTCCTGCTGGTCGCCGCCGATCACCCGGCCGTGGCGCTCGTAGACCTCGACGACGTCCTCATGGCCCTCCCGGAGCCGCAGCGATGCGTCCTTCTCCCACGTCGTTGTGGAAGCGGTGAACCCCCTCCAGCTCGGGCGCCTCGTCGTCGCGGTCGCGGACCAGCGCGGCGAACATCCCGCCCGCCTCGCACGGCTGAGAGCTGGTAGGGGTCGCCGACCAGCAGCAGCTTCGCGCCCGCCTGCTGGGCGGCGGTCGCGAGCTCCTCGAGCGCGAACGTCCCGGCCATCGAGGACTCGTCCACGATCACCAACTGGTCCTTTGCGCAGCGCCCACGCGCGAGCTCGGCACTGCAGCTGCTCGACGCGCTGCCGCGCCGCCGGAGGTGAGCCTGGAGCGCTTTGCGTTGTCGAGCAGCTGGTCGATCTCGGCGCGCCGGCGCGGCGTGCTGCTGGTGCTCGAACAGCCACTTCGCGGTGTTCTCGGTCGGAGATCCCAAGCTCGGCGGCGAGCACCTCGGCGGCGGCCGCCGACGGCGCGAGGCCCGACGACCGAGCCGGGGCCGTGCTCTGCCTCCCACACCGCTCGCAGCCCCGCGAGCGTCGTCGTCTTGCCGGTCCCGGCCGGGCCGACGAGCACGTCCAGCACCCGGCCGCTGGTCGCGATCTGCTCGACCGCCAGCGCCTGATCGACACCGCAGCGCGTGGTCGCGGCCAGGCAGAGTTCGTCGCCGTGACACTGCGCGACCGTGCCGCGGCTGACGGTCGCTGCCGTCGACCCTGCGCCCGGCGTCAAGCAGCCGGTGCTCGGCGTCCAACAGGCTCCGGGTCGGTGTACAGCAGCTGGTCGTCGGGGCGCAGCTTCGAGGTCCCGTCCGCGAGCAGGTAGCGCTCGGGGACGTGATGAAGCTCCGGCGCTGAGACGATCACCGACTCGCCGAGCGCGAGCGCAGCGGCACGTCTCGGCGACCGCCATCCGGTCTGTGTGGGACGCGAACCGGACGCCGCGCAGCTGCCGGTGAACCTCCGCGCAGGACGTTCGCGCGGGTGAACGTCGCGCGCCGCTCGACCGTCCGCTCCCGCGCGGTCGCGGCCAGATCCGCGACCATCCCGGCGCCCAGATCGCCGCTCGCGCAGCGCCGGCAGATCGTTGCGGTCGCGCAGGCCCGCGACCCACGCCTCGCTCTCACCGACATACGGGCGCGCCCGCCGCCGCCACTCCCGCGACATCTGCCGCAAGGCTGCGCCTGCGCTTCGGACGGCGGGTCTGGAGGTTCGCCTGCTGCGCGATCCGGCGCTTCTCAACCGGCCGACGGACGCCGGCCGTGCTCCTCAACAAACTCGTCGCGCAGCTGGTCCTCGGCGACGTCGATCTCGTGCCGCCGCTGGGAGAACTCCGCCATCAGCTGCTCCCCCACCCCCGCGATCTCGGCCTTCACCTGCCCCCCACGGGTCACCTGCCGCTCCCACCCGACCCCCAGCTCGGCGGTGATCAGGTCCTCCAGCACCCCGTCGTAGATCTCCGACAGGGTCACGACCTGCCGGTAGATCCCGCGGCTGTCCAACGTCCGCCACCGCCCGTCCGACCGAGACCGGGCGCGGTTCCAGACCACCACATGGTCATGCAACTGCGGATCCCCGGCACGGCTGTCGTAATGCGTGAACGCCGCCGCAACAACCCCCTCAACCTGCTCCTGAAGCACGCCGTTGGTGCCCGACCGCGAATGAAAAACGTGCTCCTCCGCGTACTGCAAGCGCGACCTGAACCGCTCGGCGGTGGCACTCATAAAGCCGCGCCTGGGTCTCGCGGTCGGCCAAAGCCCACGCCACGCTGCACCGACTTCTGCGGCGAGAACGTCAGATCAAACGCCGCCACCGGCCGCCGAAACCGCGCCGTCTTCTCCTCCTCCTGGGCGACGATCTCGGCCATCGCGCGTCGTCCGCTCGCGCGTCCGTCAGATCATCCGCAAGCCGCGCGACACGCTTCGCGACGCGCTCAGACAGCGGCGCCGGCTCGGGGTTCGGCCGCCGCCCGCACGCCTCGCCGGTGACCGGATCGACGCACCGGCCGAGCATGTTCACCAGCTGCTCCTCCTGCACAACCGACCCCGGCGCGACGCCCTGCGCCGCCCGCCAAACCGCCCAGGCCGGCGCCCATCCACACCCCCGGCGGGGTCCCCGACGCCTCGTAATACGCCGCCAGCGACGTGCCCGGAGCGGGCCCGTCGCCGACCGCGATCGACTCCATCAGGTACTTGAAACCGCTACCCAGCGCCAGCCGCCGGATCGTCAACACCGCCGATTCGCCCCCGCCGAAGCATCGCGAGCCCTTCCGCTCGGCAGCCCCGCAATTTGGTTGTGTGCTCAAGTCCGTCTCCTCGAATGCCAGCCGTGTGTCTCCGATTTGGGTGATGGTAGCATTTATGTAGGCGACGATGGTTTTGTGCTCTGGCACGGTATCTGGGTGTGGTTGTCGTGGTGGTCGGTGATTCGTGCTTGAGGATGTGCAGCTTGTACTAGGGAGAGAGAGTCGTTGTGGCTGTTGTGTTGTCGCGCTCTGTCGTACTCGAAGTGGTCGTGGGTGCTTGAGGTGGCGTGGGTGTCGTATAGGAAGTCGGTGCAGCGCTCGGCCATGGTCGGGTCGCGAGGCAACAGGTTGTGAGCGACGCCGGAGCTGCAGGCGCCGGAGGCTCCACCGAGTGCGCGGGGCGACGACGCCGATCGGCTGTCCCGCGCTGACGGCGCCGCACGACATGGGAGCCGAAGGGCGCTGCCCGATTCAGAACAGGCGGCGGTCGCAAAACACAACTCCGGGATCCTGCTCGCCCTGCGCCCGCCTTATTCAGGCGCGGTCGTGGCTGACTACTCGGGTAGAAGCGGCGGCTCAGGCTCGTGTCGATGGCGACGTTGGCCCTCCCGCCCGTCGTCTGACGTCGAGCACCTGCTCGGGAGACCGGTCGGGTGCTCGAGGCAGCAACACTGAGACTTGACAGCCGTCGCGAAGTACGGGTCGACGTCGAGTCGGACTCGCTCGACAACGACACGACCGTCGTTGCCAAACGGCCTACGTCTCACCGTCCGGCGAAGCCGATGGCGTGCTTTCCTCCGCGTGCTGGACGCGCATTTGGAAACAGCGAAGCCGCGCTCGGCCGGAACGACTGATCGTTTCCTCGCCGAGGACCGCGACCGCCCGTATTCGTGGCGGGGCTGCGCGCACGACGAGTCGTCGGCGAATTCGAGCGCGTCGCTCATTAGGCGAGCTTCGGCGGCGCCTCACGAGCGCGGCGCCCCTCCCGCCGTAGGAGAAGACACACGAACCGACCGCGCCGGGCTAACGGTCAGATAGAAACGCACGTACCCAGTTATCAAGCGTTCGGGAGGGAGTGGTCGCGTGAACGAACGCATCTGGCGCTCGTGGTCCGAGCCGACTCGCCTGCTGTATGCAGAGCACGACGCCACGGACGAGGCCGTCACCGGAAACCCGACGGCCATGTACGACGCTACCTCAGAGCTCGCGCCCGGGCGGTTCGAGCCTGGGCGCAGACATGTCCTTCCCGGGGGCCGGCGTTTCCACGATCCTGGCGGGGCTGGCCTCAAGCTGGAGGATGCGCTGCAGCTGGGGAACCAGGGCGCGGTCCTTCGGCAGTCCACGCGCCGACGCCATCGTGACCAGATCGGCCGTGGAGGCAACCGAGGGTCGTAGGCCGTCGCCGAGGTGCTCGATCGTCGCGCCAGGACGCAGCGCGTCAAAGCCGCGGGGAACCCCGATGGGCGTCGCCACTACTTTGACCGGCCCGGCGATCGTGTTGAACTCGACCACCGGCTGCTGCCCGGGGGTCCTCCCCGCCCGCCTCCCCTTCCTGGCAGGGACCAGGTCGCCCTGGAGCTCGTCCAGCGCAGCCTGCACCCGGCCACGGTTGGCGTCAACCAGAGACGGGCAGATGTCCACACCCCAGGTCACCTCCTCGGAGCCGCGGATGACCCTCGCCAACCCTCCGATCAACACGAACGACACTCCGGCGCGCTGCAAAGCGGCGAGCACCACCCGCGGATCAAACCGTGACCCCGGCCCAGACTTGGTCACCGGCGCTCATGCTCCTCCTGGGCCCTTGCGATCATCCGCTCAAGCCGGGCACGCAGGGGACTGGCGCTGCAGCGAGACCAACGGCTCGTCATCGACCGGCTCATACGGCTGCAGGGTCAGCGGGATGTCAAACCCGCACGCCCGCAGCAGCTCGAGCAATGTGTCCAGGCTGGGAGCGACGACTCCGGTTTCCCACCGCCCGATCTGCACCTTCGCCTTGCCGCTGCGCTCGGCCAGCTGCGCCTGGCTGAGGCCCGCGCGCATCCTCGCTTGCTTGATCAAAGAGGCGCTGATGGCCGTGTCGGGTCGCATCCGGGGCCGAGCGTAGCAATCTCGCCAGCGCATCCGGCTGCACCTACATATTTGTATTCATCATCGTATAATGGTACTGTCGTGTCATGCTTAGTGCCCAGCCTCGAGCTTGACGGCCCTGAAGCGAGTGCAATGACCAGTGACGCTCAGGCCGCAGCCGCTTCGGCTCGGCGCCGTCCGTCCTCGCTTCTCTATGCCGAGGACGTCGCGGAGCTGCTCGGCGTGTCCAAGCCGTGGGTCTATGCCGAGGTTCGTGCCGGCCGGGTGCCTCACGTCAAGCTTGGGCGATACGTTCGGTTTCGGCGAGAATCCATTGAGCAGTGGCTTCGCGATCTGGAAACCGGACGGACCGCCTGACGACAAAGCGCCGGAGCGCCGCTGCAGCCGCTCCCGGCATGGAACAGGAGAAGTCGTCTTCCGTGCAGTCCAACCGTAACGCGCGTCGAACCTACGGGACCGGCGGCATCCTCACTAGAGGCGAGAACTACTACGGGAAGTGGCGTGTCGGCGATCGCCAGGTGATGCGCAAGCTCGGTCCCGTCAGGAAGGTAGGGACGAGCAATGGCCTGACCAAGGCCCAGGCTGAGGCACGGCTGAGGAAGCTCATCGGCGAGACGACGCACGCAGCACCACAGGAGCGGCTCACGTTCGGTGAGGTGGCCGCGCGGTACGTCGATCATGTCGAGGGTGTCATGGGCCGTAAGCCCTCGACCGTCCTCGACTACCGGATCATCATTCGCAAGCATCTGGCGCCGTACTTCGGCGGCAAGGCGATCAACCGCATCACGAATGACGAAGTAGCGACGTACCTCTCGATCAAGGCAAAGCATGGCCTGTCCGGGAAGACGATTTCGAACCACCTCACCCTGGCGCACGGCGTCTTCCAGTTTGCGCTCAAACGTGGTTTGACGACGTCCAACCCTGTCGCCGCGGTTGACCGCCCGAGATCCGCAGGACCGAATCCGGACTTCAGGTACTTGCGCGTGGAAGAAGCTCGCCAGGCGCTGCTGCGCGTCGTTCCCGAGGACCTGTTTGGTACGACTGACCGCGCGCTTTACCTGACGGCCACGATGACAGGGCTGCGCCAGGGAGAACTGGCCGCACTCCGTTGGCGTGACGTCGATTGGACCGCCGGAGTGATCCGCGTTCGCCGTACGTACAGCCGATCAGAGTGGGGGACGCCAAAGTCGCGACGCTCGTCGCGAGCCGTCCCGATGGCCGACCGGGTGGCGACCGAACTGGAGCACCATTTCCAGCGATCGGACTTTCGTGGCGACGATGACCTCGTGCTGCCGCACCCGCAAACCGGCAACCCGTACGACGCGAGCAAGATGCGCAAGCGGTTTTACGACGCGATGCGCGCCGCGGCACTCGGACACCTCATCGGCCGCGAGAACGGCATCACGTTCCACTCGTTGCGTCACACATACGGGACGCGGATGGCCGCCGCCGGCACACCGATGCGGACACTCCAGGAGTGGATGGGACACCGGAGCGTTCAGACGACCGAGATCTATGCCGACTTCCTGCCGGACCAGGCGCTCGGGCGAGCGCTGACCGACCGAGCGTTCGGCGCGACCATCGGTCTGAGCCATGATGAGGCGGACTCGAGACGGACTCGATGCCCGCAGCTAAAGGGCATCGCAGTCTGGCGATCGTAGCGGTGAAGACTCATGCCTAGTTGCGATCGAAGTGCCGTGCGCAAAGGGTTCATTTAGGTAGACGACTTTGTCGTCAGTATTGAGGATTCGGTGTTATGAGTACGACGATCAGGGTGAGCGAGCAGACTCGTGATCGGTTCGCAAAGCTGGCAGACGTGACGGGCTGCCCGATGACGCAGCTGTTGGACGAAGCCGCCGATGCCACGGAGCTTCGGGCGCTCTTTGATCGGTCTCGGCCCGCAATGAGCAGCGTCGCGCTGAACCAGCTGCTTGGGGTGAGATCGGAGGCTGAGCGCGCCGTCGAGAACGGTTCGGTCCGCGACAGCTCCTCGTGACTGCACATCGCGGAGAGGTGTGGCTCGTCGCTTCGGCAGGATGTGTACATGGCAAAGGATCAGGAACGCGCGACTGCCAGAGCGACGATGAGCGCCACAGCCAGCTCGGTCGGCGGTGCGTCGAACGAAGCCGGTAGTTTTCTGAGGGCCCGAGTCGGCGCGGTGCTGGCTCTCGGGATCATGGAGGGCACTCCAATCTCACGAGCTGGGCTGGAGTTGCCGGGCGCGCGAGGCATCACGATCTCGGCAGAGACCGATGATCCCGTTGACGACCTGGTCGTCGACCTCGCTTCGGGTGGCCGGGTGTTTATCCAGGTCAAGCTACGAGCTGGGCTTGGTTCGGCCGTGGGCGCTGCCACCGACAAGGCGGTACGGCAGTTCGCCAAGGCAGTTCAGGGCGGGCTGGTTCAGATGACTGGCTGGTTCTCGCTTCCGCGGCGCCTGTCGCGGAACTCAGAGCGCTCGGAGAGTTCCTCGACCGTGTGCGTCTCAGCCGCCCGGGGGCGCCAACCGGGCAGGAGATCGCCGGACGTTCGAAGCTGGCCAGCATTGCATCGCGGTATCTGACCGACGAGCAGGTTGACGATGG
>CAWDSW010000008.1:0-12380 GCA_963805095.1 uncultured Solirubrobacterales bacterium
CAGGCACTGATGCTGGTTCGTGAAACGAGACATCTGTCATTGGCCATCGGTTTCTCCCCACTGGCGGCCACGAAATTCCCCATTGGTGGCCATCATTTCTCCCCGCTGGTGGCCATCGAATCTCCCCACCAGGGGCTGGGTCGGGGGTCAGGTCAGGGGCCTCACCCCTTTGCCGGCGGTCGCTTGGACGAGGCGGTAGCTGTCCTGCCCGCCGGTGATCGGCGGCGGCACGAGGGGCAACATGAGCGGGTTACCAATCGGCAGAGATTAGAGTCGCCGTTGTCCGACCCAGGATCCCACGATCATCACACGCCGGGCTCCCGTCGGCTAATCCCCCACGACGACCTGTTGCACTCGTGTGACCGTCAGTGCGATATCACTCTGCGTCGTGTCAAGGAAAGCCCGAAGCCTTCGACTGGCTGGGACCGTGATCGCCACCACAGCGCTGATCGCCGCTTGTGGCTCGAACTCGCGTCACTCCACCAGCGTGCCCGGCGCATCGTCGAGCAGCTCCCCAAGCGGGGACCAAATCCGGCAGGACGCGACCCGGCTGGCCAGCTGCATGCGCTCGCACAGGGTGCCTGACTTCCCCGACCCGAATACCTCCATACACCAGTTCAAGGCGGCGCTCAGCCCGAACACGCTGAACGCACAAGCCCCTGCATTCCACCGTGCTTACATGATCTGCCAGCGCCTGTGGCCAGGGGGCGTGCCGACAACCCCCAGCCACGGATACAGTCCGGCGCGCGCCGCTGCGCTGTTGGCGTACGCACGCTGCTTGCGCAGCCACGGGTTCCGGAGCTTCCCTGACCCGTCCCGCAGCGGCGAGCTCACCCACGAGATGCTCACCAACGACGGAATCAACCTCCACCAACCGGGGTTTCTAGAGGCCGCAGAGACGTGTACCAGCGTCACGCACGGCCTCCTCACTAGAGTCTCCGTAACCCGGTTTGCCGCCGGCCAGTAATTCGATATCCCCTGGGCTGAGCACTGCAAGAGCTCCTTCTGCTTCGTTCGCCGACGTAGCAGCACGTCACTGCTGCTTGTGCCGCGATCGGGCGGTCAATGCTGACTGCTGCTCCGGGTGGTCCCAGACCTGGAGCAGCACTCACGCTGTGGGGTCGGTCGCCGTCGACACTGATGCTCGTTCGCGAGGAAGGGGAAGCCCGGCCGGGACGTGTAGCGTCAGCCGAGCGCTGTCCCCTCCACTACTCGGGTAGGTGGTCCGAACGCTTGGTCCCGACCTTGGCCGGGTTGACGTAGCCGAAGCGAATCGACACGTGCGTGGCATCCAAATCGCGGCCCTCGAAGGCTCGAAGATCTACCTCGTGGCTAGTCCCGGTCCGCGGATGGGTCATACGCCCGAGATAGCCGCCGAAGCGCTCCGTCGCCCAACGCAACGTCACGCCGGCACCAGCCGACGAGTCGAGCTGGGTTGTCGCCGTGTCTGAGACCTCGCTGACCTCGACCCACTCGTCTCCTGGCGCTCTGCATCCCATGGCGTAATCCTTCCGGTCGTCCGGCTCCACGGCATCAACCTAGCGCCGCCGCACGATGGTCAAGTGGAATCAGAAGCCAGCCGGGGTCCCTGAATTGCCCGCTGCGACTCCGGTCGCCAAGGGGATCGTCAGCAACGTCGTCGAACTGACAACGATCGGGTTCGTGGCCGAGCGCTCGTGCGGCTTCGACACCGGCGCGCCGCTCCTCCGTCGCCAGAGCAGTCGCCGGGATTGACCATCGCGCAAGGCAAAGCAGTCGCGACTACAGCGAAGCTTCGCGTTGGGATGGAAGGCGTGTCCTCGGGTTTCAGTTGCTCGGCTTAGGCTCGTGCGGTGCTTGCGCTCCTGCTCGTCGCGTTGGCGCTCGGTCTGAGCAATTTCGCTGCGTCGATCGCGATCGGGATGTCCGGCGCCGACAGCGTGTTGCGCGTCCGGATCGCGCTCGCGTTCGGCCTGTTCGAGGCGGGTATGCCGATCATCGGCCTGGTCGTCGAAAGGCAGGTCGCGCACGCGCTGGGGTCGCACGCCGAACTGGTGGGCGGCGGGCTGCTGGTGGTGACGGTCGCTTATACGGCAGTTCAGGCCCGCAAGGACACGCACGCTGCGCCGAGTGCGATCGATGTACGCGGTGGCCGCGTGCTGCTGATGGCCGCCGGCCTCAGCATCGACAATCTGACCGTCGGGTTCGCTCTGGCGCGTACCACGTGCCACTCGTGCTTACGATCGCGCTGATCGCGCTGATGAGCGTCGGTCTCTCGCTCATCGGACTGGAGCTAGGGCAGCAGCTCGGAGTCCGTGTGGAACACAACAGCGAACTGTTCTCGGGGATCGTCGTGATGGCCGTCGGCGTCGCGATCGCCGCAGGCCTGTTCTGAAACGCGCCGGCTGTCTACCTGGCCTTCGTGATCGCCGGCAGCGTGTATCTGCCGGTCAGGACATCGGCCCGCGGCTGATACATGCGCATCAGCGGGCGGAACCTTCCGTCGGGTGCTGGTAGCAGTTCGACTGCTTGTCGATGCCCCGAGCGGGACGATGGCCGTCCAGACCTACCCTCCGAAGGAGGACGTCATGCATTCCGTTCCATTGCTGGACTCCGGCGGTCGGCGTCGCGACGGTCGTCGGCTCCGCTGCCCGCCTGAGCCGCCTCAGGATGTCCCGACGTCGCAGCTCGAGAGAGCGTGCGCTGATACCCAGCACGCCGGCGATGTCGTCCAGAGGGGTGTGCTCCAAAAGCATCGCGACGATCGCCCGATCGCCATCCTCGACGTGATCCAGTAGGGAGTGGAGCTCATCCGGCTGAAGATCCGGGAACTGTCGCTCACCGGAGGCGGCGCGCCTGACTACGACGGCTTGCTCGTCGGGATCTGCATACCGGCACAGGACGCCATCGGCGCCGGCAACAATCGCGGCACAGGCCAGGCGTTGATCCAGTGCATCAGCGAAGATCAGCACGCGCGGCGGATCGATGAGGTGCTTCATCCTGGACGCCAGGGCTAATCCCTCGTGCTGGCCCAGCCCGGCGGAGATCAGGCAGACGTGCGGCCGGCGCTGGTCGGCGAGCGTCAGCGCCTCGGCGCTGCTGTTCGCGGTTCCGGTCACCCGAATGTCCCGCTGCCAACTGAGGAGCGCCCATAGGCTGTATTGCGCCGCGTGGCGATCGTCCACGATCAGCAGATCGATCTCGCCTCGCGGGTCCGCGTCATCGCCGCTCTGGCTGTTGAGTGCTTGACCTTCAAGCTTGCTTTCACGCGGACTGATCAGTGCGGTACTCATGGACGCTCGCTTTCGATTTGCTCCAACCGTCCTCGTAACGTCGCATTCCGTGGCCTGATCGTCGATGGGGTCGAGGCTGTAGAGCAGCCGGGGAAACTGTGCATTTCCGTGCGGCCGGGCGAAGACACGGGCGTACACGTCGTTTCAAGTCGCGTGCGCGTGTGCGACGGGAACGGAGATACTCGAGCACGAAAGCCTCAGGAACCCGAATCGTGCTGAACCTGATCCGACTCTCATCTCCGGGCCGGCGCGGAACTAGCCCGCGCGCCCTGACACGCGTCGGTTGCCCCGAAGGCAAACAGTCGGCTGCGACTACACCTAAGTTGCCCCGAACTCCAGTTCTCGATGCGAGCTTGCCTTCCGGCACCGTCGCCGGGCGGACAATCGCATCGGCGAACGAATCGCTCGTCCGGGACGCTGCTAGACGGGCAGCCTGGTGCGCGGTCTTAGCGAGGGTGGCGTGCTATCTGGCAAGCGTCGATAACCACCGAGGTGTGTGGCGGTGGGCATGATGGGTGGGCGTCAAGCCGACACTAGACTCATGGCATGAGTCTCGATCTGGCGCTGATCAGATTCCCCGGGGAGACCAAGGCGGCGAACCTACTAGGGGTGATACGAGCGCACGAGGTGAGTCACGCGGCTTGGACGAACGAGGTGGCGCTTGTCGAGCATCACCGCGACGGCCGCATTTCGGTGCGCGTGACGTTCGCCGGCCGTGACGTCGATGTTGACGATGCAGATCACGTTTCGGAGTCGGGAGCGCTCGAGGGGGCGTTGACCGGTGGTTTGGTTGCTGCGATCTTCGGGCGGCGCGGGTTCGCGGTCGGCTTGGTGCTCGAAGGGGCCGTAGAGCCCGAGCCGAGTCGGCTGGCGCAGGTCGAGTCAGCAGCCGGGTCGCTTGTCGACGCGCTGCGCTCATCAGTGCCCAAGGGTGTCTCGGCGCTCGTGTTGCTCGCCGCTCCGATGCACGTCGATGCGTTGCTCTCGGCGCTCGGTGGGGTAGCCGGGGCCGTGTTCCGGCGTACGCTCACAGCCGAACAAGCAACGACCCTCACGACTGCGCTGAACGGATCCACGATCGCATCGGCTGGCCCGTTCGACTAGAAGCGGATGAGCGGCGGAGACCTCCAGAGGACCAAGGACGTTGAACTTCACGAGCGCCTTCCTAGGAACCGCCGGACGCGGTCCGACGCACCTGGCCAAGCGTACGCCCATGGGGCAGTAAGTCGGCAGTAAGAGCGACGTGTTCCTAGCGAAAGCCGGGCCGGTCACGCTGCGCGGTGATTGACCGATTCCGAAAGAGCAGTCATGTTCAGCACCGGCCCAACGCTGCCCGCAGGTGCGAGCCTGCCAACCGAAGCCGCGCGCGTCGTCGCGTCGGAACTACACCAGACGATCTGGGGTATCCACATCTCGCGCTGCGTGTACGCGGTTGCCGAACTAGGGATTGCCGACCTGCTCGCGGACGGGCCCCTGAGCTCGTCGGAGCTCGCCACCGCGACGGGCACGCACGAGCCGTCGCTGTATCGCGTACTCCGCGTGCTCGCGGCGCTGGGGGTGTTCGCGGAGAGCGACGGCCGCCGCTTCGAGCTGACCGCGATCGGCGAGCGGCTGCGATCGGGCGCGTCGGGAGGAATGCGCAGCTGGGCGAGTTCATGGAGGCGCTCGGCGGCGTGCGCCCGTTCGCGCATATGCTCGAGACGGTCAGGACCGGTCGGCCGGGCATGGAGCTTGAGCACGGCTGCGGGGTGTTCGAGTACCTCGCCAATCGACCCGAGGCGAGCCGGGTGTTCGACGAGGCGATGTCCGAGAGAACCGCTGCGTACGCGGTGAGCGTCGCGCAGACGGTCGAGTTCTCGGACACGCGGACGGTGATCGACGTTGGAGGCGGCAAAGGGACGCTGCTGGTCGAGATCCTCCGTGCTCACGCGCACCTGACAGGAGTGCTGTTTGAGACACCTTTGGTCGCCGCACGCGCCGATACGTTGCTCGACGCAACCGACGTCGCTGACCGCTGCGAGGTGTTCGCGGGGGACTTCTTCGAGCGCTTGCCAGCGCATGGAGACTGCTACGTACTCGCAAACGTCCTGCACGACTGGGGCGACACGCCCGCGATCGAGATCCTTCGCAACTGCCGCAAGGCCATGTCCGGCGCCGGACGTGTCCTGATCATCGAGCGCCTGATCCCCGAAGGCGACGGCGACCCGGTGCCGACCCTGCTCAGTGACATCAACATGCTCGTCATCACGGGCGGCCAGGAGCGAACGAATACGGAGTACCGGTCGTTACTGAACGCCGCCGCACTGACGCCCGAGGCGGTCCACCAGGTCGCGTTCCCATACGGCGTAATCGAGGCCGTGGCGTCATGAGACTGGGCGAACTGTCAATGGCCCCGGCGCGATCATCGCCGCGGTCGCAACAACCCGGTGTCGCCACACCGACGGCGACCCTATGGCCAAGCGGGGCGCAGGTCACCACGGAGCTCCCGGCCACGGCCAGCACCGCGGCCAATCAGATACCACCGGCGGCTCGGAGTCGCGTCGCGTGCCTTCATCCGGCGCGGCGGTCGAGAGCGGCCCGGACCGCTCGCGCGCGCCCACCGTAGCCCATCACCAGACGCGTCGCACAGCTGCTTCCTGACGGCGGACAGACCGAAGCAAAGGCCAGGGCGATAGTCTCAGGGGTTGTGAAGACGCGGGTCGAAGCGGCCCGGCGGCGGGCCATGCGACGGAGGCGACGAAACGGCGCTGTGATCGCAGCGCTTCTCGCCGCGGGTGTTTGCCTCTTCGCCGTAAGCGTGTTCGATACCCCGGCGCGCGCGAGCGATCCACAGGGCTCGACAGCCGCGGCCGTGCGCGCTGGGTGCGGGGCGACCAAGATCGTCCACGGAGCCGTCCCGGGATGGACAGCTCCGGCATTCAGCGACAGCAAGTCCCGGACGCCGCCATGGCCGCACGCTGTCAGTGAACGCGGGAACGTTGTGGCCATCGTGTTTGGCTATCCGCTTCGAGCGGACCGGCCAACTAATCCGGCGAACAAGATCTTGTGGATCATGCGCCTGCCGCGGAAAGGCTCACCGCTCAGGATCAAAGCGACGCCGCTGCATTCGAGCGCTCCCCTGGTCAAGAGCGCGTGGCCAGCGGACTCAAGCCCCGGGGAGATCTATCCGTCATATGTCAACGTGCCGACCGCGGGTTGTTGGCGAGTGAGCCTGCACTGGGCCGGACACACTGATTCGATCGACCTTCCGTATATCGCTCGCTGACCGAAATAGGAACATCGCGATACCACGCTCGTGACCAACCGCGGCGCCAGCACACAGTGCTGCTCTGTCGCCGCCGTAGCAGCGAAGACGTGACTGCTGCTTACGCCGCTAAGCAGTGCTCCGTGCGGCGCCGCCGAAAGCGCTCCGCCTGCTCAGGAAGCAGCAATCTCGAAAGGCGTCAGGGACGGCGGCGACATTGCCGAAATTTCGTGATTGAGGTAGTACGAGGAGGGCGCGTCAGAGCACGCCGACGGCGATCGCGATGCCGACGGCGATGAGGATGATCCCGCCTAGGAGGTTGCTGTCACGCTCGATGCGTTTACCGAGTTGCGCGCCCAACTCAAGACCGACTAGTGACATTGCGATGCTCACGACGCCGATCGCGATCGCGGCGAGAGCGAAGGAGACCTGGTAGGCGCCGAGCGCGAAGCCAACCACCAGGTTGTCGATGCTGAGCGCCAAGCCGGTGATCAGCAGGTGTCCGATCGGCTGATCAGCGGTCGTTGGCGGTTGTTCTTCGTTGCGCAGCGAGCTGAGGAGCGAGTAGATGCCGGTGGCGATGACGAGGCAGCCGGCGATGAGATCGGCGTGGGAGCCGAGCGCGCTGGCGGCCTGGCGGCCGATCAGGAGACCGAGGATCGGCATCCCGGCCTCGAAGACGCCGAAGGACACCGCGATTCGCATACGTAGACGCCCGTCGACGCCGCTCAGCCCGATCGCGATTGACGCGGCGAAATTGCTCATTCACAGGGATACCGCGACGAGCAGGAGGGCAAGCATGGACAGCAGCGTAACCAGTCATTCCAAGGTTCGTTAGAGTGATCGTTTGTGGAGACATGCGAGATACTGTGCCTCGATCTTGCTGTCGCCGAGGCGGTCCGTCGCTCCTTGGATGTTGATGGCGCTGGTCACGCCGTGATTCTCGGCGGTGCCGTTAGGTGGCGGGTCCATGTTTGGGCGCCGGTTTGTAGTGCGTCCCAGGGTGAGCCGAGGGGTGGGGTGTAGGAGAGGTCGAGGTCGGAGATCTGGTCGATTGTCATGTGGTTGTGGATGGCGGTCGCGGCGATGTCGATGCGTTTGGCGATCTCGGAGCCGAGTCGGCCGACGAGTTGGAGTCCGAGGAGCCGCCGGTCGTGTCGGTCGGCGGTGTAGCGCATGTGGATTGGGTGGCTGCCGGGGTAGTAGGCCTTGTGGTCGTCGGCTTGGGACGCGACGGTGAGTGGCGTCGTATCCGGCTGCTTGTGCTTCGTGGTCGCGTAGGCCGGTGCGGGCGGCGACGAGGTCGAAGATCTTGACGACTTGGGTGCCGAGGCTGCCGGCGAACTCGCGGTTGCCGCCGAGCGCGTTTTCGGCCGCGATCCGACCTTGCTTGTGCGCGGTGGTTCCGAGCGGGAGATAGGTGGTGCCGAGCAGGCGGTGGTGGGTCACGGCGCAGTCACCGGCTGCGTAGATGGCGGGTACGTTGGTTCGCATCCGCGGATCGACCTGCGATCGCCTGTTGACGCCGAGCTCGACGCCGGCGGTGGTCGCGAGGTCGGTGTCGGGTCGCACTCCGACGACGACGAGGACGACATCGGCTGGGTAGATGTGGCCGGCGCCGTGTTGGTCGGTGGCGTGAACGTGGAGCGGGGCGCCTGAGTCGATGGCGGATTTGATCGCCTCGACTCGGGTGTTGCAGCGGACGTTGACGCCGTGTTGCTCGAGTTCGGCGTGGATGAGCTTGCCGAGCTGCGGGTCGACGGTCGGTAGGACCTCGGGTAGTTGTTCGAGCTGGGTGACCTCAAGCCCGCGGGCGGTGAGGCCTTCGGCCATCTCCAGACCGATGTAGCCGGCGCCGACGATCACCGCCCGGGTGATTCCGTCCCGGTTCAGGGTGTGGTTGAGCGCGAAGGTGTCGTCCATCGAGTGCAGTAGGTGCACACCGTGCTCGGGGCCGAGCTCGCGCAGACCGTCGATCGGTGGGCGGACCGGGACGGCGCCGGTGCCGATGATCAGGGCGTCGTAGCTGAGGAGCTCGTCGGTCGCATCGGCGTGCTGCAGTGTCACGAGCCGCGGCTCGGGGTCAATTTTGGTGGCGAGTGTGTCGAGCCGCAGTTGGATTCCGGTCGCTTCGAGGTCCTCGCGGGTGCGGTGCGCGAGGTTGCGCCAGTCCGTCACGTCGCCGGAGATGTAGTACGGGATGCCGCAGATCGAGAAGTTCGGGTAGGCGTCGGCGACGACGACGGTGACCTCGCTGTCGGGGTCGAGCTCGCGGGCGCGCAGTGCTGCGCTGATGCCGGCGTCGCTGCCACCGATCGCGACTAGCTGCATGACGATCTCCTTTCTGTTCGGGTTCGGTCGCTAAGCCGGCTCGTTGGCTCGAGTCCGGCGCGACGGCGACGCGCCGTCGGTGTGGGGCACCACGACATCGGCCGCTTCCTCGGGTGTCACGTCCGGGTACAGGACGAGCAGCACCCCGATCGCGAGCGCACCCCCGACGAGCTGCGCGACCACGAACCCGGGGACAGATGCGGGGGCGATCCCGGCGAACGTGTCAGACAGCATCCGGCCGATGCTGATCGCCGGGTTCGCGAAGCTCGTCGAGCTCGTGAACCAGTAGGCCGCGCCGATGTAGGCGCCGACGGCGGCAGGCGCCATCGACAATCGGTGGCTACGGGCCAGAGAGAAGATCACAAGGATCAGCCCGAGGGTCGCGACGACCTCGCCGAGCAGATGCGCGGGGCTGGCGCGGTGGTGGGTGGAGATGCTCACGATCTGCAGGGCGAACATCCCGTTGGCGAGCATCGCGCCGAAGCAGCACCCGGCGATCTGCGCCGGAATGTAGGCAAGCGCGTCTCGCCAGGACAGTCCGCCGAAGCTGGCGTCGACCAGCGAGACGACCGGGTTGAAATGCGCGCCGGAAACGGGGCCGAACATCAGGATGATCGCGAACAGCCCGAGCGGCGGTCGCGGCCGCGTTCTCGAGCAGTTGCAGACCGACATCGTTCGGGGACAGCTGCTGGGCTGCGATCCCGGAGCCGATCACAATCGCGGCGAGGAATGCCGAGCCGAGCAGCTCCGCGAAGAGTCTTCTCGGCAACGGTGTCGTCGAGGTCATCGAGCCGCTTATCCGAGCTCAAGCGGCGAGTAGCAGCTTGTCGGCGAACTCGGCCGGTAGCCCAACGTCGGCGACCTCGCGAGCGACCGTCTCGGCGTCGTAAGGCACCCGTTCGATTCGCGCCTGGATCTGGCTCGCCCGAGGCCGTCAGGATCGCGAATCCGGCCCGCCGGTCGCCGTCCTTGGGCTTGCCGACCGATCCACAGTTGACGAACAGCACACCACCGTGCTCCCGGATCCAGGGTTTGTGGGTGTGACCGAACATCAACACCCGGTCGGACTCACCGGCCGCTAGCCGCTCATACAGGCTCGCCGGTTTGTCCTGGAACAGGTACTCGTTGACCTTCCTCGGAGAGCCGTGGACCAGGTGGATGTCATGGACGGAGAGCGGGAAGTGGATGTCAAACGGCAAGCCGAGCATGAAGTCCTTCGCCGCCCGGTCGGTGTGCTCGAGCGTCCATTGCACCGACCGTTGACCGAGCTCTCGATCGTGTGGGGTCACATACGCGCAGCCGCAGTCATCCAGGTCCCGCGCGATCGCATAGTCATAATTGCCGTAGATCGTCGGTATGTCGCGCTCCTGGATCAGCGCGCATACCTCGTTTGGATGCGGGCCGTAACCGACCAGGTCCCCACCGCAGTAGATCTGATCGATCCCGAGCGAGTCGATCGCGGCGAGCGTCGCCTGCAGCGCGGGCAGATTGCCGTGGATGTCGGTGATCACCGCGACTTGGATCAAGGCTCGCTCCCGTCGGGCGCACGCAGCTCACCGATCGAGCCGGCCGGAACCATCTCCACGAGCAGCTCGCGGACGTGGCTGTAGATGTCACGGCGGATCACGCGCACCGTCTCGATCGACTGGCCGGACGGATCGGCGACCGCCCAATCCTGATAGCGCTTGCCGGGATACACCGGGCAGGCATCACCGCAACCCATCGTGACCACCACATCCGCCGCCCGCACGACCACATCGGTCAGCGGCTTGGGGAACTCCTCGGTCACATCCAGGCCGATCTCGGTCATCGCCTCAATCACCACCGGGTGAATCACCTCCCCCGGGTCCGAGCCCGCCGAGCGCACCCCGACGTGCTCATCCCCCAAGCGGTGCGCGAACGCCGCGGCCATCTGACTGCGGCCGGCGTTGCGCACACACACGAACAGAACCTCCGGCACCTCCTTGACGATCAGCCCATCGGCCTGCGCGCAGGCCCGCAGCTGATCGCGCGCGAACCGCTCGATCAGCATCGGCATGAACCGATGCTGGAGCGTCGCCTGCCTTGCGAACTCCTCCCAAGCGCTCTCGACGACGACATTCACGCTCTCCTCAGAGAACACGCCGTGGTAGCGAGCTGCCAAACGCTCGACGACCCCGTCCAGCGACAACCGCACATCTGAAGTCATTTGAATCGACATGCCTTACCTCCCTCACAATCAGGGAAAGTGTAAACATTGACAGGCGTCAGTTCAATCGATATAAGTAGATCGATGCCTATCGATTTGGAACTCACCCCAAAGACCAAGCGCCCACCCGGCGAGCCCTGCTGCGAACCCGTCGTCTACCCCGACGTCGAACGCGAACAGGCCGAACGGATGGCAGTCGTCGCCAAAGCGCTAGGCGACCCCGTGCGACTGCAGCTCGTCGACGTTCTCCGCAAACACGCCGGGAAGGTTTGCGTCTGCGAGCTCGTACCGCTTTTCAACATCGCCCAACCGACCGTCTCCCACCACCTCAAGGTGCTGCGCCAGGCCGGAATCGTCGGCTCAGAGCGTCAAGGACTGTGGGCCTACTACTTCGTGACCCCCGACGCGCTGAAGGAGCTATCCGCATGGCTGAGCTAGAGAACGCGTGCTGTACCCCCGCCGCGCAGGCGACATGCTGCGAGCCCTCAGACAAGGCCACGTGCTGCGGCGAAGACCACATCGACGGATGCGCCTGCTGCTGGACCGGAAAGCACCCCCGCCGAGCAGGTCCGGGAAACGGTCCGTGAGCGCTACGCCAAGGCGGCCCGGACCGTCGCTACCGGCGGCGACCGCGGATGCTCCGACGCCGACTGGAACGCTGTGCTCAGTGACAAGCACGGCGACCAAGTGTTCGGTAGCGGCCTGTACAAGGAGCCAGGCGACGACGCCGGCACGACCGCTGCGATCGAAGCGTCGCTCGGCTGCGGAGTCCCCACCGCCGTAGCCGAACTCCACGACGGCGACACGGTTCTTGACCTCGGCTCCGGCGCCGGCGCCGACGTGCTCATCTCCGCCCGCCGCGTCGCCCCAACCGGCACGGCGATCGGCCTCGACATGACCGACGAAATGCTCGAACTCGCCCGCGCGAACGCCAACGAAGCCGGGATCGACAACGTCGAGTTCATCAAGGGCTACCTCGAGAACATGCCCCTGCCCGACGCCAGCGTCGACGTGATCATCTCCAACTGCGTCATCAACCTCTCAGGCGACAAACCCAAAACAATCGCCGAAGCCGCCCGCGTCCTACGACCAGGAGGACGACTCGCCATCTCAGACGTCATCGCCGACCCGAACATGGACGACCAGACCAAAGCGGACATGGCCGCCTGGACCGGCTGCATCGCCGGTGCCCTCACCGAGCAAGAATTCCGCGCCACCCTCCAGACAGCCGGGTTCGACGACATCGAGATCACCCCAACCCACCAAGTTCACGAACACGCCACAGCCGCGATCATCCGCGCACGCAAGCCACCAGCGGCATGAACACCGCACCCCGACCCGCCGG
>CAWDSW010000009.1:0-87319 GCA_963805095.1 uncultured Solirubrobacterales bacterium
CTTTTGCTCTCTATGAAGGAGGGGTTGTTGTCAACGTTTGGTGTCATGGTCCTCGGCAGGGGTTGTGGTGGCGAGCGTGACGCAACTCTCTATCGCCTCATCTCGTGAGGACCAGGTTCTATGGATGTCTCGCTCCGGTGGCGCATCTCAGAAAGGGCCGTCTATGCGGCCAGAGCAAAAGTGGCGCCTGCCGGAGCGAAGGGTTGATCACGGGTGAGCATGTACCAGATCGCCTCGGCCAGGCGGCGGGCGATGTCGAGGTGGGCGATCTTGGCGCCGCGCTGGCGACCGAGCCGGCGCCTTGTTGCGCTGGTAGCGCTCCCGGTAGACGGGGTGTCGGCGAGCGGTGCTTGCGGCTTCGATCAGCGCCCAGCGCAGGTACTTCGGTCCGGCGTGCGTCAGCGGCCCGCGGCGGTCGGTGTTGCCGGACTGGTAGACGCGCGGGCACAGGCCGGTGTAGCCGGTCAGCTTGTTCGGTGAGCTGAAGCGGTGGATGTCGCCGATCTCGGCGGCGATCGTGTAGCCGAGCACCCAAGCGATCCCGGGCGCGGTCATCAGCGTCGGGATGTACGGGTGATCGGCGCCCAGCTGCTTGAGCTCACGGTCGATCCCGGTGATCTGTCGGTCGAGGTCGTCGATCATTCCGACCGCAGCGAGCACCCCGTCGCGCCACGGATCGGGGAAGTCCAGGCCGGCAAGCAGCTCGCGTCCTTGGCGGCCGAACAGGTCAGACACCGGGCAGCGGTGCCCGAACGCCAACAGCTGGGCGTGGATCCGGTGCTTGAGCGAGGAGCGTTTGCGGACCAGAAACAGCCGCCAGCGGGCGCGCTCGCGTTCGGCGCGCTGCTCGAAGCCAGGCAGCCAGATCGCAGGCACCAGATCGCGGCGGGAGAGCTCGGCCAGAACCCAGGCATCGATCCGGTCGGTCTTGCAAGCCAACGGCCCAAGTCCCTTGACCTTCTGCGCGTCGGCAACCTCGACCTCCCACCCCAGGCGCTCAAGCGTGTCGTGCACGAACCTCGCGCCGTTCATCGACTCGATCGCCGCACGCACGACAACGCCGCCGTGTCGTTCCTCGATCCCACCAACGAGTCCTCGCAACCCGTCCGCATCCGGCGGCACAGCTGCCACCTCGACACGCTCCCCGTCCTCGTCCAGCAGGCAGTAATCCAGACGGTGACGACTGAGATCCAATCCAGCGTGCAACATGAACACGGGCCTCCTTCAGGCTCGCTCCTTCGGTGAACACGTCGGAGCGTGCCACCGAGGGAGGCCTCCTTCATGGCATTCAGAAAGCAGCAGATTGTTCCGTCAGGGCACGCGCACCACGCGATCGCTGCGTCGCGCCTTTCCGATCGCGCGCTTTGGACGTTTTGAGAGGGGAGGCAATTGTCGACAGACGAGGGCCGAAGACGGACTGCTGCGCGCAAGGCTTGTCGCATCCCTCCCGACCCGGGTGGCGGGTAGTCATACAGTTGGGACGTGCTCGGAGTACAGCAGCACGGGCCGGCTGACAATATGCGGGGAATCACGGACTGTTACCGGTAGCGATTGCAGATGCCAATGGGGCGGGCGACCGCGAGTCTGATCTGGTGCGTTGCTGGCGACCATCGAACTTTCGACGAGTTGGGCGGTTGAGTGGCGCCCGCTGGGTGGGTGTCAGAACGTCAGCGGCGCTGCTCGTCGTAGCTGTCGCGGCGACCTGTGTTCTATTCATCAGCGGCTCGGGAGGCGATGCGTCGTCTCGGCTGGGTGCTGGCCAGCGACCGAACGTGGTGTTCGTCCTGACCGACGATCTGTCGATGAACCTGTTGAGGTACATGCCGCGTGTGCAGGCGATCGAGCGCGACGGCCTCACGTTCAGCAACTATTTCGTGTCGGACTCGCTCTGCTGTCCGTCGCGGGCATCGATCTTCACGGGCAATCTTCCGCACGACACGGGCGTGTACAACAACGTCCCACCTCAGGGTGGGCTCGCGACGTTCCGGACTCGTCACGAGGAGCGACATACGTTCGCCGTGGCGCTTCAGCGAGCGGGCTATAGAACGGCGATGATGGGGAAGTACCTGAACGGCTACCTCGATCAGCACGGGCCGGGCACCACTCCGGCAGAGGCGTACGTTCCGCCAGGGTGGTCGGAGTGGGACGTTGCGGGATGGGGCTATCCGGAATTCAACTACTACCTGTACTCAGATGGGAAGGTCGTTCACTACGGTCACCGGCCGTCGGATTATTTGACCGACGTGCTGGCGCGCAGCGGCGTTGAGTTCATCAACAAGGCTACGGCGGGCCGGACGCCGTTCTTCCTCGAGATCGCCACGTTCGCGCCGCACGCGCCGTATGTGCCTGCCCCACGCGATGCTCACGCGTTCCCGGGGCTTAGGGCGCCTCAGGCGCCCAACTTGGATGTGCTTCCCACGGACGCGCCGGACTGGCTTGCTCCGCACCCACGGCTGACCCCGAGACGGCTCGCGGAGGTCAACAACGCCTTCCGGGGCAGGGCGCAATCGGTGCTGGCGATCGATGCGATGATCGGGCGGATCGAGCGAGCCCTTGTGGCCGACGGTGTCGCCAACAACACCTATCTCGTGTTCAGTTCTGACAATGGCTACCACACGGGCGAGTACCGGTTGATGCCGGGAAAGCTGACGGCGTTCGATACCGACATCCACGTGCCGCTTGTGGTCGTCGGTCCCGGGGTGCCCGCCGGGAGAACGACTGCCGCGATGGCGGAGAACATCGATCTCGCAAAGACGTTCGCAGCGATCGGAGGTACCGCGATGCCGAGCGATGGGCACAGCCTCCTCCCGCTGTTGAAGGGCAAGGCGCCGTCGAACTGGCGCAACGCTGTCGTGATCGAGCATCGTGGGCGCAACGAGCGTTCCGACCTGCCCGACTTCCAGGAGCCACTCAGCGGCAATCCCCCCACCTACGACGCGCTTCGCACGGACACCTTCCTGTACGTCGAATACCGCAGTGATCACAAGAACGAGTTCTATGACCTCAAGCGTGACCCATTCGAGCTGCACAACCTTGCATCGACCTTAGGTGCTGCGCGGGGTGCTGCGCTCCATCGAGCTCTCGGTGCCGCCGAGCACTGTCACAACGGCCGCTCGTGCTGGCGCGCGATGCACGTGCGGCCGTTGCCTTAGATGTAGATCCTGAGCACGTTGTTCTGACGATGAGCTAGCGATCCGGCGCTTCTTGGAGGCTCAGTGCTGCCAGGCGACCTCAGTCCCAAGAAGGAAACGGATGAAGCTTCACGTCAAGGCCAAGCGAAGCGTCGAATGGCGGGAGTTGCTGGTCGGGCGGGTCGAGTGTGCCGGTAAAGATGGCTTAGACGTGCGCTTACCTGGGTCTTGATCGCGGGGTTCAGGCTGTCTGCCATGTATTCGACTCCGTCCGGCCAACGTCACACCGAACCAGTCACCTCGAAAGGAGGTGAGAACACATGGCCAAGAAGGAAGATCGTCCGAAGGACACCAAGAAGGACCAGCGTGATCGTTAATTCTCGTCCGCTCGAAACTGCAGCCGCGCCGGCTGATGACCGATGCCGGCGTGGGCTGCAATCCGGCTCCCGCGTCCGCGCATGACCGACGAAGCAGATCCGCTCCTGAACACCGATCGCGAACCCGCCCCCATCCCCTGGAGGCGGGTTTTCGCGCTTCTGCGGCCGCTACGCGGCGGCGTCCTCGCAATGGGCGGGCTGACGGTCAGCGGAGTGCTGGTCGGACTCGTGCCACCGCTCGTGCTGGGCGCGCTGATGAACGCGCTCATCGCACCGAACCCAACCGCTCACGCGGTGCTGTTGGCGGGTTTAGTGGCGGCAGCGACGGTGCTTGAGGCGGCCGCTTATGTCGCTTCTGATGGAACGTATGCGAGGAACGCCAGCCGTCTGTACCGAAACCTGCGCCTGCAGATGTTCCGCGGCGCGCTTCGTCGACGGACGGTTGCAGGTGCCGAGCAAACAGCTGGTCTGCCATCCCGCTTCATCTCCGACGCCGAGACGCTCGAACTCACGACACTGGCGCTGTTGGATCGGGGGTTGATGCAGGTCGTCGAGTTGGCCGGCGCGCTGGCCGCGCTGTCGGTCCTCGAGCCGTGGACGGTTGCTGTGGTGGTGCCGTCGCTGGCTGGGACCTGGCTGGCTGCCCGACGCGTCCAGGGCCCAGCGGCCGGCGCCGGGCAGCGGCGCCAGGAGCAGTTGGAGGCGATGACCTCGACGCTTGCGCGGCTGCTTGGCGGCTACTCTCACGGGTCCGATGAGGCGATCGACCGGTTCCGGGCCGCGGCGGAGCGGGTGATGGCAACCGAGGTTCGCTTGGGCTGGCTGCGCGCCCTGAATCTTCAGGGCTCGGGTGGTCTGGCGAAGCTCGGGTCGATTGCACCGGTCGTAGCCGCGGCCGTCCTAGGCCATCACCACACCGGCACGCTGATGGCCACCTACCTACTCTCGCAGCGAGTCTTCTGGGGGTTCGACGGACTCATCGACCTCCGCCTGGACATGCAGAGCGTGCGCGGGGCGATCGCCCGCTGCTTCGAGCTGATCGACTTCCCCGCGTCGCCGGTGACGGCGGTCGTTGACCACCCATCCGGCTTCACCACGCCCACGTTGGCTCGCTCCGCGTACGAGCCCCGACGACGTCAAGAGGCCTCTGACTTGGGCGCAGAGAGTTCGTCGCTACAGGACTTGAGTCGGCCCGCGGCGCGTCGACGGAATGCGAGCGGTCCTGCTGGGCGACAATTACAACTCGAGGTGATCCCATAGGTAAACAGGGATCGCTATCGCACAGGCAGCTACTCGTGAAAACCGGCGAGGCAGGCTCTGATCTGTTCGCGCGGAAGCCTATAGCGATCGAGGTTCGGGGTCGACACTGCGGTGCCGTCGCGCAGAATGATCATCACGGCGTACATCCCGAGTCCAAGCGCCCACTTCAAGCCAATCTCTCCCATCGCGTAGATAGCTGTGGCGTACGCGTCGGCTGTCCCCAGGTCAGGTCCCGCGACCGTGACGGACCGCAAGCCATCGGGGCAGGCCCCGGTGTGTGGGTCGACGATGTGCTGCCCGCGCTCGTACGTTCCCGATGTTGCGATCCCCCCATCGCTGGCGATCAGAGTGAGTGCGACTTGGTCACGCTCTTGCGGATGCTGGATTCCGACGCGCCAGTTCGGTGAGTCCTCAGGATGGCCTCGGAGGACGAGGTCGCCTCCGGCGTTCACACAGAAATTGCGCGCGCCGTGGTCCTCGAGGATTTGCGCCGAGCATTCGATCGACCATCCTTTCACCAACCCTGACGGGTCGAACCAAGCGAGGCCGTCGAGGCCGTGACGCCAGGCGTCGAAGTAGCCGTCTGTCTCATCGCGCAGCGATTTGCAGCGATCCATGATGGTCCGGACTGCCGCGTCCGTGTTCTCGGGAGCCAGCTCTCCGCGGTTCAAGCGACTGATTTGGCTCTCGCGTCGATAGGTGCTGAATGTCGCATCTACATAACGCAGCCAGTCGAAAACACGGTCGATCTGCAGTCCGTCGAAGTCCTGATCGCACACGTCGATCATGATCGGCATCCCCATCAGATGTGCGATGCGGTGACGATCGCCCCGCCGCCAGGTCAGAAAATCGGTACTCATGTAGGAGGCAAGTCGCGTTTGTCGTCAGTTGTCGCCGCCGCCACTCGCTGCAGCGTGTGTCCGGGTTGGCGTGGGATGCGCGTGGCGGTGGTGACGCGCTTTTGGTTTGGCCCGTGAACCGCTCGACCCGCCGCCCAGCAGTGGGCCGACCCCTCCGACGGGCTTCATCGCGCTCGTTCGCGTCGTGACAGAGTCGTCGGAGCCGCCGTCGTCGGACCTGCTCGCACGCGTGATGACCGGGCGACCTGAACCTCCGTCGTCCCGTTCGCTCGACCGTGCCGCGGCCACGGCTGCATGTGAGCGCCCGTTCGTCGGAGCTTCAGCCGCCAGCGCACGTGTTGGCGAGACGGTGAGTGCAATTGCCGCGAGCCCGGCGGACAGGCGGGTAATCCACCATTGACTTAGTTTCATCTGTGCCGGCTTTCTTGATGCGGCGGCGCCCATTGCTTCATCTATTTCAGGTGAGCGGCGTGGAGGGCGCCGAGGAGTGAGGTATAGAACGCCTGGCTCGTGAGCGTCGCACCAGAAACAAAGTGAATTTGAGCACTCTGTGCCTGCAAAACCTCGCGACGCAAAATCGGAACAGCCTTGTTGTTGATGAACGCTGATCGTGGGTGACTGGTCGGCGATATTGCGGTGATCGACACGATTCGCTTTCCGCTGGCCTGGATCGTCACTCGCACGGGTCCGAATCTCATAGCGGCGGGCGGTCCGGCATATGTCTTGGGGGGTGCCGCGGCCGCAAAGTCGACCACTGGGAGCGCGTATGGCGCCACTGCGAAGATCACCGGAACTGTGGCTGCCGCTACCTTCAGCGATCGACGACGTCTACAAATCCGGTCTGACATGTGCAAGACTCCTTCGGGGGGACGGTCGCTGTTTGCCTTGGAATGGCGGCGCATTTCACGGCACGGCTCGCGGCGAGCGCGAAGCGCTCGGAGTGGATCTGCGTGCGGGGCACACCGAGTTCACGCAGGCTGGCGATCGTGTGACTCATCATCGCCGGTGGGCCACAGACGAACACGTCGCGCGCGCTGAGGTCGGGAATCAGCTTGACGAGGTGGGAGACCGAGAGAAAGTGCGCGCAGTCCGGGTCTCGATGGTCGCCGACGAGGCGCACGACGTGCGCGCCGCGCACCTCGGCAAGCTCGTCGATCTCCGCGCCGAGCACCGCGTCTTCCTGACGGCCGACTCGGTGCAGGAAGAAGATATCTCCTGGCGGCAGCTCCTCGAGGATCGCGCGGAGCGGGGTTACGCCAATGCCTCCGGCGATGAGCGCAACCCGACCGCGGCGCAGGCGATCGGCGGTGAAACGCCCGAGCGGGCCATCGATCAAGACGCGGGTGCCCGGCCGGACGGTTGCAAGCGCCCGGGTATACCCGCCGACTGCTTTCACGGTTAGGCGCAGCGTCCGGTCGTCGGGCGCGGCTGAGATCGAGAACGGGTGGGCCTGCCACCAAAGCCCGGGGGCGAGGAATCGCCAGATGAAGAACTGGCCGCCACGAGCCTTGAGTCGGTCGAGGTTGCGACCACGGACGTATACGCTGACGACGTCACGGGACTCGCGCTCCACATATGCCACTTGTAGGGCGTGACGGCGGAGGCGAACGACGGGGCCGATCACGCGGAATAGGATGATGAGTGTCAGCACGGCGCAATAGAGCGCGATCCAGTAATTAGCCTGGGCTGGATTCACCGCGAGATCGTTGCCCGTGGGAATCTGGTGCAAATATGCTAGGGCGATGCCGGCATAAATGGTGAGATGAATTGCATGCCAGAGCTCATACGGCAGGTGTCTGCGAGCAACCACAACGGAGCTGACGCCGACAAACGCAATGAGTCCCGTGCCGATCGTCGCGGTGACTATCCCCGGGTAGGACGAGAGCAGCGTCCCGAACTCACTGCCAAAACTGATCTGGTCCATCCCTGCATAGCCGATGGTGATCAGCACGGCGTGAGCGAGGACAAGCAGGATGCATGCCTGCCCATTGACGCGGTGCCAGCGGGTCAGGCGGTCAAACCCGACCAGCTGCTCAAGCCACGGCATCCTCAGCAGCAGGACGATCTGAACAAGCGCGAGGTAGGCGCCCTCGAGCCCAGTCACCCGGCCGAGGCTGGTCCACAGTGCTGTCGGGTTGTGGATAATCGACACGCCTCCGCCGTGTAACCACAGCCACAACACGACGGCGGCGTTGCCGATCAGGGCCGTCAGCAGCAGCGCGGCTCTAGGGCGGGCCCCTATGCGGACAGGAGCGAACCTGACCGCGGGTGCCAATGACGTCGAGTGTGACTGATTCATTGCGGGTCCGAACGTTGGCGAAGAGGCTCCGTCGTTGATACGGGATGCTCGCTGACTCGTCAGCCACATCCAGCGGACGAGGAGCCGGCACTGTGACTGATGCAGTGCCAACCGATAGGCAAGAGCAGGTAAAGCCTTTCCAAAATTGTCGACGCCTCCGAGATCTCTCGATAGACCTTCAAGACCGACATGCTGAGATTCCTTGGCGACGACCAAGAATCGTCAGCGAAGTTGCACACGGTTATCTCGACACGGATCTCGACCTCGCATGGCAAGGCCAATGAAACGCCTCCGAGAGTTGGAGCGCGTTGTCGAATAGGAGTTGGCGGACAGAGTCGACGGCATCTTCGTTCCCGCGCTCGTGATGTCCGCGGGCTCACCGGCTCGACGACTCCGCACGTCTCTTGGCGATCTAACCGGCCGCTTACGTGCCTCTCACCGATGCCAGCCACCGTGAGCCCATGCCCCTAGAGAGATCCGGATTCGGCCAAGGACTGGGCCGTGCGCGAAGCCTCGGTCCAGACGCTTGCTTCGCAGCCGACACTGGCTCTGGCGATCGCCTGCACGAAATCTCCGATACTTCTCGGCGCCCGCAGCCGAGCCGACCATTGGTGCTGCTGGTGGAGGACGAGCTCTCGATCGCGGAGCCGTTTGCCAAGGCGCTCCAGCGCGCTGGGTTTAGCACAACGCTGGCGCGCACGGGCGCCGAGGCGATCTCGCTCGCGTGCGAGCCGACGCCGGACGTGATCTTGCTTGACCTCGCGCTGCCCGACGGCGACGGACGCGACGTCTGTCGGCGAATCCGCCAGGGCTCGATGATCCCGATCATCATGGTCACGGCGAGCGGGTCGGTCGCCGACCGGGTCGTCGGCCTGGAACTGGGAGCCGACGACTACGTGATCAAGCCGTTCGCGGTCAGCGAGGTCGTCGCCCGGATCCGCGCGGTGCTGCGGCGCGGCCGCGCTGACGCGGACGATCCCGCCGGCGGGCTGGTCATTCAGGATCTGCGAATCGACAGGGGCGCGCGCCGGGCATGGCTCGACGCGCAAGAACTCGAGCTTGCGCGCAAGGAGTTCGACCTCCTGGAGAGACTGGCACGCGACGCAGGCCACGTGGTCACACGCGAAGATCTGATGTCCGACGTATGGGACGTCAACTGGTTCGGTTCCACAAAGACGCTCGATGTCCACATCAGCTGGCTGCGTCGCAAATTGGGGGACGACGCCGCGGAACCCAGGTACATCCGAACGGTCCGCGGCGTTGGATTCCGCCTCGCCGCCCAACCGGAGTCGACGCCATAAGCCTCCGAGCCCGACTGCTCGGCGCGCTCGCCTACGTCCTGGTGCTGGCGATCGTCGCGTTCGGCGTGCCACTGGCGCTTAACCTGAGCGCCCGGGTCAACGCAGAAGTGCGGACCCAGGCGCAGGCACAGGCCGATCTGGTTGCGGCGACCGCCGGCGACCTGCTCTTACGACCCGGGGCACTGGCGACGCTTGCCAGAAACGCTGCGCAGGTGGTCCGCGGACGCGTTCTGATCATCAACTCCAGCGGCGGCGTGCTTGCCGACAGCGCTGGGCCCGCCCAGCTCGGCTCCAGTTACGAGAGCCGTCCCGAGATAGAGAGCGCGCTCGCCGGCAGAAGTGTGCAGGTTCAACGTTCTTCGAAAACGCTCGGCAAGGAGATCCTCGCGACCGCCGTACCGATCATCCACAACGACCGGACGGCCGGCGCGGTACGCGTGACACAGAGCGTTGACGCCGTTCACCAGGCGGTGCTTCACGCCGAGCTGGCCCTCGCGTTGATCGGGTTGATCGTGCTGGCGATCGGCATGCTTGCCGGAGGCGTTCTCGCCGCCCAGATCGGCCGGCCGCTGCGCCGGCTCGAGGTGGTGGCTCGCCGCGTCTCGCAAGGGGATCTCACCGCTCGCGCAAGAGTCGAGGGAAGTCTCGAGCAGCGCTCGCTGTCGAGCTCATTCAACGAGATGACCGACCGGATTGCACGCCTGTTGGCCGCCCAGCGTGAGTTCGTCGCCGACGCTTCGCACCAGCTTCGAACCCCGCTTACGGGGCTCCGACTCCGCTTGGAGGAAGCGAAGGCGACGATGGCCGGCGGTGACGCTGCGAACGAGCTCGATGCGGGAATCCGCGAGGTTGACCGCTTGTCCCACATGGTCGATGAGCTGCTGCTCCTGAGCCGGGCCGGCGAGCGCCACTCGACGGGTGCGCCGCTCGATCTCGGCGACCTCGCGGCCGCAGCGCGTCGGCGTTGGCTCCCCGAGCCGACAGGACTCGGCATCAACCTGGAGACTCGGCGCGATCGCGATCCGGGGTCGGTATGGGCGGCGCACGAAGACGTCGAATGCGCGCTCGACGTGCTGATCGACAATGCGCTTCGTTATTCGCCGTCGGGATCGACGGTCACGATCGCCAGCGCGCCCGGAAGGATCGACATCCACGACCGCGGTGCCGGCATCACCGAGGAGGACCGGGCGTTCGTTTTCGACCGCTTCCATCGCGGCAGCGCAGGCAAAGTGGGCCCGTCCGGCCACGGCCTCGGGTTGGCGATCGCACAGGAGTTCGCGCGCACCTGGGGAGGGGAGATCTCACTCAACCCACGCCCCGGGGGCGGCGCCATGGCCAGCCTGACGTTTGACCGACCAGATCGCGCGGGCCGGAACCAGGACGACGACTTTGCCCGTGCTTAAGCGCAGACCGACTACGGTGCCGCGACGATGAACCGTCGCGCAATCGCGCTCGCAGTGCTCGCCCTGCTTGGGGTCGCACTCACGGCTGCCCTGACCTGGTCGATCGGCCGGATCACCGGACAGCACATCGGCCTCGCCTCCGCGCCCCCGTCGGTTATACGTGGGCTAGCGCCATCCTCTCCCGCGTCCGCCGCGGGCCCCGATCCAGGACTGAGGCCTCGGGGCGCCGACCCTGCACAAGCTGCGACTCATTCGACGGTCACCGTCAACCAGGCAAGTGGCTCACCGAATTTCTCGCCCTCACAAACCGGCGGCGACTCCTTAGGCAGCGGCGATGGCCGCCACGGCTCCGGCGGTCCGGGCGGGGACGGTGGTTCCGGTTGGTCGGCTCGCTCACGCGGTGCGAGACGCGACGACTGACCTCTTACGGGTAAACGCGCTCGTTGGCCCAACCGCCGGGATTCTCAACGAAGCCCAACCGTTCTCTTACCTGGCCCGCGGACGCTTATTGCGTTGCTCATGTGCGAGAACCCGCAAAATCCTCATCTCGATCCCGCGGCCGCGGTCCTTACCACTCGGGCCTCCGAGGGGGTGATGCTTCGATGACGGCCCAGCTCGACTACCAGTTTCGGGCGATGGGCAGCGATGTACGCCTGCTGATCGGCGACCCCCTGCTCGCGCGCTCGCCGGCGCCGCTGCAGGCGGCCGACCGCGAGCGAGCGTTCGTGTGGAGCTTCAGCGATCGGCTGTCACGATTCCGCTCTGACAGCGAGCTGTCCGCGCTCAATTATGACCACGGTGCGCGGGTCGCGGCCGCGCCGCTGCTCTGCGCGGCGGTGAACGCCGCCTTGTGGGCCGCTGACCGAAGCGGTGGCCTGGTCGACCCCACGCTCGTTCGTGCCCTGGAGCGGACCGGGTATGACCACTCGCTCGACGGTGCAGAGCCCGCTTCACTCCAGGAGGCTCTGGCTCACGCGCCGCCGAGGCGGCCCGCCCGACCCCACCCGGCGGCCGCGTGGCGGCGCGTGAGCGTCGATGATCGGGCCGGAGCGATCACCCGCCCGCAGGGCGTGATGATCGACACTGGCGGGACCGGAAAGGGCCTGTGTGCCGATGCGGTCGCCATTCGACTGGGGGGATACACACGGTTTGTCGTCGATTGCGGGGGCGACATCGCGATCGGCGGCGTCGGCGCCCAACTCACCCCCTACGAGGTCGTCATCGAGCACCCGCTGACCGGAGGGCCGATCGGCTCGATCAAGGTCGCTCGTGGCGGGATCGCCACCTCCGGCCTGAATGTGCGCATCTGGCGGCGAGCGGACGGATGCTTTGCCCACCACCTGCTCGACCCGAGCACCGGTTCGCCCGTGTGGAGCGGGCTGATCGGCGCGACTGCGCTCGCCGACAGCGCGCTCGAGGCGGAGACGCTGTCGAAGATGGCCCTGCTGTTGGGCCCCGAAGGAGCACGCAACGTGCTCGCAGAACACGGGGGTCTGATCGTGCACGACAGCGGCGAGGTCGAGGCAATCGGCTGTCTCTCAGAGCAGATTGACTCGCGACGTATGCATCAGCTGCTCGCCCAATAAGTCGCTCGGGGCTGTCGGTCACTGTCGGGACCACGGACACCGACCAGCACACTGGCTCGGTAGCAAAGCCTGACCACCACGGCTTCGACCAGACTGGTCGGAGATGATCAGGCCTGGGAGCGACGGTCAAGCTTGGTAGCCCGGCAACTCGAGTCGAAACGTGGCGCCACGCCCGGGGCCGGACTCCGCGCGAATCTGGCCGCCGTGCGCCTCGACGATTGCCCGCGCAATCGCAAGCCCGAGACCGGTGCCACCGCTATCACGTGTGCGGCCGCGATCGAGCCGGTGAAAACGCTCGAAGATCTGTTCGAGCTCCTCGGGTGGGATACCCGGTCCCGCGTCGCTAACCGCGATTTCGATCCGGTTGTCGAACACTGTGGCCGCCACCTCGACCAGATCACCCGGGCTCGTGTGAGCGACCGCATTGCGCACCAGGTTGCGCAGCACCTGCGTGAGCCGGTCCGGGTCCGCCTGGAGCGTGCCCCCCACCGCCTGCACTCTGAAGTCCCGGTCCCCAAAGAGGGGGAGATCGCGACGCAGGTCCTCGAAGAAGCCGCTCAGGTCGATCCGTTGCGGCTCGACCAGCTCGCCGGCTTCGGCGCTCGCGAGCGTCAGCATGTCGCCAACGAGACGGTCAAGCTCGTCGAGACGATGCAGCAAGAGCACGGTCCCTTCGTGCCGAACGTTCTCGTCAGTTTCACGATCGAGCAGTTCGACCTGAGCGCGCAAGACCGATAGAGGAGTTCGGAGCTCGTGCGATGCGTCGGAGACGAAACCGCGCTGGCGCTCGAAGGCGCGCTCGAGGCGCTCGAGCATCTCATCGAACGCCTTGGCCAGGACGCCCACCTCGTCACCCGGCGACACCGGCCCAGCCCGCTTTGACAGGTCGCCCTCTGTCGCGCTCGCGGCTACCGCTGTGATTCGGCGCAGCGGGGCGGCGATAAGGTTCGCGAGCGCCACCCCGACGATCGCTGCGAGTACCACGGCGATCGTGCCGACCACCACGAACGTGCGCCGCAGGCTCGACTGGGCCTGTGAAACAGGCGTCAATGGATTTGCGACGCGCAGCGTCCCGACACGACGACCGGCACTGACGATCGGCTGCGCCAGCACGCGCATGGTCCCCGCCTCGGCAACGGACGCCGTCGAAATGCCCACGGGAGAGTCAAGTAGGCCGACGGGTCTGCCCGCACCCTCGCCGCGACTCTCTTGACGGGCGAGTATCTCAGCGTTATTGGTGATCGCCTGACCACCGTTGACCTGGACGACGTTGATCAATGATTCCGCGTGGTAACGCTGGCTGGCGATGAAGCGCCTCGCGGTCTGCTCGACCGCGGCCGGAGATGAGAGGTCAGCCCCCGACGTGAACGAGCGCCATTCGTCCGCCTGGGTCCTCAGCTGAGCGTCGATCTGGCCACGCAGCCGCGTCGAGGTTCCGCTGTAAAGCGCCAGAAAGCTCGCCACCACGGCAGCGGCCGTGACAAGCGCGATCGCCAGTGCCAGCTGGGTGCGCAGGCCCCCGGGCAGCAAACGCCTAGTCACGAGGGACGCGCAAGCGGTAGCCCACGCCGCGGACAGTCTCGATCGGGTCAGAGCCGCCCGCATCGATAAGTTTGCGCCGTAGATAACCGACATACACCTCGACCACCTTCGTTCCCGGGTCGAAGTCAAACCCCCAGACGGCGTTCAGGATCTGCTCACGCGAAAGGACCTGATCGGGGTGACGCATCAGGTACGCCAACAGCTCGAACTCGCGCGCGGTGAAGTCAACCTCGTGCCCGTCGTGGTGCACCCGGCGGGTTCTGAGATCCATGCGAATGTCGGCCGTCTGCAACACGGACGCTTCGGGCTGCCCGGGGGAGCGCAACTGCGCACGCACCCGTGCCAGCAGCTCCTCGAGCGAGAACGGCTTCGTGACGTAGTCGTCTGCGCCCCGATCAAGCCCCTGGACTCGTTGCTCCACCGCGGCCCGCGCCGTCAATACGATGACCGGCAATTCGGGCAGGCGTGCGCGGATCCCGGCTAGCACGTCCAGACCGTCCCTGCGCGGGAGCGTCAGGTCGAGGACGACCAGCGCGTAATCGCCCGTCACCGCAGCAGCCTCTCCGCTCTCGCCGTCGTTACACACGGTCACGGCGTATCCCTCGGCGCGAAGGCTCTGATCGATGAAGCGCGCCAGCGTTCGCTCGTCCTCGATCACCAGAATTCGCATCTTCGACCTCAGGTGGCGCCGATTCCCGATATCACGCGCATAAGGGCACGTTTATAGCGCCGCTTACCGCGCTCTTGCCTGCAGCCTCCAAGCTGATCAGCGTCAATCCAAGCGCTTCGCTCGCGAGGCGCCCAACCTTCACCTCAGCACGATGACAAACAAAACGCGCACCACAATCGCGGCTCTGGCGACAGCGCTGTTCCTCGCCGCAATGTCCACAGCCGGAGCGCTCACCCATAGTCACGCGACGCCCGTCACGGCCACCAACCACGGCCGCCCACCAGCGGTCACTGCACCGCGGGCCATCCAGTTTCCCGACCCTGAGTCAATGACAAATGACTGATCAACGCCAACCGAATCCACCAACGAGCCAGCGGTCCAGCCACCGGGTGGGCCGTCGGCGATCCACCCTGAATCGCTATGTGCTGAGCCTCGGCGCCGCTGCGATCATCGCCGCCTCGCTGCCCTTCTCGGTGATGTACGCCACCGCCGTCAACAAGCAGGCCATCCCCGTGGTCGCGGTCAGCTCCCACCACCCTGGCGGCGGCACGACTCGCGTGGTGACCACTGCGTCCGGCGCGACACGTGTGATCCCCGCGAATAGTGCCACGGCCCCGGGCGCGACCGTGGCGGCGACCCCCGTCACCACCCGCGTCTCCTGACGACGATGGGAAGCCCCGCGCAACAGGCGTTCTGGTTTGCCAGTCGGTCGTTCGGGATCGTCGCAATGCTGATGCTCGGGATCTCGGTCTCGGCCGGGCTCGCGATGGCCGGCCGACTGGCGCGGCGCCCCGGGCTGAACGCAAAGCTCAAGCGCTTTCACGAGGCATCGACGCTGGTCACACTCGGTCTGATCGCCGGTCATGCCGGTCTGCTGATGTTCGACAGCTACCTGCGGCCCGGACTCGCCGGGATCACGCTTCCGTTCGCAATGTCCTATCGCCCACTGTTCACGGGCATCGGGATCATCGCCGGCTGGCTTGCGGCGATCCTCGGTCTCAGCTTCTACGCGCGCAGGTGGATCGGCACAAAGACGTGGCGAATGATGCATCGCTTCACGATCATCGTCTACCTGCTCGCGCTGGGGCACGTCGTCGGCGCAGGCACCAACGGCCACAGCTGGTGGATGCTCGGGATGCTGACCATGCTGACGGCGCCGATCGTGTTCGCCTTTACATACCGGGTGCTTCCGGCCGCGCCCCCCAAGCGGCCGGAAGCTCAGCGGGGCGCGATCGCCCCCGCCAATCCCGTCCCGCGACCGCGGCTCGCCGCAACACGGCCATGACCACCCCCGCTGGAGTGGTCATCGCCGGCGGCGGGCTCGCGGCCCAGCGGGCAACCGAAACCCTGCGTCGCCTCGGCTACGAGGGTCCAATCCGGATGATCTCCGCCGAGCCCGTGCCCCCATACGACCGCCCGCCACTGTCGAAGGAGTTCCTGGCAGGTCAAATCGACGAGGGGGAGCTGGCACTTCGCCCCGGGGGATGGCATGTCGACAACGGGATCGAGTTGCTCCTCGGCGAGTCCGCGGCTGGCCTCGATCCGGCGGCCCGCAAGGTTCTCCTCGGCAGCCGGCGGTCACTTACCTACGAGCAGCTGTTGATCGCTACCGGGAGCGCACCCCGGCAGTTCGCGGGAGCAGAACGGTTCGACAACGTGTACGCGCTGCGCACCGTTGCCGATGCTCGTGCTCTGCGCGGTGCGCTCGCCGGCTCGCCCCGCGTTGTCGTCGTTGGTGCCGGATTCATCGGGCAGGAGGTGGCCGCGACGGCCAACGCCCGCGGCGCGAGTGTGACAATCGTTGAGGCCGCGAGTGCGCCGCTTGCAGCGACCCTGGGAGAGCGGCTCGGCCTGTGGTTCGCGCACTTTCACCGCGAGCACGGAATCGAGGTGCTGCTGTCGGCCCGGATCGTGGAGCTGCACGGCACCGACGCGATCCGCGCTGTCGAGTTAGAGGATGGGCGCCAGATCGACTGCGACCTACTCGTGGTCGGCATCGGCACCGATCCCCAGACAGCGTGGCTGCGTGACATTGGGCTCGATCACCGCGGTGTGCGCACGGACCGCGCGGGGCGGACGGTGATCCCGGGCGTGTTCGCCGCCGGCGACGCGAGCCTCGCGTTCGATCCTCGCGTCCGGGCCTACGCGCGGACCGAGCATTGGGAAGCGGCTGCCCGCCAGGGCGCGTCCGCCGCCCGAGCGATGCTCGGCCTCCCAGTGCACGCGCTCCCGCTCTCGAGCTTCTGGAGCGACCAACACGGCATCCGCATCCAGTTCCTCGGCCGCGCCGATATCACTGACCGGATCGAGCTGGACGGCGATCCGGCCGCGTACGACTTCACCGCCACGTTCACGCGTGACGGCCGGCCGGTCGCCGCGCTGCTCGTCGGGCGCCCGCACACCCTCCCCGAGCTTCGCCGACGGCTGCAGCAGCCGGCCACCGACCCCCACCATGAAAGGAAAGCAGCATGACACTGATCCCCCACATCGACGAGTTCGCCTGCGCCGCGCACGGCGACTGCGCTCTGGCGGCGCCGGGCGTGTTCACCGTCGAGGACATCGCAATAGTCACCGGCACCGGCAGCGACGATCAGATCCTCCAAGCGGCCGGCTCCTGCCCCGCCGGCGCGATCACGGTTACCGACGCGCGCACCGGCGAGCACGTCTACCCCTAAGCCAGTCGCCCGGACCACTGACCACCAGCAGCCGCGTCGGTGGGCGGGCTCGCCACGACTGCTCTTGCCCTCGTGCCCAACCCCTGCCAGGCCCTTGTCTTTGCGGGTAATCGTCGGCTACGCAGCGGTTGTGGCTTGCAGGACTGCCGGCATTTTTCGGCCTTTGGAGTGGCTCGGGAAGTGAGCCGGTGTTCGGTGTTCAGGTCGGGATGGCGGAACGTGCTGTTGGGCCGGCTCCTCGCAGCCTTTGCTCGTCGCCGGTTCCGTGGTTGCTTTCTTCTGACTACGGGACGGCGACAGCGACGGCATCGCCGTCGGCGGTCTTGCGCCGCCGGGCGTACATCACCGCGAGCCGTTCTTTTCGGGACTTGCTGCGTCGCACGCGGTCGTACTCGTTCATCTGGCCGTGAGCGTCGGACGCGGTCCCTAGCAGCCACTAGGCGATCCGTGAGAGATCACTAACGGAGCAGATGACAGCGTGGCGTGTCGTGGACGGCACAAACCATCTCTGCTGCACCGTCGCCAACAGGGCCGTCATCTCGACGTTTCTGCATCGGTGGCGCGCGTCAACGAAGGAGAAGTCCGCGGCACCATCGACGAGCTTCCCTCGCGGATCGAGTCTGTGAACCAGGCCCGCGCTCCAGAGTCCTGGGTGGAGCGAGAACGCCGGTGGGCGAGCTCCTAGACCTGGCAGGATGTCGCTGATGCCAGGTCCCGATTCTGACCCGAATGTCAGCACGACCCCGATGGTTTCAGTCGTGGGCACCGCGGTCCTGCGCGCCGAACCTGACGAGGCGATCGTGGTTGTGACCCTGAGCGCGCTCAAGGAGGTCCCGGCCCGGCGCTCGAGGATGTCGCACGCCGCAGCGAGGCGCGAGTCGCCTTGTTAGATGAGTTCGGTATCGCGTCGTCTGACCGCTCCACCACGGGAGTCAGCGTCCATGAGGACTTTGACCACACCTCGGAGGGGCGACGATCCCTAGGGCATCGTGCCGCTTCGGCGATCGCCGTGCGTCTCACCGACCTAGACCTGATCGGCCGCCTCGTGACGCGAGCCACGACAGAGCTCGACGCACGCGTCGACGGGCCTCAGTGGCAGATCGCAGCCGAGAACCCGATCCGCCTCGAGGCGGCGCGCCGGGCAGCCGCAGACGGCCAGCGCAATGCTCAGGCCTACGCGGAAGGTGTCGGCGCGCGGCTCGGCGCTTTGATCAGGCTCGCAGAGCCCGAGTCCGCTGCGCTCCCCCGGCGCACCGGCAAGATCATCGCCGCTTCCGCCGCACCGGGCGACCTGCTGGTCGAGCCAGGCGAACAGGACATCACCGCAACGATCCAGGTCACCTTCGCCCTCATCGCTGAATCCAGACGCTCCGCAATCTAACTCTCTCAGCGCGCCGAGAACGTGCGGTGAACTACCGAATGCCCTTTGCGCCAGCACCAGCACCGGGTCAGTTAGGCGGTTCCCGAGTATGCACTAGCGCTGTGTGGACAAGTCGCCACCACCGCGCGGCTCATCCTGCTACTCCGAACGAGCTATGTGCGGAGGTACGACATGACGCTGCTTTGGCTTCTGATCTGGTTCATCGCGGGCCATGACGGACTCAGGCTCGACCCGGTGAACGTGTGGACCGCCACGCTCATCCTCGCTGTTGCGCTCGACATCAACCGGCCGAGCGTGATCTCCCGGCGAGGCAAGAGAATCTGCGTAGAGCGGGCGGCGATCTGGGGTATGTCAAGGGGCACTCAGGCATCGCAAGAGTCAGCGCGGTCGTGTTTCGTCGCACTGGGCACGTGGAGCGTCCGATCCTAGAGTCTCGCCCTCCGCGAGTGGGGCAGGGATGGTCGGTCGGCGGCGTGACAATGTTCGTGGCCGCGGGAAGGCAGCTGCGTCGACCCGGCCGATGCAGCGAGTTCGCCGCGACCTCAGGCGCGTAGCCGGAATGGCGGGTAGACGTCAGTCACCAGGTGAGCGTGTAGCCGACAACGCGGTTGTGCTAGCGGATGGCGCCCTCGATGTAGTCGAAGATTCCGCTCGGCCAGGCCAAGCAGGTAGCTAATTGGATATCGGCCTTGTTTTCGGTTCGGGCCGTGTTTAGACGCGCAGCAGCCGAAGGGCGCCAGCATCGCCCCGACGCCGAGGGCGGTTCCCAGTGCCCAGGCCGCGAGCGCTTCGCCGGTGGGGGTGGCGAGCTCGTAGAAGTGGCGCAGGAAGGGGATGATCAGCGCGACGGCGAAGAGCAGCGCCATCAGCGCGCACAGAGCCGGCCACGCCGAGCCGTCGCCGTCCGCCCTCGCTTTCGAGCCGCATCACGACCGCGAGCCCGCAGACGACCACGGTCCCGGTGGCGACCGTGCGCGCGCGGGTCAGGCCGAGGTCGAACCCGTAGCGCGCGAGCAGGTAGGCGATGACGATGCCGATGCCGGTGGCGAGCCCGGCGGGGATCGCGAAGCGCGCGACCGAGCGCAGGAAGCGGTCGGGCCGCCACGGCCCGGCGCTGGGCGCGAGCGCGAGCAGGAAGGCGGGGATGCCGATCGTGACGGTGGAGGCGAGCGTGAACTGGCGCGGCAGCAGCGGGAACGTCCCGGTGGGGATCGCGACCGCCAGCACCACGACGGCGGTGAACACGGCCTTGGTGACGAACAGGCGCGCGACGCGCTGGATGTTGCGCAGGATCTGGCGGCCCTCGGCGACCATGCCCGGCACGACGCGCGAAATCGTCGCGGACCAGCACCAGGTCGGCGACCGAGCGCGCCATCTGCGTGCCGGAGCCCTGGGCGATGGCCAGGCGCGCGTCCTTCAGCGCGGGCACGTCGTTGACGCCGTCGCCGACCATGCCCACGTAGCGCCGGCGTCCGCGAGGCAGCCGACGACGGCCGCTTGCCCTCGGGCGAGATGCGCCCGACCGCGGGCGCCGCCAGCACGGCCTCGCGCAGCGCCGCGGCGTCGGGGCAGCGCCTCGCCGTCGAGCGCGCGGCGCCGACCCGGCACGCCCGCGTCGCGGGCGATCGCGCCGACGGTCGCCGGCGCGTCGCCGGAGAGCACCTTCAGCGCGACGTCCTGGGTCGGTGAAGAAGGCGACGGTGTCGGCGGCGTTGGCGCGCAGCCGCTCGGCGAGGACGACCAACCCGAGCGGCCGCACGTCGTCGGGGAGCTCGGGCTCCGAGCCGTCGGCGGGCAGCGGCGCGTCGGTGCGCGCCGAGCGCGAGCACCCGCCGCCCGGCGCTGGCCTCCTCGCGCGCCCGTTCGCGCGAGTGCCGGGTCGGCGTCGGCGAAGCGCTCCGGCGCGCCCAGCACCAGCCGCTCGTCGCCGAGGTCAAGCGCGCTCCAGCGCCGGCGGGAGGAGAACGGCACCTGCGCGACGACGCGGCGCGGCGGCGACCTCGGCCAGCTCTGCGTCTGCGATCGCCTCCAGGGTCAGGTTGCGCGACGGCGCGCTGGCCGCGTAGCTCGCAAGCTCGCGGGCCACGTGCGCCTCGTCCGTGCCGGCGGCCGGCACCAGCGCGACCACGCGCAGCGTCGGCTCGGTCAGCGTGCCGGTCTTGTCGGTGCAGACGACGTCGACCGAGGCCAGCGACTCGATCGCGTTGAGCTGCTGCGCGAGCACCCCGCGCTGGGCCATCTTGAACGCCGACACCGCCGCGGTGACGCTGATCAGCAGGATCAGGCCCTCGGGGACGAGGTTGACGATGCCCGGCCGTCAGCGCCTGCACGCGCCTGGTCGCCGTCTCGGGGTGGGCGAAGCACCGAGATCGTCAGCCCGATCGCGAGCGGGACGCTGAGCGCCACCAGCCACAGCAGCAGCCGATCGTTGGCTCGCTCGAGCGGCGAGCGCGGGTGGCGAAACGCGCGCGCCGTGGCGGTCAGCCGCTCGGCGCGGCTGTCCGGGCCGACCGCGGTGGCTTCGAACAGCGCCTCGCCCTCGACCGCGAACGAGCCCGACCACACCGGCTGTCCCGGCGCCGCGCACCGCCGGCTCGGACTCGCCGGTCAGGTTGGACTCGTCCAGCGCGAGCCCGTCCGCCGACACGAGCTGCCGTCGGCGACGACCTGGTCGCCGGCCGCCAGCCTCACCAGATCGCCGACCACGACCTCGTCGACCGGCACGCGGCGGTCGACGCCGTCGCGCACCACCACCGCCTCGGGGGCGACCAGCGCGGCGAGCCGGTCGAGCGCGCGCTTGGAGCGGACCTCCTGGAAGGACCCGATCACGACGTTCGAGACCAGGATGCCGAGGAACAGCGCGTCCCGCCACGAGGCGAACGTGATCGTCAGCACCCCGAACACGAGCAGGATCCCGTTGGGGATCGTCAGCGTGTTGGCGCGGATGATGCTCGCGTAGGAGCGGCTCGATCGGCGGGGCGGAGCGGCCGCGCGCCTCCAGGCGGCGCTTGGCCTCGACCTCGGTCAGCCCGGTCGGCGTGATCTCAGCGGCTGCCACGGTGTGCCGACCTTACCCCCGCGGTCAGACCATGTGAGAGAAGCAACGCCGACGGATCCCGCGAGAGCGCTCCGGACAGCGCGACCTCGATCGGGTTCGTGCCCTGTACAGCTATTGGCTGCGAGTCGATCCCGCGCCGTCGGCCACAGGTGTGTCGGACCGACGAGAACCGCACGCTTGGCGTGCGCGATCACCGCTGAGGACACGCTGCCCGAGCAAGGCCGACCGGGCTCGCCCAGCCCGCGCGAACCGATCACGATCGGCTCGGCGTCGAACTCGTCCGCAGCCCCACAGATCGCCTCCCACGTCTTCCCGCCCGCCACCCGTGCGGTGGCCTCGAAGCCGGCCGCTCGCGCGAGCGCGGCGCCCTGCTCGGCCTTGTCGCGAGCGAGCTCAGCGACGATCTGGTCAAGGTCGAGCTCGTTGCTCAGGAGCCGAGCCAGCGGCGCGGAGACGATCGTGGCGGGGTCCCATGGCTCCCAAGTGCGGATCGGTTCCCACACGCTCAGCACGACTGCCGGGCGCCGCCCGAGCAGCTCACCCGCCTTCGCGATCGCCGCTGCCGCGTCGTCTGACCCGTCGAAGCACAGCAGTGCGGTCGGAGGCGTGGAATCGTGAGGGGGCTCGGACACCGAATAATGATCGCCGATCGGGCGGTTAGCACCGTCCGCACGTTCCCGGGCCGGACCGGCGGGTTCCTACGGATCCGAACGCCGGGGTCGGCTGCGACGCTGGCGCTATGCCCGGCGCGGAGGCATCGACGATCGCGCGTTCCGGCAAGCTGCCAAATCGCCGGGACGGTGGAGAGCTGTCCTGGCTGGTCGAGCATCGCGCGCAGATCCTGGCGTCAATCGCGGTCACGGCGATGGCGGTGGGTGGGCTGCTGTATGCCGTCGGCGAGGGCGCCGCCGGCCAGCTGGTGTGGGGGGCCGCGGTCGCGGTGCTGGCCGCGGAGCTGGCGGTCGAGGTGGGCCGGACGGTCGTCCTCGAGCACAGTCTCGGTGTCGACACGATCGCTCTGGTGGCGATGGTCGGCGCGCTGGCGCTCGGCGAGGAGCTGGCCGGCATCGTGATCGGCTTGATGTTCTCCGGCGGCGCGTCGCTCGAGGCGGTTGCCTCCCGACGGGCGCGCCGCGAGCTGACCGCGCTGGTCCAACGCGCTCCGAAGGTCGCGCAGCTGCGGGTCGACGACCGACTCGAGGAGGTCCCGGTGGAGCGGGTCCAGGCCGGCGACGTCGTCCTGGTGCGGACCGGCGAGGTCGTCCCGGTCGACGGCACCGTCATGAGTCGCGAGGCGGTCATCGACACGAGCACGCTGACGCGGCGAGCCGCTGCCTGACGACCTTGCGGCCGGGCATGCCCGTGCTCAGCGGATCGGCCAACGCGGGCGCGCCGTTCGACGTCCGCGCCGACCGGCCCGGCGAGCGACAGCGCGTACGCGGCGCTGGTGCGGCTGGTCGAGCAGGCGCAGACCCAGCGCGCGCCGTTCGTGCGGATGGCTGACCGCTACGCCGGGTTCTTCCTGCCCGCCACGCTGCTGGTCGCCGGGGCTGGCCTGGGCGATGAGCGGCGATCCGGAACGGGCGCTCGCGGTCGTGGTGGTCGCGACCCCGTGTCCGCTGATCCTCGCCGCGCCGATCGCGCTCGTCTCCGGGCTCTCGCGAGCGGCCCGGGCCGGGGTGATCGTCAAGGGAGCCGGGCGCGATCGAGACGCTCGGCCAAGCCCGGACGGTCCTGTTCGACAAGACCGGGACGCTGACCGTCGGCACCCCCGAGGTGCGCGAGATCGTACCGCGAGACGGGATTGCGCGGCCGAGCTGTTGCGGCTGGCGGCGTCTGTTGACCAGTCTCTCGGCGCACGTGCTCGGTGAAGCGCTCGTCGCCGCCGCCAAGCGAGGCGGGGCTGGAGCTGACGCATGCCGGCCGATGTCCACGAGGACCCGGGCCAGGGCATCGCGGGCACTGTCGACGGCCACCGCGTGCTCGTCGGAAGCCGCGCGTTCATGCGATCGGCCGGCGTATCCGCCGGAGAGCTGCGCCTCGAGCCTCGCGAGCACGACGAGGCTCGGGCGAGGCGCATGTCCTGGTCGGCGTCGACGGCCACGTCGCCGGCGTGATCGTGATGGCCGACGAGCTGCGCCCGGACGCCAAGCGGATCGTCGAGCGGCTGCGAGCCGAAGGCATCCGGCACGTCGCGATGCTCTCCGGCGACCGCCGCTCGGTCGCCGAACGCGTCGGCCGCGAAGTCGGCGTCGACCGCGTCTACGCCGAGCAGTCGCCCGAGGACAAGCTCGAGGTCGTCCGCACGATCCGCGCCGATCCGGCGCTGCGCCCGGTGATCATGGTCGGTGACGGCGTCAACGACGCTCCGGCGCTCGCGATCGCCGACCTCGGGATCGCGATGGGAGCCGCCGGCGCCACCGTCTCCTCCGAGACCGCCGACGCGGTGATCACCGTCGACCGCGTCGATCGCGTCGCCGACGCGGTCCACATCGGCCGGCGGGCGCTGCACATCGCCCGCCAAAGCGTGCTCGCCGGCATGGGCCTCAGCCTCGCGGCGATGGCCGTCGCCGCCGCTGGCTACCTCCCACCGCTCGCCGGCGCGCTGTTCCAGGAGGCCATCGACCTCGCCGTGATCCTCAACGCGCTGCGCGCGCTGCGGGGCTGACGCGGCACCTCCTCGAGGCTTCCTGCCTCCGGTGAAACGCATGGCGGGCGGCCCGACGAAAGCTCACCCGGTCCACGCCAGGCACTCGCATCACTGGTCTCCGGCGGTGGAATTGACCCCGAGTCGATCCAACCGTCGAAAGAAGGGCGCGCGCCCGGCTGGGTGGCGTCCAATGACTGCTGTAAATTCGCTCGCGGTTCAGGTTCCCGGGGTTGAGTCTAGGCGGCGGTCACCTCCTCGTCGAGCGTGTCTGGGTCGGCTTGTTGGTACTTGATTCGGTAGAGGTGTTGGCGGTCGACGTCGGTGAAGGTGGCGCCGTTGCTGGCGTGGCTGAAGAACAGGTCGAGCACCGCCCAGACGAGTGAGAGGCAGCTGGTCTCGCCGGGGAAGCGGCCCATCACCTTGGTGCGCCGGCGGACCTCGCCGAGCGATCTCTCGAGGAGATTCGTTGACCGCCACCGTTCGCGGTGTCTGAGCGGGTAGCGCAGGTGCGCGACGAGCGCGTCGAGGTCCTCGGCGAGGCAGCGAGCGGCCGACTCGTAGCCGCGATGCTCGAGCTCTGAGATCAGGACCTGGAGGCGGAGCTTGCCGTCCTTGACGCTGGTGGCGTCGGTCAGCGCTGACCAGTAGTTGAAGCGGATCCGGTCATGCTCTGACTTCGGGAGCTTCGCTATGAGATTGCGCAGGCGGTGAACAGCGCAGTGCTGACGATCGGCGCGCGGCCAGATCTCCTCGACCGCGCTGATCAGCCCGGGGGCGCCGTCGGCGACGACCAGACGCGGCGCGGCGAGCCCGCGACTGATGAGATCGCGGCCGAGCTCGACCCAGTCCTCCTTGGCCTCCCGCGCCCCCAGGCGCACGCAAACCAGCTCTCTGGCGCCGGTTTCGGTGATTCCCCAAGCGCAGATCACGCCCTCCTTCGGGCCGCTGGGACGGACCGGGAGGTAGATCGCGTCGAGGAACAGCACGACCAGGTTGATGTCGTAGAGCGAGCGGCGACAGAACGCCGCAAACCGCTCATGCAACTCCGCGCAGATCGTCGCCACCGTCGACTTCGAGGTCTTCCCCAGCCCGGCCTCCTCGCACAACGACTCGACGTCGCGCATCGACAGGCCGCGCACGAACCCACCGATCACCAGCGCCTTCAGCGGGTCCGTGCGCAAAAGCCGTTTGCAATGCCACTTCGGGAACAGCTTCGAGACGAACGGGATCGCCGCCTCCCGTGCCTGCGGGATCTCGATCCGCAGCTCACCCTCCCCAGTCTGCAGGTGCCGGGGGCGGAACCCATTGCGCTTCCCCGACCGCCGCCTCGGGCTTGCGCTCATAGCGAGCGCGACCCAACCAGCTGTCGAACTCCTCCTCGACAGCCCGCTGAATGATCAACCGGGCACCGAGCCGCGCCAGCTCGGACAACATCTTCTGCGGGTCATCGACCAGCCCCCGACCCAACACCTTGTCGATCTCAGCTTGTATCTCCGCCGACGGCGGTACGGTGCGTCTCACGGCGTAGGCCTCCTTCATCGTCTTGGTAGGACCTGAGGGAACCTACGCCGTCGCTACGACAGCACCCGACCCGTATTTACAGCAACGTTTGGACGCGACCCCCGGCTGGCGGGCCGGCGTGGTCGTCGAGAGCAGAAGGGGCGAGGGAACGGCTGCCGCGACCCCCTGCCCGCAGCCGACCGTCGGCCCCTGACCCCACCGCGCGCGCCAGCCTCGGGGGACCGACCGCCTGGGGCACCCGCATCGGCTGCCCCGCGGGCGTCTACCTGACGCTCGGAAACGGCCCTGCCTTGGGCGGAACTCGCGCATGTGCAGCTCCGGCGGCGGTTCTAACGCAGAGAGCGACAGCTGACGCGCCGTTTCCGCGCAAACGAGGGATTCGACCCTGGCTCATGCAAGGCACCGTCGTAGCGCGAAAGGGGTGTCTGTATATGGGGCTGGCCGTCCGGTCTCCGCGACGGCGTGCGTGTTGAGCATGTGGTCGCCTGCAGGCTTCGGTGGTTTGCCGCCCTTGGATGCGGTCCCTTCCGGATGTGAGCCGATTGCGGAGTCAGAATGCTGAAACGATGAGATCGCGACCGGTCGCAGCGGCTCTTGGCATCGCGTCTTTCGCGCTCTACTGGGCGCTGTTGCGCCGGCCGATCCTGACCTGGGGGGCTAGTGACGCCGAGGCAGAGTCCCGCCTGGCGGGAGACGAGCTGCTCGAGCACGCCGACGGCGTCGCGACGCGCGCGATCGAGATACACGCCCCTGCCTCTGCGGTGTGGCCATGGCTCGTGCAGATGGGTTCGGCCCCACGTGGCGGCGCATACACCTACGACTGGGTCGAGAACCTGCTCGGTCTAAACATGCACAGCGTCGACCGCGTCTTGCCGGAATTCAAGCACCCGGAGGTCGGCGAGACGATCGGCTACGGCTCGAATCGAATGCGGCTTGAACGGGTCGAGCCCCGGCACGTGCTCGCCTGGCGCTCGGAAGATGGCAACTGGGTTTGGTCCTTCGTGCTCGCAGAGCGCAACGGGAACACCCGGCTGATCAGCCGCAACCGATTTCGGCTGCCGACACCCGCTGCGCGTATCGGGATGCTGCCGATGGAGCCGGCCTCCCTTTTGATGGAGCGCAAGATGCTGCGCGGCATCAAGCAGCGCGCCGAGAAGCTCGCAACCAGTAGTCCCAGTCATGACCGGCACTGACCACGCCGAGGGAACGAGGTCATCGATGCCAGCCGGGCACGAGCTACACGCGTCCTCGTTGTCGACCCGGATGGCCAGCGCGATTAGGCGTTCGCCGCTTGCCTCCTTCGTGGTTTTGGCGTACGCCCTCTCGTGGGCGTGGGGTGCTGGGCGTGGGCGTGGGCGTTCCCGTTCGTGGCCGCTGGCGACGTGGTGAGAAAGGGTGTCGGTTGGCCGACCCATTTCCCGGCGCTTCTCGGCCCGGCGCTCGCGGCGTTTGCGGTGACGGCGGTGGTGTGGGGTCGTGTAGGAGTTCGCGACCTTCTCGCGCGGATGGTCCGCTGGCGCATGCCCGTGCGTTGGTGGGCCGCGGCGTTGAGCCCGGCCGCTTTTCTCGGTGTTGCGCTCGCAGTTGCAGCGGCCGCCGGCAAGCTGCCCCGCGGGAGCGACTTTGGGCGCTACAGCGGTCTGTCGGCGATCGGCGTCGTTCCCGTGTGCGCGATCGTGGTCCTCCTCACCTTTGGTGAGGAGACGGGCTGGCGCGGCTTCGCGCTGCCGCAGCTTCAGCGCCGCCACGGTGGTCTCGCCGCGGCGCTGCTTATCACCCCGATCTGGGCCGTCTGGCACCTGCCTTACTTCTTCACCGTTACCACCTACCGCGGCTTCGCTCCGGCCGGTTACGTCGGCTTCGTCTTCGGCCTCGCGTGCGGGTCGATTGTGCTTACCTGGCTCTACAACGGTACGGGTGGCAGCATCCTCGCCTGTGCGCTCTGGCACGGCCTGTACAACCTCGCGACCGGCACCGCCGGCTCCACCGGGACGATCCAGGCGGTGACGAGCGCGTTCATCTACGTCCAAGCGTTTCTGCTCGTCGGGCTCGAGTCGCGCGCGCGCAGGCGTGGAGAAGCGTCAATCCTTGGCCCTAGCCGAGACGCCGTCCAAGCGACCTGCCTTGTCAACACCGTGAGTCCGTGATGAGCGCGTCAGCGCTCCTCACGCGCCGAGTGGCAAATCCGCTCCTGCGCTTCGTCCTCTCATCGCCGCTTCACCGGCCGCTCTCCCGGAGCCTGCTCGTGCTCTCCTACATCGGCCGCCGCAGCAGTCGGCGCCGCGCGACCCGGTTCAGTACGCGCCTTTCGGCGACGATCTCGCCCTCGTTGCGGCTCGGGCTTCGCGCAAATCGTGGTCGCTCAACTTCCGCGATCCGGCACCGGTGACGATCACGCTGCGCGGACACCGGGACCACGCCGTCGCTCGGCACCCTGCGCGTGTGCCTGCTGCCAACCAAATTTCCCGGCGGCTGCTGTGAGGCGATGTCGGACGTGAGACGATCTTGAGTAGTGCCTAACCGCAGGCGCCACGCCCGAGGAATGAGTGTTGATGATGCGATGCCCTCGGTTGCTCAGGTCGAAGCGGCCGAGGGCGGGCGGCCGACTCACTCCTCGGAGCCGCATTCTGGGGGCAGCGCGGGCCGCTTGAACTGGCTGCGGGCCGGGGTGCTGGGCGCCAATGACGGGATCGTGTCGGTCGCAGCCATTGTCATCGGGGTTTCGGGGGCTACATCCGCTCGAGGACCGATCTTCACCGCCGGACTGGCCGGCCTGGTCGGTGGGGCCGTGTCGATGGCGCTAGGTGAGTACGTTTCGGTTTCCAGCCAGCGCGACAGCGAACGCGCGCAGATCGCGCAGGAAAAACGCGAACTCGCCGACTCGCCGGAGACTGAACTGACCGAGCTGACTGGGCTGTACGAAGCCAAGGGCCTTTCCCCGGCCACCGCCCGTACCGTCGCCGACGAGCTCTCCGCCCATGGCGCCCTAGCCGCGCATCTAGACGCCGAACTGCACATCGACCCTGCTGACATCCCGAGCCCGGTCCAAGCCGCCGGCGCCTCAGCGCTTTCGTTCATGTCCGGCGCTCTGCTGCCGATGCTGGCAATTCTGCTGCCGCCGGCCGGCCTTCGAGTCCCGGTGACCTTTGTCGCTGTCCTGCTCGCCCTGGCGCTGACCGGAGCCCTCAGCGCCCGGCTAGGCGGCAGCAACGTCCGCCGCGCCGTCATGCGAATGGTCATCGGAGGAGCGCTCGGCCTCGCCTTCACCTACGGCATCGGGCACCTGTTTGGCACGGCTATCGGCTGATACTGCAACCGAGGGCCTGCTGCGTGCATGACACGACCGCAGTTCGCTGCTTGCCTTGCATTTCGCTCGTCGGATCGCTCGATTCCGTCGGGGTGTTGGTTCAACGGGTCGAGACCTTGGGTCTTTATTCCGTGCCGAAGGTACACACGAGCCGCGAGGCGGTACCGGGCGTCGTTGGCCCGCGGTCCTACCGATTCCATGAGATACGCCCAGTCAGCTGAAAGTTGCGCGCGGTGGCCGGGATCAGTACCGAGCGTGTCGCGATGAGGAAGGCAGACCGCAGACGGGCCTAGCGTTGGCCGCCGGCGCCCGGGCCGCCGTTCCCCGCGCCAGCTGACCGGCCCGCTCCGACAAAAGTGATGAGGCTCATCCCGGCATCCACACCACTCACGCCACGCGCCTAAACATCACCCGATTGCTGCCGCGTTGTCGCCGCACCGGGCGTGTGACGGCCGCTGCTGCTTTTGGACTCGGCAGTAACAGACGAGAAGTGCGAGACCGGCGGTTGGGTGCCGACAAGAGCGCCCCGGGCCAGGCCGGTTTTGATTGAGGCTTCGTGAAACCCAGGTCACAGATCAAGCATTCCGAATACTTGATGGTCGCGGCCTTGCCAACCCACGCTTCGGCGCGCGTGTGCCGCTTGGCGGCGCGCTTCTCCACGACCTTCGGCGAGGGCGTGGTTACGACCGTGCGGTTGGCGGACTGTATAACTGCGTGTGAGACGCTGCCAATCAGAAGTGATGCAACGCCGCCAAGCCCCGCGAGCCAAGCACAATGGCATTCGCGTCGAGTTCGTCGGCTTCGGTCAGGATCGTGTCCGCGACAGTGCCCGACCGCGCCCGTACCGTTGCTGCTGCATCGATCCCGCGCTCGCGAGCAAGGTCGCTCCCTCTTGCGCCTCATGTTCGGCATGCTCGCGGCTCACCCGGTCAAGCTGCACCTCGTCTGTAGGGACACTGCCGCCGAAGCTCAAGCTCCCCGGGGTACGGGTGAACAGATCAACGAAGGACTCCCATACCGTCAGCACGACCGCGCGTTTTCCGCTGAATAGGCCGACGCCCTCTCGACTGTCGCCTTGGCATCGTCTGAACCGTCGTAACAGATCAAGATCACCTTAGCCACCTCCTACCAGTTGCCGAATTCGACTGATCATCGCGGCGGATCGCTCTGTCGTTGTGAACGACGTGTAGACATTGAGATCGGTCAGGAATCCGCCTCGGATCCCTATTCCAGGCTTGGCGGCCCGCGGTCGGCGCTCTGTGCGGCGATGACGGCCCGGTCTGCTGCCGGAGACGCTCAACGATGAGCAGCCGCCGTTCGGCTGGAACAAGCGCCCGACCGCGGTGTTGTGAAGATCCCATTCCAGAAAGCCTTGTACGCCCGACCCAGCGCAGGGGTTTAGGTGGGGACACGCACTGGTGTTGCGTAGTTCTCCGCAAACGGCGGGGGCATTTATGCCGCTGACACGCGCGGCACCGGGATCTATCGTCGGACTCATGCAGTCGTTCGATGGCCCCATGACGCGTTTCAGGGTTGTGATCGTCGGCGCGGGAGTGGCCGGACTCGAGGCGACGCTCGCGCTCCAGGACCTCGCCGGCAGCCGGGTCGGTGTGACCGTGCTTGCACCGGACGAGGAATACGTCGACCGGCCGATGGCCGTCCAAGAGCCGTTCGCCGCCGCTGCGGCTCACCGTTATCCGTTGGACGAGGTCCTCGGTGGGACCGGCGCGAGCCGCTGCGTCGACAGCTTCAAGTGGATTGACACCGCAGCGCGGGTGATCCACACGGACGGCGGGGTCGAGCTCGGCTATGACGCCGCGCTGCTGGCCGTTGGCGGTCGCCGGGTCGCCGCATTGCGGCATGCGCTGACGCTCGACGATCGGCAGTTGGATGAACAGCTCCACGGTCTGGTCCAGGACATCGAGGAGGGTTACGTCAAGAGCATCGCGTTCGTGGTGCCATCGACCCACTGCTGGCCGCTGCCCGCATACGAGCTGGCGCTGATGACCGCGAGTCGTGCGCGCCAGATGAACGTCGAGCTTCGGGTCGCGGTGATCACGCCCGAGGCGGCGCCGCTCGTCGTGTTCGGACCGGCTGTCACCGAAGCGGTCACCCGGATGTTCGCCGGCAGCGACATCGAGCTCGTTTCTGCACCGAATATCCAGATGCGTGAGCCTGGCAAGCTGCTGATGCCCGATACCGGCGATGAGCGCGAATTCGATCGGATCGTCGCCGTCCCCCAGCTCTACGGAGCCGCGCTCGCAGGTGTTCCCAGGACCGCCCGTGACGGTTTCCTGTCGGTCGATCGGAACGGGCGCGTGACCGGCGCGGAACATGTCTACGCCGCCGGCGACACGACCGACTTCCCGGTCAAGTTCGGGTCGATTGCGGCCCTCCAGGCCGATGCGGCGGCTGCGGCGATCGCCGTCGAGGCAGGGGCCCAGGTGCAACTGCAGCCGCTGATCCCCGTGATCCACGGGATCCTGCTCGGCGGGCAGCGCCCTCTGTATCTACGCGCGCGAATCTCCGGCACCCAGGGCCAGGCCTCCGAAGTCAGCGATCAGCCATTCGTCGACACGCCCGCAAAGATCGAGGCGAAATACCTGCGGCCATACCTCGACGCCCTCCGGCAGCGATCTGAAACCGGCACGACTCCGGGCTCAACCAGATGAGCGAGCAACCCTCATCGGTCGAGATGATCGGCGCTGACGTGGCCGAACGACAGATCAAGGTCGTGGTCGCCGACGACCACCCGGTCGTCAGGCGTGGCCTGCGCCAGCTGTTCGACGCCGAGGGCGACATCGAGGTTGTGGCCGAGGCGGGCGACGCCGAAGCGGCGCGGCGATACGTCCACGGGCACCACCCGGACGTGCTTGTGATCGACCTGAACATGCCGGGCGAGCCGACGCTCAAGGTGATCCCGCGGATTCGGGAGCAGTTCCCCGACACCCAGATCGTCGTTCTGACGATGCAAAACGAACCTGCATACGCGCGGCTGGCGTTCAGCCTCGGGGTCCTCGGTTACGTCCTCAAGGAGGCGGCCGACGAGGAGCTGGTGCACGCTGTCAGGGCCGCTGCCGGAGGTGAGAGCTTCCTCAACCCACGGCTCGGGGCGAAGGTCGCGATCGAGCCGCCTCCGGGTCCTCCCGATGGCCTGTCGAAGCGGGAGCTGGAGGTGTTGCGACTGATCGCGCTCGGGTACACGAACGTGCAGATCGCCGCGGACCTGTCTCTGTCGGTTCGTACGATCGAGACCCACCGTGGCCACATCCAGCAGAAGCTCCGGCTCGCGGACCGCTACGAACTCGTCAAGTACGCGCTCGACCACGGCGTGATCAAGCCCCAGTCGTAGCTACACGGACTGTTGGGAGGCGCTGGCGGTCGCCGTGCCGAGGCAGCGGGATCCGCGCCTCCAGGCACGTGCCATCGTCCCCCAATTTGATCGAGAGGGTGCAGCCGAGCAGGGACACGCGCTGACGCATGCCGGCCCTCCAGGCCCGGCGGTCGACTCGGCGTGTCGAAGCCGTGCGGTCCGGCGCCGGAACGGTGGCAGACGGAGCGGCACCAGTAGCGCGGTGCGACGTCGGCCAGCACCGCCGCCGCGGTCTCGTCGGCCTCGGTGAACTCGCCGCCCTGCTTGTCGATCAGGTAGAGGTTTCCCCGCGCCTCGCGGCGGATCATGATCGGGACTCCGAGAAACTCGGCATCGCCGGATGTCCGGAGGGGAATCCATAGCTCTGGGGATGGTCGCCGACGTCGGCAAGGCGGAGCGGCCGTCGCGCCTGGATCAACACGCCCAGCACCCCGCGTCCGCGTGGCAGGTCGCCGATCGCGGCGCGGCCGGCGTCGTCGATCCCGAGCGTCAGGAAGCGCTCCAGCTCGTTGAGGACGCCGAGCGCGACATACCGAGCGTCGGTTGCATCCCTGGCTACCTCGAGGATCGCTGCAGCACGGTCTCAGCGTCCAGCTCGGTCACCACCGACCGGCCGCCGTCCAGAAGCCTTACGAGCTTGTCGACCTCGATCGCATCAGCCCTGGGTCGCCAGCCTAGCCCGCGAAACGGCGCGGGATGCATAGCCAAGGCGCTGCCCTTCTAGGAATCGGTACCTCTCCCCAACGTGCCGACGGTCTCTCCGCGATGGCAGCGAACGGGGGTCGTTGTCACCCTTCGAGCCCTGTGGAATCGCGCGACAACGGATGCCACATACAGGTGCTTTGTGTCGTATGCGGACGGCCGGCACGCGTGTACGAGCCGGCCGTGTTCGTGGCCGGCGCGGTCGTCAGACAGAACCCTCGCGCGGCGATGCCTCGAAGTGAGGAGGTTGCGGGGTATATGGCGTTTCACGGTGCTTGCTTCGACGCGCGTGACGAGGCGGTGGCTGACCGTTCGCCTGCCGCAACTGAAGGCCGCCATCAGTGCGTCGCAGAACCTGCAGCTTTCCCGCAGTTCTGCGTCACGTTTGTCTCGATGCTGGAGAGCGTGGCACCGAGGACGATCAGCAGATGCAACGTCACCTCCGGCTCGCCCCTTCCCCTTCCGAGCCCGAGCGACTGCATGCCCCCGAGGCCCAGATCAGGATCGTACTCGCCGATGATCATCGGTCCATGCGGCGCAGCCTGCGGGTGCTGCTCGACGCCGAACGTGACATCCAAGTCGTCGCGGAGGTTCCGGACGTGGGATCCGCGACTCGGCAGGTCCGACAGCGCCGGCCACATGTGCTGATCGTCGATCTTCGCCTCCCGATTGGCTCGGCTCTTTCGACGGTGGGCGAGCTTCGGCGCGGCGCGTCTGACACCCAGATCGTGGTGCTGACGATGGACACGAGCCGGTCAGTCGCGACACAGGTGTTGGACGCGGGCGCCCTCGGATACGTGCTCAAGGAGCAATCGGACCGCGACCTGCTTCCGGCTGTGCGCGCGGCCGCACGCCGCGAGCGCTACGTGTCGCCGGAGATCGCCCGCGTCCCTGGGGCTCCGCTAGACCCCTCTCCGAGCCGCTATAAGACCAACCGCTTGTCGAGCGCGTAGCGGACGATCTCGGCGCGATCGCGGAGCCCGAGCTTCTGTTGGATGTGCGAACGATGGGTCTCGACAGTTCGAACGGAGAGGTACAGCTCCTGCGCGACCTGAGCGTTCGTATGTCCGAGCGCGAGCAGTTTGAGGATCTCGAACTCGCGCTCGCTGAGGCCATCGGGCGGGCCCGGCGGTGGCTCTGCCGCGACCCTTGCGCCGAGCCTCGGGTTGAGGTACATCTCGCCCTTGGCGGCCGCATGAACCGCCTCGATGAGCTCTTCGTCGGCGGCTTCCTTGAGGACGTAGCCGAGCGCGCCGGCGGCGAGTGCGGACCGCGCGTAGGCGGGCTCGTCCTGCATCGTCAACACGACGATCTGCGTGCCCGGAAACTCCTCACGCAGCTTCGGGATCGCGTCCAGGCTCGGCTCGCCGGGCATATTGAGGTCGAGCACAAGCACGGTCGGGTGGTGTCCTCGGACGTAACGGCGAGCCGACTCGACGTCGCCGGCCTCGGCCACGACCTCAAAGCGGTCGTCGCTCTCGAGTAGCTGGCGCAGTCCGCGCCTGACGACCGGGTGGTCGTCCGCGATCAGCGTTCTGATCCTGGCCCCGGCGCCCGATGTCGATTGGTCGCTGGCTATGGCTAGGAGTATCGCGCAACACAGTGGTGTCAGTAGTTAACCCGGAGCCCGCCACGGGTTTGCCGTCCGCGCCGGCGCGGACTCTCCCCGCGCGCACGCGGACCGATGCGGATTGCGCAGCACCCGCGGGAGCGCACGATTAGACGTGCAAGTCGGAGGACAAACCCAAGCTCTTAGGAGGACGAGATGCAACGTAAGGTTTTTGATCAGATCGCCAGCGGCGTCGGCGTCGTTATTGTTGTCGTGCTGCTTGTGGCGGGCGGCCTGTTGACGTGGGGCTACACCTTCGCGCACTCGAACGTCCACGACCAGCTCGCGCAACAGCAGGTCTTCTTCCCGCCCAAGTCCGCGTTTGACCACCCCAAGGCCGGGACCGAGATCACCCCATCGATGATCCCGTCGGTTTCGCAGTACGCGGGTCAGCAGGTCCTGACCGGCGAGCAGGCGCGGGTGTACGCGAATGACTTCATTGCCGTTCACCTGTCCGAGATGCCCTACGGCGGCGTCTATTCAAACGTCAGCGCGGCGGCACGTGCTGCCACGCCCGGCTCGGCGCGGGCGACGCAGCTGAGCGCACTCGAAACGACGGTGTTCCAGGGCACGACGCTCCGTGGCCTGCTTCTCCAGGCGTACGCGTTCGGGACGATCGCGACGCTCCTCTTCTGGGGTGCGATCGCGTCCTTCGCCCTGGCGGCGCTGATGGCCGCTCTGGTCATCGGCGGCATCTTGCACGCACGCCGGACGGCCGAGGACAAGCACCTGTTCGCCGCCGGCGCGATTCCCGCCTCCTGACGGACCGCGTCTGACAGACAAGGCTTGAGGCCGACTGAGCTGGGACCGGGTCGGCCTCGACGCCTGGGTAAGCCTTCCGACTACCCAGAGATGCCCGTGCCGAATCCCTCCGGCACGGGCATCAGGCGCTGCCGGTGACCACACGCCCACCGCATTCCTTACGGATTCCCCACCGAACGCTGCGGAGCTTCCCTGATGGCACCGCCAGCCTCTCAGGAGAGACTTGCGAAATCGACCGACCGAGAGCGGAGAACGCGATGGTCCAAGATCTCCATCCACAGGATGCCCCCGATTCCAGCCCGATCGCACAAGTCCCCCGGCGCATCGCCGTCGGCGTCGATGGGTCCTCCACCGGCGATGACGCTGCAGTGCCGGGCGCCGCGCTCGCGCAGGCGGCGGAAGCCGAGCTGATTCTCGTCGCGGTCCATCCCGACCCAATAGCGGTACTGCCACCAGAGCTCGACTGGAAGGGCGTCCACGAGCAAGCCCACCGGATACTCGCGAAGACGCGCAGGACGCTGGCGCCACCCGGTCGCACGAGCGGCGAGACTGACTCCTCCGCCGCTCGTGCGCTCGCGCGGGTCGTACAGCGCGAGCTGCGACGTGCTCGTCCTCGGCTCCAAGCGCAAGGGCGCGGCACGGCAGGTGACGATCGGCTCCGTGAGTCGTCAGATGCTCGGCCACGCGGCCTACTACCTCGCGCTCGGTCCTCACGGACTACTTAGCGACGGGGCTCCGGCCAATCTGGGGCGAATCGCGATCGGCTACGACGGAGGCCCGAATCCGGCGCTACGCAGGCGCGCTCGCGCTGCGAACCGGAGCTGCCCTGCAGTGGTGGGCCGGTCGACGACCGGCCCGCCTAGCTTGGGTTTGGGGCGGTCTGCAGCTCCGGGAAGCCGTCGAGCTGTGGAATGAGGTCCTCGAGGAGATGCGCGGGTCCAGCGCGATGCTCAGGTCCCGACCGCGCTGCTCTGCCGAGCGGTCCAGGTTCGGCCGTGATCGGATCACCGGCGGAGGTGCTGCAGGATGTCTCCGAGCAGGTACATCTGCTGGTGATCGGCTCGCGTCGCTGGGGAGTGGTGGCTCGCGTGCTGCTCGATAGTGTCGGCGAGGCGCTGCTTCACGGCGCCGGCTGCTCGGTCCTTGGTGGCCGCAGGCTGCCGGAGCATGCATGAGGCGCGGACGCAAGCAGCAGGTCGAATGCCTCCGCGACGTAGAAACCCGCAACGAAACCAGCGGACGGCACGATGCCCACGCGTGAGCGTCGCCGTACGGTAGCGGTGAGTCGGAGTTCCCGTTCCACAACTTTTCGGAGGCATGCAATGTCGATCCTTATCTCTTACGACGGCTCGCCGAGCGCCAAGCACGCGCTTGCCGTCGCCGCGGCGGTCATGCCAGCGAGTCGCGTCACGCTGATGCACGTCTGGAATCCGCCTGATCCGATCCTCCACGACTCATTCGGCGCGCCTGACGTCGTTGCCGGCGCATCGGGGAGGTCGCTCGAACAGGCGTGCCTGGACCGTGCCGAGGAGGTGCTCTCAGAAGGCCGGTCGCTCGCGGTGGGTCTCGGGCTCGAGGTGGACGGCAGGCTCGAGCGGAGCAGGCACGACAGCGTCGCGGCCACGATCCTGGAGGTCGCCGAGGAACTCGACGCGGTCGTCGTGATCGGAACCCGGGGAGCGACGACCGGCCAACCCGATGTGCTCGGAAGCGTGTCGCACGCCGTCGTCTACCAGTCGCACCTGCCATTGCTCGTCGTTCCGGCGCCCGCCGGCGGCGAAGCCGCCGAAATCCACCCAAGCCAGGTGGCGGGGCGCCGCCAGTAGCCGGCCAGCGTGATCGGGTCGGGCCGCGCCGCGATCTCGCTGACGAGCGTTGACGCACCGCGGTTGGCGCGGATCGGCAGGTAGCGCGCCGGCGGGACCTCGTTGAGTGCTCCCGGCCGGATGCTCCGCGCGAGACGCGTTTTCGTGCCCGAGACGCGGTCGGGCCGGCGCTCGCGCTCAGCCGCTCGCGCCCTCAGGACGACGCTCGGGACGATGCGTTCGACTTAGGTCTCCTGACGCCGCCCGGCAGCCATGTCGAAAATGCGGAGCGGTCTCGCAGCCGCCGAAAGGTGGCATCGACGATCACGCCGCCGTTGCTTGTGAGGGTTCCGTCGCCGCGTCGACGAGCAGGGTCCAAGTTCCGGTCACAGCTGGGGCGTGTCCGGCGAACCATGAAGACTCGGTTCAGTCGCAGCCGGAGGGCAAAAGCCCGCAACGCCTCTGGGGACTTTCCGCGGTAGGCGCGCAGCTTCTCCTCGATGACAGGCGGCCGGACCGCTGCGAGGATCAGAACATGCAATCCCGTCTGCAACTGGCGCCGGAATCTTGGGAGTTCGAGCAACCGTCGGGCGACGAGGTCTCGATCAGAATCGTGATGGCAGACGACCACGACTCGATGCGTCGCAACCTGCGGTTGTTGCTCGAATCCGAGCCGGGGATCGAGGTGGTTGCCGAGGCTGCCGATCTTGCGAGCGCGACGCGCCAGGTACGCGAGCACGCCCCGCACGTGCTGATCCTGGATCTCCACATGCCGAACGGGTCGTCGGTGGCGACGATCCGTGAGTTACGCCGGCTGGTCCCCGACACCCAGATGGTGGTTTTGACGATGGAGGCGAGCCCGGCTGTGGCACGGCACGTGCTAGACGCGGGCGCTCTGGGGTACGTGTTGAAGGAGCACTCGGATTCCGACCTGCTACGCGCTGTCCGCGCAGCCGCCCGGGGCGAAAGCTACGTGACGCCGCAGGTCGCCGCGGGTCTCCAGGGAATGCGGGAAGCGTCCAGCGAGAACCGCCTCAGCACCCGAGAGACCGAAGTGCTGCGGCTGACCGCGCTCGGGTACACCGGCACCGAGATCGCGCGGCGACTGCACATCTCCCGCCGCACCGTCGATTCGCACCGGGCTAGCGTCCACCACAAGCTCGGTCTCGAGACCCGCGCCGAGCTCGTCGAGTACGCGCTACGACACGACTTGCTGGGCGTCTGAGGCGGTGAGCGTCGCAGGCAGCGGAATCCGCGCGCGGACCGACGTGCCGTTCTCTCCGGACTCGATCTCGAGCGAGCCCTGGAGTAGGAACACCCGCTCACGCATTCCGGCGAGTCCGAACCCGGCGCTCGGTTCGCTGGTGTCGAAGCCTCGTCCATCGTCGTGAACTTCGACAACGACCGCCGAGTCGTCGGCCGACACCGAGACCACAACCCGGTTCGCTTCCGCATGCTTGACGACGTTGGTCAGCGACTCCTGGACGAGTCGGTAGACGGTCGTCTCGAGATCCCGGTGCGAGCCCGCTCCGTCGCTCAGACCCTCCGGCAGGTTGACCTCGCACTCGATCGCCAACGCATCCTCGCGTCGCCGCTCCAGCAATGCCTCCAGCGCCGCCTGCAGACCGACGTCGTCGAGCAACGAGGGACGGAGGTCGGCGATGATCGCCCGCAGGTTGGCGATCTCCAGCTCGATGTCGTCGATCGCCTGCGTCGTGGCCAGCGCGTAGACCGCCGGATCGTCGCGTCGTCGGGCGCCTGCCAGGACAACTCGGAGCCCGGCGAGCGCCTGCAGCGTCTGGTCGTGGAGCTCGCGCGCCCAACGCGCCCGCTCGGCGTCGCTGGCGGCGATCGTGCTGCGCAGCCGGTCCGCCTCGACGCTGCGGCTGATCGCCACGGCGTTTGCCGCCGACGCCGCGAAGGTCCGCAACAGCTGCTCGTCGGTGGCGGTGAACTGCCGTGCATCGGGACCGCGGTCGAACGCCGCCAGCACTCCGAGGCCGACTCCGTGATAGATGATCGGGACGAGGAGCGCCGTTTGAGCGCCCGGCACCCCGAGATCATCTGGGCCGACTCGAAGCCGGGCTCCGACGTCGGCGATCCGTTCCCCGCGGCGGCGGTCGAGGACCTGCCCCGAGGTCGAACCCTGCAGCGGCAGCCGGCGGCCGACGGCGTCGCGGGCATGGCCCGCCGTGGCTACCACGACCAGTTCATCGCCCTCACGCAGCATGATCAGGATCGAACGTGCCTCCACCAGTGCTCGGCCACGCTTGACGACCAGCTCGAAGATCCGTGGGAGCTCACCGGCGCCGCCGATCGCGTCGGCGATATCCCGTGCCGCCTCCAGCCCCTGCACGAGCTGCTCGAGCTCGAGGCGCCGCCGCTCGCTCTGCTCGTACATGCGGGCGTTGTCGATCGCGGTGGCTGCGAAGTCGGCCAGCACCGCCGCCGCGGTCTCATCGGCATCGGTGAACTCGCCGTCTCGCTTGTCGGTCAGGTAGAGGTTTCCCCACGCCTCGCCGCGGATCATGATCGGGACTCCGAGGAAGCTCTCCATCATTGGATGTCCGGAGGGGAATCCATAGCTCTGGGGATGGTCGCCGACGTGCGCCAGGCGGAGCGGCCGTGGCGCTTGGATCAACACGCCCAGCACCCCGCGTCCGCGTGGCAGGTCGCCGATCGCTGCGCGTCCGGCGTCGTCGATCCCGAGCGTCAAGAAGCGCTCCAGCTCGGTGCGTTGCTCGTTGAGGACGCCGAGCGCCACGTACCGAGCGTCGGTTGCATCCCGGGCTGCCTCGAGGATTCGCTGCAGCACAGTCTCAGCGTCAAGCTCGGTCACCAACGACCGACCGACGTCCAGAAGCCGTAGGAGCTTATCGACCTCGATCGGCATCGTCTCGGCAGCCGAGGATACTCCGCCCACTCCTCCCACCGAGGCGTATCGCAGCCGACGATGGCAGCGAATCCGTACTTCTCCGCAAGGCGGACGCGGCATCTCCGTCGGTTCGCTACGTGGCGGGGCCCGATGTCTTGCCCGACGCCGCCCGGCAGCCTCAGTCTTCGTGGATGTGAACGATGACTTTGACGGACCGAACGTTCGAGTTCGGTGCGACTTGTGCGGGGAGCCGATCGGCGTCTATGAGCCGGCCGTCTACCATGCCGGTCGGTTCGTGAAACGCACGTCTCGCGCTGCCGAGCCTGCGATCGACGCCGACCCCGATTCCGTGGCGCTCCACGCCGCCTGCTACGACGCACGCGAGCAGGTCGACGGTGTCTGATTCTCGGTAGCCGCCGTCGGGTTGGATCCCGATGCCGTGAACCTCAGTCTGGAACCGGGAGCCGCGCGTCCAGGTTCCTGGATGGCGTCAGTTCCGTCTTGGTTTCCGTCGTGTGGCCTCACGTTTGCCGCGATGGCGCAGGAGTCTGCGGACTGGGCAACGACAGCCTGCACTCGACGGCGTCGTTGCCGCGTCGTTGGGCCGACAGAGCCCGGTGGACCAGTTCGGGCAGCAGTAGCTGAGCCGCGCCAAGCGTTTCGATGATCCTTTGCTTGGTCAGGTGATTCAGCCGAGCTGGATGCCCGGCCCGCCACGCGTGGCGGGCCGGACTGAGCGACGACAGAATTGATCAGGGGGTCACATCTCGAACACGATGCAGGCGGCCACGTGGCCGGCTTCGACATCGGCGATTGACTCGTTGACGGTTTCGAGGCTGCGGACTTCGCGGATCACGCGGGTCCTGCCGGCGGCGTGGAGCTCGAACACCTCACGAAGATCGGTCCGGGTGCCGACGATCGACCCGACGACGGTGATCCCGTTCAGCACCGTTTCGAAGATTGGCAACTGCACGTAATTGTCGGCGGGCAGCGCGACGAACACGAGGGTGCCGCCACGGCGGAGTGACTCGTACGCTTGCTCGAATGACTTTGGCGAGACGGCCAGCGCGATCGCCTGGTCGACGCCTCCGAGCTTCTTGATCGCCTCGACGGGATCCTCTCGCCGGGCGTTGATCGTGAACTCAGCGCCGAGCTCTCGGGCCAGCTCGAGCTTGTCGTCGAACAGGTCGACTGCAACAACGCGACCGCCGGCGATCGCGGCGTACTGAATCGCCAGGTGGCCGAGCCCGCCGACCCCGAACACCGCGACGAAGTCCGAGGACCGAGTCCCGGCGACCTTTACCGCCTTGTAGGTGGTGACACCGGCGCAAGTGAGTGGCGCGGCATCGATGGGGTCAACGTCGTCCGGAACACGGACAACGTACCGGGCGTATGCCGTGGCGAACTCACCGAAGCCGCCATCGATCGTGTAGCCCATCATCTGCTGCTGCTCGCATAGCGTCTCCCGGCCGGAAACACAGTAGTCGCAAACGCCGCACGCATAGCCGAGCCACGGCATCGCGACACGCTCGCCAAGCGCAACCTCGGTCACGCCGGCCCCGAGCTCGGTGACGAGGCCAACGCCCTCGTGGCCGGGCGTGAACGGCGGCGAGGGCTTGACCGGCCAGTCGCCGTGTGCGGCGTGGATGTCCGTGTGACACAGGCCGCACGCCTCGACCTTCACGCGGATCTGGCCGTGCTTGAGCGCAGGCGGGGTGACCCGCTCGATCGTCAAGGGCCGATCGAAGCTGTGGACGACCGCCGCCCGGTAGGTCGTCGCCGTCTCCTCGCCCATCGCTGTTTGGTCTGCTGTCAGCGCCATCGCGCACCTCTTAATTCGAAGATTGATTTGCCAGATCCATCCCAACACCGGCGCGGTGCGGAGCAATCCGTCGGCGACGCGGGCACGCGCGTAGTTACCCGCAGCGATCTGGGGCACATGCACGATGGCGCAAACGTGATGCAGCGGGACGCTGGAGACCGCCTCGAAACGACCAATCGCAAAGGAGCTCCGGTGCAGACCCTGGATCAACTGGGATATCTTGAGGGCCGCCGCGTTCTCGTGCGCGTCGACTTCAACGTTCCGCTCGATCACGGCCAGGTCGCCGACGATGCTCGGATCCGCGCCGCGTTGCCGACGATCGCCGCTTTGCGTGAGCGGGGAGCCTGCATCGTGCTCGTCTCACACCTTGGGCGTCCGAAGGATCACGAGCCCGCGCTCTCGCTGCGGCCAGTCGCCGATCGGCTCGGGACGCTGCTTGGCTTGCCCGTGCAGATGGCGCCGGCGATCGTGGGGGCCGAGGTGCGAGAGCTTACCGAGCGGATGTCACCGGGGTCGGTGCTGATGTTGGAGAACGTTCGCTACGAGCCAGGTGAGACGGTCAACGATCCGCGGTTCAGCCGAGCGCTCGCTGAGCTGGCTGACGTGTACGTCAATGACGCGTTCGGTACGGCCCATCGCGCCCACGCATCGACCGAGGGCGTTACCCATTTGCTGCCAGAGCATGCGGCCGGGTTGCTGATGGAGCGCGAGGTCAAATCCTTGACCGAGATGCTGAGCAGCCCCGCGCGGCCGTTCGCCGCGTTGCTCGGCGGCGCCAAGGTGGCCGACAAGATCGCGGTGATCGACCGGTTCCGAGAGCTCGCGGACCTGGTCCTAATCGGCGGGGCGATGTGCTTCCCGTTCCTGCGTGCACTCGGTCACACGGTCGGAGCGTCTCGGTGCTCCGGCGAGGACGTCGAGTTGGCCAACCGGATCTTGAGCGCGGGCGAATCAGATCGGGCGCGGGTTGTGCTGCCGCAAGACCTGGTGATCGCCGATCGTCTCGCCGACGAGGTCGTCGTGACGCCACTCGCCGGCGTCGATATTCCGCCGGGGATGCTCGGGTTGGACATCGGTCCCGCGACCGTCGTTGCCTATAGGGATGAGATAGACCGGGCGGCGACCGTTTTCTGGAACGGGCCGATGGGCGCATTCGAGCATCCGCCGTTTGCCGCCGGAACCCGCGCCATCGGTGAGGCGTTGGCGGCTGCACGGGGCACGACGATCGTGGGCGGCGGCGACACCGTCGCTGCGGTCCGCGAGTGGGGACTCGATCAGTCCATCGACTTCGTGTCCACCGGTGGCGGCGCGGCGCTCGAGCTGATCGAGGGTCGCCCACTGCCCGGCGTGGAGGCTCTGGCGTGATGTTGCCTGGCGGCCCGCTCGCCCTGCCCGCGCCGTCGGCCACATTGATCATCCTCGACGGCTGGGGCATTGGCCCGCCCGGCCCAGGCAACGCGATCGCCCTCGCGCGGACTCCCATACTCGACGAGTTGAATGCGCGCTACCCCCACACCGAGCTGGCCGCGAGCGGCCGCGCGGTCGGCCTGCCCGACGGCCAGATGGGGAACTCCGAGGTCGGTCACCTGACGCTCGGCGCGGGCGCGGTCGTGTCGCAGGACCTGACGCGGATCAACGACGCGGTCGCCACCGGCGCCCTGGCCACCAATCCGGTGTTGCGCCAGGCGATGGCGGGCGCACCGCGAGTGCACCTGATCGGGCTTGTCTCGGCCGGGGGTGTGCACTCGAGCTTCCGTCATCTGCTGGCGCTTGCCTCGCTGGCCCGCGAGGTGGGTGTCGAGGACCTCGTGCTGCATGCGTTCACTGATGGGCGGGATACTCCGCCGCACGCGGGTGCCGGTCACCTCGACGACGTGGAACGGCACATGAGGCTAAGTGGGGTGGGGCGCACAGGGTCGGTCGTCGGCCGCTACTTCGCGATGGACCGCGACCAGCGCTGGGACCGAGTGAAGCTCGCCTACGAATTGCTGGTCGCCGGCCGCGCCCAACATCGCGCCGCCACCGGTGGCGCGGCCGTGCGTGCCGCCTACGCGCGCGAGGAAACGGACGAGTTCGTTACCCCGACCCTGGTCGGTGACGAGGCTCGGATCCGTCAGGGCGATTCGGTGATCGCGTTCAACTTCCGCCCCGACCGGATGCGCGAGATAACCGATGCGCTGGCCGAGCCCGAGTTCGCTGAATTCGAGCGCGAGGCTCCACCGGTCATGCGCTACGCGTCGATGACCGCTTACCGGGAGAGCTGGCCGTATCCGGTCGCTTTTGCCCCACAGCACCCCGACATGACGTTGCCACGCGCACTGGCCGCGCAGCACGTGACCCAGCTGCACGTGGCCGAAACCGAGAAGTACGCGCATGTGACGTATTTCTTCAACGGTGGCGTCGAGCGGCCGTGTGTGGGCGAGCAACGCGCGCTGGTGCCCTCGGTTCGTGACGTCGCCACCTACGACCAGCGACCGGAAATGAGCGCCCAGGGGGTCGCTGACGCGTTCGTCGAACACTGGCGTCGAGATCGTCCGGGGTTCGGCGTGGTCAACTTCGCCAACGCCGACATGGTGGGCCATACAGGTGTGTTCGATGCGACGATCCGAGCGGTGGAAACCGCCGATCGCTGTGTCGGGCAGATCACCGACGCCGTCCACGCCTCGGGCGGCGTCTGTGTGATCACTGCCGACCACGGCAATGCCGAGCAGATGCTCGAGCCCGACGACAGCCCCAGCACCGCGCACTCGAGCAACCCGGTTCCCGTCATCGTGACGGCGACGGTTGCGCGGCTACGCGCGCGCGGTACCCTTGCCGACGTCGCGCCGACGGTGTTGGATCTGCTGGGGCTCGACCGTCCGCCGGCGATGACCGGGCGTTCGTTGCTCGAGTCCGTACAAGCTGTGGCGGCGCGACGGTGAGACGCGACGCAGGGTCGCGTGGAGGCCCGGCGGAGAATCTGCAACCGGGCTACGGGTTCTCCGCGCGCGTCCTAGTTGTTCTTTGATGGCGCCTGCTTGCTCGGCCGAGAGACTGGTCCGGTAGGCGAAACCGACACGTGGGAGACGTCTGATGATCGCCGGGGGCCTGACATCAATTCGTGAGCTTGACAGCCGGCTGAGGCGCGGGGGCAGCGAAGGTCGAGCCGGAGGGCGCGGCGGGCCACATCGTGATCGCTGGCGAGATGGCATGCTTGTCGCTGACGAGGCCGAGATCGCGGCGGCGATCGAGCATAGTTGGCTTGATCGAGCCGATGCCGTGCCGGGTGAGCGTCGACGATCGCTTCGACGTATCGGCCACCGCGGCCGGCTACGAGTTGGCATACCTGCGGGCGATCGCCCGGCGGAGCGGCGTCGGTGAGAGTGCTGCCAGGCCGAGAACGAACGGGCGGATTCGGCCACTTCAACTGATCGGTCGCGGCTACCTCTCAGAACGACTCGGTAGTTCCCCGCACACGTCTTGTCGCATGCACCGGATGGTCAGGTGACTGCCGGGCCATAGCGTGGGTGGCGCTCGAAAACGAAACGCGAGATCGGAGCAGACATGGCTACACGTGTGGGGATCAACGGATTTGGACGGATCGGCCGCAACTTCCTTCGCGCCGCGTACGAGCGCGGTGTCGATCTGGAGGTCGTAGCGGTCAACGATGTGACCGACACACGTACGCTCGCGCAGCTCCTTGCCCGCGACTCCGTTTACGGTCGGTTCGCCGGAAAGGTGGAGGCGAGCGCGAACGAGATCGTGATCGACGGGGAGCATGTCGTACGCGTACTCCGCGAGCGCGATCCGGGAACACTCCCATGGGAGGCGCTCGACGTCGAGGTAGTGATCGAGGCGACAGGCAAGTTCCGCAAGCGAGCCGATGCCGCCAAGCACCTTGACGCGGGCGCCCGCAAGGTAATCGTCACCGCCCCAATGCGCGGCGATGAGCCGGCCGACGCCGACCTGGTCCTCGGCGTCAATTTCCATCAGGTCTATGACCCCGAGCATCACCACGTCGTGACCAACGCGTCGTGCACGACGAACTGCCTGGCGCCGATCACACTCGTGCTCCATGAGACGGTCGGCATCGAGACCGGCGTGATGACGACGATCCACTCATACACGGCCGATCAGAATCTGCTCGACGCTCCCCACAAGGACCTGCGTCGGGCTCGTGCCGCCGCCGTCAACCTCGTGCCAACCTCGACCGGCGCGGCGAAGGCGATCGGCTTAGTGATCCCCGAGCTTGACGGACGGCTCCACGGCCTCGCGGTCCGCGTCCCGACACCGACAGGTTCGATCGTCGACCTCACCATCGCGACCGAGCGCGACACGACGGTTGAGGCGGTCAACGGCGCCTTCCGGGAACGGGCTGATACCGGCGAGCTCGAGGGGATCCTCGCATACAGCGAGGAGCCGCTCGTCACCACCGACATCGTCGGCTCCCCGTACAGCTCGATCTTCGACGCGCCCCTGACGACCGTCGTCGGCACCCGGCACGTCAAGGTGATCGCCTGGTACGACAACGAGTGGGGCTATTCCAACCGGCTCGTCGACCTCGCAGCCCGCATGCTGGTACCTGCATCGGTGCGATGAATGAGCTGCGAGTGGCGATGAGCGTGCCCGGTGGCCATGGGGCACGCGAGCTGCTCAGGGACGGGAACCGTCCGTCGACCCATACCCCCAGCCGGCCGACGAAGCTGTCTTGGTGAAACCCGAGCAGGACGGCACCGGGAGCATGTGGAATCGCATCGGCGAGCAGCTGCATCGCGGCCGCCTCGCGAAGGCCGGGCGTCGCGACGACCTTGGGCTCGAGTGAGAGCAGAAGCCCAGAGGAGGCTGGGTCAGGGCGCCGCTCTGGAACAGCCCGAGATCGGCGGTACCGAAATGGACGAGCGGGCCGGCGGTCCGGTCAACTGCGGTTGACAGCGCAAGCCAACGCCACGACGGCGGTGTCGGCGAAGATCATCCTCGGGCATCTCGCACCCCTGCCTGCGGTGTTGCGGCGAGGGACGACAGCGTCTCAGGCCGGGCGTGTCGAACTGCTCGTACCGGGGCGAGCCGATCGGGTCGGGCAGCGTCGCCGCAAGCTTGCCGTTGCGCTTCTCGACGAGCGACTTCAAGGGGGTGGCGGTAGTAAATCCGCGGCGTCTCATGGTGACCGTTCCCACCCTGAGCAAGAGCGCTCTGATTCGGTATGTACATTTTCGTCCTACCAGCCGGCGTGGCATCACGATCCCGCGGGATGGGTCCAGGGCACCGGTAGAACCCTGAGTTCGTTTGGCGAGCAACCCGAAATCGGCGGGACGCCACGATCCGGGTAGGGGGATTAGTACTGATTCACGGAGCCCGGGCTGGCGTCACCATTGGATCAGTTTATGGCTCTGCCGATTGTATGCATAGCCGGTGGTGGGACTGCCGGTTTGGAAGCGCTCCTGTCCGTCCGGGAGCTGCTCGGTGATCGTGTGGAGCTCCGGTTGGTCAGTGCCGAACGGGAGTTTCGCTACCGAGCTGTGCCGTCCGGCCGGCCGCTCGCGCCCACCCCCGAGCACTCAATCGCGATTGCGGCTGTGGCGGCCGAAACTGGCGCCGCGGTTGTGTACGACCGTGTTGTCGAGGTGCGTGAGGCGGACGGCGCGGTGCTCACCCGCGACGGTGACCTGGTTGGGTTCGACTACCTGCTCTTGGCGACTGGAGCCCGAGGCGAGCGCGTGCTCGAGCAGGGACACGTGTGGGAACGGGGGCGCGACCCGGTCGCACTCGACGAAACGCTCCACGACCTGACCGCCGGTGTCGTCACGCGCGCAGGAGTCGTCATCCCTCGGGGCGCGCGCTGGCCGCTGCCTGCTTACGAGCTGGCGCTGGTGATGGGCTGGACGGCCTCCGGCCCGGGGCAGGTGACGCTGGTCACCGCTGAAGAGCGACCGTTGGGCGCGCTCGGGCATGCGGCCACTGAGCTCATCACCGACGAACTCACGACTGCCGGCGTGGAGTTGATCACGGGCGTCGAGGCGTTCGACGGGACTCCAACCGACGGGTCCACGGCGGCTGCTCGGCTGAGGCTCGTCGCCGAGGAGCGAGACTCCAGGGAAGGCGACGCGCTGACCGCTCGCCCGACACGCCGCCTGACCGAGGAGGAGTTGGCTGAGAGTCGGCTCTTCGCCGAGTCGGGGCGTGGGCGGCGCGGTACTGGCGACGCTCGGTCGGTGGCGTTCGACCGGTTGATCTCGCTCCCGACGGTAACCGCGTCCTGGATCGGCGGAACCGCAACCGATGCGGCCGGGTTCGTACTGGTCGATGAGCGCCTGAAGATGCTCGGCAGTGAGCGCGTCTGGGGCGCTGGGAGCTGCCTCGCGACGGGGCTCGAGCACAGCGCCCTGGCGGCACAACAGGCCGACATGGCGATCGCCGAGATCGCGGCGGCGATCGGCTTCGGTACGGCTCCGGTCGAGGCGCCTGAGCTGACCGGAATTCTTCTCAGCGGGCAACGCCAGCAGTGGCTGACGAGCAACCCTCGCGGGACGCCGCAGCCCTCGACTCGGTGCCTGTGGTGGCCAACCGGCCGGGCCGTCGGTCCACGACTTGCGCGGCGGATCGCGGCGCTCGACCCAACAGTCCAGGACGGCATCGTCGACGCGCCACCCGGGCTTCCGGTGCGCGTGCACCTGCTGCTGGGAAGCGCCGGTTGGATCCCATCGCTTACCGCGACACGCGATGTCGAACTGCGCAAGGCCCAGCAGCGAGAGATCGAGGAGCGTCAGTTGATGGCCGTCGAACGCCGTGAACGCGCCGGCGAGGCGGAGCTGCGAATGCTCAATGCGCGGCTCCGCGATCTTGACGCCGAGATGAAGGCCGTTGTGGGCCAGCTGAGAAGCGTCGGCTACCTGCAACGCGACGCGAGTTAGTGCGTCACGTGCCTGGGAGCTGGTCCCGCTAGACCAGCCCCCAGGACAAGCTTCATGCCAGCACGGCCTCTTCGGCCGCGACGCTGTCGGCCGTTGTGCTCTCGGCGCCGTAGAGCACCACCTTGAGCGCACCCGTGTTTGCGGCGTCCGCGAAGGTGTCATACGCGGACATCGTCTGATCGAGGGGGAGGCGATGGGTCGCGAATGCCGACGGATCCAGGCGTCCGCTGGCGATCAGCGCCAGCAACTGCGGGATGCTGGAGGTGTCGACCAGCCCGGTCGTGATCGTCACATCACGGATCCACAGCCGCTCGAGGTGCAGCGCCGCCGGTTTGCCGTGCACGCCGATGTTGGCGACGTGCCCGCCCGGCCTGATCAGCTCAGCCGAGAGCTCGAAGGTCTGCGGCACCCCGACAGCCTCGAGCGCGACGTCGGCGCCGAGACCGTCGGTAATGTCCATGATCTCCTGCACCGGATCGACGCTGCCGTTGTTGATCGTCAGATCCGCGCCGAACCGCTTGGCCGCCTCGAGCCGGCTGTCGGCTAGGTCGATCGCGACGATCCGTCCCGGGGTGTAGAGCTGGGCGGTGAGGATCGCGGCCAGGCCGATCGGACCCATGCCGACGATCGCGACAACATCGCCGGGTGCCACTGCACCGTTGAGGACCCCGACCTCGAACGATGTCGGGAGGATGTCCGCCAGGAAAAGGACCTGTTCGTCGGTGAGCCCGGCCGGGATCTTGTAGACCGAGTTGTCGGCAAAGGGCACCCGGGCGTATTCCGCCTGCAGGCCGTCGATCAGATGCCCGAAGATCCAGCCGCCACCACCAAGGCACTGCCCGTAGCGGCTCTGTTTGCAGTAGCGACAGCGGCCGCAGGCGCTCACGCAGGAGATCAGCACCCGGTCACCGGGCTTGACCGTCGTAACGCTGGCTCCGACCTCCTGGATGGTGCCTACTGCCTCGTGGCCGAGGATCGTGCCCGGGACGGTCTCGGGCACGTCCCCTTTGAGAATGTGCAGGTCGGTTCCGCAGATCGTCGAGGTGTCGATTCGCACGATCGCGTCGGTTGGCTCGACGATCGACGGATCTGGGACCGAGTCCCAGCCGCGTTCGCCGGGACCGTGATAGACAAGCGCCTTCATCACTGTGTCTCCAATCTCCAGAGACGCTCGGGATGTTTCGCAGGCGCCCGGGCGTCCGGCTCGGTTTATTGTTGGTTTGAGCCTAGGTTTGGCAGCTCGTGCGGGCATCCGTGTAGCCACGCGGAGCTGTCGTGGGAAACCCGCAGAGGCGTCAGATCAGCTCAGGCTGCATCTCGATCGCGCCGCAGGGACACTCCTGCACGCAGATCCCGCAGCCCTTGCAGTAGTCGAGGTCGAACTCGTACTGGTATGAGCCAGGCGGCTCGAGCTTGATCACAGCGTTGTCCGGGCAGACGCCAAAGCAGTTATCGCAGGCGAGGCAGCTCCCGCACGACATGCAGCGCCGCGCCTCGAACAACGCCGTCGACTCATCCAGCCCCAACACGACCTCGTCGAACGTGCTGCCGCGGCGGACCGCGTCGAGCTCCGGACGGAGTTGCCGCGGAGCGTCGGAGTAGTACCAGGTGTTGAGCGACTCGAAAGTGGCGAGCTCCGGCTCTGGCTCGCATTCGGCACGAACACCGTGCAGCCACGCGTCGAGCTCTCGGGCGACGCGCCGGCCGTGGCCGATCGCCACGGTCACGGTCCGCTCGGCCGGGACGACATCGCCACCGGCGAAGATCCCCGGGTGCCCGGTCATCATCGTCTTGGCGTCGACGGTGACGACGCCGTGCGAGGTCTCGATCCCAGGGACGCCGTCGACCAGCGACAGGTCCGTGTCCTGGCCGAGCGCGAGCACCAGCGAGTCGGCCTCGAGCTCCTCGAACTCTCCGGTTGGCTGCGGGAAGCCGGTGTCGTCGAGCTCCATCCGCTCGAGCACGAGCTTGCCCTCGTCGGCACGCTTGATCGTCGAAAGCCATTTGACCGTCACGCCCTCTGCCAGCGCCTCCTCGAGCTCGGACTCGTGGGCCGGCATCCGCTCCCGGGTCCGCCGGTAGACGATGACCGGATCCTCGGCTCCGAGCCGTTTGGCCGTGCGGGCGGCGTCCATCGCGGTGTTGCCGCCGCCGTAGATCACGACCCGTCGCCCCAGCCTGGGTGGCTCCTCGCCCTCCATGCTATGCAGCAGCGAGACAGCGTCGAGCATCTTCGTTGCGGACCCGGCAGGGATGTAGGTGCGCGAGCCGAGCTGCGCCCCCATCGCCAGCAGCGAGGCGTCGAAGCCGTCGGCCCACATCGCCTCGAGGATGTGCACGACCTTGCAGTTGAGCTCGAGCTCCACCCCGAGCTCGAGAATCCTTTGCACCTCGGCATCAAGCACGTCGCGCGGCAGCCGGTATTTGGGGATCCCGAAGCGCATCATCCCCCCGGCCTGCGGGCCGGCGTCCTTGATCACGACGTCGTGGCCCATCAGCGCCAGCTGGTATGCCGAAGACAGGCCGCATGGCCCGGCTCCGACGATCAGCACCCGCTTACCCGAGCGCTTTGCCGGGCGCTCGAAGGTCCATCCGCGCCGGATCGCCTCGTCGCCGAGGAACCGCTCGACCGAATTGATCCCGACCGCCTCGTCGAGCTGCGCACGGTTGCAGGCGGTCTCGCACGGGTGGTAGCAGACGCGGCCCATCACTGCCGGCAGTGGATTGGTCTGGACGATCCGCCTCCACGCCCGCTCGTAATCGCCCTCCTCGGCGTGGTAGAGCCACTGCTGCACGTCCTCGCCTGCCGGGCAGCCCTGGCTGCACGGCGCCAGCCGGTGCACGTACACCGGGCGCTCGGTCCGCCACGATCCCGTCTTGTTGGCGCGGCTCGAGCCGACATCGAGCGTGATCGCGAACGGCTTTTCCATGGCTAGCCCTCCTCGTCAGAGTCTGTGATCAGGCCGAAGCGCTCAATGTTGCGATTCGCTCGCGCCTGGAGGCGCGCGATCACGTCATCCCGCCGAACGGGTGAGAACAGGTGTCGATAGCGGGTCTGTAGCTGCAGGTACTCCTCGACCGGTCGTCGGCGGCGGATCTTGGTGACGCCGGTGACATCGCCGTGCGCGCCTTCGAACACGGGGAAGATCCCGGTCTCGACCGCCAGTCGGGCGATCCGGATCGAGTCCTTCGGCGCCGAGCCCCAGCCCAGCGGGCAGGTCACCAGGACATGGATGTAGCGGGGGCCACGCAGGCTCATCGCGTGCGTGACCTTGGCTTCCAGATCGTGCAGGTCCGCGATCGTCGCGGTTGCCACGTATGGGATCTCGTGTGCGAGCGCGATCAGCGGCGCACTCTTGCCCTGTCCCCAGGGGGCGCCGGGATCCTCGCCTACCGCCTGGGTGGTCGAGGTGCGGGCGGCCGGCGGCGTCGCGCCGGAACGCTGCACTCCGGTATTCATGTAACCCTCGTTGTCGTAGCAGATGTAGAGCACGTCGTCGCCCCGCTCGAACATGCCCGAGAGGCAGGCGAAGCCGATGTCGACGGTACCGCCGTCGCCTCCCTGTCCGATCACTCTCGTGTGATCGTTGCCCTTGGCCTTCAGGGCCGCGGCGATGCCGGTGGCGACCGCGGGGGCGTTGCCGAACAGCGAGTGGATCCAGGGCAGCTGCCAGGAGCTCTCGGGGTATGGCGTCGAGAACACCTCCAGGCAGCCCGTCGCGTTGGCGGCGATCACGTCGCCGCCGGCGGCTCGCAGCGCCGCGTCGAGCGCGTAACGCGCCCCCAGCACCTCGCCACAGCCCTGGCAGGCACGGTGACCGCAGGTGATCGCGTTGTCCCGGGCCGGGTCGGCTTGGACGGTGCGCTGCTCGGGGTCGAGCAGGCGGTTGCCGGCGACGAAGCTGCCGGTCTGGAAGTACTTGATCCGCTGGGAGCTCATCGCTTGGGGCCTCACACCGGTCCCGAGGCGACGGTTCCGAGGTCCCGCAGCATGTTCTCCGCGTGCGGCCCCGATCGCCGAGTCTGGAGCGTTCGCTGCAGCTCGCGCTCGACCAGCTCGCGGTTGAGGTCGAGGAACGTGGTGCCGGGCAGCCTGTCGGCGCGGGCGTCCGCCAGCAGGCGGTGAAGCGATGCCTTGGTGATCGCCCTGCCGCCGAGGCCGGCGATCGCCGTATGAATCCGGACGTCCATCCCCTCCAGCGCTCCATGCACGTTCTGGGAAACGATCCCGCCGATCCCGATCGACAGAGCCCGCTCCAGCACCACGACCCGGCGCGCTCCAGCGAGAGCCGCGCGAAGCTCCTCGCGGGGCCATGGCCTGAACGTCTTGATGCCCACACAGCCGACCCGGGCCCCCACCTCGCGCAGCTCATCAATGACATCCTCGACGGTGCCGAGCACCGAGCCGAGCGCGACGACGACAGTCTCGGCATCGCTGTTCCGATATGCGCGCACGAGGCCTCCCGAAACGCGACCGAACTCGCCTTCGAAGATCCCGGACAGCTCTGGAATCAGGTCGAGCGCCTGCATCTGCTTGTGGTGGGCCAGATACTTGACCTCCGTGAACGCCTCTGGTCCCACCAATGCGCCGATCGTCACTGGCTCAGCCGGGTCGAGCAGCTGCCGCGGCTCGTACGGCGGCAGGTAGCCATCGACCTGCTCCTGGGGTGGCAACTCGAGTCGCTCGTAGGCGTGCGTCAACACGAACCCGTCCATGCAGACCATCACCGGCAACGAAAGCTCCTCGGCCAGCCGGAACGCCTGGACGTGAAGGTCGACCGCCTCCTGGTTTGACTCCGCGTAGAGCTGGATCCAGCCGCTGTCCCGCTGCGACATCGAATCGGAGTGATCGTTCCAGATGTTGATCGGCGCACCGATCGCCCGGTTGGCGACCGTCATCACGATCGGCAGGCCCAGGCCTGAGGCGTTGTACAGGGCTTCGGCCATGTACAGCAGTCCCTGACTGGCCGTGGCCGTGTAGGCACGGGCACCGGCGGCGCTGGCCCCGATCGAGGCCGACATCGCCGCGTACTCCGATTCGACGTTGACAAACTCGCAGTGGGACAGCCGGCCTGACTTCACAAGTGCCGACAGCCCCTCGACGATGTGCGTCTGGGGCGAGATCGGATACGCGCAGATCACCTCCGGACGGCACATCGCGACCGTCTTGGCGACGGCGGCGGATCCCTCGATCTGCCTAGCCATCGCTCGCCGCCGTCAGCATGCGTGCTGTTACGGGCGAGGTCGCCGCTGCCGCGACCAACTCGAACGCCTGCGCCGCGGCGCGGGCGTTGCCCTCGCCCACATCGCCCCCGAACCGCTTTCGGATCACGGTCAGGACCGAATCGATGGAGACAATCCGGGTCAGCGCCGCGAAGCCGCCCAGCAACGCCGCATTCGGCATCGGTCGGCCCAGCTCCTTGCGAGCGAGCTCGGTTCCGGCGACAGTCTGGACGTGACCGGGGCGGTAGCGCGCGAGCAGGTCCTCGAGGTGGAGATCGTGCAGGGTGCGAGAGCTGTTGATCAGCACACAGGCGTCGTCGTGGAGCCCGCCGAACACTTCGACCTGATGGACCAGGGTCGGATCGATGATCAGCAGCCCGTCCGGCGCGGCGATTGGCTCGTGTACTCGGATCGGGAAATCGGAGATTCGGCAGAACGACACGACCGGCGCGCCTGTGCGCTCCGAGCCAAAGCTCGGAAACGCCTGCGCGTGACGACCCTCGCCGAACGCAGCGGCGGCGAGGAGCTCCGCGGTCGTGACAACCCCCTGGCCGCCACGACCGTGGACCCTGACGTCAAACGAACGGCGTGACATGTGGCGCAGGCTACGCCCGGCCCCCGTCCGCGTAATCCGGGTTGACCACGACACGGCTGCGGACAACTACTGGCGTGCGGCTTCCTACGGACTCGATGTCAGCGGCACGCCACGATGGGTGCGACACCTGAGTTCAGGACCGGCTGGTTCGTCGAATCGATCGCCAGCCAGACCCTTGTCGTGTACGTGATCCGGACGCGAAGGGTACCTTTCGTGAAGGGGTCGGCCGAGCCGTCCGATGCTGCTCGTCCCGACAGGGGCTCTAGTCGGCGCCGTCCTGGCGTACACAGTGCTTGCCCGCGTGCTGGGGTTCGCAGCCCTGCCGACGACCTTCTTCCTCCTGCTTTTTTGAATCGTTGTCGTTTACTTGCTGCTCGTCGAGCTTGCGGAGTTTCGGTTCTACCGAGACCCCGGGGCCGATGTACAGGTACTTACATCCACGCCAGCCGAACGCGTGGAGCGTCACTTGCGCCGCCGGGCGTCCCGCTTCATCCGCCACCCTGCCCAATGGGTCGCAAAGAGGGGTCTGACCCGAAACACGAGTGTCGTGCATTAGCGTGAGGAGGACGTCGACGTCGGACCGTCGAAGGACCGTGGTCGACGCCGCCGTGATCGGAACGCGATGCGCGCCGTTCACGGTGCTGACAGGTCTGACCGGGGCCTCTGCCTGCTGATCGCGAAACGTCGCGCGTCCGAACACTCCACGAACATGAGGAGCAGTGCCCCAAAGCCCTGCCAAGACTGTGGACAGTCACTTCAGGGCTCTCAGACACGCTGGTCGTAACGGCTTCTGTGCCTGTGGCAGCCAGCAGAAGACTAAGGAATGCCTCGGGGCGTTGGGAATAGCGCCTGACTAACGCGTCCCCGCTCGGATATATGAGCCGAGGCGAAAAACCGCTGGGACCAATCCGAAACGTCAGGCTGTTCTCCCCGAGAACGTAGCGAGCGGCCATTCTGTCTGCCGCTCGCAAGTGGGAGATGCTCGGCTTGCGAAGCTGCTCATACCGACGTGATGTATCCCCGCATGTAGCCGGCGTGCGACATCGAGTAGGTGTCGCAGGGGAATGAGCAAAACCACTGGAACCTGCCAGTGCGGTGCACCAGCAGCGTGTAGGTGTGGACGCCCGGGCGGACGACGATGTTCACGCCGGCACCGGGAGCCGTGATGCTGTGCTGTGCGCTGTCGGTGTTGTTGATGACGAGCGTGACGGGCTGTCCGGCGTGCACGTCGAAGTTGGTGACGCTGAACGCGTCGTGGAGCTTGCCGTCGGGACCCGGCTTGACAGCAGGCGAAACGGTCAGGTAGACGGTGCTTGGCATGACCGCGGCGCCGGTCAGCTTGATCTGGTGGATGACCGGGCGTGGCGCCGGATGTTGGACGCCGCTGATCAACGCAACGTCGACCGCGATCAGCGCCAGTACTAGCGCGATGCCGCTGAGCACCGCTAATGTTAGTTTGCTCATCTTGTGCTCGATCGGGGGCGGATCTTCGACCTGTCGCTCACGCGAGGTCCTGGGTCCGTCGATTGGAAAGTTGTGGGTACGGTCGTACACGGTGGCTCCTCTGGGTCGATCCGCTCGTACATGAGATAGTCGGGACAACGGAGCCCCGGAGCCAGAGTGGAACGCCGTTGTTAGGTCAGGAGAAACCCGCAGAACGTCTGCACGGTTGTGGCGGTCACAAGCCTTCGTCGCGACCGGATCAAATCGGACATGAAGAGCGGTCCTGGGACCGGTCCGGGCCGATCGGTGGCGCGGACCCGGGGGATTCGTCGACTTCAACAGATGTGATCGCCGCGCAGGAGCCGGCATGCCGATGTGGCGAACTGGCAGCGGCGACTTGGCGGCCGGCCTCATCTTCAAGCCGTCAACATCGGCCCTGATGACCGGCGCCGCGAGCACCCCGGTCGTGGCCAACTACGGCTTGGCTCTGTGGGGCCATGGCACTTCGGTGGACTTGCCTCTCCGCGCGAGGACCAGGGCCCACCAACCCTAGCTCGCGAGGTCCAGAACGAGCCGCGCAGCGATTGGACGTGGCAACGAATGGGAGTTGGACACGAGCGGTTGGCGTCGATGCCCGACCGAGACCGCTTCGCTCCCGCTTGGGACCTCGCTTTGCTCGATGAAGTTGACGCGGCGTGTGGGGCGCCGTCTGAATAATGGTTCGCTACGCCTGTTGAAAAGTGAACGACGTCACCACGACTGATGCGGATTGTGGGGAGGACATGAGTCACACCTGGAGGGCGCTGCCACGACTACGTCTGCGGCGATCACCGGCGAGAACGCCAGCACCGCGCCTGCGCGGGCAGCGCGTCGACGTCGTTGCAGAGGCCGTGCGCCCGCGTCGAGTCCAGTCTGATCACAGCGTTGAGAGTCCTCGCACGATGAGCACCGCTGCCGGCGACCTCCGCACGCTCGCCCATGAGGGACACACCTACCTGTATCCGCTGGTCACGATGGAGACCGCCCGTCGCCAGGCCATCAACCTGCCGGTGGACGCGCGGCCCGGGTTCAGGCCAGCGAATGAGTTCGCCACACCGGCGCTCCTGCTGCTTGATCAGAATTCGATCGTAAGCGAGCGCTACGGTGAACCGGTTAGGAGCTTGTGGGCCGGTGCGTGCCGGAGGAGCTCAGCCCGCGCGAAGTGGGGTGGAGCTGCGCCGGATCTCGGCGTTGGTGTGGCCGAGCGCGATCGGCCGAAGCACTTCAACCGCGCACTCGGACGGGCCGTCGGGACAACCCGGGTCTTGTACCGCGCGGCTCCGGACAACTGCTCGCGCGCGGCTTTCTACGGACCCGGTGTCGTTGGCGACCACGGATGCCGCCGGCGTCCCGGCGGCATACCGTGGGTCCTTGGCGGATCCAGATTCCGTCAGCTGAGGCTGGTCCAAGCGTGAAGTGGAGAACACGATGACCGTATCCGGTGGCAATTCAGCAGTCATGACACCGTCGTCGGAAGGAGACGGCGGCGATCTCGGTGTCCGGCGGACGCCGACCGTTCAGGTCGGTCGCGACGCCGGGGGCGCATGGAAAGTGTTGCTCCCAGACGGGACCCCGTCGGCGACGTGCGAGACGCTGAGCGCCGCCAGACGTGTCGCCCGACGCTGGGCGCAGGACAATCCGCCGAGCGAGCTGATCATCCACGACGCCTACCACCGCGTCGTGCTGCGGAGGTCGTTCAGAGCGACGGACGCCGGCGCCGTCAACTGACGGCGCCTCCGCCCCCTTGGCTGCACCGCTCTCGCGCGACCGGCGCGCGACGTCAATTGCGCTGGGCCAAGTTATTCGCCGGTGTCGGCGCCCGCGTAGGCCGCGACGACATCCAGCGTTGACAGGATCCCGCTCGGATGGCCGGTCGCGGCGTCGACGACGATCAGGTGCGAGAGGCCGTGCTCGACCATTAGGTGCGCTGCGTGATACAGCGGGTCGGAGCTGGATACAGTCACGACCTCCGACACGGCGGCCTCGCCGGCCGTGATGTCGAGGTCCTCGGACGCCGCCGCGGCGATGTCCATCGCGGTGATGATCGCCCATGGCCTGCGGGCGTAATCGGGGTCGGCAACGGCGACGGCGTGCACCCGCTGGTCTGTCATCAGCTTGGCGACCGTGCGAAGCGGGGTTGTCGGGTCGGTTTGGAGGATTCCGGTGTGCATTGCGTCGTGCACTCGCACATGCTCCATACGCGGTTCTCGGATCGTCATCGTTGCCTCCTCGATGGTCCGCTCCGAAACCGGAGCGGCGGCTTTGCCTGCTGTCGAGAGCGGATCTGCGCTCGGCACCGGTAGCTTGCGACATTTGGCCGGGTCCGGCGTCGGTGGTTGTCCCCACCGTCATGCGGCTAACTACGCGCCCAGTGATCGTCCGTCGCTGCGCGCGGCGAAATACTGAGGAGCCCACTGCGCGCTGTGCGTACGGTGGTGGCATGACCGGTTCTTCTGTATACCCACTTGAAGATGCCGCGGACGTTGCCCTGCGCGACGGCTCGACTGTGCGGGTACGGCCCGTGCGCGCCGATGACCGCGAGGAGATCGGCCGGTTCCTGCGATCGATGTCGAGCGACTCGCTTTACTTCCGAGGACTCGGCTTCCCGAACCTCGACTGGCTGACCGAGTGGTCGATCGACGTCGACTATGCCGATCGTTACGGGCTGGTGGTGACCGCCGGCTCAGGCCAAGCGATCGTCGCCCACGCGGCCTACGTCAGAACCAGCGGACAGCTTGCCGAGGTCGCGTTCGAGGTCGGCGAGTCGCTACAGGGCCACGGGATCGGGACGCTCCTGCTCGGCCAGTTGGCGGGCGTCGCCGCCCGCCACGGGATCACGGAGTTCACCGCGAGCGTGATGTCGGCGAACCACAAGATGCTTGACGTGTTCTCGGAGAGCGGCTTTCCAGTGCAGGAGCAGACCGATGCCGGGATCAGCGAGATCCGAATGCCGACGTTGCTATCAGAGGCAACGTTTGACGCCTTCGAACGCCGCGCGCAGACAGCCGCGATCGCTGCTGTCACAAAGTTTCTTCGCCCGCGCGCCGTCGCCGTCGTCGGTGCGTCGCGACGACCGCTGTCAGTCGGGTCGGCGCTCGTCCGAAACCTTGTCGAGGGGGGCTTCTGTGGCTCCGTCTACCCTGTCAACCACCACGGTGGCGAGGTCCAGGGGCTCCCGGCGTACAGATCCGTGCGCGAGCTGCCCGAGCCCGTCGATCTGGCCCTCCTTGCAATTCCGGCCGAGGGCGTCGCGGAGGTCGCCCGCGAGTGCGCGAGCGCCGGCGTGCGAGCGCTGGTGGTCATCTCCTCGGACTTCGCCGAAACGGGTTCCGAAGGTACCGCGCGCCAGCAGGAGCTGTTGGAGGTGTGTCGGCAGTCCGGAATGCGGCTCGTCGGCCCCAACTGCTTCGGGGTCCTCGACAACGACCCCGACGTCCGGCTCAACGCGACCTTTGCGAGTCATGCGCCGGCGCCAGGCGCAGTCGGGATCCTGTCACAGAGCGGCGGAATCGCGATCGCGCTGATCGAGGCCGCGGACCGGCTGGGGCTTGGGGTCTCCTCGTTCGTGTCGGTGGGCAACAAGGCGGACATCTCCGGCAATGACCTGCTCGAGTACTGGGAGAGCGAGGAGAACACCCGCGTGATCGTGCTCTACCTCGAATCGTTCGGGAATCCGCGGCGGTTCGCCAGGATCGCCCGGCGGGTGGGAGCGAGCAAGCCGATCCTCGCGGTCAAGTCGGGCCGCACTCCGGCGGGAGCGCGGGCGGCCAGCTCTCATTCTGCGGCGCTGGTGTCGGCGTCTGACGTGACTGTCGATGCGCTGTTTCGGCAGGCTGGGGTGATCCGCGCGGAAACTCTCGGTGAGCTGCTGGACACAGCGGCGCTGCTCGGCTCCCAACCGCTGCCGCGCTGCAACCGCATCGCGATCGTCACCAATGGCGGTGGTCCCGGGATCATGTGCGCCGATGCGTGCCAGGCGGCCGGGCTGAATGTCGTCGAGCTAGGAGAGACGCTGAAGCGGCGCCTGGACGGTGCCCTGTCCGCGAGCGCGACATTGCAGAACCCGATCGATATCACCGCGACGGCGACAGCCCGCGACTTCGGCTTCGCGATCGAGGCGCTGGCTGACGCCGACGTCTGTGACGCGATCATCACCCTATTCGTGCCGCCGTTGATGACCGACCCCGTTGACGTCGCCAGCGCGGTCGACGCGGCTGCGGTCGCTGCCGGCATACCGGTCGTTTCCGTGTTCATGACCCGTGAGCTGCCACGGGCCGGGTCGGCCGGGGTGAGTTCGCCACGATTCGCGCTGCCCGAGGAGGCGGTGCGCGCGCTCGCACACGCGGTGGACTACGCAGCCTGGCGCTCACGGCCGGTGGGCGTCACTGTCGATCCCTCGGGTGTCCGGTCCGACGAAGCGCGCGTGATCACCGCCGCGGCGCTCGCGCGCGGTGCCGGCTGGCTCGGACCGAGCGAGGTCGCCAGGCTGTTCGCGTGCTACGGGCTGCCCCTGATCTCAACCGAGGTCGTGGCGACGCCGGCGGAGGCCGTCGCCGCAGCGGCTCGGATTGGCAGCCCGGTGGCGATCAAGGCGGTCGCGGCGGGGCTAGTTCACAAGACCGACGCTGGCGGCGTCAGGCTGGCGCTTCAAGGCGACGCCGAGGTGCTCGAGGCAGCGAACGAGATCCGAGATGCGGTCAGCACCGCGGGACATGAGCTCGAGGGGCTGATTGTGCAGCCGATGGCCGCGGCAGGTGTCGAGCTGCTGCTCGGAGTCGTTCACGATCCCAGCTTTGGCCCGGTGTTGGTATGCGGCGCCGGGGGAGTGGCCGCCGAGCTGCTGGGCGACGTCGCCGTCCGCATCACCCCGCTGACCGACCTCGACGCCCAGGAGATGGTGCGCTCGCTCAGAACCTTCCCGTTGCTCGACGGCTACCGAGGCACGCCCAAGTGCGACGTGTCCTCGATCGAGGACGTGCTGCTGAGGCTGAGCGCCCTGGTCGAGAATCACCCGGAGGTCGCAGAGCTCGACGCCAACCCGTTGGTCGCCGGTCCCGGCGGCGCGGTGATCGTCGATGCCCGGATCCGCGTCCAGGCGCCGGTTCCACCACGACCGTTGGGCGCGTTGCGCACCTGACCGCCATCCGGACGGAGCAGCTGAGCCGGCGCGGACGTCGGCGACGCATAGATCGGCGTGGCCGTGAATGGGGCAGTCAACCGCAGGCCGGCGAGGAGGCTCCTCCGTTGTCCGCATAGGCTCAAGGAGCGCGCCAGTGGTGCCGATCGCTGGGTGGTTGGATCGACAAGCTTGAAGTCGGCGAAGTCCCACGCGTGCGGGGAGTTCTCGGTCTCGGCTACGTGCAGCTGGCGCCCACTGAGAGGCTCGCGATATGTCTGCCAGCGCCAGAAGGCAGGTCTTCGCTGGTGGTAGATCCGCGCGCCAGTACTGTGATCGCGCCGCCCTCGGGCCGGTTGGGCGCGCGGGACATCAGTGTCCGTTGTTCCAACCGAGCGTCGGCTTGGGTTCGGGCTGGCCGGGTTCCGTGCGAGGGCTGTCGCGCTTCCAGCGAGCCATGACTGATTTCACTTCGTCGCGCAGGGATTCAAAGAACGCGAGCGACTAGTCGAGGCGCTGGCCGGCTGGTGTCGTCGGCCCAAGGGCGTCGATGCCGTCGCGGGTGGTTGTGATCCATCGGTCGAGGACTCGCTCTCGGCGGGAGACGAGCTCGAACCACGTTGGGCTTCCGAGCACGTAGCGGTGGCGCCGGGTCCCGGGTTGGCGCTCACGTGTGGTTAGCCCGACATGATCCAGGTACTTGACGGCGCCGGAGATCGCCGCCCTGCTCACTTGCAGCTGCGCAGCGAGCTCTTCAGCGGTAAGTCCGCCCTGGTTAGTCGCCAGCAGGGCGACGAACACGAGAGCGGGCATTTGCGGCATGCCCGCGTCGACGAGCGCCGACGCGAAGCTCTCGACGAAGCGGCGCACCGCCTCCTCATCACGATGACGAGACGAAACCAAACCCAACTTCTCCAGATTTCATAAATGCCTGAAGCTTGTTTGCCGTACGAAATGCGTGCCGCAGTGTAGAACCGGTCCATGCGCCACAGCCTCGCAATGGGGATCCAGCCCGTGATCGCCACGAGCCGCCTATCGAAGGACTACGGCTCCGGGCGCGGCCTGTTCGAGCTTGACCTGGAGGTCCAGCAGGGCGAAGTGTTCGGCTTCCTGGGTCCTAACGGCGCGGGCAAGTCGACGACGATCCGATTGCTGTTGGACCTGATCAAGCCGACCTCGGGCTTTGCCCGCGTGCTCGGACTCGACGTGCGCAAGGACAGCATCGAGATCCGTCGCCGGGTCGGATTCCTGCCCGGCGATCTCGCGATGTACCCGAAACTGCCCGGTAGGGTCGTGCTCGACTATCTGGCGAAGCTCCGCGGCGGAGTCGATTCACGCGTGCGAGACTCGCTGGCCGAGCGCTTCGACGCCGATCTCGATCGTCCAATCCACCAACTTTCGACCGGCAACCGGCAGAAGCTCGGACTGATCCAGGCGTTCATGCATGACCCCGAACTGCTGATCTTGGATGAGCCGATCGCCGGTCTGGATCCCCTGGTGCAACAGAGCTTTCATGCGCTACTCGGCGAGATCAGCGCCCAGGGACGCACCGTGTTTCTCTCCTCGCACACCCTGTCGGAGGTCGAGCGCGTCACCCACCGCCTGGCGATTCTTCGCCAGGGCCGGCTCGTGGTCGTCGACTCACTCGAAAACCTCCGGAAGGTCGCGATCCAGCGCTTGGAGATCGAGTTCGCCGCGCCCGTCGACGGCGACGACTTCCGGGTACTCCCAGGAGTCACAGAAGTTAAAGTCGACGGCGAAACCGTCATGGTTGGATTCCAAGGGTCGGCCGACGCCGTCGTCAAGACCGCGGCCGCGCACGAGGTGCTGGCGATCCGTCCCTACGACGACGACCTCGAGGACATCTTCCTCCGCTACTACCGGGCGGAGCCCACGACGTGAGCTGGCCGACAACCGGTATCACGCTGCGCCTGCGACTGCCTGCCACCCTGTCGGCGAGTATCGGGCTCATCGCGGTGATGGTTGCCGTTGGCGCGCTGTTCCCCGCGGTCGGGCACACGATTGGCAAGCTCCGCGTCCCCTCCAGCGTCTCCAACCTGTTGGGCGGCGCGGACTACGGCACAATCACGGGCTGGTTTCGCAGCGAGATCGCAGTTATCTACGGCCCGCTTGTGATTGGCGCCCTCGCGATCACCGGCGCCGTCGCCATCACCGCCGGCGAGGAGGAGGACCGAATCCTCGGCCTCGTGCTCGCCCATCCGATCCGACGCTCACGATTGGTCGCTGCCAAGGTCATAGCGATCGCCGCCACCGTTGCGGCGGTCGCATTCGCAACCTGGATCGGACTGATCGTCGGCGTGGCCGTCGGCGGTGGCGGGATCACGATCGCGCATATCACCGCTTTTGCCGTCCAGCTCGCGTTCTTCGGGTTCGCCACCGGCGCCGTGGCGATCGCGCTCGGCGCCGGCACCGGCCGCAAACCGCTCGCGACCGGAATCGCCGCGGCCGTCGCAATCCTCGGCTGGTTGATCAACAGCCTCGCCCCACTGGTCAGTGCCATCAGCTGGCTCAAGTACCTCGCTCCCTATTACTACTACGCGGGCCATGATCCCCTCACCCGCGGCGCCGACATCCTCGGCCTAGTCGTCCTCGGCACTCTCACCCTGCTGCTAACGGCAATCGCGATAGTCGGCATCGAACGTCGCGACCTTCGGGCCTAGCGTTGGCCGACGCTTTGATGGACTCCGGACGTTTTGTGAATAGCCGTGCTCCGGATAGCGATGTGAGACGATCGTCGAAGTGGCGTTGAGCTCCGGCGGCGAGGCTGTTCCTTTGGGCGTCGCAGCAAACGCCCCTTTCGGGGAGTTGGACTTGGGCGACGCCGCCGGCTTGCTTCCCGGCGAGGTCCTTTCACGCCTTGTGAGTGGGCCTGGTGGCCTCTCGTCTGACGACGTGGCGGAACGGTTGCGACGGTTTGGGCCAAACGCGCTCGGTACGCATCGAGTGCGGGTCAGTGCCGTGCTTCTGCGACAGATCCGTAACCCGATCCTGATCCTCTTGCTCGGGGCGGCGCTCGTGTCGGGGCTGACTGGTGGCGGTACGAACGCGGCGATCATCGCCGCGATTGTTGGCCTCAGCGTCGGTCTTGGCTTCTTCAATGAGTATCGGGCCGAGGTGGCGATGACCGCCCTCCGCGCCAAGATTCGACAGGAGGCCGAGGTTCGAAGAGATGGCCGCGCGAGCCGCGTCCCGGTGACGAATCTCGTGCCCGGCGACGTGGTGTCGCTGCGCCTCGGCACGCTCGTACCGGCCGATGTCCGTTTGCTGAAGGTCGATGAGCTCGAGTGCGACGAGGGCGTTCTGACCGGCGAATCGATGCCCGTAGCGAAGTCGGTGGCACCGGTCGCCGGCCGCCAAGCGCTGGATCAGCCGGGATGCGCGTTTATGGGAACGGTGGTGCACCAGGGGTCGGCGGATGCTGTGGTGGTTCGGACGGGCGCCCGCACCGCCTTTGGGCAGATCGCTGCGGGCCTGGCCGAGAAGCACGGCCAGACCGCGTTCGAGCTAGGACTGTCACGGTTCTCACGATTCCTGTTTGAAGTAGCGGCCGGGCTGACGGCGTTCATCTTCATCGTCAACGTGGCGCTCTCCCGGCCCCTGATCGAAGCGCTGCTGTTCTCGCTGGCAATCGCCGTAGGGATCGCTCCCGAGATGATGCCGGCAATTGTGACCGTGAGCCTCGCTGCTGGCTCGAGAGCTCTCGTGGCGAAGAAGGTGCTGGTGAAGAGGCTGGTAGCGATCGAGGATCTTGGCAACATCGAGATCCTCTTCACCGACAAGACCGGCACCCTCACGGAAGGGGTGATCACATTTGAGCGAGGAATCGATGCGGGCGGGCTGCAGAGCAATCGCCCCCTGCTGCTGGGGCTCGTGTGCAACGAAGCGACGGTGACCGGGAACGGGGCGGTCGGAGGCAACGCCCTGGACCAGGCACTGTGGTCTGCACCTGCAGCCGCTTTCGGAGGGGAGATCGCCACCACCGCTGCGACGTATCAGAGGCTGGGCGTGCTTCCTTTCGACCACGAGCGACGGCTGGGCTCTGTGCTCGTCAAGGACGACGCCGGCCAATCGCTTCTAGTCACCAAGGGCGCCCCCGAAGTCGTACTGGACCGGTGTGTGAGCACCCCTGACGGAGCTGGCCCGGCGTTAGAAGCATTGTTCTCCCAAGGCGCCCGGGTGGTGGCCGTGGCCGAGCGCCCACTCGGCGGGAAGGAGACCATCACGGCCGACGACGAGCACGGCCTTGCCCTCTGCGGGTTCTTGACTTTTGCCGATCGACCAAAGGCCGATGCCGGCCCCTCCATAGCCCAGCTGCAACGGCTGGGAGTGGAGGTGAAAATCATTACCGGGGACAACGGGCGGGTGGCAGCCAAGGTATGCTTCGACATCGGCGTGGACTGCGCCGGCGTGCTCAGCGGCGCCGATCTCGAGTCGCTCGACGACGACCAGCTCGCAGCCGCGATCCCGGCGACTACGGTGTTCGCGCGGATCAGCCCCGAGCAGAAGTCGCGAATCATCAAGCTCGCGCGCCGCGGGGGAAAGGACGTTGGATTCCTCGGCGACGGGGTGAACGACGCGGTGGCGCTACATCACGCCGATGTCGGGATCTCGGTCGACTCGGGAACCGACGTAGCCAAGGACGCGGCGGACGTCGTGCTGCTCGACAAGGACCTCGGCGTACTGGCCGATGGCGTGATGGAAGGCCGCCGTATCTTCGCCAACACAATGAAGTACGTCCTCATGGCCACCTCCTCGAACTTCGGAAACATGTTCAGTGCGGCGGGCGCCTCGGTGTTCCTGTCGTTCCTGCCGATGCTCCCGTCGCAGATCCTGCTCAACAACCTGCTCTACAACAGCGGGCAGCTTGCGATCCCGACCGACCGGGTCGATTCCGAGGCGCTTGCCCGGCCAGCGGCGTGGGACATGAAGTTCATCCGCAAATTCATGGCAGTGTTCGGCCCCGTCAGCTCGATCTTCGACTTCATCACCTTCTATGTGATGCTCTCCGTGCTAAACGCAGGCCACATCGAGTTCAGGACCGGCTGGTTCGTCGAATCGATCGCCACGCAAACCCTTGTCGTGTACGTGATCCGGACGCGCAGAGTGCCGTTCGTCAAGAGCCGGCCGAGCTTGCCCATGCTGCTTGTGCCGACAGGGGCGGCTGTCCTCGGCGCCGTCCTCCCATACACCCCACTGGCCCACGCGCTGGGCTTCACACCGCTGCCGACGACCTTCTTCTTGCTGCTGTTCGGGATGGTGGTCGTCTACCTACTGCTGGTCGAGCTTGCAAAGACCCGGTTCTACCGCACCCCCAAGGCACAGGCACCGGGACTTGCAGCCAACCCCGCCGAACGGGTGGAAAGGCACCTCCGACGCCGCGCGTCCCGCTTCATCCGCCACCCAACCCAACGGTGGCACACAGCAGCCTGAACCGAGACCACGAATGTCACTAGTCGAACCCAAAGGGCGGTTCCCAAGAAATCTGAACGACGCTAGCGGCGGCTACCGATCGAGACGCCTCGCTTCGTCAGAGTGAAGGTCCCTTGCTCTGACCCTGGATACGCCCCTCAACACACGGTACTCAGGCATCTCGCTTACAGTCGTTTTCGCGACTCGCGCGCCGCGGAACCGTCGATTCCTATAGCGACGTTCCAGTGGCCCACGGGATGCTGCGGAATTGCCGAATAAGGGTCTCAGTTGCAACGACGTTACAGACCTGCGTCGCTGACCCGTACCCCCTTGCCTTCACGTATAAGCCCGATCCAAAAGGGATGCTTGCCTCGTTTGACGTCTTAACACAGCTCAGTTTTGGGCGGATGCGGAGCGAGCGATAGTGAGATCCCAGTAGCCGCACGCGAGATTCAATGCCCCAACAGCCAGGAAGAAAGCTGCCCATCCGTAGACGCCGTACGAGAGGCACACGATGCCCGCGGCGGCGGCGACAACGCCGGCGACAATACGCGTGACCCCGAAGACGCGGGCGTGGCGGTACTCGAATGGCGCGAGCAAGCGTCGCATGCCGGATCTCGGAGGAGATAGCCACCACGCACGTAGACCCTTCGCACCAGTGTTGTCGATGGCTGCGTTCATCGGGGGCGTCCAGCACATGCTCGCTTCAGGAACGTCAAATAGAACGTCGTGAACACCAGGACAATCCCGACGTTTACCACCAGGCGCTCCCAGAATCGATGCCTGAAGAACAAGATGTCCACGCCGACCACGACGGTTACGAGCGCGCATACGTAGAGCACGATGCCTGTCGTCCTTCCCATCGTTCCAGCCTACTGCTCGAGGACCGCTTCGCGGTCATGGATGACGCCGCTGGCCGGCGCGGACAGGGACCCGTTTTGCGCGGCCGGGAAGCCGCGACTGCTACGGGCCGACGGCCCGTTTGAGATGCACGATCCGGTCCGCGATCTGGTTGCTGGCGATCGCTTGGACCGCCGCGACTATCGGACCGATACCGGCCGAGCGACGTGAGAATCGACTCGATAGAGCGATCAACACGCCATCGTGGTGCCTGCTCGTCATGCTGTGCTCGGTGACGATTCTTGCGAAGTCGCTCCCCGCCGCATCAAGCGCTCCGGCGAGCGTGGCTGGATGCATCTCGTCGACCAGGATCTTCGCCGCGCTTCGGCGGCGGCCGTCTCGCTGCGATGAAGTTCGATCCTGGCCTGGATCTCGTCCGGGTACGTGACCCGCTACGCAAGCACAGCATCAACCTGAGGTCGGGAGACGACCCCGTCTGCGGAGAGCTAGTTGGCCGGGTCTGTGACTGGTCCGAGATCGTCGATCCACATCGCGACCTCGCACACGTCGGGCCGTCCGATCAGCCCGGCGCCTCGGCCCATCGCGGAAGGTGGTCATCGGATGCTCGTCGCGGCGCGCGGCCTCCTCGGCATAACGCCGGAGGCGATCGGACAGGCTCTCCCCCGCCGCTCGTGCGCGTAGCCGGATACTCGCGATCGATCTCGTGCCGGCGCTCGCCGCGCTCGAGATCTTCCGTCGCCGCGACCTGCTCGGGGCGTAAACCTGGGCTCGGTCGCACCAGCGGGTCCGGCGAACAACGACCCGTCTCCGTATTCGGCCCCGATGTGCTCCCGGCCCCGCCCTGTTTTGATCGCAGCGATGGACATGACAGCGACAGACCACAGGCCCGCCGCTCTGATCGAGCGGCTGACGTCGCTCCGCGAGCAGCTGCTCGAGGTCGCCGACGGCTGGCGGGCCTGGGCCGACGGAAACGACGCGGACCGGGACGCCAGTGCTCGCAACCTGTTGCAGTATCTGGCGCTGCGCGGGCACGACCTCCGCGAACAGCAGGAGCCGCTGGTCGCGCTCGGGCTGTCCTCGCTGGGCCGCAGCGAAGGTCACGTCCAGGCGACCGTCGATGCCGTCCTTGATGCCCTCACCGCGCTGGTGCAGAGCCCACCGGCGCCGAGCACGGGAGCGCCGATCGGTTTCGCCCACAGCCGTGAGGTGCTGACGGCCAGGACGGCCGCTCTGCTGGGCCCGACCCCGAAGGGCCGCCCGACACGGATCATGGTCACGATGCCGAGCGAAGCCGCGGGCGATCCAGCGCTGGTGCAGCGGATGCTCGTGGCTGGCATGGACTGCATGCGGATCAACTGCGCCCACGACGGTGCACCCGAGTGGCGCGCGATGGTCGAGAACCTGCGGAGCGCCCAGCAGCAGACGGGACGCCCGGCCCGGGTCGCCGTCGACCTGCCGGGTCCGAAGCTGCGCACCGGGCCGCTCCCGGCAGGGACGGCCGCGAACAAGAAGGGGGCCTACCTGCGACTCCGGGTCGGGGATCGCCTTGTGCTCGTGCGCGAGACGGAGGGGGTGTCCACCGTGGGGCTGACAGCCGGTGAGGCCCTGCCCCCGCGGATCGGCTGCTCGTTACCCGAGGCGTTTGACGTGACGCGCCCGGGGCATCACGTCTGGCTCGACGACGGCAAGCTCGGGGCCATCGTCGAGTCAGGCGATCGCGATTCGATCGAGCTGCGAATCACCGACGCCGAGCCGAAGGGCTCCAAGCTGCGCGAGGCAAAGGGAATCAACCTGCCCGACGCCGAGCTCGACATCGATCTGCTCGGATCCCACAGCTCCGAGGCCCTGCGGTTCGCCGCCGAGTGGGCCGACATCGTCGGGCTGTCGTTCGTCAGCCACCCCCACGACATCGAACGCGTCCACGCCTACCTCGACGAGCACGCCCGGCCCGAGGTCGGGATGATCCTCAAGATCGAGACGCGGCGCGCGTTCCAGCAACTGCCCGGGCTACTGCTGGCGGCGCTCGGGGGCGAGCGGCAGGCCGGCGTGATGATCGCCCGCGGCGATCTCGCCGTGGAGTGCGGCTACGAGCGCCTCGCGGAGGTGCAGGAGGAGATCCTGTGGCTGTGCCAGGCCGCGCACATGCCGGTGATCTGGGCCACTCAGGTGCTCGACCAGCTTTCCCGGACCGGTCGTCCCTCGCGTGCGGAGATCACCGATGCGGCGATGGGCGAGCGGGCCGAGTGTGTGATGTTGAACAAGGGGCGGCAGATCGTCGAGGCGATCTCGGTGCTCGACGACATCCTGCGGCGGATGGAGCGCCATCAGCACAAGAAGCGCCCGCTTCTCCCTCGCCTCGGGGTGGCCGACTACACGCACACCCTCGGTTAGGGTTGGGCGGGTTCAATGGGAAGCGCCCGCACCCTCCGCGCTCCGCTGATCATGCGGATCTGTGATGCGATCTGCGTCCTCGCCAGAAGCGACACAGGAAGGGCACCGCTGACCTTCACGCCCAGCTCACGGCTGCAGCGACGGACACCGCCGCCGCGATGACCGCTTACGCCGACGCGCTGCCGCCGTGGGGTGACCCTCAGCTCTAAGCGGAATCTGCCGTCCGCGGGGCGGCGATCGCCGCCTGGGCGGCGGCGACGCGGGCGATCGGCAGGCGGAACGGGGAACAGCTGACGTAGTCGAGGCCGGCGCGATGGAAGAAGTCGATCGAGGCGGGGTCGCCGCCGTGCTCGCCACAGATGCCCAGCTCGATGTCGGGGCGGCCTTGGCGGCCGAGGCGGACGGCGGTTCGCACGAGCTCGCCGACGCCGGCCTCGTCGATCGTCGCGAACGGCGAGACGTCGAGGATCCGCTCGGCGACGTAGCCCGGGATGATCCGGCCCTCGATGTCGTCACGGGAGAACCCGATCGTCGGTCTGGGTCAGGTCGTTGGTCCCGAACGAGAAGAAGTCGGCGTGACGGGCGATCCGGTCGGCGATGAAGCACGCCCGCGGCAGCTCGATCATCGTGCCCACGTTGAAGTCAACGCCGTAGGCGAAGCCCTCCTGGGCCGCGACGGCGAGCACGCGGGCGCGGGCGAGTTCGAGCTCTCGCTCGTAGGCGACCAGCGGGATCATGATCTCGACCTTGGGCGCGTGCGCGAGGCGCTCGCGGACCGCGCGCGCGGCGCGGACGATCGCGCGCACCTGCATCTGGTAGATCTCGGGGTGCAGGATCCCGACGCGCACCCCACGGGTGCCGAGCATCGGGTTGGTCTCCTCGAGGCTTCGCATCAGCTCGAGCTCGTGCTCGAGCTCGGCCACCATCGGGCTCTCCTCGATCCGGGCGCGCACGATCTGCTCGTCCAGCTCGATGCGGTCGGGCAGGAACTCGTGCAGCGGCGGGTCGAGCAAGCGGATGGTGACCGGGAGCCCCGTCATCTCGGCGAACAGTCCCTCGAAGTCAGCTTGCTGGAGCGGCAGCAGCTGGTCGAGCGCTGCGCGGCGGCCGGCCTCGTCGCTCGCCATGATCATCGCCTGCATCAGAACCTGGCGCTCGGGGGCCATGAACATGTGCTCGGTGCGGCACAGCCCGATTCCCTCGGCTCCGTAACGGTGAGCCCGCACGGCGTCGGCCGGGATGTCGGCGTTGGCCCGGACGCCAAGCTCGCGCAGCTCATCGCACCAGGTCAGGACCGTCTCGAAGCGCTCGTCGACGTGCGCCTCGACCAGCGGCACGTCCTCGATGGTGATCGCCCCGGTGCCGCCGTCGATCGCGATCAGGTCCCCCCGATGGAGCACGAGATCGCCCACTCGCAGCTCCCCGGCGTGGAGGTCAACGTCGAGCTCGGCCACCCCGGTGACCGCCGGTCGGCCCATGCCGCGAGCCACGAGCGCGGCGTGCGATGCCTTGCCGCCCTCGGAGGTGAGGATCCCCTTGGCGGCGTTGAAGCCCGCCACGTCCTCGGCCTCGGTGAACGGCCGAACGAGGATCACGTCGTAGCCGGCGGCGGCGGCGTCGACCGCCTCCTGGGCGGTGAAGACGATCCGGCCCTTGGCGGCGCCGGGCGAGGCGGCGACGCCGCGCGCCAGCACCTCGTAGTGCGGCGTGGGGATCGAACGTCGGGTGCAGCAGCGCGTCGAGCGTGTCGGCGTCGATCGTCGCGATCGCCTCGGCCTTGGTCAGCAGTCCCTCCTCGACTGCATCGACGGCAAAGCGCACCGCCGCCTGGGCGGGGCGCTTGGCGTTGCGGGTCTGGAGCATGTACAGCCGGCCCTTTTCGATCGTGAACTCGGTGTCCTGCATGTCCTTGTAGTGGCGCTCGAGCTCACGCAGGATCTCCAGCAGCTGCGCCGCCGCCTCCGGCATCCACTGCGCCAGCTGCGCGATGTCGCGCGGGGTGCGCACACCCGAGACGACGTCCTCGCCCTGGGCGTTGGGGAGGAAGTCGCCTGAGGGCTCAGGCGCTCCCGTCACCTCGTTGCGGCTGAAGGCGACGCCCGAGCCGGAGGTCTCGCCCAGGTTGCCGTAGACCATCTGCTGGACGTTGACCGCGGTGCCCCACTCGTCGGGGATCCCGTTGAGGCGGCGATAAGCCACCGCCCGATCTCCCGTCCAGGAGTCGAATACGGCGCGGATCGAAGCTCTGAGCTGCTCGCGCGGGTCGTCAGGGAAGTCGTACAGGGCCTTGAAGCGTCGGGTCAGTTCGCGGAGGGCCTTGGCGTCGAGATCGGTGTCGATCACGGCGTGGCGTTCCCGTTTGATGCGAGCGATCTCCTCCTCGAAACGCTCTCCCGGGATCCCGCGCACGACGTTGCCGAACATCTGCACCAGGCGCCGATACGAATCCCAGGCGAAGCGCTCGTTGTCGGCGTGCCAGGCAAGGCCGGCGACCGACTCGTCGTTCAAGCCGAGGTTCAGCACCGTATCGAGCATCCCCGGCATCGACTCTCGCGCGCCCGAGCGCACCGACACCAGCAGCGGATCCCGGGGATCGCCCAGGCGTTTGCCGACGTGCTCCTCCAGTCGCGCGATCGCGTCGTCGGCCTGCTCGTCCAGCTCAGCGGGAGCGGCGCGACCGTTGCGCATGTACTTCACGCACGCCGCCGTCGTGATCGTGAACCCGGCGGGCACCAGGTCAGGGCCCAGGACGCGGGTCATCTCGGCGATGCCCGCGCCTTTGCCGCCGAGCAGCTCGCGCAACTCCCGCGAGCCCTCGCTGAAGTCATAGATCCACTTGGTGGTGCTGGGGCTTTCGGTGATCGTCATCGGCATGCCTGGGATGGTGCCTGGTCGGGCGGCCGCCGCAATCCGGGCTGAGCCGTCGGCTGCCGCGTAGTCCTCCGCGGGCAGGCGCGGCAAGTAACGGATGGACTGGCACCGGCGCGGGCTCTAGCTTCGGCAGGCATGAACACGATCCAGTCGATCCACGCGCGTCAGATTCTCGATAGTCGCGGCAATCCCACGGTTGAGGTCGACGTCCGGTTGACGAGCGGGGCGACCGGCCGGGCAGCGGTCCCCTCGGGTGCCTCCACGGGCGAGCGGGAGGCGCTCGAGCTGCGCGACGGCGGCGAGCCGTTCGGTGGCAAGGGCGTCACCCGGGCGGTCGCCAACGTAAATCACGAAATCGCTGACGCGATTCGCGGGCTCGACCTCCCGGACCAGCGAGCGCTCGACGAGACGCTGGTCGCCCTCGACGGCACTCCCGACAAGTCCCGGCTCGGCGCCAACGCCGTCCTCGGAGTGTCAATGGCCGCGGCCCGCGCGGCGGCTGCCGCGGCTGGCGTGCCGCTGTGGCGCCATCTCGCCGGCGATGAGGCGAAGCAGCTGCCGGTCCCGGCGATGAACGTGCTCAACGGAGGCGTCCACGCCGACAACCCGATCGACTTCCAGGAGTTCATGATCGCCCCCGTCGGAGCGAGCTCGTTCGCCGGCGCGATGCGGATCGGCGCCGAGGTCTACCACCAGCTCCGAAGCACCCTGAAGCAGCGAGGGCTGGCCGGCGGGGTCGGCGACGAAGGCGGCTTCGCGCCGATGCTCGAGTCCAACGAGGCGCCCCTCGAGCTGATCGTCACTGCGATCGAAGCGACCGGCTACCGCCCCGGCGACGACGTCGCGATCTGCCTCGACCCTGCCACCAGCGAGTTCTTCCGTCATGGCCGCTACGAGCTGGCGTGCGAGGATCGGTCGTTGTCGAGCGCGGAGATGATCGACCTGTGGGCCGGGATTGCCGGCCGCTACCCGCTGCTGTTCCTCGAGGACGGGCTCGCCGAGGGGGACTGGGACGGCTGGAAACAGCTGACCGACCGGCTCGGGGACACGCTCCAGCTCGTCGGCGACGACATCTTCGTTACCAACCCGGGGATTCTGCGCCACGGGATCGAGCGCGGGATCGCCAACAGCGTGCTGATCAAGCTGAACCAGATCGGGACGCTGACCGAGGCACTCGACACGATCGAGATCGCCCGGACGGCCGGCTACCGCTGCGTGATCTCACACCGGTCGGGCGAGACCGAGGACACGTTCATCGCCGACCTGGCCGTCGCCACCGGCGTCGGGCAGATCAAGACCGGCGCACCGGCGCGAAGCGAACGCGTCGCAAAGTACAACCAGCTGCTGAGGATCGAGGAAGAGCTGGGAGAGAGCGCGCGGTATGCCGGGCGCGCACTGGTTGCACTGAGATGACGTTCTCCGCTGCCACCGTGTCCGAGGCGATGCACCCGGGCATCGTGGCCTGCCCGTCTACCACTCCGCTGCCGGTTGTCGCCCAGATCATGACTGACAATCGCGTGCACTTCGTCGCCGTCGTCGCGAGCTATGGCAGCGAGGCCGAGCCGCTCGTGTGGGGCGTTGTGGCCGACCTCGACCTCGTGCGTGCGGCGGTCCACAGCGACCTCGGCGCCACCGCAGGTGAGCTTGCGTTGACGCCGGCGCTGACCGTCGAGGCGAACACACCGCTGCCGGAGGCCGGCGAGATGATGCTCTCGGGCGGCGTCCACCAGCTCGTCGTCGTCGGACCCGAGTCAGCCCGGCCGATCGGGGTGCTGTCGAGCCTCGACCTCGTCGCCGCGATCGCGCCGTACGCAGGGTGACCCCGCCGCGCGACATCACGCCGCTGCCGGATCTCGCCCATGGGCACGCGCGGTCAGGGCCGGTCCGCTCGCAGAGCCCGGTCTACGTCGACCTGCTGCCGCCGTGCAACGCCGGCTTCCCGGCCGGCGAGAACATTCAGGCCTGACTGGCGCACATCCAGGCAGGCGAGCACGAGCGCGCCTGGCGCGAGCTCGTCGCCGACAACCCGCTGCCAGCGATCGACGCGCGGGTGCGTTACCACCCGCCCGTGCGAGAGCGTCTGCAACCGCGCCAAGCCCCGCCCGAACTACCCATCGCTCGCCTCGCACTTTGTGCTCGTCGACCAAACCGCATCTCGGCGTGCGTCGCAGCAGGCTAAGCACACTCGCGCCATATGTCAGCGCTCGATTCACCCGAGTCGCCGCCCAGTCCTGATATGACTCAGGCCCGGCTACGAGACGACCTCCTTGATCGACCAGCGTGCCAGTAATTGATGCGGTCCCCGTCACGAGGCTCGAGCGGCGCGTTCGACGCTGCCGAGCGCGATCTCTCTCGCGAGCTCTTGCAGCGTGAACATGGCTTGCTCGCGTCGGACGCCGAGATGGTCAGTGTCCCGGCGGCGAGTGCCGGCGCCGGCGTTCACGACATGCCGATCGGCACGGCGCCGATGTGATCGGTGTTGGCAGCTCATCGGTCGGCGGCCGGGCGGATCTTCGCGGGCGACGACACTCGCTGCGTTCTGCATCGCGCTCCGTGTGCTGTGGCGGTTGCCCCGGCTGGCTACGCGGACGCTTCGAGGCGACTGGAGACGATCGGCGTGCGTACATGGGTCGGAAGAGAGCAAGGTTGCACTCGCGCACGCGGGGCTGATCGCCTCAGATGCTGATGCCAAGCTCGTCGCCCGCAACGTCGTCGAACTGCACGTCTACGGCGCTGGCTCGTGGGCGTCTTCCGCGGCGCTGTTCGAGGATCCGGACTCGCTTGTCGCCGGGGTGTGCGAGCAGCCCGGCGATATCAACGAGCGGCGTCCGGCGGCGCTCGACGACCTGGGTCTCCTGCTGGCAATCGAGACGTTGGTCCACGCCACCGCGTCGTGTACGGCACGGAGGTCGCCTGCGAGCTTGTTCTCCACCCAACTGAGCACGAGCAACGGCGGGCCGCTGAGCTCGAGACGACTGTATATCGCGGTCTCGCTGACCAAGCGCTCGGCAGCGCTTGCCTTCGGACCCATCGAGCCCGCCACGAGGTCCAGCCTGCGGGAGCTGCCCGGAGCCGCTCGCGTCCCATTCTGCGGTCGAGCTGCGTGCGTTCGCTGATCTGCCCTCGCCACTTCCCAACGGACTGCATCTCGCCCTACTTGGAGTCGCACAGCGACGAGTTTCTACTGCGGGATTTGACGAAGCGAAGGTCGCCTGACTCAGAGCGCCGGCCATCGGCGTCGAGCACGGCACTCGGGTCGCAGGGGCTGCGACGGGCTGCCGCGCGCAATGCGAAATCGAGAGTGCGGGAAACCCTCATACGCGGGGGCGTGGCTGTGGTATCGGCGCTCTCGCCAATACCTCGGCGATTCTTGCGATGCGGGCCGGCACGAACTTCCTGCCGTCCGCACCTCCCCGGGTAGTGCGGCGTCGGGGCGCCCCAGGCATCCAATCGCGTAGTTCCGTGCAGTGAGACTGCGCCTCGACACCGTTGGCCGCCCGCTAAGCGACGCATAGCCTGAGCCAATGAGCATCACCGAGAATCGGTCACCGACGACGGGCACAGGCGCGGGTCCGCAAGACAGCGGGACTAAGCCTCACACGATCGCGCGACTTCGCGCTGGAACACAGATCTGGGTTCACCACGTTCCGCGCGACGAACCCGCGCTCTTACGATTCATGCAGGAGCTGATACCGGAGTCACGCCGGATGCGATTCTTTTCCCCCGCCTGCGACGTGCATGCAGCAGCCAAATCGGCGGCGAGTGCCAATGGCACAGATCATCGCGACCCTCGCGGTCGACAACAGCACCCGGATCTTTGGCCACGCTGCGTGTGTCAGGATGCACGGCCCGCGAGCCGAGGTGGACGAGACCCACCGGCAGCAACTGGCAACCATCCTAATCGCCAAACTCGCGCGCGAAGCCGAGGAGAAACAAATCCGTCACTTCGTCGCCGAGGTCCTCCCTGATAATCACGAGATGCTCGACATCTTCCATAACGGTTTCGATGCCCACTGCCAATCCGCGGGCGGCGAAGTCGATATCGACTTCCCTACCTCCGCCTGGCAGTTCCCATCCGACCGGTTTGGCCAACCCCGGCCCGACGCTTCCGAATGACTTCCGAGATCCTTGCGGACCGCACGCGAACGGTGCTCGACGGCCGCGAGTTGGAGCTGATCGACGCGTACTGGCGTGCGGCGAATTATCTTTCCGTCGGCCAGATCTACCTGCTCGATAACCCGCTACTTCGCGATGCGCTCCAGCCAGTACACGTCAAGCCGCGCCTGCTCGGCCACTGGGGCACGACACCCGGGCTGAACCTACTGTATGCGCACGTCAATCGGGTCATCCGCCGCGAGAACCTGAACGCTATCTTCGTCACAGGTCCCGGCCACGGGGGACCGGGACTGGTTGCCAACACATACCTCGAGGGCACCTACTCCGAGACATACCCTCACATCGGGCGAGACGAGGAAGGACTACGACGGCTGTTTCGCCAGTTCTCGTTCCCAGGTGGGATACCAAGCCATGTCGCGCCGGAGACCCCGGGATCGATCCACGAGGGCGGCGAGCTCGGCTACTCGCTGGTTCACGCCTACGGAGCCGTTCTCGACAACCCAGATCTCCTCGCGGTGTGCGTCGTAGGCGACGGCGAAGCGGAAACCGGCGCGCTCGCGGCGAGCTGGCACTCAAACAAGTTCCTCGACCCCGTCGGCGATGGTGCGATCCTGCCTGTGCTGCACCTCAACGGGTATAAGATCGCCAACCCAACCGTCCTCGCACGGATTCCCAACGAGGAGCTTCGATCTCTGTTCGAGGGCTACGGCTACGCCCCTCGGTTTGTCGAAGGCTCAGAACCCGCTGAAGTCCACCAACTGCTCGCTGCCACGCTCGACCAGATCGTCGCTGAGATCGCATCGATCCAGCATGCGGCGAGAGACGAAGGATCTGACGAGCGGCCGCGTTGGCCGATGATCATCCTGCGCACCCCGAAGGGATGGACCGGCCCCAAGATCGTCGACGGACTGCCGGCCGAGGGCACCTTTCGCTCTCACCAGGTACCGCTCGCGGAGGTCCGCACCAACAGCGATCATCGCGATCAGCTCGAGCAATGGATGCGCTCCTACCGGCCCGAGGAGCTGTTCGACGAGCACGGCACGATACGCCCCGAGCTCACACAGCTCGCCCCGGACGGGGACCTCCGCATGGGCGCGAACCCGCACGCGAACGGCGGCCGGCTCCTACGGGATCTCGACCTCCCCGATTTCTGCAACTACGCCGTCGAGATCAGCGCCCCGGGCCAGACCTCGAGCGAACCAACCCGGGTGCTCGGCTCGTGGCTCCGAGACGTGGTCCGCGCCAACCCCCAGAACTTCCGGATCATGGGCCCGGATGAGACAGCCTCGAATCGGCTAACGAACGTGTTCGAAGCCACCGAGCGTGTCTGGCAGGGAACGCTAGAACCTGGGGACGACCATCTCGCACGGCACGGTCGTGTCATGGAGGTCCTGTCCGAACACCTGTGCCAGGGCTGGCTGGAGGGGTACCTGCTCACCGGTCGCCATGGCCTGTTCAACTGCTACGAGGCCTTCATCCACATCGTGGACTCGATGGTGAACCAGCACGCCAAGTGGCTGAAGGTAACGCGCGAGATCCCCTGGCGCCAGCCGATCGCGTCGCTGAACTATCTGCTCACCTCGCACGTCTGGCGCCAGGACCACAACGGCTTCTCGCACCAGGATCCGGGCTTCATCGACCACGTCGTCAACAAAAAGGCCGCAATCGTTCGTGTCTACCTCCCGCCGGAGGCCAACTGCCTACTCTCGGTCGCCGACCACTGCCTGCGCAGCCGCGGCTTCGTCAACGTGATCGTCGCCGGTAAGCAGCCCTGTCTCGACTACCTGACGATGGACGAAGCGATCGCCCATTGCACCCGGGGTATCGGAATCTGGGAGTGGGCATCCAACGACGACGGGCAGGACCCTGACGTTGTGCTCGCATGCGCCGGAGACGTACCGACACTCGAGACGCTCGCGGCAACCGCCATCCTGCGCGAGCACCTGCCAGATCTGAACGTCCGCGTCGTCAATGTCGTTGACCTGATGCGCCTGGAGCCCGATACCGAGCACCCGCACGGCCTCTCCGACGCCGAGTTCGACGCGTTGTTCACGACCGACCGGCCGGTGATCTTTGCGTACCACGGCTACCCCTCGCTGATCCATCGCCTCACCTACCGACGGACAAACCACGCCAACATCCACGTCCGAGGCTACAACGAGGAGGGCACCACCACCACGCCGTTCGACATGGTGATGCTCAACGACCTCGACCGCTTCCACCTAGTGATAGACGTGATCGACCGCGTCCCAGAGCTCAGCACTGTCGCCGGACACCTGCGCCAACAGATGGTCGACGCGCGCCTTCGACACCGCGCCTACACTCGCGAAAACGGAGACGACGCGCCCGATGTGAGGGACTGGACGTGGCCGCTGCCACCACCACCATGCGGATCCTGGTCGTAAACGCCGGCTCGAGCAGCATCAAGCTCACGCTTCTCGACGAGGAAGGCACCATCGCACAGCGGGACATGTCGGCGCCGCAAGCGCGACTCGATCAAACGCAGCTCTTGGCCGCGCTCAAGGACGGACTCGGCCACACCGACGCGGTCGGGCATCGCATCGTGCACGGCGGGACGCGATTTCGCTCGGCGGTGATGATCGACGAGGCGGTGAAGGCTGAGCTCCACGGACTAGAGGAACTGGCACCGCTGCATCAGGCCAAGTCGCTCGCCGCGCTTGAGGCGGTCTCCCGCGAGATCCCCAGTGTGCCCGCGGTGGCGTGCTTTGACACCGCTTTTCATCACACGTTGTCTGCCGCCGCGACGACCTATGCACTGCCGCAGGCTTGGCGCGACGAGTTCGGCGTTCGCCGGTTCGGCTTCCACGGGCTGTCGCACACCTGGGTGGCACGGCGGGCGCCTGAGCTCCTCGATCAACCGTCGGCGAATCTTCGCCTCATCAGCTGCCACCTCGGAGCAGGAGCGTCACTGTGTGCCATCGCGGACGGACGCTCCGTTGACACCACCATGGGGTTCACGCCACTCGACGGGCTTGTGATGGCGACCCGATCGGGAAGCGTGGACCCCGGACTCGTGCTGTGGCTCCTCGAACACACAGGACTCTCCGAACTCCAGCTCGCGGCGGCGCTCGAGCACGAATCTGGCCTCCTGGCCCTGGCGGGCACCGGCGACATGCGCGAGGTCCTCTCACGCATTGACCGAGGCGACGAGCCCGCACAGCTCGCCCTCGCCGTCTACATCCATCGGCTGCGAGGCGCCGTCGCCGCGATGGCGGCGGCACTCGGCGGCATCGACGCGCTCGCCTTCACCGGCGGCGTCGGCGAGCATTCCGCAGAAGTGCGAAGCCAGGCAGTCGCAGGCTTAGGATTCCTCGGCCTCGCCATCGACGAAGCAGCTAATGCAGCCACCAGCGCGGACGCAGATATTTCGAGCAATCAAGCTGCGGCGCGCACGATCGTGATCACCGCACACGAGGATCTCGAGATAGCCCGACAAGTGCGCGGCGTCCTGACCCCGACCGCCGCGTAGTTCCCAGCAGAAACTGTCTGGGATCCGCGGTAGCGACGGCTACACCGCGACCCAAAACGTGCCAGCCATGGGTGTTGCGAGTCTCAGACGGCTCGGGTACCGCGACGAGCTACGCAGCACTGGCAACGGGGCTGCGGTGGGCATCTTCGATCGACGCCATCTCTCACGCGGCTAGGACCAAACCGCCGCAAGTTCCTGGACAATCGCCTCAGACCAGGTCGCCCGTTGGTTGAAACCGCCCGGATTTCGAGATGCAGGTGCGTCAGACGGTTGGCGAGCCTTCTGTGGGAAGCCCGGACTAGTCGTTATGTTCAGCTGCCCGCGACCCAGGACTTGGCCTGTTCCAACTCGGCAAGCGGCAAAACGCGCCAAAGCGCTTACATGAATTTGCAAACCCACGTGATCGTCGGCTGTCTACACGACCGCGAACGTCTCGAGTGCTCATAGGCCAAGCTTGTGTTGCCTCGACCGCCGTCGGGAGAGGGCCACGACTGCTTGCCCTGTGCGAGGGCCTGAGAGAAGACCAGCCCGTCCCGGCGGTGGTGAGGTGCCGCGAGCGGCGACAGGACGTAGCCCCTGGTGAGGGCCTTGTCTATGAGCACCCGTAACGGTACCTCCGGGTCGAGGCAGCGTGTCGAATGCGTCTGAACAGGCGGGAGGTAGATGATGGGTAATTGCGCGGGGATCGACTGGGCGTCTGAGAAGCACGACGTGCTGATCGAGGACCCGGCCGGCGAGGAGCTGTTGGCCGCGACGTTCGCGCATAACGAGGACGGGATCAGCGGCGCTGTGCGCGGCGCTGGCGTGCTTTGAGGTCGAGGTGGTCGCGATCGAGCGCCCGGACGGGCTATTGGTCGATCGGCTGCTGGAGGCCGGGGTGCGGGTGCTGGCCTTGCATCCCAATCAGGTCAAGGCCGCTCGGGATCGGTTTCGCGCCTCGGGCGGCAAGTCAGATCGGTTTGATCGCGTTCGTGCTGTGCGAGCTGGCGCGGACCGACGCTCATCGCTTCCGGATCCTTGAGCCCGACAGCGACCAGACCAAGGCGCTACGGGCGCTCACTCGCGCCCGCGAGGACCTCGTCAACGCGCGGGTCGCGATGAGCAACCAACTCCACGCGGAGCTCGAGCGGTTCTGGCCCGGCGCCGATCGGTCTGTTCAGCGATCTGACCAGCCCGATCTCACTCGCATTCCTGGCGCGTTATCCCAGCCCCCCCGACGCCCACCGGCTCGGCGAGAAGCGCCTGGCGGCGTTCCTGAGGGCCAACCACTACAACAACCGCACAGACCGCGGCGCGGCTGCTCGAGCGGCTGCGCACAGGCGCCGACCGGCCGCGCCGACGAGATCGAGACCCTCGCGCGCCGCCAAATCGTGCTCGGCGCTCGTGCGCGACGCTGCAGACAATGGTCGCCCAGATCGCCGAGCTCGACGCCGAGATCGCCCAGCGCGCTCGAGGCCCATCCCGACGGGGAGATCTTCCGATCGTTCTTTCGCAGCCGCGACGTCGGTCATCTGCGCCGCGACGCTGCTGGCCGAGATCGGCGACTGCCGCGCCCGCTACCCCGCACCGCGACGCGATCGCCGCCGACGCCGGCCAAGCCCCCGTCGCCGTCGAGTCCGGCAAACGCAAGACCGCGACCTTCCGCTGGGCGTGCAACAAACGCCTACGCAAAGCGCTAGCCGTCCTCGCGCACAGCACCAAGCATGTGGAACCCCTGGGCCGCTGACCGCTACGCCAACGCCCGCGCGCCGCGGGCACAACCACCAACGGGCGCTACGAACCCTCGGCCGCGCGATCAGCCGCATCATCTGGCAATGCTGGCAGACCCACACCCCATACGACCCCCAACGACACACCGCGCCTGCAACAACACATCACCATCACCATCCCCAACCCGTCAGGCCCCCGGCCCGACCTCGTCACCAACAAGCACACCGCCACCACCGACCTCATCGCTACACCAAATCACGCCCCGGCTTGATGTCATGAAGGGCTCGGGCGGCGGCGACCCGGACGACGCGGCGTCGTGGCGGCGCAGGAAGTCGGTCCTCCGCCTCGAACCGCTTCGTTGAAGACCGCGCGGATTGCAGCCGCGCGACTGGACAATTCGAGAGGAGGACCGACGATGACTAACGCTACGCGTTGGGTCGGCATCGATCTGCACCGCCGCCGGTCGCAGATCGCGATCATCGACGAGCACGGGGAGATCACTCAGCAGCGGATCGCGACGGGCCGGCAGACGTTCACCGATGCGCTCGGTGATCCCGACGACACTCACGTCGCGCTGGAGGCGACCTATGGCTGGGAGTGGCTTGCTGATCAACTTGCCAAGCGCTGGGTTCGATGTGCACCTCGCGCACCCGTTGAGGACCAGGGCGATCGCTGCGGCGCGGGTGAAGACCGATGCTGTCGACGCTCGCACGCTCGCGCACCTGCTTCGCACCGACCTGCTGCCGGAGGCGTGGATCGCTCCCGCCGAGCTGCGTGATTTGCGTGACCTGTTGCGTCACCGTCACGCGCTGGTGGGGTTGCGAACCTCGCTCAAGAATCGGGTGCACGCGCTGCTGGCCCGTCAAGGGATCCTGCCTGAGCATGCAGACCTGTTCGGAACCGCCGGCCGCGAGTTCCTCGCCAACCTCGAGCTGCCATCCGGCCCCCGTGACAGGCTCGACAGCCTGATCCGGCTGATCTGTGATCTGGACCGTGAGATCACTGCCGTTACCCGCGAGATCGACAAGCGTGCGAAGGTCGATGAGCGCGTCAAGCTGCTGTGCCAGATCCGTGGTGTCGGGCGCTACACCGCGATGCTGGTGATCGCCGAGGTTGGCGATGTGAACCGCTTCCCAACCGCCCGGCACTTGTGCGCGTGGGCCGGACTGACACCAACCATCCGCAGCTCCGACGGCAAAGCTCGCCTCGGGCACATCTCTCACCAGGGCTCCCCGATCCTGCGCTGGGCACTGACAGAGGCCGCTCAGAAGATCCCGATTGGCGGCGGTCCGCTGCGAGCCCACTATGAGCGGATCGCCAAACGCCGCGGCAGCAAGATCGCCAAGGTCGCTGTCGCCCGCCAAATCCTCACCCTCTGCTTCTACGGCCTCAGAGACGGCGAGATCCGCTGCCTGCAACCAGCCCGACGACATCACCGACGAGCTGGCGGACGCCGCATGAGACCACCAACCCCTCTACCGACTTGCGCTCACACGGGCGCGAGGTGCAACCCAGGGCGAGCTCGCTCCTGTGTCTGGCCTCGATCTCAGCCCTGAGACCGACGGCCGCCGGCTTTGATTGAGCCCCCGGGAACCGCACGACACACTGGTCCGCCACGCGCGACCGAATGGATGACTGGAACCTCCACCCACGCCGCAACGCAGCCAGCGAAACGGCACCAAACAACAAGAGGCCCCTAGACCAACCAGAACTTGACATCCCAGAGCCCTTCATGGATGACATAGGACGTCTGCTCCGGGTGGTCCCAGACGTGGAGCAGCAGTCACGCTGCCGGGCTCGACAACCGCCCACACTGATGCTGGTTTCAGTGAGGAAGGGGAAGCCGCGCCGAGACGTGTAGCGTCAGCCGAGCGCTGTCCCCTCCACTACTCGGGCAGGTAGTCCTAACGCTTGGTCCCGACCTTCGCCGGATCGACATACCCGAAGCCTATCGACACGCGCGTAGCCTCCAAATCGCAGCCCTCGAAGGCCCGAAGATCTACCTCGTGGCTAGTCCCGATCCGCGGATGGATCAAACGCCCGACATAGCCGCCGAAGCGCTCCGTCGCCCAACGCAACGTCACGTCGGCACCAGCCGACGCGTCGAGCTGGGATCTCGCTGTGTCTGAGACCTCGCTGACCTCGACCCACTCATCTCCCGGCGCCCTGCAGCCCATGGCGTAGTCCTCCCGGTCGTCTGGCTCCACGGCATCAAACCCTAGCGCCGCCGCACGATGATCAAGTGGACTCAGAAGCCAGCCCGGGTAATCCAATTGCCCGCTGCGACTCCGGTCCCCAAGGGGATCGTCAACAACGTCGTCGACCTGACAACGATCGGGTTCGTGGCCGAGCGCTCGTCCGCGCCGGTGCAGCCGCAGCAGCGGTCCGTCGCCATTGCGATGGCGGGCGTCGAGGTGCTCGAGATGCCAGAGCGATCGTCAACCGGTGGTCGCGCTGCTCCTATAAGCCCAAAGGAGCACTCCCCGTTGCGGTTTCCGTTGAGGGACGTTCGCTCGGGTCCGCCGGACGTGCCGTCGAGCAGAGACGCCCACGGCGCTGGGAGAGCGTCGGTCGCGGCATCTGGGGTGTGTGGAGTCGGCTCGGGTTGAGTCGTCATCGGGCGCTGCTGGAAAGGATCGGGGCATCGTGTCTGAAACCCCAGATCGTGCAGTAGACGCCGAGGAAGAGTTCCCATGCGAACTCTGGGATGGTCACGATCGCTTGCAGCGAGTGCAGCGCGTGGCTCGGTTCGTTGCCGGTGAAGATGATGGCCGTCCCGGACACGATGATCAGCGGTCCGCCGATCAGGCCGAGCCACGTTGCCGGTCGTGGCACCAAGCCCGAGCTGTACATCAGGTAGCCGAGGATCAGGCCGTTCCCCCAGCCGACGACCCAGCCGGGGCCGAGGAGGAACGTCCAGTCCTTGATCGCGGCGAGGGTGTAGGCGACCGTGCCTTCGGCCGGACCTGCAACCTGTTGGTGCAGCGTGATGATCGCGAGCATGCAGAGGATGCCGACGAGGATGAACGTGGATTCGACCAGGCGCGCGGTCACGTAGCCGAGCGACAGCTCCTCGTTCTGTCGTCTAAGGATCGGGAAGATCACGACCGCGGTGCCGATGTTGGCGATGATCAGCAGCAGCTCAAGCAAAGCCGCGAGCAAAACCTGATTGTCGTGACCAACCCCCGCGATGTAGCGCTCCGGATGCCGGAGCACAGTCTCGTAAAGCGCCAGCGCTGGGATCGACGTGACGAACGTGATGAGAAACAGCACGCCGAACCAACGCGCCCTCTTCTGATCTCCAGACACGTTCGACCCCTTTCCCCCGGTGATGGCGATCAGCCGAATTCCCACACTGCCACCTCGACCGGGTATGGAGCCTACCTACCCACAGGACCCAGCGTTTCAATCCCGATTCGCGCGAGCGGCGATTCGAACGTCAGGGCGCTGACCGCGTCTGCGCGACCTCCACTTCCAACACACGAACGCATCGGGGGTGGCGTCGGGCTGCGCAACGGGCAGCCGTCGCGCCTCGGCTAGTCGTAGTGCGCTCGCGCACGTCTCTCCTTAGCTCGCGCAGGAGAGCAAACAGGCCAACCAGATGGCCGATGCCAACGCCAGTCGCAACAAAGATCGTCAGCTCGTATGGGTGAGCCAGCATGGCGTCCGCAAGCTCCCACTCGGATTTTCCCACGGTGCGCAACTCCTGAGTCAGGCGCCTGGCTCCGTGGTCCAACCCCACCCGTCCGCAGCCTTGGCGCTTTTAGACCTCCTGTGTCATCCATGAAGGGCCGGCTCGTGTCAAGGGGCGGTTTGGTCAGGGGCCTCTGGTGGTTGGGTGCCGGCGCGCGGGCTGCGGTTCGGCGTGGGAGGAGGCTCCAGTCATCCATTCGGTCGCGCTGGGCGGACCAGTGTGTCGTGCGGTGCCAGGGGGCTCAATCAAGACTGGCGGTCGTCCTGTTCACGGGTGTGGAGGAGACCAGACACAGGAGCGAGCTCGCTCTGGCCTGCACCTCGCGCCCGTTGGTTGAGCGCAAGCTCGGCGGTGGCTGGGGGGTGTCATGCGGCGTCCGCCAGCTCGTCGTTGGGGTTGGGGGGTCGACGGGCCAGGCAGCGGATCTCGCCGTCTCTGAGCCCGTAGTAGCAGAGGGTGAGGATTTGGCGGGCGACCGCGACTCTTGCGATCTTGCTGCCGCGGCGTTTGGCGATCCGTTCGTATTGGGCGCGCAGCGGCCCGCCGCCGGTGGGTGTGTGTTGTGCGGCCTCGCAGAGCGCCCAGCGCAGGATCGTGGAGCCTTGGCGGGAGATGTGCCCGTGGCGTGCTTTGCCGTCAGAGCTGCGGACCGTCGGGGTCAGACCGGCCCACTGGCAGAGGTGCTTGGCGGTCGGGAAGCGTTTGACCTCGCCGACTTCGGCGATGATCAGCATCGCGGTGTAGGGGCCGATCCCGCGGATCTGGCAGAGCAGCTTCACCCGCTCGTCGGCTTTGGCGCGCTGGTCGATCTCGCTGGTCGTGTTGGTGATCTCGCGGTCGAAGTCACAGATCAGCGCGGTCAGGCTGTCGAGTCGGCGGCGGGGCCCGTCGGGCAGCTGCAAGGTGCTCAGGTATTCGCGGCCGGCGGTGCCGAACAGGTCGGTGTGTTCGGGCAGGATGCCCTGGCGGGCCAACAGCGCGTGCACCCGGTTCTTGACCGAGGTGCGCAGGTGCACGAGCGTCGCGCGGTGGCGCAGCAGGTCGCGCAGGTCACGCAGCTCGGGCGGGGCGATGTACGCCTCGGGCAACAGCCCCGTGCGGAGCAGGTGCGCGAGCGTTCTGGCGTCGACCGCGTCGGTCTTCACACGCGCAGCAGCGATCGCCCGGGTCCCCAACGGGTGCGCGAGGTGCACATCAAACCCCGCTTCCTCGAGCATCTCCGCCAGCCACTCCCAACCGTAGGTCGCCTCCAACGCGACATGCGTCTCGTCTGGATCGCCGAGCAGCTCGGTGATCGTCTCACGCCCGGTCGGGATCCGCTTGGACAGCGTCAGCTCACCATCCTGGTCGATCACAGCGATCTGCGACCGGCGGCGGTGCAGGTCAATGCCGACCCACCGCGTAGCGTTGGACATCGTCGGTCCTCCTCTCGAATTGTCCGACCGCGCGGGCTGCAATCCGCATGGTCTTCAACCTTGCGGTTC
>CAWDSW010000010.1:0-709427 GCA_963805095.1 uncultured Solirubrobacterales bacterium
AAGCAGAAGCGCCGTGCTCGCCTTGCCTAGTCTTCGAATGATCGAGGAGGATCCTCGTGACCGGGATGTCCGGAACTGGGAAGTCCAGCGTGCTTGAGAGGCTGCGGCTTCTGGGCTTTCGGACGGTCGATACCGACGAGGGCGACTGGACAGAGTGGTCAGAGGCTGAGGGTGGTTACGTGTGGCGGGAGGAGCAGATGGCGGAACTCCTAGCGGGGGGTGACGGGGGCCCTTCCCTCTACGTCTCTGGGACCGTCTCAAACCAGGACAATTTGTATGACCGCTTCGACGCCGTTGTCCTGCTGAGCGCTCCGGCGAACGTGCTCCTCAGCCGCATCGAGACGCGCACCACCAACCCCTATGGGAAGACCGCCGTACAGCGGGAAGTCGTGGTCCGCGAGCTGGCAGAGGTTGAGCCGCTTCTACGTCGGACGTGCACTCATGAGATCGACGCTACTAGAGCCGCTCGCAGATGTTCTCACCCAGCTCGCGGAACTCGGTAGCGATCCTGCCGCTTTGATCGACCGATGAAAGTCAAGGGTCTTGGGTGAAGTTTTTCGGGGGTGCGATCGGTCGGGCGGCGGGTCGCGTAGGGCGTTAGATCGCTCCGTGTGGGCTCGATCTCGGTCGGGTCGGGTGTCGATCGGCGCGTGTTTGGCTCGGTATTTGCGCAGCGGTGTCGTCGCCGGGGTTGTCGGCGTCGTCATGGCGGCGTAGGTTGTTGGTCGGGCGCGGGTGACTGACGTAGCGAAGCGCAGGCGTCAGGAGCTTTGAGTCTGCCGCGCGGCTTTGCCCTTTGAGGGCCTAATCTATGCGCGCTCCGGTGTCACGCTCGCGCCCACTTTTCTCGCCGGCCGTCCGGCCTGCTGGTCTTGGACCATCCGCTTGTAGGAGGTCTCGGCTTGCTCGGCGAGTGCGCGTTCGGCGTCGCGGATCGCGTCGTTGGCGGACCAGACCCGGCGGGGCTCGGCGCGTGTATTTGGGGGCGCCGGCGGTGATCTCCAGCCGGCGGAGCTTCTTGCTTGGTCAGCGAGGGCTGTTGGTGGGCGTAGTCCTCGCCGCGGGTGAGCATGCACCAGAACAGGACCGCGAGCTTGCGGGCGGTCGCGACGATCGCTTTGCCGTGCCCACGGCGGGCACTGGTGCGCTCATAGAACGCGTGCAGCGGCCCGGGTTGCAGGACCGCGGTCCACGCCGCCTCGACCAGCGCCCAGCGGGCGGATGGCGACCCGCGCTTGGAGATCCGGCCGCTGCGCGCCGGCGCCTCGCCGGACTGGCGGACCTTCGGGTCAAGGCCGAGATAGGCGACCAGTTTGCGGCTGGTCATGAACCGGTTGGGGTCACCGACCGCGGCGATGAACGACGCGGCGCAGATCAGGTTCACCCCCGGGACGGTCATCAGCCGGCGGATCTCCGGCCAGGACAGCGCCTGCTGGGCGATCAGCCGCTCGACCGCCGCGATCTCTGCGTCCAGGAACTCGATGTGGCGGATCCCGGCGTCACCGACTCGCGCTCCTCCAGCGGCAACTCCAAGCTCCGCGAGCCACTCGCGGCCTTTGACGCCGAACAGATCAGAGCACGGCGGCTTGCCCTGCAGCCGACGCTGCAGCACCGCGTGGATCTCGTTCTTCGCCCGCGACCGGGCATGCACCAGCTGCTCACGGCGCGCGAGTCGACGGCGCAGGACCCGGCAGCGCTCATCAGGCATCCACACCGCGTCAAGCTCACCCCGCCACAACAAGCTCGCCAGCGCCCGCGCGTCAAGCCGGTCGGTCTTCGCCCGCGCGCTCGCGATCCCAGTGTCATCCGGGCTGACCACGATCACCCGATCCACATGCGGCTCGAGGATCCGCGCGACCTCCCAACAGCTGCCGGTCACCTCCAACGCCACCCGATCGGACGCCAGCAGACTCTCCGCCAGCGTCGCAAGACCCTCCGGGGTGCTCGGCACCCGCCCGCCGAGCGGACCATCCCGTCCTCGCAGATCGCGACCACACAGAAATCGCGGTGAACATCCAGGCCGATCGCACGACCGACCCATCTCGAAACGCCATCTCTCACCTCCAACAACTCGGTTGACAGTGCAGCGGGAGAACCAGCGGGACAACGACACAGACCGATACGAGCTCAAAGCTCAATCCAGGCAAGTCGCAGGGGCGGCCGAAAGAAAACCACGGGCTCGAAGCCCATCGCACAAAACGGCCTACCCGTCTGCGTTCTCCCAAGAAGGCCCCTGTCCCGGATAGCCGAACCTTAGACCCACCCCGGACGGAGCCTCCGAGAGGCAGTTTCATGCCTCGAGAAGCGGCAGCGCCGCGCGATTCGCGCGACACCGGGCTCCGCATAGGCACGTAGGGCCTGCGGCGGGCCTAGCGCCGGTCCGCGAGGCGGGTACGCACCGCCGTTGTTCCGGCGATCCCGGGGACAACGCTGTTGGCGTGAGACCGCTCCTGCCTTGTCGCCGATAGCAGCGAAGACGTCACTGCTGCTTGCGCCGCGATTGGGCGGTCAGCAGCCGACTGCTGCTCCAGGTGATCCCAGACAAAGCGAAAGCGGAGGGGGTTGCGCTTGCCGAGCTGCCTGCTCGGGGCTTAGGCTGAAGGCCTGGTGTCGAGTGAGAACCCACGTATCGGCGATGTCGACCCGACACATGTCGGTCCTCCCGACCTGATCCTCCAGGAGATCATCGCGCCGAGTGAGGTACCGGAGAACGTTCGGAAGCGGATCGGGGAGGCGGAGCGGCGCTACGGCACGACCTGGGCCGAGGTGACCTTCGCCGGTCGGGCATTGGCCGTCGTCGAGGGGACGGACCAGCCGGACTACGACGACTATCAAGATCCGCTCGTCTGGGTCGTCGCGCTGAGCGCTGAGTCACCGGTGCTCGGCGAGGCGATCGTCTCGGTCGGCGGCTTCGCGACCAAGTCCAGTGAGACCCGGTCCCCCGGCGAGGCAAACGCGTGAGCTTCTTCTCGGCGATTCGAACTGAGCCGCGCGGAGCGCCTAACGCCTGTTGTGGCCGCGGGTGGCGGCGGCTAAAGGCACGGTGATCTGTGCGACATTGCCGCTCGGTCGCCGCGGGGGCAGCCTCGGCGTGACTGCCGCTCTGCGCAACGGCTCAGCCCAAGCAGCAGTCCGACCGCTGGGTAGGGAGGCTCACCAGGGTGCCGGTTGTTCGCGAAACGAGAAGTGAGCTTCCCGGCCGCCATGCGCTTGTTTCGCACCAACGCCGAGCCGGTCGCAGGTTCTCGCGGAGCGAGTAGCGGCGCGAAGCTACCTATGCAGCTGTCGAGGAACAACCCTGCGGAGCTCCGTGTCTGCTTCCCCGCTTGTGGCGAATACGCGGGGACGACCCAAATTTGGGTCGCGTCCAAACGTTGCTGTAAATACGGGTCGGGTGCTGTCGTAGCGACGGCGTAGGTTCCCTCAAGTCCTACCAAGACGATGAAGGAGGCCTACGCCGTGAGACGCACCGTACCGCCGTCGGCGGAGATACAAGCTGAGATCGACAAGGTGTTGGGTCGGGGGCTGGTCGATGACCCGCAGAAGATGTTGTCCGAGCTGGCGCGGCTCGGTGCCCGGTTGATCATTCAGCGGGCTGTCGAGGAGGAGTTCGACAGCTGGTTGGGTCGCGCTCGCTATGAGCGCAAGCCCGAGGCGGGGTCGGGAAGCGCAATGGGTTCCGCCCCCGGCACCTGCAGACTGGGGAGGGTGAGCTGCGGATCGAGATCCCGCAGGCACGGGAGGCGGCGATCCCGTTCGTCTCGAAGCTGTTCCCGAAGTGGCATTGCAAACGGCTTTTGCGCACGGACCCGCTGAAGGCGCTGGTGATCGGTGGGTTCGTGCGCGGCCTGTCGATGCGCGACGTCGAGTCGTTGTGCGAGGAGGCCGGGCTGGGGAAGACCTCGAAGTCGACGGTGGCGGCGATCTGCGCGGAGTTGCATGAGCGGTTTGCGGCGTTCTGTCGCCGCTCGCTCTAGGACATCAACCTCGTCGTGCTGTTCCTCGACGCGATCTACCTCCCGGTCCGTCCCAGCGGCCCGAAGGAGGGCGTGATCTGCGCTTGGGGAATCACCGAAACCGGCGCCAGAGAGCTGGTTTGCGTGCGCCTGGGGGCGCGGGAGGCCACGGAGGACTGGGTCGAGCTCGGCCGCGATCTCATCAGTCGCGGGCTCGCCGCGCCGCGTCTGGTCGTCGCCGACGGCGCTCCGGGCTTGATCTCGGCGGTCCAAGAGATTTGGCCGCGCGCCGATCGTCAGCACTGCGCGGTTCACCGCCTGCGCAATCTCATAGCAAAGCTCCCGAAGTCAGAGCATGACCGGATCCGCTTTAACTACTGGTCAGCGCTGACCGATGCCACCAGCGTCAAGGACGGCAAGCTCCGCCTCCAGGTCCTGATCTCAGAGCTCGAGCATCGCGGCTACGAGGCGGCCGCTCGCTGCCTCGCCGAGGACCTCGACGCGCTCGTCGCGCACCTGCGCTACCCACTCAGACACCGCGAACGGTGGCGGTCAACGAATCTCCTCGAGAGATCGCTCGGCGAGGTCCGCCGGCGCACCAAGGTGATGGGCCGCTTCCCCGGCGAGACCAGCTGTCTCTCGCTCGTCTGGGCGGTGCTCGACCTGTTCTTCAGCCACGCCAGCAACGGCGCAACCTTCACCGACGTCGACCGCCAACACCTCTACCGAATCAAATACCAACAAGCCGACCCAGACACGCTCGACGAGGGGGTGACCGCCGCCTAGACTCAACCCCGGGAACCTGAACCGCGAGCGAATTTACAGCAGTCATTGGACGCCACCCAAATTTGGCGAGTTGTCCTGCTTTGCTCTTGACCCAAGCTTCGCCGGCTTCACCTATTAGGTCGTCGAGAGCGGCAGTAGCGGCAGCCGCCTCTTGTGAAGCGCCGCGTGAAGCCCTCGTGTCGACGAGCACTTCCGGGGCATCGACTGGCTGAGACCCGTAGCGACGGCTCGTCATCGACCCTGTCGCCGAATGCTTCAACAGCACCTCGACGACTTCGACGGAAGCGACCTCGGGGATTGCTGCAGGAGAGGGAGCGTCCACTGGACGTGACTTCACCAGGCGAGCGTGCCGACCGGCCCTTTGAATGGCCCCACGAGGTCGCCGGTGATCCACCCGCCGTAGAAGTCGCTTTGCTGGGCCTGAACGTCGCTCGTCATCTAGCCAGGCAGCGTCCACGCGTCCCGGGGGTAGAAGGCGACGTGATGGCGCCAGCCGACCGTCTTGAAGCGCCGGCCGTCGACGACCGCGTCCAGGTATCGCGCCGGGCGCTTGAATTCGCACCAGGTCGAGCGTGCGTCACTCTCGGCCAGGGGCTCTTCACGCAGTCGGACAGCGGGACGTAGATCGTCGGCGGGTGGCTGGTCTCGAGCACCCGCATGGCGCGGGTGGAGTCGGCCAGCACCTCGCCGGCTAGCTCGACCCGGACGCGACGCTCGCCGGGCACGGCGGCCGGCGGGCGGGGGTAGTCCCAGGCTCGCTCCATCGTCAGCTCGGGCCGTCCGGGGTGTCGCTGGCTGCCAACGCCGCCGGCCGTTCGGGGTGGCGCTCGTCGGTGCGCGGCACGGAGTCGGCTTCGCCTCGTCGATACCGCGTGTCAACTTTCGGGCGAGGGCGCTTGGCCACCAGACGCGAGGGCCGATGTCGAAAACGAGCGCGGGCACGAGCACCGAGCGGACGATGAAGGTGTCGAGCAGGACCCCGAAGGCGATCGTGAAGCCAGCTCGGCCAGCGTCTTGAGCGGCAGCGTCGCAAGCATCGTGAACGTCCCCGCGAGCACGATCCCGGCCGAAGTGATGACGCCGCCGGACACCGCCAGCCCGCGCAGCATCCCCGTGCCGTGTGCCGTGGCGGAGCGCCGCCTCACGGGCGCGAACGAACGGCCCAGCCCACCGAGGATGAGCCACAGGAGGATGATCCCGATGCGGCGGGACGCGAGCCGAAGAGGTGTTCGAGGACTCTCATGTGAGCGCAAGTTCGGGGTCTTCTGCGACGGCGCGTCGGAGTGCTTGGTCGAAGCTGATTGGCTTGATGTCGAACAGCGCCATTCCGGAGCGGTCGGTGACGACCGTTGGCGTGGCGAGCCCTTCGATCAATGGTCTTGCTACCCCTGCGTCGACGGGTGTGACGAGCCCGATCCAGAGTGAGGAGAGCCACGGGGTGATCAGCGGCACCGGGATTCGCAGCCGGCGGCGGATGTCGAGGACGTCGGCCATCCGGTCGAGCATCTCGCCGTAGGTCAGCACGTCGGGGCCGCCGATTTGAATCTCCCTCCCCCCCGACGCTTCGACCGTCACTGCCTCGATCAGATAGCTCAAGGTGTCGTCGATCGCGATCGGCTGGGTCGCGTTCTCAAGCCACGCCGGAGCGATCATCGCGGGAAGCCGCTGCACGAGGTAGCGCAGCGTCCGGTAGGACTCGCTCTGCGGCCCGACGACCATTCCGGCGCGGAAGTAGGTCAGCGGCGGGCCGTGCTCGCGGAGCGCGAGCGCGGTCTCGTGCCGGCTGCGCAGGTGCTGGGACTGCGGGCGGTGACCGAGGCCGCCGAGGTAGATGATCCGCTCGATCCCCTCGGCGCGCGCCATCCGGGCGAACGCAGTGGCAGCGGCGCGCTCGCTGGCGGCGAAGTCCTTGGGGCCCCCTCGACCCATCGAGTGGATCAGGTAATACGCCACGTCCATCCCGGCGCCCGCGCCGCGCAGCGTTTCTGGACGGAGCACGTCTCCCTCGTGCAGATCGAAGCCCTCGTGCTCGAGTTCGCGGGCGCGGGTCCCGACGCGGTCGCGCACCAGGCAGCGCACCTCCCGTCCCGAGCTTGCCAGCCTGGCGGCAAGGCGGGCGCCGATGAACCCGGTCGCCCCGGTGACGAGCACGCGTGCGCTCATGCGGCGGTCGCGCCGGACGACGGCTCCGGCGCGAGCGCAGCGGCCAGCAGCTCGGCCTTCCGCTCCTCGAAACCGCCCGTCTCGCGTGTCAGTATCCAGCCGGGGCGCTCGACGATTACCCCAGCGATCGTGTCGGAGCCGGCAAGCCCGAGGTTGCGGGCGACCTTCCCGACGTCGGTGTAGACGGTGATCGTGCGGGCGCGGGCGGCGGCGTCCGGGATCCCGCGCGTCATGCCACCGTCAATGAACCACCGCGCCGGACCATAGATGGAGGAGAGCACCGGCAACTCGTACACCGCGACGTCCGAGCGCCGCTGCTCGAGGTCGATCAGCCACGGCAGCGATTGGTCGACAACACGCTGCTGGTCGCGGCGGAAGGCGACGACGAGGAGGGCGTGCGGCTTGGCGAGATCGCCCGGCAGCTGGTACTCCGTGCCGTCGAGAGCCCGACCGGATAGTGGGCTAAGTCTTCGCGGCTGTGAGAGGGCGAGCGTGCGCGTGAGACCGGCGAGAGCGCGATCGCCGACCCGGTTGAACGCGAGCGCCAGGGGCGGGTCGGCGATCCGGAGCACGCTTTTCAGCGCAAGGTCGGCGTCGTAGGTGACGCGTGTGCCCGCGGCGGTCGACTCGAACGTGATCCTGTCCCGCGAAACCACGGTGGCGTTCTCGCCAAGGAACGTAACGGCATGCGGTGGGTCGTACTCGACGATCCGACACGTCAGCTCGTTCTTGCGGCCGAGGAATGCGGCAACCAGCCGGAACTCGGTTCCCTCGCCCACCGCTTGACCGCTCAGACGCTCCGCCTCGACCACGCCCGGATCCCATTCCCTGGTCGTCGAGAGGTCGCTCAGGTAGGCAAAGGCGTCCTCACGGGTTTGCTGGATGTCGATCGATGCTCGGTAATGGGCCATCAAGATTCTCCTTCTGGAATTGAAGTCGACGCGGTCGGAACGGATGCGTCGTGCCAGCCGCTGAGCCGTACGCACTCGGCGACGAGCCGTTCGCGCTCCTGCTGCGTCTCCCGTGTCGATCCCAGCCAGTGCGTGGGACGCGGTCGGCGGTCGTGCCAGAACCGACCTGAGCTGCGGCCCGGTTCGGCGGCGGCACCGAGCCAGACGATCGTGTCGGCGCCCTCCGCCGGCGTTCTGAGCAAGGGGCGTGTCACCTTGTAGAAGCGAGGCAGCGAGGATCGCAGGCCGGGGGTGTCCGCCCACCCCGGGTGCATCGCGTGGACCACGACCCCGGTGCCCGCCAACTGCTCTGCCCAGAGCTCGGTGAGGATGACCTCCGCGCGCTTGGTGCGCGCGTACGCCTTCGGCCCGTCGAACTCCCGGTGCTGGCTTTGCAGGTCATCAACCCTGAGCTTCTGCGTGTACATGCCGCCAGAGGACACGTTGATGATCCGCGTTGGGGCGCTCTCTTGGAGCAGTGGGATCAGCAGGTTCGTGAGCACGAACGGGCCGACGACATTGGTGGCGAGCGTGAGCTCGATCCCATCGGCCGAAACTTCGCGCGCTTCGGTCATCGCCCCGGCGTTGTTGATCAGCACGTCCAGGCGCGAAGCGTCGTCTCGAAAGCGTCCGGCGAATTGCCGGATCGACTTCAAGCTCGCTGAGATCGCAGACCCCCACCCGCACATCGTCGTTACCGGACCGTTCGGCGATCCTCGCGCGCGCCTGCTCGCCGCGCCCAGGGCTGCGGACGACGAGCCAGACCGTGGCGCCGAGACGCGCAAAGCCCTCGGCGGCGGCCAAGCCAAGCCCCGAGCTCGCGCCCGTGACCAGTACCACCTTGCCCTCCATCCGCTGCAGTTCAGCCGCGCTCCATCTGCGGCTGCGGATTCGGTAGCCGAGGTTCGTGAAGCCGGCGACCACGGTACGGTCGAGCACGTCGTCGAGCAGCGAAGGGATCATGCGCTCAGCGAAAGGTCGCGCTGCTGACTGTGACCAGAGCCTGTCCGGTGCGTGCGTGAGGTGATTCGGGACCGGGGCTTGCTCAGCAGCAGTTGGACGTCGCAGATCCGCCGCTCCGCGAAGCCGGCTTCGCAGTAGGCGAGGTAGAGGGTCCACAGCCGCCGGAAGCGTTCGTCGTAGCCGCGCTCCGCGAGTTCGTCCGCATGGGCGGTGAAGTTCTGGCGCCAGCGCCGGAGCGTCTCGACGTAGTGCGGTGTCAGGTCCTCGAGCCCCACCGCCTGCAGGTCGGTTCGCCGGGCGAGGTTGCGGGTGATCACTTCGAGTGAGGGCAGGCATCCGCCGGGGAAGATGTAGGTGTTGATGAACGACTTCGATGCCTTCTCGACCTCGTAGGCGCGGTCGTCGATCGTGATCGCCTGCAGCAGCATCGCGCCGTCGGGAGCCAGCAGCTCCGAGCACTTGTCGAAGAAGGTGCCGAAGTGCCGCCAGCCGACCGCCTCGATCATCTCGATCGAGACGAGCTTGTCGTATCGGCCTCGCAGCTCGCGGTAGTCCTCCATTTGGACCGTGACCCTGTCGCTCAGTCCCGCGCGGCGGACCTGCTCGACGGCGTAATCGTGCTGCTCGCGCGAGATCGTAGTCGTGGTCACGTGGCAGCCGCGGGTCGCGGCGGCATGAAGCGCGAAGCCACCCCAGCCGGTTCCGATCTCGAGCACGCGATCCGCCGGACCGAGGTCGAGCTGCTCACAGACACGCTCGAGCTTCACGACCTGCGCGCGCTCAAGCGTCATCCCCTCCCGCTCGAAGAGCGCACACGAGTAGCTCATCGTCGGATCGAGCATCCGCGCGAACAGCTCGTTGCCGAGGTCGTAGTGGGCGGCGACGTCACGCCGGCGTTGGCGCTTCGTGCTGCGGCGCAACACGGCCCTGCCACGCTGCAGCGGCCAGCGCAGCGGTGCGAGTCGCAGGCGGAGCCGATCGAGGCCGCTGGCGTTGCGGGCCGCAAGCCTGATGAGCGCCACCAGATCGGGTGACTCCCAGAGGCCTTGGGCAAACGCCTCGGCCATCCCGCGGCCGCCGCGCAGAAGGTTCGGCCACGTCCGCGAGGACCGGATCCAGACGGTGGCACCGGGCGGCCCGGACCCGTACACGCGCCGGTCGTCGCCCTCCACGACGAGCAGGCTGCCGACCCTGATCCGCCGCAGCAGGAGCGACACGAGCCAGCGAGAGAGGCAGACGCTCATGCCGGTCCCGCCTGCGGATGGCGATGGACGGGCACGCCTGCGAGCTTCAGCCCCAGGGCGTGCGCATAGATCAGCGCCAGCACGCGCACCGTCGCAAACGGGTAACGCGTGGCGGTCCCCACGATCGAGCGCCGTGTCAGCTCTCGGCGCCGCAGCGCCAGCGTCGCGTCGAATACGGTGACGCCCGCGCGGCGCGAGGCGATGTGGACCGACAGCGTCTGGGCGGGCACGGCCGCCCGGGCCTCGTAGCGATGATCCATGCCCATGAACGGCGAGACGTGGAGCGCCTTATCGAACTGACCTGCGAGCACCGCAGAGTCACGCTGCTTGCCTTCGATCACGTAGGCGTGCCGTTCGCCCCAGGGGGTGTTCGTCACCTCCGCGACCAGCGCCTGCAGGCGCTCGCCTCCCGGCTGGAAGCAGTAGTAGAAGCTGACAGGGTTGAAGCAGTGCCCAAACGAGCGCAGCTGCGTCAGCAGCCGGATCGGGCCCTCGGGTCGCGCACCGGTCTGGTCCTCCACCACATCACGCACAGCGCGATCCAGCGGCGCAGCGGGATCGTCCGAAGTAATCGCGCCGGCGAAAGCGGACCAGCCCCGGGCGCCGGGCGACCAGTCGGCCTTCAAGCAGCCCGGGAAGCTCGTCGAGGTCGAGGTAGGCCAAGCGCCAGTCGATGGCTGAACTCGCGGCGGGGGTCAAACCGCCGGTGGCGAATCGTGCCCTCGTAGATGCAGCTCGCGCTCACAACCGCGCTCCGAAGCGCTCGCCCACCCGCAGCGCGCTGACAACGCCATCCTCGTGGAACCCCCATCCCCAGTAGGCGCCGCAGAAGTGCGTCCGGTTGCGTCCGTCGATCTCACCCACTCGCGCCTGCGCCTTGACCCCGGCGGCCGTGTGTACCGGGTGCGCGTAGGGGATCGTCCGGATCACCTGGGCCGGGTCGATCGCGTCGGCGCGGTTGAGCGTCACGCAGAACTCGCGCTCAGCGCGCAGCGACTGAAGCCGGTTCATGTGGTAGGTGACCGTGGTAGCGGGCTTAGGCTCAGGCAGCAGGTGGTAGTTCCAGCTCGCCCACGCGCGCCGGCGGCTGGGCAGCAGCCGCACGTCGGTGTGGAGCACCGCCTCATTGGGCTGATAGGGGATCGCACCAAGGATCTCGTGCTCACGATGGCTGGCATCGGCAAGCAGCGCCAGCGCCTGGTCGGAGTGGGTCGCCAGGACAACCTCGTCGAAGCGCTCTGCCTCACCGCCACGCGGCTTGACCAGCACATGATCGTCGTGACGCGTGACGGCATCGACCGGCGTGCCCAACCGCAGCCGACCGGAGAACGGCCCGATCATCGCCTCGACGTACCGGGCGGAGCCCCCACGGACCACCCGCCAGCGAGGCCGACCGCGGAACGCCAGCATCCCGTGATGGTCGAAGAACTCGACCAAGAAACGGGCGGGAAAACTCCACATCTGCCGCGGCGCGGCCGACCACACCGCCGACGCCTGAGGCACGATCAGCCGCTCGATGAACGCCCGCGAGAAACGATGACGCTCCAGCCACTCTCCAAGCGAGACGTCCTCGGCACGATCGCCAAGCAGCTCCCTGGCGGCGCTGTTGAACCGGACCAGATCGGCAACCATGCGGTGAAACCACGGGGTCAGGAGATGCGCGCGCTTGGCGAACAGGCCACTCGGAGACGTACTGCTGTACTCGAAATCCCCCATCCTGTCGCTGACGCTGAAACTCATCGTCGACCGCTGCCAGCCAACACCCAGGCGCTCGAGCAGCCGCTCGAAGTTCGGATAGTTTCGGTCATTGAAAACGATGAACCCGGTGTCGACCTGATGCGTCTCGTTCGGCGTGTCGACGCGCACCGTGTTCGTGTGCCCGCCCGCATAGCCATTCGCCTCGAACACCGTGACGTCATGCGTCCGGTCCAGCAGATGCGCCACCACCAGCCCCGAGACCCCAGCACCTACCACCGCAACCCTCATCTCAGCGATCACCCTTCGTCAAACCAGGCTCGACGGACGCTGGGAGAGCGGCCCAGCGAGGGCGCTCAGCGCCTGTGTGCCTCAGGATGGGCGACGCAGGCACAAGGGAGACAACGCGCCGAACAGGACGGCGCCGTCCGCGCAGTCTCTCGCCGACGGGTAGATGCGGAAGGGTGAGCGTTGTCATAGTGGCTTTTCCGTAGGGGTGGATCATGGTCTTAGGCCGGCACCGGTCGGGGTGGGTCACCGCGGGATCAGCACCTGGTTGATGACGTGGATCACGCCGTTGGATGCCGTGACGTTGGCTTTGATCACGCGTGCACGGTTGATGTAGACGTTGCCGGTGCGGGTTCGGATCGACAGCGCGCCGCCCTCCAGCGTGGTCAGCGACCGGTGCTTGACGACCTGGGCGGCAGTGAAATTGCCCTTCACCACGTGGTAGAGCAGGACGGCCTTCAGCTTCGACTTGTTCTTGGCGAGGGCGGCGAGTGTCGCCTTCGGCACCTTCGCGAACGCCGCGTCCGTCGGTGCGAACACGGTCAGTGGCCCCGGCCTGGAGAGGGCGCCCGCGAGGCCCGCTTGCTTGACGAGCGAGACGAGCGTCTTGAACGAACCGGCGGCGACGGCCGTCTGGACGATGTTCTTGGCGGGCTTGCGCGGAGCCGATGCTGACGAGGCGACCACACCCAGTGTCATCGCCCCAAGGAGGGCGACGGCCAGCGCTGTGACGAACGACTTCTTCATTCGAGGAACTCCTTTGTATAGAAACTGTCCAAGGACCGTACAGAGTTGTCCCGAGCTTGTCAAGAGTCTGTCCAGAGTCTGTACACTCATCCCATGAGTGCTCATGAAGCCGATCGCGGGCCCGTGCGGATCGGGGAGTTGAGCCGCCGCGTAGGGGTCTCGCCGGAGGTCCTCCGCGCGTGGGAGCGTCGCTACGGGATCCTGTCGCCCACTCGCACCGACGGCGGATTCCGCCTCTACGCCGAAGACGACGAGCGGCGGATCCGTCGCATGCTCCAGCACCTCGAGCAAGGCCTATCGGCAGCCGAGGCGGCTCGGCTCGCACGAACCGACCCGCCGGCGCGACTTGACCCCGCCGGCGGAACAGATGACCCGGGTGGGGCACCGACGGCAGCTGCGCTCGGCGAGCGGCTGCGCCGGGCGCTCGACGGCTTCGACGATGTCGGCGCGCACTCGGTACTCGACCGGCTCCTGGGTTCCTACCCACTCGAGACCGTCTTGCGGGACGCGGTCCTTCCCTACCTCCACGAGCTCGGCGAACGCTGGGCGCACGCTCAGGCATCGGTCGCACAAGAACACTTCGCCAGCGCGCTGCTGCGCGGCCGGCTGCTCGCCCTGGCGCGCGACTGGGGGCGCGGTCGCGGTCCGCACGCACTGCTCGCCTGCGTTCCCGGAGATCAACACGATCTCGGGTTGATCTGCTTCGGGCTCGCGCTCCGCGCTCACGGCTGGCGGATCACCTACCTCGGAGCCGACACTCCGCTGCCGACGCTGATCGAGACAGCTGATCTCCTGCAGCCCGCGCTCGTCGTCGTCAGCGCTGCAATTCCCGAGCTGGCTCGAAGCGCTCTCGGCGGCCTGCGCGAGCTCGCCTCCGTCGCCCCCCTCGCGCTCGCCGGCGGTGGAACCGATGCCAGCATCGCCGACACCATCGGTGCTCGATGGCTCAACCAAGACCCGGTCACAGCCGCGATAAGCACCGCCGCTCCCGACGCGACCGCGTAAATACCTGATTCGCGTACCCAGAGGTCGGCGGTCGTGCCAGTACACGACCTGACCTTCGCCTGACCTGCTCTCGTGTCGGCGCGCGCATCTTGCGGTCCCCGCCGCCGGCCCTCCCTTGCGCGGAATCCGAGCACGCGTCGCTCCAAGTGTTAGCAGCCTCGCTGCTAACGATCGGGCCAGAGGAGAAGTCCGGAGCGCTGAGAACTCGCTGCTCCAATGTCGCCGAGGTAGCAGCGTAGACGTCACTGCTGCTCCCGCCGCAATTGGGCGGTCAGCAGCCGACTGCTGGTCCTCGTGGTCCCAGAGCTGGAGCAGCACTCACGCTGCGGGGTTCTGCAGTCGCCGATACTGACGCTGCTTCGTGTGACCAGCGGTGCCCCCTCGCTGAGCGTGGCTGCTGCGTAGCTCGTTGCGACGGCGGGCGATTGCGTTCGGCTGGCCCAACGAAGTTCGCCGGCTCTGGCAGTGGTGACGGGTCAGCGGCGGGCGAGCCGGCGTCCGCTTTCGGTATCAGGTGGGGTGTAGTTGAGCTCGAAGTGGTGGTAGAGCGCCGACTCGTCGGCCTGGGAGAGCTCATCGCCGTGCTGTTCGATGTTTGGGGCGGACTCAACCTGCGCCTTGGTAACCGTGACCTGCAGGTCATCGGGACCCACCGTGATCCCGCCGAGCGGCACGAAAGTCAGGTGGCGGCCGATGAAGCCCTCCTTGACGGTGGCGAACTGCGGCTCATCGTTCTCAACGTCAACGTAGACCTCTTGCAGCTTGCCGATCCTGGCGCCGTCACGATCGATCAGCATCTTGCCGCGCCACTCCGCAACGTTGTAATGGTCAGCCTGCTCATCCTCGGTCATCATCGAAGCCTCCTCGTCCTTCCTCACCGTCTGGCAGTTGTCCATCCTAGAGCAGGCTCTAGGACGCGCCATCGGGCAAACGTGAGCGACGATCGGCATGGGCGCGACGCCGCTCGCGACTTCGCGCAACAGGTGGCATTGTCGGTTTGATCGAGGACCCGGAGCAGCAAGAGGCCCGCTTTCGCGGGCCTCTTGCTTACGACAGCAGCTTCTGCTTACGGCAACGGCTTCGAGGCGGTTACGCCTCTACGAGCTCGCGTGTCTTGTGTAGGACTACTTTCCCGCTGGTGATCTTCGGCGGCTTCGGGAGTGCGGGCTCGAGTTTCTCCTCGCGCACCCAGTTGGACGCGACGCGGGTTGACTCCTGAGCCTGTTCAGCGGTGTCGAAGACATCGACGGAGCTGATGACGCCGTCGTCGGTCTCGATCAGGTCGTAGCTGTTGAAGCCCGGTAGCTCGCTGAGGCGGGGGAGGAGGCTGTCCTCGGCCTTCTTGACGAGCTCGCTGATGCGAGTCTTGTCGATCGCCTCGTAGCGTCGAATGGTGGCATGCATAAGTGATGCTCCCAACTCTCTTCTTGAGGTAGGGATAACTCGGTTGAGTCATCCGATGCCGCCTGCGCCCGAGGTGGCGTCGAGGGGGAGCTTGTACAGCTCGACGACGTCGGTGGGGGCTCTGACCGCACGACGTAGCGTAACATACTTCTTGACGACGCGAGATTACATTGCTACGTTCGTCTACGTTATCGATGTAGGAATGACTGATGTGCCCGTTTTCTGTGACCGTGCAAAACGTTCCCGATCGAGAGCTCGGCCCCCTACTGACGCAGCTCTCGCAGGCCGGCTTCGACACACCGATCATCAGGTCTCTGGGCGCCGATGGCGACTCGGACAAAGCCGAAACGCCCGCTCGCCCGCGGACCACCGACCTTCCAGATGATTGGCATGTGGTGCGCGAGCGCGACGGAGAGGCGTATCGATGGCCGAGCGGTCGAGATCACTATTCGCCCTACCGCGTGTTCATGGGCAGGACGCGCGCCGAGGGCGCGGTTCAGATCGGGCTTGGGGAGACGATCCGCAATAACAGGTGGGGGCGCGACCGCAAGTATGTCGTTGCCTTCCTGACTGGCGGATCCCCGCAGCGGCCGCTAGTCGAGTTCGTCGCGGCGGACGATTATGAGCAGACCCGCGAGCTCATCGCGGTGATCCGTGGCAGCGACGGCGGACGGCGCATGTACGGTGCCGGTGACGGGCTGCCCACGCTCTACACGGACCGCTTTCGAACTCAGACCTACAACGAGCGGGTCGACCATCCCGGCGCCTGGAACAAGGTCGCCGTAGTTGCCCGTGAGGACGACGACCAGGCGATCCTCAACCACGCGCTGATCCAAAGCCGACGACGCCACCGCCCCTAACCGCGACGGTTTGGCGGCGGCCAAGCCACGATGCAATGCCGCTCCCGGTCGGCGTCAGAACCGGCCCGGCAGGCCGTCATCCATAGCGCGAGCGAGCCGCTCCAGACCCTCAGCGGCGCAGAGATGTGCTTCTGCTGCTCCCAGGCTCGCTGGAGCTCGCGCATCCGCGCCAGGCCGGCGGACCATTATCCGCAGACCTCGGCTTGTACACCTGATAGCGCTGGCGGGCATATGGGTGAATGCCTCGGCGTCAGGTCATGTTGTTGGGCGCGCCGTGGTGTCGGACGCGGGCTCTGCGCGACGCCGTTGACGGTTATTGCCACCGGCGACGGGGTGGGTTGCGGGCGCGTCCGCGTCGGAGTCTGGATTGCGGGGCGGCATCTGCGCGGCGGCGTAAGCATCGACCTCGTCGAGTGTCTCGTTCTTGAGGAGCGCGTGGGCTAGTGTCTCGAGTCGATCGCGGTGCTCGGTCAGCTCGGTCGCCACGTCGCGGTGGGCGGTTTCGATCAGCTGGCGTACCTCTTCGTCGAGGACGCGCTGGGTGGCCTCGGAGCTTTCATCGGATCTGCCGAGGAAGGATCCGCGTCCGTCGGCGGGAAGGACTCTGACGAATCCGATCGCGTCGCTCATTCCCCAACGGCCGACCATCTGGCGCGCGATCGCGGTGACCTGATCGATGTCGGACTCAGCTCCGGTGGTGATCGTCCCAAACACGATCTCCTCCGCCGCTCGGCCGCCGAGCGCCACCTTAATCTTGGCCAGCAGGTCCTCGCGGGTATACGAGACCTGGTCGTCATCGGGCGAGGAGAGCGTGACGCCGAGGGCGGCGCCGCGAGGGATGATCGAGACCTTGCGTACGGGATCGGCGCCGGGGGTGAGCATCCCGACCAATGCGTGACCGGCCTCGTGGTAGGCCGTCCGCTCGCGATCGGCGGCTGACAGGACGATTCCGCGGGGAGCGCCAAGTAGGATCTTCTCGAGTGAGTCGGTGAAGTCAGACGTCTGGACGGTGTGGTGGTTGCGGCGAGCGGCGAGCAGTGCCGCCTCGTTTGCGAGATTGGCCAGGTCGGCGCCGACCATGCCGGGGGTTGTTGCCGCGAGGGCCTCCAGATCGACGTTGGCCGCAAGTGGGATCGACCGAGTGTGAACCTCGAGGATCTGCCGCCGGCCAACTCGATCCGGTGGTTGGACGGCGACGCGGCGATCAAAGCGTCCCGGTCTCAGCAGCGCCGGATCGAGGATCTCGGCCCTATTGGTCGCGGCTAGCACCGCGACTGCCTCGACGGACTCAAATCCGTCCATCTCAGTAAGGATCTGGTTGAGCGTCTGCTCGCGCTCGTCGTTGGAGCCGGCGATCGACACCGAGCCCTGCCGCGAGCGTCCGATCGCGTCGAGCTCGTCGATGAAGATGATCGACGGCGCTGCCTCCTTGGCTTTGGCGAACAGATCCCGGACTCTCGATGCTCCCACCCCAACGATCGCCTCGATGAACTCCGAGGCCGAGATCGAGAAGAACGCCGCGTGCGCTTCCCCAGCAACCGCTCGGGCCAGCAGCGTTTTGCCGGTCCCGGGCGCGCCTGACAGCAGGACCCCGTGCGGCATGCGCCCCCCGAGCCGACCGTAGCGCTGTGGGTTACGGAGAAAATCGACGATCTCGGTCAACTCCGCCTTGGCCTCATCGATCCCGGCCACGTCTGCAAATGTGATCCGGATCGTCGCCGGGTCGATCCGTCGTGCCTTGGAGCGCCCGAAGTTGCCCAGCGCACCCATGCCCCCGCTCTTGACCGCTCGGCGGGCGAGCAGGATGAACAGCCCGACGATCAACAGCGTCGGCCCAAAGCCGAGCAGCACCGAGACGATCAGCGGTGTGGTCTGGGTCGTTGACTGCGCGTTTACCTGGACGTCCTCGGATCTGAGCAGGGCGGTCAGTTGGTCGTTGTTCCAGAAGCTCGGAACCTCGGTCGCAAACAGAGTCGTCGGCGTGGCCTTGCGGTCGGCGATCGGATAGCGCACCGGCGACTTGAACGTTCCCTGGATCGTGTCGCCCTTCGAGGCGATCGAGACCACCCTGCCGGCCTTTACGGCGGACAGGAAGTACGGACTGAACGGCACCTTCACCTGCGGTTGACTGTGTGGCTTGAGTAGAAACACGGAACCCAGGTTGAACGCCAGCAGCCCGATGGCGAACCAGAGAAACCATCGAGACCGATGTGGCCGCTTAGGCTTGGGTTCTTCAGGCGCGCCGCGCCCGTCGGGTGCGGGAGCCACGCGCCACCCACGATGGTCACGTGGGATCGGCTTTCGGGGATCGGGCCCTGGGGTGGGTGTTTCCCCCGACATCAGGCGTCCGGCGCCGGAGGATCCTCGCGCGCAGCGGGTGGAGAGGCGTCGACCATGTTCATATCTCCGCGAAGGGCTCTCATCAGCGTGGCGACGGCACGTCCGACCAGGCGGCGCAGCTCGGATCTCGGATCTCGTGACTGCCTCGCCGCCGCAGACGCCGTGGCGCCGTCGTCTTTGACGTGAACCGGTTCAGGGAGAATCTTCGGTGTCGAGGATCGATCAGGCTGGCTTGCTGTGGTCATGAGGCGACGGGCTCTCCGTTGGTGTTGGTCGTGAGGGGCGGCGTCACGAGTTGGCCTCGATAAGGCCGCAGACGCCCGTGAGATGAACAGGGTCGGCGTACTTGGCGGCGGGATCCGTGACAGGCCAACCGATCGTGATCGGACGCTTGTGTGAGGCGACGCATGAGCTACAGCTCCTGACGCGTTCGGACAATGATGTCCGCTGAGTACGTGGGCCGGCCGGTGGTTGGAGCCGGGGCGTTTGTGCCCGCCGGAGGGTTGAGGCGAAGCTGCTGTTGATGATACTCCGCCCGCGCCTTACGGCTGTAGCGGTCGGGTTAGTTCACGCCGAATCTAGAATCTAATCGTGGAGCCGTTCAGGATCGGAACCGAGCACCTGCGGGTTCTGATTGCCAACGAACGCAAGGACCGCCTCGCGCTCGTCGCGCCGATCGTCATCGCGCTTGGCCACGAGGTGATCGCACGCGAGATCGAGGTTGAGGACGTCGGCGCGGTGACCGCGCGCGAGCGTCCCGATGTTGCGCTGGTCGGACTTGGGGAGAGCTCACAGCACGCGCTGGACTTGATCGACAAGATCGTCCGCGAGGCCGCCTGCCCGGTGATCGTGCTGCTGCACGCGCCCGATCCCGCGTTTGTCCGCGAAGCCTCCAGGCGGGGGGTGTTCGCCCACATCTCTGATGATGACGTCGAGGACTGGCAGAGCTCGATCGACATCGTCCTGCGACGGTTCGCGGAATACCACGATCTCGAAGGCGCGTTCGGGCGTCGCGCGGTCACCGAGCGAGCCAAGGGCATCCTGATGGAACGCCACTCGATCGACGAGCACGCCGCGTTTGAGATGTTGCGCCAACGGTCACGCGCGGACAATCGCAAGCTCATCGACCTCGCGACCGCCGTCGTTGACGGCCACCGCCTACTCCCCAAGCAACCTGACGTCCGTCAGGACCCGTGACATCCAAACTGTTGTTGCGAGCCTGTGGGCAAGTGATTTCGCACGAGCGCTAGCGTGCTTAGAGGAATGGGTGTTCATGGTCCTCGCATTCTCAGGCTCTGACTTGACCTAGGGCCAGCTTGGAGACGGTCGCGCAGCGCATCGCGGCGCGTGGCGGTCTGTGATGGGCTGGACAAAGGAGGCGTCTGGGCCGCCAAACGGCCCAGACGCGAGTGTCGTTCTTTCCCGTGTGGGACTGGTTGGGTCGGTGGGAGCAAACCGGGCCAGTAGGGCCTACACAGCCGCGCGGCCCAGGCGCCTCCCACCGATCCAACCAGTCCGCTTCTGGAATGTCTCCGACTTAGCGGTGAAGACGTGACCGCTGCTTGCGCGGCTATTGGGCGGTCAGCAGCCGGCTGCTGCTCCCCGTCGTCCGAGACGTGGAGGAGCAGTCACGCTGCCGGGCTCTGCAGCCGCTGACATTGATGTTGGTTCGTGGGTCCGGCAGCGAGCGAAGCGCTAAAGGGGTTCTGAGACCTCTCAAGCTGTTTCCGGGCGCCGTACGAACCCGACGCCCCGTGGCGCGTACCAGCGCTCGCGCGGGCGCGCTGTGCGGCGGTCGGGTGCCTGTCGCCGTCGCAGCTGCGCTGCCCTGAGCTGCACAAGCGCGACGATGTCTGCCGTCGGCCGGAACGGGTTGGAGATTGAGGCTCCGTCGCTGAGCGCCACGGCGGCGATCAGCGAGCCGCCCTGCTCGGCGACGACGGCGTCGCCGGCGGGAACCAGGGCGCTGTCAAGTTCGGCGAGCCGAAGCAGCGCCTTGGCGTCTGCGGCGACGGCCGGCCGGATGACCACCGCCGCCCAGTAGGGGTCTCGCAGGCTGGTGCGCGCGGCCGCATCGGCGGGAACTTCCACGAGGTGGCCGCGGACGTCAGCCGAGCTCGGCGTGGTCTCGGGCTTTGGGCGGAAAGAGGTTCGGATCGAGGTTCGCATCAGCGGGCTCCAGTCTTTGAGGAGGCGCCTGTGTTTCCGGCGCAGACTCATCCTCGGCTAAGAAGCCGGCGCGCGCATCGGACAAATGGAACCAGGTGAGACCGCGCGGGCCTTACCCTGGCGGCGTTCGTTGGTCGAGCAGCCGCCGAGTACCGGGTGCATGAAGCACCAGGTGTTACTGAACTACGCCGAACAGATGCCGGGCCACCGGATTCCCAGTCGCCGCATCGCCAAGATGCCGCGGGTGCTGATCGATGACCCTCGACCCATCCGAGGCGTCAGCCAGCGAGTGCTCAGCACCTCGGTCGTCGCGCGGGTCGCTCGCTGGTTGGGGACACCAGCCAGGAAGCGCACTCGATCCGCTTCCCGCGCCAGTCGGCGCTCGGCTCGAGACTCTGATTGAGCCCCGGCGCGACTTCTGGTTCGTCGCCGACGTAGCAGCGAAGACGTCACTGCTGCTCCCGCCGCAATTGGGCGGTCAGCAGCCGACTGCTGCTCATCGTCGTCCCAGAGCTGGAGCAGCAGTCACGCTGCCGGGTTCTGCAGTCGCCGGCACTGATTCTGGTTCGTGCTTGCGGCAGTCTGCGCTTGTTGCGGACGTTTTTCGTCCTGGCCGTCGCGGGGTGTCCGTTTGCGACGCTCGTCTTGGTGGCAATCCGATTTTGGGATCCGCGTAGCTCGCGGCGGTCGTCGGGTCCCGATTGGTCAACGCGTCAACACACTCCGGGGGATCAAAGCCATGAGCCATTCCGGTGCGTGGACCTGTCGGTTTTTGGTTCTGGCCCGCGGAGGATAGGTTTGTCCGATCGGCCTGGGTCTTCTTCCAACTGCTGTCGTGGGTAGCTATCCGCAGCCGGATTGGCTGATCAATCATTCGGCGTTGGGCACGCGGGTGCCCCGGATCCGTAGGCCTGAACTCTGGCGGCTTGAGGGCGAGTTGCTCGAACAAGCGCAGGATGACGCGACTGAGTTAGCGGTGCGGGCCATGGAGCGGGCGGGGATTGACGTCGTGACTGACGGGGAGGTCAGGCGCGAGAGCTATTCGAATCACTTCGCGGCTGTTCTGGAGGGTCTCGACATGGAGCATCCGGGCACCGTCCGTGGGCGCAGTGGTCAGGAAGTGTTTGTGCCTCGAATTGTTGGCCGGGTTCGGCGGAAGTACTCTGCGGATGCGCGTCACGTCGCGTTCTTGAGAACGTTGACTGACAGACGTATCAAGGCGACGGTGCCGGGGCCGTTCACGTTGTCTCAGCAGGCGCAGGACGAGTACTACGGTGATCCGCGCGAGCTTGCGCTGGCGCTGGCCGATGCGGTTCGCGAGGAGCTGCAGGATCTGTTCGCGGCGGGCGCGGATGTTGTGCAGCTCGATGAGCCTTGGCTCCAGGCGCGTCCTGAGCAGGCGCGCGCCTATGCGATTGAGGCGATCAACCGCGCCCTGGATGGCGTTGTGGGGGAAACGGCACTCCATGTCTGTCATGGCTACGCCGCGGCGGTGTTGCAGAAGGCCGATGCCTACGCGTTCCTTGGGGAGCTTGAGGACTGCACCGTCAATCAGGTGTCGCTCGAGACTGCTCAACCGAAGGTGGATCTGTCTGTGCTGCGTGAGTTGCCTAGCAAGACCATCATGCTGGGCGTTTTGGATCTGAGCGATCCGACCGTGGAACCGGTGGATGTGATCGTGGAGCGCATCGAGGCTGCGCTTCCACATGTTCAGCCTGAGAGCCTGGTCATCGCGCCGGACTGCGGGATGAAGTATCTACCGAGAGCCGTTGCAGACGGGAAGCTGACTGCGATGGCTGCGGCTGCTCAGGTTGTGCGTTCGCGCCTCGTCGCCGGCTAGCGCGTTAGCCGCGATGAAACTTGTGGGACTCGGGGTCTGCGGCTGCGATAGCCGGTGCAGCTGTCTCTGCTCGGATCGCCCTTGCCGAGTCCGAACTGTCACTGACTGAGGGGAAGGGGTCTCGCCGGAACCAGCTGGGCGGTTCTCCCGATGGGACGATCTCGAAGGCTACGATTCGGCAGTCAAGTTGCAGGTTGCGAAGGTCGGCGAGGAGCGCTGCGGACAGATTCACGCCGTGACCGTCGATCAGGTCTGAGACCAGGCTGTCGGTGGCGGCGAGACAACACCAGGCTCGCCACGCCAGGTTGGGATCATCCATAGCCGTGAGCGATAACGCCCTCGATAGGCCATTGGAGTCGGCCTTCGAGGATCGGTACGCAGCTTCGTGCGAACTCCGAGGTGATGGCGACGCCGTCGTCGAGTGTTCGTTCGATGAAGCCAGACAGGTGATCGATTGCACGCGGATGCGTGTCGTGAAGGACGAGGACGGTCCAGTCCTGCTGCTGGATCGCATCATGTGCGCGGGCGACCCAGCTGTCCTGCGGCTCCTCCCAGTCGCGTGGCACGCAGTTCCATGTCACGACGGTGTAGCGGTTAGCGACCAGGTACCTGGCCGCGTCGCCGCTGAGGAGGTGGGGTCCTAGCGTTCCGCGTCCGTTGGGTCGAAACAGGAGCTCGTCGCCTGTAAGACCGTTGAGGGCATCCTCGGCGTCTCGGATCTCTGAAACAACGGTGCCGGCGTGATCGCGGCAGCCGAGTGGCTCCCCATGAGACATGGTGTGGTTTCCGATCCGATGACCTGCCGCCTTGACGCGCAGGGCAGCCTCCCGGCCGCCTGGCGCCAAGATCCTCTGACCGACCATGAAGAAGGTCGCGGTGAGCTCGCAGTCGGCGAGCACGCTGAGCACCCGTTCGGTCTGCCCCGGAACCGGCCCATTGTCGAAGGTAAGCGTCAGGCGCCGCATGCACCTAGCTTGCTGCCGCCTCGGCCGTGCTCAGCTCGCGCGATCCCGGAGATCCGGGTGACTGAGTCTGGACACCGCGGAAGGAACTTGCCTCATGGCGCCAGGAATCCGGAGCGCCCGGGCCCCAAAGTTCGGCTATGTCGTGCCTGTCAGTCGACCATCCGTAGCTTTCGTCCTCGAGGTCAATCAGTTGGTAGGGGTGGCTGAGAAGCTCGATCCGGTGACCATCGGGGTCACGGAGGTAGAGAAACCGCTCGTTGCCGAGCCCGTGCCGGCCGGGACCCCACTCGACGCTGTCACGCATGCCCATCGCCGCAGCCACGTCACACACGCGTAGCAGCGTCGTCGAAGCATCGTGCACAACGTACGCCAAATGGTGGAGTCGGGGGCCTTGGTTCGACGCCAGGACGATGTCATTCGCGTTTCCCTTGCGGGCCAAGAAGACTGACCGAAGAGGGCTGCTGAGGGTTCCATCTTCGCTCGCGTATTCCGAGATTCGAAATCCGAGCTCAAGGTAGAAGTTCAACGCAACTCTGATGTCCGCAGTGTGAATCTGAATGTGGTCGAGCCCCGCCGGAGCGCCGCCTTTGAGGAGATCGAACCGCACCTCCCGGCGAGGATCCGCGGGCATATGGGCACAGAACTCGATCGGAGCCCCGGCACGGTCCGCCACCCGCAAGGTCAGTTCCTGATAGGCGACATCCGTCCAGTCGGCCGAGCGATTCGTGACGAAGAACTCCTTGGCCTTTTCCAGGTCCGTCTCGGTCGCGACGCGAAAACCGACGCGCTCGCAGGTCGGCGGCTCGTCGCGCTGCTGCAGGACCAAGCTGTGGTGACACCGCTCCTCGACGCCCCGCAGGAACAACGTCTTGTCTTCCGCGTCGACAACGCTAAGTCCGATGAGCTCTTCATAGAACCGGCGACTGGCAGCGAGATCAGTCACGTTGAGCGCAACGTGACTGACGCGCGTGATTACAAACGGCGGCGGCTGGCGATTGTCAGAGGTCACGACCGAACGGATACGCAGATGCCGATACTCACATGGGAGCCTTCAAGTCGAGCGTACGCCCACTCACGGTTGGGCGCCACAGGCGAGTCCCATCTGATGGAACCAGGCTCGGGAGCGCTACAACAGGGCCGCGTGCAGCGCCTCTGCTGCTCGTGCGACCCGGTTAGATCCGCACCGGATTGCGGCGCTGTTCCACGGGCCGACGCAGCCGATCGCGATGGTGGCGCCGCCGGGCACAACAATCGATGCGGCGACCCCGCTGACCCCCAGCATGAACTCTTCATCGGAGAAGGCGACTCCTTCGTGAGCGACCCGGTCCAGGTGCTGGCGAAGCACGGAGTGGCGGACGATGGAGCGACCGGTCGCGGCACGTAGGCGCGCGTGCCCTAACAGCTCCTCGCGCTCAGCCGACTCAAGGCTGGCCGCGATCGCCTTCCCAATGGCAGTGCAGTGGAGCGGCAAAGTGGCTCCGACAAGCCGTGGAATCGCGGGCTGCGGCATGTAGAGCGCGTCGAGAATCAGCGCTTTGCCGTCGTGCAGGATCGCCAGATTCGACATGGTGCCGGTGGAACGTTGGAGGTCCAGGAGAAGCGGCACTGCGGCTACCCGGACTTTGTTGATGACGGGATTGGAGTTGGCCAGCGCGAACAGCTTCACACCAACGGCAAACCCCTCGTCCGTGCGCTCGAGGAGTCCGAGCTCGACAAGTTTCCAGCACATACGGTGGACGGTCGTCTTCGCGAGTCCGGTTTCGTCGACGAGCTCGACCAGAGTGAGTGCTCGCTGTTTGGACGCGCACGCCTCAAGCGCCAGAAGGATCCGTTGCGCTACCGGCTCACGAACCGGCAGCGGTGTCGCCGCTCGATCGATCAACTTTCCTCCCCTCGCTCCGGCGCCCCGACCCACATGCTTCCCGACAGAGCAGAGGCTACAGAACCCGAGCCCTCCCCCCGGGAACCAACCGGCTAGCTCCGGTCAGTGGCACGCGACGGCGTCGGTCGAACCGCTGGGCTCTCGGACGCCGAAGCGCCTACGTGATCGTGAGCACAATCTTGCCGCGGGCCATGCCGCTTTGCGAGAGCTCGAGCGCTTCGTTGGCCTTGGCGAGCGGGAGTGTCAGCTCGATGGGGATCTGGAGCTCTGCTGTTGAAGCCAAGCGCGCAAGCTCGTCAAAATCCTGCTTGACGGGATGGGACAGCAGATTGTGCGCGCGGATATTGCGTTTGGCAAGCTCGTCAACGTCGGCGCCGAACGTGAGGCTCACAACCCGCCCGCCTTCTCGAACCGCGGTCGTGTTCTGCCTGAATCGATCGCCCGCATTGACGAGGTCGAGCATGGCGTCGACGCAACCAGCACCTAGGTCGGTGGCCCGGCTGGGCACGTCTTCGCGCTCGAAGTCGATCACGGCATCGGCGCCGAGACCACGGATATACGTGACCTCGGAGGCGCGTGCAGTGGCGATGACTCTCGCGCCCCGTAGCTTTGCGAGCTGGCAGGCGTAGGAGCCAACGCCTCCGGTCGCCCCGACGATCAAGATCTGTTGACCCTGACTGACCTCCAGCCAGTTCAGAGCGGCTATCGCTGCGCCACCCGCTAGCGGCAACGCCGCCGCTTGCTCGAAACTCAGGGCGTCGGGCTTGCGGGCCATCCTTGCGTCTTCGGACACGACTAGATAGTCAGCGAACGTTCCGAACTCGAAGATCTCCGGCCAAAACAATCCGAATACGTCGTCGCCTCGCACATAGGCAGTAACCCCGGCGCCGACCTCGTCGACGACGCCAGCTCCTTCGAGACCCAGGATCAGCGGAAACCGGGTTTGCTGATCGAACTGGTTCGGGGCTCCGTCGCGCACACGCCAATCCATTGGGTTCACGCCAGCCGCCCGCATCCGAATACGTAGCTCGCGACGCTCAAACCGCGGTACAGACATGCTCCGAAGCGTCGGAACATCCTCGAACCTGTCGATCGCGACCGCCCGCAAAATCGTCTAGTTCGTCAAGAGGAGGACGCGTACAGGTGACCCGGTGCCGCCCCCGATCTTCAGGGGCAGCGCGATAAACAGTCCTGACGCGGGGACGCCGGCAAGGCCTGTCAAGCCTTCGACGATCAGGATCCCGCGCGGTAGGAAGTACTTGGCATGTCCCGGAGCAGACAGCATCTGCCCGTCTAGACACGCAACGTCGCATGCCGCAGTGTCACAGGCGACCGCCGACACGCCGGCAGCGGCGAGATATTCACAGGCTGCGTCAGACAGGCCGGGCTCGTTGCGTCCCCACCAGCCGGGCTCGCGTTCAGCCACACCGCCTGCGAGGTAGCGATCCCACCCCACTTCAAGGACCGCGACGTCGCCAGGCTCGAGGGTCAGTCCATCCCGCTCTGCGACGGCGATCAGGTGCTCGCGCTCGACGGGTTCACCGGGCTGGTGATCGTTCGCGCTCAAATCGAACTTCTTGAACGGCTTCAGAAGCAGCGCATCCGGAGCTAGCGCGTCCACCGTCAATCCGGCAGGATCGAAATGAAACGGCGCGTCGACATGGGCGCCGGCGTGCTCGGCGATCTCGAGCACGTTTGCGGCGGCGCCCCCGGCCGCGTGCTCGTACAACGGCCGTATCTGGGGACTCTCGTACATGAAGAACACAGGAAGATCGGCCGTGATCGTCGGCGAAACGTCATGGACCCGCAGCCGCCCAACAGCGAGCGCCAGATCCGACAGCGAAGGCGGTTCAGTTTGAGACATGAGCCACACTCTCTCGGGAATCGACTGGGAGTGCCTTCGACAGCAATGGTGCGATCTTGTCGGTGAAATCTCGCACCACGTTTCGAACCAGATGCGGCGGTGGGTTCAACGTCAGGTTCTGCAGCCCGGCTGCTTCGAGCTTCTGAACCATCGCCGCGATCTCTCCTGCAGTGCCAGTGAGAGTGGTCATCCGCACGATCTCATCGGTAAGGACCTCGGCCTCGCCCGGCAACAGGTGAGACAGGTGCCCTCGGTGGACCTCCTGGTGTCGACGATCCTGCGACACGGGCAGAGCGGCCAGCACCCGGTCATAGAGCTCGAGACGCTCTCGAACCGGCCGCGGGAGGTAATCGGCGATCGCCGGATTGTCGGCATACGCGTGGAAGGGCATCATCGCGTACGCCCCAACGTACTCAAGCGCTCGCGGAGACGTGACAGCCTCACCATCCTCTAGCACGCAGAACCCGGCAGAGCACATCGTGTAGAAGTCCACGAGCTCACGATGCGCCTCTGAGGCAGCCGACTTGACGGCTCCGAGCGAGGAGCGCAGAACCTCCGGCGCGTTCACCATCCAATCTGAGAACTGAAGGCTCGTGATCCAACCATCGCCGAAGCGGCCAGCGACCTCCAATGCCCGCGGGCCATCGGCGGCGACATATATCGGGATGCTCTCGCGCAAGATGTAGCGATCTTCGAAAGCGTGTGCGAGCCGGATATGTGTGTGATGGTCAGCCTCGCGATGCTCGACCTCCTCGCCGTCGAGCAGTGCTCGACAGGACCGCACATATCGCGACAACCGACCGCTTGAGATCGGTCTCAGGCCGAACACCGCGCGGCCTGTGAAGCCTGTACCGATCCCAAGGAATGTCCTCCCCGGAGCCAACCGATTGACAGTCGCGATCGCCGTCACCAAAGCGCCGGCGTTGCGGTTGCTGGGGACCGCGAGCATTGACCCCACCTTGAGCGTCGAGGTCCGCTCGGCAGTAAGCGCCATCGCGACGAACGGATCGCCGGCGATCAGCGGCGAGTCGACGAACCCGGCGGTCGCAAAGCCATTCTCTTCGGCGTACGCCGCGTCGTCCCACGAACCGAAGTGGCCCATCAGCACAAGCCCAACGTCCATCGTCCTCCTCTCGGCCTGATCGATCCTACGATCGCCCCAGGCCGCTGGCAACGATGAAGGTCCATCCAACGGAACCCAACCGCGGCACCACCTCCCGAGCTGCTGGTAAGAACCCTTGTATGGACCTCGGCATCGCGGGACGCCACGCGATCATCTGCGCCTCCTCCCGAGGGCTCGGCCGAGCGTGCGCAGAAGCGCTGGCCGCCGAAGGAGTCGACATTGTCGTAAACGGGAGAGACCCGCAGCGGCTGGCCCAGACGGCAGACGAGCTCCGGCAGCGATTCGACGTTGCCGTGCAAGCCGTCGTCGGCGATGTCACGACCGAAGAGGGGCGAACCGCGCTGCTGAGCGCCGTCGGCAAGCCAGACATACTTATCACCAACAACGCCGGCCCGCCCCCGGCATCGTTCCAGTCCCTGAGCCAGGACGACTGGTTCAGAGCACTCGACGGCAATCTCGTCGCGGCGCTGCTGATGATCCGCTCGGTTCTCGACGGCATGCGAGAACGAAAGTTCGGCCGGATCATCAACATCACGTCCGCGATGGTCGCAACCCCACGACCCCACATGACGCTCTCAAGTGCAGCCCGCGCAGGCCTCACCGCCGCCGTCAAGGGGCTATCGCTGGAGGTGGCACCCGACAACGTAACCATCAACAACCTCCTGCCCGAACGCTTCGACACCGACCGTCAGCGATTCATGGCAGAACGGGTGATGAATGCCGAGGGAATCTCCTACGAGGACGCGCGCCGCCGACAAGAACAATCAATCGCGGCAAAGCGCCTCGGCAGGCCCGAGGAGCTCGGCGCGACATGCGCATTCCTATGCAGCCAAGACGCCGGCTACATCACCGGTAACAACATCCATCTAGACGGCGGCAGCTACCCCGCGCTGCTCTAACTTTGCGGACGAACCTCAGGTTTCCGCGAGCGTCCGCCTAGCACCCCAAGAGCCCGCTCGCGGTGAGCGTCGAGTTCGTCGATCAACCGATCGGCGTGGCTCGCATCCACGACTTCGGTGCCCCTAGCACGGGACTATCACGAGTCGCGACGCTCCTCGGCACGGTTGTAAGAGAGCCCGCGATACGCGTCCGTCGAGACCCAGAGCTGACAAACAACCCGCATCATGTGCGGCACATTATGAGCTTGAACAAGGCAGCGGCCACTTTCGCAATGTCGCCGACGTAGACGTCCTGTGTCAACCTCCGTTCCTGTTGAGTGCGGTGTGTCGTCGGGGTGAGCACGTATCTGGTCGCGGATCTCGGACTCGAGATCGGTGATCTGCGCGTTCAGGCGACCGGGTGATCGAACCGGAGATCAAACTCGTGTTTGCAACACGGCCGTGTGCTGTGGACCCCAACTGATCGAGGGCCTTGATGATCTGCCGGTACTCGGCGTCGATCTGGGTGGCGAGCGCCCGCGCGGTTCCGAAGGGTGTCGGCGGCACCGACCGGCGCGACTACCTCCACCGTTCGCGAGCAGGATCTGGGCGACCGAGCGCCACGACGTCGTTGTCGAGGACGAGGCCGGCGTGGATACCAGCTCCCGAGGCAGCGAGGTCGTGATGGGGGTCGGTCGGGATGGGGGTGGCGTCGTTCGCGGAATGATCGCCGACAGGACCACGACGGTGATCAGCAGCGGATGATTTCGCGCTGGGATTTCCCTTCGCGGGCTCGCCTGGTGGCGTAGTCGCGAGTGCGGGCGCAGCAGCTCAGCCGACAGACTGCGATGAGGTAGAGCGCGCGGTTGGCTTGGCGATCGCCGCCGTGGTTGAGCCGGTTGCGGCTTGTCTTGCCGGAGGATGCCGGGATCGGGCTCGCGCCGCAGAGCATCGAGAACGAGCTCTCGCCGTGGAGGCGATCGATGTTCTGGCCGGCGGTGATGAGGAGTTGGCCGGCGTGCCCGGTCGAGATTCCGAGCAGCTGGATCGTGCGCGGAGCCGCGGTCGCGACGAGCTGGTCTAGTTGCCGGTCGAGCGTTTTGATCTCCTGATCGAGTTCCGCGATTCGTCTCGCGAGTGACCGGAGCGCGAACTTCGCGGCGTCTGAGGAGTCGGTGAGGTTGTCGCCGGGGACGCGGAACCGTGCGCAGACCCTGGCCTTAGCCGCCAAGGTCTTGTGCTTGGCGAGCTGTTCGCGGAGCGTCTGCGGCGCGGTGATCAGCAGGTCGCGAATCTGGACGATCGCGGCGGTTCGCGCTTTGACGGGCGCTGCCGCGAGCGACTCGCAATATCCGGACCGACTCGACGATCCCGTCGGTTCGCTTTGGGGCTACGGTCGCCTTCCCGGCCAGGAAGGTCCGGGCGGCCATCTCGGCGTCGATCGGGTCGCTTTTGCCGACCCTTCTGCGCGTGTGCGCGTGCGGCTGGTTGACCTCGGCCACCACGATGGCCTGCTCGCGGAGATATCGCACGAGCCCGGCCGCATACGAACCCGTCGCCTCGACCGCGACCGCGTCGACCTCACCAAACTGCCTAAGCCACGCGAGCCCGCGTTGGTAGCCGTCTGTCGTCGTCGGAAAGCTCTCGGTCGAGAGCAGCGCTCCTCGCTGATCGAGGGCAGCGAACTGGTGGGTATCGGCGTGAGAATCGACGCCCCCGATGACCAGGGGCAGCTCGTCGGTCATGCTGTGCACGGTCGTTCCTTCCTGGCAAGGGGCGGCCTGGTCGGGAAGGGCGGACAGAACAGTGACGAGGCACTTTGATCAGGTTCCTATCAAGTCACGCCGCCCGACCCGACCGCCCAATATGGGCGATCAGCAGGCGCCCGGACCCAAGGCCGACAAGTCTTCGCAAGACACAACAGGTCAATTCTGGATTAGGTCAGACCACGGCTCCTGACGCCCACCCGAATCTTCACTATTCTGGATGCGTGTCCTCGGTGAGATCAAGCGCTGGGGGGTCAGGGACATCCTGGTCGCTGTCGCGTGTAGCCCCGATGCGGGAGCTAGCTCGGTGGATAACCGGCTAACTTGGTGGATCGGGCATCGCGTCGGTCGAGCTCCCTGATTTCATGCCAATCGCGATGAATTTGGGATTGCCGCACACAACGCTCGCGATAGGAGTACTGTCGGTAGGTGGCTGGCCCTGCGGCCAGAATTCTCGATCCAAGCCTGGATGCCACCGACGGCGTTTCTTGCGCCACGAGGCGTGAGGCGCGGTTACTGGTTTTGACTGCGGGGCTGGTGCCGGACTTGTATCGGCGTTAACGCAGCCGCCCGGTGGCCCTTCCTGATAAACGCGCGGGGGTCCGTGGCCCTCTTCCTTCCGCGCTACGCAATGGAGGGACGGGAAGGCTCGAAGATGACGGCACGGATTGAACACAATCGGGCAGTACGGAGGTGAGCGGAGTTGAGTCGCGATCGCGGACCGCGGCGGCTCGAGCCGGCAATTGACACCCGGCGGCGCTTGAACAGTCGGCGAGCGGATGGCACCCCGACCAACCCCGATCCGCACGGTCCGAGCGACCTCCGGTCCGCGTGCCTGATGCAATCGCATGACTAGTAAGACCTACGATGCTCCATCCCGACCAACAGACGAGCGCAATGCCGCGAGCTGAGGTCTTGGCCGAAGGTTCGGAACGTAACCCCGAGGCCGCTCCGGGTCGCTCAGTGCGTCGTGCGACTGCGCGGCGCGCGAGCAATAGGCGCGCAACCGCCCGCAGCCGCCAGGGAGACACCGAGGCGGGCATCATCGACTTCCTCGCCCAGCACCCGGGGAGCTGGTGATCTCGCTAAAGGACTGAACCTCGATCCCGGAAGTGCCTCAACCCGCCTGACGCAGCTTGCGAAGGCCGGCGAGATCGAACGGGCATCACACGGCTACCGCACAAAGTAGGCGCGACTTACGATGAGAGATGACGATGGTCTTTGAAGTCGCCAAGGGCCTCGTGACCGAGTCCGAGTCGACGGACCGGCGACCGCGCCCGGGTGTCATTGAGGAAGTCCTGCGCGACGACCCCTCACCTCGGTATCGCATCCGCTGGGACGACGGCCACGAAACTATCTACACGCCCGCGAGCGGCGCCCTTCGAGCCGAACAACGCCCCAAGCGGCCACCAAAAGCGCCACCACGAAAACGCTAAACCCAACCTGAGCCCGTGACGATCCACGCGCCGGGGACAACCTGGCGCCAGCTGCGCAGCAGACGCCCGCAACCGGTCCCTGCGTGGCGCGGCTGCGGGGTGTAGACGGGGGGCGGTCGGGTTCGGGCAGGAGGGGCTCTGGCGAACGATTAGCGCCACCCAGGGGGCAGCCGCTCTCTCGTTGTGTCCGCAGATCCGGCGAAGGGCTCGACTGCCCGATCGATCAGAGGTTACCCCACGCTGGGCCCTATTCCCTGCGGGCGGCCGGAGCAATAGAAGCCCTGGGCGACAGTCAGCGCTTAGGCGGACGGGGACGGATCGGTCTCACTCTCGCCGACGCGGTGATCGGGGTGATCTCTGAAGTCCAGATCGGGACTGCCGCATTCGTTCCCGGGCGCTACGGAGAGCAGGCCCGACCGGCTGGCCGAGTTGACGCCGATTCCTGAAATGGCCGATCAGCCGCGGAATGTAGCTCATCCACCACCCGATGTCTCGCCGTAGCCGTTCCATGGTTGCCCCCGAGCCTACCGCCGCGCCAAAGGGCAGTACGAGCCCAGCGTCAAACTGACCCACTACCGCCACGGACGCGGAACGGGAGCAGCGACCACTAGCTCGCTTGTCGGCTCGGAGCCTGAACGATCTGCGGCGAGCGCGGGGTGTACCGAGGCTGGCTATCGGTGCTGCCCAGGGCGCCGGCGCCGCGGCTGTGCTGCGAGCGCTTCGGAAGGTTCTGGGCCGAGCAGGCGCACGCCGATCAGCCGCCCGTGGTTATAGACGCGCTCGATCGCATATTTCGTGCAGCTCGAGCTCGGACACGACTGCGGCCGGGAAGTCAATCCCGCAAGCGTGCAGCTCGGCAAAAGCGACCGGCTGCTTGCCGCCCCGGGGCAGCCGCTTTACAACCGCTGCTGCTGAGTGTCAGCGAGCATCATCGACGGGATTGTCCACCCCAGCGGGATCGGGGGTGCATAGCGGCCGGCGGCGTTTCAGTCACGCCTCAGCCGCCTATTGCCTCGGTGACATTCCGCCCACGCTGGGCCTGCAAGCGCTGCGCTCGGAGCCAACCGAACGCCTCATCCGACCAAACGGCGGAGCTCTTCAGCGACTCGTCGCCGCGACTACGGAGGACGCCCGCCGCTACGGGCTTCGCCGGGCATGGACTACACACGACCGTTCAACATCGCCGCCAACGCGCACATAATCGCCGTCCTAAAAGAAGGACACGGCAGCAGCGGCGGCCAACCGACCACACTCGAGTTCCACTCACAGTCCTTCGACACAGGACCGCGAGGCTGACGCATTGGTCACCGCTGAGTCGTCGGAACGCTTCTGCGTTTGCTCTTCGGGACGCTCATCCTGCCGCGAGATCTGGGCTAGGTTGCGCAGCTGGAATGTGAGCCGTTGGCAGGCCACCGCCGACGGAGCCTGTTATCGATCGGTGAGATCGACCCCCGCGACCCCCGCGCGTGCGAAGCGACGCTAACGTGAGTATCGCGATGATGACCGCCGAGCCAATGATTGTTCGTGGCGCTCACTACACGGCGCTGCTCGACACGATCGATCACCAGGGAGCCACCAAACTGCAGGCCAGGGAGCGGGAGCAACTGCTGGAGGCCGCGGATGCCTTGCTGTTCGGCGAGCCTGACAGCGAATGGAAGGTCCGGTCAGCCGACGTTCTGATCGAGGCCATGGAGAGCAGTCAGCGGTGGTCAGTCGAGAGCTGTGATCGAGTGCGCAAGCACCTATACGGCTGTGTGCTCCGACCGGGGCATCGTAAGAAGCCGAGCGCTCGGGGCCGGCGAGCCTCGGACGGAGGCGGGGCCTGCCGGCGGGCGCCGTCGCTGGGGCGACGAGCGACCACCGTCCGATACGCGGTTCGTAAGCGTGTTCGTCAACGTCGACTCGCAAACGTTCCGCTACCCAAAGGCGACAGAGCTTCGGGTCTATGTGATCCAGTCGACTCATGGCCTTGACGATCGCTGGTTCATCAATGACGTCCCAGGCTCACGGTGCGGCTATCTATAAGGCGACGGTGACCATGCCGATTGCCGACGACGACGCGTCGGTTGCGTGGGAGTTGCTTGCTTGTTTCGGGAGATGCTCTGCGCTGCGAGCTTGGCCAAGCGCGACGTTTGTCGCGAGCAGCTCGTGGAAGGCCTCCCTCAGCCACGGCGGGGTTGTCGGGGCGCAGCGACCGAGAGCAACGACGACCAACGTCGCCGACCACGGTCACGACCTCGACCCTCTCGCGATCGGCGTGCCTCGGATCCCGTTTGCTGAGGAGCAGTCCGCGGCGCGCGGGGGCTGGCAGGCTGCGCACTGATCCGGTAGCAGCAGCATGACCGCTAGGCCGGTGGCTGCGAGGGTCGTTCGGTCAGGTTGGATGGTTTGCCGACGCTTGCGGTGCCGGGGGTCGTAGCGTTGCTGTGAGTAATCTCGGCGCAACGACGAGGAGGAAACACAATGGCTACTGGAACTGTGAAGTGGTTTAGCGACGAGAAGGGCTTCGGGTTCATCACTCCCGACGACGAATCCAAGGACCTGTTCGTCCACCACACGGCGATTGTCGGCGGGGGCTATCGCTCGCTCGCGGAGGGCGCGAAGGTTTCCTACGACGCTGAGGCCGGCGACAAGGGTCCCAAGGCCGTCAACGTCCAGCCGGTCTAGCGACCCCGCTCGCCTGCCGCCCGTCACGGGTGGGCAAGCCCGAGCGCTGATCGAGAACAGGACATGCCTCGAGCAACGTCCGGCGACAGGTCGCGCGGAGCCAGGAGGACAGGGTCGACAGAAGGGTCTGGAGGGAGACGACGGGGTCGGCGCGCGTCGCGCGCGGGAGCGGTTCGTCGTTACCGAGGCTGAACGGCAGGTGGCTGACCTGCTGGCGATCGAGGTCGACCCGGTCGTCGCTCGCGCCACCGTCGAGACTGTGCCGTTCTGGCTTCACACGTTCGCGCTGAACCGCGCTGACGGCATCTCACGCTCGGCGCCGCGCGCGACCATCGCTACCGCGTCTCCACGCTACCCGAGGACCTCGCCGGGATGGGCGTCCTCGACGTCGGCTGTTTCGACGGCTTTTACATGTTCCTCGCAGCGCGGGGGGCCGTGAGGGTGGTGGCGGTCGACAACCAGCGGTACCGGCTCTGGGTCGCCTCCCGACGGGGCGCCGAGCTGAGCGAGCACCTCTACGGCCGCGGACCGCTCTCCGCGGGGCCTAAACGAGGCGGCCAGCTGGCCGCGGGCGCGGAGCGCGCGCGCCACGGCCGCCGGCGAGCGCACCGTGGATACTGCTCCAGCATCGTCTGTCGCGGCGGCGCGTCCCGTCGTAGAACCGAACGGCGACCGGGCGCGAAGGCAGCGTCTGGGCGAGCCGACGACGTAGCGGGCCGAGCAACGGCATCCATGAACCACGACCCAGCCGCGCAACAAACAGGCTAGGGTCACCACTGTGCGTTCTCCCGCAATCGCCGTAGCGCCAGCGGACACACCGCCGAACCCGCCCGATATCCAGCCGCGCGCAAACGAGCGCCCGCATCTGACCATCACCGGGATCGTCACACACCGGCCGCCGGAGCACCTGTGGTCGGCGTGGCCGTGCGGGTTGGTGGTCAACCACCGGGCAAGCTCGACCCGGTCCTGATCATGGAGTTGCTGCGGGGGGGCGGGTTCACGGTCGTGGCGAAGAAGGGGGCTGCGAACGGTGGGTTGCGGGAAACTCGGTTCGGCCGTGACCTGGGTTTTCGCTGAGGGCTGTACATGAAGAACGCGCCGGGCAGGAGGTTCCCGTTCGCCTGTCTAGACCGGGACCCCTCTGGGCAGGCCGATTAGGGATGAAGGAGGTCGACCCCACGATGGGACCGACTCGGCTCGTGGTGCTCGCCAGCGGTATGGGCTCGCGACTGCGCTCCAAGGCGAGCCCGAAACCGCTTGTTGAGCTTGGGGGTATCAGCCTCATCGAGCGTTCCCTCGCCGGCGCCCAGCAGGCGGGATTTGACGAGGTCGTGGTGATCACAGGCGATCGAGCCGACCAGATCGACCGGCACGTGCTCGAGGTGAGCCGGCGCCGGGGCATCGCCGTGACGGTCGTACGCAACGAGCGGTACCGGGAGGGCAACGGGCTCTCGGCGCTGGCGGCGCGTGACCGGGTCGGTCGTGAGCCTTTCGCCCTGGTGATGGCCGACCACGTGTTCTCGCCGTCGCTTTTTGCGCAGCTCAAGCAGGCGTCGGTGGAGCCGGGCGAGGTCCTGGTGGCGGTCGACACGCGACTCGGTCGGGCGGCGGGGGTCGATCCTGACGACGCCATGAAGGTTCGCATCGCCGACGGCGGTATCCGAGCGATCGGCAAGCAGCTCGCGGTGTACGACGCGTTCGAGATCGGCGCGTTCGTCTGCGGCCCGGCGCTGTTCGACGCGGTCGAGACGGCGGTCGCCGCCGGCGACTCCAGTCTCGCCGGTGCTATCCAAGTGCTGGCCGACGCCGGTGTCGCCCGTACGCTGACCATAGGCGATGAAGAGTGGTGGTTCGATGTCGACACGCCGCGCGACTACCGCAACGGCAGCCGCTACGTCCTGCGAGGCACGGGGAAGCCGCTCGACGGCCCAATCGCTGCCCGGCTCAATCGCACCGTCTCGCAGCGGGTGGTCACACCCGCGCTGCTCACCGTCTTCCCGCGCATCACACCCAACCAGGTCACGCTGATCGCCTTTGCCTTCGCGGTGGCGGCGGCCCTCTGCTTCGCAGTGGGGGCTCCGATCGCCGCGGCCGTGCTCGTCGCGCTGGCCAGCGTGGTCGACGGCAGCGATGGCGAGGTCGCGCGGCTCACCTATCGCTCGTCTGCGTACGGCGCGTTCCTCGACGCAGTGCTCGACCGGGCGGCCGACGGCATTCTGTTCACCGGCGCGGCGATCTACCTCGCCACTGACAGCCACCTGGGCGCCGTGCTCGGCGGCGCCCAGGTGCCACTCGTGCTGGCGGTGAGCGGGGCCGCCCTGGTCGGCCACCTGCTCGTGAGCTACACGACCGCGAAAGCGGCGATCGACCTCGGCCACCGCTACCGCGGCACGTTGCTCGGCGGCGGCCGGGGTCGTGACCTGCGGCTTCTCCTGGTCACCTTGGGTGCGCTGGCTGCGGCGGTCCAGCCAATGGCCCTGCTGGTGGCCCTAGCGGCGGTGGGGCTGCTCTCCGCCTGGATCGTCGTGGTGCGGCTTCACCGGTCGTGGTGGGCCGCCGGGCCGGGCTCCCAGTACGCTGGCGTGCGCGCCGTCGCGCTTGACTTCGACGGCACGGTCGCCGACTCGATGGGCTTCCTCACCGACCTGGCCGTCGGGTTGCTCATCGACGAGTTGGGCTTCGAGCGGGCTGAGGCGGCCCGGCAGTACCTCGCCACGGCCGGGTCTGAGTTCGCGGCCCAGCTGGGTGAGCTCGCTCCCGGCCACCCGCGGCTGGCGGCGGTAGCGAGCCGCTTCGAGGCGGAGAAGACGCGATGGATGGGGTGCTGCGAGATGTTCACCGACGTCGTCCCCGCGGTCGAGCGCCTCGCCGCCGCCGGCGTCCCGGTCCTGCTGTGCAGCAGCACCCGGGTGCTGCTCGTCCGCGAGTTCTGCGAGCGGTACGGGCTGCTCCAGAGGTTCGCGTCGGTCGACGGTTGGCGCCCTGGGCACCGCAAGTCCGTGCAGCTTATGTCGGGGGTCGCCGCTGCCGGCTTCGCCGGTCACGAGGTCCTCTTCGTCGGCGACACCCGGCGCGACGCCGACGTGGCCCGGGCCGCAGGCACGCGGTTCGTCGGCCTGCTCCGCGCAGGACACCCCGACGCCCTCGCCGGCAGCGGCGCGAACGTCGTGGGCTCGTTGTCCGAGCTCGCCGCCGACGTCGTCCAAGCCATCCGCTCCCCGCTGACACGGGAGGCGCACGAGCGCGATCCGGTGCTGGCCCCCCCGGTCAAGCCCGGGCAGTCAGCGTTCGAGGGCGAGGCCCTCGAGGTGGGCGTTCTCGTTCGTCCGCACCAGCCGGCGCACCCCGGCGACCACCCGAACGGTGGTGATCGAGCAGTTGGCGACCTCGACGTGGCGATAGATCTCCGGGCCGGTGCCGAGCGCCCAGGCGACGGCGGCGCGCACGACGGCGTCGTGGGTGAACACCACGGCCACGCGGCCGTCGACTAGGTCGGCGAACAACTCGTCAAGCGCGCCTGCGACGCGGGCGTTCAGATCGGCCAGGGTCTCTCGCCCGTCCACCTCAAGGGCGTGGGGCTCTGACCGCCATCGCTGCCACTGTTCCGGCCACCGTTGGGCGATCTCGTCCTCCGTATAGCCCTCCCAGTGCCCGACCCGCAGCTCCCCGAAGCGGTCGTCGACGATCGGCTGACGGCCGAGCATCGCCGCGAGGGGTGCCGAAGTCTGCACTGCACGAGCGAGAGGGCTCGACACAAGCAAGTCGACCGGCTCCCGAGCAAGGACGTCGGCGACCGCCGCGGCGGCCCGCGCCCATCCCGGCTCGATGCCCTCGTTAAGCCAGCCCATCGTCCGACGCTCGCGGTTCGACGCCGTGCGGCCGTGGCGGACCAGGTGGACGCGTGTCATCCGTCGCTGCTGTCAGTCGCACGAGCCCGCAGTTCCGCTTCGGCAAACGGCAGCCGGTCGGCGACCAGCTCGTGGCGCTCGCCGGCCGCTCGCACGACGATCGGGACCACCACGCCCTGCAGCGCGATCGACCCCGCCAGCGACCGGACGTGCTCCGGGTCGGGCTCGCGGACGTGCTGAGGCGCGTCGATCAGATCGACGTTGACCGTCAGCTGCGGGGATACGGTGACGGTGGCCATCAGGCCCTCCCTTGGTGGTGGCCCTCGCCGGGTCCGGGGGCCGGATGCCCCGACCCCCGCGGCCGCAGGCCGCCAAAATTGGGAGGGGTACCGGCGCCAGCTGATCCGCCGGCCGCATTCGTCGAGTTGCGCTGCCTCGACTGACCGTCGCGAGAACGGACGGTCTGAGCCGCTCACCATTCGTGCGGATCGACCTCTCCGCCAGCCCGCGGGCGACCACGTGGGCTGGTGTTTTCGTTTCCCGCCTCCCGGTCCGGGAGCGCGGCTTCGGCGTGCACCGCGATTTCGCAGGCGTGGCGTTCGGCGGTCGGATCGATCCGCGAGGGCTGCGCGTGAGGGGAGTGTGAGCGGTTGGATTGCAGCGATCGTCGGATCGCCTGCGAGTGGGTTGTAGATCACGGCCTGTCCGCGCCGCAGGCCGCTGAACACGTCAGATCCGACGCCGCGCCCGAAAGCCGAGACTGGCTCGCGAAGCTGATGGGAACCCGAGCGGTCGCACGCGCTGAGGGCCACTCCTGGTCTGTGATTGGCGCGATGCTTGGCGCTCCTGGTGGGCAAGATGCTGGCGCGTGCCGGTTTCACGCTGGCGCTCGGCGTATGTGCGTCATCCCCGTGAATTTCGACCCGCACCGCGAAGAGCTTGCCCAGCATGACGCCGACCAGCGCATCGAGCGTGGCACCGCTTTGTTGGCAACCTGGGGATCACCCGCCGCGTCGTCATCGGTGCGTGCGAATCATGGTGTTCGGTGACTCATGCGTCCTCGACAGCGATCGCTCGGCCTCCTCGCCGGTGCTTATCCCGGGTTTTCGTACGGTTCTCAATAGACCCCATCTTGGCTGGACCCCACGTAGACCCACCTGACGGTATCGATCGGGGCGCTCGGTCAGTTGCCGACTCGCGTCGCCAGGGCCGACTGCGAGACCCCACCACGGTACGGAGCACCGTCAGTGCTGGTCGCCGCCGGTCGCCGCCGGCGGGCGTGACTCCTCCGCGAGCGACGAGATCACCAGCGTGCCGCGTGCCGCCTCCTCGAGCACGTCGGTCGCCTCCTCGCCAGAACGCGCGTAGAGCTCGACAAGCAGGTGGACGACGATCCGGTCCTCGTCGTGCTTGTGGAAGCGCACATGGGTGAAGAACTCGCGCGCTCCGTGCTCGCCGAACGAGGCGTGGGAGAGCGCGTCCCCGGCTTCAGGGCCTGAGCACGTCTCGATCTCGTCGGCGTCAACGGTCACGGTGCACGACGCGACCCACGGCGCGCCGGCGATCATCCGCTCCCAGCTGTCCTCGACCGGCTCGACGCGCCCATTGTGGAACCCGAGATGGGGTTGGTCGTGCATGCAGTCCACGCACTGGACCACAGCCTCTTGCATCTCGTCGACGACCTCGCCGCGCTCGCCGGTGTCCGCGTCGATCCGGTGTATCCCCTCGTAGTGCACCTGCACTTCGAGGTTCTGGGACCAGCAGCGATAGCAGCGAAGCCAGCTCCGTCCCTCGCGGGAGCCATCCATCGCGGCGATTCTATTGGCGCTCGCGCCGCGCCGAGCAAGCCGGCGCGGCGCTCTCACTGGAGCGGGCGATCGCCCTGGCGCTCGAACAGTCGCGCGAACCGTCAACACCGCCAGCCGAGACCCCGGACAGGCTCGCCGACCCTTCGTGACCCGATTCGCGCACCGAGGCCCCGTCACAGTCCGGCCGGCCGGGTCGAGCCGCAACAGCCAGATCGCGAAGCGCCTGGTGCCGTGCGGACACGAAAGGAGGGCGCCGCCGTCCTGACCTTGGCCCAGGAGACCTGCTTCGCGGTGGTTGCGGTGCTCCGCTCGAGCGGTGGCGGGGCGGCTGCGTTCGTTCCCGTGAGACAGTAAGCCGTAGCGTTATCGGCAGTGCTGCTCGCCGGTTCGGTTGCGGAAGTTGCGGGGGCTGGCGCCGGGTCGGCAACCGCCGGCGAGCTGCTGGCCGGCGGCGAGGACGCGTGCTGGGTCGCTGCTCACGAGGGCTGGCGGCGTGCTGGGCGGAGTTGCGTTTGCCGGGGCCGCCGGAGCCGGTCGAGTGGCGCGCTTGCTGAGGCGTTGACTGGCGTCGGGTGACCGGCAAGAATCGCCGTACAGATTTCAATCGAGGCGGGGATCGCGATGTCGTGGAACCTCAAGGGCAGCTATGTCGAGACGTGTTCCTGCGAGTTGATGTGTCCGTGCAACTTGTCCTTGGACCATGGCGCCACCTACGACTTCTGTCGCGTGACGCTGGTGTTCGACATTCGCGAGGGTGAGATCGACGGGACAGACATCGGTGGTCTGACGGTGGCGCTGATCGCCGACACGCCGAAGGTCATGACGGAGGGGAACTGGCGTCTCGGCGTGTTCATCGACGATCGCGCGTCGGACGGGCAGGCCGAGCAGCTCGGCCAGGTGTTTGGTGGACAGCTCGGCGGGCCGATCGCGGCGCTCGCTCCGCTGGTGGGAGAGATGCTGGGTATCGAGCGTGCGCCGGTCGAAGTGCGCCATGACGGTCTGCGGCATAGCGTCCGCATCGGAGACGCGATCGATTTCGAGATCGAGGACATCGTGCCCTTCGGCGTCGAGACCGGCGAGCCGGTGCGGTTCGACGGCATGTTCCACCCCGTGGGATCCGACCTGACGATGGCGGAGGCGAAGCGTTCCCAGATCAACGGTTTCGGGATCGCGTACGAGGGCAAGACGGGCTTGTCGAAGTCCGGGTTCTCGTGGGCGGCGTGAGTCGATCGGTCGTTTCGTCCGGCTACGCCGGGCGCTCGGAGCTCGCGGAGGCGTTCTGCGCCGCTCGGGCGCGACTTGCTCTGGTGGCGATTCTGCTCGCGTTGGCGGCGCTCGCGTGGTGGCTGACGGCGGTGCGGATGGCCGGTATGGATGCTGGGCCGGGGACCGACATCGGTGCCCTAGGGTGGTTCTTGGGCGTCTGGGTGGTGATGATGGCGGCGATGATGTTCCCGTCGCTTGCGCCGACGGTCGCGCTCTACGCGAGAATGACGCGCCGGCGTGGGTTCGACCACGCTCTGCTGTTCGCGGGTGGCTACCTGCTCGTGTGGGGTGGCGCCGGCTTGGGCGCGTACGGCCTATTTCGGATCGGTCGGGATCTGTTCGGGGGCGCTCTGGCCTGGCACGCCGGCGGACGATGGTTCGCTGCGGGCGTCTTGGCCGTTGCCGCGCTCTACGAGGTGACTCCCGTGAAGGACATCTGTCTCGCAAAGTGCCGCAGTCCGATCGGATTCCTGCTGGGCTCATGGCGTGACGGGCGGCTTGGCGCGCTGGAGATGGGCTCGAGGCACGGCGGTTGGTGCTTGGGCTGCTGCTGGGCGCTGATGGCCGCGTTGTTCGCACTCGGGGTCATGAGTCTCACGTGGATGGCGTTCGTCGGCGCATTGATCGCGCTCGAGAAGACCGTTCCGTGGGGTCGCGCGGTCAAATGGGGCACGGCAGCGGTGCTGCTCGCGCTCGCGCTAACGGTGCTCGTGGCGCCACACGATGTCCCTGGACTCGTCGTCCCGGGCTCTCACAGCGCCATGCACGCGATGAACGCGATGCACTGATGGTGCCTTGGCAGATCTCGGGCAGCTACCTCGAGGCGTGCAACTGCGAGGCGATCTGCCCGTGCCGGCGGATTGGCGGCAGACCCGGTGGTCGCTCGACCTACGGGGAGTGCTTCGGCGCGCTCTCATGGATCGTCGAGGCGGGGCATGCGGGCGGGGTGGAGCTCGCGGGCATGCGGGCTGTGCTCGTGACCCGTTACCACGACGACGAGCCCGGATCGCCCTGGACCTACGCTCTGTTCGTGGACGCACGGGGCACGGAGGCCCAGCGCTCAGCGATGGCTGACATCTTCACCGGTCGGCTCGGCGGGACTGCGCGCAAGCAGTTCCCGTGGGTCTTCAAGGACGCGCATCCCACTGGTGTAGAGGCGCTCGAGATCGAGATCGATCACACCCCAGGGCGCGGCTGGTTCCGGGCAAACAGCAAAGTCGAGGTCCGCGTGCGCGAGCCCGTCGCAGGCCAGGAAACGGTGACATGCGTGATTCCCGGCCACCACCGACCCGGCCGCGAGTTGTTCAGCGACTCGATCGCCATCAACGCCGGACCGCTCGTGTTCTCGGTCGAGGGACGATGCGCCTACGAGACCACGTTCGAGTATTCGTCCGACGATAGATAACGAGACAAACAAACCACGCCACCGCGTTTTCGGACCTTGACCGCATTACCTGCTCCGGACGCACCAAGCGTCTGTGGGCGCCGGGGTGGGTTCTAGCCCCGGCGGAACTGGCCTGGTTTTCAACCGGCCTTGACAGACGTCCGATTGCCTCGGCGATTTAGAGCACCTGAGCTGCCGCCGCGGGACGAGCCCTTCGCCGCGGAAGCGTTCGTCCGCTCATGGCCCGGCGGACCAATCCTTCGGCGACGAAGGGATGATTCGGTGGGACCGGTCGGCATCGGAGCGGACGATCGCCTTCACCCAGATTCAGCGAGCAAGCCCGACCGCGGCAGACTACTCTTGGTTAGAACGGAAGTGCCGGTCTTGCGGTCCAGAGTGCCGCTTGGTCGCCGAGCGAGTGCGTTGGCTCCGCTGCTGCTCTGAGGCCTCGTCGACCCAAAGCAGAACCTACAAGCGGCGCAGAATCGTCCGGCCAGACGGCTCGGTCTTCGTGAGGCTGTCCTGTGAATCAATGAGTTGCGGGTTGCGTTTGGGCAGGGGTAGTTCGCGTCACCGTGGTGGTGGCGGATGGGACGGCCGGTGTTATCGAGTCTTCAGGCGGCTTGTTCTTGGGGCTCGGTCGGCTCGAGTGTGACGGCGTAGCCGAGGGCTTCGAGTTGGCGCTGGAGGCGGCGGGCGCGGTGCTCGACGGAGTAGCGCTTGCGTTGCCAGGTTGGTCCGAGGTCGCGGTATGGGACTTGGTCGCGGAGGATGTGGTAGTAGGCCACGAGCAGGTCGTGGCGGATCGCGCCGATCGCTTTTTGCTCGCCGCGGCGGCCGCGGAGCTGCGCGTAGTGCGAGGCGAGGTAGGTCTCTTTGGTGCGGACGGCAGCGCGGGCGCACTCGGTTAGCTGCGAGGTCAGCCACCCAGGGCCTGGGCGGGTTCGTCCGGATTTCCGGTGGCCGGCTGATTGGTGGTGGCCGGGGCACGCGCCTGCCCAGGACGCGAAGTGCCCGACGGTCGGGAACACGCTCATGTCCAGGCCGCATTCGGCGATCAGGACCTGTGCGGCTTGGGTTTGGACGCCGGGGATCGTGGAGAGCAGCTCGATGGTGTGGGCGTGTGGGGAGGTCACGAGCTCGATCCGTTCGCTCAGGTGCTGCAGCTCGGTGTCGAGTGTGTCGATGTGCGCCAGCAGCTGGGCGACCATGACGCCGTGGTGCTCGACCTGGAAGCGGCTCTGGAGCGCCTCGCGCAGCTGCGGGATCTTGGCGCGCATCTTGCCTTTGGAGAGTTCGGCCAGCTGCTCGGGGTCGGTGACCCCGGACAGCAGCGCTTCGAGCATCGACCGGGCGGACTTCGAGTAGGTCTTGGAAGCAACGCTTGAGAGCTTGATCCCGGCGTCCTGGAGCACCTTCTCCAGGCGCTGGATCGTCCGCGTGCGCTCGTTGCTCTGCGCCGTGCGTAGCCTGGTTAGGTCCCGCAGCCTGCGGATCTCCGGCGGCGGCACGAAACTTGGGCGGACCAGGCCGTGCTGGACGAGCTGGCAGATCCACTCGGAATCTTTGACGTCCGTCTTGCGGCCCGGGACGTTGCGCAAGTGGTGCGCGTTGAGCAGCCAGCACTCGAAGCGGTCCTCCAGCGCCTGGAAGACGGTCTTCCAGTAGATACCGGTTGCCTCCATCCCGACCAGCGTGACGCCGGCCTCGGCCAGCCAGCCGGCCAGCTCGGCGAGCCCCGGCAGCGTGGCCCTGAACGTTTGCGTTTGCAGGTCCCAGCGACGGCGACCCTGGCCCGGCACGCGAGTCGTCGCCACGACGTTGTCGCGATGCACGTCGAGTCCCGCACATCGCTCTACCATCACATCCACAGCTCAGCTCCCTTCGGACGGCAATTGGACCCTGTCGCCCGGAGGGGGCCTGCCATGTATGAGTCTGTCCTTCGCGCTCGCAGCAGCAATCAACGGTCCCACAGGTCCCCGCGCCACGCTGTCGCACGGGCTCTAACGCACCAAGCCTCACCGGCGTCGATCCGGGCCCGAAAGATTCTCACTCCTCAGAGGTGCCGACGCAGCCGGCCCGGAACGCTGTCGGGCAAAGAAGCGGACTCGCGAAAACTCGTGCAATGTTGACAAGGGCGCCGATCTGGACCGGACCATTTCGGTCGCCGAGCAGCCGCTCTTGCCGTCTGAATGGCTCTCACGAGGTCGGCAAAAACGGCACTTGTGGAATGCGTACAACCGCCCATGTTTGTCCGACAGCCGTGCGTCACGAACGTTGAAGGAGGATTGATGTAGGCGATCTTCATAGAGACGGTGCTGTGCTGGAGATGGAGGCTTGTTGGCGCTCCGGCGTCGTCCTTCGGGGGATGGCGTCAAACCGCCGGATGCTGCGTTGGCTGAAGACCGTCGTGGTGAGCGATCCGGAGAAGGCGCGGTTGACGCGTCAGGTGGGGATCAGGAAGACGTTCCAGAAAGCGCCCGGTCCGAGGTCCTCGGGGTGGGTGTGCGCTGTTGATGCGCGTCGTTAGCAAAATTGAGGTGGCATCAAAAGCGAGGGGTCTGGCTGTTCTCTCGTGATGAGCTTGGCGGGTGTCCCGATGACTGGCCAGGTGGTGCCCGGCGTGAAGGTGGCGTGAGCCTGGTCTGCGGCTCTGGCATGGAAGGTGAGAAGGCGAGCGTCGAAAGCGGCCGTCCGGGCCTGCGGGTCAGTACTGACGGGCGGCGAGAGGGAGCGTGCCGACGGCGGAAACGGAGGTATTGAGTACCGGTCGCGATGTTCGCTGGCGGACCGGCCCGTATTAGTGGTGAAGCTCCCGCTTGCTGGGGTGGGGGTGGAGCGAAGGGGCCGGCTGATCAGGAATGCGATTCGTTCAACCAGGGCCGATGGGTCCTGGGAGGAGGCGAAAGAACATGCCAAGGCCCGAAGGCAAGCCGTTCGCGATTCCCAAGCTGATGGTCTGGGAGGCGTGGCAGCAGGTCAAGGCCAACAAGGGAGCGCCGGGAGTGGACGGTCAGGATCTCGACGCGTTCGATGCCGATCTGGAGGGCAACCTCTACAAGATCTGGAATCGGATGAGCTCGGGAACCTGGTTCCCACCGCCGGTCAGGGCAGTGGAGATCCCGAAGCCGCATGGTGGTGGGGTCCGAATGCTGGGAGTGCCGACGATCGCGGACAGGGTCGCGCAGACGGTGGTGGCCATGCAGCTGGAGCCGGTGGTGGAACCGCGGTTCGATCCTGACTCGTATGGCTATCGGCCGGGTCGCTCGGCTCATGACGCGCTCGCAGCATGCCGGCAGCGGTGCTGGAAGTACGACTGGGTGATCGATCTCGATGTCCAGAAGTTCTTCGACGAGGTGCCGTGGGACCTGATCATCAAAGCGGTGGAGGCGGTCATCGACGTCAGCTGGGTGCTGCTGTATGTCAAGCGGTGGCTTGCGGCCCCGCTGCAGCATCCGGGCGGCTTCCTTGAGCAGCGCAGCAGGGGAACTCCGCAAGGGTCGGCGGTCTCGCCGGTCCTGGCGAACCTGTTCTTGCATTACGCGTTCGACTCGTGGATGGTCCGGGAGTTCCCGGGCTGCCCGTGGGAGCGCTATGCCGACGATGGTGTCGTGCACTGCAAGAGCAGGGCCCAGGCCGAGCTTGTGCTCGGTCGGGTCGCCGCGCGGATGAACGAGGTCGGCCTTCGGCTTCACCCGGACAAAACACGGATCGTCTATTGCAAGGACGGTCAGCGCCGGGCGGAGCACGAGCACGTCTCGTTCACCTTTCTTGGGTACGCCTTCCGGGCACGGGGGGCGCGCAGCAAGGGCCAGAACTTCACCGGCTTCTTGCCTGCGATCAGTCCCGAGGCGCTCAAGGCCAACAAGCACCCGGCTCCGCGAGATGCGGATCCATCGGCGCACCGACCTGTCGTTAGACGACCTGGCGCGATGGCTGAACCCCATCGTCTCCGGGTGGATCAACTACTACGGCCGGTTCTACCGGTCCGCGTTGAATCCCCTCCTGCGGCGCGTCAACGCCTACATGAGGCGCTGGGCTGGCAGGAAATACAAACGGCTGCGCACCCAAAAGCGCTACGGCCGGTGGCTGGCCGGACTGCTCTCGAGACAGCCCGACCTGTTCGCCCACTGGCGCTGGGAACGCTCGTATTAGGACCGATCAGAAGAGCCCGGTGACGGGAGACTGTCACGCCGGGATCTGTGGGAGCCGGGGGCTGAGATGCCCCCGGCCACCCGACTCTCGGTGATTGCGGATGTGTGCTCCGCGCCGCGGGATCGCGGTGCCGGATGTCATCAACATCGGCACTGCGGCGCGGGCTGCCGCATCGCCGGATGCGAGGAGCAGTGCCACCGAGGCCCGGCTTGGCCCAGTTGGTTCTCGTCTTGTGCGAGGGTCGCGCGGGCCGTCGCGTTGGAGGACCGACTCGGCGGGGCAGACGTGGGGATACGGCCTTGATGACGCTGCCGCTTCGCGAGTCCGAGCACGACTGTGTCTGACTGGAGCTCGTGCTGATCGCCCCGAGATGGGGTTAGATTGATCGTTGTGGAGAAGCTGCTCGAGCGCGAGCGGGAGCTGGCGGCTGTAGCGGAGCTGTTGGAGTGCGGTGGCGGGGTTCTCGTGATCGAGGGTGGTGTGGGTATCGGGAAGACGTCGCTGGTTGAGGCTGGGTGTCGCCGGGCGGCGGGGCTCGGGCACGAAGTCCTGCTGGCGCGTGGTTCGGCGCTTGAGGCGGATTTCGCGTTCGGCGTGGTGCGTCAGCTGTTTGAGCGGCGCTTGGCGGGCTCCGGGGTGGACGAGCGCGAGGCGTTGCTCGCGGGCCCGGCTGGCGCGGCGCGGCCGTTGCTGTTGGGAGAGCTCCTCGGGCCGGTAGCCGATGACACGTCGTTTGCGGTCTTGCATGGCCTGTACTGGGTGGACGGCTATCGCCGACTCCGGCCAACTGCGGGGGACTCACTTGTAATGAAGGGGTTCCCGGTTCGAATCCGGGGGCGGGCTCTGCAGAAAGCCGCTAATTAGCAGGTATTTTCTCCCTGTCATTCGTCGGGCTTGGACCGCTGGCGGCTACGCAATCGCTACACGCGCCGGCAACTCAACAATCACTCGCTGCTACGGGGGCGGATGCGTCCGGGGTTTGGTTGAGCCTGGCGTGATCGGTTGGTCGAGGCCAGGAGGCGGGATGCTGGACGTGGAGCCGTGGGCTGAAGTTCGCCGGGAGCAGTTCGTTCGGAAGGTCCCGATTCAGAGGCTGGTCCGCTGGATCAGTTTGGCGCGCAACACAGCTTAGGTAAATCTGGCGACTTTGAGCGATTTTGGAAAGTCCAATGCTAAATGCATGATCGCTGCTTGACCGCCCGGACTGGACGCTATAGGGTCTTTGTTCAGCTCATTACCGATTGGCTCGTGGGAACGGGAGGAAACGGATGCCTTTCATGACTCGTCAGGGCTGCGCCTCCGCGCGGCATGGGCTCAGCGTCTTAGGCGTGCTGTGCGCCGGCATGCTTGTCTGGTTTGCCGCACCCGCTCGGGCCGACGTGTCCACGCTGTCGACGCGCTGGTTAGTTCAGAGCAGCGCGAACACCACGGCCTCCACCCCAAACAACATCTCGGCTCCCGGGTTCGACACCTCCGGCTGGGTGCCCGAGACCACCGACGCCGCGGGCGGGGGCCTGACCGAGATCGGCGCGCTGGCGCAGAACGGTCTTCAGGCGCCCGGGGCCCCGAACCCTCAGTGCTCGTTTAGGCCACACGCGCCTGGGGACCCGAACTCGCTTCAGGAACTCGTCTTCAGCGACAACATGCGCCAGTGCTGGGGCCAGGAGCAGGGTGAGGACCGGGGGCTCCCGACCAACCCGGAGTTCGCGGTTCCCTGGTGGTTCCGCAGCGATTTCCAAACCCCGCGCGGGTTCGGCCCCGGCCACCATGCCCAACTGATCGTCAACGGCATCGTCGGCCAGGCTGATGTCTGGGTCAACGGCACCGAGGTCGCCACCCAGGACACCGTCGCTGGCGACTACACACAGTTCAGGTTTGACATCACCGGCCTTTTGCGCCGCGCCGGCAAGACCAACACGGTCGCGTTCGAGGTCTACCCCAACCAGCCCGGGACGATGTTCACGCTTGACAACGTCGACTGGACACAGATCGCGCCCGACCACAACTCTGGCATCCAGTTCCCCGTCCAGATCGACTACTACGGCGGCGTGGCGCTGTCGAACGCGCATGTCGTCGAGAACAACGCTGCGGACATGTCAAGCTCGGCCTTGACCGTCAAGGGCGACGTCACCAACCCGACCGACGAGCCCCAGACGGCGACCGTCAGCGCGATCGTCAAGAACCCGCAGGGCCGGACGGTGGCCAGGCTGGCGCAACTCGTCGCGGTCGCTGCCAACAGCACCCAAACGGTCGTGTTTGACCCGAGCAACAACCCCTCTCTGACGATCGACCACCCGCAGCTGTGGTGGCCGTGGCAGATGGGCGGCCAGCCGCTGTACAGCCTGCAGATGAACGTCGCCCACGGGTCGAGCATCTCCGACACCGCCCCGAGCGAGACATTCGGGATCCGCACCGTGACGTCCTCGTTGACGACGCCGACGGCGCAGTGGCCCGATGGCGTGCGCCAGTTCGCGGTCAACGGCAAGCAGTTCGTATGGCGCAGCGGCGGCTGGGGCGAGAACGAGTACCTGCGCTACTCCTCCAAGGACGCGGCCAACCAGATCCAGCTGATGAAGAGCCTGGGGCTGCAGGGGATCCGGACCGAGGGCAAGGAGATGCCCGACGACTTCTACGAGCAGATGGACAAGGCGGGGATGATCATCGACGGCGGCTTCCAGTGCTGCGACGACTCATGGCAGCCGGCGAGCGACGGCTCCAACCTCACCCCACGCGACTTCAACATCATGTTCCTGAGCGCGCTGACGATCGGCGAGCAGCTGCGCAACCACCCGAGCGTGTTCAACTTCAGCTGGAGTGACAACGCGCCGATCGCCGAGCAGGAGATCGTGTCATTGCAGGGCTTCTCACAGGCCGACTTCCAGGATCCGCTGATCTCCTCCGCCGACGAGAACTCGAGCCCGATTCTCGGGCCGTCCGGCGAGAAGGAGGGACCATATGACTACGGCGCGCCGAGCTACTGGTACAGCGACACCTCCGGAAACGACGGCGGCTTCTCAACCGGGTTTGACAGCGAGGCAAGCCCGGGCGACACCGTCCCGACGCTGGACTCGCTCAACCGGTTCCTGTCTGCCAGCGATCAGTCGACCCTGGGCGCCCCGACAACCACGCTTCCGAACGGCCAGCTGACCCCGGACACGTGCTACTTCGGGACCAACGAGTACCACATGAACTGGGAGACGGCGTGCCCGACGACCGGCTTCAACTTCGGGACGATGAACAACTTCGACATCGCTGTCTACAACCGCTACGGCCCGTGGCTGCCGTCCAAGGGCACGCCCGTCGCCACCGGTAACCTGACGGCCGGCTCGCCGTTCATTACCGACCCGAGCTCGACCAGCGGCAGCCCGTTCCAGATCGATGAGCCGGTCACCGGCGTCGGGATCCCAGTTGGAACGACTCTGCAGGACACCAGCACGACCGGCACCGCGAGTATCACCAACGGCTCTGATCTGCTCACCAACGTGGTCGTGGAGAGTGGCGAGTTCGCGGTTGGCTCGACTGTGACGGCCGCGCGCGGGATCCCCGCCGGGACGACGATCACCGCGATCAGCGGCAACACTTTCACGATGTCGGCCAACGCGACCCGCAACAGCTCGGGCGCCACGATCACGGGTGGCCCGGTGTGGACCCTGTCGCAGCAGGTGACCGCCAACGGGACCGGCGTCTCGCTAACCGGCAAGGCCCCCACGCCGCTGAGCGGTGGCGCGCACGTCGCTCCCGGCCTCGACCAGTTCGTCGAGGAGGCCCAGCCGACGATGTACGAGGCCGACAGGGCGCAGTTCGAGGCCAACATCGCCCATTCGACGAACTTCCCCAACCCGTCGACGGGGACGGACTTCTGGCTCTTGAACCACGCGTTCCCGACGCTGCTGTGGGGTCTCTACAACACCGACTACGACATGAACGGCGGATTCTTCGGCGCAAAGAAGGCCAACGAGACGCTGCATGCGCTGTACGTGTACGACAACAGCGCGAACTCCGACAACAACTCGGTCACGCTGGACAACCTGAGCGGGACAACGCAGTTGGGCCTGTCGATCGAGTCCAAGGTCTACAGCTTCTCGGGCAAGGTGCTTGACGACCAGACCGCCAGCGGGATCACGCTGCCAAGCCAGGGCGTGATGAACGAGGTGCTGCGGCCCAACGTGCCCGCGACGACGACGCCGCCAGCGCCGGCGCAGACGTACTTCGTCGAGCTGGTCATGCGCCAGAACGGACACGTCGTCGATCGCAACGTCTACTGGGTCTCAACCCAGCAGGACGAGAACACGACCGGCTCAGCGTCGACTCCGACGTTCAACACCGCCGACTCGTACGGGGATCTGGCCGAGCTGCAGAAGCTGCCCCCCACGACGCTCAAGGTGACAGCCGCCTCGCACCACCAGTCGGGCCTCGCCGACGGGCAGAACGCGGTCGACGACGTGACGGTCACCAACACCGGATCGACCGTCGCGTTCTTCGTCCGCGTCGACCTGCGCCGGGGAAGCCGCGACGGCCGCGAGCTGGCCGGCGACAACGAGGTGCTGCCGGCCAGCGACAGCGACAATGACATCACCCTGTGGCCAGGCGAGTCACAGACGATCCAGATCGCCTACGACTCCTCCAAGCTCGACGGAGCTAGCCCGGTCGACAGCGTGTTCGGCTGGAACGTCCCCTACTTCGACGTTGCGGCTCGCGATACGCAGAGCGGGCAGGGCGAGCAGCGGGCGGCCGCGGATCGTCACGGCATTACGTCGTTCGGCCTTGCCGATGGAGTGCCGCGAGACAATCGCGCCACCATCCCCGGACAGGCCAACACCCGGGCCAAGATGGGCGAGCTTCGCAACGTTGTCTCGGTCCAGTCCGTCAAAGCCGACCGCCGCGAGGCCGCGCACTGATCGCCGGGCAGACCCGAGCCGCGGAAGATTGCGTCCGCAGCTTTGCCGACGCCGCTTCGTTAGGCCCTCAAGGGCACCGGGTTCTGGGGCCGGCGGCTTTGGAATCGTCTGTGAACCACCGTCAATTACAGAGAAGCGGACAACACTCGCTCAGTCGCTTCACAAACGACGCGCGACCCGACGCATGAATGACTAGTCGGCTCGCCCAGTTGCCATGCAGCAGGTCGAGGGTTCAAGCGCGACGAAGTGGCTGTCGTAGGTGCATACCCGCACGAGGGGGCGGCCGCCGAAGAATAGCGATGCCGCTAGCGGGACTCACTGATCGATCAGCTTCGGAAGCTCCCGCATGTCGTTGAAGATGATCGTGTTGGGTCCCTTCAGTAGGGCGGCAGGAGTGAGGCCTCCTGCGTATGCCAGAACGTGCATCCGGGCGGCGCGCGCGGCCTGCACACCGGACCGGCTGTCCTCGACGACCACGCAGCCGGCCGGACGAGTTGCCATCCGCTCGGCCGCGTGGAGGAAGATGTCGGGTGCCGGTTTGCCCATCGCGACGTCCTCCGCGCTGAAGATTCGGCCCTCGAAATGCTGGTACAGGCCTGTCAGGGAGAGCGTGTAACGCAGGTAATCGTGGGTCCCACTTGAGGCGACACAACTCGGCACCGTGATTCGATCGAGCGCCTCCAGGACACCAGCCACCGGACTGAGCGTCCCCGCAAACGCCCGGTGATATCTCGCCTGGACCGATGCCTCCCAGTTGTCCGGCAGCTCACGACCAAGGTAGGCCTCGATCGCGGCCCGGGTGTCACGGTCAGAGCGCCCAACGAAGCGCTCGATAACCTCCGCTTCGCTGAGCGGCCATCCCAGTTCCCGCAATACCTGGACGTCCACGCTGACCGCGAGGCGCTCCGAGTCGATCAGCACGCCGTCGCAGTCGAAGATGACAAGCTCGGGGCTAGCCGACACTACGTGTTGGTGATCCGGGGCTTGCCCGACGTACCCGAAGTCGGCGTGGCCTCGGCGACCGCCACGTGGCACGCGACCGTCCTCGCCCCGATCCGCGTAGGCCGCGGGGTGACCTGCGAGCACTTTTCGATCGCGTAGGGGCACCGCCACCTGAAGCGACATCCCTCCGTGGGGTTGATCACCTTCGGCGGCTCCCCGGTGTCGCCGGAGATCGCCTCGCCCGCGATCTGGGATTCCGCGGCCGCGGACAGCAGCAGCTGCGTGTATGGGTGCTTGGGCTCGCCGAGGATCGTCTCCGTCGGCCCCTCCTCGACCAGATGACCCGCGTACATCACGAGCACGCGTCCGGCGACGTACCTGGCGCTCGCCAGGTCATGTGTGATGTACAGAATCGAGACGCCCTCTTGGTCGCGAAGGTCGCTCATCATGTTCAGGACACCGGCTCGGATCGACAAGTCGAGCATCGACACCGGCTCGTCTGCCAAGATCAGCTTCGGCGACACCGCCAGGGCTTGGGCGAAGCCGACCCTCTGGCGCTCGCCGCCACTCATCTCATATGAGAACTTCCTGAGTGTCTTGGGGTTCAGGCCCACGCTCTCGAACATGCGCGCCGCCGCCGCTCGGCGATCGTTACGGCTGAGCTCCGGCCTGTGCAGCGCGAGGTTGCGCATCACACCATGCGAGATCCGAAACACCGGATTGAAAGCGCTGAACGGGTCCTGGAAGACCATCGCCACCTCGCCGCGGTACCAGAGCATGTCCTTCCGCGAGCGCAGCTTCCTCAGTGACCGTCCTCGATAGTGGATTTCGCCACGAGTCGGTGGATAGACCTTGGCGAGCAGACGGGCCATAGTGCTCTTCCCGCTGCCGCTTTCCCCAACCAGCGCAACGATCTCATGCTCGTGAATCGTGAGATTGAAATCGTCGACGGCGTGCAGGACCTGCTTCTTGCCGAACATCCCACCCAAGGTGAAATGCCGTGTCAGATCGGTCGTCCGGATGAGCGGCTCATCAGCCTCAGTCCGGCGCGAGTTCTCACCCGAGGTCATCGCTCAGACCGCCTCCCTGGGCTGCTGCTCGTAGAGCAGACACCGCACCTCGGCATCGCCCACCGAATACAGCTCTGGTTCGTGAGTCAGGCAGGCCGACATGACATCGGGGCAGCGTGGGTTGAAACGACAGCCTGAAGGTGGTCGGGCGAGGTCCGGGGGCGCTCCCGGGATGCCGGCAAGTTCTCGTCGGGGGCCGACGACCGACGGAAAGGCCGCCATCAGCCCGCGGGTATACGGGTGCAGGGGCCGGGCGAAGATCGCTGCGGTCCGATCCGCTTCTGCGACCTGACCTGCATACATCACCATGACCCGATCGGAGAAGCGCCTGACCAAGGACATGTCGTGCGTCACGAAGATGACCCCAAACCCAAGCTCCTCTTGGAGGTCCTTGATCTTTGTCATCAGGGACCGCTGCGCCACCACGTCAAGCGCGGACGTCGGCTCGTCCATCAGCACGAGCTGGGGAGAGAACAGGAGCGCCATGGCGATCATCGCACGCTGACGCATTCCGCCACTCAGTTGGTGGGGGTAGCTGCCGAGGTGAACTGGGTCGATGCCAACCATTCCAGAACCTCGGCGGACCGCTGTCGGATCTCCTCCTCCGACGCCTTGCCGTGTCCCTCAATGGTGTCCCTGAACTGGGCCCCGACGCTCTTCATCGGATTGAGCGCGTTCATCGCGCTCTGCATCACGATCGAGAAGTCGCGCCACCGCATGTGGCGGAGGCTCTCCGAGCCGAGCCGCACCATGTCTTCTCCGCGGAAGATCACCCGTCCACCGACGACCTCTCCGGGGGGCGACAGCAACTGGGACACGGCAAACAGGAGAGTGGACTTCCCGCATCCCGACTCTCCGACGATACCCAGAAACTCGTGAGGTCCAACGGTGAAGCTGACCCGATCTACAGCGCGCACGTCGGCTGCCTCGGTCACGTACTCGACCGACAGGTCGGTGACTTCAAGTAGCGACTCGGTCACGTCGCCTCCTTTTCCGCACAGGCCGCAGCGCCGGGTTTCCGATCTCGTCGAAGGCGTAGTTCAGGAGCGCGAACCCGACGCCCATCAGCGCAACGGCCGCGCCAGGCGCTAGCTCCCAAAGGACATTGCCGGACTCGAGCGCGGCCGCCTGCTGAGCGTTGTACAGCATCGTTCCCCACATCAGCTCGCTGCTGTTGCCGAGTCCGAGGAACTGGAGGCTTGCAGCGAATCCCACCTCGAACACCGCGAGCGCCAGGAACGATGCGGCGAGCAGCGAAGTCATCGTGGGGACGATCTCGACCAGGATGATGTACAGCGGCCTTTCTCCCCGAAGGCGCGCGGCGACGAGAAAATCGCGGCTGCGAACCGACAGGCCCTGGGAACGCAGTTGCCGCGCCTGGAACGCCCAGCTCGTGGCGGTCAGCACAATGATCAGCGAGGTGACGCTCGGCGACAGATACGCCGACAGTAGGATCAGCAGGGGCAGCACTGGAATGATCAGGAACACGTCGATCAGGAGGGTCAGGGCCCGATCAGTCACGCCCCCCAGGTATGCGGCGCTCACTCCGATGATCATTGAGACGAAGGTGGCGATCGCGCTCACCACCAGCGTGACGACGAGCGTCAGGCGCGTGGCCCACACGAGCTGGGAAAACACATCCTGGCCGAGCTGGGTGGTGCCGAGCAGGTGCGACGATGACGGCCCCTGATTCGGCAGGTACAGGGATGCCTGCGGAGGGTGGTTGGCGACAAGCCCGGGGAACGCCGCTACGAATGCGATCAACACGAGAATCAGGCCGCCGACCGTGGCCTTGCGGTTGTGGATGACCGCGAGCAGGAAGCGCTGGGGGCCGGCGGGGGCGTCGCCGATCTCGGGCTGGTCAGCCTGCGCGATGTCAGCCACCGCCATGTCAGGCCTCCCGCGTCCGTGGGTCGAGCATTGCAGTGGCAATGTCGGCGATCAGCACGCAGACGAGCACGGCAAGTGTGTAGAAGAGGAAGAGCCCCTGCATGAGCGGCAGGTCATGATCGGTAGTGGCCGTGTAAAAGAGGTAGCCGAGCCCCGGGTAGGAGAACAGATACTCGATCAGGATCGCGCCGCCCAGCACGTAGCCAAGCTGCATCGCAAAACCGGTCAGGTTGGGCAGGATCGCGTTTCGGGCGGCGTAGTCGAACATCACGCGCCGGCTCGGCAAGCCCTTGGCGCGGCCCATCTTCACGTAGTCCTCCCCGATCGTCGTGATCATGTTGTTTCGCATCGAGTAGACCCAGAGGCCAGCGGTGACGACGGTGAGGCTGATCGCGGGAAGGATGGCGTGCTCCAGAACGTCCCCGATGAAGGACAGCGAGAATGACGGCGTCGCGCCAATCGTGTAGTTGCCGCCGAGCGGCAACCAGTTGAGCTTGACAGCGAAGACGTAGATCAGCAGCAGGCCGACGAAGAAGACTGGAATGGTCGAGAGGACGAACAGGGATGGAGGGAGGATCGCATCGACCCGGGTCCCCCGTCGCCACGCGCTGATCACGCCGACGAGCGTGCCGATCACGAACGCAAGCACCGTCGTCACCCCGACCAGGCCAAGCGTCCACGGTAGCTTCGAGGTGATCTCGGTGATCACCGGCACGTTCTGGACTGTCACTCCGAGCTGAAGCGTCAGACAGTTCCAAAGGTACTGGAAGTAATCGGCCAGAAGGTTGTGGTGGACACCCACGCCGAACTCGATATCGAGTGCGTGCAGCGCCGCCGGGTTGACATTCCGCATCGTGCTGAGCACGGCCTGCGCCTCGTTGCCCGGCATCACCCGCGGGATGATGAAGTTGACGGTCATCGCGGCCCACAGGGTCACGAAGAACAGACCCAGTCGGCGTGTGAGATATCTCATCGCTCAGAGCCTCCGGATCTCAGCTGGATCGGGGCCCCGCGGCTCACTTGATGGGATACAAGCGAGCCACGAGGGCCCGCGGCTCACTTGATGGGATACAGCCGAGCCACGACCTGGCCGTTGTCCGGGAACGAATATGGCGACGGTTGCGCATACGGATTCGACTGCGTCGGCCAACCGCCGATCTTGCTCGTGTCGTACTGGTACCAGTCGACCCCCTCCGTCGTTGGGATTAAGGGGATGTCGTCCACCATGACCTTCTGGATCCGGTGGATGATCTGGACCTGCTGAGCGCGGCTCGCCGAGGAGTACCTGTTGAACAGCGCGTCCACTGCACTGTTCTTGAAGCGTGGGTAGTTCGTCGAGCCGATGTTGCCGCTGAACAGCCACCCACGGAGCTCGTAGTACGGACTTGGTCCAGGTGCAGCCGCCGGACCGCCGCTTCCGGCGTAGGCAAGTTGGAACTTCCCACTCTGGATGTCCGCGGTGTATGGGGTGCTGTCCTCATCCTGAACCGTCACCGCGATCCCGACGGCTTTCAACTCCTGGGTGACGATCTGAAGCGAAGCATCCCAATCCGAGTAGCCGCTGATCGTCTTGATCGTGAAGGACAGCGGCTGCCCGCTCTTGGACTCATAGATTCCGTCCGACCCCTTCTTGAAGCCCGCGGCGGTCAGCAGGTGCTTGGCCTTACTCGGGTTGTACGTCTGGGGCGTCAAGGAGCTGTCGGACCAGCTCTTGAACGTCGGCGTGATCACACCCGTCTGGTTAGCCGCCTGCTGCTCGCCGCCCTCACCGAGCCGCGCGATCATCGGCCGGTTCAGGGCGTACGCGATCGCCTCGCGCACCGGAAGTTGACGCAGGAGTGGGTTAGTCAGGTTCGGCACCAGAGCGACGTTCAGGACCGGCGGGTACCAGATGTGACGGTGGGCCGGATCCTTGTCGAGGTAGAACGACTTCACGTTCGGTATGTATTGGCCGCCCCACTGTGCCTGACCCTGCGCAAGGAACAGGTTGGCGGGGGTGTTGCTCAGGAACGCCGGATAGTCGATCTCTTGGATCCGCGGCACCGGGTGGCCGGGGGTGCTCTTCCAATAGTGGGGGTTGCGCAGGTACTTGATGTCCTGCGCCGAGCAGCTCGAGACCTGGTAGGGACCGGTGCCGACCGGTTGCACGTCAGTGTAGGAATGAAGCTTGCTCTGGTTGAGCTTTGACCAGATGTGCTGCGGGACAATCGGGGTAAGGTTGGCGACGTAATAGAAATACGGCTGCGCCGGCGCATTGAACGTGAACAAGACGTGGTCGCTGCCCTTGAGGGCTACGCTCGTGAGCGGGCCGCCATCCGCTTTCCAGAGCGCGTTGAGGTCGATCACCTTGTCGCTCTTCATCGCGTTGAACGTGTAGGCGACGTCCGCGGCGCTGAACGACTTCCCGTCCGACCACTTCACTCCATGGCGGATAGTGAATGTGAGCTTCTTAAAGCCATCGGACCACTTCGACGAGGTTGCCAGCATCGGAGCTGGGGCTTTGCTGCTCTGGAGGATGTTGACGTACTCCAGCGGCTCGTAGACCAGGGCATACGTGATGCCCGGCCCCTCGTCCGACGAGACGAATGGATTGAACTGACAGGGCCAGGTTCCTCCGTACTCGTTATCGATGACGAGCTTGCCACCGATTGTGCTTACGCTGCTCGACTTCGACCCAAGCGAGGTCTTGGACGCCCCGCTCGATGCGGCAACCAGAGCGCACGCCGCAACCAGACAGATGAGCAAACCAAAGCGCTTCACCGCCACCCTCCGTTCCCCGAAACTGTTTTGCCGGCTCCACGGCTTAGTCGCCATGACCCGCCAGCGTCGCATTCTACTAAAAATCAGCCTCTAGAGCCATTTGGGAAATGCTTGAACAAAATGACTATATCCCGTCGAGGCGTCCGGATGCAACAAGCAGCGAGATCGGCCCTAGGTTTTCCAATTCGCTCGAACGACTCCGGTTCTCGTTCCGGCGCCGTGCGATAGGAGCATGGCCCGAGCGGCTCGCAACGCGACCGCGATCGCGCCCTGCAGGGCGGCGCGCTCAGCCAATAGGCTGGTCTCGACCCGGGCGGTGATCGGCACTAGCGCCGCTGCCGCGCCGCGGACCGGGCGCAGCAGCAAGGGACTCGCGCCGATTCCCCCACCGAGCACGACCAATTCAGGGTCGAGAATCGCACATGCCGTCGCGATCGCAGCGCCCAGTCGCGCTGCGACGTTGTCGACGACGGAGCGCGCTGTGACGTTCACAGCGCCGGCGAGCTGGAACAGCTCCGAGACTGATGACACCACTGGATCCTCCGGACGGCGGCGCTGCCTGTACGCCGCAAGGATCGCTGTCGCGCCGACCTCGTCCTCCAGCCCTCCGTGCAGCCGGTGCCTGGGGTCGAATGGATCGCCGGCCGATGGCAGGTAGCCGATCTCCCCCGCCGCGCCGTGGGCGCCACGAACCAGCTCGTCGTCGATGATGATTCCCATCCCGATGCCTGCGCCGATCGAGATAAACACCATCGTCGAGACTCCCCGCGCAAGGCCGAACCACTTTTCGCCAACTGCGGCCAGGTTGACGTTGTTCTCGATGATCACAGGCAGATCGAAGCGATCCCGGATCACCTCGAGCGGATCGAAGCCGCCCTCCGGCACGACGTTGTACGCCAATGACGTGACGCGGCCGCTGGCCTGGTCCACGATCCCGGGCGAGGACATCCCCAACGCCAGCGGACGCCCATGCACGGCGCTGGTCTGATCGATCACCTCGCTGACCATCTCGAGCACCTGCACCCCGATTGCGCGGCTGCCGTCCTTGGCCGTCGGCTGTGTCAAATCGAACAGCGGCTCGCCGAACAGGTCGGCCGACGCGACGCGAACGTTGCTTCCGCCGATGTCTCCACCTACAACGAAACCGGCGCGCGAGCTGACGACGTATGCGACCGGTTTGCGCCCACGCTGGCCCGTGCGCCTGCCCGACGCGCGAACCAGCCCCTCCCGTTCGAGGCGACTGACCGCAGCGGATACGGTTGGCTTCGAGAGGTTGGTGGCCGTCGCGATCTCAGGCCGCGTGATCGGGCCACCGCGAAAGATCGTCTCGAGCACCGCCTGTTCTCCAAACTCGCGCAGGAGACTGAGGCGCGAGTCGGACCTGGCGCCCAAGGTCAACCCGTTCCTGCCATCCTCGTTTGGACCACGTATTGAGGTCATGCCTTTATGAATTCATGGTCCGTTTGACCCGAAAGAATAGGCATCGTATCGTGGATAAGGCAAGGTCCCTTTCAAAACGGAGACTTGGCGGCGGTGGACCGATGAAGCTGACGGTGATTGGAGCGGGTTCGACATACACCCCCGAACTCGTTTCGGGGTTGATGCGCGAGCGGCGACGACTTGCCGTGCACGAGCTCGTGCTGCACGACATCGACCGTACGCGGCTCGAGGTGGTCGGCGATCTGGCACGGCGGATGCTCGCCCGCGAGGGCTACCACGGAGGGTTTGCCCTGACAGATGAGCTCGATCGCGCGCTCGAGGGGGCGGAGTTCGTCCTGATCCAGCTGCGCGTAGGCGGACAGGCGGCCCGCCTACGCGACGAGAGCATCCCCGCCGCCTGTGGGTGCGTCGGTCAGGAGACCACGGGCGCCGGTGGGCTTGCCAAGGCGATGCGGACCGTGCCTGTGGTCTTGGAGATCGCCGAGCGGGCTCGGCAGATAGCGGCCGACGGAGCATGGATCATCGATTTCACCAATCCCGTCGGGATCGTCACCCGGGCACTGCTCGACGCCGGCCACCGGGCAATCGGCCTATGCAACGTCGCGATCACGTTCCAGCGGCGCATCGCGGCGCATCTTCGCGTCGCTCCTGAGCGGGTGCTGATCGATCAGGTCGGCCTCAACCACCTCACCTGGATCCGGGCTGTGCGCCTCGACGGCCAGGACGTTTTGGGTGACCTGCTGCAGTCGTTCGGCGAGGAGCTTGCCCGGGAGATCCAGCTGCCGCGGGCGCTGCTCGACGAGCTCGGCGCCATCCCCTCCTATTACCTGCGCTACTTCTACGCAGAGCGTGCGGTCGTCGGCGAGCAGCAAGTCGAGCCACCTCGGGCTAAGGTGGTGGCCGAGATCGAGCGGCAGCTGCTCGAGCTCTACCGGGACCCGGCGCTGGCGGCGAAGCCGACGCTGCTGGACCAGCGCGGTGGGGCCTACTACAGCGAGGCGGCCGTCGCTCTTGTAGCCTCGCTCGCCGCGGACACCGGCGAGACGCAGGTCGTAGACGTGCCCAACCGAGGAACCCTCGCGGGGCTGGCCGACGACGACGTGGTAGAAGTGCCGGCGCGCATCTGGAGCACCGGAGGAGAACCGCTTCCGCAGCAGCCGCTCGCGCCGGAGCTGCTTGGGCTCGTCCAACACGTTGCGGCCTATGAGCGACTTGCAGCCGAGGCAGCCCGGGCGGGTGATCTGCAAGTCGCTCGCATGGCTTTGATGACAAATCCACTCGTCCGTGAGTACGCGCTGGCGGACGACCTGCTCGAGCCAATGCTCGTCGGCCCCACCCGTTCGGCCGCGGTGTCGACCAAGGTGGCCCGGTGAGGTCTAACGTTGACGGAGGCCTCGTGCTCGCCGTGGACGGCGGCGGCGCTAAGACCGACCTTGCGCTTCTCAGCCGCACCGGAAGCCTGCTCTCGTTTGTGCGCGGAGGCAGAAGCCAGGCCTATTATCTGGGCGTCGAGGGCTCTATCGCGGTCGTCCAGGAGTTGCTCGAAAGCGCCATCATTCGCGCGGGGTTCGATCCGGCGGATCGCCCGATCGCAGCTGCCGCGTACGTCCTGCTCGCCGGTGCAGACCTTCCGGAAGAGCGGTCGACCATCCAAGCCAGAATCGAGCAACTCGAGTGGAGCACGCGGCTGGTTGTCGACAATGACACGCCGGCGCTGCTGCGTGCCGGCACGGCCCGCGGGTGGGGAGTCGCCGTGGTGTGCGGCGCTGGGATCAACTGCCTGGGGCGCAGGCCCGACGGCCGCGAGGTCAGGTTCCTTTCGTTTGGCGCGGTAAGCGGCGATTGGGGCGGCGGGGCCGATGTTGGTATGGCCGCACTCTCCGCGGCTGCCCGCAGCGCCGACGGTCGCGGGCCGAAAACTTTGCTTGAGATGTCCGTCCCCGTGCACTTTGGGCTGAATGACCCGCTCGAGCTGGCACGTGCAATCCATCTGCAACTGATTCCCGAGGGTCGGCTCGGTGAGCTTGCTCCTGTGGTCCTCGCCGCCAGCGCTGAGGATCCCGTTGCCGCGGGAATCGTCGACCGCCTGGCCGACGAAGTGATCGCGTTCGCGCGCGCCGCGCTTCAGCGGCTTGAGCTGACCGAGGCAGATGCGGATGTTGTTCTGGGCGGGGGGATCCTCCGATCGCTCGCGCCGGGCGTCATCGAGGCGATTGCGGCAGGAGTCGGTGAGGTGGCGCCAGACGCTCGTGTCCGGCTTGCCCCGAGCGCGCCGATCGTGGGCGCGGCGCTGCTTGGGCTCGACGCGCTCGGCGCCGACCCGGATTCAAAGGACCGCGCGTGCGATCAGCTCGGTGCTGCGGCCACGGAGGTGTACAGCGAGTCGGCCACGGTGGCCCCGCTGCCCACCGGCTCGCGATTATCGCCGCTTCCACCGCCAGGGGCTCGCTGAGAACCAAAAAGTCGCCCGCTGCATCGGCGACTCCCAAGAAGGGTCCATGAAGTTGAGAGATCGTGCGGTCACGAGCGCTCCGGCGCGATCCGCGCAGTCGGTCGCGCCTCGTGCCGCATCATGTGGCAATACGCTGGCGCAACCACCGTTACGCGACTCCACGTTGGCACTCACTCGCGGCCTCCGTTCCCTTTCAGGTGTCAGCGTTGAGGCGATCGGCGATTGCTCCGCTTTGTCCCCCGAGGTGCCTCGCGTCCGGCGGCTACACCGTCGCGAACAGTCGCCGGGGGTTGGTCGTCCTGCGGATCTCCGATGCGGGGCTGGTCGCGCTCGGTGCCGCTCGCGGGCGCCGTCCGCGGGTGCAGGCGGGGGCCACCACCGCCGGCCACCCAACCGCGACCCGCAGCGTCACGCTGCAACTGAAATCGCCACCCGCACATCACAGCCCGCGCGGCTGACCCAGCGACGCGGCAGCCAAAGCGCGATCCGATCGTCAGACCGCCAACAGCGGTCGATTCAGCTCGATCGGCGAGACCGGCAACCACGCTCACTAGAGCAGCCCGCGGGCGACGGGTCCGTCGGGGCGACCTCTCGACACCGCGTCTCGCGGGCCGAGGACCCGCTGCTGATCCTCCTGCGGGCACGAAGGCGTAGCGGACCACGGAGCATGTCGCTGGGGTTCCGGTGGCGATGCATCGGTCCTCGGCATCGACGCACCAGTCGCTGACCAGCGACCCTTCGGCAGAGCGGGGTCCGAACGTACGCCTTCAGTGCCGGCGCCCCCTTCTCCACTGAGCCCGACTGTGCGATCGAGGAGCCGCAGCCAGTCCGTTCCGGTCGTTTCAGAGAATGCGGAGGCGCTTGCCAGCGACGGCGTTCGGAGCGACTAGAGCACGGCGGCTATCTCGGCCATGAGTAGTAGCGTGGCGGAGTCTCGATCAGACTCATCTTCCCGCCCAGGCGCTCAGTCCCGTGTGATCCTTCGGGATCAGCGGCTTGCTGGCCCGGGCCTTGATCTCCTGCACCGCCCACGAGTTTCCATCCGGGTCTTGGAAGCCGAAGAATGTCCCACCGTCGGTCTCGGCCATAACCATCAGATCGCTGACCTGCACCCCGCGTTCGGCGAGCGCTTGGCGCGCTGCCGCAGCGTCGCAGACGACAAGCTGGAGGGCTTTCACCGAACCAGGTGTCATCTGGTTCTGGGACGGCAGGTCTCCGAACACGATCGAGCAACCAGACCCCGGCGGGGTTAGCTGGACAACGTGCATCTGCTCGTTCTGTGTGTCGTGGTCGAGATGGAACCCGACCTGATCGCGGTAGAAGATGACCGAGCGGTCGATGTCGCTGACGGGAAGCACTACCACTTCAAGGGTCCAGTCCACCATGCGCTCCTTTGTCGGTGACGGCTCCCGTAAGACCTTGGCGTTTGAGCAGCATCGCGGGCGTGATGCTCGAGGTCGGTGAACGGCTCAGCCGGTGACCGCCGGCGGCTTGTGCGGCGCCTTCGGGACCAGGTGGATGTTCACCGCCGCCTTCACGTCCGGCACGTTCTTCCCGGTCAGATGGGCGAGGTTCGGTACGTTCTTGACGCTCGACAAGTTCCGAACCCTGGCGACCACCTCGAACATTCGATTGCCGCCGAACGGCATCGTCTGCACAGTCCAGCAGACCTGGCCGTTGTGGGCTCGCCCGCCGGGCATGAGCAGCGGTATCAGCGCCGCCGGGATCCGATCGCAGACCTCGAGCGACTTCGCGGGCGCCAGGCCCGTCGTCTGGATTCGGATCGAGTAGGTGACGGTCGCCCCTGAGCCGGCGGTGGGGACGTCAACACGCTTGGTGATCTTCACCTTGGTGGGGTCGACTGGAGGTTTGGGCTCTGGTGTCGGTGGGAGCGGCTTCGGCTTCGTGGTCGGCGGTTTCACCGGCGGCGTTGGCGGCACCGGCGGCGCCGTCTCCGGCGGAGGCGTCGGTTTGCCCGGCGTCGGCGGTCCCGGCAGCGGCGGTCCCGGCGGCGGTTCCGGCGGCGTCGGCGTTACCGGCGGCGGAATTTCCGGCGGCGGCTTCTCGCTCGTGTAGTTCGTGACGACGCAGGTGGCCGTCTGACCGACGGGGATTTCGACCGTGTCCGTGTACTGCGAGTCGGCGCCGTTTGTGCAGAGGATGTGGGCGAGTTTGTAGCCGTCGGCCTGCGTGGGTTCGGTGATCCGGTACTCCAGCTTAGGGCGGATGAAGATGGTCGTTCCGGGGTCGCCCTTGCCGACGACCCTTTGGGCGGGAGCGCCAGACGGGTTGGATCCGACCGGGGTGACCTCGATGTCGAAGTCCGACGGCACAGCGTCTCCCCCGTCTACCTTCTTGATCAGCGTCAGCCCAGCGGTGACGTTGGTGGCGGTGCACTCAACCGTCTCCCCGAGCGGCACGACGACGCTGCCGTCCTGACCTTGCGAATGACCGGCTTCGGTCCTCATTCCGCCCGCACTCGATATCGCGCAGTCCATCGATCCGGTCGAGTCAGGGTGCGCGATCGGCCTTGGACGATTGTCGATCTGCACGTAGTTGGCCAGGTCCGATCCGCTGGTTGACTCGGCGAGTTGGTAGGTGGCTCCTGGGGTCACCTCCGCGCGCACTCCGCTGGTCCCGTCGGGTCCGGGAAGAGCGTCGCCGGGTCCGATCGCGTGCAGCCTCCACGAGTCAGGGCTCGCGTTGCCACCCACTACCTGCTTGCGCAGGATCAGGTAGCTGCGACAGTCGACGTTGTTGGTGATCGTGTAGGAGTTGACGCCGAGCGCCAGCGTGTAGCTCTGCGAAGTGTCGTGAGGCGTGAGGTTGTGCTGTCGCGCTTTGGACGTCCGCGCATGTCGTTGTGGGTCCGTCGCGACCGTACCGCCGGTGAATGTGCAGCCGGGCAGGTTCAAGCTCACTGCGTCCGACAGGGTCACCTTATCGCCCGCGAAGTATCCGGGCCGCTCCTCGCCCCATGGCTGCTCGGTGGCGCCCGCGTCGCCAGGTCCAGTGAGGCTGAGTGTCGACTCGATGCCTGTCGGCTGACCGCCCTCATCGTATGTTGCTGTACCGGAGGCGGTAGTGACCCGCCAGCGTTTGTGAACGACGACAGATGCGAAATTGCGGTTCGGCGCCTGGTTGTAGACGGTGCAGCTCACAGCAGCCTGCACGTTCAGGTGGACCTCGAATCCGGTCGTGCCGACGTCGGACACCGGGACGGGAGCGTCGTCTTCGCTCTTGTTGAAGCACACAGCGTTGTGACCGTCGACCGGATACGGCGTATAGCCATTACCTGTCTGCGGGTCCTCGGTGATGCGAAGACCGGCCGGGCTGTCCTCAGCCGTGAAGCCCATGCTGAAGTTGAGCGCACCGGTTGTCTGATCTGTGTCGCCTTCTGAGGGTGTGACCGTCGCGTGAGGCGTCGTCGTCTCCGCAGTGAAATGCCAGGGCTCCGAGGGGGTATATGCATCATCGATCGTCCCTCCGTGCGGAACGATCTGCTTGATCACCGTCACCGTCGGCGCGCACGCCGAGAGGAACAACGCCCGCAGCTTCTCGCCGACCGAGGCGAAGTTCGAGTCCAGGAAATAGTCGGCCTCGACCAAATTCGTGCCGTCGTACTCGGTTTGCCCCGAGATCGCGCGCAGGTTGGGCTTGGCGTTGTCGGTGAGATAGGACCCGACGCCGATCGCCAGGATGCGCGTGCTGCCGTTGCTCTTGACGAGGTTCGCGGAAGCCACTGCGTTTTCCATCTCCCGGAAGCGCGTAAAGCCGCTCTGGTTCGGGACCCCTCCGGTGCCAAAGGTCGTCGGCGCCCCGTCGGTGAGGAACACCACCATGTTGAAATGGTCGCGCGAGGCCGCAATCGCCTGCAAAGCATCATCCCAGTTCGTATAACCGTTGGCCGTCGCATTGGTCCAGCCCGAGTAAAGCGCCTTGAAGCGGTTGACATCCCCGGTCGTCGCAACCGACATCAGCGACGAATTCGGCCCCGCATTCACCGCCGGCGTGTTGGTCGAGAACGTGTACAGCGCCGCCTGTGACGGCGTGCCCCGCAACGCGCCAACGAACGCATCAAGCGCACTCTTAAGCTTTCCCGCCCCCGTGACCGACTGGTTCATGGAGCTCGACAGATCGACCACCATCGCGACCTTGACACCGCATTGCGCGGGAAACGGCGGATTGCGTCGGGACAGCGGCCACACCCCGCCCGACGCGGTCCGGCGTGCGTAATCAGAAGGAGCGCCGCTCGGTGGTGACGAGGTCCCAGGGTCGGTGATGAACCCCGACTGCCCAGAAATGTAGCGCCCGCCGGACTGTAGTTGGGGGGTCTGGAAAACATGCCGGGTCTGGTTCGTCGAGGTGCCCGCCAACGGCGCGGTCTCCCACACCGGGCTCTCGAACCAGTTTGCGTCGGGAGGGTCGATCGGCGCGACCCACAGTCGCGTATTTGACGGCACTCCGCCCTGGCCGACAGCGCCGATCCGGACCGTGAACACGCAATCGCCGTCGGCGTCCGACGTGCATATGGCCCACGTGTTGTTGACCGGGCCCGCGGTCGTGAAGCCGGTGAATGGGTCATACGAAGTCGGCAGGTTCGTAAACAGGCCGAACCTCGCGCCCTTCAACGGGCCAACCGTGCTCGGCCCGCCGCGATCGCCGCCCACCTTCACCGCGACAATCGCGTAGCCCGATTGCGCCGGGGGAATCGCAGCACGTGCAACCTCCAGGCGAACCGACGCGCTCAGAAACACAAAGCAGACGGTGAGCGCCAACCCTGTAGCCCACATCCCCTGCCGGATCGCGGCCCCGCGCGTCACCGTCACGGAAAGCTACTCCCTCACCAGGACGAGCGCAACCCTACAGCCCGCGTGCCAATCGCGACGCGTTCACGTCTGGGAGAAAGCCTTGCTCTCCAAGCGGCGGAACGCAAAACTGCCGGCCGTCCGGGGCCAACTATCCTCGCGGCAATTCTCGTAACCGTTAGCGCGACACCGCGAGCATCGGCTAGTGGGTCCAACTGGAATGATTGACCGTTGACCTTATAGCGTCAGGAAACCGTGATTTGCAGGTCTTTACATGACTATCGCCGACTCCCGCCAACTGCCGGGATTCAGTTGTAATCAAGGGTTCCCGGCTCGAATCCGGGGGCGGGCTTGAGAGAGACAGCCCGCGTGCCACGTTTGGGCGCTTGGACCGCCAATCGCTTGGAGTTCGGCACGGCTTACCGGGCGCGGACTTGCAGGATTGGGTATCGCTGGGCAATGGGATGCCGTCGGCACCACCAGCACGCAGTACGTCGTAAGAAACCTCGCGTTTCGACGCGTATTACGACAACAGTAAGGGTTGTCAGGGGGCAGAGCCGAAGGCTGCCGAGACCCGCAGCCGGGTGGACGCGACCCTGGTGCGCTCACTCGGGCGGCGCGCTAGTTCCAAGCACGCCGTCCGTGACGGTCCGGCTGGACTAGGGCGGGCGCGCCCGCTGCTGGCCTGTAACGGCTACAGCGGGCGCTTTGCTCCCGGTCGGGCTGTCAGGCGGCGGGCTGGCCCTGGTCCCAGCGTACGATCAGCGCGTAAATCACGACCCCGCTGAGCGCTATCGAGGTGAGTGCCCACAGCGGGTACGCCGAGCTGCCGACGAAGCCAAGCTGTTCGATCACGTTGACGCTCGCAATCACGATTGCGAACCATCGCGCAACCGCATGGCCAGTGAGCACCCCAAAGCCGGCAAGGGCGATCACGACACCCCATATCAGGGTCACCCAGCCCCACGTCTTCAGGTCAAAGACGATGATCTGAGTCGGAGTCAGCACGTAGTAGTGCTGCCTCGCAACGGCGATCACGCCCTCGAGGACGTCGACCGCACCCAGGACGATCAACAGCCAGCCAGCGAAAGCGACCCAACCCGATGAGCGGCTGCCACTTCCGGGCATATGCCCTCCTTTCCGGTGCATCTATCAACAAGTCGACCGATGATTTCGGCTCGTGCCGTATACCACAAACCCCGGCCGGTGCTGTCGCAGTCGTTCCGAGCGAGCGCTTCGTCCGGACCTCCACGCTGCGGTTCGCGCCGATCGTTCGGGCGTAAGGTGACTTGGACGTTCGTGGACGGCTAGGCGGCTGTCCGTCGGGTGAACAACCGCGTCGCTGCTAGCGCTGAGCCGGACAGGATCACTAGGCAGTAGATGACGGCCAGCAGTGTCTCATGGCCGGTCCCGGCGCTGGTTGAGGTGTGTCCCATCCACAGTGCCCGCAGGGTCTCGATGATCGGCGTGAACGGTTGATGGCGGGCGAACGCTTGCAGCACCGTGGGCATCGTGTTGGCCGGCACGAACGCTGTGCTTACGTAGGGGATGAACATCAACACGAAGGTCGCCGAGTTGGCGGCTTCGACGCTGCGAGCGAGCAACCCGATCGCGGCGGCGAACCATGACAGCGCGAGCACGAATAGGACGATGAGGCCGGTGGCCGCCAGCCAGTTCAGCGGAGCGGCGGTGGGGCGCCAGCCGATCAGTAGCGCAACTCCGACAACCAGAAACGTGGCGAGCATGTTGCGCACGACGCTTGCGACGATCTGGCCGATGAGCAGCGCCGAGCCGCTGATTGGCATGCTGCGGAAGCGGTCGATGATCCCGTTTGTCATGTCGGTCGCGACGGCGACGGACGTCGTCCCCGCGCCGAAGCCGGCGCACAGGACGATCAGTCCGGGCACGACGTAGTTGACGTAGGTGCCACCCGTGCGGAGTGCGCCGCCGAACACGTAGACGAACAGCAGCATCAGGATGATCGGCAGCATCAGTGCCGTGAAGAATGCCTCCGGGTCGCGACGCGATCGTCTCAGGCAGCGCTTGATCATCACGCGACTATCGAACGCGGTGGCAGCGACGCTCACGAGGTGCGCTCCTTGTCGGTGAGGGAGAGGAAGACGTCGTCCAGGCTTGGCCGGTGGACGGATAACTTGGCGGCGGGCGTTTTCGCTGTCTCCAGGCGGCCGAGCATCTCGGTGACGGCTGCCGCGGTGCCGTCGGTGGCCACCTCGATCACGCCTAGCCGTTCATCGAAGGTGGTCGTGCCGAGCAGCGCTGCGGCCTGTGTAACCGTGCCGGGGTCGGTGAACTGCAGGCGGACTACCTCGCCACCCAGTTCGGCCTTGAGCTGATCGGCGGTACCCCGCGCGATGACTCGGCCGTGGTCGAGCATCACGATCGTGTCGGCGAGCTGATCGGCTTCTTCGAGATACTGGGTCGTGAGCAACACCGTGACCCCCTCGGCCGCCAACCGTCGGACCTCGCCCCACAGCTGCTCACGGCTGCGGGGATCGAGGCCGGAGGTCGGTTCGTCGAGGAACAGCAGCTGTGGGCGGGTGATCATGCTGGCGGCTAGGTCGAGGCGCCGCTTCATCCCGCCGGAGTAGGTGCCGACGCGCCGGTCGGCAGCGTCTCTCAGACCGAAGCTGGCGAGCAGCTCGTTGACCGTGATACTGAGCCGTCGGCGGGGAACCCGCAGCAGCGCGGCCATCATCTCGAGGTTCTCACGCCCCGTCAGGACGTCGTCGACCGCCGCGAACTGGCCGGTCAGGCTGATCGCCCGCTTGACTGCCAGCGGGTCGGTGAATAGGTCGTGACCGGCGACGGTCACTTCGCCTGCGTCCGGCCGGATCAACGTCGACAGGATTCTGACCAGCGTCGTCTTGCCCGCCCCGTTGGGACCGAGCAGACCGAGCACCGTGCCCGGCTCGACGATCAAGTCCACGTCGTCGAGCGCCACCTGGTTCCCGAAGGACTTGCGCAAACCTCTTGCCTGAACTGTGTAGTGCATACACGGAATGGTATGCGCGATACACAGTTATAGTCAAGGGGGTGCCGAAAGTTCCTGAGGACGAGCCGACCGCCAACGGGACCGCGGACACGCGGCTTCCGCCGGGCCTGGATGTGCTTTGGGGTAAGCGCGACCGGGGCCAACGCGGTCCGAAGCCGACGCTGACGGTTGAGGCGATCGTCAATGCCGCCATCGAACTGGCCGACTCGGGCGGGCTCGAAGCGATCTCAATGGCCAGCGTGGCCAAGCGGCTCGGCTTCACGACCATGTCGTTGTATCGCTACGTGACCAGCAAGGACGAACTACTACAGCTGATGTGGAATGGCAGCGCCCAGGGCGCCGAGACGGTCGTGCTGCATGGCTACACCTGGCGCGAACGGATCCGTCATTGGTCGGTGATCCAACGAGAGATGCTCGACCGCCACCCCTGGATTACGCAGATGCCGCTTGCGACACCGCCGATGGCGCCGAACTCACTGCTGTTCGTTGAGCGCGGACTCGAGGCCCTAGACGACACCGAGCTCAGTGACGGGCAGAAGATGCGAGCGATCGGCCTACTCAGCTCATACACGCTGAGTGAGGCGCGAATGGCAAATGACGCCCGGCGCGCGGCAAGCAGCGGGATCCAACCCCCGACAAGCTTCGAACAATTGCTACGTCTGCTGGTCGACGAACAGACATATCCCCGCCTGCACCGACTCGCGTGGGCAGCCGAACCACACCAGCCCCCAGACGAGCACGCCGAGTTCCTGGCGGGCATCGACTGCATCCTCGACGGGATCCAGGCAATGACTGACCGCAACAACGGCTGAGGCCGGCCGCCGGCTCTCTCGCCATCTGCGAGACTCAGAGTCGGCGAGCGATGCCGGGGTAGTCGATGACGATCCCGTCCTGGTCAACTCGGATGTCGGCCGTGAAGCTTCCATCAACCGCCTCGTAGTGGATCACGCGCTGATCATGATCTGCTCTGACGAAGTCGTAGCGCTGGCCGTCTGCCTGCACGGCGAGGTCGGGTACTGAGACCCAGGCCGCGGTGAGCTGGAACGCATCGCCGCCCGAGAGCAAACGGTGGCGCAGCACGGGCATCAGATTCGTCACAGGCGAGAGACCGAGGTCGCAGTCCAGTGCGTCGGCGAAACCGGCGGGATCGCCGCCAGGCGCGGGCAGATCGACCGAACCTTCCTCCTTGGTCCGGAGCGTCCAGGTCCCTTGACCGTCGCGCAGGAGCTCGATCGCTCGTCGCCAGCCCTGGCCGCGGCTGACGACGCGCAGACGCGACGTAACGAAGTCCGCTGCGGTCTGGAGCGTGTAGTCGAGCCGGTACGCAATCGGCCCGCCGGCAATAGCGACCCCGCGCGCGCTGAGGTCGTTCCTCGCCAGATCGATCTCGGCGAACTCGACACCAAGCGGGTCGTCCTTTACCCACGCGACCGCTCGCTTCTTCAAACCCACGCGGGGAGTCTACGAACTGCAAGCCGCGCCTTCGGGATCCACAACCATCACATCACTTTGCGTCGGGACGCGGTAGGGCCGCACCCCTGGCTCTGCGTGTTACCCGAACCTAAGGGGTGGGCCGACGGCCGCGTGGGACACACGTCCGATTACAACCCGAGCGACGATGCGTTCTCCGGCGGCTCGAAGGAAGATGAACCCGACGGTTGCGGCATCACGCACGCGAACAATGGCGTGTCGCCCGGGAGCGACAACATCCTCGACCTGTACAGCTCGGTCGTTGTTTTCGCCAGCGGGCGAAAACAAGACGGGACCGCCAGGAACACCCGTCGTGTTGAACAGGCGGTGAACGCCACCACCGGGCCGCATCGCGTCGAGCCTTCCGGCTGGTCAACTGGTCATGCTGCTTGCTGCGCGGTCTCGCGGAGGCCGATCCGTTCGTACAACTGACGCAGGGGACGGGGCGCCCACCAGTTGGCCGATCCCAGCAGTTCCATCAGTGACGGGACCAGCAAAGCCCGGACGATTGAGGCGTCAAGCAGTACGGCGAGTGCTGTGCCGATCCCGAGCTCCTTGATGAACACGATCTGGGAGGTCGCGAACGCGCCGACCGCGACGGCGAACAGCAGGGCGGCACTGGTGACGATGCGCCCGGTCCTTTCGAGCCCCAGCGCCACTGCCTCCGAATTCGGCACGCCGGCGTCGTGCGCTTCCTTGATCCGGGCCAGGAGGAACACGCCGTAGTCGGTGGCGAGCCCAAAGCCGATCGCGAACAGCAGGATGGGCTGGGTGGCGTCGAGCGCCCCGACGCTGTGGTAGCCGAGCAGCCCCTGAAGGTTGCCGTGCTGGAAGATCAACACCAGGATCCCGAACACAGCGCTCAGGTTGAGGGCGTTCATGAGGATTGCTTTGAGTGGCAGCACGATCGAACCGGTCATCAGGAACAAGACGATCAGCGTGGCGACGATCACGATCGCCAGCGCCTCGGGAAGGTGGGCGCCGAGGCTGTGCTCCAGATCGAGGTAGGACGCCGTCTCTCCGGCCACGCCCAGGTAGTAGGGCGTGTGGATCGCGCGCACGTCGCGCACGAGCTGCTCAGTGCTCCCGGTCAGCGGACCGTCCACAGGCGCGACCTGGAGCAGCGACGTCCCGCGGCTCGCCGGCTGCGGCGGCCCGACCGCCGACACATCCGGCAGGCCGGCGATCCGCTCGCTGAGCGACCGCGCTGCCAATGAGGACGCGGACGCCCCGACGACCACCTCGAGCGGTGTGGTGCGGTTGGGCGGAAAATGTGCGTCGAGCGCGTTCTGGACCTGGTGCGCGCTTGCGCTCTGGGGCAGCACCCGCGCGTCGGCGGTGATGAACCTGACCTGTGTGAAGAACGGGATGCCAAGCGCGATCAGCAGCCCGGCGCTCGCGATTGCGACCGGCGCCGGCCTCCTGGTCACGAACTGCGCGAGGCGGTACCAGGCGCCGCTGCGGGCGGGCCGAGCGTCGCGTTCGGCGGCGTGGCGCAGCCGCCGGGGTGAGAGCGCGTTGATTCGCGGGCCGAGGACCGCCAGCAGCGCTGGCAGCACGGTCAGCGCTAGTGTCGCCGCGAGCAGTGCCACGATCGCGCCTGCGATTCCCATTGAGTACAGGAACTGCTGCGGGAAGATCGTGAGCGCGGCTACTGAGAACGCGACCGTGACCGAGCTGAACAGCACGGTTCGCCCGGCGGTCCGGAGCGTGCGGCGCAGCGCTTGGAGGCCGAACTCGTCGCGGGTGGCCTCCTCGCGGTAGCGCGAGACGATGAACAGGCAGTAGTCGATCGCCAACCCGAGCCCCAGCCCCGTCGTCAGGTTCAACGCGAACACATTGAGGTCGGTGAACATCGAGACGAGCCGCAGGAGGAAGAACGTGCCGATGATTGCCAGTCCACCGAGCAGCGGCGGTAGCAGTGACGCCACGACCGATCGGAAGAAGATGAGCGACAGCAGGAAGATGAGCGGGAACGCGAGCAGCTCGGCGTGCGCCAAGTCGTTGCCCACTTGGGTGTTGACCTGCGCGTTGGCGATCGCCTCGCCGCCCAGCTTGACGTCGTGCTGGGAGGAGAAGCGACTCTCGATCAGCTTGGCGTCGTTTGATATCTGCAGGTCCGACCGCGCCTTGAAATACGCGACCACGTATGTCGAGCGCCCGTTCCGCGCCACCATCGCGGGGTCGTGCGTGGTGTAGAAGCTCCGAACGCTCGCCACGTCGGGCTGCGCCCTGAGTTCCGCCGCGACACTTTCGACTCGCTGTCGGGCGACACGGCGCCCGTCACCGCTCGAGATGAGCGCGATCACGCCGGGATCGATCTGGTGCCCGGTCGCGGCCTGGAAGCGGTTTTTCGCCTGGACGCTCTGCGTGGCCGGGTCATCGACGCCGTACGGACTGAGGTGCTTCGACAAACCCGCGCCGAATACGGCGGCGATCGCCGCGCCGATCACCGCGACGAACAGCACGCGGCGTCGGTTGGAGTATGCGAATGTCGCGACCTTGTCGAACATGGCTACGCCTTCTCTCTGTGTCGCGGTTGGTGATGCGCGCGCGTCCTCGTCACGCGGGCACTACGGTTTCCACCAAGCCGGTGACCACGTCGTAGACATGGCCGGACACGGCCACGCGGTCCGGGATCGCACGGCTCTCGCGAAGGCGCTCAACGTCCCGCTTCACGGTCACTGCAGGGTCGAGAATTGCGTGCTCCCGCAGGGTCGTCTCGTCGGCGCCGATGCGCTCGGCGTAGCGGCGACGGAACGTAGCGTCGGCGAGTGCTCCGCTTCCGCATTGCGTGTGATGAATCACGGCGACCTCGAACAGCGGGCCGTCCGGGAGCACGTTTTCGGCGATCTGGCCGATGAACGCGGCGTCGTTGATTACCTCCGGAGTCACACGACCGCCAACGTTGCGGACCACGACCGCGTCACCGAGGGACAGGCCGAAAAAGTGGGCAGGGTCAACGCGCGGGTCGAGGCACGTGACCACGAACAGGCCGAGCCTCGGAAAGACGACCGCGTCTCGGTGCCCGCCTTCGGCGGCGAAGACGCGGTTGCGCTCGAGCGCGGGACCCACGTTGGCGGACAGTTCGATTCGATCATTCGCTTGCATGGCTGAGTCCGACTCCTTTACGCGTCGCGTTCGTGTCAGGTCATGAGGATGTGGCCACCTGGGGTGAGCTGACATCACCCCGACCACAGTCACCCCGGTGTGAGGCGACGCGCGGCTAGAGCAGTCCGAGGTCTCGGCCGCGCGCGACGGCGTCGCGTCTGCTTGACACACCCAGCTTTTGGTAGATGCGCCTCGTGTGCGTCTTGACCGTGTCGCGGGAGATGCCCAGCTCGTCTCCGATCTCCCTGGCCGAGAGGCCCGTTGGGAAGAGTCCCAGCACTGCCTGCTCCCGCGCTGTCAGCTTGTCGATGACCACTGGTCTCGCGCCGGATAGATCTACGACGAGTCGCAGCGCGCGTTCCGTCTGCTCCAGCAGTCGCGGTGCGAGCGTGCCGGGCTCAGGGCAGCGTGAGAGCAGCTCGCGCGCTTCGAGCACGAGCTCGCGCGCTCCGCGGCGATCGCCGAGCTCGCGCAGCAGCTCGGCGAGTGTCGTCAATGCGGACGACCACTCGACCAGGCCAGCGCCGCGTCGAGCGAGGCTGACCGCGCGTTCGAGCTCGGCCCGTGCCTCGGTTGGCCGCCGGTTGTGACGGAACAGCCGCCCCCGTGCGACGTGGGCGGAGGTGCAGATCCAGTACTCCTCCAGACCATTTGCGCGGACCACACCGAACGCGGCTTCAACCTGGGCGGTGCTTCCGCGCCAGTCGCCGCGATCGGCGGCGATGAGGGCGAGCCGTCCAAGCGCGATCGTCGAGACGATGAAGTTCGGCGAGCTGCTGCCGAGCTTGATTGCCGTATCGAACAGTGCTTGGGCGTCGTCGTTGGCGTCGAAGAATCTCGCTGAGGTGCCCAACAGACACGCCGCGAGCGAGTCCCAGACGGAGCTGCCATCCAGAGGCGCGAGTGTCCCAGCCAGCTGTTCAGCCTGACGCATGTCGCCGAGCAGCTGCCATGCCGCCGCGCGAACGACGGTTGCTTCCTCTCCCAACTCCGCGTCATCACCCGGGTTGTTCGTCGGCGCCTGCGTGGCCAGGTCCACCCACCGCAGGACCTCGGCACGCTCGCCGACCGTTAGCGCGGTCCTCGCCTGGGCCAGACACAAGCGGCCGTCGTTCACGATGTACCCGCGCGGGAGTTGGTCCATCCACCGCGAGACCGTTTCCCGCTGGCCCGCATTCGTGAACTCCAGCCAGTGATCGTCGATCAGCTCCGAAGCCGCGTCGAGCTCTCCCGCTGCCGTCAGGTGTCCGATCGCCTCGGACACCATCCCGGCATCGAGAAACCAACGCCCGGCCAGACGATGGAGATCAGTCGCGCGTCCGGGCTCTCGGCGCTCGAGCTCGTGCCGCAACAATTCGCCGAACAGGTGGTGGTACCGGTACCACTCATGCCCGGGGTCGAGGGGAATCAGGAAGTAATTCGCGCGCTCGACCCGATCAAGCTTCGCCCTGCTGTCTCCCGCGCCGGTGATGGCGTCGCACAGTGGCGCGCAGAACCTGTCGAGCACGCTCGTGTGAAGCAGGAAGTCCAGCTCCAGGTCGCCTTGCTCATGGAGGACCTCAGCTGCGAGATAGTCGACCACTCGGCGATCGCTGCCAGTGAAGGACGCGACGAAGCTGCTCGCGTCATCTCGCCCGCGCATCGAGAGAACGGCTAGATATAGGCCGGCGGCCCAGCCCTCGGTGCGGTCGTGCAACCGTTTGACCGCGCTGGCGGTCAACTCGAGCCCATGCACGTCATTGAGCATCGACTCTGCTTCTGAAAGTGAGAAGCGCAGCTGCCCGGCGCCGATCTCGTTGAGTTGTGCACGCGCGCGGAGCGTTCCGACCCGAAGTGGCGGCTCGGCGCGTGACGTCATCACGATTCGCAACGTGGTCGGCAAGTGTTCGATGAGCGAAGCCATGCCTCCGTGGATCCGCTCGTCTTCGATCGAGTGGTAGTCGTCGAGCACGAGGACGAACTGCTCCGAGCCATCGGCGAGCTCGTTGATCAGCGCCGGGAGCGCCTCCGCAACGAGGTTGACGCCGGGCGCACGCAACATCGCGAGCGCGGCTTCTCCGATCCCGGGTCCCACCGAGCGCAGGGCCGCGATGACGTACATCCAGAACCTCGCGGGGTCGTTGTCGTCCGCCTCCAACGAGAGCCAGGCCACCGGACGCTCTTCTCTGGCGGATGCGGCCCACTGCGCCACAAGCATCGTTTTGCCGCTACCCGCGGGACCGTAGACCAGCGTAAGCGGTAGCGACACGCCCTCAGAGAGTGGGGCGATCAGGCTTTCACGCACGACGAGGCGGGGAGAGCCAGGGACGACCAGCTTCGTCCGCAGGAGCGGAGCACCCAGGTCATCGCCCGCGACCGCCACAGGCTCAAAGTATTCCGTGCGGGAGGGCCTTGCGACTGCCCGTGCGCGAGGGCCGCGAGGCGTCTGCTCACGCCGCGGGACCGTTACCTCCCTGTTATGACCGGCTCAGCATCATCGTTGGCGATAGCAGCACTGCAGTCACCGACACAGTCGGCTACGCGTGAGTCAAAGCCGCAAACCGCGACGATCCGGGAATACCGCATCGATCCGACTACCGGGACGCTCAGCCCGATCGGAAGCGTGGCCACCGGTACCGGCGCGAACGGACTCGCGGTTACCCCCAACGGCAGAAGTCTGTACGTCGCCGTCGACCCGATCTGGCAATACAGCATCAACCCGGCGACCGGCAAACTCACCCCAAAGTCGCCCGCCACCATCCCCGTCGCAGGCACCGCCCACGAACTCCAGGTCGCTCCCGACGGCAGAAATCTCTACGTCGTCACCGTCGCAAACGACACCGTCTCGCGGTACCACGTCCACCCGACTACGGGCGCGCTTAGCTCCAAGCCGGCCTCGACCGCGCGGACCGTCCTGCACCCGGAATCGATCAAGCTCACCCCCAACGGGGCGAACGCCTATGTCACCAGCGAAAACGACCCAGAGATCTCGCAGTACGCGATCAACCCACCACCGGCAAGATCACGCCGATGATGCCCGCGACCGTCTCGACGGGAAGCGGCTCGCTCGGACTCGCGGTCACACCCAGGCCATAATCGCCAGCCGGTCATCAGTCTGTCGCCAATCCACTCGTCGGCCGAGACAGCCCGCTTTTAGACGATTGCGACCGTCGGGTCAGACGACGTCGAGGTCGGGGCGATGAGTTTCCGAGGTAGGCAGAGTCCTTGTGCGTATGACCCTAACTGCGAGATGAGGAGATCTCCGATGCGCGAAGTACTGGTGTTCCTCGACGGCGCCGGCGGGCGGCCGGACGGGTTCGTGACCGATGCGGATGACGGCATCGAGAGCCTGAAGAGCGACTCACGATGACCATCGTCATTACCGCCTTTGAACGGTCGCCCGATGGCGGCAAGGGCCTGGCGCGCGATACGCGCGTTCGCTGGGCGCTTGAAGAGGTGGCCCAACCCTACGAGGTTCGCCTCCTTTCGTTCCAGGCGAAGAAGGAGCCTGCGCATCTGCGTCTCCATCCTTTCGGCCTGATTCCGACCTATGAGGAAGGCGAGCTTGTGCTGTTTGAGACAGGCGCGATCGTCTTGCACATCGCCGAGCAACATGCGGGTCTGTTCCCGGACGATTCCAACGCGCGGGCGCGGGCCATCACCTGGATGTTTGCTGCGCTGAGCACCGTCGAGCCGCCGATCCTCGAACTCGTAAGCGCCAGATTCGCGGAGGGCGATAAGCCCTGGAGCGAAGAGCGGCTGCCGCTGGTCAAAGACCGCATTCGTGATCGACTGGTCCAGCTTTCTGCCCGCTTGGGCGATGCCGACTGGCTCGATGGGGCGTTCAGCGCGGGGGACCTGATGATGGTGTCCGTGCTACTCAGGCTGAGAGCTTCGGGCCTTCTGGACGAATTTCCGAAACTGGCTGCCTATGTGGCCCGCGGTGAAGCCCGGCCCGCCTACAAACGGGCTTTCGCCGCCCAATGGGCAATCAACGCCGGGTCGTCGGCATCTCGCTGACGGGTCCGAACCGGCGACCAGGTGCCGGCCGTGCCGCGGCGGCCACCGCTCCGGTGAGGGGCCCAACGCGACGCGCTCTACGAGTGTTTGCCCCTGCTCGTACACCGACGTGTGAGCGAGCACCTGCTGGCCAGGCACTAATCCGCCCACCACGGTCACGGGATCAACACGAGCTTTCCGCGGACATGGCCGGCTTGGCTGATGCTGTAGGCCTCGGCGGCGCGATCGAACGGGAACGTCTGGACCTTGATCACCAGCTTGTTCTGTGCCAGCAGGTCGGCGACCTTTGCCAACGCCTCCATGGGCCTACTGTCCGCGTCGCCACCCGTCACCCGGGCTCCGAGTTGACCGGCTGCGAAGTTGGCGATGCTCACTACTTGGGACGCCTCGGATACGACGCTGACCAGCTCGTCCGCTGAGGTCTTGCCGGCGACGTCGAACACGGCGTCGACCTCCCCGCCGGCATCGGCTCGGACGCGATCGCTCACCCCTTCGCCGTACAACACCGGGATCGCCCCGATCTCCCGCAGATAGTTACGGTTGGCGTCGCTGGACGACGCGATCACCCTCGCGCCCCGGGCGACCGCCATCTGCACGGCGACCGCCCCGACCCCACCAGCGCCACCGTCGATGAAGATCGTGTCGCCGGCTTTGACGCCGAGCAGGCGAAGACCACGCTCACTCGTCTCACCGGCGACACCGGCCGCGGCCGCCACTGCCCAATCGATCGCTGACGGCTTCACCGCCCACGCGTTGAGCACGGCGTACTCCGCCTGAGTGTTCTGCCCAAGGCCGAACACCTCACCACCCGCGACTAGCCCGGTGACTCCCTCGCCGACCTCGTCCACCACGCCGGCAGCGTCGTAGCCCAGGTAGCCCGTACCGGCCAGAGGCTGCCCATCGGACAGGGCCCCGGTGAGCCTCTTCCAGTCAATCGGGTTCACACTGGCGCCCCGCACAGCGACCCGGATCTCCCCGGGACCAACGTGCGGCAGCGGAGCATCTCCCCAAGCAAGGACCTCCGGAGCCCCGTATTCCGAGAACTGTAGAGCTCGCATCTGAGGGTCCTTTCCACGTGAGCGGGCACAGTGCACCCCCTCCCGGCTCGACCAAGCCTTCAGTCTCAGCATCATCGCAGAGCTGCGGCGATTCCCGTGTCGACCCACGTCGCACACGGCGATTTCATCCAGCGTTCACTTTCAACGGCAAGCGGGTATTCGTGATCGCCAACCACTTCGACGCGAAGCTTGGGGACCAGAAGACGGACGGTCGCTTTCAGCTCCCGGCACGGCGATCCAGCGCGCCGGTCGGGCACTGACCGAGCACGACTTCGTAGAGCGGATCCTGGGAATCGACAAGAAGGCCGACGTGGTCGTCGTCGGCGACCTCAACGACCACCAGTTCAGCCCAGCGCTCTCGCTGCTACGACGGCACGGCCGACGGCAGCGGCGACTCGATCCTGACTGACCTGATCTCGACGCTCCCGGCCGACCAGCAGTACACCTACGACTTCGACGGCGTCTCGGAGGTTCTCGACCACATCCTTGTCAGCAAGGGGCCTGGGTAAGCCCGACCACTGGGTCGTCCACATCAACTCCGAATACGCCGATCAGGTCAGCGGCCACGACCCCCAATTGGTGCGGCTGAAGCCCTGACCCCGGCGGCGACGGTGCCGGTGCTCGAATTCGCACCAGTTGCGATAGCCCGACCAACGGCGGCCGGGCGACACCGGGTCGACGCCACGATCGGCATGCACCGTCCAAGCGTCTTACCCCGGCAGGTCTTCGGGCCGTTTCTCGGCGAGCTTGCCGTGTAGCAGTCCGGTGGACTGGCCGACTTCGATCAGGTAGCCATCGGGATCGCGCATGTAGCAGCGAATCTCGGCTCCGCGATCGATCGGCGGCGTCACGAACTCGGCTCCTTTTGAACTCCACTCCTCGTAGCACGCCTGGACGTCGGCGACGCGCAGGTTCATGAAGCTCGACACCGTGTTGCCCGGCTCGTGGTCGACCACCGAGATCTTGGGCTTGTCGGGGGTGGGGCCACCACCTGGGTTCATGATCACCCACGAGTTCGAGAGTTTGATCATGCACGGGTTCTCGTCCAGCACCACCTGGCCGCCGAGGACCTCGGAGTAGAAAGCGCGGGACCGAGCGACGCTTCGCACCGTGAGGAATTGGGCTACGAGGAAGCCCTCGGTCGGGTCCGGCAGATTCTCATAGTCGATGAAGGGCGTGTGCTCGGTCACAGTGTTCTGCTCCTCCTACGCGTCTTGTGTGAACAGCCTGTCCGCAGCCTACGCAGACCGCGTGGTCGGTTCCGGCTAACGCAATCGGGAAAGCCCGGGCCAGGACTCAAGGAGGTGGCTTACTGGCGGCCGGCTGCGCCCTTCCGCCGCCACGCACCTCGACGAGAAGCACCCAGGCGTGATCAGCGCTTCATGCCCGCGGGTGCTCGAGCAGCGCCTCGAGCGTCACGCCGCTCGCAACAGACTCCGGCTGCTCCCTGACCACGTCGGAGGCGGGACGCGCATGCTCGTCGCGGCGCTTTATCAGCAACCATTGCGGCTTCGGGCCGCCGCGCGTTCGCTGTAGCGCAAAGCCACCGCAGAGCTTCTGGCCGTGCAGCACGAAGACCGCGTGACCGCGATCGAGTGCCTCCGGCCAGGGAACCCGACCGCCCTGCTCGTACTCGCCCCGATCCCAGATGATCACGCCGCCGCTGCCGGCGCGGCCTTCGAAGTCGTTGTGGGCGAGCGTGTGGTCCTCTACTTCGACCGCGAGGCGCTTGACTGTCGGGTCCATCGACGGACCCTTCGGAACCGCCCAGGAGCGCATCGACCCGTCAACCTCAAGCCGAATGTCGAAATGGTGCGCGGTTGCCTGATGCTCCTGAACGACAAAGGTGCCGGCGGGCACGCCGCGGATCGCGAACTGCTCATGGCCCTCGACGCGCACGTCACGTTCGACTACCGAGCCAAGCTCCCGCAGAGAAGCCGATAGCCGGTCGAGCGCCGCCTGATTGCCGTCGGCGTGCACGCACAGGGTTCCGTCCTCCATCAAGCGCACCCAGCCAAGCAGCCCGAGCCCGCGTGCCGTCGCGCGTACCCGCTCGCGCACCGCGAGGTCGGCGACCTCGCCCGAGATCGTGATCCGGCGCGCAGCGGAGTTATCCACCCGGCGAGTATGGCGACCAGGATCGCCTCCGGGCCGGTCGATTGACTCTGTCTCCGTGGTTGCGCCGCTCAGCGGCTGGCCTCGTCCGGTACCCGTTTTGACGACCGCCCGGATGCGGTAGCGTCGGCACGACAGCGGGCGCCGTGACCTGACTCGTGGCCGAAGACGGGAGCAAGCGTGGGAGTGCGGACGACACTGAGGGGATTACGTCAGAAGCTCGGCGATGGCCTAGGCCGACGGATCGACAAGGTTGTCGGGGATGAGCCGGATTTGGCCGCCGCGCCTGGCGCCAAACGTTCGCCGGATCTACTGTGGACCGCCGACGCTGCGGCTGCGGGTTTCCCGCCGGAGCTCAGAGGTAGTGACCGCCGGCGGGACTGAGACGCGCTGAGCCCCACATTCAACGTCGCTGATGCGGTACGGCTAGCGCTTGGCCGGCGCGCCAACTCGGGCCCGCGATCGATGATTCTGGCCGGGGATCGCGGTCTGAGCTTGTGCGGCCTGTCGCCGCATTACCGTAACGACCAATTGGAGTGGAGATGGCCAAGCTGATCTATTCGACGATCGCCTCGCTTGATGGGTACGTCGAGGACGCGGAGGGCGGGTTCAACTGGTCGGCGCCGGATGAGGAGGTGCATGCGTTCGTCAACGATCTCGAGCGGCCGATCGGAACCTACCTATACGGGCGCCGGATGTACGAGACGATGGTGTTCTGGGAGACCGTTAGCACCGAGGCCGATGGGTCGCCGGTGTTCCGGGACTACGCTCAGATCTGGCGCGCCGCTGAGAAGATCGTGTATTCGCGGGCGCTTAAGACGGTATCCAGCTCGAGGACACGGATCGAGCGCGAGTTCGATCGAGACGCCGTGCGGCAGTTCAAGCGCTCTTCGGAGGCCGACATCACGGTTGGAGGTGCCGAGCTCGCCGGCCGCGCGATCGGCGCGGGGCTCGTCGACGAGTGCCATCTGTTCTTGTGCCCGATCGTCGTGGGAGGTGGCAAGCGCGCCCTGCCAGACAGCGTCCGCGCGCAGCTCGAACTTCTCGATGAGCGCCGGTTCCGAAACGGCGTCGTTCACCTCCACTACCGCGTGAGCGTGTAACCGAGTGTTGATTCACGGGGACCGGCTGCGGAAGGAGAACGTGGCCCACCTGGTGCAAGCGACGCACCTTGATCGGCCGCGGGGTTCAGTTGATACTCGGTGGATGGATGCGGACGACCGGCTTCGCCTCGACTACGAGCAGACAACCGGACAGATCAGCGCTTTGACGGATGTGCGCTTCAAGCTGCTCTCAATAGTTCCGACGATCGCGTTGGCCGCAGTGGGGATCGCTGGTGCCCATCCGTCGACCGGCGGCCTGGTAGGCGTGGGTCTGTTGGGCCTAGGTGCAACCGTCGGGATCCTCGTCTACGAGCTGCGCAACATGGAGACGCTCGCGGCGGCGCTTTATCGCGCCCGGGGTATCGCGCGACTGCTCGAGCTCCACGTTGTTCACGGCCGCGCCGAGCCCACGGGCGTGATCAGGCCATCCCGAGGCCAGCACCGGCTGTTCGGCGCGGTCACGGTTGGTCAGGACCAGGCGCTCGGACTGGTCTACGGGGCGGCGCTTGGCGGCTGGACATATCTCCTTGTCTGGGGTGTGCTCAGCGGGCTTCATGTCAGCGGCGCGCGCGCCATCGGTGGCGTGATCGGAGCATGCTGCTGGGCCGCCGTCGCGTTCGAGGTGGGGCGCATCAGTAGGGATGCAACCAGGGCAGCCGACGACATCGCGGCTGAATAGCTCGGCAAACCTCCCAGCGGTGATCGGACCCGGGCACTCGTGTTTAACGGAGGCGCGGCGCATCGGCGTGGGTCGGTCGCGTAGGTGAGCGCCACCGAGGCGTTTGCCCGTGCATTGGCGCAGACTTGAATACCCTAAGATCATTAGGTAACTTCCTAAGAAGCTTAGGTTATCCTTTCGATTTGGAGATAAGACCATGAAGACCACCCCCCTTAATGACCACCTGATCCAGCTCACCCGCTACCGCTTCGTCAACGCCTATCTGGTGCGCGAGGACGATGGATTCACTCTGGTCGACACCACAATGCCGCGCACCGGCGCCGCGCTGATCGCTGCCGCCACCGCCGCCGGCGCGCCCATCCGCCGGGTCGCCCTCACCCACGGCCACGGCGACCATGTCGGCTCTGTCGACGAGCTCAAGCGCACGCTCGGCGACGGCGTTTCGGTGCTGATGCCGGAGCTCGACGCCCGAATCCACGCAGGTGAGAAGGTCGTCGAAGGCAAGCTGACCGGGAGCTGGCCCAAACTGGCCACCGTACCCGACGTGCGGCTGGCGGATGGCGACCGGATAGGCAGCCTCGAGGTCATCCCCAGCCCCGGCCACTCTCCCGGCCACGTGGCCTTTCTCGACACCCGCGACCGCACGCTCATCGCTGGCGACGTTTTCACGTCCTACGGCAAGGTCGCGGTGTCAAACCACTTCTACCTCCGCTTCCCACTGGCGGCGATGGCCACCTACGACAAAGCCGAGGACCTGCGCTCGGCCCGGGCCTTGCGCTCCCTGGACCCACCGCTCCTGGTGGTCGGTCACGGGCCCGCCACCCCGAACCCCGCCGCCGCGATGGATGCGGCTATCGCGGCGGCGGACCGCTGATGCCGCGTGCCGGCCTGGACACCGAGGCGGTCGTCGCAGCGGCCGCTGATCTCGCCGATGCGGAGGGCATAACTGAGCTCACACTCGCCCAGCTTGCCGCCGTCCTAGGAATCCGCACCCCGTCCCTTTACGCTCACGTCGACGGGCTCGCTGACCTGCGCGCACGGCTGGGAGCGCGTGGCGCCCGGGACCTGGCCGGCGCCCTCCAGCGCGCCGCCGCCGGGCGGGCACGCGGTGACGCGCTGCGGGCGGTCGCCCAGGCCTACCGGGAATACGGCCACACCCACCCGGGAACATACGCGGCCATGCAGATCGCCGGCGACAGTCCCGAGTTCCAAGCGGCCGGCGCCGAAGCCGTGGGACTGATCGTCGCCGTCCTGCGCGGTTACGGCCTGGAGGGGGAATCGGCAATCCACGCGGTGCGGGCGATCCGCAGCGCGCTACACGGCTTCGTCACGCTCGAGCGCGAGGGTGGCTTCGGCCTCCCGGTGGACATCGACGACAGCTTCGACAGGCTGGTCAGCATGCTCGACGCAGGACTCGCCGCGACCCCCTAGGCCACACCACCCGCCGTCAATATCGCCGCCGACCGAAGCAGAACTCTGGCTGGTGCGTGAAGCCCTAAGCAGTGGTCGACCTCGGACGTCGGTTTAGCGAAGCCAACGCGTGACCTCCTCCGGTGCGCCCAGATGGTGGAAGGTGGGAGGGAGATCGTCCCGATGCCACTGGATCGCAAGCCAATTGGTGGGATGATTTGAGATCACAGGACGAACGGGCGGTGTATGCAAAGGCTGTGCTGTTTGGCGGTGGTGGTCGTGCTGCTGGCGACTTGCGGGGGAGTAGCGATCGCCGCGAGCGGTCACTCGCCGCACGCCAGGTTGACCTCGACGGAATACAGCAGCCTGGGCAGGATGATCGACTCGGTGAAGGCAGCGGCGCACGCAAAACCCATCAATTGGTCGTCGATGCGGGCCGCGTGCTTGGCTAGCAAGACGTCAACCGGCCTTCTTGTCAGCATCAGGAGTTCGTGTGAGGCCGATACCCTGTTTTTGCGACTGCTGTTCACGTTTCAGTCCGCGAACGCCAGCTGCGGCCAAGCGACGCTGCACGCGCTTCTATGCCAGGTTTCGTTGTACAACGCGCTAGCGCGAGATGACCGCGCTTCCTACACGGCTGACGTTGCCGCACGCACCGTGGCAGCCAAACGCGGCTTCTCAGGCACGTGTCTGGCCGTGATCTCAAGCTCGGCGCGTGAGCTGCAGCTTGAAAAGCAGCTCTCTGGCGCCACGCACACGCTCGCCGAGGACATCAGAGCGGCCTTGATGGCCCGCGAGGGTCACCCGGTCCCGGGCTTCACTCGGACCAAAGCCGAGATTGATGGCGAGGCGTTCCAGCGAATCTATGACGCGTTGCAGACAACCCCATCGCCATCCAATATTCGAGATTGTCCGCATGCATCGCCCGATGAGCTTGTAGCGCGCCGCGGCTGACCGCCGCTGACTGGATCGTCGCCAGCAAAGTTCCGTGGCAGCAGGTAGTCAGCTTCGGGCCCGCCGACCTTGGCGCCCATGCGCGCCTGCGATTCCCCCCCGATCCCGCCGACGTGAGCTTCATGCGGTCGCGACCACTAACTTGCATCAAGTGAAACTCTTCACCCCGCTCTCTCCCGCTGAAGCGGACCAGGCTGAGCGCGGCGTGCTCCGCGGCGACTTCGTCTGGGTTGACAATCCGCGTCCCGACGGAGCAACCGAAGACGCGGTTTGGGTGTCGATCGATATGCCAGACAATCGAATGGCCAGGTTCGAACGGCGCTCGGACCCACGAATCGGCTACCGAGAGTTCCTTCTGCCGTCCCGAATCACCAACCTACATCGAGCCCTGCGGGTCCAGCGGCCGGTTTGATCAAGCACGAGCAGCCTCGGACGCACTGGCCAGACTTCTCGTTATTGGTCCGCACCCTCGCTCAGTGCTCGGAACCATTGCCCCCGCCGGGCGCTCTCCCGCCTGCGGCGAGCCGCATCAGCGGCGATTCGAAGTCGATGTCCGCAGCTGTCTGCTCGGCGCGGGTCGCGCTGCCGGCGAACTCGTGCTGGTAGCCGGACCAGGCGCGCTCGGCGATTCCGTGCTCGATCCCGGCGTGCACCGCGACTGCGAGCTCGGTCGCGGCGCGGCTGATCCGGTCGCCGAGCTCGCGGGCGCCCCAGTCTTCGGTAGCGGCGAACACGGAGGTGGGGAGGGTAAGAGCGCGCATGTAGCCGAACAGTGGCCGCATCTGCTCGTCGATCACCAGCGCGTGGCGACTACTGCCGGCGGTGGCGGCAAGCAGCACGGGCTTGGCGATCAGCAGGTCGTTGTCGAACAGGTCGATGAAGGACTTGAAAAGGCCGCTGATCCCGGCCTTGTAGACCGGGGTACAGGCGATGACCGCGTCGGCCTGCCCGACGTGGTCGATCCCGGCTTGCAGGTTCTCAGGGACGAGCCCGGAGACGGTCGCCTGGGCGATCTCGATCGCAAGCTGGGCGACCTCGACACCCTGGGCCGTGACGGTGCAGTTCATCTGGCGCAGGTATTCGAGGCTGCGCTCGGTGATCCGGCCTGCCAGCATCTGCGTCGAGGAGGGCTCGTTCGTCCCGGCGCTGATCACGACCAGATGCCGAGGGCGGATATCGCCAGAGCTTGTGGCGTGGCTCTCCGACGATCCGGTCATCACGCGACCAGCGGGTACTCGGCGGCGAGCTCCGGGCCGGTGTCCTGGTACGGGGAGGCCCCGGTAAGGTTGTCGCCTCGATTCGCGTTTGGCCGCGCCTGCCGCGTCGGGCCGTCGCCGAACTCGGCCTTGACCAAGCTCGCGTGGGTCGGGGCGTCCGCAGCGCCGGCCGCGCGTCGGGCTTGCATCTCGCGGCGCAGCACCGGCACGACCTCTGTACCGAGTAGCTCGACCTGCTCGAGCGCCATCTCGAGCGGGAGCCCCATCGCGTCGAGCACCCACAGCTGCCGCTGGTAGTCGCCGAAGCCGTCCTGGAACGTGAGGGTCTTGTCGATCACCTCCGCGGGGCTGCCGACACTCATCGGCGTGTCGCGCATGATGTCCTCAAGCCGGTAGCTCCTTCCGTAGATCGGTGAGCTCTCGAAGTAGGGGCGGAACCGCGTGACCGCGTCCTGCGACCGCCTGGCAATGAACGCCTGACCGCCGAGGCCGACGATCGCCTGCTCGGCGGTGCCGTGACCGTAATGCGCAAACCGCTCCCGGTAGAGATCGACCAGCGGCTTGAAGTGGAAGTTGGGGGCGAGGATGTTGTTCGCGAAGTAGCCGTTGCCGTAATAGGCGGCCTGCTCGGCGATCTCCGGCGTACGGATCGCGCCGTGCCAGACGAACGGCGGGACGCCGTCCAGCGGCCGCGGGATCGCGGTGAAGCCCTGGAGCGCCGTCCGGGAGTCGCCCTCCCAATCGACCACGTCCTCGCGCCAGAGGCGATGTAGGAGGTTGTAGTTCTCGAGCGCCAGCTGAACCCCGTTGCGGATGTCCTTGCCGAACCACGGATACACCGGAACCGTGTTGCCACGCCCGAGCATCAGATCCACGCGTCCGCTCGCGAGGTGCTGCAGCATCGCGTAATCCTCGGCGATCTTGACCGGGTCGTTGGTCGTAATCAGCGTTACCGACGTGCTCAGGATGATCCGGTCGGTCACGGCGGCGATGTGAGCCAACAGCGTCGTCGGAGAGGAGGAGCAGAAAGGCGGGTTGTGATGCTCGCCGATCGCGAACACATCAAGACCGACCTCGTCCGCGCGACGCGCGATCTGCACGATCGCCTTGATGCGCTCCGCTTCGCTCGGAGTATTCCCCGAGACCGCGTCTCGAGTTACGTCACTGACGGAGAAGATTCCGAACTGCATCACGACTGACCTTTCGTTGTGTCCGCAGCGGCAATCCCAACTATTTCAGGTCCTGCCGCCGTCCTGCGTGGCCTGACGCCGGCTGACGCAATCGAAGGGACCAGACCTGAGTCGCAGCCGCTCGTGGCGCCATAGTGGTGGCGATGGAGAGTTTCGACGCCGTGTCTCAGTCGGTCCAGCCAGGATCGATCTCTTCAGGAAAGGCCGTCATCCAGTAGTTGGGCAGGACGTCCTTCATTCGCTTCCAAACGACGCGTGTCGGATCGACAACGTCAGCCACTGCGACGAGCACGTTGGGGCCATGGACAGCGAGTCTCTCCCGACAGACCCCGCACGGGCTGAGGACCACCGTCCTGCCGCCTGGTAGTCGATGCAGACAGACCGACGCGACGACGTGTCTGCCGAGCCGAAATGCCGCACAGTAGGGCTCTGTCTCGTGGCAAACTTCGACTGAGGAGTTGATCGCGTCGGGAGCCGTTCCCGTCAGGACCGTCCCGTCGTCGAGCAGCACCGCTGCGGCTCCGTGGTGATCATCGTCGGGGAATCGGTCGCGGATCAGCGACTGGCATGCATCCACCGCTGCCGCAAGGTCGGCGTCTTCCATGGGGCGATCTTACGGCGATGAGTGTGGGCGGCTCGTAAGTCGGTGCCGCGAAGATGAGGGATCTCGTGGGTCGCTGTTCGATCGTTCGGTGTGCAGTCCTCATTCACGTTCGTTATGGATCTGGCGCCACCAGTCGATTCCCTCAAGCTGGCCGGTGTCGATGTCGTTGAGGAGTTGGCGGATGTAGGCGAGCTCGGCTGTGCGGAGCGCGTCGCGGTACTCCTCCTCGATCCAGAACACGCGCGGGACCTCGGTGCTGTCGAGCCAGCCGCGTGAGCCCTCGCGGTTGGTTGATTCTCGTTCGAGCTGCTCGGCGCGGGTGCTGAGCAGCTGGCGGGCGCGGTCCGGGGGGAGCGCGGGAAGAAACGACAGGCCGGCTTCGAAGGTGGTGTAGTCGCGCGTCGGCTTGGCGATCAGCTGTGAGAGCCAGTCGCGCATTTCGGCGGCGCCGGTGTCGGTGAGTGAGTACACCGTTCGTTCGGGCAGTCGACCGGCTCGGCTTGTTTGGGTGGGTTTTATGAGAGCGCGACGCTCTAGCGAGCCGATGACCGAGTACAACGAGCCGTAGTTGAGTCGGACGCTCGCGTGTTTGTTGCGCTCGCGCAACACCGTGGCGATTTCGTAGGCGTGCATAGGGCGTTCGGACAGGCACACCAACGCGGCGAGCGCTAACGGGTTGGCACGGGGGTTGGCAGGCACACCGCGATGCTATACGGATACTCTGGATAGAGTACCCGTCTTCGTGTAGTTCGGAGGATCACTGATGCCAGACATCACCATCGTTCGCGATTACGCTTACCCACCGCTGCTGGTTTGGCGGGCGATGACCGACCCGAAGCTCGTTGCCCGCTGGACGACGACAGGCCGGGGCGGCAGGCCGGAGGGCTTTGAGCCGCGCGTCGGCTGTGAGTTCCGATTCATCGGCAAGCCCCTCCCTGGATGGAAGGGGATCGTCTACTGCGAGGTGCTCGAGGTTCAGGCTCCGCGGGTGCTGCGCTACTCCTGGCGCGGCGCGGAGGACGAGCGACCGACTGAGGTGACCTACCGCGTCGAACCTCACCCCAGCGGCGCACGCTTGACGTATTTGCATACCGGGTTTGTGGGGATCGGTGGGCAGATCATGTCGCGTTTACTAAGCCACGTCCGACGCAAGATGCTCGATCAAGGCCTGCCAGCTGTCCTCTCCGAAAACGACCACACCGAATGAGCGCTGGCGATCCCACGCACGTCGCTTCCGGTTCGTCGTCTCCGCGGCAGCGTCAGCTCCGCTGCTGCACTGAGAGTTCATTCATCCGAAGCTGAAGTCAAGAGCACGCCGTCCGAGCTTCATGAGGTCGCCCGGGAACCGGCAGTTGCCCTGCGGGCGGGGGATCGCTCGGCACATTCTCGGAGAGGAGCCCGAATGGCATCAAAGAACGTAGTTCTCGGGTTCGCATCAGGTCGAAGCTGATTTGGGATTGACGGGGCGCGCGTCCTTGCGACACTGGCCGCGATGAGTCGGGTTTTTATCACTGGGTCTGCCGATGGCCTCGGGTTGATGGCCGCGCGGCTGTTGATTGCTGATGGCCATGAGGTCTTCTTACACGCACGCTCCCGCGCGCGTGGGGAGGAGGCGTTGCTGGGTGCGCCTGGAGCCGCGGGGGTGCTCGTGGGCGATCTTTCCAGTATCCGCGAAACGCGGGAACTCGCCGACTCGGTGAACGCGGAGGGTCGTTTTGACGCGGTGATCCACAACGCCGGAGTCGGTTACAGAGAGCGACGAAGCGAGACCGAGGATGGGCTGGAGCACGTGTTTGTAATCAATGTTTTGGCGCCGTTTCTGCTCACCGCGTTAGTCGAGCGTCCCGACCGGCTGATCTACCTGAGCTCGGGAATGCATCAGTCCGGGGATCCAGACTTCGCTGATTTGCAGTGGCAGCAGCGGCGCTGGGACAGCGCGCAGGCGTACGCCGACTCCAAGCTGCTGGACACCGCCCTGGCGTTCGTTGTAGCCGAGCGATGGCCGGAGGTCTCCGCCAACGCGGTGGAGCCGGGCTGGGTGGCGACGAAGATGGGCGGGGCCGGAGCGCCAGACGATATGGCGCAGGCTCCGGTGACCCAGGTGTGGCTGGCCGTGGGCTCGGAGACGGCCGACGTCACTGGCGGCTACTTCTACCATCGCCGACCGCGGCGCCCCGCCCCGCTCGCTCAGGACGGGGAGGTTCACCAGTTGCTGCTCGAGAGCTGCTCATCGTTGACCGGGGTGAAGCTTCCGGCGTGATCGGCGGCGTGGACATTGAGGAGCCCGCCCATATCTGGCGGAACATCGAACCGCGCAGATCGTAAGTTGGGCGGGAGCCGCCAACCTCCGGTTCTGCTATCCGTGGGGCCCCGGGCGATCGCAGGCCCCGTTAGGTGTGCTCGTTCCTCGTGAGTCGGGGGCGCCGGGGCTTGCCGCCTGTTACTCGGGTGCGAGGCTCCGGACCGGCTCGCGCGGCTCGGCGGCGGTCGTGGCCAGGAGGGTGAGTGCTTGGGCGCTGGGGGTTCCGAGCTCGGCGTGGTAGATGACGAGGGTCTGGCAGTTGGTGTCTGGGATCGGGAGCTTCTCGTAGCTGAGCTCGAGCGGACCGCCCGGGTTGATGATCACCCACGAGTTGGAGGTTTGACATTCACGGATTCTCCTCGAGCACCACCTGGCAGCCGCGGACCTCAGAGCAGAACGCGCGGGACCGCGCGACGCTTGGTACGGTGGTGAACAGGGCGACGAGGAATCCCTCACTTGGGTGCGGCAGGCTCCCGAAGTCGATGGCTGGTGTGTGCTTGCTCACGCTTTGACGCTCCTCTTGACAGAAGACCCGAATGGGTCTTCGTGTTGGTGACAACGTGTAGCGTGCTTTCCTCGCCCGTTCGTCGCGTTCGCGACATACTGGTCGGTACTTTCGTATCGGCCGGCGCGGGCTGCGCCACGCTCGCCTGAGCGTGACCAGCCGAAACTGCCACGCCCGGGGTCTCGTACCGCACCTTCATCCGCAGGAAGGGTTGCTCGACGCACCGCCACGAGAGCTCGGCCAGTGCCAGTGTGAGTGGCAGGCCGATAAGCAGCTCCCCGTACCAGCTGTGCACGCTGCGAGAGAGCAGCACCACGACCGGGATCTGTATGAGGTAGATGGCGTATGAGCGCTCGCCTAACCAGACGGCGGGCCGGAAACACAAGGCCTTCGAGAGCCAGCCCTCAGGAACGAGCGCGAGGTAGGCGATCAGCGGCCAGACGATCACGGTAACGCCCCCGAACGACCACCACCGGTACATTCCGTGGAAGGTGACGACGAAGATCAGCGCGATTGAGGCGAGCGCCACAGGCCAGCCGACCCCGCGGCGGACCCACTTGATCACCTCGGGCTTCGTTTGGAGGACGGCCAGCAGAGAGCCGGCCGCCAGCTCCGGCCCAGGCGCCCAGGGCAGCCAGGCCAGCACCGAGACAAAAGGCAGATGCGCGTGGTAGGTCGCGCCCGTCAGCAGGAAGGTACCGAGCATCAACGCGATCAGGACCTTCGTCAGTGACCACTGACGACGTAGAGCGATGATCAGGATGATCGGCCAGCACAGGTAGAACTGCTCCTCAACCCCGAGCGACCAGGTGTTGATCACCAGATTGATGTAGTTTGTGTGCTGAAGCTGGCGCCAGAAGTTCGTCACGTAGAAGAGTGCGGACAGCGAGTCGGGCACCGGGTTCTCGATGTGGTCGACCACCGCCGGCACAAAGGTGACGACCACCACTGCAACCAACAGGGGATACAGCCGCAGCATCCGGCGCGTGTAGAAACGACGGAGGCTGATCGTGCCGGTCTTCCGGTACTCCTTCAGCAGCAGGGTGGTGATCAGATAGCCGGACAGGAGGAAGAACATGTCCACGGCGATGATCCCGCCCTCCATCTGCCGAATGAACACGTGGCCCGCGAAGACCAGCAGCGAGAAGACGCCGCGCACGCCATCGAAGCTCTGAATGCGACTCGACGACGATTTACGCACGAATCCTCCGTGATTGCAGCGCCAACGTCATGGTCGCGGGGGCCGACGCCACATCCGCGATTCCAGCGCCGTAGGTGCCGGCGCGCGTCGACGTGGCCTTCACGATGACCCCGGCCGAGTTCTCGCCAATGTTGCCGTGCACCGTCGACGAATACCGAGTGACCGAAACGCCGGGATGGGTAAAACCGGTGCGGTCGGCACGCCGACCGCGGTCGCGGTGGTGCTATCGGTCTGGTCGTACTCGACCACCTGGCACACCAGCCTGTGGCCGATGTCGCCAGCGACCGGCGTGTAGCACCCGTAGCCGGTCGCGAGCTGGGTTCCGCCCGTGCTGTTCTGGTACCACGTGGTGCTCTGCGAGTACGGCAAACCGGTACCGCTTGAAGACCACGAGCCCGCATTGCACTGCAGTTGACCGCCAACCGGTGAGTTGTTGATTGGCGTGGCCAACGCGGTTGCTGGCGCCACGAGAGCAACCGCGTCTACTGCGACGAGGACGTGGCGCACTTTGGGAAGCCTTGGTGGGATCGCATTCATGTTCAGCCTTGTTCAGTCGGTTCACGAGCCTTGACTTCTTCGCCGAGGTCGCGTGCACGGGCGCTTCCCTCGGCTGTCCGCCACGAGGGGTGCAAAGCCCAGGTGTCCGCTCACCTCCAGCGCCAGCGTCGATGCTAAGCACCGCTAGCACGAGTGCTGGCAAATATGCATACAAACGCAGCTAGCACGAAGTAGCTTTTGTTAGGGCGTCTTCATCTTGGCGGGTCTGTAGCATCAGCACGGCCGCTGGCGCTAGCAGCTGCGCTAGCAAACCAATACTGGGCGGAACGAGAGAGCCGACGGGGCCCACGTTCTTCACGCCAACCGCGCCGCCTCTGCGTAGTCGTGGCTCGGGCATCGGTTGCACTCCGGCGCTGCCCAGTTCGTCCCAAGCGAGATGCACGACAGCAGCGATTCCGTCACGCCGGGCGCCCGCCGGCCATCTGATCGATCCCGATGCTGACGACGCGATCGTCAAGCGAGCAATGATCTTGCGCTCGCGAAACGCGTCTTCGACGCCGACCACATCTCGGCGATCGACAACACGATCCGCAAGATGCTCAGCGAACGGCGGGACAGTGGTCAGCCGCGCCCGTTCGCTCTCGGGTTCTTCTTCTGGCTCGGGCACTCCGCCGTCGTCGTCGCTATCGGAATCGGGATCGTTGTCGCGGAGAAGACGGTGTTTCGCGCGGTTTCGAACGGCGGTTCCGGGCTCGAGCAGTTCGGCGGCGCATTCGGCACCGTGGTGTCCGCGTCGTTCCTGCTGCTGATCGGGCTGCTGAACCTGCTCATCCTGGTTGGGACTGCGCGCGTCTTCCGATCTATGCACCGCGGCGAGTACGACGAAGCCGAGCTCGAGCGTCAACTCGAGAACCGCGGCTTCTTCTACCGGTTCTTCGGCCGCTGGATGAAAGCCATCACGCGGGAGTGGCAGCTGTACCCGGTCGGTGTTGTATTCGGCCTGGGGTTCGACACCGCCACAGAGGTCGCGCTGCTGGCGACCACCGCGCTGCTGGCCTCCCAGCACATCCCGTGGTACACGATCTTGTGCCTGCCGATCCTGTTCACGGCCGGCATGACACTCATGGACACCACCGACGGAATGTTCATGAACCTCGCCTATGGCTGGGCCTTCTTCAACCCCGTCCGGAAGGTGTATTACAACCTGGCGATCACCGGCCTGTCGGTGGCCATCTGCTTCTTCATCGGCGGCGTCGAGGTTCTCAGCCTGTTGCCCGAGGAGATCAAGGGCCTCAGCCAAAGCCATGGATTCTGGGGCTTCATGGCCAACTTCAACATCAACACCGCCGGTTTCGTCATCGTCGGCATGTTCATCCTGACCTGGCTGTCGGCGCTGCTTGTCTGGCGCTATGGCCAGATCGAGAAGAAATGGACCGCCAGGCTCCAACCGGCCACAGCCGGCGGTATCGCCCGCTGGGCTGCCACTGCTGACGAGGGCGAAGCGCAGCACGGACTCGGTTAGGCCGGCGGGCCGGCCGGTCGGGGTCGAATAGCGCCCGCCGGTGCTGCCCGCAGCTGATGGGGGCGTAGTGAACACAATGTCTCGACGGTGGCGTACGCCTCGCGGCGTTGTATCCGTAGCGGCAGCTCCGACGGGTCACAATCGGCCCGGACAGGTACCCGGTTCTGTCGTGAGAGCGGGCATCTCGCTCCCACGTAGGGATCACGCACGGATGACCAAGCGAGGATGCTCCCGTTCTCGCTTGACGCGCGCTAACGCGCGATTTATCTTCTGCGCGGGTTTGGCGTCGCCGACATGTGATCCATCGATGCGGCTGCGTGATCCATCATCATGGAACCAGGGCTGGTCGCGATCGCGACTCCAGCCGGAGAGAGGGAGCTCGACAATGCGAAGAGCACGATGCTTGTGCGTGATGGCGGTCGTGGCTATCGGTGCGATCGCGGCAGTCACTGGAGCCGCCGCCGCAACCGCTCCGCCTAAAGCCGGCGCGGCCGCCGTTCCGGCTCGGAATGCCCACGCGGCGACGTCGGTTCCGATCTACCTCAACCCGGCGTACTCCGCGGTTGAGCGCGCGACTGACCTGGTGTCGCGGATGACGCTGGCGGAGAAGGCCGGGCAGATGATCAGCAGTCGCCCGCCGGCGATCCCGCGGCTTGGGGTTGCGGCGTGGGGTTGGTGGAACGAGTCCAACCACGGTGTCAATGCGCTGACGTTGACGGCGAGCGGCAACGCCACGACGATTGACAACACCACATCTTACCCGTCGGACCTGTCACTTGGTAGCACTTGGGACCCCGATCTCGTCTACCAGGAAGCGGGAATGATCGGCGCCGAGGCTCGCGAGGTGGCTCCGAACAACCGCGAGAATCTCGACTTTTACGCACCGACCGTCAACCTTTCGCGTGACCCGCGGTGGGGGCGCAACGACGAGGCTTGGAGCGAGGATCCAACGCTGACCGCCGACCTCGCGTCGCAGTACGTCGACGGACTGCAGGGCGAGACGCAGCAGGGTGTGCTGCCGAGGTCGGCGCACGGCTATTACCAGGCGATAGCGACGCTCAAGCACTTCGCGGCCAACAACAGCGAGGTGAACCGGTTGACGGGGTCGTCGGATATGGATCAGCGCACGCTGCGCGAGTACTACACCGCGCAGTTCGCGAGCATCATCCAGCAGAGCCACCCGGGTGCGATCATGAGCGCTTATAACGAGGTCAACGGGGTTCCGGCGCCTGCGGACGTGCAATTGATCGACACGATGGCCCGAGAGTCGTTCGGTTTCACCGGCTATTTCACCAGTGACTGTGACGCGATCTTCGAGATCCAGAACGGCCATCACTGGCAACCGCCGGGAGCGTCTGCTCCGCTCGATCAGTTCGGGCGTAGCGCGTTCGCCAACGCCGCTGGTGAGGATCTGGAGTGCAACGCGGGCTTCTCCGATCGGTTCAACTACGGCAACACGATTCCGACCGCGCTCAGTCAGCACATCGCCACGCAGACCGACGTCTACAACGTCGGCGACGTCGACACCTCGCTCGTTCGGCTGTTCGCGGCACGCATCGCGACCGGCGAGTTCGACTCTGAGTCGCGGGTGCCGTGGGTAGCCCGGGCGCGTGCCGAGCTCGGCGGTGTCCAGTGGGTCGACAGCGACGCGAACATGGCTGAGACCGAGACGCCGGCGCGGTTGGCCGAGGACCGTGCGGTGGCCGATCAGAGCATCGTGTTGCTGAAGAACTCGTCCCCGGCGGCTGGGCAGTCCCCGTTGCTGCCGCTGAAGGTACCGCACTCCGGCCCCTACAAGGTTGCCGTGATGGGCTTCTTCGCCAACCCGCCGGGCGCGATGTACCTGGGTGGCTACACGAGCATCCAGACGGCCGCTGGTCAGGCGAAGGAGGTCAATGCGTTCCAGGGGATCAAGTCCGCCGTCCAGGCGATCGACCCGGATGCCACCGTCGACTTCCTGCCGGGTGTGACCGGCGGGACGACCGCCGCGAGCCTGAACACCGTCGACCAAGCCTCGATCCAGGCGGCCGCCGGCTATGACGCCGTCATCGTCATGGCCGGCACGGACGCGACCACGTCCGCCGAGTCGATGGATCGCACCAATCTCGAACTGCCGGGCGCCCAAGCCGCCATGATCAGTCAGGCCGAGGCGGCCAACCCGAACACGATCGTTTACCTGGAAACGGTCGGCGACGTCAACCTGTCGAGCTTTGAGTCGACCACGCCCGCGCTGCTGTGGAGTTCGTTCAATGGTGAGGAGCAGGGCGCTGCGTTGGCCGATGTGATTACGGGCACGGTGGATCCAAGCGGCCATCTGCCCTTCACGTGGTATGCCGACGAGAGTCAGCTTCCGCCGATCACCGACTACAACATCCGTCCGACTTCGACCACCGATGGTCGGACCTACGAGTACTTCACAGGAACTCCGACCTTCCCGTTCGGCTTCGGGCTCAGCTACACGAGTTTCGGCTACTCGCATATCCACGTCAACCACGACAGCACTTCGCCGAACGGAACGATCAGGGTGACGGCGAAGGTGACCAACCTCGGCCGGGCGGGCTCGCAGGTGGTGCAGTTGTATGCCACGACCCCGTTCGAGCCGGCGTCAGCACAACGCCCGGTCAAGCGGCTCGAGGCCTTCCAGAAGGTGACGCTCGGCGCGAGGCAGTCCCAGACGGTGACGTTCACGGTGCCGGCCTTGAAGCTGGCGTTCTGGAACGAGGACTCGAACGAGTACGTCGTCGATCCGGGCCGGTACGGACTCGAGCTCAGCACGTCAAGCGCTGACTCTGACATCAAGCTGCGGTCGTCGGTCGTGATCAACGGCACGATCACCGAGACGCCGACGGTGGTGAACGCCAAGCCGATCGAGACCGACGACCAGGCCAACGGCGTTGCGCAGCGCGTGTTCTTCGATGTCGACAAGACGATCGACCCGCAGCTGACGGTGTCGATGAACGACCAGCACCTGTACGGCTACGTGACCAAGGGCCAAAGCACGCCGCTCCCGGCCGGGCTCAAAGTCTCGTATAGGTCGAACAACAGCGGCGCCGTCAACGTCAGCGGCGACACGATCAGGACGGTCGGCAGCGGCATCGCCACGGTGACGGCGACCGTGCGATACCAAGGCGGAACGGCCTCGACGAGCTTTACGGTCGACGTCGCACCGCTGGAGTTCACTTCGAACCCATCAACCGTCTTCCAAGGCGGCGCGGCCGGCACCTTCACGGTTTCGACCGACTCGTCGCCGACCGCCACGCTCACCGAAAGCGGGCAACTCCCCACCGGAGTCACGTTTACCGATAACGGCGACGGAACCGCGACGATCGCGGGCACCCCACCCAGTCAGACTGGAACCTTCCCAATCACAATCACGGCGCAGAACGGAGTCTCACCCACCATCGAGCAGGCGTTCACCCTGACGGTCGGAACTCAGCCGGCGATCACCTCGGCAAACGGCGCACAGCTCGTTGTCGGGGCCGCCGGGACGGCCACAGTGAGCACCAGCGGATTCCCCACGCCGAGCCTCACTGAATCCGGTACGCTGCCCAGCGGTGTCAGCTTCACGGACAACGGGAACGGGACCGCGACGATCGCCGGGACGCCCGCCAATGGCACGCAGGGCAGCTATCCGCTGACGATCACGGCATCGAATGGACTCACACCGGCGACACAGACGTTGACGCTGACCGTCCTGGCCAAGGCGCCGACGAGCACTACGGCCGTGTTGAGTGGCACGACGAGCCAGACGTTCACCTTCGGGACGTTCTCGTTCAGCTTCCCGCTCAGCGGCATCACCGTGCATCTGGTCGCCGCGGGTTCGACCAGCGATGCCGTACCTCCCGTCACATCGGGGAGCAACGGCTTCTACGAGTTCGACGGCGTACCGCCGGGGAGCTACCAGGTTGAGTTCGTGGATCCGACTGGCACGCACGTGACCCAGTGGTACAACGGCACCGCTGCCGGGTCGCCCGATCAATCCGGCGCGTCGACGCTGACGCTGATCGCGGGCAACGCCACGGTGGGTATCAACGCCTCGCTGGCGGCAGGATGATCATAGGGTCGCCTCAGCGCTGATTGAGGTGTGAACGGAACGAGCTGTGCCGGGCCTCCTCGAGGCACGGCACGGCTCAACCAGAACATTGGTCACCGGAGGCACGGTTGGCGTTCTGTGAGCGCTGGACTGCCTGAGCTGGGAACCAGACGCGACCCCGAGATCGGTCACCACCGAAACCCTCCGGAGGCTCCGGGGCTATGGGCATGGCCGTCGGCCCGCCCGATGTGGCGTCCGGCACCGGGACCATCATTTACTGCGACGGCACCACCCAAACGTATACTCTCACCTTCCCTGACTGGTTCACGGACGGTGTGGGCGGCGCGCCGGCAGATCAACTGGTCGGGAGCGGCACGCTCAGCTCCGTCAACGGCGACATCCAAGGCCACCCAGTCGGTTTGTACGCGGCCGAGCTGCCACTCGAAGGCGGGCAAGACAGTCGCGTTCGTCGCACTACCAGACACCGGCGCGCTGCACATCTTCGCGATGAGCACCGGCTGAGGGTCTTGGGTGGTCCGCGAACACAGAGCCACGACGGTGGTCTTTGAGCAGCGGAAATTGGAGGGCTAGCTGCACCGCAAGAGAGGGAATAAAGAAGGAGTTGTTCTCTACGCTGGAATCGATGGCCCGGGCTCGCCCGAGGGTTTGGGTCTCCAGCGGGTGCGATGGTTTGGCGCATGGACGCTTTCCATCGGTGGCCTGCGGTGCGGCGGATGCGTCTCGTACCAGCGGGCGTAGCGTCTGGCCAGCGGTGCGGCCGTGATTCCGTGGGCGAGGACGGACAGGCCGATGGTCAGGTACGTTGCGCGCAGGATCGTGTCGACGCCGGCCAGGTGCGCCTGCTGGACTGTGATCACCGCAAACACGATCGAGGCCAGACCCCGCGGGCCGAACCAGCCGAGGAACCCGACCGTCGGCCATTTGGCGCCGCTGCCGAGCATCGCGATGGCGACCGGCAGCATGCGGACGACGGTCAGGCTCAGCCCCGCGTAGAGGGCGATTTGCCAGCTTACGTGCTTCAGGGTTGGCCCGAGCAGGATGGCGCCGAACATGAGAAATGTCACCCCACCGAGCAGCGCCCCGATCTCCTCGTTCAGGCGTGAGGCCTCTTCGGACTCCTCCGAGACGAGACCGCCAAAGATGGCTCCGGCGAGGAATGCCGCGATGAACCCCGAGCCGCCGAGCGCGGCGGCGACACCATACGCGAGACCCGCGCCGGCGACCGGGATGACCTGGAGCCACGACCCGCTGATCAGGTCCCGGCGCCGGCCGATCGCAACGATGGTGGCGGTCGCCAGTCCCGCCGCGACACCGCCCAGAATCCCGTAGCCGATCTCTTCGGCCACGACGCTGACCGCATGGTGGTTCGTGGTCATCTTGGCCTCGACGTCCGCGGCCGCCAATGCGATCAATAGCAGCGGCACGCAGATCCCGTCGTTGAGCCCGCTCTCGACGTTGAGTCCCTGCCGAATCCGTGACGGAAGCCGCGGCTCGGTCACCACGGCTTGTCCGAGGGCGGCGTCTGTCGGCGCCAGCAGGACGGCCAGCACCACCATTTCACCGGCGTTCAGGTGCCCGAACATGACTGCCGCCAGCAGCGCGCCGATCACGATCGTGAGCGGCAGCCCGATGGCCAGCAGCCGCAGCGGCACCGCGTACTCCTGCCTGAGCACGCGGAGCTTGATTCGCGAGGCGTCGGCGAACAGGACCACCGCGAGCGTCGCCTCGGCGAGCGTACGGACCGTCGCGCTCGCGGGGGACACCGCCACCTCGTCGAGCACGAATGGCCCGACCAGCAGTCCGATCAGCACGAAGGCCATGGCCGGCGTGAAGGGTGTTGAGATCAGGCGGCGCGACACCCCGGCCACGACCAGCAAGGACCCGGCGAGTATGGCGAGGTCCCATTTCATGAGGCCGCTCCCGCGGGTTCGCCTCTGCGTCGAGGGCCGCTGGTCGCACCGTCGGCGCATTGGACCCCGATCACCCAGTTGAGGTGGCCTGATCGAAGTCGCGCAGGTGGCCGAACAGCGCTCCCAAGCCAGCGCCCATCGCTCAGCGGGCAAAGGCGATCACGAACAGCGTGCCAAATAGATAGCCTCAGGACTCGCCCCAGATCTCTGCGCCGGCGGTCGAGGTACCGCTGTGGCTGGTATGGACGTGACAGTTCCCGTCTGGATCGCGGGAGGTGACGGCGATCTCCTCAGCCTGGATGATCAGTTCCTCTTCCAACCGCCAAACCGTCGCCCGCGCTTCCCGCGCTGTGTCTCGATCCCGACGGGCGATCGCGATCAGAGTGGCCATCGTGCTCCTCCCTTCCCGTGGTGGTGCTGCGTTTCTGGCGCGGCTGACGATGCCACGTTCATGATTTCGGCGCTTGACGCGCGCCATCGGCCTTAGGCCATGAAGCGAACAGGACGAGGTTCTCCCGTAAGCAGCGAAGCGGCCACCACGAGCCCGACCACTCCGACCAGAACATCCCAGCCAAGTACTGAGGACTCCAGACCGAGCGAGTTACGGGGTGATGCGCTTGAGCGGATCTACCGTGCGCCGCAGGCCGAGCGTCGCGATCGCTTGGTCGCCCATATGCGGGAGCCGTTGTCGAGGGTTGGGGCTGATGAGTCGCAAGCCTCGCGCGGCTTGTCTCTAGGTCAGCGTCCCGAGTGCGAGTGGTACGACGCGCTGGGCGCCGGCCCGGCGTAGCTGGCCGCCGACCATCGCCAGTGTCCAGCCCGAGTGGCGACGATCGTCGAGCACGACGCCTGTGCCCGGCGGTGGCGTCGCGATGATCGCGAACGCGCCGCGGACGTTGGCGGCCTGCTGCACGGCGTTGGCCATCTCGCGCTGGGGCGGGCGATCCTCGGTCCGCGAGACGAGCGTCACATGCGGGACTCCAAGCTCGGCCGCCAGGCGTTCGGCAAGCCGATCGATCACATCGCCCAGGGACGCCGACGGCACGCTCGTGACCCAGGCGACAGGGACGCCCCCAGCTCGCAATATGTCTGCGATGCCGGCCACAACTTCGTCCTCGAAGGTCCCGTCGCGCAGGCCGCGCTCGACGGCCGGCCACCAGCCGCCATCACCGAACCGCGCGAGCGCCCAGCCGCGCTCAGTCCGGGCATCCTCTGGGATCTTGCGCATCGCCCCGGCGGCGTCGGGGGCCATCTTCTTGACCTCTAGCTCCAGCGGGGTGGAGCGCAAATGTCGGGCGGCCAGTTCGACCAGCGCCGGATCTGGCGGCTGGGCGAAGCGAGGTGAGGTGCAGACGGAGCAGCGACCGCAATCGCGCGGGTCTGGGTCATCAAGCTCCTCCTGCAGGACACGCATCAGGCAGCGCCCGTCAGCGCCGAACGCAGCCATCGCGTGCTGTTCGGCACGACGGAGGGCGGTGACCTGCTCGTAGCGGCCGGCGTCGTAGGCCCATTCCGCCCCCGGAACCGCCTGCCAGCGCGTCCCTTCCCGGCGCACCGCGCCCTCGACGTCGAGAATCTTCAGCATCGCCTCGATTCGCCCCATTCCGAGGTTCACCACCGCCATCAGTTCGCGCGTGGTGCGGCCCTGCTCGCCGGCCGCCTCGAGCTCTTCGAGCACCGTCGCCACGCGCTCGCGGGCGGGGAACGCCTGCTCGATGAAGAAGTCCTGGATCCGGCGGTCCTCGCCGCCGCGCAGCAAGACGACGTCCGCATGATCGACGGCCCGGCCCGCGCGGCCCACCTGCTGGTAGTAGGCGACGACCGAGCCCGGGGCCTGATAGTGCACGACAAAAGTGAGGTCCGCCTTGTCGTAGCCCATCCCAAGCGCGCTGGTCGCGACGACGGCCTTGACCTCGTTGCCCAACAGGCGCTCCTCGGTCACGATCCGATCCTGAGTCTCCTGCTCGCCGCTGTACGCCAGCGCCTCAATCCCGTTGGCGGTCAAAAACGCCGCGACCTGCTCGGCGTCACGTTTGGTCAGCGTGTAAACGATCCCTGACCCCGGTAGCGCGGGCAGGTGCTCGACGAGCCACGCGAGCCGCTGCGCGGGACGTGGCAGCTCCAGGACCTCCAGGCGCAGACTCGTACGCGCCAGCGGTCCGCGGTAAAAGCGCAGCTGCTGGCCGCCGGAACCACCGAGCTGCTCGAGCACGTCGCCGACCACGCGATCGTTGGCGGTCGCCGTCGTCCCCAGCACCGAGACCTCGGGCGCCAACGCATCGAGCATGTCCTTGACGCGCCGGTAGTCCGGGCGGAAGTCATGGCCCCAGTCAGAGATGCAATGCGCCTCATCGATCACCAGCAGCCCCACCGACGCCGCAAACAGCGGCAGCATGCGCTCGCGGAACTGGGGATTGTTGAGTCGCTCGGGGCTGATCAGCAACAGGTCGACCGAACGCGTCGCGAGACGATCATGAACCTCGTCCCACTCCTCGCGGTTAGTGCTGTTGACCGTGTGCGCGCGCAGCCCCAGCCGCTGCGCCGCAGCGATCTGGTTGCGCATCAGCGCCAGTAGCGGACTGATGATCAACGTCGGCCCCGCGCCGGCCTCGCGCAGCAGCGCCGTAGCGACGAAGTACACGGCCGACTTTCCCCACCCGGTCCGCTGCACGCACAACACGCGGGCACGATCCGCGACGACATCCTGAATCGCCTCGAGCTGACCCGATCGAAACTGCGAATGATCGTCGGCCGTTAGCGTGCGCAGGCGCTCAAGCGCGGTCGCGGCGAACACCTCAGGAGCGGTGGTAGTCACCCGTCGATCGTCGCAGGCGGACCGGAAGACCTCTCGCGCCCGTCTTGGACGAGTCCGACAGGCCAGGGGACGAGCGCCCACCGGTCCGCCCAGACCCTCAGACGGTTCCTTGAGCCGGTCCGTGGATCTGGGATGTTCGGACGCGGGTCAAGGTCATCCTCACTTGAACGACACGGTTCCCGTGCCTCTCGTCCACGACACGCCCGCGGCAGGCGTCGCCTTCGAACTCAGGTTGCAGCTGTGGTTGTTGTGCCGGGGGGCGATAGCCGCCTGGATGATCGTGACCTTGAACTTGCCGCTGATCCCGGTGTAGGCGCGCCGCCCTGAGCCTTTGACAATCGGGACCGCGGCCGTGAACGAGCTCACGATCGAGCATGTTTTCGGGCTGACGGTCGGCGGCTTGGGGGTGATTCGGGCGGTGCTGATCTCGAATGAGCCCTTCGACAGGACGATCTTGTTGATCGTGCCGTTGCCTGCGACGCCCTCGTAGTCCTTGCCGTGGTCGGTGATCGCTCCGGTGATCACGTCGTCGGCGGCGTTGCCGGCCAACGAGGGCGCGACCTCGTACACCTGGACTCTGCCGCCAGCGTACGTGGCTGTCGCCGAGGCCGACCCGCCGAACACCGAGAGTAGGAACGCCCCGAGGAGCACGAGCACGAGCAACGCCGCGCTTCGTGGTCGATGCGGTTGGCTTCGGCCGACTGAGCCCGGCGTCGCGGCGCGGATCGATCCTGCGATGGTCGGTAGGCGGTGAGCGTCGAGTTTCATGTGTGCCTTTCTTGGGCGATTGGGTTTGATCGCGCCAAGCTAGGAGCCGACCGCCGGCCTGTCTGCGCCCGACCGGCGGATTCACTTCATCACTGAGGACGAGTCACGACCACCCGCGTGGCCGATACCAAGCTCCTGTAGGCGGCGGTATTTTCTGGCAATGGGGAGGATCCGCGAGCTGAGCTGGACCACCGTCGGCGACCTCGCGCTCGTTGGGTTCATCCTCGCGGCGAGCTGGTGCGCGGTATTCACCGACAATCCGGTGAGCACGCGTATCGGCGGGCCGCGTTGGCTCGCAATCGCGTTTGGTTTGGTGATCGCGCTCCCGTTGTTCTGGCGCCGATCGCGGCCTGTGCTCGTGTGCGCAGTGATCGCCGCGGGGATCGTCGCGCAGGCTCTGGCGAGTGGGGACACGCCTGAAGGGCTGCAGCTGATCGTGTTGTGGGTCGTTGTGCCCTTCAGCGTCGCTTACTACAGCGACCGCTCCGGCGCGTTGCTCGGCTTGGGGATTCTCCTCGCGGCGTTCGCGGTTTACGCGGCGGAGAACAGCGACATCACCAGCGGGGAGGCCGGGAACGAGTGGTCGGGCGCGTTCTTTCTGGTGCTCGCGGTTGGATCGTGGCTGGCGGCGATTGTGCTGCGCGCAAGGCGCGAGGCAGCGGCTCTCACCGCCCGCGCGAACGCGTTGCAGCAAGAGGCACAGCTCGCAAGTAGCGAGGAGCGCTCGAGGATCGCCCGCGAACTGCACGACATCGTCGCCCATAACCTCAGCGTCGTCGTCCTGCAAGCGGCGGGTGCTCGAGCGCAGGCCGAGCAGCAGACTCCGAGCCCGTCCGCGCTCGAGAAGATCGAGCACAGCGGACGCCAGGCGCTGGCCGAGATGCGACGGCTCGTAGGCGTCCTGCGCGAGCACGATACCGCCGGTCTCGAGCTTGAGCCGAATCCCGGGATCGCGCAGCTGCCAGAGCTGATCGACCGCGTCCGCGCCGCCGGGCTTCAAGTCGAACTGCAGCGCCACGGCCAGACCACCGACCTGTCGCCCGCGCTCGACCTGTCCGCCTATCGGATCATCCAGGAGGCGCTGACGAACACGCTCACGCACGTCGGCACCGGAGCGCGGGTGTGGGTGACTGTCCGTCGCGAGCCGGCCGACCTGGTGATCGAGATTGTCGACGACGGCGGCGGACTCCCGGTCGACGGCGCGCCCTCGCGGAGCGGCGGGCACGGGCTGATCGGGATGCGCGAGCGCGTTTCGCTGTTCGGTGGACAGCTCCAGGCTGGACCACGAGCCCCGTCCGGGTTTGCCGTGCACGCGCGGCTGCCAGTAGGTGACTAGCGCCGTGATCAGTGTCGTGATCGCCGATGACCAGGAACTCGTCCGCGAGGGCTTACGGATGATGCTGGAAGCAGAACACGATCTCCAGGTAGTCGGCGAAGCCAACGACGGAGCCGGCGCGCTCGACGCGGCCCGCGCCCATGATCCCGACGTCCTGCTGATGGACATTCGGATGCCGGGCCTCGACGGCATCGACGCAACCGCGCGTCTCACCGCGACCAATGCTCGGACGCGGATCCTGGTTCTGACCACATTTGACCTCGACGAGTACGTCTACCGGGCGATGAAGGCCGGCGCCTCTGGCTTCCTGCTCAAGGACGCCACCAGGGACAAGCTCGCCAATGCCGTTCGCACCGTCGCCAACGGCGAAGCCCTGCTCGCCCCAGCGATCACCCGGCGCCTGCTCGAGGACTTCTGCCAACGCCCGCCGCCATCCGCCGGCCTTCCCCCCGCCGTCGTGGACCTCAGTCCACGCGAACTCGAAGTTCTACGACTGCTCGCACAGGGACTGTCGAACGCCGAGATCGCTGTCGAGTTGTTTCTGAGCGATGCAACAGTAAAAAGCCACGTTGCTCACATCCTGAACAAGCTGGACCTGCGCGACCGCGTACAGGCCGTCGTCTTCGCCTACGAGTCAGGACTGGTCAGACCCGGATCAACGACATAACACGCGCTGACCCCCCGAGGAATCCATGTCGGGGGCCGGCGCTCGCGGTGTGCGTGGATCGATTTCGCCAGGCATCATCGTCTGCATGACGGCCAACGCTCCGGGCGCCGAGATCGAGGTCGGGATCCTTGCTGCGTCTGAGAGTCGAGAGCGCGGGCTGGTTGACCAGTTGACTCGTCTGATCAACGACGTCTTCCGGACGGCGGAGAGTGGGCTCTGGCGCGACGGCGCGGCGCGGACGACGCCCTCGGAACTCGCCGAGCTGATCGCTGCCCGACAGATCGCGGTCGCCCGGCGCGAGGGCGCAATTGCCGGCTGTGTGCGCATCCATGACGTCGCGGAGGACGCGAGCGAATTCGGCATGCTCGCGGCGGATCCCGGTCACCGCGGCATCGGCGTCGGCCGGGCTCTCGTGGACTTCGCCGAGCAGCACAGCCGCGAGCGCGGGCTGCGAGCCATGCGGCTCGAACTGCTCGTCCCCCGTGAATGGTCGCACCCCAGCAAAGAGTTCCTGAAGTCCTGGTACGCCCGCATGGCCTACCAGCCCATCAGCACCCGGCCCTTCGACGACCTCTACCCACACCTGGCGCCACTGCTCGCCACCCCCTGTGAACTCGCCGTCTACGAGAAGTCACTGCGCCCCGCCGCCGAGTGCGATCGGGCGACGCCGGGCCGCATCCTTCCGGTTCAGAGAGCGATCTGAGCGGAGGGCGTTCCAACGAGATCAGCGTCCGCTTCTGCCATCCACTCGCGCTTTTCGGCGCGCCACTCCTCGTCGGTGCGGCGCAGCTTCCAATAGCCACTGGCCGACAGTGCACTGGTCGGAAGGCCACGATCGAGGACCAGATGACGCCGGATGGCGCGGACGGCGCTGGCCTCGCCGTGCACGAACGCCTGGCCCCTTCCAGGGGGCAGGGACAGGGCGCGAACAGCCTCAAGTAGCGCCGAGGGATCCTGACCGGCGTCGTCGCGGCGATGCACCCAGACGGCGTCAAGGTTTCCCGGCGAGCTCAGCGGCTGTCGATGCTCGGATCCGTCTACCTCGACGACCGCGACTACCGGAACCCCTGCAGGCACCCGTGAGAGCGAGACCGCGATCGCCGGAAGCACTGCATCGTCGCCGACCATCAGATGCCAGTCGGCCTCAGCGGCCGGAGCGTAGGCGCCGCCAGGTCCCGTGATCTCAAGCGTGTCGCCCGGCTGGGCCCGGGCGGCCCACGGTCCGGCGATGCCCCGATCTCCGTGGACAACGAAGTCAAGCGTCAGCAGACGTCGCTCGGGGTCCCAGGCGCGCACCGTGTAGGACCGCGTCTTGCCTCCGAATCGGCACTTGACGTAATGGTCGGTGAACGAACCAACGGCGAAGCCCTCGAGATCAGGGCCTCCCACCACGACCCGGACCATGCTCGGGGTCAGCCAGGATACGTCAGTGACCGTGGTCGAAAGGGCGCGGCGCTCAGGCATAGGGCTCCTAGAAGTCGGTTACAGCGAGGCGGGCCCAGAATGTTAGGGCACCCTAATAGCAAGACTTGACGGTTCGTCAAACCCCAATCCGTGCCCTCGACCTGTTCGGCGCAACCTTGGTCGTCGTAAACCTGTCGTCGGGCGGCTCATCTGGCGTACCCTCGCGCAGATGACCGCCGCTCTGATCACGGGCGTGAGCCGCACGCGAGGAATCGCTGTGGCCGTGGCGGAGCGCCTCCGCAGCGACGGATTGGACGTCGTGACGGCCGGGTGGACGCCCTATGACGGCGAACACCACTCGGGGATCGATGAGCAGACGGAGACGGATTTTCAGCACGATCTTGGCGATGCGGCCGGACCGTCACGGCTGATCGAAGCCGCGGAGAGCAAGGCGGGACCACTGTCGGTCCTTGTCATCGCGCACACGTATGACTCGGGCGGCGGGATCTTCGACATGACCTCGGAGCTGATTGACCGGCACTTGGCCGTCAACGTTCGTGGGACGCTGCTGCTCATCCGCGCGTTCGCCGAGCGTCTTGGCGACGCGTCGAGATCGGGCCGCGTCGTGATCTTCACGAGCGGCCCGCCGCAGAGTGGCGCCATCGCCTATGCGGCGAGCAAGGGCGCCCTGGAGTGGATCACCTACTCCGCCGCGACCGAGCTCGGCCCGCGCGAGATCACCGTCAACGCGATCAACCCGGACCCAACCAGACCGGGTGGATGACGCCGGAGATCGAACGCGAGGCGGCGCGACGTAGCCCGTTGGGGCGAGCGGGACGCCCTCAGGATGCTGCGGCATTGGTGTCATTCCTACTGTCCGAGGACGCCGCCTTCATCAACGGTCAGGTGATCACCTCGGACGGTGGCCAGCGCGTCGCCGGCGGCTCCTGGCCCCGGTGACGTACGCCCCGCTAGGAGCGTCTCGATCGCAACTCTGGTCGTCGGACCGGTGGGCGCCTTCAGAAACCCGCGGCCGGCGCTTAGCCTTCGAGTCGCTCAGGACTGCAGGAACGCGAACAGGTCGGCGTTGATCGTGTCCGCTTGCGTCGTGATCATGCCGTGCGGGAATCCCTTGTACGTCTTTAGCGTTCCGTTCTGCAAGAGCTTGGCGGACAGTGGCCCGGCGTCGGCGTAGGGGACGATTTGGTCGTCTTCGCTGTGCATGACCAGCACCGGCACGGTGATCTTTTTCAGGTCCTCGGTGAAATCGGTCTGGGAGAAGGCGACGATCCCGTCGTAGTGAGCCTTCGCTCCGCCCATCATTCCCTCGCGCCACCAGTTCTGAATGATTGCCTCCGACGGTTCGACGCCCGGTCGGTTGAAGCCGTAGAACGGACCGGACGCAAGCGCGCGATAGAACTCCGATCGGTTGGCGGCGAGCTGCGCTTGGAGGTCGTCGAACGCGCTCTTCGGGGTCCCGCCTGGGTTGGCCGCGGTCTGCACCATCAACGGCGGAACCGCGCTGATTAGTGCTGCCTTGGCGACCCGGCTCTCTCCGTGTCGGGCGATGTAGTGCACGACCTCGCCGCCACCGGTGGAGTGCCCCACATGGATCGCATTTTGTAGGTCGAGATGCGCGGTCACAGCCGCCAGATCATCGGCGTAGTGATCCATGTCGTGACCGTCGCCGGTCTGTGTGGAGCGTCCGTGGCCGCGCCGGTCGTGAGCGATGACGCGGTAGCCGTTCTGCAGGAAGAACAGCATCTGGTTGTCCCAATCGTCGGCCGAGAGCGGCCAGCCGTGGCTGAAAACGATCGGCTGCCCTGAGCCCCAATCCTTGTAGAAGATCTCGGTGCCATCGGTCGTGGTGATCGCGCCCATGTGTTCTGCCTCCGTCGGTCCCGGCGTTGACGCCCAAACGTGCGAGCTGGGAGCCTAACCCATCACTTCACGCCAGACCGGCGGCCCGGTCCTCGCGTCTTGTTGCCGCCGATTGTGCCGCGTCAGGGTGCTTCTCGGGGTCGTCGTCTTCGCCTCGGGGCGGCTGGGTCTTCGCGGGCGGCGGCAAAGATCGCGGCGGTTCCGGGATCGATGTAGTAGTCGGTGCCACCGTCTGCCCGACCTTCGGTGTCGATTGGGAGGACCCGGTCAAGGTGGCGGGAGTAGCGGCCCGGCCACGCGAGGATCCCGGCGACGCCGTGGGCTCCCTTCTCGAGTCCAAGCCGTCGGGCGATCGTTTCGCCCGCGAAACGCTCACCGGGCGCGTCGAGAAGTAGGTCGAACAGCTCCCGCGCCGGGGGAGCGAGCTTGCGATAAAGCCAAGCGGCCTGGTCGGCGTCGTCTGCCGACCAGGCGCTCGCGTGGGGACGGAGCCGATGACCGCGATGGCCGTGGCGTCCCCGCTCACTTCGCGGTGCAGTCCCAGACTCGGCCGTCAGGAAATCCGCGAACCAGGCATAGAACTCCGGGACGCGTTCCTCCGGTACGGCAACTGTGATCTGCTTGTCGGCCATCCACTAGACCTCTCTGGTCTCCGTGGTCTGTCCTGGGGTGTCGGCCGCTCGCTCGTAGGCCTCGCTTCGCTTGGCCCGCTCGTGCCGGGCTGTGCATCCGTGGCCGTGTGGGTGGGCGTGGTGGCGATGCTCGCCGCGCCCTCGCCGCCGGCCGCGGCCTGCCAGGAACCGGGCGAAGAACGCGTGGAATTCGGCCACGCGCTCCGCGGGAACGTCGACCGTGACCTGCTGGTACTTCGTGGGGGTGGGTTCTGAGATGGGTTCCATCTCCTGCTCCTTTGTTTGCTTACGACTGCAAGTATAACACTGGTAAATACTTAAGTAAAATCGAGACAGAGCCCATTGAAGATGCAAGGGATCCGGGGACCAACATCGATCAGAGCCACTAGCTCGGGGATGCGTTGTGACGCGCTTGCCGCCCCGGCGAGGGCAATTACCACGCACTCGATTTGAGGCGCGTGCCCGGGAGCGATCGGGGCGTGCGGACGACACGACGGTTGCATGGGAAAATCAGCGCGCCCTGTAAGCCGGCCGAGCCACCGACCGAGAGGAAGAAATGGATCTTGAAGAGACGCTGCAAAAGATCGTAGAACTGGCCCGAGAGGAGCTTCACATCGTCCGCAAGCGTGCCGAGGAGAAGACCCCGGCTCGCGATCATGGCAAGGACTATCACGAGGCCCAGGCGGCCGCCGACCGCCTCGATCACTACGCCCACACGCTCTACCGTTTGCACGACGCCGCGTATCGGGACGGTTGGCGGCACCACAGCGCCGGCGACCGCAACTGAGGTTCGGACTCCGGGGGCGACCAGAGTCGGATCTCACGAAGTGAAGCTTCGGGTCCTGGACGACCGTGGTCCCCGCCCGGCGTCAAGCGCGCCGAAGCCATGAGCGGTGAACGGAATCGCGGAGGGCCCCGCTACTTGCCGAGCAGCGCGCAGACGGCCGACACCTGGACCGAGCGCAGTTGCGCCAGCAGTGCGCCGGTTGGTGCCGGGATGTTGAGCGATGTCGTCACCGATCTCCCGCCGTTGGCCGTCGCCGCAGCCCACTGGACGTAGCCGGGGAAGTTGCCCGTGTGACCGTAGACCGTGCCGCAGCGCGTCTGGTAGCGGAATATCGCCAGGCCTGCGGAATTCGTGCCCGGGCCGGCCGGGCTCGAGGACCCGCGGACGAACTGCATCTGCTGGTGTCGCTGGGCGTTCCCGAAGAACCGGCCGGCGAGATCGGCCCGGATGAACGCGCCGAGGTCAGCCGGTGAGGAGACGATCGCGCCCGATGCCCAGGCGCCGCTTGGGCTCAGAAAGGTGGTGACGTCTTGGGGCGGCTTGCCCGGCGTCACCTGATAGCCGTGCAGGAACGGTGCCGGCAGCGAGAGCCTCCGCGTGGGGAACGTCGTTTGGGTCAGGCTGGCTGGTCGGAAGACGATCGTCGAAAGCAGCCGGTCGTACGACTGACCACTGATTCGTTGTGCGATCAATCCCACGACGATGTTGTCGGTGTTGGAGTACTCATACTGTGAGCCGGGCTTGAAGTTGAGACCGTCACGTCGCACCCAATCGATGATCCTCATTGGCGAGACAAATCCCCGCGGGTCCTTGGCCACGTGCTCGCGGAAGGCATCTGACTGCGTGTAGTCGGACAGTCCGCTCGTGTGATTGAGCAACTGGCGAACGGTGACCGCCGACCAAGCCGGCGGCATCAGTCCCGGGAGCAGTCGTCCGATCGTGTCATCCAGGCTCAGGCGTCCCTGGGCCATCAGGTGCAGCGCGACCGCGCCATTGAACGCTTTTGAGATGCTGGCGATCCGCATGTGATCGCGGAGTCGGGGCCCCCCGGGGCGGGACGCGTTGGCCCGTCCGGCTCGAAGTACGGTCGTGTGTCCATTGCGGTAGAGCGTCGCGATCGCGCCAATCGGGCCCCCTGGGGCCGAGACGAGACGCTGAAGACCACGCTGCACCGACGCATCCGTGGTGTGCCCCAGCGCCGGAGCACAGACGGCAAGGAGGAACAGCACCACGGCCGCACCCGCCAGACCTCTCTCGGCCGGCCAATTCCAGCATCGCGACCGCACCGCCGGGATCCTGTCCGATTCCGCTCTTCAAAACAACCATTCTGCGCATTTTCGAGCGACATCGAGATCGCGTAAGCCGCGCTGAGGTTCGTCCGTTGTTCCTAACACCAGAAAGAAGTCCTTCCAATCACGATGCCGAGGGACGGTCTGCCGGTCGTCCGGAGCGGGGCAGCGTCTCGGGCCTGCGGTCTCCGGAGGGCAACGGCTGCCGGATCGTTCCTCGGCAGAAAGGAACCCGATATGAGCACTCCGGAAGCTTGTTCCCGATGTGGGCGCACACTGCCACCGATGGGTTCCGGCGCTGCCGATGTCAGCATTGAAACCGACGGTTACGTCATCGCCGTGAGGATCGACCGAGCGGCCGCGACGCTCGATGATGGCACCGTCGGCGCGGCTCACTTCGGCTGTCTTACAGACACTGAGCGGCAGGTGATCGAGGATGACATTCGAGTCCAGCACCGGCCGACGCTCGAGGCCATTGGCAACGCGGGCCCGTATTAGGAGGCAACTCTCATCCGTTGAGCAGGCGCCGCTCGACCCCGAGGCGCTGAGCGTCACGACGACGCTGCTTGACGCCGGGTCGCCTGGCTGAACGCCAGTCACCTGATGAGCCGGGCCGCGTCGGGTGTCCGACCGTGGCGGCCCCGGGCCGGCATACCGGCCTGGACCCGGTCGCGTCGCCGGCCACCGCTCGCGACCCAGACCCCCCGCCCGCTCCCGGCTTAGACCCGCCCGCTTCCGGCTTAGGCCCGCCCGCTCCCGGATTAGGCCCGCCGGCTTCCGGCCTAGGCCCGGCCGCCCCCCGACCCAAACCGCCGGAAAACCACTCGCGCCGGGGCACAACCCGGGCCTTGTGAAGGTTCTTCCCCGAATACGCGGGACGAACTTTCACGCGCCACCAGGCTGGTGGCCGTGAGAGCACTTTTCCGCGTTCCGGGACGCGTCGACCTCGACCGCTTCTGAGCGAGATCAGCGCCCGACAGCACGGCCCGGCGGGCAGACAGCAACTGCCCTCCGCCGTGCGACGGCTGTGACCTCGGCGCTCGCCGCGGGCCCGGACCGTCCCCTGCTGGCCCGACAAAGTTCCAAGCGCGCTACATCGCGGATTCCAAGCGGCCGATGGCCGAGACCGACTCTCTCAGGAGCGCGCGAGGCTACGGCGCAAGCTGCGCTCGCGCGCTCTCGGCCGCCGACACCACAGCGTCCTGCTGCTCGCTGGTGAAAAGGCCCTGTGCCGCGAAGTTCGCGGCGACGCGTCTGACCGTCGAGACGAACTGCCCGTGGTGGGAGAACGGCGCCTGGTCCCAAACGACATCGAGGAACGTCAGTCCGTCGGTCCCCGGCGAGGTGATCCCCGCGACCGGGACGTTGTAGTTAGGAAGTCCGTCGTCCCGCTTGACGTTCGGGACGCCGGAGTCGACCGAGCCGAACACGATCTCGGGCTCGACCCGCCGGAAATACGCTGACCGTGGCTGAGAGTCTCCGACATACCACGGGCGCAGCGACAGTCCCTGCGTGGCGAACAGCTGGTCGCCCGTCGGGCTGGTCCCCGCCGGGGTGATCGCCGCCCGCGAGTAGTCTCCGTCCAGCTTGAGATCCTGGTAGAGGCTCAGCTCCTGGAAGGCGCCGCCGCTCGAGGTGCCGAGGATCGGCATCAGTACCGGGCCCCAGAAGATCGACTGCGTGTCTGGGCGGTCGATCGCGCGCTCGATACGGATGCTGAACGGCATCGAGATATCGACCGTGTCCCCCTGCCTCCAGTTCCGGCTCAGCGTGAAGTAGCTGCTCGGCTTGGCCCGGACTTGCTGGGTGAACCCGTTTACCCTGACCTTGAATCCCCCCACCGCCCAGGCGGGGACCCGCAGCTTGATCGTGAGGGGCCCGCGGCCGCCGATGGTCAGCCGAGAGGTGTCACCGCGAGGGAAGGCGGTCTCCTGAGTGATCGTGAACCCCTGCTCTGCCCACGTGAGGGTGGAGGCGATGTAGAGGTTGACCCACAGAACAGGCTGCTGCCGTCCGTTGTGGCGCCCGTTGGGCTCGTGTCCGCCGGGGTGACGGCCGTCCGCGAGCGCTCGCCGCTGCGCTTCAGGCCCCGAACCGTCTGCCGAATAGGTGTAGATGGCCTCCTGGTACTTGGTCTGGTCCGTCAGGCCGGCGCCGCCGTCGCCCGTGCCCAGGTTGTCGTAGCTGAGCCTGGTGCCTGGCGACTGCGGCTGGTAGTAGGTGATGAGCGGGTCCGCGGTGCTGTCGGAATCGGCGCGCGAGCCGGCTATCTGGTTAACCGTGCCGCGCTCGTAGTAATCCATCAGCGCTGCATCGGGCTCATGGAAGAACAGGTTGCGGGCCACCTGCAGCAGGCTGTGGGTCGCTTCGGTCTCCGAGCCGCTCTGCGTGAGGGCGTTCGCGACGTTGTCACGGTTCTGGAACTGTTCGATGTTGTCGTTGGAGCCCGGGTAGTCGCCGCCTGTGCCGCCGACCGCGTACATGCGGTGCGGGACGATCATGTCGAAGAAGTTCTTCGCCACGTGGTAGTAGTCGCGCTCGCCGGATCGCTCGAAGATGCGTAGGTAGCCGAGGTTCTGCGGGATGTGCTGATTGGCGTGCAGCCGGTTCGGACGCCGTGGACCTGGATTGTTCGCGGTGGTGACGTCCAGGATGTCGGTGTTGGCGAGGCAGGCGCCGAACAGCGACTCCCTGTTGTCGAAGAACTTCGCGGTCTCCAGGTGCTTCGCGTCACCAGTGAGCCCGTAGATCTCCGCGAGAGGTTCGTTCGAGGCGCCGAACTCGCCGGCGATGTAGTTGTCCCACATCAGGTTCAGGTTGTCCCTGGTGATCGGCCCCGGGTAGTCGGGGTTGTTCTTATCTCCGATCGTCAGTACCTGATTCGCCCAGTCCGCCATGGTCTCCACGACCTGCAGCGCCTGCTCGCTGCCCGCGATCTCGTAGCAGTCGAGCAGGCCGCGCATCAGCTTGTGCTGGACGTACCACGGCGCCCAGGTCCCGCTGTCACCGCCGTAGGTCGCGAACCGCGGCGGGCCAAGCCGCAGCACCAGGTCGTCGGGGATGGCGCCGAGGTAGCCCGGAAAGGTGGGCACCCAGTCCGCTGGGTTCGGCACGGGGACGATCGTGGCGTCGCGGCCATTGCCTGAGGAGTCCACCGCGGTCGCGCCGCCGGTCTCGTCGAATCGGTACCAGGCGACGTTGCCCCCGCCGGTCGTCCCGGCCGCCGAGCCCTGGAGCGAGGAGACCTCGGCTTGGCTCAGCGCCCGGTTGAAGATCTGGAACTCGTCGACCGTTCCGTTCAGGAACGGGTCGGAGAATTCAGACCTGCCGATCCACAGGTTGGCGGGATTGCCCAGGCTGGCGGGGTTGAGCGTCATGCCTGGATTGGTGGCGGCCACCTGGCCGTTCACGTACAGCGTCCCTGTGGTCCCTGAGAGGGTGACAGCCAGGTGCACCCACTCGCCGGTCGGCAGCGCCGAGCTGCCGGTGAGCTGCTGCTCCTCGCCAGAGCCACCGGTGGTGATCGAAAACCGCGGCGGCGTTCCCGTGACCCCGGCGGCGGGCGTGAGGAACATGTACACGTCGGTGTTCTGGCCGAAGTCGAACACCCTGACCCACGTGTCGGTCGACCCGCGGTTCACCCAGCTGGCGATCGTGAAATCCGTGAGCTGCGCCATGGTTCCCGCGGGCAGCGCTACGTACTCCGCGCTGCTGGAACCGTTGAGCTGCAGCGCGCTGCCGAACTGGCCCGCGACCCGACCGATCGACGGTGGCGGCGGCGCCTGGCCCGAGTTCTCGAACTTGGAGGTGATGGCAGCCTGGACCGTCGCCAGCCCGCTCACCAGAAAGTCGATCTTGTCCTTGTAGACCTGCTCGCCCTGGTCGGCGTAGCACTGGGCCAGCGCGCTCAGGTAGTAACCGGTCCAATGGCCGCTCAGCATGCCGCCGTCCTCCCAACCGCCGACTACCTCCACCCCGGGCGGGTTGGGTAGGCCGACGTTGTTGTTGAACAGGACGAGGAAGCGACGATCGTCGAAATTCGCAATGAAGTTCTTCATCCGGTCACGCTTCTCCTGGAACAGGCCGTCGCCCAGCCGCACGGCGGAGAGCGCGAATGGCCGAACCGGCGCGGTACTGCCCGCGCCGACGTTGCCGGCCGATGCCGCCGGTGCACCGGCGGCCCGCGCCGGCGACGCCAGGGCGAACGGCGGCTTGATCGTCGCCGCGGCGACGCCCGCAGCCGACATCTCCAGAAAATGACGCCTTGTGACCGGTTTCATCCTTGAACCTCCAGGTAGTCGCCGTTCGCGGTCGGCGGACGAGATGGCACCCGCTGGTAGCCAGGCGAACGTTTCGCCGTCATGTTAACGCTCACAACAAACCTGTCAATACGGCTCTTGGCCTAACTCGGATCGTGGTCAGTACGCCTTTTGCCAGAACAATGCGCTTCGTCCAGTCCTCCTGGGAGGGCCCATGAGCCTCAAATGTGATCGCTAACACGAGCACCGTGCTAAAGGCCGCCGATTGCAACGTGCTCTCGGCGGTTGCATAGCCTCGCTAATGCTCTCGGAGCCGGCCTTCGAGCGGAGGCCGGGAGCCTGTCCACCGGCCTCTGCGGGGCGTCGGGGCTTCGGGCAACGAGGGCGCCACGGACGGTTCAATCCGACCGTTCATCCGCGGCCACTACCGAGGCGCTCGGCGAGTTCGACGATCATGGCCTCCGGGACGGGGGACGGGGGGACGGGGGGACGGGGGGACGGGGGGACGGGGGGACGGGGGGACGGCAACGGCACAGGGTGACTCGCGATCGATCCGCCGACACGTCTGCTGTCGGACCCATTGATGCCCGATCGGGGCCGGCCACTCAATCGGCAACGCCGCGTCTGGAACCGATCAGTCGACCGTGATTGGTAGCGGTAGCGCGAGCTCCGTCCAGTGGCACCGCAGCACCTGCCGGGGGTGGCCCGTGAGCCACCCCCGGCAAGCCTCTCCTCTGGGAGTCTCCAGGGGACGCTTGATGCGTCCTCCGGGCGAGGTTGGCCGCAATGCGGGCGGTCGCCGGAGCTGGGATCGTTGTTCTCGCCCGATGCTCTCGCGCCGTCTCATCGTCGACGTCACCGCGCACGTCCTTCAAGGCGCCCGCCGGCTCTTGGGCCAGGGGGCTTCGGGGCCGCTGCGCGTCACGCTGATATCGACTCGCGACGGGAGGGATTACGTCGAGCTGATCGCGGTCAGGGCGCAGGAGCATTAGTGGCGTGGCCGACGGTCATCTGATCCTCGAAGCCGGCGCCCTGCTCGCGGCGGGCCTGGTCGCGTCATTCCTGGCCATGCGGCTGCGCGTGCCCAGCCTCGTCCTGTTTGTCGGGGTGGGGATGCTGATCGGTTCGGACGGGCTCGGTCTGATCCAGTTCGATGACTACAGGCTCGCGAGGACGATCGGCGTGGTCTCGCTGGCGCTGATCCTGTTCGAGGGTGGACTCACCAGCGGGCTCCTGCACCTCAGACCTGTCCTGGGCGCCGCCGTCTCCCTTGCGAGCGTCGGCACCGTGCTCACCGCGTTGATCGTCGGACTCGGCGCGGCAGCCCTATTTGGGCTCTCAACCGACGAGGGCTTGCTGCTCGGCGCGATTCTGTCCTCGACCGATGGGGCGGCGATCTTCGCCCTGTTGCGCGGCTCGACGCTGTCGCGGAAGCTGACGCAGACTCTCGAAGGAGAGTCCGGCCTGAACGACCCGGTGGCGGTGCTGCTCGTGCTCGCGTTCATCGAACTGCTCTCCAAGCCGAGTTACGGCGCAGCCGACGTACTTCTCCTGTTCGTTCGTGAGCTCGGGATCGGGTTGCTGATTGGTTGGCTGGTCGGCGCCGTGGCCGTGTATGCGCTGCGCCGGGTGCGGCTTGCGACCGCCGGGCTGTATCCGGTGGCATCCCTAACCGTCGCCGCGTTGGCTTACGGAGGGGCGGACACTCTGCACGGTTCCGGGTTCCTCGCCGTGTATCTCACCGGGCTGATGCTCGGCTCGGCAACGATTCCCGCGGAGCGAACGATCGTCAGCTTTCATCAGGGATTGGGTTGGGTGGCACAGGTTGCGATGTTTCTCACGCTCGGGCTGCTGGTCTTCCCGGATCAGCTGCCGTCGGTGGCGCTGAAGGGGACCGTGCTCGCGCTGGTGCTTGTGTTTGTTGCCCGTCCCGTGGCGGTGGCGATCTCGACGCTGCCGTTTGCATATAACTGGCGAGAGCGGGCGATTCTGGGATGGGCCGGATTACGCGGTGCGGTCCCGGTCGTGCTGGCCACATTCCCCGTGATCCAGCACGTGGCCCACAGCGTGCACTTCTTCAACATCGTTTTCTTCGCCGTCCTTGTATCGACCGTTGTGCAGGGATCGACGTTCGAGACGTTCGCGCGTCGTCTTCGAGTCACCAGCATCGAGCCAGAGCTACCACGGCCGCTGTCGGAGTCCGGGACGATCCGCCGGTTGGGCGCAGAGGTGGTCGAGCACACGGTGGGGCCACGAGACGCCATCGCGGATGCGCGCGTGCGCGATCTTGGATTGCCGCGCGACGCGCTCGTAAGCGTGATCGTCCGAGGGGACCGGGCGATCCCGCCCCGCGGCTCCACGCGCCTGCGCGCAGGCGACGAGCTGCACCTCCTGATCAGCGAGGAGTCCGCACATCTCATCCCCGACCTGTCCAGGCGCTGGCGCACCGGGCCGATCGGGCCGCCGCCTCGACCGCCCCGACGGCTGACCGGTCGTCGGCCAATCTTCTCAGTCTGGACATGGAATGCGACGCGCGATGGCGATCTGTCTCGACCACGCTTGATCGCCGGCCAGCCGGTGATCGACCAGCTACGGCTACGCCGCGACCAAACCGGCGGACTCTGGGTCCTTGCCGACGGCCGCTACGCCGTTACCGGTCAGCTGACGGCCGTCGGCTCGAGCGGTGACCTGACCGCGTGGGCACGACGAAGGATGCGCGACACCGACAGCGAGGAGAGCGTATGGCTGCAAGACGTGATCGGGGCACTTGCCACCGAACAGGCCCGGCCCGCGCTGCTTCACCCGAAGGACAACGGCTAACCCCTCAAGGTGTCGCAACACGCTCGAACCAGAACGCCCCAGGCCGAGCTGCAAGCGAGAATCCGGGCAGCAACCGGCCAAGCAGCTCGGGCTCCGCGCGAGAGACCGCCATCGCCGGGAAACGGACGCGGAAGGCGCGGTTGAACGCCAGGAAGGCCTGCACGAGGTACTGCTCTGCGTACAGGCGCTGCTCGTCGACCACCCACTCGCGCCGATACTCGTAGGGAAGGAAGACGTCGTGGATATGCACCCACACCCCGGGCGCCAACCGGGGGATGATCACCGAGAAGATGTGGTCGACGTCTCCACCGGTCTTGACCGTGTGTGTCGTGTCGACAAACAGGACGTCGCCCGCACCGAGCAGGTCACTCGCGAGCCCCGGGTCCACCTCCTCGGCTCGGAGCTCGGTCACGATCGCCCCCTCGACCGGACCGAGCGGCGACGCCGTGAACGGGTAAGGATCGAAGATCCGATGGTCCAGCGAGCGACCTTCGTCGGAATTGCGCCGCGCCGCCATCTGGATGAAGTGACTCGACGCGCCTGAGCCCAGCTCCAGGAGCACCTTTGGCTTCAGCCACCGCACGATCGCGTAGAGGCTCTCTGCATCGACGATCCCGTACGACCCTGAGGCGAACGTGTAGTCCGGACGGTCAGCTGGGGGCTCGAACTCCTTGATGTACGGCGCCAACTGCGCGACCAGCAATTCAATCGCCTGCTCGACCGCGAGGTCTACCCCGGGCATCGGACGTGGTGTGTCCCAGAAGCCTTCATCCAGCCTGGCGAGATCTGGAAGCGGGCTGTAGAAATGTCTCGGGACGACCGCATAGCGTTCGGTCGGGACTAGCGCCAAGCCCATCCGGCCCAGCGCCTCCTTGGCGAGGCGCCGGACAGATGAGGAGGCTCCCACCGGTCAAGCGTAATCGCCATACGCCGTCGCCGCTTGAACGGCGTCTCGCGCTGACGCACTCTGATCGCGCGCGGCGCTTGAATGTCCGTCCGGCTGCATCCTTCGGGATATCGTCTCCACGTGGGCGGCAGAAGCATTCGCAGACCCGCAGCCGGCCGGGGAGGACATGCGCTCCGGCTCGTGCCGGTGCTGGCACCGTTGGCAGTCGCCACGCTCGTTGCCGCCTGTGGGGGATCCGGAGCCTCCACTGTGTCGACAGTCAAGGTTGTGCTGACGCCGGCGGGCTGCAACCCCAGGCCGGCGACGATTCCCGCCGGCAAGGTCACCGTTCACGTCGTCAACCGGAATGCGGAGGCGGTATCCGACATGGAGCTGCGCACAGGTGACCTCACCCGCATCGTCGGCGAGCAGGAGAACATTACCCCGGGAATCTCAGGCAGCTTCACCGTCACCCTGCACCAGGGTCGCTACGTCGTCTACTGCGACGGCGCAGAGCGTCCAGAGTCGTTCCTCACCGTCCGGGGTTAGGAGCGCTAGCCTGCGACTGCCTGTCCTTGCGCAGCGATCACAGGGGGTAAACGAGGTGCGGTCCTCAACCAACAAGAACCTGGTTCTGGCCGCGATGGTGTTCGCCGTCGCGATGACCTTCATCGATCAGACGATCGTCGCGATCGCGATTCCGAAGATCCAGCAGGAGTTGTCGCTCACACCGACCGGCTCGCAGTGGGTCATCAACGGCTACCTGTTGGCGTTGTCGGCGCTGTTCGCGTTCGGCGGCAGGCTTGGTGACGTACTCGGCCGCCGACGGATGGTGGTGATCGGCGTGACCGGGTTCGCGATCGCCTCCGCCTGCTGCGGATTCACGCCCAAGGGGAGCATCGCTCAGGCGTGGATCATCACCTTCAGGGTGCTTCAGGGGGCGACTGCCGCGTTGCTGTTTCCGGCGGCCGTCGGGATCGTGATCGCCGCGTTCCCGCTACGGGAGCGGGGCCGCGCGATGGCGATCTTCTTCGGCATCTCCGGCGGACTCACGGCGATTGGCCCGATCGCCGGCGGCTTTCTCACGCAGTGGACCTGGCGCGCGATCTTCTGGATCAACATCCCGGTGGCGATCGTGGCATTGCTGCTGACCTGGCGCTCGTGCATCGAGACACCCACCCGACCGGAAAAGCTCGACTACCGCGGCGCGGTGCTGATCAGCGGCGCGATGGCCCTGATCGTGCTCGGGCTGCAGCAATCGAGTGTCTGGGGCTGGGGAAGCATCGCGACATGGGGCTGCGTCGTCGTGGGAGTGCTCCTGATGTTCCTGTTCGTGGCGGCGCAGCGCCGAACGAGCGAGCCGCTGCTCCGACTTGAGATCTTCCGCGATCGCGGATTCTCCGTCGAGACGCTCGTGCTCGGATTGATGTCGACCGTGTTCATCCCGTTCTTCTTCTTCGGGAGCGTGTACGCGCAGGTCTCACTCGGCAAGAGCGCTTCGAACGCCGGGCTCTACATCCTCTGGTTCTTCCTCGGGTTTGTGATCATGGCCCAGGTCGGCGGCAGGATCCTTGACAAGCGCGGGGCAAAGCTTGCGGTCGTCAGCGGCAGCGCGCTCAGCGCCGTTGGCTTCTACCTGCTCGCCGGGCGGCTCACAGACCTGTCTCTGAACGCTCAATCCCTGTACATCGCGCTCGCCGGGGGCGGGATCGGACTGATGCTCGGAACCGCCAGCACCGACGCGGTCAACCGCGCGCCGAGCACGAATTACAGCGAGGTGACCGGCATCACCCAGACGGCCCGGAACTTCGGGGCGAGCCTCGGGCTCGCGGTGCTGGGAGCGATTCTGATCAGCCGAAACGACACGAATCTCACCGGCGCGCTGACCAAGCAGGGGGTTCCACCCGCAGCCGCGCGCAGGGTCGCCACGTCGATCGGCTTCTCGCCGACAGGCACCGCGTCGGGCCAGCGTCACTCTCACGCGATCGTGCACGCGGTGCAGATCGCGTTCGCCCACTCCACCCAGACGGTCTTCCAGATCATGGCCGGGGTGATGGCCGCGACCTTCGTGATCGCCGTCCGCGGACTCCCACGAGGGCGGGTGCTGCCGCGTGAGGAACCCGCCGCGGGGCTTGTTCCGGCGGACTGATCCTGGACACGGCCCGATCGCGAGCGCCATGGGGCTGGAGACGGCGGCCCGCGGAGAAGTCGGGCGGCGAGCACTCCCCGGCTGGAGACGGCGCCCGCGGAGAAGTCAGGCGGCGAGCACTGCCCGGCTGGCGACGGCGCCCGCAGAGAAGTTGCCGAGCGGCTTCACCGTCGCCCATCCGGCGAGCTCGCGCGCCCGCTCGGGGTCCAGCACGCCGACTCCACGAACCTCGGCATTCGCCGCTGCCGCCCCGACGGCGAGCCGGGCCGCCTCACTCCAGCAGGCGCCCTGCTCGAGCGCTACGACCAGCCCCGCGAGGAAGGCATCGCCGCTGCCGACGGGGTAGGCGCCGACGACGTCGAGCGTGAGGAGGTGAGCATCACCCGACGGGTCGACGACCACGGCTCCGCGTTCACCGAGCGTCACCCCAACGGCGTGTCCATTGCCCCCAATCATGTCCCGGATCACCACAGACGCCCGCAACGCCGAATCGTGATCGTCGACGGCGGTTCCGACCACCTCGGCCGCCTCGTTGGCGTTGATCTTGACCAATGTGGGGCACTCGCGGAGAACCTCGGCAAGCGTCGACCCGTGGGCGTCGAGGGCAACCGGTATGCCCGCGAGGAGAGCAGCGCGGATCATCGGACGATACGCATCGACCGGGGCGCCGGGCGGGAGCGTCCCCGACACCGTCATCCACCGGGCTCGGCTTGTCAACCGGGAAACAACGGCGACGAGTTTGTCCCAATCGCCAGGCGTGATCGTGGGGCTCTCTTCGTAAAATTCGGTCAGCTGGTGGGTCCGCTGGTCAGCGACCGAGAGGGAGGAGCGAGTCTCCGCGCGGGTCCAGACAAAGCGGCCGTCGACCGGCTCGGCCGCGAGCGCCTCCTGGATCCACCGCCCGGCGTGGCCACCGAGCAGACCCGCGGCGGTCACTTCGGCTCCCAGCCGGCCGGCCGTGCAGGCCACGTTCAGACCCTTTCCACCCGGGCGTGCGACGAGTTCGGTCGGTCGGTGGATGCCTCCGACGGAGATCGCGTCGATCTCGAAGAGCTTGTCAACGGCTGGGTTGCCGGCAACGCACAGGATCATGTGGCTTCAGTCATGGGGTCCTGAGTCATGAATTCATAAGCCGTCATCCACGCCCATCGACCATCCGAATTCGTGATTCGTGACACCGGCGGGTCGGACGCACATCTGAATATCGGTTGAGCAGGGCCGAAACTTGACGGGCTCCAAACATTGGCGCGAACCGCAACTCCGATCCATCACGTCGCTCAAAAGACGCGGACGGTTACGTCTGCCGGCGCGTCGAGCAGCTCGTTCAGCTCCGCATCGAGCCTCACCAGCGTCAGCGACACGCCCGCCATGTCCAGCGACGTACAGTACTCGCCGACGTAACTGCGGGTCACCTCGATCCCGCGCTCCGCGAGCTGGCCGTGCGCGCGTCCGTAGCAGAGGTAGAGCTCCGAGATCGGAGTTCCACCGAGCCCGTTGATCATCAGCGCCACCTGGTCGCCCGACTCGTACGGCAGGTCGCTGACGACGGCCTCCAACAGCTCGTCGATGATCTCGTTCGCCGGGGCGAGCTTCTCCCGTCGCCGGCCCGGCTCGCCGTGGATCCCGACGCCCATCTCCATCTCGTCGTCGCCCAGCTCGAACAGCGGCGAGCCCTTGGCGGGCGGGGTGCAAGAGGTGAGCGCCATCCCCATCGACCTGGTGACGGAGTTGACGTGCTCACCGATCCGAACCAGCTCGTCGAGCTCGGCACCCTGCTCGGCGGCGGCGCCGACGGCTTTGACGACGAAGAAGTTGCCGGCGACCCCGCGGCGCCCGACGGTGTAGGTCGAGTCCTTCACTGCGACGTCGTCGTCGACGACGATCGTCGCCACCCGGATGTCCTCAGCCTCGGCGAGCTCTCGCGCCATGTCGAACGACATGCGGTCGCCGGTGTAGTTGTTGATGATGTGCAGGACGCCCTTGTCGCCGGCCAGGAGCTTGGTCGTTTCGTAGACGGAATCGGAAGGCGGAGCGCTGAACACATCGCCCGGACAGGCGGCGTCGAGCATGCCGGGACCGACGAGCATCGAGTGTGAGGGCTCGTGCCCCGACCCGGACCCCTGGATGATCGAGACCTTGTCATCGCGCGGCGCGTCGGTCCGCATGATCAGGTTGTACTCGGGGAGGTATCGGAGCCGCCCGGCGCTCGCGAGCTCAATCCCGCGCAGCACCTCGAGTACGAACTGCCGCGGGTCGTTCACGAACTTCTTCACCTCACGCCCCTTTCGGAGAATAAGTCGACGTTTGGGCCCCGGCGGCGCCGAGGGTGACCACTATGCCTCCAGCTTCATCGCGGACTCCTGCCAGGCACGGCTGACCGCCTCGAAGATGACCGCCACGCCGACCGCCCCGGCGTCGACGGAGTCCCGGCTGCGGTCGCCGGTGTAAGCGGCGCGACCGCGCTTGGCGACCATCCCGTCGGTCGCCTCCGCACCCGCACGGGCGCTGGTCGCCGCCCGCTCCAGGGCTGTGCCCACATCGAGGCCCGCGGCCAGAGCGGCCTCCAGCGCGTCGACCGCGGGCACCAGCGACTCGAGCAGGGTCTTGTCGCCGAGCTCGCAATCACCCCGCTGTTTGATTCCTTCGATTGCGGCGCGCGTCGCGGCGATCACCTGAGCCGAGTTGGGATCGCGAACGCCGGCCAGCGACGCCCCCGCCCGCAAGAAGGCGGTTCCCCAGATCGGACCCGAGGTACCCCCGATCCGCTTGGTCAGGATCACCGCGGTCCGTTTCAGCAGCCCGCCGACGTCGTCGTATTCGAGCGCCTCCCAGTCAGCCAGAACAATCTCGAACCCTCGTGCGAGCGAGTAGCCGAAGTCGCCGTCGCCCACGACGGCATCGAGCTCGCAGAAGTACGTCTCGTTGTCGACCGCAGCTTGAGCGATCGCCCGCACCACCAGCTCTCCACGGCTCAGAGCGAGTGCGCTCATGCAGCCTCCTTATTTCGCAGCGGTTGAGTTCGGCACGCGTCGAGGTCGGCCAGCCTAACCAGTTCGCCGGGCCGAACGTCGACGCGATCGGCGAGAACCGTTGCCGGCTCGCCCGGATCCCCCAGACTCGAGACGACCAGGACCGCCTCTCGCATGTCCTCCCCTTGCGTGTACCCGGAAACGGTGACGACGCATCGCAGCCCCGCTCCGACCGCCGCCAACAGCCCGTTGCGCGAATCCTCGATCACGATCGCGTCGGCGACCTGCATCCGAAGCCGCGCCAGCGCCAGCTCGTAGATGGCCGGACTCGGCTTCTTTGCCCGAACGATGTCGCCCGCGAAAACCTCGAAGCGGCCGGCGACCGTCGTCCCCACGGCGTGCTGCAGCACGGCGCGCACCGACTCTTCGGCAGAGGTCGAAGCGACGGCGACGGCCCACCCGGCGTCGATCGCCTCCGCGGCGATTCGAGCAACTCCCGGTCGCGTCGCGAGCTGGCCCCCGACGACCATGGCCGTGTACTTGGCGGTCTTGCGGCTGTGCAGGTCGACGATCAACGCCCGCTGCCCGTCCGGGTCGGTCGGCAGGCGGTTGGCCGCAACGAACGCAGGGGTCAGCAGCGATGACATCCGCTCCTTGCCCCCGCCGATCAGCAGCTTCTCGCCGTACTCCTCGACCGACCAGCAAACCGGCAGGCCCACCTCGGCAAAGGTCTCGTTGAACGCGACCCGGTGGCCATCGCGCTCGGTCTCGGCGAGCACACCGTCGCAGTCGAAGATCAGCGCCGGCATCGGTCAGCGGACCACGGTGGCCACGGGCCGCGCCCGGCCGGCGGAGCCGAACATCGAGATATGACGGATCGCCATGCGTTTGACCGCCTCGCGGACGTGGGCGAGCATCGGCGGCGGATCGTGTTTGCCCGGATACGCCTCCAGATACTCCCGGTGGGCGTCGATGAACGCGATCTTCAGAGCCGTTGAGATGTTGACCTTCGCGCACCCCCGCGCGATCAGATCGGTGAACTGCTCCTCGGACAGCCCAGTCCCGCCGTGCAGCACCAGCGGGATCGGATGCAGCGCGACCAGCTCGCTGACCCGTTCCGGAGTCAGGTTGGGCTTTGAGCTGTACAGCCCGTGCGCGGTCCCGATCGCGGGGGCGAACACGTCGACGCCGGTGTCAGCGATGAACCTCGCTGACACCTCGACCGGATGGGTCTCGCCCTCGTCGTCGGAGCCGATGCCGTCCTCAACGCCGTGCACGGTTTCGATCTCACCCTCGACGGCCGCGCCGTGGCGCCTCGCCTCGGCAACCACCTCGATCGTCTGGCGGGTGTTCTCGGCGAGATCGAGACCGGAACCGTCGAACAGCACCGAGTTCCAGCCCGCCCGCAGGCAAATCGAGATCCACTCGCGGTCGGGGCAGTGGTCGAGATGTAGCGACACCGGCACCGGCGCCTCATCGGCTCGTACCCGCCAGATGCCGTAAAGCTGACGCGCGCCGATCGCCTTGACGGTCTTCAGCGAGGTCTGCACGATCAGCGGCGCCTCGAGTTCGGTCGCCGCGGACAGGACAGCGTCGAGCGTGAGGTCGTCGACGACGTTGATCGCCGCAACTCCGTATCGATCTGCGAACGCCGGATCGAGGATCTCGCCGAGGGGGACAACGGGCATGAGCCGTCGCGGCTTAACGTACCGGAACCCCTCGGGGCTGTGTCCGTGCCCTGACCCGAGCCGGGGCTGTGTCCGTGCCCCGTCCCGGCCACCCCGGTCGGGCGCGCGCGCAGTCGGTGTCAGTCGCCGTCGTCGACCGGCTCGACGTCCGGCGCCGTGTTGACGCTGATCACGTGGTCGATCCGGCCGTGGCCGTTCGAGGAGTAATCGGCCGCCTCTGCCGGGGGCTCGAGCTGATCTGCGGTGGCGAGATACCGCTCCAGCTCGCCCAGCACGAACCCGAACAGGAGATGTCGCCAGAGGGCCTGCAGCCAAGCTCGGCGGCTCCCCGACAGGACCGGAAGCTCGGAGCGGGCGGGATGCCAGCGGTCCGTCAGGGCCACCAGTGGCCACAACGCGAAGTGCTCGGTGGCGGCCATCGCGGGCCCCCTCAGCGATGCCGGGATCGGCAGCTCGGGCGCGATGTTGGCTGTAGAGGGCGCCGAACAAAGCGCCGTTCAGGAGGTGGGTCGCCAGGCCAACCGAGTACCAGTGCTCGGCCTCGCGTCAGCGCTCGGCCGAGGATCTCGACGTCGTCGTACCGCGACCCGAAGACGCGCTTGTCAAGCGGCTGCTGAACCGCCCAAACGGCCGCCGCGACGACGCCGCAGACAGCCCCTCTGAGCGTACGCGCACGTTCGAGCTCGGGATACCCGCTCAACAGACCTCAACTGTAACGGCCGTGCATCCGGCGGGTAAGCAGTGCGATGGATCAAGCAGCGCTGCATGGGCGGGCACGGGCGCGAGGTGTCAACCCCCTCGTGTACTGGATCGTTCGGTTCTCCTTCCAGGCATTCTTCTGGACCTACCTGCGGATGCGCCGGACCGGGCGCGAGCACATTCCGGCGAGCGGCCCCGCGATCATCGCCGCCAACCATCGCAGCTTCCTGGACCCGTTCGTCCTCGCAACGATGGCGCAGCGGCCGATGTACTACGTCGCCAAGCGCGAGCTGTTCGGCTACCACCCGGTGCTGTCCTGGCTGCTGTCAGCGCTCGGGGCGTTCCCGGTCGATCGCGGTGCCGGCGACACGGAGACGATCCGCACCGCCAAGGAGCTGTTGGTCCGCGGCGAGATCGTGCTGATCTTCCCCGAGGGCCATCGAGTCCGCCCCGGCGGGCTCGGCCACCCCCATCGCGGCATAGGCACGGCTGGCGCTTGAGACCGGAGCACCCGTTGTGCCGATCGCGGTGATCGGCACCGAGGCGATCCGTCGCGGCTGGCGGATCCGTCCTCATCAGGTTCGGGTCCGCGCGGGGGCGCCGATGCGCTTCCCGTTGATGCCGGAGGCCTCACCGCAGGTCGCCGGCACCGCCACCCAGCGCGTCTGGCAGCGGGTCAGCCTGCAGTGGGAATGGCTCGGCGGATTCGTCGATCGCGACGAGGCCCCAGCCGAGGTCGTCTCCCACATCTCTCGGGCAGCGTAGACCGGCTGTACGCTCATGCCGTGGCCAAAGACCCCCGACGACCACCAAGGCCGAACTGGACCGAGCTTTCAGCGAGCTCTACCGGGCGCATCTACGAGACGTCTACTCGTACAGCTACTACAGGGTCGGAAATCACCACGACGCCGAGGACCTCACCGAGCAGACGTTCCTGCAGGCCTACCGTCACCTCGAGCGCGCCTTGCGCGAGTCCCAGGGCCGGCCGCTCCGCCCGTGGCTCATCCGGATCGCCCACAACCTGGCCGCGAATTTCTACCGCGATCGAGCGCGGAAACCCCAGTCGGCGATCGAGGACGCCAGCATGATCTCGGCGCCGCACACGACCGAATCGCTGGTCGAGGGCCGCGAGGAATTGAAGGCGATCCTCGATCAGGTTCAGCGGCTCCCCGACGACCGCCGGGAGGCGCTGATCATGCGGTTCGCGCTGGGGATGGACAATCGAGAGATAGCGCGGGCGCTCGGCCGGACCGACGGTGCCACGAAAGTACTGCTGCATCGGGCTATCCGCCAGCTCGAAGGACTGCTCGAGGACCAGAGCCGGAATGGGAGCGAGCCATGAGCGCTGACGTCGAGGCCCTGCTGCGCGAGGCGCTCGCCCCCGTCGATCCGCCGGCGACGCTCGCTCTTGAGGCGAAGCTCGCAGGTTGGACCGAACTCGCCCAGGATGAGCTGGAGGGCTGGGAGCTGGCCGCGATGCGCGACCCCCGCAACTGGGTCCGGCCGGCTGCGGCAATCGCGGTCACCGCGACCGCCGGCACGGCGCTCGTGCTGCTACGCGTTCGCGCCCGACACCGCACCCGGATCGATCAGTCGAGCAATCTTCGCGAGTTCACCCAGCGGACGATTCACGACCTTGCGGAGGAAGCCAGGCGGGTCCTTCCGGATCGCTAGCGTTTGAGTTCGCGTGGCGGTCTGCTATCGACACCCTTCGCGCGAGACGGGCGTCTCGTGCTCCTCCTGCGGTCGGCCAATTTGCCCCGACTGCATGACGCCTACGTCCGTCGGCATGCGCTGTCCCGAGTGCGTCCGTGATCGCACGCGCGTCCGCCAGCTGCCGCGCCGCCAGCCGGGAGCGAGCGTCAGCTGGTCCAACCCGATCCGGGAATGGAGCGTCACCCAATTCCTGATCGCGATCAACGTAATCGTGTTTCTCGCCGAGGTCGCGACCGGGGTGGCGCTGTTCGGGGATCGCTACGGCGGCTGGGTGTACACCAACGGAGTTCTCTTCGGCCCGGCGATGACCAACGGCTATCACCAGTACTGGCGGCTGCTGACATCGGGCTTCCTGCACGCCAGCGTGATCCACATCGGGCTGAACATGCTGTCGCTTTGGTTTGTCGGACGCGCGCTGGAGCCCGCGATCGGGAAGCTGAACTTCGCCGCGATCTACTTCACGTCACTGTTGGCGGGCTCCTTCGGAGCCTTGCTGTTCCAGCCGGATCTGCCGACGCTGGGCGCCTCGACGGCGATCTTCGGCGTGTTCGGCGCCCTGATCGTCGTCGCGCATGCGCGTCGGATCCCGATCTGGCAGAGCGGACTTGCGCCGATCCTGCTGCTGAACCTGGTGTTCACGTTGACCGTCAGCGGGATTTCGATCGGCGGCCACGTCGGCGGACTCGCGGCGGGTTTCATCACCGGTTGGCTCGTCGTCGAGGTGGCGGAGAAGCGCGACCAGCAGACGTTGGCGCTGCTCGGCTGTCTCGTGGTGGCGCTCGCCAGCGTCTTCGCGGCGATCGCGGTCGCCGGCGGGACGGGGCTGACGCCGAACGGCTGGAGTATCTGAGCGGCCGCTGACACGGGCCGCTGCACGCCGGCCGCTGAGCACGCCGGCCCGCTGACACGCCGGCCGTGACACTCCGGGGGCCTACAGCTCGACGATCAGCGCCTCGGCCGCCCCGACGGGAACCAGCTCCGGATGCAGGATGCCGGCGAGCAGCTCGAGCCCGTCGATGATCCGCGGGCCGGGGCGCGAGAAGTACGCCGACCCGTCGACGGCGACGATCTGGCCTGCGCCAACCCGCTCCAGCCGCTCGCGTTGCATCTCGGCCTCTCGATGGGCGATCTCGGCGCTGAATCCGCACGGCATCGCGATCACGATGTCCGGCTTGACGGCCACGATCTCTTCCCAGCTGCGCTGCTCGGAGGGCTCGCCGGTAAACCCGAGGACGTCTTCGCCCCCCGCGTACTCGATCAACTGCGGCGTCCAGTGACCCGCTGCATATGGCGGATCCAGCCACTCGAGCGCCGCAACGCGCGGCCGCCGCGCGCCGCGGACCTCGCGCCGGATACGGTCGATCCGCGCCGAGGACTCTCTGATCAGGTCGACCGCCTCATCCTTGGTGTCGGTTGCCTGCGCCAAGGTCCGGGCGTCGCCGAGCACCTCGCCGACCGTCCGCGGGTCCAGCGAGATGACCATCGGCTGGCTGTCGATCTCCTCGGCGATCGTACGGACCTCGTCGTCGGAGACTGCACAGACCCTGCACAGCGTCTGTGTGACGATCAGCTCTGGCTGCAGCTCGTGCAGCAGGTCGGTGTCGAGCGCATACAGAGCTTCGCCGGCCAGGGCCCGCTGCTTGACGGCGGCGTCGATCTCGGCCGCGGTCAGGTCCGTCCGGCAGCGTTTGCCGCGTGATTCGTGGTAGCTGAAGGGCCTCGGGCGGGTAGTCGCACTCGTGGGTGACGGCGATAAGGTCGTCCCCAACCCCGAGTGCGAACAGCATCTCGGTGGCGGACGGTACGAGACTGACAATGCGCATGGGAGAAACGATATGACAACGCCGCTCCTATCCGACGACGAGATTGCCGATCGGCTGCGGGCCTCAGCGTGGGAGCGCCAGGGCGACGAGATCGTTCGCGACTACAAGGTCGACAATTTCGTCGGCGCGGTCGCTCTGGTGAACCGCGTCGCGCAGGCCGCCGAGCAGCGCAACCACCATCCCGACATCCTGATTCACGGCTGGAACAACGTGCGCCTGTCGCTCACCAATCACGCGGCCGGCGGTCTCACCGAAGTGGATTTCGAGATGGCCGAGCAGTTCGACGCGCTCACCTAGATGGCAGACGGACGAGCGGTCTCCGGCGGGAGCGGTTGCTACCGTTCGCGTCGTCGCTTTTCATGAACGACGACCCCTACCGAAGTAGCACCGCAGATCCTGGGACCACGTCCGCGGGGCCCCAGGGGGCTCGAGGGGTGACGTTCGCGGTTACATGGCGGCCAACGGCGGCCCGCCAAGGGGGCTTCCGGTGACGGCGCTCCTGATCGTCCTCGCGGCGCTGCTGATTCTGGTCAACGCCTTCTTCGTGATCGCCGAGTATGGACTCGTGCGGTCTCGGCGGACGCGTCTGGAGGCGATGGCCGAGGAAGGCGTCCGCGGGGCCAGCCTGGCGCTGACGCAGATCGATGAGATCGGCGATTACATCGCGGCCTGCCAGGTGGGGATCACGATGGCGTCGATCGGGATCGGCGCGCTCGGACAGCCGGCGCTCGCGCACGTGCTGGAGCCCTTGTTCGGGCACGCCGTCGGGCACGGGCTGTCCGTGGCATTGTCGGTTGCGATCGCCTACCTGCTGATCACGTTCCTGCAGAGCACGGTCGGCGAGATTGTTCCGAAGCTGTACACGATCCAGCACGCTGAGGGGCTTGCGCGACGGATCGCTCCGCTGATGCGCTGGTTCATGATCCTCGTCCGGCCGTTGGTGATCGCGCTCAACGCCACCTCGGAGTGGATCCTGCGGCGGCTCGGCACCGATCCGGACGCGGAGCCCGACGCCGGCACGACCGAGGACCTCAAGCGGATCATCGCCGAGTCTCGGACGGGCGGTCACCTCGATCCGGGAGAGGCCGAGATGCTGTCCGGCGTCTTCCAGCTGCACGAGCACGAGGCACGGCAGGTGATGACCCCGATCCCGGCTGTTGTGACCGTGGACGTGTCCGAGACGGTCGGTCAGGCGCTCCGCCGAGCGGTGTCCACCGGCCACTCGCGGCTGATCGTGACCGAGGACGAGGATCAGGACCACGTCCGCGGCATCGTCCACGTCAACCAACTTGTCAAGGTGCTGATGGAGAACGGTGAGGAAGCATCGTTCGAGTCGCGCGTGCGTGACGCGCCGATCGTCCCGGAGACGAAGCCGCTCGACGACCTGCTCGCGGACCTGCAACGTGAGCGGACCGAGCTCGGCGTCGTGATCGACGAATACGGCCGGACGGCAGGGATCGTGACGATCGAGGACATCATCGAGGAGATCGTCGGCGAGATCACGGATGAGAGCGATCCGACCGGCGGCGCGATCAGGAGGCTGGCCAACGGCGACTGGTTCGTCCGTGGCCACGTCCCGGTGGCGGACCTGGAGGACTACGGCCTCGATCTGCCGATCGATACCGACGCCTACAACTCGGTTGGCGGGTTCGTATTTGCGGAGCTCGGGCGTTTGCCGAAACGCGGCGACTCGGTCGACGCCAATGGCTACTCGATCCGGGTCGAATCAGTCCGGCGCAACCGGATCGAGGCGGTCAGGATCCGCCAACGCCCACGCGAGACTCCTCCCAACGAGGACGCTCCCAACGAGAACCCTCCCAGCTTCGAGAGTCCCTCCAGTTATTAGTTGCACAGCGTTCGAGGCATTAGTTACAATGCCGCGATCGCAACACCGGCATCGGCAACACCCGTTTCAGGTGTCGCCGAGAGAACTTTCCCGGTGGTTGAGAGGAGAGAGATGAAGCCGGCCATTCGTGGCCGGCTTCAGCGTCTGTGCAGGCAGAAGCTGAACTGCCCTCCTCCCAGAAGAAGCCGGCCCGCTGGGGACGGGCCGGCTTCGCGCTTCTGGGGAGGAGGTGCTGCTATGAGGTACGTCGCACACGGAATAATGGGGGCGAGACCTCAATCAAGGTTAAATTCTTGTTAGGGCTAACCGCAGAAACGGTTTTGACGCCGGGAAACCTCGAGAGAACCAACCAAATGCCCCGCTACTAAAGGGACCCTAGCGAGAAGGCGCACCTACGTGCGCCGGCAACCTTAAGCCCCCCGCCCCAGCGAACCTTAAGCGCCCCCCCGGAATCTTAAGCGCCCTACCCGAATCCCGACTCTACGCGCCCTACCGGAATCCCGGTTCTAAGAGCCTGTCTAAGCGTCCCACCGAAATCCCGGCTCCTCGATGGGCGGCCCGAGCGGGCTCGGCGGGATTCCGGGCGGCGGGTCCGGATCGTTGTACGCCGAGGGTGCCAGGTCGTTGGGACCGTCGGGGTGGAACAGCGCCGCCAGATACTGGGCTTGGCCGCGACCCGGTCCGAGCTCGGTCTGCCCGCCTCCATAGGCGCCGATCCCATGCGCGGCGCAGTACTCGTAAGTCGCCAACAGCTCGCGGATCGGCCCGATTCGCGATGGTTTGATGTTGACCATCCGGGGCGCGAACCCCGTCCGTGACTCCAGCGCCTCGATGTCGGCAACCGTATGGATGGGGGCGTCCCAGGTGATGTGATCCTGTGAATCGCCGAGCGCTGCCTCCGCGGCCGGGGACGACAGGTCGGGGTCCTCCAGCCAGGCATCGGGGAACGACTCCGCTACCCGCCGGTACAGGAGCGGGTCGGCCGCCTGATCGACCACCGTGCCCCGGTAGAAGCCCTTGAAGTCAACCGAATCGACGGCCTCAGTCGCGACCAGCTCGTCAATCAGCTCCGCCGTCCAAGAGCTGGTCGCATCCAGCTTGAAGCGCAGGCCTGGATCGAGCGCGAGCCGCCGGCGAACCGGCTCGAGCGTCGGCGGCTCCCCGAGCCGAAGCGAACACACGTATCGCATCGGGCGCGCCTGCCGACCCAGCGCCGCCGCCAAGGACCGACCGGCCTGCCGCAGCGCCAGGTCCAGAAGCGCGCTCTCAAACGCCCACACCCGATAGCGGCGGGACACCTCGGCTCCCGGAGGCTCGGGAAACAGGTCGAGCGACTCGACCCGATCGCACACCTCCGCCAGGGTCCAGCGCCCGGACAGATCGTGCACGGCGCCCGCCCGCTGGAACGCGAGCTGCTCCTCCGGGTCATAGACGACGTCCTCGCCGGCGCCCTCGTGCCCGGCGCCGCCGATCCGGATCAGCGTGCAGACGCGGTCGCGCCCGGATGCCATCGGCGCGCGCAGCTCCTCGAGCCGATAGCCGTCGACCTCGACCGGCAGCTCCGCGATCAGGTCGAACACCGTCAGCGCGCCTGCGCGGGGACGACGAGCACCGGACGATCCGCGATCTGCAGCAGCTTGTGCGGCGTCGACCCGACCAGGAATCCCCGCAACGGGCTCTCGCCTCGGCTTCCGACGACGATCGCGCGGGCGTCGCGCTCGCGTGCGAGGTCCGACAGTGCCCGCGCCGGGGAGTCCTCGATCACCACCGCCTCGACCTTGGCTCCGAGCGCCTGCGCCTGATGGATTCCGTGGCCGAGCTCCTTCTGAGCGAGGTCGCGCAGCGCCGCCTGGTAGTCGGCTATCTCGCCGGCCACTCGGTTCAGCTCGTAGCCGTAGGCGATGATCAGCGGGTCTCCATACACGTCCGCGATCTCGGCGCCGAACCGCAACGCCTCCCGGGCGCCGTCCGAGCCGTCGTACCCGACGATGATCCCGGCGGACATCAGAGATCCCGGGAGCTCTTGGCTGCCGGAGCCCGGGCAAGGACCGCCGGGTCGACAACCTCGGGTCGGTTGTTCTTGAAGAACGCCGGCATCCACAATCGCTGGATCACCATCCCGATCAGGCCCAGCACGATCGTCAGCAGCGCGATAGCGATTGGCGAGCCGATCCCCAGGAACGGCTTCGCATAACCACCGTCGGTAGCCGAGTACTCGATCACCGCCTTGATCAGCACCCAGGTGAGGATCAGCCCGCCGGCCATCGGCAGCACTCCGATCATCACGAAGTTCTTGACGCTGTCGAGCAGGTGGCGGCGGTAGTACAGCACGCAGGCGAATCCGGTGATCCCGTAATAGAACGCAATTGTCAGCGCCAGCGAGGTGAACGCGTCTGCGATCAGATTGTTGTGGCTTGTGACCGACAGGAGGAGGTAGACGAGCAGCGATACCGTCCCCATCCACAGCGTCGAGAACCCGGGCGAGAGATAGCGGTGGTGGATGTTGGCGAACTGCTTAGGGATTGCGCCGGCCCGGCCCATCGACAGGGTCGTCCGGGCGGTCGGCAGGATCGTCGTCTGCGTGGAGGCCGATGCGGAGCTCAGCACCGCAATGATCAGGAGCTTGTCGAGGCCCGAGCCGAGCACGCCATGGCCGAGCGGGGCGAGCACGTCGGACTGGTTGTGGACGAGGTTGTCGAGACCTCCGAACGACTGCGCGGCCGTCGACACCAGCATGTAGATCGCGACCAGGATGAACGTCGAGATCACCGCCGACTTGCCCGGCGCAGAGTTTGGATCCTCGGTCTCCTCGTTGACCGACACGCCGGAGTCCCAGCCCCAATACAGGAACACCGCCAGCAATATCCCGCCGTTGAGCGCACTGACGCTCTTGATCGCGAACGGGTTGAACCACGAAGCCGACGGGACGACGCTGCCGGGCGGGTGCTGGGTGTAGACCTTGATCAGCGCCACCACCGCGAACGCGACCAACGTGATGAATTCGAGCGTCAACAGGTACCGCTGGGTGCGGGCGGATAACTCGATCCCGATGTAGCAGACCGCGGTCATGACGATTATCCACGCGACTCCGACCGCGACGACCTCGGCCGTCGTCGCGGTGACGCCGAACAGCTGGAAGGTGTAGTTGCCGGCGACGTCGGCGAGGCTTGGCATCACCAGCACGTCGGCGACGACGAGCGCCCACCCGGCCTGCCAGCCGAACCACGGCCCCATTCCCTTGGTGACCCACGCGAACGTCGTACCGCAGTCCGGGTCAGCGCGGTTCATGTAGTAGTAGGCCGCCGCGATGAACGCCATCGGGAAGAAGGCGAGCAGGATCGCCGCCGGCGCCTGGTAGCCGAGCATCGGGACCGCGGCGATGAATCCGAGCGTCGCGGCCAGGCTGTAGGCCGGCGCGACCGACGCGACCGCGATCACGATGTTCGAGACGAACGAGATCGCCCCCGCTTTGAGCTGTGGCTGCTCGACGGTGATTCCGGTCGACTCGGTTAGCGACGCGCTCTCCAACTCATACCCTCCCTGCTGTTGCCGCGATCATCCTCGCGCCCGCTCGGCCGACCGTGGACTTAATCGCGATTGACCGACCGCAATCGGTCGGAATCGAGGGATCGTAACCAGTCGGCGGTCTGACGAATACCGTCGCGCAGATCGATTTTCGCCTCCCAGTCGAGCAGCCGCCGGGCTTTCTCTACCGATGGCCAGCGCCGCCGAACGTCGACCTCGAAGCTCGGCAGATGCTCGAACCGCAGTTCCGTGGGGTCTTCGCCGCACGCCTCCCAGATCAGCGCCGCGATCTGCGCCACCGTCAGCTCCTGCGAGGCCGAGATATTGAAGTCCTCGCCCTCCCCGGCGGCGGCCGCCATCGCGGTGACGACCCCGTCGGCGATGTCGTCCACGTGCGTCAGCGTCCGGGTCTGCTTGCCCGAACCGAAGATCTGCAGCGGGCGCTGACCCGACAACGCCTTCGCAATCAGGTCCGGCACCGCGTGGGCGATCCCCGGCTCGTCGCGATCTGGGAACTCGCCGGGCCCATACGCGTTGAACGGCCGGCAGATCGTGTAGCGCAATCCGTGCTGGTCGTGCGCGGCGCGCGTGTACACCTCGCCCGAGAGCTTCGAGAAGCCGTACGCGGACCAGGGGGCGGGGCAGACGCGGATGTGCTCCTCGGTCGTCGGAAACTCGGTCGCGTTCTCGAACACCATCGATGAGGAGACGTAGACGAACCGGTCGATCCGGGCATCGAGCGAGGCGTGCACGACGGCGCCCGTGAGCGCGTTGTTGACCTCGGTCAGCGTGAAGGGCAGCTTGTGGAAATTGGCTATCCCGCCGACGATCGCCGCCAGGTGGATCACGTGCGAACAGCCGGTGACGGCCTCCCTGGCGGCGTCCAGGTCACGAAGGTCGCCCGTGTGGATCTCGCAGCGCCGGCGGATCCAGTCAGCCGGCTCTCGATGGTCGGAGACCCTCACCTCGTAATTCGGGTCGCTCAGCAGGCGGCGAACCATCGCGGCGCCGATCGTTCCGGCGCCGCCTGTCACCAGCACGCGGGTCAACGAGCCTCGCGGGAATGGTTCGGCACCCGGCTCACAATGCCGGGTGCCTCGGTGGGCGTCACCGCGGTCAGCGAGCCTCCGACGAGCGCGGCGGCCTCGGCGGCGTAGACGAACACCTGGGCGGAGCCAAGCGCGTTCCAGGGATCGACGAGCAGGCAGTCCGCGCTCGCCCGCGCGGCGATCTCAGGCAGGATCGCCGGACCTTCGAACTCCGAGTGGTTCGTCGCGACGACGATCACGTCGGCGTCCTCGAGCGCCTCGGCCATCGAGGCCGTCGGCGTCAGCGCGTGGGGGTCGCAGACGGCAACGTCCGCCAGTTCGCGCTCCAGCAGCCTGATCAGCTTCGGCGAGAGCGAGTCGCGCTCGTCGTCGGTGTTGCGCTTGAACGTCAGCCCGAGCACCGCGACCTTTCGACCCGAGACCGGGCCGACCCGCCGTTTGATCCCCTCGACCAGGAACAGCGGCACTGCCTCGTTCACGCGTGAGACGGCGAGCAGCATTCCGGGCGCGTTCGAGCGCTCCTCGGAGAATGCAAAATCCTTGCGCAGGCAGGTCCCAGCGGTCATACCGGGCAGCGCGATCCCCCCGCGCGGGTAATCGTGATTGATCAGGTCGATCACCTCGAAGACGTTCGCGTCGTACCGCTCGCAGTCCATCATCAGCAGGTTCGGGAGCGCGAACATCGTGTAGCGCAGGATGTTGCTCCAGATCTTCGCGAGCTCGGCTTGGACCGGCGTCGTTCTGACGATCGGCGCCCCGAACACGCTGAAGACCTCGGCGGCGCGCTCGGTCGAGCCCGAGCCGACGCCGCCGACGATGCACGGCAGCGTGCCGATCTCGGCCAGGAAGCGTCCCGCGGCGATCCGCTCGGGCGTGTGCGCGACGAACACGTCCTCGCCGACCCGGAGCCCGCGGCGCTTCGCGAGGTAGCCGGCGACGAACTCGGTAGTGCCGGGCGCGATCGTCGAACGGAGCAGCAGGCTGTGGCCGGGCCCCAGCAGCGGCAGCAGGTCGTCGAGCGCCGCTTGGACCTGACGGAGGTCGGACTCGATGTGCGAGAACGACGGGGTCCCGATCGTGATCACGATGTCTCGCATCCGGGTCGCGTCGGCTGCGCGATCGCTCAGCTCGAGCATTCCAGCCGCGGTCACGCGCTCCAGCAGCTGCTGGGTGCCCTCCTCCGCGAACGGCATCCTGCCCGCCTCGAGGCTCTCGATGATCGCCGGGTCGTGGTCGATCCCGAGTACGCGGACCCCACGGTCGGCGAAGCACAGGGCCAGCGGCAGGCCAACCCGCCCGAGGCCAATCACCGCCAGCGTCCGCTCGTCGCTCATGCGTTTAACGCTACCCACTGCCCTGCGGGAAACCGTCCGCCGGGTGGCTGACACTTGCTCACCGTGATCGAGAAGTCGCGCGCGGAGGCCTTCTCCGACGGAGTGATCGCGGTCGCGATCACCCTGCTGGCGCTCGACCTCGCGGTGCCCGGTCCCGGCCACGGCCCGCTCGGCGGCCTCCTCGGCCAAAAATGGCCGAACTACGCGGCCTATGCGGTGTCGTTCCTGACGATCGGGATCATCTGGATCAACCACCGGGCGATGTTCAGCAGACTGCGCGGTGTCGACCATACGGTCCTCGTTCTGAACCTCGTCCTGCTGATGGCGGTTGTTGTGCTGCCGTTCTCGACGTCGCTGATGGCGAGCTATCTGCGTTCTGGGCAGGGCCAGAAGCTGGCGGCGGCCGTGTACGGCGGGTCGTTTCTATTGATGGGGACGGCGTTCTTCGGGATACAGCTCTACTGCATGCTCGCCAGGCCCAACCTGCTCGTCGACGGCATGACGCCGGAGCGGCGCCGCGCGGTGCTCCGCCGCAATGCGAGTGGACTCGTCCCATACGCGATCGCGACTGCGGGCGCTTTGGTGACCCCCTACCTGACGCTCGCTATCTGCGCCCTCGTGGCCGTTTACTACGCCGTGCCCGGCACCACCATCGATTAGCTAAACCGAAATCGGTGCGTCTCCATCGGGGTCGACCGATTGCAGGCACGTCGGACACCACCACTGCACCTGCAGCGGGGTGCCGCAGAGCGAGTGGAGCGGCGGCGTGGCGGCGTGAGGTCTCGCGCTGCGGCTGCTGCCCCACGCCGCCATCAGACGCAGCACGTCCGTCAGCTCGACGCCGGTCTCGGTCAGCCGGTACTCGAATCGCGGTGGCCGCTCGGAGTAGGGCGAGGAGACGATCAGCCCGTCACGCTCGAGCTTCTTGAGTTTCGCGCTGAGGATGTTCGGTGCGATCCCCGCGACGCGCTCTCGGAGCTCGCCGTAGCGGAGTGGGCCGTCGAGCAGCGCGGCGATCACGATCGCCGACCAGCGGTCGCCGAGAACAGCGGCGGCCTCGGCGATTCCATCGAGGAGGTCGGCGTCGATGTCCATCGTGGTCAAGCCTACGGCGATCGGGGGGCCCATGTGTATGATGCTTGCATGTTGCAACTTACAAGTATTGCCAAAGAAGTCGGCCCATCTGTCGTCCGCCTCGGACGTGGCTCGCGCCGCGGTTCAGGTGTCGTCGTCGCCCGGGACCGGGTCGTCGTACTGTCGCGGTCGCTTGCGGCCGCGCGCGAGCTCGACGTCGGGCTCGGTGGAGCCACTCTCGAGAGGGGCGAGGTGCTCGGCTCCGACCGCTCCACGGGCCTCTCGCTCCTGCAGGTCGCGACCGGCGCTGCTCGGCCGCTCCAGTGGGTCGACGAGACGCCCGCGCTGGGCGAACTCGTCTATGCGCTCGGCGATCCTGGGACCGGTCTGCGCGTCACCGAGGGCCGCGTATCCGCGGCGCCCGTCCACGTTCGGGGCCCAGGCGGGCGCTTGCTCACCGGAATCGAGCACACCGCCCCGCTTCCCCGCGGCTGCGGCGGCGGGCCGCTCGTGAACGTCGATGGCGGGCTCCTCGGTCTGAATGCGCTGCGAACCGATCCAGGCTTCCTCGTCGCCAGTGCCGCCGCGACCGTGCACCAGGCGGTCGAGCGGATGCTCGCCGGAGCCTCGGACCAGGAGCCGCTCGGCGTGGCGGTCGCTCCGGCCAGGGTGGCAAGGCGTCTGCGCCAGGCCGTCGGCCTGCCCGAGCGGGATGGTCTCCTGGTCCGTGAGGTGCTGCCCGGCTCGGTCGCCGAGCGCGCCGGTGTGTCGGTCGGCGATCTGATCGTGCGCCTTGGCGACGCGGCGGTCACCACCCCCGACGAGCTGCTGGGCGGGCTGGAGGGTGTTGCCGGGCGCTTGCCAATCGGCGTGGTCCGCGGCGCCGACGAGCTCGAGCTCGAGGCGGTCTTCAGCAAGGGATCCGATTCCCACCCACCGACCCCCAACCAGCCGTGAGCGCCCCGGTGCAGGAGGCCGCCGCGCTCGACGCTTACAGCGCCGCGGTGATCCATGTCGTCGACGTGCTGGCGCCATCGGTCGCGAATCTGCAGCTGCTCGGTCGGCGGTCGGACGGACGCGAGGTTCAGACCGGCGCCGGCAGCGGGATCGCGCTGACCGCCGACGGCTTCCTGCTGACATCGGCGCACGTCGTTTCGAGCCGCCGCGGCCGACCGCGGCGCGCCGGGACGGCCAGCTTTCCCGACGGACGAGTGGTTCCGTTCACGGTCGTTGGCGCCGACCCGCTCGGCGACCTTGCGGTGCTGCGCTGTGACGAGGGTGAGCTCGAGCCGGCGACCCTCGGCGATGCATCGGCGCTTCGGGTCGGCCAGTTGGTCGTCGCGATCGGCAACCCCAACGGTTTCGCCGGTTCGGTGACGACTGGGGTCGTGTCCGCGCTCGGACGCTCGCTGCCGGCGCGTGGGAGTGGGGTCACCCGCTTCATCGACGATGTGATCCAGACTGACGCTGCTCTGAATCCCGGGAACTCGGGAGGTGCCCTGGCAGATCACACAGGCCAGGTCGTCGGGGTGAACACCGCCGTCGCCGGATTCGGCCTTGGCCTCGCCGTGCCGATCAACGACGCGACCCGCGGGATCATCGGTGCGCTGATGACCGATGGCCGGGTCCGCCGCGGGTATCTGGGGATCTCAGGCTCGGTTCGGCCACTGCCTCGAGGCGCTCGCGCCGAACACCCGGGGCAGAGCTGCATCGAGGTCCTGGAGGTCGTCTCCGGCTCGCCCGCGGACGTGGCGGGCATTCGTGTCGGCGACCTGTTGCTAGAGCTGGACGGCGAGCGGATGAATCGGGTCGCCGACCTGCAGCGTCTTCTCCAGCACGAGGTGATCGGCGGCCACCTGATCGTCACGCTGCTGCGCGACGGCCTCGAGCGCAGGCTTCAGATCGTGCCGGCCGAGCTCGGCTGATCAACCATCTGGGTCGAGGCTCGCGAGTGGCGTCAGGCCGTTCTCGGCCGGGTGACCGCGGACCTCGCCCGCGAACGCGAGCTGGTCGAGCCGCTCGATCTCGCGCTCGCCCTCGATCCGCGCGGGATGGTCGGCGGGAAGGTCGCGGATCAGCGCCCTGATGCGGCCACGAAGCTGCAGGGCGAAATGAGGCGTGGAGGCGCCCATCAACACCTGTACGTCCTCGAGCGTGACCTGATGGTCGCTCCGCAGACGGTCCGGGTTCTCAGCCTCGCTCATCCGCCCGAAACCGTACCTGACATCGGGCCTCGTCAGTTGACACTCGCGGCCGGCGGTTGCTGCTCGGCGGCCCGGGCATGCTCGATCTCGGCTCGTTCGGCCAGTCGGTTGGCGCGGCGCAGCTCGGCCTCGCGCATCCGGCGCTGCTCGGCGTCGGTTTCGGGCACGAGCCCGGGTACTGCCACCGGTCGCCCGTCGTCGCCGAGCGCGACCATCGTCACGTAGGCGGTGCTGGTGTGGCGAACCTCGCCGGTGCGTGGATTCTCCGCCTCGACTCGAACCCCTACCTCCATCGACGTCCGCCAGGCGGCGTTCACGGTGGCGCTGAAGGTCACCAGCTCCCCGACGCTGATTGGGACCAGGAACGTCATCCGGTCGACGCCGACCGTCACGGCTGGACGGTGTGCGTGGCGCAGCGCCGCGATGCTGGCCGCCTCGTCGACCAGCTTCATCACGGTCCCGCCGTGGATCGTGCCGAGGCTATTGGCATCCGAGACGCCCATCCAATGGGCGAGCACGGCGCTCGACTGCGAAGGCGATCGCGCGTCCATTTCCGGGAACCGTAGTGCTTAGGGGTGGCGGTGGCGGCCACGTCCCCGCAACCGGCGGGCCCCCGGAGGGCAGTCCCGGCGGTACGCTTGAAGTGAACGCCCTGAACCCCGCCAAGGAGGATGCGATGCCGGGACTTTCCGGTCGCATGTCGACAGTCGTAAAAGCCAAGATTTCGAAGCTGCTCGATCGGGCCGAGGATCCGGCCGAGACGCTCGAGTACAGCTACCAGAAGCAGGTCGAGCAGCTGCAGAACGTCAAGAAGGGGATCGCGGACGTCGTCACCGCCAAGAAACGTCTGCAGCTCCAGGAGGAGACGTTGCGCCAGCAGGTCGTCAAGCTCGACACGCAGGCCCGTCAGGCGGTTGCCGCTGGTCAGGAGGACCTCGCCCGGACGGCGCTCGAGCGGAAGAACGTCGCGCAGACCGAGCTGCAGTCACTCGACCAGCAGGTCACCCAGCTGGAGGAGCAACAGGAGCAGCTGACCCAGTCCGAGCAGAAACTGCGGGGCAAGATCGAGCAGTTCCGCACGCGCAAGGAGGTCATCAAGGCCCAGTACTCGGCGGCCGAGGCGCAGGTCCGGATCTCCGAGGCCGCGACCGGCGTCGGCGAGGAGATGGCCGACGTTGGGCTCGCGATGCAGCGGGCGCTCGACAAGACCGAGAACATGAAGGCGCGAGCGAGTGCCGTCCAGGAGCTGGAGGCGGCGGGCACCTTCGAGGATCTGACCACGCTCGGTTCTGGCGACGACGACATCGACCGCCAACTGAAGGCGCTGTCGAGCTCGAGCGAGGTGGACGGCGAGCTGGCGAAAATGAAGGCGGAGCTCGGCGGCGGGCAGCCGGCCGGAGAGCTGTCAGCGGGCGAGGCGCAGTCCGCGGGCAGCGAGTCGGAGCCCGCCGTCAGCGCGTCGGACTCGGCAGCCGGCGACTCGGGGTCGGCCGCCACGGAGCAGGGTCAGTGATCATCCGCATCGCCACAGAGGGCCAGTACGAGCTGGACGGCGAGCGCTTGAACGAGCAGCTGAACGAGCTCGACAACGCCGCCGTAGCGGCGTGTGACGGGGGCTCCGAGTCCGAGTTCCGGGAGAGCTACGGACGACTGCTCGAGTTCGTGCGCAGCAACGGTCAGCCCGTCGCCGACGACGTTCTCGGAGGGCTCCGATCTGATTCTGCCGCCACCGGACGTGACGCTCGAGGAGGCCAGGGAGGAGTTCACCGGCGAGGGATTCTACCGGGCTGAGCGGAGCCGCGGTCCCAGGCCGCGGTGGCCGGACGGCGGGCATGCAGTGGCGGGGCCGGCTGTCCGGATAGATCGGGATGCCCCAGAGGGGGAACCAGCGCTCGAGTTCGGGCTCGAGGGCAGCTCGGCCCCGATCTGGGCCTTGACGACCAGTTCGCGCTCGTTGTCGCGTTGCTCGGTCCCGCCGGTCGGAATGAACGGGTAGAACATGGCGCGCTTGTAGTTGTAGATCCAGTACAGCGGCGCTCGATGGCGATCCGAGAAGCCGAACACGGCGCAGAGGAGCCGCTCGCCGTAGCCGCCGCCGTGAGCGCGCTGGAGACGCATTGACCCCGACGACCAGGCTCTCGAAGTCCTTGCCGTGAAGGATCAGCCAGCGGAAGCCGTAGCTGTCGTCAGAGCGCTCGACGGTCGTGCCACTGTCGCTGGCGGTTGCTCGCACGACCTCCTCCATATCCCTCACGACCGGTCGAAGTCGGCCGTCGCCAGCGGTTGGAAGACGATCGCGGCCGCCCCGCGGGTTGCTGATTCTCAGGCCCGTCTCGAGCGTCACGTATGCGGTGCTCATCGCGAACAGCCGGTCCGGCGCGGGGCGGGCGAGCTTCCGCCTGCCGGTGATGATTTCGAGCAGCCCCGCGGCTCGGCCGCGGTGCCCTGCAGCTGGGACTCGAGCTGCTGCAGCGCCTGCGACCCTCTTCTCCAGCGTCGGATGCGTGGCAAACAGCGCTGGGAGCGACTGCTTGACCGCGGCGGCACGATGTAGAAGGCGGCGAGCTCGCCCGAGGCAGCGCGCAGGTCGCGCTGGGGGATCTGCTCATCTGGCCCTCGATCTTCATCAACGCGGAGATCAGCGCGCTCGGCCGACCGGTGATCATCGCCGAGCCGCGATCGGCGGCGAACTCGCGGTAGCGGGACAGCGCCTGCAGCAGGAGCAAGGAGATGGCGTAGACGAGCGCCGAGATCAGGATCACGGCGAGGCCCGGGACCGCTGTCGTTGTATCGTCGTCGAACATCCCGCCAAACCAGAAGCCCATCTGGACGATGAACGAGGCGATCGAGGCGAAGAAGCTCGCCAGCGTCATCACCATCACGTCGCGGTTGGCGATGTGGGTCAGCTCATGGCCGATCACGCCCTCGAGCTCGCCCGGATCGAGCAAATTGATCAGGCCGCTGGTGACGCAGACGGGCCGTCTTCGGCGATCGTCCAACGGCGAATGCGTTCGGCATCGGGGTCTGGGAGATCGCAAACCCGTGGCATCGGGATGTTGGCCTGGATGCAGAGCCGCTCGATGATGGCGTGCAGCTGCGGCGCCTCCTGCGGCGAGACCTCGCGCGCGCCCATCGAGAGCAACGCGATCTTGTCCGACGTGAAGAACTGGACCAGGAACAGGCCGCCGGCGATCACCGCGATCAAGACCGCGCCGGCGCCGGCCGCGAACAGCACGCCGATGAGGACCGCATAGACGAGACCGAGCAGGAACAGGGTCAGCAGCATCCGGGTCTGGAGGCCGGGATCGCGACCGAACTTCCGGTTCTTGTTCATCGTCAACAAGATGGTGCCAGACGACCCGAAGGATTCCAAAAGAAGTCTCGGTGTGTCCGCGCGCTTCTCAGCAATCCCGGCTCATCTGGCGAAGCGCGACCGGGGATCGTTCTACATAGGGCCAAAGAACATCCAGCGGAAACTCGACAGACTTCGGCCCTCATTGGCCGAGCGTTTCAGCATGCGCAGCGACCCCGAGCCGCGGTCCCATCGCTGGTCGATGCGGGACATGCTGAAGCGCCTTCACGACGAGATGATCGGTGAGATCGTGGGCGGCGATGGCCTGGAGGGAGTGGCCAGGATCGCCGCGGCCGCGATCGGCGCCCCGGTGATGATCATGGTTCCGGACCTGATCGGGACGGTCGTCGCTTCAGCTTCGGGCGAACTCGACGGGATCGACCTCGCCGGACTGGAGAGCTGGGTGAAAGAGCGCGCCAGTGGCCGTCCGGCGGCAATTCGCGACGACATCGTCGCCGAGACGCCGATTTCGCTGGGGGGTCGTGCCGCCGGCGTCGTCGGACTGATCGGGACCGATCAGCCGGATCCGGACAGCTGCTGGATCCTCGACGTGGCGGCCGCCGCTGCGGCGACCGCGGTTGCGGTCGACGACGCCAGGCTGGAGACGGAGCACTTGCTTCGCGGTTCGTTTCTGGAGCGGCTCCGGGGTGGCGAGGAACTCTCCCGCGGCGAGATCGTCAGACGGGCGGCTCGGCTCGGGTGCGACCTGTCGGGCGGCGCATCGGCGATCTGCGTCGAGGTGGACACGAACCGCCCGCGGCTCGTGACGGCGGCGATCCTCGACGAGTACCCCGGTGCGTTCGCCGAGCTCGCCGAGTCCACCGAGGAGGGGGCGCCGCCGCGGGTCTGGGCGCTGCTGCCCGCGCGCTCCGACCGCGACCGGGACGACCAACATCAGGCCGCCCAGCGTCTGGCGGCGCGGCTTCGGCAACACGGTGCCGTCGGGCTGTCGCGACTGCATTCCGACCCGACTGAGCTGGCACAGGCGATCGAGGAGGCCGAGTTGATGCTCGAGGTGCTGCGCAAGGTCGCGGCGCCGTCGGGCGACGAGATCGGCGACGGCACCTACAAGCTGCTGTTCAGATTGCTGGCGTCCCACCCCGATGAGCTGCACAAGTATCACCAGACGACGATCGCGCCACTGGTGCTGCACGACGATCAATACCGGACGGATCTGGTGCGCACGCTCGAGGCCTACCTGGAGACGAACTGCAACATGAACGTCACCGCCGAAACGATCTTCGCCCACCGTCACACGGTCGCGCATCGACTCGATCGGATCCGGGAGTTGACCGGGCTCGACGCGACCGTCCACGAGGACCGCGAGCGGCTCGGACTCGGTCTGAAGATCCACCGGCTGACAGCCTGAGGAGCTGACGGCCTCAGCCGGGCACGAACGTGCGGTGACAGAGCACGGGCGCTGACGCCCTGACAGCCAGCGCCGCCTGGAAGCCGGTGGCCGGGCTCGGGAGATCGAGACACCGCCACCCGTCCGCCAGTTCGTCGTCGAGCACGTCGACCTGGTCCGGATCACGCCCGAGTCCCTCGCCGGTGCCCTTCAGGACCGCTTCCTTGCGGACCCAGAGGCGTAACAGTTGCCGCCGTGCATCGGGTGAGGCGCCCGCTGGGCCCCCTAGACGCTGGAGCGAGGCGTACTCGCGCTCGCTGCAGATCCGTCGAGCCAGCCGGTCGGGCGCCCCGAACTCGCGAGGGTGCTCGAGGTCGATTCCGACGGGCGCCTCCCTGCTGATCGCGACCAGTGCGACATCTCGCGAGTGCGAAAGGTTGAAGTGCAGCTGACCCGCCGGTAGATACGGCTTGCCCTCAGGGGTCGTTTCGATCTCGAGGGCGTCGGGCGCGCCGTCGACGTAGTCACCGAGGATCGCCCGCATCGCCTCTCTTGCCAGACGACGATCGGGCCGACCCAGCCGAATGGTCCACACGTCGACGTCGGCTGAGCCCGAGCTTTGCATCAAAACCACCCTAGACCGTGCATTTGATGCAACGGGGGGAGTGGGCGCGGTTTGAGCTTTACTAGCTCTGATGACGACGGTCCGCGAGCCGCTTCCGCGCTCGGCCTGGACGCGGCTCGCAGCGTGTACGGCCGCGGCGGCGCTGCTGCAGCTCGATGGGACCGTGATCACCGTCGCGCTCCCATCGGTCGCGCGGCGGCCTGCACGTTTCCAGCGCATCGACCGCGACGCTGCTGAGCGCCTATTTCGTCGCCTACGCGATCGTGCTGTTCCCCGGTGGCCGCTCGTGGACCGCTTCGGCGCCCGGCGCGTGGCGCTTCTCGGCCTGGCCGTTTTCGCGGTCGGCGCAGCGCTCGGCGCGGTCGTCTCGAGCCTCGGGTTTCTGATCGCAACACGCGTGCTTCAGGGCGCAGGCGCCGGACTCGTCAGCCCGGCTGCGCTGGCGGGGGCGGTCAGCGGTTTTCCGCCGGAGCGGCGCGGCTCGCGCTCGGGATCTGGGGCGCGTCAGCGCGGGTGCCGCCAATCTCTCGGTCCGCTGCTCGGGGGTCTGCTGACGGTCGCCTTTGGCTGGCGCGCAGCCTGGTGGGCGCTGGTGCCACTCGCGCTGGCCAGCGCGTCTGGCGGTCGCTCGATATCTGCCGCCGATCGTCTACGCGCCGCTGGCAAACGGCCGTCGGCGGGTGCTCAATCGGACCGTGTGTTGCCGCGGCGCGGTGACCGCGGGGCTTACGTTCGCGGTGATGATCGGCACCTTCTACCTGGCCGAGCAATACCTGCAACGGGCGATCGGTTACTCCGCGCTCGGCGCCCGAGTGCGGTGCTGGTCGTGGTGGCGCTGCTCGTCGGCGCCGCGGCCCCGCTCGCCGGTCGATTGGCTGACCGCAACGGCGAGCGTCTGCCGGCGGTTATCGGCTTTTTCGCGGCGGGGGCGGGCCTGACGATCCTCGCGATCCCCGGCGTGTCGCTGCACGGGATCGGGACTGGACTGGCGCTGATTCCGGTTGGCCTCGGGCTCGGAATGCTGTTCGTGCCGACCTCGCGGGCGGCCCTGAACGCGACCCCGGCCGCCGCCCACGGTCGCACGTCCTCGCTACTGTCGGCGGCGCGTCTCGTTGGCGCCGCGTCGGCGCCGGGCTGGCGGGCGCGGCTCTGTCGGGCGGGACGGGCGGGCCGAATGCAGCGACGATGCACCTGGCCCTGGGGCTCGCCGCCGCCGCATGCCTGCTGATCGGGATCCCCGTTGCCGGCACACTGGGCGCCGGGGACCAACCTGCGGTCGCGTAGCCGCCTCGGCGCAGGCTCCCGCCCAGGTGAGCCTGAGTCTGGTCCGGCACCCGTGACTACTTGGGCTTGACCCTGGTCTTGTAGTGGGCGGTGCCGTTGCAGGAGTGCCGTGAGGAGGCCGTGAAGTCGGTCTTCACCATGCCGCTCTCGAGCTCCCCAGGCGCGAACGTGCCGGTGACGATCAGGCTGCCCTGACGCTGATGGTGCTTGGCGTAGATCGGCAGTCTCGCCTTGAACTTGCCCGACGCGAAGACCCTTGCCGTCGTCGACTGCACCTCGCCGATTCCCTTGGGCGCGCAGTACACCGGATAGCCGTCGCGCAGCGTGAAGCTGCTGACCGTCTTGCCCCGACGATCGACCGTGAAGAAGATCCGCTGGCTGGCCAGCACCTTGGATCCCGCGGTCTCGGTGATCCTGCCCCGATACGTGGCGCCCGGATGAGGCCGGCCGGCGTGTCCGGCCGCTGGACCGGCGCTGAGCAGGATGGTCCCCGAGAGCACGACGACGAGAGTTCGCCCGCGTTTCATGCATGACATGATCGCGCCATTGTCCAGTAATACGGTTACTTCGCTCTCGCACGTTTATCCGGTCGGTAGCCGCATCAACGAACGCGGCCATCTGGAGATCGGAGGATGTGACGCGATTGACCTCGTCCGCGAGTTCGGCACGCCGGCCTACGTGGTCGCGGAGGAGGACCTCCGTGCCCGAGCTCGAGCGTTTGTGGACGGCCTTGCCGCTCATCACGCCGATTCCGATGTTCTATTCGCCTCCAAGGCGTTTCCCTGCACTGCGGTCTACCGGGTCCTGGCCGAGGAGGGGCTGGGCTGTGACGTCGCCTCCGGCGGCGAGCTCGCACTCGCGCTCCGCGGCGGCTTCGACCCGAAACGGATCTATTTTCACGGCAACGCTAAGTCGCCGGACGAGCTCAGCTTCGCACTCCGCGCGGGCGTCGGCCACGTGGTGCTCGATTCGCTGCACGATCTGGAGCGCCTCGAGGAGGTCGCCGCGTCACTCGGTGCGGTTCAAGACGTCCTGGTGCGGATCACCCCCGACGTATCCGGCGACACCCACGCCGCGATCTCAACCGGCCAAGCCAACTCCAAGTTCGGCTTTGGCCTGGCGGACGCGCCCGCGGCGATCGATCGCGCCGGGGGCTCCGCGCACCTGCGGCTGGTTGGGCTGCACTGCCACATCGGTTCCCAACTGCTCGAGCTCGAGCCGTTCGTGCGCGCCGCCGCGACCCTCGCCGAGCTCGGCGATTTTGACGTTTACAACCTCGGTGGCGGCCTTGGCGTCGCCTACGTCGCCGAGCAGGAGGCTCCGTCGATCGCCGACTACGTCGCGACCCTAACCGACGCGGTCCACAGGACGCTCGGGTCGGGCGCGCACCTGGTGATCGAACCCGGGCGCGCGCTGGTCGCCAACTCCACGGTGACCCTCTACACGGTCCAGACCGTCAAGCGCAACGTCTCCACCTGGGTTGCGGTCGACGGCGGCATGTCGGACAACCTGAGACCGATGCTCTACGGCGCACGCTATGAGGCGGCGATCGCAGGCCGGATGGGGGCAGTCGGAGGCGAGCGCTGCCAGCTGGCCGGCAAGCACTGCGAGTCGGGCGACGTGATCGCGCGCGACGTCGTCCTGGCGGAGCCGGCGCCCGGTGACGTGATCGTGACGCCGGCGACCGGGGCTTACGGCTACGCGCTGGCGAGCAACTACAACGGCGTGCCGCGCCCGCCGGTGATCTTCTGCCGGGACGGACGTGGCCACGTTGTCGTGCGCCGCGAGAGCTATGAGGACCTGATGAGCCGCGACGTCCAGATGACTGATCAGTCATCTGATGACTGATCCGTTCCGGATCGGGGTGCTCGGCAGGGGCACGGTCGGAGGCGCGTTCGCGGTGCTGCTCTCCGAGCACGCCGACCGGGTTGAGCGGGTCACCGGGCTGCGTCCGGAACTGGCTGGCGTCCTGTCCCGTTCGAGCGGGTCCTTCGAGGAGATCCTGGCGCGGTCGGACCTGATCGTCGAGCTGATCGGTGGAATCGAGCCGGCCCGTGGCTATGTGCTCGAGGCGATGCGCGCCGGTCGGCACGTGGTCACCGCCAACAAGCTGCTGCTCTCCGAGCACGGTGACGAGCTGTTCGCCGCCGCTCGGGAGGCGGGCGTGCAGCTGCGCTTCGAGGCCGCGGTCGCCGGGGTGGTGCCGGTGATCCGGGTGCTCCAGGAGTCCTTTGCCGGTGCCCGGATCGATCGAGTGCACGGAATCGTCAACGGCACCACCAACTTCATCCTCAGCGAGATGGCGCGACTGCGCATCAGCTTCGAGCAGGCGCTGGGGGAGGCGCAGCGGCTCGGTTATGCCGAGGCCGATCCATCCGACGACGTCGATGGCCGCGACGCAGCCGCGAAGATGGCGATCATCGCCCGGCTGGCGTTCGAGACCTCGGTACGGCTCGACCAGGTGCGGTACGAGGGGATCCGGCAGATCACACCCGACGACATGGAGTACGCACGCGAGTTCGGACTCGGCTTGAAGCTGATCGGCACCGCCGAACGCATCGGCGGCGGTCTGTCGGTGCGGGTGCACCCTGCGTTTCTGTACCCGGGCCATCCGCTCGCCTCGATCAACGGCCCCTTCAACGCGGTCACCGTCGAATCCCCCGAGATCACCGAGGTGACGATGTCCGGGCCCGGCGCTGGAGGTCCGCAGACCGCGACAGCCGTCCTGGGCGATGTCGTCTCGGCGATGATCCCGCCGGCCACGGCGCCGATGGCGATGGCCGAGCTGCCGCTTGTCACCGACGTCGTCTCCGCGTTCTATCTGCATCTGGAAGTAGCCGACGAGCCCGGTGTCCTAGCCACCGTCGCGCGGGTTCTGGCCACCGACGACGTGTCTGTGAAGTCCGTCGTACAGAAGGGGTTGGGCGACCAGGCCCGACTTGTGATGGTCGTTCATCCGGTCCTTGAATCGCGGTTCATGGCGGCGATGGCCGAGATCGCAGACCTGCCGGTGCTTCGCTCACCGCCGCGTGCGATCAGGGTGATCGAGGAGGAATTCGGCTTGTCCTGATCGGGGCGGTCGAGATCACCGAGTTGACAGCGAACGCAATGAGAGCCGTCGAGACAACCGGGTTGAGCAGCTCGCCATGAGAGCCGTCCAGATCACCGAGCTGACCGGTCCCGACACGGCGCTGAGGTTGGTCGATGTGCCCGAACCCGAGCCCTCGCACCAGCTGAGCCCCGGCGAGGGGGTCGTGATCGACGTTCGCGCCGCGGGCGTGTCGTTTCCGGAGGTGCTCCAGACCAGGGGTCTCTACCAGCTCAAGCCCGACCTGCCGTTCATCCCGGGGAGCGAGGTGGCGGGAGTCGTTCGCAGCGCGCCCGCGGGCGCCTCCGTGCGGCCGGGCGACCGGGTTGCGGCATTCCCGATGAACGGGGGGTTCGCCGAGGTTGTCGTCGCTCCCGCCGCGATCACCTTTCCGCTGCCCGACCGGCTCGACTTCCGCCAGGGGGCCGGGCTGATCCTCAACTACCACACCGCCTACTTCTCGCTCCGAACCCGCGGACGCCTGCTCGCCGGAGAGACGGTGCTGATCCACGGTGCGGCCGGCGGCGTTGGCACCGCGGGCCTTCAGGTCGCCAAGGGTCTTGGCGCCCGCGTGATCGCCGTCGTCTCGACCGACGCCAAGGAGGCGATCGCCAGCGCCGCCGGCGCGGACCACGTGCTTCGCTCCGACGGCCCGTGGAAGGACGAGGCCCGGGCTCTGGGCGGCGTCGATTTGGTGCTCGACCCGGTCGGCGGAGACCGGTTCACCGATAGCCTCCGGTCGCTCAAGCCCGGCGGGCGTCTGGTCGTCGTCGGTTTCACCGGGGGCTCGATCCCGGAGGTCCGCGTCAATCGGCTGCTGTTGGGGAATACCGAGGTAGTCGGCGCCGGCTGGGGAACGTACATCCTCGCGGACTGGGGTTCGGACATGACGCGCCGGCTGGAGTATCTGCGGGGGACGGCGCGAGCGCTCGACGAGCTGACCGCCTCCGGCCACATCGCGCCGATCGTCGGCGCCAGCTTCAGCCTGGAGCGGGCGGCTGATGCCCTGAAGCTGATCGAGTCACGAGCCGCGACCGGCAAGATCGTGCTCGACGTCGCCTAGGCGCCTAGGTCGGGACCTGGTGTCCCGTCGCACGGCCCGCCGCTCTGCCATGCTCAGCGCGCCATGCCAGGCCTGATCGAGCGCTATCTGGAGCGGCTGCCGTTCACCGACGCAGACCCGGTCGTCACCCTCAACGAGGGCTCTACACCACTGGTGCACGCGCCACGCCTGTCAGACCGCGTCGGAGCCGAGGTGTGGCTGAAGCTCGAAGGAGCCAATCCAACGGGCTCGTTCAAGGATCGCGGGATGACGTGTGCGGTCTCGGCTGCCGTTCGCGAGGGAGCCGAGGCGGTCGTGTGCGCCTCGACCGGAAACACCGCGGCGTCGGCCGCCGCCTATGCGGCGAGAGCAGGGCTGCGCGGTGTCGTGATCGTTCCCGAGGGCAAGATCGCAATCGGCAAGCTCGCCCAGGCGCTGATGCACGGCGCCCAGGTCGTCGCGATCCAGGGCAACTTCGACGAAGCGCTGAAGCTCGTCCGCGAGCTCGCGCGGCGCCACCCGATCTCGCTTGTCAACTCGATCAACGAGTTCCGAATCGAGGGACAGAAGACGGCGGCGTTCGAGATCGCCGACGAGCTCGGCGACGAGCTCCACGCGCTCTGCATACCGGTTGGGAACGCCGGCAACATCACCGCCTACTGGCGCGGCTTCAATGAAATCGGGCTGCGGCCGATGATGTTCGGCTTCCAGGCGGCGGGCGCCGCACCACTGGTCGAAGGGCGGCCGATCGAGCACCCGGAGACGGTCGCGAGCGCGATCCGAATCGGCAATCCGGCTCGCTGGGAGCAGGCGATGGATGCGACCATCTCGTCCGGGGGCGCGATGGCGGCCGTAACCGACGAGCAGATTCTCGAGGCCTACAGCTTCCTCGCAGCCGGCGAGGGCATCTTCTGCGAGCCCGCGTCGGCGGCGAGCGTCGCCGGGTTGATCGCGCACGGCGCCAAGGACGCCGAACGGATCGTCTGCGTTCTCACCGGGCAGGGGTTGAAGGACCCCGATACGGCGTTGAGCCTCGCCGGCGGCGTGATCCCGTGCGAGCCGGAGATCGGCGCGATCGAGCGCGCCATCCTACGGTGAGCGCAGCCCAGCGCTGCCTCGTTCGCGTCCCGGCCTCCTCGGCCAACCTCGGCCCGGGGTTCGATGTCCTCGCCGCCGCGCTGCAACTGCATCTCGAGGTCCAGGTCGTGGAGACCGGGAGCTTCGGCATCGAGACCGACCTGAGCGTCAGCCGAGACCGCGACAACCTGGTGGTCCGCGCTTTCGAGCGCCTGCGGGCGGCGGATCCCTTCGAGTTTCGGATCGCATCGACGATCCCGCTGAGCGGGGGCCTGGGGTCGAGCGCGGCCGCGGTCGTGGCCGGACTGATGGCCGCCGCATCCGTCGGTACGCTCGACGCCGAGCTACCGGCGCTGGCGACCGAGATCGAGGGACACGCGGACAACGTCGCGGCTGCGCTGAGCGGCGGCATCGTGATCTGCGACGGTCCGCGCTGGCATCGTTTGGAGCCTCCCGTCGGCCTGGAGGCCGTCCTCGTCGTTCCGACTGCTGCGGTGCAGACCACGGAGGCGCGGGCTGCCTTGCCCGATCAGGTCCCGCTGGCGGACGCGAGCGCCAACCTCGCGGCAATCGCGACCTTGACTCTCGGTCTCGCCCGCGGCGACTTCGACCTGATCGCCGCGGGCCTCGGTGACCGGCTGCACCAGCCGTACCGCGCGCACCTGTACCCGCGGTCGGCGTCGCTGCTCGAACGGGCTCCTGAGATCGGCGCGCTCGGCGCGACCATCTCCGGTGCAGGCCCCACCGTGCTCGTCTGGACCCACAGCGATTCCGCCGGCGCGGTATTGGAGGCACTCCAGCAGGAAGCAGCCGGCTGGGCCGAGGTCTTTTCGGTTCCGTTCGAACCGCACGGCGCGGTCGTGGAATCGATCATCTAGCCCGGATACGCTCTCGCCGTGGGCGAACACGTACGAGACGGGGTTTTCTTTCAGGTTCCCAAGAAGCTGCCGCGCGGACGACACGACCTGAGCCGCGACCAGGTGCTCGCGGCGCAGCGCGAGCGGCTGATGATCGCGACGACCGAACTGCTGGCAGAGCATGGCTATCTCCAGGTCGGGATCCGCGAGATAGCTACCCGAGCCGGAGTTTCGAGGGCAGCCTTCTACGAATGCTTTGCCGACAAGCAGGAGTGCGTGTTCGCCGCACACGACCGGTTCGTCTCGGTGTTGCAGTCACGGCTGGCGGCAACGGTTGATCACAGCGGCGACTGGGACATGTTCGTCACATCGATGTTGGGTGCCTATCTGGGCGCTCTCCAGGAGGACGTTGCCGTCGCCCGCGCATTTCAGGTCGAGATGGACGCACTCGGGCGCGAGGCGCGCAAGCGGCGACGGAACGCGCTGCGCCAACTCGCCGAGCTCGTTCGGGTCAGCCGCGAGGAGGTGTTCGGCGAGGAATCCGGCGAAACGGCGCCGAGCCAGGCGGCGTATCTGGCGGTCGTCCAGGCGGTCCGCCAGGCCGCCTGCGAGCGGCTGGATCAGGAAGCAGAACCGGACCTGGTTGGTCTGGTCCCGGAGCTGGCCGAGTGGATCAGCAGGATCCTGGCGCCTTCAGAGGCCCTGATCGCCGCCGAGGCCGGGCGTGCTACCGACGATCGAGATCGGGTTTTGGGCTGACCGATCAGACGGCGCCGCGCTCGGCGCCGCCGCCGACCTGCATCCCGGACACGGCCGGCACCTCGATGAAGTGGAGGTGGTGACGGCCGATGACGATCTCGTCACCGTCGGCCAGCGTGCTCCACTCGACCCGCTCGCCGTTGACGAACACGCCGTTCAGGCTACGGTCGTCGAGCACGCGGAGCCCATCGGGCTGCCGCACGATCAGCGCGTGTCGGCGCGACACCGTGGGATCGTCGAAACGGATGTCCGCGGCCAGGCTGCGGCCGACCCGGGTCCATTCCCGACCGAGGCCGAACGCGATCACATCGCCCATGCTGTCGCGATAGCCGAGATACTGGCCCGGCTCGGCGATGTTGCCGCGCAACTCACCGATCCAGCCGCGATCATCGAGCACGATCTCGGACCCGGGCAGGTCGATCAACGCATTCTGGGCCGTGGTGAAGAGTGACGAACGCACGAATTCCGTTCCCCCACAGTTGGGGCAGATCGGCAGTTCGTCAACGTCCTCAAGTGAAACGACGTAGTCGCAATCGTTGCAACGGAACGTCCCGGTCCCAGCAACGCTGCCCGACAACCACGCTCTCATGGCGAAAGTCTCCTTGCTACGAGCTGAGGGCATGTACCGAACCCTGTACTCGCCCGATGATAGCTCCGTCGTTAAGAAACGGATAAGACGGGATGAATAGCTTCATCCACTTTCCGGGCAGTCGCGGATGGTCGCAGGAACGGTACCGGCGCCGTCGAACCCGGGGTCATGGATCTCATGGTTCCCAGGAAGACCGTTGGCGATACGCCGGACCTAGAGTTGGCCTTGCTGCGGCGGAGTATCGACCGTTTGGCGGACGAGTGCGAACGCTGCAGCCGTTGTCGCCGCAGCCTGCTGGTCGGTGAGCGGGTGTACGACTACGCGGGCGGGCACATCGCGTGTGAGCTGTGCCGGGCTCGCGAGCACTCCGAACCCGACGAGATGCGGATCGTGCACGGGCCGGCGTTCGGCCACACGCTACGGATCGTCGATCGGCGCCCCGAACGCCGCGCCGCGTAGGAGGCTGTCCGTCGCCGCCACGCCGGGGCGGCGTCCGTCGGAGACAGGGCGAGCGTCTCGACGCGCCCGCCCGATCGGGCACATAGACTCCACGCTGAAGTGGATCCGTTCACGGTCTCGACGAACATCGACCTGCCGCGGGAGCAGGTCTACGAGTATCTGCTGGACATCGCGAACCACGCCGAGTTCACCGACCATTACCTGGTCGACTGGCGGCTGACCCGGGAGGACAGCTACGGGCCCGGAGCCGGGGCGCGGTTTCGGATCAAGGCCCCGCTGGCTCGCTTCGCCTGGGCGGATGTCACGATCGCCGAGGCGCTGTCCCCGTTCAGGATCGTCGAGCGCGGCCGCGGTGGAAAGTTCAACCGGATCCGAATGATCGGCACCTACGCGATCCATGAGACCTCCGGCGGAGGTTCCCGCGTCGAGTACACGTACGAGAGTGAGACAAAGCTCCCGTCCGATCGGCTGATGGAGATGCTTGGCGGACGCTTGTGGACCCGGCGGCAGGCTGCGCGGGGGATGCGCCGTATGCGCGCGATCCTCGAGGAGGATCGTCGCCGGGGTCGCCGCCCGACAGTCGCCGGGGGCTAGGCCATCTACACGCCGGAAGCTGACCCAGGAAGGTAGACTTCGCCCGCCGTGAGCCTCGGGTCGAAAATCAGAATCGAACGTAACCGGCCCAGGACCGGCTCCCGTTTGTCGCTGATCGCGGTCGTCGCGCTGCTGACGCTTGGACTGAGCGCCTGCGCGGTGGAACACAGGACGAACATCAGTGACGTCACGCAGAGTGCCCTGGCAGCCGGCGGAGAGCCCTACTTCATCGCCGGCTCGGTCACGTACCAGATCCAGATAACCCGCCAGCTCAACCCTTTTTCGAACGAGGACGTGGGGTACCTCGCCGGAGTCTCCAACGCTCAGAGGCTCCCCGGCAGCCGACTCTGGTTCGGCGTCTTCCTGTGGGCAAAGAACCAGAGCAGCCAGCCCGAGCTGACGGCCAATCACTTCGAAATAGTCGACTCCGCCGGGACGGTGTACCACCCGGTGACACTGAACCCCTCGATCAATCCGTACGCGTGGACCGGGCAACGTCTGCTGCCCAACTCGATGGAGCCGGCCTCCGGCACAACCGCCTTCTACGGCCCCACCGGGGGTGGCCTGGTCCTGTTCGATCTCAGCAACTCGGTGTACGCGAACCGACCGCTGACGCTGAGGATCTACGCCCCGGGGGCTGGCAGGCCGTCGCTGGTCTCGCTCGACCTTTAGTGAACTAGCCGGTGACCCCGAGCGCTGCCTCGAGCACCTGCTTGACGGCAGGCGCCGCGACGTCAGCACCGTAGCCGGAGCTCGGAAACAGCGCGGCCGATACGGCCTTCACCGACCCAGCCGGCGCGTACCCGACGAACCAGCTGTCGGTCAACGCCTTGTTGTCGGCCTGGTTGACGGTGCTACCGAGCTCGGCAGTCCCCGTCTTGCCGGCGACGGTGACGCCCGGGATCTGGGCCGTCGTGCCCGTACCGAAGCTGACCACGGCCTCCATCATCTGCTGCACCTCTTCCGCGATCTTGGGGGTGGTGACTCGGACGTACCGCGGTTTTTCCCTGGCCAGGATCCTCGGCAGCGGTCGCCTGCCTCCATCGGCGATCGTCGCCGCGATCTCGGCGAGCTCCAGGGTGCTCGCCTGAACCTGGCCCTGGCCGATCGCCGAGGAACCGACAGCCACCGAATCGCCGATCGTCCTCGCCGACGGAATCGTGCTTTCGATCGCGCTCGGGATCCCCGTCGGCTCGTCGAACCCGAATCGCTGCGCCATGGTGACGAGCCGCTTGGCGCCGACCTCGGCGCCGACCGGTGCGAAGACCGTGTCGCAAGAGGTCGCGAATGCGTTGAGCAGCGAGCCTCCGCAGGTCTCGCCTGCTGCGTTCTGCATCTTGTAGCCATCGAGGTTGACACTCGACTCGTAGGGAAACTCCGTGGTGAGCTTGACGATCCCCGCTTGCAGTGCGGCGGTCGCGGTGACGATCTTCATCGTCGAGCCGGGCGGCTGGACGTCGGTGAAGGCAATGCCGGCGGCGGCCTCGATCGCCCCGGTCCGGCTCAGAACCGTCAGCCCGGCGTAGGAGGTGCCGATCGCGTCGATCGCCGCCTGCTCGAGTCGCGGCACGATCGTCGTCCTGACCGTGCGCCCGTGGGTGGGCGTCCTGCTGGCCAGCACCCGGTGCCCGGCAAGCAACCTGCCGCCCGGTCGTCCGGCGAGCCCGTCCTGGAAGATCAGCTCGAGCCCGTCCTGGCCGACCTGAGCATTCGCCGGGTAGCCCTGGGCGGCGTACGCAACCCGCTGATCGGCCGGGATCGGGCCGAGTGTGCCGACGATCGCGCTGGCCACGGACGAGATCGGCGATGATCGGCTCGGTCCCTCGGCCAACGGGGTGCCGTCGGCCGCGAGGATCGTGCCGCGTGGCCCGAGCCGCGCGTCACGTCTCAGCGTCTCACCCGAGCGCAGGCCTGGAAAGAGGATCTCCGGCGCAAACCGGATCCGAGTACCGCCGCCGCTGCCGGCAAACGGCAACTGAAGGACCTCGTGCAGCGGGCCGAACGTGCGGGTCTGGACAACGCACTTGAAGCGCGCCTCGTCTCCGGCGGTCGATTCCAGCCGGGTGCACCCGAGGGAGGTCTCGGTCGCGCTGTCGGCGTCGCGGTCCAGCTTTGACCGGAACTCCGCCTCGGTGACCCGCTGCCGTGAGGCAGGCGTCAGCATCGCGTACATCTGCTGGAAATCGCGATGCCCCCAATTCCCGACGTAGGTCTCGAGCAGATGGTGCTGTGCCCGCCCCGGGGCCCCGGCTTCGTAGATCCCGAACACGATCCCCGCTATCACCAGTATCGCCAGTGGCAGGGCACGAGTGAGCAAGCGCCGCCGACGCGAGCGTCTGCGGCGCACGCTATAGCGAGCGGGCCCCTGACTCCAGATCCCAGAAACTCTACGCTCCCAAGCTGGTGACTCTGGTCGATTGGGTGATCGTCGCGTTCGTGCTACTGCTGGCGCTGCGCGGTTATGAGCGCGGATTCATCGTCGGGGCACTGTCGCTGGTCGGATTCGCCGTCGGCGCGCTGATCGGCTCCCGAGTCGGCCCGCTCGTGCTCTCCGACGGGTCCGCGTCGCAGTACGCGCCGCTGTTCGGGCTCGGCGGGGCACTGCTCCTCGGCAGCCTGCTCGGCGCCGGGTTCGAGCGGGTCGGGTCGCGCGGAGTCCGCGTGATTCGTTGGCTTCCGGGGTTCAGGCTGCTCGACGGCCTGCTCGGGGCGTTGCTGACCGCTGCGATCGCGCTCGGGATCGTCTGGATCGCCGGCGCCGCGCTGTTGCAGTCGCTCGGAAGCAACGCGCTGCGCCGCGATATCGAGCAATCGACGATCCTGCGCGCGCTCGACAGCAACCTGCCGCCGTCGGGTCCGATCCTCGGAGCACTGGAGAAGATCGACCCGCTGCCGTCGATCAGCGGGCCGCCTGCGGACGTCTCTCCGCCGACCGACGCAATCCTCGCGGCGCCCGCCGCCACTCACGCCATCGCGAGCGTCGTCAGGATCACCGGACAAGCATGCGGAGTTGGGCTCGAAGGCAGCGGTTGGGTTGCCGCGCCGGATGTCGTCGTCACCAACGCTCACGTCGTCGCGGGGGAGACCAACACGCTGGTCCAACGGGGCGGGATCGGCGCCGGGCTGCGAACCCGACTGGTGCTGTTCGACCCCCACAACGACGTCGCCGTCCTGCGTGTCTCCGGCCTGAACGATGCGGCCCTGCCGCTGGCCAGCGGGCCAGCGGCGGGGACAGCCGCCGCAATTCTCGGCTTTCCGGAGGACGGGCCCTTCGACGCCGAGCCGGGCCGGCTCGGCGAGACCCGGCTGACGGCCACCGACGACGCCTACGGCAACGGCCCGGTGCTGCGCCAGGTCACGTCACTGCGCGGCCTCGTGCGTCCCGGTAACTCGGGCGGCCCCCTGGTCAATGCCGCGGGCCAGGTGGTGGGGACCGTGTTCGCGACGCTGACGGACAACAACGCGGCCGGACCTGGCGGATTGGCGGTACCGAACTCCGTGGTTAGCAGGGAACTCAGCAGCGCGCTCCGGCAGCAGGGAGCCGTCAGCTCGGGTCATTGCGGCGGCTGAGCCGGGCCCCTTCTCGAGGGGTGCCGCGATCGGCGGTCTTGACAGGCCGCTACGCTCTCGCCCCGATGAGCAAGACCCTGGTGATCGCCGAGAAGCCGTCCGTCGGACGCGACCTCGTGCGGGTGCTGCCCGGGCAGTTCGACAAGGGAGAGGGCTTCCTCGAGGGGCCTGATCACATCGTCACCTGGGCGGTCGGGCATCTGGTGCAGCTGGCCGATCCCGACGAGTACGACGAGAAGTACAAGAAGTGGCGGATGTCCGACCTGCCGATCGTGCCCGAGCACTTCAAGCTCGTCGTACGCGACGAGCGCTCCAAGAAGCAGATGAATGTCGTCAAGCGGGCGCTCGACCGTAACGACGTCGAACTCGTCGTCAACGCCTGCGATGCCGGCCGTGAAGGCGAGTTGATCTTCGCCTACCTGTACGAGAAGGCGGCCAGCAAGCTCCCCGTGCAGCGGCTGTGGCTCAACTCGATGACGTCCTCGGCGATCCGCGACGCCTTCTCGCACCTGCGCCCGGCTGCTGAGCTCGCGAGCCTCGAGGACGCCGCCCGCTCGCGCTCCGAGGCTGACTGGATCGTCGGAATGAACGCCACCCGGGCGGCGACGATCAGGCTGCGCTCGTCGTTCGATGGGGCCGTTTCGCTGGGCCGGGTGCAGACCCCGACGCTCGCGATCCTGGCGCGGCGCGAGCAGGAGATCCGCGCCTTCAAGCCCGAGCCCTATTGGGTCGTCGACGCACGCTTTCTGGCGCTGCCCGAAGAACCTCGCCGAGCCTACGACGGCCGTTTCCACGCCGGCGCGAAGCCCCGAATCGCGACCGAGGCCGAGGCGAGCGCGATCGTCGCCGCGTGCGAGGGTCAGGTCGGGGCCATCACCAAACTCGAGAAGTCCGAGCGCAAGGACCGGCCACCGCTGCTCTACGACCTCACCTCGCTGCAGAGCGAGGCCTCCTCGCGCTTCGGGTTCACGGCGAGCCGCACGCTTCGTGCCGCCCAGCGGCTCTACGAGGAGCACAAGGCACTGACCTACCCCCGCACCAACTCGCGGTACATCACCTCCGACATGATCGGAGAGATCAAGCCGATCGCCGAGCTGGTCGGCGGCCAGCGCGAGTACGCGCGCGCCGCCGCCTACGTGACCGGGCTGGACGTGCTGCCGCTCGGGCGGGTGGTCAACAACGAGAAGGTGACCGACCATCACGCGATCATCCCGACGCTCGCCGAACGTCACCCGGTCGAGAAGATGGATGACGACGACCGCCGCATCTACGACCTCGTCGTCAGGCGTTTCCTGGCGGTGTTCCACCCCGAGGCGGTGTTCGAGAACACGCGCATCGAGACCACAGTTGCCGAGCACATCTTCCGCACGCGCGGCAAGGTGCTGCTCGTGCCGGGGTGGCGGGGCGTCTACGGCGAGGGCACGGGCGCCGACCTCGCCCCGGCCGGCGCCGAGGATGACGACGAAGGAGCCGAGCAGCAGCTCCCGAAGCTCGAGCAGGGCGAGCCGTCGAAGGTCCACCGGATCGCGTTGGAGGCAAAGGAGACCAAGCCGCCGCGTCGTTACTCCGACGGATCGCTGCTGCGGGCGATGGAGACTGCCGGCAAGCTGGTGGACGACGAGGAGCTGCGCGAGGCGATGAAGGACTCCGGGATCGGCACGCCGGCGACCCGTGCGGCGATCATCGAGCGGCTCCTGCAGGTCGGCTACATCGAGCGTGACGCGCGGGCGCTGGTCGTCACCGAAAAGGGGCTCAACGTGATCCAGCTGCTGGCGGCGAGTCCGCTGACCTCGCCGAGCCTGACCGGCGAATGGGAGCACAGGCTCACGAACATCGAGTCCGGAGCGGACTCGCGCGAGGCATTCATGGGGGACATCGCCAAGTTCGCGCAGGACACGGTCGCCGACCTCGACGGCAAGCTCAAGGACGTCCGAATTCCCCGCGCAAACCTCGGTCCCTGCCCCGTCTGCGGCCAGGACATCGTCGAGAACCGCAAGGGATACTCGTGCTGGTCGCGGTCTGATCCGGGCTGCGGGTTCGTGATCTGGAAGGCGAAGGCTGGGAAGACGCTGCCGGTTCAGATCGCTCGCGAGCTGATCAAAACCGGGCGCACCGAGCGTCCGGTGACCGGCTTCAAAAACCGGGCCGGCCGCGGCTTCCGAGCACGACTGGCGCTGATGCAGAACGACGAGGGTCGCTGGCGGGTCGAGTTCGACGAACCATGGGCGAAGGAGGGCGCGAAGCCGCCTGACGCCGAAGAAGCGGCCGATCGTTCCGGCGAGGTCGCCACACCGGCTGAGCAGGACGCTGCGCAGTCGAGTCAGGCCGCGGCCTGAAGCAACCAAGCGGTGCCCGGCACGCTCAACACTGCCCCGCTCGGCAACACCGGGATGGAGATCACCCAGGTCGGCCTCGGCGCCTGGGCGATCGGCGGCGGTGACTGGGAGTTCGGCTGGGGACCGCAGGACGACGAGGAATCGGTAGCTGCGATCCACCGAGCGGTCGAGCTCGGCGTCAACTGGATCGACACCGCAGCCGGTTACGGGTTCGGACGCTCGGAGGCGACTGTGGGGCGCGCGCTCCGCGAACTTCCCGCCTCCGGGAGGCCGTACGTCTTCACCAAGGCCGGGATACTCCCAGGCCCGGACGGGAGCGTGATCCGCACCATCGAGCACGACTCGGTCATCCGCGAGGCGCACGCTAGCCTCGAGCGCCTCGGGGTCGACGCGATCGACCTCTACCAGATCCATTGGCCGATCCCGGACTCCGAGGTTGAGGCCGGCTGGGGGGCGTTCGCCGAGCTCAAGGAGCAGGGTCTGGTGCGCCATATCGGCGTCTCCAACTTCGACGTCGCGCAGCTGCTCCGCGTCCAGCAGATCGCCCCGGTCGAGTCGCTGCAGCCCCCGTACTCGCTACTCGACCGCAAGATCGAGAGTGAGCTCCTCCCGTTCGCGCACGAGCACGGAATCGGGGTGATCGTCTACTCGCCGATGGCCTCCGGGCTGCTGAGTGGTGGGATGACCCGTGAGCGAATCGAGGCCTTTCCCGACAACGACTGGCGCAAGCGCAGCCTCCGCTTCCAGGAGCCGCAACTGACTGCCAACCTGGCGCTGGTCGAGCGGCTTCGGGCCGTCGCCGACCGCCACGCCACGACCCCCGGCTCGGTGGCGATCGCGTGGACGCTGTCCAACCCGGCGGTCGACGCGGCGATCGTCGGCTTCCGGCGTCCCGATCAGGTCGATCCGATCCTCGGGGCCCTCGACGTCGAACTGACCGCCGACGAGCTCGAGGAGATCGGGAGCTGAAGGTCGAAGCGGGCGCCGCCGGAAATCGAGTTGATCAAGGACGCCGGCGATGAGGCGCTGCTGAGGGCCGTGGGCCGCTGGTAACGTAGTCGCGGTCGTGCTCTCGAGTGCTTACGCAGCGGCGCGGCGCCGGCTTTGGCGCGTGAGCATCCTGATCGTAGTTGTGTCGGTGATCGCGGCGGGGTTGCTGCCGGATCTCATCAGCCAAACCCCGGGGGAGCCGCTGTCTGCGGCCTCGGCCCACTTTGTCTATGGATATCTGAACCGGTCGACCGGCGCGGTCGCGCTGGTGCTGCTGACGCTCGTGCTCGTGCTCGGGGTGCTCAACGAATCCGGGTTGGCGACGCTCTGGTGGCCGCGGTTCGTAATCCATGGTCTGCACCGCAACGTGGCGCTGCTGGCGGTCTCTTTCACCGCCCTGCACGTCCTCGTCACCGTGTTCGACGGGTACCCGCTGATCAGTCTGGTCTATGCGGTGATCCCCATCCACACCGCCTACACCGTGCTGTGGCTGGGCGTCGGCGCGGTCTCGTTCGACCTTTTGATCGCCGTGCTGATCACCAGCCTGGTCCGCGCTCGACTCGGCTACGGAGTCTGGCGGGCGATCCACTGGCTCGCGTACGCGTGCTGGGCGACCGCGGTGGGGCACACTCTCGCATTGGGGAACGACCTCAAGGCGGGGCATGTCTGGATCATCGTGCTCACCTGGGTATGTATCGGCGTGGCGGCCGCGGCCGTCATCGTGCGGATCGCCTGGGCGGTGGAGCCACCCGCTGGCCGCCAAGGCGCCGGAGGTTCTCCCCGCGTCGTGGTGAGCGCGCCTGATCCTGACCCGCTGCCGCTGCCGGTGCCGGACGTCGGAGCCGCGCGCCACCATACTGACGATGCCTCTGACGCTGATCCTGGGTCCGGCCAACTCCGCGAAGGCGGGGGAGGTCCTCGGCGATTACGCGAGGGCGGCCCGACGTGACGCGCTGCTGGTCGTCCCGACCGCCGCGGACGCCGCCCATTACGACCGGGAGCTGGCGGCCTCCGGGATCAGCCTCGGGCGGGCGCTGACCTTCGCCGGACTCGTCGAGGAGATCGCGCGACGGGCCGGCTACGAGCGCGCGCGACTGACGCACCTGCAGCGTGAGCGGGTCATCCGTCGGGTGATCTCCGCCCTGCGGCTGAGCTCCATCGCCGATTCGGCGGCGCGACCCGGGTTTGCGATCGCCGCGGGTGGGCTGATCGGCGATCTACGGCGCGCCCGGGTGTCGGCGCCGCGGTTCGCCGCCGCGCTCCGCAGCTGGGCGCGGCAGGGAAGCGAGGAGCGGGCGACCTACGCCCGCGATCTCGCCTCGCTGTACGGCGCCTACCTCGACGCTCTCGACCCCGTCGGCGGTCTCGACGCAGTCGGCGGTCTCGACTCGGCCGGTCTTGGGCGGACCGACGCCGAGGGCCTTGCCTGGGGCGCGCTCGACGCGCTTCGGGCACAACCGGGCAGCTGGCATGCAACACCTGTCTTCTTCTATGGGTTCGACGATCTGACCGCGATCGAGCAGGATGCGATCGAGACGTTGTCCCGGATCGTCGGGGCCGAGGTCACCGTCTCGCTCACCTATGAGCGGGAGCGGCCGGCGCTCGCCGCCCGAGCCGAGGTGGTCGAGGACCTGCGGGCGCGGGCGGCGTCCGTCCGCGAGCTGCCGGCACTCGACGAGTACTACGAACCCGGGTCGCGAATGGCGCTGCACCACCTGGAGCGCTATCTGTTCGAGCAGTCGCCGCCGCGGATCGACCCCGGCGAGGTCGTCGGCTTGCTCGAGGCCGGCGGCGAGCGCGCCGAGGCCGAACTGGTCGCCTCCGAGGTGCTGGCGGCGCTGCGCGATGGCGTCGCGGCAAGCGAGGTCGTCGTCGTCTGCCGATCGCTGCGCCACTCCGGCCTGTTGTTGTTACGAACGCTGCGGCGGTACGGCGTGCCGGCGGCCGGCGCGATCCGCGCCGTCCTCCCGCACACCGCCCTCGGCCGTGCGCTGCTCGGGCTGACCCGGTGTGCGTTTTCCCCGGAAGCCGCAGCCTCCGAACTGCTGGCGTATCTGCGGGCGCCGGGGTTGCTCGTTTCACCGGCGCCGGTCGATGCGCTCGCCGCCGAGCTCGCCCGCCGCGGTCTGACGACGGCGGCCGACGCGCGCCCGCTGGCTCGTGGACTACCGCTGGGAGCGATCGACGAGCTGCGACGGGCGCCCGATCCGGCGGCTGCGCTCGCCGTCCACGCACGCCGGCTGCTGGCGGCGCCGCACACGGCCGTGGCGGCACGCCTCAGCGCCGACGAGGCCGTCGACGCCCACGCGGCTGCGGCGGTGCTGCGGGCGCTCAGCGAGGTCAGCGAGCTCGATCGGTTGAAACCCGCCGAGCTGGTCGAGTTGCTCGAGTCGATCGAGGTCGAACTCGACGTCGACCATGATCCGGAAGCGGTTCTGATCGCCGAACCCCTTGCGATCCGCGCGCGCCGCTTCCGGCGGGTTTTCGTCACCGGACTCTGCGAGGGCGAGTTTCCCAGCGACGCGGACGCCGGGGACCCGTTTCTCGGCGAGGACCGTCGCCGGGAGCTGGCGCTCGCGTCCGGCCTCGTCCTGCGAGGCGAGCCAGACCAGCTCGCTCGCGAGCGCTACCTGCTGTACGCATGCGTGTCCCGCGCGACCGAGCGGATCACCTTCAGCTACCGCAGCTCCGACGAGGATGGAAACCTCGTGCTCCCGTCGCCGTTTCTGGCGGATCTCGATGAGCTGCTCGACCCGGGCTGGCGCGCCCGCCGGCGCCGCCGGCTGCTCGCCGACGTCGTCTGGAGCCCCGAGGAGGCGCCGACGCCGCGGGAACGCGAGTTGGCGTTGGCGGCATCCGGGCCCCCGGGCGGGGTCGTTGAGTTCGTCCAGGCCGGCGACCTCGGGATGACGCGCCGTCTCGGGGACGCCGCGATGGCGTACGTCCGCCACAACCGCGTCGTATCGGCGGGAGCGCTGGAGAAGTTCGCCGCCTGTCCGGTGGGCTGGCTGGTCGAGCGTCAGCTCGCGCCCGAGGAGCTCGCCCCCGAGGCACAGCCGTTGGCGCGCGGGAGCTTCATGCACCGGGTCCTCCAGGAGGTGATCTCCCGCCTCGATGGCCCGCTGACCCCTCGGAGCTTCCCCGACGCCGAGCTGGCACTCGACGAGCTGACCGCCCGGCCGCCCCCGGACCTGGCGCCCGGACGGCCCGAGGCGGTCCGTGCGGCGCTCCTGCGCGGGATCAAGGCTGACCTACGGCGCTATCTCAGGTTCGAGTCTGACGACGGCAACGACTGGACGCCCCGCGAGGTCGAGCTCGCCTTCGAGGTCGAGCTCGGAAGTGCCGAGGACGCGGTCGCGCTGCGGGGCGTGATCGACCGGGTGGACGTCGATCCCGGCGACGGGAACCGGGCGATCGTCAGGGATTACAAGAGCGGCAGCGCACGACCGGAGCGCGCCGGCGGTCGCTGGCTCGTCGACCATCAGCTGCAGGTCGGTCTGTACATGCTCGCGGTCTCCAAGTTGTTGGGGCTCGATCCCGTCGCCGGCTTCTATCAACCGCTGACCGGCCGTCAGCTGCGGCCGCGGGGAGCGTTCGAGTCGGCTGCGCCGGTCGGCCGCAACGTCTACAGCACCGACGCTCTTGGCCGTGAGGAGCTGAGGGAGCTGCTATCCGAGATCGAGACCCAGGCGCTGGAGTTGGCGGCGCAGCTGCGGACGGGGGAGCTGACCCCATGCCCCGAGTCGTGCTCGCGGGCTGGTTGCCGGCATCCCGGGATCTGCTGGGCGTAGGTCCTGTCGCGATCGGAAGCTTGGTGGTCGATTCGTGATCCAGTTCACCGAAGAGCAGCTGCGAGCGATCGAGCGCCGCGAGGGCGACCTGCTGCTCGACGCGGGCGCCGGCAGCGGCAAGACCGCCGTGCTCGTCGAGCGCTTCGTTCGGGCGGTGGTCAACGACGGCGTCGACGTCAGGCGGATCCTCGCGATCACGTTCACCGAGAAGGCGGCAGCTGAGTTGCGCGACCGCATCCGTGTCCGGCTCCGCGCGCTTGGAACACAATCTGGGCGCCCGTCGTGGGCGGCCACATGGCCGCCCACGACACCCTTACAAACCTCGGCGCGTGCGACCGAAGGCGCCTGGATTTCGACGATCCACGCGTTCTGCGCGCGGCTGCTGCGAACCCACGCGCTCGCGGCCGGGCTGGATCCAGCGTTCACGGTTCTCGACGAGCATCGCGCCGCCGAACTGTCAGGCACGGCGTTCGACGGTGCGCTGGCGGAGCTCGCGCGCTCGCCGCAGGGAGCCGAGCTCCTCGCCGCGCACGATCCGGCCGTGCTCCACAGTGCCACCGTCGCCGCCTATGGCCAGCTCCGGGCGATCGGGCAGCGGCACCCGAAACTGCCCGCGCCGACTGCCCGCGGCGCGGGCGAGTTGGCCGACCGGGTCCGCGAGCTGGCGTTCGAGGCCGCCCGTGCGCTCGGAGAAATCGACCGGCCGGTGGCGACGGTTGCGAAGGCGCTGGACACTCTGGCGCGGGCCGGCGAGCTGCTCGACGGGGAGTTGCCGTGGCCCGGTGACCTTGACGCGATCTCGCTATCGGGCGGCGCGTCGGCACTGAACAGCGAGCCGTGCCAGGCATACCGAGCTGCGCTTGATCAGCTCCGGCAAGCACTGGCGAGCGAACTGGCGATCCCGATGCGGGATACCGTCGACGCGCTCCTTCAGGGCTACGGGGAGCGATACGGGCAACTCAAGGGGCGTTCATCGGCGCTCGACTTCGACGACCTCGAGCTTCTCGCCCGCGATCTGTTGAGGCGCGAGGAGATCGGCTCCCGCTACCGGGAGCGCTTCGAGCACGTGATGGTCGACGAGCTGCAGGACACAAACCGGGTGCAGCTCGAGCTTGTCGACGCCGTCGCCCGAGACGGCGCGCTGTTCATGGTCGGCGATGCCCAGCAATCGATCTACGGATTCCGGAACGCCGATGTCGAGCTGTTCGAAGAGCGCGGACGCGAGCTTGAGCGAGTCGGAGCCCGCCTCTCCCTGACGGTCAACTTTCGCTCCCGCCCGGAGATCCTGACGGTGGTGAATGCGGGCTTCGGAGAGCTGATGGGAGCGCGGTGGCGCCCGCTCGAGCCGGCTCGCGAGCTGACTTCGGCGGGCCCATCGCCGCCAACGTCACCCCCGGTGGAGCTGCTCGTGATCGACAAGGGAGTCGACTGGGAGATGGAGGGGCTGGCCGCGCCGTGGCGGCTGGCGGAGGCGCGCGCGCTGGCCGGTCGCTTGGCGGCCATGATCCGTAGCGAGGGATGCGCAGCCGGCGAGATCGTCCTCCTGACTCGGGCCACCACCGATCTGCGCGCCTACGAGCAAGCGCTGGAGGATGCAGGAGTCCCGACCTACGTGATCGGGGGCCGGGGGTACTGGACCCATCCTCAGGTCGTGCAGTTGGTGGCCTACCTGCGGGCGCTCGCCAATCCGCTCGACGAGGAGGCGCTGTACGGGACCCTCCTCTCTCCTCTGGCAGGCCTTTCGCTCGACGGGCTCGTCCTTTATGCCGCCGACGCGACCGAGGAGATGGAACTCGGCGACCGGGCGGCACTGGAGGCGTTCGAGACGTGGTTTGAGGGGGAGCGAGCGGAGGCGGCTCGCATCGGCGCCGAGGAGCTGATCGACCGGGCGCTGGCGGCGAGTGGCTATGACAAGGCGTTGTTGGCGTTGCCCGATGGGCGCCGGCGGCTTGCGAACGTCCGCAAGCTGATGCGCCTCGCGCGTGAGTGGGAGGCGCAGGCCGGACCCGATCTCCCGGGATTCGTCGAGCTGCTCGGCCGTCGCCGAGGCGGATCCGACCGCGAGAGCGAGGCGCCGGTGGAGAGCGAGGGCCTCGACGCCGTTCGGCTGATGACGATCCACCGCGCCAAGGGACTCGAATTCCCGGTCGTCTGCGTGGCCGACCTCGGGCGTGGGCCGCACTTCCGGCACGAGCTGATTCGTCTCAGCCGCGACGGCGAGCGTCTCGGACTGCTCGTCGGCAGGCCCGGGACAGGCGCGAAGCTCCGCTCGCTGGACTACGAGGAGCTCGCCGATGAGCGGTGGGATGCCGAGCAGGCGGAAGAACGGCGGCTCTTCTACGTGGCGATGACCCGAGCCCGGGAGCGACTGATCCTGTCGGGGGCGATGCGGGAATCCGGAGGTTCCTCGACCCCTGCCGATTGGATCGTTCCGGCCTTCAGAGACCTTCCGGGCGTCGGCTATACGTGGCTCTCAGACGACTTCCGCGGTGTCCACGACGGTCATCGCAGCGATCGGAGTCAGGGTGGGGTGGCGGTCTCGAAATCTCCGCCGCCGGTGCACTCGACTGCTGCCGGCCCGGCGCCGACCGCCCCGGTGGCCCACGTGCCGACGCTCAGCTACTCCGCGATCGCGGACCACGCCCGGTGCGGTTACCGGTTTTACGTGGAGCGCGTCCTCGGGGTTCCCCCGACCTCTGACCCAGCTGCCGCCGCAACCGGCGGCCGCCAGCGGGGCACCGAGGTCCACCGGCTGCTGCAGCGTTTCGACTTCAAACGCCCCGTGATCCCCGCTGGCGTTCCGGCGGACGCGGCCAAGCTGCTGTCGGCATTCGCCGACAGCGACACTCGCCGGCGCCTCGCGGCGGCGGTTGAGCTCAGACGTGAACAGCGCTTCGCCTTCCCGTTCGCAGGAACTCTGATCACTGGGACCTTCGACGTGCTGGCGCTCGAGCAGCGCGATCGACTGCTGGTCGTCGACTACAAGAGCGACAAGCTGGACGGGGCTGGTCCAGCTGCGGTAGTGGCCCGTTACGAGATCCAGCGTCTGATCTACGCGATCGCGGCGCTGCGCGCAGCCGTGACGGCGGCTCCGAAGCCGTATCCAGCCGTCGAAGTCGTGCATCTGTTTCTGGAGGCCCCCGACGCTCCTGCGCGAGCCAATTACGACCTGGCCGACGTTCCCGCGTTGGAGAAGCAACTCGAGGAGGCTAGCGCTGACCTGCGTGCCGGCACCTTCGAAGTCTCCCCGACACCGCAGCTCGGGCTCTGCAACGGCTGTCCGGCAGAAGCTGGGCTCTGCTCCTGGCCCCCCGAGCTCACGCGGCGTTCCGTTGTGCAGGCTGCGAGGACTCCTCCGCCTCGCTGAACAGCCTGCGTGGCCATGCCCGTTTTGCAAGGACGGAGTTCAACTCGATCGAATAGGTCGTCAGCAGCGAACCGAGGTGCAGCCACGCCAACACCCCGATCACCAGCGCGAACGCCCCGTTTGCCGGGCTCGAGTTTCTGGTGTGGTTGATGAAGACGGCGCCGATCGTCTGCAGGATCGTCCAGAAGATCGCCGAGAGCACTGCTCCCGGGACGATCTCACTCCATCTGTGCATCTGACAGGAGAGGATCTGGAAGGCGACTAGGAACAGCGCGAAGTTCAGGGCGAGCGAGATGATGTAGCCGGCGACTTGCAGCGCCGGCCCTCCGAGGCCGCCGGTGACGAGCCCAGAGGCGGCGGAGGCGACGACGAACATCGCCCCCAGTGCCACCAACAGGATCAGCCCCCGCACCCTCGAGCCCACGAAGCCTGGGCGTTCCGTGCGCGGGACCCCCCAGACCTGGTCGAGCGCGTTTGCCGCGGCCCGGGTGACGCCGAGCCCCGCCCACAGCGCCAGGGCGAGACCGATGATCAGCCCCGCCGCGTTCCCGCTCAGACGGTTCGTCGACAGGGAGTCGCCGATCACCGGGAACTTTCCGAGTACGGAGTTCTTCAACGACTCGTACGCCGAGTGATCGCCGGCCAGGACGTAACCCAGGATCGTCGTGAACACGAGCAGCAGCGGGAACAGCGAGAAGAACGCGTAGTAGGCAACCAGCGCCGAGAGGTTGCCCGCCTGGTCGTCGTCGAACTTCTTGACTACGGCCATCGCCACCGCCGGAACACGGTGACGTTGCTGGAAACGATCGAACGCTTGCGCGCGCGCCTTCAGGTCCATGTCCCGTGTGATACCCCGATCCGGTTTTCGGTGTCCCCGTCAACCGCTGGCCTGTCGCGGCCTCAGTATGACCGATGCCCCTCGGGCTGGGCTGAACGTGATGCTCCGGCGCGCGGTCCGCTCGAACTCCGGCCTCTCTGCCGTGATCGCGAACCGGCGCAGGACGGCCGCCACCACGATTTTCATCTCCTGCTGGGCGAACGCGGCGCCGATGCAGCGGCGCCGACCGCCGCCGAATGGCAACCACGTATAGGTGCCGGGCGCCACCCCGACGAATCGCTCGGGGCGAAACGCGTACGGCTTCGGATACAGCGTTGCATCATGGTGGACCAACCAGCTCGACACCAGCAGCGCCGTCCCGGCGGGATACTCCCAATCGCCGATCCGCACGGCGTCGGTCGTGACCCGTGGCATCGCGTTGGGGAGCACGGGGCGCAGCCGCTGAATCTCATGGATCGTCGCGGTGAGATAGGTGTCCTCGACGCCCGCGTCGAGCTCTGCCTGCAGCCGCTCGACGACGCGCGGCTCCCTCGCGAGCTGCATGAACAGCCAGGCGAGCTGGGAGGCGGTCGTCTCGTGGCCGGCGACGAGCGCCGTCACCAGCTCGTCGCGGAGTTCGTGCTCGCTCATCGGCTCGCCGTCCGCGTGCTGTGCGGCGAGCAGCATCGCCAGCACGTCCGGCGAGACGTCGCCGAGCTCAGCATGTTCGAACGCCTCGCGCCGTTCACGTACCTGGGCCAGGATCAGCTCGTCGGCGTCCGCCAGCAGCCGCCGCAGCCGCCGAATCGTCCCCGACCAGGGCGCCCAGCGCTCGACGGTCGGCAGCATCAGCGAAACGGGACTCTCGGAGATCGCCAGCACCCTGGTGAGGGCGGCGCGCAGCTCGTCGAGCCGCTCTCCCTGCTCGAGCCCGAACACGGCTCGCAGGATGATCTCCAGCGTCAGTCGCTGCAGGTGCGGATGCAGCGCCACCGTCTCGCCGGTGGGCCAGCGGTCGAGCTCGCGGTCGGTCAGGTCCGCCATCAGGCCCGTCAGCAGCTTCAACCGCTCCCCGTGAAACGCGGGCAGCAGCATCCGGCGGTGCTCCAGATGCGCGTCCTCGTCGAGCAGCAGCAGCGACCACGGCCCGACCACGGGCTCCAGGATCCGGCCGCCTTCACCCGGATGAAGCAGCTCGGGCGGCGCCTGCAGCAGCTCGCGGATCTCGTCCGGGTCAGACAGCATCACGAACGGCAGCCCGAACGGCAGCTTGACCGTGAACCTCTTGCCGTAGCGGCGACGCAGTCCGCCGAGCGCGGCACCGGGCCGAAGCCAGGTCGCGGCGAACTGGAAGGCGCTCGGCTGGCGGGGACCCGGGGGCAGCGAGGACGCAATCGTCGCCGTTTTCATGGAGACTCCAGGATATGACCGACGGTGAGGCGCTGTTGGAGCGTGACGCCGAGCTGGATCGGTTACGCGGGGCCATCCTAGCCGCGCGCGACGGAGCCGGCGGGCTAGCGCTGATCGAGGGACCGGCTGGGATCGGAAAGACAGCTCTGCTCCGAGCCGCGCGCGCGATGGCACAGGACCACGGGATGCTCGCCCTGGTGGCCCGCGGGCGTGAGCTCGAGAGGGAATTCGCCTTCGGTGTCGCCCGCCAGCTGTTTGAAGGGCCAATGGCGAGGGCCGACCCGGGGCAGCGGACAGCGCTGATGGCGGGCGCAGCCGGTCTCGCGAGACCGCTGTTGGAACCCGGAGAGCTCGAGCCGGCGGCGCCCGCCTCGGACCGGAGCTTCAGCTTCGTCCACGGGCTCTACTGGCTGACCGCAAACCTGGCGGAGAACGCGCCCTTGCTGGTGGCGCTCGATGACGCGCAGAACGCCGACGCGCCCTCGCTCCAGTTCATCGCCTACCTGGCGGCACGCTGCAGCGAACTGCCGGTGGTGCTCGCGATGACCGTTCGCAGCGGCGAGCCGGCGACCGACGAAGGCCTGTTGACGGCGATCCGATCGGAGCCCGATCTGCGGATGCTGCGTCCGCGCACGTTGACGGCGAACGCGGTTGCCGAACTGGTTCGTGCGGGCCTCGGCGCGGATGCCGACGACGCCTTCTGCGCGGCCTGTGCTCGCGCCAGTGCCGGTAATCCGTTCCTTGTCCGCGAGCTGCTTTCCGAGCTCGACGCCGAGCGAGTGCAGCCCAACCGGGACAACGTCGCCCATGTCGACAGCGTGTCGCCGGCGACGGTCGAGCGGGCGGTACTGGCGCGCTTGGTTCGGCTGGGGAGCGAGGCAACCGCGCTTGCGTGCTCCGTGGCGGTGCTCGAACAGGCGTCACTGTCCCAGGCCATCGCCCTTTCCCAGATAGACGCGGGCGAGGGTCGCCGGGCCGCGGATGAACTCATCGCCGCTCAGATCCTGACGCCCGAGCCGATCGGCTTCGTGAATCCTCTCCTGCGAAGGGTCATCTACGAGCAGATTCCACCCGCCCAGCTGGCTTCCGAGCACCACCACGCGGCGCTGCTGCTGGCAGCCGGTGGGGCGTCGCCCACAGCCGTCGGTCCACATCTGCTGCGCTCGGCGCCGGCCGGCGAGCCGGAAGCGGTGTCGCTTCTGCGGCGCGCCGCGCGGGAGGCGCTGAGCCGGGGAAACCCACGCTCGGCCGCCTTGCTGCTACGGCGAGCGCTCGCCGAGCCCCCCACCGCGCAGCAGCGCCCGGAGGTGCTTCAGGAGCTGGGCGAGGCAGAGGCGCTCGACCACGATCCAGCTGCGGTCGAGCACCTTCGCGAAGCGCTCGAGCTCGCGATCGATCCGGTCGCACGGGTGCGTACAGCGTGCGTACTTGGGGAGTTGCTCATCTGGACCGGCGGCGACGCGGTTGGCGCGCACGCGATGCTGACCCGTGTCCTGGAGCAGCTCGGCGGTGACGCGCCGGTTCAGCTGCGGGTAGCGCTCGAGACGATCCGGGCGGCGACCGCCTCGGTCGACGCGCGCCTCGTGGCGCTGCTAGAGCCGCGGCTGCCCGGCCTGCGGTCGTTGGCAGACGAGGCGGGGCCCCAGGGGCGGGCGCTGAAGATCTTCGACGCTTGCTGGCAGGCGCAACGGGGACCGTACAACGCGGCTTGGCGGGAGCTGCTCGACGACGGGCTCGACGGCGGCAGCTTCGTCGCCGATCACACTGGCAGTACGCCGATCGTCGTCTACGCCGCGATGGTTCTGATCCTGGCGGACGAGGTTGGGAGGGCCGAGTTGTTGTTGGCGCAGGTCCGGGCCGATGCCAGGGCCCGTGGCTCGATCGGTGCCCACCTGATCGACCTGGCCTGGGGCGCCTATCTCGCGCTCCGTCGCGGCGACCTGGAGACGGCTGCGATCGATGCCCGCAACGCGCTGGAGCTTGCACAACGGCTACAGGCGATGTGGATCGTGACCTGGATGATGGGTTGCCTGGCCGATGCCCTGCGCGAGCTCGGACGCCTCGATCAGGCGGCGGAGGCGATCGGCGCGGTTCCGATCGAACGTGCCCGCGGAACGTCGGCGTCACTGCACGCGCTGATCGCCCGCGCCTCAATCAGGCTCGCCCAAGGCGACAGAGCGGGCGCGATCGACGACCTGCGACAGGCCGAAGAGAACGTCATCGTCAACAACCCGAGCTTTGCGCCCTGGCGCTCACGGCTGGCGGTTGCGCTCGCACCCGATGATCTCGAACAGGCCCTGGCGCTGGCGGAGCTCGAGCTGGCGCGGGCCCGCGAGCTCGGCCAGCCGCGTGGGGTCGGGGTTGCATTGCGGACCTACGGAGTCATCACCGGCGGGGCCGCTGGCGTGCCGCTGCTGGAGGAGGCGGTCCAAGTCCTGAGGGGCTCCCCGGCTGTGCTCGAGTTAGGCGCGGCGCTGTGCGAGCTTGGGGCCGCCTGGCGGCGCACGGGTCGACGAGCCATCGCGCGCGAGCCGCTGCGGGAGGCGCTGATGATCGCGGAGGGCTGCGGCGCCCAGGTCCTCGCCGAGCGGGCGCGCGAGGAGCTGCAGGCGACCGGAGCCCGGCTCCGCCGCCACCACGTCTCCGGACCGGACTCGCTGACCCCATCCGAGCGGCGTGTCGCCGAGCTGGCCGCTTCCGGGTACGCGAATCGTGAGATCGCCCAGGCGCTCTTCATCACGACCAAGACGGTCGGGACGCACCTTGCCCACATCTATCAGAAGCTCGGGCTCCAGGGGCAGCAGGCCCGCGACCTGCTGAGCGAGCGCATGCGTTCCGCCGATGACCGCGTGACGACCGCTTGAGAACCGCGTAGCTGGGCGCGCCGAACCGGCGGCCTCGCGTGCAGTTCACTGACAGCATGTATGCGAGGACGACGATTGACCGTGCACTCGCTACTGCTTCAGTCAGCGCGAAAGCCGAAACCCCAGCCCGGCGCAGGGCGACGGCGAGCGTCGTGGCGCTCGCCGGGATCCTGACCGCCGGGATCGCGATGGCTGTCACCCCGGCATTCGGTCGTGCGATCGCGGGCTCCGGCGGCGCGCCGGCCACTCACCCAAGGGTGACCGGGACCGGCTCGCCGATGACGGACGCGAGGCCGATCCCGGTGCTCGCAAGCTCGCTTACGCAAGACGGCACGCTGCTGGCCTGGAGGGTGCGGCTCGCGAGGCCTTTCTTCCCGCTTGCGCTGGCGCACCACCACCGGACCTTGTGCCTGTTGATCAACCCCCCGACAGCAGCACCCTCGCTTCACGGATCTGTGTCTCGGGACATCCTGACCGCGGTCCGACGCTGATTGACGAGCGAGCGACCGCCACGAGCACGGCAACGGCTCGGAAGCTGGAGGCGACGGTGACTCGTTCGAGCCCAACGGAGCTCACCGCGAGCTTTCCAGTGTCGAGCTTTTCAGCGTCAAGGCTTCACCCAGACCGGCGGGTCCGCTGGCAGGTGATCAGCAGTGTCGCCACTCCGGCGTGTGACAGCGCTGAAGCCTCGACCGGTGGCTGCGACACCACGTTCCCGGGCAGGCCGAAGCCGCTCGAGCTGCACCCTCCGGAGCTCGTCGGGTGCGTTCCCTCCGGGCCGTCCGAGGTCTCTTCGGGTCCGGCGGATCAACACGAACTGGCGCTGACTTTCGATGACGGTCCTTCGCCGGATCCGCCGGCGATGGACTTCGTCAATCTGCTCTCCCGTGAACAGGTGCCGGCGACGTTCTTCGAAATCGGCGAGCAGATTCCCGAGTACGACCCGACGGGCTCCATCCAGCGAGCGATGCTCGCCGACGGAGACATGATCGGCGATCACACCTGGACCCATCCGATGATGACCTCGCTGTCGCCTGCCGAGCAGCAGGCCGAGCTCGAGCAGACGATCGACGCGATCAAGCAGCGCACCGGGTTCACGCCATGCCTGTGGCGGCCACCGTACGGCGATGTCGATCCGGAGCTGGTCGCATTGGCCCGCTCGCTGGGTCTCCTGACGGTCAGCTGGGATGTCGACCCGTCGGATTGGACAACGCCCGGCACCCCGGTGATCTACCAGCGAGTCGTCTCCGGTGCGCACGACGGCGCGATCGTCCTTCAGCACTTCGGCGGAGGCCCGCGGGGCCAAACCCTCGCCGCGCTTCCCCAGGAGATCGCGACACTACGAGGCGAGGGCTACAAGTTCGTGACGGTCACCCAGCTGTTGGGCCTCCGCCTCATCTATCAGTAGGCCGCTCGAGGAAGTGTGTGTCGAGTCAGGTCGATCTGAGATGGGGTTGCAGGCCGAAAGATCAGGGGGGGCTCCCGATGCGGATGCCGACGCTGGGCGCGAGACTCCGCGCTGTGAACGATCAAGGCGAGTTCGGGGAGCTTTCTGTACAGATCGTGATCGGCTCGGATCCGGTCCGGGGGACCGCGACCCTGCCGACGGGCAAGCGCAGCGATTTTTGGGGCTGGCTCGAGCTCGCCGAGATCGTGCAAAGCGTCACAAGACTTGAGAGCGGGGGCGTAGGGGCACAAGCGGGAGCCGGGGGCTAGTCGAGGCGGTGCCGGGCTGAGACCCCCGGCACCGCCTCGATCCCGACCGATTCCTGCTCAAGGGTTGGCGCCGGCGTGGATCAGGGTTCGTGCGCGAACCCTTCGAGCGCCAGCAGCGCTCGCTTGCGATCGAGTCCCCCGGTGTAGCCACCGAGGCCACCACCGGCGTGCAGGACCCGATGGCAGGGGACGACGATCGGCAGCGGGTTGGCGCCGAGCGCGTTTCCCGCAGCTCGGAAGCCCCGTGGACTACCGGCTCGGCTCGCCACCTGCTTGTAGCTCGCGGTCTCCCCGAACGGGATCCTGCTGGTCGCTCGCAGCACCCGTCGGGCAAATCCTGTTTGCGTCATCCGCCAATCGATCGGGGTCTCGAACGAGTGCCGCCGGCCGGCAAAGAACTCGTCGAGCTCGCGGCGTGGGGCATCGAGGCGGGTCGGAGCCGCCAAGACTCGCGGCGAGATCCGCTGCGCCAGCGCGGCGAGCACCCGATCCTCGTCGTGGTCGTCATCGAGATAGGCGACGCGGACCAGGCCTCGCGGGGTTGTGGCCAGCAGCAGCCGCCCGACGGGCGTCGGCTCGATCGTGTACGCGAGGTCGATCAGTCCCGCCGCTTGGAACGCTGCGGTGAGATCAGGCAGGTCCATCATCTTCCACCTCCCGGCGCAGCCGTTTCAGGCCCTCGTGCACGTTCCGGCGCGCCGCCTCCTGGGTGATTCCCATTGTCTGTGCGATCAGTGCGTAGTCAGCGTCGAGCTCGTAGCGCATCGCGACCGCGGTTCGCTGCTTGGTGGGCAGCGCTCTGACGGCGGCGCGCACGCCCCCGTCAGCGAGCAGATGCTCGTCCTCCACGGCCCGCGTCGGCAGCTCCGCCCCAACCGGGAGCGGAGCCCGCTTACGAGCCCGGATATGGTCGATCGCCTTGCGGTTGGCGATCGTGAACAACCATCCCCGAAGGTTGCCGGCATCGCGGAGACGCGGATACGCCCGCAGCGCTGCCAGCCAGGTCTCCTGGTAGCAGTCGTCGGCCTCGAGGCGCCCGACGGTCGCCACCAGAAAGCGGTGGACATCGCCGGCGTGGGCATCGAGCAGCTTCTGGAATGGCGGCAACGTCATCGTCGATTTACGTCAATTCCCACAATTAATTCCTCCAAGGACCTAACGCGAGCACCCGCCGGTTCGTGAGATCGCGCAGCGGGTTTTGGACCATCTCGCTCAAAACGTACTCAGGCAAATCCGCGCCCGAGTGTTGCCAGATAGACCGATCGCGGGTACAACCCGGCTGATGGCACGTGCGATCTGGAGTGGGGCGATCAGCTTCGGGCTGGTCAACGTACCCGTGAAGCTGTATTCGGCGACGTCGCCGAAGAGCGTCCGCTTCCACCAGCTGTCGGCCAAAACAGGCGCTCGGATCAAGCAGAAGCGCGTCGATGCGTCGACCGGCGAGGAGGTCGCCTTCGAAGATCTCGTCAAGGGCTATGAGCTCGCGCCGGACCGTTATGTCGTGATCGAGCCGGAGGAGCTCGACGCGCTCGACCCGAAGACGACGCACACGATCGAGATCGAGGAGTTCGTGGATCTGGGCGAGATCGACCCGATCTATTACGACAACTCCTACTTCATCGCCCCTTCTGCGGGTGGGGCCAAGCCCTACAGGCTGCTGCTGGAAGCGATGCGGGAATCGGACCGCGTCGGGATCGGTCGCGTGGTCTTGCGTTCCAAACAGCAGTTGTGCGCGCTGCGGGCGGGTGGGAGCGAATCCGACGTGCTGATGCTCTCGACGATGCTGTTCGGCGATGAGGTGAACTCGCCGGACCGTCTCGACGAACTCGACACGATCCGGGAGACCGAGACATCGCCGCGGGAGCTCCAGATGGCGCAGCAGCTGATCGACTCGCTCTCCGGCGAGTTCGACCCCGATCGCTTTCGCGACGATTACCGCGATCAGGTGCTGGCGCTGATCGAGCGCAAGGCAGCGGGCGAGGAGATCACTCCGCCCCCGGCGGCTCCGCAGGCCGCTTCCGCCGCTCCCGATCTGATGGCAGCGCTCGAGGCGAGCCTGGCGGCCGTGACCAGCGGGAGCTCGGACGAGACGGACGACGGACGAGCCGCGCCGGCCAAGTCAAAGAGCGCGTCGGCGTCCAAGTCGCGGACCGCCAAACCGAAGTCGTCGCGCTCCGTCGCTAAGCGCCCGTAGGGGAATTATTTGAGGTCTTGACGGCGTCTGGACGCGCCTGACGGCGTCGGCTCGCCCTCAAATACGCTCGGTATTCTCGCGGCGAGCCGACGCCGTCAATCACGCCCAGCCACTCGTCAATTCCCACATCTAATTCCCCTTCGGGCCCTAGACAAAAAGCCGGTAGTCTTAATAAGACGTAGCCGCCTCCCCGCAGGGGTCTGTAGCGGCGCCGCTTGTAGACAGCGACCGACCCCTCCTCGATATGAAGCACGCACCAGCGCCAAGCGGGGCCAACGGCCTCTACGACCCCTCAACCGAGCACGACGCATGCGGTATCGCGCTGGTCGCCAAGCTCTGGGGGGAGGCCACTCACGCCGTCATCGAGAAGGGCCTCGACGCGCTCGGCAACCTCGAGCATCGCGGCGCTGAGGGCGCCGATCCGAACACGGGTGACGGTTCTGGGATTCTGCTGCAGATCCCCGACGCGTTTCTCCGTGGGGCCGCCGCCGGCGTCGAGTTGCCGAGGGCCGGGCGCTACGGCGTCGGCGTCTGCTTCCTTCCGACCGACGCCGAACGGCGCCTGGAGATCGAGCGGCTGATCGAGGAGACCGTGGCCGCCGAGGGCCAGCAGGTGATCTGGTGGCGCGATGTGCCGGTCGACGACCGTCAGATCGGCGACACCGCCCGTGCCTCACAGCCGCGTATTCGTCAGGCGCTGATCGCGGCCGCCGATCAGCTGGACCAGGGCCAGTTTGAGCGCAAGCTGTACGTGATCCGCCGGCTGATCGAGAAGGCGGCACCCGACGAGGTGATCCTGCCGAGCTTCTCCTCGCGGACCATCGTCTACAAGGGAATGCTGACCGCGCCGCAGTTGCCGCGCTACTTCACGGATCTGCGCGACCCGCGCGTCGCCTCTCGGCTGGCGCTCGTGCACTCGCGCTTCTCGACCAACACCTTCCCGAGCTGGGGGTTGGCGCACCCATTCCGGATGGTCGCCCACAACGGGGAGATCAACACCCTGCGCGGCAACGCCAACTGGATGCGGGCGCGGGAATCCCAGCTGGCGTCCGAGCTGTTCGGCGAAGACCTGCAGAAGCTGATGCCGGTCGCCCAGGAGGGCGGCTCCGACTCGGCCGTGCTCGACAACGTGCTGGAGATGCTGGTGCTGAGCGGGCGCTCGATTCCGCACGCGATGATGATGATGATCCCGGACTCCTACCGCACCCGGCGCGACCTCGATCCCGACGTCAGGGGCTTTTACGACTTCCACTCCTGCCTGATGGAGCCGTGGGACGGACCAGCCGCCGTCGTGTTCACCGATGGGCGCATCGCCGGCGCGGTACTCGACCGCAACGGCCTCCGGCCCGGGCGATGGATCCAGGACACCGAGGGCTACGTCGTCCTCGCCTCCGAGACGGGCGTGTTAACCGTGGCGCCCGAGCACGTCCAGCGCAAGGGCCGTCTGCAGCCCGGGAAGATGTTCCTGCTCGACCTGGAGGAGGGCAAGATCGTCGACGACGAGCAGGCGAAGCTGCGGGTCGCCCGTCGCCGCCCATATGGCGAGTGGTATCGCAACGCTGTGGTCCACATCGACGACCTCCCCGATCGCGAACCGCGGACGCCGCGGATCGAGCCGCTGCGGTCCAAGCAGCTCGCGTTCGGCTACTCCCAGGAGGACCTCAAGCTTGTGATCGCGCCGATGGCCTCGAAGGGCGAGGAGCCCGTCGCGTCGATGGGCAACGACGCGGCCCTGGCGGTCCTGTCGGACCGCCAGCCGGCGCTCTTCACCTACTTCAAGCAGCTGTTCGCGCAGGTCACCAACCCGCCGATCGACCCGCTCCGCGAGCAGGTTGTGATGAGCCTGCAGGTCGGCGTCGGAGCCGAGCTGAACCTGCTGGCCGAGGCGCCCGAGCAGGCGCACCAGCTGGTGATGGACCAACCGATCCTGCGCAACCACGAGCTCGAGAAGCTCCGGCAGGTCTCCCATGACGTCTTTGACGCGGCCACCCTCGACATCACCTGGCCGGTCGAGCGCGGCACGGCCGGGATGGAGGAGCGGCTCGACGCGCTCTGCGAGGAGGCGGCCCGCTACGTCGACAACGGCGCCAACATTCTGATCCTGTCGGATCGCAATCTCGGGCCCGAACGCGTCGCGATGCCGTCGTTGCTGGCCGTTTCGGCGGTCCACAACCACCTCGTCCGCAGCGGGACGCGGCTGCGGACAGGACTCGTGATCGAGTCGGGCGAACCGCGCCAGATCCACGACATGGCGACTTTGATCGGCTATGGGGCCTCGGCGATAAACCCGTACGTAATGTTCGAATCGCTCGACGAGCTCGCGGATCGCTCGCTGCTGCCGGTCGGTCAGTCGGATGACCCGAGCGTCAGGCTTTCAACCGAGCCCGGGCGGCGAGTGCTTGGCAAGCTCGAGCGCGAGGAGGCGGAGAAGCTGATCGTCAAGGCCATCGGAAAAGGCCTGATGAAGACGATCTCGAAGATGGGGATCTCGACGATCCAGTCCTACTGCGGCGCGCAGATCTTCGAGGCGGTCGGGCTCGACCGGGAGCTGATCGACAAGCACTTCACCGGCACTGCGTCGCGGATCGGCGGCGTCGGTATCGAGGACCTTGCGACTGAAGCGATGGAGCGCCACTTCCGGGCCTATCCCCCGACCGAACGCGACCTGCTGCCGGTCGGCGGCGTGCTGCAATGGCGTCGCGACGGCGAGACCCACATCTGGAACCCGGACACGATCGCCAAGCTCCAGCACTCGGTCCGCGGCGCCAACGGCGACTCGTGGCAGACCTATAAGGAGTTCGCCGAGATGGCCAACGGCGACGCGACCCGCAAGTCCGCCCTGCGCGGATTGATGAGGCTGCGCACCGTGGCCGATCCGATCCCGCTCGAGGCGGTCGAGCCGGCGACTCGGATCGTCAAACGGTTCACAAGCGGAGCGATGTCGCTCGGCGCGCTCAGCCGCGAGGCGCACGAGACGCTCGCGATCGCGATGAACCGGCTTGGGGCGAAGTCGAACACCGGCGAGGGTGGCGAGGATCCGGCGCGGTACAAGCCCGATGACAACGGCGACCTGCGGCGCTCGGCGATCAAACAGATCGCGTCGGGGCGGTTCGGCGTGACGACCCACTACCTGGTCAACGCCGACCAGCTGCAGATCAAGATGGCGCAGGGCGCAAAGCCGGGGGAGGGCGGGCAGCTCCCCGGCCACAAGGTCGACGATTACATCGCCCGGATCCGTCACTCGACTCCCGGCGTCGGGCTGATCTCGCCGCCGCCGCACCACGACATCTATTCGATCGAGGATCTGAAACAGCTGATCTACGACCTGCGATGCGCGAACCCGCGGGCGTCGGTGTCGGTCAAGCTCGTCTCGGAGGTCGGCGTCGGCACGGTCGCCGCGGGCGTCGCGAAGGCGAACGCCGACCATGTCACGATCTCGGGTGGCGACGGTGGCACCGGCGCCTCGCCGCAGTCGTCGATCCACGGCGCCGGCGTCCCATGGGAGATTGGTCTCGCCGAGACGCAGCAGACGTTGATGCTCAACGGCCTCCGCAGCCGTATCACCGTCGAGGTCGACGGCCAGTTGAAGACCGGTCGCGACGTCGTGATCGCGGCTCTCCTCGGGGCCGACGAGTTCGGCTTCTCGACTGCGCCGCTGATCGCGATGGGCTGCATCATGATGCGGGTCTGCCATCTGAACACCTGCCCGGTCGGCGTCGCGACGCAGGACCCGGTCCTGCGCGAGCGGTTCCGCGGTATCCCCGAGCACGTCACCGGCTACCTGATGAACGTGGCAGAGGAGGTCCGAGAGCTGATGGCCGCTCTCGGTGTACGTCGGTTCGAGGACCTGATCGGCCGCGCCGACCTGCTTGACACGGACACGGCGATCGACCACTGGAAGGCGAGAAAGGTCGACCTCACGGCGGTGCTGCAGACCCCCGACGTGCCGGTCGGCATCGACAGGCGCCGGACTCGTGGGCCTGAGCCGGTGCTTGAGGATGCGCTCGACTGGGAGCTCCTGCGGCGATGCGCTCCGGCGATCGAGAAGCTCCAACAGGTGAGGCTGGGACCGATCCCGGTCCGTAACGTCAATCGGACCGTCGGCGGCATCCTGTCGGGCGAGATCGCCCAGCGCCGTGGCCCCCGCGGCCTGCCAGAGGGCACCATCGAGATCGTCTTCGGTGGTTCCGCCGGCCAGAGCTTCGGTGCCTGGCTGGCGGCGGGCGTGAGCTTCGCGCTGCGGGGCGAGACCAACGACTACGCGGGCAAGGGTCTGTCGGGCGGGATCATCGCGGTCCGTCCGCCGGAGACGGCGCTGTTCCGCGCCGAGGAGAACATGATCGTCGGCAACACCGTCCTGTACGGCGCCACCTCGGGCCGGGCGTTCTTCCGCGGGCTGGCGGGCGAGCGCTTTGCGGTTCGCAACTCCGGCGCCTGGGCCGTCGTCGAGGGGGTTGGCGACCACGGCTGCGAGTACATGACCGGCGGCCGAGTCGTCGTCCTTGGGCCCACGGGCCGTAACTTCGCCGCCGGCATGAGCGGCGGGATCGCCTATGTATACGACGTCGACCGCGGCTTCGGCGGGCGTTGCAACACCGAGCTGGTCGACCTCGACGAGGTCACCGACGGCGCGGACGGACAGGAGCTGCGTGCACTGATCTCCGAGCACGCCCAGCGGACCGGCTCGGTCGTCGCCCGCAACCTGCTGGCTCAGTGGGATCGGGGTGCCCGCCAGCGCTTCGTCAAGGTGATGCCACGCGACTACAAGCGGGTGCTGGCCGAGCGCACCGCGGCGGACGCGGCCGCCGCGGACGCGGGCGCGGCACTGACCGGCGGCGCTCGCGAGGACGCGGCCTAAGCCGCCCTGGTCCTATCTCAATTGGTGTGCACGCCCGGATGCAACATATGACCTTCGCGATACTTCGTCCTCGCGGGTTCGACGTGGCGCTGCCACGCCTTCACCCCCTGCGTTCTCGTCTCGCTCGCTCCTCTGTCGCCCCGGTCGCACCCCCCAGTCGAGATAGGACCTTGGGATGATCGATGGGTGAGCTTGGCGCCTTTCTGAAGATCCACCGGGTTGGGTTCGACAAACGCGACCCGGCCGAGCGCGTCCGCGACTACAACCAGTACTTCGGACTGCAGGGCGAGGACGAGCTCCGCCGCCAGGGCGCTCGGTGCATGGACTGCGGCGTGCCCTTCTGCCACGAGGGATGCCCGCTCGGCAACCTGATCCCGGATTGGAACGACCTCGTCTACCGCGATAAGTGGCGCGACGCGATCGACCAGTTGCACTCGACGAACAACTTCCCCGAGTTCACCGGCCGGATCTGCCCGGCGCCCTGTGAATCCGCGTGCGTGCTGGCGATCAACGACGAGCCGGTGGCGATCGAGCAGATCGAACTGGCGATCGCCGAGCGCGCCTTCGCCGAGGGCTGGATCGTACCCGAGCCGCCGACCAGGCGGTCAGGCAAGACCGTCGCGGTGATCGGATCCGGACCGGCTGGGCTGGCGGTCGCTGACGAGCTCAACCGCTGTGGCCACCGCGTCACCGTCTACGAGCGCGACGAGGGCCCCGGTGGGCTGATGCGGTTCGGCGTCCCCGACGCGAAGCTTCCGAAGGCATTGATCGATCGCCGCGTCGAGATCCTCGAACAGGAGGAGATCGAGTTCGTCTATGGCGTCGATGTCGGTCACAACCTTCCGATCGCCGAGCTCCAGAGTCGGTACGACGCGGTCGTGATCGCGGTCGGCTCGCGTGTCTCCCGGGACATCGTCGTCGCCGGTCGCGACAACGCCGGAATTCACCTCGCGATGGACTATCTCTATCAGCGCAATCGCTGGGTCGCCGCGCAGGAGGGGCGTCCCGCGCGCGCCACCGCGCCGGGCCGGGAGATCTCGGCTGCGGGCAAGCGCGTGATCGTCGTCGGCGGCGGCGACACCGGGATGGACTGCGTCTCCAACTCCAATCGCGAGGGTGCCCGCAGCGTCGTGATGCTTGACGTATACAGGGAGTTGAGCGAGTCCGACCCCCGGCATCCGTGGCCGCTGCCGCCGAAGCGAACCGCAACCACCTATGCGCTGGAGGAGGGCGGCAAGCGACGCTGGGGCACGGAGGTCACGGGCTTTGGGAGCAAGGACGGGAGCGTCACCCACGTCTACGCGCGCCAGGTGACGGGCACCTCCTCGCGCGATCTGACACCGGTCCCCGGGAGCGAGTTCGTGCTCGAGGCGGACCTCGTGCTGATCGCGATCGGGTTCGAGCATCCCGAACACGACGGCCTTGTCCGGGACCTTGCGCTGGAGCTCGATTCGCGCGGGAATATCAGCACCAACCAGACATTTCGGACCTCCACAGAAGGCGTGTTCGCCTGCGGCGATGCCAGGATCGGCCAATCGCTCGTCGTTACCGCGATCGCCGAGGGGCGCACCTGCGCGCGCGTCGTCAACCGTGCGCTCGGCGGGGCGCCGATGGACCAGGATCGTGAGCTGCTTGCGATCGGCGCCTGGAGCGGCGAGCCGGATCGCACGTTGAGGCATGAGGCCGAGGCTGCGGGCACCGTGCGCCCCGGCGAGCAGTTCTTCACCGGACCGGGAGATCGCGAGACGTAAACCCACCCGTTCCGTTTCACCCGTTGGGGCACTCTTGGGTGAAGCGCTAAACGTGGGCCGGCGGAATACCGCGGCCCACACTGTCAGGGAACTGCGCCCCCACTTCCCTGACTGCGCCGGGAGGCTTGGATGGATCTGGGTCTCCCGGCGCGCTTCGGCGCCTGCTTTTCGAGGTCGGGTAACAACTGGACAATCTTCATTCGGCGCCGGCATGGCACGATTGCAGGCTGTGCCAACTTTCTGCCGCCACAACAGGCTCATCCAGAACTGCCCGATCTGCGCACGTGAGCAGGCTGTCGAGCTGCGGCCGGTGGTGTCCTCGAGCGCCCCGGGTGGTGGTGGCTCAGGGACGCGATCCAGGGAACCCAACGCCGGCTCGCCGCGGCCGGCCGTCAGTGCCGGGGCGGGCGGGGACAGGGCCACACGTCAACGACGCGATGGTTCAAGCGCTGGACGCGGTGCCGGGGTGACCGTCAGACGGCTCGCACGCGGCTCCGAGGACGGCTACCGGTCAGGTCTGGTGCCAGGCCTGAAATCGAGCGAGGACGCCGAGCGGCTGGCCGAAGAGCTCGCCTTCGCGGTATCGCGGCTCGAAGTGATGGAATCCGAGCCCGTGGGCCTGTGGGCGGAGATCGCCGACCCCGCCGCCGATCTGGAGGAACGAACCTGGCTGGCGTTCCTGGTCGCGTATCTGGCGCCGCTGGAGGATGAGCAGCCGTTCGCCGCAATCGATGCGGCTCGGGTGTCGTGGGCGTCGGGCGAAATGCCGGCCCTGGAGGGGGTCGCCACGGGGCCTCGCAGCGCTTATCACGAGACGCGCGGCACCGTGACCATCGCGGCCTACCGGGCCTGGGCCGCCCGGGCCGGTTCGCAGGCAGCTGCGTTCACCGGCGAGGCGGCGTGGACGCGAGAGCGGCGGTTTGAGCGCGTCTACGAGCGGCTGGCACTGCCTGGAATGCTTCGTGATGCTCGCTTCGAGCTGCTGATTCTGTTGGGGTATCTATCGGTCTACGAGCTACAGGCTGGAACGCTGCGGCTGGGCGGCAGTGACGAGACGACGTTGGCGGCCAAGCGGGCGCTCGGGATCGGCGATCCGATGCTGCTCGAGCGGCGAGCCGCCGACCTCGCCGAGGCGTGCGGAGTGCCGTTCGCGGCACTCGATCTGGGCTTGCGCAACTGGGGGGTGGGCGAGCGGGTACGGGCCGGGCTACCCGTCGGTGTCGAGCCCGACCCCGACCTGATCGAGCAGGTGCGAGAGGCGCTCGGGCTGTAGGGCGCCAATGGGCGCCGGGGCGTTCTTTGTCCCAGAAGTACGAAATCACGTACTTTCGGGACCAAGAACGCGTGTGGCTCCGTCCGGAGGGGCGCCTAAATTCTGGCCATGCCGCTCTGTTTCATCGAACCGCAGAACGCCATCCGGGTGATCGCAGACTCGGTCGGGCGCGAGGCACGGAGGCAGATCCTCGGAGAGGTGGTGCGTGCATGGGTCGACGAGATCCCCGAGCAGGATCTCCAGTCGCACTATGCGAAGGCGATCGCCGACCTCGACGAGCACGACCTCTCCCTGCTGGCGTCCTGGCATGCTTCGCTCGAGGTGGGGGGCCACCCGGTCCCCACCACGGAGTTCCTCACCGCGGTGTTCCCGTCGCTCGGCGAGAATCGGCGTGAGGCGCTACGGATCGCCGCGGGATTCCGTGGCGAGGACGCATTCGAGGCTGGGGTCGGCGAGGAGGAAGCGTTCGACACGGTCCTGCCGTGGTTGTCCGACGAGCGCTGCCTGCAGCTTGCCGGCGAGTGCCTCGAGCTGTATTGCTGGGATCGCCTCGGCGGCTCTGACAACTGATCGACGTTTCCGGCGGGGGGGAACCCCCAACTCCCGAACTCCCGGGCTCTCAGCGCGGGCGCAGGAGCGCGTAGACGCCGACGCCGTCCTCCCCGCGGCTATGACACCGCTGGGGGTACGCGTCCAGATGAAGCTTGCCGAGCTCGGCGCTGACCGGGTTGCCGGTCGTTTCGCATGACATTCGCAGCGGGCGCTGGTCGCTGTCCTCGTCGGGACCGAGCCACAGCTCGAGACCGGCGCGTAGCGGGTCCCCCCGGCCGTCGTAGGTCGTCGACAGCCGCGGGTCGAACACCTGCAGCGGCTCGGGCTCGCCGGGGGCTACCGGGTCGGCCGGGACCACTCCGGCTCCCGTCACGAGCACGGACACCACGTCCTTGTCGGCGTGCCCGCCGCGAGGGCGTACCGCCGATAGGGCGATCGAGCGGTCATCCGGAAACCACGCGGCGAGGATCCTGACCGAGTCGAGCTTGGCGAGCTTCGGGCCGGCGAAAACGGCCGCCGGTGCGTCGAGGGCCATCGGCTCGCGGTCCGGGTCGTGGGTACCGGTGATCCGCTGCAGCCGGAGCGCGTCAGCCGCGTCGGCGGTCGCCGACACCGGGCCTGAGGCGCCGGCAGAGCTCAGGGCGAGCTCCGGCGCCGGGCTCCACTCTGGGGTCGGTAGGCCATCGGTCGTCCCCGCGGCGGGCGACTGGAGCCGCCCGACGGCCACCTGGCGCTCGAGGCCGCAGCTGATCAACCCCCACAGCTCACGTGCGGGGTCAGCGAATGCGGCAAGCAGCCAGCTGTCGGCAGAGTCCTCGCTCATGGGCGGTCCAGATCCTAGTGAGCCTCGCGCGGGACCACCACGACAGCTGTCGAATCGGACCTAGAAGGTGAGCGCCGGCGCGGGACCGCCGTCCATGCGGACGCCCGGCAGGCGGTGCAGCCCGACCTGCTCGATCATCGACATGATCTGCGGTTTGGGGCCGAGCAACCGCAGTTGCCGATCTCGTCGTCGCAGACGGTTCGAAAGCATCGCCAGGTCGACCATCAGCGAGGTGTCGGTGAATGCCAGCTCCCGGAGGTCGACGGTCACGTCGCGCTGTGCCACCAGCGCCCTCGCCAGCGCCCGCCGACGGATGCTCTGGGTACTGCGGTCCTCGTCGCCGCTGCAGACCAGTACCGACGGGCTTTCCAGAAACTCGAGGATCTCGGAAACCTACATAAATCGAAGGACGTGTGGAAAAGATCTGTGCGCGCGTAGAGAAGATCTCTGCCGAAGCGCAGCGCGGAGTCCGTCTACACTGTTCGCAATGATCGTCGAGGAAGAGGTGACCGACGCGCTCCGGGAGGTGATCGATCCGGAGCTTGGGCTCGACTTCGTCGAGTTGGGGCTGATCTACGGGATCGAGATCCAGGACGCAGGTGCCGTCAAGATCACCTACACGTTGACGACGCCGGGCTGCCCGATCGGTCCCCAGGTCGCCGAACAGATGGCGGAGTTCGTCGGAGAGATCGACGGGGTCACCTCGGTCGACTCCGAGCTGACGTTCTCGCCGGCGTGGTCGCCCGAGCGGATGACCGACGACGCCAAGTTCGCCCTCGGCTTCTAATTCGTAGCTGCACCGAGCGCGACTCTGGCGGCCATCTGGCCGCCAAAATCACCCGGGAGCCCAAGACGTTCAATCCGCGCGGCCAGCTCGACCAGGGTCACCCCCGACACCATTGCGCTGAGCTGAACCGCGGGCATGTTCTTGTAGTAGGGCTGTTGTGCCCGCCATGGGATCCCGCCGCTGTGATGGTCGTTCCACCCGGCGTTGATTGTCTGCCACAGGCGCCGTGCCGCGTGTCGCCGGCCGGTTCGCAGCAGCGCCAGCGCCATCCAGGCCATGTCGTCGTAGTACTCGCGTCGGAGCGTGCCGCCGTTGGCGAGCGACTGGCCGCAGAGCAGCCACCGGATTCGCCCAGCGGCGACCAGGTTAGGGGTTCGCTGTTGGGCGTCGAGGAGTGCGTCTAGCAACAGCGCTTGCCACCAGTAGCTGGCAGCGAGGCGATCGTGCAGCGTCGGGGGGGATCGCAGCACGCCCAGGCCCGGCAGTCCGATCGGTCGCAGGTAGTTGGCGATCAGCGCCGCCTGCGCCTCGGCGGCGCGGGCGTTCCAGTCAGCGGTTGGGGCGGACACGCGGCTACCTGACGTGCGCCAACGGACCGCGCGCCGTTGAGCGGGGAAAGTCCTCACGCGTCGTTGGTGGTGAGGAGTTGTGCAGGATTGTCGTCGCCGAGGGTGGGAAAGGCTGCAACCCTCTCGACGATCGGGGTCGTGTGCGGCGTTTTCGTCGCTGCGCGTGCCCGCGCGGGTCGAGCTTGTCAAGCAGCGCTTGTGTGTTCGAGCCGCAGCCCCTCAGCGCCGCTCCTGACACCACCGGCCCCCGCTCCGGCTCGGGCATCGCTCGGGATCGGGATCGGGATCGGGCAGCCTGTCGGCGTCGGCGTCGGGATCTGCCAGCAGCGTCAGCGTCGGCGTCCACGTTTCCCCGCGGATCCTGAGGCCGTACCACCGGTACGTCTTGTGGCACGGCCTCCCGCCAGCCACGCCCAGTCATCACCCATCCAGGCACCGAATGGTCCCGCACACACTCGTCCCGGAGCCCATTAAATGCGTTGGCCGGGCCCGATCCTTCGGGCCCGGCCAACCAAGGTCCGCCCGCTGGCGACGCTCAGGGGGGCACACGGCGTACACCAGCCGAGACGTGGGCGGCACTTTGGCGCGAGAACCGAAAGGCACGGAGGGCTCCCGCTATATGTCTTGTAGGACGCACCAAGAGGGCGAAGGTTGGCGGGTGGCCAAAAAACTTTTTTTTACTCGGCCGCGTTCGGAACCGACACCGGGTTGTCGCCGTTGGCGCCCGCGGCTGGTTTCCGGCCTTCCCGAGCTGGTCTCGGCCGCTTTCCTGCCGGACGGCTGGCGCCGCCGTTTTTCGCCGCGGCCACCAGTTCTGCCAGCGATGATTCGATGCCGGCGGCGATGACGCCGATGTCCGGCAGGGCGTCATAGTCACCGAGCAGGCCGTATTCGATCCGGCCGTTGAAGGACATGATCGCCACTGCCAGCGCATGGTTCTTCGGCAGGAATGCCAGCGGGAACATGTCCTGCAACCGTCTGCCGAGCACGTAGAGCGGGAACTGTGGGCCGGGGATGTTCGTGACGAGCAGGTTGAACAGACGGGTCGAGAACTGCAGACGCGAGGCCTGCGCGAGTACCGCCGGGGGGGCCAGATCGTTCATCGCGGCGAGCGTTGCCGCGCCGAGTGCTTGCTTTGACTCCTTCAGGCCGTCCATCGCGACCCGCACGACCGCGAGCCGCGCAACCGGGTCGTCGATGTAAACCGGCAGCGGCCCGCGCAGCAGGGTCAGCTGGTTTCCGAGCGTGTTCGGCTCGGTCCGCGCTCGGACCGAAACCGGCACCAGCGCCCGCATCTCGAGCCCGGCGGTCGGGACCTTGCGCGCGTGGAGCCACTTGGCCAGCGCTCCCGAGACGACCGACAGAATGACGTCGTTGACCGTTCCCCCGAGCGCGTGTTTGACGAGCCTGTAGTCGGCGAGCTGCTGGCGAATCACGGCCAGCCGCCGGTGTGGACCGATCTCGACGTTCAACGGCGTGGCCGGCGCCGGGTTCAGCGTCGCCCAGACGATCTCGCCGAGTCCCTCCACCACGTCTCGTAGCGCCCCGGCCGACCGGTCCGGCTGGACCACCGCGGCAGCCGCCCGGAATGCGAGTTCGGTGGTCGTGCCGACGGTGCCTCGCAGCCCGGCAACCATCAGCTCAGCCGACGTCGGCTCTGGCTCGGGCTGCCACGGCTCGGGCTCATCGGGCGCGGGCTCGGGGGCTACGTCGAGCAGCACTGTTGCGAGATCAACCCCGGACACCCCGTCGAACAGCGCGTGATGGGTCTTGAAGATGAGCGCGAAGCGGTTCTCCGGCGAGCCGCCGGGCTCGGGCGCGATCCCCTCGATCAGATGGCACTCCCAGAGCGGTTTGGCGCGGTCGAACGGCTGTGACGCGATTCGCGCCACCAGCTCCATCAGCTGCGCATCGGTGCCCGGCGCCGGCACGGCAGCGCCGCGGACGTGGTAGGCGACATTGAAGGCCGGGTCGTCGATCCACAGCGGACGACCGGCGTCAAACGGCGGGAACGCCAGCTTCTGCCGGTAGCGGGGGATCCTGTTCAGACGGCTGTGGATGTGGTCGATCAGTTCCTGGAGGCTCGGGGCGGGTCCCGCGAACACCAGGACCCCGCCGATATGCATGTGCGCAGCGGGCGTCTCCTGATGCAGGAACGACGCGTCAGTCGCGGTCAGCCGATCGAGGTGCTGCTGAGCCAAAACCAGTGCCTTTCGGAGCCGGAGTAACAGCCACAAGAGTACGCCGCGCAGGGAGCCTGAGTGGTTCTATCGGGCTTTGTTGCGGGATTGTGAGCGTGCTTTACAGGCCGCTCGCGTGAACGCCGTGCGCCTCTACACTGGACGGCGCGATGGGGTCCACGCCTGAGAAGCTCCTGCTCGCGTCCCCGCGCGGTTACTGCGCGGGCGTGGACCGTGCCGTCCAGACCGTGGAGCGGGCACTCGAGCTGTACGGCGCCCCGGTTTACGTTCGCAAGGAGATCGTGCACAACAAGCACGTCGTCGAGCAGCTGCGCGAGAACGGCGCGATCTTCGTCGACTCCGAGACCGAGATCCCGGAGGGCGCGACCGCGGTGCTGTCGGCTCACGGCGTCGCGCCCAGCGTCTACGCCAACGCGGAACAGCGCGGCTCAACGTGATCGACGCCACCTGCCCGCTGGTCACCAAGGTCCATCGCGAGGCGGTCAAGTTCGCCGCCGAAGACTTCACGATCGTGATGATCGGCCATGATGGTCACGAGGAGGTCGAGGGGACGATGGGGGAGGCGCCCGAGCACATCGTCCTGGTCGAGAACGAAGCGGACGTCGACGAGCTCGACATCCCCGATCCGGATCGGGTCGCCTACATCTCCCAGACGACCCTCTCGGTCGACGAGACGCAGGCGGTGATCGATCGCCTGCGGCAGCGCTTTCCCGCAATCAAGGGACCCCGTACGGACGACATCTGCTACGCGACGACCAATCGCCAGGCCGCGGTCAAGCAGCTGGCCCGAGAGTGCGACCTCGTGCTCGTGATCGGTAGCCGCAACTCGTCGAACTCCAACCGGCTGGTAGAGGTCGCCCGCGAGCACGGCGCCGAATCTCATCTGATCGACAACGAGTCGCAGGTCCACGAGCAGTGGCTCGAGGAGAAAGCGGATCGTCGGAATCACCTCCGGCGCGAGCGCGCCCGAGGAACTGGTCCAGCGCCTGGTCGAGTTCTTCCGCGCACGTGGCACGAAGACCGTCGAGGAGCTGCAGGTGATTCACGAGGGCGTCCGCTTCATGCTCCCGAAGGCGATCCGCCAAGTCAGCGCCTGACCGCGCGGTGCTGAACTTTGGTCGTCTCCGACCTGCACATCGGCGTGCGGGGAGAGCGGGCTCGGCTCGAGGACCCGCGGGCGCGCGCGGCTCTGCGCGCCGCCATCGAGCGCGCCGACCGGCTGATCCTGCTCGGCGACGTCCTGGAGTTTCGGCAGGGCCCGATCCGGGACGCGCTCGCCTCGGCTTCGCGCGTCCTGCCGGAGCTTGCCGAGGGACTCGGGCCCGGCCGAGAGGTCGTGATCGTCCCCGGCAACCACGATCACGCGCTGCTGACGGGCTGGCTCGGACGCTGCGCGGCCGAGCGCTCGCCCGAGCCACTTGGCCTCGCGGCGGCGGTCGATTGGCGCGACGGAGAGCCGCTCGCGGTGTTGGCTGGTTTGCTCGGCGCCGCAGGCGCCACGGTGCGCGCGAGCTATCCGGGGATCTGGCTGCGCGACGATGTCTACGCCACCCACGGGCACTACCTCGACCGTCGCACCACGGTGCCGGCGTTCGAGCGTCTGGCCGCTGGCGTGATGGCGAGGATGCTGGGCCGGCCGATGCGCGAGATCGCCGCCGCTGAGGACTACGAGGCGGTTCTGGCGCCGATCTACGCGTGGATGTACGCGAGCGCGCAGGTCACGCGGAACGGCCGCGAGCCGGAGGGCTCAGATCGCCTCTGGCAACGTATCCGCGATGCGCGGGGCCCTCGCCGACTCGGATGGGATGCGGCCGTCGCCGCCGTCGTCGCGGCGCTCAACGCCGCGCGGATCGGTCCGGTTCACCGGGAGCTATCGGCGACCGGCTTCCGCCGCGCCGGCCTGGTCGCGTTCGGCGGCGTGCTCGAGTCGCTCGCGGCGGTCTCGGCATACGCGATCTTCGGTCACACGCACCGTGCGGGACCGCTGCCACAGGACGACCTCGAAGAGTGGAGGGGTCCGACCGGGGCGCGGTTGTTCAACAGCGGCTGCTGGCTTCACGATCCGGCCTTCACGGGCAGCGAGCCCGGGAGTCCATACCGCGCGGGGTTCGCGGTCGAACTCGACGACGACGGGCCTCCCCGGCTCGTCAATCTGCTCGATTGATGCCGTCAAGGTCATGTGTGGTCCTGGTGGCGGTCGCCGTGCTGGCGGGCGCCTTGCTGATCGGCGCGCCGGTGGCCACCGCAAGCCCGGTGCCGGCGGGCTTCGGTCCTGTGTCGTTCACGGCGACCAGCGACAGTCACTGGTGGCTGCTCGGCAGTGCGACCTGCAAGTCGCCGCCGTGTACCGCGATCGTGACCACCCAAAACGCAGGCCGCAGTTTTTCGGCCCTCCCGGCCCCGAGGACACCGCAGATCCACGAACTCCGCTTCGCCGACCCTCAGAACGGCTATGCGTTTGGGCCGCAACTCTGGAGCACGCATAACGGTGCCCACGCCTGGAAGCAGGTCAAGGTCGGTGGCACGGTGACTGACCTCACGACCTCCCAGGGCCGGGCTTACGCCGTGGTGCGCACCGCCAAGGGCGCCGGCAGACTGCTTCGTTCGCCGGTCGGCCGGGATGCCTGGCATTCGATCGGGAGGTTTGCCGGGTTTCCCTTCGCCGGTCTTTGGGCTAACGGGGCCACGGTGATGGTCGAGACGCAGAGCCGCAGCGGCTCGAGCAGCCGCGTGTACATCTCGACGGACTTCGGCGACCACTTCAAGCTGGCTGGAAAAGCACCGCCGTCGGTCGCATGCGAACTGCAGGCGATCCTCCCTGCGGTGTGGGCGTATTGCGCCACCGGCACCCAGAGCGGCGTCTGGCGCTCGCCGAACACCGGGCGCGGACTTCCGTGGAGTCGGCGGCGATGCGACCCGCTCAGGGGTGCCGTCCGAGCCGAACTTGGCTTCCTTCGCCGCCGCCTCACCGACGGTCGCCGTCTACGGCTACGAGCAGCTGTGGCGCACCAGCGATGCTGGAGCGCATTGGCGCCGGATCCCCGGCACGAACGGCGCGGTCTGGTGGACATATCTCGGGTTCACCGACGCCGTGCACGGGGTTGCCGTCGGTCAGTTCCGTGGCGGCTATCGCCTGTATCGCACGCCGACGGCGGTCGCAGCTACCGCCGCGTCCGGATTCGGGGCTGACGACACCGGCTCATTTCAGCCCGGGGCTGAAGCAGACCGCGAGACACTGCACCCCGTCGCCCATCTCCAGCTCGAGCTCGCCGGCCGTCGAGCGCTCGTGTCGAATCAGCTCATAGGCGCCGGGGTGATCGACCGTCAGCTCGTGGCGCCCACGCGAATTACGCCCACGCCGTCGAGCACTCCCCACACGGCCCCGGCGACGTAGGGCCGGAGTACGGCCCGGCCACGTCGTCGGACTGGCGGACGAGCAGCGCGTCGGGCTCGTCCTCTGGTCGCACCGGCGCGAGCGGCTCGAACTCGACGCCGAGCAGCTCCTGGATCGCTAGTTCGGTCTCGGCGTAGGCGCCTTCGCCGTAGTGGAACTCGAACAGCCGCCCGTGTGGTCCCACAGGTAGCGGGCGGGCCAGCCGACGTTCTCGTACTCCTGCCAGATCGTCAGCTCGAGGTCGACCACGACCGGGTACCGGATCCCCAGACGTGCGACCGCCGCCTCGACGTTGACCGGTTGCGAGGAGGGTTCGAAGCCCGGCGAATGGACTCCGATCACCCGCAGGCCGTGTTCCGCATAGCGCTCGTGCCAGGCGGCATGTACGGGAGGGTGCGGATCGAATTGGGGCGGCAGAAGTCCCAGAACTCGACCAGGACGGGGTGGCCGCGTTGCTGGTCCATCCGTAGCGGCGCCACGTTGAGCCAGGGCATACCGGGCGGGAACGCCGGGGCTGGGATATGGTCGACCGGGGCGCGCACGCGCCGCCGAATGGTACGGGCGCGCGGACAAGTACACGATCGCTCAAGACTCGGGGCCCGGTATTGGCGGATCGCCTGGCATTCGCAGCCACCCCCCGGGGTCTGGGCATGCGCTATACTCTATGAAGTACCAATTCCTGACTGCCTTTGAGGAGTTTTGAGCGATGAGTCCCTCCGGAGCCGAGGTTCTGCGACAGATCAAGAGCCGGATCGACGAGGTGGATCCGGCGCAGGTGCGTGATCAGCTTTTGAACGGGGCCCGCCCGCCCGAGGCGCTCGTGGTCGACGTGCGCCAGGACGAAGAATGGGCAGCCGGCCATATTCCCGGCGCCGTCCACGTGCCGAAGAGCCACTTGGAGTCACGGATCGAGGGATCCGCTCCCGACCGCGCTCAGCGCGTCATCCTGTATTGCGCGTCGGGCCAGCGCTCGGCGTGGGCGGCACGGACCCTGATCGAGGACCTCGGCTACGAGAACGTCGGCGTCGATGACCGGTGGCTTCACGCTATGGAAGGACCGGGGTTACGAGGTCGACGTTCCCCGGTTCATGAGCGCCGATCAGCGCAACCGCTACTCGCGGCACCTGCTGCTTCCGGAGGTTGGAATCGAGGGTCAGCAGAAACTGCTCGACGCCAAGGTGCTGCTGCTCGGCGCCGGCGGGCTCGGCTCGCCGGCGGCGCTGTATCTGGCGGCGGCAGGCGTCGGCACGCTCGGGATCGTCGACGACGACGTCGTCGACGTCTCCAATCTGCAGCGCCAGGTGATCCACACCACCGAGCGAGTCGGCGTCAGCAAGGTCGACTCCGCGGAGGAGACGATCGCGGCGCTGAACCCCGACGTCAAGGTCGTCAAGCACAAGCTGCGGCTGGGGCCGGACAACATCTTGGACATCCTTCCCGACTACGACATCGTCGTCGACGGGCTCGACAACTTCCCGACGCGGTACCTGCTCAACGACGCCTCGGTGCGGCTGCGGATCCCGGTGGTGTCCGCCGCGATCCTCGGTTTCGACGGTCAGCTGTCGGTGTTCAAGCCCTACGAGGGGCCGTGCTACCGCTGCCTCTTCCCGACGCCGCCGCCGCCCGAGCTGGCGCCGTCTTGCGGCGCTAACGGCGTGCTCGGGGTGCTGCCGGGGACGATGGGGCTGCTCCAGGCGACCGAGGTCATCAAGTTGATCCTCGACGTCGGCAACCCGGCGATCGGTCGACTCCTGATGTACGACGCGCTTGCGGCGACGATCTCCGAGGTCAAGGTCCGGCGCGATCCGGAGTGCCCGATCTGCTCGCGCGATCCCGACGAGATCAGCGACGAGGAATTGGGAGTGTTCCCCGACTACGAAGCGTTCTGCGCCGGCGCTCACTGAGCCTGCCTGCCGCGACTGAGCGCGCCGGGTCGATCGCAACTACGATCCCAGCCAATGGCCACGATTCGAATCCCACCGGTGCTGCGCGCGTCGGTCGGCGGCGAGCGTGAGATCCGCGCCGACGGCGGTTCCGTCGGTGAGATCCTGCGCGCTGTCGTCGACAGCCACCCGGACACCGAAGCGCAGCTGTTCAACGCCGACGGCGAGCTCAACCGATACGTCAACGTCTACCTCAACGACGAGGACGTGCGCGTCCTCGAGGGTCTCGAGACCGTCGTTAGCGACAACGACACGCTTGTGATCCTGCCGGCGATGGCCGGCGGCGCCACCTCATAACGAAGCACCCACTCAGTCGTGCCGGCCGTCGCCGACGCGATTCCAACTATCCTTTGTGAAGCATGGCGACCGAAAGTCTGCGGAACAAGCCCTGTGGCGGACGCTATGGGGACATCGTCCAGTCGATCGGCCACACGCCGTTGATCGAGCTGAAGCGACTCAGCCCCAGGCCGGGAGTGCGGATCTGGGCAAAGCTCGAATCACGCAACCCGACGGGCTCGGTCAAGGACCGGGTCGCCCGGGCGCTGATCGAGGACGCCGAGTCCAAAGGCCTGATCCGCCCCGGCCAGACGATTCTCGAGCCGACCTCGGGCAATACCGGCATCTCGCTGGCGATGATCTGCGGGCGCAAGGGCTATGACCTGAAGGTCGTGATGCCCGACAACGTGACCCGGGAGCGCACCGATTTGCTGCGGATGTATGGCGCTGAGATCGTCTATTCAGAGGGCGCGAAAGGGTCAAACGGAGCAGTTGATTTGGCGCTCGACATGGCCGCCAAGGACTCCTCGTATTACATGCCGTACCAATACGGCAACCAGGCCAATCCGGACGCTCACTACAACGGGACCGCACTCGAGATCCTCGAGGAGCTTGACGAGGTCAGTGCCTTCGTCGCCGGTCTCGGTACGGGCGGGACGTTGATGGGCAACGGCCGGCGGCTCAAGGAGGAGCTCGGCGACGGCGTCAAGATCGTCGCTGCCGAGCCGATGCAGGGCGAGCCCGTGCAGGGCCTGCGCTCGCTGGACGATGGCTTCATTCCGCCGATCATCGATTTGTCGGTGCTGGACCGAAAGATCTTCGTCACCAACCGGGACGCGATCGTGTTCACCCGCAAGCTGCTCGACGACGAGGGACTATTCGCCGGCGTCTCGTCAGGTGCGATCGCGCGTGTCGCCGTCCGGATCGCCGGTGAGCTCGACGAGGGGAATGTCGTCTTCATCGTCGCCGACGACGGGTCCAAGTACTTCTCCTCGGGGATCTACACCCGCCCGGTCGACGAGATCGCGGATCTGGACTCGACGGTGTGGTGGTAGTCGGGCCGGGCGGTGCGCGGACGCCAAGCGGGTCTGGGAGCGCCTGAAGGCCTCCGCTGGTAGCCTCGCCGACCCGATGCGGATCGCGCGCGAGCTATACCAGCAGATCGTCCGCCAGGCACAGGCGGAGGCGCCCAACGAGTGCTGTGGGATGATCGCCAGTCGCGACGGTGACGCGATCGCCGTCCATCCGGCGATCAACCAGGCAGCGAGTCCGCTCCGCTATGAGATCGACGGCGCCGAGCAGTACCGGATTCAGATGGCGATCGACGACGCCGGCCTGGATCTCGGGGCGATCTATCACTCGCACACGCGCAGCCCGCCCTACCCATCCCAGACCGACATCAACCTCGCGTTCTACCCCGACGTGCTCTACATCATCGTCGGCGTCGCTGGGAACGACCCGGAGGTCCGGGCGTACACGATCCGCGACGGTCAGGTGGCCGAGGCGGATCTTGTGTTGATGTAGCGCCCTTTCGTCAGCCCCGTTTGGGCGGCAGCGTACGGGCGTGTCCGATCCCGCGATCGACCCAGCGCCGCAGTTGCGCCTTGGTCTTGACGCCCTCGGGCGCGACCCGCAGCCAACCGTCCATCGGGCGGCCCCGCATCACGAACGGCGACGCGTGTGGCTTGGCCAGCAGCCTGTCGGTCTGCGCGGGATCGACTCTCAGCAACAGTCCGCCCTGCCCTGAAACCGCAACGGCCATGTTCCCCGAGACCAGGAACGCGAGTCCGCCGAACATCTTCATCTCGGTCACGTTCGCCTCGGCTGCGATCAGCTCGCGGATCCGGTTCGCGAGATCCGTGTCGTAGCCCACCTCGCGATTATCGCGTCAACTTCTCCAGGTGCGTCCGCCAGTCAAACTCAACGGCGTCGAGCGAGCGGCCGGCGAACGCTCTGGCGAGCGCCACGCGGGGCCCCTGCGGATGCAGCCGCGCCGCGAGCTGGGCGGCCGCGAGCTCGCCCCTGCGTGCGACCAAGTGGTCGATCACGGTGCCGCCGAGCAACGACGCGTCGCGCATGCTGGGTGGGAACGAGGGGCGGCGCGGCTCGCGCATTCGCACGCGGATCGCTGCGCCCGCTTGCGCAGTCTCGCCCGAGAACCAGCGCGCTGCGCCCTCGAGCAGCCAAGCCCATCGCAGCTGCGGCGCGCCACGGCCACGGATCCGCGAGTGCTGGAGCTCGTGGTTGCACTCGGCGATGACCCGGCGGGCGTACAGGGAAGCGGGCGCCAGCGCCAACATTTCCCGTGACCCGGCGACGCCCGAGGACCTCGCTCGCAACGGCCTGGGTGCAAGCACATGCAGCTCGCGACGGCCCACCCACCCGGTCACATACCGGCGTGCTGCGGGAGTCGTCGCCGCCCACACGAGTGGAAGCAACGGGTTGGTGAGCGTCAACGAGGCGACGCTGTCGTGGAGCACGACGGTGAGCTCGTCGACGGTTCGCGGGAACCACCGGCCCAGCCGCTCGCGAGTCCGCTCGAGCGAGTCCAACACGCGTAGAGCGTCGTCGCCGCAGCCAGAGGAATGGCGGCACTCAAACGACACAGAGGTCGATTCGACCCACGATGACATTGGGAATGGGGTGGGCGACGGCCGCGGTCGAGGCAGGCGATGTCAGAAGACTGGGTGGGCTTGAGCCCACCCAGCGCTGACAGTCGCCTCTGACGTCGTTGGTCCCGAATTCACACGTGTGCGAATTCGACTCGTGACCACTAAACGAGGACGGGCTGGCGATCGTCAGAGGCGATCGCTGCGATCTCCTCGGACGCCCGCTCGAACTCGTCGTCCGAGAGCACGGGTGTCCCCTCGAACGGAAGCTCGCGGGTTAGCTCCAGCCAGGAGCGGCAGCCGCCGTACTCGTCGCGCACCTTGACGGTCACGGGCCTCGGGATCCGGTAGGTCCGGAGCAGGATCACGTGGAGCGGATGCCGGCGCTTCCAGGCCAAGCGCTTCTCGGCGTAGTCAGGCGTCCACACGTAGAACGGCGACAGAGCATCGACCGCGCGGCGGTCGGTGATCGTGTAGTGCGCCGCAACCTCGGCCCAGGCTCGAATCCGTACACGGTCAGGCTGCGAGATCTCAAGGTCACGGAGCATCGCCTGCGCGGACGGCTCGCCGTCGGCCCAGACGCCCTCTTCAAGTGCGCGGGTTAGCTCGGGTCGATGCGATTCGCGGACCAGATCGGCGCGCTGATGATCGAACGTGGGGTAGAGAAAGAAGCGGTCGTGCTCAAGCTGGAAGTGCTTCTCCGGCTCGCGGATTCCGCCTTTACGGAGCGTCACCAGCTGCTCGCCTTCGGCGAGCGCACGAACGGTGACGGCCCATTCTTTGAAAGCAATCGGCATTTGGTGTTGGGGGGAGATGAGGATTTGCGGGAACGCCCGGAGCGCTGCTGGATAAGCCTGGCTGCCGGGCCCATGCGATTCTATGGCAGTTTGTCCAAAATCCAAAATGTCCCTGCAAATCAGGGGATTTGAGAGTTACAAACTCCGGATCGGCAATGGGGTTCGAGGCGACTAGAGCCGGGTATCGTCATCCGCCTTCAGGTCGCTTGCGGGCACCAGACTCCGCCCGATCTCTCCTCGGCGAATTGGCCGTATCCGAGGGCTTAGAGACAACCGTCGCCGTCGTCGACGCCACCCGCGTTCTGGTCGCCGTCACCGTCCTGGTCGGTGCAGACAGGGATGGGGATGGTTATGGTCTCCTGGTTGCTGCTGGGCGCGTGCGTCGGGTCGCCTGCGTATGACGCCTGGACGGTCAGCGCGGTCCCCGCCGCTACGTTGACGACCTCCGTCAGGGCGGTGAAGTCCGGGTCCGTGAAGCTCAGCAACTGCTGCCCCGCGGCTGAGATCGTCCAGGTGATCGACGTGCTTGGTATCGGCACTCCGTTCGAGTCGTGTACCTCAGCGTCGACCAGGATCGGATAGCCGCCATGGAGCTGGCCGGAGAGCGCCTGCGCCGTTGTGATTAGTGTGGAGGTTGCCAGCGGCGCTGGAGCCGGTACCGGCACAGGTTTGGGGGTGGGCGTCGGTGTGGGCGTCGTAGGGGTTGGAACGGGCCTGACGCTAGGGACCAGGAACAGGCCGACCTTCGCCCCGTGCGGTAGCGTGCGTCCCGGCCTGACCTGCTGCGCGTGGACGCGACCGGACGTGCGGTTCGCGCGCCAGCCGCAATCTCGCGCCCGCAGCGATTGACGCGCCTGCTGGAGCGTCCTGCCGACGACGTTGGGGACGTGGCACGGCTTCGGCTTCGCCGGCGCTGCGCTTGCGACTCCTGACAATCGATGCGCCAGCAAGGGCCGCGAGAACTGCCTTTTTCAGCATTGTCGCCTCCGGGGCTGGGGCCGTCTGTTGCCGCCTGCCGTGTCGGCAAGTAATTATCGCTCAGCCGCGCTCGGCCGAGCACGAAAGTTTGCCGCGTTCGGGGACACCGAGACAGTCCGTCCACGTCGCCGAAGAAGCGCGGCCGTCGGAAACGCCGAGCTACGGGAGGCCGTGGCCGAGGCGCTCCTGGCCGGGCTGAGGGCTCGTCGGCCCGGCATCGTCTGGGTTGTCGAGGACTAGCCCGGCGTCCCGCTCCAGCGGGTCGATGATCGAGCAGAAGTCATCCTCACCGTGGCCCAGCTCGTCGGCGCGGGCGTAGAGCTGTTCGGCCGCCTCAGCAGCCGGGAAGGGCACGCTTGCCATGTCCAGGCAGAGCCGCACGTCTTTCAGCATATGCGCCAGCTTGAACAGGACTCCGACGCGCGGCGAGCCGTCAGCATGTGGCGGATCGTCCTTCAACAGCGTCGTGTAGTCGCGCGTCCGCATCGGCGTGGCCTTGAGGTCGAGCATCACCGAACCGCCCGACCCTGCGGCCATCACGGCCACCAGTGCGTCGAGATCGGCGCCCGCGCCGGCGCCGGCCAGCAGTGCCTGGCCCAGCGTCGCCGCGTTGACCGCCGCGACCGTGTTGTTGATCACCTTGACGACCTGTCCCTGCCCCAGCGCGCCGGCGTAGACAATCACCTTGCCCATTGCCTCCAGAGCAGGCCGGGCGCGCTCAAACTCGCTGCGGTCTCCGCCGACCATGAACGTCAGGGTCCCGTCCTCCGCGCGCGGCGAGGACCCCGTCACCGGCGCGTCCAGGAACGCAAAACCATGGTTACCGAGCGTCGCTCCGATAACGCGCGCCGCACTGGGGCCAATCGTGGAGCAGTCGATGAACAGGGTGCCCGCCTGGGCCCGGTCGGCAGCGCCGTCGGCGCCGAGCAGCACACCTTCGACCTGGGGTCCGTCGACGACCATCGTGAAGACGATCTCGGCGTCTGCCGCGGCGTCGCGGGGCGTAGGGGCGATCCGAGCCGACGGATGCTCGCCGACAAAGGCTTCAGCGGTGGCCGTCGTGCGATTCCAGACGGTTACGTCGTGCCCGGCGCGAACCAGGTTCGCCGCCATCCGGGAGCCCATGATCCCGAGCCCGAGAAACGCGATCTTCATCGCGGCATACCGATCTTCATTCCGGCACACCATATCCGCCACCGCCAGGCGTTTCGATCCGGAGTCGCTGGCCCGGCTCGATCCGGCCGGTCGTCTTTGCAGGCAGCTCGTCTCCGTCCAGCAGATTGCGCCCGCGGCTGCCGGCGCTACCGCCGGCAGCCCCCGGCGGCGCCACGCGCCGCCGCTCGGTGATCAGCGAGTACTCGAGGGGCGCCAGCGCCTCGAGCTCGCGGACCACGCCGTCGCCCCCTCGGTGGGCACCGGCTCCACCCGATCCGCGCCGTATCGAGTATTCGACCATCCGCAACGGATACTCGAGCTCGAGCGCCTCGATCGGTGTGTTCAGCGTGTTGCTCATCGCGACGTGCACGGCGCTGGGTCCGTCGGCGTCGGCGCAAGCACCCTGGCCGCCGCCGGTTGTCTCGTAGTACACGACCTCATCGGAACCAAGCGTGACGTTGTTCATCGTCCCCTGGCCGAGCGCCCGGCCGAACGCCGCCAGAACTACATCGGCGATCCTCGAAGAAGTCTCGACGTTGCCGGCCGCGACCGCGGCCGGATAACGCGAGTTCAACAGCGAACCCGGCTCGGCGATCACCTCGACCGGGCGGTAGGCGCCAGCGCTTGCCGGAATGTCGGGGTCCGTCAAGACGCGAACGGCGAAGTAGCAGGCGGACCGGGTGACCGCGAGGGGACAGTTGAGGTTGCCCTCGTGTTGCTGAGCCGAGCCGCTGAAGTCGAGTACGAGGCGGTCCGCTTCGACGGTCGCCCGCAGCACGATCTCGAGCTGGTCGCCCTCGAGCTCGAGCACGTCCCGTGCCTGTCGAATGCCGTCGGACATCGCCTCGATGCACGCTCGCGTCCGACGCTCGGCGTAGTCGAGCACCGCGGCGAAGGCGGCCCGAAGCCGCTCGCCGCCCATTCGTTGGTGCAGCTCCAGCAGCCGACGCTCGCCGCTGTGACACGCGGCCAGCTGAGCCCGCAGGTCGGCGCGGCGCTGCTCGGGGCGGCGCATCTGGGCAGTCAGCTCGGCGATCGCGTCGTCATCGAGGACGCGTGGCGCGATCACGACGCCCTCGTCGGCGAGCGTTCGGCTGTACGCAGGCATCGATCCCGGCGTCGGGCCGCCGACGTCCGCGTGATGGGCCCGCGCCGCGGCGAAGGCGAGCAGCTCGCTGTCGGCGAAGACGGGGGTGACCACGGTGATGTCCGGGAGATGGGTGCCGCCTGCGTATGGGTCGTTGAGAATGAAGGCGAGGTCGGGCGGTGTCTCTGGCAGCTCCGCGATCAGGTCGCGGACGACAGCCACCGCCGCCGGCATCGCGCCGAGGTGGACGGGGATGTGCTCGGCCTGCATGACCATCTGCCCTTCGGCATCGAACAGCGCGGTCGAGGCGTCACGGCGCTCCTTGATGTTCGGCGAATGGGCGGACCGGATCAAAACGGCGCCCATCTCCTCGCAGGCGGCGCGCAGCGCACCGGCGGCGAGTTGCAGTCCGACCGGATCGATCATCCGCAACGCTCCAGAACGATCGCGCCGCTCGGGTCCACGATTCCGCTCCAGCCGACCGGGATCAGTACGGTCGACTCCGGGAGCCTCAATACCGTCGGACCCGGGAGCGCCGTTCCCGACTCGGGGAGCCCAGGTTCCGCCTGCAGGGCGACGGTCGAAGCCGGGCCGAGAGCGCTGATCCGGATCGTTACCAGCTCGACCATGTGGTCGGCGTCGTGGTAGCCATAGCGCGCCTGGTGCTCGGATTCGAACGCCGCTCGGAGCTCTCCGGGGTCCGGCTCGAGCGAGGCCTCGACCGGGAGCTCGAACGACTGGCCGGCGTACCTGAGCTCGTACGTTGCGCGCATCTCAGCCGGTCGCTCGCCGAGTGACTGACGAACGCCATTCGCGAGTTCGTCAGTCACTTCGGCGATGCGCCCCGCCGTCAGCGAGCAACCCGACAGGAACACGCTTCTCTGAGCGGAACGGCGTTGGGGTGAGACGAGCAGGCCGAGTGCGGCGAGAACGCCGCACCGGCTCGGTACGAGCACCCGGTCGATCCCGAGTTCGTCCGCGATATCGGTTGCGTGAAGGGCGCCGGCGCCGCCGAATGCGAGCAGCGTATAGCCACGCGGATCGATGCCCCGATCGACCGTGACGACGCGCAGCGCTCCTGCCATCTCAGCGCAGGCGACTCGTCGGATCCCGTCGGCGCAGTCACGCACGGGCAACTCGAGCGACCGCGCCAGCCTGGCGACGGCTTGTGCTGCGGCGGCGGCGTCGAGTGCCACACCCCCTGCCAGCGGCATCGACGGGTCGAGATAGCCGAGAACGACGTTGGCATCGGTCACCGTCGGCTCGGTGCCGCCGCGGCCATAGCACGCTGGACCCGGGTCGGCCCCCGCTGAACGGGGGCCGACCCGGAGGGCGCCACCGGCGTCGCGCCACGCGATCGAGCCGCCGCCCGCGCCGACCGTGTGGATCGCCAGCATCGGCAGCGCCACCGGCCGGCCGGCGACGGTGCCGGAGCCACGCTCCTGGACGGCGCCGCCGTCCACCACGCAGACATCGCACGAGGTGCCGCCCATGTCGAAACAGAGCGCGTTGGCGACGCCCGCGGCGCTCGCCGTGAAGGCCGCGCCGGCAGCGCCTCCGGCGGGCCCTGAAAGGAGCGTCAGCGCGGCGTGTCCGGCGGCCTGATCAAGTGAGATCAGGCCGCCGCTGGATTGCATGATCGCGGGCTCCGGTACGCCGGCGTGCGCACAACCGCTCGACAGACGGCGCAGATAGCCCGAGAGGAGGGGCGAGATCGCAGCATCGATCTCGGTTGTCGCGGCCCGCTCGTACTCGCGGAAGGTCCCGACCGTTTCGTGCGAGAGCGAGACGTGCACCGCCGGAGCCCGAGACTGCAACACCTCGCCGAGGAGCCGCTCGTGCTGCGGGTGCCGGTAGGAGTGCAGCAGCACGATCGCCACCGCCTCAGCGCCGAGGTCCCGGACCCGCTCGGCGATCAGCTCGGCGTCGTCTCTGGATAGCGGCAGCAGCGGCCCGTGCGGCGTCATCCTCTCCCGCGCGGATAGCCGCAGCTCCGCCGGAACCAGCGGCGCCGGGCCGGTCGTACACAGGCGGTACAGCTCCGGCCGGTTCTGCCGGCCGAGCTCGACGAGGTCCGTGAATCCCTCGGTTGCGACCAGCGCGGCTCGGGCGGCGCGACCCTCGAGTAGCGCGTTCGTCGCGACCGTCATCCCGTGGGCGAACCGACGGACCTCTGTGGCCGAGCACTCGGCCCTTGACAGGACTGAGGCGACGGCGCTGAGCACGCCGAGCGACTGATCTGCGGGAGTCGTGGGGGTCTTGGCCGTGAAGACCGCCTGGTTCGACGCGAGGACGGCGTCGGTGAAGGTTCCACCGACATCGACACCGAGCAGCATCGAGCCGACCTTACCCTCGTCTGCAAACCGAGAGCCGCTCCGGCTCTCGGTGCGCTCAACGGCGCGAGGCGCTCAGGCGGCCGCCATCTCGCGCACGCCCATCAGCTCCTCCGTCTCCGCCAGATGCTGATGCGAGGGGCAGTATCCGTTGCGGGGTAGCGGGATCCGCTGGCACGGCGCGCCTTTGCGGGTGCTCGCCCGGCATTGAAGCGGGTTGCCGTAGATGTCGAATCCGTTCTGCGGCTGGTTTCGCAGGAACTCGTCGGCGAACGTGAGGTACCGCTCGACGATGGCGTAGACGCGCCGCTGCGCCGACATCGGGAAGTACATCCTGATGTCGCAGAACAGGGTTCGCGCCGGCCTGGCGAAGTAATGCCGGTCGGTAGCCATCCGCTCGATCGCGGCCTCACAGCCACGCAGCACCCGCTCGTGGTTGACGTACCGACCCTGTTGTGAATCCTCGATGATCTCGCCGGCAAGCTCGCGATAAATCGCTCTGCTGAAGCGGTACATCCGATCTGCTCTCCTTTTCGGCGCCTTCCGGCGGCAACGCGAGCCGCCAGCCACGGACCTATCTCAGGAGGACGCCTGGTGGCCGGAAGTATTTCGACGGAACGTGAATTCCGGACCTCTGGCGCGATTAACTGCGTGTTAAGCCAGATGTCGGGTTTTCGTTTACCGGGCCCGCCCGGTGTCAGCTCGGAGGCCGTCTAGCGCCAGAGCACGAAGCTGGGGTCCCGCCCCGGCACGATCACCACGTGACGGTGGTCAAGGGCCGGATCGCGATCCGGGAAATCGCTGCGGATATGGGCCCCACGGCTCTCGTTCCTGGTCAGTGCGGCCTCGGCCACGAGCCGGACCAGCGGATGCGGGTCGTCGAGCAGGCAGCGGAGTCCGGCCGCGCTTCGCTCGATCCCGGCGTGGCGCCAGAGCGCCTCGCGGCTGGCCTGCGTCAGCACGGGGGCCTGCATTGAGCCTGGGGATCCGGTCGCGACCGTCGTGGCCGCGCGACCGAGCGAGGGCTCCTGCAGCGCGCGCCGGGCCGCGCGGGCGCCGAACACGAAGCATTCGCTCAGCGAGTTCGAGGCGAGCCGGTTGGCGCCGTGCAGTCCGGTGCAGGAGCACTCGCCGATCGCCAGCAGGCCGGGCAGGCTTGAGCGCGCGTCGAGATCGGTCGCGATTCCGCCCATCATGTAGTGCGCTGCCGGCGCAACGGGGATCAACTCGCGCCTCGGATCCAGGCCCGCTCGTTGCAGCGCGGTGACGACGGTCGGGAATAGAGCCGGGTCGACGTCGCGCATGTCGAGGTCGACGGATTCGCTGCCCGTCAATGTCAGCTGACGGAAGATCGCTCGGGCCACCTCGTCCCGTGGAGCAAGCTCGTCGACGAACCGGTCCCCTGTCGCGTCGAGCAGGCGGGCCCCCTCACCACGGATCGCCTCGGTCACCAGCAGACCGCCGGCGCCGTTGTCGGCCACCAGCGCGGTCGGGTGGAACTGCATCATCTCCAGATCGGCGAGCGCCGCGCCCGCGTCGTGGGCGAGCAGCAGGCCGGCGCCAGTCGCCCCCGGCGGATTCGTCGTCCGCGCCCACAGGGCGGCCGAGCCGCCTGTCGCAAGCGCGATTGCCGGCGCCGTGACCGTCTCGGCGCCGTCGAGTACGACTCCGGTGCACCGCTCCTCGTTGGTGACGAGCGCGGTGACCCGTCGGTCCTCCAGCACGTCGATCAACGGCTGCTGGGCGACGACTGCCGACAACTGCCGCACGATCCGCCGTCCGGTCGAGGCGCCGCCGGCGTGGACGATCCGGCGGATACTGTGCCCGCCCTCGAGGCCGAGCGCGAGCCGGCCGCCGCGATCGGTGTCGAAGTGGACGCCGAGCCGAGCGAGGTCCTCGACCGCCGCTCCTGCCTCATCCGTCAGCACGCGAGCCGCCGACTCGCGGACCGCGTCACGACCAGCGCGCAGGGTGTCGGCGAGGTGAAGCTCAGGACTGTCGTGTGCGGAAATCGCCGCCGCCAGACCGCCCTGGGCCCAGTAGCTCGATGACTCCGCCAGCGGCGTCGCCGACACCAGCACGACTCGCCCACCGGCTCGAGCCGTACAGATCGCGGTGTAGAGACCGGCCGCCCCGGCGCCGACGACGATCAGTTCGGGCGTTCGTGCCCCAGGCGGGCCGTGAGGCAGCGAGGCCATTCGCCAGTACGGTACCGGCGAATGCCGCCCAGGCCCGCGTTCTACTCGCACCCCTCGTCGCTCGATCACGATACGCGCGGGCACCCCGAACGGCGCGATCGGATCGTCGCGATCGAGGAGGCGCTGTCGCCCCGCGACTGGCTCGGGTTCGAGCGCGTGAGCTCATCCGCGGTACCACGCGACGTCCTGGAGCTCGTCCATGACCGGCACTACGTCACCTCGATCGAACGCATGGCCGCCGCCGGCGGCGGACAGCTAGACGCCGACACGCTGCTCAGCGAGGGGTCGTTCGTGGCGGCGCTGCACGCCGCCGGCGGCGCCGTCGAGATGGTGGATCGGCTGCTCGAGGCGGGGGCCGGCTCGATCGGCTTCAGCGCACATCGGCCGCCCGGCCATCACGCGCTGTCCGCTCGCGCCATGGGCTTCTGCCTGTTCAACAGCATCGCCATCGCGGCCGCGTACGCCACGAACCGCATCGGGCTGGAGAGGGTGATGATCGTCGATTGGGACGTCCACCACGGCAACGGCACGAGCGCCACGTTCTGGGAGAGCGACCAGGTGATGCTCGTCTCGATCCACCAGTGGCCCCTGTACCCCGGCAGCGGCCGCCCATCCGAGATCGGCGCCGGCGCCGGCCGAGGCTACACGGTCAACCTGCCGGTACCGCCCGGGACCGGCGATGACGAATACCTGTCGCTGCTCCAGGACACGGTGGTCCCACTGGCGCGGCTTTACAAGCCCGAACTGCTGCTCGTCTCCGCCGGCTTCGATGCCCACCGCGATGACCCGCTCGCCGAGTGTCTCGTCACCGAGCAGGGGTTTGCGGCCATGACCGGGGTTGTGCGAGCGCTATCCGCTGACCTCGAGACCCCGCTCGGGCTGGTGCTCGAGGGCGGCTATGACCTCGGGGCGCTCGCGCGGTCGGTGGTCGCGACGATGGAGGCGCTGGTCGGGGCCTAGACGTAGCGCGAGACGACTAGAGTCCGCGCATGTCCACCTTCGTCCTGCGCCTGATCGCTCCGCGACCGAACTTCGCCCAGACTCTGACCGACTCGGAGATGGAGATCATGAATCGGCACGCTGCGCACTGGCGCCCCTACCTCGAGCGCGGCGACATGGTCGTGCTCGGACCGGTCCTCACGGACGAGGACTCGTATGGCCTGGCTATTGTCGAAACCGATGACGAGCAGGCGCTGCACGAGTTCGCCGCCGAGGACCCGGTCGTAACGAGCGGAACCGCAGCCTTCGAATTCGGGCGGATGGCCCGGGGTCACGTTCGCGGGCGCTGAGAAGCGAGCGCGGTGCGCCAGCTGTCGGCGACCAACGCAGCCATCGCGCCGGCGGAATACCGCTCCGCGGCTGGGCGCCCACGCACCCGTGGGTCGGGGAGCGCCAGCAATCGCGCGAGCGCCCCGCTCCATTCCGTCAGCGAGAACTCCCCGCAGTGGGTTCCCTCGACTCCCGCCAGGGCCTCAGGGGCGACACCGTGCGGGGTCGCGAGCACGGGCACGTCGCACGCCAGTGCCTCGAGCACGGCCAGGCCGAATCCCTCGCGGTCGGAGGGCACGAGCACTGCATCGGCGGCGTTGACCCACAGCGGCACCCGCTCGGGGTCAACCGCGCCAAGCGCCAGTAACTTGGGCCGCGGAGCCGCCGCCGCGTCGACCAGTTCCCGCGCCAGGTCGTAGCGCTTCTCCGGTCGTGCCGGGTCGGCTCCGAACAGGACGTAGCGGCCGTCCTGATCGAGTCCAAGGGACCGCCGTGCCTCACGCCGGTCCAGCGGCCGGAAGCGCTCGAGATCGACGCCGCAGGGAAGCACCTGCACCCCGGAGCCGCGACGCCGGGCGCGGGCGGGAGCCCAGACGGGAACCCGTTCGCGAAGCTCCTCTGAGACGACGCCGACCAGGTCCAGGAGCGGCAGCGCGGCCACGGTGATAGCCCGCGAGCGCGGGTTCTCGAGGTCGGTGCCGTGCAGCGTCACGGCGTGAACTGGGCTCGGCACGGCCAACGCCGGCCAGGCCGACAGGCCGAAATGCGCGTGGACGACGTCGAAGGCGCGGCCGTGAAGTCTCCGGCGCAGGTCGCGCGCCGCCAGGACGTAGGCCTGGGGAGAGCCGCCGGCGATCGTCTCGACCTCGACCGTGATTCCCTCGAGCGTCTTCAGCGCTCGTACCTGGTCGTAGACGAACCGGCCGAGGGCCGGGCGGTTCGGCGTGGGCCACATATTCGTGACGACGAGTGCGTCGATCGGTGAAGGCTCTGGTGACGGGAACACCTGCCACCATCAAACCGCATGACCGCCCGCAAGAGTGAACGGATAACGGGGATTTCCCCCGACAGCCCCGTCGCCGTGTTCGATTCCGGCGTCGGTGGGCTCACCGTCCTGCACGAGCTGCTTGTGTCGCTCCCGGCCGAGGACTACCTCTACCTCGGCGACACCGCCCACTTCCCGTATGGCGACCGCAGCGATGCCGAGTTGCAGGAGTTCTCGCTGCAGATTGCCGAGCACCTGCTCGGACAAGGCGCGAAGCTGGTGGTGGTTGCTTGCAACTCGGCCAGCGCCGCCGCGCTCGACACGCTGGAGCGATGGCTCGAGCGCACTGCCCCGGAGATCGATGTGATCGGGGTGCTGCGCCCGGCGGCGCAGCTCGCCGTGGTCGCCACCCACAACGGCAGGATCGGTTTGCTCGCCACCCCGGCGACCGTCGCGAACGGCGGCTACGAGCGGGCGATCGTCGCCGCCGACCCGCATGTGCACCTCGAGAGCGTTGCGTGCCCGGATCTGGCCCCGATCATCCAATCCGGTTTCCCGTTCGACGAGTCCGTGATCGATACGGTTCGCAGATACTGCGCACCGCTGCGAGCGGCAGCCGTCGATACCGTGATCCTAGGCTCGACCCACTATCCCCTATGTGCCCCGATTCTGCAGCGGATGCTGGGACGCGGGGTGACATTGGTGTCGGCCGGCGCGGGCGTCGCAAGGTCGGTGGAGCGCGCGCTGGCGGCGCGCGATCTGCTGAACCCGCGGACGGTGGGGGAGGGAACCGCGGTGGCTGCGGGCGGGTGGGAGGGTACCTACCGCTTCCAATGCACGGGCGAGCCCGAAGCATTTCGAGAGCTCGGCACGCGCTTCCTGCAGATGCCGCTCGGCCCGGTCGAGCGAATCGCGCTCCCGCGATCTATCGCGGGGGTCCAGCGATGAGCGAACGCAGCTACGGGCGAGGTCCCGACGGACTGCGTCCGGTCACGATCGAGCCGGGATTTGTCCGCACGGCGTCGGGCTCGGCGCTGATCTCGATCGGGGAGACGAGGGTCATCTGCACGGCTTCGGTGCAGGAGAGCGTTCCCCGCTGGCTCGCCGGGCGCGGGACCGGCTGGGTCACCGCCGAGTACGGAATGCTCCCGGCGTCAACGGGCGAGCGCAAGCAGCGCGATGTGACCAAGGGCCGGGCCGACGGTCGGTCGGTCGAGATCCAGCGCCTGATCGGGCGCTCGCTGCGCGGCGTCATCGACTTCGAGGGGCTCGGCGAGCGGACGATCTACATCGACTGCGACGTTCTTCAGGCGGATGGCGGCACCCGCTGCGCGTCGATCACCGGGGGCATGGTGGCGTTGCGACTTGCGACCGATCGCCTGATCCGCGAGCGCCGGCTCGAGCGCTCGCCGCTGACGGGCACAGTCGCGGCCATCTCGGCCGGGATTGTCGAAGGGGTGCCGTTGCTGGATCTCGACTACTCCGAGGACTCGACGGCCGAGGTCGACGCCAACATCGTGATGACGGGAAGCGGCGGGCTCGTCGAGGTCCAGGCAACCGCCGAGCGCACTCCGCTGTCCCGCGCCCACCTCGATGACCTGCTCGCACTCGCGGCGGGCGGTATCGAGCAGCTGCGTGCAGCTCAGGACCAGGCGGTCACGGCCGGCGGCTTGGAGACCAGTGGCCAGTGAGACTGATCCTCGCCAGTCGCAACGCGCATAAGGTCCGAGAGGTCAGCCGCATCCTGGCGCCTTTCGGGATCACCGTCGAACCGCTGCCGGACGGAATCGCGCTTCCCCCGGAAGACGGCGAAACCTACACCGATAACGCGTTTCCGAAGGCTCGCACGGCGGCGCACGAGCTCGGGCGGCCGACGATCGCCGACGACTCGGGGATCGAGGCCGACGCGCTGGGCGGAGCGCCAGGGGTGCGCTCGGCCCGCTACGCCGGCGAGCACGCGAGCGACGAGGCGAATCTGGCGAAGCTGCTGGCCGAGGTGCCGGCGGGAAGCCGGCTGCGCTACGTCTGCGCGCTGGCCTACATCGATCCGGCTCTGCCGGCCGATGATGGCGGGGAGCGCGTCTTCCTGGGCGAGTCCCGCGGCCGGCTTTCGGCTCGGCCGCGGGGTGACCGCGGGTTCGGCTACGACCCCGCGTTCCTGCCCGACGACGGCCCCACGGAGCTGACGATGGCCGAGCTCGGCGACTCCGACAAGGACGCGATCAGCCACCGTGGCCGAGCGCTGCGCGCGTTCGCCGAGTGGTACGTGACGGCCGGATGACGCCCGAGGCGCCGATCAACCGGTGAGTGGCTGACTCAGGCCGGACCGGCGACCGGCGGCCGACCTTGAGAGCCCTTAGAGCCTACGGGCCCCACGGCCCGGAGGGCCCTAATCGCCGAGATTGATTGCCGCCGCCACAGCCACCGCGAAGGTCACGAAGGCGTAGCCGTAGTAGCCGTTGAGGCCGAGGATCGCCGCCGTCACGAGGCAGGTCAGCGCTGTGACCGACCACGCCACCCGCGCGAGCTTGACCTGTCCGTCCTGATGATCGCCCGGGTCCGGCACCCGGCGCAGCATGTCACGCGGGTCGGCCAGGGTGTCGTGACGACCACGGAAGTTGCAGCAATCCCACGCCGCTACGGCGCATTTGCGCCCTTCACGTCCGCAAAGCGTGTTAGCTTCGGCGGTTACTACCACCTCGAAGGAGGACCAAGTGACCAAAGCGGAGTTCATAGATCAGGTCGCCGACCGCGCCGGTCTGAGCAAGAAGGACGCCTCGGAGGCCGTCGATGCGGTCCTCGAGACGATCGAGGGAGCGCTGAAGCGGGGCAGTGACGTGGTCTTCTCCGGATTCGGCAAGTTCAGCGTTTCTCAGCGCAGCGCGCGTGAGGGTCGCAATCCGGCGACCGGGGAGAAGATCCAGATCGCGGCCAGCCGGGTGCCGAAGTTCACCGCGGGCGCGTCGCTCAAGAAGGCCGTCAACTGATTCCGGGTCCTATGTGACCACGGTCGCCAGCACGGGTGTCCAGAATCGGGCATTCGCACGAAATCTGGCCGCATCTGGACTCGCCAGCTACGCCCAGCCATCAGCAACCCGGCATCTGAATGCCCGCATCGGGATATTCGCGAAAGGGTGCCGGGCGGACCCTGATGGGCCCAGTGGCGGCGATCCCAGGCAGTTCAGAGATTCACGGGCACTCTGAGCATTTCGCTGATCGGCTGGTCCAGCTGGTCGGGCGGCGAGAGTCGCAGCTGGTGCTCGGCTTGGATCCAGATCCAGCGCGGCTATGGCCTCGTGCGGTTGATGCTTCCGCCGGGGAGACCGACTCCGCGGAGTCGGTCTCCCCGGCCACACGCGCAGCAGCCGCGGTCAGACGGCATTGCACACTGGTGATCGATGCGACCGCGCCCGAGTGCGTCGCGGTCAAGCTTCAGGTGGCGTGCTTTGAGCGCCTCGGGGCGCCCGGCTGGGCGGCACTGCACGCGGTCGCCGAGGCTGCTCGGCGGGTTGGCCTGCTCGTGATCGCCGACGCCAAGCGCGGCGATATCGACGTCTCCGCTGCCGCCTATTCGCAGGCCTTCCTCGGCGAGACTCCAACTCCCTTCGGACCCGTTGCGGGCCTCGGCGCGGACGCGCTGACCGTCAACCCGCTACTGGGGCGAGACTCGCTGGCGCCGTTCGTCGAGGCCGCCGCGACGCATGGGGCGGGTCTCTTCGTGCTCGCTCGTACCTCCAATCCCGGCGCTGCCGACGTCCAGGAGCTCGAGCTCGCTGACGGCGAGACGGTCAGCGACCGGCTCGCCCGGATGATCGCCGAGCTCGGCGCCGAGCGATTTGGACGCTCGGGGCTATCGGACGTCGGGGCGGTGGTGGGTGCCACCGCCCCGCATCGGCTCATTCGCATGCGGGAGCTGATGCCCCGGGCGGTCATCCTGCTTCCGGGGATCGGCGCGCAGGGCGGGAGAGTCGAAGACCTGGCGCCGGTGTTCGCGCCGGGTCCGGCGGCCGGGCTGATCAGCGCTTCGCGCGCGATCGTCGGCGCCCACGAAGCTGACGGCGGCGACCCGGCGCAGAGCGCCCGCCGGGAGGCGGCACGGCTCCGGGAGCTCGCTTGGAGCGCGGCTCGCTGACCGGAAATTTCCCTTGGGGACCCGCCTGTGGCGGCCAGGTGGCCGCCGCCGGTCACCCCTCATCTCCTACGATCGGCGCCCGGGTATCCTGATGCAGGCGAGCGGGTGAGGGGTGTTTGCGCGAAGGTTGGTGAGAGATGGCTGACCGTTGGCCGCCGCGTCGGCGCCCGTCGAGATATCTGGCGCCTCTGGCGCTGGCCGCGATCTGTGCAGGCATTTATCTGATCGTTTCCCATGGCGTGCGCTCCGACTCCACACCGCACGGCGGTTCGCCGAGCACGACCCAACACAACAGCCCGGGTCGCCGCACCGGCACTTCGACGACCTCATCGACGCGAACCTCGACAACCGGAACCGGTGCGTCCTATTACGTGGTCCGCTCCGGCGACACGCTGTCGGCGATCGCGCTTCAAACGCACGTGCCGGTGGCGACGATCGAACGGCTGAACCCCGGCATCGCGGCCAACGCGCTCCGGGTCGGCCAGCGGCTGAGGCTGCGTCGATGAAGCGCCTTGTTGCGCTCGTTGGCTGCGCTCTCGCGTGGCTGCTCTGCGTCGTGCCCGCGTCCGCAATGGCCCCGCCAGCGCTGTCGGTCACAGGCGCGAGCCTGATCGTCGCCGGCACCGGTGAGCAGCTCTACTCCGTGCACCCGAACCGTCAGCTCGCGATCGCCAGCACGACGAAGCTGATGACCGCGCTTGTCACCCTCCAGCACGTTCGGAACCTGAACGAGATGTTCACCCAGTACGACTGGGATCCTGCACCTGAGGACTCCCAGATCGGGCTGGTCCCGGGCGAGCGGATGAGCGTTCACGATCTGCTGGTCGCGCTGTTGCTGCCGAGCGCGGACGACGCGGCAATGGATCTCGCCTACAACGTTGGTGGTCACTCGGTCGCCCGGTTCGTGGCGATGATGAATGCCCAAGCCCGAGCTCTGCACCTCACCCACACCCACTACACGACCCCTAGCGGCCTCGACACGCCGGGTAACTACTCGACCCCGGCCGACCTCGTGACGCTGGCCGACTACGTGCTCCAGTCATCCCCGTTCATCAGGCACACGGTCGCGCTGCCGAGCGCGACCCTCGAGACGGGCCGTTATGTCCGGCAGGTGACCAATACGAACGATCTGGTGGGTCGGGTCCGGTGGATCACCGGAGTCAAGACCGGTCATACCAACGACGCCGGTTATGTGCTCGTCTCATCGGGGACCCGGGACGGAATGACCCTGATCGGGTCTGTCCTGGGCACGGACAGCGAGGAGGCCCGCGACGACAACGCGCTTGCGTTGCTGGACTACGGGTTCGACGAGTTCCACTGGGTGAGTCCGATCCAGGTCGGGCAGGTGCTGGCGCGGCCCACGGTCAGCTGGTCCTCGAATCGGGCCGTCGTCATCGCTGGCGACGGTTTCCAGCAGGTCGTGCCGCGGAGCGACCGGGTGTCGATCAAGGTGCACGTTCCGGCCCAGCTGAGCGGGCCGATGCGTCGGGGGGCTCGGGTCGGCAGTGCCTCGGTGGTCGTCGGCCGCCGGGCGGTGGCGCGAATCCCACTGGAACTGAGTCGCGCGCTCCCCGCCGTGTCGCTCGCAGATCGCGCCGGCCAGATTCTTCGGCGACCGACTACGCTGATCTTGCTCGCGCTGGCTCTGGCGGCGGCACTGGCCGCGACCGGGCTGTGGCGACGTCGACCACGAGCGGTGGCGACCGGCCACCTGGAGGAACGATGATCATCACGGTCACCCTCAATCCGGCGCTCGACAGGACGCTCGAGGTCCCCAGCTTCACGCCGGGACGGCGCCACCGCTCCGTCGACCAGCAGACGATGCCGGGCGGCAAGGGAGTCAACATCGCCCGGGTCCTCAAGCGCCTTGGGCAGCCGGTGATCGCGACCGGTCTGGCGGGTGGGGCGACCGCGATCAGGATCCTCGAGGCGCTGAACGACGAGGCGATCCTGAATGCATTCGTGAGGATCCGGGAGGAGTCGCGAACGAACACGGCCGTGCTCGACCCGACCACGGGGGTTCACACGGAGATCAACGAGCGCGGCCCGTCCGTCTCGGCGCACGAGATCGACATGTTTCAGGAGAAGCTGCTGTATCTCGCTCGCGGAGCGAGCGTCTGCGTGTTCGCCGGCAGCCTGCCGCGCGGCATCGAGCCCGACCTCTATGCCGACCTGATCCGCCGCGTGCGCAAGCTCGGCGTGATGACGATCATCGACACCGAGGGCGATCCGCTGCGACTCGCCGTTCGAGCCGAGCCCGATGTCGTGTCGCCAAACGAGCTGGAGGCGGAGGAGCTCGTCGGTCACGAGTTCAACGACGACGACGATCGTGCCAGCGCGGTTGTGGAGATCTGCAGGCAGGGGGCGTCGGAGGCGATCATGACGATGCCGGACGGCTGCTACGCGTACCTGCGTGAGGACGGCGCGTCCGCCCTGTACCGAGCCACAATCGAACCGCTCGAAGCCCGCTCGCCGGCCGGTTCGGGTGATGCGTTCCTGGCCGGCTTCGTTGCGTCGCGCTACTCGGGGCGCGAGCTCGTCGACTGCCTCCGGCACGGCGTCGCTTGCGGCGCCGAGTCAACCCAACACATCGGGGCCGGAATCGTCGAACCGGGGAAGGTCGATCGACTGGTGGAGGCGGTGGCTGTCGAGCGCGTAGATCTGCCCGCGAAGGTACCGTAGAAGCGGCGTCCCGAGGGGTGCAAGGCGGCTCGAGAAGCCCGACGCCGCTGCTAGATTGAAGGAGACCGATGGTTGCCGCCGTCGCCGCATAGCACTCGCCGAAAGTGGGGTTCATCGTGTCATCCGTTCGACGCTCTACGATCCGCTGATGGAAGTCGAGATCGGTCGTGGAAAGAAGGCCCGACGGGCCTATGGATTTGACGACATCGCGATTGTGCCGTCGCGGCGCACGCGTGACCCGGACGATGTCGACATCAGTTGGACGCTGGGCCCCTACCGGTTCGGGATGCCGCTGATTGGAGCCGCGCTCGACGGCGTCGTGTCGCCGACCACCGCCGGCGTGATCGGCAAGTTGGGCGGACTCGCCGTGCTCAACCTCGAGGGCATCCAGTGTCGCTACGAGAACGCCGACGAGGTCCTGGCCCGAATCGCGACCTTCTCCAAGGACATCGCGACGCGTGAGCTGCAGGACATCTACCAGGAGCCGGTCAAGCCGGAACTGATCGCCCGCCGGATCGAAGAGATCAAGGCGCAGGGCGTTGTCGCCGCGGCCTCGCTGACGCCGCAGAAGGTACGCCAGTACTACGAGGTGGCGCTGGAGGCGGGCCTCGACATCCTGGTCATCCAGGGCACGGTCGTGTCGGCGGAGCACGTCTCACGCGACGAGAGCCGGCCGCCGCTGAACCTCAAGGAATTCATCCGCGAGCTCGCTCCGACCCCCATCGTGGTCGGCGGCTGCGCCTCCTACCACACGGGCCTGCACCTGATGCGCACCGGCGCCGCAGGCGTGCTGGTCGGCGTCGGCCCGGGCGCGATCTGCACGACCCGAGGTGTCCTCGGCATCGGTGTGCCGCAGGCGACGGCGATCGCCGACGTCGCGGCGGCCCGCTCGCAGCACATGTTGGAGACCGGCGACTACGTGAAGGTGATCGCCGACGGCGGCATGCGCAACGGCGGCGACATCGCCAAGGCGATTGCCTGCGGCGCCGACGCGGTGATGCTCGGCTCGGCACTCGCACGTGCCTACGAGTCGCCTGGCCGCGGTTACAACTGGGGCATGGCGACATACCATCCGACACTGCCGCGGGGAACCAGAGTCTCAACCAAGCAGAACGGCACGTTCGAGGAGATCATCAAGGGGCCCGCCCGTGAGAACGACGGCACCTTCAACCTGATGGGCGCGCTGCGGACTTCGATGGCGACGTGTGGTTACCGGGACATCGCGGAGTTCAATCGTGCCGAGCTGATGGTCGCTCCGGCCCTGCAGACTGAGGGCAAGCACCTCCAGCGCGAGCAGGGCGTGGGTATGGGCGCAGCGAGCGAGGCCGCGGTCCTAGGTGCCGCCGACTGATCGGACACCGCCTGGCGGCAGTAAACCTTCGTCGGCCGGCGTGCTCGTTCACTCGAGTACGGCGCACGTCGCGGTCCCTGCGTCCTTGACCGACTCGGGTTCCGCGCGCCAAGACGGCGCCGACAGGAAGCCGATTGTCGACGAGGTGGTGGTGCTGGATTACGGCGGCCAGTACTCGCAGCTGATCGCGCGCCGAGTGCGAGAGAGCGGCGTCTTCTCGACGCTGCTGCCACACCACGTCGGCGGCGAGGAGGTCGCCCGCCGCCGGCCGAAGGGCCTGATCCTCTCCGGTGGGCCGGCCTCCGTTTACGCGGACGGCGCTCCGGGCCTCGACCCGGCGCTCCTGGAGCTGGAGATCCCGGTGCTCGGTATCTGTTACGGGATGCAGTTGCTGGCGCGGGCGCTGGGGGGTCGTGTCGAGGGGGCGGAGATCGGTGAGTTCGGTCGCTCACAGTTGAGCGTCGGCGTCAACGGGCGGCTGCTTGCCGGCACGCCCGAGGAGCAAACATGTTGGATGTCGCACCGCGACACCGTCTTTGCAGCCCCGCCCGGCTTCGCCGCGCTTGCCGCCTCGACGGCATCGCCGGTGGCAGCATTCGAGTCGGTGGAGCGCGGGATCTACGGGATTCAATTTCACCCGGAGGTGGTCCACACCCCCTATGGGCAGCGGGTGCTCGACAACTTCCTCAAGGACATCTGCGGCTGCGACGGGCTATGGAACGCGAGCTCGGTGATCGACGAGCAGATCGAGAGGATCCGCGCCCAGGTCGGGGACGGTCGCGCGATCTGCGGTCTGTCTGGCGGGGTCGATTCCAGCGTCGCCGCGCTGCTGGTTCATCGGGCGATCGGAGACCGGCTGACCTGCGTATTCGTCGACCACGGCCTGATGCGTAAGAACGAGGGCGACCAGGTCGTGTCCGCTTTCCGCGACCATTTCCACGTTCCGCTGGTGGTCGTCGACGCCGAGCAGCGCTTCCTCGAGAAGCTTCGCGGCATCGACGACCCCGAACAGAAGCGCAAGGTGATCGGCGCGGAGTTCATCCGCGTATTCGAGGAGGAGGCGGCCAAGCTCGAGGACGTGAGGTTTCTCGTCCAGGGGACGCTGTACTCGGACGTGATCGAGTCCGGCGGCGGCACCGGCGCGGCGACGATCAAATCCCACCACAACGTCGGCGGACTTCCGGAGGACCTGGAGTTCGAGCTCGTCGAGCCGCTGCGGACGCTCTTCAAGGACGAGGTGCGCGCGGTCGGAGCCGAGCTCGGTCTCCCCGAGCGGCTTGTCTGGCGTCAACCTTTCCCAGGTCCAGGGCTCGCCATCCGGATTGTCGGCGGTGAGGTGACGAAGGAGCGGCTGGAGGTCCTGCGCGAGGCGGACGCGATCCTCCAGGACGAGATCCGCAAGGCGGGCCTGTACCGGGATCTGTGGCAATCGTTCTGCGTCTTGCCTGATATCCGCACCGTCGGCGTGCAGGGCGATGAGCGGACCTACGGCAATGTGGTCGTGATTCGAGCCGTCACCAGCGACGATGCGATGACGGCGGATTGGGCCCGCTTGCCGCACGACCTGCTCGAGCAGATCGCGAGCCGGATGATCAACGAGATCAGGCCGGTGGGACGGGTCGTGCTCGACATCACGAGCAAGCCGCCAGGCACCATCGAGTGGGAGTGAGGCCGCCGGCGGGTGCCTCCGCCTGGTCGCTCTGAACTTCCACGGTCAATCGAGCGACGATGTCCTATCATCGTCGCAGCCGCGCCACCGGGCGCGGTTTTGCGCGTGCCATGAAGACCTACGTAGCCAAACCATCCGATCGCGAGCGCAACTGGCTGCTCGTTGACGCCAGCGGACAGACGCTGGGCCGTCTGTCGACGCAGATTGCCGACGCCCTGCGCGGCAAGCGCAAGCCGACGTACACGCCACACATCGACACCGGCGACTTCGTCGTGGTGATCAATGCCGAGAAGATCGCGGTGACCGGCAACAAGCTCGCCAACAAGCGCTATTACCGGCACTCAGGCTACCCGGGCGGGCTCAAGTCCCGCACACTGGCGGAGATGCTGGAGCGGCGGCCCGAGGAGGTCATCAGGATCGCGGTCAAGGGAATGTTGCCCCGCAACCGGCTGGCGCGCAGGCAGATCACCAAGCTCAAGGTTTATGCAGGGCCCGATCATCCGCACGCGGCCCAGCAGCCGCAACCGATGGAGATCCAGACGTGACCGACGAATTGCCCGAGAACTCTGACCCCGTTGAGGAGCCGGCAGCCGATGTCCCCTCGGAGACGCCGGACGCTGACGTAAGTGCCTCTGCGGAGACCCCGGCCGCGGACTCCAGTTCCGAGCCAGACGAGTCGGCCGCTCCGCTGACCCCCCCGGAGGCGGCCGCCGAGGCCGAGCCCGAGCCTGCCGCGGCCACGCCCGAACCTGCCGAGCCCGAGCCTGCCGCCGCCGAGCCCGAGCCCGAGCCTGCGGCCGCCGAGCCCGCGCCTGCCGCCGCCGAGCCCGAGCCTGCCGCCGAGCCGGCGCCTGCTGCCGCCGAGCCAGCGCCCGAGCCTGTCGCGGCCGAGCCGGCACCTGCCGAGCCCGAGCCTGCCGCCGCGCCGGCGCCTGCTGCCGCCGAGCCCGAGCCCGAGCCTGCCGCGGCCGAGCCGGCGCCCCCTGCCGCCGCCGAGCCTGAGCCGGAACCGACTGCCACCGAGCCCGAGCCGGCACCAGCCGCCGACGCCGAGCCCGAGCTGGCACCAGCCGCCGCCGAGCCCGAACCGACCGCCGCCGAGGCCGCACCTGCCGGTGAGCCTGCCGAATCCGTCGAGTACATCGATGAGGCGGCGCCTCGTGAGAAGCCCGCGATCCCCGGCGCCGATCTCGTCCCGGACATCGTTCTGGAGTCCGACGAGTTCCTCGACGCCGAGGCACGCGCGGCCGCGGAGGCCGAGGCCGAGGAGGCACGTGCTCGCGACGTTGAAGATGGGCCCGAGATGGTGGCTCAGCCGATCGCCGACGCCACGATCGACCTCGCCGCCGGCGCCCGCTACAAGGCCACCGGCAAGCGGAAGACCGCGGTCGCCCGCGTGATCCTCAGGCCGGGGACGGGCGCCTACGAGATCAATGGCAAGTCGCTGGAGAGCTTCTTCCCGCGTGAGACCCTTCAGCGCGTGATCCGTCAGCCGCTGGAAACCGTCGGCTACGACGCGCGGATGGACGTGGTCGCGCGCATGCACGGCGGTGGCGTTTCGGCTCAGGCCGGCGCGCTGCGCCACGGGATCTCTCGGGCCCTGCTCGAGGCCGATCCCAATCTCCGCGGAGAGCTCAAGCGCCGCGGCTTCCTGACGCGTGACCCGCGCGTCAAGGAGCGCAAGAAGGCAGGCCTGAAGAAGGCCCGTAAGCGCCCGCAGTTCTCCAAGCGCTGAGGCGAAGATGGCACGCCAGCTCTTCGGCACGGACGGCGTCCGCGGCCGCGCCGGCGACTTTCTGACTGCGGAGTTGGCGCTGTCGTTGGCCCGCACCGCCGTCGCTCTCCGCCCCGGCCAGAACTCCTCGACCCCAGGCGGCCCCCCTCAGGTTCTGATCGTCCGCGACACGCGGGAGTCCGGAGAGATGCTCGAGGCGGCATTGGCCGCTGGCGTCACCGCGGCCGGCGGCGACGCGCTGCTTGCGGGCGTACTACCGACACCGGCTGCGGCGTTGCTGGTGAGGCGGCACGGCATGGCGCTGGCGGCGGTCATCTCGGCGTCGCACAACCCTTATGCCGACAACGGCATCAAGCTGTTTGCTGCCGACGGGTTCAAGCTGGCCGACGCCGACGAGGACCGGATCGAGGCCGCACTCGGTGGTCCTGTTCGGTCGCCTGAGCGGATCGGGCGGGTGCGGCGGCTGCACGATGCCCTCGAGGATTACGTTCGACTCCTGCACATCCGATTTGCGGCGCTGGACCTGACCGGCCGCCGGGTTGCGCTCGACTGCGCAAACGGCGCCACCTATCGATCCGCTCCGGAGATCTTTCGGCGCCTCGGCGCGCACGTCGACGTACTCGCGGACGAGCCCGACGGCCGCAATATCAACGACAGCTGCGGATCGACCCATCCGGAGGAACTCGTTGCCGTGATGAGCCGCGGCGATCACCACATCGGGTTTGCGTTTGACGGGGACGGCGATCGAGTCCTCGCGGTCGACCGCAACGGTGTCCTCGTCGATGGCGACGAACTCGTAGCGCTCGCTGCGCTGCATCTACGGGGCACCGGACGGCTGCCAGGCGGCGGTGTGGCGGTTACGGTGATGACCAACTACGGGTTTCACACGGCGATGCGCGACGCCGGAATCGAGGTCGCGACGACGGCGGTCGGCGACCGCTACGTGCTCGATGAGCTACGCCGTCGTGGCTGGGCGCTCGGTGGCGAGCAGTCGGGCCACATCATCGAGCTTGGCTTTGGTCCTTCGGGGGACGGAATTGCCAGCGCTCTGATGACCCTGGAGGCGCTCGGCGATCGCGATCTCGCCGCCCAGGACGCCATGCAGAAGCTTCCGCAGCGCCTGGTCAACATCCGCGGCGAGGATCGGGCCACGCTCGCAACGGCGATGGAATCCGAGCCGGTCAAGGCGGCGATCGCCCGAGCGGACGAGAACCTGAGCGGCCGCGGCCGCGTGCTGGTCCGCGCGTCCGGCACCGAGCCGCTGATCCGAGTGATGGTCGAGGCCTCCACTCAGCAGGAGACGGACAGCGTCTGCGCGGAGCTCGCACGCGTGGTCGAAGGCGCTCTGGCGACCGGCTGATCCGCGCCTGAGCGGATTACGGCGCTTCACCGGGCAAGAAGTAACATCCGGATTTCGTTCTTCGCATGACGGACCATGTGGAGAACGCGGGTTGCCGATGCGACTCGATCCTGATCCTGGAAGGAGCATCACTGAATGTGCGGCATCGTCGGCTACGTCGGATCCCGTAAAGCCCAGCCGCTGCTGCTCGCGGGCCTCGAGAAGCTCGAGTACCGCGGCTATGACAGCGCCGGTATCTCGATTCTTGACGAGCGGATCGAGACGGTGCGGGCGGTCGGCAACCTCAGCAAGCTCCGCGACGCCGTCGCTGCCCAGACTGAACACGGCCGCGCCAATGGACGCGTCGAACACGCCGTCGCACGCCGGGTCGACGCCGGCGGCGTGGCCGTCGCCGAAGCGGACCAAACGCCCGCAGGCGCAGGGGAATGGAAGCCGATCGGCACCGGGATCGGCCACACGCGCTGGGCGACCCACGGCAGGGTTACCGAGGCAAACGCTCATCCCCACTCCGACGCGAGCTTCAAGATTCACGTCGTCGTCAACGGGATCGTCGAGAATTACGCCGCCCTCAAGGGAGAACTGATCGACGCGGGCGCCGTTTTCAGCTCGGAGACCGACTCCGAGGTGATTGCGCATTTGATCGCGCGCCACTATGACGACGACCTGGTCGCGGCGGTTCGCCTCGCATACGGCGATCTGCGGGGCCATTACGCGTTCGTCGCGATGAGCGCCGATGAGCCGGGACTGCTGGTCGGGGCTCGCAAGGAATGTCCCCTGATCGTTGGTCGTGGCGAGGGCGAGCAGTTCATTGGCTCCGCGATTCCCGCGTTCCTCAGGGAGACCCGGCTCGTGCAGTACATGAACGACGACGAGATCGTCGTCCTGCGGCCCGACGGAGTCGACTTCCTGACCGCCGACGGCCAGCCGCTGAACCGCGAGATCGACGAGATCGGCTGGGATGCGGAAACGGCCGAGAAGCAGGGCTATGAGACCTTCATGCTCAAGGAGATCTACGAGCAGCCCGACGCGGTCGCGGAGACGATCGGCGAGCGTGCTTCCGCCGAGCGGGGCATCGATCTCGGGGATCTGACCCCGCACGTGAACCCAGGCGGACGGCCGGTCGACGACACGCTGCTCGCCGATGTCAAGCGGATCGTGATCGTCGCCTGCGGCACGTCCTACCACGCCGGCCTGATCGGCCGGTACGCGATCGAGGCGTGGGCCCGGATCCCGGTCGAGGTCGAGATCGCCTCGGAGTATCGCTACCGCAATCCTGTGGTCGGTCCGGGGGATCTCGTCGTCGGGATCTCCCAATCGGGCGAGACCGCCGACACGCTCGCGGCGATGCGGACCGGTCGCGACGCCGGTGCCACCGTGCTCGCGATCACCAACATCATGGGGTCGCAAATGACACGTCAGGCCGACGCAGTCCTCTACACCCGGGCGGGTCTGGAGATCGGGGTCGCCGCCACGAAGACGTTCACCGCCCAGGTCACCGCGATGTACCTGCTGGCGCTCCGGCTCGCAGAACTCCGCGGGACGATTGACGGCGTCGAGCTGGCCGCGCGAATCGCCGAACTCAAGCGGTTGCCGCACCTGATCAGGGAGATGCTCGCGGCCGGAACGGCGGACCTCGAGCGGATCGCGTCCGACCTCCACACCGCACCGTTCTTCCTCTATCTGGGCCGGCATGTCGGTCTGCCGGTGGCGGTCGAGGGCGCGCTCAAGCTCAAGGAGATCTCCTACGTGGCGACCGACGCGTACGCGGCCGGCGAGATGAAGCATGGCCCGATCGCACTGCTGGACGAGCGCACCCCGGTGGTGGTGGTCGCGACCGAGTCGCCGGTCCTCGAGAAGATCATCTCGAACATCCAGGAGGTCCGCTCGCGAGGCGCCCGGGTGATCGCTGTCGCGACCGAGGGCGACGAGACTATCTCCGAGTACGCCGACGAGGTGGTACGCGTCCCGCGTACGGACTGGATGCTGGCACCCCAGCTGGCAGTGATTCCCCTGCAGCTGCTCGCGTATTTCATCGCTCGTCAGCGCGGGCTCAACGTCGACCAGCCGCGCAACCTGGCCAAGACCGTCACGGTCGAGTGAGGGGCTGCCCACGCTGATGGCTCTGCCCGGCTGGCTCCAACCGCTGCTCGACGCGGCGCAGCAGCGCAGCCTCGACGAATGGGCGATCGAACGGCTCGGGATGCCGGGCCTGGACCTGATGGAGCGAGCCGGCTCCGGCCTGGCCGAGGTCTGCGCCAGCGCGAGCTCCGGGCCGATCGTGGTCGTCTGCGGCGGCGGCAACAACGGCGGCGACGGTCTCGTCGCGGCCCGGCTCTTGCGGGAGCAGGGCCGCGAAACGAGCGTGCTGCTGCTCGGCGATCCAGACCAGCTCCGCGGCGACGCCAGAATCAACCTGGAGCGGTTGACCGGAGCGCCGCCCGAACCGTTTGAGAGCTCGCGACTCGAGGGCGCAGCGTGCGTGGTCGACGCGATCCTCGGCACCGGCTTCGTCGGCGTTCCTCGCGAGCCGGCCGCCGGCGCGATCACGGCGATCAACGTGGCCGCCGAGGCTGGTGCGGTGGTGGTCGCCTGCGATGTACCTAGCGGCGTCGACGCGTCGACGGGAGAGGTGTCGGGGCCGGCGATCACCGCAGTCCGAACCGTCACGTTCCACGCCGCCAAGCCGGGCCTGTGGGTCGCGCCCGGCAAGCAGCACGCGGGCATGGTCACGATCGTCGATATCGGCATCCCCCGCGGCCGCGGGCCGGTCGAGCCGCTGACCGGGCTGATCGCCCCCGAGGTCACCGCTGAGATCCCGCGTCGCGGCTTCCAGTCCAACAAGTTCACCGCCGGCAGCGTGCTCGTGTGCGGTGGATCGCCTGGGCTGACCGGGGCCCCTGCGATGGCCGGCATGGCGGCCGCGAGGGCCGGCGCCGGCTATGTCACGGTCGCCACGTCCGCCTCGGTCGTGCCCGCGCTGCAGGCGAAGCTGCTCGAGGTGATGGTCGCCGCCCTCCCCGAAACGGACGAAGGCGCGGGTCCGCAGGTGGTTGCGGCCCTGGAGCGGATGGAGCGAGTCGACAGTGTCGTGCTGGGCCCCGGGCTCGGGCGAGACGACCGAGCGAGAGCGTTCGCCCGGGGCGTGCTGGAGAAGGCGCCGCGTCCGCTCGTCCTCGACGCCGACGGGTTGGGCGCCCTGGCCGGTGCTGTTGAACGTGTCGCCGGGCGCGGGCACCCGACAGTGTTGACCCCGCACACGGGCGAACTCGCGCGTCTGCTCGAGAGCGACAGCGACGCGATCGACGCAAGGCGCCTCGCGAACGCACGCGAGGCAGCTGACCGATCGCGCGGGATCGTGGTCCTGAAAGGCGACGACACGATCATCGTCGAACCCGGGGACCAGGACGGCCGGGCGGACGCGGACCGCCGTCCTGGCCGGATCGCGATCAGCCCGGGCGGCGCGCCGGCGCTTGCCACCGCCGGAACGGGCGACGTCCTCGCCGGGGTGCTCGGGGCGTTCCTGGCTAAGGGGATGGAGCCATTCACCGCCGCCTGCGCGGCGGTCCACGTTCATGTCACAGCGGGACGCCTGGCTGCCGCTGACGTCGGAGGTGTCGACGGGGTGATCGCCGGGGACGTGATCGCGCAGCTTCCGCGGGCGCTCGCAGAGTCAGGCGGCGCGATTGCGAGCCGCGCGGGATAGCTCAGTGGCGATCCGCGGCCTGGCCGAGATCAACCTGGCGGCCGTCGGGCGCAACATCGCGGTGCTGCGCGGGCGACTGCGGCCGGGTACCGGGTTCTGCGCCGTCGTCAAGGCTGACGCCTATGGCCACGGCGCCCCGGACGTCGCCGCCGCGGCGCTCGAGGCGGGCGCGGACGTGCTCGGGGTGGCGACTGCGGGCGAGGCGCGTGAGCTTCGGCGGGCGGGACTCACGGCCCCGGTCATCGTGCTCGGGGCGCTGAGTATCCAAGAGCTACCGGTCGCGCTCGCGGCGGGCGCCGAGCTCGTCGTCTCGGATCTGCGAATGGTGGGCGCGATCGAGAATGTCGTCAGGCAGGTTGGTCCAGCTGACTCGGACTCGGGCCGAGTCCCAGTCCGGGTTCACGTCAAGCTCGACTCGGGGATGGGTAGGCTCGGTATGCGGGACCCGGAGGAGGGTATGGCGGTGGCCGCCGCGGTGCTGCAAGCAGGGCCGACTCTCGACCTGGTCGGGGTGATGACCCACTTCGCGACCGCCGACTCCGACCAGGATTTCGTCGCCCGGCAGCTCGAGACGTTCGTCCCGTTCGCCGATCGGGTCCGGGCGCTGGCCGGCCCGGGCCACCCGCTGACGGTGCACGCGGCCAACAGCGCGGCGACGCTGCTGACCCCCGAGAGCCACTTCGACCTGGTCCGCTGTGGGATCGCCATCTACGGTGGCGACCCGATGAACGAGGACCCGTCCGCGCACGGCCTTGAGCCGGCGATGGCGCTCCGCACCTACGTCGCCGCGTTGAAGCGCGCTGCCCCCGGGGACAGCGCCGGGTATGGCCGTCGCTTCATCGCGGACAGGGACACGTGGATCGCGACGCTCCCGCTCGGCTACGCCGACGGCGTTCGCCGGGCGCTGTCAGGCAACTGCGACGTGCTGATCGCGGGGCGTCGCTTCCCGCTCGTCGGAACGGTCAGCATGGACTACATCACCGTCGACGTTGGGGCGGATCCCCCGATCAGGAGAGGGGAGCAGGTCACGTTGTTGGGGCCTGACGGCGCTGAGCGCCAAACGGCCGAGGATCTCGCCCGCCGGATCGGGACGATCAACTATGAGGTGATGTGCGGCGTCTCGGGGCGCGTGCCGCGGATCTATCACCGGGACGGCGTGCCGGTATGAGAGGTCATCGGGCGCCGCTTCGGGTGCTCGCCGAGCTCGCGCCGGGAAAGGGGCGTGCCTGGCTCGTTGGCGGCGCGATTCGCGACGAGCTGCTCGGCCGGGAGACGCTCGACTACGACGTCGTCGTCGACGGCGACGTCGAGGGACTGGCGCGAGCGCTCGGACGTGCCGGCCGGGGGCACCCGTTCAACCTCTCTGAGGCGTTCGGCGCCTGGCGGGTGAAGGGACGTGAAGGCGGCTGGCAGATCGACCTGACCCCGCTCCTCGGCGCAACCCTCGAGCAGGACCTCGCGCGTCGGGACCTGACCATCAACGCGATCGCCCGCCCGATCCTGGCGAATGCGCCCGATGTTGGGGAGCTGATCGACCCTTTTGGCGGCGTGGCTGACCTCCGAGCGCGGCGGCTGCGGATGGTCGGTCCCGCGTCCTTCAGCAGCGACCCGCTGCGTACGCTCCGGCTGGTCCGCCTCGCTGTGGAGTTGCAGTTCGAGCTCGACGTTCTGACGGCGCGCGAAGCCGTGGCGAGCGCGCCGGAGTTGCGAGCAGTCGCCCAGGAGCGAGTGTTCGCCGAGCTCTGCCAGATCATCTCGGCCGATCGCGCGGTCGCCGGCTTTGAGCTGATGGAGCGGATCGGGGTTACCCGGGCGGTGCTGCCCGAACTGGTCGCGCTCCGCGGCGTGCAGCAGAGCGACTATCACCACCTCGATGTCTACGACCATACGCTTGCGGTGCTCGCTGGAGCGATCGAGCTCGCGCGGGATTCGGCGCGGGTGTTCGGAGCGTCGGGTCGGCAGGTGTCCGAGGTGCTGGCCGAGCCGCTGGCGAACGAGCTGACGCGCGGCGGCGCCATGCGGTTCGGCGCGCTGTTGCACGACATCGCCAAGGCGCAGACGAGGTCGGTCGCCGAGTCCGGGCGCGTCGGCTTCCAAGGACACGACGTCCTCGGTGCCGAGATGGTCGGCGAGATTCTGACGCGTCTACGCGCGAGTGAGCGGCTTACCACCCACGTCGCCGCGCTGACTCGCCACCACCTCAGGCTGGGGTTTCTGGTCCACCGGCGGCCGCTGTCGCGGCGGGACGTCTACGCCTATCTGGCCGCCTGTGAGCCGGTCGAGGTGGACGTCACCGTCTTCAGCGTGGCCGACAGGCTGGCAACGCTGGGTCGCAACTCCGATCGGGCGATCGAGCTCCACCTCGAGCTGGCGCGCGAGATCATGCCCGACGCGCTCGCCTGGCGGGCTAGTCGGCCCCGGCCTCCGATCCGCGGCGACCGGCTCGGGCAGGCCGTCGGCGTGCAACCCGGGATCCAGCTCGGCCGGCTGCTCGAAGAGCTGACGGTCGCGGCCTACGCCGACGAGGTCCAGGGCGAGGAGCAGGCGATCGCTCACGCTCGCGACTGGCTCGCAGACAGAGGTCCCTAACGGGTAGTGTGCGGGCGTGGCCGAGGTCGAGGACTGCATCTTCTGCAAGATCGTCGCGGGCGAGATCCCTTCTCAGATCGTCGCGCAGGACGAGTTGACGATCTCCTTCATGGACATCGCTCCCGCGACCCGCGGCCACGTACTGGTCGTCCCGCGCCGGCACTCGCGGGACCTGCAGGAGATCGATGACGAGGACCTGACAGCCGTTGTCCTGGCGGCGAAGCGTCTGGCGCAGCGCGCCCGTGAGCGGTTGGGCGCCGACGGCGTCAACCTGATCAACTCGTGCGGCCCCGCTGCGTGGCAGACCGTGTTTCATTTTCACGTTCACGTGATTCCCCGTTACGAAGGGGACCCGCTGCGACTCCCGTGGGTGCCCACCCCGGGCGACCCAAGCGAGATCGCGGCCGCCGCCGCCGGACTGCGGGTCGAATAATTTCGACCCCCTCGAAGTTATTCGTCCCGCACGAGCGTCGCGGGCGCGGCGCCCGTGCGCCCGCGGCGCCACGGAATCGGGCGACCATCCCTGATACCGTTTGCCCGTTCGACCGGGGCCTGCGGGCTGCCCGGTGTTATCGCAGCGCCGAAGGGGAACAACGACACATGGCTACGGGAACCGTCAAGTGGTTCAGTGACGACAAGGGGTTCGGCTTCATCACGCCGGACGACGGCGGTCGGGATCTATTCGTGCATTTCAGCGGCATCAACGGGGATGGCTACCGGTCGCTGGCGGAGGGCTCGAAAGTGTCCTACGAGGAGGAGGCCGGACCGAAGGGCCCCAAGGCGGTCAACGTCGTCAAGATCTAGCCGCTCCTCGGGCGGGCCGGTAGGCCCCTCGACTATCCAGGTGGCGCCGTGTAGGCTGTGTTCTGCGCGCTGCAGCGCGACGGTGTAACGCGGGCTGCAATGCGACGCGCAACTGTGAACGCCTTCTCGTGTTCAATGCACGTGATGAAATCCTTTACCTTGGCTCTTGTCGGCGCACTGGCGCTATGCGCGATTCTCGCGAGCGTCGCCACGGCGGCCGAGATCCAGCTCGGTGCGACGAAGACGGCGATGGTGGCCCCGGTCTGCCCGCCCGGCGTGGCGCAGAACCAGTGCAACATCGTCGTTCCGCAGTTGACTGTGTACAACACGGCGAGCGACGGTGTCCAGAACCCGATGGTGGTCCACAAGGCGGGGGAGCTGGTGTCCGTCAAGATCGGGATCTCGGCGATCAGCAGTGACGCCAAGACCCTCAGGACGGATATTTCGTACCTGAACAAGACTTACGGCGGTCCCGCGGAGGCAGAGCTGGCAGTCCTCCGGCGAGTCGGCAAACGGACCCAGCTCCGCTGGTCGGTCGTAGCGCAGTCGCCGGCCTACCAGCTGCAGCCTTACCGCTCCCAGGTCGTCGAGTTCCCGTTGGCGACGCCGCTGCCGGTCGTACCCGGCGAGCTGATCGCGCTGACGGTGCCGACCTGGGCGCCGATCCTCTCCTATGACCTCACCGCGAAGAAGTTCGCCTACCGGCAGAGCCGGATGACGAACTGCACGAAGGCGGGGGCGAGCACGGTGATCCAAGCGCAGCTGACGATTGGGCAGCAGGCGCGCTATGGGTGCAGCTACCAGGGCACCCGGGTTCAGTACAGCGCCGAAGAGATCACGACGCCGGTCCCGACGGCCGTCAAGAAGTAGCTCTCCGAGCGGCACCGAATGGGGCCGCTGGCGGGTTATAGGGCGGGCGGTGAGACCACGCTGAGCGTGACCGTGCGCCCACGGCTGACATTGCGGTAGGTCCGGGCGCGGTGGGGCTCGATCAGGTAGATGCTGTCGCCCTCGGCGAGCTGGATCTCCTCGCCGTCTTCGAACGAGATCTGGAGCGCCCCGTGGACCACGTGCAGGAACTCCTCGCTCTCGAGCCGGAGCGGTTCGGCCGAGCCGGCGCCGCGGTCGAAAACGGCCATGATCGGCATCATCGAGCGCTTCGAATCGGGAGCCAGCAGGTACAGCGAGATGTCCTCGTGGTCGTTGTTGATGTCCTCCCGCTCGCTGGCCCTGACGACGCGTTCGTCGGCCGGATGCGGCGCGGCGACGAGATCGACGAGCTGCATTCCGTACAGCGCGACGAGCCGGCGCAGGCGCATGAAGGTGATATCGCCTTTCCCGTTCTCGACGTGGGAGAGGAACGAGGCCGACATGTCCGTCGCGGTGGCGACTTCGCTGAGCGACAGTCCCCGCTCGCGACGTGCGGCTCGCAGCCGTGAACCGAGCCGCTTAAAATCCTCCGCGGCCATTGATTATCCGTGTTGAGTAGCGCGCGCTAACACGCCGCCAGCCTAACAAGCAGCAAGGTTCTGCTGGGAGCAGGCGCTGCTGGCGCCGATCCCGGCGCCACCGGTCGTTGAGGCGTGGGTCGGCGCTGGCGTGGTGGCCGTCGAGGTTCCGGCCGCGCTCCCGCCCGTCGTGTTGCTCGCGGGTGTGGTGCCGGTCCCGCTACCGCCCGTTGCGCCCGTTGCGCCCGTTGCGCCCGTGGTCCCGCCGGTTCCGACGCTCGAACCGCCGGTCGTTGAGACTGCTCCGCCGGCCGCCGGCGGGGTTGGGCCTGTGTTCGCTCCACCCGAGGTCGAGGGCGACGAGGTGGCCGTGGTCGAGCCGGCCGTCGTTGACGTCGAGCCCGATTGGGTCGAGGTCGTCACCGTCGGCGGCGTCGCGCCGCCAGTCGTCGGGACCGTGAAGGTGGGAACCGCCCCGGTGGCAACCGTGCCCGACCCACCGCCACCGCACGCTGCCAGCGTCAGCGCAGCGAGCGCCATGCCGATTGCGGAAAGGATCAGACGAGTGGGAAAACGGCGAACTTCCATACCTTCGAACTTTGACGACGTTTACGGACGGACCGCGAGAACGAGGCGCGCCCACTAGGCGGGCAGCGGGTCCATCCGGCGGCCGCAATGCGGGCAGTCGTTGAGGTCCTTCTGCGAGAGCTGATCGCAGTGGTTGCAGAACCGCAGGTTCTCGATGGCCCACGGCAATTCCGACGGGGTGGGCGCCAGCGGCAGCAGTTGCGCGATGACCTCGAGCTCCTCGCCCGTCTGACGGTCGGTGTAGTCCTGGCCCGGCTTGACCTCGACGATCACCTCGCGGCCTGTCGATGGCGTCCGCATCCGATACTTCTGAGTATTTCGCATTAGTGGTGGTGGTGCTCTTCTGGTAGGGACGCGACATCGCGGCGGGTGTCCCGGACCCAGAGGATGATGCAGACGACCGTGATCACCACTCCCATCGTCGACCAGATCTTCCAGTCGATCGTCGTCCCGATCACGGCCAGGGTGATCCCGACCGCGGTGATGAGCGGAAGCACCGATGGGCCGGGGAGGTGGATCTCCTCGCCCACCGGAGGGGCTCCCGTCTCGGTCGCCGGAGCCTGCTGGGCTTCTTCGTGCTCGGTGGTGCTCACGACCGTTTGCCTCAGTGGTGAAGGTAGATCGCCGCAACAACGAAGGTGGATCCGAACATGAAAGCGCAAATTGCTCCCGCGATCAGCCCTATGCGGATGTTCTTGCGAGCGAGCTTTCTGTCCACGACGCCGAATCCTACCGGTTTTTTGCCTCGGCCTAGAGCTTGACGTCCGCGACCATCGAAGCGAACAACAGCGCGAGATACGCCAGCGAGTAGAGGTAGAGCTGGAGGGCGCTGGCGCGGTCGGCGCGCCGATACAACCGCACGGCCAGTGCGATGAAGGTGAGTCCCAGGACCATCGAGGCTGCAAGGTAGATCGCGCCGAAAGCTCCCGCGCAGAACGGCAACTGGCTGATCGCATAGAGCAGCAGCGAGTAGAGGATGATCTGCTGGCGCGTCACCTTCTCGCCCTTGACCACGGGCATCATCGGAACGCCGGCCTTGGCGTACTCGTCCTTCATCAGCAGGCTCAGTGCCCAGAAGTGCGGCGGCGTCCAGTAGAAGACGATCGCGAACAGGTAGACGGCGGTCCACGATAGGGAGCCGCGGGTGGCGGCCCAGCCGACCAGTGGCGGGATCGCCCCGGCGGCGCCGCCGATCACGATGTTCTGCGGCGACCGGCGCTTGAGCCAGATCGTGTAGACGCCGACATACCCGACAAAACCTGCCAGCGCCAGCGAGGCCGACAACGGGTTCAGCGTCCACCACATCAACACAAACGACGCAGCCGCAAGTGAGCAGCCATAGATCAGCGCCGCTCGCGGCGACACCCGTCCGGATGGGATCGGCCTGGAGGCCGTGCGCCCCATCCGCGCGTCGATGTCGCGGTCGTAGTAGTGGTTGACGGCGCCGGCGCCGCCGGCGGACAGATAGCCGCCGGCGCAGGCGAGCGCGATCCGTCCAACCTTGGGGTCGCCGGCGATCTCCATCGCTGCCACGGTCGTCAGCAGCAGCAGCGACTGGACCTTGGGCTTGGTCAGCTCGATGTAGTCCGAGACGAGTTGCCTCGTACGTGACGCGCGCGCGCCGGTGAGGACCGCGGCGCCGCCGGAGGACTCAGCTCTCGGAAGCATGGGTACGCGACACTACTGCGCGCGGCTGAACTGCTCGGCGCCGCCGGTCTTCTGGATCACGCCGGTCTCGATCTCGATCTGCCGGCGGATGTCCTTCATCGGCTCGACCGAGCGGACCCGGGGGATCGTGTCGAAGTTGTTGACCGGCGGGGGCGAGCTCGTGAACCACTCGAGCGTGTTCGCCTTCCATGGATCCGGGCCGGCGAGCTTGCCCTTCGTGGCGCTGCGCACGAAGTTGTAGAACGACAGGCACAGCCCGAGACCGAGGATGTAGGAGCCGATCGAGGAGATCAGATTGTACGTCGACCAGCCGAGTCCCGGCTGATAGGTGTAGATCCGCCGCGGCATCCCCGACAGGCCGAGCGCGTGCTGGACGAAGAAGGTGGCGTTGAAACCGACGAACGTCACCCAGAAGGAGATCTTTCCGAGCCGCTCGTCGAGCAACCGGCCGGTCATCTTTGGATACCAGTAGTAGATCCCGGCCATGATCGCGAAGACGGAGCCGCCCACCAGCACGTAGTGGAAGTGGGCGACGACGAAGTAGGTGTCGTTCAGCTGCCAGTCGACGGGAAAGACCGCCAGGAAGACCCCGGTGATACCGCCGATCAGGAAGACCACGATGAACCCGAGCGCCCACAGCAACGACGTCGTCATGATCAGCGACCCCTTCCACAGCGTCGCAGTCCAGTTGAAGACCTTGACCCCGGTCGGGATGCCGATCAGGAACGAGCTGAGCATGAAGAACGCAAGCACGGTCAGCGGCAACGGCGCCGTGAACAGGTGGTGCGCCCACACCAACGCCGACAGGAACGCGATCACGATCGTCGACGCGGCGATCGCCTTGTAGCCGAAGATCGGCTTGCGTGAGAACACCGGTATGACTTCGGAGATCATCCCGAAGCCCGGCAGGATCATGATGTAGACCTCGGGGTGGCCGAAGAACCAGAACAGGTTCTCCCACAGCAGCGGCGAGCCGTGGAAGGTTGGGTCGAAGTAGTGGGTGCCGAAGTGCCGGTCGGCCAGCAGCATCGTGACCGCCGCGGCGATCACCGGCAGCGCGATGATCAGCAGCACCGCGTAGATGAGAATCGACCAGATGAACAGCGGGATCCGCCCCCAGGTCATCCCGGGCGCGCGCATCGTCACGATCGTCACGTAGAAGTTGATCGCGCCGACCAGCGACGAGATGCCGGTGAGGTGGATCAGGAAGATCCAGGCGTCCTGGCCGCCGCTCGGCGAGTACTGGATGCTCGACAGCGGCGGATAGCTCCACCACCCGGCCTCGGGTGGGTGCCAGAACAGGGACGCGTAGAAGACGATGCCACCCGCCAGGAGCAGCCAGAACCCCAGCGCGTTCAGCCGCGGGAAGGCCATATCCCGGGCGCCGATCATCAGCGGCACGAAGTAGTTCCCAAAGCCGGCCATCACCGGCACCACGAACAGGAAGATCATCGTCGTCCCGTGCAGCGTCAACAGCTCGTTGTAGTGCTCACCGCTGATCAGCGTGTTGTTCGGGACCGACAGCTGGGTCCGCATCATCAGCGCCTCGACCCCGCCCATGATGAAGAACACGAACGTGAGAACCAGGTACATGATCCCGATCTTCTTGTGGTCCGTCGTCAGGACCCAGTCGATCCACTTGCGGCTCGTCCGCGGCGCGTGAACGTCGTGCACCAGGATCTGTGGAACCGGTCGCGGAAGCGCTTGATCGGTCGTGCCCATGTCTATCCGTTCGCCTCCTTCAGTCGGTCCCATTCGAGGTCAGGTCGCCGTGCGCAATCAGCTGGTCGCGGAGCTTTCCCACCAAGTCATTCTGCTGGCTGATCTCGGTGCTGAGCGTGGCGAGGTAATGCCGATACTGCCTCGGCGTGACGACCTTGACAAGCGCCGTCATGAAAGCGTGCTGGCGCCCACACAGCTGTGCGCACTGGCCGCGGTACAGCTCGCCCGAATGCAAGGGCTTGAACCAGGTGTAGGTCGTGTAGCCGGGGACTGCGTCGACCTTGCCGCCGAGCTGGGGCACCCACCACGCGTGGGTCACGTCGCTCGACTGGATCACGAGGCTCACCGTAACGCCCGCCGGGACGACCATCTCCTGGTAGGAGTAGGGAAGTCTGTTCTGCCAGGCGCTCTCGTCGCATTTGGCGCCGTAGGTGTACCGCCAGATGAACTGACGGCCGGTGACGCAGACGATCAGCTTTTTCCCGTTGGGCGGCGTCGGGCGGGTCAACGACGCCGTCAACGCGGAGTAGGCAGCCGGGTCGGAGTTCGGCGGATTGATGATGCTCGGCAGCTTGATGAACGTGACCGCCGCCAGGACCACGAGGATGCCGGCGGCGGTCAAGGTCATTCCGATCTCGAGCCTGGCATTGCCGTGGATCTGGGTGGCGACCGGGTTCTTGTGAGCGCGGAATTTGTAGATCGAGTAGACGAGCATCCCGCAGACCGCGAAGAACACGACGAGCGAGATGTAAAAGACGATGTTGTAGAGGCTGCTGATCGCGTTGGCGTTCGGCGAGCCGCCCGACTTGACGGTGCAACAGTTGGCCAGCGCGTCCGGGCTCAGGATCAGCAGTCCGACGAGCGCCAGCATCGGCGCGGCGAGCCAGCTGCCTCGGCGGAGCGGGCGCTTGGCTGGTCGGTTGACACTCACGGCGGGCGGCATTCTATATATCGAGCGGGGTCGAACGTCGCTGCCCCGGGGCCGGAACGTCGCCGCCCCGAAGCTGGAACTTCAGCGGGCGGTCCACCTCGCTGCTCGCGGGGGCCCGACCGTCCCTTTCTTATACTCGGCCCGCTTGCGTGTGTCGAGGGCCATCCGATTATCCGCATGGGCGCTCGTCGCAGCGGGCGTGGCAGCTCCGGTGCTCCGGCATCGCCTGCGGCTCCCGCGCGCCGCGGTGCTCGGTGCGTCCGCGGCTGCCCCGGCGGCGCTGAGCGTGGCGATGCCACGGACAAAGGTCCGCGACGTGGCGATCTGCGCGCTGAACATGTGGGGCTACACGGCGGCGTACAAGATGCCGAATGACAAACCGGAAGCCCTGCGTGCTCGTGTCCACGTCCGCTATCCGATCGCCATCGACCGCGTGCTCGGCCTGGGGGAGCTGCCCACCGTGCGTCTTCAGCGTCGGTTCGCCAAGCCGGGACAGCTCAGCCGGGTAGAACGCCTGCTCACCTGGTGCCACTGGCTCTGGTTCGCGGTTCCGCACGCTGAGCGTCGCTTACGTCTGGCTGCGGCGTCCGAAGCAGTTCGGCCCGGCCGCTGCCCGCACTTACACGGTGTTCGACCTCGGTGTCCTCTTCTACTGGCTGATTCCGACCGCGCCACCGTGGTGGGCGGCAAGCCACGGTTACCTCGGCGAGGGCGACCCGCTTCCGGTCCGCCGGATGATGAGCGAGTATGGAGAGCGCTTCTGGGGAGACAGCTGGAGTGAGCTTTATGACGTCCTCGGTGGAAATCCCTTGGCCGCGATGCCATCGCAGCACTTCGGCACGTCGTTGATGGCGGCCCACCTGCTCGCGGAGGTCGGGCCCGTGGCGGGCACCGTCGGCTTTGCGTATACGGCGGCGCTTGGACTTGCGCTCGTGTACCTCGGCGAGCACTACGCGATCGACCTGATCGCCGGTGCCACGCTCGCCGAGGCCGTGCGGCTCGGCGCGAAACGGGCGGCAGCTCCAGCCCGCGTGGTGGAGGGCGCCCTGCAAGGCTTGGAGGCCCGTGCGACCGGGTAGCGATGAGCAGCGTTCCGGGATGGATCGAGATCCGTCCCCCGGCTCTGAGCGGTCCTCCGCTTCTGAGCAGCTGCCGCGGGTCAGGATCACCCGCCGGCGCGTGATCGCCTCCATCGTGTTCGTAGTCTCGGTCGTCGCGTTCCTCTACTTCGGCCTGCCGAGACTGGTTGGTTTCGGCACCGAGGTGAAGCGCCTGCGGGATGGGGACCCCTGGTGGCTGGCGATCGCCGCCCTGCTCGAGGTCGCTTCGTTCCTCGGCTACATCGCGCTCTTCCGGGCTGTCTTCGTCCACCGCACCTCCCGAATCGGATGGCGGGCGAGCTACCAGATCACGATGGCGAGCTTGGCCGCGACGAGGCTGTTCGCAGCCGCCGGCGCCGGCGGGATCGCGCTGACGGTCTGGGCCTTGCTTCGGGCCGGGATGGAGCGGCGGCTCGTGGCGGCGCGGATGGTCGCGTTCATGTCGCTGCTGTACGGCGTCTACATGTTCACGCTGGTGATCTGCGGCTTCGGCTTGTACCTGGGGCTATTCCCGGGCCGGGCGCCGTTTGCGATCACCGTGGTGCCCGCGATCATGGGGGCGAGCGTGATCGTGCTGGTCCTGTCGATCGCGGTCGTGCCGTCCGACTTCGACAGGCTCGTCGGCCGCTGGACCAGGGGCGCCGGCAGGATCGCGTTAGTCGCTCGGAGGGCGGCGGCGGTGCCGGCGGCCGCCGCATCGGGAGTGCGAACCGCGTTCGACCTGATCCGCAGCGGCGACCCGGGACTGCTCGGCGCGCCCGCTTGGTGGGGCTTTGACATCGCGACGCTGTGGGCCTGCTTCCACGCCTTCGGTGCCTCGCCGCCCCACGCGGTGATCATCATGGCGTACTTCGTCGGGTGGATCGCCAACACGCTCCCGCTCCCGGGCGGGGTCGGCGGCGTCGAAGGCGGGCTGATCGGTTCCTTCTCGGCCTTTGGCGTCAATGTCCAGGCGGCGGTGCTCGCCGTGCTGGCCTATCGAGCGTTCTCCTTCTGGCTGCCGACGATCCCCGGCGCGATCGCCTACTTGCAGCTGCGCCGGACCGTCCACCGCTGGCGCCAGGAGCCACTGTCTGCGTCGGCCGGCGGGTGAACCTAAGGGGTGGATTTGCCGGACGATCGGGCGGGCGAATCCGACAGTCTCCCTACACTAAGAGGTGATGAGCGACCAAACCTACGAGAACGTCGTGATCGTCGGCAGCGGGCCCGCCGGCTACACCGCGGCCCTGTACGCCGCCCGCGCCAACCTCCGTCCGCTCGTGATCGAGGGCTGGGCCTGGGGTGGTCTTCTGCAGCAGACGACCGACGTCGAGAACTACCCTGGCTTTCCCGAGGGAATCACGGGGCCGGAGCTGATGCAGCACCTGCGCGACCAGGCCGAGCGCTTCGGCGCGCGTTTGGAGACGGATGAGGTAACCGCGGTCGAGTTCGCGCCGGAGGGCGGATTGCACCGCGTCTACGTCGGCGACGACGTGCATTCGACCCGGTCAGTGATCCTCGCGATGGGGGCCAAGCACCGCAAGCTCGGCGTCGCCGGCGAGGAGGAGTTGTCGGGCCGCGGGGTGAGCTACTGCGCGACCTGCGACGCCGCCTTCTTCCGGGACGTGCCCACCCTGATCGTCGGCGGCGGCGACTCGGCCATGGAAGAGGCGATGTTCCTGGCGAAATTCGCCTCGAAGGTCGCGATCGTCCATCGTCGCGACGAGTTCAGGGCGTCGAGGATCATGCTCGAGCGCGCTCGCGCGCTCCCGAACATCGAGTGGCTGACCCCGTATGCCGTCGAGGAGTTCGTGCGCGGCAGCGGCGGTTCGCTGGCCGTCGCCCGGTTGCGCAACACGGTCGACGACAGCACCCGCGACCTTGAGATCGGCGGCGCCTTCATCGCCGTCGGTCACGAGCCGCAGTCGCAGCTGGTGACCGGCCAGGTCGAGCTCGACGCTAACGGTTACGTGGTCACCCAGGGACGTTCGACCCAGACCGGGGTGCCCGGCGTGTTCGCTGCCGGCGACCTCGTCGATCACACCTACCGGCAGGCGATCACCGCCGCCGGCTCAGGCTGCCAGGCTGCGCTCGACGCCGAGTGGTACCTGCGCGATAACCCGGCGCCCGCAGCGGGCACCGATGACGCACTCGCGTCGGTCTGACCGCGGCGTCTCGTCACGACCCGGCCTTCGCGGAGAGATGTTCTCTCCGACCGCCGACCAGACGAAGCCGAACCCGCGGATCCGCGCTCCGAAGTTGGAGCCGTGGGAGAAGTCGTTGTCGGCCACCATCGCCGACGACCACCGTCGGGCCGATCGGTCGAGCCGCGAGCAGCCTGCGGGCGACGTCCATTTGACACCCGGAGCGTAAGTCAAGCTGCCGGTACACACCGCCGGTACAACGTACTGGGAGTCCGGGTCAAGTGACCCGGACTCCCAGACGTGGGGTGTTCCGTCCGCCTACTGGGCGGGCGGCAGTGAGGTGACGGGTGCCACGCCCGACACCGTGAACGTCACAGGAGTGGACGCTCCGCTGAGGTTGAACGGGCCGCCCGGGACCTTGGTCCGAAGCTGAACCGTTCCCGGCTGCCCGAACGTGTACTGGAACGAGTACGTCGAGCCCGGATTGATTCTACCGACCGCGACGACCTGCCAGTGGTCGGTGGTGTCGAGTCGCTGCAGGTAGATCGGGCGACCGCTCTTGTCAGGCGTCACGGTCCCGTTGATGGTGACCATCCCGCCCTGGGGGGCGGTCGTCGCGCTCGCGCCGATCGACACGATGTCCTGGACGCCGACGGACAGGTCGGCGGTCTTCCGCGGTCGCGGTCCCTGCGACTGCGGGGGTGCACCCTGAATGAGCACCCGGTAGACCGTGTTGAACTGCGGCACCTGCGTGAAGCTGTAGCTCCCGTCGGTACCGGTCGTCGTGGTTGCCAGCGCCCTGAACGGGCTGCCCGCCGTCGCGCCGTACAGCACCACCGGCACCCCCGGCCGAGGCACTGTCGTCGAGCCGGGCATGAACAGCGTGCCCGAGATCGTCTCGCTCTGTCCGTCAGTAATCACCGGCGCGGATGCTGCGATCGTGAACGACGGATTCTGCGGCTGCTCGACCGTGATCGTGACCGGGTCAGACTGACCGGCCAGATTACGCGGGTCGCGAGGGAACAGCGCCCGCAGCGTGAAGCTGCCAGGCGTCAGGAACGAACGAGTCAACGTGAAGCTGGAGTCGCTGCCAGTGACAGTGCTTCCGATCGTCCGCCAGCCGTTCCCGGAGTCACTGACCTGCTTCTGCAGCAGCACTCGTTGATTGGGGTGGGCAGGGGTGACCGTGCCGCTGAACTGGACGGGCGTCCCCGCGTCCAGGGTTGTCGTCGACGCGGCCAGTGTGACGGCCGAGAAGACGTATTCGTTGATCGTACGGCTGTGGGTTCGGCCTGGGCCGAGGGCGAACCAACTTCTGTTCGAACCTACGATGCCCTCAGCGCGCGTGATCTCGTAGAACCCGAACGCGTTCGTTCGGGTGACGGTGATCGGCGTGAACTGTGTTTGCAGCCCGATCCGGTGATAAAGGACGATTCGCTGATTAGCCACGTCTGATCCCACGAGCTTGCCGTAGATCAGGACGCCTTCATCGGCGACGATCGGATTCGGTGTCGCGGCAATCGTGAGACCGTAGTTGTGCCGGGGCGGACGGTGATGGTGGCGCCGGGGATGATGGTGATAGCGCCACTGTTGATGCTGCCGCACAACCTGGTGGGACCGCGCGGCGGAAACGCTGGGCGCGAGCATGGCGACAACACCACACAACGCGACCGACAACAGCGCAAGGCGACCTTTGCGCATTCGAAACCTCCCTTGCCTAATAGCTGGCTGTTTCTGAAGCCGCCGGCCACGGTTTCGCCCTCCTAAACACCGCCAGTCGAAACAAAGTTGCGGGGAGTCGGAGGGGTTGTTCAATCGCTAGTGTCAACCCTGTGGCTCGGTGTCTGATCGTCGGCTGCGGTTGCCGGGGGCGGGCGCTGACCTCCGAGCTGCGGGCATCCGGCCACGCCGTCCGCGGAACCACGCGGCAGCCGGAGCGGTTGCAGGCGATCGCGGCCGCCGGGGCAGATCCGGTCCTCGCCGACCCCGACCGGCTAGCGACGCTGCTGCCGGCGTTGGACCACGTCTCAGTTGTCGTGCTACCGCTTGGCAGCGCCAGCGGCTCGCCGGAACTGGTCAGCGCACTGCACGGACCACGACTGGCCGCGCTGCTCAGAAAGTTGATCGACACGCCGGTCCGCGGCGTCGTATACGAGGCCAGCGGCAGCGTCGATACGTCCGTGCTGGCTCGCGGAGCGGCGCAGGTCGCGAGCGCATGCGAACGCTCTCGGATCGCTCACGTGCTCGTCTCCGCCGGGCCTGCCGATTGGACCGAGGTGATGGCGGCGGCGGTGGCGCGGGTGCTCAGAGGAGACTGACCCGCTCGACCAGGTCGGCCAAGATCCGAGCCGTGGCACCCCAGATCAGGCGGTCGCCGACCAAGTAGGTATCGGTTCGGATCGGCACCCCTCGGCGAGAGATCCGGCGCCGCGCGTACCCGGCGGTCAACGCCGCCAGCGGCACTTCGATCACCTCGGCCACCTCCGTCGTCTGAGCGGTCCAGACCGACCCCGCCGGGACCAGCCCGACGAATGGGTAGATCGAATAGGACGTCACGAACGTCGAGGTCGGTTGCAGCGCTCCGATCACGTCCACCGCGTCCGCAGCTAAGCCGATCTCCTCGCGTGCCTCGCGCAGGGCGGTCGCCAGCAGATCGGGGTCCTCCGGGTCGCGGCGACCACCCGGGAACGAAATCTCGCCCGGATGTCGGCGCAGGTCGTCGCGTCGTAGCGTGAACACCACATGCAGTTCGCCTTCCTCGACGAATACCGGGACGAGAACGCCGGCCTCGACCGCGCCCTGCACATCGAGCGCGACGGCTCGCGCCGGATCAAGCAGAACGCCCCTCAGCCCAGTTTCGATTGCGTCGGCGTCCTCGGGCACCGGACGACGACCTCCGGTCAGTTGCGAGTCAGCGAGAGGCGGCGCCGCGTTTCGCGCGGCGGCCCGACCTCGTCACTCGGATCGACCAGGGTGACGGTGTCCTCGAACATCACTTCGCCCTCGAGTGTCCGGTGCACGGGGCACTTCGCCGCGATCACCTGCAGCCGCTCGCGCTGCTCCTCCGTGCAGTCCGCGGGGAGGCGCAGTTCAAGACGGAAGCGAGTCGGGCAGCCGCGCTCCGCTGGCGTGTAGTCGACCGCGACTTCGACCTTGCCGATGGTCCACCCCTTGCGCTTGGCGTACATCTCCATCGTGATCGCCGTACACGACGCGAGACTCGCCGCGAGCAACTCCTGGGGACTCGGGCCCTCGTCGCCACCACCCCGTTCGGGCGGCTCGTCGACCGTCACGTTGTGGTTGCGGATGTCGATCGTGTGCGTGTAGGTCGCATGCATGCTGCGGTGGGCGGTGGCCTTCATTTGTCTTTCCCCTGGTTTCCCTCGAAGCGCTTATTTCAAATGGTATTTCGGTGCGACATTTCGATCGTAGCGCCGACTTTTAGGAGCCTTTGTTAGGAGTCTTCGCCGGCAAGTGGGTTGAATATGAGGCCGGTGGGCACCTTCGGGAAAAAATACGTCGACTTGGGAGGCATACTCTCACCGGAGGCGGCGACAAGCTGAACCCGCTGCACGGGCGTGGGGGCCATGAGGAACGCGGCATCGTAGGCGCTGGAGTTGACGAGTTCCAGGGCCTGGGCGGCGTCGCGGGCATACCCGAGGCCTTCGAGATGGTCGATCTGCTCGTCGCTGAAGCCGAGTGCAGCCTTCAGGACCAGCGCCTCCAGCACTGCCGTGTCGAGGCGCCGGTACGGGACTGAGTGTGTCGGCAGCGCGGCGTCCGCGATCGCCTGGTTCTTCAGCTTCAGCCGGTACGGCACTCTCGTCTTGACGTCGATGTAGCCGATCTGGAGATCGTCGTTGACCGGCGGTGGCAGTTCGTCGTTGCTGGCCAATTCGATCGCGTCGAAGTCGTGATCGATCGCGTGCGAGAGCGCCTCCCACTGACCCGCGCTGAGTCCCCGGACCAGTCGGTGGGTGGGAAACACGGTCAGCCCGGGGTCCTCGAGCGCGACCAGGCACATCAGCACGTAGCGGTGTGGCCCTTCGCCGCCGATCTCCTCGGCGTAGACGCGTGCCGTTTCGTACCGGTGGTGGCCGTCGGCGATCAGCAACTCGGTGTCACCTGCGGCTCGTTGGATCTGCTCGATCGCTGCCTGGTCGCTGACCCGCCAGAGCCGGTTGACGGTGCCGTCGTCGTCGGTTGTCTGGCTCCAGGGCGAGCCCTCGACGAACGGGGCGAGCGCGCGCCAAGCGGCGCCATCCGGGTCCGAATACAGCGAGAAGATCGGGGAGAGGTTCGCGCGCGTCGCCCGCGTCAGCCGTAGGCGATCCTCCTTGGGTCCGGGATGCGTACGTTCGTGTGGCCGAATTCGCCCCGGTCCGTAATCGTCGATGCGGACACGTGCGAGGAACCCTCGACGCGTCCGCGGCCGTCCGTCTGGGCCGACGTAATCCTGCTCCAGCGGCCAGATCGCCGGCTCGTCGTCGCGAACGACGGCGCCCTCCGCCCGCCACCGACCAAGCACGTCGGCGGCGTGCTGGTATCGGTCGCCACCGTCCACCGGTTCGGGCAGGTCGATCTCCACAACGTTGTAATCGGACTGGGCCAGCAGCGCCGAACGCTGTGCATCGTCGATCACGTCGTACGGAGGCGCCACAACCGCCTGCAGTCCGCCCGTCTTCGACGGCTCGTAGTACAGCGCCCGCAGGGGTTCGATCTCAGCCACCGCGCGCAGGCTATCGCCCGCGTGGCAGTCCCCGTCTGTCCAGCTTGTGAACGAACGACCGCGCAGTGCGTCTGTCGGGGAACAGCCGCCGGGCCGGTAGACTCGGCGGCTGCCTCGGGGCGTGGCGCAGCCTGGTAGCGCGCACCGTTTGGGTCGGTGAGGTCCCCGGTTCGAATCCGGGCGCCCCGATACGCGAAACCGCCCAGCTTCTGGGCGGTTTCGGCGTCTCTGCGGCAGGCTCGGGTTCTACTTGGGTTCGATGTCCGGGCGTGCGCTTCAAATAGCCGATGCAGCGCGCGACGGCTGCCGCTTTTTCGATAAAGGCGGTAGGCGTCTTGGGATCGTCTAGATGGCGCCGGTTAGTACGAGCGCGCCGATCACCACGAGAACAAGTGCGGTGATCGCGTTGCCCCAGCGCTCCAGCCATTCACCGCGTATCTCGTAACCGCCGCGTGCGGCGGCGAGGGTCAGGCCGACGATCGTTCCAATGGTGACGGCCGCGAAGACCACCAATGAGCTGATGGCAGTCGCGACCCCGGCGGTCGTTGCGGCCAGAAAGACTGGGAGGATCGTCAGGTCCGGCGACGCTGCTGCACCGAACGGAACCATCACTGCTGCGAGACCGCGCGCTCTGGTCTGACGTTCGTCCTGGTGACCGTGCTCATGGTCGTGATCGTGCTCGTCGGGGTCGTGGTCGTGGTCGTGGTCGTGGCTGTGGCCATGACCGGTGAGGTGGAGCACGCCGAAGCCGATGCCGGTGGCAACCAGCACGCAGCCGATGATCGCGTCCTGGGCGTTCTGGATGGTCGAGCGGAACCGCAATCCAATCGTGACGATCACGGCGCCAAGGACGATCGAGACGAGGACGTGCGCGACAGCGGCCAGTCCGGAGAGCCGCGCGACGCGAGAGAGCGGGTAGCGGCGGGTGCGGCCAAGGACCGCGAGCGGCACCCAGTGGTCGGGCAGGATCGCATGACCGAAACCGACGCCTGCGGCCGCAGCAAGCAGCGCAGGACCTGCGCTGGTCATCGGGCGATGGCGTCCTGCATGGGGCTTGCAGCTAGCCCAAGGCGCAGATGCTCGGTGTGTGAAATCGCCTCGCTCAGTAACGCCCGAATGTGGTCGTCGTGTAGCGCGTAGATCACGTGGCGACCGTCGCGTTCGCCGACGACCAGACCCAGATGCCGGAGCACGCGCAACTGCTGCGACACGGCTGATTGCTCCATGTCGACCTCCCGCGCGAGATCGCTCACCGAGCAGGGCGGCCCGGACCCGAGACGGCTGAGGATCCGGACACGGCTTGGGGTCGCCAGCGCCTGCATCGTCTCCGCAACAGACCTTGCTGTTGCTGGCGACACGAACGCGAGATCGGCATCTGACCCATGACTCATGACTACATCATCGCATGAACAGGCATGCAGATGTGAATGTGGATTCGCCGTCCGCTACCGGAGTACAAGCGACAGCCGACCAGCGTCATCGTGCAGCGGACGGAGGATGACCCCCTAGCGGATCTGGCTGCGCGATCGGCGCCCCGATAAGCGCTTTTCTGCTATCGCGGCGCGGCGCGGCGCGGCGGTGCGCGCCGCGCCTACGGTTGATCGAGGCCAATGCTCTCGTCGGCGCCGAGCAGATCGGTCGGTGCAAGGATAAAAACCTCGCACATCATGTCGGGGTCCTGTTGGTTGCCACTCATGAAGCCGATTACCGTTCGTCCGGTCGCCTGTTCGATCACAGCCTCGAACCGCTCGCGCATCAACTCCTGGAACTCCAGACGCTGCTGGATCACGACCGCTCCGCGCCCACCTTCAAGTAGCGTCTGCTCCACGCGTGAGAAGCCACCGCGGAGGACGCACACGACCAGGTCGTCCGCGTAGTAGGACTTTGCCCGCGTAGGCCCGCGACCGTAGAACTCCTTCAGCAGCGCAACCAGTCCGTCTGAGACGGCCGTCAAGACGTCGCCGTGGGCGGGCTTGGTATCCGGTGAGGTCACGGATGGATGGTGGTCGGAGTGCGGGAATCGCCTGCTCGCGACTGAGTCTACCCCGTACACTGGGACTAACGCCGTCGGGTTTCGCCCTTCGCCTTGCGCGCGCCCCGACCGGAGGACGAGAGGGAAGGCCGCTATGCCGGCCCCACAAACACAGCTCACTGGAGATGAGTTGCTCGTAGCTGTGACGGAGGTGATGGTGAGCTTCCATGAGCGCTATTACCACCGCGTACCCGTGACTGCCAAGACCTTGCTGCTCGGCGACGAGTTGCTGATCTGCGTACTCGGCGGGATCTACACCGACGTGGAAAAGACGCTGATCGAGCTGCAACGTAAAACCATCGTGCAGGAGACGCGCAGCGCGTTCCAAGCCGCTATGCAGGGCAGATTCATTGCAGCGGTCGAGGCTCTTTCAGGCCGCTCGGTAGCTGCTTTCATCTCCAACCAGCACGTCGGCCCGGACGTCGCGGTTGAGCTCTTCATGTTCGCTTCAAGAGACACTGGAACGGATCTGCCCTGAGGCCGGTGACGGCTGGCGGACGCTCTCCCGGGCTTGCGCGAAGGTCACCATGCGGTGGGAGTCCTCGTCGTAGAGCTTGAGCTTCACGGCGCGTAGGCCATCGATCAGGGACAGCGTCGGCACGTCACGGAATATCGCGACCTGATCGTGAGCGCGCTGGAGGTTGTAGTTCGGGATCCGAGCGTTCAGGTGGTGGACGTGGTGCAGACCGATGTTGCCTGAGAAAAACTGGAGCACTTTCGGCAGCTTGAGATATGAGCTGCCGTACAGCGCTGTATCCAAGTAGCTCCACCGGTTGTTGCTCTCCCAGTAGACATCCTCGAACTGGTGCTGAACGTAGAACAGCCAGATCCCGACCGCGCCACTTATCATCGCGACCGGAACCTGGACCAGCAGGAAGTCGCGTATACCCACGAGTAAGCACAGCCCGGCAATCAGCGTCGCGAGTGCCACGTTGGTGGCGAGCACGCTGCGTTTGATCCTGGTTCGAGCTCCACGCGGAATCATTCGCGGCATGATCACCAAGGCGAAGATCGGTCCGATGCCGAACATCACGACCGGGTTGCGGAACAGGCGGTACTGGAGCCGCTGACCCCGAGACCTGGCTCGGTACTCGGCCACTGTGATCGTCGGTACATCGCCCACGCCGCGACGGTCGAGATCGCCGGCGGTCGCGTGGTGTACGGCGTGATGGTGTCGCCAGCATGCAAATGGCTGGAACACCAGCAGTCCAAGCACGATGCCTAGCCAGGCGTTGGCCCGCTTGGCGGGCAGGAACGAGCCGTGCGCGCAGTCGTGAAAGACGATGTATGTTCGCACCAGAAAACCGGCGGCGGGAACCGCAAGCAGAAGTGTCAGCGGATATGAGCGGTTCACAAGCAGGTACATCAGGACCGACAGTCCCAGGTACGGGACTACCGATGTGAGGACGTTCAGTACGCTGAGGCGGAGGTTTGAACCGACGTACGGCTCCAGCGGCTCTCGCCAGAACGCCGGGCCAGTCCCTGAGTCCGCCGCTGGTGCCCCTTCGGGGCACCCAACAGCGCCTACTGAAACGACGTCTGTATCCACCACTTTGACCTCCGAGGTCCTCGCACGACAACGAACCGCGGAAGTCAGATCGCGATGCCTGCACCGTCGGGTAACCGACCGCACGACAATGCCCTCCAGCGCCAAGGCTACTGTGACGAAGCTCTACTCGCAAACGACTCTCGCCGCTGCACACTCCCAGCCCGACTCGTGAGTCCGGCTCTAGCGGTGCGCGCCGGCCGGCTCGATCTTCTCGAAGACCAGGCGGTAGTGGTCCAGCAGCTCACGTTCGAAGCAGACCATGTTGGCGCTGACGCCAGAGGTGAATGCGAGCCGGAAATCGGCGCTGGTCAGCCAGCGGGGCACCAGCTCGAACTTGAGCAGCGTCTTGCGCCAGCTACGGGCGCCGATCCGCGCGTTCCACTGGCGGATCGTCTCGATGTAGTCAAGTCGCCCATTGAGCGACGAGACGAGCCGGAAACGCGGCTCGGCACAGCTAACAACCTGCTGGGATCCGAACGGAAGCCAGGAGCCGGGAAACTGGCGAGCCAGCAGAGCGAGGTACCACTCGTCGGTGTGCCGCTTCGGGACAGCATCGAGGGCCGCGTAGATGTCGAACTGCTCGGGAGGGATCATGTTTGCGCCAAAGACCATCGTCTGGAGGTAGAAGTGGCCGCCCACCGGCAGCAGCTCGGCGACCCCGGCGAACAGCCGGCGGTAGACATCCTCCTGGCGCCCCGCCGCGTAGTCCTCGGGAGAGCAGAAATGCTCAAAGGCGCCGAGACTCGCTACGGCGTCGAACCTGCCGAACCGGTCCCGGCCGATCTCACGCGCGTCCAGCAGGTGTACGTCGAGTCCGTGGCGATGGCAGGCATCCAGCTGAGCCCGAGACAACGTCACCCCCACGCCGACCCCGCTGCGCTCGCGGATGTACGCCAGCAGCGGGCCCCAGCCACACCCAAGATCAAGCACGCGTCGTCCCGGCCCAATTCCGACCTGCTCCGCCACATACTCATGCTTGCGCCGCTGTGCCTGCTCGAGCGTGAGCGAGAAGTCCTGGTCGTACTTCGCCCCGCTGAAGTCGGCGAGCTCTCCGAGGCTCAGTCGGATGATGCGGTCCGTCAGTGAGTACGTGAAATCGATGTCCGCCCTGTCAGCCATGGCTCATCTGACCGTCGTGAGCGCACGAGAGACCTGTGACCCTGATGTCGATTCCGCCGCGGGCTGGTCAGTTGAGTGCGTCGGCGGGGAGCACGAAGCGTGCCGGGTTGGCGGACGAGCGATTTTCGTCGCCGTTGATGCGCGAGCCGTGCAGGCCTCTGCCTCGAGCCGCAGGAGTCTCGGGGGCGCCTGCGTGGGTCATGATCCACGCGATTATCTCCGGTGAATCGCCTCCGGCAGCAAGGATCGCCGCGCGTTCGATGACGATTCCGCCCGAGACGTGCGGACGGGAAAGGTTCCTAATGAGTGTGGTGATTTCGAGATCGTTCACTTCTCGGTCCTCGCTGGAGTCGACTGTGGTTGCCGCTGATCGCGATTCCGACGCAGCAACAAGTGTCCAAACGCGCTCGAAGCTCCGCCTCGGTATCCGTTCCTTGTGGCCAGAGGCCGAGAACCGTTGTGCTGTCCGCGGGCCGTCGCCTGCGTAGGCGTCCTCACGACCAACGTCCAGCGCTCGCCGCTCGACGATCTGGCTCTGTCGCGAAGCCCACTCGGTCCGTGCGGCTGACGGCGCAACCGCCGCGAGGGCGTTGTACTTACGGGGTCCATCCTCGACTCCTGACGTGCCTCTCAGGGAGGGTGCTCACGGGGCAGAGAGGTCGAAAGGGCCGGGAGAACACACAATCGCTAACCCCATAAGCGGCGCGATGCATTTGACCTACACCCTACCAGGCGCGCAGATTAATCCGAGTGCCCCGGTCGGATTACTTCGGCCGCTGCGAGCTCGGAGAGTTCTGCTCTCCTCTCGCGCAGCCCGACCCGGCAGTGCGGGATGCCGTCCCGAAGCAGAACTCGCTCCGGAGGGTGTTGAATCGGAGGTGAGGGGGTAGGCGTGAAACATGGCCGCGCCAGAGCTGCGTCAGATCGATTGGAGCTCCGCCCGATTCGAGGATGGCACGCTCACGGTGGAGTTGTCGGGCAGGAGCGCCAAGGAATGGAATGCGCGATTCGCAACCCTGTTTTCGCCGCTTGATCCCCGACACAGCGACTGGGGCGAAGTGAGACAGACGAAGAACCGGATCCGTGTCGCCGACGTCCGCCAGGGAACCGAATCCGAGCTGCGCCATTTCCTCGAGAGCATCGTTCTTCAGGCGAACTCCGACGTCGGGGCTGAGGAGACATCTCAGGCCTCCGACGACGAGGCCCAGAATGAGCCGCCGACTACCCTCGACGCGCAGATGACCGAGACGTTCAGGTCGTTTGAGGCCGACTGACGACTTTCAGTCGGACTCGAGCTCGCTCACTGCGGTCGGTCCGGCAAACAGATCTCGCACGAGCGCCAAGAACTCGGTGGCCGCGGGGGAGTGGCGACGGTCGGCGCGCCAGGCCAGCGTGATGTCACGGTTGAGCTCGGGCTCGGTCAAACTAGCGATCGCGACGGCGGGGCCAGAGGCGACCGCGTCCGAGCGGGGAATGATCGCGACGCCGAGTCCGCGCGCCACGAGTGCTCTGATTCGCTGGCTCTCGTTGGACTCGAATTTGACGTTTGGCTCAAAGCCGCTCTGGTGGGCTCCCTCCTCCAGGAGCTCTCGCAGGCGAGCGCCCTCGCGGTAGCTGACGAACTGTTCTCCGGCCAGTTCGGCCATCCGGATCCGGTCGCGGCCGGCCAGCCGGTGGTCACGCGGGACCGCGGCGACAAGCTCTTCGGACACCAGCTGTTCCAGAGCGAGGCCATGGCTCTCAATTCGCTCGGTAACCGATAGAAACGCGAGGTCGAGCTCGTCCACGCGGAGCAGGTCCGCGAGCTCTTCGCTCGAATGCTCGCGGACTGTCAGCTCGACGAACGGGTGGCGCCGGTGGTAGCTCGCGAGTCCGGCCGAGAGGTCGATCGGTCCCATCGTGTGTATCGCCCCGACCGTAACGCGGCCGGTCTGGAACCCCCTGAGGCTCTGAAGCTCGTCCTGGGCGGCCGTGAGCTCCGCGAGGATCCGTCGCGCGCGGGCCACGAGCAACTCGCCGGCCTCCGTGATCGTGACGCGTCGAGTCGTACGCTCGACCAGCGCCAAGCCAAGCTCACGCTCCAGGCGCTGGATCTGCTGGGAGAGCGCCGGCTGGGCGATGTGTTCCCGCATCGCCGCTCGCGTGAAGCTGCGTTCCTCGGCGAGCGCGACGATGTAACGCAGCTGGCGGATCTCCATAGCTGTAGCTTATAAGTCTATGTCGAATCTGGTCTTGGACTTCTAGAAGCTTTCCGTCACAATCTTTCGCGTAGCACCCTTCTCTCCCTCAGAGCGCGTCCCGAGTTCGGCCTCATATCCCGCCGGCTACGGGACGCGGCTCAGTTAAGGGCCGGTTCGAGCGACCGGACCGCCGCGACCGAGACTCCACGGCCCAGCGTCATCTGGGCAAGCGCCTACCCTGGCCTCTCGCTGGGCGAGTACCTGTGCCGGCGAGACGTGGCGGCGCCAGGCTAGGTAGAGCCTGAGCCTCGATAATTGCCCGCCCTGACGGCGGCAAACCGGGACTACGACCAGCTTGCCTGCGCCCCCTACCGTTCCCGGCCCCGACTGCGACAATGGCGCCGGCGTTCCGCGAGCCCCCGTAGCTCAGCTGGATAGAGCGACGGCCTTCTAAGCCGTGGGTCGCAGGTTCGAGTCCTGCCGGGGGCGCTCAGCGATCATGTGGTCTACCTCCTGAGACCGACGTCTGGGATCGGCTGGATCCGGCGTCTATCGGCGGCGCCCGAGGGTGCGTGGCGCCGAGCTCGGAGCGATCTCGTCGTCCCTTAGCTTTTGGGCTGCGGGGAGGTTCTGGAGTTTGTTGAGTGCTTGGTTTTCGATCTGACGGATCCGCTCTCGGGTGACGTTGAAGGTCCGCCCGACCTCGTTGAGCGTGCGCGGGCGCTGGTCGCCGAGTCCGTAACGAAGCTCGAGCACGCGGCGCTCCCGGTAGGAGAGGTTCTCAAGCGCATCTCGCAGGGCTTGATGGGAGAGGATCTCGGCCGCGCGCTCGTAGGGAGACTCGGCTCGCTCATCGGGGATCATCTGGCCCAACTGGGATTCCTGGTCGTCCCCGACGGGCGTCTCGAGCGAAACCGGCGCTCGCGCCGAGCGCTTGATCGACTCGACGTTCTCGGGCTCGATCCCCGTCACCTCCGCGATCTCCTCGATCGTCGGGTCACGACCAAGCCCGGTCACGAGGGCGCGCTCAGCGCGGCCGATCCGGTTGACCTTCTCGACGATATGGACCGGGATCCGGATCGTGCGAGCCTTGTCCGCCAACGCCCGCGCGATTGCCTGGCGGATCCACCAAGTCGCATACGTCGAGAACTTAAAGCCCATGCGGTAGTCGAACTTCTCCGTCGCGCGCATGAGCCCGATCGTGCCCTCCTGAATCAGATCCAGAAATGGCAGCCCTTGATTGCGGTAATTCTTCGCGATCGAGACAACAAGCCGAAGGTTGGCCTGAACCATCCTCTGCTTTGCTGCAACCTCGCCCCGCTCGATCCGCTTGGCGAGCTCAACCTCCTCTGGGGCCGTGAGCAACCGCACCTTGCCGATGCCCTTGAAAAACAGCTGCAGCGCATCGGTGGTCGTCTCCGGCTTGAGGTCGCTCGAAGCCCTGCGCCCACGGCGACCACGTCTGACCGGGGCGGGCTCCGGCTCCGTCGCCGCGAGCGCGGGATCGGTCGCTTCGACGACCTCGATCTCCGCCCGCTCGAGGAAGCCGAGCAACTCCTCAACGGCGCTTTCGTCGAACTCGAGCTCGGCTGTCGCGGTCGCGATCTCGGCGTATGTGAGCACCCCGACCAACTCCCCACGGGCGACCAGACTCCGGACCTCTTCAAACTCCTGAAAATCCGTTGCTGACAAGGTGGAGACGGAAACCCCGCGCGTTCCGACAATGGGGACGAGGCCACCAGGCCGGTGGGGTAACGCCCGCGGCCCCGCGGTCAAGACCAGTGACCCATGCCTCGCGCCTCGTGACGCGTAACGCGTCGTTGGTGGCTGTCGGGCTTGGGGTGAGCATCCGGGCCGCAGGGCCGGCTAACCATCGACTGTACTCCCATCGCCCACAACCCTCTTCGCCCCCAACAGCTCGGATCGATCGTCTGCCCGCCTCCCGGCAGAGGCCGTCGACTACTCGACCAGAGGAGGTTCACGCAGCGACCCGTTGATGTGCTCGGACAGCGCGATTGCCGCGGCTCGCTGTGCAGCCAGTCGCTGCCTGTCGTCGTCGGCGCTGGCCAGCGCTGCCGTGTAGGCGCTCGACGCAGCCTCCCAGAGATCGCGGATTCGATCGGTCTCAATCCTCGTCTCCCGGCGCAACTCCTCGACACTGCCGGCGATCAGCTGAGCTGGGGCATCAGCGTCGTAGGTCTTCTGAGCCTCCGGCTCGCGAACGAACGTGAACGTCCCCTTCGTGGTGACGACCGGGCGATGCAGGACTCGATCGATGCGGGTCGAGGCATCATCGAGTACCACGGTCGAAACGCTGAACCGCGGATAGGGCTCTATGGCTGTCAGCCAATCTTGCCTGCGTGTGTCTTGGGCCCGGTGCGCGCGTTCGTCGATCGCCACCCCGAGGTACTCGGCAACATGCACCCACCCCCAGTGCGTGGCCACCAACAGGATTCCGATCGCCGCGACGGCGACGCCGAACGCACCCCCGCCATTGAGAAGAACGTCCAAGCAGCCGTAGAGCGCGATCGCCGCCCCACCGATCAGGGTGACACCGGTGAGCAGCGATCCGACCGCAACGAGCCGATCGTGCTTGCGAGTGACGACCGCCAGCTCGTGATACTGCTCCGCAGCGGGCAGGTTGCCTGCGTCCTTGTCGAGCAGTCGCTGGTCCGGTACGAACCCAAGGAACGCCAACAGCCCCTCGCTCGGATCACCCATCGTCTGACCGCTCGACTGGGACGTCTAGGACTCAGCCTTCCTGGTTATCGGCACGCGGGCGCAAGACGCCATTGCTGGCGCCGGTCGCGGCGTCAGCAGCGAGGTTGCCGGTGAGGATCCCCTCACGGACTTGTTCCATCAACGAGCCGACTGCGGACGGGGAGGCGGGGAGCAGCAGCGTCGTCATGTTGCCGTGCTCGCCGACCGACCGAATCGTGTCCATGTACTGGGTCAGCGCCACCAGCGCCATCGCTTCCCGCGCGTCGATGCCGTCCTCGTCCGCGATCAGCGCGAGCGAGTCCTTGAGGCCGTGAGCGATCGCCTTGCGCTCCGCCGCCACCCCCTCGCCGTGCAGGCGCATCGACTCCGACTCCGCCTCGGCCTTCTTGATTCGTAGCGTCTTGTCGCCTTCGCCCTGGGAGGTCGCAGCTTCCTGGTTGCGGCGCGCGGCGTTGATGTTGTTCATCGCATCCTTGACGCGCTGGTCGGGCTCGATGTTCGTGATCAGCGCCTTGATGATCTCGTAGCCGTAGTCGGCCATCTGCCGTTGCAGTGTTTCCTGGATGTGCTTGGCGATCGTGTCCGCGTCGGCGTATGCCTCGTCGAGATCCATCGTCGGGATGTGCGACCGCACGACATCGAACGCGTAGGACGTCATCTGCACCTCAGGGTCATCGAGCTTGTAGAACGCGTCCTTCACCTTCGATCCGTCCGCCCCGACCATGTACTGGATCGCCAGCTTGACGACGACAAAGACGTTGTCCCTGGTCTTGGTCTCGATATCGGCGTTGAGTTGCTCGACCTGCAGGCTCATGCGCCCCGCGACCTTCTCGACGAACGGCGACTTGCGCTGCAGCCCAGGCCCGGCTACGCGCACGAACTTGCCGAACCGCTCGACAATCGCACGCTCCTGCTGTTCCACAGTGAAAAAGAAGACGGGCATGGGTAGTCCTTTCGAATGTCGCGACGAGCGCCTGGTGAGCTACGGGTCGCTTGGGTTCGTCGACCTGGAAAAGCGGCTTGGTTGGGGTGAGCCCCTCACCAGGTTCGGGCTTGCTGCAGCGCCGGGCTTGCCGGCGCGGGCCGGGAGGCGCTGCTTTCGGGATTGGTCGTTGCATCGACGCTGACGCGTCCGGGCAGCAGCGCGGCGCCGAGGATGACCAGGCAGAAAGCACCGATCCGCGCGGTGATCTGCGGTGCGGTATGACCGATCGGGTCGTGGAAGACGAGGAATGCGCCGAGCAGCGCGACGATGTTGCTGGTCACTGAGGTGAAGACGATGACTGAGATCGCCGGACCGAGCTGGAGGCTTCGCGCGGAGGCGTAGAAGGCGACGACCATCGCGGTCAACGCCGACAGCGTCCACGGGTTGACGAGCAGCAGCGGATCGGTCAGCGCGGGATGTGCGAGGTGCTTGATCGCGATGTCTGAGGTGCCGAACAGCGCGCCAGCGGCGATTCCGAGGACGATGCCCTTGCGCAAATCGGCGGGCTCGAGTCGGCCTGACACGGCGATCAGGACAGCGCTGAGCGCAACCACCGTGCTCTGGACGGCGATCAGCGTGGCCGCTGAGGTGGGGTGTGGCGCTGCTGGCGCCGCGGTGAGCCCCAGGACCGCCAGCCCGATAGCGGTGACGAGTAGGCCGATCCGTTGCCGGCGACCCAGGCCCAAGCCAAAGAACCGCTGGGCGAGGATCGCCATGAAAACCAGGCCGCCGGAGATGACCGCTTGCACAGTCGACAGCGGCGCCAGCGATAGGGCGCCCACGTGTAACAGCCACGCTCCGAATGCTACGAGCCAGCCCACCGTCCACCACTTGGAGCCGAAGAGGCCGGTCACGCTGTCCACCGGGTGGCGTGCACAGATGACTGGTGCCGTGGCAGCGCCGCGCTGCTTGAGCAGTATTGCCAGGCTGCCCGCCATCGCGCAGCCGGCCGCCAGCGCCAGGCCCGCGATCACTCGCCCGTTCCCGTGCGCTCGATTGACCCGTAGGGCTCGCGCGCGGCGGTCAGGATCGCGAGGAGCTCGCCGACCTTCTGCTCGCGAGCAATCGGGTCGGGAAGCGTGAGGTTGATGTTGATCGTGTAGTGGTTGCGCCGCCCGTTTCGGCGGCGCGTGATGTAGCCCGCGTCTGCCAGCTCGGCGACGATCCGGTGTGCAGCCCGCTCGGTGATCCCGACGCGCTCGCCGATGTCGCGCAGACGAACACCGGGATCGTTGGCGATGCAGACGAGCACCTGGGCGTGATTGGTCAAGAACGTCCAACCGGGTACAGCGCTCTGGGCCATTCAAAGTAGACTAGCATTTCTAGACATTGTTTTCATGCTACGATAGTCATACGTTTACGAGAGGACCAGCAGTTCCCCTCGCACCCACCTCGAGGAGGTCCTCGCCATGCTGTCCGAGATACACGGCACGCCCAGTGGCTCATCCGTGCCGGGCGTGATCCAGGACCCAATCACGACCCCCGTCGGCAACGAGTCCGCCGCCTCATCGGCCTCGACAGATCAGGACGTTTCTGCCGCCACGGCGACACCCGCCGAAACACGCACGCAGCGCCTTCGCCGCAAGGCACATCGCGGCCGGCTTCACGGCTACGCGATCGTGGGTGTCGCGCTCGTCGCCTATCTAGTCGCGCTCGCGGCGTCGAACACCACACAAGTCAAGGTCAGCTGGGCGTTCGGCAGTTCGCACGTCTCGCTCGTGTGGCTGGTGCTGTTCGCCGCGGTCCTCGGCTGGCTGCTCGGACTCCTCACCAGCGCAAGGCTGCGTTGGCGCACCCGTGCGCCGCACCCAGGCGAGGCTCAGTCATGACCCCAACCACGACAGTCACCCAAGCTCACACGGCGCAGCGTCCACCGTCGGCCTCATCTCGCAGGCTCGTTCGCTTCCCTGAGTGGCATAGTCTCAGACTCTTTGGTCGCGGACGCCGCGCGGCGGGCTTCGAGGCAGGAGCGAGCGGCCGGTCGCGCGTCGGTGATGATCGCCCCGCCTTGAGGACATCCGCGGTGTCTGAGCCCCGCGGTGTCTGAGCCGCTACGTCCCGGGACATCCGCTGCCCGCCTGGACGAGCTTCGGGCTCAGGCCCTTTATGCACGCCAGCGCTATGACCTCTACAAGGCCAAGGCCTACGGCCCGGGGCTCACAAGTCCCGCTCGCATGCGCGAGCTAGAGCGCGAGGCGTCCCGAACCGAAGCTAACCTCCGCTTCGCCAAGGCCCAGGCGAAACGCGACGGCGTCGGCACGTGAACTGACCGGAAATGCTGAGGTGATCAGCCGATCACCGATCAGAGTGAGTCGCTGCCCGTGGCGCTCGCCGCCCGGGGCGGCTTGGATGCAGCCTGCGCGTTCTGATTCTCGCGCTGGGCGCGACGCTCTGCAGCTTCCTGCTTGAGCTCCGCCTGCTTGCCCGAGAGCAACGCGACCTGCGCCGCGCGTCGTTCCGCCGAGCTGGGCCGGTTGTTGGTCGGTTGCACCGACACGGTCACCTTGTTCTTTGTAGCCATCATTGCCTCCTTAGGTTCGATCGACACCTGCCGAGATCGGAGGCGCGTCGTGAGCTCGGCGTTCCGCCGGCCATTGGGTTACTCGTCGCTCCTGAAGCTGTCGTCCTGGTCCACCCAGGGCAGGGCGTCGGAATCGTCATGCGGCTGGCGTGCTCCGACAAGCCACGAGATCGACTCAGCCATTAGGCCGCGAGATCGACTGGCCATCGGAGACCGCGGTTACAGGAGCATGCCGCCGGACTTGCCGGCTGGCGCAGGACCTCTCTATCGCGGTGGCCATGGCCGACCGCCTTTCTGCCCTTCTGGCTGTAAACGTCGCCCGGGAAGCGAGAAGAGCACGGCTCTCAGAGCGCATAAACGAACGTAGCACTTTCCGACCGTAGCGCTTGGATTTAGATTGGCGCGTGGTACCGTGGAGGTGTCCATCGCATGACCTCTCTGGTTGGCGATCGTGCGCTTGCCTGGTCCTTCATGACCTCTCTGCCGGTGAGCGCCCTGCCTGAGAGGCACCTTGAGGAGCATCAGATGGATGCTGCGAGCACAGCCCCTGGAGTGCGGCCGCGCCGTGTGCCGTTGAGGCGGCCGGGCTTCCGCGACTCCGCGGATCGAGTCGTGGTGGGTGGGTCCGGGGGGCAGGCCGAGGATCCGCTGCGGATCGCGATGCTCGCTCCGCCGTGGATCTCCGTGCCGGCGCCGGGATACGGTGGCGTGGAGTCGGTCGTTAGCACGCTGACGGAGGCCCTCGTCCGGCGTGGGCATGACGTGACGCTGTTCTGCGCTCCCGGCTCGGTGTCGCGCGCAACCGTCGTCACGCTCCTGAAGAAGTCGCACCCTGACGAGATCGAGCGCTCGCTGTACGAGGTCGACCACGTCGGACAGGCGTTCGATCGGATCGACCTCGCCGCCAGCGGTGATCGTTTCGACGTCATCCACGACCACTGCGGCTTCACAGGGCTCGCGATGGCGGGCCGCATCGACACGCCGCTCGTGCACACATTGCACGGGCCGTTCACGGCCGATACCGCTGCGTTCTACGCCCGTCACGGACACAAGGGGACGCTCGTCGGCATCAGCCGGGCGCAGCTCTCATCCGCACCACCCGAGTTGGGTTTGATCAGTTCGATCCCGAACCCGATCGACCTGCGAGCCTGGCCGCTGCAGGAGCGTAAGGGCGATTATCTGCTTTGGGTCGGACGGATGACTCCGGAGAAGGGGCCGCACCGCGCGATCGCCGCCGCTCGCGCCGTCGATGTCCCGCTGGTGTTGGCGGGGGTGATCCAGCCCGGACAGCAGGCGTTCTTTGACCGAGAGGTCGCCCCCCACATCGACGGCATCGCGGGTCCGTTTCGTGGGCGAGGTCGGCGGGCTGGTCAAGCAGTCGTTGTTCGCTTCTGCGCGTGGACTGCTGATGCCGATCCGGTGGGATGAGCCGTTCGGGATGGTGATGGTCGAAGCGCTCGCCTGCGGGACCCCGGTAATCGCATTTCCGGAGGGCGCGGCCCGTGAGCTCGTGATCGATGGCAGGACCGGATTCCTGGTCGAGGACGAGCGGGCGATGGCCGACGCGATCGGCCATCTGCCGCGGATCGATGCACGTGACTGCCGTGACTGGGTCAGCCAGCATTGCGATGGCGAGGTCGTCGCCGCCGCCTACGAGCGCACCTACCGGTCCGTGGCGCTCCCGGGCGTTGCTATGGAGCTCGCAGGTGTCTGAGCGCACCCTGAGCGTGTTGGACGGAAGCACCTTCGTCGTCGGCGATCGCCTCGGCGATGTCCGCGGTGATGGAGATCGCGAGCATGGCTTCTTCTCCGAGGACACGCGCTTCGTGTCGCGCTGGGTTCTCCGCGTCGGAGAGACGCCGCTGGAGCTTGCTGAGTCTCCATCAGAGCGCACACTTCGACGCCCAGTTCTTCCTGACGCCTACGGTCGGGCCAGACGACCAAGCGCCGTGCTCGATCGTGCGCCATCGCCTCGTCGACCACGTGTGGATGGAGGAGGTCACGGTCACCAACCACCTCCACGAGACCGCCGCATTCCGCGTGGTGCTGGAGGTCGACGCCGACTTCGCCGACCTGTTCGAGGTCAAGGACGGTGTCGTTGCCGAGCGAGAGATCACCTTCACCCACGACCGTCAGAGCTTGACGCTGGCCTACGAGCGACGGTGCGTTTCGCCGCTCGGTCACGATCGCGGCGAGCTCACCGGCGACGATCACCCGCGCTCGGCTTCGAGTACGAGCTGGAGCTCGAGGCTGGCGAGCAGTGGTCGACCAGCTTCACGATCTCCCCCTGTGCCGTTCAGCCGGAGGCCCGGTTTGCGCGACGCGAACCGCGCGGTCGGCTCGAAGACGTGCGCCTGCGAAGAGCCGCCGAACTCGAGGCGTGGCTGGCCAGTGCACCGACCCTCAAAGCCGACGACCCGGCGCTGTTACGCACCTATCGCGCGAGCCTCAGTGACCTCGCCGCGCTCCGGATGCACCCGGACATCACGGCTGGCGCAACGCTGCCGGCAGCGGGGCTGCCGTGGTTCATGGCGCTGTTCGGCCGCGACAGCCTGATCACGAGCTATCCAGGCGCTCCCATACCTTCCGGGCCTGGCCGCAACGACCCTGCGCGTACTCGCCGCTCGCCAAGCGACGCGATCGAGATGACTTCCACGAGCAGGAGCCCGGAAAGATCCTGCACGAGCTTCGCTTCGGTGAGCTCACCTCACGCGGTCAGCGGCCCCATTCACCGTACTTCGGAAGCGCCGATGCGACACCGCTGTTCCTCGTGCTCCTCGACGAGTACCACCGATGGACCGGCGACGACGCGCTCGTCCGCGCCCTTGAGAGCCACGCGCGCGCCGCGTTGGATTGGATCGAGGACAGCGGTGACGCCGACGGCGACGGTTACGTCGAATACGAATGCCGCAACCCGACCAGCGGCCTGGTCAACCAGTGCTGGAAGGACAGCTGGAACTCGATCCAGTTCGCCGACGGCACGCTCGCCCGAGGCCCGATCGCGACCTGCGAGATCCAGGGCTATGTCTACGACGCGCAACGACGATCAGCGCGCTTGGCCCGGGAGGTCTGGAACGACACGACCCTCAGCGAGCCACCTCGAGGAACGCGCGCGCCGACCTGCAGGCGCGCTTTCGACGCGACTTCTGGATCCCCGAGCGCGGCTGTCACGCCCTCGCGCTGGACGGCGACAAACGGCAGGTCGACAGCCTGACGTCCAACATCGGACACCTCCTGTGGTCCGGGATCCTCGACGAGAGCGAAGCAGCCGCCACCGCCGAACGGCTGCTGGACGAGCAGCTCTACTCTGGCTGGGGCGTCCGAACCCTCGGCACCGAGCGAGGCCGGCTACAACCCGCTCGGCTACCACACAGGGACGATCTGGCCGCACGAGAACTCGCTGATCGCTGCCGGCCTCGCCCGCTACGGACACCACAGGGAGGCCCGCACGATTGCCTGCGCGATCCTCGCCGCGGCGCCGGACTTCGAGCACCGACTGCCCGAGGTCTTCGCCGGCTTCCCGGTTTCTGTCACATCCGTTCCCGTGGCGTTCCCGACGGCGTCACGTCCCCAGGCGTGGGCAGCGGCGGCCCCACTGCTGCTGCTGAGCACCATCCTCGGCCTCGAACCCGAGGACACCGATGCCGAAGCCGACCTACCTGGCTCGAGCGGCCACATCTCGATCCGACGCCGCCCGACCAGCGACCGTAGCCAACCGAGCGAGCTGGTCTGAAAAGTTAGGTGAGTGTCGTGTTCAGCTTTTCGGGATGATGTGGCATGTCTCGTGAGCTTGAATGCTGCTGGTGGCGTGGCGCGTACGCGAAACCAGTCGCAGTGCACCGCACCAACTGATCGCCTCTGCGTTTCGATGTCAGCCACACAGTTCACATCGCAGGTCCCCCGATGAGCGCGGCTGACGGCCCGGGCCGGATCGACGCGGGACTGCGTCGCTCACCCCACGGTTCGGGACCGAACATCGGCCCTGGGCGGCTTCTCGTCGGCTTCCTGATAGTCGCGTGGGGTCTCCTCGTCCGCGCCGTGGGGAGGTTGTTCGGCATCTCTGCCGAGGGTTCGACACTGCTGACGCTAATCGTTCTCGGCTCACTCGCCCGGGGTGTCCGCCGCGCGCTCGCCGCGCCTCGCACGAAGATCCGCAAAGCCCGGTCCAGTCCCACTTTTTCGGGCGACACACTGATCGCGACCGCCGTATTCAAGGAGTCGGTCGACAGCATCGCCGGACGTGCGAGCAAAGAAACGCGCTTTGCCGCCGCGCTGATCGTCCTCGCCGTCCTGACGCACCTCTTCCGGCCCGCGGTTGCCGGGTCGCTCGGCGTGCTGCGGAAATCAGTCGCCGCTGTCGGAACTGAGGCTCTCAGGCTCCGGGACTGGATGGCAGCCGGGGGCCGATGATCGCCGCAGAGAATTCGAGCCCCCATCGCGGCTGCTGACTTGGATCGCTGATCCGACGCCTGTCGGCGCGGGCATCAACCGGGTCCTTGCACCGATGGATCGTTCGACTGCGCCTCGGTCGCCTGCCGCTGTTCCCTTTTACTGGCCTCGGTGTACAGGGCCCCCTGCGCGGCGGCTGAGCCGGACATGCCGCCGCCGGGCCCTCTGAGCACAAACGCGACGGCAACCGCGACAGCAGCACCTGCGATTGGCCCGGCTATGTAGACCCAGTAGTCGGTGAACTTCCCCCCGACGAGATCCGGGCCGAACGTGCGTGCGGGGTTCATCGACGCCCCCGAGATTGGGCTACCCCACAACCCAGCCAAAGCGATATAGGCACCCACCCCCAACGCGGCGATGATCCCGATGTTTTGCGCGCCCGAAGCGGTCCCCAGGATCACACTCACCAGCCCAAAGGTGAGAAGCAGCTCCATCCAGAACCCCGCACCCGCGCTGTACCCCGACGCGACGTAGTTCGAACCCTCAACGGCCGATACGTTGATCACCGCGTGCAGGATCAGCGCAGCCAGTGTCGCGCCGATCAGCTGGACGACGATGTACCCGGGCACCCGCCGCCACGGAAAGTCGCGGCGCAGCGCGAACGCGATGCTTACCGCCGGGTTCAGATGAGCGCCCGAGACCTTCCCCATGAACATGATGATCCCCAGCACCATCAGCCCCGGTGCGACCACGGCCGCAGGGCGACTGATCGTGTTCGGAAACGCGGCTCCCATCATCCCCCCACCGGCCGCAACCATGACCAGAAAAAACGTCCCCAAGAGCTCCGAGAAGAGCCGGCGCCACTCCTGATTCGGATTCTCGAAGTCCGCGATCGGCTGGACGACATTCTGTTGTAGCTCCGCGGAGATCCACCCCGCGACGCCGGCATCCCCACTAGCGACCTGGTCTGGCAAGAATCCACCACCTCCACTCGACGATCCTGGCGGTGCTCGGTACAACCCGGGCCTCAGCAGAGAGGCTTGAACACCAACCAATGTGGCACGAACCCAAACGCTCCTCGGGCGACGAGTCATCATCCAGATCGGATGAGCAAGTCACCGGCCCCGCCACGTTTGGCTGGTCGACGGCCCGGCAATCGCCTGGGCTCCTCTCTATGGCCGACCTAGCGGCTGACGAGGCGTTCCGTCGCTGGCGTCTGCCCTGGAAGGAGCGCATTTGTCAGGAGGTCCGGCCGTTCTCGCATGGGGTGGTTCTCCTGAGCCCGCGCCATCTCGATTTCTGGGAATACAACTGCGTGCGGCTGGACCGACCGATGGACACGGATGAGATGATCGAGGCGGCCGACCGTGAGCTCGCCGGCTGCGCGCATCGGTTCGTCGAATGGGTGCTCCCGATGCCGGATCGGGTGGTCGCCGAGCTCGGCGTGCGGGGGTGGATCGCAGATCCGCTGATCTACATGCTCCACGACGGCGGAGCGCTTCCCGAGGATCGCGCGGACGTCGTCGAGGTTGATTACGACGCGGTGAACGAACTGCGCGATATATGGCACCGGGAGGATTTCGGCGAACACGCCGCCACTGAGATGTTCCGTTCTCAGGCCCGTGAGGTCGCCCAGCTCGCCGACGTGCGTGTGATAGCCGCTATCGATGAGCGCGGCCCGATTGGCTTCGCCCAGGTGGAGACGCACGATGGCGGCAGCGAGGTCGCGCAGGTGTTCGTGCACCCCGACTATCGCGGCCAAGGGCTCGGCGGCTCACTGACGACCCGCGCGATCCGCTTAGCGGCTGACGCGGCGCCACAGGTCTGGATTTGCGCGGAGCGCGATGACCGCCCGCGCCGGCTCTACGAGCGTCTCGGCTTTCGCCAGGTCGTCGAGACCGGCAATGCGATCCTGCCCCCGAAGCCGTGATCCGCAAGCGGGTCGCAGAATGATGTTGGCATGGCTGCACAGAACCGCGTGACACCGCGGGGAGACATCGAGGCATTCCCGCTGCGTGGGGCCTTCACGGGCAACCGCGGGCGGTTGCACGAGGGGCGTCGGATCGTCCGCTTCCATGCCGGTGACCTGTGGATCATCTGCGCGCTGCGCTTCAAGGACCGGTGGAGCGAGCAGTGGCGCCCGAGACGGTTCACGTGGCTGTTCTTCCACGACGAGGCGGTGGCGCTCGCGGCCGGTCATCGGCCATGCGGCGAATGCCGTCACGCCAGTTACACGGCATACCGCGACGCCTGGGCGGCCGTGATGCCGAATCGCCCGGCACCGTCGGCGCGTGACATGAACAGGCACCTGCACACCGAGCGGATCGTGCGCGGCACGCACCGCCGCCGAGTTCATCAGCTGCCGTGGCGCGGGCTTCCCGACGGGACCTTCGTGCTGGACAAGGACGGCATCGCGCACATGGTCCTCGGACGCGAATTGGTGGAGTGGACGCGCGACGGGTACAGCGCGCGTCGTTCCCGCCCGATCCGCGGTGAGGCGACCGTTCTTACGCCGCCATCGTCGGTCTCGGTGCTCCGCGCGGGCTACCCGGTCCAGATCGACGACGCGGCTTTCGGCTGACCGAGGTCGCGGGTCCTAGTCGACCGTTGCGTCGGACCCGACTCGCTGCACTCTGGCGGACGTCAGCTCTGAGAGCGACTGGAGCACGTCGGTCGCGAGTGACAGCGCGTCCGCCGCTGGTGGGAACTCGCGGTTCGGAAGCGCAAACACGATCATGCCCGCGGCGGCGGCGCTGCGGATGCCGCTGGCTGAGTCCTCCACGGCCGCGCACTGCTCAGCTGCGACGCCGATCCGGCGCGCGGCCTCTAGATAGACATCGGGCGCCGGCTTGCCGCGCGGAACCTCCTCGGAGGAAACCGTCACGGTGAATGACTCACTCAGTCCAGCGAGCCTCAGGACCAAGTCAATTATCCGACGGTTAGCCGAGGATGCGAGGCCCAGCGGCCAACTCTCCCCCAGGCTGATCGCGGTCTCGCGCGCATCCGGCAGCAGCGGCAGGTGATCTTGGTAGAGCGCGTGTAGCTGCGCGACGACAGCGTCTGAGATTGACATCGGGTCGAGGTCGACGTCGAGCTGATCGTGCAGGTAAGCCGACCACTCGGTCGAGCTCATGCCGATCATCGCCTCGGTTGCGTGCTCGGTCCAGTGGCCGCCGTGCGCGAGCGCAACCTCGCGGCGAGCGGCGTCCCAGACGGTTTCGGAATCGATCAGCACTCCGTCGAGATCGAAGATGACCGCGGCGATTTTCATGTCCTTACAGCCGTCGCGCCGCGACGGGCGCCTTGCGCCGGTCGTCTGGTTATCGTGCGTGGACAGCTCAAAGCGGCAGAGCCCGGCCGGCGCGACGAGAGGACGTGGACATGGCTACCGAGGAGATCAGTTTCGACGCCGACATCAAACCGCTGTTCCGAGAGAAGGACCGCGACGCGATGCGCAGGAGATTCGACCTGTGGTCCCACGCGGACGTCGACGCCAACGCAGATGCGATCGCCGAGCGGTTGAAGGATGGCTCCATGCCGTGCGACGGCTCGTGGCCCTCTGACCGCGTCGACGTGTTCGAGCAGTGGATAGAGCAAGGCAAGCAGGAGTGATCTGCGACTGACCACTGCAGAGATCAGCCGGTCGCCTCGGCCTGTCGCCTCGCTACGGCGCGAACGGCACGGCCGCCTCTGGTGTTGCGACGTGGAAGCTGAAGCTCTCTTCGAGGTAAAAGGAGACCGTCTCGTTGGAGTGTGACTGGTAGCCGATCGAGAGATCCTGGCCGGACTCGAACAGGAAATCCCCCCCGCGGAGGCTGAGCACGACCGCGCCGCTCACGCCCGGCGTCCACACGATCGGGCCCTCGACAAGCTTGCTCAGGTGCTCCACCAGCGGATATCCGCCGTGCTCCGTAGTCTCGACCACGTGCCGGTATTGCTCGGGTCCGAGCGCCAGACCGTACGGTCCCGCGATGCCGCTCTCCAGCAGCCGCCCGACCGCACCAGCTACCCGCGCAGGGTATTCCGCAGGGTTCTCGCCGAGCGTCATCTGGTCGTGAGGGGAGGCTTCGCAGATCCCGGTGATCGCGCCGTCCCAGCCGTGGAACACAGCGGCGTTTTCGCTCGCCGCGATCTGGTGCGCGGCGGTGTCGAGCGCGCCGAGGTCAACGTTGTCGGCGCCCCGATCGGCGTCGCGGAGCTCGTCGCGCTCGAGCTCGAAGTTCGCCCGTGCCTCGATCAGCGGCAGCACGCGACGCTGAAGGCCCGCGACCCCCGGTAACTGTGCAGGCAGCGGGCTCGTGCGCCCGACGTTGGTCGCCGAGTGCTCCCATCCGAGCGGGCCGGTGAAGTCGATCAGCTTGCGCGCCGCTAGTGCCGGCGCCAGTCGGGCTCGCGCCTCCTGGTCGAGAAGCTCCCACGCAGAGTCGCTGATCGGCGCGTGCCGGCGAAGCAGATGGTCTGTCATCTGGCCGCCTTCAGGCTACCGATCCGCAGCGAGCCATCGTCGACCGGGCATTCAGGAGCGTCATCGGGTGAGGTGGAGCTCGCGCCGATGAGCGACCGCGGGTCGTCGAGGAAGTCGCCGTTTGGTACGAAGAACAAGTTGCCGGTCATCGCCGTCGAGAAGTCGAGAATGCGATCGTAATTGCCCGGGGGCTTACCGATGAACATGTTTTGCAGCATCTGCTCGATCACTCCAGGGTCGCGTGCGTATCCGATGAAATAGGTCCCGAACTCACGTGCCCCAACCCGACCAAAGGGCATGTTCAGGCGAACGATCTGCCGTTCCTCGCCATCGTCGTCGACGATCGTGTTCAGAGCCACGTGGGAGTTGCCGGGCTTGACGTCGTCGGGTAATTCGATGTCCGACAGCTTCGTCCGTCCGATCGCGCGCTCCTGCTCCTCTACCGGCAGGCTGTCCCATGCTGCGAGGTCGTGGACGTACTTCTGCACCACGACGTAGCTGCCGCCGGCAAACAGCGGGTCCTCGTCCCCGATCACGACCGCCGCGGCAGCGGCGGAGCCGGCCGGGTTCTCGGTCCCGTCCACGAAACCCAGCAGGTCGCGTTCATCGAAGGACCTGAACCCATGAACCTCGTCGATCACCCGAGCGCAGTCGCCCAGGCGGTCCATCAGGCGCTGGCTCAGCTCGAAGCACAGATCGAGACGGTGGGCGCGGAGGTGCAACAGCAGGTCACCGCTGGTCGCCACCGCCTTGTGCCGTGAGCCCACGAGCTCGCGGAACGGATGTAGACCGGCCGGCCGCGGGCCGTGGAAGAGCCGATCCCACAGCCCTGAGCCGAGCCCCACGACGCACGTCAGCCCGCCCTCCGGAATGCGAAACCCCACCGACCTCGTCAGCCCGCTCGCATCTGCCAAGACCTCACGGACCGTCTCCTCGGCTCCCGAATCCACCGTCAGGACCAAGAAGATCGCCGCCTCGGTCAGCGGCGTCAGAATCGCTTGTGGCTCCGGAGCGTCCACTACATACCCAGGTCCGACACGTGCCAGGGCAGACTACTGACCGTGCCGCTCGCCGGTTGGCACTAGAGCCACCTTGTCGCTGCTGAGGCTGTGGCTCCTCGAGAGCTGTTCGCGCGCGGTCAGGGGCGAGCGGGCAGGCTGGGCAGCGACCGGTCGGGGCGGTCGTCGCGGCCGGGCGGTCGTCTCGGCCCGCGGTCCTCGAGGGCAACGAGGACGAGTTCAATGGCCTTCTCCAGCTGTGGGTCGCGGCCGGAGGCCCAGTCCTGCGGGGCGATCGCGACTTCGACGTCGGGGGCTACGCCGTAGTTCTCCACCGTCCAGCCCGCACCGCCCTCGAACCAGAATGCGTATCTGGGCTGGGTAACCATCGTGCCGTCAGCCAGGCGGTAGCGAAGGTCGATGCCGATGACCCCGCCCCATGTGCGGGTGCCCACGAGCGGGCCAAGGTTGCGCTGGCGGAAGCCCATCGACACGATGTCACCGTCGGAACCGGCGTATTGATCGCAGAGCGCGACCATCGGACCTCGGGGCGCGTCGAGCGGGTATGGGAAGGGGTCGAAATCACGCGGGCTCTCCCAGGCCGTGATGACGCCGGAGAGACGCTCGAGTACGAGCTGCGAGGTGTGCCCACCGCGGTTGCCGCGGAAGTCGCAGAGCAGCCCGTCGAGGCTCGTCTCGATGCGCAGGTCGCGATTGAGCTCGCCCCAGCCCGGGGACACCATGTCGGGGACGTGCAGGTAGCCGATACGTCCATTGGTCCGGGCTCGCACCTCGGCTCGGTTGGCGGCCACCCAAGCGTGGTAGCGCAGGGACCGCTCGTCGGCGAGCAGGGTTACGGCCTCCGTACGTCGCTTGCCTGCCTCGCTGCGCAGCGTGACCTCGACGACCTTGCGGGCTGCTCCGACCAGCAGAGGTCCGGGTCCGATCGCGGGGTCGACGGCGCGACCGTCGATCGACTCCACGGCATCACCTACCTGAGCGCCAACCGGTTCAAGGGGACTGCGCGAGCCCGGCACGGACGGCTCTGCCGTCGGTAGGCGTGTGATCCGCCACTGTCCGTCGGCGTCTCGACGTAGGTCGGCACCGAGGTGCCCCATCCGTTGGGCCGGCGGCGTCTCGGCTTGATCGGGCAGCACGTAGGCATGGGAGGTGCCCAGCTCGCCGTGAAGTTCCCAGATCAAGTCGTGCAACTCGTCGCGCGTTGCCACCCGTTCGGCGAGTGGACGGTAGCGAGCGACGACGGCGTCCCAGTCGATGCCGGCCATGTCCTGCACCCAGAAGTGGCGGCGCACCAACCGGGCAGCTTCCTCAAACATCTGCACCCACTCGTCGGCGGGGTCGACGGTGATCCGAATCCGCTCGAGGTCGATCTCGAACGGCCCCTTCGGGTCGTCGTCGGCCTGCTTGTGAGGCTGATCGGCTGGCTGCACCGTCAACGTGGTGGCCTTGCGGACGACGAGCGTGCGCCCGTCGAGCGACGCCTGCACCCCGTCTGCCTCTTCAGCCAGCGTCTCAACCCTACCGGTGACGAAGTCCAAGCGCTCGAGCCTGCTCTTGATCGGGTCGCCGAACGGTTCGACTCGGTCCTCGCCGAGCTCTCCCGCGATCGGCAACGATCGCCATACCAGCCCTCCGGTGACCGCACGTAGGTCGGCCAGCCGCCCCGCGGCGACGGGCAGCTCGACCAGCCGGGTAGCGAGCGCCTCCGGCTCGACGAGAACTTCGGCGACGCTGGCTTGCGCCCCAGAGGCCCCGCCGGCGCTTTGGCTCGGATCGGCGTCCACCTGTGGCGAGTCCCACGGCAGGTCGCGACCAGCTGTCTCCGGCGACAGCGGACCGGGGGTTGCGGCCGCGAGGCGCAGCAGGTAGGGACGCGTCGCGGCTGGAAACGACAGGTCGAAGCGCAGCTCGTCGTAGACCGGGTCGAAGGTCCGTCGCGAGAGAAAGGCGAGGTAGCGCCCGTCAGGGGTGAAGACCGGCTCTCGATCGTGGAATCGCAGCGGCGTCGCTTCATGCACAGCTCCGTCGGTGACCTTTGCGAGCTTGATCTGCCGAAGGCCCGCCTCGTCGGCGAGCGGCCCGGCCGCAGACCAGGCCAACCACGCGGAGTCCGGCGAGAAGCACAGGCCATTGGCGATGTCGAACCTCGACCGATCGAGTTCGCGCGTCTCGCCTGCGGCGACATCGGTGACGCGCACCGCCCCGTCTTCGCTGGCGGTGGCGACCCAGGCGCCATCGGGCGAAGCGGCCAGGTCGACCACCTGTCCAAGCTCGCCACCGGCAAGCATGCGACCCGGCCCGCCAGTGACCGCCGCCAGCTCGAGCCTGTCCTCACCTTCGGCATCGCTGACCCACACCACCTGGTCGGAGCCGAGCGGGGTGGTGAAGCGTGCCCTGACCCGGCCGCCCGGGGACAAGACGCGCGCGGGGCCGTCACGATGCGTACACCACACGGCGGCTCCGCGGATGTCCAAAGCGCTTGCACGTCCCGTCATGTCCGGCGCGACCCGGCTGACCGCCTTGGCCGCCTGCAGCGGGTAGCGGACCCGTCCGTAACGGGCCGAGCCAAGCCGGAGCTTCAGTCGCCGAGGCACCGAGTCGACGGCGAGGCTGTCGAGGATCCACAGATCGCCAAAGCAGCCATAGACAAGCCGGCTGCCGTCGCCGTCGGCGTTGCGTGCGTAGGCGTCGCCGTGGTCGCTGTGTCGACGGAGCTCGGTCCCGTCGGGCGCCAGCGAGTACACGTTTCCCCAGCCCTCGTGGTCGGACAAAAACACGACCCGCCCATCCCACCACTGTGGATCCTCGATCTGGCCGTCGAGGTCCGCCGCGAAACGACGATAGCTACCCGTGCCATCGATCTCGATCCACGCCTTGCCGGCGGTCCCGCCCCGATAGCGCTTCCAGCTGCTGGCTCCGTGCAGGGTCTGATCAGTGCCGAGCACAACTCTGCCGTCAAACGCTTCCGAGAGAGCGGACACCGGGCCGAACGCGAGTCGCTCTGGCTGCCCACCGTCGAGCGGCACGGCCCATGCCCAGGTGAACCAGGCGAACGGCTGGCCGGTGGCGCTGGCCACGATCACCATGTCCTCACCCCGCCAGCCGAGCACCCGCGTCGTGGCGTCGCCCCACCAGGTCAAACGCCGCGGCTCGCCGCCGTCAAGCTCGGTAACCCACACCTCCGGGTGACCGGCAGCGTCCGAGCACCAGGCCACGCGCCCGCCCTCGGGCGAGAGCTTCGGGGTACGGATCGTCGCTCGCTCTGCACCGAGCCGCCATGCCGTTCCCCCATCGACCGAACCGACCCAGAGATCGTCATCGGCGACGAACACAAGGCGATCGCCGCGGATCGTCGGATAGCGGAGGTAAGCCCCTGATGCCATCGCCGCCGAGATCCTAACTGCCTAGCTTTGACGCGAGCTCATCGATGAGATCGGAAACGGTCCTGCCGATCGGACGCCCGCGCGCTTCGGAGAGCCGCTGAGATAGCTCGTGACCCGCATCGGCGAAGATCTTGCCGAGGGTGTCGTCGGTGTGGATGTATCCGAGCTCTTCGTCGGTTGGGCGTTTGTAGCTCGATGCCGCCTCGCTGGCAGCGCGACGAGCCCGCTCGCGGGCGGTTCGCGCGGCATTCCGAATCTCGCGCTCGAGGTCGGCGAGCTGCCGCTCGAGGTCCGGATCGACACGAGCTCCCGAGCTCGGGCGCTCGGAACCCGACGATGCCCGTCGGCGGCGCACAATCTCGGCGTAGGCATCCTGCACCTCCTCGAACCGCCGCGCCGCCTCGAGCGAGCCACCGTTGTGATCTGGATGGTGGAGCTGTGCCAGCCGACGATACGCCGACCGAACGTCCTTGTCGGACGCTTGCCGGGGGATCCCGAGGACTTGGTATGGATCGCGCGCGCCAGTCGCCATCTCGGCGAGAGCGTAGTCCAGACGCTGGTGCGCTTCGGCCGACCCCGCCGCTTTACGCGGCGCGGAAGATGCGGAAGGCGCCGCTCACGGTTTTGCCCCGAATCACGACGACCGGGCCGCTCTCATCGCCGGCCGTCGCCGACAGCGGGATCTCGGAGCTGAGTTTGCCCGATGCCGAGCCGGCGTCGACGTCGATGCTGGTACCGGGGGCGATACCGAGTTCAACGTCGCCCGAGACGCTCTGGATGTCAACGTTCCCCTGGCGCAGCGAACCCAGGCGGACCGCGCCGGAGACGGACCTGGCCGAAACGGATCCATCAACGGACTCGGCACTGACGCTCCCCGATACGGTCCGCGCCGTCAGCTCCCCGGCGATCCTCGGCAGGCGCACCGCGCCGGTCACGCTCCGGACCTTGGCGTCCCCCTGCAGTTCGCCCGTGACTTGGATCTCGGCGGCGGCGGACTGCGTCTCCAGCCCGGCGAACTTCCCATCAAGCGTCGCGTCGCCAGCGGCGCTGACAATCTGCACGCGTGACCGGTGGGGAATGCGAACCCGCACGCGGAGCGGTCCGTCGAATCGATCGAACAAGCTGCCGAGTGTCTTACGTTCGGGCCCGATCGCGAGCCGGTCGCCGACGAGCTCGACCTTGGTTGTGTCGATCCGCTTCTGTGAGCCCTCCAGCGTCACCGTCGACTCTTCGCCGTCGACCGTTGCGACCTCGATATCGCCAGCGGGAACCTTGACCTCGAGATGTACCGGCCCGGGGGTATCGAAACGTTGCTCACTCATACAAGAATCACTCCCTTTCAGCTTCGGCCGTAGCCGGTCAGCCGCCAGCTCCCGCCGGCGTGGGGACGGGACTCGAGCTGGCGACCAGCCGCCTGCACGAGCCAGGTATTGACAGAAACGCCGGTGGCCGCAGCGGCGGCCTCGACGCGGGATTTCAGACTCTCGGGCAGGCGCAAGGTGATCCGCGCCGCGTTGGCCTCGTCAGCCGCTTCATTCGGCACCGCCTCCGCCTCGCCCACGTAGACGAGCTGCGGGTCGCTACCTGCTACGCGGAGCTCGATCCGGCCGTGGTCCAGCTGCGCCGAGAGCTCGAGCGCTGCTTCCGCGAGCGCCTCCTGGAGGCGCCGCGCCAGCGATGACTCGAGCGCAACGGCGAGGAGCTCGGCCGCGCGGGCCGTCGACTCGTCACCGACCGCCGCGACCCGCGCCAGGTCATCGGACACCGCTTGGACGTACATTTCGAGTTGCATGACGTCATGATGACATCAATTTGCGGGCATGTCAAGGTCATCTTGATGTCAGCATGACAGTGGATGCCCAAAGCCGACCTGCCTGGGGCGTTGCGGCAGGCGACCCCGACACAAGGGGATGGGCTGCGCTATCGAGCGCAGCCCATCCTCCCGTCGGGCCAACGGGGGATCTCGGCGATTCAGCGCCGGGCGCGACCCGTCAGGCACCGCTGGGCGACGAGGCTGTGACCCCTGGCGGCCGCGTGGTTGATCGCGAGCGCCACGGGCGCCAGCGCGAGACCGATCGCGGTCGTGAGTAGCGCCCTCCCGGTCGAGGTGACCGTGTAGATGCCGAGGTTCAGCGTCGCGTACTGATGGTGCGGGTCGCTGATCGCCCACCACCACAGCGGCATCACGATCAGAGCGAACACCTCGCCCGCAACCGTCAACGCCACGGTTGCGACGACGAATCCGAACACCGAGTTGAGCATCAGCCAGCCAACATCCGCCCACACACGACGGTCGGTCAGCGCGAGCTTGATCAGCTCGATGACGTTGTTGGACCTCGACAGCCGGTAATCGCCGCCCAGACGTCGTCCCCGATACCAACCGACGAGGCGACGATCCCCGGCGGCGATCAGTCTGAAGCATTCGGCGAACGGCAGCCATATCAACACGCCGAATACGAGGACCGCGATGCTGACGGTCACCGAAAGTCCGACGACCCAGGCGACCAACCCGACGATGCTGCTGAGCAGAATGGCGCTCAGGTAGAAGAGATCGCAGCCGGCAGCCTTCGCTGCGCGCACCACGCGCCTTTGGTGGCGGGTGACTGCCGGCGCCATCGGGTAGGTGTTCGCGTCGTGGCTTGGAATCGAAGTGGTGATCATCGGCTCTTCCCTTGACTGCGTGGTTGACCCGGTCCATGATCGAGAGCGCCGCCACGGCTGCCAATGCAGCCATCACCCGAACCGGGGTGGGGCAATCCCCACCCGCGCCGTCATAGGGCGCGCTCTCTGGGCGATCCGATTGATTCCGGCGCCACCCACGCCGGACGGAAACCCGCACGCAACCGCCCGTCCGCCAAGGCCTGTGAAGGATTTGCCCCTAATACCGCGGAAGAACGCTCGCGCGGGCTGACGGCGTGGAGGTTGTGCAGGCTTTTCCGGCGGTCCGTCACCAGCGGGTGTCGGCGCGCGGTGCTGCCGGGTGGGCGGCCCACGGCGCCAAGGCTGTTGGGAGTCGCGAACGCCGCCATCCAGACGCGAGCTCAACAGCGGGACAGGTCGGGTCCATCCGCAGCGGCGATCCTGGGCGACTCGGTTCGCCCCGAGGCGCCACCGCGATCCGGATCCTCGAGCAGCCCGAGACTGCGACGAGGCAGCGCCGCAACAGCGTGAGTTGGCGCTCCCCTGACCGTGATTCTGCAAATTACATGAAAATCCTTGCAAGATTTGTCGTACAATTACCGCATGGCTCGCAAACTTGCTGACGTCGCGAAACAGGCTGGAGTCAGCGAGGCTACCGTCAGCCGCGTCCTGAACGGGCGGCCGGGCATCTCCGAATCGACGCGCGCCGCCGTGCTGACAGCGCTCGACGTGATTGGCTACGAGCGCCCGACCCACCTGCGCGTGAGGCGCGCTCGGATGGTCGGGCTGATCATGCCAGAGCTTCAGAACCCGGTCTTCCCGGCGCTTGCGGAAGTCGTCGCCGGGGCGCTCGCCCAACGTGGCTTCAACGCCGTGCTGTGCACCCGCACGGGCAGCATGTCGGAGGCTGAGTACGTCGAGATGCTGCTCGAGCGCCAGGTTTCGGGGATGATCTTCGCCGGCGGCCAGTACGCCGAGGCCGACGCGCCGCACGAGCATTACGAGCGCTTGTTGCGGTTGCGCCTGCCGGTGGTGCTGGTGAACGCGGCTGCCGAGCATCTCGACTTCCCGCGCGTTTCCACCGATGACGCCGTCGCCATGGAACAGGCCCACGCCCACCTGGCATATCTGGGCCACGAGCGGATCGGCCTGATCCTTGGGCCTCCCGACCACGTACCCTCGCTGCGCAAGCTGACGGCCTTCGAGCGCGTCGCCCAGGTGGCGATGCCGTCCGAGCTGGTCGAGCGCACACGGTTCTCGCTCGAGGGCGGGCACGCGGCTGCGCTGCGCCTGATCGAACGCGGGGTCACCGCGATCATCTGCGCGAGCGATCCGCTCGCGCTGGGAGCGATCCGTGCCGCCCGCCGGTCGCGGCTCTCGGTCCCCGGCGACCTGTCGGTGATCGGGTATGACGATTCGGCGCTGATGAGCTGCACCGACCCGCCCCTGACCACCGTCCGGCAACCGCTGGAGGCGATCGGGCGCGCCGCCGTGGAGATGCTCGCGGGCCAGATCGAAGGCTCGTCTGTTTCCGCGGACGAGCTCTTCTTCGAACCGGAGGTGGTGGCGCGCGGTTCGACCGCTAACGCGCCCAGGCGGTGAAAAACTGGAACCCTTGCGCTAGATAGTACGAAAAATGCAAAAATCAGTCTGACTCTTGCATTAGTTTGTTGGCTATGTCATGCTCGCCCCATGAGGGAGACGGACACGGCGGTTACCGCTGTCCCGGTGCCGGAACCGACGGGCGCGGCCCAGCGCCCCTGGTGGCGCGACGCAGTCGTCTATCAGGTCTACATTCGGAGCTTCGCCGACGCCAACGGCGACGGGATCGGCGACATCCACGGGGTGCGGGCGCGCCTTCCATACCTCGCGGCGCTCGGCGTCGACGCGCTGTGGTTCAACCCGTGGTACCCCTCGCCGCTCGCCGACGCCGGCTACGACGTCGCTGACTACCGGTCGATCGACCCCGCCTTCGGGACGCTGTGGGAAGCCGAGCAGCTGATCTTCGATGCACGCGCGCTCGGTATCCGGACGATCGTCGACATCGTCCCGAACCACGTCTCGAACGAGCACCCCTGGTTCCGCGAGGCGCTCGCCGCGCCGGCCGGCTCCCCTGCTCGTGAGCGCTTCTGGTTTCGGCCGGGGACCGGCCTAGGCGGCGAGCGGCCGCCCAACGACTGGCAGTCCATCTTCGGCGGTCCGGCATGGACCCGCGTCGCCGACGGCGAGTGGTACCTGCACCTGTTCGCGCCCGAGCAGCCCGACCTCAACTGGGAGCACCCGGAGGTCTGGATCGAACACGAGGACATCCTGCGCTTCTGGTTCGAGCGCGGCGTCGCCGGAGTGCGGATCGACTCGGCTGCGCTGCTGGTCAAGGATCCGGAACTCTCCGAAGAGCGGCCCGACGCGAGCTCCGGTGAGCACCCGTTCACGGACCGCGACGGGCTGCACGACATCTATCGCCGCTGGCGCGCGATCGCCGACAGCTATGAAGAGCCGCGGGCGCTGGTCGGCGAGGTCTGGCTCCCCGACGCCGAGCGCTTCGCGCGCTACCTGCGGCCGGACGAGCTCCACACGGCGTTCAACTTCGACTTTCTCGCGTGCCCGTGGAAGCCGGGCGCGATGCGGGCCTCGATCCGGTCGGCGCTAGCCGCGCACGCTCCGGTCGACGCGCCGGCGACCTGGGTGCTCTCGAACCACGATGTCACCCGCCCGGTGACGCGCTACGGCCGTGCGGACACGAGCTTCGCGTTCGAGACCAAGCGCGAGGGGACGCCAACCGATCTGGCTCGTGGTCACCGTCGCGCCCGCGCCGCCGCGCTGCTCGCGATGGCGTTGCCTGGCTCGATGTACATCTACCAGGGCGAAGAGCTCGGGCTGCCGGAGGTCGGAGAACATCCCGCCCGACCGGCAGCCAGGATCCGATGTGGCACCGCTCCGGACGGTGTCGATCCCGGCCGGGACGGCTGCCGCGTGCCGATCCCGTGGTCCGGCGCGCAGGCGCCATACGGCTTCAGCCCCAACGCGGAGGCACCGCTCTGGCTCGATCAACCGGACGATTGGGCGTCGCTCTCGGTCGCGGCGCAGACCGACGATCCGGAGTCGATGCTGAGCCTCTACCGCGCCGGGCTGAGCATCCGCCGCCAGGCGCCATGGGGCGACGGCTCCGAGTTGGCGCTGGCTCGACTACGGCGACGACGTGATCGCGTTCACGCGCGGCGATCGTTTCGTCTGCATCGTCAATTTCGGGCCGCCGCCGATCGAACTTCCCCCCGGCGCTGACGTCCTCGTCGGAAGCGCCGAACTCGATCGACAACGCAGCTACCGCAGGACACCACGGTCTGGCTCATGCCGGCCGCAAACCGACCTCCGTTTGAGCCGCGGAGCCGAACGAATCCGCTCGGGGCGGATACGTGTAACCGGCCCGTCTGGGCCAAGGAGAGGAGAGGAAATGAAGTTCAATATCTGGGCGAGGGCGTCCATTCGCATGGGCGCGACCGTCGCTGCGATCGAGCCTGCTGGCAGTAGCCGTGGCTGCGGGCTCCGTGTCAACGGCGGCGGCGAAGGCGCCGGCCGTCACACATCAGCGTCGTATCGCTGATTCCCGGGCAGCACCCAGGCGGCCTTCAACGCAGTTCGACAATGAGGTCGCGCGAGTTCGAGAAGCGCCAATCCGGGGATCAAGGTCAAGCCCGTCCAGTACCAGTGGCTCCCTGCGACGTTCGCCGCGAAGCTCGCCGCGGGCACGCTGCCGACCGTGTTCACCGTCCCGTTCACGGACGGGCGCTCGCTCGGCGAGAACGGTCAGCTCGCCAACCTGACGACGTACGCCAAGGCGCTTCCGTACTGCAAGGAGTTCAACCCGGCGGTGATCGCCGAGGGCATCGACGCCAAGCGCCAGGTCATCGCGATCCCGACCGCGGCCTACGCGCAGGCGCTGCACCTACAACCGCCAGCTGTTCAGCGCAGGCGGGCCTCAACCCCAACAACCCGCCGAAGACGTGGGCGCAGCTCGATCGCCGACGCCAAGCAGATCATCCAGAAGACCGGCATGGCCGGCTACGCGCGAGATGGGCGCCAGCGACAACACCGCCGGCTGGATCCTGACGACGCTCGACTACGCGCTCGGCGGCCGTATGGAGACCGGCATCGGCACGCAAGGCGAAGGCGACGTTCGACAACCCGCAGGCGGTCCAGGCGCTTGAGCATGCTCAAGCACGATGCGCTGGACCGACAACGCGATGGGCTCCGACTTCGGACTGGGGCTGGGGCGACATCAACCAGGCGTTCGCCGCCGGCCAGGTCGGGATGTTCATCAGCGGCTCCGACGTCTACACCAACATGGTGCAGGCAGACAACATCAATCCGTCGATCTACGGCCTCGCGCCGATCCCGCTGGCAAAGAACAAGAACGCCGGCGTCCTCGGTGGCGGCACGCTCGCCGCGGTCAGTCCGAAGGCGAGCCAGGCACAGATTGCGGCGGCCATGAAGTGGATCAACTTCTACTACATCCAGAAGCTCGTGAACCGGCAGGGCGCGATCCGCGACGCAAAGACACTGATCGCGGAGAAGCAGCCGGTCGGCGTGCCGGAGCTGCCGGTCTTCAACCAGAAGATGTAAGCGAAGCGTCAGCAGCTGGATCAAGCCGTACATCAACGTGCCGGAGAACCAGTTCGCTCCGTTCAACAAGGGGATCTTCAAGGAGACGGTGATCCCGGAGCCCGAGGCCTCGACCCAGGCGGTCTACGGCGATCTCGACTCGGTCGTGCAGGCGGTGTTCACCAACCAGGGCGCTGACCCGTCGAGCCTGCTCTCGGCAGGCCAACAGCACGGGCCAGTCGTCGATCAGTTCCGGAGCCTAGGACCGCACGCAAGTGCGGTCAGGGTGGTCGCGCTGCAACGCGGCGCGACCACCCGGCTCTCGAGCGGTCAGGGCCGAGACGCCAGAATGTCGACGATCGATCCATGACAGCCGAGCTGGAGCCGACCGAGCCTGCGACTCGTGCACGCCGGCGGTTGCCGGAACCGGCGTCGCTTGCGCCCTAGACGCACGCCGCTCACCTGGATCAGGAACGGGGTGGCATCTCGCAGGCTCCTCTTCCTGGTGCCGTTGCTCGCTCATCTTCGGCGCCTTCTCGTGGTACCCGATCGTGCGGCTGGTGCTGATGTCGCTGCAGCACACCAACCTCGTGCAGCCGGCGACCTGGGTCGGCTTCCAGAACTTCAGCGAGGTGATCCACGACCCGCTGTTCCCGATCGCCGTCAGGAACACCGCGGAGTTCGCAGGACTCGCACTGATCTTCGGCTACCCGATCCCGCTTGTGGTCGCGGTGCTGATGAGCGAGGTCCGAAGCGCCGCGGCCTGTACGCCGCGCTCGCCTACCTGCCCGTCGTGATTCCGCCGGTGGTCGCCGTGCTGCTGTGGAAGATCTTCTACGACGCCGGGCCCACGGCGTCTTCAACACGATCCTCGGCTGGGTCGGGATCGGCCCGCAGCCGTGGATCCAGTCGCAGAGCCAGGCGATGCCGTCGCTCGTGCTCGAGTCGACCTGGGCCAACGCCGGCGGCACCGTGATCATCTATCTCGCCGCGCTCGACCAGCGTCAATCCCGAGCTCTACGAGGCGGCGTCGGTCGACGGCGCCGGGCTCTGGAAGAAGGTCTGGCACGTGACGCTGCCGCAGATGCGCACCGTCCTGCTGGTGACGATGATCCTCCAGATCATCGGGACCGCGCAGGTCTTCCTCGAGCCGTACCTGTTCACGTCGGGCGGACCCGCCAACGCGACGCTGACGGTCCTGCTCCTGATCTACAACTACGCCTTCGGCAACTCGCTCGGCGCCTCCTACGGTGAGGCGGCGGCGCTCAGCCTGATGCTGGTCGCGTTCCTGGCGGTCTTCTCGCTCATCTACCTGCGCGCGACGCGCTCGTGGAGCGACGAATGAGCGTGCTCCCGTTCACGCGCAGGCAGCGGTCGCCGGCGGCAGGACAGATCAGTCGGGCCTGGTGCTCAAGGCCGACTGGCGGCGGCCGAGCGTCAGGTGGGGCCTCGGCACCGCGCACACCGTCCTGCTCGTGCTGCTCGTGATCGTCGGGCTCGGCCCGATCCTCTGGCTCGCCAAGTCGGCGATCACGCCCACCCAGGACACGCTCTCCAACCCGATGGCGACTGTTCCCGCACGGATTCGCCTGGAGCAACCTCTCGGACGCCTGGAATCGGAGGTCGATGTCGGCCTGTATCTGTGGAACACGATCGTGATCGCCTTCGGCTCGTGGCTAGCCCAGATCATCGTCGCGACGACCGGCGCCTTCGCGCTCTCCGTGCTGCGGCCGAAGTGGGGCCGGCTGATCACGGCCGCGCTGCTGACGACGTTGTTCGTGCCTTCGGTGGTGCTGCTGGTGCCGCTCTACATGGAGATCGTCCACCCGCCGCTGATCGGCCATTCTCTCATCAACAGCTATTGGGCGATCTGGCTGCCCGTCGGCGCCAGCGCATTCAACGTCGATCCTGATGAAGCGCTTCTTCGACAACCTGCCGCGCGAGATCTTCGAGGCGGCGCGGATCGACGGCTGCCGGCCCGTTCCGCCTGTTCGTCTCGATCGTGCTGCCGATGTCGAAGCCGATCCTCGGCGTGGTCTCGATCTTCGCGGTGCTCGCCTCGTGGAAGGACTTCCTGTGGCCGCTGCTCGTCCTCGACCGACATGAGCAAGCAGCCGATTGTCGGTCCGGCTGCCGACGATCGCAGGGCCAGACCGGACCTCGGCGTGTTCCTCGCGGCCATGCTCGATCGCCTGCCTCGTGCCGATCGTCGCGCTTCCTCATCTTCCAGCGCTCGTTCCTGCGTGGGACCGGGCTCAGCGGCGCACTGAAGGGGTGATGGGCTGAATGGCAGCGATCGACTTCGACGGCGTGATCGAAGATCTATGGGGACGGCACTCTGCGCCGTCGACGCGCTCGATCTCGACGATCCGAGGAAGGCGAGTTCATGGTCTTCGTCGGCCCCTCCGGCTGCGGCAAGACGACCGCGCTGCGGATGGTGGCCGGCCTCGAGGAGATCAGCGGCCGGCACGGTGGCAGATCGGCGAGCGGAACCGTGAACGACGTCTCGCCCAAGGACCGCGACATCGCGATGGTCTTCCAGAACTACGCGCTCTACCCGCACATGACCGTCGCCGCAGAACCTCGCCTTCGGCTTGAAGCTGCGGCAGATCGGCAAAGCCGAGGTCGACCGCCGGGTCCGCGACGCGGCGGCGGCACTCGACCTCGAGGACCACCTCGAGCGCAAGCCGAAGGCGCTGTCCGGCGGCCAGCGCCAGCGCGTCGCGCTCGGGCGGGCGATCGTCCGCGAGCCGGCCGCCTTCCTGATGGACGAGCCGCTCTCGAACCTCGACGCGGCCCTGCGCGTGCAGACCCGGGCGGAGATCCTGAAGCTCCAGAAGCGGCTTCGGCACGACCACGATCTACGTCACCCACGACCAGGTCGAGGCGATGACGATGGGCGACCGCATCGCCGTGATGCGCAAGGGCGTGCTCCAGCAGATCGGCACGCCCGAGGAGCTCTACACCCGGCCCGCCAACACGTTCGTCGCGACCTTCATCGGCTCGCCGGCGATGAACCTCGTGCCCGCCCCGGCTCTGGGCCTCGGCCCCGACTCGCTGCTCGCCGGCTTCCGGCCCGAGCACATCCGCGTCGGCTCCGCGCGCGAGCGGCTGCTTCGGCTTCGAGGCCGTGGTCGAGGTAGTCGAGTACCTCGGCGACGAGCGCCTCGCTCACCTCCGCTTCGGCGACTGCTCGCTGGTGGCCAAGCTGCCGGCCGAGGACCGCCTCGAGCCCGGAACAGCGGTGGCCTTCGCCATCTCGCACAAAGCGGCGCTCTTCTTCGACGCCGGGACCGGGGTCGCAACCGGTTCGCCAAGGTGACGGATTCGCGTTGCCCCGGGGGCGCTGGTTCCGCTAAACCGCGCCCCGCTGAACCGCGCCCCCGTTGAAGCTGACCGCGGGATCGCGCGAGCCGTGCAACTCGCGCCGCGGATTGATCCGGGAATAAATCCGCGGGTGAGACGTCCTTGAAAGTAACGGGCCGGAAAACACGCAAGCGATCTCCGGCCAAATAGGGACGACAAATCCCCTCGACACGAGGAGGCCCTCGTGATGCCTCAGACCTTTCAGTCAAACGGTCATGCGCGTCCGCGCTCGACCGCCGGTTTGCCCACGCGACGTGTGTTGGTCATCGCCAACCAAACGGCCACCAGCCCGGCGCTGATAGCCGAGTTGCACAGGTGCAGCGCACGTGGACCCACTGACCTGCACCTCGTCGTGCCGGCACTCAACAGCCGTCTGAGCCACTGGCTGTCCGCCACCGATGGGGCGGTGTCGGCTGCGCACCGCCGCGCTGACCGTGCGCGCGCCGCTCTCATGACTCACGGACTCGCCGTCAGCGTGGAGGTCGGAGACAGCGTCCCGCTGCTCGCCATCGAAGATGCCCTCGCAGAGTTCGATGCCGATGAGATCGTGATCTCGACCCTGTCGGCGAGCCAGTCGCATTGGCTGGAGCACGATGTGGTCGAGCTCGCCCGCGACCGCTTCGACGTCCCCGTCCGACATGTGGTCGGGTCCGAGGATGCGATGGGTCCCGCACCACAGGTAGGCGATGACTTGCGCTCGGCGGCTTAGCCAGAACGGACCCTCATCGCGGATCGCTGCGATCTCGCCATGCGCAATCAGGACGCTGCGTATTCCTCGCCGCCCAGGATGTGAAGCGAGACGTATGGCTCATCGCCGACCACCCAGCTGTCGTGCCCGGGTGGTATGTAGAAGAAGTCGCCGGCACGCATCACCAGTTCGCGGCCGTCGTCCATCTTCGCGACCGCTTGGCCGCTGAAGACCAGCCCGACGTGTTCGACCTGGCACGACGTCTCACCGGTGGCCTTGCCGACGTGTTCTGACCACTTCCAACCGGGCTCGTAGGTCGCGCGTCCGACAGTGCTCGGCCCGAGCCGGTAGACCTCGAACCTCCCCTTCTCAAACGTGCGCACCTCCGACGGGTGCTCGAGATTGAGGAGCTCGGGGTCCATCGCGGAGGACACTAGCCGACTCCCTCTGGTGACGTTCGGCTGCCGCCGCGGGCTAGGATCCGGGGCCGATGATCCGCCTTGAGGCCACCCGCGGCCGAGACGAGAACAGCCGCCCGACCGCGCGGTGAGGCGCATGATCACCGGGCGCTTAGTGTCGGTCAACGTCGGCCGCCCACGCCAGGTGCAGTGGCAGGGCAAGACCGTCCAAACGGCGATCTGGAAGGACCCGGTAGCCGACGCGCGAATGGTCCGGCGCATCAACATCGACGGCGACGACCAGGCCGACCGGGTTGCCCATGGCGGCGAGCATCGCGCGGTGTTCGTCTACCAGATCGACTCCTACCGCTATTGGGAGCGTGAGCTCGGACGGGACGATCTCGGGTACGGCCAATTCGGCGAGAACTTCACCGTCGAGGGCCTCGCAGACAGCGAGGTCTGCATCGGCGACTGCTACCGCATCGGTGGGGCACTGTTCGAGGTGACCCAACCGCGGGTCACCTGCTACCGCGTCGGGATCCGAATGAACAACCCAGCGATGCCCACATTGCTCGTCGCGCATCACCGTCCCGGGTTTTACCTCCGAGTCCTGGAGGAGGGGATCGTCCAGGCCGGCGATGACATCACGAAAGTCGCCGACGGTCCCGAACAGCTGACTGTCGCAGACATCGACGCGCTCTTATATCTCCCCAACAAATCGCTTCCGATGCTCGAACGCGCACTGCGCGTGCCAGCGCTGAGCGAGGGATGGAAGGGAAGCTTCCGTGAGCTGCTCGCCAAAGCCACCGCTCATACGCCGTCCGGGCCCGCGTGGCCGGGCTTCCAACAACTGCGCGTCGGCCAGATCCGGCGCGAGAGCTCGACGATCACCTCCTTCCTGCTGATCCCAACCGACGACGCTGCCTCGGCCCCAGTGGCCGGGCCCGGCCAGTACCTCACGGTGCGGATCAGACCCGAGGCCGACCAGCCACAGCTGATCCGCAGCTATTCGCTCTCGGACCTTGCCGACGAGCGCGGGTACCGGATCAGTGTCAAGTGCGAAGGCGTCGCCAGTCGCTACCTGCACGAACACATAAGCGTCGGCGACCTCCTGGACGTCGCCGCTCCACGGGGAACCTTCGTCCTCCGCGAGGGGACGCGACCGGTGGTGCTGCTCAGCGCCGGCGTCGGAGCCACCCCGGTCCTGGCGATGCTGCACGAGCTGGCCCGCGAGCACGGCACGCGGGCGGTGTGGTGGATTCACAGCGCACGAAACAGGCGCGAGCACGCGTTCGCGGCCGAGGTCGACGGGCTGCTTGCCGCGCTCCCCGGAAGCCATCGGCTGGTCGCCTACAGCCAACCCGACGGCACGGATGCTCCCGGAGTCGACTACGACGTGACCGGTCGGCTCGACCAGATGTCCCTTGACGAGGCAGGTGTCCCGACTGATGCCGACTGCTACATCTGCGGACCGGCCGGCTTCATGCGGGCGATCGGCGCCGCACTCGTCGCCCGTGGCGTAGCTCCAGAACGGGCCTCCACCGAGATCTTCGGTGCCATCGCCACGCCTCGGTCGGGCATCGTCAACGCAGGCGGCCGGCCGCCGCACCTTCCCGACGGTCCAGCGGGGATTGGTCCAGTCGTCACGTTCTCAAGGAGCGACCTGGCCGTGCCGTGGAGCGAGCGCTACCCAAGCCTGCTCGATTTCGCCGAAGCGTGCGACGTCCCAGTCGCTTTCGGCTGCCGCAACGGTACCTGCCACACCTGCGAGAGCGGCCTGGTCTCCGGGGAAGTCAGCTACGACCCCGAGCCGTTGGAAGAACCGCCTGACGGGAGGCTGCTCGTCTGCTGCACTCGGCCCAGCTCCGAGCTGACACTGGATCTCTGAACCCTCAACTTCCCGCGGCCTGCAGGAGCAGGACCCAGTCGTGGCTGCCGGCGCCATTCTCGTCCGGCGGGGTGAAGTTTTGGGACCCCGAGTTCGCAAACGGGCTACCGGAGATCGATCTGTAATTCCCGTCGGTGGGGTCGTACCAGCGAGCTTTCGTGGATCCGGCCATCCGCGACAGGTCAACGGTGACCGTTCCGCGCTTCGTTTCGTAGATCAGCGCCAGCGTTCGATCCGGGCTGTAGGAGTCGGTGACACAGGTCACCTTCACGATCGAGCCCGACGTCGGACACGTCCCATAACCGCGGATGACCAGCCGGTGTGAGGTGTCCGGCACGAGCATCCACCAGTCGATCGACTCGAGCAGGCTTGTCTGATATTCGAGCTGCCGAGCGCCTGTGCTGTCGATTGTCGCGGGGGACCAGCCCATCTTGATTCCGTAGGCGGGCCCGCCGTAGAGCTGGCCGGTGGCGCCGGACGTCATCGTCCACCACTCCTGCAGCCGGCAGTTCCGCACGGTGATGCAGCCGTCAGTCTCGGCGTTGTGCTGGGTTTCGTAGCTCGCCTCCTCCAGGAACATCGGAAGCGATGAGTTGGAGCTGTACGCCTTGCGAGCTTCCGCGTAGGTGGGGCCGTAGGTGTAGACGCCGTCCAGCGTGAGCACCGGGGACCAGCGCGAGTCGTCGGTCGACTTGGTGCCCTCGCAAGCGTTCGCCGGCGTGCAGTAATCAAGCTCGGTCGTCTGCAGAGCCGTCGGGTCCGTTGCATGAATGCCCCTAGCCACGGCGATCGCGTCGTTGTCGTCGCTCGGATCGGTGTGGCACTGGAAGTCGTTGCCCGACAGCCATACGACGTTGGGCAGATCCTTGAACTCGTTGCCCAGGTATTCGCCGTACCGATAGTCTCTCGTCGTCGTCGAGGTGGCGCCGTTGCCGTTGTTACGGAGCGTTGTCATCCATCCGTCGGACGCGCAACCGCCGGTCTCGATCGGATCCAAGAAAACGGCAAGCCCATCCCGCCCGGCTCGCGCCACCATCTCGTGGGCCCGGGCGAAGTACCTCGAGTTCGGCATCGACAGGTCGTACGTCGACGGGCTCGACCCCCTGGTGAACGGGGCGACTTGGTCGTAGGTCTCGCCGTTTGATGCGCACTCGGTGTACTGGTCGCACAGCAGGTTGATCCAGACGGCGTCGAACCCGTGTCGCTCTCTGTCGGCGAAGTAGTCGGCGGCGCTCGACTCGCTCAAGTCCCCGATCACCGACTGCGGCGAATCGCCGACCAGCAGGAATGGCTTCCCCCGCGCCGTCTCCAAATACCGCCCGTTCGGCGACACCTGGAGCGGAAACTGCGTGCATGCCGGGGTGGCGTAGCTCGCGGTCACGGTCGCAGTCGTGCCGCCGATGGCGTTGTGAGCAGCCACCCCAAGCGTGTAGCTGGTCCCGCACCTCAGATCCGCGACCGCAGCGGGGCTCGAGCGAACGTCGGCGATCTGCGATCCGTTCTCGTAGACGCGGTAGCCCGTCTTGCCTGAGATCGACAATCCGGACCAATGCAGCAGCGTCGAGTAGCGGTGCGTCGCCGAGGTCGTCGCGGCGGCGTCGGCGGTCGTCCACGCGTGGCCGCTGGTCCCGCAGCCACACAGCAGCACGACCACCCCGAGAGCACATAGGGCGACACGAAGCATCCGTGTCAGATCAACGGGTACAGAGGGTCCCTAATTACGCAAAACGGGCCGCCGATATCGGCGGCCCGTTTCGCTGATGCCCTTCGGAACTGCATGGCTCCAGCCCCTACGTGCTGGGAGCTCGGAAGATCATGTGATCTTGAAGGTGCCCTTCATGCCAGCCTCGGCGTGGCCGGGGACGGTGCACTCGTACGGGTAGCTTCCCGCCTTCTTGAAACTGACCTTGAGGGTCGCGCTCTTGCCGGGCGAGATCAGCGGGGTCTTCTTGTTGTTGATCTTGAAGTCGTGCTGGACGTGGCCCTTGTTGGTGACCTTGAACGTCACCGTGCCGGGCTTGGCGCTCTTGGTCGACAGCACAAATTTGAACTCGGAGGCCGCCACGGAGACGGTCCCGGCGGCCGCGTGGGCCTTGACTTGGGCCTGCACAAGGCTCGGTGCGGCAACTGCCGAGAGAGTGAGCGCGGCGGCAACCGCCGGCACGACCCTAAAAAACCTACGTCCTGACATCAATGTCCCTCCTCGTGGCGGGCAGCCACCTGGTTGTCGACTCCTGAGGTGGGTCCCGATGGGGTCCACGTAGACCCATCGTTTCCCTGCCTCGCAGAAACCCACAAAATACTGCATGCGGGGTTTGCCTAAGCCGAGAATAGTGTTTGCGAAGCCTTAACGTCAGTTCGACTAAGGCACGACAGCGGGCCGCTGCGACCGCAACGGCCCGCTGGCTTGGCTGAGTTTCTATCGGCGCTCAGACGCCGTCGGATGCACGACTCAGGTGGTCTTGAAGGTGCCCTTCATGCCAGCCTCGGCGTGGCCCGGGACGGTGCACTCATATGCGTAGCTGCCCTTCTTCTTGAAGGTGACCTTGAGGGTCGCGCTCTTGCCGGGCTTGATCAGCGGGGTCTTCTTGCCGTTGATCTTGAAGTCGTGTTGGACATGGCCCTTGTTGGCGACCTTGAACGTCACCGTGCCGGTCTTGGCGCTCTTGGTCGACAGCTTGAACTTGAATTCCGTGGCCGTGACGTTCACGGTGGCGGCTGCGGCGTGCGCCGTTGCCTTGGCCTGTCCGAGCGCCGGCAGGGCGATAGCGGAAAGAGCCATTGCGGCCAGCAGGGCGGTCAGAGCGCTGAAGACGGTTCGACGTGACATTAGTCCTCCTCGTGCCGGTGGCGACAGCCACCTGGTTGATCCAGTGGACGACGCGACTCCGGCCAAGGTCGCCGCCTCATTTACCTGAGCGAAATAATAGAACGCTGTTCGATTCCTTGGCTGTAACGGTGTCACGAGGCGGCCGGAGGCCTATCCTCGAAGGCATGTTCAGCGCTCGGCTTCGGCGATGACCGCCACCTCGGTCAAGCGTCCGTGGATGATTCTCCAACTGGCGTTGATCGCTTCCGCGCTGGCGATCGCGATCCTGTTCACGGCCATCAGCCCCAGTTCGCCGCCTCCGAGCTTCAGGCCCGCCACGCTCGGCGATCAGCCGTCCGGCGCGGTCGTGCTCGGCAAGGAGGATGGAGGGAGCGGTGTCGCGGTCGCCGCCGCGCCACGCGGCGGGCAACTGTTGGTCGTCGCCACTGTTCTTGGGCATAACGGTGGCGGTGCTGCCGGTCTGCGGACGAGCGTGGCGATCACCACACGCGACGGCCGTCATATGACAGCGGCGGCCAGCGCGTGCAGCGCCGGCTGCTACCAGGCCGTCTTCGGCGCATCCGGATTGCCGCGACGGATCTCGGTCGCGTTCAACGGCCGCAGTCGCGTCGACTTCAGGCTGCCCGCGCATGGTCCCAGCGCACCGGCGCTGCGCCTCGTGCATGCGGCTGCGGCTGAATACGCGAAGATCCGCACGCTCGTCACTCACGAGCGCTTGGCGTCCGACCCGACCCAGGTCGCGTACACGACCTACTACGCGGTTGCGCCAGACAAGCTGCACTTCGTCGTGCGCGGGGAGGAGCAGTCGATCATCATCGGGAATCGGCGCTGGGACCAGACCCTGGGCGGGCCCTGGAAGGCCTCGCCCCAAACTCCGATCAAGCCGATCGCTCCATACTGGGCGCCGCTGGTTCAGGACGCGACGATTCTCGGGACCGTCTCAGTTCACGGGCGGCCGTGCTGGAAGATCGCATTCGCGGATCCCCAGACCCCCGGGTTCTTCACGATCTGGGTCGACAAGTCCAACGACCGGACGCTCGAGCTCGAGATGACCGCGCCCGCTCACTTCATGCACCACGTCTACGGGCCCTTCAATGCCCCACTGAAGGTTCAGCCGCCGTCGACGTGAGCGGTCCCTCGCAGGGGGCACACCGGGGACCTCGTCAATCAATGGTTCTGCTCGCCCTCCGGCACGGCCATCACGTGGGTCTCGGTGAAGCCGAACAAGCCCTCGCGTCCGAGCTCGCGTCCGATCCCGCTTCGGTTGAAACCGCCGAACGGCGCCCGCTCATCGACGGCGGTCGCGTTGTGGTTGTTGAAGAAGGTGACGCCGCTGCGCAGCTGTCTGGCGACCTCCATCGCGTGTTCGTCGTCGCCAGACCAGACCGACGAGCAGAGGCCGGCCCAGGTGTCGTTCGCCATCGCGATCGCCTGCTCCTCGGTGTCGTAAGGGATCACCGGCAGCGTTGGGCCGAACTGCTCCTCGGTGACAACCCGCAGATCGCTCGATGGCTTGAGCACGATCGACGGCAGCGCATAGTTGCCCTCCGTCGGCCTCGGGTCGATGTACTCGCCGAGTTCGATCACCTCGGTGCCGGCAGCCCTCGCCTCCCCGACCAACTCGGCGACGTAGTCGCGCTGGCGGGCAGTGTTCAGCGGTCCCATCGTCACCTCGGGGTTGAGTCCGCAGCCAACGCGGCTCTCCTGGAGAGCGGTGCGCAGGCCATCGACGACGTCGTCGTAGCGGGCGCGAGGAACGTACAGGCGCTTGATCGCCATGCAGACCTGACCTGTGGTCATGAAGGTCGCGGCGGTGATCCGGCCGATCGTCTCCTCGTCGATCACCGCGTCGTCCAGCACGACCGCCGGGTCGTTGCCGCCAAGCTCGAGCGTCACGTTGGTCAGGTTCGCTGCAGCCATCTCCATGATCCGCCGGCCGCCGCCGACGCTGCCTGTGAAGCAGATGTGCTTGACCCTTGGATCCCCGACGACGACCGGCCCGACCACGGCGTCCTGGCCCGTGATCACGTTGAGCACGCCGGCCGGGAGTGCTCGCGCCAGGTGACGCAGCGTCATGACCGACGACAGCGGGGTCGTCGGGGGCGGCTTGACCACGACGGCATTGCCGGCCATCAGCGCATGGGGGAGGCTCGCGGCCAGGATCGCGAGCGGCCAGTTGAACGGGAAGATGATCGTCACGACTCCCGCGGGTACGTGCTCGATCGTCGTCTTGAACGGCGGTCCGCAGATGTGCTCAGAGTTGTCGAGCTCGGGGGCGAAGACCGCGGCCTGGTGAAAGCGCCCGACGAACACATGCAGGTCGATCTCGGCCTCGAAGCGGATCTTCCCGTTCTCCCGCGAGAGGATCTCAGCGCGCTCCCCGAAGTCTGAATCGAGCCCGTCCAGGGCAGCAACCACGATCTGGGCCCGCTCAGCGGCGGGGATGGCCCCCCACGCTGGCCAGGCCGCCTGGGCCGCAGCGACCGCATCCAGCGCGTCATCGGCGGATGCCGACGCCGCGTGGCCGATCACGGAGCCGTCGTGTGGATCGTGCACCGCAAATGAGTGAGCGGTCTCCCGCTCCTCGCCGTTGATCAACAGCGGCGTGCTCGTGGTTGTGTCGCTGACTGCCATCTCGCTCCTCTCGGGTGTCCAGCGCCGCCGGCCTTACGGGGCCGGCGGTCCGGTTCCTGCGCGCGCCATCTAGTAAATACACACGCCCCCGCACCCGCAACGGCGTCGGCGCTGGGGGTCAAGTCGGGCTGCAGCCGAGGCGGTCGCGGGTGCTAGATTCAGAGCGTCCGCGGTGGGCGTAGCTCAGCTGGTAGAGCTCCTGGTTGTGGTCCAGGCGGTCGGGGGTTCGAGTCCCCTCGCTCACCCCTAGAAGAATCCTCGCCAACGCACCACTTGACGGGGCGTCGGCGACAAGGCCTGAGCCCGTCCAGCCCCCGAAGGTTCGCGGTGGACAACGACAGTGGCACTTGAAAGAATGTATGGGCGCCGGGGTCCGCAGGTTGGCGTTGGCAGTTGGGATGACTAGCCGAACAACCGCACAAGGGGGAGTTACATGGATCGTTTCTTTCATCCACGCCGCGGCGTGGTCGCGCTCGCCGCGGGCGTGATCGCGCTTGCGGTCGCCGGCGGCGTCGCGTATGCCACCACTCACGGATTCGCCGCGCAGGCTTCGCGGGGTGGCAGCAAGGTGTACGCGTGTGTGACCACGCGGTTCAAGACCCTCAACCTGTCGTCGGCCAACGCCACGTGCCCATCCGGTGAGCAGAAGATCTCCTGGAGCGTCACCGGGCCGCAGGGGCCGAAGGGCGACACCGGCGCAGCCGGAGCCCAAGGGCAGCAGGGAGCCAAGGGCGAGACGGGCCAGACGGGCGCAGGCGGTCCGCGCGGACCCAAGGGCAACATGGGCGCTGCCGGAGCGCAGGGCTCGAAGGGCGACAACGGCGCGGCCGGAGCACAGGGGCCGAAGGGCGACATGGGCGCTGCCGGAGCGCCGGGCGCGAAGGGCGACACCGGCCCTGCCGGGGCGCAGGGTCTGAAGGGCGATAAGGGTGATATGGGGGCCGGTGGAGCGCCGGGTGCGATGGGCAACATGGGCGCGACCGGGCCGCAGGGTGCGAAGGGCGATAAGGGTGATATGGGGGCCGGTGGAGCGCCGGGTGCGATGGGCAACATGGGCGCGACCGGGCCGCAGGGTGCGAAGGGCGACATGGGCGACATGGGCACGACCGGGGCGCAGGGCGCCAAGGGCGACACGGGCGCGACCGGCGCGACGGGCCCCATCGGACTTACCGGGCCTCCCGGCCCAACTGGAGCTGCAGGATCACAGGGCCTGACTGGAGCCACCGGGGCTCAGGGTCCTCCCGGTCCTACTGGCTCTACAGGACAGACCGGAGCTACGGGCGCGCGTGGAGCCACTGGGCCTCAGGGCCCGGCCGGAGCTGCCGGGCCTCAGGGACCGCCCGGCGGTGGGGCGACGGTCGTTGACGCGAACAGCAATACGCTCGGAAAGGTGCTTGAGGCCAGCGAGTTCGAGGTGACCGTTCTTACCTCGACCGGCTTCGAGGTAAGCATCCCGTGGACAGGCGTGTTCTCCTCGGCGCAGATCTGGTACACCGGCTCGTGCACCAGTCCCGGGACGGGGTGGCTGAACGATGGGGAAGGGTCGGAGAACGATCCGGTTGAGAACATCTCCGCCAAGGTCATTGTCTTCTCCGCGGCCCTGAACACGCTTGAGCAGGTGACGAATGTCGGGAGCGATGGCACCGAGGCATCAACGACGCTCAACGCAGCGTCGATTGACAACGAGCCTTGTACTAACCAAACCGCGTCGACTGAGTCAGGCTTCCAACTGAAGCCGATCACGAACGCCGCGGCAGGGCTGCCCACCACGATCAAGCCGCCACTCACGGTGAGCGGGTAGCCGCAGGCTGCACCGGCTTGTAGGGCCGCGACGATCGAAGCGCGATGGGGAGCTGTCGCGCGGGGAGGCCGCGAGCGGGCGCTCGCGGCCTCGGGTCGGTTAACGCGGGCGCTGCACGATCGCAGGGCGCAAGCCGCAGGCCGCGGTGCCGGGCTGGCCCGCGAGCGCCGACACCGGGCCCGTCGCCGCCGGTCACGGGCCGGGCGCTCAGGATGAGGCCGGACTGGGAGGACAGCCTCCGTCGGGGCCCCCGGGGACAAGAACTCGGCAAGCGGACGAGCCAGGCGCGGGGGTTGCGGACTTATCGTCTGTGAGCGACCACCAAGCCGCGACCCGCCCGCGGCGGCGGCGCGGTTGCCGACTTTTGGTCGCCCCGCCCCAAACGCCGAGCCAGGCGGGACGACCAAGATTTCCCGCGCGAGCATCCGACGGGAACGGTTCGGGAAGAAGCGAGCGGTGGCGGTCCTGTTTGGCGCGAACCCCGGGTCGAGCGGACACCTCAGGGAAGTTTTGGTCGTGCGGGCGCTGTCCGTGAGCGGTGCCGGAAATGGGCGCGCCGCGCCCTAACAATCGTGCCCCGAACTTCATAAAAAGCTCTTAAGAACCGCCGCTCTAATCAAAGTACGCCCGCTGACCGCAGTCGCCGCAGTCAGGTCGGCAACGCTCGTCATTTGAACCGGGGAGCGACGGGCCCCTCAGATCCCGGCGCCTCAAGGCGCCACGACGTGCCCCTGCCCGCCCAGCGGCGGCGAGCAGCCAGCTCCCATGAACGAACCCGCCACCACTCAGACTGGTCTGTCTGCGCACGGCTCCACGCCCGAGCTCGCGCAACCCGGCATCGCCGGGCGCGACCGGCTGTCTGCGCACGGCTCCACGTCGGAGCTCGCGCGACCCGGCATCGCCGGGCGCGAACGCGTGCTCCGACCCCGGCCCAGCCGTCGGCTCGACGGACCCGCCGACCCCCTCGTCAAAGCGGTTCGCGCGCGCGACCGCGTCGCGCTCGTGACGATCGCCGGCCTGTGGCTGGTGGCGACGATCTTCTTCTGGCAGTGGTGGCTTGACCCGGCCCACGTCTCGACGATCGCAGGCCTGGTCGTCAACAGCGTCGTGCTGGCGTTCGACCTGGTGGTGGTGCCGGGGTGGTTCTTCTATTTCCTGTTGCGTATGCGGCGACCGGAGCGGCGGGGGCTCGAGGTTCCGCATTTGCGAACGGCGCTCATCGTCACCAAGGCGCCGTCGGAGCCTTGGGCACTCGTGCGCACGACGCTCGAGGCGATGCTGGACCAGGACTTCCCGCATCCGTATGACGTGTGGCTGGCCGACGAGAAGCTAACCGACGAGGTCGTCGATTGGTGCGCATCGCACGGCGTCCACATGTCCACCCGTGAGGGCGTCACGGAGTACCACAACGCCAGCTGGCCCCGGCGGACCAGGTGCAAAGAGGGCAACCTCGCGTTCTTCTATGACCACTGGGGGTACCGCGACTACGACGTCGTCGCCCAGCTCGATGCGGACCACGTTCCGGAGCCCGACTACCTCCGGCTGATGGTCGCTCCATTCGCGGACCCACAGGTGGGCTATGTGGCGGCGCCGAGCATCTGCGACCGCAATGCCGAGTCGTCGTGGTCGGCCCGGGGTCGCCTGTACGCCGAGGCCGTTCTTCACGGCTCGACCCAAGCCGGCTGCAATGCGGGCTACGCGCCGAGCTGCATCGGCTCCCACTACGCAGTCCGCACGGCTGCGCTCGAGCAGGCGGGTGGTCTCGGGCCCGAACTCGCCGAGGACTTCTCCACGACGCTGATCCTCAGCGCGCACGGATGGCGCGGAGTGTTTGCGATTGACGCGGAGGCGCACGGCAACGGCCCGGACTGCGTGGCCGACTGCGTCACTCAGGACTTCCAGTGGGCACGCAGCATGATGCGAGTGCTCCTGACCGTCACTCCTCGCTACTGGAAGGGACTGACCTTCCGCGCCAAGGTCAAGCTCGGCGGTTGTCAGCTGTGGTATCCGCTGCACACCGTGGTGATGCTGACCACGGTGCTATTGCCCGCCTGGGCGCTGCTCATGCACGAGCCGCTCGTTCGCGTCGACGTCGGCGCGTTCTACCTGCACTTTGTGCCGGTCGGCCTCACCCTCCTGGCGGCGGCGGCGTGGCTGCGCCGAAGCAGGCTGCTGCGCCCCGCCGACGCACCCGTTGTCAGCTGGGAGTCGGTCCTCTTCCAACTCGTCCGCTGGCCGTGGGCCCTGATCGGATGCGTGAATGCGCTCTGGGGCACCATCACCGGTCGGCAGGATGGGTTCAAGGTGACACCGAAGCGCGCCGGTACCGAACAGCCGCTCCCGCTCCGCGTGATCCTGCCGTATCTGGTGATCGCCGCCGTTTCGATCCTGCCGGTGTTGCTCGTGTCCGATCCGGGTCGGGCGCGCGGCTACTACTTCTGGGCGCTGCTCAACGGCGTCGCATACCTGGCGGTGGCGATCGCGGTTGTCGCCCTCCACATCGTCGAGAACCGGGCGCACGCCACGGCGCGGTCGATGCTGCGGTTCGCTGCCGTCCGCTCGGCCGCCATCTCGCTTGTCGCGGCCGGGCTGGTATTCGCCGCCGTCCTTCACGGCGGCGAGGGCGTCACTGGGATCACCTGGCCGGCGCCTCCGGCGGCCAGCGCGCATCCCGTGGCACCCTGGCCGGCCGCCGCCTCGAACGGCACGACCGTCGACGTCGGTGTCACCACGGGCCCGCTTGCAGACAACGGATCGCGACCCTGGACCGCGAGTGATTTGCGGAGCGTCAATGAGTTCGAGCGTGCCATCCACAAGCACGCGAGCGTCGTCATGTGGTACGCCGACTGGCAGCACAGCGCGCCGTCGCTCACCCAGCTGCGCCTCGTGCAGCAGCGCGGAAGCATTCCCGAGATCACATGGGAGCCCTGGGACTCGACCAAGGCCCTCCATACCCCCCAGCCGCGTTACGCCCTGCGCAACATCGTCGACGGCAGCTTCGACGGCTACATCCGAAAGTGGGCCCGGGCGCTTGCCGCAGTCGGCGGGCCGGTGCGGCTGCGCTTCGCTCAGGAGATGAACGGCGGCTGGTATCCGTGGGGCGCGCGCACCAACGGCAACACGCCAGCCGAGTTCGTCAGTGCCTGGCGCCACATCCACGGCATCTTCACCGCCGTCGGGGCGACAAATGTGCAATGGGTCTGGAGCCCCGTGTCAGGCGCCCCGAAGCAGTATTTCCCGGGCGTTCGATACGTCGACCGCCTCGGAGTCACCTGCCTGAACGGCGGCACCTCGGCCTTCAACGCGGGATGGCGGAGCCTCGCGGCGATCTGTGGCCCGTCTGTCGAGAAGTTGCACGCCCTGGCTCCGGGCCTGCCGATCGAACTGTCTGAGGTAGCGAGCACCGACGCGGGAGGTAACGAGGCGGCCTGGATTTCGAACATGTTCACCTACCTCGCCCGCCACCCGGAGGTCAAGTCGTTCGTCTGGTTCAACCTCGACAAGCAGACGAACTGGCCGATCCAGAGTTCGCCAGCGGCCGAACGGGCGCTCAGGCGCGGGGTACAGGCGCGCCGCTACGCCTGAGCGGGCCCGCCGCCGCGCCTGATCGTCGGGCGAACCGCGGGTCAGCGTCCGTCGTACTCGGCGACGAGCTGCCGGTAGACCTGGAACGCGGGCTTCGGCGAGTAGTCGTCGCGCATCAGCCCGTACTGGCTCTCGAAGCTCGACGACGACGAGTCGGCGTCGCGCAGATCGAACCAGCGGTACCCGGTGATGTTGTACATCCGTCGCCCGCGATACACCGCGCTCACCGCGGCCCGCATGACCGTGACCTGCATCTCGGTGGTGCGCCCGGGTCCGGTCGGGTAGCCGTTCTCGGTGATCACGAGCGGCACCGACGGTGGGATCGCCGCCAACGGCATATAGACCGAGCGCAGGCGGCTGAGCGCGACATCCATGAAGTGGCCTGTCGCCGCCGCCAGACCACCCCCGCCGAGCGCTGGCCCCCAGGTCCCCGGATACGCGTCCAATCCAACCCAGTCGAGCGCGGCCACGAACCGCTTGCCTCCGGTCTGACCCAGGTGGCTCCAGAACGTCCGCTGCGCAGCGTCCGTCTGGTAGGCCCAGTTGAACCCGACCTTGATGCGACTGAGGTGATCGGATCGGACGACATCGCCCGCGGCGATCACACCCTGAATCAGGGCATCCTCCGCGCCCGTGTAATCGCCGTCGGCGGCGTTGGGCGCGCCACCCGCGTTGGCCTCGTTGGTGACCTGAAGCGACACGAACCCGGGCTCCCGGCCCAGTGAGGTGAGCGTCGCCTGCACGAATCCCACGAACCCGGCGACCTCAGCGGACGACCCGCCGTTCGTCGGCCGATAGGTGAGGACGAGCTCCGTCTCAAAGCCCGAGCGGCCGTACTCGCCCATCTCGTCGCCAACCTGCTGCTGTGCCGAGAATCCGCCCTGACCCGTGTAGCCGGCGTACAGATGCAGGATGAACGGCTGGTGTGCCGGCCGTAGTTGCCGGAGTGCCGCCAGTCGCGTCGCGGGGTTCTCCGGTTTCGTCTGACCGCTCGGGCCCACGGTGCCGGCTGCGCCGCCGGGATAGATCCCGAAAATAAGTGGTGCGAGTATCGTGCCGGACCTCCGATCACGCGTAGTCATCAAGGTCGGATGCCGTCCTGCCGTCGGTTGGCCTCGGTGGCCGTCGGTCGCCTGCCGGTCGCGGGCGCTCGCGACCGCGCCGAACGCCACCGCCGGTGCGCACGTGCCGAACAGAACCGCGAGCAGGAACGCCACCAGGCGCCACCTCGGGCGTGAGCTACGGGAGTACGCACATGCATGTGGGCGAAGAACCTCGGCCTCACCTGCGATTGCCCAGGTCGTGTTCGCGGCCATTATCTTCGGTATCGTCCGCCGCGCCCCCCGGCCTGAGCACAGCGCTCGACTACCGCTCCGAGGAACGCGACCCATGCGGAGGCTCACGTTGTGGATCTGAACCTGAACGACAAGGTCGCGGTCGTCACCGGTGCCAGCAAGGGCATTGGCTTTGCCGTCGTTCAGACGCTTGCCGCGGAGGGCGCCACGGTCGTTGCGGGAGCGCGGAGCCTCGACACCCTTCAGGGACTCGAACGTGTTACGCCGATAGCCGTCGACCTCTCGCAGCGCGAAGGCCCGGCGCGTCTGATCGACGCGGCGGTCGAACGCCACGGGCAAATCGACGTGCTCGTCAACAACGTCGGGGCGGCGCGGGTGCGCACGTCCGGCTTTCCCACCCTCACTGATGAGGATTTCGAGCAATCACTCCAGATCAACTTCTTCGCGGCCCTGCGGGCGATCAGGGCGGCGGTCGCCCATATGAGCCGTCGTCGGCAGGGAACAATCGTGAATGTCGCGTCCGTCAACTCGTTCTTTGAGCCGGACGGGGGCGTGATCGACTACGGCGCCGCCAAGGCGGCGCTCGTCAACCTCGCAAAATCGCTCTCTCAGGAGCTTGGGCCACAGGGCATCCGCATCACGAGCGTGTCTCCGGGCCCGGTCTCAACGGATCTTTGGCTCGGAGATGATGGCGTCGCCGCGACCGTCGCCCAAGCGACCGGTTCCGACGCCGCTGCGGTCCAGAACCAGATGGTCGCCGGGATCCCGAGCGGCCGCTTCACGACACCCGAGGAAGTCGCGCTGCTGGTCACCGTCCTCGCATCGCCCCGGCTGGCGAACGTCACGGGCGCGAACTGGGTGATCGACGGCGGCTTGATCAAGACGACCTGACCACCGAACGAAAGGAGAGAAACCACCCGATGAGTGCCGATGAACCACACACGATCGTCCTGATCCACGGACTGTGGATGACGCCACTGAGCTGGGAGCACTGGACCGAGCGTTACACGCAGCGAGGCCAGATAGTGCTCGCTCCGGCCTGGCCCGGGATGGATGGCGACATCGAGCAGCTTCGCGCTGATCCGAGCGCGATCGAGAACCTCGGGATCGAGGAGATCGTCGATCACTACGACGAGATCATCCGCGGCCTCGAGGCTCCGCCGATCATCATCGGCCACTCGTTCGGCGGTGCCTTCACCGAGATCCTGCTCGATCGCGGCCTCGGGGCCGCCGGAGTGGCGATCGACGCCGCTGCTGTGCGCGGGGTAACGAAGCTGCCGTTCTCGACGCTTAAATCCGCGTTCCCGGTCCTCAAGAGCCCCAGCAACAACCATCGCGCCGTGGCACTGACCGCCGACCAGTTCCATTACGCGTTCACGAACACGATGGACGAAGGGGAGTCCGGTCAGGCGTACGAGCGCTATGCCGTCCCGGGTCCCGGACGGGTCCTGTGGCAGGGGGCCCTCGCGAACTTCAACCCCCACACGCCGGACCGGGTCGACTTCCGCAACGACGAGCGGGCCCCGCTGCTCCTGATCGCCGGCGGCGAGGACCACATTGTCCCGGCAGCTGTCGATCGTCAGATGGCCGGCAAGCAGAGCCGGTCGGCCGCGCTCACCGAGTACAAGCTATTCCCGGGCCGCTCGCACTTCACGATCGGTCAGGCGGGGTGGGAGCAGGTTGCCGATTATGCCCTCGACTGGGCGCTGGATCACGCGACGACCTAGCGTCACGCGATCCGCACAACGATGATCGGCGCTCGCGTCGGCTTTGGGCTGCCGTTCGGGCGCGGCTCAGCCGTGACCAGCACCGCCAGAACGCCACGTAGGTTCCCTTGCACCGCTATGGATCCAGTGCGAGCGGCAAACAGGGTCCGGGTCGGTTGTGGGGACCCGCTCCGATGCTGCAACCACACCTGGTAGATACGTCCCGGCGGCGGTGCCGGCATCCGCGAGAACCGCAGTCGGCCGTTGTTGCCAGACCGCACCACCGAGGCGCTGGCGCCTGAGGCGTGCACGACGCCGGCATAGGTTTGCGTCGAGCTGCCGCCGCCGAGCGTCAGCAGCCCTACCACCACCAGCGCGGCGACCACGGCCGCGGCGGTGACTGCGATCTGCGGCCTGAGCAGGGACGACAGCCCGGAGCGCCAGCGCGACCTTGGTCGTTCGCGCACGCCCGCCGGCGCGCCCTCCGGAGAACCCGATCGTGGAGCGGCGTCGGCGCCCACGCCGGCCAGCACCCGCAGCTTCAGCTCGGGCGCGGGAGTGAGCCTAGGAGCCGCGGCCGGCAGTGCCGCGACGACCTGGCGAAAACTCTCGAGCTCGTCCTGACAGCGCCTGCATCCGGCCAGATGCTCCTCGAACGCGCGCGCCTCATCCTGCTCGAGTGCGTGCAGGGCGTACGCCGCGGCATCGCCGTCCCAACGATCGTGCATGCCATCCCGCGGGTCGCTCACAACGCCACGCTTCCGGTGTCGGCGGTCGGGCGCTCGGCGGTTGACAGGATTCCCGCCAGCTTCGCCAACCCGAGCCGCATCCGTCCCTTGATCGTGCCGACCGGCAGCTCGAGACGGGCGGCGATCTCCGTGTGGGTGAGGCCGTCGAAGTAGGCCAGCTCGATCACACGACGCTGTTCGGGCGGTAGCGCACGAAGCGCAACCTGGACTTCGTTTGCCTGCTCGTGCTGCTGCACCTCCAGGTCGGTTCGCTGCGGTGACTCCAGGCGCTCCTCGAGACCTTCGCTGCTTGCCCGCCGACGCTCGTGCACGACGCTCTGGCGCAGCTTGTCGATCGCGGCGTTGTGAACGATCCCGAGCAGCCAGCTGCGCACCTCTCCTCGAGCGGCGTCATAGCGATCCAGGCGCCTCCACAGGGCCAGGAAGGCTTCCTGGACGACGTCCTCGGCCAGGGCCCGGGTACCGCAGATTCGGTGGGCGAGCGAGTACGCCGCGGTCGCATGGCGGTCGTAGATGACGGCGAACGCGTCGGTGTCGTTGTCTCGGGCGAGCGCGAGCAGCTCACCGTCAGCCAGCAGGTTCAGGGCCGCCAGCGCGTCCGCGGCCGATGGACGTGACCGAAAACGCAGTGCTCGCGGCATCGTCAGAGAACTCTTTATACCCCCATCGCCTATGCGGACTGCGTGCTCGACGGCCATCTTCGTCCGATCCGGCCGAACCTCCAGATCGCCACCGACAGCAGCCAGGTGACGATGAACACTCCCAGGATGAAGTAGCCGAGCGTCCCCAGGTTGACGCTCTCCGCCCAGTCCCAAAAGCCCCCGTGCAGTCCCAGCTGGGTCGGCACGATCGCCAGCAGCTCGACCGTTCCGACCGCGAACGCCACGATCACGGTCAGCGCGGTCGTCGCCAGGTTGTAATAAACCCTGCGAACCGGTTCTGCGAACGCCCAGCCGTAGGCGAAGTTCATCAACGAGCCGTCGATCGTGTCGAACAGCGTCATCCCCGCGGCAAACAGAACCGGCAGACACAGCAGCGCGTAGACGGGCAAGCCGCTCGAAGCGGCGCCGGCGGCGAGGAACAGCAGCGTAACCTCGGTCGCGGTATCGAATCCGAGTCCGAACAGGAAGCCCACGGGGTACATCTGCCAGGAGCTGCTCACATTCCGTGCGAACCGCCCGAGTACACGGTTGATCAACCCGCGTGAGCTGAGCTGACGCTCGAGCTCAGCTTCGTCGAGGCATCCCTCTCGCAGGCGGCGAAGGAGCTTCACGATCGCGATCAGGATCGTGATGTTGATCGCGGTGATCAGATAGAGGAACGTGCCCGATACCCCGGTGCCGACGATGCCGGTCAGCGCGTGCAGCGTCGAGTGAGCGTTCTCGACCTGTCCTCCGATCGCGGCCAGACCCAAAGCGAGCAGGAGCGTCAGCCCGAAAACCACGGTCGAGTGGCCGAGCGAGAAGAAGAAGCCGACGCCCAGCGGTCGCTTTCCCTCGGACATGAGCTTGCGGGTCGTGTTGTCGATCGCGGCGATGTGGTCCGCGTCGAACGCGTGTCTCAGCCCGAGGGTGTACGCGGTGATTCCAAGGCCAACGCCGAACACGGCCCCGTGGCCGAGGCTGAGGTGGCGGGGCACTACGGCCAGCAGCAGCGTGCCGAAGCCGACCACGTGCAGTCCGACGATCGCTGCGGCCAGCCCGCCGGCGCGGCGCCACTCCGCCGGTGCGAGCGTCCGCCGGATCCCTCGGGCACGTGACATCTCAGGCACCCCCCGAGGCCGCGTCGCGCCAGTCCAGCTGGGTTACCTGACTGCCCTCGACGCGAACTCCGCGAGCGCGTGCGCGGCCGGCCGACCACAGGGTGTAGCTGCCTTCCGGCAACGCGTCGAATACTGCGGTGAACGCCGGGTGACCGGCGCTCTCGCGTTCCAGCACGTCCTTATGAGCACGGTGGACGTCATCGCCGGTCGGGCTGATCTCGATTTCGCTGCCGTGCATCGCGCCGTCTGTATAGACGATCAGCGCCCCGACCCCCGCGCCGATGTCGAGTACGACGAACTCGGGGTGCTTGCGGCTGGAGTATCTCTCTGAATGCATCTGCTCCTCACGATCAGTTAAGTCGCCGGGCGCCGCTCCGCGGCGCCCGGCGAGTTGTCTGGTGAACGTGGTCAGCTCGCCGGTGTGTCGTAGCCGTCCGCCGGCGTCCCCAGGTATGGGAAGGTTGCCTGGTAGCGGTCAGGTCCCGGCACCGAGGCATGTTGCGCGGGCTGCCACTGCTCCAGCAGGCCGGCTGCGGCGTCGGGCGTGTAGCTCTTGTCGATCAGCGGGTAGGTGACCCCCGCAACCGCGCGCAGCTCGATCGCCACGATGTCGTCTGACACCCGCCTTCCGTTGGGGAACCCCGCGGGGTCGCCGCCGAGCAGACCGAAGCGATTCGGGCTGGACGTCGGTGGAATCGCCACGTTGAGGCGCAACTGATCGGCCGCCACCGGCCCGGTGTAGTTCTGGAAGCCGGGGACGATTCCCGAGGGGATCCCCGTCAACAGGATCGCCACCAGGTCTGCGCGCGTCTTGCTGAGGCCGGCGAGGTTCGGGAACACGCCCGGGTACAGCGCCGGCAGGAGCGTGGCCAGCTCCGGGTGTTCCACATATTGGCGAAATGACTTGTCATCGACAGGAGACCTCGAATTCCATTCGTCCTTCCTGCCCAGCGGAACGATCACCTCGTTGAACAGCGGATTGCCCAGCCGAGAGACCTGGGTCCACGGTCCGGCCTCCGACACCGCGTCGCAGAAGTCGTCGATGATCCTGACCTTGCGTCGGCTAGCCGAGCTCCAGACGCCGATCACCGCGTGCGAGCTGGTCGCGTTCGATGGGGCCGCACGGCTGGCGGTGAGGTCCGAGATCGGCACCTGCAGCGCGATCGTGTGGATGTTCAGCACCTTGGTCGTGTCCACCCCCGGTGCAGCCGGGGTCGGGATCAGGTGGAGGTTCTGGAACGGCCGCAGGTCGCCCAGGTCGAAGACGGCGCCGAGGTCTACGTAGAAGCCCTCCAGCCGTTGCCCGGCGAACACGTTGATACCGCCCTGGAGCGTGTGCACCGCGGCGTCCGCCAGCGTTCCATAGTTCGGGGTCGAACGTGGGCCGACATTGCACGGCGGACACGCGAGGTCCTGCCCCAGCAGCCTCGCCGTCAGCCTCTGAGACTGGTTGGCGGTTCCGTAGGATGTGGTATCGCGCCCGTCGACGCGAGTCACGGAGTAGAACTGCCGCCGGTTCCAATTTTCACTGTCAAGCGACGTGATCGGACCGGTGTTGTAGAGGAACGTGTCAGGATTTCGGAGGCTGCTCGTGAACTCGAACATGTACGAGATCTCGGGCACGCCGTCGCCGTCGTTGTCGATGTGGATCGCGTACAGGACGTCGTCACCGAACTCGAAGAAGTTCGGGCCGCCCGGCGGATCCTGCAGTGGGATGAAGTTGCTGATCAGCGTCACCGTATCGGGCTGGTCCGGGCTGACGAACGCATACACGTCCGTGTTGTCAGCGACCGGATCCTTGCTGATCTCAGGTGCTTCACGGTGTGAGGACATCTCTGATCACCTCCCGGGTGTCAGCGCTTGGGCGCCGCCGCAAGCAGCCGCTTGACGAGGGCAGGGTCTCGATAGGTCTTTTCGCCCGTTCCCGAGAGAACGGTCACCTCGCCGTGCTTTGCATCGCGCACGACCGCGGTCACCGGATCGGACGGGATCCGCGAGGACGGCCGCGTCTCCACGGCGGCCTGTTCGTGTGCTTGTGCGGCGGCGATCGGCACGGACGCCGCCGCCGCTCCGGCCGCAACGCCGGCGGAGGTCTTGATGAAGGACAGGCGGGTGACGCCCGAGCCCTCAGTCTGCTCAGCAGCCATGGCTGCTCCTTTCCAGTTGCGCACCAGCGACTCAGCCGGTGATTTGAGCCAACACTCCGGTTACGAAGCGGCTCCGCGAACGGATCACTGATCCGAATTCGATGTCGCTTCGTAGAGGAGGCGGAAGCACAGTCAACGATTGGAGCAGTCAGATGCTTGGACTAGATAACCCGGTTCACCTTCTCTTCCTCCTCGCGGCGTTGTTGCTCATCTTCGGGGCCAAGCGCCTTCCTGACATGGGGCGATCGTTGGGCGAGGGACTGCGTGGCTTCAAGGAGTCGATTACAGCCGAATCGAACCAAGCCGAGGCGACCGTAATTACCCGAGAGACCGAGACGGTGGAGCAGCCCGCACGCGATCGCGCGACGACCTGACCGTCTGAAGGGTCGCTGACCGGCGATGTTGCCCAGAGCACTCAGAGCACGATCACTCGGACACGAGGATCGGTTGACGGTCGTCGGACACCTCGACGAACTGCGCACGCGGCTCGTCGTGTCCCTGCTCGCCTTGGCCGTGAGCTTTGGCGTCTGCTTCTCGCAGAACCATCGGCTGCTGCACTGGATCAACGCGCCGCTGGCGGACCAGACACAGTCGCAGGTCAGCCGCGGTCACGGACAGCTCGGCGCGGTGCACACGGTGGCGGTGAGCGCTCGTGACCTCGGCGTTCAGTTACGGAGCGTCGTGGAGGTGCTGGATGCTCGCGGTACGTCGCCGGCCGTCGCCGTGAGCCTCGCCCGCGCGCGCGCCGGTGTCGACCGTGACATCGCCCGTCTGTCGTCTCTCCCGAGCGCCGAGGAGCCGGTGACATTGGGGATCGGGGAACCGTTCACGGCGACCGTCACCGTTTCGCTCGTGTTCGCGCTGATCCTGACACTGCCGTTGCTTCTCGGTCAGGCATACGGGTTCCTGATCCCTGCATTCGGGCCTCACCACCGCCGGCTCGTGCGCCTTCTATTTGCCGCGGCTCCGGCGCTGTTTCTGGTGGGCGTCTTTTTCGGTTACTACGTCGTGCTACCTGCCGCGCTCCACTTCTTCCAGAACTTCAACAGCGATCAGTTCAACGTCCTCGTGCAGGCGAGCCAGTACTACAAGTTCGCGGCCATGACGTTGCTCGCGATGGGGCTGCTGTTTCAGGTGCCGGTGGCGATTCTTGCGGTCACGCGCGCGGGCGTCGTGACCCCTGGCCAGCTACGCCGTGGCCGACGATACGCCGTCGCCGCCTGTGTCATGGTGGCCGCGCTGCTGCCTGGCGATCTCACGACGATGCTGCTTGAAACCGTGCCGCTGTACCTTCTGTTCGAAGTCGGTGTGGCGATAGCCGCGTTCACCGAGCGGCGGGCGCGGCGACGGGCTTTTGTCGCGGTGTAACGAACGCCTCTTACGTGCCCCGTGACGACGTAGGCGAACCCGAACGAAAAAATGGGGTTCCGGTTGAACCGGTACCACCCGACCAGCGGACGCAGATCAGGCTGAAATACAGCAGCACCGATGGCCAGAACCCGAGATTCAGCTCGATCCCCGTGAGGTCGCCGGCGGTGGTGCCGAGCGCGAAGGTCGCCAGCACTGCAAGCCAGCGTCAGGGGAGAGATTCCGCCAGCCGATCGTGAAGCTGAGATCGGCAACCGCCTGCTTCTCGCCGTGGGTCTCGGAAAGCCCGCGCACCTCGATCGTCCGTAGCAGCGTAGGCGGGCACGACATGTCGGACAACCACCCGCGTGAGGATCTTCACACAAGCCACACATGCCTTTCGACTCCGCTTAGCTTCTCGTGAGGAGCCGAGCTAGGGTTGCCGGTCAATGCTCTCCGTCGCAAGCTCTCTGATCACCACATGGCAGGCGATCGTCCTCGGCGTGCTGCAGGGGGTCACCGAGCTGTTCCCCGTCTCCAGCCTCGGTCACACGGTGCTCGTCCCGACCCTGTTCCGTTGGGGCAACATCGTCGCCTGGCAGTCGGATCCAGAGTCCCCCTGGCTGGCATTCGTCGTGATGCTTCACGTCGGCAGCGCCGTCGGGCTGCTGATCTACTTCTGGCGCGAGTGGATAGCGATCATCAGAGCGTTCTTTGTGACCCTCGGCAAGCGGCGGATCGAGACACCTACCGAGCGCCTGGCCTGGCTGATCATCTGCGCGACGATCCCGGTCGGCATCCTCGGGCTGCTGCTGGAGCACACCATTCGAGTCGCGCTAGCCAAGCCGTTGGCGGCGGCGATCTTCCTGATGATCAACGGCTGCATCCTGATCTGGGCCGAGCGGTTCCGCAAGCGGGCCCAAGTTCGGGAGCTCGCGGCCAAGGAGGGGCTCAACCCAGCCGGCTACCGCCGACTCGGCACGCTGCAGTACCGCGAGGCGGCCGTGATCGGCACGTTCCAGAGCTCGGCGCTGATCGCCGGGATCAGCCGCGACGGCGTTGTCATGACCTCCGGGCTGGTTCGTGGTCTGGACAACTTCGACGCCGCCCGCTTCGCGTTTCTGCTGGCTACCCCGCCGATTCTGGCCGCTGGGCTTCTGAAGTTCGGAGACCTGACGGGGCCGCATGGCGACGGGATCCGTGGCGCCGCGGTCATCGCTGCGATCTTCGCTGCGATCTTCGCCGTCATCACCGTGCACTACCTGACGCGCTACTTCCGTGACCGCAATCTGATCCCGTTTGGCGCCTACTGTCTGGGGTTCGGGGCGTTCATGACGGTCTTCACGATCGTCTTCGGCGCGCCCACGCCCTAGGATCCCGCCTCGTGGCGGACCTGTTCGCCGGGACCTACGGACGAGGTGCTGCGGCCGCGGCCGTTTCGGGCGAGGCGTGGCTGGCCGCGATGCTCGAGGTCGAAGCCGCCCTCGCGGTGGCCTGTGAAAACGCGGGGCTGATCCCGTCGGGGTCCGCCGCCGCGATCGCGGCAGCCTGCGACCCGAGCGGTTTTGACCTCATCGTGCTGGCCCGGGACGGTGGCGAGCATGCGAGCGTGGTCGTCCCGCTGGTTCGGGCGCTGAGGGCGCGCGTCGGCGCCAATCTCGCCGACTACGTCCACCTTGGCGCGACCAGCCAGGACGTCCTCGACACGGCGGCGATGCTCGTCGCGCGCCGCGCGCTCGAGCCGCTCCTGAGCGATACGTCGGGTGCGAGCGAGATCGCGGCCGCGCTGGCCGACCGGCACCGATCGACCGCGATCGCCGGGAGGACACTGCTCCAACAGGCGCTGCCCATCTCCTTCGGGCTGCGGGCCGCGGGGTGGACGGTCGCACTCGACCGTGTGAGGAAGCGCCTCCGCGAGGTGAGGGCTCAGGTGCTGGCCGTGCAGATGGGGGGACCGGTCGGCACCGGGTCGCCGGCGATCGCCGGCCTCGTCGCCGGCGAGCTCGGCCTCGCCGAGCCGGTGCTGCCCTGGCATACCGACCGCACGCGCATGGCCGAGCTGGCATGCGGCCTCGGAACGCTTGCCGGCGCGCTCGCAAAGATCGGGCGAGACGTGACGCTGATGGCGCAGGACGAGGTGGCAGAGCTGCACGAGGCCGGGCGTGCAGGGCGGGGAGGCTCCTCGGCGATGGCGCATAAGCGCAACCCGGTGGCGGCCGTCTCGGTGATCGCCTGTGCTCGCCGCGTGCCGGGACTCGTGGCGACGATCCTCTCCTCAATGGAACAGGAGCTCGAGCGTGCAGCAGGCTCCTGGCAGGCCGAATGGGGGACTCTGAGCGAGCTGCTGGCGTTGACCGGCTCGGCTGCAGCCTGGGGCCGCGAGCTACTCGAGAGCCTGGAGGTGGACCGCCCGCAGATGCGGGAGAACCTTGCTCGCCTGGCCGCCGCCGGCGTATCTGAAGCACAGGCCCCCGACCTCGGAGCCGCGAGCGAGTTGATCGACCGGGCGCTCGCCGCGCACCGGCAGCTGGAGAGCATATGGGACCTCGGCACCGGTGGCCACACGTCGCCGTCACAGCCACCCGAGAGCGAGGAGAGACATGACTGACGAGCGTTACGAAACGGGCATGACGATCCGGCGGGAGGTGCTCGGGGACGCCCATGTCGACCGCGCGATCGCCGGCACCGTGGACTTCACCGCCACCTTCCAGGAATTCATCACGAGATACGCGTGGGGAGACGTCTGGGCGCGCGACGGCCTCAGCAGGCAGGTCCGCAGCGCCGTGACGCTTGCCGTCCTGACGGCACTCGGGCGCGAGGGCGAGCTGGAGATTCACGTCCGCGGGGCGCTGCGCAACGGCCTGAGCCCCGATGAGATAGCCGAGGTGCTGTTGCACACCGCGGTCTACGCGGGCGTCCCCGCCGCCAACGCGGCGTTCGGCGTGGCGCGCGAGGTGTTGGAGCGCGAGGACGCGATCTAGCTGCCGAACGCTCGCCAGACGCGGCCATCGTGTTGAGACTGGCTCGAAAGAACTAGCCGCTCGGCGTGGTGCTGCTGGGTTGCGAGCCGGTGCTCGTGGCCGGCTGCGGACCCGTCTGAGAGCCGGTGGTGGGCTGCGGCGAGGTCGTGTCCGTCGGCGATCCGTTGTCGTTGGCGATCCGTTGTCCGTTGGCGATCCGTTGTCCGTTGGCGATCCGTTGTCCGTCGGCGATCCGTTAGCCGTCGACGAGGTTGTGTCTATCTGCGTCACGGACCGTTCCGAGCCTCCGCCGTCGGCCTGGGATCCGGTGCCTGTCTGGTCCCCGGGGTCCGTCTGGGAACCGGTGCCGGTCACCAACGTCGTGCTTGCGTGGGAATCGCCGGTGGCCTTGGAGCCGTTGACGGCTCGGGACCCTCGCGTGGTGTCTGATCCGCCATCCGAGGTCACCGAAACCTGCCGTGCGGACGGGCCGGTCTGCTCGCCGTGGCTCTGAGGAGAGGCCGGCAGGACGGTGCGATCCGAGCCTGATTGGACGGTGAGATTGGAACTCTGGGGGCCCCCTGAACCGGAGCCAGCCGGCGACAGATCGTGCCCCGGCCCCCGGCTCGTCCGGCCCGCCGCCGAGCCTGGCTTCCCCGACGAGCCGGGGTTTCCGGACGAGCCGGGGTTTCCCGACGAGCCGGCGTTCCCCACCGCCGGGCCATTACCGTCGCCGACCTCTCCCGAGCCACCGTTTCCGTTCAAAACAGCGGACCCGCTGCTTCCACTCCGACCGTCGTGGTTACCCGAAGCGCCATGGTCGCCGGTCGAGCCGGCCTGGCTGCCGCGCCCGACGCTGGTGGTCGCCCCAGATGATGTCTGCTCCGATTGCGCCGGCGCCTGCATAGGTGTCCGTGGTGCGGCGACGGGGGTGGGGGTCGGGACGGTCCGGGCGGTTCCAGTCCCGGCAGGACCGCCGTGCTGCCGCGCCGGTTCGCCCGGCGTCCGCGTCGGGCTCGCCTGCTGCCGCATCAGACCGGCCCGCCGAGGCATCGGCGCGGCGGGCTGTGTCAGCCCGGGTCGCTGATTAATCGGGCCCGGCGGCGGGACGGCAGCCGGTCGGCTGGCATGGCTGCGCCGGCCACTCTGGTGGCGGGACCGGTCGGCTCGAGGCCCCGCGCCGCGCCCTTCGCCTGGACGACCGGGAGCATGCGCCGCGGGGAAGTGGATGGCGAACGTCGCCGGGATATTGGGGGTCGTTGCATGTTGTGGGGCTGAGGGCGTGACAGCGACGTTCGTCGCTGCTGCGGAGGGGGTCCCCGGTACCTCAACGGGCTTTGCGACCGGCCTCTGCTGGTGGCTGTGTCGTTGGCCGGCGATCACCGGCATCGGCGCCACCGCTCGATGAAGCGGGGCGATCAAGACGATCCCGCCGACGGCGCCCGCTGCGCACAGCGAAGCGGCGCAGGCAGCGGTTGCCTGGGTCAGTCCGGCGCCGACCAGCGCTCCCTTGCTGGCAGCGAGGCCGCTGCCGAGCATGCTGGTCCCGGCGATGCCGCCGTCGATCGGCAGCATCGCGCGCAGCGCCCGAGCATCATCGCGCAGTGCAGCCCGGTAGGCGCGACACGAGGGGCAGGTCCGGAGGTGACGGCGGATCGCGCGGTTATGGCGGCGCCCGTCAGGTTCTGCCTCGATCGATGCTCGAGCCGCCGCGCATGGCAGCTGCGCGGCCTCTCGGTAGGACCTCAGTCCAACCCGGGCCCGGGCGATTAGCCCTCGAACCGCGTCCTCATGCGTTTCCAGCAGCTCCGCGATCTCGCTGTATGAGTGGCCGCCGAGCTCACGCATCAGTAGTGCCGTGCGCTGGCTTTCGGGGAGCTCACGAATGCCCTCGAACACGATCGCCAGCTCGGCGTTACCGGTCTGTTGCTGCGCCGCGACTTCCGGGAGCTCGCCATCGCGGGTCAGCAGACGTTGGCGGCCTCGGCGAGTGACGTCGATCGCGCGGTTGCGCGCGACGCGCGCGAGCCATGGGCGCAACTCCTGCGGCGAGTCGCCCCGCAGGGCCACGGCCAGCGCTGAGAAGGTTTCCTGGGTTACGTCCTCGGCGTCATGGGCGCCCGCGAGGATCCCCATGCAGACCGACAGCACAGCCGGCCGGTAACGCTCGTAGAGAACGTCGAAGGCCGCCTCATCGCCGAGGGCGAAGCGCTCGGCGAGGACGGCATCCGATCGTAGTCGCAATAGCCGACGGGGGACGGCGAGCGGAGGTCTGGAGCCAGGCGCAACTGCGCCTGCCGTCCTCCCGCCGCTCGCCATGATTCCCACTCGGTATCCCTGCCTGCTAGCCCCTCGCGTGGTGACGATGGGCCTTTTCGTGGTGAGCCCCGTGGTGGGCCTCGTGAGCCTCGCGGTGGTGCTTGATCAACCGCTTGATGGCCCGATTGAACGACTCCGTCTTCATGTGCTTGAACATCGCAGTAGTCGCCGGGGTCATGCTGCTCGGGCTCGTCGTCGTTGTCGAAGGCGCCGCGCTGGAGAAGTCCACCAGAACCTGCAGCGGGTTGGCCTCGACTTGGGCCGCCGTGAGGCCGCCCATGTTGATCTCGCCGCCGACGACGACGTCTCCGACCGTGACGTTTGACAGGGAGCCGATCAGCGAGGTCGACGTCCCGCCGAACACCAGCGTCTGGGCACCAACGTCAAACGTCTGCGCGCCGGTGAAGAGGCCGCTCGGAAGCGAGCTCGTGACGTTGACTGTCACCGTGCCCGCGGTCGTGTCGGTGGCGGTCACCGTGCCAACGAACGAATAGAGCTGCGGCGGCGCCTCGGCCACCACCGACAACGCCGGGGTGGACGTCAGTGCCGTCAGTCCCTCGAACGGCGAACCCGCGAACGTCGCGACGAACCTATCGCCTGCGGCGAGGTTGGCGATCGTGGCGCTCGTGCTGCCGTTGACGATGAACCGGGTGCTCGAGTTGGTGGTGATCGTCACCGTGGCTGGCATCGGTGTGGCGGTCGGAGTCGTCATCGCGGTCGTCGACGGAGTAGTCGACATCTGATGGGAGTGGAACCGGCCGCCGTCGCCACCGGGGCCGCCCTGTCCCCCGTCGCCACCGGGGCCGCCCTGTCCACCGGGGCCCGGTCCGCCGGGGCCCGGGCCGCCCTGTCCAGCGGGGCCGCCCTGTCCGCCCGGGCCGGGGCCGCCCTGTCCAGCGGGGCCGCTGGGGCCGCCCTGCCCGCCGGGGCCACCAGGACCGCCGTGGCCACCAAAGCCATCTCCGCCGCGGAAGCCGGGGCCCCAACCCTGACAGCCGCCGTCGTCGCCCGGACCGTTGAAGGCTCGACCACCCACGCCGAAGCCGTCACCACGCGGGTCATGACCGACGACCTCGACCGTTGCCGTGAACGTGCCGGCCGAAGCGTTCACGGCTGTGACCGTACCTTTGACCACGCTCTGATGCTCGAAAAAGTCTCCGTTGAAGCCTCCGTGGTGGCTGGCCCTGTGGGCCGCCGCGTTGCCGGCGAGCGCGGTCAGCGCTGCCAGTGCAACGGCGATCACGGATACGAGCGGAATCAGCTTCCGTTTCATGAGCTCTCTCCGTGCTTCATTGGTGCCTCCTGTTCAGCTGGTACGCCGCGCGGCGCTCAGCCTTCCCCGGCGGCCTGCGGTTGCGCGGCCCTGTATCGCTATAGACGTCCGCGAATGCCGAAAGTTCGTCACCGATCCTGATGAATCGAGCTCTGCCTCAGGCCCGATTCCGATACGGCCTCAGCGCGGCGAGCACGCAGCAGAGATCGACTGCTCCAGTCGCCAGGAATGCGATCGGGCCGGTTAGAACCCATGCAACCCCTCTGCGCGCAGAGCGCCTCGACATCATGGCCAAGGTATCGTCTGAGCCCGATGCCGTCCACCGTTACCACCACGGTCACCGAGCTTCCGGACTCGCGCGTGCGCCTGGAGGCCGAGGTCGCCCCGGCAGAGGTTGAGCGCCGGATTCAACAGGCGGCCCGCGCGCTCGGCGCGAACCTCCGGGTCCCGGGGTTTCGCAAGGGCAAGGTTCCGCCTCCGGTGGTGATCCGGCGCCTCGGACGGGAATACGTGCTCGACGAGGCGCTCCGCAGCGCGCTCGGTGGTTGGTACGTCGACGCGATCGACGCGTCGGGGCTCTCGCCGGTCGGCGAGCCCGACATCGACGTCGGAGACCTGCCAGAGGAGGGGGCGCCGCTCTCGTTCTCGGTCGAGATCGGCGTCCGTCCGCATGCCAAGCTGGGCGCCTACAAGGGCGTCGAGGTCGGTCGACGCGAGCCGGCTGCCGACGAGGAGGCGATCGATCAAGAGCTCGAGCGCCTACGTGAGCGCCTGGCGACGCTCGACACGGTCGACCGGCCTGCCGAATCCGGCGATCACGTGGTGATCGATTACGTCGGGAGCGTCGACGGCGAGCCGTTCCCGGGCGGCGAAGGCCGCGACCAGTTGCTGGAGCTCGGCTCAGGGCGCCTGATCCCCGGGTTCGAGGACCAGTTGGTCGGGGCCGGGACCGGTGAGCAGCGGATCGTTGAGGTGACGTTCCCCGAGGACTACGGCTCCGAGCAGCTCAAGGGCAGGGACGCACAGTTCGACGTTACGGTTACCGAGGTGAAGGCCAAGCGCTTACCGGAGCTGGACGACGAGTTCGCCTCCGAGGCCGCCGGGCTCGAGACGCTCGAGGAGCTGCGCGCCGACATCGCCACGCGACTGCGTGAACAGGAGGCCCACGAGATCGAGCACGAGTTCGAACGCGAAGTGCTAGATGCGGTAGTCGCCGACGCGCAGATCGAGATTCCATCCCAGCTTGCTCACGCGCGGGCACACGAAATGGTCGAGGAGACGCTTGCATCCTTGGCGCGTCAGGGGGTCTCCAAGGAGGCTTACCTGCAGGTCGCCGGCGCCACCGAGGAGGAACTCGCCCATCAGGCGGAGCCCGAGGCGGAGCAGACGCTCAAGCGCGAGGCAGTGCTCGCCGAAGTTGTCGATGCCGAGCAGATCGAGCCGACCGACGAACAGGTGTTGGAGGCGTTGGCGCCCAGCGCCGAGCGCAACAAGACGACGCCACAGAAGATGTTCAAGCAGCTGGACTCGAGCGGGCGCCTGGCCCGGATTCGCAGCGAGCTGGCAAATCGCCAGGCCCTCGAGCTGCTGGTCGCCCAGGCCAAGCCGATCAGCATCGAACGTGCGCAGGCGCGCGAGCAGCTGTGGACTCCCGAGCAGCGTGGGGAGGCCGGATCGGCCTCTGAGCAGCTCTGGACTCCGGGTTCCTGAGGAGTCCGGCCGGCGTAGGCCGATTGCTACATTCGGCAGGAATTCACCTGCGCAAGGAATAAGAAGCGAGGACCATGAGCCCACTCGTACCGATGGTCGTTGAGCAGACTTCCCGTGGGGAGCGAGCGTTCGACATCTACAGCCGTCTTCTGAACGAACGCATCGTCTTCCTGGGGACCCCGGTTGATGACCAGATCGCGAACCTGATCGTCGCCCAGCTGCTCCACCTCGAGTCCGAGGATCCGGATAAGGACATCTCGCTCTACATCAATTCGCCCGGTGGCTCGGTCTATGCCGGCTTGGCGATCTACGACACGATGCAGTTCATCAAGCCCGACGTGCAGACAATCTGCGTCGGGATCGCGATGTCGATGGGCGCGCTGCTCCTAGCCGGTGGCGCCGCCGAAAAGCGGATGGCGCTGCCGAACGCAAAGATCCTGATTCACCAGGTCTCCGCCGGTTTTCAGGGCCAGGCGACCGACATCGAGATCCACGCCCGGGAGATCATCGACCTTCGTGGTCGGCTCGACGAGATCATTGCTCATCACACGGGCAAACCGGTCGACGAAGTGAAGAAGGACACGGAGCGTGACTACTTCATGAGCTCCGAGGAGGCCAAGGACTACGGAATCATCGACCGCGTGATCTCGAAGCACTAACGAAGGGTTGCGGGGAACGATTTGCGGCTTTGACGGCGTCAAAAGCCGCAACTGAATTCCCCGGGAACCCCGACTGGCTAATCTAGGTGCCCGAGCTTCGGCGGCCCTGACTCGTACTCCGGAGAGGAATCTGAAGTGGCACGCCCGACCGATTCGAACGAGCAGCTCCTCTGCAGCTTCTGCGGGAAGTCGCAGCGCCAGGTCAAGAAGCTGATCGCCGGGCCCGGCGTCTACATCTGCGACGAGTGCATCGATCTCTGCAACGAGATCATCGACGAGGAGCTCACCGCCCCGCCGAATTTCGACATCGAGAATCTTCCCAAGCCACGGGAGATCTACGACGTGCTCAACGAGTACGTCGTCGGCCAGGAACAGGCCAAACGGACGCTGTCGGTGGCGGTCTACAACCACTACAAGCGCGTCCAGATGATGCAGTCCGATGACCAGGACATCGAGCTGCAAAAGTCGAACATCCTGCTGCTCGGCCCGACCGGGTGCGGCAAGACGCTGCTCGCCCAGACGCTCGCGAAGATCCTCAATGTGCCGTTCGCGATCGCCGACGCGACCGCGCTGACCGAGGCCGGCTACGTCGGCGAGGACGTCGAGAACATTCTGCTGAAGCTGATCCAGGCCGCCGACTACGACGTCAAGAAGGCCGAGACCGGGATCATCTACATCGATGAGGTCGACAAGATCGCGCGCAAGGCCGACAACCCGTCGATCACGCGCGATGTATCGGGCGAGGGCGTCCAGCAGGCGCTGCTGAAGATCCTCGAGGGCACGACCGCCTCGGTGCCGCCTCAGGGTGGACGCAAGCACCCCCACCAGGAATTTCTGTCGATCGACACCACCAACGTTCTGTTCATCTGCGGCGGGGCGTTCGCGAACCTCGACCGGGTGATCGAACGGCGGATCGGCCATCAGGGAGTCGGCTTCAGTGCTGCGATCCAGTCCAAGGAGCAGCGCGACATGGGCGAGCTCTTCGAGCACTGTCTGCCCGAGGACCTGATCCAGTACGGCCTGATCCCCGAGTTCATCGGCCGTCTCCCGGTGATGTCGGCGATCCACCAGCTCTCTCGGGACGAGCTCATGAAGATCCTGACGGAGCCGCGCAACGCCCTCGTCAAGCAGTTCCAGCGGTTCTTCCAGTTCGACGGGATCGAGCTCGTGTTCGCCGACGAGGCTCTGCACTCGGTCGCCGATAAGGCGCTCGAGCGCGAGACAGGGGCGCGCGGGCTGCGCTCGATCGTCGAGGAGGTCCTGCTCGAGGTCCAGTTCGAGCTGCCCTCGCGTCGCGACGTCAAGAAATGCGTGGTCACGCGCGACACGATCGACAAGGGAACGCCCCCGACGCTCGTGACCGTCGCCGTGCCGGCCGAGCACAGCGAAGCCGCCGCCTGAGCGACACTAGACTGCCCGGTCCGATGACGGACCTCGAGTCGAAGACCCGTTACATCCCTGCGGAGGTCGAGCCCCGGATCTCCGAGCGCTGGCTGCAGTCCGGCCTCTGGCATCCCGACCCGGTCGGGACCGCCGCCGAGAACTACTCGATCGCGATCCCGCCGCCGAACGTCACGGGATCGCTACATATGGGCCACGCGCTTCAGGACTCGATCATGGACGCGCTGACCCGCTATCACCGGATGCGCGGCCAGCGGTCAAAGTGGATCCTCGGGACCGACCACGCCGGGATCGCGACCCAGAAGCAGGTCGAGTACGCGCTGCGGAACGAGGGTCTCTCCCGTGAGCAGCTCGGGCGCGAGGCGTTCGAGCGCCGCGTCTGGCAGTGGCGGGAGCAGTACGGCGGTCAGATCATCTCCCAGCTCGTGCGCCTGGGGGCGTCGTGTGATTACGAGGACGAGCGGTTCACCCTCGACTCTTCGTACGCGGACGCCGTCCTGCGCGTATTCGTCGCCTTGTACGAAAAGGGCTACATCTATCGCGACCGGTACATGGTCAACTGGGATCCGGGCAGTGGGTCGGCGGTGTCGGACCTCGAGGTCGAGGACCAGACGGTCGTCGACACGCTCTACTACATCGACTATCCGCTCAGCTCTGGCTCGGGCTCGATCACGGTCGCGACCGTGCGCCCCGAGACGATGCTCGCGGACACCGCGATCGCGGTCCATCCGGACGACGATCGCTACCGTCGGCTGATCGGCGAGCACGCGATCCTGCCGCTGGTCGGGCGGCGGTTGAAGATCATCGCCGACGAGTACGTCAGGCCCGACTTCGGCACCGGTGCGCTGAAGATCACGCCTGGCCACGACCCGAATGACTTCGAGATCGGGAATCGGCACGGGCTCGAACGGATCAGCGTGATCGGGGAGGACGGCCGGATCACCGACACGGCGCCAGAGCGGTTCGTCGGGCTGACCGTGGCGGAGGCACGCGATGCGGTTGTCGCCGAGCTGGGCGAGCTCGGCCTGATCGCCAACTCGGAGGAGTACACGCACGACGTGCCGTTCTCGCAGCGCTCGGGCGAGCGGATCGAGCCGCTGATCTCGCTGCAGTGGTTCATGCGCATGGACGAGCTCGCCGCGCCCGCGATCGAGGCCGTGACGAGTGGGCGCGTCAAGTTCCATCCTGCGCGATGGACGCGCGTGTACCTCGACTGGATGGAGAACATTCGGCCATGGTGCATCTCCCGGCAGCTCTGGTGGGGTCACCGGATTCCCGTCTGGTACCGCGGCTCGGACGAGACGTACGTCGGCACGGTCCCGCCCGACGGGGACGGCTGGGAACGTGACCCGGACGTGCTTGACACTTGGTTCTCGAGCGCTCTGTGGCCGTTCGCGACGCTCGGCTGGCCCGCGGAGACGGCCGAGCTTCGCGCCTTCTATCCAACCGACGTGCTCGTCACCGCCCGGGACATCATCTTCCTGTGGGTCGCTCGGATGATCATGATGGGGATCGAGTTCGTCGGCGAGGTGCCGTTCGACGACGTCCACATCCACGCGATCATCCAGGCGCCGGACGGCCGCCGGCAGTCCAAGTCGCTCGGAACCGGGATCGACCCGCTGGATCTGATCAACGGTGGTCCTCGCCCGCCCGTGTTCTCTGCCGGCGGCGAGTTCCCGGCCTATGGCGCCGACGCCGTTCGCTGGGGCCTGTTGGCGATGTCGTCCGGTCAGGATGTGAAGTTCGCCGAGGACAAGATCGCACAGGGGCTCCAGCTGACCAACAAGCTCTGGAATGCGGCGCGCCTGATCCTGCGCGGCGTCGGGGAGGATGCGCGGCCCGGCGTGACGCCCGCGACGGTCGAGGACCGCTGGATCCTTTCTCGCCTGGAGCGGACCACGGTCGAAGTGCGTGCGCGGATCGAGGGCTACGACTTCTCGCACCTCGCGCTCGGGCTCTACGACTTCATCTACGGCGAACTCTGCGACTGGTATCTGGAGCTCGTCAAGCCTCGCCTACGGGCGGGTGACGAGGCGCTTCAGCGCACGCTCCTACACGTTCTGGTGCAGACGCTGGCGCTCGCGCACCCGGTGATCCCGTTCGTCACCGAGGAGATCTACGGGTACGTGCCCGGTGCCGACGGCCTGCTCGCCGCCGGCGTGGACGGTCGGGAGCAATCGTCGCTCGACGAGGCCGCCGAGGCGTCGGTGGGGCGCGTGATCGAGGCGGTGCAGGCGCTGCGCGCCTGGCGCGACGTGGCTGGGGTGAAGGCCGGAACGACGGTCAACGCGCGGCTGGTGGCGCCCGGTTACGAAGGCACGCTCGAACACGTTGCGCGACTGGGGCACGTGACGCTGAACGCCAATGGCGCGAGCCCGGTGGCGTCGGTGCCGATCCCGGGCGGTGTCATCGAGATCCTCGCCTCCGACGAGCTAGACCTCGGCGCCGCCGACCGCCGGCGCGCGGCCAGGCAGGCTGAGCTCGAAGCCGAGATCACGCGCGCCGAGGGCAAGCTTGCAAATCCCGGTTTCGTTGCCAAGGCGCCGCCGCCGGTGGTCCAAGCCGAGCGGGACAAGCTCGTGGCGCTGCTCGCGGAGCTCGAGTCGCTTTGACGGGTTCCTTGACAGCACTTGAGGCGGAACGGCGGCTGCTGGCGCTCGAGTTGTTCGGGATGCGGTTCGGCCTGGACCGGATGCGGCGGCTGATGACGGCGCTCGACCACCCCGAGCAGGCATTTCGCTCGGTCCACGTCGTCGGCACCAACGGGAAGTCCTCGACCGTCCGCATGCTCGCCGCGATTCTGACGCGACACGGTCACCCGACCGGGGCCTACCTGTCGCCGCACCTGAATTCGTTCTGCGAGCGCATTCGCGTCGACGACGCCGACATCCCGCCTGACCGGTTCGGTACGGCGATCGAGCGCGCGTTGCGCGCAGCTGAACGGGTCAACCGCGGCGGCGCCGAGGGGGATGTCGTGACCCAGTTCGAGCTGCTGACGGCCGCGGCGTACTCCGAGCTCGCCGCGCAAGGCGTCGAGTTCGCGGTGATCGAGGCGGGACTCGGCGGGCGCTACGACGCCACCAACGTGATCTCCTCGGAGGTGCAGGTACTGACGAGCGTCGGGCTCGACCACACCCGCTGGCTCGGCTCGAAGATTCCCGAAATCGCACGCGAGAAGCTCGACGTCGTCCAGCCGGGCGCCACGCTCGTGCTCGGCCCAGCGATGCACCCCGACGCGGAATCGGTAGCCGAGCAGATCGCGGCAGAGCGAGGTGCGAGGGTGATCCGCGCGGGTGCCGACCCCGGAGTGCCGGTGGCGGCGCTGGGCGCCTTCCAGCGACGGAACTTCACGGTCGCTCGGGCGGCCGCCGAGGCGCTGCTCGGCGCGCTCGATCCGGCCGCCGTCGCCGCGGCTGCCGCCGAGGTCCTCGTTCCCGGCCGGATGCAGCTGACCGGCGAGCGGCCGCTGACCGTGCTGGACGGAGCGCACAACCCCGACGGGATCACCGCGCTCGTCGAAGCGCTACCGGAGGTTGCCCACGGTCGGCGGCTGATCGGCGTCGTCTCGATCCTGGACGACAAGGATGCTGCGACGATGCTCGCTGATCTCGCGGCTCGATGTGACGCCCTCGTTCTGACGGCCGCCCGCAACCCGCGCTCGCTGTCGCCGGCCAGCCTCCGGGCGGTCGCCGCCGAGCTCGACAACCCATCTCCGGCCGCGATCGAGACGAGCGCCGAGCCGCACGAAGCGCTGCGTCGTGCGCGCACGCTCGCTGGAGAGGACGGGGTTGTCGTCGCGACCGGCTCGCTGTATCTCGTGGCCGACCTGTTGGCGCCCGTGGACCGGCCCACCAGTCAGCGGGCGTCGATGCTGTGAACGAAGACGAGCACGACAGCAACCCCCGGTTTCTGACGGTGGTCGGGATCGTCGCACTCAGTGTGGCGGTGACGATCCTCGTCTTCTTCGGCGTCGGCTACGCCTTCGGCCGACTTTTCCTGTAACCCCTACCACTACACTCGGCGAACCCATGCTCCCCCTCGCGGCGTTCGGGATCCACAACAACACGCTGAGTCTTGTAGTGGACTTGGTGCTGTTGTTCCTCGTCGTGATCTGGCTGGCGTTGGTCTACTGGACCTTCGCCGACGCCCGGCGGCGGGTCGCCGATCCGCTCTTGGTCGGCTGCGCCACGATCGCGTCGTTGTTCCCGTTCGTGGGAACGATCGTGTACATGATCGTGCGTCCGCCCGAGTATCTCGATGACGTCCACGAGCGCGAGCTCGAGATCCAGGCGGCCGAGGCGCGTCTGGCCGAGATCGGCCTCCACGTCTGCCCGTACTGCGACCGGGAGGTGGAGAAGGACTTCGTCAGGTGCCCGCATTGCATGCGCAAGTTGAAGGACCCCTGCACGAGCTGCGGTAGGCCGCTTGACCCGAGCTGGCGGCTGTGCCCGTACTGCGAGACCGAGGTCGTCGGCGAGCCGACGGCGAGCGGCCGCCGTCTCCGTCGCCGCCGCACGCCCGAGCAGCCGGTCGGCGGCGGGCCGCCGTCGGACCTGGTTTAGAGAGTCGACCTCTTACAGGCTCTGACGGCAGAAGCCGACGAGCCGGCCGCATCGCCCCCACCAACTCAAGGAGGTCTAACGAAATGATTGACACGCCCGGATGCGGCCGTGGCCACTGCGCCGGATCGCCACCCGTCCCCTCGCCGATGCGACCAGCATCGGCTTCGGGAACGCGCGTCGCCCGGCTTGGTCCACGACCACCCCGGTCGCGCCCCTGATCCCGTTAGACCTCCGAAGACCGAAAGGGAACGCCCCGATGGAGCGCACGCTGATCCTCGTCAAGCCAGATGCCTTCGCTCGCAACCTGACCGGCGAGATCATCGCCAGGTTCGAGCGCAAGGGGCTGCGATTGGCGGCCCTAAAACAGATCACGCTGACCCGCGAGATCGCCGAGCGCCATTACGCCGAGCACGACGGCAAGCCGTTCTTCGGGGAACTGGTCGAGTTCATCACCTCGGGTCCGCTGGTTGCGTTGGTGCTCGAAGGCGAGTCGGCGGTCGAGGCCGCGCGCCAGCTGATCGGCGCAACCAACCCCCTGCAGGCCGCGCCCGGCTCGATCCGCGGCGACTACGCGATCTCGGTCGGCCAGAACATGGTCCACGGCTCCGACTCGACTGACTCGGCGGCCCGCGAGGTGGCGCTGTTCTTCCCCGACATGTAGGCCGGGCTGGACGCCCGGCCATGGTGACTGCCGCGCGAAGTGGAGCGTTCTCCCGCAATCAAGGAGCGGAGTGGGCGCGGCCATGAGCCGGACGCGGTTACTTTTGGCCTCACGCTCGCCGCAGCGGCGGGCGATCCTCGAGCAGCTCGGGATCGAGTTCGAGGTGGTGGTCCCCGAAGTTGAAGAGCTCACCTCCGGACGGCCGGAGGCGCTCGTGGTGGAGAACGCCCGCCGAAAGGCAATCGCTGGTGTTGCTGATGCTGGGGTGGGCGGGCCCAATCCCAGCAACAGCAAAAGGACGCCTGTGCTCGGTGTCGACACTGTCGTCGCGCTGGGTGATGCCGCGTACGGCAAGCCGGTCGGCCGCGACGAGGCCGAGTCAACCCTCCGCGCCCTGTCCGGTGTCGTTCACCGGGTGGTGAGCGGCATCTGCCTGCTCGACGGACCGGCCGCCCGCCCACGCACCGCGGTTGCAACGACGCTGGTCTCGTTCCGATGCCTCGACGAGCCGACGCTCGACTGGTACCTGGACACCGATGAGTGGCGCGAGCGGGCAGGCGGCTATGCGATCCAGGGCCGCGGCGCGGCGCTGGTGACATCGATTGAGGGCGACTATCTGAACGTCGTCGGGCTGCCGGCGTCGACGCTGCTGGACCTCGAGCCGACACTCCTCCCCGGACATTAAAAGTCCTGGAACTCCGTTACACTCGCTCGCGGACGGTACTCGGCAGCCAGGTGCGGCCTTGCTTCACTCGCCGCCCGTCCGCCAGGCCCCTAATCTTCGCTGTCCATTTATGGGTTTCTTCACGTACCTGACTGGGTTCGGCGGCCGCGATATGGCCGTGGACCTCGGCACGGCCAACACGCTCGTGTACGTCCGCGGGCGCGGAATCGTGCTGTCCGAGCCGAGCGTCGTCGCGGTCGACTCGCGCACCGGCGAGGTGCACGCGGTTGGTATCGAGGCCAAGCGGATGTTGGGCCGCACGCCGGGGACGATCTCCGCGATCAGGCCGCTGAAGGACGGGGTGATCGCGGACTTCGAGGTCACCGAGGAGATGCTGCGCCATTTCATCCAGAAGGTGCATCAGAACCGTTGGGCGCACCCGCGCGTGGTCGTCTGCGTCCCATCCGGGGTCACCGGGGTCGAGAAGCGGGCTGTGGAGGAGGCGTGTCTCAGCGCCGGGGCCCGCCAGGCATATCTGATCGAGGAGCCGATGGCCGCCGCGATCGGGGCCGGACTCCCCGTCGGCGAGCCCACCGGCTCGATGGTTGTCGACATCGGCGGGGGAACCAGCGAGGTGGCGGTGATCTCGCTCGGGGGGATCGTCGTGTCGCAGTCGATCCGAGTCGGTGGCGACGAGCTCGACGAGGCGATCATCAACTACGTCAAGCGCGAGTACAAGCTGTTGATCGGCCAGCAGACGGCCGAGGAGGTCAAGTTGGAGATCGGCTCTTCATTCCCGATGCCAGAGGAGGTGCAGGCCGAGATCCGCGGACGTGACATGGTCTCCGGCCTGCCGAAGACGGTCGTGTTGACCAGCGAGGAGATCCGCGGGGCGCTCGAGGAACCCGTCTCGCAGATCATCGACGCCGTCAAGGAAACGCTCGACCGCACGCCGCCGGAGCTGGCCTCGGACATCATGGACAGAGGTATCATGCTGGCCGGGGGCGGGTCGTTGTTGCACGGGCTCGAGGAGCGCCTGCGACACGAAACACAGATGCCGGCTCATCTGGCGGAGTCGCCGCTGACTTGCGTCGCCGTCGGTTCGGGCCGGTCGCTGGAGGAGTTCGAAGCGATCCATCGGTCGAGTAAGAATTCGCGTAACCGCCGTCGCCGCTATTGATCGGACGGAGCGCATCGTTTGAAATGAGCAGTCTGTGCATGACAAGCAAATCCGGCGGCGTCGCGCGGTTCTCGCGCTGCTCGTCGTCGTCTCCCTGATCCTCCTAACCGCCTACTTCGGCGAATCCGCGAGCAGCCCGCTGCATTCGGTCCAGCGGGGCGTTGGTGACGTGCTCTCGCCGGTGCAGGACGGCGCCAGCAGAGTGCTCTCGCCGGTCCGTGACATCGCCGGCTGGTTCTCGCGCACGATCAACGCGTCGTCGGAGAACACGCAGCTGAAGAATCAGCTCGCCCGCGACAACAAGCTGATCGCGCAGTATCAATACGAAGCGATCCAGAACCGGCAGCTGAACAACCTCGTGCACCTCGACCGGTCGGGCAACATCGACTCCTACAACCCGGTCAGCGCCAACGTGATCGCGTCCAACCCGTCCGTCTGGTACGACCAGATCACGGTCAACGCGGGCTCGGGCGACGGCGTCGCACTGAACGACGCTGTGATCGCGGGCGCCAGCTCCGGCGCGGGCGCCGGCGGGCTCGTCGGGGACGTGACGACGGTCGGCTCCGACTACGCGGTCGTGACGCTGCTCACGGCTCCGAAGTTCGCGGTCGGAGCACTGGTCGAGGAGGGTGGCTCCAGGGGTGATTCGGGCGTCCTGCAGCCCGCGATCGGCGAGCAGGGAAGCTTGCTGCTCCAGTATTTGCCGCCACACGCTCAGATCAACGCCGGCGACGAGGTGGTTACGAGCGGGTTCAGCGACCCGCACAACCAGTTGGTGAAGTCGTTCGCACCTCCGGACATCCCGATCGGTCAGGTCACCGACGCCAACCAGAACACGCTGATCAACGACCAGGAGGTGACTGTCGCGCCGGCCGTCGACCTGCGGCACCTGAGCGTGGTGCAGATCCTGACCCGCAACCCCTCGCGCGCGGTCTCGGCCAGCATTCGGTGATGGGGGAGAACTCGGTCAAGCTGATCGTCCGGATTGCCCTGGTCGGGTTCTTCGCGGTCGTCATTCAGGAGGCGGGGATCTCGCAGATCTCGATCTTCGGCGTCAACGCGGACATCACGCCGCTCGTGGTGATGTCGATCGGGCTGTTGTGCGGCTCGCTGCCGGGGGCGGTCGCTGGATTCTTCATCGGGCTGTTCGTCGACACGGCTCTGTTCCAGACGCTTGGGGTCACCTCGCTGCTGTACGTCGCGGTCGGATACTGGTCCGGGCGGCTGAGAGAACTGCGTGACCCTTCGCACGGGCTCGTGCCGGTGGTCTGCGGCGGTCTTGCGACCGCCATCGCCGGGCTCGGGATGGCGTTGATTCAGTTCCTGCTCGGCGTCGACGCGCCGGTTAGCCTGCTGCTGCTGCAGCAGATCTTCATGTCGGTCCTGGTGAACACGCTGATCGCGCTCCCGGTATATGAGCTCGTGCGCCGGATCCTCTACCCAGCGTTGCCGGCCGACCCGCGCAGCCGGCGGCGGCGCCGCTACACAACCGGCGACTTCAGCCCGCTGCAGCAGCCGTCGCAGAGGCTGGGATCGGCGAGGCAGCGATGATCATCCCGCGGAACGACGAGCGCACTCCGCCGATGACCCCCCAACTGGCGCTGCGGGTGGCGATCGTCGGGACCTGCGCGTTGGTGATGTTCGCGATCATCTTCTTCCGTCTCTGGTACCTGCAGGTTTTGTCGGGCAGCAAGTACGTCAGCGAAGCGGCCGTCAACTTCGTACGATCGGTGCCGGTTCAGGCACCCCGCGGCGAGATCCTCGACCGCAACGGCAACGTGATGGTCGGTTCCCGGCCGGTCCCGGTCGTCGACATTTCGCCTGCCAGCCTTCCAGTGCCGGTCAGCCTCGCCGACGGCAACGTCCTGCATCAGCCTCACGCGGACTTTCTGCTGTATCACCGGTTGGCGAACATCCTGGGGACCTCGACCACGCGCCAGCCTTGCAGGATCCAGGTGATCGAGAACAGGATCCACGTCTACCACGAGCGTCTGTCGTACATCCCGTGCCTGGTGGCGCAGGGCGTCTCGCAGGTGTCCTACGCCAACGTGACGGTCAAGACCGACGTCCCCACCGCTGTTCAGGGTTACCTGCTGGAGCGCCAGCGGCAGTTTCCCGGGCGTGCGTCATGCAGCAGGCGTCGCTGCGCCACTATCCGTTGGGGACGACCGCGGCGCAGCTGTTCGGGACCGTCGGCCCGATGACGCTGCCAGAGACACACGACCCGCGGTTCAAGGGCGTTCCGCGGACCGACACGGTTGGTCAGGCCGGCCTTGAGTTCGAGTACAACCAGTATCTGCAGGGCCACGACGGTTCCGAAAAGGTGACCGTCAACGCCCAGGGTCAGGTGGAGAAGGCCGCCCCTGGCCGGGACCCGATCGCCGGCGAGAACCTGAAGCTGTCGATCGACACGCACCTCCAGCAGGTCGGCCAGCGGGCGCTCGCGACGTCGATCGCCGACAATCCGGGCGCCGACGGCGGCGCCTTCGTCGCGCTCGACCCGACCAACGGCCAGGTGCTGGCGATGGGCTCGAACCCGACGTTCAACCCGAGCGTCTTCACGCATCCGATCACCCAGTCGCGGTACGACGCCATGTTCGGAGCGAGCAGCGGCAGCCCACTGCTGAACCGCGCGATCCAGAGCGCCGGCCCGACGGGCTCGACGTTCAAGGTGATCACCGCGACCGCCGCGCTTGAGAGCGGCGATCTGGTCGCCTACGGGGATCTGGGACGATACCGGGCAGTTCTGCTTCCCCCACACGACCGACTGCCTGCACAACTCGGGCACGCGTCGTACGGGGCGGTCGGGCTGGTCCAGGCGATCCAGTTCTCGGTCGACACGTTCTTCTACAACCTCGGGCAGCTGACCAACGTCGACCCTACGACCCATCCGAACGGCGGCCCGCTGCAGCACTGGGCAAAGCTGTTCGGGATCGGCAGGTCGACGGGGGTCGACCTGCCCGGGGCGGTCACCGGTACGCGACCGTCGCCGGCGTGGCGGGCGGCTCGAAACAAGTTGGAGCTGCAGTGTGAGCGGGCCGACCGGCCAGTTCAAGGGCCACCCCAAGCACCCCGCGGCACAGGGCGGCTGCGGGATCGCCGACGGTGCGCCGTGGACCGAGGGCGACAACGTCAACATGGCGGTTGGACAGGGCGACGTTCAGGTCTCACCGCTGCAGCTGGCCGTCGCCTATTCGGCGCTGGCCAACGGCGGCACGGTCATCACCCCGCACGTCGGGATGGAGGTCGAGTCCAGCACCGGCGCGCAGATGCGTAAGATCGACCCAGCGCCCAAGCGGCACCTCGACATCGACCCGGCGTACCTGGACGAGATCCGCACGGGCTTGCGCGACGCAGCCTCGCAGCCGGGCGGCACCTCCGCCGACGTGATGGGCAGCTTCCACCAGCAGGTCTACGGCAAGACCGGCACCGCCCAGTACATCGTGAACGGCGTCGAGAACGACTACGCCTGGTACGCCTGCTTCGTGCCCGCGACGGCGACGAGCAAGCCGATCACCGTCGTCGTCACGGTAGAGAAGGGCGGCTTCGGCGACGTCGCCGCGGCGCCCGTGGCGCGGCAGCTGCTGTCGCAGTGGTTCTACGGCAAGCCGGGGCCGTTCATCAGGGGACAGTCGGCCACGCTGTGAGCGCGGTCACCCCATTCAACCGTCCCGAGGAAGCGTCAGCGGCCGCGGAGGCGCGGCCGGCGCTGGCGCTCGACCCGCTGTTGCTACTGGCGGCGCTGGGCCTCGTCGGCTGTTCGATTCTGACGCTGCACGGTGGGGCCAGCGCCTACTTCTACGAGCATCAGGCGATCTATGCAGGGGTCGGGCTCGTGCTCGCACTCCTGATCAGCCGCTTTGACTACACGCGCCTGCGTGAATACCGCCATGTTTTCTACGGGATCGTGATCTTCGCGAACATCGCGGTCTACGCCACTCCGGCTAACAATGGTGCTACCCGCTGGATACCGTTGCCGTTCTTCCAGTTTCAGCCCTCCGAGTTCGGGAAGGTGCTGATGATCGTCGCGCTCGCTGCGTTCATGGTCGATCGCGGGCGGCGAATGTACGAGCGTCGCACGACCGCGCTGATCATGCTGCTGGCGCTGGTCCCGGCGATGATCGTGATCAAGCAGCCCGACCTCGGCACCGGATTGGTCTACGTGATCATCGCCGCCGCGGTGCTGTTCTTCGCCGGCACCAACTGGAGGCAGATCACCGCGCTGACCGCACTGTTCGTGATTGCGATCGCGCTGGTTCTAACCGTCGCTCCTAGAGTTGGAGTCAACGTGCTCAAGACTTATCAGAAACAGCGCCTGACGACCTTCCTCGACCCGCCGCGGACCTGTAGTCCGAATGACGCGACCTGCTATCAGCTGAACCAGTCGCTGATCGCGATCGGCTCCGGCGAGAAGTCTGGACGCGGAGTAGCCGGCGCGACCCAGGCGAAATTCAACTTCATCCCCAATGACCAAGACGACTTCATCTTCTCCGTCGTCGGTGAGACGTACGGTTTTGCCGGAGCAGCGTTGGTGCTGTCTCTGTACGCATTGCTGATCTGGCGAACCCTACGGATCCTGACGATGTCCAAGAACCTCTTCGGCACCCTGATCGCCGGCGGCATTCTCGCGATGCTGATGTTCCAGGTTTTCCTGAACGTCGGCATGACGGTCGGGATCATGCCGGTGACCGGGGTACCGTTGCCACTGCTCAGTTACGGGGGCTCGTCGATGGTCGTCACTTTCTTGGCGATCGGCTTGCTGCAGTCGATTCACGCGCAGGCCCGGATCGCCACGGCCACCAAGGCCAGAGCCCTACTTGCATAACGGCCGCCGCTGGCGGTCGCACCAGTTTTCGATTTCACAAAGGACTGAAGGACAATTGAAGAAACAAGTACTCGTTAGCGTCGACCGTGGTGAGACCAGGGTCGCGATGCTGGAGGCAACCGGCACCCTCCCGGCTCGTAAGCCGTCGGCAGGACCCTCACGGCGCCGCCGCCGCTCCGCCAACCCGGCCGCCGGCTACGGCGTCGCCGAGCTGTATCTGGAGCGCCGCGGCGCCCGCTCGATCGTCGGCAACATCTACCTCGGCCGGGTCGACAATGTGCTCGCCGGACTCGAGGCTGCGTTCGTCGACATCGGACTCGAGAAGAACGGCTTTCTGCACGTCGATGAGATCGTGCTGCCCGGCGTTGAAGCGCCGCGCCGCGGCCGGACCGGCGCGCGTGACACGCGTCAGATCACCGAGATGCTGAAGCCGGGCCAGGAGATCGTCGTCCAGGTCGTGAAGGACCCGCTCAAGACCAAGGGCGCGCGCCTGTCGATGGACCTCACTATCGCCGGGCGCTACATGGTTTATGCCCCATACGGCGAGGGGGTCGGTGTTTCGCGCAGGCTCGATGAGAAGGAGCGCGAGCGCCTGCGCAAGGAGGCCGCGAAGCTCGATCTGAAGGGGGCCGGGGCGATCATCCGCACCGCCGCCGAGGGCGCCAAGCGCGCCGACCTCGAGCGCGAGCTGGTCTATCTGTTCAAGCTGAACGAGGTGTTGCAGAAGCGGGTCGCTGAGACGACCGGTCCAGCTCTTGTCTTCCAGGAGGCTGACCTGTCGGTCCGGGTCGTGCGCGACATCTACTCGGTCGAGTTCGAGCGCGCGATCGTCGACGACGAGAAGCAGCACCACCGACTTGTCTCGTTCTTCACGCGGACGGCTCCGGAGCTCGTCGAGCACGTGGAGCTGTGGGACGACGAGCGCCCGTTGTTCGAGGCCTTCGGCGTCGACAACGCCTTCGAGTCGACCCTCGACCGGCGGGTCGACCTGCCCAGCGGCGGCTATCTGATGATCGACTACGCCGAGGCGCTGACGGTGATCGACGTCAACTCCGGCAGCTTCATCGGCCGTGGCAAGGGCGCCAAGCTGGAGGACACGATCACCAAGATCAATCTCGAGGCAGCCGACGAGGTCGTCAGGCAACTGCGGCTGCGCGACATCGGCGGGATCATCGTCATCGACTTCATCGACATGGAGCGGGCCCGCAATCGCGATGCAGTCCTCAAGACGCTGCGCAAGGCGCTCGACGAGGACCGCACGAAGACGTTCGTGGTCGAGATCTCGCCGCTCGGGTTGGTCGAGATGACCCGCCAGAACGTGACCGAGGGCGTCCGCGAGATCATGACGCGGCCGTGTCCGACCTGCGACGGCGAGGGCGTGATCAAGTCCGAGGAGACGATCGCGATCGAGTTCGAGCGGCGGATGCGCGAGCTTGCCACGCACACCGACGCCGAGGCGCTGCTGCTGCAGATGAACCCGAGGGTCAGCTCCGAGTTCACCTCGGGACGGCGCGCGCGTGCTGCACCAGATCGAGGCCGAGACCGGCAAGTGGTTCCACTTCGAGGGATCGGAGGGGCTGCCGCTGGATCACTTCGCGGTGCTGATGGAGGCCGACCGCGAAGACGTGCTCGAGCGGGCGCTCCCCTTCCGCGAGGGCGAGGAGGTGCACGTCGAGATCGTGGAGCCGCACATGTACAGCCCCGGGGACGCGGTCGCGAAGGTCGACGGGTACATCATCTCGGTCAGGGATGCGACCTCGGCTGTCGGCGAGAAGCGTCTGGTGCGGATCGAGGAGGTCGGCCGAACCTCGGCGGTGGCGCGACTGATCGACGTGCCGGCTGCGGGCGCCGCCGCCCCGAACGGGGCCGGTCCGGATCAAACTGACGAGGATGTCCTAGAATCGACCAAGCGGCGTCGTGGCCGGCGCGGAGGACGCGCCGTTCGACGGCCGAGGCGGGCGCAGCTGCGGCCGCCGGTCCATCTTCCTCACAAGACTGAACATGTACGCAATCGTCAAAACAGGCGGCAAGCAATACCGCGTCCAGGAGGGCCAGACAATGCTCGTCGAGCGTCTGCCCGCAGCGGACGGCGAAGAGGTTTCGCTGACCCCGCTGCTCTACGTGGACGGCGCCGAAGTGGTCGACGGCGAAGACGTCTCGCGCGTCGCCGTCGGCGCGACCGTGCTCGGCCACGAGCGCGGGCCCAAGCTCCGGATCGTCAAGTTCAAGCCGAAGCGCGGCTACAAGCGCCGCAACGGCCACCGCCAGGAACTGACGCGAATTCAAATCAAGGACATCAAGCTCAATGGCTCATAAGAAGGGCCTCGGCTCCTCCCGCAACGGGCGCGATTCCAACGCACAGCGACTCGGCGTCAAGGTGTTCGCGGGTCAGACCGTCACCGGCGGGGAGATCATCGTCCGCCAGCGCGGCACCCGCTTCAAGCCGGGCGACGGCGTCGGCATCGGCAAGGACGACACGATCTTCGCGAAGTCGGCCGGGACGGTGCAGTTCACCCGCGGCCGTCGCGGCCGCGTCATCTCGGTCGACATCTCACGCCGCCGAGTAGGCGCCCGCCGCAGCTTTCCGACGATCAGACCTCTAGGCCACGAGTACCGCGGTGCACTTGGGGCACCGTCTGGCGCCGACAGGGATCTCGGAGGTGCACTCCGGGCAGTCCTTGACCGACGGGGTCCTTGCGCGACTGATACGCCTCGTAGGGCTTGACGACGAAGAAGAACAGCGCGAACGCCGTCGTCACGAACGTGATCACCGCGTTGATGAAGTCGCCGTACAGGAAGTGGCTGGAGTTGATCGTGAACGTCAGCGATTCGAAGTTCGGCTTGCCGAAGATCAGTGCGATGATCGGGGTGATGATGTCGACGACGAACGCCTTCACGACCGAGCGCGAACACGGTCGCAACGACGAACGCGACGGCCACCGTCACGAGGTTGCCCTTCAGCAGGAACTTCTTGAAATCCTCAAGCAGCGATACCACTGCTGAGACCTCCTCTGGAGTCGGTTATGCCCTTACCAGTCCGTGCGCACGCGCGAAGGCTATTCGCGGGCTCGGCGGACCTGCTACCGCGGCGGGACCGACGGGTGAAGGATCGCGCCCGAATCCACGTTCAGGCGGGTGGCGGGGGCGACGGCTGCCTCAGCTTTCGCCGCGAGGCGCACGTGCCCAAGGGCGGGCCCGACGGCGGTGACGGCGGCCGCGGCGGCGACGTCGTGCTCATCTGCGACGACTCCTACCGCGACCTCGAGCATTTCCGCCGGCGCTCGCACTTCAAGGCCCAGCGCGGCGGACACGGCCAGGGCGCGCAGCGCCACGGCGCCGACGGCGACGAGCTGACGATCCCGATTCCGCCCGGGACCGAGGTCCTCGTCGAGGCCGACGGCAGCACCCACGACCTCGTCCGTCCTGGCCAGCGCGCCGTCGTCGCCCAGGGCGGCTCCGGCGGGCGCGGAAACCGCCGGTTCGCCGGCCCGACGCATCAGACCCCGCGGTTCGCCGAGCGCGGCCTGGGCGGCGAGGAGAGCTGGCTCACGCTGCAGCTCAAGCTGCTGGCCGACGTCGGCCTCGTCGGGCTTCCCAACGCCGGCAAGTCGTCGCTGCTCTCGCGCCTGACGCGCGCGGCGCCGAAGGTCGCCGACTATCCGTTCACCACGCTCGAGCCGGTGCTCGGCACGCTTCACGCGGACGACCGCCAGCTCGTGATCGCCGACATCCCGGGGTTGATCGAGGGGGCGAGCGCCGGCGTCGGGCTCGGACACGACTTCCTCGCCCACGTCGAACGTACGCGCCTGCTCGTGCACGTGCTCGACCTGGAGCCGCTCGACGGCTCGGACCCGGTTGCCAACCACGCGGTGATCGAGCGGGAGCTCGCGCTGCACGACCCGCGGCTGGCCGGCCTGCCGCGGATTCTGGCGCTGTCGAAGGCCGACCTGGTGGATCCCGACGCGAGCTGAGCGCGCCCGGCAGGACTGGCAGCGAACGGCTCGGCGAAGAGGTGCCGGTGCTGCTGACCTCGTCGGCGACTCGACAGGGGCTCGACGACCTGGCGAGCGAGCTGCTGCGCGCGATCCCGCTGCGGACGGCCGATCGACGACGCTGCCGGCGAAGCATCGCGAGTCCACGCCGGTGGCCCGCGCGACCATCGGCGAGCCAAAGCCACCGCTCGGACGTCGACTGCCCGAGCATCGCGTCTTCCGTCCCGCGCCGAGACGGGGCTTCACGCGTGACCGAGGTCGACGCCGGGGCGCTTCCGGGTCAGCGGGCGATGGCGTCGAGCGGCTCGTCGCCCGCTACGACCTCGACAACGAGGATGCGCTCGCGCACCTCGAGCGGCGGCTGCGCGGGATCGGCGTGATCCGCGCGCTCGAGTCGGCCGGCTTCGAGCCCGGCGACGAGGTCGAGATCGGCGGCGTCGTGTTCGAGCTCGACCCGATCAGAGGTGACCTTGGCGGCCGCGTGGTCGCCAAAGTAGGGCCCCTCTGACGGTGTCACGCCCCTAAGCTGATCGCCGTGGGCAGCGTCGTGATCAAACTCGGCTCGAGCGTCGTCGCCGACGACGACGGCACCGTGCGCGCGGACGTCCTGGCGAGAATCTGCGACCAGCGTCGCCGAGCTGCACCAGCGCGGGCACGAGCCGATCGTCGTCACGAGCGGCGCGATCGCGCGGGGGATGGGGGAGATGCAGTTCGCCGCCGACCGCTCGCCCGCGGGCGATCGATGAGCTGCAGGCGGCCAGCGCGATCGGGCAGGGCAAGCTCTACCGGGTCTACGACGAGCTGCTGCAGGCCCGCGGCGTTCCGGACCGCTCAGGTGCTGCTGACCTTCTTCGACATCAGCGCCCGCATGCACTACCTGAACGCTCGCCAGACGCTGCGCAAGCTGCTCGAGTGGCGGGTCGTGCCCGTGATCAACGAGAACGACACGACGACGACCGACGAGATCTCGTTCGGCAACAACGACTTCCTGGCCGCCCAGGTCGCGATCCTGCTCGGGGCTGAGCTGCTGCTGCTGCTGACCGATGCCGCCGGCGTATACACGGCCGACCCCCGACACGACCCGGAAGCGGAGCTGCTGCCGCAGGTCGAGCGATTTCGACGAGCTGCGAGTCACTCGAGATCGGCCATCAGACCTCGCCGCTCGGCTCCGGCGGAATGCGATCGAAGGTCGTGGCGGCGGAGATGGCGACCGCCGCGGGGATTCCGACGGTGATCGCAAGTGGGCTCGACGCCGGTGTGATCGTCGCAGCGGCCGGCGGCGAGCCGGTCGGCACGCGCTTCACCGCGCAGGCCGGCCGTTACTCGAGCTTCAAGCTCTGGCTGAAATACGCCAAGCCGGTCCGCGGGCAGGTCGTCGTCGACGCGGGTGCCGCGCGGGCGCTGCGCGACGGCGGGACGAGCCTGCTGCCAGTCGGGGTCGTCGAGGTCAGCGGCGAGTTCGACGCCGGCGACGCGATCGAGGTCGCGTTCGACTCAGAGACCGTCGGAAAGGGCATCTCCAACTACTCGGCGGCCGAGCTGCGATCGGTGCTCGGGATGAAGTCTGCAGCGGTCCGCGAGCTGTTGCCGCGCGCCAGCGAGGAAGCGATCCACCGCGACTATTTCGTGCTCGCGTAGTCTTTGTCGCATGGCCACTGTCGCCACATCGGTCGCCGACATCTGTCTGGCCGCCCGGAGCGCCTCTCGCGAGCTGGCGCTGGTCGGTTCGGCCGTCAAGAACGCGGCGCTCGAGCGGATCGCCGAGGCGCTGATCGAGCATACGCCGGAGATCCTGGAGGCGAACCAGCGCGACCTCCGGGACGGACGTGAGTCGGGGCTGTCAGCCGGCGCTGCTCGACCGGCTCGCGCTCGACGAGTGCGGGTCGCCGCGATCGCCGAGGGCGCGCGGAAGATCGTCGCGCTCCCTGATCCGGTCGGCGAGGTGATCGAGGGTTTCCGCCTGGCGAACGGCCTCGACGTGCGGAAGGTCAGGGTGCCACTGGGGGTAGTGGCGGTGGTCTACGAGGGACGTCCGAACGTGACGATCGACGCCGCCGCGCTGTGTCTGAAGTCGGGGAACGCGATCGTGCTGCGCGGGTCGAGCTCCGCGGCCCACTCGAATGCGGTGCTGGCGGCGATTGCAGCGCAGGCCGCGACCGAGTCGGGCATGCCGGACGGCTGCGTCTCGCTGATCGCCGGCGGTGGCCGCGAGGAATTGGCCGAGCTCGCGACCCAGACGGGGCTGGTCGACCTGATCATCCCGCGTGGTGGCGAGGGTTTGAAGGCGGCCCTGAAGGGGGTCGCGACGGTGCCGGTGATCTACGCCGCCTCCGGCAACTGCCATGTGTACGTCGATCGCAGCGCCGATCTGTTCGCCGCGCAGGAGATCGTCATCAACGCCAAGGTTCAGCGCCCGGGGGTCTGCAACGCCGCCGAAACGCTGCTCGTCCACGCCGACGTCGCAGCTCAATTCCTGCCGAGCGTCCTGCACGCGCTGAACGACTCCGACGTCGAGATCCACGGGGACGAGCGCACGCGGGAGCTGGCGCCAGACCTGCACATGCACCCGGTCCACGACGCCGACTGGGACACCGAGTACCTGGGCCTTGAGATCGCGGTTGGGATCGTCGACTCGACCGAGGAGGCGATCGCCCACATCAACGATCACGGCAGCGGTCATTCCGAGGCGATCATCACCTCCGACACGCGCTCGGCGCGCGAGTTTGAGCTGGGGGTCGACGCCGCCTGCATCTACGTCAACGCCTCCACCCGTTTTACGGACGGCGGCGAGTTCGGAATGGGAGCCGAGATCGGCAACTCCACCCAGAAGCTGCATGTGCGCGGGCCGATCGGGCTGCGCGAGCTGTGCACCTTCAAGTACCTGGTAGAGGGCGCTGGCCAGATCCGCGTCTGAGCCGGGCCTTTTTCAAGCGTCATCTTGCGCCTCGGGATCCTCGGCGGCACCTTCAACCCGGTGCATCTCGGGCACCTGATCTGCGCGCAGGAGGCCCATCTGCAGCTTCGGCTCGACCGCGTACTGCTGATTCCTGCGGCCCGGTCGCCGCATAAGCCGTTCGACGAGGACGACCCCGGCGCCGAGCACCGCCTGGCGCTTTGCCGGCTTGCGGTCGCCGGCGACGAGCGGCTCGAGGTGTCACCGATCGAGGTTGAGCGGCCGGGGCCGTCGTACACGGTCGATACCCTTAGAGAACTGCACTCCCGTGAGCCCGATAGCGAGCTTTACCTGATCGTCGGTGGCGACGTTGCGGCGGGGTTGCCGACTTGGCAGGAACCAGAGCAGGTCCTGTCGCTGGCCCAGCTGGCAGTTGCCCATCGCCGAGGGACGCCTCGCAGATCGATCGACGAGGCTCTCGGGGGCCTGCGCGGCGGCGAGCACGCCGCGTTCTTCGAGATGCCGACCATCGAGATCTCGTCGACCGATATCCGCCGCCGGGTGCAGTCCCGGGCGCCGATCAGATACCTGGTGCCGGACGCAGTTGCCCAGTACATCGACGAACACCGTCTTTATGGAGGTCCAACAGAGTGATGAAGCCCGAGGAGATGTTGCTGGCGATCGCCGAGCATGCTTCCAACCGGAAGGCCCTGGACATCGTCCAGCTCGATCTGCGGGGAATCATCTCCTACACCGATTACTTCCTGATCTGCACCGGCCGCAGCGACCGGCAGACCAGGGCGATCCACGATGGGATTCACCTTGGAATGAAGGATGAGCACGGGCTGCTCCCGGACAGGTCCGAGGGCGTGGCCCAGGCGAATTGGATCCTGATGGACTACGGCGACGTCGTCGTCCACATCTTCACCCAGGAAACGAGGGAGTACTACCGTCTCGAGCAGCTCTGGGGCGAAGCCCCGACGCGCTCGCTTGATCCGGTCGGGGTCCAGTAGGCGAGCGCCGGCAAGACGCCGGCGCTCGCTCGAGCTGAGTGGGTCCCCTAGTGGGTGTCCCGGGAACGTTTCGCCCGAAAGGGTGAGGTACGGGGGCCGCTGGTCGAGGACGCAGGAGCCGTGGCGTGGCAGCGCCACGCGAGGCTCCGAGGACAAAGGCCAGCGGTCATCCGGACGAGCAATTTCGGGTGGAATGTTTCTGGGAGGCCCACCAGATCACCAGCCTCGGCCTCTGCCACCGGCCAGCTCCTGGACCAGTCGGGGCCCATCGGGCGTGCCGAGACCGGTGGCCAGGTCATATCCGTGGGTGGCGCTGAACCCTTGGACGGTGAACGATCCGGGGAATTGGGTCGTGTTCGTGAACGCGACCGTGTTGTTGCCGCCGGTGACGTCGACGATCCCCGAATTTCGGTTGTCGCCGAGACCGTAGAGCGTCGGGTTCAACTGTCCCAGACGGTGGCCCGCGGCCTGGTCGGCGACCGCGACGATCCCTGAGAAGAGCGGCGAGGCCTCACTGGTGCCGCCGACGATCAGGAAGCCCCCGGACGTGAACGGGGCGAAGCTGACGAAGACGAGCGCGCCGCCGTTGACCGCGGCGCTCAGGCTCACGTCCGGTGTTCCGCGCGAGCCACGGACGACGCCGGCCACGCGATTCTGGTACGAGGGCCGACTGAACACGGCCGAGAGGCCGCCGCCGCCCGCGGACGGAGACGGGGTTGGGCCCGTGACGTTTTGGTTGAAGGTGTCGTTCCAGACGACATCGGGTGCGAGCCGGTTCCCATTACCGTCGAGGGTCAGCATGGTGCCGCCGACTGAGGTCACGAGCGGGTCGCTCGACGGCCACGAGTCGATCCGGAACGGGAAGAAATCGGTCCCGTCCGTTGTCTCGTCCGTCGGGCCCGCATCGCCCGAGCTGCCGAGCACCGTGACGTTGTGGAGCGCCGCGTTGATGTATGCGCTGCGCAGCCCGAAGATCGATTGCGGGCTCGGGAACGTCGGCTCGCTGGCGCCGAAGCTCTGGCTGATCACGTCGCCGAGGTTGTGGTTGATCACGAAGTTCTCGGCCGCCACGATCTCCGGGAAGCCGGTGGTGCCCTCGGTCTCGGCGACCGGCGTCTCGACGAGCAGGATGTTCGCCCCTGGCGCCATCGCGTGGGAGTACTCGACGTCAAGCGAGGTCTCCTCCGCCCAGCCCACCATCGTGGAGTCATTGGGGTCGAATGTCGGAACCGGCCCATCGGGCGTGATGACATTCAATGAGGGAGGCGGCTGCAGACCGAACTCCTGATCGAAGGAGGCGAGATCGCTCTGGATCGTCGGCGACCCGAACGAGTCGACGATTACGATCGTCCGGCCACTTCCGTTCAACCCCTGGTTGAACAGCGAGTTCATGCCGTAGGCCTGCTCCAGTTGATTCGGCGAGTAGCAGTTGATCGCCAACGCCGTCTGACAATCAGCCGTGGTCGGTGCCTGTTGAAAAATATGAGGCACCACCACGTCCATCGGTTCTGCGCCCGCGGGCGCACCAAAAGCCAGCAGTACCGTTGCCGTTCCGGCAACCGTCCCTGCCATCGCAAGCAAATGCTTGACGCGCATCAATCCTCCCCTTCCGTGGTAAGAAATGGTGCGTTGAATTCAACCACGATGTCGGAGCTGCCGTTACAGCACCGACAGGAGCTTCGGCGTCACCTGTTTCTTGCGGCTCATCACGCCCGGTAGCCGGAGCGTGCTGTCGTCGGGCTCGACGCCAAACGCTCGAGCGACCGCTTGGACGTCGCCGTCGACCAGGAGGTCGGTCCCCTTGTCGAGGACGTCGGTGACCATCAACGCGTACAGCATCAGCCCCTGGTTGGAGCGTTCGCGGCGCATCACGTCGAGCAGTTCGTCTTTGCGTTCCATCAATCCCTTGCCGACAACCTCCACCTGGGCTACCAGGAACTGGTTGCCGCTGCCTGATTCGTAGGTCTTGGCGTCGCGCCTGAGCAGGTCCTCGGCACTGACTCCGGAAACATCGGAGGTCTGCTCGAACATTTCCCGGCCGAACGCCTGCGCATCGACCGCCAACACCTGCTCGAGGTACTCGACGACCGCGTGATCGCGCTCGGTCGTGGTTGGCGAGTTGAGGATCACCGTGTCCGACAGGACCGCCGCCAGCAACATTATGGCCGTCTGGTGGCCCGGCTCCATGCCGCTGGAGCGAAACCGCTCGACGACCAACGTGGAGGTCGAGCCGACTGGGTCGAAGGTGGCCATCACGGGCACCCGAGTTTCGATCGAGCCGACGTGATGATGGTCGAGAATCTCGATGATCTCGGCGTGCTCGACCCCCACGATGCTCTGCGAGCGCTCCGCGTGGTCGACCAGCAGCAGCCGCCGCGGCTGCGGGGAAACCAGATCCGAGCGGCTGACGAGTCCGATCGGGCGCCGGCGCCCGTCGACCACGACCGCCGCGCCGTGATGGCTCTCCTGCATCTGCTGGGAGACCTCGGTGATCAGATCGTCGGGCGAAACGACGGGCGCGCCCGTATCCATCAGCACACGGCATGGTGCCGCCAGGGTGATCATCCGCCCCGAGACGTAGGTGTCGAGCGGCGAGACGATCACCGCTGCCCCGTGCCGACGCGCGAGCTCCAGCACGTCCTCGGTCGGCCGGGTGCCGTTGGAGAGGACCAGCAGGGCGATCCCTTTCTCGATCACGAACCTCTGGGCATCGGCGCGATTGCCGACGACAACGACGTCTCCTTCGGCGATCCCACTGGGGGTATGTACGTCCATCGAGTGCACCCAGACTCGGCCCGCCAGCGGCCGGTCGTGGCCGATCAGCAGGGTGCCCTCGAGGACGTCGACGACCGCCTGAACGGATGTCGCCTCACGTAGGCTCGAGGCCTCCCGCGACTCGCGGATATAGCGTCGGGCAAGCGCCCGGGTCGTCACGACTCCGACGAGTGCACCGGCTTCGTCGACCACGGGGACGGCGTCGTAATCAGCGCGGGCCATAGCGAGCCCGGCCGCACGAACGGTGTCGTCCTCGCCGATGCACGGCACGCTGGTCTGCATCACGTCGCCGGCTCGCAACATGACGTGCGGCAGGAACTCCGGCTCTGGCGCGCCGCTGCGCTCAAGCGCCCATCTGGTCTGCGGGTTCAGGTCCCCGAGCCGAACCGGGACGTAATCGTTGGCCGGGTCGAGCCTCCTCTTGAGCTCGGCGTAGCCGATCGCCGAGGCGATCGAATCGGTGTCCGGATTGCGGTGGCCGGTGACGTCGATGCGAGGCACACCGGGATTATTCCGGTCGGCATGCGATACCGTGCCCCTGGGCACCTGGCCCGGGCTCGCCTTTGGCGGACGCGTGGCGCCAGGGGCACCCTGGGAGCACGCGAGACAGGAGACGGATATGCCTTCGGCACCACAGATCCTCCCCACTCAGATTTCGGAGGGAACCGCTCCCGGACTGCGCTACAGGCTTGAGGGAGAGCTCGTTCCGGTTCTTCACATGGCGCTGGAGGGCAACGTCCTGGTGTACTTCGAGCACCACGTGCTCCTGTGGAAGTACCCGACGATGCAGATCGGGCTCCATCCGCTCAAGAAGGGCCTCAAGCGCCGGGCGTTCGGGGGGATGCCGCTGCTCCTGCTCCAGGCCGAATCCGAAGGTGAGATCGCATTCAGCCGTGACGCTCCTGGCCACATCGTCCCGCTGCACCTGCAGGCCGGCGACGGCGTGGTCGTGCGCGAGCATCAGTTCCTCGCCGCGACCGGCAACGTGGAGTACGACTACAGCCGGATCAAAGGTTTCGCGAACATGGTCTACGGCGGCGGGTTCTTCGTCGACCAGTTCTTCGCGGGTGGTCACGAAGGGGTCGTCTGGGTTCACGGCTACGGGAACGTGTTCGAGAAGCGCCTCGAGCCGGGAGAGACGATCGACATCGAGCCCGGCGGCTGGCTGTTCCGCGACCACTCGGTCGAGATGACCCAGGAGCTGTACGGCTTCAAGACCGGGCTGATGGGGGGCGGCGGTCAGCTCGTCTTCAACCGCTTTACGGGACCGGGACGCGTTGGTCTGCAGAGCGCGTACTTCCACCCGCCCGGAGCCGAGACCGGCGCCGGCGGTGGCCAGGGCAACGCTCAGACTCCTGGTGGCCTGCTCGGGGGAATCGTCGGCGGCTTGCTCGACAAATGATGCTCGTGGCTGCGATCCGGCACGGGACCCGTTCACGGCCCGCGCCGACACGGTGAGCTTCCCGACCGGATATCTGGCCGCAAACCCGGTCCCCCCTGGGATCACCGGCGCGCTCTCGCTCGGCGGCTACCAGCTGCTCGTCGACGTAGCCGGGGTCGGCGCCGGACGGCTCGGACCGCAGGCGTTCCTGGTGGTCGCGGCGGAGCCCGATCCCGCCCGACCCGACCCCGGGACCCAGATCTCGCTCCACCAGCAGAAGTTGCGCGACGAGCCCGAGGCCGGCGTGTTCACCCAGCTCGCGGCCCAGCTCGGCTTCCTCCGCCTTTCCGGTTACCGTCTCGCGTTGGAGCGCGAGGGCCTACGCACGAAGATCCGCGTGGTCAACCCAGCGACCGGCGCGATCGCCGCGGAGATCCCGGCCAAGCATCCGGGCAGGCTGTTCGGCGGAGGTGTCAGCGGCGCAAGCCTGCTGGCGACCTTGCGCGCGCTGCCACCCGCCGGTCCCCCACCGGATCTTCAAAGCCCCGATCAGCTCCATCAGATCCTTGTAGCGATGGCGCTGAGTGATGATTCGCTCGGCGGAGCCCAGGCCGCCGACGTCGCCGACCGGGCGCTGCTGCTGGTCAAGGCCGACTCGACACTCGACCCGGCCGCCGCGCTCGAGGCCGCCAAGCAAGGCTCCTCTTAGCGGGCAGGGTGATCGGCGACGAGGGTCGCGGGTTGACACGCTCTAACCGCGCAACCTAGACTGCGCCGCACAGCAGGATTAGAGCGCTCTACGCAGGAAGCAGTTTTCGGGTCTCAAGGCTGTTCTCTCGTTTCGAGAGCCGCCCACGTCAAGGAGGAGAGAGAGATCTAAGGTCCAGACCGACCACCAACAGACAGCGCCAGCATCCTTGCCCTACAGCGCTGCCGATGGTGACTGAGCTGGCGCTGTGCGTCCTGACCTAGCGCACCATCTTCGGCGGTTCCTGCGCGTCGTACAGGGCTGACTGCACATACCCGATCACGTATCCGAGGGAGGTTTGTCGTGAACCTACGGATGATGGCCGCCAGCGCGGCCGGCGTACTAGTTCTTGCAGGTGCAGCGACCGCAGTCGCAGCCGAAACCGCGTCCGGCAGTTCGTCCAACGGCGCGTCACATTCGAGCTTCAAGCCGCCGGCGGATTCGCTGCGCGCGCTCGCGGCTAAGGTCCACCTGCGTATCGGAACGGCGGCGACCCCCGCCGATCTCAGCACCCCGGCACTGTCGCAGATCACCTCTGATCAGTTCTCGGTCCTCACCCCCGAAAACGAGATGAAGTGGCAGGTAGTCGAGCCACAGGAGGGCAAGTTCGACTGGTCGGGCGCCGACAACCTCGTCAACTACGCTGAGGCGCACGGTGAGCTCGTGCGCGGTCACACGCTCGTGTGGCACAACCAGCTGCCGGACTGGCTCACGAGCGGTGTCGCCAACGGCACGATCAGCGACGGACAGCTGCGTGATCTGCTGCATCAGCACATCACCACCGAGGTGAGCCGCTACCGGGGCAGGATCTGGCAGTGGGACGTCGTCAATGAGATGCTCACCGACTCCAACCCGTCGCAGATCAACCCGACCGACTTCTGGATCTCGCACCTCGGCACAGGCATCATCGCCGACGCGTTCCGCTGGGCGCACGCGGCGGACCCGCACGCGCTGCTGTTCTACAACGACTACAACATCGCCGGTGAGGATGGCAGCAACGCCAAGTTCAGCGCCGCGTTCTCGATGGTCAAGAACCTGCTGGCCCAGGGCGTGCCGATCGACTGCGTCGGAGACCAGGGTCACCTCGACCTGCAGTTCGGGTTCAACCCGACCCTGATGACCCAGGATCTGCAGGCATACGCCAGCCTCGGCCTGAAGGTCGCGATCACCGAGGCGGATGTCCGCACGTTCGTCGAGACCACCGACAACCTGCAGAACCCGATCGTCTCGCCGACGGACCCGACCCCGAGCCACACGGCGAACGCCGCCGCGGCGGACTGGTACAACGGCATGCTCCAGTCCTGCCTGCAGGTGAAGGCGTGCATCTCGTTCACGGTCTGGGGATTCGACGATTCGGAATCGTGGGTCCCAAGCACCTTCGCCGGTGAGGGCGACGCCGACCTCTACGACACGAGCCTGAACCAGAAGCCCGCAGTACACCGCCCTGCAGCAGACCCTGGAGTTGGCCGCCGGCGCACCCCACCGGTGAGCTGAAGGCCCCGGCCGCCTCAGCTTTGGGCTGAGGGAGACAAGCGAGCTCGTCGCCGGCGGCGGCGACGAGCTCGCGCGTCGGTCGTTCCCGGGCGCCATGGTTCGGTTCCCGGGCGCCATGGTTCGGACTCGCCGCGGTGGCGTCGCTGTCCCAAAGACGGCTGACCTTCGCATCGACGACAAGCTCTGTCCGGAGCTCCCAATTCGGCCTGACGGCCGATCTGTCAGGGCAGCTGGTTGATGCGGATCAGCGTGCCTGCGGGATCGCGGAACGAGCAGTCGCGGATTCCGTACGGCTGATCGGTCGGCTCCTGCACGACCTCGGCACCGCCGGCCTGGAGACGCTCGAAGGTGGCGTCGAGATCGACCGTGGCCAGGTTGATGCTCGCGTAGGTGCCTTTGGCCATCATCTCGGCGATCATCCGACGCTCGTCGTCTGTGAGGCCGGGTGTGGCCTCGGGTGGATACAGCACGATCGACGTCTCTGGCTGGTCGCCCGGGCCGACGGTGATCCAGCGCATCCCGCCGTAGCCGACATCGTTTCGGACCTCGAAGCCGAGAGTGTCCCGATAGAAGGCCAACGACTCGTCCGGGTCGTGGTGCGGAAGCATCGTTGAGTGAATTGTGAGGTTCATGGCCAGGACTCTAGGTGCGGGTGGATACACCCGCTTCTCGATTCCTGACCGGTCTGGTGACCTGCTTGGCAACGCATGCGGGCAGCCCCGCTGTTGCCTGCGCCTGTTCGCGTCTGTACTGGCTGGGAGGCATCCCGACCAGTTCTGTGAAGCGAGTGCTGAACGTGCCAAGTGAGGTGCAGCCGACCTCGAAGCAGACCTCGGTAACGCTGAGATCGCCACGACGAAGCAGCGCCATCGCGCGTTCGATCCGCCGGGTCATCAGGTAGCTGTACGGCGACTCGCCGTAGGCGCGGCGGAACTCGCGGCTCAGATGTCCGGGGGACATATGCGCCCCGCGTGCAAGCGCCTCGACGTCCAGCGGCTGCGCGTACTCTCGATCGATTCGGTCACGTACCCGGCGCAGCCAGACCAGGTCGCTCGAGCGCCGTTCGGTATCGGATCCACTCGCCACGCGAAGGATCGTAGTGGAGCTGAGGGGGCTCGAACCCCTGACCTCCGCCATGCCATGGCGGCGCTCTCCCAGCTGAGCTACAGCCCCAGCGAGTCGTAATTGTAACCTCAGCATTCGGATGACTGAGCGTCGCTACGAACCCCACGCGATCGAGAGCAAGTGGCAGGAGCTCTGGAGCCGCGAGCGCACCTGGGAGGTGAGCAACGACTTCACCGGCGCCGACGAGGAGCCAAAGTCCTATGTCTGCGAGATGCTCCCCTACCCGTCGGGCGAGCCCCACATCGGACACCTGAAGAACTACTCGCTCGGTGACGCGATCGCCCACTTCCATCGACGCACCGGACATCGGGTGCTGCACCCGATGGGATACGACGCGTTCGGCTTGCCCGCGGAGAACCATGCGATTCGGACCGGAATCCACCCGCGCATATCGACCGAGGAGTCGATCGCCGCTTTCCAGCGGGCGTTCCGCTCCTGGGGGATCAGCATCGACTGGTCCCGCGAGCTCGCGACCGACGATCCGAGCTACTACCGCTGGACCCAGTGGATCTTCCTGCGGATGTTCGAGCGCGGCCTGGCCTACCGTAAGCAGGCTGCCGTCAAGTGGTGCCCCAACGATCAGACCGTCCTCGCGAACGAGCAGGTGATCGACGGCCGCTGCGAGCGCTGCGGAGCCGAAGTCGAGCTCCGGCAGCTGGAGCAGTGGTTCTTCAAGATCACCGACTACGCCGACCGGCTGCTGGACGATCTCGATTCGATCGACTGGCCGGAGTACGTCAAGGCGATGCAGCGCAACTGGATCGGGCGCAGCACCGGCGCGGAGGTCACGTTCCACTGCGCTGCTCTCGGGATCGACTACCCGGTCTTCACGACTCGCCCGGACACCCTGTTCGGCGCGACCTTCTTCGTGATGGCCCCCGAACATCCCGATGTCCTGACGCTGGCCGCCGGCACCCCGTACGAGGAGGACGTCCGGCGCTACGTCAACCACGCGATGAACGAATCGGCCGAGGTCCGCGGCGACGCCGACAAGCCCAAGACGGGAGTGCCGCTTGGCCGGACGGTGACAAATCCGGTCACCCAGGAGGAGATCCCGATGTACGTCGCCGACTACGTGCTGATGGAGTACGGCACCGGCGCGATCATGGCGGTCCCCGCCCATGACACTCGCGATCATGACTTCGCGGTCGCCTACGGCCTTCCGATCAGGCGCGTCGTCGCCGATCCGGACGACCCCGATGGCGAGTTGCCCTACACGGGAGATGGTCCGATGGTCAACTCCGGGCAGTTCGACGGCGTCCACAACCGAACCGCCTACGACGGGGTTATCGAGTGGCTCGAGCAACGCGGAATCGGCCGTGCATCGACCAGCTACCGGCTGCGGGATTGGCTGCTGTCCCGCCAGCGCTACTGGGGTTGCCCGATCCCGATCATCCATTGCCCTGCATGTGGGCTGGTGCCGGTCCCGGACGACCAGCTGCCGGTGATCCTTCCCGACGTCGAGGACTACCAGCCAAAGGGCCGCTCGCCCCTGGCCACTGCCCAGGACTGGGTCAGGACGACGTGTCCCGGCTGTGGAGGCCCCGCCACTCGCGAGACCGACACGATGGATACGTTCGTGGACTCGAGCTGGTACTTCCTGCGCTACTGCGACGCCCGCAACGACAGCGCCGCGTGGGACCCGGCGATCCTCAACCGCTGGATGCCCGTGGACCAGTACATCGGCGGCGTCGAGCACGCGATCCTGCACCTGATGTACGCCCGCTTCTTCGTCAAGGTGCTGGCCGACATGGGGCTGGTCGATGTGCAGGAGCCGTTCAAGTCGCTGTTCACCCAGGGGATGATCCTCGGACCCGATGGCCAGAAGATGTCGAAGTCGGCCGGCAATGTGATCAGCCCGGCGCCGATCGTCGAGCGCTACGGCGCTGACGCCGCCCGCTGCTACATCCTGTTCATCGGCCCGCCAGACCAGGATGCTGCCTGGAACGAGAGCTCCCTTGGCGGGGTTCAGCGGTTCCTGTCGCGGCTATACCGGCTGGGGGCGGAACTCTCTGGCGACGAATTCCCCGGCGACGGAGCGTCCCCTCCGAGCGATCCGCAGGGAGACGCGCTGACGATCGTGCGCAAGGCACATTGGGCGATCGACAGGGTCACCGGCGAGATGGGCGGCAGGTTCGGCTTCCACACCGCAATCGCCGCGCTGATGGAGCTTGTCAACGAGATCATCCGTCACCCCGGCGCCGATCCGCAGGCGCGAAGATTTGCGACCGCCACGGCCGCCTCGCTGTTGTTCCCGTTCGCGCCACATCTTGGCGCCGAGGCCTTCGAGCAGCTGACCGGCGAGCGGGTCTGGGAGACGCCATGGCCCGTCGCGGACCCCACGATGCTCTACGCGGACACCTTCGAGCTCGTTATCCAGGTGAACGGCAAGGTTCGTGATCGCCTCCGGGTGCCGACCGGGTCCGGGCGCGACGAGCTGGAGAAACTGGCGCTCGCCGCCCCCGGCGTCCAGCAGCATGTGAACGGCCAGCAGGTGGTCAAGGTCGTGGTTGTGCCCGACAAGCTGGTCAACGTCGTAGTCCGCTAGGTGTCCGGCAGTCGGACAGCGGCGGCTCGCTCCCGGACACGATATGTCGCCGTCGTTGGGGCGAGTAGCCCCACCGAACGAGACCTCGCCGACGCTGAGGCGGTCGGACGTGAGCTTGCGGAGCGTGGCGCGATCGTCGTCTGCGGCGGCCGGGGCGGGGTCATGGCCGCAGCGTCGCGGGGTGCCGCCGGCGCCGGCGGAATCGTGCTCGGGATCCTGCCCGGGCTCGATCGCTCCGACGCGAACGAGTGGGTGACGGTCTCGATCCCAACCGGCTTCGGCGAACTGCGCAACGGCATGGTGGTGCGAGCCGCTGAGGTGATCATCGCGATCGGAGGCGCCTACGGCACCCTGTCTGAGATAGCCCTCGGGCTGCAGGCGGGTCTGCGCGTGTTCGGCCTGCACACTTGGGAGATCGACGGGATCGAGCGGGTCGGCTCTCCGCCAGAGGCGGTCGAGTTGGCGCTCAGGAGCGTCGCATGAGCCCGAGCTTCAAGCCGGCCTACCTGATCCACGGAGACGACCACGGCCGGATCGCCGAGCGACGCGCGCGGCTGCGGCTACTGGCCGAGCAGCAGAGCGGCGTCAACGGGCTGGAGCTGCTGGAGGGCGAGCGCGCGACGCCGGACGCGGTCGCCGCGGTCCTGAACGCGATGACGTTTGCGATCGGCTGGCGCTTCATCGTCGTCGACGGCGTCGAGCGCTGGAAGGACAAGGAGCTAGACGGGCTCGCCGCCGCGATCGCGCAGGTGCCGCCGGATACGACGATCGCCTTCTTCGCGCGCGAGGACGGGCGGGTGCGAGTGCCGCAGCGCCTCCACGACGCGGTCCGCGATGCGGGCGGCGACATCGCCGCCGAGAACGCGGTCAAGCCCTGGGAACTGCCGAGGTGGGTGATCGCACAGGCCCGCGAGATCGGCCTCGAGCTCGCTCCGGACGCCGCCCGCGCGCTGGTCGCGAATGTCGGCGAGCGCCAGCAACGACTGTTGCGGGAGCTCGAGAAGCTCGCTCTCGCCGTCGGCACCGCGGCCGGCGACGACACGCCCCAGACCGTCGACGCCGAGCTGGTCGACGAGCTGACCGCGCCGTCGGCCGAGCGCCGGGCGTGGGCGCTGGCGGATGCACTGGTGGCAGGTGAGCCGGAGGCGGCGATCCGCGTGCTGCTGGCGCTGCGGATGCAGGGCGAGCGCCTGTCGGGTCTCGTGTACTGGATGAGCAGCCGTCTACGAGAGGCGCACCGAGCTGCCCGGGCGCTCGAGCGCGGCGAACCGCCCGCGCAGGTCAAGCGCACCCTGCGGATGCCGTCGAAGGCAGGCGATCGGCTGATCGCCGATGCCAGCCGATTCGGGGCAGACAGGCTGCAGGCGGCGATCTGCGTGATCGCGGACCTGGAGGCGGCCTCCCGCGGCGGCGGGGCGGGCGGGACTCGGTTCACCGGCGAGGACACCCGCGCGCTGCTCGCGATCCGCAAGGTCACCAGCCCGGAGCTCAAACTGTGACCGTTTGACGATCGTCCTTGACACGGTCAAGCCTGTCGAGACACGATTACGGCGCAGGAGGCACGCTGGGCCGTCACCGCGATAGGGGCGAACACACCAAGGATGGGAGTGACCATGATCCGTCGAAGTTCCGCCGTCGCTGGATTGGCGGCTGTCCTGACGCTTGCGGTGGCGGGCGTCGCGTCGGCACAGACGATCATTCGTCCGCAGCCACGGACGTTGCCGTTCCAGAGCGCGTTCAACGACATCGTCGGCAGCACCAACTGGGCGGGGTACGCCGTCCAGGCACCCAGCCAATTCACTTCGGTCAGCGGCAGCTGGGTGGAGCCGGCGGTTACGTGCGCCGGCGGCGGCGGCGGTGGGCGTGGCGGTGGCCGCGGCGGTGGGCGTGGCTCCGGCGGTTCCCAGCAGTTCGCGTCGTTCTGGGCCGGGATCGACGGCTACTCGAGCGGCTCGGTCGAGCAGCTCGGCACGGACTCCGACTGCAACGGCAGCACCCCCTCGTACTAGGCGTGGTACGAGATGTACCCGGCGGGCTCGGTGACGATCTCGACGTCGAGCTTTCCGGTCCGGCCGGGCGACACGCTGTCGGCCTCGGTCACCGTCAGTGGGGCGTCGTTCACGCTGTCGCTGAGCTCGTCGGAGGGGTGGCACTTCTCGACGACCAAGCAGGGTTCAGGGCTGGCCCAGTCGTCGGCAGAGCTGATCGCCGAGTCGCCCGAGGTCTGCTCGGGGTTCTCGTGTCAGCTCGCGCAGCTGTCCGATTTCGGGACAGTGAACTTTGGCGGAGCCAGCGCCACGGCCGGCACCGGGGGATCGTTCGGGTCATTCACGGCCGACTCGGGTCCGCATGAGATCGTCGGCCTGACCAGCTCGGACGCCGTCAAGATGCAGCCCTCGGCGCTGTCGGCTGGCGGTAACGCGTTCAGCGTCACCTGGGAGCATAGTTAGCGCCCGGTTGATCGTTCCGGGGCGGTTGTCGCGGTATGCGCGGCGATCGCCTCATGTGCGCGGCCCCGATTTCGCGGTCCGCTTTTGCGGTCCCGATTCGCGTTCCCGACGTGCTGGGCGAATACAGCGCCGATGCTTCGGGATGCCCCCGGGCCCCAGGCGTTCCGAGGAAAAGTGCGCACACCGTGCCGCCCAGGGCGGGGTGTGAAGAGAAGTCCACTCTATTTGGGGGAAACTGCGCACACGCCGCCACACCGGGGCGCGCGTGTGGGATTTTCCACCGGTTGGCTGAGGTGCCGGCGCTCGCAGCGTCGGCGCTCGGAGGTGTCTGCGCTCGAGGGGTCGGCGCGCGCAGGCGTCGGCGCTCGGAGGCGTCGTGCGCGCAGGCCTCGGCGCGCGCAGGCGTCGGCGCTCGCCAGGCCCAGCAGTCAGCTAGTCCGTGGCGAGACTGTGGCGAATCCGCGCGGCGCGCGACTTCTTGCGGGCGCCATTGTTGCGGTGCAGCGCCCCACGCTTGACCGCCTTGTCGATCGTCCGCACCAGCGTCTTGTGCTCGGTGTCGGCGGTCGAGGTGTCGCCCTCGGCGACGGCGTGCTCGAGGCGTCGAAAGTACGTCTTGATCCGCGAGGTGTAGCGGCGGTTCTCGTCGCGCTCCCGGAGCGCGCGCTCGATCCGCTTCTTCTGTGAGGCGATGTTGGCCATGCGCGGCCGTACTATAGCGGCCGGTTGACGAGCCAAGTCCCCAACTATCGGCCACGGCGCCGGCTCGCCCGCAACACCGCGATCTTCGCTTTCTTCACGGCGCTGTCTCGGATCGTGGGGCTGGCGCGGGAGATCGTAGCCGCCTACTTCTTCGGCACCGGGCTGCAGGCTTCGGCATTCACGATCGCGTCGCAGATCCCGAACCTGATGTCGAACCTGTTCGCGCAGGCGGCCCTTTCGGCCGCCTTTGTGCCGGTTTTCACCGATCTGCTGGAGCACGGCCGCAAGGCGCGAGGCGTTCCGGCTGGCCTCGACCCTGTTCTGGTTGATCCTGATCGTGTTGGGGTCGCTCACGGTCGTCGGGATCCTGCTGGCCGGAGTGATTCTGCCGCTGTTCAGCGGCCCCAACTTCGACGGCGAGCTGGCCGCGACGCTGACCCAGATCCTGTTCCCCGTGGTGCTGCTGCTGGGGCTGACCGGGCTGATGGTCGGAATCCTGCAGTCCTACGACGAGTTCTCGATCCCGGCGCTCGCACCGGTGGTCTGGAACCTCGTGATCCTGGTGCTGCTGGTCGTGCTGCACCCGCACTTCTCCAAAACCCATGCGATCTACGCCTACGCGGTCGCGTGGCTGGTCGCGACACTGGTCCAGTTGCTGCTGATCGCCTCGGCCCTGCGGCGCATCGACTTTCGCCTGGGCTTCCAGCTCGACTGGCGCGACCCCCGCGTCAAGCAGGTGTTCCTGCTGATGCTGCCGGTGACGATCGGCCTCGGCATCGTCAATCTCGACGCGCTGATCAACTCGACCTTCGGAGCGCTGGTCAACCCGCAGGCGCCGCGCGCGATCCAGACCGCGTTCCTGATCTACATGCTGCCGCAGGGTGTCTTCAGCGTCGCTGTCTCGACGGTCGCTTTCCAACACTGAGTCGCCAGGCCGCGCGGCGCGCTCCTGCCGAAATGCGGCACACGCTCGCCACCGGGATTCGCCAGATCAACCTGCTGCTGATCCCGTCGGCGGTCGGGATGATGGTGCTCGCGACACCGATCACCCGGCTCGTCTTCCAACGCGGTCATTTCACCGCGATCTCGACGCATCTGACCGCGCTGGCGCTCTTCTGGTTCGCCTGGAGCCTCCCTTTCGCCGGGGTGAACCTGCTGCTGACGCGGACCTTCTTCGCGCTGCGGCGCCCCTGGATCCCGACCGGTCTGGCGGCGATCAACATGACCATCGACATCGTCATCAGCATTGGCCTGTACAAGCCGCTCGGGATCCAGGGTCTGGTGATCGGCACCGCGGTCGCGAACATCGTCATGACGTGGCTTCTGCTGCACCGGCTGCGGATCGGCTTCAACGGCAGACTCGAAGGTCCGCAGACGGCGATGATCACGGTCAGGATCGTTGTCGCGTCGATCGTGACCGGGGCGATTGCGCGCGGGGTCTGGGTGCTGCTTGACCGCCTCCTCGGCGTCTCCCTGCTCGCCCAGCTCGTGTCCGTCGGCGGTGCGGTGGTGATCGCCGGGACTTTCTACGCCTGGGCTGTACTCGAAATGCGAATTCCCGAGGCACGGCAGATCGAGCGACTGGTCCGTGGCGGCTTGGCGGCCGCCGGCATTGGAGCCTGAGCGCTTCGCTTCTAACCTGAGTGCCATCACCGACCAGGCTCACATCCGCAACTTCTCGATCATCGCCCACATCGACCACGGCAAGTCGACTCTGGCCGATCGCATCCTGGAGCTGACCCACACCGTCGAGGGGCGATCGATGCGCGCCCAGATACTCGACTCGATGGAGCTCGAGCGCGAGCGCGGAATCACGATCAAGGCCCAGGCGGTCCGGGTCTTTTACACCTCGGGGATCGACGGCGAGAACTACCAGCTGCATTTGATCGACACCCCGGGCCATGTCGACTTCACCTATGAGGTGTCGCGCTCGCTCGCGGCGTGCGAGGGCGCGCTGCTGGTCGTCGACGCCAGCCAGGGCGTGGAGGCGCAGACCGTCGCCAACACCTATCTGGCGATCGACGCGGGACTCGAGCTGATCCCCTGCCTGAACAAGGTTGACCTGCCGGGAGCCGAGCCCGACCGGGTCGCGATGGAGGTCGCGGACCTGCTCGGCGAGCCGGCCGACACCGTCCGGCGAATCAGCGCCAAGACCGGCGAGGGCGTGACCGAGGTCCTCGACGAGCTGATCGAGCGGGTGCCGCCACCGCGAGGCGATCCGGATGCGCCGCCGCGGGCGCTGATCTTCGACTCGGAGTTCGACCAATACCGTGGCGTCGTCGCCTACATCAGGGTGGTCGACGGGACCTTCACCAAGGGCGATGAGATCTTGGCGATGCAGGCCGGGACCGAGGCCGATATCGACGACATCGGCTTCTTCACGCCGGAGATGACCTCGGCAGCGCGGCTTGGTCCGGGCGAGGTCGGATACCTGATCACCGGGATCAAGGACGTCACCAAGCTGCGCGTCGGTGACACGCTGACCAACGCGCGGAGAGGGGCCACCGAACCGCTCCCCGGCTACCGCGAGGTCAAGCCAATGGTCTTCTGCGGCCTCTTCCCGATCGATTCAGACGACTACGCGGATCTACGCGACGCCCTCGAGAAGCTGACGCTCAACGACGCAGCTCTCTCCTGGGAGCCCGAGACCAGCGACGCGCTCGGCTTCGGCTTCCGTTGCGGATTTCTCGGTCTCTTGCACATGGACATCGTCCGCGAGCGACTCGAGCGTGAGTACGACCTCGAGCTGCTGACGACGATGCCCAGCGTCGAGTACGAGGTGACTCGGACCGACGGCACCGTCGTGGCGGTCCATTCGCCAAATGACATGCCCGAGCCGAGCCTGATCGAGGAGGTCCGCGAGCCCTACATCCGTGCCTCGATCCTGACCCCGAAGGAATTCGTCGGCCAGATCATGGAGCTCTGCCAGGAGCGTCGCGGCGACCACGCCGGCATCCACTACCTGTCGGCCGAGCGCCTGCAGATCACCTACGACCTGCCGCTGGCCGAGATAGTGCTGGACTTCTTCGATCAGCTGAAGTCGCGCACTCGCGGCTACGCCTCGCTGGACTACGAGCTGACCGGGCTGCGGGAGTCGGACCTCGTCAAGCTCGACATCCTGCTCGCGGGGGAGCCGATCGACGCTCTGTCGATGCTGGTACATCGCTCCAAGGCGCAGGAGGTCGGCCGGACGATGGCGGAGAAGCTCCGCGAGAAGATCCCGCGCCAGCAATACGACGTGCCGATTCAGGCTGCGATCGGTTCGCGGATCGTCGCGCGCGAGACGATCAAGGCCTACCGCAAGGACGTGATCGCCAAATGCTATGGCGGCGACATCAGCCGCAAGCGCAAGCTGCTCGAGCAGCAGAAGCGCGGCAAGCGGCGGATGAAGCAGGTCGGCCGCATCGAGGTACCCCAGGAGGCATTCCTGGCGGTGCTCGAGCTCGGCGACAAGGTCTGAACGGCGCGCGACCGAGCCGGCCGATTCTCGATCCGGTCGCTAGTTCTCCAAGCTCGCGGCGACGACCTCTGGCGAGTAGCAGACGCAGGCGTCCCGGCCGCGGGACTTGGCCTGGTAGAGGGCCTGATCGGCGAAGTGCAAGATGCGGCTTGCGGTGGTCGCGTGGACGTGGTCGCACAGGCCGGCCGAAACGGTCAACGTCCCGACGTCGTCGATCGGCTGCTCGCACACGGCTTGGCGCGCCCGCTCAATCGCCCGCTCGGCGGTCGCGGTGTCGCACTCGGGCAGGATTACTCCGATCTCGTCACCGCCAACACGGGCGACGAGCGCGTCCGCGCGCATCACGTTGACGATTCGGCGGGCGATGGCCGCGAGCGTGGTGTCGCCGACCAGGTGTCCGGCCGTGTCGTTGATCTCCTTGAAATTGTCGACATCCAGCATCGCGACCGAGATCGGGCGGTCGTAGCGCCGACACCTGGCCATCTCCTCGGCCAGTCGCTCGTGGAAGGTGCGATGGTTCGCGAGGCCGGTCAGCGGATCCGTCGAGGCCTGGTGCAGCAGCTGCTGGCGGCCTTCGGCGTTCCCGATCGCCAGGCCCAACAGGCCAGCCAGGCGAGACAGGGTCGCTTCGGCCCGGCGCGTCTGCGCCCGATCGGTCGCAGGGTCCAGCGCGGGCGCGCAGAGTCGGCCCCATTCGCTGCGGTCGACCATGATCGCGGCGCTCAGTCCGCCACTGGGCGGCGCGCCAATGGCGTTGGGCTGTGATCCGTCGCGCCGCCACCCCCCAAGTACCCTCGCCTGGTCCGCCGGAGTTCCGCGGGTCACCACCACCTCCCGCTGGTCGAGCAGTTTCGCCGCCTCGGCGCTGACCAACTCGAACATCTCCGTCGGGGAGGTCTGGCGGGCGACCGCGGTCGCGACCGTCCCCAGCGACGCGTGCTCGTTGGCAAGCGCGGTGGCTGCCATCTCACTGACGCGTAGCCGCCGCATCGTCCTGCCCGTCTCCTCCATCAATACCGCCAGCGCGAGCGTCGTTGTACCGACGACGAGCAGGAACGACTGGGCGAACAGCAGCTCGCTGTCGATCGAAACCCCTGACACCGTGTTGTGGTCGCCCTTGAGGATCAGCACTGTGGCGATTCCCGTCACCGCGGTCGCCAGTGTCGCTCCCCGCTTTCCGAAGCGAAGGGCACCCCAGGCGAGCGTCGGGAAGATCAGCGTCGCGAATGGCAGGGGGAGCCCAAGGGCGACCAGCACGATCGTCACCAGCGCGGCAAGCCAAACGGCTATCTCGAGCCCCTTCCACCAGCCGGGCCACCGTAACCCTCGAATCCACCGCCAGCCGTCGAGGACGAACACAAGCGCGAGCGGCGCGATCACGATCACACCGGTCGCGTCGCCAAGCCACCAGAGATGCCAGTTGCTCCAGAACGACGACCAGGCGAGGCTGCCTCCGATCGCGAGCCCGAGCGTTCCGATCGTGGCGGCGATCATCGTTGGCGCGAGTGCGCCGAGCGCGAACAGCGCCAGCACGTCGCGCGTGCGGTTCAGCCGCCGGTCGAAGCCGACGCGGGCGAGGAGCATCACGGCCACGAGCGACTCGAGCATGTCCCCGACGCCGAGCGCCAGCGAGACCGGGGCCGCGGTGCCATGCGCCAGCCGCGTTGCGAACTCTCCGATGAGGAGCGCCGGCCACAGCCAGACGCCGCCGATCAGCAGCGCGGCGAGACCGATGCCCGACGCGGGCCAGATCGTAAAAACGCTGTCGTTGACGGACAGCGGAAAACCGAGCTGGGACGCGCCAAAATAGGCCGCCGCCACGGCGGCAACGGCCACCGCTCGGCGTGCTGGTTCTCTAACCACTTCAAAAGTGGTTATCGGTCGCCGATTCGGCTGGCTTTAGCCGATTAACGAGAACTTCGATTAATTCCGCTAAATGCGGAACCCGCGGCCATAGCGGCCGCGGCGATGGAGCAGCGTCACGAACGCGACGATCACCAGCCACCCGCCCCAGAAGGCGAGGAACAGCGCCACCGCCAGCACCATCGCGACCAATGCAAACGCGATCACGATCGCGACCACCAGGGCCGGCTGGTTGCGCAGCACCGCGACGCCACGCCGGCGGCGGCGCTCGGGTACCCCGACGCGCGTACCCGGGAGGTCCCAGACGACGCTGTCCAGCTCGCCGTAGGTGCGGGCCCGCAATGCCGTCGTGAGGCGCTCCTCGAGCTCGTGAGCGAGCAGGCGCCCCTCGCCCGCGGCCTCCCGGAGCCGCTCGGCGACTCGTTCGCGATCGTCGTCCGACGCTCGTATCGTGGACCGTCTGCTCACAGCTTTAAGAGTACGCCCCTTGCTGGGGCTGGTCTAGCGGGACCAGCCCCAGCACCAATAGCTCCTGCTCAGGACGGCTGCGGGACGATCCGGATGTAGGGCTTCGGCTCTTCCCAGTCGCCGAACAGCTCCTTGGCCTGCTCGTTGTTGACCGAGCCGGCGATGATCACCTTGTCGCCCTGCTGCCACTGGGCCGGTGTCGCCACCTTGTGGTTGGCGGTCAGCTGCAGCGAGTCGATCACGCGCAGCACCTCGTCGAAGTTCCGGCCGGTCGTCATCGGGTACACGAGGATCAGCTTGACCTTCTTGTCGGGGCCAATCACGAAGACGCTGCGGACCGTCTGATTGTCGGCCGGCGTACGAGCGCCCGAATCGCCCCCGGTGCTCGCCGGCAGCATCCCATACAGCTTCGAGACGTTGAAGTCGGAGTCGCTGATGATCGGGTAGTTCGGGGCGTAGCCGGTCGTGTCGCGGATGTCGTCGGCCCAGCCCTCGTTCTTGTCGAGGGCATCGACCGACAGCCCTACGATCTTGACGCCGCGACGCGCGAACTCGGGCTCGATCCGAGCCAAGTAGCCGAGCTCGGTTGTGCACACCGGGGTGAAGCTCTTGGGGTGCGAGAACAGCACCGCCCAAGAGTCGCCGATCCAGTCGTGGAAGCTGATGGGGCCCTCGCTCGTCTCGGCCTCGAAGTCGGGGGCGGTATCGCCAAGTGAAAGCGTCATTTCTCTCCTTTGTTCAGTTCTACGTGGAGTTTAGAACAATTCCGCCAATCCCCGATCGGAATTTGCATGGAACAATCATGACCGATGGCGATTGGTTCGCGTGTTATCTCGCAGGTCGGAAAGCGCTACCCGTCGGTCCTGTATGCGGTGGGCCGCGAGAAGATTCGCGAGTACGCCGAGGCGGTGGGCGAGACCAACCCGCTGTACCGGGACCTCGAGGTTGCCCGGGCCGGCGGGTACGCGGACCTGCCGGCGCCGCCGATGTTCGTCGTCGTCTACGCCGGTCGGGCGCTGTGGGCGGGCCTGTTCGACCCCGATCTCGCGATCGACTTCTCGATGCTCGTGCATAGCTCCCAGGAATTCCGCTGGGCGGGGCCGGTGGTGGTCGCCGGCGATGAGATCACGACGGTGCTATCGGTCACGAGCATCTCCGAGCGCGCCGGCCTCGCCTTCTACATGTTCGAGTCCGAGTCGGTCAACCAACGCGGCGAGTTGGTCTGCACCGGCGTCTGGACCAACATCGTCCGGGGGGCTCAGTGAGCCTGGCCGAGGGCGACAGGATCGAACTCCGGGTGACGCCCGACCCGTACGTCACCGTTCGCTACGCGGGTGCGTCCGGTGATTTCAATCCGATTCACATCGACGACGAGTTCGCGCGGTCGGTCGGGCTGCCGGGTCGAATCCTCCATGGGCTGTGGATGATGGCGCAGGTGGCGCGGGCAGTCACCGACGCGGCGGGCGGACCGAGCCGGGCCGGCGGGGCGGGCGGGACCGAGATCTTGCGGTCGCTGTCGGTCAGCTTCCGCGGGATGGGGCAGATCGGAGAGGAGATAGCCGTCACCGGTGCAGTTGAGGAGGTCGCCGACGGTGTGGCGTCTGCCAAGCTCGAGGCGAAGCAGGGGGAGACGCGTCTGATCCGAGGCGCCGTCGCGGAAGTCCGGCTTCGGCCGCCCAGCCGGCGCGGCGGTAGTCCCTCCTAGAATCAGGGTGGTGCTGACCGATCGCCAGGAGCTGGTGCTGCGCCGCCTCGTCCAGGAGTACCTCGATGTAGGCGTGCCAGTCGGTTCCAAGTCGCTGTCGGTGGGTTTCGCCTGGGGCGCCTCAACGATCAGGCACGAGCTCGCGAGCCTCGAGGAAATCGGCCTGCTGGCTCATCCACACACCTCAGCGGGCAGGGTCCCAACCGAAGCCGGCTACCGCTACTTCGTCGACCGGCTGCTTCCCAGTGAGCCAGAGCCGCCGCGACCGCAGCTGTCGCTGATCTTGGTCAGGCGCGAGGTCGACGAGGCGATGCGGGTCACCACCGAGACGCTCTCACAGGTGACAAACCTGCTCGCGCTGGTGACGGCGCCTCCGATCGATACTGCGACGATCCGGCATATCGAGGTTCTGACCCTCCAGCCACAGGTGCTGATGGTCGTAGTGATCACCTCCACCGGCGGGGTCACCAAGCGGATGTTCACGTTCGAGCACCCGGTCGATCAAGGGCTGGCCGACTGGGCCGGGAGCTACCTGAACGAGCGCCTTGTCGGGATCGGGCTCGGCGCGCGGATGCTCGGGCCGCGGCTGCGGGATCCGTCGATGTCGCCGACGGAGAACGCCTTCCTGGAGGCACTGTCGCCGGTCTTCACCGACCTCGCCGCCTCGGCTCAGGAGAGCCTGTACGTCGACGGAACCTCGCGTCTGCTGGCCGGACGGGAGGGCGACGTGACCGAGCTCAACGCGCTGATGGACATGCTCGAGCGCCGCGTAACGATGCTCGGAGTATTGAGCCGGGCCCTTGTGGAGCGCGACGTGCTCGTGCGGATCGGCGCCGAGAACGACCTGCCGGCGCTGCGATCGGTGGCGGTGGTCGCTGCCGGCTATGGGTTGCCACAGCGAAACCTTGGCGCCGTCTCGGTGATCGGCCCGCTGCGGATGGACTACGGCGCGGTGATTCACGCTGTGCGCGAGGCGGCGGCACAGCTATCGACCTTCGTCGCGGAGATCTATGACGAGCGCTGAGGTGGTCTGAGCGATGAGTGCGCAGGCGCGCAAGCGCGACTATTACGAGGTTCTCGGGGTTTCCCGGGACGCAGGCGAGGGAGAGATCAAGAAGGCCTTTCGGCGGCTTGCTCGCGAGCTGCACCCCGATGTCAACAGCCACGACCCGGCCGCCGAGGAGAAGTTCAAGGAGGCCGCGGAGGCGTACGAGGTCCTGTCCGACTCTGAGCGCCGGGCGACGTATGACCGCTACGGCCATGACGGGCTGCGCAGTGGGGGCTACGCTCCGAACTTCGACGGCTTCGGCTCGGTCACAGACATTTTCGAGGCGTTCTTCGGGAGCGCCTTCGGCGATGCGTTGGGCGATGCATTCGGCGGCGGTCGGATGGGTGGCGGGGGTGGGCGGGTAGGACCCGTTCAGGGCGGCGACGTCTCGACGACGATCGAGCTCACCCTCGCCGAGGCGGCGGCCGGCACCGCCGCTGAGGTCCGCTTCGACGCGGTCGCCCTCTGCGAGCACTGCCGCGGCAACGGTGCCGAGCCCGGGACTCCAATCGAGACCTGCCCACGCTGCGGCGGTAGCGGCCAGCTGCGGGCGGTGACGCGCACGCCGTTCGGTCAGGTGATGCGAGCCACGGTCTGCGACCAGTGCGATGGCGACGGACGGATCGCGGCGCAGCCCTGCGGCGTTTGCCGTGGCCGCGGCCGCACCGTCGAGTCCGAACAGGTGACCGTCGAGGTTCCGGCCGGGATCGCCGACGGACAGCGGATCCGCGTCACCGGCCGCGGTCACGCCGGCGATCGGGGCGGGCCGCCGGGCGACCTCTACGTCCTCGTGCGGGTCGCCGCCGACGATCGGTTCGTTCGCGATGGCGACAACCTGCTGACGGCCGTCGACGTGTCAGCGCCGCTGGCGGCGTTGGGGACGACGATCCAGGTGCCAACGCTGGACGGTCCGACGGACCTTGAGATCCCGGCGGGCACGCAGCCGAACGAGACGTTGGTCCTCCGCGGCAGGGGGATGCCGCCGCTCCGCGGCCGCCGGCACGGCGATCTCCAGGTCGTCGTCAATGTCGTGATCCCGCGCCGGTTGACCGCCGAGCAACGTGACCTGACGGGGCGGCTGGCGGAGTCGCTTACCGACGAGAACCTCCGCTCCGACGAGGGCGTGCTCCGGAAACTCAGGCGCGCTTTCGGCGGCTGACCCGCGCCGGAGCCTGCCGGTGCTGAGGCTGGCCGTACGGGTACGCCGCCCCGAGTCAGAGCTGGTGCTGGCGGAGCTGCTCGAGCTGACGCCGGCCGGTGTTGAGGAGGTCGACGTCGACGCCGAGACCGTCGAGTTCGCGGTCTACGGCATGCCGGGCGAGATCCCTGAGTTGCCCGCGCTGAGGGCGGCGGCCGGCGGCGCACTGGTCGAGGTGACGAGCGCGGAGATCGCCGACGACTGGGCCGAGCGCTGGCGCGAGTTCCATCGCCCGCTGATCCTCGGTGACACGCTGTCGGTGCGACCTCCGTGGGAGCCGGCCGCGGCGACCCGCCTGGACGTGGTGATCGATCCGGGTCGTGCGTTCGGGACCGGTGCCCACGCGACCACCAGGCTCTGCCTGGAGATGCTGCTCGAGCTTGCACCGGGGTCGGCGGCGCCGGGTACGGGCGATCCGGCAGTGCTCGATCTCGGCTGTGGCTCGGGCGTGCTCGGGATCACCGCGGCGCTGCTCGGCTGGGGAAGGGTGCTTGCGCTCGACAACGATCCGTTGAGTGTCGAGGCGACGACCGCCAACGCGTCCGTCAACGGCGTCGCCGAGTTGATCGACGCCCGGCGGTTCGACTTGCGCAGCGAGCCGGTGCCGCCGGCGGCGCTCGTGCTCGGCAACCTCCTGGCGCCGCTGCTGCGCGGCTGGTGCGCAACGCTTCGCTCCGGTGTCGGCAGCGTGCCGGGACGGTTGATCGCGAGCGGGCTCATGGTCGACGAGGCGGACGCGATCAGTTCGGCGTTCGCCGAGCTCGGTCTACGCGAGCGGGAGCGGCGCACCAGCGCCGGATGGACTGCTCTGCTGCTGGTCTCCAACTGACGCTAGCCTCAGGCCGATCAGCCAGCACGTTGTCATCGCGGGGGGCGGTTTCGGTGGTTATTACACCGCCAAGACGCTCGAGCGGCTCGCCCCGCCCGGGGTCCGGATCACGCTGATCAGCGACGTCAACTTCATGCTGTACACGCCGCTGCTGCCAGGCGCGGCCGCCGGGACGCTCGACCCTCGACACATCGTCGTGCCGCTGCGCGAGCACCTGCGGCGAACCTCCCTACGGCTCGGCTACGTGACCGGCGGAGACCCCGCCCGGAGCGTCATCCAGGTCGACATGATCGCCGGCATGCAGAAGGAATACCGCTACGACCACTTGGTCGTGGCGCTCGGCTCGATCGCCAGGGTCGTTCCGATTCCGGGGCTGGTCGAGCACGCGATCGGCTTCAAGACGATCGCGGAGGCGACGGCACTGCGCAACCGGATCATTCGCCAAATGGAGGTCGCGGAGGGGATCGACGATCCTGATTCGCGCCGGGTCTACCTGAGCTTCGTATTCATCGGCGGCGGTTACGCGGGGCTCGAGGGAATCGCCGAGCTGGCCGACTTCGCCCGCGACGCGATCCGCCGCTACCCCCGGTGTCGCGAGGTCGGCACCAGCTTCACCCTGATCGACGTGGCCGATCGGATCATGCCCGAGGTTCAGCCCGAGCTCGCCGACTTCACGCTCAAGCTCCTGCGCAGCCGCGGGATTGAATTCCGGCTTGGGGTCCATGTGACCGAGGTCCGCGACGACTCGATCACGCTCTCTACCGGCGAGACGCTGTCGTGTCGAACCGTCGTCTGGACGGCGGGCGTTCGTGCGAGCCCATTTGCCTCACAGCTCGGGCTGCCGCTGGACCGCGGCCGAATCGTGTGCGACGAGTTCATGCGCGTAGAGGGCTTTCGCAACGTCTGGGCGCTCGGAGACATCGCAGCCGTCCCGGACCCCGCGCGGCCGGGGATGCCCTGCCCGCCGACGGCCCAGCACGCGATCCGCCAGGGCAAGTTGATGGCGCATAACCTCGCCGCGGTGATGCGGGGCAAGCCGGCGCGACCGTTCACCTTCAAGACGCTCGGGGTGTTTGCCGAGCTCGGGCGTCACCGAGCGGTCGCGGACATCATGGGGATCAAGCTGAGGGGCTTCCTCGCCTGGGCGATCTGTCGCTTCTACCACCTCGCTTGGATGCCGGGGCTGGACCGGAAATCGCGGCTGATCGCCGACTGGTCGGTAGAGATCCTGTTCCCTCGGGACATCGCGGAGATGGGCCAGCTCGGCCACCCGCCGCCGCTCGACAACCCTGAATAGCCCACCGGCTAATGCTGGACGGGCGAATTCTGTCCAGACGGATGATGCCGGACCCGGTCTGCACCGGCATCATTTCATCAACCTGCGAACCGGGAAACCGTCAAGGAGGTGATTCCCGAAGTTGCCCAAACCCGCTCGCGATCGCTCTCACCATTGGTGGCCAACCCCTGGACTGTGTTTTGCCTCGACTGAAAGCTTCGTGCCGGTCATACGCATGAGTTCTCTCTCCTCTCCAAGCGCAACGTCACGAGGACAGTGCCGAGGTACCGCGGAGGCCCAGGGGTATGTGGGAGTGTCGGTCGCGGGCGGGAATTGCAACTAGGGCAGGCGAGCCGGGCCGCGTAACGCGGCCCGGCTCGTGTTTAACGCTTCGTGCACGGGTGCGTCGGCTGAGCGTCGTATCCTGTGACGTAGTTGAGCGTCCTCGAACAGGCCCGCGCCGACGCAGTTCGCGCGATGAAATCCGGCGACAAAGATCGGGTCGGAGCGTTGCGTCTGCTCATCTCAGAGCTTCAGAAGGACGCCAAGGAGGGGCCCGGCGACGAGCTGGCAGTGTTGCGCCGCGAGCGCAAGCGCAGGCTCGACGCGGCGACGCAGTTCGAGCAGGGAAACCGGCCGGATCTGGCCGCTCGGGAGACGGCCGAGTCCGAGCTGATCGCCGGGTACCTGCCGCCCGAGTTGGGTGATGAGGAGCTCCATGGACTGGTCGTCGACGCGATCGCGCAGACGGGCGCCAGCGCTCCCAAGGACATGGGCGCGGTCATGAAGGTCGTGATGGCCCGCGCCGACGGCCAGGTCGACGGGAGGCGGGCGTCGGCGGCGGTCAGGGCGGCGTTGGAAGTGGGCGGCTGACGCGTTGGCGGACTGACTGGATGCGTAAGCAGATCGAGCTAGACAATCTCGCGGCCGCCGAGCTGGCAGGGACGGGCGACGCGATCCTCCGGGCGCTGCAGGGCCACCTCGACTGCGAGGTGTTCCTGAGGGGCAACGTGCTCACCCTCGACGGTGAGCCCGAGGCCGTGAAGTCGGCGACGGCGGTCGTCAACGAGCTGTCCGCACTGGTCGCCCAGGGACACGAGATCGCCCCCGGAACGATCGAGGCCGTTTCACGGGCATTGGACGAGCACGAGGACCCAAGCACCATCCTGGAGGACGTCGTCTGGCGTCACCGGGCAAACAAGGTCGCGCCCAAGACGATCAACCAGAAGCGCTACGTCGATTCGATCCGCAACAACACGATCACCTTCGGGATCGGGCCGGCTGGGACCGGCAAGACCTTCCTGGCTGTGGCCCTCGCGGCGGGCGCGCTGCACCGGCGCGAGGTCAACCGGATCATCCTTACCCGCCCAGCCGTCGAGGCCGGCGAGCGTCTCGGATTCCTGCCGGGCGACCTGATGGCCAAGGTCGATCCGTACCTGCGGCCGCTGTTCGATGCCCTCCACGACATGCTCGAGCCCGAGCGCGTTTCCCAACACCTGGAGCGCGGGGTGATCGAGGTGGCACCGCTCGCGTTCATGCGCGGCCGCAGCTTGAACGACAGTTTCATCATCCTCGACGAAGCCCAAAACACCACGCCGGAGCAGATGAAGATGTTCCTGACGCGGCTCGGGTTCAACTCCAAGATGGTGGTGACCGGCGACATCACGCAGGTCGATCTTCCACGCGACCAGGATTCTGGGCTCGTGACCGTCGCGGAGATCCTCGATGGGGTCGAGGGGATCGAGTTCGTCCGATTCGGCGACGAGGACGTGGTCCGCCACAAGATGGTTCGACGGATCGTTGCCGCCTACACCGATCACGCCCAACGGCTGGCGCCCGAGCTTCGTCCTGCGAAACGGGCTTGACGGGCCGCGGTCCTGGCTGATGGGGTCGACCGGGCTCGACATCGAAATCCTCGGAATCGACCTGCTCGTGCCAGACGCGCCGACGGCGCTGGAGGTTCGCGAGCTCTGCGTGCTGGCACTGGCCTCGGCCGGAATCGACGATGGGCACATGGCGGTCGAGTTCGTCGATTCGGACCGGATTCAGGACCTCAACCGGGAATTCCGTAGCGTTGACTCGCCAACCGACGTGCTGTCGTTCGGCGTCGATGAAGACGGGGATGCGGCCGGGCCTCGGGAGATCGGCGACATCGTCATCTGCCCCGAGCACACCGACGACCTGCGCGAAGCAGTGATCCACGGAACCCTGCATCTGACCGGAATGGACCACGAATCCGATGACGGCGAGATGCTGGCGCTGCAAGACGAGCTGATGCGCTGGGTCCGGTGACTCGATCGGGTTTCATCGCCCTGGCGGGGCGGCCAAACGTCGGCAAATCGACCCTGGCGAACGCGATCGTTGGTAGCAAGGTCGCGATCGTCTCCGACAAGCCGCAGACGACCCGTCGCGCGATTCGGGGCGTGGCCAATGGTCGGGGGTGGCAGCTGGTGATGGTCGATCTGCCAGGCGTCCAGCGTCCGCGAGACGCGTTGACGGAGCGGATGCAGCGCCGGGTTGAGCGCGAGCTGGCCGATGCCGACGGGTGCCTGTTGGTCTTGAACGCCGAGCAGGGGATCGGGCCCGGCGACCGGTTCATCGCCGGCATGCTCGCCCGAGCGGGTGCTTCGACGCCCGTTGTGATCGCGGTCAACAAAGTTGACCGGACCGATCGGGGCAAGACGGCGCGAGTCCTTCAGGAGGCTGCGGAGATCGGAGTTGGCGACGAGATCTTCCCGGTCTCGGCGCGAACTGGCAGCGGCGTGGCTGGCTTGGTCGAGTACCTCGTGGCGCTGCTGCCGGAGGGCCCGATGTACTTCGGAGCCGAGCAGCGCTCGGATCAGACGGAGTCGGTGGTGCTCGCTGAACTGGTCCGTGAGCAGGTGCTGGCTCGGACGCGTGAGGAGGTGCCACACGCGGTCGAGGTCGAGATCGAGTCGATCGAGCAACAGCGCCCCGATCTGCTTCGCCTGGTGGCGGTCGTGCTGGTCGAGACCGAATCCCAGAAGGGGATCCTGATCGGCGCCGGCGGACGGATGATCAAGTCGATCGGAACCGCCGCCCGTCGCGCGATCGAACGCGAGCTCGGTACGCGCGTCCATCTCGCGCTGTCGGTTCGAGTGCGGCGCCATTGGCGCGCTGACGAGCGGGTGCTCGATCGCCTCGGGATCGAATAGCGGATCGCCCATTACTCCTAGACTTCGGCTGACCGTGGAGGACGCAGAGGTCAAGTTCGATGAGCGCGGGCTCGTGCCCTGCATCGTCCAGGCGTGGGACACCGGCGAGGTTCTCACCCTCGCCTACATGAACGCGGAGGCGCTCGGCCGGACCCGCGAGACCGGCGAGATGCACTTTTGGAGCCGGTCCCGACAGCAGCTCTGGCACAAGGGAGAGACCTCCGGAAACACGCAGCGGCTGAGGTCGCTGCGCTACGACTGTGACGCCGACGCGCTGCTGGCGCTGGTCGACCAGGCGGGCCCTGCCTGCCACACGGGCGAGCGGACCTGCTTTTACCGCGGCGAGTTCGAGCCGAGCGCGCCATACGAGTCGCTCCCGGCGCTCGAGCGTACGATCGCCCGGCGCAAGCGGGAGCGGCCCGATGGCTCCTACACGGTGGCGCTGCTGGCCGATCCCACACGGATCGGGGAGAAGGTCCGGGAGGAGGCCGAGGAGGTGGCGCGGGCCGCGCGCGAGGAAACCGACGACCGGCTTGCCGAGGAGGCCGCTGACGTCCTCTATCACCTTTCGGTCCTGCTCGCCAGCCGCGATCTCAGCCTCGCCGACGCCGAGAGGGTGCTCGATGAGCGCCGTCGCTGAGTCGGTTGTGGTCACCGAAACCTGGATCGAAGACACAGAGACACCGGTCTCCGTATACCTGAAGCTTCGTGCCGCCGGTCGAGGCGAGCCTTCATTCCTGCTGGAGTCGGCCGAGCACGGCCGCGTCGGTCGCTACTCGTTCATCGGCTATCGCCCCCGAAAGGTCCTGCGTTGGTCGCTCGGCGACCCCGGCGACCCGTACGAGCTCGCGCAGCGCGAGCTCGACCTGACGCCGGCCGAACGCTCTGCGGATCTGCCGCCGTTCGCGGGCGGCGCCGTCGGCATGTTCGCCTACGACCTGGTTCGCACCGTCGAGCCGCTCGGCGAGCCCAATCCGGATCCGCTCCACGTGCCGGATCTGGCGCTGATGCTGACCGACGCGCTGGTCGTGTTCGACCACCTGCAGCGCACGATCACCGTCGTCGCCCATCCCGATGACGACGCCGAGACCGCGCGAGCGAAGATCGCCGAGGTGCGGGCGGCGCTGGCCGCTCCACTGCCGCCGGCCGCGACCGATCAGCCGCGGGGCCGCGTGTCGGAGCGGGGCGGGGTGGGGTTCACGTCGAACATGACCCGCGAGCAGTTCGAGGCAAACGTCGAGCGGATCATCGCCTACATCCGCGCCGGCGACGCCTTCCAGGTCGTGCCCAGCCAGCGCTGGTCGGCGGCGGTCCCGGTGAGCGCGTTCAGCATTTACCGGGGCCTCCGCGCCGTCAATCCCAGTCCGTACATGTACTTCCTGGACTTCGGCGACTTCGAGATAGCCGGCGCCAGCCCCGAGCCGCTCCTGACCGTCAGTGGACGCCGTGTCGCCACCCGCCCGGTAGCCGGCACCAGGCCGCGCGGCGCGAGCGTCGAGGAGGACGCGAGGATGGCGGAGGGGCTGCTGGCCGACCCCAAGGAGCGAGCGGAGCATGTGATGCTCGTCGACCTCGGGCGCAACGACCTTGGGCGGGTGTCGGAGTACGGCAGCGTCAAGGTCGAGGACTTCATGGTCGTTGAGAACTACAGCCACGTGATGCACATCGTCTCGAACGTCAGCGGGCGTCTTCGCTCCGGCGTCAGTGCCCTGCAGGCACTGCGCTCGGTCCTCCCCGCGGGCACCCTGTCGGGCGCCCCGAAGGTCCGCGCGATGCAGATCATCGACGAGCTCGAGCCGGTGAAACGCGGAGGCTACGGCGGCGCCATCGGCTATGTCAGCTACACCGGTGACCTCGATACCTGCATCCACATTCGCACCGTGGTGGTCAAGGACGGTGTCGCCCACATCCAGGCTGGCGGCGGAACGGTCGCCGACGCCAAGCCGGCGTACGAGTACGAGGAGTCGATCGCCAAGAGCCGCGCGATGCTGCAGGCGATCGAGTTGGCCTGCGCTCAGCCCGACTGGGAGTGAGCCGTGCGGATCCTCGTCCTCGACAACTACGACAGCTTCACCTACAACCTCGTTCAGTATCTGGGGGAGTTGACGACGCCGGCCCATGACATCGAGGTCGTCCGCAACAACCACGCGAAGGTCGATGACCTGCTGCTTCGGGGCTATGACCGAGTGGTCGTCTCGCCGGGGCCCTGCACCCCCAACGAGGCGGGGATCAGCCTGGAGGTGGTCCGTCGTTTCCCGGCGGCGAGGATCCCGACCCTCGGCGTCTGTCTCGGCCATCAGGCGCTCGTGCAGGCGTGGGGCGGCAAGGTCGTCCAGCACGACCCGGTCCACGGCAAGACGACCACGATCGAGCACGATGGCCGCACGATCTTCCGTGACCTGCCCGGTGAGCTCGAAGTTGGCCGCTACCACTCGCTGGTCGTCGACCCGGCGCTTCCCGACTTGCTCGAGCGCAGCGCCGTTGGCGGCGGCGTCGTGATGGCGGTCCGTCACCGAGAGCTGCCGGCCGAGGGGGTCCAGTTCCACCCCGAGTCGGTCCTCACACAGAATGGGCGCGAGCTGCTGGCCAACTTCGTGGAGCGCCGGTTGTGACCGAGCTGCTGACCCGCTCGATCGACCGCCTCGCCGACCGCTACGACCTGACCGAGGACGAGGCGGCCGCGGTGCTGGCGGAGATCATGTCCGGCGACGCCTCCGATATCCAGATCGCAGGCTTCCTGATCGCCCTGCGGGTCAAGGGGGAGACCGTGCAGGAGCTGGCCGGGCTCGCGCGAACGATGCGAGCGTTGGCGGCGGTCGTCCGCAGCGATCACGAGGATCTGCTCGACACCGCCGGGACCGGCGGTGGCCGGCGGACCTTCAACGTCTCGACGACCGCGGCGCTGATCGCCGCCGGTGCGGGCTGCGCCGTCGCCAAGCACGGCAGTCGTTCGGCGACCGGCCTGTCGGGGTCCGCCGACGTGCTCGAGGCGGCCGGGGCCAGGATCGATCTCGAGCCGGCCGCGATCGGGCGCTGCATCGACGAGATCGGCTTCGGGTTCATGTTCGCCCCCTACCACCATCCTGCGACCCGCCACGTGGTCGCGGTGCGCCAGCAGCTCGCGGTGCGAACGACCTTCAACTTCCTCGGACCGCTGACCAATCCGGCCGGCGCCCGACGGCAGCTTCTGGGTGTCTCAAACCTCCACAACCTCCCGAAGATGGCGGGGGCGCTGGCCCTGCTTGGGACCCACCACGCGATGGTCGTCTGCAGCGACGACGACCTCGACGAGCTCAGCATCTCGGCCGGGACCCACGTGATCGAGGTGATCAGCGGAGAGTTGCGCGAGTACGACGTCACCCCGGAGGAGCTGTCGCTGACCCGCCACCCGCCGGACCGGGTCCCCGGCGGGGACCCCGCCGAGAACGCGGCGATCATGCGGGCGATCTTCGCCGGCGAGCCCGGCGCGGCGCGCGACCTGGCGGTGCTGAATGCCGGCGCGGCGATCTACACCGCCGGTGGGGCCGGCTCGCTGTACGACGGCGTGATCCGCGCGCAGGAGGCGGTCGACAGCGGCGCCGCCGCGGCCACGCTCGAGCGGTTTGTCGTCCGCACTCAGGAACTCGCCCCGAACGAGCCCGCCCTCTCGTGACAGACGTGCTCCAGCAGATCGTCGATGCGGCCCGTCAGCGCGTCGCCGCCCAGACCGCCGCTCGCCGCCGCTTCAGTTCGGCGCTGCGCTCAGCCGGTCCCGGCCGAGTCGCGGTGATCGCGGAGCACAAGCGTGCCTCACCGTCGGCCGGCGTGATTCGCGACGACCTCTCGCTCGAGCAGGTGGTCACGGCCTACGAACGCGGGGGGGCCGTAGCACTGTCGATCCTGACCGAGCCGTCGCGGTTCCACGGCGAGCTCGACGACATCATCGCCGCCAACCGCCTGACCGGGCTGCCAATTCTGCGCAAGGACTTCATCGTCACCGACTACCAGGTGTACGAGGCGTCCGTTGCCGGCGCCGACGCGATTCTCCTGATCGTTGCAGCCTTTCCAGGCGACCCCGACCGGCTCGCAGCCCTCCAAGGATTGGCCGCACGGCTCGGACTCGAGGTCCTGATGGAGGTTCACGATAGGTCTGAGCTGGGGGTGGCGCTCGCCCTCGACGCGCCGATCATCGGCATCAACAACCGCAACCTGGCGACGCTCGACGTCGATCTGCGCACCACGTTCGAGCTCCTGCCGGAGATCCCGGGGTCGACGATCAAGGTCGCCGAGTCGGGCTTCTCGAGCCGCCATGAACTCGACGAACTCGCCGCCGCCGGGATCGACGCCGTGCTGATCGGTGAGGCGCTGATGCGCTCGGTCGACATCGAGGGCGCCACGCGGACGCTCACATCTACGATTGCTGGATGACCACGGCGCCTGTCATCAAGTTCTGCGGGATCACCCGCGCACAGGACGCCGAGCTTGCCGTGTCGCTCGGCGCCTGGGCGGTCGGCATGATCCTGTGGCCTCGGTCCCCGCGCGCGGTCGTGCCCGACCAAGCGGTCGAGCTTTCCGCCACCGTCGGTCGCGCCGCCGAGATCGTCGGCGTGTTCGTGAACCCGACCCTGCAGGAGGTCGGCGAGCTGGCCGATGCGGCGGGGCTCACGGTTGTGCAGCTTCACGGGCAGGAGGGACCGGCCTTCTGCGCGGAGGTGGCGCGCCGGACCGGCTGCCGGGTGATCAAGACGGCGCGGGTGCGGACCGGCGCCGACGTCCACGCCCTGGCACCCTTCCACACCGACTTTCACCTGCTCGACAGCCACGTCGCGGAGGTGCCGGGCGGAACGGGCGAAACCTTCGCCTGGGATCTGGCGGCGGACTACCGGCGGCTCGTTCCTCGCGGGCGCGGGGCCGCGCCGGTGCCGATGATCCTCAGCGGCGGCCTGCGGCCGGCGAACGTCGGGGCTGCGATCGAAGTGGTGCGGCCGTTCGCGGTCGACGTCGCCAGCGGCGTCGAAAGCTCGCCGGGAGTCAAGGATCACGGGCTGATGCGCGAGTTCGCCGCGGCCGTCGCCGACAGCCTCGCGCTTCCAGCCTAGACCCACATCGTGAGCACCTCCATCGAGCACCGCTTTGGCCCATATGGGGGCCAGTACGTTCCAGAGACGCTGATGCCGGCGCTGGTCGAGCTCGAGCGCGAGTGGGTGCGTGCTCGGGAGGACCCCGACTTCCGCGAGCGCCTGTCGTCGCTCCTACGAGACTACGTCGGCCGGCCCTCGCCGCTCTACCTCGCGGAGCGGCTCAGCGCGACGGCGGGGCACCCTGTCTACCTGAAGCGCGAGGACCTGAACCACACCGGGGCCCACAAGATCAACAACGCCCTCGGCCAGGCGCTGCTCGCCCAGCGAATGGGTAAGCGTCGGATCATCGCCGAGACCGGAGCCGGCCAGCATGGCGTCGCATCTGCGACCGCGTGCGCGCTGCTGGACCTCGAGTGCGTCGTCTACATGGGCACCGAGGACATCCGCCGCCAGCGCCCCAACGTCGATCGGATGGAGCTGCTCGGTGCGTCCGTGGTCGGCGTCGACGCCGGCGCGCGGACGTTGAAGGAGGCCGTCTCGGCGGCGATCCGCGACTGGGTTACCAACGTCGAGACCTCCCACTACATCATCGGGTCGTGTGTCGGGCCTGCCCCCTACCCGGCGCTGGTCAGGGACCTTCAGCGGGTGATCGGTGACGAGGCCCGGACCCAGGTGCTGGCGCAGGCGGGCCGACTCCCCGACCGGGTAATCGCATGCGTCGGCGGTGGCTCCAACTCGATTGGAGTCTTCGCCGGCTTCCTCTCCGACACGGACGTGGAGCTGGTTGGCGTCGAGGCAGCGGGGGAGGGACTCGCGAGCGGGCGCCACGGAGCACCGCTGACGGCCGGGTACACGGGCCGGGCGGGGGTCCTTCACGGCGCCTACTCCGCGGTCATGCAGGACGAGGATGGCCAGATCCTCGAGGCCCATTCGATATCCGCCGGGCTCGACTATCCAGGCAGCGGCCCCGAGCATGCCTGGCTGCGAGACCAGGGCCGCGCGCGGTACGTCGCGGTCACCGACGCCGACGCGCTCGCGGCTTTCGCGCAGGTCTCGCGGCTGGAGGGGATCATCCCGGCGCTGGAGAGCGCGCATGCGCTCGCCTGGGTGCTCGCAAACCCGGGCAGCGGGCTCGACCTCGTGTGCCTGTCTGGACGCGGCGACAAGGACCTGCTCGAGGCTCTGGATCTGCTCCGGGACGCGTCGTGAGCGTGGCCGTCGGGGGCAGCGAGAGAATCGCCGAGGCCTTCGAGTCGGCGCGGGCAGATGGACGTCGCGCCGCCCTGATGCCGTACATGATGGCCGGCTTTCCCGATCTCGATCATTCGCTCGAGGTCGCACGCGCCTACGTCGATGGCGGTGCCGACCTGATCGAGCTGGGGGTACCGTTCTCGGACCCACTTGCGGACGGCCCGGTGATCCACGCGGCCGGCGTTGCCGCCCTGCGGGCCGGCGTGCACGTCGCCGACGCGCTGTCGGTGGCGCGCGCGATCGCGACGGAGGTGCCGGTCGTGGTCATGTGTTACGCGAACCTGGTGCTCGCACGCGGGCTCGAGCGGTTCGTCGACATGCTGGTCGAGGTCGGAGCCAGCGGCCTGATCGTTCCCGACCTGCCAATGGAGGAGGCTCCGGCGACGCTCGAGGCGTGCGATCAGCGCGGCGTGGCACTGGTACCGCTGGTCGCGCCCACAACCCCCGATCAGCGCTTGCAATCGATCGGCGCCCGCGCCCGCGGCTTCGTCTACACCGTTTCGGTGACCGGCACCACCGGCGAGCGTGCCACCTTGGACGGGGGGCTGGCGGCCGTGATCGCCCGCGCCCGCGCGCACACCGTGGTGCCGGTGGCGGTCGGCTTCGGGATCGGTACGCCGGAGCAGGCAGCCGCCGCCGCGGCGGCCGGGGCCGATGGGGTGATCGTCGGCACCAGACTGGTACGCGCGGCTGCGGAGTCAGACGATCCCGCCGCCGCGGTCGGCGATCTCGTCCGGGCGTTTGCAGCGGCACTGCGCGACGAGCCGAGGAGGCCGGGCCAGTGACCCGGGCTCTATCAGATAGCCCTGGGGGCCCGACTTTGGCGCCCACGTGGCCCCCAAAGTCACCCCTAGGGGATAGGATCTGCGCGATGGCACTCGTAGTCACGGCCACGGCAGGTCTCGCCCTCTGGATCGTCCTCTGGGCGCTTAACGTCTCGGGGTTCGACGGCATCATGATCGCGATCGCGATGGTGCTGGTCGTCACCGGGATCCGCAATGTCGTGCCCTACCTGACAGGCCGGAAAGACCGGTAGTGAAACGCAGGAGTCGGGCGCTCGCGCGAAGGGGCGCGGCGTGCGTCGTGCTCGCGTCGGTGGTCGCCGGCTGTAGTGCCTCGGGCAGCGGCGGCAGCTCCTCGGCCGTGATCGCCACGGGCCGGGTGCTGGCGATCTTCGTCAGCGAGCCGTCGAATCTGGCCTCCAACCCCGTCGCGCGCGACATCGTCGAGGCCGAGCGGCTCGCCTACGACCAGGCGTCTCACCAGACCAGCCACTACAAGCTCCAGCTTGTCCAGCTGCGCGGGCACGTCCTGTCCGACAACGCCCGGTACGCGATCCAGCACCAGAGCGCGATCGCCTACCTCGGCGAGGTCGCACCGGGAAACTCCGAGCAGACGGTCGGGATCACCAACGCCCGACAGCTCTTGCAGGTCAGCCCGACGGACACCGCGCTTGAACTCGGCCAGGCGACCAGCGCCGTTCCCGGCAGCCCCCAGCACTTCTTTGAATCCTGGAGCACCTACGGGCGCACGTTCGGACGGGTCGTGCCGACATCGGCTCAGGAGGCCAAGGCGATCGTCGCGGAGATGGCCTCGATGGGAGCGGGAAGCGTGTACGTCTCCGACGACGGCAGCAACTACGGCAGGTCGATCGCAGCGGCCGTGCGAGCCGACGCCGGCGGTGCCTCTGTCAAGGTCTCCGACTCCGAGCAGGGTTCCGCCGCGATGTTCTACGGCTCGCAGTCGCCCTCCGCCGCAGCGCGCTTCTTCAACTCCGCCGCCAAGTCGATCCCGTCCGCACTGCTGTTCGGGTCATCGTCGCTGGACACTCCGGCATTTACCTCGGCGCTGACGCCCGCCGTCAAGCACCTCTACGTCTCGACCCCGGGGATTTGGCCAAGCTCGCTCAGCGCAGCCGGGCGGTCGTTCGAGGCTGCTTTCGCCCGCGCCTGGCACCATCATCCCGCTCCCCAGGCGATCTTCGGCTACGCGGCGATGTCGGCCGTGCTACATGTCATCACCGAGGCTGGCGAGGCAGCCAACAACCGGCAGACTGTTGCCCACGACTTCCTGCGGCTGAATTTGACGTCTTCGGTGTTGGGTCCGTTCAAGATCGACAGCGCTGGCAACACGAGCCTGGACGCGTTCGTGATCAACCGGCTGAGCGCTGGCGCGCTCGTCCCGCTCCGGGCTGCCACAACCCACGGGTGACGCGGATGCCGCGACGTGCCCCGGTGGCGCTGGCTGCTCTGTGCCTCGGTCTGACTGCGTGCGGAGGCGACGGGGGCGGTCATTCGGTCGCCCAGCGCCACAAGCCGCAACAGACGCACCGACCGCCGCCGATCGTCGAGGTTGACGTTTACTCGAGCCTGCCGCTGCAGGGGCCCGACAGCAGCGCGGCCAAGGCAATCGAGAACGGGATCAGCCTCGCGTTGTGGGAAGCGCACGACCAGGCCGGGGTCCTGAAGATCAGCTACACGTCACTCGACGACGCCACCAGAGCGAGCGACGGCTGGGACCAGCAGAGAACGCTGAGGAACGCGATGAGGGCGGCGGCGGACAACAAGGCGGTCTTCTACATCGGCGACTTCAACTCGGCGGCGAGCGAGTTCTCGATCCCGATCCTCAATCAGGCCGGGCTTGCCCAGGTCGGCCCGGGCAGTGGCTACATCGGTTTGACCTCGCAGGTGCCGTCGGTCCGCAACGCGACACTGCGCCAGCAGCCCAATGAGCCCGACGAACCCGCTCGCTACTACCCCGCGGGCCCAGACAGCCGCAACTTCGTCCGCCTGATCCCGTCGGACGTCGTCCAGGCAGCGGCCGGCGTCCAGGCGCTGAAGCGAGAACTCGGGTGCACGCGCGTCGCGCTCGTTTCGGACACGACTCAGCACGGGATCAGCCTGGCGGCGCTGATCCACGGATCAGCGCCGATGTACGGCCTGGCGGTGGGCGCTCCCACCCAGATCAAGCCGAACCGGACTGACTTCCGCAAGTACGTCGAGGACCTCAAAACGCGCGACTTCAACTGCCTGGCCTACTCGGGCCGCGTGACGACCGCGGCGGTCGACCTCGTCAGGGAGATCCACCTGATGCTCCCCTCGATGCCGGTCCTCGGCACCGACGCCGTCTGCTCCGAGACGTGGACAAAGCCCCGGATCGGCGGCACCCAGACGCCGATCGACCCGCTGATGTACTGCACCAGCCCGGCCATCCCCTTCAAGAAGTATCCCGGGGGCAGCTCGCTCCTCGGCCTCTACCACCACCTCTACGGATCCCATGCCAACCCAAACCCCTGGGCGATCTATGGGTACGAGGCCATGGAGCTCGGGATTGACACGATCGCCCAGCTCGGCCGCAACGGAGCCAACCGCGCCGCGGTGCGGCAGGCGCTGTTCACGACGATCGCCAGCAACTCCGTGCTCGGCAGTTACACCATCACGCCGTCGGGCGAGACGACGCTGACGTCATACGGGCTGTACAAGACCTCTGCCGACGGCGGGCTTCACTTCTCCAGAGTGCTGAACCCCGCGCCGAGGATATTAACTACCACCTGAATGCCAGACGAGCTCTTCCTGATCGACGGCAACAGCCTCGCGTACCGCGCTTTCTTTGCGCTCCCCGAGTCGATCGCCACCTCTACCGGGATGCCGACCAATGCGATCTTCGGGTTCGCATCGATGCTCGTCAAGATCCTCACCGACTACGGGCCGAAGGCGACCGTGGTCGTTTGGGATGCCGGCGACACGGGCCGCCGTGAGGTCTATCCCGAATACAAGGCGCAGCGCTCCTCGCGCCCCGACCTGCTGAAGGAGCAGTGGCCCCACTTCGAGCCGCTCGTCGAGGCGTTCGGCTATCGGAACCTCCGAGTCGAGGGCTTCGAGGCCGATGACGTGATCGCCTCGATCACCGCGTTGGCACACCAAGACGGAGAATCGATCCCCGTAATGGTCGTGACCGGCGACCGCGACGCCTACCAACTCGTCGACGATCACACGCGGATCATGACGACCTCGCGCGGGATCACGGACACGAGGGTCTACGACACGCAGGGCGTGATCGACCGCTATGGAATCCCACCCGCGCTGGTGCCCGACTTCATCGGTCTGAAGGGCGACACGAGTGACAACATCCCCGGCGTTCCGGGGATCGGCGACAAGACTGCGTCGGATCTGCTGCAGAGGTTCGGGTCGCTGGAGAACGTGCTCGGCAACATCGACCAGATCTCGGGGGCGAAGCGCAAGGAGAACCTGACCGTTCACGCGGAGGACGCCCGTATCTCCAAACAGCTCGCAACCGCCAAGCGAGACATCCCGCTGGACCTCGACCTGGCGGCATTCGTCGCACAGGCGCCGGACCGTTCGAAGCTGCGCGACACCTTCCGGCTGTTCGAGCTGCGCGAGCCGCTTCGTCGTCTCGAGGAGGCGTTGGGCTCCGCCGACGCCGCGGCGCCGCCACCGGCATCGCGAGCCGGTGGCGGCGAAGTCAACGCTCGGCTCCGGGACGGTCTGACGCTCGACGATCTGTCGCGGCTTCCGAATACCGAGGTCGCGGTCGCGCTGCGCCCGCCCGACACTCCGGAGGGCGCGCTGTTCGCCGCCGGCGAGTGGCGCTTCGGAGTCCACGCGAAGGGCGGGTCCGAGGTTGTCGCCGGTGCCTGCACCGGGCCGGACGAGCTGGTCGCGGCGCTCGACCCGAGGCCGGTGATCGCGCACGACGCCAAGTCGCTCGGGCGGGTACCCCAGCGGCTGGCGCACGACACCGAGGTCGGCGCCTACCTGCTCGAGCCGGCCCGGCGCGCCTACCCGTTCCGTGAGCTGACGGAGGAGCGCGGCTTCGGCACCTCGGTCGCGGACCCGGCCGCCGCCGACGCGGTGCTCGTTCGCGAACTCGCCGACTGGCAACGCGAGGAGATCCGCGGTCGCGGGCTCACCGACCTCTTCAACGACGTCGAGCTGCCGCTCGTGCGGATTCTGCGTCACATGGAACTGGCCGGGTTGAAGCTCGACACCGAGCGGCTGGCCGCGATCTCGACCCGCGTCAAGGAGGAGGCCGACGCGCTCGAGCGGGAGATCTTCGAACTGACCGGCGAGGAGTTCATGCTCGGCTCGCCGCGACAACTGGAGGAGATCCTGTTCGGCAAGCTCGGCCTATCGCGCAAGCGCCGGGGCAAGACCGGCTACAGCACCGACGCCCGGGTGCTGCAGGCGATCCGTGACGAGCATCCGGTGGTGCCGAGGATCGAACGCTGGCGCGAGCTGACCAAGCTCGCGCAGACATATCTCGATGCGCTGCCGCTGCTGATCGCGGCCGACGGCCGGATCCACACGACCTTCAACCAGACGGCGGCGACCACCGGTCGCCTGTCGTCGAACAACCCGAATCTCCAAAACATCCCGATCCGGACCGCGCTGGGGCGTGAGATCCGCGCCTGCTTCATCGCGGAGCCCGGCAACCTGCTCGTCTCGGCCGATTACTCACAGGTGGAGCTGCGGCTGCTCGCTCATATCGCCGGCGAGGACGTCCTCAAGGAGATCTTCCGTCGCGGCGAGGACGTTCACACGGCGACCGCCTGCCGGGTGTTCGACGTCACCCCCGACCAGATCGATCCGGGAATGCGCTCGAAGGCGAAGATGATCAACTACGGGATCGTCTATGGCCTGTCGGCGTACGGGATGGCCGACCGGCTCGACATCCCGCAGGAGGAGGCCGACGAGTTCATCCAGCGGTATCTGGCCGGATTCCCGGCCGTCGGGCGGTTCATCGAGCAGACGATCGAGCAGGGGACCGAGCACGGCTACGTCTCGACGCTGTTCGGACGCCGTCGCCAGGTTCCGGAGCTGCGCGCTCGGCGTTGGGAGTTGCGCAAGCAGGGCGAACGGTTCGCGGTCAACATGGTGATCCAGGGAACCGCCGCCGACATCATGAAGGTGGCGATGGTCCGGACCGACGCCGCGCTTGCCAGTGCGGGTCTGGCGACCCGGCTGGTGCTGCAGATCCACGACGAGCTCTTGTTCGAGGGACCCGCCACCGAGGCAGACCAGGTCCGGCAGTTGGCGATCCGGGAGATGGCGGCGGCGTTCGAGATGGATCCGCCGCTGGCTGTCGAGGCGGGCGCCGGCAGCGACTGGCTAGCGGCCAAGTAGCGACTGACTAGCGGCCAAGTAGCGACTGACTAGCGGCCTAGCGCCGTCGGGGCCGCGCTATCGGGCGCCAGCTGTGGCGAACTCCGGTGGCGCGATCCGGAGATAGTGCCCGAAGGACCAGGCGACGATCGACCTGGCGCCGATTCCCCGCAACGCCGGGGCCAGGATCCGCGGCGGGACGCGCGGGATCAGTCGCTGGGTCCGCAGCATCCACTCGAACGTCCGGCGATGAGCCGCGCTGAAGGCCCCGTACGCGGCCAGTGCCGCGGGCCTCGTCTGGGCTCCGTCGAGCACGGCTCGGAGCTCCCGGCCGGCAGCAATCCCGAAGTAGAACGCCGTCCTGATCCCCTCGGCCGTAAGCGGTAGGCAGTGACCCGCGGAGTCGCCGACGAAGAACACCCCGCCCTCGGTGGCCTCGCGGATCCGGTGGGGGATCCAGTTGCCCTGGTAGCGGACCGTTTCGCGCTCAAGGTCGTCGGCCAACCTGATCGTCGGTTGTTTGACGTGAAAGCGAGGCTCGAATGAGCCGACCCCGACGCGCACCTCCTCGGCCGCCGGGAAACTCCAGCCATAGCCCGCGGGAACGTAGGACCGGTCGACCCAGATCTCGAGGTCGTCGCCGGCACCGTTGGGATGCACCTCGAGACCTCGGGAGAGATAGGCCTCGGGAGGTTGGATCGGGTCGCCTGTGCCGAGCACGCGCCGCCAGCCGAGCGCGTCGACGACCAGCCGCGAGCGAATCTCGCCGCGGTCGGTCAGGACCGTGACATCGTCCCCTTCACTGTCGGCGGGACCGGAACGTCCGTTGACCGTTGCTGTATCGAAGGAGAAGTCGCCCTGGTCTGCGAGAAGCGCGCATAGCGTCCGGTAGTCGAAGGTCGAGAAGGTCCACGGAAGCTCGTAGCGAACGGTCACGTGCGGCGTGTGGATCACGAGTTCAGGGAAGGTCTGCTGCAGCGCGGCGGTGAGATCCAGGACCTCGAGCCAGCGGGTTGGTATCCCGCACGCCGAGGTCTGGCGTTCGCCGATTTCGTAGCGGTCGATTACCATCACCTTGGCGCCGGTCCTGGCCAGTTCGCGTGCCACTGCCAGTCCCGCGAAGCTGGCCCCGCAGATCAGCACGTCGCAGTCATGGTCCAGCGGCGTACGGTCGGCTCCGCGCTTGGTTGCCCGCACCGGCATTGGCGCGAGATGATACGGACCGGCGTACGTGGTACCGCGGCTTGCCTGGGCTGGCTATCCTCAGGCAGAACAAATGTCAACTATCACAGCACCAACCCCCACCGAACCGCCGGGCGCAAAGGTCGTCGAAGGGTCGAACGGCCTACTCCTCGAGATCGACGGCAGGATCGTCCCCAACTACGACGCGACGATTCATCCGTTCTCGGAAGGTGACGTCGTCACCGGGCATGTCGTTCGCATCGACAACGACGAGGTCCTCGTCGACATCGGTTACAAGTCCGAGGGCGTCATCCCGGCGAACGAGCTTTCAATTCGCAAGTCGGTCAATCCAGCCGACGAGGTTTCGCTCGGCGAGGAGGTCGACGCCGTCGTCCTCACCAAGGAGGACCAGGACGGCCGCTTGCTCCTCTCCAAGAAGCGCGCGCGGTTCGAGAAGGCGTGGCGCCGGATCGAGGCGGCGGCGCAGTCGGGCGAGCCTGTCAGCGGCACGGTGATCGAGGTCGTCAAGGGTGGTCTGATCATCGACCTTGGCGTGCGCGGCTTCCTGCCGGCGTCGCTGGTCGACATTCGCCGGGTCCCGAACCTCGACGAGTACATGGGGCAGACGATCGAGTGCAAGGTGATCGAGCTCAACCGCACGCGCAACAACGTCGTGCTGTCGCGGCGCGCGGTGCTCGAGGAGCAGCGCAAGGAGGACCGCGAGCGGATCCTCGACCGCCTCCAGCCCGGCCAGGTCGTCGAGGGCGTTATCTCCAACATCGTCGACTTCGGCGCGTTCGTCGACCTCGACGGGATCGATGGCCTGATCCACATCTCTGAGCTGTCGTGGTCGCACGTCAACCACCCTTCCGAGATCCTTTCGATCGGCGACACTGTCTCGGTCAAGGTGCTCGACATCGATCGGCAGCGCCAGCGGATCTCGCTGGGTCTCAAGCAGACCCAGGAGGATCCGTGGCAGCGGGTCGTCGACACCTACAACATCGGCGACGAGCTCGAGGGCAACGTCACGAAGGTCGTCACGTTCGGCGCGTTCGTCGAGATTCTCGACGGCGTTGAGGGTCTCGTGCACATCTCCGAGCTGGCTCAGCACCACGTCGAGAACCCCCGCGAGATCATCCAGCCGGGCGATCCGGTCCGCGTCAAGATCCTCGAGATCGACTCCGAGCGACGGCGCCTATCGCTGTCGATCAAGCGGGTCGAGGGTCAGGTTCTTCCGGTGCGGCCGATCGTGCCGCCGGCGAGTTCCGACCTCGATGAGGTGCCCGAGTTGGATCTGTCCGAGGACGTCTTCTCCGACGAGGTTCCGATCGACGCGCCGGCTGAGGCTCTGGCCGAATTCCCGGCGGAACCGGCCGACGCGGCTCCCGACGCGACCCTCCCTGACGGTGGGACGGCGCCAGCCGGTTCGGAGGAGCCCGATGCGACAGCTTCATCCGACGCGGCCGAGGCGGTTGTGGCCGAGCCGGTCGAGGCGGAGCCGGTCGTCGCCGAGCCGGTCGTGGCCGAGCCGGTCGAGGCCGAGCCGGTCGAAGCGGAGCCCGTCGTCGCCGAGCCGGTCGAGGCCGAGCCGGTCGAAGCGGAGCCCGTCGTCGCCGAGCCGGTCGAGGCCGAGTCGGTCGTGCCGGAGCCGGTCGTGGCGGAGCCGGTCGAGGCCGAGTCGGTCGTGCCGGAGCCGGTCGAGGCGGAGCCGGTCGAAGCGGAGCCGACGAGCGATTCGCAGCCGGAGGCTGCCGGCGACGAGCCGGTCGCCTGAGGGCAGCCGCCCGCCTCTGCGGGCGGTCGAGGCGGAAGAGGCAGGCGGAGACGTGCCCGGTGTCCCATTCGTCGGTCTGACCGGCGGGATCGGGGCGGGCAAATCGACGGCGCTGGGCGCCCTTGATCGACTTGGGGCGCTTACGCTTTCCGCCGACGACGTCGTGCATGACCTATACGGGTCGACCGAGGTGCGGGATGCCGTTGTCAGCCGGTTTGGCGGCGAGGTCGCTCCCGGGGGAGTGGTCGACCGCTCAGCGCTGGCCGACCGGGCGTTTGCGGCCGGCGCGGACCGGGTGTGGCTCGAGCATCTGATCTGGCCTCTGGTCGGCTCTCGCATCGCCGAGTTTCGCCAGCAGGCCGATCGCGGCGTGCCGAAGCCGCGGGCCGTGGTCGTGGAGGTGCCACTGCTGTTCGAATCCGGTTCCGACCACGGCTTCGACGCGACAATTGCGGTCGTGGCCGACGAGGCATTGCGCCGCCAACGCGCCGCGCATCGCGGCCACCGGGCTCTGCGGGAACGGAGCGAGCGTCAGCTCAGCCAGCAGGAAAAGGCCGCAAAGTCGACGTACGTAGTCGTCAACGACGGCGACATTCGGGAGCTGGAGCGGAAACTGTTATCGGTGCTCGAACTGTTGGAGGGGTGAGGACTGTGGCGGCGCGTCCCCGAACGCGGTCTGCGTCGCGCCGGGCGGGGCGGCCGGGCTCCCGCGCCGTTGGGCCTTCGAGCTCGCATCTGCGCCGCCGACGGCTGACCGTCGTCCTGGTGCTGCTCCTGTGCGGGCTGTTGGCCGTCCTGATCTCTCCACTGTTCGAGAAGGCGATCCAACGGCTGACGCTCCCGCTCCAATACCAGTCGATCATCAAGCAGCAAGCTGCTGCCAAGCGCCTCGACCCGGCCCTGATCGCCGCGGTGATCTACGCCGAGACGCGATTCGACGCGCGCACTTCTCCGACCGGTGCCGAAGGGCTGATGCAGATCGAGCCGGCGACGGCGGAGTTCCTTGCCCGCCGCTCCGGGGCGACGGCCTTCACCGTTACCGACCTGGCGACGCCGGCCGTCAACATCGCCTATGGCAGCTACTACCTCCGCTACCTGATGGACGAGTTCAGCGATTCAGGCCAGCCCTCGAATACGACCGAGATGCTCGCGCTCGCCGCCTACAACGGGGGTGAGACAAACGTCCAGCGCTGGCTCGCCGACGTTCAGGCAAGGGGTCAGACGTTCACGATCGACGACATCCCGTTCCCGCAGACCCGGGCGTACGTGCAGAAGGTCATGCAGGTCCAGCAGCAGTACCGCAATAAATACGCCCGCGAGCTCGGCTACCAGGACTAACGCATACACGGAGTCTCTAAGCTCCAGGCTCGTGGGGAGGCCACTGCTTCCGTTGACGCTGGTCCTGGCCGTCATCGCCTCGATGATCGCGGCGGGCGCCGCGGAGGCGAGCGTGGCTCTGTCGCAACCCGCCTCCAAGGTGTCGGCGGCGGGGGCGAACCTGGTGGCTACCGCCGGTCAGTCTGCATTCATTGCGGCCGGAAGCAAGATCTATGTCGTGACGGGCTCGACATTGCAGACCTTTTCCCCCGTCCAACTCACCGGGGCCGCTCCTTACGAGATCGCCGCCAGTCCCTCCGGAAACTATGTCTACGAGACCTCGCTCAATTCCCAAGCAGAGGACCAGCTCGACGTGTTCCGGGTGTCTGGCGGCGGCACGCTGACGTTCTTGCAGTGCCTGAGTCCAAACGGCACCTATCCGGGCGGGGCGGGCGGGGCCTGTACCGGGGTATCCACACCCGGACAGCAGATCGCTGTCAGCCCAAGCGGCGGCGACGTCTACACAGACGGTTCGCAGACGCTCACTGCCTTCTCGGTCGACGCGACCGGCCACCTGGCCCCGATCGGATGTGCATCGACGGTCGCTGGGGCGCCCGGTTGCATTTCCGCGCCGCTCCAGCAGGTTGGTGGCGTCGAGGGCCAGATGGGCGTGTCGCCGGACGGCGCGTTCCTGTATCAGGCGGCTGCCGCGCCCTCGAGCGGCCAGGGCGGCTCGGCCAACGCGGTCCAGTGGCTTCCCCTATCAGGGGGGAACTTCGCCGGGGGTGGCGGCTGCGTCCAGGACGAGTCGATGACAAACATCTCCTGCGGGGCGACGATGCGCGGGCTCGTCAACGCGACCGGCGGGCTAGCCATCAGTCAGGACTCGCAGGCCCGCTACGTATACGCGGTCTCGGGTGGTCGATCGGGCGGCGCGATCACGGTGCTCTCCCGAAATCCGACGACCGGTGCGCTTACGCAGCTGTTCGGTTCGGCCGGATGCATCAGCGCGGACGGCACCGACGATGAGACCGCTCCAGCTGCGTGCGCCACCGACTCGGCGCTCACAGGCGCCGAGTCGGTCATCGCCAGCCAGGACGGATACGACGTGTACGCGATCGCATCGCCCGGCGCGACCCAGCCCCAGTCGGTGCTCGAGCTCGCGGTCAACGGCGGCAATGGCGCACTCAGCGCCTCCAATGTGAGCCCGGCCGGGGTCGCCGGACTGGGCGGCGATCCGGGCGACGGCCAGCCGACGCTTGGTCTCAGCAGTGATGGCACTCGGCTTTTCGTGGCCGATGCGGCCAGCGGCGGGTCCGTCGACATCTACAACCGGACGCCGCCAACAGGCGCGACGGCGAGAACCTTTGCCGTCTACGTCTCGAGCGCGACGGGCAGTGACGCCAATCCCGGGACCGCCTCTCAGCCCGTCGCCGACCTCGCCACTGCGTTCGGGATCGCCGGAGGGTCGGGAAGCCAGCTGGGCCAGGTGCTCCTCGCCGGCGGCACCTACAACCCGTTCACCTTCGGTGCCGCGTTCTCCAACTTCAGTCTGATCGGCGGCCTCGACCAGGCTGCGGGCTGGACCGCCAACAGCGCCGACCAAACCGTGTTCAACGGCAATGGCCAGCAGGACGGCCTCGTGTTCGACGGGACAGGAGGTGCCGTGCTGCAGGGCGTTACGGTCCAATCGAGTCCGGTTCCCGGCGTGGCCGGCGCCTCCGCATACGGCGTCCGGCTGATCGGCGGCGCGAGCGTCACCCTGTCCGACGACAGAGTGATCGCGGCCTCGGGTAACCCGGGAGTAGACGGAGTGTCCGGCGCCGCCGGTGCAGCCGGCAGTGACGGCGCCGGCGGCGGCAACGGCGCGACTCCGACCGCCGTCGCGGCGCACGTCGCCTTGCTTGGGTTCATACGGGGGCTGACAATCGTGGGCTCCGGGGGCGCGGGTGGTGCTCCGGCCCCAACCGTGGCCGGTGGCTCTCCCGGCGCCTCCGCCGGGGCGGCGGGAGATCCCGGACACTGGGGCGGCACCGGTCGTGGCAGCTGGTGCTGCAAGGCCGGCAGCTCCGGATCGGCCGGTTCTGCCGGCGCCGACGGCGCCTCCGGTACCAACGGATCGTCGGAGACGACCGCCGGAGCCAGCTGGGGCGACACGTACGCTCCGGGCTCGGCCACGGCGGGCCGCGCCGGCGGCGGCGGCAGTGGCGGCGGCCCGGGGGGCGGCGGTTCAGGTGATTTCTTCTCACTGCAGGGAGGCGGCGGTGACGGCGCCGGGGGCGGCGGTGGTGGTGGCGGCGGCGGTGCCGGCGGCACCGCCGGCACGGGCGGCGGTGGTTCGTTCGCCCTCTACCTCAATGGTGGCTCGACTGCCGTCGTCAACGACGGAACCGTGCTGCAGAGCGGAAGCGGCGGCGCCGGTGGGCACGGCGGCAATGGGGGCGCGGGCGGCTCCGGCGGCGCGGGCGGAAACGGCAGCGCGTACTCCTCTGCACTGATCGGCACGGGTGGCGACGGCGGCGCGGGCGGCTCCGGCGGCGGCGGCGGGGCCGGCGGGGGCGGTCTCGGCGGTCCGAGCTACGCGGTCTTCTCAGTGCCGGGCGGCCCCGGCGACCCTGCCTCGACGGCGAGCCTGGATCCGAGCGTCGCGCAGGAGCCGGGTGCGACGGGCTCCCAGGGCTCCGCGGGGACGCACGGGATCACCCCAGACCCGTCAAGCATCGGTCAGGGTTCCAAATGCTCGGGCGGGACCTGCACGGCCCCGAAGATCGCATCGGTGCAGCTTGCGCTTGTCGCAACGGTGGTCCGCAGCACCAAGAAGGCCGCCACGATCGCGGTTGGGGTCGAGTGTCAGCGCAAATGCAAGGGCAGTGTGACGCTCAAACTCGGAAGCAGGCACGGCGCCACGATCGGCAGGCATTCGCTCTCGCTCCGCCCCAATCGGCGGACCAGCCTCCGTATCCGATTGTCGAAGACTGGCGCAAAGAAGCTCGCCGCCGCCAAGCACAGCCTCAAGGCGACAATCGCCGCCAGCGCCCATCTCGGGAGTCGCTCCCGGGCGAAGACCTATCGCCAGTCGCTCGTTATCGCCCGTAAGGCCCAGGCCTCACGGGCCACGTGATTCGGGCGGTCCGTCGGGCCTTCTGGCCATCGGGCCTCCCATAGTCGAGCACCCTGGTCGGCACGTACGTTGTAGACGCAGGTGTGGATTCGATGAACTCGTCGCTGCGCGATCTTTGTGCTCGGGACGCCGGCGGAGCGCAGTTGCTGTCTGCTCGCCAGGCCGTGCTGTCGGGCGCTGATCTCTCTCAGGGGCGGTCGAGGGTCGATGGGTCCCGGAACGCGGAAAAGTGCTCACACGTCGACCAGTTTGATGGCGTGTGAAAGTTCGTCCCGCGTATTTGGGGAAGAACCCTCACGAGGCCCGGATCGTGACCCGCCGTGAGTGGTTTTCCGTCGGTTTGGGTCGGGGCCGGGCGGCCGCGGTCGGACCACCCGAGGCGCCCCGCTCATCAGGCGGCTGCGTTCGGCCAGGCGACCCGGCGTCAAGCAGCGTCCTCGTGACGCTCAGCGGCCTCTGGGTCGAGCGGCGCCTGCTCAACGGGCCGTCTGACGGCAGGCCTCAGAGCCATCCCGGAACCCGCCCCGCCCGACGCTACGATCAAACGTGGATGCCCAGCTTCGATCTCGACGCGACGTATAGCCCCACCGCGGACCAGCCCGCCGCGATTGTGTCGCTGGCCGAGGGGATCGAGGCCGGCCAGCGAATGCTGACTCTGCTGGGGGCGACCGGCACGGGCAAGACGATGACGATGGCCGCGACGATCGAGGCAGTCCAGAAGCCCGCCTTGGTGATCGCGCACAACAAGACCCTGGCGGCGCAGCTCTGCAATGAGTTCCGCACCTACTTCCCGCGCAACGCGGTCGAGTACTTCGTCTCCTACTACGACTACTACCAGCCCGAGGCGTACGTTCCCAGCAAGGATCTGTACATCGAGAAGGACTCGGCGATCAACCAGGAGATCGACCGCCTCCGGCACGCGGCGACGGCGGCGCTGTTCGCGCGCAGAGACGTCGTGATCGTCGCCAGCGTGTCATCCATCTACGGCCTGGGCTCGCCGGAGGTCTACGACGAGAACCTGCAGACCCTTGTCAAGGGCTCGATGATCGACCGCGACAGGCTGCTGCGGAAGCTGGTCGCAATCCAGTACACCCGAAACGACACCGCCCTCGCCCGCGGGACCTTCCGGGTGCGGGGCGAGACACTCGAGATCTGGCCCGCCTACTCGGAGACGGCGTACCGGATCGTGATGTTCGGCGACGAGGTCGAGTACCTCCAGCATTTCGACGCGGTCACTGGCGAGATCATCGAGGACGACCTCGAGCACGTCGGGATCTGGCCGGCGTCGCATTACAACGTCCGCGAGGGGATGATCGAGGACGCGGTCGCGCAGATCGGGCAGGAGCTGAACGAGCGCTGCGCGGAGCTTGAGCGCGACGGGAAGCTACTCGAGTCCCACCGTCTGCGCCAGCGCACCCAATACGACATGGAGATGCTGCGCGAGATGGGCTTCTGCAGCGGCATCGAGAACTACAGCCGGATCCTCGATGGGCGCAACCCCGGGGAGCGACCCTACTGCCTGCTCGACTACTTCCCGGACGACTTCGTCTGCTTCATCGATGAGTCGCATCAGACCGTTCCCCAGATCGGGGGCATGGCCGAGGGCGACCGCTCTCGCAAGCAGACCCTGGTCGACTATGGCTTCCGGCTCCCGAGTGCGCTCGACAACCGCCCGCAGACATTCCAGGAGTTCCTCTCGATCACGCCGCAGATGGTGTTCGTCTCGGCCACGCCGGGCGAGTACGAGCGCACTCACTCCGAGCGCATCGTCGAGCAGATCGTCCGGCCGACGGGAATCCTCGACCCTGCGGTGGAGGTGCGAGAGACCAAGGATCAGATCGACAACCTGATGAACGAGATTCGCGGCCGCGTCGATCGGAACGAGCGGACGCTGGTGACCACGCTCACCAAGAAGATGTCCGAGGACCTCACCGACTACCTGCTGGAGATGGGCTTCAAGGTCCGCTACCTGCACTCGGAGATCGACACGCTCGAGCGGATCCAGATCATCCGCGAGCTTCGGCTGGGCGAGTTCGACATCCTCGTCGGCGTCAACCTGTTGCGCGAGGGACTCGACCTGCCCGAGGTCTCGCTGGTCGCGATCCTCGACGCGGACAAGGAGGGCTTCCTCCGCGGCGAGACTTCGCTGGTCCAGACGATCGGACGAGCGGCCCGCAACGTCGAGGGCCGGGTGCTGATGTACGCGGACAAGGAGACGGCGGCGATGCGGGCGGCGATCAGCGAGACCGACCGGCGCCGCAGCATCCAGCGTGAATACAACGAGGCGCACGGGATCACGCCCGAGTCGATCACCAAGGGGATCTCCGACATCGCCGAGTTCCTGCAGTCGGACTCGAAGGTCCCGAGGTCGCGCCGCCGGCGTGAACGTCGTGCCGCGGGGTCGATGCCTCCGGCCGAGCTCGAGCGGACGATCGTCGAGCTGGAGGAGGAGATGTTGGCCGCGGCGGAAGATCTCCGGTTCGAGTATGCGGCGAAGGTCCGCGACGAGATTCGCGATCTGAAGCGCGAGCTCGACCTCGCCGTCGCCGACGGGCGGGCCTCCACCCCGAGGTGACTGTGGCGGCCTCGTGGCCGACACGGGCGGGCCTCCACTCCCCGACGTGACTGAGGCGGCCTCGTGGCCGCCACAGGCGGCCCCCCAGGAGCTCTAGGGCTGACGGTGGCCGACACACGCGGGGGCCCCAGGGAAACTCTCTGATGTAGGCTGGCGCAGTGGCGCTGGACCGACAGTCGATCGAGAGGCACGACTTCCCGATCAGCGCAAATGGCTACGACCCGGCAGCCGTCGACGCCCACCTGAGGCAGGTCGCGACCGAGGTCGAGCAGCGTCGCCGCGGCGAAACGCTGGCGTCGTCTGCCTCCGAACAGGTCCGCGCGATCCTCGAGGCGGCCGAGAACAGCGCCGCCGAGATCCAGCGTCAGGCAACCACCGAGGCCAGGGATTACCTGGGCCGGGTCTCGGCATCGATCCGGGCCATGGTGGAGCGGGTCGACGGGATGCGGAGCGAGTTGTCGGCGCTGCTCGAGGCGCTGCCGCTGCAGGCCGACGTGGCCCCGGCGGCGCAGCCGCAGCTCCCGTTCGAGAGAGAGCCCGCATCCACGCCGCCGCCCGAGATCGAGACGGAAGCGGTTGTGCCGGCAACGGCCGCATTCGAACCCGAGCCAGACGGAGATGATCTCGCCGGTGGCTTTCGGGCCACCGGCTCGGTAGGCGCCGCGAGTCTGCCCGACGCTGGCGACGACACCGAGGGCGCCAGGCTGATCGCGCTCAACATGGCGCAGAACGGCACCGCTCGCGAGGAGACCGACCGTTATCTATCGGAGAACTTCTCGCTCAGCGATCGAGCGAGCCTGCTCGACGAGATCTACGCGTCGGTCGAGAACTGACACCGCCGCGCCCCTCAAAGGGAACGTCTGTTCCCCCCTCTAGACTCCATAACGTGGATCAACTGGTCGTCTCTGGAGCCCGCGAGCACAACCTCAAGGACATCGACGTCTCGATCCCGCGCAACTCCATGACCGTGATCACGGGGCTGTCGGGCTCTGGGAAGTCGTCGCTGGCGTTCGACACGATCTACGCCGAGGGTCAGCGCCGGTACGTCGAATCGCTGTCCGCTTATGCCCGCCAATTCCTCGGGCAGATGGACAAGCCCGACGTCGACTCGATCGAGGGGCTCTCGCCGGCCATCTCGATCGACCAGAAGACGACTTCCCGCAACCCGCGCTCGACGGTCGGCACAGTAACCGAGATCTACGACTACCTGCGGCTGCTTTGGGCGCGCATCGGCCACCCGCACTGCCACATCTGCGGCCGGCCGATCAGCGGTCAGTCGGCCGAGCAGATCATCGACCAGGTGATGGAGCTGCCCGAGGGCACCAGGTTCATGGTGCTCGCGCCGATCGTGCGTGGTCGCAAGGGCGAGTACGGCAAGCAGCTCGAGGAACTGCGGGCCGAGGGCTTCGGTCGCGTCAAGGTCGACGGCGAGCTGCGCCGCCTGGACGAGGAGATCACCCTCGACAAGAAGTTCAAGCACGACATCGCGGTCGTCGTCGACCGCCTGGTGATGAAGGCCGACCTCCGCAAGCGGCTCGCCGACTCTGTCGAGACGGCGGTCGCGCTGGCCGAGGGTCTGGTCGAGATCGAGCTGGTTGACAGTGGGGAAATCAGCACCTATAGCGAGCGGTTCGCGTGCCCCGTTCACGGTCCCAGCCTGGTCGAGTTGGAGCCGCGGATCTTCAGCTTCAACTCTCCGCACGGCGCCTGCCCGCGGTGCACTGGGCTCGGCTCGCAGATGGAGATCGATCCCGAGCTCGTGATCCCCAACCCGATGCTGTCGATCGGCGAGGGAGCAATCGCGCCGTGGACCGCGGCGGCGTCGGATTACTTCGAACAGTTGACCGTCGCGATCTCCGAGCGGTACGGCGTCGATCTCGACACGCCCTGGCAGGATTTGCCTCAGGACCAGCGCGACTTCTTCATGTTCGGGACTGGGGGAGAGCGGCTGCAGGTCGCCTACCGGAACCGCTTCGGCCGTCGCCGCGCTTACAACACCAACTTCGAGGGGATCCTCACGAGCCTCCAGCGCCGCTACAAGGAGACCGACTCCGAGTGGATGCGGGAGAAGATCGAGGAGTTCATGACGCTGCGTCCGTGCCCCGAATGCGCGGGCGCGCGGCTGCGACCCGAGTCCCGGGCGGTGCTGGTCGACGAAACGCCGATTCACGAGTTCGCCCGCTTCTCCGTCCGCCGCGCGCTAGGCTGGCTCGCGAGCCTCGAACTGTCGGAGCACGACCAGCGGATCGCGCGACTCGTGTTGCGCGAGATCCAGGAGCGTCTGCGATTCCTCGATGACGTCGGCGTCGGCTACCTCACGCTTGAGCGGGGGGCGTCGACACTGTCCGGGGGGGAGGCCCAGCGGATTCGGCTGGCGACGCAGATCGGATCCTCCCTGGTCGGGGTGCTGTACATCCTCGACGAACCGTCGATTGGGCTACATCAGCGGGACAACGCGCGACTGATCGCGACGCTCGAGCGGCTTCGGGACCTGGGCAACACCGTGCTCGTCGTCGAGCACGACGAGGGTACGATGCGAGCCGCCGACCATCTCCTCGATATCGGTCCCGGTGCCGGCGAGTACGGTGGCCGCGTGGTCGGCGAGGGGACGGCCGACGAGGTCGCGCTGATCCCAGACTCGCTGACCGGACAGTTCCTCGCTGGAACCAGGTCGATCGCGCTTCCCGCCAAGCGCCGGAAGCCGGCAGGCTACATCGAGATCAAGGGTGCGGCGCAGCACAACCTCAAGGGGATCGACGTCAAGGTGCCACTGGGAGTGCTGTGCACCGTCACCGGCGTTTCCGGCTCGGGCAAGTCGACGCTTGTCAACGACGTCCTCTACAAGGCGGTCTCCAACCGGCTGGGCCGGACACGAGTCAGGGCGGGCGCCCACCGTGTGATCACCGGGCTCGAGCAGCTCGACAAGATAATCGCCGTCGACCAATCGCCGATTGGGCGGACGCCTCGGTCCAATCCGGCGACCTATATCGGGCTGTTCGACCAGATCCGTGATCTCTTCTCCAAGACGCCTGAGGCGAGGGCGCGCGGCTACAAGCCCGGACGGTTTTCGTTCAACGTCAAGGGTGGACGGTGCGAGGTTTGCCGCGGGGATGGGCAGATCAAGATCGAGATGCACTTCCTGCCGGACGTTTACGTGCCGTGCGAGCAGTGTCACGGCAAGCGCTACAACCGGGAGACGCTCGAGGTGCGCTTCAAGGGCAAGAACATCGCCGAGGTGCTGGAGATGTCGATCGAGGAGGCGCTTGGCTTCTTCGCCCACATCCCCAAGATCAACCGGCGAGTGCAGACGCTGAACGACGTCGGGCTCGGTTACATGCGGTTGGGGCAGCCGGCGACGACGCTGTCGGGTGGCGAGGCGCAGCGCGTCAAGCTCGCCGCCGAGCTCGCCAAGGTGGCCACCGGGCGGACGATCTACATCCTCGACGAGCCGACCACGGGGCTGCACTTCGCCGACATCGAGCGGTTGCTGGACGTGCTGCAGCGCCTGGTCGACGCGGGTAACTCGGTGGTGGTGATCGAGCACAACCTAGACGTGATCAAGGTCTCCGACTACCTGATCGACCTCGGCCCCGAGGGCGGAGACGCGGGGGGCGAGGTGATCGCGACCGGTACGCCGGAGCGCGTGGCGGAGGTTGCCAAGTCGCTAACCGGCCAATTCATCGCCGGGCTGCTGCCGGTGGCCAGGCCCGCCAGCCGTGCCGGGAAGCCGACCCGTGCAAAGAGGCGGGAACCGGCCGCGGCGTGAGTAAAATCGATCGATTGGGTAGACAGGTCGGCGCACGTCGGCAACTACTTCCTGGGCGGAGTCCCGCCGCCGAACCAGGGTCAGCTGTAACGCGTAGGCGCCACGGTAAGGTGGCCCGGTGGATCTGCCAGCGGCGAGGCTCTGGGCTCAGAAGTGGCGGTGGTATGAGCAAAACTCGCTGCCGTGGAACCGGGCCCGAATCCACTGGGAACTCGCCCGGCGCCAGGCCTTCGCCCGGTGGCCACTCCACGGCAACGTGCTCGAGGCGCTGCACGAGGGTCGCCTCCAGATAGGTCCACAGGTTCTGTTCGAACCCGACGTCTGGATCACCGCCCCGGGGAGGGCGCGAATCGCGATCGGAGAGGGGAGCTTTCTGAACCTTGGGGTGATGGTCGCTGCGCTCGCTCTTGTCGACATCGGCGCCCACTGCATGTTCGCCAACGGCTGCCTGATCACCGACGCCGACCACCGCTTCGACGACCGCAGTCGACCCGTTCCCTGGCAGGGGTTCACGAGCAAGGGGCCGACCCGGGTTGGCGACAACGTCTGGTGTGGCGCTCACGTCGTCGTCACGAGCGGCGTGACGATCGGTGAGCGCTCCGTGATCGGCGCGAACTCGGTCGTGACCAGCGACATTCCGGCGTTCACTGTCGCGGCGGGGGCGCCGGCCCGCGTGCTCGCGACACCTATGAGTTCTTGATGACGATGCCCTCGAGGATGTTGGCGACGTGCTCGGTGGCGTCGATCGCCGCCTCCAGCCGCTCGAACAGGTCCTTCCAGCGGATCACGACCATCGGATCGATGCCACCGTCGAACAGGGAGGCGACGGCCTCCCGGGTGATCCGGTCGCCCTCGTTCTCGAGTCGGTTGACCTCGACCGTGTAGTGGGAGATGTCGCGAAAGCCCCGGAGGCGCGGGATCGCCTCACAGATCTGGCGCGAAGCCTGCTTGAGGACTCCGGCTAGCCTGATCGCCTGGTCCATCGGCGCCTCAATCTTGTACAGCCCCAGGTAATCCGAGACTTCCTCGGTGTAGTCGACGATGTCGTCGAGCGCCGACGCGAGCGCGAGGATGTCCTCGCGGTCAATCGGCGTCACAAACGTGTGGTTGAGGCGGTCGTAGATGTCGTGCGTGATCCGATCGCCGTCCTGTTCGCACTGGGTGATCTCCGGCGCGAGCGCCTTGCTGTCCGGGTAGCCGGTCAGCAACTGGTCAAGCAGGTCGGCCGCATGTGAGATGTTCTTGCCGGCCTCTTCGAACAGCTCGAAGTAGACGCGATCACGGGGGGCGAACACCTGGGCGAGCCGTGCCATCAACCCATGGTATTCGCTGCGTGATGAAACACACCTGGGACCCACCTTTGGCGGCGACGTGGGCCGCCAAAGGCACCTTTAGAGGGCCGCCGCGAACCTAGCCAGCTCGCCCTGAAACTCGGCGAGCTCGTGCTCTTTGATGCCGTAGCAGTGTTCCCGCGCCGGATACCGGCGCTCGCGGACGTCGGCCGCGTAGGCTGCGACTCCGGCGTCCATCTCCGATTGGATGTCGGCGTAGCGCTGGACGAAGCGTGCGCCCTGGCCTTCTCGGATCCCGAGCAGATCGTGGAACACGAGCACCTGCCCGTCGGTTCCGGGCCCGGCGCCGATCCCGATCACCGGGATCCGTAGCAGCGGCATCAGTTCGACCGTTACCGCCGCTGGGATCGCCTCAAAGACGATCGTGAAGCAGCCGGCGTCCTGCAGCGCGACCGCCTCCTGTGCGATCCGCAGTGCCCCCTCGGTATTGCGTCCCTGCGCGCGATAGCCACCGAGCGCAGTCGAGGTCTGTGGCGTCAGTCCGACGTGACCCATGACAGGGACGCCGGCCTGCACGATTGCGCGGGCTCGTGCGACCGAGGTGGCGTTCCCCCGCTCGAGCTTCACGGCGTCAGCCCCGGTCTCCTTGATGACCCGGACCGCGGTTCGCACCGCCTGTTCGTCGGACTCCTCGTAGGAGCCGAACGGCAGGTCGACGATCATCAGGGGCGTCTGCAGGCCACGCCGGACCGCCTTGGCGAGCATCACCATCTCGTCGGTCGAGACCGAAACCGTCGACGGGTATCCGAGCACGGTCATCGCGCCGGAGTCCCCGACCAGGACCAGATCGACGCCGGCGGCCTCGGCTGCTCTGGCGCTGGGTGCGTCGTACGCGGTGACCATCACGATCGGCTCGCCGAGTCGTTTCTTCTCGGTGATGATCGGAAGCGTCACCGGCAGCCGCGAGGCGTCGGCCGGGGCGTGCATTAGGGTGGGCGCTGAGGACATTAGTCGCCTCCTAGTGGTTCGTTGTCGATCAGGCGGATGTCTCCGACGCGCGCCGCGACAACCGCAAGCGCCGGCCGGCCGTTCAATCGGGCCGCCGGCGTCAGCGTCTCGGCGTCGACGAGCTCGAGGTACTCGGGGTCGATGCTGCGCGCGATCCAGCTCCGTGCGGGCCGGGGCGAGGATCGCGTCGGCGTCGCGCGCACCCTCGCGCGCGACCTTTGCGGCCTTCGCCAGGGCGCGGTGCAGCGCCGATGCACGGCGCCGCTCATCGGGGCTGAGCCTGACGTTGCGGCTCGATAGCGCGAGCCCATCGTCCTCTCGGACGGTCGGGCAGATCTCGACCCGCACCGGGATGTCGAGGTCCGTGACCATCCGGCGGATAACGACGGCCTGCTGGGCGTCCTTCTGGCCGAAATACGCGACATCCGGGCGGACGATGTTCAGCAGCTTGGCGACGACGGTCGTGACGCCGTCGAAGTGACCGCGTCCGCGATGTGTCCCCTCCAGTGATTCGGTCACGCCGGCGACGGCGACGGTGGTCGCAAACCCGTCGGGATAGATCGTCGTCGTGCTCGGAGCGAACACGAAATCGACGCCCACCTGCGCCGCCAGCGTCAGGTCGCGCTGCTCGTTTCGCGGGTACGCCGCGAGGTCATCCGTCTCGTTGAACTGGGTCGGGTTGACGAACAGCGACACGACCACGACGTCGCATTCGTGCCGCGCCTGACGCATCAGCGAGAGATGGCCTTCGTGGAACGCGCCCATCGTCGGCACGAGACCGATCCGCGCGCCGACGCGCCGCGACTCGGCAAGCGCGGCTCGCAACTCGACGACGGTGCGTATCAGTTCTGGTCTATGCAATTCCAGTTCCCCGCTGGAGATACCGGTTAGCCGATTGGTGCTACAGATTTGGCACCAAAGTCCGCGCCTTTCACGAGGTCGCAGCCTTGGTCCGCGTAATCGTAGCGATTAGGATCGGAGCGGTGAGGAGCGCCACCGAGCGCCGCGAGCTGCTGAAGGCCGTCTACGAAGAGGCGCGCGATTGCATCGCGTGTCCGTTGCACGAAACGCGGACGACCGTGGTGTTCGGCGCCGGCAACGCCGACGCCGACCTGATGTTCATCGGAGAGGCTCCCGGCGCCAACGAGGACAAGATGGGCCTGCCGTTCGTCGGCCAGGCTGGGAAGCTGCTTGATCGCTTGCTCGGTGAGATCGGCATGGACCGGAAAGATGTGTTCGTGGCCAACACCTTGAAGTGCCGGCCGCCGGACAATCGCGACCCCTATCCGCACGAGCTGGCGGCGTGCGAGGACTACCTCTTTCGACAGGTCGACTTGATCGAGCCAATCGTGATCTGCACGCTTGGGAACTTCTCGACCAAGCTGTTACGCGGTGACGCGACCGGGATCTCGCGGCTCCACGGCCAACCCGAGGTGCGTGAGATCGGACCCCGGGCTGTCCGGCTGTATCCGCTGTTCCACCCGGCCGCGGCCCTGTACACGCCGTCGACCCTCGAAGCCCTACGCGCCGACTTCCACCGCATCCCGGACTTGCTGAAATTAGGCCCGCCCGCCCAACCTACGTTGATCGATCCAACTCCGGAGCCTGAAGAACCGGCTCTGGAACCGGTGGTTGAGCCGCAGGCGCAACAAATGGGTCTGTTCTGACAGGTCGCAGCGCCAGCCCGTAAGCCAGCACGGCTCCGAGCACCTGCACTCCGAGCACGACCGTGGCGAATCCGGCGGGATTATTTGGCGCCTGCAGCAGTAGCACGGGCTCGATCACGGCCACCGCGCCGATCGCGATCAGGAACCTGCTGCGTCGCAGCGCGAGCATGTACTGGACCGCGAGGTAGGTACCGGCCAGCACGCTGAAGGCGGCGCCGAGTGGTAGCAATGCGGACGACGCGATCGCCCGTTTGGAACCAAACACGAGCGTCAGTAGCTGATCGGCGCCGAGCCAGAAGATCAACAGGCACGGGATCGTGCAGGCCGCGATGATCGCAGTTGCACGCAGCAGCACGGGGCGGGTGTCGGCGCCAGTCGACCGTAGCCGCGAGGTCTCCGGCACCAGATAGAAGCCGACGCCGATCGCGACCCAGATCAGCACCTTCGCCGCGACCGCCGCGACCGCATAAGAACTCGCGACCTTCTCGGAGAACTGGTGCTTGGCGATGATCAGATCGATGTTCTGGAGGAACTGGATCACCCCGAGCGCTGCGATTGCGACGCCAGCCGCCCGGAGCTGCCGCCACAGCCCGAAGGCGCTGACGCCCTCGCTCGCGTGCTCGAGCCCGAGCCGACGCCGGAGCTCGAGCATGCAGTAGCCCGCCATCGCGACGAACGCGATCAGGCCGCCCAGGTATGCGCCTGCGACGCCCAGGCCGATCACTGCCAGGACGGAGCCGGCGATGAGCCGGACGGTCTGTTCTCCGACCAGGCTGATCCCGACCGGGCGATAGGCGCCGATTCCCTGCAGCGCGCCGCGCATGATCGAAACAGCGAGGTAGGCACAACCCGCGGGAATCCCGGCCGACGCCGCCCACGCCTGGTGCGGGACGCCGACGAGGTCGGCGATCGGCTGGCGCAGCAGAATCGACACGATCGTCGCGACCAGCGTGAACGCAGCCAGCGACCGCCCCCAGCGCTCGAGCGTCGCGACCAGGTCGGCACCCTCCCCGAGGCGGCCGAGGACGCCGTCACGTGCGGTGGCGACCTGCAGCGCCAGTCCCACAACGCTCAGGATCAGGAAGTAGCTGACGAGTGCCGCCAGGGCGCCGTAATCGTTGAGGAGCCGCGCGAATACGATCGACGCGACGAGCGCGATCACGTTGTTGGCGATCATCGCGCCGGCCAAGCCGACCGCCTTGCCGGTGTCTGAGCTGCGGAGCCCATCCAGTGCTGGCGCGAGACGCTTCAGCATCTGGCCTTCGACGGTACCGGAGAGCCTTGATCTACAGTGTTCGGGATTGTGCGTATCAGGGCGGAGTCGCGCTCGAGCGAGGAGACCGAACAGCTCGGCGCCGAGCTGGCGGCCGAGCTCCAACCCGGCGAGGTGGTGTTGGTCGCAGGCGAGCTTGGTTCCGGTAAGACGACCTTCGTCCGGGGCGCCTGCCGCGCCCTCGGGGTGACGGTGCCGGTCACTAGCCCGACCTTCACGGTTGGCCAGCGCTACCCGGCGAGCGGCACCGTGGCGACCGTGTCGCACCTTGACCTGTACCGGATCGAATCGCTCGACGGCGAGGATCCGGACATCCTCGCCGACTATCTTGGGCCGGAGACGATCGCGTTCGTCGAGTGGCCCGAGGTCGCCGTGCCCGAGCTTGGCGAACTGGCGACGGCGACGCGTCGGGTCGAGCTTGAGCACGGCGGCGGCGACCTGCGGATCGTCGACCTCGGATGAGGATCGTCGCGCTCGACACGGCGACCCGCGCGACCGCGACGGCGGTCGCCGACGTTCTCCCAGGCGAGCCGCCGCAGTTCGCCGTCGAGCGCTACCACGAGCCCGCGCCCGACGGCCGGCCCGGGCACGCGCGCGAGCTCCTGGTCGCGCTCCAGGAGGTTCTTGAGGCCGCTGGTGGCGGCTGGAACGGAGTCGACCGAGTCGCGGTCGGGATCGGTCCAGGGACGTTCACCGGACTACGGATCGGGGTCGCGAGCGCCCAGGCCCTCGCCCGGTCTGGCGGGATTCCGCTGGTCGGAGTGTCGTCGCTGCACGCGCTCGGTCTTGGCGCGGCGGCTTGGCGCTCCATCGGTGTCCTGGCGCTGATCGACGCCCGCCGAGGCGAGGTGTTTGCGGCGGGCTGGTCGGCCGGCAGCGACCTGCTGCAAGCGCCTTCACAACCCGGGCCGATGGTGCTCGCCCCAGAGCGGGTGCGTGACCATGCGGCGCGGGGCACCGTCGCGGTCGGGGATGGGGCGATCGAGTACAGAGCGGTCCTTGAGAAGCTCGGCGTCGTTGTCCCAGGCGATGATGAACCGGCGCATCGCATCTCGGCGATCAATCACTGCCGTTTGTCGGCGATGCTCGACGCGGCGCCGCGGCCAGAAGACATCCAGCCGGCGTACCTCCGGATTCCTGATGCCGAGATCGCTGCCACACGCAAGGTGCCCAACTCAGGCGAGAACGTCGTCGCCAGAGTCGCCTCTGAAGGCCGCGGATGACCGACAACGCGACCGCCACGGTTGTCCGCCAGCTCGTCTACTCCGACCTCCCGCGAGTATTGGGCATCGAGCGGCGCGCGTTCCCGACCCCGTGGTCGCTCGCGATGTTCGTCCTGGAGCTCTCGAAACCGTCCGGGATCTGCCTGGCCGCGATCCAGGCTCCGGCGCTCGTCGGCTATCTGGTCTGCGCCCGCTACGACGAGGTCTACCACCTGATGAACATCGCCGTCGACCCGAACCGCCACCGCCAGGGGATCGCACGGACGCTGCTCGAGGCGATGCTCGACCGCGGCGGCCACGACGCCAACTACACGCTCGAGGTTCGCGTCTCCAACGCCCCCGCGATCGCGCTGTACGAGCGTTATGACTTTCGCAGCGTCGGCACCCGCCGCCATTACTACTCCGACAACGGCGAGGACGCGCTGATCATGTGGCGCGCGGTCGGCACTCCGTGGCTGTGAGCGGTCGAGCTGCCGCTGACCAATTGATCCTCGCGATCGAGACCAGCTGCGACGACACTTGCGCCGCGATCATCACCGACCGCGGAGAGATCCGCGCCAATGTGATCTCATCGCAGGGCGTTCATGACCGCTTCGGGGGCGTCGTCCCGGAGATCGCGTCCCGCCACCATCTGACGTTGCTGATGCCGGTGCTCGATGACGCACTGGACCAGGCGGGAGCGACGCTCGATGACATCACGCTGGTGGCCGCGACGCAGGGGCCCGGCCTGGTGGCCGCGCTGCTGGTCGGCTTCTCGGCTGCAAAGGCGCTGGCGGCCGCCCGGGAGCTTCCGTTCGCCGGGGTCGACCATCTCCATGGACACCTCGCCGCGAGCTTCCTGGAGCCCGCGCCGTTCGACCCGCCGTTCCTGGCGCTGATCGCCAGCGGCGGACATACCCTGCTGGTCGACGTCCGAGACCACGGGCCGGGGCCTCGCGTCCTGGGCCAGACGCTCGACGACGCAGCCGGCGAGGCATTCGACAAGGGGGCGCGACTGCTGGGCCTCGGCTACCCAGGTGGCGCGGCGCTCGAATGCCTTGCTCGCGACGGGGACCCCGGGGCGTTCGAGTTCCCGACCGCTTCACGGATGCCCGGTCTCGACTTCTCCTTCGCGGGTCTGAAGACGGCGTTGCTCTACCGGATCCGGGACCTCGGCGACACCGAGGCTGAGCGCCTGCGTGCCGACCTCGCCGCGTCGTACCAGCGGGCGATCGTCGAGGCGCTGTTGGTCCGGGTACGCCGGGCACTGGCGCAGACCGGCGCAGACCGGCTCGCGGTTGGCGGAGGGGTCGCCGCCAATGGACCGCTGCGCGACGCCCTCGGATCGCTCGGCGTCGAGCTCGACCTGCCGCCGCGGGCACTATGCACGGACAACGCGGCGATGATCGCCGCGGCCGCGCGATATGCGCAGGTGCATAGATTTCCGGACTATCTGGGGCTCGAGGTCTACGCGACGGGCGAACGGAGCTTGGGGTCCTGAGGTGAGGCGCACTGTCGCGCTTTACGGTCGTCCCGGTTGCCACCTGTGCGACGAGGCGCTGGCGGTCGTCGACCGAGTCCGTGCCCGCGTCCCTTTCGCGCTCGAGCAGCGCAATATCGAGACCGACGATCGCTGGATGGTCGCTTACCTCGAACGCATCCCGGTCGTCACGATTGACGGGCTCGAGCGCTTTGAACTGTTCGTCGACGAGCGCGAGTTCGAGGACGCCCTTCGCTTTGTAGAGTGATCGCCGCATGGTCCACGGCGGGGAAGACACCGACCGACAGGTCGACAAGCTGGCACTCGGGGTCGCGGCGCGTTTGTCGCGATATCTGCAGGTGCTGACGCAGGCACGAAAGATGGGCAAGGAGACGATCAGCTCGCAGGAGCTGGCCGATTACACGCACGTCAACTCGACCCAGATCCGGCGCGACCTTTCCGGGTTCGGGAAGTTCGGCAAGCGGGGCGTCGGCTACAACATCGACTCGCTGGTCACGCAGATCCGCAAGATCCTCCACACGTCGGGCCAGCACAACATCGCGCTGTTCGGCGCCGGGCATCTCGGCACGGCGATCGCCAGCTCGGACATCTTCGCCGACCATGGCTTCCGGGTCGTCGCGCTGTTCGACGTCGACCCGGAGAAGGTCGGCAAACAGCTGGGCAAGCTGACGGTCCGCCACTACGACGAACTGCGCGAGGTCGTGGACAAGGAGGACGTGGTGGTGGCGGTACTGGCGGTGCCGTCGACGGCGGCTCAGGCGCTTGCCGATGACCTGGTAGGGCTTGGCGTGAGGGTGATTTTCAACTACTCCGAGGCGCTGCTGCAGACGCCACCGGACGTCACGGTGCACGCATCGAGCCCGGCTGTCGATCTCCTCTACGCGCTGTACTTCTATCTCTCTTGACGGACATCGACGTTGACAGCGGCAGGTCGCGGTTCGAGCAGGCGACCGATTTCACCGTCGGCCTGGAGGAGGAGTTCGCGATCCTCGACCGGGATCTCGAGCTGACGCCCGGTTTCCAGGCTCTGCACGCGGCCGCATCGACCGATCCGGTTCTGTCGGCATCGGTCGCCGGTGAGCTGATCTCCTCGGAGATCGAGATCAGGTCCGGCCGCGGCCGAGATATCGGCGACGCGCTGAACGCTCAGCGCGAACACCGCCGCCGCCTGTTCCGACTCGCCGCTGGCGAGGGCTTCCTGCTCGGGGCCAGCGGCACGCATCCGTGGTCGGACTACCGCGCGCAGCAGATCATCGACACCGACCACTACCACCGCGTCGAGGAGGGGCTTCAGTACGTTGCGTGGCGCAACAACACCTTCTCGATGCATGTGCACGTGGGTGTCAGAGGTGCCGATCGCGCGGTCCTGGTCTGCGATCGTCTGCGCCCGGTGCTGCCCTCGCTGCTGGCAATCTCCGCGAGCTCGCCGTTCCTGGACGGGCGCGACTCCGGTCTACACAGCGCCCGTAGCCAGATCTTCACCCGCAGCTTTCCGCGATGCGGGATCCCGGACGCTCTCGGAAGCTGGCGTGCTTTCGCCGAGTACATCGAGTTCCTGAAGAGAACGCGATCGATCGTCGAGTTCACCCAGGTGTGGTGGTCGGTGCGCCCCCATCTCGCGTTCGGCACGGTTGAGGTTCGGATCTGTGACGCGCAGACGACAGCCACCGAATCCGACGCGCTGGCGGCGCTGATCGTCGCCTGTATCGCCCAGGCAGCCCGCGACATCGACGACGGAGTGAAGACGGACGAGCTCCCCGCGAGGCTGATCGAGGAGAACCTGTGGCGCGCGATCCGCTTCGGCGCGGACGGCGATCTGCTCGATCTCCGCTCCGGCGAACCATACCCAGCTCGAACCGCGGTTGACCGGCTGCTCAGCTGGACCGCGCCGGTCCGCGCCGAGCTTGGCATCGAGCTCGACTTCCCGCGGGCCAATGGCGCCCAGCGCCAGCGCGCGCTCCTGCGCCAGGGCCTGACTCTGAGGGACGTGTACACGCAAACCGTGCAGGAGACGCGGGCGACGTATTCTGACGGTGTGGGCAGCCCGGCGGAGGTGAACCTGTGAACCCTGATTCGACGCGCCAACCAACTGAGGAAGAGCTTCGTGCCGCCTATGAGGAGGAGATCAAGCGGATCCGCGTGGAGCACGTGCTCCTGGAGAACGTGGTGACGCTGATCAACCTCGGGATGCGACGAACCGGCGTCGTCGCCGGGACCGAACCCGAACGTGACCTCGGGCAGGTGCGGATCGCGATCGAGTCGGTACGGGCACTGCTACCACTGGTCGACGAGGTTGCTCCGGACCAGTCCGGCCCGATTCGACAGGCGCTGTCGCAACTGCAGCTCTCCTACGTCCAGCTTGGCGGGGAGGGGGCCGCGCCGCAGGCTGGCGGCTCAGCGGCAGGCGCCCCAACGGGACCGGAATCAGATCCCGCCCACCCAGATCCCGCCCGTCCGACTCACGAGGCCTCGGCGCCGGCGTCTGGCGGCGCAACACCGGAAGCAGAGTCCGAGCCTGCGCGCCCGGGCGAGCCCGGGCCCGCGCAACGCAGCGGTCGTCTCTGGGTCCCCGGCCAGTAAACCTTCTCCTGACAGTCCGGAATTCGGACTGAACGCGATCGACTCGTTCCTGGCGGTTTGCCGGTATGCTGCCCGGCCGAAGTCCGGGCCCTGTAAAACCAGTGAGGAGAAGTTTTGACCAGCTTTCTGACGGACCACGGCGTGATCGTGGCGCTCGTCTGCGCGGCCGCCGCCGTCGTCTATGGCGTCCTGACCTCGCAGGCGCTGCTCGCCCTGTCGCCAGGAAACGAGCGGATGCGTGCGATCTCGGCTGCGGTCCAGGAGGGCGCGCGAGCCTACCTGAACAGGCAGTACACGACGATCGCGGGCGTTGGGGTGGTCCTGTTCATCGTCCTGATACCGATCCAGAACATCAGGGTCGCGATCGGGTTCCTGATCGGCGGGGTGCTGTCGGCGTCGGCTGGCTACATCGGCATGAACGTGTCGGTGCGCGCGAACGCCAGGGTCGCCGAGGCCGCGCGCGGTGGTGTCGGACGGGCGCTGGACGTCGCCTTCAGGGGTGGCGCGGTGACCGGCCTGTTGGTCGTTGGGCTGGCGCTGTTGGGTGTCGCCGGCTACTACGGGATCCTCACCTGGGGCGTCGGCGAAAGCACGCGGGACGCCGTTGACGCGCTGATCGGGCTCGGGTTCGGCGGTTCGCTGATCTCGGTCTTCGCCAGGCTTGGCGGCGGAATCTTCACCAAGGCCGCCGACGTCGGCGCCGACCTGGTCGGCAAGATCGAGGCCGGCATTCCGGAGGACGATCCGCGCAACCCGGCGGTGATCGCCGACAACGTCGGTGACAACGTCGGCGACTGCGCGGGAATGGCCGCCGACCTTTTCGAAACCTACGCGGTCACCGCGGTTGCCGTCATGCTGCTCGGGGTCCTGACCTTTTCAGCGGGCGACGCCACCCGCATCGCGGTCTTCCCATTGGTGCTCGGCGGCGTGTCGATCGTCGCTTCGATCATCGGCACGTTCGCGGTCAAATCGCCGGCGGGGCACGTCGAGCGGGCGCTGTACCAGGGCCTGATCCTGTCGGGGGGGCTGGCGGCGCTGGCCTTCATTCCGGTGACCTACTGGCTGATGAACGGCGTCACCTTCGCCAACGGGGTCCAGGAGCACTGGTGGAAGTTCTACCTGTGCGCGCTGATCGGGATCGCCGTCACCGCCTGTCTGTTCGTGATCACCGACTACTACACGTCCACCAGGTTCGCGCCGGTCAAGAAGACGTCCCGGGCGTCGCTGACGGGGCATGCCACCAACATCATCCAGGGGCTCGCCCAGGGCTTCCAGGCTACGGCCGCGCCGTCGATCGTGATCGCGCTCGGGATCCTCGGGTCGTGGAAGCTCGTCGGCGGTGGGTCACAGGGGATCTACGGCATCGGGGTCGCGGTGATGGCGCAGCTCTCCTTGACCGGGCTGATCGTCGCGCTCGACGCCTTCGGGCCGATCACCGACAACGCCGGTGGCATCGCCGAGATGGCCGAGCTCCCGCAGGAGGTCCGCGACGTCACCGACCCGCTCGATGCCGTCGGCAACACCACCAAGGCGGTCACGAAGGGGTACGCGATCGGGTCCGCCGCCCTGGCGGCGCTGGTCCTGTTCGACGCGTTCCAGAAGGAGCTGATCGAGAAAGGCCAGCATCCGAACTTCTCGCTCGGCAACCCCGCGGTGTTGATCGGGCTGCTGATCGGCGGGATGATGGTGTACCTGTTCGCGGCGCTGGCGATCGAGGCGGTCGGGCGTGCCGGCGGCAAGGTCGTTGAGGAGGTGCGCCGGCAGTTCCGGGAGCACCCCGGGATCATGGAGGGGACCGAGCAACCGGAGTATGGGACGGCTGTCGCGCTCGTGACCGCATCGGCGCAGCGCGAAATGATCGCTCCCGCGCTGATCCCGATCGTGGTCACGTTCATCGTCGGACTGATCAGCATCGAGGCGCTCGGCGGCCTGCTGATCGGCGTGATCGTCGTGGGGCTGTTTATGGCGATTTCGATGACCTCGGGCGGCGGCGCCTGGGACAACGCCAAGAAGTTGATCGAGGACGGCGCGTACGGAGGCAAGGGCTCCGAGGCGCACGCCGCCGCCGTGACCGGCGACACGGTCGGCGATCCCTACAAGGACACCGCCGGACCAGCGATCAACCCGATGATCAAGGTCGCGAATATCGTCGCGTTGCTGATCATCCCGCTGATCACATGAGAGCGCTGGCGCCGGGCACCTGAGAGGCTCTAGAGTCTGGTTATGTTCATCCTGATCGTCGGATGCGGCCGGGTCGGCTCGGCCGTTGCGCGGCGAGCACTTGAGCAGCGCCACGATGTTTCGGTGCTGGACCGAGACCCGCTTTCGCACGAGCGCCTCAACCGTGAGCAGACGGCTACCTGGGAAGACGCCGGCGGCCGCTTCACGGTTGGGACCGCGCTGGAGATCGACGCGATGATCGAGGCGGGGATCCAGGAAGCCAACGTGTTTCTCGCTGCCACCTCCGGGGACAACACCAATCTGGTGATCGCCCAGATCGCACAACGGCGTTTCGGTGTACCCCGGATCGTCGTCAGGGTCGCTGATCCAGCGCGCGCGGCGTGGTACTCCGAGCAGGGACTGCAGACGATCTGCCCGACGCAGATAGCGATCGACCAGGCCGAGGAAGCGGTGCTCGCGCCGTGAAGCGGGGCTCGCCATGTACGTGATCATCGTCGGCGCCGGGAAGGTCGGTTGGAACCTCGCTCGGGAGCTGATCGGCCGGGACCGCGAGGTCACGCTGATCGAATCCGCGCACGCCCGTTACCGGGTTGTCGAGGAGGAGCTGGAGCACGCGGTCCAGTTCGGGGACGCGACCGAGCTGTGGGTCCTTGAGCGCGCAGGCATCCAGCGCGCCGACCTGGTGATCGCCGTCACCGGCGATGACGAGGACAACATGCTGATCTGCCAGGTCGCGCGTGAGAAGTACGGCGTCCAGCGGATCGTCGCTCGGGTCAACAACCCTCGCAACCTCCAGCACTTCAAGCTGCTGGGGATCCAGCCGGCCGTGTCGGCGACGGACCTGATCCTGCGCCTGATCGAGCACGAGGTACCCGAGTACGGGCTCGTTCATCTGCTGGCGCTCGAGGAGGAGCATCTCGAGATCATCGAGCTCGAGGTCGGCGAAGGCTCCGAGGCGGCCGGTCGGCGGGTAGCCGACATCGACCTCCCCGATGGATCGCTGATCATCTCCGTCCTGCGTGATGGCGACGGCTTCGTGCCGAAGTCCGATTCGGTGATCGAGCCGGGCGATGAGGTGCTGCTCATCCTGGACCCGGGCCTCGAGGCGGAGATCACGCTTCAGTTCGCCTCGGCGGGCGCGAACGCGGCCTGAACCGCGGCAGCAGATAGCCTCTCTGGCCACGGCAGTTGCGCTATCTTCGGCTCGCGGCACTTTGCTTCCCGAGTGTCGATGCACTGCGGATTGGTGTAATTGGCAGCACGGCGCACTCTGGATGCGTTAGTCTAGGTTCGAGTCCTAGATCCGCAGCTCACGCAGAGGCGCCGCGGGGCTCATGGCCCTCACAGGAGATGACCGGCAGCTGGGGGTAGCGCCTGAACCTCTCGGGCTCCTCTCGAGACCGTCGGCACAGCGAAAAGACCGATCCACGCGTGTTGGGGACGAGCCGTTGATGGATGCAGCTGTCGCACAATCCGCGCGGTGGCGGCGGTCTCCGGGCATTCACGTCCTCCATCGACCTGGCACGATAGTCGGGTGCAAACGACGACTGTCACCGGGCTCTGGATCACCGCCGTAAAGGGCACCAGGCTGCGCGCCGTCGACGCGATCGCACTCGAGGCCGAAGGTGCCCGCGGGAACCGGCGGTTCTTCGTGATCGACGACCGGGATCGGATGGTCAACGGTAAGTCGATCGGCGCCCTGCAAGCCGTAGTCACGTCCTTTGACGAGCCGTCGGAGCGGCTGGCGTTCGACTTCCCAGACGGCTCGCGCGTGGACGACGAGGTGCGCCTCGGTGGCCCGATCGTCGCCAAGTTCTTCGCCGGGCAGGCCGAGGGATCTCTCGTCGAGGGGCCCTGGGCATCGGCGCTTTCAGGCCACGTCGGCCGGCCATTGAGACTCGTGTCGGCCGGATCAGCGGTCGATCGCGGCGCCAGTGGCGGGGTCAGTCTGATCTCGCAGGGGTCGTTGGCGCGCCTCGCTCGTGCAGCCGGAGCTGACGCGATCGACGCCAGGCGCTTCCGGATGCTGATCGAGGTGGACGGCTTGGCGGCGCACGCCGAGGACCGTTGGGTGGGTGGTGAGGTTCGCGCCGGCGAGGCGCTGGTCCGGTTCGAGGGCCATGTCGGTCGCTGTCTGATCACCAGCCGGGATCCGGACAGCGGCGAGATCGACCTGCCGACACTGGATCTGCTCCGCGGCTACCGCACCGATATCCAGACGACCGAGCCACTGTCGTTCGGGATCCACGGCCGCGTGCTTGAGCCCGGCGCGGTCAGGCTCGGCGATCGGGTGATGGAGGTGCCATGAGCGCAGAACGTGTCAGCATCGAGGTCGCCGAACACGTTGCGATCGTCACGCTCAACCGCCCCGATAAGCACAACGCGCTCGATGTCCCGATGTTCGACGCGATCATCGGCGCGGCACGGCGGCTGAGCGCCGACCCGGGGGTGCGCGCCGTCGTGCTGCACGGGGCCGGCCCGAGCTTCTGTTCCGGACTGGACGTGGCAGGCGTGATGACCGCCAGTAGCGACGGTGACGCGCTCACACGTCCGCTGCACGAGCCGCCGCCGAACCACTTCCAGCAGGCCGCGTACGAGTGGATCCGGGCGCCGATGCCGGTGATCGCGGCGATCCACGGCCACTGCCTCGGAGGCGGCCTGCAGATTGCGTTGGGAGCCGACATCCGGATCGCCTCGCCCGACGCAAATCTGTCCGTGCTCGAGGTTCGCTGGGGCCTGATCCCTGACATGGCGATCACGCGCACACTTCCCCGGCTGGTGGGGATCGACGTCGCCAAGGAGCTGACCTTCACCGGAAGGGCGTTCAGCGGCACGGAGGCGCACGCCCTCGGGGTCGTCACCCGCCTCAGCGGCGACCCGCTGGACGCGGCGCGAGCGCTCGCCGCCGAGATCGCGGCTCGCTCACCGGATGCGGTGCGCCGGGCAAAGCGTCTGTTCGAGGAGGGCTGGAGCGGCTCGCCGGAGGAGACGATGGCGCTCGAGGCTCGCCTTCAGCTCGAGATCGCCGGCCGCCCCAATCAGCTTGCGGCGGTGGCAGCCGGGCTTGCCAAGCGGGCCGGCGAGTTCGTCGATCCTACTGGGGCGGGATAGACCTCAGCACCAGAATCTTGGCGCCGCCGTCCTGGGATTCGACCGAGGAGGCGAACAGGCCGCGGGCGGTGACCTGATCCACGAGGCCGGCCTCGTTGCTGTGGCTCCAGAGCGGCAGCTCCGGAACGGCGGGCGGAATCTGTGCGAGTGTCTTCTTCAGGGGCGTATTCAGCCACGGTTGCAGCTCGGGCTTGACGAACAGGACCGCGAGGTTGAGCGGCTTGCTCTTCTTGACGGCGTGGCTCGCCTTGGAGCCGTGAGCGGAGCTCGACTGGGCGCTCGTCGACTCGGTCCGGCCCGGCGGCAGCACCGCGATCACGTTCTCTGTGCCGTTGATGTATTTGAAGCTGTAGAGCGCGAGCTCCAGCGCCTCGCGGCGCAGCAGCAGCAGCCGCGCGGCCGACGGCTTGCCGCCGAGTGCGCAGTTCGAGGTGCCGAGCCCGCAGATGTTGAAGGCGACCGTGTGCCCGCCGAGCAGCGATAGCTTCTCGGCCTTGGCGGTGCCCGTGTTCACGGCCACGACCAGCCCGTTCCCACTGACCGTACCGTTGGAGCTCGGCGTGGTCAGCGCCATCGGGGTTACCACGTCGAGCTGACGAGAGGCGCTGAATCGGTAGTAGGGGGCGATGTGGTCGGCGATCGCCGTGGCCCCCTGGCTCCCCGAAACGCCCGGCGCCCACGCCGACCACGCGACAGCGGTCTTCTTGGCGGTCGTGGTCCCGTGATTCGCTATCACCACAGCGATCGCGATCGCGATCGCGCCAACCCCGATCCCCGCGAGGATGGCAAGCGCCGCGCGGAATCGATCCCTGTGCGGGGATCGGCGGCGAGTGGGCGGCCCGTCTCTCGCGGTCAGCGGAACCGGCGCGGGGAGGATCGAGGACTCCGACGCGCCCTCGTCGGCGGAGTCAGCGCCTTCAGGCAGCTTGTTCATAGCTGCTAGGCCAGGTGGTGTCGTCGGCGAGGTCGAGCTCGGGCTTGGTCAGGTCGACGCTGTTGAGCAGGTCGACGACCTCGTCGCCGTGAAGTTCCCTGCGATCGATCAGGACGTTGGCAATCTGCTCGACCTTGTCGCGGTTCGCGGCGATCAGCGTATACGCCATCACGTATGCCTGGCCGAGCAGCTGGGCGGCCGCCCGCCCCTTTTCGCGGTCTCCGAGGACGGCGGCGATCGGGTCACCCATCATCGCCGAGCCACCGCTCGCCCGGTTCATCAGGCGATGACCGATCATCTCCAGCCGGCGCTGGACCAGCTCGTCCCGGTTGTCCGGGCTGTTGCCATTCCCGTTCCTCTTGCCCTTCCGACCTGTGGCTGCTTCGAAGTCACGCCCGGGACCGATCTCCAGCGCGGCCGCTTCCGGCCCCATACCCCACATGCCGACCATCGAGGCGGCGGTGGCGGTCGCGCTGTACAGGTCCCCGCTGACGCCCTGGGAGTTCTCGCCGTAGAACACGTGCTCGGCCGCCATCGCGCCGAGGATCATCACGAGACTGCCCATCACCCGCGTCCGGAAATGGCTGAATCGCTCGTCCTTCTCCATGCTCTGGTAGTGGCCAAGCGAGCCGCCCCGCTTGCGGATCGAGAGCCGGGTCGACAGCAGCTCGTTGCCGAGGTACACGTGGCCGGCGGCCGCGTGGCCGGCCTCGTGGATCGCGACCGCACGGGTTTCCTCGGGTACGTAGTCGATGTTCTGGGCGGTGCCGGCCTCGACGGTCGTCATCGCCTCGACGATGTCCCGCCAGGCGAACGCGGGGCGTCCTTCGGAGTGGGCGATCGTCAGCGCCATCGAGCACGACTGTTCGATCATCGACGGCGAGTAGCCGCTCGTGATCCGGGCGAGCTCGTCCCGGCGGTGATCGGTGTCGAGGTCGGGTTCGTGGGCCACCTTTGCCATGTACAGGTCGAAGATGTCCTTGCGGTCATCCTTGGTCGGGGTCCGGAAGTAGATGTGGCGGCCCATCCGGCCAGGGCGGACCAGCGCCGGGTCGAGCACCTCGAGCGGTACGTTGCAGGCGCCGATGAAATAGATCTGCTCCGGCCGTGGCTTCGGCCGCGGCAACCGCAGCGGCAGCTTCCAGATCCGCTGGGGAACGATGAACATCGCGTCGAGAAACGTGTTGGTGCGGTTGGTGACGATCTTGCGGAACAGGGGGGGATCCCCCAAACCGTCCATCACCACCAGCAGCTGGTTGAGCGCCTGGCCGCCCCCCATGCCGCCCCCCATGCCGCCCGGGAATATCGCGTTCACCTTCCCCGCGACCCGCTCCAGGAAGGCCGCTCGCGTCGGCTCCCGGCTGGCGCGCTGGGCGAACAGCTGGTCGCGCCACTCGCGGCTCTCGATCACCAGATCGCCGGTCGGGGTCAGCGAGCCGTTCGGCCCGAAGAACAGAAACTCGTTGAGGGAGTGCGGCATGTTGCCGGCGCCACCACTGTTCATTCCGCCCTGCAGCGCCTGACGCCGCATCCCGACGGCGTCGATCTCGTCGATGAAGACGATGCACTGGCCGCCCCACTTGCGTGCCAGCTTGCGCGCCCGGTGGGCCAGCAGTTGCACGACGATCGCGTCCATCCCCATGAACATCTGGGCGAACCCGGACCCCGGGATCGTCACGAACGGGCAGTTGAAGTTGGTCGCGATCGCCTTGGAAATCATCGTCTTGCCCGTGCCGGGGGCGCCCAGGAACAGCAAGCCTCGCTCGCGCTTGCCGCCGGCCTTCTCGAACTCCTCGCCGGACTGCCACAGCGTGATCACGCGGGTGATCTCCTCCTTGGCCTCGGCCTGGCCTCGGACGTCGTCGATCTTCACTCCCCAGCTGGCGTCACCGGGTTCGTAACTGCGGATTCCGCGGGCGGCAAAGAACAGGAATGGCCCGAAGAAGATCCCGAAGTTGACGAAGAACAGGATCGGGAGCTGGATGAATACGAGCGACAGCTGGGGCAGCGTGGAGGGCGGGAAGATCTTGTGCAGACCCTCGATTGGATGGAAGAACCCGGCGTTGACGCCGGAGAAGGCGAAGAGGAGCTGGCACAGGGCCAGCAGGATCAGGATGAAGCCGATCCACATCGGCAGGCGCCGGAACTTGGTCCGCCAGAACCAGTAACGGCGGCGCGCGATGATGTCCTCTTGCTTGAGATCGGAGTTGCCGAGCAGGCTCGCCCACGGCAGGAACTTCCGGACGATCACCTCGACGAGCCCGCGGAAGCTGACCACGGCGAGCGCGGTGATCAGTAGCGACGCCGCCAGGCTGAGGTGGTTGGAGTCGTAGAGGACGAGGAAGAACGCCGGCGCCGTTAGCAGCGCGACCGCCGTCGCCGCGCGCGTCAGACGCCGCCACTCGAACGCGAGCGACGCGCCGTGCTCGTTCATCGGTCCCGCGAATTTGGTGGTCTGCTCGGCGTAGGCCATCCGCTTTCTACATCGCAGGGTACACAGTGTCGAGTGGACGACAGTGCAATTCCCTGGCTGCCGGTCATTCGCGCGGCGTGTAGGTTGCGGCAGCGATGGACGGCCTCACCTGGATCGAGGTTGCAGCGCTTGGCGGACTGGGAGCGATCGCCCGGTTCCTGCTCGACGGGGCGGTCGGCTCACGGGTTGGTCGGGAGCTACCGTTTGGAACGTTTGCGGTCAACGTGTCCGGCTCGTTTATCCTCGGCGTGCTCGACGGACTGGCCCTCCACGGGAACGCACTGTTGCTCGCCGGCACCGCCACGATCGGGTCCTACACGACGTTCTCGACCTGGATGCTCGAGAGCCAGCGCTTGGGCGAGGACGGGGAGGCTGCGGCGGTGGTTCTGAACGTCGTCGCGAGCGTCGCCGTGGGGCTCGGCGCCGTCGCGCTCGGGCACTTGATCGGGGGCCAATTATAAGAAAGTTGATCTACATTCTTGACAATACTGGGAACGCACTCGTAGGATTCGGAGGCGTCCTCTGCACCGGCCGGTCGTCCGGGGCGACTCTCTCCTCTCACCGCGGACGGCCGGCCGCGCGAACCTGGATCGTTTAGGGCGAGTCGCTGACGTTGCCCGCGCGGGCTTGGCGGATTCTGGCGTTCTCCCAGAAGTCGCCATGGCTGCGGCCGCCGTCCCGGGTGGACCAGAATGGCGAGCCGAGCTGCGGATCGGATTCGACCGCTGCGGCGGTGCCCGCGCTGCGACGGAACTCCCGCGGCGAGCACCCGTACGCCTCCTTGAACACTCGGCTGAAGTGCGCCGGGTTGGTCAGGCCCCACCGGCTCGAGATCTCGTGGATCGACTGGTCGGCGAGGTCCGAATCGAGCAGATCGCGACGGCACCGGGTCAGGCGTGCTGCGCGGATATAGCTACAGACGCTGAGACCCTCGGCTTCGAAAACACGGTGCAGGTAACGGGTTGAGATGAAGCATGCGCGGGCGACATCGCCGGGGCTGAGCGCCGGCTCGGCGAGCCGCGCCTCGATCTGCGCCTGGGCGCCCAGCAGCAGTTCCGCCGCGCAACGCTGTCGGGTTGGATCGGTGCTCCCGAGGTCGACGCACAGCCGCCGCACGAGGTCGACGATGTGTCCCTGCAGCCCGGTGTCGTTGCGCGAGATGGTGCCCGCCGCCAAACGGGCGACGGCGTCCAGCATGAACCGAGCGGTGAGTCGCGTGAGCTCGTTCTCGCCCGGGATTCTGACCGCGGTCTGCCGTGAGATCGCTGATGCGGCCTTGCCGAGCAGCGGCTTCGGGATTTGCATGGCGAGCAGGTCAAACGTCCCCTGGGCCTTGAAGATCGCCGTCCGAGAACTGTCGTAGCCGACCATGTCGCCCGGTCGTAGATCGACCACCCGGTCCTGCTGGGCGCCCAGCACCCCCCCGCGCAGAACGATCTGAAAGTAGAGGCAGTCTGGGTCACCAGCTGCGATGTCGCGGGCACTCCGGCTCATCGTGTTGGCCCCCGCGACGATCCTGAACAGCCTGATCGAGGACATGCGGTCGCCCCACATCCTGGCCGAGAACCGGTCGTGCGCGCCAACCGAGATCTGCAGCGGGTGATACTCGTCTGACGATGCGTGCGCCCAATACTGCGCTCGATCAGTCGACGCCACCTCGCAAGTGTCGATCAGAAGGGTCATCGCCTATCAGACGAACGCATGGCTCCAATCGCTCCGGTCCCTCTCCTGGGCGCGCCACTCTAGCGCCATCGGCCCTGTCGGTCGAGCCCCGGCCGGACAGTGCGACGGCAATTGCATCATTTTTTGGGGGATCGCCCGGTGGGAGGCCGGTCCCCCGACATAGCTCCCACCGGAAAGCGATCCTGAGCCTAGTCGACCCAGAGCTCAATCGACCTCGGCCAACTGCAATTGCGGCATCACGTCGGTCGCAAACAGCTCCAGCGTCCGGCGTGACTCGTCAATCGTCATGTCTCCGGTCGGGAACATGAAGCAGACGTAGTCGCAGATGCCGTCCGCGAACAGCGCCTGCAACCGCTCGGCGATCTGATCCGGAGTACCGGCGCCGAACTGAATCGCGTCCTCCATGCCCGCGATGATCGCCCTCAGTGGCCCCTGGGCGGCTTCGGCAACCTCGGGCGATACCACGGCCAGGTCATGCTTGTGCAGGGAAGTCGTGTTGCGAACCAGGCCGTGCATGCCGCGCTCCGCGACTTCGCGCGCCTCACCCTCGGTCGGAGCTATCGCGAGCAGCATGCTGTAACCGACGAAGGGCTCGTCGCCCGGCGCGTCGAACCTGACCGGCTCGTCGCGGTTGGCGTTCCAGGTCTCGACGTAGCGGTCGTAGTTCTCCTGATCGAGCTTGCCCGGCCACATCAGCCGCATCCCGTGGCGGCCCGCGGTGACCGGGTTGCCGGGGTACCAGAACGGGATCCGCTCCTGATAGGGGCGCACGGGCATCGGCATCGTCTCGAAGTGGTAGAAGCGGCTGCCCTCGCTCGAGATCTCACCGGTCCGCAGCGCGCGATTGATGATCGCGAGGGTGTCCTCGAAGCGATCACGAGACTCGTCCCAGGTGTGGCTGTACCAGAAGTGCTCGGCCGGAACCGCGCCGCGACCGACGCCGAAGTCCAGCCGGCCCTCGGTGAGCTGGTCGAGGATCGCCATGTCCTCGAGGATCTTCATGGGGTGATGCATCGGCAGCAGCTTGACGAGTGGACCGAAGCGCATCCGCTTGCTGACCTGGGCGGCGGCGGCGAGGAAGATCTCCTGACCCGGGGCCAGGCAGAGCCCGCCCCCGTGGTGCTCGGCCAGGTGATAGCCCGCAAATCCAGCCTCGTCGGCGGTCTTGATCAGATCGAGCCGGTCCTTGAAGACCTGGCTCGTGGACGTTCCGGCCATCTCCTCGATGTGATCGAAGATCGCGAACTTGACCTGCGGCATCCTCCCTACCTCCTCTGGCGAATCAATACGTCTCTGAGCACACTGTGTCACGGGTCCAGCCTTGACCTAACAACGATCGAAAAGGCTGTCTCTCACAGGCAAACCACTACGATCACGCCGGTGAGCCGCTGCGCTTCGAGCCGATTTGCGAGGCTCCGCGGGCTGGCTATCGCGTCGATCGTCTGCCCGAGGTAGTCGACGTGGGAGCAATGAAGTGGTGGGGCTGGGGTCTCGAGGGCGATGCTTTCACGCACGAGGACAAGCCGGGACTGGCGCCTTACATCGCCGATGCGATCGGTCTCGATGTTCGCACTCCAAGGGTGCCCCCACCACGCTTCGAGAATCTTCGGGTTCCCGAGCCAAGCTTGCCGGCTGTCATGCGTGACGCGCTCTGTGCTGCCATCGGCGAGGCGAACGTGTCGCTTGATGCGCGCGACCGCGTCATCCACGCTCGCGGCAAATCGGTCCGCGATCTGATTCTGCAGCGTCGTGGCGAGCTTGGACGGGTTCCGGATGCGGTCGTCCGGCCGGGGGGAGAGGACGAGGTAGCCGCGCTCCTGCGGATCGCCATCGAGCTCGACGGGGTCGTGATCCCGTTTGGCGGGGGATCGTCGATCTCCGGCTCGCTGGAGGCACCGGCGCGCGAGTCCCGCCCGGTGCTGTCGGTCGACCTGTCGCGGTTGGATCGCGTGCTCGAGCTCGACGCGGGCTCGCGGCTCGCGCGCGTCCAGGCCGGGGTCTTCGGGCCGCGGTTGGAGGAGCAATTGCAGGCTCGCGGCTACACCTTCGGCCACTTTCCGGATTCATTCACCTATTCGACGCTGGGGGGCTGGATCGCGACCCGATCCTCGGGCATGCAGTCCGATCGCTATGGGGACATCGCGGATCTGATTCGGGGGCTGCGGGTGATCACGCCGACCGGGACGCTCGTCGTCCGGCCGGTCCCATCGGCATCGACCGGGCCCAGCGTCCGGGAGATGATCCTCGGTAGCGAGGGCCGTTTGGGGATCATCACCGAGGCGACCGTCCACGTCCGTCCGATCCCTGAGCGACGGGTGATCCTCGGATATCTGTTCCCGAGCTTCGAGGCGGGTCTCGAGTCGATGGCGGAGATCGCCGCCGGCGAGTGCTCGCCTTCGGTGACGCGGGTATCAGATCCGGACGAGACCCAGTTCTCGTTCTCGATGCGGGTGCGTCCGACGATCGTCGACCGCCTGCAATCCATTGCGCTCGTGAAGTTCCTCGAGCGTCGTCGCGGCTTTGATCGCCGGCGGATGTGTCTGTCCTTCATCGGTTACGAGGGGAGCGCGCGCCGCGTCAGGCTCGAACGACGCCTCGCCGGCGCGATCGTCAGGCGGCACGGCGGTATCTGCATCGGATCCGGTCCAGGGACGCTTTATGACCAGAAGAAGTTCGACACGCCGTACATCCGGGACTTCCTGCTGGACTGGGGCGTGCTCGCCGACGTCTCCGAAACCGCGGCGCCGTGGAGCCGATTGTTGTCCCTGTATCGCGCGGTGGGAGGCGCGACCCGGGGAGCATTCGCCGAATTGGGCGTGCACGGTTACCTGATGTGTCACCTGTCTCACAGCTACCACTCGGGGGCGTGCCTTTACTTCACCTTCGCGCTGAATCCGACCACTGGGGGCGATGCACTGGCCGAATACGACGTGGTCAAGTCGGCCATTCAGCAGGCCTTCGTCGACAATGGCGCGACTCTTTCTCACCATCATGCTGTTGGGATCGAGCACGCTCGGTGGTTGGCCCAGGACATCTCGGCACCAGGGCTTGCGATGCTGACCGCGCTGTTTGAAGGGATCGACCCGGGCGAACATCTGAACCCGGGGAAGATCGTTCCAGCCGGGGACTGACCGGCGGGACTCGAGGCTCTCAGCGCTCGGGTTCGAGCCGCCGACGCCTACGTCGCTTGCCTGTGAGCTGCCAGGGTCCGGGAAGCAGGTCCAGCACCAGGTTCACGATCCAGACGATCAGCGTCGCCTCGACGAACGTCCAGAACCCGTGAATGTGGAAGCCGCTGACGATCGCCTGTGTCAGCACGAGCATCAGCAGCGACACGAAGAACCAGGCGATCCCGAACGTCAGGAGCGCCAGCGGCAGCGTCACGAATCGCAGCAGCGGCTTCAGGATGGTGTTCAGCACCCCGAAGACGGCGGCCGCGAGCAGTAGCGAGCCAACCCCCGAGTCGGTGGCGTCGGGGAGCACGAGCACCACGATCCAGAGCACGATCGCGTTCGTGAGCCAGGAGATCCCGAACCGCACGAGCCACGAGGACGAATTTGATCTGTCGTTCACGACCCGCATACCCTAGCTCGCGCCCGTTGGCGCGCGCTGTTATTCGAGAACGAGCGGTGTCTCGGCTCGCCGCGCCGGGACGGCAGCCCGCTCGCGCCGCCCCATCAGCGCCATCGCCAGCGCCGGTATCAGAGCCACGAGGACGAGCACCACGGCCCACACGAACGTTGACGCGAACGCGTTCGCGAGAGGAGCGGCGATCGCCGCGTGCTGGTCGGCTGGCAGGTGCTGTAGCGAGCCGAGACCGCCCGAGTGCGAATGGACAGCGCCGAGGATCGGGCCGAGTTCGGAGGCGATCGCCGAGGCCAGGATCACTGACAGGACCGCCGTGCCGATCGACGCGCCGGTCTGCCGGACGATGTTCATCGCGGTGCTCGTGCGGGCAATCGCCGCCGTCGGTACGGACTGCATCGCCGCGGTCATCAAGGGCATCATCGCGAAACCCATGCCGATCCCCTGGATGAAGTTGAAGCCGCATAGGAGCACGTACGAGGTGTTGGCCCCGACGAACGCGAACGGCAGTAGCCCGATCGCGACCAGCGGCAGACCGGTGACCGGCATCCAGTTCGGGCCATGGCGGTCTGTCAGTCGCCCGGAGAGCGGCATCGTCAGCATCGCGCCGACGCCGCCCGGGGCCATCAGCAGCCCCGCCGTCAGCGCCGAGGCGCCGCGGACCGATTGGAAGTAGAGGGGGACTAGCAGCAGCGAACCGAACACCGAGATCGAGAACAGCAGGAAGGTGCCGGCGGCGGCCCCCGCGCGGCTGTGGGCGAACAACCGGATGTCGAGCAGCGGCGCGTCCGCACGCCAGCTATGGACCAGGAAGGCAGCGATCAGGACCAGGCCCAGGGCCGCGGGGCCCAAGCTGCGCGACGCCCCGAACCCGTAGGTTGAGGACTCGGCGAGCCCGAAGATGAAGATCGCGAGGCCGGGCGATAGCAGCGCCATTCCCAGCCAGTCGAAGCGGTGGCTCGGCTGGGGCTCGTCGGTCTCGAGCACGATCAGCGCCAGGATGAAGGCGACGATCCCGATCGGCACATTGATGAAGAAGATCCAGCGCCAGGAGGCGTTGTCGACGAGCCAGCCGCCGAGGATCGGTCCGAGGATCGGCGCCAGCAGCATCGGGACGCCGAGCACGCCCATCACGCGGCCCATCCTGTGCGGGCCCGCCTTCCTGGTCATGATCGTCATGACCGCCGGCATGATCATGCCGCCGCCGAGGCCCTGCAGCACCCGAAAGACGATCATCGACTCGGCGCTCCAGGACAGCCCCGCGGCGACCGAGCCGAGCGTGAACAGCACCAGCGAGGTCATGTAGATCCGCTTGGTGCCGAACCTGTCGGCCGCCCAGCCGGTGACAGGGATCACGGCCGCCAGCGACAGCGTGTAGCCGGTAACTACCCACTGGATCGTCGTCAGCGGAGCGTTGAAGACGACGGCGAGACGGTCGATCGCGACGTTGACGACGGTCGTGTCGAGGATCGACATGACGGCGCCGAGCATCACGACCCCGGCGACGATCAGCGTGTCGCGGTCGAGCCCCTCGGACGGTTGCGATACGGCGGCTGAGTCGATCGCGTCGGCCACGTTCTCGATCCTAGCTCATACGGACCGCTTGGTCCGTTTGTGCCGATCGGCTCGATCTCTTGGGCACTCCCGGTGGTGCGCGCGGCCCCGTGAGGCCGCGCGCACCGAACCGCGTAGCGCTTACCTCCTCACAAACGTGAACGAGTCAAGCTGCGCGTTGTGCAGGTCGCCGGCGTTGCATTCGTATGGCTTATAGAACGCGCTGCCGGGGACGCACCGCCACATGCTCTGGTTGGTCTCGCTTGGAGCTCCCGAGAATGTCGGGTTTGGGTTGGTCGGCGTGATCATGTACGCCGGACCCGTGTCGCGGGCGTTGACTCCGTGCTCGAATGCGTAGGCGATGTCAAGTAGCTGCGCCTCGCTGTCCTTCGTGCCGATAAACGCCACCCCGAGCGGGTCGCCACCGGTGGAGCTGTTCTGCGGCGCGAATCCGGCCGGCACCGTGACCACTGGATAGCCCGCACGGTCCGCGACCCCGAGCAGGTAGTTGCCGCCTGTCGGAGCGGTGGTGGTCGGAGCGGTGGTGACCGGCACCATGATCGCCGAGGCCCCGCCGGAGGTGAGGATGCCGTCGATCAGCGCTCGATCGTCCGACTGCCCCTGGCTGAGTTCGCTCTGGTAGGTCGAGGTCGTCGCCCCGTCGGAGACGTCAACCGCCTGCGCCCCGGTCAGGTCCTCCTGCTGGAACTTCAGACCCTCTATCGGGTTTGCGTCGTCGTAGTCGATCACCGCTTGCAGCGACTTCGCTCCGGGGTGCGACGCCGCGGCCAGGTAGCTGTCGAGGTCGCGGTGGAACTCATAACCGACGATGCTGGGCGCGGCCGTCGCGGTTCCCGGCGTCACAAGCGTGGCGGTTGCGCCGAGCGCACCCAGGGCCGTGACTGCGCCCTGATAGGCATCGCTTGTGCTCGTGTCCGGAACGGTGACGATGCTCTTGCCCTGCAGGGCGGCTGGCGTCAGCCCGCTCGCGTAGTTCTTGGTAGAAGCGGCCAGGACGTTCATCGCGTCCGCCACGTCGGTCACGGTCTGACCGATCGGTCCGGGCGAGTCCTGCGACTTCGCGACGGGGAGCAACCCGATCTGACTGACCAGCCCAACCGTCGGCTTCAACGCGACCAATCCTGCGTTTGCGGCCGGAGTGATGAGCTGGGCGCTGTCCGGCGAGGTCTCGGATCCGATCGCCAGCGGCGTGTACCCGGCCGAGACCGCGGCCGCCGACCCGCCTGAGGAGCCGCCGACCGACTTGTTCGTGTCCGACGGGAGTAGCACCTGGCCGCCCAGGGATGAGTAGCCCTGAGGCATGTTCGGGTCGAAGTAGCCGTTTAGCTCGGTGATGTTGGTGTCACCCAGAATCACCGCGCCCGCCGCCTCCAGCTTGGCGACCAGCGTTGAGCCGGCGCGCGGGAGGTTGTTCTCCAGCGCGATCGATCCTCCGCTTGTCGCCAATCCCTTGACGTCGATCGAGTCGTTGACGAGCACCGGGATACCCTCGAGCGGTCCGCGTGCGCGATGGTGGGCGCGATTGCGATCGCTCGCTTCCGCCTCCTGGAGCGCCGCCGGATTGATCGCGCGGACCGCCTGAATCGACGGACCGTTGGCGTTTGACAGCGCGATCCGGTACAGCTCGTCCTTCACCAGCTGCTCCGAGGTCAGCTTGTGTGACGCCATCAGCGCCTCGAGCTGGGAGGCCGACTCGGTCTCCAGACTGAACCGAGGCAGCGCCGGGGCATGGCCGCCGAGCATCGCCATGATCGACCGGTAGTCGGGATTGCAGTGCCCCCGCGAAGCAAACGGTTCCGCCGGAATGGTATGCGCGCAACGGTAGGCCGCGGGGTCCACATCGGCCGCCGGTTGGCGGGTGTTCTGCGTTCCCTGCTCGGCCTGTTCGAGGACGTAGGCCACCCCGATCAGGTTGAGTTCGTCGTAGGCCCCGCCATTGATGTCGATGGCGATGTTGCGCCGCTGCGTCGCGGTGTACCCGAACGGCAGCGCGAGCTCGGGATAGCCGGCCTGCGGCCCGCTCGGAACGGAGCCGATGAGCGCGATCACCGGCCCGCCGCCCCCGCTCGGAGAGGCCATCATCGAGTCGATCGCGGCGTGGTACAGCGCCTTGCGCTGAGGCAGGTTCTGTTCGTACTGAAGCGCGTTGGCGCCGCCCGGCGTGTCATCGCTGAGCGATTCGCCGGCGTGGGCGGAGTTCCCGTCCTTCTCGGCCTCCTGCGGGTTGCCGTTGTCGATCGCCACCTCCTGGGCGAGGCTCTGGACCGGGGCCCGGGGTCCGAGGTCCTTGTAGTACTCGTCGATCGTGGCGTGAGCTTCGTAGCCGCTCGGCAGCGGGAAGTTGTTGATCGCCGACGACACCGTCGTCGCGGCGTCGGGGACCATGATCGCTCCGGCCGCGGCCAGCGCGTTGACCGCGGTGAGGTTGGCCTGCTCCTGTGGCGTCAGCGCGCACGTCGTCGCGGGCGCTACCGGGGTGCACGTCGTGCCGTTGTAGCCGATCCGTTTACCCTGCACGAACGAGGTCGTCAGCGCCGATATGTAGTCGGGCACGGTCCTGAACGGTGCTGCTGGGATATCGCCGTTACTGAGGTAGTCCGGTCCCATCAGATCCAGGTATTCCTGGTTGGCCGTCGGATCGGAGCCGGGCACCTCGGCGATCGACTGAAGCGTCATCGCTGCGTCCTCGACGGTCCGTTCGATTGGGCCCGCGGTGTCCTGGGAGGCGTCGATCGGCGCGATCCCGTACCCCGGAACGAGTCCCACGGTGGGACGCAGGCCGACGTCGGCTTGCTGGGTCGACGGGCTGATGATCGAGCCCGAGGTCTCGGTTCCGATCGTCAGCGCCGCCAGGCCCGAGGAGGCAGCAGCGGCGGATCCCGAGGAGGAGCCGCTGGGGCCCTCGGCTGTGTCGATCGCGCTCAATACCTGACCGGTCAGGTTGCTGAAGCCCGACGGCTGGCTGCCGAAGCTGTTGGCCCATTCCGACAGACCGGCCTTGCCGAGGATCACCACCCCGTGGGCGCGCAGCTCCTTCGCGACGCCCGAGTCCTGCGCTGGAAAGGAGGCACGCAGTGCCCAGTCGCCGGCAGACGTGTACATCCCCTTTGCATCGATGATGTCCTTGAGCAGGATCGGCAGGCCCATCGCCGGCCCCAGGTCGATTCCGTGGGCGCGGTCCCAGTCGGCTTGCGCCGCCTCGTTGAGCGCGTCGGAGTTGATCTGAGTGACGGCGTTGAGGCCGGGGCCGGCCTTGTTGATCGCGGCGATCCGCGCCAGATAGTCCGTCGTGAGCTCGACGGACGTGAGCTTGTGTTCCTGCATCAGCTTCTCGGCCTGGGCGCCCGACAGGGTGTCCAGGTCAAGGGCGGGTCCGGCCGCCTGCGCTGACGCCGTCAGGCACAGCAGTCCAACACAGGCGAGACCGAGCGCGAGCATTCGCCGGCCGACAATGGCTGTCAACTGCGTCCTCCGTTCTTCGTTCTGCGCGGGCTGCGAAGCGCCCGCGCTGGGGCGCGCCACACGCTATGCAGGGAGATGCGGCTTTCTCTACGACCGTCGGTAGGGGATCAGGGCCGCTTGGATGGACCGTCGGTCCGGCGGTACAACTCGCCGACCAACTACCGAAGGGACCGCAGATGCATTTTCAACCCGCGGGAATCGTGACCAAGCTCAGCACGAGATCCGTGACCGAGACGGTCGCTCGCATGTCCGAGGTTCTTGCGGCACGGGGGCTGAAGCTGTTCGCGGTGATCGATCACAGCGGCGAGGCGCAGTCGGCAGGACTCGAGCTGAGGGATACGAAGGTGGTGATATTTGGTAGCCCGATGGCTGGGACACCGGTGATGGTTGCCAATCCGCTGGCGGCGCTTGACCTCCCCCTGAAGGTGCTCGTCTTCGACGATCGAGGACAAACGACGCTCGTCTACGTAGCGCCAGACGAGTTGGCGCGACGGTACGCCCTGAGCGCTGATGAGTCGGCGAGCCTCGCGGGTATCGGCGCAATCACCGATGCCGTCATCGCTTGAGCCACGCGGCTGCCGATATGCTCCGCCAGGCAAATGCCCGACCCGGGGTACCCGCCTGTCACGATCGACGAACTCGAGCGTTGGGTGGAGTTTGGGGCCAGATGGCGGGTCGTTGAGATCACAAACGGGCGCGCGATCGTGGAGCTCTGCCAGTGCACAGGAGAGCTGGTCGAGCTGCGGGAGGCCGATGATGCGGCGATGATCGAGTACCTCTGCGCCCACCCGCCTGAGGGCGACGCGTAACGTGAGGGTACGTTTGTCGGAGCCGGCGACCTGTGGGTCACACATTCAGTCGGCATCCGAATTTATGCCCCCGACACTCGATCGCTAGCGAGTTGCGATCGAGCGCCAGGTGGCCGTGTGTCCCGGCGACCCGTTGGTGGCGACCGCCTGAATCTGAAAGCGGTAGCGCTTCCTGGGGCGAAGATGCCGGACCGTATATCGGGTCTTCTCTGGTCGGACCTCGCCGACGCGGGTGAAGCGGCCGTTCGGCCATGTGGCCTTGGAGATGACGTATGCCGCTGGGTGCTGACCGAGCTTTGAAGCCGTCCAGCCAAGCGTGATCGCCCTGTTGGTCACCTTGATCGCCCGGAGGTCGGTCGGCGCCGGCGGTTCGGTCGCGGGCGGCGCCGTCGTTGGGACCGAGCTTGTGACCGGATAGGTGAGCGCGTTGCCGGCGTGGTCGACCGCCGCGCAGAACGAGCCGGCGGAGCAGGAGACGGAGGTCAGTTGCGTCGACCCATCGCCGGCGATCACGATCCGGTCAGCGCCCGACCAGCCACTCCCGTTGTACGTGAGCGCCTGGTCGGCCTGTGTAACGGCTGCGCAGAATGAGCTGCTGGAGCACGAGACGCTCTCGAGCAGTCCGCCGCCCGGCAGGATCGTGACCGGACTCGACCACGCCACTCCGTTGTAGATGGAGGCGGCAGCGCCGTCCGTGACGGCGACACAGAACGAGTTCGTGGCACAAGAGAGGTCGTTGATCTGGGCCAGCGGACTCGGAGCCGACCAGCTGCTGCCATCGAACGTCAGGACATTGCCGGCATTGTCAGCTGCGGCACAAAATGAACTCGACGTGCAGGAAATCGAGCCGATGACGTTGGGAGGATCGGGATCGAACGCGCTCGACCAGTTCGAGCCGTCATAGATGAACACGTCGCCGGTGTTGCCGCTCGAGCCGGTCGCCACGCAGAACGCCTGGGACGTGCACGAGACGGCGCGCAGCACCTCGGCCGTCCCCACCGAGACCGGAGCCGACCAATTCGAGCCGTTGTAGGTGAACGCCTGCCCGTTGCTGGTGACGGCGATGCAGAACGAGGCGGTCGGGCACGAGAGACCGTTGAACCCACCGCTCGAGTCGACCTGGGTCGGAGTGGACCAGCTGGTTCCGTTGAAGGTCGATGCGTACCCGGCGGCTCCGAAGCGGGTGTCAACCGCGACGCAGAACGTGCTGGATGCGCACGACACCGCCGACAGCTGACCGAGCGGGTCGACCGAGACCGGATTCGACCAACCGACGGTCGCCGCCCGCCCCACCGACGAGGCGGTCGCGACGGCGATGATTGCCGCGATCAGCGCCACGCATGCGGACCCGGTCATGGAGCGAAGGCTCAGGCGGGGCGGCGAGGTGGCGGCGACCACGTCCGGCTGGCTTCTGAGGGCGTTGCTGAGCACCACGTCCGGGTGATTGTGCAGCAGCGTGTAACGAGGGTCGAGGCCCTCGCCTCAGTCACTGCTGATCAATGACCGCGCCTCGGCGAGACCGACCACGAGATCATGTAGGTCGCCGCCCACCTCGAGTCGACCAGACTGCTCGAGCCCGGCAACCTTCACCGGTTCGAAGCCGGCTGTGCGGATCAGCCGTTCGACTTCCTTGCCAGCACGGTCCTCGGCGGCTGCGTAGAACAGGACCGCCTGCTCGGGAGACCTGTTGCTGGAGGACTCGAAGAGATCGGCCGACATGGTCCCAAACGCCATCGCCAGGCGGACTCGCGCCGGCAACCAGCGGGCGACGAGCTCGCCAGAGGACTGTCCGATCGGCAGGAGACTGACGAGGTTGCCTTGTGCGTCGACGCTGACAGGGTTGCTGGGAACGACCACGAGCTTCCCGGTCAGCGAATCGGCAACCTCGTCGATGACTCCCTCGAGCACCGTAAACCGCAGCGCCAGGACAACGGCATCGCTGCCCTTCAACGCGTCTCGGTTGTCGACCGCAACGACCGCAGTTCGACCAAGCTCCGCAGCCAGCATCCGTGCCGACTCACGGTCGGCGTTCGAGAGCCGTAGGGTCTCGCCGCCCGCGGTAAGCCGGCGGGCGACGGCCGATCCGATCCCGCCAGTGCCGATGATCGCGGTCGTCACTCGGACGCCGGCGCGGGGGTGCTTGCCGGCCAGTGAGCCGGCGTCCAGTCTCCGTCCGGATCCGTGGTCTGCCCGACCTCGATCAGATGACCGTCGGGATCGCGGATGTAGCAACGGATCTCGTATTGGTGCTGCTTCGGCGGTGTCAGGAAGTCAGCACCCCGGGCGCTCCAATCGGCGTAGACGGTTGCGATGTCCTTGACCCGGATATTCAGGAAGCTGCTGACCCGGTCGGGATCGCGGGGCGTCTGGAGCGTGACCGTGGGTTTGTCGTCGGTCGGACCTCCGCCGCCGTTGATGATGATCCAGGTGTTGGCGAGCGCCACATAGGTGAGCTCGTCATCCCCCTTTCCGGAGAAGGCCACCCTGCCTCCGAGTACTTCGGTATAGAAGCGCCGAGAGCGCTCGACATCGTCCGAGACGATGAAGTGGGCCAGCACGACGCCGTCCGGGGGCGGTGGGAGCTCCGCCATCTTGCACCTCCACGCGTTGGGGCTAACGGCCGGCGCACGACGAGTGCCCGGCCGATGTTATGACCACGCCGACCGAGGCTCGGCGTCTGCGCGATCATACGGCGACCAGGCAGTCGCGGCGGACCCGGCTTCCAGACCCGGTGTCAGGCGTTGTATGAGGTAGGCACCGACTCGGGAGAGCGCTTATCCCATCCGTGGAACGGCGCGTAGTCGCCCGCATCCCACGCCTCGCGCAGCCCGGCCTTGCCCAGATCCCAATCGGGCCGAATCTCGCGGGTCACAGCACGCAAGTCCTGCCAGAGCTCCGCGAAGGAAGGGCGTCCCCAGAACCAGTAGCCGTTGTAGATCGCGTGGATGACCAGACCGGGCTTGAGCACGATCGTGTGAGGGATCATCGGATCGTGCTCGGGATCGGTGTACTCCTGGATCTCGAGGTCCTTCTGAACGGTCCGCTCCGGGTCGGAGAGGAAGGGCCACTGGGCGCCCGTCGATGCGCGGAACTCCTGGCTGGTGTGATGGGTGTCGGTCGAGATCGTGGCGACCTGTGTGTAGGACACTGCGATCTTGGGGTAATTGGCGGCGAGCTCGAGATGCTGCTGGTGCTCCTTGGGGCAGTAGTGCCCGCGCGCGAGGGTGAGAATCAGAGGGTCGTCGCCCTGGATCTCGCTGAGCTTCCGAGCCACGCTCTCGTGATCGGGTAAGTCGTAGTCCGGGAAGATGCCGCCTGGGACGATGTCGCTGCGCATGATCTGCTCCTGTCCACGGTTTGCGGGTGCCGGGAACTATTCTCGCTTGCCAGCCCATTTGCGCCAGGCGACCTTCGGGCCGTGCCAGCAGTCAACCGGCGCCGCGGGCGCCAGAGGAGGTCATCCGAATGGATACCCAAACCGGGTTGTGCGGCCTGCTCGGGATCGAACATCCGATCATCGAGGCGCCATTGGCTGCGGATCCGCGGCTGCCGGCAGCGGTCTCCAATGCCGGCGGCCTCGGCACCCTCGGGCTGTCGTGGGCTGATGACGCAGGAGACGTGGTCCGTGAGACCGCGGCGCTCACCGACCGGCCCTTCGCTGCCAACTTCGTGCTCACGTCCGATCAGCATCGTCGGGTTGACCAGGCGCTGTCCGCCGGTCTTCGAGCGGTGTCGTTCATCTGGGGCGATCCCGCTGACTACGTCGATTCGGTTCATGACGCCGGCGGGCTTGTCATGCACACGGTCGGCAGCGCCGAAGAAGCGCGGCGCGCCGTTGGCATCGGAGCGGACATCATCATCGCCCAGGGGTGGGAAGCGGGCGGGCACGTATGGGGTGGCGTGGCAACGCTGCCGCTCGTCCCAGCGGTGGTCGACGCGGTGGCGCCCGTCCCGGTCATCGCGGCCGGTGGGATCGGCGACGCTCGCGGTGTCGCCGCCGTGCTGGCGCTCGGCGCACAGGCGGCGTTGCTGGGCACCCGCTTCCTGTTGGCCGACGAAATGCCGATCCACGACGAGTACCGGCGGCGCCTCATAGCGGCGAACGAGGCCGACGCCGAGTGGTACCCCAACCTCTACGAGGTGGGATGGCCAGACTCTCCCCACCGTGCGATCCACAACTCGACGGCCGAGATGTGGGAGCAAGCCGGTCGACCGGCACCTGGCAGTAGACCGAGGGAGGGCGAGGTGATCGCGCACTTCGTCTCCGGCGAACCGATTCTTCGTTACTCTCCAGCGCCCCCGATGGTCGGAACGACCGGTGAAATCGAGGCTCTATCGCTGTGGGCCGGCCAGAGTGTCGCGCTCGCCAGACAGCGACAGCCCGCTGCGGAGATCGTGGCCGAACTCGTCGCGTGCCTGTAGTCCTCAGCCCGAGACGGGCGTTTCCGGGGCGCTCGTCGCTCGGTCACTGTGGCCCGCGTCGCGATGACGTAGTGGTGTTTCCCGAATGTCGTAGTGGGCTACTCACGACCGGCCGCGCATCCGGTGAGACGGTTCATCGACCCGATGCTTGCGCTCGCCGAACAACAGCCAACCTTCACCGACCGCTCCTTCGAACGTGAGCTCATCGGTCTGCTGCGACAGTCCCGGTGGGGTGCCGCCAGCGATGACGAGGTGCTTGCAACCGCGTCGCGGATCCAGGACCACGACCCGGACTCTTGGGTATCGGAATGGGTGTGGACGGCGGGAGAGGCGTGGGCGGCGGCCAATCGCGCCGCCGCGCGCGGTCGGAGGATCGAGACCGGCGGGCGCTTGCTGGCGGCGGCCAGCTACTAGGGCGCGGCGCTCTCCCAGGTCGCTCGCGCGGCGGAGCCGGATCGGTTTGCCGCGCTTTGGCGTCGCCACCGAAGCTGCTGGGACCGCGCCGTCGAGAATGGGTGGGCGCCGGCTCGACGGTTTGAGATCCCCTATGGCGCCGGGTCGCTACCGGGCTATTTCTTCGCATCGACGAGCAATGCCGGCGGGCGGCGCCCGCTGGTGATCATGCACAACGGGGCATACGGCCCGATATCGGGGATGTGGGGCCTGGGTGGCGCCGCCGCGCGGCGCGGCTATCACTGGATGACCTTCGACGGCCCCGGGCAGCAAGCGGCGCTGCACGACCGAGGCCTGTACTTCCGTCCCGACTGGGAGCACGTGCTCACTCCGGCCCTCGAGCCGTCATCGCGCAACCCGAAGTCGACCCGAAGCGGATCGCGGCGATCGGTACCGGCCAGGCCGGATACTGGCTGCCGCGGGCGCTGGCATACGAGCACCGCCTGGCGGCAGCGGTCGTCGAACCGGGCGTGGTCGATGTTGTCACGGCATGGATCCGCGCTCTACCGAGAAGGTGCCGTGCGGTCCTCCGCACCGGGGACGTTCTAGCGTTTGACCGCGAGGTGCGAACTGCGCTCCTCTTTGTGCCTGAACTGGCACAGACGCTGCGCGCCCTCGCAGCGCCCTATGGACTTGCCGACGCCGGCCCGGCGGAGCTCTTCGCGGCAGTCGCTCGCTATCGCATCGCGGACGAAGCGACGAAGGTGCGCACCCCGATCCTGATCGTCGACTCCGGGCGCCACGGACCGTGGCCCGGCCAGTCGAGGCGCCTGTGTGAGCTCGTCGGCGAGCCGGCCACGCCGCTGAGCAAGCCGCGGCGCGAAGCCGACCGGCTGGACTGGCTCGAGTCGTTCATCGACCAATAGGACGTGCTCGACGCCGACCTCACGCCGGTCAGCTGGCGATCACGGGTCCTGTGGCTGAGGGATCTGTCTTGACAGGTAGATTTCCGGCGGCATGGCTCCGGATTTACAGGGGACTCCAGTACTGAGCGGGGCATGGCCGCTCGTTGGCCGTGAGCGAGAGCTCGACGCGATCGCTGCAGCACGGGCGAGCAGGGAGTGTTGCGGAACAGTCGTCGTAGCGAGCGCGGGGGTCGGGAAGTCGCGCCTCGCCCGCGAGGCGTGCGCGATGGCGGAAGCGGACGGCACATTGGCGCTGTGGGCGCAGGCGACGGCCAGCGGCGCCGCGATACCGCTCGGGGCGTTCGCCGGGTTGATCCCTACGGACGTGAGCTCGGGTGATCCGCTCGAGCTCGTGCGCCGCACCTCGCAGGCGCTGCGGCAACGGGCGGGCGAGCGGCCGGTGGTGCTCGCCGTCGACGACGCCCAGCTGCTCGACGAGGCCTCCGCGGGGCTGGTGCTGCATCTGGCCACGGCGGAAGACGTGTTCGTGCTGGTGACCGTGGGTACACGCGCTGCAGGTCGAGATCGCCTATTTCAGTGGCGATCCGGCGCGGGTCCAGACCGGCCTCGACGGTGTTCGGGCACGCGTGTCCAAACGTCCGCCGGGATACGTGCAGCGCTCCTACGTCGCGCACGCCGAGGGTTGGGGAGCGTGCGCTCTAAACGGGGCGGCCGGCGCCGAGCGCTTCATGCAGGAGGCCGAACACGCCTCAGACGCGAACCTACGCTCCCACCTCCTCTATCAGGCGATGCGCGCCGGCGCACGACCCGCCATCGTCGCACCGTCGCTGATCGAGCTAGCCGGCCGGAGCGACTCGCGACTCATCGATGCGCCGGCTGCCCACGCCGCTGCTCGGGCCGCCGGCGACGGACAGGCCCTCCTGGCGGCCGGTGACCAGCTGGCTGCGCTTGGCGCGCAGGCTGCCGCAATGGACGCAGCCGTTGACGCCGCGCGGCAGTTCATCGCGGAGGGGCGCGTGGACTCAGCGCGCCGAGCCGCTTCGGTCGCCCGGGAGCGGCACGCGGCTGATCAGGGAGCCGAGTTTCCGCTCATCGACGGCCTCCAGGGCGTCGCGGTCGAGCCGTCGCGTCGAGAAGCGCAGATAGCGGCCCTGGCGGGGCGCGGCCTCAGTAACCAGGAGATCGCCGACCAACTCGTCCTGTCGGTTCGCACGGTCGAGACCTACGTGTACCGCGCCATGCAGAAGCGGGGTGTGAGCAACCGCCGCGAGCTGTGAGCCGCGTAGAAGGCAGCGCGAACCCGAGCCAGACATGCGCGGTAGCGTCTAGGCAGGGGTCGCACGGACTGTAAGCGGATCTTCGCAGTGCCCTTCGCGCCACGGCGGCCGCGGTGGCTGATCGGTCGCAATCGGCGGTCACGCGGGGCAGAATGATCGTTGTGCAAGCCGGTAATGTCCCGTCGGGCCATACATCCGAAGGCGGTGTCCTTGTTGGAAGCGAGGGCGCTCGTCGTCGCCTCTTGTTGTTTGAGGATCCGCAGTGCCCGTACTGCCGTGAGTTTGAGGAGGTGTCCGGGGATTTGCTGCATCGCGAGGTCTCGGCCGGGGCCGTCGCCGTGGAGTATCGAATTCGGTGCTTTCTCGGGGTCGAGTCGGTGCGTGCTGCCAACGCTCTCGCCGCCGCCGCGGAGGTCGGTGGGTTTGACGAGCTGCGGTGGGTGATGTTCGCCAATCAACCGCCGGAACAGAGTGGCGGCTTCACAACCCAGGATCTGCTCGAGCTCGGTAGCGGCGTCGGGCTGACCACCCCTGATTGGCGCGCGGCGGTGCGTGAAGGTCGGTATGAAGCCTGGGTGCGGGCGATGGACGCGGTATTCCAAGAGCAGGACCCGGATGGCACGCCGTCCGGCGTCTTGGACGGCGCGCCGGTCGACGCCGAGACGCTGTACGACCCCGAAGCTCTCGGGGCGCTGATCCGCCGCTGAGCCGCCGCGCGAGCGGATGGAAGAATGACCTTGTGATCGCGCGGGACCACGCAGACAATGGACGTTGATAACGGGGATGGGCCCCGCCGGGGGCGCCGTCCTGCGATCGTTGCGGTTGATGATGAGCCGGCGGTGCTGGCTGCGGTCTCGCGTGATTTGAGGCGCGGCTTTGGTGAGCGCTATCGAGTGATGCGAGCCGGTTCGGGTGTTGAGGGGCTTGATCTGCTCAAGCAGGTTCGAGCCCGGGGTGAGCAGGTCGCGCTGCTGGTCGCCGACCAGCGGATGCCTGGCTTGTCGGGGACCGAATATCTGGTGCGGGCCCGGGAGCTGGTGCCGGAGGCCAAGCGCGTGCTGCTGACGGCGTACGCCGACACTCAGGCAGCGATCCAGGCGATCAATGAGGTGGCGCTCGATTACTACCTGCTGAAGCCTTGGGACCCGCCGGAGGAGCAGTTGTTCCCGGTGGTCGAGGATCTGCTGACTACCTGGGAGGCTGGCGCCGCGCTGGAGTCGGGTGGTGTCCGCGTCATCGGGCACAGGTATTCCAAGCAGTCGCATCAGGTACGCGATTTCCTGGCTCGGAATCGCGTCCCGGCGCGCTGGCTCGATGTCGAGCGCGACGGCGAGGCGCGCGAGCTGCTCGCCGTAATCGGCGTTGACGCAGACCGGCTGCCTGTCGCGGTGCTCGAGGACGGATCGATCCTCGAGCGCCCGACGTCGCTTGAATTGGCCGAGCGGCTGGGGATCTCGGCCCAACCGGTCGGCGATCACTACGACCTGGTGATCGTGGGCGGGGGTCCCGCGGGGCTGGCCGCTGCTGTTTACGGAGCGTCGGAGGGGCTTCGGACGGTGATGGTCGAGCGGGAGGCACCCGGGGGGCAGGCAGGGCAGTCGAGTCGGATCGAGAATTACCTGGGCTTTCCGGTCGGGCTGAGCGGGTCGGATCTCGCGCGGCGGGCAACCGACCAGGCCCGTCGGCTTGGAGCCGAGCTTCTCACCGTGCAGGAAGCGGTTGCGCTCAAGGCGGAAGGGTCGGGGCGATTGGTCAGTTTGACTGGTGGTGGCGTCCTCAGCGCCAACACGGTGCTCGTCGCGTCGGGCGTCTCCTATCGTCAGTTGACCACTCCCGGCTTCGCCGAGTTGACCGGTGCCGGTGTTTACTACGGCGCCGCTCTGATCGAGGCGCGGGCGTGCGCGGACCAGCACGTCGTGGTGATCGGCGGTGCGAACTCCGCCGGGCAGGCCGCCGTTTTCTTCAGCGGTTATGCGAAGCGGGTGACGATGCTGGTACGAGCCGACTCGCTCGCGAATTCGATGTCGCGATACCTGATCGAGCAGATCGCGGCGCTTTCGAATGTCGAAGTGCGAACGGGCGCGCAGGCGGTCGCTGCCAACGGCGACGACGGCCATCTGCACTCGCTGCGGATACGCGCACCCGACGGGAGCGAGACCGTCGAGGATGTTGACGCTTGCTTTGTGTTCATTGGTGCCGTGCCACGCACGGACTGGCTCGAGGGCGTGGTTGCGCGTGACGAGCACGGGTTCGTGCTGGCTGGTCCCGACGTCCGGGACCAAGGGTGGCCCCTGTCCCGCGATCCGTACGTGCTGGAGACCAGCGTTCCGGGCGTGTTCGTCGCCGGCGACGTGCGGACGCGCTCGATCAAGCGCGTCGCGAGCGCGGTGGGCGAGGGATCGATGGCGGTCTCACTGATCCACGAGTATTTGGCGAGCGGATGAACGAGCCCGAGCGTCCTACGGTCGAGGAGTTGCGGACGATCGACCTGTTCGACGATCTCGACGACGAACAGCTGGCGCTCTGGAGGGAGATCGCGGTGATCCGCCAGATACCGGCGGATACAGTCCTAACCGAGGCCGGTGACAGCGGCGGTTCGAGGTTCTTGCTGCTGCTGAGCGGAGTCGTGCAGGGTTTGGTCGTCGAGGCGGGTCGTGTCGAACCCTTCACGCGCCAGACAGCGCCGACATGGATGGGCGCGATTCCAGTCCTGACCGAGACCGGCTACTCGGGCCAGTTTCGCACGGAGACCGATGTTCGGCTCGCAGTCATCGAAGCCGAGGACTTCATCCGGCTCGTTCTCAGCCAACGTCCGGTTCATCGCCGAGTGATGCGGGCGGTCCGGCCGATGGCGACGCGGATCGCCGCCCGTGAGCAAACTCGCGAACGGCTCGCTTCGCTTGGCACGATGGCCGCTGGGCTTGCGCACGAGCTCAACAATCCGGCGGCTGCGGCCCGGCGCGCGGCTGCCGATCTGGCCGAGGCACTTGACGTTCTGTCCGCCACTATCGGCTTGTTCGTCGAGTCCGGGATCGAGCGTGAGCAGGCCGAGGGGCTGGTGGCGCTCCAGCGCGAGGCGATCGAGCGTGCCCAGTCACGCAGCTCACTCTCGGCGCTCGATGCGGCCGACGCCGAGGAAGAGTTACTCGACTCGCTTGAGCAGCTCGGGGTGGAAGAGCCTTGGCGAATCGCTGAGCCGCTCGCGGCCGCCGGGCTCGACGCTGCATGGCTTGACCGGGTCGCGCAGGCAGCCGGGCCGGTTGCGAGTGCTGCGACGGCGTGGATTGCCGCGTCGCTGACCGCCCGCGGGCTGGCGGCCGAGATCGCGGAATCGACCGATCGCATGGGCACGCTTGTGAAGGCGGTCAAGTCGTACGCGTTCATGGACCGCGGCGAACTCGTCGAAACTGACATCCACGAGGGCCTCGAGACGACGCTGGTGGTGCTCGGGCACAAGCTCAAGCACACCTCGATCGAGATCCGGCGCGACTACGACCGCTCTCTCCCCAAGCTCACGCTTCGCGGCTCCGAGCTCAATCAGGTATGGACGAATCTGCTGGCCAACGCGATCGAAGCCCTGGGCGAGAGGGGCACGATCGAGATCGCGACCAATCGCGACGGCATCTGCGCGAGAGTCGACATCATCGACGACGGTCCCGGAATCCCGGAGGAGATCCGCGGGCGCGTGTTCGATCCGTTCTTTACGACCAAGGACGTCGGGGAGGGCACCGGCCTGGGGCTCGACACGGCACGCAGAATCGTTACCGAGCGCCTCAGCGGCTCGATCGACTTCGACTCCACGGCCGGACGGACGGCGTTCCACATCTGGCTGCCGCTCGGCGGGGCCGAAAAACAGGCGGCGACCCCAACGTAATCCGGCTACAGCCCGAGCGGTGGTTGGACGCGACTCCGACGGTGGCTGCGCCCATGCGCTTCGCGAACTGGCGTTGGGCGTCGGGATGGATCGCTGCAGGATGTAACCGCTGGCTCCGGCGATGATCGCCTCCACCACGCGGTTCTGCTCTGAGCGGGTGAGCACGAGTACGCGTGAGGCGGGGGTCAGCCCGCAGCCCGAGCGCGCGAGCTGCACGGATTTGAGATTCCAGCCGCCGGCTGAGCATCAGTAGTCGGGGTCCTGAAATGTCGGTTCTCGGTCTTCGTTGAACGCGCCGATGCCCTCGACGCGGTCGGAGTGGACGGCCGAGCGCCAGTGTGCCTCCATCATGATCGCGATCGCCTGCTCGATCGGCTGGCCCTCGCCCATGCGAACGGCGCGCTTCACCGCCTGCACCGCGGTCGGCGAGTTGCCGGCGATCCGCTCGGCGATTTCGTACGCGGCGGCCATCAGTTCAGCCTGCGAGTGCAGTTCGTTGACCATTCCCAGCCGGTAGGCCTCCTGGGCGCTGATCGGCTGACCGGTCATCAACATCTGAAGAGCCTTGCCCGGAGGGAGTAGTCGGGGGAGGAACACGGGCGACCCGCCGCCGGCAGCGAGCCCGAGCATCGCCTCGGGCTGGCCAAAGGTGGCGTTGTCGGACGCGATGATGAAATCGGTGCTCTGAGCGAGCTCGCATCCGCCTCCATAGGCGATTCCGTTGACGGCGGCGAAGATCGGCTTTCTTACCTGGCGCAGCGTGTACAGAGTGCGATCGAAGTCTTGGCGCTGGCGAAGCCAGTCCTCTTTGGTCATGGTCCTCCGCTGCCGGAGGTCGCCGCCGACCGAGAACGCACGGTCCCCGGCTCCGGTGATGATCACAACGCGGACCGTGGGGCGGACGGCGATCAGTTCGAGCGCCTGGGTCAGGAGCGCGCCCATTTCCGTTGTGATGGCGTTGTCCGCATGCGGCCGATTTAGTGTGATCAGCGCGATCGCGTCGCTCTGGCGGTACTCGACGAGCACGGGCACATCGGGCTCCTCGAGGCCGGATGGCGGTGGCCCGAAGTCGAGTGCCTTCCAGCGGTCGGTACTCTCGGGGTTCGCTGCCATGTCGTTTCCTTTCCTCGGCGGACGGATCAGGTCTCTAGCGCGGCGAGCCACTGGAGGGCTCGTAGCCCCGGGGCGAAGCAGTACTCGCCCCCCCGGGTGATCACGAACGGCGGTACGCCTTGAAGCCGGCGACGGACCGGGCGCTGCGCGATCGTGAAAGTGCCGGGCTCGCTGCTCTGCCCGGTGAGCGGGTCTCGCTCTCGTGGTGCACCGATAAAGACACCGTCGTTCAACCACTGCGTCTTGACGAATTCGAACTGGCGCTTGAGGTGTGTACCGGCGAACACAAAAATGATCCCTCGGTCGACGCCGTCGTCCTGGAGCACGCCGTCGGGCAGGATCGGTCCGTAGCTGGTCCCGCGCCGGATCATGCGGTGCAGGCGCACGTCGACGCTCCCGTCCTGGTCGAGCGAGTCGCGCGGGTTCGCTCGCCGGGCGTGTGCACCGGCTGGGCATTTCAATCCTCGTGGATCGTCGCTGTAGCGGAACGCGTTGTTTCGGTCGGGATCGGCGCCGAGCTCGGGATCGTCTTGCTCGGGGCAGAGCTGCAACGGAGCGCCACTCGGCCAGCGGCCGACAATCTTCGCTCCGAGGAGCTCCTCCTCCTCGCTGGTGGCCGCGTTGGCGCGAAGGTACTGGCGGTAGGCCGCGACTCGTGTATGAAGTTTTCGGAACACCAGGTATGTGCCGTTGCGGCCGAGGGCGCTAGGGGACGGCATTGCGGGCAGGACCCCCGTCTCGTCGGGATAGCCGAGGATGAACTCGCCCGCTTTGATCGGCCGCTCGTGAGGGTTCGACGGCGGGATCCCGCTCGATTCCACGTCCGGTTGGCCGATTCCGTCCTTGAAGCCGAACGAGGTGCAGCCGGTCGGGAGCTGATAGCAATCTTGGCGCCAGATCTCCTCCACGCCGGAGATCTCGTCGAGCGCTCGGCGTGCGTGCTCAAGCCTCGTCTCCAACCGCGGCGCGTCTGGCGACAGGCCTGCCAGCGCGACGTGGACATCCGACGTTCCGAGCGGCTTCTCCCAGTTTTCTGGGCTGCCCTCGCCACGATCTCCCAACTCGGTTGCGCGTGCCGCCATACCCTGGCGGAATTCGGGCGCGAAGCTATCGAGCGAGGGCTCCGGCACCCCGAGCGCCTTCAAGCCTTGAAATGTGAAGGCGACCGTGAGCCAGGCGTTCTGAGCCGGGTCGGACGTCGCGCTGGCGGAGCCGACCGCCGGCAGCAGACGTCGCACCAGTTCCCGTCCTGCCTGTCGGTCGTTGATGCGCAGCAGCAGGTAGGTGCCGACATACGGAGACGGTCGCTCGTGAAGCACGCCGCGTTGGATGTCATCGAGCTCGAGGCTGATGCTTGGCGTCGCGGTCGGTGCCCCCATGACTCGAGTCCGCTACCGATGCTCGGGAGGCTTAGGGGGATCCGGGTTCGGCGGCGCGAGGTACGGGAACGCCTCCGAAGCCAGTCGTGTCGCACGATCGACTCCATCGCGGATCGTGGGTCCGTTCCCGGCGTTCACGAGCAGCGTGAAGATCGAGTCCATCACGTCGTCGTTCAGGGCTCGGCCGCCACAGGTCTGATGCAGTTCACCGCGCCGAGCGGCAAGCTCGATCTCCAAAAACGAGCCCTGTTCGGCGTACGGCTTGGCCACGTCGGCGACAAGATAGTCCGCGAGCAACAGCTCGGTGAGAGGGTGCGTCCCGTCCTCGCTGGTCGGCCAATCGGTCTTACCATCGAGGCGGTCCCAGAACGCGAGGTTCGCGTTCAGCCTGGCGCGGTATGCCCCCAGGTAGTGCTGGGCAAGGTGAAACGCGTCGTCCATGTTGTAGAGGTCGCGGATCTCGAGATCGCGGTTCACGAGATCGAACTCCTTGGGCGCCAACATCAGGTTCGGCACCTCGGGACGACCGGCCCGCTCGAGCCGGACGTGGAGCTTGCCGCGCGTAAGCGTCTCGCCGACCACACCGACCAGCTCGGCGTCGTCGAACAGGCTCGCGCGGTCGACTTCGAGGACCAGGCTGAGCACGTTCTTGCCATCGAGATAGATCGCGCCGGGGTCGGTGAACGCAAGCTTCCCGGTTGCGATCGTCTTGAGCGCCGCGGGCGCATCGAGGATGAACGGGTCCCACCGCACGCCGGCAAACGCGCGGACTCCGTGCGCCTCGGCACCGTACTGATCGTTCAATCTGAATGAGACCGTCTCGCGGTTTGGAGTCGTGCAGGTGCCCTCCTGTGTGACCGGGCCGCCGCGGCTCACCGGCTCCCCGAACGTGCAATCGAACGCGAGCTCCTGGTCACCCGCCGCACACGGCACGGGAGCATCGGGAGCGTTCGTCGTGAGCGCGCGCAGCCGGAAGCGGTAGATGATGCCGTCCGAAAACACCGCCGACGGCGGCGCGAACGGCAGCGTGTTCAGCACCAGCACGAGCGAGTCCGGACGCTCCGGGCTCGGAAACGCGTAAAGGTCGGTGATGTCCGCGATCGGCTCGGCCACGGCTCGAGGGCCGGAAATGTGGTGGGACACCGCGTCTTCTCCCGGGCTGGACCCGGCGGCCTAGTCGGCGGCCTCGTCGAGCAGCGGCGCTAACGCCGGGTGCTGCAGGGCCTCGGCGGCCGCGGGATCGTCGAGCACCCTCTGAAACGCGTCATTCACGCGCTGGGCCTTACGGATCTCCTTCACGGTGCCCGGGTAGTTGCGCGCGTAAGCGGCCGCGGTCTGCTGAGCGCCGAGGATGAACGCCTTCAGCGCCGCGAGGTCGGGGAGCCCGTCATATCCCTCGACGTGCCGGAACACGGCGTCGAACAGCGCGAGCGTCGGACCCGACGTTAGAAAGTCCTCCATGTAGGAGTCCCATGGGCCATCGAAGCTCGTTGCGAACAACAGCCGAGTGTCGTCGTCAAACAGCACGAACCGGGCCTCATGAATCGTGGCGACGGCCATGTGGTAGTCCCCCGGCTGATAACCGGGGCTGTTCTGCAGTTCTTGCAGCGCCTGTCGCAGGGCCGTCGCGCGTCCGGGCTTGATTCGAAAGAACAGGCTGAACTCGCTGGCAGAGCCAACGGTCACTCCCGGTCGGGATGTCTCTGTCGCAGATGAGTCCAAAACCACCTCCCGTATCGCTCGTTCGCGGCCATGACCTCCGCGTCGGACCCAGCTTGGGAGGCAACAACTTCGCCGTCATCACCCGAATCGAATGAATTGCACCGGCTGACAGTTCCTGTCTACGCGCTGCTCCGTTGCGCAGCGACACTGGGGGCGACGTCCTCGCTCGCTACGAGATGATCGACCGCCCACTTGCCGGTTTGGTCGAGCTCGATGGCGGCGGCGATGGCGGCGCGGCCGAGGGCATTGGCGTAGGTGGGAAATGAAAATGGGACCAGCGCGAGTTGCTCGACGCGCATGTTCGCGGCCATCGCGGTCGCCGCAACCTGGGCCAGCTCGACCGCCCGTTCGCCAACGATGTGGCAGCCGAGAATCCGGTGGCTGGAGCGATCGGCGATGAGTTTGCAGAAGCCCGTCGAGCGACCGTCGATGATCGGTCGCGGTACGGCGTCGAAGCGCACCGTCGCCACCGCTATCTGATGCGCGTCCCCTCCCTTGGCCTCCGTCATTCCCACCGAGGCGTACTCGGGGTCGGTGAAGCTTCCCACCGGACTCACCGACGTCGGCAAGGTGGCCGCTGACCCCAGCGCCGCGTTGGTCGCCGCCACCACCGCCTGACGCGTCGCGTCGTGCACCACCATCGAGCGCCCGGTGACGTCGCCGGCGGCGAAAATGTGAGCCGCCGTGGTGCGCATCTGATCGTCCACCCGGACGTAGCCGCGTTGGTCGGTTTGCACGCCGACCGCACCTAGGTTCAGCTCGGCGGCGGCCGCCATCCAACCGACCGCGACGACCGCTACGGTCGCGCGGACCGTCCGCTCGGTTCCCGCTCTGGAAAACACGGCCTGCACCTCACGTCCAGATTGCTCGAAGCGATCGATCGTCCCTGCATCCTCGATGACTTCGATTCCCGATCCTCGCAGAGCGTCTTTGACGGCGCTTGAGACGTCTTGGTCTTCGCTGAACAGAATCCGGGGCGCGGCCTCGACGAGGCTCACCCGTGAGCCAAAGGCGTTGAAGATCGACGCCACCTGTACGCCAGTCGCCCCGGCCCCAATTACGAGCATCGATGGCGGAGCGGCCGTCAGGTGCCAGGCGTCGCTGTGCGTCGAGGCCAGATCGAAGCCGTCCACCGCAAGCGGCCGCGGCACGCCACCGACGCAGACAATGAAGTTCCGGGCCCGCAGCCGCGGGCCGTCCTCGCTTTCCAGCGTCTCGGCGTCATTGAACCTCGCCGTACCAGCGTGTTCATGGATGGCCACGCCGGCCCGCTCGAGATCCTCGCGCAGGAGCGAGTGTGTGCGCACCGCATCCGTGACTTCCCGCACGCGAGCAAGCAACAGCTCGTAGTCGAGCGAGGGCTCCCCGGCCGTGATTCCGTAACGAGGCAGCTGCCTGGCCTCACGCATCAGACGAGCAGCGTACGCAAGCGTACGCACCGGGACCGGACCGTCGTTTGCGGCCATCCCTCCGAACTCGTCGCGCGTGATCAGAGCGGTTTGCGCCCCCAGGCGTGCTGCCCTCAGTGCAGCAACCACGCCGGCGGGGCCGGCCCCGACCACGACGACATCGAGCGTCTCCCGCGTCGTTGCATCCATTAATCCGATCCTCGGTCCTCACCCCGTAACTGTCATCCCCCCGATCGGGTGAGGCAATCTGCCGCCGGCGATGCAACGATCACCGCGTGCGAGCTATGACAGTCACGCCGGGCCAACCAGGTACCGCCGGCGTTGAAGACGTTCCGTTGCCGGATGTGAACGATGGCGGACTGCTGGTCCGCGGCCGGCTGGTAGGCGTCTGCGGGACTGATCGCGAGATCGCGGCGGGCTCCTACGGCGAGGCGCCGGCGGCTCACTCGAAGCTGATCATCGGCCACGAGGGCCTGGGCGAGGTCCTCGAGGCGCCCGCCGGCAGCGGATTTGAGCGGGGCGATCTGGTCGTCGGGATCGTCCGTCGGCCCGATCCCGCGCCTTGTCCCGCGTGTGCTGCTGGCGACTGGGACATGTGCCGCAACAACCGCTTCGCCGAGCGCGGCATCGTACGCAGCCATGGATACGGCAGCGAGCACTGGCGGGTCGAACCGGAATTCGCCGTGCCGATTCCTCCGCGCCTCGGTGACCTCGGCGTCCTCCTCGAGCCAACCTCAGTGCTTGCAAAAGCTTGGGACCAGGTCGATCGGATCTCCCAGCGCGGGTTCTTCCTACGGGGCCGGGCGTTGATCACCGGCGCCGGGCCGATCGGACTGATGGCTTGCCTGCTGGGCATCCAGCGCGGCTACCAAGTGTACGTCGTCGATCTGGCGTCAGCGGGACCTAAACGTGACCTGGTCGAGGAGCTCGGCGCCCGCTACCACGCTGGGGATGCTGCCGACCTCGACGTCGACTTCGACGTGATCGTCGAGTGCACCGGTCTCGGCGTGGTCGGGCGCTCCGCCGCAAGCAGGCTCGCGAGCGGCGGAATCATGTGCCTGACGGGGATCATGGATCCCAAGCAGGCGCCAGACATCAACGCCACGGCGCTGAATCGAAGGATGGTGCTGAACAACCAGGTCCTGTTCGGCACCGTGAATGCCGGCCGGCGCCATTGGCAACAAGCGGTCGGGTCGCTCGCGGCCGCGGACCGCGAGTGGTTGAACGGACTGATCACGCGCCGCGTCCCACTCACGGACTGGAGCGAAGCGCTCGACCGGCAGCCCGACGACATCAAAGTCGTGATCGACCTCACGGCATGAACCGTCCCCAGCTGACCGCATGGTCGGCGACGCCCGGGCTGCTCAGCGAGGGCCCCCGATGGCACGCAGAGCGCCAGGAATTGCTCTGGGTCGACATCCTCGGACGCCAGATGCACCGCGGACGCGTCGGCACCGACGGCGCCATGGAGCGCCTCGAGACAATCACCGTCGATCGGCACATAGGTGCGGTGGCGCCCGTAGACGGAGACGGCTACGTGCTCGCGGCAGGACAGGGGTTTCTGTTCCTCGATGGCGCGGGTCACGTCCACGAACTCGCGCAGCCAGACGCTGGTCGAACCGACTTGCGGATGAATGACGGCGCATGCGACGCGCAAGGACGCTTTTGGGCCGGCACGATGGCCTACGACGAGTCGCCCGGCGCCGGCGCGCTTTACCGCCTGGAGTTAGATGGCAGCTGCACCACCGTGCTTACCGGCTTGACGATCTCAAATGGCATCGGATGGAGCCCAGACGGCAACACGATGTACCTCAACGACAGCGGCACCGCATGCATCTACGCGTTCCGCTTCGACGGCTCGACCGGCGCGATCAGCGAGCGCCGCACGCTCGTGCACGTCGACCAGCCGGGCGTCGCACCGGACGGACTCACGATCGACGAGCAAGGAGGAATCTGGGTGGCACTCTGGGGCGGCGGCGCCGTCAACCGGTACCAACCCGACGGACGGCTTGTGGAAAGCATCGAGCTTCCGACTGAGCGACCAACCTCCTGCGCGTTCGGTGGCCCCGACCGGGACGTCCTCTTCGTCACCACCTCCCGCGTCGACCTCGACGCAGCAGCCCTCGCCGGGCAGCCCGACGCGGGCCGAGTGTTCGCGATCGACGGACTCGGCGTCCGCGGTCTCCCGTGCCTCCCCTACCGAGGCCGGGTACCACGATTCGATCTCTAAGCGCCTCGGGTTCGGGCCCTTCAGGCCACATGGCCCTCAACCTTTAGAGGTCGCGGCGGTTCGTGGCGCCGTGCTTCTGCATCGCTCGGCAGACGTAGGTCTCGACGGTTCGAACGGACAGCACCAACTGGTCGGCGATCTCGGCGTTGCTTAGGCCGCGCCGGACCAGTTCGGCGGCGCTCGTTCTGCATCTGACCATCACGGAGAGGCGCCGCGTGAAGTCTAGATCAGCGACTCGTCTCCGAATGCCTCCACGTGGGGCGGTTCGACACGTCGCTCTTGGGCTACTTGAATGCGCAAGCAGCGTCCGAGCGTCATTCGGCCACGGCATTACGACGCTCGCATTCCGACGTGGGTTCGGCCGTACCGCCGTAGTCCGGTCCGTCGAGTGTCGTAGTGGGATACGGACGACCGACGGGCTGAGCGCTGAGATCTTCTCGATCACACACCGACCGGCACCGCACCGATGGCGCCGGATGACAACGATTCGAAGGAGCACCTCATGGCTGCCGATACCAATTACCCCGCCGGATTCCGGACTCGTCGTCGCCTGGCCTCAGCAGGAATCGGACTCGGCGTCGCCGCGTCCGTTCTCGCCAGCGCCGCCGTGGCGACGGCTGCCCCGAGCCACGCAGCAGTGCAGAGCCAGGCGGACGTGACGTTCGCCTTCCAGCAGCCGGCCCGGAGTACCGCCAGCGTGGGCATCGAGGCCGGTCTGAGCGGCATCACGAACCAGGCCGCCATCGGGTCGAGCATGCTGGCATTCGTTGCCAGCAACGACGGGTTCTACGTCACCTCGAATGCCGCCAACAGCGGCGAGGACCTGATCACCGGCGACGCCACGCCGGGCGAGCCAATCGTCGGATCTGCGACGCTGCCCGCCGGCACGACCATGACGGTGTCAATCAATGGCGGCGCGAAGCAGTCGATCGGCAACGGCGCGTTCTCGATCCAGGTTCCGGCGCAGGTCGGCGCGACACGTCTCGCGAAGTCCGGGACGCACACGCCGTACAGCTCTGTGACCGCGACCCCGGGGGTCGTGCGTACCGGGGGTCGGGTGACGATTTCGGGCAACGCGCCCAAGAACGCGCGCGCCGGTAAGTGGATCACGCTGATGTCCGACGCGTTCGCCTCCAAGCGGAGCGTCAACGGAATCCCGGCGATTCGTGCCCAGGTGCTCGTCAACGGCAAGTACTCGGTGAAGGCCACGATCCGCAGTGGACTGCGGCCGACCACCTACGCCGTGTCCCCCGGGTTCAACGGCCGGACGCTGGACACCGTCGCCTGGATGACTGTCCGCGGCCGCTGAGGTCGCGGTTCGCAGCTTCTGAGAGTCATCGGTGGCCGGGCGTCTGAGCCCGGCCACTCTCATCTCATGTCTCCTCCGCCGGCCTCACCCGACGGGCACCGGTGGCATCCGTGTCAGCCCACAGCCACCCGGCTGTGGGCACGAAAAAGCCCGCATTGCGGGCCTTTCTCCAATGCGCCCGAGAGGACTCGAACCTCCACGGACCATTCAGTCCACAAGGCCCTCAACCTTGCGCGTCTACCAATTCCGCCACAGGCGCGTTGGGGCGGCCAGTATAGCCTGGAGGTTGCGGTCCGTCCTGGCCCCGAGCTATCTTTCCGAACACATGTTCGCGTCAACTCAAGCGACACGATCAAGGAGCCGGATCGGATGGATTTGACCAAACGCCAGCAGGAGATATTCGACTTCATCAAGCGGTACTCGGACCTCAACGGCTATCCGCCGACGGTCCGGGACATCGGCAAGGCGGTGGGACTTGCGTCATCGTCGACCGTGCACGCGCACCTCGCAAACCTCGAGAAGCTTGGACTGTTGCGGCGGGATCCAACGAAGCCGCGAGCAATCGAGCTGCTCGACCGGGCAGCCGCCGGAGTCCGGGGGTTCGTGCGCTCGGGGCTACCGTTGGTCGGACAGGTCGCGGCCGGCCAGCCGATCCTCGCCGAGGAGAACATCGAGGAGTACGTGGCGACGCCGCCGGCTGCGGGGGGAGGGGACGGTGAGTTCCTGCTGCGGGTGCGTGGCGAGTCAATGAAGAATGTGGGCATCCTCGACGGCGACCTCGTGGTCGTCAAGCCGCAGGAGACGGCCACGGACGGTGAGATCGTGGTCGCGCTTGTGGGCGACGAGGCGACCGTCAAGCGCTTCTTTGAGGAGGCCGACCACATCCGGCTGCAGCCGGAGAACGACACGATGGAGCCGATCCGGGCTCGTGACGTACGGATCCTGGGCCGCGTGGTTGGGTTGATGCGGAGCATGTGATGGCTCCGGTTGCGGCTCTTGCGATGCCGACGGACACGATCGACGCCTCGGCCGGCGGCCACGGCGTGGACGGCGAGCCGACGCTCGACGATCTGATCGTCGAGGCTTGGGAGGGGCTCGCCGCCCACGGGGCCGTAACGTGTCCGGTGTGCGGGGGCGGGACGCTGCGCCCGGTCTACGGAGCCCACGCGAGGCCAGTGAGAGGCCGGTGCTGCGCTTGTGGAAGCGAGCTGAGCTGAGCGCTATGCTCGGCGGGCAGGCTGAGTAGTCGCGGGGGTGATAAGCCTTCGAGGAAAGTCCGGACATCACAGGGCGAGGTGGTCGGTAACGCCGACCCGGGGAAACCCGCGGGAAAGTGCCACAGAAAAGACACCGCCTAAGCCTTGGGGCCGCTGCAGCGTCCCGGGGCCGGTAAGGGTGAAATGGTGCGGTAAGAGCGCACCGGCGTCGCGGCGACGCGACGGCCAGGTAAACCCCACCTGATGCAAGGCCGAGCAGGACCGTTCGTAGGCTGCCCGCCTAGGTCCGGGTAGGCCGCTCAGATGGATGACTGCTCACGACAGGATCCGGCTTATAGGTCTGCTAAGGGGAAAGCCTCGGTGACGGGGCTTTTCCTATTGGGGCATCTGTAACGCCGAGGGGCAGCTCCAACTCAGGCAGGAGCCCCCGCAAGGACCACGATCGCGCCGATTGCACCGGCAGCGAGCAGCGTCTGGACCACGCGGCGGCGCGCGAGCAGCAATGCGAGAGCACCGGCTCCCATCAGGCCGAACTGCCAGCCGTGGCGCAACGCCTCTGCGAGCGGGATCGCGGAGCCGAGGATCGCCCCGATTGCCGCCGGCCCGGCTCCGTCCAGGAACGCCTGAGCGCGCACCGACTCTCGCAGCTGCTGGAAACGGCTGGCGCCCAGTAGCACGAACGTGAATGAGGGCGCGAACGCGATCACGGCCGCGAGCGCCCCGCCGCCAAGCCCGTGCGCTGCATAGCCGACCGCCGCGACGGTCGCGACGACGGGTCCCGGCGTCACCTGCCCGAGCGCGACCGCGTTCAGGAACTGGGCCGAGGTCATCCAGTGATAGGTGTGGACCGCGTCGTGCTGCATCAGCGGCACGATCACGAACCCCCCTCCATAGGAGAGCGCACCGACCTTGAACGCCTCCCAGACGAGCGCGAGCCAGCCGCCGACAGCCGCCGCGCCCGACAGTGCGCCAATCAGGAGCAGCGGGGTGCCGTGCAGCCGCACACCGGTCCGCCCCCTGGCACGTCCACCACTCCTGCCCTCGACCACCGCGACCTCGACGAATCCGCATACGAGCAGCACCAGCAGCAGGTACGGGCCAACCAGCGCAGCCGCGGCGCCTCCGAGAACTACGTAGGTGGACCATCGCAGCCTCCGGTACGCCCCGGCTGCCAGGGCCCGCCGGCGGCTGGGCAGTAGCAGCGCCCAGCCGGCGGCGACCGCGACAGGGGCGATCACTGAACCGGCGCCGTCACCGGCCCCACGTACCCACAGCGGCGGCGAGGCGGCGAGGAACAGCAGGGAGAGCACGAGCACGATCACGACGGCCGGAGCGATGAACGCAAGGCCGCCGACGATCGCGCCGCGCCGCCCGGCGACTCGGTGGGCACAGAAGATCGCCAGCTGGGTCGAGGCCGGGCCAGGGAGCAGATTGCACGCTGCGATCGCCGACTCGAACTCGTCCGCCGGAATCCAGCTCCGTTTCTGAACGACGAGCCCGCGCAGCATTGCGATGTGTGTCGGAGGACCGCCGAAGCCGGTGAACCCGATTCGGCCCCACTCGCGACCGACGACGTGCAATGAAACGGCGGAGTCCGTCACCCGCCGGCTGCTCCGGCCGCGAATGCCCGGAGCCTGGCCCCGTGGAGGCGGTGCTGGAGCCAGTCGTCAAGAACCTGGGCACCGAGCTTCTCGTAGAAGGACAGCGCCGGATGGTTCCAGTCGAGCGCGACCCATTCGAGCCGTGTGCACCCCCGCTCGACCGCGATCTGCGCGACGTGCCTGAGCATCGCCTCGCCCGCGCCGCCGCGCCGGTGCTCGGGCATCACAAACAGGTCCTCAAGCCAGATGCCGGGCCGGCATTCCCAGGTTGAGAAGGTGCCGTGGAACAGGGCGAAGCCGATCCGGTGGCCGTCGCGTTCGGCGATCACCGCCTCCGCTGTGGGCTTCGGTCCGAACAGCGCCTCATTCAGCAACTCGGGCGAACCGGTCACCGCATCGGGCGCCCGCTCGTACTGCGCCAGCGCGACGATCATCGAGAAGGCGAACTCGACGTCGTCCGCGCGGGCCGCGCGGATCGCGATCTCCGAGCTCACCCGATCGGGTAGTCGGCGACGGTGCCGGTTGGCGGACCGCTCACCGCCGCGGGTGGCTGGATCTCGCGTTTGAGGATCTTGCCCGTTGGCCCCTTCGGCAGATCGTCGACGAACCAGATTCGGCGGGGGTACTTGTAGGCGGCAACCTGTCTCTTGACGAACTCGCGGAGTTCCTCGGGGCTGGCCTCGGCGCCGTCCTTGAGCACCACCGCAGCCGCCACCTCCTCGCCGTACTCATCGTCTGGAGTCCCGATCACGGCCGCCTCCTTGACGGCTGGATGCTCGTAGAGCACCTCCTCGACCTCGCGCGGATAGACGTTGAACCCACCGCGGATGATCATGTCCTTCTTGCGGTCGACGATGAAGAAGTAACCGTCCTCGTCCACCCGCGCCATGTCTCCGGTGTGCAGCCAGCCCTCCCGTAGGGTCTCCGCCGTCGCGTCGGGCCGGTTCCAGTAACCCTTCATCACGTTATGGCCACGGATCAGGATCTCGCCGACCTCGCCGCTGCGCAGTTCGTTCCCGGACTCGTCGACGACCTTCATCTCGACACCCTCCATCGGCGTGCCAATCGAGCCCGCCTTGCGCTCGCGGTCGGGGTGGTTGAACGACGCCACCGGTGAGGATTCCGACAGCCCATAACCCTCGAGGATCTTGCAGCCGAACGCAGCCTCGAAGCGGCGCAGCAACTCCACGGGCATCGCGGCCCCGCCGGAGGCGCAGACCGTGAGCGTCGAGGTGTCGTAATCGTCGCGGTTCGCGACGTGCAGCATCGCGCCGTACATCGTTGGCACCCCTTCGAACACGCGGACCCCGTCGCGGTCGATGATCTCGAGCGCCTTGGCCGGGTCAAACCGGGGGATCAGCGTCAGGAGCCCTCCCGCGACGATCGATGCGTTCATCGCGCACGTCTGCCCGAACGAGTGGAACAAGGGCAGCGCGCCCAGCACCACGGTGCCGCTGCCAAACTCGAACAGGGCGAGGAATCCCTGGCAGTTTCGAAGCAGGTTCTCGTGCGTCAGCTCCGCGCCCTTCGGCGTTCCCGTGGTACCCGAGGTGTAGAGGACGACCGCCGTGTCGGAGGGGTCGCGCGCGACCATCTCCTCGACGGGCTCACTCGCGAACACGAGCTGCTCGAACTCTCCAGGAACGACCTTGATGCACTCGCATCCGACCGCGGCAGCCGCGGGTTCGGCCTCCGCGGCGAAGTCATGCCAAACGAACAGCACGCGCGCGCCCGAATCGCGGAGGTAGAAGGACACCTCCCGCTCCTTCAGCAAAACGTTCATCGGCACGACCACCGCACCGGCTCTGAGCGCTCCGAAGTAGCACGCGGGGAAGTAGGGGACGTTCGGGAGCATGATCGCGACACGGTCGCCGACCTCGATCCCGTGCGCACCGAGCAGGCCGGCGACCCGCCTCGCGGAATGGTCGAGCAATGCGTAGTTCAGCTCGAAGTCGTCGAGCTTGATCGCGATCTGCTCGGGGTCACGCTCCGCCGAGCCGGACAGGATTTGAGCGAGGTTCACCGATGCTCCCGCAGCCGCACGATACTGCGTCACCGCCGCCTCGTCGGGAGAACGCCAGCGCCGCTAACGGGTGACCCAGGCCTCGGGATCCTCGGCCAGCTTGTCGATCGATTTCGGCAGCCGCCCGCCGGCGATGTCTGCAACGGTGACATGCTCGACGACCTTGCGGAGGTTTGCCCGCACGGCGATCCAGACCCGGAGCAAACCTTCTGAGGCGCCGGCATAGACCTGCTCCTCGGGTGGGGCGCCACGGACGCTTGCCAGTGGACCTTCGACCGCGCGGATCACGTCGGCGATCGTGATCTCGTCGGCCGGCTTGGCGAGGCGGAATCCGCCCTCGGCGCCGCGGTGAGACCTGACGAGTCCAGCGTGACGCAGCTCCCCGAGGATGTTCTCGAGGAAGTTCAGAGGAATGCCCTGTGCGGTCGCGATTCGCTCGGCCTTGACGGGCTTCTCGTCGGCCGTAGCCGCCAGCTCGACGACGGCGCGAACCGCATAGTCTGCCTTGGCGGAAATCCTCATGCCCTGGCCAGTATTACGCGATCGGCGGTTGGAAGTCGACCGATGGCCTCGTCCCCGTTCGTGAAATACCCACTAGAAGCCGTACGCGGTCCTCAGGTCTGGGTCGCGGGCAGCGAGCATCTCGGCGAGCGAGACGATCACCTGACACTGCTTCCAGGTGGCGTCATCCTGCATCTTTCCGTCGATCATCTGGACCCCGTCCCCGTCCGGAAGCGCCGCCAGAACCCGCTTGGCGAACAGCACCTCGTCCGGGTCGGGGCTGAACACGCGCTTGGCGATCTCGATTTGGACCGGGTGCAGTGACCAGGCGCCGACGCATCCGAGCACGAAGGCGGAGCGGAACTGCGTCTCGCACCCCTCGAGGTCGTGGATGTCGCCGAATGGCCCATAGAACGGGAGGATTCCGGCCGAGCTGCAGGCGTCCACCATCCGCGCGATCGAGTAGTGCCAGGGGTCCTGCTGGGCGCTGGCGCGCGGCGAGCGTGCCGCGCCAGCGCCGGAGCTCGGATCCTCGAGAACGCGGTAACCCGGGTGGGCGCCACCGACGCGAGTGGTCTTCATCCGTCGAGAGGCCGCGAGGTCCGCAGGGCCTAGGCTCATGCCCTGCAAACGCGGGGAAGCCGTCGCGATCTCCTCGATGTTGACCATACCCAGGCTCGTCTCCAGCAGCGCGTGCACGAGGATCGGGCGGGTCAGGCCGACCCTCGCCTCGAGCTGTGCCAACAGCCGGTCGATGTAATGGATGTCCCTGACGCCCTCGACCTTCGGGATCATGACCACATCGAGGCGATCGCCGATCTCGCTGACAAGCGTCGTCAGGTCCTCGAGCACCCAGGGGGACTCGAGGCTGTTGATCCGCGTCCATAGCTGGGTATGGCCAAGATCGAACTCGCGACCGACCCGAATCAGCCCCTCGCGAGCCGCGCGCTTGTGATCCGCTGGGACGGCGTCCTCGAGATTGCCGAGCAGGATGTCTACCGTCGGCGCGAGCTCGGGGACCTTGACGATCATCCGTTCGTTGGAGAAATCCATGATGTGGATCATCCGTGACGGCCTGACCGGGATCTCCGCCAATGGACTCGGTGCGCCGATCGCCAGCGGCTTTCCGAAATCACGTGGGTTTCGCACTTCTGTCGCTCCTAGGTGGCTTGGCTCGAGGTCGACGAATCTGCCAATTCTGTAGTCGATCGGTGCCGATTGTCGAAACGTTTCGGTGCCAGTCCCACTAGTATTTACGCCCCGCGGGTGGCGGCCGGAAAACCGGTGTGAAAGGGAGGCAGGGATGAACTTGGATCCCGTGGCTCCCGGATTCGCGGTTTAACCAACATCTCACCGAAAAGCAGGCTAAGGAGCACCGATATATGTCGCGCACCGCACCGGAGCAGCAGGCGAGAACCCGACATAAACGTCTGAAGGCATGGGTGGACGGGGTGGTCAAGCTGGCGCGGCCGGATGAGGTGTATTGGTGCGATGGTTCGGTGGAGGAGTACGACCGCTTGTGTCAGCGGTTGATCGATGCGGGGACGGTACAGCGGTTGTCTGAGTCCAAGCGTCCGAATTCGTATCTGGCGCTGTCGGACCCGAGTGATGTGGCGCGGGTGGAGGATCGGACGTTCATCTGCTCGGAGCGCGAGTCCGACGCGGGTCCGACCAATCACTGGGCCGACCCGGCTGACACGCGCGCCATCCTGACTGACCTGTTCGAGGGGGCGATGCGGGGCCGGACGATGTACGTGGTGCCGTTCAGCATGGGCCCGATCGGTTCGCCGATCTCATATATCGGCGTGCAGCTGACCGACTCGGCGTATGTGGCGGCTTCGATGCGGATCATGACGCGGATGGGTCAGCCGGCGCTTGACGCGCTTGGCGACGACGGCGAGTTCGTGCCGTGTCTGCATTCGGTCGGTGCTCCGTTGGCAGCCGGCGCCCACGACGTGCCGTGGCCGTGTAACTCGGAGAACAAGTACATCGTGCATTTCCCCGAGACGAGGGAGATCTGGTCCTACGGCTCGGGTTACGGTGGCAATGCCTTGTTGGGGAAGAAGTGCTTTGCGCTGCGGATCGCGTCGGTGATGGCGCGCGACGAGGGATGGCTGGCTGAGCACATGCTGATCGTCAAGCTGACCTCGCCCGATGGCATCGTCAAATACGTCGCCGGGGCGTTCCCGAGTGCCTGCGGCAAGACGAATCTGGCAATGCTGATCCCGACGTTGGAGGGGTGGAAGGTCGAGACGGTCGGCGACGACATCGCCTGGATGAAGTTCGGCGAGGACGGCCGCTTGTACGCGGTCAACCCCGAGTACGGGTTCTTCGGCGTAGCCCCCGGCACCGGCGCGCGGACCAACCCCAATGCGATCGACACGATTGGCCGCAACTCGATTTTCACCAACTGCGCGCGAACCGATGATGGCGACGTCTGGTGGGAGGGCCTGACTGGCGAGCCGCCCGCGCACGCGATCGACTGGCATGGCCGCGATTGGACGCCCGATTCGGACAAGCCGGCGGCCCATCCGAACGCGCGCTTCACGACGCCCGCATCTCAGTGCCCGTCGATCGCGCCTGAGTGGGAGGACCCGGCCGGGGTCCCGATCGATGCGTTCCTGTTCGGCGGCCGGCGGGCGAGCGTGGTGCCGCTCGTGCATGAGGCGCGGGACTGGAAGCATGGCGTGTTCCTGGGTTCGATCATGTCCTCGGAGACCACCGCCGCCGCGACCGGCAAGGTGGGGACGTTGCGGTTTGATCCGATGGCGATGCTCCCCTTCTGCGGGTATCACATGGCCGACTACTGGGCTCATTGGCTGGCGCTCGGCGAGCGTGACGGCGCGAGACTTCCGAAGATCTTCTACGTCAACTGGTTCCGTAAGGCTGTCGATGGCAAATTCCTGTGGCCGGGCTACGGCGAGAACTCGCGGGTGCTGGCGTGGATCTTCGGCCGCTGCGAGGGGACCGCGCAGGCGGTCGAGAGCGAGATCGGGCTGTTGCCCCCAGTGGGCGAGGGCGGGATCGACACCGCGGGTTTGGACGTCACCGATGGCGACATGCACGAGCTATTGACGGTCGACGTCGCCGGCTGGAACCGGCAGCTCCCGCAACTGCGCGAGCATTACGCCCGCTTCGGCGAGAAGCTCCCGGCCACCCTCCGCGAGGAGCTCGACGGGCTCGAGCAGCGCCTCGGTACATGAAATCGCTTTCGCGGTTCCAACGCCGTTGAGCGTGGGGCGCCCGACGTTCGAGGCCGGCCGTGGCGCTCCCACTACTTCCTTCTGACGCCGGGATGCTCGCAATCCAAGCCGGCGTCGTCGCGGGGCCGCGGGCGGTCGCGCCGGCATGGCAACGGCGGCTGCGACGATTCCGCAGCCGGGGCTGGGCGGTGGTGCCGGCGGCCGCGATCATCGGGGTGATCTTCGCGATCCGGTATGCGTCGGGAACCGCCAACGTGCTGACCTACCTCGCCCTCGTGGCCGTGCCGCTGTTGGCGATGGCGGCGCTCGGGTGGGCGGTGCACGGCGCGCGTCCGGTGTATGCGCTACTTGGCGTCGGCCTGTTCGTGCTGGCCTGGCGTTCGCCGGGGACGCTGACGGGTGAGGCGGCTGCGGCGCTGCTGTCGGCACTATCGTGCGTGACCCTGGGCGTGCTGCTGGCGACGGTCACCGACACGCGTTGGTTGAAGGCGGGGATCGTGGCGATGGCGTGTGCCGATGTGTGGCTGGTCGCCACGGATCTGTTGCAGCAGCCGAATGACGTCCTGGTCTCGGCGGCGCCCGGTGGGGGGCTGCCGCACCTGCAGAGCGAGCAGTTCGGCGCGATCAACATGGGCTACGGCGACATGTTCGTCGCGGGGCTGCTCGGCGCCGTGATGGCCGGGCGCGGACGGCTGCAGGCGATCGCCGCGCTGCTGACGCTCATCCTGGCGGGGATGTTCGACGTCCTGTTCCTGGTTGTCAACGAGCTTCCGGCGACCGTTCCGGTCGCGCTTGCGCTCGTGATCATCGAGTTAGCGTTGGCTAATGCGCGTCGCGGCCGGTCGAAGCCGGGGGACGCGATTCCTCCGCCAGCGAGGTGATTGCGAGGATCCCGCGCGCCGAGTCCTCGAGCACCTCGGTTGCCTCCTCGGCCGACCTCGCGTAGAGCTCGACCAGCAGGTGTACGACGATCCGCTCCTCATCGTGCTTGTGAAACCGCACGTGCGTGAAGAACTCCCGCGTCCCGTGGTCGCCGAAGGCGGCGTACGACAGAGCGTCGCCGGCCTCGGGCCCAGAGCAAGTCTCGACGTCCTCCGCATCGACGGTAACTGTGCACGAGGCCACCCACGGCGTGCCGGCAATCATCCGCTCCCATCGATCCTCGACAGGCTCAACGCGTCCGTTATGGAAGCCAAGATGCGGCTGATCGTGCATGCATTCGAGGCACTGGACGACAGCCTCCTGCATCTCGTCGACCACCTCGGTGCGCTCGCCGCTCTCCGGGTCGATCCGGTGGATTCCTTCGTAGTGGACTTGAACCTCGAGGTTCTGAGACCAGCAGCGATAGCAGCGCAACCAGCTCCGGACCTCGGTTGAGCCCTCCATCGGGACTAGTGTAGATGCTCGAAACCCGGCGGCCGGATCAGCCAAACGTGAAGTCGTACGCGTCGATCCCGTGTGGCAACTGGACGGTGAGTAGGACCTGCTGGTCCTTGTCCAGCTTCACCAGGTGGTAGAGACGTTGCCCGCGGACGGTGAACCAACCGCCCGGGCCCACATCGGTGCCGCGGTCGGCCGCGGGGATCGGCTTGCCACCGAGCAGCACCCGTCCTCGCCGCGGAACGTTTCCGGTTGAGGTCATCACCAGGTAGACGTTCCGCGCCTCGACAGCGCCGATGATCGACGCCGGCTTCTGCGCCTGGGTCTCGGTCTGCGCCGGCGCTGGCGTGATCGACTGCGAGCCGACCGTCCAGCGTCCGCTCAACGCCCAGTCGTTGACGCCGAACTCGGACGAAGCGGGGGGCTTGTACGACATCGTTCCCTGCGTCAGGGTCTGGTAGAAGCCGGCGGCCCGTTGGGGATCGAGATAGGTCTCGGGCGTTCCCAGGTGAGCCGATGGGATGATCGCTCGCGCCGTCATCCGCGGCGGCAGCCGCTTTGCTCCCGCCTCGGTTAGGAGCTGCCGGACAACCGTCTCGTCCTGCGAGTAGTCGCCCTCGCCGAAATGCGTGTGACGGATCTGGCCCTTGGCGTCGACGTAGTACTCAGCCGGCCAATACTGATTCTGGTAGGCGTTCCAGGTTCCATAGCGGTTGTCCTGGACGACCGGGTAGGTGATGTCATCGCTGTGGACCGCCTGCCGCACGTTGCCGGCCTCCTGCTCGAAGGTGAACTCCGGCGTCTCCACCCCGACGATGTCGAGCCCGTAGCGGTGGTAGTGGGAATAGAGGCCCTCGACGAATGGCAGCGTCCGGATGCAGTTGATGCACGTATAGGTCCAGAAGTCGACGATCACGACGTGGCCATGGAGCCCGGCGATCGACAGGGGCCGGTCGCCCGGCGTGTTGAACCAGTCCTCGGTGTTCGTGAAGTTGGGTGCCGCGCCAAGTTCCGGCAGGCTCGACTGCGGATGCTTGGCGGCGGCCTTCTGGCGCGCGGCAAAGCGCGACGGCGGGCGCAGCGAGGCGAGCTTCGACTGGACACTGCCCGAGTTCTCCAGCGCACGGGTGGGGTCGACCAGAATCGCCGGCAGGCTGGCGTCGCGCGCCAGCCTCTCCTCAAAGCGGACATCGAGGTTGAACGCCATTGCGACGCCTGTGATCAGCAGTACGGCACCGAGCGCTCGCTCGACCGTGTGTCCGTGCACCGAGCGCCTGATCCGGCCCAGCACAGCGCGCCCCCCAAACGCGTAGAGCAGCATCATTGCCGACAGCCCAGCCGAGTAGGCAATCGCGACCAGCACGACTTGCGCGGTCGGGCCCGTCTGGGCGCTGACCGAGATGACCGCCGCCAGAATCGGCCCTGCACACGGAGCGCAGACGAACCCGAGCGCGCCACCCACCCCGACGCCCGTCCAGAATCCGTCACCGCGGGTCTTGGGGCCGAACCGCGCCAGCCGCGACAACGGGGCCTGGACCCGCTGCGCGAGCTCCGGGACGAGCAGCACGACGCCGAAGCCGATCACCACCACGATCGCGAGTGTCCGCGTGGCGGTGGCGCCGAGCCCGACTCCCTTGACGATCTGGGCCAGCGCGACGATCGCAATCGTGAAGGTGAGCGCCAGCCCGAGGACGATCCCGATCGGTCGCCGGCGGCCGCCGACCGCGCTCGCCGACATCACCGCCGGAAGGACGGGGAGCACGCACGGCGTGATCGCGGTGCCGGCGCCTGCGACGAACGCGAACAACAGCAGCAGCAACATCGTTCTCGATGATTGACTACCGAGGTTGCGCAGCTGTTAACCGAATATTGTGTGCGTCGTGACGGCTCGCGCCCGCATGCGGCCGATCGACTGCCTACACCTGGGTCGCGAGCGCGTGATCTGCTGCTGGCAGCTCGACGACGTGCTCATCGACCCCGGCCCAAGCTCGTGCCTGGAGACGCTGCTGGCGGCGCTCGACGAACGCCGCCCGCGGGCGCTGCTGCTGACTCACATCCATCTCGACCACGCCGGCGCCAGCGGCAGCCTGGCGCGCATGTTTCCGGACATGGAGGTCTACGTCCACGAGCGTGGCGCCCGGCATATGGCCGATCCGCAGCGACTGCTCGACAGCGCTAAGCGCCTCTACGGTGAAGACATGGACAGGCTCTGGGGGCCATTCGAGCCGGTTCGAACCGAGCAACTGCGCCCGCTGGTCGGTGGTGAGGTCCTGGAGCTCGGCGCTCTGCGCTTCGAGGTGGCCTACACGCCGGGGCACGCCTCGCACCATGTCTCCTACCTGCACGACGGCACCGCGTTCGTCGGCGACGTAGGAGGGGTCCGAATCACGCCACAGACGCCGCCGTTCCCACCGACGCCGCCGCCGGACATCGATCTGGACCTGTGGCACACATCGCTCGAGCGGATTGCCGCCTGGGCCCCGGAGCGGCTGGCGATGACCCACTTCGGGGCGAGCGACGACGTGCAGTCGCAGTTGGCCGACGTCGGTGCTCGGCTCGATCGGATCGCCGAGCTCGCCAAGGACCTCGACAGCGCCGGCTGGATCGAGGCGGTTCGGTCGGAGCTTCGCGCGGCGTCGTCGCCGGAGGTCTACGAGGCGTACCTGCAGGCAGCGCCGACCGATCAGGCGTACGCCGGGCTGCGTCGCTACTGGGACAAGCGGCAGGCGGCGACCGACGCCGCCGGTCCCAGATAACTCCGCGAGAGCTGTATCCTCGGCCCCAGATGGCCAAGACAGAGGAGCTTCCGCGCCTCGGCGGCACTGGCAGCGGCCTCGGAGGGCTCTGGCGCGTCGTCGTCCTCAACGACGATCACAACACCTTCGACCATGTCGCGGAGACGCTTGCGCGGTTCGTCCCCGGAGTCAGCCTGGCCGACGGTTACCGCTTCGCCGATCGGATCCATCGGACCGGCTGTGCGATTGTCTGGAGCGGTCCCCGTGACGACGCGAAGTCCCACTGGGAGGAGCTCGACGGCGCCGGTTTGACGATGGCGCCGCTCGAGACCTCCTAGATGGTGGATTTGAGCTAGCTCGGGAGCGCTCGCGTGGGCGCGCCGGCGGCATCGGAGGCTGTCCGGGCCAGCTTTGCAGCCTGCCGCTCGGGGCTGATCCGCACGACGTTCCAGACGAGCCCAAGCCGCTCGAGCATTTCGATCACCAGCCCGGTCGGGTCGGCTATTCGTTCCCAGAGGCGAAGCCCGTGAAACGCCGAGGTGGGGAAGGCATGATGATTGTGGTGCCACGCCTCGCCCATCGACATTGGTGCCAGCCAGAAGACGTTGCGCGACTCGTCCTCGACGTCGAAGCGGCGACGGCCGAAGAAGTGGCAGACGGAGTTGATCGACCAGGTCACGTGGTGGAGCAGGAACACCCGAACCAGGCCGCCCCACAGCAACGCGCTCAATGCCGCCCCGACGCCGCCGCCGATCGCCCAGCCCAGGCCGAACGGAATCACGAAGCTGAGCACCGCCCAGACGAAGAACAGGCGGTCGATCACCGCCATCATCCGGTCCTTGACGAGGTCCGGGGCGAAGCGCTCCCGCTCGGCTGATCCGACGCTTTCGAACAGCCAACCGACGTGGGCGTGCCACAGTCCTTTGACCGCGCCCGCAAACCCCGGCCCGCTCAGGTGCGGCGAGTGCGGGTCACCCTCCTGATCGGTGAACGCGTGGTGCTTACGGTGGTCAGCGACCCAGGTTATGACCGAGCCCTCGATCGCCATGCCGCCGAGGACTGCGATCGCCGCCCGGAACGCTCGCGAGGACTCGAACGCGCGGTGGGTGAGCATCCGGTGATACCCCAGCGTCACCCCGAGGCCGGTGACCATGTATAGGCCGACCATGAGCCCCAGCTCGGTGGGTCCGACCGCCTCGTTCCACAACAGAACAATCGCTGTCACGACTGCCACCGGGGGGAGCGCGACCGCGACCAGATTCGAGATCTTGTGCGCGCGCGACACTTGGAAACAGATGATACGTGGCGTCCGCATAGGTTTCTCCTCCTCGGGACACGATCGCGCTTGTGGAACTTGTACCTTTCCCACAAGATGGATGGTCAGCAGCAACCATGGCACGAGCTTCCGGCGGAGGTTGCGGCGGTCCTGCGTCCGTTGCTTCCCGAGCTCGTCGACGAGATCATCGAGGCGGTCGGCAGCGTGCCCGCATATGCCAGGCCGCTGGAAGGGGATTTTGGCGTCGGTGTTCGCGCCGGCGTCCAGCAGGCTTTGACTCACCTGGTCGCCGAGATCGAGGCTTCCGGTCCCGTCCCGCGCTCGGACGTCTACCGGCAGCTCGGGCGAGGTGAGATGCGCTCCGGCCGCAGTCTCGATTCGCTGCTCAGCGCCTACAGGATCGGGGCCCGCGTGACCTGGCGACGTGCCGCCGTGGCGGGTGAGGCTGCGGGCCTGGAGCCGGCGACGCTGTATCTCCTGGCCGAGTCGATCTTCGCCTACATCGACATGCTCTCGGCCGAGTCAGCGGAAGGGCACGCGCTCGAGCGGACCGCGATTGCAGGCGCTGCAGAGCTCGCTCGGCGGCGGCTTGTGCGGCTGCTCGTGCGAGAGCCTCCGGCGCCCGTCGAGGCGGTCCACGAGGCGGCTCGCGTTGCCGATTGGGAGCTGCCGCGCACGGTCGCCGCCCTGGCGATCGAAGGTCATCACCCCGCTCGCGCGATCGCCTTGCCCGCCGATGCGATCTCGGAGGCGATCGGGGAGCTGACCTGTGCGCTGGTTCCCGATCCCGACGGCCCCGGCAGGCCCGGCGAGCTGCGGCGCGCAGTCTCCGAGGCCGCCGTCCGGGCCGGCCTCGGAACCACCGTCTCTTGGCCTGACGCGGCGCTCAGCTTCGCTCGCGCCCGGGCGGCCCTGGAACTCGGCGACGGTGCCGCTGTTGGGCTCGTCAGCGCGCGGCAGCGAGCGGGCGAGTTGCTGCTCGCCGGCGATCGCACGCTCGCCTCCGAGTTCGCCGCTGACCGGCTCGCGCCGCTGGCGCAGCTCTCTCCCGGTTCGCGCGAGCGGCTCGGCACGACGCTCGCCGCGTGGTTGGCCGAACAGGGTCGCCTCGGCCCGACCGCGAGACGGCTCGGGATCCACCCGCAGACGGCTCGCTACCGGCTGGCGCGGCTCCGCGAGCTGTTCGGTCAAGCGCTGGATGATGGCGAGCAGCGCTTCTGGCTGGACCTCGCGCTTCGGGTCGCGGGCAACCGCCGCTAGCCTGCGCAGCATGGTCCTGACGCCTGCTGATCTGCGGGTCGGTGAGCGACATTCCGAGGCCGTGATCCGCCGGCTTGTGCTGGTCGTCGGTGCGGTCGCATTCCTCGACACGATGTTCTACGCCGTGATTGCGCCGCTGCTCCCGCAACTGACGCATGAGTTGCGGCTGTCAAAACTGTCGGCAGGCGTAATGACTGCCGGGTATCCAATCGGGATGCTGGTCGCCTCACTGCCCGGAGGGATCCTCGCCGCTCGCGTCGGGCCGCGGTTGACCGTCATGCTCGGGCTGCTGCTGCTGGCGTGCTCGACCCTTGCCTTCGGTCTCGTGCATTCGGCGGCCGCACTCGATCTCGCCCGTGTCGTGGAGGGGGTCGGGGGCGCCTGCTCGTGGGCCGGTGGGATCGCCTGGATCGTGGCCGAAGCGCCGGTCGATCGAAGGGGCGAGATGCTCGGGAAGGCCGTCGGGGCCGCGGTCGGCGGCGCCCTGTTCGGCCCGGCAATCGGAGCGGTGGCGAGTTTCACCGGACGGCCGGTCCTGTTTTGCGCGCTCGCTGCGATCGCGCTCGGATTGATGGCGATGACGCGAACCCTGCCCGACGACGGCGAGAGCTCGGGTCAAGGCGTCCGGGCCGTCGTCGCGGCGATCGGCAAGAGGCCGATGCCCGTCGCACTGTGGCTGATGTTGCTACCGGCGATTGGCTCGGGGATCCTGAATGTTCTGGGCCCGTTGCGGATGCACGGCTTCGGCGCCGGCGCGGTCGCGATTGGAGCTACCTGGCTGGTGGCGGCCGGACTCGAGGCGTTCGTCGCTCCGGCCGTCGGCCGCGTCTCGGATCGGCATGGACGGATCGTCCCGCTTCGGGCCGGACTCGCCGCGGCCGCCGTGATCCTCGCTTGCTTCACGTTGCCGGCGAGCGCCGCGATGCTGGCGGTCGTGATCATCTGCACCGCGGTCTCGTTCGGTTTCTTCTGGGCACCCGCGATGGCGTTGCTCTCCGACGTCAGCGAGGTCGTGGGGCTCAATCAGGCGCTCGGCGCGGCGCTGATGAACCTCGCCTGGGCCGGTGGTGTGATCCTGGGCTCGGTCGGGGGCGGCGCGATCGCCAAGGCGTCCAGCGACCTGGTGCCGACCGGAGGCACGGCCCTGGTCTTCGCGTTGACCGCGGCGGCTCTGCTCAGGCAGCGGTCTGCGGCTCGGGATTGGCCGCTGAGCCCGCCGAGTCGTGCAGCCTCATAGGCGTGGCGGGCGTTTCGTCGGCGGCGATCTCCTCGTGCCAGACATAGACGATCGGGATCTGGTACTTGCCCGTGTACCGCGCACGGAACTCGATCATCTCGGGGCCTTCCCAGTAGCGGTACCAGTCGTCGTGGGAGCCGAACCAGATCGCCTGGAGGACGCGATAGCGGTCGTCCTGTGAGCGCTGAACGCTGTAGCGGGTGGCGCCGTAGCGCATCGTCACTGGGGCGGCCACTTCAGCGACGGCCTCCGCCAACACGTCGCCACGGAACACGGTCCCGTACCACTGAATGTGAACCACGCCTGCCATCGAGCCGATCTTACCCGGATCCCGCGGGCCGTCAGAACCTCGGGGCCATAAGCTGGGGACGGCCGCCCTCGAGCCGACGCAGCTCGGTCTGGAGAACGTTCCAGGACTCCAGCTCGGCGCGCTCGTAGGCCTCGCCGGTCAGCGACTGGGTGGCTTCGAAGTACGCCTTCCAGGCGCGCCAGGTGCGCTCGTCCAGCTCATGCTGCTTGTCGGTCGGGGTTGCACTCCTGCTCACGAACGACTCCTTCTGGCTTGGTAGGGAGGATCCTACCGGCGGTGAGGAGTGAACTACCCAGCAAACGGCAGCGCCACGATCTCGGCAGCACCACTGGCGCCCGCCGCGACGACCGTGCCAACCGCCGCCTCGCGCCTGACCAGCGCGAGTGCGATCGGGCCGAAGCGCGGTGAGCTGGCCGAGCTGGTCACCTTGCCGACCTCGCGTCCCGCATGGGTGAGGACCGTGCCGGCAGAGATCGGCTCGGAGCTGCGGAGCCCGCGCAGATGGCGGTTGGGCTTGCCCCTGTAGAACAGTCGCGCGACCGTCTCCTGGCCCACGTAGCAGCCCTTTGTGAACGACACCGCTCGCTCGTTGAGCCCGGCCTCCTGCGGGATCACGCTGTCGTCGATGTCGATCCCGTACCGGGGGCGCCCGCGCTCGATCCGCACGCAGTCGGCAGCCAGTTCGCCGAGCTCGGCGGCACCGGCGTCGAGTAGCACGCCGCGGACGGCGTCGACCGCGTCGTTGTCGCAGAGGACATCGATGCCGGTGTCGGTGCGGATCAGTCGAACGTCGGCCGCGCCCAGGCGCGCGGCGAGATGGGCGTGCTCGGTGTTCGGCAGCGTGCCAGAGCCCGCGGGCGGCCACGGTCCCGCGGCGGCGACGACGACATCGGCGGCGGGTCCGATCAGGGAAAGCAGACCGCACTCGAGCGTGCGCTTCTGAAGCTGGACGTCGTGGCCGAGCGAGAACAGTCGGACCATGTCGAACAGCTCCTGCAGGCTGGAGCGTTCGGTGTCGAGGAGCAGCTCCGCGCCAGTGTCGAGGATCCGCAGGTCGCCGAGCATCTTGCCCTTCGGGGTCAGGAACGCCGCGTAACAGCCGGTCCCCGGTGTCAGCGCCAGCACGTCATTTGAGACTTGGCCCTGGAGGAACTCGCGAGCGCCGGAGCCCGTCAGCGCGAGCTTCCCGCGGTCGGAGCGGTCGCGCAGGCCGCACCGCTGGGTCGCGGTCTCGTAGTCGATCTCGAAGGTGCCGGTCGCGGACATGCCCAAAAGCTTAGGGAGGTAGTGTTCTCGGCCGATGGCTCTCGCTGACACCTTCGGCGCGCTGGTCGAGTCGTTGCCAGACGATTGGACCAACCTCGAGCTCGACCTGCGGATCTTTGATGAGCGCCGCTACGTCGAGGCTGCGACGCTGTTGGTCACGTGCAACGCGCAGCCGTACTCCAAATACGACTGGCACTGGCGGCTGCTGGTCGCACACCGGTTCGGGCATGCAGCCGCGGTGCCAGCGGTCCATACGGCGCTGAAACTGCTCGACGACGCTGGCATCGAGGGCGAGTTGGCGCTGCGTGAACACCGCACCGGTCGCGTCGAGGTCGTCCAGATGTGGGGCCGCCCCGAATCGGTCCGTCGCGAGTTCCGCGCCCGTCGCGCCCAGTAGAACCATCCTCTTGCGTCCCGACTTTGGCGCCAACAGCCGGGGCTGGCCCTGGTTGCGAAGCTCGCCTGTCTAGGATTAATCCGCGCATGTCCCGACGGGTCACGTTCAGTCGCAACCTCACGCTGTCGCTGTCCCGGACGTGCCAGTGCTACTGCAAGTACTGCGCGTTCGCCACCCATCAGGCACATTTGCACGAGCCCGATGAGGTGCTGAGGCTGCTGGATCAGGCCGTCAGCCGCCATCGGGTCAAGGAGCTGCTGGTGTTGACAGGCGAGCGACCGGAGGTCAACGTCGGCGTCGCCGAGAGGCTGCGGTCGCTTGGGTTCGATGATTTCGTCGCGTATGTCGTGTGGGTTTGCGAACGGGCGCTGGAGCGGGGGCTGCTGCCTCACACAAACCTCGGGGTGCTGAGCCGGGATGACCTGGCGCGGCTGCGCGAGGTGACCGCCTCGCAGGGCCTGATGCTCGAGTCGACCAATCCCGACCTCGTCGCCCATCAGGGATCGCCGACCAAGCATCCCGCACGGCGGCTCGAGACGATCAGGGCGGCCGGCGATCTGCGGATCCCGTTCACGAGCGGGATTCTCGTCGGGATCGGGGAAGGCCGCGAGGACCGGATCGCGGCGCTAGAGACGCTCGCCGCTGCTCATGCCGAGTTCGGGCATCTGCAGGAGATCATCCTCCAGAACTTCGTTCCCCACCAGAGCTACTACGGGCGCGAGCCGGCCGAGATCGCAACCACCGAAGCTGCCGAGTACTGGCGGACCGGGATTGCGGGCGAGCGTTCGCGGATGCAGAACGGCGGTCAGATCAGCGCCCCGCGCTGGGCTACCGAGGTGACGGTCGAGGATCTGAGGGAGTTGATCAGGGAGGCCCGGCGGCTGATGCCGAACGTCGGGATCCAGGTGCCTCCCAACCTGTCGGACTGGTGGCCCGAGTTGGTCGCCGCCGGCGCCAGCGACCTCGGAGGCCTATCCGCCAACGGCGACCACATCTCGCCCGAGCACCCGTTTCCATCGCCCACGCAGGTTCGCAAGCGGCTGGCGCAGGACGGCTACGCGCTGTCGGAGCGCCTCTGCGTGTACTCGGATTTCATCGGCCAGGAGTGGATCTCGCAGAGCGTTCTCGACGTGATCAAGCGCGACTATTGGTCGTTCATTCCGAGGCGCGGCAGTGGGCGCCGCGGCGAGGTTACGGTCGGTCCCGATGTCGCCGGGCGGGCGATCGAGCGAGGCGCCGAAGGCGAGGAGCTGACCGTCGACGAGCTGACCGCGCTGTTCGCCGAGCGCCGGCCGGAGGTGATCGAGGAGATGCGAGCCGCCGCCGATGGGCTGCGCGCTGAGCTCGCTGGTGACACGGTCACGTTCGTGGTCAACCGGAACGTCAACGTCTCCAACGTGTGTGTCGTTGGCTGCGCGTTCTGCGGTTTCGGACAGGGCCGCCGCTCGCCTGACGCCTACGAGCATTCCGAGGAGGAGTTCGCGAGGCGGATCGCGGACGCGGTCGAGTTCGGCGCGACCGAGATCTGCATCCAGTCGGGGATCCACCCGGACTGGTCCCTCGAGGACTATGAGCGCTGGTTGCGGTTCGCCCGCAGCCAGGCTCCGCACCTGCATCTGCACGCGTATTCGCCGATGGAGGTCGCGCACATGTGCGACGTCTCCGGCCTGACGCCGGCCGATGTGTTCAGGCGACTGCGCGAGGCCGGCCTCGGTTCGACGCCGGGAACAGCCGCCGAGGTGCTGCACGACGGTGTCCGCGAGCGGATCTCGCCGAACAAGCTGCCTGTCGCGCGCTGGGTCGAGATCATCGAGGCGTCCCATCGAGTCGGCCTGCGCTCGACGGCGACAGTGATGTTTGGCCACATCGAGGAGCCGTGGGAGCTGGCCGAGCACATGCGGGTGATCCGCGCCGTTCAGCAGCGAACGGGTGGCTTCACCGAGTTCGTGCCACTGTCGTTCATCCCATTCCAGACGTTGCTTGGGCGAACCCACGGGATCGAGGAGATCTCGCGTGAGGAGAACCTGAAGCACACCGCCGCGTTCCGGCTGGCGCTCGGCAGAACGGTCGCCAACCTGCAGGCGAGCTGGGTGAAGATGGGACTCGACGCCGCCACCGAGGCGTTGCGCTGGGGGGTCAACGATCTCGGCGGGACGCTGATGGAGGAGTCGATCAGCCGGATGGCAGGCAGCTACCACGGAGTCCGGCTCGAGCCCGAGGACCTAGTCGGTGCGGCCCACAGCGCGGGGCGTCCGGCGGCCGAGCGCTCGACCCTCTACGACATCCTCCGTCGTTACGAGGTTCGGGTCGCCCAGCCCTCGCGCAGCGCTCCGTAGACGACCTCGCGAGGGGGCGGCGCCACCCGTAGCCGCGCCAGCACTGCGATCAACTGCACGACCGCGCGAGCCGGCCAGAGAACATCCTCGGGGATCGTCGCGGTCGCCCCGAAGTCGAGCAGCTCGAGTCCACCGTCTGACCGCACGAGCACGTCGTCCAGATTGGGGTCACAGTGGATCATCCCCTCGTGGAAGCCGCCGATGATGAAGCCGACCAGGCGGTTCGCCGCCTGGGCGCGCTCAGGCTCCCGGAGCGTCGACAACGGCGCGCCCTCGGCCCAATGGCTGACCAGCACCCGCGGATGGGAGAGTCGCGTCACCGGGGCTGGGACGCTCAGAAACGGGTGGCCGCGCAGGGCGCGATGAAAGCGGCGCTGAACCGCGGCTTCGTGTTCCAGGTCGAGCTCGTCCATGACGCGCTCGCGCAACTCCGCGAACAGCGCGCCGGGGTCGATGCCCGGGAACGCGTCGGCCAAGGGAACCGTCAGACCGTCGACGAGCGCGAGATCTTGGCGGACGGTCGCGGGCAGCCCCGGCCGCATCAGCTTGACCGCGACGTCGCTCCCGTCGTGCAGCGTTCCGCGGTGCACCTGCGAGGTCGGCGTCACCGCGACTGGCTGCTGGTCGAAACTCCGAAGCTCGTTCTGCGGCGGTCCGTCCCATGCGTCGCGGAGAATCTGCGCGATCGCAGCCAGCGGGATCGGCCTCGTCGCCTCCTCGCGGGCCGCTTCAAGCTTTGGCCACAGCTGTTCGCGGCGCGATGACGGGATCCAGCTCGGATCGATTAGTTCGGCGAGCCTGGCCAGCAGCACGCGGCCGCTCGGAGCGTTCCTCGTCACTGTCAGGGCCGCCTGCGCCAGCGCCTCGAGCCGGCGTTGCCAGTCTGTGTGCCTATTCGCGTTCAGGGGACCCAAACGGTACTCAGAGTTAGTCCGCCCGGCCCATAACCACCTCGAGGCCCCCCGAGCGGGGGAAATCTGCCCACTGGGTGTAACTCGCCGGCCGGGGCCGGGGTTAGCTTCACGACGATGACGACAGCGATCCTCTTCCCGGGCCAGGGAAGCCAGACGGCGGACATGCGCGAGACGGTCGCGCGCGTGCGCCCCGACCTACTTGCCCACGCGATCCAGATCGTCGGCGAGGATCCCTTCCTGCGCGTCGACGACGGCACCAGGTTCGCCCAGCCCGCGATCTTCTGCGCTTCGATCGCGGGATGGTGCGCGCTCGGCCGGCCGCAGGCTGAGTTCATGGCCGGTCACTCGCTCGGGGAGCTCGGCGCCCTGGTGGCGGCCGGCGCGATCTCCGAGCGCGACGGTCTCGGCTTGGTGGCGCTGCGCGGGCGGCTGATGCAGGCGGCGGGGGAGACGGCGGGCGACGGCGGGATGGTCGCGGTTCTCGGTGCAGACGCGGCCGATCAGGCTGCCGGGTTGGCCGAGGCACACGGACTGTTCCTCGCCAACGACAACTCGCCCCAGCAGGTCGTTCTCTCAGGTCCCCGAGCGCGACTGCCCGAGGCCGAGCAGGCTGCCGGCGAGCTGGGCCTGAGGGCGATGATCCTGCCTGTGACGGGGGCATTCCATTCGCCGATGATGGCGCCGGCGGCGGCGCCATTCGAACAGGCACTGGCAACGATCGAGGTCAGGCAGGCCGAGACGACCGTGATGTCAGCGGTCACGGCCGCGCCGTTCGACGACGTTCGCGCGCGGCTGGTCGAGGCGTTGACGAGCCCCGTCCGCTGGCGCGAAACCTTGCTGACGCTGCACGGAAACGGAGTCGAGCGCTTCGTCGAGGTCGGCCCGGGGAGGGTGCTCTCAGGCCTCGCGAGGCGAACGCTGAAGGACGTGGAGCTGGTCAGTGTCTGACAACTGGCCGCCGGCCGGCTGCGCGCTGGTCACCGGTGGCTCCCGTGGGATCGGAGCCGCGATCGCGCGAGGCCTCGCCGCCGACGGCTGGAGCGTCGGCGTCAACTACCGCTCTGACCAGGCCGCCGCCGAGAAGATCGTCACAGGAATCGAGGCGGCTGGGGGCAGGGCCATCGCATTGCCGGCCGACATCGTGGAGCCCGCCGCTGCCGACGCCCTGTTCGAACGGCTCGAGCAGCACTTCCAACTGCCGATCCTGGCGCTCGTCAACAACGCCGGGATCAGTCGCGACGACCTCACCCCGAGCCTCGGCGACGCTGAATGGGCGTCCGTGATCGACACCAATCTGACCGCCGCGTTCCGGCTGATGCGCCGGGCGCTGAGGCCGATGCTGCGCGCCCGCCAGGGCCGGATCGTCAATATTGCCTCCGTCGTCGGGCTGCGGGCCAACCCCGGCCAAGGAAACTACTCGGCGGCAAAGGCGGGGTTGATCGCGTTGACAAAGACGGCGGCGGTCGAGGTCGCCCGGCGCGGGATTACGATCAACGCGGTCGCGCCGGGATGGATCGACACCGACATGACCGCACAGCTGAACGGCGATTTGCTGGCCGCCGTGCCCGCCAAGCGAGCTGGGACACCCGAGGAGGTCGCCTCTTGCGTACGCTTCCTCGTCTCCGCCGAGGCGAGTTATGTCACCGGCGCGGTGCTTACAGTGGACGGCGGCCTGGCCGCATGACGTACAGAGAGGAACAATCAATGAGCGCAGTTACCAAGGAGCAGGTCCAGGAGCGCGTCGTCGAGGCGCTCGCCAGCTTCGGGCCGGACGCGAGCGCGATCACGCCGACCGCTACCTTCGAAGAGCTGGACATCGATTCGCTTGATCTGGTCGATCTCGCGCAGATCGTCGAAGACGAATACGGGGTCGTGCTCAAGGGCGACGACATGAAGGAGCTCAAGACTGTCGGTGACGCCGTGGATCTGATCTCCGCTCGCGCAGCCTAGGGCGGCGGCGGAAATGTCGAACAAGCGTCGCGTCGTCATCACCGGGATCGGAGCGGTCACACCGCTCGGAATCGGCGCGCGCGCCCTACATGAGCGCTGGGCAGCCGGGACCAGCGGCATCGAGGACGGCGCCGGACGCTGCTTGGAGTTCGAGCCTCAGGACTTCCTGTCGGTCAAGGAGGCCCGGCGACTTGACCGCTTCTCGCAGATGGGAGTCGTCGCCGCGGACGAGGCGATCGAGCAGGCAGGCTGGAGCGGCGGGCTCCCGTATGACCCGATGCGGGTCAGTCTGGTGCTCGCCACCGGAATCGGTGGGATCGAGACCGTCGAGATCAACCACGACGCGATGCGCGAACGGGGAGCCGCCCGGGTGTCCCCGCTGGGGATCCCGATGTACATGCCAAATGCGGGCGCGGCGGCGATCTCGATGCGCTACGGAATTCAGGGCCAGTCGTTCGGGGTCGTGTCGGCCTGTGCCAGCGGCGCCCACGCGATCGGGATGGCAGCGCGCGCGATCCAGTACGGCGATGCCGACGCTGCCCTGGCGGGCGGCGCTGAGGCGACGCTGACAGAGTTCGGGTTCGCGTGCTTCAACACGATGCAGGCGTTGTCGGAAAGCGGCATCTCGAGACCGTTTGATGCATTGCGTGACGGGTTCGTGATGGGCGAGGGCGCCGGCGTACTGGTGCTCGAGGAGGCCGAGGCCGCCAAGGCGCGCGGGGCGAGAATCCTCGGCGAGCTGGCCGGCTACGGCTCTACCTCCGACGCCCACCACCTGACGGCTCCCGAGCCCACCGGCCGCCCGGCCTGCCGCGCGATCACGCTGGCTCTGACCGATGCCGGTATCACCCCTGCCGAAATCAGCTACGTCAATGCGCACGGCACCTCGACACAGTTGAATGACGCCGCCGAGACCCGGGCTCTGAAGCTCGCGCTCGGCGAGCACGCGAACCGGATCCCGGTGTCCTCGACCAAGTCGGCGATCGGCCACCTGCTCGGTGCCGCGGGGGCGGTCGAGGCGATCGCCACCGTGCAGGCGCTGAACGACCGGCTGATTCCCCCGACACTCAATTACGAGGTCCCCGATCCCGAGCTCGACCTGGACTTCGTACCTGACGGAGCGAGGCCGTTCGCGGTCGCCAACGGTTCCCCTCCCGCGGCGATCTCCAACTCGTTCGCGTTCGGCGGTCACAACGTCTCGCTGGTGATCAAGGGCTCGTAGGGAGCAGGGGAAGGAATGGGGGGGCCGAGGAGCGAGCGGGGCCAGGACGCGGCGGGTCTGCTGGCCGGCAAGCGGTTGGTGATCACCGGCGTCATCACCAAGGACTCGATTGCGTTTCACGTTGCCCAACAGGCGCAGGAGCACGGAGCCGAGATCGTCCTGACGAGCTTCGGACGCGTACGTCGGCTGACCGAGCGCGCCGCCCAGCGTCTGCCGACACCGGCCGACGTACTTGAGCTCGATATCAACAACGTCGAGCACCTGGCGGCGCTGCCCGAGGAGCTGCGATCGCGATGGGGCGGGGTCGATGGCGTTCTGCACGCGATCGCGTTCGCGCCAGAGGATGCCCTCGGCGGTCGCTTCCTGACGACGCCGCCGGAGAGCGCTGCCGCCGCCTTTCAGACGAGCGCCTACTCGCTGAAGGCGATCGCGGTTGCGCTGGCGCCGCTGATGCCAGACGGCGGCAGCATCGTCGGACTCGACTTCGACGCCTCGGTGGCGTGGCCGGTGTACGACTGGATGGGGGTCGCGAAGGCGGCGCTTGAGTCGGTGTCGCGCTACCTCGCGCGGGACCTCGGGGGCCAGGGGATCCGCGTCAACCTGATCAGCGCCGGACCGCTTGGTACGGTCGCCGCACGCGCGATCCCGGGTTTCGAGCGACTCGCCGAGCTCTGGACCCGCCAGGCTCCGCTCGGCTGGGAGATTGAGGACGCCGGCGTTGTCGCCGGCCCGATCTGCTTCCTGCTTTCCGACCTGGCGCGCGGGATCTCCGGCGAGATCGTCCACGTCGACGGCGGCTTCCATGCCGTTGGGGCTCCGGCTCTCTAGAAACGCGAGGCTGAGCGCGGCCCTCGGGGCCGTCGCGATCGCGTTCTCGAGCATCCTCGTCAAGCTCAGCCACGCGTCGCCGTCGACCTCTGCGATCTTCCGGTGCGCATATGCGCTGCCGCTGCTGGCGTTGCTGGCGTGGCGCGAGGACCGCGTCCATGGAGCCCGATCCTGGCGTGACCGTCGCGCGGCGATCGCCTCGGGCGTGTTCTGGGGCGTCGATCTGGTTCTCTGGCACCACTCGATCGAGGACGTCGGCGCCGGCCTGGCGACCGTGCTCGCGAACATTCAGGTCGTGCTGGTGCCGCTCGTCGCCTGGCTGCTGCTGGCCGAACGGCCGCGCCGCCAGGTGATGGTGGCACTGCCGGTGGCCGTGCTCGGGGTGATTCTGATCTCGGGAATCGCCGAGCACGGCGCCTACGGCAGGGACCCGACGGCCGGAGCGGTGTTCGGCGGCGCTGCCGGGGTGGCCTACGTCGGCGTCCTGCTGCTCCTCCGTCGCGGCGGCGTCGACTTGCGTCGGCCCGCCGGGCCGCTGCTGGACGCGACCGCCGCCGCGGCGGTGGTGGCGGTCGTGATCGGCGTCGTGGGCGGCGACGCAAGATTCGTCCCGACTTGGCCCGGGGCCGGCTGGCTGGCCCTGCTGGCGCTCACCTCGCAGGTGCTCGGCTGGCTGCTGATCACGATCTCGTTGCCGCGGTTGCCGGCCGCGACCACCTCATTGCTGCTGATGATCCAGCCGGTCGGCGCGCTGGCGCTCGGAGCCCTGATCTTCAGCGAACGGCCGAGCGTCCTGCAGTTGGCGGGGGTGGTGCTGGTGATGGGCGCGGTCGTGTTCGCCACACGACGACCCAGCTCGCCGGCGCCCGCGGAGGTGACGCTGTCGCTCAGCGAAATAGGTCCTGGTCGCGTGCCCGAACCAGCGGCGCCACACCCGGGCCATCCTCGTCGCTGAGCTGGCGCTCAGCTCCACGGATCAGCACCACGGGTTCCGCACTGTCCTTGCGACGGGCGAGGTCGGCGGCCGCTGCCAGCTCGTCGGCGACAGCGATCACGGTCGCCCGCAGTTCCCGTCCGCCCGCGTCGGGCGCCCCGCGCCAGTCCTCGACCGCCGCGACGCCGGCACAACCGATCGCGACGTCGCACTGACCCGTCCGCCACGCCCGCCCGAAGGAATCGGTGACGACGACACCCGGGGCAACTCCGGTCAGCTCACGCAGCCGCGCTCGCAGCCTCCGGGCCGAGGCGTCCGGGTCCACCGGCAGTAGCACCAGCCGCTCGTCGCCAGGAACATTCGAGGCGTCGACTCCGGCGTTGGCGCAGACGAACCCGTGCCTGGTTTCGACGATCATCACCCCGCGGGCGACGCGAATGAGCTCGCGTGCCTCGTCGAGAACAACCTGAACCTGGCGCGGATCCCTGCCCTGCTCGGCCGCGATCTGTCGGGCCTGCGGGCCGGGGGTGACGTCTGCCAGCGATCGCACCCGGCCTTCGGACTTGGAGATCGCTTTGTGCGCGACCACCAGCACGTCACCGGAGTCGAGCCTGGTGGTGGCTCTGGGGGCCAGATCGCCGCCTAAGGGCGGCCCCCAGGGGCTCTCCGGCGCCGGCGCGTGGGCCAATGCCGTCAGGATCGTGGCCGCGAGGTCCGCTCCCGGCTCGATCTCCGGAAGGCCGGGCACTGCGAACGCCGAGATCATCGCCGAGCGTTCGGAAGCAGGACGCTCACGCGCCGATTCGCATCATCCGGTTGAGCATTCCGCGCGTTGCGGCGGCGCCCCCGCGAGTGGAGCTGAACACCGCCCGGAGCGCTTCGAGGTCGTCGGCAGTGTCGATATCCAGGGCGAGCGACTGCACCGAGACGACCTCCGGCGCCGTGCCCTGATTCACCGCGAGCTCGAAATGCCGGGCGCAGCTGCCTTCGCCGAACGACGGTGTCAGCGCGGTCGGCGGCGTCAGCAGCAGTCCGTTGGTTCCGGTCCCGTGACGGTCGGGAATGATCAGCGCGGAAGGCTCGGCGACGGGATAGGCGATCAGTTCGTCGAGTTGATCGGCATCGAGCAGCGGGCAGTCGCCGGGAACCAACAGCGCCCGTTCGGCGCCATCGCTCAGCGCTTGTCGGATCCCGATCATGGCGGCGTCGCTGTGGCCCGAGCTCGAGTCCTCGAGCACGGTTGCGCCGTGTCCGGCGGCGATCATCGGTGCCTGCCGGTCGGCGCTGACGACGTAGATCCGCTTGATCGACCGCGACCTCCGCAGCGCCGTCAGCACATCGGAGAACATCGCTTCGGCCAGCGCCCGCCGAATCGCCGGGCTGACGTCCTCCGACAGCCGCTGCTTGGCGTTGTCGAAGCTCTTGACCGGCAGGATCGCGGCGGTATTCATGCGGGCAGAAACCTACTCGGTGTGGGTCCACGCCTGCCGGGGCAAGGCGTCAGATTGGCCGCGAACGTGAGCGTCTCGCTCGCCAGGCGGCGCCGGCCAGCGGCGCCGTCCATCAGGAGGTCTGTGCTCAGAGTCGTCGGTGAATCGAGCTGCTCGTCGCAGACCAGCCCGTCGATCAGGCATTCGTACAGGCGGGAAATGCCGGCGTTGGAAACCGGCACGCCGGACCAGCGCATGCAGTCTGCAGTGGGCCCCTTGATGGCGCGGCCGCCGATCAACGGGCTGACGGCGACGATTGGACTGCGCGCGGCCACGAGGGCCGCGCGCAGGACCGGCAACGCCAGCATCGGCCCGATCGAGATCACGGGGTTCGAGGGTCCGATCACGATCGCTCGAGCGCTCTCAATTGCTCTGAGCACCTCAGGCGTGGTGCCCGCCACCGCGGCGCCGCGGAACTGCACCCCCTGGAGCGCCGGCCAACCCGTCTCTGGCTCGCGGGCAGTGATCAGGTACTCCTGCAGCGTCCACCACCGGTCCGCCGCCATCACTCGTGTCCGGACCGGTCGGTCGGACATCGGCAGCACGGTGGCGCGGACCCCGAGCTGCTCGACCAGTGCGGCGTGGGCATCGGTGAGCCGGGCGCCGGCTGTCAGTGCTTGCGCGCGCTGGATCCCGATCGCGAGGTCTCGGTCGCCGAGGTTGAACCAGATCTCCTCGCCGAGCTCGCGGAGGCATTCCATCACCGTGAACGTGTCGCCCTCGAGGCCCCATCCTCGCGGGTCGATCCGATCGGCGAGCCAGAAGGTGATCAGGTCCGGGTCGGGCGAGACGTGGGCACCATAGATCTCGAGGTCATCGCCGGTGTTGGCGATCACGGTCAACTGGTCTGGCTCGACGAGGTCCAGCATCCCGCGTGCCAGCTTCGCTCCGCCGGTGCCGCCGGCGAGGATTACGACTGGGCCGCTCTCGGACAAGGCCGGAGAGTCTAAGAGACAGGCTCCAGCACGTTGTGCGCGTCTAACGTACAACGCATGAGCGAGCTGCCGGCCGCCGTCCGGATCCGCGAGGTCGGTCCGCGCGACGGCTTCCAGAACGAGCCGGAGGTGGTGCCGACGGCGACCAAGGTGCGGCTGATCGAGCTGCTCGCGGCGACCGGGGTCAAGCGCCTCGAGCTGACCAGCTTCGTGCGGCCCGATGTGATCCCACAACTGGCCGATGCGGAGGCGGTGATCGAGGCGGTGCGGCTGCCGGAGGACGTCTCCGCGAGCGTGCTGGTCCCCAACGAGCGGGGGCTCGAGCGGGCGCTGCTGCATCGATCGCGGTTCGATGAGGTCAGTGGGTTCCTGTCCTCGTCGGAGACCCACAATCGCGAGAACGTCGGGCGCAGCGTCAGCGAGTCGATCGACGGCCTCGGGAGGGTGTTTCGGAGGGCGTTGGCGGAGGGCCTGCGGTGCGAGGCCGTGATCTCGACGTCATTCGGCTGTCCGTATGAGGGGCAAGTGCCGGCGGAGCGGGTGTTGGCGGTGGCGGCGTCGCTGGCAGAAGCGGGAGCGGCTGAGGTCGCCTTCGGCGATACCACTGGGATGGCCAACCCGGTCCAGGTGGGCGCGTTCTTCAGCGCCGCCCGCGAGGCGCTGCCGGGCGTCGAGCTGACGGCGCACTTTCATAACACCCGCGGGCAGGGACTGGCGAACGTGCTGGCGGCGCTCGAGGCCGGCGCGGAGTCGTTCGAATCGAGCTTTGGTGAGCTCGGTGGATGCCCGGTGCCGGCGGGCGCGACCGGAAACATCGCCACCGAAGACCTCGTATCGATGCTCGAGGAGATGGGGATCGCGACCGGGATCGACCTCGCGAAGCTGCTCGAGGCCTCGAGGGCGGCGCAGGCGGCACTCGGGCGCCCGCTCGGCAGCCACCTCTTGACCGCCGGGCCGATCGACTGGCACTGACCGGGGCTCCGCTAGCGTTTGGGCGCGTGACCACCGTCCGTCGCGACCCAGGGGCCAGGCTCGCAGATGCCACAGAGCGCTCGTTGACGGGCGGCCCCGAGCGGCATCGGCTGAAGGCTGCCGAGCAGGGGAAGCTGCCGGTTCGCGAGCGGATCAGGCTGCTGCTCGACGACGGTTCGTTCGTCGAGGACGGGCTGCTCGCCGGGGCAGAGCAGGAGGGAGCCGGTGCCGAGGGGGTGGTCACCGGGGTCGGGACGCTGGGCGGCCGTCCGGTCGCGGTGATGGCGAACGACCCGACGGTCAAGGCGGGCTCATGGGCGCCCCGGACGGTCGAGAAGATCCTCCGGGTCCAGGAACGTGCGATGTCGCTGCGCTGCCCGCTCGTGTACCTGGTCGACTCGGCCGGCGCGAGGATCGACGAGCAAACCCGAATGTTCCCCGGCCGCCGACACGCCGGGCGAATCTTCTTCAACCAGGTGCGGATGTCCGGGGTGGTGCCGCAGGTCTGCATCCTGTTCGGCCCGAGCGCTGCCGGCGGCGCCTACATCCCTGCGTTCTGCGACGTCGTGATCATGCGCGACGGCAACGCCTCGATGTACCTCGGTTCGCCGCGGATGGCAGAGATGGTGATCGGCGAGCGGGTGACGCTTGAAGAGATGGGTGGCGCCAGAATGCACACCGCCCAGAGCGGCTGCGGTCACGCGCTGGTCGGAAGCGACCCCGAGGGAATCGAGTTCGCGCGGCGGTACCTCGGATACATGCCTCAGAACTTCGAGCAGGCGCCCACGGTGGCGACGTCGCGTCGGCCCGCGCCCGAAGCCGAAGCGTTGCTGGGCGAAGTGATCCCGGCTGACGAAAACAAGCCATTCGACATGCGTGGCGTACTCGACGGGCTGCTCGACGAGGCCTCATTTCTGGAGATTCACGCTCGCTGGGCCAAGGAGCTGATCGTCGGCTACGGCCGGCTCGATGGCAGGGCGATCGGCGTCGTCGCGAGCCAGCCGAACGTCAAGGGCGGGGTGCTGTTCGTCGACTCCTCCGACAAGGCCGCCCGCTTCATTCAGACGTGCAACGCCTTCAACGTGCCGCTGCTGTTTCTGGCGGACGTTCCGGGGTTCATGATCGGAACGCACGTAGAGCGCCAGGGAATAATCCGCCACGGGGCGAAGATGATCAGCGCGGTCTCCGAGGCGACCGTCCCGAAGCTGTCCGTGATCGTCCGCAAGGCCTACGGCGCCGGCCTGTACGCGATGGCCGGACCGGCGTTCGACCCCGACTGCTGCCTGGCGCTGCCCGGCGCCCAGATCGCCGTGATGGGAGCGAGCGCGGCGGTCAACGCGGTCTACTACAACCAGCTGCAGGCGGTAGAGGATGACCGAGAACGCGCCGAGCGGACCGAGGAGCTGCGGGCCCGGTATACGAGTGAGATCGACATCGTGCATCTCGCCTCAGAACTGGTCGTCGACGCGATCGTCCAGCCCGAGGCGCTGCGTGACGAACTGATCGCGCGGCTGTCGCTTGCCATTGGCAAGGAGCGACAGTGGCCCGCCAAGCACAACCCGATCACGCCCGCGTGACCGGCTCGAGGGTCCCGCTGGACGGCGGCGAGGACCAGTCGGAGCTCGAGCAGGAGTTGCTCGGGACCGCCGAGCGCGCCGCGCGGGCGGCCGGCGCCGAGCTGGTGTCGCGGTTTGGCGGGCCAGCTGTCGACGTCCGGACCAAGAGCACGCCGACCGACCCGGTTTCGGCTGCCGACATCGCGGCCGAGGCCGCGATCCGGCAGGTGCTGGCACGCGAACGTCCACAGGACGCGATCCTCGGCGAGGAGGGTGGGGCCACACCTGGCGATGGCGCCAACGGCCTCGGCTCCGGGGGGTTGCGATGGGTCGTCGATCCGCTCGACGGGACGGTGAACTACCTGTATCGGCTGCCGATGTTCGCCGTCAGCGTCGCGTGCGAGGATGCCGATGGAGGCCTCGTCGGAGTGGTCATGAACCCCGTCACCGGCGAGTGCTTCTGGGCGACGCGGACGGGTCGGGCCTGGCGCGCCGCTGCGACAGGAGCCCCCCGCGAGGAGATCGCGCCCAGGTCGGCTCCTGAGGGCCTTGGCCACGCCCTGGTCGGTACGGGCTTCTCGTACGACCCCGACGTTCGGGCCGCGCAGGGGATCGTCGCTGCGCAGCTGCTGCCCCGCGTCCGCGACATCCGACGCGCCGGATCCGCCGCGCTCGATCTCGGGTGGTGCGCGTTCGGTCGGCTCGACGCCTTCTATGAACGCGGCGTCCACGCCTGGGATATCGCTGCGGGATCGCTCATCTGCGAGCGCGTCGGGCTGGTCGTGCGACTCCTTGCCGAAGTGCCGGCCGTGGACGGCAACGTCGCCCTTCCCTCGGGAGTCCTGGTCGCTCCGTCGACACTGATCGACGAGCTTCAGGCGTTGGTCGCCGGTCCCGCGCCCGAATAGACTGCGGGCCGGGCGACTGCGTTGCAGGTCAAGCACGCGATGACGTGCTTACGATGCATCGCAATGCGCGCAGCGGCGGTGATGGAACGGTAGACATGGCGGCCTCAAAAGCCGCTGGCCCTCGGGCCGTGTGGGTTCGAATCCCACCCGCCGCACTCGAGGAACGAGCTCCAGCACCTGTTCTCCCCACGATCCTTGCGATGATCAGAGCGCGCTCCGGTAGGCTCCACCCACTATCCGTCGGGCAACGCGAGTAATCGCTGGCTCCGGGCCGATATAAGAACCGAATCTCATGCGTACTTCCGCACTCGGCATCACGTCGTCGGGGCGCATTCAAAAGCAAGCGTCCGCGCCAACGCGAGCGCAGATTCCCCAGCGCCACCATGAGGCGGTGTTGTCCCTACAGCGCGCCTGCGGCAACCAAGCCGTGGCGAACTTGGTACGGGGGTCGCGCCTACTCGCCCGGCAACCGAAGCTCGGAGGACCCGGTGCGCCGAAGGCGACGCCCGCGGGGACCGCGGCGAAGCTCGCCGCGCTGGCCAAATATCCAGGGGATGCCCATCAGGCGTGGAAGAAGCTGTCTGCGGCGGATAGGGAAGCCGTTCTCAAGGCGATGGCCCACCGATACGGGCGCGATTTCGCCAACCAATTCCGCGATGTTGCCGAGCACGGGAAGCCCGACTTCACCTTGACCTACCAGCAGCCGGGCTTGGGGTCAACTCCGGACAAGCTGAAGGCAGGCGGGTGGCGACGCGCGGGAATGGAAATAACCGGCAACGCCTCCATTGAGGTTGAGGTCTGGGTGCATCCGTCGGGGAAGATGATTCGGCGAGACGTTTCAGCCGGCGGTTGGAAGGGGCAAGAGCCACCGGTCGAGCCGCCGACCACCTGCGGAGAAGATGTGGCCGAAATCAACGCCCGCTTATGGCCAGCTATGGCGGCGTTCGATACCGACGTGGAACAGCTTGAAGCCAACCCTCAAGTCCCGAACCGCGCTGCGATTGTTGAGCGTATCGAGCGCGAAGGCAAGGAGGTGCGCGGACTGATCACGCAGCTCTCGGAGCTCAAGGACCAGTTAGACGAAGACGACCCCTGCGCAGATGACCTCGGAACCGAGTGGATGGACGCCATCGAGCAGTACGAGGGCACCTTGGAGCGGTACGGCGGCATTCCTGCTCAGGGCCCTTGAGCGAGGCGGCCGACTTCAGAGCTTTTCGATCAGATCACCGGCTAGCGAACAGGCAGCGGGATGAGAAAGCATCTCGCTCGTCCGGGGCTCACCATCCACCCGGCGTGATTTCCGTTTGCGACGTTCGATCGCGTCGGCGAGCCGATTGACGGCCTGCGCCAAGGACCGATGCAACGCGGCGAGCCGACTCACCTGTTCGGGGCCCTCCGCCGTCGACATCTCCACCGACGGCGGAGGTTTGGTAGCCCCAGCCGGGAGCTCCCCAGCGGCCCGGCTTCCTCCCTCGGCTGTGACAAACCCTCACCGAGCTCGAGAGTTGCGAAGCGAGCTACCAGCAACAGAGCGCGATCGGCTGCGCCCGTGCCGCACGAGGACATCGACCGAATGAACGAGCTTGGAGGCGCTTATTGCGTCGAAGGCGGTTTGGGCCGATCGCCGAGCGGGGTCCTCCGAGTGAGCCTGTATCCCCAGGTGCCCACGAACATATGTTCGCACAAGTCGGAAGATCCGGTTGGCCCAACCTCCGCTGCGGGAGACTCTGGGAACTACTAGCCGATGACCGTGTGCGCGATCGACGCGAGCACCGCCACCGCAAGCATCACCCAGAAGGCGATGACCCAGAAGCCAATACGACCCTGCATCCGAACCTCCTCCGCCCTGCTCCCTGTCAACGCAGCTTGAGTCAATTTAGTGGTGCTTTAGGAAGTCTCGGTCAGGCTTCGATTAGCGTCAGGTTGCCGACCACGGCGACGCTCCTAACTGCGTCATGCGGCCTGTTTATGCGACCGGTGACGCGGGAAGGGCAACGCTAGGTCAGAGTTCTCGGGCTAACGCGGCAGGCGGTGCGTTAGCGGTCCGTCGCGCGAAACATCGGGGCGAGGCGGATACCAAAACGGATACCAGACCGCGCGAAAGTCGCCACATCTGACGGCACTTGAGGACTCCTGAAACCCCCGTAACCACTGGGTTCAACCACTTAGCGGCGGGTTCGAATCCCACCCGCCGCACTCGTCCACACGATTACGACGAGCGCCGGGGTGCGGCTCCGAAGCTACACCCCGAGCGCGGTCATTTCTTCGCGTTCCCAGCAGGCAGCTTGTGGCCACCCATATTGAGCGACCGGCCCGTCTTACTACTCGTCATCAGAACCCCCTCTTTCCCCTGTGCTTGATAACGCAGCTACATTCAACTTAGCGGCGCTTTAGGAAGTCTCGGTCAGGCTTCGATTAGCGTCAGGTGTTCGAGCAAGGCCTGTTCGCACGAGGAATCAGGCAAGGAAAGGGAGCCGAAAATGTCCAGCGACCGGAACGTTTCGATCGGCCTCTGCGCCCTGTCCGCCGAGGAACGACCCGCCGGCCGTTTTCTCCGGAATCCGCGAGCAGCTTCGAGACCGCCACTCGCTCCGAACGACCGGCAGGGCCGTCCCTCAGCGTTTGGGGGCTGGGAAAGCTTCCCCAGAACCAACGGAAAGCGCTCAAGATGCCTTACGCGGCATCCTCTTTTGTTCCCATGTAACGATGCCTGTTGTGTCACTGGGGCGCGTAACCGGCAAATAGCGAAGGGGGAGACGAACGATGACCGGCGAGATCGACCCGGCCCCCACCGGCGACGAGAAGCCGGCGGGGCTCCGGCTCAAGGACGGAACCGTCGTCTCCTTGCCGGAGTTCACGCTGGATGAAGCACGTGACCTTGTCGAGCTGGCGATCGATGCCGGCGAGTGGATCGGTGGCGAGATCGACCCGGCCGAAGTGGAAACGGTCGTGCTGGTAGCCGAGCAGGACGTCACGGTGATGAACGACCGGGAGGCCCAGCTACGGGGAGCAGCCGGCGCCCAGGGATTGAGCCTCACGGTGAACCCCGAATATGGGTACAACCTGGTGGACGCGCTGACGGGCACGCCCGTCAGCGCGCTCTCCGGAGATCCAGTGCCCGACGGGAGCATTGACTGGGTCAACCTCTATCTGAGGCGGGGTGGCTGGGAGGCCGAGCGGACGGTTCTCGGTCAGGTTCGCGACGCAGCGGAAAGCCGCGGACTCGAGCTCGAGCCGCATCGGGATCCGAACGGTCGCTGGCTCTGGACCGCCCGCGATGGCGACGGTTCGGCGGTTATCGATGGCGTCTCATACCTTGAGCTTCGCCATCGCTTGGAGGTGGGCTCCTGATGAACCGGCAGTCCCACGACACGCGCCGCTATCAAGCGGCCGTGTAATTCGCGCGTGGGGCGCGCCGTCGGCCGCCGTGATGGCCGTTCACTCCGGCTTCGAGCGTGGCAAGTACCTCGTGGCTGTAGTGATCGGCACTCTGGACGTAGCCGTACTGAGCCCGCGCCTGCGCTCCGAAGCGTTGCTTCTCGAGCGGTGCGCCCATCCCGAACAGGATTCGCTCGGCTCCGAGCTCGCGGGCGCGGAGAAGGGCCTGGCGTATCGCCTGGCGGTAGACCCCGTGCGAATTGACGTAGTCGTAGTCGAGGCCGACGATCATCGGCGCGTAGTGGCGCGCACCGAGAAAATGAGCACCGAATGCGACCGGCGTGCCACTGCCACCGTGCTCTGGGCGCAGTCGGATCAGCAGCAGCTCCCAGCAGTCGTGAGCGAGCATGTCGGCCCACAGCGTGCTCGGAAGCTCGAAAGAGTTCAGCTCGAGGCTGCGGGCGCGGACGTTGCGGTAGAGCTCGTGGAGGTGGCTGAGCTCGGCGTCGGTGGGGACTCGCCCGCCGCGTGACAGCAGCTCGATCTCGAACAGGTGCTCGCGGGGGAGGACCTCACGCCGCTGAAGTGCCCGCGCGCGCTGAGACAAGCCGGCGAGCCAGGTCGCGTCGTCGGCGGCGACTGGAGCGATCACGTAGGAGTCGGGGAGCGACATCCGCGCGAACCCGTGTGACTTCAAGGCCTCATCCAGCTCTGGGTCGTCAGCGGCAATATCGCGGATCACGGTCGCGGGTGCGGCGACCGCCGAAGCGTGCTCGTCGACCGCCGCGATCAACAGGTGGAGTGCTCCACGCCAATCCTTCGAGCGGTCGAGATACAGGTGGTCGCCCTCGGTCAGCAGGGACCCCATCGAGAACGTGCGGGAGGTCAGGTAATAACGATCCTCTCGCCGGCGGTCCTCGACGAGCGCCGACACCGCCGTCGGCGAGAGCATGTCGTCCTTCCACAGCGCGTCGGTGAACCAGCTGGCGAGTACGGGGGCGCCGGTGCGGTCGCGGACGATGTAGTAGTGAAAGTGCCATCGATCCTCGGCACGGCCTGAGGAGCCGCCGAACGCTTGCTCGAGGAACCGAAGCCCGGCCGCCGAGAACGTGCCACGATCGCCGAGCATCGCATCCCACTCCACGGTGCTGACCTGGGCGATCGAGGTGCTGTGTTCGAGTCGCAGCGCTGGTCGCTCAGGCGCCGTTGGCGCGGGGGCGCGAGTCGCCGCCCCCGCGGCCGGGATCCGGACCATCGGGCCCGCGCCGCGGCCGGTCACCTCGGGCAGGTGGTGCGCCAGAGCCTCGACCAGTCTGACGATGTCCTGCTGTTGGTGGTGGCGCGTCAGGTTGAACCTGACGCCCGACTGCTTCATCGGCACGGCCGGGAAGGTTGCGATGTTCGTGTAGAGCCCGTCCGCCATCAGCCGACCGGCGAGCTCGCGTGCCAGCTCCGGCAGACCAACCGGTACGAAGTGGATCGGGGCGAGGTCGCTGCCGGCGAGCGGGATGCAGAACTCGCCGAGGAGCTCCGTGCAGTAGAGGATCCTCTCTCTGAGCGCCGCCTGCAGCTGGGGGAGCTCGTCGGACAGGTGGATTTGAGCGGAGGCGATCGCGGCTCCGAGCATCGGCGGCTGCACGGGGCCCGAGAAGATCATCGGACCACCGAGGAGCCGGACCTTGCGAGCCAGCTCCGGGTCATGGAAGATGAGCGCCGCACCGGCGGCCGCGAAGGACTTGTTCAGAGACGCGGCGACCACGAGTCGCTCGTGGTGGCCGAGCGCATCGAGCGCCGGCCCGCGTCCGTGCCGCCCTGCCCACCCGACACCGTGGGAATCGTCTATGTAGAGGTGAAGGCGCTCGTCACGGTCGAGTAGATCGCGGAGCGCTGCGAACGGCGCCAGATCGGCGAACATGCTGTAAACGCCGTCGGCGAGGTACCACACCCGCTGCCCGGGCGGCACCCGCTTGAGGATTCTCTCGAGCCGATCGATCGCACTGTGGCGAATCATCTCGATCGAGCTGCCCTGCGCCCTGACGTGGTTTAGCGCCATCTGCACGCTGTGGTGGACCATCTGGTCGACGACCACGGTGTCGCCGGAACCGATGATCACCGGCAGCGCGGCTACATGACCGAGGCTGGTGGAGGACGCCATCAGGACCTCGCCGCCGAACATCTCTGAGAGGAGAGCCTCAAGCGCCGGATAAGGAGGCGCCTGCATGTAAGTACGCGAGGACGAGAACTGGGTGCCGTACCGCATCACTGCGTCGATCACCGCTTGGCGCATACGCGCGTCGAGTTCGAGCCCGAGGTAGCTGCAGGAGCCGAAATTGAGCATTGGCTGACCCTCGAAGCTCACGGTGCGCCCGTCAAGCTCGTCGTCATCGGCGGTCCGCAGCACGAGCCGCTTCTCCAGCGCGGAGCTGTACATCTCATCGAGGACGGCAAGTCGGTCTTCAGCGGTGCGCATGTACTTCCCTCAGTTGGTTGACGCGGCTCAAGGTTTCTCGGCCCATGTCATCCCACACTTGAGCCTTCCGCCGCTCGTCTCGGATCGTCCGGAACACCTGTCGGTGCACCCCCGATCCGATTCAAGTACCCGGCTATCGGCGCCGACCGGGTGGGTATGGTGCGTCCCGCCCTACGGTCAAAAGCTGGGGAAGTACGATATCCGATCACGCTGCGCAGATACTTAGGAATCGGTTCAGACACATCACTTCTTGCACGAGCCCAGTTCGTGGCGCTGTTGCTGGCGGTCGTTTCGGCGCTCGCGATCGTGCCCTCGCTGCTCAACAGCGATCACAGCGCGGTTGTAATCGGCCTTGGTGTCGCCGCTGCGCTCGGCCTCTCCTGCTGGTGGACGCTGGGTTACCGGAGAGGGTCCTTTCCGCTGATCGCCGAACCGCTGGAGGTGCTCTGCCTCCTGTTCCTGCTCCGGGTGACCCCGGGCAACCCGTTGCTGCCGCTGCTAGGGCTTGTGTTCCGGTCGTTGTACGGCTCATCACGCCTAGCCTGGGCGAGGTACGTGGCGTGGATGGCCGCGCTGCTCGTTGCGCACGCTGACCGGGGCAGCGCCCAGCTGAACGCGGACCTCCCGCGCGTCGCCAGCCTGGCGCTGGTGCCGTTGATGCTCAACTTCTTGAGATCCTCGGTGGCGAGGCTGGAGTCGAGCGAGCGCCGGATGAAGTCATTGGTCCAGAACTCGACCGACGTCGTTACCGTCGTCGGCCCGGACCTGGCCGTGCGGTGGCAAGCCAACTCGGTCTCGAGGGTGCTGGGCTGGGAACCGGAAGATCTACTTGGCAGCAGCTTCGAGGACATCGTCCACGAGGACGATCGTCCGACGGTCCGCTCCTACATGGACGAATCCGAGCAGAAGCCCGGAATCACCCGCACTCTGGCGCTGCGACTTCGCCGCCGCAACGGAGGCTTTCGCAACTTCGAGGTTGTGATCGCCGATCGTCGCCCCGATGCGAGCATTACGGGCTTTGTTCTCAATATGCGTGACGCCACCGAGCGGCTCCGCCTCGAGCGCGATCTTCGGAGCCTCGCGTCGCAACGCGAGTTCGACGCACTGCACGATCATCTGACCGGGCTGCCGAACCGTCGCAGCCTGTTCACCTCGATCGACCACGCAATCGCGAAGGCGAGGGTGGCTGAGTCGCGACTGGCGCTCCTGCTGCTCGACCTCGATCGCTTCAAGGAGCTCAACGACACCCTCGGACATCACGTCGGCGACCAGATGCTCCGAGAGCTCCGGCCGCGACTGCTCGGCGTCGTCGGCGACCACGGGCTGGTTGCGCGGCTTGGCGGCGACGAGTTCGCCGTTCTGCTGAACCCGGGACACACGGCCGAAGATGCCCACGCCATCGCCACGAGGCTGCGCGAGGCAGTGTCGCAATCCTTCGCGTATGAAGGGCTCTCGCTGGTACTCGAAGCGAGCGTCGGGATTGCTGTCTTTCCCGAGCACGGGACCGACGCCGGCCGGCTGCTGAGGCACGCGGACATCGCCATGTACGAGGCCAAGCACCAGCGCTCGGGCGTCGAGGTCTACACGCCAAGCTCGGACAGCCACACTCGCGACAGCCTCGCGATGCTCGGCGAGCTGCGTATCGCGATCGATAGCGGCCAGCTGGTGACCCACTACCAGCCCAAGTTCGCGCTCGCCACCGGTGAGCTGACCGGGGTCGAGGCGCTCGTGCGATGGCAGCACCCGAGCCGTGGACTGCTGCTCCCCGACGCTCTGCTGCCTCTGGTCGAGCACACCGGCCTGATGCGGCCGCTCACCTGGCAGGTGTTGAGCAGCGCGGTCCAGCAGGCCGCGAGCTGGCAGCAACAGGGGCTGACGATCCCGGTCGCGGTCAACCTCTCGGCACCCGACCTGATCGATGTAAATCTCGCGACCGAGGTGAAGCAACAGCTGACCGCCCATCGTCTCGCTCCGAGATTGCTCGAGTTCGAGGTGACGGAGGGAATCATCGCCACGGACCGCGACCGGGTCAGCGCCACGCTTGCCAGCCTTCGTGAGCTCGGTGTCACGGTCGCCCTCGACGATTTCGGCACCGGTTCCTCGTCGCTCAGTTACCTCCGGCGGCTACCGGTTCAGGTGCTGAAGATCGACCGGTCGTTCGTATCTGCAGCGTCGACCGGGGACCCGGCTGACGTGGCGCTCGTCGCGAACATCATCGGGATCGCCAACGCCCTCGGCATGCGATCGATCGCCGAAGGCATCGAGACCCGGGATGTGCGCCAATTGTTCCGCGACCTGAGGTGCGACGAAGGTCAGGGCTTCGGCCTCGCGCCCCCGATGGCCGCCGAGTCGGTCGCCGACAACCTTCACTGGTCCCAAGCGGACTCGCCGGCCAAGCCAGACCCGGACCGGCGCGTCTTCCCGCGGGCCAGACTGGCGAGCTGACCGCTCACCGGCTGGCGGGCGTCGAAGGCGTCGGGGGCTGCTGCGAGAATCGCGCCAACGACAAGCGAACGAAGGGAGACCGGGATGTCACCGCGCAAGCTGACCGTCGAGCTGTTGGGGACGGCGTTGCTCGTGTTCTTCGGGGCCGGAGTCGCCACACTGGCGTTCGGGTTCAAGCTCGACGGTGGCAGCACAGCGGCGGGCATCGTGATGACTGCGATGACCTTCGGGTTCATTTTGGCGGCACTTGCGTACGCGCTCGGACCGGTCACCGGCTGCCACATCAATCCTGCCGTGACGATCGGGTTCCTCGCCTCGCGGCGGATCAGCCCAACCGAGGCAGTCGGCTACTGGGTCGCGCAGTTCGTCGGCGGGATCATCGGCGCCCTCGGCTTGTGGGCCGTATTCAGCGGCACCCGCGGCTACAGCCGCACTACGACCGGCCTCGGGGCGAACGGGTTTGGCGCTAACTCGATGGTCGGCATCAACTGGACCGGAGCGTTCGCGGTTGAGGTGATCCTCACGTTTCTGTTCGTGTTCGTCGTCCTGTCGGCGACGAGCCACGAGGCGACGGTTGGGTTTGTCGGACTCTCGATCGGACTCGGATTGACGGTCGTCCACCTGATCGGGATCGCGCTGACCGGAACGTCGGTCAACCCGGCGCGGTCGCTAGGCCCGGCGTTGATCGTCGGCGGCAGCGCGCTGCGGCAGGTGTGGTTGTTCATTGTCGCGCCGCTTATCGGCGGGCTGATCGCAGGCGGAGTCTGGCTGGCGTTGATCTCGGAACGTGCCCTGCCGGAAACGCACCGCGAATACCCGGAAATCATGGGCGACGAGGAGTTACGCGGCGGCTAGGCGTCTGTGCGCTACCCGACTCCGTGAGCGACGCAGAGCGCCGCTAGTCGTTCCATCGCTGCGGCTGGGTGCGCCGGCATGGCGTCCAGCGCGTCGGCGGCTTCCTGAAGGTCAACGATCGCGATCGCGCGGCCCTCCAGGGCGAACCGTCCAAGCCATCTCACGGCCGCTCGCTGGAATCGCTCGGGTTCGTCCCGGACCAGCAGGCAGATACGGAGGGCGTCGTCCAGCCGCACGGTCTGTCCGAGGTTCCGCGCCATTTGCATGACTCGTTCGATGTCGCCCGAGGCGAGGGCGTCACGGAACATCGCATACGTGGCCACGAACGTATGTTCGCATGCGAGCCGGACACGGGCTGCTCGCTACGAGGCCCAGAAGTCCGCGACCGTCTCGCCGTCTCCCTCGAACCGTGGTCCGAAGATGAGGACGTCGAGCCCGTCAGGTCCCGCCTCGAATGAACGCGTCGTACCGGGTGAGACGCGGACCGCGTCCAGCGGAGCCAGGTCCACCAGGTCTTCGTCCAGCTTTACCCGGCCAGAGCCGGCCAGGACGACATACAGCTCCTCTGCTTGTTCATGCCGGTGGGCGAATGCCTCGCGCTTGTCGGGCTTGATGGTGAGGAAATTGAACCCGGTCTGCTCTGCCCCAAGGTCGGTGCGCGGAAAGCGCGCCTCCTGCACCTCACCGATGCCGTATTTAAGCGCCGAGTCATCGACGTCTCGGAGGTTCTTCTTCGCATAGCTCATGGCCGACGAGCCTACCGGGTGCCCAGTGATCAACCGCTAGAGTTCGGCGGCCGTTCACCACGTGGGTCGCTGTTCGCAGGCCTGCCAGGGAGGATCGATGAGCGCTGACCGCATTCAATGCACGCATACCGGGAGCCTGCCGAGGCCCGACGACTTAGTCGGGATCATGTGGGCGCTGGGCGACGGTATCCCCATCGACGCGGTTGCCCTGGAGTCCAGGGTTGAAGAGGCGGTCAACGAAGTGGTGCGGCGGCAGGTGGCGGTGGGTGTCTCGATCGTCAACGACGGCGAGATGTCCAAGCCTTCGTACGCGACCTACGTCAAGGACCGGCTCACCGGCTTCGAGGGCGAGAGCGTGCAGAACTACAACTTCGATGATCTCAACGAGTTCCCGCGCAGCGTCGAATTGGTTCAGTCGAACCCGGGGCGCCGCAAGCGCTCGGCTCCAGCGTGCATCGCGCCGATCACGGTCAAGGACCCGGACGCCGCCGCCCGGGATATGGAGCACCTGACGGCGGCAGCCAAGGCGACCGGCGTGCCCGCGACGTTCTCATCGGCCGCCTCGCCCGGGATCATTTCGATCTTCTTCGAGAACGAGTACTACGACACTCGCGAGGAGTATCTGTTCGCGATCGCCGAGGCCATGCGTCCCGAGTATGAGGCGATCGTCGCCTCAGGCGCGACGCTGCAGCTCGACTGCCCCGACCTGGCGATGGGTCGTCATATGTCCTACTCCGCTCAGGACCTCGAGACCTTCCGGCGCACGATCGCTCTGAACCTCGAGGCGCTTGATCACGCGGTGCGAAACCTTCCGGCGGAGAGCCTCCGGATGCACCTCTGCTGGGGGAACTACCCGGGACCACACCACCGCGATGTGCCGCTCGGCGACATCATCGACCTCGTCTGGGCTGCCAAGCCGCAGACGGTGCTGTTCGAGGGCGCCAACCCGCGCCATGCTCACGAGTGGGAGACCCTTGCTGAGCGCGGTGTCCCCGAAGAAAAGATCATCTGCCCCGGCGTGATCGAGCCGCAATCCAACTACATAGAGCATCCTGAGCTCGTGGCCCAGCGGCTAGAACGGTGGGCCGGTGTAGTCGGTCCCGACCGATTGATGGCAGGAGTCGACTGCGGCTTCTCGATCCACGTCGGGATGCGGGGAATTGACCCTGACGTCGCGTGGGCGAAGCTCGAGAGCATGGCTCAGGGATGCGAGATAGCGTCGCGGAAACTCAGTCGCTGAGCCGGGCAGTTGAATCCGGAGGCAGCCTCCGCTATATTTCCGGAGGAAGCCTCCGCCTAGTGGCTGAGGATACGCCTCGACCGAGGAGAAGTCTATGGCTCTCGCTACCCCAGAAATCGCTATCGCTGAATACCGGACGTCAATCTCTCGCTCGCGGGTTGAACGGGTCAGTGACGCTGTGATCGCCGGGTATGTTCAGTCGCTCACCCGCGGCACTCACCGTCCATACAATCCGGCCAGTGGCCCCGAGCAGGCCGATCACGCGGGCGTGGCGGAATTGGTAGACGCGCCGGTTTTAGGTGCCGGTGGGCTCACGCTCATGGGGGTTCGAGTCCCTCCGCCCGCATTCGGTTTGTCCCTGCTATCCAGGATTTCTGGGTGGTTCCGTCCACCGATCTTCTACCAATTGCAGAGGGACGCACGCTGCTGAATCGATCGGCATAAGACCCTAGGGCGTGATGTCTAGCTGTACTTCGCAGGTGTCAACGGAGAGACGGGTTCCGGGCGTTTCGGACGGGTCCATCGCCGCGAAGACGCGAGCCGAGTCCCTCATTTCGTCGGCCGTCTCGAAGTGCTGCAACACAACCGCCGTCTGTTGCTCGCTATCGAAACACACCTGTAGACGACTGATGGAAATGCCCGGAGGCGGCCCCTCGGCTTCGTTGATCTGCTCTACGAGCCCGGCAATCCGCTCGGGCGTCACGTCTGAAAACCGGACGACTCTGACAAACATGGGCGAAGACCTCCCGCTGGATCTGATGATCGAAGGTGCTCGCCTAATCCGTGGCTTGGATCGACTCTAGGTGCATTGCGCTCGTGGGTCAAGCTGGGCGCAGGTGTCGTCTCGTCTACCAATTCGTCTACCAGTTTGAACGCAGCAGAGGCCAACTCGGGCCAACTCGAACCTACGGAATCGCTGCAAACCAGCTAGATCCGTCTTGGGCGTTCCCTCGCCAAGGCCTCTAGCGTCGCCGATGTACGGGGCCGAGTTTCCCTGTTGCCCACGCTGAGACGGTGCCGCCCTTACCGGAGACGGTTACGCGCGCGCGAACGAAGTCTCGCTCGACGCGCTCGCTCAGCCTGTAGCTGGGCGACCGCGACGATCGAACCAGGCTGCATTTGTGGGCGCAGCGATAGAAGCTCACGCTGGTCAGGGACCCGCCCGTGTAGCGACCGCCGTGGAGCCGGACCATCGACCCGACGACGGGGTTGCCTTTCAGTCTCGGCGCGGCGGTGATCTTGGGGCGGGTCGTTCCCTCGTTTGCTCCGAGTTGGGGGGAGAAGTCACTGCTCGGCGGACTCGGTGCTGGCGACGTGCTGGTCGTGCTGGTCGTGCGGCTCGGGGGCGGGGCCAGGGCCGGGGCCGGCGGCCCGGCGACCGGGCCGATCGTCGCCGAAAACGCAGTGGCGGAGCCGAACGAGTTCGATTCGGTGACGGCGACACGCGGCGACAGCCCGACGTCGGCTGAGGTCGGCACGTAGGAGCTCGACGTCGCACCTGTGATGTTGGTGCAGGAGTTGCCGTCGCTCGTGGTGCAGTCCTGCCATTGGTAGGAGGCCGCGCCGGTCGGGTTCCAAGCTCCGGGCTGGGCCCGGATCGGGACGTCGACCTGAGGCACGATGGTGCTGATCGTGGGCGGGCCGGTGATGGCCGGGATTCTGGCCGTCGTGAAGGTCTCGTCGTATCCGAATTCGGTCCCCTTGAGATTGGTCGCGACCAGCCGGTAGTGGTACGCGGTCCCAGGAGTCAGCCCGGTAATGGTTGCCGCGACCGGGACGAGCGCGGCGCCCGAGCCGATGTCCTGACCGGTCGTCTGCTGACCGTAGGAGGTCGTGGAGCCGTACTCGAAGCGATAGACGGTGTCCTCGCTGTTGGGGTAGACGCCGCCGGCGGCAACTGCGGTGGTGGCGGCAACGCTCGACGTGTAGGTACCGCCGATACCGGGCGCCCCTGTGACGACGTCACCGTTGATCGAGCCGTTGCCGGTCGGGCCGTCGTATCCTGGCCGCGCGGCGCAGATGTAGACGATGCCGCCCGCGCACGCGCCGCCGAGGTCACCTGACGCCGTGTCGTTGTTTCCGCTGGTGATGTCGTTCAGGAGATCCGCATGGAGGTAGGTCCAACTGGGGCTGTTGGCGCTATCGATCCCGGTCAGGGCCTCGAATGCGGCGGTGAGCGGCGTCGCCAGACTCGTGCCGCCGACGACGATCCAGCCACTCGATCCGCGGAAGGGGGTGCTGTCGTAGACATCTAGGTCGGCGCCTCCGGCGACGGCCGACACGTCCGCCGCGGAGCGTCCCATGCACGCTCCTGTCCCGGCCTGGTAGCTCGGAATCGTGATCGCGGGGTTACAGCCGCTGCCGGCCTTTTCCCAGGCGGACTCGGCGAAACCACGAGCATTGCCGGCTGCGGTGAGATCGGTTCCGCCGACCGCGGTCACGCCGGGATCGCCTGCGGGGAAGTCGATCTTGCCCGGGCCGTCATAGCCGCTGTCGCCCGTCGCCGCCAGCGATGAGATCCCGGGGAAGGCCCATGGCCCCGGCGGCTCCGACGCGCCCGCCGAACCGAGGCTCATCGAGATCTGATTCGCACCCATCATCGCGGCGGTCTGTGCCGCGGCCTGGACATCGGACACTGAGATGCTGTTCGCCTCGACCAGAACGATGTGGCATAGCGGACATAACGCGGACGCTGCGTCCAGGTCCAACGACTCCTCGACCTCCCAGCCACCCGTGGGGTCGGCCGGCGGATACTCGGAGGTCTGCCCCGACTGGTTGACCCGTGTGAAGCAGTCGTTCGACACGCCGCACCCAGGCAACCCGAACCTGGTGCGGAACGTCTGCATATCGGAGGCGGAGGTGGGGTCGTCGAACGAGTCGACAATCGCGATCGTGTCGCCGACGCCGTCGGTGCTGGACAGAAAGCCGAGGTCGTAAGCCTGTTGCAGAAATGCGGGCGTCCCCGGCGGCGGCGCGGTCGCGGCCGACTCGGCCGCCGGCGTAGCGCCGGCGCTCACCGACGGTGCGACCCCGCGAGCCGCTTGAAGGTGCGTTCCCGATGAGGCACGAGCGACCCGCGGCGTCACTGGGTCCTGTGTGCGCGCAGAGACGAGCACCTCGGCGAGGCAACCGACGCGGCCCGCGCTCGGCTTGCCGCACACGCTCCGTGTCGAGAGCTGCGACGGCTTTTCCCCGGTCTGCTGCTCGACCGTCGCGGCCAGTGATGCGGCGCCCGCCGGCGCTGCGGCGACCGGATGCGCCGGCGTGTGGATCGCGCGCGGACCTCTGGCCCCGGTCCCCACCGCCCTGGCCGAGGTCGCGATGGCGCCTGCGGCGATGCACAGCGCGACCGCGACCGGAACCGGGCGAGTCGAGGGGCTGTGCTGCGCTCCATATCTCGTGTATCGGCGTCCGCTGATCGAACTAAACGGGGGACCCAGGAATCGAACCTGGCGTTGCGGTTTTGGAGACCGCCGTGTTACCGATACACCAGTCCCCCCGATTATTAGCGCGGCTGTCGCGCGGGACTGACGACCGGCTTCCGCGCGCACCTAGGATGTCACGTCATGCGATCGCACACGCTCTACCGAACCTTCAATACGGATCAGCGTCGCCAGTTCATCCGGATCACCGAGGACGTCGCTGACGCCGTCCGCGAAGCAGGCATCGAGGAGGGGATGGTGCTCGTTTGCGCGATGCACATCACCGCAGCGGTGTGGATCAACGACGACGAACCAGGGCTCCAGGCCGACGTGCTGGAATGGCTCGATAAGCTGGCGCCGCCGAGTTGGAAACCACCCGACTGCGAGGTCGCTCGCGAGTTGCTCCCGGGCCCAGGTGACTACCGTCACCACCGCGGTGGCGAGGACAACGGCGACGCGCACCTGAAGAACCTGCTGGTCCACCATCAGGTGATCGTTCCGGTTACCGACGGTCGCCTCGACCTCGGTCCGTGGCAGCAGGTCTTCTACTGCGAGTTCGACGGTGGGCGTCCGAAACGGCTGGTGATCAAGGTTCTCGGCGAGTGAGCTGAGTAAGCTTCAGCGGCCGGCTCGCGGGCGAAGTGTTGTGGTTGCACAAAAGCCTTCCAAGCTTTTAGGGCGGGTTCGATTCCCGTCGCCCGCTTCGACCCGCTCAGCCTGCAGGCTGCAAGGTCAGCGCCACGTTTGCGCGGGCGCCGCGCCCAACCATCCCGGGCTTGGCCCAGCCGAGGCCGGTGCTCCCCAGGTCGATTCTCACGCGCCCCTCCAGATGCAGATGGTCGGCGTGTGCGATCGCGGTCACGGGGAAGCTCATCGGCAGCGACTGGTCCCGGATCCGCAGCTTGCCGGTCAGCTCGAGGTCGTGGCGGCCCGGGGAGAGCGACTGCAGCGCGAAGGTCATCTCCGGGTATTGCTCGGTCAGAAAGTAGTCTGGGCCACGAAGCTGCTCGTCGCGGCGGTCGATCCCGGTCTGGATCGACGTTGTGTCGATCACGAGCGCGCCGCTCGCGTTGCCCTCCTGATCGACGCGCAGTTCGCCGGAGAAGCGATCGAAGAAGCCGTTCACCGGCAACACGAACAGCATCCGCGCGCGGAAGTTCACCTGGCCCGAGTTGGGATCGACACTCCAGGTGCCGGTCGGCAGCCGGTCGGCGAGCACCTCGTGCTCGCCGACAGCAGGCTCCGACGAGCTCACGCCTTGATCTTGCTCCACTCTGCCTTGTGCAGCTTCTTGGCCGCTTGGTAGGCGCTCAGCGCCTCCGGTGAATCGACATCGCCGAGCGTCGGGTGCGTCGGCACCAGATCCTCGGCGACCGCGACGCCGAACCGCTTGGCAAGCACCGCCCCCAGTGCCTTGATCTTCATCTCCCCGAATCCAGGCAGGGCGCTCAACCTCTTGCGCAATTCATCGGATGACGCGGCCGTAGTCCAGACCTGCTCGGCGTGGCCGCCGTAGTCGTCGCGGATCTGGGCCGCCAGTTCGCCAACGCGCTGTGCCATTGATCCCGGGAACCGGTGGACGGCCGGCTTCTCCCGAAAGACGGTGTCGAGGTCCGCGGCGGCCAGCGCACTCGGCTCCAGCGAGCCGACGCGCTCCAGGATCACGAAAGGCCCCGAGAAGGCCTTCTGGACTGTCACCTGCTGATCGAGCGCAAACCCCACGAGCAGCGCCATCGGATCTGTCGCAAGCAGCTTGTTTGCGGCGTCGGACTCGGTGAAGAAAAGGCGCTCTGGCACCGGTGGGATCGTACCCCTGGCAGGCCTAATGCGTTCAGCGGGTCGAATTTCGCAAACGTGGGTTGTGAAATTCGCCCAGCACCTCGGGGCGCCATTCGACCGGCACCTCAGGGCGCCCGCAGGACGACGACGCAGTTCTGTCCGCCGAACCCGAACGCGTTGACCAGCGCGGTCTTGACGGTCGCCTCCGCGCCACGTTCGGCACGTAGTCGAGGTCGCAGGCGGGGTCGGGGGCTCGAGGTTGATCGTCGGCGGCAGGACGCCGTCGCGCATCGCCAGCACGCAGACCATCGCCGAGAGCGCGCCGGCGGCGCCGATCATGTGGCCGACCATCGACTTCGGCGGAGCTGACGAGCAGCTCATCGGCGGCTGGACCGAAGACATCGCGGATCACGGCCGTCTCGACCGCGTCGTTGATCCGGGTGGCGGTGCCGTGCGCGGCAGATGTAATCGACGTCGGCGGGCTGCGGTACCGGTGCGGTCGAGCGCGAGCCGCATCGCCCGGCGCGGCTGCCGGCCGGTCGGGTCGGGGTGGCTGATGTGGAAGCCGTCGGTGGTGAGAGCGCCGCCGGCGACGTCGCGTAGACGTGGGCGCCGCGATCGCGGGCGTGCGCGGCGGACTCGACCACGAACAGGACAGCGCCCTCGCCGTAGACGAAGCCGTCACGGTCTGCGGAGAACGGACGGCTCGCCTGCTCGGGCTCGTCGTTGTGGCCGACAGCGCGCCCATGTTCGCGAGACCGGCGAACATCACGGGCGAGATGCCGGCGTCCGTTCCGCCGGCGAGGACGACATCGGCCTCGTCGGTGAGGATCAGCCGCCGGGCCTCCAACAGCGCGGCGTTGCCGCTCGCGCAGGCCAGCGCGCTGGCCGTGACGGGACCGTGCAGTCCGAGGTCGATCGCGACCTCGCAGGCCGGCATGTTGGGGATCATCGAGGGCACGTAGTACGGGCTGACGCCGCGCACGCCGTCGGCGCAGCAAGGCCTCGACGTTGGCCTGGGTCTCCGGGATGCCGGTGACGGCGGTGTTGACGACCACGCCGACGCGCTCGTGGTCGGCGACCTACTCGATCCCGGCGCCGGCTGCAGCCCCGCGTCGGCAAACGCCTCGCGCGCGGCGGCCATGGCCAGCTGCGAGAACCGCGCCGAGCGGCGGGACCGCTTGGTGCCCATCAGCTGCTCGCCGTCGAAGCCTTGACCTCGGCCGCGATCCGGGTCGGCATGCACGAGGCGTCGAACAGCGTGATCGGGCCGACGCCGGAGTCGCCGGCGAGCAGTCGCCGCCACGTCTCGGGGACGTCGAGTGCCGAGCGGGGTCACAGCGCCGATCCCGGTGATCACCGGGTCGGCGCTCGCCGTGTTGGAGGTCACGGACGTTCGAGCAGGCCGGCGGCGGCGTCCTCGCGCGCCTGCTCGCGGATCTTGTAGTGGAGCTTCTTGCCGGTTGCGGTGAGCGGGATCTGCTCGACGAACCGGTATGCCCGAGGGCGCTTGAACTCCGCGAGCATCGGGTGGTCGCGCGTGTGGCGTTCCAGCGCGGCGGCGTCGAGGCTGCGGGTCGGTGCGGACCACGTAGGCGACGACAAGCTCGCCCCAACGCTCGTCCGGGACGCCGACGACGATCGACTCGGCGACCTGCGGATGCTCGTTCAGCACCGCCTCGACCTGGGCGGGGTGAACGTTCTCGCCGCCCGAGATGATCATGTCGTCCTTGCGCCCGACGATCGTCACGTAGCCCTGCTCGTCCCAGGTCGCAAGGTCACCGATGTAGAGCCAGCCGTCGCGGAAGCGCTGCTCCTGCTCGTCGGGTTGGTTGACGTAGGCATAGCCCGGACTTGACCGAGCGGACGATCACCTCGCCGACCTCCCGGCCGTCCCGGGCGGCGAGGTCGTCAGGCGCGGCGAAACGCTCCTCGTAGACCTGGACGACGGCGACGTCGTCGTCGGTGCAGGCGCGGCCTGCCGAACCTGCGTGCTCAGGTAGGTCGGTGGGGCGCAGGAACGTGTTCCAGAACGCCTCGGTGGTGCCGTAGCCGTTGAAGATCCGTGGGGTCAGCAGCTCGCTGGTAGCGCAGGCAGGCCTCGCGGTCGAGCGGGGCTCCCATCGTCACGATCCCGTGCAGGCTGGAGAGGTCACGCGGGCGCGCCTGCTGCTCGGCGCTGAGCAGCGCCAGGTTGGTCGGCGCGCCGATCAGGAACGTGAGCTGATGCTCCTGCACCCAGTCGAGCACCGTCGCCGGCGTCGAACTGTCGCATTGCGACCGCCTCGGCGCCGACATAGAAGACGGGGTTCGGTCCGCCCGAATACAGGCCGCCGCGGTGAAACCACGGCGTCATGTTGAGCGTCCGGTCCTCTGGTGAGAGCGGGAAGTGCATGATCACGTCGTGCGCCGAGAGGATCTCGACGAGCGTGTTCAGCGAGACGCCCTTGGGCAGCCCGGTCGTTCCCGAGGTGTAAAGCCGGGTCGACTCCTCCTAGATCGAGCGCTCGCTCAGGTCTGGGAGTCCGCGGTCGTCGCTCGGCCAGCAGCTCCGCGAACGGCAGTGCCGTCGGGCGGATGCGAGTGCCGGGCCTGTCCTCGGGGTCGACGAGCGCGACGATCGCGGGCGTGTGCGAGGCGCGCTCGATCGCATCGGCCGCGACGCCCGCCAGGCTCACGTCGAAGATGAACGCCTGCGGGCGGCTGTCGTCGAGCACATGGGCCACCTCGCCCGCGGCGAGCCGGAAGTTGATCGGCGCGGCGATCGCGCCGAGGCGCTGGGCGGCGAGCCACAGGAGCGCGAACTCGGGTCCGTTCAGCAGGTCGAAGACGATGACGTCGTCGCTGCTCACGCCTGCCGTGACAGCCCTGCGGCCAGCCTGCCGCTGTCGAGCCCACAGCTCCGCGTAGGTCCAGCGGCGACCACTGGCGGGGTCGTGCAGGGCCGGCTGCGACGCGAACCGAACGGCTGTTGCGCTGCACGCCGCCGATGTAGCTGAAGCGATGCTCGAACACCTCCCGGAACCGGGTCGGGTCGTAGCGGTAGGACACGTCGGTGCTCAACCAGGCTCCTTCAAGGGCGAATCCAGGCGCGAGAGACTAGATGATCGAGCCCGGGGGCTGATGATCGGGCCCCGGGGGCGGCCCTGTCAGGTCAAATGCAGTCGGTGGGCGACCGCGGCCGCCTGGGTTCGGCTCTGGACGCCAAGCTTCGACAGGATCCGGGAGACGTGCACGCTCGCGGTTTTTTCAGCCATGTACAGAGCAGCCCCGATCTGACGGTTGGTGGCGCCCTCTGTGATCAGCGTCAGCACCTGCAGCTCGCGCGGCGTCAGTCCGAACGGCGTCTCGGGGTCGCCTTCGTCCGCGCCGCCGTCGGGGCCCTCGCTCGCGGACCCCACAGCCAGGCCCTCGAGCCTCCCGCGGGCCGCGAGGCCGCCAAGCTCGCCGGCCAGCCAGCCCGCGCCGAGCTGATCGGCGACCTCGAGCGCGGCCGAGACCACCTTGGCCGCCTGTTCCCGGTCTCCGGCCTCGACCAGCGCCTCGGCTTCCCTGGCTCGCATCAACGCGGCGCAATACGGCCGCTCGAGCTGATCCCACGCCAGTGCCGCCTGCTCCCACAGCGCCGGATCGTTGCCGGCGGTCGCACGCGCGTGTTCCGCGACTCCACTTGCCAGCCAAGCCCGCTCGACCGGCCCTCCGTCCTGCGCGGCAGCATCCAATCGGTCCATGTGGATCCGCGCCCGCGCTAGTGCGTCTCGTTCGACGGCAGGCTCGCGCAGGTCTCGGGCGCGCAGCGCGCGATCGGCTTCGACCGCCATCCCGACCGCGGTCACGCGGGCGATCCGCATCACGTCGTCGGTGCACACCTCCAGCTCGTCAAGCGCCCGTGAGACCGCCTGCTGGGCTCCCTGCAGGTCGCCCGCACGGCGCCTCAGCTCGCCGAGCAGCGAGCCGAACTGCCCGTGCCATTGAGCCTCACGCGAGACGTGCACAAGCGGCTCGGCGGCATCGAGACGATTTGCCGCTAGGTCCTCGTCGCCGGTGCCAAGCGCGAGCTCAGCGTCACGCAGCAGGCGGAAGATCAACGACACCCCTTCGACTGACCCAATCGCAGGGCCCTCGCTTGCTCTTGCGGCGTCCCACCTGCCCGCCTCGAACGCACGCATGGAGTGCGAAAGCACCATCCAGCCGAACGACTGCCCGAGCCGCGTATTGACCTCGCTCAGCCCCTCCTCGATCACGGCCAGCGCATCTCCGGTACGGCCGGCGAGGCCCAGGAGGTCCGCGAGATTGCTGTATGCAGTTGCGAGGTCATCGATGTCCTCGTGTTCGCGCGCGAGCCTGATCGCCTCGCGCAGGCACGCTTCGCCAGCCTCGACCTCGCCGAGGGCGATCCGTGCCATGCCGAGCGTGTTGAGCGTCCCGCCGACGACGATCGGAAGGTTCACCTCCCTGGCCATCGCCAGCGCGGGCTCACCCTCGGCGATCGCCTCGCGAAAGTGGCCTCGCAGCACTTGGGTCCGCGCGATCCAGGAGAGGACCCCCGCGCGATCGGCGCTGGGCTCCGCGGGCAGTAGCGCGAGCGCCTGCTGCGCGTCCGCCAGGCCCTGCGAGGCCTGGTTCAGCCGCCAGCGGGAGCGGCCGCGGCGGAACAGCAGCCGGGCGTAGCGGCTCGGTTCGGCCTCCGGATCGAGCCTTTCCAGGCCCCGGTGGGCAAGCATCTCGCTGCGGCGCTGCTCACCCGCCAGGGCGTACATCGACGCCGCCGACTCGAGCAGATCGACGTCGTCGAGTCCGGCGACCTCGTCGGCGTCCGAAACCCGCAACCACAGCTCCAGCGCCCGCTCGTACAGGCTGGCCGCCTCGCCGTAGGCGTGCACGCGGTGGGCCTCCCGGGCGGCCCGGACAGTTGTTCGCAGTGCCGCTCTCTGCTCGCCGGCTGCCGCGTAGTGTGAGGCGATCGTCCCGATTCGCTCGACCTCGTCCTCAGCGCAGGTCTGAGGGCCGGCGTCCTCGAGCGCGCGGGCGAGCTCGAGGTGCATGCTGCTGCGCTCGCCGGGCAGGAGATCACCTGTGATCACCTCTCGGAGCAGCGCATGGCGGAACCCGAAGCGGCCTTCCGCGTCGGTCACCAGGATGTACTCGGCGACGGCTTCGCGCAGGGCCGCGTGCAGCGCGGGACCGGTCACGCCGGAGGCCCGCTCGATCGACGGCTCGGCGAGCGCTCGGCCGACGGCGACCGCCCTGACCGCCTGGCGGGCTTCGTCGTTCAACCGCTCCACACGCAACAGGAACGTGTCGCGGAGGCTCTCGGGGGCGGCGCCACGCCCATCCAGCGAAGCCGCGAGCAGTTCCTCGACATACAACGGATTGCCTTCCGTGCGTTCCATCAGCCGGTCGGTGAGATCGCCGTCGGGGGCTTTCCCGAGGATCCCGTTCAATACATCTGCGAGTTCATCACGCTCGAGCGGTTCGAGCTCGACCCTGCGACACAACTCCAAGCGGCTGAGCTCGGCCAGCAACGGTCGCAGCGGATGGCGCCGGTGCAGCTCGTCGCTGCGGTAGCTGAGCAGTAGCACGATCCGCTCGTCGGTGAGGCTGCGGGCCAGAAATCCGATGAACGCCCGGGTGGAGCCGTCGGCCCAGTGCAGGTCCTCGAGTGTGACGACCACCGGTTGCTGCGAGCTGAGCAGATGCAGCAACTCGAGCAGGCTCTCGAACAGCCTGGTTTGACCGTCTGCCAGCCCCCCGCTCCCCGCCGCGCCGTCCGCGGGCGCCCCGAGGCTCGGAAGCAGCGTCGCCAGGTGGGCTCTACCGGCGGCGCTGAGCTCGTCCAAAGCCGGGTCGCGCTCGCGCACCAGTGGCCGCAGCGCGCCCAGCAGCGGAGCGTACGGGAGCTCGACTTCGCCCTGCTCGATGGATTGGCCTCGAAGGATCCGCGCGCCACGGAAGCAGGCCTCGGCTTCGGCGAGGAAGCGCGTCTTACCGACCCCCGAGTCGCCGCTGAGGAGAATCAGGCGTGGACGGTCAGCACACGCCTCCCGAAATGCCAGCTCGACCTCCGCCAGCTGTGTCTGCCTGCCGACGAAGCGGCTGCTTGTCAACCTGCCGCGCACGTATGAAGTATCGCCTGACGCGACGACCGTGCACGGTGCGGCTGATCTCAGCCTCTCGCCGAAGTTCTGCAAGTCGGGTCCGAGCAAGTTCGTGGGTGAGTGCGGGATGCATTCGTCGCTCCTTTGGTCAACCTCGTTCATCCGAACATCACTCTCGACTAAGAGGGGCGAATGCACATCGGGAATTCGCTGTCGGTTGGCCCTAAGGGGGCCTTAGCCTCGATCCGTTCCTGGCCCGCGCGGTACCCTGCGAAGTGAACAGGCGGCGCCGGGCGCGGCTTGGGGGCGGGTCGCGCATCGTCGCCGGTGGAGATGTGTTCCACCCTCTGACGATGTCCAGGAGGAGGTGTGCGGAGGTGCTCCGAATCGGGTTTGGCAGGATGCGGATCGTCGCTGTTTTCACGACGGCGCTGGCTGGCGGTTTCGCCGTCGCTGCGCTGGTTGGCCTATCGGCATCGGAGGCGGTCACGCCGCCGCAGAACATCATCGGCAACCAGACGCTGGTCGCCGGCCAGGCGCTTGAGTCGCCAGGCGGCCAGTACCTGCTCGAGCTGGCTGGCAACGGCAACCTGGAGGAGATCTACAACGGCGGCGGTCCGGTTTTGTGGGCGACGACGGGCGGCGTGCCGGGGGACCACGCGCTGATGCAGCCGAACGGCAACCTCGTCCTGTTGGACAGCACCGGTCAGACCTTGTGGAGCAGCAATACGAGCGGCATTGGCTGTCCGACGCTCGATCTGCAGCGCGACGGGAATGTCGTGATCTATGACACCAAGGCTGTATATGCCACGAATGCCATCCACTCGATCTCGAGCCAGGAGAAGCTCGAGTCCGGCTGGCTCCTGTTCGCATCCGGCGGCGCGTACTACCTCGACATGCTGAGCACCGGCGACCTGACCCTTCGCAACGACGCCAATCAGTTGCTGTGGCACTCGAATACCAAGGGCACCGGCAACTACGCGATCATGCAGGGTGACGGCAATCTCGTCGTCTACTCGTCGGCCAACAAGGCGCTGTGGAGCAGCGGCACCGGGGGTAATAGCGGTGCAACGCTCGACATGCAGTCGGACGGCAACCTCGTGATCTACTCGACCGCCGGCAAGGCGCTCTGGGCCAGCAACACCCACGGCGCGGCGAACAACGGCAAGAGTGCCGACTCGCCCGGTCCGGCAGCCTCGGCGACCCCGTGTCCGGCGCCACCGCCGCCGGCGCCGCCGCCCGTTCCGACGGTTACCCAAACTGTGACCTCGATCGTCACGACCACGACCGCCACCGTAGAGACCGTGCCCGTGCCGGTGCGGCCGCATCACGTCAAGGTCAAGATCACTGTCAAATGGCGCTACCACGGGCCCGTCACAAGGATGGAACGACTGACCGTCGGGCGCATGCCGCGGCACGCTCAGTTCACGGCGTTCTACAGACAGAGGCACGGCGACCATCGTCGACACGTGCGCGACGCTTCGACCAAGCGCGAGATCAGATCGATGATCCACTGGCTCGAGAGCTACCGGTACCGGCCCGGCGACCGGCTGTCGATCAAGATCTCGCGCCGGGGCTACCTGGCAGAGCGGGCGCAGTTCACGATTCGCGACGGGGGACTGCCGAAGCTCACGCGCTGAGGCGCGCCCGCCCTGCAACAAGCGTCCCCGACAGGGACTCAGGAGTCTCGAAGCAGGTCGACTGCCCGGACGACGCCGCTGTCGAGCGCCTGCTCGGCGAGCCGGACGCGTTTCTGGTTTTGCGGGAGGCTCCCAAGGCTGAAGCGCTCGAACAAGATCCTCAGGTGGCTCTTGACGGCCGGAAGGCTGAGCACCAGCCGCTCGGCGATCTCCTGGTTGGTGGCGGGGACGGCACGCCCCTCGCTGGCCATCGGCCTGCAAAGCTCGACCAGCACTCGCCGTTGCGCCTCGGACACGGGCGGGGCCTCGACGCTTCCGCTGACGACGGTCGCGACCACGTTGCTCGGGCCTGGGTCGCGGAACCCCACCTTCGTTGAACCGGCGAGCACGACGTCGCCGTCACGAAGGATCCGCTGACCGTGCAGACGCTCGCCGCCGACGAATGTCCCGTTGCGCGACAACCCGTCGTCCTCGAGGACCCAGCGGCCGCCGTGACGTTCGAGGTAGGCGTGGATCCCCGACACGCGCGGATCCCAGGCGATCTCCACATCGGTATCGGGAGCGCGACCGAGCACCAACCGTTCGCGGTCGAGCGGGATCACCCATAACCTCGCCTCGCGGTCGCGCAGGAACAGGAACGGCGCCCGCCTGCGCTCTGCGATGACGAGCTCCTGCACCTCGCTCGGCCGGATCGACGCTCCCAGGACCTCCACCTGTTGCGCGCGCACGCTGAAACACCCTAGATGGTTGATTTCCCGGCCGCGTGGAGTCAACCATCTCGCGACAGGTAGCCTGCACGCTGGATGCACGTCGTGGTTGGGAGGGACGGTCTCGACCCGGTCGACATAGAGCTGACGCTGATCGACCCGCAGGCGACCGTGGGTGACCTACTGGTCGCGCTCGGCGATGGGACGGATCCCGGGGTCGTGCTCGACGGCCGCTTCTGCCACGGCGAGCTTGCGCTCGACGAGATCGGCCTCCACGAGGGCGCCCTGATCAGCCCTGGCGGACCGCCGCGGGACGTCGACGCGCCGGCCGCGGCCGCGCTCGAGCTCCGCGTCATTGCCGGCCTCGACGCCGGTCGTTGGGTCGCTCTCCGAGCCGGCACGACGATCACGGTCGGCCGTGACGCCACCTGCGATCTTCAGCTGACGGACGCACGCGCCTCACGCGCCCATCTGCAGCTGACGGCCGGCGCCGCGGGCGGCGCCACGATCGCCGACCTGGGGTCCGCCAACGGGACCTGGGTCGAGGGATGGCGGATCTCCGAACCGGTCGAGCTCGCTCCCGGAGCGGTATTCGAGGCCGGGGACGTGGCGCTAACGGTTGCGGCGACGCCGCCGCCGGTCCCGTTCGATCCGCTGCGCCAGGTCGCCGCGGGCGGAACCATTGCGTTCAACCGACCGCCGCGCCTCCGTCGCCCCTCGCCGCCGGCGCCGCTGGCCGTGCCCGAGCGCCCGCCCACGCAGGAGCGCCCGCGGCTGAGCCTCGTGTCGGCGATCGGTCCGCTCGTGCTCGGCGCGGTCATGGTGGTCGTGTTGCACAGCCTGATCTTCGCCCTGTTCATGCTGCTGAGCCCGGTGCTCGTCGTCGGCGGCTGGTGGGAACAGCGCCGCACCTCGAACCGTGCCGCTCGCGGGCAGGGCCACGAGCACGCTCGTGAGCTCGAGCGCTTCCGCCACGAGCTGCGCGCGGCGCGTGGCGAAGAGCTTGGCCGCCGTCGGGCTGGGTTGCCTGACACCGCCGAGCTGATCCATAGGGCCAAGGGCCCGGACTCGCGATTGTGGGAGCGCCGCCCCGAGGACGAGGACTTCATGATCCTTTCCGGCGGTCTCGCGAAGCTCCCGTTCCGGCCGCCGCTGAGTCAGCCGATCGCGCCGGCAGCGGAGGCCGAGGAGGCGGTACGTGAACTCGGCCGGCTGCCGCCGGTGCCGGCCGAGATTGACTTGGCCGGAGGCGGCGCGGTCGGGATCGTCGGTCCACGTGAGCCGGCGCTGGCGGTCGCCAGGGCACTGCTCTGCCAGGCTGCGACGCTGCACGGCCCCGCCGATCTGCAGGTCGCGATCATTGCCGATGCCGCCGGCGAGCGGGACTGGGAGTTCGCCAAGTGGCTACCGCACGCGCGTGATCACCTCTCCGGCGGCTCCAGACGGCTGTTGGCGGCCGATCCGGAAGCCGCCGAGGCACTCGTCGCGAGCCTGCGGGACCGCGCGGAGTCTGACGCGCGGACGCTGCTGGCGGTTCTCGACAGTCCGGCCGTGGTCGAGGGCAGGGGTGCCGTGGGCCGGGCGCTGCTGCGGTCCGGCGAACGCGTCAGTGGGATCGTCATCGCGTCCGCCAGCGAACGGCTGCCGGCCAGCTGCACGACCGTGATCGAGCTCGTTGAGGGCACCGCCGAGGCGACGCTGCGGCGACCACAGCGCGGCGAGCTCGTCGACCCCCTGCTGGCGGTCGGCGTTTCGGTTCGGACCGCCCGCGACTGTGCGCTGGCCCTGGCCCGGTTCGAGGACGCCGATCTGGAGATCGAGGGCGGGACGTTGCCGTCTCGGGTCGAGTTGCTCGAGCTGCTCGGCATGACGGACCCGAGCGCGGGCGAGCTGCGCAAACGCTGGCTACAGGCACGCGGCCACGATCACCTCGGCGCCACGTTTGCGCTCGATCAGGATGGGCCGTTCGCGATCGACCTCGTCCGTGACGGGCCGCACGGTCTGATCGCCGGGACCACCGGCGCCGGCAAGTCGGAGCTGCTCCGCAGCCTCGTGGCCTCGCTCGCGGTCGGCAACGGGCCCGATCGGTTGAACTTCGTGCTGATCGACTACAAGGGCGGCAGCGCGTTCGCACGCTGTGGCGAGCTGCCGCACACGGTCGGGCTCGTGACCGACCTCGACGAGCAACTCGGGGAGCGTGCGCTCGAGAGCCTCGAAGCCGAGCTCCGGCACCGCGAGCGGGTGCTCCGCGAGCATGGCGCCGATGATCTGCCGGCGCTGGCGCGGATCGTCGCTGCCGGTCGCGCCGAGCCGCTCGCGCGTCTGGTGGTGGTCATCGACGAGTTCGCGACGATGGCCGCCGAGCTGCCTGACTTCATCGTCTCGCTGGTCGGGATCGCCCAGCGTGGGCGCAGTCTCGGGGTTCACCTGCTGCTCGCGACCCAGCGGCCCTCCGGCGCCGTCAACGAGAACATCCGCGCCAACACGAATTTGCGGATCTGCCTGCGGGTCCAGACCGGGCAGGACTCCAGTGACGTGATCGAATCGCCCGCCGCCGCACGCATCGGCCGTGGCCAGCCGGGGCGAGCGTACGTGCGGCTCGGCCCCTCGGAGCTGCACCCGATCCAGACAGCGCTGGTCACCGGCAGCACCGCGGCCGAACGTCAGTCGCCGGTGAGGGTCGCCGAGTTCACGTTCGCGACCGCCGCCGTGACTGTCGCCGGCGATCGGCAGATCGCGCCCGAGGGAGCTGCGAGCGACCTCGACCGGCTCGTCACGGCGGCGGTCACCGCCGGCGACGAGCTGCCACCACCACGTCGCCCGTGGCTGGAGCCGCTACCCACGGATCTGGCACTCGAGGAACTGCTGACGGCCGGCGCGCCGACACCGTTCGCTGGGGAGCGGGGCCTGACCGTGTCGATGGCGCTGGTCGACGACCCGCCGGCTCAGGCCCAGTATCCGGCAGGCTGGAACCTGGAGGCGGGGAACCTGCTGCTGTTCGGACTCGGCGGCAGCGGCACCACCACGGCCATACAAACGCTCGCCCTGTCGTTTGCAGCCGCTGCGGCGCCCGACGAGCTTCACATCTACCTGCTCGATTTCGGCGCCGGCGAACTGCAGCCCTTGCAGGGACTTCCGCACGTCGGCGCGGTCATCAACGCGAATGAGCGCGAGCGGCAGCTGCGTCTGCTTCGGTGGTTGCGCCACGAGCTCGCGGCCCGGCGGAGGGTTGCAAGGTCCGGTGGCGTCGGTCGGATCGTGCTGCTGCTCGACGGGTACGCGGGGTTCGCCGCCGAGCAGTCCGACGCGGCCGGCGATTCCGTCCGCGACGACCTCAGCCGAGTCTGGGCCGACGGACCGGAGGTCGGGATCCACGTGGCGATCGCTGCAGATCGCGTCGGCGCGGTCCCGGTCGGCCTCGCCTCGCTCGCCCAGCAGCGGCTCGTCCTGCAGCTCGCCGACGCTGCCGACTACGCGCAGTTCGGGCTCAACCGGCGTTCGATCCCGCGATTCACCCCGGGCCGGGCCGTCCTTGCCGCGAGCTCGCCGCGGGTGGTGCAGATCGCGCGCAGCAAGCTACCGGTCGCGGACGCGGTGGCCCGGATCGCGACACAGCACGAGGCTGCCGGGCGGAGACCGCCCGTGACGATCGGAATGCTGCCCGAGCAGGTCACGGTGGGGGAGCTTCTGGCTCAGAGCGGCTCCCCAGAGGTAGGCGGGGAAGCCCTGTGGCTGCCCGTCGGAATCGACGATGAGACGCTGGGCGTTGCGGGCTGGTCGCTGTATCCCGGCGAGCACGCGCTGATCGCCGGGCCCGCGCGCTCGGGACGCACAAATACCCTGGTCTCGCTCGCGCAAGCGTGCGCGGCGCTGCATCCACAGCTCCCGATCTACGCGGTCGCGCTGCGCCGGTCGGACCTTGCCGAATTGCCCGGCCTTTCGGGCCGGGCCACAACGGTGGATCAGCTGACCGAGCTCGTCGCCACCATGAAGGCCGGGGTCGATGCGGTGCTCCTGTTGGTGGACGACGCTGACGCTGTCGACGACAGCGGTCGCGCGCTGAGCGACCTGGTCGGTGACCCCGACGGCCGGGTGCACGTGATCGCCGCCGGTCGCGCCGACGGGCTTCGCGCACTGGGTCACTGGAGCGCTGGCGTGCGCGCCTCTCGCAATGGGTTGCTCCTACAGCCCGACCTCAACCTCGACGGCGGGCTCTTCGGCGTGGCGCTTCCGCGACGCCCCGCACCCCCGGCTCGGCCGGGAAGCGGCTACATGATCCGCGCCGGTACGTTCGGCCTTGCTCAGGGAGCGCTGGCCGACTCCCGCTGAACGAGTCCCGGGGCTCTCAGCCCTTACCCCATCGAGGCGCGGATGGAATCCTCGGTCGACTGATACTGGGTGGCGGCGCTGCCGAGCAGCCGGGAGATGCCGTCGAGCGCGTCCTTGAGGCCGGCCGCCGACCGCTGCCACTCGTCCCACAGGGTGTTGAACTGCGAGGACGCGACGCCCTGCCAATCGCCGCCGACGACGCTCGTGACCTCACCTGCCATCCGAGCCAGTTGGTCCTGGATGCTGACCGAACCAGATGCGACCTGGCCGGAGAGCGAGTGCAGATCCTCTGAGGTGACCTTGATCAGGGTCATGTGGATTCCTCCTGGTGATCGTGGTTCCCGGCCGCATCCGGCCGCCACGATCAGTATCGGGACGCCACGGCGGACAGGGAAGGCGACCAAGGTATGAACCGGCTACACCAACTTGGCGAGATACGATTTGAGGCGTGGGGCGCGAGCATCGGACGCCGAGCACGCGGAACTGGACGGGTGTCCTGGCGGTGCCAGCGGCTCTCGCCCTCTTCGCGGCGGGCTTCTTCGTCGCCCACGCACTCGCACGGACCAGCACCATCCAGACCCTGCACGCGCGCGGGCCGGCAGCACCCAGCGCCGCTGTCGTCCGCCACCAGCTGATCGCGAGGGTTGCACCACTGCGGCTGCCACCCGTGGTCCACCACCACAAGCCTCCGGCGACCAAGATCCCAGTGGCGCCCGCGAGAACTCCGACCACGGCCCCAGTGTCTCCGCCTCCCGCGAGAAGTGTGCCCGTGCGACCCCGAGCGCCTGCGACGACTACCTCGACGCATGTTGCCGCGAAGCCGCCCACGCGGATCGTCACCCGAACCGTCGTGGTGGTTCCGGTGACCCACACGACAACGACACCCGCGCCGCAACCGACCCATACGGAGACGGCCGTCGCGCCGACCGCGACCCATGCAACAACGACCGCGAGCCACGCAACAACGACCGCGACCCATGCAACAACGACCGCGACCCATGCAACAACGACCGCGACCCATGCAACAACGACCGCCGTGCCTCCAACGCGCACGAAAACGGTCGCGCCAAATCGACCGGCGACCAGGCCGACGCGCTCGTTGCCTGAGGCGCAACCGACGCAGGCCCCCAAGAGCAGATCCTCGACAAGCGGCTCGGGGACTCAGGAAATCGGCTCTGGGAGCGGCTCCGGGACTCAGTCGATCGGCGGCTGAGCGACCGAGAAACTCCAATTGTCGGGCCATTCACCGGACGTTAAGACTCCGTGCAGCCTGTTGGCGCGCTCTATACCGCTGCTGTAGTCTCTCGCCTCGAAAGAGGGGAGCTGGCCGGTAGTCGTGTTGCTTTAGGTGCGTCGACGCGACCAGCAACTCTGTATGAGGAGGAATAAGGAGGTTTGAGGTGAGCTTGCTGAAAAGCAAGACCGCCGTGGTTGCGGTTGCAGCTACGGCGTTCAGCGTCGCCGTCGCCGGCGGCGCAACGGCAGGTGCGTCCGTAACGCACCGACATGCGGCTCGCTCGGCGTCGATTTCGCTGAGCCAATTGACGAATAACTTCAGCGCGATGAAGCAGCTGAAGTCGATCTCGGCGAAGGGCACGGGCAAGATCGCAGCGATCCTGCCGGATACGACCACCTCGACGCGGTGGGCCGCTTTCGACGCTCCCATGCTGAAGCAGGCAATGCTGGCCGCGGGTATCCCCGCGTCGGACATCATCGTCCAGAACGCCCAGGGCAGCGACTCGAGGTTCTACACCGACGCGCAGACGGACATCACCAATGGCGCGAAGGTTCTGTTGACGACTCCGGCCGACTCCGGCACGGGCGCCAGGGTTGAGGCCTATGCCAAGAAGCACGGCGTCAAGGTGATCGACTACGACCGGCTCACGCTTGGCGGCAGCCGCCCGTATTACGTCAGCTTCAACAACGTCGACGTCGGCAAGTTGATCGGTCAGGGCTTCGTGCAGTGCGTCAAGGCTTGGCATATCAGCAAGCCGCAGGTGATCGTCATGCACGGTGACGTGACCGACAACAACGCGACCCTGTTCTACCAGGGCTACAACAGCGTGCTGGCACCGAAGTTCAAGTCCGGCGCGTACACGAACGTCCTCGGCAACGGCAAGTACACCGCCGGCACCTGGGACGCCCCCACGGCGCTGACCGAGTTCCAGACGGCCTTCACCGCTCATCCGACGGCGAACGCCATGGTCAACCCGAACGACAACACGGCCTCCGGGATCATCAACTACCTGATCCAGAAGGGCATCAAGCCAAACTCGTTCCCGGCGACTGGGCAGGACGCCTCGCTGCCGGGGCTGCAGGCCACGCTGGCCGGATATCAGTGCGGCACCGTGTACAAGCCGATCTACCTGGAGGCTCAGGCTGCCGTCGCGATCGCCACGTACCTGCGTGCGGGGATGACGCCGCCGAAGTCGCTGATCAACGGCACGACCGCGGACCTCCAGGAGCACAATAAGCCGGTCCCGTCGGCGCTCCTGACGCCGGTGTGGGTCACCAAGTCGAACATGAAGAGCACGGTCGTCAAGGACAAGTTCGTCCCGACGAACCAGATCTGCCACGGCACCTTCGACGGCAAGGTCAGCATGGCATCGGCCTGCAAGGCGGCCGGCATCTAGCCGACGCACAAGGTCCGACCAAGCAAGTAACGCTACGACTGCGCTCGCCCGTAAACTCGGGCGGGCGCAGTCGCCTTACTTCAGGACAGCGATGAGCATTTCCGACGATTTCCCCGCTCCGGCGGGCTCAGAGACGGCCCCGAGTCGTGGGCCACTCCTTTCGCTGCGCGGGATTTCCAAAACCTTTGGTCCGGTGCGCGCGCTGAGGGAGGTGGATCTGGACGTTCCGTATGGCACCGTCACCGCGCTCGTCGGTGATAACGGCGCGGGCAAGTCGTCGCTGATCAAGACGGTCTCCGGCCTGTGGGGGCCGGATGCCGGTGAGATCCGCTGGGAGGGGAGGCAGGTCCACCTCCATGGTCCCAAGGATGCCGAGGCGCTTGGCATCACGACCATTTATCAGGACCTCGCGCTGTGCGAGAACCTCGACATCGTCCAGAACATGTTCCTCGGCCACGAGCTCACCGGCGGGGGTGTGCTCGAGGAGGCTCCCATGGAGATCAAGGCGCGCGAGACGTTGCGCGACCTCCATGTCGTGAGCGTGCGTTCGATCCGGCAGCCCGTCGCATCGCTGTCCGGTGGGCAGCGCCAGTCGGTCGCGGTCGCGAAGGCGGTCATGTCAAACGCGAAGCTCGTAATCATGGACGAGCCAACCGCGGCGCTCGGCGTGGCGCAGACGACGATGGTGCTGGCGCTGATCAAGAACCTCGCCTCGCGCGGGGTGTCAGTGATCGTGATCTCGCACAACCTCAACGACGTTTTCGAGGTCGCCGATCGGATTGCCGTGCTGTATCTAGGCAGGATGGTGGTGGAAGGCCCCGCCAGCCAGTTCGACCGGCAGAACGCGGTCGAGTACATGACGACCGGGACCGCGGCGCAGGCTGCTTGAGCGCCGCTTGCCTGGAATGTCTTGAAGGAGAGATGAGTGGCTGATCCTGAGCTGACCAGCGGCGCGGAAGATCACCTTGCCGATGCGCCCGATGCGGTGATCGGCGTCGAGGCAGAGCCGGAGCTAACCGACGCGGCGATCGCAGCGCTGCCGGCAGAGGTCTATGCGCAATCGCTGAGGGAGTACTTCGCCGCGTGGGGGCGAAGGTTGCGCAACGGCGAGAGCGGCGCCCTGCCGATCATCGCCGGCCTGATCGCCGTCGGGATCTTCTTCCAGATCGAGCAGTCGCAGTTCCTGACCTCGACCAACCTGGTGAACCTGTTCATTCTGGCGTCGATCTTCGTCATGTTCGGCGCGGCAGAGCTCGCCGCCCTGCTGCTTTCGGAGATCGATCTGTCGGTGGGTTTCGTCGCGGCCTGTGGAGCTTTCATCATCGCCGAGGTCAACCAGCCGCCGGTCGACCTGCCCTGGTGGGTGGGCGTGATCGCCGGTGTTGGCTTTTGCGCTTTATTTGGCAGCATCCAGGGTACGCTGATCACGCGGCTGGGCCTGCCGTCGTTCGTCGTCACGCTCGGCGGGTTCCTCGCGGCGCAGGGCATCATGCTCGAGCTCGCGACCGTCGACAAGACCGCGCTGGGCGGCGTTATCACCATCAACGGCGCGAGCCCGGTCTACAAGCTCGCGGGAGCCGAGATGAGCCCGACCCTGTCCTGGATCGTGCTCGCCGCCTCGCTCGCAGCATACGCGGCGTTCTCACTGAGACGAGCGCAGCGAAGGCGCAAGGCGGGGCTTGCGGCCCCGCCGATCGGCGTGACGTTGCTGACGATCGTGCTGTCCGCGATCGGCGGCGTTGTGCTCGTCGCGATCTGCAACGCGAATACGCCGGCCGGCGTGCCTTGGATCGTGCCCTTCATCCTGGTGGTGCTGGCCGTCTTCACGTTCGTACTGAACCGCACCAAGCTCGGCCGTTACATCTACGCGATCGGCGGCAATCCAGAGGCCGCGCGCCGGGCCGGTATCAATGTCGCGATGATCAAGACCATCGGCTTCGCGATCTGCGGTCTGCTCGCAGGATTCGCGGGGATGACGTACGCGTCGCGCCTCGGGTCGATGTCGACCGACTTCGACGGCGGTACATACGTGCTCTACGCGGTCGCGGCGGCGGTGATCGGTGGTGCCAGTCTGTTCGGCGGCCGCGGCCGGCCGCTCAATGCTCTGCTCGGAGGCCTGGTGATCGCCGTTGTCGAAAACGGGCTCGGCCTGATGGGAGTGAGCGCCGCCGTCACGGACATCGTCACCGCGATCGTGCTGATCGCCGCGGTCACGCTCGACTCGCTCGTCCGGCGTCGGTCTTCGGTCACGCTGCGCTAGGCCGAGTCGCCGCGCTCGGCCGCCAGCGCGGCCTGCGCGAGCCGCCGCTCGCTGCGGCGCAGAGCGTCGGACGCAGCGGTGTAGCCGCCGCGGCTGCCCCGCGAGGCAGCCGCGGCGAGAGCTCGCCAGCTGTCGCCGACCTGCGTCAGCGCGGCTTGCAGGGACCGCGCCTTCGAAAGCGCCGCCTGGTCGCGCGGCAACCTCCGCATCCTCCTTGCGGCGTTGGCATACACCCGCGAGATTGAAATCGCCGCTGCCGCCTGAGCGTGGGCCGTTCGCGCCGAATCGAGCCTCGACCGACCGGAGCGCTGGCCAGCCTCGACGGTGCGCAGGATCGGGCGGACTGACGCAGCCAACTGCGTCGCGGGCGTTGTCGTGACTCGAGTCGTCGTGTCCCCACCGGCGGTGATGCCGCCGACGACAGCGCCGGCGACAACGCCGACGACCGCCACGAGTGCCGCCACGAGCAGCGGCTTCCGTCTGCGCGAGTTGTCGGTGGGCTTGGCCGGCGTCTCGGCGCCCGCCTGGTGTCGGCGTGGGGGCTCGATCACCGTCTCGCCGCCGGTCGTGGGTCGCCTGGCCGGGGAGACCGGCGGTGTGGCGGGGGGAGATGCTGCACGGGGAGGGGGAGGGTCTGCCGCGGCGGGTCGGATCTCTGTCGCGGGCGCCGGCCCGGCGGGGGGCGGGTCGGTGATCGTCGGCGTCACCCGAGTGGGATGCGGCCCCGGTTTCGCCGCGGGCTGGCCACGGATTCGCGCCTCGCGGCGCCAGCGTGGTCCGGCGAGCTTGATGACCAGGTCCTCAAGCTCGTCCCACGCGGATTCGGCAGAGGGGAAGCGTTCGCTCGGGGCCTTGGCGAGCAGCGTCGCCAGCCACTCCGACAGCGCCGGGTCTACGTCCGGGCAGACCGTGTCGATCGCCGGGACCGGATCGTGCACCTGCCGGTACAGGACCGCCATCGGGGTTTGGCGCGATTCGAACGGGGTGTGACCGGCAAGCGCCTCCCAGACGATGATCCCCAGCGAGTAGAGATCGGTCGCCGGCGACAGCGGCTCGCCCAGCGCCTGCTCGGGCGCCATGTAGGCGGGAGTGCCGATCGTCGTGCCGGTGACCGTCGCGAACGGCCGCTCGCTGGCGTTCCCGAGGGCCCGCGCGACCCCGAAGTCGGCGATCTTGACGTTGCCGTCGACCGCGACCAACAGGTTCTCGGGCTTGAGATCGCGATGGATGACGCCGTGGCTCTCACCGTGCGCGAGACCAGCGAGCACGTTCTCCAGCATTCCGGCGAGCTGCGGCGATGTCAGTGTCGCCAGGTACGGCCGGAGCGAACCACGCGGCAGGTACTCCATTGCAATGTAGGGGAGGCCATCGTGCTCGAAGTACTCGTGGACGGTGACGACGCTCGGGTGGCTCATCGCGCCGGCCAGCCGGGACTCCTCGACGAACCGGTGGGCGAAGCTGGGGTCCCCGGCATGGTGGGGCGAAAGCTCCTTGAGCGCCACGTGGCGGTCGAGGTCGGGCTGGCGTGCGAGGTACACGACAGCGGCACCGCCACGCCCGATCACCTCGAGCAGCTCGTAACGCCCCACGCGTCGCAGCGGCTCCACCATCCGCTTCAAATGTAGGGGTTCCGCGACACGATCTCGGTGCGACTACCTCAGGTCCGAGCGCCGCGGCGCCGCGTGACGAGGATCGCCCACAGCCCTGCGGCGAGTCCGAGAGCGCCGACGACCAGTGCCGCTATCGCGAGTCCGTTGGATGTGCCGCCGCTCGCCGAGGAGGGGGAGGCCGGATTGCCCGACGTGCCACCAGCGCCGGTCTGGCCCGGCCCGGCTTCAGCGCCGGCGACGTCTTCGAGTACCCCGCCCTCGGCGGTGATATTGATCGTCGGGGCGGGGTTCGCATCGTTGAGCGAGGGTTCGATCCAGCGTACGACTTGACCATTGCTGTAGCTCTGGACGGCCTTGAACTTCAGCGTCTTCCCGGCGGCGTTGTCGGGAATCGCGACCGACAGAGGGAAGTCGATGAACTGTCCGTTGTCGACGCGGCCGAGCGGTCCGGCCCACGTCCAGATGATCTGGGAGACCTCCTGGTTGATGGGGCCGTCATCGGTCTGGATCGGCTTCGTCAGCTTCGTCTGCACCTCGCTCACGTTCCAGCCCGGGACGTTCTGATAGTCGACGCTCGTGAACCCGTTTGGCAGCAGCATGTCGAGCTTCGTCACGTGGGCGCCCTCTTGCTCGCCGGGGACGCGCACGTCGAGCGTCGCGAATGCGCCCGCCGGAACCGTATTGGGATGAACGCTGATGTGAGCTCCGGCCGCAGCCGGAGCCAGAACCGCCGCAGCGAGCACGATGCCAACGAGGGCGCCACGGCGCCGGCCGCGGTGGACGGGATTGGTCTGGGGCATCGGGGGATCCTTTCGTGTCGGAAGAAGCGGCATGCGAGCGATCAGTTGCCGATCGAGACCGGGACGGTCCGGAGCCACTCGTTGAACTGGCCCTGTCGTACGGCCAGCTGGATCTGCCAGGAGCCGGCGATCGCCAGCTTCGCGTCGCTCACGCGGAACCGCCCGCCGCCGAGTGCCTTGGCGTCATAGTCGAGCGGGCCCAGCGAATGGCTCGGCAACGTCGCGGCAACCGAGACCGCCGCGACGTGGGCGGGGCGGCCATGGCGGTTGACGACCCTGACGTCGATGGCGTTTGCGCCCGCCGTGGCCGGCGCGATCCGGAGGGTGGCCGTGAACGGCCCGACGGTGGTCTGCGCAATGACCGGCCCGGGTGGTTGTGCCGGCACGTCCTTCGCCGGTGCCTCGTCGATCAGGACGGCCGTGACGCCGACGATCGCGACGAACACCAGTAGCTCGGCTGCGATCGCCCGAGCGAATTGCCGGTGCACGGTGACCGAGCCCAGGCCCGCGCGCAGCCGCGGGACGCTGACGCGGTTGTTGAATGCGCCGAGGGCCAGGAGCGGCAGCGCCAGCCCGATCTTGACGAGCACGAGCGCGCCGTAGGTCGAGTCGACGAACCCCCGAAACGCCCGCACCTCGAGATAGGCGTTCGCCCCGCCCGCGGCGAGCAGGACGGCCACAGTCCCCAGGGCCATCGCGGAGAACCGCGGCACCGTCCGGGCCGCCAGCGGCCACCGCTCTCCGCTTGGGGTGAACGCCAGGCCCGCCGCCAGAAACGCGACCCCCCCGCCCCAGGCAGCAGCCGACAGGACGTGGAGAGCGTCGACCAGGAACGTCAGGGTCCCGTCGACGTCGGCATGACCCGATGCGGTGGGGGTCAGCGCCAGTGCGCCGGCAGCGCCCAGCAGCAGGATCTCACGAGCGCGGCGTGCCGGTGACCAGCGCTCGAAGCTGAACGCCAGGGCCGCGATGATCAGTGCAAGCCAGGCGCGCGCCAGCCAGATCTCTCCGAACCGCGTACCTCGGACGCTCGAGATCGCCTTTGCTTCGAGACCCTTCAGCAGGCCGGTGCCGTCCTGTTCGGCCGCCTCGAATGGGAGTCCGAGCACGGCCATCACCGCGAGTGCGATCGCGCACACGACGATGATCGACCACAGACGACGCCGCACCGCCGGCGCCGCGTCGCGCTGCACGAAGACAAGGCTCGCCGCGCCGCCGACGCAGAGCAGGAGCAGCAGCAGGTTGAAGAAGCGAACCACCGCGAATCCATCCCTCAGGGCGAGCGGTATCTGCTGCGAGGACTCAAGCTTCTGGGCGACGCCAGCGCCCCCAGTCCGGGTGCCGATGGAGAAGGTGAACGCGCCGCTGACGACGTGGGTGTCGGCCGAGGTCACCTTCCATCCGACCGTGTAGGTCCCATCCTTCAGGTGGTGGGGCAACGCCACCGTGAGCGTGTCCCCGACGGGGTGCTGGACATTGCCCGAGTCGGCTCGCTTCCCGTTGGGGGCGTAGACGCCAAGTGCGGCCCGCGGTCCACCAATCCCAAGTGTGATGGCCTCGTCCCAGACCACCGTCACCTTGTCGGGCGCCGTCTTCAGGAGCGCGCCGGCCGGTGGGTCGGTCCGAACCACGTACGCGTGCGCGCCGGCCGCGGACGGCACGAGCAGCAACACGACGATTGCCGCGAACCAGAGTGCGCCGGCGCGCAGCCCGGTCCGACTGGCGCCCTTAAAGCACCGATGAGCCGACAATTTGCGACGAGCCCTCAAGCCATGGGGCTGGTGATCATCACGACCGCCACCGGAGCATGGAGCCGCGAGGACGCTCCAGCGAGCGCGACGGAGTGACGCAGCACACAGGCGTCATGCGCTGGCGGCGCGCCGCTCGATCGCAGGCGGTTCGGTGGCTGCGCTCACGTCGCGATCCGGCGCTCCGCGCCACACCGGTACATCGAGGGCGACGGGGGTGCGCCGGTTCGGAACCGGGAATCGCCGGCTGCGAGACTCCCCCTCGCTGCTTGGAGCCTCGGCGGCGACCCAATACATGAAGCGCCAGCCCGCGAGCACGAGCAGATGTGGCGCCTCATCCGCAGCGGTCGTGTGGCCGGTCAGAAGATCCACAGCGGCGGTTCCGAGCAGCAGCAATGCGGCGGCGCCGACGAGCACGTGCATGCCGCGCGCTCGCTCGGGTTGCCATGCCACGACGAGGAACCCGATGGCGAACGCCATGTCGAACGCCCCCATCTCGTGAGCGACATGCAACGGCGCCTCGCGGTCCGAGCCGAGGATCAGAGCGGGGACGGTCAACACGATTTGGATGATCGCGATCGCCACGAGTCCGAGTCGCGCCTCCGTCAGCGGAGTGAGCGTCCGACGGCTTTCGCGACTCTCCTCGCGGACTGCAGCCAGCAGCCCCTCGCCGACCGTGGGCGCGGCCTCCGCGGGTCCGAGGCGCGCTCGCCGTGTGACGATATGCGCGCTCTCACGCCAAGCGTTGCAGTCGGCACACACGGCGAGATGCCGCGACAGCTCCGAGGAAGCGACGCCGGGCGCCTCGCCGTCGAGCATCGCCGAGATCGCTTCGCGCGCGACGGAACAGTTCACGACCCATTAGTCGCTCGAGCGGCCCGAGAAGTTCCTCGCCCCGCCGACTGTCGCCGGACCCGGCGAGGGCATCGGGTTATGCTCCCGCGGTGGACGAGCTTGGCAGACCTCGGGAAGGGCATCGTCCAACGGCCTCGTGGGAGCAGTTCGTCGAGTCCAGCTACCCAATGATCTGGCGGCTCTGCGCGGCGCTGGTCGGCAACGCCGCGGCCGACGATCTCGCCCAGGAGACGTTTCTGCGCGCGACGCGCGCGCTGCCGCAGTTCCGCGGGCAGGCGAGCGGACGGACCTGGATCCTCTCGATCGCACGGCGCACGTGCATGGACGACCTTCGGGTGCGCTATCGCCGTGAGCGGCGCGACCGTGGACTCACGCGTGAAGCGTCTTCGAACCACGTGCCCGACGCCAGCGGCGACCTCGCGACGCGCGATCTGCTGATCCAGCTGGAACCCGATCGCAGAATCGCATTCGTGCTCACCCAGCTGTTCGAACTCAGCTACGACGAGGCGGCGGCGGTGTGTGACTGTCCGATTGGCACCATCCGCTCGCGCGTCGCGCGGGCGCGCAACGACCTGATCGGGCTGATCGAAGCGCCGCTGGCGGCGCTTCCGCGACACGCAGCTGACTAGCGCTTCGGCGTCGGCCCGTCGCGTCGGAGCTCAGCGTGTGCCGACGGCTAGCCACCCGCTCGTTCTCGGGGAGAATCCTCGGGATCGGCCGATGGGTTGGTTGCCGGGGTTTGGGGGTTGCGGGGGACGAGTCGGCCGACGATCGCGGCGACGATCGTGACGAGGTAGATCTGGCCGATCAGCGCTTCGCTGACTGAGAGGGTGTGTCCGAGGTTGGAGCGGGCGGTGTAGTCGCCGTATCCGGTGGTGGTCATCGTGACGAAGCTGAAGTACAGCGATCGTGAGGAGTCGGCGGCCTGTCCGTTGGCGAAGAAGGGCGCGCCTCCGAGGTTTTCGATCGCGACGTAGACGTAGGCGAAGAACAGGCCGAGCAGCAGGTAGAGGCAGAGCACCCCGGCGACGACGGTGATCGTGACCGACCCGGAGGCTTGCATGTTTCGGTACACGCCGATCACGACCGCGGGTGGCGCGAGCGCGATCAGCAGCCCGTTCGCGACAGCGGCGATCCCTGCGACCGTGCCGCCCTGGTTCTCCAGCGAGGCGATCACGATCGCGATCACGATCACCGCGACGATCACGTTGGCGGCGCGCTGCCAGCTGGCTCTGGTGTTGGCGGCACGGAGCGCGAACAGCAGCGTCAAGCCGACCAGCACCGTTCCGATCGCTCGTTGCACGTCGCCCGGTTCGGCGACGCCCTGAAAGAAGAACGTCACCCCGAGCGCGAGCAACAGCATCCCGTAGCGCTGCCGCGAGCCATTCACGACCGCTGTATTCGCCACCGCCGACCGCCACTCCTGTCACCACGCGGCCTTCCGACAAGCACCGGCGTGCTGATCTGTGGCAGGACAGCCTCACTCTCGCTCGATCTTTTGCAGCCCGTTCGCGGACGTCCACCACTCGACGACGAGCATCGTCGCCTCCTCGTTGAGGTGGGTGTGAACGACTTCGGCGATATCGGCATGGAACCGGTCGCCACGCGGTCCTCCGGTGATCGGGCCTGCGGCGACCGCGCGACCGGAGATCTTCGCCTCTCCCGGCCACTGCGCCTCGGAACCCTCGACGGGGTCGATCGTGGCGCTGTGCAGGGCGAATCGCGGATCCCGTTGGAGATCTGTGCCCTTCCGGGCGTCCGGCATCGAGCCAAACGTCAGCTCACCGTTCTCGAACGCCGCCTCGATTCCGGAGATCCGCGGCGAACCGTCTGCTCGCAAGGTCGCGATCGTCTTGTGTCTGTGCGCGTCGAATAGCGACCGCACGCGCTGCGCGAACTCCGGCTCTGCCCGTTCGATGTCCCGCCACGCCGTCATCGGCCGATCAAACGGGAGCTCGTCGCGCTCAGCCGCCCGCCACCCAGGACTTTGCCTGCTCCAATTCCGCGAGCGGCAGGACGCGCACTTCGCCCGGGATCATCCACGCGAACAGCCTTGTGGCTCGCGCCAACCACTCGATGTCTGTGACGATCGCCGAGCGAACCCAGGCGTCGCGGTGGCGGACGCCGAGGTCAAACCCGAGCTTCGTGTCAGCCCACAAGGCGGAGGGCTCGATCTCGTCCAGCGTTTCGATCAGGTACAGCGTCCGCAGTGGACCGGCCTCGAGCGCACGGTTGAGCTCCGGCGTGAGCACGTTGTCGTAGTCCTCGCGCTCGATCTCGCCGGTCACCCGGAAGCCCACCGTGCCTGGCGGCATGTCGTCCAACCGTTCGATCATGTCGGCGGATGCTAGCCCTCTGTCGGCCGCCTAGGCAGGAGATCGGATGCGGCGGTCCCGCGAGGCCGGTAGTTTGACGGTATGAAAACCACACGGGGCAGTCTCATTGTGCTGGCCACCATCCTGCTTGTGATCGCCGCATTCGCGGCCGCGGCCGGCTCCGCCATTGCTGCATCGAAGTACCCGCCGTGCACCAAGACAGCGCTCAGTGCCGGTCTGAAGCGCGGATCGGCGCAGCCGAAGAACGCGAAATTCCAGGGATCGTTCGGCTGTGCCGGTGGCTGGGCTTACTCGGGCGTCGCGGTCGGCGGCAAGCACGGCTTCGATGCGGTCGCCGTGTACGCGGCAAAGAGGGGCGTATGGGTAACCGTCAACCGTGCCAAGCCGTGCCGGACGCACGCGATTCCGAAGAAGATCTACCGGGGCGCTTGCACGACCAGCTGACGGCGCAGAACTGACGGTCCCAGAAGTCACGGGAACTTTGCAGAAAGGGCACCAATCGCCGACTCGGGGTCCCAGTTGACCAATCGGCGGCGATGAATCGGGAATTCCGAGCCGGGGCTGACCGTGCCGCCCCGACCTAGAGCCCCTGGCCGTCCCCGCGATGAACCTCCCTGCCGAGCAGCGGCACGAGCACCTGCGCGTTTGGGCTGCCCCAGCCGGTGACCGGGTCCCAACCCGAACGTGCGCGGTAGCCCTTGAGACCCTTGCCAGAGAGCAGCGTCACCGTGTTATTGCCTTGGGTGATGTCGTGGAAAGCACGGTGGTAGAGCGTGCTGTGCCCAATCCGGGACAGCCCCGCGTTGAGGAAGCCAAGCTGACGGTGAGCGTCTTGGTCGGCCAGCGGATCCGGCGGGGACGAGTGCGAGTGAGGCGACCAGCACAGCGACGATCGCGAGGACGCGGGGGCCAACCGACACGGTGCATTCTCCCGTTCTAAACCGGCCGTCATATCCTGCTCTCAACGCGCAGGGAAACTACAGAATTCTGACGGCACGGGTCGCAGCCGTGAGACTGCGCGCTGTCACGGATAGTTGAGCACGTCCACCGGAGTGTCTGGGTTGGCCACCGTCGACGATCCACCGATCCCGTTGATCACAGACAGGATCCCGCCGCTGGCCGATGAGTTCAGGAAGATCGTGAAGATGTCGTTGAACTGGGCACCGGAAGCCGGAGCCTGGAAGGCCTGCGTGGCAAAGATAGGGACGCCCTGGTTGAAGAACGAATAGCTCCCCATCCCGTAGCCCCTGAAGTTCCGCGCCCGGGGGGTGACCAGGAAGGCGGCGTAGCCGTCGGTCGTCCGGCTGGACATCCAGGCGGCCTGGCTCGGCGGGTCGTACGGCATCTCGTTCTGGAAGAACACGTCCTCGCCGTTACGCCCGTTCCAGATCACCTCGAACTTCTGGTAGTGCTCGACGAACAATCCGTATGCGTCGACGTTGTCGCCGTTGACGATCACGCCGGTGTCCGCGGTGTTACTGGTCCAGCCGACGCCAGCACCGTGGTCCGCGCGCCACGCCCACACGTCGTCAAGGATGGTGTCGTTCGTGTTGACGATCAGGCTGTTCGTCGCCCGCCCCGGCTCGGCGCCGCCGACCCGGAAGAACACGTCCTGCACGAGCGTCGGGGCGCTCGTATCCTCGTGCGAACCGTAATGCCAACCGCCTCGCCCGTGAGTGCCCACCACGAGCAGCGCACTGGAGTTGCGGGGTCCGGCATCGAAGATCATGCCGGACAGCTTGATCCCGGGCACGTTCGCGGTCTCCATCGCGATGTTCCCGCCCTGAGGGATCAGCGTGGCAAAGCCGAGGCCCATGACCACCGTCCCGGGATGGGTGACCACGATCGGTCTCGACAGGTCGTACACACCGGGGGTGAGGATCAGGTTCTGCCCGAGCTCGAGTGCGACGTTGATCGCTCCCACTGGGGTGTTCGGGTTCGCGATGAAGAACCGTCGGATCGGGATCGACGTTCCCGGCTCGGTCCCGCTTGCGTAGGACGGGCCGACCGAATCGTTCTGGACGGCCGGCACGAACACGTTGTAGTCCCCGTGCGAGTCGGTGTAGAGGAACGGCTCCTCCTCCGACACCGGCGTGCTCGACAGCGTTGTGAATTGGTTCCCTGGGGTGAAGTTGGTCTGAGGTGCGCCGTTGTCGCCCAAGAACACCTGGTTCCAGACGCCGTTCGTCCAGCCGTCGATGTTGCTGTTGCGGGCGAAGAACTGCTGCTGGTTCGCGTTGATGACCGTCGAGCCGTTGAACTCGTCGTCGGCCATGAAACCGCCGCTGACGAACCCCTCGTTGCAGTAGTCCGTGAGCGTGACCAGGCCGTTCATGACCACTCGCCGCATCGGGGCAGCCTGGGACACGGCCCACATCTCGGCGGAGTTGTTGCAGCTGCCGGCCTCGTTGGTGACCGGCGTATAGGTTGGCGGCGTGCTCGGCAGCGTCACGTTGAGGGTCAGGTTCGAAAGCGAACGCCAGAAGTTGTCCAGGCCGTCGCAGGTGCCGCCGTCAGCCGGGCACTGGTTGTTGAACACGTCGATCGCGCCATTGATCGTGACGTCGCCGGGCAGCGCCCCGAGCCCCGCCACCTGCGTGTAGTAGCCGACCTGGAAGATGAGCGGATCAGTGCTCGAGCCGTAGGTGCCGGGCTCGAAGAAAATCGCATACCGCTGGGTTCCGAACTGATTGGGAACCTGCTGCGTGGCGATCGCGTCGAGCGTCGACTGGATCGTCGCCTGTGGCATCGACGGGTTGAAGACGATCACGTTAGGGCCGAAGTTCGCCGCGTTCGGCCCGTTCGACGCCGACGCGACCGCCGGCATCGCGGCCCCGACAAAAGCTGCTAGAGCAAGCCCCAGAGCGACTCGCAAAGCCACCGTGCTACGCATATGCCTCTCCTCCAGTCAGTCGGCGCGCTTCTACAATCGCGACCCTACTAGACCCGGGCTGGGCTGGAGCAAGGTCTCCGGCTTATGCCCGGAGCAAGGCTGCGTTCCGGCGCGGTGACATCATCGCGAGCCGTATGGCGATGACGGCAGTGATCCTCAGCGTCCATCCATTCGGGAGCCAGCTGAAGCCGGGGCGCGGGCTGGCGTTCGAGGTCTTGGTCGCGTTCCTGATTTCGTTCCTCGCGATCCGGACAAGCGCACGGTTGACGCGGAGCGTTTCCTGGTGGCCTGGCGGTGTCAAGAGCGGCGGCGTCCACCTCCACCATCTGGTGTGGGGTATCTGTCTGCTGCTGTTGGCGGGCTTCCTCTCCTTCACCGACTCGATCTCTGCCGTCTGGCAGCACGCCGACGCGATCGCGTTCGGGATCGGCGCCGGTTTCACCCTCGATGAGTTCGCACTATGGGTTCATCTCGACGACGTCTACTGGAGCGAAGAAGGTCGCGCGTCCGTCGACGCGGTCGTGGTGGCGCTCGCGTTTGCCGGGCTCGTCGTGGTCGGCACGCAGCCCTTCGGACTCGATGACCCCGGATCGATCTGGGGGACGGTCGGCACGATCGGGTTCGTCCTCGGATTCGTGCTCGTCGCCGCGGCCAAGGGTCGTGTGGTGCTCGCCGCGTTCGGGATCTTCATCCCGGCGTTTGCGATGGTCGCGGCGCTGCGGTTAGCGCGGCCGTCGTCGATCTGGGCGCGGCGTAGGTACGACGACGAGACGATGCAGCGGGCCGAGCGCCGCTACGCGCCGACGACGGTCCTCTCTCGCCTCGGCGCGGGCCTGAGTGATGCGATGGCAGGCGCGCCGAGCGACGATCGGGGAGACAGTATTTGAACCTCCGACCGCCCGCGTCACGAGCCTTGAGCGTCGGTCGCGAGCGGCCGCGCGCGCTCTCGGCTGGCTGACCTACTGCCCCGCTTTGTCAACTCGGCAAGCGCCGCGTTGCCCGCGACCCACGCTGTCAGCAGCCACAGGTAGGAGATCGGCGACAGGACCGAGTGCAGCGCTCCGAAGGCGTAGGTGACCACCAGGAAGATCGTGCGCACAATCCGTATCGGCCTCGTACGAGCGTGTATGTAGGTACTCGTACCGGCGAGATACGAGCCGGCTCCGACTGACGTCAGCCAGTACGCGGCCCGAGTGGGATCCTCGCGGAGCAGTAGCCCGATGCCGGCGGCCGCGACCAGCAGCGCGAATGCCGGGAGCATCTGCCCGGCCGCAAAGATCGCCCTGGCCACGGCGGGCGAACCGCCAGAGCGCTCCAGACGTTCGAGATTGATCTCGGCGGTCGCGTCGAAATAGGACCACCAGAAGATTGCGGCCAGCGCCATCGCGGCCACGAGTCCGCTCCAGGTTCCCGCGGAGAGGTTGCGACCGTCGGCCGCCGCCTCGCCGGCCTCCACGACCACCTCGCCGAGCAGGATGATGATGAACAGGTTGAATCGCTCCGCAAAGTGGTGTGCGTCGAGGGCCGCTCCTGAGTCGCTGAGGCTTTGATGGGCGACGACTGCGCTCTTGGTCGTCGACCGTGAACGCCTTCCCGGGGAGGTCAGCATCACCCTCGATTCGTTCAGATAGGCGATCGCCCACATCGCGTAGGAGAACGGCTCGGGCACCCAGATCGAGGCCGTGAACAGGACCGCTGACACCACGTACGCGCGGGTCGTTCGCAGCCGGAGCGCATCGCCAACCGGGCTGTCGGGATCGTCGTCGCGGGCGTTGCCAAACGCGAGCAGCACGCGCGTCAGCGACAGGCTCACCGCGAACGCCGTGATCTGACCCCGGGACGCAGGACCGACCGCAACGGCCGCGGCGCCCACCGGCACGCTGGCGAGGAGAAACAGAACCCGCTCCCAGGTGTCGTCGGCGCCGTGGCGGTTGTACAGGACCGTGAATCCGACCCACGTCCACCACAGTGCGACGAACAGGCCGAGCGTCACGAAGACCGTGTGCCAGCGCGGCGTCTGCACAATCAGATGGGCGAGCTGGCCGACCGCGAGCACGAACACCAGATCGAGGTACAGCTCGACGAACGAGACATCCTTGGCCGCTTTCTCGGACGTCGCCGCCGGCGTGGTAGAGCTCTCGGGAGTGGTGCGCTGCATAGTTGCTGGTCAGGCCACAACCTGCTCTGAGGCGGGGGCTTGCGGGAGGGTCATCAGGCTGGCGTTCGTGCGCCGCCGAGCACACTCGCTAGGAAAGCGGTTACGCCCGGTCCTGGTTCAGGATTTCACGTGCAGCTTCAGCATCCTCCGAGCGGACCAGGATCTCGTGCGGTCGGCCAATGCCCAGGCCGTCGCCTGCGCCCGCCCCATAGTTGGTCAACCGCGACAGACAATTGATGCCCGCGCTGCGCAGGACCGAGCAGAACAGCTCCGCCTCGGGCTCGCTACTGGCCACTTGAACTTGGACGAACTCGTCGATGCCTCATCCTAAATCAAGCCCGACGTCCGCAGTTCGAACGGCGCTACGCGGTGCGCTTGCCGACGCGGCCGACCGCGCCCGTCAGCCCGACAGACCCGATGCATCCCACGCAGCCCTTGCAGTTCACGCAGCCGATGCAGCCGACGCAACCCGAGCAGCCGACGTTGGCCACGCCGCCAAAGATGCCCGTCGAGCCGACGACGCCGATGCTCAGCGCAACCCCAAGGCTGCCGGCGACCACGGCGGAGCCGCCGACGCCGGCGCTGCCCGTCACGCCTGCGGAGCCGACGACAGCGGCGGAGCCGATCACGCCGGCGGACCCGATCACGCCCGCTGAGCCGACGACGCCCGTGGCGGCGGTCACGCCGGCCGAGCCGACGACCCCCGAGGCGTCGGAGACCGCCGCCGAGCGCCAGGCGCGCGCCTCGCCAGCCGAGGTGGTGGGCCCTGCTGCCCCGGCGTTCACGCGGCCCCCGCGACGCCGAGCCGCTCTCGACATGACACGACTCGTGCGAGACACATGTCGCGACTCATCACAACTATCGGGAGGATGTGGTTGCGTCGGTGTCTTTGGAGCTGTGGCGCCGGCGGGCGGAGGTCCGGCCGGTGGGCGGGTCGGCACTGCCGTGGCTGTTGGTGACGACTATGAACGTGGGCCGGAATTTCGCCCGGGTACGCGTCGCTATCGCCAGTGGCACGTCGCTGATGCACGCCATGTACGCCAAATAACCGGTCTCGGAGAAAAGTTCAGGGTGCCCCCCGATATGTTCACGAGCAGCCCCTGGCATGATTGTCGGCGATGCGGGGGCATCTGGGACACGATTACGCACGCGCCAGAAGCTGGAACGTCAGGTTCATCGGGACGGCCGGGTTCGCCGTCGTGCTCGTGTTCGCGGGGATCGCCCTCGTCGCGCACTCAGCCAGCGGCGCCGGGACTGACCCCGAACTTGCCGATTGGACAGCGGTCAGCGCCAATACCGCAACCGGAGCCCTCCTCGGCGAGACGATCACGCTGACCGGCACCCACGTATTCGATCAGCCGGTGAGCGACATCGACAGCGGCTGGACCGCGTTCGGCGGTCCGGATTTCACGCCGCGTCCCGCCAGCACCGATGAGATCCAGATCGGCGCGACCACGCCGTCCCCCGAGACGTTCACGCTCAGCTTCGGCGCTGCGGTCAGCGACCCGATCCTGCTGATCGGGTCGCTCGGCTCGCGCCTGGACTTCCCGGCCGGCACCCCGATCACCCGTCTCAGCGGACAGGCAGGCTTCACGGTATCCGGCAGTTCGGTGATCGGCACCGAGGACACGAACCTCGGGCCCGACGGGATCAACGACGCCAACGGCAGCGTTCAGCTCAGCGGAACGTTCACGACGATCTCGTTCTCCGCGACCGGCCTCGGGCACGCGGTGGAGGACGGTGTCGTGCTCCAGGTGGCTGCCGTCAAGCCGACGACCACCACCCCGCCAACCCGCACCCCCACCACGACGAGCACCACCCCCGGCCCAGCCACCCCGGCTCCAACCACCCCGGCCCCGCCGCCACCGACACCGGCACCGCCGCCGGCGGACCTGACCCCGCCAGCGCCCGTCGCCGGGAAGACTGCCGTGGCGTCTGTTATCAGCGGCATCGTTCGGATTGAGCTGCCAAATGGCAGCTTCACTCCCCTCGGCAGCGGAACGAAATCGGTACCGCTCGGATCGACGATCGATGCCAGGAGAGGAACCGTGCACCTGAAGACGAGCACGGGCGTCCACCGGAAGACGTCGAAGCCAACGTCGAGCCCCAACATCTCGAGCGGCACGTTCAGTGTGGGCATTTTCACCATCGAACAGGCTCGCGAACGCCACGATAAAAAGCACGGAGGTCCGATGGCGAGAACAACGCAGGTCAAACTGAGATCGGCCCACGGCGCGGTTGCGAAGGCCGGCTGCCGCCGTACCAGCGCCCCCGGAAAGGGAGTCGTTCGCCAGCTGCACGGCATCGTCAAAGGCCGATACGAGATCGTCGGGGCCGCGAGCACCACGCTCACCGACGGCGCCACCTTCACCGTCCAAGACCGTTGTGACGGCACCCTCACCCACGTGTTCAAAGGCCGCGCCCGGATCGCCGTCGCCACAGGACATCACCATCACCGCACCGTCCAACTCAAAGCAGGGCAGAGCTACCTCGCCGTCGCGATCTTCGCCGCACAGCAACACGCCGCCGTCCAATAGGGCAATCTAGGGGGCACGAGCTCGTCCGAAGGAAGTCTCCGGCCTTCTGTCTAGGCATCGATCCGAAAGGAGCGATCGATGTCCACGACAATCAAAACCAGGTTGGATGAGACCCAGGATCCCGAAGGGAGCGCTGGCGTGGAGCGGAGCGAGCCCCCGAGGAGGCGAGCGCAGCGACGCCCTGGCGCTGCGCGCCGCCCGGACCGAGAGTTCGCCGATCGGGTCCGGGAGGTTCTGCCCGATGGTGTGATCGACGGGCTGCTTGCCGGGGCTCGGACCGAGGAGGAGATTGTCGGCCACGGATGGTCGGCCAGCTGACAAAGCGGCTGGTGGAGCGCGATGGAGGTCGAGCTGACCGACCACCTGGGCTATGAGCCAGCCGGCTGGCGCGCTGGGAGCACGAGGAATGGGTCGACGCCGAAGACGCTTGTGACCGAGCAGCGGGGCGCAGATTAACACCCCGCGGCGGCAATGAAGGGACGACTGCTCGTCCACACGTAAGCCAGCAGTGCCGGCCGTTGGTTCCCGACCAGGCTTTGGCTTGCAACCTTTGCCAGGCAGCTGTGGCGATCGCTTTCGACGTTCGAGCCAAACTGACCGGACGAGTCCTATGGCGACGCTGGATCGTCCAGGTCTGGTGTGATCGTCTCTTGGGCGATCGCTGTCGTCGGAGGTCTTGTGTTCGCGCGGCGAGGAATCAGGGTTCGCGCGTGCCTCTCCCGCTGCGGGACGGCGAGAACCTAAGTCGAGGAGCTCGGCGATGGTGTCCGGGGCTGATCGTGCTGCACGGCGGCTCAGTCTCCGATGTCTCGCTCCAGCCCTCCATGTGCTCGTCGCGCCGTACGCACGGGATCCGATCGGGTGGCGTCCTCGCGGCGTTGCCCGGGTTCAGATGAATGCCTACGCGGATGGTCGGCAGCCCTCGCTCCGGCGTCGGCAGGGCGGTGTGCTGCGCTGGCGGGTGCACCATCATGAGGACAGCAAGGTGCCTCATAAGCTTGACGCGGTGAGCGAACCGTGGGTTTCGATCTGCGGCTACGGCTACACAGAGGAGCTGTTAGGCCATGTCAAAGATGAAGCGGAAGCTGTCACCGGTCGGGTTTGTGCAGACCGCAGTGGTCCGGCGAAATCGATCCCCACCTCGCCTTCTGATGAACACGTTAGAGATCTTGCAGGAGTACCGAGCACGTCGATCTCCAGCTGTGTTGGTGCCATGTGCGTATGCCACGTAGCCTGTATGCAAGGCTGCTGGGAATCGACGCAGGTAGGTGGTGTAAATATCTGCGGCCATCAGTGCTGCGCCGCCGCAACTGGGACTAAAGATGCTGGCCGAGAGGTAGCCACTGCCGACTCCGACGGAACGAAGCGCTGACCTCGGACAGGTGTGACGTCGCCGTGCGGCAGCCGCGCCCGCCGGGAGAACGAGCAACGCGGCAGCAGTCGTTGCAAGTGCTGTTCGGTAGGCCGAAGACATTGAGGTGCACTCCTCTCGTTTCGCTCGTCGAAGCCTGCGACGTGATTATGAGCCGCGCTGGATGCCTTTAACTCGAGAACCCAACGCAGATCAGCGTGTACAGCGGCATCTCCGTCGTCAAGGATGTATGCATGTCGTTGCCGAAGCCCGGTGCGTACCGGCAACACGTCTCCGAGGGCGCTGCTCGAGTTGAGGTCGGGCCGGTTAGTTGTGGCCGGGCGGGCGTGGCGGGTCGTAGGCTGTGTTGGCTGAGGCTTGGCCCACTCGCTGCTGAGTCGATGTGATCGTCCTCGTCGCCCAAATGCCCCCGTAGCTCACGAGTGCTCCGGCGACGATCCGCTCTCGATATGACATGCCGCTCGCTGATCGAGCTGACGATCGGTTCCGTCCGAGCGGGAGGCCTCGACGGGCCATCGGTTTGGCGACTGGGTGTGACCCAGCTTCCCAGCCCGTGTCAGTCGTTGGCGTGGTGCGCGAGTCGCAGGGTCTATGGATCCGGGTTGCCCGGGTGCTGGTCAGCGCCGTGGATCGATAAGCGTGATGCCAACTGGGGCGGCTGTGTCCATCCGGGGTAGGAGTCGGGCCGCGTCGGCGAGCCCGACGGTGCGTTCGATGAGATCTTGCGGTCGCAGGTCGCGTTGTTTGATCAGCGACAGCATTGCCGGGTAGTCGGCGGCGGCAATGCCGTGGCTGCCGAGCAGATCGAGTTCCCACGCGATCGCGCGAGCCATCTGTACACGCGGGTGGCCGTCGACGGGTGGGAGTAGCCCGACCTGGACGTGACGTCCGCGACGTCTCAGGCTCAGAATCGAGTCCGCGCAGGTCTCCTCGCTTCCGACAGCATCGATCGCGACGTGGCTTCCGCCTCCGGTCAGCTCGTGGACTGTCGTACTGATTGCGTCACTGCCGGACACGAGTACATGGTCGGCGCCGAGCCTGCCGGCGACCTCTAGCGCTTCCGGATGCCGGTCGACGGCGATAACCCGCCCGCCAATCGCCTTCGCAATCATCACAGCGCTCAGCCCCACGCCTCCCGCGCCGATCACGGTGACCCATTCCCGCGCGACTAGCCTGGCGCGCCCTGTCAGCGCCCGGTACGCCGTCGCGAACCGACAACCGAGACTCGCGGCCGCTTCAAACTGGATCTCGTTGGGGATCGAGACCAGATTCATGTCGGCAGCGTGCACCATCACCCGCTCGGCGAACGACCCCCAGTGGGTGAAACCCGGCTGTTGCTGGTTCGGGCAGACCTGTGCATTGCCGGACTTGCACCACTCGCATGCGCCACAGCCGCACACGAACGGCGCCGTGACACGATCCCCAACCCCCCAGCGGTGGACGCCCCTCCCGACCTTCGCAACGACCCCGGCGAATTCGTGCCCCGGCACATGCGGCAACTCGATCTCATCGTGCCCGGCCCACGCGTGCCAGTCACTACGGCAAAGACCAGTCGCGCGCACTTCCACTACCACCCCTCCATCCGGCGCTGCCGGCTCGGGCGCATCAACGACCTCGAGCGGACCACCGAACCCACGCATCAACATCGCGCGCACGGCGGCGCACCCTAGACCAGGCGACCGCGGACCGTCAAGATCGCTGCCCCCGCAGCGGCCCCGCTTGCCCAGCTCGCGGGCGCCGGCATCGTCGACGTCAGGGCCGACCCGGTACGGCGTCCGAAACTCGCTAGCTCATGGCAGGATCGATCCGCTGTCCAATCGCCACCCGAGCCGGACGGTTGACGCCGGACGAGCACTCAAGATTGCCAAGCTCTCGCCTCGGATGGCCTTAGCGGACTGAATCACCGAGTCCTCAGAGGGATCACGCAGCGCTGACGATCAAGATCGTGACGAACGCTCTTGTAGAAGGCAGCGTTCAAACCCGGCGATCGCTTTGGCGACGCAGCGTCGCGGGCGCGTCGGGCGTGGGAGCGCTGGTCGATTTGGGGGCGATTCATTGGCCCGACCTGAGGATGCCGTGGCCGTGTCTTCGTCGGGATTAATCGTCGCCCTTGTGCTTCCGCTTCCTGATTGCCGAGCCGGACAGCATCGGCCTCTGTTGCGCGACCGGTTCCGCGACGACGCGTCGCGATCGTCGCCATCGAGTGCGCGGGCCGGCCAAGAGGCTCGGACTCCAGCGCTGATAGGTGCTGTTGCGCAGCACACGGTGCAGCGACGCCGGCCAGCCCACATCGAACAGTTCGGTCAGAGCTGTGTCGCGGGCTGCGGCTTGCAGTAAGCGCGCCTTGTACAGCGGACGGGCGTCGGACTCGGGTGATTCGCGAGAGACGACCGGTCGTTCGTCAACGCGGTGGGCTCGCTGATGCGCGACACAGTGTTTTGGCGCTCAGCCGACTCGGGTTGGTCGTCGGGAAGAACCAAAGACGTCGCACCCCCGTACTAGTAGAGAACGGGGAGCACGTAAGTGATACCCGGCCAACAGAGACAAAAACCCTCTTGACAGGAGGAGAGCTGGTTATGACTGAGACCTTTCGAGTGAATGGTCGCGAGCGTCTGCGCCCGAGGACCGACTCGCCGGTGCGGCGCGTACTACTTCTCGCCAACCAGACTGCCACGAGCCCGCTGCTGATCGCGGAGTTGCAGAGGTGCAGCGCACGCATGTCCGTGCACTTGCACCTCGTCGTGCCAGCGCTCAATAGCCGTCTGAACCATTGGCTGTCTGCCACCGACGCAGCCGTATCGGCCGCACGCCATCGCGCTGAAGATGCGCGGGTGGTCCTAATGGCTCACGGACTAGCCGTCAGCGTCGAGGTCGGCGACAGCGTCCCGCTGCACGCCATCGACGATGCCCTTGCACAGTTCGATGCCGATGAGATCGTCATCTCAACCCTGCCGGCGAGCCAGTCGCACTGGCTGGAGCGCGGTGTGGTCGAGCTCGCCCGCGACCGCTTCGAGGTCCCCGTCCGACATGTGGTCGCGTCCGAGAGAGGCAGGCTGGCGGCGAGCACGCGGGGGCGATCATCTTCTCGACGCCGCGGCGAGAGGGGTCGGGCGGAGGTGATCGATGGAGCCTAAATTCATCGAAGCAAGCCGGAGCGCCTGGCTCTGGCTGCGGACGGGCGGATTCCACTTGACGTTGCAACACCAACGCCGTTTTGGAGGCGCCGCGTGATCGCTTTCCTCGTCGAGATGCTCAAGACGCGACGAGTCCTTAGGCGACGAAGTAGTCGCAAGGAGGCCTGCCTTTGGCGAGGGCAGGACGCGAGCTGCGTCCGCCGCGGAACCTGCATCCGCGCTGGCGTGGGTCCTCGCGCGGGCTCGTGTTCCCAAGCACGGAACACGGAGAGCAAACAGGCTGGAATCGATGGGGAGCGTTAGAACCTACGGCACCCGTCCCGGCTGATCCAGGCGTTGCTCGGTTATGGGAGCGCTAGTTCCCAGCGCGAGACGGTGTACGGGATGCCGGCGGGCCCTCCGACCATGAGGATTGCCGTTTCGTCGGTGGTTGCCCGGGCGTGGCGGAGCAACGTCGGATCGCGGACGAAGACGATCGTGCCGGCGGGCGCGTCGATCTCCTCGCCGTCGACTGTGAAGACCGCGTGTCCGGTCATCACGGCGAAGAGCTCTTCGTGGCCGTTCGTCTGGTTCTCCTGATCGTCGGCCTCGTGATGCTGTTCAATCATCTCGTCGTCGGCGTTTCCGGTCGCGGCGTTGACGCCGAAAGCCTGGACGTCGAAATGGCGCCGGACGAGATGGAACTCGCAGTCGTTGATGTCCGGGTTCCCGGGGTCGACCTGGGCCAGTGTGTCCACGTTGGCCAGATGCACGGAACCGTACGGTGCAGTTCGGGGATCGCTCATGGCGCCGATAGTCCCACATTCGCGCTGCCGCATTGAGCGGGGCCGTCAGCTATACGGGGACGTTGTCGCGGATCGTCTGGTCAGCATCTCCTCGCGTCGTCCACGAAGCCGCGCAGCTTGCTCTCTGAGTGGGGATGACACGCGCGCACGGCCAGGTCCTCACAGCCGGGGGTTGCTCGCCGGCGAACAGCTGACTGTCCGAGCGGCATCTCACGCCGTGATTAGGTGGTCCGGTGAGCGTTCCGAGACAAGACGTCCGCGACGAGCACAGCCAACCGCACACTCCTGCGTGCCCTGTCAGCACGGAGGAGTGACGGGACCTTCCTTTGCCGTGCCGCGGGCATCTGGCTGCCGCCGGGCCCCGACCGCACAGCGCGGAAAGCTCGTGTTCGTCGACGATCGCCTCCGTCCTCACGACGCCTCGGAGCGTGCGAGCGCAATGGAGTCCGAAGACGGGTTGGTACCGGATGTCACCCGAAACGGATGACGTAGCGCCTGGACCGGGCATCGAGCATCAGCGTCCGACAATGGGTTGTTGTCTGCTCTCACTCTTTGCGCTCATCTCGCCCCGGCTGGCGCTGTTCCTCTTGTGGGTCTTCGGCGACGTGCTGAGCCGGGCCTTCAACAGCTGGGTCATCCCGCTGCTCGGGTTCTTCTTTCTGCCCTGGACCACTCTTGTCTACGCACTGGCATGGGACTGGAGCGCCGCCCACCACCTCCACTGGTTTGACTGGGTGCTCGTGGCGCTCGCGTTCTTCATCGACCTCAGCTCATACGGCGGGGGCCGGCGAGCCCAGATGGCACGCGGCGTGGCCTGAGGCCGATCTCGTTCGCCGGTAGCTCACGATCCCGTTCGCGTTGCTGAGGACGCGGACTAACGCGATTCCGTTGGCGACCGAGCGATGACGCGGGCCATGGCTGGCGATGTGAAGTCGAGCGGTGTGCCCGCGGGGTTGAAGATCACCATTTTTCGGTGAGGCCGGCTCGGCGAAACCGACAGTCGTTGCCAGCCATCCCCAGGCAACTGGGCTGCAGAACGCGTCGGACGCCACGAAGGAGGGCTTGATGGCCGCGAGTACCGTTGTTCCCGCGAGTGTTGACCTGATCGCGCTGGCGGAGATCTGAGCCGACCGTAGCGTGCGCCAGGAGCTCGTCGGCGAGGAAGTTGAGGCGCTCGCGAGTGCGATCAAGCTGCTCGAGCAGCTGGCCCCGGTTCGTGCGGCCCGCCGAGGACCGCGTCTGTGTTCCGATCAACGGTTTACAAGCCCTGCGCGGTGCTCGCATTGCTGGGCGAGACGCATGACCCGGGCCGTGACTCGGGCGCGGTTCTAACGAACCTGACGTCCGCCTTTACCGCGGGAGCATCCATATCGAGCTGGGCGGCGCGGCCGCGGTGGGCTGATCCAGGGGGCGTTGCTATTCGATCAGGAAGAAGAACCCGTCGCGGTTGATCAACTCTGCGGCGCCCGGCTCGAGTACCCACTGGTTGGCATTGTTGATGAGTTCTGGAGGCGGGTCCGTCATCCGCTCCAGGCGCAGGAGCCGCCGCTGCTTGAGGATGTTGGCGGTGCTCTTCGGAATCGCGACGCCGACCACGCCGGGGCTCGAGCCGGGCACCTGGGTCACTCGGCGCGCCGCGAACACGCGAGCGGTGTCGACGTTGCCGCCGGCGAACATGCGGCCACCGAAGTTGCCGCCCTTCGCGGCGAACTGCGCGTCGTCGACGATCGTGGTCGCGGCCTCGCGTGTGGTCCCGTAGGCGAACACCTCGATCTCGCCTTCGATCTCGTCCGCCACCCCGGCGTCTCGCGCGAGCTGTGCCAGCGATCGGGGAGCGGCGGTGCTCGGCGCCGCGGGCGGCGCCGACGTCGACTGCTTGGGTGGCGGCTTGTCCGAGCCCTTCCCGGCCGCGTCGGGGTCGGTCTTGCTCGTCGGCTTCTTCGGCTTGGCGCCTTTCCCCGCTGCAGCCGGGTCGGTCTTCGACCCCTGCTTGGCACCCTTGCCCGACCCTGTCCCCTTCGGTGCTCCCTTGGCGGCGTCCGGGGTCTCGCCGGCGCTCACGGTCGCCTTGTTCGCTTCGGGCTCGACCTTCGTCTCAACGCGCGTCCGTTTCGCCACATCCTCGCCCAGGTGCTCGACCCCGTGCTCCTTCCCGAGCTTGTTGAGCACGTCGATCGCATCGGTGTCGCCGCCGGCGATCCGAGCGCGCAGCGCGTCGGCTTCCGTGAACGCAGACCGGACGGCCGCGGCGTTCAACCCTGCGCCGATCAGCGCGAACGCGAAGCCAGCCAGCGACGGTGACTTGTCCGAGAGCGCCTTGGCTCGGTCCAGGTCGGTCCCGGCGAACGTCTTGTCGAGGCCGTACTGCACGAGCTCGTTGCCCGCCGTGTAGAGATCGAGGGCAAGGCCGAGCAGCGCGAAGATCTGACCGCCGGGAATCACGGCGAGCGCAGCAAGGACTACTTGCAGCACTGCTTTCACGAACTTGTTGCCGTCCGTCTCCTCGTGAATGAGGTCGGCGATCGCCGCGTCCCAGTAGGACCCCGTGCGGATCAGGAGCTGGGCGCGCGTCAACCCAACGATCGGCCCGAGCTCGAGCGGCGAGACCTTGTGCTGCTTGAGCGCGAGTTTCGCCATGAGGATGTTGCTGAGGGTGTCGATCGAAGTGTCGATCACCTCCTCCACGGCGTCGTCGCCCTTGCTCGACGCCAGCTCGTCGAGCTTCCTGTCGCGGTAGGCCGCGAGCAGGGGGTGCTCATGCTCGGCCTGGATCTGCGCGCCGGCCGCAGCGGCTTGCTTGGCCTTTACGCGCTCGAGGTCCTTTCGCTGCGCGTCGGTCGTCGGCTTCGTGACCCGCAGCACAGCCGGGAGCGACAGCCAGACCTTCCCGATTTGCGAGATCACATCCTTGGACTCATACTTCTGGAGATAGTCCGTGAGCTCGCGCTCGTAATCCTTGCGCAGCCCGCGGACGTGCGCCGCGGCCTTGATCAGGTCGCTGCGGTGGGTGGCGGTCTTCTTGCTCTTCCACGGGTCCAGGGCCTTGGCGTAGCCGAGCCACTCCTCGACCGCGTGGCCGCTGCTCTGGTAGCCGAACGTGACGTTCCGGACGAGCGGCTCGGCATGGGCGATCATCAGGCCGTAAGAGCGCAGCATGTCCCCGATCCGACGCGCGCTCTCATCGAGGACCTTGTAGGCGTTGTCGTACGCGGCGCCCCTGAAGTCTCGCTTGAGGTCGTCGAGGTCCTGACGAAGTAACGCGATCTGCACGTAGTCCATGGGCGTCTTCGCCTTGGCCATGGCAGCCTCAAGGCCCTCCTTTGCAGACCCCTTCCAGCCAATCAGTCGCGAGGCCTCCCTGCGCGCCGCGATCCGCTCCTCCACGTCCGGCTCGAGGACCGGCGCGGACCACTGCTTCTCGCGCGTGGCAAGCTCGAGCTTCTCGACCGCGCGCAGCTGGATGCACTGCTGCGCACGCCGCGCCTCCCCGAGATCGGTCAGTCGGGCGTACAGATAGTGCTCACGGTCCCAGAGGTTGTAGCTCCGCGCCGCTTCGCGGGCGAGGTCCATCGCCTCGCTGCTCGTTTGCCGGGCCAACGTCCGGCGGCGCAAGAGCTTGACGATGGCGCGATTGCCGACGGTGCGCTGAAGCCCGAGGACATTCGGCGCCCGGAGCCGCTCAGGTTCGGTCTCGGGATCGGACCGTACCTTCGGCGGCGCGATGCGAGCGCGCATTCCCCAATCAGAACACAAACCGGATCGCCGCACAACCCGAGAGGTCCGGTTGAATAACCCGAACGGCGGTTACGCTGCACGGCCTGCAGAACCGCAAGACGCTCTGCTCATCTGGAGCGTGCCCCAGGCGATCCTCTGCTGCCTCCGGTTCGCGATTCGCAACGAGCTGACCCCGGGAATGCAATACGCACGCTAGTGGAGCAGCGACGCGCAGATCGATGCGGCGCTACCGCCCGGGCGTAGCGACCGAGCGCGCCCTGCCCAAGGGAGATGGAGCAGCTGCGGCTTCCGGCCCGAACGATTCGGGGTCGGGATTGTGCGCGGTCGGCTTCGTATGTTGGCCACGGGAGTTCTGTCGAGCGGGGCGGCGGCGGAGATGTGCGTGCCGCGACCGGGGTTGGAGATGTTTCGATCCGGCCGCCGACCGCGCCGAGGCGGTCGCGCATGTTTGGAGTCCCACGCCGTCGTGGCCGCGGGTGGTGTCGAATCCCGGAGCGTCGTCGCGTACGTCGAGATGCAGCGCGTCGGGGGCGGCATACAGCCGGATGGAGGCGTGCGCGTCCCTGCCGGCGGGTTTGGCTACGTTCTGGATGGCCTCGAGGCAGCAGTAGTACATGGCAGCCTCGATCTCTGGTGCGATCTCGGCTCGGACCTTCCGCTTGCAAAACCTGGAGCAGGTACCCGGATCTCCGCGCACCGCTCTAAGGGCGCTCGAGGGGCGGATTTTCCGCTCGCGGTGAGCTACGGGTTATCGTTGTCTAATGGATCCTCCGGAGGTTCCGGGCGGCCCTTCGGAAGGGTCGATGCCCCCAGCGCCAGGCGCGGAGGATTTGGCTTCCGCGGTGGCGGCAGGGGGTGGATGGGGCGCGGCCGCAGCGCTGGCGGTTCCGGATCCCTCTGGTCCGCCGTCGCCGCACTACGTGGCGACCGTTGAGATCACGTATCCGGCTGAGCTCAACCGATGGCTCCCCTTGGTGAAGTGGCTGTTGGCCGTTCCGCATTACATCGCTCTGTGGTTCGTTGCGATTGGTGCGTTCTTCGTGGCGATCTACGCGTTCTTCGCGGTGCTCTTCACCGGCCGCTGGCCGCGAGGCGCCTTTGACTACCTGGTCGGAACGGTCCGTTGGTACTTCCGGGTGCTCGCCTACGTGCACCTGATGACGGACGTTTACCCGCCGTTCTCGATGAGCGACGACCCGCGCTACCCGCTACGCCTGAACGTCGACTACCCCGAGCACATCGCGAACTGGCGCCCGCTCGTTCAATGGCTACTGGCAATCCCGTACGTGTTGGTCGCTGCCGTGCTCTACTGGCTGACCGGCGTGCTGACCATCATCGCGTTCTTCACTGTGTTGTTCACCAAGCGGATCCCGCGAGGCGTGTTCGAGTTGATGGTGCCGGGCTTCCGCTGGAGCCTCCGCGGAAATGCTTACAGCTATTTCATGACTGATCGTTATCCGCCCTTCGTGTGGGGGTAGCGAGCAGCGATCGACGCGACCCGGGTGGAGGTATCGCATGCCATGCCCGGCATCATCAGATGGACGATCGCTCCGGCTGATGAGAGGCTGCTGGCGCGGCTCCAGACGCCTCCAATCCCAGCGAGGGCCTCCGTCCGTCGTCGACTGACCCGTCATTCCATCTGTCGGCTCGCGATTGAGTGACTCGGGAAAACCAAACAAGCCTCGCCGTCGCATACCTGCTTGCCGTAGACCGAGGACTGAGCGGTTGGTGTTTGCTCCGATCGATCGGACGGAGAGCTCGAGGCGGCAACTAGAAACATCCGGGTTCGCGAGCGCCTCTCTGCTCTCGTTCGCTGTACTCCCGCGCCCGGCGTAGGCGCGACGCCTTATCACCGTCAGGACGAGCCGGTCTGTTTAGCCCCTGCGCCAGGCCTGAAGCGTTGGCGTTCCAATGGGTGTCGAGGGATCAACAGGATCAAGCCGTGACAGTCAACGTGCTGTTCCTCTTGGCGGACGACACCGGAGTTTGCGGCTCTGTGCCGCGGACGCCGATCGGGCCACTGAGGCCTTCAAGTCAGTCGCCTAGCTCTACACCGAACATTCGTCGTCAGGCGATTACGGCGTTGACGACCGATGGGTTCGGCCGCCAGGCGGGTAGCTTGTGGCTTAGCCCCCGACGGGGGATGCCAGCGGGTGTGCGCGCGTCGTTTGCCGTTATGGCCGGGCCTCGAGGATGAGGTTTAGCGGCGTCTCCGCGGCTCGCCGGAAACGGCTAAAGCCGGCCTCTTCGAACACCGCCCGGAGCCTCGCTTCGCCTGCCTGGGCGCCGAGCCCCAGACCGACGTCCTGGGAGAGCGAGTTTGGCGTGCAGACCGCCGTCGAGGCTGAGTACATCAACGCAGCCAGCGGATTGCCCTGAAGGTTCTCAGTGTGATCGTCGAGCGCGAACGGCTCGACGAGCAGCACCGTTCCATCCGACTCCAAATGCTCGCGTGCATACGCGGCAGCGCCGACCGGATCACCCATGTCATGCAGACAATCGAAGAAGCAGATCAGGTCATACATCCCCGAGTATTCCCGTGCGCTGGCTACCTCGAACGCCGTTCGATCAGCGACCCCGGCCTCCGCCGCCCGCTCGCGGGCGGTGTCGATCGACGGGCCGTGGAAATCAAACCCGATGATCTTCGCATTGGGATATGCCTCTGCCATGACGATCACCGAAGCGCCATGCCCACAACCGATATCCGCCACACGGGCCCCACTAATGAGCCGCTCCTGCACTCCGTCGAGCGCAGGGATCCACTCCCCGGTCAGGTAGGTTCGATAGCCGCTACGGAACAGCCACTCCGTACCCTTGAACAAGCACGGATGATGATCCCCCCACGCCAGGCCACCATCGCCTCTAAACGCGGCGGTGATCTTTTCAAAGTCCTTGAACAGCGACCCTAACGTGTTCATCGCCCGGGCCGTGAACACCGGCGAGGCGTCGTCGGCCAGCGCCATCGCTCCCTCGGCGCTGAGCGAATACCGGTCAGCGTCTGACTCGTACTCGACCAGCCCGGCCGCCGTTTGCCCGTCGAGCCACTCGCGCACCAGCCGCGGATGGCAATCGGCGACCGCAGCTACCTCATCCGCGTTGCACCAGCCATTTCCCGCGAGCGCCGAATACAGGCCCAGCTCATCGCCAAGCCACATGCCAAGGCAGGCGCCACCGCCGATCATGTACCCGACGACGCGTCCCATGAACTCGTCCAATTTGGTCTCATCGACCATTGACATACGGCCCCCTTCGGTTGAACCACGGTTCAATCCGTTAGTCCGATATCGCCGCGCACCGCTACACGCGCCGACCGCTAGCCGTCCTTCGAGCGCCCCAACAGTTTCCACCAACTCGCCGGGTAACGGTAAAAAGCTTCGACCGCTCCGCGGGTACCGACGCCGGCCCGTCCCGAGCGCGAGCATCATGCCGGCGCCGCGAAGCGCCGCTTCATGGGCTCTGCTCTCCAACCGGAAGCCGTCGATCATCTCGCCGTCAGCGTTTGGTATCCGCCAAACCGAGTAGACCGAGACCTCCGATCAGCCTGGTCCGTCCTGCGAGACCCAGGAGGCTCACGCTGTCGCAGCGCTGAAGCGCGCTAGCGAGACGATGTCGAGCATGAGCGAGCCATCCCGACGACGTGACAGCCGCCCAGGCCGACGATCGCCGGGAACCGAATCCACAGCGCCAAAGAGACGCGACGATCCGACGCTCCTGCGGCCTTGAAGCGGATGAGCGACACCCGGTTGGGCGACCGCGCGGCTAGTTTCAAGGCCTTTGCTGTGGCGGTCGGGCCGTGTTAGCGTCGGCGGCGACCGAATAAGGGGGACGCATGACAACGGTGCTCTGCCACTTCCGAGTTGCCGACTACGACGCTTGGCGGCGGGGTTACGACCACGTGCTCAAGGTCACGCCTGGCGTCCACAGCTTCCGTGCCTGGCGCGCCCAAGACGATCCGAGCCTGGTCATGGTCGAGGAGACTTTCGACACGCTTTCGACACGCGCGAGCAGGCGCAGGCGGCATGGAGGTCGGCCGAGACGCAGGCGGCAATGGAAGCAGATGGCATCGACAGTCCTCCGTGTGGGTCGACTACTTCGACGAAGTCGACTCGGAGCAACCCGCACCTGATCAGCTGGTAGGGCGCCCTTCAGTTCGAGTTGATCCAAGGAGGCCGCTGGGGCTTGCTGGGGAGGGCACGCCTCGATGAAGGACCAGGCTTCCGCTCGGAGCGCAAGCGTCGAACTGGGCGGCCCGAGGAGAGTCGGGATTCCGGGGCGGCCGCGATCCAACAGGAATGGAGATGGCGCCAGAGCGGTTTGTCACCCATCACGGTAATCGACGCAACTGGGCAAAAGCAGCCGGCGGCTTGCTTGCATCAGCCGTCTTGTCATCGCTCCCAGCTTCCTGTCGACATGCATTCCCTCGCTCGCGCCAGCCGCGACGACGAGCACCATCCACCTTGCGGCGGGCGGGGCACGGAGCGCAGCGGCCCCGTGCCTCTGGCCACGGCTTCCGGTCAGAACGCGACGCGCCCGCTGACCGCGACGCCGACGAGCAGCACAGCCGACTCGCGTCGTCGTTGCATTGCCCCTTGTGCGGCGCTCTCGTGATGCGACCGACAACGACGCCGGCGTCGTTGTCGGTCGCGCGCAGCGTGCCATGGGTCCCGCGGTAGGCTGGCTCCGGTCCTCGATCGCAGGCGGACTCAGCTCGTGATCTGGACGACAACGTCGGAGTCGTCGCTTCCATCGGTGACCTCTTTGTTGCTGAGGACCCGGCCGGTCGCCCCCTGATAGTGCCCGGTCGCTCCCACGAGTTTGTTGCCTTTGAACACGAGCAGCGACCCGCCCAGCGCCAGATTGCTTTCGCAAGTCGGGGCGCCGTGTCCGAACGTGCAGCGCAGATGGTCGCTCGCGCTCCACTGCGCGGCGTGGTGGATGTGGTTGCCGACGTAGTCGAGTGAGTACACATCGAGAACATCGCCAGTCTTGGCTTGTGGATAGGGCGGTTGGCTGATCACGTGACCATTTGGGTCGGTGAGTGTGATCATGACCGACTTGTCGTAGAACCTCTTGAGCTGTGTAGTGGTACCGGTCGTGTGTGCTCCGCTTAGGTCGGGGATCGCGACGGCCGTCGCGGTTAGAGTTAGTGTGAGTGCTGCCGCCGTTCGGGTGTACCTGTTCATCACATCTCCTTCGGTTGACTGCGTGAGCGCCAGTCAACCGTGGGAGCGCTGCTGCTTCGTCGCCCCCCGAGGCGAACTTCGCGTCATCCTCGAGGGGTACGCGCGGCGGCCGTTACCGCCTGGGTATCACGTCGCCGTCGATGGGGAGGGTCGCGTGCAATCGCCAACCGCCGTCGGGAGTTGGGAGCGCCTGCAGCGTTCCACCGCTCGCTTCGGTCCGCTCGCGCATTCCGATCAAGCCGAGGCCGCCGCCGGTATCTCGGAGCGCTCCCGCGGTTCGCGGGCCGTCGTCGGTCACTTCGATCTCGAGCTCGGATTGGTGGAGCGCGAGCCGAACGGTCACGTGCGCGCCGGATGCGTGCTTGATCGCGTTGGTCAGTCCCTCGCGGACGATGCTGTAGGCGTCCGCCTCGACCCGGTCGGGCAGCTCCGCGTCGACTGGTAGCGCGCTGACGGTCAGCTCGACGCCGCCCACACGCGCTTGGGCGAGCAGCAGTCGCCAGCGGCCGGTTGCGCTCCCGTCGTCCTCTCGGGAAGTCTCGGCCTCGATGATGCCCACGAGCCGCGACATCTCCGCTAGCGCTTGTCCACAACTTTGGCGGATGGCATCGAAGCGTTCCGGCGTTCGTTGGCTCGGGCCGAGCCTGGCCATTCGGCCCGCGCCAGCTTGGACGACAACCACCGCGAGGTGGTGCGCGACGATGTCGTGCAGCTCGCGAGCGATTCGGGCGCGCTCGCGCTGCACCGACAACTCGGCGAACGCAGCCTGCTCGGCGTGCAGTTCCGCGGTGCGTTGCGCCAGGCGGCGGACCAACGCGTTGCGCAGACCAACCTCGCGCCCGGCCCAGTACGGCACCAGCGTGGGGAACAGGATCTCGACGTTCGGGAACTCCGAGAATCCCATCGCGACCTGCATCGCGATGATCATCGCTGCGACCGCTGAACCGCCCTTGACCGGCGACGCGTACGCTCCGCAGCCATAGCTGAGCACCAACACGAGCACGGCTCCAACCCAGTCTCCGCTGGCACTGGGCACGAAGACCACGACGCCGGCCACCGCCAGGCCGCCGGCGACCGAGTGTGCACGCAGGACCCCAATCGCCACCGAGACGATTCTCCGTGCCGCAGCGGGCGGCTCAGCCATTTGTCACCACAACCGGGAAGCTCGCCCGGAGAACATGCATCCCGGACGCGTCGGCGGCGCCGCTGCTACGCAGCCTGCCGCCGTGCGCGAGGACCCGCTCGCGCGCGGCTGCCAGCGCCGCCTGCGCCGTTTCGTCCTGCTTCGGGACGCCGCTGAGCTCGAGCTCGAGCTCGTCGGGGAGGTACCGAAGCGTCACAGTCGTGAGGGCATCCGGCGCGTCGTCCAGGGCGGAGAGCGCGTGCTGAAGGACACGGTAGGTCGCCAGCTCGACGCCGAGCGGGAGCGGCCGGCGCTCGCCGTGCAGGTCCAGATCGACAAACCGACCCCCAGCGCGCGCATCGGCTAGCAGCGTCTCGATCTCCGCGAGCGTGGGACGCGGATTGCGCGATCCGCGCTCATCGCTGCGAAGAACTCCGAGCAGGTCGCGCATCTCGTTGAGCGCGTCGCGGCCCATCCGCTCGATCCGCCCGAAGGTCTCTCTCGCCTCCTCAGGATCGAGAGGCGATAGCCCAACCGCGTCGTCGGCAAGCGCGATCAGTGCCCGGACCTGCCCGCGAGCCGCCGCGTCGAGCTCAGAGGCAAGCCGCGTGCGCTCCACCTCGACCGCCAGTTGGGCGGTCAGCTCGCGCTGGCGCTCGAGCAGTCTTGACTGCGCCGCCAGGCGGTCAGAAAGGCGATCCCGCGACCAGGCAATCCTCCCTGCCACCCAGGCAGCAAGACACAACGGGAACGAGAACAGGATCATGTTCGCCACACCCCCGTTGCCGCGCAGGACGATGTCGGTCTCGCCGACGAACACCATCCCCGCGAGCACGAACGCCAGTCCCGCCAGCGCGCGACGCAACTCGCACCGAGCGGCAAGTGTGAGCGCAACCAGCATTCCGACCGGAATCGCAAGACCGAGCCGGAACTGATCGAACGTCGGGAGCCCACTGAGCACCGTCATCGCGAACAGCGCCACCGCCGCCGCAAACGGCCAACGCCGCCGCACCAACACCGGAGCCACCACGACGGGCAACAAGAGCGTGTCCACGAACGTGCCGTTCGCCAGATCGCTCCGTGTCGTTACCTCCACACCGAACGCCACCAGGGCCGCACAGACCGCGAGGTCGAGCCCCAACGAGCCCCACGTCCGGCCCCAGCTCATGGCCTATCGTAACCCGGCAGTGATCCCGTGCATACGGGCTTGAGCCTAGGCGCGCCCGCCACCGCTGCCATCACTCCATAGGATCATCCGAACGTGACCCCACGGGATGACGTGCTACCCGTCACGGCCGACTACCGTTCCGGCCATGCTCACAGAAGAGCAGCCGCAAGGCGACACGGTTGCAGTCTTGATCGCCGACGATCAAGCCTTGGTCCGAGCGGGCTTTCGAGCGATCCTCGAAGAGCAGCCTGGTATCCACGTCGTCGGCGAGGCCGGAGATGGTCGCGGCGCCATCGACCTGGTTCGTCGACGCCATCCAGACGTCGTGCTGATGGACATCCAGATGCCGGATATCGACGGCCTCGAAGCGGCGCGGAGAATCCTCACCGAGGCCGAGGATGCTAAGCCCGTGGCGATTCTGATGCTGACCACCTTCGACCTCAACGAGTACGTCTACGACGCACTGCGCGCCGGCGCAAGCGGCTTCCTACTCAAAGATGTCCTTCCCGAACAGCTCATCGCTGCCGTACGCATCGTCGCCGCCGGCGACGCTCTGATCGCCCCAGCAATCACCAAGCGATTGATCGAGCAGTTCGCCCGCACAGCCCCGCCCGGCGTACTCCCTCCCCGCCTACAAGAGCTGACGCCGCGAGAGCTTGAGGTCCTCACCCTCGTCGCACGCGGCATGTCCAACAGCGAGATCGCCGACGGGCTGATCCTCAGCCAAGCGACCGTAAAGACACACGTCAAACGCGTTCTCAGCAAGCTCGCGGTCCGAGACCGCGTCCAAGCTGTCGTGCTCGCTTACGAAGCCGGCCTCGTCACACCCGGCGATACCGCCCACCGCTGACGCAGCAGCGCCTCTAGTTCAGCCAGCAGCTAGACCATGTGGCCGGGATTTGACTGACCGGGCATAAGGCCTAGTTGGCAGCTGAGGGACCGGATGCAGCGGTTGCGCGACGATCGAGCTGGTAGCCGCGGCGCATGGAGACCTGGACCGTGAGCAGCTCCGAAAGTCCCGCGAACGACAACGCGGCCTCGGCTTGCGCCCCACGACAGGTCAACCCATGCGCAAAGCATTCCCGAGCTTGCTCGACGCCCGCGTGCCACAGCATCGTCTTCCCAATCCCGGCCGCTCCCGACCGAACCAGCCCCGCTGGCCCGCCCGGAAGGTCGTCAAGAAACGCCTGGACGTGGTCCAGCTCACCGTCGCGACCGACGATTGCCCCCGGGTCATCGTTCGCCATTCTGCCGCCCTAGAGCCCCGGCGACCAGCACCGCTAGTAGCCGGTCGCTTTCATCATCTTGCCCCAAGACTCGAGCTCACGTCGGTTTGGCTCTCCTCAGTTGACCCCGATCGGGACGGTGATCGTGATATTGCGTCGCTTGTCGGCTGCGGTCTTCCCGGTGCGTTGCGCCCAGGCATGGGGGGAGCGCATCCACGACGGCACCCCGGCGGGGACGTCGAACTCGGGGATCTCGACGCGTTCGCTCGGGTTTGAAGTCCGGCCCGTAGGGAACGAGCGGGCCGGGGGTGTCGGGGTGGGTTATGTGGGGGCGGAGCTTGGCGAGCGCCTGGTTCCAGTTTGCAAGCATCGCCTGGATCGCCTGTTTGAGCTTGGTCGGATCGCCGCTCGAGCTGCTCTCTGGCTCGGTTGGGTGGATGACCTGCTGGGAGGCGGGGGAGTGAGCCTGGCCGGCCGCGGTTTGTTCCCACTTCTGCCAGGCGTCGTTGGCGAGCTGGCCGAGCGTCAGCACCGCCTCGATCTGGTTGCTGGCGAGGATCGCGTCCAGCCACCGGTTGCGGTAGCCGACGATCCCGCTGTCGTTCTTGTGCTGCGCCCCTCCGCGCTGGCCATAGACCGAGTAGAGGAAAGTGTTGACAAGCAGGTAGCTGCGGTCGAAGCCGAGCTTCGCCATCAGCCCCTGGGTTCGATGGCCGGCCTCGCCGATCAGGATCCGTCGCACCACAGTCTCTGACTGTGCCGGGTCCTGCCCGATCACGAGCAGGCGGGCGCTGCCGTCGAGCCGGCCGCGGTGAAAGATCGGCCCCCACTCCACCCGAAACGAGTCCGCCGGGTAGACCTCCGGGCCAGGGTAGTCGCGGACCAGCGACGCGAACGGGTCGTTCACCGCTCCAGGGTCGAAGTCGTGCGCCATTACAACTCCCGGTAATAGTCGCGCACGGGATCCAGTAGACCGCCGTGCAACGGGTTGTCTTTGACCGCCTGAAAGTAGGCGGCGTCGTGCGTGAGCGAATCGAGCGGCGGTATCGCCACCGTCACCGGCACCTCCTTGCCGGTATTTGACGGGTCGTCCCAGGGCTTATCGGTCAGCAACCACGGCGGCGGCTTGCCGACCTTGTGCAGCTTCTCAATCTCTAAGTAGCGCTTGACCGGATCTGCCTTTGCCGTCTTGATGTCTGCTAGCACCGCCGCCCAACCCATGTCGGCGTCGGCCACCGCCGGATAGATCAACACGATCGAGCGCCGCAGCCGACCGACCGTGATCGGCTCGGCGTTCTTGGCGCCCGCCGCACCCATCAGCTCGGGAGTGCCGTAAAAGGGCTGGCCGTTGATCGCCACGAACAGCACGTCACGCTCGACCGACTCGATCAGGTTGCGATGCGGATCCCCGCCCCGATCGCTGGTGACTAGGACATCGCCATGTAACCCAACCTTCAAACGCCCGAGCCGGTCGCCCCAACCGAGCGCATCTGCCGGATTACACGTCGCCATCTCGGACAGTTCCAGATCAGTGAAGGCGCTACCCAGATGGGTGCGGTTCCACATGTCCGCGACCTTCAACTCCCCGAGCAGATTCTTGGACCCAGACGGCGACCAATCCGCCCCCAAACAGACCCGCACCCCCGCCGTCTTCGCCTCGGCCACGGGCGTGGTGTCACGGTAAAGCCACAGGTTTGAGAACGGCGACCAGATCACAGAACCGCCATGCGCCGCCCAATCCTCGAAGTTCGACTTGCCGAGCGCCGTGCAGTGGATCGCCCCGAGCCCAACACGGACGCAGTCCTCGTCGCGCAGCTTCGTGTACTCCTTGACCAACGCCGGATCGGTGCCTTCCGACACGTGATAGATAAAGGCGCTGCCGTCCTTCATATGCTGCGCTTCTCGCCTGTAATCCGCATCGGTGCGCAGCGGCAGCGCCGATTGGAAGACGCTCTTCTTGCCGGTCGTGAACGTCTCGTACTCGACGTTGCGCACCAGCCAACCCTCGTACGGGTAGGCCATCTTCGCCGAGCCCTGAACCGCCGTCGTCCCGCCCACCACCGCCTTCACCTCGACGTACTTCAGCAACGCCTTGCCTGCCAGTGCCCCAAGCGCGTTCGCGGGATCCGAGATCATCCCCTCATAGCTCTTATCGCCAGGCCACTGATACCGCGACGTGTAGGGCTGCGTCCTGCCCGGCGGCGACCACAGCGACAGGCCGTTGTAGACCATGTGCCCGTGCAAATCGATCAAACCGGGATAGATCGCCCCGCCCGTGGACACCCGGCGAACATCTCCGAACCCATCCGGCGCAGGGTCGCTGGCGGTCTGGACCGCCGCGATCAACTCGTCGCCGCCGATGTACAGCGCGCCATCGTCGATCATCGGCCGCGCCGGATCGAAGGTCACCAACCGGCCGAGCAGCACAAGCGGATCCGTCACCGCTCCCGCCTGCCCAGAACTGCTGGGAAGACCAGCGTGCCTAAGCAGTCCCCTCCGTGGAATGCAGCGCTACGCGAATCCAAAGCCACTGACAGATCACATAACAGGTGAGCCGGAATGAGTCAACACGACGGCACGCAAAAGCAAGCTTTGCGCAACCTTTGAGCGCTCACTCTCCCGACATTGCGCAAACCCGAGCTCCGGGGACCGTTCGCGAGCCCCGAGGTCATGTCAGCGAGCCCCGGTCTCGACAGTGCCGCCCGGAACGTCATGCGTGTACCCGGCCGCGTGGTTGCATGGCGGGTCCAGTGGAAGCGGTGATGGGTAGGGCTGGTTCTCGACGAGGCTGGAGTCGAGGTAGACGGCCCAGGAGTTCGACCCGGGGGTGCTGCCGGTGCTCTGCTCGCCCATCAGGGCGGCCGTCTGGCTGTTGAAGATCAGCTCGTGGCGGACGCCGTCGGTGGTGAGCGCAACCCCGAGCCCCTGTCGGCCCAAGTGGTCCTGAACAGTTCCGAGCAGCTCGACGCCGGGGATCAGCGCAGCCGCGCGGTACAGCGCGGCGCGCAGCGCCGGGCTGGCGTCGGTCTCCCGCAAGAAATCGCCGACGTGCACGAAGTCCTCCGCCGGCGTGTCAGCGCCGCCGTCGATCGTGCGCATCTGCGCAAGCAAGGTGCCCGGATCAGTTGACAGCGAATCCATGTCGTTCGTCGGTCCAAGCTGGAAGCAGCCCGCGGCGAACCAAAGGTTGCTTGCCGCACCGGCGCTCTCTGACGTGTGGCTGAGCGCCTGGCAGCGCGCCTGGTCGGCAGCGGAGGTGAACGTGGCTGGCCCGGTCGACTCGCGCAAAAGCCCGGATCCGTCGGCGGCGATCCACACCTGACGGTGATCGACCGCGGCGCTGACGCATGGCATCTGTCCGCGGCCGCCTTGACTGAACGCCGGGTAATCGTTCACGGAACGGACATACAGGTACTGGCCCGGGCCCGGCACGAGCGAGGGTCCGGCTGCGACGATTCGCGCCAGCCGCTCAAGCGCAGCCGCGGCCGCGGGCGTCGCGCCCGGTTCTCCGCCGAAACTCGTCAGTCCAACCACGAGCAGCACCACGCCGAGCACGCCGGCGAGCGCGAACTGCACCGGCCGCCTGCGCAGCAGTGGCGGTCGCGCCGTCGCCGCGCGGGCGTGTCGTGCTGTAAGCGTCTTCCCAAGCACTCCCGGGGTGTCGTCGTGCGTGCGTGCCGCGACGCTCTCAGTCAGTTGACGTTCGATCTGCTCCAAGGCGTTCATTCGGGCTCCTCCAACATCCTGCGTAGGTGGCGCAACCCGCGGTGCACACGCTGGCGCACGAGCATCTCGGAGCAGGCCATGTCCGCGGCGATCGCCGGGTAGTCCCGCTCCTCGAGCACCCGTTCGACCAGCGCGCTTCGCTGCTCGTCAGGCAGCCGGTCCAGGAACCGGTCAAGGTCAAGCCCGCCAGCGTCGGCGAGCTGCTCTACCCGCTCCAGGTCCTCATCGTCGAACTCGACCCGCGACCATTCCAACGCGTGACGGGCGGATGCCTCCACCCGCGCCTTGCGGAAGCTGTCCTGCAGCTTGCGGTGAGCGATCGAGAACAGCCACGTGGCAGCCGACCCCCGTGCCCCGTCAAACCGATCAAGCGACGTAACAACGCCCGCAAACGTCTCGGCAGCGAGATCCAATGCGAGCTCGGCCGATCCCGTCGCCCGACGGTGATAGCTGATCACCGCCGGCGACCACCGGCGATAGAACTGCTCAAACGCGGCGGCCTCGCCACCCGCCGCGGCTGCCAACAAGTCCTCGTCTGTGATCTCGCGTGCCATCTAAAGGTGTATTCGCACCTCGCGAATCCGTGTGACAGCCAGCGGCCGAAAGAGCTCAGCGTAGAGCGCCGCGGCCCAGCGCTCCAGCTATTAGCGGCGCACCGGTCGCTCCTGCTTGGTCGCCGAGGGAGCCACCAAGCCGCGACTTCTGCCTTGTTCGCCCTCGGCGAAAAACAGCAGCCAGGTCAGTGCTGCCGCCCCGGTCGTGGCAGCCCCAGTTTCGCGCGAGCGGCAGAGATGAGGCCTCGGCCCGCGACGATGTCGCACGAGCACGCCGCTGAGCTTGCGCTGATCGATGTGCTTATTGACCCGGACGGTCGAGCGCAGTTGCCCTTCGTCGCCAACGTAGCAGGGAAGAGGTGACTGCTGCTCGCGCCGCGATTGGGCGGTCAGTAGCCGACCGCTGCCCCGGGTGGTCCCAGACCTGGAGCGGCACTCACGCTGCCGGGTTCTGCAGGCGCCAGACACTGATGATGGTTCGTGAATCCAGCGGTCTATTGCGGCCTGGCCGGACGCGGCTCAGTGTCGAGACCCAGGATTAGTTCGGCTCTCGTTACGGTCGTCGTCTAGCTGGTATGTGTCGTGTGTGGCGTCGGTGCCTCAGAAACGATGTCGGGTGTGGCTGAAGCCGCCCTTGCCGAAGACGAGTACTTTCGCTGGGCGGACGGCGAACACGAGCACGGTCCCGGCGTCGTGTCGAAAGCCATCTTGACCGAGCTCGTATTGCCATCGCCCGTCCCACTTCTGCGCCCAGGCTGCGGCGAGCCGGTCAAGTTGGTGTGCGTCGGTGACGCGAGTCGCCTCGCCCTCGACAACCACGTCGAGGCCGCTCTGCCAGTCGTTGGTGCCAGTGGTCAGCGCGACGTGTGGGTTGCGGGTGAGGTTGCGCGCCTTCTGCTCGTCAGGGCCTGTGGAGAAGTGCAGAGCGTCGTCGAGCCACACGGCAACGAGCGGAGTGATATGTGGCCGGCCGTCTGCGCGGACGGTCGAGATCCAGAAGATCTCGGCCTGCGTGATCGCCTCGAGCGTGTCCTCCCAACTGGTTGGCTGTGCTGCTGGTTCGCTGAATCGGGTGTCGAGCTCGGTGCGGGGTGTCGTCATCACGGGTCCTGCCCTCCGGGTTGGCGGGTGGAGTAGGCCTTGGCGACGAATGTCTCATCGCTGACTGTCTTCTTGGTCGGTTCTCTTGACTAGATCGCCGCGTACCGAGGAAGTAATCGGCTTGGGTTAGACGAGTTCCTGCCCGTGGCCCGGCTCCTCGGTAGCACCGGGAAACATCGGAGCCCGCCGGCCCTCGCACGTCGGTCATCCCCGCTTTCCCCTGCCACAACACGACGGTGCGCGCCGCGATGAAGCCACGGTTCGGTGAGGCTTGGACAGTTCAGGCCGCGCTCGGCATCCCATGGTCCCCCTTACTACTGAAGCCTCGGTTGGCTGTGCCGGGGTGTAGCACGGGTGCTACAATGGCGGCGTGGCTCGTGATCTGACCCAGCGAGAGCTCCGCAACGAAAGCGGCGAGATCATGCGCGCGCTGGATGCGGGCGAGAGCTTTGTGATCACTCGTAACGGGGTGCCTGTCGGTGAGCTGACGCCTGTTCGCCGCCGTCGTTTTGTCGAGCGCGAGGCTGCGATCGCGAGGTTCCGTACGGCGGCTGCGATTGAGCTGCGCCAGTTGCGCTCAGACCTGGATCGCTACACCACCCAGGATCCAGCACCGCGTGCCTGACCCTCGCCACGCTGAGGGGCTGATCGACACGTCTGTCCTGATGGGGCTGGAACGCGTCGACCCTGAGATGCTGCCTGGGCGGCTGGCGATTGCGGCGATCACCCTCGCCGAACTCGCCGCCGGCCCGCACGCCACCGCCGATCCTGCCGAGCGCGCGCGCCGCCAGCAACGCCTGCAACTGGCCGAAGCGACGTTTGACCCGCTGCCATTTGATGCCGACTGCGCGCGGGCGTATGGCTTGGTGTACGCCGAAACGGCACGCGCCGGCCGCAAGGCGCGTGGTGCACGCGCGGTCGATCTCCTGATCGCCGCTACGGCGCTTGCCGCAAAGCTTCCCCTCTACACCGCCGACGCGGCCGACTTCGCGGTCCTAACCGGGCTCATCGAGCTCGAGACGGTCGCGCTCGTGCCTGGCTGACGACTGTGCCGCGTCAGATGGATGATTTCAAGCGGCTCGGGGCCCGACTGCGGTCCGCGCGCAGAGGACGGGGTTTGTCGCTGAGCGAGGTCGCGCGGGCCACTGATATGTCCGCCTCGTTCCTGTCACACGTGGAGAACGGGAAGGGCGACATCACGTTCGCGCGGCTTTGCCGACTCGTCGCGCTCTACGGGATGCAGCTGGCTGATCTCGTCGCCGCTTCACACCCGGCCGCCGGGCGGGTGGTCCGGGCAAGCGCAAGGGAACAGATCACCGGCACTGACGAGGACATCTCGGCGTATCTGCTGGCGCCAGATTCCAAGCGGTCAATGATGCCGATCCTGGCGGTGTTCGAGCGCGGCGCCGGCTCTGCCGAACCTTTGCGGATCGAGAGCGAGGAGTTCCTGCACGTGATCCACGGGGCGCTCGAGATCGCCTTCGACGACGGCGAGACGATCCGGCTCGAGCAGGGCGACAGCATCTATCTGATCGAGCCGCGCCGGTTACGCAACTATCGCAACGTCAGCCGCGGGCGCACCGTCACGGTCAGTGTCGTTTCCCCACCGGCCCTGTAGAGCCCCCCACCGGCCCTGTAGAGCCCAGGTCACGACGCCCGGTCGTGGCACAAATTCGTGGCATACACCCTCAAGTTGAGGGGGTCGGTGTCGCCCCGATGGTGATCGGCCGGAAGGGTACAAAACCGGCCGTTTGCTCAGGCTTGGTCGCTTCCTGGCGTTCCGGGTCGCTGCCTGGCGCAACCGGATTTTCTATCGGGGAGACAGGATTTGAACCTGCGACCGCCCGGCCCCCAGCCGGGTGCGCTACCAGACTGCGCCACTCCCCGTGGTCGGTCGATGATAACCCGCCGCGGCGCGTGCATCCTGGCCGCTCGTGCTCGTCGTCAGCACTGGCGCAGTCCCGACCAGGATCGCCTCGAACTTGGCGTTCTCGATCTTGAAGTCCCTGGCTGTCGAACCTGAACCGCCCGGTCCGGTGATCTGGATGCCGTTGCGTTGCTCGAGGTGCTCGCGTCGATCACCGCTCCTCGTCCAACCAGGTTGATCGGCTTGTTGATCACAACCCCGCCGTCATGGGTGCCCGCGGTGGCGATCACCGTCGCGTGCCGGCGGCGGCGACCGCGTTCGTTAGGCTGCACGGACTCTGCTGTGAGCACGGCCCGGAGCCGCCATTCCGCGAGGCGAACACCGTCCGTGATGAGGGTCCTCGACCGAACCCGTGATGGCCGGAGGTCCCGTGATGGTGTTGCGCCCCCGATGTCGGCGCCGGGGATGGTGTGTGCGCCGCTCCGGCCGGCGCCCGAGTCGCGACCGTACCGCCAACGCGCTTTGACGTGCTAATCCGGCCCGGACCGCGCCTCGCCGGCGGGCTGGGCCGCCAACGACGCGAGCCTCACGAGCTCCTCGACCAGCCGGCCGCTGGCCTCGAGCGGCGACATGTGCGCGACCTCCGCCAGCACCACCAGGTCGACGAGATCGGGCAAAGCCGCGGCGATCCTCTCGGAGTGGGCGGGCGGCAACAGCAGATCGACCTCGCCCGCGATCACGATTGTCGGGACGGTCAGAGCTGACACCGCCCAGCTCAGATCCATCCCCGCGATCGAGCGACCCGCCGCGGTCCGGACCGCGGTCGGGCACGACCACTGCATCCGCTCCAGCAGCGCGATCTGCGCGTCGGTCGCGTGCGGTCCGAACGCCCAACTGCGCAGCAGCGCCCTGTTGACGGCCGTCGACACCGGCAGCCGCGGAACCGGTTCGTCGAGCACGACGTGGACTCCGAGCCAATGCTTGAAGACCGCCGGCAGTCCACGCACCGAGACGCCGCTCTCGCTGATCACGCCGGCGACCGCCGTGTTGACCAGCGCGGCGGCGCGGACGCGGCTCCGCGGCCAGTGGGCGACCGCCCACGCCACGAGCGACATGCCGCCGAGCGAGTGACCGACGACGATCAGCTCCTGCCCAGCTCCATCGGCCGCCGCCGCGGCAAGCACCGCTTCGAGGTCCTCGCCGTATCGAGCGAGGGCGTAATCCTGGGCCGGGGCCAGGCCACTGGCGCCCTGGCCGCGGAGGTCGTAGACGACCACCCTGAACCCTCGCTGCACGAGCCCCCGCGCGACCGGCCCCCAGAGCCGGATGTCCTCGGTCCAGCCGGGCGCCAGCACGAACGTCGGCCCGCCGTCGTCGTCGCCGAGCGTCTCCACATGGATCAGCGTCCCGTCACGCGATGTCACCTGTGCTCCCCCGCCTGAAAGCGGGGAGCACAGCCAGGCCCATTCGTCGTCGCCCGCCAGCGCTCGCCGGTGGCGCAGCTCGAGCGCCGTCAGCGCGCCCACCGCGACACTGCCGACCGCGACTCCGACGAGCCGCCTCGCGGTCGCTATGCGGCCCGACTTCGCAGGATCGCCCATCCACCTTTAGGATGCCAGCGCGATGCGGATCGGCGTGCTCACCGGCGGCGGCGATTGCCCAGGCCTGAACGCGGTCATCCGGGCGATCGTTCGCAAGGCGGTCGACGGTTACGGCGACGAGCTCGTCGGCTTTCGGGACGGCTGGCGGGGCCCGCTCGACGACTTCTCCGAGCCGCTGACGATCGATTCGACCCGCGGCATCCTCCCGCGCGGCGGCACGATTCTCGGCAGCTCGCGGACGAACATCTACAAGCGCGAGGGCGGCGTCGAGCAGGTCCGCCAGACGCTGGCCAGGCACCGGCTCGACGGTCTGATCGCGATCGGAGGCGAAGACACCCTCGGTGCCGCCAACCGGCTTCACCTCGATGGGATCCACGTGATCGGAGTTCCGAAGACGATCGACAACGACCTGGGCGCGACCGACCAGACGTTCGGCTTCGACACCGCGATGCAGATCGCGTCCGATGCAATTGACCGCCTTCACACGACCGCCGAGAGCCACAACCGGATCCTGGTGGTGGAGGTGATGGGCCGCCACGCGGGTTGGATCGCGCTTCACTCAGGGCTCGCGGGCGGTGCCGACGTGATCCTGATCCCCGAGCTGCCGTTCGACATCGACGAGGTCTGCCGCTTGATCAGACACCGCCACGAGCGCGGCCGCTACTTCTCGATCGTCGTCGTCGCCGAGGGCGCCGTTCCCGCCCAGGGGACGCTGACGGTGGCGTCGGGGACCACCGACGAGTTCGGCCACGAGCGGCTCGGCGGCATCGGCTATGTGCTCGAGCGCGAGATCGAAGCTCGGACCGGATTTGAGACCCGCGCCACCGTGCTCGGCCATGTGCAGCGCGGCGGCAGCCCGACGGCGTTCGACCGGGTGCTCGCGACGCGCCTCGGGCTGGCAGCGATCGACGCAGCGCACGACGGACGTTGGGGGATGATGACCGCGCTGCGGGCGACTCAGATTCGGCTCGTACCACTGGCCGAGGCAGTGGCGACCACGCGGACGGTGCCGCGCGAGGAGTACGAGCGCTACGGCGTGCTGTTCGGCTGAGATGGCCCGCACCAGGCGACAGGGCGAGACAGTTAGTTCCTTTTCACAGCGATCTTTAGCGGCCTGTTCACAGACTCGGCCCGCGATACGGTTAACCTGCATGGCAGTGGTCGAATCCACAAGCGCACGCGTGCTCCGTTGACCGCGACCGAGGAGACTGAGAACCGGGTCCGGCTCGACGAGCTGTGCGTGGACACGATCCGCACGCTTTCGATCGACGCCGTCCAGAAGGCGAACTCCGGACACCCGGGTGCGCCAATGGGTCTTGCCCCGGTCGCCTACACGCTGTTCACGCGGGTGATGCGCCACAACCCCTCCAACCCGTTCTGGTGGGACCGCGATCGATTCCTCCTGTCGGCAGGGCACGCCTCGATGCTCCTGTACTCGAGCCTGTTCCTGACCGGGTACCCGCTGACGCTGGAGGACATCGAGAACTTCCGCCAGCTCGGTTATCCGACGGCCGGCCACCCGGAGCGCGACTTGGCGCTCGGGATCGAGGCGACCACCGGCCCGCTCGGCCAGGGAATCTCGATGGCTGTCGGGATGGCGCTGGCGGAGCATATGCTCGCCGCCCGGTTCAACCGCCCCGGCCACGAGATCGTCGATCACTACACGTTCACGATCGTCTCCGACGGGGACCTCCAGGAGGGGGTCTCGGCCGAGGCATCCTCGTTCGCGGGTCATCTCGGGCTCGGCCGGCTGATCGCCTTCTATGACAACAACCACGTACAGCTTGCGGGCCCGACCTCGCAGTCCTTCTCCGAAGACGTAGGGGCTCGCTACCGAGCGTACGGATGGCACGTCGAGGACGTCGGCGAGGACCTGTCGCCCGACCGTCTGGAGAGTGCCGCGCGCAACGCGATGGCCGTTGAAGACCGGCCGTCGCTGATCATCGTCCGCTCGCACATCGGCTACGGCAGCCCCAACAAGCACGATTCGTTCAAGGCGCACGGCTCACCGCTGGGCGAGGACGAGGTGCGGCTGACGAAGGAGGCGTACGGCTGGGACCCCGACAAGCATTTCTACGTCCCGGACGAGGCGCTCGCCCACTTCCGCACCGTTGTCCCGCGCGGGCGCGAGCTCGAGCAGGAATGGGACGGGAAGTTTGCGGCCTACCGCGCCGAATTCCCGCGCGACGCCGAGCTCGTGGACCAGATTCGCGCCGGCGTCCCGCCCGCTGGCTGGGACGCCGGCGGCCCGCTGCGCTTCGATGCCTCGGATAAGCCGATGGCGACGCGCAAGGCCTCGGAGGCCGCGATTCAGTGGGCCGCCGAACGGGTTCCGCAACTGATCGGCGGCTCGGCCGACCTGGCACCGTCGACGAACACCGACATCGGCGAGGGCGGCGACGTGGCGATCGGGGAGTTCGGCGGGCGCAACCTGCGTTTCGGGGTCCGGGAGCACGCGATGGGGGCGATCGTCAACGGCCTCGGGCTGAGCGGCTTCCGAGCGTTCGGCGCCACCTTCCTGACCTTCTCGGACTACATGCGCGGTGCGATCCGGCTGTCGGCGCTGATGAAGCTTCCGGTCGTCTGGGTCTACACCCACGACTCGATCGGGCTCGGCGAGGACGGACCGACCCACCAGCCGATCGAGCACCTCGCGGGGCTGCGGGCGATTCCGCAGCTGAACGTGGTGCGGCCCGCTGACGCGAACGAGACCGCTCTCGGTTGGAGGTTTGCGCTGCGCAGCACCGAGCATCCGACGGCGTTCGCCCTGAGCCGCCAGAACCTGCCGATCCTGGACGCGGCGTCGATCCCCGACGACGCGATCGAACGCGGCGCCTACGTTCTCCGCGAAGCCGACGGCGATGACCCGGAACTGATCCTGATCGGGACCGGCTCGGAGGTGTCGCTGTGCTTGGAAGCGGCCGACAAGCTCGCCGCCGAAGGGATCCGGGTGCGGGTCGTCAGCGCGCCCTGCCTCGATACCTTCGCGGAGACCGACGACTCCTACCGGGAGCAGGTGCTCCCGCGCCGCGTGCGCGCCCGGATCGCGGTCGAGGCGGCAGCCAGGCTCGGCTGGGATCGCTGGATCGGCGAGGACGGCGAGTTCGTCGGGATGTCGTCGTTCGGGGCATCCGCCCCGGCCCCGGCCGTCTACGAACACTTTGGAATCACCGCCGAGCGGGTAACCGAACTCGGACGAGCGCTACATGAACGCCTCAGTGGAGGTACGCCGAAATGAGTACGAGCACGACCTCAGATGTGAACGCCAACCTCAAAGCCCTGACCGACGCCGGTGTCAGTGTCTGGCTCGACCAGATCAGCCGGGAGCTGGTCGCCGGAGGCGAGCTCGCGCGGTTGGTCGCGCAGGACTCGCTGCGCGGCGTCACCTCAAACCCGACGATTTTCCTGAAGGCGATCGTCGACACCAATCACTACGACGAGCTGATTCAGAGGCTCGCGAGCGAGGGTCAGGACGCCAAGACCATCTACGACGCGATTGCGGTGGGCGACGTCCAGCGCGCCGCCGACACTCTCCGTCCGGTCTTCGACGCCTCGGGCGGACACGATGGCTTTGTCTCGCTCGAGGTCCAGCCGGACGTGGCGCACGACACCGACGCCACCCTGCAGTCGGCTCGGACGTACTGGAAGGCGGCCGACCGGCCCAACGTGATGATCAAGATCCCGGGCACTCCCGAGGGAGTAGGCGCGATCGAGCAGTCGATCTACGAGGGGATCAACATCAACATCACGTTGCTGTTCTCGGTCGCGTCCTACCAGGCCGTCGCCGAGGCCTATATCCGCGGGCTCGAGCGCCGTCGCGCAGAGGGCAAGCCGCTCAACATCGCATCGGTCGCCAGCTTCTTCGTATCCCGGGTCGACACCAACGCCGACAAGAAGCTGGAAGCGATCGGCGGCGAAGCCACCAAGCTTGCCGGCACCGCCGCGCTGGCCAATGCCCGCGCCGCATACGCGCGGTTCAAGGAGATCTTCTCCGGCGACCGTTGGGACACGCTGGCTGCCGCGGGCGCGGCCCTGCAGCGACCCCTGTGGGCGTCGACCGGAACCAAGAACCCGGCCTACTCCGACATCATGTACGTCGATCAGCTGATCGCTCCGCACACAGTCAACACGATGCCGCTGGCGACGCTGCGAGCGTTCGCCGACCACGGCACCGTTCCCGGGATGACCGCCGAGATCGACCCGAGCGTCGACCTGGCTGCGCTCGAGCAGGCCGGGGTCGACATGGAGAAGGTCACCGCCGAGCTGTTGGCCGACGGGATCGATCAGTTCATCGGCTCGATGAATAGCCTGCTGGACGGGATCGAGCAGCGACGCTCGGCGTACGCCGAGAACTGACGTGGTACTCCACTGCTGGGCCGGGTCCGGAGGCTGATCGCTGACCACCACGGATTTCGATCTGCTGACCGAGAACCCGCTGGTCGAGGGCCTGGAACGGCTCCCGGTTCGCTCGACCGTGCTCGTGATCTTCGGTGCGAGCGGCGACCTCGCTAGACGCAAGCTGCTACCGGCGATTTACAACCTCGCCCACGAGGGCGCGCTGCCCGAGCGGATGGAGCTCGTCGGTGTTTCCCGCGGCGAGCTCACCGACGATGAGTTCCGGCTCGAGGCCCGGGAGGCAATCGAGCGCTTCTCGCGGCGTCGGCCCGACGATGACGTGCTGACCGGGCTGCTGTCGAACGTCCGCTACGTTCGTGGTTCGTTTGACGACGACGACCTGTATGAGCGGCTGCGGATCGTCCTCGACAGCTTCGACGAGGACTTCGGTGCGCCTCTCAACCGGGTCTTCTACCTGTCGACCGCGCCCGAGTTCTTCTCGGTGATCACGAGCCGCCTCGGCGAGGCCGGGCTCAACCGCTCCGAGGACGCCGAGGTGCGGGCGGTGATCGAGAAGCCGATCGGCTATGACCTGGCCTCGGCCCGGGCGCTGAACGATGAGGTGCTCAGCTACTTCGATGAGCAACAGGTTTTTCGGATCGACCACTATCTCGGGAAGGAGACGGTTCAGAACCTGATGGCGCTGCGGTTCGCCAACGCGCTGTTCGAACCGGTCTGGAACCGGAACTTCATCGACAACGTTCAGATCACCGCCGCCGAGGACATCGGGATCGGCAGCCGCGCCGGCTACTACGACCACGCCGGGGCCCTCCGCGACCTCGTCCAGAACCACATGCTGCAGCTGCTTGCGCTGCTGACGATGGAACCGCCGACGGCGTTCGACGCACACCACGTGCGCGACGAGAAGGTCAAGGTGCTGGAGGCCGTCATCCCGCCCCTCGTCGAAGAGGTCCCCGTGATGGCGGTTCGCGGCCGGTACGGTCGCGGCGTCGTCGGCGGGGTCGAGTCGCCGGCCTACCTGGAGGAGCCGGGCGTGGACCCGCACTCGCGCACCGAAACCTACGCGGCGCTGCGGCTGCACGTGTCCAACTGGCGCTGGGCGGGCGTTCCGTTCTACCTGCGCACGGGCAAGCGGCTGGCGCGCAAGCTGACCGAGATCGCGGTCACGCTGCGGCCCGTCCCGCACGTCGCCTTCCAAAGCACCGGTTCGGTCGGCGTGCAGGCAAACCAGATCATCCTCACGGTGCAGCCCGACGAGGGCGTATCGGTGTCGCTTGGCGCGAAGATCCCGGGCACCCGAATGCGTATTCGTCCGGTGAACATGGAGTTTCACTATGGGACCTCGTTCCTGTCGGAATCGCCGGAGGCCTACGAGCGCCTGATCCTCGACGCTATGCGCGGTGACGCGACGCTGTTCACCCGCAACGACGAGGTCGAGGCGCTGTGGGGGATCATCGACCCGATCCTGACCTCATGGCGCGACGACACCCTCTCGCCGATTCCCGAGTACCCGGCGGGATCGGCAGGCCCGACCCAAGCCAACGCGCTGCTGGACGACGGGCGCGTCTGGCGCCGGCTGTAGGCGATCGGGCGGAGCGGAGCGGACTGTGGCCGAGGAGGCTCGGTGGGCCGAGCAGAACACGACTCCTGAGCGGATCGAGGCCGCGCTGCGCGAACTGCTGCGCGAACGCCACGCCGCAAACCAGACGCTGGCGCCGGCCCGGGTGCTCAACCTGGTGGTCGTGATCGACCGCGACTGGAAGGGCGAGATCGTCAACCGGCTGGACGGCGTCGGTCGCTACCACGCCTCGCGCACGATCGTCTGCGCGGTCGAATCTGGCCGCCAGACGATCGACGCCAGCGCGGTGATCAGCGGCGACGCGTCGACCGACGGGAGCACTGGGGTCCTGCGCGAAACCGTCGAGATGGAGATCGGGCCCCAGCATCTGCGGCGGCTCGACACGGTGATCGATCCGGTCATCGTGTCCGAGTTGCCGACGGTCTTATGGTCCCCGCACAGCCTCGACGAGGGCGTCGAGGCGCTGCTGGGGATGATTGACGTGATCCTGATCGACTCCGACGATCCGACGCAGTTCGACGGGCCCGGAGCCGGGCTGCGCCGCGCCGAGGAGCTGACCGAGGCCGTCTACGTGGTGGACCTGGCGTGGCTGCGGACGATCCCCTGGCGCGAGCGGCTTGCCGCCGGCTTCGACGCTCCGTCCCGCCGCCACGGGCTCGTCGATCTCAACCGGGTGGTCGTCAGGCACCAGGGGGGCTCCGTCGTCTCGGCGCTGTTGCTGAGCGGCTGGCTGAGCTCCAGGCTCGACTGGGTGCCGGGAGCGCTCGTGCCCTGCGGAGCCGGGGCACGCGAGGGCGCGGCGGTCAAGAACGGCGCTGGTCTGTCGGTCGACTTCCGGTTCGACCCCGTCGATCTGCCGGTTCGGGGGATCGCCGGGGTCACGGTCGCCGGCGCCGACGGCTGGGAGCTGTCGCTCGACCGCCGCCGTGGCGGCATGACCGCCCGCGAGCTCGACCTTGATGGAGTCGCGCGCGAATGGCAGGTGCTGGGCGCCTCTCGCGGCGAGGGCGGGATCCTCGGCGAAGGCGTCAGGCAGGCGCTGCTGCGCGATCCGACCTATGCGCCGGCGCTGACCATGGCGAGGAGGTTCTGTCCGTGACAGTCGAGATCGAGATTCTCGACGACCCCGATCTGACCTGCGCCGAATTGCTCGTCGACGCGGCCCGGAGCGGCGGCCACGTGGTGCTGACAGGCGGTCGAGGACCGCAAGCCGCCTACGCGCATGCCGCTCAGCAGCCCCAGGCGTGGGCCGGCGCCCGGCTCTGGTTCACCGACGACCGCTGCGTGCCCCCCGACGACGAGGTGTCGAACTTCGGGCCGATCAAGGCGGCGTTGCTCGACCCTGTCGCCGCTGCCGGTGTCGAGATCGGGTTCTGTCGCCGGGTGCTCGGCGAGCTTGGCCCGGAGCAGGGAGCGCTCGACTACGAGCAGGCGCTCGCCGAGCTTGGCGGGCTCGGCCCACCCGCCCAGATCGAGTTCGAGCTGATGCTGCTCGGACTCGGACCGGACGCTCACATCTGTTCGATGTTCCCTGGACAGGAGTCTCTCAGCGAGCGCGAGCGGCTGGTGGTCGGAGTGCCCGTCTCGGGCATGGAGCCGTTCGTGCCGCGGGTGACGATGACCTTTCCGGCGATCAGCCGTGCCCGCCGGGTCGTCCTGCTCGCGACGGGCGCGAGCAAAGCAGATGCGATCGCACGGGGCTTTGGGGGCGACGCTCGCCCGAGCCCTGATGCTCCGGTGTCGCTGATCGCCGAGCACGCCGACAACATCAGAGTGCTGCTCGACTCCGAGGCCGCGTCCCGACTTTGAGCCGCTTTCGAAACGATAGGCGCGCCCGGGTGCGGCCGTGAGCACGGTTGTCGGAATCGACCTCGGCGGCACGAAGGTCGCCGCCGCGATGCTGAAGCACCCCGGCCTCAATGAGACGTGCCAGCACCCGACGAAGCTGTCGGGGACCGAGGAGTTGATCGACCAGCTGGTCGAGATCATCGCCGAGGCGCGAGGCGACGCGGAAATCGATGCGGTGGGAGTTGGCGTCCCGTCGATCGTCGAGTTCGCGACCGGCCGGGTCGTCACGTCCGTCAACATCCCCCTGTCCGACGTGCCGCTTCGCGAGGCACTCCGAGATCGCATCGGAGTCCCGGTGTTCGTCGACAACGACGCGGCCGCAGCGGCGCTTGCCGAGGCCCACGACGAACAGCTCAACCTCGTTTCCGAGAATCTGGTGATGTTGACGATCGGGACCGGTGTCGGCGCCGGGATCATCATCGGCGGCCGCATCTTTCGCGGCGCCACCGGCGGAGCTGGGGAGCTCGGGCACACGCTGATCGGGCTCGATATGGGGGAGAGCGCGCTCGACGATGTGCCGGCGGCCGGGGAGCACTTTCCGCATCCCGGCTCGCTCGAATGGTTTGCCGCGGGACACGCGATCGACCGCCTAGCCAGGGCGGTCGCGGCCGAGGATCCGGGCTCCACATTGGCCCGCAAGGCTGCCACGGGAGCGCACCTGGGCGGTGCCGACGTCGTCGCCGCGTCCATGGAGGGAGACGGCTTTGCGGCGGCCGCGGTCAGGCGCTGGGCACACGCGATCGGGATCGGGATCGCCAACGTCGTCAACACCTTCGATCCGGGAGAGGTGGTGATCGGCGGTGGCGCGGCCGCGGCTGGGGAGCTCCTGCTCGGACCCGCGCGGGAGATCGCAGAGGGATATATCGTGCCGGGGCTCCGCGGGCATACGCGCGTTCGGTTCGCGAGGTTCGGCACCCGAGCCGGCGTCCTCGGCGCAGCGCTGCTCGCCGACCAGGAGCTCCGGAACGGCGCGGCCAAATGACCGAGCCGCCCCTGGTAATCGTGCGCCACGGCGCCACCGAGTGGAGCGAGAACGGCAGGCACACCGGCCGCACCGACCTGCCGCTGCTACCTGCCGGTCGTGACCAGGCGCGGGCGTTGGCGCGGACGCTTGATCCTGGCGAGTTTGACCGTGTCCTGTGCAGCCCACTGCGGCGCGCCCGGGAGACCTGCGAGCTGGCCGGATTCGGTGAGCGGATCGAGCTCGTCGATCAGTTGCGCGAATGGGACTACGGCGACTACGAAGGTCTGACGACCCCGGAGATCCTCGAGCGCAATCCGGGCTGGAACATGTGGCAGGACGGGTGTCCCGGGGGGGAATCGCCCGCGGACGTCGCCGCTCGCGTCGATTTTGTGCTGTCGCAACTCGATGGCGCTCGCGTCATCGCCTTCGCCCACGGACACGTGCTGCGCGTCCTCGGCGCCCGCTGGATCGGGCTTGAGGCTGCGGACGGGGCGCGGCTACTGCTGTCGCCGGCTTCGACGGCGCGGCTTGGGCACGAGCACGAGCGGCGCGTGATCGAGCGCTGGAACCTCGGGTAGCCGCCGTCGTTCGTCCTCGCCCGCGGCGTGCTACAGCACGAACGGAATCAGCATCTTCGTCCGCTCGTGGTACGCCGGATACCTGGATGGGAACGACGTCGCCATCAGGCCGTCCTCGATTCTGGCGCTGTAGACGAAGTAGACCGCCAACACCGCGAAGATGACAAACGTGAGCACATAGGTGGCGATCGCGGTGCCCAGCACCGCCAGCAGGATGCCGCTGTAGATCGGATGCCGAACGAAGCGATACGGACCCGAGGTCACCAGTTCAGGTTCCTCCTTGAGGGTCATCGGCATGCCCCAGTTTCGGCCCAGCGTGATGCGTGCCCAGACCGCCAGCGCCAGACCGGCAACCAACATCACCGTCCCGACGATGCCCAACGCGAGCATGTGAACGGCGCCTGTGTGCGAGTGAGCAAGCAGGATCGCGATTCCGCCGACCACGATGATCCGGAATCCCCAAGGGACGGCGCGGTGACCGGATCCTCGCTTCGACCAGCGAGCCGAGATCAGCCATCCGGTCCAGAAGACAATCCAGACGACCAGGATCGCGATCCGTAGCGCGTGCATTCGACGTCAGGCCCGTAGAGCTACGCGGGAACCAACTCGTGTTCCACCCAGTCGTGGAACGTCGTCATTGTTAGCTCCGGGAAGCGGGCAGCCACCTCGGCGCTGTCGACCCGATACCCGACGGTGCCGAGGAACCGGTACATCGCCGCGATGTCGGCGTCGCGCGCCGTGACGTCGGAGATCGGCAGCTCTCGGTAGGCGACGGGGCGACCGCTGACGCCGGCAATCGCGTCCGCCATCGCGGCCGGCGTCGGGCCGTCGGCTGCGACCTCCAGTCGCTGGCCGAGAAACTCCCCGCGCCGGGCAATCATCGCGGCCACGACGGCCCCGAGGTCCGCGAGCGCTACCTGCTGGAGTGGTTTGTCGGCGGGGAGCGGCAGCGCCAGCGCGCCGGCCGCGACGATCTCCGCCGGATCGCCGAGGTTCTCGTAGAAGTACGTGGGGGCGACGATCGTGGGTGGGACGCCTGAATCGAGCAGCAACTCCTCGATCTGCCCCTTGCTGACGAAGTGCGGAATCCCCGTGTCCTGGTCGGCGCTGCCGACCGAGGCGAGGATCAGCCAGGGCAGCGCGACCCGTTTGGCAGCGGCGATCAGCTGGCGGCCCTGTTCGACCTCCTGCTCTGCGCCGGCGCCGCCGAACGGTGTCGTGACACCGTAGACGGCCTCGACCCCGTCCATCGCGATCGCCAGCGACTGTGGATCGAGCAGATCGCCGCCCACCGGCTCAGCACCGATCGACGCCAGCCGCTGCGCCCTGCTCGAGTTCGGGTCGCGCGTCAGCGCGCGGACCCGATAGCCGGCCGCGAGCAGCGCCCGCGTGACCGCGGCGCCGTGGGGGCCGGTCGCGCCGGTGACAAGGATCGAATCTGCGTTCACGTCCGGGTGGTCTGGGGTGCGGCGTCGGCCGCGAACGTGCGGGCGAGCCAGGCCTGAGCCGCGGGGATGTGGCTTGGGTCGATCTGGTGGGCGACATCGGACTCGTGGTACTCGACCTCGAGGTTGGCACCGATCAGTAGGTCGCGGGCGCGCCTGGCGAACTCCACATCGATCACGTGATCCTGGCGGCCGTGAGCGATGAACGCGCGCAGGTTCGCGCGGCCCTGCAGGTCTCCTGTCCAGTCCTCGACCGTCGGGATGAAGCCCGAGAAGGCGAGAATCCCCGCGACCGCTGGCCGGTCGGGCCCGAGCCCGAGCGAATAGCTCATCACCGATCCCATCGAGAAGCCACCGAACACGGTGTCGGTGGGGGTGATACCGGTGCGCTGCCACAGCTCGTCGTGGAATGCGCCGAGCTGTCTGTAGGCGGCGTGGAAGGTCGCGTGGTCGGGGAAGCCGACGCGGGGGACCGCGTACCAGTGGTAACCGGGCCAGCCGGCGATCGTCAGCGGCCCCCGCGGCATCACCGCATGTAACTGCCGGCTTGGGTCGAGCAGATCGGCGAGATCGAGCAGGTCGTGCTCGTCGGCGCCGCGGCCGTGGTGCAGGACGAGGAGCCCGCGTGCGTCGCCGTCCGCGGGCCGTTCGCGATAGGTGAGGGCGCTCATCGAGCGGTCCCAACCGATCGCGGGTTGCGAATCGGCGTCAGGGTCCGCTCGAGTTGAGCGCGCAGGTGCTCGTGCTGTTTGGGGAGTCGTAGCTCCTCGCCGAGGTGATCGGGGTCCTCGTCGACGGCGAAGCCGGGCGACGAGGTCGAGATCTCGAACAGGATCCCCTGCGGCTCGCGGAAGTAGATCGCCTTGAAGTAGTCGCGGTCGATCACCGGGGTGACGCGCATCCCGGCGGCCTCGACCCGCTGCTGCCACGGCACGTGATCCTCATCGCTCGAGTGCCAGGCGATGTGGTGGACGGTGCCGGCGCCCTGGAGCCCGTTCTGGTCGCTGGACTCGTAGGTCAGCTCGAAGTTGCGCGTTGGGCCCTGGAGCCGGTAGCGGCCGGGCACGTCGGCGGCGCTGAAGCCGAGCGTCTCGGTCAGCAGCGCGGCATCGGTCTCGATCGGGCGGCCGATGTAGGCGCGCGCTCCTGCGACGCCCAGGATCGCGTGTTCCTGAGGAATCTCGGCATCGCGAGCCCGAAGTGGCGGGTTGGCGGGATCGGCGACGACGAGTTCGAGTCCGAGCCCGTCATAGTCAGCGAACCGCAGCGATCTGTCCGAGCGGTCGCTGGAGTAGCCGGCGCCCGCCAGCCGCGCGTCCCAGAAATCGAGCGAAGACTCTTCGGCGACGCCGAACTGGATCGTGTGGATCATCCCGGCCCCGGCGCGACCCGGAGTCGCGCCCGCGAACTCGAACCACGTCAACAGCGAGCCGGGCGAGCCGCGCTCGTCGCCGAAGTACAGGTGATAGGCCTCCGGGGCGTCGAAGTTGACCGTCTTCTTGACCAGCCGCAACCCGAGCAGGTCGGCGTAGAAATCGACGTTGCGCTGGGCTTCGCCGGTGATCATCGTGATGTGGTGCATGCCATCGAGCTGCATTTGGAGCCTCCACTTGGGTCGGTGAGCGTCAAGGTCGCACGCGAAACCCAACGTAGGCTCAAGTGGCCCCGACGGTCAAGCGCGTCAGCGGGAGGCTCGACCTCTGTTGGCCAGGTGCCAAACGGTCAACGCGCAGTGGAATACTGACCCCGTGCCGAGTCATTTCTCCGTCTACGTCGGCGTCGTGATCGCGATTGCGCTGCTGCCCGGTCCCGATACGGCGGTCGTCACCAAGAACGCACTGATCCACGGACGCGGCGCGGCTCTCGGCAGCGCGATCGGAGTCAACGCCGGACTGTCAGTGTGGACCGTCGCGACCGCGCTCGGGATTGCCTCGCTCCTCAGGGCCTCCGAGACGGTCTATACGACGCTGAAGCTGATCGGCGCCCTGTACCTGGTCTGGATCGGCGCCCGCGCGATCTGGGACTCGCGGCACGCGGCGGGCGATCCCGAGGCGGCGGCCCGTCCAGCCCGGACGATCGACGGACGCGGCGGCTTCAACCAGGGCGTGATCAGCAACCTCGCCAATCCGAAGGTTGCGATCTTCTTCACGAGCCTGCTGCCGCAGTTCGTCTCGACGGACGGCTCTGCGCTGATCCAGATGCTGCTGCTCGGGGCAGCGTTCATCGCGATCAATGTGGCCTGGATGTGCAGCTACGCGCTGGCGGCTGTGCGTATGTCGGACCTGCTCAGCCGGGCGCGTGTCAAGGCGGCGATCGACCGGATCTCCGGCATCGTGCTGATCGGCGTCGGGATTCGCCTGGCGACAGCACGAGCCTGACCGACCGAAGTCCACAGGCTTAGCTGGCAAAACGTCGGTCACATTTGCGGGCGCCTTCGCCTCGTGAGTCGTGTGAACGCTGTGGGGCTGGGCTCACGGGCCCAGCCCCACGCCCCCAAGTGGTGCCTGGTAGCAGTCCGGGGTACTGAACGGGCTTCTAGCGGCTTGGGTTCGTGACCGTGACGGCGTCGGCCAGGGTGCGCAGGCCGACGCGGGCTCCGACCGCCACGGTGGCGTCGTTGCTGGAGCACTCGACGAGTACATTCTGACCGCCGTCGAACATCACCTCGAGCCGCACAGCCGAGCCGAGGAAGGTGCGATCGATGACCTCACCTGGCCCCGCCGAGTCGGCGACGACGGCGATCGCCTCGGGTCTGAGTAGCGCCTCCACTGCGGCGCTGCCGCCGCCGCCCAGCTTGAAGCTTGGGCTGCTGCTCGCCTTCACCTCGGAGCGTGCGGTCGCGCGGGCCCAGGCCTGCGGGGCGATGGTCGTCCTCCCGGAGGTTGGGCTCCTGCGCGAGGCGCTGATCGGAGAGGTCGGCGAAGCCGGCCTCGAGCTGATCGTCTGGGGCTTCAACCCGGAGAAGCACGCCACGCTGCTCGGCGACGAGCGTGTGGCTGGGGTGATCACCGACGACGTGGCCCGCACGTTGGCCGCTCAGGAACAGCGAATCTAAAAACGATGGCGCGCGAGCCGAAGGCCGCCGCGCTGCTCTGCAGTGCTCAGCGCGGCGAGCGCCGGCACCATTTCGCTCGTGACGAGACCGTGCTCGGACGTGAGCTCGTCGATGATCGCGAATGAGCCGGCGGTTTGCTCAGGTGTGTCGATTGCGATCGTGCAGACGGGAACGTGGCGGCGAAGCTGGAAGAACTTGTCGCCGCGCGGGGCATGATCGCCGTGGAAGCCCCAGATTCCGGCAAGGGCTGTGACTCCGGCCGCGTCCGATTTGCGTAGCCGGTGGATTATCTCTTGGTGGAGCGGGCGTCCGTCGTGCATCGCGGCGTTCGAGGTGTAGACCATCAGCTTCTGCCAGAGCGCCATGCCGTGCTCGTCGGTGCCGGGAAGCTCATGGGGTTCGGCGAGCAGCTCGCCGTCGCGTTTGCAGACTCGGACACGTTCGAGCGTCAGCAGCGGTTCGCGCAGGAGACTGCCGAGCTCGCGCAGGACAGCGGCGATCCTTTCGCCCTCGCCGATCGCCACGATCATCATCGGCACGTCGGCGTTGCGGCCGACCAGCTGGGCTCGCTGGCGGCGACCCTGACGCGTCCCGTCGACGCCGAGCAGGACGGTGGCGCCCGCAATGCCGCGACGGTGGAGCAGGTCGCAGAGCGCGACGAACGCCGGGCTCCGGCCGACACGGTCATGTCTGCCAACGTAGATCGTCAGCTTGGTCGCCTCGCCGAGTTCCTCGAGTATCTCGACGACGCCGATCTCGCCGGACAGCAACCGAGCTCGCTCGAGCGTGATCAGGCCCTTTCGCTTGATCTGCAGGACGGTCTCGAGGACCGACTCGATCCGGTGCCGCTCATCGACGGCGATCGAGACCACGGGAAGGTCCTCGGACAGTGTCAACAGGCGGTCGGTGTGGAGATGGTGAAGTCGCCCGAAGCCGCTGATCCCACGCAGCAGCACGCTGGCTTGCAGCTGATGGGTTCCGTAGATGCCGATCAGCTCGTCGCTCAGCAGCCCTTCCGGCGTGCGATCGCGCTCTCCGAAGTAGGTCGTCAGCTTCAGGCAGTCCTGGTCCACACGCGTGCTCCGATTTTGCAGGCGGCAACATCATCCCGGGTCGGTCACGATCAGGCTCCTGGGAGGAGGACTACCCGGCGTTTACATGAGGGTCACGCGACGGTTGGCATCCTTGAAGTGATGGCCACGTTCAATAGAGGGTCCACCGCCGAACGGGCGGAGCTGGTGGCGGGCATCGCGACGATCGTGGTCGGGCTCGCGGTGATCGCGGCGGTGCCGGAGCTTCGCCATTGCGTGAGCCTGGTTGCGAACGGGCAGTTCACTGAGCTTCGCGCCTACATCCATTCCCTCGGGGCCGGTGGGGTTGCACTGCTCCTGGGGCTGATGGTGCTCCACGCCATCATCTTCTATCCAAGCGAGATCGTGACCACCACCGCCGGGTACGTCTACGGATTCTGGCCCGGCCTGGCGTTGGCCGTGGGCGGATGGTACGTGTCCGCTCTCCTGTCGTACGCGTTGGGCCGGACCGTCGGCGGTCCGCTGCTGCGGCGGCTGCTGGGTCGCCGGTTTGAATGGCTGACGACGACGATGGAGCGTGGCGGGACATCACTCCTGCTCAGCAGTCGCCTGATCCCGCTCGTCCCATTCGCCTTGGTCGGTTACGCCGCCGGCGCGACGCGGATCAGCCTGTGGCGCTTCTCGTGGACCACGGTCCTCGGATACCTGCCGCTCACCACGGCGGTGGTGTACCTGGGTTCGCAGGCCCGCACGCTGTCGACGACCGACCCCTTGCTCTGGACAGCGGTCGCAGTGCTGATTGGCCTGCTCGTCGGCGAGCGCTTCCTTCGCCGGCGCGGCGCCGGAGCCGATGGACACGGTGGCCGCAATCGACCCGACCTGGACGGTGGGAAACCGATGGGCGAGCATGGGGGCGACGGTTGACTGGCGAGAGCCTCGCGCGCCTACGCCTCCGGTTGTTCGCCCCCTGCGCCCAGGAATCGTTGCGGCGCCACGATGCGGGAGCCCGCGCGACGGCTGGACCCTGACCTGCGGACCTTAGATCTACGCTGTCGGTGTAAATATCCGAAGGGAGCCTGCCGATGTGCTTCGAGTTCAATGCCCTGCCGCCGTTCGTACCCGCCGAGCGGGCGATTCCTGCCCTGATTGAGGGCGGCGCGGGAGCCGAGGTGTTGACGCTTCAAAGTGCTGACGGTACGGAGTTCGCAGCGGCCTTTGCCGAATGTCCCGAGCCGATCGGTGGGCCCGCCGTGATCGTCCTCCCCGATGTCCGCGGGCTTTACCGCTTCTATATCGATCTGGCCGAGCGGTTCGTCACCGCTGGATATCACGCTCTGACGATCGACTACTTCGGGCGGACCGCCGGAGTCGGCGAGCGCGACGACGAGTTCGACTTCATGACGCACACGATGCAGACCAAGCCGACCCAGGTGCAGGCCGATATCGCCGCTGCCCGTGAGTTTCTTGCAGAGCGGACTGGTTCGAGCACGTTCGTGACGATGGGCTTCTGCTTCGGCGGCGCCCAGTCGGATCTGGCCGGAACGAATCCAGAGCTCGGTCTCGACGGAGTGATCAGCTTCTACGGCACGCTCGCCCCACGTCGTTTCGGCGCCGACAATCCGGACTTCCCCGCGCCGCTGAAGCATGCCGATGAGATCCGCACGCCGGTCCTCGCCCTTTACGGCGGCGCCGATCCGGGGATTCCCTCGGAGGACATCGCCGAATTCGACGCGGTCCTGACTCGCTCAGGAGTGCCGCACGAAATTCACACCTATCCGGGCGCTCCGCACTCGTTCTTTGACCGCTCGTTCGACGAGCACGCCGACGCTTCCGCCGACGCCTGGCGGCGAGTCCTGGACTTCCTCGGAAAGGTCGGAGCCGGCGCGCTTGCCTAGCCGCGACCGATATTCAGGTAGGTTGGGCACCATGGCACTCACTCCAGATTGGGCAAACAGTCATCTCACCGAGAATGGATCCGGGGGCGCGCAGATAGCTCTTCACGTCGAAGGGCTGCGGGCTGCAGATGTGCATATCCGTGCCCGGTACTTCGATCTCGGTCTCGAGCCCCCGCCGTCGGGCTCCGACGGGCAGGCGCTCTGGGACGCGCTTTCGGTGAACTTCGACACCGACACGGTCACGATCGTCGTGCCGTCCACAGATCACGGGAGCGAGATCCGCAACGCGATCGATTCGCAGCTGGCAAAGCTCGCCGGGGAACTCGACGGGATCGAAGCAGCTGGGCGAGAGCAGGACCAGATCGCTGCCGAAGAAGCCCGTCGACGCCAGGAGCAGTTGGACAAGCTTCGCGGTGACCTGGGGAATTAGCTCCCCAGCCACTTCGGCGTCAGGCGAGCACGTCTTGGAGTGCCGGCTCGATCTCCCGATGGCGGAAGGAGAAGCCGAGTTCGGTCAGCCGTGACGGGAAGGCGCGCTGCCCCGTGGTCACGATCTCCGACATCTCTCCGTACAGCAACTGAAGCGCGAACCCCGGCACCGGTACTAACGCCGGTCTGTGCAGAGCCCTCCCGAGGGCATGCGAAAACTCCTTGTTGTCGACCGGCCGCGGGGCGGTGAGATTGACGATGCCGCTCGCCCGCTCGTCGTCGACGCAGAACAGGATTGCGGCAACGACATCATCGAGATGCACCCACGGCACGTACTGGCGGCCACCGGCGACGGGCCCGCCGACGCCGGCCCGGAAGAACGGCAGCATCTTGGCGAGCGCGCCACCGGACGGCGACACGACGACGCCAGTGCGTGTGACGGCAACACGCACGATCTCGGCTGCCTCGAGCGCGGCGGCTTCCCAGTCCGCAACGACGTCTGCCAGGAAGTCGTGTCCGACCGGAGCCTGCTCGGTCAGCTCGCGATCATCGCTCGCCCCGTAGTACCCGGTCGCCGATTGGGAGACGAGCACCGTCGGGCGGTCCGCCTGGTCAAGTGCCCGAAGCCCGGTCACAAGGTTCCGCGTTGCCGTCACGCGCGATTCGCGGATTCGCTGCTTGACCTCATCGCTCCAGCGCTGCGAGATCGACTCTCCCATCAGGTTGACGATCGCGTCCGAGCCCGCGAGCACCTCGGTCGCCGGTGGCGTCTTTGAAGGAGCCTCCCAGCGGAGGATCTCGACCGCAGCAGGTAGCGCTCCCCGCGCCCGCTGCGGGTCGCGTGAGAGCGCCGCAGGCTGATCTCCGCGTGCGAGCAGCGCCTCGCAGACGCTGCGTCCGATCATCCCGGTTGCCCCTGTGATGATGACTCTGCTCACTGTTTGGCCTTCTCTCTGAACTCGTTTCGGTCGCCATCCCTCGGCGCGGTCGCGTTCGGCCCACCGATCACGGTGTGTTTGCGGCGGGTGTGCCCGACGACGGTCGATCCGCGGGGAATCAGGACCGACGAAACGACCCGGCGGCGCTCGGTGGGGCGCCCCTCGATGAGGTCGGTGAGCAGGTCGATCGCCTCCGATGCGAGGAGCTCCGGGTTGAGCGTCAACGCCGTGAGCGACGGCCGGCTGTGGCGACTGTGATCGCCCTCGGTGCAGGCCGCGACGCGGATCTCCTGCGGAACTCGCAGTCCCTGGGCCTCGGCTGCAAGCAGTGCGCCGAGCGCCAGGCGATCGAGGGTCGCGTAGATCGCGTCAGGCGGGTTGGCACGGTGCAGTAGCTTGACGGTCTCCACGTAGGCCGAACGCTCACTCAGCCCGCCCTGCACGCGGGCAACGCGCGGCGCGACGCCGCGCTCGGCGCACCACTCGGAGTAGGCCTCAAGCGAGTCCGCCTCGTAGGAGGAGACCATCTGCGCCGCGAGCAGAGTGATCTTCCTCGCGCCGGACTCCACGAGATGGTCGAGCATCGCACGCGTGCCCGCGCGGTGGTCGTTGTCGACCCAGGCGGCGTCGTCAGGACCCCCCAACTCGCGACCGAGGGTCACGACGGGTAGGCCTCGCCCGGTCAGCGCCTCGACCATCCGGTCGTGACGCACCGGGTCGATCACGATCCCACCGTCGAGCGGCACGCGGGCGAGCGTCTCGGCGCTCCAGTGCGCCGGCAGCAACGTGACCGCGTAGCTGCGCTCCAGCGCCGTCGAGGTCGCGGCGTTGACGACCTGCAGGAAGTAGTCGAGATCGCCCACCTGCACCGCGAAGTCGTCGCTGCCGGAAACTGTGATCGCGATGATCCCGCTTCGCCCGCCGGCGAGGCTGCGTGCGGTCGCGCTGGGCCGGTAGCCGAGATCTACGGCAATCCGACGTACCCGGTCGCGCGTCGCCTCGGGCAGCCGCCCCTTCCCGCTGAGGGCGTGAGAGACCGTCGTCGTCGACACGCCTGCGGCGAGGGCTACCTCCTTTATCCCGATGGATCGCACCATCGCGGCGCGATCGTAGCGGACGGCCCTTGACTTGCAAAAGCGCTTATGCGAGTGTTGCCGCGTCGAAGGTGCGTAAGCGCTTTCGCAGAATTCGCAAGCGGAAGAAAGAGCCAAATGCGCGAACGGGAGCGCGGGGCCGATGGAACGATGTGGACGAGCCTGCTGCACGCAGGACTTGCAGGGTCGTTCATGCACTTTCCCCACGTCCCGGCGAATGAAGCGGCGCTGCGCGACGCGGGCGCAAAGGCGGCGATCTACGGCATCCCGTTCGATTCCACGAACATCAGCCGCACCGGTTCCAACTACGGCCCCCGCGGGATCCGCGACGTTTCGGTTCAGTTCTTGACCTACAACGCGATGCTCGACTTCGACGTGGCCGAGGCGCTGTCGCCGGTCGACTGCGGCGACTGTGACGTGATTCCGGGTGCTCCGGCGCCGACTTTCGAGCGCGCCCAGGCCGACCTCGAGCAGATCCTGCGCTCCGGCGCCCTTCCGGTAACGATCGGCGGTGAGCACTCGGTGACGATCCCGGCTGTCCGAGCGGTGCGCGCGACATACGCTGACCCGGGGCTGATCCTCGTCGACACCCACCTGGATACGGCACCGGACGTCGGCGGCGAGCTGCTCAGCCATTGCTGCCCGATCACGCGTGCGGTCGATGCCGGATTCGATCCCGCGAAGATCGCGCTGGTCGGGATCTCCGGCTGGATGAACCCGCGCACGGAGCTCGAGTACTGCCGCGACCGGGGCATTACGGTGATCTGGCTCGATGAGATCTGGGAGCACGGCTCCGCATGGGCTGCGGCTAAGGCAAACGAGGTCGCACGTGCAGCCGGCGATGGGGTCTACCTGAGCTTCGACATCGACAGTCTCGATGCCGCCCACGCCCCCGGAACCTGCTGCCCGACCCCGGGAGGCCTGAGCAGCCGGGAAGCGATCGAGCTGGTTCGGGCGATCGCGGCGCCGGGTCTCGTTGGAGTCGATGTCGTCGAGGTCGCGCCCAGCCTCGACGCGACCCCGGCGACCGCACTGTTAGGGGGCCGGATCGCGCTGGAGGCGATGGCGTACCACGGCGGGGCGGGAGCCTGAAGGTTTGAAGGAAGCGTGCGTGACAACCCGAGGGGAGAGCTCATGAGCGTCGAAGGCGCGACTGCCGGTCAAGCACCGGGCCTGTTCACTCGCAAGGCGACAGGACTCGTTCGTGAGGCGCGAGGCACCGACGCGCTGTTCTACAACGTCATGTGGGCGAGCGTGGCGCTCGCCTTCGGGTTCGCGTTTTTGCTGATCGGCTCCTACCCCGGCGCGAACCTGATCGTCTCGGCGCTGATCGCCGCGTGCCTCGGGCTGCCGGGCGCGTTCCTGTACGCCATGTTGTCCCAGACGATGCCCCGCTCCGGCGGCGATTACGTGTTCAACAGCCGTGCGCTGCACCCGTCGATCGGGTTCGCCGGCAACTTCAGCTACTGCGTGTGGCTGGCGATCATCTACGGCCTCTACACGACCTACCTGGTGACCTACGGATTGGGCGCGTTCGGGCGCACGATGGCCGGTTTCACCGGCTCGTCGGGGTGGCTCGATTTCGGCAACTGGTTCTCGCACAGTTACGCGATCTTCATTACTGGGTCGGCCGCGCTGCTGATCTCGGCTGCCGTGTTCATCATCGGCGGGACTCACGCTGTTCCTGCGACTGCAGGTGATCGCCTTCGTCTGCTACATCGGCGGCGCGTTCCTGCTGCCGGTGATCGTCGGGATCTTCCAGACCAAGACCGGCTTCATCCACAACTTCAACGACTACGCCGCCAACCTCGGCACGCAGAACGCCGCGGCGAAGCTGACCGCGTCGGCGGCCAAGGCCGGCTACGTCCACACGCCTTTTGGAACCACGATCACGCTCAAATCGGTGAGCGTGTGGTGGTACATCTTCGGGTTCCTGTACTCGAGTAATTACTTCGCGGGCGAGATCCGGATGCGCAAGCGCACGAGCCTGTTCTCGATCCCGGGAGCGCTGGGCGTCTCGATCCTGTTCATCGTGATCCTGTTCCCGGCGTTCATGCACGTGACCGGCTACGGCTTCAACGGGCGCATCGGCCTCGCCGACCCGTCCGCGTACGGCTTCACGTCGGGTGCCCCGGCCTACCCGGAGATCATGGGGATCGCGTCGGGTAGTTGGGTGTGGAGCGTGCTGATCATCTTCGGTTTCGCGGTCGGCTTGCTGATCTGGCTGCCGCAGACGATGCTGCTGATCAGCCGCAGCATGTTCGCGTGGTCGTTTGACCGGATCATGCCCGCGAAACTGTCGCGGGTCGACGCCCGCACGCACTCGCCGGTGCTGGCGATCGCGATCGTCACGGTGCTCGGGATCGGGAGCACCGCGATCTACGCGTTCACGACCTGGTTCAGCACGCTGTCGGTGCTGCTCGGTCTGTCGCTGACGCTGCTGGTGACCGCGGTCGGCGGGATCGTGCTGCCATACCGGCAGCGCGCGATGGTCGAGAACTCTCCCTACAACCGGCGCATCGCCGGGATTCCGATGATCTCGCTCGTCGGCGGCGCTGGCCCTGATCGGCTTCGGGCTGGGGTTCAGCGTCCTGCTCTGGGACCCGGGCTCGGGCGCAAGCCTGAGCGCGAACCCCGGCAAGATCTGGCTCACCCTGGGCGTGTTTGCGATCGGGCTCGTCGTCTACTTTGTCTCGGCGGCCGTGCGCCGCGGCCAGGGAATCGATCTGGCCCTGAACTACCGCGAGCTGCCACCGGAGTAACTGTGGGGCTGTTCTTCGAGCAGACGCGGCAGGGAGCGGGACTACCTGCGCCTGTACTACGCGTCTGACATCCATGGAACCGAGGTGCTCTGGCGTAAGTTCCTCAGCGCGGCGAGCGTCTACGAGACGCCGGTGATCGTGATGGGCGGCGACGTGGCCGGCAAGGTCGTGATCCCGGTGGTCGAGAACGGGGATGGCTCGGTGACCGCCGAGTTGTTCGGTCGGCCGGAGCGCGCCGCAACCGAGGAGGAGCGTGCCGAGCTCGAGCACCGGATCCGCTCCAACGGCATGTATCCGCAGGTGATGACGCCCGAGGAGGTGCGGCGCGTCGCCGGGCTGACCGTCGATGAGCGCGAGGGATGGTTCGCCGAGGTGATGCTCGACACGTTCGCGCGCTGGATGGCGCTCGCCGACGAGAGGCTCGAGGACCGGCGTTCGGTGCTTCGTGATGCCCGGCAACGACGATCCGCCCGGTGTTGACGTTGCGATCGAGCAGGCCGCCAAGGTCGAGGCGTGCGACGAGCGGATCGTCGAGTTCGCCGACCGCGAGATGGTTTCGCTCGGGTATGCCAACCGCACGCCTTTTGACTCGCCGCGCGAGCTCGACGAGGACGAGCTCTACCGCCGCGTCGAGGTGCTGGCCGATGCGGTGCGAGCGACCTGGGCCGCGGCGATCTTCAACCTCCACGTCCCGCCTTATGACTCGCAGCTGGACAGGCGCCGGTACTGGACGCCGATCTGAGGGTCCGTTGGCGACCGCCGGGCAGCCCGGATGGCGCCGTGCGGATCGACCGCGGTTCGCGAGCTGATCGAGCGTTACCAGCCGATGCTCGTCGCTGCACGGACACGTGCACGAGTCCCGGGGCGCGACGCACATCGGACGCACGCTGTGCATCAACCCAGGCAGCGACTACCACACCGGTCGCATCTCGGGCGTGCTCGTACACCTGCGCTCGACCAAGGCGGATTACCAGTTCGTGGTGGGGTGAGCTGACCCAGACGCTTGCCGACATCGGTCAGGAGGCGCGGCGGCTCCTCGACCTCGTCGCGGCCGAGGGCCTCGACGCCCGGCTGATCGGCGGGATGGCGATCCGGTTGCTGGCCGCCGATCGGCTCGCCCCGGAGTTCGAGCGCGAGATCGCCGACCTCGACTTCGTGGTGTCCAAGCGCGACGCGCGCGGTCTCTCAGCTCCTGCTCGAGCGGGCTGGTTACGTCGGCGACGAGCAGTTCAACGCGCTCAACGGCGCGCGCCGGCTGCTGTACCTCGACGACGCCAACCAACGCCAGATCGACGTTTTCGTGGGGTCGTTTCTCGATGTGCCACGAGCTGCCGATCGCCGACCGCCTCCGCGACCGTGCCGAGACGCTGTCCACCGGCCGACGTGCTGATGACCAAGCTGCAGATCGTCAGCCTCAACGTCAAGGACCGCAGCGACATCTATGCGCTGCTGGCCAGCCACGAGGTCGTCCGACCAGGACATCGCGACGAAGGACATCAACGCGATCGACGTCTCGCGCGTGACGACGCTGGCGTCCGACGATTGGGGGCTCCAGCACACGTTTGAGCTCAACCTCGGTCGGCTTCGCGACGGTCTGGCCGAGCAGCCCTTCGAGACGGTGGTCACCGAGGCGATCAGCCGGCGGATCGACGCCCTGGCCGAGGCTCTGGGTGCCGCGCCGAAGAGCCGCAAGTGGAAGCTCCGTGCGCGGATCGGCGAGCGCAAGCAGTGGTACGAGGAGCCTGAGGAGGTCGACCGGGGCATCTGACCCCAGTCGGCCCGACCAGACAGAAAGGAATCCATGACAGCGACCGAGATCGAGCCCATCCCGAGGACGGAGTACACCCAACGGCGCGAGCGTTTGCGCGCCCTGGCCGCGGAGCGGGGGCTCGACGGCGCTGCTCGTCGTCAGCCGCGGCGCCAACGGCGCCGATTGGGGCGCCGACATCGTCTACCTCACCAACCACTATTCGGCGTTCCCGCAGATTCCGGACCGACCTGGCCAGTGGTCGGGACGTGGCTACGCAGGGCTCGTGATGCCAACCGATGCCGACGGAACGTTGGTCGTCGAGATCCCCGACTGGCGAGCCGATCTCGTGGCGATCGACGACGTCCGTGTCGAGCTCGATCTATGGGCGGGCCTCGCCGCCGCGCTCCGCGATCGTGGTCTTGCCAGCGGTCGTGTCGGCCTGATCGGTCGCGAGAGTCTGCTGCACGTCACCGTTGATCGCATCCGCGACGCGCTGCCTGAGCTGCGCCTGTCCTGGGCCGACGACCTGATCGAGGGCATGAGGCGGATCAAGTCCTCGCGCGAGATCTCGTTGATGCGCGAGTCGACGCGGGTCGGAGGCGAGATGGTCCAGGCGTTCGTCGAGGCAGCGATACCGGGGGCGACTGAGGCTGACTGCGTGCTCGCGGCTATGCAGGCCGGGCTCCCTCAGGGCGCGTTCCCCCTGGACATCCCGGTGGCGTCGGGCGAGCACGTCGACCATTTCCTCTGGGATCGGATGCCCTCATGGAACTGGCGGCGCCCGCTGCAGCCTGGGGACATGATTCATCCGGACATGTACGGCACCGTCGGCGGCTACTTCTACGACATGGTCCGCACCACGGTCGTCGGCCGCAGCGTCACCGACGCCCAACGCGAAGTCCTGGAGGCGTCGGTCGCGGTCGTCGAGCACATCATCGACGGGATGGGTCCTGGCGTGGCCTGCGGCGACCTGTTCGCGCGCGGCGCGGACTGGCTCAGCGAGCACGGCTTCGACGTGCCGGGGTCGGTGGAGAGCCAGGGGGTCGCGTTGCTCGGCCAGAGCTATCCGTCGTTCGGCCACAGCATCGGACTGGCATGGGAGAACCCGTCGCTCGTCCCCGGCGAGCAGGCGATCCTGCAGCCGGGCATGGTGATGGCGGTCGAGGCAGAGGTCGGCCGTCCAGGCGCCGGGACCGGAGCGTTCGAGCACAACCTGCTGGTGACGGACGACGGGGTCGAGATCCTCACCGCGCATGTCGCCAACGTCTGGTGGGACTGACTGCCCGGTGCTGGCGGCGCTGCTGAACGGCGGCGATTGGCGCGAGGGTATCCGAGCAGCCGCGGGTGCAGGCGCCGACGTGATCTGCCTGCCCCAGCTGAGCTTCTGCCCGTATCTGCCGGCGACCCGCGACCGCGCCGGCCTGGAGCTCGCCGAGCGGGCCCCGGCCGCGACGCTCGACGACGCCGTCGACCTGGCCGCCGGCGCGTGGGTCGCGGCCTCCGCATACGAGTCCGAAGGCGAGGGCGTCTTCTATCTGACGGCGGCGCTCGGACGTACAGGCGAGCCGATGCTGCGGCAGCGCCAGCAGGCCCTCGACGCGATCCCCGGGCGCTACGAACCGATGTTCTTCTCCCCCGCACACGGCGATCGCGGGCAGACCGTCGCGTTGCCGTGGGGGCCAACCGCGGTGTTAGTCGGCGCCGACCTGCGTGACCCCGAAAGCTGGGCGTCTGCGGCCCGCGCGGGTGCTGCGGTGGTCGTCGCCGGCTCGAGCGAGCCGAGCGAGCTGTGGCGACGCACTTGCGCCGTGGTCGCCGGCGCCGCGGCGGCGTACGGGATCATCGCGCTCGTGGCAAACCGCGGCGGCGAGGAGTCGGGTGTCACGTACGCGGGAGGTGCGCTCGCCGTCGGCGCAGACGGCCAGACGTTGAGGATCGATGACGGGCTCGTCGAGGTCCTATGAGCCAGCCCGTGATCGACGGTGCCGGAAGCATTCCGCACGGCTACTACGCGCGCCGGGAGCTACAGACCGGCGTCGTGCTCCTACCGCGCCAGGAGCTCCACGATCCTGGCGAGCACCCGGACAACGTGCGCCGCCTGCCGGGGGTCGTCGATCGACTCAGGGCCTGGGAGCATTGGGATCGGCTGTTCGTGCTCGCGCCTCGGTGCGCCCGAGTCGAAGACCTACTGCGCTCGCACCAGGAAGCGTTCGTCGATGTCCTGCGGGCGGCCGAGAGCGACGCGCCGATCTGGCTCGATACCGACACGCGGATCTCGCACGGGAGCTTCGACACCTGTCTGCTCGCCACCGGCGCGGCGTTGTCAGCGGTCGATGCGGTGGCGATGGAGGCATATCACCGGCCCGACAGCATCTTCGCGCTGACCCGGCCGCCTGGTCATCACACCGGCCGCGACCGCGCAATGGGCTTCTGCCTGCTCAACCACGTCTCGATCGCGGCGCGCTATGCGCAGGCGACCTACGGCTTTGAGCGCGTGGCGATCCTCGACTGGGACGTGCACCACGGTAACGGCACGCAGGAGATTCACTGGGACGACCCGTCAGTGCTCGTCGTTTCGTTGCATCAATGGCCGCTGTACCCCGGGACGGGGTGGCTCGACGAGACCGGCGGCGCGGAAGCGCCCGGCGGGACGATGAACCTGCCGTTGCCGCCTGGCTCGGGCGACCGGGAGTACCTCGAGGCACTCGACCGGATCGCGCTCCCGGCGCTCGAGGCGTTCGCGCCGCAGCTGCTGCTCGTGTCGGCCGGCCAGGACGGCCACGCCGCCGATCCACTCTCCAACCAGCTGATCTCGCTCGGCGGCTTCCGCGCGATGGCGGCACGAGCGGCACACCTGGCGCGGAGCCTGGGGATCGGGCTCGTTGGGGTCCACGAAGGCGGCTACAACGTCACGACGCTCCCGGCGATCGATCGCGCGATCGTCGCCGGCTTTGGGGAGCTGAGTGTCGACGACTTCGACCTCTATGTGCCGCCCGACGCTGCACCCCCCGGAGAATGGCCGGAGTGGCTGGCCGCGATCGTGCGCGCACAGCGTCAATTCCACCCTGAGATCGCCTGACCGATGCGCCTCCTCGCGTGGCCGGGCATGCCGTCAGCGGAGGCGCTTCGCAAGGTCTCGCTGCTGCTCGACGACGAACTGGAGCTCGTCGTCGTGGCGTCCAACGAGCGCCTCGAGGAGAAGCTGGGGTCCGAGCCGCCGTTCGACGTCATCTTTCCCTCGGACTACCTGGTCGAGCGGCTGCGCGACGCCGACCGGCTGGTCGAGCTCGGCCCGCTGCCCGTCGAGCGGCTCGAGCCATGGGCGACGGAGTCCGAGCACGACCCCGGGTGTCGTCACTCGGTGCCGTTCGCCTACGGAACCACCGGGATCCTCCGCGGGCCCTTGGCATCCGGCATGCGCAGCTGGCATGCCCTGTTCGCCCCGCCGCCAGGGATCACGGTCGGGATGCTCGACGAGGGGCGCGAGGTCGTCGGCGCGGCGCTGATCGCCGGGGGGCGCTCCCCCAACGACTGCGACGACGACGCGCTGCGCGACGCCCGCGCGCTCCTCCTCTCCCAACGTCCAGCGGTCCTCGCCTACAACAGCGACGATTTCTGCGAGCCCGTCACGGCCGATCGTGTCGCCGCCCACCACGCTTGGAGTGGGCCGGCGGCACGCGCCATGGCCACCCGGCGGGACCTGTCCTACGCCGTTCCGGACGAGGGCGCGGTGCTGTGGACGACCGCAGCCACGATCCCGTCCGACGCGCCAGACCCCGAGCACTCGATGAAGATCATCAGCGAGCTCATGGACCCCCGACTGGCAGCACTCACCACCGCCGCTCACGGCTACGCGACTCCCAACCGCCGCGCTCGTGAGCTGCTTCCGCCGGCTATCCGCGACGATCCAGTCCTCTTCCCCGACCGCCCCACCCGAGAGCGCTGCGCCACGCTCTCCAACCTCGGGCCCCATGAAGCCCGCGTGCTCGATCTGTGGGCGGAGGTGAGGTTTCACGGGGAAGGTTGCGCATGACAAAGCTCTATCTGTCGGCCGCGAGCGGCCAGGCATCCAATGCTGCGCCACCTCTCGACCACGGACTTCCAAACACGCTCCACTCGATAGCAGCCGTCGCAGCTCGCGCAGCGGGCCCGGTGGTCTAGGTGTCGCCCAGGTTCCGGCGCAGGTTGCGGTGGTAGCCGACAAACTCGCGGGCCATCGCCCGCTGGATGAGAGGTCCGAGCAGTCGCGTCGGCCCGCGGAGCTTCCCGGCGGCGACAAACACGACCTTGGTCCCGGCACCATCAGGCTCGAGGGTCCAGGTTCCATCGATCGGCTGCGGCCCTTCGACGATGTGCACGTGAAACCGGCGCGGGCGCTCGAACTCGGTGAACTCGACCACCTGCTCGAACTCCTTGACCGCCGGAGGCTTCGTACGCTCTCGAACCCGGGTCCCCAACCCCGGCGGACCGTCGGTCAACTGCTCGACCGACGTCTTGGAGGTCTGCCAATCACGGAGGTTGCCGGGGTCGGTGATGTAGTCGAACACCGTCTCCGGCGTCGCCTCCACCACGAATGTCTCCGAGAACCGCATCTGGGGCCGGTTCTAGCAACTCACGGTCCACGTGTGTGGGAACAGGACTCTTGCCCTGGGGCGTTTGTCATGTCAGGTCAACGCGAGGCGACGTATGTCCCGTGCCCGACGCCGCTGGTTGAGGTCAGGGCGTATCGAAGTCGGAGGGTTGTATGCCCTGGGCGAACCGCGATCGTGATGGTGGTCGGCTTGCTGCTCACTCGGTGGTGTGCGCCGGCGATGCTGAAGACCGCTGGGACGTTGGACGCGATCTTGATTCTGACGCGGCGGGCGCGTGCTCGAACCTTGGTGGGGGCGCGGACCTGTGTGAGGACGGGGGCGAGTCCGCGGACGTTGAGGTGCACGGTGGCGGACGACGTTCGGCCGCTGTCGTCGGTGGCGTCAAGTTTGATCGTTGTGACGCCGGGGTGGAGGTGGCGGACGGTCAGCAGCGGTCCGCGGCCGATCGGGCGTTTGTTCGCGTACCAACGCAGGTGACCGCCGGTGAGCGGGTGGTCGGCGTCGTCGAATGCCGCGCCTTGCAGCAGCAGGCTCTGATCGGTCCTGAGGGTCGAGTTCTTGCCGGCGCCGGTGATCTGCACACGCGGGGGCGCGCCGACCGTGTGCAAGCGTCCCGAGGTCGCGATTCCGACGTTGAATCCGTCACTCACGCGGACCCGCAGCCTCGCGTTGGACGAGCCGCTGAGGAAGCGGTTGGGCACCTGCGTGGAGTTGCCGCCGATGCTGTCCGCGACGACTTGCCAGGTGCTGCCGCCGTCGGGGGAGTAATCGACGGTTGCAATGAGTCGGTCGCCGTCCGCGTCGTTCGCGCTCCAGCGAACGAGCGTGCTGCCGGTGCGCCCGATGCGTGCCCGGCCGCTCGGCCCGAGCCAGCGTACAGTCGGCGCGTGCGCGCTGCGTGAACGGGCGGCCAGCTCCTGGCCGTTGGCGCTGATCACGACCGCCGCGGCATCTGGGGCGAACGGAACCGTCGCGGACAGCAGCAGCGCTGGCTGCTGCCCGACGCCGTCGGCCTCGATCGGGGTCGTGGTTGGAACGACGCTCGCGAGCGTCTTTCCGGCGGCGTCGCGAAGCTCGATTCGATACGGGCTGCCCGGCGTCGGGCCACCGTCCGTCTCCTGTCCTGGAGCGATGTCGAAGATCGTTGCCACGCCGGTCGCGTCAACCGTTGCGAGCACCCGCAACGGCGGGCTCTGCGCGATCTGAGAGCGCCTGCCGGCGGCGGCGGGGAGAGCGGTCGCAGGTGGATGGAAGCCGATCAGCTGCTCCCAGTTGCGCACGGAGATCCAGTCGAGGGATTCGAAGACGCCGCCTGCCGGGCAGTAGGACATGAAGTCGTAGTAGCGGGCGCCAGCGGTCAGATCGGCGGTCGGCAGGCCCGTATGGGTGTAGCCCTCGACGAACGTGCTGGGAAGCGAACCGGTTCTGTAGATCTGCCAGCCGAGGCGGTCAAACCCGACGCTCTGTAGACGGCCCTCGTCGTCCGGTGGCCACGATTCCCCAGGCTGGCCATTGCTGTTGCCGCCACAGTCCGGAGTTCCGTCCGGGTGCGGGCCACAGTTGTCTGTAACGAGCGCGGTGGGGGGACACGTTTTCCCTGGCGGACAGCACGCGTTGGTTTGCCTCATTCCGGTGTCCGCGTGTGACAGGCCGAGTCCGTGCCCGATCTCGTGCATGACGCTGGTGAGCGGTCGGCCGCTGTCCTGCACGATCGATGCCGCTCCTGGCCCGGCGTACAGGGTCCCGGCGGTCAAGCCGTTTGCGAGGCCCCCCGGGCTCGTGGCCGAGAACACACCGACCGGATAGTCCCCATTCGTCAGCCGGTCATCGCTGGCTCGCTTCGCAACGGCCGCCACCGCCTGCGCGTTGTTCATGCCGTCGACCGCGAGGGGCGGGTCCCACGGGTAGATCTGCAGGTTTTCCGGGAGCACCTGCGCCGCATCTGCGAATACCTGGTCCTCGGTCTGGTCGGTGCACCCGAAGGCGGTTGAGAGCCCGCAGTTACGAGCCTTGCCGACCGTAAGCGGGATCGGGTGGATCGGGACATCCAGGGTCTGGACGAACGGTACGCCCGTCAGGGTGAACGTGTTGCCGTGGCAGGTGGAGCACTGGACGGTCGGCAGTAGCGCCCCGGCATAGCGAACCGGGGTGAGGGTCGCGCGGAAACTCATCTGGCGGTGATAGGTCTCCTGCCAAGGCACTATGAAGTTGAATGACGCCGTGGGGTCGGCCCTCTGCGCCAGGGTCACGCAGGTCCAGCAGTCCGATTTGGTGAGAGCGGCTGGCGCGCTGTCCGGAGCGAGGGTTTCGATCAGGTTCCCGGTCGAGTCGAGGAGGTCCAGCTTGGCCGTGACGCCGCCGAGCGCCGCGAGGTCCGCGGGTCGCGTGTAGGTCGCGAACACGCGGACGACTGTGAAATGGCCCGCGGCCATACGTACTCCCTGGTAGCGCGCGGTACTCGCCGGAACCACGCCTCCGAGGCTCTTGACGGGGATCCTGCTCGGGAGCGTCCCGTCGCAGCCTCCGCATCCGGACCACTGAGTCGCCTGGGTCACCTCGATCCCGCTGACGCGGATGTCGACCACTCGCTGACGCAGGATGGGAATCGGGATCGGCCTGGGAGGGGGCGTCGGTATCGGCGTCGTGGTGGGCGGCGGCGGAGTTGGTGGCGGCGGCGGGGGCGTGGTGGTGGTCGGCGGCGGCGTTGCGGGGGGTGGTGTCGGCGGCGCGGCGCCTACCTGGAGCAGTACGCCATCTTCGGGAGAGACTGGCGTGTAAAGGGCAGTGAACGTGATCGAGGTGAACGTTCCGCTGAGTTGCACGGTGCCGTTCGAGTCGTTGACTCCATCCGGCCCGAGGGCGCTGTTCGGCTCGCCGATGATCGAGCTGCCTGACACCGTGAAGCCGCTCTGACCGGAGAGCTTCGTGATCTGCGTCCCGCTTGGAAAGTCCAGCCGCGACCCGAGCGACCCGATTTCGATCACCGGGTTGGTGACCGGGCTGCCGAACGTCAGCGTGTACGACTCCGCTGGCGCGCTCGCGCCGATCTGGATCACGTCCGTCTTGGCCAACGGCGGCGTGAAATCGGGTCCGTCGAAGAATGGCCAGCTTCCGTCGAGCACGCTGATCGGCGTTGGAAACACGTGTGAGCCTGACAGTGAGATCGACGCGCCGAGCAATGTGCCCGTCGCCGTCGTCGTACCGGAGATCGTGGTCCAGTCGGCGAACTGCGGCGTGTCGGCCGACGCGACCGGCGTGCCCGTGCACACGGTCACCAGTGCGAGAACCCCCGCCACAAGCACCGTCACGCCACGCTTTGCCTTCACGGGGCGGACGGTCGCACCTCGGGGTTCCGGGCGCCTCGGGGAGCTACCCTTAACTTTAACTTAACCGCGATGTGAGTCTGCTCGAACGTCATAGGGAGCTTCGCTCGCTCGATCTCAGCATCGGGGACGCTGTGCGCGGCTGCGGGAGCCTGACCGTCTTGGAAGGCACCGCGGGGTCCGGCAAGAGCTCGCTACTGGCGGTCGCCGGCGAGCGCGCAGCCGGCGCCGGGATACGTGTCCTGGGGGCTCGTGGCAACGAACTGGAGCGCGAGAACGCGTTCGGGTGTATCCGGCGGCTGTTCGAGCCGCGACTGGCGGCCGTCACCGACCCTGAACGTAGTCGGCTCCTGGCTGGCGCGGCTGCAGCGGCGGCATGGGTAATCGCCCCGGACCCCGAGGCCCACGATCGGCTGGATCGAGCAGGCGCTAGCTTCGCGGTCCTGCACGGTATCCATTGGCTGACCCTGAACCTGGCCGCCCAGACCCCACTGATGCTCGCTGCGGACGACCTGCACTGGGTCGACCGTCCGTCGCTACGGGCGTTGAGCTACCTCGCTGCCCGGGTCGCCGACTCCGGTATCGCGCTCGTCGTGGCGCTTCGGCCCACCGAGCCGGGTGCGCCACTCGCGTTGCTGGACGCGCTCACCGACCAGCCTGAGGCGCGGCGTCTGACCCTGAGGCCGCTCAACGGCGATTCCGTCGCCAAGCTCGTGCGTGACCAGATCCCCGACGCGCCGGCCGAACTATGCGCCACGTGCTACGCCGCCAGCGCTGGGAACCCGCTGTACCTCCACGAGCTCCTGCGAGCCCTTCCGTCCAGTCGACCGATTTCTGCCGAGCAGGCGCGCGAGGCGGCCGTACCGTCCCTCGGCGATCGCCTCGCCCGCCGGGTCGCGCGCGTCGCTCCCGACGCCATGAAGCTGCTCACCGCGATGGCGGTGCTCGACGATGGAAGCCGCCTGCACTCCGCGGCGAAGCTGGCCGGGCTCGACGATGACCGCGCTGGCGCGATCGCGCGCCAGCTGAAGCGGATCGATGTGCTGGTCGCCGAGGATCCGTTCGAGTTCGTCCACCCACTGCTGCGACGGTCGGTCTACGACGACCTGTCGGTCACCGAGCGTGACGCGGCGCACCGGGCAGCCGCGGAACTTCTGCGAGCCGGGGGCGCGCCCGTGGCGGCCGTCGCCGCGCATCTGGCTGTCATTCAACCCCGCGGCTCGGTCAGCATCGCGGTCACCCTGACCCAGGCGGCCCGCCATGCGCTCGCGATGGCCGCGCCGGACACGGCGATCGCGCTGTTTGCGCGCGCCCTCGACGAGCAGGCGCCGGAGCCGGCCCGAGCCCTCCTGCTGGCGGAGCTGGGGTTTGCCGAGGCCGCCAACCGGGACCTGGCGGCGGTCGATCACCTACGTGAGGCTCTGGGCCTCGCGCAGGATCCAGGGCTGTACGCACGCGTGGCCGCGGCGCTGGCCGAGATCCTCTCGAACGCCGGCCAGTGGCAGTCGATGACCGAGGTCGTGCGCGACGCACTGCGCAAGCTGGCCGACGCCCCAACGGACATACTGCTCGAGGTCCGCGCGGTGTGGACGACCGCCTGCGTGTATGACTCGCGGCTGGCCAGCGAATTTACGGCCGAGCGTGAGTGGCTTGCCACCCTGACCACCGGCGCCAGCTGGGCTGCCCGCGCCCTGGATGCGATGCTGGCCGCAGCGGCCGCCATGCGCGACGGCCGCGTGGACTATGTGGTACCGCTAGTTGACCGTGCGCTACGCGGGGGTCGCCTGTTGCGCGAGCGGGGCGCCGGCGCGTTCGCGTCGATGCAGGTGCTGGTCGCGCTGATCGTCGTCGAGGAATACGACCGGGCACTCGACACCGCCGCAGAACTGGTTCGGAATGCAGCGGAGGTCGGATCGCTCGTGGGCGCGGCCAGCGCTCTCGGCGCGCGCGGCTACATCATGAACCGTCGCGGTGAGCTGCGAGAGGCCGAGGCCGAGCTGCGCACCGGCCTGGAGATGGTTGCCCACGCCCAGATGCCAATGATGTTGACGACCGCGTTCGATTTCTTCCAGGACGCGATAATCGAGCGTCCGTCGCTCGATGACGTCGCCGCCTCGATGGAAACAATGCAGCTCGAGCCGGCCTTCCTGGGCTCGTGGGGTGGTGCGATGCTGATCGGCGCCCGCGGCCGGATCAGGCTCGCCCGGGGAGAACGCAGCGCCGCGCTCGCTGACCTGCGGGCGTTCGCCGCGACCTGCCGCGCGCTGCGGGTCGGCCCGGCGATGTCATCCTGGCGCTCAACCCTCGCTCTCGCCCTCCCGGCGGACGCACGCGGGGAAGCCCAGACGCTGATCGATGACGAGCTGGCCATGGCTCGGCACACGCAGCTGCCGCGGCCATACGGGATCGCGCTCCGCGCAGCCGGCATTCTCCGGGGCGGTGAGGACGGCATCCAGCTCCTCCGGGACGCGGCCGCCGTGCTCGAGGAGACCGACGCTCGGCTGGAACACGCGCGAACGATGGTCGAACTCGGCGCCGCGCTCCGGCGACAGAGCAGGCGGACCGACGCCCGCCTGCAGCTAACAGCAGGCCTGAAGCTGGCCGACCGCTGCGGCGCAGAACGCCTGGCCAACCGGGCGCGTGACGAGCTGCGCGCAGCCGGGGCTCGACCAAGACGGATGGCCATGAGTGGACTTGAAGCACTCACCGCGAGCGAGTTGCGGATCGCCAGACTGGCCGCCGCAGGGCGAACCAATCCCGAGATCGCGCAAGAGCTCTGGCTCAGCGTCAAAACGGTCGAGACGCACCTCTCGCACGCATACGGCAAGCTCGACCTGGCCGGCCAGGGCGCTCGCGTCCGGCTCACCGAAACGCTCAACGGATCGGCTCGGGCTGCCACTACCAGATGAACCGTGACCTTCGCGGTCTCTCGGAGTATCCATCCCCGACACATACGCTCCCCCGTACACGTCGTGCGAGCAGAAGTCGGGCTGCGTGCCTTCGCTCATGTTGCGTCGGGGGGTTGCAGGCGCGTTGTGCTGCGCCGGCCCCGGGCGATCTCGCCCGTCTCGGCCTCGCGCCACGCTCGCAGGAGGAGCGCCACCCACGCTCGGTAGGGGCGCCACGATTCGGTGATCTGGTGGATCGCAGAGTCGTCGGATGTGATGTAGGCGGAGCGGATGGCGTCATCGAGCCGTGTGTCGTGGTCAGGCAACGCGTCGGGGTTGCCGGCACCGCGGATGAGGATGAGTTCGGCGGAGAACGGTCCTACGCCCGGCAGCTGTTGAAGGTGTTCAAGCCCGTTCTCGTGGGTCATGGCCCGAAGTCGCTCACGCGTGAGCGCGCCGTCCTCGGCAGCGGTCGCAAGCGCGCGGAGCTGACCGATCTTGCGGTCGGTCAGCCCTGGCTGGGGTGCGGAGAGCTGAGCGAGCAGTGCCGGCGCGGGAAACGCCCCGGATTTGCCGAGCTCATCACTCAGACGCTCCTTGATTCTGGCGGCCTGCGTCATCCGGATCCGCTGCCCGATGATCGCCCAAGCTGCCGCCTCATATGGGGTGTAGAACAAAACCGGTCGCAGTCCAGGAAACCGTCGCTGCAGCGCTCTGACAACATCGTCGCGCTCGCCGAGGGCAGCGAAGTCGGTCCCATCAACGTCGAGTGAGAGCATCCGCTCAAGGTCGCGTGCTGCCCGGCGGGCGAGCTCCGCCGGCGGCTGATCGCCGAGCTCGGCATGGATCGCCTCATCATCCTGGCGCACCGTGACCTGCACGGTGCGCCAGTCGCCGTCGACCGCCCAGGCGTAGCGCAGCGCTTTCGGCGGTCCCTCAGCCCGGGTGCCGGGAAAGTCTTCGGCAAACGCGGCCGCCGCGGTCAGCGAGAACTGACCGAGCGGATGAAAGGTGATCGTCATTCAGGCGGCATCGTGGATCGTCACCGCGTACCCGTCGGGATCCCGGAGAGCGAAGGTGCGACCGAACGGCCCGTCGAACGGGTCGGTCAAGATCGTGACCCCGCGCCCGGCGAGCTGGTCATGCAACGCCTGGGCGTCATCGACCTTGAGCCAGAGCGCGATCCCGAGGCCGGGCTGACCGGAGTCAAGATCGGTGTCGGGCAGCGGCTCGCGGACGGCGAACGGGATCGGCTCGCTGGCGAAGACCACAGCGCCAGGCGGTGAGGCAGGCGCACGTCGTAGGCCGACACGGTCCTCGTAGAACGCGGCAGCGGTGTCGAGATCTCGGACCTGCAGAGAGATGAAGTCGGGACCAACGGGCATCGGAAGCACTCCTATTCGCTTGTCAAGGTCTTGACGATCAGGATATGTCAAGATGTTGACGTGAGTCAAGTCGATCTCGATACGGCCGTTGGCTACGTGCTCAAACGCGCCACGGCCGCCTTGCGGACTGCGATGGACGCAGCCCTGCGAGACCACGATCTGACCGTCCCTCAATACTCGTGTCTGGAACAGCTCGCCCACAGACCCGGGCTCACCAACGCCACACTCGCACGTGGCACGTTCGTCTCCCGTCAGGCAATGCACCAGCTTCTAGGCACGCTGCGAAGCGCCCACCTTGTCCAAAGCGATGGCGCCGGCCGCCACGAGCACTTCACCCTCACCGACACCGGTGCCACGCGCCTCGTCGGCGCCTCCGCGGCCGTCGCCGCCGTGCAGGAGCGGATGCTCGCCAACTTTGACTCCGAACAGCGACGACGGCTCTACGCCGATTTGGCCGCCTGCGCCGACGCTCTCAGCTAAGACCGCATATCGATCACGTGCCCCTGCTGACACAGGGGACTCGAGGGCATCCGTCGTCAATCACGCGTTGGACTGCGCCTCTGGTTAGTCGCCCATGCGGCTACGACCGAGCGACTGCCGCTTCGGGGGTCGATGGACCCAAGGGAGTAGTAGTACCGCGCCGTCTCACGTCGGCCGCCGGGTTCGTGTGTGGTGGTCGGGGGGCTCTGGGGCGGGAACTGAAGTTCCGAGGTCGGTCGGCGTTGGTTGGATCCGATTTGCAGAACGCGGCGGGCGTCGCGATCGGCTGGTTGGCTATGTGATGACGCGCTGTGCGCTAGCGCTGGAGTCAGAGCAATCGTGCGGGCCTAGCGTCCGGATGCGCTTGACCCTGGGACGCGATCGCGACGGGGGGCGTCACCCGCGACGGGTCCCGGCTTGCAACGTGCGGGAGGTGTCCGGTTGGCGGTGGGTGTCATCGCGACCCGGCGGCGCGGGGAGCGGTGGGATCTTGCCCGCCTGGGTCTTGGTGTTCACGCGCGATGAAGTCCTCGATATCTGCTTGGTCCGCGCGCGCTCGCTCGGCGACGCGCAGCAGGTTGCTCATCGTTGCCACCTCTTCGATCTGCTCGCGGATGAACCACTGAATGAACTGCTCGGAGGTGTAGTCGCCCTCATCGCGGGCGGTGGCCGCGAGAGCGTTGATCTGCTCGGACACGCGTCGCTCCTGCTCGAGCGCCAGTGCGATTGGCTCAACCACATTCTCGAACCGCGCACGTGGCTCCTGAACACCGGGGATCGTGACCTCGCCGTCGGTATCGAGCAGGAACTGGATCATCATCATCGCGTGGTCGCGCTCCTCCAACGCCTGACGGTAGAAAAACCCCGCTAGCTGCGGCAGCGCCTCGGAGTCGTAGTAGACAGCGCAAGCGACGTACTGCTGATGGGCGGCGAACTCGTTGGCGATCTGCTCGTTGAGCTTGGCCGTGAACCCGGGGGCCGGAGGCACAACCAAGATCCTACGAGGATCAGCGGATTGCGTGCGAGCCAACAGTCGCACAACGGCAACCATGATCAGCTCGAACCGCCCGACGCTGCACGCCCCAGGCTCCCCACGCCCTTTCCCGCGTCTCTTGGATCGCAAGCATCGTCAAGATCCCCCTGGCTGCTTGTCGCGAAGCCGATGTCAAGACCGAGGCCAGACTTCCGCCGCGCTGGCGTCACCGCGGAACCTAAATCGCTCGGATCGCGGAGTGCCGTGATTGCGCTCAAGCACAGCAATTCGTCCGCATCACGACGCTAGTGGTCGATCCGGGCCGTTGGTGGGAACCACTCGAGCCACGCGGCCCCCGGATGCGCCGCCCCGAGCAGGGACGCCGACGGTCGGCCGTCACGATATGAGAGCCGGCCGATGACCCCGAACACGCCTTCATTGCGGTTGCGCTCCACAAGCGGGCCCGGCACGGGGACGCCGAGGACGCTTCGGTCGGCGTCCGGTCCCATCGGGATGAGCGGATCGACCGAGATCCAGTCGAGGTCCCGTTGCGCCCCGACCGCCTCAATCGTGGCGCGAAAGCGCTGCAACTGCTCCGAGCCGAAGAAGACGTGGACGTAGCTGTCGAGCAGGAAGATCCTTGGTCCCGCGGGAATCGCGGCGAGCACGTCCGCCAGGACCTCGTCGGCGTCCCCGCGGACGGTTCGAACGGGATGAGCGGCCGCGACCTCGGCGGCACTATGAAACCGGGTGACCGCGCCGATCTCCTGAGGTGCGCAAGCAGCGAGCCAGGCCCGAACGGTCGGAACAGAGATATCGAGCGGCTCGACGTCGATGCCAATTCGATCCACGAACTGCGGCAGCCCCGCGCGGATCGGCGGCATCGTCGATCCTCGGATATCAGTCTCGATCAGCACCTTCGACTCTGCATCGCCGATGGTCGTAACCCGACCGGCCGGCCCGCGGAAGACGTAGCGGTAGTGGTCGAGGTGCAGCGCTAAACCGGCGCCTGTTCCGATGTCGACAAGGACGCTCTCGGATTCCTCGTCGATCGTCTCGGGCACTGCCGGGAGCACATTGGCACACCGGCCCACCTCGTTCATCTGGTATCGGTGCGAAGCGCACAGCTCGAGTAGGGACTCACGGTGATCCAGACAGAACGCTCGGTATTCCATCGCGAATTGGGGATCGAGCGTGGCCTGTGGCTCCCCGACCGTCGGGAACCATTCGCGTAGCGGGGTGGGCTCGCGCTCGAGCACGAGAAAGGTCGCGGCCGCCTCGAACAGCAGGCACGGCAACCGGTCTGGCGGGATCGTCGCAGCGATCGCAAGCAGCTCCTGATCGTCGCGGAGCACCTCGAACTGCGCGGCGGTCAACCGCCACGACGATGGCGCCCCGGGGGGTGACCACGCCGCGGCGACAGCTGCGGCCTGCTGAGCGACAAGCTTTGGATCAGTTGCGGGAGCAAATCTCATATTCGCGATGACATCATCTCGCGCCCGAACCACAGCACCGGACCCAGGGGTCGGTTAGCGTCACGGCGAGCATGCAGGCAGCAGTCAACGCCGTTCGGCCGACGACCGTCCAATCCCGAATCAACCTGATCACGAACTGCGGGGTGCTCCGCGTCAAGGACCGAGACACGAACGGACATCCGACCGCTCTCTTTCACGAGCACTGGATCGCCACTCGAACCGCCGATCTCACCCAGTCGACAGGCGACCAGCCAAAGTTCGCGCCAACGTGGCGCGCGGCGGATGATCGGACTCACCGAATCCGAGTAGAGCATTGGAAAGCTGAACGACTGCCGGGCTTGTGGCTGTCGCCGACGGGGCTGTGAGGGTGAGACTGCCGCATCGGCTCCCGGCTGATCACGAGGAGCAGTCTTGGGGCGAGACGAGCGAGCCGGTGAGACGACTCAGAATTCGTGAACGCGGCATTGATCCCGTCCATCAGTGCGATTGTGAATACGTCGTCGATGAGGTCACTCGGCGGAGGTCGAGGTGACGAGGACTGGGTCATCGATGATGTCCGGCCGCGTGGCTGTGACGACATCTTCGCGCTGACGTATCGCGTGAATCAAGCAGGTCAACGGAGGCGACACCTGACGCGCTGGCGGCCGGACAGCGGTGACCGGACGATCCTGTGCCACCAGGGGACTGTTGTCTCCTCGCGAGACCACCACTGGGTGGAACGCCTCGTTGACACCCGATATAAGCTCCGCCGGTAATGAGCATCCTCTAGGGATTTCTGGAGTCGAAGCCGGGAATCCCTGAGAAACGGAGATACGTATGCGTCATTTGGGACTAGGGATGGGCCCGCGGCGTCTGGGTATGCGTCGGTTACGGATCGGCGTGGCAGGATCGTTCGCGCTGGCTGCGGTTGTCGGCGTGGGGTACGTTTCGTCGGGGTTGGCGGCGGCCGACGGGTCGCTTGCACCGGCGCCGGACGGCGCGGCGAGTGGTGGTCCGGTGATGGTGCTTCTCAAGATCCAGCATGGGGATCTGAACATGCGCACGCAGGCGGGTGCGCTGAAGCGCGTGACCGCTGCTGACCAGGCGCCAATCGTCGCGGCGATCCAGGCTGACGGTGGGACGAATGTGGTGCAGACGACTGAGCCAAGTGCGGTGGCGGCGACGCTGTCGGCTTCGGCGGTGGCGTCGCTGCGAGCCAATCCCGCGGTGGCGCAGGTCATCCCCGACCCACAGATCCAGGTCGCGCCCGATGCGGTGACCGACGCCGATCCGCTGGCCTCTAACCCGCTGACCCAGCCCTCGGCTCCAGCGAACACGGCTGGCGGGGCCTCCGGGCAGAACACCGTTTGCCCGTTTAACCCGAATCCGTCGAAGCCCTTGCAAGAGGGGGAGGCGGACTCCATCGTTCATGCGTCCAACGGCGACCCGAACGCCAAGGGCGAGGCAAATTCGATCGCTAACGGCGCCGGCGTCGTGGTGGCCAACGAGGGCATGAACCAGCTGGCCGGCAACCCGAACTTCACCCGGGCCGACGGCACCCACGTCGTGCTGGACGCACCGGACTACACGGCCGACCACAGCAACGACGAGTTCTACGGTGACGCATCGTCGATCGCGGCGCAGGGCACCGTGCTCTACCAGTATTCGGGGGCGCTGCCGAACGCGACCCCCCCGATCTCCCCAAGCTGCAGGTTCTACATCAAGGGCGACGCTCCAGGAGCGTCGTTGTTGGACCTGTCGAACACGCCGTTCAGCGGCAATACGCAGAGCCTGGCGCAGGTGATCGCTGGCGTCGATAACGCCACCGCCGAGGGCGCTGACGTGATCTCGGAGTCCTTCGGCTCGACGTATATGCCGGGAGCGGCCGCCCAGGCGTTCTTTGCGACCGACGACGCTGCGGTGGCGGCGGGCGTGACGGTCGTCGCATCCTCCGGCGACAGCGGCGGCGGTTCGGGCACCATGTTGGCGCCGGCGATGGACCCCAACGTGATCTCGGCATCTGGGACCGACGCCTTCCGGCTGGTGGCAATGGACGACGGCTTCAGTAGTTACGTGTCTAACAACATCTCTGCCCTCTCCTCGGGCGGCACGGCGCCGACGAACAAGATCACGGACCTCTCCGCGCCGTCTTGGTATGGAACCGAAGCGGCGTGCGCCGACGGTGTGGGTGGCTGCCCGTCGAACTACCCCACCGAGTCGATGCGTGGAACTAGTGAGTCGGCGCCGTTGATCGCCGGGGGTGCGGCGGACGTGATCCAGGCCTACCGGGACTGGCATCACGGTTCGAGCCCGACGCCGGCGATGGTCAAGGACATCCTGACTAGCACGGCGACGGACATTGACGCGCCGTCCGCTGAGGGGGGGTCGGGGCTGCTGAACGTCTATGCCGCGGTGAAGGCGGCACAGGAGATGCCGGGCACGATGCTGAAGGGCAACAACGGCTCCTCGGCAGTGGTGGCGACGCCATCGCAGTTCGACCTGCAGGGCAATGGCGGGTCGACAACCGACCAGAGCGTGAGCCTCTACAACACGAGCGCGCACCCGGTGACGGTGACCGGCAGCTACCGGCAGATCGGCCAGGAGTTCCAGATCGGCGGGACGGTCACGGAGAACGTCAGCGCTCCGGACCCGACGCTGCCGGTGCCGGAGGCGGGGGCGACCGCCGCCCCGACGATCCACTTCAACGTGCCGGGTGGCCTCGACCGTCTGGATGTGGACATGGTCTGGCCGGACGCCACCAACTCCAGCCGGCTCTACTACCAGCTGTTCGACCCGCAGGGCGCGCTGGTACAGGAGTCCTATGACGACGGGACACTGCCGACAGGCACTCGGCCCGGGCGGATACCCAATAGCCAGCATGTGGAGGTGTCTGACCCACAGCCCGGAGGCTGGACGGCGAAGATCTTCTGGGGCGGTGTAGACCAGGATCTTGCGCTGACACAAGCCACGCCGGGCACCTACATCGGCTCGCTGTCGTTCAGAGTGGGCGGGCAGGATTGGGTCACCACCCCGGCGAGTCGGTCGTTGGTCATCCAATCGCACTCGAGCCGGTCGGTTCCGCTGCGGGTGGCGTTCCCCGACGCTCCCGGCGATCATCCAGAGTCGGTGCAGTTCACGGCCGATGGGCCCGGTAGCACCTCGGTGGCGTCGGTCCCCGTGGCGCGTCGCACGTTGATCCCCTCCCAGGGCGGGAGCTTCGAGGACCTGCTCACCAGCACGGTCGGTCGACAGCTCGGCCAGTTGGACACCTACAAGATCGATGTGCCCTCCGGGCTGTCGCAGTTGACCGTGACATTTCATGCCTCCGACGCCAGCGCCGACAACGGGATCACGTACTTCCTCGTAGGTCCCGACGGCACGTTGGCCGGGAGGACCACCACGCCGAACACCACCGGGAGCGACCCGGGGATGACGACGTTGACCGCCACGGCGCCGGCGGCCGGTGTTTGGGAGATCGATGTGGAGTTGGGGCTGACGATGAGTGGACTCGAGTTCACTGAGACGGTCGACGGCACAGTCACCGAGACGACCGGCTGACGGGCAAGCCCAGGCGAATCGCAAGCGGGGCTCCTTCGTGCGCGGACTTGTGCGAGGAGCCCCGCGAGTCGCTGAGCGTTCGAGGAGAAGCTCGAGGATAGGCTTCCCCTCGATTTGGGTTAAGGCGCAGATGTGCGTAGGACTCGTCGCTCTAACAGCGACTATCGCGACTCCGGCGACGGCCAGCCCGCGCCGGGTGGTCATTGGGTGCGACGGCAACAACCTCCTCACCGGGCCCCGCGAGCTGCTCGAGGTTGCGCCTGCTGATTGCGGGAACTCCGCCCTCGGGGGGACACTTGCCGGCATACAGGGAGCCCGCTGGCGGGGCTGGGGAGCGGCCCGCGCAACCGGTACGGGAGACGCTGTCGATGGGTTGGGCTACCTCCATCCAGCCCGCTTTAGCGTGTTCAGGATTCGCTCCTCGGGGGGGGTGACGTACTACACACGAATGCACGTGGCTAGCAGCGGCGTAGTCCACGATGGTGTGTTCCGCCGCGGGGTCAACAGGGTCGTGAATGTCACGCCGGCCGGCATTCCTGCGGCCGGACGCTGAACGACGGCACTTCGTCGAACACTTCTGCTCGGTCGCCCGACCGGGCGCGATCGTTCGGCTGCTGGTCTGAGAGTTCGTTGACTCGAACGGAAGCCGCGAGCACGCCGGCCGTGGGCCATGAAGCCGCCGAGGTCTCGTCGGAGCAGGTCTACAGCTTGGTTCGACACTCATCTTCCCGCCCAGGCGCTCAGTCCCGTGTGATTCTTCGGGATCAGCGGCTTGCTGGCCCGGGCCTTGATCTCCTGCACCGCCCATGAGTTTCCGTCCGGGTCTTGGAAGCCGAAGAATGTCCCACCGTCGGTCTCGGCCATAACCATCAGATCGCTGACCTGCACCCCGCGTTCGGCGAGCGCTTGGCGCGCTGTCGCAGCGTCGCAGACGACAAGCTGGAGGGCTTTCACCGAACCAGGTGTCATCTGGTTCTGGGACGGCAGGTCTCCGAACACGATCGAGCAACCAGACCCCGGCGGGGTTAGCTGGACAACGTGCATCTGCTCGTTCTGTGTGTCGTGGTCGAGATAGAACCCGACCCGGGTTCGTGTGTGGTGGTCGGGGGGCTCTGGGGCGGGAACTGAAGTTCCGAGGTCGGTCGGCGTTGGTTGGATCCGATTTGCAGAACGCGGCGGGCGTCGCGATCGGCTGGTTGGCTATGTGATGACGCGCTGTGCGCTAGCGCTGGAGTCAGAGCAATCGTGCGGGCCTAGCGTCCGGATGCGCTTGACCCTGGGACGCGATCGCGACGGGGGGCGTCACCCGCGACGGGTCCCGGCTTGCAACGTGCGGGAGGTGTCCGGTTGGCGGTGGGTGTCATCGCGACCCGGCGGCGCGGGGAGCGGTGGGATCTTGCCCGCCTGGGTCTTGGTGTTCACGCGCGATGAAGTCCTCGATATCTGCTTGGTCCGCGCGCGCTCGCTCGGCGACGCGCAGCAGGTTGCTCATCGTTGCCACCTCTTCGATCTGCTCGCGGATGAACCACTGAATGAACTGCTCGGAGGTGTAGTCGCCCTCATCGCGGGCGGTGGCCGCGAGAGCGTTGATCTGCTCGGACACGCGTCGCTCCTGCTCGAGCGCCAGTGCGATTGGCTCAACCACATTCTCGAACCGCGCACGTGGCTCCTGAACACCGGGGATCGTGACCTCGCCGTCGGTATCGAGCAGGAACTGGATCATCATCATCGCGTGGTCGCGCTCCTCCAACGCCTGACGGTAGAAAAACCCCGCTAGCTGCGGCAGCGCCTCGGAGTCGTAGTAGACAGCGCAAGCGACGTACTGCTGATGGGCGGCGAACTCGTTGGCGATCTGCTCGTTGAGCTTGGCCGTGAACCCGGGGGCCGGAGGCACAACCAAGATCCTACGAGGATCAGCGGATTGCGTGCGAGCCAACAGTCGCACAACGGCAACCATGATCAGCTCGAACCGCCCGACGCTGCACGCCCCATGCTCCCTGCGTCCCTTCGAAGCCGGCGCCGCGTGGGCAGTCGTCGACCGAGCCGGCGTCCTCCGCGTGGCGCCGCGGTTAACGCGGACGATCACCCCAGCGCCTACGAGCCGATCTGCCAAGAGCGCTCCACGACGGGCAGGCTCGAGGTCGACGAAGGGCCGCAAACCCTCGCGGTCCGCTCCAGATCCGGGCTGCAAACAAGTCCAGATCGGCCGACACCAGAACATCGCGCGACCACCTGTACGTACCTCCAAGCTAAATCGAGCGGATGCAAGGAAATTTAGGCTTGACACACGCGCAAGGTGAGCAATAGGTTGCCGATCAAATGGTCAGGAGTGATCCTTTCGATCACTTGCATCAACTCGTTCGATGGTCGCTTCGAACGCCAGAACAGGGAGGACTGCGATGAGTCGCGAACGCAGGGTCCGGCTGAGGTCTCGGTCAGCAGCGCGGTGGCGTGTAGCCGTAGCAGGGATGAGCCTCCTCCTCCTCGGAACGGGTGCCGTCGGCGCGGCGGCGGCAACCGGAGCACAGGCCTCCCGGGGCCGAGCGACGCACACGTCCCATGGCGGAGCGACGTTCTCCGACCAGGGTGGGTCGCTCACGTTGACCGAGGCCGCTTCACGCGGCGACGGGGCGAACAGCAGTCCCGGCTACAGCGTCGTGGTCAGCAAGAGTCCGTTCCAGATAACGACGGTGCGTGGCGGTCAGACCGTGCTGGCCACCTCGGGCGACAGTGCGACGGCGGCTGCGGCGCGGTTCGTCGCGGGCGGCACCTCGTATTTCGCCACTTCGGTGAGCTCTAGTCAATTCCGGGGCGGCACGCTCAGCATGCAGCTCGCCACCACCGATCCAAGCGTGACCCTTACCTACGCGATCACTCCGTCGTCCGACCGATACCGTGTGCACTGGGAGATCAATAACGAGCCGCGCGTGGTCTCGTCGGTCGGCGGGGACTTCTCCATCGCCTCGGCCGGACAGTGGTACGGCGAGGGCCTCGTCGAGACCGACGCGGGCGGACCGTACAGCGACCAGCCATGGCCGCTGAACGCCGGTTCGGTCAACGACGACGAGGTCGGCCCGTTCTCCTACTTCGTCCACAACCCCTTCTGGTACACGAGTTCTTCGGCCGGGATCTGGGTCGATACGTTCAAGGTGATGAACGTCCAGATCAACGAAAATGGCAGTGGGCTCGCTAGCCTGCTTGTCACCAACAGCACCCGCTCCAACGACAGTTCGGTCGGCGCGCCGGCTACGGTTGGCGAGTCCCGCGACTACGACGCGACGATCTTCGTTGAGTCGACCCCGCGGGCAGTCTACGAGGACTACATCGGTATCGCGGGGCACCCGCTCAAGAGTGACAACACCCCCATCCAGTATCAGAAGCCGCTGTGGGACGACTGGGGCGACCTGGGTCTGGATGTCACCCAGTCGAGCTTCCTTAACTATGTCCAGACCATCCACGACGCCAATCTGCCCGCGGCGACCATGGAGCTCGATGATGGTTGGTCAGCCGGCTACGCCGATCACGTCTTCAACCTGCCGGACAAGTTCCCGGACCCGAAGGCCATGGTCGACCAAGTCCACGCCCTGGGGTACCAGTTCGGCCTGTGGGATACGTTCGCCGACAACCACGACGGCGACCGCGCCTCGGTGCTGTGGCCGTTCCTTGACCAGAGCGGCTTCCTCCTAAAGGCGACCAGCAACCCACTCCCGTTCGGAACCAACACGGCGTGCGCCGCCACGTGGTTCGGTGGCGGGAACAGGGCCAACCCCGGCTTGATCGACCTCGGGAACCCCGCCGCTCGCGCCTGGCTGAAGGACCAGCTCGTCGGCTTGCAGAAGCAATATGGCATCGACGGCTGGAAGTTCGACACGCAGCTGTACAACCCCAAGTGCCAGACGTTCGGCAACCTCACGCCGCAGGACTACCAGCGCATCGGCCTGAACTTCATCGATCAATTCAACCTCACCGGCCAGGGCGCGATCACCACCGCGTGGACCGGCACCCAGAAGTACGGCTTCGTTACCGATGACATCGACAAGGAAGCCGACTGGGATGGGCTGCAGGCCGCGACGAACCAGGCACTCGCAGTCTCGACGATCGGCTACCCGTTTACCGAGTTGGACATGATTGGCGGGTCCGACGATTCTGACCCGCCGAACAGCCCCACCAAGGAAGTACTCGTGCGCTGGGCGCAGGCCGCAGCGTTGACCCCGGTGATGCTGGGATCGGTCAATCCGACGCGTTATGACACGCAGACGGTCGACCTCTACCGCGACGCGATCCAGCTCCACGAGAAGCTGTTCCCCTATGAGATGGAGCAGGTCCACCGCGCCGTCCAGAGCGGTGAGCCGATCATGAAGCCGATCTTCTTCGACTACCCCAACGACCAGGAGTCCTACACCATCGACGACGAGTGGCTGTACGGCGACTCGCTGCTGGCCGCGCCCGTCCTAACCGATACGACCAGCCGTAACATCCACATTCCCGCCGGCAACTGGTACGACGTGCAGAACAGCTGTGTCGTCCAGGGCACGACCGACTTGGCGAACGTCCCGGTCACCCTCGCGGACGTCCCCATGTTCGTCAAGCTCCAGACGAGCGACACAAACATGTTGCTCCAGGCACTGACCTCCAACTGGCGCTCCGCGGCGCACGCCCCGGCGTGCGGTTAATCGTCTCAGCGGGCTGAAGTGGCCGCGATTGCGGTGCCGTCCAGCACCGCAATCGCGGCCGTCAGCATAATCACCCTCAAACACGCCGAAAACGCGATCGCCGCCCACGACAGCCGCGTCGCGGTATCCGTGGCCGATTTTCGAGCGCCCGCGGCCGGCGACTTGCGCAGGTTTGACTGTGGACTGGGTACACCTGCGGAATGCATAAGCTGATATTGACAGTGCGTGCATGCAGTGGAGGCTGCCCAGTCTATGACCATGCGCGGTGACGCTCCGCGGCGGCTGGCAGAAGCCGTATACCGGTGTGCAGCGCGATGCCTCATCGTTTTGGGCGCCAGTGCGACCCGCGGCTCAGCTGCTGCTGGTTCCTGGCTCGCGCTTCAAGTGTCCGCCGACGATGATCGTGAACTCGTCCGGCGGTCGCGCTTGGGTCGCGCCGTCAGCAAAATATTGTTCAAAGCCGGCCGGAGTCACGAACATCAGGACTGGCACATCGGTGTCGGTTTGGTTGGCGAAGGTGTGCGACTGGCCACGACGCGCGAGCGCCACCCCACCGGTTTTGACGACCGAGACCCGGTCGCCGACACGAAACACGAGCTCGCCCGCCAGCACGTAGAACCCCTCGTCGAACGCTGGGTGCAGATGCAGTCGCGGTCCTGCGTGGCCAGCGGGCACGACGTCGCGGATGAGGCCGAGGTGACCGCCCGTGCTTTCGCCGTCAACCAGGATCATGGATCGTGACGATAGTCGCGAGAGGCTGAAGCAGCTCCTCGCTTGCGCTCAGGCGTAGCGCGCCGCCTGGCTCCTGGCTAGCAGCCCAGGCAGCCAGCAGCTCATGGCTTCTGTTTGGTCTGTCTGACGGCCATAAGCGGGACCCTGGCTCATTGCCGCCGGCGTCGGTTCCCCCATCTATGCGTCGAGCGAGTGGATGATCCAGACGTTGGGCTCCCAGTAGGTCCCGAGGTCTCGTCTGTGGTCGATGACGATCGGGGCAAGGCCTGCGGGAAACGTGTACTCCCCGTCTTCGGGGAAGCGCATATCGGTCCATTGCTCCCACTCGACGACGGTCCCGGTGATCCGCATCGAGTTGGGTATCGGGCGGGCGATCCGCGCGCCCCGGCGCACGTGGACGCGTATCCACGGGTCAAAAGGTTCCCCGTTGTCCAGTGTCCAGGCCACGTAGCGCTCGATCGGAGTGATCGGATAGCGGTCCTTGAAGCTGGGACGGACCGGGGCGATAAGGTTGGAAAGCCCCGCACCGCGGGCCAGGTCAGCCATCGCTTCAAGCACTCTGTCGGCGAGGCCGCGACCCTGAAATGGTGGCAGGATCTCGGCCGCGAGCGCGCCTAGTGCGGTCGGCTTGCTGTCCGCGTTGCGAAGCTCAAATGCTCCGGCGATCATCGCGTCGATCCCGTCGCCCAGCCCTTCGCTGGTGCCATCCCAAGCACACGGGATGGTGTGGCCTTCGGCCAACACTTCGTCCTGCTCGTCGCACAGCGCAAACTGAAACTCTGGGAAGTCCTCGAACAGCCGCCCCCAGTAGCGGTTGAGCACGTCACCGTGACGGTTGTACTCCGGCCATACCGCCGACGAGACCGCGTCAGCGTCCTCCCACAGTTCGGGACGCTCCACGTAGCGAACGACTCTCACGGACATAGCTAAACAGGTCCCTCCGCTGATCCGCGAGGCAGAACGAAACCGCCGCGCACCGTGCGGGATATGGGACGCTTACCGCATGCCGTGGGCGCCTGAGCTGTTCTCCGCTCCGGCCCTTGCACGCCTTGAGCGGCAGACGCAACGCAAGCTCGTCACCGTGCCGTACTTCGAGGGGCTGTTGACCGGCGAGCTTGATGCGCTGATTGGATCGTTTGCTGGCGTGCCCGAGGTGCACCATCCGGTGCGGGGGCGCATCAAGGGCGTACGAGCGTTCGAGGCGTTTATGAATGAAACGAGCGCATGGCTCCAGCGGAATGACGTCGCGGTGGAGGAGGTGGAGCACGTCGCCATCGAGCGAGCCGGCTTCGGCGAGTTTGTGCTCAGCCTCGAGGGTGAGACCGGACACATTCGCCAGCCGGTAGCCGTCATGGCTGACCGACAGCCGGATGGCCGCATCATCGAACTGCGGATCTACTCCAGCAGCTGGCCGCTGACCCGCCAGCATCCAGTCCGCCCACCCCTGTTGCAGCCGGATCCAGACCTTCGCGAGTCGGATGTGATCGGTGACTATCGGCGTGCGCTCTCGGCAGGCGACGTCGAGGCGATCGTGGCGGCATTCGAGCCGGACGGCTATGCGCGGGAGCCAGCAGGCGGCACGTACACGCATAGTGGCCATGACGGGTTGCGCGCTTTCTATGAGTGGTGGTTCTCGAACGGTGGCGGAGTTCCACTCGAGCTCTGCGGCCTGATCGACGACGCGCGTGCGTGCGCGCTCGAGTACAACGTCGTGCGGTGGGGCAGCACAGAACTACCCCCGGAGGCGGGGGTCGCGGTCCTGGTCCGTGGTCCGACTGGAAAGCTAGCTGCGGCCCGGATGTATGACAGCGTGAAGCCGCCGCTCGGCCCCCGGTCCTATGTCTCTACAGCAATCGAAGGGGGTCATCATGAACAGCACCGACGTGCGGGGTGAAACCGGCCTGGCCGAGAGCGCTCTCGGCGTGGACATGAACCTCGAAGTCGTCACCTTGCCCGTCGGCGACGCGGATCGCGCCAAGGCCTTCTACCAGAGTCTGGGCTGGCGGCTGGACATCGACCTGGTCGTCACTGACGAGGTCCGCAACGTGCAGCTCACTCCGCCGCACTCCGGATGCTCGATCCAATTCGGCAAGGGCCGCACGGATGCAGAGCCGGGCTTCGCCCGCGCAACCTTCAGTGACCCGGATGGCAACGGCTGGGAGCTGCAAGAGATCACCACCCGGCTGCCCGGCCGGACTTGGGAGGACTGATATGGATGTCGCTGCGCTGGCAGATCTGTTGCACGAGACGTCCGAGCGTCACGGCTCGTTCGAGGCAGTCGCCCCGCCGCACAACTGGTGGGACTGGTACGCCGCGTACATGGATGCCCGACAGGGCGGGAGCACCGCGGACGGAGCATCAGAGGCAGCCGGGCGCTACATGGCGGAGGCCAAGCACGTTGTGGTGACGCGATGAGCGCGGTCGACACCAGTCCTTCCAACGAGTAGACCAAGCAGTCAGGAGCGACAATCGGGAAGGCGAGACGGCTCCCGTTTCGTAAGAGCTTCTACGACGTACGCCGCGAGCTCCGCTGGGTCATCGCCCGCCGTGATGGCTGCGTGGATGGTCTCGGCGGGGACCCGTCCGAGATCTGTTCCGCGGTGCTCAGTCCAAACTTGCTCTGGTTCCTGGCTCCTCGATGGGATCCTGTTCAGGCGTCCCGCTAACCGCGTAGACGGGAGTCGAGGTGAGGAGGACAATCGCGGCGCCTGGCGAGCGGTCGCCGACGCAACCATCGGAGGGATCATGACCACCACCGACGTCTCCACCCCGCGCGAGCCGGAACTGCTCGGACAGACCGTCGTTTTGATCGGAGGCAGCGCCGGGATTGGCCTTGAGACTGCCCGGCGCGCGCGTCGCGAGGGCGCCGAAGTCGTCCTCACCGCCCGGGATCCCGACCGGCTGCAGCGAGCGGCGGACGACGTTGGCGCGAGCAGTACCACGGCGTTCGATGCCAGAGATACGGCCGCGCTGAAGCGGTTCTTCGACGCGCTCCCCGGTCCGATCGACCATGTGCTGGTGACCGGGCCGGGCCCTCGATACGGGCCGCTCCTTGAGATGGACGCAGCCGAGGTGCGCGAGGTGCTCAGCGACCACGTGGTGTTGGGGCTCGAGGTCGCGCGCCATGCCGCCCCCAAGATGCGACCCGGCGGCACCCTGCTGCTCATGGGTGGCACCGGCGGCCGGCGGATCACTCGTGAGCTGGGGATCGCCTCCGCGGCCACAGCCGCGCTGCCTCCGTTTGTCGCGGCCTTGGCCCTCGAGCTGGCTCCTATTCGCGCGAATCTCATCGCCGCCGGCTTTGTCGACACACCCTTGTCGGCCTCGTACTTTTCAGGTGAGGGACTCGAGGCCAGACGCGATGAGCTGCGTGGGACGCTCCCGATCGGGCGCACCGTTGAGCCGGCCGACGTGGCGGCCCTGGCCGTCCACATCATGGCCAACACCGCCCTTACCGGCGCGACCTACGACATCGACGGCGGCCAGCAGTTCGTCGCCTAACCAAGGGAGCGATTGTGGAGTTACTCGTCGAGTTTCAAACCCAGATCCCAGACGAGGCTTCCGAATCCGAAGTCGAGGCCCGGTGCGCGGCCGAGGCCCCGAGCAGCAGCGACTCAAGCGTCAGCGGCGTGAGGACATTCTCGACGACGCCGGGAACCACCTGCGGAACCGACGGGAACGCGCCCGCACCGATCGCGGGCCCGATCGCCGTCGAGGCGGACTCACCGAGCGTGCCCTTCAGGTGCATGAGCGGGCTGGGGCTGACCGCGAGAGTCCAGTGCTCCAGCGCTCGCCCGCCGCGGCTGACACGATGCTCTTGAAGCCCTCGCTGGCGGTGAAGACCATGCCCGCGCGCTCAGCGGCCTAGCCGCGCCCATCGCGCCGAGGCGCCCCCCATGAATCCACGCTGCTCCTCGCTCGGATCCACGAGGGTCTTCGCTTTCGCGCCGCCTAGTGGCGGCCGATGTCGTCGAACTTTGAGATCAGCTCGGCTTCATACGTAGACGGGCCGCCGCGTTCGGCGGCCTCCGCCTCAAGCTGCTCCGCAGCCTCGATGAAACTCTGTCCAGCTCGTGACATGACGACATACCCCCTCGGGTGCCTTCATGCCAGGTCGTCTAAGGAGTTACAGCCGCTTGCGAGGCGCGGCCGCCAGATCGTGGCGAGCCCGGAAGTCACCTCGGAGCCCGATTATCCGCCCGCAGGAGGTGCCCTCAGCGGTCGGCGAGCTTGACGCCGAACGGCGCGAGCTGGGCCTGCATCACATCTCCCTCACACGCGAATCGGTGTCGGTGGCGAGGCGCTCACGGAGCCTGGCGAGCCGCGCCGCACGGATGCTGACGCCCTTACGCCGACCGCGCCCGTCGAACTGTTTGACCGCGACGCTCAAGAGCGCATCGTGCGGAATCGAGTTTCGCTCCTACTGGTCCGTGAACTGGCCCGCGCGACCCCCTGAAACGGCGAAACCCCCGTGCTTACGGGGGTTTCTATAGTACCGCTACCGGGATTCGAACCCGGGTTACCGCCGTGAGAGGGCGGCGTCCTAGTCCCCTAGACGATAGCGGCGCGGACCAGGCGTTTAGGGTAGCGAACCACCGGGAGGCCCGCCCGAAGCGATCCGCCCCCGGGCGTGACCGTGGAGCAGGTGCTACCTTCGATAACCCCCGCGGCTGTGGCGGAATTGGTAGACGCGCAGGCTTCAGGTGCCTGTGTTCTTAGGGACGTGGAGGTTCGAGTCCTCTCAGCCGCATCGGGTGACGGCCGCGGCCGGATCGGGCGGCCCAGCCGGTTGGGTGCGCGCTTCTCTCAATGCGACTGCAGGAACGCGAGTACTGCCAGCACGCGACGGTGGTCATCGTCGCTGGCGGGCAGGTCAAGCTTCGAGAAGATGTTGGAGACGTGCTTCTCAACGGCCCCCGGGGTGACCACCATGGCCCGTGCGATCGCCGCGTTCGTGCGGCCCTCGGCGATCAGCTCGAGCACCTCCAGCTCGCGCGGAGTCAGAGAGTCGAGCGGTGTCTCACTCAGTCGGTCGGACCGTGCGCCCATCAGTTGGGCGACCACCTCGCGATCGAGCGCGGTGCCGCCCGCCGCGACGCGTTCGATGGCATCGACGAACGTCCGCACCTCGCCGACGCGCTCCTTGAGCAGATACCCGATGCCGCCTTCGCCGGTGGCCAACAGCTCCTGCGTGTAGATCGGCTCGACGTACTGGGAGAGGATCAGGATCCCGAGGCCCTGGTTACGGGCGCGGGCCTCGATCGCGGCGCGCACGCCTTCGTCGGTGAAACTCGGCGGCAGCCTGACGTCAACGATCGCGACGTCGGGCTTGTGGCCGGCGACGATCCGCACCAGTCCCGGACCGTCCTCGGCGGTGGCGGCCACTTCGATGTCACGCTCGCGCAACATCGCGACGAGCCCCTCGCGCAGCAGCGCGTTGTCCTCCGCGATCACTACTCGCATGGCAGCTCGGCTCGAACCGTCGTTCCCTGACCCGAGGCGCTGGTCACCGTGAGCGTTCCATCGAGCGCCTCGACCCGGCGTCTGAGGCCGGTCAGGCCCGATCCCCCGGGGTCGGCGCCGCCCGGGCCGTCGTCGGAGATCTCGACCCCGAGCTGGCCGTCGCTCACCGCCAGAGACACGCGCGCGGACGCGCCGGACGCGTGCTTGGCGACATTCGTCAGCGACTCGGCGACGACGAAGTAAGCCGCCGTCTCCACCACCGGGGGGAGCCGGCGGTCGAGGCGAGCCTCAACCGTGACCGGCATCGGCGAGCGCGCCCCGAGCGCTTCAGCTGCGGCCGCCAGCCCCCGGTCGGCCAGCACCGGCGGTGCGATCCCGCGCGCCAGGTCGCGAAGCTCGGCGATCGCGCCCGCGGCGTCGATTCGCGCGTCCCGAACCAGGTCGGCCAGCTCCGGCTGGTCGGCAAGGCGCTCCTCGGCGCGGCCGAGCTTCATGCTGAGCGCGACCAGCCGCGCCTGGGCGCCGTCGTGCAGATCGCGCTCGATCCGTCGGAGCTCGGCGGCCTGGACATCTAGCGCTCCGCGCCGCGTCCGCGTCAGTTCCTCGACCCGGTCGGTCAGCTGTCGCTCACGCCGCCAGGGCAGGGCGCGCCCCGTGTAGTAGGGGAACGCGAAGAGGGCGAGGACCGACCCATACGCAAGCAGTGGCCAGATGGGCCAGAAGTAACCGGGGTGTCCGAACCACCAGATCAGGATCACGATCGCGCTCAGCAGCCCGGTAAAGACGGCGACAGTGGCCAGCCGCCGCGTGGCGCCGTCGCGGATGCTTCGCACCCGAAGGAGCGCGATCCAGAACGCCGCCGGGATCCCCAGTCCGAACCACACCCAGCGGGGCCAGAAGTACCCGGCACCCGTGAGGCCCCAGATCAGCGTGGCCATGAACGCCGTCGCCGTGGCGAGCGTCAGGTATGTCGCGAGCGCGGGCGATCCGCCGGCCGAAGCCGACGGATCGCCCGCACTGCCAATCAGCTCGTCAGCGACCATCTGTCTCGTGCGCCAGCGCGGGGACACGTACTGGATGATCCCAGTGTGAGGCTGCCCTGCGCACGTGCCACCCTCGATCGCCGAGCAGGGCAATCGCCGCGGGCAGCGCGACGCCGCGAACGATCGTCGCGTCGATCAGCACAGCGGCGGCGAGGCCAACCCCGAGCTGCTTGAACTCCAGCAGCCCAAGCGTCGCGAACACCGCGAACACGAACACCATCACCAGCGCTGCACTGGTCACTGCGCCGCCTGTCGCCGTGACCCCCTCGGCAGCGGCCTCGCGCGCCGACAGCCCGGCGCGCCGGGCCTCCTGGACCCGTTCGAGCACGAGCACCGTGTAGTCCATCGACAGCCCGAATAGGACCACCAGCGCGAATAGCGGGAGCCACGAGACGATTGCGCCGTTGGAGGTGAAGCCCAATAGCGATTGGGCCCAGTGGTGCTGGAAGACGGCAACGAGCACGCCGTATGCCGCGCCAACGGATAGAAGGTTCAGGGCGATGACCGCCGCCGCCAGCTTGGCCGAACGGAACGCGGCGAGCAGCACCATGAACGCGAGCAGCATCACGACGCCGATGACGAGAGGCGTCGCGGACTTGAGGCGGTTCGCGAAGTCGAGGCTTGCGGCCGCGTCGCCGGTCACCATGGCGTGGTTCGACCGTGCCACGTTTGCTCGTAGCGTCTCGACGGCTCGCTTGGCCTCGTCAAGCCCACGATCGGGCATCGGCACGCTGACCACGGCGGTCCGGCCGTCGTGCGAGACGTCGATTTGGACCTGTCCTCGGCCGCCGGTGACGCGGAGCGCCTGCTGCCCGACCTCGGAGAGCCGTTGCCGCTCGCCGTGACTTGCGAGGTGCTTTCCCTCCACGACGAGCAGCGCAGGCTGAGGCGTGCCCGGAAAGGCGTGATCGATGGCGTCATACGCAACCCGCACCGGCGCACTGATCGGGAGGTCGGTTGCGTTCGGGTCGGCGGTGCGCAGCTGCAGGACCGGCACCGCGAGCGTCGCGAGGACGCACACCGCGATCACCAGCGACGCGAGCGGGCGGCCCGTGACCAGGCGGGCAAGCCGGGCCCAGACAGTCGCATCGCCGTCGCTTCTGGCCCGAAGCCGTGCCAGCACGGGGATTCGGCCCCGGTCGATCCGATCACCGAGCTTCGCCAGCACTGCCGGGAGGACCGTGACCGACCCGACCACGGCGATCGCGACCACGACCATCGTCGCGAGGCCGATGGAGGTGAATTCCGCCGAGCCGGTGAGCAGCAGCCCGGACAGCGCGATCAGGACGGTCAGGCCAGAGATGACGATCGCGCGGCCGACGGTCGCCGACGCGACCTCGAGCGCCATCGCCGGATCGCGGCCGGCCGCACGTTCGGCCCGTACGCGGCGGATGTAGAACAGCGAGTAGTCGACGCCGACCGCGAGACCGATCAAGAGGATCACCGACGAGGTCGCGTGTGAGACGGGGGCGATCTGGGAGACGAGACCCTGCGCGCCGAGCGCCGCGACCACCGAGCTGACGCCGAGCAGCAGCGGTACCGAGGCCGCAACCAGAGCGCCGAACGCGAGGACGAGGAGGAGGAGCGTGATCGGGAGTGAGAACAGCTCCGCGTGGCCCAGGTCGGTGCCCGCAACTGCGACGAACGCTTTGCCGAAAGTGCCGTCGCCGGCCTCCTGGAGCGTCACCTGCGGATGGGCGGCAGCGACTCGGCTGACCGCCTGCTGCACCCCATCGACATGATCATTGGCCTTGTCGGGGTCGCCCCTGAGTGTGGCCTGAACGAGCGCGGTGCGCCCGCCTGCCTTGCTGAATGCCGGCGTGGTGTCGGGCCCGCTGACCGCGCCCACTTCTGACACAGCCCGTAGCTTGGTCTCGAGCGACCGTACCGCGGCTGCGGTGCTCGCGGCGTCGACGGAGCGGAGCAGGATGCTCTCGGACGCCGGGGGCGTGAGGTGCGCCCTGGCGATGAGCGAGTCCGCGCGAGCGGACTCGCCGACGCCGGTCTGCGAATTCGTCAGGCTCTTGGTGCCGACCGCGGCGCCGGCGGCGACGCAGGCGAAGACGAGCGCCAGCCACAGCGCGATCGTTGTCCGGGGCCGCCCGGCGGCCGCCCGGGTGAGACGCAGGACGATGCGGGCGAGCCCGCTGTCCGGCGCTGGTGTGGAGTGTGTGTTGGACATGGCTGCAGGCTCGCTGCCGCCGGCCGTCTGGTCACTGGGGCCCGATGGCGTTCTGGGATGGGGCTGTCCCCCGACCGAGGGTGGGGAGCTCGTCAGCTGACGCTCGGTTCGGGGCGCGCGAGCTTGTTGCGCTGTGGCCCGACTACGTTCGGGTCAGAGTCGCGCGCGACTGAGCGCGGCGGCGATCGCAGCGGCAACCTCGTCGATCGCCTGCCGGGAGCGATCGAGCACCGCCGGCATCCTGATGAAGCCGTGGATCAGCCCGTCGTATCGGTGCACGGTGACATCGACGCCGGCATCACGCAGCCGTGTCGCGTACGCCTCTCCCTCGGCGTGGAGCGGATCGAATTCGGCGGTCAGGATCAGCGCCGGCGGAAGCGCCGAGAGGTCGGCTGCACGGAGCGGGGAGCAGTCGGGCTCGGCGGCCCGGCTCGCATCGGTCAGGTACTGACTCCAGAACCACCACATCAGCTCGCCGTTCAGCGACGTCCCCTCACCGACCGTGCCGTACGACGTGGCCGAGCCGGGGTGGTCTGTAGCGGGGTAGATCATTACCTGCAGGGCCAACGGAAGCCCGCTCTCTCGCGCCCGCAGCGCGACGCTGGCAGCGAGCTGGCCGCCGGCGCTATCGCCGGCGACGGCGAGTGGCGAGAAGCGCTCGGCCGCCCAGCGCGTCACCGTCCAGGCGTCCTCGATCGCGGCCGGGTAGGGATGCTCGGGAGCTAGGCGGTAGTCGACCGCGACGACGGTGCAACCAGATCTGGCGGCCAGCGTCCGGCACAGCGGGTCGTGCGAATCGGGTCCACCGACGACCCAGCCACCGCCGTGTAGGTAGACGACTGCAGGCCCCTCCCTCTCGGCAGTAGGGCGGTAGAGCCGAACGCGCACACCGGCGGCGTTCAGATCCTCGACCAAAGCGACGTCGTCAGGAGGTCCAAACAGCGCGGCAGCTCCCGCGTCGTAGCCGCTACGGGCTGTCTCGAGCGGCATCTCAGACGCCGACCGGGCGCCGAGCTCCCGGAGCTGGGCGAGGTAGGACACCGCCTGTGGGTCGAGGGGCACCGGGCAATCCTACGATCTCGTCCGGCTCAGCAATCGGCGACGGGTACGCTGTCGCCGGGTGTCCGAACCGGAGCAGAAGTCGAGTTGGCATGCGTCGGGACTCCTGCGTTGGCCCGAGGAGATCGTCCACGCCGAGGAGAAGACGGTCGTCGCGGGGCGGGCCGCCGCACTTGTGCAGGATGGCCAGACGATCGGGATCGGCTCGGGTTCAGCGTCGTACCTGTCGCTGTGGGCGATCGGGGAGCGGGTCGGCCGTGAAGGCCTTGCGGTCAAGGTTGTGACTACCTCATACGAGACCGAGACCGCGGCGACGACGCTCGGCCTGCAGATCGTGCCACTCGGTCGGGTCGAGCCGGATTGGGGGATCGACGGCGCCGACGAGGTCGATCCTGCCGGCCGCCTGCTGAAGGGGCGCGGCGGCGCGATGTTCCGCGAGAAGATCCTCTGGACGAGCTCGCGGAAGATGTACCTGGCGGTTGACCCGAGCAAGTACGTGGAGCGGCTTGGGACTCGGTTTCCGGTGCCGATCGAGGTCGACCCCGGCGGGGTCGGGCTGCTCGAGCGCGCGCTCGAGCGCCACGGAGCCGCCGACGCCCAGCTCCGGATCGCCGGCGGAAAGGATGGGCCGGTGATCACCGAGCGCGGCAACCTGGTCGTCGATGCCCGGTTCGATGAGATCCCGGTCGGCCTGAGCGGCGAGCTGAAGGCGCTGCCCGGGGTGATCGAGACGGGGCTGTTCGAGGGCTTCGACTTTGAGGCTCTGTAAGCGTGTTTACCCGTCTTGGCGGGCCGCTCGCCGGATAATGGCCGTCCCGGTCCCGGTCCCGGTCCCGGTCCCGGTCCTGGTCCTGGTCCCGGTCCTGGTCCTCGGTCCTGGTCCCGGTCCCGGCTTGGCCGACCGGGCGACCATAACTTCCCGAGCAAGTCACCCCCGGAGGGGGCTAGGGAAGAAAAGTGCGCTGGAGGCCCTTAAACCTCACGAAGGCCTGCCTGCGCGCGCTGGTTCGGGAACCTGTGGTCGCCGAGGTGGTTCCCAAAGCGGTCGCCAAACCCCTGGCGGCGGTATCACTCGACGTCAGACCTCCGGGCAAGCTGGCACCGATCGCCGGATTCGCCGCCCGCAGATCCCCGGTCGGGCGCCTACTCGGACTGCCGGCCGAGGATCGCGACGAACCTGTCGATTCGCCTGCGCTCCGTGTCGGGCAGCGTCCCACGGGCCTCGACGAGCAGTGTCATCGCGCCCCGGTCGTGGGCCCACGAGGTGACGTCGTCACTGAAGTCCTCAGCGACCCAGACGACCGGTAGGGAACCCGCGTAGGCCATCACCGTCTGGTCCTGAAGCTCTCGCGTCTGCTCGCTGCGCAGCACCGCGATAGTGATCTGGCTGAGCGCGTGGGCGACGTCATTGATCGGTTCGATCCCTTCGTTTGCAAGCAGCGCCACCTCGCCCTCACGGAGCATCTCGTCGGCCCAGCCGGCCGGCGCGCCGGCCAGGACCGATGGCGAACAGACCAGCTGGAAGCGGGGTTGTTGTGGCACGCCGAAGAAGCTACCGGACCCGGGTCGGCCGGATGCGTGCCAGACCTCGGCCAGTGGTCGATCGCATGCCATCGATCCGATAACTCGGGTAATCTCGATCAAGTTTGTAAGCTCGATTCCTCGGCCAGTCGATGTGGAGATCATCGACCGGGCACGGTCGGCTGCGAAGACAAGCGATGCATATCGACCCCTACATAGTCCTCGGCGGCGCCATCATCGGCCTGCTTGTCGGCATGACCGGGGCCGGTGGCGGTGCGCTGATGACGCCGATGCTGATCCTGTTGTTCGGGGTGACGCCGTCGGCTGCGATTTCGAGCGACCTCGTCGCCGCGGTCGTGATGCGACCGATCGGCGCTGCCGTCCACTGGCGCGCCGGTACCGTCAACCGCAAGCTCGTCCTGCTGATGGCCAGCGGCTCGGTGCCGGCGGCAATCGCCGGCGCCTACCTGCTGCACCTAATGGGCAATTCGTCATCGGCACAGGACCACGTCGAAACCATCCTCGGCGCCGCGCTGCTCGTCGGTGCCGGGGCGATGGTCCTGCGCTACGTGCTCGACCGACGCCGGGGCCTCGACCGAACGGCGGAGATCCAACAGATCACGCCGCGCCCGCTGCCAACGCTCCTGATCGGGATCTTCGGCGGGCTGATCGTCGGGATGACCTCGGTCGGCTCGGGCTCGCTGATGATCGTCCTGCTCCTCTTCCTCTACCCGATGATCAGCGCCAAGCAGTTGGTCGGCACCGACCTGACCCAGGCAGTGCCCCTGACGATGGCCGCGGCCCTTGGGGCGCTGCTGTTCGGCACCGTGGAGTTCGGCGTCACCGTCTCGTTGATCATCGGCAGCGTCCCGGCCGTCCTGATCGGCTCGCTGCTCTCGTCCACCGTGCCCGACCGGTACATCCGCCCGGTGATCGCGTTCGTGATCTTCGCCTCTGGCCTGAAGTACGTCGGGCTGAGCACAGCCGCGCTCGGCTGGACGCTGTTCGCGGCGCTGATGCTGCTCGGCACGATCGCGGTCGTGTCGGTTCGCGTCGGACGCCGTCCGCAGGCGGAGACGGCCGCTGGGGACCTCGGTCGGCCGTTAGCCGATCCGCCTCTCAGCCACGATCTTCCGGTCACCCGGCCTCACTAGGCCGGTGACGGACTGGACGCGACTGGCGGTCCTGCGAGGGCGAGCCAACGGGCGTCGTGGCGCCGGAGGACGTAGTGTCCAGCAGCGTCGGGATATCGACGGCATCAGCCATCGCCCGATAGCCGGCATCGTTGGGATGTAGGTGATCGCCGCTGTCGTAGGCGGGGTTGAGGCGCTGTGGGTCGGTCGGGTCTGCGACCGCCGCCGCAAAGTTGATCACGCCGTCGAAGGCGCCGCTCGTGAGGATCCAACGATTGATCGCCTCGCGTACCCGCTCGCCCTGCGGAGTCCAATAGCCGGCGCCCTCGAACGGAAGCAGCGTGGCGCCGAAGATCTGCAGGCCGGCGGTGTGGGCCGCCGCGATCAGCTTCTCGTATCCCTCGATCAGCTCCTGAGCCGTCACCGGCGTGTGCGGAACGGTCAGCGGATTCGTCCCGTTGGCAAATCCGATGTCGTTGATGCCCTCGAGCAGGATCACGTCGCGAACTCCTGTCTGGCCCAGCACGTCGGCGTCGAACCTGGTCAGCGCACTCCTACCGCAACACGGGGTGTTGTTGAGGACGCGGTTGCCGCCGATCCCCTCGTTGACGACGCTCAGGCTCGGACCCGTCGATGTCGCCAGTCGCCGCGCCAGATCGTCAGGCCAGTTGGCATCAGCGTTGATCGTCGAGCCGACGCCCGCCGTGATCGAATCGCCGAACGCGACGACCGAGCCGCGATAGCGGGGCCCGGCCATCACGTCGACGCCGTCAAGGAAGTACCAGCCTTGGATCTTGCTCAGGTACGCGGCTGCGCTCTCGTCATCGACGTGGTCGCCGCCCGCCACGTAGTTCGTGTCCCGTGAGCCTTGGTGCCCGGTCGCCGGGCCGGTCGGATGGGGCAGATAGAAGCTGACCGCCAGCTGCGAGAGCGGGTGAACGTCGAGCGATACCGGGTCGCTGAAAGCCTCCCCGCCGGGCGGAAGTTCGACCGACGTCTGCCCGCCGAACGTCAGCTGCCGCACCGATCCATCGACCAGCGAGCCGTCGGCTTCCGCGATCGCGACCGACGCATCCCCGATCTGCAGCGGAGTCGTGCCGTAGGCGTTCGAGAAACGCACTCGGACCTCGGAACCGCCGATGCTGCTGAACACGACCTCGCGGAGAGTCGCGTGGACAAAGCTCGCCTCTGAGTCCGGATTGGCGGTGGACGGCGGCTGCATGCTGGCGCCCCAGGTCGCGAGCCAATGCCCGCCCGCCGGCTCCTGGAGGCCCGCCTTCGCGGTCGGATGCAACCGTTTCGGCTGGTGGTGGACAGGCGACCGCGCGGGTTCGCGCACAGGCGTGAGGGCGCCGGCGCGGTTGGCAACGCCGTCACGCCCCGCGATCACCAGGAGCCCTACCGCGAGCAGAACGAGCGGGACTGCACGGTGGGCGAAGGCGCGAAGCACGGCGACAACAGGCTAAGGGCCGCCGTGTTATCCCGAGTTAGCACTCGATGCACGATTGAAAAAGGCGACCGTTAGCCTAGGTGTGTCTGACGCGCTGTGGTTTGGCGAGCGCGATTAGTTTGAGCGACCCAGCGGGTCTTGTGCGGTAAACCACAACCCAGGAGGGTGACGATGAGCACCACGTCTACTCGCATCCGCAACATCTCCCTGGTCTGCGTCCCGACGATCGACCAGGACACCGCGATCGCGTTCTATGAGTCGATCGGCTTCGAAAAGCGGACTGACATGCCGTTCGGTGGCAGGTACCGATGGGTCGAGGTCTACCCACCCGAGGGGACAACCGGGATCGCCCTGGCGCCGCCGCCCCCCGACCAGGAGGACGTCGCCCCAACGCAAACCGGGATCACGTTGGAGACCGACGACATCGATACGACGCACGCGGAGATGAAGTCGCTGGGCGTAGACGTCGATGCCGAGGTCTCGCGGATGGGAGACCCGGTACCGCCGATGTTCTGGTTCCGGGATCCGACCGGTCATACCTTGATGGTCGTGGAGCAGCGCTGACCGGCACCGCGTCAGCGGATCCCGGCTTCGCCGATCTCGTCGAGCGGCACCGGGCCGAGCTCCATGCGCACTGCTACCGCATGCTCGGCTCGGTGCACGACGCCGACGACGCGCTCCAGGAAACGCTCGTGCGGGCGTGGCGTGGGCTCGCCGGTTTGCGCGAGGGCGACTCGGCTCGGTCGTGGCTATACAAGATCGCGACGAATGTCTGCCTGACCGAGCTGGGGCGCCGGGGCCGGCGGGTACTGCCCCATGACTTTGGCCCCGCGGCCGAGGGGGACGCCCCGCCAGGCCTCCCGCTCGTCGAGTCGACCTGGCTCGAGCCCTACCCTGACGAGTCGATCGGAGTCCCCGCCGGGCGGGCGACGCCGGAAGCGACCTACGAGCAGCACGAGGCCCTGGAACTGGCGTTCGTCGCAGCGGTGCAGCACTTAGCACCCAATCAGCGCGCCGTCCTGATCCTCCGCGAGGTGCTCGGCTTCAGCGCTCGCGAGGTTGCGAGGGTGCTCGAGACCACGGTCCCGTCGGTGACCAGCGCGCTCCAGCGCGCGCGAGTCGCGATCAGGGAACGGGTCCCGGCAGAGTCCCAGCAGGCGAATCTGCGGACGCTCGGCGACAGCCGACTGCGCCAGCTGGTCGACCGCTACGTCGACGCTTGGGAGAACTGCGATGTCGATGCGTTCGTGTCGCTGCTGACCGAGGACGCGAGCTTTGCGATGCCGCCACTCAGTACCTGGTACGCGCCGCGCGACGCGGTCGCCAGCTGGGCGCGCGACTTCCCGTTGAACGGCGACTGGCGTTGGCGCACGGTCCTCACGCGCGCCAACGCGCAACCGGCGCTCGCTTTCTATGCCTGGGATGAGTCAGACGGCGCCTACCGCGCCTTTGCGCTCAACGTCCTCACTCTGCAGGCGGGAGCTGTCAGCGACGTGACTGCTTTCATCATCCGCGCGACCGATGCTCCGACACCCGAGGCGTACGTTCGCTTCCCGGAGCAGCCGATCGACCAGCGTCAGCTCGCCGGAACCTTCGAGCGATTCGGTCTCCCTGAACGGCTGCGCTGAATTCGAGCCTCGGCCTGACCTTTGGCGAGATCCTCCCATTTTGTGCCAACCCGCATTATCCTGCGGGAGTGGGGGAGTCCCTGACCAGCTGGATTCGTTTATCCCTGTGGCCCTTGTTGGCACCGGGAAACCGCGCCTATTCTGCTGGATGAATCGGGGCACGCACACAACCATGAGCAGCTTTGCTCAGGCAATAAAAACCAAATGAAGGGGAGACATGCGTCGCATTCGTAGCGTGACGGCCGTCCGATTGGCGGCTGTCGCGGCCGTTGCGGCTACCGCCCTGGCGGTAGCCCTGCCGGCCTCTAGCGCAAAGACAAAAGCATCGGCGGCCGCTGGGACGGCCACCGTCGACTTCTATTCGAGCCTGCCGCTGTCAGGCTCGACGATCGCACAGACCGGCCCGGCGGTGAACGGCATCAAGCTCGCGCTCAAGGAGGCGGGCAACAAGGCCGGCAACTACAAGATCAAGTACACGTCACTGAACGACGCGACGGCTGCCGCCGGTCAGTGGACCCCTGAGGCCACGAGCGCGAACGCGCGCAAGGTCGCCAGCGATTCCAGCGCGGTGTACTACATGGGCGAGTTCAACTCGGGCGCCTCCGAGGTCTCGATGCCGATCATCAACCAGGCCGGCATCGCGCAGGACAGCCCGGCGAACACCTACGTCGGCCTGACGACCTCGCTCAAGGGCGTCACCGCCCCCGGTGAGCCGCAACAAGTACTTCCCGACCAATAAGCGGACCTACACGCGCATCGTGCCGATCGACACGGTGCAGGGCGCCGCGGACCTGCAGGCCCTCCAGCAGCAGGGCTGCAAGAAGCTGGCGGTCTTCGACGACACTCAGGCCTACGGCGCCGGTCTCGCGGCCGTGCTGAAGGCGACCGCGTCGATGTACGGCATCAAGGTCGTCGATGTCCAGAGTGACGCCAACGTCGAGTCCGACTACACCTCGGTCGCCAGCAAGTTCAAGTCCGACGGCGCGCAGTGCGTCGAGCTGCAGCGCCACGACCGCCAGCGTCGGCGGCACGGCGTTCGTGACCGCCGTCCACTCGGCGCTGCCGAAGGCCAAGATCCTCGGCCCTGACGGCATGTGCACGAGCGCATGGGCCACGACTGTTCCGGTGCTCTGCACAGTGGCGACCCAGGACATGAAGGCCTACCCGGGTGGCAAGCAGTTCCTCGCCGCCTACAAGAAGCAGTACAACGTCTCCAGCCCGGACCCGTATTCGATCTACGGCTACGCGTCCGCTGAGCTGGGCATCCAGACGCTGGCGAAGCTGCCGGCGGGCCTCAGCGGCGCGAAGCTCCGTTCGGCGTTCGTCAAGCAGCTGTTCAAGACCAAGAACCTCAAATCGGTACTCGGCACGTTCAGCATCAACTCGAACGGCGACACGACGCTCCCGTCATACGGTCTCTACAAGCTGACCCCGACGAAGAGCGGTAAGAGCGACACCCAGGTGTTCTCCAAGACCCTCAAGCCGCCGAAGGTTCTGAAGACGGCCGGCTAGACGGCCACGGTCTGATCCAGAGCAAGAACCGGGCACAATCCGGGGTGGGCGGGCCATGGCCCGCCCACCCCCGCCCGCTTCGAGCTTTCCGGAAACTTGTCTGCCACCACCCCTCTCGTCGGCGTGCGCGCTCGCGCCGCCCGACCACTCCAGTTCCTGCGCCAGCGGATCGGCTCCTGGGGGCTCATCATCGGGCTGCTCGCGCTGCCCGTCTACTACACGCTGCGCGACCTGATCCACGGCTACCAGGCCGGCGTCGTCAACGGTCACGCCGTCATCCATCACGATCTCTCGCAGATCGGCTTCAACCTGCTCGAGGGCCTCTCCAACGGTTCGATCTGGGCGCTGATCGCGATCGGCTACACGCTCGTCTACGGCATCATCGAGCTGATCAACTTCGCCCACGGAGACGTCTTCACGATGGGCTCGTTCACGGGGGTGGCAGTGTGGGGCGCGCTCGGCCTGACGGCCGCCACCAGCCCGGTCGGAGTGATCTTCGGCCTCGCGCTGACGTTCATCGTCACGGCGTTCGTCACCGGCAGCCTCAACGTCCTGATCGAGCGCGTCGGCTACAAGCCATTGCGTAACGCGCCGAAGCTGGCGCCGCTGATCACCGCCGTGGGCTTCTCGTTCGTGCTCCAGAACGTCGGCATCCTCTGGCATGGGGGAAACCCGGTCTCGGTCCCCGATCTGGTGCACTCGGGCGACACGCTCTTCAACATCTCCGGCGTGGCGGTGCACCGCCGCGACGTGCTCGCGATCGGCCTGATGATCCCGCTGGTGTTGGGCCTCAACTGGTTCGTGAACCGCACCGCGCCCGGCCGCGCGATGCGCGCCACCGCCCAGGACCCGGAGGCCGCCCGCCTGATGGGGATCAACGTCAACAACACGATCTCGCTCACGTTCCTGCTCGGCGGCATGCTGGCCGGCGCGGCCGGCATCATCTTCGCGCTCTACGACGCGAACATCTGGTTCTTCCAGGGCTTCCGAGCCGGCCTGTTCGCCTTCACCGCCGCGGTGATGGGCGGCATCGGCAATATCCAGGGCGCCGTGCTCGGCGGACTGATCATCGGCATCGTCCAGCAGGTCTCAGACTTCCGGCTCGGCACCCAGTGGACCGAGGCCGTGATCTTCGTCTACCTGATCCTCGTGATGGTGCTGCGCCCGCGCGGCCTGCTCGGCGAGGAGACGCGGGAAGCCGGATGAACGAGCTCAAAGCACAGCTGCAGGAGTGGCGCGACGCGCTCGCCCAGCGCGTGCCACCGGCGCCGCGCTGGATCGGCGGGGATTGGTCGCGGCCGGGGATCGTGCTCGGCATCGTCGTCCTGATCCTGTTCCCGTTCCTGTTTGCGCAGTCGAGCGGTTTTCTGGACGCGACGATCATCGCCCTCGCCTACGTGGTGATGGCGCTCGGGCTGAACATCGTCGTCGGCTTCGCCGGTCTGCTCGACCTCGGCTACGTCGCCTTCTACGCGCTCGGCGCCTACGTGGTCGGTTGGTTCGCCTCGGACTTCTTCTTCGCCACGAAGGTGAACGTTCTCTCCTCTGCGCTTCCGGGCACCATCGGCATCCACCTCAACTTCATCCTGCTGCTCGTCTGCGCGGTGATCGTCACCTCGATTGCCGGCATGATCATCGGCCTGCCGACGCTGCGGCTGCGCGGGCGACTACATCGCGATCGTCACGCTCGCCTTCGGCGAGATCATCGGCACGCTGGTGGTCAACGGCTCGGGGATCCACCTGTGGAGCGGGCAGACGCTGACGGCCGGCAACCTCGGCATCTCGGCGCTCGACCTCCCGTACTTCCCGGGGATCGGCAAGTTCGGCCTGCTCAGCCTCAGACCCTGGTACTGGCTGATATTGGCGATCGCGATGTTCACCGTGATCGTCGCATACCGCCTGCGCGACTCCCGCCTGGGGCGCGCCTGGATCGCGCTGCGCGAGGACGAGGTGGCGGCCGTCTCGATGGGCATCCCGTTGGTGAAGACCAAGCTGCTCGCGTACGCGATCGGCGCCGGCGTTCGGTGGCATGGCGGGCGCGTTCCTGGCCGACTTCGATCAGACCGTCAACGCCTCGCAGTTCGCGTTCCAGTTCTCGATCTTCGTCGTCTCGATGGTGATCCTCGGCGGGATCGGCTCGATCCCGGGCGCGATCGTCGGCGCGCTGGCGATCTCCTACATCAACTTCTACCTGATCCCGGATGTGCTCAACACGCTCCCGCACACGTTCGGGCTCAACTTCGATCTGACCGACCTCAGCATCGGCATCTACGGCTTCCTGCTGGTGATCGTGATGGTCCTGCGACCGCAGGGCCTGTGGCCGGAGAAGCGCCGCAAACTCGAGCTGGCCGGCGCCGATCGCGCCCGAGCAGACCGAGCTGGGCGAGCCCTCGCCGGTGGGTATTGGGGCGGCATGAGCGCGATCACCGAGGCGGCCGCAACGCGCTCCCGGAGCCGCGGCGCCGGCGACCGATCATGCGGGTCGAGAACGTCGTCAAGGTCTTCGGCGGGCTGACGGCCGTGGCGGACGTCTCGCTGGAGGTTCCGCGAGCGCTCGATCGTCTCAGTGATCGGGCCGAACGGCGCCGGCAAGACCACCCTCTTCAACATGCTCACCGGGCTGTACAAGCCGACCTCCGGGCGGATCCTGTTCGAGGACCGGGACATCAGCCGCTACGCGCCCGGACCAGATCACCAAGCTCGGCATCGCCCGCACGTTTCAGAACATCCGCCTGTTCGGCGCGATGACGGCGGCCGAGAACGTGCTGATCGGGCGCACCTCAGGATGCGGGCGGGCTTGGTCGGCGCCATCTTGCGGCCGCCCTGGGTTCGCAGCGAGGAGCGCGAGTCCGAGGCCCACGCTCGCGAATTGCTCGACTACGTCGGGATCTCGCCCGGTTCGGCCGACCGTCTGGCGACCGAGCTGTCCTACGGCGACCAGCGTCGGATCGAGATCGCGCGCGCGCTCGCCTCCGATCCGAAGCTGCTGCTGCTCGACGAGCCGACCGCGGGAATGAACCCGCAGGAGTCCGAGCAGCTCAAGGAGTTCCTCTTCAAGTTCCGCGACGAGCTGGCCCTGACGATCCTGCTGATCGAGCACGACATGAAGGTCGTGATGGGCGTCTCCGAGCAGATCCCGTGCTCGATCACGGCGTGAAGATCGCCGAGGGCTCGCCCGCTGACGTCCGAGCCGACGCGAGGGTGATCGAGGCGTATCTCGGCAAGCAGGAGCAGGAGGGCGACTCAGGACACGACGATGGCGCTGCTTGAGGTCAACGACATCCACGCCCACTACGGCGGAATCGAGGCGCTGGAAGCGGCGTCTCGCTGCACGTCGAGGAGGGTGAGATCGTCACCCTGATCGGCTCCAACGGCGCCGGCAAGTCGACGACGCTGCGGGCGATCACCGGCCTCACGCCTGCCTCGGCGGGAGCGTGGTGATCAATGGCGAGGACATCACGCGCGTCCCCGCCCACGAGATCGTCAGCCGCGGGATCGCGCTGTCTCCCGAGGGCCGGCACTGCTTTCAGCGCATGACCGTTCGAGAGAACCTCGACCTCGGCGCCCATCGTCGCCGCGCGCGACCCGTCCGTGCCCGATGACCTCCAGCGAGTCTTCGACCTGTTCCCCCGCCTGAAGGAGCGCGAGAAGCAGAAGGCGGGCACGATGTCCGGCGGCGAGCAGCAGATGCTCGCGATCGGGCGCGCGCTGATGGCGAGTCCGAAGCTGTTGCTGCTCGACGAGCCATCGATGGGCATCGCGCCGATCCTGGTGCAGCGCATCTACGAGACGATCCGCGAGATCAACCGCGGAGGCACGACGATCCTGCTGGTCGAGCAGAACGCCAACTACGCGCTCGACGTATCGGGCCGCGGCTACGTGATGGAGACGGGGCGCATCGTGCTCGAGGGCGACTCCGAAGAGCTGCGCACCGACCCCGAGGTCCAGCGCGCCTACCTGGGAGCGTGACCCGATGGTCGTCTTCGCGCTGATTGGGATCAAGGGGCTGTACCTGATGTTCGCGTGGCTGCTCTCGGCCGCGATCGGCGCCTGGATGGCCGAGCGCAAGGGCTACGGCGAGCGGCTCGGTCTGGCATTCGGTCTGCTGCTCACCGTCGCTCGGGCTGTTGATCGTCCTGCTACTGCCCGGGCGGCCCGGTTCGGCCTGGAAGGCCGAGGGCCCATTTCCGCGGCGGCGGTCGCGCCGCTGAACCGGTCGTTGCGCTGGCTTTCAGTGCAGCACTCGGTGTGTTACCGCCTCCCACCCGTCCCCTATTCGGGCGAGCGTCATCTCCGGGTTCTGCAACTGGTGGAGGACGATCTCGGCGGAAAGCGGAGCCAGCAGGGCCTCGGCCGCGTAGTCGGCATCAAGCGCGGGATTAGCCTCACGGATTAGCATCGTCGCGTGGGTTCGATAGGCCCTCCAGACCCCCGAATCCAGCCTGGCGCCCGGGGCTCCGGCCGTCTCGGCGGCGAGGAACAGCTCGCTGTGGGCGGCGACGTGGCGCAGGAGCGCGCGACCAAAGGCGATCAACCGCTCGGCGGCGGGCGCCCCCGGTCCGAGCGGTGCGGGCCCGCGAATGAACGCCTCTTGGAACTCGCGTTCGCTGGACTCGAGCACGGCCAGCGCCAGCGCGGCGCGACCGCCGAAGCGCCGAAACAACGTTCCCTTGCCGACGCCGGCCTCGGCGGCGATTGCGTCCATCGTCGTGCAGGCGACGCCGTCCCGGTTGAACAACCGCTCAGCGGCGCACAGGATCCGCCCGCGGTTGCGGGCGGCGTCGGAGCGCTCTTCTCCCGGCCCGATCTGAGGAAGTGGCAATGGGGTGTCCACAACCGTAATAGTATTGCGAAATCCGGACCGTAGTCCGTTTCTGATAACTTGTTAGCTCAACAACAATTCCCCCGACCGGAGGACCTATGGCCACCGAAACTGAAGCACCCGCCGCAACCGAGATCCCGTCTGGCGTATGGACCGTCGATCCGGTTCATTCCGTAGTCAGCTTCTCCATCCGCCACATGATGGTCGGCACCTTCCGCGGTGAGTTCGGCGAGATCGAGGCATCGCTGACCGACGGCAAGCTCGTCGGCAAGGTCAAGGTGCCCTCGCTGAAGCTGAAGAACGAGTCACTGCTGGGACATCTGCTGACCCCCGACTTCTTTGACGCCGAGCGCTTTCCGGAGATCGTGTTCGAGTCCTCATCGCTCAGCGACGCCGATGGCGTGCTGACGGCCGACGGGACGCTGACGATAAAGGACACCGCTCTACCGGTCACGGCCACCGGCCGTCTCGCCGGTCCGGTCGTCACGCTCGGCGACGTAGAGAAGATCGGCGTCGACCTCGAGACCAAGATTGACCGCCATGCGGTTGGCCTCGAGTGGAACGCACCGCTCCCCAGAGGCGGCTTTGCGCTCGGCGACACGGTCACGATCATTGTCTCGCTAGAGCTCGCCCGCTCGGACGACTGAGATGCGGATCCTCGGCGTCGTTGGGTCGCTACGCCCGGATTCCCACAACCGGCGCCTGCTCCGGGCGGCAGCTCACGAGCTGCCGCCCGGGGTCGAGCTCGAGATCTTCGAGGGCCTCAAGCAGGTCGAGCCGTTCGACGAGACCGACGAACACGAGGCCGGCGGTGGGATGCCCGGAGCCGATGCGTTCATCGCCGCGATCCGCGACGCCGATGCGGTCCTATTCGTGACCCCGGAGTACAACGGCTCCATTCCGGGGGTGCTGAAGAACGCGGTCGACTGGGCCTCGCGCCCAACGCCGGCCACGTCGGCGCTCGCGGGTAAGCCGGTCGCCGTGCTCGGCGCCAGCACCGGCATGTTCGGCGCTGTCTGGGCGCAGGCCGAACTGCGCAAGGCGCTGGGGCTCGCGGGTGCTCGAGTGCTCGAACACGAGGTTGGCGTTCCGACAGCGCACGAAGCTTTCCACGACGACGGGCGCCTCAACCGCGGCGGTACGCGCAGACGGATCAAGGAGGTTCTGGCGGACCTGGTCGCCGAGGTCGCTGCACAACCCGCCCGGTCTCCAGACGCCGCTCAGCCCGCAACCTGACCATCGGCCCAGAGGCACGGCGGCACTGGGCGGCCTGATCGCTTTGCCAGAGAACGCCGGGCGGGTTTCGGTGCTGGTGATGTACGGTAGATAGCCGCGTATGGCGAAATCCAACGGTGCTGTGACTCATGTCGGGCCGGTCCAGATTCCGGAGATAGGTGGTCGCGTGGCAAAGGGAGCCGGGGACGCGGCGCATCGCTTGGCAGAGGCGACCGGCTCTCGTGTGGCCAAGCATGCCGAGTCCGCCAATACCCGCGTTGGTCGTTTTCGTGCGAAGGCGGGCGGCCAGATTGGCCGAGGCCGCGAAAGCCTCGGCGGCAAGCACACGTATTCCCGCAGGCTCGTCGCAGATCTCACGGCGCTGGCTCGAAGCAGGGCGGACGCGGCTGCGTCGAGGGCCCGCCGCAAGGCGGACGCCTCCGCAGTGAGGCTCCAACTCGCCAACACCAGCCGTGAACTCGCGCACGAGGCTTCCGACCTCGGGCAGGCCGTCGAGTCCTTGAACGCGATCGTCAAGACGAACCGCAAGGCCAGCGTCGCCAAGCGCCGGCGCTTGTTCGTCGGGATTGGGCTCGGCGCTGGGCTCGCGTACCACTTGGATCCGGCGCACGGCCGGCAGCGGCGCGCCGCCACGGCGAGTCTGTTGACGAGTGCAGCCCGCAGCGGGCTCAGCAAGGTCACGGCGGCCGCTGAAGCGAGGGGTCATACGCGGAATCGTTCCGCCTGACCTCAGCTCGAAGCAACTCGCCGAACACGTTCTAGTCGATTTTGTCGGCTCCGCGGGAGCCGCTCGGTCGCTGTGATGATGCCGGACGGGCGTGCCCGGGCTCGGGGCCTTCCCCGCACTTCCGGTCCTCGGTCCGGGTCGGAATCGGCTTGTCCGGACCAAGCAATCTCTCCCTAACCGAAGTCCCCCTCAGCGTTCTTAAAGCCGGGCTAAGTTGGCATTTAGAACGCAACTGGGAGGAGGGCACATGCAGACGTATCGCGTGACTGTCGTCGCGAGTTATCACGGTGACGCCGACATGTCCGAGATGTTCGACCGACTGGCGCTCGACAGTGCGATCGAGTCGTCCGGCGTCATCACCCTTATTGCTGGCGACGGGATTCGCCACGGCTATCAGACGCTGATAGCCACATACGAGGACGTCGAGGGGCGCACGGCCGACCAAGCCAGGAAGCTGGCTGTCGCCATCTTCAAGCTCGAGAGCTCGAGGTGGCCGATGCCCGAGGCAGAGTCCGTCGTCGCAAACCTCGCCGAGGTCGTCGTCGAGACCGAGCCACGGCTGGTGTAGGTCAGTCCGTCCCCGCGGCCGCGTCCGCGGCCGCGGTGCCGGCCGACGGCTCGCGGCAGCAGTGTCCGCACCTCTCAGAGGTCGCGGCGGTCGTTGATGCCCAGCTTTTGCATGCCGCGGTACAGATGCGTCTCGACGGTCCGAACCGAGATCACGAGGCGATCGGCGATCTCACCGTTGCTGAGGCCCTGGCGGGCGAGGTCGATCAGCTGCGCCTCGCGCTGGGTGAGATCGATCGCGGCGGCGTCGAGACCATCGATTCGGGGCAGCTCGGCGCCCTGGTCGGGGACATACAGCTCCCGGACGCGGGCGGCCGCGCGACGGGCTGAGTCCTGCCGTCCGGCTGCTAGGAAGGCAGTTGCTGCGTCGCCACCGGCCTCGACGGCGTAACAGAGCGCTCCGATCGCAGCCATCTCCTCGGCCACCTCGATCAGAGCGGTGCCGTCATGCGCCGCTTTCGCGGAGGCGTGTCGTGCGTACGCCGTCACGAGCCGCGACTCGCAGCGAGCAGCCATCTGCTCCAGCGCCGGCGCGGCGGGCGCTCCGACCCGCAGCGCGTCGTAGGCGAGCTGCGGTGCGAGTCCGAGCATCTCCTCGAGCGACGCGGCGTCCTCGAGCAGCTGGCGGCCCGCGTCTGCGGCGTTGCGCATGCGCGACGCCCAGCCTTCCGCGCGACGGATCGGTACGCGTTGCGCCGGCTGCGGCGGGTGGTTCTCGCACCAGGCGTGCAGGCGGTCGAGTGACGCAATCGTGGCGGCGAACTCGCCGGTGAAGCACGCGACCCCGACCTGCAACGCGCGGACTGCGACCGTCGCATTGAATGGATCCTGCTGCTGGAAGTGGACCTCCGCTTCGGCGAGCCAGCGGGCGGCGTCTCGGTACCGGCCCTTCAGGAAATGGAGGCGCGCCAGGGTGAGCGCTGACAGCCCCGCAGACCCGTGGTCGCGGCCTCGCACAGCGTGGCGCATGACCTCGCTCATGTACTGCTCGAGCTCGTCCCACCGATAGCCGGCGTCGACGGCGATCAGACTCAACGCGCCGAGCGCAGCCGCATCGGACGCGTCGCGGAGGGGCATCGCCGGCCGGGCCGCGAACGCATCCGCCGCTGCGGCGTCACACCGCCCGGCGAGGAACGCCGACATCGTCTGAATCGTCGCGATCCCGCGCCCGGCCTGGTCCGTGGTCCCCGGGTCGGTCGTGCTCTCGACCGCATCGGGCGGCGCCCGGTACCCGTTCCCCATCACGGCGTAAGTGCGGCCGATCCGCGAAATGAACTGCCGCCAGTCAGGTTCCTCGGACCATCCCCGCGCGCGGTCCAGCAGCACGCCCGTTTCCTCCGTTCGCCGCAGCCCCCAGTGATGCAGCCACAGCCGCTGTCTCAGGTAGTCGCGAGCGTTCGGGTCGCCGGGGGCGAGCGGCTCGACCGCCGCGAGCGCCGCCTCTGCCTGTTCGTAGCGGTTGCGCATCGCGTGCGACTGCGCCAGCAGCATTGCGGCGGTGAGGTTGGCGTCGGCATCCGCGAGTTGTGCGAGCTGGGCGGCGAGGTCCGGGTCGCCGGCGCGGTTCGCCTCGCGGGCCGCCTCCAGCGCGAGCGCTGTCGGCAGGGCCACTCCGGCGTCGAGCCGAAGCCGCGCGGCGCGCAGCGCATCGTCCTGGCTAAACCCGCTCCGCGCCTCGACGACGTCGACGAGCGCCAACCGGATGCTTCGACCTCGGAGCGGAGCGAGCCCGGCGCGGACCGTCTCGCCGTACAGCGGATGAGCCAGCCTGACCGCTTCGCCGCTCGTCGCGATCAACCCGCGAGATTCCGCTTCGACGAGCGTGTCCGCCGAGGTCAATGCCTCTATCTCCTCCAACGCGAGCGGCTCACCCAGCGCGAGCAACTCAACCGCCCGGCGTTGATCGGTCGTCAGCCCATCCATTCGGTCAGCGACCAGATCCACGAGCGACGGACTCGCGGAGGGACGCGCCTCAAGTCGCCAGAACCCCGGCGAGTGGACGAGCGCGCCCGCATCGACGGCGCCCCGGACCAACTCCCGGACATAGAGGGCGTTTCCTCGGCCGACGTGCGTCACCCAATCGAGCGCCTCCTCCTCGATCGGATCGCCGAGCGCGGCCTCGACAAGCGCGCGGACATCTTCGTCGGTGAGCTCGCTGAGGTCCAGTCGGGGAGCTGTGTCGTCCTTCCACAGCGAGACGATCGCGTCCGGGCACGGCTCCCCAGCCCGGACTGTGGCGAGGATGAAAGCCGATGAGGAGGTCGCCAGATGCAGAACGAGCGCCGCCGACGCCGGGTCGAGCAACTGGGCGTCGTCAACGCCGAGCACGATCGGACGATCCCCGGCGCGCGCCCGCAGCGACTCGCCACACCGTCGCAGCAGCGCCACGATGTCATCGGAGCGAACCTCGTCAGAAACCAGATGGGCGACCGCCCCGAGCGGTACGGCCGCCGCGCTGCGCGTGCCTTGGACCCAACCAACGAACGCACCGTCGCGCTCGGCCGCCGCCTGGGCCTCCTGGACCAGGCGCGACTTGCCCACGCCCGCGCCGCCGACCACCACCACCCCGTGACATCCCGCGCTCGCGCGCGCCGACGCGATCGCCTCAAGCTCGCGCTCACGGCCAACGAGTGGCCACACCCTCCCCAGCCCGATAGCCCCCGGCAGTTCCGGCATCCGTATCGGAGAACTTTAACGACCGTGAGTACGACTCAATAACTGGGCGAAACGGTCACACGAACTGGCCGAGCCAGTCCCACACGCGATCATCATCCGGCCCGTCGTACCCAACCAGCTCTGCATCCGGAGCCCGTGCGCACAATTCCTCGGACTGAATGGCCCACAGGGGCTCGGGCCCCGTCGGATAGACCAGCATCGGCGTTGCCATCTGCGCAAGCTCATTTCCGAGCCGGAAGCTGCCGATCCGTCGCGAGAGGTCGTACAGCGGCAGGCCCGACTGGTCGTAGTCGCGCCCGAGGCGCCTGAGCTGATCGTGGAGCCCCGGGTCAAACAGCCCGGCGAGATGAAGCTCGCGGTCAAACCCTTCCCGGTCCTCGTCCTCCGCTGCCGTCCGCACCGGTGCCGGCAGCGCATCGAGCCACGGACGCGACGCGTCGACGATTCCAGGCGCCGCGACCGCGGCGGCGAGCCGCCGCTCGAACGCCAAAGCACGCGGGACCCCGTATCCGGCGTGGTCCAGGCCGATCACCGCGACCCGCTCGCGATCCACGTCGGGACGGGCGAGGATCGCGTCCATCAGGGGCGTGAGGACGGCCTCCCAGTCGGGCCGCAAGACCAGGCCCTGGCGACGTAGCGCCGCCTGGCGCCCGGGTCCGTCGAACGTCATCCAGTGATAGCCACGTGCGTGCGCTGCGGCTCCGCCGGCGGACCATGCCGACGAGGTTGCAACCCGGCCGCCGTGATCGATCACGACCAGCGGACGAACGCCACCGCCGGCCGGAGAAGAACGCCCCCGGGAGCGTCGTGTGCTCATAGGCGATCGACAGTGGCTCGCCACCGAGCAGCCTGACCCCGCGGTCCCAGCAATCCCGTTGGCGCTGCCACAGCCGAGCCTCCTCGACCCAACCATCGCCTTGGTCGATCAACGCCAGCGCCGCTGCGTAGTACGACGCGGCATGCAAGAACATAGATCCGGTGTCCGCGGATCGGGCCGCCGCCCACGCCTCCCCGCCGGCCGCCGTCCACTCTCGCACCCACGCGCCGCCATCGTCGTCGCGCAAGCGCACGGCGATGGCATCGACTACCTCCGGATCGGCTGCGCCCCACCGGGTCGCGACCCGGAGTGCCGCCAGCTCGTGCTCTCGGCGAAGGCCCGGAGGTCGTATGGCGGATCGGAGAATCACGTTCGGCCGCTATGCGACCTTCTGCACCGGCGCAGCTTGACCGTCGCCATCGCTGATCGCCGCCGTCCGCTTGACGCCCCAGATGACGAGCCCCAGCGGGATGACCCAGTTGCAGATAATCGTCACGGGCCGGGTGTCGACCGCGCCGGCGATGATGTGGAACGGGACCATCGCGATGAACACAAAGCCCCACAGCGCGGTGAGCTTGCGGTTGACCTGTTTGAACCGGGGCGAGCCCCAGTACTGCTCCGGGACCTGCTCGCGGGCGTACTGCTCGGTGAACGGGACGAACAGCAACGACCCGAACGCGATCCCGGCCAGAATGAAAGCCGCGATCCCGCGCGCGTACCGCGCCACCCAATGGGCCGTTGCGCCGTCGGCGACGAACGCCACCACCACGAACCCGACGAACGTGATCACCGCACCGATCTCAAGAGACTTGGGGTGGCCGCTACGGATCCCGCGCATCGCGATCACGGCCGCCGCGGCCAGAGCGACCAGCGATCCGACCTTCAGGGTCGAGTGCGATGCCAGCACCGTGAAGATGATCCACGGGATCAGTGCGATGAAGATCCCGTTTCCACCCCCTGTCGGCTCAGCGCTCTTGGTAGAGGACATGGACTGCTCCTTCCGGTTGAGGTGATGACCGATTGCCATAGCCGAACTCTCTCGCCGTCCTCACCGCGTGTCCTGCGTAGCCCACTACGTATTCGCGCGGCGTCAACGCAGGCCGGTGCCACCCGGGGCGACGAGCGAGGGATACCCTGTGCGGATGGCGGAGACGACGGGGGAGCTGGAGCTCAGCTATTCGCCCGGTCTCGAGGGGTGGCTGGCCGAGCAGGATGTCTCGCTTGCCTTTGCAATCCCGCCCGCGAAGATGTTCCTTATCGGTCTTCGCGAGGACGGCCGTCTCTCGGCATTCGAGCGCACGTTCAACAAGTGCATGGGATTGGCCGCTTGGGGTACCTCGACGATCTATCTGGGGACGCGCTATCAGATCTGGCGGCTCGAGAACGCGCTTGGCGCCGGCGCCCTGCACGATGGCTTTGATCGGCTGTACGTCCCCAGGCTCGTCTGGACGACCGGATATGTCAATTGCCACGACGTCGCGGTCGATGACGGTGGTGATGTCATTTTCGTCAACACCCGGTTTGGCTGCTTGGCCCGGGTCAGCGAACGCTTCAGCTTCGAGCCGCTGTGGTGGCCGCCGTTCCAGTCCCGCAGGATCCAGGGAGATTGCTGCCATCTGAATGGAATTGCGATGCTGGACGGGGAGCCACGGTTCGTTACCAGCGTCAGCCGCACCGGTGAGCATGACTCGTGGCGGCAGCATCGGGCCGGCGGTGGCGTCGTCACTGAGGTGCGCACGAGCGAGATCGTCTGTGCGGGGCTGTCAATGCCGCATTCGCCGCGGCTGTACCGGGATTCGCTCTGGCTGACAAACGCCGGAACGGGTGAGTTTGGAAGAGTCGACCTTGATCGCGGGAGGTTCGAGCCGATCGCATTCGTCCCGGGGTTCGTCCGCGGGCTGGCGTTCGCCGGCGACTATGCCGTCGTCGGGTCGTCGAAGTTTCGAGACGGGGGGCTGTATTCGGGTCTTCCGCTGGATGACGCGCTGGCGACGATGGGCATGGAGCCCAAGCTCGGGATCTTCGTCGTCTCGCTCACGACCGGCGAAATCGCCGAATGGCTGCTTATAGAGGGCCCGATGTTCGAGCTTTTTGATGTGATCGTGCTCCCCGGCGTGCGGCGACCGATGGCGCTGGGACTCATCAGCGACGAGATCGAACAGATGGTCTTCTACGAATCCGGTGCACTTCTCGGCGAGGCGGAGGCCGCTCCCGCGTGACGACTCGTCAGCTCGTGAGGCTCAGGTCGGACGAGCTGGAGCCGTCGCCAGGCTTTGCTGCCTGGCTCGAGCAAGCGAGAATCACGATCGCGCTCACCAAGGGCAACAGTCTGGTCCTGATCGGACGGAGCGCCGGGGAGTCTCTCTCCTCTGCCGACTGCCAGTTCGGAGGATCCATGGGGCTCGCTGCTGTCGGCTCAGAGACCTTGTTCCTCGCCACCAGATACCAGATCTGGCGCTTGGAGAACGCCCTGCCGCCCGGTCAGGTGAGCGAGGCGGGACACGATCGCCTGTTTCTGCCGCAGACCGCGTGGACCACGGGAGCGCTCCAGGTCCGCGATCTGGAGGTCGCGGATGACGGGCGCGTGACGTTCGTGAACGGGCTGTTCTCATGCCTGGCGACGCCTAGCCTCCGGTTGAGCTTCGAGCCACGGTGGCTGCCGCCGTTCATCTCGGACCTTGCACCCGACGATCGCTGCCATCTCAGCGGCGTGGCGTGCGAGGACGGTCGCCCCGCGTTTGTGACGAGCGCCAGTCGCAGCAACGAGCCTGGCGGTTGGCGCGAGAGTGTGCGCGACGGCGGGGTGATCGTGTCGGTGCCCGCCGGTGAGCTCGTGGCCACCGGGCTATCTATGCCGTCTTCGCCGGTGTTGGGCGACGGCCGTCTGTGGGTTTGCCTCGGCGGTTCTGGCGAGCTTGCGACGGTCGACCTCAGGGATCAGGCTGTCACCACCGTCGCGGCGCTGCCGGGGTTCGCTCGTGGACTGGCGTTGTGTGGTGGCCACGCGTTGGTTGGCGTCTCGGGCCCCCGCCGCGGTGAGACCTTCAACGAGCTTCCGCTGGCCGATCGCTTGCCCAGCGCAGACGCGGTCAGCTGCGGGATCTTCGTGATCGATCTCGAGTCCGGACGCGTCGACCACGCCCTGCGGTTCTCGGGGGGTTCAACCGAGATCCACGCGCTGGCGGTGCTTCCGGGAGTTCGCTCGGCAGAGGCGGTTCCTTTCTCGGGAGCGGACGTCCAGGAACTCGTGGTTTTGCCAACTGGACCCGCGTCTGAGTAAGCGCGAACGACTCCCGGCGCGGACTGAGCCCGACGCTGATAGGCTCCCCGCGCCGTCAAAAGAGAGGGGGGCGAACTCTTGGCTTGGCAGACGATTCTCAGTAGGCCATACGAGGGACGCGGTCTTGGGCACTCGGCGGAGATCGCGATCCCCGATCAGCCGATCGGGTGGGTTCTGATTGGCCGTGGCTCGCGTGGAGATGACGGGCAATCGCTCGTCAGGGTGGGCGCCGCACTCCACAGCGCGAGCCTCGCAACCGTGACGATCGACCTCCCGGGGCGCATCCCCGCCGCGGCAGACCGCGTCAGCAGTGTCGCTGCTGACCTGCGCGTCGATCTCGCCGGCGGCCTCCCGGTCGCATACCTCGGCCGCGGACGCCGCGCCGCCGCTGGTTGGATGGCGTCGCGGGACGGGGGCCTCGATGGAGTGATCGCGTGGAACGGCAGCGCCGGTGTCAGCTGGCGGGCGCTCAGATACATCAGCGCACCCTCGCTGATGCTCGTCGATGATGACCGTGTCGACCTCGCGTGGCAGCTTCTCCGCGCGAAGGCGATCAGCTGGGGACTCGGCGGGGGTGCCGAGCTCGAACTGATCGGTGGCGGCTCTCCGATCGACTCGGGGCTGCTCACGCGCTGGTACGAGGATCGCATCATCCGCCCGGGCTCGGCACTGCTGCCGGCCCGTCACCACTACCGCGCGCCGCGGCACGTGACGGCGAGCATCGGTGTCATTGCGGCACTTGCGGTCCCAGCGCTCGGCGCTCTCGCGTTGGAGCCCACGGCGGTGGCGAAGATGCCGAATTTCGCCGGCGGCACGACGCTGTCGGCACGTGACATCGCCGGCGACGGCGCCAACGGCTCGACCGCCGGGAAGGTGTCCGACGGGAACGCTGGGCAGCGGCTACGCGCTGCCGACATACTCGGCGACGGGGTGATACCTCACGCGACCGGCTCCCGCGGGTTGATCGACGGTGACGGTGTTAAATACTTCATCAATACCGACATCACCTTCTCGACGAGCTCGAGCGCCAGCGGCGGGATGAGTGAGGCGAGCTATACCCACAGCGTGTCCGCGACGACGGCCAATGGTGGCGAGACGCAGTCACGGCTAAATGACGCCTACGACGGCTATGAGACGCTCTGCATCTCGACCGATAACACGACCGGTTTTTGTCAGACCCAAAACTCGAATTGGACGATCTACAACAACAACGGCCCAGCGTCCCTGGAGAGTAACGGTGAACAGGTCGACTTCCCGGTTCAGGCCATCGGCAGCCTGAGCGTCTCACGCAAGGTCTTCGTGCCAAACGACGACAGCTTCGCTCGCTGGCTCGACACCATCACGAACACCGGGTCGAGCGACGCGAAGATCACGGTCGGGGTCGCCAACAACCTCGGCTCGGACAACAACACGATCATCACGGGCGACTCGTCGGGCAATACGACGCCGACGACCGCGGACACTTGGGCGGCGACATTCCAGAACTTCACCGGCGGCGCGACGACCAGCGACCCGCGCCTCGGGCACGTCTTCAGTAGCCCGGGAGCGACCGTCGGCCTCTCGGCGATGAACTTCGCAAACGGGGACGACAACCCGTGGTGGAACTACACCGTCACGATCCCTCCGGGTCAGACGCGGATCATCATGAACTACGGCGTCGTCCAGCCGTCGAGGGCTGCTGCGGCGACGAAGTCGGCGCAGCTGGCCGATCTCGACGACGGTCACCAACTGGACCTGATGTCTGACGCTGAGCGCGCCCAGGTGCTCAACTTTGCGGTCCCGACGAATGCGGTGGCCGACTCCTACTCCCTCAATGCGGAGACCCCGTTCGACGAGCTGGCGCCGGGGGTACTCGGCAACGATCCCGACACATCCGACCTCAGCGCGGTCTTGGTCGCAGGACCCTCGCATGCAGCGAGTTTCAAGTTGAACCCCGACGGATCGTTCTCCTACACGCCAAGCCCAGGCTTCGCGGGTACTGACAGCTTCACCTACTCCTCCAAGGGGCTGGGCGGTGGCCTCTCGGAGCCCACGACCGTTACCCTTAACGTCGTCGGGCGGGCGCCCTCGTTCACCAGTAGCACCACTGCTCCATTCACCGTCGGCACCGCGGGCAGTTTCACGATCAAAGCCACGGGACTGCCGGTGCCGTCGATCACCGAGACGCCGCCGCTGCCGGCTGGCCTCACATTCACCGACAACCACGACGGCACGGCGACGATCAGCGGGACGCCGGCCGCCGGCACGCAGGGCAGCTACCCGATCACCGTCACCGCGACGAATGGACAAGGGGCAAGCGCCACGCAGACACTCGCATTGGCGGTCGGCGCCCAGGCTACCGCTGCCCCCACGACCCCCGCTCCGCCGACGGCGACCCCGACCCCGGCCCCGACCCCGGCCCCAACCCCGCTGGCGATCTCGAAGGTCGGGCTGAGCCGGTCCGACGTCGTCTGGTGCTTCGGCCAGGGGTGCCAGTACCCGAACACTCACATTCGGTTCACGCTGACCCGCGCTGCGCCCGTCCGTCTGGTGCTGCAAGCGAGCGCGAAGGGCAACTGGAAGAAGGTGACCGTCGCGACGGTCAGCGGGCACAGCGGCAGTAACAACCGGCGGCTCGCCGGGCGCTGGCACGGCGGGTTGGTCCCGGCTCGCAAGGTGCGAATCCTCGTGCAGCTGAAGCTGGGCGGCCACTGGACGACTCGTAAGACGCTTCCCTTGATCGTGAAGCACCGGCACAAGTAGTCGACCCGCCGTCTGGCGGCATCCCGTCCGCGGCGGCAAGCCTGCAGCTTCCGTTGCTTCGCGACGTGCGCCTGCCCGAGCGCTCCATGAGTCGGTACGCTCTCGCCGGAATGTCGGGCATTCCATCTGAGGCGCTCCCGCGCATTCGCTTCCGTCGCGAAGGCACTCGCAAGGACACCGCACGTCGCCACCTGACGCCGAGCTTCGGGGTGCATGACATGGCGATCGACCTCGGGACCGCCAACACGTTGGTCTATGTGGGCGGCCGTGGGATCGTCGTCTCGGAGCCCTCGGTGGTCGCCTCGGATGTGGACACGGGGGAGGTGCACGCGGTGGGCGCCGACGCCGAGCGGATGATCGGGCGTACGCCCGCCTCGATTGCCGCCACCCGGCCGCTCCGTCATGGCGTGATCGCCGACTTTGAGGTGACCGAGCAGATGCTGCGCTACTTCATCCGCAAGGTGATCGACCGGCGAATGGCGCATCCGAGGCTGATCGTCTGCGCGCCGTCCGGCGTGACCGAGGTCGAGAAGCGCGCGGTGGAGGAGGCTTCGCTGGCCGCCGGCGCTCGCCGCGTGCACCTGATCGAGGAAGCGATCGCCGCCGCAATCGGCGCCGGGCTCGACATCGCCGAACCGATCGGGCGGATGATCGTCGACGTCGGCGGCGGCACGAGTGAGGTAGCGGTGATCTCGCTTGGCGGGATCGTCGTGTCTCGCTCGATTCGGGTCGGTGGCTACGAGATGGACGAGGCGATCGCCTCGTACCTGCGTTCCGTGCACCAGCTCGCGATCGGCTCACAGACCGCCGAGCGGATCAAGATCGCGATCGGCTCGGCGATACCGCTCGATCCCGAGGACTCGATCGAGGTCCGCGGACGCCACCTGTTGACCGGGCTGCCGACAGCGATCCAGCTATCGAGTGGGGAGGTCCGGGCCGCGATCAAGTCGCCGCTGAACGAGATCCTCCGCGCGGTCCGCGACACGCTCGAGGAGACGCCGCCGGAACTGGCGTCCGACATCGCTCGGGACGGGATCCTGCTGGCCGGAGGCGGCACACTGGTTCGTGGCTTCGGTGAGCGCGTCGGAAACGAAACGGGGATGCCGGTGTTCTCGGCTGATTCGCCGCTCACCTGCGTCGCGTACGGCTCAGGTCAGGCGCTGGACCATCTCGACAAGCTCAGCCGGACGAGCCGGCACGGACGCCCCAGTTTCACCGCGGACGGCCGGACACGCTAAGCGCCCGGCGATCGCGAGAACATCGCCCTCGGTCGTGCTGGGACAAGGCGTCGGGCACTGGCGGAGCACGTTATGGCTGCTATACACCCAGCAGTGGCGGCGCATGAGATTGGCGTGACCGCGAGCACTGAGCTCGACCTAGCAGTCGTTCAAGCGCGCGATCTCGAGCGCCAGTACGGCGAGGGCGCCACCGCGGTGCACGCGCTGCGCGGAGTCTCGCTGGACGTCGAGCGAGGGCAGCTCGTCGCGATCATGGGGCCCTCGGGGTCGGGCAAGTCGACGCTGATGCACATCCTGGCCGGGCTCGACAAGCCGACCAGCGGCACCGTGACGATCGCCGGCACCGAAATCACCGGGCTCGACGATGCGCATATGACCCGCGTGCGACGCGACCAGATCGGGTTCGTCTTCCAGTTCTTCAATCTGCTCCCGATGCTGACCGCCGAGGAGAACGTGCTGTTGCCGTTGTCGATCGCCGGCGAGAAACCGGACCGTCAGTGGCTCGAGCAGCTGCTCGCCAAAACCGGCCTGAGCGAACGGCGCAAGCACCGACCCTCCGAGCTTTCGGGCGGCCAGCAGCAGCGTGTGGCAATCGCTCGCGCGCTGGTCACCAAGCCCACGATCGTGTTCGCCGACGAGCCGACCGGCAACCTCGACTCCAAGACGGGCGGCGAGATCCTCGATCTCCTGCGCGACTCCGCACGCGACTACAGCCAGACCATCGTGATGGTGACTCATGAGGCGCGCGCCGCGTCGATCGCCGACCGGATCATGTTCCTGGCGGACGGGCTGATCGTCAAGGAGCTAACAGACGCCGACCCGGCACAGGTGCTCGAGGTGATGAGCACCCTACAGTCGTGACTCGGGTCGCCCTGCGCGGCCTGTTCGGTCGCAAACTCCGCGCCGCCCTGACCGCCTTCGCGATCGTGATCGGAGTGGCGATGGTCAGTGGCACGTTCGTCCTCACCGACACGATCAAAGCCGCCTTCTCGACCGTGTTCACGACCGTCTACCGGAACACCGACGCGGTGGTCACCGGCAAGAGCGCGATCTCGAGCAACAACAACGGCAACGCGCCGACCACGCCGTCGCTTCCGGCGTCGTTGCTGAATAAGGTGCGAGCTCTGCCTCAGGTCGCCGAGGCGTCGGGCAGCATTTCCGATAGCGCCCAGCTCGTTGGGCGCGACGGGAAGGTGATCTCGAGCGGTGGGGCGCCCGGCCTGGCCTTCAGCTACTCGCCCGAGGGCGAGCGGTTCAACCCACTCACGCTGACCAGCGGCAAGTTCCCGAGCGGTCCCGAGGAGATCGACATCGACTCGTCGACCGCGAGCAAGCACGACTACAAGCTCGGTCAGGAGATCGGCGTCGTCGCGCGGGGGCCCGTCGAGAAGTTTCGGATCGTCGGAACAGTCGAGATCGGAGGCGTTTCCTCGCTCGGTGGCGCCACGATGTCGATCTTCACGCTGCCCAAGGCTCAGCAGCTGTTCGACAAGGCGGGCAGGTACGACCAGATCAGCGTCGCCGCTCGGCACGGCTACACGCCCCAGGACCTCGTCAACGCGATCAAGCCACTGCTCGGTCCGAGCTCCCAGGTCAGGACCGGCCAGGGGCAGGCCCACCAGGCGACGAAGGACACCAGCGGATTCCTCAACATCTTCCAGGACTTCCTACTCGCGTTCGGCGGGATCGCGCTGTTCGTGGGGAGCTTCGTGATCGCCAACACCCTGTCGATCACGATCGCGCAGCGAACCCGGGAGCTCGCCACGCTTCGCACGCTGGGGGCGACGCGCCGCCAGGTCCTGCGCTCGGTGCTGATCGAGGCGTTCGTGATCGGAGTGCTCGCCTCGGTTGTCGGCCTGTTCCTGGGGCTGCTGCTCGCCAAGGGATTGAATTCACTGCTGGTGTCGTTCGGGATCAACCTGCCCCAGACGTCCACGGTGTTCAAGACCCGGACGATCATCGTCGCGTTGGCGGTCGGGATCGTGATCACGATGCTCGCCGCGCTCCGGCCCGCGCTCCGCGCGACGCGCGTGGCGCCCATCTCATTGGCGCGAGAAGGCGCGCTGCTGCCGCCGTCCCGGTGGGCCCGCTACGGCACCCAGGCGGCCCTCGGGACCGTGCTTACTGCGGTCGCGCTGATGCTGGTCGGATTGCTGGTCTCGGGCCTGTCCACCGGCCTGCGGCTACTCGCGGTCGGCGCGGGCGCGCTGGCCCTTTTCCTTGGTGTCGCGATGCTCGCGCCCAAGCTCGTGGGGCCGCTCGTCGCTGTGCTCGGCTGGCCCGCGAGCCGAGATCGGTGGATCCGCCGGCCAGCTCGCTCAGGGGAACTCGTCGCGCAACCCGGCACGGACCGCTTCGACCGCCTCGGCGCTAATGATCGGGCTGACGCTCGTCACGCTGGTCGGCGTACTCGCCGCGGGGTTGCGGACCGGGTTCAAAAACAGCGTCAACCAGGCGTTCGTGGCCAACTATGCGGTCACCGCCACAAACAACTTCTCGCCGATAAGCCTCGCCTCCGAGCAAGCCGCCACGCACGTTCCCGGCGTCACTGCGGTGGTGGGCGTCCGAGCCGGCAGCGGCCGCGCGTTCGGCTCGAACGTGAACGTGACAGGCGTTCCCCCGAACGCGAGCCAGGCGATCAGGATCGACTGGACGCACGGCAGCCCGCAGATCCCGGCGCAGCTCGGGTCAGATGGCGCGTTCGTGAGCAAGTCCTACGCCACCAACCATCATCTGGACGTCGGCTCTCCGCTGTCGCTCGAGACCCCGACCGGCAAGTTCCTGCGCCTGAAGCTGATCGGCATCACCAGTCCACCCAAGGGCGCCTCGCCCTACGGTGATATCTCGATCTCGCAGGCCCTGTTCGACCGCGAATACCAGAACCCCCAGAACCTGTTCACGTTCGTCAACATGCAAGGCGGCGACACGCCGGCCAACACCCATCGTCTGAACTCGGCCCTGGCCGGTTTCCCGGACGCGAAGCTTCAGAACAAGTCGCAGTTCATCGACAACCAGCTCCAAGGGCTGACCACGCTGCTCAACCTCCTCTACGTGCTGCTGTCGCTGTCGATCGTGGTCAGCCTGTTCGGGATCGTCAACACGCTCGTGCTGACCGTCTTCGAGCGCACCCGCGAGCTCGGCATGCTGCGCGCGGTCGGCATGAGCCGCCGCCAGGTCCGGCGGATGATCCGCCATGAGAGCGTCATCACCGCGCTGCTTGGCGCCGCGTTCGGGATCCCGCTCGGGATCCTGCTGGCGGCCTTGATCGGCGCCGCGATCGACTTCGGGACCTTCACGGTCCCGATCGGCACGCTGATCGTGTTCGTGATCGCCGCGGTCATCGCCGGCCTGGTCGCCGCCATCTGGCCCGCCCGCCGCGCGGGCAGGCTGAACGTGCTCGAGGCTCTCTCCTACGAATAGCGGCCGCAGCTTCGCCATGGCGTTCCCCAGGGGGCCTGCTCTACGCCCTCACTTGGCATCATGGAAGATCACGCCCAGCGCAGTCCGCTCGCCGCGCGTGACGGTTGAGACGCCGTGGCGCACCCGCGCGCGGTAGTACCCGTGCTTGCCCCGTACCGGATGCTCTGAGGTAGGGAAGATCACGAACGCGCCCCGCGGCGGCGTCAGCACGTAGGCGCGGCTCTGGGCCCGAGGGCGCTGCTCGAGCAGGACAAACTCGCCACCATCAAAGTCGACCCCACGCTCGTCCAGGATCGTCAGGATCTGAAACGGGAAATAGACATCGCCATAGAGATCCTGGTGAAGCGCGTTCCAGTCACCCTCGTGGTAGCGCAGGATCAACGGTGTCGGGCGCGTCTGACCGGCAGCCCGGCAGAGGGCGATCAGCTCCTCATGCTTCGTCGGCCGGGTCGGGCAGTCGCCGGGCAGAAACGAAGACCAGCGGTTGGCGACGTCCGCGAGATGCGGGTAGAACGATGCGCGCAGTGCCTGGATCGTTTCGGGCAGCGGATGATCGAAATAGCGGTAGCGACCATCACCGAAGCGATGGCGGGCCATGTCGACCGTAGAGCGGAACCTGCCGCCATCGAACAGGTCGGCGAGCTCCGCGCACTCATCGGAGTCGAGCAGAACCGGGGTTATCCCATGTCCGACCGTGTCGAGCTGCGCGTGGAGCCGCTCCCAGTCAAGGGAGTCGACGCGCTGGCGGATCTCCTTCGTGATCAAGCCGGCTTTCAGTGGGGTCATCTTCACGCTCCTGCCGTCGGTTGCGTCCATATGACGCCTGGCGTGCGCGAGATGTGAGGTCAGTGGACGACATCCGTTGCATCGAACTCACACGCGAGCGCGCTCCCGTGTGCTTCACGCGGCGACTCGACTGCGCCTTGCGCCGCTTCGCCGGGTCGAATGGCCGCCGGTATCGTCATCGATCGATGGGTCCGCTCACGAATTGGGCCGGGAACCAGCGGTACGGCGCTACTGCGTTGCTTCGTCCTCGAACCCTGACCGAACTTCGGCGGCTGGTCGCGGACGCGGCGGCGCTCAGGATCCTCAATACCGGCCACTCGTTCAACGCGATCGCGGACTGCGACGTGCTTGTCGCGCTTGATCAGCTCGACGGGGCTCAGGCGATTGAGATCGACCGGGAGACAATGAGCGTCGCCGTGGGACCCACGGTCACCTACGCGCAGCTGGCTGTCGCGCTCGAGGCCGAGGATCTGGCCCTGGCGAACATGGCCTCGCTGCCCCACATCTCGGTGGCCGGCGGGATTGCCACGGGGACTCATGGGTCCGGGGATCGGCTCGGGAACCTGGCGACGTCGGTGCGGGCGGTGCACCTGCTCACGAGCGAGGGCGAGCAGATCGAGATCAGCGTGTCGGATCCTCGCTTTTCAGGGGCCGTCATCCATCTCGGTGCGCTCGGGATAATCGTGGGTGTCACGCTCGCCGTCGAGCCCTCCTACCAACTGCGCCAGGACGTCTACCTGGGTATGGACTGGGGCACGCTGACAGAGAACCTTGATGCGATCAGCTCCGCCGGCCGGAGCGTCAGCGTATTTCACGACTTGGGCGATCAGGCGCGCGAGGTCTGGGTCAAACGCGACCCGCGTGCCGAGCCGAGTCCGGGGAGCGAGCTGTTCGGGGCGGTGGCGGCGACGACCCCACGCAATCCCGTGCCCGGCGGGGATCCGGTCAACTGCACGCCTCAGCTAGGGGTGCCGGGGCCTTGGCACGAACGCCTCCCGCATTTCCGCTCAGGATTTGCGCCGAGCGCGGGCGACGAAATCCAGTCGGAGTGGTTCGTGGCCCGTGAGGATGGCATGACGGCGATCCAGGCTCTGCGGGAGCTAGCCGACCTGGTCCAACCGCTTCTCTACGTCGCGGAGATGCGGACCATTACCGCCGATGATCTCTGGCTCAGTGGCCAGTACCACCGAAACACGATCGCGCTGCATTTCACATGGCGACGTCAGCCCGAAGCCGTTGCGAAGGCCTGTTCTGAGGTAGAGCGCACACTCGCGCCGTTCGCTCCACGGGCCCATTGGGGAAAGGTCTTCGGTCTGGGCGCCGCCACGATCGCCGAGTCGTTCCCCCGCTTCACAGATTTCCTGGCGCTCCGTGACGAGCTCGATCCGAGCGGGAAATTCCTCAACACGTGGCTGCGCGACAAGCTGCTGGGAGGCCGGTAGAAGGCGTGAGCCCGGCGGCGATCGCGTCGTGGGCTGACAGTCCATCAGTGCTTGAACCCTCCGATTTGGAGGGCCTTCTGTCAGGCGGCGGAAGGGACTCCGGCAGATGGATGATCAATCCGCGCGGTCCCATCCTTCCTCTCCGTCGGAGTAGGGGACCGCGGTCTGACGCCGGAAAATGAGGTCAGCGCCAGGATCGTTGGAGAAGATGCCGACCTTGTCGCTGTCGGGATAAACGGAGAACGACGGGTTTTCTGCGGTTGAGAACGCCAACGTCCGAGCCGGTGCGTCGCTGCGGTTCATGATCTTGTGCGCACCCTCAGGCCCGGCCGCAAAGCGGGCGATATCGCCGCGCTGCAGGGTCTGCTCGCCGCCCGGTCGGCGCACCACCACCGAACCCTCGACAACCAGGAGCCATTCCTCATGGGACTCGTAGTGGTATGGACACGATGCCTGCCCAGGAGCCAGGTCGTACACGTACATCGCAAACGCGGACGAACCCAAAGCACGCGCGACGTCGAAGCGTCCTTCCTGGTTCTCAGCACTCTGAAGGTTGACGGCCTCCGCTTCTCCGGACATCGCGCTCCTGTCGTTCGATTCGATTGCTCCCGGTCGGCTCGTGACGCTGGGCGGGGACCAGTGCAACGACTACGCGGGGCCGCGATTGTAGAAGCGAGCGATCCAAAGCCCTGTCCTTGCCCGGTCAAATGCCAGGCAAGTGTCGCCAGAAAACGTCGGTTCTACCGGTGTCCGGGGAACCCAGGGAACCCGGGTTGGCAGCCACCCCGTGCTAGGCGGCGTGGGTCACCCCCGGGAAGGCCCCGAGGGTGACCCCATGGAATCGGAAGGGCTTATGCGGCTTCCTCGAGCTCGATCGCCTCGCGGAACGCCACGGTCTCCTCGGCGTGCGAAACCGAGGACGAGGACGACGGCAGTGTCATCGCCAGGCCGATCGCCACGACCGCGAGCACCGCCGCGACGGTGAAGGCGAGGTGATATCCACCGGTTAGCGATGCGGCGAGCGAGCCGCCATCGTGGCGCAGCGTGCCAGTCCGGTTGGCTGACAGGGTTGCGAGCACTGCGAGCCCCAGCGCGCCTCCCACCTGCTGGGTGGTGTTGACCAACCCGGAGGCCAGGCCCGAGTCCTCGGGAGTGGCAGCGGACATCGCCATCGTCATCAGCGACGGGAACGCGATTCCCGCGCCGATCCCGAACAAGACCATCGTCGGAAGCAGATCGGACAGGTAGCGGGCATGAACTGGGCTGGTTCGGAGCAGCACAAGCCCGATCGCCACGAGCACCAGCCCCGGTACGAGCGTCTGCTTTGGTCCAAAGCGTTCCATCAGCCGTGCCGCGAAGCCCAGCGACATCACCGCGATCCCGAGTGCCACCGGGAGGAAGGCGAGGCCGACCTGAATCGCGTCATATCCCAACACCCGTTGCATGTAGAGCGCGCCGAGGAAGAACATCCCAAACAATCCCGCGACCATCAGGATCTGCACCACGTTGGCGCCGGTCACGGTACGCGAGCGGAACACCCGCAGCGGGATCAGCGGGTTGGCGGCTGTCCTCTGCCGGACTATGAACCCAGCGAGCAGCGCCAAGGCGGCTGTGCCGAAACCGATCGTGCGGGTCGAGCCCCATGCGTAATGGCTCGCCTCGACGATCGTGTAGACCGCGAGCATCAGCGCGCTTACCAACAGCACCGCGCCGGGAACGTCGGCGCCGCGGTCGAGTCCTATGCCGCGGTCATCGGGGAGCAGTCGTAGGGCGAAGAAGGCGGTCGCGATCCCGATCGGGACGTTGACGAAGAAAATCCAGTGCCAGTTGATCTCCTGGGTGATCAAACCGCCGAGAAGCAGGCCCAGCGCGCCGCCGGCCGAGGCGACGAAGCTGTACACGCTGATCGCTTTGGCCTGCTCGTGAGGCTTCGGGAACATGGTCACGATCATCCCCAGGATCACAGCGGCGGTCATCGCTCCACCGATGCCCTGGACAAAGCGAGCGCCGATCAGCAGACCTTGGCTGTCCGAGAGCCCGCACAGCACCGATGCGCCGGTGAACAATGCCAGGCCTGAGAGGAATATCCGCCGGCGCCCAATCAGGTCACCGAGCCGTCCCACCAGCAGCAGCAGGCCGCCGAAAGCGATCAGGTAAGCGTTCACCACCCACGCGAGGCTCGACTGCGAGAAGTGAAGGTCGTTCTGGATCGAGGGCAGGGCCACGTTCACGATCGTCTGGTCCAGGATGATCATCAGAAAGCCGGCGCATAGCGCTACCAGCGCGATCCACCTGCCGCGATCCGCGCCGGGCAGTTGGCTCACCGAGGCTTTGTGGTCATAAGGGTTCATCAACTGTCTCCCGTTAGTCGCTCGAAGAAAGGACCTTACCAGATCGTCTATTACGGGATGATCTGGTAGAGAACGAGCCTGTACAGCTCGACGCGTCCAGCTCGCGTCAGGATTGGCCGAGCGAAGCCGCGGCACTCCGTGGCGTCCGAGCTACACCAGTTGAGGGTCGACTACGCCTCGCCTCCGCACATCGGCAGATCGCCGCGCGATGTGCGCGCTGGGAGCCTTAGCTTCTAGGAGAGTGGGCCTTACGCCCGCCGGCGGACGGCGTGCTCGCACGCCACCGGCTCTGAGAGCCGACCGCATGCCAGCGTGCCCAGAGCCCGCAGGAACGCGTCTGCGATCGTCAGCGCTGAGACTCGACAGCACATCCTCACGTACGCGGTCCATGATCGCCTCGGCCTCGCGCACCTTGCGTCTGCCGGCCGGCGTCACGGCAATCACCCGGACACGCCGGTCGCCTGGCGAGGGGCGACGTTCAGCCAGGCCGGCGGCCTCCAGCTCGTCCAGCGTGACCACCATCGTCGTCTTGTCCAAGCCCACGGCTCGCGCCACCTCGCCCTGGGTGTACTCGCCGGTCATCGCGGTAGCCAGCACGCTGTGAGCCCGGGGGGACATGCCCTTCTTCTCCAGCGCCGCGGTCAGCTCCGTCGTCAGCGCGTGGCTGGCCCGGCTAAGCAGCCAGCACAGGTCCGAGACCAGCGGTGCAGAGGGGGAGCGCTTGTTGCCATAGCGACCATATTAGTCCGCTGCGGGATGTTCTCACGTGAGACGGCCATGCCCGCCGGGCACTCAGCGTTTGCCTGATGCTGCTCGATGGGGGAGGCACGCACACCAGTGGGGAGCCACTCAAGTCTTCGCCGTTTCCTACGTTCCTCTCACACACGCCCGGGAACGTTGAGGCCGACCAGAAAGGAGGCCGATGCGAATCAGCCTAAGAAGGTTGCTGGCGGCACTTGTCGTCACAGGTGCGCTTGTCGCTGGTGGTGCGGCGTTGGCCAGTGCCGCGACCGGTGGCAGCTCGACGACGTCGTCGACGCCGACCACCACGACTGCGCCGACGCCCACCGCGCCAGCGCCCACCGCGCCGACGCCGCCGGCTCGGACGCATCACTGTCCTGGGATGTCCGGATCGTCCGGCGCCGGCACTAACGACGCCCCCGGTACCCACCCGCCGGCACGCGTCTGAGATGGTCCGCCCCCCGCCGACCGACATTGTCGGCGGGGGGAGGGTGCCGCCTGGTTCGGGCAGCGTTCGACGAGTCGCCGCCCGCACTGTCTGCTGGTGGCGCTCCGGCTCGCACTCGAGATGGCGGTGACGCGAGCCCTGCTATCGGCGGGACGCGGCGCGAACGGCGAGCGCTTGTGAGGTGTCCATCCACATCTCCCACCGGCCTGACGCCGACTCCTGCTCGTCCAGAAAGCGGTACGGCCGGCGCCCGCTGAACTCGGTGGTCCGCAGGTGCCAGACGCCTCCCAGGACGCTTGCGATCCGCCGCCGCGGCCACCCGATGGAGTCTTCAATCACGGGGAAGCTGCGCGGCTGAGCGGGCGCCGCAGCAAGCGCGTCCAGAAGTTCACGCATCAAACCGCTGCAGCCGTCATAGAACCGCTCGATCTCGCCGGCGTCATCCATCGCGTTATGGGGCGCGTGCTGCACCCATTCAGACCGACTCCCGGTACCCGACATCGCCTCAGATTAGCCCCGCACTACGCCCGCCCGGACGAATACACCCATTACCCAGACGGGCATCAGACCGACGACCGGCTCGGCGACGGACTACGACCGAAGTCGCGGGGAGGGGACTGTTCTCGATTCAGGTCGAGGGCTCGCATTTCTAGTTCGATGAAGCCACCTTGGCGCAGATCGCGTCAGCGTCAACCCCCACGTCGGTGCTGGTCGTCGAACTGGCGGGCGAGGTCACCATATCGACCTCCCAGGCGTTGTTCGATCCTCCGTTCACATTGGTCGGGCCCTCGAACCCCATGACCATGCCGCCGAAGCCAATTGGCGCGCCCGAGGCTCCACCGCCGCCACTGAGGACTTGCTCCCCGGCGGGGCAATCGGCGACCACGGTGGCGTGAGTCACGGGCGGTGCGACGACCGTGTTGTTCCTCACCACGGTGTAATCGGAGAGGCCGGGGCTGCCTGCGGCTCCCTGAGCCCCTTGCGGTCCCTGGGTCCCTTGCATCCCTTGTGGTCCTTGGGCGCCCGGAACGCCTTGCGGTCCCTGGGGCCCCTGTGGGCCGGCCGCGCCCGTGTTGCCTGTCTTCCCCGTTTGTCCATGCAAGGCGTTGCGAGCCTTCTTGCTGATGTCCACCAGCCTGATCGTGCCGTTCTTGATCTGATGGCTCGTGATCAGCGCAGTCGTCGCCGACGCCGTTCCCGCGGTTGCGACCACGATCGCCAAAACTGCGACAACCAGCGAGGCGCTGGGTCTTCTCATAGGTCCTCCCCCTGTGGCTCAGATGAAGCGCCGTAACCCTACCTGCTGCGTGACGCGCGAGGAGACGGATGAGCCACTCGGCGACGCGAGCGCAGGAGGGTCTGTACTACCGCCGCTGCGTGATGGGATGGCGTCTGACGCCAACGTCGCGCCGTCCTAGCGAGCGCCTACGCTGGCGCGCGGTGAAACATTTTTCCGCCCGCGCATATTCGCTCGCGCGCCGCGTTGCGTCCAACGGGTCGGATCCGAGGCTGGCCGAGGAGTTGGAAGCGCTGCGAGCGCTGTGGCGGTCGCTTCCTCGCGCGGAGCGCGCCGAGGCGGCCGACGCGGCGCGCGCGCTGGCCGAGGCCCAGGCGGGCGTTGCGCCAAGCCGGAGCCCCTCGATGACGATGCCGCCGCTCAGCTCGCGCTCAGCGGTCTGGACCGTATCGACGTGGACGCTCCTCCGGAGCGCCGATACGGCGGGCCCCGCGAGCCCGATGCGCTGCTGAGCGCATTTCGGCCTGGACGAGTTCCGGCCCGGACAACGTGAGGCGGTTGCCGCCGCGTTGGCCGGTCGGGACAGTCTGGTGGTGATGCCTACGGGCGGCGGCAAGAGCCTTTGCTATCAGCTGCCCGGGATCGCCTCGGATGCGCTGACCGTGGTGGTCTCGCCGCTGATCGCGCTGATGGCAGATCAGTACCGGCGGCTCGTGCTCGGTGGGCATCCGGCCGCGATGATCGCCTCCGGCATGGATGCGCGGCGCAAGCCGTCCGTGCGCTGGCGGACGTCCGTGGCGGCCGCGCGCGGATCGTTTTGTGCTCGCCCGAGCGCTTTGCCTCCTCCGCGTTCCTGGCGGCGCTGTCGCAGCGTCGCGTGGGCCTGTTCGCCGTCGACGAGGCCCACTGCGTATCGGAGTGGGGTCATGATTTCCGTCCCGACTATCTGCGTCTGCGCGGCGTGATCGATCGGCTCGGCTCGCCGACCGTGATGGCCTGCACGGCGACGGCGACCGAGCAGGTCGCCGAGGAGATCTCAGCGCGCGGCTCGGACTGCGAGATCCACACGTGTTGCGGGCCGGGTTCGATCGGCCCAACCTGTCATTTGACGTGATCGCGCTCGAGGGCCAGGGGTCTAAGGCGCGCAAGCACATGCTGCTCTCGCTCGCGCTCTCGGATCACGCCAACCGGCCCGCCATCGTCTACTGCGGCACTCGCCGTGAGGTGGAGGAAGTCTCAGAGCGGCTCCGGTCAGAGGGCCTCCTCGCTGTCGGGTACCACGCCGGGATGCCGGCCGATGAGCGCGCCTCGGCGCAGCATCGCTTCATGCAGGGCGACGCCGAGATTGTGGTTGCCACCAACGCGTTTGGGATGGGGGTCGACAAGGCCGACGTCCGTGCGGTCGTGCACTGGGCGATTCCGAAGAGTGTGGAGGCGTATTACCAGGAGGTCGGTCGCGGCGGGCGCGACGGCCGCTCCGCGCGCGCGATCCTGCTGGCCAGCCGCGTCGACCTCGGGCGACTGATCAACTTCATCAAGGGCGACGCAGTTGAGAGTGACGATGTTCTGGCCTACGCGCGTCGTCTGAATGCATCTTGCGAGGGCGAGACAATCGTGATCGACGCGCCGCGAGCCGATCGCGACAGGGTCTGCCTCGGGATCGCTGAGCGCGCGGGTCTGTGTGCGCTCGAGCCTACGCCGGGGGGACGGCTGAAGCTGACATTTGCAGAATCGTTTGGCGCCCGAGAGGTCGCGTCGATCTGTCGGGTGGCGCTTGATCGGGCTTGGCGTGCCTATCGTGCCATCGAGTCGTTCAGCTCGGGCTCGGCGGAGTGTCGGCGGCGCACGCTCCTCGACCATTTCGGCGATAGCCGACCCGGCGCGCCCCTGGGGCGCTGTTGCGACGTGTGCGATCCCGACACGATCGGTCTGCCCGACCCGGCGTCGCTGACGCCGGTGCGACCCAAGCCCCGCGCACAGAGCGCCGCGCCGGTCGATCGAGCCGACGTCGGACTATTGGAGACGCTCCGGGAGTGGCGTGTGCGCGCCAGCAACGGCAAACCCGCCTATACCGTGGCTCACAACAGCACGCTTGAATCGATCGCCGCGCGGCGACCGAGCTCGCTCGGCGAGCTTGCGACGATCAAGGGCGTGCGGGCCGGCTTTTGTCGAACGCCACGGAGAAAACGTGCTCGCGCTCGTGGGCGGACGAGCGCTTGGTGACAGCACAGCTCGTTCGCAGGATGCTTGAGGCCTCTGAGGGCACTCGCGCGATCATCAGCTGCGAGTTCACGCGATACCAGCGGCGTCGCGCAAGCCTGCCCGGTTAGCTCAGCTCGGCGCGTTGGAGTGTCAGTCCTGAGCGCGACGCGGCGGTCACGGGCTGGGCGCGTCCGCGGCGCTCATCGTCGCGGGTGCGGTCCGTGTCAGGGCGACGACGCCCGCGCACATCACCACGAACCCCACCACGGTGCCGGCGATCGCGACGGCTCCGCCCGTGTAGTGCTCGTGAAACAGCCAAACGCTGAGAACCACGCTGATCGACGGGTCGACGATCACGAGCAACGGCTGCGACACGCTCAGCGGTCCGACGTGGAGCGCCGCCTGCGTCAGCACCACGCCAGAGAACCCGCCGACCGCCAGCGCGTACACCGGCCAGTGGATGAATAGCGCGCCGATTCCCGATTCGGTCAGTGTCTCGCTCGCCGCCTTGATGAACGTCGCGACCAGTGCCCAGGTGATCCCCGCCGCGATGCCGTACAGCGCGGCCCTTCGTCGTGGCGAGCCGCCGCGCGCGGCCAGCGCGAGCACCAGCGCCAGGCCGCCGAGTGCCGCCATGGCGGCGATCCACGCGTGCGCGCCCGGGGTCGACACGCCGCCGCGAGGCTCGTCGATGGCCACGAACGCGGCGAGCCCCACGCATGTGACCGCAGCCGCGATCCACGCCGCCGGGCGGACGATCTGGCGCAGCCATAGCGTGCGCAGCACCAGCCCGAAGATCAACTCGGTCACGAGCAACGCCTGCACGATCGACAGCTGTCCACGATCGAGCGCCGCCGCCTGGAACACGAACGCGCCCAGTCCAGCCAACCAGCCGAGCAGCCACAACGGGCTCCGCACGAGCGACACGACCAGCCGCATCCCGGACGTCTTCGCCGAGCGGCCGCTCGTGCTGGCGATGTGCTGGGTAGTCAGATAGAGCGCGTTGGAGAGCGCCGCGCACAGCGCGAACACGATCGTCATCGGCCGCGCTCCGCAGCGAGACGATCGAACGAACCCGGCCACGGTGCCAGATCGATAGCGCGCGACCGCACGTCTGGGATTCAACCAGCAGCATCGCTTGTCCCACTCAGCAGACCTACACTCGGGGCCCGCGATGGCACGACACGCCTACCGCCGGTAGCCGGCCGGAGCGCGCGCCGCGCCAGGCGTTGGGGCCCGGGGTCAAGATTTCTGTTGCAAAGGTGCCCGGGGCGGTAGCGTCATCGGTGATCGGTAAACGTCTCGGGGGTAATGCGATGGCTGGAGAAGGACTATTCCTCGGCTGGGGTCAAGTCGTGCGGGGGCGCGAGCAGCTTGCGCTCGAGGTCTTCCAGGAAGCAGCCGCCTACTACGGCAAGCTCCAGGGAGAGGGACAGATCGACAGCTTCGAGGCGTATCTCCTGGATCCGCATGGCGGCGATCTCGCTGGGTTCTTCCTAATTCACGGTGAGCGATCCGCGCTTGACACCCTCAGGTCGAGCGCAGAATTCAAGCGGTTGCTGGTGAGGGCGGGATCGGTGATCGACAATCTGGGTCTGGTGAGCACCTATAGCGGCGATGCGCTGGGACAGCAGATGGCGCTCTTCGGCGAGAGGGCCCAGCAGCTCCCTCAGGCCAAGTAGAGGTGCCCGCGGCGCATCGGTCGAATTCGACGCCCAGCAACGCAGGACGCCGCGATCTACATCGTCGCCGGGTTCACCGGGATGCGCCAAGGCGAGCTACGCGCGCTGCGCTGGTGCTACGTCCGCTTCGCCCACCGCACGCTGGTCGTAGTCGCCGGCATCTCCGCCGGCTACGAGTCGAGCACCAAGTCCGGCAAGTGGCGTGCCGTCCCGCTCACCCGTGAGGCATTCGTCGCACTCGACGAGCTCAGCCAGCGCGAGTGGTTCACCGGCCCCGACGACTTTGTCTTTCGCGGCCCCGCCGGCGACTCGATCGACGACTCCGCGCTGCGCCGGCGCTACAACGCCGCCCGCGACGCCGCCGGACCGCCCAAGCTGCCGTTCCATCACTTGCGCCACACGTTCGCGACGCCTGCTATCCGCGGTCTCGATCCCGCCCCCGTTCAGATGCTGCTCGGGCACTCGAAGATCACGACGACCGAGCGCTACCTGCACGCTCGACCGCTCAACGAGCTCGCCGAGCGGATGGAGGCGATCTTCGCCGTCACCCCCGCCGCCTGGTCCTCAGCGACGAGGCGGCTGCTGAAGGCCCTTGATCGCCTGCTCGAGCTCCGGGCGCAGGAACCGCCAGGTCCGCCCAAGCTCGCGGCCCGGCAGGATCCCCCGGCGCGCGCGTACTCCATGACCGTGTACGGCTTGAGCTCCAGCCGGGTGACATCGTCGACCGTCAGGACGTAAAGGTGGTCGCCGACCGTTCGAATCCGCTGAGGAACGAGACGCCCCGCGGGCGGAGGGACCGTTCCCTGCGGGTCACGCCTCCATCATTCGGTCGCCGCGCACGAGGGCGACCGCTTCAAGCTGACTGAGCTCGGATCCGGCTCCGAAGGCATCCTTGAAGACGTCTGGATCGATCTGCTGTGCCACCTGAGTGGCTAGCTCCGCCTCGCCGCGCCGCATCGATGGCCACGCTCGCAATCCCGCGCGCTGCCGTAGCCCATCGGCGGCGCCCAAGGCCATCGCGGCACGCCGTACGTCTCTTTTCGCCAGAGCGAGGTGAGCATACGCGACGAGAGAGAGGGTGACGGTTTGAGTGCTGAGCTCCGTCTCCTCGCCTGCGTCTACCGACTCCACGAGCTGAGCTCGCGCTTCCTGCAGTTGGCCAGCCCTCACGGCAAGCGAGGCGAGCTGTGTTCGCGCACCCGACTCGAGCCACTTGTAGCCGAACTGGCCGCCGAGCTCGTTGGCCTCGACGAGGTGTTCACGCGCGGCGTCGAGTCGGCCGAGCGTCATCTCCAGCAGCCCAACGGTCAGAGCCGCCCACGCCCTGAACGGCTCGTTCTGCTCGCGGAGGCCATCGAGTGCTGTCAACGCCGCCTGCAGCGCGCCGTCGAAGTCATCGGCGATCGGCAAGATCCACGAGACGGCCAGCCGCGCCACGCTATCGAGATACGGATCGTCGATGCGTCCCTGGAGTCGCTCGATCCGCTCGACCGCTGCCTGCGCGCTGTCGTCGTCACCAATCTCGAGCGCCGTAGCGGCCGCGATCAACAACAACTCGGCCTGCGCGCGATTTTCCAACGCATCGGCTCGGAGCAGTAGCTCCTGGATCCAGGCCCGACGTTCGGGCATGCGATCGCGCATCCGCCAGAACAGCCAGAGGTTCTGGCACAGGATGAGGAAGATGCGTGGCAGGGGGGCGATGTCATTGGTGAAGAACCAGCGGATAGCGACTCCGAGGTTCCCTTCCTCGGTTCGCAATCGGTCGGCCCACTCGACCTGTCGTTCAGCCGGCCGGTCGGCGTTCTCCACCAGCGCACCGAAGTACTCCGCGTGCCGCCGCTCGACGTCCGCCAGGTCCGCGCCGGCGGCAAGCCGCTCGGCCGCGAACTCCCGTATGGCTGCGAGCATCCGGAACCTCGGCCCGACACCGGTCGAATCGACGCTGACCAGGCTGTGCCCAGCGAGAGAGTCGAGCAGATCGAGCGTCCGATCTTCGGTAAGGCCGGAAACGCGCACCGCTGCCTCGACCGTCCAGCCTTCGACAAAGATCGACAGAATGGCGAGCATGTGCTCCTCAGCCTCATCAAGCAGCCCGACGCTCCATTCGACGGTCGCGCGCAAGGTGCGCTGACGTTCGGGAAGATCTACCGGGCCGGTACCCAACGCGTCGAGGCGACTGCCAAGCCGAGCGAGCAATGCATCTGGTTCCAGCAATCGGATGCGGGCCGCTGCGAGCTCGATCGCCAGCGGCAGACCATCGAGGCGGCGGCAGATCTCCACAATGGCGAGCGCGTTAGCGTCGGTCAACGCGAAGCCATAGCGGACGGCTTGGGCGCGATCGATGAACAGCTGGACGGCGGGCAACGAGGCTAGTCGCTCGATCGAGGCCTGCCCCGACAACACAGGCACCGTCAGCGGCCCGACCGCGTACTCGCGCTCGGCGCGGAGCCGAAGCACAGTGCGGCTCGTTGCGAGAATCTTAAGACCAGGGCAGCGGGCCAACAGCCGGTCGAGGTCGGGCGCAACGCCAACGACCTGTTCGATGTTGTCCAGCACGAGCAGGGTCGGCGTTTCCCCGAACTGTTCGACCAAGACATCCAACGGGGGGCGCACCCCCTCGATGGTCACGCCCACCGCGGCCGCGATGCGCGGCGCCACCAGCTCGGACTGAGTGATCGAAGCGAGCGGTACGAATACAGTCCCTTGCGCGTAGCGATCGTCCAGTTGCTCGCCCACCGCGATCGCCAGCCGCGTCTTGCCGATCCCTCCGGGACCCGTAAGGGTGACCAACCGGACCTCGGGATTCGCGAGCAGCTTCGAGACCTCGACGATGTCCTGATCACGCCCGATCAGCGTTGTCGACGTCACCGGCAGTGAGCGCGGGGCCCGCTGGTCGCTGTTCAACGCGAGCGACGTCGAACGGTCAGCTCGGCTGGTGGCAGCCGCGAACCGCTCGGCCAGGAGCAGAGCCAAGTCGTCACGCACCAGCCGCCCGAGCTCCCGCGGCGTAGCGAAACTGCGGTACGAGTCGGTCCCCGTGGTCTGGAGTTCGTCGATCATGGCCGTCAGCCCAGGTTCTCGGTCGGGCGCCGGTCGCTTGACATACAGCAGTCGAGGGATCGAGCGGGAGAGTCGGAACTCGTCCTCAAGTCCCGAGATGTCCATGCCAGGCCCCACCCAGCCGTACCGCTGCCAGTACAGGCCGACGAAGATGTCGGACTGCGCGAGGTACGCCCGGTACAACTCGCGGGGTGGGTGCGGTCGAGCACCAAGCTCGAACAGCACCGGCGTGAGCCGCAAGGCCGAGATCGCGCGGGATGCCTCGACACGTTCGTCGGCGAGCTCGGCCAGCGTGGAACTCACGAACACACGCAGACGCTGGTCCGGGGTGCGGATCGCGACGTTGCTCACCTGCTCCTCCATCACCTATCCGCCTAGATCGGTGTCCACGGTCGAATCGTCGCATGGGCCCATGCGGTCCGTCCAGAAGAGTTCACGACGACATTGACGGGGGGGTTCGGGGCCAGTCGGCAGAGGCGAATGCGGCCACGAAGGTCTCCTGGGCGACCGTCTCCAACGCGCGAGGGCCACGAGCCGCGCGGACGGTCGCGATGGCAGCGTCCGGTGCCATGCCGGCGGCGACTAGGCAGCACGCGACTACTGTGCCGCTGCGGCCCAGTCCGCCCATGCAGGTCACGACCACTGATTCGCCCCGCCGCGTCGCCTCGTGGCACCACCGCACCAGTTCGACGGCTTCGCTCTGCTCCGGCGTGCCCTGGTCAGGGACGGCCAGGCTCCGATAGTCGAGCCCGACCTTCCGGGCTCGCGAGCCGAGGTCCGATACCCCAGCCCATTCGAGCTCTGAATCGGTCGATAGGCACAGGAGCCGAGCGACGCCCTCAGACAGGAGCCGCGCGAGATCCGCGTCGAGGTCCCGGCCGCGATCGCGGCGGCCGGGACAGATCGTGATCCCGAGCCTGCCAGGCGCGACTGATTGCGAGCTCACCCAGTCCACTCGGAGGAGCCGCTCGCTTTGCACGGTGCGGGTGATCTGGTCGGCCAGCGAACACGCCGCTGCGAGCGCCGACAGCTTCTGGAGCGCTGAGCTCTCGGGGAAACTGAGCGTGTGGACGGCGTAACGCAAGAGCGCCACCTGAAGCTGCAGGGGGTTGCGGTCCTCCTGGCAGAACCGACCGACGATCTGGCGCACGACGGCGAGCATTTCCCATGCTCTGACGAGATGCGGGGATCGCACCTCGGCGGGGCGGTCAGGCATCGGGGCGCGGAGGTCAGCGACGGATCTGAGGACATGAGTGATGGCGAGGGCCTCGAGGAGTTGGCCATCGTTCTGGATGGGCGTCAGCACGTAAAGCAGGTCGTTCTCGAACTTGGCCAGATCCTTCAGCACATGACCCGGGCCTGCGTGAAAGAAGTCGATGACCCAGACGTTGTCGTGGCCGTCGACGAGGATGTTGGCTGCGTTGAGGTCACCGTGAACGTAGGAGACGAAGTGGTAGTCAGACGCGGGCAGCGCTGGATCAGCGAGAAAGTCCTCGTAGAACCGGCACACGTTCGGCAACTCCAGACCACCCGGGAACGCGAGCACGTCCCGGCCAGAGTCCGGAGTGAGCGCTGCAACGCTGGCCCGGACCGACGCCGCCAGCGACGAAGAGAACTGATACTGCTCGAAGAGCGGCATGCGCTCGTAACGCGCAGCCGCATACAGCGGACCCAGGACCTCCTCAAACGCGGCCCGGACGACCGCGGCGAGATGACTAGCCGGCACATCGGCGGCGAACATCGACTGCAAGGTCCGGACGCGGCTCTGGCCCATTGCCGCGTAGGAGTACCGAAGGCCGGCGCGGCGCCCGAGGTCGACGAAACCGAGCACACGAGGGGCGCTGTTGCCGAGCACCTGCTCGATCCGCTCGAACGCGACCCGCTCCTGCGCGATAGCGCGGTTCGGCCCGAGCTTGACCACAGCCGGCGCCTGTCGATGACCTGCGGCGTCCCGCCCGACCGCCCGCCACACTAGGGCGCCGGAATAGCCCCCGGACAGGGGCTCCAGGTCGACCTCGGTGCTGTCCCGAAAGAGATGGCCGACGATCGCCCGGTCCTCGGGTTCCCACTCGCCTCCCAGGCCGGACCCAGTGATTCGCGGAGCAAAGCCGACGGGATCTTCGGGGAGATCGAGTTCCGCGCCGGGCTGTAGCCAGTCGACGAACCCGGCCAGCGACTCAAAGCAGTGGACGCCGAGGATCTTCTCCAACTGCGAGAGGCCATTGAAGTGCTGGGCTCGGGAAGCGCTGGCCGTGAGAGCCGAGCACGTAGCCAGTTCGTCGATGCCGAGGCGAGTCTTCAGGTCATAGAGCAGGAAGCTCACCTTCGCCTCGGTCCACACCCCGATGACGCCCACGCGCAGTGACTCACCGCAATGAGTCGCACGAATCCCTTCCAGCTGCGCGACGAGATCCGTGCCCTGAAAGTCGTTCAGCGTGATCGAGTCAACGATCTGCACGTTGTCGGCCGCGAAGGCTCGTTCATCCATCCCCAAGACGAGTCGGGCGCCAGCGGAGCCCTGCAGGCAATGAGCACCGAAACGTCGCAGATGCTCACGTTGGGCGGGATCGTCGGGGTCATGCCAGTCTCGGATGTGGATCAGATCGATCTCGTCCGATGACAGGTCATGCACCCAATCAATCAACTGGGCGACCGGGCCCACCGACGGATCCCCACCCAGTAGGCGCATTGCCTCGCTATAGCCAACATGTAGCAGGTTGGGCAGCGGGTCACTCGGGCCGATCGGATCGACGAAATCCCGTTGGAGACACTGCGTGATCAAGACCGTCGTCAAGGCCGCACCAGCTCGTTTCGCGACGGGTTGGGGTTGCCTGATCTACCGCAGGGCACCAACCGGTACTGTCGCAGGCTCACGCCCTCCGGTGCGGTGTCGGCGTGCTGGATTGCAGGAGGTCGGTCACGGTTTGAGTTTGCATCGCTCAGCGGCCGGAGGCCGTGGTGTCGGCGCCCAAGGCCGGTCCATTGACGCTTTGGGTGCGGCGTCGGAGTCGAAGCTGCGCCCTGGGGCCCGATCAGCGCCAGAGGTGCTGTTACCGCGCTGTACCAGAGGACTGTCGGCACCAGGCCAAGAGGCCCGGCCAGTTGGCCTGCGATGACGATGGGCTCTCCGAAGGCGGTGTACGCGACGAGGTAGATGGTGGCCACGACTCCCGCACGTTGATTCAGCGGGGCCAGCGGGAGATGAGGCGCAGGGATGCAGTGAAGGCTGCACCGAAGGCGACGCCGGCGATCGCTAGCCCGATCATCATGATCGCCAGGCTTTCGGCAAGCGCGCCGCTGATGATGCCGACCGGCGCCACGATGGCCGCATAGATGCCGACCGGTCGGCGCTGTCGCTTCGGCGGCGCGGGGCAGCCTCGGCGAGCCGAGACCACTGGTCGCACGAGAGGATGTCGCATAAAGCCGCCGGCGACGGGCTATCGCCGCCCCGACAGGACTTCTCGCTCCGACAACGCGCTGCGTACGACGGCTGCATCCGGGGTAGCACACCTTAGAAAGTGTTCTGCCTCGACTCAAGAGGGTTTAGAAGCGCATGTCGGACGAGCAACCCAACCAAGCCGAAACCGAGCGTCGCCAGGTCAAGGTGTCTGATCCGCGCCTTTCTTCCGAGACGAAGGAGATGCTCACCCGAGAAGCCCAGGAGGTGGTGGGAGATAGCAAGGTTCGCGTCCCAAGGGACCGGCCTCACTCTGCCGAGGGTGGGCGTCCTTTGGCTTCGGGGTCGCTGCTGAATGTGACCGGGGTGCGGCTGATGATCACCATCATCGCGTCGGCGCTGGTGATCGTCGCGGTCGTGGCCATCCTGAGCGGGGCTGGTTGGTGGTTTCTCCCGATAGCTGTGCTCGCCTTGCTTGCGCTGCTCGGATGCCTCGTTCGGCTTGTTTTCCAGATGATCGCCATTCGTGAGCATGCATCTCCGACCACGACAGCCGCAATGCAAGCCGACGGCATAACCAATCCCGACGAATTCTTTTCCGCGATCGTCGACGAGTTCACCGAGCCGACTGAGGACAAGCTCAGCGAACATCGGACGGTATCGGTACAGGAAGACCCATCACGGGCGGCGGCTGAGCAACGGGCTGCCGGCACGCCGACCAGCGGTCCCTCAAAAGCTACTGGTCCGTGAAACTCTGGGTCGGGCGACTGTTGCGGTGCCTAGGAGCTCGAACGTGTCAGTAGCCTTCCAGCCGTGCCGTCAACGCGTAGCGGAGATGGCCGCCTGAGACCCGATTGGCGCTTGATGCTAAGACTGGACCTGCCGCGCCCCATACGACTCGCGATCACAGCAACTGTTCGTAGTCATCTTTAATCCCTGGTAGCCACCAGTAGCTCGCGCTCAGTGCGTGAGCGCCTTACTCCGCGGCGTCCGATCTGACTGGAATACCACGTTCACTTGACGGAGGAATAGCCGCGAAGCAGCGACGATGACACCTGGTGCTCTAGTCGCGAGGGAGCTGTGTTCGGATGGCTGCTGCTTCCGTAGTTCCTGAACCGAAGCGGCAGCCTGAACCGAGATTGAACGACCGGCGACACTGCCGCTGGTTACGAACAAGCGGCCGTCTCAGGCTCGCTGGGCGCCAATGACGAACGTGCCGACGTGATCGATAACCAGCAGCGCCGCACGGTTCGCGCGACACCGGGCTCCGCATAGGCACGTGGGTGCTGCGGCGGGCCTAGGACCGGTGCGCGGGGCGGGTACGCACCGCCGTTGTTCCGGCGATCCCGGGGACAACGCTGATGGCATGAGATCGCTCCTGCCTTGTTGCCGACCTACCAGTGAAGGCGTGACTGCTGCTTGCGCCGCGTTCCGACAGCGGCTCTACATCACATAGCGCAGATCGAGCGCGTCGCTGTGGCCTGACCAACGTAGCTTCAGATGCCAGCATCCCGCCGAGGGGAGGTTGATGATCGACGGACCCGGCCCCCCGGTCACGGCCCGGCGAACCAGCGGACCGACGGGCGTGTTGCCGACAAGCTTCTGGGCGCTGATCTGCAGGTTGGACCCCGGAACGGATGGCCGGCTAGACACCCAGAGAATCTTGTTGTTGTACCGCGGTGAGGGAGGCGAAACGAGCGGATCCGCAAACTGGATGGCAGCGATCTTCCCGTCTTGGCCGAGTACGTAGGGCATTCGAGGTTTCGCGCTACTGAAGCCAGCACGAGCCCAGACCGGCAGCAGCCGGAGCGGAACACGCGCCTGACAGGAAGTCGGACCCGGCTGCGCCGACGCCACCGCCACACCAGACGTGACGGCTAGCCCGAACGTCACTGCCGCTATCGCGACCCCCACAGAGTGCCCAGCACTGGTGCGACGCTTCATGGTCCCCCGACACCTAATCGAAAGCGACGGCTCCCAGCGAGAACCCACACAACAATCGTACGCTCGCTGTCGCATCCGCCGCCAGGGGACACCAAACGCGGCGCCGCGCACGCGCGCCGGCACGGACACGCTCAAGCGCCGTCGCGACAAGGGCCGCAAGCGCTTGTCGGTGTAGGTGCTGGATGGCGGGCGTCGTTCGCTGAGAGTGTCCCGTTCCGCCGGTTGGGGCAGTGCGGCTCGGACTGTCGGTTGCCTGGAGCAGCGGCTACGCTGCTGGGTTCTGCAGCTGTCGACGCAGCCGCAGCTTCGTCAGACCCATGGTCCGTGAGCAGCAAGCAGACGTTCAGGACTCGAGGAGTTCCTTGAGGCGTCGCAGATCGGCTTCGACGAGCGCCGCGTCACGGTCAAATTCGGTGTCCGGCTGGCCGAGTTGCCGGAGCGTGAAAAGCACCTCAGCGCCCTCGGGGTGGGCGAGCACCCGAAACGGATTGTTAGTTGTCGCGCCCGAGGGCAGAGTCACGTCGTGATCCAAGACGCCGAGGTCGTTGCTGGCGACAAAACGGATCGTTGTGCGGCCCTGCGGTGAGTCGACGTGCAGGAGCTCGCCGTCACGGGTCACCTTGCTCTGAACGAGGCCGGCGGCCCAATTCGTCAGATTGTCCGGGTTCGCGGCGAACGTGTAGACCCTTTCGGGAGAACAGTGAATGATCACGCTCAGGTGCCGGCTGCGCACGATGCTCCTATCCTCGCATTTGGGGAGCGCGGCGGATGGCCCAATAGCATGCGCTGACGCCCGCGAGGTGGGGGGTCGGCGCGTTTGCGCAGTGGCGAATCGAAGGCACGGCACCGCTTTGTCGACGAGGCACTCTCCGCGACACTGCTGCGCTCCGCGGCATTCCGCGTGCGATCGCCGATGCGGCTGAGCACTTTCGTGGTGGACAAAGCCTTCACCGGGACGGTCGTGTGATCTGAGGTGTGCAGACACATGCTGATCGTACGTCGCCGCGGCCGGGTCTCCTCAGTCGCGCAGCTGGGGTGTGTAGGAGATCCCGACGATCAGTCCTTCGCTTGAGAGCAAGCGCGCGACTGTCTGGCCCCAGGGTTCCTTGCGGGCGAGGTGCAGCAACTCGTAACCACCGGCCTGTAGCTCTTCGCCAGCGGCCACCACAGCCGCAGCATCGGCCACCTCGAACTCGATGCTGGCTTGGGGCATCAGCTGCCCGGTGGGCCACTTGGTGGTCCCGAAGCACGCTTGCGCCGCCTGCGCCAGCGGCCAGACGCCGAAGGACTTAGAGCCTCCGATCTTCTCGCTGTGGATGTAATCGCTGTTTCCTTCCAGCGGCAGGCCGATAGCGTCTACGTAGAGTCGGCGGCTTGTTGCCAGGTTGGGCGTGATCACGGCGACGCTGGCGATGAACTCGATCTTCATGGCAATCACTACAGCACCCCTAGCAGGCGCCGTCTTGAACGAAACGGACACATGCGGGTATCGAGAGCTCCCGCCGCCGCCCGCTCTGCGTCACGCGCTCGCGTGCTTCTGGATGAGGCGAGGCTCGGGCCCGGTTCGAGTGCTGCCTGACGCATGCGTGGACATCGTCTGGCGCAGGGGCCAGGGCGCCGTCGTTGCTGGCCCGGATACCGGTCCGTGGCACTCGCTCACCGAGCCTGGCGAGCTGATCTTCGGCGTGCGGTTCCTCCCAGGCGCCGGCGGACCCGCGCTCGGGATGCCGCTGTCTGAGCTTCGGGACCGCCGGATCACGATCTCGGAGCTGGGTCTGGACCCGGGCGAGGTGCTGCACGGCGAGGCCGATCTGCTCGCGGTGCCGGGGCTGCTTGCAGCGGCGGCGATGCGGCTCGTGATCTCAGGTCCGCCTGACCGCGCGGTGCAAGCGGCCGCGATGCGTCTGCGCGATCCGAGCGAGCGCGTCGAAGCGCTGGCGGCCCATCTCGGATTCAGCGAGCGCCAGCTCAGGCGCCGCTTCCTCGCTTCGGTCGGCTACGGTCCCAAAGCTCTGCAGCGTGTCCTTCGACTACAACGCTTTCTCGCCGGTGAGCGCAACGACCTCGCTCGGGCCGCCCGCGACGCCGGCTACGCCGACCAGGCCCACCTCGCACGCGAGTGCCTCCGACTGACCGGGCTCAGCCCGAGCCGCCTTCGTTGAACCCGCCGCCAGCTCACCAATTCTCACCTCGATCTTGACGGTGACGGTAGTCGCCATTGGCTACCCATACGACAGGTAGCTCGCCCTAACAATCCTCCTCTGTCGCCGACGTACCAGTGAAGACGTCACTGCGGCTCTCGCCGCGATTGGGCGGTCAGTAGCCGACTGCTCATAGGCCATGACGGTGCCCGCCTCGACCGCCGTCGGGCGATCAGCGGCTGTGCCCGCAAGAGTCACACGGCGACCTGCTGCTTCTTGGCCTGTACCAGATCATCAGCTTCGAGTCTCGATGGCGCCATTTCGATCGATCGCAACGGAGGCCGTTCGGCCACCGGCACCCGTACGTGGCTCCCATCGGCCCACGGACGTAGATACTGCCCGGTCGTTACGGCCCGTGGACGACTGAGCCGGCGCTCGACCGCTGCCAGGACGGCGAAGGACATCTCTCCTAGGGAGCGGAGCGACTGGTGCTGGTTCTGGCGGGTGCCGAGATGGCTTTCCGCCAGGCCGGCGAGTCCGCAGAGGCCCAGTGCGTCGATCAGGAGGGCAATCTCCACGCCGTAGCCGACGGGGAATGGCAGGCGCTCCAGCAGCTCGCGTCGCGCGGCAAACTCACCGGCCAGCGGCTGGGCGAAGCCGGCCAACAGCGGGAAATGCAGGTTTAGCAGCGGGCGGGCGGTCAACTCGGTGACCCGTCCGCCCTCGTCCGCCAGGACCGTGCCTCCGGCCCGCAGCGGCCTATCGAAAGCCCCCTTGACGAGTTGCAGATCCGGGCAGCAGAGCATCGGTCCGAGCAGGCCGAGCAGGTGCTCGGGCACCGGGTCTTCCGTGTCTCCGTCGAGAAAGCAGATGACGTCGCCCGCACAGAGATGCACGGCCCGCCACATCGCGTCGCCCTTGCCCGCGGCGGGGCCAAAGTCTGCGAGCACCTCGTCCTGTTGAACGACGTCGGCGCCGGCCCTTCGCGCGACGCTCGCGGTCCCATCGCAGGAGCCAGCGTCGATGACCAGAGCACGGTCGACTAGGCCGCGATCAACCAGTGGTCGGACGGTCCGCTGCAGGACGCCCTCGATCGTGCGCGCGCAATTCTTGGTTGGGATCACCACCGTCACGCCCGTCGTCCCGTCTCCGGGGTTGAGGTCTTCGAACTCCTCTGCCCGGTATCGGCGGGATTCGCGCCACACCGAGACGGCCAGGTCGACGGACAGACCACGCTCGACGCGGCCGACGGTGCGTGCGGCTGTGTGGACGACGACGTCGGCGGGACGTAGGATCGGGATTCTGTGTTCGTGTAGGCGTAGAGCGAAGTGCTCGTCTTCGAGTGCCGGTACAGCCTCGATTCCGCCGACTCTGCGGTAGGTCTCGGCGGTGATGCCCAGCGAGGCACCAGCGAAATGGTGGTGCTCAGCCTCGGGGTTCTGAGCCTTGACGGCTTGGAGGCGTGCCTGAGCGTCCACACAGCGTCGGTCTATAACCGCCTGCGGTAGATGGGCGGCGTCGCTGGCGTTCAGTTGGATCAAGCCGGCCACCGCGCACGCACCGTCGAGGAGATGAGCGAGTTGACGTTCCAGCCAATCCGGCGCCGGTGCCGTGTCGGCGTCGGTCGTTGCGATCAGGCCGCCCGGTCGCCGGAGGTACGCGAACGTCTCGGCGGCCGCGTCCATCCCGAGCCGACGGGCGGCGCCTACGCCGGCACCTTGGCCTTGCAGCAGCTTGAGCGTGAGCCCCAGCCGTGTCGCGGTTGCCCGTGCGACCGTCGCGGTCGCGTCGCGGCAGGCGTCGATGACCACAATGACCTCAAACGCGCTGACTCCGACCGTCTGAGCGGCCAGCGCCTCCAGACACCCCCTGATCCAAGCCTCTTCGTCACGGGCCGGCACCACGACAGTCGCTTGCGGGGCGGGGCCGAACCTGCTCAGTCCGACCATGGCACACCTTCGGCAATCTCCGTCTGACCGCGGTCGTAGTCCTCGTCCGCCCTGTTGGTGAGAACTCCGACCAGCTTGCCGTCGGCGCCGTAACGGACGGTGAAGCCGCTGTCGGCGTGGTGTGTGATGCTGCTCTGGTCGTAGCCGTCGCCCCAGGCGACGTATTTGAGAGTGTGCTTGCCGATCGTCGACCAGAAGCCCGGTACCGCGTCCCAGCGTGCCGCGACGTCAGCGGCGGTCCGGCCGGCGATCGCGCCTTGGCCTAATGCGTCGCCCCAATGCTCGACGCGCAGTGCCCTTCCCGCGACCTCGTTCTCGGCCTTGGCGACATCTCCTGCCGCCAACAGACCGTCAATAGAGGTGCGCATCCCCGAATCGACCGGGATAGCCCCCGCGTCAAGCTCAAGTCCGGCGGCCAGGGCGAGCTCGCCGCGCGGAGCCACCCCGGTCGCCATCAGAACAAGATCGGCCTCGACGTGCCACTCGCCCGCGCTGACAATACACAGACCCTCCCGGTGGTCGACGTGATCAACCGGCGTGCCGAGCTGCAATCGGACGCCCGCATCCGCCAGCCACACGCCGATGAGCTTGGCGGCGTCGGCGCCTAGGCGCCTGATGTTCGGTGCCTCCTCGTCAGAGACGAGATCGACTGCGTAGCCGGTGGTACTCAGTGAGGCTGCGATTTCACAGGCGATGAACCCGGACCCGATCACAACCATCTCCGGCTTGCCGCCAAGACGCTCCTCCAGGCGGTGAAAGTCGTCGAGGTTGCGCATGGCCGTCACGCGCGGGTGGTCTGCGCCCCGCACGGGCAGGCGCTTGGGTTCGGCCCCTGTGCTCAGCAGACACCGGGTGTACTCCAGCTGCCGGCCCCCTGACAGAGCCACGATCCGCTCGCCGGCGTCGAGCGACACGGCGCGGCCACCAATCAGCTCGATGTGGTTCTCGTCGAAGAACGCTTCCGGCTCGATCGGCAGATCCGCGATCGCCGACTCGCCGCGTAGCAGGTCCTTGGTGAGCGGCGGTCGCGCGTAGGGGATGCGGTGCTCGTCGGTGATGATCGCGACCCGTCCGCTGCCGTCGGCCTGGCGATAAGCCCGGGCTGCGGCGAGCCCGGCGGGTCCACCGCCGACGATTAGCAATGCGAAGGGCTCGCTCACGCCCGCTCCAGGACGTGCAGTAGATAATCGTCCGTGCATCCATCGGCGCGGCAGCGCAGCCACGGCCGCGCCAGGACCCGGTCGTGGACCAGGTCCGTGGTGAAGGGACGTTCCGGCCCGGCCGATCGCCAGTGCACGATGACGAGTCGGCCCTGGTCGAGCAGCCCATACTTGAGCCAGGAGAGCGTCGCGGCAAGCGCAACGGGTTCGAGGTAGTACAGGATCTCGGATGCGACCACCAGGTCGTACCGTTCGCCGCCCAGATCCCAGGGAATCTCCGCCGTGCGCACGTCGACGTGCGCACAATGACGGAGTTCCTGCCGTGCCTGCGCAACAGCGACACGCGAGAAGTCGACGGTCGTCAGCTGCTGACACCGTGGGGCCAGCAACGCGCTGAACACGCCGATTGATGCGCCGAGTTCCAGCGCACAGCAAAAGGGGCCGTCACCGCAGGCGGCGAGCGTCGCCCCATACTTCGCGCGTTCGTAGTCGCTGCTGCGGTAGCCCCAGGGATCTCCCTCGCGGGCATAGCGGGCATCGAACGCCTGCGCGCTGCTCACTCGATCACATCCGCTGCGCTCAGGTCTAGCGCGACTGCTCCAGCCCGGGCCAGGCCAGAATCGAGCCTGTGCTGGAGCAGGAACAGCTCCAGGTCGCGGCGGACTCGGTCGAGGACACCGCCGGTGGCGAACGGATGGGAGCCGCAGGCTCGGGCTGCCTCCTCGAGGATCGCTCGGGCAGCCGCGGCTATCGCCACGCGCCCGTGTAGAGCCACCTCCCAGAGGTCGTCGCCCGGTTCGTCCATCGCCCTAGCGGCCAGCTCGAGCCAGGCGTCGATCGTTCGCTGGCTAGCGAGCATTCGGCCCGCCGCGAAAGCCTCAAGCTGGCCGCGCTCGGGGCGAGCCGCGAGTTCCGCAAGGGCGGCGTGGACTGCGCGATCTGCCATTCCGGCCCAGCTCGCGGCGGTCCGAAGGGCATCACGGCCGAACCAAGGTTGCGCAGCGATCGCGCCCGGGCCGCCAAAGCGCATGAGCACCGGGGCACGTCGGAACACGACCCGATGCGACGCCGAGGCCCTTAGGCCGGAGCTGACGTACCAGCTCTCGTCCACGCTTACGGTCGCGGCGTCCCGCAGATCGACCCACACGGCGATCGGTAGCCCAGCGTCCAGATCGGGATCGCGGGCGAGTACCAGCGCCCGGTCGAGGGTGCCAGCCCCGGAGCAGAACGTCTTGACACCGCTGAGGAACTCCGCTGCCCCAAGGCTCCTGCCATTGCGCTCGATCCATGCCGGTTCGCCTTCTCCGGGACGGGGATCCCCACCCCAGACACCAACGCGCAGCACGCCCTCACGGACCAGCGCCAGTTCCCCCGCGGCAACGCCATCAGGCGCCTGCACGGCCAGCCGCTCGACACCGTTGAGATGCCCGTCGATTACACGGCCCACCGAACCATCAGCGCGGGCAACAGCCCGCACCAAGCCCAGTTCCTCAGCCGCAGGCGGACGTAAGTCAGTATTACTGGCATTCCAGGCCAACAGGCCGGCGCCCTCCAGCACCGCGAGCGCGCCCTCAAGCCCGGCGCCCGTCCGGTCACGCTCCTCGGCACCGCTCTCCAGCCGCGTCAGCGCGCCAGCCATGGTGTCTGCCGGCACTACGGGGGTCACGCGAGCGCCCCGTGGGCAAGAGCGTCGAGTTCTAGGCCGCGCCGTTTCGCGAGCCGTGCCACCAGCAAGACATAACGCAGTGTTTCAGCGCTCGAGCCTCTGCGCGCCCCCGGACCGATCGCGTCGTGCGCAAGGACGACGGAGCCCTTCTGTATGAACGAACGGGTGGCCTGAAGCATGCTATCCGCACGGTCGCCACGCCAATCGTGGGTGTCGACGGTCCAGCCGACGAGGCTCAGACCGTGATCGCGCGCAACCTGCACCGTCCAGGGAGCGGCGACACCCCACGGCGGGCGCCAGAACACCGGCTCGACCCCCAAATCAGTGAGAATCGCCAGACCCGCCTCTGTATCGCGCTTCAGCCACGACTCATCACGATCTGTGTGGCGCACATGCTCAAGACAATGCAGGCCGACCGAGTGGCCCTCGCTCAGCATGCGCTCGATCAGACGAGGGCACTCCGCGGCTCGGCCAGCGATCGGAAAGAACGTCGCCCGAGCATCGATGTCCGACAGCAGATCCAGCAAGCATCCGGTCCAGACAGGGTCAGGACCGTCGTCGAAGGTCAGGGCGACGCTCTGCACGTCGGCCGTCTACCCCGTCGTTTGAGCCCGGAAAGGCGGCCGTGCCCAACCTGTCGGCATACGCGGCCGCTCGACCAACTTCAAACCGCCGGAGTGGTTGGTAATTGCAGGCAAACTCTCCAGCCGTCGCCCGAGGCGCACTGCCTGCCCCTAGCGACCGCACCAACGGCGCCCACCACCGCCCGGTGACTCAACTCTTCCAACAAAGAACCCGAGGGCCCAAAGCCGCAGAGCCGCGGCACGCACGAACCACAGGAAATCTGCCACGAAGCCGAACCATCCAAAAGGACAAGGATCAGCAGCAGTGCCAACAGAGCGATCATTCTTATCTCCTTGTCGGCGGGCTCGGAAGAGGCCGACCGACGGGAAGGAACAGGTAGACCTTTCATACCCGGCCCCCGCCGCGCTTACTCAGCAGATCCGGACACCGATATTTGTCGACGGCCCAAACGTCGCTACGGCTCCGAGCAGCCCAGCGATTCACGCCGCGCCCACCGGATTGAGTTTGCCCGAAGGCGCAGCTGGTTCGGTGGTCGTGGGCAAGCACCGTCGCTTGCCTCCAATGCAGCGGGTCATGAACGCAGCTGCCATAACGGGCACCTGTTCGAGCAGACCGTGAACGTGCTGCTCGGCGATGGCCACCTCTCACGTTGCCCTCGGCACGGGCAATGTCGTCCCGTGCAGCGGAGCCCGGCCCATCATCAGCGGGCACATCGCCGCCCCGCGTTTGCCGGCGCGGTGTGCTCGATGTCAGTGGCGGTGACAGAACCAGTGGGCAAACGCGGGGCTAGAAGGGAATGATGAACCCGAGAAGCGCGCGCCGGGTCCGTCATCTGCACCAGCGCTGCGCCGTTCTGTTCGCCTGCCGGCAAATCGCTTCGGCGGTGGGAGCTTAGAGTTGGTCCTCGGCAGCACGGTAGGCGACCTGTAGGAAGTCGGAGATCGTGTGCGCGACGAGCATCGAACTGAGCAGCCGCGTGAACCGCGGTGCGCCGACGAGACCGAGCGTCAGGCCGCTCGAGGCCCATTGTGCGAGGCAGTATGGGCATACGAGTAGCTCGCCCACCGCGTATCGGAGCCCGTGCCCACAGGGTTTTTCCTCAACCTCGCCCGGCCCACCAGGCTCCTGAAACTCCGTGAAAGGGGCGCGGGCAAAGCTTGTGACCTTGTCTTTTGTGATCAGGCGACTGAGCTTGTGCGACGCAATGCCAATGAGGAGGAGGTCACCGGCCGCGAGGCGGGGCGGAAGCTTGTGGCCGCGAGCCCGGAGCGCGATCAGCGAGCCGCCGAAGATGGCGCCGTAGGCCGCTGTGATGATCGCGTATGACGCGAGCGGTCGCTCCGTCCCGGGTGCGTAGTGGGAGGTGAGCGAACTGCCCGCCGGTTCGTGGTGGTCGTCGCGGTGGGCTTTTGGGTTGTCTCTTGCGGTTTTGGGCACGACTCGAGCGGGCTGTGGTCAGAGGTCTTGCTGTTGGCTACCCCCGACCGTCTGTGCGATATCGCGCTGCGACGCATCGGTCGCCACGCCTGGTGCACTGACGGTTCAGACGACGGTGGTGGGGTGAGCCGGGCGGCTTGCCGCGATCCGCTTGTCGCCGAGGCGCTCGGCGAGCCTGCTCGCCAGAGCCATGATCGTTAGTGCCGGGTTCGCCGATCCTTGGGTGGGCATGACACTGCCGTCGCAGACGAACAGGTTGGGGACGCCCCAGGCGCGGTGATCGCCGTCGATAACCCCGATGTCCGGGCTGTTGGCCATCGCGCACCCGCCGACGAGATGCGCGTACCGGTCGATCGTGAGGATGTCCTGGGCGTCGGCGGCTTGCAGGATCGCGTGGAGCTTGTGCTTGGCGTACGCGATGTTCGCGCGGTCGTTGTCGCACTGGGTGTAATCCAGCCGCGCGACCGGCATGCCATTGCGGTCAGTTTGGTCAGCGAGAGTGACGCGGTTTCCCGGGCTGGGCAGGAGTTCGCACAGCACCCCGATCGTGGCCCAGTGGTTGTAGTCGCGCATGTATTCGCGTAGCGCCTGTCCCCAGTGGCCCTCGGCGTGGACGTGCTCCGCCCAGCCGATCGGGAGCGGCCCGACCGTTTGGATCGAGAACCCTCGCGCGAATCCGCGAGCCGTGCTGGTTTCGTAGAACTGCTCTGAGCTGATCTCGGGCGGCGGCGCCTTGTACATGCGCATCTCTTCGGGGAACCGGCCGGCAACCTGCGGGGCACCCTGAACCATGATTCCGCGTCCGACGAGGTCGTTGTCGTTCGCCAACCCCTTCGGGAACCGGGTGCTCGTGGAATGCAGCAGCAGCCTCGGTGTCTCAATCGAATACCCGGCCACGGTGACGGCGTCGGCGGCTTGGAAGCGCTCCTGACCGTCACAGGAGTACGTCACACCGGTGCAGCGGCCGGCACGATCGGTCTCGATCCTCGTGACCATGCAGTCGGCGCGAATCTCGACCCCGTGCTCCAGGGCGTCGGGAATATGAGTGACGAGCGGTGAGGCCTTGGCACCCACCTTGCAGCCCTGCAAGCAGAAGCCGCGGTAGATGCAGTGGGGCCGATGCCCGAATGAGCCGTTGGCGATCCCGACAGGCCCGACGCGCATCTCGATCCCCAGACGTTTGGCGCCGTCCCATGCGCGTTGCGCGCCGGCGCCGATCGGGTGCGGCCCGTGCGGGTAGCCGTGCGGGTCTCCCCACGGCCAAAACTCCCCAGCCACGGGTAGCTCGCGTTCGAGCCGCTCATAGTGCGGCCTCAGGTCTTGGTAGCTGATCGGCCAGTCGGCGGCCACGCCATCACGGGTCCGAACCTCGAAGTCGGAGGGATGAAAACGCGGGGTGTACCCGGCATAGTGGATCATCGAGCCGCCGACGCCGCGGCCGGAGTTGTTCTTCCCGAGCTCGACCGGGTCCTCGCCGCCGATGATCCGCTCCTCGGTCCAGTACAGCGGGTGCGCCCCGGCCTCGTCTGAGACCCAATCCTCGTCGGGATCCCAGAACGGCCCGGCTTCCAGGATCAGCACCCTCCAGCCTCGCCGTGCGAGGCGTTGGGCGAGCGTCGCGCCGCCGGCCCCGGCGCCGACGATCAGCATGTCGACCGTGTCGTCGTGGTCAAATCGCCTCATGCGCTCGCGCCCTGGCACCCCTCGACGGTGCCGGTCAAGCAGGAACGCCGAGTCGTTTTCCGGTGGACGAAGCGCGCCCTTGAGGGCGACCCGCAGGTGCTCTCTCACTCCAGACCCCGCTCGGGCACGTCCCGTACCGGGTCCACGGAGAACTCAGGCGGCGCCTCCCAATGTTCGCGCTGCCCAGGACCCAGCCGCGCATACCCGCGCGGGTATGCGGGACCGCCGAACCCGATCTCGTTCCACGCCCACGGGTGGGAGTAGAAGGCTCCGAGTACGCCGCGTATGACGACGCCCCAGGCTCTGCGAACGGGAATCGCCCAATCCAGGTTTCCCTTGGAAAAGGCCTCGACGATCTCATGCTGCGCAGTGGTGCCGGCCCCATCAAACCCGGTGGTTGAGCCGTGTTCTCGGGCGACTTCGTCGAGATTCGCGGCTACCTGCTGCCAGGTCTGCGGATCCGCTGGCATGTCCTCGTACCGGTACCCGTCGAGCTGCCCGCCGTAGAGCTTCGCGTCGATCATCTCGAGCACCGGGATCCGCGGGTCGGAGTCCTGGCCTGTCACCACGTCGCAGAAGGCGCGCAGTGTTCGCTCCTCATCGACCGTGAAGAACCGGATCCTCGGGACGTTCGCGACCCGCTCGAAAACGACTCGGCGAGTCAGGGGGTCCCAGTGGTCGGCGGCTGTGAGGACGTCGTAGTCGGGGTAGCGGCCCCGCATCTGCGGGGTCGTCCCGCGGCGCTGCGCCGGGAGTTGTGACGGAGGGCCCGGCGTGGTGTCGCCCCCCTTTTTGGGGAGATGGCTCGGCTCAGATGCGCGATTTGGCCTGCCCATCGGGCTACTGCTCTCGGTCGGCCAGCGCGGCGGCGAGCCCCAAGCCGCCGACAAGTGCGAGCGATCCTGGCGCAAGGAGCGGCGGTCCCATCACGAGGTTGTACAGAGGTTCCGAGAACCCGCCGGGGCGCTTGCGAACTCCCTGGAGATGCGTGTAGACGCCGATCAGCCCGTCGAGGCAGTACAGCGCCGAGACCGCCGGCAGAACTGTCTTGGCGGCGCGCTGCGAGCCGACCGCGGCGACGCCGGAGACAGTGAGCACGGGGGAGAGCACCACGGGTGTCCACATCCACTTGTCCCCGAACGAGCCGCGGAAGTGCTCGAGGTAGATCTCAACCCCGAGCGGCAGGGCGCTGAATGCCGTCAGCACAGCGAGCGTGCGCTGCGCCCGACCACGCCGGAGGTTCGCGAGTAGCCGCCTCATCGGCCGTGCATGAACTCGGGCAGCTTCTGGCGCAGGGACTGAGCGATGATCCGGCGGCTCGCGGGGTCACCGTGCCGGATCGCTGACGCAAATGACCGTGCCTGTTCGAGCGTGATATGTGGCGGAAGCGGCGGCACCTCGGGATCGCAAACCACGTCCATCACTGTCGGACGATCACTGGCGAGCGCCTCGTCCCACGCACCTCCGATCCGCTCGGGGTCATCGACACGGATCCCGTTCAGCCCGAGCATCTCCGCCCAGCGCGAATACGGGACGTCGGGAAGCTGCTGGGACTCGACGAATTTCGGATCCCCGGACATGGCCCGCTGCTCCCATGTCACCTGGTTGAGATCACGGTTGTTGAGCACCACCACGATCAGTCGTTGGTCGCTCCACCGGTCGCGGTACTTCGCAACCGTGATCAATTCGGCGAGCCCATTCATCTGCATTGCGCCGTCACCGACGAGCGCGATCACCGGCCGTTCGGGGTAGGCAAACTTCGCAGCGATCGCGTACGGGACACCCGGTCCCATCGTCGCGAGCGTGCCTGACAGCGAGCCCATCATCCCCGCCCGCAACCGGATATCGCGCGCGTACCAGTTCGCGGCCGACCCAGAGTCCGAGCAGAGAATCGCGGCGTCGGGCAGGCGCTTTGAGAGCTCATGGAAGATCAGCTGCGGGTTGATCGGCTCAGCCGGCTCGTGGGCCCGCTGCTCGATCAACTTCCACCATTCGCTGACGTTCTTCTCGATCGTCTCCCGCCAGGAGCGGTCCTCCTTGCGTCGAAGAAGCGGCAGCAGCGCGCGTAGCGTCAGGGCGCTGTCGCCGATGAGGTTGACCTCCATCGGGTAGCGGATGCCGATCATCCTGCCGTCGAGGTCGATCTGAACGCCGCGGGCATGGCCCTCTTCGGGCAGGAACTCCGAGTACGGGAAGCTCGAACCAACCATCAACAGCGTGTCGCAGTCGTCCATCAGCTCCCAACTGGGGCGCGTGCCCAGCAGCCCGATCGATCCGGTCACGAACGGCAGATCGTCCGGAACCGCGGCCTTGCCGAGCAGCGCCTTGGCTACACCCGCACCGAGCGTGTCGGCAACCTCGACGATCTCGTCGGTCGCATGCAGCGCACCGGCGCCGACGAGCATCGCCACCCGCTCACCAGCGTTCAGGGCCTCCGCCGCGCGCCTGAGTTGATCCTCGGCGGGGATGATTCGCGGCTGCTCGAACCCGGGTCCTGAGTGAACGGTCCCATGGGCGCGCGGAGGTGTGGCGACGGCGGGCTCCATCTGCAGGTCGTTCGGCAGAATCACGCAGGTGACCGTCCGCTCCGATGCCGCTATCCGCATGGCCCGGTCGATCAGGTGCCGCACCTGCCCCGGCTCGGTCGCCATCTGCACGTACTCGTGGGCCACGTCCTTGAACAAGGTGGTCAGATCGACCTCCTGCTGATAGTTGCCGCCGAGCCCGAGTCGTGCCTGTTGCCCGACAATCGCGACAACGGGCTGGTGATCGAGCTTGGCGTCATAGAGGCCGTTGAGCAGGTGGATCGCCCCGGGTCCGGAGGTCGCCAGGCACACGCCGATCTCGCCGGTGAACTTCGCGTGCGCGCACGCCATGAACGCTGCCATTTCCTCATGCCGGACCTGAATGAACTCCGGGCGGTCCTTGGCGCGGCCGAACGCGCCCATGATCCCGTTGATCCCGTCACCGGGGTATCCGTAGATGCGCTTTACACCCCACTCATTTGACAGTCGGCTGATTAGGAAGTCCGCAACGGTTTCGCTCATGAAGGTCCTCTTGGTCGGGGCTCGCTGGCATCTGTGATACCCCGAATCTCCACGAATCAAATGACCTCTTCGCCGACCCCTGGCTGCTGGCACGGCGCACCGGATTGTGGAAACCGGCGTGCGGGTAGTTGGTCATTGTGCGCCGCCGCCCTCTAACTTGGCCGATTGCTGCGATTGCCGAGAGGATGTAGGCGCGCAGATGGGGTCGCTGGTGGTCGCCGTAACAGGTGCGAGCTCAGGCGTGGGCCGCGCGACAGCCCACGCGTTTGCGCGTCAAGGGGCGACCGTCGGGCTGATCGCACGAAACCAGGAAGCGCTAGCGGCCGCTGCGGCGGAGGTTCAGGCTCTCGGCGGCCGACCTGTCGTCTTGGTCTGCGACGTCGCCGATGCGGGCGCTGTGGAGGCAGCAGCCGAAGAGCTCGATCTGCACGGAGCCATAGACGTCTGGGTCAACAACGCAATGGCGAGCGTGTTCGCCCCCACGTGGGAGATCAGCCCCGAGGAGTTCCGCCGGGTCACGGAGGTCACCTACCTCGGCGTCGTCCACGGCACCCTGAGTGCGCTTGCCCGAATGCGACCGCACGGAAGCGGGGTCATCGTGCAGGTCGGTTCGGCGCTCGCGTACCGGGGCATCCCGCTCCAGAGCCCATACTGCGCGTGCAAGCACGCAATCCAGGGCTTCACCGAGTCACTGCGCTGTGAGCTCATGCATGAGCAAAGCGGAGTTAAGGTCACCATGGTGCAGCTGCCGGCGATGAATACGCCGCAGTTCGATACCGTCCGGAATCGGCTCCCGCGCCACCCGCAACCGGTACCGCCGATCTATCAGCCGGAGGTCGCGGCTACGGCGATCGCGACCGCTGCCCATCATCCCGAGCGTCGGGAATGGTGGGTCGGGGCCTCAACCGCGGTGACGCTGCTTGGCAATGCGGTTGCGCCTGGCCTCGGCGATCGGTACCTGGCCAAGACCGGCTTTGACTTCGCAGCAGACCGATGAGCCGGTCAAGCCAGGGCGTGCGGACAACTTATTTGAGCCCGTGCCGGGGCCGGGCTCATCCCACGGCGACTTCGACGCGCACGCGAAACCACGAAGCCTGCAATGGCTCGCGACTCGCCACCGTCGGCTACTCGTTGGGGTTGTCGGCGCCTCCACCGCTCTGTCAGCGCTTAGCAGCGCTCGTACGCGCCCGATGAGCGAAGTTGCGCCGCCAATCGCGGACTACGCGCTGATCGGCGACTGCCACACCGCGGCGCTGATCTCATCGGATGCATCGATCGACTGGTGCTGCATGCCCCGCTTCGACAGCGGCAGCTGCTTTGGTCGCCTGCTTGACCATGACCGCGGCGGCTATTGTGCAGTCACGCTGGACGGTGAGACTTCCTCGCGAAGCAGTCGCTACCTCGAGGACACGCTCGTGCTCGAAACACTCCTCGAAGGAGCACAGGGCACAGTAAAGGTAACTGACTTCTTTGCGATGCGTGAAGGCGGAGCGCTCAATCCACGCCGTGAGCTGATCCGGATCGTCGAGTGTGAGCGTGGCACCGTCGACATGAGCATCGAGATCGACGCGCGATTCGACTATGGCGCCGTGCGCCCATGGCTGCGGCGCACATCAGCCGAGGTGTTTACGGCGATCGGAGGTGACGACGGCCTGCTGGTCTGGAGTGATGGCACGCTCCAGAGGCCGAGAGCACAGCTTGATCGCTCACGAAACGCCTTCGCACCGGTAGCCGGTTGCGGCTGCTGATCCGATTCGTCCGCCCACATCTGCTCGAACGGGAGCCAGAACGAGTCGATGCGGCCCAGATCGACGCCCGCCTCGACGAGACGCCGAGTGGTGGCGGAGCTGGCGCGCCCGCATGACGACCGATGGTCCCGACCAGGAGCAGCAATCCGATCAGCGTTGACCTTGAAAGCACTCAGCTACGCGCCGACCGGCGCATTCGTGGCCGCTGCGACGACGTCGCTGCCTGAGACCCTTGGCGGCGAGCGCAACTGGGACTATCGCTACAGCTGGGTCCGCGATTCGAGCCTCAGTGCGCGTGCCCTGGCGGAGCTCGGGTGCGAGCGCGAGGCCAACGGGTTCCGTCGCTTCATTGTTCGCAGCGCCGCGGGCCACGCCGAGGACCTTCAGATCCTGTTCGGGATCGGAGGGGAGCGCCGCATCGGCGAGGAGCAACTCGACCTGCCGGGCTACCGCGACTCACGGCCCGTGCGGATCGGCAACGGCGCGGCCGGTCAGCTGCAACTCGACGTCTACGGGGAGATCCTGAGCCTCGCCTGGCGCTGGCACGGCCGCGGCCACTCGCCCGACGATGACGAATGGCGGTTCTTCGCCGACATCATCGACACGGTTCTCGAGCGCTGGGCTGAACCCGACCGTGGGATCTGGGAGTGGCGCGGGAAGCCGCGCCATTTCGTTCACTCCAAAGCCTGCTGCTGGGCGGCCGTGGATCGCGGCCTCCGGCTGGCCGAGGAGTGCGCCCGGAAAGCGCCGACGCGTCGCTGGCAGCAAGCGCGCCAGGAGATCCGGGACGCGATCGAGGCACGCGGCTACGACAAGAATCGCGGAGTGTTCGTGCAGTCCTTCGATGAGGCCGGCCTCGATGCCGCGTTGCTGCTGCTGCCCGTGGTCGGGTTCGTCGAGTTCGACGATCCGCGGATGCTGCGTACGACTGACGCGGTCCGCGAAGAGCTCGATGCCAACGGCTACCTATACCGGTACCGAACAGACGACGAGCTGCCTGGGAACGAGGGGGCGTTCCTGGCCTGCTCCTTCTGGCTAGCGGAGTGCTACGCCCAGCAGGGGAGACTCTCAGAAGCCCGCGAGGTCTTCGACAGGGCGATCGGCGCGGCGAGTCCGCTGGGGCTGTTCTCAGAGGAGCTCGACCCCGGCACTGGTGAGCTGCTCAGCAACTATCCACAGACGCTCACCCATCTTTCGCACATCACGGCAATGGTCGCGCTCACTCAGGCCGAAGCGCACGCGACCTCATGACCATCCCCGTCGTCGAGCAGCTCTCCGCGAGAGCCATGACATTCCCGACAGACAGCCTCGAAGGCGACGGCACGCTCACCTGGGACTCGACCACAATCGTCCTCGCCGAGGCGACCGCCGACGGACACACCGGCATCGGGTACAGCTACACCGCCGGAGCATCAGCACGGCTCATCTCGGAGTTGCTGGCGGGCGCAGTGGTCGGCGAGGACGCGCTCTCGCCCCCGGCGGCATGGGAGCGGATGCGCCGCGCCGTCCGCAACATCGGCTACCCCGGGGTTGTGTCAAGCGCGATCTCTGCTGTCGACGTCGCGCTGTGGGACCTCAAAGCCCGGCTGCTCGGCGTCTCCCTGTCGACGCTGCTTGGCCGCGTCCGTGAGCGCGTCCCCGTGTATGGCAGCGGGGGGTTCACCACCTACACCCCCGATCAGATGGAGGCACAGCTCAACGGCTGGCTCTCACAAGGGATCAAGGCCGTGAAAATGAAGATTGGCGCCGATCCTGACCACGACCTACAGCGGGTGCTCCACGCGCGCAGCGTGATCGGCCCCGACACTGGGCTCTATGTTGACGCCAACGGCGCCTACACCCGCAAGCAGGCCCTTGCGTTCGCGGATGTGTTCAGCGCCGAGGCAGGGGTCACTTGGTTCGAGGAGCCTGTCTCATCCGACGACCTCGAGGGCTTGCGTCTGCTTCGAGAACGCGCTCCCGCTGGAATGGACATCGCCGCCGGCGAGTATGGATATGACCTCTTCTACTTCCGCAGAATGATCGGCGCCGCGGCGGTGGACGTGCTTCAGGCAGACGTGACCCGCTGTGGCGGCATCACGCAGATGCTGCAGGTGGGGGCGCTCTGCGCAGCGTGGGGCATCAAGCTCTCAGCCCACACCAGCCCGGCGATCCATGCCCACATATGCGCAGCCATTGAGTCGGTCGTGCACGTCGAGTACTTCCACGACCATGCCCGGATCGAAGAGCGGCTCTTCGACGGCCCGCAATTGCTGCAAGGCGGTGCACTTTGCCCGGACCCCTCGGCGCCAGGGGTGGGCTTGGCAGTACGGGAGGACGTCGCGACGGCGTACGAAACCGCTATAGCGCAACCGCCGAGCGACGGCAACCAGAACGCGGCTGCCCCGCGTCACTCCTAGCTCACGAGCTTGGGCCAGGCGATCGCCGGGTGGAGGGCAGCTTGGTAACCCCATGAACGCGCTCGTCGAACTTCTCGTCGGCGGCGCCAACGGCAGATTTACCTCGGCGTGGAAACGCCCCGTCACAGGGGTATAGACAGGCGTATGTGCCCAGCGCCGACGTTGAGCCGATCGCCGGTAGCGCCCCTCCGGGCCCGCTCGGCTGCCGGTCGGATCGGTGCCGTCCGTAACCCCTCAGGCGCTGCCCAAGCGCACCCGACCAGGAGGCCCCTTGAAGATGAAGATCGGCTACTTCCTTTCCTGTGAAGAGTGGGGACCCAACGAGCTCGTCACAAACGCCGTGAAGGCGCGCGACGCCGGCTTTGAGGGCTACTGGATCTCCGACCACTTCCATCCCTGGCATGACGGACAAGGACACAGCCCGTTCGTCTGGGCGGTGATCGGAGCACTTGCACAGGCCTCCCCCGGCATGCCCGTGACGACAGCGGTTACGTGTCCAACTATCCGGATCCACCCGGCCGTTATCGCCCAGGCCGCCGCTACCTCCTCGCTCCTGCTCGGCGGGCGCTTCACGCTCGGTGTCGGCACTGGTGAGGCGCTCAACGAACACATCCTCGGCGATCGCTGGCCCTCTGCGCCGGAGCGGCGAGAGATGTTGGAGGAGGCCGTAGCGGTCATCCGCGAACTCTGGGAGGGCGGCGTGAAGAGTCACCGGGGACGCCACTACACCGTCGATCACGCCCGCATCTACGACCTGCCGGCTGAGTTGCCGAAGATCGTCGTATCCGGATTCGGACCGGCAGCCGTCGATCTCGCTGCGAAGATCGGCGACGGTTTCGTCACCGTCCACCCGGATGCCGAATCGGTCCAGCAGTTTCGATCAAAGGCCCAACGTGGTCAGCTGGTACAGGGCGGGTTGAAGGTCTGCTTCGACGCCGACGAGGATCACGCGCGCAAGACCGCCTATCGACTGTGGCTCAACGACGGGCTCCCCGGCGAGCTCGCGCAGATCCTGCCGACGCCCTCGCATTTCGAACAGGCTGTAGAGCTCGTGACCGAGGATGCGATCGCCGAACAGATCCCGTGCGGCCCTGACTTCGATCGGCACATTGAGGCGCTCCGCGCTTACGAGGAGGCCGGGTTCGATGAGGTCTACATCCAGCAGGTAGGCCCGAACCAGGAGGGGTTCCTGCGCGCCTACCGGGAGCACGTGCTCCCACACTTCCAAGCGGAGTCACGGCTAGCGAACTCAAGCAGCGAATCATGAAGCGACTGCGGAGTTTCTCGATCGGGGTGGCGCTCGGCGGGCCGTTCTATCTCCTGCTGATCGATACCACCACCGCCCCGGAGTTGATTGCCGGGGCGATTGCCGCCCTGATTGCCGCGGCGGTCTACGAGATCTCTTACTCGCAGGGTTTCGGCGACGCTGCGTTCAGGCTGAGCGCGATCAGGGACGTGATACGCGCGTGCGCCGGCGTTCCCAAGCAGGTGCTCGTCGTCAGTGCGGAAATCGTTGCGCAGACGATCTCCCCGTGCCAGCAACGTGGGAAGGTTCGCGCGCTTCCGTTCGACCGGGCCGACGACGAATCGGCACTCGGGCTCGGCGAGCGGGTCCTCGCCGAGGCACTCGGGTCGCTGGCTCCAAATTCGTTTGTGATCGGGGTCGATGCCGAAGGTGACCAAGTGCTGGTCCACGAGCTCCGGGCACCATGAACGCCTGGGTCATCGCCGCGATCGTGCTCGTGGTCGCGATTCTGCCGTGTCTGGCGGTCTGCCTGTTTGCGACAGACGCCGATGCCTTGGTTGCCGTGGAGGCAGCAAGCGTGCTTGTCACGACCGTCTTGATGCTGCTCTCCGCGGGCTTTCAGCGACAGCCGTTCATCGATCTGGCGATCTGTTTCGCGCTCGTGTCTGTCGTCGGATCACTCGCTTTCGCACGCATGATGGAGGAGGACATATGAGCTACGCGATCGGGATGGCGCTCCTCTGGGTCGGCGTCGGAATCGAGCTTCTGGCCGTCCTCGGCGTGTGCGTGATGCGCAATGCCTTCGATCGCCTGCACTGCGTCTCCCTGGGCGGCTACGGAGCGCTGCTGATCAGCGTCTCGATACTTGTGCGCGAGTCGTTCTCGCTGATCGGTGACAAGGCGCTTTTGACCGGCGTACTGGTTGTCGTGCTCAGCCCGGTGCTTCTACACACAACGATCCGCAGCCTGCGGATCAGGGACTACGGGGACTGGCGCGATGCACCCGATCACACGCCGGGGCAGGGGCGCGCTCGATGACCGCGCTGCAGGTCGTGGGTCTCGCGGTCGTGGCGATCACGGGCACGGCGGTTGTGCTCGTGCCGACACCGCTACGGCAGACGCTGACACTGGCGATCTACGGATTCGCGCTGACGGTCCTGTTCTTCAGCTTCCAGGCGCCCGACGTAGCCCTGTCGGAGATAGTGGTCAGCGGCGTCGGGATGCCGCTGATCATCCTCGCTGCGCTGCGGCGGATAGCCGATGACCGTCGGCGCCACGAAGCGGGGCACGATCAGGAATCCGACGCTGGAGGAAGCCCTTGACCCGCCGCACCCGCCTCTGCCTGTTCGCCGGCGCCGCCATGACTCTGCTCGGGGTGCTGTTGATCGGCATGCACGGGCTGCCGGCGTTCGGCGACTACCACGGCATCTACGGTGCGGCTGTCGAGCAGATCGAATTGCCCGCGAGACATGCAACCGACTACGTCACCGCGCTGAACTTCGACATGCGCGCCTTCGACACTCTGGGCGAGGAGTTCATCCTCTTCGCGTCGGTCACCGGGGTGGCGCTGCTGTTCCGACACATCCGCCAGGAGGAAGGCCGCGAGCCTAAGCGCGAGCTGGGTGAGCATCGTTTCCGGGGAGCGAGCGACTCGCTCCGGGCGCTCTCGCTGGTCCTGGTCACCCTGATCACCGCGTTTGGCATCTACCTCGCGTTGCACGGCGCGCTCACTCCGGGCGGCGGCTTCCAGGCCGGAGTGGTGCTTGCCGCCGGACCGGTCACAGTCGCGCTCGCGGGCCGCTACCTGACATTGCACCGCGTCGTGCCCGACTGGACCTTGGAAGCGCTCGAATCCGTCGGTGCGAGTGCCTACACGCTGATCGGCCTCGGCGGATTGATCTTCAGTGGAGTGTTCTTCCAGAACTTCCTACCCTACGGCACCCCTGGGCAGCTCCTGTCCGCCGGAACGATGCCCTTGGCCAGCATCGCGGTCGGGCTCGAGGTCACCGGTGGACTACTCCTGATCTTCACCGAGTTCCTCGACCAATCGCTTGTTACGACGAGGCCGCAACGATGAGCTTCATGCCTTTCGCCGTCGCCGCCTGGCTGTTCGTCGTCGGGCTCTGGGGAGTGACGTCGAGCACCAATCTCGTCAGGACAGTGCTGAGTCTCTCGATCGTGCAGTCCTCGACCTACCTGTTGCTGCTCGGCGTCGGCTACCGAACCGGTGGCAAGGCGCCAATCGTGGCTGACATCCCGCCACATTCGACGCTCGTTGACCCGGTCGTCCAGGTGCTGGTCCTCACCGACATCGTGATCGCGGCGACTGTCACCGCGCTGTTGCTGGCGCTGGTGGTGCAGGCCAACCGGCGGTTCGGAAGTGTCGACCCCGCGGAGCTTCGCAGCCTTCACGACTGAAGGCCGGCGTCAGCGTGTCACATCTCGCCGCACTGCCGATCGCGGTGCCCTTTCTCGGGGCCTCGCTACTGGTCGCAACGGGGGCGCTTGCGCCGCGGTGGTTCACCGACTGGGTGGGCGCGGGAACCGCGATCGCCGTCGCCGCAATGTGCGCACTGCTGGCGAACGCCGCCGTCAGCCAACCGATCGCGTACTGGCTCGGCGGATGGAGGCCCAATCACGGAGTGTCGGTCGGAATCGCGCTCTCGATCGATCCGCTCGGCGCCGCGCTTGCGACTTTCGCCGCCCTGATGGTCCTTGCCGCCTTGGTGTACTCGCTGCACTACTTCGACGCCGTCGCAGGGCTGTTCCATGCCCTGATGCTGCTGTTCATGGCAGCAATGGTCGGCTTCTGCCTGACCGGCGACCTGTTCGACCTGATCGTCTTCTTCGAGCTGATGAGCGCGGTCGCCTACGGCCTGACCGCCTACCGGATCGAGGAGCGCGCGCCGATCCAGGGCGCGATCAACTTCGCGATCACGAACAGCATCGGCGGATACTGCATGTTTATTGCAGCGGGGCTGTTGTACGCCAGGACCGGCGCGCTGAACATGGCCCAGATCGGAGCAGCGCTCGACGGCCACCGTGCCGACTCGCTGGTGATCGTCGCGATGGTGCTGCTGTTCCTCGGCTTCCTGACCAAGGCCGCGATCGTGCCACTGCACTTCTGGCTCGCAGATGCCCACGCAGTCGCGCCGGTCCCGGTCTGTGTGCTGTTCAGCGGCGTGATGGTCGAACTTGGCCTCTACGCCGTCGCGCGACTGTACTGGGTGATCTTTGCGGGAACGCTCGGCCCGCACGTCGACGCGCTGCGGGCCATCCTCGTGGGGGCCGGCGCGATAACTGCGCTGCTCGGCTGCTGGCTCTGCTTCCTACAACGGCACATCAAGCGGCTGCTCGCGTTTTCGACGATCAGCCACGTCGGACTCGCGCTGTGCGGCGTCGGACTACTCAGCGCTCATGCGCTCGCAGGGGTGGCCGTGTATGTCGTCGCCCACGGTCTGACCAAGGCTGCGCTCTTCATGCTCGCCGGCACACTGCTGCACCGCTTCGCGACCGTCGACGAGTTCGACCTGCACGGGCGCGGCCGTGCGATGCCCGTCGCCGGCGTGCTATTCGCCGCCGGTGCGGTGTTGCTGGCTGGGTTGCCACCGTTTGCGCTGTTTCGCGGCAAGGCCGAGATCGAGGGTGCCGCGTCATCCGTCGGCTACGGATGGCTCACCGCGCTGTTCGTGATCGTCGGTGCCGTGACCGCCGGTGCCGTGCTGCGCGTGACCGGTCGCGTGTTTCTCGGTTGGGGACCAGCCGAAGGACCAGACCCCAGCCAGGCCAGGGCGGCGCACGAGCGCGTGGACGAGACCCGGGATCAGCGCGACCACACCCCGCCGCTGATGCTCGCGGTCCCAGGCGTGCTCCTTTTCCTAGCGCTCGCTGCCGGCTTCATTCCTGGCGGCGTTATCTGGATCGAGCGCGCAGCCGCGGAGTTCGTGCAGCACCGCTCTTACGCCGGCTGGGTTCTGCACGGCCAGAGCGTCGCGTTCCCGCACGCATCCGCGTCTCCATCCTCCGCGCTCGAGATCGGCAGTGCCGTCGGCGCCGTCGCGTTCGCGCTGTTGCTCGCCTGTCTCGGCCTCTTCGGCCGAGGGCTGCGTGAAGCGCTACCGACCGCGATCGGCGGTCCATCGCGACAGATCGTAAGGCGCGTCCGACACCTGCACTCCGGTCACATCGGCGACTACATCGCCTGGTGGATAACCGGCGCTGCCGCGTTCGGCGTGGTCAGCCTGTTGGCTCTCAGGTGATGGCACTGCGGCTCCGGCACGCCGACTGCTCCTCGCCAGGGATCACCCGCGTACGGCGCGGGCGCGGATTCTCATACCGCGGGTCGGATGGCCAGCGCGTTACAGACTCGGAGACTCTCGACCGCATTCGGTCGCTGGCGATCCCGCCGGCGTGGCAGGACGTCTGGATCTGCACAGACGATCGCGGACACCTGCAGGCGACCGGAACGGACGTCGCGGGCCGCAAGCAATACCTGTATCACCCGGTCTGGCGTGAGCGCGCCGACCGCCGGAAGTTTCACGACATGGAAGCGTTCGCACGAAGACTGCCGCGCCTACGTAGGAACGTGGGCGAGGCGCTTCGGGCAGACGACAAGTTATCCAAGGAACGTGTTGCCGCCGGCGCCGTGCGACTGCTTGACATCGGCCTCTTTCGTGTGGGCGGCGAAGAATCGGCCGACGAATTCGGTCACTACGGTCTGGCCACGCTTACGGCCGGGCACCTCGAGTTCCGAAATGGCGAGGCAATCTTCGACTATCCAGCTAAGAGCGGCGTCCGCCGGATGCTCGCTGTCTCGGACCCGGAAAGCGTTGCGCTGCTACGTCGCCTGCGCGCCCGTCGCTCAGGGCCCGAGGAGCTTCTCGCGTTCCGCAAAGCCGGCCGTTGGCACCGCCTGGGCAGTGACGGAATCAACGATTACATCAAGGCGCACACCGGCGATCAGTTCAGCGCCAAGGACTTCCGCACCTGGAATGCCACCGTACTCGCTGCGGTCATGCTCGCAGCAACCCCACGACAGCGTCCCAACCGCCGGCGAGCGGTCCGCAAAGTGGTGGGCGAGGTCGCCGACCTGCTCGGCAACACTCCCGCCGTTGCCCGGAGCTCGTACATCGATCCGCGCGTACTCGACCGCTACCTCGGTGGCAAGACAGTCAATCCCCGGTTTGGTCAAGGTGTCTCGCCGCCAGAGCTATCGGACCGCCACCGGCGACGCCTCGAACTAGCGGTGCTTGACCTACTCGGCTGAGTGTCCACAGCCTCGCCAGCTGCGACCTCGCAAGGGCATCGGGGAATCCAAAGCCCTCACCGACAGGACGGAAACCAGAGAGTCTGCTTGGAGCCGGAGAGAAGCGCCCATATAAATACTGGCGGCCCGGGTCTCGCGCGAGACCCGGGCTTGTGGACAGGTCGTCCGCGGACGACTACCTGCGAGCGGGCTCCCGCCCTCCTCTTAGTTGGGATTCGCCTCTGCGTTGAGACCGCTGCGAAGCAGACCGCCAGTAGCGATCTTCGTCAAGAGCTGGTCGGCTGCGCTCTCTTCGTCGAGCGTCTCGTCAAGTAGCTTCTTCGCGTCGTCGTAGCCAAGCTCGCTGGCGAGCGTACGGGCTGTGCCGTACGCGGCGATCTCGTAATGCTCGACACGCTGAGCGGCGGCGATGATCGCGGCGTCCTTCGACGCTCCACCGCCGGCTTCGCCAAGGACCTCATCGCCCTCCGCAAGCAGGCCGGCCATCCCCTTGCACCTCTGCGATCCAGTGATCCCAAGGTCGCTCTTGATCTGCCGGAGACGATCGACGTGTTCACGTGTCTCCTCCAAGTGGGTCGTGAACGCCTCCCGAAGCTTCTCGTCGCTGGCGGCGGCGGCGATCTTCGGAAGCGCGCCGACGAGCTGCGTCTCAGCGCTGTACAGATCCTCGATCTGGTCGGTGAAAACATCATTCAGCGTGGCAAATGCCATGTAATCCTCTTTCCTCTGTGAGTAGATGCGAACCCCTACGAAGACGGGGACGGCCTCCCGCCGCCCTTTCCGTCCAGCCGCGACCTTCTGGGCGTGATTACCGCCGCCTCCGGAACCGCTGTTAGCGGCTCCGGCCGCCGCCGCTGCTGCTTCCGCTACGGCTCGCTCGGTGAGGCCTCCGAGTTGGCGACGGCGGCCACGCGGGACTTGTTCATACCCTGCCCGCGAAGTTCCTCGTACTGCGTGTCCTTCTTCACGCTTGTCCCGTGAGCTTCTGCCATGGCCGCCTCCATTCGGTCGTGTTGGAGGACTACCCCGGATGTCGCGCCGTCTATCCAGCAGCTTCAGAGCCACGTCCCGCGACGGGCGACTCCGACCTATGCATAGCTGCTGCCCAAACCGCTGACCACCAGCATCCGGAGACGCAAACCGCCTAGGCGACGAGACGCCACTCCGCGCGAGGGCAGCGCTTCTGCTTGCGAGACGAAGTGACAGTCAGCGCGGGCGACCGCGCGGCCATTGCGCCGACGATGTCAATGACGCCGGCTCGGCGTCGGGTGCCGGTTACGCGATCGCAGTGCCTCGATGAACGCGGCGCCGTTCGGGGTGCCCAGTCCGGTCATCGTGCCGTAGCCCGGTGGGGTTACCTCGAAGGGAGCACTATTCGAGCAGGCGTTCGTCTTGTGGGGCCAGGGCGACCCCTGTTGGGTGAGCCTCGCAGGTCGTTCGGGTCGCCGCTGTGTCGGTCTTAGGACCGCGTGGCTCACTTGAGCTCGACCGGGGGACCCATCGTGGCAAGGAGGTGCAGGGTGCTGGCTCAGCCGGCGACGTAACCGCCGTCGACGGGTCGCGCGACGCCTGGCCGCGATCTCAGCGCCGCGACCCACGTCCGACCGGTTGGTTGGCGACTGCGTCTTCGATGGACAGTTCGTCTTTGGTGATCATGTCGGCGACCATTGGGGCTTCGATCGTCCGGGGCAGACGGCGTTGATGGGATCCCGTGTGACGCGTGTTCCAGCGCGGCGCTTTTGGGTAAGGCCGAGGACACCGTGCTTGGTGGCGTGGTAGGAGGCGCGTTGGGGGATGCCGACCACGCCACACAGGGGAAAGCAGCTGCCGGTCGCGCCGCTGGCTTGTGTGCGTATCTGGCGCAGTTCGTGTTCGTCGCCGCATCGACCATGAGGATCTGGATCCGGTTTCAGGCGCGCGTCGGCTAAGCGGAACTCGTCGGCTCGGCGTTCGTGCCCGGCGACACGGCCGTGGCTTTGTGATTGCGCACGCCCGTGATCGCGTGGGGGCGATGTGGCAGATCGCGACTGCGCCCTCGTAGCCGGGTGTTCGTCTAGAGGAATCGCAGCGTCGCCGAGGCGGGGTGCAGCGTTTGTGCACCGGGATGACGTGCCGGCCGATCATCCGTCCGTAGTCGTCGTTCCGGCGCGTGATGCTGAGACTGTGGTCTGCGCTTGGCGGCAGCGCGTTGACCGCTCGGCGGCCGAGGACTGCCCGTTCACGTCGTAGGGCTCTTCCCATTTATGCCTCGAATGAGCTCACTGACGTGGTGTGAGTGCTGGTTTGTCGGGAGGATCGGTGATGTGGCTGATGGTGATGTCGATGTGGGTCAGTTCGGCGCCGGTGAGGCGGGAGACGTGGCGCTCGAGGAGATCTCGTATGGCGTTTGTGGTCTTGGTGATCTTGGGGCCGAAAGCGACCACGAGGCGAAGCCCGACGCCGAGGCAATTGGGGTGCGGAGGATCTTCGGGTAGGGGTTTGACGGAGGCAAAGATAACGCCGGGGACGGTGGCGGTGAGTCGTGCGGTGACTTTGGCGATGGCGTCGTGACTGATACGCGTTTCGCCGCCGGGGTCGCCGAGGAGGATCGAATCAGAGACGTGGCCGGCGAGCACGCGTACCCGCGCCAGGATCTTGGCGGTCAACCCGGGCGGGATCGACACTGGCTGCTGGGTCAGTGTTTGCACCTCGGCCCAGTCTTGGCGGAGGCGGCGAAGTGTCGCTTGGCAGTACGGGCAGTTGTTTTGGTGGGTCGGATCGGGGGCGGGCTGGTCGTCGGCGACCTGGGCCAGCAGCGCTTCTAGTTGGACTCCGCATGGCAGCCGCTCGGCGTAGTTGTTCATTGCCACGCCGCTGTTTGTGAGATCACGGCTAGCCGAGCCCGGTGAAGGCGTCCTTTGACGGCCGGCACACTGATACCGAGGACGTCGGCTAGCTGCTCATAGGAGAGCCCTTCGAACTCCCGCAGGACGAGCGCTGCTCGCTGCTCGCCGGGCAGTAGCGCGATCGCGCGGGTGACAGCAGCCAGTCGCTCGCGTTGCTCGACGGTCTTGCTTGGGTCGTCCTTCCGACTCTCAAGTTGCACCTCGTCGAGGCTTTGAGTCGGTTTGCGCGCGGCGATTCGGTCTAGGGACCGGCGGGTGACGATCCGATAGAGCCAGGTGCTGATGGCGCTATCGGAGCGGAACTTGTGCAGTCCCCGCCATGCACGGAGGAATGTGTCCTGCGTAACGTCCTGGGCATCGGCGGACGAGCCCAGCAAACGAAACGCGATTCGGTAGACGGTGGGCTGATGGCGTCTCACTAGCGCTTCGAACGCATCGAGGTCACCGTGTTGGGCTGCTTGGACCAGGATCGCATCATCGATTTGAGCATCTCGTGCGATGGTCACCGCCGTCAAACCTAAGACTGATCTCTGGGCGGAAGACTACGGCCAATGGGACCGATGGTCGTTGGCTGAGCGGCTGGTACTCGCTGAGGTCAGCGCGAGGTGCTTTGCGAGCGCTGAATTCGCGATTGCACGTCTGCGAGGTCTAGCTCGCCCTGCGCCACTGCGCCCACGGTGTAAAAGACGCCCGCGCCTACCAGGCACAGGATCGCGTCGCCAAAGTTAAAGCCGATCCATGCCGCCACGAATAAGAAGCCCAGCAGGGCTAGGTATTGCTTAATGTTCATCATTAGTGAAGCTCCCTTCGGTGCCGACGGTCATAGCCGCTCAGCGTGATATTTACGGGCATCATCGGCAGCTCGTGCTGCTCAAGCGCATCGGCGACCCGCTGCTGCGCCTCTTCTAGCGTGCCGGCGAGGTCGCGGGCGCGTCCGACTTCCAAATCGACCGAGAGATCATCAACGGAATAGCGTCCGCGAGCGTCACGGACGCTGGGATGAGCTTGGGCGGCGATCTCTGCCAGGCGTTCGACGGCGCGCGGTTCGACGTTCACCTCCCCGTGGGGATCACTTGTCAAAGGCAGATCGTGGCGGGTGAGGTAGGGACGCGGTAACTGTTTGAGCGCCAAAAAGCCGAACACCAAGAACGACACCACCCCCGCACCGGCGATGATCGCCCGCGTCTGAGCCCCGTCAACCTTAGCTGGGGACAGGCTGCTGAGCCAGTCAAAGGCAGTGCGATACCCACTGATCTGGTTGACCGTCGACGGCGACACCTTGATCGCCAACAGCACCACCATCGCCCCATACCAGATCAACGCCAAGGCCAGTATTACCGGCACGAGCCGCCCGATCAACGCCAGTACCGAGGTTCGCTCCCGCAGCCGCTGGCGAGGCATCTATTGCACCCTTTCCGCGCGCTGGGCTACCTCAATGCGGGCGGTCAGTCCAAACGGCTTGGTCAGCGGGGTGAGCTGCTCGCGCACCTCGGTTTGTAGCTGACGCGGGTCAGTTGCCCGCGTGCGCGAAGCGCGCACCGCCATCCGCCCCGCAGCAGTCCGTGAGCCGCGAACGCGAACTCGCGCCTGCGTGACCCCGCGGACCTGCTCTACCAGCGCGGTCGCGACCTGGGCAAGTGCGCGGGGGCGAGCCGAGAGCACCCCGTGCTCACTACGGGCGAGAGTAACCAGCCGCTCCCGGCGCTGTACGAAAATCCCTGCCAGCAAGAACAAACCAAGCAAGATCGCACCCACACCGCACAGACCCGCGATCACCGCAACCGATCCGGACGCCTCAAGCTGCCCCAACCAATGGCCAACGTTGTCACGCAGTGCAGCGAGATGCAAAAGCACCGCCAGGCGCCCCAAGCTCGGCCCCGTTGTCCCGGTCCCGATACAGAACACCGCCAACACGATCCCGGCAACAGCCAACGCTACGAGCATCACAAACGCGACCACGCGCACCAGCGCACGAGCAAGCGCAATCATGACGGCCGCTCCCGATCCGCGGGCGCCAGCGGGGGTGCGATCGGATCCGAAGATGAGACGGACGGCGCCGCAGACGTCGGCAGCGTCTCGGCGACGAGCGCGTCTTCACGCTCTCGGGCAAGCCTCCGTTCCCTGGCCAGCAACGCCCATTCCTGCGCCAGCAAAGCCCGCTCCTGCGCCAGTAAAGCCTGTTCCTGCAGCGCCTCCTCGGGCTGCTGCCCGCCCTCAGCGGCTGCTGGCTCTCCACGCCCCGGCAGTGCCTCAGCGACTGTCGTCTCGTTCGAGCTTGGGGGCGCGATCTGACCAGAAGCCGACGCGGGCTTGGGTTCCGGTAGCGACGGGGGCGGGGCGTGCTCCGTCTCTCGCTCTGGTGCCTCGTTCTCTGAGATCTCCTCAGCGCTCAGCACGCGAACGAATTCAACGTTCACCTCGCCCAGTTGGGCACTCAACCCCTCACGCTGGACACGAGCCTGGACCTTGCTTCTGACTTCCTCGGCGAGCTCCAACAGAGGAACGATCCCAGCGACCAGACACAGATCGACCCCATACCTACCGTCTGCTAAAGCGCAAACTGATGCGCCCCGCAGCAACCCCTTCGAGGGATCTGGCGTCGCGCACATGCCGTGGGGACCTGCATCTGCTCTGACCACGCCAGACACAGCCAACGCAGTCTCCAGCGCGAGCCGCGCCAAACTCACACGCGGGGAATCTCCTACCTGACTGCGCTGGCTACTCGGCGCCGTCAACGCCACCCTCACTGCACCCGAGCGGACTGATCTGGCTCCTCATCGCCCGGGAAAAAGAGATCATTGACCGCAATGTTGACCTCCGTCACCGACAAGCCAGTGATCCCCTCAACCCGCTTAGTCACATTCTCACGAACCGCCTGCGCGACCCGAGGGATCGACTCCCCGTACTCGACCACCACCGTCAGATCGACCGCGGTCTCCCGCTCGCCGACTTCCACCGACACACCCTGACTGCGCTCATCACCAACCCCGACCCGATGGGTGACACTCCCCAACGCACGACTGACCCCCCCACCAAGGTCATGTACCCCCCGCACCTCACGGGCCGCGACCCCCGCGACCTTCGTCACCACGGCATCATCGATTGTCGTCGACCCCCGCTCGGTCTGCAACGGCGAATCTGACTCGGTCTCGGACCGACCCGTCCCCGGCGTCGCCACCGCACTCCGTTCCCTGCTCGAGCTTTCCTCCGGCATCTGAACATCCTCCATCCAGTTCGATTGATCTGCCGCTCTCATAGACTTGGACCGCGCTAGCTCCAAAAAGTTCTGCGACGACATAGCTCAAGTGGCGCGTCGACCGATGCAGCCCGAGTGGGCCGAAGCCGGGTGCATCACTGTCTCATGTTCGTTGAGCTACCTTGGCTATTGGCCGACCGTGTCTTGGAGCGTCGTTGTCTTGAGGTGATCGCGGAGGTGCTCCACGGAATCAAACACGACGGTTGCACCGGCGTCGGTGAGCTCTTGCTCTGAGAAGCCGCCGGTAAGGACGCCGATGCTGGGGAGTTTTGCGCGAGCGGCCGCCTTGCAGTCCCAAGTGCTGTCTCCGATCATGACCGCGGGGCCGCCGCCGGCCTTCTCGATTGCCGCGTTGACGATGTCTGGCTCGGGTTTGCTGGCCTTGACGTCGGCGGATGTCGTGTAGCCATCGACGAAGTCTCTGGCGTCGAGAAGGTCGATGTAGCGTTCAGCGTCCGCCTGTTCGGCGGAGCTGGCCAAGATCACCGGGTGTCCCGCGTCTTTGAGGTCTCGAAGCAGTTCTCGGGCGTCTCTCATCGGCTCGACTTCGTCGATCATTTCCTGATACAGAGGGCCTTGAGCATCGCGCAGAGTCTCGCCGAGGTCTTGTTCGACCTGCTCGCCGGCGAGCATTTCCACAACTCGGTCGCTGCCGATGCCGATCGCGCGATGGATCTGCCAGATCGGTATCACCACATTCTGCTGGCGAAACGCTCGATACCACGCCAGCGCGTGCTGGTAGTTGGTATCCACCAGCGTCCCGTCAATATCAAAGATGACTGCTAGCGGCATATGGCCCCATCGCGCAGGAGGAATCGGTGAGCGCAGCGGGCGGCTGGTTTCAAGCTGCCCACCCGGCCGGGATGGTTTTGCTTGATGGCGGTCACGCGGGAACGTTGACGGAACCGAGCGCCCGGGCGCCAGTCGTTAGACGTTCGTGTTCCAAAAGGTCATACTGCGCCTCAGCGCGCTCGATCAGCTCGTCTAGATTGACCGACGCGAGCGCGGGATGCTGACCGGTTACCTGTTTGAGTGCTTTCCACATGCTGAGTTTGCCCTGCACTCCGAGCGCGAGGGTTTCTAGCGCCATAAAGGTGCCGAGCTCGGGCTCGCCTGAACTCACGCCGGCGAACTTCAGTCGGCTGACCTTCTCAGCCACCCAAGCGCCTGCCTGCTTGACCGGATTCTTGGAGCTGTTCAAGTGTTCCATCAGCGCGATCAGCGTCTGACGGTCTTCCTCGATCTGCAGCAGCAGCTGTCCCATCAACTTCCCGAGTGGCGTGCCTAGGTTCTCGGATCTGATGTGCTCGGCGAGATCCCTTCCGGTCATTGCGCCGGCGAGGTGATCATTGAGATACACGTTCATCGCTTTGTCAGCCATCCGTTCTCCTTACTAACCCTGCTGGTTGCATGCTCCGCTGGACTGGTCGGTGGCCAGCGTGCGCAGGCCAAGTCCGTTGAGGTGACGACGGAGCTCCTCGATGTGATTCGACGTCAGCCGACACTGTCGCCCGGCTTAGCGCTTGGCGGCCGTCTTTGCCTTCTTGTGTGTCCTGCCGTTGCCGGCGCCGTTGTTGGCGACAATTCCAGTCGGCTTGCTGGGCAGATCGGCAGCCTTGCGTAGCTTGGTCGCGATCTGCGCAATCTCCTCGGGCTCGGGTCCGGGGGAGAACACGGCCGCTTGGGCTGGAAGGTCAAACGCCGGTGCTCCGGGGGGACTTACATTCTCAGCGATCAAGAGGTCTTCCCCGGTCTCGGGGTGCACGCCGTTGAACACCGCCGCGAGTTCCTGATAGTCGTCGGGGGAGAAGCGGTAGAGCTTGCGATGCTCGCCGCGCTTGATGTGCGGCTGGCACTCCGGGATCTTCTCGGTCGGGATCCGCGGAGAGGGAAACAGCTTGCTCAGATCCGCGCCGGTGAGATTCTCCAAAGCCCGGGCATAAGCGATTTGGTGCACGCCGCCGCGGACCAGGAGATAGCCGGTCAGGGCGCGAGCTGCGGGGTGCTCGACCATCTCGTAGATCTTGAGCTTATTGTTGCGCGCCCCGGTCTCCAGAAAGAAATTGTGGGTCAGATCCTCGATCAGATCTCCAGAGGAGAAGACGTAGTCGCCGTTCCACGGCTTGCCGTTTGAATCCTGGACCAGCGCGGCGGCGCCGCCGGCGATGAACTGCTGCGGGTTCGGCGTGCCGGCCACGTTGCTCAGCACGCCGCTCTTACCCGGCTTGCCGTCTCCAGCGCCGGTGAGCATCGTGTTGATCGTGGCAGCGACGAGTTCGATGTGGCCGAACTCCTCGGCGGCGATGCTCGCGACGAGGTCATAGAACGGACGCGCACTCTGCCGGCTGCGGAAGTTAAACGACTGATGCGTGTAGTTCATGAACGTTGACATCTCGCCGAACTTGCCGCCCAGCAACTCTTGAACCGCGGCCGCACCGGTGGGGTCGGGGTCAGACGGCCCTGGCAGCTCGGTAAGCAGCCGATCAATACGCAAAATCATGTAAAGCTCCTCGTTCGGTGAAAGCCGTGAACTCTCTGTCTGTCGGTCTGCCGGCGTGGAAACCGATTGGCACCACATGCCTCGCGAGGCGCAGGCACTAAACCTCACAGCCACTCGTTGAGTCCGGCTGCGGAATCGCTGTCCACCCAATCGCCGACACCGACGGGATGCCCCGCCCTGCCGGATCAAGCTACCCGGCCTCGTCCCGTTTGCAACACCAAACGCAACATGTCTCGTAACGGACACGCCGAGTTCCGATTGGGGCGGCCGGCGACGTCCGTTGCGGTCGCGCATCAGCTCTTGGAACTCCATCCGCTGCTGAATCACCGCAGCTCCACGGGTGCCATCAACCCTCGCCCAGGAGCGCCTCAGGCTTGGGCAAGATGGGGCGTTCAATGGCGTGGCAACGGTTGAACCGTCGCGCGATTTCGCGGGTCTGCTCGATCTGGGGACCTGATCGCTGCCGACGGGGACAAGCGTCGCGCGACAGAACAGGATGTCGGCCGTCGGTGATCGTCTGGTAGTCGATCACCACGACCATGTCCACGCCCTTGGTGGCGACCGCCTTCCATTGCGGCCTCGCTGATCTCTGTCCATGGGCCGCCCTGAGCGGCCCGTTGATCACGGCCAGCATGCGCGCTCAGGGAGGACCCCTGCCGAAAGGCTCCTCCGTGCCCCAGTCACAGCCACCCCCCGCCTCAACCGCAAGCGGGTTCGCTTCACGGGTTTTGACCGGTGATCGTTCGACCGGCCCGATTGCACCTCGGTCACCTATTCGGCACGCTTGAAAACCGCGTGCAACTCCAGCGAGAGGGCCTAGCCTTCCTGGTCGTTGAAGGTCTGAAGCGGACCGGCCCCTCGCCGGTCCTTGAGCTCAAACCAGTTGATGCTCCCGTTCCTGGATCTCAAGCTCCGGTCCGGCCACGTCAGCCCCGATCTGCTGGAACGCCGGTCACGCCCGGCACCACGACCACCACGAGCGAGACGGGCCATGCGCATAGCCAACTGGATCGACGGCTCCGTCAAAGCCATCCGCGCGCTGGTGGTCCAGCAGGACTAGTCGACCGAGGCTCGGGACTTGCCAACGTGGCAGCAGCGGAGCGCGAGGCAGTCACAGACGCGTCAGGTCGATAGTTTGCCTGGCTCGAGTCCAACGGATGCTGCCGCGTCTGCATAGCCGCGCTTTGTCGACTACAACCTGCCGACCGGGACGCTCGCGATCAACGGAAACAACGCGCCGCCACTCCGGCCGAGAACTGGTGCTCCTCTACCCACTGGTCCGGGCGCTGGTGCGGTCGTGCCCGTGAGAGCGTAAGTGTCCGCGCGCGCTGAAGGGTTTGACGTCAGCGCGCGAGCGATGGATGAAGCTGCTGGTTGGCGAGTAGGGATGGCACTGAGATGAGGATCAGGTTGAAGAGCCTATAGGTGACGACGGCCGCGAGCGCTGGGCCGAGCGGTGCGCCGACCCAATGCAGAGCGAACGTCAGTAGGACCTCTGTGATCGCGGCGCCGGCGAGCGGTAGCGAACGTCTCGTCACGACGTAGCCAGTGGCGTAAGCCAGGACAACTCGCGCTGGAGCGAGATCGACGCCGAACGTCCGCAACGCGGCGTACACGGCGACGATCTCTGCGGCCCAGTAGAGGGTCATGCTCAGCCACGCAGGCGAGGTCTTAGCCGGAGCGCGGGTCAGTTGGCGCAACATCCCGACGCCGTCGAGCACGGCGGCGATCGAAGCGAAGCGGCGCAGTCGCGGGAGGCTGCGCCCTGGAACCGTCACCCACAATGCGACGGCGAAGCCCGCGGGCACGCAAAGCGCCCACGGCCACAACAGCGACCCCATTACGTTCGCCCCTTCGATGAGAAGCACGATCGCGCTAAGGCAGGCAACCGGTGCTAAGACCGCCCACTCGAGGGCAATCAGGCCGATGACCTGGACGCGGGCGGTCTGGCGATCCCCGTAGAGCTTCATCAGAGCAGCCTGGTCTAGCCGGAAACCACCGCCGGCGACAAACGGACCAAAGCCCGACAGGACGACGATAATCGTGGCTGGGATGCTCGGCGGCTTCAGTCCGGCAACAACCGTCATCTGCCGGTACGCGAGCGCGTACGCGACAAAGCCCACTGCCTCGGCCGTCGCGACCACGACGATCCACCACGGACGAAAATCCTCGAAGACGCGTTCGAGCGAAACACCACTGACCGCCGCCACCACGATTACGGCGGCGACCGCCGCCAGGATGGCGAGGCCTGAGAGAATCAGCGCGTTCAGGCCACGACGGGCCACCTTGTTGTAACTACCCCGCCGAGCTCAATCCGAGCGCCCGTCGTTCGGCTCAGACCCAAGCCCATGCTTTGGCAGGCCGTGGACCTCGAGCGGCATGCCTAGTCCCGAGATCGACCAGCGCAAAGGCGAAGATCCGGCCGAGCGGATGACCGAGCGCTTTCGGTCGTGCGGCAACAAGCGGACGGGGGCGTTCTAGATAGCCGTGGACCTTGTCCTATGCGACAGAACTCGCAGCCGAGGCAGTGCTCCGGCCTCGTGCGGCACGGATCATGGGCCCGCTCCATCGTCTGGACCTCGCCGAGCGCGCCGGCCGGGCTGTTCGCCTCGGGCGTCGGGATCCTATCGCCGCCGTCAGACTCGAGCCGATTGGAAGGTGGGTCCGCGCACCGCTGCGTGAAGCCCGTCGACAGCGGGTAAATCTGACCAAAGCGGCATCAGCAAACAACCCAAGGAGAATCATGGCCAAGAAGGACAAGGAGCTGATCAAGGCCCTCCGATCGGGCGGGGTGCGAAAGAAGGTTGCGCGTGAGCTCGGGATCGAAGCCAGGAATGGCAAGCCGTCAAAGGAATTGGTGAGGTCTGTGGACAACCTACGCACGGCAACCTCCGTTCTCGAGGAACGGGTCAGAGAGGCCCAGCGCAAGGAGGCCGGACAGAAGGCCGCGCGGACCCGCAAACGCAACGCCGCCAAGAGAAGCGCCGCCGCGCAGAAGGCAGCCCGAACTCGAGTAAGACACACGAGGGGTAGCGTCTAGGCAGGGGTCGCCGGCGCTGTCAGCGGATCGTCGCTGATCTCCTCAAGCGTGCTCTGAGAGGGTTCGGCATCATCAGCCGTGATCAGCGCGCCGGCGGCGGTGAGGTCAGCTGGGACAGGGAGTACGCCCCCGACAAGGGCACCAAGGTACGGGAGCTGCGTAGCCGCGCCGCCCGGGGCGAGAACGTGCTCCAAACAAAGGTCTCCGAGACACCACGCAAGACCGGCCGCGTAGCTGTAGCGGAGCGACGGTTGCGCCTGGCAGGAGGTTCTCGAAGATCGCCCGGATGGCGCCCACGCGCTCGCGGGGTACTTCGGGGCCGACGGCCACCGGTGCGGTGACCTGAGCGGGAAAGGTCGCCGCGCCGGCGAGACGCTGCATGGTTGCGCCCTCGAGAGCGGCTCGGCCGCGTAGATTCGGACCCGCTTTACGGCGCGGCGTGCGTGTGACTGCTCACGGCGTAGGGGAGGGTTGCTTCATGTGTTCGTCTGGCGGCGTTTGATGTTCGAGGCCCAGATGTTCAGCGAGTCCGACGAGTTTGATCACGTGTAGGACGGCTGGTTGGGGGTTCCGGACGGTGAACTCCCACGCTTCCGATCGCGCTCTCTGGGCGGTGCTGACCAGCGCGTAGATGCCGGTGCTGTCGATGAACGAGAGATCGGAGAGGTCGAGAATGGTGTTGCGGTTCCCCGCGAGTCGTTCTTTGAGCTGCGCTGCGGTTGACACGTCGAGCTCGCCGCAGGGGGCTATCACGCGTTGTCCGTCGGCTGTGCGCTCGAGGATGTGAAACGGCTCACACAACGGCGAAAGATCTGGTGGTTCCTGGACCGAGAGTTTGCGGTCAGGACTCCGGTCGACCGTTCGACCGGTACCTGCGTTGGACAAACCCGGGTGATGTCCGTCTCGTGTCTCCATAGCTTGGTAAAGTCAGGTTGGCGATGAGAAGGCTACATCCCGTCTTATACGATCGATAGTATACGACTGTGATGGATCGTTTGTCAAGCGAGCCGTCCGGTCAGGGCTGGCAGTTCGTCACCAACCACACGCAGGTCTTGCTGTGCATCGCCCGCGACCCCCAGATTCGCTTGCGCGATGTCGCCGACGAGGTGGGGATCACACTCGGATCCGCGCAGCGAATCCTGGCCGAGCTCGTCGAAGCCGGCTACGTCAAGCGGGAGCGCAGTGGACGTCGCAACCGTTACGTGATCAACCAAGACGCGCCGATGCTTCGCCATGCCGCCCAGGACGGCCACGACATCGGCGTCCTGCTCGACCTGCTCCGCGTAGAAGACCACGACTAGACGTACAGGGACAGAGCGGCCGGCCGCCGAACCCGGCTAACGCGCCTGCTTTCCTCCGACGAGAGGAACCATGCCCGACCGACGACGAGCGTCCCGCGACGCGTGGAACGCTCGACCCAGGGACCGAGCCTCGGAGGCGCCCATATGCCTGGGGCAAGCTCGACGTGGCTCTCGCCGTTCGCCTTCTTCGCTCCCGTCGATCCGACCGCCAGGAGCTGACCGCGGCCGGGTTGCGTCAGTTTCTTCGCCGCAGCGACAGCGTTGGCTCCGCTTCCGCTTCGGACGATCGCCGATGCAGAGCAGCAGCCTGTGCGGCTCGGAAGCCACCAGTTGAGCCAGCTCCTGGTTGCTGGGTGGGGAAGCGTGCGGTGCTGCGCTACGACAGCGTCGTGTACGTGATTGATATCCGGACCGGTGGCCTGCGGGCCCAGATCCCGGTCGGCAGCGGACCTCATGGCCGGTGCGTGTGGCCCGGGCCAGGCCGCTGCTTGCTGGGCCGCGGCGGGGTCCTGCGCTGAGGGGTGATGCGTTCGATGCTACCGTCAGCTCACGCTCTGACGGCTCGGCTTGACGCGGCGGTCGGCGCCCGTGTGGAGGCCGCGGTTGTCGCGAAGCATGCCCGCCGTCTGCGGCGCCTTGGATGGTCGCGTGCGTTGATTCCCGCTAGTCCCGGCACTTGGGCGCAAGGTGAGCCGCCGCCCCGGGAGGGCTGTGCGGTTGACGTGCTGATTGATGGGAAGGAGGCGATGGCCGCGATCGCGGAGGCGATCGCATCCGCCCGGGAGTTCGTTCACATCACCGGCTGGCACGTCGCGGCGGAGTTTGAGCTGGTGCGTGGCGAGCGCTTGACGATCCTGGGAGCGCTGCTCGCCGAGGTGGCTGAGCGCGTCGACGTTCGGGTTCTGGTGTGGGCCGGGGCACCGGTGCCGATCTTTCATCCCTCGCGGGCGCAGGTGCGCAAGGGCGTGCAGCGGCTGGTCCGCCAGACGAAGATCCGCTGTGAGCTTGATCCCCGTGAGCATCCGTTTCACTGCCACCATGAGAAGACTGTCGTGATCGATGGCCAGGTCGCGTTCGTTGGCGGGATCGACATGACGGACTTCGGTGGCGACCGCAACGACTCCTGCGATCACGCTGCACTGCGGCGCCTGGGGTGGCACGATGTCGGGACTCGGCTGGTCGGCCCGGTGGTGGCTGACGTGGGGGCGCACTTCGCGCTGCGGTGGCGTGAGTTGACCGGCGAGACGGTTCCTGAGCGCCCGCCGCCTGCCGCCTGCGGCGAGCATACGGTTCAGGTGGTGCGAACGGTCTCCGAGGTGATGTATGACTCGCTGCCCAGCGGCGATTTCCGCATTCTCGAGAGCTACACCCGTGCGTTGAGTTCCGCACGCGAGTTTGTCTACCTTGAGAACCAGTTCTTGTGGGCACCTGAGATCGTCGAGCGTTTGGCGGCCAAGTTGCGTGACCCGCCGCAGGATTCTTTTCGGTTGGTCATTGTGCTCCCGGCGAAGGCCAACAACGGCCAGGATGACACCCAGGGTCAGCTGGGCCGGCTGGTGGCCGCCGACGACGGGGCGGGTCGGTTGCTCGCCGCCACGCTGCGCTCGCTCACCGGCCCCCGCGAGGACCCGCTGTACGTGCACGCCAAGGTCGGGATTGTCGACGACCGGTGGCTGACGGTCGGATCGGCCAATCTCAACGCTCACTCGCTGCTCAACGACACCGAGATGAACGTCTGCACCGATCATCCCGAGCTGGCGCGCCGAACGCGGCTGCGCCTGTGGGCCGAGCACCTCGAGACCGACTCTGAAGCGATCGCCGTCCAACCCGTCGCGGCGGTCGTCGACGAGCTGTGGCGACCAATCGCCACCGAGCAGCTGCGCCGGCGTGAGACCGGCCAGCCGCCCACCCACCACCTGCTTGCGCTGCCCGGCGTCTCGCGTCGCTCGCGCCGGCTACTCGGGCCTCTGCAAGGATTGCTCGACGACGGCTGAGTCCGCGAGCGCGGCCGACGAACACGTCGACGTGCCAGGCCGACTGCGGTTCCATGAATGGGGAGCCCGGCGGCCTACTCGGGTACCACGAGCCCATCTCCCACCGCGGCCTAACCGGCAGCGTTTAGGCAGACCGGCGTTCACGCCCCAGCACGGGCAAGACGCCACCGCAGCTCAGGCAACACGTTCGCAACGTCGCCTCGGGGACACCCTCGCGCTGAGTGCCGCTCTCCGCAACGGCGCGGCCGGAGTAGCACAGCCCCGACCGCCTGGTACGGAGGCTCACTAGATGGCCGTCGTTCGTGACGCTGTCGGAACAGACATGGGTGATTGTACGCATGCCACGAGTGCCGCTTTTCGGTGACCTCGTGAGAGCCATTCAGACGGCAAGAGCGGCTGCTCGGCGACCGAAATGGTCCGGTCCAGATCGGCGCCCTTGTCAACATTGCACAAGTTTTAGCGAGTCCGCTTCTTTGCCCGACAGCCTCTCGTGATAGGGGCACTCTACGTCTGTTCCCGCCCGGCACCTCGCGTCGGTAGGTACCCGCATGTGCTCAAGCGTCGGCATCCTCGACCGGCAAGCGTGCGAGCCTGAAATCACGTACGGCGTGTACAGGTTGACCAGTCGGCTAGCGATCGGTCATACCCATCGGCGAACACGGCGCTTGTAATCCGTGTATGGCGCGCCGAACTTCCGCTCTAGGTAGCGCTCCTCACGCGCGATGACGCCGCGGTCGATGACCGCGATCGCGACCGGCAGTGGGACGAGCGCCCATGGCGCATTCGAGCCGATCGCGATCCCGGAATACATGAGTGCCATGCCGAGGTAGCCGGGGTTGCGAGTCAGTCGGTACGGGCCGTCGGTAACGATCGTCTCGGAGGGCGTGCCCGGGTCAGTGGGAGTATGGGCGCGGCCGAAGGCCCGCACGAACGTCCCTATCAGTCCGGCGCCCGCGACGATCAATACGGCTCCGACCGGCCGGGCAACGGTCGATGGCCGCGAGGGGCCTCCGATCAAGGCATTGAGACCGAAGCCGACCCCGAGCGCGCCCAGGAATATCCGTGGCGGCGATTCGATCACACCCGGGGTTTCTGCGTGTGGGGCAACCGTACTCGCCGGCTGCGCCTGCTCGGGCGCCGCAGCCGCCTGGCCGATGTTGGACTTGGCGGTGGCGAGTGGTGTGGGTTCCTCGTAGTTCACTATGTCGTTTCTCCTGCTCTGCTCGAGGCGAAGACGATCTCGCCGGAGGCATGCTCGCACCTGCTAGCCGCGACCTGCTGGAAACACGTCAAGGCGGCGCTGCCCGCCGACGACCGGTGGTCTCGCAGTGGCGATGAGAAGGACCCCGCCTCGCTACTCGCAGACACCTGCATCGTCGCTCAGTGAGAGGCTGAGGTTCGATCGGTGTTGTCCGGCCGGTTGGTTTGGCTCTCGGCGCCGGTGGCGGGCTGACTCTCATTGTCGCTGTCGACCAGTTGGGTCTGATTGACGTTGGCTGTGTCGCCCGTCACCGACCGAGGACCGCCGGCGTGACTTGAAAGGAGCGTGGCTGCACCCCAACTGAGCGGTGTCCGCCGGAGATCCGCTTTCGTCGAGCTGTTCAACGAAGGGGGTTGCACATGATTGTGATTGGGGCAGACACGCACAAGCGCAACCACAGGCTGGTCGCGGTTGATGGGCTGACCGGCGCTGCGCGCGGGGAGCTTCAGATCGCGGCCAGCGATCAGGGGGCGCTTGAGGCGTTGCGGTTCGCCTCGCGCCTGGATCAGGAGCGGCTGTGGGCGATCGAGGACTGTCGGCACGTCTCCGCCCGCCCGGAGTCTATGCGGCCAAGGGGGGGTATGGCGCCTGCCGGAGCGAAGGGTTGGTTGCGGGTGAGCATGTGCCAGATCGCCTCGGCGAGGCGGCGGGCGATGTCGACTTGTGCGACTTTCGCGCCGCGTTGTTTGCCGAACTGTCGCTTGTTGGTCTGGTTGCGATCGCGGTAGATCGGGTGCTTGCATGCGTGGGTGGCGGCTTCCATCAGCGCCAGCGCAGGTATTTCGGGCCGGCGTGTGTGAGCGGCCCGCGGCGGTCGGTGTGCAACCGTCGTGTTTGACTCCGTGGAGCACCTCCGCGATCACCTCAAGACAACGACGCTGCGAGACACGGTCGGCAAATTGCCAAGATAGCTCAACGAACATGAGACAGTGATGCGCCCGGCAAGTCTTCGGGCGCGTAGCTCAGTGGGAGAGCGCTCGCTTCACGCGCCATCCCGATGTGTACATGGGGTCGCGCAACCTCGTCGCCGGTCGCTTTCCACGTGTCCGTCTCATACACGGAGGCCTACGGCGCTAGAGTCTGCTGTAGGCGCCTTAGTAGTAGTGCCGTCGCCCGCCGACGGCGCGGCCGGTTGCCCCCAGCACCACGAGGATCAGTCCGACGAGCAACACTATGATCCCGATGGTCCACAGGATCGCCACCTTGGCGATGAATCCGATGATGAGCAGGATAAGGCCAAGGACGATCATCTGATCACTACTTCCTTTCGAAAGGTGAGTCGCGTGGACACTAGGAGCGGCTCAGCGACCGAACCGCTTTCGGCGTAGATACCCATTTTCACGCGTTCCAACCCGAACCCCGGCGGGTCGCGGCCGAGGAAACAAGAGCGGCTGGCTCGCGGGCACTCACCTTGAAGATGTGGCCGCCGATACTAGGAAAGTCTTTTGCTGATCGCCGTCGAAGCGAACCACCAGCGGTTCCAATATTCCACACCGTGGGAGTGATTTCGTGGGGTGGCTTCGGCGGAATCCGGCTGTGAACGCCCTGTTATGAGAGACGGCCAAGGCGGATACGTCGAACGTGAGCGTGATGTTAACCCGGCCCACGCGATGTTCGGGATTGCGTCAAAGTTGAAACCAGGCAGTCGCACCGGTGAAAAGTAATCTTAGACTGTGTCGGTTAGCGCTGGCGTCTCGCCGAGCGAGCCGTAGGCGACCAAATGCCAGCGCTGCGCGAGGCGCTGGTGCGGGTGGGGATCACGGATTTCTGGCCCCTACTCGCGGATCGAAGCGCAGGCCGTTACAGCGAGGGCCGGTCAGAGCAATCGATAACGGCCGTGCGGTCGCGTCAGCCTGAAGCACATTCGCTCCCTGAGTGCCGCGGCCGAAAGTGCTCTAGGACAGCGATTCGCGGATGTTCGGGCCGTTTCCGCTGGGCTGCGTAGCGAGCGTTTGCGGACGTGCGCTCGCTTGTGGGCGCTTCGCGCTCTATGAGGCTTGTCACGCTCCGCGGCAAGCGAGAAGCCTCTGAGCGGCAGGTGCGCCCTCAGGAGGTCGACTAGTCGGTTGACCTTGTCAGACAGCGTCGCCGGCCGTCATCGACCGGTCGTCGCAGTTGCATCCTTCCCAGCGGCAAGCCGTGAGCGCGGAGGCGGAGGGGCGGCGGCCTCGCGCGTGACGGTTTCGGGGGCCCCCGGCGGGGGTAGCTCATCTGCGTCGGCGAAATTGTCTTAGCGAGCCGATCATAGACCGACCTAGGAGGTCATCGAGTGACTAGCGGAACGAGCATTTGGAGTTATCAGCCCGGTGTGCTGGATGCAGCTGGAGATATCACCGGCTATTCCATTCATGCGACTGACGGAGACATCGGGAAGGTCGACAAGGACAACAATGAGACGGGCAGCAGCTACCTGATTGTGTCAACGGGCCCGTGGATCTTCGGGAAGACGGTGATGCTGCCGGCTGGGGTAGTTGAGCGTATTGACCACGAGAATGAGGTCGTGTACGTCCGACGGAGCAAGGACGACATCAAAAATGCGCCCGAGTACGACGAGGACACCTACCAGTCCGAGACCTATCAGACCGAACTCGGCGGCTACTACGACCGTACTAGCGGCATCTAGCGGCCGAACATAGGCCGTAGGAATCGGCGTGTTGTCGCCAGCTTGGTTCGTGCGCTTCGCGGGATCAAGCGGACCGATGCGTCCGCGCGAGCGCGAGAGGTTGGTTGAAGAACCTGGCTGAAGAACAAGGGGTGGTTTCGGAACCGTTCAAGGTGGCTCCGTTCTTCACGCTCGAACCGCGAGCGATCCGCCAGCCCTGCACTCTTGTGAGCCGGCGAGCCTAGTTTTCCAAGCTGAGCAGGCTCGGATCTGCCGCACGCAGAGCATCGACCTCCGGGGCCAGTTCTATGGGCCCTGGAGGCATGGGTTGAGCGCGGAGTTGTATTACCCAGTGACCGGGACGTTCTCGGTGACCGGGTCGATGACCACAACCCGCGACGGGCCGGCGGCGGCGCCGCCCGACGGGGAGGTGTTGGTCGTCTCGAACGCGCGGGTGTCACCGACGGGCCGCAGGTCGCGCTCGCGGACGCGGGGTACTGGAACGAGCAGCGCTTCGACGAGGTGATCGCCAACAAGCACATCAAAGTACTCGTCGCGCCAGGCCGCGGCGGCCGCAACGACCCACGACCAGGATGGACCGGCGGGCGCCACTCAAGATGCGAACCGTGCTGGCCTCAGAACACGGCAAACAGCTGTACCGCAACGAATACAGATGATCGAAAAAATTCTGAGCCATCCCCAGAAGTCTCTTAACTTAACCTGCCGGACGGCGCGGTAATTACGCGACATCCTCTCGCCGAAGCATTCGCGTGTGACGCGTCCAGGCGGGCGATGAAAGCGGTCGCACGCTGCCGTGCTCGTATTGGGAGTGGGAGCGCCAACGCGCGCGATACTGCCGATGATCGTCGAAATGGCTTCTCTACGCCGAATGGGGGAGTCTTGTCCCGCCAATTCGGCGCCCGTTGCTTCTGGAGATTCGTGAAACGGCAGCCGTGACGGTTTTCAGCTGTGAACGAGAAGTCTCGCGATCGGCGCCGGCCAAGTACGATTCGGCCGCGCGGTTGCGGGGGACCGTCGTGGACCTGACCGCGGCACGCATTCCGTGTCGTAGTGAGGCGGCGTGGCTGGCTGGGTAGGTACCGAAGAACAGCCCAACGAGGCGCTGCCGGTTGTGGGGATGATGAGGTTCGACCGTAACCCGATGACGAAGCTCACTCAGGCGAGGTTCACGAGGCGGACGGTGCTGCGTGCGGGCCTGATCGGCACCGTCGCGGTCCTGACCGGCGTGCTGCACCGTCCGCGCGCCGCCCGAGCGGCGGCACCGGTTGGGGTGCCCTCGTCGCCGGGCACCTACGCGTTCAATCAGGATTGGTTGTTCGGCGGCAGCTACGTTGATGGCGCCGAGGCGCCCGGGTATCCAGAGGAAGGTTTCGTCGCCGTCACCGTCCCGCATACGGTGACGGCGCTCTCGTGGGGCGACTGGGACCACACCACCTGGGAGGAGGTGTGGGTCTACCGTAAGCACATCACCGGACCGGCGTCCTCCCGGGTGTTCGTCGACTTCCAGGGCGTGATGACGAGCGCGACGGTGTTCCTTAACGGCGTTCAGATCGCCGCCCATCAGGGTGGCTATCTACCGTGGTCGGTCGAGTTCACCGCAGGGCTGGCCGCCGGCGACAACATCCTGGCGGTCGTCGTCGACGGGCGCTGGCTTGACATCCCACCCAGTGGTGCGTCCGGCGGCGCCTCGACCGTCGACTACTTGCAGCCGGGCGGGATCTACCGGGACGTCGCGCTGCGGGTGGTACCCGAGGTGTTCATCGCTGACGTGTTCGCGCGGCCGGCGGACGTAATGACCGCCAGCCCATCGGTGCAGGTGCAGGTCACGATCGACGCGGCAACCGTCCCGGGGGCGCCGGTGTCGGTCACCGCATTACTGATGGACGGGACAACGCGGCTGGCGTCGGCAACAAATTCGGTCACCCTGACCGGCACCGGCACGACCACGGCGACGCTCACGATCACCGGCATCACCGGCATCACCCTGTGGTCGCCGGACACACCGAAGCTGTACCAGGTACAAACCGTGATCGTTGCCGATGGGGCCGAGCACATCGTCACGGTCACGACCGGTTTTCGGGAGGCAACGTTCCAGGTCGACGGTTTCTACCTCAACGGCCAGCGGCTCGAGCTCTTCGGCCTCAACCGACACCAGCTGTTTCCCTATACCGGGATGGCCGCGCCCGAGCGCCTGCAACGCCGCGACGCCGAGCTGCTCAAGAACGAGCTCAACTGCAACATCGTCCGCTGCTCGCATTACCCTCAGTCTCCGCATTTCCTTGACGCCTGCGACAAGCTCGGCCTGATGGTGTGGGAGGAGCCGCCGGGCTGGCAGTACCTTCCGGCGGGCGACGCCGCGTTCGCGCAGCTCGTCGTCGAGAACGTCCACGACATGGTGGTCCGAGATCGCAACCGGCCGTCGGTCATCATCTGGGGCACTCGGCTCAACGAGACGTGGAATGACGTCTCGCTGTACGCCCAGACCAGACAGCTGGCATATGCGCTCGATGGCTCCCGCCAGACGAGCGGCGCGCTCGCCAACCAGGGCACCGACGGTTGGGCCGAAGACGTCTTTGGCTACGACGATTACCACTCGTTGAACGGAAACGCGACTCTCGAGCCGCCGGTCCCGGGCGTCCCCTACCTTGTCACCGAGGCCGTGGGCGCACTTGACGGCGCGCCTCTGTACCGCTGGGTCGACACGGAGGACACGCTCGCCACTCAGACGCGGATGCACGCCCAGGTCCACAACATCGCGCAGTCGAATTCCGCGTACGCAGGGCTGCTCGGTTGGGCGGGCATCGACTATGCCTCTCTGAGCGGGGGCAACCGCATCTGGCACAACGTGAAGTGGCCCGGGGTCATCGACACCTTCCGGGTGCCGAAGCCCGGGGCCGCGTTCTACCGCTCGCAGGTCAACCCCTCAACGCGGCCGGTCATCCTGCCCGTCTTCTTCTGGGACTTCGGGTCCGCGTCGCCCAGCGGGCCGGAGAGCGACGCGATGATTTCCACCAACTGCGATCGGCTCGAGATCTACTTCGGCAGCCAACACGTGACGGGAACGCCGGACACCGCGGACTACGGCAGCCTCTCCTACGCCCCGGTCCTCGTCGACCTCAGCGGAGTCGACCCCGCAACCCGTCCCGACCTACGCGTCGACGGATACGTGGGCACCCAGCTCGTCGCCACGCTGCAGATGTCGTCGGATCCATCGAAGGACGAGCTCGTCCTCACGATCGACGACCCGGTCATCAATGGCGACGGAACCGATACCACCCGGTTTACGTTCCGGATTCTCGACGCATACGGCAACCAGCGGCCCCATGTCGGGAGCAGCGACACGGTCACACTGACTCTGACCGGCCCGGCCACGCTCATCGCCGACAACCCGTTCCCGTTCGGAACGTACGGTGGGATCGGCGGCGGCTTCATCCGCTCGCAGCCGGACGCGTCCGGCCCAGTGACACTGACAGCCAGCCATCCGACCCTTGGTCAGGCGACCGGCCAGCTCACCGTCGAGCCCGCGCCAGCGCCGACTGCACGCGCCGAGATCCCTGGGACGCTGGCGCCTCGGGCGATCACGCCGGCACCGGCGCCAGGGCCTCCGGCGCCGACCCCCGCTCCTCCGGAGAGTCCGACGGCGAGTCCACCGAGTCCGACGGCGAGTCCACCGAGTCCGACGGCGCACCCCACGAGTGTCGTGTCGACGGAGCAAATCCAGGTGGCGCTAGCCGCCATCCTCCGCCCCCACGGCCCGCGCGGGCGGATCGGCCAGCTCGTCCGGCACTCCGGCTACACGGTTCGGTTCGACGCGCCAGAGCCCGGGCGGCTCGCCGTCGCCTGGTACCACACCGCCACCCGCCGCCGGCTGCTCGTCGCACACGCCGTGCTGACGCTCCGCCGAGCCGGACCGGCAACCGTGACAATCCGGCTGACCGGCCCGGGACGGCCGCTTCTCCGGCACGCCCACCACCTGCGGCTGACCGCGGAGGCCAGCTTCACCCCGGTCGCAGGCCAGACAGTGCGCGCGGGCCGCCCGGTGACGGTTGCTCGCTGACCGCCCCGGACCAGATCATCAAGGGACGCGAGCTGTCGCTCTTTCGAGCCGAGCGGACACCCTGCCGGGCGGCCAGCAGACGTCCCTGACATCCGCGCACAAGAACCCAGCCAACGCTAATCACCACTTCCGATGGTCGCCAAGAAGACAATCTTGGGTAAGACGCCCTCTCGGCGCGAAGTCCCCCGCCGTCGTGACCGCCGAGCGGGGTGAACCGGTCACAGGCGACGCGCCAGCGACGACTGCCTTAGCCAGCCAGGTTGCGAGCCACGGACGAGCGCTTCGGCGCACCAACCGCTGCCACGGCATCGTCGGCTCGGGCGAGTGAATCGCCACGAACGCGATAGCCAACGCCGCCGCGATCCGCGCCACCGAGGCAAGGAGGGCCCGGAGCAACCTCCGCTTATCCGTCGCCGTCGTAGCAGCGAAGACGTCACTGCTGCTCTCGCCGCAAAGCAGTGCTCCGTGCGGCGCCGCCGAAAGCGCTCCGCCTGCCCAAAAGCGCCAGCCATTTGCACTCGGCCGCCGGGCGCGTGCAAAAACGCCACAATTTCGGCTGAATTCGAGGCTGGCTGACAATGCTCACAGCAGAGAATCTGTCGCCTTCGCCGGACGGTGTGAAGCAGGAAAGCCCGCGGTGCCCAGCGGTCGCCTCGGTCCAGCAACAGCTAACGGATCATTCTCTGCCGCACACTCGGGGTGGCGGTCCGGCGGCACTGCCGCTTTTCGATGAGGCTGTCGGACAAACATGGACGGTTGTACGCATTCCACAAGTGCCGTTTTTGCCGACCTCGTGAGAGCCATTCAGACGGCAACAGCGGCTGCTCGGCGACCGAAATGGTTCGGTCCAGATCGGCGCCCTTGTCAACATTGCACAAGTTTTCGCGAGTCCGTTTCTTTGCCCGACAGCCTCCGATCCAAGCAGCGGTCTCGCTGCCCTGCGCTAACCCTCTCGGAGCTGCTGGATTTACGAGAGGCTGTCGGTAAACGGGGTGCCGTCCGGTCGGGTTTAAGACGATTCTCGGGATGCCTCAGAACTTCATTGCGTGTGACCGTGAGCAGGTCGTTGTTGTTGCCGCCGTCGTTGAGGGATTGGCTGCCGGAGGATCATCTGGCGTGGTCGTGCTGGGCGCGGTCGACGGATGGATCTGGCCGCGTTCTATGGGGCGTATCGGGCGGACGGGCAGGGCGGCGCGGCGTATGAGCCGGCGATGATGGCCTGAGCTCAACCGGTCGTCGCAACGCGGTGTGGCCGGTGACTCTAAGGGTTGGAAGTGACGACTGGGCTCGTCCTGGGTGGCGCGGCTGTCGTCGTGGAGGCTCGCCCGGAGGGCGGGCCGGAACGGCGATAGCCGCGCGCGACCGTCCAGACACCCCCCGGGGACGCAGGGATGCCGCAGTCCGGCAGGTGTGCAGGCGCGTTGGAGGCTGCCGGCGGCGGTCAGGCCGCGGCGGCTGAGGTACTCGGTGAGCACCTCGGCGGGTGTCCTCCACCCGAGTGTCTTGCGTGGTCGACCGTTCAACGCCGCCGCGACAGCCGCGAGCTCCTCGGCGCTGTGGCGGGCGAGGTCGGTGCCTCTGGGGAAGTACTGGCGCAGCAGCCCGTTGGTGTTCTCGTTGGTGCCGCGCTGCCACGGGCTGCGTGGATCACAGAAATAGATCTGCAGACCGGTGTCGAGCCGGAGTTGGACGTGCTGGGCCATCTCGATCCCCTGGTCCCAGGTCAAGGACCGCCGAAGCTGTTCGGGGAGGGTCCCGATCGTGTCAGCGATCGCGTTACGAACGGCGCCGGCCCCGGCACCCGTGATCGGCGGGCCGGTCTTCGCTCTTGGGCTGTTGTGACCTTCGATCGGCGGGAGATGCAACAGCATCGTGAACCGGCTTGAGCGCTCGACCAGAGTCCCGATCGCTGAGCGGTCGGTGCCGAGGATCAGATCGCCTTCCCAGTGCCCCGGGACAGCCCGGTCATCAACCTCAGCCGGCCGCTCGCTGATCAACAGCTCATCAGTCACGAAGCTGCGGTTGCCCCTCGATGTCCTGTTCCTGGGGGCTCTGAGCGCCCGACCCGTCCGCAGGCAAGCGGTCAGCTCGCGGCGCAGCGCTCCGCGGCCCTGCACATACAGCGACTGATAGATCGCCTCATGGGACACGCGCATCGACTCATCATCGGGGAAGTCCAGGCGCAGCCGACCGGAGATCTGCTCCGGACTCCAGCACTGTCCCCAACGGCGATCCTTTCGCGGTCCCTGACGCCGCCCACGCCAGGCGATATCTGGACCCGCGACGCTCCCATCAGGCCGCTGCACCGTCCCCGAAAGCCGGTCCTGCACATAGGCCCGCAGCTCCGGGTTCACCGCGAGCTTCGCCGGCTTGGGACGTTGAGCGCGACGCTCAGCATGCCTCTGGGCGGTCGAGGCTCGATACTCAACGTCGGCCGCGTCCGATCGCCGCGTTGCGTTGCAACTCTCGGGAGATCGTCGACGGCGCACGACCGAGCCGACGCGCGATCTCCCTGCACCCCGACAACCTCCGGCGAGCAGGACCGCGATCTCCTCTCGCTCGGTGAACGACAGATAACGCCCGGACACCGGCGCGAGGGTGAGAGGCGGCATCCCGCCACCCTTGCGAAACCACCGGACACCAATGCTCGGCAACACACCCGCCTCGACCGCAGCGTTCTCGCTCGACGCACCTCGAGCGATCGCCTCCCAGAACCGGACCCGATGCTCCCTTCGCCCCGCAGGCGGATGTCCACCCCAACGCGTCCCGGCTGCAGCAGCACGATCCACGCCCGGTTTCTCCTCGGCATCGCAACTCCTCAACGTCAGGCGTTGCGACAACCAGTTGAATCCACCTGGTGGCGTTGTTGTTGTACGCGTATGCGCGTGGGGTGCGGTCGTCGCGGCGGATCGAGCGGGCGTGCCGGGAGGACGTGGCGTTCAGGGTGATCACGGCGAAGCGAGGTGCCTGATCACTCGACGATCGCGGAGTTTCGCCGCCGTCATCGAGGACGCGCTGGCCGGGCTGTTCGTCGAGGTGCTTGGGTTGTGCGCGAGGCGGGGCTGGTCGTAGGTCGGGGTGATCGCGGTGGATGGGACGAAGATGCAGCGCGAACGCGTCGATGACGCAACCGTGACTATGCGCCGATCGCCGAGGAGATCCTCGAGGAGGCGAGCAGGCCGACCGTGAGGAGGACGAGCGTTCGGCGACGCGCGTGGCGATGAGCTGCCTGAGCAGCTGCGCACGCGGGAGGGCCGCCGCGCAGGCGCTTGAGGCTGCCAGGGAGCGGTTGCAGGCTGAGCGCGAAGCCCGCCAGGAGGCGGGCTGAGGAGGTCGTCGCCGAGGTGGAGCTTGAGCTCGCCCGGAGCGGTTCGTGAGCCCGGCGGCAGGGTCGGCGGGCATGGTTGCGTGAGGGCCAGCGAGCGCTTGAGAGCTCGAGCGCGAGCGCGCAAGCGGCCGCGATCCCGCGTGATCGCGACGAGCGGATCTCGGAGGTCAAGCGCCGCTTCGATGAGGAGCTGGCGGTCGACGCACGCCGCCAACCGAGGCTATGAGCAGTGGCGTGCCGGCGCTGTGGATCGTCGCGGCCGCAGGCTGCACGGGATCGGCATGAAGCCCTATGTGCCGCCGTTGGTGCCGGAGGGCAAGATCAACACGACCGACCCGGACTCGCGGGTGATGATCCAGCAGGGCCAGCCGCCGTGCAGGGCTACAACGCGCAGGCCGCGGTCACCGACGGACAGATCATCGTCGCCGCCGAGATCACCACCGACCCCGCCGGACTTCGGGCAGCTCGAGCCGATGCTCGCCGCCGCGCTGCGGCGAGCTGGCGCCAGGCCGGCGTCACAGAGCGGCCCGTGACCGTGCTCGCTGACGCCGGCTACTGGCACAGCGAGCAGATCGAACGGATCGTCGGCGACGGCATCGCAGGTGCTGATCCCGCCCGACAGCGGGCAACGCGAAGGCGCCACGGCCGGGCTGGGAAGGCGGCCTCTATGACTTCATGCGCCGGGTGCTCGCCACCGACCACGGCCGCGAGCTCTACGCCAAGCGCAAAACTCAGCATCGAGCCGGTCTTCGGACAGATCAAACACAACCGCCGGATCGACCACTTCAAACGAAGAGGCCGAGCCGCGGTGCGGTCCGAATGGCGACTGATCGCCGCCTCCCACAACCTCCTGAAGCTCCACAACAAGCTGACCGCGCCCGCCATCGGATAAGAACCGGGAGTCGCGCGTTTCACTCGCGTCGACCCGCACCCCGCGGGCACGGAATCAGTCGACAGGTTTCCCCGACAGCCTCTCGTGAACGGAGCACTCTCGACCTCGGTACGCTGAGGGCCCTGCTGAGCCTGATGCGGCGTCGGTGTTCAGCTCGGGATAATGCCGACATGGACGAGGTCGAGGTCGTCGTCGCCCATAGCGAGCGCGTGACCCTGCGAGTCGGCGACGTGTTCCTCAAGATCGATGCTGATCAGACGCGCACCGATGTCGAGGTCGAGGCGATGTCTATGGCGCCGATCCCGACTCCGGAGGTCCTGTGGCGGAAGCCGCCCGTGCTCGCGCTCGCCGCCGTACCAGGGACGGCGCTCGGCCGCCTCGGCGAGCCGTCGACTGCGTCCTCGGCGGCGTGGGCGGCGGCGGGTGCCGCCGTACGGAAGCTGCACGACGCGCCGTTGCCGCCATGGTCCAGTCGGATCCTCGACGAGATCGCCTCGCGCCTCGACGCGGAGTGTGAGTGGCTTGTCAGCAACGGCGTCCTTTCCGCCGACTTGGTCACGCGTAACCGCCGGATCGCCGAGGCTGCGCTCCGGCCATGGCCATCGGTGTTCACGCACGGCGACCTGAAGCTCGACCACGTGTTCGTCGACGGTGACGAGATCGCCGGCGTGATCGACTGGTCTGAGGCGGGTCAGGGCGATGCCCTGTTCGACCTCGCCATCTTAACTCTCGGACACGAGGAGCACGTGGGCGACGTCGTCGCCGGGTACGGCACCAAGGTCGAGCTCGATGTGATCCGCGCATGGTGGTCGGTGCGAAGCCTGGTGGGGGCCCGGTGGCTGATCGAGCACGGCTTCGACCCGTCCGCGCCAGGCTGCGAGTTCGCCGTGCTGAGATCCCAGCTGTGAGATTGCACGAGCGACTGGTTCGACGTAGCTGCCGCTTTGCGGCCACGCCCGAACGGAGCAGCAGTCACCTGGCCGCCTCCGCTCCTGGTTGACGCTGTCGCAGGTTCGTGCGAGCGGCACTGCCTACGATCGCGTTCGTGGCGTAGAAGTCGTGAGGGTTGACTGTGGTCGCGCGAGTCCTTTCGATTGATCCACAGGTCCTGGCTGTGGTCTGGCGCGGATTTTGACGTTTGGCGGCCGAGCGAGTGTCGCGTTGCAGGCGGCCTCAAGCCGAATCTCGGTGGGAGGCACGCGCGTGATGCGCCGTGTGGGTGGACGGTGGCCACCGCAGCACAGTTGGAGACTGGAGGTTGGTGTTGTCGATCAGGACGTCGGTATGGCGCTCGGGGTCCTCGCGTTCGGTGTAGAGCGTGTAGCCGGGGAGATAGCGCGAGCGGTAGCGCTCGATCACGCCGCTGGCGCCGCCGAGCCGTTCAACGTCGCGCTCCTGGGCACGCCGCAGGATCTCCTCTTCCTGCACCTTGAGGACGATGCTCAACGTCCAGTACGGCCGGAGTTGGCTTGAGAGCAAGAAGGCTCCGTCGACGATGACGATGGCATCTGGTGGCACGTGCTCCTTGGATGCGCGAATGGGAGCATCGCTTGCTCGATCGAAGATTCGCCGTTTGATCCAGCGATCACCCTCACGAAGCGGACGAAGGACGAGGGCCTCAAGCGCGTCGTGGTCGTAGGAGTCCTCGACGTAGCCGACCGGCGAGGCCATGCCGCGTTGGTACCGGATTCGCCTCGGGTGCAGGAAGTGGTCGGCTTGGACCCGCACGACGTGACTCGATTTCGCCGTCTCGATGGCGAGGGCGTCGGCGAGGGTCGTCTTGCCTGCAGCGTCGGGACCCTCAATCGAGACGACCCGCGGTCTCTCAGCAGACAACGACACCAAAAGAGCGGCAAGCCGACCAACCACAGTCGACGGCTCGGATTCGCGTGATCCCACGTTGCGGAAACCGTACTGACGCGTCAGCCGCTCTTGGAGGGAGCGCTGCCGAAGGTGCTGCTGGACTGAGCCAACAGTGACGGCGATCGGTCAGACCGGCACGTTGGGCTAAAGCACTCGCGACACAGCCACAGGCCCCGGCCATCCCTATGCCACGAACGCGATCGCCACTATCCACACCTAGCCAGGGAGGGACGGGCGTGACTTCCGGTTCGTCGCCAAACCGGCAGAGACGTCCAGGGCTGTCGG